>JBDZDL010000001.1:0-966102 GCA_040049195.1 Xanthobacter sp. VNH20
GCCAGGCCTGCAAAGGACATTCAGACATAAAACAATGCCATGCTTACGAGCCAAAACAAAAAGCCGCCCTCACGGGCGGCTTTTTGCGTTCAAAAAAGATAAATGGCCAACGTGTCGCAAGACAAATCCTGGCAAAATTCCGCGGATTGCTGTATATTTAGATTAATTCTAAAGTGAGCATTCCGCATGATCCCCGGCCTTTCCAGCCGCCGCAATTTTTCCGATCTCTCGGAACGTGAGATCCTCGCCCTCGCCATTTCTCAGGAAGAAGACGACGCGCGGATCTATGCCGATTATGCCGAGCTGATCCGCCATGAATATCCCGCCTCCGCACATGTCTTCGAAGGCATGGTACAAGAAGAGACCCAGCATCGGCGCAGGTTGATCGAAGAATTCGAACGCCGCTTCGGTAGGCACATTCCGCTCATTCGCCGCGAGCATGTGGCGGGATTTTACGCGCGGCGCCCCGTCTGGCTGGTCAAGAATCTCGGTATCGACCGTATCCGGGCCGAGATCGGCAAGATGGAAGAGGATTCCGCCCGCTTCTATCTCGAGGCCGCCAAACGCGCGAGCGACACCGGCACGCGCCGGCTCTTGGGCGACCTCGCCACACAGGAGCAGAATCACCAAGCCATCGCGGAGGAATTGGAAGCTGCAAACCGCCCGGAAGATGTGAAGGCCGAAGAGGAAGGGCGCGCGCGCCGCCAGTTCGTGCTCACTTGGGTGCAGCCGGGCTTGGCCGGCCTGATGGACGGTTCAGTATCCACGCTCGCGCCCATCTTCGCCACCGCGTTCGCAACGCAGAATTCGCAGACCACCTTGCTGGTCGGCCTCGCGGCGGCGGTCGGTGCAGGCATCTCCATGGGCTTCACCGAAGCCGCGCATGATGATGGTGTCATCTCGGGGCGCGGATCACCCGTTAAGCGCGGCTTTGCGTCGGGCGTGATGACGGCTGTCGGCGGCCTCGGCCATGCCTTGCCTTACCTCATCCCTGATTTCTGGACGGCGACCGTCCTCGCGGTCGCTGTCGTGTTCGTGGAATTGTGGGCCATCGCCTGGATTCAGAACCGCTATATGGAGACCCCGTTCGTACGGGCGGTGTTCCAGGTGGTGCTTGGCGGCGCGCTGGTGCTCGCCGCGGGCATTCTTATCGGGAGCGGCTGAGGGTTTTCTCTCCGCCGCTCGTGCCGCAAAGGGCGATCACTGCATCCGCTCGACAGCGATCGCCGTTGCCTCGCCGCCGCCGATGCACAAGGCGGCGACGCCCTTCTTCATGCCGCGCCGCTCCAGCGCGTGGAGCAAAGTGACGATGAGGCGTGCGCCCGTGGCACCGATGGGATGCCCGAGGGCGCAAGCCCCGCCGTTCACGTTGAGCTTTTCGCGCGGAATGGAGAGATCGCGCTGCGCGGCCATCGCGACAGCGGCGAAGGCTTCGTTGATCTCGAACAGGTCCACGTCATCGACGGCCCAGCCCGTCTTCGTGAGCAATTTGCGAATGGCGGGGATTGGCGCCGTGGTGAACCAGGCCGGATCCTGCGAGTGTGTGGCGTGGGCCTTGATCTCCGCCAGGATTGGCAGGCCCTCGCGCTCGGCGATCGAGCGCCGGGTGAGGACCAAAGCTGCCGCCCCGTCGGCATTGGCCGAAGAACTCGCGGCGGTAATGGTGCCGTCCGGCCGGAAGGCCGGCTTGAGGCCGGAAATCTTGTCGGGCGAAACCTTCAGCGGGTTCTCGTCATCGGAGACCAGCAGGTCGCCCGCTTTGCCCTTGAGCAGATAGGGGGCGATCTCCGCCTTGAAGTCGCCATCGGCAATGGCGCGCCGGGCCCGGGTCAAGGTCTCCACCGCATAGGCATCCTGGTCGTCGCGGGTGAATTGGTAGGCCTGCGCGGTGGCCTCGCCGAAATCGCCCATGGGCCGGCCGCCTTCATAGGCGTCTTCCAGCCCGTCGAGCAGCATGTGATCGAGCACCTGGGCATGGCCGGCGCGATAGCCGGCGCGCGCCTTCGGGAGCAGATAAGGGGCGTTCGACATGGATTCCATGCCGCCCGAGACCACAATCTCCGCCGAGCCGACGGCGATCAGATCATGCGCCAGCATGGTCGCCTTCATGCCCGAGCCGCACACCTTGTTGACGGTGGTGGCGCCGGTCGAATCCGGCAAACCGCCGCCGCGCGCCGCCTGGCGGGCCGGCGCCTGGCCCTGACCCGCCGGCAGCACGCAGCCCATCAGCACCTCGTCGATGCGGTCGGCTGAAAGGCCGGACCTTTCCAGGGCGGCGTGGATGACATGCGCGCCGAGCTGCGGCGCTTGAGCGGGCGAGAGCGCGCCAAGGAATCGGCCGAGCGGCGTGCGGACGGCGGAAACGATGACGATGGGATCAGAAAGGGCGGGCATGATGTTGCCTCCGTGGCGTAACGAGGTCCTATTCGGCGGGAACCGGGGCGGGGACGGCGTCCGCGCTCCGGCGATTGAGCGTGACGAGCAGCGCGGCTGCGATCAGGCACAGGGCCCCCGCGATGAAGAAGGCCGGCAGATAGCTGGAGAGCACGGTGCGCGAGAGGCCGGCGCCGAACGCTGCGGTCGCAGCCCCGATCTGGTGGCCGGCAAAGATCCAGCCGAACACAAGGTTCGCCTTGTCCCGTCCGAAGCGCTCGACGGTGAGCTTCACCGTCGGCGGCACGGTCGCCACCCAGTCGAGCCCGTAGAACACGGCGAAGATCGAGAGGCCGTAGAAAGTGAAATCGGAGAACGGCAGATACAGCAGGGAAAGGCCCCGCAGGCCGTAATACCAGGCCAGCAGCCAGCGGTTGTCATAGCGGTCCGACAGCCAGCCCGATCCCACCGTGCCGATGAAATCGAATACGCCGATCACTGCGAGGATTCCGGCGGCGCTCACCTCCGGCACGCCGAAATCCGCGCACAAGGGAATGAGGTGGGTCTGGATCAGGCCGTTGGTGCTGGCTCCGCAAATGAAGAAGGTGGCGAACAAGACCCAGAACACACGGGTCTTCGCGGCAGAGCGCAGGGCATCCAGCGCCGCCCAGGCCACCGATTGGGGCGGGGTCACGAGGGTCAGCGCGGGGCCCTTGTCGCCATAAGCCACGAGGCCGAGGTCGGAGGGGCGGTCGCGCATCAAGGCGAGGGCCACGAGTCCCACGATCGCCAGCATGATGCACAATAGCGCCAGCGCGACCCGCCAGCCGTAATGTTCGGAGAGCATGGCGAGGGCGGGCATGAACACCAATTGCCCGGTGGCGGAGCTTGCCGTCAGCAGGCCGATGACCAGGCCGCGCCGATGGGCGAACCAGCGGGTTGCGACTGTGGCGCCCAGAACCAGGGCGGTCAGTCCGGTGCCGACACCCACCACCACGCCCCAGAGCAGAATCAATTGCCACACCTGCGTCATGGCCAGCGAAAGCAGAAGTCCGCCGCCGACAAGGCCCAGCGAACACAGGATGATACGGCGCAAGCCGAAGCGATTGAGCAGCGCCGCCGCGAACGGGCCCATGAGGCCGAACAGCAGCAGGCGCACCGCCATGGCGGCGGAAATCTCGGATGTGGACCAGCCGAACTCACGCTGAAGTGGCAGGAGCAACACGCCGGGAGCGCCCACGGCGCCAGCGGCGCTCAGCATGGTGAGGAAGGTGACGCCGGCGACCACCCAGCCGTAATGAATGCCGCGGGCCGCAAGGAAAGCCGCGAGACGATTTGACAACATCAGAAGGGCTCCGCGACGCCGACGGCCGGCCGGAATGGATTAATGATGACGAGCATCATCTTTGAAGATACAGTATGGTCATCATAATTAAAGTCAAGCCAGGTGCTCCTCGAGCCGCGCATTCCTGCCGCCCGAGGCATGCAAACCAGGGGAGGGTTTTCGCGTGAAGGTTTCCAAGGAAAAGGCGGCCGAACATCGCGCCGCGATCATCCGCGCCGCCTCACGTCTGTTCCGCGAACGTGGCTTCGAGGTGGGCGTCGCCGAAATCACCCGCGCCGCAGGGCTCACCCATGGCGGCTTCTACGGCCATTTCGCCTCAAAGGATGCGCTGGCGGTGGAGGCGTTCGATGCCGCCTTCGCGCGCAGCGTGAAGCGGATCGCGGTGCGCGCCGCCCCCGATGGCGGCGGCTTGCCGCGCTATCTGGACTCTTACCTCTCGGCAGCGCATCGCGACGCCCCGCAGGAGGGCTGCCCCATGGCGGCCGTGGCGACCCAGGTCGGCCACCAGGATACCCAGGTGCAGCAAGGCTTTGCCTCGGGCATCGGGGCCTATATCGCCGCCTTCGAGAGCCTGTTGCCGGAGGACGACGGAGGGAAAGGTTCGAGCCGCCGGGCGCGGGCCATCCTCATGGTTTCCGCTTTGGTGGGCGGCATGGCGCTCTCCCGCGCGGTTGCGCAAAGCGATGCGGCACTCTCCGAAGAGATATTGGAAGACGTGCACGCGCAACTGCTTGCCCTAGCAGCGCCGCAGATCTCCGCCTGAACGCCGCGCCGGCGGGCCTGGACCGCCGCCGGCTTCAGGCCGCTGCCGCTAGTTCCTCGTCCTCGTCGGTGGTGCCGGCGTCCACATTCTCGCCTTCCCATTTGGCGACGACGGTGGTGGCGATGCCGTTGCCGAGCACGTTGGTCGCCGATCGCCCCATGTCGAGAAACTGGTCCACGCCGAGCACCAGCAGCAGGCCGGCCGCGGGCAGGTGGAACATCTCCAGCGTCGCCGCCACCACCACCAGCGAGCCGCGCGGCACGGCGGCCATGCCCTTGGAGGTGATCATCAGCGTCAGCAGCATGACGATCTGCTGGGTGGTGGAAATTTCCATGCCATAGGCCTGGGCGATGAACATGACCGCGAAGGTCGAATACATCATCGACCCGTCGAGATTGAACGAATAGCCGAGCGGCAGCACGAAGCTGACGATCTTCTCGCTCACCGGCACCTTCTCCAGCTGGCGCATCATGCTGGGATAGGCGGCTTCGCTCGATGCGGTGGTGAAGGCCACCACGAATGGCGCGCGCACCAGGCTGACCACGCGCAGCGCGGTCTTGCCGAGGATCGCATAGCCCACCGCCACCATCACCAGCCACAGGATGAACAGGCTGAAATAGAACGAGGCCATGTATCGGCCGTAGCTCAACAAAATGCCCGGCCCATGCTCGGTGACAGTCGCGGCCATGGCGGCGAACACCGCGATGGGGGCCAGCGACATCACATAGCCGGTGATTTTCAGCACCACATGGGAGGCTTCCTCGATCAGGCCCACGAGCACCTTCGCCTTGTGCCCGGCTGAAGCGGCAGCGAGCCCGAACAGGATCGCGAACACGACGATCTGCAGCACTTCATTGTTGGCGAGCGCGCCGACCGCGCTGTCCGGCACCGCGTGCTTGATGAAATCGCGCAGCGAGAAGTTAGCCTCCTGCACGCCGGTCGCCGTGTTCACGGCCGGCAGCGGAATGTTCAGCGCGTGTCCCGGCTGCAGCAGATTGACCATGATGAGGCCGATGAACAGCGACACCAAGGAGGCGGTGATGAACCAGATCATCGCCTTGCCGCCGACCCGGCCGATGGTCTTCATGTCGCCCATGTGCGCGACGCCGGCCACCAGCGAGGTGAACACCAGGGGGCCGATGATCATCTTGATCAGCCGCAGAAAGATTTCGGTGATGAGGGAGATGTGATCGGCGATCTGGCGCGCCGTGTCGGGGTCGGGCCAGAGCATGTGATTGGTGTAGCCAACGACGATGCCCAGCACCATCGCGATGCCGATATAGACCGTGAGTTTGTGCTTCACGTCGCCCCCCAATCCCGGCCGGCGTCCGCGCGCCAGCTGCCCCCCACAGGCCCGCCGAAAGTCGCATTCCCGTTGAATCCTGTCGAGCCGTTTGCGCGCCGAATGTACCTGCGCCCCGCATTGTCCCGGCGGGGGTGGCGAAAATGGCACGCGAGCAATTCCAGAGCTTTAGCTTCATCAAGCGTTAAGCGCGATCGTCCCTGCGGATGGACGCGCGCCGCCCGCCCCGGTACACTGCAGGGGAAAAGGGAGGCGAACGGGCGAGACATTTTGCGGGATGCTCCACGGCGGCCAATGTCGCGAAACATTGCCCCTTGCGCGGCGGCGCTCCGCGGGTCTTGCCTTTCCAGCCTTCTGTTGCTGGGTTGCCTCGCCGCGCCCGCAGCGATGGCCCAGCCGGCCTCCTCTTCCCAGGCGTCGCCCGCCCAGCCCCCTCAAGCGGCCCAGCCCGCGCCGGCGGATGATGCCGCCACTTTCTTCGACCGCGCCATGGCCTGGTTCGATCCCGATCGCGCCAGGGACGCGGCGCCGGCCGTCGATGCGGTTCCCTATACCGTCACGTTCGACGTCACGGGCGATGCCGCCCTGCGGTCCAACGTGTCGGACGCATCCAATCTGGAATCCCTGAAGCGCAATGCCCCTTCCGGCGCCGCAGGCTTGGTGCGCCGAGCGCTGGCGGATCGGGACCGGATCATCGCCGCCCTTTATGCGGAGGGCTATTATGCCGGCACGGTGACCATCCTCGTGGCCGGTCGGCCGCCCGACGCGCCGGACGTGTTCGCCGCCGTGGATGCGGCGCGCGCCGCAGGCCCCGTGCCGGTGGTGGTGACGGTGGGCACGGGCCCGCGCTTCACCTTCGGCACCATATTGGTGCTGGATGCGGCAACGAGGCGCCCTCTCGCCGAAGCCCCGCCGCCGCGCCGCCTGCGCCTGATCGCGGGCGAGCCTGCGCGCTCCACCGCGGTGCTCGGCGCCGAGGGGACCATCGTCGCGAGCCTGCGCGACAGCGCCCATCCCTTCGCCAAGGTGGTGGGCAAGGATGTGGTGGCCGACCATGCCGGCCACACGCTGAACGTGACCTTCCTGGTCGCGCCGGGGCCGGTGGCAACCTTCGGGCCGTTCACCGTGTCCGGCACCAAGACGCTGAAGCCGGAATTCGTGTTGGAGCGCATCGAGATCCGCCCCGGCGAGCCGTTCTCCCCCGAGCGCCTCGCGGCGCTGCGCAAGCGGCTGCTGACCTTCGAGATCATCGGCGGCGTGCGCTTCAAGGAGGCGGATCGCCTCAACGCGCAAGGCCAATTGCCCATCGAGGTGGAGATCAGCGAGCGCGACCCGCGCTATGTCGGCTTCAGCGCGAAATATTCCAACACTGACGGCTCGGCGGCCAATGTCTTCTGGGGTCACCGCAATCTGTTCGGCGGCGGCGAGACGCTGCGGCTCGACGGGCAGGTGTCCTGGTTCGGCAAGGAGCCGGATTCCGTCCCCAATGCCGACCCCTTCGGCTATCGCTTCGCCGCCACCTTCATGAAGCCGGGCATCATCACGCCGAACGACGATCTGGTCGCCCAGGCGGCGATCCTGCGGGAAGTCACCAACGCCTATGTGCGGCAGGGCGAGACCTTCGTCGGTGGCATCCGCCATCGCTTCGACGATACGCTGAACGTGCAGGTGGGCGTGGACCTGGAACAGTCGCAGGTGGAGAACGCGATCAGCCTGCGCGACTACACCATCGTCGGCGTGCCCGTCGAAGCCAATTACGACACCACGGATTCGCTGCTTGACGCCTCGCGCGGCATCCGCGCCAGCGCGACCATTGAGCCGTTCGCCATGTTCGGCCAGTCCGGCGCCGGCCCGATGCTGATGAAGGGCTCGATCGCCGCTTATCACGCCCTGGACGAGGACAAGCGCTATATTCTTGCCGGCCGGGTGCAGGCCGGTTCGATCGTCGGCGCGGATTTCTACGACGCGCCGCCCCAGCGCTTGTTCTATGTGGGCGGCGGCGGCACGCTGCGCGGCTATGATTATCAGTCTGCGAGCCCGCGCGATGCCTTCGGCGACATCGTCGGCGGCCTCAGCTTCTTCGCCGCCTCGGTGGAGGCGCGTATCCGCGTCACCGACACTATCGGTATCGTGCCATTCCTCGACATGGGCTCGGCCTTCGCCTCGGAGACGCCGAACCTGTCGGAACTGCAATATGGCTACGGCATCGGCCTTCGCTATTATACCGCCATCGGCCCGATCCGCCTCGATCTGGCCTTCCCCGTGAATCCGCAGGTGGCCGGCACCCATTACGGCCTCTACGTCAGCCTGGGGCAGTCTTTCTGATGGCGATCTTCTCCCGCATCCTCAGAGGCATCGCGCTGACCGTGGCGGTCGTGCTGGTCGCAGTGGTGGCGTTCGCCCTGCTGGCCTTCGGCATCGTCCAGACGCCGCCCGGCAAGGCCTTCCTCGCCCGCTTCGCCTCCGAGCTCGCCTCCGCCAACGGGCTGCGCGTGACGCTCACCGGCCTGACCGGCTTCGTGCCCGGCGATATCGCGCTCGCGCGGGTGGAACTGGCCGATCCGAAGGGCAAGTTCCTCGAGCTGGAGGACCTGCGCCTGCGCTGGTCGCCGCTCGCGCTGCTGTCGGGCACGGTGGATGTCTCCCTGGTCCAGGCGGCGCGGGTGAACGTGCTGCGCGCGCCGGACCTTCCCCCGCCCGCGGAGCCCGCTCCCGCGCCGGCCGGCGGCGGCATGGCCCTGCGGGTCGTCGTGGATCGCCTCGCGCTCGACCGGATCGATCTCGCTGAGCCGGTTCTGGGCCGCAAGGCGCAATTGCAGTTCGAAGGCGGCCTGCGCCTGATGGAGCCCGCAAAGGGCATCTCGCTCAAGTTCGATCTGGAGCGGCGTGACGAGCCCGGCTCGGTGGCCGGCACCATTCGCTACGTGCCCGAGGGCCGCACGCTCGACCTCGACCTCGCCGCCCGCGAGCCGGCCGGCGGCCTCGTCGCCCGCATGGCCGCCCTCGAAGGCCTGCCGCCCCTGGATGCGCAGGTGAAGGGGTCCGGGCCGCTCGAAAAATGGAGCGGCACCCTCAACGCCACCGCCGGTTCGGTGCTGCGGCTGGACGGCACCGCCGATATCGTGGCGCAAGGCGCTTCCCATCTCGCGACGCTCGCGCTCACCGGCGATCTGCAAAAGGCGCTGCCGGCCAATGTCGCGCCCCTGTTCGCGGGCCGCACGGAGCTTGCCGCCGCGGTGCTCGTCGATCCGGCGCTGACCGTCTCGATCCGCCGGTTCACGCTGGCTTCCGCCGGGCTGGCCGCATCCGTGGGCGGCACGCTGCAGACCGCCGAGGGGACGGCGGACCTGAATTTTTCCGCCACCGCCGGGAATGCGGCCGCATTTTCCGCGCTGCTTCCCGGCATTGGCTGGGGCGCGCTGAAGGCCGACGGCACGGTGAGCGGACCGCTCGCGGCACCCCGCGCCCAGGTCACCGCCTCCGCACAGGGCCTGACCGGCGCGGGCTATGGCGCGCAGACCCTCACCCTCACGGCCCGCACCGCCGACGATGGAGCGGGGGGACTGACCTTCCGCGCCGACGCCGCGGCGGATGGCTTGTCCGCCGCCGATCCCGCCGTCGCCAAGGCGCTGGGCCCGCGCGGCACGCTCGCGCTTTCCGGCGTCCTGCCGCACGCCGGCGCGCCCGAACTGCGCGATCTCGCGGTGGCGCTGGCCGGCCTCGATCTGAAATTCACCGGGCGCGCGGGCGCCGATCTGATCGACGGCACGGTGCACATGCCGCGTCTCGATCTTGCCGCCCTCGCCCCGCTCGCGCATCAGCCGCTGCGTGGCGTGATCGCCCTCGACGCCGAGGTGAAGCGCGCCGGGCCGAACGGTGCCATCGCCCTGAAGCTGAACGGTTCCTCCCGCGATGTGGAGACGGGCATGGCCGCTGTGGACGGTCTCGTGGGCGGCGCGGCACAGGTGGCGGGCGGCCTCTCCTATGCCGGGGATGGCGCGCTCACGGTGCAGGACCTCAAGCTCGATGCCCCCGGCCTCGCCCTGGCGGTGAACGGGAAGGTGGATCGCCGCGCCGCCGACCTCATCGGCGAAGTGACGCTGCGCGACCTGTCGCGCCTGGATTCCCGGCTCGAAGGCGCGGCCAACGGGCGCGCGGCCTTTTCCGGCACGCTCGATGCGCTCAATGTAACCGCGCGCCTGGCGGTGGATCAGGGCAAGGCCATGGGCCAGCCGATCTCCGGCCTCACATTGGATGCGGACCTGAAGGACCTCACTGGCCGGATCGGCGGCAATGCCCGGCTCGCCGGCCAGGTGGGTGGCAAGCCTGCGCGCGGTTCGGCGACCCTCGCCACCGGGGCCGATGGCAGCCGCGCCTTGAGCGGCCTAGATTTCGCGGTCGGCTCCGTGAGCGCCCAAGGCGCGCTGACCGCCGCCGCGAGCGGCCTTCTGACCGGGCAGGTTTCGTTCTCCGCCGGAAATCTTGCGGACGTTTCCGCCTTCGCCCTCACCGAGCTTGCCGGCCGCGCGGAGGGCACTGTCGTGCTCGACGAGATGGCCGGCACCCAGCGCATCGCTTTGCGGGCGGACCTCGACAATGTGCTGGCGGCCGGCCAGCGGGTGCAGGGCGCCCGCATCGACCTGTCCATCGCCGACCCGCGCGCCGGCACCGGCGCGCTGCGCGGAACGGTGGACGCCACCGGTATTTCCGCCGGTTCGCTCCAGGTTTCCCGGGCGCGCATCGTCGCCAGCGAGGCCGGCGGCGGCACCGCATTGACGCTGAATGCCGATGCCCAGGGCGCCACCATCGCCGCCGGCGGGCGGCTGACCGCCTCGGCGCAGGAACAGGCCTTCCGCCTCGATACGCTGCGCATCACCCGCGCGGGCACCAATGTCACGCTCTCCGCGCCTGCCACGCTGAGCATGCGCGACGGCACGGTGGCGGTGGATCGCTTCGCGCTCGCCACGGGCGGGGGAAGCGTTGCTGTGCAAGGCAGTGCGGGCGATACGCTCGACCTCACGCTCGATATCCGCGCCTTGCCCCTGGCGCTCGCGGCGCTGGCCGACCCCGCCCTGAACCTTTCCGGCACGCTGAACGGCAGCGCGCGCATCACCGGCCCCGCCACAGCCCCCACGGGGCGCTACGACCTTGCCGTGCTGCGGGCCACCAGCCCGGACATCACCCGCGCCGGCGCCGGCCCGTTCGATGTGCGGGCGAACGGCACGCTCGACGGCGGCAGCGTGCGCATCGCGTCCACCATCTCCGGGCCCGCGCTCTCCGGCGTTGCCATCAACGGCACCGTGCCGTTCCAGGGCAATGGGCTGGATCTTTCCATGCGCGGCAACATCTCGCTCGCCATCGCCAATGCGGTGCTCGCCACCTCCGGGGCCCGCGCGACCGGCACCGCGACGGTGGATGCCAATGTGCGTGGCAGCCTGGCCGATCCGCGCGCGGGCGGCACCGTGCGCATCGCCGGCGGGCGCTACGAGGATGCGGTGAGCGGGGTGACGCTGGACAAGATCCAGGCGGTGATCACCGGCACCGACCGGTCGGTCACGCTCTCCTCCTTCCAGGCGGCGACGCTCAACGGCGGGTCGATCCGAGGCAATGGCAACGTGACGCTCGACGCCCGCGCCGGCTTCCCCGGCCGGCTCGACCTGACGCTGAACAATGCGGGGCTGGTGAACAGCGAGATCGTGCGCTTCGTCGCCGACGGGCAGATCGCCATCGGCGGCGCCTTCGCCACCCGGCCCACCATCGGCGGCCAGATCAATGTGCGGGCGCTGGACATCAACATTCCCGACCGCCTGCCAGGTGGGGCGCGGGCGCTGAACGTGAAGCATGTGAACGTGCCGCCGGGCAAGACCTTCACCCAGCCCCCCGCGGCGCCGCGCCGCGCGGCCGGGCAGGGGCCGGGCGCACGCCCCGGTGCCTTCCTGGCGAGCCTGGACCTGAGCGTGAACGCGCCCAACCGCGTGTTCGTGCGTGGCATGGGCGTGGATGCGGAGCTTTCCGGCACGCTCAATGTGCGCGGCACCAGTGCGGCGCCGGTGACGGTGGGCGGATTCGAGCTGCTACGCGGGCGCTTCGACATCGTGGGCCGGCGCCTGGATTTCACCCGCGGCCGGCTGACCTTCAACGGCACCACCGATCCGGACCTGGATTTCATCGCCGAGAGCACCGCCAATGACGTGACCGCGCGCGTCACCATTTCCGGCCGGGCCTCGCAGCCGGAGATCACGTTCTCCTCCACCCCGACCCTGCCGCAGGACGAGGTGGTGGCGCGCCTGCTGTTCGGCCGCTCCGCCGGCCAGCTCAGCGCGGGGCAGGCGCTGCAGGTGGCGCAGACGGTGGCGACGCTTTCGGGAAGCGGCAATGCCGCGCTCTCCAGCCTGCGCCGGTCGCTCGGGGTGGACAGCGTGGATGTCGGCACGAACGCCGCCGGCACGGGCGGCCAGTTCGGCATCGGCAAGCGCTTGAACGACCGCATCTATCTGGGTGTGCGCCAGGGCACCACCTCGGGCTCCAGCGCCGCCACGGTGGATATCGACATCACCCGCAACATCCGCCTGCAGGGGGCGACGGGGGCCGATGGCGGCACCGAAGTGGGCATCGGCGCCCAATGGGATTATTAGGAAATTTCCCGCGGGCGGCAGCCGGGGGTGCATGTCGCCACAAAATGTTTCACGTGAAACAATGGCTTAGCGAAGACGAACAGCGGTTTCGTGCGCATTCTCCGCGCCTTTCCGGCGGATGAAACCGGCATTTCGGGTGAATGTTCGCGGCCAATGAATCCGAACGCGCGGCAGGGGCATGCGGCGCTGTCGCGCGGCACGTCCGGACCTTCGATCAAAGATGGAGCAGCGCCCACGGCGCGAGCCGGCAGCGCCGGCCGATGGCGCTCAGGCAGGCAGGTTTTCGCGAACCGTCCGAAGCGGTGCGTGCGCCGGCGCATGGGCTTGAGGCAGCGCGCCGGCGTTTTGATCGCGCCGGCCTCTGCGCTCGCGCTTCTGCGAAGTCAGGCGGCCCGGCGATCGTGGTTCGCGAACACGGGGGCGCTCGGGGCGGGCGCGGGCAGAGCGAGGCGTTCCGCCGGGGCCTGATGGGGCCGCAGCAGGCGGGCCAGTGTTTCCGGCACCTCGTCGCCGAAAACGTGCACATGCACCTCTTCCGCATTCATGCGGCGGGCGGCCCGTCGCGCCGGTTCACCGGCCGGGCCGGCCCACATGGCGATGGGACCCGCCGGCGTGCGCCGCGCGACGATGGCGAGCGCGTCCGGATAGTCCGGCACCGCTTCGGCGTCGTAGATGGAGAAGATGTGACGTTGCCCGTCCGCGTCGCGCCAGAATCGATAGCGCGGGCCCAAAGGACCACCCGTCAGCCCGGAGAGCCGGCCGGCATCGAACAAGGGGATAAGGAGCGAATCAGTCGCGTTCATGAGAACGAAACTAGAACAGCCCGAATCCGCGATCAAGAGTTTTCCACAGGGCCGAATTATGGGGATAAATCGGCCGCCCCGGCGGCCGCGCTGCGGTCGATCTTCGGCGCGTTCGGGCCAAGCTCCTGCAATCCCTCTTCCAGCAGGCGATCGGAGGCGGTTTCGATCACCTCCTGCATGCGTTTCAGGAACACGCCGCGCGGCAATCCGATGGGGATAACCGGCAAAATCTCCACCCGCACCGTGCCGGGTCGGCGGATCATCTGGTTGCGCGGCCAGTACAGGCCGGAATTGAGCGCGATCGGCAGGCAGGGCGCCTTCAGGGTCGTGTAGAGGTGGGCGACGCCGAATTTATAGGCCGGGGGCGCGCCGGGCGGGCGGCGTGTGCCTTCCGGGAAAATCAGGATCTGCCGGCCCTCGCCGATCTTCTCCAGCGCCGCGTCGGTCATGCCGCGCAGCGCCGAGGAGCCCGCGCTGCGGTCGATGGGGACCATCTCGGCCTTGGCGAGGAACCAGCCGAACAGAGGCATGGACATCAGCTCGCGTTTCAGGATGAACACCGGATCGGTGAACAGCGGCAGCAAAGCGATGGTTTCCCACGCCGACTGGTGCTTGGCGACCACCAGGAGCGGGCCTTCGGGAATGTTCTCCCGGCCGGTGATTTCCACCTTCATGCCCACCACCACGCGCAGCAGCAGCATGACGATGCGCACCCACAGCATGATGAAGCGATCCCACAGCACCCGCCGGGGGAGAATGGCCATCAGCGGCAGCAGCAGAAGCATGACGATGATTGTGATGCCGTAGAACAGCACCTGAAACAGGATCGACCGCAGAACAATCACGCTTCGTCCCCTGGCCCCGTCGTGCGTGCCTTTCGGCGGATCAGCGATTGGCCGAAACCTGCGCGGGCGCGGGCGGCGGCGAATCGAGGGGCGCAACCGCCTGAGCCGGGCGGATCTTGGCCTTCGCCATCATGTACTTCAAATATTCCTTCACGAGGAGCTTCACCATCTGCGGATCGCTCCACCATCCCCGTTCGCTCATGCGGTCGCTCACCACGGGATAGGCGACCAGCTCCACATCCGGCAGGGCACGGCCGAGTTCGAACAGGGCGCGCGGCATATGCCAGGTGGAGGTGACCACCATCAGCGAGCGGAAGCGCTTGGCCCGCGCCCATTCCGCAGCCTCGATGGCATTGCCCCAGGTATTCAGCGCCTTGTGGCCGAGATCGACGCAGCATTCCAGCAGGGCTTCGCTCACCGGCAGCGCGCGCCGCAGTTCGCCGGGCGAGGTGCTGCGGTTCACACCGGTGATCAGCAGCCGCTTGCCGTGCCCCTCCGCGAGCAATTGCACGCCGTCCGACACGCGCGACTGGCCGCCGGTCAACACCACGATGGCATCCACCGGCTTCAGCGTGACAGGCTCCCGACCGGCGATGCGCGCCGTGAACAGAAAGAAGCCCCCGGCGAGGGTCAAAGTGGCGCTGCCGATCAGCAGGCCGACCGCGAGCAGCGCCATGCGGCGCCGCGAGCGCCGCCGCCTGCCCTGGGCAGCCGGGCCGATGCGGGAGTCTGGCGCTGCTTCAGAAGCCATCATCAGCGCAGCATGTCTGTTGAATAAGGCGTGGGCGAGGAGAAATTTTGAGCCGCCTCACTGGATCGTCCTCAACGTCCGGTAAACGGTCATGCGTGAGGTCAAGGCGGTAACGCCCGCGACCAGCAGCACCAGCACCGCAATTCCGGCGAATCCCAGCAGGCCGGGATAGAGCCAGGTGAGGATGGAGGGGTTTTCCGGATCGCCGCCGAAGCCGAGGCGCGGCAGGCTGGCGATGGCCAGGAACACGGCGCTGGCGCACAGGCCGCCCAGCAGCCCGCCCTGAGTGCCGATCTTCAGGAAATGGCGCTGGAACTGCGCGGCGATGAAGCCGTCGCGGGCGCCGACGAAATGCAGCACCTCGACGATGGTGCGGTTGGTCGCCACCGCCGCGCGGGTGGCGAACACCACCGACAGCACGGTGGCGATGGCCACCAGCACCAGCAGGCCGATGCCGGTCGCCATCACCCCTTCGGCCATGGAGCCGAGCCGCCGCGACCAGGAGCGGTGGTCGTCGAGGCTGGCGGTGGGGATCTTGTCGGTGAGGGTGCGCCGCAAGCGCGCAAGGTCCGCCGTCTGGCTCGGATCCAGCCGCAGCACGATGATGCGCGGCACCGGAAGGTCGGAAAAATCGAGCCCGGTGCCGAGCCAGGGTTCCAGCAGCCGCCCGGTCTCGTCCTGGCTCAGCACATGGACTTCGCCGATGCCGGGGGTGCGCTGGGCGATCTCGGTGGCGGCCTTCACCTGGGCATCCACCGCGGCCGGATCGCCGGCGCGGATCTGGATCGTCACCTCGCGGGCCACGTCGCTGCGCCAGGTTTCCGCCGTCGCCCGTACCGCCATGACGGTGCCCAGCGTGAGGCTGGCGAGGAACGTCATGATCGCCACCACGGCCACCAGCGCCCGGCCGGCCACCGTGGCACGCGGCACGATGGAGCCCTGCGCCTTGCGGCTCGCCTTCCTGCGGGCCGGGGCGGGTGCGGTTTTCGCCTCCTTCTCGGCGAGCTGCGGGCTATTCATAGACATAGAGCCGCCCGTCCGCGATCACGAGGCGCCGCGCGTCGAACTGGTCCATCAGCGCGATGTCGTGGGTGGCCAGCAGCACCGAGGTGCCGGATTTGTTCAATTCCACGAACAGGCGCAGCAGGCGGCGCGCCAAGGTGGGGTCCACATTGCCCGTGGGTTCGTCGGCGAGCAGGAATTCGGGCCGGCCGATCAGCGCGCGGGCGATGGCGGCGCGCTGCTTCTCGCCGCCCGAGAGCACGGGGGGCAGCACGTTCATGCGGTCGCCGAGGCCGACCCAATGCATCAATTCCGTCACTTCCGCGCGATAGCTGGTTTCCTCTTTGCCGAGCACGCGCAGCGGCAGGGCGACGTTCTCATAGGTGGTGAGATGGTCAAGCAGGCGGAAATCCTGGAACACGATGCCGATGCGCCGGCGCAGCACCGCCACCTCGTCGGGATCGAGCGAGGACACGTCGCGCCCGAACAGGGTGATGAGGCCGCGCGTCGGCTTCAGCGAGAGGAACAGCAGGCGCATCAAAGTGGTCTTGCCGGCGCCCGACGGCCCGGTGAGGAATTGAAACGAATTGGGCTCGATGCCGAAGGTCACGTCCTTCAGCACTTCCGGACCCATGCCGTATCTCAGGCCGACATTCTCGAAGCGGACCAAAGCCCCCACCTTAAGCGAATCGGACGTCTTGCGCCCGCCAACCATAGACCGTGCCGGCGGGCGAGGCGAAAGGCCCCGCCGCATCCGGCGCTTGCAGGCCGAGTCTGGACGCTTGCCCGCGCCCGGTCCATGCTCGCACGAAATGAGAGGAACCATGTCGCTCCCTACGGTTAAAGTTCTGTTCGATGAAAACCGCATCGCCGCCCGCAATCGTGAGCTGGCGTTCGAAATCGCCGCCCTGGAGCCGGAAAAGCTGCTGGTGGTGGCGGTGCTGAAGGGCTCGTTCATGTTCGCGGCGGATCTGCTGCGGGCGCTGCATGGCTCCGGCCTGACGCCGGAAATGGAATTCGTGCACCTCTCCTCCTATCGGGAGGCGACCGTCTCCTCCGGCCAGGTGCAGATCCTGCGCGATGTGGAAAGCGACGTGCGCGGGCGCGACGTGCTGCTGGTGGACGACATTCTGGAATCCGGCCGCACCCTGGCGTTCGCCAAGGACCTTCTGGTCGCGCGCGGCGCGCGGCGCGTGCTGGTGTGCGTGCTGCTGGAGAAGCCCGGCAAGCGGGCGGTGCAGATCGAGGCGGATTTCGTCGGTTTCGAGAGCCCGGATGTGTTCGTGGTGGGCTACGGCATGGATGTCGCCCACGCATTCCGCCAATTGCCGTTCATCGGCCATATCGAGGGCCTGGAATGACCGCCTCGTCCGCGTCCGCCGACAGCGAGGCGGTGCGCAAGTTCGATCCCGCGCGGGCGGGCGAATACCAGGCCCAGAGCCGGATCGCGCTGGCGGGCTATGACGCGTGCCACGAATTGTCCGCCTGCATGCTGGCGGCGACCATCGGCACGGGCGGGGCGGCGCACATTCTGGTGGCGGGCGCCGGCGGCGGGGCGCAGGAGGTGCTGAGCGCCGGCGCGCTGGAGCCGCACTGGCGCTTCACCGCCATCGACCCCTCCGCGCCCATGCTGGAGCTGGCGACGGCGCAGGTGCTGCGCGCCGGCCTTTCCGAGCGGACCACCTTCCGCCTCGCTCTGGTGTCGGATCTTCCGGCCGAACCGCAGTTCGACGGGGCGACCTTGATCGGCGTGCTGCACCATCTGCCGGGGCGGGAGGCGAAGCGCGCGATCCTGGCCGATCTCGCCCTGCGGCTGAAGCCGGGGGCGCCGCTGATCCTTGCCGGCAACCGCTTCGCTTATGCCGAGCATCCCCTGCTGCTGAAGGCCTGGGGCGAGCGCTGGCGCATGCATGGCGCGTCGGCGCTGGAGGTGGAGGCGAAGCTCGGCAAGATCCTCCAGGGCGCAGACCCGCCGCATTCGGAAAGCGAAGTGGCGCAGCTGCTGGACGAAGCCGGGTTCGAACCGCCGACCTTCTTCTTCTCCAGCCTGTTCTGGGCCGCCAGCCTCTCGCGCCGCACGGGCTGAACGTCGCCCGGCCGCGCGTGCCGCGCCGGCGAAGGGAACGCCGGCGCAGGACCGCTTGGGCGCGATCCGCGCCGCGCGGGGTCAGAAATTCTCCAGCAGGCGCTCGATATAGTCGAGTTCGAGCTGGGGCCGGTTGGTCTGCTCCAGGCGGCGGCGCAATTCCTCCAGCACCTGGCGGGCGCGCTGGACATCCACCTCCTCGGGCACTTTCACGGAATAATCGTCGCCATAATCCTGGCTGCGCAGCGGCCGGCCCATGGGGTCGGTGCGCTGGGCGCCCTGGCCGGACGGGCCGCCGGGGCCCTGGCCGTTGGGATTGGACTGCTGGCCTTCCGCCATGGCCTGGGCGCCCTGGCGCAGGGCCTGGAGGGCGCGGCCCTGGGAATCCAGCGCGCCCTGGGCATTGCCCTCGCCGAGCGCGCGCTCGGCATCGCGCATGGCCTGTTCGGCCCGGCCGAAGGCGCGGCCCGCGCGGCCCGCGGCGCTCTCGCCGCCCTGGCCTTCGCCCGCCTGCCCCTGCCCCTGGCCCTGGCCTTCTCCCTGCCCCTCGGCTTGGTCCTGGCCTTCGCCCTGCCCCTGGCCGCGCTGCTGCTCCATGCGGCGCATCTCGTCGAGCATCTGGCCGAGGCGGCGGCGCAGGCTTTCCTGGCCTTCCTGGAGCGGGCCGAAGGCGCCGTTCTCGCCCTCTTGCCCCTGTTCGCCGCCTTGCTGCCCCTGCTGGCCTTGCTGTCCCTGGCCCTGCTGCTGGCGCTGCTTATAGGTGCGGTCGCGCAGGCGCTGCTGCTCCTGGATCATATTGCCCAGCTCGCTCTGGCCCTGCTGCCCCTGCTGGCCGGCCTGGCGATTGCCCGGCTTGAGATTGTCCATCATGGCCTGCAGCTCATCGAGAAGCTGCTTGGCGGCATCCTTGGCGCCGCTGCGGGCGAGGTTCTCGATGCGGTCCAGCATGCGCTGGAGGTCCTGCGGGCGGATGACGCGGCTGTTCTGGTCGAGCGGGCGGGCGTCGGCATTGCCGTTGCGCTGCGCCTCCTCGGCGAGCTGACGCATCATCTTGTCCATGGCGGCGCGCAGATCCTGCGTGAGGCGCTTGATTTCCTCATCGCTCGCGCCGCGCTCCAGGGCATCGCGCAGGGCCTGCTGGGCGTCGCGCAATTCCTTCTGGGCGGCGCTGAGATCGCCATCCTCGATGGCGAGCGCCATGTCCCACAGATAATCCACCACGCCGCGCAGATCATCGTCCGAGCGAGCATTGTGCAGCCGCCAATAGGCGCTGCGCAGGCCGAGATATTGCCCCGGCGGGATGCCGAACTGGTCCGGCGCAAGCGCCAGGGCGGAGAGGATGTCCTGCACCTGCCGGCTCGCCCCGGCATCCAGCGCGAGGTGCTGGCGTTGCTCGATCAGCGCGCGGGCGACCGGCTTGGTAAAAGTGCGGGCCGGCAGGCGGAAGGTCTTGGTCTCGCTTTCGCCGGTGTTGCCGGCCTCGTCCGTCACCTTCAGCGTCAGGCGCACCAGGGCGCCGGCCCAGGGATGTGCCACCAGATCCTTCTGGGTCTGCGCCGCGCCGGTCTTGCTGCCGGCGCCGGGCAAGGCGAGGTCGAAATCGGGCGCCTCCACCAGGGGCTTTGCGGCCACCGGGGCGGGCGCGCCGGGGCGCGGGAAGAAGGGCGGGGGCGGCGGCGCGGCCTGGAACACGGCGCGCGCGGACTTGGCGCCGTAATCGTCCTCGATGCGATAGGCGAGCACCAGCTGGTTGCGCTGGCCACCCTGGGGCTCCTTGGCGAAGACGATGGTGGGTTTCGCGTCCGGCAGCGCCGAAAACTTCCACGTCACGCTGCGCCGGTCCGGCCCGGCGAGCGAGACGGTGCCGGCCTGGCTGATCTCGAACCGCCGTTCCGGCGGAGGCGCCGCCGGGCCCTCGGGCGGACGCTGCGCGGCGTCCTCCTGCGGCTTCAGCTCGGCGATGCCGCCTTCGGTCTTGAGCGCGGAGGCATCGAGCCCCACGGCACGCACCACCAGCACGCTGCCGGCGGGCACCGAAAGGGCGGCGGCCTGCAAGGTGGTGGGATCATCCGAGCGCAGGCCGGGCAGCACCACCGGCGGGCGGCCGGTATAGGCCGGCGGGTCCACCCAGGCATCCAGGCGATAAGGCGTGCGGATGACGGCGCCGGACCAGTCGAACGCGCTCTCGATACGGCTCCAGCGTTCGCCGCCGGCGAGGAAGAAGGTGGCGAACAGTGCCAGCACCGCCAGCGCGCGGAGCGCGCGGGGATCGCGCGCGGCAAGGCCGGGTGCCGGCAGGCCGGCCTTGAGATTGCGGGCCGCCGCCAGCGTCTTCGCCACATGAGCGCGCCACAAGGCAGCGCTGATGGGGTCGTCGGCGCGGGTGGCGAGCGCATCGGAAATGGCGGTTGCCGGGCGGTGCGCCAGATGGCTCTCGCGGTCGAGGCGGGAGAGCGCCTCCTCGCGGCGCGGCCAGCGCAGGCGCGCGAGCGGATACAGGCTGGCCAGGAAGGCGAGGGCGAACAGCGCGAAGCCGACCATGCGCACCAGCGGCGGCACGACCAGCCAGAGCCCCGCCCACGACACGGCGAGGAACGCGGCGAGCACGACCAGGGCGGTGGCGATCACGGGCCATGCCCGTTCCCAGGCCAGCACCCTGCGGGCGCGCATCACCGCGCGATCAAGAAACGCCGTCGCGTTGCCGTCCGCCTCGGGTCGCGCGGAACCGCGCGGCTTTTTCACTTCCGGTGTCCCGCTCACGCGACCTCCGAACACCAGCCCCAAAGAATGGAGCTTAGCACGGCTGTCGGTCCTGGCCAGCGTGAGCGCCGCCCTCGCTGCTCACGTCTCGTTCAGATCGCGGTCCGGGTTGGGACGGTGGGGCGGCGAAGGCCCGCAACCGCTCAGATGCCCCGCCGTGCGGGCTGCGTCGCCGAGCGGGTGGAGACGATGCGCCGCACCGCCTCGGCCTGGCTGAGGAACGGTCCTTCCAATGGGGCGCCCTCCGGCGACATCACCCACCAGCCCGCCTGCGCCTGCGGCGTGTGGCGAAAGCGCGGATGGGAGAAGGGGAGGCTGCCGGCCGGCGGCTGCACGGGGCGGGGATGCATGGCTCACATCCCCCAATAATAGGGCGCGCGATAATAATCGTGCACACGGGTTTCATAATCGCGGTCCCAGGTGGGCTGGTCCTCGACGCCGTAGGTCGGCGCGCCTTCCATCTGCGTGCGGCTGAGGTTCACCACATAGCCGCCCTGGGCCGGGTCATAATCCAGCGTGGACCACGGCAAGGGATGGTATTTCTCGCCGATGCCCAGGAAACCGCCGAATGACATCACCGCATAGGCCACCTGGCCGGAGCGCTTGTCGAGCATGAGATCATGGATCGAACCCAGATGGTCGCCCGCCGGATTGTAGACCGCGGTTCCGGAGACCTTGTCGCCAGCGATCAGCGAAGTGGTTTCATCGCGAATGTCCATGACATTCTCCTTGAAGACATTTCTCCATTATGAAACGTCCTGCGCCCCCCAATGTTCCGTTGCGGCTTGCGTGTGCGTTGCAAGTCACAACAAGAAAAACCCGGCGTCGCAGCGCCGGGTTCTTCATTGCGATCGCAAAAGAAGGCGGGGTCAGCCGACCCAATAGCCCTGCAGGCCATAATGCCCGTGCAGGCGCTGCTCGGCGGCGCGGCGGGTGTCGAAATCCTGCTCGTCGGGCCAGGGCGGGGCATCCTGCAATTGCGCGATCGTCACGCCGGTCACATAGCCGCCCTGGCGGGTATCGTATTTCAACGCCGCCCAGGGGACGGGATGATGATCGCCGCCAAGGCCCAGCACCGCGCCGAAGGTTAGCACCGCATAGGCCACCTTGCCGCTGCGCTTGTCGATCATGACATCGCTGATGAAGCCGATGTGCTCGCCTTCGGTATTGTAGACGTCGGTGCCGCTCACCTTGCTGGTGGAGATCAACGACGTGGTTTCCTGCCGCGTGTCCATGGAGCTCTCCTCTCGGATGTCTTCCCCAAGGAACACCGCAGCCGGCACCGGAGTTCCGCTTCCCCTCACGCGATGCGGGACACGTGATTGTCAAAACGCGGGCCGCCGGTGTGGCGGGCGAGGATGCGCGGCGCGCGATCCTCCAGCGCGATCAGGATCACCTCGCCATAGCCGCTGGTGGCCAGGAACCGCCCGGCCTCGGTGGTGGGGGCAAGGCCGCAGCCGTCCGGGAACGGTACGAAGCCGAGATAGCGGCCCGTGCGCTCCCAGAACGCCACCCGCCCGCCGCGCGGGCTCGCCGCCGCCGCGATCCGCCCCGAGGCATCGAGCGCCACCGAGCCGATATAGCCGCGCAGGCCCATCCACGCCTCGTCCGGCGCCTCGTAGGCGGTGAGGCCGCGCGCTTCATCGATGGCGAACAGCAGGGGCTTGCTGGACGGCACGAGGGAGATTTCCTGCGCTGCGATCACCGCGCCCGCCCCGTCCCGCGCCAGATGGCGCAGGGAGAGCGAGGCGAGATCGCCACCGGGCGCGAAAACCGCGCGCGCGCTGCCGTCGGGGCCGAGGACCGCGAGATTGGCGCCGGTCTCCTCGCAGCCCACGGCGGCCGGCGTGCCGGGCTCGACGCCGCCATTGGCGATGATGAGGCTGTCGCCCATGTGCAGCATGTCGTGCGGGCCGGGCCCACGGGTGGGCCATTCGGCGATGATCTCGAAATTCCCCGCGATGCTGCGCAGGGCGAGCGTGCCCTGGTCGCTCGCGGGGTCGATCTCCACCGTGAGGAAGCCCGTGCCGTCCGGCGTGAAGCGGCCGTGGCCGGAGAACACGCGGTCTCCGCCGGGCGCGAAGCGCGCCACTTCCGTTCCGGCCGCGCGATCCAGCACCAGCGCCACCTTGCCGGGCCGCCGGCCCACCGCCACGGCGAGCGGGCCGGCGGCCGCAGGCTCGATGGCGTGCAGGCGGGTGGGGCTGAGGGCGAGCGGGTCGGCATCGAAGGCGCCGTCGAGGGCGAGCGGCGCGAAACCGCCCTCCACCTGCCCGGTCGCGAGCCACCCCTGGGCGAGCGAGGCGGAAAGCGTGCGCTCCTGCGCATGGGAAAGTTCATGGGCGCGGGCGAGATCCAGGCGGGAGGCGGCGGCGAGGGCGCCGGCCCCGAGCAGCAGAGCGCGGCGGGAGATCATGGCTCAGTCCCCATCCAGCGCATTGAAGCCGAGCGGCACACCGAGCTTGGCCGCGAGCGGGTCGACCACCGCCTTCTGCGCCGCCTTCACCTCGGTGACCGCGCTTTCCAGCAACTTGCGCCGCTTGGCGTCCCCAGCGGCGGCACCGAGATCGGCGGGCAGGGCGTCCACCGCCTTCTGCGCGGCGGCGAAACGGGCGAGTACCTGCCCCTTCGCTGGCTCCTGAAGGTCGGCGGCAAGGAGGATGCCGAGCGCATTGGCGCTCTTGACCATCTGCTGGAGAATGGCCGCCTCGCGGCCCGAGCGGCGGCCTTCGCCCGCCTGGGGCTTGGCTTCCTCCAGCGATTTGCCGAGCACGGCGATGAGGCCCTGGTCCACCACGCGCTGATAGGCGCCGGCGAGATCGGTGAGGATCAGGCTCGGCACCTGGGCCGGATCGGGCAGGAACACCTTGTCGCCGGTGCCGCTCTTCACTTCCGCCAGCAGGCCGGTGGTCTCGCTGCCCCAGCCGGCGCGGATCTCCTTGGCGATGGTGGCGAGGTTGAGCGCGATGGCCGCGCCCAGCTGGCAGCGTCGGGCCGCCTGCGGCCCGCTCACCAGATCCTGCGCCGCGTTCGGCTCGAACAGCACGCGCTCCAGTGCCGGGAGGCCCTGTACGGCGGCGCTCAGGCGGGGGAAACGGTCCGCCTGGAGGCGGCTGTCGTCGGGGTCCGCGAGCAGTTCGGGGATTGAGCGGGAGACCGCGTTGCGCTTGTCGGGGAACAGGTTGAAGCGGTCCGCCCGCAGCGCCAGGATCACCGGGCCGAAGGTGACGAAGCTCACCTGCGCCCAGGCATCGCCGGCGGCGCGGAAATCGTTCGTGAGTGTGGCGACGCCCTCGGCCGTGGGCTTGGCGCAGAAGGCGCGCCAGTCTTCCTCCTGCCGGGCGGTTGAGGCGGCGAGCGCGTCATAGCGCGGCAGCAGCCAGGTTTCGATCACCGGCACGGCATTGGGCGTCGCGCCGGCGGGCAGGCTGGCGGTGAACACGGCGCCAAGCGCGACCATGCCGGACACGAGGGGGCCGCGGACGCGCGCGCGGATGCGGGACGGGAGGGACGTTCGGAGCATCGGCGCACCTTCGGGCAAGGAATCTGCGGGACCAGGGAAGTGTCCCGGATCAGCGGGACTTAGAGACCGGAAACATAGCGGATGAGGGCATCGCGGTCGTGGGCGGGTAGCCGGCCGTAGCGCGCGAGGGCCGAGGACGCCTCTCCGCCATGCCAGGCGAGCGCCGCCTTCACGTCCGCCGCGCGCCCGTCGTGCAGCAGGCCGGTGCCGCGTGCGAGCGCCTGCGAGATGCCGGCGAGCGGCGCGGTGCGCCATTCCCGGCCGGCGGCGGCGGGCGTGTCGAGCCCGTCGTCGAGGCCGGGGCCGAGATCGTGCAGCAGCACATCGGTGAACAGGGCCGCCGTGCCGCCGCCCGCCAGCGGCAGGTGCGGCCGGTGGCAGGCGGCGCAGCCGGTGGCGGCGAACAGGCGCGCGCCGGCCGCATCGGCCTGCGTGCCGGGCACGGGGAGGTCCGCCACATAGGCGACGAGTGCGTTGAACAAAGCGGGCGAAATCTCGCTCTCGCCCTCGTGCGTCACGCCGTGGGGCGCGGCGCGGCACAGCGTTTGCGCCGGGGTGCAATCGCCCCACGGCTCCGGCAGGAGGGGCGTGGAGAGGCCGAGATCCAGGTGGAACGCCTCGGCGATCTGTCCGGCCAGCGTGGGTTGCGCCGCCTTCCAGCCGAACCGGCCCAGGGTGTCGCGCCCGTCCGCGCCGATGACGCGATGGGCGCGGCCGCGCACCCCGTCGCCGTCGCGGTCGTCCGGGTCCTCCAGCGCCAGGATGGCGGATTGCGGCACCTGCTCCAGCAGCCCGCGTCCGCGCAGGTCCGGCGCGACGCGCAGGCGCGGTACCGTGTCGGAGGCGAGAGGGCCGTAGGCCAGCGCGCTCAGAACCGGCGCGCGGGTGACCCGCCCCGAATCGTCGCGGCCCTCGCGGATGCGCACGATCGCCTCGGCATCGAGGCCCTGCACCGCTTCGGTCTGGAGGCGGGCGCCATAGACCGGGTCGGGCGCCCCGCCCGGCCGCGCGAGCGCCACCACCAGCCCATGGCCGAGCGGCGCGCCGTCAACGCCGAGCCGCGCCGAGCCGCGCCCGTCCTTGGGATGGCAGGCGCTGCAGGCGCGGGCATCGAACAGCGGGCCGAGCCCGTCATTGCCGCGCGTGGAGGAGGGGGCTGGCACCCAGGGCCGGTCGAACACGGCTTTTCCCACCGCGATGTCGAGCCCGTCGGCGCGGCCCGTGCCGGCACCGAGCAGGCAGAGCGCGGCCGCGAACAGGGCGCGGGGCAGCGCCCGGCGCATCAGGCGACGCTCACATAGCCCATCATCCCCGTCTCCATATGGTCGAGGATGTGGCAATGGAGCACCCAGTTTCCCGGCGCCGCGACGAAGGCGATCTCGGCGGTCTCGCGCACCTGGAGCAGCACGGTGTCGGCATAATGGCGCGGCCGCTTGGACTTGCTGGCCGAGATCACGTCGAACACATGCCCGTGCAGGTGGATGGGGTGCAGGTGCTGGGTGGGATTGGTGAGGCTGATCACATAGGAGCGCCCCGCCACCAGATGGGCGAGCGGCGCCGGCATGGGCTTGGTGCCGCCGGTGGGCCAGGAATTCTGATTGATGGCCCAGAAGGTGCGCGGCCCGGTGCAATATTGATCCACCAGCGCCTTGGCGAGCGGATCGTCGGGCGGCAGGCCGGCGGCCACCTGGGCGGCATCGTCGGTGGCCTGCTGGAGGCTGAGCGAGAGTCGCTCGGCCTTGCGCAGGTCCGGCTTCGGCACGTTCGGCGCCGGCAGGGCGATGGGCTTGAACGGGCGCTTGCGGAAGGAGGAGGCCGTGGCCTCGATACGCGCCAGCAGGAAGGGGTCGCCGCCGGTGCGATAATCATAGATCGAGAGGCTCTGTCCTTCGGCGGGCATGCGCACATGCAGGTCCAGCCGCTGGGAGGAGCCGAGATCGCAGGTGTCGAATTCCGCGGGCGGCACGGCGTGGCCGTCATAGGCGATGATGTAGCCCTCGGCCTCGCCGGTGCCGACCTGAACGGTGCGGGTGGAATCCAGATTGAGGATGCGCAGGCGCAGGTCCGCATGGGCGGGCGCGGACAGTATAGCCGGGCCGACCCCGTTGACGCCGCGCACGGTGCCATAGGTGCCGGCCTTGGAGGCGCCCTCCTCGGTGAGGAAAGGCAGGAAGGCGCCGTCCGGCGAAAGCCGCCAGTCCTTGATGACGAGGATATGCTCGGCCTGGAAGGGGAGCTTCTCCTCCTCCTCGACGATCAGCACCCCGGCGAGGCCGCGCCCCACCTGGCCGGTCTCGTCGCAATGGGGGTGGAAGAAATAAGTGCCGGCGTCCGGCAACGGCACTTCATAGGTGAATTGCCCGCCGTTCGCGGCGATCAAATCCTGCGTCAGCCCCGGCACGCCGTCCTGCGCATTGGGCAGGCGGATGCCGTGCCAATGCACGGTGGTGCCGACCGGCAGGCGATTGTCCACGGCGACCTTCAGCCGGGAGCCGCGCCGGGCGCGCACGATAGGGAAAATCGTGTCGTTGAAGAGAAAGAGATCCTGCGCCTGCGTGCCCGGCCCGAGCAGGGTGCGCGGGCTGATGCGCGGCGTCAGGGTGAGTGGCTGGATCGGCGCGCGCGGGTCGGTGGCCGCGGCCGCCTGCCCAAGGCGCTGCGGCAGGAACCCGCTGAGGGCTCCTGCCGCGAGGCCGGTCAGAAGGGTGCGCCGCGTGAACATCTCGTTCAGTGGGTCTTCACCTTCGAGGGATCGTCGAGGCTCTTGGAGCCTTCCACCTTGATCTTCACGCCGAGGGCGGCGACCGCCTGCTCCAGCGCGCGGGTCTGGGCCACCAGGGCATCGATGCCGCGCTGGACGCGGGCGTTGCCCTCGGTATTCCCCTCGCCGATCATCTGGTCATAGGCTTCCTTGCCGCTGTCGGCGGTGTCCTTGATGTCCTTCAGGGCGGCGAGCGCGGCGTCCATGCGCTCCTTCACGGTGGCGGCCACCTTGGGGTCCTTGGCCGCAACGAGATCGGCCACCGAGGGACCCTGCACCACGCTGCCGTCGAGCCGGGTGTAGCGGCCGTTATAGATGCCGGTGATGCCGACCTCGTCGTAATAATGGGAATTGTGGGTATTGTCGGAGAAGCAATCATGCTCCTCCTCGGGGTCGTGCAGGATCAGGCCGAGCTTCATGCGCTCGCCCGCCAGCTCGCCATAGGAGAGCGAGCCGAGGCCGGTGAGGATGATGCCGAGCCCGGCCTTGTCGGACTTCTTCAGCACGAAGGCACGTGCCTCGCCCTTGGGACCCCAGGCCGTGGCCATCTCCTGCAGATCGGTGACCAGCAGGTCGGTCGCGGCCTTGAGATAAGCCGCACGGCGGTCGCAATTGCCGTTGGTGCAAGTCTTCAGGTCGTAATCGGTGGCCGGGCGATTGCCGGCGCCGGCCTTGGTGCCGTTCAGGTCCTGCCCCCACAGCAGGAATTCGATGGCGTGATAGCCGGTGGTGACATTGGCCTCCACGCCCGCCGCCTCGGCCAGCGAGGCGATCAGCTTGGGCGTGATGGTCGAGGTGTCCACCATCTTCTTGCCGACGCGGATCTGCTTGTTGGCGATGATGTTCGCCTTGTAGAGCGGGTTCTCGTCCGAGGTGTCGCCGTAGGACGGCGCCACATAATCGATCAGGCCTTCATCCAGGGGCCAGGCGTTCACCTTGCCCTCCCAGGCATCCACCACCTTATTGCCGAAGCGGAAGCCCTCGGTCTGCTGGTAGGGCACGCGCGCGGCCTTCCAGGCGTCGCGCGCCTTGGCCAGGGTCGCGTCGGTTGGGGCGGCGAGGAAGGCGTTTACCGCACCCTGCAGCGTCTTCGCCGCGATCAGGCTGTCGCCATACATGGCCTCGGCCAGATTGGCGTAAGTGAAGAGAACGTCTTTAATCTTGGGTGCCGGTGCGGTTTGCGCGCTGGCGGTAGTAATTGCGGACAGCGCCGCAAATCCCAAGGCAAAGATGAAAGTCTTGGCGCGTATCACAGCAAATGCTCCCGCGTCGCCCGGCAGAAATCGCAGGGCCACCCCGCATCAGCCATAACCGAGGGGGAGATCTCCTGCAAGTTGAGCGCGCAAACTTGGAATGACTACAGGCTGGATGCTTGGCGCGCAAAACCCGGACGCGAGGGAAGCGGTCAGGCGCGGCGGCGCAGGATCTTCAGGCGGCCCAGCAGTTCGGCGACCGCTTCGGGCGGCAGCAAGGCGATTTCCTTCGCCAGCAGATTGGCGAGTTCGGTGGCCTCCGGCGTCAGGCCGGCGGTGTCCACGGTGACGCGGGGATGGGACACTTCGGCCAGCCGCTGGAGGTCCTCCGCCTCGTCCCAGATCACGTTGAAATAGGCGATCACCCGCTGCACCAGCGGCCAGGTGGGGCGCCCGCGCTTGCCGTTCTCCAGCGCCGAGAGATAGGTCGGCGTCACGCCCACCGCATGGGCCATCTCGCTGAGGGTCACGCCCTTGCGGGCGCGCAATTCGCGCACCCGGCGCCCGAACGGGGTCATGCGCGCACCCTCATGGCTGCGCCGCGCCGCGCCGCCGGCGGATGCGGATATAGAGCGCGCCGTCGCCCCCATGGCGGCGCGCCGCGCTCTCGAAGCCCACCACATAGGGCCGCATGGCAGCGTCCGAGAGCCATTGCGGCACTGCCCGGCGCAGCACGCCGCGCTCCGGCGTGCCGGACATGAACACGGTTTCCGGATCGCCCTTGCCGGTGATCACCAGCACCAGAGCGTGGCCCGCGGCCTGCGCTTCCACCACGAACATCAGCAGCCGGCGATGGGCGGCCGCCTGGGTGAGGCCATGGAGATCGAGCCGGGCATCCACCTCGCCGCCCCGCGTCAGGCGGCGCCGCACCTTGGGTTCGAGCACCGAGAGCGGCGGCGGGGCGGGCGCTTCCAGCGCGCGGCGCGCGGCGGCGGTGCCGGTGGGCCTGAGGATGCGTTTTTTGGCGGGGGGCGCGGGGGGCGCCGCCGGTTCGCTCGCGGAGCTCTCCGCCTCCGGCACCGGCGGCACCGGCGCCGCAGCGGGGGCGGGCGGCGGCGTGAGGGGGCGCGGGGCGGCGCGCAGCGGGGCGACCGAGCGCACCACATGCTGCCAGAGCGCGCGTTCCTCCTCGTTCAGCAGCCGCCTGCGGCCCCGCCGGCTCATGGCGCTTTCGCCCGCACCGGCTGGAGGCGCGGCACCAAAAGGGTGAAGGCCCCAGGGTGGCGGATGCGCCCGGCCACCGCAGCGGCGGCATCGCCGGCCCCGAAGAACAGATCGGCCCGCGCCGGCCCGACGATGGCGGAGCCGGTATCCTGCGCAATCATCAGCCGGCGGAACGGGTCGGCGCTGGTCGCGTGCGCCAGCGGCAGAGGGGCGTCGATGAAGATCGGCGTGCCATAGGCGTGGAGCGCGCGGTCGATGGCGATGGAACGCCCCGCCGTCAGCGGCACGCCCTGCGCGCCCAGCGCCCCCGCATCGGCGGCGAGCGGCACGGCGCGGAAGAACACGAACGAGCGGTTCTCCCGCATCAAATCGGTGCCCGCCTGCGGGTTCTGCTCGATATAGGCGCGGATGGCGGCCATGGACATGGCCTCGCGGGAGACCAGCCCGCGCTGGATCAGCAGGCGGCCCACGGGCGTGTAGGGATAGCCGTTATGGCCGTCGTAATTGAGCCGCAGCGCCTTGCCGTCGGGCAGGCGGATGCGCGCCGAACCCTGGATCTGCATGAAGAACAGATCCACCGGATGGGCGATATAGGCGATTTCCAGCCCGCGCCCGGCGAGCGCGCCGCCCTCGATCTCCGCGCGATCATAATAAGGCACCAGCCCCTCGCCGGCGCGGCGCACCGCGCCGCCCTTGTTGCTGCCCGCCGGGCCGGTGGGAATGAGGTCCGCCGGTCGGCCGTAGACCGGCACCTTGAATTCGGGGGAGGGGGTGAGCGAACCGTCCAGCTCGGGCTCGTAATAGCCGGTGAGGAAGCCGGGCGGGTTCTTCTCCGGCACGATGGTGTAAGGCCGGAAATTGGCCTCGAAATACAGCCGCGCCACGGCTGCGGAGGCGGTCTCGGGGGCGAGGGTGCGCACCAGGCGGCGGGCATTGTCGCATGCGGTGCGCAGGCCCGGCACCAGCGCGGGATTGTCCGGCGGGCCGACCTCTGCCGGACGGGCGCGCAGGGCGCCGCAACTGGCGAGGAAGGTGGCGAACGCGGCCGCCTGGTCGTCCTGCGCCCAGCCCGGCAGGGCAGCGTAGCTGATGGCGTCCAGCCGCGCGCCGGCGATCTCCGGCCGGGTGACGGGCGCGAGGAGCGGCGGGCCGGCGAGGCCGCTCGCCGCCGTCGCGGGGATGGCGAGCCCCGTCGCGAGGAAGAGGACAAGGCCGGCCAACGCCGCGTGCTGTCTGAAGGAGGCCGGGCGCGCGATGGCGGTCCGCTTCCAGCGCGCCCGCGCTGCTGGAAGGCCTGGCGCTAAGGCACGTCGCAAAATGAGGGTTTTGCCGGCCCGCCGGCTTTCGCCTTTTGCGAACCTCTCCCGCAAGCGGGAGAGGGGGCGAAGGAGGGGCGCGCTGTGGGCGGGTTCCGCATCCGTGCCGCCGTGCCGCGCCGGTGTGGCAGCGGCGTCAGCGGCCTGCGGTGGGCGCGCGGGCGCCATCGATGGGCCTTACTGCGCCGCTTCGGTGGCGACCAGCTTCCAATTGGGGTCGCGGGTGCCGAGATCGCGCGCGAAAGTCCACACGTCGGTCACGTCGGACACGCTGTCCGGGCTGCCGTCCGCCACCGAGCCATCCTTGGCGCGGGTCACGGAAATCAGCTTGGAAACAAAGCGCACCGTGACCTGGGCGGTGCGGCCGCGCACGTTGGCGTCCACGAGGTCCGCCGTCTCGATGGAGACGAAGCGCGATTCCATGGTCTCGCCCCGGCTCTCGCGGTCGGCGATGGCGGCGACGAAACCGTCATAGACGTCCTTGGCCAGCAGGTCCTTGAGCTGGCGCCGGTCGCCGTTGGCGAACGCGAGCACGATCAGCTCATAGGCACCCTTGGCGCCGGAGAGGAATTGCTTCGCGTCGAAATCCGGCTCGATGGCGACGATCTGGTCGAGCGCCTGGGCCACCGGAGATCCCTCGGTCGTCACGCCCTGCCAGCGGAAGCCGGGCGGGGTGTCGTCGTTCACCGGCGCGCGGGCGGGCAGGTCGCTGTTGCGCTCCGGCAGGGTCACCACATTGTCGGCGGGGGCCGGTGGCGGGCGCGTGGCATCGCGCGAATAGGGGTCGTAGGGGGGCCGTTCCTTGCCGGTGCGCTGGCCGAGCACCGAGCGCAGGCGGAAGAAGATGAAGACCGCAAGGGCCAGGAAGATGATCGTGTAAATGTCGAGCACTGCGCTTCGCCATGCCTCCGGCTGCGCGGACGAGCCGCCACCGCCAATGTTGCCGCCGCTTGAGGCCCCTCGCCATCCCGAAGGACGCCAAGACACCCCACCCCTGGGACACGACCGACCCTCGGTTCAGATGGATATCCTAACCGGCCGCATTCCGAAACCCGCCTTCTCGGCCAACGCCGCCCCGCCCGGGCGATAAACCGACATCCCTCTATATGTACGTGGTCCGCGCCCCGCCGCCACCCCCTCGGGCGGCCTGACGGTGAATAACCTTAGGGCAGGGCCCCGGGATGCGCCACATGCGCCACCGCGCCGCACGCTCCGTTGACCGCTGCCCCAGGGTCACATAAGCTGTTTCAAACGATTAAAAGAATTTGCCGCCACCCCCCAAAGGCCACGCCAATCAAGGCCGGGGGCGGCGACGAAGGGGCCGCTCGAGCCCCCAACGGGAGGAAGCGCATGAAACGATTGCTCGTCGCCGGGCTTAGCCTCGCCATGTCCGCATTGCTGCCGCTGGGGGCCGCCAAGGCGGCCTATCCCGACCGGCCGATCACGCTCATCGTGCCCTGGGGCGCGGGCGGCGGCACGGACGCGGTGGCGCGGATCATCGGCTCGCTGATGGAACGCGACCTCGGCCAGCCGGTGGCCGTGGTGAACCGCACCGGCGGCCAGGGCGTGGTGGGCCATCAGGCGATCGCCGACGCGCCGCCGGACGGCTACACCATCGGCCTGCTGACGGTGGAAATCGCCATGATGCACTGGGCCGGCCTCACCAAGCTGGATCCCTCCTCCTACACCCCGATCGGCCTGGTGAACGAGGATGCCGCCGGCCTCCAGGTGCGCGCCGATTCCCCCTACAAGACCGCCAACGACCTGATCGAGGACATCAAGAAGAGCCCCGGCAAATTCAAGGCGTCCGGCACCGGGCAGGGCGGCATCTGGCATCTGGCTGTGGCCGGCATGCTGTCCTCGCTGAAGGTGGACCCGGCGAGCGTGCCCTGGGTGCCGAGCGCGGGCGCCGCTCCCGGCCTGCAGGACCTGATGGCCGGCGGGGTGCAGATCGTCACCTGCTCCCTGCCCGAGGCGCGCGCGCTGATCGACGCCGGGCGGGTGAAGAGCCTCGCCGTCATGGGCAAGGAGCGCTCCAAGCTGATGCCCGACATCCCGACCCTGAAGGAAGCCACCGGCAGCGACTGGACCATCGGCGCGTGGCGCGGCATCGCCGGGCCGAAGGGCCTGCCGAAGGAGGTTTCCGACAAGCTCATCGCCTCGGTGAAGAAGGCGTACGAAAGCAAGGAATACCAGGAGTTCCTCACCAATCGCGGGTTCGGCGGGCGGTGGGCGGAAGGCCCCGCGTTCGGCACGTTCATGGCGCAGAGCGACACCGCCCTCGGCGCGGTGATGAAGGAAGTGGGGCTCTCGAAATAGCATTCCGCCCCTGAGCGGCGCGGCTCTTTCTGCTCGCCCCAACCCTCTCCCCGGCGGGGAGAGGGGGCGAAAGGCTCCACTTCAACGAAGACCCTGACCCAGGATTCACCTCACCCCGCCGGGGAGAGGTCGGCCGCACAGCGGACAGGTGAGGGGGCGCCGGCCGTGCCGGCAAACGCGCGCCCCGTCAGACGGGCCGGAGTGCCAGGTGTCCCCAGCAAAAGGGGATCGTCCCAACGAACGTTTCATGCGCACCCAAGGACTGCACCATGCGCGTCAATGATCTGATCCTCGCCATCGCCGTGATGATCGGGGCCGCGGCGCTGGCCGCCGCAGCCTCCACTTTGCCGCCCATTCCGGGCCAGAAGTTCGGGGCGGACGTGTTTCCCATGGCCATAGCCGGCGGCCTGTTCCTGTGCGGCCTCGTGCTGGCGGTGCAGAGCCTGCGCGCCGGCGCGGGGCCGGCGCTCATGCTCGGCTGGGCAAGGGAGATGCCGGCCCTCCTGCGCGCCGGCGGCACGCTGGCGGCGGTGGTGCTCTACATGGTGCTGGCGCCGATCACCGGCTTCATCATTGCCTCCACGCTGATGCTGCTGGCGCTGTTCCTGATGCTGAAGGTGCGCCCGCTCACGGCCGTGCCGGTGGCGCTGATCGCGACGCTGTGCGTCTATTATTCCTTCGCCCACGGCCTGCGCGTTCCGCTGCCGCGCGGCCTGATCGAGGGCATGCTGTGATGGGCGCCATCGAAGCCGGCATCGGCCTCGTGCTGCATTGGCACGTCATCCTCACCATCTTCATCGCGGCGGCGTTCGGCCTGGTGGTCGGGGCGATTCCCGGCCTCACCGCCACCATGGCCATTGCGCTGCTGGTGCCCATCACCTTCTTCATGGATCCGATCTCGGCGGTGGGCGCCATGATCTCCTGCTCGGCCATGGCGATCTTCGCCGGCGATATCCCGAGCACGCTCATGCGCATGCCCGGCACCCCGGCCTCCGCCGCCTATACCGACGAATGCTACGCCATGACCCGCAAGGGAGAGGCGGAGGTGGCGCTCGGCGCCAACGTGCTGTTTTCCGCGCTCGGCGGGCTGTTCGGCACGGCGGTGCTGATCGTCTCGGCGCCGCTGCTCGCGGAGGTGGCGCTGGGCTTTTCCTCTTTCGAATATTTCTGGCTCGCGCTGCTGGGGCTCACCTGCGCCATCTTCATCGGCTCCGGCTCGCCGGTGAAGGGGCTGATCTCGCTGTTCCTCGGCCTGTTCGTGGCGTGCATCGGGCTGGACAATCCCGCCGGCATCCCGCGCTTCACCCTCGGCAATACCGACCTGATGAGCGGGGTGGATTTCATCCCCGCCATGATCGGTCTGTTCGCCGTGTCCGAGGTGATCCGTGCCATGGCCTCCGGCGCCAAGGACTGGGAGGTGAAGCAGACTGCGCTCGGCAATCCGCTGCGCGGCTGGGGTACCATGTTCGTCAAATACTGGCCGCAGCAGATTCGCGGCAACATCACCGGCACCGCCATCGGCATCCTGCCCGGCGCGGGGGCGGATATCGCGGCCTGGGTCTCCTATGCCATGAGCCGGAAATTCTCCAAGACCCCGGAGAAATTCGGCACCGGGCACGTGGAAGGCATTATCGAGAGCACGTCGTCCAACAATGCCGCGCTCGCCGGCGCCTGGGTGCCGGCGCTGGTGTTCGGCATTCCCGGCGACAGCATCACCGCCATCGTCATCGGCGTGCTGTATCTGAAGGGGCTCAACCCGGGGCCGACGCTGTTCCTCAACAATCCCGAATCCATCTATGCGGTGTTCTTCATCTTCATCGTCGCCAACCTCGCCATGATCCCGCTCGGGCTCGCCGCGCTGAAGGCGGGCACGGCCCTGCTCAAGGTGCCGCGCCGCATCCTGATGCCGGTGATCCTGCTGTTCTGCGTGGTCGGCGCGTTCGCGGTGAACAATTCGGTCTACGGCATCGTGGTGATGCTGGGCTTCGGGGTGCTCGGCTTCTTCATGGAGGAGCACGACGTGCCCATCGCGCCGTGCGTGCTCGGCATCGTGCTCGGCAAGATGCTGGAGGAAAGCTTCGTCACCTCCATGATCAAGGCCGACGGGGACCTGTTGGGCTTCTTCTACCGGCCGATCTCGGCGGGGCTCGGCATCGTCACGCTGGCGGTGCTGCTGCTGCCGCTCTGGAGCCTGCTGCGCCGGCGGCTTCGGGCGCCCCGGCCAGCCTGAGGAAGCAGCTTCTGAGGCCGGAAGGGCGGCGTCCGGGTCCCGCCCTTCCGGCGTCTTGCCTTGATTACACCGGAAAGGCCGCCCAATCGTAGGGGCTCGACATTTTCTGCCCATGGATGCCTGATGCCCGCGACGCTCCTTCTTGCCGATATCGGCGGCACCTCCACGCGCATCGCGCGCGCCAGCCATGACGGCACGCTGTTCGACCTGCGGGTGGAGGCGAACGATTCCTATGCGAGCCTGGAAGACCTGTTCGGCGTCTATCTGTCCAACATCGGCGGGCCGCGCCCGCGGGCCGGCGTGTTCGCGGTCGCCGGCCCGGTGGACGGCGACGATGTGAAACTCACCAACCGGGACTGGCACTTCTCCCGGCCGGAGCTTGCCCGCGCGCTGGGGCTGGACGGGCTGACCGTGCTGAACGATTTCGCCGCCTTGGCGCATGGGGTGGTTCGCCTCGGGTCGCAGAACCTCGTGACCGTCGGCACGGGCAAGGCGGTGGAGGGCGCGCCGATTCTGGTGTGCGGCCCCGGCACCGGCCTCGGCACCGCGTTGGTGCTGCCGCGGGGCGAGGGTTATGAGGTTCTGCCGGGCGAAGGCGGCCACGTGCGCTTCGGCGCCGTCACCTCCGAGGAGGCGCGGGTGCTCGCCCATCTGGTGCAGGATCTCGGCCCGGTGAGCGTCGAGCACGTGCTGTCCGGGAGCGGTCTGGTGCGGCTGCATCGCATCCTGAGCGGGGAGGTCGCGACCTCCCATTCGATCATCACCGCCGCGCTGTCTGGCCAGCGCAACGAGCGCGAGACCTGCCACGTGTTCCTGCGCCTGCTGGGCCGGGTGGTGGGGGATTTCGCGCTGCTGACCCTGGCGCGGGGCGGCGTGTTCATCTCCGGCGGAGTCGGGGCGGCGATGGCGCAATTGTTCGCCGAATCCCCGTTCCGCGCGGCGTTCGAGGATCACCCGCCCTATCAGGCGCGCCTTGCCGCCATACCGGTGCGGGTGGTGGTGCACCCGACCCCCGGCCTCGTCGGCGCGGCGGAAGTGGGCCGGCGCCTGCTCGCGACCCTCGAACCTGCCTGAGGCCGGCGCGGAGCATTCGCCCCTAGGCGCGGCCCGCCATCTGCCGCCAGCGCAGGAATTCATGCACGGTGGGCGACTGTTCGCGCCGCCGATAGATCATATACACATCCGCCACCAGGGCCGGGGCGATGGGCACGAACACCACGTCGTCGCTGGTGAAGGCGGCGGTGGAGGCGGGCACCAGCGAGACCCCGAAGCCCGCCGCGATCAGGCTCGGGATCGATTGGGAATCCACCACTTGCTGGGAGATCCGCGGCAGAAACCCGGCATCCACGCAGCAGCGCTGAAGATAGCGGGCGAATTCCGAGGAATCCGGATGCAGCATCACATGCTCGTCCGCGCTCAATTCGGCGAGGCCGACATGGGGCCGCCCGGCGAGGCGATGGCCTTTCGGCAGGATCACTGAGATGGATTCCTGCCACGCCAGCGTGCTCGCCAGTTCCGCGCTGTCGGCGACCGAGCGGTTGAAGCTGATGTCGGTGCGCAGCTCCAGCACCGCCTTCACCTGGAGCGCCGGGGCCTGCTCGAAAATGACCGTGCGCACGTCGGGTGCGTGGCGGCGATAGGCGGAGAGCCATTGGGCAAGGCCGCCGCGCAGGATGGTGCCGGTGGCGCCGATGGCGATGGTGCCGCTGCGCCCGGCGCCGATGGCCTTCACGTGCAGGCGTGTGCGCGCCGCCTGCTCCAGCAGGGCGCGGGCCTGCGCCTCCAGCTCCTGGCCGGCGGCGGTCAGCTCCACCCTGCGGCTGGTGCGGGTGAACAGCCGGGTGTCCAGCTCCGCCTCGAGCTGGGCGATCTGCTGGGAGAGCGGCGGCTGCGAGATGTTCAGCCGCTCTGCCGCCCGGGTGAAGGACAGCTCTTCGGCCACCGCGAGGAAATAGCGAAGCTGGCGTAGATCCATATTTTAAACATATCGATTAAGTCCAACGATATATTGGACCTATCCCTGCTGCGGCGCAACACTGATCTCAATAACCGGGCACTGGCATCGAACTTGCTGCCGTGAAGCTCCGGTGGGGAACAATCGCAAAACAGGAACTTCCAGATGACACGAGTGAAGAGCTTTGGTTTTGGGTGCGCCGTTGCGGCGCTCGTGGGTGTGTTCGCGGCCGGCGCCTTGCGCCCTGCTTGCGCGGATACTTTGGCCGACATCGAAAAGGCCAAGGTTATCAAGATCGCCGTGCCGCAGGATTTCGCGCCGTTTGGCTCGGCCGGGCTCGATCTCAAGCCGGTGGGCTATGACATCGACATGGCCAATTACATCGGCGAGCAGCTTGGCGTGAAGGTCGAGATCGTGCCCGTCACCAGCGCCAACCGCATCGCCTATCTGCAGACCAAGAAGGTGGACCTGGTCATCTCCAGCCTCGGCAAGAATCCCGAACGTGAGAAGGTGATCGATTTCTCGGTGGCCTATGCGCCCTTCTTCTCCGGCGTCTATGGCCTGAAGGGCGAAACCTCGGCCAAGTTCGACGATCTCGCCGGCAAGACGGTGGGTGCGACGCGCGGCTCCATCGAGGAGCAGGAATTGACCAAGAGCGCGCCGGCTTCCGCCACCGTGAAGCGCTACGAAGACAACAACGCCACCATCTCCGCCTTCATCTCCGGCCAGGTGGATCTGATCGCCACCGGCAACACGGTGGCCGCCGCGATCGCCGAGAAGAGCCCGGCCCGCAAGCCGGAGCTGAAGTTCATCATCAAGAACAGCCCCTGCTACGTCGGCTTGAACAAAGAGGAACCCGCGCTCCTCGCCAAGGTGAACGAGATCATCACCAAGGCGAAGGCGGACGGCACGCTCGCCAAGTTTTCCGAAAAGTGGCTGAAGGCGCCGCTGCCGGCGGACTTCTGATCCGCGCTCGTAGCCATTCAACAGCGCTACAGAGGGCGGCATCATGGTCTACCATATGAGTTTCGGCGACCTGCTGCCCTATTGGGACGTGCTGGCGCGCGGGCTTCTCTACACCATCGTCCTGACCCTGGTTTCCACCGTCGCCGGCCTGATGGTCGGCACGGCGGGCGCCTGGGCCCGGAGCTTCGGGCCGAAATGGGCGGCCTATGCGGTCGGCGCCTATGTGGAGCTGATCCGCAACACCCCCTTCATCGTGCAGCTGTTCTTCGTGTTCTTCGGCCTGCCGGCGATCGGCGTGAAGATGACGGAATCGGAAGCTGCATTCCTCGCCATGGTGATCAATCTCGGGGCCTATTCCACCGAGATCATCCGCGCCGGCATCCAGGCGGTGCCGAAGGGCCATCTGGAGGCTGCGGCCTCGCTCGCCATGAGCCGGCTGGAGACGTTCCGCTACGTGGTGCTGAAGCAGGCCTTCATGAAGGTCTACCCGGCGCTCTCCTCGCAGATCGTCATCGTCATGTTGGGGTCGGCGGTGGTTTCGCAGATCTCGGCCGAAGACCTGACCTACGCGGCGAATTTCGTCCAGTCGCGGAATTTCCGGGCGTTCGAAGTCTATCTCGTCGCCGCTCTTCTCTACTTGCTTCTGGCCATCGCCATGCGCGCAATATTGCGTGGCATCGGCCGCGCCCTGTTCCCGAAGGCCTGAGCCATGATCGAATTTTCCTTCGCGATCATCCTTGAAAACCTGCTGCTGGCGACGCGCTGGACCATTCTCCTGTCGCTCATCGCCTTCGTCAGCGGCGGCCTGGTGGGACTGCTCGTCCTGTTCGGCCGCGTCTCCAAGCACGAGGTGCTGCGCCTTCTCACGGCGGGGTACATCGAATTCTTCCAGGGCACGCCGCTTTTGATGCAACTCTTCCTGCTGTTCTTCGGCATCGCCTTGTTCGGCGTCGAGGTCAGCCCCTGGGTTGCCGCGTGGCTGGCGCTGACCTTCTGGACCAGCGCGTTCCTTTCGGAGATCTGGCGCGGCTGCGTGGAATCGGTTCCGCGCGGGCAGTGGGAGGCCTCCGGCACGCTCGCCATGACCTATATGGAGCAGATGCGCTACGTCATCCTGCCCCAGGCCATGCGCATCGCTGTGGCGCCCACCGTCGGCTTCTCGGTGCAGGTCATCAAGGGCACGGCGCTCGCCTCGATCATCGGCTTTGTCGAACTGACCAAGGCCGGGACCATGCTCAACAACGCCACCTTCCGCCCGTTCCTCGTCTATTCGCTGGTGGCGCTGATCTACTTCTGCCTCTGTTTCCCTCTGTCCTGGTGTTCCAAGCGCCTGGAGGCCCGTCTCAATGTCGCTCGTTGATATCCAAGATGTCCGTAAGAACTTCGGTCCCCTCGAAGTCTTGAAGGGCGTATCCATCGAGATCGGCCGCGGCGATGTCGCGGCGATCATCGGCCGCTCCGGCAGTGGCAAGAGCACGCTCCTGCGCTGCATCAACGGGCTGGAGGAATTCCAGGCCGGTGCCATCACGGTGGACGGAATGGCGGTCGGCAAGACCGACCTGCGCACCCTGCGCCGCCATGTCGGCATGGTGTTCCAGCAGTTCAACCTGTTCCCCCATCTCACGGCGGGCCAGAACGTGATGCTGGCGCCCACCGTGGTGGCCAAGATGCAGAAGGGCGAGGCGCGCGACACCGCCGCCGGGCTGCTGGAAAAGGTCGGCCTCGCCGGCAAGTTCGATGCCTATCCGAGCCAGCTCTCGGGCGGCCAGCAGCAGCGCGTCGCCATCGCCCGGGCATTGGCCATGCAGCCCACCGTCCTGCTGTGCGACGAGATCACCTCCGCGCTCGATCCGGAACTGGTGAACGAAGTGCTGCGCGTGGTGGAGCAGCTCGCCAGCGAGGGCATGACGCTGATCCTCGTCACCCACGAGATGCGCTTCGCCCGCGATGTCGGCACCAAGCTCATCTTCATGCACCAGGGCCGCGTCCACGAGGAAGGCGCGCCGAAGACGCTGTTCGCCAATCCGCAGACCCCGGAACTGGCCCAATTCGTCACCGGCGCGCACTGAAAATCATGCGCGCGCGCCGGTTCGCAGGAGGAGAGGGCCCCATCATGAAGCCTGCGCCCGAGGCGTTGCCCGAAGCCATGGCGACCCGCATCGTCGCGCGGATCGACGCGCTCGCCGCCCTGTCGCAGGATCCCGGCGCGATCACGCGCGTGTGCTTCTCGCCCGAGCACCGGCAAGCTGCGGATCTGATCCTCGGCTGGATGAGGGAGGCGGGCATGACGGCCCGCATGGACGAGATCGGCAACGTTGTCGGCCGCTACGAGGGCACCTCGCACGGCCTGCCCTGCCTGATGGTGGGTTCGCATTACGACACCGTGCGCGATGCTGGGCGCTGGGATGGACCGCTCGGCCTCATCACCGCCATCGAATGCGTCGCGCGCATCGCGCAGGCGGGAAAGCGCCTGCCTTATGCGCTGGAGGTGATCGGCTTCGCGGACGAGGAGGGTGTGCGCTTTTCCTCCACGCTGCTCGGCAGCCGCGCGGTCGCCGGCACGTTCGATGAGGGCGTGCTGGAGACCCGCGACGCCGCGGGCGTGAAGGCGCGCGACGCCATCGCGGCGTTCGGGCTCGATCCCGCCCGCATCCGCCGCGCCGCCCGCCGCCGCGCCGATATCCTCGCCTATCTGGAACTGCATATCGAGCAGGGCCCGGTGCTGGAGGCGCAGGACCTGCCGGTGGGTGTCGTCACCGCGATCAGCGGCGCGAGCCGGTTCGCGGTGGATCTCACCGGCATGGCGGGGCACGCCGGCACCGTGCCCATGGGCCTGCGGCGCGATGCGCTGGCCGGCGCCGCCGAATGCGTCCTCGCCATCGAGACCCTGTGCCGCGATGCCGGAGAGGGCGTGGTGGGAACGGTGGGCCAGATCCTGGCAGCGCCGGGCGCCACGAACGTCATTCCCGGCGACGTGCGCTTCACCATCGACCTGCGCGCCGCCACCGATGCGCAACGGCGCGAGACCGTCTCCGCCGTGGTCGAGGCCATCGACGAGATCGCCGCGCGCCGCCAGCTCAAGGCGCGCATCACCAAGACCCACGACAATTCCACGGCGCAGTGCGCGCCCTGGCTGTGCGCGCAGCTCGGCGCGGCCATCGCGGCATCGGGCTATCGCGTGCATTCCCTCCCGAGCGGGGCGGGGCATGACGGCATGGCGATGATCGACATCACCGATATCGCCATGCTGTTCGTGCGCTGCCGCGGCGGCGTCAGCCATCATCCGAGCGAGCATGTGGAGACGCGCGACGTCGCCGCCGGCGCGAAGGTGCTGCTGCATGCCATGGAACACTTCACCCCAAGGGCGTCATGACCGACCAATTCAAGACCGCGATCGTCGAAAGCCTCGCCGCCCGAAAGGAAGCCGAGATCCAATTCCTGGCCGAACTGGTGCGCATGCCGTCGGACAATCCGCCGGGCGATTGCGCGCCCCATGCGGCGCTGGCGGCCCGGTTGCTGGAGGAACTGGGCTTCGTCGTCGAGCGCCATGCGGTGCCCGAGGCGACCGTGGGTGAGGGCGGCATGGTGAGCGTCACCAATCTCGTGGTGCGCGAGCGCTTCGGCGAGGGGCCGACCATCGCGCTGAACGCCCATGGCGACGTGGTGCCGCCGGGGCTCGGCTGGACGTTCGATCCCTATGGCGCGGAAATCGCCGACGGCTTCATGTACGGGCGCGGGGTGGCGGTCTCCAAGTCGGATTTCGCCACCTATGCCTTCGCGCTGCTCGCCTTGCGGGACGCCGCGCGGGCCGGCGCGCGCTTCGCCGGCACGGTGGAACTGCACTTCACCTATGACGAGGAGATGGGTGGCTTGCTCGGCCCCGGCTGGCTGCTGGCGCAGGGCATCTCGAAGCCGGACTATGCGCTCTCGGCGGGCTTTTCCTACGACATCGTCACGGCCCACAATGGCTGCCTGCACCTGGAGGCGGAAATCCTCGGCCGCTCGGCCCATGCCGCCATGCCGGAGACCGGCGCCGATGCGCTGGAGGCGGCGACCGGCGTGCTGGCCGCGCTCTATCGCCTGCGGCACCAATTGCGCGAACAGGTCTCGCCCTTGCCCGGCATCGGCGCGCCGGGCCTGACGGTGGGGCTGATTTCCGGCGGCATCAACACCAATGTGGTGCCGGACAAGGTGACGCTGCGCATCGACCGCCGCATCACCCCGCAGGAGGACGCGGCCGCGGCCGAGGCGGACCTTGAGGCCCTGATCGTCGGCGAAGCCTCGGCCTTTCCCGGCATCTCCTGTCGGTTCCGCCGGCTCCTGCTGGCGGAGCCTTTCGTGCCGATGCCGGGCCAGGAGCGCCTGGTCGCGGCCATCCAGCGCGCGGCGCTGGGCGTGATGGACCAGCCGGTGGGCACGAAGGGCGTCCCGATCTATACCGACGCGCGGCTCTATTCGGCGGCCGGCATTCCCACCGTGCTCTACGGCGCCGGCCCGCGCACCTTGCTGGAGGCGAACGGCCATCGCGCGGACGAAAAGCTGTCGCTCGCCGATCTGGAGCGCGCCACCCACGTCGTCGCCTTGGCGCTGGCGGACCTGCTCGCCGCCCGGTGAGCGCCCCGCCGGCCTTGCCGGGGGGCTCCGTTAGCGCCGGTAGTCGGCGAGGAAATTGGTCAGGCTCTTTGCATCCAGCGGCCGGCTGAACAGATAGCCCTGGATCTCGTCGCAGCGCAGCTTGCTCAGCAGGTCCATCTGCTGGCGCGTCTCCACCCCCTCGGCGATCACTTTCAGCCCGAGGGAGTGGGCAAGCGAGATGATCGCGTCGACGATCATCATCGTATCGCGCCGCGGCGTCATGCCGGAGATGAAGGAGCGATCGATCTTGAGCGAGGAGACCGGCAGCTGCGCCAGATATCCCAGCGAGGAATGGCCGGTGCCGAAATCGTCGATGGCCACCTGAACGTCGCGGGCGCGCAATTGCTGGAGCTGCGCCACCGTGCGATCGATGTCCTCCATGGCGGCGCTTTCGGTCAGCTCGATCTCAAGCCAGGGCGCGGGCCAGCCCGATGCGGGCGCCGGCGCCATCTCGTCGAGAATGGACAGCACGTCCTCGACGAAGTTCGGCTCTCGCATCTGCACGGCGGACACGTTCACCGCCACCGGAAGATACGGCAAACCCGCCGCAAGCCAGGAGGATTGGTCCTCCATGGCGCGGCGGATCACCCACAGGCCGACATCCACGATCATGCCGTTCTCTTCCAGAAGCGGCACGAACTGGCTCGGCTGCACCATCGTATGCTCGCTGTCGCGCCAGCGCAGCAGGGCTTCCAGGCCGATGATGTTTCCGGTCGAGATCTCCAGCTTCGGTTGATAGTGGAGTTGGAACTCGCCGTCCGAAATGGCCTGGGCGAGGCGCATTTCCACCTGCATGCGCCGGGCCATCTCCTCGTGCATGCGCGGCTCGAAGAAGGAGATGCGCGCGCCCGAATTGCGCGCCCGGCGCAACGCGGTCTCCGCATTGGCCAGCAGGGCGTCGGCATCCTCCCCGTCGTTGGGATAGATGGAAACGCCGGTCTGAATGGTCAGGGTGACCGCGTGCGTGCCCACTTCGAACGGTTTGGAGAAGGCTTCGTCCAGCGAATGGTCCATGCGCAGGGTGGGTTCGCTCGCGGCCGTCCTGTTCGGCAGGAAGGTCGCGAACAGATTGCCGGAGATCCGGGCCACCCGGTCCGGGAAGCGCGAGACCGCCTTCAGCCGGTGCGCGACCTGGCGCAGCACGTCGTCGCCCGCGGCTCGGCCGAGCGTGGTGTTGATGGAGACGAAATTGCGCAGGTTGCCCACCACGACGAGAAGCTGCTCCCCGTCTTCGTGGGCAGTGTGCATCGCCTGCCGAAGGCGTTCGAGGAACAGGACCCGGTTGGGAAGGCCGGTCAGGCCGTCGTACTGGCTCAGCTGCACCAGCCGGTTCTGGGTCGACAGGTGGGTGAGGGCGAAGGAGATGTCGGCCGCCAACTGCTTAAGCAAGAGCATCTCATCGGCCGTGAAGAAGCCGGAGACGCGCGCCCGCAGCACCAGCACGGCGATCGGCCGGGTCCCTTCCGCGAGCGGTAACGCGACGCAGGAGGCCGTGCCCGTCAGGGCGTCGTTGTCGATGGCGGGGGCGGAGGTCGCGATGGCCTCGGCAATCAGCTGCGCGGTATCGATCGATGCAAGGCGGGGCGCATCGCCCGTGTCCGCCTGTGCGGGGCGTTCGCCTTCGGCGGAGGCGGCGATCCTGTGCACGCGCGGTCCGCCGTCCGGCACGCCACCCTCAAGCAGGATGACTTCCGCCTTGGCGAACTGGCCTTCCTCGACCGCGATCTCGCACGCCCCTTCCAACAAGGCCGCGCGATCCGCCACGCGGACGATCAGGGAATTGATGCCGCTGAGAACCGCACGGATGCGGGAGAGCCGCACGAGGCGCAATTCCTGTCCGCGCCGGTCGATGAACTGGCCCACCTGGCTGCCGATGGCCGTGAACAGCGCACTGAGCGCCGGATTTGCGACATGCGGCGCGGCGCCGAAGAAGCCAAGCACGCCGATCACCTTGCCGCCGGTGACCACGGGAAACGCCAGGCCCGAATTCAGGCCGAGCGCGCGCACCAGGCGCGAGCGGCGCGAACCCTTCTCGAGTTCGGCCTCGTCGAGCCAGACAGGGGCGCCGCTTTCCCACGCGCGCCCGAGGAGGCCCGCGCCTCTGGGAAAGTCGAATTGGCGTGTCTGGGCGAGAAACTCGGCGGCGGCGGCGCTGTCGGCATGCCAGGTGGCGACATGGCGCAGACGACTTGCCTCCTCGTCCACCTCCCAAAGTTCGCCCAGCTGGAATTTGGCGCAGGCGCAGATGGTGCGCAGGATTTCGGGGGCCGCTTGGTCGACGGTGGAGGTCACCGCCAACACGCCTGCCAGGGCATATTGGATTTCCAGCCGCCATTGCGCCGCGGCCCGCTCGGCCACTTCCTCCTCGAGCTGCCCGGAGCGCTCCGCCAGCTCGCTGAACAGGCAGTGGTTCTCGAAGATGCGCCCCACATAGGAGGCGAAAATGGAGAGCAGGCGCTCGTCGTCCGGCGAGAACCCGTTGCGCCCGATCTTGTTGGAGGCGCAGACCCACCCAAACGTCTGGGTGGCCGAGCGCACCGGCACGAACAGCAGCGAGCGCACGCGGGGAAAGGCGACGGGCAGGCCGAGGTTGGCCGCATCCGTGGGCTCGCCCAGGTGGCGCGCCACGCCGTTGGTGCCGAGCGGAATGGGTTGCGGCCCGTTCAGCAGGAGCTGGCTTTCCACTTCGCCGATCAGAGCCTCGGGCAGTCCGCTCGCGGCCGCATAGCCGGTGCCCGGCTGGCCCGGTTCCCACAGTCCCACCACCGCATGGCGGGCGGCGACGAGATCGCGGGTCCAGCGGCAGAACACCCGCGCGATCTGCAGCGGCTCCCGCTCGGCCGCGATCTGGAGGCTCATCTCGATCAGGGCCATGAGGCGGCTGGTGGTCCATTCCAGCTCCTCCGTGGCCTGCACGAGCTTGTTGGAGACCAGCCGCAGGTGCTTGCGGTCGAACCCGGGATGATCTTGCGGCTGGGGCGGAACGATCGTGTGCTTTCGGGTCAGCACGTCGTTGACAACTTGCAGGATGAGGGCGGGGTCGGCTGGCTTGGTCAGCACATATTGCACGCCGCACGCCTGGGCGAGGGTGAGCGCCTCGCGCTCGTTGTAATGGGCGGTGTAGAAGATGACCGGGATATCGGCGAGCCCGCCCGCTTGCCGCAGGGCGCGCACCAGCTCGTAGCCGTCGCCCGACGGCATCAGGATGTCGGAGATGACCAGGTCGGGGAATTCGGCATGGGCGATGGCCAGGGCCGTCGTGCCGTCCGAGGCCTCGATCAGCCGATGATCGCCATACTTGAGCAGCGTGACCAGGAATTCACGGTTGATGGCGTGATCATCGACGATGAGAATGGTCGCCATGTCATCGGCTCGATCGCTGCGGGGGCAGGTGACGGGCGATCTGCTGTGCGAACGTCTCCGGGTCGATGGGCTTGGACAGATAGTCATCAAAGCCCGCGGCGATGATGTTTTCGCGGTCCCCCGACATGGCCGAGGCGGTGACCGCCACGACCGGGGTTCCGGCGAGGGCCGGGTCCCGCTTGATTGCGGCGACGATCTCGAAGCCGTTCATGCCGGGCAGCTGCACATCGCTGATCACGAGGTCGGGCCGGTGCGTGCGGGCCAGATCGAAGCCCTCGCGCCCGTCGCCGGTTTCAACCAAGTCATGGCCGGCGCACCTGAGAAGGTAGGTCATGAGCTCGCGGCTGGTGGGATGGTCTTCGATGACCAGGATTTTGGTCATGAAACCGACCCCGCCGGCAAGGTGAGGGTAAAGGTGGAGCCCTTGCCGTATTCGCTTTCCAGCTCGATGCGGCCACCGAGATGCTCGGCCAGCCGGCGGCTGATGTGCAGGCCGAGGCCGCTGCCCTCACGCGGCCCGGTCTCGGATTCGAAGCGGGCGAAGGCATCGAAGACGGTGGGCAGATGCTCGGCGCGAATGCCCATGCCGGTATCGGTCACCGTAAACTGAACCTCGCCCGCCGTCCCCCCGGCCGCTGGACCCAGGCCCACGTGGATGCTGCCGTGGTCGCAGAACTTCACGGCGTTGGCGCTGAGATTGGTGAGAATCTGCGTCAGCGCGCGGCGGTCGGTGAGGGCGACCAGGTTCTCGTCGGGCATGGCGAGGCTGAATTGAAGCCCTTTTTGCTCCACCTGATGCTGAAGCGCGCCGAACACGCCGCGCAGCACCTCCTGGCAGACCACCGGCTCCATGCGCAGCTCGAACTTGTCCGCCTCGATGCGGGCGAGGTCCAGCAGGTCATTGATGAGCGACAGCAGGTGGCGCCCGCTGCTCTGGACGGTCTTGAGCTGTCGCTCCTGATCGTCGTTGAGGGGGCCGGGCAGGCGCATCAGCAAGGTGCCCGTAAAGCCGATGACGGCATTCAGCGGCGTGCGCAATTCATGGCTCATGGTCGCCAGGAAACGATCCTTGGCTTGCATGGCGCTGGCGAGCTGCTCGTTCTTCTCCCGCAGAGCCGCTTCGAAGCGCTTGCGCTCGGTGGCGTCGCGGATGGCGCTCAGCACCAGCGTGCCTTCCGGCGTCTGAAGCGGACTGAGGCTGATGTCGACCGGGAATTCCGAGCCGTCCACGCGCCGACCGTGCAGCTCCAGGCCCACACCCATGGCGCGGACGCGGGGCTGCGCCACATAACCCGCCCGGTGGTGCAGATGGGCCGCGCGCAGGCGCTCCGGCAGCAGGCGCTCCACCGGCTCGCCGATCAGGCTGCCCGCCGGATAGCCGAACAGGGCCTCGGCCTGGCTGTTGATGAGCACGATGCGGCCGGTCGCGTTGAGCACGACGATCGCATCCGGCATGAGTTCGAACAGGTCGCGGAACCGGGTTTCCAGCAGCTTGGCGTCGCGCTGGACCCGCAATTGGGTCACGTCCTTCTCGCCGAGCACGATCAGCGGAGCGTTACCGCCGCCGTTGAGGGGGGCGATGCGCTTGGCGGTGACGTCCACATACATCAGCACCCCGTCCTTGCGGCGGCGCAGGGCCTCATAGGTGCTGGGCCCGGCGGGCGGCAGATTGTTGAGGGGATCGGCCGCGCCATCGGGCGCATCGTTGGGCTGGACGAGTTCGTGCAGGCGTTCGCCGAGGGCTTCCGACTGGGCATAGCCATAGAGACGCTCGGCGCCGCGATTCCACAGCAGCACACGATGGCCCGCATCGATGGCGATCACCGCGTCGGGCGCCTCTTCGAGGATCAAGGCATCGTAGGCGCGGTCGCTGTCGATCATCTGTAGCTCTCCGCTCCGGCGCGGATCCCATCCGAAGCTTGCGTGCAGCTGAAGTGCCGAGGCCTTTTCACAAGTATTTCACAGCGGCGTTCCCGCTTGCCTTTCAGCGGCAAGCCATTTTCATTGTTATAATAGTACCTGACAACCCGCGATAGATGTCGCAACCAAAAATCACCTCCCTGATAAGTGATTGCCGGCGACCGAATCTGTTGCAGGTGCGAAATGGACCTGTTGTGCGGCGATCGCTTCACCAGTCGAGGTCGCCGTTTGTACGGATGGATCATGACCTCGGCGAATAGACCACGCAAACGCCTTTCCGGCGACAGCGTGGGTGCCGATCAGGCTGGTCCGACCTGATCGGCACCGCTTTCATCGCAGCGCGCGGGCGATCAGGCGGCCAAGCCGGGCGGAAAAGGCGCGCGGATCGCTCGGGCGTTCGCCATCGGCAATCTGGGCCTCATCGAGCAGCAGACGCGCGGCATCCTCGCGGAAGGCGGCCTCGTCCTCGCCCAGTTCGGCAAGCTTCACCACCAGATCGTGACGTGGATTGATTTCCAGCACCGGCTTTGCGCCGGCACCACCGCGCCCGGCGCTGGCCAGCAGCTTTTCCAGCTGCCGGTCCATGCCGGTGTCGGCCGCGACCAGGCACACCGGGCTTTCCGTGAGCCGGTCGGACGCGCGCACGTCGGAGACCGCCTCGTCCAGGGCCGTCTTGAGATAGGCGATGAAGGCCGAGACCGCCTCGCTCGCCTCGGCGGCGGGCTGGTCGGCGCCCTCCAGCAGCGGGATCAGCTTCAGGTCCGCCGAGCCCTGGGTGACGGATTTGAACGGCTTGCCCTCGTAATCGAGGCCCGCCGTCACCCAGAAGCTGTCCACCTGATCCGGCAGCAGCAGCACTTCGATGCCGCGGGCGCGGAACCCTTCGAGCTGCGGGGAGGCGGCGATGCGCTCCAGGTCGGTGCCGGTGGCGTAATAGATCGCGGTCTGGTTCTCCTTCAGGGCCGCGACATAATCCTTCAGCGCGCGCCAGGCGCCGCCGGAGGCCGTGGTCTTGAAGCGGGCGAGGTTCAACAGCGTGCTGCGGCGCTCGTAATCCTCATAGAGCCCTTCCTTCAGCACCGGCCCGAAATTCTCCCAGATGCCCGCATAAGCGTCGGCATCGTTGGCCGCGAGCTTCTCCAATTCGCTGAGGATGCGGTTGGAGACGCCCTTCTTGATGGCAGCGAGGATCGGGCTTTCCTGGATCATCTCGCGCGACATGTTGAGCGGTAGGTCGGCGGAATCCACCAGGCCGCGCACGAAGCGCAGGTAACGGGGCAGCAATTCCGCCTCGTCGGTGATGAACACGCGCTTCACATAGAGCTTCATGCGCCCGTGGCGGTCCGGGTCGAACAGATCGAAGGGCTTGGTGCCGGGCACGAAGGCGAGCACGGCATATTCGTGCCGGCCTTCCGCGCGATAGTGCAGGGTCAGGGCCGGATCGTCGAACTGGCCGGCGAGGCTGCGGTAGAAATCGGCATATTCCTCCTCGCTCACCTCGGACCTGGGCTTGGTCCAGAGGGCCGCGCCGTCGGCAATCTCGGAGGGCTCCTCCTCGCCGGTGCCGATCAGCACGATCGGCACCGGCACATGGCCCGACTGGGCCTTGACGATGCGCTCCAGATTGTAGCGCTCGCAATAGGCGAGGGCGTCCTCCATCAGGTGCAGCACCACGCGGGTGCCGCGCGCGGGCGCTTCAGCCAGATCGATCGGGGCGATGGTGTAGGTGCCCTTGCCGTCCGAGGACCAGAGCGAGGCCTGTTCGGTGCCCGCGCACCGCGAGATGACGTCCACCTTTTCCGCCACCATGAAGGCGGAATAGAAGCCGACGCCGAACTGGCCGATGAGCTGCGTGCCTTCCCCGCCCGCAGTGGCGGCGATGCGGTCCATGAACGCCTTGGTGCCCGAGCGGGCGATGGTGCCCAGCGCTTCCGCCATGTCGAGCGCGCTCATGCCGATGCCGTTGTCCTCGATGACGAGGCGGCGCGCCTCCGCATCGGGATGCAGGGTGATGCGCAGCTTCGGGTCGTCGCCGAGAAGGGCGGGTTCGCTGATCGCCTCGTAGCGCAGCTTTTCGCAGGCATCGGCGGCGTTGGAGATCAGCTCGCGCAGGAACACGTCCTTGTCCGAATAGACCGCGTGCACCATCAGGTGCAGCAGCTTGGCCACATCGGCCTCGAAGGCGTGGGTCTCGGGGGCGGGGGCGCTTGGGGCGCTCTCGGTGGTCATGGCGGCAGCTCTCCAGTTGAAGGCGACGACCAGATGGCGGATGCCCCCGCCGATTTCAAGGGTGCTCCCGGGCGGGCGCCGCCCGCCGGGGCATTCCCTCGTCGATCACTCCTCCCGTCCTCACGGGGCGGTCCGGTGTTGCGGAATACCGGCCCCATCGGGCAGGCAGCCGAGGCCCGCGAGGGTCTCGCGCACCGCCGTGACGAGGGGGGTATGGGGTTCAGCGCCGAGGACCGTGACGAGGCGGGCATTGTTCATCCGCAGCGGCACCCGCCAGAGATAGCGCATCTCGCCCATTTCCCGGAACGTGGTGACGAACGGCGCGGCGAGCGTGACGAGCCACCAGGGAAAGGGCCGGACCTTGAGATCCGGCCGGCCCGACGCCGCGCGGATGGCCGCGCTCATCGCATGCCCGTCGGCATCCCAATGGCCGTCCATGTGGAACACCTCGAAGGCGCCGAGCGCCTCGCCGCGTTCCGCCAATTGCACCATGATCCGCGCCACGTCCGGCAGATAGGCCCATTGGTGGCCGATGCCCGGCCGGCCCGGCATGCTGATGGCACGTAGCGGCCGGCCGGGCCGCACCAGGCCTTGGGAGAACCAGTTGTTGCCGGCATGGGGGCCGAAAAAATCGCCCGCCCGCACGATCAGCGACCGGACCCCTTCGACCGAGACCGCGCGCAGCCGGCGTTCCATGGCGACGCGGATCGCGCCCTTGCGGGTGGTCGGATTCTGCGGGGCGTCTTCACCCGGACCCGCGAAGGCATCCGGGCCGAAATTATAGACCGTGCCCGGCAGCAGGATGCGCGCGCCGCTGGCCCGCGCCGCCGCGATGGAATTCTCCAGCATGGGCATCACGAGCTTATCCCAGTCGCGATAGCCGGGCGGGTTGACGGCGTGGACGATCAGGCCCGCGCCGCGCGCCGCCGCACGTACCGCTTCGGCATTCATGGCATCGCCCGCGATCCACTGGAGGCCGCGCTCCGGCCGGCGCCAGCGCGGCGCGGCGGTTTCGGGGTTTCGGGCCAACGCACGCACCTTCCAGCCCCGCCGCAGCAACTCCGCGGCCACCTCGCCGCCGATGCCGCCTGTGGCGCCCAGCACCAGCGCCGTCTTCTCAACACTCTTCGTCATGTTCGTCTCCCGTCTGGGGGATAGAACGGCGTTTCTGGCTCATATGGAATTGTCAAATCTGGCGTTGCAGCTAGTATGAAATGTATGAGCTTGTCCGCCGCCGACTGGGAAAATCAGCGCGCGTTTCTCGCGGTGCTGGAGCATGGCAGCCTCTCTGCCGCCGCGCGGGAACTCGCCGTGGCGCAGGCGACCGTTCGGCGGCGATTGGAGGCGTTGGAACGCGGGCTCGGGCAGGCGCTCTTCACCCGCTCGCCCTCCGGCCTTACGCCCACCGAGGCGGCGCGGGCCCTCGGGCCGCATGCACGCGCCATGGCGGCGGCCGCCGCCGCCTTCGCGCGCACCGCCTCGGCGGACGCGGGCGCCATCGCCGGCAGCGTGCGCATCACCGCGAGCGAGATGGTGGGCGCCCATGTGCTGCCCGCCATTCTGGCCGAACTGCTGGAGCGTCACCCGGGCCTGCGGTTCGAGACCCATCTCAGCAACCGCACGCAGGATCTGCTGCACCAGGAGGCGGACATCGCCGTGCGCATGGTGCGGCCGGTGCAAAGCGCTCTGGTGGTGAAGCATGTGGGCGCGGTGAAGCTGGGTCTGTTCGCCGCGCCGGCCTATCTGGAGCGCGCGGGCGCGCCGCGCGATCTCGCCGATCTTGCCCGCTTCGCCATCGTCGGCCCGGATCGCGACGTGGATTTCCTGCGCGCCCTGGCCACGCTGGGCGAGGGCGTGGTGCCCGGCGCGCTGGCCTATCGCACCGACAGCCATTTCGCACAGCTGGAGGCGATCCGCGCGGGGGCGGGCATCGGCGTCTGCCAGCTCGCGCTTGCGGCGCGCACCCCGGTGCTGACGCGCATTCTGCCCGATCTGTTCGCCCTGCCGCTGGAAACCTTCGTGGCCATGCACGAGGACCTGCGGCAGGTGCGCCGGGTGCGCGCCACCTTCGACCATCTGGTCGCGCGCCTCCAGACCTATTGCGCCCTGACGTGAGGCCGCAAGGTCGTGAGCCGCGCCGTCACGGCACTGTCATGAAACGCGTCGACACCTCCGGTTCGGATCAGAGCGGGTGCCCAGATGGATTATTTCAAGCGCTTCAACTTCCTGTTCGCGACCCCGGTCTTTGACGCCGACGACCTGGAAGGCGCTCGTTACAACCAGATCGTCAGGGAGATCGAAAGCTCCGGCTTCGAGGTGGTGAAGGCCCGTAATCTGGAAGACGCGGAGATCGCCGTGCAGACCGATGCCGCCATCGGCTGCATGCTGGTGGACTGGGGCAAGAAGGGCCTGGAGGGCAAGACCGCCTCCCTCATCAACCTCATGCGCCGGCGCGGCCTCGATTTCCCGATCATCCTGCTGATCCGCCGCAAGCGCTTCGAGGACGTGCCGGTGGAGGTGCTGGACTTCATCGACGGCTATGTCTTCCTTTCCGAGGAGACCCCCGCCTTCATCGCCAAGAACCTCATCAGCCGGCTGAAGCAATATGCCGAGACGCTGAAGACGCCGTTCTTCGGCGCCCTGGTGGATTATGCGGAAGAGGGCAACCAGCTCTGGACCTGCCCCGGGCATAATGGCGGCGTGTTCTATTCCCGCAGCCCCATCGGCCGGGTGTTCATGGAGCATCTGGGCGAGGCGGTGTTCCGCGACGACCTCGACAATTCGGTGCTCGATCTCGGCGACCTCTTGACCCACGAGGGACCCGCCCTCCAGGCGCAGAAGGAAGCGGCCAAGATCTTCGGCGCCGAGAAGACCTATTTCGTGCTGAACGGCACCTCCACCTCCAACAAGGTGGCACTCGCCGCCTTGGTCACCGATGGCGACCTCGTGCTGTTCGACCGCAACAACCATAAGGCCGCCCACCATGGGGCCCTGCTGATCGCCGGCGGCCTTCCGGTCTATGTGCCCACCGTGCGCAATGCCTATGGGCTCATCGGTCCGATGGATTTCGCGGCGCTGGATGAAGAGGCCCTGCGTGAGCGCATCCGCACCCATCCGCTGGTGAAGGACCCCGAGGCGTGGAAGAAACCGCGCCCGTTCCGCGTCGCGGTTGTGGAGCAGTGCACCTATGACGGCACGATCCACAATGCCGAGATGATCCTGAAAAAGATCGGCCACCTCTGCGACTACATCTTGTTCGACGAGGCGTGGGCCGGCTTCATGAAGTTCCACCCGCTCTATGCCGGGCGCTTCGCCATGGGGCTTGCCGACCTTGGCCCCGACGCGCCGGGCATCATCGCCACCCAATCCACCCACAAGCAGCTGGCGAGCTTCTCCCAGGCCTCGCAGATCCACATGAAGGACCGGCACATCACCGGCCAGAAGCGGCGCGTGGAGCATCGGCGCTTCAACGAGAGCTTCATGCAGCACGCCTCGACTTCGCCCTTCTATCCTTTGTTCGCCTCCCTCGACGTGGGTGCGCAGATGATGAAGGGCCGCTCGGGCGAAGTGCTGTGGGACGACACGATCCGCCTCGGCATCGAGCTGCGCAAGAAGATCCGTGCGGTGCGCCGCGAGTTCGAGGAGAAGGAACAGCGGGTTGAGCGCCGCTGGTTCTTCGAACCGTTCGTGCCGGACCGGGTGGCGATCCCCGACGTGTCGAGCCCCGGCGCGGTGCACGATGTGCCGTGGGAGAGCGTCGCCACCGACCAGCTCGCCACCAACCCGGCCTTCTGGCATCTGACCCCCGGCGCCGGCTGGCACGGGTTTGACGGCATGGCGGCGGGCTTCGCCATGACCGATCCCAACAAGCTGACCCTCCTCACCCCCGGCTTCGACCGCGCCACCGGCGCCTATGCCGAGCACGGTATCCCGGCGCCCGTGGTGGCGCAGTATCTGCGCGAGAACCGCATCGTCGCCGAGAAGAACGACCTGAACTCGCTGCTCTTCCTGCTGACGCCGGGCGTGGAGGCGAGCAAGGCGGGCACGCTGATCAGCGGCCTTGTCGCCTTCAAGAAACTGCACGACGACAATGCGCTGCTGGAGGAGGCGATCCCGGAATTCTTCCGCCGCCGCCCGGCCCGCTATGCCGGGGTGCGGCTGCGCGATCTGTGCGGGGAGATGCACCGCTTCTTCCGCGCCGCCAATGTCAGCGCGCTCCAGGCCATGCAGTTTTCCGCCGCGCACCTGCCCGATATCGCGATGTCGCCCCATGATGCGGCGCGCGCCCTGGTGCGCAACGATGTGGACTTCCTGCCCATCGACGCCATAGCCGGCCGCATCGCGACGACGCCCTTCGTGGTCTATCCGCCGGGCATCGCCACCATCGTGCCGGGCGAGCGGCTGACCGAGCGGGCGCAGCCGATGATCGATTACCTGAAGATGTTCGAAGCCTGCTTCAACACCTTCCCCGGCTTTGACGTGGAGATCCAGGGCGTCTATCGCGAGACCGATGCGTCGGGCCGCGTGCGGCTCCATACTTACGTCGTCGCCGAATAGGGCCGGGAATGTCGGGTTCGTCCATGGAGCAGGAAGCGGTCGTCGTCCGTCCGTCGCGGGATTCGGACGTGGATGCCATGCTGGCGATCTATCGCCGCCATATTCGACGCGGGGTCGAGGAAGGGGTGGACGACGGAGACACCCCGCAGCCGGACGATCTGCGCGAGCGGCGCAAGAATCTGAAGAGCCGCCGCTTTCCCCACATCGTCGCAGTGAAGGGCGGCGAAGTGCTGGGCTATGCCTATGTGGTGCTGTTCCGCAAGCGGCCGGCCTATCGCTACTCGGTCAAGCATTCGATCTATGTGCACCACGAGCATCTCGGCCGGGGCATCGGCCGACTGCTTATGCGCGGGCTGATCGATGCCTGTGCGGCCGCCGGCTTCCGCCAGATGATCGGCTATATCGATGCCGACAACACCGCCTCGCTCAGTTTGCACGAGCGGTTCGGCTTCGTGCGCGTGGGCCTGCTGCCGGGGGTGGCCTATCGCTATGGCCGCTGGTCCGACAGCGTGATGGTTCAGCGCTCGCTGGGCGCCGGCTCCACCGCTCCGCCCCCGCCCTTGCCGCTCTCCACCCGCTGAGGCGGACGAGCCGCCGGCGCAGATCTGATCTGAGAGCGCCCGCACCTCACACCGCGTCGGCCTCGAAGTCGGCCGGGATGGCGCCGGACAGCAGGCAGGGCGAGAAGAACAGGCTGCGATCGATGGCGCCGCGCAAGGTGCGATAGGCGATGATCACCCATAGCACCACCAGGCAGATCACCAGCGCGCCGCCGATCACCAGCAGGAAGCTCAGATGCGTCTGGCGGGCCAGCGCCAGCGTCGCCACCGCATAGACTCCGAGCGGGAAGGTGAAGCCCCACCAGCCGATGTTGAAGGGCAATCCCTGGGCGAGATAGCGCATGGTCGTCAGCACCGCGAGCAGGAACCACCACGCGCCATAGCCCCACAGAATCACCCCGCCGACGAGGCCGATGCCGGCCGCGACGTCGCCCACGCCTGCCAGGCCGGCGGTGGCGAAGACCTGCGGCGCGGCCGCCCCCAGCAGCAGGAGCCCGAGGGCGCCGGTGCCGATCGGGCCGAGCGAGAGCCAGCCGGAGGCCGCCATGTCCTTGGGTGGCAGCTTGTGCAGCACCAGGCGCAGCACCAGGATGACGAGGATGCTCATGGCCAGGGGCACGGAATAGGCCCATAGCGCGTAAGCAATGATGAGGAGGCGCCAGGCCGCCTCGGGATCGGCGAGCTGTGGCACGATCAGGGCGGCGGTCGCGGCGGCGACTTCGGCGGCGACGATCGGCAGCAGCCAGACGGCGGTCATCTTCTCGATGCTGTGGTTCTGCCAGGTGAACATGAGGAAGGGGATCAGCACGCCGCAGGCGATCGCCATGGCGGCGTCCACCCACCACAGCGCCACCGCGATGTCGATGGCCACCGCCCCCCACAGCGGCACGCCGAAGGCCAGGAAGCCGTTGATGATGGTGGCGAGCCCCATGGGGATGGCACCGAAGAACATGGACATGACCGAATGGCCGAAGATGCGGCGCGCTTCGGCCGGAAACAGGATCCAGCGCGCCGCATAGAGCGCCGTGAAGGTGGCGAAGAGCGCGATGTTCGCGAGCCAGATCACGGTGCCGATCTCGTGCAGGCCGGGAAAGGGAAGGGGGAACTGATTGACCGCGAGCGCCAGGATGCCCGTGCCCATGGTGGCGGTGAACCAATTGGGGGTGAACTGGCGCACCACCTCGCGGAGCGTGCCGGGGGTCTTCGGGGCATTGCCGACCGCGGCAGCGGGGGAAGGAGAATGGGCCACATCCGACTCCGAATCGATCTCATGCGGAAAGCGCTGGCCGCCCGCTCGCCAAAGGCGCGCGCGATTGCGCACACCGGACCGGGGGAGCATCGCGCAAAGCCTTGAAATTCATAACATGCGTACGCCGGTGCCCGTAACGGGAGAATGACTGCCCGGAAACTGCCCCCAGTTCCGCAGCCGGCTGCCGGCGCCTCGGATCACGCGTCCTCAACGCTTTGCGGCAAGATGAATGGACCGGCCGGCACCCTGCTGACCCGCACGCGCACGCCAAACCCCGCCGCCAGCACATCGTCGGTGAGCACCTGCGCCGGCGGTCCCTCCGCCAGCACCCGTCCCGCCGCGAGCAGCACGAGGTGGTCGGCGATCATGGCGGCGAGGTTGAGATCATGCAGCACCGCGAGCACACCGCCGCCTTCGGCTGCGTGTTCGCGGGCAAGGCGCAGCACCAGCAATTGATGCGACAGATCGAGGCTGGACGTGGGCTCGTCCAGCAGCAGATAGCCCGGCGCGCCGGTCTCCCCCGCCGCCAATTGGCCGAGCACCCGCGCGAGATGCACGCGCTGGCGCTCGCCGCCGGAGAGGGACTCGTAGCGCCGGCCGCCGAAGCCGGGCAGGTCCACCCGCGCCAGAAGATCGCCGATCGCCGCTTCCGCCCGCGCCGTGCCGTGGGCCCCGAGCCCGATGCCCACCACTTCGGCGACGCTGAAGGCAAACGCCACCTCCGCCGCCTGGGGCAGCACCGCGCGGCGGCGGGCGAGGCGCGCGGGGGCAAGGGCGTGGATGTCGGTCCCATCCAGGGTGACGCGTCCGGACGTGGGGTGACGCTCGCCGGCCAGCAGTTTCAACAGGCTGGATTTGCCGGCGCCGTTGGGGCCGACCACCACCGTTACCGCGCCGGGTTTCACCACGAGATGAACACCATCGAGCAAGGTCTTGCCCTGCAGGCGCAGGGTCAGGTCGTGCGCTTCGTACATGCTTCACCCGATCGCCGAACGGCGCCGCAGCAGCCACAGGAAGAACGGCGCGCCGACCAGCGCGGTCACCACGCCGAGCGGGAGTTCCGCCGGCGCCGCGATCAGCCGCGCGAGAATGTCGGCGCCGAGCAGGACGGCCGCGCCCAGCAGCGCGCAGGCCGGCAGCAGCGCGCGATGGCCGGGCCCGATGGAGAGCCGCACCAGGTGAGGCACCACCAGGCCGACGAAGCCGACCACGCCGGCCGAGGCGACCGCCGCGCCCACGCCCGCCGCCACCACGACGATGGCGATGCGTTTCAAGCGCTCCACCCGCAGGCCCAGATGAAAGGCCTCGGCCTCGCCCAGGGCCAGGGCGTCGAGCCCGCGTGCAAGGAACGGGGCTGCGGCCAGTAGCAGGATCACGAACGGCGCCGTCAGCCCCACCTTCATCCAGGTTGCCCCGCCGAGGCTGCCGAGGGTCCAGAACAGGAATTCGCGCGATTGCTGCTCGCTCGCCATGAATACCAGGACGCCGGTGCCGGCGCTCGCCAAGGCACCGAGCGCGAGCCCGGCAAACAGGAGCGTCGCCATGGAGGTGTAGCCCTCGCGCATGGCGAGGCGGGCGATCAGCAGCGTGGTGCCGAGCCCGCCGGCGAAGGCGGCGAGCGGCAGGCCGAGGGTGCGCGCTTCGAGCGGAAGAAAGGTGGCCGCAGAGCCGCCCAGCACGATCCAGGCCACGGCGGAAAGGGCGGCGCCGGGAGACACGCCGATCAGGCCGGGATCGGCGAGGGGATTGCGGAAGACACCTTGCATGATCGCGCCGGCCATTGCCGTGCCCGCTCCGACCAGCGCGCCCAGCACCGCGCGCGGCAGACGCACGTCCAGCACGATGACGGTGTCCCGCAGGCCGGCTCCGGCCGGTTCGCGATAGCCGCCGATGCCCTCGATCAGCACCTGGGCAACCCGCCCGAGCGGCAATGTCACGGGCCCGAGCGCGAGCGCCGCCAGAAAGGCGATGAGCGCGAGCGCCGTGAAGCCGGCAAGACCCGGCCCTGCGGGCCAGAGGCCGGAACCGGACGCCCGCGCCCGGCGCAATTGCGCGCTCATGGCATGGTCTCGTCCGCCCAGGGGCGATGCGGCAAGGGCGCAAGCGTCTCGCCCGGCCGCAGCGCGAGCGCGAGATCGCGCACGGCTTGCGGGGTGCGCGGGCCGAACCCCAGCAGATAGGAGCCGGGGAGGGCGATGAAGCGGTTTTCCCGCGCCGCATGGGTGCCTTTGAAGGCGGGGAGGGCGAAGATCATGGGCGCGGTGAGCGCTTGCCCTGCGCCGCTCATCACGACCACGGCCTCAGGGTCGGCGGCGAAGGCCGCCTCGTCCACGGCCGGCTTGTAGCCCTTGATGGCGGAGAGGGCGTTCTGCGCGCCGGCAAGCCGAAGCATGGCGTCCGCGCTGGTATCGGCCCCGCCCACCACGGCCGTGCCGCCGGAGGCGGAGAGCACGAACGCGGCGCGCGGCCGGCTGTGCAGGCGGGCAACCTCGTCCGCGACCTGCGCGAAATCGGCCCTGAGCGCGCTGGCGAGCCGGGCGCCGGCCTCGCGTGCGCCCACCGCGTCGGCGACCGCCTCCACTTTGCGGATCACACCCGCCGCATCATGACCGTCCGGGATCATCACCACCGGCACGGCGGCGCTCTTCAGCACCGCGAGGGCCTCCGGCGGCCCCGATCCCTCGATGGCGAGGATCAGGTCCGGGCCGACGGAGAGCACGCCTTCCGGGGTGAGGGTCCGCGCATAGCCGATGTTCGGCCGGGCGCGGGCGGCGGCGGGATAGGTGCTGGTCTGATCGACCGCGATCACGCGGTCGCCGAGGCCGAGCGCGAACAGGATCTCGGTGACAGCCCCACCGATGGAAACGATCCGGCGGGCTTCCACCGGCGGTCGCGCTTCCACACCAAGGGCAGTTCGGCCCAATGGCGCGAAAATTAGAATTAGAGCGAGTATAAATGTTATTCGCGCTTTCTGCATTCGAATCGCTCGCTTGAATGTGAGTCGAGTCATCGAAACTTTGACCTCGATATGGTGTGACGCGCCCGGATCAATTTTTAATTATTCGAGATATGAAAGATCAGAACGTATTTAGATTCCGCATTTGTCATGCATCAAGTTTATATACATTGCAATATTAGAACTAATCCACTTGACCATATGGAAGTGACGCCTTAGGCGGGACTGAGGCGCCCGATTGCGCGCCGGAGCCCGCAAAGCCCGCTTGGGTGGTAGCCAGCAGCCATTTTTCAGGAGCCTCGAAATGACTCGCACCCTTGCGGGAGAGCGGACGCGCGCCGTTTTGCGTCGCGCCTGGCTGTCCAGCGCCGCAGTCGCGGCGGTTTCCACCTGCGCCGGCATTGGCTGGTCCAGCGATGCCTGGGCGCAGGTCGCCCCACAGGGCGTGCCCGTTCAGATCGTTCAGCCCGGCCCGGACGATGCCCTTGCGCTCGACACCATCACGGTCGTCGCGACGAAGACCGAGCAATTGGCCATCGACACGCTCGCCGGCGTGAGCGTGCTGCGCGAAGACCAGCTCGAACCGCTCATGGCGACGCGCATGTCCGATCTTTTCGTCGGCATGCCCGGCACAACGGCGCTGCAGAACGCCAATTCATCCGGCACCTCCATCAATATTCGCGGCTTGCAGGATTTCGGGCGCGTCGCGGTGATCGTGGACGGCGCGCGCCAGGACTTCGCGCAGCTCGGCCATGCCAATCAGGCCGGCAGCTTCTTCCTGGAGCCGGGACTTGTGGCGGGCGTGGACGTGGTGCGCGGGCCGGTCTCGAACATCTTCGGCTCAGGCGCGATCGGCGGCGTGGTGACGCTGCGCACCAAGGATGCCAACGACATCATCCTGCCGGGCAACACCTGGGGCGTGGAGGCCAATTCCGAATTCGGCTCCAACGGACCCATGGGATTCGGCTCCCTGTTCGCCGCCACGCACATTGGACAGAACGTGGATCTGTTCGCCGGCGGGACCTATCGCAGCCAGTCCGACTACAAGGACGGCAACGGCGATGTGGTCCAGAACTCGGGCTATGACACCTGGACCGGCATCGCCAAGGTCACGGTGCGCCCCGCCGACTTCCATGAAGTGAAGATCACGGCGCTCAATTACGACAGCAGCTACACGACCAGCGACGGCGTCGTCACGCCCACCTCGACGCAATACGCCACCGACGTCACGAACCGCACGGTGACCGGGAGCTGGAAATATTCAAACCCCGACGACAATCTGTTTGACTGGCGCAGCAGCGTCTATTGGAATCAGGTCGCCCTCGACCAGACCAAGGTTGCCGGCAGTTCCAATCTCATCACCGGCGCCGTGGGCAACCCGCGCAGCTTCACCATCGATACGGTGGGTTTCGACGTCAACAATACGTCCCGCTTCGATTGGGGGGCGGTGCGCAATGCCGTCACCATCGGCGGCGATTACTTCCACGACGATGTCAGCAACATCGACAATTACGGCTTCGGCGACGGCTACAATCCCTCGGGCGAGCGCGGCGTCGGCGGCGGGTTCGTGCAATGGCAGGCGAACTATTCCACTTGGTTCCAGGCCATCGCCGGCCTGCGCTATGACAGCTACGAGCTGAGCGGCGACGGCACCACCAACAGCGGCGATCATCTCTCGCCAAAGCTCACCATCGGCCTCACGCCGCTGCCCTGGTTCACCTTCTACGGGACCTATGCCGAGGGATATCGTGCCCCGAGCGTGACCGAGGCGCTGGTCGCCGGGCCCCACCCCGCGGTGTTCCCCGGCGGAGCCGCGCCGTTCAGCTTCGTGCCGAATCCGAACCTCCAGGCGGAAGTCGGCAAGAACAAGGAGCTCGGTGTCAACATCAAGTATGATGATCTGTTCACCAAGGGCGACAAGCTTCGGATCAAGGCAAATATCTATCGCAACGATGTCGAGAACTATATCGACCTCGTCACCTATGGGCCGCCCAAGTGCCTGGTGAATTTGCCTTCCTTCGTTCGCTGCCCGGCGAGCGCGCAGAATCCCTATTCGCTCGCCCAGTATCAGAACGTCGCCGAGGCGCAGTTGGAGGGTTTCGAGTTCGAGGGCAATTATGATGCGGGCGTGTGGTTCGCGGGCCTTTCCGGCCAGACCAGCAGCGGCAAGGCGACCGCCGGCCCCACCAGCGGCCAGCCGCTGGGCACCGTGCCGCCCGACCAGATCACCTCGACGCTCGGCCTGCGGTTCATGGAACGCAAGCTCAGCCTCGCCGTGCGCTGGACGGCGGTGGCGGCCAAGACGGAAGCGGACCTGCCTGTGAACTCGGTCTATGATCCGTCCCCCAGCTTCAACCTCGTCAGCGCCTATCTCGGCTACCAGCCTTCCGAAAATGTGCTGATGCAGCTCTCGGTCGAGAATTTGCTGAACGAGCAATACACCCAGTTCGAAAACTTCCTGCCGAGCGCCGGCCTCACGGTGAAGGGCGGCCTGACGATCCGCTTCGGCGGCGGGGCGGTTGCGGCGAATACCCCTGCGAGGATCGTGAAATGATCGCCTTTTCCCGTTTGCCCGCGCAAGCAGCCGTGCGCGGCTTGAACCAGCGTAAGGTCACGGAGTGCGGACGATGAGCGTCGACGGGGATGTGTTGGCGCCCAGCCGGATCTTGCGGTTTCGCGCGGCCTCCAGCGCCTTACACCAGCGCGTGGACGACAGCGTGATGCAGGCGGCGCCCTTTGCCAGCCGGGAGAATTACGCCCGCTTCCTGCGGTTCCAATATCGCCTGCACCTGCGGGTCGCGCCGCTCTATGCAGCGGCGGAGCTCCAGGCGCTGCTGCCGGACCTCGCCAGCCGCGCGCGGCTGTCGCGCGTGGAGAACGACCTTCTCGACCTCGGGCTCGTCCGGCCCGAGGTCGCGGAGTCGGCGCCCATGCTGCCGCTGCCGGAAGCGCTGGGTTGGCTCTATGTGGTGGAGGGCTCCAACATGGGGGCGGCCTTTCTGCTGAAGGCGGCCATCAAGCTCGATCTCTCGGAAGACTTCGGCGCCCGCCATCTCGCCGCCCATCCCGAAGGGCGCGGCCTGCACTGGCGGCGCTTCACCGAAGCGCTCGACGCGATCCCGTTGACGACGGAAGAGGATCGCCGTGCCGAAGCCGCCACCGTCAGCGCATTCTCCCATGTGCTCGATCTGGTGCGCGAGGAACTCGCCTGAGCGCGACGGGGCGGCGGGTCTAGGAGCCGACGCCCCACGAGGTGTGTGCATCGAAGGCGCGCCTCACGGGCGCACGATCGGCTCGCTACGCGCGGCATCGCACCGCCGCCAGGGCAGGACGAACGGCTCGCCGTCGCGCGTGCCGGTCTCCACCGTGACGCCATAGGCGCGGGCCACCAACTCGGGCGTCAGCACCTGCGCGGGCGGACCGGCGGCCAGCAGGGCTCCTTCCTTCATCAGGGCCAGCCGGTCGCAGAAGCGGGCGGCGAGGGTCAGGTCGTGCAGCACCACCACGACCGTTGTGCCGGTGCGGGCAAGCGTGCGCACCAGCTCCATGGTCTGGAGCTGGTGGTAGGGGTCCAGCGCGGCGACCGGCTCGTCCGCCAGCAGCACCGGCGCTTCGACCGCGAGCGCGCGCGCGAGCAGCACGCGCGCACGCTCGCCGCCGGAGAGGGAGCCTGCCGTCCGCTCCCGCAGATGCATCACGTCCGCCGCCTCCATGGCGCGCATGGTCGCGGCATCCACCTCCGCCGCGCCATGTGGCAGGCGGCCCAGCGCCACCACCTGATCCACCCGCAGCGGCCAATGGATTCGCCCGCCCTGCGCGAGATAGGCGAGGGTGCGCCCGCCGGCGCGCCGGCCGATCTCGACCAAGGTGCGCCCGCCATAGGTCACGCGGCCCGCAGCGAGGGGTTCGAGCCCACACAGCGCGCGCAGCAGAGAGGTTTTGCCGGCGCCGTTGGGGCCGATGAGCCCGAGCAGCTCTCCCGGTTGGGCCTTGAGCGAAAGATCACGCACCACGCGGGCCGTGCCGCGTGCGACGCTGACCTGGAGCGCTTCGAGGATCATTCGCCCTCCACCTTCAGACGCCGCAGCATGGCGAGGAAGAACGGCGCCCCGATGATCGCCGTGACGACGCCCAGCTTCAGCTCCGGCCGGGTCGGGATGAGCCGAACGGCGATATCGGCACCGAGAGTCAGCGCCGCGCCGGCAAGGCCACTCAGCAGCAGGAGCCGGCCGGGCCGGTTTCCCGCCAACGGCCGCATCAGATGGGGCACCACCAGCCCGACGAAGCCGATGGCGCCCGCCACCGCCACGCTCGCGCCCACGGCCGCAGCGGCCCCGCCCACCACCAGCAGCCGCGTGCGGGAGAGGGAAAAGCCGAGGCTCGCCGCGGTATCCTCGCCGAGCGTCAGCGCATCCATGGCGCGGCCGGTGGAGAGCACGAGGCCCCAGCCGATGATCATGAAGGGCAGGGCCAGCGCCACATGGACAAGGCTGCGGTCGGACAGCGAGCCCATGAGCCAGAACACCACTTCGAGCGCCGCATAGGGGCTCGGCGCGAGATTGAGGGCAAGCGCGGTGAGCGCTCCGGCCAGGCTGTTGAGCGCGACACCGGCAAGGATCAGCGTCGCCGTGCCCACACCCTGCCGCGCGAGCATGAGCAGGAACGCCGTGGCGATGCCGGCGCCCACGAGCCCGCCGAGCGGAAGCGCAAGGGAGAAGGTCGCGGAAAGGCCGAAATAGAAGGCCACCACCGCCCCCAGCGCCGCTGCGCCGGATACGCCCACCACGCCGGGGTCCGCCAAGGGATTGCGCATGAGTCCCTGGAGCGCGGCGCCGGTGATGCCGAGGCTGAACCCCACCGCTGCGCCGAGGATGGCGCGCGGCAGGCGCAATTCCGAAAGAACCAGCGCCGGCAGGCTAGGCCGCCCGGCGATCAGGTCGGCCAGGGCGGCGGAGATGTCGAGCGTCGCATAGCCGATGGCAGAGGACCCCGCGAACAGCGCAAGGACGAGAAAGGCGAGGGCGGTCACCAGCAGGGCGTGGCCGGGTCCGGCGCGATCCATCATTTCGCCATGCCGATGCGTGCGGCCGACACCCTTTTGGCTGCCAGGCGCTGGGCCGCCTGCGCGAGCTCGGGTCCCGCGCAGGTCCACAGGCGGGTGGGGAGGGACAGCGTGCGCCCGTCCGCTGTGAACGGCGCGAGGGCTGGATGGTGCAGAAGCTCATCGGCCAGCGAGGGGGGCGCATCCCCGCCGCCGTTGATCACCAGCAGGTCCGGCTGCGCTTCCACGATTTCTTCCAGATTGAGCTGGCCGAGACGATCCGTGGAGAGCCGCGCCGCAAGGTTCTCATAGCCCGCACGCCCGAGGATCTCGTCCACGATGGACCCGCGTCCGGCGGTGAAGCCATTGGGCCGCAGCACGATGGAGGCGGCAGGATGCGCGGGCACGGGCGGCAGGTCGGCGAAGTCTCGCTGCATGGCGGCGATCATCGCTTCCCCGCGCGCGGGTTCGCCGATCCGCGCGGCGACGGTTCGGATCTCGGCATAAGCCTCTTCGAGGCTGTCCGGCACGCCAAGTTCCAAGATAGGCAAGCCGAGGTGCTGCAGCATGGCTGTGGTGGTGCGGGTGGTGAATGCGCCGACGATCACGAGATCGGGTGCCAGCGGGACGATCTCCTCGGCGAGGCCCCGGTTCACCGGGACCGCCCTTGCCAGATCCGCGACATTCGAGCTGCGCGGGTCGCGGGCGAGATAGGTCACCGAGGCGACTTTTCCGGGGTCCGCGAGACGCAGCACCAGTTCGTCCCCACACAGATTGAGCGAAGCGATGCGGGAAGGCTTCGGCGCGGCGGTGGATGCCGTGGCGCCGAGGAAGGCGGCGATGCCGCACACGGCAAGGCGCAGGGCCGGTCGTGAACGCAGAACCCATCCCCCTTCCCGGCCCGGGTTGCGGCGGCGTGGCATGGTCTTCATCGCCGCCTCAATAAGTGAATTTAAGGCCGCCATACGCTCCGAAGCCGGGAGCAAGGAAGCCGTTGGGGTTCTGATAGGTCTGGTCGAACAGATTGTCGATCCGCCCGAACAGCGTCGCCTGTCGTGTCAGGGCATAATTCGCCGCGACGTTCACCACCGTATAGCCCGGCTGGTCGATGTAATCGCTGGTGAGGCGCACGATGTCCCACCAGGCGGAGGCATAGATCAGCGTGGCGGAGAGATTGAGCTGGTCGGTGGGGTTCCAGTCCGCGCTGACGCTCACCTTGTTGTTTGGCCGCCGCAGCGGGGTGCAGGAGGTGTCGGTCAGCGGTGCGCAGGCGGCACCGAAGGATGTGTCTGGCGGCATGTAGCCGACCGCCTGCGTGTAGGTGTAATCGACGCGGAGCTTGAGCCGGTCTGTCACCGCAAAGGCAATGAACGTCTCCGCGCCCTGCGTCGTGGCGCTGGAGATGTTGACGTTCTGGTACGTCACCGGGTCGTAGCTGATGAGATTGGTGATGTCGTTGTGGAAATAGGTGGCGCCAAACGTCACCCGCCCGCCGAATACCTCTTGCTCGAAACCGGCGTCGTAGCCCGTGCTTTCCTCCGGCTTCAGCGCCGCATTGCCGTAATAGGGCGCATAGAGCTGGTAGAGGGACGGCGCCTTGAAGCCGGTGCCGTAGCTCGCCTTCAGCGTGGTGCCGGTCTCGGGAATGAGAATGCCCGGCGCGAGGCGGTAGGTGGAATGGTCGCCGAACGTATCGTCGCTGTCGAAGCGGATATTGGCGGCGCCGAAGAAGCGCTCGCCCAGCTTGCCCTGGAGCTCGGCATAGACACCTGTGTCGCCGGTGCTGGCGGAAAGATCGGTGTATTGCGTGGACGAGGTCATCGCCTCGTTGCGCCGCTCCACGCCCACCAGCAGATTCTGCCCGGGGGCGAAGGCGAGGTTCGAGCGCAGGTAATAGGTCTGCCGGTCCCCCTCATATTGGCCGTTCACATCGGCATTCGGTCCGGTGGTCGGGTTCGAGGTGGTCATCGCGCTGACCCCGAACGTGGTGTTCAGCGCGCCGTCGAGCGCGGTCCACACCCCCTCGCCCTTGGTGAAGAACATGCTGGCGAGGCTGGTGGAGCGTTCGGCAGCAGGCAGGCCCTCGTACAGCGGCGGGGGATAGACATCCGGCGTGTAGGCGAGCCGGCTGTCGATGTAGCGGGCGACGAAATTGACCGCGAACGCATCGCTCATCTGGAAATCGAGGCGGGTCGAATAGGTCCAGTTGTCATAGGCATTCGGATTGATCGGATAGCCGGGCGGTACGATGCCGGGCGGTGTCACTGGGATTTCGGTCGAGGAAAAATGGGTGATGTTGAAGGAATAGCCCACCTTCTCGGTTCCGCCGCTCAGGGCTGCCGCCTGGTTGAAGGTTCCGAGGGCGCCGCCTTCCACGTAGCCGAACACCTTGGCCGGCCCCTCGCCCTTCTTGGTGGTGATGGAGATCACGCCGCCGATCGCGTCCGAGCCGTAGAGGCCGCTCTGGGGGCCGCGCAGCACCTCGATGCGCGCAAGGTCCGTGGCGAGCAATTGACCGAAGTCGAAGGCGCCGGTGGGGCTGGACGGATTGCCGGCGTCGATGCCGTCCACCATCACCTTCACATGGTTGGAATTGGTGCCCCGGATGAACACCGAGGTCTGCCCGCCGGGGCCTCCGGTCTGCACCACGTTGAGCCCCGGAAGGGACTGAAGCACTTGCGGAACGGTGCGAAATTGCTGGCGGTCGATATCCTCGGCCGTGACGACGCTCACCGAGGAGGCGACCTGGTCTGCCGGCGTCGGCATTCCGGTGGCGCTGACCACCACCTCGGGCAGCTCGATGGATTGGGAACCGCCGCCAGCCGGCGCCGCCGATTGGGCGCTGGCCAGCTCGGAGACGGACGAGAGCAGCAGCGCGGCAAGTATGGATCTGCGGGCGGCGCGCGAGGCGCCGCGAGGGAGAAGAACAGGGACGGAAGGCATCGGGGCCTCAGCGGGACGAGTGGTCCGTCACCGCGAACGAGGCCTCCGTGCGGCTGAAAAGCCGCCTGGAAAAACCACCATCAGGACACCCCGCCCAATGTGCTCGCGCGTGACCACGGCTGACGGCAGGTCTCCTGGCTCGCGGGTCAGCGTCCATCTCGTCGCCTTCCCAGGCCTGACGGCCCAGTGGCTGATGACGAAGGACTCGCCGCTTACAGTTGCGGGGGCAGCCGCGGCTTCGCCCAGCCCCTGTTTCCAGGCGCCGACTCACCGCGTTCCCTTTTGATCCCCTAGGGGAACCGTCGCCATCACGGTAGACGCACCGCGGGCGAACCGTCAAGCAGGCCAAACGCGCATGACGGCCCGCCGATCATGCCGCCGCAAAAGGTATTTGCTGCGGTCTTTCGCTGCCCTGCGTGGGCGCGAACGGCAGGCCTTTTCGAAAGAGTTGCGGGCCGCGACAGGTTACGTCTCCCCCCAAGTGACGACAGCACGAGCACATCCCTCGGCCGTCAAGACGACCCGTCTCACGGAGACATGGAATGACCGACCCCTCTGGATTGCCGCCCAAGCGCGCGCTTGCATCATTCGCGCTTATTGGCGCCGTCATGGCGGCCGGCGCGGGCGCGTTTGCTTATACTGCAGGCTGGCTTTCGCCGGATCGGCTGACCCCCGGCAAGATCGTGGCGGCGCTCGCGCCCCCCTCGGGGCCGGCGCTTGGGCACCGGCGCAATCATGCCAAGGGCATCTGCTTCACCGGCCTATTCGAATCGAACGGGAACGGCGCGGAGCTTTCGCGCGCGCAAGCCTTCGCGCCCGGCCAATATCCGGTGCTCGGCCGGTTCAATCTCGGCACACCGGACCCCAATGCCCCGGACGCCACCGTACGGGTGCGCGGCCTGGGACTCCAGATCACCACGCCGGGCGGGCAGGTCTGGCGCAGCGCCACGATCGATCTGCCATTCTTTCCCGTGGCCACGCCCGAGGCGTTCTATGCGCTTCTGAGCGCATCCCACGACAAGAACCCACAGGCGATGAAGGACTTCGGCGCCGCCCATCCGGAGTTTGCTGCGTTCGGGGCATGGGCCGGCAGCGCGCCCTGGACCGCCAGTTATGCGGAGGAGCGCTACAACAGCCTCAACAGCTTTGTCTTCAAGAGCAAATCCGGCCTGGATCAGGTCGTGCGCTGGTCGTTCGTGCCGCAAGCGCGCGTGGTGCCGGTGACCAAGGATGAACTCGCAAAACTCGGCCCGGATCATCTCGAGCAGGACATCGTCGCGCGGGTGGGCCAGGCGCCGCAGCGCTGGACCTTGGAGGTGACCCTGGCCAATCCGGGCGATCCCACCTCGGATCCCAGCAAGGCGTGGCCGCCGGGGCGGCGGACCGTGGCGGTCGGAACGCTCGTGGTTCAACACATCGAGGCCGAGCGCGACGGCCCGTGTCGCGACATCAATTTCGACCCGACGATCCTGCCGGATGGCATCACCGTTTCCGACGATCCCTTTCCGGCCGCACGCTCATCGGCTTACGCGAAATCTTACGATCTGCGGACTTCGGAAGCTAAATATTATCCCCATGAGATGAATACCGCGACCGGAGCCCGGCCATGACGAGAGATCATTCGCGTTTCAATTTCGTCCAGCGGTTGTTTCACTGGATCATGGCCGTGTGCATTCTGGCGATGCTGTTCATCGGCGTGGGCATGGTATCGACCGTCATGCCGAAATACGTGCCGCTTCTCGCAACGCACAAGACCCTGGGTATCGCGATTCTTGCGCTGGCGCTGATCCGGCTCGCGGTGCGCCTGCGCTACGGCGCGCCGCCCTTGCCGGAAGATCTGCCGGCGCCGATGCGGCTCGGGGCGCACCTTTCACATTACGCGCTTTACGGTCTCATGATCGCCATGCCGCTGGTCGGCTGGGCCATGATGTCCGCAGGTGGGTATCCGGTGGTGCTTTACGGGGGGATCCATCTGCCGCCTCTGCTTGCGCAGAGCGATGCCCTCCATGCCTTGCTCTGGAATGCGCACTTCTATCTCGCATTCGCCTTCTTCGCGCTGGTTCTGCTCCATATCGCGGCGGCGCTTTTTCACGGATTGATCCGGCGTGACGGTGTCATCGAAAGCATGGCGCCGCTCCCCGTCCATGACGAGCCCGCAGCTCCCAAGTGATGGACCGCGCGATCTGTCCCAGGCAGCGCGCGCAGCCCTAAGCTCGATCCCGCTCCTGTGCGGATCAGGCCTGCGCGCGGCGGTTCTCGTAAAGCTTCAGCGCGACGCCCACCGCCTCCAGCAACGGTGTGGGTATGCCAAACGCGCGGGCGCGCGCGGCGAGGTCGCCGATGATTTGATCGGCTTCCACCGGATTGCCCTGGCTGAGATCGCGATACAGGGACGAGGTCATAGGAGAACCGTCCGTCGTCAGCTGCGCCTGTGCCCAGGCGAGAAAGGCCGGTCGCGGGTCGAAACCCGCCGCCTGCGCGATGGCGGTGCTTTCGGCGACGATGGCGAGGGCGATGGTCTTGCCACCGGCAGCCGCAACCTCGCCGATGCTGCCGCGCAGCAGGCAGGTGGTGGCGCCGAGGCTCGCGAGGAACACCCACTTCTCCCACATGTCGAGCAGGATGTGATCCGAGAGGTGTGCGTCGAAGCCGGCGCCCTGCATCACGGCATCGAGGGCTTCAATGCGCGCCGAGCGCGTGCCGTCGGTTTCGCCATAGGTCAGTTCCTGCAGCGGGCTCATCTGCACGATGCGGCCTTCGTCGTCGATGCGGCCCATGATCTTGCAGACCCCGCCGAGGAGCCGTTCCGCCCCGAAGCGCGTGGCCAGCAGATCCATGTGCTTCATCCCGTTGAGCACCGGCAGGATCATGGTGTCCGGGCCGATGGCGGGGGCAACGTCGGCGAGCGCGGCTTCCAGGGCGAACGCCTTCACCGAGACCAGAACGAGATCGTAGGGCCCGGTGATCTCGTCGGCGGTCACGATGCCGGGGTGAAGCGTCACGTCGCCGAGGGGGCTGAGGATCTCAAGCCCGCGTGCCCGCAAGCGGGCCGCGCGGTTGGGGCGGACAAGGAAGGTCACGTCGCGCGCCGCCTGAGAGAGGCGACCGCCGAAATAGCCGCCGGTGGAACCGGCACCGACCACGAGAATACGCATCGTTTGCTCCGATAAACCGATCCGAGTCGGCGGGTGGGTGGAAGACCGCTCTAGCGAAACCAGGAGCCGGAAGCGATCGATATGCCGACCACGGTGCCATACGCAAACAGGCCGAAAGCATAGACCGCGAACAGCCAGTACAGCGAACCGGTGGCGGAAAGCACCAGCGCGCCGCCGGCGGTGGCGATGATCATGCGCAGCAGGCTGGCGAGAAGCGGCCAGCCGAGGCGCCCGGCGCCCTGGGAAGCGAAATACAGCGTCATGCCGAGCCCGAAGAAGCCGAAGAACGGGCCGACGATGCGCAGATACACCGTACCCACCGCCAGCATTTCGGGCGTCGCATCGAACAGGCCGAGCCAGGCGGCCGGCCAGATCGCGGCGGCGATGCCCACCGCTTCCGTCAAGGCAAAGGCGAAGCCGCCGCCGATCAGGGCGATGCGCAGCGCCCGCCTGTTCTGCCCCGCGCCGATATTGGTGCCCACCAGTGCCACCAACGGCCCGCCGAGCCCGAAGGCCAGGGGCGGCAGGAGATATTCCAGCCGGGTGCCGGTGCCGAAGCCCGCCACCGCGCCGGGGCCCGCGTGGGCGGCAACAAGGGCCATGGTGACAGCGATCGTCAGGTTCAGCTGGATGGTGTTGACCGCCGCCACCGCTCCCACTTTCAGGATATTCCAGGCATAGGGCAGGTGCAGCCGGGTCCAGGCGAAGCGCGCCACATTGCGCCCGCTGGCGACGTACCAGCCCAGGATCGCGGTGCCGGCGGCGTAATAAAGAAGCATGGCGATCGCCCCGCCGGCGATGCCGTAGGACGGAATCGGGCCGAACCCGAGGATCAGCACATAGGAGAGCGGCGCCAGCAGTACCGCGCCGCCGCAGATGACGAGGCCCGGCACCAGCATGTTTCCAGTGCCGCGGATGATGCTGGCCAGCGCATTGAACACCCAGAGCAGGACCATGCCGGCGAACAGGATGTGTGCATAGGTGATCGCCTCATCCAGCGATGCGCCGCTGCCGCCGAGCAAAGCGAACAGATGATGGCCGAACAGGAGAACGAGCGCGGAAAAGGTGAGGCCGAAGCCGGCATTGATGAGCAACGCGTGCAGCACGAGGCTGTCGGCTTCCGCCCGTCGTTGGCCACCAAGGGCGCGGGCGATGGCGGAGGAAATGCCGCCGCCCATGGCGCCTTGGGACATGTTCTGCATCAGGACCAGCACCGGCAGCACCAGCGCCATTCCGGTAAGGGCATCGACGCCGAGCCGGGCGATGAAGGCCATTTCGATCAGGCCCGTGCTCGATTGGGCGAGCATGACGAGGATGTTCGGCCACGCAAGGCGCAAGAGCAGGGGCACCACCGGGGCGTCCAGAAGGGCGCGGGTGCGAGACGACATGGCGGCCGGCGCGCCGATCGGGTGCGGCGGTCGGGGCGCGGTGCGGACCTGATCGGACAGGGTATCGAGCATGTCGGGTTCCAATCGGCCGGACGTCGCAAGCGCCGCGATCTTGATTTACGGGTATATGCCCATAAATTTGAAAATAGAGGCATATGCGCGTATTCGTCAATTGACGGCCCCGTGAGGAGCAGCGGAATGGCAGGGCACAAGGATTTGTCAGCCGAAACCCAGCGCGCGCCCGACACCACCCCGGCGGGTGCTTATCCCAACGCGGGGCGGTGCAACGGCACGGCTTTGCGCAAGGCCATGCGCCGCGTGTCGCAGCTGTACGATTCCGTGCTGGCCCCGTGCGGGTTGAAGAGCACGCAGCGCTCGCTGCTCATCCACATCGCGCGGGCCGGAACGCCGACCATGGGCGAGCTTTCCGCCGCCTTGGTGCTCGATCGCTCCGCGCTGGGACATAATCTGAAGCCGCTGGAGCGCGATGGCCTCGTGGCTTTGGTGCCGGATGTACAGGACAAGCGCAGCCGCCGGGTGGTGCTGACGCCGCTGGGCAAGGCGAAGCTGGACGCGTCCATGGCGCTCTGGGCGCAGGCGCAGGCGCGGTTTGAGGCGGTGTTCGGTCACGACGAAGCGGCGGCTCTTCGCGCTTCGCTGGAGCGCATCGCCTCGCCTGAATTCGCCGAGGCCTTTTCCGCCAGCGACATTTGCGAATGAGCATCCGCCCGGTTTGTCCTGACGTTCAGTCAGTGCGACCGACATGGCAAATTGATTTGACGCCACGGTGCGGCGGTCTTTCTAAGGGGATCGCTCCCGCCTGAATCGAGACTGCTCCCATGACGAAAGCCCCCTCCCGGACCTGGCTCATCACCGGCTGCTCCGCCGGCTTCGGCCGCGTGCTCGCGGAGGCTGTGCTGGCGCGCGGCGATCGCGTGATGCTGACGGCCCGCGATCCCGCGACGCTTGCAGACCTCGCCGCCCGCTATCCGGAAACCGCGCGCGCGGCGAAGCTCGATGTCACGCACCCCGGCGACGCTGCGGCTGCGGTCGCCGCCACGCAGGCGGCATTCGGCAGGCTCGACGTGCTGGTCAACAACGCCGGCTACGGCATTCTCGGCGCGGTAGAGGAGGCGGCTCCGGAGGAATATCGCGCGCTGTTCGATGTCAACGTGTTCGGCCTCATCGAGACCACGCGCGCCGCCCTGCCACTGATGCGCCAAGGCACGGGCGGGCGCATCGTGCAATTCTCTTCCAATCTCGGGCTGCTCTCGCGCGCAGGCTATGGCTATTACAGCGCCACCAAATTCGCCGTTGAGGGCCTCTCGGAGGCGCTGGCGGCCGAAGTGGAGCCGCTCGGCATTTCGGTGATCCTGGTGGAGCCCGGCACGTTCCGCACGGACTTTCTCGGCCGCTCCATCGCGTTCGCCGCGGACCGGATCGACGCCTATGAGGAGACCGTGGGCGCTGTGCGGACGGCGGTTCCCACCCGCGCGGGCGTGCAGCCGGGCGATCCCCGGCGCGGGGTGGCGGTCATCCTCCAAGCCGTGGACGCGGAAAAGCCGCCGTTGCGTCTCGCCCTCGGGCCGGATGCCCATCGCAACATCCGCACCAAGCTCGCCCGCGTGGCGGCCGACCTCGACGCCTGGGAAGGCGTGGCGGCCGATACGGATTTTCGGGAATAGGAAGCGCCTGCGGCCCGCCTCCTCCTCGCCTGCGGAGAAGGGGACGGGCCAGCCTGGTGGAAGGCGTCGGGCTCAGCCGCGCCCGACGAACGGCATCTTGGTGGCCATGACGGTAATGGTCTGAACGTTCGCGCTCAGCGGCAGGCTCGCCATGTAGAGCACCGCGTCGGCCACATGCTTGGCATCGATCATCGGCTCCGGCTTCATGGAGCCGTCCGCCTGGATGATGCCGTTCTTGATGCGCTGGGCCATTTCGGTATCGGCATTGCCGATGTCGATCTGGCCGCAGGCGATGTCATAGGCGCGGCAATCCAGCGAGGTCGATTTCGTGAGCCCGGCAATGGCGTGCTTGGTCGAGGTGTAGGGCGCCGAATTGGGCCGGGGCGTGTGGGCCGAGATCGAGCCGTTGTTGATGATGCGCCCGCCCATGGGGGTCTGCGCCTTCATGATCCGGATCGCCTGCTGCGTGCACAGGAAGGGGCCGGTGAGGTTGGTATCCACCACCGTGCGCCATTGCTCGTAGGTGAGATCCTCCATGGGAACGCCGGGCGCGCCCGTGCCGGCATTGTTGAACAGCAGGTCCAGCCGGCCATAGGCTTCCTTCACCGCGGCGAACAAGGCGGCGACGGAGGCGGGGTCCGTCACATCCGTCGGCACCACCAGCGAGGGCGCGTCGCCCAGCGAAGAGGCGGTGGCCTCAAGCGCGTCTCGGCGGCGCCCGGCGAGGGCCACGCTGTAGCCTGCGCCCGCGAGGGCTTGTGCGACGGCGCGGCCGACGCCGGAGCCGGCGCCGGTGACAAGGGCGATCTTGGTGGCGGTCATGAAGTCTCTCTCCCCGATCTTCTCAAGTCTCTTCCCGTCGCCTGGAGGTAAACCCATGGAGCGACGGCGCGCGGACCTTATGCCGCGCAACGAGCAGCCCGCCATGGAAAGCCTAAGCGGGGGGAGATTTCAATCGTTTTGATTTAGCTGCCGCAGGGTGCGGCGCGCCCGCACTCAATCCGGCGCGCGGGCGGCCAGCACTTCAAAATCGATGTAATGGCCGGCGCGGTCGCGCTTGGAGGCGAGGTAGCGCACATTCTCCAAGGTGGGGCGGCCGAGCACCCGCTGCTCCGCAACCACGTCCAGGCCCGCTGCCTTCAGGGCCGCTATCTTTTGCGGATTGTTGGTGATGAGCTGAACCGCCTTCACCCCCAATTGCCGCAACATCTCGGCGGCAAAGTCGAAGCGCCGCTGGTCGAGCCCGAAGCCGAGCACGGCGTCGGCGTCATACGTATCGTAGCCTTCGGACTGTAGCTTATAGGCACGCATCTTGTTGGCGATGCCATTGCCGCGCCCTTCCTGATCGAGATACAGCAGCACACCGCCGGCCCCACGGGCCATGCGCTGTACCGTGTCGCGCAGCTGGTCGCCGCAATCGCACTTCAGGCTGCCGAATAGGTCTCCCGTCAGGCACGCCGAATGCAGCCGAACCGGCACAGGCTGGGAGAGATCCGGCTTGCCCACGATGATCGCAACCTGGTCGCGCAGGCCCTCGCCACCACGGAACACCACGAATTCGGTTTCCGGCGCGCCTTCCAACGGCACCGGCGCCCGGCCGACGATGGTGAGGCTGGCGGCCTGGTGGGCACGGAAGGCGGCGATATCGGCACCATCCACCCGCAGCACCTGTTCGAGCCCGGCGCCGTCGCTGGGCGCGAGCACCGCCGCCGGCAGGACGAGCGCGAGGCCAAGCAGATCGAGCGCGGCGAGATCCAGCGCGGTGGCGGGGGCGACGGGTGCATCAATGCGCGCATCCACCTTGAGGGTGAGCGCTTCGACGCGTTCCGGATCCATCTGCGGCAGGGCGATCGAGCCGTCCTCGTCGCGCGGGGAGCCGAGGCGCGACAGGCGCGGCCCCGGCAGCACGAGACGCCCGATGCCCTGGACATGGTCGGCGAATGCGGCGGCCAGCGACGCGTCGAAGGCTTCGGCGCCGATCACAAGCGCGCGATCCTCGTCCTGCGACAGCAGGACCGGCCGGCCGGAGCGCAGTTCGGAAATGGCGCGCTCAACAGCGGTGATACGCGGATCCGCACGACCCAGAATATTCAAACTAGGGGACATTACAGCCTCTTCACCCACTAACATGTGCCACGGCCGCGTTTCTGCAAGCCCCGTCGTGCACCCCGGCGGCGCGCACCTCGCCGCATCCGGCTGGCACGCGCGCACGCTTCTCTCACACAAACGGTGCCATCGCCGTTGCGTTCCCAGCCCACCCCCGCCCGGCCTCTGGTGCCGTGCGCCGCGCCGGCCCCTGCATCCGGCGCCGCCCGTTTATGCTAAGTCGAGGGCGATGCAGAACTATGACCCATTCCTGAGCCTGAGCGCGAGTGCACAATGCACGGATCGCTCCCTCGTGATCGGCCAGCTCGGCCAATCGCTGGACGGGCGTATCGCCACGGTTTCAGGCGAATCGAAATACATCAGCGGCGCGTATGCGCTGGATCATCTGCACCGGCTTCGGGCCAGCGCCGATGCGGTTGTGGTGGGAGTAGGCACCGTTGCCGCCGACGATCCGCTGCTGAACGTGCGCCGGGTGCCCGGCAAAAATCCCGCCCGCGTCATCATTGATCCATCCGGCCGGCTGGATCTTTCGGCCCGCTGCCTGGGCGGGGACGGGGCCCGCCGCCTGGTGCTGCGCCGCCCCGACGTTAAGGGCGCACTTCCCGCCGGTGTGGAGGCGGTGGCGGTGGACGCCGACCCCTCCGGTCGCATGACGCCCCAGGCGATCCTGGAGGCGCTGCGGGGGCAGGGCCTGTTCCGCATCCTGGTGGAAGGGGGCACGCGCACATTGTCGTCATTTCTGGATGCGGGCTGCATGGACGGCTTCCATGTGCTGGTGTCTCCGGTCATTCTCGGCTCAGGCCGTTCGGGCCTCGAGCTTGCGCCCATCGCCGCGCTGAAGGATGCGCTGCGGCCGGCGAGCCGGGTCGAGGTGTTTCCCGACGGCGACGTGCTGTTTGCGTGCGATCTGCGCCTGCCGGCGGCCGGGGGTGCTCGAGTTTCGGAAACCGGCACCGGGGATGGCCGCTCCCCCCATGAGGACGGGACGCGCGACCATGAGCGAGCCGCAGGTCATTCCTTATTCTCCGCCGGCTAGGTGGATTCACTGGATCACGGCGGCGGCGGTGCTGCTGGTGATTCCGTTCGGCTTCATCATGCTGCGCCTGCCCGACGGGCCCGCGCAGGACCGGCTTTTCGATCTCCACCGCTCCATCGGCTTCACCATCCTGTGCCTTGCGGTGCTGCGGGTGGCCGTGCGGGTGCTGAAGGGCAAGCCGCCCCGCCCGCCCGGCCTGCCGGATTGGCAATGGGCGGCCTCCAATGGCGTGCATCACCTGCTCTATGTGCTGATCTTCGTGATGCCGCTGCTCGGCTGGGCGGGCTCCTCCGCCTATGGCTCGGCGGTCAGCGTGTTCGGCCTGTTCACGCTGCCGGCCATCGCGCCGAAGAACGACGGCCTGTCCGACCTGTTGAACGGCGCCCACCAATATCTCGGCTATTTCACCGCCGCGCTGGTGACGCTCCACATTCTCGCCGGCCTCTACCACGGGATCGTGCGGCGCGACGGCGTGCTGTCGCGCATGCTGCCGGCGCTCAGCCGGGGCTGAGCGCTCGGGCCTCCGGCGGCCAGGCGAGCAGATCGGCGTGGCCGATCTCGCAACCGGCATGTCGGCGCGCGTTCAGCCAGACGGAGACAGTCTCCTCCGCCAGCAGCCCGGTCTGCGCGGCGGCACCCGCCGTGCCCTCGGCGAGGGCGGCGACCAAGTGACCTTCGCGGGGGCCGAGCCGCCAGGGGCTGCTCTCCTCCCGCGTGCCATAGCCCTGCCTTTGAAAGGCTTCGGCGAGCAAGGTGCTCGCCTGCGGGCCGGCGGCCGGGCCAAAGCCCTTGTCGCGGGCCTGATGGGCCTGGAAGGCACGGGCGATCTCGCCATCGGCCGCATGGCCGGGATGCCAGGCGTCGCGGCCGTCGCAGGTCAGCACCGTGTAGAACAGCGCACCCTGTTGCGCGACCTGCGCCGCGAACCGGGCGATCCATGCGGCGGAAACCAGGTCGAAGAAAGCGGAGGCGGTGACGAGGTGCGGCTCGCCCGTGCCTATGGCGTCGAGCCCTTCGGCGAGATCGGCCTGCGCGAAAGAAATGGCGATATGCCGCCCCTTTCCTTCCAGGACCAGCCGCGACCCGGCGCTTTGAACCGCCATGCCCTGCTCGGCGCCCCAGGCCGCCAGGGCGGCGCGGGCTTCCTCCAGCAGGGCGGGATCGTGATCCAGCAGCCGCCAGCTCTGGCGCGGGCCGAGCAGCGGCGCCGTGGTGCGCAGGTTGGAGCCGGTGCCGGCCCCGAGATCGACGATGCGCTGTTCGCTTTCCGCGCCACCCGCGTGCCGGGCAAGGCGCAGCGCGAGATCGGCGGCGAGGCCGGCATGGCGCGCAGCCACGTCCGCCGGCTCACGCAAGGCCAGCCATTGGGCGGAAAATCCAGTCATGACAAGGTCTCCGGCGCTGCGGCGCCGTTGAGCGCGCCGGCGATGAGCTCTGCGGTCCGGTCCCAATCGGGCAGCATCTGCCCGGCGGCGAAGGCCATGTCGGCGAGGCGGCGGCGCTCCCTCGGGGAGAGCAGGCAGATGCGCAAGGCGCCGGCGAGGGCCTCCACATCGCCCGGGGGCACCTTCAGCGCTGCGCGGTCCGGCACGGTCTCGTTCGCCGCGCCGCCGGTGGTGCAGATCATCGGCAGGCCCTGCCGCATCGCTTCCGCCAGCACGATTCCGTATCCCTCATAGAGCGAGGCGTGGACGAACAGATCGCTCGCCGCGAATGCGTCGGCCAATTCCTCGGCCGGCCGGGCACCGGCCAGGGTGACGCGCTCTTCCAGGCCATGGGTCGCAATAAGGGTGCGCACCTGGGCGGCGGTCGCGGGATGCAGGTCCAGGCTGCCGATGATGGTGAGGCGCCAGGAGACGACCTTCAGCCGGCCGAGGGCTTCAAGCAGCACGTCATATCCCTTGCGCGGGATGAGCGAGCCCACGGCCAGCAGGCGCGGCGGGTTGCCGTCCGCCGGCGCCCGTGCGGCCGGCGCCGTGCCCGGCACGGCGATGGTGAGCCGGGCGGGATCGACGCCGAAATCGTGGACCAAGGTCCGGCCGGTGGCGGGGCTGGTCGCCACCACATGGACGCATCGGGCCAGGGCGGCGCGCTCGCTCACCGCCAGGCGCGCGCGCTCTTCGGCCGAAAGGCCGGCTTCCAGAGAGAGCGGATGATGGATCAGCGCGACGATGCGCCGGCCCAGCGCCGCAAGGCCGTCCGCCGGCAGGGCGCCGAGGGCGAGGCCGTCGATGAACAGCAGGGTCTGCGGCGCTGTGGCGGCCAGCGCGGCCAGCGCCTCGCGCATCTGCGCGCCGGTCGGGGCGGGAAAGCCGGCCGGCAGGGCGAGATGCGTGAGGGAAACGCCGTCCATCGGAAAGCGGCTCAGCACCTCGCGGTCATAGGCATAGCCGCCGGTGGGTAGGCCGAGGTCGCCGGGGATGGCGAAGGCCGCCGCGATCATGCGGCGATATCGCCCTCGTACCAGGCCCGCGCCACATGGGATTCATGCAGGGTCACCCGCAGCTTGGCGAGCGCATCGCCCCCCGTGCCCAGCGCGCCGGTGCGCGCGGCGTCCGCCATGCGGTCGAAGATATGGCGGCACAGCACCTCGGTGGTGGTGTTGCGCCCGGCGAATTCCGGCAGGTCGTCGAGATTGCGATAGGTGAGGGGGCCGAGCACCGCCTTCAGCGCATCGAGGGCGCGGCCGATGTCCACCACCACGCCCTCCGCCGTCAGTTCGCGGCTGAAGAAGGCCACGTCCACCACGAAGGTGGCGCCGTGCAGCGCCTGGGCCGGGCCGAACAGATCGCCCTTGAAGCTATGGGCGATCATGATGTGGTCGCGCACTTCCACTGCATACATGAGACAGATGTCCTTGCCGATCAGGCGCTATAGCGCACCACGGTCGCCACCGCATCGGGTTGGGCGCCGAGGATGCGGTCGAGGGAATGGGGCAGGTCGGCGAAGGCCACCTCGTCGGTGATCAGCGCGTCGAGCCGCGGGTCGGCCAGCAGGTCGAGCGCCTTGGCGAGCCGGCGCTTGAGGGTCCAGCGCGGCTGGCGCTCCGGCGGCACGGCGCCGACCTGCGAGGAGAGCAGGCGCAGCCGCTTGGCGTGGAACGGGCCGCCCAGTTCCACGGTCACCGGCTTGTCGCCATACCAGCTCACCTCCACCAGGGTGGCCGAATGGCCGCAGCAGCCGATGGCGGCGGAGAGCCCTGCCGAGGTGGCGCTGGCATGGAACACCACGTCGGCTTCCGCGATGGCCTCCGGAGCGGCGGCAAACCGCGCCCCGAACGATTCGACGATCGCGCGGCGCTGCTCGCATGGGTCGAGCGCGGTCACGTCGGCACCCGGCAACTGGGCGGCGAGATAGACGATCAGAAGCCCCACGAGGCCCGCGCCCACCACCACGATGCGGTCGCCCGCGCCCGCGCCGCTGTCCCAGAGCGCGTTCAGCGCCGTTTCCATATTGGCCGCGAGCGTGGCGCGGCGGGCAGGCACATCGCGCGGCACCAGCATCGCCTTGTCGGCGCCGATCAGGAAGCGATCCTGGTGGGGATGGAGCGCGAACACGTCGCGGCCCAGCAATGGGTCCGGCCCGGCGGTGACGCGGCCGACCGCGCAATAGCCGTATTTGACCGGGAAAGGGAATTCGCCGGACTGCATGGGCGCGCGCATGCAGCCGCGATGCACGGGATCGGTGAGGCCGTCATAGATCATGCGCTCGGTGCCCCGGCTCACCGCGCTCCAGGAGGTGGTGATGAGAAGCTCGTCACGTTCGCGCGGGCGCAGCGTTTCGCCCTTGAGCCGCGCGCAGCGCGGGGCGACATACCACAGCGCCTCGGCATGGATGGGGTCCACGGTCTTACCTTCGGTGTGATCGGCTGCTTTCACGTCCCTGGCATCTCCGGCCCGCTCGCGAGCTTGTTCCTGGCTTTGGTGCGCAGCACGTTGTTCCATCATCGCAATCCCGCCGACCCCCTGCCTTGATCCATCCCACCCACCGGAGCCTTCATGAACGTCCGGCCAGAGCCTTCCACCTTGCTCGCCGACCTCCCCCTCGCCGCCCCAGGCCGGCGGGTGATGCAGCGCCGTCGCCTGACCCTGCTGGCCCTCAACCTCGCCACGCTGGCAGTCGTTGCCCTGTGTGCGACCCAGCTCGCGGCGCAGAACGGCTGGCGGGCCGTCGATCTGGTGCTGCTCGCGTGCGTGCTGGTCGCAACGCCCTGGAATGCGATTGGTTTCTGGAATGCCTCGGTTGGTCTTTTTCTTCTGCACGCGCGCCGTGACGGTGTGATGCAGGCGGCGCCGTTTCTGGGCCGCGGTCGCGATGCCCATGTGTCGACGCGCACGGCCATTCTTATGACGCTCCGCAACGAAGATCCCGAACGGGCGCTTTCACGTTTGCGTGCAGTGAAGGCCGGGCTCGACGCGACCGGCTTCGGCGGCCAGTTCGATTATTTCCTGCTCAGCGACACCAATCGCGAGGATGTGGCCCGGGCGGAGGAGGCGGCGGTCGCCCGCTGGCGGGCGGAGGCGGGCAGTGGGCGCATCGTCTATCGCCGCCGTCCGGTGAACAGCGGCTTCAAGGCCGGCAATGTGCGGGACTTCTGCCTGACCTGGGGCAGCGGATACGATTTCATGCTGCCGCTCGACGCGGACAGCCTGATGGGCGCCCCGGCGGTGCTCGATCTGGTGCGGATCCTGGAGGCGAACCCGCGCATCGGCATCCTCCAGAGTCTGGTCGTGGGGCTGCCCAGCGCCAGCGGCTTCGCCCGCCTGTTCCAGTTCGGCATGCGCCACGGCATGCGCTGCTACACCCTCGGCGCCACGTGGTGGGCGGGGGATTGCGGGCCGTTCTGGGGGCACAATGCGCTGATCCGGGTGCAGCCCTTCACGCTCCATTGCGAGCTGCCGCTCCTGCCCGGCGAACCGCCGCTCGGCGGTCCGATCCTCTCCCACGACCAAGTGGAGGCGGTGCTCATGCGGCGGGCCGGCTACGAGGTGCGGGTGGTGCCGGTGGAGGGCGAGAGCTTCGAGGAAAATCCGCCGACCCTGCTGGATTTCATGGCCCGCGACCTGCGCTGGTGCCTCGGCAATCTGCAATATACCCGCCTGCTCTCTCTGCCCGGCCTGCTGCCCATGAGCCGGTTCCAGCTGGTGTGGGCGATCCTGATGTTCGCGGCCATGCCGGCGGTGCCGCTGGCGCTGCTGCTGCTGCCGTTCGCGGCCATGGACGCCTCCCCGGCGGTCGGGGCGGGCGCGGCGGGGCTTTATCTCGGCCTGCTGTTCATGTCGCTGTCGCCCAAGCTGGCCGGCCTGCTGGATGTCGCCCTCACCAAGGGTGGCGCGGCGCGCTATGGCGGGGCGGGGCGCTTTGCGTTTTCGGCGCTGGCGGAACTGGCGTTCGCCTTCCTGCTGGCGCCGATCATGGCGCTGTCCACCACGCGGTTCCTGGCGCTGCTCGCTTTCGGCCATGTGCACGGCGTGTGGAACGGGCAGGCGCGCGACGCCCATGCCCTGTCCTGGCCTGTCGCCGCGCGTGCGCTGTGGCTGCCCACGGTGTTCGGGCTGGCGGTGGCGCTCGCCCTGGCGTTTACGGCGCCGGTGCTGCTGCTCTGGACCGCGCCGCTGATCGCCGGCTGCTGGCTGGCCATACCGTTCGCGGTCTTCACCGCCGATCCGCGCTTCGGCGCGTGGCTGGCCGCCCGGCGGCTGTGCGCGACCCCGGAGGAAGCCGCCCCACCGGCGATCTTCTGCGCCCTTGCCCCGCCCGCCGCCGCGCCGCGCCGCGCGGCCGCATAAAGGCGGCGAGACCCGCCCAAAAATGCCGTCCGTGTGAGAAATGTTTCACGTGAAACATGGACTTAGCGCGGACGAACAGGGGTTTCGTGGATCTTCTCCGCGCCGTTCCGGCGGATGACACCGGCTTTTCGGGCGAACGTTCAGCACGGATGAATCCGAAGTGCGGGTCCGGCCGGGCGGCCGGCCAGGCCGAAATGAAACGGGCGCCCCGAGGGGCGCCCGCGTGCGTTTTCGGGTCTGCGCTCAGCGGCGGAAGCCGCCGCCGCCGAAGCGTGCCCCGCCACCATAGCCGCCGAAGCGGTCCGCGCCGGAATCCACCCGCTCGTTGCCCCACTGGCGCGCCTGGCGCTCCTGGTCGAGATTGGCGGGAGCGGCATTGTGGTCCACCGACTGCCAGCCGGACGCGGTGGCCTTGTTCCAGCCCGTGTCCGAGTGCTGGTAGACGTTGCCGTCATGGTCCGCATAGACGTTGCCGTTGTTCCAGCCCACCGTGTTGCCGGTGCGCTGGTTGGTGGCGACGCCCTTGCTGTCCACATTCACCTGGCCGTTCTCGCGGCTGACCGAGGTGGAGGAGGCGTGGGCCGTGCCGGCGGTGGGATTATAGCCGGTGGATTCGCGCGTCGCTTCCTTGTTGCCGGTATAGGTATTGCCGGTCACCGACGCGCTCGATTGGCCGCGTGCGCCCGTGTAGGGATTGTAGCGGCTGTTGTCGCGGGCGGCGCCGTAATTGCCAGTATAGGGGTTGAACGCCGCGGCCGAGCGGCCGGCGAAGTCGGTGCCGCGGGCCGTGGTGCCGGCCCAGGCGCGCGACGACCAGGCGGTGCCGTTGGCGGTCACGCCCCAGGAATGGGCCACCACCGCGTCGCCGCCCCAGCGGCCGTAGATGTTGGTGTAGTTGAGATTGGTATAGCCCCAATGGCCGCCCCAGGGACCGGCGCCCCAATAGGGACCCCAATAGGGGTTCACGGCGGCGCCCCAGGCCCAGCCGGCGGCGAAGCCGAAGCCGAAGCCCACGGTGGCGCCGAGCGCGAAGCCGGCGCCATAGCCATAGGTCGCCGGGCAGCCGTACCACCAATTGGCGCCGGCATAGCCGGTGCAATAATAGCCGCTGCCGTAGACCACCGTGCCGCCGGGCGCGACCATCACGCCCATGTAGCCGGGCGTATAGCCAACCACCACGGTCTCGGGCTGCACCGAATAGATCCGCACATAGGTCACGTAATGCACGGGCGAAGAGACGGGGATCGTATAGATCACGTCCGGCACCGCATCGGCCACCCGCCAGGGTCCGGTGGGCGAGGCGGAGACGAACCACACGCCCTGCGAGACCATGTAGAAGCGGTTCGAGGACACCTGGATCACCGGCAGCGGCGTGTTGACCGCATATTTCAGGCTGGTGCCGGCGATCTCCACGAATTGCGGCGCGCCCTGATAGGTGACGCTGCCGCTGGTGGAGCGCTTGACCGTCGCGGTCTGGGGAATGGTGGCGGCGATGGCCGCTTCCTTGGCCTGGGGCGTTCCGGCCACCGAGACCAGGACATTCGCCTTGGGATCCTGCGGCGAGATCTTGGCGAAATCCGCCGGCAACGCGTCGGAGGCGACGAACGCCCAGGGGCCGCGCAGGTCGGTGCCGCGGAACCAGCGGCCCGAGATCAGCACGTAATAGGCGTTGTTGGTGGGATCCATGAACACCGCATGGTCGGCATTGCTCATGGAGAGCAGGCCGGTGCCCGCGACCGGGAGCATCTGCGGCTGGCCGTTGGTCTGTATCAGCTCGGTCGGCGTCGCGGAGACGTAGATCGCCGGGGGCGGGACGATCGGCTTGCCGTCCTGCGCCAGCAGGGGATCGGGCGCATTCTGCTTGGCGGCGACCTTGGCCGCGTTCTGGAGCGCGCTCGCGGGCTGGGGCGTCACCACCCAGGTGCTGTCGAGGCTGCTGGTCTCATACCAGGTGCCGGCGGCCTGGAGGTGGTAGACGCCCTTGGCGTCGCGCAGCATCAGGGGCCGCGTGTTGATGACCCGCTGGAAGCCGTTGACGCCGGCGATCGGCTTCAGGTCGGGATCGCCGGAGATCAGCACCAGCACGGTGAGCGTGTCGGTGAAGACGATGCGCGGCGGCGTGTTCTCCACCGGCTGGGTCTTCAGCGCGGCGATCTTCTGGTTCACCGCATAGCTCGCCTGGAGGTGGTCCAGCGCCACGGTGATGCCGTTCGCCGGCAGGCGCTTGGTGAGCGCCTCGCGGATCGAGGCCGCCTTTTCGGGCGCGGTGGGCACTTCCACCTTGGTGATGGCGATGGAGTCGAGATGGACGAGGCCCTCGGCCTTGTCCACGGTGGTGATGGCGGTGAAATCGGCGAAGCCATAGGTCGGCGCCCCGTCCTTGGCGCCGATGGCGACGGCGGCGCGGCCGCCGATCTTGTCGCCTTCCCAGCTGTCGATCTGCGGCTGGTAGAGCTCGAGCCGGCTGTCGCCCACGTCGAAATCGCGCGGCCAGGCGATTCCCGCGCCCGGCGCCTGGGTTTCCTGCGGGGGCGGCGGCTGCTGGCCATAGGCAAAGGGCGCTGAGAGCATGGACGCGATGGTCAGTGCCGCGATCGCGCTGGTCCCCTTAAGCCGAACTCTCAACATAGGCGTTTCCCTCTCGCATCATTGCCGCCCCGCAAGGCGAAGACCTAGCATCTCCCACCGCCTGCGTCAGCCGCCGCCACAGCAACGTCCCAGCTTGACGGTCACAAAAAAAGAGATCGCTATTCAGGCTGCCGCGCCCTAGGTCGGCGCCGGCGGCGGCGGATGCGTGCAGCATCCCGGGCAGGGAGAAGACGACGTGAAGAAATATGTCGCGGAATGTCTCGGCACGGCAACGCTCGTGCTTTTCGGCTGTGGTGCGGCGGTGATCACGGGCGCCGGCGGGGCGCATTTGGGAACCTTTCAGATCGCCTTCGCATTCGGCCTCGCGGTGACCTCCATGGCCTATGGCATCGGCCATGTGTCCGGCTGCCACATCAATCCTGCCGTTACCGTGGGCGTGTGGGCGGCCGGGCGCCTGTCGACCGCCCAGGTGCCGAAATACATCATCGCCCAGATCATCGGCGGCATTCTCGGCGCCGGCATCCTCTATGTGATCGCCTCGGGCCGGCTCGCCAGCTTCAGCGTCGCCGAGGGCATGGGCCAGAACGGCTGGGGCGAGGGCTATCTGGGCGGCTACGGGCTCGGCTCGGCGATCCTGACCGAACTGGTCGCCACCTTCATCTTCCTGGTGGTCATTCTCGGCTCCACCTCCAAGGCGGGCATCACCCAGGCGGCGGGCCTCGCGATCGGCCTGTCGCTGGTGATGATCCATATCGTGTTCATTCCGGTGACCGGCGTTTCGGTCAATCCCGCGCGCAGCATCGGCCCGGCGCTGTTCGTCGGCGGCAAGGCGCTGGCGCAGCTCTGGCTGTTCATCATCGTGCCGCCCATCGGCGCGGCCCTCGCCGGCCTGCTGTTCAGGTTCCGGGTGCTGGAAGACTAAGCGGCGGCAATAAAAACGGGCGTGGATCGCTCCACGCCCGTTTCTTCTGCGGTAAGGCTCGCCTCATCCCCGCCGGCACGGCGGGGCGGGGCTCACTCGGCGGCTTGCGGGCCCTGGGGCATCTTCTGCTGCTGGGCGGTCTCGGCGGCCTTGGCGCGCGTCATGTGCTCCAGCGCCTGGCGGACGCCCGCGCCATATTCGGGATGGACCTTGTCGAAATGGGCGATCTGCCGGTCGGCGATCTCCTGGGGAATGCCCCACATGGCTTCGGCGAGGTTGGTGAACAGACGCTGGCGCTGGGCGGCGTCGAACAGCTGGAACAGCGCGCGCGGCTGGGAATAATCGTCATTGCCGACGCGGTGGCTGTAGCGCTCGGCATCGCCCGAGATCTTCAGCGGCGGCTCCAGCAAGGCGGGGTTTTCGGCCGCGCCGTTGAACGAATTGGGCTCGTAATACGCGTCCGTATTGCCGGTCATCTGCGGGAAGAAGCGCATGGCTCCGTCCTTGTGATAATGATGGACCGGGCAGCGGGCGGCGTTCACGGGCAGGTGCTCGTAATGGGTGCCGAGGCGATAGCGGTGCGCATCCGCATAAGAGAAGATGCGGCCCTGCAGCATCTTGTCGGGCGAGAAGCCGATGCCGGGCACGATGTTCGAGGGCGAGAAGGCGGCCTGCTCGATCTCGTTAAAATAGTTTTCCGGGTTGCGGTTCAGCTCCAGCACGCCGACGTCGATCGGCGGATATTCGCCGTGCGGCCACACCTTGGTGAGGTCGAAGGGATTGTAGCTGGTGTTCTCCGCGTCCAGCTCCGGCATGATCTGGACCTGCACCTTCCACTTCGGGAAGTCGCCCTTTTCGATCGAGCCGAACAGGTCCTCCTGGGTGGATTCACGGGTGCGGCCGACGATCTCGCTGGCTTCGCCGTTGGTCCAATGCTTATGGCCCTGCACGGTCTTGAAGTGGAACTTCACCCAGAAGCGCTCGTTGGCGGCATTGATGAAGGAATAGGTGTGCGAGCCGTAGCCGTTCATGTGCCGCACGTCGGTGGGCAGGCCGCGGTCGGAGAACAGGATGGTCACCTGGTGCAGGCTCTCGGGGGAGAGCGACCAGAAATCCCACATGGCGGTGGGCGAGCGCAGGTTGGTCTTGGGGTGGCGCTTCTGGGTGTGGATGAAGTCCGGGAACTTATAGGGGTCGCGGACGAAGAACACCGGGGTGTTGTTGCCGACCAGGTCCCAATTGCCTTCCGGGGTATAGAATTTCAAGGCGAAGCCGCGCACGTCGCGCTCCGCGTCCGCCGCGCCGAGTTCGCCGGCCACGGTGGAGAAGCGCGCCAGCATGTCGGTCTTGGTGCCGGGCTGGAACACCTTGGCCTTGGTGTATTTGGTGATGTCGCCGGTGATCGTCAGGGTGCCGAACGCGCCCCAGCCCTTGGCATGCACCACGCGTTCGGGAATGCGTTCGCGATTCTGGTGCGCCAGCTTCTCGATCAGCTGGTAGTCCTGCAGCAGCACCGGGCCGCGCGCGCCGGCGGTGATCGAATTCTGGTTGTCGGCGATCGGGGCGCCGGCCGTCGTCGTCAGTGTCGGCTTGGTCATGGCTCGTCTCTCGTTTGCGCTGCCCATGAGGAAGCAGCCCTCGGATGGCCCGCACCATGACCCCTTCCGTCGATAAGGACAAATCAGTTTGCATCGGTTCCAAGATAAGATTATCTTATCATGATGCTTTCCACCCGACAGCTTCGCTATTTCGAGGCCCTTTCGCGCCACCGGCATTTCGGCCGCGCGGCCGAGGAATGCGCGGTCACCCAGCCTGCACTCTCCATGCAGGTGAAGGAGATGGAAGCCTTCCTCGGGGTCGATCTGGTCGAGCGTGGCCGCAACGGCGTCAGCCTCACGGCGGCCGGGGAGGAAGCGGCGCTGCGCGCGCGTGCCGTGCTCGCCTCCATCGCCGATCTCGAACGGGCGATCCGTGCGCGCGGGCGGCTGCTGGAAGGCCGGCTGCGCCTCGGCGTCATTCCCTCGGTCGCGCCCTACCTCTTGCCGCGCCTGCTGCCGGAAGTGGGTCTCCAGCACCCCGGCCTTGAACTCGCCCTGCGCGAAACCCAGACCGAGCAGCTCATCGCCGAGCTGGCCAACGGCAGCCTGGATCTGCTGATCCTCTCCCTGCCGGTGGAGCATCCGGCGCTTGCGACCATGCCGCTGTTCGATGATCCCTTCCTGCTGGCTATCCCCGAGCCGGCCGGCACCGGACCGCCGTTCGCCTCGCCCGACCAATTGGCGCCGGAGGACCTGCTGCTGCTGGAGGACGGGCATTGCTTCCGCGACCAGGCGCTGCAGGTGTGCGGCGCCATGGACCAGAAGCGGCTGCGCCGGTTCGGCGCGACCAGCCTCTCCACCCTGGTGCAACTGGTGGCCAACGGGCAGGGCATCACCTTGCTGCCGGACATGTTCGTGCAATCGGAGGGCGGCGCCATCCCGCGCGTGCGGCTGATGCGATTCCCCGAGCCGCAGCCCAGGCGCACCATCGGCCTCGTCTGGCGCAAGACCTTGCCGTTTTCCACCGATGTGGATGCCTTCGCCCGGCTGGTAGAGGCATGCCGGCCGCGCGCCACGCCGCGCCCGGTGCTCACGCCGCTCTGAGCTTTGCGGGGCGGCGCTTTCACGCCTCTCGCCGGGCCACTGACCGCGCTCGCGCGCCGAAGCCTGTCGCGGGCGGGCCCTGTGGGCGCCGAGGTGCCATGCGCTCTTGCGCCGCGCCTGAGCCTTGCCACCCGCGCGGTTCGCGGCTAAGCCCGCTGAAAGCGTGAGGATGGAATGGCTCAGGACGGTCTCAATTATCGCGACGCGGGGGTCGATATCGATGCCGGGAACCGGCTTGTCGATCTCATCAAGCCGCTGGTCAAGGCGACCGCCCGGCCTGGCGCCGAGGCCGATATCGGCGGATTCGGCGGCCTGTTCGATCTCAAGCGCGCCGGCTTCCTCGATCCGCTGCTGGTCGCCACCACCGACGGCGTCGGCACCAAGCTGAAGATCGCCATCGAGACCGGCAAGCACGACACCATCGGCATCGACCTCGTCGCCATGTGCGTGAACGATCTGGTGGTGCAGGGCGCAGAGCCCCTGTTCTTCCTGGATTATTTCGCCACCGGCCACCTCACCCCGGATGTCGGCGCGCAGATCGTCGCCGGCGTCGCGCGCGCCTGCAAGGAGGCGGGATGCGCGCTCATCGGCGGGGAGACCGCCGAGATGCCGGGCATGTATTCGGAAGGCGATTACGATCTCGCCGGCTTCTCGGTGGGCGCGGTGGAGCGCTCCGCCGTGCTGCCCCGCCCCGACGTGGGGCCGGACGACGTGATCCTCGGCCTTGCCTCTTCCGGCATCCATTCCAACGGCTATTCCCTGGTGCGCCGGATCGTCGAGCGCGCGGGCCTCCCCTGGGACGTGGAGGCGCCGTTCGCGCCCGGCATCGACCTCGGCGTGGCGCTGCTGGAGCCGACCCGGCTCTATGTGCGCAGCGTGCTCGGTGTCATCCGCCAGACCCATGCGGTGAAGGCGCTCGCCCATATCACCGGCGGCGGCATCACCGAGAACCTGCCGCGCGTGCTGCCGCAGGGCACCCTCGCGCGCATCGACCTGTCCAATCTCATCGTGCCGCCGGTGTTCCGCTGGCTCGCCCAAGCGGGCGGCGTGGCGCCGGAGGAAATGCTCCGCGCCTTCAATTGCGGGGTCGGCATGGCGGTGGTGGTGGCGGCCGAGGACGCGGAACGGGTGGCCGACGCGTTCGCGGACATGGGCGAGAGCGTGATCCGCCTCGGCGTCATCGAGCCCGGCGAGGGCGCGGCCCGCGTGGTCTATGACGGCGCGCTGGGCCTCGATGCGCCGGAGGCTGGCGCCTGATGCACAAGAAGCGCGTCGCCATCCTGATTTCCGGCCGCGGCTCCAACATGGCGGCCCTGGTCAAGGCCGCCGAGGCGCCCGATTTCCCCGCCGAGATCGCCCTCGTGGTTTCCAACCGGGCGGATGCGGCCGGCCTCGCGTTCGCCGAGGACGCCGGCATCCGCACCATGGTGCTGAGCCATCGTGATTTCGCCGACCGCATCGCCTTCGATGCCGCGCTCGACGCGCATTTGCGGATCGAGGGCATCGAGATCATCTGCCTCGCCGGCTTCATGCGCATTCTCACTCCCTGGCTGGTGGAGCGCTGGCGCGACCGCATGATCAATGTGCACCCCTCGCTGCTGCCGAGCTTCAAGGGCCTGGACACCCATGCCCGCGCGCTGGAGGCGGGCGTGCGCTTCCACGGCTGCACGGTGCATCTGGTGCGGCCGGAAATGGACAATGGGCCGATCGTGCTGCAGGCGGTGGTGCCGGTGCGGCCCGACGATACGCCCGAGGCGCTGGCCGAGCGGGTGCTGGCGCAGGAGCACATCATCTATCCGCGCGGGCTGGCCCTGCTGGCCGGCGGGCGTATCCAGGTGAAGGACGAGCGCGCCATCATCTCCGGCGCGCGCACCCCCATCGACGTGCTGATCGCCCCGCGGGTGTGACCGGGGCGGCGGAGGGGGCGGCGGAGGGCGCGGTCCGGCGGCGCCTCGGCCTGACGGTGCCTTGACCCGCCGCGAAGGGACAGGTGGGCATGACATCCGCGCCTTCGAAGCCCGGCGCCGCGCGCCATCCCCTGGTGCTCGCGACGCTGATGACCGGGGCGGCCGGCTATGTGGACGCGGTGGGCTATGCCCAGGCGGGCGGGCTCTATCTCTCCTTCATGAGCGGCAACACCACCCGCCTCGGCACCGCGCTCGCGGCGCTGAACCTGCATGTGCTCCTCGGCACGGCCATGGTGATCTGCGCATTCGTGATCGGCGCGGTTGCGGGCACGCTGGTGGTGGAAGCGCCGGTGCGCCGGCCCATGCTGGCGGTGCTGGGGGTTGAAATCGCGCTGCTGTGCGGCGCGCTGGCTTTGGTGGCGGCGGGCAGCCTGATGCCGCCGCTGTTCCTGATCTCCATCGCCATGGGCATGCAGAATTCCGCGCACCAGGTGGTGCTGGGGGCGGACGTGGGCAAGAGCTTCGTGACCGGGGCCCTGTTCAGCTTCGGCCAATCCCTTGTTGCGGCGGCCAAGGGGCGGGTGCGGCCGATGGAATGCGCGATCTACGGCCTCTCCTGGCTCACCTTCATCGCCGGCGTGGCGCTCGGCGCCCTCACCGTCACCGCCTTCGGCCTCTTCTTCGCCTTGCTGATTCTGGTGGGGGTGCTGGGGGTGGCTATGATGGGGATTTGGAGCGGGCGGGTTTAGGGGGGTATCCGAAGTACGGGCACAAGCAGCTTGTGAGGATGAGCAGAGGGCAATGGTACGACGTGAGAACTTTTAGCGATGGCACAAAAGGAATTAAGTTGGCCCGCGATCCCATCTGCTCCGCTCAATTTCGTTCGGCTGCGACCGATCTTTGCCTATGGATCGGCTGCAATTGCTGCAGCCAGCGCCGGCTTCCAAAAGGCTCGCGCTTCATCCATCCAGATCTGTTCCATTTCCTTCAAGTCGAGGTTGCACCCCCGGAGCGCAATGCAAGCGTGGGAGACAAGATCCGAAGCAATGTCGAGCAGAAAAAAAAGCTCTCGGTATCGATTTGCGTTCCATGGTCGCGGCTGGGAGTACAGGTGCGCGATGTGGTCATCGCGGAAAGCAGCTAAATTTGCTGCTGCTCGCCGACTATCAGGAGATGTCAGGCGGCGTGCAGTATCGTCGCAGCGCTGCAGAGCCGCCAGGCAATCTCCGGCCCAAGTCTGCGACATGTGCCGAAATTTTCCATCCCAACCTCTCTCGGCTATTTCGAGGATTTTGGCACGGCAGCGCTTTTGCTTAAGAAAGTGCAAGAATACTGGGATTGACGCCAAATCGCTTCGGTTGAAGGCCATCCCTACCGACTGACCCTGACGGCCGCGCGGTCTCTCGAACAGCTTGCTGAGCGATAAAATTAGCGCGGTCTGCGTGCTGTTGCGAAGCACATTGTAGCAATTGGCGCCATCGAAAGTTCGCCCCCGATAGTCCGCCATTACGATATCATTTCCGGCCTCAAGAGTCGCCTTTGCCCAGATGGCATCTCTGGTTTGGTTTTCGAGGGCCTTCAGCATTAGCTCGAGCCGAGACATGGCAACTGCAATTGATATTGGCGGCGCGCGTTTAGCTTTCCTCTTTTGACTTGCTGCCACTTCCGCCTCCGATTGGGATTCTGCTCGCCCGTACCTTTATAATTCTCGCCTCGATGCTTCCCACTGTTGTCTTCAAGAATTCCTCGGCGACGGAGTACGAGGGTCGAACCGCCAGTTCGCGCGCCGCACTGCTCATATTTCTGTTTCAGGATTTTTGCATGGCGGCTGATGTCCGCAAAACGAGGCGGCGGCCATCAACGCCCGGTACCGGCAGCGAGCCATTGTCGTCCAACGACCCCTCCCCCCTCACACCTTCCCCACCCGCACCCGATTATCATGAAACGCCGCCCCGCCCACCGGGGCCACGGGGTCGGCGCCGGTGAGGGTGTTGATGCCGCGGCCGCCCTTGTGCGCGCCGTTGGGGTGGATCTGCTCGGCCACCACCACGCCGCGCCGCACGCCGTCGAACAGGCGGGCGGCCAGGCTCACGCGGCCGCGCGGGTTGGAGACCTCCACGCTGTCGCCCTCGGCGATGCCGAGCGGGGCGGCGTCGTCCGGGTGGATCAGCAGGGTCGGCCCGCCCTCCTTCTTCGCGGAGGTGGCGGTCTGGTTGAAGGTGGAATTCAGGAAATTGCGCGCCGGCGCGGTCACGAGGCGGAACGGATGCTCCGCCGTCGCCTCCTCGATCACCGCCCAATGGTCGGGAAATTCCGGCATGGCGGCGACGCCGAATTTCTCCGGCGCGGCGAACGGCACCTTGTCCCAGCGCGGTTTGAGGCGGAAGCGCCCGTCGCGATGGCCGAAGCCGTTGAGATAATGGGCGGTTTCGAAATCCGGCTGCACGTCCTTGAAGCGCGCGGCCTCCAGTTCCTCCAGCGTGCCGCGCTCGGAGGCGCGCAGGGTCCAGTCCACCAGCTCGCGCGCGCTCATCTCAAAGCCTCGATGCTGCGCGCCGAGGCGCGGGGCGAGCGCGCACAGCAGATCATGGTTAGAGCGGCATTCGCCCGGCGGCTCCACCAGCTTCGGGCCCATCTGGATGTGCTGGTGCCCACCGCTGAGATAGAGGTCGTCATGCTCGGTGAACATGGTGGCGGGGAAGACGATGTCCGCCTGCCGCGCCGTCTCGGTGAGGAAATGCTCGTGCACCGCCACGAACAGGTCCTCGCGCGCGAACCCGCGCTTCACCGCTTCCTGGTCCGGCGCGACGCTCAGGGGATTGGTGCTCTGGATCAGCATGGCGTGCACCGGCGGGCCGTCATAGAGCGCCGCGCGGTCGCCGGTGAGGATGGCGCCGATGCGCGACTGGTCGAGTTCGCGCGTGGTGCCGTCGCGCACGTCCAGCCCCTCGATCAGCGTCTTCTTCAGCCGGTAGATGCCGGAATTGGAATGGAAGGCGCCGCCGCCCTCGTGCTGCCAGGCGCCCGAGACCACGGGAATGCAGGAAGCCGCATGCATGTTCACCGCGCCGTTGCGGCTGCGCGACAGGCCGTAGCCGAGGCGGAAATAGCTTTTCGGCGTTAAGCCCACCAGCGCCGCGAAGGCTTCGATCTCCTCCACGCTCAGCCCGGTGATGGCCGCCGCCCAGGCGGGCGTGCGGGTTTGAAGATGGGCTTCCAGGGCCTCCGCATCATTGGCATAGCGGGCGAGATAGGCGCGGTCGGCGCGGTTGTCGCGGAACAGCACGTGCATCACCGCGCAGGCGAGCGCGCCGTCGGTGCCGGGGCGGATCAGCAGGGGCATGTCCGCCTGCTCCATGGTGGGGGTGCGATACACGTCCACCACCGCGATCTTCGCGCCGCGTTCCTTGCGGGCGCGGACGGCGTGGGTCATCACGTTCACCTGCGTCGCCACCGCATTGGTGCCCCAGATGACGACGAGGTCCGCCGCGCGGCTGATCTCGCGCGGGTCGGCGCCCGCGAGCCGCCCGGTGCCGGCCATATAGCCGCTCCAGGCGGGGTTCACGCAAATGGAGGAGAAGAAGCGCGAATAGCCCTTGGCATGGGTCAGGCGGTTGATGCCGTCGCGCATCACCAGGCCCATGGTGCCGGCATAATAATAAGGCCACACGCTCTGCGCGCCATGGGCGTGCTCGGCGGCGCGCAGGGCTTCGGCGGTGCGGTCCAGCGCCTCGTCCCAGGAGATGGGGGCGAACTGGGTGGAGCCCTTGGGCCCGGTGCGCCTGAGCGGCGTCATCAACCGGTCCGGATGGTGCGCGCGCTCGGCATAGCGGGCGACCTTCGCGCAGATGACGCCGGCGGTATAGGAATTGTCCGCCGCCCCGCGCACCCGGCCGATCCTGTTGTCCGCCAGCACCTCCACCTCAATCGCGCAGGTGGAGGGGCAATCGTGCGGGCAAACCGAGGCGCGCATGCGCGGCGCATCCAGCTGCGGGCGGACGTGATCGTTCATGGGCGAAGCAACTCCTCCGCCTCCTTATAGCCGCCCCGGCCAGACGTATCGAGCCGGCGCGTGATCCCGGCGCCTCAAACGACATCGCCCCCGGCGTTGCGGCCGGAGGCGATGGGAACCGGGCGTGTGGCCGCAGGCTGGCGCGTCAGGCGGCGTGCACCTTCTCCTTGCCACGGCCGCGCAGCAGCAGCCCGAGGAGAACCACCACCACGGCGCCGACGGCGCTGGCCAGATAATGCGGCAGATTGGCGGGCTTCAGCCCGTTGGGCGCTTCGGAATCGGGCTTCACCCATTCCGGATTGACGCTCTGCATATAGTGCAGGGACATCACGTCGCCGACCACCATCTCCCCCGCGATCCAGCCCAGCAAGGCCGCGCCGGCCCACACCAGAAGCGGCAGGCGGGTGAGGATCGCCATCACTAGCTGCGAGCCGGCGATGATGAGCGGGATGGTGAGCAGCAGGCCGAAGATGAACAGCTCAGGATGGCCGCGCGAGGCGGCGGCGATGGCCACCACATTGTCCAGGCTCATCACCGCATCGGCGATGGCGATGGTGCGCACCGCCTTCCACAGGCTGTCGGAGGCGGCGACCTCGTGCGCCTCGCCCTCATTGTCGGTGACGAGCTTGACCGCGATCCAGACCAGCAGCAGGCCGCCGGCAACCTTCAGCAGCGGAATACCGAGCACATAGGAGACCGCGAGGGCGAAGATGATGCGCAGGCCCACCGCTGCGCCCGCGCCGAGCAGAATGCCCCAGCGGCGCTGGCCGGGCGGCAGCGAGCGGCAGGCGAGCGCGATCACCACCGCATTGTCGCCGGACAGCAGCAGGTCGATCCAGATGATCTGGAGAAGCGAGACCCAAAAGGTCGGATTGGAAAAATCCATGCGACAGTCCTTTTGCCTGACTCCGATGGGCTTCCGCGTGGGCGGCGAAAGCGCCGAGCGACGCACCGTAGTTTCTGACGTTACGGCAGGTATGGGGCGCAAAAAAGGGGGCGGCTGCCCCCTTCTGGAATGGTCTTGCTCAGTTGTGCGAGGCCGCCTGCTTGGCGTGGCGGATGCGGCCGATGATCCAGGCGATGGCCACCACGAGCACGGCGCCAGCCACAGCGGCGGGCAGATGCCAGGCTTCGCTCGCATCATGGCCGCCGATCCGGTCGGTGACGGCGACGTCGCTCAGCAGCATTTCGCCGGCCACCCATCCGAGCAGGGCAGCTCCCGCCCAGATCAGGATCGGGAATCGATCGAGGACCGCCATGACGATGGAGCTGCCGGCGACGATCAGCGGAATGGAAATGGCGAGGCCGAAGATCAGCAGGGTCCAATTGCCGTTGGCGACAGCGGCCACCGCCACCACATTGTCGAGGCTCATGACGATATCGGCGATCGCCACGGTGCCGACGGCCTTCCACAGATTGTCGCTGGCCGCCACCGCCTCGTCCGACTCCTCGTTGGGGAGCGCAAGGTCGACGGCGATGTACATCAGGGCGAGGGAGCCGACCACTTTCAGCCAGGGCAGCGCCAGCAAGGTGGCGACGAGGCCGGTGAACACGATCCGCAGGCCCACCGCCACGCCCGCGCCGAGCACGATGCCCCAGCGGCGCGTCTTCTCGGGCAGCGAGCGGCACGCCATGGCGATCACCACGGCATTGTCGCCGGACAGCAGGATATTGATCCAAATAATCTGCAGCAGCGCGAGCCAAAGCACCGGAGAGTCTAGCGACATCATACCCCCACCCATCTGGAGACCGCGTTCCCTGCGGGTATGCTGCGTCTGGTGCGCCGTATTATGCATTCCCTAACGGGAGGCTAATGGAGACGCGCAGGGTCCACAACCAAAACCGGACACCGCGCCGCGCAAAAAGCATTGTGCGCCGCGGCGTCCGTAGAGGAAACGTCTCAGCCGACGATTTCGTTGCCCGAGAAGAACTGGGCGATTTCGATCGCCGCGTTCTCGGCGCTGTCGGAGCCGTGCACGGAATTCGCCTCGATGGATTCGGCGAACAGCTTGCGCAGGGTGCCTTCCGCCGCATTGGCGGGGTTGGTGGCGCCCATGACTTCGCGATACTTGGCCACCGCGTTGTCGGCCTGAAGTACCTGCACGACCACCGGGCCGGAGGTCATGAAAGCCACCAGATCGCCGAAGAACGGACGTTCCCGATGGACGCCGTAGAAGGTTTCGGCCTGTTCGCGGGTGAGCTGAATGCGCTTCTGGGCGACGATGCGCAGACCCGCAGTCTCGATCACGGCGTTGACCGCACCGGTGATGTTGCGACGCGTCGCGTCGGGCTTGATGATCGAGAAAGTGCGCTCGATCGCCATGGTGACCGTCCTGTCGTTATGAATGAAAAGGCTCCGCGACTGCCGCGGACGGGCGGGCTTTAGCAGCGATACCGCCCTGCGGCAAGGGAAGCCGGCAGGATCGCGACGCCAAACGGCCGGCGCGGTCCCCTCGGACCGGCCGGCCGTATGGATGTGCCGCGGCGTGCGGCCCGGTTGGGCTCAGCCCGCAGGCGAGGTGGCGTGGCTGCGGGTCTGGTGGCTGGCGCTGCGGATGGCATGCGGCGCGCGGGCCTGCTGATGCAGCGCCGCCGGCGCGGGCACGGAGGGATGCATCATCTCGTAATCACGCTCGTTGACCGCATATTGCTCGCGGTTTTCCTGGGACACGTATTCATCTGCCCAAGCCGCGCTGGCGAGACCCGTCACGCTCATCACCGCGCCGAGGCCGAAAGCAAGAATCTTGGTATTCATGGCAAAACTCCAAGCCGCCCCAGCGATGATGAGGAGATATTGCGATGCAGCAGTGAAAGCAAATCCCGATTTCGTGAGTCAAACTCAAAGTAAAAGAATCGTTTTGTTCCGTTTACGAAGCGTCATTTCTCGCGAATGTGTAGTGACCTAGCGGAGTCGTCTCGCCGCATTCCACATCAGTGGCGCAGGATATCCGCGATGGCCCGGTCCGTGACCGCATCGATGGAAAACCTTATCGGATTTCCAAGCACACGCGGCCAGAACAGGGGTTCCTTGATGGCACCCAGGAATTGCGCGGCGGCAAGGCTGGGATCGAGCCCGGCCGGCAGCTTTCCGGCGGAGCGCAGCATCTCCAGATAGGCGGTGAGATTGCGCAGCGTCGGCTCCTTGCCGGTGCGCGAGAAAGCCTCCGAGAGTTCGGGAAAGCGCGGCGCTTCCGCGATGATCAGCCGGAGGATGGGGATGACGTCCGGCTGGTCCCAATGGACGCACATGCGCGCGACGAACTCGCGCAGCACCACGCGCGGATCGTCCTCGGCCGTATCCGGCAGCACCGGGCCGCCGATGAAATGCGCCCAGACCTCGGCGATGATCGCGCTGAACAGCTCCGCCTTGCTGGGATAATGCTGATAGAGCGTGCGCTTGGAGACGGGTGCGGCGGCGGCGATGGCGTCCATGCTGGTGTTGCCGTAGCCGCGCTCGAGAAACAGCCGCCGTGCGGCCGCGCGGATGCGTCGGCCGGTGCCGCGTGGATCGCGGGCCGCCAGCTTGGCGTCGGGCGCCGGGCCTGCGGTCGTGCCCAGGTGGGCGGGGGGCAGTTTGGCAGAGGTCATGATTGACAATGTAAACTATACGGTGTAGTTTACATATGGTGATTGAGAGCGCGCCCCGCCAGACCGGTGTCTGCGGCCCGCCTCCGACCGCCCCGGCGCTCCGCCGTGTCCCGGCCCGTTAGCGCCGCCTTCTTTTTGTCCATCGACCAGTCTCTCTTCCGCGAGGTCTTTCATGAACCGCCGCTTCCTAGGCCGTTCCGGCCTGTCCGTGTCCGCCATCGGCCTCGGCTGCATGGGCATGTCCGAATTCTACGGCACCAGCAATGATGCGCAATCGCTCGAGACCCTCGACGCCGCGTTCGAGCTGGGCGTCACCTTCTTCGATACCGCCGACATGTACGGCGCCGGCCACAATGAACGCCTTGTGGGCCAATTCCTGAAAGGGAAACGCGAAAAGGTGGTGCTGGCCACGAAATTCGGCGTCATGCGCGGCCCGAACGGCGAGCGCCTGGGCATCAGCGGCAAGCCGGATTATGTCCGCACCGCCTGCGATGCCAGCCTCGCCCGCCTCGGCACCGATGTGATCGATCTCTATTATCTCCACCGGGTCGACCCCGCGACCCCCATCGAGGATACGGTCGGCGCCATGAAGGGGCTGGTGGACGCCGGCAAGGTGCGCTTCATCGGCCTTTCCGAATGTTCGGTGGCAACGCTGAAGCGCGCCAACGCGGTGCATCCCATCACCGCCGTGCAGAGCGAATATTCCCTGTGGAGCCGGGAGCCCGAGGGCGGAATGCTCGAGGCGTGCCGCGACCTCGGCGCCGCCTTCGTGGCCTACAGCCCCCTCGGCCGCGCCTTCCTGACCGGTACCATCGCGGCCGGCACGCTGGAGGCAAGCGACTTCCGTAACCACAATCCACGCTTCCAGGGCGAGGCGGCGGCGCAGAACGGCCGTCTGGTCGCGGCCCTGGCGCAGATCGCGGCCGGGCTCGGCATCACCTCCGCCCAGCTGGCGCTGGCCTGGATCCTCAACAAGCAGGACAATGTGGTGCCGATCCCCGGCACCCGCCGCATCAAGTATCTCAAGGAGAATATCGCCGCGACCGAGGTCAAGCTTACGCCCGCGCAGATCGCCGAGCTGGACGCCCTGTTCGCGCCCGATGCGGTGGCCGGCACGCGCTATCCGGAAGCGGCGATGGCGGCCCTCAATCTGTGATCCACGCGGGCTGGCTGCGGCCCGCCCCGCGCTCAAGCCCTCTCCCGCATGCGGGGGAGGGCGTACGCCTTGCGCTCACGGGTGCCGCTGCACGAACACCCGACTCTCGAAATCGAACACCAGCACCCCGTCCTGGTTGGTGCCGGTGTTGTAGGCGATCAGCATGCCCCAGTCCGGCCGGCTCTTGGGGGTGAGCTTTTCCCGCGCCTCGGTGGCATAGGTGATGACGTCGCCGGCATAGACCGGCTTCAGCCAGCGCAGGTTCTTGAAGCCGGGCGAGGGGCCGGTGACAGGGACCGGAATGCCCTTGGAGATGCGCTCGGCGGCGGTGCGCTGCTGATAGGCGACGAAATATTTCATCCAGGTGGCCGCGGTATGCCAGCCGGAAGCGCACAGGGCGCCGAAAATGCTGCGCTTGGCCGCCTCTTCGTCCACATGGAAGGGCTGCGGATCATATTTGCGGGCGAACGCCACGATCTCGTCGCGGGTGAAGGTGTGGGTGCCCAGAATCTCGCGGTCGCCCACCTGGATCTCGTCGAAGAAGTTCATGCGAGGCGCGCTCCCGGATTGCGGCGGTTGAACAGCACCACGCATTCCTGTTCCAGCGCCACGCTGCCCGCCGGCTTCAGCAACTCGAGCTTCAAGGTCACCAGCCCGAGGTCGGGACGCGACTTGGAGCTGCGGCTCTGCAGCACCGTGCGGCGCAAGGTGACGACGTCGCCGGGGAAGATGGGCTCGCGCCATTTGGTTTCGGTCACGCCCGGCGAGCCCTGGCCGGCGGCGCGCAGCAGGAAGCCGTCGCACATCAGCCGCATCATGATGGCGCAGGTATGCCAGCCCGAGGCGGCAAGCCCGCCCAGCATGGAGGCCTTGCCCGCCGCCGCATCGAGATGCATCGGCTGGGCATCGAACTCGCTGGCGAAGGCGATGATCTCTTCTTCGGTGACTTCGTAGGAGCCGAAGGTCTTCACCTCCCCCTCGACGAAGTCCTCCCAAAAGATATCGGGCATCCCACCTCCTCCTGCTGGTTCCAGATGAGAGGGGAGGCGCGGGGCGCGGTCAAGCCGTGCGCGCCATCCTCGTCATGTGCCGCGCGCTAATTGGCGAAGCGGAAGTGCAGCACGTCGCCGTCCTGCACCACATATTCCTTGCCTTCCAGCCGCAGCCGCCCGGCATCGCGCGCGCCGGACTCGCCCTTGTATTGGACATAGTCCGCATAGGCGATGGTTTCCGAGCGGATGAAGCCCTTCTCGAAATCGGAATGGATCACGCCCGCCGCCGCCGGCGCCTTGGTGCCCTTGGTGATGGTCCAGGCGCGCGCCTCCTTGGGGCCCACGGTGAAATAGGTCACGAGGTGGAGCAGATCGTAGCCGGCGCGGATCACCCGGTTGAGGCCCGGCTCGTCGAGCCCGATGGCGTCCAGATAATCCTTCTGGTCTTCCGCCGGCAGAACGGCGATCTCGCTCTCGATCTTGGCCGAGACCACCACCGCCTTGGCCCCTTCCTCGGCCGCGCGCTTGAACACTTGCGCGGACAGCGCATTGCCTTCCAGCGCCGAGGCTTCCTCGACGTTGCACACATAGAGGACGGGCTTGGCGGTCATCAGGCCGAGCATGGAGAAGGCCTGCTCCTCCTCGCTCTTGCGATCGACGAGGCGCGCCGGCTTGCCCTCGCGCAGCAGCACCAGGGCGCGGTTCATCAGGTCCAGGGTTTCCTTGGCTTCCTTGTCGGCGCCGTTCTTGGTCTTCTTCTCCAGCGCCGCGGCGCGCTTTTCCAGGCTTTCGAGATCGGCCAGCATCAGCTCGGTCTCGATGGTCTCGATGTCATCCACGGGGGCGATCTTGCCTTCCACATGGGTCACGTCGCCATCCTCGAAGCAGCGCACCACATGGGCGATGGCGTCGCATTCGCGGATGTTGGCCAGGAACTGATTGCCGAGCCCCTCGCCCTTGGAAGCGCCGCGCACCAGGCCCGCGATGTCCACGAAGGTGAGGCGGGTGGGGATGATCTGGCCCGAGCCGGCGATGGACGCCAGCGTATCCAGGCGCGGGTCGGGCACGGCCACTTCGCCCACATTGGGCTCGATCGTGCAGAAGGGATAATTGGCCGCCTGCGCCGCGGCGGTCTGGGTGAGCGCGTTGAAGAGGGTCGACTTGCCCACGTTCGGCAGGCCGACGATGCCGCATTTGAAGCCCATAGCTCAGCGATCTTTCAGCGAAGAGAAGACGGTCTCGATGTCCGTCGTGAAGGGATTGATCACGGTGGTGCGCTCGATGGCGAGGCCGTCTTGAAGGTCCTCGCTCACCAGCAGCCGGCAATCCGCAAGGAGCGCGGATGCAATCATCAGGCAGTCCCACCATTCGAACTTGAAGCGATCCTCGATGTGGAAGGCCCGCCCCATCAGCTCGCTGGGCGAGGCGGAGTGGCAGGCCGGCATCAGATCGCCGAGGAAGTCCCGTATGGCATGGCGCGGCACGAAGGGAAACCGGTCGATGGCGAGCGCATAGAACTCGTTCGCCACCTGCGGGGTGATCACCAGCTCGCCATGGCGGCGGATGGAGCGCAGGCTATGCCTCGTCAGCGCCCGCTTGCGGGCCGCGCTGCGGTCCTGGAGGTAGATCAGCATCCGCGCGTCCACCAAGCATCGCAGGCTCATGGCTGTTCTCACGCATCGGGGGTGGGGGGCCCTCCGGGTCCCAGCCCGGGCCGGAGAGCCAGCGGTCAAACGGGGCCAGCGGATCGGAATGGCCGCCCAGGGCGCGGCTGAGGCGGTCGGCGATGAATTTGGAAAGGCTCTTGCCTTCCCGCGCGGCGGCAAGGCGCACCTGGACGGTGAGTTCGTCGGACAGGGTGATGGTGATGTTCTTCATGGGCGGCCCCCGCATGCGCCGGCCAGGATGCCCACCCACAGTGGCGTCAGGCGCGCGGATCGCCAACGGTTTTCTTGTCGCCGAAGCCCTGCGCATCCAGGAACAGATGCGCGCGGTTCTGGAATTCCTCGGGCTTTCCGGCCACCAGCTGCTCGGCGAAGTCCGCGCATGCCTCGCATACCCCCTCGACCCAGGGCTTCTCGCTCTTGGCGAAATCGCCCAGGACGTAAGGGTGCACCAGCGTCTTGTCGCCTGGATGACCGATGCCGAGCCGCACCCGCCAATAGTCGTTGCCGCAGTGTGCGGTGATTGAGCGCAGGCCGTTGTGGCCGGCATTTCCGCCGCCCTTCTTGGTGCGGATCTTGGCGGGCGGCAGGTCCAGCTCGTCGTGAAACACGAACACCCGCTCCAGCGGGATCTTGTAGAAGCGCATGGCTTCCGCGACCGCGCGGCCGCTTTCGTTCATGAAGGTCTCGGGCAGCAGCGCGAGCACCTTCTCGCCGGCGATCTCGCCCTCGGCGACCGCACCCTGAAAGCGACGGCGCCAGGGGGACAGGCGATGGCGGCGGGCCAGGGCCTCCACCGCCATGAAGCCGATATTATGCCGGTTGCCGACATATTTCGGGCCGGGATTGCCGAGGCCTGCGAACAGGATCACGGTTCAACTCCGGCCCGAGAGGTCGATCAGGACTTGGTGGAGGTCGCGGCGGCGGAGGCGGCGGCAGCAGCCGCATCGTCCGCTTCAGCGTCCTTCAGGCCCGACGGGGCCACGACGGTGGCCAGGGTGTCGTCGCCATGCAGCGCCGAGACCACGCCTTCCGGCAGGGTGACCGACGACAGATGCAGCGACGCGCCGAGCTGAATGCCCGTCAGGTCCACGGCGATGTGGTCGGGAATGGATTCGGCCGGGCAATCCAGCTCCACCGCATGGTGGACGATGTTCAGCGTGCCGCCCGCCTTCAGGCCGGGAGAGGCTTCCTGCTTCACGAAGTGCACCGGCACTTCCACCGTCACGCGCGCACCGGCGGACACCCGCAGGAAGTCCACGTGCAGCGGCTGATCCTTGACGGGATCGAGCTGGTAGTCGCGGGGGATGACGCGGTGCTTCTTGCCGTTCACTTCGATGAGGAAGAGCGTGGTCAGGAAGTGGCCGGCGTAGATGGTCCGGGTGATCTCCTTGTGTTCCAGGGAGATGGTGATCGGATCCTGCTTCTCGCCGTAGATCACGGCGGGCACGCGTCCGGCGCGGCGCTCTTCACGGGCGGCCCCCTTGCCGGCCCGTTCGCGCGCCACAGCCTTCAATTCTTTGATGGCGGTCATGGCACTTAATCCTAATGTAAAAGGGTTCTCAAAGGCCAACGGCCGCTCGCGCGGCCGTCCGGCTTTCGCATTCGGCACGCCTCCAGGGGGGCGCATGCCAAAACGAAGGCGGGCTTATAGCCGCGTTGGCCCGCAAACGCAACAAAGCGCGCAGGGGAGGGGGGCATGAGGGGAGGCGGTTTCGCCAGGGCCGCATGGGTCGCGGCCGGCATCCTGATCGGCGTGGGGCCGGCCTGGACGCAGGGGGCGCCGCCGCCGGCGGGCGGGGCGCGGATCATCGAATGGGATATTCCGCAGATCAGCACCTTGCCGGACGACGAGTTCGGCCGGCTCGTGCGGTTCGGCCGCTCGGTGCTGGAGGCGACCTATGCCCATGTGGGGCCCGCCGTCGCCGACCCCGCCCTGCGCTTCGCCGGCAACAATCTGGCCTGCGCCGATTGCCATCTCAATGACGGACGCAAGAAGTTCGGCCTGCCGCTGGTCGCCGCCTCCGCCGATTATCCCGCCTATTCCGCCCGCACCGCCCGCGATCTCACCCTCGCGGATCGGGTGAACCAATGCATGATCCGCTCCATGAACGGGCGCCCCATGCCGGCCGATGCGCGGCCCATGCGGGCGTTGCTCGCTTATCTCACGGTCCTGTCCACCAATATTCCCGAGGATGCCAAGATCTCCGGCGGTGGGGCGGGCATCATGCCGGAGCTGGATCGTCCCGCCGATCCGGTCCGCGGCGCCGCGATTTTCCGCAGCCAATGTGCCGATTGCCACGGTGTCGCCGGGCAGGGCGTGCGGCGCAATGTGGCCGATGCCGCGCTCGGCTATGGCGTGCCGCCGCTGTGGGGGCCAGACAGCTTCAACGATGGCGCGGGCATGAGCCGGCTCATCACCTTGGCCAATTTCGCCCACAACAATATGCCCAACGGCACCGACTGGCTGCTGCCGCAATTGAAGGTGGAAGATGCCTGGGACGTGGCGGCGTTCGTGGATTCCCAATCGCGTCCCGCCTTGAAGGGGCTGGACCGTGACTTTCCGGACCTTCTGACCAAGCCCGTCGACGCGCCCTATGGGCCCTATGCGGACGGATTTTCCGCAGAACAGCACAAATACGGCCCCTACGGGCCGATCCGGGCCGAGATTGCGCGGTTGAAGGCGGAAAAGGGCAGCGTGCCCAATCCCAACCTGAAATAGACTACTTCGGCAGGGGCTCGGCGGAGCAGGTCTTCGCCGGGGTCACTTTGAACCAGTCGCCGCACTTGTCGCAGCCGGCGAGGCCGAGGCCAAAGCCCACCACGAGGGCGATCTGAAGAATACGGCGCATGTCGCGCTCCCTAATCCTGCGTCGCGGCGCACCATAAAGCAGGGCGCGCCGCTTTCAACCGGCGCGTTGGGGAAGCCGGCCGGCGCGGGGTCACAGAAAGCTCAACGGGTCCACGTCGATGGCGACCCGCACATTGCCGGTGGGCTTCGGCGCGCTCTCGCGCCAGCGCCGCAGATAGGCGGACAGATCGAACGCGCGGGGCGAACGCACCAGCAGCCGCCAGCGATGGCGCCCGCGCAGCAAAGCGAGCGGCGCTTCGGCGGGGCCGAGCACGCGCACATCGGCATGCAAAGGGGCGCTTGCGGCAAGCCGGCGGGCATGGCCTTCGGCGGCATGGGCCTCGCTCGCCGAAACGATCAGGCTGGCCATGCGGCCGAACGGCGGGAGATGCGCTTCCTCGCGCGAGGCGATCTCGCTTTCGTAGAAGGCCGCGCGGTCCCCCAGCATCAGCGCCTTCATCACCGGATGTTCGGGCATGTGGGTCTGGATGAAGCCACGCCCCTCGGTGGACCCGCGCCCGGCGCGGCCGGCCACCTGGTGCACCAGTTGGAAGGTGCGCTCCGCCGCGCGCGGATCGCCATGGCCGAGGCCCACGTCCGCATCCACCACGCCCACCAAAGCGAGGCCGGGGAAATTGTGCCCCTTCGCCACCAATTGGGTGCCGACGATGATGTCCACCTCGCCTTTGGCCACGGCGTCCAGTTCCGCCCGCATGCGCTCGACGCCACCGGAGAGGTCGCTGGAGAGCACGAGGCTGCGGGCCGCGGGGAACAGGGTCTGCACCTCTTCCTGCAGGCGCTCCACGCCGGGTCCGCAGGGGATCAGGCTGTCCTTGGCGTTGCAGGCGGGGCAGGTGTCGGGGATCGGCGCCTGATAGCCGCAATGGTGGCAGGCAAGGCGGCGGCGGAAGCGATGTTCCACCAGCCAGGCCGAGCACGAGGGGCACCGCATGCGATGGCCGCACGCGCGGCACATGGTGAGCGGGGCATAGCCGCGCCGGTTGAGGAACAGCAGCGCCTGGCCGCCTGCCGCCAGGGTGTCGGTGATCTCGGCTTCCAGGCGCGGGGCGATCCAGCGCCCGCGCGGCGGGCCTTCCCTGCGCAAATCGATGGGCGAGAGCCCAGGCACCTTGGCGCCGCCGAACCGTTCCGGGAGGGCAAGGCGCTTGTAGCGGCCGCGCCGGGCGTTCACCTCGGTCTCGATGGAGGGCGTGGCCGAGGCGAGCACGATGGGCGCTTTCGCGAGCCGCGCGCGCACCACCGCCATGTCGCGGGCGTGATAGGCGACGCCGTCATCCTGCTTGTAGGCCGGGTCGTGCTCTTCATCGACGATGGTGAGGCCGAGATCGCGGAAGGGGAGGAACAGGGCCGAGCGCGCGCCCGCGACCACGCTCACCTCGCCGCTGGCCACGCCCCGCAGCACCCGCGCCCGGCGTTTTGTGGAAACGCCGGAATGCCATTCCGCCGGCTTCACGCCGAACCGGCGCGTGAACCGGTCCATGAAGGCCTGGGTCAGCGCGATTTCGGGGAGCAGGATCAACGATTGCCGCCCTTCCATGATGGCCTGGGCCACCGCCTCGAAATAAACCTCGGTCTTGCCGGAGCCGGTGACGCCATCCAGCAGATGGACGCTGAAGTCGCGGGCTTCCACCGCTGCCCGCAGGGCCTGGGCCGCGCCTGCCTGCTCGGGCGAAAGCTCGGGCACGGCATAAGAGGCATCGGGCGGATAGGCGGCGGGCTCCGGCGGCAGGACGAGGGTTTCCAGCGCCCCGTCGTCCACCAGCCCGTCCACCACGGACGGCGAGACGCCCGCCTCGCGCGCCGCCTCGCCCTTACCGCGCACGAAGCCGTCCGCAAGGAAGGCGAGCAATCGCGTGCGGGCGGCGGTCATGCGCTCGGGCGTGCGGCCGGTGGCGCGCACGCCCACCCGCTCGCGGGTGGGGCCCGGACTTTCGTCGTGGCGCAGGGCCATGCGCAGCACCATGCCGCGCGGCGCCAGAGTGTAGTCGGCTATCCAATCCACGAGCCGGCGCAATTCCTCCGGCAGAGGGATGTGATCGAGCTTGGCCTTCACGCTCTTGAGCTTGGCCGTGTTCACCCCGGTGGCATCGCCGCGCAGCGCCCACACGCACCCGACCATCCCGCGCGAGCCGAGCGGCACATGCACGAGATCGCCCGGCGCGAGCATGAGCCCGTCCGGCACGGCATAGGAATAGGGGGTGTCGAGGCCGAGCGGGAGCAGGACATCGACGAGGCGTTCGGTCATGTTCGCTTTTTGGTCCGAGCGGGCGGAAAGGTCAAAGGGGAGGGAGCGAACGCCCGCCAGGTAACCGTCCACCCGCCCGCCGGCCCATCGCAACCACGAAAACATAGCATTCGCGCCGCCCTGGCCTTGCCTTCGCCATCACGCGCCGCTACCTGCAAGCCATGAAATTCCTCGATCAAGCCAAGATATATGTGCGCTCCGGTGATGGCGGGGCGGGGTGCGTCTCGTTCCGGCGCGAAAAGTTCATCGAATTCGGCGGTCCCAACGGCGGCGACGGCGGGCGCGGCGGCGACGTGTGGGTGGAGTGCGTCGATGGCCTCAACACCTTGATCGACTACCGCTACCAGCAGCACTTCAAGGCCAAGAAGGGCGAGCACGGCATGGGCGCCAACCGCACCGGTGCCAAGGGCGCCGACGTGGTGCTGAAAGTGCCGGCGGGAACCGAGATCCTGGACGTGGACGAGGAGACCGTGCTCGCCGACCTCACCCAGGTGGGCCAGCGCATCCGCCTGCTGGCCGGCGGAAACGGCGGGTTCGGCAATGCCCAGTTCAAGACCTCCACCAACCAGGCGCCGCGCCGGGCCAATCCGGGCCTGGAGGGCGAGGAGAAGTGGATCTGGCTGCGCCTGAAGCTGATCGCCGATGCCGGCCTCATCGGTCTGCCAAATGCCGGCAAGTCGACGTTCCTCGCCGCGACCACCGCCGCCAAGCCGAAGATCGCCGATTATCCCTTCACCACCCTGCATCCCGGCCTCGGCGTGGTGCGGGTGGACGACCACGAATTTGTCCTGGCCGATATTCCCGGCCTGATCGAGGGCGCCCACGAGGGGCATGGCATCGGCGACCGGTTCCTCGCCCATATCGAGCGCTGCCGCGCCCTGCTGCATCTGGTGGACGGCACATGCGAGCACGCCGGCAAGGCCTATAAGACCGTGCGCGCGGAGCTTGCGGCCTATGGCGCCGGGCTCGACGAGAAGCCGGAGATCGTCGCGCTTTCCAAGATCGACGCGCTCTCGCCGGAGCTGCTGAAGCAGCAGAAGGAGCGGCTGCAGCGCGCGGCGAAGAAGAAGCCGCTGCTGCTCTCGGCCCAGTCCGGCCAGGGCATGCAGGATGCGCTGCGCATGCTGTTCAAGGTGGTCACCGACGGCCGCGTGGAAGAAGCGGAATCCGCGCCCAAGGCCGAGTGGCGGCCGTGAGCGATCGGGCGGCACCGGGAACTCTCCTGACGCGCCGCCTGGTGCTGCGACCGCTGGCGGCCGACGACGCCGAGGCGCTGCACCGTGCCTATCGCGATCCGCAGGTCATGCGGCACTGGCATACGCCGCCCCACGACACGCCGGCGCAGACCCAGGCGCTGCTGGACGGGATCCGCACCGGCTCGGCCTGGGTGCTGGTGCCGCGCGGGGGCAAGGAGGCCCTCGGCCTCGTCTATTATCTGAGCGAGAAAGGCATCGCCGGCCTCGGCTACATTCTCGCCCGCGCGGCCTGGGGGCAAGGCCTCATGCCGGAGGCCGTGGAGCGGGTCGTCGCCTACGGTTTCGAGACCCTGGGGCTCGACGGCATCGAATTGTGGATCGCTGCGGCCAACCATGCCTCCCGGCGGGTGGCGGAGAAGACCGGCTTTGCCCGGCGCGGCGCTTTCCTTCAGAAGTTTCCCCACGCTGCGGCCGCGCATGAGACCCTTGTCCATGGCCTGCGGCGTGCGGAATGGGCGGGTGCGGCGGCTGGCCCGGATGCTCCGGTCGAGGCGTATAACCTCACGCCGGTACTCGCCGTCCACGACGTCGCCGCCACCGCCGCGTTCTACCGCGACAGGCTGGGGTTCCGAATCGAGTTTCTCGAAGGCGATCCGCCGGTTTATGGCGGGGTCGCGTTCGCCACCTGGGCCGCCACGGGCGCGCGGCTGCATCTCTCGCGACACGAGGGGCCGCTGCCGGTGGCGGGCATCTGCCTGCGCATCCTGGTGGGCGCTCCCATCGATCGCTTGCATGAGCAGTTCGCCGCGCGCGGCGTCGAGATCGCCGCGCCACTGGTGCGGCAGCCTTGGGGCGCGCGCGAATTCGCGGTGCGCGACAACAACGGCTATCTGCTGATGTTCAGCACCCCGGCCTGACGCGCGGGGGCGGTCGTCTGCATGGCTGGTTCCACGGTAAAACTCTTGAACTCGCGCCCCGGTCTATCTATGCGATGCGCTTCCGCGCCACGGCCGCTCTATTCGGTGCGCGCTCCTGAGACCGAAGACTGCCTGTGACCCACGCACCTGCAACCGCCGTTCCCTCCCTCGCCGATTTCCGCCGTATCGTCATTAAGGTGGGCTCGGCTTTGCTCGTCGATTCCGCGCGCGGCAAGGTGCGCCTGCCGTGGCTGACCTCGCTGGCCGAGGACATCGGCGCGTTGCATGCCGAGGGCAAGGATGTGCTCGTGGTCTCCTCGGGCGCCATCGCGCTCGGCCGCACGGTGCTCGGCCTGCCGCGCGGCGCCCTGAAGCTGGAGGACAGCCAGGCCGCCGCCGCCGTGGGGCAGATCGCGCTCGCCCGCACCTGGTCGGAAATCCTCGCCCATGAGAATGTCACCGCAGGCCAGATCCTGCTGACCCTCAGGGACACGGAGGAACGTCGGCGGTATTTGAATGCCCGTTCCACCCTGGCGCGGCTGCTGGAATATCGCGCGGTGCCCGTCATCAATGAGAATGACACGGTGGCCACCAGCGAAATCCGCTATGGCGACAACGACCGCCTCGCCGCCCGTGTCGCCACCATGGCGAGCGCGGATCTTCTGATCCTGCTCTCCGACATCGACGGGCTCTACACGGCTCCGCCTGCCACCCATCCCGATGCGCGCCATCTTCCGGTGGTGCCGCGCATCACCGCCGAGATCGAGGGCATGGCGGGCGCCGCCGGCTCGGAGCTGTCGCGCGGTGGCATGCGCACGAAGATCGAGGCCGGCAAGATCGCCACCTCCGCCGGCACCCATATGGTGATCGCATCCGGCCATGTGAAAAACCCGCTGCGCGCGATCCTCGAAGGCGGGCGCTGCACCTGGTTCCTCAGCGGGGCCACCCCGGCGCGCGCCCGCAAGGCGTGGATCGGCGGCACGCTGGAGCCGCGCGGCATCCTGCACCTGGACGAGGGCGCGGTCGCGGCCCTGCGGCGCGGCGCAAGCCTGCTGCCGGCGGGCGTGACGCGGGTGGAAGGCCTGTTCGAGCGCGGCGACGCAGTGCTGCTGCGCGGGCCGGATGGCGGCGAGATCGGCCGCGGGCTGGTCGCCTATGACAGCGACCATGCCGAGCGCATCATCGGCCGCGCCAGCGCCGAGATCGAGGCCATTCTCGGCTTCCAGGGCCGGCTCGAACTGATCCATCGCGACGACATGGCCGTGGGCGCGGAATAGGCCTGACGCAAACGGGCTACCCTTGGGGACGCGCCTGCGTTATGCGTGGAGCCGGTGTGCGAGGCTTGCGGTTGCGCAACTTCCATCTCCACGCCACCTGATGGTAAGGCTTGAGGCCGTTTCGCTTTTCCGGGCGACGGCCCGATCAGAGAGTTCGCCATGTCCATGTCCAGCGCCGCCCGAGTGAACGCCCCCGCGATCGCCGATCGCGCGGTGCCGCCGCCGGACATGGTCGGCGCCATGCTGGATATGGGCAAGCGCGCCCGCGCCGCCGCGCGCATTCTCGCCGTTGCGGATGCCGAGGTGAAATCCGAGGCGCTGCGCGCCGCCGCCCGCGCCATCCGCGCCGCCACGCCCGAAATCCTCGCCGCCAATGCGGACGATCTGGTGCGTGCGCGGGCCGACGGCATGTCCGCCGCGTTCCAGGACCGCCTTGCCCTGACCGAGGCGCGGGTGGAGGCGATCGCCGCCGGGATCGAGGCGGTGGCCGCTTTGCCGGATCCCGTCGGCAAGGTGACGGAACGCTGGACCCGCCCGAACGGCCTCATCATCGAGCGCGTGCGCACGCCGCTCGGCGTCATCGGCGTGATCTATGAGAGCCGGCCCAATGTCACCGCCGATGCGGCGGCGCTGTGCGTGCGCGCCGGCAATGCCGTGGTGCTGCGCGGCGGTTCCGACAGCCTGGGGTCGAGCGGCGCCATCCATAAAGCCTTCGTCGCCGGTTTGGCGGAGGCCGGCCTGCCGGCGGATGCGGTGCAGTTCGTGCCGTTCGCCGATCGCGCCGCCGTGGGCGAGATGCTCAAGGGGCTTGGGGGAAACCTCGACGTAATCGTGCCGCGCGGCGGCAAGGGGCTGGTGGCGCGGGTGCAGAGCGAGGCGCGCGTGCCGGTGTTCGCGCATCTCGACGGCATCGTGCATGTCTATGTCCACGCGCCCGCCGATCTCGATATGGCGAAAACCGTGCTGCTGAACGCCAAGATGCGCCGCACCGGCATCTGCGGCGCCGCCGAGACCCTGCTGGTGGACGAAGCGAGCGCGCCGACCCATCTCAAGCCGCTCATCCAGATGCTGCTCGACGCCGGCTGCGAAGTGCGCGGCGATGCGGCGGCGCAGGCGGCCGATCCGCGCGTGTTGCCCGCGGACGATGCCGACTGGGACACGGAATATGAGGACGCCATCATCTCCGTGAAGGTGGTGGCGGATCTCGATGCCGCCATCGCCCATATCGAGGGCCATGGCTCCCATCACACCGATTCCATCATCACGCAGGACGAGGCGGCCGCCCGCCGCTTCCTCTCCGAGGTGGATTCGGCGATCGTCATGCACAATGCCTCCACCCAGTTCGCCGATGGCGGTGAGTTCGGCTTCGGCGCCGAGATCGGCATCGCCACGGGCCGCATGCATGCGCGCGGCCCGGTGGGCGCGGAGCAGCTCACCTCGTTCAAATACCGTGTGCACGGGGCCGGACAGACCCGTCCGTGACCTCAATGAAAAGCGCGCGCGCCCCAGAGGGACCGCCGGCAGCGTCGCCCAGCGAGAGCGCCGCCACGCGCCTGCCGCTAGCCACGGCGGGCATGCGCATCGGCCTGTTCGGCGGCAGCTTCAATCCCGCACACGGTGCCCATCGCGCCGCCAGCCTGCTGGCGCTGCGGCGCCTCGGCCTGGACCGGGTGTGGTGGCTGGTGACGCCCGGCAATCCCTTGAAGGACAATCGCAATCTGCCCTCCCTCGCGGCGCGGGTGGCCTATGCCCGCACGGTGGCGCACCATCCGCTGATCGATGTCACGGGCATCGAGGCGCGGCTCGGCACGCGCTACAGCTACGAGACCGTCGCCGCCCTGCGTGCGCGTCTGCCGCAGGTGCGCTTCGTGTGGCTGATGGGGGCGGACAATCTCGCGCATTTCAGCCGCTGGCAGCGCTGGCGGGACCTGGCGAACCTTCTGCCCATTGCCGTGGTGGATCGCATGGGCGACAGCCTCGCCGCCACCGCCTCCCTCGGCGCGCAGGCGCTGGGGCGGTTCCGAATCGACGAGAGCGACGCGCCCATCCTGCCCACGCTCGATCCGCCCGCGTGGGTCTTTCTCCACGGGATGAAATCCCCAGTTTCCTCAACGGGAATTCGCGCTGCACAACAGGCCGTCGACTGGCCGGCGCGCGGGGCACTCGGCCACAAGTCTTGATTTTTCGTTGATTTGCGCGCATTTTACCTGCGTGGCCTCAGGGTTCGGCATCGCCTGCCCCAGGAGTCCGCGTTAATTTTCGAGAGGATTTGGACCACTGTCCACGACGGCTCTCATGGCGGCCGCCCCCAACCCGGCGCCCGCATCGATTTCCGAAGCGCCCGACGCTGAGGAAGTCCTCGCCCTCGTTACCGCCCAGCTGGACGACGATAAGTCGGAAGACATCGTCTCCATTGACCTGCGGGGCAAAACATCGATCGCCGATTATATGGTGGTGGCGTCCGGCCGCTCGCAGCGGCATGTCGGCGGCATCGCCGAGCACCTCATCGAGGCGCTCAAGGCGGCCGGTGTGCGCGACGTGCGGGTCGAAGGCCAGCCGGCCTGCGATTGGGTGCTCATCGACGCCGGGGATGTGATCATTCACATCTTCCAGCCCGAGGTTCGCAGCTTCTATTCCATCGAGAAGATGTGGTCCGGGACCGCGCGCGCCTGATGGCGCGCGGCGTTTCCCGTTCGGGCTGAGCACGCGGTGCGCATTCTGCTGGTGTGCATCGGCCGGCTGAAAGCCGGGGCCGAGCGGGATCTTGTGACACGCTATGTCGAGCGGGCGCGCGCCTCCGGCCGCGTGCTCGGGCTGACCGGCTTCGAAACCCTTGAATTTCCGGAATCCGCCGCGCGCCGCGCGGAAGACCGCATGAGCGAGGAAGGCGCGACCTTGCTCGCGGCGATTCCGCCCGGCGCGGTGGTGGTGGCGCTCGATCCACGCGGCCGCGCGCTCTCCAGCGAGGATTTCTCCGCCCGCATCCAGGCCGAGCGCGATACCGGCGCCTCCGCCTTCTGCCTCGTCATCGGCGGGGCGGACGGGCTTGCCGATCCGGTACGAGACCGCGCGAAGCTGATGCTGGCCTTCGGCGCCGCCACCTTCCCCCACCAATTGGTGCGGGTCATGCTGGCCGAGCAGCTCTATCGGGCCACCACCATCCTCTCCGGTCATCCCTACCACCGCGCCTGAAGCCCGGCCTGCTCAGCGTTCTGGCTGTGTCGCGGGCAAAGCTGTGCGATGGTTTACACATCCTCAACTTCGCACGCTTAAGTCTGCGTTCATGATGTTTCGCCCCGGGCCCTTCCTCTGCGTGGTGGCGGTCGGCCTCGCTCTCGCCCAGGCCGGGCCGGCGCGTGGCCAGGCGGCCGCGCCGGGTGTGCCGGTGCCGCGCGCCGCCAAGCCCGTGCCGCGTCCGGCCGGCGCGCCCGCCGTCGATACCGAGGCGTTGCAGGATGACGTGCGCCGGAACGCCGCCTTTCAGGCCCGGCTCCAGGCGGATCTGGCCAGCGCCACCGGCGATCGGGGCAAGCTGTCCCAGATGCTGGTGGACACCACCACCCATATCCGCGAGGTCGAGCAGAAGCTGACCGACGTGGAAAGCCGCATGGCGGAGCTGGACCGCAGCCGTTCCGCGCTGGCCGCCTCGCTGATGAGCCGACGCGAGGTGCTCGCCGACGTGCTGTCCGCGCTGGTCCGCATGGGCCGCAATCCCCCGCCCGCCTTGCTGATGCGGCCCGACGATGCGCTCGATGCCGTCCGCTCCGCCATCCTTCTCGGGGCGCTGCTGCCGGAAATGCGGGTCGAGGCGGAGACGCTCGCGACCGATCTTGCCGAATTGAACCGGGTGCGGACCGAGCTGATCAGCGCGCGCGACACCCTCGCCACGTTGCGGTCTTCTCTGGGCGAAGATCGCGCGCGCATCGCCGCGCTCGTCACCGAGCGCCAGCGCCGCCAGGCGGAGAGTGGAACCACCCTGCCGGCGGACAAGGCCCAGGCCGATTCCCTCGCCAAGGCCAGCGGCGACGTGCACGATCTCGTGACCCGGCTGGAAACGGAAGTGGCGCCCGCCGCGCGTGCCGCCGATGCCGCCCGCACCGCGCCTCAGGATGCCCCAGCGGCAGCAGGGGGCGGAAAAGCCCAGGTCGCGGCCTTGACCAACCCGGCGCGGCTCGCGCCCGCAATCGCCTTCACAGAGGCCAAAGGCTTGCTGCCATTACCGGTTGCCGGGGTGCGGCTGCGGGAATTCGGTGCGCCCGACGGGCTCGGCAGCACGGAAAAGGGCCTAACCATCGGCACTCGGGCGGGCGCGCAAGTCGCAGCCCCGAGCGACGGCTGGGTGGTATATGCTGGTCCGTTCCGCTCCTATGGCCAACTCTTGATCATAAATGCGGGCGGGGGCTACCATATTCTCATGGCGGGAATGGAACGCATCACCGTGGACCTCGGGCAGTTCGTATTGACCGGGGAGCCGGTGGCAGTGATGGGAAATGGTCCCCGGGCGGCAAATTCGGCCTCGGGACAGCCCCATTTGTATGTCGAGTTCCGCAAGGACGGAATATCAATCGATCCCGCCCCATGGTGGGCGGCAACGGACAGTCAGAAGGTGCGCGGATGATGCGTCGTACGTCTCTATTTCTCTTTGGCGTTGCGGCCGGCGCCCTGGTGGCCGTCGCGGCGACCCAGCCTGGCATGCTTTCGAGCATGACCGCCCAGGCCGCAGCTTCTGATACCTACCGCCAGCTCAACCTGTTCGGTGACGTGTTCGAGCGGGTGCGTTCCGATTATGTCGAGAAGCCCGATGACAGCAAGCTCGTGGAAAGCGCCATCAACGGCATGCTCCAGGGCCTCGATCCGCACTCCTCCTACATGGACGCGAAGAGCTTCCGCGACATGCAGGTGCAGACCCGCGGCGAGTTCGGCGGCCTCGGCATCGAGGTCACCATGGACGACGGTCTCGTGAAGGTCATCGCGCCCATCGACGATACGCCGGCGGCCAAGGCGGGCGTGCAGGCGGGCGACATCATCACCAAGCTCGACGACGACCAGGTGCAGGGCCTGACCCTGAACCAGGCGGTGGAGAAGATGCGCGGCGCGGTCAACACGCCGATTCGCCTCACCATCATGCGCAAGGGCCAGGACAAGCCGATCGAGATCAAGGTGGTGCGCGACACCATCAAGATCCGCGCGGTGCGCTCGCGAATCGAGAATGGCGACATTGCCTATCTGCGCGTCACCTCGTTCAACGAGCAGACCTTCGACAATCTGAAGAAGGCCATCGAGGACACCACCGCCCAGATCGGCCCGGATAAGATCAAGGGCTATATCGTCGATCTGCGCAACAATCCCGGCGGCCTGCTGGACCAGGCGATCGCGGTCTCGGACGCGTTCCTGGAGAAGGGCGAGATCGTCTCCACCCGCGGCCGCAATGCCGACGAGACCCAGCGCTTCAACGCGCGCGGCGGCGATCTGACCAAGGGCAAGCCAGTCATCGTGCTGACCAACGGCGGCTCCGCCTCGGCCTCGGAAATCGTCGCCGGCGCGCTCCAGGATCACAAGCGCGCCACCATCCTCGGCTCGCGGACGTTCGGCAAGGGCTCGGTGCAGACCATCATCCCGCTCGGCGGCAACGGCGCGCTGCGGCTCACCACGGCCCGGTATTACACGCCGTCGGGCCGCTCGATCCAGGCCAAGGGCATCGAGCCGGATATCGTCCTGATCCAGGATCTGCCGGAAGACCAGAAGGCCAAGCTCGGCGCCGCCGGCGGCGATACCACGCGCGGCGAAGCCTCGCTGAAAGGCCATCTGAAGAACGGCGACGACGAGCAGACCGGCTCGCCGTCCTATGTGCCGGCCGATCCGAAGGACGATACGCAGCTGAAGATGGCTGTGGATCTGCTGGAAGGCACCATCAAGAACGCCGCCTTCCCGCCGAACCCGAACAAGACCACCTCCGCCAACTGAGGCGAATCCGGGCGGCCGCCGCGCAGGCGCCGCCCACGCGTAAAAGACCCGCCGGTTCTGCCGGCGGGTCTTTTTTTGCCGGAAAAAGAGTGTTTCCCTTTTGCGCCGCACCCACGGCGCGATGGCTTGCCGGCAGCGCGTTTTGCGGGCAAAGCTGCAGTACAAAAGGAAAATTTCTGCCCTAAGGGCAGGGAATTGTCGGTTTCGCGAGGCTGCGGTGCGTCAATGCGGCACTGTGCCCTTCACTCGGTCGTGTTGCCGCTTCGCAAAGCCTGTGTTAGGCAACCCCGACTTCTGGAGACCGGCCCTGCCGGCCTTTCAGGGGACAACATCGATATTCCCAACAGATCAAGGGTTTGGGTCTCCAATCGCGCGGATCGCGCGGCGGAGGTTGCGGACCCGAGAGAGGCGCGGGTGGCGGAGACGATCGTGTCAGGCATGGCGGGGCGCTATGCGACCGCACTGTTCGAATTGGCGAACGAGGCGGGAACCCTCGACGCCGTGCAGGCAGACCTCGGCACGTTGTCGGGCCTGATCGCGGAGAATGCCGACCTCGGCCGTCTCGTGCGCAGCCCGGTCTTCGGCGCAGAGGAGCAGTCCCGCGCCATCGCCGCCGTGATGGCAAGCATCGGCATCACCGGCATCACCGCGAATTTCGTGAAGCTGGTTGCGAGCAATCGCCGCCTGTTCGCGCTGCCGACCATGATTTCCGCTTTCAACGCTCTGGTCGCCGCCCATCGCGGCGAGGTGACGGCGCAGGTGACTGCTGCCGAGCCGCTGAGCGACACCCACATCGCCGCGCTCAAGGAAGCGCTGGCTCAAAAGACCGGCAAGGACGTGAGCCTCGACGTAACCGTCGATCCGTCCATCATCGGTGGTCTGATCGTGAAGCTCGGCTCGCGCATGGTCGATGCTTCTTTGAAGACCAAACTCAATTCTATCCGGCATGCGATGAAAGAGGTCCGCTGATGGACATTCGAGCCGCTGAAATCTCTGCCATCCTGAAAGAGCAGATCCAGAATTTCGGCCAGGAGGCGGAAGTCTCGGAGGTCGGTCAGGTTCTCTCCGTAGGCGACGGCATTGCGCGCGCTTATGGTCTCGACAACGTCCAGGCGGGCGAGATGGTCGAGTTCGAGAACGGCACCCGCGGCATGGCGCTGAACCTCGAAATCGACAATGTCGGTATCGTGATCTTCGGCTCCGACCGTGAGATCAAGGAAGGCCAGACCGTCAAGCGCACCGGCGCCATCGTGGACGTGCCGGTCGGCAAGGGTCTGCTGGGCCGCGTCGTGGACGCGCTGGGCAATCCGATCGACGGCAAGGGCCCGATCGAATACACCGAGCGCCGCCGCGTGGACGTGAAGGCGCCGGGCATCATTCCCCGCAAGTCCGTGCATGAGCCCATGCAGACCGGCCTCAAGGCCATCGACGCGCTCATCCCCGTCGGCCGCGGCCAGCGCGAGCTCATCATCGGCGACCGCCAGACCGGCAAGACCGCTGTGGCGCTCGACACCATTCTCAACCAGAAGCCCATCAACCAGGGCACGGACGAGAAGGCCAAGCTCTATTGCGTCTATGTGGCGGTGGGCCAGAAGCGCTCCACGGTCGCGCAGTTCGTGAAGGTGCTGGAAGAGCAGGGCGCGCTGGAATATTCCATCATCGTCGCCGCCACCGCGTCCGACCCGGCCCCCATGCAGTTCCTGGCGCCGTTCTCCGGCACCGCCATGGGCGAGTTCTTCCGCGACAACGGCATGCACGCGCTGATCGTCCATGACGATCTGTCCAAGCAGGCGGTCGCCTATCGCCAGATGTCGCTGCTGCTGCGTCGCCCGCCGGGCCGCGAAGCCTATCCCGGCGACGTGTTCTATCTCCACTCGCGCCTGCTGGAGCGCGCGGCCAAGCTGAACGACGCCAACGGCGCCGGATCGCTGACCGCCCTCCCGGTGATCGAGACCCAGGCCAACGACGTGTCGGCCTATATCCCGACCAACGTGATCTCCATCACCGACGGCCAGATCTTCCTGGAATCCGATTTGTTCTACCAGGGCATCCGCCCGGCGGTGAACGTCGGCCTTTCGGTGTCGCGCGTCGGCTCCTCCGCCCAGATCAAGGCGATGAAGCAGGTGGCGGGCAAGATCAAGGGCGAGCTCGCCCAGTATCGCGAGCTGGCGGCCTTCGCCCAGTTCGGCTCCGACCTCGACGCCTCCACCCAGAAGCTGCTGAACCGCGGCGCGCGCCTGACGGAGCTGCTGAAGCAGGGCCAGTTCTCGCCGCTGAAGGTTGAGGAGCAGGTGGTGGTGATCTTCGCCGGCACCAACGGCTATCTCGACCCGCTGCCGGTTTCCAAGGTGCGCGAGTTCGAGGCCGGCCTGCTGCTGGCGCTGCGCTCGCAGCACCAGGACATTCTCGACACCATTCGCACCTCCAAGGAAATGTCCAAGGAGACCCAGGAGAAGCTCACGAAGGCCATCGAGGCCTTTTCCAAGAGCTTTTCCTGAGCCTTTCCTCGAGATTGATGGACGGGCGCAATGGCGAGCCTGAAAGAACTTAGAAACCGGATCGCCTCGGTCAAGGCGACGCAGAAGATCACCAAGGCGATGCAGATGGTCGCCGCGGCGAAGCTGCGTCGCGCCCAGACCATGGCGGAGGCCGCGCGTCCGTTCGCCGAGCGGATGGATGCGGTCCTCGGCAATCTGGCCTCCGGCGTCACGGTCAGCGCCGATACGCCCCTCCTTCTCGCGGGCACGGGCAAGGACGAGAAGCACCTGCTCCTCGTCTGCACCTCCGAGCGCGGCCTGTGCGGCGCCTTCAACACCCAGATCGTGCGTTTCGCACGCGAGCGGGCCTATGCCCTGATGGCCCAGGGGAAGGACGTGAAGTTCTTCTGCGTCGGCCGCAAGGGCTACGACCAGCTGCGCCGCACCTTCCCGAACCAGATCGTCGAGCTGGTCGACCTGCGGGCGGTGCGCACGCTGGGCTTCGTGAATGCGCAGGATATCGCGGAAAAGATTATCGCCCGCTTCAACAAGGGCGAGTTCGATGTCTGCACTCTGTTCTTCTCGCACTTCAAGTCGGTGATCTCGCAGATCCCGACCGCGCAGCAGATCATCCCCGCCACCTTCGAGGAGAAGGCCGGCGAGGCAAGCACCTATGATTACGAGCCGGACGAGGGCGAAATCCTCGCCGACCTGCTGCCGCGCAATCTCGCGGTGCAGGTGTTCCGCGCCCTGCTGGAAAATCAGGCGTCTTTCTATGGGTCGCAGATGAGCGCCATGGACAACGCCACCCGCAACGCGGGCGAGATGATCAAGAAGCAGACCCTCATCTACAACCGCACGCGCCAGGCCATGATCACGAAGGAACTCATCGAGATCATCTCCGGCGCAGAAGCGCTCTGACGGCAGCGCGGTCGAGACACAAGGACGACGAACTATGGCCAACCCCACCGGACGCATCTCTCAGGTCATCGGCGCCGTCGTCGACGTGCAGTTCGACGGCCACCTGCCGGCAATCCTCAACGCCCTGGAAACCACCAACCAGGGCAACCGCCTGGTGCTCGAAGTGGCCCAGCATCTCGGCGAGAGCACCGTGCGCACCATCGCCATGGACTCCACCGAAGGCTTGGTGCGTGGCCAGTCGGTGACCGATACCGGCGCCCCGATCCGGGTGCCGGTGGGCGAAGCGACCCTCGGCCGCATCATGAACGTCATCGGCGAGCCGGTGGACGAACTGGGTCCGATCGTCGGCGAGATGGTCCGCGCCATCCACCAGGAAGCCCCGACCTATGCCGAGCAATCCACCGAAGCCGAGATCCTGGTGACCGGCATCAAGGTGGTGGACCTGCTGGCGCCTTACTCGAAGGGCGGCAAGATCGGCCTGTTCGGCGGCGCCGGCGTGGGCAAGACCGTGCTCATCATGGAGCTGATCAACAACATCGCGAAGGCGCACGGCGGCTATTCCGTGTTCGCCGGCGTGGGCGAGCGCACCCGCGAGGGCAACGATCTTTACTACGAAATGATCGAGTCCAAGGTGAACGTGGACCCGCACGAGCATGACGGCTCGGCCGCCGGCTCCAAGTGCGCCCTGGTCTACGGCCAGATGAACGAGCCCCCGGGCGCCCGCGCCCGCGTCGCGCTGACCGGCCTCACCGTCGCCGAGCATTTCCGCGACCAGGGCCAGGACGTGCTGTTCTTCGTGGACAACATCTTCCGCTTCACCCAGGCCGGCTCGGAAGTGTCGGCGCTGCTCGGCCGCATCCCCTCGGCGGTGGGCTATCAGCCCACGCTGGCGACCGACATGGGCGCGCTGCAGGAGCGCATCACCACCACCACCAAGGGTTCGATCACCTCGGTGCAGGCCATCTATGTGCCCGCCGACGATCTGACCGACCCGGCGCCCGCCGCCTCGTTCGCCCATCTGGACGCGACCACCGTTCTGTCGCGCTCGATCGCGGAAAAGGGCATCTATCCGGCGGTGGACCCGCTGGACTCCACCTCGCGCATTCTCTCGCCGCTGGTGATCGGCGACGAGCACTACAACGTCGCCCGTCAGGTTCAGCAGACCCTGCAGCGCTATAAGTCGCTTCAGGACATCATCGCCATTCTCGGCATGGATGAGCTGAGCGAAGAGGACAAGCTGGTGGTGTCGCGCGCCCGCAAGATCGAGCGCTTCCTCTCCCAGCCGTTCCACGTGGCCGAGGTGTTCACCGGCTCGCCCGGAAAGCTGGTCGATCTCGCCGACACCATCAAGGGCTTCAAGGGCCTGGTGGAAGGCAAGTACGACCACCTGCCGGAAGGCGCCTTCTACATGGTGGGCACCATCGAGGAAGCCATCGAGAAGGGCAAGAAGATGGCGGCTGCGGCCGCCTGAGTTCAAGCGCCTGAGCCTTCGGGCCTGAAGGTTGATAGAGGCCGGCCCCATGTCCCGCGCAGGCGGATGCGGGGTCGGCATCGAACGCATCAAAGGCCCGCGCGGTCGGAGACACACAGATGGCCACCTTCCCCTTTGAGCTCGTCTCGCCCGAGAAGCTCCTGTTTTCCGGTCAGGTGCAGGAAGTGGGCGTGCCCGGAAGCGAAGGCGATTTCGGCGTCATGGCCGGCCACGCGCCGTTCATCGCCACATTGCGCCCGGGCATCCTGACCATTCACGCCGATGGCGGCGCCAAGCGCCTGTTCGTGCGCGGCGGCTTCGCCGAGGTGAACCCCACCGGCCTCACCGTGCTCGCCGAGCGCGCGGTTCCGGTGGAAGAGATCAAGCCCGAGCTGCTGCGCCAGCTGATCAAGGATGCGCAGGAAGACATCGCGGACGCGCGCACCGACGAAGCGCGTCAGCGCGCCGAGGCGCAGGTCGCCGACCTCAAGCAGGTGCTGGACATCCTGGTGCCGGGCGAAGCGCCGCTGCCCCATTGAGGCATCTCAGCCCTTCGGGCGGTCACAAAAATCAAGGCCCGGCATTGCCGGGCCTTTTTTCTTGGATGGTTCATCCGCCCCTGAGCCGCCGCACCGAAGACCGCCGCGCCGCAGGCCGTGGCAACACCGCGAGCAGGGTCATCCGCCGCTGCGTCGGTCAAGGCATGGCGAAACGGCGGAAATCGTGGATGACCCGTTCGTAGACGGCGCGCTTGAACGGCACCACCAGCTCTGCCGTGCGCTCCAGGTTCTCCCAGCGCCAATGGGCGAACTCGGGCCTGTGCTGGCCCCCGCCCGGCTTGAGGATGTCGATTTCCCCGTCCGCTCCGGTGAAGCGCAGGGCGAACCAACGCTGCGTTTGCCCGCGATACTTGCCCTTCCAGGCCTGCCCCGCGATGCGGCCGGGAAGGTCATAGTTCAGCCAGTCCTCGATCTCCCCGAGCCGGACCACGGAGCGGATCGAGGTTTCCTCGTACAATTCACGCAGCGCCGCGGCGAAAGGCTCCTCGCCCGCGTCGATGCCGCCTTGGGGCATTTGCCAGGAATGAACCATGTCGACATGCTCCGGGCCGCCCGGACGCTGGCCCATGAACACTTGGCCAGTCTGGTTGAACACGGCAAGGCCGACGCATCGACGATAGGGCAGATCTTCCTGACGCTTCATGGGGCACCTCGTGTGGTTTCCGGCGGCGCGTTCGCGGCCCTGCTTAGCAAATCCGCGCCCCATTTGCGCGGGACGTGAGCCGGGCGCGCGGGAAAAAGCCGCGTCCGATCCCACGCCCGCATCCCGCGCCGCAGGCCCGAGCGCGCGGCGTCAGTGCGCGCGCATCCCCAGCGGCAGGGCGGTCGCCGCCCATGCGCGCAGCGACACCCAGGTGCGGCGGTCGAGCAGGAAACGGTCCACCGGCACGGAAGCGGCCAGCGCCTTCACCCGGCACAGCCCGGCACCGCACCATTGGAACGCGCACTTTTCAAGCACCCGCCGCGAGGCCGGATTGACCACCCGGGCGGCGCCTGCGATCTGCGCGACGGCGGTTTCGGAAAAGGCGTAGTCGATCACCGCCCGGGCCGCCTCGGTGGCGATGCCGCGGCCCCAGAACGGCTCGCCGATCCAATAGCCAAGCTCGGGCGCCGGTTCGCCGGGCCGGCGCGCGAATCCGCACATGCCGACCAGGGTGAGTTCCCCTTCCTGCTTCAAAAGCACGGCGAAGGTGGCGGCTTCCTCGCCCTGGGGCGCGTTGGCAACGAAGCTTGCCGCATCTGCGGTGCGATAGGGATGGGGCAGGTTGGCGGTCATTTCCGCAATGCGCCGGCTGTTGGCCAGCGCCGCAATGGCATCCACGTCCTCGATCTTGGGCGCGCGCAGCACCAGCCGCGCGGTCTCGAGGACGGGAATACAGCTCTCCTGCAGCGCAACTCCGGGTGGCGTCTCGATGATGGTCATGGCGGGCTCCAGGCCAAGGCAAAAGAAAACCGGGGAGACGTTCCCGTCTCCCCGGCTTATCGGAGCCCCAGCTTCCTGGTTCAGGCTCCCTCCGGTTCGACGAGACCGGCGGGATCCTGCATTTTCAGGTCTCGCCGGTTATTCAGCCGCCTCAAGGGCGGGGGTAGCTACAACAGAGACGAACGTGCGGTCGTTAGCTTTGGTGCGGAATTCAACTCGGCCTTCAATGAGGGCGAACAAGGTATGGTCCTTGCCCATGCCCACGTTGGTGCCGGGATGCCATTTGGTGCCGCGTTGACGCACGATAATGTTGCCGGGAACGACTTCCTGGCCGCCGAAGCGCTTCACGCCAAGGCGACGGCCGTCGGAATCGCGACCGTTGCGGGACGAACCGCCTGCTTTTTTATGAGCCATTTGCGCTCTCCGTTCTCAGATCAAGCTTCGGCCGCGGCCTGTTCGGCCGGCGCAGCTTGGGTTGCGGGGACGACGGCCTTGCCGTCGGTTCCGAGAATCTCGGTGATGCGCACGACGGTGAGGTCGGCGCGGAAGCCGCGCTTGCGGCGCGAGTTCTGCCGGCGGCGCTTCTTGAACGCGATCACCTTGTCGCCGCGGGTCTGTTCGACCACTTCCACGGTAACGGAGGCGCCGTCCACGAGCGGGGCGCCGATCACGGTGGTCTCGCCTGCCAGCATGAGCACGGGAAGCGACAGGGTCTGGCCGGCCTCGGCCTCGATCTTGTCGACCGTGATGACGTCTTGGGGGGCGACGCGGTACTGCTTGCCGCCCGTCTTGATGACCGCGAACATCTTTGTCTCGCTTTCGTGTTCCACCCGCCTCGAAGGGCGGGCTTCTTTCGGTCGATTGGGAATATGGGCGCAAAGGCCCACGCGAAGCGGCTCGTGTACCCTTTGCCGGGTCGGTTTGTCAATGCGCGGGCTTGCGCAAAAACACGGAGCGGTGCCGGTTTGCGTCCGGCGGCGTGGTGTCTTAACCCTGCGTTTGAAACATCTCCAGGCGGGATTCCATCACAGGTCCGCCGCCTCCGCCACGCCAGGTTCGATTCGCAAGGGTCCCATCATGCACGACAAGCAGGCCGAAATTCCGGACGGGGTGCCCGCCATCCGCACCATCGCCATGCCGGCGGACACCAATCCGAGCGGCGACATCTTCGGGGGCTGGCTGATGTCGCAGATGGATCTGGCCGCGGGCAACATCGCCGCCCGCCGCGCCCGCGGTCGCTGCGCCACCGTGGCGGTGGAGGCGATCACCTTCCTCGGCCCGGTGTTCGTGGGCGACGAGGTGAGCCTGTTCGCCAACATCCTGTCGGTGGGCCGCACGTCCATGCGGATCGAGGTGGAAGCCTGGCGCCGGGCGCGCGAGGGCGAGGATACGCGCAAGGTGACGGAGGCCGTCTTCACCTTCGTCGCCATCGACGCCAACGGCAAGCCGCGCCCGGTCGGTGATCCCACCTAAGCGGTGCTCGACGCCGGGGGCGTGGAAAGGGTGTGCAGGGCGTCTTGTGCTTGTTTCCCGGCTCGGTTAGAAGCGCAGGACCACATAAACGGGCGCGGCGCGCCCGTGCCCCGGCTGGAGAGGTGGCAGAGTGGTCGAATGCACCGCACTCGAAATGCGGCATACGGGCAACCGTATCGGGGGTTCAAATCCCTCCCTCTCCGCCAATCTTTTCGATAAGTCATTGAAAATAAAGAATTATCTCTCTCGAGCGATGCCTCTCCCCACATTGCATCCCACATTCTGATCGTGCTGCTCTCGCGTGCGCGCGAGGCGACGATCTCGAGTCGATGAACACGTTCTGCGCCTCCGCGTTGAACGGCGATCTCGATTGTATCGGGCGTCATGCCTCCCCAAAGCCGCTCTCGCGGGCAGATCAGGTACATCGCCGCCTTGACCGCTGGGGGTCAAATACTCAAGCGCAATTTTCGATTCAAATTGAAGCCAAAGCCACCCCTCAGCACGAGTTGCTTGACAAGACAACGGTATTATGATACAATACAGAGGCGGAGACTGCCGCCAGCCTCACGAAAGATCACATCATGACTGTCAAATCTCAGGCCGCTTCGCACGGCGTTCTCGTGCTCTTCAATGCTACGCCGTCCCAAGCCGCAAAGTTCGAAGGCGAGGCCGCCGAAAAGGCGCGCGCTGCTGGGGAGGGCCTCGGCTATCGCTGCGTGACGCTGAACCCGGCGAAGGACGCCAAGCTCATCGCGAGTCTCGCGCGCGGCGCCTTCGACAAGGAGGGCGCTCCCCTGCTCGGCGCCGTCACGCCCCGCATGGTCAGTGAACTCTCGGCCGTGGCCGATGGCGCGGCCAAGGCGGCGCCTGTCGTGCAACTGATTCCGAAGGCCGCTGAGGCCAAGGCGGCTACGAAGGCGACGACGACAGCGGCGACGCTCGAAACGGCCGCTGAGCCGGCCTCGGGCGCCATGGACAAGCCTGTCTCTGCCGTGGCCATCGCATCGCAAAACATGCTCGACGGCGGCAATCTCGGTGTCGTCAGTAAAGAGGTCGCCGTGGGGCTCTGGCCCGAGATTGCCAGCGGCCACCTGGTGCTCGCGCCCGACTATGAAGAGGGCGAGTTCAACGGCTGGTGGCCGGCCGAGGTGATCAACCGCGATGCGACCCGGGCCACGCTCAAATGGCATGGCTTCGACGATCTGCCGGTGATCACGCGGCCGATCAGCCAGCTCGCCCTCATGCATCCCGACTGCAAGGCGTGAGCGGAAAGCTAGGAGGCCTTGAGGCCTCCCAGCATTATCATCCGGTAGGCTTCCGACGAGGTGCCCGCTTTCGGATGGGGGGCGCTGGGTCGCTCGCCGCAGCGACGCTGACTAATGTCGACATCTCAACGCCAAGAGCCTGCGCGATAGCCCATATCGTAGTGAGTGTGGGATTTCTGCGCCCGCTTTCTAAGCCGCTGACGTAGGCACGATCGACGCCCATGCGTTCGGCCACCTCTTCCTGCGAGAGGCCGATCGCCAGACGGCAGCGTCGAACGTTTGCACCAAGCACATGTTGCGCATCCACCATGGTGCGATGGCGCGTCATTGTGCACTAGTGTGCTACGCATTATAGTGCACGTTACGAAATTCATCTCCGCCGATGCCCAATTTTCCAGGGCTTTGCCCCCTTCAGAAAGGAATCCCTCCGATGGCCTCTCCCAGGCTGATCAGGACGCTTGCGCTGTGCGGCGGCCTTGGCCTGCTCGCCCTCCCTCACTCGGCTGAGGCCGAGTACGGCTACAAGGACCGGATCTTCGAGCAGAAGTACGTCCTTCCGGAAAAGCCGAGCGACAGCGAGCTGGTTCTGCTCCGCCTGTCGCTCATGATGATCGGCATCACCCCCGAGCAGATCGACGGCTTCTTCAGTGCGGAACTGGCGCAGGCCATGGGCGGCCTGTGCGATTGGGCGGCGCTTCAGAAGAAGGCCGTCTCGCGGCCGCCCCCGTCGCCCGCACAAGATCTCATCGCCCAGGCGCCGGAGCCTTTGTCGAAGCTTGACGCAAAGCCCCGGCCGCCCGAGGTGACCGACACCGAGCTTTGCCTGGCGCAGACGGTGCTCTTCAAGAAGGCCTATGGCGATAGCCTCTCCACCGATCGGCAATTGAGCGATCTGGCGGCCGCGACCCGCAGGCGCTTCGCGGCGAACTGGATCCCGCAGGCCGAATTGCAGCGGGCGGATGTGCAGACCGCCGCCCAGCGGCTCTGGACCATCCTCTGGCGCACGAAACGCCTCGCCGGTGTGGGCATTGCCGTCCCCGCTGCCGATGGCGGTGCGCTGGAGGACATCCCCATTAAGGACGCCCTGAAGCAGCTCATGGGGGACGAGCCCTACACCACCATCGATCGTCGCCTGACCGAGATCGAGGAGGAGACGGCACGTGCCCTTCAGGCGCGCGAAGCGACGCGAAAGCAGCAGGACGCACAGCGCCAGGAGGAGGCCCGCCTTCAGGTGGAAACGCAGCGCCAAGATGAGGCGCGCCGTCAGGAAGACACGCGCGCGATGCGCGATGCCGAGGCGCGCGAGAGGCAGGCAAAGACCAAAGCCACAGCCGCCGCCGATGCTTTGGACGCGGCTCAAGCGCGTGTGGCGCGAGCGCGCCAGGCCGTGCAGTCGGCCGAGCGGCGCTTGCAGGAGCGGTCTGCCGCGATCGAGGCCGATCAGGCGCGCCGCATGCAGAGCCTGGCCATGGGCATGGCGCGGGGACCATCCGGCATGGCGCAAGCGTTCCAGGGTCTGGCGGGCGGCGGGGGTCCCGATCCGTTGGAGGGAGTGCGGCGCGAGCGGGCACAGGCACAGCGCGAGCTCGATCAGGCCTTGGCCGCGCTCACAGCGCTGCGGTCCACGCAGAAGACGGCTTCTTCATCGCAGATCGCATCGGTCGCGCAGCAAAGCGAAGAGCGTTGCGTCGAGGGCGGCACCTGTACTGTCGTCGAGCGCACGGTCTTCTGCCGCACCCCGCAGCAGCTCATCACCTTGCTCTCGGAACGGCCGGGACCGGCGCGGCGGCGCGTGCGCGATGTCCTCACGGAGGCCGGCGAATGCGCCGTGCTCGATGTTGGCGAAGCCCTCTCATGGACCGGGCCGCGCCTTGCCATCCAGCCGAGGGGCGAGGCGGCGGCAACGCTGCTTCCCGCCCGGCTCGCCGATGGCCGCACCGGCTTCGTGCTCAGCGGCGGCGTCGCGATGGCCGCGCCCGCCACGGCGCAGCGCTGAGCCGCGATCCCGCTCTCGTTTCCATCGCGTCATCACATCATCGCGTCACTACTTGGGGGAAAGCATGAAAGTTCTGATGAAAAACCCGAAGACGGGCGAGCTCAAGCGCATCAAGGTGGGCTGGAGCTGGGTCCTGTTCTTCTTCTCCACCTTCTTCGGCATCCCGCTGTTCCTGCGCCGCCTCTATGTCTGGGGCATCTTGATCAATGTGATCAACTTCTCCACCACCATCAGCCAGAGCTTGGCGGACCTGGAGCCGAAGGACGTGGCCCTGGTCGCGCTCTCGGCCTGCATCCTCGATCTCGGCCTGATGATCTTCTTCGGCGTCAAGGGCAACGAGCTGACGGCCAAGAATTATCTGGAGCACGGCTGGGTGTTCGCCGATCCGGACGCGCAGGAGACCTGGTACGCCAAGACCCGATGGAGCCTCGCCATCGACCGGCCGCCCTATCGCACCGAGCCCAATCGCATGGAGCCCACTCGCACCGAGCCGACCATGCGGAGCGAGGGATGATTTTTCGCGCGAAACGCATCTTCGCAAGCGTTGCCGCCGTCGCCCTCCTGGCGCTGGCGGCTTCGTCATCCCGGGCGCACGCGGAAGAGCCGGATTGCGATGCGCCGGACTATCGCCCGGCCGATTTGCGCAAGCCCATGCGCTTCTTCTCCCCACCGAGCGCGATCTGCAGCGGCAATGCCGTCGAGCGGGCGGACCTTGCCGTCGGCATGATCACGCCGGAGACGCCGCAGGCCTTCGCCGTCTTCGCCCGCGACAATCCCGATGGCGACATGCTGCGGTTCGTCTCGCCCGGCGGGGATCTTGCCTCCGCCGCCAAGCTCGGCGAGCTGATCCGCAAGGCCGGCTTCGGCACCAGCCTCGGGGAGGTCTGCATCGGCGCCTGCGCCTATGCCATCCTCGGCGGCGTGAAGCGCTACATGATCACCCAAGATCCCGGCGCCGAGGACCAGGGCGATCTCTTCGACCGCTTCGAGGGCGCCACCGGCACACGCCTCGGTGTGCATCAATTCTCCTTCTCGGGCACGCAGGCCTATGCCCAGCAGATCATGGGGCGGCTGATCAACTATACGCTGGGCATGGGCATCGATCCCCGGTTCCTGGCGCTCGCCGCCAAGACGCCGGAAAGCGCGCCCCACTGGCTCACCCCGGACGAGATGCGCGCCTGGAACATCGACAACACCGCGCGCCGTTACGCGCCCCTCAGCCTGCAGGCCGCCGGCGGCATGGGCACCGAGATCGGCGCCACTGCCGAAGTGGCCAGCAGCCGCTTTGACGATACCACCCGCTTGCGCCTGTTCTGCCGCAAAGGCCGCAAGACCCCCCTCGTGGCCCTGGTGTTCCAGCCGGGCTCGCGCGACACGACGCTCGGCCAAAAAACCAGCCGGCCAGACGATGTGCAGAGCATGCTCGAAAACCTCGACATGGAGGTGCGCTTCGAGCGCGGCGGCACGCGCAAACTCGCCGCGCGCGTGCTCGACATCAAGCCGTCTCCCACCGCCGAGGCGCCGTTCCAGCTCATCGCAATCCTGGAGCTCTCGGGCGTGTCGTTCCAGGAGCTGGAAGCCGTGGTCGCGGTCTCGTTCCTGGACGCCGGCGATCTCTCCCGCGCCGACTGGTCGATCCAAGACGCCCTGCGCTTCCGCGTCTTCGGAGACCGAAGGCTCATTCCCCTCGCCATGGCCAACTGCACGGAGTGAACTCTCCCGTCCGGGCGCCTGACCCCATGGAGTAAGGTGGCGGCATCCGGGATCAGGCGATAGGAGCTTGTTCCAGATGCAAGGCAAGGAGCCGCACGCGCCGACGATCCAATGGCCTCTGCGCATCATCGATTTTGAGGCGAGCTCTTTGGAGGATGGCGGGTATCCCATCGAAGTGGGCGTTGCCGTGTGGTCGGCTCCGGAGGAGCCCATCCATGTGTGGTCGGCGCTTATCCGGCCGACGCAGGATTGGACTGACTTCGGCCATTGGAGCGAACTGTCGCAGGGGATGCACGGTATCGACCAGGCCGAGCTCGCCACGGCCGAGCCGCCGATGGTCGTCACCGAAGCCGGCGCGGGTCAGTCCGGTCCGCAGCAGATCTCTATGCTTTACATGTCTCCGGGGAAGCAAGATCACCACGCGCTAGCGCCGCTATCGACCACCGTGATCGTCCCGGTCATGCGTTGTGCATCGTCTGAGGCCAGGAAGAGTGCGGCCGCTGCGATATCCTCAGGCTGCACAATCCCCATGAGGTGTGACGCCACTTCCGGCCGGCGATGGCGATTGCGCGGATCGAAAGTGGGATGATCGGGTGCGTCTTTTAGGAAATTCCGCAAGCGCTCCGTGTCCACGGCGCCCGGTGCGATTCCGTTCACCCGTACTTTGTGTGGGCCGAACTCCACAGCCATGGATCGGGTCAGCGAGATGATCGCTCCCTTTGCCGCCGTGTAACAATCCCTCCCCGCAGTGCCGACCATCGCAACGTACGAAGTTGTGTTAATGACGGAGCCGCCGCCATTCTTGATGATAACGGGAATGGCGTGGCGGCAGGGCAGAAATGTGCCAAGCAGATCGAGTTTGATGGCGCGCCAGAACTCTTCCATTGCCACCTCTGTGACCGGCCCGTCATGAGGCGTCGAACCGCCAACATTATTGTACAGCACATCGAGGGTTCCGAATTTCGCAACAGCCGCGACAACTGATTCGCGCACGGAGTCTTCATCGGTGACATCGCAACGGACGAAATACGCCTCTCCTCCGGCCGCATGAATATCCGCGACCACAGCGTTGCCATTGGCTTCGTTAATCTCGGCCACCACCACCTTTGCGCCCTCGCGGGCGAACATCTTCGCCGCCACCGCCCCGATTCCCGTGCCTGCGCCCGTGATGAACGCGACCTTGCCTAGAATACGCATCTGCTCACCCCTTGAATTCAAGAACCAAGTGGGGCCGTGCTGTCCCGCCGGCCTCCGCACGTCTAGATGGTCAGGCACTGAAGCTCGGCGTGACGGGCAAGACCGCGAGGTCGCGCCAGCCGATGGGCGCTCCCGCCTTTTCGGCGGCCAATGCCGGGTCTAGCGATTTGTCCCAATTGGTGCCGAGGAAGCGACGACCCGTCACTTCGTCGCCGGCTTGAGATACCAGCCAGTAGAGCGGCGGAAGCATCACGTCCGGCTGCACCAGGGCCTCACGCGCGAAGGGAGCATCGGCCGGAATCATGGGTGTGTTCACAATGCCCCCGGGCACGATCACATTCACCGTCACTCCGGTGCCGGCAAGATCACCCGCCATTACGGCGCTAAGGGCCTCGGCTGACGCCTTGCTTGGACCGTAGGGGGTCCAGCCACCGCGAATCATCGTGCCCAGACTCGTAGTAATGTTGATGATGCGACCCCACCGGCGGGCGATCATCGGTTCCACCACCGCACGGCTCAGCAGAAAGACCGCGCTCGCATTTACCGCGATTGCGCGCGCCCATTGCTCCGGCGTTACCTCGAAGAACCGCGGTGGATTGCGATGGTAATCAGGCCGGACCTGCCCCTGCCCGATACCCGCATTATTGACGAGAACATCGACGCGGCCGAGCGCGCCTTCCACTTGCTGGATCACCTTCGCCGCATCGGGTAGCGAGAGGTCGGCGGTGAAAATCTCAAGGCGGGTCGAGCCGACCTTTTGTTTCAGCGCATCGAGGCCAGCGGCATCGCGGTCGACGGCCGCAACGCGAAATCCTCGTTCCAAGAGGCCGAGAGTCATGCTCAGCCCCAAACCATGGGCACCACCCGTGACGAGAGCAACGCGATCAGATGTTTCTTGGGTCATGTTTCCTCCACGCGAAAAAGATCAGCAAATTGTGTGCCAGCATGACAGCGCCCGTCACGTTAGCGATGAGGTAGACGCTGCAGGTTGGCAGGCAACAATACCTTTCCATGGCTGACGAAAAGGCATAGTCGTGGTGTCGGCGCCGAGGTGTATCTGCGGAGTACATCTTGTCTGCCGAGGCGACGCTTGGCCGTGCGGCGATGCTGAAAGATCAATGGCAAGCGCCCTGGCATGCGTTCTGCAACGAAGAGGTATCCGCCCAAGGAGGAAACATGGAAAGCGAACTGTTCAAGAAGGGTATGGCACGTCGCCGCGAGATTCTCGGCGATGCATATGTCGATGGAGCCCTCGCTCGCGCGACGGAATTGACCAAGCCGTTCCAAGAAATCGTAACAGAAGGGGTCTGGGGACATATCTGGTCCCGGCCTGGGCTTGATGCGCGCACGCGCAATCTCATCAATGTGGCGCTCATGGTCGCCATGAATCGGCCCAATGAGCTTCGGCTCTATGTGAAGGCCCGGCACAATACCGGTGCGAGCCTCGAAGAGATCGTCGAGGTCATCCTTCAAACCACACTCTATTGTGGTGTGCCGGCTGCGCTGGAATCCTTCAAGGAGTTCGATCAAGCCCTCGCCGAGGAGAAGCTGGCGGCGGACTCTAAAGCCTGAGGAGAAAATGGGAGCGCTCCAAACGGGCGCTCCCGCACTTTCCAAGAGTTGAATTACTTTCTCCCAGAAATGGAAGTGACGGCTTCCTTTGCGTAGATATTGGTAAAGGATTTCGCCGCCGCCACCGGGTCGACTTTCTTGGCCTCCAAAAGGTTCGTGAAATCGGTGACCTGCTTGAGGCTGCTCTGGGGGATTTCGACGGTTTTCGGCCAAGCGTATTTCCACCCGGCCCAAATTTCGTCGAACAGAGCTTTATCCACTTTCGGCCAATACATATTCCACACAGCATCGCGAGCCTTTTCGGTCGTCGCGTCGTCGCGAATAGCGTCCAGCGCCTTCTGTTGCGTGCGTAGGAAGCGAACGGCAAGCTGGGGATTGCGATCCAACATCTCCTGCCTAAACGTGATGGCCGTATAGAGAAAGCCGTCCAGATCCTTCACTTCACCGGCAGCGAGATTGAAGATCATCACCGCGCCCTCACGCTTTACAGCATTTTCGGCGACGGGGGCAGACAGGGCGAAACCGTCAATGCGCCCCTGGGCGAAGGCCGCCGCGATCGTGTCGCTGCTGCCGAGATTGGACAGGGTCATATCCCGATCCGGGCTGAGTTCCCCCTTTTTGGCTAGAAAGCGCATGATCAGGTCGCTCCCGCTGCCCGGCGCGGTGATGCCGAGCGTCGCGCCCTTGAGGGCCTTTGCCTTTTCCTCGACGCTACTGTTCGCAGAGATGCCGTGTTCCTTGGCCCATTTACCGGAGACAACGACGTTCGTGGGATATTGCGCAAGGCAGTAGCCTACCATGATCACCCCGATGCCATTTTCGCGAGCCCGGATAACGGTGGGTGCGGAAAGGAAGCCAACATCGGCGCCGCCACCTATGAGGGCCGCGAGAGCCTTCGTATCGCCGCTGGCGATCACGATGTCCGCATCAATGTTTTCCGTGGCGTAGAGGTTCATCGCCTTCGCCACGAGCGGTGGCAAGAATGCGAATCCGACTGTAGAAAAGGCCGCGATCAGCTTGTCCTGCGCCGCCACCGGCATCGACATAGCCGTAACAGCCAATAGGCCGGCCAATGCGGATCGGCTGAACCGCCTCATTAGTTTCCTCCCCTTGTTCTGGTGGTTGAGAGATGCGCTTCTAAGAGGCGCTCGGCCACGACGATCGCGGCACCGACTCGAGGGCGCACACATCCGGCCCGACGTCCGCATCACACGCGGACATCTGGCTTTTCTGTTCGCAATACAGGATGCGCTTGGGGTTTACTTACCGGCGGCCACGGAAGCCACTGCCTCCTTGGCATATTTGTTGGTGTAGGATTTATCAGCCACGGCTGGGTCTATTTTCTTGGATTCGAGCAGATTGGTGAAATCGACCATCTGTTTCAGGCTACTGGCTGGAATTTCCACCGTCTTCGGCCAAGCGTCCTTCCAGTTCACCCACATTTCGTCGAACAGCGCTTTGTCGATCTTAGGCCAGTACATCTTCCAGACCGCATCGCGGGCTTCATTTGTTTTGGCCGGGTCACGGATCATGTCGAGTGCTTTCTGCTGCGTCCGCAGGAGCCGCACCGCAAGCTGCGGATTGCGGTTCAAGGTGTCTTCTCGAAAGGAAATAGAGGTGTAAAGGAAGCCGTCCAGCTCCTTCACCTCGCCCTTGGCGAGATCCAAGATCATCACCGCGCCGTCGCGCTTCACCGCATTCTCGGCCGCCGGCGCCGAGAGCGCGAAACCGTCGATGCGTCCTTGCGCGAAGGCCGATGTGATCACGTCGCCGCCGCCGAGATTGGAAAGGATGAGGTCCCGGTCGGGATTCAGCCCCGCTTTGTTGGCGAAGAAGCGCATGATGAGGTCGGTGCCGCTGCCTGGAGCGGTAATGCCGAGCGTGGCTCCCTTTAGCGCCTTCAGCTTTTCTTCGACCGTGCTATTGGCGGTGAGGCCGTGGTCCTTCACCCATTTGCTCGAAAGCACGAGATTGGTGGCGTATTGCGAAACGCAATAGCCGACCATCAGCACCTGGACGCCATTCTCACGGGCCCGGATAACAGTCGGCGCGGAACCGAAATATACGTCAGCTCCGCCGCCGATCAGTGCTGCCAGGGCCTTCGTCTCGCCGCCGGTGATGACGATGTCAACGTCGAGTTTTTCGGTAGCATAAATGTTCATCGCCTTGGCTACCAGCGGCGGCAGATAGGCGAAGCCCACTGTGGAAAAGGCGGCAGTCATCTTGTCCTGCGCCAAGGCGGGCATCGTAGCTGCTACCGCTAATAAGGCGCCAGCGAGGATTGATCTAAGGCGTTTCACAATTCTCTCCCTCCGTTTATCTTTTTTTGTCTTTGGTGTTAGACAGTCATTTCACGTGAAAGTTCGGCTGATTTCCACGGCGCGAGCTTGGTCTCGAGCTTCTTCACCGCAAAATTCAGAAGCGCGGCGAGCACGATGACCGAGCCAAGGGCCGCGAACACACCAGCGGTATCGAACTGGCCCGCTGAACTGGACAGCAGATAACCAAGCCCCCGGTTCGATGCGATAAGTTCGCCGACAATCGCGCCGATCAGAGCATAGGGGACGGAGATGCGGAGCCCGGCGAACACCCAGGTCAGAGCGGAGGGGATGACCACTTTGGTGAGGACGTGGCTCTCCTTTGCCCCCATCAGCTTCATGATGACCACAAGCTCGCGGCTCACACTGCGGACCCCGGTATAAGTATTCAAAAAGACGAGGAAGAAGACGACTGCGGCGGTCAGTACGATCTTCATTGTCATGCCGATGCCGAGCCACATGACGAACAGCGGCGCCAGGGCCACTTTCGGCAAGCTGTAAAACGCCATGATGAAGGGTTCCAGAAGATCGGCGGCTGCCTGCCAGCGCCCAAGCACGGTGCCCATTGCAATACCGGCGAGCGATCCGATGACGAAGCCGGAGAGAGCTTCGGTTGCGGTGATGCTGGCATGGAAAAAGAGCGTTCCGTCGATCAGCCAGCGGTATAGCACCGCGAAAATGTCGGTCGGCCGGGAGATGAAAAACGTCGAGATGAGCGTCCCGGCGGACAACTGCCAGATGATCATGAACGTCATGAACAAGGCGAGACGCGCCATGTTGATCTTGATGCGCTTCCGCACCTTCGGGTCGGACAGGCGCTCGGCAAGACTCGGCGCGGGGATGGTTTTTGCGAGGGAAGCGTTCATTACTGGTCTCCGACGATGGCTCACTGGTGGCTTTCGATCGACGGAACGATCATGTCCCACAGTTCGGCACACAGGCTGGCATAGGCCGGCTCGTGGCGAAGGCGCAGCAGGTCCCTGTCGTGGCCCAGCGGCGAGGTGATCAGCCGCCGGATGGTGCCCGGCCGCGGCGAAAAGACCGCGATGCGGTCGCCAAGCCCCACGGCCTCGTCGAGATCGTGGGTGACGAAGAGCACGGTCTTGTTAAGCTTGCGGCTGATGCTGAGCAGTTCCACCTGCATCTTCAGCCGCATCTGGGCATCGAGGGCTGCGAACGGCTCATCGAGCAGCAGGGTCTCCGGATCATAGGCCAGCAGACGGGCAAGCGCGGCGCGCTTGCGCATGCCGCCGGAAAGCTGCGTGGGGAAAGACTGTTCGAAGCCAGTTAGCCCGACCATGTCGATCAGCACCTGGACCCGCGCCCGGATGTCAGACCGTGACAAGCCGGCTATTTCTAAGGGCACGGCAATATTGTCGAGCACATTGCGCCACGGCAGCAGGTGATCGTTCTGGGTCATGTAGCCGGTCTTGGTGTTGATCTGCCGGATCTCGCGCCCATCGTAGGAAACCTTGCCGGCGGTTGGCACAAACAGGCCGGCGGTCATATTCAAGAGCGTGGACTTTCCACAGCCGGACGGCCCCACGAGCGTAACGACCTCGCCGCGGCGCACCTCCAGATTCACGTCCTGGACGGCGCGGAAGGGACCCTCAGGCGTGGTGAAATCCTTGGCCACGCCGCTGAATTCGACGAGTTGCCAACCCACCGCATCCAGAGGGCGAATCGGAGTGGCCGCCTGAGCGGCTTGCGTCACTGTCAAAATACTTTCCTCCCAACCGATAACGTTCGTTCAGTTGAACCTGAACTTCTATCCGGGATCTTATTCGCGGTCTGTCGAGCAAGGGGCATGCCAAACCCGTCTCCTTGCTCGACAGACCGCCAGTCTGCACTGGAAACTCTCGTATTTCACCTCTCGGGCAAACCTTCGTCACATCATCGATAGAGAGCTCTTGCCATCATATGTCCTCCGCGAGGACGCCTGTCGGCCCAGAATGTGTTTCACGAAAGCACTGTCGCGCGGGTTTCTGTATCCGCGAGAGCGGCCTGCCGTTCGTAATCCTATCTTCCAGGGCCCCGGAGCATTGGGCATATCCATTGCAAGCTCCTCGCCGATAGGCGCCGCGCGAAGCGCCACAAGGGTGCAACGAGGAGGACGTGCAATGAGTGGAATGTCAGGTTTCTGGACTTATTTTACCGCCGCGTGCGCCGCGGTGGCTCTCGCCGCCGGGTTTGCAACCGGCACTAAGGCTCAGTTCAGCGATCACAAGATCGCAATCGGAGTCATCGTCGACATGACGGGAGTCTATTCGCGTCATGGCGGTCCGGGTCTCATCGGTGCAGTGCAGATGGCAGTAGACGATTTCGGCGGCCAGGTGAACGGCATGCCGATTCAGGTGGTTTCGGCCGATTACCAGAACAAAGTAGACATCACCTCCGCCGTGGCGCGTCGCTGGTTCGACAGCGAAGGCGCGGACATGGTGATCGAATCGACCGACTCCGCCTCGGCGCTCGCTTTGTTCCGCCTCGGCGCGGAGAAGAAGCGGGTGATAATCGGCGCAGGCTCGGCCACCACTGCGCTCACGAATGACGGCTGCATGTCCTATGGCATCCACTATGTCTATGACACGTACGCGCTTGCCACAGGCACCGGTTCAGCCATCGTCGCTGAAGGCGGCAAGGACTGGTTCTTCGTTACGGCCGATTACGCATTCGGGCATGCCCTCGAGGCCGATACCAGCCGCGTGGTGCTGGCCGGAGGTGGAAAAGTACTCGGTCGCGTACGCGCGCCGCTCTCCACGACTGACTTCTCGTCTTATCTCCTTCAGGCACAGGCTTCGAAGGCGCAGATCATCGGCCTCGCCAATGCGGGCGGAGATTTCGTGAACGCGGTGAAGCAGGCGAGCGAATTCGGCATTACGCAGAGCGGGCAGAGCCTCGCGGCCATGCTGGTCTTCATCACCGATGTGAAGGCTCTCGGCCTGCAGGTGGCGCAGGGAATGAAGTTTACCACCGGCTTTTATTGGGACCGCGACGAGGAAAGCCGCGCCTTCGCCAGGAAATATTACGAGCGGATGAAGGCGATGCCGTCCATGGTCCAGGCGGGAGGTTATTCCGCCACCATGCATTATCTGAATGCCGTCAAGGCGGTGGGATCGGATGATGCGGAGAAGGTCGCGTCATGGATGAAGGCCAATCCCATCAACGACTTCTTCGCAAGGAACGGTCATATCCGCGCCGATGGTCGGATGGTCCACGACATGTATCTGGCGGAAGTTAAGACGCCTGCGGCGTCGAAGGGCGAATGGGACTTGATGAAGATCCTGCGCACGATTCCGGGCGACCAGGCTTACAAGCCGCTGGACCAGTCCACCTGTCCGCTGGTGAAAAAGGCCGGCTGAGCCGCCTGCCCGCCCCAGCATCAGCCGCGGGCGGGCATTTCCCCGAGTTTCTTGTAAAGATAGGAGCGGGAGATACCGAGTTCCTCGGCGACCCGCTTCTTGTTACCGTTATGGCGTTCAAGCGCCTCGCGGATCAGCGCCAGTTCGACGTTGCCAACGGTCTCCCGGATCGTCGAGACCGAGGGGTCGGCGACGCGCTGCCCACCCTCCCGCGCCATGTCGTGCGCCCCCTCGATGTCGCCGAAATTGCCGAGGGTCAACTCCGTTCCATCGGCGAAGATCATCGCGCGCTGGACCTCGTGGTGAAGCTGGCGCACGTTGCCGGGCCAGGACATGGCCTGGAGCATGTCCAGGGCCTTGGGATGGATGCGCTTGACGTCCGATCCGATGCGCGGCCCGACGCGCTTGATGAAATGATTAACCAGCAAGGGAATGTCACTGGCGCGCTCGCGCAGCGGGGGCACCTGGAGCGTCACGCCATTGATGCGGAAATAGAGGTCTGCCCTGAATTCCTCCTCCGTGATCAGCCGGCGCAGGTCGCGATTGGTGGCGCTGATGAGACGGAAGTTGGTGGTGCGCGAGCGATTGCTACCCACCCGCTCGAACACGCCGCCCTCAATGACGCGCAGAAGCTTCACTTGCGTCTCCATCGGCATGTCGCCGATCTCGTCGAGGAACAGGCTTGAACGGTCGGCCATCTCGAATTTGCCGATGCGTCCTTCGCGCCGTGCCCCGGTGAAGGCGCCGGCCTCGTAGCCGAACAGTTCGCTTTCCACCAGGGTGGCCGGTAGCGCGCCGCAATTCACCAGCACCATGGGGCGCTCTACGCGCCGGCTGAGATTGTGGATGGCGTGCGCCACCAGTTCCTTGCCGCTGCCGCTCTCGCCCGACACGAAGACCGGCACGTCCAGCGGCGCGACCTTGCGGATCTCCGATTTCAGCCTGCGGATAGCGTCGCTCTCGCCGACGATCTCCTCGAGGCCGAAGGCCCGATGACGCAGACCAGCAAGCTCTTTCTTGTAGTAATCAACCTCGGCCCGTAGGCTCGAAATCTGCCGGCTCAGTTCGTGCACCTCTTCCGGTGCCTTGAACATAACGCGACCAATGGCGCCCACCAACGTACCGTCGCGCGAGATGGGGATGCGGTTTACTACGCGGGTGACATCGCGCATCTCCTGGACTTGCCCGATCTCGGCCGCACCGGTCTTCGCCACCACGTGCAGGCGGGTATTCTCGATTATATCTTGCACCGGCCGCCCGACGGCATCACCGCGTGTAAACCCAAAGAAACGCTCATGTACAGGGCTCACGTAACGCAGGATCGCGTCTGAATCCACGACGGTGATGCCTTCGTAGGGATTCGTGAGGAAGTGATTGAGGATATCGTAGGCAATATCGACGCTGAGGATGAAATCATAGAGCGTCGAGCCCTTGTTCTCCGGGTGAAGGATGACGAGCGTTCCGCTCTCGATTGGCACCGCCGCCACCACGTAGGTGTCCTCACCATGGGTGAAGGCCGACAGGCGGCGGGTCGTATCCGATGAGGTGACATGGTGCTTCAGCGCGGCGGCTACGGCGCCAGACGCGAGTGCCGGAGTTGAAAATATCACGGCACCTTTTGTATCGAACAGCACGATCTCGAACGGAACCGACATGGAACGACCTGATGTGTTCTAGCGATGGACGACGGCGACACAGGAGTGTAGCGACCAAGAACACTAGCGCCAGCCAGAAACCGCGCGCAAGCTAAAAACCATTCAAAAGCAAACGTTTAATATGGTGGCATGCCGCTTGCTACACCTGAGTAAAATCACGGTGTGCCATGACAGCAGTTCCTCTACCAACCGGCCAGGCCCAGCAGCTTTTCAAGATGCTCGGGGATGTCACAGTGCTCGACCTGACGACCTCCGTCGCTGGGCCATACGCAACCATGCTCCTTTCGGATTTCGGTGCCGAGGTGGTCAAGGTGGAGCGGCTTTCCGGCGACGACGCGCGCCATTGGGGCCCGCCCTTTCTTGACGGGGAATCCCTATGGTTCCTGAGCGTGAATCGCAACAAGAAGAGTGTGCGCATCGATTATTCCAAGCCGGACGGCCGCGAGGTCCTCGATGCCTTACTGGACAAGGCGGACGTCATCGTCAGCAACCAATTGCCGGCGGTGCAGTGCAAATTGTCCCTTGATGCGGAGACGCTGCGCTCTCGCCGGCCAAGCCTCATCCATGTCTCCCTCACCGGTTTCGGGCTTTCCGGCGCCAATGCCGCCTTGCCTTGTTACGATCTCATCGCGGAAGGCTACAGCGGGGTGATGGACCTCACCGGCCCGAGCGATGCGGAGCCGCAGAAGGTCGGAACGCCGGCTGCCGATATGCTGGCCGGCGCCGACGCCGCCATGGCGGTGCTCGCGGCGCTGCACCGGCGGGCGGCAACAGGCGAGGGGGCGACGCTCGATATTTCGCTGACGGAGAGCATGATCCGGTTCATGTCGCCGCGCATCGTTCCCTATCTGGGTACCGGCGAGGTTCCGGCGCGCAGCGGCGGTAAGGACAGCGTCATCGCCATCTACCAGACCTTCGAGACGGCGGATCTGCCCATGACGCTTGGTCTGGGCAACGACGCCATCTGGCATCGCTTCTGGGAGGCCGTGGGGCACCCGGAGCTCGCCCGCGGCGAAGACGTCGCAACCAATTCAAATCGCCGCGCCCGCCGCACCGAGATCGTCGGGCGCATCCAGCAGATCCTCCTGGAAAAACCGCGAGCGGAATGGCTGCGGCGGTTTGCAGCAGCGAAAGTGCCGGCGGGTCCGATCTACCGCGTCGATGAGGTTGTCGAGGACGGTCACTTCCATGATCGCTCGCTATTCTTCCAGATCGAGCGCGACGGGCATGCGGTGCCGCAGGTGGGCCTCGGCATCCATGTGGACGGCGTCGCCGCCGGGTATTTTTCCGCACCCCCGCGCCTCGGCGAACACACGGAGTCGGTGCTGGCCGCAATGCTGGGTTATGACAAGACACGCATCGACGCGCTGCGGGTCAGCGGCGCGATCTGAAGCCAAAACAAATTCAGGAAGGAAACCTCATGTCCTACGAGACGATCCTGTACGCCGAAGACGGCCCCGTGGGCACGCTCACCTTGAATCGTCCCGAAGACGGCAACATGTTCAATGCCGTCATGTGCCGGGAACTGCGCGACTGCATCGAGAACGTCCGAAACGAGACCCGGACCCGGGTTCTGGTCCTCACCGGCGCCGGTGACCGGTTCTTTTGCACCGGCGGGCGGAAGGATGGTCTGGAGAAGACCAATCTCTATGCCGGGGTTCTGCCGACGCTGGAAATGTACGACGCCATCGAGCGGCTCCAAAAGCCGGTGATCGCTAGCGTCAACGGTTTTGCCGTCGGCGGCGGCAACGTGCTGCAGATGATCTGCGACCTCGCCATCGCCAAGGAGAGCGCCATCTTCCGCCAGGTGGGTCCGATGGTTGGCAGCTTCGATGCGGGCTACGGCACCTGGTTCCTGGAGGACCTGGTCGGCAAAAGGCGCGCGAAGGAGATCTGGTATCTCAACGAGAAGCTCACCGCGCAGCAGGCGCTTAGCTACGGCCTCATCAACAAGGTCGTTCCCGACCACCAACTGGCTGAGGCGACGCGCGCCATGGCGCTCACCATCGCCGATCGCGGCCCGTTCGCCATCGCTTCGCTGAAGGCGGCATTTGGAGCGCGGCATGGCGGCGTCGGCGGCTTGGCGCGCATGGCCCACGATCTGCTGTTGCGCGGCTATCTGGAGACCGAGGAATCTCACGAACTGGCGGAAGCCTTTTCCCAGCGCCGTTCGCCCGACGCCGCCAAGTTCGGCCAGTGATCGGCTGGCTGCCATGCGTTCGACGCTTCTGACGCTCCACGCCCCCGCTTTGGCGCGCGCCTATTATTGCACCGGCCAATGGCGCGATGACACCATGTATGCGCTCGCCGCGCGCCATGCCGCGCAGCGTCCCACAGCCTTTGCGTTGCGCGATGCCACGCGCCGCCTCACCTGGTCCGACCTCGTCTCATGGGCGGATGGCATGGCTGCGGATCTTGCCGCCGCCGGCCTACGGGCCGGTGACAGGGTGGGCGTATGGCTGCCCAACCGGGTGGAGGCGACGGTGGTTTTTCTCGCCTGCTCCCGCAACGGATATGTCTGCACCCCCTCGCTCCATCAGAATCATACGGTCAACGAGATCGCCACGCTGTTGGAGCGATGCGCCGCTGCTGCCCTCGTCGCCCAGGTGGGCTATGGCGCCGATGGCGCGCGGCAGGATATCTTCTCCCGCGTCGCGGGGCTCTCCGCCATGCGTGCCCTCTATGCGCTGGCGTCCATGGGAACGCCCGCGCCGGCCCGGAAGGAGACGCGCTCCTTCCCCGCGCCAGACGCACGACCGGAGTTTAAAACCGATCCGGTGGTGGTGCCGGACAAGGTCGTCTATCTCGCCTTCACCTCGGGCACGACCGGGCAGCCCAAGGGAGTGATGCATTCCGACAACACCCTGCTCGCGAACGGCCGCGCCATGGTGGCGGATTGGGGCATCGACGCCGACACTGTGCTCTATTCGCTGAGCCCGCTTAGTCATCACATCGCGACCGTTGCCCTCGAACAGACTCTGGTGGCCGGCTGCGAGTTGGTGGTCAATGATGCGCTCCGGGGCGTGAGCCCGCTCGACCGGATTCTGGAAACCGGGGCAACCTACGTCATGGGCGTGCCCACCCACGCCATCGACATCCTCAGCGAGATGGAGCGGCGCGGCCTTCACACCCTGGGCGCCGTGAAAACCTTCTACATGGCCGGCTCGGCCATTCCGATCGAAGTTGCGCGCCGCTTCCTCGCGCTCGGCATCAAGCCGCAGAACATCTATGGGATGACCGAGAACGGCTCGCACCAATACACGTTGCCGGACGACGATCTCGATACCTTGGTGCGCACCTGTGGCAAGGCGTGCGCGGCCTACGAGATCAAGATCTGGCGCTGCGATGCGCCGGACCTGGAGGCCGGCGTGGGCGAAATCGGCGAAATTGGCGGGCGCGGCGCCTGCCTGACGCTTGGCTATTTCGACAATCAGTCGGCGACGGAGAGGTCCTTTAACGCCCAGGGTTGGTTCATGAGCGGCGACCTCGGCCGGCTGGACCGCGAGGGGAATCTGGAAGTGGTTGGCCGGTCCAAGGACCTCATCATCCGCGGAGGCCATAACATCTATCCCACACAGATCGAGGATCTTGCCATCCGCCATCCCAATGCGTTCAAGGTCGCGGCGTTTCCGGTGCGCGACGATCGGCTGGGCGAGCGGGTGTGCCTGGCGATCATCGCGCGAGAGAACTGCGCCATACAGCCGGAAGAGATGTTGGATCACCTCTTCGCCGCGGGCCTCTCGAAATACGACATGCCCGAATATTTCCTGCTTCTGCCTGAATTTCCCATGACGGCAAGCGGCAAGGTTCTGAAGCGCACGCTGGTCGATCAGGTGCGCGAGGGTCTGCTGCAGCCGCTGCCGGTGCGTTGGCAAGCCAAACCGTCTCCGCAGGAGGCCTGAATGATCACGCTGACACGCGACGGCGACTACGCCCTCATTACCCTCGATCGGCCGCAAGCGCTCAACGCGCTCAGCTTCGAGATCATTCGCGCGATCGGCGCGGCGATCGACCAGGCCCGGGACTGGGATATCCGGGCCCTCATCTTCACCGGAGCGGGGGAGAAGGCCTTCTGCGCCGGCGCCGACATCAAGGAGTTGCTCGGGCGCTCCTTGATGGAGGAGAAAGAAGGGGCGGAGCTCGGTCAGGCGACCTTCGCCAAGCTGGACGCGTTCAAGGTGCCGTCCCTCGCCGCCATCAACGGGTTCGCGTTCGGCGGCGGGCTTGAGCTGGCGCTGGCCTGCACATTCCGCATCGCCGCCCCCAAGGCGAAGATGGGGCTGCCGGAGATCAAGCTCGGGCTCATTCCCGGGTACGGCGGCACTCAACGCCTGCCACGGCTCGTGGGCGAGGCGCGCGCCCTGGACATCATCCTTACTGGCCGAACGGTGGACGCTGAGGAGGCATTGCGCATCGGCCTCGTCAACCGGATCGGGGACGGGGATCTGCTGGCGGCGGCCAAGGCCTACGCTGGGGAGTTCTCTCACTACGGCCTGCCCGCCCTTTCGTTTGCCCGCGACGCGGTGCGGCGCGCGCTGGATACGCCATTGGCGGAGGGGCTGCGCATCGAGGCCGATCTCTCGACGCTCGCTTATCGCACCGAGGATGCCGCCGAAGGGCTCGCCGCATTTCTGGATAAGCGCAAACCCACGTTCCGGGATCGCTGACATGCATATTTCCCGCACCATTCTTGTGACAGGCGCAAGCCGGGGAATCGGCGCCCTGCTGGCGCTCGATCTTGCCCGGCGCGGCCATCGCGTCGGCTGCCTTTCGCGCAAGGGGGCCGGCCCCGAGGGCATCGACGTCCCGGCCGAACTGAAAGATCGCCTCGTCCCCCTCAAGGGGGATGTCATGGATGCCGCTTCCGTGAAGGCGGCGCTCGAAGCATTCGAGGACCGGGTCGGGCCGCTTCACGGCCTCGTTAACAACGCTGGGATCCACTTGGAAGGCCCAGCGGATCGCCAGCCACTGTCGGAATTCGATGACGTGCTGCGGACCAACGCCACGGCGACCTTTTCGGTGTGCCAGCAGGCCTATCCGTTCCTGTTGCGGGGGCAGGGCGCACTTATCGTCAACATGGGCTCGTTCTTCGACAAGCTGGGCGTGCGTCGCAATGCGGCCTATTGCGCGTCGAAGGCGGCGGTGGCGGCCATCACCCGCTGTCTTGCGGTGGAATGGGCGGCCAAGGGCATCCGCGTGATGAACGTGGCACCCGGCTATATCGCGACCGATCTCAACAAGGATTTCCTTGCCTCGGACAAGATCCGGAGCTTCCTCTCCGCGCGCATCCCGGTGGGCGGTCCCGCCGGCGCGCAGGACGTGGCGCGGCTGATCGGATCTCTCTTCACCGAAAACATAGGCTTCCTGACCGGCGAGACGATCTATCTCGACGGCGGCCAGGGCATTGCCCTGTGAGGACACGCGCATGAACGTAATCGAACGTCTCGACGCCCAGCTCGGCCTGCCGGAGCACGAAGCCATGCTGCTTTCCAACGTGCGCGATTTTGCCCGTTCAGAAATCGCGCCGCGCGCTGCCCATCATGATGAGACCGGCGAATTCCCCTGGGCCAACGTGGGCGGCATCAATGCGCTCGGGTTGAATGCCATGTTTGTACCAGAAGTCTATGGCGGAGCAGGCTTGTCCTATCTGTCCTACCTCGCTTGCGTGCGGGAGATTTCTGCTGCCTGCGCCGCCACCGGTATCATCTGGGCCACCAATTTCCACGCCATGAAGCCGGTCATCGACTTCGGCACTGAGGAGCAGAAGCAGCGGCTGCTGCCGCGCATCGCCGAGGGTGGGCTTGCGGCGCTCGTCATCACTGAACCGGACGCGGGCTCGGACGCCACCGGGATGCGCACCAAATTCACCCCGGACGGTGATACGATCGTCGTCTCTGGCTCCAAGACCTTCATCACCAACGGCGATGTGGCCGACCTCTATGTGATCTTCGGCAAATGGGCGCCAGTCGAAGACCCGAAGGCGGCCATCTCCTGTCTGGTGCTGGAGAAGGGCACGCCCGGCCTCACGGTGGAGCGGCTGGAGGACAAGATGGGACACCGGGCCTCCTCGACCGCCACCTTGCGGTTCGACGACTGCAGGGTGCCGGCTGCAAACCTCCTCGCCGGGCCGGGCGCGGGGCTCAAACTGCTGCTGGCCTCCCTCAACAAATCGCGCCCCAGCGTGGGGGCGCACGCCCTCGGCATCGCCCACGCCGCCTTCGAGGATGCGGTGGGCTATATCAACGGGCGCAAGCAATCCGGCCGCAAGATCATAGAATTCCAGGGCATCCAGTTCTTGCTGGCCGATCTCGCCAGTGAGCTTGCGCTATGCGACTCCTGGCTCGCCCATGTCGGGCGCCGGGTGGATGCCGGCGTCTCCGACATCGGCATCGAGGCCTCCATCCTCAAGATGCGTGCCAGCGACTTGGCCATGCGCATGGCGACCGAGGCGGTCCAACTCCACGGCGGCTATGGCTATTGCAGGGAATACCGGGTCGAACGGCTCATGCGAGATGCGAAGATCACGCAGATCTGGGAAGGCACGAACCAGATCCATCGCCAATTGATCGGCCGCAGCTTCATCGAACGCTGAAGGAAACGCCAATGACCAAACCTCTCTCCATAGGCGTCGCCGGCTGCGGCACCATGGGAACCGGCATCGCGATTGTCGCCGCGCGCGGCGGCTTTCCCACCATTCTGTTTGATCTCGACCCCAAGCGCGTGGATGCCGCGCTCGTGCAGATGGCGGCGTTCTTCGCCAAATCCGTGCAGCGCGGAAAGCTCACCCAGATCCAAGTCGACGAGATCATGGGCCAGGTTACAGGGACCAGCGTCGTGGCGGAAATGGCGCCCTGCGGCCTCATCATCGAAGCCATTTTCGAGGAATTGGAGGCGAAAGGCCGCTTGTTCGTGGAGCTCGACGCGGTGTGCGGGCCGGACACCCTGTTCGCCTCTAACACCTCAACCCTCTCCATCACCGAGATCGCGGCGAAATCAGGCCGCGACGACCGCTTCGTCGGCATGCATTTCTGCCTGCCCGCTCAATTAATGAAGCTGGTCGAGATGTCGCCCGGCCTCAATACCAGCCCGGAGAGCTTCGCCCGCGCCTGGGATCTGTGCGAGCAGATGGGCCAGCGGCCGGTGAAGACGCAGGACGCTCCGGGATTCATCCTTAATTACTTCCTCGTCCCCTTCAACAACGATGCCATTCGGCTCGTCGAGGACGGCGTCGCCGAACCGGCGGAGATCGATGCGGCGATCAAAGGGGCGCTTGGCTATGCCATGGGGCCGATGGAGCTTCTCGACCTCGTGGGCCTCGATACACAGATTCTCCTCTGCGAGGCGCTCCACGGCATCACCCATGAGCCGCGCGCGGCCTGTCCGCCCCTGCTGCGACGCATGGTTGCTGCCCGCCGCCTCGGTCGCAAGACCGAGCGTGGATTCCTCTCCTACGCAAATTCCGCGATCTTCGGAGCCTGAGCCATGTCCCATCGCGTCATCAGGGCGGGAGAAAGCCGTTCCTTTCCGCAAGCCCATGCGCTGCTCGAAGCCGCGTCCGACGACGGGAATATCCGCGTGATCATCGGCGCGGATGCCGGGAAGGCGTATGCCGCCCTGCCCGAAGACGAGCGCGGCGGGCCGATCCTGATCGAACTCGGGACCGAATGTCTCGGCGTACACACGGGCGAAAGCCGAGGCGAGGAGGGAAGCGCGGTTCTCGGGTTCGCGAGATTTAGGCTCGGCGCGGCCGATCCGAGCGATCTGGTGGAGATCGTGCGCCAGCCGGGGACATTGCAAGAGGCCGTCGATGCCACCCGCAACTTGTTCGAGGCCTTTGGACTGAAGACAGCCGTCTGCGCCGATTTTCCAGGCCGCATCGTGGATCGCTTGGTGCGCCCTTACTACAACGCCGCCCTTGCCCGGTTGGATGCCAAGCTTGCCACCGCCGCCGACATGGACCTGACCTTGCGGCTCGGACTCGGCTATCCCGAAGGCCCGATCGAACTGCTGGAGCGCACCGGCCTTGCTGCCCATTGCGACGTCACCTCGGCGCTTCACAGCGCCTTGGGGGACCCGGCCTACGCACCGGCCCGCCGTGCCCAGGTGGCCAAGGCCCGGCACAGGGGGGCAAAATGAGCATGCGGCCGCTGGAAGGGCTCCTCGTCCTTGACTTCAGCACTCTCCTTCCCGGCCCCCTGGCAAGTCTAATCCTTGCCGAAGCGGGTGCGCGGGTTGTGAAGATCGAACGCCCCGGCCGAGGCGATGAAATGCGCACCTATGAACCGAAGGTGGGCGATGACAGTGTCAATTTCCTGCTGCTCAACCGGGGGAAGCAGAGCATTGCGCTCGATTTGAAGGCCCCGGACGCGATCTCGCGCCTACGTCCGCTTATCGAGCGGGCCGATGTGCTGATCGAGCAGTTCCGGCCGGGCGTGATGAATCGACTCGGCCTTGGCTACGAGGCGGTGCGGCGGATGAATTCGTCGCTCGTCTATTGCTCCATCACTGGCTGGGGCCAGAACGGACCGAAAGCGGACATTGCGGCCCACGACCTCAATTACATGGCTGAAACGGGCGTTCTCGGCCTCAGCGTGGGCGCCGACGGCGCGCCAGTCTTGCCTCCGGTCCTTGCCGCTGACGTGGCGGGCGGGACCTATCCCGCCGTCATCAACATCCTTCTCGCCCTCAAGCAGCGCGACCAGAGCGGGCGCGGGACCTATCTCGACATTGCAATGGGCGAGAACCTCTTCACCTTCATGTATTGGGGCCTCGGGAACGGCTTTGCCGCCGGCGCGTGGCCGCATGCCGGCGGCGAATTGGTGACCGGCGGTACGCCGCGCTATCATATCTACCGCACTGCGGATGCACGCTACGTCGCCGCCGCGCCTTTGGAAGACAAGTTCTGGGAGAATTTCTGCCGGCTGATCGACCTGCCGCAGGAATGGCGCGCGGCATCGGCCCCGGCCGGAGAGGTGACCAAGGCGGTTGGTGCGATCATCGCCGCGAAGAGCGCCGCGCATTGGCGTGCGCTGTTCGCGGGACAGGACGTCTGCTGCTCCATCGTGGCGACCCTGGAAGAGGCGGTGAACGATCCTCATTTTGCCGCCCGGCAGGTGTTCGCCCATCGGCTGCTCGCGAACGGCCGCGACTTGCCGGCGTTGCCGGTGCCGGTGGTTCCGGCCTTCCGCTCAGCGACCAGCCACGCCCCCGCGCCTCGCCTCGGCGAGACGCTGGACCCCCTCCTTAGCATCTGAAAGGCGCCCGCCATGCGCAGCTATCGCGTGTGGGAGCACGGCGCTCCCTCGTCGATGCGGATCGACGATCTGCCCGATCTCGTGCCCGGTCCGGGTGAAATAGTGGCCGACGTGCACGCGGCCGGCATCAATTTTCCCGACGTGCTGGTGATATCCGGGAAGTACCAGATCCTGCCGCCGCGTCCTTTCGCGCCGGGCAAGGATTTTGCCGGGGTCGTGCGGGCGGTCGGCGAAGGCGTGGCCGGGTTTTCAGTCGGTGACCGCATCATGTCACAAGTGGAATACGGCGCCTTCGCAGAACAAGCCGTGACGATTCCCGCGTGGAGCTTCAAACTGCCGGACGGACTATCGTTCGAAGCTGCGGCGGCCATGGGGCTAGTTTATCAGACTGCCTATTTCGCCCTTGTCGAGCGCGGCCAATATCGCACCGGCGAAACCGTCCTAGTGCTGGGCGCAGCCGGTGGTGTGGGCCTAGCCGGGGTACAGGTCGCCAAGGGGCTCGGCGCCCGCGTGCTTGCCGCCGTCCGCTCGCCCGAGGAAACAGAGCTGGTGCGCGCAAGCGGCGCGGACCATGTGATCGATCTGTCGCAAGGCGACCTGCGGGACAGCTTGCGCGCCCAGGTGCAAGCCGCCACCGACGGCCATGGCGCGGATGTGGTGCTCGATCCGCTGGGCGGGGACGTGTTCGCAGCGGCGTTGCGCGCTGTCGCGTGGTCCGGACGGCTGGTCGTTATCGGCTTTGCCGCGGGAGATATTCCCACTGTGAAGGTAAATTACCTGCTCGTGAAGAACATCTCCATCAGCGGCCTGCAATGGAGTGATTATCGCGATCGGACCCCGCAGCGCGTCCGCGACGTGCAGGAGGATCTGTTCCGCCTGTGGCAGGCGGGGGCAGTTAAGCCGCGCATCATGCGGGCCTTCCCGTTTGCCGAGGCGCCCGAGGCACTCGATCTGGTGCATCAGGGCAAGGTGCAAGGGAAGGCGGTCATCACCATGGAGCGGGGGGCATGAGCGCGCTTGCTCCCTCTGCCCTCGTCGCTGTGGTCGGTGCGGGCACGATGGGTGCCGGCATCGCCCAGATCGCGGCGCGCGCAGGCCACGACGTGCTGATCTTCGACGCCAAACCGGGCGCCGCGGAAAAGGGTCGCTCCGGCATTCTCGCCGCACTGTCGAAACAGGTGGCGAAAGGTCGGCTGAGCGAACAGCAATACGCCGAGATGGCGACGCGCCTTCGCGTGGCGAGTGTTTTTGCGGCCTTAAAAGATGCGGCCCTGGTCGTGGAAGCGGTGGTGGAGGATCTCGAGGTCAAGAAGGGACTGTTCAGGGAACTGGAGGGCATTGTCGGCGACGACGCCATTCTCGCCACCAACACTTCGGCACTTTCCGTTACGGCAATCTGCGCAGGACTGAAGCGGCCGGGCCGGGTCGCTGGGCTGCATTTCTTTAATCCCGTGCCGCTGATGGCTTTGGTGGAAGTGGTCGCCGGGCTCGCGTCGGAATGCGGGACGCTGGAAACTTTGTTCGATACCGCCACGGCCTGGGGCAAGATGCCCGTGCACGCGAAGTCGACGCCGGGCTTCATCGTGAACCGGGTGGCGCGCCCCTTCTATGCGGAGGGCCTCCGCCTGCTGGAGGAGGGCGCGGCGGACGTTCCCACTATCGACGCGATCATGCGGGAGGCCGGGGGCTTCCGCATGGGACCTTTTGAATTGATGGACCTGATAGGCCACGACGTGAACTTCGCCGTGACCAGTTCCACGTTCCAGGCCTATTTCAACGACCCGCGCTACCGCCCCGCCCATACGCAGCAGGATCTGGTCGCGGCCGGCTGGCTCGGGCGCAAGAGCGGGCGCGGCTTCTATGACTACGCCGATGGCGCGGTGCACCCTGAGCCCAACACCCGGGCGGTATGTCGCGCGCCCCGGCGGGTCGAGGTTTCCGGCCCTCTCGGCCCCGCCGAATCCCTCGTTCCCGCGCTCGTCCAGGCGGGGATCGAGGTCGAGCGTCGGAATTCGGATGGAGAAGGGCGGATCCTCATGGAGGGGGCCACTCTTGCTCTTACCGATGGACGCACCGCCACCGCCCGTGTCGCGGCAGGGGGCCCAGATGACCTCGTCCTGTTTGATCTGGCCCTCGACTATGCCAAGGCGTCCCGAATTGCGCTTGCCCCCGCGGACCAGGCGGCGCCGGGCGCGGCGGATGCGGCTGCCAGCTTGTTCCAGGCCCTCGGCAAGGCAGTGTCGGTGGTCGACGACGCGCCTGGCCTTATCGTCATGCGTACCCTTGCCATGCTCGCCAACGAGGCGGCGGAAGCCAGCCTCCAGGGCGTCGCGACACCCTCCGACATCGATCGGGCGATGATGCTCGGGGTCAATTATCCCGCCGGCCCGCTGGCCTGGGCGGACCTAGTGGGGACGACTCGCATCCTGCGCGTGCTCCAAGCGCTGCAAGACGTCTATGGGGACGATCGCTATCGCGCCTCTTCCCTGCTGCGCCGCTGCGTCGCCGGTGGCCGCAGCGTCTGCTGCCACGTCCGCCAATAACCGTTCAAGGAGGGGCCGGCGCGGCCCGCACGATCATGCAGCACGCTTTCATTTGCGACGCCATTCGTACGCCCATCGGCCGCTACGCCGGCGCATTATCTTCCGTGCGCGCCGACGACCTTGCCGCCATTCCGATCGCCGAGCTTATGGCCCGCAATACGAGGGTCGATTGGGGGCAGGTGGACGATGTGATCCTCGGTTGCGCCAACCAGGCTGGCGAGGACAATCGCAACGTCGGGCGCATGGCGTCACTGCTGGCCAATTTGCCGGCGGGCGTGCCGGGCTCGACCATCAATCGGTTGTGCGGCTCTGGCCTCGATGCGGTAGGAAGCGCCGCGCGGGCCATCAAGGCGGGCGAGGCGGACCTCATGATCGCGGGGGGCGTGGAGAGCATGTCCCGGGCCCCCTTTGTGATGGGAAAGGCGGACACGGCTTTCTCGCGAGTGGCCAAGCTCGAGGACACCACCATCGGCTGGCGCTTCGTCAATTCTGCCATGAAGGCACTTCACGGCACGGATTCCATGCCGGAGACGGGTGAGAACGTGGCGCGGGATTTCCAGATCTCCCGCGCCGATCAGGACGCCTTCGCGGTTCGCAGCCAACAACGCGCCGGTGCGGCCCAGGTGGCGGGCCGCTTTCGCAGAGAGATCGTCGCTGTGCGGGTGCCGCAGAAGAAGGGTGACCCGAAGATCGTAGATGCGGACGAACATCCGCGCCCTGACACCACGCTGGAACAACTCGCCAAGCTCAAGGGTGTCGTGCTTTCTGACGGGACGGTCACGGCAGGTAATGCCTCTGGCGTCAACGACGGCTCGTGCGCCCTGCTTCTGGCATCGGAGGCGGCCGCTGTCCGGCATGGGCTGACCCCCCGCGCGCGCATCCTCGGCATGGCGACCGCCGGAGTGCCGCCGCGCATCATGGGCATGGGGCCAGCTCCGGCGACCCGCAAGGTGTTAGAGCAGGTGGGTCTGAGCCTTGCACAGATGGACGTGATCGAGCTGAACGAGGCCTTCGCCTCGCAGAGCATTGCGGTGCTGCGCGACCTCGGCCTGCCGGACGACGCACCGCACGTGAACGCCAATGGCGGAGCGATTGCGCTGGGCCACCCCCTCGGCATGTCAGGCGCCCGCCTAGCGACAACGGCGCTTTACCAATTGGAAGAGACGGGCGGGCGGTATGCCCTGTGCACTATGTGCATCGGCGTCGGCCAGGGCGTCGCCCTGGTCATCGAGCGGGTATGAGTGCCATCTCCGATCGGGCGCAGCCACAGCAAGGCCGCTCCGTTCGATCGGTCACTGATAATCTTCAAGGATGAGTTGAATGGATCTCGGTTTAAAATCGAAGATAGTCCTCATCACCGGCGGATCGAAAGGCATCGGCCTGGCGTGCGCTAAGCTGTTCTCCGAAGAGGGCGCCGCTGTCGCTATTAACTCCCGTTCCGATAGCAATCTTGCTGAGGCCAAGAAGTGTCTCAGCACTGTTCTGGCCGTCAAAGGCGACGTCTCGGATTCGCATGAAGCCACGCGCGTCGTCGATGAGGTGGAGGCACGCCTCGGCCCTGTCGATATCCTCGTCAATTGCGCGGGGGCCGCGAAGCGCGCCGACCCAGACAGCCTGACACCGGAGCTGTGGAAGCAGGCGATGGAATCCAAATTTTTATCTTATATCAATGTCATAGATCCCCTGATCAAGCGAATGGCTCAACGCGGTTCTGGCGTGATCATCAACGTCATCGGCATCGGCGGAAAGATCCCCTCACCGCTTCATCTCCCTGGAGGGGCGGCCAATGCCTCTCTTATGCTGGCGACCGCCGGCCTCGCGACCGCCTATGGCCCGCAAGGGGTGCGCGTGGTGGGCGTCAATCCTGGCATGACCGCCACAGATCTCATGCGCACCCGCCTGGAAGCGGAGGCGAGCATGGTTGGACGTCCTGCGGCGGATCTGGAGCAGGACCGGGTACAGAAAATCCCTCTCGGGCGCATGGCATCGGCGGAGGAGATCGCGAGTACCGTGGTGTTCCTCTCATCCAGGCATGCCGGATACATCACGGGGGCGAACATTTCCGTCGACGGAGGCAGTAGCGGACTGATCGTGTAGCCAAGAATAAATGCAGAGTGCACCCATGATATATGAACTCACCACCATTCACGCAGCGGCCGGTCGTGTGAAGGACGTCATCGCTCGCGTCGAAGCTGCCCGATTGGATGATCTGGTTGCGGTTTGGAGCACGGAATTCGGTCGGATCAACGACGTGCTTCTGCTCCGGCGGTTTGAACGAAGTGCGTCAAATGCCGAGACGAAATTGCTTCTCGGGCGTGCCGATTGGCTTAGCGCCCTGAGCGCCGTTACTGTGGATATCGATGTAACGCAATTTCAAATGGTGCCATACGTTTGCGATCCGCAGGCGGGTTCTTATGGTGCCCTACATGAGATGCGAACTTATGTATTTCGTCTCGGTACCTTTAACGAATTATTGGAAACTTGGAAAAAGTACCTTCCTAGGCGGGCAATGATGTCGCCTGCACCAATTATAATGTATTCAATCACGGGAAATTTGCAAAAAATTGTTCACATATGGACTTACGAAAATTTTGAACAACGTACCCTGGTAAGGGAAAAGGCTTTGGACGAAGGTGTGTGGCCCGCTCCAGGCGGAGCGGAACGCTGGTTGAGCCAAGAAAATGCACTTCTTAAACCGGCGATATTTTCGCCGTTAAGATGAAAATTCCCGCGAATAAGTACATTTGTAAAAATTGCTGATATGTCTGCGCACAGACGCGCCAGACGCGGCGGCTCCCGTCACGATCGGCGTGGCGATGGGTTTGGTGTTCCTAGGAGACCAACTGAGCGCGGCGGCGCTAATCCGACGTATGCGTCATCGTGAGCGTGGCTGCGATGACGATTCTCGTTCGCAAGCCAGCACGGGTGAACTGGTCTCAATGACTAGGGTTCGGCCGAATTGCTTCTAGCTTTTTCCGCCTTGCAGAAGAGGCATGAGCGCAAGGTGAACTAAAGTGTGATCGCTTCCCTCAGCTATTCCATTGGCGCAAATTGGTGGGTTATCTGATCACCTGTCTCAAAAATCAAAATATATGAGACGATATTTATGTTCTGAAATTTCAATACGTTGACTGTCTCATAATATAGTCTCATAATGTGCAAATGATTGTCGGCTACGCGCGCGTCTCAACTGATGGGCAGACTTTAGATAGCCAGATCGAACACCTCAAGGCAGCCGGCTGCGAGAAGCTGTTCCAGGAGACGGCAAGCGGCGCTAAAACTGATCGCCGACAACTGCGAAAATGCCTGGCGGCCTTGCAAGCCGGTGACACGCTCCTCGTCGTTCGGCTCGATCGCCTGGCACGATCGACACGTGATCTGCTCAATATTCTCGCTGACATCGCCGAACGCGGTGCCGCCTTCAAGTCCCTCAGCGATGGCTGGGCCGATACGACAACGCCGCATGGCCGCCTCATGCTCACCGTGCTTGGTGGGCTTGCCGAATTCGAACGAGAACTCATAAGAACCCGGACTGGTGAAGGCCGCATTCGCGCCAAGGCGCGCGGCGTGCGATTCGGCCGCAAGCATGTGCTTTCGGCCGATCAGCGCGCCTTCGTTGCCAGGCGAAGGGCGGAGGGAGAGAGCGTGCGCGAACTCGCGCGAATCATAGGGGTGAGCAAAGCCACCATCAGCCGTATCGTTCCCATTGAGTGAGCTCGCCGTTGCGCCATAAGCGGAAGGTCGCAGCGGTTATCACGAATAGCCGGTTTGGGGCCGAAGGCAGACTGACCGGTTTTGGGAACCCCGAAACGAATATCTCACGATAGCCCCGGTACTTTTCCGGCCCGCAGATCCTCCCAGCTAACCACCAGAATGATTTCCGATCCGCTGCTGTTACTAGACAGCAGGACTTTCTCGGTCACGTCGTCAACCGCCGGAATCCAGGGCATTGGGGGCAGGATACTCACGGCAAGTTCTCCGCCTGCGCCAATGGAGATGCAAGGGTGCTTCTCTCCACGCTTACGGGCGGCAGCGATCTGCTGTTCGAGCCAGTCCCAATCATGACCAACCGATGCCACGGGTGCCAATGTGTGGGCGAGTTGGGGGTGCCAACTATCGACGATCCTGGGAATTTCAGTTAGCAGCTTGTCGATCAGGATCGCCGGGCTCAACGCATCAATCGCGGCCAAAGCGGCATCCTTCCCTTCGCTCAAAGGCAGTTGATCGCCAAAGCTTGCGGTGATGGCCGTGGTCGCCGCCCCGGCATCCCGACCATCGCCGGTTGCCGCGACGACAGACCATTTCAGCCAGTCTCGCGCCCTTGCCACCGCCAAGTCACGAAGAGATGCAATCTGCGGATTGTCCTGCCTTGCGTCAAACTGCCAATCGAAAATGGCATGGGCCTGCCAGCCGGTCGAGAATGCGGAACGCATGAGTTGCTCGTCTTCACCAACAAAGGCTCGCATGATCCAGTCAGCAAAGGCTGAGACAGATGCAAAGGCCTCTTCTCCTGTTTCACATCGACGCACAGCGATGGTGGGCGGCGCCTCATCCATGTCTTCGGCAGACATATAGCGCAGCGCCACCTCCTGGAGCATGCCGGCCATATCGACCTCGGCCCAAAAGGAGCTGGCTTGCAGCAAGCGCTGCTGCTCTGACTCGGCATCGGCCATCTGAGCGGAAAGCGAGCCAAATCGGCCGAGCAGCAATCCCAATCTGAACAGAGCGGAAAAGGTCCACTGACCGTCAATCAGCGGTGGCGCCGACGCAATTTCGTCGAGCAGAAGCACGCCGAGGATCGGATGGCTCCAGTCCATGCCTGGTCTGGCGCAACTCGACATGAAATTCCGCATGCGATTGACATGGCGAACGGCATCTCGCGCATAGTCACCCAACACGCCCCAGAAATCGACCGAGACCGGCATGACGTGGCGATCCAGCGTCAACCCCGGATAACGCCAGCGCTCGATGTTTCGGATGTCTTCCCATCCTTGGGCCAGCGCCCATTCCGGCGAACCATATCCCTCCAGATATTCGACGGCAGCGCCGCCGTCACAGGATAGCCAGGCCCAGGATGCCGACAGGTCGCCCGTCCGACCGTCCTCCAAGATGTAATCGGATATGGGCGAGCGGCTATTGTTGAGAAACCCTTCGCTTTGCGCCCTTTCCAGAAAACTGAACGGATTCACGACACCCGCGAGGATCAGATAGGGCGAGTCGGCCATCCCAGGATAGAGATGGTTGTAGGCCACCATCGCAAAACCAGAGCCCCCAGAACGCTCGGCCTCACGGACCATCAGACGGGCAGCAGTCGAGCACACGGCGTGGATATCGTCTTCGTCGAGGTCCGGTGAAGGTCTGAAAGACAGTGTTGCCGTCACGATTCCATTGGTCGTCAGTCCTTTCTGGCCGATCGCGCTCCAGGCGGTTGGAATGTGGACGACCAGTCGAGGGTCTGCTTCGCCATCCTCGAAGCGCAGGCACAGAACGCGGCGGCGGGACCAGCTGTTGAGGCCGGTGACGGCGTGATCGAGAAGCGTCGAGAAACTGCGCGATACGATCACCATCATGACATCGTTCGCGCTGGAGAAGGGCGTATGATTCAGTGCCTCATGCTCATAGGCCATGATCTCCGTCACCGCCTCGCGGGTGCTGCCATCCTGATTCTTTATCTCGAACAAAACGAAGCGGGAGGTTTCTCGCGCGCAGTAGAGCAGATCGACAAAGAGGCGTTCCCCTTTCTCGCGGGATATGCTGCGATCGTTCTTGCTGACCAGTTCAAGGGTGTGAAGCTCTCCCAACACATGCTGCGCCGCCCTCAGATTTCCCAATCTCGTCAGATAATCGATTGGAAAGGGAGGCTTGAATTCTGGTGATTCATATCCGGCCAGCGATTCGCGAACCTTATCGGCGCCAATGATGACGTCAGACAATATATCCTGTTCAATGACTGATTCGAGCCAGTCCTGAACCTGCTGCTCCTTATCGAACTTCCGTTTGCCTACGTCGTTCATCCGCGCACCCTCTCAACCAAAACATGTAGTCCTGTGAGGATTGTCTCTGGAAGTGGGATCTTTTCCAAATGAGCAACTTTTCTCGGAGGCAGTCAGTCATCAAATCTCAGGCTCGGACATTCTTAAAACCTCCATAGTCATGAGCACGAATGACTGGTTTTGGGGATTGGCAGATCGACGCTGAACGACCGAAATGGGGGCGCAAAGCGGACGTTCGCAACGGCCTGTCGGGAACGTCGCCGTGGGTCAACAGAACCATTTGCGCATTGGCCCCAGCGGCAGCGTTTCCGCTCGCAATGGTCTCATTTTGAGACCATCAACCGCCCTTCAGAAGGGCTTCCAACCGGTTCTGATCAGGCTGGAGCCTCCTTCACGACGGCAAGCCTCATCATAGCCGCGAGCCGTCGCGTCTCGTCCGCCGTTTCTCTCACGAGGTAGCAGCAGGAGGGAATCAGAGGAAAGTCTGGTCCCAACCGCCTTGAGGGCATATTGGGTCATGTGATCAGGGGTTGCGAACACGCGCCCAACCCATATGCGCCGCACGCGCGTGTCCCTAATCAGAGCAGCATTGTTTTCAGTCGCCCAGAGATGGAATTCCTCCTGGAAGCGAGACTCAGGCGGCTGCAAAAATATTGCATGGCAATGCAGGCCGTCATTCAGAGCGACATCCTTGATGTCGACCTTGGTGTGTTTTGGAGCGGGCAGATCCGGCGCAACAAGCATCAAGGGCAGCTTGTAACGCTCCTGAGGGGCATTTGGCCTACGGGAAAAACGCGTGATGATCCGAGAGTATATCCGCTCGATATCAGCATGCATGTGATCGATTTTTTTCGCTTTAAGCGAAAATGCGAGAGGGTGAAACATGAAGCTCATGAAGAAGGGCTGATACCCTTGCTCAACCTTGTCTGAGACCCACTTTCCATAGGCGAACTGAAGCTCCCTAGCGGGCGTATAAGGTACTCCTTGATGTCCGAGATTAGAAGGCATGATATATACCTCATATAAGCAGATAATTGATACATCGCATAATTGACAGATATCTCATGATCTAATGTCTGTGTTCGTGATGTAGACAACTGATGATGTTGATGTGTGTCAGAGATGCAGATTGTCATGTCTAAAGAAGCATATGCTTCATATCCAATTAGACATGACTCTTCATATGCAGCGCGATTTTGCACCACATTGAATTGGCATGAGGTCGTTGCGATTGCGTTCGGGATTGCCACGACGCCCGCTGGCGACATGAATAATTAACAGTATTGCAAAATCGTCGAATTGCGATGCGAGGGACAGATTTCGGCATGCAATTCCGGGCGAAGCCATGGCGTCGGAGGGCATTAGATGTCGAAGGCGCCGATTTACTGCTTACCTACCTCGGCGTGCTCTTGCGGCAAGCGAAGAGCCACTTGCAAATAGGCGGATCACTAAGCACCACCTTCATGCCGAACTCCGCGGAGATCACACAAGGCATCGTATTTGATCGTGTTTAAGGGCCGCGGGCCTTTGCCCAAACCAATGCGATTTCATCGAGGTCGATACTCTCGAAATGTCTGTGGGGGCGCGAGATTGGCCTCCGAAGCAGCGGCTTATAACGAAATATTTGCTCAAATTGAGCAGGTTGGCCGAAACAGGTCATAGTTTTGAGCCTCTGCGCCGAGTTCGTGAGCGGGGTAATCACGGAAGGCCCTGTGCCAGCGCAACAGGCCTGAAGACGTATCCCCGAGAGGTCACGGCGACCCGCGTGATCACTCTGCACCTGCGCGCTCGAAGAGGTTTATTTTAGCGCAATATGGTTTCAGCTGATCAATTTTGTTTATTAGCAAGAGTGACAGCGACACATGCGGTCGAGACAGATGCCCGCCTCGACCTTGCCATTTCAAAGCCAAACCCTTCCGGGTCAGACTGCATTGGACCTGGTGCTCACGTGCTCATTGATCAGCGGCGCTTGCTTTCGATACCTCGGCCGCGAGTTCGACGAGCCCCTCATATCGAAGACACAGTACGTATGGCTTCATGGTCGAGAAGCCCTTCATTTTCACTTGGCGGACATGATGCAAGGCGTCCTTCCCAGGCATGAGCACTCCGCGCAGCTGCCACTGCCGCAGGATCTCCTTCTGTTCAGCAGGGGCGACGAGGTCGTCGAGGCGGTGCCGGAAGATCGCCACGACGCGTTGCCCGTTCAACTTTCGTCGGAAGCCCAGTGCGGTATCCCTTATGTCCGAAGGAAAAGTGTCGCCTTCTGCAACGACGGGAAATTTTACGTCATCAAGGCGCTCTGCCGCCACACGGCGTAGAAGGGCCTCAGCTCTTTGCTCCGCCGTCGGCTTCAGTGCACGCTTGAAAACTCGAAGAGCACAGCGCGAAAGATGCTTTGCGGTAAAGGGAACCACGTTATGCTCAGCCGCTAGGCTTCCAACTCCCACCAAAAATGCGAAGGCCTTGGCCATCTGCGCCCCCTCTTGGCCCACATAGGGCTGGGTTTTGGCCTCGAAGGCGGCCATCGCCGCCTCGACCTTCTGGCTCGCACCGCCGTCCGCCACGAGGGCATGAACGAATTCACGGAGCAAATGACCATGGTGGGATCGAATGGTCTTCACTGCGCGCCGCAGAAGCTTCGTGCGGGCCTTGGGGCCCTTCTGGAAGTCGAAAAGACCCTTTCCCTTTGCCAGCGTCAGGAAAGTCATGCCGGTGCCCTGCGCGTCCTGAACCGCTTCGGGGTCGTATGTATCGATCGATATTATGAGTGCAGTTGCACGACTTGCGTGCGCGGCCTGAGTACCGGTCGAATCTCCGGCCGGGCCCGCTGCAGCCGCTGCAGCGGTCAGGGCGCGGCGTCTGGCTTTGAGATCTCCGCCGACCTGGCGCGTGGAAACTGCTCGAATTAGGGGGGACCCTGAACCGGCGGAGGGGCGACCACGCTTGGTCAGATCAGTCACCGGCCAAATGTTCGCCTCAGTGGGATTTTCGATCATGGACAGTGCCCACAGCAGGGCGAGCTCTCTTTCATCGGCTGTACCTCCGCTGATGTGCAGAAGACCGATATCCTGCCCCTCGATCACGTCGAGAAGCGGTGCGGCGCAGGCCGCCGCAGCCATCAACGTCAGCACGCTGGAGGCTGCGAAAATCTCCTGCGTCGACGCCTTCCAGCCCTCGAAGGTGCCCGCGACCGGCGACATGGCGACGCTCGCGGGGCCATCGAATTTAAGTTCATTGGCATCTCGCCCGATGGTCATGTCAGGCAGGACAAAGCAGGTACCATGCCAGCCGATTCGACTGGTGACGTTGGCGATGGGTGCGCTCGTTCCCGTGAGCACCTTCTCGACGTCGGACCGGCATAGGCGCATATCCGTTGGCATCGCCACCCCCTTGGCCAGCAGATGCGCCAGGACTTTTCCGGGTGTTGCCGCCCATGATCGCGGCATCGAAATACGCAACGCTTCGCCGTCGGTGGACGCGCATCCCAAAACGGCGGTGAATTCTCCCGTGTGGAAGTCCCTGCGCAACTCGATGAGCGTGAGCCAATTGGGCTGAGAATTTGGAATATACATTTTCGTGATCCGACGTGAGCACGTGAAACGTGCGTGGAAGAGGAATGCAGGGCGCGGCGCCGCTGCGGGTGAATTAACAAGATCGGCAAAAGGGGATGCGCGCGCGCATGCTTCGCGGTGGGCCGGCGCGCGCAAGCGGATTAAGGACGATCAGTCCAGCCACGCTCCATCAGCACGCGGATATCCTCCGTGCGCCACGCTGTGATGCGGGGGCCAAGCTTCGTGGGCTGAGGATAACGCCCGGTCTTCACACCCAGCAGCCACGTGCTGCGTGATACCGGAATAGGCCCGTTCGGAGCGATTATATCAGTGAGGCGAACGAAGCCATTTTTGGAAAAGTCGATGCTCATATGAGCCTCCTCGTTTGGTGACGAGGGGGTTCACAAGATTCAAAAAAGAGGTCTCAAACGGCCTCGTAGATGCGTCTAGAGGGCCTCTAGACGCGAATTGGCCCAAAAATGAGTAAAATTGAGATCGCATTCCGCACGACGAATTAAATCAAATAGCCCGCAAAAGGGGCTCATCCTTAGGGCCCGTTTTTTGCTATGGATCTTTGCAGCGCGCGGGATCTTAAGGATCCCATTTTCGGTGCAGGGTGCTCACGTGCTCACGCTGATGGCGAGAAGGACTTTCGCAAAGGCGAATGAGCGAGCATGAGACATTGGTTCACGCTTGCGAAAGCGCATGGCGTCAGTGGGAATGAAGCCGATAACCGACGGCGCCCCATCTGTTGAAAGGCCGCATAATTGCCGTCGCCTCTCAGTCGGAGGCGCGGGGAATGTCTGTCGCAAAGGTGGCCCAGTCGTTCATCAGCGCACGGCGCTTCTCGAACAGATCGCCACGCCGATAGGCAGCCTCCACCTTGCTTTCGATCGTGTGGGCCAAAGCCATTTCACAAACCTCGCGCGGATGGCTCGTAGCCTCCGCTGCCCAATCGCGAAATGCGGACCGAAACCCGTGCGCCGTGATCTCAAGCTTGAGGCGGCGAAGCACCAGCAGGAACGCCATGTTTGACATCGACGCTCCAGGCGAGCGGCCGGGAAAAATGAATCCCTCACTTGTCATTTGAGCTGCCTGTTCGAGAATCTCAACGCAGCGCGCGGAAAGCGGCACGCGATGGATGCGCTTCGCCTTCATGCGCGCCGCTGGCACGGTCCATACTTTCTCCACGAGATCGATCTCGCTCCACTCGGCGCCGATCACTTCGCCGGTCCGAGCCGCCGTCAGGATCAGAAACTCAAATGCCAGCCGCACGTGCAGGGCGGCATCGCATGTGCTCATTCTGGCGACGAACGCTGGCACCTCAGAGAACGGAAGAGCGGCATGGTGCTCCTTCTGTTTGCCCTGTTTCGGAAGCCCTCGCTCGACCCCTTCAATCGGGTTGTCGCCTGTCCGATAACCGGAGGCCTTAGCCCAGTCGAAGACAGTCCCAATTCGCTGCTTTAGCCTTCGGGCCGTTTCGGGCTTGGCCAACCAGATGGGCGAGAGAACCCGGAGCAATTGCGGCGTTCCAATCGTATCGATCCGCAGGCTGCCAATCTCTGGAAAGGCATAGGTCTTGAGTGTCATCAGCCACTGGGCAGCGTGCTTCGGATTCTTCCAGGAGGGCGCATGCTCGGCATGAACTCGCTCCGCGGCTTCGGCGAAGGTCGGAGCTACCGTCATCGTCTTGCGCCTCTCCGCGAGAGGATCACCTCCCTCGCGCGCGATTCGGCAGAACCCGAGAGCCTTCTCTCGCGCTTCGACAAGGCTGACGAGGGAGACGCTCCCTAGCCCCATGTCGCGACGCCGACCTTGGACCATAATGCGCAGCAGCCAGCGCTTGGCTCCGCTCTTATCGACCTCGAGGTACAGCCCGTTGCCGTCCGCATATCGCCCCGGTGTCTTTATCTGGCGCACCTGTAGAGCCGTCAGCGCCTTTTCCGGATGCCTACCGCGCTTTTTCATCCGCCCAATTCAAGCCCCACATTTCACCCCACATATTAACTCGGATCTAGCGAGATTTCAAGACACGTCGCCGAACAGTAAACTTTCATAATTCATTGAATCTAATAGGGCAATTAGAACGGCAACGAACATCATCGGACGCTAGTTTGGCTGCCTCCCTCTCCGCCATTTTCAAAGTTAAAGCGCTACCCACGAGCATCCGGCTGGATCAGAGATCTGGTCGCCTGCGGGAACCGCTCGCCGTGGCCCTGTGTTTCCAGGTCCGGATGGCCTGGAAACACAGGGCACGACAGTGCGGCTTGGCGCTAGCTTTCGATCGAAGCCGGAGAGGCCCTCGGACGCGGCCGGTCAGGTCCGAATGCGCCTAATGGATCACGGCCGTTGCTTCGATCTCGACGAGCCAGTCCACATTCGCGAGGCCTGAAACCACCACCGCGGTTGCCGCCGGAAACGGGTCCTTGAAATACTTGCGCCGCACCTCCATCACGGTCGGCAGATATTCCCGGGCGGTGAGATAGATGGTGAGGCGGCAGACGTCCGCGAGGGAGCCGCTCTCCGCCTCGACGATCGCCTTGATGTTCTGGATCACCTGCTCCGCCTGAGCGCGCACATCCCCGGGTCCGACATTCACGCCCGCTGCGTCCTGTGGCACCTGTCCGGAAATGTGGAGCAGGGCGCCGCCTTCGGAACGCACGGCGAGCGAGAACGGCGCGGTCGGGGATTTGAAGACGCCCTTGGGTTTCACTTCCTTGATTGTCATGGTCTCACTTCCCTTTCGGCTTCGGGACAACGCGATCAAGGGCGGCCTCGGCGCCACTCACGGCAGGAGCTGGCGCGCGGAGAGGTTTCGCATCAGCTGGCGCGTTCCGAAGGTCCACGGCGGACACGCATCCGAGGGGCGAACCGTGTTCCGCAATTCACCCAGCAGCGGATCGGAGATGACGACCACGTCGCCCCAATGGTGCGTGAAGCCCTGTCCGGCCTCGCCCCTGTCCTGGACCGGCGTGAAGAGGGTGCCGAGGAACAGGACGAAGCCGTCCGGATACTGGTGGTTGGGCCCGATGGCCTGAGCCACCAGATCGACGGGATCGCGGCTGATCTCCGACATGGAGCTGCCGTCTTCGAGGACAAAGCCATCCTCGCCTTCCACCCGCAGCTTCACCTCGGACCGGCGGACCTGGTCGAGCCCGTAGCCCTCGTCGAGGAGGCGGACGAAGGGGCCGACCGCACATGAGGCGTTATTGTCCTTGGCCTTGCCCAGCAGCAGCGCCGAGCGCCCCTCCACGTCTCTGAGATTGACGTCGTTCCCCAGGCTCACGCCCTTGATCTCGCCGCGGCTGTTGACGAACAGCACGATCTCCGGCTCGGGATTGTTCCAGTGCGACATGGCGTGAACGCCCACCGACGCGCCCCAGCCGACGCAGGACATGGGCTGGGCCTTGGTGAAGATTTCCGCATCCGGCCCGATGCCCACTTCGAGATATTGGGACCACAGCCCCTCTTCGATCAGCGTGCGCTTCAGCGCGTCCGCCTCGGGCGAGCCGGGGACGAGGTTCTTCAAATTGCCGCCAATGCTCGCCTCGATCTTCTGGCGAAACATCAAAGCGAGCGACGGGTCGCCCGCCACCTTCTCCTCGATCACCCGTTCCAGAATGGACTGGGCGAAGGTGACCCCGCTCGCCTTCACCGCCTGGAGATCGCACGGGGCGAGCAGATGGATTTGCGTGGGGTCGGCGGCCTGGGAGGAGGCCGCGATCGCCGCCAGCGAGCCGATGTGGCGCTTGTCCACCGCCTGAAGGAAGCCGGCGCAGTCCTCCAGTTCCAGGAGGTCCGTCATGGTGGGGGCGGTGGGGGAGGTTATGTCGTAGACTTCACCATCGCGCACGAGGACCACGGCGGGCCCGGCAACGTCCGGAAGCCAGACGCGGCCGAGGAAGGTTCCGTCGGGAGGAAGAGACAGGGTAAAGCTCAAGGCGTGCCTCCTTTGCCACCAGCAATGTCCGGTCGGCGCTCGCGTTCGGGGCGAGCGGTCTCATCGGTCCAGGCGGTCGAAGAGCCGATTTTATTGGACATGAATGCCGGTCTAGGGGTTAAGGGTATTTAGGGCGGTGTCAATCCGAAATGTTGGACAAATGGATCAGGCTGGAGCGAAGGCCGTGAGCGTCGGAAACAAGGGAAAGCTGGCGGGCCAAGCCGAGAGCGAGATTGCGTCCGGCTCCGCCGTAGACCAGATCATCGACGCGATCCAGCGCCTCATCGACGAGCGGGGCTTGACGGTGGGAGATGCGCTGCCCGGCGAGATCGAGCTCGCGAGGCTTTTTGGCTCCAGCCGCAACACGGTACGCGAGGCGATGCGGACCTTGCGCGCCTACGGCATCGTTGAGGCGCGCCAAAAGAGCGGCGCGATCTTGATCGACGACCGGCATGCGGCCGCCATGCGGCTTTTCTCCTTCGGCTTCCGCCTGTCCGCCGACATTTTCACAGATATTCAGGAGTTTCGCCGGCTGGTGGAGGAAGGCATTCGCGAGCGCGTTTTCTCCAATGTGACGCAACAGGATCTCGACACCCTGGAGGCCCTCACCTGGAAAATGGAAGAGGCGACCTCGGTCGCGGACGCTGCGGAATTCGACTATGCCTTCCACAGTCATATTGTTAGAATGTCCAACAATAAAACGACCGAAGATGTCTATCTGATCATGCGCCCGGTCATCCAGAAGCTCATGGAGAGCGGCAAGAGAGAGCGCACGCAGCGACGAGACATCGCCGCCGAGCACCGCGCCATCATCGACGCCATCCGGCAGAAGGACGGCGCGGCCTATACCTATTGGGTCGGCCTCCATCTCAGGTCCGGCCTGAAGTTCATCCCCGAGGCCGGCGCCAAGGCGAAGGAAGCCCTGCCCGAAGGATGAGGACCTCAATCCGCCGCCCTAGGGCATGAACTGCCCGCCATTCACATCGATGATCTGACCCGTGATGTAGCCCGACATCTCCTGCGAGGCGAGGAAGGCGAAGATCCAGGCGCAGTCCTCGGCGGTGCCGAGGCGCCCCATGGGGATGGTCTTGCGCACGGCCTCCTGCGTGTCGAGGGGGGTCGCGGCGTGAAAGGGCGTTGTGATGAAGCCGGGCGCCACGGCGTTCACGCGGATTGCGTCCTTGGCGAATTCCTTGGCCATGGAGCGCGTCAGGCTGTGGACCGCGGCCTTCGCGGCGGCATAGAGGCCCGAGCCGGGAGCGCCGCCGTTGCGGCCCGCGATGGAACCCACATTGATGATCGCCGCATGCGCGCTGCGGCTGAGCGTGGGATGGGCGGCCCGGGCCGTCTCCAGCACCGCGCGCACGTTGAGCGTGGTCACCCTGTCCCATATGTCGTCGTCGAAGGCTTCCAGCGGCGTGCGTCCCACCAGGGAACCGGCATTGTTGATGAGCACGTCGAGGCCGCCCAGCTTTTCCACCGCGCTGGAGACGATGCCGGGAATCGCGCCCGGCACCAGGAGGTCTCCGCCCACGACATCGGCCGCCCCGCCGGCACGGGCGATCTCCTCGGCGAGCGTCTCCGCGCCCTGCCGGTTGGCGTTGTAGTGCAGGCAGACGCGGGCGCCGCAGGCGGCGAGAACGCGGGCCGCCGCCGCGCCGATGCCCGAGCTCGAGCCGAGGAGCAGGACGCGGTGGTCGGTCAAATCGATGTGCGAGGTCAATTCGGATCTCCTCTTGCGGCCGGCGGCGCAAGCTGGCCAGCGCCGCCGTCCTCAGACGGGCCTCAGATCGGGGGAAGGGCAGGGTCCTGATGGGCGAGGGCGACCATGACGCCGCGCAATTCGGCGAGGCCCTTCAGGCGGCCGATGCAGCTGTAGCCGGGGTTCACTTTCTTCCCGATGTCGTCCACCAGCACATGGCCGTGGTCGGGACGCATGGCGATCTGCCAGTCCGCGCGCCCGGCCGCCTTGCGCTTTGCTTCCTCTTCCAGAAGCGCGCGGATGACCGCCACCATGTCCACGCTGCCGTCGAGATGGTCGGATTCGTTGAACGATCCATGGTCCTCGCGGCGGACATTGCGCAGATGGACGAAATGGATGCGCGGCCCGAACTCGCGGATCATGGAGACGATGTCGTTGTCGGGCCGCACGCCGTAGGAGCCGGTGCAGATGACGATGCCGTTCGCGGGACTGTCGACGGCGCTCAGGATGTGCCGCAGATCCGCCGCCGTTGAGACCACGCGGGGCAGGCCGAACAGGGAGAAGGGCGGGTCGTCCGGGTGGATGACCAGCTTGACGCCGACCTCTTCCGCCACCGGAACCACTTCCTTGAGGAAGTGCACGAGGTTCGCCCGCAGCTTGTCCGGCGTCACGTCCCGGTAGAGGTCGAGCTCGCGCAGGATGCCCGCGCGGTCGTATCGCCCCTCGCCCCCAGGGAGCCCGCAGATGATGTTGTCCTCCACCTGGCGGATATCATCCGGAGTCCAGCCGGCATGGCGCTGCCGGGCCTTCGCGACCACGGCGGGATCGTAGAAGCCGGCGGCGGCGTCGCCGCGAAGCACACACACGTCGTAGGCGACGAAGTCGATCATGTCGAAGCGGAGCGCGAGGCCCGTGCTCGGCATCTCATATTCAAGGTCGGTGCGGGTCCAATCCACCACCGGCATGAAGTTGAAGCAGATCACCGGAATGCCCGCCCCGGCGAGGCTGCGCAGGCTGGTTTTCCAGTTCTCGATGGCGCGCTGGGCGCCCGGCCCGCCGATCTTCACATCGGTCAGCACCGGAATGCTCTCGCAGACCGACCAGACCAAGCCTTCCTTCTCGATGAGCGCCTTGTGCGCAAGCACGTCGTCCAGGGACCAGGGCTCGCCATTGTACTTGTGGTGCAGGGCCGTCACCACGCCCTTGGCGCCCGCCTGGCGGATATGTCGGAGCGTGACTGGATCGTTCGGGCCGTACCAGCGCCAAGCCTGCTGCATCGCCATCGCCTCATTGTTGGACATTTCGATCTCTTTTCAGGGTAATTAGGGAGATAAGACCCAGCCGTCAATTAAAATGTTGGACAAATGAATTGTCGTCGGATTTATTGAGCTCCGCCGACGATTGAGAAAACGACAAATTATCGATTTTCGATTTTCGATTGGCGACGAACGGGTCAAACTTTAAGATCTGGAAAAATTGAGGAAGCGCCGATGAGCACACCGCAGACGGACATTGGTTTGCGTTTCCCCTCGCGGGAGCAGATGGCACGCGGTCTCAATGCGGGGGATGTCCGAGACCTCATGGTCGGCGGCATCGACGTGCACATTCACACCAATCCGCACGTCTTCCCGCTCAGCCATTCGCAGGACGTCATCGCCTTGGCGCAGGACGCCCATGCCGCGGGCATGCGCGCGCTGGTGATCAAGGACATCGGGCCTTCGACCACCGGAACCGCCTATGTGGCGACGCGTCTCGGGCCGGGCATCCCGATCTACGGGGCGCATGTGATGAATCTCGCCAGCGGCGGCGTGAATCCGCGCGCTGTCTGGGTGGCCCTGACCCATGGCGACGGTGCCCGGGTGGTGCACTTCCCCACCGGCGACAGCCGCAATCATTATGAATACCGCAAGCGTTACTATGCGGGCGTGAACCTGCCCCTCGGCGAGGAGGAGGCGATCACCGTGCTTCGCGACGGGAAGCTCATCCCCGAAGTCCGCGAAGTCATCAGTCTGGTCAAGGAATACGATGCCTGCCTCGCCACCTGCCATCTCTCGGCGGAGGAGAGCCACCACGTGGTGCGCGAGGCCAAGGACCAGGGCCTGAAGCGGATCATCGTCAGCCATTCTCAATGGGCCATGACGCGCCTCACGCACGCCGACCTGAAGGAATTCGCGGCGCTCGGCTGTCTGATCGAGTTCGATTTCGGCCTGATGATGCCGTTCATGCACTTCGTCCATGGCGAGCCCACCAAGAATCCGCAGGATGTTGCGGCCGCCATGAAGGACATCGGCATCGAGCATTGCTTCATGAGTTCCGATCTGGGCCAGCTTTATTCGCCGGTCCCCGTGGAAGGCATGCGTTCCTACATCGCGATCCTGCTGAAAGTTGGGATTTCTCCTGAGGAGATCCGCACGATGTTCCACCGCAACCCCGCCCGCATCATCGGGCTGGAAGCGTGGTGATTGCGCCGCGGCCGATTGAAATCCACTGGCAGAGGACTTCCAGGACGCCATGAAGCCTTCGACATCGCCCCTGGGCCAGCAACTGACCTTTCAAAGCGGCACGCCCGGGGGGCGCAGACGTATTTTCCGCGATGAGAATTACAAGGGCTATCTGTTCGTCGCCCCGGCGGTGCTTCTGCTGCTGCTCTTCGCGGCCTATCCTCTGGTCTCCTCCCTGTGGTTGAGCCTGAACAGCGTCGAGGTCCTCAGCACCGAGCGCGCGTTCGTCGGGCTCGAGAATTACCGGGAGTTGTTCTCGACGGAGGATTTCTGGGAGGGGCTGTGGAACGGCCTCGTCTTCAGCTTCTTCACCGTCGTACTGCAGCTTCTGGCCGGCATCGCCACCGCGCTCCTGCTCAACAACGCCTTTCGAGGCCGGGCGCTGGTGCGCGGCCTCATCCTGTTTCCCTTCGTAGCGCCGACCATCGTGGCCGTGCTCGTGTGGAAATGGATCCTCAATGACCTCTACGGCGTCGCCAATCTGGCGCTGATGGATCTCGGCATCATCAGCGAAGGCATTGCTTGGCTCGGCTCCCCCGAGTTCGCCATGCCGAGTGTCATCCTGATCAATGTCTGGATGTTCTTTCCCTTCATCACCATCCAGGTCCTGGCGCGCCTTCAGGTGATCCCCAGCGAGCTCTATGAGGCGGCGCGGGTGGATGGGGCGGGGGCATTCCAGCGCTTCTGGTACGTCACGCTTCCCGAGCTGCGCTCGACCATCCTGCTGGTGGTCTTCATTCGCGGGCTGTGGATGTTCAACAAGTTCGACACGGTGTGGCTGCTCACCCAGGGCGGCCCGGTGGGCAAGACCAAGACCCTGCCGATCCTGGCCTATATCCAGGCGTTCCAGGAATACCAGCTCGGGGCCGGAGCCACGACCTCCGCATGCATCTTCATGCTGCTGGCGCTGTTCGGCTTCTGGTACGCGCGCAAGCTCAAGACGGAGAACGGCCGATGATCACGGCATCGCGCGTCCTGCTCTGGGCGCTCATCATCCTGACCGTCTGCATCGTGGGCTTCCCGCTTTACTGGATGCTGATCTCCTCGGTGAAGCCATTCTCCGATCTCTTCAGCCGCAGCCTGTCGCTGCTGCCCAGCGAGCACTTCACGCTGGCGAATTACGGCCGGCTGCTGCGCGAAACCATGTTCCCGCAGTATTTCCTCAACAGCCTGATCGTCTCGACGCTGGCCACCGGCGGCTGCATGGTGGTGGCGGTGTTCGCGGCCTATGGCATCACGCGCTTCAAGTTCTTCGGCCGCGACCTGATCGCCAGCAGCGTCCTGTTCACCTACATGTTCCCGCCGATCCTGCTGTCGATCCCGCTCTTCGTCATGCTGAAGAACATCGGGCTCATCAACAGCCTCATCGGCCTGTCGCTGGCGCACGTCGCCTTCACGCTGCCGCTGGTCATGTGGCTCGCCATCATCTTCTTCGAGGCCATCCCGCTGGACTTGGATGAGGCGGCGATGATCGACGGCGCCAGCCGCCTGAATACCCTGTGGCTGGTGGTGCTGCCGGTCGCTCTTCCGGGCCTGGTGGCCATGGGCGTGTTCGCCTTCATCATCTCCTGGAACGACTACCTCTTCGCCTTGGTGCTCATTGTCGACGAGAGCAAGAAGACCCTCCCGGTGGGGGTCGCGGGCTTCGTCGAGGCGACCAGCGTCGAATGGGGGCTGCTGATGGCGGGCGGCGTCCTCATCACCCTGCCCGTGCTGGTCGGATTCGCCTTCGTCCAGAAATGGCTCATCCAAGGCCTCGCGGCCGGCGCCGTGAAGGGATGAAAGACTTCGAGAGGGAGGACAATATGAAGAAACGACTGAACGTCCTTTACGCCGCAGCAATTTCGCTTTCGTCACTGGTCATGGGTACGGCCGCTTGGGCCGGGACGGTCCGGATCATGACCACGGAAACCAATCCGGACACCAAGCAGGTGCTGGAATCGGTCATCGCCGACTATGAGAAGGCCAATCCGAACACCAAGATCGAAGTTCAATATGTCGGCTTCCAGGATTTGACCCAGAAGCTCATGGCGGCGGTGGCCGCCGGCGACCCGCCCGAGGTGTTCAACGTCCAGAACCAGTACGAGACTTTCGAACTGGCACGAAAGGGCATCATTCGCCCGGTCGATTCGATCATCGATCACGTGGGCCGTAAGGACTATTTCGACCGTGTGCTGAAGGCGATGACGCTGGACGGCAGCGTCTGGGCCGTGCCCTTCAGCATCGGCGTGAATGTGCTGTGGTATCGCAAGGATCTTTACGACAAGTACGGCCTCAAGGAGCCCAAGACCTGGGATGAGTACCTCCACAATCTCGAGGTCCTCACCAAGTCGGAAGGGCAGGGCGGCGGCAAGTTCTACGGCACCGCCATGTCGGTGGGGGACACTTGGCTGACCAATGACATTGTCCAGAACTGGATGTGGTCCAACGGCGCGACCGTGTTCGACAAGGACGGCGCGGTGACGCTCAACAAGCCCAACGCGGTCGACACCTTCACCTTCCTGGCGAAGGTCACCTCTTTCGCGCCTCCCGGCGTGAACAACTATTCCAACAACGAGATGATGAACGCCTTCGCGACAGGGGCGGTGGGACACACGGACTATCCCTTCCGCTTGCTGAGCTATCTCCAGCAGTTCAACCCCCAGCTCCTCGATGTCGCGGTGCCCATGCTTCATCCGCCCGGAAACGGGCCGGGCGCGCATCCCGCGGCGCTGCTCTACCTCAAGAGCTGGGCCTTCTCGAAAGGCGCGAAGAACCAGAAGGAGGCGGAAGACTTCATTTCCTATCTGGAGACCGGCGACCGGAAGATCCGGATGATGAAGACGGTGCCCGTGCATTACTGGCCGCCGCTGAAGAGCGTCTCGGAAAATCCTTCCTTCCTCGACCAGCCGCTCTTCAAGACGGCGGCGGGCGAGAAGTCCCTGGCGGTTCTCAAGCAGGCCATCGATGTGGGGCAGTTCCCGCTGAACGAGGCCGGGGAGCCGCAGCTCAAGCTGGGCCCCGTCCTCCAGAGCCGCTCGCTGGCGAAGATCCTCGAGCAGGTGGTGATCCGCAAGACCCCGGCGGAGACGGCGGTGGACGCCGTGGCGAAGAAGCTGAAGTAGCCGCTCATCCGGCGCCGCACGCAAGAGCGGCGCCGGACAAGCTTCCCCGGCGCGCGCGGTGCGCCTGTGCTTCCTGGCGAAGAGATGGTTGAGATGCGTGTAATCGATTTCCGGTCCCGCCCCAATACCAAGGAGTATCTGGTCGCGTTGGACTCGCCCATCCAGCAGACCGTGATGCGCAGGCTCGGCTCTCCCGTGCCCCCGCCGGTGACGCTGGAGCAGTGGATCGAGAGTTTCGAGGCGGATGGCGTCGAGCGGGTGGTGTTTACCGGCCGCCAGTCCGATGGCACCACCGGGCACGACGTGACCAACGAATATGTGGCGAAGACGGCGCAACGCTTCCCGGGCAAGGTGATCGGATTCGCCGGCATCAATCCCCTCCAGGGCATGCGCTCGGTCCGCGCCGTGGAACATGCCGTCAAGGTCCTGGATCTGAAGGGCGTTTCGGTCGATCCCTATGGCGGGCTGGTGGCGGCGAACGACCGCCGGCTCTATCCGGTCTATGCGAAGTGCGCGGAACTGAACGTGCCGGTGGTGATCACCTGCGGGCCACTGCCGTTTCCAGGACCGCGCCTTGCCCATGGCGACGTGCGCGCCATCGACGACGTGGCCTGTGATTTCCCGGAGCTGACGATCATCGTCGACCATTCCGGCTGGCCCTGGGTGACGGAGACCATCGCCATCGCGTTCCGGCACGAGAATGTTTTCATCGACACCTCGCTCTACTCCCACCTGCCAGGCGCGAACCTCTTCGCCGAGGCGGCGAACACCATCATCCCCGACCGCATCCTGTTCGCGAGCTGCTTCCCCGTGGTGCCGGTGAAGACCGCCATCGCGCGTGTCTCGGCCCTGCCATTCACGCCGGAGGCGCTGGAGCGGGTGCTGCATACGAATGCGGAAAACCTCTTGCGCAAGTGCGGCTGCATCTGAGGCGGCCGGACCGCGAAAGGACCTGGACTATCCCAATGGTCACCATCGACAAGATCGTCACCCATCATGTCTCGATCCCGTTCGAGCGTCCCCTGCAGACGGGCAACCATGTCTATCGAGACCTGGAAAACGTATTGATCGAGATCCATGCCGGCGGGCTCGTCGGCATCGGATATGCGTTCAACTTCGCCTTCCGCCAGGCGGCGGCGATCCGGCTGATCGTGGAGGACCTGGCGCAGCCCCTCGTCGGCAAGAAAGTCGCGGACGTGCGGGCCCACGCGCGTGCCATGTGGCGGCAGCTCAACTTCATCGGCCAGACGGGTCCTTCCGCCATGGCGATGAGCGTCGTCGATACCGCGCTGTGGGACCTGTTCGCCCAGTCCCTGGCGACGCCGCTCCACCGGTTGCTGGGCAGCGTGCGTTCGCAGATCGAGCTCTATCCCACGGGTGGCTTCCTGGCCGATCCCATCGAGGCAGTGATCGAGGAGGTGGAGCGGCATCGCGCGGCGGGCTTCCGGCGCTGCAAGATCAAGGTGGGCCGTCCCGACTGGCAAATCGACGTGGCGCGCGTCGGGAAGCTGCGTGCGGCGGTCGGCGACGACTTCGGCATCATGATCGACGCCAACCAGGCTTGGAGCGTCGCGGACGCCATCGCCGCGGGACGCCGCTTCCAGGACCTTGGCGTGTGCTGGTACGAGGAGCCGGTCTCGGTCTACGACGTTGCGGGTACCGCACGCGTGGCGGACGCGCTGGACATGTCGGTCGCCGCCGGCGAATCCGTGTTCACACGCTTCGGGCACCTCGAACTGCTCGACGGCAAGGCCTGCGACGTGCTGATGCCCAATCTGATGCGGTGCGGCGGGCCGACCGAGTTCATGGAAGTGGGCGCCCTTGCCGCGGCCCGGCATGTGCCCGTCTCCTCCCACACCTTCACCGAGATTTCCGCGCATCTCGTCGCGGCCATGCCCAACGCCACCTTCTGCGAATATCTGCCCGGCTGGTGGGAGAAGCTCTTCAACGAGGAGCAGACCATCACCGACGGCATGTTCCAATTGCCGGACCGGCCCGGGCTCGGCCTGTCCTTCTCCCGCGAGATCATCGAAAGGTACGGGAGCCATGGCTGACCCTCACGCACACGGCGCCACGGCATCCGAGAGCCGATTGGACATTTCGGACACGCTCTTCTGGGACATGCTCGTCACGGCGGCGGCGGAAGATGCGGACCTGCGGGGCAAGGCGGCCCACGCCCGCGCTTGCGCCTTCGCTGTCAGGATCGACGACGCGCAACACCTCCTGGAATTCCACCGGGGCGATCTGGTGCGGCTTGAGGGGCGTGAGCTTACCGGGATTCGCTTCTCCATCAGCGGGCCCAGGGGCGAGTGGGAAAAGGTGATCACCGGCGCAGTCCCTTATGCCCAGGCCATCAACGTGTTCCACGGGCTGTTGCGGGTCGAGGGCGACGCGCTCTGCGCCATGTGGATGACGCCGGCGCTGTGGCAGCTCTGGCGCGTGTCGGCCCGGCTTGTGGGGGGCATCGCACATGGCTGAGATTCTCGGGCGCTATGTCGAGGTGCGTGGGCGCCAGACCTATTACGAGGCATGCGGCGAAGGCCCGGCGATCGTCGCCATCCATACTGCGGGACGGGAGGGGCGGCAGTGGCACGGCGTCATGCAGGCACTCGCCGGCCGCTACCGCGTGGTCGTTCCTGACCTGCCCGGCCACGGCAAGAGTTGGCCGCTCGCCGGCAATGCCTGCCTCCAGGACGCCCACGATATCGCGCAATGGCTGCGGGATTTCGCAGCTGTCGCCATCGGCGACAGCTTCATCATCACCGGCTGCTCGCTCGGCGGGAACCTGTCGCTGCTTCTGGCGGCGGTCGCGCCCGAGGTGCGGGCCGCGGTGGCGCTGCAAGGCTGCGATCACACGCCGACCTTCACCGAGACCGCGCTCGACCTGATGACCCATCCCCAGGTGAGCCTGATGCACGCGAACATGGATTTCTCCATGAGCCTTGTCGGCTCGGCGGCGACGCCCGAGGGACGGGCCTTCTCGGAATGGGGTGTCCTGTCCATCATCCCCGTGGCTCAGCAGGGCGATTTGCGCGCCTACGGCCGGTGCGACATTCGCCTCCTGATGGACAAGGTGAAGGTTCCGGTGCTCCTCGCCCATGGGTCGGACGATTGGCTGGCCTCCCGCGAGATGGTGGAGGCGACCCGGGGCCGCCTCGTCAACGCGCCGCTGGTGCGCATGGTGCCCCTACCCGGGCTCGGCCATTTCCCGCACCTCGAAGCGCCGGGCCGCGTCGCCGACATGATGCTCACTTTCTTCGACGAGGCGGGGCTGTGATGCCGCGAGGCGTCGAAATCCTCCCCGCCGCATAACGAACAGGTCTCTCCATGGCACCCGTGCTGATCGATCAAGTGAAGAAGGCCTATGGCTCCGTCGCCGTGCTTCACGGCGTCTCCATCGACATCGCCGATGGCGAGTTCGTCGTTCTGGTGGGGCCGTCCGGCTGCGGAAAATCCACGCTGCTGCGCATGATCGCGGGGCTGGAGAACATCACCGGTGGGCGGATGATGATCGGCAGCCGCGTCATCAACGACGTGCCCCCGAAGGAACGGGACATCGCCATGGTGTTCCAGAATTACGCGCTCTATCCCCACATGACCGTGGGCGCGAACATGGGCTTTTCGCTGAAGCTGCGGAAGGCGCCGAAGAGCGAGATTGAGGTGCGGGTGAAGCGGGCGGCGGAAATCCTGAGCCTCTCGCACCTGCTGGACCGGTTCCCGCGGCAATTGTCCGGCGGGCAGCGCCAGCGCGTCGCCATGGGCCGCGCCATCGTGCGCGACCCGCAGGTGTTCCTGTTCGACGAGCCGCTCTCCAATCTCGATGCCAAGCTGCGCGTGCAGATGCGCACCGAGATCAAGGAATTGCATCAGCGCCTGAAGACCACCACGGTCTATGTGACCCACGACCAGATCGAGGCCATGACCATGGCCGACAAGATCGTGGTGATGCACGACGGCGTGGTGGAGCAGATCGGCGCGCCGCTCGACCTTTACGACAAGCCCGCAAACCAGTTTGTCGCCGGCTTCATCGGCTCCCCTTCGATGAATTTCATCAAGGGCCGGATCGAGAAGGACCGGTTCCGAACCGACAACGGCATCGTCCTGCCATTGGCCGGGGCGCCGGAGAGCGATATGGGCCGGCCCGCCGTCTATGGCATCCGCCCCGAGCATTTCCGTGTTTGCGAGGGCGCCTTGCCCATGGAAGTGGCTGTGGTAGAGCCCACGGGATCCGAGACGCTGGTGGTCATGCGCGCTTCGGGACAGGAAATGACCTGTCTGTTCCGCGAGCGCATTTTGCCCAAACCGGGCCAGATGATCCAAGTGCAACCGGATATCGATCTGGTGCATCTGTTTGACGCCGACAGCGGCCAAAGGTTGCATTATTCATGAACGCGACCTTTCGTTCGCATCAGGGTACGCCATGATATCAAACGCCCCCTCCGATACGGACGTTTATGCCGAACAGGATCTTTTTGAGGGGCGGCGGCCGCGCTCGCTGACGTCGGCGATTTTCGACCGGCTGCGGACGGATATCCTCACCTGCCGGCTGAAGCCCGGAGAGAAGCTTCCCATCTCCGCCCTCGCTCAGGCGTTCGACGTGAGCCTCGCGGCGGTGCGCGAGGCGCTCTCCCGCCTCGTGGCGGATGGCCTGGTGGTGGCTGAGGATCAGCGCGGGTTCCGTGTGAGCCCCATATCGGAGTTCGACCTCGAGGACCTGACCCGCACCCGGATCGAAATCGAGGTCCTCGCCCTGCGCCGTTCCATGGAAGAGGGGGGCGAAGCCTGGATCGCGGACGTGCGCCGAGCCTGGGACGATCTGCGCCACGCGCCCTATATGAACCCCTCGGATGCGAGCCAGCATAACGAGGGCTGGAACACCCTGCACGACCGGTTCCACCGCACCCTGACCCAGGCGTGTGGGATGGTGTGGCTGCTGCGCTTCCGCGACTCCCTGCACGAGCAGAGCGAGCGCTACCGCCGCCTCGCGCGCCCGGCGGGCCTCTTCACACGCGATCCCTTTACCGAGCACGCCAACATCGCCGAGGCGGTGTTCGCCCGGGATGCCGACGCGGCGGCGCTTCTCTTGAAACAGCATTTCACCAAGACCATGGAATTGGTGCGTGCTGCCAGCAAAGCCGAGAATTCGCCTTTTCACCTCCCCGAAAAGGCAGATATTTCCGATGGTAAGCGGCGAAAATCGATCCGCTCATGACATGAGATCGACTCTCTATCGCCGTTTGTTTCAACATGCGGCGGACAAGACTGGCCGAAGAAGGTAACGGCCAATGTGCTCGGCAAAGAGCGCACGCAAAATCACCCCATCGATACGGGAGCGTGAGCGTTCACGGCAGCAGCCCCCGTATGCTGTAAGTGGAGCGAGGGCTGCTCCGGGGAGCCCCCTCGCGTGCGTTTATTGCGCAGCCTGGACCGCGCGCGCATCCGGCCCGAATTCCCGCTCCATCTCGCGGCGCAGCCGGACCACCGGGTCGGCGACATCGATTGCCACGTCGTCCCAGGTGACGCAGGCGCCTTCCGGCACATCGCGGATCAGGCTGACATGCTGCGCGAGGCCGAGCGGCAGATAGCCTTCGCGCAGGGAAATTTCGGCGGGCACCTGCTTGCCCCACACGCAGAAGCCGCCCTCGCCATCCAGCACTTCCCCCGCCCGCAGCGCGCGCTTGGCGGTGGCAGACACGTCCGCATTGAAGCAGATCGGCACCCCGGTCGGCTCATTGCGCAATGCTGCCGACGCCGCCGAAATGCCAAGCTCCATGCCGTTCAGATGGATCGGCCGGTACAGGGTCGCATAGCGTCCCGTGCTGTCGGGCAGGGCATGATATTCCCGCAGGCATTCGCGGCTGTAGGCATTGTCCTCCGCCGCCTCGAACACCACGAACGTGCCGTGGCTCAATTCATGCGGGATCGGCGAGCCGTCGCGCCGCACCGAGGAGACGCATTCGGTGACGCCGGCTTTCTCCAGGCTGCCGCCATCGCTGCGGGGCCGGCAGACGTTGGAAATCTCGAAGCGCGAGGCGGGCGGGAAGGACAGGCCGTTGGTCTGTGCATGCAGGCCGGTGGCGTTGCAGATGGCAGTCATCTCGATGCCGGACTTGGTGCCATCCAAGAAGCTGTTGAACATCTTCGGGTTGATCGTGGAGCGATCCGAAACGTCGATGAAGCCTTCCAGGATGTCGTAGATGGTCTCCGGTGTGGACTGGTGGAAATGCGGCAGGTAGCGCGTGCCCTTGCCGGCCGCGACCACCTTGAAGCCGCTCGCCCGCGCCCAGTCCACATGCTCGCACACGACGGCGGGCTGATCGCCCCAGGCCAAAGAATAGACGACGCCGGCCTGCCGCGCCTTACGGGCGAGAAGCGGGCCCACGAGCACATCCGCCTCCACATTCACCATGACGATGTGCTTTCCCGCCGCAATGGAGGCGAGGGCGAGACGTACGCCGGTCTTGGGGTCGCCGGTCGCTTCGATCACCACCTCGATCTCGGGCGCCTGGACCAGGGCGTCGGCGTCATCGGTGAGGTAGGTGCTGCCGTTGCGGGCGGCATCGGCGAACGAGGTGGCGGCATATTGCTCCTGCGGCCAGCAGGAGAGCTTGAGCTGCGCGTTGGCACGGGAGACATTCAGATCCGCCACCGCGACCACATGCATGCCCGGCGTGGTGCGGGCCTGGGCGAGGAACATGGTTCCGAACTTTCCAGCGCCGATCAGGCCCACCGTCACGGGGCGCCCGGCATCTTGGCGTTCGAGCAATTTGGCGTAAAGATTCATCGGCTTGGCCTTTGTCTTTGTATTCCGAGCAAAAAATCCGCGGCGGCCCGTGTCAGGCGCGCGGCGTGGGTGGCGGGATGGTGAGGCTCACGTTGACGCTCTTGGTCTCAGTGAAGCTGTCGAGCATGCCTTCCAGGGACATTTCGCGGCCGATGCCGCTTTCCTTGACGCCGCCATAGGATTGCCCGAGCGCCTGGCCTCCGCCCTGGTTCACCTGCACCCATCCCGCCTCGATGGCATGGGCGGTGCGCAGTGCGCGGCCGATGTCGCGGGTCCAGACATAAGCCGCAAGGCCGTAATGGCTGTCGTTCGCCATGCGGATCACCTCGGCCTCGTCGCGCCAGGGGATCGCCACCAGCACCGGCCCGAAGATCTCCTCCCGTGCCAGCCGCCATTCGTTGGAGGTGTCCGCGAAGATCGTCGGCAGAGCGAAATAGCCCTCCGACAGAGGACCCTCGCGCGGCGGCAAGCCACCCATCACGAGCCGCGCCTCGGAGCGGCCGAGCCCCTCCTCCACATAGCCGCAGATCTTCTGGAACTGGCGTTCGTTGATGATGGCGCCGATGTCGGTCGCCTCGTCCAGCGGATCGCCGATCTTGAGCGCGGAGGTGCGGGCCACCAGCTTTTCGAGGAACGACTCGAAGATGTCGGCATGGAGAAACAGGCGCGAGCCCGCTGTGCAGGACTGGCTTTGCCGGGTGAAGCGCATGGAGGCGATGATGCCATCCACCACCCAATCCTCGTCGGCATCCTCATAGACCACGGACGGACTCTTGCCGCCGAGTTCGAGCGATACTGGCGCAAGGCGATCCGATGCCGCGCGCATGATTGCCTTTCCAACCCCGGTGGAGCCTGTGAAGCTGACCTTGCGCACCAGCGGATGGCCGGCGAGGGGGGCGCCGCATTCCTCGCCATAGCCGGTGACCACATTGACCACGCCCGGCGGCAGGTGCTGCTGGCAGATTTCGGCGATCAGCAGCACTGCGAGCGGCGCATCCTCCGCCGCCTTCAGCACGATGGTGTTGCCGGCGCAGATCGCCGGGGCGATCTTCAGCGCCGCGAGCTGGGCCGGCGCGTTCCAGGGCACGATGGCGCCCGTGACGCCGATGGGCTCGCGGCGGGTGTAGCTCAGCACGCCTTCGCCGAGGGGAATGGTGAGCCCCTTCAGTTCGCCCGCGAGGCCGCCGAAATAGCGGAACGCGTCCGCCACCATCCGCGCCTCGCCGCGCGCCTGCGTGCGCAGGGCGTTGCCGGTTTCCGCGGAGATGGTGCGGGCGAGCTCCTCGAGCCGCGCCTCCAGGGCTTCCCCGATACGCGCGAGCAAGCGGCCGCGCTCGCGTGCCGGGATCCGCGCCCAGCCGGGGAATGCGGCGGCCGCCGCCTGGACGGCCCGGTCCACATCCACCGCCCGCGCACGCGGGACCTCGCCAATGGGCGAGCGGCGCGCGGGATTTTCAACCGTGATCGTTTCCCCGGAAGCCGCCGCCTGCCAGGTGCCCCCGATCAGCATCGAACGGGCCTGGAACGGTATCGCGGCCGGGGAGGTGGGATTATGTAAAGTATTCATGATGTCTTCTCTTTCGGAATCATCGGCTCACGCGTCTGACGTCCGCACACCATCGCCCTCGATCAGCTTGATGATGGCGGAGTAATCGAGCTCGCTATGGCCCGCCTGGCAGAACACCCCGTAGAGCGCCGCAGCGAGGCCGCCCAACGGAAGCGCCGTGCCGGACTGGATCGCGGCCTGCTGGGCCAGCTTGAGGTCCTTCAGCATCAGCTGGGAGGCGAAGCCGTTGCGATATTCCCGGCTGGACGGCACGTTCGGCACGAGGCCGGGCACCGGCGGGTAATTGGTCAGCGAGAAGCACCCGCCGGTGGAAACCGCCGAGATTTCCTGCATCTTGCGCGCATCGAGCCCGAGGTGCCGCGCCAGCGCGAACGCCTCGGACACGGCGATCATGGAAATGCCCGCGAGCAAATTGTTGCAGAGCTTGGCAGCCTGTCCCACCCCCGGTTCACCGGCATGGAAGATGCGGCGCCCCATGGCTTCGAGCACGGGACGGGCCTGTTCCAGATCCTCCGCGCTGCCACCGACCATGAAAGTCAGCGTGCCCGCTTCCGCACCCATGACCCCGCCGGACACGGGGGCATCGAGCACCGCGATGCCACGTTCGCGCCCCGCCGCATGAAGACGGCGCGCATCCGCGGTATCGATGGTGGAAGAATCGATGGCCATGCTGCCCTTCGCCATCTTCGCGAGCACGCCGTCGTCGCCCAGGAAGATTTCGAGCACATGGCGCCCCGTCGGCACCATGGAGATCACGAAATCCGCCCCTTCCACCGCCGTGTCGACGCGTGAAGCCGTCTTCAAGCCGGCCTCCGCAGCCTTGCGGCCAACTTCTTCGCTGGGGTCGTAGACGTGAACGTCATGCCCCGCGCCCGCGAGATTGCGGGCCATGGGAAAGCCCATGCGCCCCAACCCGAGAAAGCCAACCTTCGCCATTGATAACCTGCCTTGTGTGAGAAGAATGTGCGGGCCGGATCAGTTCGCGGCCTTCGTGACGAGCGGGCAGCCGCCGGCACTCAACGGGCGGAACGCCACCTCGGCGGGGATTTCGGCCTTATAGGTGTAGTAGTCCCACGGATATTTGGACTCGGACGGCTTCTTGACCTCGAACAGATACATCGGGTGCATCTTGCGGCCGTCTGCGCGAATATAGCCCTTGCCGAACAAAGGATCGTCGGTGGGCATTTCCTTCATCTTCGCGACCACCTTGGCGCCGTCCTCGGCGCTGCCGAGCGCATCCACTGCCTTCAGATAATGCAGGACCGAGGCATAGACGCCGGCCTGGACCATGGAAGGCTTGGCGCCCTTTCGCAAAGCTGCGAACCGCTCCGAGAACGCCCGCGTGCCATCGTTCATGTCCCAATAAAACGGCGAGACGAGGCCCTGTGCCAGCTTCAGTCCCAGCGAATGGACGTCCGTGACGTAGATCAGAAGCCCCGCCAGCCGCTGACGCGAGCCGGTGATGCCGAATTCAGCCGCCTGCTTGATGCTGTTGACGGTGTCGTCGCCGGAATTCGCCAGCGCGATGACGTCCGCATTCGAGGCCTGCGCCTGGAGCAGGTAAGAGGAGAAATCCGCCGTCCCGTTGGGATGGCGGACCTTGCCGAGGACCTTGCCGCCGTTCGCCAGCACCATTTTTTCGGTGTCGCGCTCAAGCGCGTAGCCGAAGGCGAAATCCGAGGTGAGGAAGAACCAGGTCTTGCCCCCCGTATCCACGACGGCCTTGCCGATGCCATTGGCGAATGCCCAGGTATCGTGCGTCCAATGGACCGTATTGGGCGTGCAGGCCGACCCGGTGAGATCGGATACGGCCGGGCCCGATGCCAGCATGACCTTGTTCTTGTCCTTGACGATCTGGTTGACGGCAAGCGCCGCGGCGGAATTGGTCACGTCCGCGACCACATCGACGCCGTCGGTATCGAACCATTTGCGCACGATGGACGAGGCGATGTCGGCCTTGTTCTGGTGGTCGGCATTCACCAGCTTCACCGTCCAGCCTTTGGCTTCAAGGCCGGAATCCTTGATCGCGAGCTGCGCGGCGACCACAGAACCAGGGCCGCCCATATCTGAATAAATCCCGGACTGGTCGTTGATCACCCCAATGGAGACAGTCTTTTCAGCGCTCCATGCGCCCGTAGCCCAGAGCATGGGCAAAACCATGCCGATGCGTAAAAAATTACGCCGTACCATTGGCTTAACCTCCCAACATGACGATCGGTCTGACGCCGAACTTTTGCCCCGCCTCCATCAATCCGATTGCATCGGGAAAAATCGATGGGATGAGCGCGTGTGGATTAAGGAACAAGGCGGGCGGGTGATCTATGTTAAATTTCGCACAACCGGTGCGATGGGATTGACACATGGCCTCCAGCTTCAACTGGGACGATCTGCAAGCTTTTCTGGCGATCGCCCGCACCGGGCGGCTGACGGAAGCGGCCCGCTCCATGTCAATCGAGCACACGACCCTCAGCCGCCGCATCACGCGGCTGGAGGCGGCGCTGGCGATGAAGCTGTTCGACCGACGCCCCACCGGCTACAGCCTCACGGCGGATGGGGAAGCGCTGGTGGTGCGTGCGGAAGCCATTGAAGCCACTGCCGTGGGCATCCTTTCCAACCATGCTGACCCGCGCATCGCGCTGACCGGCGTGGTGCGGGTCGGGGCGCCCGAGGCCTTCGGCACCTATTGCCTGGGGGGGCGCATCGGCGAATTGTCGCGAAGCTACCCGGGCCTCATGATCGAACTCGTGGCGATGCCGCGCGCGTTCAGCCTGTCGCGGCGGGAGGCGGACGTGGCCATTGCCTTGTCCCGTCCGCCGAGCGGCCGCCTGCATGCCCAGAAGCTCACGGACTACGAACTCGGCCTCTATGGATGCACCGCTTATATCGAGGCCCACGGCGCGCCGAAGGATCGAGCGGATCTGATCCATCATCGTTTCGTCGGCTATATCGACGATCTGCTGTTCGCTCCGGAGCTGGATTATTTCTCCTCGACCTTTCCGGGCATCGACCCTTCGGTAAAGATCTCGAACGTGATCACGCAGATGTCCGCCACCCTCGGCGGGGCCGGGCTCTGCATATTGCCCTGCTTCATGGCCGACCGAGAACCGAGTCTGAAGCGCGTTCTGCCGGATACGGTGCGGATCATGCGGACTTATTGGATCCTGTGCCATTCCGACATGCACAATGTCCCCCGCATCAAGGTCATCATGAAATTCATCTCAGAGGTGGTGCGCGACAAGCGATCGATGTTTCTTCCCACCGTCACCGCGAAAAGCCGGTGAAACGCGACTGTCTCGCAATCTTCCTGCGGGTATGGGCGAGATCGAGGGTCAGGCCGCCATCTCCCGAATGGCGTTGAGATCGGTCAGGAAGGCTGCGTAGGCCGCTTGCCTGGCCGGCTCATCCGGCAGGCGCAGCAGATAGGACGGATGAACCGTGAGATAGCCGCGCCGGTTATCGAAGAGGAGCGGACCGCGCTCGCGCGTGACCGCGACTTTCCGACCGGCCAAAGCCAGCCCCGCCGTGGCCCCGAGGGCGACCACCACCCGCGGATGGACGAGATCCAGTTCCTGATGGAGCCACCAACGCGCACGCGACACCTCGCCTGCGGTCGGCGTCTGATGGATGCGCCGCTTGCCGCGTTGGATAAACTTGAACTGCTTCACGGCATTCGTGACGTAGACGCGGTCGCGGGAAATGCCGGCCTCCGCCATCGCCCGGTCGAGCAGCCGACCGGCGGGGCCGACAAAGGGGCGACCCTGCCGGTCTTCCTCGTCGCCCGGCTGCTCGCCCACGAATGCGATGGCAGCTCCTACCGGCCCTTCGCCCGGAACCGAATGGGTTCCGCCCGGCACGAGCGGCGGCTCCGCCGCCAATGCCGCATTGAGTGCGTCCAGCGTGGCGAAGCTGGTGGGCTCGACCGGGCGATGTTGCGCGTCGCCTGCGGTCATGCCGCCCTCGCTTCGGGGCGCCAATGGACGTGGAGCCGTTTCATCAGCTGGGCTGCATCCTCGGGCGCGTGAAGCTTGTCCGTATTGTCGAAAAACACGAATGCGTCGCGCGGCTTCGGGTGGGTCTCGGGCACGCCAGCGAAGTCGCCATCGCTCATCGCCCGCCCCTCGGTCCAGGCCTTCACGCGCTTCGCCCACAGATCCAGCGCTGCCGGTTCATAGCGCGAGCGATACAGTTCGCTCGAGCCGTGCAGGCGGCAATAGGCGAAGTCCGCGGTCAGATCCATCAGCCGTGGCCACTCCACAGTGTCGGCACAGACCAGTGCGACGCCGTGCTCGCGCAGCAGATCGATGAAACCCGCATCACGAAAACTCTCGTGGCGGATCTCCATGGCATGGCGCATCGGCCGCGTGGCGTCGGTCTCCGTCGCGTCGCGTCCGTCGAGCCGGAAATCGTGCCGCTCGGCGAGGCGGGCAGCGGCGTGTGTATCCTTCGGCAGAAGAGTGAGGAAATCGCGGATCAGTCCGGGATCAAAGCGAAAGCTCGGCGGAAATTGCCACAGCAGCGGACCAAGTTTCGGGCCGAGCCGCAGCAATCCCGAGGCGAGGAAATTGGCCAGCGGCGTCTCGATCTCGCGCAGCCGCTTGGTATGGGTGATGAACCTCGAACCCTTGACCGCGAACAGGAATCCGTCCGGCGTCTCGTCGGCCCAGCGGGCGAACACGTCCGGCCGCTGGAGGCCGTAGAAGGTTCCGTTGATCTCGAGCGCGGGAAATTGTTGAGCCGCAAAGGCCAGTTCGCGCTTCCGCGCGAGACCTTCCGGATAGAAGTTGCCGCGCCAGGGCGCATAGGTCCAACCCGAGACGCCGATGCACGGCACGCCGCGACGTACCGTCATGGCCGGTCGCCCGGCGACGAAAATATCAGGTTTGCTCGGCGCATCGGCGATGTCCCTCGGGATCGGCGTCGCTCATCCAACCGTGTCGCCGGACGGTTGGTTCCGAAAGAGCAATGGCGACGCGCGAGCTTTCGCCGAACGGCGAAACGGTCGCTCGTGCATCCCCGCCTTCGGGATGGGCAGCTCGGACAGGTCGCGATATCCCGCTTGACACTTAAACTATGTAGCGTTCATATTTGCGCTACATATTAAAAACTGAACCATTCAGCCGCGCGGCTGCCTCCTCGGGCGTCGTGAAGGCGAAGCCAGAGCCGGAACAATTGAGGCGGTAGATGAACGCGGTTGCCAAGCATCCCGAAGAGCAAGTGTATTCGTCCCCCAAACCGAAACCGCTGCTGGAGGTGTCCGGAGTAACGCTCCAGTACAAGACGCGCGATCTGCTCGTTACGGCGACCCGCGATGTCAGTTTTGAAGTCTACCCAGCAGACCGCTTCGTGCTGCTGGGGCCTTCCGGCTGTGGCAAATCAAGCCTGCTGAAAGGTGTTGCCGGGTTCCTTGAGCCGGTGGCAGGCTTCATGCGGTTGAACGGCGAGATGATTACGGGAGCCGGTCCAGACCGCATGATGGTGTTCCAGGACTTCGACCAGCTGATGCCCTGGAAGACCGTCCTGGAAAACGTAATGTTTCCGATCCTGGTGAGCCGCCGCTTTCCCCGCGCCGCGGCGCGCGAGCGGGCCTTGGCCAGCATCGCCAAAGTCAAGCTCAGCAAATTTGCGGACGCTTATCCCCACATGCTCTCCGGCGGCATGAAGCAGCGCGTCGCCATTGCCCGCGCCATGGCCATGGAACCCGCCATTCTTCTGATGGATGAGCCCTTCGCGGCCCTAGACGCCCTCACGCGCCGCCAGATGCAGGACGAACTGCTGCAGCTGTGGGACGAGATCCGCTTCACCGTGCTGTTCGTCACCCACTCCATCGAAGAGGCGATCGTGGTCGGCTCGCGGATCCTCGTGCTCACCCCGCACCCCGGCGAGGTCAAGGCGGAGTTGAACTCCCACCAGTTCGATCACACCCATCTCGGCGGGAGCGATTTCGTGGCCCTGGCCCAGAAGATCAACACCATGCTTTTCGCCGAGGGTCACAATGGCTGAACTGTCCCCTGCGCCGGCCGCCCGGCTATCTCCCCCGATCCGCCCCGAATTCGTGCGCACCGCGCCGCGCGCGCGTGATGCCGGCGCGATCGAGCGCCCACTTTCGCTCTGGGAACACCTCGCAAACATGGAGGGTGTCCGCCGCGGGGCAATCGTCGTCGCGCTGATGGTGGCGTGGCAGCTTTACGCCATTTGGCTCTCCAACCCGTTGATGTTTCCGACCCTGACCGACACGCTGCGGGCGTTGTGGGACGGCCTCGTCCACGGCGTCCTGCTCCAGCGGATCGGCGCGACGCTTCAGGTGCTGATGACCGGCTACGCGGTCGGAATCGCCCTGGCGGCCATGCTGACGACCTTCGCCGTCTCCTCGCGGCTCGGCGCCGATCTTCTGGCGACCCTCACCGCCATGTTCAACCCGCTGCCGGCGATCGCGCTTCTGCCGCTGGCGCTGTTGTGGTTCGGGCTCGGTGTGCCGAGTCTCGTCTTCGTCATCGTGCACTCGGTGCTCTGGGCGGTGGCTCTCAATACGCTGACGGGATTCCTGGGCGTGTCTGAAACCCAGAGGTTGGCAGGCCAAAACTATGGTCTGCGCGGCGTGCGCTACGTCGCCTTGATCCTGATCCCCGCCGCTTTTCCCTCCATCCTCTCCGGACTCAAGATCGGCTGGGCTTTCGCGTGGCGGACCCTGATCGCGGCGGAGCTCGTGTTCGGTGTTTCGTCGCGCACCGGCGGGCTCGGCTGGTTTCTGTTCGAGAAGCGAAACCAGCTGGAAACCGATCAGGTCTTCGCGGGGCTCACCTGCGTCATCATCATTGGGCTTCTGGTCGAGGGGTTGATCTTCCGCACCATCGAGGCACGCACCATCCGCCGCTGGGGCATGAGCCGGGCCGGCTGATCTCACCCACACACAGAAACTAAGGAAAAGAGCAGTCCCATGCGTATTCGCCTTCTCGGTACAGGCACGCCTACGCCTTCCCTGCGCCGGATGTCTTCCGGATACTTGATCGAAACCGGCAACGACGTAATCGTCATGGACCACGGCTTCGGCGCCCATCATCGCCTGCTGGAGCTTGGTGTTCCCGCGACCAAGGTGACCCATCTCTTCTTCTCCCATCTGCATTATGATCATTGCGGGGACTATGGTCGCCTGCTGCTGACCCGCTGGGACCAGGGCGCCGATCGCATTCCCGAGCTGAAGGTCTACGGACCCGCTCCAATCGCGGAGATCACGGAGCGATTGTTCGGCGCCGAGGGCGTCTACAACGCGGATCTGGTGGCACGAACCTCCCATGGGTCGAGCCTCGACCTGTTCCAGGCACGCGGTGGAACCTTGCCACGTCCCCGGCCTGCGCCCCAGGTCACGGTCCTTTCGCCGGGCGATATCATCCAAGGCGAGGGGTGGACGCTGGAAACGACCCAGGTCAATCACTTCCAGCCCTTCCTCGTCACTCTTGGATTCCGGCTCACGACACCCGAGGGCATCTTCGTGTATTCCGGAGACAGCGGCCCGGCAGAGAGCATGCACATGCTTGCCAAGGATTGCGATGTGCTCGTGCACATGTGCCATTATCTTTCGGGGACCAACTACAGCCCGGATTTCTCCCACAGCTGCATGGGGCATATGGAGCTGGCGGAGTTGGCGCACGCAGCCGGGGTGAAGAACCTGGTGCTCACCCACATTACCGAGCAGTTTGACCGGCCGGGCCTGCGCGAGCGGGTGGTCGCCGATATCTCGGGCGTCTATCGCGGCAACATCTTCTTCGGCGAAGATTTGATGGAAATTCCGCTGAAGGGGCCGGAGAACGACCGCCTGCTCTGATTGAATAAACGAGACGCCGAACCGGCGCGGAACCTTCCAGGCAACAGGGGAACAAGATGAAACCACTTGCTCGGATGGCCGCATTGGCCATCCTTCTTGCCGCCGGCCTCAGCCCGCACCTCACCCGACCGGCCGAGGCCGCAGAGGTGCGGGTCGTCAGCGGTCTCGGGCTGTGCTACCTGCCGATGATCGTCGCCGCCGAAAATCGCCTGATTGAAAAGCATGCCGAAGCCCTCGGGCTGCCCGGCGTCAAGGTCATCTACACTCAGCTGACCAGCGGTCCGGCGATCACCGATGCGCTGATCTCCGGCAATGCGGATATCGCCATGGCCGGCACGTCTGTGATGCTGAATCTGTGGGACAAGACGGTGAAGTTCGCGCCCGTGAAGGGCATGATGGCGATTTGCGATTCACCCATCTATTTCAATACGATCGATCCCGCGATCAAGTCCATCAAGGACTTCAAACCCACCGACCGGATCGCCATGGCATCGGGCAAGGGAACGCAGCATGCGCTGATCCTCGAGATGGCCACCGCCCAGGCGTATGGCTTCGATCAGCGCAACAAGTTCGACACGCTGGCGATCACCATGTCCCATCCCGACGGTGTCGCCGCGCTGCTTTCGGGCGGCGCGGGTGCAAAGACGCACGTCACCACCGTGCCGTTCATTCAGATGGAGCTCGCCAATCCGAACGTGCGCACGATCTTGAGCTCCTATGAGGTGACGAACGGCCCCAATACATTGATCACGGCATACGCGAACGAAAAGTGGCGGACCGAAAATCCCAAACTCTACGACGCAACCTTTTCTGCACTGAAGGAGGCGATGGCGCTGATCGCCGCCGACAAGGTGGCAGCCGCGGAGACCTTCAAGAAATTCGACACTTCAAAGCTTAGCGTTTCAGAAGTGGTTGCGATCCTCAATAATCCCGACATGATGAGTTTCTCGCCCACGCCGCACAAAGTCATGATGTTTGCCGAGTACATGCACAAGACAGGTTTGCTGAAGAATCTCCCTGCCTCTTGGAAGGAGGTATTCTTCAGCAATGTGCATGACCTGCCCGGCGACTGAAGGCTTGTGACGTACGGCGCGCGCCGCGCCGTACGTCTTGCTCAACAGCTGGAATGTCAGTAACACACCACCCCCTTATTGCGTTCGGATCTCCCATGATGAAGCCTCGGGCTGTTCGCTCGAAACCCGACAAGGCAGATACCGTCACCAAGGCTCCGGCGTCGGAAGCGGGCAGCGCTTTCTGGCGCCGCTTTGCGCCAAAGCATCCGGGCCATGCGCCGAAATATCTTCAGCTCCGCGATGCCGTGCTGGCCGGGATTCGCGAGGGCTTCTGGGCTCTTGGCGATCGCCTGCCGGCGGAAAAAGACCTGGCCCTTGCGACAGGACTCAGCCTCGGCACGGTGCAAAAGGCGTATCGCGAACTGGTCCAGGATGGGGTGGTGGATCGTCGCCAGGGGCGCGCGGGTAGCTTTGTCAATCGGGAGCCGCGCCCGGTGGATACGGTCTGGCACTTTCTGTTCAGCGACGAACGGCGCGAGAACTTCTTTCCGGTCTTTCCACAGGTCGATCGCGTGCACCGGCACAGCAGCCGAGGCTCCTGGAGCACGCATCTCCAGTGGGTCGAAGGTGAAATGGTGCAGATTGACCGCGTCGTGGACATTGGACACGAATTTTTAGTGTACAGCCAATTTATCATTGATGCCCGTGTCTATGACCAGGCGCGCAAGGGCAAATCGACCCCTCTTGAAGGCATCAATTTAAGGCGCGAGCTCAACCTGAGCGTCCAGCGCATGACCTATGATATTCGCATAGAGCAGTTGCCGAGCCATATCTGTTCCAAAATCGGCGTTTCGGCGAAGACAGTCGGCATGGTGGTTGAAATATTCAGTTCGGCGAATCCCGCAAATAACGGTTCGTTTCAACGTATCTTTATTCCGCGCACGCAATTTTTCATGCGTATCGAAAGCCAGGCGCCCCGCTCCGCCTGACCTCTCATTGGCCCCCGCGGGCCCGCATCCTTCCATCTGCCGGGCGTGGCGGACGCCAACCAGGAAGGGCTAGCGATCGAACGATCGGGGATCGGCTATCCGTCGGCTTGCGATGCCAGCTGACCGGTTGATCGCGCCACTCCTGGCGGCGGGATTTATCAAAATTTCTTTCAAAAAAAGGCACAATTTTTTGCTTTCCTGATGCAAGCGGGTCGCGCCATCCTTCCGAAGATTTTTCGGAGGGTGCCTATCGATGGGATCGCAAGTTTCCTCTGCATCGTGCGCTCAGGCCTCTCCACCGATGGATGAGAGGTGGTGGAGCGACGCACGCGACGTTGAGGGACGAGATCTGCGCAAGCTGTTCGGCACCTTCTTGACTGGCGTCACAATTGTCACCGCGCTTGACGAGACGGGAACGCCAGTAGGCTTTACCGCGAACTCCTTTACCTCTGTCTCTCTCGACCCACCGCTGGTGCTGGTCTGCGTCGCGAAATCGAGCCGCTCCTACGATGCATTGTGTCGCGCGGCACGCTTCGGCATCAGCATCCTGTCCGACGCACAGAGGGACGTATCGGCCGCCTTCGCCGGACGCGAAGGCAAGAAATTCGAAGCGGCATCTACTTGGTGCCGGCCCGGCGGGCCGCCGCTGATGGAGCGTGCGCTCAGCGTCATGGAGTGTGCACGCGAGAGCGTGATCGAAGCCGGCGACCACGTGATCGTGGTCGGTCGGGTTCTCGGCTTCGCCATGAACGAGGGCCAGCCGCTCGGCTATTTTCGGAGCGGCTACAGCGCGGTGACGGCTGACCTCGCGGCCCTGGAGCGGAGCGGCGGCGAGGCCCTCCTGGTTTCCGGGCTGATCGACTGCCTCGGCCGCGTCCTCCTTCTCCACCGCCCTGGAGAGGCCCGCCTCGCTTTTCCCAGCGCTGCACTCCGGCACGGCGAGGACCATCGCCAAGCTTTACCCCGCATGCTGGAGCGTCTCGGCCTCTCGGCGGAGATCTCAGCGCTTTATTCGGTGTTTCAGGACGATGGCGCGCCGCATACCGAGATGGTGTTCCGCGGCACGTGCGAAAGCGTCCCGGAGCGGCTCGACCTGCCGGATGGGTCACGGCTCGTCCTCGCCGCGCAGGCCGACACGCCCTGGCGGAACATTGCCGGCCGCTCCCGCGCCAGCGTTCTGCAACGGTTCTTCCGCGAACGGAACGATGCGCACTTCGGCATCTATTGGGACACGCGCGACGGCGGCCGGATCGCCTCTCTCGCCGGTCCCCCCGGCCCCTGGCGACCGGAGGCCAGCGACGTCCCCGGCGAATCCAATTAGACCGCAAGGATCAGAGAAATGGAGTTCGTGTATTTTCTTTCAAGCTACATGCCGGATGCCGCCTATGGGGGCAAACGCGTGTATGCCGACATGGTGGAGCAGGCTGTTGCGGCCGAGAAGCTCGGCTTCCGTGGCGTGGCCATCCCCGAGCATCATCTGATCAATATTCTGATGGTGCCTTCGCCGCTTCAAATGGCGGTGAAGATCGCAGGAATGACCTCGCATATCGACCTCATCACCTCGATCATGATCCTGCCCGTGCGGGACATGCGGATCTTGGCCGGCGAGATCGTGCAGGCGCACATGCTGTGTGATGAACGTCTCGTGGCGGGGGTCGGACGCGGTGCCTTCGATTACGAGGTCTCGCGGCTCGGTACGCCCATCGGGAAGACTCGGGAGAAATTCGTTGAATCCATCCAGGTGCTGGAAGCGTTGCTGAGCCAGCCGGACGTCTCCTGGGACGGCGCCTATTATAAGTTTGACCCCATCACCATCATGCCTCGCCCCCAGGGCAAGGTGCCGCTGATGGTGGCCGCCATGGCCCCCGAGTCCATCTTCGATTCCGCCCGGCGCGGCTATCACATCCAGACCACGCCGCTCAGCGGCAGCCACGATGTGCTGCTCCAGCAGGTGGACGCCTTCAAGCGGGGCAAGGCGGCGGGAGGGGAGAAGGCGCGTCATGCCCGTCTCTCCCTACAACGCGGCCTTTACGCCGCTCGCAACGCGGCGGACGCCCGGCAGAAGATCGAGATGGCCAGCGAATATTACAAGCGCTTCTTCAACATCCGCGGTCCGGGCTTGGTGGATCGGGGCATGATCCGGGCGCTGCCCCGCGAGCAGACCTTGGAAGAACTCTCCCAGAACCTGATGGTTTGTCCGCCTTCCGAGATGATCGATCGGCTCGCCGTCTATGCCGAGGCGGGGATCGATGAGGTCTATTGTCCGTGCGGGTACGGCCAGTCCCATGGCGAGACTTTGGAAATGATGCAGCGCTTCTCGGAAGAGGTGATGCCGCACTTCGTTCCTAAGAAGGCGCCGTCCCCCGTGCGCAGCGCGACCCCCGACCTTGCGGTGCAATGAGGATCCCAACATGCCAATGATACGTGTCGAAATGTTCCCCGGCCGCACGCTCCAGCAGAAGCGCGCCTTTGCCCAAGCGGTAACCAGCAGCTTCGTGGAAATCTGCGGCGGCAAGCCGGAGAGCGTCCATGTGGTCTTCCAGGAAGTGGAGTCCAGCGATTGGGCGGTAGCCGGAACGCTCATCTCGGATAAGTCCGCGGCGCCTGCGCCACGCGTCGCGAAACCGACGGCCTAGGGGCGCCGACATGACTGAGGCTGTCGATTGCGTTCATGTGGTCGAAGGGAAGGGGCCGCCGCTCTTCATGGTGCATGGGATCGGCGCGCGCCGATCCGTTTGGGGTCCGCTCACTGAGCATCTCAAAGACGATTTCACCTGCATCGCCTATGACTTGCGGGGCCATGGCGATTCGCCGAAGGGCCCCGGTCCGTTTGGCCTCGGTGAACTGGTGGCCGATCTTGAAGCCCTGCGTGCCAAGCTCGGCATCGAGCAGGCGCATGTGATTGGCCATTCTCTCGGGGGCATGATCGGCCCGGCCTATGCCCGCGCCTATCCCGAGCGGGTGAAGACCCTCGGGCTTCTGTCCACCGCCGCCTTCCGCACCAGCGAGGACAGTGCAAAAGTCCGAGGTGTGGTCGCGGCGATGGAGGAGAACGGCATCCCCCAATCACTCGGAACGCTGGTGGACCGCTGGTTCACCGATGCGTTCAAGGCAGCCAATCCCGACAAGGTCGAAGCGCGCCAGCAACAGGTGCTCGACACCGATCCCGACGTCTTCCTCAATGTCTTTCACATCTATGCGGAGACGGAGATGGGGCCCTGGCTCCACGAGGTCGACACCCCGTCCTTGGTGCTGACCGGCGAAAATGACGGGGGCTGTAATCCGCGACTCAACAAACTGATTGCCGACGCTCTGCCCCATTCGGAACTGGTGATCCTGGACGAATTGAAACACGCGATTCTCATCGAAGCGAGCGACCGGATCGCCGAGCCGGTCCGGCGTTTTCTCAGCACGCACGGATGAGAGGAGGTCGGGTGGAGGCGCATCGACACAAGGAAGAAGCGTTCGCGTCCTTATTCGGGGGCGAGCGCCTCTTCCGAGCGCGCGACGGCGGCCCGGAGCAGGCTCAGGATCTCCTCGAGATGCCCGCCCCCATCGCCCGCCTGGATCAGGCAGTGGATGTTCCGCACGAAGCGCGGCGCATTCCGCACGATGTGCAGGGTGCCGTCCTCTATGAGAGAGCGAACAAGAGTGAAGGGGAAATAGCCGGAGCCGCCGAAAGCCAGCATATAGCGCAGCATCCTTGGCCCGAGATTGCCCGTTACCGTGGGAGTGATCTTGTCCTGATAGGTGGAACTGTGCAGTTCCCGGAAGCCGGAGCCCCAGTCAGTGTAAATGTAATCGGGGCTCCAGGTCATGACCGACCGCGGGACGGTGGAGACCAGGATGAGCGTCTGGGTACCGAGTACCTCAACATTGACGTTCGGTCGCACGACGGGCGTGTAGACCACGCCGAAATCCAGCAGTCCCTCGGCGATTTCGCGTCCGATCCATTGCGCGCTCGCCACCTCGGAGCGGACCGCCACCTCTGGATGCATCTTGCGAAAAGTGATGAGGACATCGAGGAGCAGTGTGTCCCAAAGCGATTCCTCCGCGCCCAGCGAGAGAATGGAATCCACACCCGGGGGAAGGCCCACTTCCTGCAGAGCCCGGCGCCATGTGGTGACCATGACTTCCGCGTGGCGGAGGAATTGGATGCCTGCCGCCGTCAGTTCGACGCGGCCCTTCTGCCGGTTGAAGAGCCGGCGGCCGAGCTCCTCCTCCATGGCCTTGATGCGCATCGTCGCCGCGGTTTGCGTGATGCCGAGGCGTTCGGCGGCCAGGCTGAAATTGCCGGTCTCAACGATCTCGAGGAAGGTGATTACAAACCGGATATTCATCGATCGCTCCGCGGCGTCCCGTCGCCTGCGCGGGGCGCGCCCTCATGCCGCCACCTGCCCGCCCGTGGCTTTGCTTATGTGAAATGCGAGCGGAAATTTTCCCTTAATAAAAAACGACCTTCCAGAATTTAGGTCCGCATTTCAAGCGGGCCGTCATCATACCTGCCAGATCAGGAGGGGAACATGTCTTTATCCAAGACTTTATATGAGAAGGACCTTTACCCGGAAATCGAGAATGCGCGCGAGACATCTTATGGCGCCGACTGCCTGGAGCTTGTGGAGGACCAATATCAACGAGGCCTGATGGACCGCAGAACCTTTGTGCGGGCACTGGGGCTTCTGGCGGCGATGCCTATGGCGAGCCTGTCTCGTCCGGCGACGGCGGCCACCCAGCAGCTCATGATCGTCAACTGGGGCGGCATCTCCCGGCCCGCTTATGCCAAGGCTTTCGGCGCCCCCTATGAGGCCGCCACCGGCATCAAGCTGGAGCAGGACGGCAGCGGCCCTCTTCCGGCGAAGGTGCGGGCGATGGTTCAGTCCGGAAAGGTGATCTGGGACCTGCTCGATTTCGATGCCAGCAAGGCACTCGTGCTAGATCGGGAGGGTCTGCTTCAGCCCATCGACTATGACATCGTGGACCGCAATAAAGTCTATCCCGGCTGGGCCTACCACGCCGGCGTTGCCTTCTACATCTATTCGTGCGTCCTGTGCTTCGACGCCAGCAAGTTCCCGAACGCCAAGCCAAACAGCTGGAAGGACTTCTGGGACGTGGAGCGTTTCCCGGGCCAGCGGGCCATGCGTAAAACGCCGGAGGGTCAGATCGAAGCCTGCATGATGGCCGCTGGCCGCTCCATCAAAGACGTCTATCCTATCGATCTTGACCTTGCCATGGCCAAGGTGAAGGAACTGAAATCCCACCTCGTGGCCTGGACCACCAGTGCGCAAAGCCAGGATGTGCTGCGCAACGGCGAGGTGACGATGTGCAACCTGTGGCATTCGCGCGCCGGCGCGCTTTACAAGGAATCGTCCGGCCGCTTCGACTGGACCTGGAACCAGGGCCTGATGAATGTGGACGTCTGGTCCGTGCCCAAGAACAATCCCGCCGGACCCGAAATGGCGATGCGGTTCATCGCCTTCGCCCAGGATCCCGAGCGCCAGGTGGAGTTGCTCAAGCTGATCGGCAACGGTCCGGTCAATCCGGCCGCGGCGGCGCTGGTGCCCGACGATCTCAAGAAGTTCGACCCCACCCAGGCGGACCATCGCGCGGTCCAAGCGGAGCTCAATCCAGAATGGTGGAACGCGCCGAGCGGGAAGGGCGACAAGTCGAATGACACCCTCGCCCGCGAGATGTGGCTGGACGCGCTGTCGTCCTGAGCCGGAATTCGTGGCAAGCGCTCCCGTGCGCGGCCATGGCAAGCAACAAGGGAACCACGGACGATGACGATCGCCGGTACCTCGGCACCGCAGGAGCGGGCGTCGCATGCGCTCAGGCTGAACGGCATTAGCAAGCATTATGGACGGCACGTCGCATTGGACGATGTGTCCCTGAATATTCCGCGCGGCCAGTTCGTCACGCTGCTGGGGCCGTCCGGTTCCGGCAAGACGAGCCTGCTCATGGCGATCGCGGGCTTCATGGCCCCAACCAAGGGGCAGATCTTCTTGGACGACCGGGACATTACCGACGTACCGCCTGAACGGCGGAACTTCGGCATGGTGTTTCAAGGCTACGCGCTTTTTCCGAACATGACCGTGGAGGAGAATGTCTGGTTCCCCTTGCGGGTTCGGGGCGTTTCGCGCGGTAGTGCCCTGGAGAGGGTGCGAGCGAGCCTGAGCATGGTCCAGCTTGACCATCTTGGAAACCGCTACCCCTCTCAGCTGTCCGGCGGCCAGCAGCAGCGCGTCGCCCTTGCGCGGGCGCTGGTCTTCGAGCCGAGCCTGCTGCTGCTCGACGAGCCCATGTCTGCTCTCGATCGCCAATTGCGCGCTGAACTGCAATGGGAGCTGCGCTCCCTTCATCGTCGCCTCGGCGTGACGTTCGTCAACGTGACCCACGACCAGGAGGAGGCCCTGTCCATGTCGGACGAGATCGTCATCCTGCGCGGCGGCCGGATCGAGCAGGCGGGAAAGCCCGCCGATCTCTATGACAGGCCAGCATCGGCCTTCGTGGCGGGGTTTTTGGGAGACAGCAACTTCATCCGTGGGCGCACGACGGCCACCCGCGAAGGCAGCTTCGAGCTCACCGTCGGGCAGGCCACCATCGTGCAGTCGGGCTCGCCCCACGCTGTCGCCGGAAGCCATTCCCCGGTGCTGGCCCTGCGGCCGGAGAAGCTCGCCGTTTCCAGGGCGCGGCCAAACCTCACCAATGCCCTGGAGGGGACGATCGTCGACGCCAAGTATCAGGGTTCCGCCTATTCCGTGCAGGTGAGAAGCCCCGATCTCGGCCTGCTGACCGCGCGCCTGGCGCCAAACCCCGCAGAGCCCAAGCCGGAGGTGAATGCCTCGGTTTGGATCGGCTGGGGGGCGGACGACGCTGTGATCGTGAGGGAAAACTGATGTCGGACACTGCGCTCTCCCGCAGCGAACGCTCCCGTTATCTGGTCCTGGCCCTGCCCGCGATCCTGATGATGGGGGTGTTTTTCGCCATCCCGCTCCTTCAGGTGCTCTGGCTGAGCGTCAGCGAGCCGCGGCTCGGTTTTGAGAACTATCAGGAGATCGCCACCAATCCGCTGATTGCGCGCATCTGGATGACGACACTGCGCGTCTGCCTCATCACGACGGTGATCTCCGTGGTGTTCGGTTATGTCGTGGCCTATGCCATGACGGTCGTCGGACCGCGTCAGCGTATGGGGATGATCTTGTGCATCCTCGCCACCTTTTCATTCAGCGTGCTGGTGCGCGCCTTTGCTTTCGTCGTCCTTTTGCGCACGGAAGGCCTGCTGAACGAGGCGCTGCTGGCGGTGGGGCTGATCCACCAGCCGCTCCGTCTGTTGCGAAACGAGGTCGGCGTGGTGATCGGCATGGCGCATTATGGCCTGCCGGTTGCGATCCTCGCCCTCTATTCCAACCTGCGCGGCATCAATGCCAAGCTCATGGACGCCGCGCGCGGCCTCGGCGCTTCCGGCTTCCAGGCGTTCCGGCTGGTCTACCTGCCCCTGTCGGTGCCGGGCATTCTCGCGGCGTCGGTTCTGGTGTTCGTCTATTCCCTCGGCTTCTTCATCATTCCGGCGCTGCTGGGAGGCGGCCGCGTGGTCATGATTGCCGAATATATCCGCGTCGGCTTCGAGGAGACCTTGCGCTGGGGCTATGCGACGATGCTTGCGACCACGCTCGTGGCCGTGGTCCTCATCCTGCTCGCCGTGATGTCGCGGTTCGTCGACCTCAGGAAGGCGTTCGGCTGATGTCCATGATCAGAACACTCTTTCCACGCGTCTCGCTCCTGGTCCTGGCCTGGCTGGTGCTTGCTTTCCTGGTGGTACCGCTGACGGTGATCCTGCCCGTCTCCTTTACCGACCAGCCGTTCCTGTCGATGCCCAAGCACGGGCTCTCCCTGAAGAATTACATCAGCTTTTTCAGCGACCCCGTGTGGCTGGCCTCGACGGCTCAGAGCTTCATCATCGCGATGTGCGCCACGTGCCTTGCGGTGGCATTCGGTGGCTTGTGCGCGGTCGCGTGCTGGCGCCTCGGCGGCCGGCTCGCAACCGCCCTGCGGCTCCTGATGCTGGCACCGCTCATCGTGCCCACGATCGTCCAGGCGGTGGGCATGTATCGGATGTGGGCTTGGCTCGGCATTTACGACACCTATCTCGGCGTGATCATCGCCCATGCCATCGTCGGCCTGCCCTATGTGGTGGTTACCGTCAGCGCCGCCCTTGCCACCGTCGATCCGAAGCTGGAGCAAGCGGCCAGGAGCCTCGGCGCCTCCACCGGGCAGGCGGTGCGCCTCGTGATCTTCCCCAATATCGCCGCTGGGCTTTTCTCCGGGGCGCTGTTCGCCTTCGCCCACTCCTTCGACGAGCTGATCGTCGTCCTGTTCCTCACCAGCCGCGCCATCGCCACGCTGCCCAAGCGCATCTGGGAGGGCCTCCAGGACGACATCGACCCGACCATCGCAGCCGCCGCGGTTCTGCTGCTGCTGTTCACTCTCGGCGCCATGGCGATAAGCCAGCTCGTCAAGGCCCGCTCCGCCCGCGGGCGATCGGCTACCGAGCAGGACAACGGCGCGGCCCTGACGGTGGCTGTCTCGGCGCCCATGGCCAAGCCGGAAAGGGGCCGGTCCGCCTAGGGCGCGCCGGAATGACCTACCCACATGAGAAGGGAATATCATGAGCGATGATTTCTCGACCGGCCTCTCGGTCCGAAACACCTTGTTTGGCGAGGAGAGAACGCGGCAGGCATTTGCCGCGGAAGATGCCCTGACCCAAGATTTTCAGACCCTCATCACCACCTATTGCTTCGGAAGCCTGTGGGGGCGGGAGGGAGCCGAGTGGCGGGACCGGAGCCTCATGACCATGTGCATCGTCGCGGCCCAGCACCGTTTCGCGGAATTCGAAACACATGTGCGCCTCGCGCTGCGGAACGGCTGCGACAAGGAGCTGATCACGGAAGTGGTTCGCCACCTCACGGTTTATTGCGGGGTGCCCACGGGCGTGGAGGCGTTCCGAGCGGCCCAGCGGGTGTTCCAGGAGAACGCCGGCTGAGATATCCCGGCATGCGGCCGCAAGCCCGTTTTCCACGGAATGGTCTGGAGCCGCCGCTTTGAAATTCCTATGTACATGAAACTGTAAACGCATCCGCTCAACGGGGATGCGCCCGGTGCTGCTTTCTCTCACAAAACCCGCGTCACTCCCGCCGGTTGAGTTGCCCCACAAAGGAATGCCTTCATGTACCCTGACGTTCAGCTGCACATTGACGGTGTATGGCGCGATGCCGAGGGTGGTCGCTCCATCCCCGTGCTCAATCCCGCGACTGAAGAACAGATCGGCACCGTCGCGCACGCCTCGCGCGCCGATCTCGACGCCGCGCTCGACGCAACCGCCAAGGGCTTCAAGATCTGGAGCAAGATGTCTGCCTTCGATCGCTCGAAGGTCATGCGCAAGGCCGCCGATCTCTTGCGCGAACGCGCCGACGGCATCGCTCGCCTGATGACGCTTGAACAGGGCAAGCCCCTGGCCGAAGCCAGGGTGGAGACCAACGCCGCGGCCGACATCATCGATTGGTTCGCCGAGGAAGCCCGCCGCGCCTACGGACGCGTGGTCCCGGCCCGCGCCCCCGGCGTGTATCAACTCGTCGTCAAGGAGCCGGTCGGCCCCGTCGCGGCCTTCACGCCTTGGAACTTTCCCATCAACCAGGTGGTGCGCAAGCTATCGGCGGCGCTGGCGGCGGGTTGTTCCATCATCGTCAAGGCGCCCGAAGAAACCCCTGCTTCCCCGGCCGAGCTCATCCGAGCATTCGTCGACGCCGGCGTGCCCAATGGCGTCATTGGCTTGGTCTATGGTGTGCCGGCGGAGATCAGTGAATACCTCATTCCCCATCCCATCATCCGCAAGGTGACTTTCACCGGCTCCACGCCGGTGGGCAAAAGGCTTGCGGCCCTGGCGGGCGAACATATGAAGCGCGTGACCATGGAGCTTGGGGGCCATTCTCCGGTGATCGTGTTCGACGACGCCGACGTGGACGCCGCCGCCGGGCAGATCGCCGGCGCCAAGTTCCGCAATGCCGGGCAGGTCTGCGTCTCCCCCACGCGCTTCCTGGTGCAGGAGAAGGTCTATGACCAGTTCGTGGACCGTTTCGTTTCCGTCGCCAAGGGCCTGAAGGTGGGCAACGGCCTGGAGGAGGGTATCAACATGGGCCCGCTCGCCAATGAACGCCGTATCCCCGCCATGGAAGCCTTGCTTGCCGATGCTCAGCAGAAAGGCGCCGAATTGCGCACCGGCGGCGCCCGCATCGGAAATAAAGGCTATTTCTTCGAGCCCACGGTCGTCACCGGCGTCAGCCGTGAGATGCGCATGATGAATGAGGAGCCCTTCGGCCCCCTCGCCATGATCCTTCCCTTCAACGATTTCGAAGAGGCCGTGGACGAGGCGAACCGCTTGCCGTACGGATTGGCGTCCTATGCCTATACCCGCTCGGCCAAGACGGCGAACGCCATCGCCTCGTCAGTGGAGGCCGGCATGATGACCATCAATCACCTGGGCCTCGCTCTGCCCGAAGTGCCGTTCGGCGGTGTGAAGGACAGCGGCTACGGCTCCGAGGGCGGCTCCGAGGCGATCGAGGCCTATCTCAACCCGAAGTTCGTCTCTCAGGCGGGCATCTGACCTCAAACTGACTCCGAGCTCCCCTTTCCGGTCGGTCCGTAATTCCGCGTGGATCGACAGACGATCGCTGTCAGGGGCTCGGAGTTTGCGTATTTCGGATTGGGCGGCGCGGCTTTGTCGACATCGAAACCGCATTCGGCCTTGAAACGATGCTCGGGCGCCGAGCCACAGAAGGGGCAGACGACGGCCCCCGAGCCTCGACATCGGCATCGTCCCGGGACGCTGCCCGGGAATGTGACCGGGAGCAGCTACCGGCGGTCCCACTCGCCGTCAATCTGCATAGCAAGCGTTCATAGCTGATCGTCATCTCGTAGCCCCTTGGGCGAGCATTCAGCGCAGCCCTTCCATTCAATTGGACAGGGTCAATCAGCCGTTGCAGCTCGCGTTGTGAGCTCCGTCGAAGAGGAAAAGCGCTTTCGCAGGTGGGACGCCATCGCGTCGAGCACCTCGGGTGCGACCGGCGTTGTTCCGTTTTAGTCGAGATAGATTTGATCCGAGGTCATCGGCGGAACGTCTCCACAGCGCGTGCGATTGCGGCGAGCTTGTCCTGCGCCGAGCCGGTGCAGCAGATTGGGCTGTCTGCGAAGGTCGCGAAGCCGCAGTCGGGGTGTAGCAGCACGCGCTCTCGGCCGAAGAGGTCGATGGCCCGCGCGATCCGCGCCGACACAGCGTCGAAGGTCTCAGTATGTGGGTCCTTCTGGTTTACGACGCCGACGCCAATCCGCGCGTCCGGGGGTAGGGCGCGCAGAATTTCCATCTCGCCCGCCCGTGGCGTGCACATCTCCAGCAAGTAGGCGCCGACACGCACTTGGCTGAGCATGTCCACCAGCGGGGCGTAGCTTCCAGCCAGCGCTACGCTCTCATCCGGGGTCCAGTTGCCTCGGCAGACGTGCAGCCCCGTGCGCTCTTGAGGGAAGCCTTCGAGGACGGCGTTGAGTAGATCCCGAGCAAAGCCTAGTTCATGCTCGGGGCCGCGCGACTCGGAAAGCGCGCCGCACATAAACGAGCGCTTGTTTTTCGCGCCGGAGAAGACGACCTCGGATAATACAGGCTCGTCGAGCTGGACCAGGGCAGCGCCTGCATCCATCAACTCTGCCAATTCCTCCCGCAGTATGCGCACGATGTCTTCGGCGATTTCCTCGCGGCTGCCATAGGCCTGGTCGGAAATGCACTCCATCCACATCGTGCGGGCGAGCAGATAAGGACCAGGCAGCGCGGTTTTGATCGGCTTGCTGGTCACGCTGCGCGCGAAGTTGAGCTCGTGCGCCACCAATGGGCGCGAGCGCGAGAGCTTGCCGAACACAGCAGGGTGACGCACGTCGCCGGCGGGAATGTCAAGGGCGCGAAGCTCCGCTTCGAACTCTTCCGGATGGTCGACAAGTGGCAATAGATCGACCAGCGGAATCAGCTGGCAGTTGTCGAGACGGCTCGCGACGAAGCTCGCATAGGAATCACGACGTTGTTCACCATCCGTGACGACGTCTACGCCAGCCTTCTCCTGTGCGGAGATCGTAAGGCGCACGGCATCGTCGGCGGTCTCCTGAAAGGCGGCCTCTGAAAGCCGCCCCTCGACGTGAGCATGCATCGCCTCGATCATCCAGCGCGGCCGCGGCCAGGAGCCGATGCCCATCACCGCCAGGGGAGGGATCGGTGGCGGTGAGATCGGATCGCGCCGCAGTCGCTCAATCTTCGCCTCTGTGACGGCGGGGGCGACAGCGATTTTCGCATCGACCGAACGATCCGACAGCTTCCCCTTGCAGACCAGAAAGGAGCGCTGCTTCTTCACTTTCGTCCAGGAGAGAAGTTCATTGCCCGTCAGTCGGCACCAAGCCGGCAGGTCTTCATCTACAGAGACCTCGGTTGAAAGGATCTCAAGCAGCCCACCCCGCGGCAAAGGGTCGATATGTTTGCGGATCAATAGCAAGAGGCCGTTGCCGCAATCCAAATCGCCGCCGTCAAAGCTGGTATCGGGCTCATGCAGATGGCTCTCGATCGGATTCACGTGACGCCCTCCAAGATGGTGTCCGGCTCAATCTCCGCTCCATACAGCTGCGCATAAGCCGACCGACCGAACTGCCCTGCTGGCCTGTCGATCACGATGCGGCCCCGAGACAGGCCGATGATGCGATCGGCATATCGTTGGGCGAACTGAACTTGATGCAGACTGCAGATCACGCTGACCTGTTCCGTGCGGGCGATCCGCCGCAGCAGGTCCAGGATCTCGGCCGCTGTTCTGGGATCCAGGCTGGCGACCGGCTCGTCGGCCACGACAACACTTGGCTTTTGCGCCAATGCGCGCGCGATGGCGACGCGCTGTTGTTGGCCTCCAGAAAGGTGGTCGGCACGCTGGTCGGCCATTTCTAGCAGGCCGACGCGCTCCAGGCATTCGAGCGCCAGCAGGCGGTCAGCGCGCGAGAATAGGCGCAGACAGCCTCGCCAGGCAGGTACATAGCCGAGGCGGCCGGCGAGTACGTTGTCGAGCGCGCTCAATCGGCCGACCAGGTTGAACTGCTGAAATACCACCGCGACTTGGCGACGACGGCGATGGTTGGCCGCATGCGCAACATCCTCGCCGCACACTGTGACGGTGCCACGGTCGGGTGCCAGCAGACCTGTGATGCAGCGAAACAGCGTGGTCTTGCCGGCTCCGCTCGGACCAAGCACCGCTACAAATTCGCCGGCCCTGACGCAGAAGCCAATCTCCTCGAGGGTACCCTGGCCACCGAATTCCTTGGACACGTTATGGACGGCCATGCGGACGTTTCGGTCACAGTCGGCTTCCATCAGGCAAGCCTCCGCCGAAGCCAGCCGGATAACTGATCGAGCAACGTCACCACGATGAGAATGAACGCGATGATCGTGAAAAGGCGGGAGAAGTCGAGGAGGTCGAGACTGTTCTTGAGCTCCTGGCCGATGCCACCCGCTCCGACGACACCGAGCACCGTCGAGGCGCGAACGTTGAACTCCCACCAGAACAATGCGGTCGAAAGCAGCACCGGGGCAACGTCGGGCAAGATCGCGTAGCGGATCGCGGTGATGCGGCCAGCGCCAGCGGTGCCCACCGCGTGAAAGGGGCCCATCTGTGCATTTTCAATGTGATCGGCGAATTGCTTGGCGGCGCTGCCCCAGGTATGAAGAGCAATTCCGAGCACGCCCGCGAAAGGGCCCAGGCCGACCGCCGCCACGAAAATCAAGGCGAAAACGAAAGAGTCGACGCCGCGCAGCACGTTCAGAATCCACCTGGCGGGATGATAGAACGCGGGCCAGGGCGTGATGTTGCGGCTAGCGAGTACAGCCATCGGTATCGCTAGCCCCGTGGCCAGCGTCGTTCCGATTGCCGCCATCGCGATGGTTTCGGCGGTGCGCTGCGCAAATAGGGGAAGTTCATTCATTGCGGGGGGCCAGGCGCTGGCGATCCAGTGGCCAAGCCGAGGCAGACCGGTAATCAATTTGCCCAGGTCGATACCGGCAAGTCGCCATGCAACGGCGTAGAATATCAAAACGGCCGCGGCGACGAGCGCGAGTCGGATGCGCCGCGGCGAGCAACCGCGATCCTTCCTTTCCAGGGTACGCAGTGCCCGCTCTGCGGCTGTTGGTTCCGTCAGCAAGTGCGTTCAGGCCTTCGCCTTGATCTTGCCGACTGCAATGCCGGCCTTCTCGATGACGTCATAGAAAGCGTGCGTGGAGGCAACGAAGCCAGTGTAACGATCCGGCAGCAGTGCCTTGGCCTGCTCGACGGTGATAGCGGTCAAGATTTTCTGGACCTCAACCCCGAGCCCGTTGGCCGCGTTCGCGGGCACGGCGATGGCATCGTTTGGCAGCGGATCTGAGGTCCAGACGACCTTGTTGGACTCCGGCCTGATGCGTCCGCCGGCGATCATCGCGTTGCGATTGCGATCGAAATCGGTCGCGAGATCGACCTGCCCGGTGCTGACGGACAGCTCGTTGGCGCCGTGCGTGGCACCTTCGGAATATTTCCAGAACGTCTTGGGATCGATCTTCCAAACCTCCTTGGCGCAATAGGTCGGAATGAGCCAGCCGGAGGTCGAGCCCACATCGGCGAACGATATGGACATGCCTTTGGTATCGTCCGGAAACTTTGAGACGTTGAGGTCCGGTCGCCCGATGATGATGCCGAGATAAGTCGGCTTATGGTCATATTTGACGGTTGCGACCGCTTGGCACCCTGTGGCGTTGTTCGCGATAATGTAACCCCAAGGGCCCATCCAGGCAGCGTCGAGCTGACCCGAGCCCATCGCCACGGCCATGCCCGCCCAGTCGGTCGTAGCCGCGAGCTCGAAATCTGCGCCGAGTTCATTTGCCAAGTGGGCGAAGATCGGCGTGAATGCCTTTTTCGTGTCGTCGGCGGAGGGCAGCAGAGGTCCCACGCCAAATCGAAGCTTTTTGCGGCCCTGTGCGATAGCCGGGGTGAACAACGTTGCGGCGGCGAGGCCCGCACCCGACCTGATGAGTGTCCTACGGTCGATTTTCATCACTATCACCCGATGAGTTTATCGTTGAGCTCTGTCCGGTCGGCTTACGCCAGCCCTGCTGGCCGGCGCCGACGGCCAATCTCGAATCCAATCGCGCCGACGGCGATGCCCGCGATGCCGAGCGCGCCGACGAACCCGGGAGAGAAACCTGCGGACGTTGCCGCCGGGTGAGCGGATGCGACTGCCGCCGCCTGCGCCGACCCCGTGACCGCAGAAGTTGGAGCTGCAGCATGCGTGCCGGCGGCCGCCATCGACGCCATGTTCTGATAGTTGCGTGCAAGCATCGCCCGGCCGACATCTTTCAGGATCGACTGTCCGGCGACGCGACCCTGACCAAGGACCAGGTCGACGTTTTGAACAGCCGGCCCGCCGAGGTTGAGCGAACGGTTCCCGTCCTTGTCCTCGATGGTCCAGTCGATGACCTTGTCGCCATCGACACGGTTGACGGCGATCCGGAAGAAGCCCTCAGGTCCATCGGCCTTCTGGCCCGGCTTGATGCGGATCTCGTCTTGATTCACCAGCATGAACCCAAAATTGTGCCCGGTCGGACAACCAATGGGATAGGCGGTGAACTTGGGATCGAACGGGTAGGGCTTGCCGTATTCGAGGGCGAAGGCCTTCTCGTAAATCTTGAGATTGGCATTTCCGTCCTGGAAGCCTTCGGGCCAAGGTGAAAGGAAGCCTGCGACGCCATCGTATTCGAACACCAGAGCCTTACGTGCGGTGGTGTCCTCGATAAGTCGTTGCGGATCAATCGGGCCGAGCGTCTTGTCGAAGACGGCCTTGCCGCCTTCAATAACTTCTACGCGCACGGTACCGGCGGCCTGGTCGATTGCGGCGACACGGATTGTCTTTGTGCCACTGGTCCAGCTTGCACCAACGGCAGCCTGGCCCGCGAAGAGCTTCTCGCCGGCGAGCATCCGGTCCGTCCGGACGCCCGAAAGCCAGTCGAAAACCAGCTTATGCGGCCCCGCCTCGCGAAGCTTACCCTGGTTGTACAGCTGAGTGAAACCACTCGTGCCTTGGCCCGCCCACCATCCCGGCTGGTTGGCCGAGAATACCGGCGCGCCGAAGGCCCATTCCCAATCATGTCCGGCGATGGTGCGCACATGCAGCGCGTGGTTGGCTGTGCGCTCGTGGCCGACGGTCGCGAAGTAGTGGTAGACCTGCCCTCCGACATCCAGGCTGCCACCAGCCGGGATCGTCACGTTTTCCTTGATGACGATCGACATGTCGTCGTCGATGTAGGTCGGCATGCGACCCAGCACGGGCAGCGGCTCGCCGCGCAGTGCCACTTCACCGCCCCAGGTGTCCTCGAGATAGGCCAGCCCGCCGGGCGGAATGACGATCTCGCCGTTTTCGACACGACTCTTGCGGATCAACACGGTGTCGTACTTCGGGGGCCGGCTGACTCCGAAATCGTCCTTCACCGGCACAGCCTGCCTGAGCCCCGGAAGGCCAGGAACAAAAGCCGGATTCACCGGCCGGTCGGCGAGGAGCGAGAAGGGAGGCGGGGCAATATCGTCTTTTGCCACTGGATGGGCGATCGGCACGCCCGGCGCCAGTGGCGTCAGTCGCGGATCGGTCTGTGCGGTGAGGGGTGTGCCGGCAATCAAAAACGCGGCGGCCATCAGGTGAGCGGTGGGACGCATGATTATACTTCCCTTCTTCAACTCGTTTTCAGGCTTGTGCCGCGCCGCGCGGGGAGGGGGCAGGCGGTGTTGCGGCGGCGTGAGAGGGCGAGCATCCCCCAGCCGGTCAACAGCAGGGTGTTGATAAGGATCAGCCACTTCGGCACGCCCGCCAGCAGGCTTCCCGCGACACCCAGCCCAACGACCGAGAGTACCGGCGCCAGGCAGCTCACACAGAGAGCTGACACGGCGAGCACGCCACCACCGAGTGCGGCGCCCGTAGTCGCGCCCGCACCATTGCGCCGGCCCGTTGCCAGCGCGAAACCAACAAAGGCGAGGGCTGCCGCGACCGAAAGCGCGACGTAGGCCTCTTCCTTTCGCTGAAAGCTGACCCACCAAGCCTGTCCCCGTTCGTAAGTCAGCCGGCCTGCGCCTACGAACTCGCCAGGGAGGAAACCACAATCCTCGGCAGCTGAGACTGACTGCGGCATCTCGAAGAACAAGTAGCTTAAACCGAGATAACCGAGCCCTCCGACAACGGCGAGCACAAGAGCGATATTGCGGGGGCGCATGAGCCGGCCTCAATAGCTGAGGGAAGGCACACCTTCGCCCATAAACTCGACAAGCTTAGCGCCGCCGACGATCTTCGCCCCGGCAACGAGACTGTCCTCGTCAAGCCCGCGCTTCTTGAAACATGGTGAGCAAACGTAGATGGTCCCGCCTGCAGCCGCGAAATTCAACATCAACTCACGAAGCGGCGCGAATCCCTCTTCATGAATGTCATCAGCATACCCCTTCTGCGAAAGGCGCGTGCCCTCGATGGAAAGGAAAACAACAGTCTCCTTGTCCGAGGCGACGGCCGCGTTAGCGACAACGAAGCCGACTGTTGCCTTGTCGCTGTCATTCTTGCCAACGCTAATGCTGACGACAAACTTACCTGCCATTGTTGTTTCCTCGGATAGGGGAATTAGGTCCAATCGGTCCGCGAACGGATCCAGAAGGAATGGGTGTGGGGCTCGTGACGAACGAGTTCGTTGCGGGTCAAGCGGCACCAGGCGGGAATGTCCTCGGGCGCGGCTGGATCTCGCGCTACGATGCGGACCAGTTCTCCGGGCATGCTCCGTAGCTTGATGCGCAGCAGCAGCACCAGATCTCCGCACCCGGTGTAGCCTGTGTCGTAGGTTTCGACCGCCCGGAAAGTGTCCATGCGCCATCCCCGCCAGTCCGCGCGTGCAGCGTCGCGGACCGGGCATGTCTGGTTCGGAAGAGGTTCTGATCCAGCCTATTGTCCGTCGCGGGCGACGGCAGGCAAGCCGTGATCAGACTGCGGCGGCGATCCACTGGTGGAGCTTGGCCTTCGGGGCGGCGCCGGTCTGACGGGCAGCGACTTCACCGCCCTTAAAGATCATCAGGGTCGGGATAGACATAACACCGTATTCCGTCGCCGTATCGGGGGCTTCGTCGACGTTCATCTTGAGGATTTTCACCTTGTCGCCCATCTCGCTGGCGATTTCGTCAAGAGCGGGTGCGATAAGTTTACAAGGGCCGCACCATTCGGCCCAAAAATCGACCACCACCGGACCGCTCGCCTTGAGCACTTCGGCTTCGAAGTCCGCATCGGAAACCTTAAAAACGGGCATGGGAAGACCTCGTCCACTATTGGGAAGCGGAGCACGTATGGAGTGGCGCTAAGCGGCATCAAGCGCGCGATAATGGTAAGAACATATCATTTAATGACATCATGTCAAAATAATTTTCCGGAAAACTCGCGCATCCCCTGAACGCCCTGCGCCTTTCCGGCCCAGAAATTGAACGTATACAAGCCTTGCGCAAATGGATCGGCGGAATCCACCAGGTTCGGAATTGGTATGAATTTTTGAAAAAAACCACGTTAGTGCGAACCTGTCTATGCGCTCCACATCGGCAAGGACCTTCCTGGCCATCGCCATCGCGCGTGTGTCATGGTCGTGTTTGATCCTTGCCTAATCAAGAAACGGGTCGCGGAGCAGGATCGTTTCCAGACGGTCGGGACCGGTCGACAGAATTACAACAGGCGCGTGCGTTTGTTTTTCGATAAAGCGGATATACGCCACCGCATTCTTAGGCAGGTCATCCCAGGTGCGGAGGCCTGCAGTTGGGCGGTCCCACCCCGGCAGGGTCTCGTAGATGGGCTGGACACGGGCCTGTTCTTCCTGCGTCATCGGAATGCGGTCGATGCGTCGACCATCCAGCGAATAGCCCACACAGACCTGGATTTCCTTAAATTCGTCAAGGACGTCGATCTTCGTCAAGGCCAAACCGTTGATCCCCGACAGCTGGACGGTCTGGCGGACAGCCACGGCGTCGAACCAACCGCAGCGCCTCTTTCGTCCAGTATTGACACCGAATTCCGCGCCGCGCGTTCCCAGCAATTCGCCGGCCTCGTTCAGCTGTTCGGTCGGCATCGAGCCGTTGCCGACTCGGGTCGAATAGGCCTTTGTAATTCCGAGCACATACCGAATGTGAGCGGGTCCTATGCCGCTGCCGGTCAATGCGCCGCCGACCGTTGTCGTCGATGACGTCACGAAGGGATAGGTACCATGATCGTTGTCGAGAAGTGCGCCCTGTGCGCCTTCGAAGAGGACGCGCGCATTCTGACGGTGGAGCTCCTCCAACGTGGTCGACACCGATCCGATAAAGGGGATCAGTGTCGCCCCTTCGGTTAGAATTTCCGAAACGATGGTGTCGATCTCCACCGGCTGCAAACCCAAGCCGATGCGAAGTGGATTGTGGTGACTGAGCAGATTCGCGACCTTGCCGGTAAGGCTTAGAGGCTCACGAAGGTCACAGGCCCGCACAGCGCGTCGTCCGATCTTGTCCTCATAAGCGGGACCAACGCCTCGTTGAGTGGTACCGATCGACCGACCGCCGGAACTCTCCCGCGCCGCATCCAGCTCTCGATGAACGGACAGGATGAGAGAAGATCCTTCCGAGACGATCAAGTTGTCGGGCGTCACCTCGAGGCCGCGGGAGCGCAAGGTCGTGACTTCAGTATTGAAATGTTTCGGGTCAACGACGACGCCGTTTCCGATCAAAGAAAGCTTGCCTCGAACCAGGCCGGAAGGCAGCAGGGCGAGCTTGTATTCTTCGCCATCGACAACGAGGGTATGGCCTGCGTTGTGGCCGCCGTTGAACCTGACAACGACGTCCGCCCGCTCACCGAGCCAATCGACGAGCTTACCCTTTCCCTCGTCGCCCCACTGCGAGCCGACCATGACGATGCCACTCATAATTATTCCTGCTACTGCAACCGATTGAGGTCTTTATCAAGCGGAGATCATATGCGGACCCTGACACAGATGCCCTTTCCCGAATGGAGTTGGGGCGGGCACCGCGACTCTGGCCTTTCGATTACATGCTGAGTGAGGATCAAAACCCGGACTGCTATTCCCTCAGGAATTGGCAGTCCGGGCCTCTTTGTCCTTTCGAGATCAGGGCTTCACCAACATTGGAGGTTCAAGGAACCTCTACTCCGGTTTAGGTTGAGTGCAGATTGCAGAAATGATCTGATCCATCAGACTATCAGCAATTTGATCAAGCTCCTCCGGAGTCTTGTTCTGAATTGGGTGAGGCGCCCAGATGATCGCGGCTTCGTATCCAAGCGCTGCCATTTGCGTGACGGCACCTTGATAGAATTCCGTGGTAACAACGAAACAACCCGGCAGGCCACGTTCGTCAAACTCCTTCATGTCATGCAGACCGCACGACGTGCAGGAGCCTCAGTCGGCCAACCCTTGGACCACCACATCGGCATTGGCGGCGACATGCTGTAGAATATCTACCGTCGCCGGCTTTGCATTCGTGGGTTTCCTCGCGCGCATCGTGGTGATGCCACGCGCTTTGAACCGTTTATCCAGGTAATCCAGAAATTCCTCAGTACGGGTCTTTCCGATGCCCATAAGACAGACCACCTTCCCGTCCAAGGTAGTCAAAGGCGGGCGACGCTCCCTGAGCGTCGCGGAGCCCTCCGCGGTTGGATCGTGGAGGATAATGGGGTCCCTTTTTTTAGCCATTGGTTGCTCCTTCTCGTCGTGGCGATAGGTTTGTTTCGAAGACGCACGTAGTATTTGGCTGATGTCCGCTGCCGGCACTTGCATGCGTCGATCGCGGCGTTTGCTTTATCTTCACACCGCGGAAATGTTGATCGATCACAAAGTCCCCAGATTTCGCATTCAATAGTCCGCGATTTCGCGGGTGATGGGGTACGTGTCGTCCTTGTCGCGCCCGGTCGGCCATCCAGCGAGAATTGCCGAGTAGAGCCCAGCGGGGCCACCGGCGCGAACCAGCAGGAGGCCTTCAGGGTTGAATTTGTCGACCATTTGGTCCTTGAACTTCGGAAGCACGCCTTCACCGACGCCGTGAGCGAATTCCAGGAGGTCGTTGCCCGGCCGCCGACAATGGCGGACCAGCGCGTCATGGATCATTTGTCGGTTCCAGCCGTCTCGCTTGTAGACAGCGTAATGCTCAGGCGAAATGACCAGAACTGCATTGCACCATTGGCACATCTTCGGATGGCCAACCGCGCAAAGACTCATCGCCATGGATTTCGCGAGCTGCTCCGCAGTTCGGGATTTCTGGTCGATAATGAGCTGGATGCCTTCTCCCTGGAAAAGGGTCACAGCACTTTTGCCGCGTTCGATACCACGTGAGACGGAAAGCGGCTCCCACTCTTCGTTGGACTCATCCTCGGCGAAACAGAAGGTGTACTTGCTCGGCGCGCCCAATGCGGATCGATCGATCTCACCTGGCTTCGCGCCGCCGAAGTTTCTGGAGAGCAGGTTGAGGGCTCGGCCAATCGTGGCGTTCGCACGGTTTCCCTGGCCCAACACGTTCAGCCCGGAATTCATTCCGATGCGCTTGGCGATCGGGCCGTTCACAATGATCAGAGGGCTAGTACTGCAAGTGCTGCAGATGATCCCGTGCCACGTGAAATTGGGCTCCAGGGCGGTTTCGATGGCACCGATGACGGCAGGCATATACTCGGGCTTGCAGCCGGCCATTACCGCGGCTATGGCGACCTTCTCAATCGTACACTCGGAAAGATTGGGCGGGATGCGGCCAATGATCTGGTCGCGCGGCCGGCTGGTCCCCTCAAGCATACGCAGAATTCGCTCGGGTGTGGGCGGCACAACGGGCAGCCCGTCAGTCCACCCACGATCGTAGCAGGCCTCTATGGGGTCCGCGAAAAAGTCGATCTCGATTTTGCGCGCTTCGATGCCCGTCTCGCCAAATCGAGTGCGAAGGATTTCTGGCATCCCGGGTTGAACCGACAGCGAGCCGCAGCCCGGCCGCATAACGGGCAGCTCTTCAAAAAACTCATCAACGCCGAGGAGTTTCTTCCATTGCTCGCGATGCCAGCCAAAGACTCTCCCGGTCTCAATTCCGGACTCCATCTTGATCAGCGTCGGAACCGTTTCAACGTCGAGGTGAAACGATTTCTCAAGTTCGGTGTCGTCGATCACGCCCTGGAGACTGGCGGGGAATGCCGGGTCATCTTGAGTATAGATCGTTAGCTTGGCACCCGACTTCTGAAGTTCTGCAAGGACGGGTTCCACGAGCCGACAGGTGTCACATTCCTTTTTGACCACCGCAATCAGCTCTGCGTTCTTGCCCTCTCCATTAAACACGGCGAAACGATCCATGACCAACTGACCTCTGAGGTAGATTGCGCGAACGCGCGCGGTGTCTCGCGGACTCGCCAAAAGTGGTACGAACATATCATTTTATCAACTCATGTCAAATGATGTTTGCGCCGAGCGGAGCCACCGGCGCTACGTAAAAAGGGGTCGCACGGCACTTTTGTTTATTATTTGCCTAAATTATTCGCAGATTTACTCGTTCGCGGCACGCGCGAGAGATCGCGACCGTTCGTATATGGTAAGGACGGTTGATTACGATCAGTCGATGGTATATAGAATCGGATATGGGAGGATGGATAACGCAGCGACGTTGCCCATCGGAGGGCTGAGTTTTCGTCAGATCAAACCACCAATTTGCGCCTGCAACTCCAAACGGTTTCGGCGCGATCGTAGCTTAAAAGGAGATTCCCGGTGCCGAGACCGCAGGCTGAACTCGCGAACGACCTATCCTGGATTCAAGAGGCCCACGTTCAGCACTACATCCAGAGCTGGTCAGTTCAAGGACAGAAGCCGCTCGTCATTACCAGCGCGCAGGGTAGCTGGTTTTCGGATTCGACTGGCAGGCGCTACCTGGATTTTCAATCTCAGCTTGTGAATCTGAACCTAGGGCATCAGCATCCGGCGATCGTATCGGCCATCAAAGAGCAGGCGGAGAAGCTCTGCTATATCGGTCCTGCAATGGGAAACGATGCGAGATCTGAGCTCGCCGAGTTGATCGCCGAGATCACACCAGGTGATCTGTGCTCCACATTCTTCACGACTGGAGGTGCTGCGGCCAACGAGAACGCAGTTCGACTCGCCCGTCACTATACGGGCCGGCAAAAGATCGTGGCTCGCTACCGTTCCTATCATGGTGCGACGGCGGGCGCGTTGGGGCTGACGGGCGACCCTCGGCATCATTTGGCTACTCTTCCGGGTGGGGTCGTGCGTATGTTTGACCCCTATCAGTACCGTTGCTCGGCCTGTTCGACAGGGCGCACGGATCCGTGCCCCATTTGCAGCGGCGGGCCCCATCTGGAAGAGATCCTGATGTACGAGGATCCGAACACCGTCGCCGCGGTCATCCTAGAATCTATTGTGGGAACTAACGGCATTATTGTGCCGCCCGATGGTTATCTGCAATCTATTCGGGAAGTGTGCGACCGGCACGGCATCCTGCTGATCCTTGACGAGGTGATGGCCGGCTGCGGACGGTCCGGCAAGTGGTTTGCTTGCAACCACTGGGACGTGGTTCCTGATATCCTCGTGACCGCGAAGGGGCTGAACTCTGGATATGTGCCCCTCGGCGCGATGACGGTTTCTAGACCCATCGCTGACTGGTTGAAGAAGAATAAGTTCCCAGGCGGCCTGACTTACGCCGGTCATCCGCTGGCGTGCGCTTCTGGCGTTGCGGCGATCCGCGCCACCATCGAAGAGAACATCGTCCAGCGGGCCGCTGAGAGCGGTGAGTATCTGATCTCGCGGCTCAAGAAAATTGGCGAGAGGCATCCTTCAGTGGGTGATGTGAGAGGCAAGGGTCTCTTCATTGGCGTCGAATTCGTAAAAAATCGCAAGACGCGCGAACCGCTCGTTCCTTTCAACGCCACCGGCGAAAAGGCCGCTCCGATGTCGGCGATGGTCAAATTCGCAATGGAGCAGGGATTATATCTATCGTCTTTCTCCAACGTGCTGCGGATTACCCCGCCGTTGAACATTTTGCGGGAAGATCTCGACTTCGGTTGCGAGGTTCTGGACCGGGCATTCGAGTTGACTGACCGGTACGCTGAAGCCTGAGCGATAATGACCAATAAGATCACCTGGGTGCAAAAGGGATAAATGGTATGGATCAGACTCGTTTTGATATCGGCCTACAGCGGCGGAAGGCCACGCTCGGCGCTGAGTACGTTGAGAAGAATCTCGCGTCCGCTGACGACTTCACCATGCCGTTCCAAAAGGAGATGACGGCTTGGTGTTGGGGCTTTGGGGGGGGCGATGACACGATTAATGCCAAAACCCGATCGATGATGAACCTGACGATGATCGGGGCTTTGGGCAAAATGGCCGAGTGGGAGACGCATTGCCGTGGAGCTCTCAACAACGGAGTTTCGAAGGACGAAATTCGATCGATCGTTCATGTCATCGGCATTTATTGCGGCGTGCCGCAGGCCCTCGAGTGCTTCCGGGTTGCGCGGAAAGTGCTCACCGAGGCGAACCTTATCTGAGCGATTACAGTGTCGCAAACCAGCTCAGTCGGCCGACCAATACTGCCCTCCGTCGAGCGCATTATAATTGCGCCCGAGTTGGCACACCTCGTCTCCAGCCACGGCAGGGAGCTGGTTCTGCGAACAGTCCGTCGGCTATTCCATGAGTTGCGGCTGCGGGGCGGTGATACCGGTCTTCAGACGGGAGCCACCATTGAGGAGTTAGCGCCGCTCGTTATTGATAGTGTCGAGAAATTGGCGGGCTCTAAACTTCGAGCCGTATTCAATCTTACCGGCACTGTTCTGCACACCAATCTGGGTCGCGCTTCGCTACCTGCTCAAGCAATTGATGCCGTTTGCAACGCTGCGCGATCAAGCACGAATTTGGAGTTCGATCTGGAGACGGGGAAAAGAGGCGACCGTGACAGTCATTTAGAGCAATTTCTAAAATATCTAACTGGCGCGGAGGCCGCAACCGTCGTTAACAATAACGCGGCGGCAGTGTTCCTGTGTCTTAATACATTTGGCCTTCGCAAGGAGGTTCCTGTTTCACGAGGAGAGCTGGTCGAAATTGGCGGCGCCTTTCGACTGCCGGACATCATGACTCGTGCAGGTACGAAAATCCGGGAGGTGGGGACGACAAACCGAACCCACCTCGCTGATTTTCGCAACGCGATCTCAGCGAAGACAGCTCTCCTTCTCAAGGTGCACACGAGTAATTACGCGATCAATGGCTTTACGAGGGAAGTTGGCGTGGAAGCGCTGGCAGACCTTGCTCGGGAGCATAACCTTCCGCTCATGGTGGACCTCGGTAGCGGCACACTGGTCGATTTAAAGAAGTATGGGTTGCCGGACGAACCCACCGTGTCCGCCAATGTGGCGGCTGGTGCAGATCTGGTTACGTTCAGCGGCGACAAATTACTTGGCGGTCCTCAAGCAGGTTTGATCGTCGGCAAGCGTGAGTTGATCGCAAAAATTAACAAAAATCCCCTAAAGCGCTGCTTCAGATTGGATAAAATGACAATCGCCGCACTCGAAGCGGTGCTTCGCTTATATACAGATCCAAATCAGCTGCGCAGGCATATTCCGACTTTTGCGATGCTGACTCGGCCGCTTTCAGAAATTGAAAGTAGTGCGTCCAGGTTATGTTCCTTGCTCACTCCGGTCCTGGCCAGGATCGCGACCGTAAAAATGGTGGCATGTTCGAGCCAAATCGGCAGTGGATCGTTACCTGTCGAGACTTTACCCAGCTGTGGTCTCTCTATCGAACCGATGTGCAATCGACGCTCAGCTGGCCGCGAGGCTGAAAGGATTGCCAGGGCGTTCCGTACTCTTCCCAAGCCGGTGATTGGCAGAATAAGCAAAGGTGGGCTTTTGCTCGACCTTCGTTGTCTCGACGATGAGGATGGGTTCATTTCGCAATTGCCCGAGCTAGTACGCGCATTGGCGGCTGCGTCATGATCCTGGCCACTTCGGGCCACGTCGATCACGGCAAGTCGTCGCTGGTCAAAGCGTTGACCGGGTCCGACACTATGCGCCTACCTGAAGAAAAGAAGCGGGGCCTTACCATCGACCTCGGGTTCGCGTACCAAACGTTTGCGGACGGCGAGGTTATTGGCTTCGTGGACGTTCCTGGCCACGAGAAGTTCATCCGCAATATGGTCGCCGGCGTAACGGGGATTGAGTCGGTGCTGCTGGTCGTGGCCGCCGATGACGGCGTGATGCCGCAAACGTCCGAGCATCTTGTCATTCTAGAGTTACTGGAGGTGAAGAGTCTCACGGTTGCAGTGACCAAAATCGATGCCGTCAGCGAGGAGAGGGCGGCAGAAGTGTCGCTCCAAATTGAAGAGCTGCTGAGTTCGAGAGGCTATGATGACGTCGAAATATTCTGCGTATCAAGCCTCACGGGTCAGGGCATCGACGCTCTTAAGGGGCACCTGGTCGATTTGGCCAAGGAACGGCGCCCGATCGATGCCGATCACAATTTCCGGATGCCGATCGATCGCTCTTTCACCCTATCTGGTGCCGGCATCATCGTGACCGGAACGGCCATCGCCGGCTCGGTTCAAGTTGGCGATCGGCTGACGATTTCCCCGTCGGGAATCGGTGTGCGCGTTCGCTCGATCCGCGCCCAGAATGCGCGTGCGGAGCGCGGCCTTGCAGGCGAACGATTGGGTATCAACATAGCTGGGATCGGGCTCAAGCTCGCTGACGTTTTGGGGCGCGGGCAGACTTTGACGGCACCTGCGGCTCACGTCTCGACCAAGCGGTTTCATGCCAGAGTCAGATTGTTAGACACAGAAGCGCGGCCGCTGAGGTCAAGAAGCAAAGTTCATCTCCACATTGGAACCGCGGACGTCGTTGCAACGGTCGTTCCGCTGGAGCGAGATGCTATCCTGCCTGGGGCTGCATCGGTGGTGCAGGTCGACTGCGAACAGGAAATCGCTCCGCTTTGGGGTGACAAATTCCTACTGCGCGACGCGTCAGCATCGAGGACGATTGGCGGCGGCTCTGTGGTCGATCCGCTTCCTGCTATGGAAGGCCGAAGAGCGCCTGGCCTCCTGAACGCTCTTAGGGCTATGGAGCTGAAAGACCCATCCCTGTCGATTCGTGCACTCGCCGATGAGACAATTGAAGGTGTCGATGTGGGCGCCTTCGAACGCGGCCGCAATCTGCAGACGATCGCGTCGCAGGCCATCCGGAAATTGCCTCTGAAATGGGTCGAAGCTGACGATCGCCTTGTCGCATTTTCGGCGCGCAACTGGAAGGAACTGTGTGATCGTGCGGTGAAGGCCTTGGCGGATTTTCATATAAAAAATCCTGATCTGCCGGGCCTTTCGGTGCATCAGCTGAGAAAAAAGATCGCAATGGACTTTGATTGGTCGGTATTCTCTGCGTGCGCTCGAACAATGGTAAGAATGGAACTCTTTCAGTTTCGGGGAACGTACCTGCAGCTTCCTCATTACGAGGCAAGGCTCGACGTCAAAGAAGAAGCATCATGGGATAAGATCATGCGGATTCTTGACGTTGATAGCAACTGCCCACCCAGAGTGGTCGAGATTGCGAGCGAGCTTGAAATGCAGCCGGACAACGTCCGGAACTTGCTGGTAAAGGCATCGAAGTGTGGACATGTCATTCCGGTGGCGCAAAATCGATTTTTCTTACCGAAGACGATGGAGAGAGTTTCTAAAATTCGCGATGAACTTGCGATGCGGCGGGAGTTGTCGGTCATTGGGTTCAAGGATGCCGCTGGGATAGGCCGGAATTTGGCAGTCATACTTCTCGAATACTGGGATAGTATTGGAGTCACCCGTCGTCGAGGCAACTATCGAATGGTTGTTCGCTAGGGTGATGAGTAACGGATTGCTTAAACCAGGTGGCGTGCTCCCGGACTGGCGCAAGCTATGCCGGGATGATGCCGTCGGAAGTGAAGCGGCTGCGCCAGCTAAAGCTCTGAGGCCTGCGCGCAAGAGAGCGCTTGTCGATGGTCTGCGTGGCGAGTGGGCCCACCGGATGGGCGTCGTGCTCGACTTCTCCCGGCCTGGCCGGCCGATCGACAACGGCTTCATCGAAAGCTTCAAGGGCAAGTTCCGGACAGAATGCCTGAACGCCCACTGGTTCATGAACCTTGACGACGCGCGGGCGAAGATGGAGGTTGGCCCGCACAGCGCCATCGGCAACAAGCCGCCGTTCACGCTCCTGAATGGCTCTCCGGCCCCTCGCCGGGATCCGGGAGGCGGCCTAACCCCGGAATTTTCCAGCTCCCGCGGGCCCAAATTCGGGGAGCACCTCAAGGCCAGCAACCGGCTGCTGTCACTCATAGATTCGAACGGCAGCACAAAGCGAAAGCCTGCGGCGTCGAGAAAACTCGGGGCGGTGCAACCGCAGCAACCGCGGCGAGATAGCAAGTGGCGGAAGAGTTAGGAGTCGAACCCAAGGAACCGCAAGCGATCCCTCGACGGATTTGAAGTCCGCGCGTCCCACCGGAGACGATACTCTTCCGCAATCCCAAGATATCCGATCAGACAGTCTCCTGAGCCAGATGGGGCCCCTTGACCGTCCGCGTATGAGCAAGGAAACGTTCCGCGTCGAGCGCGCTCATGCAACCAGATCCGGCCGCCGTAACAGCCTGACGATAGACTGGATCCTGGACGTCCCCAGCCGCAAAGACCCCTGGGATGTTGGTCTTCTGCGTTCCTGGTGTCGTCACGATGTAGCCCTCGGCATCAAGCGTGAGCTGGCCTTTGAAGAGGTCCGTATTGGGCTGATGTCCAATCGCCACGAACACGCCCTGCAGCTCTGTATCGGAAAGCTCTCCCGTCTTTACGTTGCGAAGCCGAACGGCCCTGACGAGCTTAGAAGCCGGATCGTCGAGAATTTCATGAACAGTGCTGTCCCATATGAGCTCAATTTTCTTGTTCTCGAACAGTCGATCTTGAAGAATCTGCTCGGCCTTCAGCCTATCGCGTCGATGAATCAACGTCACCTTCGACGCGAAATTGGTCAAATAAAGCGCCTCTTCAACCGCGGTGTTTCCACCTCCGACAACCGCAACGTGCTTGTTCCTGTAGAAAAAGCCATCACAGGTGGCGCAGGCAGATACCCCTAAGCCCATGAGCTTCTTTTCGCTTTCAAGCCCCAGCCACTTGGCACTCGCTCCAGTAGCCACGATCACGGTCTCGGCGATGTACGTATCGCCGGACTCGCCGCGAGCGGTAAAGGGCCGCGCGGAGAAATCGATCGCCGTGATACTGTCGTCGATTGTCTGGGTGCCCATGTGGAGAGCCTGCGCATGCATCTGCTCCATGAGCCACGGCCCTTGGATTGTTGTCGCGAAGCCAGGATAGTTCTCAACATCGGTGGTTATCGTGAGCTGCCCGCCCTGCTGCATGCCGCGGATCAGAATTGGCTTTAGGTTGGCACGGGACGCATAAATTGCCGCCGTGTAGCCGGCGGCGCCGGAGCCGATGATGAGAACCTTGGAGCGGTGCGTGTTGGTCATTGTCGGTTTATTTCTGTCAAGATAGAGCTCGTCAGGCCGTACGACTGGGAGACGGCGCATCACGAGGCATGTTTCTTGTCGTTCCAGCCGTGATCGGTGTTCGGTTTAGAAGTAAAACCCGGTAAATCCGTCGAGAAACCTCTTCGTACGCTCGGCATTCGGGTTCTTGAGTACCTGATCTGGGGATCCTTCTTCGAGGATCTTACCCTGATGAAGAAACATCACGTGATTGGCACAGTGATATGCGAAGCCAAGTTCGTGCGTGACGGAGATCATCGTCATGCCATCCTCTGCCAGCTTGCGCACCACTCCAAGAACCTCTCCGACCAGCTCAGGATCCAGAGACGATGTAATTTCGTCAAAGAGCATGACATCGGGCTTCATAGCCAAGGAGCGCGCAATGGCAACACGCTGTTGCTGGCCTCCCGAAAGACGGGACGGGTATTCATTCGCCTTTTCGAGCAGTCCGACCTTGCGGAGGTTTTCCTCCGCCCGAGCGGTTGCTTCTGCGCGGCCAACCTTAAGAACAGTCTTTGGCCCCTCCATGACGTTTTGCATAACTGTCATATGGGGAAAAAGATTGAATTGTTGAAACACCATTCCCACGTGCGTGCGCAATTGGGCGAGTTCGGATTCCTTATATCTGTATGTCGCGACACCGTCGAGTTTGCCGCTCTCGCTACCGATTGTCTTGCCTCTAAATTGGATGATGCCGGCGCTCGGGTGATCCATAAAGTTGAGACAGCGCAAGAACGTGCTTTTACCAGAGCCGCTTGAGCCGATCAGGCAGATAACCTGCCCGCGGCGCACTTCCATATCCACGCCCTTAAGAACATGTAGTGCTCCAAAAGATTTGTGGAGATTGCTGACTTTAAGAATCGGGTCATCGTGGCCCGACTGCCCCTTGGTCGAGCCAAAATTACCATTCTTCATGATAGCACCTTCTCGATCGATCACAGCGTGACCCCGTTTGTGAGTGCGAGTCGCCTTTCCAGCCAGTAAGATGCCAATATCAGCGGATAGATCGCCAGGAAATACATGCCCGCGACGACTGTGTATACCTCAAACGGCATGTAGATCGTATTCGCCAGCTCCTGCCCTCGGAACATCAAATCGCCGACCGCAATGGTCGATGCAAGAGACGTCCCCTTGACAGCTTCCACTACTCGGTTCGCAAACGCCGGGAGCATTCTCCGAACCGTGAGGGGAAGGACAATCCTGCGCATCACCTGGGGATAGTGCATGCCCAAGGCGTATCCTGCTTCCCACCTTCCGCGCTCGACCGACTGGATTCCGGCTCGAAAGATCTCAGCGAAGTAGGCCATCGTGTTGCAGCCGATCGCAATTACCGCCGACGAGAAACCATCGATGTGCTGATCCAAAACGACAGGAAGCGCATAATAGAACCAGACAAGTTGAACCAGGATGGGTGTGTTGCGAAATATTTCGATGAAGGCGGTGGCGGGCCAGTTCAAAATGCGTCGCTCAGAATGTCGCGCGATACCGATCAGCATGCCTCCGACGATCGCGAAGCAAAAGACAGCAACGCTAAGCTGGATCGTGACGGAAAGGCCATCGAGAAAGACGCGATAATAATGAGGCATTGCCTCCCATCGCCACGTAAAATCACGCATTGGTATTTTCCGTAGTTCCGCGCGGGATTTTGATCATTCTAAGATCTGGATAGCTGAAGCGCTGCCTCGATGCGGCGCATGATCATCGACAGAGTGGTGAGAAAAACGAAGAAAAACACGGCAAGGAGTGAAAAAATCTCGATTGGTCGGAAGAGCTGTGCGCTCAGGACTAGCGAGTTATACAGCAGCTCCCCATAGGTGATGACCGACGCTTGTGTCGTCGCCTTCATGAGTTCGAAAGTGCGCTCCATTAGCGGCGGGACCATTCGGCGAACGGCCTGCGGCAAGATTATGCGCTGGAGTAGCTTGGCACTGCTCATGCCGAGCGCTCGGCCACCTTCCCATTGGCTCTTATCAATCGAAACAATGCCCGCGCGGTAGGCCTCGCTAAAGAATGCGCTAGCTTGCACCCCCAGCGTGAGGCATGCGGCCGTGAAAGGAGTAAGTGTTACTCCAATCACGATTGGGAGGGCGAAATAAACCCAGAAGAGCAGCACCATCGCCGGTAAAGCCCTTAAGAACTCGACTAGGGCAATAACTGGATATCGGAGGACCCAGAACCTTGACAGCCGAAGGATTACCAGCACGAGGCCCAGTGTAACGGCAATTGCCAGTGCCGAAAAACCAAGGCGCAATGTGTTAATAAATCCTGCGACGAGGATATCACTGTACCTAAGTACGAGACCGAAGTTCCACTCGTATGCCACGAGATTGCCCCTATAACGAGTGCCTACTTCGCCTGCGCAGCCGGGGCGCGCATCTCTTCGAGCGTGATCGGCGGAACAATCGATGGATCCAGGCCCCGCTTCTTGACGAAGTCGTAGTAGATCTCTGATGTGTCCCCCCGATAGTAATAGTATTGCATGGCCACCGTCAGCCAGTCCCGCCAGCGCTTGTCGTTTTCCTTGCGAACGCCGATCGACATCGTGGATACGCTGGCCGGCATTGGCAAGACGACTTTGTATTTGTCGAGATGGTCTCTATTCGAGAACAGGAGGGACATCGAGGCGCCACCGACCCCCTGAGAGCGACCTGCATAGAACGAGGCGAGCGACTCCGCGTAGGTCTTGGACCTCTCAATATTGGCCTTTGGCAGCAGCTTGGTGATCGCTCGGTCGTTCGAGCTACCCAATGCAACGCCGATGGTTGTCTGCGGATTATTCAACTCTGCCCACGTGGTGATCTTGCTGTCCTTGGGCAGCAGGACACCCACGGCATAGTAGAGAAGCGACCCTTCGGCGAAGTCCGCCGCCAGCGCTCGTTGAGGCGTGGCGTCCAGCGCAACCATCATGTCGTAATTGTTCGCTTGAAGCCCCGCGACGCCATTGGCCCAAGTGGTCTCAACGCACTCCCACTTGACTTGGAGTTCCTCGGCGAGCTTTGCAGCGATTCCGGGGCCGACGCCACTCCATTCACCCGTCGCGGGATCCTTGTAGAACCAAGGCTCAGAAACTGCACAGCCGGCCCGAATTTTTCCGGTTCTCTGAATTCGGTCCCAAGTGGATTCTTCGGCGTTCGCGGCCCCGCAAAATGCCGATATCGCGATCGCGAGCACCGCTACGCGCTTCATTATCATCGTGATTCCCCTCATTTTGTGGTCAGAATGTTCGATGTCGACGCCACGAACAAACATATTTGACAATATTATGGTACAAATTTTTTATCGCTTGTACAGCCCCTTTTTCCAAGCCGCCGACCTGCAGTGCTCAGCCTTGGGCGCTTTGGCGCTACACTCGGCCTGGTGACATCTCGCGATGGCGCCATTCGAATGTTGATTGCATTGGTATATTTGCTCTCTCCGGATTTGCCGCCAGCAGATAATGCCGAATGAACGGTGAGGGAAATTTCGTCCTCGGCGGCCGCAGGAGCGGAGCATGAGACTGCAAGGCAATCATCGTCGAAATGCAAACGTTCGTGCCGTTCGCCATGAAAAATGGTGCTTGATAGCCGCCTTCGTGTTATCCACGGTGGAGGATCGGCACGGAACCTTATTATGGTTCGAGACGTGAAAGAGACGCCTTAAGCATGGTTGCTCGCTGGGTTACAGCATGGAAAGCCGCAAAGCCTTCCAAAACGGGATATGCGGCCAGCGTACTTGCCCTTCAACAATCCGGTATTACGAAAATTGTCGAGCGTAGGCAGCTTCCTGCGGATTAACGAGCGCGAATTTCCAGCATGACTGAAACGTACCATATGGGAATAGGGCGGGCATAAAAATGACAATAAAGCGTGACGCGAGTATGCGCGATCTTCAAAATCGAATGGTTGAATCGATTCCCAACCTCAGCCCCCAGCTTAGGAAGGCCGCTACGTTCGTGCTGGATAATCAGAGCCTGGTAGGCGTCAGCTCGATTAGCGACTTCGCTGACGCCGCGCAGATCAAGCCGAACACCCTCGTTCGGCTTGCTCGTGCCCTCGGATACGAAGGCTATGAAGCCTTTCGTGAGCCGTTTCGCGAAGCGATTTTGAAGGAACGCCAGGACTTCCCCGATCGCGCTCGCTGGTTACAGTCCATTGCGCGGAAGGGGCGATATGGTGAGTTGTTCGGGGACATGGCAAACGGCGCTCTGTCCAACATAGAAGCGCTATATGCCGGCATTACCCTTGAGAATGTTAAAGCCTCCGCGGAGCTGATACTGCATGCGAGGCGCACTTTTGTTCTTGGTGTTGGCGTGTCGAACTCCGTAACAAGAAACTTCGCTTACTTGTGCGGGATGGCGATTGAAACCGTGACAGCACTTCCTCACGAAGGAAACCTGCCGATCGATGATATCGATAGGGTGCAGCCGGACGACGTACTAGTTGCAGTAAATTTTCACCCCTATCGACGCGAAGTCGTTCAGGCTGCGCGACTCGCTCGCGAGCGCGGGGCTTACGTTATCGCCGTAACGGATAGTATGGCAGCCCCATTTGCAGCGGGCGCGGCGTATGTTTTCACAGTACCTACGAATACGGCTCAGTTTTTCACTTCTACCGTTGCGCTTACGGCACTTTTCGAAACCCTCATGGCCTTTATCGTTGCCGATGCGCCGACGGACGTCGTGTCACACATTGAGAATTTTCATCAGCGCAGACAGAAGCTGGGTGTTTATTGGAGCGACGAGGATCGCTGAGTTCTACGTCAGAACATCGGCGAACGATACAGCGCCCACGGCTTCCAGTTCCTGGAACGACACGCCCGAGATCTCCAGAACGGCGGTGGGCTGGAACGGCCTCGCCGGTGGGGGAGGGCTTGCTATCGAGGACGCGCGCTGAGACTCTACGCGTGCCGGCGGGCTCGAAACGCACCTCCATGTCGAGGTTTCGAGCATGCTCAGCACATCGTCCGGCCGGCTGGTCTTCTGCCCGAGCGCCGTGTCGCGAGAGCCCGGCTGGAACACCACGGTCACGAGAGGGGTCTTGCGGCCTCTGCGGCAGAACGGGCGCAGGCGCGTGGTGTCGTCGAACCGGCGGCTGGTCCCTTCGGCAGTGGCGCCGATCTCGATGCCTCCGGCGGCCTGCAGGCTGAGGGGTGCATGGCGGCGCGCCGTATTGTCGATGTGCCAGGCCCGCATCTCGTCTGGGATCGGCCAGCGGGCCCACCCTCCGGCATCTTCGCGGCCAGCGCCAGGAGGCGCGGATCGATACCCATGCTCAGGCGCAGAACGCGTTCATTGAGTCGCGAGAGTCGCCTCGCGCGCGAGAGCAGCGCATTCAGAATGTGGGGAGTAGACATCCTAGGCAAGAGATAAGACTTTAATTTCAGCGGCTTATCTCAAGAAATGGCGGAGAGAGAGGGATTCGAACCCTCGATACGGTTGCCCGTATACACGCGTTCCAGGCGTGCGCCTTCAACCACTCGGCCACCTCTCCACGGCGCAGCCTCACGGCACGCGCGGAACTCTTATGCAACAGCGCCCAGGCCGGAAGCATGAGGGGCACACCCTCTCGCCTTCCGGCCACGCCGTCCTTCGTGCTCCGCCCGCGTCTCCTCATTGTCATGGGAGGGCACAGGCGCGGTGCACGGCATACCCGCCGAAGCTGTCGTGAAACGTGCGGCGCCGGTTGAAGCGCCACGCTCAGGCAAGGCGGCGGAATATAGCGGCTCGCGCGTGCGAGACAAGACGGTTGGCGAAACTTTCTGCCCGGCTCAACACAAGCTTTTACGCACACCTGAAATTGCCTGTGGGTCGCCGCCGCAAGCCGCGCGACGACGCGATCCGTTTGGCTCGTCAACGCTCGCGCAGGGGGGAGGAGGGGGGCGCCGTTTTTGACGCCCGATCCCGTGTCAGTCGCGTAGCAGGTCGTTGATGGAGGTCTTGGCGCGGGTCTTTTCGTCCACCCGCTTCACGATCACCGCGCAATAGAGCGAGGGGCCGGGACGACCGTCCGGCAGCGGCTTGCCGGGCAGCGACCCGGGCACCACCACCGAATAGGGCGGAACCTCGCCCACGAAGACCTCGCCGGTCTCCCGGTCGATGATCTTGGTGGACGCGGAGATGAACACGCCCATGGAGAGCACGGAGCCGCGCCGCACCACCACGCCCTCCACCACTTCCGAGCGGGCGCCGATGAAGCAGTCGTCCTCGATGATCACGGGGCCGGCCTGGAGCGGCTCCAGCACGCCGCCAATGCCCACGCCGCCGGAGAGGTGCACATGCTTGCCGATCTGCGCGCAGGAGCCCACCGTCACCCAGGTGTCCACCATGGTGCCCTCGCCCACATGGGCGCCGAGGTTCACGAACGAAGGCATCAGCACCACGTTGGGTGCGATATAGGCGGAGCGGCGCACGATGGCGCCCGGCACGGCGCGGAAGCCGGCGGCGCGGAATTCGCTCTCGTCCCAGCCCTCGAACTTGGAAGGCACCTTGTCCCACCAATGGGCGCCGCCGGGGCCGCCAGGAATGGTCTCCATGTCGTTGAGGCGGAAGGAGAGCAACACCGCCTTCTTCAGCCATTGATTGACGTGCCAGCCGCCATCGGCGAGCGGCTCCGCCACCCGGGCCTTGCCGGCATCGAGCAGGGCAAGCGCCGCGTTCACCGCATCGCGCACGGGGCCGGTGGTGTCGAAGCCGATTTCGGCGCGGGCCTCGAAGGCCGCATCGATGATCAGCTCCAGGTCGGGATTGGCGGTGGCGACGGCAACGTTCGGCATGGTTTCCTCTTGAGGCTGCGGCGCCTTTCTGGCGTGCCGCGTATCGGAATGGGGCAGGCGCTCAGCCGCGCTCTTTCACGGAGACAAATTTCAGCTTGGGCCATTCCTCGATGGCGCGATCGAGCACCCATTGGCTGCGGGCGAGATAGACCGGCGCCTCGTCGCGGTCGCGGGCGATGGAGGAGCGGCTGGTTTCGATGAAGCGCTCGATCTCCGTCCGCTCGCCGATGATCCAGCGGGCGGTCACGAAGGAGACGCTCTCATAGCGGATGGGAACGCCGTATTCCTTTTCCAGCCGCGAGGAGAGCACGTCCAATTGCAGCGTGCCCACGACGCCGACGATGGGGGAGGGGTCGGAGATCGGGCGCAGCACTTGCACCACGCCCTCCTCCGCCATGTCCTGCAGCGCCTTGGACAGCTGCTTGGCCTTCATGGGGTCTGCCAGCAGCACACGGCGCAGGATTTCGGGGGCGAAGTCGGGAATACCCTCAAAGCGGATCACCTCGCCCTCGGAGAGCGTATCGCCGACCCGCAGCATGCCGTGGTTGGGAATGCCGATGATGTCGCCGGCGACCGCCTCGTCCACCGTCTCGCGCTCCTGGGCGAAGAAGAAGATGGGGTTGGCGATCGCCATGTGGCGCTTCTCGCGGGCGTTATAGAGCTTCATGCCGCGCTTGAAGGTGCCCGAGCACAAGCGCACGAAGGCCACGCGGTCGCGATGGTTCGGGTCCATATTGGCCTGAACCTTGAAGACGAAGCCGGACACATTGTCTTCCTCCGGCTGTACGATGCGGCCGTTGGCGCTGCGGGGCAGGGGGCTCGGACCGAAGGTGCCGAGCCCCGCGAGCAGTTCGCCCACGCCCGCCTCCTTGATGGCACTGCCGAAATACACCGGCGAGAGATGGCCCTCGCGGAAGCTTTCCAGATCGAACGGCGGCAGCACGCCGAGCGCGAGGGTGAGCCCCTCCACCGACTCGGCGATGATGCGCGGGTCGATGCCCTCGACCTCCAGCAGATCTTCAGGCTGCTCGAAATGCACCAGCCGCGTCAGCAGGCCGCCGCGCTCCTCGGCGAAGCGGGCGCATTTGTTGGGCACGTCGATGAGGCCGCGGAAATCCGTGCCCATGCCCACCGGCCAGGTGAAAGGCGTGAGATCCAGGGCCAGGGTGGCGGCGATGTCGTCCATCAGGCCGAGGGGTTCGAGGCCCTCGCGGTCCACCTTGTTGATGAAGGTGAAGATGGGGATGTCGCGCAGGCGGCACACCTCGAACAGCTTGCGGGTCTGGCTCTCGATGCCCTTGGCGGCGTCGATCACCATCACCGCCGCGTCCACGGCGGAGAGGGTACGATAGGTATCCTCGGAAAAGTCCGAGTGGCCCGGCGTGTCGAGCAGATTGTAGACGATGCCGTCGCGCTCGAAGGTCATCACCGAGGAGGTGACCGAAATGCCGCGCTGTTGCTCGATTTCCATCCAATCGGAGCGGGTGCGGCGACGGTCGCCGCGCGCCCGCACCTGGCCGGCCATGCGGATGGCGCCGGAGGCAAGCAGCAGCTTTTCCGTCAGCGTGGTTTTGCCCGCGTCGGGATGGGAGATGATGGCGAAGGTGCGCCGGTGCGCAAAATCGGGAGCTTCGGCGGAAGACGCCGTGACGTGGGCGGTGGGATCGAGCATGCGCGCCTTATAATCCGAAAAGCCGGCGCGAGAAACGGTCTCGCGCGTCCTCCTTTTCCTTGGGCGATGTGCGGCTGAAGGGGCGGGAGAACCCGGCACCGATCTGTTCCGTGGCGCCGATCTGCGCCATGCCATGGTCGCCAGGGGCGTCTATGATCGTGCCAGCGCCGGAAAGAACCGCGCAGAAGGGGACGGAGCATGGCGTGCGTTGGGAGGAAGCGGCACGGCGGCAGGGGTTTTTCCGCGCCGACGGGTTTTGTGCGGATGGGCATCGCGGCGGCGATGGTCGCGGGGCTCTCAGCTCCGGCCCAGGCGCTGCTGGCGCCGCAATATTATGAGCAAGCGCGGAACGAAGCGGCGAGCGTCATCGTCATTGCCGTCCGTGCCGTGACACCGCCCGATGCGGGTTTCGGCTCCTGCCGCGTCGCGGGTCGGGTGCAGGCGGTGGAGCGCGGCGCGACCTATGCGGTCGGGCAAGATGTCTCCCTCGCCGTGCCCTGCCGCAAGGCCGGCGCGCAGCCGCCTGTGGGCGGCACGATCTATCAGGATGTGGACGCGCTGCGCGCGACGCCGTTCGGCCGCGCCTATCTCGATGCGCAGGGCGCACTCGCCTTGTCGCAATACGAACAGTTGAAAACCTGGCCCTGAGGCGCGGGGGGCGGCTTCACGAAGCTCCGGTCCGCGCGAAACGGCTCAGTCGCCCTGGCCGGGGTCGGGGGAGAACAGCTCCTCCTTGCCGGGCTTGCCGTCCCATTCCTTGGCGTCCGGCGGGGCGTCGCGTTTCAAGGTGATGTTGGGCCAGCTCTTGGCGTAATCGGCGTTCAGCGACAGCCATTTCTCAAGGCCGGGCTCGGTATCGGGCTTGATCGCCTCGGCCGGGCATTCCGGCTCGCATACCCCGCAGTCGATGCATTCATCGGGGTGGATCACGAGCATGTTCTCGCCCTCGTAGAAGCAGTCCACCGGGCACACGGAGACGCAATCCATGTACTTACAGCGGATGCAGTTCTCGGTGACGACATAGGTCATGGCTTATCCCTTTCGCGCGCCGGACTACTCCAGCCCGGCGCGGCGCGCAAGCGAGGCGAACGCCGCACACACGCTTTTTACTGTGTCAGGATGTTATTTCGTCAAAAAGCTCACTCGCGGATGTAGCATCCCCGCGCCGATCAATAAAGGCACGGACGCGCAGCACCCGCACGCCGTGATCTAGGGCGACGGTCACCACTTGCCCTTCACGCACCGAATAGCCCGCGCTCAGCACGCGGGCGCTATCGACACGCACATGGCCGGAGCGGATGAGGCCGGCCGCGTCGCTGCGCGCGCGCACCACCCTTGCGTTCCATAGCCAGCGGTCGAGCCGCTGGCGCTGGGGCGCGCCGGCTTCGGGCAAATTCCCGTGCGGCGCGTCCCTGTCGCGATAATCGTCCTTGGCCACTCAGCCGCCTTTCTTGTCCGCCTCCATGCGCGCCTTCAAGGCGGCAAGCGCGGCGAACGGGCTGTCAGGATCGGCGGGCTTCTCGCGGCGGCGGTCGGAATGAACCTGCACGCGCTCCGGGCGCGGCCCACGCGGCGCATCGCCTTCACGCGGCGGACCGCGGAACGGACGGTCGTTGCGGGGCGGGCGCTGACCCTGCCGCTCGCCCTGCCGTTCGGTGCGCGGCTCGCCAGCAGTATTCTCGGCGCCGGGCGCGGTGGCGGTCACTTCCGTGCCGCCCTCGCGGGGACGATCGAACCGGCGATTGGGCGGACGGCCTTCCCGACGCTCACCGTCGCGGCGTTCGCCGCCGGAGCGCTGGCCTTCCCGCTGCCCATGCCCTTCACGCGCCCCGTGCTGGGGCCGCTCGCGGCGCGGTGCGCCGGGCGGGCGGCCGGGCCGCCACACTTCGATGAGCGCGGGCTCGCCGGTGACTTCGGCAACCGCCACTTCCATGGCTTCGCTGGTGATCTCGACGGAAGCCTCGGCGCCGGTCGCGGCGTCCTCGATGGCCGGAAGCTCGCTGCTGGCGAGCGCCTCGACGAGCTCCGCTTCTGGCTCCGGGCTCGCCACGGCGTCGGCGGTCTCGACCTCGACCACCTCCGCGGCTTCGGCCTCGGTCGCTTCGGCTTCGGACGCCGCAGCCACGCCACCCTCGGCGATCACGTCCCCTGGCGCAGCGGCCGTCTCGGCGGCTTCAGCCTCGGCGGCGGGGGCACCATCGTCGGGCCCGAACAGCAGGTCGGCCTCGATGGCGCCTTCCGGCGCCGGGGCCAGCTCAAGGGCGGGCGCGGCTGCGGGTGCGGCGGCTTCGGCCGGCGGCGCTTCGCGCTTCTCCATGCGATAGCCGAGCGAACGCAGGATGGAGGCGAAATCCTCTCCCGAGCAGCCAGCCAGCGAGGTCATGCCGACGGTGACGGTGAAGCCGCGCCCGTCGACAGCACCGGCCGGCTTCGGGCCGGGAGAATTCGGCCGCCACGCTAATGCCGGGCGGATGAGATCGGCGAGGCGCTCGAGAATGTCCACGCGCACCGCCCGCTCGCCGCAGACGCGGAAGCCGACGGCGCGATACAGGCTCTTGTGGATCTCATGATCCACCGGGATCGAGGTGCGTCCGGAGGCGGCGAGATGGGGCAGCTCGTCGAGCCCCTTCTGGGCGAGGCCGCCATGCTTGAGAGCGAACAATTCCGCCGCCAGCGCGCGGGGCGCGGGCTTGAGCAGGCCGGGCAGATAGATGTGATGGGCGCCGAATCGCACCCCATAGCCGCGCAGCGTGGCGCGGGCGGCCTGGTCGAGGGTCTTCATCTCCTCGGCGACGCGGCTGCGCTCGAGCACGCCGAGCGCTTCCACGATCTGGAAGGCGATGCCGCGGCCGATGCCGGTGATGTCTTCCGCCTCGCCCAGCTTCAGCAGCGGGCCGAGCAGCTTTTCCACATGGGCCTTCAGCCACAGCGTGAGGCGGGCTTCCACCTGCTCGCGGGCCGGACCGGTGAGATGCTCGTCGGAAATGATCTTGAAGCGCGGCTTCAGAACCTCGTCGCCGGGAATCAGCTTGGCAATCGGCTCGCCGGTCCAGCGGATGGTGCCGTCGGCGGTCAGCACGAAGGCTTCGTCCACCGCCTGGCCCACGCGGGTGGCGCGCGCCTCGATCTCTCCTGCCAGCGCTTTCTGGGCGGCGGCCCGCAGCGCCTTCGCTTCCTCTCCGCCGGCGGCCGGATCGGGTGCGAACTGGAATCCCTGGAGGTGGCCGATCACATGGCCCTCCACTTTAACATCGCCGGTCTTGCTGATCTCAGTCTCGAGCATCGTATTCTCTCGCAGGCGTCGCATGAGCACGCTTGTCCTTCGATCCACGAACCGCTGCGCCAGCCGCTCGTGCAATGCGTCGGAAAGCTTGTCTTCGACCCCTCTTGTGACGCCTTGCCAGTGCTCCGGATCCGTGAGCCAGTCGGGGCGGTTGGCAACGAAGGTGAGTGTCCGCACCTGCGCAATCCGTCTCGACAGCGTGTCGATGTCTCCTTCCGCGCGATCGGTCAAGGCGATTTGACGTGCGAACCATTCATCGGGGAGTCTTCCACCATCTCCGACATGGCCGAAAATGGTCGAAACCAGCTCCGCATGGGCGCCCGGAGAGATCTTGCGATAGTCCGGCACCTGGCATGCGTCCCAGAGCCGCGCGATGGCCGCAGCGTTGGTGGCGCGTGCCGCTACGTCCGCGTCGCGGCTCATAATTTCGAGCACCTCTACGTCGTCCGCCGTCGGCGCGCGGGTCAAGCCCTCCTCGCGAGGCGGTACCGAGAGGCTCTCCATCAAGGATTTGAGGGAGGAGAAATCCGGCACCGCGTTGCGCCATTGCAACACTTTTGCCGTGTCAAAAACATGACTTTCCAGCCGTTCCACCAATTCCGGCTCGAAAGGGGCGCAGCGCCCGGTGGTGCCGAAGGTGCCGTCGCGCGTGGCGCGGCCGGCGCGGCCGGCGATCTGGGCCATCTCCGCCGGGTTCAGGCGGCGGAACTGCCAGCCGTCGAACTTGCGGTCGGAGGCGAAGGCCACATGGTCCACGTCGAGATTGAGGCCCATGCCGATGGCATCGGTCGCCACCAGATAATCCACCTCGCCGCTTTGGTAGAGCTCCACCTGGGCGTTGCGGGTGCGCGGAGAAAGCGCACCCATCACCACCGCCGCGCCGCCCCGCTGGCGCCGGATCAGTTCGGCGATGGCATAGACCTCCTCGGCCGAGAAGGCGACGATGGCCGAGCGCGGCGGCAGGCGGGTGATTTTCTTTTCGCCCGCAAACGACAAGGTGGACAGGCGGGGGCGCACCGACACGGTCACACCGGGCAGCAGCTTTTCCACCAGCGGCCGCATGGTGGCCGAACCGAGCAGCAGGGTTTCGAACCGCCCGCGCCGGTTCAGCACGCGGTTGGTGAAGACGTGGCCGCGGTCCAGGTCGCAGGCGATCTGGATTTCGTCGATGGCGACGAACGCGACATCGAGATCCCGCGGCATCGCCTCGATGGTGGCCACCCAATAGCGCGGATGGGGCGGCTTGATCTTTTCCTCGCCGGTGACGAGCGCGACCTGTTCCGGCCCGACCCGCTCAACGATGCGCTGGTAGACCTCGCGCGCCAGAAGGCGCAGCGGCAGCCCGATGAGCCCGCTTTCATGGCCGAGCATGCGCTCGATGGCGAGATGGGTCTTTCCGGTATTGGTCGGGCCCAGAACCGCGGTCACGCCCCGCGCCCGGATCGAGCGCGGCAAGACGGCCAGCTTTGTCACATCGTCCATCAGCGCGCGGCGTCCGCAATCTCAGGAAGGGCAATTGTGGGAAGCCCCTCGTCCGGGGCTCTGTATCATATCGGGGCGGGAAGGCCAGGATGCTAGCCCGCACGGGAACATGGGCGGAACAAAGGCCGAGCGAATCGCTCACCAAGGGATGGGGCTCGATGTTCTCGTTTCAGTCCGTGTCCCGCAGCGGGACGGCGGCGCGCCCCGGACGGAACAAAGGCGGATGAAATGCAGTCCGAATCGGCATAGGCCGCGAAAGCGTCTTTTGTTCACGGGTAAGTAGGAACCGCCGCCGCTCGCCCGTGTTATGGCTTTGGACAGGCGGTGCGGTCCTCCGCGCCGGACGTGGGAGGGAAACATGCGCAGGGCTCAGTCGAGATTCGCCGCCATCCTGGCCTTCGGCCTGGTGCTGGCGGGGGGCATGGCCCCGGTCGCCGCACAGACGACCAATGCACCGCTCGACGTTCGGCCGAGCCCGCAAGCCACCCAACCCGGCGCCACCTACGATTCGACCGGCAGCGTGCGTTCCGCGCCCGCCAACGGCGCCATCGTGCCGCGCGGCGCGCCGCAGGGCGTCAGCACCGTGCCGCCGGAGCCCAATCCCTCGGTTAATCCCGGCCGCAATGCGCTCGGCTGCCCCGACATGGATCCGCTCTGCCAGAACGGCCGCTGAGGGCGCCGCGAAACCACCGCCACGCAAGCCTCGGCGCCCGCGCGCCTTCACGCCTGCGTGCGTGCGCTTGACACGGGCATGGGGGCGTCGCTTCTAGGCGGAATGGAAAATCTGGCCGAACCAACGGCTCCGACCACAGAAGCGGAAGACGCCCTTGCCCGGCGCGAAGCCGACCAGCCCCATTCCCCGGTGGTGCGGTTCGGGCCCGAGCGCCCGCTGCGCCTGGATGCCGGGGTCGCGCTCGATCACGTGCAGATCGCCTACCAGACCTATGGCGAACCCAATGCCGCGCGTTCCAACGCGGTCCTGGTGTGCCATGCCCTGACCGGCGACCAGCACGCCGCCAACGCCAATCCGGTCACCGGCAAGCCCGGCTGGTGGGAGACACTGGTGGGGCCGGGCAAGCCGATCGACACCGAGCGTTTCTACGTCATTTGCGCCAATGTGCTCGGCGGTTGCATGGGCACCACCGGACCGGCTTCGCTGAATCCAGCCACCGGCCAGCCCTATGGCCTCGACCTGCCGGTGGTGACCATCCGCGACATGGTGAACGCCCAGGCCATGTTGCTCGACCATCTCGGCATCGAGCGCCTGTTCTGCGTCGCCGGCGGCTCCATGGGCGGCATGCAGGTGCTGCAATGGGCGGCAAGCTATCCCGAGCGCGTGTTCGCCGCGCTGCCCATCGCCACCGCCGCGCGCCATTCGGCGCAGAACATCGCCTTCCACGAGGTCGGTCGGCAGGCAGTGATGGCCGATCCGGAATGGCAGGGCGGCCATTATCTCAAGCAGGGCCACACGCCCCATCGCGGCTTGGCGGTGGCGCGCATGGCGGCGCATATCACCTATATGTCGGACCAGGCGCTGCATCGTAAATTCGGCCGCCGGCTCCAGAACCGGGCGCTGCCCACGTTCGGCTTCGATGCCGATTTCCAGGTGGAAAGCTATCTGCGCCACCAGGGCGAATCGTTCGTCCAGCGGTTCGATCCCAATTCCTATCTCTATGTCACGCGGGCGATGGATTATTTCGACCTCGCGGCGGATTATGACGGCGTGCTCGCCAATGCGTTCCGCGGGTCCAAGACGCGGTTCTGCGTGGCCTCGTTCACGTCCGACTGGCTGTTTCCCACCGAGGACAGCCGGGCGATCGTGCATGCGCTGAACGCCTCGGGCGCGAGCGTCTCGTTCACCGAGATCGACAGCGACAAGGGCCACGACGCCTTCCTGCTGCACGAGCCGGAACTGTTTGCCATCGCCCACGGCTTCCTCGACAGCGCCGCGAAGGCCGCCGGCCTGCCGGCCGCGCGCAGCCGGTGAGGACGCCATGGCGGTGAGGGAATTGAGTTCGGACGAAGCCACCGTGCGCTTCTCCTCCGTGCGCGTCGATCTGATGGTGATCGCCGACATGGTGGCGCCCCACTCGCGGGTGCTGGATGTCGGCTCCGGCGATGGGGCACTGCTGGAGCTGCTCGCCACGACGCGCGGCTGCGATGCGCGCGGCATCGAATTGTCCCGCGAGGGGGTGAATGCCGGCGTGGCGCGCGGCCTTTCGGTGGTCCAGGGCGATGCCGACGTGGATCTTGCCCATTATCCCGACGACGCGTTCGACTATGTCATCCTCTCCCAGACCCTTCAGGCGACCCGTCGCCCGCGCTGGGTGATGGAGCAGATGCTGCGCATCGGCCGGCGCGCCATCGTCTCGTTCCCGAATTTCGGGCACTGGCGCTCGCGCTTCGACCTTTTGATCTACGGGCGCATGCCCATTACCGACAACATGCCCTATTCCTGGTACGACACGCCCAATATCCACTTCTGCACCATTCGCGACTTCGTGGCCCTGGTGGAGGTGCTGGACGCGCGCATGGAAAAGGCGGTGGCGCTGGATTCCTCCGGCCACCCGGTGCGCTTCAACATGCCGTGGTGGGTGTGGAACCTGCTGGGCGAGCAGGCTGTGTTCCTGTTGAGCCGGAACGATTGAGGATCGCCCGGCCCGCCGGCACCCCCTGGCCGAAGACCGGATCCAGCACCGGCACCAGCGCGGCGCGTTTCACGGGCGTCGGGCGATAGAGTTGCTTTGTCGCCTCCACCACGTGAACGCCGGCGAACGGCAGCGAAAGCCGCGCGCCGACCCGCTCCCAGGCCACCGCCGTGCGTAGCAGCCAATTGTTGGAGACCGGTGGAAAATACAGCGCCTCGTCCCAACCCGAAGGGGTGAACAGCGCTTCGCGCAGCAGCCGCACGACTTGCCCGCGCGAGAACGGGCGGCCGTTGCCGAACGGTGTGGTGTCGAGCCGCGCCCACACCCCGCGGCGGTTGGGCACCACCGCCAGCAGCCGCCCGCCCGGCGCCAGCACGCGCCAGACCTCGCGCAGCATGTCGGCCGCGTCCGGGGTCATCTCCAGCAGATGCACCGCCACCACCCGGTCAACGGAGGCATTGGGAAGGGGCAGAGCGGTTTCGTCGGCAAGCGCGGCAAGGGTGGGCGCGGCGGAGGGCCAGCGCACCACGCCCTGGGCGGCGGGCATGATGGCGATGCAGCGCTCCGCCTCGCCCCGGAACACGCCCAGATAAGGCGTCGCATAGCCGATGCCGAGCACCGAGAGGCCCTGCACATTATTGAAGCGGGCGCGCACCGCGCGGCTCACCAGCCGGCGCGTCACGACGCCCAGGGGCTGGGCATAGAAACTGCGCAGATCCACGACGTCGAGATACATGGCGCCCCTTTCGCGATCCCTCCTTATAGCATGGTCGCACGGTACCGAAGCGCTGCGACCATCCGGCCGGCTTGCCCTGTGCGACGGGCGTGATACTCAAAAGCGGACATGCGTGCGCCGTATCGGCGCGCGCAGGACAATCCTCGCAGGGAGGGCGCCACCCATGTCGGTCGAAATCCGGATCATTCCCTGCCTCAGCGACAATTACGCGGTGTTGCTGCACGATCCCGCCACCGAGGCGACGGCGGTGATCGACGCGCCCGAGGCGACCCCGATTCTCGAGGCGCTGGACCGTGAGGGCTGGCATCTCACCCACATCCTCATCACGCACCACCACGCGGACCATGTGGACGGGGTGTTGGCTCTAAAGGGCCAATACGGTGCCACCGTCGTGGGCCCGAAGCGCGAGGCCGCCGGCATTCCCGGCATCGACGTGGAAGTGGTGGATGGCGACCCGGTGGCGGTCGGCTCGTTCATCAGCCGGGTGATGGAAACGCCGGGCCACACTGCCGGCCATATCGTCTATCTGTTCGAGGGGCAGCGGCTGCTGTTCGCCGGCGACACGCTGTTCGTCATGGGTTGCGGACGGCCGATCGAATGCGACCCGCCGGTGCTGTGGCATTCGCTGGTGCGCCTGCGCACCCTGCCGGACGATCTGGCGGTCTATTGCGGCCACGAATATACCGTCACCAACGGCAAGTTCGCGCTTTCCGTGGACCCGGAGAATGGCGCACTCCTCGGCCGCGTCGCGGAGGCGGAAGCGGCCCGCAGGGATGGCCGACCCACCATTCCCGCGCTGTTGGGCGACGAGAAGCTGACCAATCCCTTCCTTCGGGCGGACGACCCGGCCATGGCCGAGCGCCTCGGCCTCGGCGAATCCGACCCCTCGGCGGTGTTCACCGAGCTGCGCGCCCGAAAGAACGTGTTTCGGGGATGAGCGGCGGCATCGCCGACCTTTCGGCCCAAGAGGTGATCGCGCTCCTGGGGCTTGAGCCCCATCCGGAGGGCGGCCATTTTCGCGAGACCTTCCGGGAAACCGCACCGGATGGCGGGCGCGGCGCTTCCACAGCCATCTATTTCCTGCTGGCGCAGGGCGAACGGTCCCATTGGCACCGGGTGGACGCGAGCGAGGTGTGGCACTGGCATGCCGGCGCGCCCCTGGTGCTCAGCATCGCGCCCCCCGGCGGGCCGGTGCGTCATCTTCGGCTCGGGGCGGATCTCGCCTCCGGAGAACGGCCGCAGGGCGTTGTGCCGCCGGGCCATTGGCAGGCGGCTGAAAGCCTGGGCGCCTGGACCCTCGTGGGCTGCACCGTGGCGCCGGCCTTCGATTTCGCCGGCTTCGAACTGGCGTCGCCCGGCTTCGAGCCCTGAAGCGAACCGCGCCTCAATCGCGCTCGAAATGGCCGGGCGTGAACACCCAGACCACCAAGCCCTTGATTTCCCATTTGGGCGGCACCCAGCGCGGGTTCAGGGGCGCGGGCTCCGCCTGCGCGACTTTTTCGGGCTTCGCCTTGGCGCCGGCGCGAGGGGCATCCCCGTTTTGAGCGGCCATCGCGGGGCCTGAGGCGAGGGCGGCCAGCACCGGCAAAAGTGCCAGCAGAGAGGTCCTGACACGGGCTTTCATGATCTCGACTCCCACGTTCGCAGGTCTCGCAAAGTTCCGTTGGGTCATATCCGTCGGCGCGCGCGGAAGCGGTGGTTCGCGCGCCTTTCACGACATCCAGCTGAAGCGGCACCACAAGAAAGTTTTGTAATTTGGAGGCTGGGCCCCTCCCATACCTCCGACACTTTACGCTAGGATGAGCCCGCATTCATCCATTCCCGTCGCTGAACACGGGGACGTGTGAGCGGCAACCTTCGATATCGCCCGGCCGGCGTGTGCCCCGGGGCGAGTGCAGCCTGCGGGGGACGCACGATGGGAACGACTGTTGCGCAAAAGATGGAGCGGGCCTGGGCGATCCTGCGCTGGCGCTATCTCCAGGCTGGCGCGTTCCCCTATCACGAGCGCAGCTTCCTCGGCCGGATCGGCAATTGGGACGACAAGGGCATGCGCCCGCTGATCATGGTCCAGTCGCACCGCCGCTCGGGCACGCATTTCTTGATCGACGAAATCCGCGCGCGCTTTCCCGTGGCGCGGGAATGGATGCATCTCGACGGCGATTTCTTCGCGCGCCTGATGCATATGCCCGTGGTCATCAAGAGCCACGACGCCTATTTCGGCGAGAAGCTGAGGGAGCGGCGGCCCTGGCATTCCTACATGCACTGGGTGGCCGCATCCTCGCTCTACACCAATGCCAAGCATGTCTACATCGTGCGCAACCCACGCGATGTGCTGCGCTCGCAATTCTATTTCGATCTGAAGGGCCACGAACCGGCCTATCGCGTCGATCCGAATACCAGCTTCGCCGACTATGTGAAGGCGCCCTCCGCCCGCGATCCTGATGGCAAGCTCAGCCAGGTCGGCTATTGGTGCGCGCACGTGAAGGCCTGGAGCGACCGGCCGGAGGCACACATCCTGCGCTATGAGGATTTGCTGGCGCAGCCGGAAGTGGAGATGGAGCGCCTCGCCACCTATCTCGGCCTGGAATTGCAGAAGCCGCGGACGGTGAAGAGCTCGGCTATCGGCCGCAAGACCACCGAGCGCCGCTCCAAGGAAAAACTGGCAGCCTGGGGCCCGGACGAAGAGCGGCTCCTGGAAGTGGAGTTGGCGCGTCACGGCCTGCCGGACTTCGGCTATGGCATCGCCGCCCCCACGGCGACCACGCGCAGCGCCCCCATCAAGACGGCGGAGCGGCCGGTGCGCACCTATTCTGCTTCTTCCGGTCTTGCACGCAGCGTGCATTCCTGACGCGCCGAACCCTGCACCAGCGTCGGCCACGAGACGGCGCGAAAAGAAAGGCGGCCCGAGGGCCGCCTTCTTCATTTGCAGTCGGCCAGGACGCTCAGGCGCGGACCAGATCGCCCAGCAGATTGGCGGCCAGCGTCACCTTGGAGAGGCTGAGGCCGGAGGCCACGATGTCCTGCACCGTGGCGCGGGTGCGGTCGACCTCCTTGCGGCGACGCTGGACGAACGCCTCCACGGCTGCTTCACCCGCGCCCTCGCCCGCCAGGATGCCGGCGCTGACCTGCCGCACGAAGGCTTCGATCTGGCCCAGCGCCCGGTCGAGGGCAAGGCGGTCGTAATAATCGGCCGCCGTGATGTTGCGCGCCGCGCCGGCGATTTCGTCCACGGCGAAATAGCGACCGGCGGCGAAGAAGGTGGCCGCCGCATCCTCGATCGATCGGCCCGTGGTCTGCGAGAGCAAAGCGATGTCGGAGGCCGCAGCGAGCGCGCGCAGCAGGGTGATGCGGCGGGCGAGGTCTTCCGGCACCTGCTTTTCCACCAGCGCCGCCGTCTGCCGCTCGCCGCGCAGGCGCCATACCTCCGGCAGGCTGGTGTCGAGGGCGCCGGCAACATCGGTGATGGCGCTGTGATAGCGTTCCACCACCGCGCCGAGGCCGGTGCCGAGGTCCACATTGCGCAGGAACCACACGGTGCGTCCCACCGCGAGGTCCTGCACCTCTGAATAGAGCTGCAATTGCACCGCGCCGTCGATCTTGGTGTCCAGCGCGTCGATGGCCGCGTTCAGCGCGCCGAGGTCGAAGCTGTCGCGCACGGCCGCATAGGCGCGCACCACGCTCGCCGCATCCATGCCGGTATGGTCGCTGATGCGCGCGATGCAGGCCGGCCCGCCCTGGTTGATGATGGCGTTGGCGAGCCCGGTGGCGATGATCTCCCGCCGCAGGCGATGGGCGGTGATGGCATTGGGGAAGCGCTGCTCGATGGCGGACGGGAAATAATGTTCCAGTTCGGCCGCGAGATAGGCGTCATCCGGCACGTCCGAGGCGAGCAATTCGGAATACAGCGAGATCTTGGCATAGGCGAGGAGCACCGCCAGCTCCGGCCGGGTCAGGGATTCTCCCCGCGCGCGGCGCTCCTGGATCTCCGCGTCGCTCGGCAGATATTCCACGGAGCGATCCAGCTCGCCGCGCAGCTCCAGCATCTGCATCAGCCGCTGCTGGAAGGCGAGATCCTCCACCCCGCGCCGCTCGGCGAGGGAGATGGCCAGGGTCTGGAGATAATTGTTGCGCAGCACCAGCAGGCCGACGTCGCTGGTCATTTCGCCCAGCAGCGCCGCCCGGTCCGGCGGCGAGAGCAGGCCATCGGCCACCGGGATGGACAGCGCGATCTTGATATTCACCTCCACGTCGGAGGTGTTCACGCCGGCCGAATTGTCGATGGCGTCGGTGTTGAGCCGCACGCCGGCGCGGCCGGCTTCGATGCGCCCCCGCTGGGTCATGCCGAGATTGGCGCCTTCGCCCACCACCTTCACCCGCAGCTCGCGGGCGGCGATGCGGATCGCGTCGTTGGCGCGGTCGCCGGCCTGGGCGTCGGTTTCGGTGGAGGCGCGCACATAGGTGCCGATGCCGCCGAACCAGAGCAGGTCGGCCTTGGCCCTCAGGATGGCGCTCATCACCTCCGTGGGCGTCGCCTCCAGCTTGTCGAGCCCGAGCACGGCGCGCGCCTGCTCCGACAAGGCAATGCTCTTGGCGGTGCGAGGATAGATGCCGCCGCCCGGGGAGATCAGCGCCGGATCGTAATCCGCCCAGCTGGAGCGCGCGAGATTGAACAGGCGCTGGCGCTCGGCGTGGGAGGTCGCCGGATCGGGATCGGGATCGAGGAAGATGTGGCGATGGTCGAAGGCCGCCACCAGCTTCAGCGCGGTGGAGAGCAGCATGCCATTGCCAAACACGTCGCCCGACATGTCGCCCACGCCCACCACGGTGATCGGCGTGGTCTGGATATCCACGTCGATTTCGCGGAAGTGACGCTTCACCGCTTCCCAGGCGCCGCGCGCGGTGATGCCCATGGCCTTGTGGTCGTAGCCCACAGAACCGCCCGACGCGAACGCGTCATCCAGCCAGAAGCCGTGCTCCTGCGAGAGCGCGTTGGCGATGTCGGAGAAGGTGGCGGTGCCCTTGTCGGCGGCGACGACGAGATAGGGGTCGTCGCCATCCACCCGCACCGTCAGCGGGGGATACACGACCTCACCGCCCTTGAGATTATCGGTGATCTCCAGCAGCGCGGTGACGAAGATCTTGTAGGCGGCGATGCCCTCGGCCTGCACGGCGTCACGCGAACCGCCCACGGGCAGGTGCTTGGGCACGAAGCCACCCTTGGCGCCCACCGGCACGATCACCGCGTTCTTCACCTGCTGCGCCTTCACGAGGCCGAGCACCTCGGTGCGGAAGTCCTGCGGCCGGTCGGACCAGCGCAGGCCGCCGCGCGCCACATGGCCGAAGCGCAGGTGCACGCCTTCCACCCGCGGGGAATAGACGAACACCTCGTACATGGGCCGGGGCAGGGGCAGGCCTTCCACTTTGGCGCTATCATACTTGATCGCGATGGCACCCTTGGGTCGGCCGTCCGCGTCCAGCTGGTAGAAGGTGGTGCGGATCGCGGCGTCCACGAGATTGACGAAGCGGCGCAGGATGCGGTCCTCGTCCAGCGAGGACACGTCCGCCAGCGCGGTCTCGATCTCCTCGCGCAGCGGCGCACCGCGGGCCGCACGGGCTTCCGGGCTCGCATCCAGACGCGGGTCGAAGGAGGTGTGGAACAGCTGGACGATGCGGGCGGCGACGTCCGCATGGTTGACGAGGGTCGTCCACAGATAATCCTGGGAATAGGGAATGCCGGCCTGCCGCAGATAGCGGGCGAGCGCGCGCGCCAGCGCCACGTCGCGCCAGGCAAGGCCGGTATCGAGCACCAAGGCGTTGAAGCCGTCGTTCTCCGCCTCGCCGCGCAGCACGGCGGTCAGCAGGTCTTCCAGCCGCGCGGCTGAGCCGGACACCTCAATGGTGCCGCCGTCCACCCGTTCCAGGGTCATTTCGTGCAGCCACGAGCGGCGCGTCTCGGCGGCGGCGCTGCACACCGGCTCGATGTGATAGGTGCGTTCGTTGATCGCCTTGAGGCCCATGTTTTCCAGCATGGGCACGCGCTCGGAGAGCGGCAGCGGGCGGCCGAAGGAGAGCAGGCGCAGGGAGATCCGGTTCGCCGGATCACCGGGGCGACGATAAAAGTCGAGCGCGATCGGCCGTTCGGGAGAAAGGCGCTCCAGGCGCTCGATGTCGGCCACCGCCGTGTCGATGCCGTAGGCGGCGATATAGCCGGCGTCGAACGCCTTGCCATAGCGCTCGAACAGGAGGCCGGCATCGCCGACGCTCGGCGTCTCCCGCAGCGCCTGGCGCAGGCGATCGCTCCAGGAGAGCACATCCTCGGCCACGGCGGCTTCCAGCGCCGCGCGATCCACCTCGGGCGTGCGGCCTTCGCGCCTGCCGATGATGTAATGCACGCGCGTCAGCGGAATATCGGATAGGAAGGACGGGAAGGCCGCCGAGACATGGCCGCCGAAGGCGGTCGCGAGGCGGTCGCCGACCTTGTCGCGCAGCGCTGCGTCGAAGCGCTCGCGGGGCACATAGACCAGCACCGACACAAAGCGGTCGAAGGCATCGACGCGCGGCAGCACCCGCACGCGCGGGCGGTCGTAGAGCGAGAGGATATCGCGGGCGAACACCAGCAGGGTCGCCGGGTCGATCTGGAACAGGTCGTCGCGGGGATAGGTCTCCAGCACCGTGCCGAGCGCCTTGCCCGAATGGCTTTCGCGGTCGAGCCCGGCCTCCTCCACCACCAGTTCCACCTTGCGCCGCAGATAGGGGATCTGGCGCACCGAGTCGGTATAGGCCGTGGAGGTGAACAGGCCGATGATGCGCAATTCGCCGAGCAGGCGGCCATCGTCGGCATGCAGCTTCACGCCCACATAATCGAGGAACGTGCGGCGATGGACGCGCGAGCGCAGGGACGACTTGGTGACGATGAACGGCAACGGGCCCGCGAGGAACTGACGGATTTCCGGCGTGGTCACCACCGCTTCCTCGCCGAGGCGCAGCTCGTGCACGTCGCGGTCGCGCAGGATGCCGAGGCCTTCCTCGGCGACTTCCAGGCCCCCGTCGGCGGCGAGCGCATAGCGCCGCACGCCGATGAAGATGAAGTCGTCATTGGCCAGCCAGTCGATGAAATCGGCGGCTTCCTTGCGGTCGTCCTTGGAATAGGGCTGAGACTTGCGGCGGAAGCCCTCCGCCGCCTGGCGCACCTCGGCCCGCATGGCCGTGAAATCGACATTGGCGGCGCGCACGTCGGCGAGGGTCTTGTCGAGCGCGATCTTGAGCGCCTCGCGCCCCTCGGCGGTTTCCAGCGCCTGGATGTGGATGTGGATCAGGCTTTCGCGGATGCTGCGCTTGCGGCCCTGGGAGAGGTCGGTCTCGACACCGGTCACCCGTCCCTCGCCGTCGCGTTCGACCGCGAAGATGGGGTGGGTGACGAACTTGGCCTCATAGCCCTGGTCCGCCAGCTCCCCGGCGATGGAATCGAACAGGAAGGCCATGTCGTCATTGACCGTCTCGACCACCGTGATGGCGGGTGCGCCGGCCCATTGCGGATTGAACACCCGCACGTCGTGATGGCCCGGCACGCGGCCGGCGAGGTGGGCGTGGGCCTCGCGGCACAATTGGGCGAGGGCTTCCGGGAGCAGGGTTTCCACGTCCTCCGGCGCGGCGCCGGCGAGCAGGGCGCGGGCGAAGAAGGCGGGCACGGGACCGTCCGCGAGCAGGCTTACCGCTTCCTCGATGCGGGCCTGGGCGCCAAATCCGAGTTCCGAACCTTGAAATCCTTGGACGTTCATGGCCTCTCCCTCTTGGCGCCCGCGCGCAGCGCGGGGCCCGCCGCCCTCGATCGGACGTTCTGCACTGGGTTTCGCTCAGAGCCGCGACGGAACGATGACGGGGACCCATTCGAAGGGGATCAAGATGACCGCGCCGAAGAGCTCAGGCAAGCCCAAGAAATCCCAGCTAAAATCTGCCGAAAATACAGGCGAGCCCAAGAAGGGGGCGGTGCAGGCCGCCGTCCAGGCTGTCGCGCGCGCCGCGAAGACGGTTTCCGCGAAGGCTGCACGGACCGGCAAGCCGGCCGCCAAAACGCCCGCCGCTCCGCCGCCCGCACCGGCGGATGATACGCCCCGGATCGCGCTCGACCTGAAGCCTGCGCCGCTCGACGAGGCAAACCAGGCGTATTTCGACAAGTGCATGGAGAAACTGGGCTTCGTGCCGAATGTTCTGGCCGCCTACAGCTTCGATCTTGCCAAGTTGAACGCCTTCGCCGGCATGTACAATAATCTGATGCTCGCGCCCTCCGGCCTCTCGAAGCTGGAACGGGAGATGATCGCGGTGGCCGTTTCCAGCGTGAATCGCTGCTATTACTGCCTCACCGCCCATGGTGCCGCGGTCCGCGCGCTCTCCGGCGATCCCATCCTCGGCGAGCAATTGGTGATGAATTATCGCGCCGCGCGCTTGGAGCCGCGCCAGCGCGCCATGCTGGACTTCGCGGTGAAGCTCACCGAGCGGCCCCACGAGGTGGAAGAGGCGGATCGCGCGGCATTGCGTAAGGTCGGTTTTTCCGAACAGGACATCTGGGACATCTCGGCGGTGACCGGTTTCTTCAACCTGTCCAACCGCATCGCCAGCGCCACCGACATGCGGCCGAACCCGGAATATCACGGGCAGGCGCGCTGAGGGCCTCACGGAGGCGGCCGGCAACGGCAAAGTTGGAGTAGCACGGAGAGATCACCACGCCTTCCGAAAGAAGGCGTGGTGAAACCAAAATCTCTTTCGGTGGATACGGTTTGAACTGATTGAATAGCTCCGTCGCCTGATTAAAGGTCAGGTACCAAGGACGGGCTCGTTGAAAACCAAGCCCACCCTGAAAAGCAGAAGCCACCTTTAGCACCCTCTTCGGGCGCGCAGCGCGGCATTTATGCTCCCCTGATTATCGCGCGTAAAATTATAAGCTGAGATGTTGTGGCATTGACAGGCCATGATGAGAGCTGCCGCCGCCACATCAGCTGCGCTGTTTCTCAGACAGGCGAGCTGCACCGCAGCATCTCCAGCTTCATACTGCCTCATCAACATGATCCGTCCCGCTAAGTCTGGCCGACCGGCATTGGTAAGAATGATCGCGAGACCGCCAACCTGCGCACATACGCCCCGATTGGGCGACATTGCTGGAATTTGATCTGATCGGCGATCTAGACAGAAGTTCACCTCTTGTGAGGCGCGGTGATCCAGTGAGGATTGTGACTCGGCTGCGGTGCACATGAAAAGAGTAAGTCCAGCGACCAGATAAGTTAGAGGTTTCATTTTCGTCTCCTGGATTATTGGTAAATCCGGTGCTCAGATTCGGGAATATTTGAAAATACTATTGTATTTTTGCTTTAAATGAATGGCTCAAGACGATGCGCTAGCGACAAGTCGCGTGACGAGCGCGACCAGGTCCGACTGCCGGCCAATCCCGAGCTTGGCGAACACGGCACGCAGGTGGGTTCGGGCGGTCTGGTAGGTGATGCCGTTGGCATCGGCGGCGGAGCGCAGGGTGCCGCCGATGCCGATGAATTCAGCGATGCGGGTTTCCGATGGCGTCAGGCCCATGTTCAGCAGATGCTGCGCCACGCTTTTTGGATCGCCCGCGAGGCTGCGGATCAGCAGCATGGCCCCGCCGGCACCGAAGGCCAACGCCTCCAGCGTGTCAGGACGCGAGCGGATGGGGACCACCTCGGCGTACAGGGGCCCTTGACCGCTGGGACGCCGGATGATGACGCCCTCCGGCGGCAGTACCCCACCGGGCAACGCTGCCCGGATCGCTCCCTGCAATCGCGCATCGTCGCTGCGCAACGTCGCGCGGGGGCGTTGATGGGTGATGGTGAATCCGTCCCCCAGAAGCCCCAGCGCCGTCTGGTTGACGTGACGCGCCAGCCCCTCCGTGTCGAGAAGCACCACCCCCCAGGCGAGCCGCTCGACCGCGCTGGCGAGATCGAGCGCCATGCGACGCGCCTCCGCCAATTCCAGCCCTACGGTGACTGCCCTGCCGATATGCGGCGAGAGGAGAGCCATGGTTTCCACATCCCGGCGCTCATACAGCCCTTTTTTGAGGCTGCGCTGCGCCGCGATGGAATGAAGGCGCCCCGACCCCAGCGGAGTGAGGGCGGCCAGCGACTGCCCGATATCGTAGTGCCGCAGAAACTCCTGATAGAATGGGTCCCGCCGGATCTCGTCCTCGTCCATCACCAGGCGATCGGTGCCCACCGTGCCCGGCTTTATGCCCCGCGTCACCAGGCGGCCCGTGGGCGTGTCGTGGCGCCACCATGTCTCCTGATAGGAGGCGTTTGCCTCCGAGAGGTTCGCCGAAGCGATGGATCGCATCGCCCCGCTGGTGCCGAGCGGAACGATGGTGGTGCCGATGGCCCCCACCGCCTGGGACACCGCCGCAAGCGCCTCCTCCCAGCGCTCCGGCTCCAAGGCCGCGGCGTAGAGCGTATCGATGACCGCTAGAATGTCGGGGTCCGCCATCAGCCTCAACCTTCCCTAAGGTTGTACAGCATAGCTGGCGCCTTCCTTCAGGCGAGTCGAACTCGTGCCCAAAGGCTCATCTGCGACATTCTTCCGCTACTCCAAATGGAGGATGGCAGAGAGGCTGCGGGACGGTAGCCATTTCCGCTCAGTGGCGGGGGGCGCGGCACTGGTTTTCCTCCGCGGGGAGTCGGCCACATGCTCACGAAGTCGAAACAGCTTCTGGAGGCAGCATCCTGGGGCCCCTTCGATGGGGCGGGTGCAGCGGCAACCGGCAATGTTTTCGATTTCTACGATCAGAGCGTCCCCGATCTTCTGAGCCGGTGGGACAAGGTCGGACAGTGGTTCGAAGCCCGAAGCGACGTCGGCTTCGATCCTTACCAGCGCGTGGTCCACACGGGCATCGGCACAAAAGCCAGCGGCACCCAGCGAAATGGCGCGCCATTCTCGGGCGTGAACTTCGCCAGCCAGGACTATCTGTCCTTGTCCGCCCACCCGCAGCTTATCGCAGCAGCCTGCACGGCGGCGCGGGACATGGGGGTTCACAGCGCGGGATCGGCGGCTCTCATGGGCAACACGGCGCTTTCGGTCGAGCTGGAGAGACGGCTCGCCACCTTCACCGGCTATCAGCATTGCACGGTGTTTCCCATTGGCTGGGCGGCGGGCTATGGCGCGGTGAAGACGTTGCTGCGCAAGCACGATCATGTGGTCATCGACGCTCTGGCCCACGCCTGCCTGCAGGAAGCCGCCGCAGACGCCACCCCAAACGTGCACCGCGTCCCGCATCTTTCCAATGCGGCGGTGGAGCGGCGATTGGAGCGCATAAGGCGCGCTCATGGGGATGCGGGAATCCTCGTCGTCACCGAGACTTTGTTCTCGATGGACAGCGACGTGCCTGACATCGCGGCGCTACAGGCGATGTGCCGGCGCTTCGACGCCACCTTGCTGGTGGACTGCGCCCATGATTTGGGGGCGTTTGGCGCAACCGGGCGCGGAAATTTGGAAGCTCAAGGCATGGTCGGCAAGGTCGATGTGCTGATGGGATCATTCTCCAAAACCTTCGCCTCTACCGGCGGTTTCGTGGCCTGCAACAACGCGGCCTTCAAGTTCGGCCTGCGTGCCGCCTGCGGCCCGTCGACGTTCACCAATGCCATGACCCCACTCCAGGCGGCTGTCGTTCTGAAGGCTCTGGAGATCATTTCCGGACCGGAGGGTGCGGAGCGACGCCAAAAGCTTATGAGCAATATTCTGAGGCTGCGAGGCTCCCTCGAGGCCTCGGGCTTCACGCTGCTGGGCGTGCCGAGCGCCATCGTCCCCGCCGTCCTGGGCGACGGGCCTCTCTCGCGCCTGATGACGCGCACGGCGTTCGACCTCGGCGCCGTAGTGAACCTTGTCGAACATCCGGCCGTCGCTCGAAACGGCGCGCGATGGCGGCTTCAGGTCATGGCCGATCACAGCGATGCGGACATTGACCTGTTCTGCAGCATCGCCACCCAGGCGCGGTCGGATTCGGAGCACATGTTCCGAGGCGGTCTATGAGCATGCTCCTCCTTCAACCGAGTCGCGGCCATACTTGCGAACAGGACATCTCGGCGGTGACCGGTTTCTTCAACCTGTCCAACCGCATCGCCAGCGCCACCGACATGCGGCCGAACCCGGAATATCACGGGCAGGCGCGCTGAGCGGCGGGGTCCGCGCGGAGGCCGAACCGAAGTCTCCCGCACCAAAATCATCGCCTGAGGCCTGCCTTCGCGTTATATTTTCAGAAATATAATTTGGAAGGCCGGCATGCTGCCTCGTTTCCCATTCCAATCCCGCCTCTCCGCACCGCCTGCCGCGCGCCGTCACGGTGCGGCCGCAGTGTTTCTCCTCGCGCTCGGCCTCGGCGCGCCGCCGGTTCGCGCGGCGGAAGGGCAGGGCTGTTCCGGCGGCGCCTGGCCTCTGGAGCAGGCGAAGTCGGCCCTCGATGCGGCGCACATACAGGTGGCGAACGGCGGCCAATTGCCGGCGGCAGAGAGCGCGTTCGTGGTCGAACTGGTGCCGCTGTCGCAGGCCAAGCTGCCCTATCCGCCCGCGCGCCTTCCGCCGGAGAAAGCGAATTTTGCCGGCTTCCTTCTTCTGCCGGCGCCCGCCGTTGCCGGGCGCATCGATGTGAGCCTGTCGGACGCGGGCTGGGTCGATCTTGTGCAGGACGGCAAGACCCTGCCGGCCGCCGCTTTCACCGGCGTGAAGGGGTGCCCCGGATTGCGCAAGAGCGTGCGCTTCGAGGTGACGCGGCGCCCGCTTGTGCTGCAGGTCAGCGGCGTTTCCGTGGACCGCCTGAAGGTGGTCGTCGCGCCGGTTCCCTGACATGTCAGCACCCGCCCAGAGGCCGCTCCATCCTGCTCAGACTTTAGGCGCAAGCTGACCCTATTGACGGCAGCCAAGTTTACCGTGCTAGGTTGCGGCGCAAGATCAAAAGCATCACCAAAGATGCGGTCTCAGGGGGAGCCGGGCGGGCGCATCGCGCCCCGGGCCGAAACAAGCGAGGGCGCAAAGCACGATGACGGACACTGTCTCAGACGTGCCCTACATCGTTGAAGCCGAAGGTCTTACGAAAGAGTTCAAGGGTTTCGCGGCGGTCAAGAACGTCAACCTGCGGATTCGGCGGCACACGATTCATGCCCTCATCGGGCCGAACGGTGCCGGTAAGACCACGTGCTTCAACCTGATCACGAAATTCCTGGAGCCGACCCGTGGCGTCATCCGCCTGAACGGCAAGGAGATCACCCGGACCAAGCCGGCGGATGTGGCGCGCCTCGGCATGGTGCGCTCGTTCCAGATCTCCGCCACGTTCGGGCATCTGACGGTGCTGGAGAATGTGCGCGTCGCCCTGCAGCGCGCGCTCGGCACATCGTTCCATTTCTGGCGGTCCGAGCATTCGCTCGATGCGCTGAACGACCGCGCCATGCAATTGCTGGAAGAGGTGGATCTCACCTCCTACGCCAAGCATGAGGCGGTAGAGCTGCCCTACGGCCGCAAACGGGCGCTGGAAATCGCCACCACACTCGCGCTCGAGCCGGAAATGCTGCTGCTCGACGAGCCGACTTCCGGCATGGGGCGTGAGGATATCGCCCGCACCGCCGACCTCATCAAGCGCGTGTCCGCCAACCGCACGGTGCTGATGGTGGAGCACAATCTTTCGGTGGTCGCCGATTTGTCGGACGCCATCACCGTGCTGGCGCGGGGCGAGATCCTCACCGAGGGGCCGTATTCGGAAGTCTCCAAGAACCCGCAAGTGATCGAGGCATACATGGGAACGGGGCATGGCCATGGGTGAGGCGGCCTCCGCCGCGCCGCTGCTCGCGGTGCGGGATCTGCACGGGCATTATGGCGAGAGCCATGTCCTCCACGGCATGAGCTTCGACATCCACAAGGGCGAGGTGGTGACGCTTCTGGGCCGCAACGGCGCCGGCAAGACCACCACCATGCGCGCCATCATGGGCCTGCTGCGCAAGCGCGCCGGCTCGATCCGCTATGAGGGCAACGAGACCGTCAAGCTCGCGCCCAACCATATCGCGCGCCTCGGCATTGGCTATTGTCCCGAGGAACGGGGCATCTTTGCCAGCCTGAACGTGCGCGAGAACCTGCTGCTTCCCCCCGTGGTGCTGCCTGGCGGCCTCTCCGTGGACGAGATCCACGACCTGTTCCCCCGCCTGGAGGAACGGCGCAACAGCCAGGGCACCAAGCTCTCCGGCGGCGAGCAGCAGATGCTGGCGATCGCGCGCATTCTGCGCACGGGGGCCAAGCTGCTGCTGCTCGACGAGCCCACGGAAGGGCTGGCGCCGGTGATCGTGCAGCATATCGGCGACATCATCCGTGCGCTGAAGACCAGGGGCTTCACCGTGCTGCTCGTGGAGCAGAACTTCCACTTCGCCTCGACCGTCGCCGACCGCCATTATGTGGTGGAGCACGGCAAGGTGGTGGACATGGTCCCCAACGACAAGATCGCGGAAAACGCGGCGCGTCTCGAAGCCTTTCTCGGCGTCTGAAGCCGGGTTTTCGGAACAACGCAACCGGCTGCCTTGCCGGAGGAGGAAACAAGATGCGTCTTGCAACCGTGTTCATGGCGGCCGCGAGCCTGTTCGCCGTCACCGCCGCCCAGGCCCAGACCACGCCGGTCAAGATCGGCGTGCTCACCGACATGTCGAGCCTGTATTCGGACCTTGCCGGCCCCGGCTCGGTGTGGGCGGCGAAGAAGGCGGTGGAAGATTTCGCCGCCACCAACAAGGATCTGAAGGTGGAGGTCGTCTCGGCCGACCACCAGAACAAGGCCGACGTCGGCACCTCCATCGCGCGCCAGTGGTATGACGTGGACGGCGTCGACATGATCGTCGATACGCCCAATTCCGGCGTCGCGCTGGCGGTGAGCCAAGTGACGAAGGAAAAGAACAAGGTGTTCGTGAATTCCGGCGCCGGCTCGTCCGACCTCACCGGCAAGGCCTGCACGCCCAACACCATTCACTGGACCTACGACACCTGGTCGCTGGCCAATGTGACCGGCAAGGCCGTGACCAAGAACGGCGGCGATACCTGGTTCTTCCTCACCGCCGACTATGCCTTCGGCCAGGCGCTGGAGCGCGACACGTCCGAAGTCGTCAAGGCGAACGGCGGCAAGGTCGTCGGCTCGGTGCGCGTGCCGATCAACAATTCCGACTTCTCCTCCTTCCTTCTGCAGGCGCAGGGCTCCAAGGCCAAGGTCATCGGCCTCGCCAATGCCGGCGGCGACACCATCAACTCCATCAAGCAGGCGGCCGAATACGGCATCGTCGACGGCGGCCAGAAGCTCGCCGGCCTGCTGGTGTTCATCTCCGACATCAATTCCCTCGGCCTCAAGACCGCGCAGGGCCTGACCCTGACGGAAGCCTGGTATTGGGACATGACGGACGCCAACCGCGCGTTCGCCAAGGAGTTCGCCGCGGCGAACGGCGGCAAGTATCCCACCATGGTGCAGGCCGGCGTTTATTCCGGCGTGACCCACTATCTCAAGTCCGTGGCGGCGCTGAAGGCGGCCAAGGATGGGGCGGCTGTGGTCGCCGAGATGAAGAAGATGCCGACCGACGACAAGCTGTTCGGCAAGGGTGAAGTGCGCGCCGACGGCCGCCAGATCCACCCCATGTACCTGTTCGAGGTGAAGAAGCCCTCGGAATCCAAGTATCCCTACGACTATTACACCTTGAAGGCGACGATCCCCGCCAACGAGGCGTTCCGTCCGCTCGACCAGGGCGATTGCCCGCTGGTCAAGAAGACCTGATGGCGCCCGCGGGCCGGCGTCACGCCGGCCCGCTCTCTCCTGTTGCAGAGACCGATCCATGTTCGAGCTAATCGGCATCGCCCCTCAGGCCTTGTTCGGCCAGTTGCTGCTGGGCCTGATCAACGGCGCCTTCTATGCCATGCTGAGCCTCGGGCTCGCGGTGATCTTCGGCCTGTTGAACGTCATCAATTTCACCCATGGCGCCCAGTACATGATGGGGGCCTTCGGCGCCTGGATGCTGCTGAACTACGCGGGCATCCCGTTCTGGGGCGCGCTGGTGCTGTCGCCCATCGTGGTGGCGGTGATCGGCATGATCATCGAGCGGCTGCTGCTGCGCCGGCTCTATCATCTGGACCATCTCTACGGGCTGCTGCTGACCTTCGGTCTGGCGCTGATCCTGGAAGGGCTGTTCCGCCGCCAGTACGGCGCGTCCGGACTGCCGTATAACAATCCGCTGCCGGGCGGCACCAATCTCGGCTTCATGTTCCTGCCGAATTACCGGGCCTTCGTGGTGGTCGCCTCGCTGGTGGTGTGCATCGCCACCTGGTTCGTGATCGAGCGCACCAAGCTCGGCTCGTACCTGCGCGCGGCGACCGAGCGGCCGGATCTCGTCCAGGCGTTCGGCATCGACGTGCCGCGCATGATCACGCTGACCTACGGCTTCGGCGTCGGCCTTGCCGCGCTCGCCGGCGTGCTCGCGGCGCCCGCCTATCAGGTGAGCCCGACCATGGGCTCGAACCTCATCATCGTGGTGTTCGCGGTGGTGGTGATCGGCGGCATGGGATCGATCATGGGTGCCATCGTCACCGGCTTCGGCCTCGGCCTCGTGGAGGGCCTGACCAAGGTCTTCTATCCCGAGGCCTCGTCCACGGTGATTTTCGTCATTATGGCCCTCGTGCTTCTGGTGAAGCCCGCCGGCCTGTTCGGCACGGTGAAGTGAGGCCATCATGACTTCCGCGTCCTCCCCCGCCGTCGCCCCCGCGCCTGCTTCCGCCAACGCCTTCAGCCCCACCCGCATTGCCATCGCGGTCGTGGTGCTGGGGCTGCTGGTGTTCGCGCCGTTCGCGGTCTATCCCGTGTTCCTCATGAAGGTGCTGTGCTTCTCGCTGTTCGCGTGCGCCTTCAACCTGATGCTGGGCTACACCGGCCTGCTGTCCTTCGGCCATGCCATGTTCTTCGGCGGGGCCGCCTACATCACCGCCTATCTGGTGAAGATCAAAGGCTTCCCGCCCGAGTTCGGCATCCTCGCGGGCACGGCGTTCGCCGCGTTCCTGGGGCTGCTCACCGGCCTGCTGGCGATCCGCCGCGTCGGCATCTACTTCGCCATGGTAACGCTCGCGCTCTCGCAGATGTTCTTCTTCTTCTGTCTCCAGGCGCCGTTCACCGGCGGCGAGGACGGCCTTCAGGCGGTGCCGCGTTCGGCGATGTTCGGCTTCCTGGACATCTCCAAGGACATCAACCTCTATTATGTGGTGCTGGCGATCTTCCTGGTGGGCTTCGCCATCATCTACCGCACCATTCACTCCCCGTTTGGACAGGTGCTGAAGGCGATCCGCGAGAACGAGCCGCGCGCGATTTCGCTGGGCTATCGGGTGAACCAGTACAAGACCCTCGCCTTCGTCCTGTCGGCGGCGCTGGCCGGGCTTGCCGGCTCGACCAAGGCGATCGTGTTCCAGCTCGCCTCGCTGACCGACGTCGCGTGGCCCATGTCCGGCGAGGTCATCCTGATGACCCTGGTGGGCGGCATGGGCACCGTGCTCGGCCCGGTGGTGGGTGCCACCATCATCGTCACCATGCAGAATTATCTCGCGAGCTTCGGCGAATGGGTGCTGGTCATCCAGGGCGTGATCTTCGTGGTGGTGGTCTCGCTGTTCCGCCGCGGCATCGTCGGCGAAGCGCTCGCGCTGATGCAATTGATGCGGGATCGCGCGTCGAAATAAATGTGCGCGCCGAAACGTCACGCAAAGGGGCCCGCGAGGGCCCCTTTTTTCTTGGCGTGTTTTGCGCGATGCCGATGCGCGGCGGTCCCATTATGCCGCGGACATCGGCTCCGAGCCATGCGTCCTTTCGCATTGAAGCGAAAACATTTTTCCTTCATAGAAACAGCGCGAAAGGCATGGCGCCGAGGAAAGGGCATTGGAATGAATGTGGCGAGCGAACGCAGTTTCCGCACGGCGCCCACCGAGGCGACGACCTTTTATGCGCGGATCTTCGGCCGGCGCGGCGTGGTCGCCTCGCACCATTATTTCTCCTCGGCCGCCGGCATCGATGCGCTGAAGGCGGGCGGAAACGCGATCGACGCGGCGGTCGCGGCGACCCTGGTGGAGGGCTTGCTCAATCCGAACATGCACACCATCGGCGGGGAATGCCCGATTCTCATCGCGCCCGCCGGATCGGGCGAAGTGATCTGCATCAACGGGAATATGGTGGCGCCGGCCCGCGCGACGCCCGAGGCGTTCCGCGCCCTCGGCCATGAGGTAGTGCCGGCCGAGGGCATTCTCGCCGCCGGTGTGCCGGGCGCCTTCGGCGCGCTCATCGTCGCCGCCCAGCGTTACGGCCGCCTCAGCTTCGCCGACCTTTCAGCGCGCGCGCTGGATCTCGCCCGCACCGGCTTTCCCGTCCATGCCGGGCTGATCCGCCAGCACAAGTTCGGCATCGCCGACAATCGCGAGAAATTCCTCGCCCAATGGCCCGGCAGCGCGGCGCTCTATCTGCGCGACGGCGCCTTGCCCGCCGAGGGCTCGGCCATGACCAACCCTGCCTTCGCCGGCATGATCGACTATCTCGTCTCCGCCGAAACGGCGGCCGGCGGCACGCGCGAACAGGGCCTCCAGGCGGTGTTCGACGCCTTCTACAAGGGCGATGTGGCCGCGCAGATGGTGGCGTTCTCGGATGAAAAGGGCGGCCTGCTCACGCGCGCGGATTTTGCTGCTTTCGAGGTGCCGGTGGAGGCGCCGGTGTCCATCGATTACGCCGGCGCGCGGGTGCACAAGACCTCGGCCTGGACCCAGGGCCCGGCGCTGCTGCAGACCCTGTCCATCCTGAAATCCTTCGATCTGCCCGCGCTCGGCCACAACAGCGCGGACTATGTGCATCTGGTGGTGGAGGCGATGAAGCTCGCCTTCGCCGACCGCGAGCAATATTACGCCGATACCCGTCAGGTCTCCGTGCCGGTGGAGGCGCTGCTGTCGGATGCCTATGGCGCCCTGCGCGCCGGGCTTGTGGACATGCGCCACGCCAGCGCCGAGATGCGTCCCGGCGATCCGGTGGAGGATGTCGCCTTGCTGGCGGCGTCGCAGCGGCGCCCGCTCACCAATTGGGGCGCGGGGACGGTGCATGTGGACACCATGGATGAAGAGGGCAATGCCTGCGCCTTCACGCCGTCGGGGGCCTGGATCAAGTCGGCCGAAGTGATGCCCGCGCTGGGCTTCCCGCTCGGCAACCGGCTGTCGAATTTCCACATGGGCCCGTCCAACCATCCCAATGTGGTGGCGCCGGGCAAACGGCCGCGCACCACCATCAGCCCCACGCTCGTCACGGTGGACGGCCGCCCCACCATCGCCTGCGGCAGCATGGGCGGCGACCAGCAGGACCAGTGGCAAGTGCAGTTTCTGCTCAATCGGCTGGTGTTTGGCATGCCGGTACAGGCCGCGATCGAGGCGCCGAAATTCTCCAGCGAGCATTTCCCCGGCTTCTTCGCCCCGCACGATTTCTTCCCGAGCCGCCTGCGCATCGAGGCGCGGTTCGGGGACGCGGTGCTCGAAAGCCTCGCCGCGCGCGGGCATGAATTGTCCGTGGGCCCGGACTGGACCGAAGGCTTTCTGCTGGCCGCCGAGCGCCATGCCGACGGCATGCTGGAAGCCGGCTGCGATCCGCGCGGCAGCAAGTCCGAAGTGTTCCCGGCTTCTGCACAGGCGTGGTGAGGGCGCGGGCCTTCCGAGGCCGGCCCTTCCCCGCTTTGCGCGTGCCCCCTCCCTAACCCTCCCCCGCATGCGGGAGAGGGAATCGAGGGGGTTCGGAGTGGCGCTGAAATCACCCCACCCACCGGCGCACCCCCTCTCCCGGGTGGGGGGGGCTGGGGCGCGGGCCGCCGCAGGCGGCTTCTGGAAACGCGTGTCGCGCCGAGCCGCCCAAAAAAAGGGCGCCCGCAGGCGCCCTTTGCACTCTTGAGATCAGCTAAGTTCAGGAAAGCGTGGTCAGGTCCTGGAACCAGTGCTGCGCCTGGGTGTAGCTCTTCACCTTCGAGGAGAGCGCGTGCGGGTACACGTCGTGCACCACCCACACCTGCACTGCGTCGTCCACCACCTTCTCGTGCACCTTGGCCAACAGCTTGTCCTGCTCGGCGGAATCGAAGGTGGCGTTGATCTGGTCGCAGAGCGCATCCACTTCGGCGTTCTTGTAGTGGCTCCAGTTCACGCCCACGGGCGCGATCTGCTTGGAGCTGTAGAAGCGCACGATGGCGTAGAACGGGTCGCTGGTGACATAGGCCACGTTGGAGCCGGTGATGCCGGCGAGGCTCGGGTCCGCCGCGCCCTTGCGCCATGCGGTATAGGCGACTTCCTGCTCCACCGGCTGAAGCTCCAGCGCGATGCCCGCTTCCGCCCAGCTCTGCTGCACGAATTCGTTCATCGGCATGGAGAGCATCTGCCCGGTGCCGCCGGTCGGGACGATGAACTTCACCTTCAGCGGCTTGTCCTTGGAATAGCCGGCCTCCTTGATGAGCTTGCGGGCTTCGTCCATGTCGTAGCGGATCTTGAAGGTGGGGTTGCCGAACCAGGGGCTCGACTGCGCCACCTGCCCGACCGCCGGCACGGCGAGGCCGTTCATCAATTCCACCACCGCGTCGCGGTCGATGGCGAGGTTGGCCGCGCGGCGCAGGCGCACGTCACGCCAGGGCGAGCCTTCCACCATGGAGAGATGGTAGTTCCACACGTGCGGCACCACGTTGGTGGAGATGCGCATGCCTGCTTGCTTGAGGCGCGCGACGCTGTCGGGCGCGGGGGATTCGATCAGGTCCACCTGGTTGGAGAGCAGCGCGCTGGCGCGGGAGAGGTCCTCCGGGATGCAGGTGAGCGTGAGCTTGTCCAGCTTGGGAACCCGCTTCTTGTCCCAATAGTCGGGGTTCTTCAGCAGCTCCACGCGCACGCGCGGCACCAGTTCGCCCATCTTGAACGGGCCGGTGCCGGAGGGCGCCATGGCGAACTTCGCCCAGTCGCCGCCCAGCTTCTCGAACTGCGCCGGAGAGGAGATGAGGAACCACATCATCTGATAGGGGAACAGTGCGTCCACGCCCTTGGCGGTGATCTGCACCGTCATGTCGTCGAGCTTCTTGTAGGACGCGAGCGAAGGCAGGCGCGGCTTCACCTGCGCGGCCTGGCGCGCATCAAACTGCGGCGCCTGGGTGTTCATGACCTTTTCCAGGTTCCAGATCACCGCGTCCGCGTTGAACGGCGAGCCGTCATGGAATTTCACGCCCTCGCGCAGCTTGAAGATCCAGTTCTTGCGGTCGGCGGGGTCGGCTTCCCAGGAGGTGGCAAGGCCCGGGATCATCTTGCCGGGGCGGTCGGCCACGTCGAGTTCCCAGGCCACCAGCGGGTCATAAAGGGTGAGGCCGGTGAACTGATAGGCGCCGGCGCCGCGGTCGGGCTGGCCGGTGGTCAGCGGCACGTCCGTCATGGAGATGCCGTAGTTCAGGCTGGAAGCCGCCTGGGCGAACACCGGGCGCGGCAGCCCGCCGAGGGTGGCGGCCGCCGCCGTGACGGCGGTGCCGGTGAGCAAGGTGCGGCGCGTCAAATCGAATGGTGGCATCAAGGACTCCTGGAAGGTTCGTGTGTTCTTGAAAATCTTCGGTCGTCCGGTGCGTCCTGCCCTCGTCCGCCGGTCTGCGCCGGCTCTTGCTTCTCGGAACGGCCCGCCGCCGCGCCGCGACAGGCGGGCGCGTCCCGGGCTAGTTCTTCACCTCCATGGCGCCGCGCAGCCCGTCGCTGACCATGTTGAAGCAGATGGAGGTCACGAAGATGCAGATGCCCGGCAGCATGGCGAGGAGCGGCTTGTTGTAGAGCGAGGTGCGCAGCGTATTGAGCATCAGCCCCCATTCCGCTTCCGGCGGGCGGGTACCGAGCCCGAGGAAGGAGAGGCCCGCGCCGAGAATCATGGCGACGCTGATGAGCCCGGTGGCATAGACGAAGATCGGCCCCATCACGTTCGGCAGCACGTGCACGCGGATGATGGTGAAGGGCGAAGCCCCGGTGGCGCGCGCCGCCTCCACATAATCGAGCGCCCGCACGCCGGCCGTGGTGCTTTCCGAAATGCGGATCAGCGGGGGAATGAACACCAGCGTCAATGCCAGGATGGCGTTGAAGATGCCCGGCCCGAGCGCCCCGCTCACCGCCACCGCCAGCAGCACCGAGGGGAAGGCATAGAACACGTCGGTGGCGCGCATGATCAGCATGTTCAGCCAGCCGCCCGCGAACCCCGCGATGACGCCGAGCGAGGAGCCGATGACGAAGGCGATGGCCACCGGCATGATGCCGATGAACCAGGAGAGGCGCCCGCCATAGAGCAGGCGGGTCAGCATGTCGCGGCCGAGCTCGTCGGTGCCGAGCAGGTATCCCGGCGTGCCCACCGGCCTCAGCCGCCGCGCCATGCTGCCCACATAGGGGTCGTAGGGCGCGATCAGCGGCGCGAACACGATGGCGAGGAACATGAGCAGCAGCACAAGGAGGCAGAACATGGTCGCCTTGTCGCGCAGCACGCGCTTGCCCACCCCCTGCCAATAGCCCTGCGGGCGCTCGGCTTTCTCGGGTGCGCGGGTGTCCGTCGCGGGGGTGTCCTTGGCGGCAATCAGGGTCATCACCGTTTGATCCGGGGGTCGAGGAGCGCCTGGCCGAGATCGACCACGAGATTGAGCGCGACGAACAGCAGCGCCAGCACCAGGATGGTGCCCTGCAGAAGCGGGATGTCGCGCTGGAAGATGGCGCTGTTCAGAAGGAAGCCGGTGCCCGGCCAGGAGAACACGGTCTCCACCAGGATCGAGCCGCCCATGAGATAGCCGAGCTGCAGGCCCATGACGGCGAGCACGCTGGGCGCCGCGTTCTTGGCCACGTGCAGCAGGATGCCGCCGCTGCGCAGGCCCTTGCCGCGCAAGGTGGTGATGAAATCCTGATGCAGGATCTCGATCACCGTGCCGCGCACGGTGCGGGCGACGAGGCCGAGCGGAATGGCGCTCAACGTCACCATGGGCAGGATGAGGAAGGGCAGGTGCGCCCAATCCCACACGAAGGTGCCGCCCGGCCCGGCGCCCATGGACGGGGCGAGCGGGTAGGTGACCGCGAACACCGCCACCAGCAGCATGCCGAGCCAATAATGCGGCACCGAGACGCCGGCCACCGCGATGGTCATGGCGAGGCGATCCACCCAGGTGTCGCGGAAGGCCGCTGCGAGTCCCCCGAGCAGCATGCCGAGCGCGAACGCCAGCGTGCAGGCCGCGACCGCCAGCGACACCGTATTTTGAAGCGCGACCGAGACCTCGCCCCACACCGAGCGGCCGGTGGCGAGGGAATGGCCGAGATCGCCCTGCACCACCCGGCCGAGCCAGATCAGGAATTGTTCGGGCAAGGGCTTGTCGAGCCCGTAGTCGCGGCGCAGCTGAGCGATCATCTCGGCCGGGGCGTCGGGCGGGGCGATGGCGCTGATGGGATCGCCGGGCGAGATATAGACCAGCAGGAAGCACACCAGCCCCACCGACAGGGCGATCGGGATCGAATAGAGCACGCGGCGGACGATGTAGAAGATCATGGGGCGCGCTCCTCGGCCGCGAGGGCCATGGCGGGCGGCATCGGCGGGCGCAGGCCGGCGGGGCGGATGCAGCGCACGGTCCGCTCCGGGGCGGTGGCGAGCAGATCGGGCACCGCCGCGCGGCAGGCCGGCACCACATAGGTGCAGCGCGGCGCGAAGGCGCAGCCCTCGGGCAAGGTGCGCAGGTTGGGCGGCGATCCGGGAATGGCGGTGAGGCGCCGGCCGCGCGAGGCCGGGGTGACGGTGGCGCCGAGCAGGCCCTCCACATAGGGATGCTCGGGCGCTTCCAGCAGCGGCTCGGTCGGCGCCTCCTCGATGAAGCGGCCGGCGTACATGACGGCGATGCGGTCGGCGATCTCGCCCGCCACCCCGAGGTCGTGGGTGACGAAGATGACGCCCATGCCCAGCTCCGCCTGGATGCGCTTCAACAGCAGCAGCACCTGGATCTGCACCGTGGCGTCGAGCGCGGTGGTGGGCTCGTCCGCCAAAAGAAGCTTGGGTCGCACGGACAGCGCCACCGCGATCATCGCCCGCTGGCGCAGGCCGCCGGAGAGTTCGTGCGGATAGGCATCGAGCCGCTGGCGGGCGGAGGGGATCTGCACCAGCTCCAGCAGATCCAGCGCGCGGCGCTGCGCCTCCTGCTGGCTGACACCCTCATGCCGGCGGATGGTCTCGGTGATCTGCTTGCCGATGGTGAACACCGGGTCCAGCGCCGTCATGGGCTCCTGGAAGATCATGGAGACGAGCCGGCCACGGATGGAGGACAGCTCGCGCTCGGAGGCGGCGACGATGTCGGTGCCGTCCACCAGGATGGTACCGGTGATGCGGGTGCGTTTGGGCGGATGCAGGCGCATCAACGAGCGCAGCGTCACCGACTTGCCGGAACCGCTCTCGCCGAGAATGCAAAGCGTCTCCTTCGGGGCGAGGTCGAAATCCACCCCGTTCACCGCATGAAGGGTCGCCTCCTTCGAGACGAAGGCGACGTTCAGGTCGCGCACCTTCACCAAGGGTTGGGACTGGGGCTGGGATTGGGCCTGGAGGGCGCTCATGTCAGGCGGCCTCCGGCGCGCGGCTGTGGCCGCTGCCCGGCTGGTTGATGAGACAGGCGGCCAGATGTTCGCTGGCGATGGCATCGCCGCCGGGCAGGGGCAGGAGCGCCGGCCGGGTGGCGGCGCACACCCCTTCGGAAAAGGCGCAGCGCGGATGGAAGGCGCATCCCGAAGGCGGGTTCACCGGGCTCGGTGGATCGCCCACCAGCGGCGGCGCCTCGCGGCTGCGTCCCGCCACCGAGGGGCGGCTCGCCAGCAAAGCCGACGTATAGGGATGGGCGGCGCCGGCGAAGATCGCCTCGGCGGCGCCGAGTTCGACCACGCGGCCGAGATACATCACCAGGACACGGTCCGAAATGTACTGAACCACGTTGAGATCGTGGCTGATGAAGATGTACGTCAGCCCGAATTCGGCTTTCAGGTCCATCAGCAGGTTCAGCACCTGCGCTTCCACCGATTTGTCGAGCGCGGAGACCGGCTCGTCCAGCACCACGAGGCGCGGTCGCAGGGCGAGCGCGCGCGCGATGTTCACGCGCTGGCGCTGGCCGCCGGACAGCTCATGGGGAAAGCGGGTGGCATATTGCGCCGGCAGGAGGCCGACGGCGGCGAGCATGTCGCGGGCGATGCCGATCGCCGCCTTGCGCGCCATGCCGTGCACCATGGGCGGAAAGGCGATGGATTCCTCAATGGTCAGCCGGGGATTCAGCGACGAGAAACTGTCTTGGAACACCATCTGCACCTGGCGACGATAGCGCCGCAGGCCGGCCGCATCCCGCCCCAGCGCCTCGCCGTCGAACACGATCTCCCCGGCAGTGGGCTCCAGCAGGCCCATGATGAGCTTGGAGGCGGTGGACTTTCCGCAGCCGGATTCGCCGACGATGCCCAGCGTCTCGCCCTTGCGCACGTCGAACGAGACCGCATTCACCGCCTGCACCGCGCCGGCGCGCCCGCCGAACAGGCTTCCGCGCCCGGGAAAGGTCTTGGTCAGGCCGGATACGCTCAAGAGAGCCTGTGCCGGGCCGCCGACATCGGGCAGCGGCTGCAACGGGCTCTCGGCGAGCGGCGCCGGCAGGGGGTCGGTCATCATAGGTCCCAAGCGAATGCTGCCTCGCAGCAGAGCGCCGCGGGGTGATTGTGCAGACGCTAACAACCTGTCTCCGTGGGAGGAAGAATATTTTCTAGGCAGTAAATGCGTAAAATATCAGCGTTTCTGAATGCAAAATTAAATATGCACGGCACCCACGGTCACGCTGTCGCAGCCGGGCGGGTGGAAATGGCGGTTTCATGCCGCTTTAGGGGGCAGCGCCCGGCGCGCTTTTGCCGTCATAGCGCGCGTTATCCATGCACATCACAGGCGCGTGACGTTGCGTCGCCAGGAGCAGACGGCGGGGCTTCTTCCCCCGAAAGAAGCCCCGCCGCTCTCGCGGTTCGACGGCGACAGATGGGCATCCACCCGGCGCGCGCTGCCGAACCGCAAGCCTTTGATCTCGCGGATCAAACAAGGTCGATCCGCTAGGTTGCCGGGGCATCGGCCCCGGAGGGCGGGAGCGGGGAGGCGGGAGGCGCGTGCGCGTCCGCGCGCTTGGCGGCGGCGCGCGCGCGCCGGCCTTTCCCGAGCCAGAGCTGAAGGCGGTTCATGTAGAGATAGACCACCGGGGTGGTGTAGAGGGTGAGGACCTGGCTCACCAGCAGCCCGCCCACGATGGCGAAACCGAGCGGCCGCCGCAGTTCCGAGCCGGTGCCGGTGCCGAGCATCAGCGGCAGGCCGCCCAGCAGGGCCGCCATGGTGGTCATCATGATGGGGCGGAAGCGGGTGAGGCAGGCCTGGTAGATGGATTCCTCCGGCGCCATGCCCTCCTCGCGCTCCTTGGCGAGGGCGAAGTCGATCATCATGATGGCGTTCTTCTTCACGATGCCGATCAGAAGCAGGATGCCGATGAGCGCGATGACGCTCAGGTCGAACCCCGAGAAATAGAGGATCAGCAAGGCGCCAAGCCCGGCGGAGGGCAAGGTGGAGAGGATCGTCAGCGGGTGGATGTAGCTCTCATAGAGCACGCCGAGGATGATGTAGACGGCGATCACGGCGGCGAGGATGAGATAGGGCTGGGTGCGCAGGGAATCCTGGAACGCCTGTGCCGTGCCCTGGAACGTGCCGATCAGCGTCAGCGGCTTGTTGATCTTCAGCTCCGCCTGCTTGATCGCGTCCACCGCCTGGCCGAGCGCTGTGCCGGGGCTGAGGTTGAAGCTCAGCGTGACGGCCGGGAACTGGCCCTGGTGCGAGATGGAGAGCGAGGCGCTCTTGGACGTATCCACCTTCACGAAGGCCGAGAGCGGGATCTCCTCGCCGGTGCGGGGCGACTTCACATAGAGCTTGTCCAGCGAGCCGGTGTCGAGCTGCAGCTTGGGGTCGATCTCCAGGATGACGTGGTATTGCGAGAGCTGGGTGAAATATTGCGCCACCTGGCGCTGGCCGAAGGCATCGTAGAGCGTATCGTCGATCACCTGCGGCTGGATGCCGAAGCGGGCGGCGGTGTCGCGGTCGATCTTCAGCGACACGGTGGGCGCGTTGGTCTGCTGGTCGGTCGCGACATCCTGGAGCTCGGGCAGGCTGCGCAGCGTCGCCAGCATTTTCGGCGCCCATTCGTTCAGCTCGGCGAGGTTCGCGTCCTGCAACGTGTATTGATACTGGGTGCGCGAGGGACGCCCGCCCACATTGATGTCTTGTGAGGCCTGGAGGAACAGGGCGACACCCTCGACCTTGGCCAGTTGCGGACGCAGCCGCGCGATCACCTGGTCGGCGCTGGCGTCGCGCTTGTCGCGCGGCTTCAGGGTGATCCAGACGCGGCCGGTGTTCACGGTCTGCGAGCCGCCCGTCGCGCCGACCGAGCCGGCGACGCTTTCAACCGCGGGATCGCGCGCCACCACGTCCAGAAGCGCCATCTGCTTCTGCGACATGGCGGAGAAGGAGATGTCCTGCGCCGCCTCCGAGAAGCCCTGGATGAAGCCCGTATCCTGCTGGGGGAAGAAGCCCTTGGGGATCACCACATAGAGATAGCCGGTGGCGGCCATGGTGCAGAACAAGGTCATCAGGGTCAGGAACTGGTGGCGCAGCACCCATTTCAGGCCATGGTCATAGGCGGCGAGCAGGCCGTCGAAGAAGGATTCGAACGCCATGTAGACGCGGCCGTGCTTCACGTCGTGATCGTTCTTCAGGAACAGCGAGCACATCATGGGCGTCAGCGTGAGCGAGACCACCACTGACACCAGGATGGTGATGGTGACCGTCACCGCGAATTCCCGCAGCAGCCGGCCGACGATGCCGCCCATCAGCAGCACGGGGATGAACACCGCCACCAGCGACAGCGAGATCGAGATGATGGTGAAGCCGATCTCCGCCGAGCCCTTCAGCGCCGCCTCGAACGGCGGCACGCCCTCCTCGATATGGCGATAGATGTTCTCCAGCATCACGATGGCGTCGTCCACGACGAAGCCGACCGCGATGGTGAGGCCCATCAGCGAGAGATTGTCGATGGAATAGCCGAGCGCATACATCACCGCGAAGGTGCCGATCAGCGCCATGGGCACCGTCACGCTCGGGATGATGGTGGCCCACACATTGCGCAGGAAGGCGAAGATCACCGCCACCACGAGCCCGATGGTGAGCATCATGGTGAACTGCACGTCGTCCACCGAGGCGCGGATGGTCTGGGTGCGGTCGGAGATCACCAGCACGTTGATGCCCGGGGGCAAGGCGGCTTCCAGGCGCGGGATCATGGCGTGCACGCGATCCACGGTCTCGATCACGTTGGCGCCGGGCTGCTTGAACACGATCAGCTGGATGCCGCGCTTGCCGTTCTGCCAGGAGGCGAGGCGCACGTTCTCCGGCCCGTCCACCGCGCGGCCGATGTCGCGGATGCGCACCGGCGCGCCGTTCTTATAGGCGAGCACCACATCGTTCCACGGCGAGGACACGAGCAACTGGTCGTCGGCATAGATGGTGAAGCTCTGGGCCGTGCCATCGAACGAGCCCTTGGGGGAATCGACGGTGGCGGCGGCGAGGATGGCGCGCACGTCCTCCAGGCTCATGCCCAGGGAGGCGATCTTGGCCGGGTCCACCTGCACCCGCACCGCCGGCTTCTGCTCGCCGGTGATGGCCACCTGGGCGATACCGGGAATCTGGCTGATCTGCTGGGCGAGGATGGTGTCGGCGTAATCGTCCAGCTTGGTGAGCGGGTAAAGATCCGACTGCACGGCGAGGATCAGGATCGGCGCATCCGCCGGGTTCACCTTGCGGTAGGTGGGCGGGGTCGGGAGATTCTTGGGCAATTGGCCGCTGGCGGCGGTGATGGCGGCCTGCACGTCCTGCGCGGCGGCGTCGATGGGGCGGTTGAGGTCGAACTGGATGGTGATGGAGGCGACGCCGAGCGCGCTGGTCGAGGTCATCTGGGTGACGCCGGCGATCTGCGCGAACTGGCGCTCCAGCGGCGTCGAGACCGAGGAGGCCATGGTCTCCGGGCTGGCGCCGGGCAGGCTCGCCGACACCTGGATGGTGGGAAAGTCCACCTGCGGCAGCGGCGCCACCGGCAGCAGAGGATAGGCGACGCCACCGATCAGCACCAGCGCCAGCATCAGCAGCGAGGTCGCGATGGGGCGCCGGATGAAGGGGGCTGAAATGCTCATGCGCGCTTCTCGGCGCTGGCGGTGGAGAGGGGGGCGGCCTGCGGCTTCGCGTTGGGCGCCACGGTCACGGTGACGTGGGCGCCGGGGGTCAGCTTGTATTGCCCGTCCACCACCACGCGCTCGCCGGGCGTGAGCCCGGTTTCCACCACCATCTGTCCGGCGCGGCTGGGCCCGACGGTGACGGCGCGCTTCTCCACCGTGTCGTCGTCGCGCACCACATAGACGTAGAACCCGTCCGGCCCGCGCTGCACCACCTGCGCCGGCACCAGGATGGCGTCCTTGCGGGTGTCCACCAGCACCTGCGCATTCACGAACGCGCCCGGCCAGAGCTTGAGATCGTCGTTCGGGAAGGTGGCCTTGATGCGGATCGTGCCGGTGCTCTGGTCGATCTGGTTGTCGATCAGCGTCACCGTGCCGGAGCCAAGCTGGGTCACGCCGTCGCGGCGGAAGGCGAGCACCGAGACCGGGCCCCGGCCCATGGCGGCCACCACGTCGTCAAACCGGTCCTGCGGCAGCGAGATGATGACCGAGATCGGCTTCAGCTGGGTGATGACCACGAGCCCGGTGGTGTCGGATGCGTGAACGATATTGCCCTCGTCCAGCAGCCGCACGCCGGTGCGGCCGGAAATCGGCGCGCGCACCGTGGTGTAGCCGAGCTGCACGTTCGCGCTGTCGATGGCGGCATCATCGCCCTGGATCGCCGCTTCATATTGGGCGACCAGGGCATTCTGGGTGTCGAGCTGCTGCTGGGAGATCGCGTTCTTCGCCACCAGCTGCTTGAAGCGGTCCTGGTCGAGCTTGGCATTGGCCAGCTGCGCCTGGTCCTTGGCCTTGGCGGCCTGCGCCTGGGCGAGGGTGGCCTGGAACGGGCGCGGGTCGATCTGCGCCAGCACGTCGCCGGCCTTCACATCCTGCCCCTCGCTGAAGGTGACCTTGTCCAGCTCGCCGTCGACCCGCACCTTCACCGTGACCGAATTGAAGGCCTGAACGGTGCCGAGCCCGGTGGCATAGACCGGGAAGCTCTCCTCGCGCACAGATGTGGCGAGCACGGGGATCGGGGGTGGGGCCTTCTTGGCATTGGCCTGGGGCGAGGAGGGCGCGGCAAACCCATAGTGCCAAGCAAGTGCGCCGGCGATCAGAATGGCCGGCGTTACGACCCACACGAGACGAGGCATCAGCCCTATTCCCTTTCGACCGTTACCGCCTTTGAACACGGTATCCGCGCGAACCCTGCGGTGCGGGAGGCCGACCTCGCGAAACCGTGAAGCGGCGGCGAACGGCGATGCAGCGCAGGGTTTCAGGCCGCCATGTGTTGAACCCTATGGACCCCCGTGCCTGCGGCGGGGCGCAAGGCCGCAGGGGCCGCCGCTTTTTGGCCGTCGGATTGAGGAGACATGCATCATGGTGGCATGCTGCGGCGAACGGGGGCAGGTTCGAGTACCCGGATGGGCGAAGCGAGCGACGAAGACCTCATGGCGCGCGTCGCCCAAGGGGATGCGGCAGCTTTCCGTGTGCTCACCGCGCGTTATGCGGTGCGCGCCGTTGCCCTCGCACGCCGCTTCCTCGGCAATTCCGCCGATGCGGAGGACATCGTCCAGGATGCCTTTCTGCGGGTCTGGCGCGCGGCCCCGCGCTGGCAGCCGACGGCCGCTTTCGGGACCTGGTTCTATCGTATCGTCGTCAATCTGTGCCTCAACCACCGCCGCCGCCGGGATTTCGCGCCGCTCGACGATGCGGCCGAGATCGCCGATCCGGCGCCCGACGCCCTCGCCGGCCTGGCCCGTGGGGCAGAGGACCGCGCGCTCGCCCGCGCCATCGCCGAGCTGCCGGAGCGGCAAAGGGCGGCCGTGCTGCTTACCTATTGGGAAGGGCTGTCCAATGCCCGCACCGCGGAAATCCTCGACGCCTCGGTTTCCGGCGTCGAGACCTTGCTGGTCCGAGCCCGGCGCGCATTGCGTGCCCGGCTCGGCCCGCAGCTTGGGGAGGAATGAAGAATGACCCATGACGAATTCGAGCATCTGCTCGTCGCGCACGGGGCCGATGTTGCGTTGTGGCCCGAGCCGGCGCGCCAGCGGGCGCGCGACTTGATGGCGCGCGATGGTTCGGTGGCCGCCCTGCGCGCCAATCATGCAAGCCTCGACGCGCGCCTGGCGCGCGCGGCGGCGGCCGGGCCGGTGGCGCAGGATGTTGCGGCCGGCGGGCGGATCGCCGCGCGCCTCGCGGCGCTGCCGCTGCCGAAGCAGGATGCGCGGGCGCCGGTGCGATGGCTGCCCTCCTGGCTGCTGGCGCTGGATCTGCGCCCCGCATGGCCGAGCATCGCCGCGCTGGCGGGCATGGCGGTTCTCGGCTTCCTCGCCGGGTTCAGCGTCGTCAATCCCACCTTGTTCGACCAGGCGATGGCCATCGGCGCCCATCCGCAGGTCAGCGCCGATCTCAGCACCCTCGTGTTCGAGCCCGGCCCGGTCGAGGAAAGCGCATTGTGAACGGAGGCGCGATCAGCATGGGCCTGTCCCAGCCGAGGCGGCTGCTTCTGGTGGCCTCCCTTGCCCTGAACCTGTTCTTCATCGGCCTCGCGGTGGCGGTGGCGATCCAGGAGACGCGCGAGCGCGCGGCGCGTCCCGCGCCGGTTGTGCTCGATCGCAGCCCGGCGGCGCGCATCGACCGGCTCGCGGCCGCGCTGCCGCCGGCGGATGCTCAGGCCCTCAAGGCCCGATTCCAGAGCGCGCTCGGCACCATCGACGCCGCGCAGGCGGCCTCGCGCGTGGCGCAGGACAAGGTGCGTGCGGCCTTGTCCGCCGAGCCGTTCGAATCCGCCGCCGCCGATGCCGCCCTGATGCAGCTGCGGGAGGCGCGGCGGGGCCTGTGGCGCGCGCTGCACGCGGTGATCGTCGGGGCCGCCGGCGACATGTCGGCGGAGGGTCGCACGCGGCTCGCGAGCTGGGTTCCCCCCGAGGACGGCGATCGCAACGCCTCGTCCGAACCACAATCAAGGTGATGATGCGGAGCGCGAGCGCTCAGCACTCCCAAGCTATCTGGTGTCCCAATGAACGACCCCCGCCCGTTGCGTGATTTGCGCGGCGAACCCATCAATCTCGCACCCGAGGCGGCGTCCAAGCGCCGCCGCTGGTTTCCCTGGTCGTTCCTCGTGTTCCTGGCCCTGCTGGCGCTCGTGGGGGCCGGCTTCCTGATCCGCCCGCAGGAAACAGCCAAGCCGGGCGGCCGCAACGGCTTGGCCGGCATGCCCGTGCCGGTGGCGACCGCGCTCGCGCAGACCGGCAGCATGCCGGTGACGCTCACCGCCCTCGGCACCGTCACGCCGCTCACCACCGTGACCGTGAAGACGCAGATCAGCGGCCGCCTGATCAATCTGTTCTTCACCGAAGGACAGGAAATCCAGGCCGGCGCGCCGCTCGCGGAAGTCGATCCGCGGCCCTATGAGGCGGCGCTGAAGCAGGCGCAGGGCCAGCTCGCCCGCGACCAGGCGCAGCTGAAGAACGCCCAGCTCGATCTCAACCGCTACAGCCAACTGGTGGCCAAGAACGCGGCCTCCCAGCAGCAGGTGGATACCCAGCAAGCGCTGGTGCAGCAATATCAGGGCACGGTGGAGATGGACGAGGCGCAGGTGCGCACCGCCGAGCTGAACCTCGAATATTGCCACATCACCGCGCCGGTCACCGGCCGCGTCGGCTTGCGGCAGGTGGACCGCGGGAATTACGTCCAGGCGGGCGATTCCACCGGCATCGCCGTCATCACCCAGATCAAGCCGATCACCGTGCTGTTCTCCTTGCCCGAGGACAAGGTGCCCCAGGTGCTGAAGCGGCTGAACTCCGGCGCCGACCTGCCGGTGGTGGTCTATGACCGCAACCGCCGCGCCGCCCTCGCCACGGGCAAGCTCGTGACCATCGACAACCAGGTGGACGTGACCACCGGCACGGTGAAGCTGAAGGCGCAATTCGACAATGCGGACGAGGCGTTGTTCCCGAGCCAGTTCGTGAACGTGGACCTGCTGGTGGACACGCTCACCAACGTCACCGTCATTCCCTCGGCGGCGGTGCAGCGCGGCGCGCCGGGCACCTATGTCTATCTGGTCCAGCCCGACAATACGGTGAGCGTGCGCAAGGTCACGCTCGGTCCGTCCGACGCCAGCCGCATCGTCGTGACCCAGGGGCTCGCGCCGGGCGACAAGGTGGTGGTGGACGGGGCGGACAAGCTGCGCGAGGGCGCCAAGATCAGCGAGCCCGACGCGGCGGCCGGCACCAGGCCCGGACCGGCCGCCGGCGAGGGATCGGAACGCCGCCAGCGCCGCAACCAGGAAAATCGTGATCACGGCAAGGGCGAGGTCGCGGTTCCCGCCACGCCGGGCCCGGCCTCTCCCGCTGCCCCGGACGCGTCCGCACCCGCCGCCCAAAGGCCTGCCACCCCGCCGCCCGCCGGCACGGTGCCGGCGGTGGGGCCGAGCATCGTTCCCGACGCCGGTCCGGGTGCCGCGGCGCCGCCGACCCAGGGCGGTGTGAAATGAGGCCGGTGGGGCCCGCGCGGCGGGTCGCGGTACCGGCGCGGGAGGGCGCGGCGTGAATCCCTCCCAACCGTTCATCGTCCGGCCGGTCGCCACCTCCCTGCTGATGGCGGCGCTGCTGCTGGTCGGCATCGTGGCGTTCCGCTTCCTGCCGCTTTCCGCCCTGCCGGAGGTGGATTATCCCACCATCGCCGTGCGCACCTTCTATCCCGGCGCCAGCCCGGAGGTGATGACCTCCTCCGTGACGGCGCCGCTGGAGCGCCAGCTCGGGCAGATGCCGAACCTCAAGCAGATGTCCTCGGCCTCCTCGGCGGGCGCCTCGGTCATCACGCTGCAATTCGGGCTGGAACTGTCCCTGGACGTGGCCGAACAGGAAGTGCAGGCGGCGATCAATGCCGCCGGCAACCTGCTGCCGTCGGATCTGCCGGCGCCGCCGATCTACGCCAAGGTGAACCCCGCCGACGCGCCGATCCTCACGCTCGCGGTGACCTCGAAGACGCTGGCACCGACCGAGCTTCAGGACCTTGCCGACACGCGGGTGGCGCAGAAGCTCTCGCAGATCGCCGGCGTGGGCCTCGTGAGCCTGTCCGGCGGCCAGCGGCCGGCGGTGCGCATCCGCGCCAATCTCTCCGCGCTCGCCGCCTACGGCCTCAATATCGACGACCTGCGCACCAGCGTCGCCAATGCCAATGTGAACACGCCGAAGGGCAGTTTCGACGGCCCCATGCGGGCCTATTCGGTGAACGCGAACGACCAGATCCGCGACCCGGCGATCTATAGCGACCTGGTCATCGCCTATCGCAAGGGCGCGCCGGTGCGGCTCTCCCAGGTGGCGGAGGTGATCGCGGGGGCGGAGAACGACAAGCTCGCCGCCTGGATGAACACCACGCCGGCCATCATCCTCAACATCCAGCGCCAGCCGGGCGCGAACGTGATCGCCGTGGTGGACGAGATCAAGGCGCTGCTGCCGGAACTCACCGCCAACCTGCCGTCGAGCGTGGATGTCGCCGTGCTCACCGACCGCACCACCACCATCCGCGCCTCGGTGCGCGACGTGGAGCTGGAGCTGGTGCTCGCCTTGGTGCTGGTGGTGCTGGTGATCTTCGTGTTCCTGCGCGATATCCCGGCCACCGTCATCCCCAGCCTCTCGGTGCCGCTCTCCATCGTCGGCACCTTCGCGGTGATGTATCTGGCGGGCTTCTCGCTCAACAATCTCTCGCTCATGGCGCTGACCATCGCCACCGGCTTCGTGGTGGACGATGCCATCGTCATGATCGAGAACATCGCCCGCTATATCGAGATGGGGATGAAGCCGTTCGACGCGGCGCTGAAGGGCTCGGCGCAGATCGGCTTCACCATCGTCTCGCTCACCGTCTCGCTGATCGCGGTGCTGATTCCGCTGCTGTTCATGGCGGACGTGGTGGGCCGCCTGTTCCGCGAATTCGCCATCACGCTCGCGGTGACGATCCTGATCTCGGCGGTGGTCTCGCTGACCCTGGTGCCGATGCTGTGCGCGCGCCTGCTCAAGGCGCGGCCGGTGGAAGACGGCCCGCGCAAGCGCACCTGGTTCGACAGCCTGATCTCCGGCTACGGCGCCATGCTGCGCGTGGTGCTGCGCCACCAGGGCGCGACCCTGCTGGTGGCGGTGGCGACGCTCGGCGTGACGGTGGCGCTCTATGTGGCGATCCCCAAGGGCTTCTTCCCGGTGCAGGACACGGGGCTGATCTCCGGCGTCTCGGAAGGCCCGCAATCCATCTCCTATGCCGGCATGGCGGAACGCCAGCAGGCGCTGGCCGCCGCGATCCTGAAGGATCCCGACGTCTCCGCGCTCTCCTCCTTCATCGGCGCCGACGGCACCAACCCGACACTGAACACCGGCCGCTTCCTCATCGAGCTGAAGCCGAAGGGCGAGCGCACGGCCACCGTCTCCGACGTGATCCGCCGCATCACGGCGGACGTGGCGCACCTGTCCGGCGTCGCGCTCTATCTCCAGCCGGTGCAGGATCTCACCATCGACGCGACCTCGGGCCGGGGGCAATACACCTTCGTGCTGCAGGATACCGACCCGGCGGAGCTGTCCCTGTGGGTGCCGCGCCTGCTGGATCGCCTGTCCCGCAGCCCGGAACTCGCCGATGTCACCAGCAATCTGCAGGACCGGGGCCTCGCGGTGGACATCACGGTGGACCGCGACACCGCCGCCCGGTTCGGCATCACCATGGCGACGGTGGACAACGCGCTCTACGATTCCTTCGGCCAGCGCATCATCTCCACCATCTTCACCCAGACCAGCCAGTATCGCGTGATCCTGGAAGCCGATCCGAAGCTTCAGGCCACGCTGAAATCCCTCGATACGGTCTATCTGCCGGGGTCCAACGGCGCGCAGGTGCCGCTGTCCGCCATCGCCACCATCACCGAGCGGCCGGCGCCCCTGCAGATCAGCCATCTCAGCCAGTTTCCGGCGGTCACGGTCTCCTTCAACCTCGCGCCCGGCGTGGCGCTGGACGCGGCGGTGGCGGCGGTGCAGCAGGCCGAGCGCGACATCGCCCTGCCGCCGAGCGTGGTCACCTCGTTCCAGGGCGCCGCGCTCGCGTTCCAGGCGGCGCTCGGCAACGAGTTGCTGCTGATCCTCGCCGCCATCGTCACGGTCTATATCGTGCTGGGCGTGCTCTATGAGAGCTACATCCACCCCATCACCATTCTCTCCACCTTGCCCTCGGCCAGCGTCGGCGCGCTGCTGGGCCTGATGGCCATGGGCGGGGAGCTCGACATCATCGGCATCATCGGCATCATCCTGCTGATCGGCATCGTGAAGAAGAACGCGATCATGATGATCGACTTCGCGCTCGATGCGGAACGCAACCAGGGCCTGCCGCCCGCCGAGGCGATCTACCAGGCCTGCCTGCTGCGTTTCCGGCCGATCCTGATGACCACCATGGCGGCGATCCTCGGCGCGCTGCCGCTGATGCTCGGCTCGGGCGCCGGCGCGGAGCTGCGCCAGCCGCTCGGGGTGGCGATCGTCGGCGGCCTGGTGGTGAGCCAGGTCCTGACCCTGTTCACCACGCCGGTGATCTATCTCGCGTTCGAAAATCTGGCGCGGCGCTTCAGCGGGCGGCCCCGCATGGCGGCGGAACCGGCGGAATGAACATCTCCGCGCCCTTCATCCGGCGCTCGGTGGCGACCACGCTGCTGACGCTGGGGTTTGCCGCGGCGGGGGCGCTCGCCTTCTTCTTCCTGCCGGTCTCGCCGCTGCCGCAGGTGGACCTGCCGACCATCCAGGTCACGGCCTCCATGCCGGGGGCCAATCCCGAGACCATGGCCTCCACCGTGGCGACGCCGCTGGAGCGCCATCTCGGCCAGATCGCGGACGTGTCCGAGATCACCTCCACCAGTACGCTGGGCTCCACCCGCATCACCCTGCAATTCGGCCTCGACCGCGACATCGACGGCGCGGCGCGCGACGTGCAGGCCGCCATCAATGCGGCGCGGGCGGACCTGCCGGCGGCGCTGCGCAGCAATCCCACCTATCGCAAGGTCAATCCCGCCGACGCGCCGATCATGATCATGGCGCTGACCTCCAAGACCCTGAGCCGCGGCCAGCTGTATGATTCCGCAGCCACCGTGCTGCAGCAGAAGCTCTCCCAGGTGAAGGGCGTGGGGCTCGTCACCATCGGCGGCTCCTCGCTGCCGGCGGTGCGGGTGGAGATCAATCCCCATGCCCTGTTCCAATACGGCATCGGGCTGGAGGACATCCGCGCCGCGCTCGCCTCGGCCAATGCCAATGCGCCGAAAGGGGCGATCGAGCAGGGCGACAAGCGCTATCAGATCTACACCAACGACCAGGCGCACGAGGCCGCCGCCTATCGCAATCTCGTCGTGGCCTATCGCAACGGCGCGCCGGTGCACCTGTCCGAGGTGGCGGACGTGGTGGATTCGGTCGAGAACGTGCGCAACGAGGGCCTCGCCAACGGCAGCCCCTCGGTGCTTCTGATCCTCTCGCGTGAGCCCGGCGCCAACATCATCGAGGCGGTGGAGCGGGTGAAGGCGGTGCTGCCGGAGCTGCGCGCCTCGATACCCGCCGACATCGACCTGTCCATCGCCATGGACCGCACCGGCTCGATCCGCGCCTCGCTGCACGATGTGGAGCGCAGCCTGGTGCTGGCGGTGATCCTGGTGGTGGCGGTGGTGCTGCTGTTCCTGCACGATCTGCGCACCGCGATCATTCCGAGCGTCGCGGTGCCGGTGTCGCTCGTCGGCACGTTCGGCTTCATGTACCTGCTGGGCTACAGCCTGGATAATTTCTCCCTCATGGCGCTCACCATCGCCACCGGCTTCGTGGTGGACGATGCCATCGTGGTGCTGGAGAACGTGACGCGCCACGTGGAAGCCGGCATGTCGCGCATGGAGGCGGCGCTCCTCGGGGCGAAGGAGGTGGGGTTCACCGTCCTCTCCATGAGCCTCTCGCTGATCGCGGTGTTCATCCCGATCCTGCTCATGGGCGGCATCGTCGGGCGCTTCTTCCGCGAATTCGCGGTCACCTTGTCGGTGACCATCCTGGTGTCGCTGGTGGTGTCGCTGACGCTGACGCCCATGATGTGCGCGCGGCTCATCTCCCCGCCCTCGAAGAAGCCGCCGGGCCGCATCGGCCGCATGGGGGCGCGGATGTTCGGCGCGGTGCTGTCGGGCTACGATTTCACGCTCGGCTGGGCGCTGCGCCATCGCCTGTTCGTGCTGGTGATCCTCATCGCCACCGTGGCGCTCAACGTGCACCTGTTCACCGTGGTGCCGAAGGGCTTCTTCCCCCAGCAGGACATCGGCCAGATCATGGGCGGCATCCAGGCCGACCAGAGCATCTCCTTCCAGCTGATGCGGGAGAAGCTCGGCCGATTCGTCGCCATCGTGAAGGACGACCCGGCGGTGGATACGGTTGTGGGCTATACCGGCGGGGCGCAGACCAATTCGGGCTATCTGTTCATCGCCCTGAAGCCACTGGAGCAGCGCGACGCCTCCGCCGACCAGGTGATCGCGCGCCTGCGCCCCAAGCTCGCCAAGGTGCCGGGCGCCACCTTGTTCCTCCAGGCCATGCAGGACGTGCGCGCCGGCGGGCGCCAGAGCAACGCGCAATATCAATACACGCTGCAAAGCGACGATCTCGACCTGCTGCGGGAATGGACGCCGAAGATCACGGAAGCCTTGCGCGCGGTGCCGGACATCGTCGACGTGAATTCCGACACCCAGGAAAAAGGCCTGGAAATCGACCTCAAGATCGACCGCGACACCGCCGCCCGGCTCGGGCTCTCCATGAGCCAGATCTCGAACACGCTCTATGACGCGTTCGGCCAGCGGCAGGTCTCCACCATCTACGCGCCGCTGAACCAGTATCACGTGGTGATGGAGGTGGCGCCGGCCTATTGGCAGGACCCGCGCACGCTCGACGACATCCGCATTTCCACCTCCGGCGGCGCGCTCGCCGGCAGCGCTTCCACGGCGGCGGTGGCGGCGGTGTCGACCCAGCTCACGGGCTCGGCCGACGCGCTCTCGGCGGACGCGGTGCGCAACGCCAATACCAACCGCATCGCCAACACCACCAAGTCCGGCGCCTCCACCGGGGCCGCGGTCAGCACCAAGTTCAATCTGTCGGTGCCGCTCTCCGCCTTCGCCACCTTCGGCCCCGGCACCACGCCGCTGGCGGTGAACCACCAGGGCCTGTTCGCGGCCAGCACGCTCTCGTTCAATCTCAAGCCCGGCATCACGCTGGGCGAGGGGCTGGCGGCGATCAACCGGACGATGGTGCAGCTCGGCGTTCCCGCGAGCATCCACGGCACCTCCCAGGGCACGGCGAAGCTGTTCCAGCAATCGCTGGGCACCCAGCCGCTGCTGATCCTCGTGGCGCTGCTGAGCGTCTATCTGGTGCTCGGCATCCTGTATGAGAGCTTCGTGCACCCGCTCACCATCCTGTCCACCCTGCCGTCGGCGGGGGTGGGGGCGGTGCTGGCGCTGATCGTGTGCAAGAGCGAGTTCAGCCTGATCGCGCTGATCGGCGTGATCCTGCTGATCGGCATCGTGAAGAAGAACGCCATCATGATGGTGGATTTCGCCCTGGAGGCGGAGCGCGCGCGCGGCCTCTCGCCGGAGGCGGCAATCCGCGAGGCGTGCCTGCAGCGTTTCCGGCCCATCCTCATGACCACGCTCGCGGCGATCTTCGGCGCCGTGCCGCTGGCGCTCGCCTCGGGCACGGGGGCGGAACTGCGCCAGCCGCTGGGCATCACCATCATCGGCGGGCTCATGGTGAGCCAGATCCTGACGCTCTACACCACCCCGGTGGTCTATCTGCTGCTCGACCGCCTGCGCCGCCGCCCGGCCGCCGCGCGGGGCACCGAACCCGGCGCCGCCGCCCCGCCGCTGGCGCCGGCGGAATAGCATCGCGCACGCGCTGCCCACGTGCATTTCCGGCTTGACCTTGGCCGGGCTTAACCTTCCGTTACGCGCGGGCCGGCAGGACCGGTTCGCCGTCTTCGAAGGAAAGCCCATGAGAGGAATAGTCCGTCCCCTCGCCTGCGCCCTGTTCCTCGCCGCCGCGTTGCCTGCCGCCGCCGATGCACTGGGCGATTATGTCGCCGCCCGCGACAAGGCGATCGCCGCATCGCTCGCCGCCGCCAAGGCGGGCAAGAGCGGGGATGCGGCGGTGGTCAAGCGCGAGGAGGTCGCCCTCAAGGATCTGGGCAAGCGCCTGACGACCGCCCTCGGCCCGCTCAAGTTCAAGGGCCTGGGTGCGCCGAGCTACACGCTCTTCACGTTCACCTATGACGAGACCGGCCCGACCCGCCTGCTCGATGGGCTGGCCTTCGCGAACAAGGATGTCAGCACCCGCCTCGTCGTCACGCCGGAGAGCGTGTTCCAGCCCTGGCTGGCCGCGCGCGCCAAGGACGACGGGGCACCCGCCGCGCTCGCCGGCGGCGTGAAGCCGGCCGTGGCCACCGCCGAATTCTTCCAGGATGCGCTCGCCTTCGACGGCGGCTATTACCAGCCCTATGTGGAGCTGCCGGTGGCAGCGGCGCCCGGGGAAACCGCGCTCGCGGTGCTCGGCCTCCAGGCCGACGAGCCGCCCGGCAACATCGCCCCCAACCAGATCGCCATCGTCCGGATCGCCGACGGCAAGGCCATGATCGGCCTGACCATGGCCAAGCTGGACATCAAGCCCATCGCCGCCTGCGAGGCGATCTGGAAGCCCTACAAGACCAAGGCCGACGCCCTGCAGAAGGCGATCGAAAAGGACAAGAAGAGCGAGGATCCGCGCTGGGAGGAACTGACCCGCATCCATGACGCGGGCTCGCTGGCCTTCCGCGCCTGCTTCGCCAAGGAAGCGCCGGCGCAGCCGTTCTTCCCCGTGGCGGTGAAGCGCGCGGACGCCCTGCTCGACATCGCCCGCGGCAAGTGAAGGGATCGGGTGACATGTCGTGCCCGGCGCTCGATCGTCGTGAGTGCCCTAGAGGAAATTGTTTGCCGGCCACGTAGACAACAAAAAAGCCCCGCTGACGCGGGGCTTCCTGTCTCAGCTATGCTTCAGGGCCGGAGTACATCCGTCCGTTCCCCAAGTCGCCGTTTCCGGCGCCACCGCTGAGGTCTGAGGGTGTAGAGGATTATTGCGGCAAGAGGAAGGCGTCTCCTTTCGCAGATGCATCCAATATGGACGAGACGCCCCGAAAGTCTTGCCCCGCCTCGATCTTCAGCGACTGCAGCAGTGCCGTCCGGGCCGGCGCGGGAACCAGCCCCGTGCAAGGTCGCATGCCCAGGATCGAATGCGGAGCGTCTCGCGGCGGGCCGGGGCGAACGCGTCCGGCGCGCGCGGGCGAAAGAAGGCATCGCATTCATGGGCAGGCAGCAAAGGGCACGGGCGGCGCAGGGCAGGCCGCAGGCGCGGGTGGGCGCGATGGCCTCCGCCCTCGGGCTGATGGTGCGCGCCCGCACGGCGCAGCAATCCGGTGACGGTACAGGCGCCGAGGCGCTGTACCGGCAGGCGCTCGCGCTCGATCCCAAGCAGGCCGGCGCCTGGATCGGCCTCGCGGCGGTCCAGGTGGGGAAGGGCGATCCGCGCGCCGCCCACGAGACCCTGCGCGCCGCCATGGCTCGGAGCGTGCTGGTCGCCGAACATCTGGGGCAAGCGGCCATCGCCGCCTATCGCGAAGGGCGCGATGCCGATGCCCTCGCCTTGCTGGAAGCGGCCTGCGCAGCCAAGCCCGGTCTTGCCGCGCTCCATGCCGACCGGGGCCTGGTGCTGTTCGAGATGCGCCGCCTCGCGGAGGCGGTGGCGGCCTTCAATGCCGCGCTCGCCGCCGATCCCAACCATGCGGAGGCCTATATCAATCTCGGCAGCATCTGTGCCGAGAGCCGGCAGGTGCAGCAGGCGATCCAGTTCTTTCGCCAGGCGCTGCGGCTGCGGCCGCAGGATCCGGTGGCCCTCTACGGCCTTTCGATTCAGCGCCGCCATGCCTGCGAATGGCGCGGCAGCGCGGCGGAAGAGGCGGAGCTGACGCGCGTGCTCGCCTCGACCGGCGCCCGCACCGGGCCGTTCATGCGCCTCGCCGCCCGCGTTCCCGCCCAAGAGCACCTGCGCGCGGCGCGGGTCTGGGGCCGGGGCGTGCGGGTGAAGGCGGAAGATATCCTGCCCCCGCCGCAGGCGGTGCCCGAGCCCGGCCGGCGCATCCGTGTCGGCTATCTCTCGCGCGACCTGTTCGCCCATGCCACGGCGTTTCTCGCGGTGGAACTCTTCGAGCGCCACGACCGGGCGCGGTTCGAGACCTTCGCCTATTCCTACGGCCCCGACGACGGCTCGCCCATGCGGCGCCGGCTGGTGGACGCGTTCGACCATTTCGTCGAGGTGGGCGCCCTCAGCAATGAAGAGGCCGCGCGCCGCATCCGCGCCGACGGCATCGACATATTGGTGGACCTGAAGGGCTATACCTTCGGCTGCCGCACCGAAATCATGGCGCTGCGGCCGGCACCGGTGCAGGTGAATTATCTCGGCTATCCCGGCACCATGGGCGCGCCGTTCATGGATTACATCATCGGCGACGCCTTCGTGACCCCGCTGGAGGCCGCCGACCTCTATGACGAGAAGATCGTCCAGCTGCCCGGCACCTATCAGCCCAACGACAGCCGCCGCGCCATCGCCGCGCAGGTGCCCTCGCGCGCCGCCTGCGGCCTGCCGGAGAGCGGCTTCGTCTTCTGCTGCTTCAACAATACCTACAAGATCACGCCCGATGTCTTCGCGGTGTGGATGCGCCTGCTGGCGGCGGTACCGGGATCGGTGCTCTGGCTGTTCGAGGCCAATGACGCGGCACGGGACAATCTGCAATACGAGGCCGGGATGTGCGGCGTCGACCCGTGCCGCATCATATTCGCGCCGCGCGCCGAGCTGGCGGACCATCTGGCGCGCCATCGCCACGCCGACCTGTTTCTCGATACCTTGCCCTACAACGCCCACACGACGGCCAGCGATGCCCTCTGGGCCGGGGTGCCGCTGGTGACGTGCGCGGGGGAGAGCTTCGCCAGCCGGGTGGCCGGCAGCCTGCTGCATGCGGTGGGCCTGCCGGACCTCGTCACCCACTCGCTGGTGGACTATGAGGCCCTGGCCCTGGCCCTGGCGCGCGATCCGCAGCGCCTGGCCGAGCTGCGCGCTCGCCTCGCCGCCAACCGCGCCGATGCCGATCTGTTCGACGCCACCCGCTATGCCCGCGGGCTGGAGGCGGCCTATGAGCGGATGCACGCCCTGCGCTGCGCCGGCCAGCCTGCCGAGGCGATGAGCTTCTCACCAGCTATCAGCATCCCGCCGCAGGCGTGAGGCGCTTGCCGGTGGCTGGGGTCTCGTCGGAAGGGTGAAACCGCGCGTTCGCCGAAGTCTTGGGCGAACGTTCGCCCGAAATGCCGGTTTCGTCCGCCGCCATGGCGCGGAGAAGCGCCACGAAACCCCTGTTCGTCCGCGCTAAGTCATTGTTTCACGTGAAACATTTTACGTGAAAATCGAGCATCCGCGCCGCTCACAGGCGGCGCAGGAAGCCGTCCGGGGCCGCCGTGATGGCGAGCTTATGTTCCAGAACCTTGTCGATTTCGAACCGTAGCCGCTCCCCGTCGTCGCCATGGCGCGGATCATTGTCCAGCCGCCGCAGATAGTCCCACACGGCGGTCTTCGGGTTGTCGCCCTTGCCCCAGGGCCGGTCCGCGCACATGCCGGCCGGCAGGTCCTCCACCCCGGTGTCCCACACCACCACATAGGAGCCCTGCGAGACCATGGGGGCGTAAAGCTCCAATTCGCTTAGCACGTGGTCGTGGGTGTGGTTGGAATCCAGGAACACCATCACCGTCTCGGCCCGCGCGGCCTCACCCCGGATGCGCGCGACGATGCCGTCGTCGATGGAGGAGCCCTCGATCATCTCGATCTTGCGGGCCAGCGGGTGTGCCGCGATGCCGGCGCGATTGTGCGGGCGGATGTCGATGTCGACGCCGATCACCTTGCGCCCGCCGGCGCGCGGATCGAGCGGCGTGCCGCGCTCCATCGCCTCGCAATAATCGATCAGCGCCAGCATGGAGGCGCTGAGGATGAGCGAGCCGCCATGGGCGATGCCGGTCTCGATCACGAGGTCCGGCTTCACCCGCCAGATCAGCTCCTGGATCGCATAGGTGTCCTGCGGCACCTGGATGATGGGGCGGCCGAGCCAGGTGAAATTCTGCGCGTAATTGTGCCGGATGCATTCGCGCACCCAGATGTTGGACAGGCCGAGAAAATCACGGTCGGCGCCGATGCCGGCGATGTTGCCGGCGACGTATTTGGCGAAGGTCTGGTCCGGCGTCATGTCGGCGAGCCTTTGTATGGGGGCGTGCATTTGCATGGGTCTGCTTGCGTGTCGGAGGTCAGCGCCGGGTGGCGTGGATGTCCCACCAGCGGGTGCGCGGGGCGAGGCGGGTGCCGGTGCGGTCCCGCACGGTGCGGGCATAGACCGAATGCATGTCCCACCGGCTCAGCCATTGGCCGGGAAGCGCGCGGCCGAACGGGCCGGACGAGCCGGGCGGGAATTTGTATCCGATCGCCTCGTCATGAAGTTCGTGGACCGTGGACTGGTCCAGCAGCTTGAAGCCGTCGTATCCGGCGGCGGCCAGCATCTCGATATATTCGAAGCCGAAGCGGCAATCCTCGACGCTCACATAGAGCGGCTTGATGAGCTGCCGCCCGAGCTGGGATAGAATATCCTTGTCCGCCCCCTCGACGTCGATCTTCAGATAATAGGGGATTCCGAAACGATCGAAGATCTGGCCGAGGGTCAGCGCTTCCACCTGGATGGCATGGCAGGCGCTGTCCTCGCGGCCGGCCCAGCCCTTGTCCATGCTGCTCCAGTGGTCATTGTGCTCATTGATGAAGAAGCTCACGTGGCCGGCCTTTCCGGCCACCGCATTGGGCAGGATGGTGACCTGCTTGGCGGCGATCTCGGCGGCGAAACGCTTGGTTGCGGCGGCGACCAAGGCGGGGTTCGCTTCCACCGCCACCACGTTGAACCCCTTGGCCAGATAATAGGCGGTATCGTCGCCATTGTTCATCCCGAGATCCATGATGAACCGGCTGTCACTCACGAAGATGCTCATTTGTGCAGGTATTCCTTGGGCAGGGCATAGATCACGGCGCCGGTGCCGCACCAGGCGTGGGTGCGCATGAGCAGCTCGTAGTTTTCAAGGTTCGCGGCCAGCCACGAGGGGGTTCGGGCGAGGCCGTCGGCATTGTGATAAACGGTCACGGCGACCGCCGGCCGGTGGCGACGCAGGGTCTCGCGCGCGCCCTCGAGCGCCGCCAGCTCGCCGCCCTCCAGATGCAGCTTCACATAGGTCGGATCGAGGCCGAGGGCGTCGATGGGAAGGCACTCGCGCCGGGCCTGGCCGGTGGGCGAAATCTGCGAGGCGTAGCCCAGCCCCTCATGGAAGCGCACGCTCTCGCGCCGCGCGCCGACCACGTGGCCGAGCACGTGAACGCGCCCGCGCACCCGCTCGTCCAGCCCCGTCACGAGGGCGCGCAGCACGGCCGAATTGGCGGGGTCCGGCTCGATCGCCCAAACCGCGGAAACCTGCCCGCGCACCTGCTCGATCAGGCGCGCCGTGACACTGCCGTGATGGGCGCCGCCGTCCAGGAAGCGTGCGCCCGCCCGCAGCGTCGCGGCAAGTTCGGGAATGAAGAAGCGCGTGGCCGGAACGACCGGCGCGCCGGCGAAATCCCATTCCTCCCGGGCCATGTGCCAGGCGGCGAAGCGCAGGTAATGGGCGCGCGAGGCGTCGTCGGCAAACCGCTCCAATGCGGTGGCCGCCGCGGCGAAGCCGGCAAGATCCAGCGGGCCGCTGAACCAGCCATTGCTCAGCGGGTGGCGGTCGCGAAAGGCCTCCGCCACGTCATAGAATGGCACCAAGGCCGCCCAGCCCTGCTGTGCCAGCTCCGCCTGGATCGGTGTGAAGGGCATGTTCGCGATGGAGACCGCCAGCACCGTCTCGCGGCGGACATGCGGGGCCACGTCTTCAGGCGAAAGGATGCTGAGGCCGTGCCAGTCGGGGTCGGCGACATGGCGCGCGGCGTCCGCATCGACGACGAAGGCGATGGGCTGGCCCATGGCGTCGAGATGCTGGCGCGCCAGCTTGCCGAGATTGCCGGCGCCATGGAGCGCGAGCGGGCGACCGCGAAGGTCAAACGGGCGGGGAGCGATGGCGCGCGCATTGAGCTGCTGCAGCAGGGCGATGGCGGACCGGCGGTCGGGCACCGTATCGAAGCTGCGCGCGCGCACCGGGCAGGGCGTGGGCGCCCGCGCGCGGTCTGAGACCATGTCGGGAAAAGCGGTCATGACGCGGCGGCCGGATGCGCGCGTGCCGCGCCGGGCGCGAGATCGCGCAAATGCATTGAAACACTCATGCCCGCTCCTCCTGCCGCGTGTCCGTGCGCCGGGCGTTTTCCGCCTGTCCGCGCCTTTGACAAAAGCGTGCAACACGATGCTTTCGCCGGGCTTGTGGCGTGGGCGAAGAGCGAGGACAGCCTGGCGCAATGAACCGTTGATTGAGTGCCGCCATCGTTCGGCATGGGCCGGAACAACAGGCTAAGGCGGCGGCGCCGCGCGGTTCGGCATTCCCGTGTCCGCCGCGCAACCAGGCGGCGTCAGCCTCGGGTGGGTGGAGAGGTCATGAAGGCACAGGTCAAGCCGCGCATTAATCTGGAGGGCCGCACGGCCCTGGAAACGGTGATTCCGCTTGCCACCCCGTTCGTGGTGTTCGTGGACCCAGCCAGCGCGTGCAATTTCCAGTGCACGTTCTGCCCCACCGGCCATCGCGACCTGATCCGCGAGACCGGCCGCTACCAGGGCGCCATGAAGTTCGAAGTCTTCACCAAGATCATCGACGATCTCGGCGCCTTCGATGACAAGATCAAGGTGCTGCGGCTGTACAAGGACGGCGAGCCGTTTCTGAACCGGCGACTCGCCGACATGATCGCCTATGCCAAGGCGAGCGGGCATGTGGACTATATCGACACCACCACCAACGGCACCTTCCTCAGCCCTGAGCGGCTGGCGCCGGTGATCGCGGCGGGCCTCGACAAGATCAACATCTCGGTCGATGGGATGACGGCCGAGCAATATCGTCGCTTCACGGGCTTCGATTTCGATTTCGAGGCCTTTGTGGCCAATGTGAAATGGCTCTATGCCAACAAGGGCCAATGCGAAGTCGTCATCAAGATCCCCGGCGAACTGATCACGCCGGCGCAGCGTGCCGAATTCTACGAGATGTTTGGCGACCATTGCGACCGCATCTTCATCGAGAATTTCGCCCCCTGCTGGCCGGAATTCGACGTGGAGGCGCGCAGCGGCGTCAAGATCACCGGCGGCATCTACCAGCAACCGGTGGGCAAGACCGACACCTGCCCCTACATCTTCTACGGCTATTCGGTGAATGCGGATGGGCAGGTCAGCTCCTGCTTCCTTGATTGGGGCCGCAAGCTGGTGATCGGCGACGTGCGCCAGGCTTCCATGAAGGAGATCTGGACCTCGGATGCGATGAACGCGCTGCGGCTCCAGCATCTGGAGGGCAAGCGGTGCGACAATGGCGTGTGCCATAGCTGCGGCCAGCTCAGCCACTGCCTGCCGGACAATATCGACGCTCATCGCCAGCAAATTCTGGAGACCTTCAAAGCCCAGGTGAAAGTGAACCCCGCCGTCGCGGCGCCGGGCGGTTCGCCGGCCCGCCTGCCGGCAGCGGCGGAATGAACATCCTCCACATCGCTCCCCATCTGGGGGGCGGCGTGGGGAAGGCGCATGCCGCGCTGGCCGAAGCGGCCCGCGCCTTTGCGCGGCCTGATGGTGCGGACGTCGGCCGGCACCATTTCGCTTTGCTGGAGCCCCCGCGCGACGCCCAGTTCGTGGAGCGCGTGCGCGCCGCCGGCTGCGCCGTCACCCTGGCGCCGGAGGCACGTGAACTCGCCCGCCTGGCGGCGCGCGCGGATATCGTGCAGGTGGAATGGTGGAACCATCCGCGCCTCTATGCCCTGCTGGCTTCCAACACTCTGCCGGCCATGCGCCTGGCGCTATGGGTGCATATTTCCGGCCTGGCGCCGCCGTTGATCCCGTCCCGGCTCGTGGAACTCGCCGACAAGGTGCTGTTCACCTCGCCCTGTTCGCTAAAAGCGCAAACCCTCGCCGCCGCCATCGCGGCACGACCTGAGGCGTTCGGCGTGGTGAACAGCGGGTTCGGCTGCGACGCCCCGCCGCGCCCGCGCCAAGCGGCCCTAAAGGTGCGGATCGGCTCTCTCGGCACGCTCGATTTCATCAAGATGCACCCGTCGTTCTTCGACATGGTCGATGCCGTGACGGACGCCATCCAGGTGTCGCTCTGGGGCACGCTCGATCCGGTCGGCGAGGTTGCCGCGCGGGCGGCGGCGATGCGCCACCCGGAGCGTATACGGTTTGAAGGTTATGCATCCGACCCGCGCGCGATCCTCGGTGCGCTGGATCTGTTTCTCTATCCCCTCAATCCGCACCATTACGGCACCGGCGAGAACGCGCTGGTGGAAGCCATGTCGATGGGCGCCGTGCCTCTGGTCTGGGACAATCCCGCCGAGCGGGCCATCGTCTCGCACGGCCGCAACGGCTTCGTTGTGGGCAGTATCGAAGCCGGTGCGGCGCTGATCGACTGGGCCTGTTCCGAGCCGCAGCGGCTGCTGCGCATGGGTGTGACGGGCGCGCGGGACATAGCGCGCACCCATACGCCTGAGGTCTCCGTGGCCGCTTTCGCGGAGCATCATCGCGATCTGATGCGGGTTCCGCCGCGCCGCCGCGATTTCGCAGCGCGCCTCGGCACCGATGCGCGCGCCTGGTTCCTGTCTTCGGTGCGGACGGATGCGGCGGAGGCCTGCGTGCCGAGCCCGCGATTTTTCCGCGATACGGCCGCAAAGGGCACGGCGGGCCATTTTCGAGACTGCTTTCCCGGCGATCCGAGCCTCGATGGGCTGCCTCTTCTTTAGATCGACGCGGCCCCTGGCCTTGACCGGGCCCGCGTCCATATCGCCGGGCTCTACGGCTCTAGCCGATCTCGATCCCGGCCAGCAGTTCGCGCTCGCTAACGATCAGCCCCGGCATGTACCCCTCATCGAGGAAGCCTTGGCGCGCCGCCTCGTTGCGCAGGAAGACAAGGCTGCTCTGCTTGGCCTTCTCGCTCAGATTCGGCATTGCGGGACTCACAAGAATGCGACGCTCCAGCCCCATCTCGCGCAGCAGGCTGCCGACCGACTGGCCGTCCTCCACCCCCTCGAGCTGGATGCGGTCCAATCCGGCGATGCCGTTGGCGAGCCGCGCCAGGGTCTGGGCGAGAATAAGCAGGGGTAGCTTCTCCACCTGATCGACGGAGGCCACCTGGGAGGGATCGAGATAATGGATGCGGCAGATCAGTTCATAGGCCCGCAGGAAATCACCGCGACCGAGCCACAGCCGCAGCGCCACCCGCATGCGGGTTTCGATGAAGATGTCGATCATATCGCGGAACGCGCGCTTGTTCTCCAGGGTCAGCGTTGCGCCGGACCGGCGGAGCAAGACATAGACGAGATATTCCAGCCCCCCGCGATAGATGTCCCAATCGGTCATGGCCTGTTCGTGGCCGGCCTGGGTGCGCTGGGGCGCCACCGGGCTTGCGGTGACTGAGCGATAATAATGCTTGCGGCGGAACGCCACCGGCCCGTGCTGCACCACATGGGCGAGATAGCTGAACGCCCAATAGCAGAAGCGCGCCTCGCTGGAGATGTCGCGCACCGCGTCGGCGCGGTAGATCACGGTTTCCGGGAAGATGTGATTGTCAATGATGTGGCCGAGGAGGTCCAGTTCCTGGCCCGGATGGATGACGAAATCCTCCGGCAGGTCGAAGAACAAGCGTCCCGGCTGCTTGGTCACGTCGTCATAGAGTTCCCACGGCGTATAGCAGGCACGGATGTCGGGATTCGCCAGCAGATAGGCGATGGTTTCGCCAAGCGCCTCCACGTCGATCAGGTCGTCGTCGGCGAGATACATGACATAGCGGCCGCGCGCGCGGCGAAAGGCGGTGAGCAGGTTGGGCAGGCCCCCCTTGTTCTCCTCCTGCCGGAAATAGGAGAGGGCGAGGCCGGCTTCCTGATGCCGGGCCACAACCTCTGCGGTCTCGTCGCTCGAGGCATTGTCCGAGACCACGATCTCGAAGCTGAAGCCGAATGCGCACTCTCGGGCCAGGCTCCTCAGCAGATAATCCAGGAACGGCGCGCGGTTATAGGTGGGGATGCAGAGGCTGAGCGTGGGCTGATCGCTCGATCCGGGGTGCGCCGGCGCGACGGCCGTGAGGTTGCGGGCGGGATACGTCATGGCTGGAAATCCGGAGCTTCGGCATCTTTGGGGGAGATGATGTAGGGCTCATCGGGCCATCTGATCCCGAAAGCCGGGTCGTTCCACCGGAAGGTCCGGGCCGAGTCGGGGTCGTAGGGTTGCGAGATCAGGTAGGAGACCTCGCATCCCGCTTCCATGGTCATGTAGCCGTGGGCGCAGCCTTCGGGAATATAGACCGCGTTGCGGCGCGCCGCGTCGAGCTCGATTGCGACCCAGGCCCGATAGCTGGGGGAGTCGGGGCGCAAATCCACGGTCACGTCGAACACCCGTCCGCGCGTGGCGCGCACCAGCTTCACCTCGCCCTTCGGCGCCATTTGAAGGTGCAGGCCGCGCAGCGTCCCGATATGCGGGTTCCAGGACGTGCTGGCCTGGCGGAAGGAGCTCTCGAGCCCGTTGGCGGCGAAGAGATCGGCGCAGAAGGTGCGGGCGAACAGGCCGCGGTCGTCGGTGTGGGGGCTGGCATACACCTGCATCACGCCGGCGAGGGGGGTCGGGTGGATTCTCATGGCAGCACCGTCAGGTCCGGCACCGCGACCACGAAACGTCCGCCCCAGTCGCGCACCATGGCGTTGGTTTTCATGACCTCATCCTTGATATTCCAGGGCAGGATCAGCACGAAATCGGGCTTGGTCTGCGCCAGCTTTTCCGGCGCATGAATCGGCAGGTGGCTGCCGGGTAGAAGATGCCCCTGCTTGTGGGGATTGCGGTCCACCACATAGTCGATCCGGTCGGGGCCGACGCCGCAGAAGTTCAGCAGCGTGTTGCCTTTGGCCGCAGCCCCATAGGCCGCGACGTGCTGGCCGGCCGCCTGTGCTTGATCGAGGAAGGCGTGCAGCGCCGTGCGGATCGGCGCGATGCGAGTCTGGAAACCGTCGTAGACAGCGTCCGCGTCGAGGCCGGCCTGGGCTTCATCGGCCCGCACCTTGGCGACCCCCGCCGTCTCGGCATGGGCATGGGAGGCAGTGTGGCACGCGAGCACCCGCAGGCTGCCGCCATGGGTCGGCAATTCCTGCACGTCGAAGACTTTCAGCCGGTGGGCGGCGAAGATCTTCTCCACTGCCAGCAGCGACAGATAATAGAAATGCTCGTGATAGATGGTATCGAACTGCACGCTCTCGATGAGCCGCAGCAGATGCGGGAATTCGACGCTCACCACCCCATCCGCCTTCACCAGCCGTGCCAGGCCGGCGACGAAATCATTGATGTCCGGCACGTGCGCGAGCACGTTGTTGGCAACCAGCAGGTCGGCGCGGTAGCCGCGCGCGGCAAGGCCGACCGCCGCATCGGCGCCGAAGAAGCGGGTCTCCGTGGGCACGCCCGCTGCCCGCGCGGCCTGCGCCACGTTCGCGGCCGGTTCTATACCCAGGGCGGGGATACCGGCGGCGATGAAATGGCGGAGCAGATAGCCATCGTTGCTCGCGACCTCCACCACCTGCGACGCGCGGGTGAGGCCGAAACGCGTGGTGGCAAAGGCCGCGAAACGCTGGGCATGGGCGACCCAGCTATCGCTATAGGAGGAGAAATAGGCGTAGTCGCTGAAGATCTCCTTCGGCTCCACGAAGGCGTCCGCCTGCACCAGCCGGCAGGATCGGCACACGCTGGCGCGCAGCGGATAGCGCGCTTCCTTCGAGCCGCGCCGGCTTTCCGGCACGTAGGAATTGGCCAGCGGCATTTCTCCGAGGTCGACGAAGCGTTGGCGCAGGGGCGTGTCGCAGAAGCGGCAATGTCCGGGGGTCATGGGCGGAGGTCCTCATAACGGGCGATCTGCGCGAGGCAGAAGGCGCGCATGTCGGCGCCTTCGGTCTGGGCGCGGTACCACTCGGCGGTCCAGGTCAGCGTGTCCTGCATGGAGAGCAGCGGCTGCCAGCCGAGGGTGCGGGCGGCGAGGTCGGAGTGAAGGCGCAGCGCATCCGCCTCCGGGGGATGGGTGGCGCCGTCGCGGGTCCAGGGCAGGGGGCGTCCGAAAGCGGCGCCGAGGGCGTCCGCGACCTGCGCCACGGTTGCGAAGCTTTCCGGATAGGGGCCGAAATTCACCGCAGGCGGCGCATCCCGCGGCCGCTCCACCAGCACCTGCGCGAGCGCGAGATAGCCGCTCAGCGGCTCCAATACATGTTGCCAGGGGCGCACGGATGAAGGATAGCGCAGGCGGATGGGTTCGCCCGCCTGCAGCGCGCGGACGAAATCCGGCACGAGGCGATGGGCCGCCCAGTCTCCGCCGCCCACCACATTGCCCGCCCGCGCGGTCGCAAGGGCCGGGCCCGACGCCTTGAAGAAGCTTTCGCGGAAGCTGGCGGCCACGAGTTCGGCGCACGCCTTCGAGGCGCTGTAGGGATCCTTGCCGCCCAGCCGGTCGTCTTCCGCGAACGGCGTTCCCTCGCCATCATTGGCGTAGACCTTGTCCGTCGTCACCACCACCACGGCCTCGACGCCCTGCGTGTCGCGCACGGCGGCCAGCAGATTGGCGGTGCCCATGACGTTGGTGGCGAAAGTGTCCTCCGGCGCCGCGTAGGATTGGCGCACCAGGGCCTGCGCCGCGAGATGGAACACCACCTGCGGACGCGCCTTTGCGACGAGATCCGCGAGCGGGCGCGCCGCGCACACGTCGCCATGATAATGGGCCTGTCCGTCCCATGGGGCGAGCAGGTCGTAAAGCGCGGGCGACCCCTCGGCCGGGAGGGCGATGGCGCTGACCTTCGCCCCGAGCTTCTCCAGCCACAGGCACAACCACGCACCCTTGAAGCCGGTGTGCCCGGTGACCAGCACCCGGCGGCCGTTCCAGAAGTCGCTCACGGCCACACCTTCCAGGGCGCCTCGCCCGAAGCCCAGAGCTCGTCGAGATGCATGCGCTCGCGCAGCGTATCCATGGGGCGCCAGAAGCCGTCATGGGGATAGGCGGCGAGCTGGCCGCGCTCCACCAGGGCCTCCAGCGGGGCGTTTTCCCAGCTGGTATCGTCGCCCTCGATCAGGTCCAGCACCTCGGGCTGCAGGACGAAGAAGCCGCCATTCACCCGCTGGTTGTTCGCCGTGGGCTTCTCCACGAAAGCCGAGACACGGGCCCCTTCCAGATTCACCGCGCCGAAGCGGCCCGGCGGCGCCACCGCGCACATGGTGGCGAGCAGGCCGTGCTGGCGATGGAAGGCGATCTCGGCGGCGATATCCACATCGCCGACGCCGTCGCCATAGGTCATGCAGAAGGGTTCGCCGGGATCGAGATAGTCGCGGACCCGCTTCAGGCGGCCGCCGGTCATGGTGTCGAGCCCGGTGTCGACGATGCTTACGCGCCAATCGGGCTTGGTGCACTGGTGGTAGTGTATTTTATGCTGCGCGAGATCGACCGTGATATCGGAATGGTGCAGCACCAGATTGGCGAAATATTCCTTGATCTGATACCCCTTGTAGCCCGCGCAGACGATGAAGTCCTTGCAGCCGTAATGGGCGTAGATGCTCATGATGTGCCAGATGATCGGCTTTTCGCCGATCTCCACCAGGGGCTTGGGGCGCACGCTGGTTTCTTCCGCGAGGCGCGAGCCGCGGCCGCCGGCGAGGATGACGACCTTCATCGCGGCCCGCCCCGGCCCGCAGGCGGTGTGGCTGTGCGGCCTTCGGCCTTGGTCCGCCAACTCTTGGAAATCACGTGCATCTGGGCATCCGCCAGTCGTTCGATCGAATGACGGAGTGCACTTAAGGGCGGCTTGCTTGCGCGGGGCTGGAGGGAGAGGCCGGTCGATATCCCACGGGCCACTCCGCCCCGCTCAAGATCAGCAGATCACGCCCTTGGCGATCAATTCTTCCCGCTCGGCCGCGCTGTAGCCGAGCCGCTCGGTGAGGAGGGCGGCGCCGGACGATCCGAGCGCGGGGGGCATGCGGCGCACCGGAACGCGCTCCCCATCGAGCCGATAGGGGGGCGCAAGCACCTGGGCGCTCGTCTCACCTTCGTCGGCGGCGCGCGGCACGTCCTGCGCCGCGACCACCAGCCCGGCCGCGCGGGCGCGCTCCGAGGTCAGCGCCGTATGCAGGCCCAGGACCTCGCCGCAGGGAATGCCGGCTTCCTCCAGGCGCGCCAACAGCTCCGGCCGCCGCCAGCGGGAGAGTTCTTCCTCCACCAGGGGGATCAGGATCGCCCGGTTGCGGGCGCGATCGAGATTGGTGGCGAAGCGCGGATCCTCGAACAGGTCCATGCGATGGATGACGTTTTCGCAGAAGCGCCGGTATTGGGCATTGTTGCCCACCGTCATCACGATCGGCCCGTCCATGGTAGGGAACACGCCATAGGGCACGATGGAGGGGTGGGCATTGCCCACCGGCGGCAGATCCGCCTGCCGCGCCAGGGCTTCCAGGCCGTAATAGGAGGTCAGCGCGATGCCGCAATCATAGAGTGCGAGTTCCACTTCGCGGCCCTGCCCGGTGCGCTCGCGGGCATAGAGCGCGGCGAGCACCGCCTGGGCGGCATATTGGCCGGTGAAAAGATCCACCGCCGCGACGCCGAACTTCAGCGGCGGGCGGCCGGGCTCGCCATTGAGCGCCATGAGCCCGGTCTCGCCCTGCACCACCAGATCGTAGCCCGGCCGCAAGGCTTCCGGCCCGCGGGAATCATAGCCCGCGATGGAGCAATAGATCAGGCGCGGGTTTTCCGCGCGCAGCTGCTCGTAGCCAAGGCCGAGCTTGGCGGCGCCGCCGGTCTTGAAATTCTGCACCACCACGTCGCTTTCGCGCGCGAGCGCCTTGACGATGGCGAGCCCCTCCGGGGTCGAGAGATCGACCCCGATGGAGCGCTTGTTGCGGTTCACACTGTCGAAATAGGAGGTGTTGGTGCCCGCGGTCCGCACGCCCCAGTCCCGCGTATCGTCGCCCCGGCCGGGATGTTCCACCTTGATGACGTCGGCGCCGAGATCGCCGAGCACCATGGCGCACCACGGGCCCGCGAGGATGCGCGAGAGATCGAGAACCCTGATGCCCTCAAGCGGCAACGCGCCGCGCTCCCCTGCGACCATCTCATTCACTCCCGATCCCGACCGACGCGCCTGAGGCGCCCTGTCTCTTCCACCAGTTTCGGGGGGCGCAGTTCAAGCAGGAAATTTGCCGGTGCGACATCGCGCGACGCCGGCCAACGTGCCGTGCCGCGCCCAACGGGTGGCGCGGCACGCCGAGGATGGGGTGCGCCTTACGCCTTGTATTTGATCCAGATGGTCTTCAGCCCGGTGTATTTGTCGAGCGCGTGCAAGGAAAGGTCGCGCCCGAAGCCGGACTGGCGAAAGCCCCCGAACGGCGTCATCGGGGTGGTGGCATCCATGGTGTTTACCGAGACCGTGCCCGCCCGCAGCTTGTCGGCAACGCGGTGGGCGCGAGAGAGATTGTCGGTCCACACCGAAGCGGCCAGGCCATAGATGGTGTCGTTGGCGATGGCCACGGCTTCCGCCTCGCTGTCGAACGGCGTGATGGAAAGCACCGGGCCGAAGATCTCCTCCTGCGCCAGCGGGTCGGTGGGCTTCACGCCGGTGAAGATGGTGGGCGTCACATAGCAGCCGCTGCCGTTGATGGTGACCTGCTCGCCGCCGCGCACCAATTGGGCCGTTTTCTTGCCCGCCTCGATGAAGGCGAGCACGCGCGCCGTCTGCTTGGCGTCCACCATGGCGCCCATGGTGGACGCCGGGTCGAGCGGGTCGCCGGGCGCGACCTGCGCGGCGCGGGCGATCATCTTTTCCACGAATGCATCATGGATGGAGCGCTCGACCAGAAGCCGCGAATTGGCCGAGCATACCTCGCCCTGGTTGAAGAAGATGCCGGCGGCGGCCATGTCGGCGGCGGCATCGAGGTCCTCGCAATCGGCGAAGATCAGATTGGGACTCTTGCCGCCGCATTCGAGCCAGACCTGCTTCATGTTGGACTGGCCGGAATATTCCAGGAAATACTTGCCCACCTCGGTGGAGCCGGTGAAGGCCAGCACGTCCACGTCCATGTGCAGGCCGAGCGCGCGGCCGGCGGTCTCGCCATAGCCCGGCACCACGTTCAGCACGCCCTCCGGCAGCCCGGCCTCGATGGCGAGTTCCGCGAGCCGCAGGGCCGAGAAGGCGGACTGCTCGGCCGGCTTGAGCACCACGCTGTTGCCCGCCGCCAGCGCCGGCGCGCATTTCCACGAGGCCATGTCGAGGGGAAAGTTCCAGGGCACCACCGCGCCTACGACGCCGAGCGGGGCGCGCCGCACCAGGGCGAGGTCGCCGGGGGCGGTCGGGGCCACCTCGTCATAGACCTTGTCGATGGCCTCGCCATACCATTGGAACACGCCGGAGGCATTGGTCACGTCGATAGTAGCGGCCTCGACCACCAGCTTGCCCATGTCCAGGCTGTCGAGCAGGGCGAGTTCCACCCGGTTGGCGCGCATCAGATCGGCCAGCTTCAGCAGCACCGCCTTGCGCTCGGCCGGGGCGATGCGCGACCAGACGCCGGATTCGAACGACTTGCGCGCCGAGGCGACGGCGCGGTCGATGTCCGCCGCGCCGCCACTCGCCACCTGCGCCAGAACCTCGCCGGTCGCCGGGTTGATCGCCGCGAAGGTCTCGCCGGAGGCCGCGGGCAGGGTTTTCCCGTCGATGAAGACCTGCGTGCGGAAGCTCAAGGAGGCGGCTGCGGATTTCCAATGGTCGAAGCTCATCTCGTTCATCTGCAATCCCCGCTGACGCTGCGTTGCACCAAGCTTTCACATCCCGCTTCGCCGGGCACGCCGAAACTTGCGGCAGGGCAAGCCCTTGCGCCTCTGCGGATCCTGCCAGAGGATGCGCAAGCAGCCGGCGGGCCGGGAAAATGTTTCACGTGAAACAGGGACTTAGCACGGACGAACAGCGGTTTCGTGGCACGTGTCGGTGGCTTTTCGCCAGATGAATCCGCCTTTTCGCGCGAACGTTCGCCGCAGATGAATCCGGCCGGCACCAGGCCGGCACCGGAGCGGTGATTGACCCCTCCAAACGGGCCCTAGCGCGGCGCGGGGGCGCGGCGGGTGAAGATGTCGGCGAGGCGGGCGCCGTCCGCCGCGCGGGTGAGCACGCACCAGTGCAACAGCTGGTCGCCGTCCGCGCGCTGCGCCTTCACCGCGATGCGCACCGCGTCCCCGATCTCCACGTTGGAATGGAACACCATGTCCCGCGCCAGGGTGAACAGGCCGGCGGGGGCGTCCATCGCCTCCCATTCCGCCCGGTCCACGAACGCCTGGAAGGATGCGAAATAAAGGAAGTCGGCGCCGTTGAAATCCTGCGAGGGGCAGGGGCGCACGGTGAGCGAAATGCCGGTCTCGCCGTCCGCGTTCGGAAAGCCGAAGTGCTCCGCGAACCGGCCGGCGCGGATGGTGGCGGCAAGCTGGGCGGTGCGCGCGAGGGCGGGGGCCGCGGCCGGCGCGGCGAAGCCGGAGAGGGCGACCCGCGACAGCGTCCGGTTGCGGCCTTTCTCCCGGCGCTTCACGAACACGGAGGTCATCTCCACGCTGCCCATGGGAAGGCCGTCCCGCAGCAGCTCGTGCCGGCTGGCGAACTGGGTGCGCGAGATGCGCTCCAGGCGGGAGCGCACGCTGAGGCTGTCGTGCTCCCGCAGGGCGCCGAACGCCGCGTCCTGCACCGAGACGGCGATGAAGGCGGCATAGACGGTGGCGCCGTCCGCGTCGCGGAAATCGGGCACGTCGCGCCCGATGCTGCGGGCAAGCAGGAGCCAGTGGCGATGGCCGAGGTCCTTCAGCAGCCAGGTTTCCGAAAGCCCCCCATAGGCGAGCTGCGGCATGCCGAGCCGGATCGGCTCGGCCAGCGGGTCGCCGGGGCGAAAGCCCGGCAGCGACAGGCCCGCGGGCAGGAAGCCGCTCGGCAGGGGCAGGCGGAAGGCGATGCTCATGAGGGTTCTCCGCGCCGCGTGGTTCACACCGCCAGATCTAACCGCACCGGGCCGCGCCGCCGCATGCCGAGATGCTCGCCGATGCGCGCGGCGAGATAGGCGGCGTCGCGCCCCACCCCCACGAACCGGCCGGAGCCCCAGGAATGCAGCCAGGGCAGGCCGAGCACATAGAGCCCGTCCATGCTGGTGACGCCGCGCTTGTGGGTGGGATAGCCCGTGCCATCGAACACCGGCAGGTCCACCCAGGACCAGTCGGAATGAAAGCCGGTGGCCCAGATCACGCTGGTGATGCCCGCCGCCACGGGATCGAGGTCGCGCACCGGCGCATCCGGCTGCCAGAGCGGGCTGTAATGGGCGCCCGCCGGCGCCTCGATCTTGTTCTCGGCGATGTGCTTGTCGATCAGGCCGCAGATGCCGTTATAGACCGCGTCGGCGGAATCCAGATTCTGCTTGAGGTCGTCGCGGAACTGCAGGCGCCCGCCGCTGATCGCCTCCAGCCGGCCGTAGAGCTTCATGCCCTCCAGGGCGAAGCGGCGCAAATCAATGTCGCGCCCGCCGTCGCGGCCGGTGAGATAATGGTTCGCCTTCTTGCGCACCTTCTCCTTCAGCGGGTGGTTTTCCACCGGCAGGTCGTATTGGCCGAGATCGGCGAGCCAGTCCACGCTGTCGCGGCCGCGATAGACGCGCGGGCAGCGGGGCGCGCTGCCGACGATGAGGTGCACCTTGCGCCCCGCGAGGTGCAGATCCTCGGCGATCTGACAGCCGGACTGGCCCGAGCCCACCACCAGCACCTCGCCTTCGGGCAATTGGCCGGCGTGGCGATATTTGGAGGAATGCACCTGCACGATGCTTTCCGGCAGGCGCTCGCCCATGCGCGGCACGTTCGGCACATGATAGCCGCCCACCGCCAGCACCACCGCGCCGGCGGTCACGGCCCCGTCCGCCGCCTCCACGAGAAAGCGGCCGTCGTCCTGCCGGGACAGGCGGTTGACGCCGACGCCCTCGCGCACCGGGGCGGCGATGCGCTTGGCGTAATCCTCCACATAGGCGACGATCTCGTCGCGCTTCATGAAGCCGTCCGGCTCGCTGCCGGGATAGTCGTAGCCCGGCAATTTGCACTGCCAGTTGGGCGTGACGAGGCAGAAGCTGTCCCACCTTTGGTCGCGCCAGGCATGGGCGACGCGGTGCTTCTCATAGATCACATGGTCGATGCCGCTTTCGCTCAGATAGGAGCTGGCGGAAAGGCCGGCCTGCCCGCCGCCGATGATGACGACGCTGTGGTGTGGAAGGGTTTCGCTGGTCATGGCTTGCTCCGATCAGTCTTCGAAGGCGTCGATGCTGACGCGGGCGTCGGGGTGGTTTGAAAAGGTGCGGCCGGTGGCCTCGATGCGGGCCAGCTGGCCCAGCGCGAGGGAGCACGGCATGCCGTATTTCGCCTGGACCCGCGCGCTGGCGGTGGTGAGGGCGTCTCGGCTCTTCGCGAGGAAATCGGCGAGGGCATAGCTCTCGCCGGGGACGAAATGGTCCTTGATGACGAGGGACGGCGAATAGCAGGCCTCCTTCGTCCCGTCGGGCCAGCGGATGTGGAAGCGCATTTCAGGCATGGGTCGCCTCCAAGGGGGCCGGTTCGGTTTCGGTCGGCTCGGCTTCGGCCGGCGTCGCTTGGGCGGGGTCCAGAAGCCGGGCGTAGGTGGAAAGGTGCGCCTGCGCCGTGCTGTCCCAATCGTGGCGGGCGGCGATGCGCGCGCCGTTCTCGACCAGGCGGGCGCGGGTCGCGGCGTCGAGGGTTGCGTCCAGCGCGGCGGCGATGGAGGCGACGTCCAGCGGGTCGCACCAGGCGACATCCTCGGCGCCGAGATATTCGGTGAAGGGGGCGATGCGCGCGGTCGCCACCGGCACGCCGCTCGCCATGGCCTCCAGCACCACCAGGCCGAACCCCTCCTTCAGCGAGGGGAAGGCGAGCGTGTCGGCGAGGCGGTAGAGCGCCGGCATGTCGTCTTGCACCAGCGGGCCGGTGCAGATCACCGCGCCCTCCGGCAGGGCGAGGCGGGCAAGGGCGAGGTCGAACGCCTGCTGCACGGTGTGGTGGTCCAGCAGGGAGGCGCCGCCCGCGATCACCAATTGGGCCGTGGGCCGGCGGGCCTGCACGCGGGCGAAGGCCTCCAGCAGGCGCACGCTGTTCTTGCGCCCCTCGATCCCGCCGACGGCCAGGAACACCGGCCCGGCGCCGAGGCCGAGGCGGGCGCGCAAGGCGTCCTCCCGCCCGTCCGGCGTCGGCGAGAAGCGGCGCGTGTCGACGCCGTTGCCGACGATGTCGGCGCGCCGTCCGAGCCGCGCGGAAAGCTCTTCCTGCCAAGTGCGGCTCACCACCAGCAGGCGGTCGGCGTGCGTCATGGCGCGGGTCTGCAGCTCCATCAGCGCGCGATCGGCGAAGGCGTCCACATGGTGCACCGTGCGGGCGAAGGCGCGGATGAGGCCGCGCTCCTTCAAGGTCGCCAGCGCATTGCCGGAAATGCCGTCCTGGGCGTGGAAGACATCGAAGGCGCGGTGGGCCGGGTCCTCGAAATGGCGCACGTAATCGGCGACGCGGATGCGCACCATGTCCGTCATGTCGGCGCCCACGGGGGAGGCCGCAACGCTGCGCGTGCCGCACTGCGCCGGCCGGAAGAAGCCGGTGCCCTTCGTGTCCGGGGCGTGCACCACCACCTGATGGCCGAGGCGCGCCAGCGCATCGCCCAGTTCAAGGGCGTGCACCACGCCGCCGCGCGGATTGGTGGAATGGGCGAGGATCGCGATGCGCAGCGGGCGATCGGGCGGGAGAACATGCGCGGTCATGAGGCGATCTCCAGCAGCGCGCAGCCCATGAGCGGGCTTTGCGCGAAATCCCAGATCACTTCGCGTGCGCCGCGATGGTTCAGCGCCACCTCGCCACCCGGGACCGCCGTGCCGATGGCGGCGGCGGCAATGCCGCGCGCGGCGAAACGCGCAATCACCTCATTCACGTCCGCCGGGGCGACGGACAGCAGATAGCCGAAGCTCGGGAAGCTCAGCAGCCAGCGCGTCAGGTCCACGCCGTCCGGGCGGGGGATGGCGGCGAGCTCGATCTCCAGGCCGATGCGCGAGCATTCCGCCAGCATGGCGGCGGTGCCGATCATGCCGGCCTGGCTGATGTCCTTGGCGGCGCGCGACAGCCCGGCCTCGGCGATCTGCGGCAGCAATTCGATGTCGCCGCGCAAACGGGCGGGCGGCGCATCGGTGGCCGCTTCCCAATTGGAGAAAGGTTCGCGATAGCGCCCGCGCAGGTCCACGGCGGCGATCAGGATTTCGCCGGGCCGCGCGTCGAAGGAGGTGAGCAGCTTTTTCGCCCGCCCGAGGATGGCGACCGAGAGCGCGCCGGCCTCGCTCTTCAGATTGGAATGGCCGCCCACCAGCGGCACGCCGAACGCCTGCGAGGCCGCGCGCAGCCCCTCCAGCACGGGGGCGGCGCCGTCTTCCCCGTTCGCCCACACGGCATCGACGATGGCGAGCGGGCGTCCGCCCATGGCGGCGACGTCGGAGATGTTCACCATCGCCCCGCACCAGCCGGCGAACCAGGGATCGCCGGCCACGAACGCGTTCATGAAGCCCTCGATGGCGAGCAGCAGGAAGCCGTCGCCGTCCGGGATCGCCGCGCAATCGTCGCCCACCGGCACGGCGGAGGCGGACAGGCCGAGCCTTGCGGCCACCGCGCCGATGTCGCGCTTGGCGGCAAGGCCCGCGCCCGCCCGCAGGCGCTGCGCAAGTTCAGCGAAGGCGCGGGTCTCGATCATGACGCGGCCCGCCGGGGCAAGGCGACGAAGCCCGTCGCGCCACTGGAGATCGGCGGGTAATAGGCAAGGTCCGCCTCCATGCGATGATGGGGCCGGCCGTGCAGGTCGAATTCCGCCACGCTGCGCCAGCGCATGCGGCGGAACAGCAGCAAATTCTGCGCCTGGACGTTGGCGAGGAACTTCACGCATCCCTGCGCATGGGCGGTGGAGACCGCGAGGCGAATGAGGGAGGCGCCGAGCGCGCCCACCTTGCGATACTCCTCCGCCACCGCGAGCCGCGAGCCCCACCACACGCCGGGCGTCTCTTCGTGGATGCGCACCGTGCCCACCACGTCATGCGCCGCGACGCCGAGGAAGGAGACCGCGACGATGGGGGTCGCCACATCGTCGATGGCATCGCGGTCGTCGCTGCCGAACAGGCCCTGCTCGCCGCAGAACACGGTGCGGCGCAGGCGGGCGGCGCCCGCGCGCTCCCAGGTTTCGGTGGCGTGCTTCACCTGGAATTCGGAGGCGAGGAACGGCTTGAAGGGCTCGAACATCACGCGCAGCCTCCCCGCTCGTAGGTGGAGAGGGCCGAGCACGCGCCGCACTTGCCGCAGCCGGCCTTGATGTCCACGGACTTCAGCCCGCTCTCCACCAGCATGCGCGCCAGCGGCTTCAGGATGGCATGCATGAAGGCGGGTGCCGGGGTCGGGTGGCTTTCCAGCGGCGTGCCGGAAATGGGCACGAACGGCACCACGAAGGGATAGACCCCCATGCCCACCAGCTTTTCGCACATGGCGAGGATCTCCTCCGCCGTGTCGCCCAGCCCGGCGAGGATGTAGGTGGAGACCTGCCCGCGCCCGAACACCGGCACGGCGGCCTCGAAGGCGGAGAAATACCGCTCCAGCGAAACCTGCGCCTTGCCCGGCATGATGCGTTCGCGCACGCCTTGGGTGACCGCCTCCAGGTGCATGCCCAGCGCATCCACACCGGCCGCGTGCATGCGGGCGAACCAGGCGTCGTCGTCCGGCGGCTCGCACTGGGCCTGGATCGGCAGGTCCACCGCCGCCTTCACCGCCGCCGCGCTCTCGGTGAGGATCGCGGCGCCGCGATCCTTGCCCGGCGGGGTGCCGGTGGTCATCACCATGTGCTTCACCCCGTCCAGCTCCACCGCCGCCTTGGCGACTTCGGCGAGCTGCGCAGGGGTCTTGTGCTCGATGGTGCGCCCCGCTGCCAGCGACTGGCCGATGGCGCAGAACTGGCAGGTCTTGGTGCGGCTCTGAAAGCGGATGCAGCTTTGCAGCACCGTGGTGGCGAGCACGTCGCGCCCGTGCAGCACGGCGATCTTGGAATAAGGCACGCCGTCCGCCGTTACCCGGTCGTAGAAGCGCGGGCGCATCGGGAAGCTCACCTGCGCGATCGGCACGCCGTCGCGGCTGATGCGGCTGTTGCCGAAGGCGTCCGGCTTCTCCACCAGATAGGGGCTCTCGAAGGCGGGCGCGGTGTGCACCGGCACCATCACCGTCATGCCGTCGAGGGTGAGCGCCTTATGGTCGGAGGGACCCGCCCCGCCGCGCCGGCTGTCCGCGCCGGCCTTGGGATCAACGAGCCGTACCCCCAACGATTGCAATTCGTTGATCAATTGCGCCGTCGGCAGGGGTGCCATGGCGGCGGCGTTGGGCATCGTCTGTTTCATCGCTGGCGCTCCCGAAGGCGGGGAAGGACGAAAAATCGGCGACCGGGTGCGAAGCCGTGTGCATGGGCAAGGCGGGCCGGTTGTCGAGGTTGAGGCTGAGCAGTTCGGGGCGGGCGTAATGGCCCACCGAATCCATCATCCGCTTGCGCTTGGTGATGAGGGCGAGGTCGATGTCGGCGATGAGGATGCCCTCCCCCGAGGTGAGCGGGGGCACCACATGGGCGCCCTCCGGCGAGATGATCGCCGTCATGCAGCCGCCCGTCAGGCCCTTGCGGAGCTTCTCCTCCGGCGAGATGCGGGCGATCTGGTCCTCGGTGAGCCAGCCGGTGGCGTTGACCACGAAGCAGCCGCTCTCCAACGCGTGGTGGCGGATGGTGACTTCGATCTGGTCGGCAAAGATCGGCCCCACGAGCGAGCCGGGGAATTGCGCGACATGGATCTCCTCGTGCTGCGCCATCAAAGCGTAGCGGGCGAGGGGGTTGTAATGCTCCCAGCAGGCCAGCGCCCCGACCCGGCCGACAGCGGTGTCGACCACCTTGAGGCCGGCACCGTCGCCCTGGCCCCAGATCATGCGCTCGTGGAAGGTCGGGGTGAGCTTGCGCCGCTTCAGCAGCAGCGTGCCGTCGGCATCGAAGACGAGCTGGGCGTTATAGAGCGAGCCATGGTCGCGCTCGTTGACGCCCAGCACCACCACGATGGCGTGCCGCTTCGCTGCGGCGGCCACCGCGTGGGTCACCGGGCCGGGAACGACCACGGCGTTGTCGTAGAGGCGAAGATGCTCGGCCCCCGTGAGCACCGGCGGGTGCACGAAGGAGAAATAGGGGTACCAGGGCAGGAAGGTCTCGGGAAAGACCACCAGCCCGGCGCCCTTCTCCGCCGCCTCCGCGATGGCGGCGAGGACGCGCGTGAGCGTGCCCTCCAGGGTGTCGAGATCGGGCGCGATCTGAACCGCGGCCACGCGGACCTTGGTCTCTTTCGGCATCTTCGCCTCCATCATGCGTGGGTCGAGACCGGGCCTCAGAGGGTCCAGGTGTCGAGGATGAAGGCGTTGTCCCGGCGGTGGAGCAGCACCAGATCGAGCACGTCCAGCGGGCTGATGGGGGTGATGCCGGGGATCAGCGAGGGCTCGCCATGGCCATAGAGGGCCTGGAGTGCGAAGCGGCAGGCATAGACCTTGCCGCCCTCTTCCATGAATTTGGTGATCTGGTTGTTGAAGTTCTGGTGGCCGGGGAAGGCCTCGTCGCCCAGCTTCGGAAAGCCGCGCTGCACGCCCAGCGTCACGCCGGGGCCATAGAGCAGGATCGAGGTCTCGAAGCCCTTGCGCTTGAGGCGGGTGGCCTGGAGCAGATTGACGAAGCCGATGGAGCCTTCGAACGCCACGGTGTGGAAGGTCACGAGCGCCTTCTCGCCGGGCAGGGCTTTGACGTCCTCGAACTTCTTGTCCTCGTAATCGACGAAGAAATCACCCTTCTGGTGGGCGGGGGCGGTCACGACGGGCATGCGGAACTCCTCGTTGGGTGGGCCCCTTGGCGGTGCGGGGCTGACGAGGAGTTTTGCAATCAATGTGCCAATTTGCCTGCCTTTTGAAACAGTCAATAATATCAGCGATACACAGTCAATTATCCATTCAATTATGGAATTGGCGGAGCCGGCCAGATGCTTAAGCCCTGAGCGTCGTGCGCAAGTTGCGGGCGGGCCGTGCACAAAAGGCCAGCAAACATAAGGCTTCACCGAGGCCCTAAAAACCGCGCTCCCGGAACATACCGGAGGTGACAAGATCGCGATGCAACACTATACAGTCAATTTCGCGCGGGCGCAAAATCTCCGCGCCGCCGCACGAAGGATCGAAGACGCATCGCCATGGTTGACTGGACGCCGGACCTGACGCGCAGCGACAAGCCGCGCTACCTCGCCATCGCCGACATCATCGCCGAGGACATTCGCGCGGGTCGCCTCTCCGTGGGCGATCGCCTGCCGCCCCAGCGCAAGCTGGCCGACCGGCTGGCGGTGGATTTCACCACCGTCGCGCGCGGCTATGTGGAGGCGCAGAAGCGCGGGCTCGTGGAATCCCGCGTCGGCCAGGGCACGTTCGTGCGCGCCGCGAGCCGGCCTGCGCCCGCTCCGGCGCGTCATGCCCGGCCCGAGCCGGCCGACCTTTCCATGAACCTTCCCCCCGAGCCGGACGACCCGGACCTGATCGCGCGCATGCAGGAGGGCGTGGCGCAGGTGAGCCGCGATCTCGTCGCCCTGCTGCGCTACCAGGGCTTCGGCGGCGCGCCCGCCGACAAGGACGCCGCCTCCGCCTGGTTGAGCCGGCGCGGCCTGGTGCCGGCGCAGGAGCGCATCTTCGTGACGCCGGGCGCGCACTCCGCCCTCATGGGTATTTTCGGCCTGCTGGCGAAGCCCGGCGACACCGTGCTGTGCGAAAACCTCACCTATCCCGGCACGCGGTCCATCGCGGCGCAGCTCGGCCTGCGCCTTGCCGGCCTGCCGATGGATGCCGACGGCATCGATCCCGACGCGCTCGCGGACGCCTGCGCACGGCTCGCGCCGAAGGCGCTCTATCTTAATCCCACGCTCCAGAACCCGACCACGCTGACCATTCCCGAAACCCGCCGCGCGGCCATCGCTGCGGTGGCGCGGCGCTTCAGCGTGCCGATCGTGGAGGATGATGCCTATGGCTTCATCCCGGTGCAGCGCATCGCCCCGTTCGCGGCGCTGGCGCCGGACATCACCTGGCATATCGCCGGCCTTGCCAAATGCATCGGCGCCGGTTTGCGCGCGGCCTATGTGCTGGTGCCGGACGTGCGCTCGGGCTGGCCGTTCGCTGCCGCCATCCGCGCCGGCAATGTGATGGCGTCTCCGCTCACCGTCGCGCTCGCCACCCGCTGGATCGAGGACGGCACGGCCGATTCCATCCTGCGCTTTATCCGCGCCGAGACCGCCGCCCGCCAGACGCTGGCGACCCAGATCCTGCCCGCCGGAACCTTCCGGGCCGATCCCTTGAGCTTCAATCTGTGGGTGGAGCTGCCCGAGCCGTGGACGCGCTCGTCCTTCGTCGGCCACATGCGCTCCACCGGCATCGGCATCGTGGCGAGCGACGCGTTTGCCGCCGCCGGCAATCCCCCCGAAGCCGCGCGGGTGTGCCTCGGCGGGCCGGTCAGCCGGGAGAAGGTGCGCGGCGCGCTCGAATACATGGCGCACGCCCTGAGCCATTCGCCCGAGCATGCCTCCACCGTGCTGTGAGGGCTGCTCACGCGCGCCGCTTGCAGCCGGCGCCGAGCCGGTAGAGCCGCGCGTCCGGCCGGCGCGACACCGTGCCGACCTGGGGGCCGTTCAGCGCCCCGGTGATGGCGAAGGGATAGCCGAGGTCGTTCTCCTTGCCGTCGAGCGGGCGCGGCTCGGCATAGATGTCGATGGTGTTGCGCGGCAGGTCGATGGTGCCGCGCCCGACCACGCGCACATGGTCGGTTTCGATCACCAGGGCCGGCGCGGTGCGCGCCACCCCGGCGGTGAAGGACAGGGGCACGCTCACGCAGCGCAGCGCCGTGCTGTCGTTGCGCACCGCCTCGTTGAACAGCCCGGCGATGATGCCGAGGCCGGCGAGATCGAGCTTGCCGGTGGCGAGCCGCCCGCCCGTCAGCCCCACCGACACCGTGCCGTTCAGCGTGCGCAGAAGGGCCGCGTCGGAGGAGGGATCCACGGACATGTCGAAGGCGAGCTTCAGCCGGCCCTGGGTGGCGAAGCCCACGTTCGATGCGTTGAGGAAAGCCGAGAGCGGCCAGCCTTCCACCGTGCCCTTGGCCTGCACCACGGTCGGGTCGGCGTTCAGGTCGCTCTGCACCGCCGCCTTGATGCGCCCGCCCATGTAGGAGGCGCTGAACGGATCGAGCCGCGCCATGCCCTTGTCCAGGGTGAGCCGGGCCTTGAGGCCGCTGGCGGTATCGCCGGCGCTGTTCAGCCGGTTCGCGGAAATGTCGATATCGAGATCGACGAGGCGTGCCAGATCGATCTGCGGGTCCGCCGTGCCCTGCGCGATGGCGCTGTTGCGGCGGGTCTGCTCCGCCTCCAGGGCGTCGCGCGAGGCGGCCGCCAGCCCGACCAGTTCGTCCACATAGACCAGGGGCGAGGCAAGCTTGCCCTCGAACAGGGTGCGGCCCGGCCCGAGCGAGCTGGAGAGCTCGCCCGTGATCTCCGTGCGGCCGAGGCTGGCCTTGCCTTCGGCCTTCAGGCTTTCCGCGCTGGCGGAGAGCATGCCGGAAAAGGTGACCGGCGCATGCGAGGCGGAAGAGGCCCCCGTCTGCGCCGCGAAGGCGCCGAAATCCGGGATTGCAAAGGTGCTGGCGAGGCGCACCTCGTGGGGCGCGCGCGGTCCGGCGGCGTCGTCGCGCACCAGCGAGAGCGTGCCGCTCATCACGCTGCTGTCGGCGATCCGCCCCTCCAGCGCGTCGACGCCGAGCGTGCCGTCGGTGTCGGAAACGTCGAGCGTGCCCACCAGCCGGCCGAGCCCGGTGCCGGGCGCCTGCAGCAGATCGGCCACCGGCAGATCCACCGCGCCGGAAAGCACCAGCCCTTCCAGCTCCAGCACGTCGTGCACCGTGCCCTTGAGGCGGAACACCGGCCGGTCGCGCGGGCCGGCCTGGAGCGTGATGTCGCGCAGGCGCACCTGCCCCTTGGCCGTGCGTTCCACCGCGCCCACGGAAATCGGCCCCACCTCGCGGATCGACTGGTCGAAGGCGTTGGTCTGGATCAGCATGTCGCGCAGCACCAGCTTGTCGAGATCGCCTTCCAGGAAGCCCGACAGGCTGGTCACCACGATGTCGCGCAGGCCGTTCGCCACCGGCGGCGCCGTGCCGGGCGCCAGCAGGTCGGAGTGGAAGGACAGCGACAGGCCGGTGCCCGCCTCCAGGTCCGCCAGCCCGCCGGCGATGGTCAGCGTCTCGCCTTCGGTAAGGGTGGCGGCGAAGGTCATGTCCTTCACCGCCAGGGCGCCGGGATCGCCGGCCAGGGTGAAATCGAGCCGCGCCGTGCCATCCTCGGCACGCGCCAGCGAGAGCAATTGCAGCACGTCCCCGATGCTGGCGGAACGGCCCGAAACCTGCAGCGCGAGGTCCCGGTCGAAGGCCGCCGAGGCCGCGGAGCCGGCAAGGTCCAGCTCGAGCCCGCGGGTGACGAGGGCGATCTGCGTGCCGAAGCGCCCGTCCGCCGGTTTCGCTTCGCGGTCCAGCGTGCCGTTGAGGGTCACGGCTTCGCCGTTATAGGTGCCGCTCGCCGAGAGGCGCTGGGCGCCGGCCACCGCATCATAGGTGCTGGAGAGGCTGTCCACCCGCAGGGCGAAGTTCCAGCCCTGGGGATCGTTCGCCTCTTCCAGCAGCAGGTCGCGGATTTCCACCGTGGGAACGGCCGTGAGCACGCTGACGATGCGGGCGGTTACCGGCTGGGAGGTGGGATCGACACTGTCCAGCGGGGCGTCGGCGGCGGGCAAGGCGGAGGTCGCCGCGCCGGTACCGGAACCCGAGTCGGCGCTGGGGGTGGGGCGCGAGACCATGGGCAGAAGGATGCGCACCCCCTCCACCTCCGCCGCGTCCACGGCGAATCCGCCCAGCAGCGCGGGATAATCGGTGAGGGTCAGCGCGACCGTCTGCAGGTGCAGTTCCACGCCGGCGCCGGCCACATCGAGCACCGTGACATCGCCGAGCCGGGCGGTGAAGCGGGGAAACAGATCCACGTTCACCGCGCCGCGCACTTCCACATCGGGGCCCACGCTGGCGCGCAGGAAGCGTTCCGCCAGGTCCTGCCGCCGCGCCGCAAAGCTGGGCAGCTGCGTGAGCGCCACCACGGCGGCCACCATCAGAAGCAGGGCCGCCGCCGCGACGGCCGCAAGCCTCACCAGCCAACGCATCCCACGCTCCCTGTTCGATGACGCGCCGCGCCATCCAGTTCCCGCGCCTCTTGTGTCACGCTTTTGGGATCGGCGTCACCTGCGCCAGTCGCCGCGAGGAGGTGCGCTTTTCGTCCGCCCGTGGCACCATGGGGAAAGCGAAAACCGCGTGCTGGAGCTGCCTATGAGCTGGATGCCGTCCTCCGACCCGGTGCTTGGCGATGCGCCCTCCTGCGATGCGCTCGATCTTGTGATCGTGCCGCGCGTGCGCGATCTCGGCGACGGCTTCTCCGTGCGCCGTGCCCTGCCGCACGGCAAGCGGCAGATGGTCGGCCCGTTCATCTTCTTCGACCAGATGGGACCGGTGCAGTTCGTGGCCGGGCAGGGGCTCGACGTGCGCCCCCATCCCCATATCGGCCTTGCCACCGTCACCTATCTGTTCGACGGCAAGATCATGCATCGCGACAGCGAGGGCAATGCGCTGGAGATCACCCCCGGCGCCATGAACCTCATGACCGCCGGGCGCGGCATCACCCATTCCGAGCGCTCGCCGCTGGAGGCGCGGGCGGGCAATGCCGCCGGCACCATGTACGGCATCCAGAGCTGGATCGCGCTGCCCGCCGCCCATGAGGAGACCGCCCCCTCGTTCCAGCATTTTTCCTCCGGCGACCTGCCGGTGATCGAGGATACCGGCGTCTGGGCGCGGGTGATCGCCGGCTCGGCCTTCGGCCAGCGCTCGCCGGTGGGCATGCTCTCCGACTGGCTCTATGCGGAAGTGACCCTGCAGCCGGGCGCCAGCGCGCCGCTCGACGCCGACACCGAGGAACGGGCGATCTATGTGGTGTCCGGCGAGGTCGAGATTGCCGGCGACGTGTTCGAGGGCCCGCGCCTTCTCATCTTCCGCCCCGGCGACCGCATCACGGTGCGCGCCCGCACGCCGGCCCGCATGATGTTCCTCGGCGGCACGGCGCTGGAGGGGCCGCGCTATCTGTGGTGGAACTTCGTCTCCTCCCGCAAGGAGCGCATCGAGCAGGCGAAGGAAGACTGGAAAACCGGCCGCTTCGCCCATGTGCCTGGGGAGCACGAGTTCATCCCGCTGCCGGAGTGAGGGGGTGTGCGGCGGAGGATTTTTTGAAATAAGGCCGCCTGCGGCGGGGTTTTGCGCTGGGTCCCGGCTCGCATTGCGCTGACGCTCCATGCGTCCGGGACGCGAGCGCCGCCCTTGTGTCCCCGCCGACTGCAACGAAGCGCAGCGCAGTGGAAGGAGAGCCGGGACCCAGCGCAAGGACTCCCGCGCAGCGGCTTCCCCTGATACCTTTCCCGCATGGAAGGCTTCGCCGTCTATATCCTGGCAAGCGCGAGAAACGGCACGCTGTATGTCGGCGTGACGAACGATCTGCACCGCCGGATGAGCGAGCATCGCTCCGGCGCGGTTCCGGGTTTCACGCGCACCTACTGCGTGCATCGTCTGGTGCACGTCCAGCTCTTCCAGAGCTTGGACGATGCGCGGGCCCAGGAGCGTCGCCTGAAGAAATGGAACCGCGCCTGGAAGCTTGCCCTCATCGAGCGCGACAATCCCGGATGGCATGATTTGGCGGAGGATTTTTTGAAATAAGGCCGCCTGCGGCGGGGTTTTGCGCTGGGTCCCGGCTCGCATTGCGCTGACGCTCCATGCGTCCGGGACGCGAGCGCCGCCCTTGTGTCCCCGCCGACTGCAACGAAACGCAGCGCAGTGGAAGGAGAGCCGGGACCCAGCGCAAGGACTCCCGCGCAGCAGTCCTTCTCTTCCTATGCCTAACCCCTAAAGCCGGTCCCGCAGCGCGTAATAGCTCAAGCCCGCCACCAGCAGGGGATAGCGCAGCAGCGTGCCGCCGATGAAGGGCGGCACGGGGAGGCGCTCCAGGAGATCGAGCCGACCCACCTGGCCGCGCACCGCCTCGGCCAGAATCTTGCCGAACAAAGGCGCCAGCGCCACGCCCTGGCCGGAATAGCCGGCGGACACCAGCACGCGGGGCGAGAGGCGGCGCACGAAGGGGTTGCGCGTCATGGTGATGCCCAGCGTGCCGCCCCAGCCGTAATCGAGCGTCACGTCGGCCAGTTGCGGGAAGATGCGGGCGAGGAAGGGCCGCACGAAGTCCATCACCTGCGGCTGCAAGGAGCGGCGATAGCTCTCGCCGCCGCCGAACAGCAGCCGGCGGTCCGGCGTCATGCGGAAATAATTCACCACGAACCGGCTGTCCGCCACCGCCGCTTGTCCGCGGATGATGCTCTCGGCCCGCTCGCCCAGCGGCGCGGTGACGGCGATGTAATTGTTGATGGGCATGACGTGGTGGTCCACCCGGCGGTCGAGCCCGTCCATCAGCCCGTTGCCGCACAGCAGGAGCAGGTCCGCCGTCACGCGCCCGCCGTCGGTCTCGACGCTGACGCCCTTATTCTCGGCGATGCGCAGGGCGCGGCTGTGCTCGAAAATGCGGGCGCCGGCCGCGCGCGCCGCCGTGGCGAGGCCGAGGGCGAAATTCAGCGGGTGGAGATGGCCCGCCCCATGGTCGATCAGGCCGCCATAATAGCCCGGAGCGCCAACCAAGGCGTGCAGTTGGTCGCGATCCAGCGGCTCGGTCTTGTCGTAGCCATAGGTCTCGGCGAGATGGCGGCCGTAGGCGTGGCTTTCGGCGACGTAATTGGGCTTGTGGTCGGCGAGGATCAGGCCCGGCGTGAGATCGCAGGCGATGGCGTGGCGCGCGATGAGGTCCGCCACCAGGGTCTTGGCCTCTTCGGCCAGATCCCAGAGCTTGCGGGCATCTTCAAGGCCCAGCGCCTGTTCGAGGTAATCCTGGTGGCGCCGCTGGCCGCTGTGGATCTGCCCGCCGTTGCGGCCCGAGGCGCCCGAGCCCACGCGCCCGCCCTCCAGCACCACCACGTCCACGCCGGCTTCCGCGAGATGAAGCGCGGCGGACAGGCCGGTATAGCCGCCGCCGACGATCACCACGTCCGCGCGGGTTTCACCGGACAGGGGTGGGAGGTCGGGAAACGGGGTCGCGGTTGCCGCATACCAGGATTGGGGATGGCCGCCGAACGTCATGACTGTCCCTGTGTGGTGAGGCGGGAGGCGCTTTCGCCGCAGGGCCGGAGGAAGACCTCCCGGCAGCTCGCTCTGCATCGCGTCCTGCCCTCTCCCTCGCCCTCCCCCGCAAGCGGGAGAGGAGACGCGCCGTGCATGCGGATGGGGCTTTAGTACGAGCCCGCTCGAACCCCCTCTCCCGCTTGCGGGGGCGGGGTGGGAGGGGGAAAGCGGCTTTCGCGTCGGCCCCCTTTCGGGAGAAGCGCCTCACACGTTCAGCAGCAAATATTCCCGCTCCCAGGGCGAAATCACCCGCATGAAGGTCTCGAACTCCGCCTGCTTCACCGCCGCGTAGGTGGTGATGAAGCTCTTGCCGAGCACTTCGGCCAGATCCTCGTTTTCCTCGAAGGCCGCCACCGCCTCCAGCAGGCCGCGCGGCAGGTCGAAGTCCAGGTCCTTCGCGTCGCCTTCCAGCGGCTCGGTGGGGCGCAGGCCCTTCTGGATGCCGATATAGCCGCAGGCCAGCGACGCCGCGATGACGAGATAGGGATTGGCGTCGGAGGAGGGGACGCGGTTCTCCACCCGTCGCGCGGCCGGCGGGGCGGGCGGCACGCGCAGGCCGGCGGTGCGATTGTCATAGCCCCACTGCACATTGATGGGCGCCATGGAATCGCGCGTCAGCCGGCGATACGAGTTCACATAAGGCGCCAGGATGCACATGACCGAAGGCAGGTAGCGCTGGTGCCCGGCGAGGAAGGAGAAGAATTCCGGGGTGGGGTCGCCGTCGTCGTCGGAGAAGATGTTCTTGCCGGTCTCGGCCGAGACCACCGATTGGTGGATGTGCATGGCGCTGCCCGGCTCGTTGGCGATCGGCTTGGCCATGAAGGTGGCGTAGATCTTATGGGCCAGCGCGGCCTCGCGGATCGTGCGCTTGAACAGGAACACCTGGTCGGCGAGCTCCAGCGGGTCACCGTGGCGCAGGTTGATTTCCATCTGCGCCGCGCCGTCCTCATGGATCAGCGTGTCGATCTCCAGGCCCTGAGCCTCGGAATAATCGTAGATGTCCTCGAACAGGGCGTCGAACTCGTTCACCGCCTGGATGGAATAGGATTGCCGGCCGATCTCGGGGCGGCCCGAGCGGCCGACGGGCGGCTTCAGGGGATAGTCGGGGTCCACATTGGGCTCGACCAGGTAGAATTCGATCTCCGGCGCCACCACCGGCTTCCAGCCGCGCTTGGCATAGAGCGCCAGCACGTTCTTCAGCACCTGGCGCGGCGCGAGCTCCACCGGGCGGCCGTCGCGATGATAGGCGTTGTGGATGATCTGGGCGGTCGGGTCCTGTGCCCAGGGCACGGAGCACAGGGTGGAGAAATCGGGCTCCAGCACCAGGTCGGAATCCGCGATCACGGAATCCACCAACCCCTCATAGGAGGGATATTCGCCGGAAATAGTCTGGAAGAAGACCGAGAGCGGCAGGTTCATCACCGGCGAGGAGAGGAACTTGGAAGCTGGCATGATCTTGCCGCGGGCGACGCCCGCAAGGTCCGGGACGGTGCATTCGATCTCGGTGATGCCGCGAGACACCATCCAGGCTTTCGCCTCCGCCAGGGATTTGACGCCGCGCGGCAGCGCCAGATGTTCCGATTCGCCCGCTTTGCTCCGTTTAGCCATGATGTCCTCTCGCGTGACCGAACGCACGCACGGCCAGGGAACACCTGCCCATGGGGCGAAGTCAACGCGGGCTGCGCCGCAACACGGTAAAAGCGCAAAAGAACGGGAGTGGAACGAATCGCGGCCGAATCGAGAGTCGATGAAGGTTCGCGTTTTGCCCCGTACAAGGGCTAGTGGGACTCGCGGCGCGGTAACCGATTCCGCATCAAAACGCGGGCTGCGCTATTGCGGCTTCGGCGCGTTCACTGGCACCGTATTTTCCTTCACCGCCGTGTCGAAGGCGGTGGCTTCCAGGATCGCGGTGCCGATCATGGTGGCGACCGACACCTTGAAGGGGGCCAGCAGGCGGGTGCCGGCGACCGGCACCAGCCACACGAACATCTCCTTGTTTTCCTGCATGTATTTGACCGTGTAGCGGGTCGGCCGGTGGCCGGCGACGGGGGTATAGCCGGCGCGGCACACCACGGCGGGGCCGCTGTAGCCCTTGGGGATCTTCACCTGTTCCACCCGCAGGTAGCTCAGCGAGATGTCGTAGCGCTGGCGCCCGTCGAACACCGGGATCGAACGGTCGCAGGCGGCGGCGGAGAGCATGTCCACCGTGCCGGGCACATAGACGAAGGCCCCGCTCATGGGATCGATGATGTTGGTGAGATGGGCGTCGGTGATCTCCACGCGGTCCGGCAGCGGCTTGATGGGAGGCTCCACCACCAGTTCCTTCACCGTATTGTTCGCCACCGCGAAGCGCACGCCCTCGGCCTTGCCGTCCGCCTCGGCCGCCACCGCGAACACCTGGGGCACCACCTTGCCCATGCCGATGGCGCCGCGCGCCGCGACGCTGCCCTTGCCCGAGGAGACCGCGCGCAGCACGCCGGTGATGCGGCCGGTGGCGGCGATTTCGTAAGTAGTGCCGGTGGCTTCGGCCACCAGCGTGGCGCGGCCGATCTCGACCCCGCCGACGGTGAGGGAATATTTCGCGTCGAGCCGCCCGTCGGCTCGCGCGGGGCCGGTCGCCGCGGGCAGGACGGCGCCCAGGCACAGCACGGCGGCCGCGAACGGTCCCAAGCGGCGGAGCAGGCGACCCACAGGGGAAGCAACGTCGGTCATCATCGGGTCCTGGAAAGGCGGCGGGTCGGCACCCGGCGGAGCGTCCGGCCCTGCTGCTGTCTCCCGAATGCCGGGTGAAGGCGGCTGAACTGTGGCTCTCGGGCGTGGCAGGTGGCGGTGCTTCGGGCCGAAAAATGGCCCGGATCACCGCTCGAGAGGTCTTGGTTATTGACTTCGCACCTCAGAGTCACGATCTTCTGTGTCCGCTCTTGGTCGGGGGCTTCTGGCTGCGCGCTTTCATGTGAAGTTGCGCGCCGATTTCCCCTGCCGCGCGTGATCCAATTTAATGGCAGAGGAGATTTTCGCCATTCGTCGCCCCATGAGACCCGTCGCGCCGGAGAAGGATGGTCCGCGCGTCAATGAGGAAATCCGCATCCGCGAAGTGCAGCTGATCGATCAGGATGGGCAGAACCGCGGTGTGGTAGCAATCCGCGATGCCCTCCAGCTCGCGCAGGAAGCCGGCCTCGATCTCGTGGAGATCGCGCCCAATTCCGCCCCGCCCGTCTGCAAGATCCTCGATTTCGGCCGGTTCAAGTATCAGAACCAGAAGAAGGCCAGCGAGGCCCGCAAGAAGCAGAAGGTGGTCGAGGTCAAGGAAATCAAGCTGCGGCCCGGCATCGACACCCACGACTACGAAGTGAAGATGCGCTCCATGCAGCGGTTCTTCGAAGAGGGCGACAAGGTGAAGGTCACCCTGCGCTTCCGTGGCCGTGAGATGGCGCACCAGGACATCGGCTACAAGTTGCTGCAGAAGCTGCGCGACGATGTGGCCACCATCGCCAAGGTGGAGGCCGAGCCCATGCTCGAAGGCCGCCAGATGATCATGATCCTGGCGCCGCGCTGAACGGCGACGGACGACTGGCGAAAATAGAGCCCGGATCCTTCGATCCGGGCTTTTCTTTTGGCTCATGCAGCGCGTGCGTCAGGTGCAGGGATGGCGCAGGCCGTCATAGCCGAGATAGGTGCCGGTGGCGGGATCGAACGAGCGATAGCGCTGGGCGCAATAAGCCGCCCAATTGCCCGGAGGGGGTGCGGAATTGGCGGCATTGGCCGCGCTCGCCGCCGCCGCGCCAAGCATCATACCGCCCACAACGCCGGCCGCGACCGCCGCGCCATTGTTGTTACAGCCGCCCCAGCCGCAATTGCGGTAGCCATAGCCGTAGCCATAGCGCGGCCCGCGCCAACCGGGTCCATAGCCCGGACCGCCCCAGCCGGGGCCACCACGCCACTGCACATTGGTGACGGGAGATTCGCCCGCGACTCCGATCGAAGCAGGGCGCAGGGGCTGCGCCTGGGCGCCGGAAACCGCGAGGGCCGCGGTGAGACCCGCGGCGGCGAGCAGAGAGAGGGATTTACGCATCGGGTGCTTCTCCTTTGGGAAGGAAACGCCCGGGAGCCGAAAAGGTCGCCGCCCTCACGCGTGTGTGAAGGCGGCGTGCCGGATCGGGACTGTCGCCGCCCGATCGAAGCCCGCCTCACGGGCAGGGATGGCGCCGCCCGTCATAGCCGAGGAAGGTGCCGGTGCGCGGATCGTAGGAGCGATAGCGCTGCGAGCAATAGGCCACCCAATTTGTGCCCGGGGGCGGCCCCTGGTTGGCGGCAAGGGCCGCTGCCGAGCCGATCACCACGCCGGTCGCGACCGCACCGCCATAGCCCCAGCCCGGGCCCCATCCGGGCCCCCAGCCGCCACCCCAGCCCCAGCCGGGCCCGTAGACTGGCGCATAGCCCCAGCCGGGACCCCAGCCGACGGGTCGATTCCATCCGGGACCCCAGCCGGGGCGGTTCCAGCCCGGGCCCCAGACCGGCCGTCCGGCCCAGCCGGGTCCACCCCATCCCGGGCGACCTCCCCATCCGGGGCGTCCTGCCCATCCCGGGCCGCCGCCCCATCCGGGGCGACCGCCCCAGCCGGGCCTGCCGCCCCAGCCGCGGCGATATTGAACCTGTTCGATGGGGAAAGCGGCGGTGCCGGCGGCCTTCGCGCTCAGGGGCTGCATGGCCCCGAGCCGCAAGGCCTGGGCGCTCGCCGGCGCCATACTGAACCCAAGGCCCGCCACCGCGAGGGCGGCGGTGAAGACTGAAACACGCAAAGGCGTCCGCATCGTCATCTCCTGCCCGGATCCCGCCGGGCGCAAGGCACGAGGCCCCTAGCCTCAATTTGGCAACAAAGCAGAGCGAACGGGCGCAATGATGGCGGCTTAAGCCTTGGCGGGCGGGCAAATGTGTTGCAGTGCGGTGTTTTGCGAAGGCAGCCGGCTTGCGTTTCGCGTGACAGTCCTGTAACGAGTGCGGCCTTCGAACCGGCCGGCGACAAGGGCTGCCGTGTTGGTTCTTATCGCTCATATCAACAAAAGGCTGAATGCCCCGTGCGGCAACGTGCGGCGGATGGCGGTCACGGAGAGCAAAATGCCCAAGATGAAGACCAAGTCGGGAGCGAAGAAACGCTTCCGTCTGACGGGTACCGGGAAAGTTATCGCCTCCCAGGCCGGCAAGCGGCACGGGATGATCAAGCGGACCAATGCCCAGATCCGCAACCAGCGCGGCACCACCATCCTCTGCGAGAGCGATGGACGGGTGATCCGCAAGTCGTTCCTGCCGAACGGCTGACGCACTGCGATCTGAAGGAGATCATCCATGGCCCGCGTGAAACGTGGCGTAACTTCCCACGCCAAGCATAAAAAGGTCTTTGAAGCCGCCAAGGGCTTCTATGGCCGTCGTAAGAACACCATCCGCGCTGCGAAGTCGGCCGTCGAACGGTCGATGCAGTATGCCTACCGCGACCGCAAGGTGAAGAAGCGCACGTTCCGCGCGCTCTGGATCCAGCGCATCAACGCCGGCGTGCGCGAACTCGACCTCGGCCTCACCTATGGCGGCTTTATCAACGGTCTCGCGAAGGCGGGGATCGAAGTGGACCGCAAGGTGCTCTCGGATATCGCCATCCACGAGCCCGAGGCGTTCAAGGCCCTGGTGGAGAAGGCCAAGGCCGCCCTGGCCTGAGGCTCATCCCGGCGCGACCCGCCCGACCGAGACTGACAAGCCCCGCGCGGAGACGCGTTCGGGGCTTTTCGCTTTGCGCGGGACGCGTCTATAACCGGCGCCGAATTCATCCCGTCTCGGCCGGGCGTCAACCGGCCGTCCACACGAAGCCGCCAGCCCGCCTCTCGGGGCCGTGCCGGCGGACCGGCGCGGATCCCCCAAGTCACGCCGGGGGGATGACGGCACATCACTTGGCTGCATCTGAAGGCCCGAACCCATGTCCGAGCTCGTTTTGACCGATCATCCCGGCCTCGATGCCCTGGAGCGTGAGGTCTCCGCCGGGATTCTCGCGGCCGGCGACGAAGCCGCGCTGGAAGCGGTGCGCATCGCCGCCCTCGGCAAGAAGGGCAGCGTCTCCGAACTGCTGAAATCGCTCGGCGGCATGAGCCCGGACGAGCGCAAGACCATGGGTCCGGCCATCAACGGCCTGCGCGACCGGGTGCAGGGGCTGCTCGCCGTGCGCAAGGAAGCGCTGAAGGCCGCCGCCCTCGAAGCCCGCCTCGCCACCGAGCGGGTGGACGTGAGCCTGCCGGTGCGCGAGCCGCGCGCCGAGATCGGCCGCGTGCATCCCATCACCCAGGTGACCGAGGAACTGACCGCCATCTTCGCCGACATGGGCTTCTCGGTGGCGGAAGGGCCGGACATCGAGACCGACTTCTATAATTTCACCGCGCTGAACTTCCCCGCCGGCCACCCGGCGCGCGAGATGCACGACACCTTCTTCCTGCCGCCCAATGCCGAGGGCGAGCGCAAGGTGCTGCGCACCCACACCTCCCCGGTGCAGGTGCGCACCATGATGAGCAAGACCCCGCCCATCCGCGTCATCTGTCCCGGCCGCACCTATCGCTGCGACAGCGACCAGACCCATACCCCCATGTTCCACCAGGTGGAGGGGCTGGTGATCGACAAGGGCTCCCACATGGGCCACCTCAAGTGGATCCTGCAGGAATTCTGCAAGGCGTTCTTCGAGGTGGAGAATGTGACGATGCGCTTCCGCCCGTCCTTCTTCCCCTTCACCGAGCCGAGCATGGAAGTGGACATCCAGTGCGACCGCTCGCGCCCCGGCGAGATCCGCTTCGGCGAGGGCAACGACTGGCTGGAGATCCTGGGCTGCGGCATGGTGCATCCCAACGTGCTGCGCAATTGCGGCATCGACCCGGACATCTACCAGGGCTTCGCCTGGGGCATGGGCATCGACCGCATCGCCATGCTGAAATACGGCATGAGCGATCTGCGCGCCTTCTTCGAGGCGGACGTGCGCTGGCTCTCCCACTACGGCTTCCGCCCGCTGGACTTCCCGACCCTGGCCGGGGGCCTGAGCGCGTGAGTGCGGCAGAGGTGGCACGATTGCCTCCTCCCAGCCCTTTCCCGCAAATGGGAGAGGGGGCGAAGGTCCCGGCGTTGATCTCTCTTCCGCTTGCGGGGAAGAGGTGGGAGCGGGAAAAGGCACGGACCTGACAGGACAAGGAACAGACCGATGAAATTCACCTTCTCCTGGCTCCAAGAGCATCTCGAACCCACGGCCTCCTTCGAGGAGATCGTCGATCGCCTCTCCCTGATCGGCCTCGAAGTGGAGGGCGTGGAGGACAAGGCGAAGGCGCTCGCGCCGTTCGTGGTGGGGGAGGTGCTGACCGCGCAGAAGCATCCCAATGCCGACAAGCTGAAGGTCTGCACGGTCTCCATCGGCAAAGGGGAGCCGATCCAGGTGGTGTGCGGCGCGCCCAACGCCCGCGCCGGCCTCAAGACCGTGTTCGCCGCGCCCGGCACCATCATCCCGGCCACCGGCACCGAGCTGAAGATCGGCAAGATCCGTGACGTGGAAAGCCGCGGCATGCTGTGCTCGGCGCGCGAGATGGGCCTTTCGGAAGAGCATGACGGCATCCTGGAATTGCCGGAAGACGCGCCGGTGGGCGCGCCGTTCGCGCAGGTGCTGGGCCTGAACGACCCGGTGGTGGAAATCGCCGTGACCCCCAACCGCGCCGATTGCCTGGGCGTGTCCGGTGTCGCGCGCGACCTGGCCGCCGCCGGCCTCGGCGAATTGCTCGCGCCCCGCATCGCTCCGGTGGAGGGCAAGTTCCCCGCGCCGCTGAACGTGACGCTCGATTTCGGCGCCACGCCGGCGCTCTGCCCGGCGTTCGCGCTTCGCGTGATCCGAGGGGTGAAGAACGGCCCCTCGCCCGAATGGATGCAGGAGAAGCTGCGCGCCATCGGGCTTCGGCCCATCAATGCGCTGGTGGACGTGACGAATTTCCTCACCTTCGACCGCAACCGGCCGCTGCATGTGTTCGACCTGAACAAGGTGAAGGGCGACCTCGTGGTGCGCCGCGCCAAGGCGGGCGAGACCTTGCTGGCACTCGACGGCAAGACCTACACGCTCGACGAGAGCATCTGCGTGATCGCCGACGACAAGGGCGTCGAAAGCATCGCCGGCGTCATGGGCGGCGAGGAGAGCGGCTGCGACGAGACCACCACCGACGTGGTGATCGAGAGCGCGCTCTGGGAGCCCATCAACATCGCCCAGACCGGGCGCAAGCTGGGGCTGAATTCGGACGCGCGGTTCCGCTTCGAACGCGGCATCGACCCCGCCTTCACCGTGCCGGGGCTGGATCTCGCCACCCACATCATTCTCGATATCTGCGGCGGCGAGCCCTCCGAACTGGTGCTGGCCGGCGCGATCCCGGACACCACGCGCACCATCGATTTCCCGCTCAGCGAGGTGAAGCGTCTCTCGGGCCTTGAGGCGAGCGAGGAAGAAATCCGCGACGTGCTCACCCGCCTGGGTTTCGCGGTTTCGGGCGCCGCGTCGGTGGTGCAGGTGGTGCCGCCGTCCTGGCGCGCCGATATCGAGGGCAAGGCCGATCTCGTGGAAGAAGTGGTGCGCATCCTGGGCCTTGCCCGCGTGCCGGCCACCGAATTCCCCCGCACGGAGGAGGCCCGCCGTCCCGTCCTGACCCCGCTTCAGCTCCGCGTGCGCAAGGCGCGCCGGGCGCTCGCCGCGCGCGGCATGGTGGAGGCGGTGACCTGGTCCTTCGTCTCCAAGGAACAGGCGGAGCTGTTCGGCGGCGGCGCGGCGGAGCTGGCCTTGTCCAATCCCATCGCTTCCGACCTTTCCGACATGCGGCCGAGCCTGCTGCCCGGCCTCATCCGCTCGGCCCAGGCCAATGCGGACCGCGGCTACGGCGATGTCGCCCTGTTCGAAGTGGGGCAGGTGTTCGCCGGCGATCAGCCGAAGGACCAGCGCATGGCCGCCACCGGCATTCGCCGGGCCACCGCCAAGCCCGAGGGCTCCGGGCGCCACTGGGCCGGCGCGGCGAAGAGCGTGGATGCTTTCGATGCCAAGGCCGATGCCCTGGCGGCGCTCGCGGCCGTGGGTGCGCCGGTCGCGAACCTCCAGGTCACCACCGATGCGCCCGGCTGGTACCATCCGGGGCGTTCGGCGAGCCTGCGGCTCGGCTCCAACGTGCTCGCGACCTTCGGCGAACTGCACCCGCGCGTGCTGGAAGCGCTGGATGTGAGCGGACCGCTGGTGGCGTTCGAGATCATCCTCGATCGCATCGCAGAACCCAAGGCCAAGCCCACCAAGGTGAAGCCGCCGCTCGATCTGTCCGCGTTCCAGCCGGTGCGGCGCGACTTCGCCTTCCTGGTGGATCGCACGGTGGCGGCGGGCGATATCCTGCGGGCCGCGCAGGGCGTGGACAAGAAGCTGATCACCGAGGCGTCGGTGTTCGATGTCTATGAAGGCGTGGGCATCGAGGACGGGAAGAAGTCGGTCGCCATCGAGATCACGCTCCAGCCGCGCGCGCGCACGCTCACCGACGTGGAGATCGAGGCGGTGGCGGCGAAGATCGTTGCCGACGTGGCGAAGAAGACGGGCGCCAGCCTGCGCGGCTGAGGCCGGAATCGGCAGCCGGGGCGGGACGGACGGGGGAACTCCGCTTCGGAGTTCCCTGTCTGGCTTTTCGCGGTTCGTCCAAGGGCGTCGCCGGAACGCCTTGCCGCACGCTCCGCGCCCAGCTTACCTTTCACGGGCTGTGAAGGGAGGACGGAATGGGTGCGGCCGGAGGCTGCCTGTGTGGCGGCGTGCGTTACGAGATCGGCGGTGATCTCACCCCACCCGTCGCCTGTCATTGCGCGCAGTGCGCGCGCACCAGCGGCCATTTCGCGGCCATGACCTGCTGCAAGAGCGAGGATCTGACCCTCCTCGCATCCGAGACCCTGGTGTGGTTTCGATCCTCCCCCGCCGTCGCGCGCGGGTTTTGCGGGCGCTGTGGGGGAAACCTGTTCTGGCGGGAGGATCCCGGCATTCAGACCTATGTCACCGCGGGCACGCTCGATCGGCCCACCGGCCTGAAGCTGGCCGGACATATCCATGTCGGGTCGAAATCGGATTATTACGAAGTGGCCGACGGCCTGCCGCAAAAGCAGGAATGGTAGCCCGCTGGGCTAGGCGCTGTGCCGCCGGTTATTGGGAAATGCTCGCCGCGCCCATGACGCCCAGCACCCGCAGGGCCTGCGTCGCCGCGCGCTCGCCGGAAAGCCAGGCGCCGTTGACCGTGCCCCACAGCGTCTCGTGGGCATGCTCGCCCGCGAACATCAGCCGGCCGTTGACCACCTCCGTGAAGGCGCGGCGCAGATTGCCGCTGCCGGGCAGGGCGCAGGAGAAGGCCCCGAGCGCCAGCGGCTCCTTGGTCCAGCGGGTGTGGTGCACCTTGCCGACACGGGCCGCGATATCGGCGCCGAACTCGCGCGTCAGCGCTTCCTTGAGAAAAGCGGCGCCGGATGTCGCCGGCCCGTCGGCCAGGTCCTGGGCGAATTTGCCGCCCACTTCCAGCATGTGCAGGTCGGTGCCGCCCATGCGGGCGACGAGCGCGAAGGTGCGCGGGCCATCGGCCTTCACATGCACGGTCTCGTCGGGCGAGAGGCGCAGCGGATTGCCGGGCAATTCGAAGGCGATATGGTCGTACGCGCCAAGCGTGATGCGCTCCACGGCGCTGCGATAGCGCAGCGGCAGGCCGGGATTGACGCGGATCTTGCCCGCGAGCAGCAGGCTGGGCGGAACGGCGAGGATCACCGCGCGGCCGGAGAGCGTGCCCTTGTTGGTGGAGACCTGCACCAGCCGCCCGCCCATGTCGACGCTGGCGGCGGTGGTCTCGAACCGCACCGAGAGGCCCTCGGCCATCTTCGCCACCAGCGCGCCATAGCCCTGGCGGCAGAACAGATCCTCGCCGCGCTCCTCGGAGCGCGAGAAATCCACGCTCGACACCTGGTCGAGATCCTTGGCGCAGCTGAACGGCCCTGCGACGAAGGCGGCGCTCGGTCCCCATATGCCGAGGTCGGGCAGCACCCGCGAGGCGGCAAAGTCGCGCCCCGCATCGCCCGCGGCGCCGATCGCCCGCTCGCCCCGTCGCACGGCGGAGACGAAATCCTCGTAATCGCTCTGGGATGCCTCGCGTCCCTTGATATAGAGCCGCGCGCCCTGTGGCGGGGCATAAAGATCGAACCCCGCCTGCGTGCCGAGTTCGGCGAGCGGATTGTTGTCGGGCGCGTGCAGCCAGTGGGCGCCGCGGTCGAACGGCACGCCGAACAGGCTGGTGTCGGTGAAGGCGCGCCCACCGACCCGCTTGCTCGCCTCGATCAGGGCATAGCTGCGCCCGGCGGCGGCCACCTTGCGGGCGGCGGAAATGCCGGCCGCGCCGGCGCCGACGATGACCACGTCCACTTGCCCCGAGGCCGGCACCTGCCCGAGCGCGCGGGCGGCGCCGAGCGGCGCCACGGCCAAGGCGGAGGCTCCGGCGATGAAGGTCCGGCGGGTCATGGGGGAGGGGGGCGGTCTGCGTGTCACGATGGGGCGGACGCTAGCATGGCACGGCGCGGCGCGCGACCGGGCCGGCACGGCGCTGGCCCGCGTCGGCGATCACATCTTGCGCGCCGGAGGTGCGCCCACTCAATTCTTGCGCTCGGCGACAAAGCGCGCCGCCTCCGAAAGCATCGCGCCCCGTGCGCCGAAGGGGGCGAGCGCGTCCTGCGCCTCGCCGACCAGTTGCCCCAGAAGGTCGCGCGCCGCTGCCACCCCCAGGCTCGCCACCAGGGTCGCCTTGCCGGCCGTCACATCCTTGCCGGCGGTCTTGCCGAGATCGGCGGTGCTGCCCTCGATGTCGAGAATGTCGTCGGCGATCTGAAACGCCGCCCCGAGCGCGCGGCCATAGGCGGCGAGGGCCGCGCGCTCCTCGCCCGTCGCGCCGCCGAGCAGGGCGCCCGCATCCACCGAGACCGCGAGCAGGGCGCCGGTCTTCATGGCCTGGAGATCGCGAATTTCCGCCATGGAGAGCGCGAGCGGCACATGGTCGGCGAACCGGCCCTCGGCGGCGAGGTCGAGCATCTGCCCGCCCACCATGCCGCCCATGCCTGCCGCCCGCGCCAGGGCGGACACGAGCGCGATACGCACCTTCGCGTCGGGATGGGCATCCTCCCCGGCGAGCAGGTCGAAGGCGAGGGTGAGCAGCGCATCGCCGGCCAGGATGGCGGTGGCTTCGCCATAAGCCACATGGACGGTGGGCCGGCCGCGCCGCAGCACGTCATTGTCCATGGCGGGCAGATCGTCATGGACCAGGGAATAGCAATGCACGCATTCCACGGCCGCTGCCGCCGTCACCGCCGCATCCGGCGCGAGGCCGAACAGGGCGGCCGTCTCGATGACGAGGAACGGGCGCAGGCGCTTGCCGCCGTCGAGGCTGCCGTGGCGGATCGCTTCCATCAGGCGCTGCGGGCGGAGCCGTTCGCCGGGAAGCGGGGCATCGGCGAGGGCGCGTTCGAGCCGCGCCTGGGTGAGGGCGGCCGCAGCTTCGAGGCGGACGGGAAGGGACAGGTACACCGGGCGGGCCTTCGGGCTGGAGCGCGTCGGGGAAGCGCGCGGTTGACGCGCCCCTCCCGGTGCCCCAACCAGAGCGGGCGGTCAAGCCGCAGGCGGAACCGAAGCTCGACCTTCGCACTTACCATACGTTCTTCTCTCGCCCCGCGGAGCGGCCATGTCCCTGTTCAGGCGGTTCGTGATCCTGGTGCTGGTGCTGGCCCTCGTCCCGTTCGTGCTCTCGGTCCTGTATAATGTGGTGAATCCGGTCTCGACCCTGATGCTGGGCCGCTGGCTCACGGGGCAGAGGGTGGAGCGCATCTGGACCCCCATCGCCGATATGGCGCCGGTCCTGCCGCGCACCGTCATCGCCTCGGAGGATGCGCGCTTCTGCCAGCATTGGGGCGTGGACATCACCGAGATCCAGGCGGCCATCTCCCGCGCCGACGACGAGATCGAGGATGCGCGCGGCGCCTCCACCATTCCCATGCAGGTGGCGAAGAATCTGTTTCTGTGGCCAGGCCGCTCGTTCGTGCGCAAGGCGATGGAACTGCCGCTGGCGCTGTGGCTCGACCTGGTGCTGAGCAAAAGGCGGCTGATGGAGATCTATCTCAACATCGCCGAATGGGGACCGGACGGGGAGTTCGGCGTGGAAGCCGGCGCGCGCCGCGCGTTCGGCAAGGGCACCGCCAGCCTGACCGCGGAACAGGCCGCCCTGCTGGCGGTGATGCTGCCGAACCCGCACCGGCGCGATGCCGGCAAGCCCACCACCGGCGTGCGGCGGCTTGCGGCGCGGCTGCAAGGGCGGGTGGTATCGGAGGGGCCGGAGATCGTTTCCTGCCTCGGGCTGCGCGGCTAAGCCAGTGCGCATCGGCGCGAAATCCGCCGCCGGCCTTGATTGCGCCGTGCCGGCTCTGCAAAAGGGGAGCGGAAACGAGGATCCGATGACTGAAAGCGCCGCAGCCGAAACCGCCGTTCGCCCCAAGATGAAGCCGGGCCTCAAGCTCGCCCTGGAACTCGGCCCCCTGGTGCTGTTCTTCATCGGCAATGCCTATGGCGGCATCTATGTGGCCACCGGCGTGTTCATGGTGGCGACCCTCGCCGCGCTCGCGGCCATGTGGGTGCTGGCGCGCCGCATCGCGGTGATGCCCCTGGTCTCGGCCGTGGTGGTGATGGTGTTCGGCACCCTGACCCTGGTGCTGCAGGACGATCATTTCATCAAGATGAAGCCGACCATGGTGAACGCCTTGTTCGGCGTTCTGCTGCTGGGCGGGTTGTTGTTCCGCAAGCCGCTGCTGCCCTATGTGCTGGACGGCATGGTGCGCCTGACCGACCAGGGCTGGCGCATCCTGACCCTGCGCTGGGGCGTGTTCTTCCTGGTGATGGCGGTGCTGAACGAGCTGGTGTGGCGCAATTTTTCGACCGACACCTGGGTCAATTTCAAGACCTTCGGCTATCTGCCGCTGACCTTCCTGTTCGCCTTCGCCCAGGCGCCGCTGATGGCGCGGTGCGAGGACAAGAGCGCCCCCAAGGACTGACGGCCCCCTGCCGGATTCGCCGGTTCAGTCCGGCTTGCCGGAAAGCTTCGCCACCAGCGGCAGCAGCGTGGCGCGCACCGTCTCCTCGGTCAGCGGCCCGACGAATTTGTGCGCGATGGTGCCGTCCGGCGCCACTAGGAAGGTCTCGGGCACGCCATACACCCCCCAGTCGATGGCGACGCGCCCGTTGGGATCGACGCCGACCGCCGCGAACGGCAGGCCATATTGCCCCAGGAACCGGCGGGCATTGTCGGGCGCGTCCTTGTAATTGATGCCGATCACGCGCAGCCGCTGATCCTTCGCGAGGCCCATCAGGAGCGGGTGCTCCTCCCGGCACGGCGCGCACCAGGACGCCCAGACGTTCACCAGCGTGACGCGGCCCTTGAAGTCGGCCGAATCCAGCCCGGGCACCGGCGTGCCGTCCTTCAGCAGGCCGGGCAGGGGCGGCAGGCCGAGGGTGGGTGCCGGCCGGCCCACCAATGCGGAGGGGATCTGCGAGGGATCGCCAGCGAACAGGCGCACCAGGAACAGCGCGGCGAGCAGCCCGAAGGCCACCACCGGCAGCAGCACCAGCAGCGGGCGGCGCCGCTTGGCGGCCGGCGCGGCGGGAAGGGGAGGCGTATCGCTCATGGCCGGTTCCGTTCCGAGCGCCGGCGCACGCCGCGCGCCTCAAGGTCCGCCAGGGCCCTGGCCTGGGCGCGATAGTCCAGCACCAGCCACAGCGTCAACACGCCGAGCCCGAGTGCGGCCGCGCCGTAGGAGGCATAGATGAACACCGCGTGCTGCATCAGGCCGCGGCCTCCGCGGCGGCGCGCGCTTCCAGCGCCTGGACCCGCCGGCGCAGGATTTCGGTCCGCATGGCGACCATGTGCAGCGTCAGAAACAGAAAGGTGAAGCCGAGCGCGCAGGTGAGCAACGGCCAGAGCAGGCTGCCGTCGATGGTGGAACCGCCCATGCGGAACACCGAGGCCGGCTGGTGCAGGGTGTTCCACCAATCCACCGAGAATTTGACGATCGGCACATTGATGAAGCCCACCAGTGTCAGCACCGCCGCCGCCCGGCCCGCGCGGTTCGGCTCGTCGATGGCGGCGCGCAGGGCCATCAGGCCGAGATAGAGCAGGAACAGCACCAGCACCGAGGTGAGGCGGGCGTCCCACACCCAATAGGTGCCCCACATGGGCCGCCCCCACAGGGCGCCGGTGAGCAGGCACAGGAAGGTGAAGGTGGCGCCGATGGGCGCCGCGGCCTTGTGCGCCACGTCCGCCAGCGGGTGGCGCCACACCAATATGCCGAGCGACGAGGCCGCCAGCATGGAATAGCCGAACATGGAGAGCCATGCGAACGGCACGTGGATGTACATGATCCGCACCGTCTCGCCCTGCTGGTAATCCGGCGGGGCGAGGAAGGCGAGGGTGAAGCCGAACGCCAGGGCGAGCGCCGCCGCCCCCGCCGTCCAGGGAATGAGCCGGGCGGAGAGGGAGAGGAAGCGGGTCGGATTGGCGAAGTCGAGAAGCGCCATGGCTGGCGTTCTAGACCATCTCGCGGCGGCAGGGGAGCGCCCCGGACGCGCGATTGTGTGAAACGGGGTGCGGCGGAATGAGCAGGCCCGGCCGTGTCGCGCGCCTCAGGCGCCTTCCGGCACCGGCACGTCGAAGCCGTTGAGAATGACCGAGACCAGGCAATAGAGCCCGACCAGATAGATCAATTCGGCGGCGGCATATTCGCCGAACGTATCCACCGCCTGGCGATAGACCAGCTCCGGCAGGGTGCTGCCGCGCACCAGCGCCGAAGCGACGTCATAGGTCACGGCCTCCTCGCGGGTGAGATCCGCCGGGCGCTGGCCGGCGACGATGGTGGCGATCTTCTCGTCCGGCAGGCCGCGCGACTCGGCCACCAGGATGTGGGCGTAAAGCTCATAGGCCGAATGGAAATGGGCGCCGGTCACCAGGATCGCCACCTCGCGCACGGGCTTCGGCAGCGTGGGGCTGGAGGACATGGCCTTGGTCAGCTCCCATACCGGGCCGCCGAACTTGGGATAATGCAGCCAGGGGTTCCAAGGGCCGATGAGCGCGCCGTCGTCGGCGATGGCCTTGAAGCCCTTGAAGCTGGTCTCGATGCCGGCGCGCATGTCGTCATAGAGCGGGCGCTGCTCTTGCGAGAGGTCGGCGGGGGCGGTGAGGGGCACGCGCATGGGGATATGCCTTCGATGCTGGGGTGGGCGCGAGTATCGCAGCGGTGCGGCGTTTGCGTCGCATCACGATCCCTTCACCGCGTGACGCTGTCGTGTCGCCCTTTGTTCCCAGGCTCAGCCGCGCGCCGCCCGCAGGGCCGCCGCCGCCGCCACCGGCCCCAGCACCAGAGCGAACAAGGTGAGGCCGATGAGGATGCGGAACGGCGTGCCGAACGGCACAGGTCCGGTCACCGCCGCGCCGGTGGCGGACACCGCGAAGATCAGCACCGGGATCGCCAGCGGCAGCACCAGCACCGCGATCAGCAGCCCGCCCCGGCGGAAGGCGCCGGCGAAGGCCGCGCCGATGAGGCCGAGCGCGGTGACCGCCGGCGTGCCCACCAGCAAGGTGAGAACCACCGCGCCGATCGCCGCCGGTTCCAGATTGAGCATGAGCGCGAGCACCGGCGCTGCCACCACGAGAGGCAGTCCGGTGGCGATCCAATGGGCAAGTCCCTTGGCCGCCGCCACCAGTTCGAGCGGCAGGGCGGAATGGGCGAGGGCATCCAGCGAGCCGTCCTCCACGTCCGCCGCGAACAGGCGCTCGAGACCAATCAGGCTGGCGAGCAGCGCGCCGATCCACAAGATCGCCGGGCCGATCCGCGCCAGCAGCACCATGTCCGGCCCCACCGCGAACGGCACGATGGTAATGACGGAGAGAAAGAACACGACGCCGAGCCCGGCCCCGCCGCCCGAGCGCAGGGCGAGCGCCATGTCGCGGCGCACCAGCGCAAAGAACGCCGCCATCATGCGCCGGCCTCCAGTTTCGGGCCGAGCTGAAGGGTGCCGACGCGGGGGCCGAAATCCAGCGGGGCGTGGGTCGCGGCCAGGATCGCCCCGCCCGAATCGAGATGTGCCCGGCCAAGTTCTGCGAACCGCGCCTGAGCAGTCACGTCGAGCGCCGTGGTGGGTTCGTCCAGGATCCAGATACGGCGGCGCGACACCAGAAGGCGGGCGATGGCGAGGCGGCGCTTCTGACCGGCGGACAGAACCGCCACCGGCAGCCGCCCGAGCCCGCCGAGGCCCACCTCTTCCAGGGCCTCCGCGACCGGTAGGCCGGTGGCGCCGAGCATGGTGCGCCAGAAGGAAAGATTGTCGGCAACGCTCAAGGCGGCTTTCAGCGCGTCGTCATGGCCCAGATAGTGCATCTCTTCCGTGCAGGACCGCTCCGCTGCGCCTTCGATCAGCGTGACGCGGCCCGATGTCGCGGCCAGAAGGCCGGCGACGATTCGCAGAAGGGAGGATTTTCCCGCGCCGTTGCGCCCCACCACCACCAAGGCGTGGCCGGCTCTTAGCTCAAAGTCGAGCTTGTCGAACAGCAGCCGGACGCCTCTTTGGCAGGACAGACCCTCGGCTTTCAGGACCGCGGCGGGAGCTTCCCCAGCGTGCGGGAATGGGCCTTGCGGGTGAATTTTGGATGCATCGCACATTGAACGTTCTTATCGCATGACCGCCGTTTGAAATCGCTCTATAAAGCGGCTGAACCGCACCCCTAGGTGGCCCGGCACCTCCTTAGCCCGGTCCTCTAGGCGTGTCGCGTCGGTCGATCATCGAACCGGAGAAAACGCGCCGTGACTTCTTCTTCCCTCGACAGCTTCCAGTGCCGTACCACCCTTACGGTGGATGACAAGGAATACACCTACTACAGCCTTGAAGCGGCCGAGAAGAACGGGCTCTCCGGCATCTCCCGCCTGCCTTTCTCCATGAAGGTGCTGCTGGAAAACCTGCTGCGCTACGAAGACGGCCGCTCGGTCACCAAGGAAGACGTGATCTCGATCGCCGACTGGCTGACCTCGCGCGGCAAGGCCGAGAAGGAAATCGCCTATCGCCCCGCCCGCGTGCTGATGCAGGACTTCACCGGCGTGCCCGCCGTGGTGGATCTCGCCGCCATGCGCGACGCCATGGTGACGCTGGGCGGCGACCCGGCCAAGATCAACCCCCTGGTTCCCGTGGACCTGGTCATCGACCATTCGGTGATCGTCAACTTCTTCGGCACCGACAACGCCCTGAAGAAAAACGTGGACGAGGAATACAAGCAGAACCAGGAGCGCTACCGCTTCCTGAAATGGGGCCAGAGCGCGTTCGACAATTTCCGCGTGGTTCCCCCCGGCACCGGCATCTGCCACCAGGTGAACCTGGAATACCTCGCCCAGACGGTGTGGACCCGCAAGGAAGAGCTGAACGGCAAGACCGTCACGGTCGCCTATCCCGATACGCTGGTGGGTACCGACAGCCACACCACCATGGTGAACGGCCTCGGCGTGCTGGGCTGGGGCGTCGGCGGCATCGAGGCGGAAGCCGCCATGCTCGGCCAGCCGATCTCCATGCTGATCCCCGAAGTCATCGGCTTTAAGCTGGACGGCAAGCTCAAGGAAGGCATCACCGCCACCGACCTCGTGCTCACCGTCACCCAGATGCTCCGCAAGAAGGGCGTCGTGGGCAAGTTCGTGGAATTCTTCGGCCCCGGTCTGGAGCATCTCTCCCTCGCCGACCGCGCCACCATCGCCAACATGGCGCCGGAATATGGCGCCACCTGCGGCTTCTTCCCGGTGGACCGCGAGACCATCGACTATCTGGAAGAGACCGGCCGCAAGGAAAGCCGCGTGGAACTGGTGGAAGCCTATTCCAAGGCCCAGGGCATGTGGCGCAACAAGAACACGCTCGATCCCGTGTTCACCGACACGCTGGAACTCGACCTCGACACCGTGCTGCCCTCCATCGCCGGCCCCAAGCGCCCGCAGGACCGGGTGCTGCTGAGCGATGCCAAGGCCGGCTTCCTCGCCGCCCTCGAGGGCGAGTTCAAGAAGCCGGGCGAAGCCGCCAAGCGCGTGGACGTTGAAGGCGCCAATTTCACGGTCGGCCACGGCGACGTGGTGATCGCCGCCATCACCTCCTGCACCAACACCTCCAACCCGAGCGTGCTGATCGGCGCCGGCCTGCTCGCCCGCAATGCGGTGAAGAAGGGCCTGAAGTCCAAGCCGTGGGTGAAGACCTCGCTCGCGCCGGGCTCCCAGGTGGTGGCCGAATATCTCGACAAGAGCGGCCTGCAGGAAGACCTGGACAAGCTGGGCTTCAATCTGGTCGGCTTCGGCTGCACCACCTGCATCGGCAATTCCGGCCCGCTGCCGGAGGCGATTTCCGCCGCCATCAACAGCGCCGATCTGGTCGCCGCCGCCGTGCTGTCCGGCAATCGTAACTTCGAAGGCCGCGTGAACCCGGACGTGAAGGCGAACTACCTCGCTTCGCCCCCGCTGGTGGTGGCCTATGCGCTCGCCGGCTCGCTCCAGGTGGATCTCGACACCGAGCCGCTGGGCGAGGACAAGGACGGCAACCCGGTCTATCTCAAGGACATCTGGCCCTCCAACAAGGAGATCGCCCAGTACATCCGCGAGAACGTCACCAAGAAGATGTTCAAGGAAAAATATTCCGACGTCTTCAAGGGCGACGAGCACTGGCAGAAGATCGCCATTCCCACCGGCCAGACCTATGCCTGGGAAGACGGTTCCACCTATGTGCAGAACCCGCCGTACTTCGTCGGCATCTCCTCGACGCCCGATCCGGTCACCGACATCGTCGATGCCCGCATTCTCGGCCTGTTCCTGGACAGCATCACCACCGACCACATCTCGCCAGCGGGCTCCATCAAGGCGTCCAGCCCGGCGGGCGTTTATCTGGTGGAGCATCAGGTGCGCCCGGTCGACTTCAACCAGTACGGCACCCGCCGCGGCAATCACGAAGTGATGATGCGCGGCACCTTCGCCAACATCCGCATCAAGAACCAGATGGTGCCCGGCGTCGAAGGCGGCGTCACCCTGCACCAGCCGGACGGCGCCCAGCTGCCGATCTATGACGCGGCCATGAAGTACAAGGCCGAGGGTGTGCCGCTGGTGGTGTTCGCCGGCAAGGAATACGGCACCGGCTCCTCGCGCGATTGGGCGGCCAAGGGCACCAAGCTGCTCGGCATCCGCGCCGTGATCGCCCAGTCCTTCGAGCGCATCCATCGCTCGAACCTGGTGGGCATGGGCATCGTGCCGCTGGTGTTCGAAGAAGGCACCTCCTGGCAGACGCTGGGCCTGAAGGGCGATGAACTCATCACCCTGCGCGGCCTGGAAGGGGATCTGAAGCCCCGCCAGAAGATGACCCTCAACATCGCCTATGCCGACGGCCGCACCGCTGAGGTCGAGCTGATCTGCCGGATCGATACGCTGGACGAGCTGGATTATTTCCGCTCGGGCGGCATCCTGCCCTATGTGCTGCGCCACCTCGCGGCGTGAGGCATGGCGGCCCTGCCGCCATCAGCATTTCACATCCAGACAGCCGCCCGCGGATATCCGCGGGCGGCTTTCTCATTGCAGCGGCGGCGCGTCTCACTGCGAATTGACTGGCATCAAAGACCTCGCGCGCCTAAGCGTGTGCCACTCACTCTTCGCTATTCGCAGGTCCCGGTGCATTGAAGAGCCGCCTCCCGTTCCGCCTTTCGATCCTCGGCATGATCGCGCTGACGTGCGCGTTCGCGGCAGGGGGCGCAAGTGCGCAGGGGCAGGCGCCGACTCCCGCCGCCCCTGCCGCCGCCGCGCCCAAGGCCGTGCTGGAATTGTTCACCAGCCAGGGCTGCGCCTCCTGTCCCCCCGCCGATGCGCTGCTCTCGGAGCTGGCAGGTGACCCGCAGATCATCGCGCTGACGCTTGCGGTCGATTATTGGGATTATGTCGGCTGGAAGGATACCCTCGCCAAGCATGGGCATTCGGTGCGCCAGCGCGCCTATGCGGAACAGCGCGGCGACCGGATGATCTATACCCCGCAGATGGTGGTGGATGGCGTCGCTCCGGCAAAGGGCAGCGACAAGGCGGCGGTCGAAAAGGCCGTGCTGCGCGCCCACGATGCGGGCTCGACCTTGCTGGTGCCGGTCGCGCTGCGTCGCTCCGGCGAGAATTTGGTGGTGGAGGTGGCCGAGGGGATGGAGCCTGCCAACCCCGGCCATGTTCCGACCGCCGCGGAAGTCTGGCTCTGCCCCATTCTGAGCAGCCATACGGTCGCCATCGGCCGAGGCGAGAACCAGGGCAAGAACGTCACCTATACAAATGTGGTGCGCGCCTGGGTGAAGCTGGGCAATTGGACCGGGGGGCCCGCGCGCTTCTCGGTGCCGCTCAGCGAATTCTGGAATGATGGCGTGGATGGCGCGGCTGTGCTCGTGCAGCGCGGCTCATTCCAATCCCCCGGCCCGATTCTCGGGGCCGCGAAGATCGACCTTAAATAATCCGAGCTTACGCAGCTGGAGCCGCGCGTGTGACCGATCTCGGATCGATCTGCACTGTCGGCCGTCCTGCGCGCGGGCAATAAAAAAGGCCGCTTGCGCGGCCCTTGAAAGTTAGAAACTTGAAGGATGCGTAGCAGTGGCCGGTTCGCCTGTCACCCCGGGGGGCTGGGGGGCTGGGATAGACCGAAGCGACTGCGAACCGGCCCTGCTACGTTTTTGACTTTGCCTGCGGCGCTTGTCGAGGGAAGGGCCGAATTCCGGCGAGACTGTGATGGTCGTTGACGACCCCGTGATCGTGTTTCCGCCTACAGCCAGCCGGCTATTCAATCCCCTTGAACCCGGCGGCGATGACGGCGATCATGGGATGTCTGCACCTTGGAGGTCCGATGGGAATCGTTGAGCCCATACGTCCCGCCCGTCCGCCAGCACCGACGCCCCAGGCCTCGCCCGCGCTCGTCACGTTCGACCGACGGGAGCTGGACCGGATCCTCGACCTTTATGGCCGCATGGTCGCTGCGGGCGAATGGCGCGATTACGCGATCGATTTCCTCAAGGACAAGGCGGTGTTCTCGATCTTCCGCCGCTCGCTCGACGTGCCGCTGTACCGCATCGAGAAAGACCCCAAGCTCGCGCGCAAGCAGGGCGCTTATTGCGTGGTGTCCCAGACCGGGCTGATCCTGAAGCGCGGCCACGAATTGCCGCGCGTTCTCGCGGTCCTGGAAAAGCCCCTCGCTGCGGTCTGACCCTTGCGTCCGGCGCGGCCGGCAACAGGGCGGTCTGGGAAGGGTTGTCGGCGGGCGGGCGCTCGGGCATCGTGCGCGCCTTGCCATTGGATGCCCGGATGTCACACGCTCCCAGCCCGATCAAACCCGGCGATCACGTCTTCCTTGTGGATGGTTCGTCGTTCGTCTTCCGGGCCTATTTCCAGTCGATCAACCAGGACCGGAAGTATAATTTCCGCTCCGACCGGCTGCCGACGGGAGCGGTGCGTCTGTTCTGCACCAAGCTGTTCCAGTTCATCCGCGAGGGCGCCATGGGCATCAAGCCCACGCACCTCGCCATCATCTTCGACAAGAGCGAAGACTCGTTCCGGCGCGAGATCTATCCCGCCTACAAGGCCAACCGTTCCGAGCCGCCACCGGAACTGATTCCCCAGTTTCCGCTGATGCGTGAGGCGGTGCGGGCGTTCGGCCTGATTCCGGTGGAGATGGCCCGCTTCGAGGCCGACGACCTGATTGCCACCTATGCCAAGCAGGCTGCCGCCGCCGGCGCCGACGTGCTGATCGTCTCCGCCGACAAGGACCTGATGCAGGTGGTGGGCGATCGCATCGGCATGTACGACCCGGCTTCGGGCGAGGCCGGCGGGCGCGGCGCCCGGCCGGAGCGGCGCATCGGCCTTGGCGAGGTGCTGGAATATTTTGGCGTCCCGCCGGAGAAGGTGACCGATGTCCAGGCGCTGGCGGGGGATTCCACCGACAATGTGCCCGGCGTGCCCGGCATCGGCATCAAAACCGCCGCCACGCTCATCCAGGAATATGGCGATCTCGAAACCCTGCTGGCGCGGGCCGGCGAGATCAAGCAGGTGAAGCGCCGCGAATCGCTGCTGAACCCGGAGAATGTGGAGAAGGCCCGCATCTCCAAGCGGTTGGTGACGCTGGATTGCGCCGTGCCCGTGGAGGTGCCGCTGTCCGATTTGGTGCTGGAGCAGCCCGACGGCAAGCGCCTCATCGCCTTCCTGAAGGCCATGGAATTCACCACCATCACCCGCCGGGCCGCCGAGGCGTTCGGCGTCGATGCGGGCGCTATCGACGCCGATCCGGCGCTGGCGCCGAGCTCGACGGGCGGCCTGTTCGGCGCGGAAGAGGATGGCGCCGCGACCCCTGCCCTCGCGCCGGCACAGGCCTCCGCGCCAGCGAACGGCGCGGGTTCCGCCAACGGCCGGCCGAACGTGCTCAACCCGGCCGATCTGGTGGCGGCGCGGGTGCAGGAGGCGCGCTCCACCAAGGTGGATCGCAGCCGGTACCGCATGTTGACGGATCTGGCCGAACTCCAGGCCTGGTGCGCCCGCGCCATCGACCAGGGTTACGTCGCCTTCGACACGGAGAGTACCTCCGTCGATCCGCAGTCGGCGGATCTTGTCGGCGTTTCGCTGGCCCTCGCACCCAACGAGGCCTGCTACATCCCGCTTGCCCATCGCGGGGCGGGCGACGGCCTGTTTGAGGAAGGGCTCCTGCCGGGCCAGATCCCGTTCCAGGATGCCCTCGCCGCGCTGAAGGGCGTGCTGGAAGACCGCGGTACGCTGAAGATCGCCCACAATGCCAAATATGACGTCGCCCTGCTGGCGCGCCATGGCATCGAGGTGGCCCCATTCGACTGCACCATGTGCATGTCCTATGCCCTCGATGCCGGCAAGGGCAACCACGGCATGGACGAGCTTTCGGTGCGCCATCTCGGCCATACGCCCATCGCGTTCACGGAAGTGGCGGGCAAGGGCAAGGGGCAGGTGACGTTCGACCGGGTCGCGCTCGAACCAGCAACCTCCTATGCCGCAGAAGACGCCGACGTGACCTTGCGCCTGTGGCGCGTGTTCAAGCCGCGCCTCGTAGCGGATGGCATGAGCACGGTCTATGAGACGCTGGAGCGGCCGCTCATTCCCGTTCTGGTGCGCATGGAAGGGCGCGGCATCGCCATCGACCGGCCAATCCTCGGCCGCCTCTCCAGCGAGTTCGCCCAGGGCGCGGCGCGGATCGAGGACGAGATCGCGGAAATTCTGGGCGGCGAGCGGCTGAACATCGGCTCGCCCAAGCAGATCGGCGACGTCTTGTTCGGCCGCCTCGGCCTGCCCGGCGCCACCAAGACACCGACCGGCGCCTGGTCCACCAAGGCCAACGTGCTGGAGGAGTTGGCGGAGGCCGGCCACACCCTGCCGCAGAAGATCCTGGACTGGCGCCAGCTCGCGAAGCTGCGCTCCACCTATACCGACGCCTTGCCCAATTATGTGAATGCGCGCACGAAGCGCGTCCACACCTCCTATGCGCTGGCGGCGACCACCACCGGGCGGCTCTCTTCCTCCGAGCCGAACCTCCAGAACATTCCGATCCGCACCGAGGAAGGCCGCCGCATCCGTCGCGCCTTCGTCGCCGAACCGGGGCGGCTGCTGGTTTCGGCGGATTATTCGCAGATCGAGCTGCGGCTGCTGGCGGAGATCGCGGATATTCCGCGCCTGCGCGAAGCCTTCCAGGAGGGGCTGGACATCCACGCCATGACGGCCTCCGAAATGTTCGGCGTGCCGGTGGAGGGCATGCCTGCCGAAGTGCGCCGGCGCGCCAAGGCGATCAATTTCGGCATCATCTACGGCATTTCGGCGTTCGGCCTCGCCAACCAGCTGGGCATCGGGCGCGAGGAGGCGGGGCTTTATATCCGCCGCTATTTCGAGCGCTTCCCCGGCATCCGCGCCTATATGGACGAGACCAAGACCTTCTGCCGCGAGCATGGGTATGTGGAAACCCTGTTTGGCCGGCGCTGCCATTATCCCGATATCGCGGCGTCCAACCCCTCGATCCGCGCCTTCAACGAGCGCGCCGCCATCAATGCCCGCCTTCAGGGCACGGCGGCGGACATCATCCGCCGCGCCATGGTGCGCATGGAGCCGGCGCTGAAGCAGGCGGGCCTTTCCGCCCAGATGCTGCTTCAGGTGCATGACGAACTGGTGTTCGAGGTGCCGGAAGCGGAGGCGCAGGCGACGCTGCCGGTGGTGAAGCATGTCATGGAGCAGGCCGCCCTCCCGGCCGTGGCGCTCGCCGTGCCCCTGAAGGTGGAAGCCCATGCCGCCGCCAATTGGGAAGAGGCACACTGATTTTCAACGAATTTTGAATGTTGAAATGATTAAACCACATTTAAGACGTTGAATAGGCGCGGGCGCGGCGTCATAACAGGCGCGACGCCCCACGCTTGGCAAAACCAGGCGATGGGCACAGACTGATGGACCCCGGACGCAGCCCGCAGGTGCAGCGCAGGGGTTTCCAACGCGACGGAGTTTCAAACCCATGGCCTCTGGGCCTGCCGACAAGCCATCCCTCTCCGGTCGCGCGCCCCGCGAGCGCAGCGGCGCCCGCATGGACAAGCTCGCGCGGCTGCCGGTGTTCTTCGCCCTCGCCGGCAAGCGCGTGGTGGTGGCCGGCGGCACGGAGCCCGCGGTCTGGAAGGCGGAACTGCTCTCCGCCGCCGGCGCCCAGGTGGAGGTGATCGCCGCCGCGCCGTGCGAGGAGATGCGCGCGCTCGCGCAATCGGCTCCGGACGGCCCCATCGCGCTGGTCGAACGGGCCTGGATCGCGCAGGACCTGGTCGGCGCGGCGCTTGCCATCGCCGACGCGGAGGATGAGGCGGAAGCCGCCCGTTTCGCCGCCGCCGCCCGCGCGGCCGGCGTGCCGGTGAACGTGGTGGACAAGCCGGCCTTCTGCGATTTCGCCTTCGGTGCCATCGTCAATCGCTCGCCTCTGGTTGTGGGCATTTCCACTGATGGCGCGGCCCCCGTGTTCGGGCAGGCGGTGCGGGCCAAGATCGAGGCGCTCCTGCCGCCGGGCTTCAAGGCGTGGGCGCAGGCGGCGCAATCCTGGCGCGGGGCGGTTGCCGCCCTCGGCCTCAGCTTTCACGGCCGCCGCCGCTTCTGGGAGCAATTTTCCGCCCGCGCCATGTTCGCGCCCGACCAGCCGCCGGGCGAGGACGACCGCGCCGCCCTGTTGGCCGACGCCGAAAGCACGCGCGCCGCGCCCGACAGCGGCTCGGTGGTCCTGGTGGGCGCGGGGCCGGGCGATCCCGAACTGCTGACCTTGAAGGCGGTGCGGGTGCTGCAATCCGCCGAAGTGGTGCTCTATGACGACCTCGTCTCCCCGCAGGTGCTGGATTTCGCGCGGCGCGAGGCGAAGAAGATGCTGGTGGGCAAGACCGGCTATCGCCCGTCCTGCAAGCAGGACGACATCAACGCGTTGATGGTGTCGCTGGCGAAGGAAGGCCGGCGGGTGGTGCGCCTGAAGGGCGGCGACCCCATGATCTTCGGCCGCGCGGGTGAAGAGATCACCGCCTGCCGCCTCGCCGGCATTCCGGTGGAAGTGGTGCCCGGCATTTCCTCCGCCCAGGGCGTGGCGAGCCGGCTGACCACATCGCTCACCCATCGCGACCACGCCCGGCGCCTGCAATTCGTCACCGCCCATGCCCGCGACGGCAAGCTGCCGAAGGATCTCGATTTTCACGCTTTGTCGGACGCGGCCGCGACCACGGTGGTCTACATGCCGCGCCGGACCTTGCCGGAACTGGTGGAAAAGCTCGCCGCCGCCGGCACGGATCTCGCCGTTCCCGCTTTGGCGGTGTTTTCCGCGACGCGGCCGGACGAGCGAGTGGTGCACGCACCTCTCGGCGGCCTGTCTGCGGCCATCGATGCCGCCATCGAGGCCGGCGCCCAGGGGCCGTGCCTCGTTCTCTATGGCTATGCGCTGAGCGAAGGCATCGCGGCCGCCGCGGCGCCGCGGGCGGCTTCGGCCGGCTGAACGGCCCCGGCCCCGCATTGGGCAGGCGCGTCCGGCCTCCTATCTATGGGTGAGGCCGGCGGGACGAAGGACAGGGTGAATGGCGTTTTCCACGGACGAGATCGAGCGCTATGCCCGCCATATCGTGTTGCACGACGTGGGCGGGCCGGGCCAGCAGAAGCTGAAGGCCGCGCGAGTGCTGGTGGTGGGCGCAGGCGGGCTCGGCGCGCCGGTGCTGCTGTATCTGGCGGCGGCGGGCGTGGGCACGCTGGTGCTGGTGGATGACGACGAAGTCTCGCTCTCCAACCTGCAGCGACAAGTGATCCATCGCACGCAGGATATCGGCCGCCCCAAGGTGGAAAGCGCGCGCGACGCGGTGGCCGCCCTCAACCCTCATGTGGAGATGGTGCTGCACCAGGGCCGGCTCGACGCCAGCAACGCGCTCGATCTGATTCGCGATGTGGACGTGGTGGTGGACGGATCGGACAATTTCGCCACCCGCTATCTGGTCTCGGACGCCTGCGTATTGGCGGGCAAGCCGCTGGTGACGGCCGCGCTCGGCACTTTCGATGCGACCCTCACCACCATTCGCGCCCATGAGACCGGGCCGGACGGGACGCCGAACCCGACCTATCGCTGCCTGTTCCCGGAGCCGCCGCCGCCCGGCACGGTCGCGCCCTGCGCCGAAGCCGGCGTGCTAGGTGCCTTGGCGGGGCTGGCCGGTTCGCTCGCGGCCCTGGAAGTGATCCGCGCCATCGTCGGCTTCGGCGAGGGGCTGGTGGGCAAGCTGCTGATGATCGACGCCCGCTCCATGCGCTTCGAGACGCTGAGCTATGCCTATGACCCGGAAAACCCGCTCACCGGCACGGGAACGCGCATCACCGATCTGTCGGAGCATGTGAAGGCGGCGTGAGATCCGGCTCCGCAGCCGAACTCCGCCCCTCACAGCATGGAGGGCAGCACGCGGTCCGGTGGACGGTGGCCGTCCATGAAGGTCTTGATGTTGACGATGACCTTCTCGCCCATGTCGATGCGGCCTTCCAGCGTCGCCGAGCCCATGTGCGGCAGCAGCACCACCTTGCCCTGGCGGGCGAGCTTGACGAGCTTCGGGTTCACCGCCGGCTCATGCTCGAACACGTCGAGGCCCGCGCCGGCGATTTCGCCGGCTTCCAGCATGCGGGTCAGGGCGTTCTCGTCGATCACCTCGCCGCGCGCCGTGTTCACCACATAGGCGTCAGGCTTCAGCAGCTTGAGGCGGCGGGCCGAGAGCAGGTGATAGGTGGCCGGCGTGTGCGGGCAGTTGATGGAGACGATGTCCATGCGGGCCAGCATCTGGTCGAGGCTATCCCAATAGGTCGCTTCCAGCGCCTCTTCCGTGGCGGCGGGCAGGTGGCGGCGGTTGTGATAGTGAATCTGCAGGCCGAACGCCTTGGCGCGACGCGCCACCGCCTGGCCGATGCGGCCCATGCCGACGATGCCGAGGCGCTTGCCCCAGATGCGCCGGCCGAGCATCCAGGTGGGCGCCCAGCCGTTCCATTCCTCCGGATCGGAGGTGATGATCTGCGCGCCTTCCGCCAGCCGGCGCGGCACGGCGAGAATCAGCGCCATGGTCATGTCGGCGGTGTCCTCGGTGAGGACGCCGGGGGTGTTGGTGACCGTAATTCCCCGCGCCAAGGCGCTGGCCACGTCGATGTGATCGACGCCGTTGGAGAAGCTGGCGATGAGGCGCAGATTCTCGCCCGCATGCGACAGGACGGACGAATCGATCTTGTCGGTCACGGTGGGCACCAGCACGTCCGCGGTCCGCACGGCCTCGACCAGAGCGGCGTGATCCATGGGCACGTCGTCGACGTTCAGACGCGCGTCGAACAGTTCGCGCATCCGCGTCTCCACCGTGTCAGGCAGCTTCCGCGTGACGACAACGAGGGGTTTGCGACGCGCCATAATCTTCCCCGTTCCCGGTTTTTTAACCCTTCTCGTTCCGTCTAGCAGACAGACGAGGAAACACAAAGGGTATGCGCGCGGCGACCCTTGACGATGTCCGGGTGCAGGCGCACTTCAGGCACGCGATTTCACTGAGCGGAGAGGATCAGCGGATCATGCAGGCGAGCAAACGTCAGTCCCTTCCGGCACGCGCGATGGCTTTCCTGCTGGTGTTGGCGGCCACCTCTTCCCTTAGCAGTGCGGCATTGGCGGCGGATGATTCCGGCAGCGGCCTGCCGGTGCCGCGCTTTGTCTCACTGAAGGCGGACAAGGTGAATGTGCGCACAGGGCCGAACAAGGATCAGGACGTGTCCTGGATCTTCTCGCGCGCCGGCCTGCCGGTGGAGATCACCGCCGAGTTCGAGACCTGGCGCCGCATCCGCGACGTGGATGGCTCGGAGGGCTGGGTCTATCATTCCATGCTGTCCGGCCGCCGCACGGCATTGGTGTCGCCCTGGCTGAAGAGCGGCACGGCGGTGCTGCGCGAGCGCGCCGATCCGAGCGCGCGCGCCACCGCGCAGCTGGAGCCCCGGGTGCTGGCGTCCGTGAAATCCTGCGACGGAAAATGGTGCCGCATCACCGGCCCCGGCTTCGACGGATTCATCGAGCAGGGCAATCTGTGGGGTGTCTATCCCGACGAGAAGGTGGAGTGAGGCCTGCGGCCGGCCCTCGTCTTGCCGGGGGCGCCTGCAGCCCGTCTCACATGAAAAAGCCCTCGCACGGGCGAGGGCCTTGATCGGGAACCGGCGGAGGTGCGGGACGATCAGCCCTTGCCGACGGCCTTGCGGCGCAGGCGCACCACCACATCGACGCGGGCAACCTCGAAACCTTCCGGCGGCTCGGGCAGGCGGTCGACGCCGACATGAGCCGAGGGAATGTCCACCAGCTCGTTATGGCCTTCCACATAGAAGTGGTAATGGTCCGACGCGTTGGTGTCGAAATAGGTCTTCGACCCGTCCACGGCCACCTCGCGCAGCAGGTCCACTTCGGTGAACTGGTGCAGGGTGTTGTAGACGGTGGCGAGCGACACCGGGAAGCGGGCGCGGATGGCCTCTTCGTGCAGCATTTCCGCCGTCACATGGCGGTCGCCCTTGGCGAACAGCAGCCAGCCGAGCGCCAAGCGCTGTCGCGTCGGGCGCAGGCCCACTTCGCGCAGCATCTCGCGCACGTCATGGAAGGGACACCCGGTGCGACGCGTGGATGAGACATCCCGCAACTGGGCCACCGGCAGCACCGCGTCACCGTCCTCCACCGCGCCGCGAGAGGCGCCGGCGGGGCTCGTGAAGCTGGCTCTGAAGCGGGACATGTCGGACATCGGCGGTTCTGCACTCTTCAATGAAACACGTGGCCTCTGCGGTAGCGGTAAAAAGCTCCGGAAGGCGCTGATCAATCTCAATAGCGGATCGCGCCGCGAATTGCCACTATTATAGATTGTAGCTGTACTAATGTAAGTCAATGACACCAATGCCTTGCTTGTGACTTGCGTCCTTGGCGCACGCCATTGCATGGCTTCGCGACGGCGGTCTCCGCGACCGCATGCAGACATGAGGACGACGCCTTTGATCGATCTGCGCGCGCCGATCACAGCTTGTCTGGTGGTTTCCGCAGGGGCGGCCGCGGCCCTTGCCGCTGCCTGGTATTTTCAATTGGTGGTGGGACTTGCGCCGTGTCCGCTGTGCCTGGATCAGCGTCTGCCCTATTACGCTGCGATACCGATCGGCCTGCTTTCGGCCTATGCCGCCCATCGCGGCTGGACGGGCGTGGCGCGGGCGGGGCTTGCCGTGCTGGCGCTGCTGATGCTGGTGGATGCGGGGATCGCGATCTTCCATGCCGGGGTGGAATGGCGCTTCTGGCAGGGGCCGACCGCCTGCACCTCGGGCACGCCGCTGGTGGTCAGCGACATTATGTCCGCCCTCAAGACGGCCCATGTGCCCCGCTGCGATGAGGCCGCATGGCGTCTGCTGGGCATTTCCATGGCCGGCTGGAACGCTTTGATCGCCCTCGGGCTTGCGGGCGTGGCCTTGATCGGCCTGCGCGGCCGGGGTGCGGCGCGTCGCGTCATGGCGGCTTGAGACCGTAACCTACGGCTCGAGTTCGGTATCCCAATAGAGATAGTCGAGCCAGCTCTCGTGCAGATAATTGGGCGGGAAGTGACGGCCGTTCTGGTGCAGGTCGTGCACGGTGGGCTGGAACGGCACCTGATGGGGCCACATGCCCGAATGCGCCGGCATGTCACTGCCCTTGCGCAGATTACAGGGCGAGCACGCCGTCACCACATTGTCCCAGGTCGTCTGGCCACCGCGGGAGCGGGGAATGAGGTGATCGAAGGTGAGGTCGTCGCGCGAGCCGCAATATTGGCAGGTGAAGCGATCGCGCAGGAAGACGTTGAAGCGGGTAAAGGCCGGATGCCGGGCGGGCTTTACGAAGGTGCGTAACGACAGCACGCTCGGAAGCCGGATCTCTATGCCCGGACTTCGCACCGCCTTGTCGTAATATTCGACGATGTTCACGCGGTCGAGGAACACCGCCTTGATGGCATCCTGCCAGCACCAGACAGACAGGGGATAGTAGCTCAGCGGACGGTAATCCGCATTGAGCACCAGCGCCGGCCAAGCCCCAGATGGTAACGCAGCGGTCAAGGATCGAACTCCTCGCCCTCCATGGCACCGAATCAAAACAAGCCTGCCCGGTGCGCCGCGATACTCTATATTCTCCGTGTCATTCTTGTGAAGCCGTCTGGTGCGTCGGCTTACGCGGCTGCGAGCCGCTGGGCCAGGAACAGGCCGCCCTGGGCAAGGCCGGTGTCGTCGATCCCATGGCCGAGGCCGTGGCTGAGATGCCATTCCACGGGGATGCCGGCGCCCGCCAGGCCGAAGGCCGATTGGAACAGGGCCTGGGCGGGGATCAGCGTGTCGTCGGTGCCGTGCACCAGCAGGATCGGCGGGGCGGCGGCGTCGTCCGCTTGCGGTTCGGGAACCCATAGGCCCGAATAGCCGACCACGGCGGCAGGCGGCTGCGGCATGGCGAGGGCCACCGACAAGGCCATCATGCAGCCCTGGCTGAAGCCGACCAGCGCGAGACGGCTCGCCGGCAGGCGGGCGCGCTGCAATTCGCTTTGTATCAGACGGTGCAGGCCGGGGGCGGCGCTCGCCACGCCGCGCACCATGTCGTGCGGATCCATGTCGCCGAGCGGAAACCATTGCCGCCCCATGGGCGCCTGCTCGCACGGGTCCGGGGCGTGGGGCGAGACGAAGGCGGTGTCCGGCAGCAGCTCCGCCCAGGCGCTGCCGAGGTCGATCAGGTCGCGGCCGTCGGCCCCATAGCCGTGCAGCAGGATGACCAGCGAATCGGGCGCGCCGCCCGAGCGGGGCGGCAGGCGGGGGCTATCCAGGACCGGCATGAGCGGGAAGCCTTAGGTGGGAAGGTTTCAGGTGGGAACGCCGGTGCGGGCGCGCTTCGCGCCATAATAGGCCCACAGCACCTGCGCCGCCACGCCGCGATAGGGCCGCCAGTCCTCCGCGATCGCCCACAGGCCGAGGGCCGAGGCCCGGCCGGGCAGTTCGAACGCTTCGCCCGCCGCCACCTGCAGGGCAAGGTCGCCGTGCGGGAACGCATCGGCGCGGCCCTGGCAGAACAAGAGATAGATGTCCGCCGTCCAAAGGCCGATGCCGGGAAGCTTCGTGAGATAGGCCGCCGCTGCATCCGCTTCCATGTGCGCCACCGTATCGAGGTCCACCGCGCCGGACACAAGGTCGCGGGCGATGCCGGTGAGGGTGCGGATCTTCGGCGCGGAAAGGCCGGCGGCGCGCAGGCTTTCCGGCGATTCGGCGAGCAGGGCTTCGGGCGTCGGGGCTCCGCCGAACAGAGCCTCCAGGCGGGCGGAGATGGAGCGGGCGGCGGCCACCGACAATTGCTGCGCCACCACGATCGCCACCATTCCCGCAAAGCCCGGCGCGCGGCGGCGCAGGGCCGGCCGGCCGGCGAATTCCACCAGCGGAACGAGACGCGGATCCAGCGCCAGAAGGCGGTCGAGGGCGTGGTCGAAATCCGCCTGCCGGTCCAGCCGCGGCTCAAGATCCGAGGCTGGGCCGAGGGGGGCGGGGGGCAGGTCGGTCATGACGCCTTGGTCCTCGAGCAATCCGCGTCCGCGGGTTTTGCGGGATGAAATCACCGGTGCGCGGTCTTGGCCAGCGGGCGTGCCTTGTGCCATGGCGGCGACAGGCGGTGTATCCTGCGTCATAAATCCTGCCCCATGCGCTTCACCTGCCGCTTCGCCCCCAGCCCCAATGGCCGCCTGCATCTGGGCCATGCCTTGTCCGCCTTCATCAATGCCGATGCGGCGGGCGAGGCGGGCGGGGATTTCCTGTTGCGCATCGAGGACATCGACGCCACCCGATCCCGCCCCGCTTTCGAACGGGCGATCCGGGAGGACCTGGACTGGCTCGGCATTCTCCCAGCGGCGCCGCCGCGCCGGCAATCGGAGCATCTCGCGTTCTACAGGGAGGCGCTCGACCGGCTGGAGCGCGACGGCTTGCTCTATCCCACATTCGAAAGCCGGGCGCAGATCGCCCATGCGGTCGCGCAGAAGGAGGCGGAGGCCCCCTGGCCGCGCGATCCGGACGGGGCGCCGCTCTATCCTTTCGCGCGCGACTCCATGACTCAGGCTGCGCGTTCCCGGCTGCGCACGGAGGGGATGCCGTTCGTGCTGCGGCTGGATATGGCGGCCGCCCTGGCGCGCATCGGCGGTCCGCTCGCCTGGAGCGAAGCCCGCGAAAGCCCGCTCGGGCCGCCGGTTCCGCAAGCGGCGGACCCGGCCGCCTGGGGCGACGTGGTGGTGGCGCGCAAGGATGTGCCGGCCAGCTATCATCTCGCCGTGGTGCTGGACGATGCGGCGCAGGCCATCAGCCATGTGATTCGCGGGCGGGACCTGTTCGCGGCGACTTCGGTGCACCGGGTGTTGCAGGAGGTGCTTGGGCTGCCCGCGCCGGTCTATCACCATCATCGCCTGGTGCTGGGGACGGACGGCCGCAAGCTCTCGAAAAGCGAGGGCGCGGCGAGCCTTGAGGTGCTGCGGCAGGCGGGAGAGGGGCCGGCCGATATTCGTCGGCGGCTCGGCCTTTCCGCCTAGGTGGGGGCGCGCAAACGCGGAGGCAGCCCGCGTCCGGCAAAAAATGTTTCACGTGAAACAATGGCTTAGCGCGGAGAAAGAGGGGTTTACTGGCGCTTCTCCGTGCCTTTTTCGCGGACAAAACCGCCATTTCGGGCGAACGTTTTCGTGTGAACTTCGCCGATGCGGCCGAGGGCGTCAGCCGACGCCGAGGACGTAGAGCCACAAGGCGATGGTGAACAGGCCGAGCACGGTGGAGAGCGAAACGGCGCTCGAACTGGTGTGCACGCCCACTCCGTAGCGCTGCGCCAGCAGATAGGCATTGATGCCGCACGGCATGGCCGCGAACAGCACCGCGACCCCGGCCCATACCGGCGGCATGGGCAGCACCAAAGTGAGCAGATAGACCAGCAGCGGATGCACGATCAGCTTCATGAAGGAGATGAAGGTGCTCGGCCCGATATCGCCCGAAATGCCATAGCGGTTCAGCGCCAGCCCGAGCGAAATCAGGGCGCACGGCGAGGCCGAGGCGGCCACCAGATCGAGGATCTGCTTGATGACGCCCGTGGTCTGGATGCCGAGAACCCGCCCGAGCCCCCCGGCATAGATGCCGATCAGGATGGGATTGAAGGCAAGCGTGCGCACCAGGCGCTTGCCGGTGGCCCAGGAGAGGCCGGAGCCGCCTTCCACCAGCACGGTCGCCGCCACCAGCATGATGGGCAGATGGATGGCGATGAGCAGGAACAGCGGCACCGCGCCTTCCTCGCCATAGGCCTTCAGAATCAGCGGCACGCCGAGGAAGACCGTATTGGCCTGCCCGGCGGAGAAGCCGTGGATCACCGCTTCCGTATGGCTGCGGTGGAACACATAGCGCGCCACCGCCATGGCGATGCCGAAGGCGATGAAGGCGCCGGTGAAATAGGCGATCCAATAGCCCCAGGGCTGAGCATCCGGCATCTTGGATTCGCTCAGCGTCTTGAAGATCAGGATCGGCACGGACAGCCCGAACACATATTCCGCAAGGCCGTCGGAGGCCTTGTCCGAAATCAGGCGGGTCTTCGCGGCCGCAAATCCCATCGCCACGATGCCGAACACCGGCAGGATGACGATGGCGATGTCCGCGATAATGCTGCCCATGAGCCGTCCGTCAGGCCGCCACGCCGGCGGCGCGCCGCCGCTGGGCGAGGGGCACGGCGTGCTCGCACACCGCGTCGCGCACGCCCACCATGGCCTGCATGCGCGCCTCGAGCCGCTCCGCGATGGCCTGGGGCGCGCGGAACAGCAATTCCACGCTGATGCAGTCCTCCTGGCGCGCCACGTCGAGATGATCGGGCAGCACGTCGTGGATGACGAAGGGTTCGAGGAGGCGCAGGAGCACGTTGGACTCGGGTTCGGCCTCGAGAACGAGGCGATACGTCGCGTCGCCGGCCGGCGCGCAGCAAGGGGAGGTCATGGAAGTCGGTTCCGAAGAAGGAAGAAGCAGGATGCGCGTTATCGTGCCCGGCCGATGAGATCGACCGGGCGGAGAATTCGCAGCATCGCCGCACCGGCGGACCGGTTCTTGCTCTCCGAAAATGACATGGGGCCAAACTAGGCGGGCCGGTGCGGGGCGTCAACGGTGGATAAGGGCGCGCCCGCGCCCGGGCATGGACACACAAACCTTTGACATTGCTTGTCTTGGCGCGGAGCCGTCTGCGCTGTAGGCTTATCTGGCTCCGGTAGCCATGCCGGGACAGGGACGGTATCGCGCCATGACGAGAGCGAGCGAGGGGGCAAGCGGCGGCGAGTGGATGGCCGCGACCCGTGTCGCGCCCGCCAATCTCGCGCCCGTGCTCGCGGTGCGCCCGTCGGGCCGGCAGCCTTTGGTGCTCGCGGCCCTGGCCCTCGTCCTGGTGGCATTGCTCGCCGGGGCGGGCCTGCTCTGGGTGGTGCATGGGCCGACGGTCTTTTTCGACACGCTCGCCAGCGGCTTTGCCACATGCCTGTGATCCGGCGCCGGCCGGGCGTCGATGCCCGGCGCGGCGGCATGCGGTCCGCGTCGTCCGGCCGTCTCCGCACGCTGCACATGGCGATGCTGCGCCCATCGGTCCGATGGACGGCCGGCCTGCGCGCGCCTAATCACGCCGGGCTCGATCAAACCGCGCCCGGCGCTATCCGCTCTGGCGCACCGGCCTTGCCCGCTGCCGCGTGCCGGGCCTGAAACGAGGTATCCATGTCCCCGCGCACCAAGATCTTCGTCCTGTTCGCGAGCTTCCTCGCGGGCGCAGCGATCCTGGTCGCCGTGACCACCGCCCTGCTGCCGGCGCGGCAGCAGAATCCGGTGGCCGCCGTGGCGACCATCGGCGGCCCGTTCCAGCTCGTCGACCAGAACGGCGCGGCGGTGACGCAGGACGTGCTGAAGGGCAAGCCCTCGCTGATCTTCTTCGGCTTCACCCATTGCCCGGACGTGTGCCCGACGGCGCTGTTCGAAATGTCCGAGGTGTTCGGCGCGCTGGGCCCGGATGCGGGCAAGCTGCAGGCCTTCTTCATTACCGTGGACCCGGAGCGGGATTCGCCGGAGGTGATGAAATCCTATCTGTCCAGCTTCTCTCCGCAGCTGAAGGGCCTCACCGGCACGCCCGAGCAGGTGGATGCGGTGAAGCGCGGCTATCGCGTCTATTCCAAGAAAGTGCCGCTGGATGGCGGCGACTACACCATGGACCACACGGCCGTGGTCTATCTGATGGACAAGAGCGGGGCGTTCCTCGCGCCGTTCAATCTCAAGCGGTCGCCGGCCGAGGCGGCGGCCGACCTGCGGCGTCTTCTCTGACCTCGCGATCGCCTGCGAGCGCCGGAGCGGCGCGGGCGCGCTTGCGCGCGGCAACGCCGTGCTCGGTTTTGTTCCAGCGGTGTGGCGCGCGGATGAGTTCCACCATCGCCAGAAGCGTCGCGATCGACAGCAGCAGCCAATAGAGCGTCAGCGTGGGCAGCACGAAGGCGCTGGAAAGCAGGCCGCGCCGGCGGGCCCCGCAGAGGGTGAGGACGACCGCGCCGCCATAGCCGAAGGCGAGATTGGTGTAGCTGAGGGAGGAAATCAGCAGTTCCGGCAGGTCGGAGACGGTGCCGCCCAGGGCACCGCGCGCCATGTCCCAGCACAGCACGGCCACGCACAGCGGGTGCAGCAGCGCCGCAACGAACGGGAAGGCGACCAGAAGGGTCGCGCCCACGGCCTGCCCCGCGCCGAGCTCGCGCACCAGGCGGCGCGGATCGCGCCCGTGGACGAGCAAGGTCTGCGCCCAGCCTTTCATCCAGCGCGTGCGCTGGCGCAGCCAGGGGCGCAGGTGCACCGGCGCCTCCTCATGGGTGGTGGAGGCGATCACCTCGGTGCGCCAGCCCTTGCGCGCGAGGCGCAGGCCGAGATCGGCATCCTCGGTGACATTGTAGGGGTCCCACGCCCCGACCCCTTCCAGCACGCTGCGGCGGAAATGGTTCGAGGTGCCGCCGAGCGGCATGGGCAGGCCGAACGCCGCCACGGCGGGGAGCACCACGTCGAACTGGGCGGCATATTCCAGCGAAAACTGCCGGCTGATCCAGCTGTCGCCGCCATTGTCGATGGCGAGGCGCGCCTGGACGCAGGCGAGGCGGGGCCCGCCCTTCTGGAACGCGGCGAGCGCGGCCCGCAATTGTCCCGGCTCGGGGATGTCCTCGGCATCGTAGACCACCAGGAATTGCCCGCGCGCGAACGGCAGGGCGGCGTTCAGCGCCTTGGGCTTGGTGCGCGGGCCGATGGCCGCGACCGGGATGATCTCGAACCGGGCGGGCAGTGCCAGGCGCCTGAGGGCCTCGCGGGTCTGCCGGTCGTCCTCCTCCACCACCAGCTTGATGTCCAGCTTCTCGGGCGGATAGTCGAGCGCCGCCAGGGCCGCGAGGAGGCGCGGCAGCACCGCCGCTTCCCGGTAGAGCGGCACCATCACGGTATAGATCGGCAAATGGTGGTCGCCGAGCCGGCAGGGGCTGTCGGGCTCCGGCGTGATGAAGCAGGCCGCGAGGCGCAGGGCGATCGCGCCGAGGAACATGACCGACAGCAACCCCTGCACGATCAGGAAGGTCGTCTGCGGCGTGGCGAGGAAGCCGGTCGCGAGCAGCGCCGCCGCGAGCAGCAGCGGCCCCGCCAGAATGCGGACCGGCGAGAGCAATGCGGCGGAAAACTCCGGCATGCGGCGGCGCAGATCGAAGGCGGCCTGCCGTGTCAGCGCCGGGCCGGCGTATCGCGCCAGATGGGCGCGCAGGCGCTCGGGCGCAAGGATGGAGGTGCGGCCCGCAAGGCCGGGGTCCTGCGCCATGGCCCGCGTCAGCCGGCGGGCCCCGTGTCCGCGCGGGCACAGGGTGAAGACGGCGCCCCGCACGGGGTCCGCCTGCGCCAGCATGCCGGTGCGCAGGGCGCCGCGCACGCCGTCCGCATCGAGCGGCAGGCGTCGCGGCAATGTCGCGCGCGGCAGGCCGAGATGGTCGGCGAGGGCGGCGCTCGCAGCATCGGGATCGATCAGGCCGGCGGCGATCAGCACCTCGTCGCCGCCGACGCCCAGATGGCGGGCGCGGACGAGCGCGGCGGCAAGGGTGGCGTCGGGCAGCAGGCCGCGCAAGGCGGCGAGTTCGGGCGGCAGGCGCAGGTCGCCGGCGGCCGCGCCCGCGCGCGTGTCCGGCGGGTGCGTGCCCGGCGGAAGCTGCGGACGGGCGGGAGCCGTTTCAAATGGCGCAGCCGCCTCGGCGTCGGCGAACGGGTCGATCGTCACCTCTTCCGGCCATTGCCGCTCGCCCTCTTGCGTCCGCGTCCATCCCGGCGCAAATCCGTCATGCGCATGCGTATCATGCGCCTGGGCCATGTGGCTCCGCGCGTCCTTGCCCACCCAGAGTTCCCCCTGCAGCCCCCCTGCAACTGAGCAGAACGGTACGATGAAACTGAAGCAAGGGCCAGTCGCCGCAACCTGCGATATTTTAGTCCTCGCACTGCTTTGCGCGGCCCTGCTGTGGTCCGTGACGCCGGTGCGCGCGCAGACTGCAGCCGCCCCGCCCCGCGCGACCGCCCTGGTGCCGAGCTTCTGGAATCCCGAGCGCCGGGTCGAGCGCCCGGATGCCACACGCCTGCCGAGCAATCTGCGCTTCCTGACCACGGACGATTATCCGCCGTTCAATTTCCTGTCCTCCGACGGGGCGCTGATGGGCTTTCATGTGGACCTGGCGCGCGCCATCTGCGCGGAGCTTGCCATTTCCTGCACCATTCAAGCGGTGCCGTTCGACACGCTGCTGGACAGTCTCGAACAGAACAAGGCGGATGCCGCCATCGCCGGCATCGCCGCGAATGCCACCAGCCGCCAGCGGGCCGATTTCACCGAGCGCTATCTCGGCACGCCGGCCCGTTTCGTCTCCCGCAAGGGCCAGGGCCTTGCCGAGGCTACGCCGGAGCAGGTGGCCAACAAGAGCGTGGCCGTGGTCGCCGGCACCGCGCACGAGGCCTATCTGCGCGCGTTCTTCAACGAGGCCGCGATCCGCCCCTATCCCGACGCCCAGGCCGCGCGCGAGGCGCTGCGCACCGGCAAGGTGGACCTGTTGTTCGGCGACGCCATCGGCCTCGCGCTGTGGCTGAACGGCTCGTCCTCGCAGGGCTGCTGCGCCTTCACCGGCGGCCCGTTCACCGAGAGCCGGTATTTCGGCGACGGGCTGGCGGTGGCGGTGAAGCCCGGCAACGACCAGGTGCGCCGGGCCATCGACTATGCGCTCCAGCGGCTCTGGGAAAAGGGCGTCTATACCGACCTGTACCTGCGCTGGTTCCCGGTAGGTCTGTATTGAGCGCCGACCGCGCCCTGTGGCGCGGCTCTCCGGCGGAGCGGGGGTTTCCAACCCTATCCCGGAAAAGTGCGGCCTGATCCCGAGGCGCGCCGGACCACGTGGAGGCTCTGAAAACATAGATCTGTTTCAAGCATTTAGCGTCTTTTCCCGAAGGTTTCCGCGCCGCCGCGCCCAAGCTCGGCGGCCGGCAGATGACGCGAGCGTGTCTGGCCTCGGACGCGGAACCGGCCTCACATGCGCGGCGCCGTGTTCATGGGTCATGGAGACCTTCATGTTTCAACGCCTTCAGGGCTTCGCCCTTGCTTTTGCCCTTCTCGCCAGCCCCGCCCTCGCCCAGCAACCGCCCTCGATCGTGCGGGGCACGATCCTCGCCGTGGAAGGCCGGGATCTCACGCTGGACACCAAGGAGGGCGCGACTAAGGTCACCCTCGCCGACACCACCCTGCTGACCGGGGTCAACAAGATCTCGCTCGCGGACATCAAGCCCGACACCTATGTGGGCGTCGTTTCCGTGCCCGGTTCGGACGGCGTGGATCGTGCCGTCTCGATCCATGTCTTCCCGCCCGACCAGCGCGGCACCGGCGAAGGCTCGCGGCCCTGGGATCGTCCCGGCAGCACCATGACCAATGCCGCCGTCGCCCAGGAGGTGACCGCCAAGGACGGCAAGATGCTCACGCTCAAATACGGAAACGGCGAGAAAAAGGTTCTGGTGACGCCGGAGACCTCGCTGGTGCGCTTCGAGCCCGGCGCCACCACCGCCGAGCTGAAGCCGGGGGTGAAGGTGATGGCATTCACCAACGGGCCCGCCGACGGCGAGCGGCAGGTGCGCCGCCTGCTGGTGGTGCGCGGGGATTTCATTCCGGCGCTGTGAGCCGGCACCTTTGACGGGTGTCTGCGACGGGTATCATGGAAACCGGGGGCGATGCGTGAACATCCGCGCTTCCCTCCGGCGGCATCGCGCACTAGTGTCCGCGCCTTCCCGAACCCTGCGCCCACCGGAGACACGTCATGACCCTGGCGCCCGCCACGACCGATCCTCTTGCCGCCGAAGCCGAATTGCGGGCGTTCGCCGAGACCGCGACCGCCTGGCCGTTCGAGGAAGCGCGCAAGATCGTCGCGCGGCTGAAGCGCCAGCCCAAGGACGAAGTGCTGTTCGAGACCGGCTACGGCCCCTCGGGCCTGCCGCACATCGGCACCTTCGGCGAGGTGGCGCGCACCACCATGGTGCGCCACGCCTTCCGCGTGCTGACCGAAGACAAGATCAAGACCCGCCTGCTGTGCTTTTCCGACGACATGGACGGCATGCGCAAGATTCCCGACAACGTGCCGGATCGCGCCGCGCTGGAACCCTATCTCCAGATGCCGCTGACCTCCGTGCCCAATCCGTTCGGCGGGGATTTCGCGAGCTTCGGCGACCACAACAACACCATGCTGCGGCGCTTCCTCGACACGTTCGGGTTCGATTACGAATTCGCCAGCGCCACCGACTATTACAAGTCCGGCAAGCTGGATGCGGTGCTGCTGCGCGCGGCCGAGAAGTACGACGCGATCATGGCGGTGATGCTGCCGACGCTCGGCGAGGAGCGGCAGGCGACCTACAGCCCGTTCCTGCCGATTTCGCCCACCAGCGGGCGGGTGCTGTATGTGCCGCTGAAGGCGGTGGACGCCAAGGCCGGCACCATCACCTTCACCGACGAGGACGGGGTGGACAAGACCATCCCGGTCACCGGCGGGCATGTGAAGCTGCAGTGGAAGCCGGATTTCGGCGCCCGCTGGGCCGCGCTCGGTGTCGATTTCGAGATGTTCGGCAAGGACCACCAGACCAATGCGCCGGTCTATGACAAGATCTGCGAGATCCTCGGCGGCACCGCGCCCGAGCATTATGTCTATGAGCTGTTTCTCGACGAGAACGGCCAGAAGATCTCCAAGTCCAAGGGCAATGGCCTGACCATCGACGAATGGCTCACCTATGCGAGCCCGGAGAGCCTTGCGCTCTACATGTTCCAGTCGCCGCGCTCCGCCAAGAAGCTGCATTTCGACGTGATCCCGAAGGCGGTGGACGAATATTTCAGCTTCCTCGCCCGCTATCCCACGCAGGATTGGAAGAGCCGGCTGGGCAATCCGGTGTGGCATATCCATTCGGGCCATCCACCCGCGCTCGACATGCCGGTGTCCTTCACCATGCTGCTGAACCTCGCCTCGGCCTCCAATACCGAGGATGAGGCGGTGCTGTGGGGCTTCCTGAACCGCCATGTCGCCGGCGTTTCCGCCCGGACGCATCCCAAGCTCGACGAGCTGGTGGGCTATGCGGTCAAGTATTTCCATAGCTTCGTGAAGCCGAACAAGGTGTATCGCGCCCCCGACGAGGTGGAGCGCGGGGCCCTGGAAGCGCTCGACGTCGCGCTCGCGGGGCTTCCCGCCGGTGCCACCGCCGACGATATCCAGACCGTGCTGTACGACGTGGCGCGGCCGATCCCGCGCTATCAGGACCTCAAGGCCAAGGGCGCGAGCGCGGAGCGGCCGGGCGTTTCGGTGCAATGGTTCAACACGCTCTATCAGGTGCTGCTGGGCCTGGAGAAGGGCCCGCGCTTCGGCTCGTTCGTGGAGATCTACGGCGTTCCCGAGACGCGCGCGCTGATCCGCAAGGCGTTGGCCGGCGAGATGGCGGAGGCGCTATAAGGTCTTCCCAGGAACGCGGAGCGTTTCATCCAGCAGATCGGCCGCGTTGGAGGAAGACATGTCGGGCGTTGAATTGGTTTCGGTGCATGTGCCCAAATGCGCCGGTACGTCCCTGCGCCTCGCCGTCCAGCGTGCCTATGGCGAGGCGGCGGTGTTTGCGGATTATGCCGACGGCGTCGCCAATCCCGCCTCGCCCATGAATATCGACCCGGTTCGGTTTTTCGCCCGCTGGCGGACGGCGGACTGGGCGCAATTTCCCTATCGGGCGGTGCACGGCCATTTCCACCCAAATAAATACCTCACCTTGCCCGCGCGGGTGCGTGCGACATTCCTGCGCCACCCGGTGAACCGCCTCGTCTCCCATTATCATTTCTGGCGGCGGCACTGGGAGGACGGCCCCCATCCGGTGCGCGACTACATGAACGAACAGAACCTCTCCTTGGAGGAGTTCGCGCATTTGCCGACCCTTCGCTATTTCTACACGCGCCTTTATTTCCGCGACGTGGACATGGGGTTTTTCGATTTCATCGGCTTTCACGAGACGGCGGCCGAGGACGTGGCGCGCCTCGAGAAAGCGCTCGGCGTGACCCTGGAGCTGGGCCGCGACAACACGAACACCACGCCGGAATACGCCCGCGCCCTCGACGAGGTCTCCTGCGACGCGGAGCAGACCAGGCGCCTGCGCGCGCTGCTGAACGACGACATCGCCTTTTACGAAACGCTGCGCGAACGCGCCGCAGGCTGATTTCCGCTGTGGGTCCTTCACGTCTCGCTAAAAATTGCAGTACAATAAATTTAATTACTAGATTTATTTGTATTTAAGGAGAGTCGTGATGTCGCTTCGCTTAGGAGACGTGGTTCCCGATTTCACCGCGCAAACCACCGAAGGCCCCGTGAGCTTCCATGAGTGGCTCGGCAATTCGTGGGGCATCCTGTTCTCGCATCCCAAGAACTTCACCCCGGTCTGCACCACCGAACTCGGGCAGGTGGCGCACCTGAAGGGCGAGTTCGACAAGCGCAACGTGAAGGTCATCGGCCTATCCGTCGATACGCTGGAAAACCACCCGCAATGGGTGAGCGACATCGCGGACGCCACCGGCGCGCAGCTGAATTTCCCGCTGATCGCCGACAGCGACAAGACCGTCTCCGGCCTCTACGACCTGATCCATCCCAATGCCAGCGACACCGCCACCGTGCGCGCGGTGTTCATCATCGGGCCGGACAAGAAGCTGAAACTGACCCTGACCTATCCCGCCAGCACCGGCCGCAATTTCCAGGAAATCCTGCGGGTGCTGGATTCCCTGCAGCTCACCGCCCAGCATTCGGTCGCCACCCCGGTGGATTGGAAGCAGGGCGAAGACGTCATCATCGTCCCCTCCGTTTCGGATGCGGCCGCGAAGGAGAAGTTTCCCGAAGGCTGGAAGACCGTGAAGCCCTATCTGCGGGTGGTCCGCCAGCCGGGCGCCTGAACGGCGGGCGGGACGGGGTCCCGCCCCTCTGCATGGCGCGGGAACGGGCCGCCGCCCTCTCGGCACAGCGCGGGAACAGGTTCCCGCGGTTCGGCGGCGCGTGCTAAATGGGCGCCTGTGCGATCCGGGAGTGCGCCATGGCCGAGGGAAACAACCAGCTGACCCGCTTCTTCGGCGGCTCGCCCGCTTTGGTGCTGGTGCGGCTGATCGTGCTCTCCGTCGTGGTGGGGGTGATCCTCGCCGCGCTCGGGCTTGATCCGCGCAACCTGCTCTCCAGCCTGCGGCATCTGGTGGAGAATCTCTTCACCTTCGGCTTCGAGGCCTTCGAGCGGCTGTGGCGCTATTTCCTGCTCGGCGCCGTCATCGTCTTTCCCCTGTGGCTGATCCTGCGGCTCGTGCGCGGCAGCCGCTGAGCATGGCGAACGCGCCGGGCGCGGGGGATGCCGGCTCATGACCTCCGTCGCCGAAATCGAGACATCGCCTGCCCACGCGCCCCGGCCCGAAGGCGGGCCGCGCCCCGTGGAGGTGTCGCACCGCCGGGTGCTGGCGATCGCCTTGCCGATGACCATCGCCCATCTCACCACGCCGCTGCTGGGCGTGGTGGATACGGCGGTGGTGGGCCGGCTGGGGGATGCCGCGCTCATGGGCGGGGTGGCGCTCGGCGCCGTGATCTTCGATTTTCTGTTCTGGGGCTTCGGGTTTTTGCGCATGGGCACGGTGGGCCTTGCCGCCCAGGCGCTCGGCCAGGGCGACACGATGGAGACCCGCGCGGTGGCCGCGCGGGCGCTGCTTTTGGCGCTCGCCTGCGGGCTCGGGCTCATTCTTCTGCAATGGCCCATCGGGCTGGGCGCGCGGGCGCTGGCGGGGGCGAGCCCGGCGGTGGATGCGGCGGTCGCCTCCTATTTCCACATCCGCATCTGGGCGGCGCCGTTCTCGCTCGCCAATTATGCGCTGGTGGGCTGGCTCACGGGCATCGGCCGCACCGGCCACGCGCTGGCGATCCAGGTCGGCATCAGCCTGGTGAACATGGCGGCGACGGTGCTGCTGGTTCTGGTGCTGGGCTGGGGCGTCGCCGGCTCGGCGGCGGGAACGCTGCTCGCGGAAGCCCTCGGCGCGCTCGCGGGACTGCTCCTGTGCGCCCGCCTGCTGAATTTCCGCCTCGCCGTGCCGAAGGCCATTTTGTTCGACCGCTCGCGGCTGACGGCGACCTTCGTGCTCAACCGCGACATCATGATTCGCACCGCCGCGCTTTTGGCCGGCTTCAGCTTCTTCGCGGCCCAGGGCGCGCGGGCGGGCGACGTGGTGCTCGCCGCCAATGCCTTGCTGAACAACATGATTCTGCTGGCCGCCTATTTTCTCGACGGGTTCGCCACCGCCGCCGAGCAGATCTGCGGGCAGGCGGTGGGCGCGCGCAACCGGCCGGCGTTCGGGCGGGCGGTGCGGCTGGTCCTGCTCTGGGGCTTCGGCTTTGCCCTGTGCGCCTGCGCGCTCTATCTCGCGGCCGGCCCGGCGATCGTCGACCTCATGACCACGAGCCCCGACGTGCGGGTGGCGGCGCGGGAATTCCTGATCTTCGCCGCCATTCTCCCGGTGGTGGGGGTGGCGGCCTATGCCTTCGACGGCGTCTATATCGGCGCCTTGTGGTCGCGCGACATGCGCAACCTCATGCTGCTTTCGCTCGCTTTGTATCTCGGCTCGTTCTTTGTGCTGCGGCACCTTGGAAACGAGGGGCTGTGGCTCGCCTTCCTGGTGTTCCTCGGGGCGCGCGGGGGGCTTCAGGCGCTGCGTCTGCCAGCCCTGCTGAACCGCACCTTCGCGCCCTAGGCCTCCGACATTTCCGCCGGAAACACGTGCCTTCCGTCGGCGCCCAGCGGCAGCGGGCGCACCCAGGCGACGGCGGAGAGGGGGAGCGCGGCATAAAGATGCGGAAACAAGGCGCCGCCGCGCGAGACCTCCCACTTCAGCTCTGCGCCGAGGGCCGCCGCCTCGACCGCGACCAGCAGCAGATTTTCCTGTCCCGCGAAATGCTTGGCGGCGGTTTCGCGGGCCTGCGCGGCGGTGGAGAAATGGATGTAGCCGTCGGCATGGTCCACCGGCGCGCCGTCGAAACGGCCGGCGGTTTCCGCAGCGGTCCACAAGGTGGTCGAACAGATCTTGAAGATGAGGCGGTCGCGTTGGATCATGCAGCCATGTAGCGCGCAGACGGTCGGCGCGCCACCCAAGAACTCGCCTTGATCCTCGGATGAATCGGACTTAATTCCTGGACTTTCGCGCTTTTTGAACTTATTTTCCTATTATTCGGACGTCTTTTCGGTCAAGTCTGGTTTCGAAAGTGTTCTGTCAGGTTGATTCCCGGCGCGGTGGAAGGAAATACCTCCTTTTGCCTCGGATGCGGATCGCTTTGCGTGCACGGGATGCGCATGCTCACTCATGGTCAAGTCTGGGGCGCCCTCGACCGCCTCGCCGCGCAGCACGGCCTTTCCGCTTCGGCTCTCGCCAAGCGGGCGGGGCTGGATTCGACCGCCTTCAATCGGTCGAAGCGGATCACGCCGGACGGGCGGCCGCGCTGGCCGTCCACCGAGAGCCTCGCCAAGGTGCTCGCCGCCACCGGCTCCAGCATCGATGACTTCACCGCTTTGCTGGACGGTAACGGCGAGGGCCTCCACCGCCATGCCGGCCTTGCGGACGAATCCATTCCGCCGCCGCGGCTGGCGCGCACCATTCCGCGCATCGGCTTCGCCCAGGCGGGCAAGGGCGGCTTCTTCGACGATGCCGGCTTCCCGGTGGGCAGCGGCTGGGACGAGCTGCTGTTTCCCGAGGTGGGCGACGAGCATGCCTATGCCCTGGAGATTTCCGGCGATTCCATGCAGCCGCTCTATCGCGAGGGCGACATCGTCATCGTCTCGCCAGCCGCCAAGCCGCGCCGCGGCGACCGGGTGGTGGTGAAGACCCGCGACGGCGAGGTACTGGCGAAGGAACTGGTGCGCATGACCCCGCGCACGGTGGACCTGCGCTCCCTCAACCCCGAATATGAGGACCGCCAGATCCCCGCCGCAGACGTGCTGTGGATCGCCCGCATCATCTGGGCGACGCAATAGCCTCGTCGCGCCGGGCTACCCCGCCGGCCCCAGCAGCTTTTCCAGCGTCTCCAGCCGGTCGGCCTCGCGCGGGGGCTTGTCCCAGCGCAGGCGGGCGATGCGGGGAAAGCGCATGGCGATGCCCGAGCGATGGCGGGTGGAGCGGGCGAGCCCTTCGAACGCGATCTCCAGCACCAGCCCGGCGTCCGGTTCGTGCAGCACCTCGCGCACCGGGCCGAAGCGGTTGACGGTCGCCTCCCGCACGAATTTGTCGATCGCCAGCAATTCCTCGTCCGTGAAGCCGAAATAGGCCTTGCCCACGGGCACCAGGGTTTCGCCCCCCTCGCCCTGCGTCCACACGCCGAAGGTGTAGTCGGAATAATAAGACGAGCGCTTGCCGTGGCCGCGCTGGGCATACATCAGCACCGCATCCACCGTGTGGGGATCGCGCTTCCATTTCCACCAGGGGCCTTTCGGCCGGCCGGGAAGGTAGAAGCTGTCGGCGCGCTTCAGCATCACCCCTTCCACCGCTTCCGCATCCACCCCCGCGCCCGCCGCGGCGGGGTTCGCGCGGGCGGCGGCCAGTTCCTCCCAGGTGGCGAACGGCACCAAAGGGGAGAGATCGAGCCGGGACCCGGCGGTGCGGGCGATCAAGGCGGAAAGCCGCGCCCGCCGCTCGGCGAACGGACGCTCGCGCAGGTCCTCGCCCTGTTCCACCAGCAGGTCATAGGCGCGCATGTGGGCGGGATAATCCCGCAGCATTTTGGGCGTCACGGTTTTGCGGTTCAGCCGCTGCTGGAGCACGTTGAACGACTGCACCCGCCCCTCGCGCACCACCAGCAGCTCGCCGTCCATGGCGCCCTCGAAATCGAGCGCTTCCACGAGGTCGGGAAAGGCGGGGGAGATGTCCTCGCCGGTGCGGCTGTAGAGACGCACGATCTTCTCGCCCTCGGGCGAGCGCCCGGCCACCGCCTGGATGCGGATGCCGTCCCACTTCCATTCGGCCGTGAAGGCTGACGGATCGAGGGCGAGGAAGTCGCTGTCCTCGATGGCGTGGGAGAGCATCACCGGGCGGAACGGCGCGGGATCGAGGTTTTCCGGGCGCGGCGCGCGCCCTTCCACCCAGGCGAACAGGTCGAGATAGGGCGGGGCGAGGCCCGGCCACACCAGTTCCACCTCGTCCGGCGCGATGCCGCCCAGCGAGGCGACGGCGGTCTTGGCCAGGCGCGCGGAGGCGCCGACCCGCAGCGCGCCGGTGATCAGCTTCAGCAGCGCCCAGCGGCCGGTATCGTCGAGCCCGTCCAGCCAGTCGGCGAGCTGGCCGGGCAGGGCGCGCTTGGGCAGGGTTTCCAGGCCATGGACGATGTCCGACAGCGAAGGCGCATGGTCCGGCGGCGCCGCGCCCTCGGGCAACGGCCACATGAGGGCGACGGTCTCGGAAAGATCGCCCACATAATCATAGGACATGGCGAACAGCACCGGGTCCGCCCGCTCCTGGATGAGCGCGCGCACGAGGCCCGGCTTGGCATTCGCGAAGGACAGTGCACCCGTGAGCGCGGCGAGCGCGATGCCGCGCTCCGGGTCCGGCGTGGTGGCGAAATAGTCCGCCATCAGGCGGATCTTGGCATTGCGGCCGCCTTCGTAGGACAGGCGGTCGAGCAGGGCGGCGAAGCGATTCATGACGCCGCCTCGGGGGCAGGGGGCGCTTCGGGCGGCCCCTCGTTTTCCTCCTCGCCATAGCCCACCATGTGAAGCGGCCTGGCGCGCAATTGCCGGGTCATCGCCCAATGCACCAGCGCATCCTCGGCGCCGTGGGTCACCCACACTTCTTCGCAGCCGGTGGCGGAGATCGCGGCGGTGAGGCCGTCCCAGTCCGCATGATCGGAAATCACCAGCGGCAGTTCGATGCCGCGCTGGCGGGCGCGGGCGCGCACCCGCATCCAGCCGGAGGCGAAGGCGGTGACGGGATCGGGGAATTTGCGCGACCAGATGTCGGTGATGGAGGTGGGCGGGGCGATCACCACGGCGCCGGCGAAATCGGCCTTCTTCGCCTCCTTCGCCAGGCGGATGTCGCCGAGCGGGATGCCACGCGTCTGATAATAGGCGCTGATCTTCTCCAGCGCGCCGTGGATGTAGATCGGGGCGGAATGTCCCGCCGCGCGCAGCAGCGCCATGACGCGCTGCGCCTTGCCGAGCGAATAGGCGCCGACGATGTGCGCCCGCTCGGGAAACACATGCAGCGAATTCATGAGCTTTGCGGTCTCTGCGGCGGCATCGGGGTGGCGGAACACCGGCAGGCCGAAGGTCGCCTCCGAGATGAACACGTGGCAGCGCACGGGCGCGAAGGTCGCGCAGGTGGGGTCGCGCGCATCCTTGTAATCGCCGGAGGCGACGATGGTGCAGCCGCGCCAGGAGAGTTCGAATTGCGCCGAGCCCAGCACATGGCCCGCGGGATGGGCGGTGACGCGCACGCCGCCGATCTCCACGCTCTCCCCATAGGCGATGGCCTGGGTCGCTCCGGCGAAATTGGCGCCGTAGCGGATCGCCATCAGGTCCAGCGTCTCGCGGGTGGCGAGCACATGGCCGTGGCCGGCGCGGGCGTGATCGGAATGGCCGTGGGTGATGAGCGCGCGTGGCACGGCGCGCGTCGGATCGATGAAGAAATCCCCTTTGGGACAAAAAAGTCCACCCGGGGCGGGATGCAGAAGCTCGTCGGGGCGCATGATTGGAGTCTATATGGGGCCCTGCGCCGGCGACGCGAGGGGCCGGCGCTGTGTTTCCGGCGCATCGGGTTCAGGAGCGCGTTTCCAAAGTGTCCATCGTTCCCATTCCCCTGTCCGGCGATCCGGCGCTGCACCGCCGTCTCGATTGGGCGCGCGCCTATCTGGACGGCGGGGAGGGGAAGGTGGCCGCCGAGATGCTGGCCGATCTCGTCGAGGAGGCGCCGCACTTCCTCGCCGGCTGGTTCCTTTTGGGCGAAGCGCGCGAGGCGGCGGGCGATGCCGCCGGCGCGATATTCGCCTATGAGGAAGCACTGACGCGCGACGAGGCGGACGTGCTCGGCGCCGGCCTGCGGCTGGCGCGGCTCGGCGCGCGCGGTCCGGGCGGGGCCATGTCGCCGGCCTTCGTGCGCACCTTGTTCGACCAATATGCCGGGCGCTTCGATACCGCCTTGCGCGAGGGCCTCGCTTATCGTGGGCCGGAGGTGCTGGACGCGGCGCTGCGCACCGCCTGCCATGCCGCCGGCGCGCCGCTCCGGTTCGGCCGGGCGCTGGACCTCGGCTGCGGCACCGGGCTCGCCGCGCCGCTCCTGGCGCCCGCGTGCGATGCGCTGGTGGGCGTCGATCTCTCTCCCGCCATGATCGAAAAGGCTCGCCACCTCGGCCTTTATGCCGCGCTCGAGACCGGCGAGATGGTCGCCTTCCTCAAGGACCAGCCGCCGGGCGCGGCGGACCTCGTCCTGGCGGCGGACGCGCTGTGCTATCTCGCCGATCTCGACGGCGTGTTCCGCGCGGCGGCGCGGGCGCTGGTTCCCGCCGGCTGGCTCGCCTTCACCGTCGAGACCCACGACGGCGCGGGGATCCTCCTGCGCGATACCCTGCGCTATGCCCACGGCCGGGCCTATGTGGCGGACGCGCTCGCGGCGGCGGGTTTTGCGACGCCGGTGCTGGAACCCGTCTCGACCCGCACGGAAAAGGGCGTTCCGGTGCCTGGGCTGGTGTGCGTGGCGCGGCTGGACTGAGCCGCGCGCCCCTCATCCTGCGCGTCCCCTCACCCTCTCCCCGACGCGGCGAGGGCGGGGAAACAAAACTCAGTTCAGCGCCAGCTCGAACGGCTCGCCGGCCATGCAGTCGCGCCCGCGGCCGATGGCGGAGATCGCGCGGATCATGCGGCCGTTGCGGTTGAGCGCGGCATCGCCCAGCGACACGATCTTCGCGTTGGGCGTCGCCGTGGGCGAGGCGGCGCGCAGGCGCACGGCCAACTCGAATTCGTCGCGATGGGGCAGCAGCGCACACAGCGTCACATAGGCCGCCGCCGTGGAGCGCGAGACCCCGGCATAGCAATGGATCACCAGCGGCGCCTCGCGCGGCCAGGAGCGCACGAAGTCCAGCAGGTCGCGCATGTGGCCCTCGCCGGGCGTCACCATGCCTTCGACTTCGCTGACGATGTCATTGATGGAGAGGAACAAATGGTTGGTGGCGTCCACATTGTTGGGCCGCGTCAGCAAGGTCTCGCGCCCGATCAGCGTGATGACGTGGCGCGCGCCGGTCGCCTCCACTGTCTCGTGCAGCTTTGCGAGAGAGCAGACATGGATCATGGCGTTAGCTCCGCGAACCGGGCGAGGAACCGCTCTTTGGCGGTTTCAGCCGGCCAAGGGGTGAGATAATCCTTCTCGGCCTCCGCGTCGAGGCGGATGGGCCGGCCGAAGAAAGCGCGCGCCTCCTGCGGCGCGAAGCCGGCGAGATGGGTCGCCTCCAGATAGGCCGAGGCGCGGTCGGCGGTCTTGACGATCCGCGTCAGCGCCTGCGGCCATGCCGCGGGCAGGCCGAAGCGCAGGCTGATGGCCGCCAGCAGGCGCGCCTCCACCGCCTTGTAATCGCCGCCGATCATGGCCTTGAAGGGCGAGATCATGTCGCCGATCACATATTCCGGGGCATCGTGCAGCAGCACCGCGCGCCGCCAGCGCACATCGATGTCGCCGACCGCGCGGCGGGCGAGCTTTTCGGTGAGCAGGGAATGCTGGGCGACGGAAAAGATGTTCGCCCCGCGCGTCTGCCCGTTCCAGCGCGCCACGCGGGCCAGGCCATGGGCGATGTCCTCGATCTCGATGTCCAGGGGCGAGGGGTTCAGCAGGTCCAGCCGGCGGCCGGAGAGCATGCGCTGCCAGGCGCGCGGCGTGCTCTTCGCCTTGGGTAAGGTCTCGGCCCCGGGGCCGGTGGAAATCGCCGCCATGACGAATCGCGTGCTCCTTTGAACCTGAGAAGGTAAGCTTCCCGCATCGCGGAACAACCCGATGGTTTCCCCAATGGCCGATGCCGTCCGCCCGACCCTCGCCGCCAGCGCCGCCGTGTTTCGCGGACCGCTGGTTCTGCTCGCCCAGCGGGGCTATGCCCCCGGCAAGGGCCTGTGGAGCCTGCCCGGCGGGCGGGTGGAGCCGGGCGAGACCCTGGCGCAGGCGGCGGCGCGCGAGGTGATGGAGGAAGTGGCGGTGGAGGCCGAGATCGTCGGCCTCGCCGCGGCGCTGGATTTCATCTCCCACGCCGAGGACGGGACGCTGAAGAGCCATTTCGTGGTGGCCGCCCATGCCGCGCTCTGGCGCGCCGGGGAGCCGGTGCTGAGCGACGAGGCGGTGGCGGTGGGCTGGTTCCATCCCGACGCAGTGGCGACCCTTGAGACCACCCACGGCCTTGCCGACGTCGTGCATCGCGCGGCACGGCTCCTCGCCGCCGAAGGGGTGTTGGAAGACGCGCCCCCGGGCGTGGCGCGCGCGGCCTCGTGAGCGCGGCCATCTTGACCGCGCGGGCGCCGCGCGGCACGAGTGGCGCCATGTCGCCTCTTTCCCTTCGCCGTTTCCGTGTCGCCGTGCTGTTGGCCGCCGTGCTGGGCATCGCGGGCGGCGCCGCCCGGGCGGCGGACGGCTCGACCCCGCCCTATGAGGGCGACATGCTCAAGCTCGCCGAGCTTCTGGGCGGGCTGCATTATCTGCGCCCGCTGTGCGGGATGACCGCGGAAAGCCAGAGCTGGCGCATGCAGATGCAGGATCTGCTGGAGGCCGAGCAACCCTCGGACGAGCGCAAGTCCAAGCTGATCGCCGCCTTCAACCAGGGCTATTCCAGCTATGCCCAGGTCTACCGCGCCTGCACGCCGGCCGCCGCCGCGGCGGTGCAGCGCCAATTGACCGAAGGCGCCAAGCTCGCCCACGACATCGCGGTGCGCTTCGGCGGAAATTGAGCGGGGGACAGGACCCCTGCGCCGACGCGGCGGTTAACCTTTCGTTTAGAAGTTCCGCGACGGCGCCCCGGAACGTGGTAGGTATTGGTGCCGCCCCGGCCATGGGGGCGCGCCGCGGAGGCCTCTCTTGTCCAGCACGACCCTTCCTCATCAGGACATCGCCGAACTGGGCTCGGACGAGCGCCACGTCGCCTTCAGCTATCTGGATGATGCCTGGACCGAAGCCTTGCGCGACGGGCTCGATGAGGATTGCCTGGTGCAGGCGGCCCTGTTCACGGCCCTGCGCACGCTGGTCGCGGTCTATGGCGAGGAAGCCTGCGCCACCTATGTGGAAGGTCTCGCCGGCCGCATCCGCCAGGGCGAATACACCATCATCGGCCAGCGCCAGTAGGGCGAGCGGCGGATTCACCGCCTCCCGCGCGACAGGCCGTTTCCGGCTCTCTGAGCCCCGTTGCCCCTTCTCCAACCCTCCCCCGCGTGCGGGAGAGGGAGGCGACTGTTTCCGGCCGCAGACATATCCCGTATCCTGACACCGCCGCCCCGCACCATCGAGCCCGCGCCCTCACCCGCCGGGCTGCAGCGTCTCCAGGAAGCGCACCGGCGCGCCCTGCGAGGGGGCGATCAGTTCGCCTTCCCACATCACCTTGTTGCCGCGCACGAAGGTGCCCACCGGCCAGCCGGTGACTTCCTTGCCGTCATACGGCGTCCATTGGGCGCGCGAGGCGATCCAGGCATTGGTGATGGTGGCGCGGCGCTTAAGGTCCACCACGGTGAAGTCGGCGTCATAACCCAGCACGATGCGGCCCTTGCACGCGATGTTGAACAGCCGCGCCGGGCCGGCGCTGGACAGGTCCACGAAGCGTTGCAGCGAGAGCTTGCCGTTGGCGACGTGATCCAGCATCAGCGGCACCAGGGTCTGCACGCCGGTCATGCCCGAGGGGCTCTCGGGATAGGGCTTGGCCTTCTCCTCCAGCGTGTGGGGCGCGTGGTCGGAGCCGAGCACGTCCACCACGCCGTCGGCGATCGCGGCCCACAGGGCGTCGCGATGGCGCGCGCCGCGCACCGGCGGGTTCATCTGCGCCAGCGTGCTGAGCCGCTCGTAGCATTCGGGCGCGGCCATCGTGAGGTGATGAGGCGTCACTTCCACGGAGGCGACGTCGCGCGCGCCGGCGAGATATTCCATTTCCTGCGCGGTGGTGACATGCAGCACGTGCACCCGCGCGCCCACCTCGCGCGCCAGCGTCACGAGGCGCTGGGTGGCGATCAGCGCCGCGACATCGTCGCGCCAGACCGGGTGGGATGCGGGATTGCCGGCCACGCGCATGGATTTGCGCTCATTGAGGCGCGGCTCGTCCTCGCAATGGAAGGCGGCGCGGCGGCGGATCACTTTCAGGATCTCGCGCACGCCGGCATCGTCCGCCACGAGCAGTGAGCCGGTGGAGGAGCCGATGAACACCTTCACCCCGGCCGCGCCCGGCAGGCGCTCCAGCTCCGGCAGGTCGCGCACATTCTCGTGGGTGCCGCCCACGTAGAAGGCGAAATCGCAATGCATGCGGTTGCGGGCGCGGGTGATCTTGTCCTCCAGCGCGGCCGCGCTGGTGGTCTGGGGATTGGTGTTCGGCATCTCGAACACGGCGGTCACGCCGCCCATTACCGCCGCGCGGGAACCGCTTTCCAGGTCTTCCTTCTGCTCCAGGCCCGGTTCGCGGAAATGCACCTGGGTATCGATGACGCCGGGCAGGATGTGCAGGCCGGCGCAGTCGATGGTTTCGCCCGCCGCGTGGGGCGAGAGGTGGCCGAGCGCGGCGATCCGGCCGCCGCTGACGCCGATGTCCAGCATCGCTTCGCCCGCCGGGGTCACGACGCTGCCGCCCTTGAGGATGAAGTCGAAGGTATCCGCCATGTGGGGGCTCGCTCTAATCTGGAGGGGCCGGCTCTAATGTAGGGGGCCGACCCTTGAGGGGGCTGCTGCGCGGCTTTAAGTATGTCTGCAACATCTGACAAGGACATGGCCATGCCGATTGCCCCTCTCGCCGACCGGTCGGTGATCCACGTCGGTGGTCCGGACGCCCGCAAATTCCTCCACAATCTCATCACCTGCAACGTCGCGGGGCTGGAGAGCGGCGGCGCGCGGTTCGGCGCGCTGCTGATGCCGCAAGGCAAGATCATCGCCGATTTCTTCCTCTACGCGCCCAAGGGCGAGCCGGACGCCTTCCTGCTGGATGTGCCGGCGGCGTTGAAGGAAGAACTGCTGAAGCGCCTGAAAATGTACCTGCTGCGGGCGAAGGCGGAGTTCACGCTCAACGAGGATCTTGCCGTAGCGGCACGGTTCGGCGACGACGCGCCGGCCGCGCCCGCCTCCGCCGAGGCCTTCGCGGACCCGCGCCTGCCGGCGCTTGGCGAGCGCCTGGTGCTGCCGCGCGCCGAGGCCGAAGGGCTGGGCGGCGATGCCAGTGCCTATCACGCCCACCGCATCGCGCTCGGCGTGCCCCAGGGCGGCATGGACTTCGCCTATGGCGACGCCTTCCCCCACGAGGCCGACATGGACCAGCTCGGCGGGGTGGATTTCAAGAAAGGCTGCTATGTGGGCCAGGAGGTGGTGAGCCGCATGCAGCATCGCGGCACCGCCCGTACCCGCGCGGTGCAGGCGCTGTTCGAGTTCGCGCCCGAGGAGGGCTCGGAAATCCGCGCCGGGGAAAAGACGGTGGGCCGCATCGGCTCGTCCGCGCGCGGGCACGGCATCGCCCTGGTGCGGCTCGACCGCGCGGCCGATGCCAGCGCCGCCGGCCTGCCTCTGGTGGCGGGCGGGGTGGAGATCACCTTGCGCCGGCCGGATTGGGCGACCTTCGCGATGGGGGAAGTGTGAGCCTTCTCACCCCGCACGCCGACGGCAAGTGCCGCTGCCCCTGGTGCGGCACAGATCCGCTTTACGTGGCCTATCACGACACCGAATGGGGCGTGCCCGAGCGGGACGACCGCGCGCTGTTCGAAAAGCTGCTGCTGGACGGCTTCCAGGCCGGCCTTGCCTGGATCACCATTCTGAGGAAGCGCGACAATTTCCGCCGCGCCTTCGACGGGTTCGAGCCCGAGGCAATCGCCCGCTACGATTCCGCCAAGGTGGAAGCGCTGATGGCGGACGCCGGAATCGTGCGCAATCGCGCCAAGATCGAGGGGGCGGTCCTTTCCGCCCGCGCCTATCTCGACTGGCAGGCGCGCGGACGCTCCTTCTCCGACCTCATGTGGAGCGCGGTGGACGGCAAGGTGCGGGCGAACCGGCCGAAGACGCTCGCCGACATCCCGGCGCAGACGCCGCAATCGGTGAAGCTCTCCAAGGAATTGAAGGCGCTCGGCTTCAAATTCGTCGGCCCCACCATCGTCTATGCCGCCATGCAGGCCTGCGGGCTGGTGAACGACCATCTGGTGGACTGCCACCGGGCGGAACCGGGGGCATAAGGGAGACGCGGGAGGCACGTCGCACAGAAGGGGGCGCGGGCCAACAATCCGCTCTAGCGCTGCTCCGGCGCCGGCAGCATCCATTTGCCATTCCGCAACGGCAGGAAGCTGCCGTCGTCGCGGCCGACTTCCGCGGCGATCCGGGCGTTAAGCTTGGCGTTCATCGCCATGACCAGGTCGCGGTTCGCGCCCCGGTGGGCAAGGTTGCGCTGCTCCTGCGGATCCTCGGCCAGATCGTAGAGTTCGAGGTCGTTCAGCGTGAGCAGATCCTCATAGGTGGCCGGCGTGTTGAAGGCGAGCGGGGCGAAATAGCGCGAGAAGCGGTAGCGCCCGTCGAACAGGCTGCGAATGGCGCAGCGCTGGTTGAAATCGGGCTCGTATTGTTCCAGCCACGCGCGCTTCTGTGCCGGCGTGGCATCCGGCGAACGGGTGATTTCCTCCATCCGCGTGATCCATTTCGCGTCCTGGAACAGCAGCATGTCGTAGCAGAACAGGGCGCCCGGCCGCAGCGTCTCGGGCGTCGCCTTCGTCGGTGCCTGGAGCAAGGGGGAGAAATCCCGCCCCGCCAGTCCCTCGCCCGCCGCTTTCACCTGGTCCGCCGCAAGGCCGGTGAGGGCGAGCAGGGTCGGCGTGAGGTCGACCTGGGAGGTCACGGCCTGGCAGGTGGCGCCGCCGGGATAGGCGGGATGCACCACGATGAGGGGAAGGTGGTTCTGCTCGCGATAGGTGGAATTGCCCTTGCCGCGCATCTGGTGCGCGCCACCCAATTCGCCGTGATCGGCCGTGAAGACGATAATGGTGTTGTCGTCCATTCCGGTTTGGCGCAGGGCGGTCAGCACCGCGTCCACCTGGCGGTCGCAGTCGCGGATGCAGTTGAAATAATAGTCCCGCAGCACCCGCCAGCGCCGGTCTTCGTCCGGCCAAGCCCCCACCAGCGTGTCCTGCACGTCTTGATAGATTTTGTGCGCCGGCGGGCGGCCGGGCGCATCGAACGGCTGGCTGCGTGTGGAGGGCAGCGGCGCGTCCCATCTGGCGGCATAGATGTCATCGTCGGGCGGCCGGGCGATGGCCATGGCGGATTTTCTGCCCTGCACGGTTTGCCCCGGCAGGTCGGAATTCACGTACATGACGTCGTGCGGATTGACGAAATTCACCGCCAGATACCAGGGGGTCCCGGCTTCCTTCAGCTTCAGCCCCTTGGTGCGCATCCAGCGCTCCACGAAGGCCGACGTCGTGGCGTCGTAATCATAGCCGCCGAGCGTGGTGTCGGTGATGTCTCCGAACCCGAAGAAATCCTGGAAGCCGTAACCCTCCATGGTCTTGCGATATTCGGCCATGGGCGCCTCGTCGGCGTGCTTGGCCTTGTCGAGATTATAGGAGAGATGCCATTTGCCCTGGTAGGCGGCGTGATAGCCGAGCTGGGCGAGGCGATGGCCGATGGTCCTGATGCTGGTGGCCATGTCCGCCTGCCAGGGAGAATTGGCATTGTCGAACACACCGGTGTGGGGAATGTGCAGGCCGGTATAAATGGTGGAGCGCGCCGGCGAGCAGACGCAGGACGCCGCCTGATGGTTCGCGAACGAAATGCCGTTCGCCTTCAGCCATTCGCGCGCCGGCACCGGAAACGGCCATTTCTCGAAATAATGCTCCTGGTCCACCAGGATGAAGAGAATGTTGTAGCCCGCCGGCGGCCGCTCGGGCGCGACCGTCACCGCGGGGCGGGACGCCGCCTTCGCCGGCTGGGCGGCCGCGAGGTCCGGCAGGAGATGGGCGCCGAGCAGCGCGGCGCCGCTGCCCACCAGAAGGCGCCGGGCAGGATTTCGCGGGCGGTTTTCGGCGCCCGAAGCTTGCGATGGGGATGACGCCTGCGATGCGGATGTCGGATCCGACGTCTTATCCTCGGCCATGTGCGCCTCCCGGCTTCCGCCTCGGTTGTGCCGGCGGAGAATGCCGCACCTTGAGCCAGGCGGGAAGAGATCGGGGGCCTATTTTCCGTCGAGCCGCTTGGTGAAGATGATGCGCGGTTCCTCAATATAGCCGCTGGCGGCATAGAAGGCGCGTACCTGCTCGTTCTCGGGCCGCACGAGCAGCATCAGCTTGGGCACGCCGCGCGCCTGGAGCCAGTCCTCGGCGGTGTGGGCGAGCCGGCGGCCGAGCCCCTGCCGGGTCAGGGCCGGGTCCACGGCGAGATAATAGATCCAGCCGCGGTGGCCGTCGTGGCCCACCATCACCGAGCCGACCACCGCATCGGCGGCGTCGCGCGCCACGAGAATGGTGGAATGGGGCCCGCGCCGGGCAAGCGCGATGTCGGCGCGCGGGTCGTTCCAGGGGCGGATCAGGCCGGCGCGCTCCCACAGCGAGACCAGGGCCTCCACATCGCCGTCGCGCATGTGGCCGATGGGCAGAGCGTGGGTCTGCGGCGCACGGGCTTGGGTCGCGGTGTCGTCCATGTCAGTCGTCCTCGAAGGAGAGCGGGCGCGGGGCGGCGGCGCGGCCGAGCCGGTCGGCGATGGCTTCCCCGAGGCCGTCGCGCGGCAGGGGTACCACGGCAATGCCTTCGGGGCGAAGGCCGTCGAGATGGCGCAGCGCCCCGTAGAGCCGGGCGGCCGCCTCCACCAGGTCGCCGGACGGGCTGAGATCGAAGATGGCGACGGCCGCTTCCGCGCCGGGCGGGCGGGCGCCGGCGAAGGTCAGCAGCGCCTCGCCCGCCTTCACTTCGCGCGCGTCGAGCCGCACGGGGGCGTGCGGAGCGTAATGGGAGGCGAGGCGGCCCGGCGCGGCCGGCCGCTCGGCATCGTCGTGCCCGGCATCGGGCAAGGCGACGCCCAGCACCGCAGCAATGGCGCCGCGCGAGAGGCCACCGGGCCGCAGCAAGGCGGGATGGGCCCCGGTGCAGTCGACGATGGTGGATTCAACGCCCACCGTCGTCGGGCCGGCATCGAGAATGGCGTCGATGCGCCCGTCGAGATCGGCCCGCACATGGGCTGCGTCCGTGGGCGAGACGTGGCCGGAGAGATTGGCGCTCGGCCCCACCACCGGCACGCCGGCGGCGCGCAGCATGGCCAGGGTGGTTTCGTGCGCCGGCACCCGTAGCGCGATGGTGGGCAGGCCGGCGCGGGCGAGATCGCACACCGCCCCGGTGTCGTGATACGGCACAACGAGCGTCAGCGGTCCCGGCCAGAAGGCGGCGGCGAGCGCCTGCGCGGCGGGAGAGAACACGCCCAGCCGTTCCGCCGCCGCGCTGTCCGGCACATGGGAGATGAGGGGATTGAAGGCGGGGCGGCCCTTGGACGCATAGACCTGCGCCACCGCCTGCGCATTGCCGGCGTCCGCGCCGAGGCCGTAGACGGTTTCCGTGGGGAAGGCGACCACGCCGCCCGCCCGCAGCAGACGCGCCGCTTGTGCCGCAGCCTGGGCCGCGGTCTCCTGGCCCGGTCCGCGGGCATCGAGCATCTGCGTGCGTTTCGGGGCGGGGCCGGTGGCGGTCATGAAAGCTGCTCCACGGCCCCCTACGACGAAAGCGGGTAGAGCCGGGTCTTGACGGGGGATCGCCGAGGCGCCGAATTGGTGCCCAACGTTCGCCGCACGGCTTAAGGCCGCGTCGTGCGGATGGTCAAGGCGCATGTCGCGCCGCAACAGGTTTGGGAGGTGATGATGCCCTATCGTGCGCCCGTGGAGGATGTGTCCTTCTTCCTCAAGCACTGCACCTCGCTTCCTCATCTCATCGACCAGGGCGAGGTGGACCTCTCCTTCGACCTCATCGACAGCGTGCTGGAGGAAGCCGGCAAGTTCGCGGGCGCGGTGATCGAGCCGCTGGACCGGGTGGGCGACACCAAGGGCAATGTGCTGAAGGACGGCGTGGTCACCACCGCCCCCGGCTGGCGCGAGGCCTATGCGGCGTGGACGCAGGCCGGCTGGAATTCGGTCGCGGCCGAGGAAAGGTTCGGCGGCCAGCATCTGCCCACGGTCGTCACCTCGGCGCTCAACGAATTCTGGAACAGCGCCTCCCCCGCCTTCGGCATCGGCCCGGTGCTCACCATGGGGGCCATCGAGGCGCTCACCGTCCACGGCTCGGCGGCCCTGCAGGGCCTGTTCCTCGAAAAGCTGGTCGCGGGCACCTGGACCGGCACCATGAACCTCACCGAGCCGCAGGCCGGCTCCGATCTCGCGGCGCTGCGCGCGCGGGCCGAGCGGGCGGCCGACGGCAGCTACCGCATCTTCGGCACCAAGATCTTCATCTCCTATGGCGAGCACGACATCGCCGAGAACATCGTCCATCTGGTGCTGGCGCGCCTGCCCGACGCGCCCGCCGGCACACGCGGCATCTCGCTGTTTGTGGTGCCGAAAGTCCTGGTGAATGCGGACGGCACGCTCGGCGCGCGCAACGACGTGGTGTGCGTCGGGCTGGAGCACAAGCTCGGCCTGCACGGCTCGCCCACCTGCACCATGGCGTTCGGCGACAAGGGCCAGGGCGCCATCGGCTATCTCGTGGGCGAGGAAAATCGCGGCCTCGCCTGCATGTTCACCATGATGAACAACGCTCGCCTCGCGGTGGGCATCCAGGGCGTGGCGGTGGCCGAGCGCGCCACCCAGCGCGCCATCGCCTTTGCCCAGGAGCGGCGGCAGGGCAAGGCGCAGAGCTGGTCCGGCGAAGGCATGGCGCCGATCATCGCCCACCCCGACGTGAAGCGCATGCTGCTGACCATGCGGGCGGAGACCGATGCCGCCCGCTCGATCTGCCTGATGACGGCGGACGCGCTCGACCGGGCACGGCGCACCGACGATCCCACCGCCAAGGCGGCGGCGATGGCGGAAGCGAGCCTGCTGACCCCGGTGGCCAAGGCCTTCTCCACCGACATCGGCATCGAGGTCGCCTCCACCGGCGTGCAGGTGCACGGCGGCATGGGCTATATCGAGGAGACCGGCGCCGCCCAGCATCTGCGCGATGCCCGCATCTTCGCCATCTATGAGGGCACCAACGGCATCCAGGCCATCGACCTCGTCACCCGCAAGCTCCCCCAGGAGGGCGGCGACGTGGTGGCGAAGCTGATCGGCGATTATCGCATCGTCGCGGAAGCGGTGGCGGCGCTGAACGCACCGGAATTCGGCCGCGCCGGCGAACAGCTCGCCGCCGCCGTGGATGCGCTCGGCCGCGCCACGCGGGTGATGCTGGATTGGCTGTCCGACGAGCAATCCGCCAACGTGCTGGCGGGGGCGACGCCCTATCTGCGCCTGTTCGCCCGCGCCGCCGGCGGCGCCTATCTGGCCCGCACTGCCCTTGCCGCGCACGCGGCCATCGCCGCCGGCGAGAGCGACCCGCGCCATGCCCGGCGGGTGCTGGTGGCGCGCTTCTTCGCCGAGGACCTGTGCCCGCAGGCGCTGGGCCTGGAGGCGGCGGTGGTTTCCGGCGGCGCGGCGGTGCTGCAGAGCGAGGCCGCGCTGGTGCTGTGAGCAGCGGCTTGCCTTTCGCTCAGCGGCCTGGCAGCACCAGCACCGTGGGCTTCGCCGGCAAGGTCTCTCGGGACAGTGTCACGCTGGGCGAGGCCTGGCGGGTGATCACATAGTCATTGCCCAGGCGGGAGAGGAAATTGTCCAATCCCCATGCGCTGAAATAGTGCATGGGGATGACGAGGGGCGCGTTGATGGCCTTCAGCGTCTCCTTCATCCCCTCGATATCGAGCGTGTAGGAGCCGTCCACCGGCGCCAGCACCACGTCGATGCGCCCGAGCGCTTCCAGATGGTCCGGGGTCAGCACGTGGTGCAGATGGCCGAGATGGGCGATGCACAGGCCCGCCACCTCGAACACGAACATGGAATTGGCGTCGTAATCGGTGCCCACGCCGTGGCGGATGTTGGTCGGCACGTTGCGGATCCACACATCCTCGACGGTGAGGTCGTAATGCGCCGGCTGGCCGTTCTCGCCCCAGCCGCGCAGCACATAGGCGATGCCGGGGTCGGGATGGTTGGTGTAGTGGGTGTCGTGCGCCCGGTTCATGGTGGCGATCATCGGCACCACGTCGGGGCGGACATAATCATTATAATCGGTGGCGATGGTCACGCCCGCCGGGCTCTCGATGAGGAAGGTGGAATGGCCGACGAAGGTGAGGCGCACCTGTCGCCCCTCGTCCGCCCGCTTGGCGTCCGCCATCTCCCGGAAGGCGGCCTGCCACACGCGCGGCGCGCTCTTCCACGGAAGGTCCTGCGCCACCATGCGCGGGCATTTTTCCGGCGGCTCGGCGGCTCGCGCCTTGCTGCCCGAAGGGAAGGCGAAAAGCAGAATCGCCCCCAAAAGCGCTGCCATCTGCCGCATGGATCGAGCCTCCCCACCGCCCGTCGGGACGGCTGATGACCGCATACCCTGCGGCATTGCGCAATCCGCCGGCCTTCACACCGGCGTGACGGGGCGCGCGCCGTCTGCTGCGATGCGAAAGCAGGGGTGGAACAAGCGGAGCCGTTCTGATCTTTCTAGCGCGAGCGCTGCCGATGCGGCGGGCGCGCGAACGAGGTGGCAAAAATGACCCTGAGTATCGTTGCGATCCAGCCGATCGTCGCCCTGGTGGCCGGTATCCTGATTTTGCTGTTTCCCCGCCTGCTCAATGTCGTCGTGGCGATCTATCTGATCGCCATCGGTATTCTCGGATTGCTGCCGCATTGAAAGGCAAAATGATCGGCTGCGCCTAAGGGTGCAGTTGAAGGCAGAGGCTGAGCGGGCTAAAGCATCCGCGCTCTTTGAAATGCGCGTCACCCTAAGGGATCTCCAGATGACGAAATGGGTCTACTCCTTCGGCGATGGTAAGGCCGAGGGGAAAGCCGAGATGCGGAACCTCCTTGGCGGCAAGGGGGCCAATCTGGCCGAGATGGCCAATCTGGGCCTGCCCGTCCCTCCCGGCTTCACCATTCCGACCGAGGTCTGCACCTATTATTACGCGCATGGCGAGACCTATCCCCCGGAGCTGAAGGCCGACGTGGATGCCGCCCTGGAGCATGTGGGCGCGCTGACCGGCCGCAAGTTCGGCGATCCCGAGAACCCGCTGCTCGTCTCCGTGCGTTCCGGCGCCCGCGCTTCCATGCCCGGCATGATGGACACGGTGCTGAACCTCGGCCTCAACGATCAGACCGTCGAAGCCGTCGCCAAGTCCTCCGGCGACCGGCGCTTCGCCTATGACAGCTACCGCCGCTTCATCACCATGTATTCCGACGTGGTGCTGGGCGTGGACCACCACCATTTCGAAGACCTGCTGGAATCCTACAAGCTCAAGCACGGCCACACCCTCGACACCGACCTTTCGGCGGACGATTGGGCGGCGCTGGTGGTGCAGTACAAGGCCAAGGTGCAGCAGGAACTCGGGACCCCGTTCCCGCAGGACCCGCACGCGCAGCTCTGGGGCGCCATCGGCGCCGTGTTCGGCTCCTGGATGAACCAGCGCGCCATCACCTACCGCCGGCTGCACGGCATTCCCGAGGCCTGGGGCACGGCTGTGAACGTGCAGGCCATGGTGTTCGGCAACATGGGCGAGACCTCGGCCACGGGCGTCGCCTTCACCCGCAACCCCTCCACCGGCGAACATGCGCTCTATGGCGAATTCCTGGTGAATGCGCAGGGCGAGGACGTGGTGGCGGGCATCCGCACCCCGCAGGACCTCACCGAGAAGGCCCGCAAGGAAGCCGGATCGGAAAAGCCCTCCATGGAACTGGCGCTGCCCGAGGCGTTCAAGGAATTCGAGCGCATCTCCAAGGTGCTCGAAACCCATTATCGGGACATGCAGGATCTGGAGTTCACCGTCGAGAAGGGCAAGCTCTGGATGCTCCAGACGCGCTCCGGCAAGCGCACCGCCAAGGCGGCGCTGCGCATCGCGGTTGAACTGGCGGCCGAAGGGCTGATCACCCAGGAAGAGGCGGTCGCCCGCGTCGATCCCGCTTCCCTCGACCAGCTCCTGCACCCCGCCATCGACCCCAAGGCCGAGCGCAAGGTGGTGGCGAGCGGCCTGCCGGCCTCGCCCGGTGCCGCTGCCGGCGCCATCGTGTTCTCCGCCGACGAAGCGGAAGCCATGAAGGAGCAGGGCCGCAAGGTCATCCTGGTCCGCGTGGAAACCTCGCCGGAAGACATCCACGGCATGCACGCCGCCGAAGGCATCCTCACCTCGCGCGGCGGCATGACCTCGCACGCGGCGGTGGTCGCGCGCGGCATGGGCAAGCCCTGCGTCTCCGGCGCCGGCTCGCTGCGCATCGATTACGCCGCGCAGACGCTCACCGTCTCCGGCCAGACCTTCAAGAAGGGCGACATCCTCACCATCGACGGCTCCACCGGCCAGGTGCTGGCGGGTGAGGTGGCGATGCTGCAGCCGGAACTGTCCGGCGAGTTCGCGACCCTCATGGGCTGGGCCGACAAGGTGCGCCGCCTGAAGATCCGCGCCAATGCGGAAACCCCGGCCGACGCCCGCATGGCCCGCTCGTTCGGCGCGGAAGGCATCGGCCTGTCGCGCACCGAGCATATGTTCTTCGACGCCGGCCGCATTCTCGCCGTGCGCGAGATGATCCTCGCCGACGACGAGGCCGGCCGCCGCTCGGCGCTGGCCAAGCTGCTGCCCATGCAACGGGCCGATTTCGTCGAGCTGTTCGAGATCATGAAGGGCCTGCCCGTCACGATCCGCCTGCTCGATCCGCCGCTGCATGAGTTCCTGCCCCACACCGACGCGGAAGTGGCGGAAGTCGCCAAGAGCCTCAATGTGGACGTGGAGCGGATCCAGCGCCGCCAGAAGGAGCTGCATGAGGTCAATCCCATGCTCGGCTTCCGCGGCTGCCGCATCGCCATCGCCTTCCCGGAAATCGCGGAAATGCAGGCGCGCGCCATCTTCGAGGCGGCGGTGATCGCCGCCAAGAGCACGGGCGAGGCGGTGGTGCCGGAAGTCATGGTGCCGCTGATCGCCACCAAGGCCGAGTTCGACATCGTCAATGCCGTGATCCAGAAGACCGCCAAAGCGGTGGAGGAAGAGACCGGCGCGACCCTCACCTTCCAGGTGGGCACCATGATCGAGCTGCCGCGCGCCGCGCTGCGCGCCGAGGAGATCGCCGAGACGGCGGAATTCTTCTCCTTCGGCACCAACGACCTGACCCAGACCTGCTACGGCGTCTCGCGCGACGACGCGGGCACGTTCCTCGGGCCCTATGTGCAGAAGGGCATCATCGAGGTGGACCCCTTCGTCTCCATCGACGTGGAGGGCGTGGGCGAGCTGGTGAAGATTGGCGTCGAGCGCGGCCGCAAGTCGCGGCCGAACATCAAGCTCGGCATTTGCGGCGAGCATGGCGGCGATCCGGCTTCGGTTGCCTTCTGCGACGAGGTGGGCCTCGACTATGTGTCGTGCTCGCCGTTCCGTGTGCCCATCGCCCGCCTCGCGGCGGCGCAGGCGGCGCTGGGCAAGAAGGCCGCCAGCCAGGCGTGACCGGCCAAACGGCCTGAGGTTCGGAAAAGGCGGGCATCGGCCCGCCTTTTCTTTTTGCCGGCGCGCATGCGAAGCGCGCAAACCCGGCGGCGGCCGGCGCCGGTTACCGGTTCGTCCGGGGCGGCGCGCTCAGGCGGCTTGCGACGGTTCGAGAGAAAAATCGAAGGTATGTGCCGGCGTTGATCGGCATCAAGGAGGCGCGAGTATCCTTGGCGTTCAATTGTCACAGGTTGCATGGCGCGGCCGGGGCGGTGTCCGGTCTAGTAATGGCCGGGGCGCATGCCCATCTCCTTGAAAGGAGACAGGCTATGATATCCACGATGGTGATGATCACGTTGTTTTTGGTCCCCGCCGCCATGACCCTTGCCACGCTGTGGCGGATGGCGGAGCCGGCTCGGGTTCCGGTTCGGGTGCGGGCGCATCGCCGCCCGTACTGATCCTGCGCGGGACGCGACCGCTTCCTGCGCCCGGCAAGCCCGCCGAAGAGAAGGACAAAGCGGATGGAGCACGTACATATTCCCTGGAAGGGCTGGGTTCTCGTCTGCGACGGCCGAAAGGCGCTGTTGTTCCGCAATGATGGCGACGCCGAGCTGCTCAACCTGAGCGCCGTCGATGTGCTCTCCCAGCCGGACGCGCCGGCCCGCGATCTCGGCACCGACCGGCCGGGCCGGGTCTATCAATCCCACGGTGCCGCGCGCAGCGCGGTGGAAGACGTGGATCGCCACGCGCAGGCCGAGGCGGATTTTCTCGCCGCGCTCGCCGTCACTCTCGGCAAAGTGGTGCAGGAGAATGAGGTGGGCAGCCTCGTCCTCGTCGCACCGCCGCGCGCGCTGGGGATTTTGCGCAAGCATCTTCCCCCGGCTGTTACCGCTGTTCTCAAGGCCGAAGTGGCAAAAGACCTGGTCGGGTTGACCACGCCCGAGATCGAGCGGCACCTCGCCGCCTGATCTTCGGGCGCTGCGGGCCTTAGCCCAAGATGTCCCGCACCATCGGGATCACCTTCGTGCCGTACAGCTCGATGCAGCGCATGAGCCGGTCGTGGGGAATGGGACCTGCGGAATATTTCAGATCGAACCGGTCGAGGCCGAGCGCTTTTGCCGTTGAGGCGATCTTGCGGGCGACGGTCTCAGGGCTGCCCACATAAAGAGAGCCGTGGTCGATCTCGTGCTCGAACTCGTCCCGCCCCATGGGCGACCAGCCGCGCTCGGCGCCGATGCGGTCGCGCATTTCCTTGTAATCTGAGAACAATTCCGCGCGCGCCTGTTCGTCCGTGTCGGCCACATAGCCGGGGGAATGGGCGCCGATGGGCAGTGTCGGCTTGCCGAGCTGGCCGAGCGCGCGGTGGTAGAGATCCACATAGGGCCGGAACCGCTTGGGGTCACCGCCGATGATGGCGAGCATGAGCGGCAGGCCGTAGCGCGCGGCCCGCACCACCGATTCCGGCGTGCCGCCGACCCCGATCCAGGTCTTCAGCGTGCCGTGCTCGATCGGCGGAAACACCGCCTGCTCCTTCAGCGCGGTGCGGTGCGTGCCCTGCCAGGTGACCGGCTGGTTGGCGAGCAGGGCGGCGAACAGGTCCAGCTTTTCCGAGAACAGGGTTTCGTATTGGTTCATGGGAAAGCCGAACAGCGGGAAGCTCTCGGTGAACGAGCCGCGCCCCAGGATCACTTCGGCGCGCCCGTTGGACACGGCATCGAGGGTCGAGAAGCGCTGGAACACGCGGATCGGATCGTCGGAGGAGAGCACGGTGACCGCCGAGCCGAGGTGGATGCGGGAGGTCTGGCCGGCGATCGCCGCCAGCACCACGTCCGGCGCCGAAATGGCGAAATCGCCGCGGTGATGTTCGCCGAGGCCGATGAAATCCACGCCGACGCTGTCCGCCAGCACCGCCTGGGCGACAACTTCGCGGAGCACTTGGGCATGAGGCGTCAGGGTGCCGTCGGGCGCGCGGGTCACGTCGCCGAACGTGTCTAGGCCGAGTTCAAGATGGGGCACGGGAGAAGGCTCCGATAAGACTTTGCAGCTTCATATCAGAGTTCGCGCGCGGCCTGCCTTGCCCCGGTGCAAGGTGCATTTGCACCCCTGCACCGCTCCCCCTGCGAGGCGGGGCCGGGCACGCCCGCCGCGACGATGGGCAGGCCATCACTCAGGGGCTCAGTTCGCTCCGCATCTGCGCGAATGCCTCGCGCAGATGGTCCACCATGGGCCGCTGTCCGCCGCTCGCGCTCCAGGCCTCTGCCGCGAGGCGCAGCGCGCCGATGCTCACCATGGCGACCATGCGCAGGGCACCGGCGCGCGCGGGATCCGGCCAGCGGGCCATGAGCGCCGCATGGAGCGCGCGTTCCTGGCGCTCGTATTTCCCCTGCTTGCGCGCGCGCAGCGCCTCGGTGGAGCGCAGCAGCCTGTCGATGGCGATGGCCTGGTCGCTCTCATAGCGGGCGATCACCGCCTCCAGCGCGAGGCGAACGGTTTCAAGCGGGGTCTCCGCCTCCGGCTGGGCGGCGAAGGCGGCGAGGAAGAGGTCGTCGATGCCCGCCTCCCACGCCAGCAGGATGGCTTCCTTGCTGTCGAAATAATGAAAGAAGGTGCGGCGCGAGATGCCGGCGGCATCGGCGATGGCGTCGAGGGTGGTGGCCTCGAAGCCCTGCGCCACGAACAGGCGAAGCCCCGCCTCCGCGATGCGGGCCAGGGTTTCGCGGCGTTTGCGCGCGCGCAGGCCCCCGGCGGGCGTGGCGGCTTTGCCCTCGGGAGAAGACTCAGGCGGGGGAACGCGCGGCACGGCGGGAAGCGGATCGCTCATCTCTTGCTCATCGCACATCCGGCGGCGCGCCTCATCTGATAAATTTGCCCCCTTTGCAATTATGCACTCAGTGCATATTATTCTATCATCGAACCAACAGCGAGCGCTTCACCGTGTCGAACTGGTCAATCAAGGATATCCCGCCTCAGGCGGGCCGCATCGCGGTCGTCACCGGCACCGGCGGGCTCGGTTATGAGACGGCGCTCGTGCTGGCCGCCAAGGGAGGCGAGGTGATCCTCGCGGGCCGCAACGCGCAGAAGGGCGCCGCGTCGGTGGGGCAGATCCAGGCCGCCGCGCCCGGAGCCGCGATCCGCTTCGAGATGCTGGATCTTGCCAGCCTCGCCTCGGTCGCCGCCTTCGGCGCGCGGATGATCGCGGCTGGCCGGCCGCTCGACCTCCTGGTGAACAATGCCGCCGTCATGTCGCCGCCCGACCGGCGGTAAACCGCGGACGGCTTCGAGCTGCAGTTCGGCACCAATTATCTCGGCCATTTCGCCTTGACCGCGCACCTGCTGCCGCTGCTGCGGCAGGCGCCGGCGCCGCGGGTGGTCCATCTTTCCAGCCTCGCCCATCGCGGCGGGCAGATCGATTTCGCCGACCTGCAGGGCGCGCATCCCTACAAGCCGTGGAAGGCCTATTCCCAATCCAAGCTCGCGATGCTGATGTTCGCGCTGGAGCTGCAGCGGCGCAGCGATGCCGGCGGCTGGGGCCTCATGAGCAACGCCGCGCATCCCGGCTACGCCCGCACCGACCTCATTCCAAATGGCCCTGGCACGGATCGTTTCCTGTGGCAAATCAACAGGATTCTCCAACCCTATGTCAGCCATTCCGCAGCGGCTGGCGCCCTGCCGACCCTGTTCGCGGCGACTGCGCCCGAGGCGAAGGGCGCAGCCTATTACGGCCCGGACGGGAGCTGAAAGGGCCGCCGAAGCCCGCCAGGATCATGCCGCAGGCCGAAGACCAGGTGGTCGCGCGGCACCTGTGGCAGGTCTCGCAGGATCTGACGGGCGTCCGCTTCCCGGACTGAAGTCTGGTCGGCAGGAAAGCGGGCAGGGCGGATCCTGCCTGCCTTCAATGGGCCGCCGCCGAGGCGCCGCCGGCCCCGCCCTTGCCGGTAAGCATCACCGCCGCCGCCGCGATCAGCAGCATCACGCCGATGATGGCGAAGGTGTCGCTATAGCTCATCACCAGCGCCTGCCGCTTGACCAGGTTGCCGAGATAGATGATCGCCTGGTGGTGGGCCGTATCCACATCCGGGATGCCGTGCTGCATGAAGTAATTCTGCATCAGCGCCAGCCGGTCGCGCACGACGCTGCCGAATTCCGTCACCGACTGGCCGATGACGTTGGAATGGAACTGCTCGCGCTTGGTGACGATGGTGGCGAGCGCCGCCGTGCCCACCGCGCCGCCGAGATTGCGCAGCATGTTGAAGATGCCCGATGCGGCCGCGCTGTCCGCCCGCGCGATGTTGCGCATGGCGATGCCGCTGAGGGGCGCGAGGATCACGGCCTGGCCGATGGCGCGCACGATATTGGGCCAGAACAGCTGGTCGCCGGCATAATTGATGCTCATGTGCGTGTTCATGAAGCAGCTGATGGCGAAGATGGTCAGCCCGCCGAACACCACATAGCGCGCATCCACCCGCTTCAGCAGCATCGGCACCAGCGGGATCAGGATCAATTGCGGCAGGCCCACCCAGGCCATCACCGAGCCGATCTGCTCGGAATTATAGCCCTGCACCTGCCCGAGATATTGCGGCAGGATGAACACCGAGCCGTAGAGCGCAAATCCCACCATGACGTTGGCGACGGTGCCGAGCGCAAAATTGCGGTCGGCGAGCACGCGCAAATTCACCGCCGGCTTCTTCACGTTGAACTCGATGATGAGGAACAGGGCGAGGAACACCACCGCGACCAAGGCGGTGCGGGTGATGAAGGGCGAGCCGAACCAGTCGTTCTTGTTGCCCTCCTCCAGCACCGTCTGCAGCGCCGCGAGGCCGATGGCCATGGTGCCGATGCCGAACCAGTCGCCTTCTTTCAGCAGCGCGAGGTTCATGGGCTCGCGGTCCAGCGTTAGGGCGAGCGCGGTCAGCATGAAGGCGCCGGGCACGAGATTGATGAAGAAGATGTACTCCCACCCGTAATTCTCGGTGAGATAGCCGCCGATGGTCGGGCCGATGGCGGGCGCGAAGGTCGCGGTGAGCGCGAACATGGCCATGCCCACCGGCTGCTGGGTCTTCGGCAGCTTGGTGAGGGTGTAGGTGAAGGCCATGGGGATCATGACGCCGCCGCAGAAGCCCTGGAAGCCGCGCAGAACGATCATCTGGCTCAAGTTCTGCGCGAAGGCGCAGGCCACCGAGAAAGCCAGGAACAGCGCCGCGTTCGCCATCAGGAACAGGCGGAACGAGAACACCCGGCTGAGATAATCGGTGAGGGGGATGACGATGATCTCGCCGATGAGATAGGCGGTGGAGATCCAGGCGCCATTGTCCGCGCCAGTGCCGATGCCGCCCTCGATATTGGCGAGGGAGGAATTGGTGATCTGGATGTTCAGCACCGCCATGAAGGCGCCGAGCATGGTGCCCATCACCGCGATCCAGACGCGGGCGGAAGCTTTGTCCTGCATCGCGGCAGGGGCGGAGGGTGCGGCCTGGGACATGATGTGTCGTCCAGTGGCGCGGCGGGCGCGCCTCGGTTCGAGCGGCGCCTTCGCGGCGCCAAGGTTGGGACGCGCGCCTGTTCGCGCGCGGAAATCAGGCGCCTCAGGAGGCGTCGGCGGTCGACTGCTGGACCGGTTTCACCGTCACCGTGGGCACCACCGACATGCCGGGGCGCAGCCGGCCGGCGAGCGGCCCTTGCGGATCAATGGTGATCTTGACCGGGATGCGCTGGACGATCTTGGTGAAATTGCCGGTGGCATTGTCCGGCGGCAGAAGCGCGAACACCTGCCCGCTGGCGGGTGCGACACTGTCCACGCGGCCCGTCACCTCCGCGCCGGGGAACGTGTCCACCTCGATGGAGACCTTCTGGCCCTTGCGCACGTCGGTGAGCTGGGTTTCCTTGAAATTGGCAATGATATAAGCGCCTTGCAGGGGCACGAGCGCCATCAGCTGGGTACCGGCCTGGACGAACTGGCCCACGCGCAGGCTGCGGTTGCCCACCACGCCGTCCTCGGGCGCGACGATCTGGGTATAGCTCAGGTTCAGCTGCGCCTGCTGGAGCAGGGCCTGGTTGTGAGCGAGCGTCGCCTTGGCCTTGTCCAGCTGGGCATTGAGCGTGTTCACCTGCTTCTGGGCGGCGACCAGGGAGGCCTCGTCCTTCTGCACCGTGGCCTTTGCGGCGGCGATCTTGGCGGTCGCCTGCTGGGCGTTCTGCAGGCTGCCGAAGCCGCTCTTGGCCAGCGTGTTGTACCGGGTGCTGTCCTGCTCGGCGAAGGTCTCGTTGGCTTTGTCGGTGTCGAGCGTGGCGCGCGCGCCGTCGATCACCGCATTCTGCTGGTCCAGCAGGGCCTCGATATTGGCGATGTCCGCCTTGGCGCCGGAAACGTCGGCCTGCGCCTGATCGAGCGCCACCTGATAGTCCCGGTCGTCGATGCGGGCGAGCACCTGGCCCTTGTGCACGGTCTCGTTGTCGCCCACCAGGACGGCGCCGATATAGCCGCCGACCTTGGGCGCCACCGTCACCACGTCCGCCTGCACATAGGCGTCGTCGGTGGATTCCTGGAACCGCCCGACGGTCCAATAGTGCCAGCCGAAATAGCCGCCGCCCGCCAGAACGGCGAGAAAGGCGACGCCGGCCAGCAGGCGCTTGCGGGACCGGCGCGGCGGGGCCGTGCCGGTGTCGGGATCGTCATCGACGCTCGTTCCTTTTGCCTGCGCGGCAGGCTCGGGAAGAGCTTCGGCTTGCGGAACCGGGCGCTCGGCCTTCAGCTCCGACATGGGGGTCTGGCGGGTCATTTTGGTTTGCTCCTCACCGCGCGAGCCTCGTTGGGTGGCGCGGTGGTGTAACGCTTTACGAAACGAATTCGTTTCCTATATATGCCCAAAGTAATCTGGGCTTCAAGTCGCGAGGAGCTGAATCTTTGTCGAAAGCCACTGCCGCGCGATCCGGGGGCGTCGAATCGGATCGTGTCGCACCTTCACCGGCGGGCGACGCGGGCGAGGGCGCGCCCTGCAGCCGTCCCCGGGGCCGCCCCCAGGTCCGGCCGGATGCGGAAACCGCCCGCCTGGTGCTCCGGGCCGCGGAACACTCCTTCGCGGAGCGCGGCTATGCGGACACCACCATCGACGAGGTGGCCAAGGCGGCCGGAGTCGCCAAGAAGACCGTGTATCGCCTGTTCGGCGGAAAGGCCGACCTGCTCGGCGGCATCATCCGCGCGCGCGCCGATACCTTCACCATGAGCATCGAGGCCGAGACCGACGATATCCCCATCGCCCAGGCCCTGTTCGAGATCCTGGAGGAGTTCACCCGCCTGGTGCTCTCGCCCGAGGCGATCGCGCAGAACCGGCTGAGCATGGCGGAGGCGCAGCGCTTTCCCGAGGTCGCCGCCGCCTTCTACGAACACGGCCGCCTGCACACCACCAAGGCGCTGGCGGAATGGCTGGCGCACCAGTGCGACCGCGGCCTGATCGCCCTCGACGATCCGTTCACCGCCGCCAGCATCCTCCTCAGCATGGCGGCCGACGAACCGCTGCGCCGCACCAGCCTCGGCATCGCGGCGCCGGTCTTCGACGCCAAGAGCCGCAAGCGCATCGCCACCTGCGTTTCGTTGTTCCTCGACGGCTGCCGAAAGCCGGATTGAACCCATGCCCCGGGGCTCGCCTTGGTCCACGCGGTGTGGACGCCGGCCTGCATCGCCTTGTTCATGCAGGCGTTTCGCGGCCATCGCCGCCGGCGGCCGGACGCGGACCGGCGCTTAAGCCCGATGGGCGGCCGCCCAATTCCCGGCGCTTGGGCGGCGGGTGTCGGGCGGCTGTGGCAGGCCCTGAACGCAACCTTTGAGCCGTCTCAAAATCGTTCCGTGGTTCGGTGGATATGGTATGTCAGGGAAGAAACAAATCTTGGACCTGACGCCAAATGTCCACGCTGCTCATCACGCACCCCGCCGGCCTCGACCATGTCACGCCTCCCGGGCACCCTGAACGCGTGGACCGCCTGAAAGTCCTGGACCGCATCTTCGAGCAGGAAAAATTCTCCACCTTGCTGCGCGAGCTCGCACCCCGCGGCGAGCGCGAGGACATCATCCGCGTGCATCCCGAGGATTTCGTGGACGGTCTCGCCGCCGCCTCGCCCGAGAGCGGGCTGGTGCGCATCGATTCCGACACCGTGATGGCGCCGGGCAGCTGGGAAGCGGTGCTGCGCGCGGTCGGCGGGGCCTGCTATGCGGTGGACGAAGTGATGGACCGCAAGGTGGATAACGCCTTCGTCGCCATGCGCCCGCCCGGCCACCATTGCGAGACGCGCCGGCCCATGGGTTTCTGCCTGCTGAACCAGGTGGCCATCGCCGCGCGCCATGCCCAGGCCAAATACGGCTTGAAGCGCGTCGCCATTGTCGATTTCGACGTGCACCACGGCAACGGTTCGCAGGAGATCTTCTGGGGCGACGACAGCGTGATGTATTGCTCCACCCACGAGATGCCGCTTTATCCCGGCTCCGGCGCGGTGAGCGAGACCGGAGCCGCCAACACCATCGTCAACGCGCCGCTGCGCTCCGGCGACGACGGGGTGAAGTTCAAGGAAGCCATGGAGACGCGCATCCTGCCGCGGCTTAACAATTTCGCCCCCGAGCTGATCTTGATCTCCGCCGGCTTCGACGCCCACGTGCGTGACCCGCTGGCCTCGCTGCGTCTCGTGGACACGGACTTCGCCTGGATCACCAAGCGCCTGATGGAGATCGCCGACAAGCGCGCCGGCGGCCGCCTGGTCTCGGTGCTGGAGGGCGGCTACGACCTGGAAGGCCTCGCCACCTCCGCCGCCGCCCACGTCACGGCGCTGATGCACGGTTGAGGGGCGCGGCGCGATACCGCCCGCCGCCCGGATTTCACCGCCGCTCGCCGCTCGGCAGATAGGGCTGGAGCACGTGCGCAAGTTTGGAAGGCGTGAGCGATTGCAGCCACACCTTCCCCGGCCCCGTCAGCTCGGCCAGGAACAGCCCGTCGCCGCCGAACAGCATGTTGCGCACGCCGCGGATGGTGGTGATCTCGAAGCCGACGCCTTCCTCGAACATGCCCACATGGCCGGGATGCACCAGCAATTGCTGGCCCGCTTCCAGCGTGTAGGCGACGATCTCGCCGCCCAGCTCCACGAATGCCGCCCCGGTTCCGGTCAGGCGCTGGAGGATGAAGCCGTCGCCGCCGAAGATCCCGGCGCCGAGCGATTGCTGGAACCCCATGGCGAGTTCCAGCCCCTGCGCCCCCGCCAGGAAGCCGTGGCGGTGGATCAGGAAGCCACGCCCGGGCGCGACGTGGATCTCGACGATATTTCCCGGAACGGTTGCTGCGAAGGCCACCAGCGCGTCGCCGCCCTGCGCGGTGAACTCGGTCATGAACAGGCCGCCGCCCGAGATCGCCCGCCCGATCGCGCCGAACAGGCCCGACGACCCGCCGGTGGCGGTGGTGGTGTGCAGGGCGACGTTTGAGGTCATCCAGGACAAGCGATCGGTTTCGGCGATCAGGGTTTCGCCCGCGGAAAGGGTGACCTGGAGAACGGGGAGGGTCGAGCCGGTGATTTCCGTCCGCATGTGTTTGCTCCAAAGCCTTGATCGTGCTCGCAGGAAGAGGCAAGTCTGCGTTCGAGGCAAGCGCTGCCGTGGGGAAAATCGTGTTCTGCCGGTCGGCTGGGCGCTCGTGCCCGCGGACCGGCCGGGGTAGCCTTGGAGCGTGCGAGGGAGCTTCGCCGATGCGGTTCCGCCAGTCTTTTTCGCCAACGCCCGTGGCCTGCCCCCGCAAAAGGCGCAGCCTGCGCCTGCTCGCGTTGCTGGCAGCGCTGGCGGTGCCGGCCGGGGCGCATGCCGCCGACGCGCCTGACCTTGCCGCCTACAGGACCGCGACCTTCCTGCCCTACCTGGACGCGCCGCTCTCCGGCGCGCCGATGACACGGCCGCCGTCCCTCGGCCTCTCGTTCGGCGGACGGACGGTGCGGGCGGTGATGGATACCGGGTCCACCGGCATCGTGGTGGCGGCGCGGGCCATTCCCAACCTCGCCAGCCTGCCCAGCCTCGGGCCGGGGCAGCTGACCTATACCAGCTCGGGCCGCATCATGAGCGGCACCTGGGTCGTGACGCCGGTCCAGATCAGCGGAACGCAGGGCGCGCAGGTGACGACCCGCCCCATCGCCGTGCTCGCGGTGACGCGCGTGGAATGCCTCAAGCACGCCCGCAAGTGCCGGCCGCGCCAGAATCCGGGCGGCATCGCCATGCTGGGCGTCGGCTTTGCCCGGCAGGGCGACCATCAGGCGCAGAGCACGCCGGACCGCAACCCGTTTCTCACCGTCGAGGGCATGGGGGACGCCGCAAAGCCCGGCGCGATCCGGCGCGGCTATGTGGTGACCAAGCGCGGCGTGCAGGTGGGCCTGACGGGCGAGAGCGCCGCCGGCTTCGCCTTCACCAAGCTTGCCCGCAGCACGGAATTCGCCGATTGGGCGGCGGCGCCGGCCTGCCTGTCGCTGAACGGGCGCATGCCGCAGGCGTGCGGCACGGCGCTGGTGGATACCGGCGTTTCCGTCATGTACGTCACCTTGCCGCCGGCCCAGCAGCAGGGGCAGGTGACGCGCGACGCGCGGGGAAAGCCCGGCCTGCCCGCCGGCGCCACGCTTTCGGTGAAGCTCGGCACGGACGGCACCGGGGCGGCCTATAGCTTCGCGGTCGGGGATGTTGAGAACCCGCTTGCGCCGCTGGGCGTGGTTCTGGTGCAGCGGGGCGAGCGCACGTTCGTCAACACCAGCCTGCGCTTCCTCAACGGCTTCGATTATCTCTACGACGCCGACGGCGGCTATGTGGGCTACCGGCCGCGGCAAGGCCAGTGAGGCGCGCGCTCAGGCGGCGTCGCCCGGTGCCGCGCCGCGCTGATCGAACGCGGCCTGGGCACTGGCGATCTCGTCCATATGGGCGGTCGCCCAGCGGGCGAGCGGCGCGAGGGTTTCCGCCAGCGAGGCGCCGAGCGGGGTGATGGCATATTCCACCGTCACCGGAACGGTGGCGAAGGCGTTGCGGGTGACGAGGCCGTCGCGCTCCAGGCTCTTCAGGGTCTGCGACAGCACTTTCTGCGAGAGCCCTTCCACCTGCCGGCGCAAGGCGTTGAAGCGGGTCGGCCGCGCGGCGACGATGCTGAGGACGAGCACCGTCCATTTGTCGGCGATGCGATCGAGGATGCGGCGCGTGGGGCAGTCGGCCTGAAACGGATTTCCCTCGACATGATCGTGCAGCATGGTCCCTCGCGCAGGGTTTCACCGGGGAAACCTGATGACCCCAAAGTGCCTTCTTTCGCCTTGGATGCATTTATCGCATCTAGTTTCCATTGGATACCCGGTTTCGCCGGGCAAAGGAGACTTGAAGATGAAAATCGCTTTGGTGGGCGCCTCGGGCGCCGTGGGTTCGCGCATCCTTCACGAACTGGCCGCGCGGGGCCATCAGGTCACGGCCATCGCGCGGGACCCCTCCCGCATTCCCGCCGCGCCGGGCGTGACCGCTGTCGCGGGTGATGCGCGCCGTCCCGAGGCCCTGGCGCCGCTGTTGGCGGGGCACGATGCGGTGGTCAGTTCGATCCATTTCACCGATGTCGACGCGGCTGCCCTGATCGCGGCGGTGAAGGCCGCGGGTGTGCGGCGCTATCTGGTGGTGGGTGGCGCCGGCAGCCTGGAAGTCGCGCCGGGCGTTGCCCTCTATGACATTCCCGAATTCCCAGCGATCTATCTCGCCGAGGCCAAGGCCGGCGGCGCCTTCCTGGGCCTGCTGAAGGGCGAGGATGCGCTGGACTGGACCTTCCTCTCCCCCTCGGCGGACTTCGTGCCGGGTGAGCGCACCGGTGTCTTCCGCCTGGGAACGGATACGCTTTTGACGTCGGCCTCCGGCCGCAGCTTCATCAGCTATGAGGATTTTGCCGTGGCGCTGGTGGATGAGATTGAGCATCCGCACCACGTGCGGGCGCGCTTCACGATCGGGTATTGAGCGGCGCGGGGCGTTTTTTCCTTTCCGCTTTCTTCGACTTTCTTCCTTCCCCAGCTCAGCTTCCCCCTCCCTAACCCTCCCCCGCAAGCGGGAGAGGGAATCGGGGAGGCGCGTGGAAATGAAGCGGGGATCTGGGACCTGGCGGGCCAGCGCCGACGCGAAAGCAAGCCCGCCCCCTCTCCCGATTGCGGGGGAGGGCTGGGGAGGGGCCGGCCAGGAGGAGGGGCAGACGGGGAGCGCGCACCGGTGCCGCCCAAAGAAAAAGGGCGCGGCCTGCGCCACGCCCTTTTCCCTTAAATTTGGTCGGCTGGACGTCCTCAGAAGTCCATGCCGCCCGGAAGCCGGCGTTGCCGGCTTCCCACCTCAACGTTTTGGTCGGCTGGACTTCCTCAGAAGTCCATGCCGCCCATGCCACCCATGCCGCCGCCGGGCATGGCGGGCATGCCGCTGTCCTTCTTGGGCAGCTCGGCGATGAGGGCTTCGGTGGTGACGATCAGGGCGGCGATGGAGGCCGCGTCCTGCAGGGCGGTGCGCACGACCTTCGCGGGATCGACGATACCGGCCTGGATCATGTCCACATATTCTTCCGACTGGGCATTGAAGCCGAAGTTGGCGTCGTTGGACTCCAGCACCTTGCCGACCACGATCGAGCCTTCCACGCCGGAATTCTCGGCGATCTGGCGGATCGGGGCTTCAAGCGCGCGCAGCACGATCTTGATGCCGGCGGTGATGTCGGAATTGTCGGAGGTCAGCGCCTCGACGGCCTTCTTGGCGCGCAGGAGGGCGATGCCGCCGCCGGGAACGATGCCTTCTTCCACCGCAGCGCGGGTGGCGTTCAGGGCGTCGTCGACGCGGTCCTTCTTCTCCTTCACTTCCACTTCCGTGGAGCCGCCGACGCGGATGACCGCGACGCCGCCCGCCAGCTTGGCCAGACGCTCCTGGAGCTTCTCGCGGTCGTAGTCCGAGGTGGTCTCCTCGATCTGCGCCTTGATCTGGTTGACGCGGGCTTCGATATCGGCCTTCTCGCCGATGCCGTCCACGATCGTGGTCTTTTCCTTCTCGAGGATGACCTTCTTGGCGCGGCCGAGCTGGGCCAGCGTCACGTTCTCAAGCTTGATGCCGAGGTCTTCCGAGATCACCTGGCCGCCGGTGAGGATGGCGATATCCTCCAGCATGGCCTTGCGGCGATCGCCGAAGCCGGGGGCCTTCACGGCCGCGACCTTGAGGCCGCCGCGCAGCTTGTTCACCACCAGGGTGGCGAGCGCCTCGCCTTCCACGTCCTCGGCCACGATCACCAGCGGCTTGCCGGACTGAACGACGGCTTCGAGCACGGGCAGGATCGGCTGCAGACCGGAGAGCTTCTTCTCGAAGATCAGGATGTAGGGGTCTTCGAGGTCGGCGATCATCTTCTCCGCATTGGTGACGAAATAGGGAGAGAGATAGCCGCGGTCGAACTGCATGCCTTCGACGACTTCGAGCTCGGTCTCGGCGGTCTTGGCTTCTTCAACCGTGATGACGCCTTCATTGCCCACGCGCTGCATGGCGCCGGCGATCATCTCGCCGATGGAGGAGTCGCCATTGGCGGAAATGGTGCCGACCTGCGCGACTTCGGCGGAGGACGACACCTTCTTGGCGCGGCCCTTGATGTCGTCGATGGCGGCGGCGACCGCGAGGTCGATGCCGCGCTTCAGATCCATCGGGTTCATGCCGGCGGCGACCGACTTGGCGCCTTCCTTCACGATCGCCTGGGCGAGCACGGTGGCGGTGGTGGTGCCGTCGCCGGCCAGGTCATTGGTCTTGGAGGCGACTTCGCGCACCAGCTGGGCGCCGAGGTTCTCGAACTTGTCTTCCAGTTCGATTTCCTTGGCGACGGTCACGCCGTCCTTGGTGATGCGGGGGGCGCCGAAGCTCTTCTCGATCACGACGTTGCGGCCCTTGGGGCCGAGCGTCACCTTCACTGCATTGGCGAGGATATCAACGCCGCGCAGCATCTTCTCGCGGGCATCGCCGGAAAATTTTACGTCTTTGGCAGCCATGTGCCGTCTCCTGAATAGCTAATCTTGTGGAAGCGAAAGGGCGAACCTTCAGGCGATGACGCCGAGGATGTCGCTTTCCTTCATGATGAGCAGGTCCTGGCCGTCCACCTTCACTTCGGTGCCGGACCATTTGCCGAACAGAACGCGGTCGCCCGCCTTCACGTCGAGCGCGACGACCTTGCCGCTTTCGTCACGGGCGCCGGGGCCCACGGCCACGACTTCGCCCTCCTGGGGCTTTTCCTTGGCGGTATCGGGGATGATGATTCCGCCGGCGGTCTTCTGCTCGGCTTCGATGCGCTTCACGACCACGCGGTCATGCAAAGGGCGGAAGGACATGGGCATGATCCTCTTGGTATTGGAGCGAGCCGGGGGCTCGCGGTCTTTGGCACTCGCGCGATGGGAGTGCCAGTCCCGGCCCGAGATAAGGAGCCGCCGCCCGCGCGTCAAGGCAGGCGAGCTTACCAATGTGTAAGAGATCGCCGCATAAAGTGATATCCGCAGCGTGTCGGGGCGGCGCGAACGCGAATTTGTGTGTCGGACCAAGCATCGACGCCGCGCCGAACAGGCTTTATGGTTGCGTCTTGCCCCGTTTCCCCGACGGGCGCGGTGCCGCATGCGGGTTGCCGTATTCGAGTAAGCTCTCGCCTCGGAGTGTGTGAATGTCTCAGTCCGCAGTTCGGTCCGTCGCCGGGGATGCCTGCGACACCGGTCCTGTTCGCCGTTCCAGCATCTCTTTCTATCGCCTCGGGATGGTCGCGGCCGTCATCGGAGGCCTCGGTCTCGGCGCCTGCGCGACCGGCCCGAGCGAACCGCCCCCGCCGGCGGCGCCGCAATACACCAGCCCGATTCCCGCCTCGAGCCTGGTGGGCCGCTACGGCCTCGCCGCGTACCATCGGCCCGAGGACGCCGCCCGCACCGAGACCCAGGCGCGCGCGCAATGCAGCAATCCCTATGTCATCACCGCCGGCCCCAATGGCGGCGTGATGATGTATCTGGCCGACGACAACAAGCTCACCGAGCTGGTGTCCAAGGCGGCCGGCGGCCCCACCTTCATCGGACCGCCCGAGGATCCCGCCGGCGGCCAGCGCGACCGCCAGGTGCTGCGCTGGGACGGCCAGGTGCTGGTGCTCAAATGGGTGGACCCGGAAGTCTCCAAGCGCTACGGCACCATGGTCTACGTGCGCTGCAGCTGAGCGGGCATGTCCGGGTGGCGGTTTTGGCCGCTGCCCGTCATATGAGCTATTGAACTGTCGCGCCGCGCCGCGGCGACCGGCACTTCCGGGGCGAGCGCGCGGCGCCCCAGAGGGCCAGATGGATCGTTCCGAAAAGCTGCTCCACGGCATCGACAAGAGCATGCGCGTGCTCGAGATCGGGCCGTTGTTCCGCCCCATATGCAGCCGGGCCGAGGGGTGGAACGTCTATTCCATCGATCACGCCAGCGAAGACGAGTTGCGGCAGAAATACCGCAACCATGTGGACGTGGATGTCTCGCGCATCGAGCGTGTCGATTTCGTCTGGCGGGGCGGACCGATGGTGGAGGCCGTTCCCAAGGTCTATCACGGGGCGTTCGATGCCTGCATCGCCAGCCACGTGATCGAACACATTCCCGATCCGATCGCGTTCCTGCGCTCCCTCGCCGCCCTGCTGAAGCCGGGCGCGGTGGTTGCGCTCGCCGTGCCCGACAAACGCTGGTGCTTCGATTTCTTCCGTCCGCTCAGCACCACGGCGGGCTGGCTGGAGGCCAATCGGCTCGGGCTCACCAAGCACAGCCGCACCACCCGGTTCGAGTACGAGACCTCGGTGATCAACAGCGACGGGCAGGTGGCGTGGGCCCCCGGACCGCTCGGCACGCCGAGCTTCTCGGGGTGCCCGATCTGGCAATCCTACACGGTGTTCCGCCCGCAAAGCGACCTCGAGAACGAGGACTATGTGGACTGCCACGCCTGGTGCTTCACGCCCAGCAGCTTCGTGCTGATCATCGAGGAACTGCACGCCCTTGGCGCGCTCGATTTCCGCATCAAGCATACCTTCCCCACCGTAGGGCACGAGTTTTTCGTCATTCTGGAACAGAGCCAGGTGCGTGAAACCGATGTCGCCCGCATGCAGAAGAGGCGCATGCGCCTCATGATGGCGACGGCGCGTGAATTGCGGGAGCAATTGGAGATGCTGCCGGTTCACCTTGACCTGGATTAGAGCTCTTCTGACCTTTCTGCGCGCGGGCCGCGAAAAGCGCGGCGCAAACTTGCAATACGGCGGATCCCCGCTTCCCTCGGCGGGAAACCCGCTTTAGATGGGTCCGGACTCCGCACAGCCTCAGGCGCCGCGGCCACTCCTCGCGCCGCGCTCGGAACGGGCCGTCCGCGCCAGCACCTTGAGTGACACGATGGAACGCGCCGCGACCACCTATGATCCCCTGACTCCCGTGCCCGCCCACCGGCGGGTGTTCTCCGGGTCGGATGCCTTCGCCCTCTGGTTCAGCCTCGGCATCGGCCTGCTGGTGCTCCAGGCGGGTGCACTGCTGGTTCCGGCGCTCAGCCTCGGCACGGCCTTTGTCGCGATCGTCGCCGGCACCGTGCTGGGCGTGGTGCTGCTGGCCGCCGTGGGCGTGATCGGCGCCGATTCCGGGCTCTCGGCCATGGCGAGCCTGCGGCCCACGCTCGGCCTGCGTGGCGCGATCCTGCCGACGCTCATCAACATGGTGCAATTGGTGGGGTGGGGCGCGTTCGAGATCATCATCATGGGCGAGGCGGCGGAAGCCTTGTCCAAACAGGCGTTCGGCTTCTCGCTGCCGGGCGTGTGGACGCTGCTGTTCGGCGTGCTCGCCACGACCATCGCGGTGATGGGGCCGGTGTCCTTCGTGCGGCGCTTCCTGCGCGCCTGGGGGCTGTACCTGCTGCTGGGCGCGGCGGTGTGGCTCACCTGGCGGCTCATGGCCAATTACGATCTCGCCGCGCTGTTTGCCAAGCCCGGCACCGGCGAGATGAGCTTGGGCGGCGCCATCGACCTCGTAGTGGCCATGCCGCTGTCCTGGCTGCCGCTGATTTCCGATTATACCCGCTTCGGCAAGTCCTCCGGCAGCATCTTCCGGGGCAGCGCGCTCGGCTATCTGGTCGCCAACATCTGGTTCTACGGCCTCGGCGCGGCTTATGCCCTGGCGTCGGGCGGGGAGGGCACCATCGTGGTGGCGCTCGCCACCGCCGGCGGCGGCTTCGCGCTGCTCCTGATCCTGCTGGACGAGACCGACAACGCGTTCGCCGACATCCATTCCGCAGCGGTCTCCACCGGCACCTTGGTGCCGCTCGCGGTGCCGCATCTCGCGCTCGGCTTCGGCGCGCTGTGCACGCTGATCGCGCTGCTGGTGCCGCTCGCGCAGTACGAAGGGTTCCTGCTGCTGATCGGCTCGGTGTTCGCACCGCTGTTCGGCGTGGTGCTGGCGGACCATTTCATCGTGCGCAAGCGCCGCATCGAGGCCGAGGAGATCACCCGCGTGCGCGGCGCCTATTGGTTCTCCGGCGGCTGGAACATCGCCGGCATCCTGGCCTGGGGCATCGGCATCGTCACCTTCCATGCGGTGACGGCCCTGCTGCCGGATCTCGGCGCGACCTTGCCCTCGCTGGTGACGGCGGGCGTGCTGTTCGTGCTTGCCCGCCGCCTGATGCCCTGACCGCGGGGGGGGCAACCTCCCGCCGCCTTTGCCTCAGACCACGGTGCCGAAGATGGCGCCGATGCCGGCGGTGGCGGCCATGGCGATGGCGCCCCAGAAGGTGACGCGGGCCGTGGCGCGCATCACTTCGGCGCCGCCGGCTTTCGCCGCGATGGCGCCGAGCACGGCGAGGAACACCAGCGAAGCGCCGGCCACCACCGGCACCTGAAGCGCGGACGGTGTCACCGCCGCCATCAGCAGGGGCAGGATGGCCCCGACCGCGAACGAGGCGGCGGAGGTGAGCGCGGCTTGGATCGGCCGGGCGGTGGTGAACTCGGAGATCCCCAGTTCGTCGCGCGCATGGGCTTCCAGCGGATCGTGCGCCATCAATTGGTCGGCCACCTGATGGGCCAAAGCCGGCTCCAGCCCGCGATTGATATAGATGGCGGCGAGTTCGCGGCGCTCGGCGGCCGGATCGGCCTTGAGTTCCGCCGTCTCGCGCGCGAGGTCGGCCTTTTCCGTGTCCGATTGGGAGCTGACCGAGACATATTCACCCGCCGCCATGGACATGGCGCCCGCGACCAGCCCGGCCACGCCGGCGACCAGAATGTCCGAATGGGTGGCCGAGGCGGACGCGACGCCGACGATCAGGCTGGCGGTGGAGACGATGCCGTCATTGGCGCCGAGCACGGCGGCGCGCAGCCAGCCGATGCGGTCGATGAGGTGACCTTCCGTGTGCGGGCGGGCCATGACGCACCTCGATCCTGTGCGTGGAAAGAGCATCAGCCGGTTCCTCGCGGAACCGTCCGAGCGCAGCCGGGGCGCGGCGCAGGTTGGGGCGAGGGACGAATCGCCGTCTGCCCGAGATCCGTGATGCACGGGCAGACGCGACCCGTTCCAGCAGCGCCCCGACTGCCAGCCGTCTCGACGACCCGGCGCTGGTAGCAGCCGCGCATGACACCTGTGCGTCGGGTCAACGCCTTGTGGTCAAAATCTTTTCCCGCATATGCTGCAGCGCAATCGGTGCATGCTGCAGTGCGTGCGCGGCCGGTTGGGCCGGGCGTCAGTCGTCCATCTTCAGGGCGGCGATGAAGGCTTCCTGGGGAATCTCGACGCGCCCGAACTGGCGCATCTTCTTCTTGCCTTCCTTCTGCTTGTCCAACAGCTTGCGCTTTCTGGAAATGTCGCCGCCATAGCATTTGGCGGTCACGTCCTTGCGCAGCGCCTTGATGGTCTCGCGCGCGATCACCTTGGCGCCGATGGCGGCCTGGATCGGGATGTTGAACAGATGCTGCGGGATCAGGTCCTTCAGCTTCTCGCACATGGCGCGGCCGCGATGGTCGGCGCGGGTGCGATGGACCAGCATGGAGAGGGCGTCCACCGGCTCGCCATTCACCAGGATCGACATCTTCACGAGGTCGCCCTCGCGATAATCGGTGATGTTGTAGTCGAACGAGGCATAGCCCTTCGAGATGGACTTCAGCCGGTCGTAGAAATCGAACACCACTTCGTTCAGCGGCAGATCGTAGGTGACCATGGCGCGCGCGCCCACATAGGTCAGCTCGATCTGGTTGCCGCGCCGGTCCTGGCAGAGCTTGAGCACGCTGCCGAGATAATCGTCCGGCGTGAGGATGGTGGCGCGGATCCAGGGCTCGCGGATTTCCTTGATCTTCACCACGTCCGGCATGTCGGCCGGGTTGTGCAGGTCGATGGTGGTGCCGTCGCTCATCTCCATCTCGTAGATGACGGAGGGGGCGGTCGCGATCAGGTCGAGGTTGAACTCGCGCTCCAGCCGCTCCTGGATGATCTCCAGGTGCAGCAGGCCCAGAAACCCGCAGCGGAAGCCGAAGCCGAGCGCCGCCGAAGTCTCCATCTCGAACGAGAAGCTGGCGTCGTTGAGGCGCAGCTTGCCCATGGCGGCGCGCAGATCCTCGAAATCCGCCGCATCCACCGGAAACAGGCCGCAGAACACCACCGGCTGGGCCGGCTTGAAGCCGGGCAGCGGCTCGGCGCAGGGGCGCTTCTCATCGGTGATGGTGTCGCCGACGCGGGTTTCCGCGACTTCCTTGATGGAGCCCGTGAGAAAGCCGATCTCGCCGGGGCCGAGGCTCTCCATGGCCACCATTTTCGGGGTGAACACGCCGACGCGGTCCATGTCATAGGCGGCGCCGGTACGCATCATCTTGATGCGCTGGCCCTTCTTCACCACGCCGTCGACCACGCGCACCAGCACCACGACGCCGAGATAGGTGTCGTACCAAGAGTCCACCAGCAGCGCCTTGAGCGGCGCGTCGCGGTCGCCGACCGGCGGGGGCAGGCGGGTGACGATGGCTTCCAGCACCTGGTCGATATTGAGCCCGGTCTTGGCCGAAATGCCGATGGCCTGGGAGGCGTCGATGCCGATCACGTCCTCGATCTGCGCCTTCACCTTTTCCGGCTCGGCGGCGGGCAGATCGATCTTGTTGAGCACCGGGACGATGTCGTGATTGTTGTCGATGGCCTGATAGACGTTGGCCAGCGTCTGCGCCTCGACCCCCTGGGAGGCGTCCACCACCAGCAGCGAGCCTTCCACGGCGGCGAGCGAGCGGTTCACCTCATAGGCGAAGTCCACGTGGCCGGGGGTGTCGATGAGGTTGAGAATATAGGTTTCCCCATCCTTCGCCTTGTAGGAGAGGCGCACGGTCTGCGCCTTGATGGTGATGCCGCGCTCGCGCTCGATATCCATATTGTCGAGCACCTGCTCGGTCATCTCGCGTTCGCTCAGGCCGCCGGTCAGCTGGATCAGGCGGTCGGCGAGCGTGGACTTTCCATGGTCGATATGGGCGACGATGGAGAAGTTGCGGATATGGGTCTGCGGCGTTGCGGTCATCCGCGCCGCATAGCACCGGCATTCGAGGGCCACAAGGCGCGCGCCGCATTTGTCCCTTCCGCGCCCGGATCGCGCGGCGCCGGCGCGGCGGTTCCGGGGCGCCTGAGTGCTTCCCCTGGGGCGCCCTCAGACCGCGCGGGGCCGCTCGCTTTCAAAACCATCGAACAGCGCCTGCAGAGCCTCCAGCCCGTCGGTCAGCGCTGCCGGGCCGGGCTGCAGGATGAGGCTCGATTTGATCTCGTGCAGCCGCCCCGCGCGCACGGCGGGCAGCGCGGAAAAGCCCGGCCGGGCGGCGAAGCGGGCGGGATTGAACTTCTTGCCGCACCAGGAGCCGATGACCATGTCGGGCGCCCGCGCGATCACTTCCTCCGCGCTCACGAACCGCTCGCGGGCGGCGCGGCCATGGGCGCGATCGGCGAAGATGTCGATGCCGCCGGCGATTTCCACCAATTGCGACACCCAGCCGATGCCGCAGATCATCGGCGCGTCCCATTCCTCGAAATAGACGCGGGGATGCACGGCGCGTGCGGCGGCGCGGGCCTTGGCCGCCTCCAGCCGCGCGTCCAGATCGGCGATGAGCGCGGCTCCTTTTTCGGCCGCGCCCACAAGGGCGGCGAGGGTCGCGATCATGGCGAAGATGCCGTCGATGGTGCGCTGGTTGAACACATGCACGTCCAGCCCGGCGCGGGCGAGATCGGCGACGATGTCCGCCTGCAGGTCGGAAAAGGCCAGCACCAGGTCCGGCGCGAGCGCCAGGATCTTCGGCAGGTCCGCCGAGACGAAGGCGGAAACGCGGGGCTTTTCCTTGCGCACGCGGGGCGGGCGCACCGCATAGCCGGAGACGCCGACGATGCGATGATCCTCGCCCAGCAGATAGAGCGTCTCCACCGTCTCCTCGGTGAGACAGACGATGCGGCGGGGATAAGGATCGCGTCCCACCCCCGCCGGCTCACACGCCGCCGGGACGTGAGCGGGGCGCGAGTGCCTCGTCGTCGTCGAGCTGCTCGGGGCCGGGGTCGTCCGGCAGCGGCGGCAGGGCGACGAGGGGCGGCGCCTTGGGTGTTTCCACCTTCGCAGCTTCGCTCTTGGCCGGCTCGGGCGCATGGGCCGGCGCGGGAGTGCCGTTGGTCGCGGGCTCGGCCGCAGCACCATTGCTCTCGGCCGCAGGCGCCTCGGGCGCGGCCACGGGCTTGGGCGGGATGGCGGCGATGGCCGCGCGCACGCGTTCCGCCTCGTGTTCCAGGATCGGGGTCGCGGCAACCCCCGGCGGCACGGCCCACACATAGGCGTCGAGCTTGCCGGTGACCGGCGAGAGCGGGGCCCATTGCTCGGACACCACGCCGTCGGCGATCCAGGCAGGGTCGCGCGCGGCGCGGACCGCGCGGGCGGCCCACTCGCGCGCCTTGCCGATATCGCCGTGCTCGCTTGCTTCCAGCTCCGCCATCAGCAGGCAGATGCGCTGGGTCGGCGCGGCCGCGAGCGGCTGGAGCACGGCGCGCGCCTCGCCGAATTCCAGCGCGTCGATGCAGGCATGGGCGAGCGCGATGGCGCTTTCCGGATGAGCCGGCGCCTTGGCCGCGAGCAGGCGGATGCGCTTCAGCCGGTCGAGCGCGGCATCGCCGGGCCGCAGATGGGCGGCGACTTCGGCCAGTTCGGGATGGGGCGTCGTGGCATAGGCGGCCTCGACGATCTTGAGCGCCTTCTTCAATTCCCCGCCCGATCCCAGCAGCCGGCCGGCGACGGCGGCGGCGGGCACCAAGGTCGGGGCGAGGCGCACGGCTTCGAGCGCGCGTTCCTTGGCCACCGGCGGGTCGGAGATTTCCACCGCCATCGCTTCGGCGGCGAGCAGGATGGCGCGGCGGCGGCGGTGCTGCACCTTGTCGATGCCCTTCGCCGCCATCTGCTTTTCCAGCACCGCGCGGGCGCCGGGATAATCGCCTTCCGCGCAGCGCGCCTCGATCACGGCATCGGCCGCCCAGGCGAGCGCCGGGGCCTGCTCGGCCGCCTGTTCCGCCAGCAGGCGTGCGGCGGAAAGATCGCCGGCGCGGCGCGCTTCCATGTGCAGACCGCGCAAGGCCAGCAGGCGGGTGTCGGGGGATTCCAGCATCAGGCGGAAGCTCGCCCGCGCCAGTTCCGGGTCACCCTCGAACTGGGCGGTCTGGGCCGCCAGAAGATGGGTGAGCGGCTCGTGCGGCAGCAGGCGGGCGGCGTCTTGGCTGGCTTTCTTTGCTTCCGTGCCATTGCCCGCGCCGATGGCGAGCAGGCCGCGCGACACCGCGGCCCAGCCCTTTTCCCGGCGCCGGCGGCGCGAGAAGCGGGCGATGAGGCGCGGCGAGGACAGCAGCAGCGAGATCAGCCGCCAGACCAGAAGCAGCACGCCGCTGAACAGCGCGAGGGCGGCGAGCGCCACCGGCACGCTGGTCTCGATGCGCCAGCCTTGCCAGACCATGGTGATCTCGCCCGGCCGGTCGGCGAGCCAGGAGGCGCCGAACGCAACGGCGGCGAGCAGAACGAGGAGGATGACGAGACGGATCACGGCACTTTCCCGGAAATGGCGGCGAGGGCCTGGAGATAGAGCGCACCGACCGCATTGGCTGCGTTCCGGCGCTGCTCGATCTCAGCGATCAGGGACTTGAGCTTGTCCTTCGTGCCCTGGGGCAGGGCGTTGAGCCGCGTGAGTGCGGTGTCGAAATCCCCGGCGCGCAAAGCGGCGAGCGCCTGGTCGAGCGTCGCCTGGACCTCGGGCGTGGGCGCGGTTTCGGCCGGGCGCACCTTCACCAGGCTTTCCGCACTGGAGAGAAGGCGGTTCACCACGCTGCCGGCGGTCGATGTCGCTTCGGCCGGCGCGGCCGCAGCCTCGGTTCCCGCCTGCTGCAGCCGGCTCGCGAGCTTGGCGGGGGAGGAGAAGCCGACGCTCGCGAGCGACGCGAACGGATCAAGCGGGGCCGCCGTGGCGCCGAGCACGGCGCGGGCGGCATCCAGCTCCGCCGCGAACGGGCGGCCGGACCGGATGGCGTCGTTCAGCACCGCCAATACCGCGATGGCGGCGGCGGCGCGGCTGGTGGATGTGGAAGCCGCGACCGACTGATCGACCCGAGCGGTGAGGGCGGTCACCTGCTGGCTGGCGCCGGCGGCGGCGGTGGCCGCATCCTTCACCGAACCCTGAAGCCCCTGCTGCCCCTGGCGCAGGGCGGTGATATCGGCCTGGGCCTGCGCGAACAACGCGCGCTCCTGCTCCGGGGAGGGCTGCTGCGCGGCGGTGGCCTCGATCTTGTCGACCCGCTGGGTCAAGGCGGCGAGCGCACGCGGATCGGCGGCACCGCGCGCCTCCAGGGCCGCGACGCGGGCGGCCACGGGCTGGATTTCGTCGCTGACGCTGACCGTTCCAAGCCGCGAAGACAGGCCATACACCACCAGGGCCGCGACCACGGCGCCGCCCAAAGTGCCCAGCAGCAGCGCAAGCCAGGGCGAGGCCCCGCGCGCCGCCGGGGCGGGAGGAGGGATGAGAATCGGCTGGGCGGCTTCGAAAGCGGCGTCGTCCGCGGCCTTGGACGCCGCGCCGGTTGCCGCGCTGGCCGGCGCGTCGGCGCCGGTTTCCTCCTGGGGCTCGATGGGCGGAGCGGGGGGCAGAGGGTCGTCCACGGCACCATCGGGGGCGGCACGCGGCACATCCTGGGGCTCATGCGCGGGCGGCGTCGCCTGCGGACCGACCGGGGCATCGAGCACGTTGGGCGCAGCGGCGGCGCCGCTTGCATCGTTCGGCTCCACGCCATGGGACGTTTGTCCCGCAGCCAGGGAGGCGGCGGCCGGGTCCTTCGGACGGGCCGTATCCTCGCGGGTCGGATCGTCGTGCGCCATGGGCCTCCTCGTATTCTTGGTTACCGGCAGGCCGGTGACGAATGTCCGGCCGGTTCGGGCGGCAGCTTGCCTCTGCCTTACAGCAAAGTCAGCAGCGCGTCCTCTTCGGCCGCCTCGGCGATCTCGACCGCACAGCCGGCGGCGGCCAGCGGCGCGGCGATGGCCGGCGACAAGCACAAGTGCCGCAAAGCCCGTAAGAGTTCCTTAACGCCGTCCGTAGCGACGCAATGAAGCAGGGTTTGGGCGCTGCGCGCCGAATAATGCAAGGCGGTGTCGAGATTGCCCAGAAGCAGCGCCGTGCGCGTTGCATCCGCAAGGGTTTGCGCGGGGGCCATGGCATAGAGCACGCACAGCGCGACCGCCAGATGGTGCCGCCCGAGCAAGGCCGCGAGGTCGCCCGCGCGATCGGCGCCGGCGGCATGGAGGATCCGGGCTCCCGGCGCGAGCCGCGCCGCCAGCAGGGCGGCGAGCGCCTGCACGTTTCCGTCCGCCTCGATCACATGGGTAAAGCCCGCCGCCCGTGCCTGCGCGCCGGTGCGCGCGCCCACGGTGAACACCGGCAGGCCCCGCAGGGCGCTGGCCTGCGGCCGCGCGGCGAGCGCCCGCACCCCATGCGCGCTGGTGAAGGCGAGGGCGGAGAACGGGCCGCGCGGCAACGGCGCGCCGGTCTCCTTGAAGCGCAGCATGGGATCGCTCACCACCGTGTGCCCGAGCGCCTCCAGCCGCGCCCGCGTGCGCGCCGCGCCCGGTTCCGGGCGGGTCAGCAGGATGCGCTGGGACGGGACGGCGAGGGACATGGCGGGACCGGGCTTTCAGGCCAACGATAGCGGGAGGGGGCGTAAAGCGTCCATGCGGAAGCCGATCCCGTTCCTGTGGATCGTTCCGAGCCGCGCCTGGTTTGCCCTCCCGGTCGGCGCATAGGCCGGCGCAGCTTCTACAGGCCGAGCGCGCGCGCGGGTGCGCTGGTGCGCAGCTCCTTGCCCAGGTCGGCGCCGAGCCGCGCGGCGTCGGCGGCGGGGGCGCTGGAATCCGCTTCGGCGGCGTCGCGCCCGTCCGGCGAGAGCACCAGCCCGCGCAGGCGCACGCGTTCCCCATCCACAGTCGCGAGCGCGGCGATGGGCGTGCGGCAGGAGCCGTCCAATGCGGCGAGGAAGGCGCGCTCGGCGGCGAGCGCGATGCCGGTGGCGCGGCAGGTGATGGCCGCGATGGCGGCATTGGTGGCCTCGTCCGCGATCCGGCACTCAATGGCGACCGCGCCCTGGCCCACGGCGGGCAGGAAATCATCGGTGCCGAGGATCGCGCTCGCCTCATGGGCGAGCCCGAGCCGGGTGAGGCCGGCGAGCGCCAGCAAGGTGGCGTCGAACGTGCCGGAGCGCACCTTGGACAGGCGCGTCTGCACATTGCCGCGCAGCAATTGCACTTCCAGATCGGGCCGCTTGCGGCGCAATTGCGCCTCCCGCCGCAGCGAGGCGGTGCCCACCACCGCACCGGGACGCAGGTCGGACAGGCTCGCGCCCTCGCGCAGGATCAGCGCGTCGCGCACGTCGGCGCGGGGCAGATAGCCAGCTAAATGCAGGCCGTCGGGCAGATAGGTCGCGACATCCTTGGCCGAATGCACGGCGAGATCGATGCGCCCGTCCAGCAGCGCTTCCTCGATCTCCTTGGTGAACAGCCCCTTGCCCCCGGCTTCGGAGAGCGCGCGATCCTGGATCGCATCGCCCGAGGTGCGGATGATCTCGATGGCGATGCTGTCCGCCGGGCGGGCGAGGGCCGAGGCCAAGGCGTCGCGCACGGCATGGGCCTGCCACAGCGCCAGCGCGCTGCCGCGGGTGCCGATGGCGAGGCGGGGCGCGTGGACGGGGAGCGGGGACGCGGCGGAAGAGGACTCGGAAGAGGACATGGGGGAGGGGTTCGTCTCTTGTGTCATTGGCGCGTACAATGATAGCCGGAATCGCAATGGCATAGAGCGGCGTGGCGGCGCAGGCCGCGCGACCCCCGGCGCAGGCGCCGGTCTGGAGGATAAAGTGGCGGATCTGCTGGTGCTCGGCATCGAGACCACGTGCGACGAAACCTCGGCGGCCGTGGTGGCGCGCTCGCCTTCCGGAGCCGGCCATGTGCTCTCGAACGTGATCCGCACCCAGGTCGAGGAGCATTCCCCCTATGGCGGCGTGGTGCCGGAAATCGCCGCCCGCGCCCATGTGGAAGTGCTCGACGTGGTCATTGCGGAGGCGATGCGCGCGGCGGGGCTGAACTTCGCCAACCTCGCCGCCGTCGCCGCCGCAGCGGGGCCGGGGCTGATCGGCGGCGTCATCGTCGGCCTCACCACGGCCAAGGCGATCGCGCTCTCCACGCATCGCCCCCTGGTGGCGGTGAACCATCTGGAGGCACACGCGCTCACCGCGCGCCTCACCGACGGCGTCGCCTTTCCCTATCTGCTGCTGCTGGTGTCCGGCGGGCACACCCAATTGCTGGCGGTGGAGGACGTCGGGCGCTATCGCCGGCTTGGCACCACTTTGGACGACGCGGTGGGCGAAGCCTTCGACAAGGTGGCGAAGATGCTGAGCCTGCCCTATCCCGGCGGGCCGCAGGTGGAGCAGATGGCATTGCTCGGCGATGCCCACCGCTTCGCCTTCCCCCGGCCGATGCTGGGCCGGCGCGAGCCGGACTTCTCCCTGTCGGGCCTCAAGACCGCCGTGCGCCTGGAGGCGGACCGCCTCGCCCCCCTGTCGGACCAGGACATCTATGATCTGTGCGCCTCGTTCCAGGCAGCGGTGGTGGATCTGATCGCCGACCGGGTGCGCGCCGGGGCGCGGGCGTTCCGCGATCTCGTCGGCTGCGGGCCGACCGCGCTGGTGGTGGCCGGCGGGGTCGGCGCGAATGCCGCGATCCGCGAGGCGCTCCAGCGCACGGCGGTGGATCTCGGCACGCGCATGGCGGTGCCGCCGCCGGAATTGTGCACCGACAACGGCGCCATGATCGCCTGGGCGGGGGCCGAGCGGCTCTCGCGCGGGCTCACCGATCCTCTGAGCATCAGCCCGCGCGCCCGCTGGCCGCTCGATCCCGCCTCCGCCGGCGCCAAGGCCTGAGAGAGGGGCCTGAGAGACATGGCGCAGGCGGCAACCGCTTTTTCCCGCATCGGCGTGGTGGGGGCCGGCGCATGGGGCACGGCGCTCGCCAATGTGGCGGCGCGGGCCGGCCGCAGCGTGACGCTCTACGCGCGCAATGCGGATCAGGCGGCGGACATGGAGGCGCGGCGCGAGAATGTGCGCGGCCTGCCGGGCATTCCCCTGGAGGCGGGCGTGCATGCGAGCGCGCGGCGCGACGATCTCATCCCCTGCGACGCGCTGCTGCTGGTGGTGCCGGCGCAGGCCCTGCGGGGGGTATTGGCGGAGCTCGGCCCGTCAATCGCGGCGGGAACGCCGCTTATTTCTTGCGCCAAGGGCATCGAGCGCGGCACCGGCGCCTTTATGAGCGAGGTGATTGCCGCCACCTTGCCGCACGGCCGCGCGGCGGTGCTTTCCGGCCCGAGCTTCGCCCATGATGTTGCGGCCGGACTGCCCACCGCCGTGACGCTCGCCGCCGCCGACGTGGCTTTGGCGGAACAGCTGGCGGAGGCGCTGGGCGGCCCCACCTTCCGGCTTTATCATTCCACCGATGTGCGGGGCGTGGAGATTGGCGGGGCGGCCAAGAATGTGCTTGCCATCGCCGCCGGCATCGTCGCCGGGCGCAGGCTCGGCGCGAGCGCGGGCGCGGCGCTGACCGCGCGGGGCTTTGCCGAACTGGTGCGCTTCGGCCGGGCGTTCGGCGCGCAGGCGGAAACGCTCACGGGGCTCGCGGGGCTGGGAGATCTCATTCTCACCGCCTCCGGCCCGCAGTCACGCAATTTCGCCCTCGGCTTCGCGCTGGGCGAGGGCCGCGCCGGCGAAGGCAAGCTGGCGGAAGGCGCCTATACCGCCAGCGTGCTGGTGGAAATGGCGGCGGCGCGCGGCGTGGACATGCCCATTTGTGCGGCGGTCGATGCGGTGCTGGCGGGCCGGCTCACCATCGCCGGGGCGATCGATGCGCTGATGGCCCGCCCGCAGCGGTCCGAGACCAGCCGGGCTTAGGCGGACGGCCGCTGAACGGGCTTTCGCTTCCGTCCGCGCGCGCCCGTCTGGCGTTCCTCAAGGATCGGGGCTGGCCTCAGAAGCCCTTCACCACCGTGTGGCGATGTTCCATCTGCGGGGCGGCCGCGAAATAGGGGCTCACCAGCGCGCGCCATTCCTTGAAGGCGGGCGATTCGCGGAAATGGATCATGTGGTCGTCCACGCTGTCCCATTCCACCACCAGCGTATAATGGGTGGGCGTCTCCACGGAGCGGTCGAGGCGCATGGCGCGGCAGCCGCGGGCGTTCTGGAACAGCGGCACGGCCTTCGTCACGCCGGCCTCGAAATCAGCTTCCTGGCCGGGCGTCACGTCGATGAGAACGAATTCGTAGACCATCTTATCCTCCCAAAGGGAGGGGACGGTATCAGGCGGCAAGCCGCGCACAACCGCCCGGCGCGGAAAAAATGCCGGGCGCTGCATCCATCGCGTGCGCGGCCTTCGGCCGGCTTGCCAATCGCCCCGCCGGCTCGCTAGAGCAGAAGCGTGCGCATTCAGGCGTCTGGAGTTTCGCGATGGCCCATTGGCTCTACAAATCCGAGCCGTTCAAATGGTCGTGGGAGATGCAGGTCAAGGCCGGCGCGAAGGGCACCCATTGGGATGGCGTGCGCAACCATTCGGCCAAGCTGAACCTGCTCGCCATGAAGCTGGGCGAGCAGGGATTCTTCTATCATTCCAACGAGGGCAAGGAGATCGTCGGCATCGTCGAGGTGATCCGCGAGGCCTATCCCGACCCCTCCGACCCCACGGGCAAGTTCGTGATGGTGGACCTGAAGGCGGTGAAGCCGCTCAAGACGCCGGTGTCGCTGGAAACCATCAAGGCCGATCCCCGTCTCCAGGATATGGCGCTGGTGAAATTCTCCCGCCTCTCGGTGCAGCCGGTGACGGACGAGGAATGGGACCTGGTGCTGGCGCTCGCGCAAGGGTGAGCGGGCGGCCGTCACTCCGCCGCTTCCAGCCGCGAGGTGGCGACGATCTGGGCCAGCACCTCGGCGCGCCGGGCGGTTGAGCGGCAGCCCTTCAAGGTGGCGGAAAAGCGCTCCAGCACGCCGTCCTCGAAGGCGGTGACGATGGTGCCGTGCACATAGCTCTTGCGGCAGACGGTGGGCGTGTTGGCGAGCGCCTCGGCGGCGTCCCGCACCGCCTCCAGCACCTGGGAGCGCCGGGCGCGGGCGCTGCCGGCGGGCACCGCGCGGGCCAGCGTCTCCAGCACGCTGGCGGAGGCGACGAGGGTGCGGAAATCCTTCAGCGAGATGGGCGCGCCCGACATCTCCTTGAGCGCCCGGTTCACCTCGTCCGCCCGCACCGGGCGGATCGTGCCCTCGGCGTCGCGATACTGGAACAGCCGGCGCCCCGGCAGACGGTGCAGGCGGGCGATGGCGGCGGCGAAGCGGGGCACGCACACGTCCTTCTCCACCTTCTGCCCGCCCTTGGCCTTGAAGCGGATGACGACCCGGTCGCCGTCGCGCGTGACGTTCGACTTCAGCAAGGTGGTGGCTCCGCGCGTGCCGCGTGCACGGGCATAGGCTTCGCCGCCAGCGCGGATGGCGGTGAGGGCGACCAGTTCGATCACCGCGGCGAGTGCGAACGCCTTCGTCGGGTCGCGATCCGCCCCGGCGTCGGCGAGCCCCCGGCCGAGCGCGCGCCGCAGGGTCGGCAAGGCATCCGCGAGCTTCGCCAGCCGGCGGGCCTTGAGCACCTCGCGCACCTTTTCCCAATCGGGGTGATAGCGATATTGCAGCCGCCCCGCCGCGTCGCGGCCGATGGCCTGGAGATGCGCGCGGGGGTCGGGGGCGTACCGCACGTCTTGATAGGCGGGCGGCACGGCCTGTGCGGCGAGGCGGGAGAGGATCTCCGCATCCCGGATCGGCGCGCCGGTTTCGTCCCGGTAGGAGAAGCCGGTCCCGGCCTTGCGGCGCGACCATGTGAGGTCCTCGGGGCTGGCGAGCACGAGGCCGGCCTTGTGGGCAAGGCGGGTCATCTGGGAGGGACGGCGGTTCATGGCGGGGGTCCAGCAGCCGGCGGACGCCGGCTTTCCCATTGAAAATGCGGGGGATGCCGCGAAGTTCCCGCAGGCGGGCCATCGGTTTTCCTTGTGGCCTGCCGCCCGGGCGGCCAAGGTCGGGGCGTGAGCGAACCGAAATCTCCCCCTCTCCCCCCTCCGACCGCGCTCGATCCCGCACGCTTCGTGCGGGCGGAAACGCGGCTGCGCCCGGTGCCATTGGTGCCTGAACTTTCCCTCCACGTGGCCGATGAGGCGGTGCCGCTCTGGCAGCGCACCGAGGAGGAACTGGGCGCGATGGGCTTGCCGCCGCCGTTCTGGGCCTTTGCCTGGGCGGGCGGGCAGGCGCTGGCGCGTCATGTGCTGGATCATCCCCAACTGGTCGCGGGGCGGCGGGTGCTGGATTTCGCCTCCGGCTCCGGCCTTGTGGGCATCGCCGCCGCGCGGGCGGGGGCGGCGCATGTCTCGTGCGCCGATATCGACGCCTATGCGCTCGCGGCCATCGCGCTGAATGCCGCGGCCAACGGCGTCGCGGTGGAGGTGCGCGGCACCGATCTGATCGGCACGGACGCGGGATGGGAGACGGTGCTGGCCGGCGACATCTGCTATGAGCGCGACCTGGCCGAGCGGGTGTTCGCCTGGCTCAAAGCGCTGTCGCGGCGCGGCGCCATCGTGCTGATCGGCGATCCCGGCCGATCCTATTTGCCGAAAGCGGAACTGGAGCAGGTGGCGGAATATTCCGTGCCGGTGACGCGGGAACTGGAAGACGCGGAAATCAAGCACACCTGCGTGTGGCGCCCGCGCTGAATCGATCGCGGGGGGAACCCCGCGCACGCCCCATCGTTGGCCCTGGAGCCCTCAAGAGGAGATGCACCATGGATAGCCACGAAATCTGGGAAGAAATGGCCGGCCGCCATTCCTGCATGCTGATCGACCGCGACGGACACCGCCTGCGGGCGCGCCCCATGGCGCCGGTGGCGCGGGAAGAGGACCACGCCATCTGGTTCGTGACCGACGCGCACGCCTCGAAGGATGACGAGATTACCCATGATCCCCAGGTGTGCGTCACCTTCGCAGACCCGTCCGACCATTTCTATCTCTCGGTCTCGGGACCGGCGGAGGTGGTGCGCGACCCCGCCAAGCTGAAGCAGATCTGGTCCAACGCCATGGAGGCCTATTTCCCCGGCGGGCCGGACGATCCCAATGCCATCCTGCTGCGGGTGCGGCCGGAGCAGGCCGAATACTGGCAGGGCGATTCCACCCTCATGACCGGGGTTAAGATGGCCGCCGCGATCATGAAGGAAGAACGCGCGAGCCTCGGCGAGAACGCGAAGCTGCGGCTATAGGATCAGGCGCGCCAGCAGGTCGCCCGCACGCCGCCGATGGCGATCATGAGCCAGCCGGCGATCATCAGGGTGCCGCCCGTCGGGGCGGTGCCCCAGAGCAATTTGACATCCATCAAAGCCCGCAGCGTCAAATCGCCCGAAAATAAAAGCGTGCCGAGGCCGATGGCCGAGGCGCCAACGAGAATCCCGGTGCGGCCCCGCAGCAGAGTGATGCTCACGGCCACCGCCCCGAGGAGCGTAAGCGCGCCGAACAAGAAGAATTGCGCCGCCGTGGCGAGCGAGGTACCCCCCGCGAGATGCGCGGCCACGGCCGAAGCGCCCACGCCGGCCGCGCCAAAAAGGCCGGCGACGAAGAGCAGGGAGCGGAGCCAGAGAGTCATTCGTGCCATCCTACGATCACCGGACCGCCTCTTAGCGGGCGACGATTTATAGCGTGCCATACGTGCGCGCAGCAGCGTGCGCGGCGCCGCAGGGCGCGCGGTCGCACGTGCCTGTGCATTGCCATTTCAAATCCGGAAGCGCTTTCCTACGCGCCGCGCCGGATGGTCTAGAACCAAAGTATTCTTGGTCCAAAGTCTGCCCCGCCCGAGCCTTGTGGAGCGCCGACCCGCTCACCATAATCGCGCCAAGCAAACACGATCGGGCGCAGCGCGGACCTCATGTGACGCGCGAAACGCCAACGCACGAAGGGGAGGTCTCAATGTCCGATACGGTCTATCAGGTCCCGGCTGAATGGCAGGGGCGCGCCTTCGTGGATGCCGCCGAATATGCGGCCATGTACCAAGCCTCCGTCTCCGATCCCGACGCGTTCTGGGCCGAGCACGGCAAGCGCATCCATTGGTTCGAGCCCTTCAAGACGGTGAAGAACACCTCGTTCGCGCCCGGCGCGGTCTCGATCAAATGGTTCGAGGACGGCATCACCAACGTCGCCTACAATTGCGTGGACCGGCATCTTGCCGAGCGCGGCGATCAAGTGGCGATCATCTGGGAAGGCGACGACCCCTCCGAATCCCGCAACGTCACCTATCGCGAACTGTCGGAGCAGGTGAACCGCTTCGCCAACGTCCTGCGCAATCGCGACGTGAAGAAGGGCGACCGCGTCACCATCTACATGCCCATGATCCCCGAGGCCGCCTATGCCATGCTGGCGTGCGCGCGGCTCGGCGCGATCCATTCGGTGGTGTTCGGCGGCTTCTCCCCCGACAGCCTCGCGGGCCGCATCTCGGATTGTGAATCGCGCTGCGTCATCACCGCCGACGAGGGCCTGCGCGGTGGCCGCAAGGTGCCGCTCAAGGCCAATGTGGATGCCGCCATCGCCCGCATCGACGGCGGCGTGGACCATGTCATCGTGGTCAAGCGCACCGGCGGCAAAGTGGACATGGAGCCGGGCCGGGACGTCTGGTACCACGAGGCCGCCGACATGGTGACCGACGAATGCCCGGTGGAGCATGTGAACGCGGAAGACCCGCTGTTCATCCTCTATACCTCGGGTTCCACCGGCAAGCCGAAGGGCGTGCTCCACACCACCGGCGGCTATCTCGTCTATGCCTCCATGACGCACCAATATGTCTTCGATTATCACGAGGGCGACATCTATTGGTGCACCGCCGACGTCGGCTGGGTGACCGGCCATTCCTACATCGTCTATGGCCCGCTCGCGAACGGCGCGACCACCTTGATGTTCGAAGGCGTGCCCAATTATCCCAGCAACTCCCGCTTCTGGGAGGTCATCGACAAGCACAAGGTCAACATCTTCTACACCGCCCCCACCGCCATCCGCGCGCTGATGCAGGCCGGCGAAGAGCCGGTGAAGAAGACCTCGCGCGCCTCCCTTCGCCTGCTCGGCTCGGTGGGCGAGCCGATCAATCCGGAAGCCTGGGAATGGTATCACCGCGTGGTGGGCGAGAACCGCTGCCCGATCGTCGATACCTGGTGGCAGACCGAGACCGGCGGCATCCTCATCACCCCGCTGCCCGGCGCCACCGCGCTGAAGCCGGGTTCGGCCACCAACCCGTTCTTCGGCGTCCAGCCCCAGGTGGTGGATGCGGAAGGCAAGGTGCTGGACGGCGCCTGCGAGGGCAATCTCGTGATCGCCGACAGCTGGCCGGGGCAGATGCGCACCGTCTATGGCGACCATGAGCGCTTCGAGCAGACCTATTTCTCCACCTATCCCGGCAAGTATTTCACCGGCGACGGCTGCCGCCGCGATGCCGACGGCTATTATTGGATCACCGGCCGCGTGGACGATGTGATTAACGTGTCCGGCCACCGCATGGGCACGGCGGAAGTGGAAAGCGCCCTCGTCGCCCATCCCAAAGTTTCCGAGGCGGCGGTGGTGGGCTTCCCGCATGACATCAAGGGCCAGGGCATCTATGCCTATGTCACCTTGATGGACGGCGAAGTGCCGAGCGAGGACTTGCGCAAGGAATTGGTGAATTGGGTGCGCCGGGAAATCGGCCCGATCGCCTCGCCGGACCTGATCCAGTTCGCGCCCGGCCTGCCGAAGACCCGCTCGGGCAAGATCATGCGCCGCATCCTGCGCAAGATCGCCGAGGACCAGTTCGAGAGCCTGGGCGACACCTCGACCCTCGCCGATCCCACGGTGGTGGACGATCTGGTGCACAATCGGCAGAATAAGCGCACCGCGGCCTGATCTTTCCGCGCCGGCGATTTCGAAGTGCCCGGGCTTGGCCCGGGCATTTTCATTTGTGCCGGGGATTTGACGGGACGGGGTGTTTGCCCTCGCGGAAGCGTGTGCTACATAGCATCACGTGAAATTACCAATTTCACAATAAATAAAAGTTTATGGAGAGCCCCATGCTGACGCGCCGCGCGTTCCTGCCTCTCGCTCTGGCCGCGACCTTCGCCGCGCCGGGCGCCGTGTTCGCCCAGCAGGCGCAGCCCGGGCCGAATTCGATCCTGAACGTCTCCTACGACATCGGCCGCGAGCTTTTCACGGCGGAGAATGCCGAGTTCGTGCCGTTCTGGAAGCAGAAGACCGGGCAGGAGTTGACCGTCAACCAGAGCCACGCCGGCTCCTCGCGTCAGGCGCGCGCCATCTTGGAAGGCCTGGAAGCGGACGTGGTGACCTTCAACCAGGTGCTGGACGTGGATGTCCTCGCCAAGGCCGGCTATGTGGCCAAGGACTGGCAGAAGAAATTCCCCAACAACGCCTCGCCCTATTATTCCTTCCCCGCCTTCCTGGTGCGCGACGGAAACCCCAAGAACATCAAGGATTGGAACGATCTCGTCCGCGACGACGTGAAGGTGATCTTCCCCAATCCCAAGACCTCCGGCAATGCGCGCTACACCTATCTGGCGGCCTATGCCTATGCGCTGGAGCAGAACAAGGGCGACACCGCCAAGGCCGATGCCTTCGTGAAGAAGCTGCTCGCCAACGTGCCGGTGTTCGACACCGGCGGACGCGGCGCCACCACCACCTTCGTGGAGCGCGAGACCGGCGACGTGCTGGTGACCTTCGAGGCCGAGACCCGCGCCATCGAGGGGCTCTACAAGGACAAGAAGCTCAAGACCATCGTGCCGTCCGTCAGCCTGCTGGCGGAATTCCCGGTGGCGGTCGTGGACAAGGTGGTGGACAAGCGCGGCTCGCGCCCCGCCGCTACCGCCTATCTCGAATTCCTCTATTCGCCCGCCGGCCAGACGGTGGCGGCGAAGGCCTTCCATCGCGTCGTCGACAAGAATGTGGAAGCCCAGTTCAAGGACCAGTTTCCGCCGGTGCGGCTGGTGACGGTGGAAGACGTGTTTGGCGGCTGGGACAAGGCGAACGCCGAGCAGTTCGCCTCCGGCGGCAAGCTGGACCAGGTGTTCGGCGCCCGCTGAGCCGCTTTTTCTACGGCACATCCGAACGGCCGCCCTGTCCGGGGCGGCCGTTTTTGTTTGTGCGCGGGAACGGCGCGACACGCGCTGTCGGATTCGCGCCGCAGGTGGCGCGCCTGTGTCGCAATCGGCCGCACACCGGCCGGCGCGCCGCGCCCACAAGTCGTTGCGAATGAGAGACTTTCCAAACAAGTGCCGACGGCACGCTCCTTGAAAGGCGTAGGGATGTTCCGCACAGGGGTCCCAGCACCGCCATGACCGACACCACCATTGCGCCGACCGAAACCCTTTCCATGGACGACGTGCCGCAGGTCTATCGCCGCCACGTCTTCGCCTGCTTCCAGCAGCGCCCGCCGGGACATCCGCGCGGCAGCTGCGCCAATTCCGGCGCCAAGCCGCTCTGGGATCGCCTGGGCCAGAAGATCGAGGCGACGGGCCAGCGCGACATCGCCATGAGCGCCAGCGGCTGCCTGAGCTTCTGCCCCGCCGGCCCGCTGATGGTGGTCTATCCCGAGGGCATCTGGTACGCGCCCAAGACCGTCGAGGACATCGACGAAATCGTCGAAACCCATCTGGTCGGCGGCGCGCTGGTGGAGCGCCTGGTCATCGTGCCACGGGTCTGAACCGGCGCGCGCATGAAAAAGCCGGGCCACGGGGCCCGGCTTGAAGACGGCGGGGAGCCCAGGGGCCCCGCGGGGAACCGCTCAGGCGGTTGCCTGGCCCAGCTCGGCGAGGATCGCGTCTCCCATTTCCTCGGTGCCGATGATGGCGGCGCCGGGGGTGCGGATGTCGCTGGTGCGCTTGCCGGAGGCCAGAACCCCGGCAATCGCCGCCTCGATGCGGTCGGCCACCGCGCCGAGCCCGAACGAATAGCGCAGCGCCATGGCGAGCGAGCCGATCATGGCGATGGGATTGGCGATGCCGCGCCCGGCGATGTCCGGCGCAGAGCCGTGCACCGGCTCATAGAGCGCGGCGCGCTTGCCGGAAACCGGGTCCACCGCGCCCAGCGAAGCGGAGGGCAGCATGCCGAGCGAGCCGGTGAGCATGGCGGCGATGTCGGAGAGCACGTCGCCGAACAAATTGTCGGTCACGATCACGTCGAACTGCTTGGGCCAGCGCACCAGCTGCATGGCGAGCGAATCCGCCAGCTGGTGCTCCAGCTCCACGTCGGCGTAATCCTTGGCGTGCAGGGCGGTGATGGTGTCCTTCCAAAGCACGCCGGAGCGCATCACATTGTGCTTCTCGCTGGAGGTCACCTTGTTGCGGCGGGTGCGCGCCAGCTCGAACGCCACGCGGCCGATGCGGTCGATCTCGTAGGTGTCGTACACCTGGGTATCGATGGCGCGGCGCTGGCCGTTGCCGAGGTCGAGAATGGTCTTCGGCTCGCCGAAATAGACGCCGCCGGTCAATTCGCGCACGATCAGGATGTCGAGCCCTTCCACCACTTCGCGCTTCAGCGAGGAGGCGTCGGCCAAGGCGGGGTAGCACAAGGCCGGGCGCAGGTTGGCGAACAGGGCCAGATCCTTGCGCAGGCGCAGCAGCCCGGCTTCCGGGCGCGCCTCATAGGGCACATTCGCCCATTTCGGGCCGCCGACCGCGCCGAGCAGGATGGCGTCCGCCGCCTTGGCTTTTTCCATCGCGCCGTCGGAAATGGAGACGCCGTGGGCGTCATACGCGCTGCCGCCCACCAGATCCTCTTCCACCGCGAAGGACGCGAGGCCCTGCGCGTCGAGCCAGGACACCACGCGCTTCACCTGCGCCATGACTTCCGGGCCGATGCCGTCGCCGGGGAGAAGAAGAAGCTTGTGCGTGGCCATGAGACGTTCCTGCTTGTGAAGACCCCGGCTCCTCGAGCATGGGTGGGGGCGGTTCTGGTTGGCGCGGAGTGCTAAAGCCTTCCGCCCCGCAAGACAAGCTTGGCGTTATCTGTTGGCATATTGTCGACCAGTTCGCGTCGCGATCCACGCGCCGCCCACGATGAGCGCGCACGCCACCAGAAGGGGCCAGCGCGCGGCGGCAAATCCGGCGGCGACCAGCAACAGGGTCGAGAGCACCGGCGCGGCGTATGAGGCGACGCCGAGCAGGCCCACGTCGCCGCGTTTCATCCCGATGTCCCAGGCATAAAAGGCGATGCCCACCGGGCCGATGCCGAGCGCCGCCACCGCCGCCCATTGGACCGTGTCCGCGGGCCAGACCGTCTCCTCCCAGGCGAGGTGGCAGAGCGCCGCGAGAAGCGCCGTGGCGAGGCAGAAGCCGGCAACGGCCTGCGTCGGCACGTCGGCGAAGCGGGTCGCGGCGACGGAATAGATGGCCCAGATGAAGGCGCAGGAGAGGGCCGCGAGATAGCCCGGCAGGAAGCGCGCCTCGAAGCCGGAGAAGCCGCCCTTTCCCATCAGAAGCACGCCGGTGCCGGCAAGGCCGAGCAGGGCGCCGAGCACATGCGCCCGCTTCAGGCCGGCGCCCGGCAACAGGGCGGAGAGCAGAACGATCAGCAGCGGCCAGAGATAGGCGATCAGCCCGGCTTCGGCCGGCGGGGCCAGCTTGAGAGCGGTGAAATACATGAAATGATAGCCGAACAGGCCGCCCACCCCGTGCAGCCAGGCGGCCGGCCGCTGGCGCAGGACGCCCAGGCCCGGCCCCCGCAGGGCGGCGATCACGCCCACCAGGCCGCCGATGGCGAAGGTGAGCGCGGTGAGCTGGAACGGCGGCACCCGCCCCGTGGCGGCGGTGCAGAGCGCCAGTGTCGACCACAGGGCAATCGCGATGAGGCCGATGCGGGTGGCGCGGCGGGAGGATAAAGGCGGCGTCCGGCGCGCGGGCGGCGCTGCGGATTCATCGTCGCGCAATTTCGGCCGAAATCGCGGTTTCATCCGCGGCCAAGCCGCGGAAAAGTGGCCCTGATCCGATGTTCGTCTGCGCTAAGCCATTGTTTCACGTGAAACATTTTCAAAAAAAGAGAGGCTTGCGGGTGCTTCGGCGGGCGCTCGTGCGCCGCCCGCCGAAGGGGGATTGGCCCGTGAAAGGCGAAGGCGCAGGCGCCTTCCGCCCCTCAGCAGATATATTGCGCGCCGTTGGCGGTCAGCGTCGAGCCGGTGATGAAGCCGGCGTCGTCGGCGGCCAGGAACACCACGCAACGGGCGATATCCTCCGGTTCGCCGAGGCGCCCGACCGGGATGGTGGCGACGATCTTCTCCAGCGCGTCGGCCGGCACCGCCCGCACCATTTCGGTGGCGATGTAGCCGGGCGCGATGGCGTTGACGGTGACGCCGACCTTGGCGCCTTCCTGCGCCAGCGCCTTCACGAAGCCGATCTCGCCGGCCTTGGCAGCGGAATAATTGGTCTGGCCGAACTGGCCCTTCTGCCCGTTGATGGACGAGATGCAGATGACGCGGCCGAACTTGCGGGCGCGCATGCCCTCGATCACCTGGCGGGTCATGTTGAACAGGCTGTTCAGATTGGTATTGATGACCGCCTGCCACTGCTCCAGGGACATGCGATGCAACTGCCCGTCGCGGGTGATGCCGGCATTGTTCACCAGCACGTCCACCGGGCCCACTTCCGCCTCGACCTTGGCGACGCCGGCCTTGCAGGCCTCGAAATCGGAGACGTCCCATTTGAAGGCGGGGATGCCGGTCTTGGCGGTGAAAGCCTCGGCCGCGGTATCATTGCCGGCATAATTGGCGGCCACCTGATAACCCGCCGCCTTGAGGGCGATGCAGATCGCTTCGCCGATCCCGCGGGTTCCCCCAGTCACCAGTGCGACACGCGCCATGTTCGTCTCCCTCTTCGTTCGTCTTCTGCCGTGGCCGCATTGGTGCGGCCTTCCTCATCCGGCCGGGTGGCTGGCTGAGCCGTGCCCGGACCGTTCGCACATCGCTCCGCTTCGTTCGAGCGTTTCCGACGCGTCTTGCTGCCGCGCCCGGACCCGGGATCGAATCGGTGCAACCTTCCTTACGCCGACAACCGTGACGGATGAAAGCAAGAGGAGCCATCCTCTTAGCGGGGATCGCTTCCGTTAGGTTTGATTCATCCCAAGGGAATTCGCCCCGCGCGGGTAAAAATCCGGATTGCAACGGGTTGCGGCGGGACCCTGGTAACGAAAACGCCCGGATCGGCGGTCCGGGCGTCATCGAAATCGAGGCGCGGCCGGTCGTCTTCACCGGCCGCGATTCAGATGCAATCAGTCGCGGGCGATGCACATGGCTATACCCATGCCGCCGCCGATGCACAGGGTGGCGAGGCCCTTCTTCGCGTCGCGCTTTTCCATCTCGTGCAGCAGGGTCACCAGGATGCGCGTGCCCGAGGCGCCAATGGGATGGCCGATGGCGATGGCGCCGCCGTTCACATTCACCTTGCTGGTATCCCAGCCGAGTTCCTTGTTCACCGCGATGGCCTGGGCGGCGAACGCCTCGTTGGCTTCGATGAGGTCGAGGTCGTCGATGGTCCATCCGGCCTTTTCGAGTGCGGCCTTGGAGGCAGGAATGGGGCCCGTGCCCATCACCTTGGGATCGACGCCGGCCTGGGCCCACGAGACGATGCGCGCGAGCGGCTTCTTGCCCTCGGCGGCGGCGCGGGCGGCGCTCATGAGCACCACGGCGGCGGCGCCGTCATTGATGCCCGAGGCGTTGCCGGCGGTGACCGTGCCATCCTTCTCGAACGCCGGCTTCAGCTTCGCCATGGCTTCGAGGGTGGCGCCGTGGCGGGGATATTCGTCGGTGTCCACCACCACGTCGCCCTTGCGGGTGGAGATGGTGACGGGGACGATCTCTTCCTTGAAGCGGCCGGCCTTCTGGGCGGCTTCCGCCTTGTTCTGGGACGCGACCGCGAAGGTGTCCTGGTCGGCACGGGTGATCTGATACTGGCGCGCCACGTTCTCGGCGGTGTTGCCCATGTGATAGCCGTTGAAGGCGTCCCACAGGCCGTCCTTGATCATGGTGTCCACGAAGCCGAGGTCGCCCATGCGGGTGCCGTTGCGCACGTGCGCGGCATGGTTCGACAGGCTCATGGATTCCTGGCCCCCGGCCACCACGATGTCGCTGTCGCCGGTCTGGATGGCCTGGAAGCCCAGGGCAACGGAGCGCAGGCCGGAGCCGCACACCTGGTTGATCTCCCAGGCCGGGCTCTCGATGGGCACGCCGGCCGCGATCGAGGCCTGGCGGGCGGGGTTCTGGCCCTGCGCCGCAGTGAGCACCTGGCCGAGGATCACTTCGCTGACCTTCTCGGACGGCACGCCGGCGCGCTCCAGCGCGGCCTTGATGACGATGGCGCCCAGTTGATGGGCGGGCAAGGTGCTCAGCGCACCGTTGAACGAGCCGACCGGGGTGCGGGCGGCTCCGACGATGACGACGTCGTCTGGCATGATGGTCTCCTGCGGGCGGGCGGCTTTTGCGCCGCACTCGGATGCCGCGCATCGTGGTTTCGCGCGGCTCTCCGTGTCAATGACCCATGTCGTCGTACGGCACTGCGCAAATACGAAACAGGTGTGCATGTTGCGCACTATTTGCGCAGCAATTTCCACGCCTGCGCTGCACAAAAGGGTGGCACAACCCACGGAAACGACTTAACCTCGGCACAGTTGAGGAAACGGATGACCGGACAATGGCCAAGACGCAAGAGCCAGTCACCATCAAGAAATACGCCAATCGCCGTTTGTATAATACGGGCACCAGCACGTATGTGACCCTCGAAGACCTCGCCACCATGGTGAAGGAAGGCGAGGATTTCGTCGTATACGATGCCAAGAATGGGGATGACATTACCCATTCGGTGCTCACGCAGATCATCTTCGAGCAGGAAAACAAAGGGCAGAACCTTCTGCCCATCGCTTTCCTTCGGCAGATCATCCGCTTTTACGGCGACAGCATGCAGATGATGGTGCCGCGCTACCTGGAGATGTCGATCGACAGCTTCACGAAGGAACAGGGCAAGTTTCGCGATCAATATGCGAAGACCTTGACCAATTCGCCGCTCACGGGTTCCCCCCTGCCGGGCACGCCGTTCGGTGGGTTCGATGAGCATGTGCGGCGGAACATGGAAATGTTCGAGCGCGCCTTCAATATCTTCCTGCCCTTCCCGAAGGGAGAGGCCGGCGAGCCGCCGCCGCCCGCCGCTCCGGCTGCCGCCGAGCATGCGGCGGACGATCTGGAAGCCTTGAAGCGCCAGATGCTCGATATGCAGCAGAAGCTGGAAAAATTGGTCTCGAAGCCGGACACCTCCGGTAATTCCTGACGAAAGCCGGCATGGCCGCAAGGCCATGCCGCGCCGGGCTTTTTAGCGGGCCGGGACTGGATCGCGGGCAAGCGAACTATGCCCCGTGCGTAAATTCCCAGACGCGCGCACGCTGACGTTCGTTGCGGTACCGGCAGCCCGGAAGACTTCGGCATGTCGGCTGGATATCCGCGCCTCTACCAGAGGGCGGGATCGGCCATGGGCTTTGCCAGACCGGTGAGCGCACCCTGGATCAGATCGCAGCCGGCGGCCGTGAGCATCGCCGCCGTATGTTCGTCCTGAACCCACTCGGCCACGGTGGCGATGCCCAGTTGGCGCGCCAGATGGATCAGCGCTTCCACGAAGGCGCGGTCGTCGGCAGACTGCGTCATGTGCATGATGAAGCCGCCGTCGATCTTCACCATATCGACGCCAAGGCTGCGCAGGTTCCGGAACGAGGTTGAGCCGGCGCCGAAATCGTCGATCGCCACCCTGGCGCCCGTCGAGCGCGCCAGTTCCACGAAGGTGCGGGCGGCGTTGAGATCGTGGACAGCCACGGATTCGGTGAGTTCCAGCACCAGGCGGGCGCCGATGTCCGGTGTCACTTCGGCCGCGAACAGGCGCATCCACTCCCGGTCGGCAATGGAGGAGGGGGACACATTGACCGACAGTCGCAGATTCTGGTCGGCGCGCATCGCCGATGTCACCAGCCTCAGGACGCGCCGATCCAGCACGCCCATCAGTCCCAGCGCTTCGGCCGTGGCGATGATGCTGCCGGTTTCATGCGGATTGTCGTTCGGCCCCGGCGAGATGCGGGCAAGCGCTTCGTAGAACACGACCGCACGGGAACGAGCATCCGCCACCGGCTGGAGGGCAATGGTTACGCGCTTCTCTTTCAGCGCCTTGACGATGTCTTCCGCAATCCTCAGGTTGGTGCGACGGCGCCCATCGCGGGCCGCGTCGCGTTCGTAGAGGTGAACCGATCCACGCTCGCGCTTCTTGGCGCGCTCAAGCGCCTCCTGCGCCCGCGCAACCATATGGGCGCCGGTGATGGCTCGCAGCGGCGCGACGGCGGCGCCAATGGTGACACTCACCGGCATTGGGCCGGCACCCGTGTCGATCGGCGTGTCCCGCACGTGCGCAATCAACACTTCGCAGAGTTCCGGCAGGGCCTGGGGATCGATTCCCCGCGCCAGCAAGGCGAACTTGTTGCCGGAGAAGCGCGAGAGCACATCGGACCCGCGCACCCGCGTGCGCAGCCGCGCGGCGACCTGGCCGATGGCCTGATCGGCGATCTCGAAGCCGAAGCTGTCGTTCATGCGGCCGAGATAATCGATGCCGATCAGGATCAGCGCCCAGTTGATATGGGTATCCTCGACCGCTTTGATATGGTCGGATAGGATATCCATCAGTCGGCTGCGCGTGACCAGTCCCGTGAGGGGATCTATATGGCCGCCGTGCAGGGCATGTGTGCTCTTTGGGATCTCGCCGATCACATGCAGCGTGCCCAATGCGTGGCTTGGGCGCCCATCCGGGCCGCCGAACCAGCGGCCATTGTCCACCACCCAGATCAGGCGTCCGGTTTGCCCGGCCCCAAGCTGGAGCTGGTAGGAGGAATCATAGGGTGCGCCGTCGCCGATTTCGCGCAAGGGGGCGTGCAACAGGGACTTGCGGCCGGTGGCGGCGCCGGCGGCGGTGCGGCAATATTCATCGAACGAACGGCCGGTCGTAAATAGTCGTGTGGCTTCGTCACCCAACACGCGAGTTGCGTTATCAGTCCAAGATAATCTGTCGGTTGTTATATCCCAGCGATAGCCCACGCATTCGACGGCAGTCATGAAGTCAATGATATCGGAAGGGATAGGCCCTGATCTTGCGGAACCATTCGCTCCGCCGCCGGACATGCCGGCATCGTCAATCTGCCCTGCCACGGTTGCCTACCTCTGCCTGGCCCAACCCTCACGGGTTGCTCTGCTCAGGTCAACCCCGCGATCACCTAACCGTGTCCAGTGACTACCGCACGACACTTTTCAGTTTGCGCGGGGCTCGACGCTGAAATCACGCTGCGCGACGCGCACCGAAACGGAAAACCCAGCCACCACATCCAGCAGCATGATGCACAGAAGGAGGGCAAAAACCGAAGTGCCAGCCTGAGGCACTAAGAGAAATTCCACGATGCCGCCAATGAACACCAGCATCGAGAGCATATGGTCCACCAGAGAGCGTGACGAGACGCGGGTGGATTTGAGGATCTCGAAAAACAGGATGAACAGGCTGAATGCGACGAATGCGTCCGCAATCGTGATCTGCCAGACCGCGCCGGACATCATCGCGAACGACCCGAGGGTGGAATGCCAATCCAGGCCCGGGGTCAGGAAGCAGAAAATATTGTAAATGGCGAGCGGGACAATCAGCAGCGGAATCGGCGTCAGCATTGATTGCTCCTCCACCCGGCTTCGCCGGACGCGGAATGCCCGCTGGTCCGGTTATCAGGGGATGGGTCGCACATTCCCGCGCAAAAGTCACCGTCCCCGCTGCGAGGCCGTCGCGACTTTCCTGCCTGATCAAAGACTTGGCTAAGAATGGCTTGCGATCCGCGCAAAAGCCGCCAAAGGGCGAATGGCCGCAAGCCACCGCATTGCGGATGTGCGCGCGATCCGCGGGGTGATCGCCGCTAAAAAATGACGCTTCGCCTCGGGCCGACTCACCCGTTGAGGCGGAGGCCTCCCTCAGGAGGCCATATGCGCGGGCTATTCCCGGCTGCGCCTTGGCGTGAGGGCGCCCGCGCTATCCGCGTACGCCAGCAGGCTCAGGCTTCGGCCTTGGGCTTCAGGATCTGGCGGCCGCGATACATGCCGGTCTTCGGGTCGAGGTGGTGCGGGCGACGCAGTTCGCCGGAATCCTTGTCCTCGACATAGGTCGGCTGCTTCAGCGCATCGGCCGAGCGGCGCATGCCGCGACGGGACGGCGAGGTTTTTCTCTTAGGGACGGCCATGTCCAAACTCCGGGGAAAACGACCAAACTCATTGCGCCTGCAGCGAAGGTCCGCGCAGACTAGCGAAACCAAAATCTCGATTGGAGGCGCGCCTTATACAGGCTTGCGCGACGGAGCGAAAGGCCCCCGCCGGCAAATTCTGGTGGGCGAGATTTCTCTTAATTGGCACGCCCGTGCCGCACGAATGCCCACTTGCCACGCGAAGGGACCTGGGCGAGGGTGCGCGCCGCTTCGGGCACCCGCAAGAATTTAAGGACTTCGGACATGATGCGTTCCGCTCCTACCGCCGCAATGGCGCTCGCGCTGTCGGCCTTCGCCTTTGGCGGCGTGGCTTCGGCCCAGACGGCCGCCCCGGCGCCGGCTGCTGCTGCCGCTCCTGCGGTTCCCGCCGGGACGCCTGCGGGCGACGCGATCGTGGCAACCGTCAACGGCACGCCCATCCGCGCCAGCGAAGTTGCGATCGCCGAGGAAGACATCGGCCCCGGCCTGCCGCAGGTGCAGGGCGAAGCGCGGCGCGAATATGTGCTCTCCTTCCTCACTGACATGACCCTGCTGGCCAAGGCCGCCGAGGCGCAGAAGCTGGACCAGACCGCCGATTTCAAGATGCGGATGGATTATTCCCGCACCAAGGCCCTGATGGAAGCGCTGATGAGCGCCGAGGCCAAAAAGGCCGTGACCGAAGAGGCCAAGAAGGCCACCTATGATGAGTTTGTAAAGGCCAGCAAGCCCGAAACCGAGGTGCGCGCCCGCCACATCCTGGTGGATACCGAGGCCAAGGCCAAGGAAATCGCCGCCAAGGCCAAGGCTGGCGAGGATTTCGCCAAGCTCGCCAAGGAAAACTCCAAGGACAGCGCCGAAGACGGCGGCGATCTCGGCTATTTCACGAAGGAACAGATGGTGCCGGAATTCGCCGACGCCGCGTTCAAGCTCGAAAAGGGCCAGATCTCCGACCCGGTGAAAAGCCAGTTCGGCTGGCACGTCATCAAGCTGGAAGACAAGCGCACCAAGCCCGTGCCGACCTATGACCAGGTTTCCGATCAGATCGACCAGTATCTGATCCGCAAGGCCCAGGGCGACCTCGTTACGAAGCTGCGCGCCGAGGCGAAGATCGAGCGCGCGACGCCGCCTGCCGGCGCCACCCCCGCCGCGCCCGCGGCAGCCGCTCCCGCCGCGACGCCGGCCCCCGCCGCGAAGTGAGGGGCGGCCGGATCAGCCGGCCGGCTTGTGTCATGTGATTTTGCGCCGTCCGGGCCTCCCGGGCGGCGTTTTCTTTGTTTTATGGCGTTGAAGGGAAGGTTGCCCGGCTCACGCCTGGACGCCGAGGGCTTTGCGCAGGGCCAGGCTGCGCGCCGTTCGTTCCGCCACGGGCAGGGGCACGCGCGTGCCGTGGCCGAACACCGGGCCGGGCCAGGCCGCGTCGGCGGGATTGCGGCCGACCACATGCACGTGAAGCTGCGGCACCACATTCCCCAGCGCCGCCACATTGAGCTTGGCGCAGCCGCTGATGGCCTTCAGCGCGGCGCTGGCGGCGGCAATCTCGTCCATCAGGACGCGCCGGTCTTCCGGTGGCAGATCGATGATCTCGCTCGCCCCCGCGCGGCGGGGCACCAGAACGATCCAGGGGAAGCGGGCGTCATCGACCAGGCGCACATGGCACAGGGGGAGATCGCCGAGGGCGGGGCCATCGGCTGCGAGCCTGGGATCGATATGGAAAAGGGATCTGGACATGGCGACACTTGAGCTTGCGTCCTCGCGAAGGGCAAGCGACCAGGAGGTGTGCACGAAAAGGTGAACAGCCCCCGTCCACCGCCGGCCCGCCGGGAGCGCCGCTGACAGGCCCCAGAACCCCATCCGCAAGAAAGAGAGCCGGCGCGCTTGCCAAGCGGGCTGCAGCCGACGATATAGGGGCCGGGAGGTTGGCGGTGGACGAGCCACTCGCCAACCGGGTCAGGTCCGGAAGGAAGCAGCCCCAACGAGACCGTCTCGGGTTGCCGATCAGCCTCCCACCTTTTTCTCCACCTCGCCTGAAAACCTGCATCGCCTGATGCCGCATCGCGCGGCCCCGGGCTTGGGTGGCGATCAGATGGGAGGCGCAAATGTGGGCCATTGCGGTCATTCTGCTGAGCGCCTTGTCCGGTCCCGATGCCCACGTGGTTACGAAGGCTGGCCTGTTCACGACGGAAGACAGCTGCAAGGCCGGGCTCGCGGCCGGCGTGCCGTCGCGGCTGGAAGGCGAGGCGGTCCAGCAATTCAAGGACGGCTATCGCCGCTACATCTGCGTCCGTGTGGGCGGGGCGGACCTGTTTCAGCGGGCAAAATGATTTTTTTTCGCGGGCTCGGGCGGCCGGCGAACGGCGGCCCGAAGGGGTGGGAAACCCTGTGATTTTCCCAAAATGTTTCACGTGAAACAATAGCTTAGCGCAGACGAACAGGGGTTTGGTGACGCTTCTCCGTGCCTTTTCGCCGGACGACACCGCCTATTCGGGCGAACGTTCGCCCGAACTTTTCGGCGACGCCCCAGCCTGGGGGCGAACCGGTGGCGAGCCGTCGAAAATCGCTGCGTCACCCGCCCGGAATGGTATGAAGGGACATGAGCGCGGATCTTCCTGACGACACCCCCGGCTTCGACCTCGGCGCCCCGCCCGCAGCGGCTGCCGCGGCGCCCTATCGCGTGCTGGCGCGCAAATACCGGCCCCAGAATTTCACGGACCTGATCGGCCAGGAGGCCATGGTCCGCACCCTGTCGAACGCCTTCGCCTCGGGCCGCATCGCCCAGGCCTATATCCTCACCGGCGTGCGCGGGGTGGGCAAGACCACCACCGCCCGCATCCTCGCCCGCGCGCTCAATTACGAGCCCATGGAAGGCGGCGGCGGGCCGAGCCTCGACCTCTCGGTCATGGGCCGGCACTGCCGCGACATCATCGAATCGCGCCATGTGGACGTGATGGAGATGGATGCCGCCTCCAACACCTCCATCAACGACATCCGCGAGATCATCGAGGGCTCGCGCTACCGCCCCGCCATGGCGCGGTACAAGGTCTACATCATCGACGAAGTGCACATGCTCTCCACGGCGGCCTTCAACGGCCTGCTGAAGACGCTGGAGGAGCCGCCCGAGCATGTGAAATTCGTGTTCGCCACCACCGAGATCCGCAAGGTGCCGGTGACGGTGCTCTCGCGCTGCCAGCGTTTCGACCTGCGGCGGGTGGAAGCGGGCGTGCTCGCCGCCCACATCGCCGGAATCTGCGCCAAGGAAAACGTGACGGTGGAGGCGGAGGCGCTCTCCACCATCGCCCGCGCGGCCGAAGGTTCGGTGCGCGATGCGCTCTCCCTGCTGGACCAGGCCATCGCCCATGGCGGCGGCAGCGTCGGCGCGGAAGAAGTGCGCCGGCTGCTCGGCCTCGCCGACCGGGCGCGCGTGATCGACCTGTTCGAGGCGCTGATGAAGGGCGACATGGCCCGGGCGCTGGGCGAGTTTCGCGAGCAATATGACGGCGGCGCCGATGCGGCCGTGATTCTGACGGATCTGGCCGAATTCACTCATCTCGTGACCCGGCTAAAGATCGTGCCCGAGAGCGCGAGCGATGCGGCGCTGGTGGAGGCCGAGCGGGTGCGCGGCGTCGAGATGGGCCAGGCGCTCTCCATGCGGGTGCTGTCGCGCGCCTGGCAGATGCTATCGAAGGGCATCGCGGAGGTGCAGCAGGCGGCCAAGCCCGCCCAGGCGGCCGAAATGGTGCTGGTGCGTCTCGGCTACGCCGCCGACCTGCCCACGCCGGACGAGGCGCTGCGCCGGCTAAGAGATATGTCCTCTGAGGGTGCGGCCCCCACACAACCCGGCGGCAATGGCGGCGGTGGTGGCGGAGCCGGGGCGAGCGCGCGGCTCGCGCTAGCGCCCCGCGCCGAGCGTGCGCCGGACCCTGTCATGGCGCGGGCGGCCCCCGCCCCCGTGGCGCAGGAGGGGCCGGTTCTCGCCTCGCTCCAGGATGTGGTCGCGCTCGCCAGCGCCAAGCGCGATCTGCTGCTGAAGCACGCGGTCGAGACCCAGGTGCGCCTCGTGCATCTGGAAGAGGGGCGCATCGAGTTCGCTTTGGTGCCGGACGGCAACCCGAATCTCGTCCAGGATCTTTCGCGCAAGCTCACGGAATGGACCGGCCGCCGCTGGCTGGTGTCGCTCACCTCCCGCGCACCCGGCGCGCCGACCCTGGCGGAGACCGCCCACGCGGTGCGCCAGGAGCGCGAGGAGGGCATCCGGGCGGACCCGCTGGTCTCCGCCGTGCTGTCGCGGTTTCCCGGCGCGCAGATCGTCGACGTGCGCACCCGCGAGGAGAGTGCCGAGATCGGCCTCGCGCCGGCGGACGAGGACGCTTATATGGGCCCTGGGTTCGACGACGACAGCGAGCCCTGATCCCCCGACCCCGGCACGGAGAGACCTGATGCGCGACCTCATGGGCATGATGAAGCAGGCAAAAGAGCTTCAGGAGCGCATGCAGCAGATGCAGCAGGAGATGGAGAGCACGGAGGTGGAAGGCGCCTCCGGCGGCGGCCTCGTCACCGTGCGCATGACGGTGAAGGGCGACACCAAGGCGGTGCGGATCGACCCGAGCCTGCTCAAGGCCGATGAAGGCGAGATCCTGGAGGATCTCCTGGTCGCGGCGCTCGCCGACGCCCGCCACAAGGCGGAGCGAATCATGCAGGAAAAGATGAAGTCCATGACCGGGGGCCTTGCCCTGCCGCCGGGCCTCAACCTGTTCTGAGCCATCCACCCGCGCGGCACGGTGCGCCGCGCGAACGGGTTTCAGGCCGGCGCGCCGCTGCTCGGCGCGAGGCGGCCGGCAAGATTGCCGTAGAACAGCGCGGCGATCAGATCGGTCTGGGTGACGATGCCCACCAGCTGGAGGTGGCCGTCCATCACCGGCAGGTGATGCAGGCCGGCGTCGAGCATCATGGGAATGAGATTGGCGATCGGCGTGTCCGGCCGCGCCGATTTGACCGGCGCCGTCATGATGTCGGCGACGCTGGCATCCGGCGCGCGTCCGGCGTTCAGGCCCTGCTTCAGGCGTTGCGCGAGGCCGATGTGCGGGCCGTTGCGGCCCCAGTCCGCCTTGTCGAGCAGGTCGGTCTGCGTGACGATTCCCACCACGTGCGCCTTCTCGTCCGTCACCGGCAGGGCCTTGATGTGGTGGCCGCGCAGCAGGTCCAAAGCCTCGCGCAGAGGGGTTTCCGGCGCCACCGCCAGCACGTTGCGGGTCATGATGTCGCCGCAGGTGATCTCGCCCGTGCGGCGCTCATAGCCGCGCATCTGCGCCTGCCGCAGGATCGCTTCCAGCGCGTTGCGGTCGATGTCCATCACCTCGCCATACTGCTTCAGCACGGCGTCGAGGTCGGCGGCGGAGAAGCCGACGCGATCCTTGGCGCGTGCGGGATCGCCGGGCGCCGCCGCGACCGGGGCGAGCTGGGGATAGCGGCGGCCAGTGAGATTGTTGTAGGCGAGCGCGCAGCCGAGCAGCAGCAGCGAATTGATCCCCACCGGCCAGAGCACGAACTGGTATCCAAGCGCATGGACCGCCGGGCCGCCGAGCACGGCGGTGAGCGCCACCGCGCCGCTCGGCGGATGCAGGCAGCGCAGCACCAGCATCAGGCCGATGGCGACACCGCCCGCCACGCCCGCCGCCACATAGGGATGGGGAATGAGCATGCCGGCGGTCACGCCCACCAGCGCCGCCACCAGATTGCCGCCGATGATCGACCAGGGCTGCGCCAGCGGGCTCGACGGCACGGCGAACAGCAGCACGGACGATGCCCCCATGGGCGCGATCAACAGCACCAGATTGTCCACCGGCCCGAGCGCGAGCTGGGTGATGAAGCCGGTCAGGAACAGGCCGAGCCCGGCGCCGCAGGCGGCGCGCAGGCGTTCCACATTGCTCACGGGCGTCAGCGCGGGCAGCAGGCGCTTCAGGAAGGCGATGATCGGAAGCATGGGCGCCATCCTGGGCGGGCCGCGAAGATGAAGCGCGGACGAAACACCGGCCGGAACCCGGCGCATATTGCCCAATATTTTAGCAATTTGCACAGGTCACAGGCAATTGGTGGCATGCAGTATTTTTGTGGAGCCCAAACGCCTCCCGCCAAATTCAAAAGATATGCAACTTTTTAGTTGCGTATCTCAAGGGTTCGGGCAGGATCAGGCAACCAGGAGGTTGCCCATGTCCAATTCCATCGAGAAAACCATAGATCTCAAGGCGCCCGTCGAAAAAGTGTGGCACGCGCTCACCGACCACGAGGCGTTCGGCACTTGGTTCCGCGTGAAGCTGGACGGGCTGTTCGTGCCCGGCGCCCGCTCCACGGGCCGGATGACGGTGCCCGGCTACGAGCATGTGACATGGAACGCTACGGTGAAGCAGATGGAGCCGCCGCGCCTGTTCTCCTTCACCTGGCATCCCTATGCCATCGAGGCCGGGGTGGACTATTCCGGCGAGACGCCGACGCTGGTGGAGTTTCGCCTCGTCCCCATCGCGGGCGGCACCCGCCTGACCGTGACCGAGACCGGGTTCGATGCCCTGCCACCCAACCGCATGCCCGACGCCCTGCGCATGAACGAGCGCGGATGGACCGCGCAAATGGGCAATATCCAAGCCTATGTCGAGCGCTAGCCCTTTCGCCGCCGGGGCCGACCCGGTTCCGGTGTTCGCGGCCCTGGGCGATCCCACGCGCCTTGCCCTTCTGACCCGGCTCAGCGACGGGCAGGAGGCCTCCATCGCGGGCCTGTCCGCCGGCACGGCGCTGACCCGGCAGGCGGTGACCAAGCATCTGCGCGTGCTGGAGGAGGCGGGCCTCGTGCGCAGCCTGCGGGTGGGGCGGGAAAGCCGGTTCGCCTTCCGCCCCGAGGCTGTAGATGCCGCCCGCGCCTATCTCGATGCGGTCTCCCGCCAGTGGGATGACGCGCTGGCGCGGCTCACCGCGTTCGTGGAGCGGTGAGGCCGGCGCTCAGGCGGCGCGCTTGGCCACCGCCGGGGGATAGCGCAGCGGCGCGCCGAAGCGGTTGTACATATTGATCAATCCCACGGCCGCCGTGAGGTTGACGATCTCGGCCTCCGCGAAGTGGGCGCTCACCTCGGCATAAAGCGCCTCCGATGCGGGACCGGCGGAGAGGCGGGTGAGGGCCTCGGTCCAGGCCAGCGCCGCGCGCTCGCGGGCGGTGAAGACCGGTGCCTCCTGCCAGACCGCGAGCAATTGCAGGCGGTCTTCGGTTTCCCCCTCCTTGCGGGCGTCGTCCGCATGCATCTGGACGCAATAGGCGCAGCCGTTGATCTGCGAGGCGCGCAGCTTCACCAGTTCCAGCAGGGAATTCTCAAGCCCGCTCGCCTTCACCGCGGCGCTGAGGTCGGCAAGCGCGGCGAACACCGGCTTGGCGAGGCCATAGGCCTTGGCGGGCGAGATGCGGGCGGGATGTGCGGTCGTGTCGGACATGGACGTCTCAGGCTCCATCGTGCATATCAGAGGTCTGATAGGGGTCTATATAAGAGGTCTGATATGGAGGGCAAGAGCCTCCCGTACGCCTTGCCGCGCCCGGGCGAGCGCAAGCGCGGCATGGATGGATACCTCGGGTATCTTCTGCGCCAGGCGAACGCGGCGTCCAGCCATGCCCTGCAGGAGGCATTGGCGGATCTCGGGCTGACGGCCCCGCAATTCCTCGTTCTCACGCTGGTGAAGGCTTATCCCGGACAGCCGGCGGCGCAGATCGCGCGGCTGGCGCTGCTGACGCCGCAGACCCTGACCGTGATCGTGCGCAATCTCGAGCGCGACGGCGCCCTGACGCGGACCGCGCCCGCCGCCGGCCGCGCCATCAGCCTCAATGTGACGCGGGCGGGAGAGGCTTTGCTTGCCCAGTGCCGGGGCCGCACCGCGCCCCTTGAGGCGCGCATGGCCGCCGGCCTCTCGCCGGAGGAGGAAAGCGTGGTGCGGCGCTGGCTGGTGCGGGTCGCAACCGATTTCGCGGTCGATGGCGATGGCGCGCCGGAGTCGTCATAACGCCGCCCGGTGAGGCGCGCGCCTGCGGCCGGTGTGCGGCACCCTTGGCGGAAAGCCGATGGCGGGGCTACATGACAGGCTGAAGTTCGCGTCGAGAAAGCCCGCCATGCCCCGCGCCGTCGCCGGCCCCGAGATTGAACGCCTGATCCAGCTGCTCGCCCGCCTGCCGGGCCTCGGCCCGCGTTCGGCGCGCCGCGCCGCCCTGCATCTGATCCAGAAGCGCGAGACCTTGCTGGCCCCGCTCACGCTCGCCATGCAGGACGCCCTGGGCAAGATCGTCGAATGCCGGGTGTGCGGGAATCTCGATGTGCGCGATCCCTGCACGGTCTGTGCGGATCCTGAGCGCGACCCGACCGTGCTGGTGGTGGTGGCGGACGTTTCCGATCTGTGGGCGCTGGAGCGGGCCTCGGCCATCCATGCCAAATATCATGTGCTCGGCGGCGTGCTCTCGCCCCTCGACGGGGTGGGGCCGGAGGATCTCTCCATCGCCAAGCTGATCGGCCGGGTGGCGGCCGAGGGCTTCAAGGAAGTGATTCTCGCCCTTGGGGCCACCGTGGATGGGCAGACCACCGCCCATTACATCACCGACCTGCTGCGCGACCTGCCGGTGAAGGTCACGCGCCTCGCCCATGGCGTGCCGGTGGGCGGAGACCTCGCCTATCTCGATGAAGGTACGCTTTCCGCGGCCATGCGGGCGCGGACCAGCATCGGGTAAACCATCGGCGCCCAGGCGCCTTCCCATGCCAGCGTCCTCCCACGCCCTGGCTTAAGCCTTTTACGCAGGCCCTGATTGTGTATTCTTTCCCTTGCAATCAACTTTGATGCGCGGGTCGTTGGGGGACGCCATGAAGGGATTCGGCATTTTGATTCTTGGGATAGCTCTGCTCGGCACTCAGGCGGAGGCGTCGCAACTGAAAGAGATCAACGGCGAAACATTGAGCAACACGATCAAGTGCGAAGCGGGAAGCTTCGCCAAGTCGATACCCCATGTTGCATCTCTTCCCGGAAACAAGATGAAGGTAAAAGTCTCTTTTTCTCAAAGTTCGACAAACTCCAAATCTGGCGGATTTGATCTTAAATTTCCGTGGCTCGTGCCTATCGGCGGAGGGGCGAATTTAAGTCGCGAACAATTGGAAAAAGTTTCAGTTGATGGAATTACTTATAATATAAATCCAGCGAACCTGATTAATTGCAACAAGAAGAACATCATCAAGGAAGGGGTCGGCATCTTTGAATGCCTGAGCCAAAATAAGGCGCTATTCATGGATGCCGTTGAAGGCGGAGAGGGCAGCGTATCGTGCTCTTCCCAGATTACGGCCACGAAATCGGGTTCGCTCAACGCCAATCTCACGATTTGGACCATCAGCGTGGGGCCCTCGGGATCCGCTTCGAATTCTACGATCTATACGTTCCTGGTGGCTGCGCCTCCGCCGTCCAAGAACTGATCACCGCGTCAGATACGGATGCGGCGGAGGCGGAACCGCCGCATCCTGTCTTGGGCGGGAGAGGGTCGCGGGTCAGCCCACCAGCTCGAACCAATCGTCCTCGGTGATCACCTGCACGCCGAGCGCGCGGGCCTTGTCGAGCTTCGATCCCGCGCCGGGGCCCGCCACCACGATGTCGGTCTTGGCGGAAACCGAGCCGGCCACCTTGGCGCCGAGCCGCTCGGCCATGGCTTTCGCCTCCTCGCGGGTCATCTTCTCCAGCGAGCCGGTGAACACCACGGTCTTGCCGGACACCGGCGAGGCGGTGGAGACGGCTTCGAGCGGCTGGGGCGTGACCTCGCGCAGCAGCGCTTCGACCACCTCCTGATTGTGCGGCTCGCGGAAGAAGTCCACCACCGCCTCGGCGACCACCGCGCCGATGCCGTCGATATTGATCATTTCCGCCCACGCCTCGTTGCCTTGCAGCTTGCGCCGCCGCGCCTTCGCCGGGCTCGGCTCCTCCTGGTCCGGCGCGGGGGCGGCGGCTTCCTCCATCTCTTCCGGCATTTCCGCAGCGAGGGCGGCGTCCCGCAGGGCCTCCATCGTGCCGTAATGGCGGGCGAGGCGCTTGGCGTTGGTCTCGCCCACATGGCGGATGCCGAGGGCGAAGATGAAGCGATCGAGCGCGATGGTGCGCCGCTCCTCGATGGCGGCGAACAGCTTCTGCGCCGAGGTCTTGCCCCAGCCCTCGCGATTCTCGAGCCGGGTCAGGGACTGTTCGTTGCGCGCCTTCAGGCGAAAAATATCGGCCGGTTCGGCGATCAGCTTCCATTCGTAGAAAGCGTGCGCCTGCTTCTCCCCCAAGCCCTCGATGTCGAAGGCGTTGCGGGAGACGAAATGGCGCAGCCGCTCCACCGCCTGGGCCGGACAGATGAGGCCGCCGGTGCAGCGGCGCACGGCATCCTGCTTGCCGGTCTTCGGATCCACCTCGCGCAAGGCGTTGCTGCCGCAGACCGGGCAATGATGCGGGAACTCATAGGCCTTCGTGTGCGCCGGCCGCTTCTCCAGCACCACGGAGACCACCTGCGGGATCACGTCGCCGGCGCGCTGGACCACCACCGTGTCGCCGATGCGGATGTCGATGCCGCCGCGGATCGGCTCGCCGTCGCCGCCGATGCCGCGGATATAGTCCTCGTTGTGCAGCGTGGCGTTGGAGACCACGACGCCGCCCACGGTCACCGGGGTGAGCTTCGCCACCGGCGTCAGCGCGCCGGTGCGGCCGACCTGGATCTCGATGTCTTCCAGCACCGTGGTGGCCTGCTCGGCCGGGAATTTGTGCGCCAGCGCCCAGCGCGGCGAGCGCGAGACGAAGCCCAGCCGGCGTTGCAGATCCAGGCGGTCCACCTTGTAGACCACGCCGTCGATATCATAGCCGAGCTGCGCGCGCTCCGCGCCGATCTTGCGGAAATGGGCCAGCAGCCCGGCCGCGTCGTCGGCGAGAATGGTCAGCGGGTTGGTGGGCAGGCCCCAGCGCGCGAACGCATGCACCACGCCGAGCTGCGTGTCGGCGGGCAGGCTGGAGGCCTCGCCCCAGGCATAGGCAAAGAAGCGCAGCGGGCGGGCGGCGGTGATCGCCGAATCGAGCTGGCGCAGGGAGCCGGCGGCGGCATTGCGCGGATTGGCGAAGAGCGGCTTGCCCGCCTGTTCCTGGCGCGCGTTCAGGGCGAGGAAATCGCCCTTGTCCATATAGACCTCGCCGCGCACGTCGATCAGCTCGGGCACCCCTTCGCCCTTCAGCACATGGGGGATTTGCGCGATGGTGCGCACGTTGGCGGTCACGTCCTCGCCCTGGCTGCCGTCGCCGCGCGTGGCGGCGGAAACGAGGTGGCCGCGTTCATAGCGCAGCGAGCAGGAGAGGCCGTCGATCTTCGGCTCGGCGGTGAAATTCAGGGTCTCTCCCGCCGGCAGGTTCAAGAACCGCCGCACACGCGCCACGAATTCCTCCACCTCCTCGTCGGAAAAGGCGTTGCCGAGCGAGAGCATGGGCACGGAATGGACGATCTTCGCGAATTTCGCAGCCGGCGCCGCCCCGACCTTTTCCGAAAGGCTGTCGGCCCCGCGCAGGTCCGGGAAGCGGGCCTCGATGGCCTCATAGCGGCGGCGCAGCGCGTCGTATTCCGCATCCGTGACGGTCGGCGCGTCCTCCTGGTAATAGCGCGCGTCGTGGGCGGCGATCTCCTCCGCGAGCCGCGCATGCTCGGCCGCGGCGTCATCGGGCGTCAGGCTTTCCACGATCTGGTCGCGGAGCGGGCGGTCGGAAGCGGACTTTGAGCGCGTCATGCGACGTTTCTTCTCGCTGCGGGCCCTCGCAGGGGCGGGCAAACGGGCGGGGCGAACGGAAACGGCGCGACGCGCCGGGGTCCCGTTCTTTTCGCCCAACCCCGCGCCCGCGGCAACTGAGCGCGAGGGGGCTGTCTTCCCGTCTCTAAAATGTAAGATGTCCAATGTAGGGATGGGACATTCAAAAAAGGGGGCGGGTTCATGCGTAGGCTTCGCAAAGCGGCTTTGTGGGCAGCCTGTGCCGCAACGGCAGTCTTCTCGGGCGCCGCATCCGCGCAGACCCAGGCCGATGATTCGGCCCTGGTGGAGCGTGGGGCCTATCTGGCCAAGGCGGGCGATTGCATGCCCTGCCATTCCGGCGATCCGAAGAAGCCGTTCGCCGGCAATTTGCCGTTCAACACGCCTTTCGGCACCATGTTCTCGGTGAACATCACGTCCGATCCCACCTATGGCATCGGCACCTGGACCTATGAGCAGTTCAAGGCCGCCCTGCACGACGGCATCCGCGCCGATGGCGCCTATCTCTATCCCGCCATGCCGTTCGATGCTTATACCGGCATCGAGGAAAGTGACCTGAAGGCCCTTTGGGCGTTCGTCCGGCGCATTCCCGCGATCCCGGAGCCGCGCAAGGAAAACCAGCTCAATTTCCCGTTCAATGTCCGCCTCGGCCTGCTGGCGTGGCGTGAACTGTTCTTCGAGCCGGCCTATTTCAAGCCGACGGCGGGCAAGAGCGATGCCTGGAATCGCGGCGCCTATCTCGCCCAGACGCTGGCCCATTGCGGCGACTGCCACACCCCGCGCAACCTGATGGGTGCCGTGAAGCAGAAGCAGAATTTCCTCGGCACCGAGGTGGACGGCTATTGGGCGCCGGACATTTCCACCGAAGGCCTGAAGAAGTCCGGCTGGACCGCCGACAAGCTCACCACCTTCCTCAAGAGCGGCTCCTCCACCGGCAAGACCTCCGTGTTCGGGCCGATGGCGGAAGTGGTGCACGACAGCCTCGGCTTCCTCACCCCCACCGACCTGACCGCCCTCGTCACCTATCTGATGGACGCGCCGCCGCCGAGCGACGTGCCCGCGCCGCAGGCCGCCTCGCCGCTTCCGGCCGACGTGTTCCAGCGCGCCGCCAAGAGCTATGTGGACAATTGCGCGCCCTGCCACATGTCCAAGGGCGCCGGCTCCACAGACATCATTCCCCCGCTCGCCGGCAATCCGGCGGTGGTGGCGAGCGAGCCCTATAACGTCATCATGGCCATCCTCGGCGGCCTGCCCTCCGGCGGCACCTATGGACCCATGCCTTCGTTCGCCGGCCGGCTGAGCGACCAGCAGGTGGCGGACCTCGTGAACTACGTGCGCACCTCCTGGGGCAACAAGGCCGATCCGAGCGCGACGCCGGCCATGGTCGCCGCCTGGCGGGCCACCGCCAACGTGCCGGATTTCGGCACCCAGCAGGCCTCTGCCTTCGATTGCCCGAAGGTGGGCGGCGGGCCGGGCGCGACCGGGCCGGACCCCAAGGCGGTCGCCGCCATCACCCAGATGATGCAGGGCGGCAACCGGCAGATCCATGTGCTGACCGCCGCCTATTCCGCCGCCGATTCGGGCGCCACGCCCGGTACGGTGGTGGATGCGCTGACCGCCGCCTATTGCCCGGTGGTGGCCGCCAGCAGCCTTCCCGACTGGCAGAAGAGCGCGGAGCTGCGCCGCTTCACGCTTCAGGTCGCGGCGGATGTCTCGCCCGCGGTCGCCGCCGTGCCCATGCCCGACGTTTCGATCGTGTGGGCGACCCCGGTCGGCACTTCGCTGGTGGCGCGCCAGCCCACCGCCATCGCCGCGAAGCTGACCTGCCCGGCCAATGACGGCAAGCTGGTGCCCAAGGACCTGGCCGACAAGGCGGTGTCCCTGCTCGGCACGCCGACCCCGCCGGTGGCCGGCGCGGCCGTGGTGCAGCTCGCCACGACCCTGTCGCAGCAAAATCCGAAGGCCCGCCGCTCGGACGTGGCGAACGCCCTCATCTCCGCTTATTGCCCGCTGGTGGTGGCGCAGGCCGGCAACAGCGTCGCGGAGCAATACAATCTGCTCACCGGCTTCGGTCAGCAGGTGGTGCAGACCCTCCAGCTCAGCGCGCCGACGGTGAAAGCCTCGGCCAAATAAGCCGGAAGGCGCGCGGTCTTGGATGCGCGCGCAGGCCATCCCGGTCTTCCCCCGCGTGCGGGGGAAGATCTCTCTCACCGGTCCCTGCCGGATGCGGCGCGGGTCAGGCCGCGCGGGACGCCGTGATGCCGTAGCGCGGGCCGGGCGTCGCGTGCATGAGCTGCTTCGCCAGCGCCTGGCGGGACGCCTCATAGGCGGTCCATTCGGCGCCGTCCTGGAGCGGCGGAATGGTCACCACCTCGCCTTGGTCGAAGCCGGCCAGTGCGGCATCGACCATATCCTCGGCGTGCATCACCCAGCTTTCCGGCACGTTGGAAATGTGCGCGCCGGCGACATCCCAGAATTCGGTGGCGGTCGCGCCGGGCAGCACGGCCTGGACCCGCACGCCCTTGTCCGCCAGCTCGTGCTGGAGCGATTGCGTCAGCGCCAGCACATAGGCCTTGGACGCCCCATAGACACCGTTCAGGACCTCGGGCGCGATGGCGACGATGGACGAGATGTTGATGATGGCGCCGCGATTGCGCGCCACGAAGCCGGGCACCGCCGCATAGGTGAGGCGGGTGAGGGCGGTGACATTGATGTCAATCATCGCCTCCATCCGGTCCACGTCCGACTGGAGCAGGGGCGTGACGCCGCCAAAGCCGGCATTGTTCACCAGCAGGGTGATGGCCGGATCGTCCCGCAGCACCTGTTCCACCCGCGCGAGATCCGGCGCCGCGCCGAGGTCGGCGGTGATGATCGACACCGCGCGCCCCGTCTCCTGGGTCAGCTTTGCCGCGACCGCGCTCAGGCGCTCCGTGTTGCGCGCCACCAGGATCAGGTCGAACCCGCGCCGGGCCAGCCGGTCCGCGTAGATCGCGCCGATGCCCGTGGACGCGCCGGTGATCAGGGCCGTGCCCTTCGTGTCGTATCCGCTCATCTTCTCTCTCCATGCGGCAGGCCCTGCCGCGATGGATGCAAGCTAGGCTTGATCGGTCGCGTCTCAAATGTCATATAAGCGGCAAATCAGGACATAGCGCATGATCAGTATCGGCTTTCTTCTCTATCCGGGCTTCTCGCCGATCGCGCTTGCAGTCGCGACCGCGTTCGAACTGGCCAATGTCCAGGCGGGCGAACCGCGCTACGACATGCGCATGCTCTCGCGCGCCGGGGGGCCGGTGCGCGCTTCGGCGGGTTTCGCGGTCGAGACCGAGGCGTTCGCGGACCGGGCGCTCGATCTGCTCATCGTCGCCGGATCGATGCAGGGCGATGCCCCCGCCGAACAGGTGGCGCTGGTGCGCGCCGTGGCCGGGCGCTGCCGGCGCATCGCCTCCATCTGCACCGGGGCGATGGTGCTCGCAGAGGCGGGCCTGCTGGATGGCCGGCGCGCAACGACCCATTGGTTCCAGGCCCGCGAGTTGCAAGCCCGCTTTCCCAAGATCAAGGTGGAGGAGGACCGGATCTTCGTCGAGGACGGCCCGATCTGGACCTCCGCCGGCATGACGGCGGGCCTCGACCTCGCGCTCGCCTTGATCGAGGAGGAGTGCGGCGCCCCCCTTGCCCGCGCGGTGGCCCGCAAGCTGGTCCTGTATCACCGGCGCGCCGGCGGGCAGTCGCAATTCTCCACCCTGCTGGAGCTGGAGCCGAAATCCGACCGCATCCAGAAGGCGCTCACCTATGCGCGCGCCCATCTCGACAGCCGGCTGAGCGTGGAAGACCTGGCCGGGGTCGCGAATCTCAGCCCGCGCCAGTTCAGCCGGACGTTCCAGGCGGAGACGCGGCAATCGCCGGCGAAGGCGGTGGAGCACCTGCGCCTGGAAGCCGCCCGCCAGCTGATGGAAGATACCGGCCATTCCATCGACGAGGTGGCCCGGCAGACCGGCTTTGCGGATCGCGACCGCATGCGCCGTGCGTTCCTGCGCGCTTTCGGCCAGCCGCCCCAGACCATCCGGCGTGCCGCCCGCGCCGCGCGCGGCGATGTGGAGGCCCAAGTCGCGGCCTGAGCGCCGCGCCGGGGGTGGAAAGGGATAATACCAGCCGGCCTGTAAGCCGGGTTCTGTACGGCGGGCTTGCGCCCGCGTGGCGACCATTCATCTGGGACGCCGATTGCTCGACGCCTCTAGCAGTCAACCCGGACGGCGGCCCGAAGACAGGCCTGGATGCAGCGAGCCGCGCTCCTGCCGTCCCTATTCGACTTTGCTCCCGGTGGGGTTTGCCGTGCCGCTTCCGTTGCCGGTCGCGCGGTGGGCTCTTACCCCACCGTTTCACCCTGGCCCGCGCACGCGCGGGTGGTTTGATTTCTGTGGCACTTTCCCTAGGGTCGCCCCCGCCGGACGTTATCCGGCACCGTGTCTGCGTGGAGCCCGGACTTTCCTCGGCACCCGAAGGTGACGCGGCCGCCCGGCCGGCTGGTCGCCCTGCAATGGGCGTTCGGGCGGCGCGCGTCAAGGGCCTGGCAAGGGCGGACGACTTTCGCACAGGCGATACCGACGCGCATGGGATGCCTTGCAAGTTTCGATAGATTGTGACGTTACGATATGCTCTCCATAGGTTGTATTTTTTCTAACCGGCAATCGAGGAGTCGGATATGGGTGCGACAGTCGTGCCAGAGAATTTCGCAGCGTGGATCGACACCATGCCGCTCGCCGACCCTAAGCTGATCGTGACGGGGACAGTCGAGGTCCCCACCAGCGGCTGGGCCGTCGCGCTCGTCGAGGCCAACCCACAGGGCATCGTTCCAACGGTTCTGATTTTGGATCTCAGTATTACGCGGCCGGGCGGAATGGTTTTGGAAGTCATAACCCAAGAGCCTGTCCGCTTTGAAAAGCCGAAGTCAAGCAACTATCAGGGCGTGACGATTCGTCATGGTGGTGGAGAGTTCACAATTCCAGTCAAGACTGTAAGTTAAGCGCGCGATATTCTTGGCGTGTCCGGGCGCTCACGCGTCCGCCTGGCCCGGACGGGTCTGGATCAGGTCGCGCAAGGTCATGATGGTGGAGGCGTCGGCCACGCCGTCCACCTTCGAACGGCGGAAATGGCGCTGGAAGGCGGTCACGACGGCGCGCGTCTGTGCGTCGAACAGGCCCGTCACCTCAATGCCGTAGCCATAGAGCGCCAGCATGGCCTGGAGGGCCGCGACCGGCTCGCCGCCATCGCCGATCATGAAGAAGCGTCCGCCCCGGATGGGCGCCTCGTGCACATAATGGCCGATGCCGGCGTGGTGCAGAACCTCCCACGGGAATTTCTCGCCCGGATCGTCCTTGCGCTCCGGGGCCACGTCGGAATGAGCGAGCACCCGGTCCGCGCGGATGGCGTGGCGGGCGATGATGTCGGCGACCAGCGCGCCCACCGCCGTGACCTGCACCTCGGGAAAATCCGGATAGCCGAGGCCGTGGCCGCGATTGACGATCTCGATGCCGATGGAGCGGGAATTGGTGTCGGTGATGCCTTCCCAGGACGAGACGCCGGCATGCCAGGCCCGCAGCGCCTCCGGCACCATCTGCACGATGGTCCCGTCCTCCAGCACCACATAATGGCAGGACACCTCGGCGGCGGGAGACCGCAGCAGGGCGATGGCCGCTTCCGCGCTCTCCATGCCGGTATAGTGTAGCAGCACCATATCGATGGCCGCTTTGCGCGCCCCATGATTGGGCGAGGGGGCGAGCGCGCCGACGAGGCCGCTGTCGGGCGGGAAAGGCAGGGCTGTTTCGCTCATGGGCGCAGGGCTCGCGACGGCCGGGCGACGTCCAGGCGTGCTTCGGCGTCGGTCATTTCAGCCCCCGCATCTTCTCGATCCGATCATAGGCCTCGTTCACCGCCGCGACCCGGTCGTTGGCGAGCTTGATGGCGGCAGGCGGCAGGCCGCGCGCGGAGAGGCGGTCGGGATGATGCTCGCCCACCAAGGCGCGCCAGCGGGCCTTCACCTCGGCGTCGCTGGCGTCGGCGGCGAGATCGAGCACCGCATAGGGATCGCCCGGCCGGCGCACATGGCGCGCCTCGATGCGCTCATAGGCGGCACCCTCGAAGCCCAGCAGACGCGCGACCTCGGCGAGGAATATCAGTTCGTCCTCATGCAAGGCGTGGTCGGCCTTGGCCACATGGAACAGCGCGTCGAGGAGATCCTCGCGGGTGTCCGGCTCGTCGGCGAACAGGGTGCCGATCTGCCGGGCATAGGATTCGAAGCCGGCGGTGTCCTGCTTGGCGAGGTTGAACACCCGCGCCACGCCTTCAAGCTCCTCATCGGGAATCGCGAACACCTCGCGGAAGGCGGCGACCTCGGCCGGAACCACGACGCCGTCGGCCTTCGCCATCTTGGCGGACAGCGCGATCAGCCCCACCGAGAAAGCCGCGGGACGGGGCGCGGGGGCGAGAAAGCGATCGACCGCATGGCCCGCAAGGGCTCCCACCAAGGCGCCGAGGGGGCCGCCGAGCGCGAGACCCACGCCCGCGCCGCCGATCAGGCCCACATGCTCCAGAACCGCCACGCTGCTTTCCTTCCTGCCCAGGCCATCCCACGCGCCGGCGGGGAAGGATGCATTCGCGCCGCCGAATGCCTGCGGTAGCCCGCGCCCGCGTCCGTTTCAACGTTTCTTAAGGTGTACGGAGCGTAAATGCTCTGTGTCTGTCCCATGTGGATTCGTTGACGGCCCATCTGATCCCATGATACCCCATAAGCACCCATATGAATGGTTCGGCGCTTCGGGCGCCTCTTCCGTTCACGCCGGTTCGCCCGGCGGGGCCGTGTCGGGTTTTGGGATCGAGCGCGGAAAGGCTCACGGGCGCCATGGACCGCTTCGTGTCCACCTACACCATGCGCTTGGACGCCAAGGGGCGGGTTTCCATCCCGGCGCCCTATCGCGCGGTGCTGGCCAAGGACGGGGCGGAATTTCTCTATTGCCATCCAAGCCTGGCGGAGCCGGCGCTCGACGCGGGCGGCAATCGCCTGATGAGCGAAATCGACACGCTGATCGCGCGTTATCCGCCCTATTCGGAAGCGCGCGAGGAGCTGGCAGCCGCCCTCTATGGCACCAGCGAGACCTTGAAGATCGACCCGGAAGGCCGGGTCATGCTGACCGAGACCCTGAAAGCCCACGCGTCCATCACGGATGCGGTGTCGTTCGTGGGGCTTGGACACAAGTTTCGAATCTGGGAACCGGAGCGTTTTCGCACCCATCTCGCGGAGGCCACGGAGAAGGTGCGTCAGCTTCGGCGCGCGCTCGGTTCCAGAGCGGAGAACGAAGGGAGCAATCTGGGATGAAAACGGGCCGCGGGGTCGGGCCCACCGACGCCGCAGGCGGACCGGCCCGTCATCTTCCTGTGATGCTGCCTCACGTTCTCGCGCACCTCGCGCCGAAGGATGCCGGCACTTATGTGGACGGCACCTTCGGCGCGGGAGGCTATACGCGTGCAATTCTCTCGGCCGCCGATTGCCGGGTCCTGGCGATCGACCGCGACCGCTCCGCCATCGCGGGCGGCGCCGGACTGGTGCTCGAATCCAATGGCCGCCTGGTGCTGGCGGAGGATCGCTTCTCTCAGCTCGACGTGCTGGCGCACACCATGGGCTTTGCCCCGCTGGACGGGGTGGTGCTGGATATCGGCGTCTCCTCCATGCAGCTGGACGAGGCCGACCGGGGGTTCTCGTTCCGCCGCGACGGTCCGCTCGACATGCGCATGGGATCGGATGGGCCCTCGGCCGCCGACCTCGTCGCCTCGCTGGGCGAAGCCGATCTTGCCCACGTCATCTGGACGCTCGGCGAGGAGCGGCTCTCGCGCCAGATCGCCAAGGCGATCGTGAAGGCGCGGGCGGAAGCGCCCATCACCCGCACGTCCCAGCTCGCCGACATCGTTTCCAAGGTGGTGTGGGCCAAGCCCGGCGAAATGCATCCCGCGACCCGCACCTTCCAGGCCCTGCGCATCGCCGTGAACGAGGAGCTGGACGAGCTGGCCACCGCGCTCGCCGCCGCCGAACGGGCGCTGAAGCCGGGCGGGCGGCTGGTGGTCGTCACGTTTCATTCCCTGGAAGACAGGATCGTTAAGACTTTTCTGTCACACCGAAGCAAGGCACCGTCCGCCTCGCGTCATCTGCCGCAAGCGGAGGGGCCGGCGCCCTCCTTCCGCCTCCTGTCCAGGGGGATGGTGGAGCCCGACCCCGACGAAGTGGCAGAAAATCCGCGTGCCAGGTCCGCGAAGCTTCGCGCGGCCGAACGCACGCAAGCCCCGGCGCATGAGGAGGGCGATCTCGCAGGGGTGCTCCCTGCCGAGCTGTCGCAACGCCGTGGTCGGAGACGGACTTGATGTTTCGCGTCGCCAACCTCGTCATGGTCCTGGCTTTGCTCGCGACCGCCGGGGTGGTCTATCAGGTGAAGTACGCCTCCATGGCGGAGGCCGAACGCCTTGCCCATCTGCGTCAGGCGATTCGCGGCGAGCGCGACGCCATTGCCGTCATGCGCGCGGAATGGGCGCGCCGCACCTCGCCGCTCTATGTGCAAGGGCTGGTGCAGCGCCATCTCGATCTGCAGCCGCTGACGGTGGATGCGATCTCCACGCTCGATGACCTGCCGGAGAAGCCGGCCACCAATTCGGATTCCATCGGCGGCATGCTCGAAGCCCTGGTGGATACGCCTCTGACAACCTCTTCCACCGGCAAACCCGGCGCCGCGAAAGCGGAGGCGGCCACACCCGCGAGCGCTGCGTCCTCCGCCAACGCCCTGCCCACCGGCGGCGGCGCGGCCGTCCTGCCCTCAAGCTCCGCTTTGCGGCCGGCCAATGCCCCGGTGCGTCCGAAGCCGGTGGCGCCGGTCGCCTCCGCCGCGCCGCGCCAGCAGAGCGCGCCCAGCCTGCCGTTCTGGGCGCCGAAGCCGGTCGCGCCCGCGCCGTCCTATGCCGCGCCCTCCTATGCGCCGCCCCCCGCGGCCGCGCCGGCCGAAAACGCCCTCGCCCCCATGCTTCCGCCGGGCTCGCTCCCGGCCAATCGCTGAGGAGGCCGCCCCATGGTCGCGCCCGCCGAATTGCTGAACCGCATCGATCTGTCCAAGGTGCCCGCGCCCGTGCGCGGCGCCGGCGCCTTCCTCGGCCGCCTCCTGCGCCGCGTGCTGGGCGGGATCTTTTTGTTCTTTTTCAATCTCCAGTGCCGCCTCAGCCATCGCGCGGCGCGCATCATCTTCGGCGTCGGCATGGGCCTCGTGCGGCTCGCCGTGGGCTCGGTGCGGTTCTGCTTCGCCTTCGCGCGCGGCACCGTGCGCGCCCTGTTCGGGCTCGACCGGGTGGATGCGCAGACCGTGACCCGTGCCCGCCTGCAATTGCTGGTGGCGGCGTTCTCCCTGGTCTTCGTCGTGATCGCCGGCCGGCTGGTGTTCATGGCCATCACCTCCGATCCGCAAGGCACGCGCGGCGGCGGCTCGGAGGCGGTGGCATCGGCGCGTCCCGACATCATCGACCGCAACGGCGACATCCTCGCCGTGGATGTCAAATCGCCCTCCCTGTTTGCCGAGCCCAAGCGGCTGATCGACCCGGACGAGGCGCTGGAGGGCCTGCTCAAGGTGCTGCCGGACCTCGATGTCGCGGAAGTGCGGGCGCGGCTCAATTCCGGCCGCGGCTTTGCCTGGCTGAAGCGCGAGATCACGCCGGCGCAGCAGCGCGCGATCTATCGCCTCGGCCTGCCGGGCATCGGCTTCGTGCGCGAAAACCGCCGCATCTATCCCGATGGGCCGACCTTCTCCCACGTGATCGGCGCGGTGAACGTGGATAACCAGGGCATCGCGGGCCTGGAGAAATATATCGACGGGCGCGGCCTCGCCGAGCTGCATCTCGCGGGCTTCGCCACCGACCGCCAGCAGGAGCCGGTGAAACTGTCCATGGACGCCCGGGTCCAGCACGCCATGCGCGACGAACTGATGCGCGCCAAGGAAAAGTTCAAGGCCAAGGCGGCCATGGGCGTGGTTACCGACGTGCGCACCGGCGAGATCCTCTCCATGGTCTCGCTGCCGGACTTCGACCCCAATATCGGCGGCAATCCGAAAGACGACGCCTATCTCAACCGCCTCACCACCGGCGTGTTCGAAATGGGGTCCACCTTCAAGGCGCTGTCGTTCGCCATGGCGCTCGACAGCGGCAAGATCGGCCTCAACAATTCCTTCGACGCGCGGGGCGCCCTGCATTTCGGGCGGTTCGCGATCCACGATTACCATGCGGAAAACCGCGTGCTCTCGGTGCCCGAGATTTTCCTCGTGTCGTCCAACGTCGGCACGGCGAAGATGGTGCTGTCGCTCGGGGTGGATGCGCACAAGGCGTTCTTGCGGAAGATGGGCCAGCTCGACCGCTTGCGCACCGAGCTGCCGGAAAGCTCCGAACCCATCGTGCCGAAGCGCTGGGGCGAGTTGAACTCGGCCACCATCGCCTTCGGCCACGGCCTCTCCGTCGCCCCGCTGCAGGCGGTGATGGCGGTGAATTCCATGATGAACGGCGGCTATCTCATTCCGCCCACCTTCCTCAAGCGCTCTCAGGAAGAGGCCCAGCAGGTGGCGGTGCGGGTGCTGAAGCCGGAAACCTCCGACAAGATGCGCTACCTGCTGCGCCTCAATGCGGAAAAGGGCACCGCCACCAAGGCCGAGGTGCCGGGTTATTATGTGGGCGGCAAGACCGGCACGGCCGAAAAGGTGGTGGGTGGCCGCTATGCCAAGAACAAGCTGCTGACCTCCTTTACCGCGGTCTTCCCCATGGATAAGCCGCAATATCTGGTTCTTGTCATGATCGACGAGCCGCAGCCTTTGCCGGAGACCCATGGCTATGCCACCTCCGGCTGGAACGCGGCGCCCACCGCGGGCAAGATCGTGGAGCGCATCGCCCCCATGCTGGGCGTGATGCCGCGCCAGAATCTGCCCACGGCGGACCAGATGCTCGGCATGGCGCGCCAGAAGGTGGCAGACCGCCAGTGAACCAGCCCGGTGGGCTGCGGGCGAGGAGAGACGAGACGGCATGAGCGAGCCCGCGCCCGCCCCGGCGGAGCAGACATCTCCCACGGGGGCCTTCGACCTCGCGCAGGTCCTGTCCGGGCACGCGCGGATCGTCGCGGGGCGCATGCAGGTGCCGCTGACCGGCCTGACGGCGGACAGCCGCAAGGTGCAGCCCGGCTTTCTGTTCGTCGCGATTCCCGGCACGAAGGTGGACGGAGGACGGTTCGTCGCAGACGCCCTGGCCAGGGGCGCGGCGGCGGTGCTCATGGAACCGCAGGGCGAGATGCCGCCGGTCGGTGCGGCCAGCCTCGCGTTTTCGCTGGACGTGCGGCGCTCGCTGGCGCTGGCGGCGGCCCGCATCCACCCGCGCGCGCCCGGCACGATCGCGGCCGTCACCGGCACGGCGGGCAAGACCTCGGTCGCCTATTTCCTGCGGCAGGTGTGGGAGCACCTCGGCTTCAAGGCCGCCTATCTCGGCACGCTCGGGCTGATCGCGCCGGGCAGCGCCACCTATGGCGGGCTCACCTCGCCCGACCCGGTGGAGCTGCACCAGACCCTCGACATGCTGGCGCGGCAGGGCGTCACCCACATGGCGCTGGAGGCCTCCTCGCACGGGTTGGACCAGCGCCGGCTCGACGGCGTGCAACTGGCCGCCGGCGGGTTCACCAATCTCGGCCGCGACCATCTCGACTATCATCCGAGCGTGGAGGCCTATTACCACGCCAAGCTCCGCCTGTTCACCGAACTGCTGCCCGACGGCGCGCCGGCGGTGGCGGGGCTGGACGCCCCCTACGGGCGCACGACCCTGGCCTGGGCGCGCACGCGCGGCCTGCCGCTGCTTTCCATCGGTCCCGGAGGGGATTTCGACGTCCGCTCCATCGTCGCGGAAGGGGTGTCGCAGCGCATCACCTTCAACGGCGGCGACGAGGTGGTGGTCCCCCTGATGGGACGGTTCCAGGCCGACAATGCCTTGCTCGCCGCCGGGCTCGCCTGGGCGTGCGGCGTGCCGCCCGAAGAGGCGCTTGACGCGCTCACCGGCCTCACCGGGGTGCCGGGCCGGCTCGAGCGGGTGGGCGAGGATGCGGCGCGGCCCGTGTTCGTGGACTATGCCCACAAGCCCGAGGCGCTCGCGACCGTGCTCGACACCCTGCGCCCGGCGGTGACGGGTCGCCTGATCGTGGTGTTCGGCTGCGGCGGCGACCGCGACCGCGGCAAGCGCCCGCTGATGGGCGCCATCGCGGCGGAAAAGGCGGATATCGTCATCGTCACCGACGACAACCCGCGCAGCGAGGTGCCCGCCGCCATCCGCGCGGAGATCCGCGCCGCCGCGCCCGACGCTGTGGACATCGGCGATCGCGCGGAAGCCATTCGTACCGCGGTCATGATGCTTCAACCTGGGGATGCTCTGGTTGTCGCAGGCAAGGGTCACGAAACCGGCCAGATCGTGGGCGATCGAACCTTGCCGTTCTCGGACAAGGCGGCGGTTCTGGCCGCAATGGGGGAGGTGGGTGCATGAGCGGGTCGCAGCTGTACAGCCTGGACGAACTGGGCGCAGCCACCGGCGGCACCGTGCGCGGGGCCGCTGCGGGTGTGTCCGGCATTTCCATCGACACGCGCACCCTGGCGCCCGGCGATGCCTTCTTCGCCATTACCGGCGACAATAGCGACGGCCATGCCTATGTGGGCCGGGCCTTGGAGAACGGGGCCGCCCTGGCCGTGGTCGCCCGTGACAAGGCCGACGCCTTCCCCACCGATGCGCCGCTGCTGCTGGTGGACGATGTGCTGGAGGCGCTGCGCGCCGCCGCCGTTGCCGCCCGCGCCCGCTCCAAGGCCGGCATCGCCGCGGTCACCGGCTCGGTGGGCAAGACCACCACCAAGGAAGCCCTGCGACTCGCCCTGTCCGCCGAGGCGCAGACCCACGCGTCCGCCGCGTCCTACAACAATCATTGGGGCGTGCCGCTCTCGCTCGCGCGTCTGCCGCGCGAGGCGCGCTATGGCGTGTTCGAGATCGGCATGAACCACCCCGGCGAGATCACGCCGCTGGTGCGCCTGGTGCGTCCGCAGGTGGCGATCATCACCACGGTAGAGCCGGTGCACATCGCCCAGTTCGCCAATATCGAGGAGATCGCCGACGCCAAGGCGGAGATCTTCGATGGGCTGGAGCCAGGCGGCGCGGCGGTGCTGAACATCGACAATCCCCAATTCGCCCGGTTGAAGGCGGCGGCGCAGGCCAAGGGCGTCGGGCGCATCGTCACCTTCGGCGCGGACGGGGCGGCCGATGTGCGCCTTCTCGACGTCAGCCTGCAGGCCGCCTGCTCCACGCTGGTGGCGGACGTGCTCGGCACGCGGCTGACGCTGAAGGTGGGGATGCCCGGCCGCCACATCATCCAGAACGTCCTGGCCGTGCTCGCGGCGGTGAAGCTGCTGGACGGCGACCTGGCCCTGGCCGCGCTCGCCCTCTCCGCCCTGAAGCCGCCGCCGGGACGCGGCGTGCCCATCGAGCTGGCGGTCTCCGGAGGCGCCGCGACGCTGCTGGACGAGAGCTATAACGCCAATCCCGCCTCCATGCGCGCCGCCATCGACGTGCTGAGCCGCACGCCGGTCGGCCCGCGCGGCCGGCGCATCGCCGTGCTCGGCGACATGCTGGAGCTGGGAACCGACGGCCCGCTCCATCACCGGGAGCTGGCCGCACCCCTGCGTGCGGGCGGCATCGACCTCGTCTTCGCTGCCGGCCCGCTGATGCACGAATTGTGGGCCGCACTCCCCTCGGATATGCGGGGCGGCTATGCACCGAATGCCGAGGCCTTGACCAAGCTTCTGTCTTCCGCCATCCGCTCCGGCGACACGTTGATGGTCAAGGGGTCCAACGGCAGCCGCATGGGGCCGCTGGTGAAAGCCTTGGCTGAACGCTTCCGCACGCCCGACGAGGCGCTGCTCGAAGGATAGTTAAATGCTCCAATGGCTCTCGCAGCTGCACGACTATTTTCCCGGCCTGAACGTCTTCCGCTACATCACCTTCCGCACCGGCGGAGCGATCGTGACGGCGCTGCTGTTCGTGTTCCTGTTCGGGCCGTCCATCATCTCCACCTTGCGCCTCAAGCAGGGCAAGGGGCAGCCGATCCGCACGGATGGGCCGCAATCCCATTTGCTGAAGAAGGGCACGCCCACCATGGGCGGGCTGATGATCCTCTCCGGCCTGCTGGTCGCGGTGCTGCTGTGGGCGAACCTTTCCAACCCCTATGTCTGGGCCGTGCTGGCGGTGACGGCGGGCTTCGGGGTGATCGGCTTCTATGACGATTACCTCAAGGTCACCAAGCAGACCCATGCCGGCTTTTCCGGCAAGGCGCGGCTCGCGGCCGAGGCGCTGATCGGCGGGCTGGCGGTGGTCGCCATCGTGCATGCCGGAAAATCAGGGCTTTCCACCTCGGTCGCCTTCCCCTTCTTCAAGGACCTGCTGCTGGATCTCGGCTGGTTCTTCGTCCTGTTCGGCGGGTTCGTGATCGTGGCGGCCGGCAATGCGGTGAACCTCACCGACGGGCTCGACGGCCTCGCCATCGTGCCGGTGATGATCGCGGCCGGCTCGTTCGGCGTCATCGCCTATCTCTCGGGCAATGTGCTGTTCGCGGATTATCTGCAGATCCATTATGTCGCCGGCGTCGGCGAGCTGGCGGTGATCTGCGGGGCGATCATCGGGGCGGGGCTGGGCTTCCTGTGGTTCAACGCGCCGCCGGCGCAGATCTTCATGGGCGATACCGGCTCGCTGGCGCTGGGCGGCCTGCTCGGCACGGTGGCGGTGGCGACCAAGCACGAGATCGTCCTTGCGGTGATCGGCGGGCTGTTCGTGCTGGAGGCGATCTCGGTGATCGTGCAGGTGATCTCGTTTCGCCTCACGGGCAAGCGGGTGTTCCGCATGGCGCCCATCCACCACCATTTCGAGCAATTGGGCTGGACCGAATCCCAGGTGGTGATCCGCTTCTGGATCGTCGCCGTGGTGCTCGCCCTGCTCGGCCTCGCCACCCTCAAGCTGCGCTGAGGGCGCGGCCTTCGTGCTTGCAAGGCCCGGCGACCAAGCCGGGCCTTATTTCGTGCGCTCGCGCACCGGGCCGTCTTCCGCGAGCCTTGGGCGGCGTGCGGCGATGCCATTCGCCAGCAGCATGCCCGCCGCCATCGGCACCAGGAAGGCGAGAATGTGCGGGTTGGCCAGCGCCAGAGAGGCGATGGCCGGCCCCGGGCAGATGCCGGCCAGCCCCCAGCCGAGCCCGAAGATGGCCGCGCCGCCGATCAGCCGCGAATCGATCGCCGTTGCGGTCGGCCAATGGAAGGCGGGCGCGATCAGCGGTGCTGCGCGGCGCCGCACGAGCCGGAAGCCGAGGAAGGCGATGATGACCGCCGCCCCCATGGTGAAGGCGAGGCTCGGATCGAATGTGCCGGCCACATCCAGGAAGTTCAACACCTTCGCCGGGTCCATCATGCCGGCCAGGGCGAGCCCGGCGCCAAACAGCAGGCCGCAGAACAAAGCCGCAATCCGCCCCATCTCACCCTCCCACATGGCGCATGAGGAAGACGGTGAGCGCGGCCACCGCCATGAACACCAGCGTCGCCACAAGGGAGCGCGGCGAGAGGCGGGCAAGCCCGCAGACGCCGTGGCCGCTGGTGCATCCCTGCCCGAGGGCGGAGCCGAACCCCACAAGCAGGCCCGCCGCCGCGAGGAGAAGATCGCTCGTCGGCAGATGCTGGGGAATGCCCCCCGTCAGCAGAGCCACCACCAGCGGCCCGAGCACCAGCCCGGCAAGGAACAGCAGGCGCTCGCCACCGGGATCGCGGCGCGCCAGCACCTGCCCGAGAATGCCGCTGATACCGGCGATCCGGCCGTTCAGCGCCATGAGCAGGACGGCCGAAAGGCCGATGAGCGCTCCGCCCAGGGCGGAGGGCAGGGGGGTGAATTCAGTTGCCGGAAGCATCTTTCGCCTTGCAGGTGCGAATGCCAAACAGGGTGTAGGCGGGGCAGAAGCCCATGAAGGCCGAGCCCAAGAGACCGGCGCCGATGGCGGGGATGACGTAGATCCAGATCCCGCCCGCGTTCAGCAGGAGGGGCGAGAGAATGAGGAGCGCGCCGAGAATGGCCCGCAGCGTGCGGTCGAGGGGGCCGAGATTGGTCATCGCGATGATCCCTTGCTGCTGTCCGCGACGGCGGAGGCGCGCGGTTGAATTTTAGTAATTAATGAAATACTAAATCGTCAAGCCCGGAAAGTCCCCATGCCGTCTGTCCCACCCCTCGCCATGGCGCGCCCCGCTCCCGCGCCTTCCGAAGCGCCGCCCGGCGCCGCGGAGGATCTGCTTCGCCGCAACGCCCCGATCGCCGCCGCCTTGCTGGCCGCCATGGCCCACCCCAAGCGCCTGCTTGTGCTCTGCCGCCTGGTGGAAGGGGAATGCGCGGCCGGCGACCTCGCCGCGCAAGTGGGCCTCAGCCCGTCGGCGCTCTCGCAGCATCTCGCCAAGATGCGCGCGGCGGGCATTGTCGGCAGCCGGCGCGAGGGGCAGGCGATCTATTATTTTCTTGCGGGGCGGGAAGCGCGCGCCGTGCTGGAAACCCTCCACCGCCTTTATTGCGAGCCCGATCCAAGCTGAGCCGGCGCGTCATCTCGGCGGCTTCCCTCTGCGGCCGTCGGGGTCTAGTGCTGGCGTCACGTCGTCGTCAGGTTGCCCTTCCATGATTCCCGTCACCTGTTTCAAGGATCGTCGCGTCGCCGTGTTCGGGCTCGGCGGCTCCGGCCTCGCCACCGCCCTCGCGCTGATGGAGGGTGGCGCCCACGTCGTCGCCTGGGACGACGGCGCGGCCGGGCGTGCCAAGGCCGAGGCGCAACACGTGCCGCTGCAGGATCTGCGCACCATCGACTGGTCCGGCCTCGCCGCGCTCGTGCTCTCCCCCGGTGTGCCGCTGACCCATCCCGTGCCCCATTGGTCGGTGGATCTGGCCCAGGCGGCGGGCGTCGAGGTGATCGGCGACATCGAATTGTTCTGCCGCGAGCGGCGGGCGACCGCCCGCCATTCCCCGTTCGTCGCCATCACCGGCACCAACGGAAAATCCACCACCACGGCGCTGATTTCCCATCTGCTGGCGGTGGGCGGGCGCGACGTGCAGATGGGCGGCAATATCGGCACCGCCATCCTCTCGCTCGCCCCGCCCAAGGGGGTGGGACGGGTGTATGTGGTGGAATGCTCCTCCTACCAGATCGACCTTGCCCCCTCGCTCGACCCGTCCGTCGGCGTGCATCTGAACGTGACACCGGACCATCTGGACCGGCACGGCAGCCTTGAACACTACGCGGCGGTGAAAGAGCGGCTGATTGCCGGGGTGGAACGGGGCGGCACCGCCGTGGTCGGCGTGGACGATGACTTCTCCGCCGCCATGGCCGACCGGGCCGAGCAGGCCGGCATCCACGTGGTGCGCATTTCGGTGGAGCGGCCGCTCGCCGACGGCATCTGGCGCGACGGCACCGATATCGTCTGCAGCCAGGGCGGGGTGGAGCGCGAGCGGCTTTCGCTGGCCGGCATCGGCTCGCTGCGCGGCGCGCACAATGCGCAGAATGCGGCGGCCGCCTATGCGGCGGCGCGCGCCATCGGCCTCGCGCCGGAAGTGATCGCCATCGGCATGCGACGGTTTCCGGGCCTTGCCCATCGCATGGAAGAGGTGGGCCATCTCGGGCCGGTGCTGTTCGTGAACGACAGCAAGGCCACCAATGCGGACGCGGCCGAGCGGGCGCTGCTGAGCTTTCACAACGTGTTCTGGATTGCCGGCGGCAAGGCCAAGGCCGGTGGGATCGAGCCGCTCGCGCCCTTCTTCAACCGGGTGCGCAAGGCCTATCTGATCGGCGAGGCGGCGCCCGCCTTCGCCGAGACGCTGGGCGAAAAGGTGCCGCACGACCAAGTTGGAACCCTGGATGCGGCGGTGGCGGCGGCGGCGCGGGATGCGGCGGCCTCGGGGCTGGAGGATGCAGTGGTGCTGCTGTCTCCGGCGTGCGCCAGCTTCGACCAATATCCCAATTTCGAGGTGCGCGGCGACGCCTTCCGCGCCCTGGTGCACGCTTTGCCGGGCATCGCGGCCAAGGGCTGAACTCGGCTTCAGCCCCGATTCCGCTAAAAATGTTTCACGTGAAACAATGGCTTAGCGCGGACGAACAGCAGTTTCGTGACGATGTTCCGCGCCTTTTCGGCGGATGAAACCGCCATTTCGCCCGAACGTTCGGCGCAGATGAATCCGAGCCGGGCAACGGTTGCCGGAAAACGCGCGGCGCCCGGCAGGGCGGCCATGATGAACTCCAATCAGGTTCATTCTCGCCGACGGGCGCGAAACGAAGCGCGCCCGTCGCACCCGCCGGGGGAATCAGGCGGCGGCGAGTTCCACCTCGATATTGCCGCGCACCGCCTTGGAATAGGGGCACACCTTGTGCGCGGCCTCCAGAAGGTCCAGCACCTCGGCGGCGCTCTTGCCGGGAATCATCCCGGTGATCCTGGCGGCGAGGCCGAAGCCGCCTTCCACCTTGCCGAAGCTCACCGCGATGGTGACTTCCGCGCCGCTCGCATCCACGCCCTTGGCCTTGGAGACGGCTTCCAGCGCGCCGCCGAAACAGGCCGCATAGCCGGCGGCGAACAGATGCTCCGGCGTGGTCTTGCCGGGCTCCAGCACGCCATCCTTGGGCATGGCGAGATCGGCCTTCACCGAGCCGTCGGTGGTTTCGCTATGGCCGCGACGGCCCCCGTGGGAAACGGCGACGGCGGTGAAGAGGGTTTCAAAAGACATGGGACTTCCTCTCTGGTGACTGACAGCCGCACCGGCGGTACGGGCGCGCCCCGCGTGTGCCGCAGGGCGGAAATGCGGTGGGCGCGCGGGCATTTCCCGCGGTGCGGCACGGTTTTCCTTGTGGCGCCGGCCCCGCCGTGGCACCTCCCTGGCCAACCCGCCTGCCGCAGTGAGCAAGGAGACAGGCCATGATCGATGGCGTTAAGGATAAGCTCGTCGCCCCCCGTTTGGTTTCCGGCCTTTCGGAAATTGCCGGCGAATACGACCTCATCCTCTGCGACGTCTGGGGCGTGATGCACAACGGCGTGGCCGCGTTTCCCGCCGCCGGCGCGGCGCTGGAGCGCGCCCGCGCGGGCGGCGCCCGCGTGCTGATGGTGTCCAACGCCCCGCGCCCGAATGAATTCGTCATCGCCATGCTGGACGGGTTCGGCGTGCCGCGCAGCGCCTATGACGGCATCGTCACCTCCGGCGATGTCACGCGCGACGTGCTGGCGGCGCGGCCGGGCGTGAAGCTGTTCCATCTCGGCCCGCCGCGCGATCTCGGCACGTTCGACGGTCTCGACGTGACGCCGACCAGCCTCGACGCCGCCGAGCTGGTGGTCTGCACCGGCCTGCTGAACGACGATGTGGAGACGCCGAAGGATTATGCCGAGCGGCTCGCCGCCATGCGGGCGCGGGACCTGCTGTTCGTGTGCGCCAATCCCGACCTGGTGGTGGAGCGCGGCGACACGCTGGTCTATTGCGCCGGCGCGCTGGCGCAGCTCTATGAGGAGATGGGCGGGCGGGCGATCTATTGCGGCAAGCCGCACAAGCCGATCTACGATGTCGCGCTGCGCCGGGCCGCCGCGCTCGGCGGCGTGCCGATCCGCCCGGAGCGGGTGCTGGCCATCGGCGATGCGCTGCGCACCGACATCATCGGCGCCACGGCGGCCGGCTTCGACAGCCTGTTCATATCGAGCGGCATCCATGCCGAGGAACTGCACGGGGAAAACGGCAGCGAGCCCGATGCCGAGGCGCTGGCGAATCTGTTTTCCGATCATGCCCATCCGCGCGGCGTCATGCCCCGCCTTGCGTGGTGACGGGCCCGGCGCGCGCCTGAAGCCGGCTCGGCGGCGCGCGCGGCGGGCTTTCCGCAAAATCCCGTGCTTGACGCTGGCTGGCCCGCGCGCGAAGGGTTTCCTCCCCTCCATTGTGCCGGCCGCCCCTGCCGATGTCCGTTCCTTTCGACCCATCCTTTCCCATCGTCGAGGGCATCGCGCCGATTCCCGCGCAGATCGCGCGGCCGGTGCTGGCCATCGGCAATTTCGACGGCGTGCATCGCGGCCATCGCGCGGTGGTCGACGCCGCGCTCTCCATGGCGCAGACGCTGGGCCGACCGGCGGCGGCGCTGACGTTCGAGCCGCATCCGCGCAGCTTCTTCCAGCCCGACGCGAACCTGTTCCGCCTCACCCCCGGCCGCCAGAAGCTGGATTGCCTCGCCCGCACCGGGCTCGCCGGCGCCATCGTGCTGCCGTTCGACGCGGCGCTGGCGCGGGTGACGGCGGAGGATTTCGTCGATGAGATCCTGGTGCGGCAGTTCGCGGTTTCCGGCGTGGTGGTGGGCTTCGATTTCCATTTCGGCCGCGCGCGCGCCGGCTCGCCCGCCTTTTTGCGCGAGGCCGGGGCGCGCCACGGCTTCCCGGTCGAGGTGGTGGAGCCCGCTTTGGACGAGGGCGATCCCATTTCCTCCAGCGCCATCCGCAACGCGCTGGCCGCAGGCCAGGTGGGCCACGCCGCGCACATGCTGGGCCGGCCCTGGAGCGTGCGCGCCACCGTGATCCACGGCGACAAGCGCGGCCGCGACCTCGGTTTTCCCACCGCCAATCTCGCCATGCCGCAGGGCACGCAGCTCGCCTTCGGCATCTACGCGGTGCGCGCGCGCTTCGACGGGCAGGTGGTGGACGGGGTGGCGAGCTATGGCCGGCGGCCCACGTTCGACAACGGCCGGCCGCTGCTGGAGGTGCACCTGTTCGATTTCTCCGGCGATCTCTACGGCCGCGAACTGGACGTGGCGTTCCACGGCTATCTGCGGCCGGAGCTGAAGTTCGACAGCATCGATGCGCTGATCGCCCAGATGAACAAGGACAGCGCCGCCGCCCGCCTCGTGCTCGCCCGCCCGCAAATCTGGCCGGTGTGAGGGGGAAGCCGGCCGGGCGCGACCCCGGCCGGACGCGCGCTCAGTCCACGGTGGCGCCGTAGAGCAGGTTCTTGAACAGCATGCGGGTGGCGACCCGCGGGGTCGGCGCGGCGGACATGAACACGCCGACGATCTCTTCCTCGGGATCGATGGTGAAGGAGGTGCCGCCGGCGCCCGCCCACATGGCATCACCCTTGGAGCCGGGCACCACCGCGAAGCCCTCCTGGCGGCGAATCGCAAACCCGAGCCCGAAGCCGTAGCCCGGCCCGGTGCTCGCCGCCGTGGAGCCGCCGAGCCCGATCAGATGATCGGAGAGCATGAAGTCCACGGTCTTGGGCGAGAGGATGCGCACGCCCTCCAGTTCCCCGCCGTTCAGCATCATCTGGCAGAAGCGGAAATAATCCTCCGCCGTGGTGACGGTGCCGGCGCCGCCGAGCCGGTAGCGCTTGCCGGGGTCCTGGTCCACCCGCACCCATTTCCAGCCCGCTTCCTTCTGCGGGTCGGCATCGAGCGCGTCGGCGAGGCGGGGCGCCTGGGCGGGCGTGAGCTGGAACGAGGTGTCCTTCATCTTCAGCGGCTTGAACAGGTTCTCGTCGAGGAACACGTCGAGCCGTTTGCCGCTCACGCGCTCCACCACCACGCCGAGCACGTCCACGGAGAGGCCGTATTCGAACCGCGTGCCCGGCTCGTAGGCGAGCGGGATCTTGGCGAGGCCGCTGACGAAGGCTTCCGGCGACAGGTCGGAATTGCGGCTCTCGATGTCGGCCTTCTCGTAAGCCTCCTTCACCTCCGGGAACGGCGCGGAGCCGGAATAGGTGAGGCCCGAGGTGTGGCGCAGCAGGTCCTGGATGGTGATGGGGTTTTTCGCCGGCACCACCTCGCGCACGGTCTTGCCGCTCTCGTCCTTCTTCTCGGCGATCACATTCATCGCCTTCATCTCGGGAATATATTGCCCCACCGGGTCGCGCAGGCTCAGCTGGCCGCGCTCCACCAGCATCATCGCCGCCACCGAGACGAACGGCTTGGTCATGGAGAAGGCGCGGAACACCGCATCCTTGGTCATGGGCTTGGTCTTGGCGGCATCGAGGAAGCCGTGGGCCTCGAAATGCACGATCTTGCCGTCATGGGCGATCAGCGTGACCGCGCCGGGGAAGGTGCCCTTGTCGATCTCCCGCTGCATGGCCACGGGGATGCGCTTGAGCGCCTCCTGGGAAAAGCTGAGGTCGTCGGCATATGCCGCCGGCGCGTGGAACAGGCTGAGCGCGAGCAAGGCCGGCGCAAGGGGTCGCATGATGCTCCCTGCCATGGATGGTTCTCCCGGGTTTTAATCGTTTCAGGCCGAGGGCGGAATTGGCGTTCCTGAACCCTCGGTCCGGCCGCGGCGGCGCTTGGGGCGTCCGATGCTCCGCGACGCGGCGCAGAATGCCGCTGCGGAAAGGGTGTGTCGATAGGTGCCGATGGGGCTTAGGCGGTTCTTAACCGAGTTTCGGCATTCTCGCCGTGACCCCCCATCGTGCGAGACGATACCCCGAACCGTGCCTGCTCCCCCCGCCCCCCAGGATCGCCGTTCCCCCTTCATCCGGCTCGCCGAGCTGCTGGCCGGCACGGAGCCCGGCCGCGCGCCCCTGAGCGCGGCGGTGGGCGAGCCGCAGCATGCCATGCCGGATTTCGTCGGCCCGGTGCTGTCGGGGGCGCTGCCGGGCTTCGGCCGCTATCCGCGCGCGGAAGGCACACCGGCGTTCCGCGCCGCCGCCGCCCAATGGCTCGGCACGCGCTATGATCTCGCCCGTCCGGTGGATGCGGACCGCGAAGTGCTGGTGCTGAACGGCTCGCGCGAGGGCCTCGTCTCCGCCGCCATCGTCGCGCGGCGCCTCACCGGGGATCGCGGCGGGCGGCCGGTGATGCTGCTGCCCAATCCCTTCTATGCCGCCTATGCGGCGGGCGCGGAGGCCGCCGGCTGCGAGGCCGTTCCCCTGCCCACCACCCGCGAAAGCGGCTGGCTGCCGGATCTCGACGCCCTCGACGACGACTTGATGGCGCGCGCGGTGGCGGTGTTCATCGCCTCGCCCGCCAATCCGCAGGGCGCCATCGCCTCGCGGGCCTATCTGGAACGGCTGCTCGCCATCACCCGTGCCCACGGCACCTATCTGTTCTCCGACGAATGCTATTCGGAGATCTATCTCGGCGCCGAGAAGCCGACCGGCATCCTGGAAGTGTGCGGCACCGATTTCTCCGGCGTGGTCGCGTTCAACTCGCTCTCCAAGCGCTCCTCCCTGCCGGGCCTGCGCTGCGGCTTCTGCGCCGGGGATGCGGATTTCCAGAAGGCGTTCCTCGCGTTTCGCTGGGTCGCCGCGCCCCAGGTGCCCGAGCCGCTCCAGGCGGTGGGCATCGCCGCCTATGGGGACGAGGCCCATGTGGAGGCCTCCCGCGCCCTGTATGTGGCGAAGTTCGACCTCGCCGACCAGGTGATCGGCGGCCGGTTCGGCTATGAGCGGCCCGGTGGCGGCTTCTTCCTGTGGCTCGACGCCTCGGCGGCGGGCGGCGGGGAGGCGGCGACCCTGCGCCTGTGGAAGGAACAAGGCCTTCGCGTCGTGCCGGGCGGCTATCTCGCCCGCCCCGACGCGAGCGGCGTCAATGCGGGCGATCCCTATCTGCGGGTCGCCCTGGTCCAGGATCTCGCCACGTGCGGGGAGGTGCTGCAGCGCCTCGTCGCCGGGCTGAGCTGAGGGAGCGCTCGCGCATGGCACAGGCTCGCCGTCGTCCTGCCCCCGCCATGGCGCTGCGCCACGGGCTCGGGATGGATCTCATCCCGGAAAGCGTGCGCAGCGCGGTGCGCCGGCGTTCCAGCCAGATCTGCGGGGCGGCGCTGCTGACGGCGAGCCTGTTCGCGCTCACCTCCATGGTCACCTGGACCGCGAGCGACCCGAGCCTGTCCAACGCCAGCGGCGCCGAGGTGAAGAATGTGCTCGGCCGGCCCGGCGCCATCGTCGCCGATCTGCTGATGCAGGGCCTCGGGCTCGCCAGCCTGTTCCTGCTGCTGCCGCTCGCCTATTGGGGCTGGCGGCTGCTGACCTATCGCCCGCTGCGGGGCGAGCAATTGCGCGCCGGCGCGCTCACCCTCGGGGTGCTCGGCATGAGCGCCCTGCTGAGCGCGCTACCCACCTTCGGCGCCTGGCCGGTGCCGACCGGCCTCGGCGGGGTGATCGGCGACCTGTTTCCGCGCCTGATCACGGTGTTCCGTGGTGGCTGGGGAGGCGGCCTCGATGCGTTTCTCGTGGGCGGCGTGGGCGCGGTCGGCGGCGTGGCTGGGCTCTATTTCGCCTGCCGGGGCAGCTCGGCGAAGCGCCGCGCGGCCGAGGCCGACGCCGTGGACGACGAGGACGAGGAGTTTGACGAAACCGACCGCCGGCTGGTTTCTCTCGGTGCGCTGACCCACACTTTCCTGTCCGCCAAGGCCCGCCTGTTCGGCCGCCGGCGTGGCCGGGCGGCGGCGGGCGCCAAGGGGGCGCCGGTGCGCGCGGCTGCGATCGGTGCCTTCGCCCGCGAGGTGTTCGCGTCCGAGCGCCGCGCGGTGGACGACCAGGGCCGCGTGGAACCGCGCCTCAATGCCGGCCCGGCCCATGAGGCCCCGGCGCTCGGCGGCGTGCGGCGCGCGGTCGTGGACGAGTTGGACGAGGACGCCGACATGGTGCCCGCCGAGCCCGCGCCGCGCGCCGCGGCAGGCGCCCGCGCCGCGCCGGCCCGCGCACGCCAGAGCGGACGTGAAGGACGGGCACCGGAAGGCCGCCGTCCGCACGCCTATCGCCTGCCGGACCTGCAATTGCTGGGCGCCCCGCCGCCCTCCAAGGGGCCGGCCATGAGCCCCGAGGCGCTCCAGGACACCGCCAAGCTGCTGGAAGGCACGCTGGACGATTTCGGCGTGCGCGGCGAGATCGGCCAGGTGCGGCCGGGCCCCGTGGTGACGCTCTATGAGCTGGAGCCGGCGCCGGGCATCAAATCCTCCCGCGTGATCGGGCTTGCCGACGACATCGCCCGTTCCATGAGCGCGATCTCCGCCCGCGTCGCCGTGGTGCCGGGGCGCAACGCCATCGGCATCGAGCTGCCCAACGCCAAGCGCGAGAAGGTTCTGCTGCGCGAGCTTCTCTCCACCAAGGATTTCGGCGACAGCGGGCAGAAGCTCGCGATCGCGCTCGGCAAGACCATCGGCGGCGAGCCGGTGATCGTCGATCTTGCCCGCATGCCGCATCTGCTGGTGGCCGGCACCACCGGCTCCGGCAAGTCGGTGGCCATCAACACCATGATCCTCTCGCTGCTCTACCGGCTGAAGCCGGAACAGTGCCGGCTGATCATGGTCGATCCCAAGATGCTGGAACTCTCCGTCTATGACGGCATCCCCCATCTGCTCGCCCCGGTGGTGACCGACCCGAAGAAGGCGGTGATCGCGCTTAAATGGGCGGTGCGCGAGATGGAGGACCGCTACAAGAAGATGTCCAAGCTCGGCGTGCGCAACATCGACGGCTTCAACGCCCGCGTCGCCGAAGCGGAGAAGAAGGGCGAGAGCATCGCCCGCACGGTGCAGACCGGGTTCGACCACGAGACCGGCGAAGCCATCTACGAACGCGAGGAGATGGATCTCGGCCCGCTGCCCTACATCGTCGTGATCGTGGACGAGATGGCGGACCTGATGCTCACCGCCGGCAAGGAAATCGAAGGCGCCATCCAGCGCCTCGCCCAGATGGCCCGCGCCGCCGGCATCCATCTGGTGATGGCCACCCAGCGTCCCTCGGTGGATGTCATCACCGGCACCATCAAGGCGAATTTCCCGACCCGGATCTCGTTCCAGGTCACCAGCAAGATCGACAGCCGCACCATTCTCGGCGAGATGGGGGCCGAGCAACTGCTGGGCCAGGGCGACATGCTCTATATGGCCGGCGGCGGCCGCATCAGCCGCGTGCATGGCCCATTCGTCTCCGACGACGAGGTCGAGCGTGTGGTGAAGCACCTCAAGGCCCAGGGCGCGCCCGATTATCTCGAAGCTGTGACCGCCGACCTCGCCGAGGACGGGGCGGACGGCGAGGACGGGGCGGTGTTCGACAAGGGATCGTTCGGGGAGGAGGGGCAGGACCTCTATTCCCAGGCGGTGGCGGTGGTGCTCCGCGACAAGAAGTGCTCCACCTCCTATATCCAGCGCCGGCTCCAGATCGGCTATAACAGGGCGGCGTCCCTGGTGGAGCGGATGGAGAAGGAAGGCGTCGTCGGCGCTCCCAACCATGCCGGCAAGCGCGAAATCCTGCTCTCCGACGAGGCCGCGGAATAGGCCGGGGCTGGTTTTGGGGTTGCCGCCGGGCCACAGGTTCGCCATAGGCAAGATTTATGGGGGAGTGTGACCCGTGAAGATTCGTCCACACGCCCCGTTTGCCCATCGAGACCCCCTGATGCCCCATCGCCGGCCTTCGCCCTTCGCCTTCGTTCTTGCCTTCGGCGTTGCGGCCCTCGCCGGCGCGTGGCAAAGCGGCGGGGCGGCCGCGCAGGGCGTGCTTCTGCCGCCCGGTGAAGTGCTGCGGCCCGGGGGCACCGTGCCGGGCACGGCCTCCCAGCCAAGCCCCTCGCAGATCTTCGCGCCCCAGGTGGCGGTGCCAAAGCCGAGCGCCCCCGCCCCGCAGAATCTCGCCCCGCAGACGAGCGCGCCCGCCGCGCCGCAGGCGTCCGCGGCACCCGCCAACGTGCCCCTGCCGCAGCAGCGCCCGGCGAGCGCCAATGCCGCGCCCGGCGCGCCGCTGCAGCTTGGCCCCGGCCAGAATACCGCCCGCGCCGGCGGCCCGCGCGCGCCGCAGGGCCCGGTCGCCGCGCCCGCCCAGACCAATCTCGACCGCGCCGACCCCGCCACCGCCGACAAGATCAGCGCCTATTGGAACTCGGTGCAGAACCTCACCGGCACGTTCGTTCAGGTGGATCCCGACGGCACGCGCAAGACCGGCGATTTCTACATGCAGAAGCCCGGCCGCGTGCGCTTCGAATATGATTCGCCGGTGCCCATCGAGCTGATCTCGAACGGCCAGTCGGTGGCGGTGCGCGACCGCAAGCTGAACACCCAGGACATCACGCCGCTATCGCAGACGCCGCTGCGCTTCCTGCTGTCTGAGCGCACGGACCTCGCCCGCGATCCCCATGTGAAGGGCGTCTATCAGGACGATCTCTACATCAGCGTGGTGATGGAAGAGACCATCCCCATGATCGGCACCTATCGCCTGCTGATCCTGTTCGACGCCAAGGATTACAGCCTCAAGCAATGGATCGTCACCGATCCGCAGGGGTATGACACCTCGGTCGCGCTCTACAAGCTCGACTATACCCGCCGGCCCGATCCCAAGCTGTTCGTCATCAATTTCGAACGCATGCTGCAATAAGGCGCCGGCGCCCGCCGCCGCTGTCTTTCCGCCCTTCCGGCCCTTGCCAGTCTGCCCGCCGAGGGTCTAGGTCTCGCGCTCCCGCCGAAAGAGCGCCGAGCCCTCCGTGTCCCTCACCGTCTGCACCTGGAACATCAATTCGATCCGCATCCGCCTCGATCTCGTAAAGGCGATGGTGGAGCTTCTGAAGCCGGACGTCCTGTGCCTGCAGGAGACCAAGTGCCAGGACGATAAATTCCCGCTCGCGGCGGTGCGCGACCTCGGCTTTCCCCATATCGCGCTCAACGGGCAGAAGGGCTGGCATGGGGTCGCCACCCTCTCGCGGCTGCCGTTCGAGGCCATCGAGCGCCAGGAATTCTGCGCCAAGGGCGATGCCCGGCACATCGCCGTCACGCTCGGCGCCTCGGCCGGGCTGTCAGCGCCGGTGACGGTCCATAATTTCTACGTGCCGGCGGGCGGCGACATTCCCGACCCGGAGCTGAACGAGAAATTCGCCCACAAGCTCGCGTTTCTCGACGAGCTCACCGCCTGGGAGCGCCTGCCGCAGCAGGTGAATGCGCGCGAGAGCCACGCCGTGCTGGTGGGCGACCTCAACATCGCCCCGCTGGAAACCGACGTGTGGAACCACAAGCAATTGCTCGGCGTGGTGAGCCACACCCCGGTGGAGGTGGAGCGGTTCGCGAAGCTCCAGGCCTCCGGCCCGTGGGTGGACGTGATGCGCCGCTTCGTGCCGCCGCAGGAGAAGCTGTTCACCTGGTGGAGCTATCGCTCGCCCGACTGGACCGTGAACGATCGCGGCCGGCGGCTCGATCATGTGTGGACCAGCCCCGGCCTTGCCCCCCACGCCAGCGCCATGACCGTGCTGCGCGAGGCGCGCAGCTGGGAGCGCCCCTCCGACCATGTGCCGGTGGCGGTGACGTTCGACATCTAAGGCCGGTTTTCCTCACCTCTCCGCATGGGGAGCGGGGGAAGGGGCGGCGGCGGGGACGCGCCAGAAATCCGCCGCGCCGGGCGGAAGGGTTTCCAGCACCGCATCGAAGGCGGCGGGATCGCTGGCGCGGCGCACGGCGGCGGCCACGTCCGCGATGCAGGTTTCCGGCGCGAAATTGTGATGCTGGCGCAGGCCCTGCACCTCGCGGGTGAGACTCGCGCGGTCGCCGAAGGGCAGCGGCGCCAGGGAGAGGTCCCAGTCCGAGACGAAGATCGCCCGCAGCACGGGCGGGAGCACCTGGGCGAAGCGGATCGCCTCGGCGGGCGTGAGGCGGCGGCGAAAGGTGCGCAGCACGCCTTCCACCATGGTGTAGGTCTGGTTGCGCGTGGCAAGGCCCGCGCCGTCGCGCGCATCGGCGAGGAAACGCTCGAAATCCTCCGAGGCGTGCTGCAACGCCAGGGGAATGGGCACGGGGCTGTCCCGCCCGCCTTACCGGCGCCGCACCGGGCGCATGGGCGGCTCCAGCTTTTCCCGGCGCAGGGTGTCGAGCGCGCCCAGCGTCGCCTCCAGCCGGCCGGCGAACAAGGCGCGCAATTGCACGGCCGCGTCCGGGAAGCCCTCGAGCACGCGCAGGAAGGTGGCGCGGGGAATGCGCAGCAGGGTCGAGGCTTCGAGCGCCCGCGCCGTGGCCGGGCGGGGCAGGGCGACGATGAGGGCGCTCTCGCCCACCAGCGCGCCGGCCAGCACCTCGCACAGCACGCGGGAGCGCGGCGCCTTTTCCTCCACCATCTCCAGGCGGCCGGAGGTCAGCACATAGCCGGCATCCGCCGTATCGCCTTGCCGGAACAGGATCTCGCCGGCGGAAAGGCGCAGCTGGTCGGCGCTGATGGCAAGCGTGCGCAGGGCATCGGGCGTGAGCATATCGAAGGTGGGGACGTCCTGAAGGAGGGCGACGTCCTGTTCGAGGCTCACTTTCGGCACCCCGCGACGGCCATGGTTCAGGGCACCAGCTTGTAGCCGCCGGCTTGGGTCGCCAGCAGGGTGGGGGCGGAGGGGTCGGGTTCGATCTTCTGGCGCAGGCGGTAGATGTGGGTTTCCAGCGTGTGGGTGGTGACGCCGGAATTATAGCCCCACACTTCCTGCAGCAGGGTCTCGCGCGCCACCGGGGATTTTCCGGCGCGATAGAGATAGCGCAGGATCGCGGTTTCCTTCTCCGTCAGGCGGATCTTGGAGCCGCGGTCGGTCACCAGCATCTTCGCGCCGGGGCGGAAGCTGTAGGGCCCGATGGCGAACACCGCGTCCTCGCTCGCCTCGTGGCTGCGCATCTGGGCGCGCAGGCGGGCGAGCAGCACCGCGAAGCGGAACGGCTTGGCGATATAATCGTTGGCGCCGGCTTCCAGGCCGAGAATGGTGTCGCTGTCCGTATCGTGCCCGGTGAGCATGATGACGGGCGCCTTGAACCCATTCTTGCGCATCTGTCGCACGGCGTCGCGCCCGTCCATGTCGGGCAGGCCCACGTCCATGATGACGAGATCGACAGCACCGTTCCGGGCCGCCTCGATGGCGTCCTGGGCGGTCTCCGCCGGCACCGGTTCGAACTCGTCCTGAAGCGCGAGCTGCTCGATCAGGGCTTCGCGCAGCTCCGGGTCGTCCTCGACCACCAGGATTTTCCACGCATTGGCCATCAAAACCTCCGTTACCCTTGCGGGAACGCGAATCGCGCAAGTACATCATGCTGCGGCGATCCTGCAAATTTGCCCGCGAAAGAATGTTGAAAACTGGTATTATGGTGAGGTGTATTCGTGCAAGTTCCTGTGGGGATCGGGAAAATCACCGTGCGTCACCTGCCCGGCGCCCGTCATCGGGGCATTCTGCAGGTGGCGGGACGGGCGATTCCCGTGGCCTTGGGGCGCGGCGGAATCGGCTTCGACAAGCGCGAGGGCGACGGGCGAACCCCGGCCGGCCGCTGGCGCATTGAACGCGTGCTCTACCGCCCCGATCGCGGGCCGCGCCCGGTCACCCGCCTTCCTGCCAAGCCCATCGCCGCATCCGACGGCTGGTGTGACGATCCGCAGGACCGCCGCTACAATCGCCCCGTGCACCTCCCGATTCCCGTCTCGCACGAACGCATGGCGCGCGAGGATGCGCTCTATGACCTTGTGCTGGTGCTGGACCACAATACACGTCCGCGTGTGAAGGGGCGGGGATCGGCGGTTTTTATCCATGCGGCGCGCCCCGGCTTCACGCCGACGGAGGGGTGCGTCGCCCTTGCGCCGCGCGATCTGCGCCGGCTGGCGGCGCGTCTCAGGCCGGGGGCGCGGCTGATCGTGCGCTGAGGAACCGGCGGGAAAGACGCTTGCATGCTTGAGGAAATCCCGGCGCCGGACGGCGTCGCCGACCGCGCGGCGGTCGAGGCGGTGTTGCGCGCGCACGGCGCGCCGGTGCGCTTCGCCGGCTGGATTTTCGCCGGCGCGGATCTGCGCGGGTTGGATCTTGGGGGATGCGAATTCGCCCGCTGCCGGGGCGGGCGCGCCGATTTCTCCGCCGCCGACCTGACGGAAGCGTGCTTTTCCGGCTGCGATCTCAACAATGCCCTCTGCCGTGGCACCACCTTGTCGGCGACCGTGTTCGCCGATTGCAAGATGACCGGAGTTCAGATCCACGGCGCCCGCACCCTCGGCCTCGCCTTCGAGCGCTGCCTTCTGGTGAGCGCGGCACTGCACGGCCTGTCGTTCCGCCGCGCCCGGCTCGTCCAGCTGGATTTCGCGGGCGCCGACCTGACCGAGGCGGATTTCCGCGAGGCGGTGTTCCAGGACTGCAATCTGCGCGACGCGAACGTGACCGACGCCCGCTTCGAAGGGGCGGACCTGCGCGGCGCGGATCTTGGCGCTCTGCGACTCGTGGACGCGACGCGCTTCAAGGGGGCGATCATCTCTCGCCAGCAGGCGGCGGCGCTGCTCAGCGGGCTCGGGCTGAAGGTCGCCTGAGCCGACGGCGCGCCCCATCCGGCCCCCTTCGCGCAGATTGCGATATTATGGCACCCGTCGCATGGGTTGCGCTGCTTTTGTTTCATGAGGGTCCGGTGTTATGACAATGCGGCGCGGGCGCTCTCCCCACAGCGGCCGAAGCAGATAGAAGCAAGTATCGGTTCCATCGCCGGTTCCCATCGTCGGTCCCCATGCGTGACGCTTGCGCCGGTCTTCGGCGGGTGCGCCGCGCACGCCACCTGGAATGATCTCAGGGCAAATGACTGCATCCTCTCAGAAGCGTCCCGTCTCGGTCGGGCTGTTCGCCACCTGCCTGGTGGATACGATCCGCCCGTCCGTGGGGTTCGCGGCCGCGCAGCTGATCGAACAGGCCGGCTGCGAGGTCAGCGTGCCGCGCCAGACCTGCTGCGGCCAGCCCGCGTTCAATTCCGGCGATCGCGTCACCACCCGCGCCTTAGCCGAGCAGATGGTGGCGGCGTTCGAGACCTTCGACTATGTGGTCGTGCCCTCCGGCTCCTGCGCCGGCATGATCAAGACCCATTATCCCGAGCTGTTCGTCGGCGAGCCGGACTGGATGCCCCGCATCGCGCGCTTTTGCGACAAGGTGTACGAGCTGGTCTCGTTCCTCGTGGACGTGCGTGGCGTGACGCACGTCGCCGCCGCCTATGACGGCACCGTCACCTATCACGACAGCTGCTCGGGGCTGCGGGAATTGGGCATCCAGGCCCAGCCGCGCACTCTCCTCGCGTCCGTGGAGGGGCTGGAACTGGCCGAAATGGCCGACAGCGATGTGTGCTGCGGCTTCGGCGGGACGTTCTGCGTGAAATATCCCGACGTTTCCAACGCGATCGTCGAGAAGAAAGCCGCCAACATCGTCGCCAGCCACGCGGATACGCTGCTGGCGGGCGATCTCGGCTGCCTCATGAACATGGCCGGCAAGCTGCAGCGCATGGGCCGCGACATCAAGGTGCGCCACGTGGCGGAAGTGCTGGCCGGGCAGGGCGGGGAACCCGCCATCGGCGAGCCCGCGCGCAAGGATGACGCGCGCCGGCAAGGCCTCGGCAAGCAAGGGGCGGGAGCATGAGCGTCCAGATCACCTCGCCCCAGTTCAAGGCCAACGCCCGCGCGGCGCTCGCCGACGCGCCCTTGCAGCAGGCGCTCGCCAAGGTCGGGCCGAGCTTCATCGGCCGGCGCTCCGCCGCCGCCGCCAAGCTGCCGGAATTCGAGGCGCTGCGCGACAGCGCGCGCGACATCAAGAACCACACGCTCGCCCATCTCGATCTGTATCTGGAGCGCTACGAGCAGCAAGTGATCGCCGCCGGCGGGCACGTGCATTTCGCCGTGGATGCCGCCGAGGCGCGGGACATCGTGACCCGCATCTGCCGCGATGCCGGCGCCAGGACGGTCACCAAGGGCAAGAGCATGGTCTCCGAGGAGATCGGCCTCAACGCCCATCTGGAGGCGGCGGGCATCCAGCCGGTGGAAACCGACCTCGGGGAATATCTGATCCAGATCCGCGGCGAGGCGCCCTCCCACATCATCGCGCCGGCGATCCACCTCAACAAGGATCAGATCGAGGCGGACTTCCGCCGCGTCCACACCGAGCTGCCGCCCGAGCGCAATCTCTCCGAGCCCACCTCGCTGCTGGCCGAGGCGCGCACCGCCTTGCGGCAGAAATTCCTGGTGGCCGACGTCGGCATCACCGGCGCCAATTTCCTGGTGGCGGAGACCGGCACCTCGATCATCGTCACCAACGAGGGCAATGGCGACCTCACCCAGACCCTGCCGAAGACCCACATCGTGCTGGCCTCGCTGGAAAAGCTGGTGCCGACGCTGGAGGACGTGAGCCAGCTGCTGCGCGTACTCGCGCGCTCGGCCACCGGGCAGGAAATGAGCGTCTACACCACCTTCTCCACCGGCCCGCGCCGTCCCGGCGATGTGGACGGGCCGCAGGCCTATCATGTCGTGATCGTCGATAACGGCCGCTCGGGCATGCTGGCGGGCCAGTTTCGCGAGATGCTGCGCTGCATCCGCTGCGGCGCCTGCATGAATCATTGCCCGGTCTATCAGGCCGTCGGCGGCCATTCGTACGGCTGGGTGTATCCCGGCCCCATGGGCGCGGTGCTCACGCCGTCGCTGGTGGGCATCGAGAAGGGCGCGAACCTGCCCAATGCCTCCACCTTCTGCGGACGCTGCGAACAGGTGTGCCCGGTGCGCATTCCGCTGCCGAAGCTGATGCGCAATTGGCGCGAGAAGGAGTTCGAGCGCCACCTCACCCCGGCGCCGCAGCGCTACGGCCTCGCGGCCTGGGCGTTCTTTGCCCGGCGCGGCTGGCTGTACCGGCCGGCGACACGGCTCGCCATGGGCGCGCTCTCGCTGCTGGGCCGGGCGAAGGGGCGGTTCGCCGCCCTGCCGCTCGCCGGCGGCTGGACCAAATATCGCGATTTCCCCGCGCCCCAGGGCGACACCTTCCAGGCCCAGTGGCAGGCGCGCCGGCAAGCCCAAGCCCAAGCCCAGGCCCAGACACAAAGTCAGACCCAGCCCGGAGACGGCCGCTGATGACATCCTCGCGCGACACCGTCTTCGCCTCCGTGCGGCGCGCCCTCGGCACCACCGGCAAGGAAGCGCCCCGCCTGCGGGAAGTGGCCGACCGCATCGCCGGGCACCCGCGCGGCGTCATCCCCGCCCGCGCCGATCTGCCCCCGGCGCAGCAGATCGACCTGTTCAAGAACATGGTCCGCGCCGCCGACGGGACGCTCGATCACCTGCCGAGCGCCGCCGACGTGCCGGAGGCGGTGGCGCGCTATCTGCGCGAACGCAACCTGCCGCCCACCATCCTGCGCGGCGCCGACCCGCGGCTCGCGAACCTGCCGTGGGACAGCGCCCCCAATCTCGACGTCTGGATCGGCCCGTCCGACGGGCGCCAGCTGGCCGGGCTGTCCCACGCCTTCGCCGGCATCGCCGAATCGGGCACGGTGGTGATGCTCTCCGGGCCGGAGAATCCCAGCACGCTGAACCTGCTGCCGGATCACCATCTGGTGGTGGTCGACGCCGCCGACGTGGCGGGCGATTACGAGACCGTGTGGGCGCGCATCCGCGCCGCCTATGGGGCGGGCGTCATGCCGCGCACGGTCAATTGGATCACCGGCCCGTCGCGCTCGGCGGATATCGAGCAGACCTTGCTGCTGGGCGCGCACGGGCCGCGCAGCCTGCATGTGCTTCTGGTGGGCGCCGCGCTTTGACATTTCGTCCCGCGCCGGTGCAAAGCTGGCATATCGGACAGCGGGCGAACGCGTGACGCGAGGGAAGAGTGCGACCATGCAAGGGCTTGACGCAACGCAGGATTATCCCGATGGCCCTCGCTGGTGGCTGGCGCTTCTGGCCTGCGTGCTGGTCATCATGGGCGCCAAGCTGACACTGATCCACTTCTATGGTTCGCCGGTGCCGTTCTGGGACCAATGGGACGCGGAAGGTGGGCAAATCTACCAGACCTATCTTCAGGGCCATGTGCCGCTGACCAATCTCATCGCCGCCCATAACGAGCACCGCATCCTGATGACGCGTCTGCTCGGCCTCGTGCTCCTGGAATTCTCCGGGCGGTGGGATCCGATCCTGCAAATGTGCGTCAATGTGGTTCTCCACGTCGCCTGCGTGGTGACCTTGATGGTGCTGCTGCGGCGCATGGTCAGCGCCACCGCCGCGTTCGCGTTGACGGGGTTTGTCGCGCTGTTGATCGCGATCCCGTTCGCCTGGGAAAACGTGCTGGCCGGGTTTCAATCCCAATTCTATTTCGTCCTGCTGTTCTCGATCATCAGCCTTGCCCTGTTCTGCGTGGCGCAGGCCTTCGACCTGCGCTGGGGTCTCGGCGTGCTGTTTTCGATCCTGGCGTATTTCTCGATGAGCGCCGGCGGCTGCACATTGGTGATCGCGGCCATCATCACGGCGGCGCAGACCGCGACCGGCAGCCGCAAAGGCGTGCGCGAGTGGGGCGGGGCGGCGGTTCTGTTCGTATCCGGCGCCGTGCTGCTCGCGCTGGTGCCGCAGCTTCCCTACCACGAGCCGCTGAAGGCCCATTCGATCGGGCAGTTTTTCCGCGCCCTTCAGGAGATCACCAGCTGGCCCCTGCCGTCGGTGCCCCTGGCTCCGTTCCTGGTCCACGCGCCGATGGTGTGGTTCACGGTGCGCGTGGTGCAGGAGCGGCGGCCGCTGAGCGATCCGGCGTGGCTGTGCATCGGCATCGCCGGCTGGATCGGCATGCAGGAGCTCTCGCTGGCCTATGGGCGGGCACCGGCGGTCCTGGGGTCGCGCTATTTCGACCTCATCAACATCCTCTTGATGACCAATTTCATCGCCGTGGCCACCTTGCTGAAGGAACGCGTGAACGCCACGGTCCGGCGCCCGCCGGGACTGGCCTTTGCCGCCGCCTGGCTGCTCATCATTGCCATGGGCGTCGGCTATCAGGCCATGAATGCGATGCCGGCCGGTCTCATGATCCGGGCGCAGACCGGCAAGATCCAGGTCGAGAATGTGCGCCAGTATCTCGCCACCGGCGACATCGCCCATCTCAAGGACAAGCCCTTCCTTCAGGTGCCGTACCCGAATGCGGATCGGCTGGCGGCCATCCTCAACATGCCGGAGATCCGCGGCATTCTTACCCCGGAGCTGCTGGACGACCCCGCGGCCCGCGCCGCCATGCAGGCGCGCTTGAGTTCCGGCGGCATGTTCGCGCCGGTGGCGTGGGAATTGCGCACCTGGCTGCCCGTGGCCGGGCCCTATATCGGCTTTGCCGGCATCGCCCTCTATTTCCTCGGTGGCCTCTCCGTCGGCCTCTTGAGGCGCGGCCCAAAACGGGCGGAGGCGGCCTCCGACGCGGTGGTTGCACCCGCCCCGGTCTCCACGCCGACGTAGCGTCACCGGGTGGCGGCCGCCGCCAGACTGATGCAATCGCGCAACGCACCTGGGGAAACCGCCTCGATCGTGACGAAATTGTGCAATCCGGCGACACCTGCTCCGTTGCTCGCGTCAGGAATGTTGGGCAGAACACGATAGAAAATTGACGGTGACCTCATGACGTCTCGCCCGCGGTTTGTCCTGTCGCTCCTCGCTGCGTTCTGCGTACTGATTTCCACCGCCTTCGTGCCGGCGCACGCCCAGGGTGGCAATGTGCGCGTCTATCTGATGCGCGGCCTCGCCAACGTCTTCTCCTATGGCATGGACGATCTGGCGGCGAAGCTGCAGGCCAAGGGCATTTCGGCCACCGTCTACGAATATGGCCAGTGGCCGCAGCTGGCCGAAGATGCGGTCGCCTGGTCCAAGGCCCATAGCAAGGGCCCGGTGGTCATCATCGGTCACTCGCTCGGCGCCGATGCCGCCATCGAGATGGCGGAACGCATGACCCAGCTCGGCGTGCCGCCGCGCCTCGTGGTCACCTTCGATCCGGTGGGCGTGACGGCGGTGGCGAATACCGGCGGGCGCTTCGTCAATTATTTCCAGACCAACAACGGTTTCGGCAAGAGCCTGGCCATCGGCCCCGGCTTCAAGGGCGCGCTCGCCAATCGCAATCTCGACGGCGCCGCCACGCTTGACCATTTCAACATCGAGAAGTCGCCGACCCTGCATGCCGAGGTCATCAAGATGATCCAGGCGCTGGCCGTGCGGCCGAAGCCCAAGCCGGCCGCGCCCAGCCAGCCGGCGCCGAGCGTGGTGCCCGCCCCGTCAATCGCCGCGCCGGTGACATCCGACCGGGCCGAATCGGCCGTGGCGACCGCGCCCCAGCTTGCGCACTGAAGGCCTTCGCGCGCATACGATGGCGCAATGAACGTGCCGCTGTGAAGGTGCCCCGCGGCATCGCCTCCGGCGGCAGCGCGTGTCGCGACGGAGCATGAGGCACCCATGGAGCTCGCCGGCCGGCTTCTCGCCTATCTGCTCTCGGTTGGCGTGCTGTGCGGGCTCGTGTTCGCCATCGTCGCGTTCGGCGCGCGGAGCAAGGCGCTCAAAGCCACCGACTGGCGCATCGTTCCCGGCATCATCACCCGCCCGCCCGCGCCGTTGCGGGCCTTCGGCACGCTCGGGGCCGGCCTGCGCTACCAATATGAGATCGAGGGGCGCACGCTGATCGGCAGCCGTGTCCGCCTTCTGGATTGGCCGGTGCTGCTGTTCGCCGATGCCGCGGTGCTGCACGCGCGCCTCTCGAAGGCCGGCATCGTGGAGGTGAGCGTCAATCCCAAGCTCGCCGACGACAGCGTCCTTGACCTCAGTCCGCCGCCCGCCGCGCTCGGCTGGGCGGGCCTGGGCTTTTCCTGCGCCTGCGGGCTGGCACTGGTGCTGCGGCGGTTGTTCTAGAGCCCGAAATAACGCACCGCCGCCCCCACCACCACGGCAGCCAGCACGGCGAAGAAGTCGCTGTGGGTCAGCTTGGTGACGATGAAGGCGACGACGAGGCCGGCGGCCATGGCCGCGTCGCCGTGGACGGCGGCGGGCGCGACGATCGCGACCAGCACCGCGCCGGGCAGCGAATCCAGGATCTTGCGCACGCGCGGCGTGACCGGCACCAGCCGCATCAGGAAGAAGCCGGCGGTGCGGTTGAACATGGTGGTGGCCGCCATCACGCAGATGGCGAGCACGGTACCGGGATCGAGCAGGCTATTCATCGGCGAAGCCGCCCGCGAGCGCGCCGGCCACCGCGCCGATGACGATGAACCACCAGCCCGGCACCAGATAGGACGCGCCCACCGATACCAGGGCGGCAACCCCCCAGCTGATCGCTTCCCGGCGCCCCTTCCAGTTCGGCACCAGCATGGCGATGAAGAAGGCGGGCACCACGAGATCGATGGCGAACGCCTTGGGATCGGGAATGCCGCCGCCGATCATCTGCCCGGCCACCGTCGAGGCGAGCCACACCACCCAGGTGATCAGCCCCGAGCCGACGAAATAGCCCACGTCGTTGCCGCCGTGGGCGTGATAGCGCATGGCGGCGGCCCAATTGTTGTCGGCCAGGAACAGCAGCGAGCCATAGGCCTGCCATCCGGGAAGCTGCCCCAGCCAGGGGCGCATGGATGCGGCCATGAGGAAATGGCGCATGTTCACGGTGAAGGTGAGCATCGCCAGCGCCAGCAGGCTCGCCGGGGTCCAGCTGTGGGTCCAGCCTTCCAGCGCGACCATCTGGGCGAGGCCCGCGAACACGAGGCCGCTGGAGAGCGCGGTTTCGGCGGCGGAAAACCCCTTCTGGGCCGCCGCCGCGCCGAAGGCGGCGCCGAACACGGCGATGCCCGGCATCAGCGGCCACATGGCGTCGATGCCCATGCGCACGCCGGCCGAGGTGATGCGAACCGGGGAAGGGCGGGGATCAGTCATGAATCGCGGCGGCGTGGAGCATGAAACTCTTATGCCGAACGCCAGGGAACGCACCAACCCGATTTCGGCATGCGCGTTGCGTCAGCTATGCAGGCGCCCGAGAGCCTCCGGCGCGCAGCGGCCGCACCCGTTCACGCCGCCTGCGAGGGCGCGAGCACCTGCTCCAGCCCTTCGTCCCACGGGGGGACGGAGCCGTAGAGCCCGGCGAGATGGTCGATGAACACCCGCACCTTCTGCGGCAGGAACCGGCGGCTCGGATAGACCGCGAACACGCCGACGCGATGGGAGGCGTGGAAATCGCGCAGCACCACCTGCAATGCGCCGCTGCGCAGCTCCGGCCCCACGTCCCAGGTGGAGCGCAGCGCGATGCCCACCCCCGCCAGCACCGCCTCGCGCACCACCTCGTTGGAATTGGTTCGCAAAGGCGAATAGACGCGCTGCGTCACCGGCCCGTCCGGCCCCTCCAGCCGCCAGGGGTCCTGCCCATGGGTGGCGAGGAGGGTATGATCGGCAAGGTCGGCGAAGCTTTCCGGCACGCCGGCGCTCGCCAGATAGGCCGGGCTCGCGCACAGCACCCGGTGCACCGGCGCCAGGCGGCGGGCGACGAGGCTGGAATCGTTGAGATCGGCGATGCGCACCGCGATGTCGAAGCCGTCGCCCACGATGTCCACGAAGGCATCGGAAAGTTCGAGATCGATGGTGAGATCGGGATTGGCGGACAGCAGCGGTCCCAGATGGGGGGCGATATGCAGGCGGCCGAACGAGGTGGGCGCCGACACCCGCAGCAGGCCGCGCGCCTCGGTGGAGCGGCGGGACAATTGCGTCTCCGCCTCTTCGATGGAGGCGAGGATCGCCACCACCCGTTCATAGAAGCCCTGGCCGGCCTCGGTGAGCGTGACCTTGCGGGTGGTGCGCTGGAACAACCGCGCGCCCAGCCGATCCTCCAGGCGCTGCACGCGCTTGGAGACCACAGGCGGGGAGAGGCCAAGCTCCCGCCCGGCCGCGGAAAGGCTGCCCGCGGTGACGATGCGGGCGAAGATCTCCAGATCCCCGAGATTGCCGATCATGGGCCGGGATTCGGCCGTGGGGCGGCGGGTCTGGCCGGGGCGGCTGGAGGGGCGGCGTATTGTTTCCATTGCTGATTTCATTTTAGCCGCAACGGAAATAATCCGCGACCGCTTTTCTCTGCAAACCGATTATACTGGTAAAAAAAGGAAACGGTTCAAGGATGCCGCAATGACGAGCCTCAGGCTTCCGGCAGCGGACGAAACGACCCTCGCCAATCGCGAGAAGATCATCGCCGATCTGCGGGCCATCGTGCCCGGCGAAGGCGTGATCGCGCACGAAAAGGAAATGCGCCCCTACGAATCCGACGGGGTGACCGCCTATAAGCAATTGCCCCTGGTTGTGGTGCTGCCCAGCACGACCGAGCAGGTGGCCCGCGTCTTGAAATATTGCCACGAGAACAATGTCCGCGTGGTGCCGCGCGGGGCCGGCACCTCGCTGTCCGGCGGCGCGCTGCCGCTTCAGGATGGCGTGCTGCTGGCCATGGGCAAGTTCAACAAGGTGCTGGATATCGACTTCGCCAATCGCTGCGCCGTGGTGCAGCCGGGCGTGACCAATCTCGGCATCACCCGCGCCGTGGAGCACGAGGGCTTCTATTACGCGCCGGACCCCTCCTCGCAGATCGCCTGCACCATCGGCGGCAATGTGGGCGAGAATTCCGGCGGCGTGCATTGCCTGAAATACGGCCTCACCACCAATAACGTGCTGGGCGTCGAGCTGGTGCTGATCACCGGCGAGATCGTGCGGCTGGGCGGCAAGCATCTCGATCCCGGCGCGCTGGACCTGCTCGGCGTCATCGTCGGCTCCGAGGGGCTGCTGGGCGTCGTCACCGAGGTCACGGTGCGGCTGCTGAAGAAGCCGGATACGGCGCGCGCGGTGCTCGTGGGCTTTCCCACCTCGGAGGACGCCGGCGAATGCGTCGCGCGCATCATCAGCGCGGGCATCATTCCCGGCGGCATCGAGATGATGGACCGCGACGCCATCGCCGCCGCGGAAGCCTTCGTGAACGTGGGCTATCCCCTGGATGTGGAAGCCTTGCTGATCGTCGAGCTCGACGGGCCGGAGGCGGAGTGCGCGCATCTGCTGGAGGAGGTCGCCGCCATCGCCAAGGGCTGCAACGCCTCCACCCTGCGCGTCTCGCAGACCGAGGACGAACGGCTCGGCTTCTGGGCCGGGCGCAAGGCGGCGTTCCCGGCGGTGGGGCGGCTCTCGCCGGACTATCTGTGCATGGACGGCACCATTCCGCGCCGGCAATTGCCCCTCGTTCTCTCGCGCATGCGGGAGATGTCGGTGCAATACGGCCTGCGGGTGGCGAACGTGTTCCATGCCGGCGACGGCAACCTCCACCCGCTCATCCTTTATGATGCGAACAAGCCGGGCGAACTGGATGCGGCGGAAGCCTTCGGCTCCGACATCCTGCGCCTGTGCGTGGAAGTGGGCGGCGTGCTCACCGGCGAGCACGGCGTGGGCGTGGAAAAGCGCGATCTCATGCCCACCATGTTCAACGAAGTGGACCTCGCCCATCAGCAACGCCTGAAATGCGCCTTCGACGACCAGAACCTGCTCAATCCCGGAAAGGTGTTCCCCACGCTCCAGCGCTGCGCCGAGCTCGGCCGCATGCATGTGAGCCAGGGGCAGGTGCCGTTCCCCGACATTCCCCGTTTCTGAGCGGCCGTCACGGCCAGGAATCCGCATGTCCGATATCGTGAAAGTCCAGGACGAGGCGCAGATCGCCGAGGCGGTGGTCGCGGCGCTCGGCGAGAACAAGACGCTGGAGGTGGTTGGCCACGGCTCCAAGCGCGGGCTCGGCCGGGCGAGCCAGACCGACCGCACGCTCGACGTGTCCGAGGTGCGGGGCGTCACCCTCTATGAGCCGGGGGAGCTGGTGCTCTCCGCCCGCGCCGGCACGCCGGTGGCGCAAATCGAGACCATGCTGGCGCAGAACGGGCAGATGATGGCGTTCGAGCCCATCGACTACGGCCCGCTGCTCGGCGGCCCCGCCGGCGCGGGAAGCATCGGCGGCGTGTTCGCCTGCAACCTCTCCGGCCCAAGGCGCATCAGCCATGGCGCGGCGCGCGACCACGCGCTCGGCGCGCGCGCGGTGTCCGGGCGGGGCGAGGTGTTCAAATCCGGCGGCCGGGTGGTGAAGAATGTCACCGGCTACGACCTGCCGCGCCTGCTCGCCGGCTCTTACGGCACGCTCGGCGTGCTCAGCGAAGTGACGCTGAAGGTCATTCCCCGTCCGCCGACCCAGGAAACGCTGATCGTTTTCGGCCTCGACGCGGATTCGAGCGCGCGCGCCATAAGCGCCGCCATGGGCTCGTCCTGCGAGGTTTCTGCGGCGGCAGCGATCCCCGCCGTCCTGGCGCCCCGCCTGCCGCAGCTTGAAACCGACCGGTCCGTGGTGGCCCTGCGCCTGGAAGGGTTCGAACCCTCGGTGAAGGCGCGCCGCGCGATGCTGATCCGCGTGCTGATGCCGTTCGGCGGGGTCGAGGTGCTCGAGGCGGAAGCGTCTGCCGCGCTCTGGGCCGGGGTGCGCGACGTGCTGCCGTTCGCGCAGACGCGGGAGCGGGCGGTGTGGCGCATCTCCACAACCCCCATGGCCGGGCCGCATCTCGCCGCCGAGCTCGCGACAGCGCTGGATGCCGAGGCCTTCTGCGACTGGGCGGGCGGGCTCGTCTGGGTGCAGATGCCCGATGCGCTGCCCCAGGCGGATGCCGTGCGCGCGCGCCTCGCGCCCCACGGCGGTCATGCGACCCTGGTGCGGGCCGATGCGGCGCAGCGCGCGGGCGCCGTCTTCCAGCCGCTGGAAACCGCCCATGCCGCGCTCAGCCAACGGGTGAAGGCGAGCTTCGATCCCAAGGGCCTGCTCAATCCCGGCCGCATGTATGCGGGGGCATGAGATGCCTCCCCTCTCGATGACCGGCTTCTGTCCTTCCCATAGCGCGGGCGATCGCTGACCCATGCAGACCAATTTTTCCCTCGCGCAGCTCGCCGATCCGCACATCGTGGAAGCGGACAAGATCCTGCGGGCGTGCGTGCATTGCGGTTTCTGCACCGCCACCTGCCCCACCTACGCGCTGCTGGGCGACGAGCTCGATAGCCCGCGCGGGCGCATCTATCTCATCAAGGACATGCTGGAGAACGAACGGCCGGCGACCGAGGAAGTGGTCCGGCACGTGGACCGCTGCCTCTCCTGCCTCTCCTGCATGACCACCTGTCCCTCGGGCGTGCACTACATGCACCTGGTGGATCACGCCCGCGACCATATCGAGCAGACCTACAAGCGCCCGTTCTTCGACCGGGTGAACCGCGCCCTGCTGGCGGCGGTGCTGCCCTATCGCAACCGCTTCCGTCTGGCGCTGCTCGGCGCGGCGCTCGCCAAGCCGCTGGCGCCCCTGTTTCATGCCGTGAAGCCGCTGCGGCCGTTGGCGGCCATGCTGCGCCTCGCGCCGGGATTGCCGCACGGGCCCACCCACAGCGAGATGCCCGGCGTGTTCCCGGCCCAAGGCCCGCGCCGCGCGCGCGTGGCGCTGCTCGGCGGCTGCGCCCAGCCGGTGTTGCGGCCGGACATCGACGAAGCGGCCATGCGCCTGCTCAACCGCTTCGGGGTCGAGGTGGTGCGCACCAAGGGCGAGGGCTGCTGCGGCTCGCTGGTGCATCACATGGGCCGCGAGGAGCAGGCGCTGGCGCTCGCCCGCGCCAATGTGGACGCCTGGACCGCGGAGATCGAGGGCGAGGGGCTGGACGCCATTGTGATGACCGTGTCCGGCTGCGGCACCACCATCAAGGATTATGGCTACATGCTGCGCCTCGACCCGGCCTATGCGGAGAAGGCGGCACGGGTCTCGGCGCTTGCCATGGACATTTCCCAGTTCGCCGCGACGCTGCATCTGCCCGCCGCCATGGCCCCCATGGAACACCGGGTGGCCTATCATGCCGCCTGCTCGCTCCAGCACGGGCAGAAGATCAAGGGGCCGCCGGTGCAGATGCTGCGCCACGTCGGCTTCGAGGTGGCCGAGCCGTTCGAGAGCCACATCTGCTGCGGCTCGGCGGGCACCTACAACATGCTCCAGAGCGAACTGGCGGGGCAGCTGCGCGACCGCAAGGTGGCCAATCTGGAGAAGCTGGCGCCGCAGGTGATCGCCACCGGAAATATCGGCTGCATGACGCAGATCGGCAGCGGCACCGAGGTTCCGGTGGTGCACACGGTGGAATTGCTGGACTGGGCCACCGGCGGGCCGGTGCCGGGGCCGCTGGCCCGGGCGGGCATTGGCGCGGCGAAAGCGGCCTGATCCGCGCCACTCTTGCCGCCGCAGCGAAGCACTCTTGCCCCGCCGGCGCTTAGACTTCCGTATCGCCCGGCATATGTGCGCACGGCGCGATGGGCTACACCCGGGACGCCGACGCTGACGCCTCAAGCCGAGAGAGACCTCATGCCCCCCATGTTCGACCTCTCCCTCTATCTCGTCACCGATCCGGCCCAGACCGCCGCGCGCGGGTTGCTCGCCACCGTCGAACAGGCGGTGCAGGGGGGCGTGACACTGGTGCAATTGCGTGATCCGCAGGCGAAGGGCCGGGCGCTGGTGGAGCAGGCGCGCGCCCTGAAGGCGCTGCTGGCGCCCCACGGCATTCCGCTCATCATCAACGACCGGGTGGATGTGGCGCTCGCGGCGGACGCCGACGGCGTGCATCTCGGGCAGGACGACATCGACCCCGCCGCCGCGCGCGCCGTACTCGGGGCGGGGCGCATTCTCGGCCTCTCCGTCGGCTCGCCGGAGGAACTCGCGGTCTCCGACCTGTCGGGCGTGGATTATGTCGGCGTCGGGCCGGTGAAGGCCACCGGCACCAAGAGCGACGCCGGCGGGGCCATCGGCGTTGCGGGCCTCGCGGCCTTGCGCAAGCTTATCTCCTTGCCGCTGGTGGGGATCGGCGGCATCGACGCGGCCATCGCGCCCGATATCATCCGCGCCGGGGCCGACGGCATCGCCGTCGTCTCCGCACTCTGCCGCGCGCCCGACGTCACGGCGGCCGCGCGCGATTTGCGGGCGGTGATCGCCGCCGCCCGCGCCTGAGGTTTTTCCCGCCGGACCGCGCTTCAGGCGCCCCGGCGGCGTTCCCGTCACGGGAAAGCTGTTTGTTTCGTTCCCATAGGAGACCGACATCATGTCGACCCCCACCTTGCCCACCGGGCTTGTCATCACCGGCAAGCTCGCCCCGCGTTACGACGAGATCCTCACGCCCGAAGCGCTCGCCTTCGTCGCCGAGCTGCAGCGCAATTTCAACGCCACGCGCCTCGCTTTGCTGGAGGCCCGCGCCACCCGCCAGGCCCGCTTCGATGCCGGCGAACTGCCGGACTTCCTGCAAGAGACCCAGGGCATCCGCGATGCCGAATGGAGCATTGCCCCGCTGCCGCAGGACCTGCTGGACCGTCGCGTGGAGATCACCGGGCCGGTGGACCGCAAGATGATCGTCAATGCGCTGAATTCCGGCGCCAAGGTCTTCATGGCGGATTTCGAGGACGCCTCCTCGCCCTTCTGGTCCAACATGATCGAGGGCCAGATCAACCTGAAGGACCGCTGGGCCGGCGCGATCGATTTCCACGATCCCTCCAACGGCAAGGACTATAAGCTCGGCGAGACCCCCGCGGTGCTGATCATCCGCCCGCGCGGCTGGCATCTGCCGGAGGCCAATGTGGAGGTGGACGGCGCGCCTGTGTCCGGCGCCCTGTTCGATTTCGGCCTCTATGCCTTCCACAATGCCAAGGCGGCGCTGGCGCAGGGCTCCGGCCCCTATTTCTATCTGCCCAAGACCGAGAGCCATTTGGAAGCGCGGCTGTGGAACGAGGTGTTCTCGTTCGCCGAGGCGCGCATTGGCCTGCCGGCCAATTGCATCAAGGCCACGGTGCTGATCGAGACCCTGCCGGCGGTGTTCGAGATGGATGAGATCCTCTACGAGCTGCGCGACCATGTGGCGGGGCTGAACATCGGCCGCTGGGACTACATCTTCTCCTTCATCAAGCGGCTGGGAAAGAACGCCCGCTTCCTCACCCCCGACCGGGGCCGCATGGTGATGAGCGAAGCCTTCCTCAAAGCCTATGGATCGCTGCTGGTGAAGACCTGCCACCGCCGCGGCGCGTTCGCCATGGGCGGCATGGCGGCACAGATTCCGGTCAAGGGCGATGCCGCCGCCAACACCGCCGCCTTCGCCAAGGTGCAGGCCGACAAGGAGCGCGAGGCCGGCGAAGGGTGCGACGGCACCTGGGTCGCCCATCCCGATCTGGTGAAGGTGGCGCAGGAGGTATTCGACCGCCTGATGCCCACCCCCAACCAGCTCCAACGCAAGCGGCAGGATGTGAGCGTGAGCCGCGACGATCTGCTGGTGATGCACCAGGGCGCGCGCACGGAGGCCGGGCTGCGGGAGAATATCCGCGTCGGCGTGCAATATATCGAGGCGTGGCTGCGCGGACGCGGGGCGGTGCCGCTCTACAACCTCATGGAGGATGCCGCGACCGCAGAGATCAGCCGCGCGCAGATCTGGCAATGGATCCACCTCGGCGCGACGTTGGAGGATGGGCGCACGGTGACGGGGGATCTCTTCACCGCGCTGCTGGACGATGAAATGGCCAAGCTGCGCGAAACCCTCGGTCCCGACGTCTACGACAAGGGGCGTTTCCCCGAGGCGATCAAGCTGTTCTCGGACATGACCCTCGCGCCCCAGTTCGAGGAATTCCTCACTTTGCCGGCTTATAAGCTGATCGCCTGAGGCGGTTCGCCGGCCGCCCTTTGCCTATGCGCGCGGGGCGGCTGGCTCTACCTTACGTAACGTTACAAAAAATTCATGGGCAGCGGCCCTTCTTCCGCCGCGTGCGCCGCCTCATATGCAAGTCGGTCAACAACCGGAGGCGGAGATGACTCCCGAGGAACGTGCGCTTATTGACGGCCTGTTCGATCGCATGCGCGGCCTGGAAGGCCAGCCGCGCGATCGCGAGGCCGAAGCGCTGATCGCCCAGCGCCTGGCCGAACTGCCCCACGCGACCTACGCCCTGGCGCAGACCGTGCTGGTGCAGGAGCATGCCCTGACTCAGGCCTCCGCCCGCATTCAGGAACTGGAGCAGCAGGTCCGCGAGGTCGCTGCGCCCCCGCAGCAGGAAAGCACCAGCTTCCTCGGCGGCCTGTTCGGCGGCGGCCGCACCTCGGTGCCCACCGCCGGCGCGCGCCCCGGTGGCGCCCCCATGGGCCTGCCGCCCCAGGTGAACACCGCCGGCCAGCCCAATTCCGGGGCCTGGGGCCAGCAGAATTATGCCCAGCAGGGCTATGGCCAGCAGCCGCCTTATCCCCAGCAGGGTGGCTATCCCCAACAGGGCGGTCCTTGGGGCGGCCAGCAGCGCGGCTTCGGCGGCGGTGGTGGCTTCGGCGGTGGCGGGTTCCTCCAGGGGGCGCTTGCGACTGCAGCCGGCGTCGCCGGTGGCGCGCTCCTGTTCGACGGCATCAAGGGCCTGATGTCCGGCGGCACCGGTCCGGTCGCCCAGCAGGCGGCGGCGCTGGAAACGCCGAAGGAAACGCCGGCGGCTGACACCGGCAATCTCGGCGCGGATGCGCAGACCGCGCTCGGCGGCGACCCAGGTGCCTCCGCGGACGCCGGCTGGGATACTGCCGACGCCCAGGATGCCGGCTATGACAACAGCGACGACGGCGGCTGGAGCGACGGCGGCTCGGACGATTCCTGGGCCTGATCCGGCACGCCGGACTTTTTCTCACGGATAAATCGAAACCCCGCGGCGCTATCGCGGGGTTTTTCATTATGAGCGGCCTCAGTCGCCGAGGCAGGCGTCCACGGCGATCCGATAGGTGCGCGCCGCGCCGAGCATGTGGGCTTCGTACGGCCCGCCGAACAGGCCCGACACCGCCGGGTGGCGCACGTTCAGCCCGCCGGTGAGGCTGCCCAAGGCGGGCAGGACCATGCGGGCGCCGTCGGTGGCGAAGCAGCGCCGGCGGATCGAGCGTCCGCGCTGCACCAGCCGCGCGACGGGATGCAGATGGCCCGCCACTTCCCCCGCCGCCGCGCCGGGCAACGGCTCGTGGCGGAAGGTGAGGGGGCCGATGCGGATCTCCCGGGCCCATTCCCCTTCCAGCAGGGCGCTGGGCTCGGGATCATGATTGCCGGCGATCCAGACGAAGGTACGCCCGCGCTGGAGCACGGAGAGGCGCTCTCGGATGCGCGGCGCGATGCGCTCCTGCGCCCAGCGGTCGTGCAAGGTATCGCCGAGCGCGAGGACAAGGGCGGGCGCCCAGCGGGCGATGAGGCTTTCCAGCCGGGCGAGGGTATCGGCCGTGTCATAGGGCGGCAACATCTGCCCGCGCCGGGCGAAGGCCGAGGCTTTTTCCAGATGCAGATCGGCCACGGCGAGCAGGCCGCGTTCCGGCCACGCCAGCGCGCCGGCTGGATCCAGCACCATTTCCGCGCCGGCAAGGCCGACGAACGAAGGGGGAACAGAATCGGAGCGCGCGAGCATTCTGCGATATTGCCGATCCCGCGCGCGGGGGCAAGCGGAGAGCGCCGAGCCTCCGGTTTGACGGGATGGCGCTATTTCTTCCCCAGCGCGCTGCGTTTCACCTGGCGCACGGCGGCCAGCTGCCCCTCCAGCACGCGGATCGCGTCCTGTTCGCTGTCGCTGAGATTTTCCAGGGGCACATGCTTGAGCAGGATCTCCAGCACGTCGCCGATGCGGCCGAGCTGGCGGCCATAGCTGCCGACCTCGTCGAGGATCGCCTGTTCCACTTCCGGGTGCGGGGTCAGGCCGAGATCGATGTTGAACAGGCCGAACTGCGCGTTCCGCAGATCGAACGACCAGGGGTTGATCTGCTGCCACAATTCCTTCGGCGCCATCGAGACCTTGAATGCGTTTGCCATGTCGCCCTCCCTCTGGCGATCAGGCTAGATCCGCGCCACACGGCTGACTAGCGTTAAAGTTGCAGGTGTCAGTGAATGCGGACTTGGCGGCCGTCCTCGGGTGCATCAGGGGGCCGGCGTGCCGAGCTTGCCGAAGAGCTTCAGCAGATAGGCTTCGGCTGCATCGCCGAGCAGGTCGCGGTCCATGCGCATCTCGTCATCGAAGGTGATCTTGGCCAGTGCGCGATCGGTGAGGATGGTGCCGAGCAGGGAGAGCGCGCCATCGGCGTCGAAGACGTTCTCGGCATAGATCAGGCGGGTGTCCACGGCCGCATCGCCCAGCGCAAAGCGGAAATACTTGAATTGAAGATTGTCGGCGCGGGGCATACGCGGCCCGAGGACGAAAACGCGGACGCTGCTCCATTCCTCCGGCGTCATCTGCGCGCGCCAGCCTTGCACCGCCGCGTGCATGGCGTCGATCTGCGCCCGCGCGGCGCTCGCGGCGCTGGCGAGCAGCACCGGGGCAAGCTCGCGCGCCACGCCTTCCAGGCCCGCGCGGCTGAAGGTGCCTGCATCCAGTGTTGCCTGGATAAAGGCGCCGCCCCGCTGAAGGATGAATTTCGCCCGCGCCTCCCCCGCGGCATCGAGGCCGAGCGTACCGACGATGGGCTCCATGGCCCGTGCCTGGGCCAGCATCGCTTCGAGGTGCGGGCGCCATTTCGGCGCTTGGCCGGCGGGATCGTCGAGAAAGGCTTCCAGCACCACGATGGTGCCAAGGGCGAGATGGGCGATGGACTTCTGATTAGTGTAGGCCGGCGGCGTATAGTCGGCGTGCGTCTCGCCCCCGTGAGCAAGCAAGATGAGATCGGCGCCGGCCAGGATCACCGGTCCCCGCTTCGCCAGCATTTCCGCCTTTCCGGCGGCATAGGCCGAAAGCGCGGTATCGTTGAACGCCTTGAGCTGTTCCGTATTGGACAGGGCCAGCGCCGGAGCTGAAAGCAGCACCAGGGTGAGCGCGAGCCATCCCTTGATCAATTTGCGCATGGAGATCCCCCGTTCCCCCTTTGTGATGCCTAAGCCGGGCGCGGGCAATCCGGACCTTGCGGGCGATCAGCCCATCGCCTCGCGCACCAGATCCTCTTCCGCCTCCGCCAGCAGCGCCTCGGAGGCGTCCCCGCCCACGGTTTCCCGGCCGATCTCCAGCAGCACCGGCACCGAGAGCGGCGAGACATGCTCCAGAGGCTGGTGGGCGATGCGGCCCTTGATGCGGGCGAGCATGTCGCCCAGCCGGCGCACGTCCAATAGGCCGGTCGCGGCATCGGCGCGCGCGGCGCGCAGCAGGATGTGGTCCGGCTCGTGCCGGCGCAGCACGTCATAGATCAGGTCGGTGGAGAAGGTAACCTGCCGGCCGGTCTTCTCCTTGCCGGGGAAGCGCCGCTCGATCAGCCCGGCGATCACGGCGCAATAGCGGAAGGTGCGCTTCATCAGGGCGCTTTCCGCGAGCCAGGCTTCCAGATCGTCGCCCAGCATGTCCTGGTCGAACAGGTCGTCGAGCGAAAGCCGGCCCTGCTTCACCGCAAGGCTCATGTCGGACACCGCATAGACGGCGAGCGCGTAATCATTGGCGACGAAGCCGAGCGGGTTGAGCCCCGCGCGCTCCAGGCGGCGGGTCAGCAGCATGCCGAGGGTCTGGTGCGCAAGCCGCCCCTCGAACGGATAGGCGACGAGATAATGCCGCCCGCGATTCTCGAACGTCTCCACCAGCAGGTCGAACCGCCCCGGCAGGCGGGAGCGCAGGCGTTGCAGGTTCAGCCAGTCGCGCACCTGCGACGGCAGCGTCTTCCACCGCTCGGGCGCGGCCAGCAGCGCCCGCACGCCGGCCGCGAGGAAGGTGGAGAGCGGAAACTTGCCCCCCGCATAGGCTGGCACGCGCGGTGAGGTGGCGGTGGACCGCGAGACATAGACCTCGTCCTCCACCATGGCCTCGTAGCGCAGGATCTCGCCGGCGAACACGAAGGTATCTCCGGGCACCATGGTCTCGACGAAATATTCCTCCACCTCGCCCAGCATTCGCCCGCCGAACCGCACCCGCCCGGCCAGCCCCGTCTTGGAGGCGCCGCGCGCCGAGACGAGGCGCACTTTGAGCATGGTCGCTTCCACGATGGTGCCCACGTTCATGCGATAGGTCTGCGCGATCATGGGGTTGGAGACGCGCCAAAGGCCGTCCTTGGTCTTGCGGATCTTGGCGAAGCGCTCATAGGCGCGCAGCGCGTAACCGCCGGTGGCGACGAAATCCACCGCCGCGTCGAAATCCTCCCGCGAGAGCGCGCGATAGGGCGCGGCGGAGCGCACCTCGTCATAAAGCGCATCGGCGGAAAACGGCGCGGCGCAGGCCATGCCGAGAATATGCTGGGCCAGCACGTCGAGCGCGCCGGTGCGCTCGGGCGGGGTGTCCTGTCCACCGGCCCTCACCGCCTCCAGGGCCGCGCGGCATTCCAGCACCTCGAAGCGATTGGCCGGCACGAGAACGGCCTTGGAGGGCTCGTCCAGCCGATGGTTGGCGCGGCCGATGCGCTGCATGAGGCGCGAGGAGCCTTTCGGCGCACCGATATTGACCACCTGGTCCACATCGCCCCAGTCGATGCCGAGATCGAGGGAGGAGGTGCACACCACGCCCTTCAATTTACCGGCCGCGATGGCCGCTTCCACCCGCCGGCGCTGCTCCACGTCGAGCGAGCCGTGGTGGAGCGCGATCGGCAGATTGAGATCGTTCATGCGCCAGAGTTCCTGGAACAGGAATTCCGCCTGCCAGCGGGTGTTGACGAACACCAAAGTGGTCTTGTGCGCGGCGATGAGGGCATAGACCTCGGGCAGGGCATGCAGCGCGGTGTGGCTCGCCCAGGGCATTACCGCCAGGCTCTCCAGCATGGAGAGGTCGGGCGCCGCTCCGCCTGCTGCGATCACGAGGTCGGCGAGCGCGTCCTCCGCGTCGGGGTCGCCCGGATGCTGGCCCACGAGGTAGCGGCGCAGATCGTCCGGCTCGGCCACCGTGGCGGAAAGGCCGACGCCCTGGAGCCCCGGCGCGATGCTCCGCAGCCGCGCCAAAGCGAGCGCGAGCAGGTCGCCGCGCTTGGAGGTGACCAGGGCATGCAATTCGTCCAGCACCACCCGCTTGAGGCCGGAGAAGAGATAGTCCGCATCCTTCGAGGCCAGTAGCAGGGCGATCTGCTCCGGCGTGGTGAGCAGGATGTCGGGCGGGTCGCGGCGCTGGCGCTGGCGGCGCGAGGCGGGGGTATCGCCGGTGCGGGTTTCGACACGGATCGGCAGCCCCATCTCGGCGATGGGCGCTTCCAGATTGCGGGCGATATCCACCGCCAGTGCCTTCAGCGGCGAGATATAAAGCGTGTGCAGCGGGGATTGGCGCGGCGGTGGGACGCGGCCGGCGCGGGGCGCGCCGTCCGCCGTCTCGTCCTTTTTCGCCTTGGCGCGCGCCCGCGCGTCCGTGCTGCGCGCTTCGCTCAGTTCCACCAGCGTGGGCAGGAAGCCCGCCAGGGTCTTGCCGGCGCCGGTGGGCGCGATGAGGAGGGTGGAGCGGCCCGCCCGCGCCGAGGCAAGCAGATCCAGCTGATGCGCGCGCGGCTCCCAGCCCCGGGTCGCGAACCAGTCCTGGAACAGCTTCGGCAGCGCATGGGCGCGCCTGTGAGCAAGGGTCGACACGCAGGGAAGATAAGGCGCGTTCCCCCTTTGTGCCATGGGCTGGCGGGTCTTCGCGGCAAAAGCCTGGACGGTGCGCCGCGGCAATTCGGGCGCGGCGGTGCCGGCGATTAATCGCGCGTCAACCAAGCTGTCGCATGGTGTCGACAATTTCCCGCTCCCGGAGTTCCGCCTCATGATGTCGCGCGCCGACCGGACCGTGCTCAGCGAATGGTGGTGGACCGTCGACCGCCTGCTGCTCGGCACGCTGTTCACCCTCATCGTCATTGGCATCGTGCTGTGCCTCGCCGCCAGCCCGCCGGTGGCGGCGCGCCTCGGCATCGCCGATCCGTTCCATTTCGTGAACCGGCAGGTCCTGTTCCTGATTCCGGCAATCGCGGTGATGCTGTTCACCTCCTTCCTGTCGCCGCGCACGATCCGCCGGGTCTGCATCGTGGTGTTCCTGATCTGCCTGGTGCTGCTGTTCGCGACTTTGGTGATCGGCCCGGAGGTGAAGGGCGCGCGGCGCTGGCTGAACATCGGCCCGATCACCGTGCAGCCGTCCGAATTTCTCAAGCCCGCCTTCGTCGTGCTGGCGGCTTGGCTTTTCTCCGAAAGCAGCAAGCGCCCGGAAATGCCGGCCCAATTGCTGGCGGTCGCGCTGCTCGGCAGCGTAATGCTGCCGCTGGTGATGCAGCCCGATTTCGGCCAGACCATGCTGGTGGTGCTGGTGTGGGGCGCGCTGTTCTTCCTCGCCGGCCTGCGCTGGATCTGGATGGTGGGGCTCATCGGCTTCGGCGTGGGCGGCGCCGTGCTGGCCTATAATGTCGTGCCCCATGTGAAAAAGCGCATCGACCGCTTCCTCGATCCGGCCTCCGGCGACACCTATCAGATCGATACCGCGCTGGAGAGCTTCCGCCATGGCGGCTGGTTCGGCCAGGGGCCCGGCGAGGGCACGGTCAAGCGCATCCTGCCCGACGGGCATACGGATTTCGTGTTCGCGGTGGCGGCGGAGGAATTCGGCATCATCCTCTGCCTCATCCTGCTGGCGTTGTTCGCCTTCGTGATCCTGCGCAGCCTCACCCGCGCCCTGGACGAGCAGGACCCGTTCGCCCGTTTCGCCGCCACCGGGCTGGCGCTGCTGTTCGGCCTCCAGGCCTCCATCAACATGGCGGTGAACGTGCACCTGATGCCCGCGAAGGGCATGACGCTGCCCTTCATCTCCTATGGCGGCTCCTCGCTGATCTCGCTCGCCTTCGGCATGGGCATGCTGCTCGCCCTCTCCCGGCGACGACCAGGCGCGGCCGCGCTGGCGGCGCTGAGCGAGCCCGCGACGGAACCGCAGGGGCGTCAGGCGACGGCATGAGCAAGCCCTTGATCCTGCTGGCTGCCGGGGGAACCGGCGGCCATTTGTTTCCCGCCGAGGCGCTGGCCCATGTCCTGCAACGGCGCGGCTATGACGTCGATCTCGTCACCGACAGCCGGGCCGCGCGCTATGCGGGCCATTTTCCGGCGCGGCAGGTCCACGTGTTGCCGGCCGATACGGTGCGGAGCCGCTCCCCGGTGGCCATGGCGAAAACCCTCTTCACCTTGCTGCGGGGCCTGCTCAGCGGCCTGGCGCTGATGCGGCGGCTGAAGCCGGCGGTGGTCGTGGGCTTCGGCGGTTATCCCACCTTGCCGCCCGTGCTTTCCGCCACCTTCTCCGGCGTGCCGAGCCTCATTCACGAGGCGAACGGCGTGCTCGGGCGCGCGAACCGCCTGCTGGCGGCGCGCGTGAGCGCCATCGCGACCGGCTTTCCCAACATTCTCGCCAATGAACCGGATCTCGCGCGCAAGACGATATTCACCGGCAATCCCCTGCGCCCCTCGGTGCAGGAGGCCGCCGGGCTCAGGTTCGACGCGCCCGAGGTGAGCAGCCCGCTGCGTCTGCTGGTGTTCGGCGGCAGCCAGGGCGCGCGCGTGATGGCGGACGTGGTGCCGCAGGCGGTGGCGCGCCTCAATGGCGATCTGCGCGCGCGGCTGTCCGTGGTCCAGCAGGCCCGCGCGGAGGATCTGGAGCGGGTGCGCAAGAATTACCAGGATTTCCACGTCCACGCCGAGGTCGCGCCCTTTTTCGACGACCTGCCGGCGCGCATGGGCCGGGCCCATCTGGTGATCGCACGCTCGGGCGCATCCACGGTGGCGGAGCTTGCGGCCATCGGGCGTCCGGCCATTCTGGTGCCGCTGCCGAACGCCCTTGATCAGGACCAGGCGGCCAATGCCCGATCCCTCGAAGCCATCGGCGCCGCCCAGGTGATGGCGCAATCCACCTTCACGCCCGAGCGGCTCGCTGCGGCGCTTTCGACCTTCGGCGCCGACCCCCGTGCATTGACGAACATGGCGCAAGCAGCCAGAAGCGCCGGCACGCTCGACGCCGCCGAACATCTGGCCGACGTTGTCGTGCATCTGGCAGGGGGGGCGCCCATCGCCACCTATCGAGGACATTGAGAATGAAGCTTCCGCAGGCGCTTGGCTCCATCCACTTCATCGGCATCGGCGGCATCGGCATGAGCGGCATCGCCGAGGTGCTGCACAATCTGGGCTACCAGGTGCAGGGCTCGGATGTGGCCGAGAACGCCAATGTGAAGCGCCTGCGCGACGAGGGCATCAAGGTGGTGGTCGGCCATCGGGCCGAGAATGTGGACCAGGCCGACGTGGTGGTGGTGTCCTCCGCCATCAAGCGCGACAATCCCGAACTGCAGGCCGCGCGCGCCAAGCGCCTGCCGGTGGTGCGGCGCGCGGAAATGCTCGCGGAACTGATGCGGCTGAAGAGCTGCGTCGCCATCGCCGGCACCCACGGCAAGACCACCACCACCTCGCTCGTCGCGACCCTGCTGGACGCGGGCGCCATGGACCCCACCGTCATCAATGGCGGCATCATCAATGCCTATGGCACCAATGCCCGCCTCGGCGCGGGTGAATGGATGGTGGTGGAGGCGGACGAGAGCGACGGCACCTTCCTCAAGCTGCCGGCGGAAGTGGCCATCGTCACCAATATCGATCCCGAGCACCTCGATCATTTCAAGACCTTCGACAAGGTGCAGGAGGCGTTCAAGGCGTTCGTGGAGAACGTGCCGTTCTATGGCTTCGCGGTCATGTGCATCGACCATCCGGTGGTTCAGGCGCTGGTCGGCCGCATCGAGGACCGCCGCATCATCACCTATGGCGAGAACCCGCAGGCCGATGTGCGGCTGGTGAATGTGGATCTCAAGGGCGGCGTGACGAAGTTCGACGTGGTGTTCCGCGACCGCAGCGGGGAGACCCTGAGCCATATCGAGGGCTTCCGCCTGCCCATGCCGGGCCGGCACAATGCGCTGAACGCGACCGCCGCCATCGCGGTCGCCCGCGAACTGGGGGTTCCGGACGCGCGCATCCTGGAGGCGATCTCCCAGTTCGGCGGCGTAAAGCGGCGGTTCACCCGCACCGGCGAATGGAACGGCGTCGCCATCTTCGACGATTACGGCCACCATCCGGTGGAGATTGCCGCGGTGCTGCGGGCCGCTCGGGCCGCGAGCGAGGGGCAGGTGATCGCGGTGGTGCAACCGCACCGTTATTCCCGTCTCGCTTCGCTGTTCGACGATTTCTCCACCTGTTTCAACGACGCCGACCATGTGATCGTCGCGCCGGTCTATGCGGCCGGCGAAAGCCCGATTCCCGGAGCGGACCGGGACCATCTGGTGCAGGGCCTGCGTGCCCATGGCCACCGCAGCGTCACCGCGCTGGAAGGGCCGGAGGCCCTGGCGGGGATCGTCAGCGGGCTGGCCAAGCCGGGGGATTACGTGATCTGCCTCGGGGCCGGCACCATCACGCAATGGGCCTATGCGCTGCCCGGCGAACTGGAGGCGCTGGCGCCCGCCGGCGGCTAAGGCTGCGCTGCAGGTTGCGCTGCGGCGTCGGACCGGATAGGCAAGCGGCGTTCAAGACACCGCCCGTCCGGAGACGATTATGAACCGCACGCTCTGGATCGCGGTCGGCAGCGTATTTATAGGCATCGTGGTGCTGGCGCTGAAGAGCGCGGCCTATTGGGTCACCGGCTCCATCGCCCTTCTGTCCGATGCCCTTGAAAGCATCATCAACGTGGCGGCGGCGCTTGCCGCCTTGGTGGCGCTGAAGATCAGCGCCCGCCCGGCGGACGACAACCACCCCTTCGGCCATCACAAGGCGGAATATATTTCCGCCGTGCTGGAAGGCGTGCTGATCGTGGTGGCGGCGGGCTCGATCCTGCGCGAGGCCTATTTCGGCCTGCTCGACCCGCGCTTTCCCGAACAGCCGCTGAACGGCATGCTGCTCAACGGCGGCGCGACCATCATCAACGCCGTGTGGTGCATGGTTCTGCTGCGCACGGGCCGCGCTTTGCGCTCGCCGGCCCTGGTGGCGGACGGCAAGCATCTGATGAGCGACGTGGTCACCTCGCTCGGGGTGCTGGCCGGCTTCGTGCTGGTGCCGATCACCGGCTGGCCGGTGCTGGACCCGCTGCTGGCGGGCATCGTGGCGCTGAACATCCTGTGGACCGGCTGGGGCCTGATGAAGGAATCGGTCGGCGGCCTCATGGATGCCGCCCCGCCGCCGGAGGTGGTGGCGGCCATTCGCGAACTCGTCTCCACCCATGCCGACGGCGCCCTGGAGGCGCACGATCTGCGCACCCGCCACGCCGGGCGCATCACGTTCGTGGAATTCCACCTCGTCGTGCCCGGCGACATGACCGTCGCCGCCGCCCACGAGATCTGCGACCGCATCGAGCGCGCGTTCGCGAAAGACATGGACCATGCCATCGTCACCATCCATGTGGAACCGGAAGGCGAGGCGAAGCACCGCGGCGTCGTGGTGGTGTAGGGCCAAGGTTGGCTTTCGCGGCGCGGCGTTCTAAACGCTCCCCATGTCCGCGACCTCGCCCTTTCCCGATCTTGTGCCCGAACTGACCGCGCGCCTGCCGCAGCTGCGGGGCCGCCTCTCGGCCAATGCCGCCCTCGCGGACCTCACCTGGTTCCGGGTCGGCGGTCCGGCGCAGGTGCTGTTCGTGCCCGCGGACGAGGCGGACCTCGCCTATGCGCTGGCGCATCTGCCGGCCCATGTGCCGGTCACCGTGATCGGCCTCGGCTCCAACCTGATCGTGCGCGACGGCGGCGTGCCGGGCGTGGTGATCCGGCTCGGCAAGGGGTTCGGGGATCTGAGTGTCACCGGAACGCAAGTTCTGGCCGGCGCCGGTGTGCCGGATGTGAAGGTGGCGCGCGCGGCGGCGGATGCCGGATTGAAGGGTCTCGCCTTCCTGCGCGGCATTCCCGGCGCGGTCGGCGGCGTGCTGCGCATGAACGGCGGCGCCTATGGCGGCGAGACCAAGGATGCGCTCGTCTCCTGCCGGGCGGTGGACCGGACCGGCGTGGTCCACGTCCTCTCCAATGCCGACATGGGCTTCACCTATCGCCACAGTGCCGCGCCGGAGGATTTCATCTTCACCCAGGCGGTGTTTGTGGGCACGCCGGGGGATGCGGCCGAGATCGCCGCCGAGATGGACCGCATCACCTCCTCACGGGAGGCGACCCAGCCCATCAAGAGCCGCACCGGGGGCTCCACCTTCAAGAACCCGCCCGGCGCCAAGGCCTGGCAATTGGTGGATGCCGCCGGCTGTCGCGGGCTGGTGGTTGGGCGGGCCCAAGTTTCCGAGATGCACACGAATTTCCTGATCAATCTCGGCGGCGCCACCGCAGCGGACATCGAGGCGCTGGGCGAGGAAGTGCGCCGGCGCGTGCTGGAGACCTCCGGCGTGACGCTGGAATGGGAGATCAAGCGCATCGGCATTCCCGCGCCGCTTTAGGGAATTGCAAAGGCTGTGCGGCTTTAGATGGCGTGCCCGGGCCGGGCGGCGCCGAGGGACAGGCAAGATGAGTAAACACGTCGCAGTGCTGATGGGCGGCTGGTCGGCCGAGCGGGAGGTCTCCTTGCGGTCGGGCGAAGCCTGCGCCGTGGTGCTGGAGGCCGCCGGCTATCGCGTGACGCGGGTGGACGTGAAGCGTGACGTGGCCGAGGTGCTCGCCCGCCTCAAGCCGGACGTCGCCCTGAACGTGCTGCATGGCTGCCCCGGCGAGGATGGGACGATCCAGGGCATCCTGGAAATTCTGCGCATTCCCTATTCCCATTCCGGCGTCCTCGCCTCGGCGCTGGCCATGGACAAGGCGCAGGCGAAGATCGTGATGGCGGCAGCCGGCGTGCCGGTGCCGTTTGGCCGGGTGGTCAGCCGCGCCGAAGCGGCGCGAGCCCATGTCATGGAGCCGCCTTATGTGCTGAAGCCGGTGGCGGAGGGGTCGAGCGTCGGCGTGTTCATCGTGCGCGAGGACCAAGCGCACCCCCCGCAGGAACTGACGCGGGCCGACTGGCCCCACGGCGAGAGCCTGCTGGCGGAGCGGTTCATTCCCGGCCTGGAGCTGACCTGCGCGGTGATCCGCGAGGAAGCCACGGGCGTCATCGAGATCGAGTCGACCCAGGCTTTTTACGATTACGAATCCAAATATGCACCGGGTGGCTCGCGGCACATTCTTCCTGCCCGGATTTTACCCGAAGTTTACCAACAGGCGCGGATATTTACGCTCGCGGCACACAAGGCACTCGGGTGCCGGGGCGTCTCGCGTGCGGACTTCCGATACGACGAAAATGCTGGCGAAGGCGCCGGCCTGATCTGTCTGGAAGTCAACACGCAACCCGGCATGACCGAGACCTCCCTGGTGCCCGAACTGGCAGCCCACGCGGGCATATCGTTCGGCGAGCTTGTGACATGGATGGTGGAGGACGCATCGCTGAATCGGTAAGGGAGCGCCCGCGCGGGCCGCGCCCGGGCACGAACCCGCCTGTCGCATCCGCCGGCCGCAAGCCGGTGCGGCCCCAGCCGATGCGCGAGCCCCCGCCGCCCCGCCGCATCGCCTTGTTCCTGCGCCGCATGACGGTGCGCCTCGGCGCCTCGCGATTCGGCCGGCGCGGCGCCGCTTTGCTCAGTCTCGTCGTGATCGGCGGCTTTACGGCCTATGGCGTGGTGCTCGGCGGCCATGTGGAGGAAGCCCACGAATTCGTCGTCGACATGGGCGACGCGGCAGCCAACATCGCCGGCTTCAAGATCGCCCAGGTCAATCTCTCCGGCCAGAATCACGTCACGCCGTCGGAAATCCTGGCGGCGGCGGGCATCAAGCCGACCACCTCCATCCTGTTCGTGAATGCGGACGAGACCCGCGCGCGGCTGGAATCCATGCCCTGGATCGCCAGCGCCAGCGTGCGCAAGCTCTATCCCGACCGCGTGGACATCCACGTGGTGGAGCGCGAGGCCTATGCGCTCTGGCAGATGAACGGCCAGATCAACGTCATCGCCAAGGACGGCACCCCGATCGCCCCCTATTCGGACGATCCGCGCTACGTGAACCTGCCGATCGTGGTGGGAGAGGGCGCGCAGGAGCAAGTGGGCGAAATCGTCGATGCGCTCGCCCGCGTTCCCGCCGTGCGCGACCAGGTGCGTGCCGCCATCCTGGTGGCCGAGCGCCGCTGGACGCTGAAGCTGCGCAACGGCATCGACGTGCGCCTGCCCGAAGGACCGGTGGACGACGCGCTGCTCCAGCTCGCCGACCTCGACCGCGACAAGAAACTGCTCACCCGCGACATCACCATCGTCGACTTGCGCCTGCCCGACCGGGTGGTCGTGCGCCTGTCCGACGCTGCCGCCGATGCCCGCGCCCAGATGCTGAAGGCCCGCGCGAAGGCCAAGAAAGGAGGCGCCGCGTGAGACATCGGCTCGCACAAGGTTTCGCCCCGAAGATGCGTCCCATGCCGCCCAAGAAAAGCGGCATCATCGCGGTGCTCGATATCGGCACCAGCAAGATCGTCTGCGCCATCGCGCGCCTCAAGCCGCGCGGCTCCTCCGATGTGCTGCGCCGGCGCACCCATTCCATCGACGTGCTCGGCATCGGCCACACTCGCGCGCACGGCGTGAAGGGCGGGGCGGTGATCGACATGGCGCGCGCCGAGCTGGCGATTCGCCAGGCCGTGGACATGGCGGAACGGGCCTCGGGCGTGCAGATCGCCTCGGTGATTCTCGGCGTGTCCGGGGCGCGCTTGTCCTCGCAGCATTACGAGGCGGCGGTGCGCCTCACCGCCCCGGCGGTGGAGGAATTCGACATCCGCCGCGTGCTGGAGGCCGCCTCCACCTATGCCGTGGGCGACGGCCGGGCGGTGATGCACGCCCTGCCGGTGGGCTATTCGCTCGACGGCCGGCGCGGCATCGGCGAGCCGTGCGGCATGCTTGGGCGCGAACTCGGCGTCGACATGCATGTGGTGACGGGCGACCTCACCTCGCTGAAGAATCTGGTGCTGTGCGTGGAGCGCTGCCATCTCGGCATCGAGGCCATGGTGGCTGCGCCCTATGCGGCGGCGCTGTCCTCGCTGACCGACGATGAGATGGAACTCGGCGTCACCCTCATCGACATGGGGGCGGGCACCACCACCTTCTCCATCGTGTCGGGCGGGCACTGCGTCTATGTGGACGGCATCGCGCTCGGCGGCCAGCACATCACCAACGATGTCGCACGCGGCCTGCCCGCGCGCCTCGCCGATGCGGAACGCCTGAAGGCGCTGCACGGCGCCGTGGTGGCGGTGTCGTCCGACGATCACGACATGCTGTCGATTCCCGCTTTGTCGGGCGACGAGCGCGACCATCCCCATTCGGTGCCGAAGTCGCGCCTTGTGACAATCGTTAAGCCGCGCGCCGAAGAAATCGTCGAATTGTTGCGCGATCGCCTCAAGGCCTCCGGACACGGGGGCGATGCGGGTCGCCGGCTGGTGCTCACCGGCGGCGCGGCGCAATTGCAGGGCCTGCCGGACCTGATGGCGCGGGTGATCGGCCCGCAGGTGAGAATCGGCCGCCCGCTTGGGGTTTCGCGCCTTCCCGAGGCCGCGCGCGGCGCGGCCTTCGCGGTCGCGGCGGGCCTGCTGGTCTATCCCCAGGTGGCGGGCCTCGAGCATTTCGAGCCCCGCCGCCGGCAGGCGGCCGGCGCGGAAGGCGGCACATATTTTGGCCGCGTCGGGCGCTGGTTGAGGGACGGCTTTTAGAGATGGTTAACGGTATTCCCCTTAACAAAGGGGGGAGCCACGGATTCGGACGGCGTGCCGGCGCCCAGGGCGCGATGGAGTGGGAACATGACGATCAACCTTCAGATGCCTGACATTCGGGAGTTGCGGCCGCGAATCACCGTGTTCGGCTGCGGTGGCGCCGGTGGCAACGCCGTCAACAACATGATCACCGCCGGCCTCACCGGCGTGGAGTTCGTCGTCGCCAATACGGATGCGCAGGCCCTCTCCCTCTCCAAGGCGGAGCGCCTGGTGCAGATGGGCGTCGCCGTCACCGAAGGCCTCGGGGCAGGCTCGCAGCCGGAAGTCGGCCGCGCCGCCGCTGAAGAAGTGCTGGATGAGATTCGCGACCACCTGTCCGGCTCGCACATGGTGTTCATCACCGCCGGCATGGGCGGCGGCACCGGCACCGGCGCTGCCCCCGTCGTGGCCCGCGCGGCCCGCGAACTGGGCATCCTCACGGTGGGCGTGGTGACCAAGCCCTTCCACTTCGAGGGCCAGCGCCGCATGCGTGTCGCCGAGCACGGCATCAACGAGCTGCAGAAGACGGTCGACACGCTGATCGTCATCCCGAATCAGAACCTGTTCCGGGTCGCCAACGAGAAGACCACCTTCGCGGACGCCTTCGCCATGGCGGACCAGGTGCTCTATTCGGGCGTCGCCTGCATCACCGACCTGATGGTGAAGGAAGGCCTCATCAATCTCGACTTCGCCGACGTGCGCGCCGTGATGCGCGACATGGGCAAGGCGATGATGGGCACCGGCGAAGCCTCCGGCGACAAGCGCGCCATTCAGGCCGCCGAAGCCGCGATCGCCAACCCGCTGCTGGACGAAACCTCCATGCGCGGCGCCGGCGGCCTGCTGATCTCCATCACCGGCGGCAACGACATGACGCTGTTCGAGGTGGACGAAGCCGCGACCCGTATCCGCGAGGAAGTGGACCCGGACGCCAACATCATCCTCGGCGCCACCTTCGACCAGAGCCTGGACGGCATCATCCGCGTGTCGGTGGTGGCCACCGGCATCGACCCCGCGGTGATCCCCGAGCAGATCCAGTATCGCGGCGAGAGCACGCCGGACCTGCAGGGCCGCAAGATGTCCAACGCCGGCCGCGCGGCCGTGGAGCAGGCCCGCGAGGCCCAGATCCGCAGCGCGGTGGCGGCGATCTCCGCCGAAGACCTGATGGCGCTCGACAATGCCGTCGCGGCCCAGCCGGCGCCCCAGCCGCAGCATGCGGCGCCCGCTCCGGCTCCGCAGCGTCCGGTGGCCATCGACGAGGTGACCATCCGCGCCGCAGCGCCGAAGCCCTCCTTCTATTCCGAGCCTGAGCCGGCGCCCGCGCCTGCCCCGGTGGAGGAAGAGGAGTTCGCGCCCTACATCCCGCCGCAGGCCCAGCGCCCCCGCGCGCCGCGCATGCCCCGCGTGGATGAACTGCCGATGCCCGCGCAGAACCAGATCCGCGCCCAGCGCGGCGAGCCTGCCGCCGAGCAGAAGCGCATGACCCTTCTCCAGCGCCTGGCCAATGTGGGGATGGGGCGCCGTGAGGAAGAGCCCGAGGCGCCTGTGCGCCGCGAGCAGCCGAGCATGCGCGCCCCTGATTCGCGGGCGCCCCAGCAGAAGCCTGCCGGCCGTCCCGGCGAACCGGTCTCGGAATTCGCAAAGCGCCCGCCCGCGCGGCCCGTCGCCGAGGTTCCGAGCCGCCATGCACCGCAGCACGGGCATGAGGAAGATCACCTCGAGATTCCCGCCTTCTTGCGTCGCCAGGCGAACTGATTCGCTGGCTTTTGGTAACACGCACCTGCGCCCGGGACTGTGTCTCGGGCGTAAGTATTTGATAACCAAGAAGTTTTTTGTGACGCGTTTGGTAACAGGCGGTAAGCAAGCGTGATTTGGCGCAGCGCAACGAGCCCGCTAGGTTGACCCTCGAACCTTGCTTAACGCGGTCGGCGCGGAATGGATCCACACGCGATCCATCAAATTCCAACCCGGCGGCAAAATTAGGCGGGTGAGGTGAAACATTAGAGGCGGGAATGCGGCGGCCCTTGGGCCGTGACGGTTTCCGGGGTCCATATGGCTTCCGAGATGCAGACGACCCTTGCTGGCGAGATCGCTCTTTCGGGCGTTGGCGTTCACGGGGGCATCGAAGCCTCTCTCATCCTGAAGCCCGCCCCCGCAGACACCGGCATCGTTTTCATCCGCACCTTCGCCGACCAGGCCCCCCGCAAGATGGCGGTCTCCCGCCAGTCGGTGCAGGCCACCGACCTCGCCACCGTCCTCGGCGACAAGAGCGGCGCCCTCGTTTCCACGGTCGAGCATGTGCTCTCCGCTTTGTCCGGCCTCGGCGTCGACAATGCGCAGGTGGAAGTCACCGGCCCGGAAGTTCCGATTCTCGACGGCAGCGCCGGCCCGGTGGTCGCCGCCATCGACGAAGTCGGCATCACGGTGCTCCCCGCCCGCCGCAAATATCTCAAGGTGCTGAAGCCCATCCGCGTCGAGAACGGCGCCTCCTTCGGTGAGCTTCTGCCCTATGACGCCGGCTTCCGCCTGGAAGTGGAGATCGAGTTCGATCATTCCGGCATCGGCCGCCAGCGCTTCGCCGGCAACCTCACCCCGAACGTGTTCCGCCGCGAACTCGCGAGCGCCCGGACGTTTGGCTTCCTCAAGGATGTGGAGCGCCTGCGCTCCGCCGGCTATGCCCGCGGTGCCTCGCTGGAAAACACCGTCTGCCTCGGCGATGCCGGCATCCTCAATCCTGAAGGCCTGCGCTTCGCGGACGAGTTCGTGCGCCACAAGGCCCTGGACGCGGTGGGCGATCTCGCGCTCGCCGGCCTGCCGCTGATGGCCCGCTATCGCTCTTTCCGCGGCGGACATAAGCTGAATTTCAATGTGGTGGACGCTCTCCTGGCGGATCGCTCGGCCTTCGCCGTGGTGGATGCCCCGGTCCGCGGGCGCCGCGAAGGTGCCGAGCTCGCGATCGGCGCCCCCGTCCTCGCCTACGCCCCGGAGCGTTGAGCCGCAGGACGTGGCCCTTGAGGGGCCGTCCGACCCTGCGCACCGCGGCCTTGTCTTTTTGCGATCCCATTTTCGACGCCACACGCGGCCGGTCTTGTGCCCGTGGGCTCACGCATTCTCGCGCGCGGACTGTGTTCTGCCGCGAGCGCCCGCCCGCCGGCTTGACGTGCGCGCCTCCGCCCTTAAAAAACCGAGCGAACCAGGTGGCGGAAACGCATTTGACGGTGCTTCGCCCCCGCCCGCCACATTGCCGACTGAAAGCGCCGTTAGCCGCGTAGTCTGCGGCGTTCTGCACGGAAGCCGACGGCTTGGGATGGAACCTTCACGTGATGCGCCTTTTCTCTGACGCCGCTGTCCTGCGCACCCGGGCGGCCAGCCTGCTCGGACTCATCTTCCTTGCCACCAGCCTCGCCGGCTGCGCCAGCAATAAGGACGATGTCATTCCGCCCGACGAGCCGGCCGAGAAGATCTATAACGAAGGCCTCACCCTGATGCGCAAGGGTGACTATACCGCGGCCGCCAAGCGGTTCGAGGATCTGGACCGCACCCATCCCTATTCGGAATGGGCGCGCAAGGCGCTGCTGATGGACACCTACGTCTATTACGAGGCCGGCAAATACGACGACGCGATCGCGGCCGGAAAGCGCTACATGGCGCTGCATCCCGGCTCGGAAGATGCGGCCTATGCGAGCTATCTCGTCGCCTCCGCCTATTTCGACAACATCCCGGACATCACGCGCGACCAGAAGGCCACGCGCCAGGCGCTCGATGCCCTGGATGAAGTGATCCGCAAATATCCGAACACGGAATATGCCGCCTCCGCCAAGAAAAAGGTGGAAGTGGCGCGCGACCAGCTGGCCGGCAAGGAAATGATGATCGGCCGCTATTATCTGGAAAACCGCAACTACACGGGCGCCATCAACCGCTTCAAGGTGGTGGTCACGCAATACCAGACCACCCGCCAGGTGGAAGAGGCCCTGTTCCGCCTGACCGAAGCTTACATGGCGCTCGGTATCATCTCCGAGGCGCAGACCGCCGCCGCCGTGCTGGGCTATAATTTTCCCGATAGCCAGTGGTACAAGGACGCCTATAAGCTTGTGCAGTCGAGCGGCAACCTGCCGGTCGAAAACAAGGGGTCCTGGATCAGCCAGGCCTTCAAGAAGCTCGGTCTCGGCTAGGATCCATGCTCTCCTCTCTCTCGATCCGGGACATCGTTCTGATCGAGAAGCTCGATCTGGCGCTGGCGGACGGCCTCACCGTCCTCACCGGCGAGACGGGCGCGGGCAAGTCGATCCTGCTGGATGCCCTGTCCCTGGCGCTCGGCGGTCGTGGCGATGGCAGCCTCGTCCGGCATGGAGAGGCGAAGGGGCAGGTGACCGCCGTCTTCGATCTGCCGCTCGCCCATCCCGCCCGCGCGATTCTCGCCGCGGCCGACATTGCGGACGAGGGCGAGGTGATCGTTCGCCGCATCCAGATGGCCGATGGGCGCACGCGCGCCACCATCAATGAGCAGCCGGTGAGTGTGCAGACCTTGCGCGCGCTCGGCGCTCGGCTGGTGGAACTGCACGGCCAGCACGACGATCGCGCGCTGGTGGACCCGACCACCCACCGCACGCTGCTCGACGCCTTCGGCGGGCTCGCCGGCAAGACCGAAGCGGTGGGCCGCCTCTGGCGTGCCTGGCGTGCCGCTTTGTCCGAGGCTGGCGCCGAGCGTGCCCGGCTGGAGGAAGCGCAGAAAGAAGCCGATTTCATCCGCCACGCGGTGGAGGAACTGACCGCGCTCGGCGCCGAGGCGGGGGAAGAAACCGCGCTTTCCGAGCGTCGCACCAGCATGATGCGCTCCGAGAAGATCGCGGGCGACCTCTCGGAGGCGCTGGAAGCGGTCGGCGGCAGCGGCTCGCCGGTTCCCTCGCTGTCCGCCGCGGTGCGGCGGCTGGAGCGCCGCGCCGGCGAATCACAGGGCCTGGTGCGCCCGGCGGTGGAAGCCATCGACCTTGCGCTCGACGCGCTGGAAACCGCGCGCTCGCACCTTGAGACCGCCCTGCGCGACGCCGCCTTCGATCCGCGCGAACTGGAGCGCGTGGAAGAGCGGCTGTTCGCCCTGCGCGCGGCCGCCCGCAAATATGGCGGCGCCATCGACGACCTGCCCAAGGTCGCCGCGCAATTCGCGGCGCAACTGGACGCCTTGAACCGCAGCGCCACCACGCTCGCGGCACTGGAAGCGAAGGTCGCGGAGGCGGAGGACGCCTATCGCGTGGCGGCCGCCGCGCTGTCCACCGAGCGCAAGGCCGCCGGCGCGAAGCTGGATGCGGCGGTGGATGCGGAATTGCCGCCGCTCAAGCTGGAGCGCGCGCACTTCACCGCCCGCATCGACAGCGACCCGCAGACGCCGGGCAGCGAAGGTTATGACCGGGTGGAATTCTGGGTGCGCACCAATCCCGGCACGCGCCCCGGTCCCATGATGAAAGTGGCTTCGGGCGGCGAACTCGCGCGCTTTCTACTCGCCCTGAAGGTGGTGCTGGCGGATCGCGGCTCCGCGCCCACGCTGATTTTCGACGAGATCGATACCGGCGTGGGCGGCGCGGTCGCTGATGCCATCGGCCACCGCCTCTCCCGTCTCGCGGGGCAGGTGCAGGTGATCTGCGTGACCCATGCGCCGCAGGTGGCGGCGCGCGCGGGCCAGCACCTGTTGATTTCCAAGGCGTCCGCCGGTGCCGGCAAGGATGCGCCCGTCACCACACGCGTCGCGCCCCTCGACGCACCGCGCCGCAAGGAAGAGATCGCCCGCATGCTGGCCGGCGCCAGCATCACGGCGGAAGCCCGTGCCGCGGCGGAAAAACTGCTCCAGGCGGCAACCCTCTCCGCTTAAGGAGGCGCGGTTCGCCCGTTCAGTCAGCCTGTGGCTTGCTCTGGCGCAGGCTCTTCACCACGCCGCGCCGCTCCTTCGCCTCCAGGCGCCGCTCCTTCGAGCCGAGGGTCGGGCGCGTGGGCCGGCGAACGGGCGCCACATAGGTCGCCTCGCGAATCATCTCCACCAGGCGTTCCAGCGCGTCGGCGCGGTTGCGCTCCTGGGTACGATGGCGCTGCGCCTGGATAATGACGATGCCGTCCTGCGTCATGCGCTTGCCGGCGATGCGGATCAGCCGGCGCTTCACCCCATCGGGCAGGTTCGGCGAGGCAAAGGCGTTGAATCGCAATTGCACCGCGCTCGACACCTTGTTGACGTTCTGCCCGCCGGGCCCGGACGCACGCACGAAGGCGAGTTCGATCTCGTCCTCGGAGATGGCGATGCGCGGGGTGATTTCGATCATGGACGGCAAACCCGGACGCGCGGAACGCTGCGCGGATCCGACAGCCGGCCCGCGCGCCCCAGCTATGGCAGAAAGCCGCGCCGCGCGACAGGCTTGCCCATTTCGGTAACGCCCGCTCCGCGATGCCTGCCCCATGGGGGCGCGGCACCGCAAAGGCCCGCCACCCGGCGCGCGTCGGGCGAAGGCCGGACTTGCGAACCCGGACTCGCGGACCGGGCTCAGATGGCGTGGCGGTTCGCGGTGGGGCCGAAATGCTCCACATAGCGCGCGCTGATGATCGAGCGCGGCAGCACCACGAGCACGTCGGTGGTGCCGAACTGATGATCCACCACCGCCCCGTCGCCCACGAAGCCGCCGAGGCGCAGATACCCCTTCACCAGCGGCGGCAGGGCATGCAAGGCGGCCTTCATGTTGATCTGGTCCTTGGGGATCCGATCCATGGACACATAGCGCTTGTCGAGCGCGCGGGCGCGCCATTCCTCGGGCGCGAGCGCATTGTGATGCAGGAACGAGAGCTGGAGCGCGAGCGCCTCGGGGTCGGTGCCCTCCAGGCTCGCGCAGCCGATCATCACGTCGATATTGTTGCGCAGGATGTAGGCCCACACCCCGTGCCAGAGCAGCTCCACCGTGCGTTTGTTGCGGTAGGGCTTGAGGACGCAGGAGCGGCCCAGCTCCAGGAATTTCAAGCCCGGGTGCGCCGCGATGATGCGGTTCACGTCGAACTCGCCCTGGGTGTAGAAGCCGCCGTGGCGGTCCGCCACTTCCTGCTTTAGCAGGCGATAGGTGCCGACGACCTTGGGCTTGCGGCGGCCGAGCACCATCTTGCCGGCTTCGTAATCCAGCACCAGCATATGGTCGCAAATGGCGTCGAACGCATCGACGTCACGCCGGGCGAGCCGCGCGGCGGCGTCGGGCACGGCGGACATTTCCTCGTAGAAGACCTTGTAGCGCAGGCGCTGGGCGCGGCGCACATCGCGGGCGGTGCGGGCGAGCCGCACTTCCAGAGGCCCGAGGCGGCCGAGCACCACCGGCTCGCCAAACGGGACGGCCTCGCGATGGCGGATGCCGGAATAAGCGCGAAAATCGGAGACCAGCTTCTGCGGCCCGTTTAGCGCCGGCTTGCCGTCCGCCCGCAGGATGGGCGGCGCGAACAGCGGCGCGCCGAACTTGGCGCCCGGAAACTTGGCGAAGCCTTCCTTGGCCACGTCGATGCCGCGGCCCACCAGAGCCGGCCAGCTGAAGGGCTGCGGGTCGAGACCGGTATCGGACAGATCCTGGCGTTTCATGCAACGACCCCCTCCTCGGGCCGCCGCTGGACAACGGCGGTTCTATGGGATGCCGCGCGCCGTCCCAGACGAGCTCGAAAGCGGGTCCGCGCATTGTGCGCGTTCATCCCGCGTGACCATCACATTCACCATAGTTTTCCTACGGCTATGTGACAATGACAGATTGTGACACCCCGGGCCTGTCATATGACGGCGGTGGCGCATTGCCGGGGCGGGGAGCGCATGCTAGCGCGAAACCCGGTTGGGCAATTCGGGGATTCGGGGGCATCATGTCTAAGGTTCGTTTTCTGTCCGGCGTCGCCGGCTGCGGCTTGGCGCTCAGCGTCGCGTTATCGAGCCTCGCTCACGCGCAGGCCACACCGACCCCCGCCGCCGTGAGCGTCATCAACGTGCCGGGAGTCGGCGCGATGAACGTGCTCAGCTATCAGGCGCGGTTCGTCTCCGCAGATCCCGCCACCCGCCGCGTGGTACTGGAAACCCCGAACGGCAGGCGCTGGGCGGTGATCGCACCGCCGCTGCTGGGCGATGTCATGCAGCTCGCCAACAGCCGGCAATTGCTCATCCGCGTGCTGCCGGGCCTGGTCACCGCCCTGGGCAAGGCGCACCAGGGCACGCCGGGCGTGGCGATCTCCGAACTGGTGCTCAAGGACGGCCTGCCGGGGTGGCCGGAGGATTACGGCTTCCGCGAAGTGACCGTCACCTCCATGCTGGTGAATATCGACAAGACCAACGGCACCATCAGCTTCGAGGGGCTCGACGGCGTGGTGCGCACCGTCAAGGCGGCCAACCCGCAGGTGCTGGCCGATCTCCAGAAGGTGGAACTGGGCGATCTGTGCCAGATCACCTATTACGAAGGTCTCGCCATCAACGCCATGTAGCGTGAGGCCTCCGGCGCGGGGCGCAAGCTTGCGGTCGCCCGCAAGGGTCGCGTCCACAAGTCGCGCCCGGTGGCTCAGGCTGCGGCGCGCGAGCGGTCGGCCAGGGCGCGATAGGCCAGGGCCTCGGCCAGATGCCGCCGGCCCACACTTTCCGCCCCGTCGAGATCGGCGAGGGTGCGGGCGACCTTGAGCACGCGGTGATAGCCGCGCGCCGAGAGGTTCATGGCGCTGGCGGCATCCCGCAGCAAAGCGAGCCCGCCGGCATCGGGCGCGGCGACCATTTCCAGAAGCGGACCGGAGGCTTGCGCATTGGTGCGGATGTCCGGCCGGTCCAGCGCCGCGTAGCGCTCGACTTGGACGGCGCGCGCGGCAGCGACCCGTGCCGCCACCTCCCGCGAGCCCTCCGCCGGGGCGGGCAGCACCAGATCGGCGGCGGTCACCGCCGGCACATCCAGATACAGGTCGATGCGGTCGAGGAACGGACCGGATAGGCGCGCCTGATAATCCTCCTTGCAGCGCGGCCCGCGCTTGCAGGTGAAGCCGGGCTCGCCCGCATGGCCGCAGCGGCAGTGATTCATGGCGGCGATCAATTGGAACCGTGCCGGATAGGTCACGCGGTGGTTGGCGCGGGCGATCAGCACGTCGCCGGTTTCCAGCGGCTGGCGCAGGGAATCCAGCACCTGCGGCGAGAATTCCGGCAGTTCGTCCAGGAACAGCACGCCGTGATGGGCCAGCGAGACCTCCCCGGGCTTCGCCTTCGCCCCGCCGCCCACCATCGCCGCCATGCTGGCGGAATGGTGCGGCGCGCGGAACGGGCGCCGGTCCACCAGGGCACCGTCCTGGATCGCCCCCGCCACCGACGCGACCATGGAGACGTCCAGCATCTCCGCCGGGGAAAGCGGCGGCAGGATGGAGGGCAGGCGCTGGGCCAGCATGGATTTGCCGGCGCCGGGCGGGCCCACATACAGCAGATTGTGGCCGCCGGCCGCCGCGACTTCGAGCGCACGCTTGGCGGTTTCCTGGCCCTTCACGTCCTTGAGGTCCAGGCTTGAGCCTCCGGGCGGGCGCAAGCGTGGATCGGGGCGGGCGAGGATCTGCCGGCCCGTGACGTGGTTCGCCAGCTGGATCAGCGAGATGGGGGCGAGAATCTCCATGTCGGGGCTGGCCCAGGCGGCTTCTGCGCCGCAGGCGCCGGGGCAGATGAGCCCGTGGCCGCGCGCATTGGCGCCGATCGCCGCCGGCAGCACGCCGGCGACGGCGGCGATGGAGCCGTCCAGCCCCAGTTCGCCCACCACGGTGAAGCCGGCGAGCGCATCACTCGGAATCGCGCCGATCGCCGCCATCAGCCCGAGCGCGATGGGCAGGTCGTAATGGGAGCCTTCCTTCGGCAAATCGGCGGGCGCGAGATTGATGGTGATGCGCCGCGCGGGCAGGGCGAGCCCGGAGGCAATCAGGGCGGCGCGCACCCGCTCTTTGGCTTCGGTCACGGCCTTGTCGGGCAGGCCGACGATGGTGAACGCCGGCAGGCCCGGCGCCACATGCACCTGCACGTCCACCGGGCGGGCATCGACGCCCTCGAACGCCACCGTCGCCACACGCTGGATCACGCTTCAGCCCCCCGGCTTGCCAGTGCCACTCAAGGTAGTGGAGGGCGGCCGGCGGCACAAGAACATATTGGGAACATGCGCCCTTATGCGCCCTTTATGGAGGGGCCGCGTGTTCCCAATCGCGCCCTTATGGCGGGCGGCGCCATAAGGGCGGCCGTGAGGACCGACCATGACCCAATCTTATTCTTTCTCCACTGCCACTTCCGTCCCCTTTCCGCGCGCAAGGCCGCTGCCGCCCCGGCAGATCCGGGGCGTGCGCCGGCCCGGCGCGCTGGCCCGCATGGCGCTGAAGGCGGCTTGCCTCGTTCCCCTGCTGATGCTGGCGTTCGCGTTCCACGCCCTGTGGGGCTGAACCGCCGGCCGTCCCGATCATCGGCGCGCGCGCCAGAAGGTGGATCCATGACCCATATCCAGCCCTTGTCCTCCAAGTCGCGCCGCGAGGACGCGCGGGAGACCGAGCCCTCTCCCCGTCTCGGCTGGGCCGAGTGGGGCAGCCTCGGCGCCACGGATCGCCTCCTTCCCTTCGATCGCAACCCGTTGCGGAACGCGGCTCCGGCCTGCGTCCGTGGTCTGCTGGTTGCATTTGCTCTGATCTGCATCGTTGCTATGGTGCGATGAGGGACAGCGCACGCCGCGTTCCTTTCGCGATCCCTCGCGCAACCAAAAGCCTTGCCTCATGACCATGACCGATCTGAAAGAAGGCGACCACGAGCGCCTCGTCTCCGCCCAGTTCAGCCCCCAGGCCGCCGCCTATGTCGCGAGCGCGGTCCACGCCCAGGGCGCGGATCTCGATGCCCTTGCGCAGATGATGGCGGGCCGCGGGGCGGCGCGGGTGCTCGATCTTGGGTGCGGCGGCGGCCATGTGAGCTTCACCGTGGCACCCCATGTGGCGCAGGTCGTCGCCTATGATCTGTCAGACCGCATGCTGGAGGCGGTCGCGGGCGAGGCGCAGCGGCGCGGCCTTTCCAATATCGAGACCGCCTGGGGCGTGGCGGAGGAATTGCCGTTTCCCGACGCCAGCTTCGATTTCGTGGTCTCGCGCTTCAGCGCCCACCATTGGCGCGATCTCTCGGCGGGGCTGGCGCAGGCGCGCCGCGTGCTGAAGCCGAACGGGCGGGCCATCTTCATGGATGTGGTAGCGCCGCCGAGCGATGTGCTGGATACGTTCCTGCAGACCATCGAGCTGCTGCGCGATCCCTCCCACGCCCGCGATTTCTCGGTCGGCGAATGGGTGGAGCGCGCGCAGGCGGTGGGCTTGGCGTGCCAGTCGGTCACCGAAGGACGGCTGCGGATGGAGTTCTCCTCCTGGGTCGCCCGCATCAACACGCCCGATCTGCACGTGGCGGCGATCCGCTCGCTGGAGGAACTGGCGACGCGCGACGTGCGGGCCCATTTCGAGATCGAGGCCGACGGCAGCTTCACCCTGGATACGGCCACGCTTCTGTTCGCGCCGGTCTGAGGCCTATTTCTTCTGGCCAAGCATCAACTGGCCCTGCTTCTGGATCAGCGCCTTGGCCTTTTCCGCCATCAGGTGCAGCAGCCAGGGCAATTCCACGGAGAGGTGCACGGCCGTGTCCGCCACGTCCAGCGTGCCGTGGGCGGTATGGCCGAGGACGCCGACGCGGAATTGCAGGTGGGAATCGGTCCAGGTCTCTTCCATCACCTGCAATTTGTCGCCGAACTTCGCCCGCACGCTGGTGAGGCCGCCCTGGAGACGGCGCGTCGCCTCCGCCTTGCCGAGCTTGTGGGGAATGGAGACGGTCAAGGGCTGGGGCATGGCTGGCCTTTCCGCGTGTGAGGGGAGCGGCGCGCTCAGGCGCCCCGCTTTTCCTCGATCTTGTCCCAGATCTGCGCGGCGATATCGGGGCCGCCGAGCCGCTTGATGGCGCGCAGCCCGGTGGGCGAGGTCACGTTGATCTCGGTGAGATTGCCGTCGATCACGTCGATACCCACGAACAGCAGGCCGCGTTCCCGCAGCGCCGGGCCGATGCGCCTGCAGATTTCCTGCTCGCGGTCGGTGAGGTCGGTGGGCTTTGCCGCGCCGCCGCGCACCATGTTGGAGCGCAGATCCCCCTCGCTGGGCACGCGGTTCACCGCGCCGGCGGCTTCCCCATCCACCAGGATGATGCGCTTGTCGCCGTGCTTCACGGCCGGCAGGAAGCGCTGGATCACCCAGGGCTCGCGGAAGGTGACGGCGAAGAAATCATAGAGCGAGCCGAAATTCAGGTCGTCGGCGGTCAGGCGGAACACGGCGCCGCCGCCATGGCCATAGAGCGGCTTCATCACCACGTCGCCGAATTCCGCGCGGAAGGCTTTGATCTCGTCCAGGTCGCGGGTGATCAGGGTGGGAGGCATCAGCTCCGGAAAATCGGTGACGAAGATTTTCTCCGGCGCGTTGCGCACCTGGGCGGGGTCGTTCACCACCAGCGTCTTGGGGTGGATGCGCTCCAGCATATGGGTGGTGGTCACATAGGCCATGTCGAACGGCGGGTCCTGGCGCAGCAGCACCACGTCGTAATCGGTCAGCGCCACGCGCCGCTTCTCGCCCAAGGTGAAATGCTTGCCCGCCTCGTCGGCGACGGTGAGCGGCTCGACGGTGGCGAACACCTTGCCGTCGCGCATGGCGAGCTGGTCGGGGGTGTAATGCACCAGCGCGTGGCCGCGCCTCTGGGCTTCGAGCAGCAGCGCGAACGTGGAATCGCCGGCAATGTTGATGCGGGCGATATGGTCCATCTGGACCGCGACCTGAAGGGCCATGGAAATCTCCGGCGGGGCGCCCGGCAAAGGCGTGTCGAGCCCTATCTATAGACGCACCCGCCTTGCCGCCAGACCGGCGGGACGCCGCGCTTGACGCGGGACCCGTTTTTCCGCACCCGTGCGCCCATCGGAGCAGCCTGCGGGAGACGAGATGATCCGGCGATGTGGCGCGGCGCTGGCCGCAATGTGCCTGCTCCTGTCGGGTGGGCCGCTGGTGGCGCAAGATGCCCCGGTGCCCACGGCGTTTCAGCCGCGCATCGAGCGGGTGAAGGTGGGCGAGATCGAGATGGGCTATTACGCCCGTGGTGCCGGCGCGCCGCTGGTCCTGATCATGGGGCTGGGCGCGACCATGTCCGATTGGGACCCGGCCCTGCTGGAAGCGCTCTCCCACGACCACACGCTGATCGTCATCGACAATCGCGGCTGCGGTTTCTCCTCGGACACGGCGCAGAACCACACCAGCATCGCGCAGATGGCGGACGATACCGCCGGGCTCGTGGCGGCGCTCGGCTATGACAGGGTGGATGTGCTAGGCTATTCCATGGGCGCGATGATCGCGAGCCAGATGGCGATCCGCCATCCCCAGATCCTGCGTTCGCTGATGCTGCTGGCGCCGAGCCCCGGCGGCAGCCACGAGGTGCCGCCGCCGCCGGGCGTGCTGGAGGCGATCGCCCACCACACGCTCGCTTTGCCGCAGGTGCTGGCGCTGTTCTTCCCGGAAGATCCCGCCGGCCAGGAAGCCGGGCGCGCCCTGGTTCTGCGGGCGGTTGCGGGCCGCAAGGCCGGCACGATCCCCGCCGCGCCGGCCTGTTCGGACGAGACCGGCAGCCGGCAAGTGGAGGCGCTGCGGCAGTTTTCCGCCTCCGATGCCAATTACGAGACGCTGCCCGCCATCGCCGCGCCCACCCTGGTGATGGGCGGTCGTGCGGACAAAGTATTGCCGCCCGCCAATGCGCAGACCGTGGCGCAGCGCATTCCGTTTGCCTGGAGCGCTTATTTCGAGGGCGGGCATCTGTTCTGGGCGCAAAGCCGGGAGCGGGTGATCGCGGTCCTGCGGGCGTTCCTGCAATAAGCCGTTCCGCCCTCACCCGTCGGCGTCGAACGCCCCCGGCAGATGCTCGGCCGCGCCATCGAGGCCGAGGAGGATCGCGTCGAAGCGCATGTCGAGCCCGCCGAGCGCGGGATTGACGGCCAGATACGCCTCGGCGGCGGCGGCGATGCGGCGCCTTTGCCGCGGCAGCACGGATTCTGCGGCTTGGGCCAGGTCCGCCCGCAGCTTCACTTCGCAAAAGACGAGCAGCCTTTCGTCACGTGCCACGATGTCGAGTTCGCCGGCACCGGTGCGGATCCGCCGCCCGAGGATCGCGAAGCCCCGGGCCTCCAGCAGGGCGGCCGCCCGGTCTTCGGCGGCAAGGCCGCGCGCATGGGCGGCCTGCTTCTTGCGGCGGGCCGGGGTGTCCGCCGGCGGCCCGGCCTTCGCTTTCTTGACCTTGACCGGCTCGCTCATGCCTCCTCGGGCCCCGCCTCGCCGGCTTGGGAAAGCGCGAGCGCGCGGGCATAGACCTCGCGCTTGTGCCGCCCGGTGAGGGCGGCGACAGCGGCCACCGCGTCCTTCAGCGAATGTTCGGCGAGGGCGCGGGCGAGCGCGGCATCCACGTCGTCATCCTGCGCCGCCTGCTCCACCGGCGGGCCGACCACCAGCACGATCTCGCCCTTGGGGTCGCGCTCCCCGGCATATTGGGCTGCGAGCTCCGGCAGCGGCCCGCGCCGCACTTCCTCGAACGCCTTGGTCAGCTCGCGGCAGACGGCGGCGCGGCGGGGGCCGAGGATGTCGGCGAGGTCGGCGAGGCTCTCGGCGAGGCGCGGGCCGGTCTCGTACAGCACCAGGGTCGAGGGAATGCGCGACAGCTCGGTGATGCGGTTGCGCCGCTGGCCGGGCTTGGGCGGCAGAAATCCATCGAACAGGAAGCGGTCCGTGGGCAGGCCGGCGGCCACCAACGCCGCAAGAAGTGCCGAGGCGCCGGGCAGGGGGTGGATCTGATGGCCGGCCTCGGCCGCCTCCACCACCAGCTTGTAGCCGGGGTCCGAGATGAGCGGCGTGCCGGCATCGGAAACCAGCGCCAGCGCCTGCCCGGCAGCCAGGCGCGCGAGCAGCTTTGGGCGCATCGAGGCGCCGTTGTGGTCGTGATAGGAAATCAGCGGCACGTCGATGCCGTAGCGGTCCGTGAGGCGGCGCGTCATGCGCGTGTCCTCGCAGGCGATCACGTCGGCGCCGGCCAACGTTTCCAGCGCGCGCACCGTGATATCGCCGAGATTGCCAATGGGCGTAGCCACCACATGCAGGCCCGGCGCGAGACGCGCCGCGGGCAAGGTGGTGCCGGCAAGGGTGAAGGAGCGGGGGCGTTCGGCAGGAAGAGTCATGTCCTCACCTTAACCCAGCCGCGCCGCGTGTTGAATTCGCTCCTCGCCGGCAGGTGGGGATGCCGCTGAGCCTAAGCCGGGACGGGCGCGCCGTCCTTCACCCGAACGGGAATGGTGAGATAGTGCACGCCATTGGCCGAGGCGGGCGGGAAGCGGCCGGCGCGCATGTTGACCTGGATCGAGGGCAGCAGCAGCACGGGGGCGGCCAGCGTCGCGTCGCGCGCGGTGCGCATCGCCACGAATGTCGCTTCGCTCACGCCCTCCTTCACATGCACATTATGCGCGCGCTGGTCCGCCACCGTGGTTTCCCAGGCATAGGTGTCGCGGCCGGGTGCCTTGTAATCGTGGCACATGAACAGGCGGGTCTGCGGCGGCAGGGCCAGCAGGCGATGGATCGAGTGGTAGAGCTGGTGCGCATCGCCACCGGGAAAATCGGCCCGCGCGGTGCCGTAGTCGGGCATGAACATGGTGTCGCCGACGAACACCGCGTCGCCGATCTTGTAGGAAACGTCCGCCGGCGTATGGCCCGGCGTGTGGAGCACCTCGACATCAAGGGCGCCGATGGCGAAATGTTCACCGTCCGCGAACAGATGATCGAAGTCGCAGCCGTCGGCTTTCAGGTCCGTGGCGTTGAAGATCGGCCGGAAGATGCGCTGCACCTGGACGATCTCGGCGCCGATGCCGATGCGAGCCCCGGTCTTCGCCTTGATGAAGGGCGAACCTGAGAGGTGGTCCGCATGGACATGGGTTTCGATCGTCCAGACGACGCGATACCCCTGTCGCGCCACCGCTTCGAGCACCGCCTCCACCGAGCGCGTGTCCACGGTTCCGGATTTGTGATCATAGTCCAGCACCGGGTCGATCACCGCCGCGTCCCGGGTGACCGGATCGGCCACCAGATAGGTGACGGTGTGGGTCGGTTCGTCGAAAAACGCCTGGATCACGGCTGGGGTGGGCATGGCACCGGTCCTTTCGCGGCTTCGGCCGCCTGTTATTTAACAAACTGAAATGTGAAATTTCGGAGGCGACGGGCCGGGGCATCGCGCGATGCACGGCTCCGCAGCCGGCTGAAAGGAATCTTTGCCGGGTCGCGCCCTCGCCAAATTGCCGGCATAAGGGTAATTCTGGAATTCGCGCCAACACCCGGCGCCCGCAGGAGAAACGAGTGACGCACCGCGCGCCTTCCCCGCCCCCTGTGCTTTCCTCTTTCGCAGAGGCAACCCGCCGGGAGGCGTTGATCCGTGGCTTGCGTCTTGGCGGCGGGCTCGTATCTGCGGCGGCGCTGAGCGCCTGCGCGGGCGATCTGGGCGGCAAGGCGGTCGATCTCGGTCCCCAGCCGGGCCCCGCCAATGTGCCGCCCCCGGTCGCGAGCGGCCCGGCGGTGGCGCTTATTTTGCCGCTGGGTGCCCAGGGCAACGCCGGCCTGGTCGGCCAGTCCATGCGCAATGCGGCCGAGCTCGCCATTGCCGAGGGTGGGGCGCCGGTCTTCCAATTGATCGTGAAGGATGACGCCGGCAACAGCCAGGGGGCGCGCGCGGCGGCGGAAGCGGCGGTCAATGAAGGCGCGCGCATCATCCTCGGCCCGCTGTTCGCGCATTCTGTGGGTGCGGTGTCCCAGGTGGCGCGGGCGCGCGGCGTCCCGGTGATCGCCTTTTCCACCGATACCAATGTGGCGGCGCCCGGCGTCTATCTGCTGAGCTTCCTGCCGCAGAGCGATGTGGACCGGATCGTGCGCTATTCCGTTTCCCAGGGACGGCGCTCCTTCATCGCCATGATTCCCGAGAACGCCTATGGCTCGGTCACGGAAGGCGCGCTCCAGCAGACGGCGGCCGACACCGGCGGGCGAGTGATGAGCATCGAGCGCTTCACCTCGGCCAAGCTCGCGGACGCGGCCCGGCGCATTGCCGCCGTGGCGCCCCAGGCGGATGCCGTGTTCATTCCCGATGCCGCCGACCAGGTGGCGAACGTGGTGCAGCAACTCGCAACCGCGGGCGTCGATCTGAAGAAGGTGCGCCCGCTCGGGACGGGACTTTGGGACAATGCGGCGCTGATCGCCGATCCGCGCATGGAGGGCGGCCAGTTCGCGGCCCCCGACAGCTCGGGCTGGCGCAATTTTTCCCAGCGGTATCGCCAGAGGTTCGGCAGCGACCCGGTGCGCACCGCGACCTTGTCCTACGATGCGGTTTCGCTGGTTTCCGCCATCATGCGCACGCAGGGCCCGGAAGGTCTCACCGAATCCACGCTGACCAATCCCTCCGGCTTCAACGGCGTGGACGGCCCGTTCCGCTTCCGCGCCGACGGCACCAATGAGCGCAGCCTCGCGGTGATGGAGATCCGCGGCGGCAGCGCCCAGGTGGTGAGCGCGCCGCCGCGGACCTTCGGAAGCTGAGAGGTGCGCGCCGGAGCGGGCGTCCCCCCACGGCACGGTTTTCTCGCCGGCATTTTGCGCTATAGCTGCGCGCGCGTCCGCTGGGCGCGGCCAACGGGCACTAGGAAGGACGAACGGGCCATGAAAGTGATTGCACCTTTGGCGGGCCTTATTCTCGCCGTTTCGGGTTTCGCGGCTCTGGCCCAGACGCCGGCCCCCGCTCCGGCAGCGCCCGCCGCCACCGCCCCCGCCGCAGCGCCGGCCGGGGACAAGGGACCCGGAACCACCCAGGCCGGTACGCCGCGCCGGCCGGAAGTGCAGATCTCCCGCCCTATCGAGATGATGCTGACCTTGCAGGCCGTGAGCATGGCCTATGACGGCAAGTCGCTGGTGCTCACGGGCGTCGCCCCGCTCACCACCTTCGCCGTGGACCGGCCCGAGCGAATCGGCGGCACCATGACCACCGAGCAGTTCGCCAAGCTGTGGAACGTGACCGCGGACATCTTCAAGAACGATCCGCCCAACGCCGCGCTCACCATCCTGGGCGCCACGCCGACCCAGGTGGTGGTGGAATTGTCCCATGTGACCCAGTCCGGCTCGACACTCACCTTCGAAGTGGGCCTGCTGGACGGCGATCTGCCCGCCACGGGCGGCCCGGTGACGCTGGTGATGGCGCCCACCGTCTATCGTCCGCTCGACCATGCCGGCCCGTTCCTGAAGTGCTGGTGGAGCCCTTATTGGGTGCAGCGCGTGTGCCGCGCCGCCTGGTAAGCCTTCGAGCCCTTCGATACGTCTGCCAAACGGCGCCTTCGGGCGCCGTTTTCGTTAGGCGGCGAGGCGCGCGCGCAGGGCGCCGTCGTGCCATTGCTCCATCTCCAGATGCGTGCCGTCATCGCGAATGACCCGCCACGCGCCTTGTGGATGCGGCAGGCCGTGCAGGGCCACGGGCAGGGCCCGGCTTTTCAGACGGATGACCGGGGCCGTGTGGGCATATCCGGCATGGGGCAGGCCCAGCAGATCGTGGGCGATCGCTTCGGCCTGTTTGGAGATCGGCTCGATGAAGCGGCACGGCGCGCCATCGATGCTGACGCAATCGCCGAGCGCGGAGATGCCCGCCACGCTTGTGCGCAGGCTGGACGGGTCCACCGCGATGCCGCGCTGAAAGGCTAATCCTGCGGAACGCGCCAGCCGGCTTGCCGTGGCAAGCCCGGTGGCGGCCACCAGGATGTCGGCGGCGAGCACCTCGCGTTCGCCGGAGGTCTTCTTCGTGAAGAGGATGGCGCTGCCGTGATGGCCCCGCTCGGCGCGCTCAACCGAAATGCCGCCGAGGAACTGCACGCCGAGGCTTTCCAGCCGCACCCGCAGCCGCTCCGCCGCCAGCTGAGGCAGCAGCGCGGCGAGCGGCGCTTTTTCCTTGTCCAGCAGCGTCACCTTGTGCCCCGCGCGGGAGAAATCCTCCGCCAGTTCGCAGCCCACGAGGCCCGCCCCGACGATCAGGATCGCACGCGGCGCGCCGTTGAGATGGGCGGCAAGTCCGCGCCAGGCGTCGAGATCGTTCACGCGCCAGCACAGGTCCGCCGGCAGGGCGGGCGGCAGCGCGGGGCGTGCGCCCTGGGCGAGCACGAGATGGTCATAGGGCAATGTGCCGGACGTGGTGCGCAGGCGTTTGCGGGCGGGGTCGATGCCCACCGCAAAGGTTTCCGCCAGCAGATGCACGCTTAGGCGCGCCGCCATATGGGCCCCGCTCTCCCGGCGCAGCCTGTCTTCCGAAAGCCCGCGCTGGAGCGCGATGGAGAGTTCCGGCTTGTGATAGACATCGCCGCTGCAGGACGTGACCATGGTGATGGGCACGTGGGAATCCAGGGCGCGCACCGCCTCCGCCACGGCGCGGCCGGCGATGCCGGCGCCCACGATAACGACTCCCGGCGCATGCGCGCGGTGCACGACGGGTGCCGGCGTGGCGGCGGGCGCGGAGTGCACATAAGGCTCGAAATCGGATTTGCGCACGCCGCAGATCGGGCATTCCCAATCCTCGGGAATATCCGCGAACCGCGTGCCGGGGGCGATGCCGCTGTCCGGGTCGCCCTCCTTCTCGTCATAGATCATGCCGCAGGCACGGCAGATATATTGGCGCCAGACGATCTCGGAGGTGTCGGTCGCGCTCATGCGGGCATTTCCTCACGCGAGAGGCGGGCCATTTCCCAGCGCAGATGCTTGATGGCGGGCGTGACGATGGCGATGAAATGCGCTTCGCGCACGCGCCGCTGCGGCGCCGAGGACATCAGATAGCCGCGCGCGCCCTGGTGCAGCAGGGCCGATTGGGTCGCCCGCAGCGCCAACTCGGCGCCCTGGGCACGCGTGTCGAGCACATCGAGGAAATAGTCCGGGTCCTGCTCGAACGGGGTTTGCGCCAGCATCAAAGCATGGGCGGTGAGTTCGTCCAGCTCTCCCTGGATCTCGTCCGGCCGGTCGGAGAGGTGGCGGTTCACATGGCCGAGGGCCGGCTCCACCTCGCGCATGGAATCGATGGCGCCCTGGATCACGCCCACCGCCATGCCCGCCTGCAGCAGGATGAACGCGCCGCGAATGCGCTTGATGAACGGGCGGGCGGGATCGGCCACCAGATCCTGCTCGGCGACGAAATAATCGTCGAGCCGGATACCGAAGGTGGAGGTGCCCTCCATGCCGGAGAATTGCGGGCATTGGCGCAATTCCACCGGTGGGTCGCAGCGCAGGATGAACATGATCTCATGCGAGGGCGTGCCGTCGTCGCGATAGACGCGCGCGATGGCGCCGCAATATTGGCCCGGCGCGATATGGCTGACCCACGGCAAGGTGCCGCTGACCAGATAGCCGCCCACCGTCCTGCGTGCCCGCAGCAGCATGGGCTCGATTTCGGCGAGCGCTTTCATGGGATTGGACAGGGCCGTGCCGCCGAACGTGCGCCCCGCCGCATGATCCTCCAGCATCCGCCCCATGAGCGCGGGATTGCCGGACTGTTCCATATAGAGCCCGCACACGTCGTGCGCCCACATGAGGAAGCCGGTGGCCCCGCACACCCGGCTCGCCGCGCCCATGGCGGCGAGCGCGGTATCGAACCGCGCGCCGTTGCGCGCCAGATGCGCGCCGAGGGCCCCCGCCCCGCCGAGTTCGGCCAGGATCTCCAGCGGATAATGACCATGGTCGATGCGGTTCACCGCCGCCCGCAGCGGGCCTTGGGCGATGGCGGTGGCGCGGGAGAGGATATCGTCCGCGGGGCCTGCCTCGGGTGCGGCAGGGGGATGCGACTGGGCAAGCGTCATCGTGGCCTCCGGCGCAGGGGCGGTTTCGGTCAGATTGTGGGGAGGAAAAGAAAGGTCGGCGCGAGGCGGGCCAGGGCAGGAGCCTCGCGCCGACCCCCCCTTCAGTCGGCGAGGCCGATGCTGAAGGGGATCGGATTGCGCATGGTGTTGGCGACGGGCGAGAAATAATTGGCGCGCTTGACGATTTCGTCCAGCTCTTCGCGGCTTGCGTCGCCCTCGATCGTGACCGTCACGCGGATTTCCTGGAAGCCCATCTGCTCGGGTTCGCGGTCCGCGCCGCCGGCGCCCCAGGCGGCGGTGTTGCCGATATCGCCTTCCACCCGCAGCTCAAGCTTGGAAAGCTTGACCTTCTTCCAGGTGGCGACGGCGGTGATACCGACCGCAAGGCACCCGCCAAGGGCGGACAGGACGATCTCTCCGGGGGCGGGGGCGGTGTTCTCGCCGAACAGATGCAGCGGCTCGTCCACCACCACGGGCTTATGGTCGCCCACATAATTCAAGGTGCGATACTGCCCCTCCACCACGGTATGCACCACGTTGGTGCCGCGCCGCTCGGGGTTCTCGCGGCCCTTCTCGGCAAAGCCGAGCAGGCCTTCGCGGTCGATGGGGCGCAGATAGGTCGTCACGGTCTTCACGGCATTGGTCGTGTCGTTCACTGGGAGCTTCCTTTCGAAAGGGGTTCTGGGGCCCGCGCCGCGGACGGCGTTCAAAACGAGTTCAGCAAGCCCTGTGCCACTTTCCTGCGCACGCAAAAAATGCGTCACAACCTCACGCGCCGCAACGACTTTGTGCGGAAAATGGTGCCTTGCGACCAGTTTTTCGCAAAGCTAAAGAAGACTCACATTGTGAACAATGTCGACAATGTCAGATTAAACAGTAGGGGCGCCCTCTTCGCTGTCCAATTCGGCCTTCTGCCAGCGATAGGCGAATTGCCGGGCGGTCAGCCCCAGGCTCTGGGCGGCGCGCGATTTGTTGCCGCCGCTCTGCGCCAATGCCCGCCGCAGGTCCTCGGCCGAATGGGAATCAATGTGCAGATAGGGCCGGAAGGCCGGCCCGCCCCGCGCGGGCACGAGGCTCCGCAGGGCCGCTTCCTCCTGGGCTGCGGTTTGGGTTGAAACATGCGCCATCGCCGAGAGGAACGGCGCCAGATCGCCCGCGTCGATGGACGGCTTGTCCGTCAGCAGCACCAGGCGCTCGATGAAATTGGACAATTGGCGGATGTTTCCCGGCCAGGGATGTTCGCGCAGCCGCGCCATGGCCGCGGTTGTCAGATTGACGTTGCGCTGGTTCGCCTCGTTGAACCGGCTGACGAAATGCATCGCCAAGGCGGGAATGTCGTCGCGCCGTTCGGCGAGCGTGGGCAGGCGGATCGGGATCACGTTGATGCGGTAATACAGGTCCTCGCGAAACCGGCCGGCGGCGACCTCGCGCTCCAGGTTCCGGTTGGTGGCGGCGACCAGGCGCGCATCCACCTTGATCTCCTTTTTTCCTCCGAGGCGCGTGACGGTGCCTTCCTGGAGGGTGCGCAGCAATTTGGTCTGCATGGCGAGGGGCAGCTCGCCGATCTCGTCCAGCAAGATCGTGCCGCCCCCCGCTTGCTCGAACCAGCCGGCGCGTGCCTCGCTCGCCCCGGTGAAGGCGCCACGCTCGTAGCCGAACAGCTCGGATTCGAACAGGCTTTCGGGGATGGCGGCGCAATTGACCTTGATGAACGGCCGGTCGCGGCGCGGGCTCGCCAGATGCAGCGCGCGGGCAAACACTTCCTTGCCGGTGCCGGATTCCCCGAGCAGGAGCACGTTGGCATTAGCGGCGGCCACCAGTTCCAGCTCCGCAAGGGCCTTGAGCAGGGCGGGGGCGGTGCCGATGATGCCATAGCGCGCGCTGTGGGTTTCGAGCGCGCGGGCGAGCATCTGGTTGTGCTCCTCCAGCGCGCGGGTCTTGCGGTCCAGAATCTCGTTCAGTTCCAGCACCTGCCCGGCAAGGGTCGAGCAGATGCGCAGAATCGTGATGTCGTCGGAAAACGGCCGGCTGCGATTGCGGATGCGGTGGCAGCCGAGCACGCCCACGGTGCGCCGCTCCACGCGGATGGGAATGACCAGGAACGCCACCGGCTCCTGGGGCAGGGTTGCCCGGTCCACCGCGCGGAACAGGAAATCCGGCTCCTGGTCGATGTCCTGCACGATGATCAATTGCTCATGGGCCAGCGCCCGCCCGGTGATGCCCTCGCCGGCCCGGTAGATTCCGCGCGCCTTCTCGTGCGCGGTGAGGCCATAGGAATACTGGATCTTGAAAAGGGCGCTCTCGGCGTCCCACAGCACGATGCGGCCGCGGTTGAGGCCCAGCATCTCGGAGAGGAGATGGAGCATCTCGTGGAGGATGTGCTCCACCTGCAGCCCCTTGCCGATCAGCCCGATGATCTGCTGGATGAGCAGCATTTCCTGGGCCCGCCAATAGGCTGGCGGCTCGTCCTCGTGCTGTTCCGCGTGCTTGGCCTGGGCGGGGCTGCTGGCCATGCCGGGAAGGGCCCGCGCCCTTGGTTTTCCGCCTGTTTTCCTGCCGTCGTTCATGGCCCTTCCCGTCGCGCGGAAGCCCTCATTCTAACAGGCCGCAGGCAGGCATTTCCACGGAAACAGGCGCCACCCCTCGCAATCGAGGGCTTGCAATGCCATTTTGTTCTCACGAGAGAATCAAAAAGCATCGCGCGAGCGCTGCTGCGAGAGCGAGAGAGTGTCCATTCCAGTCGAGCATAAGGGCCTGCGTCCCGCAGGCGAAAGCGTGGAGGCCCCCGCACTGCGGCCGGGCGGCATCGCCGCGCGGGCGCGGGCCGGCGGCGCATCCGCCGCGCCCTTGCCCAATTATCTCAACGGCCTTAATCCCGAGCAGCGCGCGGCGGTGGAGACCATCGACGGGCCGCTGCTGGTGCTGGCCGGCGCCGGCACGGGCAAGACCCGCGTGCTCACCACGCGTATCGCCCATATTCTCAATCTCGGCCGGGCCTTCCCCTCCCAGATCCTCGCCGTGACCTTCACCAACAAGGCCGCCCGCGAGATGAAGGAGCGCATCCACTCCATGGTGGGGGATGCGGTGGAAGGCATGCCGTGGCTCGGCACGTTCCATTCCATCGGCGTGCGCATCCTGCGTCGCCATGCCGAGCTGGTGGGGCTGAAGAACGGCTTCACCATCCTCGATACGGACGATCAGATCCGCCTGCTCAAGCAGTTGTTGGCGGCCGAGAATATCGACGACAAGCGCTGGCCGGCGCGCCTGCTCGCCAACACGATCGACGGGTGGAAGAATCGCGGCCTCTCGCCCCAGAATGTGCCGCCCGGCGAGGGATCGGCCTTCGCCAACGGCAAGGGGCAGATGCTCTATGCCGCCTATCAGGCGCGGCTGAAGGCGCTGAACGCGGTGGATTTCGGCGACCTGCTGCTGGAAGGCATCCGCCTGTTCCGCGAGAATCCCGATGTGTTGGCGGATTATCACCGCCGCTTCAAATACATTCTGGTGGACGAATATCAGGACACCAACGTCGCCCAATATCTGTGGTTGCGCCTTCTGGCGCAGGGCTCCAGGAACGTGTGCTGCGTCGGCGACGATGACCAGTCGATCTATGGCTGGCGCGGCGCCGAAGTGGACAACATCCTGCGCTTCGAGAGCGATTTCCCCGGCGCCACGGTGATCCGCCTGGAGCGCAATTACCGCTCCACCGGCCATATCCTGGCGGCGGCCTCCCACGTCATCGCCTTCAACCAGGGCCGCCTCGGCAAGACCTTGTTCTCCGAAGGCGAGATGGGGGAGAAGGTCTCCGTCACCGGCTCGTGGGACAGCGGCGAGGAAGCCCGCGCCATCGGCGACGAGATCGAGACCCTGCATCGCGCCGGCCACCCGCTCTCGCAGATCGCCATATTGGTGCGCGCGTCTTTCCAGATGCGCGAGTTCGAGGACCGTTTCGTCACCCTGGGCACCCCCTATCGCGTCATCGGGGGGCCGCGCTTCTATGAGCGGGCGGAGATCCGCGATGCGCTCGCCTATCTGCGCTGCGTGCTCTCGCCCTCCGACGATCTCGCCTTCGAGCGCATCGTCAACGTGCCCAAGCGCGGCATCGGCGATGCCACGGTGAAGCAGATCCACGATGTCGCGCGCGCCGCCGGCGTGCCTCTGCAGGAGGCGACCCGCGCGCTCACCGAGAGCGAGGAGCTGAAGCCCAAGGTGCGCGCCACCTTGCGCGGCCTGCTGGAGGCGTTCGAGCGCTGGCGCCGGCAATCCGGCGAGATGCCGCATACGGAGCTTGCCGAAATCGTCCTCGACGAGAGCGGCTACACCGAGATGTGGCAGAAGGACCGCTCCGCCGAGGCGGCCGGACGGCTGGAAAACCTCAAGGAGCTGGTGCGCTCCATGGAAGGATTCGAGAACCTGCAAGGCTTTCTGGAGCACATCTCCCTGGTCATGGACGCGGACAAGGGCGCCGGTGAGGATGCGGTTCAGATCATGACCCTGCATTCCGCCAAGGGGCTGGAATTCGACACCGTCTATCTGCCCGGCTGGGAGGAGGGGCTGTTTCCGCATCAGCGGGCCTTGGACGAGCAGGGCAAGGCGGGCCTGGAGGAGGAGCGCCGCCTCGCCTATGTGGGCATCACCCGCGCCCGGCTTTCCGCGCGGATCTATTTCGCCTCCAACCGGCGCATCCACGGCATGTGGAATTCCACGGTGCCGAGCCGCTTCCTGGACGAATTGCCCGACGCCCATGTGGAGGTGCAGGAATCCAAGGGCGGCTTCGGCTGGGGCGGTTCCAGCTATGGCGGCGGTTCCTATGGGGAAAGCCGGTTCGATCGCGCGGCCAAGGTGGAGCCCTTCTCCTCGACCTATTCCACGCCGGGCTGGCAAAGGGCGCAGAATGCCCGCGCCTCCGGCAATACGGCCTCCGGTTCCGGCTTCTCAGAGCGCGGCGGTGGCGCCTTCGGGGCAGGGCGGGGCGGGCGCGGTGCGGTGATCGAGGGCACCTTGCTCGCGTCTTCGACCGGCGCACCTTCCAGCTTCAAGCAAGGCGAGCGGGTGTTCCACATCAAGTTCGGCTATGGCGAGATTTCCGGAATCGACGGCAACAAGCTGACCGTGCAGTTCGACAAGGCGGGCGAGAAGCGGGTGCTGGAGAGCTTCGTCGAGAAGGTCTGAGCCTCGTTTCGGCGCTCATCGGCACGCCGACGCACAGAGCACAGGCGATTCCTGCGCCTAATCGCGCGGGCCACTTCACAGGCTCGCAGGTGGCGGTATTGTGGGGTTCTGTCACATCTTCGTGCCCGCGCACGCAGACCCGTCCTCATCAGCCGAGCCATGCCTATTCTCAATATTGTCCTGCTGCTGGTGGAAATGGCCGTCTATGGCAGCTTGATGCTGGGGCTGTTTCGCGCGCGGTTTCTCATCGGTATCGGCCCGTTTTTCTGTGCGCTGGGCGCGGTTCACGTGTTCGCCGTTTACTTGGCGATGTGCGTGTTTCTGGTCCTGCCGTTCGGCCTTTCCGCCTCTCCCGGATCGGTGGTCTTGTATGCGGGCACGCTGAGCCTGCTGCTGATGACGCATATGATCGAGGGACAGGATGTGGCGCGCCAGCCGGTGCTGGGCCTGCTGCTGGGCACCGTGGCGGTGGTGATCGCGGTTGCCTTTCTCGCGCTTGAGCAGGGGCGTGCCGGGGCCGCGCGGCCGGCGGACGTGACGGTGCTCAACCGAATGGGCATGCTCACCTTGTGGAGCACGCTGCTGCTGTTCCTCGAAAGCCTGGTCGTCTTCCGCCTGTACGATCGATTGCTGGTGGTGCTGGGGCGGCGCAGCTTCGCCGCCTCCTGGCTGACATTGGCGCTGGTGTGCACCTTCGATCAGGTTTTCTTCTTCAGCGCCGTTTACCTGGTGCAGGAGGTGCCGCTCTCCGCCGGGGTCGGCGGATGGATCGGCAAGCTGGTCGCGTCGGGCTTCTATTCGGGCCTGATCTGGCATTATCGCCGGCGCCTGGATGGGCCGGAGCAGGCCCTGGCGGCGGCGCGGCAGCGGCCCGGCGCCTCTCACGGGCGCTTCCGGCACGATCCCGCCACCGGCGCCTTCCATCGCGGGCGGCTGGAGACGCTGCTCGCCGACCTGCTGAGCATCACCCGCGCCACCGGTCGGCCGGTGAGCCTGATGCTGGTTGCAGTGGATGGTTTCGATCCGCTGCGCGGCCGGTTGGATGCGGAGGATGTGGACCGCGATCTGCGACGCGTGGCGGAGACGCTCGGGAAGGGCCTGCGCAGCGGCGATTATGTGGTGCGCTACGATGGCGACGCCTTTGCGATCCTCGCCCCGGGCCTGCCGCACATGGCGGCGGCGCAGGTGGCAAGCATGCTGCGCCAGCGTGTGGCCGCCCTGCAGATGCCGCCGGGGCTTGAGATTTCTCTGGCGATCGGGCTCGCCACAGCGCCCCTGGACGGAGAAAGTGTCGCCAAGCTCTTGTCGGTGGCCAATGAGCGGGTCTATGCCGCACGGCAACAGGGCCGCGACCGCGTCATTGGCGCGTACGGGGTCTGAACGCAAAGCGCCTCCCCGGAAAGTTCTCGATGTTTGAAGGTCTCCTCCCCAGCGACGCCACCCATTTCATGCGGGTCTCCGCCCCCGAGATGCAGGCGCGCCGCATTGCGGATCTGCTGGCGGAAAGTTTCGATCCGGCCGAGGTCGCGGTCGCCAATTTCGAGCAGCCGGACGGCAGCTGGGCGGTCGAGGTCTATGCCGGCGAGGCGTTCGATCCCGATCGCCTGCGCGAACTGGTGGAGGTGGCGGCCGGCGCCGATCTCGCGGCGCAGGTGACGTTCGGAGAATTGCAGGAGAAGGATTGGGTGGCCGCGAGCCTGGAAGGGCTTGCGCCGGTGCGGGTGGGGCCGTTCCACGTGCACGGCTCGCACGACCGCGCGCGGGTGCCGCCCAACGGCATCGGCGTCGAGATCGAGGCGGCGCTGGCCTTCGGCACCGGCCATCACGGCACCACGCAGGGGTGCCTTGCGGCGATCGTGGATGCGGCGCGGATCGGCCGGCCGGGCAAGGTGCTGGATGTCGGCACGGGCACTGGCGTGCTGGCGATCGGCGCGGCGCGCCTCTTCCGCGTGCCGGTGGTGGCGAGCGACCTCGACGAGGTGGCGGTGCGCACGGCGCGCGAAAATGCCCGCGCGAACCTCGCCGGGCCCTATATCCATATGGTTCTGGCCGCTGGTGCCGGCGCTGCGGCGGTGCGCCGGCCCGGTCCCTACGACTTGATCCTGGCCAACATCCTGCTGCCGCCGCTGAAGCGCCTTGCGCGCCCGCTGCGTCCCTTGCTGGCCCATGGGGGAAAGGTGGTTCTGTCCGGCCTGCTGCCGTCGCACGCCAATGCGGCGCTTGCGGCCTATCGGGCCCAGGGTCTGCAATTGGTGCGGCGTCGCGACATCGACGGCTGGACCACGCTGACGCTATCCGCGACCGGCGCCAAGCCGAAGCGCATATGGCCGGCGTGAGACAGGCACGAACGGAAAACGCGGCTTGCGCGTGAGGCGGGAAGCGCGCCCGCGACGTCGGGGAGATCAATCCACTCCTGGCGTTGCGGGCCTCTCTTCAGGAACCACGCCGCCGCCGGCATGGGAGCGGGCTTTTCAACCCGCGATCCGGCGCGTCTGCGGCGGCGCATTCGCTCATGCGCGCGGCGTGAAGGCACGCGCGCATCGTCAGCTCACTTGCGCGGGTCGAAACCGGTGCGCTGCATGTAGGTGATGAAATCGCGCTCAGCTTCCGCGGTGCGGGCGGCGACGATCGCATCGAAAATGCGCTTGAAAACACCCTTGCGGGCTTCGACCGGCTTGGCAGCGGCGGCAGCTTCCGCCGTCTTGGCGGTCGAGAAGGAATCGGTCGAGAAAGTAACGGCGCCCATGACAGGCCTCCAACGCTTGGCCGCAACCGTGCGGCTCTCTTGATGCAATGCAATATGCTCCCTGTTGCATCGCACTAGAAGCGATGTGTCAGCATGGCTGACCTGCATCGCATGCAGCGTTGGAAATAAGCTTTCTGCAAGAAAATCGTGCAATCGCCATCCCTGGCGGCGGCCACGCCGCCGGGCGATGTTCGCTCTTGGACGCGCTCAGGAGCGGGCGTCGAGCCCGATGCTGCGGCCGATGCCGTCCGGCTGGGGCAGAGCGGAATGAACCGAGCGCATGCCCGCGACCCGCTCCAGCACATCGTCCGCAAAGGGCGCCGCGCGATGAGAGGCGCGGTCCATTTGCAACGTCATCTGCTCGCAGGTGGCGGCGACCCACCCTTCCGTCCCATGGTGGAGCGAGAAGAACAGGTGCAGACGCTTGGCGTCATAGTCGATCAGCCGCATGGTGACCCGAACGTCGCCTTCGGCCGGCAGGCTGCGAAGATAGCGCATGTGGGCTTCCGCGGTGAGGAAGGACAAGCCCCGCGTGCGGGCATATTGCGGCCCCAACCCGAGAAGCGCGAGCGCTTCCCCAAAGGCGCGGTCGAACAGGACATTGTAATAGGCCGGGGAAAGATGGCCGTTATCATCGATCCATTCCGGTTCGATCTTCATCGCGGAAGATACGAACGGGGCGAAAAATACCGGTTCGAAGTCGTTCCTGTCCCACATGGCGCTCTCCCTGACCGAGAGGGGGCACGGAATTCAAAGAATTGCCTGCTTGCTGCGCAGTGTGCCGCGAGTTTTGACATTGGTCACTGTCGAAATGGCATAAGATTGGCGCCGATGCGGAAACATCATGCACCTTTGTGGCATGGCGCTACCGGCAGAACCCCTTGCCGAATGTGTGCGGGCCGCTAATCTGCTTCGCCCGCCTTCGCCATTTGGCTTGATTTTAAAGGATTCTTAAATGTTTGGTGCCGACGCGACGGTCACGCGCGAATCGTTGCCGGGCCTGCCGGCGGTACTGGAGGCTTTGCAAGCCGCTCTTGGTAACAAAGTCGTGACATCCCATGCTGTCCGCGAGCAGCACGCAAATATCACGACCTATTTGCCTAACGAGCCGGCAGATGCGGTTGTTTTCGCCCAGAGCACACAAGATGTGCAGACCGTTGTCGCCCTCTGCGCGGCCCATCGAATACCGATCATCCCTTGGGGAACCGGAACTTCGCTGGAAGGTCACGTAAATGCGCCGAAAGGCGGAATCTGTGTCGATCTATCTGGGATGAATCGAATTCTCGCCATTCATGCCGAGGACCTCGACTGCGTGATCGAGCCCGGCGTGACGCGCAAGCGGCTGAACGAGGATCTGCGCGATCAGGGGCTGTTTTTCCCCATCGATCCGGGTGCGGATGCCTCGCTCGGCGGCATGGCCGCCACCCGGGCCTCCGGCACCAATGCGGTGCGCTACGGCACCATGAAAGACAACGTTCTGGCGCTGAAAGCCGTGCTTCCCAACGGCGAGATCATCACCACCGCGCGGCGCGCGAAGAAGTCTTCCGCGGGCTATGATCTCACCCGCCTGTTCGTGGGCGCGGAAGGCACGCTCGGCATCATCACCGAGCTGACCCTGCGCCTCCAGGGCATTCCGGAGACGATTACCGCCGGCGTCTGCCCGTTCGCCAGCATCGAGGATGCCTGCAACGCCGTCATCGCCACCATCCAGTCGGGCATCCCGGTGGCGCGGATCGAATTGCTGGACGAAGAGCAGGTGAAGGCGTCCAACGCCTATGCCAAGCTCGATCTGCCGGAGACCCCGCATCTGTTCTTGGAATTTCACGGGACGCAGGCCGGCGCGCATGAGCAGGCGGAGCGTTTCGGCGAGATCGCGGCGGAATTCAACGGCGGCCCGTTCGTGTTCGCCGCCAAGGCCGAGGATCGCACCCGCCTATGGCAGGCCCGGCACGATGCCTATTGGTCGGTGCTGCCCATGCGGCCCGGCGCGAAGGCGGTCGCGACCGACGTGTGCGTGCCGCTCTCGCGCCTTGCCGAATGCGTCATGGAAACCAAGCGCGACATCGTCGAGATGGGATTGATCGCACCCATCGTCGGCCATGTGGGCGACGGTAACTTCCACACCACGCTGATGGTGGACGTGGAGGACCCCGCCGACCTCGCCAAGGCCAAGACCTTCATGTCGCGCCTGGTGGACCGGGCGCTGGCGATGGAGGGCACCTGCACCGGCGAGCACGGCGTGGGGCAGGGGAAGATGAAATACCTCTCCGCCGAGCATGGCGAAGCCACCCTGGATGCGATGCGGGCGATCAAACGGGCGTTCGACCCCCTCAACATCATGAATCCGGGCAAGATCGTCAAAATCTGAGGGTGCGCAGCCCCTGCGTCACCATCGGATCGCCACCATCCCAACGTTACCATTCCGCGCTAGACTTCCCAACGCGCCGGCTGTGGCGCGCCCCTTGAAGCGAGGACCGGCTGGTGCAGGGCGTCCTGATCACGATTGCCTCGGCGGTGATCCTTGCCATCGTTGCGGCGTTCGCGGCGCCGTTCGTGGTGGATTGGACGGCCTGGCGTGGCGCATTTGAAAGCCAGGCGAGCCGTTCACTCGGCGTGCCGGTGGTGATCCGCGGGAACATTTACGCCGACATCCTGCCGACGCCGCGCGTCATCCTGCGCAACGTCTCCATCGGCGCGGACGCCATCTCCACCGGCGCGGTTGTGGATGAATTGCGGGCCGATCTTTCCCTGGGCGCGCTGGTGCGCGGCAGTGTCGAGGCGAAAACCCTCACCTTGGTGCGCCCGCGCATGCGCTTGGTGCTGGACAGCGCCGGCCGGGTCGCCTTGCCAACGGGGGCCGCCGCGCCCGGCGGCATTTCCATATCCCAACTCGCAATCGAAAGCGGAACGCTCGACCTTCTCGACCGCGGCGCCGATCGCACCGTGCGCTTTACCGATCTCGACCTGCGCGGGGAGGCGCGTTCGCTTGCCGGGCCGTTCCGCCTGGAGGGGGAGGTGGAGACCGAGGGCCGGCGCTTTGGCACCCGCCTCAGCCTCGCGGCGTTTGGCGCGGACGGCAGTCGCATGCGCCTGATCGCCGAGGACCGCTCCCGCCCCATCACCCTCGATCTTGATGGGACGCTGCGGCTGGACAGCGGCGCTCCCCGCTTCGATGGGCGAGGCAGTCTGGCCCGCCGCCCGGATGCGGCGGCCGCTGCGCCGGCTACCGCCAATGCCGGCGGATCGGCGGATGCGGGGCAACAGGGTGTGGGGCAAGACTCCTGGCGCCTGTCCGGTGCGTTGCGCGCCAGCCCGGAAGCGGTGGTGGTGGAAACGCTGGATCTTTCGCTGGCGGATACAGCGCGCCCCGTGCAATTGGCGGGCTCCGCCCGCCTCGCCCTCGGTCGGACGCCGGGGCTCGATGTGGTGCTGAACGCCCGCGCGGTCGATGCCGACGCCTTGCGCGCGTCGCCGGCGGCGCCGCAGACCGCTGCGGACTCCCTCGCCGCCTTGATGGCGGCCTTCGACGCCCTGCCCGCGCCGCAGGTGCCCGCGCGCATCGGCGTTGCGGTTGAGCAGCTCACTTACGCCGGCACCGTGTTGCGGGACGCCCGGCTGGACCTCTCGGGCGCCGATGGCGGCTGGCGCATCGATGCGGCGGAGGCGAAGCTTCCGGGCCAGTCGGCGCTGCGTCTCTCGGGCATGCCCGGCCGCGCGAACGGGTCCGGCTTTACCGGCGATCTCGCCTTTTCCAGCGACGATCCGGCCGCCTTCCTGCGCTGGGCGGCGCCGCGCGCCACGGCGGATTTTGCGACCGCAGTGGTTGGCCCGGTGAAGCTTGTGGGGCGGGTTACGGCGGGTGCCGGACGCTTCGGCGTGCAGAAGCTCGATGCCAGCTTCGGCGCCGCGACCGTCTCGGGATCGGGACAATTCACCGACGGCGACCGCGCGCGCCTCGATCTGTCGTTGAGACTCGATGGGCTCGACCTCGACCCGGCTCTCGGCGCCTTGCGCCAGGGGCTGGCGATGGCCGGCGAGGCGGTGGATGGCGGCGTCGCGCTGGAAGGCCGCCGGCTCAAGGTCGGCGGTCTTTCCCTCGGTGCCCTGTCGCTTGCCGCCGAGGGGGCAGGCGGCACCTGGACCCTTTCGCGCCTCGCCGTGGATGACCTCGCGGGCCTGCATCTGGAGGGCAAGGGCAGCCTCACGCGGCTCGCGCCGCTCCAGGGGCGCCTGGAACTGACGGTTGCCGGCGCCAAGGCGGATGGTCTGGTGCCTCTGGCACGGTTGATCTCGGGCGAACGAGCGGGCGAGGTCATGACCCGGCTGCTTCCGGTCGCGGCCCCGGTGAACCTTACCGGTTCGGCGACTTGGCGCGATGGCGGTGCGGGCGCGGTGCGCCTGGACGGCACGCTTGGGCTGCTCGCGGGCCATGCCGCCTTCGCGCCCGGTGCGGCGGGCGGCGTGCCGCGCGTCGATCTCACGCTTTCCGCTAGCGACGGCGCCCGTGTGCTCGAAGCCGCAGGGCTGTCCGGCTTGCGCCCGGGCCTCGGCACGGGACAATTCACCCTCGCCCTCGCACCCTCCGGCGCGGCCGAAGCCACGCTCGATGGCCGCCTCGTCCTCGCCGATACGGTTGCCACCGCCAAGGGGCCGGTGAAGGTCGCGGCGGACGGGACGCTTCAGCCCCGGCTCGCCATGCGGCTTGACGGAGCGGACGTGGCCAAGCTGTTCCTGGCTGCCGCGCCGGCGGCGGAGGACGGTCCGGTGCCCGCAGCGCTCGGCTTCACCTTGTCGCGTGCTGGCGGCGCCTGGCAGTTGGACGAATTGAAGGGCCTGCTGGGCGGCGCGCCGCTTTCGGGCGCCGTGGCCATCGAGGGCGGGGAGGTGCCGCGCCTCACGGGCCGGCTTGATCTCGATACGCTCTCGCTGCCGCGCCTGCTCGGCATGTGGGGTGCGCGCAGCATCGGTTCCGAGGTGGGCAACGGCCCCTGGTCCGCCGCGCGCTTCACCCCGGCGCCGGCCGCGCCGGTGGCCCTGATGCTCGATCTCACGACGCGCCGGCTCGATCTCAACGGCACCTATGCCTTGCAGGGGGCCAAGGGCCGCTTGCAGGCGCGCGATGCGACCCTGGATCTGCGCGATCTATCGGGCAGCATCGGCGGCGGCACGCTGAGCGGCAATCTCACCTTGCGCCGCCGGCCGGATATGGTGGCGGCCGAAGGTCATCTGGGCCTCGATGGCGTCGATTTCGCCGCGTTATTCCAGCCGTTGTCGCCGCGCGCGCCGCCGGCCGGGCGCCTCTCTCTTTCGGTGGACATGGGCGGCGTCGGCCGCTCGCCGCTCGCCCTGGTGCAGAGCCTCTCGGGCCAGGGGACACTCGGCGTCCAGGCGCTGGAGATTCCTGGCGCCGATCCCCGTGCCATCGAAAGCGTGCTGGCGGACACCGCCACCGGCGCGCCGCCCGACGAGCGGCGCGTGGTGCAGATGTTCGACCGTGCCCTCGCGCGCGGCCCGCTGAAGCTTTCCGCCCTCGACAGCACGGTGAGTCTGGTGAACGGGGTGGTGCGCCTCTCGACCGCCCGCGCCCAGGCGGACGGCGCGCGCGCCACTTTCTCCGGCACGCTGGATCTGCCGCGCCTGTATCTGGACGGAACGCTCGATCTGGAAGCCGCGGAGGCGGGTGGGGCGGTCCCGGGTGGCTCCATCTCCTGGCGAGGCCCCATCGCCGCGCCGGAACGGCGGGTCGCCGCGCCGGCGCTGGTAGCCGCGATCTCCATGCGGGCCATCGAGCGGGAAACCCGCCGGCTGGAAGAGCGGCAGGGCCTCGTACCCGCCCCCTCGGCCGGCAGCGGCACCGCACCGGCGGCAGCGCCCGCGCCCACGCCCATTTCCACGGCGCCCTCGGCCCCCGCGTCCACCGCACCGGCCGCTGCACCTCAAGTGCAACCCGCACCGGCCCCCGTGCAATCCGCTCCTGCGCCTTCCGCGCCTGCCCAATCCCCGGCCTCGCCTCCCGCTGCCGCGCGCGAAACCTCCGAGCCGACGAACGGCGAGGAGAGCCGTACGCGCGCTCCGGCGCGTTCCACCGCGCCCCGGCAGGCCAGCGAGCGCAGCCGGTCGGCGGCGCCTCCCCTGGCGCCACCCATCGAGATCGGCCCGATGAGCCGTGCGCGTCCGGCGCGGCCCTCGCTGCCGCCCGAGGGCGGGAGCTTTGCGCCGCCGACACCCGGCTTCGGCAACCTGCCGCGCCCGCCGGCCCTGGTTCCGGGCGAGTGAGGCGTGCGGCCGGCGCCTCGCCGGGACCGTTCAGGCGCGGGTGAGGGTGATGTAGGTGAAGGGGAAATCGTCCTTCGGCCCCTGCGTCGGGCCGGCACGCTCGACCTCGCGCCACTCCGCCGGGTCATAGGGCGGCAGCAGCACGTCGCCATCGGGCGAAGCATGCACGCGGGTGAGGTGAACGGTGCTCGCCAGCGGCAAGGTGTCGGCGAACACCCGCCGCCCGCCGATGACCATGATGTCCTCTGCACCGAGTTCCAGCGCCGCCGCCTCGGCCAGGGTGAGCGCTTCCCCGAGATCATGCCCCACCCGGACGTCCGCATGGTCGGCGCTGAACGTGGGATCGCCGGTCAGCACCACCGAAATTCGCCCCGGCAGCGGCCGTCCGATCGAAAGAAAGGTGTTGCGCCCCATCAGCAGCGGCCGCCCCCAGGTGAGCGCGCGGAAGCGCTTCAGATCGGAAGACAGGTGCCAGGGCAGGGATTGATTCTTGCCGATCACCCCATTTTCGGCCACGGCCACGATCTGCGCGAGGGGGAGCATCAGGCGGTGCCTTTCAGCAGGGAGACCACGGATCGGGCCGCTGCCTGCCCCGAGAGATGGGCACCGTGGCAGGTGGAGAAGGCATGCTCCGACACGGCTTCGCCGGCAAAAACGATGCGCTCGGCGAGCGGCGCGAACAAACGCCCGCGCATGTGCGCCTTGCCGGGTAGCGCGCAGGAATAGCCGCCGCCGATGTGCGGATCGCGCGCCCAGGAGGTCGCGCGCCATGCGGTGACGCGCGCGCGGATATCGGCGCCGAACACATCTGTTAGTCCCGCGAGGGCGAAATCGGCCATGGCCTGCGGGCCGGCTCCCACCAACGCGCGCCCGGCGGCGCCGCCCAGATGAGCGATGGCCAGCGGCCGTGCGCCCGGCAGGATCTGGAAATTCACCGGCGGCCGGTCGGGCCGTGCGAGATCTATGGTGTTGATGCCGGCCCTTTCGGTAAAGCCGAACACGTCGCTGTCAAAGCCGAACGCGACTTTTTCCGAGACCCCGAGCGGCAGGGCTTCCATGGCTTCGGCCAAATCCGGCGGCAAGGCCGGGGCGAAGCGCAGATGACCCTTCGCCATCACATCGGTGGAGACCGCGACAATCACCATCCGCGCGGTTACATCCCCTTTTGGGGTTGCGAGCCGCACGCCGGGCCCGGACCAGTCCACCGTCTGCACCGGGCAGTTCAACGTCACCACGAGGCCTCGCGCCTGCGCGGCCACGAGAGCCCCATAGCCCTCCACCACCGGCCAGTTTTCGCCGCCGTCATGGTAATTCGCGAAATCGAGGGTCGAAACATCCTGCGGGGTTGCCGCGGTCATCAGCCCCATCCAATGGCGGACCAGACGGTTCCACTGGCCGGCATCGGGGATCACGTCGGATGCGGCCACATCGCGTCCGGCCTTTCCTGCCTCGGTCACCGCCTCGAATGCGGCTTCCACGGCGTGGGCGGCCGCGTCGCGCTCCTCCTCGCTCGCCCAGCGGGTGCCGAGATGCAGCCTTCGGATATAATGCTGAGTGGAGCGACGATAGGAAAAGCCGAGCCGGTCGGCGATCGCGACGAAGGGATTGTCGAGCGCCGAATGCATCCAGTGGCAGCCGAGATCCCAGGGCTGCGCGAAACTGGCCGTGTCGGTCCGCGCGCGTCCGCCGATCCGGCCGGCCGCTTCCAGAATTGTAACGGTAAGGCCACTGCCCTCGAGCGCACGCGCCGCCGCAAGGCCGGCGGCCCCGGCGCCGATCACGGCGACATCAAACGTGCTCATGGGCGGACCAACGCGCGATGTAAGACCGAAGCCCGGGATGAAAGCGGGCGTGGTGCGGGATACGCCAGCTCACTTCTTGCGGAAGACGTCGAGCCGGACGACTTCGGCACCGCCGGAGGGGCGTTCTTCCTTGGCGGAATCCTTGCCACCCTTGGCCTCCTCGGCGCCCTTGGACGTGGCATCCGGGGAGGTGTCCTGAGCGGCGACCTTGCTGGTTGCGCTGGCAATGTCCGGGGCGATGGACTTCATGGCGAGCACGGATTCGTTCTGATCCCCGTCGCTCTTGTCGCCCGCGAGCTTGGCGGTGGCGAGGGCGGGTTCCGACCCCGCCCCGCGCAGCGGACGCACCGAAGCGCCCGTGCCGGGCAAGCGCGAGGGCGCTTCCGCGGGTGCGTGGTCGCCCGTTGTCTCGATCTCCTCGCCGCTGGCGAGTTCGAACTGGAGGCCGAAGCTCACCGAAGGGTCGAAGAAACCCTTGAGCGCGGAGAAGGGCACCAGCAGCCGTTCGGAAATTCCGCCGAACGAGAGGCCCACCTCGAAGGCGTGCTCGCTCACGTTCAGGTCCCAAAACTGGTGCTGGAGAACGATGGTCATCTCCTCGGGATATTTCTCGCGCATGCGCTGCGAGAGCCGAACGCCGGGGGCCCGGGGATCGAAGGAGACGTAGAAATGATGGTCGCCCGGCAGTCCGTCGCGGGCGACGTCGGAGAGCACGCGGCGCACGACGCCGCGCAGGGCTTCCTGGGCCAGAAGATCGTACCGGATATGATCGACCGAAGACATGGGGTGTGATGCTCGCGGCCGGTGCCCGTTGCGGACGAGACCCGCGCCGCGGAAAAGGCGTGTCGCCCCTCGGCCCACGGACATGAGACCCATCCCCCTTCTCCGAAGGTCCGGCCGGCCCTTGGAGAAGTGGAGGCTTCTGTTGCCAGGTGCCTCCGAACCCCGCCTAGCCAGTGCTACCCGGTAGGACTTTTATTTCGGTACCTTTACCGCTCACGCGGCAACGGCAACCGGAGCATAGTTGTCATTCGCAACTATAGGTCGGCCCGATATCGGCGGAACCATGCCGAGCGAAAGAAAGCCCTTTACACCCTCGTCGATCCTATTTCGCCCCCGCCGCAACCCGCAAAGCTTTACGAAATCACGGGTTCTGGTGGAGGCGCCGGGTACTGCCCCCGGGTCCGAAAGGTTTATTCCGACAACCATTTATCGCCATATCTGGCTTGCGCCAGCGCAACGAATATAGGGCCCGGGCCGGCATGATGAAAGGGGCAAGCCGGGCTTTTCCTGCCATGGCGGCGGAATGCCCCGCCCCCTCTAGCCTCCCGAAAGGGGGTGCAGGTCGCGCACCATGTCCTTCAGCCGCTCGTCCAGCACATGGGTGTAGATCTGGGTGGTGGAAATGTCGGCGTGGCCGAGCAGGGTCTGCACGATCCGCAGGTCCGCCCCATGGGCCAGAAGATGGCTCGCGAAGGCGTGGCGCAGCACGTGCGGCGAGAGCTTGGCCGGATCGAGACCGGCGGCCACCGCGAGGTCTTTGAGGTCGCGCGCGGTCTGCTGGCGGGTCACGTGGCCGGATTTCGCGCCGGTGGGAAACAGCCATTTCGAGGCGTCCAGCCCGGCGGCGCGGCGCCCGTCCAGATAGGCCGACATGATCGCTTTGGCGGGTCCGCTCAGGGGCACGAGCCGGTCCTTGTTGCCCTTGCCGGTCACGATGATGGCGTCCGATCGCGTCCGCGCCGCGGTGGCGGGAAGCGCGATCAGTTCCGAAATGCGCAGGCCGGTCGCATACAGAAGCTCGATGCAGCAGGCGACCCGCAGCCGGCGCAGTGACTCGCCCTGCGTTTCGGCCTCGGCGACGCGCGCGTGGGCTGTCTCGATGAGGCGGCTCACCTCATCCACGCTGAGCACCTTGGGCAGGGGCCGGCCCCGTTTAGGACCCTCAAGAACGGCGGCGGGATCGTCGCTGCGGTGCCCCTCCGCATAGAGGAAGCGGTAGAGCTGGCGGATCGCGGAAAGGCGGCGCGCCACCGTGGTGCTCTTGAAGCCGCGGGCGGAAAGATCGGCGAGATAGGCCCTCAGCACCGGTGTGGCGGCGGCCGCGACGGTGTCGCCCTGTGCGCCGAGAAAGGTCGAAAAATCCTTGAGGTCGCGGCGATAGGCCTCGAGCGTGTTGGCGCTTGCGCCGCGCTCCACGGCCTGCATATCGAGAAACAAGGCCAGCGGCCCGCTGCCGGAAATGCCGGTGCGGGAGGAGCCGGCCTTGGTCATGGCCCGTGCCTCACTTCTGGAAGCGGTCGTTTGGGACCGTGATTGTCACGTCCCGCGTGACCGGTTCCACCTTGGTGGCGAGCCAATAGGCGCCACCATAGACCAGGGCTACGAGGATAGCGATCGCCGCCAGAAGGCGGATCAGACTGGGCACGGTGCGATTTACCTGCGTTCTGCCTTGCCTGCGTTCCACGCGAATCGCCGGCCGGCGCTGCGCTCTGAACAGGTGACATGCGCGCGCGCCTCTTTCAACCGCCATTGCCCCCCCGCCACGGCAATGCTAGTGCGCTTTTTTCGCGCTTCGCGTCCATTTTGAAGCCACGCGTGCGGACGGAGGTATCTTTGAGCAGCGAGAGCGAGCGAGAGCCAGGTGCGATGCCGGAACCGGCGTCGAATGGCGCCCTCCTGGCTCGGCTGGGCCGCCGTTCGATCGTGCTCGTCGGCATGCCGGGCGCGGGAAAATCGTCCGTCGGCCGCCGCCTCGCCAAGCGGCTGGCGCTGCCGTTCGTGGATGCGGACGAGGAAATCGTCCGTGCCGCCGGCATGAGCATTCCGGAAATCTTCGCCAGCCGGGGCGAAGCCGAATTTCGCGAGGGCGAAAAGCGCGTGGTCGCCCGCCTGCTGCAATCCGGCCCCATGGTGATCGCTACCGGCGGGGGCGCCTTCATGAGCGCCGAGACGCGCGCCGCCATCTCCGCGGCGGGGGTTTCCGTGTGGCTGGAGGCGGACCTTCACACCTTGCTGCGCCGGGTGAAGAAGCGCAACGACCGGCCGCTGCTCGCCCAAGGGGACGCGGAAGCCAAGCTTGCCGATTTGCTGGCCGCGCGCGGACATATCTATGCCCTTGCCGACGTGCGGGTGGAATCCCGGGACGTCGTCCATGAAACCGTGGTGGAAGAAGTGATCGCCGCCGTGACGCGCCACTTCACGCCGACCCAGGACCAGACCCCATGACGCGCCTTGCCGCCTCTTCTTCCGTTGCCGCCCCAGGAACGGGCGTGCGCACCGTGCGGGTGGATCTCGCCGGCCGGCCCTACGACATCGTCATTGGACCCGGCCTGCTCCGCGGAATCGGCGCGCGCATCGCCGCCCTGCGGCCGGGCGCGCGGGTGGCCATCGTCACCGATGAAAATGTGGCCGAGCAGCATCTCGGCACGGTGGAGGCGGCGCTGGCGGGCGCGGGCATCGCCCATTCGGCCGTGATCGTGGCACCGGGCGAGAAGTCCAAGAGCTACAAGGGCCTGGAGCAGGTCACAGAGGGCCTGATCGCGGCCCGCATCGAGCGGCGCGACCTGGTGCTGGCGCTCGGCGGCGGCGTGGTGGGGGATCTTGCGGGCTTTGCCGCGGCTGTCGTGCGGCGCGGCGTGGACGTGGTCCAGGCGCCGACCACGCTGCTCTCCCAAGTGGATTCTTCAGTCGGCGGCAAGACCGGCATCAATTCCCCCCAGGGCAAGAATCTCGTGGGTGCGTTCCACCAGCCGGTGCTGGTGGTGGCGGACACCGCCGCGCTCGACACGCTGCCGGCGCGCGAGGTGCGCGCGGGGTATGCGGAAGTCGCCAAATACGGCCTGCTGGGCGATGCGTCCTTCTTCGGCTGGTTGGAGGCGCACGGCGCCGAAGTGCTGGCCGGCGGCGACGCGCGGGTGGAGGCGGTCGCCGCGAGCTGCGCCGCAAAGGCCGCCATCGTCGCCCGCGACGAGAAGGAAACCGGCGACCGGGCCCTGCTCAATCTCGGCCACACCTTCGGCCATGCCCTCGAAGCGGGCGCCGGCTTCTCCAACCGGCTGCTCCATGGGGAGGCGGTCTCGATCGGCATGGCACTCGCCTTCGCCTTCTCGGCGCGGCTCGGCTTGTGCAACGGGCAGGATGTGGTGCGCGCCACACGCCATCTGGAAGCCCTCGGCCTGCCGACCCGCATCGCCGACGTGCCGGGCGACCTGCCGGATACCGACGGGCTGATGATGCTGATCGCCCAGGACAAGAAGGTCAGCCGTGGCGCGCTGACCTTCATCCTGGTGCGCGGCATCGGCGAGGCGTTCATCGCCAGGGATGTGGATGGTAACGAGGTCCGTGCTTTTCTGGAACTGATGCGGCGGGCGTGATATCGGTGTGCTGATCTGTGTTGCACACTGGGGGGTTGTGCCGTGCTGACCGAAAAGCTGCTGCCTGGGGTGCCGCTTGTCGAGAGCCCTTTCTTCGAGCGGGATGCGCCGGAGATTCTTCCTCCCCATTATCTGCGGGTGGCGCGCGATCTCAACGAGAAGGGCTTTGCCATCTTCGATTTCCCGGATCCCGATATCGAAGCCAAGATGGAGGGGATCAAGCGCGACTATCGGGATCGCTATGATTGGCAGGCCTGGCGCGACGGCAAGCTCAACAGCTTGCGCCTTCAGGACGCTTGGAAAAGCGATCCGCGCGTGCGTGAAATCGCCGCGAATCCCGATGTCCTCGACATGATTTCGGCGATCTACGGCCGCGAGGCGTTCGCCTTCCAAACATTGAATTTCGCGGTGGGGACGCAGCAGGAAGCCCATAGCGACCACGCGCATTTCAACTCGATCCCAGATCGCTTCATGTGCGGCGTTTGGCTCGCCTTCGAAGATGTGGATTCGGAGAATGGACCCCTATTCTACTATCCCGGATCTCATCGCTGGCCGAGCTACCAGAACGAGCACCTGGGCGTCTCCTATAAGCAGATCGACGGCCATTTCCGCGAATATAGAAAATATGTCCGGCTCTGGAACGAGCTTGCAGCCCAGGAGGGGATCCAGCGCGAGATTTTTCGTGCCCGCAAGGGACAGGCCCTGCTGTGGTCGGCGAACATCCTTCATGGCGGTTCCGCGCAGGTCGATCCCTCCCGGACGCGCTGGAGCCAAGTCACCCATTACTTTTTCAAGGGGTGTTCGTATACCACGCCGGTCGCCAACGACACGTTCCAGGGGCGCATCCTCTATCGCGACGTCCAGGATGTCCGCACCGGTGAACCGGTGCCGAATATGATCAGCGGTGAACCGCTCGATGCCCGCTTCCGCACCGCAATGCTTGAGCAATATGCCGCGTCGGCCTCATCTCCATCCCGCCTGCTCACCCTCATGCGAACCCTGGCCGCCTCGCCGTTTCGTGCGAATCAGGAATTGCCGACCGGGTTCGATCCGCTCGGCTATCTCGCCGGCAATCCGGACCTGCTGGATGCGGACATTGACCCCTATGAACATTTCCTCGCGTTCGGCCGCAAAGAAGGGCGCTCATGGAGCCTGTAAGGCGCCGCGCGCAATGAGCCGTGTGCGCTGACGCCGCATCCCGGTTGCCGGAAGCGTGCGGGAGCGCTATGGAGGCGGCCACTTTCAAGAACCCGTGTCGTTCAACCGGGCGCGGGGAGGGTCAGGGAATGTGCCAGACGGCCGCCATCATCAGTGTTCCACACGCCGCCATGCGGTGCGGCATGGGCAAACGCGCGCGAAAATGATGCGCGCCTGACCGCGGAAGTGGCGCCACGCGCCGGCTGACGCAGGCAGGACCGCCGGCAGCGCGATGCCGGCTGAACCCAGATCCGAAAGCCCCTGTTAGAGAGAACGCGAGCCATGGCTCGGCTTGTCATGAAGTTCGGCGGTACGTCCGTCGCCAATATCGAACGTATCCAGAACGTCGCCCGCCATGTGAAGCGCGAGGTGGATGCCGGCTACAGCGTCGTGGTGGTGGTTTCCGCCATGTCGGGCAAGACCAACGAACTGGTGGCCTGGTGCCGCGAGGCGTCCACGCTGCACGATGCGCGCGAATACGACGCCGTCGTCGCCTCGGGCGAGCAGGTGACGTCGGGACTGCTGGCGATTGCCCTGCAGGCGCGGGGCCTGAACGCACGGTCCTGGCAGGGCTGGCAGGTGCCGATTTCCACCGACGACGCCCACGGCTCCGCCCGCATCCTGGAGATCGACGGCGCGGCGCTGGGCGCGCGCCTGGATGAGGGCGAGGTGGCGGTGGTGGCCGGCTTCCAGGGCGTCCACTTGCCCTCGGGCCGCATCACGACGCTCGGGCGCGGGGGCTCGGACACCAGCGCGGTGGCGCTCGCCGCCGCCATCGGCGCGGAACGCTGCGACATCTATACCGATGTGGACGGCGTATATACAACCGATCCGCGTGTCGTGCAGCGCGCCAAGCGCATGAAGAGCATCGCGTTCGAGGAAATGCTGGAAATGGCGTCGCTCGGCGCCAAGGTGTTGCAGGTGCGCTCGGTGGAGCTGGCCATGGTGCACAAAGTGCGCACCTTCGTGCGCTCCAGCTTCGAGGACCCGGACGCCCCGCACATGAGCACGGTCGAGGCGGCGGGTACGCTGATCTGCGACGAGGAGGAAATCGTGGCAAACCAGATGGAATCGCAGGTGGTGACGGGCATCGCCTTCGCCAAGGACGAGGCGCAGGTCTCCATTCGCCGCGTCGCCGACAAGCCCGGCATCGCCGCCGCCGTGTTCGGCCCTCTGGCCGAGGCCCACATCAATGTGGACATGATCGTGCAGAACGTCTCGGCGGACGGCTTCACCGACATCACGTTCACGGTGCCTTCGGCCGATTATGAGCGGGCCCGCGCCGCGCTTGAAAATTCACGCGATGCCATCGGCTTCCAGGTGCTGGAAGGAGCCACCGACGTGACCAAGGTGTCGGTGATCGGCATCGGCATGCGCTCGCATGCGGGCGTCGCGGCGCAGGCGTTCCAGGCGCTGGCGGGCAAGGGAATCAACATCCGGGCCATCACCACGTCGGAGATCAAGATCTCGATCCTGATCGATGCCGCCTATACCGAACTTGCGGTGCGGACTCTCCATTCGCTATACGGTCTCGATAGCTGATAATCGGTACTGCGGGGGCGGGTCATCGGCGGTCAAACGGGGTGAGAACGCCTCGCAACTCTTGAAGGATGCGGCCGATGCGTGGCGCGCTCGGCGGGCCTCGGGTGCTGTTAAGACGTCTCCGCGAGGTCATGGCGGAGCCGGTCAGCGCCCAGGATCGCCTGGATAAGATCGTTGTCCTGATTGCCGCGAACATGGTGGCGGAGGTGTGCTCGGTCTATGTGCTGCGCGTGGACCAGACGCTTGAGTTGTATGCCACCGAAGGTTTGAACCGCGATGCGGTTCACTTGACTGTCATGCGGGTGGATGAGGGCCTGGTCGGCCACGTGGCGCGCGAGGCGGAGTCGCTGGCGCTCTCGGATGCCCAGCATCATCCGGAATATTCCTACCGCCCGGAAACCGGCGAAGAAATCTACAATTCCTTCCTGGGCGTGCCGATCCTGCGGGCCGGCAACACGCTGGGCGTTCTGGTGGTGCAGAACCGCGCCCGCCGCACCTATGCGGAAGAGGAGATCGAGGCGCTCCAGACCACCGCCATGGTTCTGGCGGAGATGATCGCCTCGGGCGAACTGACCGCGCTCGCCAAGCCGGGCGCGGAACCGGCGGTGCGCCGGCCGCTGCATCTCACCGGCATCGCCTTGGCGGACGGGCTGGGCCTTGGCCATGTGGTGCTGCACGAGCCGCGCATCGTCGTCACCAATGTGATCGCCGACGATGTGCAGAAGGAAGTGGTGCGGCTCGACGGCGCCATCGGCAAGCTGCGCGCCTCCATCGACCTGCTGCTGGAGGATGACGGCCTCTCCAAGGCCGGCGAGCATCGCGAGATTCTCGAAGCCTATCGCATGTTCGCCCACGACCGGGGCTGGATGCACCGTATGCGCGAGGCGGTGCTCTCCGGCCTCACGGCGGAGGGGGCGGTGGAGCGCGTGCAATCCGACACGCGCGCCCGCATCATGCGCGCCTCCGACCCCTATCTGCGCGAGCGCCTGCATGATCTGGACGATCTCGCGAACCGCCTGCTGCGCGAACTGACCGGGCGCGCCCGCAGCGCCGACCGGACGGACCTGCCGGAAAACGCGGTGCTGGTGGCGCGCAACATGAGCCCGGCGGCGCTGCTGGATTACGACCGCACCCGCATCCGTGGCCTGATCCTGGAAGAAGGCGGCACCACCAGCCACGTCACCATCGTCGCGCGTGCGCTCGGCATCGCGGCGGTCGGGCAGGTGGAGAATGCCGCCGGCCTCGCCGATCCCGGCGATCCGGTGATCGTGGACGGACAGGCCGGCGAAGTGCATCTGCGGCCGCCCGGCGATGTCGAGGCGGCTTATGCCGAGAAGGCGCGCTTCCGCGCCCGCCGGCAGGCTCAATATGCCGCACTGCGTGATCTGCCTTCGGTGACCAAGGACGGGGTGCAGGTGGATCTCCACCTGAATGCCGGCCTGCTGGTGGATCTGCCCCATATCGCGGAAACCGGTGCTTCGGGCATCGGCCTGTTCCGCACCGAACTCCAGTTCATGATCGCCTCCACTTTTCCGCGCATCTCGGAACAGCTGAACCTGTACCGCGCGGTGCTGGATGCCGCCGACGGGCGGCCGGTCACCTTCCGCACGCTGGATATCGGCGGCGACAAGGTGCTGCCTTACATGCGCACCGTGGAGGAGGAGAATCCTGCGCTCGGCTGGCGCGCCATCCGCCTCGGCCTGGATCGTCCCGGCCTGCTGCGCAGCCAGCTGCGGGCGCTGCTGCGCGCGGGCGCGGGGCGCGAGCTGCGCATCATGTTCCCCATGATCGCGACGGCGGGCGAGTTCGACCAGGCAAAGTCGATCCTGGAGCGTGAGCTGACCCATCTGCGCAAGCATGGCCATGTGCTGCCGGAGCGGGTGTTCGTCGGCGCCATGGTCGAGGTGCCCTCGCTCCTGTTCGAGCTGGACGAGATTCTCTCGCGGGTGGACTTCCTCTCGGTCGGCTCCAACGATCTCGTCCAGTTCCTGTTCGCCGCCGACCGGGCGAACGTGCGGGTCGCGGAGCGGTTCGATCCGCTCTCGCCGGCGGCGCTGCGCGCCTTCCGCATGGTGGCGGAAGCCGGCGCGCGCCACGGCAAGCCGGTGACACTGTGCGGCGAGCTCGCCTCGCGCCCGCTGGAATCCATCGCCCTCGCCGCCCTCGGCTATCGGGCCCTGTCCCTGTCCCCGGCCGCCATCGGCCCGGTGAAGTCCACTTTGCTGCGGCTCGACGTGGAGGCCGCCCGCGCCATCCTGCTGCCGCTGCTGGCGGACACGACTGGCACGGTGGACGTTCGCGCCGCCCTGCGGACCTTCGCCGAACAGAGCGGATTGCTGCTTTGAGCGGGCTTCTCCTGTCGTGCGGTGTGCCTCGTGAGTGATTTGCCCCTCGCCAAGCTCGAACAATTGGTGGCCCGCCATCGCGAGGTGGAGGCGCTGCTTTCCGCCGGCGCGGAGGGCGATGAATATGTGCGGCTCGGCCGCGAGTTTTCCGATCTCACGCCGGTGGTCGAACAGGTGCAGGCGCTGAAAGCCGCCGAGCGGGGCCTTGCCGAAGCGCGCGACCTTGCGGCGGAAGCGGGCGGCGACCCGGAAATGCGGGCGCTCGCGGAAAGCGAGCAGGAGCGGCTGACGGGCGAGATCGAGCGGCTGGAGAAGGCGGTACGCCTCGCCTTGCTGCCCAAGGACGCCATGGACGAGCGCGGCATCATCCTGGAAGTGCGGGGCGGCACCGGTGGCGACGAGGCCGCCCTGTTCGCCGGCGACCTGTTCCGCATGTATTCGCGCTATGCCGCCGAAAAGGGCTGGACCGTGGAAATTCTCTCCGAGAGCGAGGGCACCATGGGCGGCTATAAGGAAGTGATCGCCGCCATCCATGGGCGCGGGGCCTTCGCCCGGCTGAAATTCGAATCCGGCGTGCACCGCGTGCAGCGAGTGCCCGCGACCGAGACCTCCGGCCGTATCCACACCTCCGCCGCCACCGTCGCGGTGCTGCCCGAGGCGGAAGAGGTGGATGTGGAGCTGAACGAAAGCGATCTGCGCATCGACGTCTATCGCGCCCAAGGTGCCGGCGGCCAGCACGTGAACAAGACCGAGAGCGCGGTGCGCCTGACCCATCTGCCCACCGGGCTGGTGGTGGCGGTGCAGGACGAGCGCTCCCAGCATCGCAACAAGGCGCGGGCCATGGCCTTGCTGCGGTCGCGCTTGCTGGACGGCGAGCGCCAGCGCCAGGAAGCCGGCCGCGCGGCGGACCGGCGCGGGCAGGTGGGGTCCGGCGATCGCTCCGAGCGCATCCGCACCTATAATTTCCCGCAAGGGCGCGTGACCGATCACCGCATCAACCTGACCCTCTACAAGCTGGAGGAAGTGATCGCGGGCACCGCCTTGGACGAGATCATCGACGCGCTCGTCACCGAGCATCAGGCCGAACTGATGGCCTCGGCGGACAGCAATTGAGCAGGGCCGCCGCCGGCGCCCCGACCCGCGCGGCGGTGCGTCGCGCGCTCGCGGCCCGGCTCCGCGCCGCCGGGATCGAGAGCGCCGATCTGGACGCGCGACTGCTGCTCGCCGATGCGCTTCAGGTGGCACCCGCCGATCTGCTGCTGGACGGCGACGTACCGATGGATGCGCTTGCTCTCGCCGCCGTGGAAGCCCGCGTGGGCCGGCGCCTCGCCGGCGAGCCGGTGGCACGGATCCTGGGCGAGAAGGAGTTCTGGAGCCTGCCGTTCCGTCTTTCGGACGAAACGTTGGTGCCCCGGCCCGATACCGAGACTTTGGTGGAGGCGGCCTTGTCCGCGCTGGGCGGGCGGCGCGGCGCGCGGCTCAGGGTGCTGGACCTCGGCATCGGCAGCGGCGCCATTCTTGCGGCGCTGCTGAGCGAGTTGCCGCACGCCTTCGGGGTGGGCGTCGACCGTTCCGCAGGGGCCGCGTCCACCGCCCGCGACAATCTGGCGCGACTGGGTTTGGCGGGGCGCAGCGTGGTGCGGATCGGCGACTGGGCGCAGGATCTGGAGGGGCCGTTCGACCTCGTGGTGTCCAACCCGCCTTATATTCCGAACAGCGATCTGCCCGCTCTGGAGCGCGAGGTGCGCCTGTTCGATCCCGCGCGGGCGCTGGATGGCGGGGCGGACGGGCTCGACGCCTATCGGGCGATTCTTGCTGCACTGCCGCGCTTGCTGGCCTCGGACGGCTTTGCAGTGCTCGAACTGGGCATCGGCCAGGAAGACCAGGTGGCCGCCTTGGCGCGGGCGCAGGGCCTTGTCGTGGATGGGCCGGCGCGGGCGGATCTCGGGGGAATTCCGCGCGCTTTGGTGCTGCGGGCGGCATGAACCGGCGCGGGCGCAGGCGGGTGGCCGCCCCTGCGCAAGCGGGGATTTGAGCCGCTGCCGTGAAAAAACCGCTTGGAAGGGCTAAGCGAACTGGCTAGTGTCCTTGGCAGGAATCGTACCGGGGCTTCGGTCCGCATGGTTGAGGCCCGCGCCTGAAACTGGAACCTTGTTTCGGGGGTGTGGCAGGCGAAAGTTGATGGCGCACCGATGTTGCGCCACGGCATTCCTTCACGGGACGATCGAATACCCACGGTCTCGCACGCTCTCCGCGAACGGGTACACCGCCAGCGGTAGCGTAGGGAAATGGCTTGGCTGGCCGCGCGTTTGGCGCGGAACGGGGCTCATGGTCAAACAGATCCGAACTAACACCAAGTCTGGAGCTGGAACGAACGCTGGCTTAGCCCGCGGTCGTGGTTGACGACACCCCGACGGACTTGAACCCGGCCGCGGCGGGCGCCTTTCCGGCACCCGTCCGAGCGGACCGGACGCAGAACGGCGATGAGCGCCGAGCGAGTAGAGAACGATTCAGATGAGAAATGGTCAGCAGAAGCGTCCGCGCGGCCGTAACAATAACAACAATAACAATAATAATAACAACAATAACAATCGCCGCGGCTCCAACCCCCTGACGCGGGTCTATGAGTCCAACGGGCCAGATATGAAGGTGCGCGGCACCGCCCATCACATTGCCGAGAAATATCTTCAGCTGGCCCGCGATGCCCAATCCTCGGGCGATTACGTGGCGGCGGAAAACTATTTCCAGCATGCTGAACATTATATGCGCCTGATCGCCTCCTTGCAGGGCCAGTTCGCGCCCCAGCCGCAGCCCGGCTTCGGTGCCGAGGACCAGGAGGACGAGGACGGCGAGGAGAATGCAGCGGGCGAAGGCCAGCAGCCCCAGCCGCCGCAGCAGCAACCCTATGCGCGAGAGGCGCAGTTCCAGCCGCGTCCGCAGCGCGACGACCGGTTCGGGCGTGACGATCGCCAGCCCCGCGACGATCGCCAGCCGCGCGACAATCGCCAGGGTGGCTACCAGCGCCGCACCGAAGAAGGTGGGGAGGGCTACCAGCAGCAGCCGCGCGAGTATCGGCCGCGTTCAGACGATCAGGGCTATGCCCAGCGTCCCCCGCGGGCGCCGCGCGCCGAGGATGAACAGGGCTATGCGCCCCGCCCGCCCCGCGCCCCGCGCGGCGAAGAGGAGGGGCAGGGAAATTATGCCCAGCGTCCCCCACGCGCCCCGCGTAGCGAGGACGACCAGGGCTATGCCGCCCGTCCGCCCCGCGCGCCGCGTGGCGAGGAGGACGGGCAGGGCACTTATGCGCCACGCCAGCCGCGTGCGCCTCGTGCTGAAGACGAGCAAGGCTATGCACCTCGTCCGCCCCGCGCGCCGCGCGGTGAGGAGGACGGGCAGGGCGCTTATGCGCCGCGCCAGCCGCGTGCGCCTCGCACCGAGGACGAACAGGGCTATGCGCCTCGTCCGCCCCGCGCCCCCCGCGAGGAGCGTTCCGAGCCGGCCGACCTCGGCCTGCCGTCGTTCATTACCGGCGGCCTGCCGCTGAAGGAGGTGCGCGAGCGTCCGGTCCGTGCGGAGCGCGCACCGCGTCCGGTGGAGGAGGCTGCGCCCGTTCCGGTGGAGCGTCCCGCTGCCGAACTGCCGTTCGAGGAAGCGCCCCCCGCTGCGAAGCCGGCGCCCGCCGCATCCCCCGCGCCTGCCGCGGAACCTGCCCCGGTGGCGAGTGCCGAGGCCGCGCCCGCGGATGCATCCCCCGCGGCCGAAGGCACCGCATCTTCCGAGGCGCCTGCCGGCACGGATGAAGAGGCCGCTCCCTTCCGCCGCCGCCGCCGCTATCGCTCGCGTGCCGAGCGGGCCGAGGAAGCCGCCACCCAGGCGCCCAGCGATGTGGAGCCCAGCCTCGGCGAGTGAGCTGCTCGGGGCGTGATCCGCTCCAAGAGCGATAAAACGAGAAAGGCCCGGCAATGCCGGGCCTTTTTGTTGGTGGGCGGGATGGTTGTTGCCACCCCGGCGGCGGTCACTCGGCGGGCGTGCCCGCAAGTATTGCGGCCTTGCCGGTGAGGCCGAGGGACAGCGCCGGGATCGGCCGCCGCACCAGGATCCAGTAGATGATGGCCGCCGCCAGGGCCACCACCGAGCCGGTGATCAGCGCCGGGGTGAAAGTGCCGGTGGACTGGACGATGAAGCCCGTGACGGTCGGCGCGAGCGCGCCGCCGATATAGCCGCCGAAGTTCTGCACCGAGCCGATGGAGGCGGTGCAATTGGCCGGCGCGGCCACCGACGCCATGGCCCAGGCGGACGAGGAGCAGGAATAGACCAGGAACAGCGAGGCGGAGATGCAGGCGATCGCCAGCACGTCGCTCGGTGCTTCTGCCGCGATCAGCGTGAACAGAGCGGTGAGCACCAGGGCGCCGGCCATGGGATATTTGCGGGCCATCATGGGATCGACGCCGCGCCGCGCCAGCACATCGACGATGCGCCCGCCCGAGACCGCGCCGAGCACGCCAAAGGCAAACGGGATGGTGGCGACCCAGCCGGTCTTCGAGATGGTGAAGTGCCGCTCGATCTCCAGATAGCCCGGCAGCCAGGCGGTGTAGAGCCAGGTCACATAGATGCAGCCGAAATAGCCGGCGATCATGCCCCAGGTGGTCTTGTAGGCGAACAGGCGCTTCCAATCGGCCCAGGTGACGCGCGCGGGCGCGTCGAGGGGATCGCCCTCCTTGAGGAAGGCCCTTTCCTCGGCCGTCAGGTTCGCCTGCTCGGGATTGCGGAAGACGAGGAAATAGACCAGTGCCAGCGCGAGGCCGGCGAGGCCCATGGCGACGAACATCCAGCGCCAGCCGAAGCTCAGCATCAAAAGCGTGAGCAGCGGCACCGCGATGGCGGTGCCGAGCGAGGAGGCGCTGTTCCAGATGCCGGTTGCGGTGCCGCGCTGGCGGATGTTGAACCAGTCGCGCGAGATGCGGGCGCAGGTGGGGAAATGCGGCGCCTCGCCCATGCCGAGGATGAAGCGGGCGCCGGCAAACTGCCAGAAATTCTGCACAAGCCCGCCGAGCATCTGCCCGAGCGACCAGCAGGTGAGGCCGACGGTGAGTGAAAGGCGCGGCCCGAAGCGGTCGATCAAAGCGCCGGCCGGCAATTGGGAGAAGGCATAAGCCCACAGAAAGGCGGAGAGCAGCAGGCCCATTTCGCCGATGGAAAAGTGTAGTTCCTCGCGGATCAGCGGATTGGCCACCGCGAGCGTGGCGCGGTCCACGTAATTCACGACCCCGGCGGTCACCAGCAGGACCAGCGTGAGGGTCTGGGTGCGCCTCAGGCGCGCAGTGCCCTTGGACTCGAGCATTCACTTCCTCCCAATTTGATTTTCTCGGATGCTAGGGCCGATCAGGAAGGTGTAAATGCCGCGCCGCAGCATGCCGCTGGGTGAGGGGAGGGGTGGTTCCGGCAACAGTTGGCCGGCCTTGAATACGTGACGCTGGGGGAGGCGAAATACGGGCTTTCGACGTTTCTTTGAAACGATTGAATTTTGCGCCGGAAATGTCGGATTGTGCATCGCAATAGACGAGGCGGGGGGATTTCGGTCACCTTTTCGTGAATTTACTCAAGGGTATGTTGGTAGCGGGGGTTGTGGATGCCCGTCACGGCACCCGCACAGCCGCGCCGCCGCCCTAGAGTTTGCGCAGGCTGACTTCGGCGATCTCGTGGTCGCCCGCCTTGCGCAGGATCAGGTCGGCGCGCTGGCGGGTGGGCAGGATGTTTTCCTGCAGGTTCGGCAGGTTGATGCGCTGCCAGATGGAGAGGGCGGTCGCCTTGGCCTCCTCCTCCGTGAGCTTGGAATAGCGATGGAAATAGGACATGGGGTCCATGAACGCCGTGGACCGCAGGCGCATGAAGCGCTGCACGTACCATTGCTGGAGAATGTCCTCGTCCGCGTCGATATAGACGGAGAAGTCGAAGAAGTCGGAAACGAACGGGATCTCCTTGCCGTCGCGCGGCAGGCGCCCGGTCTGGAGCACGTTCAGCCCCTCGACGATGAGGATGTCCGGGCGGTCCACTTCCACCCGCTGGTCGGGCATCACGTCGTAGAAGAAATGGCTGTAGAGCGGCGCGCGCACGGGCCGGCGGCCGGCCTTGATGTCGGTGAGGAAGCGCAGCAGCAGCGGCAGGTCGTAGCTTTCCGGAAAGCCCTTCTTTTCCATCAGCCCCTCGCGCTCCAGCACCGCATTGGGCAGCAGGAAGCCGTCGGTGGTCACGAGGTCCACCTTGGGAGTGTTGGGCCAGCGGGCAAGCAGGGCCTGGAGCACGCGCGCGGTGGTGGATTTGCCCACCGCCACCGAGCCGGCGACGCCGATGATGTATGGCATCTTGCCGTCGCCATTGTTCCCGTGGTCCAGGAAGTGGCTCATGGCGCGAAACAGCTTCTGCGTCGCACCCACATAGAGCGAGAGCAGGCGCGAGAGCGGCAGATAGATCTCCTCCACCTCGCTGATGGACAGGCGGTCGTTCAGGCCCTGGAGACGGACGATCTCCTCCTGCCGAAGCGGCATGGGCGTGTCCTGGCGCAACACCGCCCATTCCTCGCGGGAGAAGGTGCGATAGGGCGAAAGGCCGGGATCGACCTGCTGGTCCAACTGGCGTCTCCTTGCCGTCGAAACGTCAGCCGCGGGGTCGCGCGGCCTTTTCGTCGTGACCGGATCGAGCGGTGCGTCGGGCGAGTTCGGCGTGGACGTCATCGAGCGGAACGCCCCGTGCGTGGAGAAGGACGGCGAGATGGTAAAGCAGATCGGCGGTTTCCGCGACGAGGGCGGCCGGCGGTTCGGAAAGGGCGGCGATCACCGTTTCCACCGCTTCCTCGCCCAGCTTCTGGGCGCATTTGGCGACCCCCCTGTCGAGCAGGGAACGGGTGTAGGAGGCCTCCGCCGTCGCGGCGGCGCGGGTGGCCACAATCTGCTCCAAATCGGCAAGGGTCACGCGGGCGTCAGTCATTGTCGTGTCCAGTGCAACGCCGGCCGCCTCACGCATCGAGACGGACCGGAAGGCCGGCTTGCGCCAGATGGGCCTTGGCCTCGCCCACGCTGAAGGTGCCGAAATGGAAGATGGAAGCGGCGAGCACGGCCGCGGCCCCGCCGTCGCGGACGCCCTCCACCAGGTGATCGAGCGCGCCGACGCCGCCCGAGGCGATGACCGGCACATGCACCGCATCCGAGACCGCGCGCGTCAGCGCGACATCGAAGCCGATGCCGGTGCCGTCGCGATCCATGGAGGTGAGCAGGATCTCGCCCGCGCCGAGGTCCACCACCTCACGGGCATATTGGATGGCATCGAGCCCGGTGGGCTTGCGCCCACCATGGGTGAAGATCTCCCAGCGGTTGGCCTCGCCGGGGGCGCTCACCTTCTTGGCGTCGATGGCCACGACAATGCACTGCTCGCCGAATTTCTCCGCCGCTTCGCCCACGAAGGCGCGACGGTTCACGGCGGCGGTGTTGATGGAAACCTTGTCGGCCCCGGCATGCAGCAGGGTGCGCACATCGTCCACGGTGCGCACGCCGCCGCCGACGGTCAGCGGCATGAAGCATTGCTCGGCGGTCCGGCGCACCACATCGAGAATGGTGCCGCGATCCTCGTGGCTGGCGGTGATGTCCAGGAAGGTCAGCTCGTCCGCGCCGGCGGCGTCATAGGCGCGCGCAGCCTCCACCGGATCGCCGGCATCGCGCAGATCGACGAACTGAACGCCTTTGACGACGCGGCCGTCCTTCACGTCCAGGCAAGGTATGACGCGGACTTTGAGCATGGTGGAACAACTCGAGCGTGCGGCGCAAACCTATGGCCGAATTCAAACTTGATGTCATCTTTTGCGGGCAAAATGGTGCATCGCACCCGCAATTTTCGAGCTACCGTAGCGGCACCGACAGGCTTCAATGCCCTGCCATGAGCTGAAGCGCCTCGCGCGCGTCGAGCCGCCCATCATAGAGCGCACGGCCGGAAATGGCCCCGGCGAGCTTCTTCGCCCGCGGCTCCAGCAGCGCTTCGACATCGCTCAGCGAGCCGAGGCCGCCGGAGGCGATGACCGGAATGTTCACCACGTCCGCCAGCGCGATGGTGGCGTCGAGGTTGAGCCCCTTCATCAGGCCGTCGCGGGCGATGTCCGTGAAGATGATGGCGGCAACCCCGGCATCCTCGAACCGGCGGGCGATGTCTTCCACCGACACGTCGGAGCTTTCCGCCCAGCCCTGGACCGCGACGCGGCCGTCGCGCGCGTCGAGCCCCACGGCCACGCGGCCGGGATGGGCTTTCGCTGCTTCCTTCACCAGGTCCGGGTCGCGCACGGCGGCGGTGCCGAGGATGACGCGGGTGACTCCCTTCTCCAGCCAGGCTTCGATGGTCGCATGATCGCGGATGCCGCCGCCGAGCTGCACCGGGATCGAAACCGTCTCGAGGATCCGGTCGACCGCCGCCGCATTGACGGGATGGCCGGCGAACGCGCCGTTGAGGTCCACCAGATGGAGATAGCGGAAGCCGAGCGTCTCGAACTCGGCGGCCTGGGCGGCGGGATCGCGGCTGAACACGGTCGCACGGTCCATGTCGCCTTGCTCGAGGCGCACGGCGAGGCCGTCCTTCAGGTCGATGGCAGGAAACAGGATCACGGGCGCCACTTCAGGAAATTGCCGAGCAGGGCGAGACCAAGGGTCTGGCTCTTTTCGGGGTGGAATTGGGTTCCCGCCACGTTGTCCTTTGCCACCGCCGCCGTGATCGTGCCGCCGTAGTCGGTGGTGGCAACGAGATCGGCGGGGTCGGCGAGGACGAACTGGTAGGAATGGACGAAATAAGCGTGCAGCCCCTTTTCCCCGGTGGGAATGCCCTCGAACAGGGGATGGGGCCGAGCCAGGGTGAGGGTGTTCCAGCCCATGTGCGGGATTTTCAGCGTCGGATCGGAAGGGGCGATGCGGTCCACCTCGCCCTTGATCCAGCCGAGGCCGGCGGTGACGCCGTGCTCCAGCCCGCGCTCGGCCAGCAATTGCAGGCCCACGCAGATGCCGAGGAACGGCCGTCCGCGTGTGTGCACCGCCTCTTCCATCGCCGCCACCATGCCGTCCACCGCGTCGAGCCCACGCCGGCAATCGGCGAAGGCGCCGACGCCCGGCAGCACCACGCGGTCCGCCGTACGCACGATCTCGGGATCGCTGGTGACGATCACCTCTGCGCCGAGGCCGTTGGCGGCGCGCTCCAGCGCCTTGGCGGCGGAGTGCAGATTGCCCGAGCCGTAATCGACGATGGCCACATTCATGATGCGCGCGGCTCCGGGAACGAACCGATGATGGGGGCGCCGAAGCCCGGCGCGGCATGGGCGGCCTGCGGCCGGATCGTCGGGCCCTGCAGCACGGGCGGGCGTGGCGGCGTCCAAGTGGTGAAGAAGCGCCGCTCGGCCTCGTCGCGGTCGCGGGCGACCACGGTGCCGGCCTCCAGATAGCCGATGCGCCGCAGCTTCCAGATCCGCATGTCGGCAAGCTGGAGCGCAATCAAAACGTGCAATCCGACGCCCAGCACGAAGCTGACATCTTCCGGCAGGCGCAACAGCACTTCGGCAAGGCCGATCACCAGGGAGGCGAGGACATAGGCGCCGAACGCGAGCCAGAGCCGGTGGCCCAGCAGCACGAGCGGCGCGAAGAGGAGGGCCGTCCAGGAGAATTTCTCCCGCACGAACACCACCCGGTCGGCCGCCGCGAGCGCGGTGTCGCCGGCCGTTTCCTTGGTCAGGACGGTCCAGATGGCCATGTTGCGTGCTCCGTCGCCCGCCTCAGGTGCCCAGCGCACCCTTGGTGGAAGGAATTTCCCCTGCTGCCGCCGGATCGATGGCCGCCGCCGCGCGCAGCGCGCGGGCCAGCCCCTTGAAGCAGCTCTCCGCTATATGGTGATTGTTGTCGCCATACAGAGTTTCCACATGCAGCGTCACGCCGGCATTGGAGGCGAACGCCTGGAAGAACTCGCGCACCAGCTCGGTGTCGAATTCCCCAATCTTCGGCGCGGAGAAGCTGGTGCGGAACACCAGGAAGGGCCGGCCGGAAATGTCGAGCGCGACGCGGGTCAGCGTCTCGTCCATGGGCAGGTGCAGGTCGGCATAGCGGGTGATGCCGCGCATGTCGCCGAGCGCGCGCTTCACCGCCTGGCCGAGCACGATGCCGACGTCCTCGGTGGTGTGGTGGAAGTCCACGTGCAGGTCGCCGTCGGCCTTGATGTCGAGGTCGAAACGGGCGTGACGCGCGAGCAAGTCCAGCATGTGGTCCAGAAACCCGATGCCGGTTGCAATGGCGGCCTTGCCCGTTCCGTCCAGATCGACGGAAAGGCGCACCTTCGTTTCCTTCGTTTCGCGAACGATCTCGGCCTGACGCATGGAACTCCTCCAAGGCCGCGCCTTCTAGCAGGTAAGGTGCTGCAATGCCATATGGCGATGGTGTGACAGGGCCGGCGGCCCTTCTGTATTGGCGAGAGGGAACGGGCGGGCGACCCAGACCCCCGCGTGGCCCGCCATTGATTTCCGCGTCGTGCGCTGCCGCAGGGGCATAGGTAAAACCCGCCCGCCCCCCGCAACTCGTCGTCGTCTTGTGGTCTGGCGCCCGCTATAAGCTGGGGGTTCGTCACTCCTCTACCGATTCCTCTGGAACGCTCAAATCCTCGCGGAGATACCCGTGGTCGCAGATCATGACCCGCAGCTTTATTTCCATGTGCGGATCGTCATGGGCATGATCCTCGGCCTCAGCCTCACCCGCCTGCTGGGCGGTTTCGCCAAGTTCGTCCAGCATCCCTCGGTGAATGAGATCGCGCCCCTGCATATGGGGTGGGCGGTGATGGTGCTGCTCAACGCGCTGATGTTCTGGTGGTGGGAATTCCGCCTCGTCAACGTCTCGCACTGGACGTTTGAGCTGTATCTGTTCCTGCTCACCTATTGCAGCGTCTTCTATTTCATGTGCGTGCTGCTGTTTCCGGAGCATCTCGGCGAGTACCACAGCTATCGGGCCTATTTTGCCGCAAAGCGCAAATGGTTCTTCGGCTTTTTTGCGCTCTCGCAGGTGCTCGACCAGATCGACAGCTGGGTGAAAGGGCCGGTTTATTTCCTGACCCTCGGCTGGCCCTATAGCGTCAGCACGGGGCTTCTGGTGTTGTTCAGCATTGTCGCCATGTTTTATGACAACAGCCGGTTTCAGGCGGTGTTCCTCTGCCTCAGCCTCGTCAATGAGGTGGGCTGGATCATCTGGCTGCTGCACACCGTGAATTAGCCGCCGGCGCGCCTGCCGCTCGCTTGACGCTGCGCGCGCCACGGTTTCCATTTGTCCTTGATCCCGTCCTCTGGCCGACAGGCGCATCATGACCCGCTTCGCCACCCGTGAGGGGCTCTCGCTCGCCTATGATGTCGTGGGCGAGGGGCCGCCGCTGCTGATGATCGGCGGGCTTTCGGCCGATCGCGTGTTCTGGTCCCTCGCGCGCCCGCTGCTCGGTGGCGTGCGGACCCTCGCGTTCGACAATCGCGACATCGGCGCGAGCGCGCGTGCCACCGGCGCCTATGGCGTGGCGGACATGGCGCGTGACGCCTTGGCGGTGATGGAGGCGGCGGGTGTCGAGCGGGCCCATGTGCTGGGCCATTCGCTCGGCGGGGTGATCGCGCAGGAACTGGCACTGCTCGCGCCCGAGCGGGTGGACCGGCTGGTGCTCGCCAATAGCTTTGCCCGCAACACGCCTTATACGCGCGAGGTGATGTGGCTGCTGAAGCGCCTGCGGAGCGAGATCGCCGATCCCGTCACCTATGTCTCGGCGCTCGCCACCTTTACCCTCGGCCGGGCCACCATCGATACCGTCCCGCTTGAGGCGATCGCGCGGCAGGCGCTGTCCGCCGGGCCGCTGCAGGAGGCGGATGCCTTCGCCCGCCAGGCGGATGCGGCGGCGGGTGCGCAGACCCTGGAGCGGCTCGGCGCGATCCGGGCGCCGACGCTGGTGCTGTACAGCGCCGATGATCGCATCTTCGCGCCGGCCTTGGCGCAGGAGCTGGCGGGGGCGATTCCCGGCGGGGTGCTGGAGGAAATCCCGGCGGTGGGTCATTGCCCCATGGTCGAGGCCCCCGGCGTGTTCGCGGCCGCGGTGCTGCGTTTCCTGCTCTAGCCGTTTTTCAGAGAGCTGCGCCGCGGTGCCCGTGCCCGCCGCGTGTCTGCCCCGCTTGCGGGCTCCGCCCCCACAAGGACGCCTCATGCAGATCTCTTTGTTCCGCAGCCATGGCGCGCTGTTTCTCGCCGTGTTCCTGGATATCTTCTCGTTCGGCCTGATGTATCCGCTGATCGTCGGCCTGTTCGACGGGCCGGCTTTCGGCGGGCAGGTCACCGTCGCCAACCGCGACCTGATGATGTCGCTTGCGTTCGCGCTGTTTCCCATCGGCGCCTTCTTCGGATGCTCGCTGCTGGGCGATCTCTCCGATGCGCTCGGGCGCCGGCGCACCCTCGCGGTGTGCATGGCGGGCCTCGCGGCCGGCTATGGGCTGATGTGGCTGTCGCTGGAACTCGGCCATGTGTGGCTGTTTTTCGCCGGGCGCATCGTGGCGGGCCTCATGTCCGGCACGGCGCCCATCGCCCAGGCCAGCATGGTGGACGCGGTTGCCCCCGAGGCGCGCGGCGATGCCATGGCGCAGGTCACCGTGGTGAACACGGTAGGCCTCATGGCCGGCCCCGCCATCGGCGGCGTGCTTGGCCATTATGATTTTCGCCTGCCGCTCGCGGTGGCGCTGGTGCTGTGCGCTTTGAATACGGTGATGCTGGCGCGCTCGCGCTTTGGGGAGGAGACGCGCCGCCGCGCCTTTCACTTCGACTGGCGCCAGCCGTTCCTGTTGTTCGCGCGGCTGGGAGAGCGCCCGCAGGTGGTGCCGGCGCTGGTCTCCTTCTTCCTGTTCCAGCTGGGTTTCCTTGTTTACTACACCTTCATCCTGGTGGTGATGCAGCGCGACCACGGCTTCACCACGGCGCAGATTGGCCTGTTCTCGGTGGGGATGGGCATCGGCTTCATGCTCGGCTCGGCTGTATGTTATGCGCCGGTGTCGAAATGGCTGAAGGACGAGCGCCGCATCGCGATCTTCGGGGAAGTGACGTGTGGCGGCCTGTTGCTGTTCACCGCGCTGCCGGTGGGCGCGGCGGGCCAGGTGGCGCTCGCGGTTCTGATCTGCATCGCCAACGTGTTTTCCTATGTCTCGCTGCTGTCCGCCATGTCGGGCGCGGTGGACGAGACCGAGCGCGGCTGGGTGATGGGACTGTCCGCCGCCAGCGTGGCGCTGTGCGTCTTCGTCTCCGGCCTGTTGACGGGTCTGCTGGCGATCCTTCCGGCCGCTCTGTTCCTCGCCATGGGCGGCGTCCTGGTGCTGCTTGCCGTGGTACCAGCGCTGCGCATCACGCCCTTGTGCGCAATCACCAATTGTTCAAAAGTGGAGACTTGATCTTTCGGTTGCGGCACGGTTCCCTGGTACGGTGTGTGCCGCCGCACGTGTCTGGGAAAAGCGAGGTCGAGGGTGCCGCTCAAGGGGATAGGAAGCCAAGTCGGATCGGGCGAGCCGCCGCTGTTCGTTCATTCCAGCTACCGGACTTCCAGCACCTGGTTCTGGTCGAAGCTCCGCGCCAAGCCCACGGTTCTCGCCTATTGCGAGATTTTCAACGAGGCGCTTGCCAAGCTGACATGCGAAACGATCGAAGCGCAGCATGCGGACAGCTGGGCTTCCGGCCATCCCTCGGTGGCGCCGTATTTCCTCGAATTTCTTCCTCTGCTGACGAAAGAGCAGGGGCTGCCGCTTTATGATCGCTCGATGCCGTTCGCGCGTTTCATGCCGGACGATGGAATGGGCGGTGCGCTCAGCGCGGCGGAAACCGAATATGTCGCAAGCCTGATCGCGAATGCGCATGCCTGCGGCAAGGTTCCGGTGTTGACCGACACCAGCACGCTCGGGCGCCTGCAGGCGTTCAAGCAAGCATTTCCCGGGCGCACGATCTTCCTCCACCGCAACCTCTTTCACCAATGGGCCTCCTATTCCAAGCAATGGGTGCTTGGAAACCAGTATTTCATCTGGACCACGGAATGGGCCATGGCGGGATCCCAGGGCGATCCTTTCGTACGGCATCTCGACGAATTCTTCGCGAAACGCAGGCGCGCGGCGGACGACGAGCAAACGTTTCTGACCTTCGTGCTGTTTCACCTCTATCTTTATGCGCACGCGCTGGAAAATGCCGACCTGGTTCTCGATGTGGATGCGCTGGCGGCCGATGCGACGATACGGACCGAGGCGGAGCGGCAGGTGGGCGAATGGATCGGGGCTCCGATCGACCTGAGCGATTGCCGGCCGCATTTCGAGCTGTCGCTGGTCGCTTGCCGCTCCAACAGCGCCATGGTCGACACCATCGAGCAGTTCCTGAAGCTGATCGCAGCGACGGTGCACACGACAGCCGCGGTCGCCGGGATCGAAGAGATGAAGGACGCTTTGTTGCGCGAATGGGAGCGCAACGATTTCTATGCCGGAGCGCTGCGCCGGCATCATCTGTCGCATGTGGCAAAGACCGCCGAGCAAGCGGCCGAGTGGCAGGCCGAGCGTGAGACGTTGGCGACGCAGCTCAAAGATCTCGAAGGCCGCCATGAGGACCTTTGCGCCACGCACCAGGCGCTGACCAGCGAGGCGGCCAGCCTGCGCGAGACGATCTCCGCGCTGTCGGCCGCGGGGCAGGCGGCGGACACGCGGGTGAAGGAGCTTGAGGCGCGGCATGGGGAATTGCGGGACGCGTACGCGGCGCTTTCCGCAGACGCCGCCGGTTTGCGCGAAACAGTCGGCACGCTGTCCGCCCATGGCGAAGCGGCCGCCGCCCGGCTCCAGGATGCCGAAACGCGTTACGCGGCTCTGCAGAACGAGTATGAAACGCTGGACCGTGAAGTAACCGCTCTGCGCGAAGCGGCGGCGGCAGCGGCAGCGCGGGCGCACGAAGAGGCGGTGGCTCAGGTGAAGGCGCGTTCGCGTGGCGTTGCGCGTATTTGGAGGCGCTAAAGGCCCGGCCGCGGTGGTCGTCCTAACGCCTGCCGCCGAGAGAGCGCGGGCGTGAGAGTTGCGCTTGCGCGGGAACTCCATAAGTAAGGCGCGTCACCGGAGCCCCTCATGCATTCCCCAGATACCATTTACGGCACCACCATCGTCTCCGTCCGCAAGGGCAACAAGGTCGCTATCGCCGGAGACGGGCAGGTGACGCTCGGCCAGACGGTGCTGAAATCCAACGCGCGTAAGGTGCGCCGGCTCGGGAAGGGCGATGTCATCGGCGGGTTTGCCGGGGCGACCGCCGACGCGTTTACCCTGTTCGAGCGCCTGGAAGCCAAGCTCGAGCAATATCCCGGCCAGCTCCAGCGCGCCGCCGTCGAGCTGGCGAAGGACTGGCGCACCGATCGCTACCTGCGCCGGCTGGAGGCGATGATGATCGTCGCGGACGCGCAGATTTCCCTCGTCCTCACCGGCACCGGCGACGTGCTGGAGCCGGAAGCCGGCGTCGCGGGCATCGGCTCGGGCGGCTCGTTCGCGCTCGCCGCGGCCCGCGCGCTGCTGGACCGGGAAGAGGATCCGGAAGTGATCGTGCGCCGCGCCATCGAGATCGCGGCCGACATCTGCGTCTATACCAATCACAACATCATCGTTGAGACCGTCGGCTCCTGACACCGCCGCGCGACGCCGCCGAACATCAAGAGACCTCCGAAATCATGAGCGATTTTTCCCCCCGCGAGATCGTGTCCGAGCTGGACCGCCACATCGTCGGCCAGACCAAGGCCAAGCGCGCGGTCGCCATCGCGCTGCGCAATCGCTGGCGGCGCCAGCAATTGGAAGGGCATATGCGCGAGGAGGTTCTGCCCAAGAACATCCTCATGATCGGCCCCACCGGTGTCGGCAAGACCGAAATTTCCCGCCGCCTCGCGCGGCTGGCGGGCGCGCCGTTCCTGAAGGTGGAGGCGACCAAGTTCACCGAGGTCGGCTATGTGGGCCGCGACGTGGAGCAGATCATCCGCGACCTCGTGGAAGTCGGCATCGGCCTGGTGCGCGACGTGAAGCGCAAGGACGTGCAGGCGCGCGCCCATCTCGCCGCCGAGGAGCGGGTGCTCGATGCGCTGGTGGGGCAGGGCTCCTCCGCCGCCACCCGCGAGAGCTTCCGCAAGAAGCTGCGGGCGGGCGAACTCGACGACAAGGAAGTGGAGATCGAGGTCCAGGCCGGCGCCCAGGGCCTTTCCATGTTCGAGATTCCCGGCATGCCCGGCGCGCAGATGGGCTCGGTCTCGCTCGGCGACATGCTGGGCAAGGCGCTCGGCGGCGGACGCACCCGGGCGCGCCGCGTGCTGGTGCGGGATGCCCATCCTTTGCTCGTCACCGAGGAGGCCGACAAGCTGATCGACCAGGACGCGATCACGGTGGAAGCCATCTATGCGGTGGAGAACAACGGCATCGTGTTCCTCGACGAGATCGATAAGATCGCCGGTAAGGAAGGCCGCTCCGGCGCCGATGTCTCGCGCGAGGGCGTGCAGCGCGATCTGCTGCCGCTGATCGAGGGCACCACCGTCTCCACCAAGCATGGGCCGGTGAAGACCGACCACATCCTGTTCATCGCCTCCGGCGCGTTCCACGTGTCCAAGCCGTCCGACCTGTTGCCGGAACTCCAGGGCCGCCTGCCGATCCGGGTGGAGCTGGAGGCGCTGACGCGCTCGGATTTCGTGCGCATCCTCACCGAGACCGAGGCGAGCCTCGTCAAGCAGTCGGTGGCGCTCATGGGCACGGAGGGGGTCACGCTCGACATCACGCTCGACGCCGTGGAGGCGATCGCCGACGTGGCCGTGGAGGTGAATTCCACGGTCGAGAACATTGGCGCCCGCCGCCTGCAGACGGTGATCGAGCGGGTTCTGGACGATCTCTCCTTCACCGCGCCCGACCGCTCCGGCGAGACCATCGTGATCGATGCTGCCTATGTGCGCGCGCGGGTGGAGGACCTGGCGAAGAACGCCGACCTGAGCCGCTATATTCTCTGATCGCCCTTGGGGCTTCCCCTCCCAACCCTCCTCCGCAAGCGGGAGAGGGCTTTGAAGCTCGTCGCACCGACCATCTGCCCTTATCACCGTTGCTCCCTCTCCCGCGTGCGGCGGAGGGGCGGGGTGGCGGAATTCGAGGAGGAGAAGTTCGAGGGGGAAGAGTCCGGGATCTGGACGCTCTCCACGGGCGCCCGGCCCGCTCAGCCGCGCGAGGCGTCGGCGAATTGGGGCAGGCCGGCGGCCTCAAGCGCGCCCATGACGCGGGCGTAGGAGTCCGAGAGCGGCAGCAGGTGGTGCACCAGACGCGAGACGCCGGCCGGGCCGCCGGGCGTATCGCGCGCGAGCAGGGCCACCACGCCGCGTTCCTCCTCCTGCCGTCCCAGCGCGTGCAGGATCAGCGCCAGCGCGATGCGGCCCTGGGCGGAGGGATGAGCCTGCAAGGTGGGCAGCAGGCCGTTCGCCGCGATATCGTCCTCGCGCAGGAAGGCCGCGATGGCGAGATAGACGTCCTGAATCGGCGCGCGTGCGGCGCCGTGGCCGCGCGCGAAGGTCAGCACCGCTTCGCCCTGCTCGGGCTTGCCGAGGCCGATCATGATGGTGCCGACGGTGGCCGCAACGTCATAGTCGAGCGGGTTGAGCGCCAGCGCCCGGTCCGCGGCCGCCAAGGCGGCGTCCCGCTCGCCCCGGAAGAATTCGACGCTCGCCAGCACCTTGGCGGAATAGGCGCTGTTCGGGGAAAGGTCGGTGGCCAGTTCCGCTTCCCGCTGCATTTCGTCCAGCATGGCTGGGTCCAGCGGCCGGTCGGAGGAACGCTGCGCCTCGTCCAGCAGCAGCATGGCGCGGACCGCGTGTAGGGTGCCGAAGCCGTTGTCGCGCGTCACCCATTGGTCGAGACAATTGCGCGCCTGGGCGGCGGTGGTGCTGTCCTCGCTGCGCATGACGGCGAAGCTCTGGGCGATGCAGCCGAAGCCCGAGCCCGGCGCATCCGCGCGTGCCTGGGCGCGGGCGCGGGTGGGCAGCACGCCGTAGGATTGCATCACCGCCGAGGCGATGTCGCGCACGACGCGGTATTCGGAGGCGGGAAGCTCGGCGCCGCGCCGAAGGTCCTCGAACGCGGTGGACCAGATGATGGTGCCCCCGCACCGGTCCGCGAGGCGCACCAGCAGCGAGAAGGTGCCGCCCTCGTGCGCTTCGGCAAGGCCGGTCAGGGAAAACACCGAGCGTGGCGGATTGCCGCGGCACTGGCGCGCGGAGCCTTCTTCCCCGGCCGACATGACGTCCACGAAGTCGAAGCGCGCCATGGCGTCGCGCAACCGCACCTCGAATGCGTGCACCTCGCTCGCGCCGAAGCCCGTGGGGCCGGCGATCTCGAACGGGCGCACCTCCAATTGCGGCATGCCCATGCGATCGGCGATTTCGCTTGCCGAATTGGCGCTTTCAAGCCCCAGCAGGGTGGCGATGGGGCTTGAGCGGTTGGAATCTGTGAGTTGCAGCGTGCCCCACACCAAGGCTGCGGCGGCCACCAGCCCCACGGCGACCCAGGCCAAGCGCCCGCGTGCACGGGCGAGCGGCGCAGGCGCGCGGGCGCCGGGCAGCGGATAGGCCGGTCCCTCGCCATCGCCCGTGGCGGCCTGACCTGCCGCCTCGCCGGCGCCGCGCGGCACGAAGCGCGGCACGTAGACGCCCTTCGGGATGACGATTTCCAGCGTCTCCTCGGGGCCGGCCGAGGTATAATAGCGCTCCAGCGCGCGGCGCAGGCGGGTCGCCTCGACGCGCACGATGGGGTCGGTCTGAGGGTCGAAGGTGGTCGGGCGCCCAAGCGCCTCGACCGCTATGGTATAGCCCTTGATGGCATCCGCGCGTCCGCCGAGCGTCGCTTCCACCACGAAGCGCAGGAAATCCGCGAGGCGGGGCGAGGAGACGAATTCATCGGAGGCGAGGACGCGCGCGAGCGCCGCGCGGGCCTTGTCGGCCTGCACATCCTGCGCGGAGGGGAGGGCCGCGAGTTCCGCCGGGTCCTGCACATCGTCGCCCGGCAGGGCGGTTTCGTCCGTCATTGGGTCGGCATCCGGCCTCGGATCGGTCTCGGGGGCGGTCACGAGCGCGCGCCGGCCCGGGCGGCGGCCTGAGGCGCCGATCCGGTCCCCATTTCAGTCATGACGCGGCCTCGGCGCGCGTTCACTGTATCCGCGCCCCGTGCCAAACTGCCGTAGCGCGCATCAGCGACCGGCCCCGATTGAAAATGACCCATCGTCACGGCCCTCTTTTGTGCCAGTCGGGCGCATGGCGCAAGAGGCAGCGTTGCGACCTCGGCGGTTCCCTCCCTGCGCGGCCGCTGATAGCTTCCCCGCACAGGCGGCAAATGTGAGGCCGTCACGCGCCGGTTGGGCGATGAGGAGAGGGATGATGGCACTGGACGAGATCGCGGTTCGAGCAACGGGCGACGCGGCGCCGAATGATCTGGACGCATTCTGGATGCCCTTCACCGCGAACCGCTCTTTCAAGAAGCGCCCGCGTCTGATCGCCCGCGCCAAGGATATGCACTATTACACGCCCGAAGGCCGCGCGATCCTCGACGGTGTCGCAGGCCTGTGGTGCACCAATCCTGGCCATAACCGGGCGCCGGTGGTGGAGGCAATCCGCAATTCCGCGAGCGAGTTGGATTTCGCCCCGACCTTCCAATACGGCCACCCCAATGCCTTCAAGGTCGCGAGCCGTATCGCCGCCCTTGCGCCCGGCGATCTGGACCATGTGTTCTTCTGCAATTCCGGCTCGGAAGCTGTGGATACGGCCCTGAAGATCGCGCTGGCTTACCAGAATGTGATCGGCCAGGGCTCCCGTACCCGCCTGATCGGCCGCGAGCGCGGCTATCACGGGGTCGGCTTCGGCGGCATCAGTGTCGGCGGCATCGTGCCGAACCGCAAGATGTTCGGCTCCCTGCTCGCCGGCGTGGACCATCTGCCGACCACTTATGACCGCCAGCACCAGGCCTTTACCAAGGGCGAGCCGGAATATGGCGCCCATTTCGCCGACGAGCTGGAGCGCCTGGTGGGCCTGCACGACGCCTCCACCATTGCGGCGGTGATCGTGGAGCCCATGGCCGGCTCCACCGGCGTGGTCCCCTCGCCGAAAGGCTATCTCAAGCGCCTGCGCGAGATCTGCGACAAGTATGGCATCCTGCTGATCTTCGATGAGGTCATCACCGGCTTCGGCCGCCTCGGCTATGCCTTTGCCGCCGAGCGCTATGGCGTCGTTCCCGATCTCATCACCTTCGCGAAGGGCGTGACCGCCGGCGCCGTGCCCATGGGCGGCGTGCTGGCGCGGGCCGGCATCCACGATGCCTTCATGCGCGGGCCCGAGCATGTGATCGAGCTGTTCCACGGCTATACCTATTCGGCCCATCCGCTCGCCTGCGCCGCGGCGCTCGCGACGCTGGACCTCTATGCCGCGGAAGACACCTTCGCGCGCGCCCGCAAGCTGGAGCCGATGTGGGCCGATGCGGTGATGAGCCTGAAGGACAAGCCGGGCGTGCTGGATATCCGCACCGTGGGCATCACCGCCGGCATCGACCTTGCGCCGCGCGACGGCCAGCCCGGCCTGCGGGGCTATTCCACCCTGGATGGGGCGTTCCATGATCTCGGAATCATGGTGCGCGCCAGCGGCGATACCATTGCGCTAACGCCGCCGCTGATCATCTCCGAAGATCAGATCGGGGAATTGATCGAGAAGGTGGGAAAAGCGATCGAACTTTACGCGTAGCGCCCCCCCGCGGGGCGCAAACATCGCAATGGCAGCGCGGCGGCACCCGCAGGGTGCCGCCGCTCTTGCCTACGAAGGTTCGCGCAGGTCATTGCCTGCGCAGGTCAGATCCGCCCTGTGAGCGCCAGCACAACCACGATGATGAGGAGGACGCCCACGATTCCGCCAGGGCCATAACCCCAGCTGCGGCTGTATCCCCAAGTCGGCAGCGCGCCGACCAGAAGCAAAACTAAGATGACGAGCAGAATTGTGGACATGGCGTTGTGGTCTCCCGGCCTCTGAGTGCCTTGACAACGCCTGATTTCGCGGAAGGTTCCCGTTAAGACGCAGGCGACGACTATAAAGCGTCGGGCGCAGTCTGGGCGATGGGGGCCGTGGCGCGTAGCAGCCAGGCGCAGGTCTCCGCCTCCAGCAGCGGCCCCACCCGAACGGCAACCTCGGCGTGGTAGGAATTGATCCACTCGATCTCGGTTTTCGTGAGCAATTCCAGCGCCATCAGTCGCTTTTCAAACGGCGCGAGGGTGAGCGTCTCGAACCCCAGGCTCGGTCGCTCTCCGCCTTCGGGATGGCGCGGTTCCACCAGGATGAGATTTTCCAGCCGGATGCCGTAGGCATTGGATTTATAATAGCCCGGCTCGTTCGAGAGGATCATGCCGGCCTTCAGCGGCACATGGCCGAGCTTGGAGATTCGCGCCGGCCCCTCGTGGACCGAGAGGCCTGCGCCCACCCCGTGGCCGGTGCCGTGATCGAAATCGAGCCCGTGGGCCCACAGGAATTGACGCGCCAGCGGATCGAGTTGTGCCCCACTCACGCCCACCGGGAAAACCGCGCGGGCGAGCGCGATGTGGCCCTTCAGCACCAGGGTGAAATGCCGGCGCATCTCCGCCGTCGGCTCGCCTACCACCAGGGTGCGGGTGACGTCCGTTGTGCCGTCTGGATATTGCGCGCCGGAATCGAGGAGAAACAATTCTCCGTCGTTGACCCGTCGGTTGGTGTCCCTGGTGACGCGGTAGTGCACGATCGCCCCATTGGGGCCGGCGCCGGAAATGGTGGGAAAAGACACGTCGTTCAGCGGCCCGCTTTGCCGCCGGAAGGTCTCCAGCGCTTCCACCGCGCGGATCTCGCTCACCGTTCCGCTCGGCGCAGTCTCTTCGAACCATTTCAGAAAGCGCGCCAGGGCGACGCCGTCGCGCAGATGCGCCGCGCGCATGCCCGCGATCTCGGCCGCATTCTTCACCGCTTTGAGCAGAGCGATGGGATCGGCGCCTTTCGAGATGCTTCCGCCGGCCTGCTCGATGACTTGGGCGAGTGCGACCGGGGCGGTCGCCTGGTCCACGCGGACCGTGCGCCCCTTCGCAAAGGCCGCGAGCCGAGGGGCGAGGGCACCTTCATCGGCAATGTCGGCCACATCCTCCAATTGAGCGCGCACGGCATTGGAGAGTTTCTCGGGCGCAATGAACACCTCCGGCCGCCCCTGCGCCGGCACCAGAGACCAGGAGAGCACCAGCGGTGTGTGGCTCACGTCGGCGCCGCGCAGATTGAACAGCCAGGCCGTCGCGTGCGGGTCGGAAATCAAGGCGCCGTCGAGCTTTTCCGCCACCAGCGCCGCCTGGACCTGGCTCAGCTTCTCCCGCGGGCTGGCGCCGGCGCGGGCATCGTCCAGCAGATGCGCGGCGGCGCGCGGCGGTGCGGGCCGGTCGGTCCAAAGGCGGGCGATGGGGTCGTCCTCCACCGCGACCAGGATGCCGCCGGCCTTGGCGACCGCCTGGGAAAGCTTGTCCTTCATGTCGAGGGTGGAGCGCCACGGGTCGAACCCCAGCGAGCAGCCCTTGGGCAGATGTTCGGCGATCCAGCGCTCCGGCGTGATGTCGGCGAGCGGCACCACGGTGAACGCGGTGCCGTCCACCTGCGCCGGTGCCTGGAGGGTGTAGCGCCCGTCGACGAACAATGCGGCTTCGTCCTTCAGCACCACGCACAGGCCGGCCGAGCCGGTGAAGCCGGTGAGCCAGGCGAGGCGCTCTTCCGCCGGGGTCACATATTCGTTCTGATGCGCATCGGCGCGGGGGATGACGTATCCGTCCAGCCCGCGCGCGGCCAGTTCCGCGCGCAAGGCGGCAAGACGCGCCGGCCCCAGCCGGCCGTCGGCAATGTCCTCGAACGTTTGAAAGAGCGCTGAAAACGCGGTGGGATCAGCGAGGGGAGCGGCAGGGTGGGTCTGTGACATGCGGTAATTTTAGGAGCGAAGCGCCTCGCCTGCAATTCGTCCCGGCGCGCGGGCGGGTCTATTGCGTCTGCCCGGCGACGAAGCAGCGGTTGCGCCCGGCTTTCTTGGCGGCGTAGAGCGCCACGTCGGCCCGCGCCAGCAATTTGCGAAGCGGCTCCGGCTGGCGATATTGCGCGACGCCGAAACTGGCCGTCACCACCCGCGTATCCGGCACGGATTCGAAGCGAGTGCCCTCCAGAAGCGCACGCACGCGCTCGGCGAACTGGCGCGCGCCTTCCACGTCCGCCCCGCTCAGCAAGATGGCGAACTCCTCGCCGCCGATGCGGCCGATCACGTCTTCCCCCCGCATGGTATTCAGCAGGAGCGCACCGAATTCCTTCAGCACCGCGTCGCCCGCGCCATGGCCGTAGGTGTCATTGAGGGTTTTGAAATGGTCGATGTCGCAGGAAATCAGGCTGATCGGGCGGCCTCCCGCGCGCGTCATGTGCGAGCCGGCGATGCGCTCGAAGCCGCGCCGGTTCAGCAGCCGGGTGAGGAGATCGGTGTCGCGGTCACGCTCCATGTCGCCGAGCATGTCGGCGACGGTGGCCGCGAGCAGGGTCAGGGCCATGACCGCGCCGAAGATGGCGAGGCTCACTTGCAGCGCGAGCCAGAACACCGAGCGCCCGAAACTGCGGACACCCCCGCCGAGGTCTGGATCGATGGTGGCCGTGGTGCGGATGAAAAAGTGGAAGGCGAAGGCGACCAGGACCCAATAAAGGAAGCGATCGATGAAGCGGCCCGAGGTCCAGTTCACCAGACGCATGCAAATATAGAGGAAAACAAATCCGCAGCCGAAATTGATAATGTAAATACGGGCGATGAGGCTGGGCTCGATAAAAAGAAAATACCAGGTCGGTATCATGATCGCGCAAAATATAAGGATCATCGCCAGCGTGCTTAAGCGCTGGTCGGCGCGTTGCAAAACGCCGTTGCCAATCAGGATGACGCTCGTGGTGTAAAGCAGGGCGGAGAGAATGGTGTTTTGGGCAACATCCGCCGGCCAGTATGTGATTTGAAGGATCGCAGCCAAGCTGTAGATGAAGCAGGCTGCGGAAAACAGCAGGATATAATTGCGCGTGCCGCCGAATGCCCACAGTCCGAGAAAACAAAATGAAAACAGCGCCAATATTGCCGGGCCGATGAGGGCCAATGCAAAATAGGTATCGGGAGCGGGGGGCATCTGTGCGTAAAGCTCGGACCGGTCGCTGGAAGGGCCCTATTCTTGTACCGGGTTAACACGGGCGGGGGAAGTAGGCCTCGTGCATCGATTTGATGGTATAAATGGCACATTCCACTGGCCCGGCGGCTGGTCCACTGGGCCAAATCACATCGTCTCCGTCCCGTCGCCTCGTCCCTTGACGCCGCCCCTGGCCCGATCGCCCGTTCCGGTCAATAGGACACGAAGGCTCCGGCGAACAGGCCCTCGCCGCGGCTGTCGCCCGCGAGTTTGAAGCGGTATTGCGCGGTCAGGTCCACATAGGACATGGGCGCGGTATATTTGTCCTCGCGGAACCACCACCGCAGGTTGACGCCGGGGCCCGCCCCGAGGGTGCCGGGGGTGTCGAGTATCGAATCATAGGCCCCGCCGATCGCCAGGAACGGCGTGACGATCAGATTGTCGTTGATCGGCTTCACCCGATAGGAATGGCCCCAGCGGAATTCGAAGCTGCTGACCGATTCGGGAAGTTCGACGTAATAATTGGTATCGGCGTAGAACTGCCAGTAATTCCAGTCGTTTACGTCCACCCGCAGGTCGCTGCCTTCGCCGTTGGAATAGGCGGCGCGGAGCAGCCAGTCGTTGCGGGAATACGTGCCGATGGGGAAGAGGCGGCTCGCTTCCAGCACCAGGTTCTGGTCCTTCAGCGGCTTCCAGCGCACGCCGACGCTGCCCTGCATCGTATCGACGCCGGTCGGTCCGCCGTTCTGGGCATACAGGGTGGTAAAGACGCGCCCGAACACTTCGAAGATCGAGCCATCGCGATAGCCGATGCCGGGGGGGCGCCAATAGACTTCGCCGCCGGCCTGGATCGTGTGGCCACCGACGGGTGGCGGCGCCAGCGGGGAAGCAGGCATGACGCCGACCGCGCCGTAGCTCACCGAGGCATAGGCGCCCCACGTGCGCTCCAGCTCGCCCACTTCGCGCCGCAGGCCGAACACCGTCTGCGCCGGAAGCGGCAAGGCGCCGTCCGCATTCGCATCGATGGCGCGCTTGAACAGGGCGGCCGATTCCGCATTCTGATATTCGTGCTTGGCCGCATAGGCGGCATCCACCAGCACGATGCCGCGCCGCAGCCCGGTGGTGGAATCCACCTGGTGGAAATATTTGTAGGCGGTCGCCGTGTCGCCGGCCTGGTTGGCGAGATAGGCGACGTCGAGCGGCTGCATGGCGCGCAGTTCGCCGGTGGCGAGCGCCTGCTGGAACCGCGCCTTGGCTTCGTCTTTGCGGCCCAGCGCCACCAGTTCGCCGATCACGGCGCTGGCGATATTGGCCCGGTCGGTGGGCGTGCGGGCGAGGCGATAGGCAAATTCGAAGGCTTCCAGCGCCTCCTCGTGGCGGCCCAGCGCCTGGAGCGCGAAGCCGCGGCGGGCGACCACGTCATAGCTGCGCTCGCGGCCGAGGGGGGCGAGGGCGTCGAGGGCGGCCTGCGGATCCTTCGCGCCCATATAGGCGTCCACCAGCGCGAGGCGCACGCCGCGCACATCGTTCGCCGGCAGGCGGCCGCTGCGCAGGGCGGCGGCGAAGTCGGAGGCCGCGCCGCCGTAACGGCCGAGCCGCTGGCGCAGGTAGCCGCGCTGCACCACCAGCGTGGTTTCGCCCGGGAAGGCGGCGATGGCCTGGGTGGATGCGGCTTCCGCCTCCGCCGTGCGGCCCGCGGTGGAAAGCGCGTTGATGAGGAACTGGCGATAGGTGACGTTGCGCGGGGAGAGGTCCACCGCGCGGCGCGCCTCGCTGATGGCGAGCGTGTAGTTGCGGGCCTTGAGCGCCCGGATCGAGGCATCGGCGGCTTCGTAGCCGGGGTCGCTCGGCACGCCGGAGCCGGCGTTGGTGCCGCCCGCGAAGACCGAGCAGATGATGCCGTAATTGGTGGATTGGCACAGCGGCACCGGCGCCACCAGGGCGGGCCGCTGGCGGTTCGGGTTGGCCAGCATCGCCTCGGCAGTCTTGCGGAAGCTTTCGACATCCGCATTCTTCACGTCGTCGAGGGCTTTGAGGATCTTGATGGCGTCGTCCGGCTTGCCGGCCGCAAGGGCGGCATTGGCGGCGATCAGGCTGTAGTTGAGGATTTCCTGGTCGGTCAGGACGTTGGAGGCGAGCACCTTGTCGAAATCCTGCACCGCGCCGGCCCGGTTGCCGGTGGCCTGGAGCAGATAGGCGCGCAGGATGCGGGGCAGGACGTCGTTCTCGTCCTCCTCCACCGCGCTCGCGGCGGCGGCTGCGGCTTCCTTGGTCTGGCCGGCGGCCATCAGGGCCTGGATCAGCACGATGCGGAACACCATGGCGTGCGGCGCCTGCTGCACCGCCTTCTTGGCCGATTCCACGGCGGCCTTGGGGTTCTTCTCCGCCATCTGCTTCAGCGCCAGCACGGCGGACGGTTCGCCGAGGCGCGTCTGCGCCATGCCGCGCAGGCCGAGCAGGGCGGGATCGTCCTCGCCCGCCGCGATCGCCTCGCCGATGGCGGCGTCGAGGGCGGCGAACTGGTTGGAGCGCTCCAGCGTGTCGATCAGCAGGCGGCGCCAGGCGGCGTTCGAGGGGCTGACCGCGAGCGCCTCGCGGATGCGCTTTTCCGCCAGCGCGTAATTGCCGTCCGCATAGGCCTTATAGGCCTCGTCGGCCGCCTTGAAGCCGGGATTGGCGACGCCGCCCGCGCCCGGCGGCGTGGTGGCGGGCACCAGCGTGCAGGCCGGTCCATAGGGCGTGTCGCGGCACTTCTGATAGGGCACCGGCAGCGTCTTGAAGGCATCCTTCGGAACGATGCTGGGGGTCGCGTCCTGCGCGCTCGCGGCATCGCGGCGCGCCTTGACGGCCGGGTCCTGGGTATCGCCGAGCGGATCGAGAATCTTTAGCGCGCGGCGCGGATTGCCGGCGGCGATGGCGGCGTCGGCGATCACCAGGCGCACATCGCGCGCGTCCGGGCCGGTGAGCACCTCGTCGGTCAGCGCGCTGTCGAAATCCTGGTTCGCCTCGTTGATGCGGCCGAGGCGCTCACGCAGATAGCCGCGCAACACCTGGGGCAGGAACGATTTGGGATCGACCGCGATGGCCGCGGTCGCGGCCTGCTCGGCAGCCTCGATCTGGTCGTCGGCGATCAGCGCATAGACCAGCAGGACGCGATAGCTGAGGTCGTCGGGCACGAGCGCGATGGCCTTGCGGATCTCCGCGAGCGCGGCCTTGGGATTGCGTGCCTCGAGCGCCTTGTTGGCGGCGAGCGAGGGCGCCTGCGCCAGCACCTTGCTCTGGCTGCGCAGGCGGGCCGTGATCGTCGGGTCCTGGACGCCGGCGGCGATGGCGTCTTTTGCCGCCGCGACCGATTCCGCGACATTGCCCTGGGCGTCGAGCGCATCCATGAGCAGAAGCCAGAGCCGGGCGACATCGGGCCGAAGGCGCAGCGCCTCGCGCGCCTGGGTGGCGGCGGTGGCGTAGTCCTTGGCCTGATAGGCGGCGTACGCCTTGTCGGCGGCGGTCCATGCCGGCCCCACGAGGGCCGGCTCCTGAGCGAGCGCTGGGCTGTGGGCCACCAGTGCAATGCCGCTCACCGTCATCGCCAGCATGGCCGCGGCGGTGACCCTGCGCATGCGTCCCATCGCCTGAAGACGCATGGGACGGCTGATCTCGGAGAGATGAATCGCGGTAGTCATGACGCTACCGTCGGATATTAAGGTTAAATCACAGTTAAGGTTAATCGAAACGAACGAATTGGCGCTATTTTCTTAGATTAACTTTTGTTAAATACAAAATTTACTTCTTGGAAAGAGATTGTTTAGGAAGGGTAAGGGTCTCGTTTACAAAGCGTAAACCGGTATTTACAAAGAGTGAATGAATGCGGCAGTGCTGGCGTACACGCGGCGCCCGCTTCAGCAGCGGACACCCGCCCGCAGGAATGAGCAGGCACAGGCACGCGCGCCGGTTCGCGCGGGTGCGCACGCCGTTGCGCCGAGCCCCGGACCGGGCTCGGCGGGACGGGATGCCGGCCCGTCGCGGTCTAAAGCTGCAAGCGCTCTCTCAACGCCCGATCGCGGCGACCATGCGGTCGCGCCACACCTGCGGGGCCACGATGGAGGGCGCATCCCATTGGCCGGTCGCGTCCGGGCCGCTCTGGAACTGTCCTTCGTTGAACTGCCACACGATCACCTGCGGCGGCTGCTTGGCGAAGCCGGGAGAGCCGACATATTGCAGGAAGGTGAACCACGGTCCGATATTGCCCACGTTCCAGGTCAGCGACACCGGCCGGTCGAGGGCGTTCGAGAGTTTCTGCGGGAAGCCGAGATAGGGCTGGACGAAGCTGTTGCCCACCACGTGCACCGGGGCGGGCGCGGCATCCAGAAGGCCCTTCTTGTCCTCGGGGGAAATGCGCACGGTGTAGAGGTCCGGCCCCACGGCCTTCTGCTGGTCCGGCGAGAGGAAGCGCTGGGCGAGATCGCCGAGATTGCGCTGGGTCACCCATTCGCCCAGCTTGTCGCCGGTGCCGGCGGCGCCGGACAGTTTCACGCTCGCCTTGATCACCTTGGCCACCGCATCCGCGGCGGCTTCGGCGGACCAGGCGGTCCAATGATAGTCGGCCCGGAAAAAGATGGTCTGCTTTCCGGTTTCCACCGATTTCAGGGCCGGCCGCAGGTCGATCGCCTCAAGCCCGTTCTGCTTCAGCTGGGCGAGGATGAAATCATAGCGCGCCTTCACCTCGGCGGAGACCGCGGTGCCGTCGGGCAGCTTGTCGGGATAGAAGGTGGCCTTCAACGGCACCACCACCGGCACCAGCAGGATATTGCGCGCCGCGAGCCGGTCCTTGGTGTCCTTGATCAGCTGCACCACGCTCTGGATGGCGGCGGAATTCGAGGTGGTGAGGCTTTCCCACCCCGGGAACAGCCAGCCGCCCTTGCCCATGATGATGATCGGCCCGTCGGCGGCCCGCGCCGGAAGGCCGGGCAGGGCGGCGCCCGCGAGCAAAGCGGCGGCGGCGAGGAGGGCGCGGCGGCGCGTGACGAGCGTCATGGAAGGTCCCTTTCGAGATAACGCCGTTCGGCATCGGTGAGAGGCTGGGTCAAGGCGCGAACCGGCCATTCCCAGACAACAAGCTTGGTGCGCGGAAGCAGGTCGGCATGGCGCTCCAGCAAATCAAGGATGGCGCCGGCAAAACCGCCGCCCGCGAGGCTGCGCTGGACCACTTCGCGTGCAAGCGCGGCCTGCAATTGCTCAAGGAAGCCCGAGTTCAGGGAATAGGATGAGCCCGCCAGGATTATGGCGGGCGCCGGGACATCGTCGAGCAGCCCGCCGGACCTTGTCAGGGTCGCGGAGATATCGCGGACGTCGTCGGGCGCCGGGCCGAAAATCTCGGCGGTGCGCTCGAGGTTTGCAAGCCGCATGAGATCGCCGGGGCGGGGATGAAGCGGCCCTTCGGCGAGGGTCACCGGGGTCGTTCCCGCGCCCAGAATGGACTTGGCGATCGCCGCCACCTGTCCCGCGGCGAAGCCGGCGCCCGTGGCGTTCCAATGGGTGTCGGTGCGCAGGAAGCCCGGTGTCGGCCAGTTGAGCGCGAGGTTCGCCTGTCGCAACCCGGTGCCTTCCGAATTGCCGCGCCAGGAGGCGAACCGGTTGCGGGCTTGCTCCGCCACCGCCAGGCCGCAGGTTTTTCCGTGGGCCAGGTCCACCTTGTCCGGCACCGGAAGCACCACCAGCGCGACGCCGCGCTTGGCGAGGTCGGCGGCGATCTTGCGCGCGAGCTTCACGCGGTCGGCGAGGAAGGCGTCGCCGCCGCGCACTTCCAGGGTTTCCTCGGCAAGGAACAGCCATTCCGGACAGCCGGCGCGCACCTGGGGACCGGCATCGCCGATCAAGGCATAGAGCGCACCCGCCACCGCGCCGTCCAGCGCCTCGCTGTGCGGCACGCCGGTGGCGAAGGTGCGGTCGAACGCGGCGGTGAATTGCCCGTTGAGCAGCGTGGAGACGGTGAGCGGGGCATAGGCGGCGCGTGCCTTTTCGCTCCACAGATGCGGCAGGCTGCCCGCCATGCCGGCGAAGCAGACCAGCAGGAAGGCCGCGGCGTAGACGAGGTGGAGTTTCGCGCGCATGGCCGTCTCCCTCCCTCAGAACTGGAAATACAGGAAGGGCACGACCGTGCGCCCTTGCAGCACGAACACCGCCACCAGCCACAGCGGCAACGCCGCCCAGAGCCGCACGACGCTGCCGAAGCGCGCCGCCGGTGCGCTGAACCGGCCGATCAGCGGCACATACACCATGACGATGCCCAGCAGCAGCGTGGCGATGATGGTGGGATGCAGCGTGGCCAGGAATTCCTGCGAGGGCGCCATGCCGTTGGCCCCGGTGAGGCCGTGGAGCGCCACCGCGAATTCATCCCAGGTCTGGGCGCGGAACAGCAGCCAGCCGAACATCACGAACAGCAGCGTCGTCACATGGCCGAGCACCGCCGGCGCCTTGGGCAGGCCGGCCGCCGACGCGAGCCGCAGGGCCATGAGGCCGAGCCCGTGCCACAGGCCCCAGACCAGGAAGGTCCAGCTCGCCCCGTGCCACAGGCCGCCGAGGCCCATGGTGATGAGCAGGTTCACGCACTGCCGCCGCAGCCCGCCGCGATTGCCGCCGAGCGGGATGTAGAGATAGTCGCGCAGCCAGGAGGACAAGGAGATGTGCCAGCGCCGCCAGAATTCCGCGAGCGTGATGGAGAGATAGGGATTGTCGAAATTCTCGTGGAATTTCAGCCCCACCATCAGGCCAAGCCCGATCGCCATGGAGCTGTAGCCGGCGAAATCGAAATAGAGCTGCAACGTATAGCCGAGCACCGCCAGTGCCACGTCCGCCGCGCTTGGATGGCTGAGCGAATATCCCGCGTCCACCATCGGTGCGAGGGTATCGGCGATCAGCACCTTCTGGGCGAAGCCGAGCATGAAGCGCTCCACCCCGATGGCGAATTCGGCCCGGTCGAAGGCGCGCGCGTGCAGGCGCTCCGCCACCCATTGGTAGCGCACCACGGGACCCGCCACGAGGTGGCCGAACATGGACTGATAGGTGGCGTAATTGATGAAGCTGCGCTCCGCCGGCACGGTGCCGCGATACACGTCCACCGAATAGGAGATGGCGCCGAAGACGAAGAAGGAGAGGCCGATCGGCAGCAGAATCGCCTGCCAGCCGGTGAGCGGCGCGCCGAACGCGATGGCGGTGCCGACGAACAGATTGGCGTATTTGAACCAGATCAGCGCCGCCAGCGGACCGACGATGGCCACGAACAGCGGCCATCCGCGCTCATGGTCCGCCCGCCGGGCGATCCACAGGCCGGTGACCCAGGACCAGATGGCGATGCCGACGATGAGGGGCAGGAAATCCACCCGCCACCAGGCATAGAACAGCCAGGAGAAGCCGAGCAGCGTCACATTGCGCCAGCGTGCCGGGGTCAGGCCGTAGGCGACCAGGAACACCGGCAGGAAGAGGAAGATGAAGCTGTCGCTGGCGAAGACCATTGCGGACTGACAGTCCTTTCGCGATCAGTTGGCGGGGCCGCGATAGGGTTCGGTCTCGTCGTTCTGGCCGGCGAGCACGGGCGCCTGCGCGGTGCCCACCAGGAACAGGCTGTAATGATCCCCGGCCTTCAGCGGCGGCAGCTTGAGCGGCGCGGAGACCGCATCCCCGCAGCGCCCGACGAGGCTGGCCTCCACCGGATTGATCGCCCGCTGGCGGCTCGCCATGGGAGGCACCGCATCGAACACGGTGGGCCCGTCGGCCACGGCGAGCGTGGCGGTGCAGCCGGGCGCGAGCGCGTAGAAGCGCAGCATGGCTTTCAGATCGTCCCGGCCCTCGGTGGAATCCGCCAGCGCTTCCAGGCGGAAGCCGGCGCCTTCTCGCAGCAGAACCAGGGTGGAGAAACCATCGGCCGCGGGGCTCGCGGCGCCGGAGACCGGCTTGCCGTCCGCGGTGACCGAGACCGGCTTTCCGCCCGGCACCACGCGATAAACGCTCGCGCGCGGGCCGTCGGGGCCGAGGGTGGCCTTCGCGCCTTCGCCCAGCCCCACCACGAGCGCCGCATCGGTGGGATTGAGCACCCGCACGAAGGCCGAGCCGGCCGGCGGCTTGGCCGCGTACAGCCGCGCAAGCGGCGTCGCCTGGGCGAACGCCTCGCCGGCCACCAGGGTCAGGAGGGTGGTGAGAAGTGCGGTGGTCGGAACACGGGTCATCGAACGACATCCCATCTGGAGGGGCGGGTCATACGGCGGCCAATTGCTCGAACCGACGCCGCTGTTCCGCCTGCGCGGTCTCGACGGCCTCGCGGGTGACGACGCCCCGCGCGACCAGATGGTCGCCGATGCGCCCGTCGCGCTCTGGACGATAGTCTTCCATGGCGGCGTCGAAGGCGGAGCGCTGCAGGAGGCCCTGCTCGATCAGCAGGTCGCCCAGCAGGGGCACGCTGCCCTTTTCGCTCGTCTCGAAGGTGTCTCCCTGTTCGGTCAGCAGGCGCAGGGCGGCGGCGATCTCGCTTTCGCGCGCGATCATCTGCTCGGGCGTGCCGCCGAGGGCCGGGGCGAGCGCAGCGAGGACCTCCGGCTTCAGCGGGCCGCCGACGGCGATGCGCGGCACGCCGTCCTCGGCGCCGAGGAAGATGAAGCGGTGGCGCACGCACAGGCCGAGATCGACCTGGCGGCCGAACCGGCGCACGGTCGCGGCATCGATATGGGCGCGCGGCAGGTCCGATTGCGCGGAAATCGCCTCCGCCAGGGTTTCGTCGTCCAGCCAGCCCTGGAAGATCAGCAGCCGGCCGAGGGGAATGTCGCGCTCAGCCTGGAGCGTAAGGGCATGTTCCAGGCGGGCTTCGTCCAGCACCTGCCAGGACATCAGCAGGTCCCCCAGGCGCCGGCGGCGCAGCAGCAGTTCGTCGGCGGTGGGGAAGGCGTGCATGGTCTTGTCCCATGTCACGGCCTGCCCGAACAGCGAGGTCTGGATGAAGATGCGCCAGGCGCGCAGCGTCGCCATGAAGTTCACGGCGTTGCACACCACGAGGCGCGGCACCGAGAGCACGGCCTGCTGCCAGCCGTAGAGGCGCCAGACGAAATAGGCGCGCTGGCTGATGCGCAGCAGCAGCGCGAACGTGTTGAACCACAGGATGTAGAGGATCCAGCTGTTCTCGGTGAACAGCGGCGGGTAGCGCAGGGTCCAGGCCCCCATCTCGGCGGCGATGTAGAAGCCGACGAAATTCAGCACCAGGAAGTAGGCCAGCGTGCTGACGATGGAGGTGACGATGGACTTGCGGTCGCGCACCAGCAGATATTTCGTCGCGAGCGAGCCAGGCCAGCCCTGCTGGCGCCAGCTCTGCAGGGCGATGCCCAGCGTCCAGCGGGCGCGCTGGCGATAGGCGGCGCGGAACGTATCGGGGAAGTATTCGCGCACGCACAAAGGCATGTCCAGGGTGGTGGTGTGCACCCCGCTGCCCAGCCAGGAATAGCGCTTCACCTGGTATTTCACCGGAAAGCGCACGAAGATGGACCGCATGCCGAGGCGCGACAGGCGCATGCCGATGTCGTAGTCCTCGGTCACGCTTTCGGTGTTGAAGGGGCGGTTGTTATTGGTGTCGCAGAGCGCCTGCAGCGCGCGGCGCGAGAAGCCTGTGCCGACGCCCGCCGACGGCACCATGCCGGAGATGCTCTCGCGCACCGGCAGGTCCTTGGCGTGCCATTCGGCGAATTCGTCCATATAGGTGCCGGCGACCAGCTCGAACCATTCGCGTTCCAGCGAGATCACCGGCAGCTGGATCAGGTCCTTGCGCGGGATCAGATAGTTGAACAGCCGCATTTCCAGCGGGTGGGTCACGTCCTCGCTGTCGTGCAGGATCACCCCGGTGAACTCGATGCCCTTTTCCTGCTCATAGAGGAAAATGGCCTGCACCACCCAGTTGAGGCAGTCGGCCTTGGAGGTGGGGCCGGGATGGGGCACTTCCACGCGCTGCAATTGCTTGATGCGCCGGCGCATGCGCTCGACTTCCACGATGGTGGCGGCATCGTTGGGATAGGTGCCGACGAAGATCGTGTAATCGCGATAGTCGAGCGTATCGACTAGCGTCTCCAGCATGCCGGCGATCACGTCCGCTTCCAGCCACGCCGGGATCATGATGGCGAACGGCTGCTCGGGCCGTTCCAGCAATTGCTCGACGGTGAGCGGGCGATAGACGCGCTTGATGGTGAGCGCGCGATAGGTTTCGCGCACCCAGAAATAGATGTCGATGAACAGGTCATCCAGACTGGAAATCAGGATGATGATCGCCACCACGGCGGCGACCCATTCCAGGGCCGCGTAATAATCCGCGGCTCCGTAGGTGAGAAGATAGGCCATCACGCCACGCCGCCTTGGTCAGGCATCACGGCTCCTCTCGCGTGCGCCGGCGCGCCCGCTGAGCAAGAACCACGAACAACAGGAACAGCAGGATTGCGACGCCGACGGCGGCCGGTCCCCAGGCCGGACCACGCTTGAGGAAGTTGCTGAACGGATCGCTCTCCGCGCCTGTTTCCCGCGTCAGTGTCGCCGAATTGGTATCGAGCGTCACCGCCGGCCCCGTGGAGGTCAGCAGGCTGATGTCGCCGGCGGCCAGCAGGAACGGCTTCTTCCACTCCGGCGCATTGGCGCCGATGGTGCGATAGACGAGGCCGATCTGCCGGCCCGAGGTGACCGCTTCGATCACGCCGAGATTGGTGAGCGAGCCCACGTCCAGCATGGTCTGCTCGTTGCTGCCGTTGATGGCGAGGCGGCTGCCCTCCACCTTCACCTTGCTCGTCACATTGCCGACCCGCGTGTCGATGGCGAGGAAGGCGCCGTCCGGCGTGATCTCGGCGCCGTCGCCGGCCACCGTCAGGATGGCGCGCTCGGGGGTGACGCCGGAGGCGACCGCCAGCGAGATCACCCGGCGCAAGGTCTTGGGGTCGCGCAGATAGGATTGCGGAACGATGACGTTGGCGCGCGTGGCGAGCCGCGGCATGGCGCCGAAGAAGTCGATGGTGGCCGGGGCATCCACCAGCACCGCGCGGCTGGAGGGTAGCACCGCCACGGGGAAGGCCTGGGGCGTCTCGCGGCAGCGGTCGCTCATGGGCTGGCGCTGGAACGAGATCTTCAGCACGTTGCGGGCGGCAAGGGCGTAGCGCGGCACCTGGACCGGAATGCGCTCGGTGATGCCGTTGGCGGAGAGCCGCCGCGCCCCGAGCAGATAATCGTTCAGCGTGATCGAGGCGATCGGCGAGGAATCGCCGGCGCTCGGGGAGGCGGAGACGTCCACCAGGAATTCGGAGGGCACGCGCCCGCCGCCCAGCAGGGTGCCGAGGTCGAACGTGGCGCTCCAGTCGCCGCGGGCCAGCACGTCGAAGGTGCCGGTGCGGCCGCCGAGGCGCGAAAGGTCGATGGAGGTGACGCCGGAGAAGTCAGGCGTGGTGGCGACGCGCACGTTGGCCGCCGGCACCACCAGCATCTGGCGCCACAGGTCCGAGAGCACGCCGGAGGCCTGCGCCGCCGCCTGGGCGGAGATGGCGATGACCGGCTTGCCGGCGATGGTCACGAGGCGGATGTTGTCGTCGCTCTGGGCCGCATTCGCCATGAGCTGGGCGCGCAGGGGCGCGAACGCGCTGGCATTGTCGGCCGAGCCGCCGCGCAGATCGTCTTCCAGGGCGCGCACGGCCTGGTCCATCTGGTCGCGCAGGGCCGGGTCCTCGATGATGAAGTCGGCCGAGAAGCCGCCCTGGCGGGCGAGCGCGATATAGGCGCCGAGTTCCGCCCGGCTGGCGATGCGGTGGCGGCCGCCGCCGGCGAAGGCGGCGAAGGCGGGCAGCGAGGCGAGGCCCGGCGACAGCACGATGCCGGAGGTGTCCACCTCCTGCCCGACGCCGGGCATGACGACGATGCGCGGCAGCTTGCCGGCCTGCTGGAGCACGGTGCCGATGCGCCATGCGGCATCATAGGTGGCCTTGGAGAGGTCGCCCGGCGGAATGAGGATCACCGGGCGCGGCGGCAGCGCACTCCAGGCGGTGGCGAGGTCGCGGATGTCCGAGGCGTTGTAGGTGTAGGTGAAGCGCGTGGTCGGATCGAACTCCAGGATATTGCCGATGGAGCGCTCGTCGCCGCACAATTCCTGGGAAATGACCGAGGACCAGGCGAGGTTCAGATTGACGAAGCCGGTGGGGCGGATGTCGCCGGAAATCGGCAGGAGTTCCGAGACGGTGCCCTTGTCGCCGTCCACCGGCCGCGAGAATTGCGGGGTGCCGTCCACCGAGACCACATAAGTGGTGTGGCCGCCGTCGCCGCGCAGATAGCGCCCTTCCAGCTTGATCTGGGCATCGCGGATGTGCACGCCGGCGGGCACGGGCAAGAAGATTTCGCGCCGCGCGTCCATGCCCCAGAGGGAGATCGGCCGGTCGATGCCGAGGTCTTCCAGGTTCAGGGTCACGGTGATCGCCCGGTCGCTGGCGAGCCGGGCGAGGGCTGCCGTCGGGGTTTCCGGGGCGGGCGCGGCCTGGGGGGCGGTGGTCTGAGGCGACGTGGTCTGGGGCGCCGCAGTTTGAGGCGCCGGGCTCTGTGCCGGCTGCGCCTGCGCGGTGCGAACCTGCGGGGGCTGGGCCTGAGCGTGTGCGCCCGTCACGAGACAGGTCTGCGCCATCGCCGCGAGGGCAAGCAAGACCAGCAAGTGACCATTGTGTTTAATCATCGTCGCGTCTCGAAAGGGAATTGTGCGGGGCTTTTTCAGGTATCGGTTCGGCCGGACTGGAAAAGTGGCGTTCAAAAACCCAGACCGAAGACCCCGGACGATGCATTCTGCTTCTAGGACTATGGCCAGGAAGGATTTGGATATCCTGTGGATAGCTAGAGCGCAAGAAGAAGAAGGATTACTCAAATACCATTGGCTGAGATTCTTGCCTTGCGGAGCGACGAATCGCGCTTCGACCGACGCGTCGTCGTGTGGAATCGCGCCGGTTTGGCCGATCGCCCGTGGTCCCATCCCTGACGTGGTGGAACTCATCTCCCGCCCCCCGGCATCTGCGCGGCGGCGATGCCACTGGCATTCGACCCGCAGGTACGTTTCCGTAAGATATCCTGCCCGCGGAGCGGTCGTTGTCGACCGGCCAGCGGACCTCCGGCTCTTTCTATTGCAGCCCTTGGTTAAATTTTCCCACCTCTCGCGCGTGTTTTGATAGGCGAGGCTGGCCCCGGTGGGGCCGCAGTGGGGCTATGGACAGGGGCGGGCGGCCTTTGCTAAACGTGGATCGCGCCCCCGGCTTCGCAACCGCGGGCGGTTTTCCTCAACGGCGCGGTATGGCGTGCGGCGTTGCGGGCGTAGTTCAGTGGTAGAACGACAGCTTCCCAAGCTGTATGTCGTGGGTTCGATTCCCATCGCCCGCTCCAATTCGCCCTTGCCGCGCCTCCTCCCCGGTGCGCGCGCAGAGCCTGCTGAGATCGCAGACATGCCCAAGCTCATCATGCGGATCGACTTTCCCCCCGCGGATCGTCTCGGGCGCGGGAAAATCGAATTGCTGGAACAGATCCGCAGCGAAGGCTCGATCACCAATGCGGGGCGGGCCATGGGCCTGTCCTATCGCCGGGCCTGGATGCTGGTGGCCGCGATGAACCGCATGTTCTCCACGCCCGTGGTGGAATCCAAGCGCGGCGGCGGGGGCGGCGGCGGGGCAGCGCTCACTCCTTTCGGCGAAGAACTCATCGCGCGCTTTCGCGGCATGGAGGCCAAGGCGCGCACGGCGCTGGCCGCGGACATATCCTGGCTGGAAGCGCGCTATGTGCCCAACGCGGAGCCGGACACGGACGGCCCTAACCCCGTGTCTCCGCCAGCGCCACGGATTTGACCACGGCAAACACCGCCATGCCCGTCTGAAGGCCGAGCATCTCGCGCGAGAAGGTGGTCAGCCGCGCCAGCAGCGATTGCCCGCCGCACACCAGGCGGATGTCGATCATGCCGTCGGCCGGCTGGCCGATTTCCGCGATCTGCCCTTCGAGCACATTGAGCGCGCTGAGCCCGTGGGGCGGGGCGAGCGAGATCATCACGTCGCGGGCGGGAATGCGCACCCGCACAATGGTCCCGGGCGGCTGGTCGCACAACGGCACCCGCATCTGCCCGCTGCCGGTGTCGAGCACGGTCATGCGGTGCGCGGGGTCGTGGGCGGCGACCTTGGCTTCGATCACCGCGCCGCTCTCCGCCCGCCCGGTGGCGGCCACGAGGTCCGGCTGGGTCAGCACCTGGTCGGCGGAGCCGATGGCGAGCGTGCGCCCTTCCCCGAGCACCACGATGGTGGAGGCGAGGCGCGAGACCTCGGCCAGGGAATGGCTGACATAGACGATGGGGATGTGGGTCTCGTCCCGCAGCCGTTCGAGATAGGGCAGGATCTCGGCCTTGCGGGCCTCGTCGAGGGCCGCCAGCGGCTCGTCCATCAGCAGCAGGCGCGGCTCGGAGAGCAGCGCGCGGCCGATCGCGACGCGCTGCTTCTCCCCGCCGGAGAGCGCATCGGGCCGCCGGTCGAGCAGATGGCCGATGCCGAGCAGGTCCACCACCTGCGCGAGATTGCCCCGCCGCGCCGCCGCCGGCGCGAACCAGCGTCCGAACAGCAGGTTGCGCCGCACCGAGAGATGCGGGAACAGGCGCGCCTCCTGGAATACGTAGCCGAAGCGCCGCTTGTGCTTGGGCACATAGATGCCGCGCGCGGTATCCACCAGCACCACGTCGTCGAACACCACCCGGCCGTGATCGGGCCGGATCAGCCCGCCGATGACATTGACGAGGGTGGATTTGCCCGACCCCGACGGGCCGAACAGAGCGGTCACGCCCGCGTGGGAGGCAAAGCGCGCGTCGAGGGTGAAGGCGCCGAGCTTCAGCTTGGCTTCGACCAGCAGCGTCATCGCAGGTCCGCCTTCCGGCCGGCAAAATGGGCGAGGATTTCGGAGGCGATCAGCGCCGCCATGGAAATGGCCACCGAAATCAGCGTCAGGCGCAGGGCGCCGGCATCGCCACCGGGCACCTGGGTGAAGCTGTAGATGGCGGCCGAGAGGGTCTGCGTCTCGCCGGGGATGTTCGAGACGAAGGTGATGGTGGCGCCGAACTCGCCCATGGCCTTCGCGAACGAGAGGATCATGCCGGCGATGACGCCCGGCAGGATCAGCGGCAGCGTGACGGTGAGAAAGACCCAGGCCGGGCTCGCGCCGAGGGTGCCGGCGGCATCCTCCAGCTTGCGGTCCACCGCCTCGATGGAGAGGCGGATGGTGCGCACCATCAGGGGAAAGCCCATCACCGCGCAGGCCAGCGCCGCCCCGGTCCAGCGGAACGAGAAGACGATGCCGAAATGCGCGTCGAGAAAGCTGCCGATCGGACCGCGCCGGCCGAACAGCAGCAGCAGGATGAAGCCCGTGACCACCGGCGGCAGCACCAGCGGCAGATGGACGATGCCGTTGAGCACCGATTTGCCGAAGAAGCGGCCCCGCGCCAGGGCCAGCGCCATCAGGAGGCCGAAGGGCAGGCTGGCCAGCATCGCCACGGTGGCGATGCGCAAGGTGAGAACGACCGCCGTCCATTCGTCGGCGCTGAGATGCATGAAATCCACGCAGGTGTTCCAGGCGTCGGAGGAGTGGCGGCGCGCGCGGCGCGCCACACGCTTCACTTTAGGACAGTGAAGCCCTGCTTCTCAAATGCCGGCTGCTCCTTCGCCGAGCGCATGAAGGCGAGGAAGGCGGCGGCGTCCGGATTCTTGGAGGCCGCGACCAGCGCCACCGGATAGATGATCTTCGGGTGGCTGTCCTCCGGGAAGGTGCCGACGATGGCGACGCTCGGGTCCGCGGCGGCGTCGGTCTGATAGACGATGCCGTACGGCGCCTCGCCGCGCGAGACCAGCAGCATGGCGGCGCGCACGCTTTCCGCGCCCGCGACCTTGGTCTCCACCGAGGGCCACACGTCCAGATAGGTCAGCGCCGCCTTACCGTATTTGCCGGCCGGCACGCTCTCCACCGAGCCCATGGCGAGGCGCCCACCCTTCAGCAAGCCGGCGAGGTCGAAGCCCTTCTTGATGTCGACCGGCTTGGCACCGTCCTTGGGGGCGATCAGCACCAGGCGGTTGCCGAGGAAGTTCACGCGGCTCGCATCCTGGATCAGCTTGCGGCCGGCGGCATAGTCCATCCAGTCGAGATCGGCGGAGATGAAGATGTCGGCCGGCGCGCCGGCCTCGATCTGCTTGGCGAGGCCGGAGGAGGCGGCATAGGAGATGCGCGTGGTCTTGCCGGTTTCCTTCTGCCAGTCGGCGGCCACCGCATCGAGCGCGTTCTTCAGGCTGGCGGCGGCGAAGATGGTGACCGGCTCGGACTGGGCATGGGCCGCTCCGCCGAGAGGAAAGGTGGCGAGCCAGGCGCCGCTCAGGGCGAGGCATGCGATCTTCAGCCAGGTGCGGCGGGCCAGGTTCATGTTTCCCTCTCCGAATATGGGGCTTGGTGCAGCGCGATATATTTTGGAATATAACGCCGCGACGATTTTCGCTAGCGATATATTTTCTAAAATATGTCGATGTGTGCGCGGCGAACGGGAGCCCACCGGGCTCCGCGCCATCATTGGAGGGGATCATGAAGATCAGTGCGCGGAATGTGTTGAAGGGCAAGATCCTGGAAATCACCAAGGGTGCGACCACGTCCCACGTGCGCGTCGACCTCGGCGGCGCGACCGTGACCGCCTCCATCACCAACGAGGCGGTGGACGAGCTGAAGCTCGAAGTGGGCCAGGAAGCCGCCGCCATCATCAAGGCGTCGGACGTGATGATCGCCGTGCATTGAGGCCGGGCGGGCGCCGCCGCTGGCGGCCCCGTCCATCGTCCACCGATCGTCCCGTCCGCCGTCTGTCTCAGGCGTCGGGCGGGTCGTCCAAAGGCTGGCCCAGGGTGCGCAGGGTCCAGCGCCGGCCGTCGGTGCGCAGGTCGGTCAGGCTCAGGGGCGCGATGTCGATCTGCCAGAAGGCGTCAGGCGCCAGGAGAAGTCCGGCCACCAGCGCCCGGACATTGGCCGCGTGGGTGCATGCGATCAGATGGCCATGGCCCTCGCGCTGGCGGTCCAGCCAGTCCTCCATGCGGGCGATCAGCGCCGCGAGCGATTCGCCGCCGTGCGGCGCCGCCTGAGGCTCGCCGCGCCAGAGCGCGAGCGCGCCGGGATAAGCTGTCTCCACCTCCGCGAAGGTGAGGCCCGCCCAAAGCCCGCAATCCCAATCCTGAAGATCCACGTCCGTCTCGGCCTCGAAGCCCAGGGCCTGCGCGGTTTCCCGTGCGCGCAGGGCCGGCGCGGCGCACACCCGGTCGGGCCGCCGCAGCCGGCCGCGCCAGGCTTGCGTGTGCGCGAGGGCGCGCGGCTCCAGCGGTTCGTCGCAAGGAAAGGCGCCGGCCCGCATGGCGGCCGTGGCACCGTGGCAGATCAGCGTCAGGCGATTGGCCATGGCGACGGGGCAACCTCGCGGCATCAGGCGGGGATATCGAATGGCGGCCGGCGGGCCGGGCGGCACCCGGTTTGCCACATTGTTTGTTTGACACAACCTGCATCCCGCAAATAGTGTCGGAGCTTCGCTGCGGGTGAGGAAGTCGGTGAAAATCCGACACGGTCGCGCCACTGTAAGCGGCACGCCATTCCGGCTGTGCCGCAAGTCAGACCCGGCCCGCAGGGTTTTGTTCGATTTCGGGACGCGCAATCCCAGGAGACTCAGCATGGCCGACACCCTTCTTTCCGGTTCCTCCCTCGGCGCAGCGGCCGGCACGCAGACCATCTCGGTCAGCGAACTTCTGCCCTGGGCGGTGTTCGGCGGCCTGCTGATGCTGCTGGCGCTCTATTTCGTCGGCGCCGAACAGGGCGCGACCTCCCTCATCCCCGGCATGTATGTGCATGAATTCCTGCACGACGGCCGCCACCTGCTCGGCTTCCCCTGCCACTGAGGGGGATGCGACATGGTTGGATCTCTCCTGCTTCGCGGGATGCTTGTCGGCGTCCTCGCGGGCCTGCTCTCGTTCGGATTCGCGCGCGTCTTCGGTGAGCCCGCGGTCAACCGCGCCATCGCCTTCGAGGAAGCGCATGCGGAAGGGCCGGCGCCCGCCGCCGCTCCCGCATCCCAAGCGGCGACGCCGCATGTCCATGCCGACGGCAGCACGCACATGCATGCCGCCGCCCCGGAACCCGCCGCGGCTGAGGGCCATTCCCACGGCGGCGAAGAGGAATTGGTCAGCCGGTCCACCCAGGCCGGCCTCGGCCTGCTGACCGGCACATTGGTCTATGGCGCCGCCATGGGCGGCATCTTCGCGCTGGTGTTCGCCTTCGCCCTCGGGCGGGTGGGGCCGCTGTCCCCGCGCGCCACGGCGGTGCTGCTGGCGCTGGGCGGGTTCTTGGCCATCGTGCTGGTGCCGGGGCTGAAATATCCCGCCAATCCGCCCGCCGTGGGTGACGGCGCGACCATCGGCTTCCGCACCCAGATGTTCTTCCTGATGCTGGCGGCTTCGCTGGTCGCGCTCACGGGCGCCGTGCTGCTGGCCCGGCGGCTCGCCGCCCGCCACGGCGCGTGGAACGGCATCGTGGCGGCGGCCCTCGCCTATGTGGCAGTGGTCGCTTTGGTGCAGACGGCGCTGCCGACCATCAACGAGGTGCCGGCCGACTTCTCGGCCTCGCTCCTGTGGGAGTTCCGCATCGCCACGCTCGGCATCCAGGCGGTTCTGTGGGCGACCCTCGGGCTGGTCTTCGGCCCGCTCGCCGAGCGCAGCCTGCGTGCCCATCGCGGCATGCGCCTCGCTCCGGCCGGCGCCCTGCGCTGACCCGGGGCTGGCAGGCAGAGCACGCTTAGTCGAATGCGGGCACCGTGGTGCGCCGGCATTCGACCATGCGGGGACATCGGCTCACCTGACATCCGGGCGGAAGCATCCGCACCCGGCGCGCGCTGGGGGGCGGCGCTGGGCGAATTTCGGCTCGCGGAACTTCGGCCGAATAGCCGGTGTCATCGGGCGGAAAAGCGCGGACAAGGGTCAGTAAACCGCTGTTCGTCCGCGCTAAGTCATTGTTTCACGTGAAACATTTTGAAAGATGCGGCGTGCGCGCCGCGGTTTCAGGCGCAAAATCCCCTCGCATGTCCAAGGCGTGGCGCGCCGTATCGCGCCGCGGCGCGGCGCCCTAGAGGCTCGCCGCCGCCCGCGCCGCCTGATCGTAATGGCCGGACAGCGTGCGCAGCAAGGCGGCGATTTCGGAGAGCTTTTCCGGCGCGATGCCGGTCGCGGCCACGGTCTTGGTCAGCAGCGCCTCGCGCACCTCGCGATAGCGCTGGCAGGCGAGGCGCCCCTTCTCGGTCGCCGCCAAGGTCTTCTCCTTGCCGCGCCGGCCACCGGAAACCAGCCCCAGCGCCTGGAGCTTCTTGGCCGCATAGGTCACCAGGTGCGTATCCTCCACATCCAGCACCAGGCACAGATCGGCGATGGTCTTCGCCCGGTCCCGGTGCGCCACATGGTGCAGCACCAGCACGTCGAGCGAGGAGAGATCCGGCAACCCGGCCGCCGCCATGCAGCGGACCATCCAGCGCTGATAGCCGTGGGTGATCATGTTGAGGCCGAATTCCAGCTCTGAGAGCGCCGGCAGCGCCCCGTCCGCGAGGTGGGCCGAGGAGACGATCGAGCCGAGCGGGCCGGAGGAGATCTTGCGATCATCGCTGGCGGCGGCCGAAGGGGGGGAGGGGCGTCGGGTCATGCGGCGTGGCGTCTATCTGTTATTGGGCATGGACCGCGGCGGCCGGCCGAGGCGTCTTTAGTGAAACGCGTCGGCGCGGATTGCGCGGAAAGACCGGCCCTTGCGGGGCCGGCCAGCGTGGGGCGGCGCGCCAGCCGCGCGCCGCAGCCTCAGGCGTCGAGGCTCATTTGTTGAAGGTGGCGAGGATGGCTTCGCCGTCCGGGCCGGCCTTCTTGATCCAGTCGGCGGTCAGCTGCTTGCCGATCTTCTCGAAGCCGGCCCGCAGTTCGGCGGAGGGCGGCTCCACCTTCATGCCCTTGGCCTGGAGCTGGTCGACATACCATTTGCTCTTTTCGATGGAGCTTTTCCAGCCGCGTTCCTCGGCGGCGGCGGCAGCCTTCAGCACGGCCTCCTGGGTCGGCTTGTCGAGGGCCTCGAAGGCGGCCTTGTTCACGAACACCATGTTCTTCGGCAGCCAGGCCTGGACGTCGTAGAAATAGGGAATGCTCTCCCAGATCTTCACGTCATAGCCGGTGGCGGCGGAGGTGATGAGGGCGGTGACCACGCCGGTGGCGAGCGCCTGCGCCAGTTCGGCCTGCTGCACGGTGACGGACTGGGCACCGAGCAGATCGCCGATGCGCGAGGTGCCGACATTATAGGCGCGCCATTTGGCGCCCTTCAGATCCTCGACCTTGGTGACGGGGGTCTTGGAGAAGATCCCCTGCGGCGGCCAGGGCACCGCATAGAGCACCATAAGCCCCTGCGATTCCATCTTCTTCTCGACGAACGGGTGCGAGGCCGCCCAGAGCTTCTTCGAGCTTTCATAGGAGGTGGCGAGGAACGGAACCACGTCGACGCCGAAGATCGGATCCTCGTTCTCGTGGATCGACATGATGACCTCGCCGGCCTGGGCCTGGCCGGTCGCCACCGCGCGCTTGATCTCCGGCGCCTTGAACAGGACGGCGTTGGGATGCAGCGTGATCAGCAGCTTGCCGCCGGACAGGGTTTCCACGTCCTTGGCGAACTGGGCGATGTTCTCGGTGTGGAAATTATCCGCCGGGTAGGCGGAGGGAAGGTTCCACTTGGTCTGGGCGAGCGCTGGGGCCGCCGAGAGCGTGGCGATGCCGGCTGCGACGAGCGCCGGTGCGAGGAAACGCAAGCGTGCCATTTTGTATCCCTCTTCTGGTTGGCTTTGACGGCGGTGGATCACCCGGGGAAGGCCCAGCGCGGCAGCACCAGGACGATCTCCGGGAAGGTCGTGATGATGATGACCGCGACGTTGAGCAGAATGAAGAATGGAAAAGCAGCCTTGGCCACCGAGAGCGTGTCGCGCCCGCTCATGTTCTGGAGCACGAACAGGTTGAAGCCCACGGGCGGCGTAATCTGCGCCATCTCGACATGGATGACGAGGTAGACGCCGAACCAGACGAGGTCGAACCCCGCCTGCTTCACCATCGGCAGCACGATCACCGCCGTCAGCACGATCATGGAGATGCCGTCCACGAGGCAGCCGAGGATGATGTACATGATGGTCAGCGCAAGGGCGAGCTTGCCGGGGGTGAGGTTGAGCCCCTGCACCCATTCCGCCAGCGCCACCGGAATGCCGGTATAGGCCATGGCGGCGGTGGTGAAGGCCGCGCCCGCGATGATCAGCATGATCATGCAGGAGAGCCGGGTCGCGCTCATCACGCTCTCGATGAACGCGGTCCAGGTCAGCGTCCTGCTCCAGGCCGCCAGGGCCAGCGCCCCCATCACGCCCCAGGCGGCGCATTCGGTCGCCGTGGCGAGGCCGAGGATGAGCGAGAGGAACACCCCCGCGATCAGCAGCAGGCATGGCAGCAGGCGCGCCGACTGGCGGATCTTCTCGCGGAACGGCATTTTCGGGTCGCGCGGCGGCGACTTGGACGGGTTCAGCAGCGCCCAGATGATGATGTAGCCGCTGTAGAGCGCCATCACCAGCAGGCCCGGCAGGAAGCCGCCGAGGAACACCTGGAGCACCGAGACATTGGCCGTGACCGCATAGACCACCATCGGGATCGACGGCGGAATGAGCAGGCCGAGCGTGCCCGAGCCGGCCAGCGTGCCGATGCTCATGCCCTTGTCGTAGCCGCGCTTGTCCAGCTCCGGCAAAGCGATCTTGCCGATGGTGGCGCAGGTGGCGGCGGAGGAGCCGGAGACGGCGGCGAAGATCCCGCAGCCGACCACGTTCACATGCAGCAGGCGGCCGGGAAGCCATTGCAGCCACGGCGCAAGGCCGCGGAACATCTCTTCCGACAATCGCGTTCGGAACAGGATTTCGCCCATCCAGATGAACAGCGGCAGGGCCGCCAGTGTCCATGAGGCCGTGGCGCTCCACACGGTGGTGGCGAGCACCTGGCCGATGGGCACATTGGTGGTGAGCACCATGGCCGCGAGCCCGACGATGCCGAGCCCGAAGGCAATCCAGACACCGCTGGCGAGGATGGCGACGAGAAGCAGAAGCAGCACGATGGAGAGCTGCGCCAGATCGAGGTGCATCATGGCTCAGACCCCCCCGCCGGCAGCGATGCGCTCGACCAGTTCGTCGGGCGAAGTGGCGGGTTCCTTCTCATAGCGGGGCCGGTTGCCGCCCGCGACATGGACGAACTCGTCCAGCATGGCGATCAACAATATCACCAGCCCTGCCGCATATCCGCTCTGCGGAATCCAGAGCGGCACGGCGATCACGCCTTGTGACATGTCGTTGAAGAGCATGGATTCGTAGGCGAGCTGCACGGCGTTCTTGGCGAAATAGGCAAGGAAGGCGATGCCGATCGTCAGGGCCAACAGTTCCGCCGCCTGACGCGAGCGGCCGTGGAGCCTTTCGAGCAGCAGGCCCACGCGGATCATGTCGCCGGACTTGAAGGTATGGGCGAGGCCGAGAAACGCCATCGCCGCCATGCACCAGGCGGTGAAATCGTCACCAGCGGGTACGTTCAGGCCGACTTCGCGGCCGGCCGAAAGGGCGATCATCAAGGCGAAGATCGCGAGCAGGAAAAGTCCGGCCAGGATGCCGGAGAGAAGATAGAGCCCGTCGAGCGCCTTGCGGATCATGCGCGCCCTCCGCAGATCGGATGTCGGCGCCGCCCGGCGGTTTTGTCTCGATCCTTCGCGACGCTGTGCGCACGCGTTTTCAGCCGCCATCGATGGCGGAATTCTTCGCTGGTCATCTGAACCCCTCAAAAGTCTGTCCGGCCCCCTTCGGGCTAGGCCCTGGGTGCTCTCGAAAGATATGCTGGCCTCAACCCGTCATTTCGTCAACAAAATGTTGACGTTTTTTCTCCGACATGACTTCATTCGTTTCGCAGGCGCCTATCTGACGTGGCGTCCAGGCGAACGATCGATGCTGCAGAGTGGGCAGACGGATCGAGAATAGGAAATTCTAATTTTGAGCCCATTCATGCTGGAATCGGTATCAGTCCGATGCGGCGTGAAGGGTGGTTGAACAGCGCGGACCGCTTGGGCGGTGCAGAAAACGGGCCAGCCGAACCGGCGCGGTGCCGGCGACCATCAGACGACGCAGGGGACAGATATGGTGACGAACGCGGACACGGAGATTTCTGCGGGCAAGCGGGGTGCTTGGGAATTCTGGATCGACCGTGGCGGCACCTTCACCGACATCATCGGACGCCGTCCAGACGGACATCTGGTGGCGCACAAGGTCTTGTCGGAAAACCCCGGCGCGTATCGCGACGCGGCGGTGCACGGCATTCGCGAGTTGCTTGGCCTAAAGGCAGGGGAGCCGATACCCGGCGGCCTCGTCTCTGCTGTCAAAATGGGCACAACGGTCGCCACGAACGCGCTTCTTGAGCGCAAGGGCGACCGCACCCTGCTGGTGACGACCCGCGGTTTCAAGGACGCGCTGAAGATCGGCTATCAGGCGCGGCCCAAGATTTTCGCCAAGAAGATCGTTCTCCCCCACATGTTGTTCGAACGCGTGCTGGAGGTGGGCGAGCGTGTGCGCGCCGACGGCACCATCGAGGCGGCGCCCGATCTGGATGCGGTGCGCGCGAGCCTGGTGGAGGCGCGCGAGGCCGGCATCGTGGCGGTGGCGATCGCCTTCATGCACGCCTATCGCTTTCCCGAACATGAGCGGCAGGTCGCGGCATTGGCGCGGGAGATCGGCTTTCCTCAGGTCTCGGTGTCCCATGAGGTTTCCCCGCTCATCAAGCTGGTGGGGCGGGGCGACACCACGGTGGTGGATGCCTATCTCTCGCCGATCCTGCGCCGCTATGTGGGGCAGGTGGCGGAGGAACTGGGAGCCGGGGAGCCCGAGGGCGCCGACCCGATCCGCCTGATGTTCATGATGTCCTCGGGTGGACTGACCGCCGCCAACCTGTTTCAGGGCAAGGATGCGCTGCTCTCCGGGCCTGCGGGCGGCGTGGTCGGCGCGGCGGAAACCGGCGGCATTGCCGGCCTTGAACGCATCATCGGCTTCGACATGGGGGGCACGTCCACGGACGTCTGCCATTTCGACGGCGAACTCGAGCGGGCGTTCGACACGGAAGTTGCCGGTGTGCGCATTCGCGCGCCCATGATGCGCATTCACACGGTCGCGGCGGGCGGGGGCTCGATCCTGCATTATGACGGCTCACGCTTCCGAGTCGGGCCGGACAGCGCGGGTGCCAATCCCGGCCCGGCCTGCTACCGGCGCGGCGGGCCGCTCGCGGTGACCGACGCCAATGTGATGCTCGGCAAGCTCATTCCCGATTTCTTCCCGAAGATCTTCGGGCCAAACCAGGATCAGGCGCTCGATGCCGATGCGGTGCGCGAAAAATTCGCCGCCCTCGCCGCCGAGATGGGGGATGGACGCACCGCCGAGGCTGCCGCCGACGGCTTCATCACCATCGCGGTGGAGAATATGGCCAACGCGATCAAGAAGATCTCGGTGGAGCGCGGCTATGATGTTACCCGCTATGCGCTGACCTGTTTCGGCGGGGCGGGCGGACAGCACGCCTGCCTGGTCGCCGACGCGCTCGGCATGAAGACCGTCCATATCCATCCCTTCTCGGGCCTGCTGTCAGCCTATGGCATGGGCCTCGCCGCCATCCGCGCCCATCGCACAAAGGCCGTCGGCGTGCGCCTCGAAACCGAGGCCTTGCCCGCGCTCGAGCAGACCCGGGACGCCCTCGCGGGGGAGACGGTGGCGGAGCTCGTCGGGCAGGGCGTTGCTCGCGGCGAAGTCGAGACGCAGGCGAAGCTGCATCTGCGCTATGAGGGCACCGATACGCCGCTTTCCGTCACACTTGCCGACGTGCCGGCCATGCTTCGCGAGTTCGAAGCCAAGCATAAGGGCCAGTTCGGCTTCGTCTCGCCGGAAAAGCCGGTGGTGGTCGAGGCCATCGAGGTGCAGTCCTCGGGCGGCGGGGCCGGCATTGCGGAACCCGATCAAGCCCTGAGCGAAGGTGCCCCGCGGGCGGATCGCACGGCGCGCTTCTATTCGCGCGGCGAATGGCATGAGGCACCCGTGGTGCTGCGGGCTGCATTCCGGCCGGGCATGGTGCTGCAAGGCCCGGCCATCGTTATCGAGCCGAACCAGACGGTGATCGTGGAGGCCGGATGGCGGGCGGAAGTGACGGTGAAGGATCATCTCCTGCTCACCCGCGCCGTGGCCCTGAAGCGCGCCGAGGCGGTGGGCACGCACGCCGATCCGGTGATGCTGGAAGTGTTCAACAACCTCTTCATGTCGATCGCCGAGCAGATGGGCGTGACGCTCCAGAACACCGCCTATTCGGTGAACATCAAGGAGCGGCTGGACTTCTCGTGCGCGGTCTTTTCCGGCACCGGCGAGCTGGTGGCGAACGCGCCCCACATGCCGGTGCATCTCGGCTCCATGGACCGCTCGGTGGAGACCGTTATCCGCGAGAATGAGGGCGCCATCCGCCCCGGCGATGTGTTCGCGCTGAACGCCCCGTACAACGGCGGCACCCATCTGCCCGACATTACCGTATGCTCGCCGGTCTTCGACGATGCGGGCGAGGATCTGTTGTTCTGGGTCGCCTCGCGCGGCCACCATGCGGACGTGGGTGGCGTCGCGCCCGGTTCCATGAGCCCGCGCGCCACGGTGATCGAGGAAGAAGGCGTCTATATCGACAATTTCAAGCTGGTGGACCAGGGCCGCTTCCGCGAGGCCGAACTTCTGGATCTGCTCTCCGGAGCGAAGTATCCGGCCCGCAATCCGGTGCAGAACGTGGCCGACCTCAAGGCGCAGATCGCCGCCAATGAGAAGGGCATCCAGGAATTGCGCAAGATGATCTCGACCTTCGGGCTCGATGTCGTCACTGCTTATATGGGCCACGTGCAGGACAACGCCGAGGAGAGCGTGCGCCGGGTCCTCGATCGTCTCAATGACTGCGAATACAGCTATGAGATGGACCAGGGCACGGTCATCAAGGTGAAGATCACGGTGGACAAGGCGGCACGGCGCGCCACGGTGGATTTCACCGGCTCCTCCCCGCAGCAGCCGACCAATTTCAACGCGCCGGCCCCGGTCACGCGGGCGGCGGTGCTCTACGTCTTCCGCGTGATGGTGGAGGATGAGATCCCCATGAACGCCGGCTGCCTGCGGCCCATCGACATCGTGGTGCCGCAGGGCTCGATGCTCTCGCCGGTCTATCCCGCCGCGGTGGTGGCGGGAAATGTGGAGACGTCTCAGGCGGTCACCAATTGCCTGTTTGGCGCGCTCAAAGCCATGGGTGCCTCCCAGGGCACCATGAACAATCTCACCTTCGGCAATGAGAAGATTCAATATTACGAGACCATCTGCTCGGGTTCGCCGGCAGGCCCCGGCTTCGACGGCACGGACGCGGTGCACGTGCACATGACCAATTCGCGCCTCACCGACCCGGAAATCCTGGAAACCCGCTTCCCGGTTCTGCTGGAGGATTTCCACGTGCGGCCGGGCTCCGGCGGTCGGGGACAGTGGAACGCGGGGGCGGGCACCTACCGGCGCATCCGCTTCCTGGAGAAGATGGATTGCGCGCTGCTCTCTTCGCACCGGCGCGTGCGCCCCTTTGGCGTGGACGGGGGCGAGTATGGTGCGGTGGGCGAAGGCTTCGTGCGCCGCAACGACGGGTCCTATGACGTGATGGAAGGCTGCGATCAGACCGTGCTGGAAGCCGGCGAGGCGGTGATCGTCATCACGCCGACCGGCGGCGGTTTCGGGGATCCGGCCCTGCGCAAGGGGTGATCCACGCGGGGTGATGTGAAGGCCGGAATGCCATCGTCCGCACGTCCTTGGTGCGGGCGATGATGGGCCCTCGGCTTTTGATCCCAATCAATAGCGATACCTCCGCGGGGACTAGACTGCATCGCCAGATCCTGGCGTGCGGTGCGATCCGCGGAGAAATCCCATGGCTTCGAAATGGACGGTCCGTTCCCTGTTCGCCGCCGCCGCTATCGGCGGGCTCACTCTCATGCCTTTTGCCGCCTTTACGCAGGTGAATGCACCTGCGCAGAAGCACGAGTCCTATGTGCCCCGTCTCGGCGACATCATGGAAACGATGCAGCTTCGGCATTTCAAGCTGTGGTTCGCAGGGCGCCTCGGCAATTGGGACCTTGCCGATTACGAACTCGGGCAGATGCGGGCGAGTTTCCAGGATGCGCTGACCCTCTATCCCGGCATTCCGGTTGCCGACATGAGTTCCATGACCGAGCCGGCCCGCCTCATCGGCGAGGCGATCCAGGAAAAGAACGGGCCGAAGTTCGCCATCGCGTTCAATGATATGACCAATGCCTGCAACGCCTGCCATCAGTCGATCGGGCGCGGGTTCATCGTCGTGCAGGTGCCCACCTCTTCGCCCTTCAGCAACCAGTCTTTCGCGCCTCCGGCCAAATAGCCGTTGCGCATCAGACCGAGAGCAATGCGTCGCGGCGTGCGGGATCGTCCGCCAGCGCCGCGAATGTGCCCTCGAACACGATGCGACCGCGCGCCATGACGCAGGCGCGATCGCAGATGAGTCCGGCGACGTGGAGGTTCTGCTCGCACAGCAGGATCGAAAGCCCCTCGCGCTTCAGGGTCGTCACCGCCAGCGCGATTTGCTCCACGATCCGCGGCGCGAGCCCTTCGGAGGGTTCGTCCAGCAGCAACAGCAGCGGATTGCCCATGAGGGTGCGCGCGAGGGTGAGCATCTGCTGCTCGCCCCCGCTCATCTCGCCGCCCCGCCGTCGGCGCATCTCCGCCAGATTGGGGAACAGCGCGAACAGGCGCTCCACCGTCCAGGGCGCATGGCCCGGCCGGGCGGGGCGGCGGCCGACTTCCAGATTCTCCATCACGGTGAGGTCGGTGAAGATCCGCCGATCCTCCGGCACATAGCCGATGCCGGCCTGGGCGAGGTCGTGGGTTTGCAGGCGTGAGACGTCGCGGCCCTCCAGGCGCACCTGCCCGGTGCGGCGCGGGCCCTGTGCGATGATGGCGCGCAGGGTGGTGGATTTGCCAGCCCCATTGCGGCCGAGCAGGGCGAGCGCCTCGCCGGTCCGCACCTCCAGCGCCACATCGTGCAGAATCTGGGCATGGCCATAAAAGGCATCGAGATGCGCCACCTCAAGCATCCGCGCCCCCCGCAAAGGTGAGGCCGGTGCCGAGATAGATGGCACGCACATGCGGATCGGCACGGATGGCGGCGGGCGAGCCTTGCGCGATCAGCGTGCCGCGATCCAGCACCAAAACCCGGTCGGCATGCTCGAACACCACGTCCATATCGTGCTCGGTGAACAAAATGCCCATGTCGCGCTCCCGGGCGAGGCGGGCGGCCAGGCGCATCAGGGCGACGCGCTCGCCACTGGCCATGCCGGCGGTGGGTTCGTCCATGAGCAGGAGGCGCGGGCCGTTCGCCAGCGCGAGCGCGAGTTCCAGCCGCTTGATGTCCCCATAGGCGAGTTCCCCGCTGGCCCGTTCCGCCTGGTCCGCGAGCCCCACGAGGCGGAGCAGCGCGTCCGCTTCCTGCCTGTGTGCGCGGCCGGCGAAGCCGAAGGGACGGGCTAGCGCGCCATGGTGGGAGAGCAGGGCCACTGCCAGATTCTCCCGCACGCTCATGGAGGCGAAGGTGGCGGCGATCTGGAACGTGCGTCCCACCCCGAGACGGAACAGCCGGCGCGGCGGCGCGCCGGTGATCTCCTGGCCGGTGAGGCGCACGGTGCCCGCGTCTGGCTTCGCCTGCCCGCCCAGCAGGCTGAAGCAGGTGCTTTTCCCGGCGCCGTTGGGGCCGATGAGCGCCACGATCTCCCCGGCCGCCAGGGTGAAAGAGACATCGCGCACGGCGGCGACGCCGCCATAGGCCTTGGCGAGGCCGATGGCCTCGAGCAACGGCGGGCTCATGCGCCACCGCTCCCCAAGCGCGCGCGCAGGCGGGCCAGCGAACCCACGATGCCGTGCGGAAAGGCCACCACCAGCAGCACGATGACCGCGCCGAGCACGAGCTTGGAATGCTCGGTCTGGCTCATCAGGCCTATGGACAGCAGCTTGTAGGCGATGGCGCCGACGATGCCTCCCGAGATGGTTTCAACCCCACCCAGGAGCACCATGGCAAGGGCATCCACCGAGAGCGGAATGCCCAGCGTATCGGGAAAGACACTGCCTTTCAGGAAGGCGAACAGCGCGCCGGCGAGCGCCGCGAACAGACCGGCGAGGGCGAATGCCGCCCATTGGATGCGATGGCGGTCAATGCCCAGCGCTTCGGCCCGCGCGGCATTGTCGCGCGCCGCGCGAAGGGCATAGCCGAAAGGTGAGAAGATGAGCATTCGCAAGGCTGCGACGCCCAGCGTCGCGAGGGCGAGGGCCAGCCAATAGAAGCCGGCGGGGGTCGCGGCGAGGCCTTGCGGCCAGATGCCAAGCAGGCCGTTGTCGCCGCCGGTCAGCTGGACCCACTGGAAAGCGATCGCCCAGGTGATCTGCGCGAAAGCGAGTGTCAGCATGGCGGAATAGACGCCCGACAGGCGTACGCAAAACCAGCCGAACAGAACCGCGCCGGCGAGGCCCAGGAGCGGACCGAGCAGGATCGCGCCGACCATGGAAAGCCCGGCGAGCTTCAAGGAGAATGCCGCGCCATAGGCGCCGAGGCCAAAATAGGCGGCGTGGCCGAAGGAGGGGAGGCCGCCTGCACCCATGAGAAAATGTAGGCTCGCGGCAAACAGCACTAAGATCGCAATCTCCGCGGCCACATTCAGCGCATAGGCGCTTGCGCCGAGCGGCAGCAGGGCGGCCACAAAGACGCCGCCGGCCATCGCCGCGCGCCCGCGCGCCGTCAATGGTCGCCATGGGGCAATGAAGGTGCCGATGGTCGTGCGCCCCGCGCCGTCGGCCCGGCCGAGCAGTCCGTACGGCCGCAGGACCAGCACCAGCGCCATCACCGCGAACACCAGCACCAGGGAAACCTGGGGCAGAATGAGGATGCCGAAGGCGTTCAATTCGCACACCAGTACAGCGGCCAGAAACGCGCCGGTGACCGACCCCAACCCGCCGATCACCACCACGACAAACGCCTCCACGATGATCTTCAGATCCATGGAATGGTTCACCGCCTCGCGCGGCAATTGCAGCGCCCCGCCCAGCGCGGCGAGGAACACGCCGATAGCGAACACGGAGGTGAACAGCCATTTCTGGTTCACGCCGAGCGCCGCCACCATGTCCCGGTCCTGTGTTGCCGCACGCACCAGAATGCCCCAGCGGGTGGTGTGGAAGGCGAGCCAGATCGCTCCCAGCACCAAGGGTCCGAGTGCCACCAGGAACAAATCGTAGGCGGGGATCGCCTGGCCCAGAATATCCACCGCCCCCTTGAGGCCCGGTGCGCGGGGGCCGAGCAGGTCTTCCGGCCCGAAGATCAGCACCACCAGGTCCTGCACCATCAGCGTGACGCCCAAGGTTGCGAGCAATTGAAACAGCTCCGGCGCGCGGTAGATGCGGCGCAGGAGCAGGATTTCCATCGCCACGCCCAGCAAGGCCACGAGGCCGGCGGCGCACAGCAGGGCCGTCCAGAAGCCCAGCGCCCCGGACAACCGCTCCGTGAGGCTGTAGGCCACATAGGCGCCCAGCATGTAGAAGGCGCCATGGGCGAAGTTCACGATGCGCGTCACGCCGAAGATGATCGAAAGCCCGCTCGCCACCAGGAACAGCGAACAGGCGCTGGCGAGGCCGGTGAGGAACTGGGCGATGATGAAGTCCAAAGGCCTCGTCTCCACGCCTTGGTTTGGCCGGGGGCGTCACTCACCTCGCACCGAGGGGAAGAGGTTGCCCCATCGCTGGCGGGTGGGGGGCGCCATGCTTCGAGAGCTTCACCCTCGCCCCAACCTTTTCCTTCTCGGGAGAGGAGGCGGGCAGGGCGCGTCAAAACCTATTGCGCCGGGCGGAGCTTTGCGGCCTCTTCCTCGCTCGGCAGATAGGCGGCGCCGTCGCGATAGACGAAGTCCACCATCCGGCCCTGGCCGTCCTGGACCGTGGTCTTGCCCACGAAGGCGCCGAGGGTGGACTGGTGATCCCCCTTGCGGAACACGATGGGCCCGAACGGGCTGATGAGGGAAATGCCTTCGGCGGCGGCGATCAGCTTGTCGGTGTCGGTTGAACCGGCCTTGCCGATGATTGCGGCGGCCGCCTTGATGGTGGAATAGCCCACCACCGAGCCGAGGCGGGGATAATCGTTGAACTTCGCCCGGTACGCCTTCAGGAACGCGTCGTGCTCCGGGGTGTGGATCGCGTACCAGGGATAGCCCGTCACGATCCAGCCTTGCGGCGCCTCGTCTTTCAGCGGGTCGAGATATTCCGGCTCGCCGGTCAGGAAGCTGACCACGGCGCGGTCCTTGAACAGGCCGCGGGTATTGCCCTCGCGCACCAGCTTGGCGAGGTCGGGTCCGAAGGTGACGTTCAAGATCGCATCGGGCTTGGCGGCGGCGATGGCCTGGACCACGGGGCCGGCGTCGATCTTGCCCTGGGGCGGCCATTGCTCGGCCACCCATTCCACGTCCGGCCGTTTCGCCGAGAGCAGCTTCTTGAACACCGCGACGGCGGACTGGCCATATTCGTAATTGGGCGCGATGGTCGCCCAGCGCTTGGCGGGAAGCTTGGCCGCTTCCTCCGCCAGCATGGCTGCCTGCATGTAATTGGAGGGGCGCAGGCGGAAGGTATAAGCGTTGCCCTTCTCCCAGGAGATAGCGTCGGTCAGCGGCTCGGCTGCGAGGAAGAACACCTTCTTCTGCTTGGCGAAATCGGAGACCGCAAGGCCGATGTGGGAGAAGAAGGTGCCGGCGAGCATGGCCACCTGATCGGACGAGACCAATTCGTTGGCGGCGGTCACCGCATCGGCCGGCTTGCCGGCATCGTCCTTGGAAATCACCACCAGCTTCTTGCCGAGCAGGCCGCCAGCGGCGTTCACCTCGTCGACGGCGAGTTGCCAGCCCTTGCGGTACGGTTCGGTGAAGGCGGGCAGAGTGGAATAGGAATTGATCTCGCCGATCTTGATCTCACCCTGTTGGGCAAGGGCCGCCGAGGCGAACAGGGTGGCGCCGACGGCCAACGCCGCAACGGAAGCGGACAGCGTGCGCATCCTCAACCTCTCCTTCGCAGAGCCGGCGCGCCGCGGGGCGTTCCCCGTTCGGAAAGGCGGCGCCGACCCCTTGCGGATACGCGAGGTAAGGCCGGAAGTCGAGCGCGTCAGGATCGAGCGCGTCAGGCCGTGCGATGCCGGCGATAGGGCGCGCGCAAGCTATTGGGCGCGCTTCGCCTGCGCTGCGGCGAGGGCGGTGCGGCAGCCTTCGCTGACCTGGTCCGCCTGTTTTTGAAGGCATTGCACGATTCGGCCGCCGCCCGGCTGAATTCCGACGCACAGCTTCTGCGCGTCGGCGCGGCAGGCCTGCTGAGCCGACTTGGTCGCCGCCGATGCGGCGTCTTGGGCCAGTACCGGGGGCGCGGCGAAAACGCACTGAATGAGAAAAGAGAGCGCGAGCCGGGATGCAGCGCGGCGGGGGAATGCGATAGCAGGCACGGGAAGGCTCCGCTCGGTGCGGCGCCACCAGGCTGCCGCTTCACCACCGGCACCATGGCGACCGGCGGTTGCCCGCCGATGTCCGCATGTTTCCGGGCCGTTCGCATCTGTGAGGTTTTGTAACAGCTACACCTCAGCGGCGCAGGCGGTTCAGCACGTCGGCATTGGGATAGCCGTCCGGAATCATGCCGCTCTTGATCTGGAAATCCTGTACCGCGACGCGCGTCTTGGTGCCGAGGATGCCGTCGGGATTGCCGATATCATAGCCGCGCTGCAGCAGGAGGGACTGCATCTCCACCCGCTCGGCGCGGGTCAAGGTGCGTTCGCCCGCGGGCCAGGAGGCCACGAACGGCCCGCCGCCCCGCAGCCGGTCCGACAGATGGCCGATGGCCAGGGCATAGGCGTCCGCCGGGTTGTACCTCAGGATCGAGCTGAAGTTCGGCAGCATCAGGAAGGCCGGTCCCTTGGCGCCGGTGGGGAGCAGCAGAAAGGCGGTGTCCGTCGCGCGCGGAAACGCCTTGCCACCCGGCCGGGTGATGCCGAGCGAGGCCCATTGGGCGAGGCTGTAGCGCTTGGAGCGATCCACATAGCGATAATCGAAGTTCGCCGGCAGGACGACCTCATATCCCCAGGTCTTGCCGAACTGCCACCCATCGAGCTTGAGATTGTTCGCGGTGGAGGCGATCACGTCCGGGATGGAATCCACCACGTTGCGATGGCCGTCGCCGTCGAAATCCACTGCGAAGCGCTGGAAACTGGTGGGCATGAACTGGGTCGGACCGAAGGCGCCCGCCCAGGACCCCTTGAGATGGTCGGCAGGCACATCGCCCTTGTCGAGGATCTGCAGGGTGGCGATGAATTCGTCGCGGAAATAATCCTGCCGCCGCCCGATGCAGGCGAGCGTGGCCGTGGAGCGCAGGACCGAGCGCGAGCCCATGCCGTTGGGATTGCCGTAGTCGCTTTCGATGCCCCAGATGGCGGCGACCGCGTAGCGGTCCACCTTATAGGCCTTTTCCACGGCGTCGAAGATCGGCTTATACTTCGCCAGGATTTCTTTGCCCTTGGCGATGCGCTTCTCGCTCACCAGCATGTTCACATAATCGCCCAGCGCGCGGGAGAATTCCGGCTGGCTGTCGAGATAGTCCATGATCTTCATGTCGGGCTCGAGGCCCGTGGTGAAGCGCTCGAAGCCACGCTGGGAAACGCCTTTCGCCTGAGCGAGGGGCCACATGCTGGCGATGCAATTGGGGAAATTGGCCTGCGCCTGGGCAATCGCCTCGGGCGTCATGAGCGGATGGCTGGCGGGGCGGGTGGCCTCGGGCGTCGGATTGGCGGGAAATCCGAAGATCGAGCCTGTCACCTGTGCCTGTGCCCCGGCGGGGGTGAGCCCTGCCAGGGAAAGGCCAAAAGCGATGGCGAGCGCTCCGCCGGTTGTCTTCAGCGCCATGACTGCCCTCTTCGCTGCGCGGCGCGCAGATGTCGCCCCACGGATTCCATGACCGCTAATGGGCAGTCCATATGGTTGCTCTGTGGTTAACGTAGGGCAACTTTATCCGCGCCGGTCAGCGAACAGAGTTAAATCTTCTCCCGTCCCGCAAGGCTGCGCTCCCAGTCCAGCGCATGGGCAACGATGGTGGGCAGATCGTCGAGCTTCGGGGCCCAGCCGAGCTGCGCCTGGATGCGATCGGACGCTGCGACGATGGCGGCGGGGTCGCCGGCGCGGCGCGGCGAATAGGTGACGGGGAAATCGACCCCAGAAACCGCCTTCACCGTCTCCACCACGTCCAGGACCGAATAGCCCCGGCCGTAGCCGCAGTTGAAGATGTCGCTCTCGCCCCCGGCCCGCAGGTGGGCGAGCGCGTCGAGATGGGCGGCGGCAAGATCGGTCACGTGGATATAGTCCCGCAGGCAGGTGCCGTCGGGGGTCTCGTAATCCGTGCCGAACACGTGCAGGCCGGGTCGCTTGCCGAGCGCCGCCTCGCAGGCGACCTTGATGAGATGAGTAGCGCCGGCGGTCGATTGACCGGAGCGCCCCTTGGGATCGGCACCTGCCACGTTGAAATACCGCAGCGCGACATAATGCAGCGGGAAGGCGGCGCCGGCGTCACGCATCATCCATTCGCTCATCAGCTTCGAGCGTCCATAGGGCGAAATGGGATTGAGCGCGGCATGCTCGTCCACGGGCTCGGTGCCGACCATGCCGTAGACGGCGGCGGTGGAGGAGAAGATGAAATGCGGTACGCCCGCACCGACCACAGCCTCCAATAAGGCGCGGGTCTTCACGGTATTGGCCAGATAATAACCGAGCGGGTCGGCCACAGAATCCGGCACGACAATCCGTGCGGCGAAGTGAATAACGGCCTCAACGCCGTATTGCCGCACGGTCTGCGCCACCAAGGCGGAGTCGCTGACATCTCCTTGAACGAAAACAGCCGCCTCCGGCACCGCCCAACGAAATCCGGTTGAAAGATCGTCCAGCACCACGACCGCTTCGCCGGCATCGAGAAGCGCCAGCACCATGTGGCTGCCGATATAGCCGGCGCCGCCTGTAACCAGAATCGCCATGTCCTTATCCCTCTGCCCGCGCCAGCCTCTTTGGGCCGTCTGCATTCGGGCGGCTATTGTGCGGTGCATTCATCGCTTCGGTCCACCTCTGGCGAACCATTTCGACGCGGATGCGTTACCTCCACGGATACAGCAACGTCAAAGGCAATCGCGCGGTGCGTCACACTGCGGCAGCCGTTAGCAATACGACGATCGAGTGCTTTGCCGGACGCCGGACCCACGTGCTAGAAGCCCTTGTCTCCCGAAACTGAATGGTGCTCATTCCATGCCGAAGCCTCTGCGGAAAGCCATCCTGCCGGTTGCCGGCCTCGGTACGCGCTTCCTGCCCGCCACCAAGGCGGTTCCCAAGGAAATGCTGACCGTGGTCGACCGGCCGGTCGTTCAGCATGTCGTGGACGAGGCACGTGCCGCCGGCATCGAGCACATCGTTTTCGTCACCGGTCGCAACAAGGCGGTCATCGAAGATCATTTCGACCGGCAGTTCGAGCTCGAGAAGACGCTCGTGGATCGCGGCAAGACGGCGGAACTGGAGCAGCTCGACCGCGACACGCCGAAGGCGGGCACCACCTCCTTTACGCGCCAGCAATTGCCGCTCGGCCTCGGGCATGCGGTGTGGTGCGCGCGCGATCTGATCGGCGACGAGCCGTTCGCGCTGTTGCTGCCCGACATGCTGCACCTGCCCAAGAACGGCAAAGGCTGCCTCGGCAAGATGGTCGAAGCCTACGAGCACACCGGCGGAAATGTCATTTCGGTCTATGAAGTGCCGGACGACCAGACCCATCAATATGGCATCGTCGGCACCTCTTCCGCCCCGGGGTTCGTTCCTGAAATTACACAAATGGTGGAAAAGCCCGCCCGCGGCACCGCGCCGACCAACCTCGCCATTTCGGGTCGCTATATCCTGCAGCCGACGATCTTCGATCTCCTCGCGAAGCAGGGACAGGGTGCGGGCGGTGAAATTCAGCTCACCGATTCGATGCTGAAGCTGATGGAGCGGGAGCGTTTCTTCGCCGTGACCTTCGACGGCGCGGTCTATGATTGCGGCTCCAAGATTGGGTTCTTGATGGCCAATGTCGCTTACGCGCTCATGCGTCCTGATATCGAGCCCGAATTCCGCTCGGAATTGACCTCGTTCCTGAAGATGTGACGTAACGGCGGTAGGGCGCGACGTTATCAGGATACCCGCGAAGCCGTCGCGCCTTGCCTTGACCCGAACTCTTTTCCCGTCTAATCGCGGTCTCCGAAGCCTTATCTGGTCCAGGCGCGGAGCCCGCGAATGCTGCAGTCCCAAAACCATGGCGGCGAGTTGCGCAAACCCCGCATGAACGATGAACTGCGGTTCCTCCAGTCCTGGTTCCAAAATCCGCTGAAAACGGGTGCGGTTTCGCCCTCCGGCAAGGCCCTTGCCCGGATGATGGCGAACTATCTGGACCCGGCTGTTCCAGGCCCGGTGATCGAGCTTGGACCCGGCACGGGGCCGGTGACGCGGGCGCTGCTGTCGCGGGGATTCGCGCCCGAACGTCTGTTTCTCATCGAATATAACCCGGAATTCTGCGCTCTTCTGCGCCGTCGTTATCCCGGCGTCACCGTGATTCAGGGCGACGCCTACGAAATGCGCAAGACGCTGAACGGGCTGCTGCCCGGTCCGGCAGTCGGCACCATCTCCTCGCTGCCGCTGTTCACCCGTTCGCCGGAGGATCGCGACCGGATGGTGAACGAGGCGTTCGACCTGTGCGTCGGCGGTGCGCCGTTTGTTCAGTTCACCTATGCGGTGGTCTCGCCCGTGCCTCTCAAGAACGGGCGCATCAATGGCGAGCGCTCCCCCCGCGTGTGGCTGAACCTGCCCCCCGCCCGCGTGTGGGCCTATCGGCGGCCGTGACGCCCTTTCTTTATGTCAGCCATCCGCAGGTGAAGGTGGATGCGGACCTCCCGGTTCCGCTGTGGGGGCTGTCTGAGATCGGGATCGCGCGCACCCGCGCCTTCGCCCATGATCCGGCGCTGCTGGCCTTCGGCCGCATCGTTTCGAGCGACGAGGTGAAGGCGAAGGAGACCGCCGCCCTTCTCGCCGAGGCGCTGCGCCTGCCGGTGGAGGTGCGCCCTGCGATGCACGAGAATGATCGCTCGGCCACAGGGTATCTTGCGGAAGCGGAATTCCAGGCGGTCGCCAACCAGTTTTTCGCCCAACCGCTCGAAAGCGTGCGCGGCTGGGAGCGTGCCGTCGACGCCCAGGCGCGGATCGTCCACGAAGTGGAAGCCGCGCTGGCCGACGCTCCGCAGACGCCACCGATCTTCGTCGGCCATGGCGGCGTCGGGACATTGCTTTTATGCCATCTCGCGGGCTATCCGATCTCGCGGGCGCATGACCAGCCGCCCGTGGGCGGAGGTTGCTGGTTCCAATCCGCGTCGGATCGCACGCCCGATCGCTGGCGCGCCATGGAGGAGGCCCTCACCCCATGACATCTGGCTCCGCGACATCCGCAGCCCCGTCCGAGACGGCGCGCGAAAAGCTTATCGTCGCCCTCGATTTCCCGAATGTTGCCGCAGCGGAAGCGCTGGTGTGGCAATTGGGGGATGCCGTCAGCTTCTACAAGATCGGCCTCGAGCTCACGATCTCCGGCGGCCTTGATCTCGCGAGCGACCTGATCTCCGCGGGCAAGAAGGTGTTCCTGGATCTCAAGCTCCACGACATCGACCACACGGTGGAGCGCGCCACTGCCGCCGCTGCCGCGCGCGGGGTCACGCTTCTGACCGTCCATGCCTATCCCCAGACGCTCGCCGCGGCCGCCCGTGGCGCCAAGGGCAGCGAGCTGAAGGTGCTCGGCGTCACCGTGCTCACCTCCTATGACGATGCCGATCTCGCGGCGGCCGGCTATGGAAGCGGCGTCGGCGAGACGGTTCGCCTGCGCGCCCGCCAGGCGCGCGAGGCCGGGATCGCTGGCGTCATCTGCGCGCCGACCGACGCCGCGACCGTGCGCAGCATCCTTGGGCCCGACGGCCTTGTGGTGACGCCGGGCGTGCGCCCGAGCGGCTCCGAGGTGGGCGACCAGAAGCGGATCGCGACACCGGCGGCCGCCATCGCGGCGGGCGCGGACAAGATCGTGGTGGGCCGCCCGATCATCGCCGCGCCGGATCCCGTCGCGGCGGCGCAGGCCATATTGAAGGAAATCTCCGGCGCCTGATCCCTCGACGATGGGGGCGCTGGTGTGGGATGGTCGCCGGCGCGAAAGCGCCTGAGCGGGCGGGACGAAGGGGCGGAACGAGATGGCCAAGGGCTATTGGATCGCGCGTGTCGATGTGGTCAATCCAGTGGGATATGCGGAATACGCCAAGGCGAACGCGGACCCCTTCGCAGCCCACAAGGCGCACTTCCTGGTGCGCGGCGGCGAAATCCACGCGATGGAAGGCATTTCGCGTGGCCGCAATGTGGTGATCGAGTTCGAGAGCTTCGAGGCCGCCCGCGCCTGCTATTTCTCTCCCGAGTATCAGGCGGCGCTTGCGCTGCGCCAGCCCTATTCGATCGCCGACGTGATGATCGTGGAGGGCGTCGAGCCCCCCGTCGAGGCGCCGTCCTCTGCGGCAACGCCCGCGGGCTATTGGGTCATGGGCATCGATATCATCGACCAGGAAGGCTACCGCGCCTATGCGGCGGCGGGCGGCACCGCGGGGTTCAAGCCCCGTTTCCTGGTGCGGGGCGGGCGTCAGGAATTGCTGGAAGGCATCGGCCGCCAGCGCACCGTGCTGCTGGCCTTCGATGATGTGCCGACCGCACTCGCCTGCTACGAATCAGATGAGTATCAAAAGGCCGTCCTGCTGCGCGAAGGTGCCGCCGAGGTGGATCTCATCATCGCGCCCGGCTATTCGGGCCCGCAGCCAGCCTAAGACAAATAAGCCCGGATCGCCGGGGGGAGCAAAGCCAAGTGTCGGATCTGCGTGTCGTCATCACCGGGGCCAGCGGTCGCATGGGGCGCACGCTCCTGCGCGCGGTGCTTGAAACCGAGGGGTTCGCGCTGGTCGGCGCGCTGGAGCATGCCGATAGTCCTCATCTCGGCGAGGATGCGGGCCTGCTGGCGGGCCTCGGCGTATCGGGCGTGACGGTGCGCAATGATGTGTCCCGCGTGCTCAACGGCGCGGACGTGGTGATCGATTTCACCACCCCGTCGGCCTCGGTGCGGCTGGCCGAGACGCTGGCGGAAGCCGGCATCGCCCATGTGATCGGCACCACCGGCTTTTCCTCCGCCGATCTCTCCACCATCGCGGCGGCCGCGCGGCGCACGGTGATCGTCCGCTCGGGCAACATGAGCCTGGGCGTGACGCTGTTGGCGGCGCTGACCAAGCGCGTGGCGGCGACGCTGGGCCAGGAGTTCGACATCGAAATCGTCGAGATGCACCACGCCCGCAAGGTGGATGCCCCTTCCGGCACCGCGCTGCTGCTGGGCGAGGCGGCGGCCGCGGGCCGCAATGTGGATCTTGAAGACTATGGGGTGCGCGGCCGTGACGGCGTGACGGGTCCGCGCCGGCCGGGCACCATTGGCTTTGCCAGCCTGCGCGGCGGCTCGGTCATCGGTGAGCATCAGGTGATTTTCGCCGGCCCGGCGGAGCGCATCGAGCTGGTGCACAAGGCCGAGGACCGTTCCATCTTCTCCCACGGCGCGCTGACCGCCGCGCGCTGGACCAAGGGGCGCGAGCCCGGCCTTTACGACATGGCAGACGTGCTCGGTCTTTCGGATTTCTGACCCCTCAGGGGCGCCATGGCTTTTGAAATTTCCGGCGCGGACGTGCTATCAGTCGCGCCGACACATCAATCGGCCCTGCGGCGGCCTGCCCTCAAGGCCCAGCCGAAGCTCCTCGTTCAAGGAATGCGTCCATGGAACGGCTTCTCGTCCTCGTCCGTCACGGGCAGAGCGAGTGGAACCTCAAGAACCTGTTCACCGGCTGGCGCGATCCGGGCCTGACGGAGAAGGGGGTCGCGGAGGCGCAGCGCGCCGGCAGCCTGCTTGCGGCGGAAGGGTTGAGCTTCGACTTGGCTTACACGTCCGCCCTCGGCCGCGCCCAGCGCACCTGTTCCCTCGTGCTGGAGGAGATGGGGCTTGCAGGCATCGAGACCATCGCCGACCAGGCTTTGAACGAGCGCGATTACGGCGACCTCTCGGGCCTCAACAAGGACGAGGCGCGCCAGCGCTGGGGCGACGAGCAGGTGCACATCTGGCGCCGCTCCTATGACATTCCCCCGCCCGGGGGCGAGAGCTTGCGCGACACGGTGGCGCGGACGCTGCCTTATTACGTGCAGGAAATCCTGCCGAGCGTGCTGCGCGGCCGGCGCACCCTGGTGGCGGCCCACGGCAACTCCCTGCGGGCGCTGGTGATGGTGCTGGAGCGGCACACGCCCGAGAGCATCATGAAGCGGGAACTCGCCACCGGCGCGCCCATCGTCTACCGGCTGGCGCCCGACGCCACCGTGGAAGAGCATCGCGATCTGATCGTCTGACCGCGCTCCCCGGCCCATCGTGCGGGTCCGGGAGCGAAGCGGTGCGTCCGTCAGCGCATGGCGGGGGCGGAAGGCGCGGGCGGCGTGGCCGTTCCCGGCTTCGCGGCGCGCGGCGCTTGGGCAAGGCCGGCGGACAGCCGCACGGCCACCGCTTGGGCGAAGCAATTGTAGCTCCAGTCCGTCAGGTGCAGGCCGTCGAGGATGATCATCTGCGAGAGCGGGATGCCGTCGCGTTCCTTCCAGCGCTTCATCATGGCGTAGCGGGCGATGACGGGGACATTCTCCTGCTGTCCCACCTCGGCGATCAGCTTCAGCATCGGCCCGGTGTCGGCGTCGATGTTCACCCAGGGCGAATATTGCAGATCGATCAGCACCGGGTCGGCGCCATAGGCGCGGATGCGGGCGATGCCGGTGCGCAGCTGGTCGCCGAAATTGCCTAGGCCGAAACTGCGCAGCACATAATTGGTGCCGACCTGCCAGAGCACCACATCGGGCTTCAATGCGCCGACGTCGCGGTCGAAGCGGGCGAGATTTTCCGGTACGTCCTCCGCATTGCCGCCCTTGTTGACGACCTTGATCTGGGTGCCGGGGAAACGCGCCTGCAACTGCGCCTCGAGCACCGCCGGATAGGTGCGCGAGGGATCGGAAGCGCCGACGCCGGTGGTGGAGGAGGAGCCGATCGCCACGATGGTGATCGCCTTAGTCCGCGCCAAAGTTTCCGCCGCCCGCGGCACGCTCAGCGCCGCCTGCGGCGGTTGAGCCGGGCAGGCGGTGCTCTGTGCCATGGCGGGGCCGGCGAACACGCCCAGCAGCGCGGCGCCGCACACGCGTGCCGCGATGCTGGAAAACAGGGCGGCCATGCCGGTTTCCTCCAATGATGTCCTACAGCGCCTTCTGGCGCAGCGCGAACCCGAACATGGCGGTCGTGACGCCGTTCACGATCAGGTCGATGCCCAGGAACAGGCCGAGCAGGAATACCGAATTCACGGGCCAGCCCGCAATGATGATCACGCCCAAAAGGAAGGTGATCACCCCCGACAATGCGAGGAATCCCCAGCCCGCCGCGGGACGCGCGCCGATGGCGGCGAAGATGCGGAACCCGCCGCCGACCACGAGCGACACGCCGATCATCAAGGTGATCACGCCCGCCGCCAGAAGCGGCTGGTACATGATGAGGCCGCCCGCGATCACATAGAGCACGCCGCCCAGCAGCCAGAACAGGAACCGCCCCCAGCTCTGAACGCGGAAGGCGTGAAGGATCTCCACGATGCCCGCGACCATCACCAAGGCGCCGACATAGAGCGCGGTGACGAGGGTGGAGGTGAGCAGATGCGCGAGCGCGATGAAGCCGAGCACCACGAAGGCGATTCCAAGAGCCACGAACCAGCCCCAGCTGGCCCGGATTTCCGTAATGTGAAGCTTGGCGGTGGGGGAGGGAAGACTGGTGGGCATGATCGGGTGCTCCGGCAGCGTAAAGCCGTCCGCAGGCGATCATATCCGCACCGTCCGCGCAATGCTAAGACGCAACGGGATCGTGGAGGGGCAGCGCATATTTCGCGGTGCGATTCGCCGCAGGTCGGAAGCCGATGATGACACAGGCCAAACGTTCGAACCGCGCCGCCAAGGAGCAAGCCGAGGCGCAGCGGCACGCGGAGGAGATCGCCCGTCTGTGGGTCGGCCATCGCGTGGTGCGGCTGCACGTGCGTCTGTTCATTGCCGTCCTGCTCGGGCTGGTTGCGTTCGCGATCATGAGCTTGACCGGGATTGCGGAGGGCATCACGCGCGCCTTGCTCTCGTGGGACATCGCCATTTTAGTCTGGCTGATCCTCGTGGGCGTGCTGGTGGTGCGCACGGATGCGCAGATGCTCAGCATCCATGCCGGCATCAATGACGAGGGAGGGCCGGTGATTCTGGTGGCTTCGCTCTTGTGCGCCGGCATCAGCCTGGCGGCGGTCATCCTCGAAAGCGGCCATCACGGAACCGACGGGAGCTCGTCGCCGCTGCGGGTCGGCTTGGCCGTGGGGACCTTATTGCTGTCCTGGCTGTTCCTTCACACCATCTACGCTCTGCATTATTCGCGGGAATATTATTCCTCCCGCCCCGATGCCTCGCCCATGCTGGTGTTTCCCGGCGATGCGCAGCCCAATTATTGGGATCTGCTCTATTTCTCCTTCAATATCGGGACCGCTTCGCAAACTGCCGACATCACCATTCCCTCGCCGCGCCTGCGGCGGCTCGTGCTGGGGCATCAGATCGCCTCGTACATCTTCAACGCCGCCGTCATCGCACTCGGCGTCAACGTGGCGGCGAGTCTCGTGTAGGCACTTGGGCCGTCCCCTGCGCATCCAAGAGTTGCAAAAATTCAGAGAGCCCGCGCTTAATCTGTTAGATGTGCGTGTGGATACTTCATGCCATCTGAATGTTGCGGTATGAATGTAGAGTGCGCATCGCCAGCTGTTCACGATGCGCGCACGCGGCGCGGTGGGTGGAGGTGAGGGTGGCCCAGGTTTCGACATTCGTGTGCGGCGTTCAGAAGGGCGGAACGACAAGCCTGTTCGAATATCTGAGGTCCCATCCCGATCTGGCCGCGCCGTACCTCAAGGAACCTCATTTCTTCGACAACGAATCGATCGACTGGAACCGGCCGGATTACGGCATTCTGGAAGCCGCCTTTCCCGTAGACGACGGGCGCCAGCGGTTCGAGGCGACTCCCATCTACAGCTTCTGGCCGCCGGCGATGGAGCGGATCCAGGCCTACAATCCAAAGGCGCGGTTGATCTTCCTGTTTCGCGATCCCTGCGAGCGCGCCTGGTCCCATTGGTGCATGGCCTATGCCCGCGGGGAGGAGGATATGCTGTTCGCCGAAGCGATCCGCGAGGGGCGCGCGCGCATCCCGTCGACGCCCGTATCTGAGGCGTTGCGTCAGTTCAGCTATGTGGAGCGCGGTTTCTACGCGAGCCAGGTGCGGCGGGCGATGGCGCTTTTTCCCGCCGACCAATTGCTGTTCCTGCGCTCTCGGGATCTCGCGCACGATCAGCACGCGACACTGGCGCGGATCGCATCCTTCCTGGGGCTGGCCCCGTTTCCGACCATGGCTCCCAAGCGCGCGTGCGTCCGGCCGGTGCGCGCGTGGCCGTGTTATCCCACGCAGGCCGACCATGCGCTGTTGTCCCGCCTTCTGCGGCCGGAGGTCGAGGCATTTGCGGAATTGACGGGGCTGGATGTGTCGGGCTGGCTGACCATGGCGGGCGCATCCCCATCGGAGCGCGCATCGCCGGCCGCTGTTCGCAATCACGTCCCGTGCAGTGGGGATCAGGCTCAGGCGAGCTGCACGCAATAGCGCACGAATTCGTCGGCCGGCGTGAACGAATCATAAAGGCGGCGGGCCACGGTGTTGCTGGCCTTGGTTTGCCAATAAAGCTCGATCCAGCCCTCGGCCCGGCCGCGCGTGATCAGATCTTGAATCAACGCCCGCCCCACGCCCCCGCCGCGCACTTTGGGATCCACAAACAAATCCTCCAGATAGCAGCGCGGCCCGTGGCCCCAGGTGCCGGGATGCAGCACGCTGACAGCGAAGCCGGCCACGCGCCCCTCCCGCTCCGCGAGACGGCAGGAGATGGGCGAGGCGGGATCGAGGATTCGGGCCCAGGTATGTGCGGTCACATCCGCGGGTACGTCGGTTTCGTAAAAGGCGGTATAGCCCGCCCACAGGACGCGCCAGCGCGCTTCGTCTCCTGCAGTGGCATCGCGAACGCAGATCGGCGCCTGAGAGGAAGCCGCCTCGCTTTTCTGCTCCGTGCCGGACATTCCACCCTCTTACTCATGTGCCTTGGGCTTCGTTCCCGCCCTCACTATCGCAGGCATCGGCCGCCGCGAAATGATCACCTCAAAAGAAAAGCGCGCCGAACGGGCGCGCTTTTTTAAACTTGAACCGACGCGTCACGCGTGGTGGGCGACTCAACGCGCTTGGGAGTTGGGCGCTGCGTTCGCCTGCGCCCCTCCGGTCTTGGGCATGATGACGACCTTCGTGCCGACCTTGACGCGGTCGAACAGGTCTTCCACGTCCGCGTTCAGCATGCGGAAGCAACCGGAGGACACGAACTTGCCGATGGTCTGCGGCTCGTTGGTGCCGTGAATGCGATACTCGGTGCCGCCGAGATAAAGCGTGCGCGCGCCGAGCGGATTGCCGGGGCCGCCCGCCATGAAGCGCGGCAGATAGGGCTGGCGGGTGATCATCTCAGAAGGCGGGCGCCAATCGGCCCATTCCGCCTTGCGGGTGATCTTCTCCGTGCCGGCCCAGGTGAAGCCTTCACGTCCGACACCGATGCCGTATCGAATCGCCTTGCCGCCACCCTGAACCAGATAGAGATAGGTGTTCGACGTATCGATCACGATCGTGCCGGGTGGCTGGGTGCTGGGGAAGTCCACCGTCTGGCGGCGGAAGCGCTCGGGCACCGGCTCGCTCGGATCGACATTCTCGATGCGCGGGCCGGACGGCGCTTCCTGCGTGCCGGGCACGACGGCAGCGTTTGCCCCATACACGCCGGACGGCGGTGCACCGGCCGGTCCTGGCGCTGCGCTGCCATAGGAGGCCGTCTGGGGCTGCACGTAACCTTGCTGCGGCTGGACGTAGCCCTGTTGCGGCTGGACATATCCCTGCTGGAGCGCCTGAGCCCGCAGCGCATCCTGCTGGGCGGAGGTGGGCGGCTCATCCGAAGCCTGGGGCTGCACATAGCCTTGGGGCTGCTGCACATAACCCTGCGGCTGCTGGACATAGCCGGGCTGGGGCTGGACATAGCCCTGCGGCGCGTTGGTGCCGTGCGCGCCCTGGGAAGCATAGCCACCCTGCGGGGCATAGCTGCCTTGGGGGGCAATCGAGATCGGCTGGTTGCTGGGGGCGGCGGCCTGGACGGGCGCGCCCTGCGGATAGCCCTGGGGCGCCGGCTGGGCATAGCCGGGCGCGGAATAGGTGGGAGCCTGAACGCTGCCGGGCGGCGGCGCGATGGGCGCGCTCTGCACGGCGTCGTTGCGCGTCGCGGGGCGCGCATAAGGATCGTTGTAGCCGGGGACGCTTCCCGACGGCTCGGGAGCGATGGCGCCCGTCGGCTCGTCTTCATCCACCGCCGCGGCCGCGGGGATATAATACCGGCTTTGGACGGGCTGAGCCTGTGCCGAAGCAGCCAGGACGGAGATCCCAAGGGCGGAGAGGAGTGTGTTGCGCAGCGTCATGGGATTCGTTGTTAATCCTGAAACGTGACGAAATTGGAAACGATCGGAATTTTTTCAGCTCACCGTTTTGCGGGCCTTGCATGCCCGAGCGTCAGACGCCCGTGCGATGTTTCAAGCTCGCAGCCCCATGATCCCCATCGCTTCCATAACAACCTGAGGGCACCGACTGTTCCCTTGAACTCGTAACGTTCGGCGGCGGGCCGCGCAACGCAAAGACGTCTTGGTAACCCATTCGTGGTGCAATCCTGACATGCGTTGCAGGCGGGTAACGGTCGTGGCGCTTGAAAACGGTCGCGGATCAATATAAAGATATCTTTATGTCTTTAGTTGGCCATGATCTCACGACGAAGCCGCTGTCGTACGCCGTCCTCCTGGAGGGCCTCAAGGCGGCCGGGGAGGACACGCGCCTGCGTCTGCTCGCCGTGCTCGGCGAGGCGGAGCTGACGGTGTCCGACCTGACGGAGATTCTCGGCCAATCCCAGCCACGCATTTCCCGGCACCTGAAGTTGCTGGCCGACGCGGGCCTGGTCGAGCGTCACCGGGAGGCGAGCTGGATGTTCTACCGCCGCGCCGCCGAAGGGCCGGGCGCGTGCCTCGCGAGCATCCTGCTTCAATTGCTCGATCCTCTGGACGATGTGGCGCGGCGCGACCGCGAGCGCCTTGCCGAGGTGCGGGCCGCCCGCGCCCAGGCGGCGCAGACCTATTTCGCCGCCCATGCCGCCCAATGGGACGCCATCCGCAGTCTCCATGTGCCCGAGACGGCGGTTGAGGCGGCGGTGCGCGAGGCCCTGTCCGGACGCCCCATCGACTCCCTTCTCGATCTCGGCACCGGCACCGGCCGCATGCTGGAGCTGTTCGCCCCCGAGATCGGCCGCGGCCTCGGTATCGACCTCTCACCGGACATGCTGGGCATCGCCCGCGCCCATCTGGAGCAGGCGGGCATTCGCAATTGCTCGGTCCGCCAGGGCGATATCTACAATCTCGCCATGCCGCGCGACAGCTTCGATGCCATCATCGTCCATCAGGTGCTGCACTTCCTGGACGATGCCGGGCGCGCGGTGCGCGAGGCGGCGCGCCTGCTGCGGCCCGGCGGCCGCCTGCTGGTGATCGATTTCGCGCCGCACGACCTGGAATTCCTACGCGAGGCCCATGCCCACCGCCGGCTCGGATTCTCCGCCGAGGCGGTGGAAAACTGGCTGGCCCAGGCCGGGCTCGTGCCGACCCTGCATCGCCTGCTCGCCCCCGAGCGCGGCGGCGGCGATGCGCTGACCGTATCCTTATGGCTCGCCCGCGACCCCCGCGTCGCCGAAGCCCAAGAACAGAGAGAGGTTGCGTGATGGCCGGGCCGATCCGAGCGAGCCGGGAAATTGGCAAGGCGCCGGTGGGCGTCTCGTTTGAATTCTTCCCGCCCAAGACCGAGGAGATGGAGCGCAATCTGTGGGCCAGCGTCGCGCGCCTTGCCCCACTTGCCCCCCGCTTCGTCTCCGTCACCTACGGGGCGGGCGGTTCCACCCGCGAGCGCACCCACGCCACCGTCGAACGGCTGGTGCGCGAGACCGACCTTGCTCCCGCCGCCCATCTCACCTGCGTCGACGCGACCCGTGCCGAGATCGACGACGTGGTGCGCGCCTATGCCAAGGCCGGCGTGAAGCACATCGTTGCTTTGCGCGGCGATCCCACCAGCGGGGTGGGCACGAAATATGAGCCGCACCCGGACGGCTATGCCCATGCCTGCGATCTGGTCGCCGGCATCCGCAAGCTCGGGGATTTCGAGGTCTCCGTCTCGGCCTATCCCGAGAAGCATCCCGAAAGCCCCAGCATCGACGCCGATATCGATTATCTGAAGGAGAAGGTGGACAACGGGGCGACCCGAGCCATCACCCAGTTCTTCTTCGATAACGACGTCTATTTCCGCTATCTGGACAAGGTCCGCGCGCGCGGCATCGACATTCCGATCCTGCCCGGTATCCTGCCGGTGACCAATTTCAAACAGGCGGCGAACTTCGCCGCCCGCACCGGCGCGAGCGTTCCGGACTGGCTCGCCAAGCGTTTCGAAGGGCTCGACAACGATCCCGAGACGCGCAAGCTGATCGCTGCCGCCGTGGCCGCCGAGCAGGCGACCGATCTGGTTGACCGCGGCGTCGGCGATATCCACTTCTATACGCTCAACCGCGCCGACCTGGTCTATGCCATCTGCCATCTGCTCGGCCTTCGGGACAAGGGCGTGGCCAGCACGGCGCCGCAGGCCATCGCCGTGTGATGTTTCGCATTTGCGGGCGGCGTCGCCGCCCGTGCGGTCCGGGCCGTCGACCCCGGCAGACGATTCAATGCTTCCCAGACGGGATCAGTGGTGCACCATGACCGACGCCCGAAACGAAACCACCGCCGCCCTCCATGCCGCCGCGCGCGAGCGCATCCTGGTGCTGGACGGAGCCATGGGCACCATGATCCAGGGGCTGAAGCTGGACGAGGCCGGCTATCGCGGCGCCCGCTTCGCCGCCTGGCCGCGCGACGTGAAGGGCAATAACGACCTGCTGAACATCACCCGGCAGGACGACGTACGCGCCATTCACCTGAAGTATTTCATGGCCGGCGCCGACATCGTCGAGACCAACACCTTCTCCTCCACCACCATCGCCCAGGCCGACTACGGCATGGAGGAGATCGCCTACGAACTGAATGTGGAAGGCGCCCGCCTCGCCAAGGAAGCGGCCAAGCAGGCGCAGGAGAAGGACGGCCGCCGCCGCTTCGTCGCCGGCGCCATCGGCCCGACCAACCGCACCGCCTCCATCTCGCCGGACGTGAACGATCCCGGTTTCCGGGCCGTGAGCTTCGACGAGCTCGCGATCGCCTATGGCGAGCAGGCGCGCGGCCTGCTGGAGGGCGGCGCGGACCTCCTGCTGATCGAAACCATCTTCGATACGCTGAACGCCAAGGCGGCGATCTTCGCCATCGAGGGCCTGTTCGACGAACTCGGTTATCGCGTGCCGGTGATGATTTCCGGCACCATCACGGATTTGTCCGGGCGCACGCTCTCCGGCCAGACGCCGGCGGCCTTCTGGTATTCGCTGCGCCACGCGCAGCCGTTCTCCATCGGCCTCAATTGCGCGCTCGGCGCCAAGGAGATGCGCGCCCATATCGCGGAGATCGGCAAGGTGGCCGATACGCTGGTGTGCGCCTATCCCAACGCCGGCCTGCCCAACGAATTCGGCATGTATGACGAGAGCCCCGAGGCCATGGCGGCCCTGGTGGGCGAGTTCGCCGCCTCGGGCCTCGTCAATATCGTCGGCGGCTGCTGCGGCACCACGCCGGACCATATCGCGGCGGTGGCCAAGGCGGTTTCCGTTCACAAGCCGCGCCTCGTGCCCGATCTGCCGCCCATGCTGCGCCTCTCGGGCCTGGAGCCGTTCGAGCTGACGCCGCAGATTCCGTTCGTGAACGTAGGTGAGCGCACCAACGTCACCGGCTCGGCCCGCTTCCGCAAGCTGATCACCAATGGCGATTTCCCCGCCGCGCTCGATGTCGCCCGCGATCAGGTGGAAAACGGCGCCCAGGTGATCGACATCAACATGGACGAGGGCCTGCTGGACAGCCAGAAGGCCATGGTGACCTTCCTCAATCTGGTCGCCGCCGAGCCGGACATTTCCCGCGTCCCGGTGATGGTGGACAGCTCGAAATGGGCGATCATCGAGGCCGGGCTGAAGTGCATCCAGGGCAAGGGGATCGTGAACTCCATCTCCATGAAGGAGGGGGAGGGCGCCTTCCGCGCCCAGGCGCGCCTCGTACGCCGCTACGGCGCCGCCGTCGTGGTGATGGCGTTCGACGAGCAGGGGCAGGCCGACACGTTCGAGCGCAAGACGCAGATCTGCGCGCGCGCCTACAAGATCCTGGTCGAGGAACTCGGCTTCCCGCCCGAGGACATCATCTTCGATCCCAATATCTTTGCGGTCGCCACCGGCATCGAGGAGCACGCCCCCTATGGCGTGTATTTCATCGAGGCCACGCGCTGGATCCGGGAGCATTTGCCTTACGCCCACATCTCGGGCGGCGTCTCGAACCTGTCGTTCTCGTTCCGCGGCAACGAGCCGGTGCGCGAGGCCATGCACGCCGTGTTCCTCTACCACGCCATCAAGGCGGGCATGGACATGGGCATCGTCAATGCGGGCCAGCTCGCGGTCTATGACGAGATTCCCGCCGAGCTGCGCGAAGCGTGCGAAGACGTGGTTCTGAACCGCGATCCCGATTCCACCGAGCGCCTGCTCACCTTGGCCGAAGGCTTCAAGGGCGGCGCCGGCAAGGAGAAGAAGGAGGCCGATCTCGCCTGGCGGACTTGGCCGGTGGAGAAGCGCCTCGCCCATGCGCTGATCAACGGCATCACCGAATTCGTCGATGCCGATACCGAGGAAGCCCGCCAGCAGGTGGCGCGGCCGCTCCATGTCATCGAAGGCCCGCTGATGGCGGGCATGAATGTGGTCGGAGACCTGTTCGGCGCCGGCAAGATGTTCCTGCCCCAGGTGGTGAAGTCCGCCCGCGTGATGAAGCAGGCGGTGGCCTATCTCATGCCCTTCATGGAGCAGGAGAAGCTGGACAATGGCACCACCGAATCCTCGTCCGCGGGCAAGATCCTGATGGCGACGGTGAAGGGCGACGTGCACGACATCGGCAAGAACATCGTCGGCGTCGTGCTGCAGTGCAACAATTTCGAGGTCATCGACCTCGGCGTGATGGTGCCCACCGCCAAGATCCTGGAAACCGCCAAGCGCGAGAATGTGGATGTGATCGGCCTGTCCGGCCTCATCACTCCGTCGCTCGACGAAATGGTGTCGGTCGCTTCCGAGATGGAGCGCGAAGGCTTTGCCGTGCCGCTGCTGATCGGCGGGGCCACCACCTCCCGCGTCCACACGGCGGTGAAGATCGCGCCCCAATATGAGCGCGGGCAGGCGGTCTATGTCACCGACGCGAGCCGCGCGGTGGGCGTGGTGGCGAATTTGCTCAATCCGGAAACCCGCGCCTCCTACATGGCCGACGTGAAGGCGGAATATGTGAAGCTGGCGGACGCCCATGCTCGCGCCGATGCCGCCAAGCAGCGCGTGCCGCTGGCGAAGGCGCGCGAGAACGGGCTGAAGCTGGATTTCTCGGCCTATCTGCCGCCCAAGCCCGCCTTCCTCGGCATCCGCGTGTTCGAAGACCACGACCTCGCCGACCTCGTGCCCTTCATCGATTGGACGCCGTTCTTCCAGTCCTGGGAATTGTCAGGCCGCTATCCGGCGATCCTGGAAGACCCCACGGTGGGCGAGCCGGCGCGTGCCCTGTTCAAGGATGCGCAGGCCATGCTCGCCCAGATGGTGGAGGAGAAGTGGGTGACGGCGAAGGCGGTGGTCGGCTTCTGGCCGGCCAACAGCATCGGCGACGACATCGTCCTGTTCCGCGACGACACCCGCAAGACCCCGCTCGCCACCCTGCACACCTTGCGCCAGCAACTGGCCCGGCGCGAGGGGCGCTATACTCTGGCGCTCTCGGATTTCGTCGCGCCCTTGGAAACCGGCGTGCCGGATTATGTCGGCGGCTTCGCCGTCACCACCGGTTTCGGCGAGCAGGCGCGCTCCGATGCCTTCAAGCATGCGAACGATGATTATTCCGCCATCATGGTGAAGGCGCTGGCGGATCGGCTCGCGGAAGCCTTCGCCGAGCGCATGCATCATCTGGTGCGCACGCAGCTGTGGGCCTATGCGCCGGACGAGCGCCTCTCCAACGACGACATGATCCTGGAGAAGTATCGCGGCATCCGCCCCGCGCCGGGCTATCCGGCGCAGCCCGACCATACGGAAAAGGGTACGTTGTTCTCGATCCTGGATGCCACCAGCAAGATCGGCCTGGAACTGACCGAGAGCTATGCCATGTGGCCCGGCGCGGCGGTTTCCGGCCTCTATTTCTCCCATCCCGAGAGCGCCTATTTCGGTGTCGGCCGGATCGAGCGTGACCAGGTGGAGGATTATGCGGCCCGCAAGGGCTGGAGCGTGGAGGAAGGCGAGCGCTGGCTCGCGCCGATCCTCAATTACGATCCCACCCGGCGCGAGGCGGCGGAATAGGGCGGGGGCCGGAGCGAAGGCGAGGACCCACATGCGCCTTCAGCCCGCGCCATCGCGCAATAAAAAAGCCGAGGCACGCAGCCTCGGCTTTTTTCGATCCGGACGTGCGATCGCTGACGCGGCAAGCGTGTCAGCGCGAGCGCGCTTCCCTCAGATCCCGCTCATGGGATAGTTCGGGCTCTCGCGGGTGATGGTCACGTCGTGCACGTGGCTTTCGCGCAGGCCGGCGGAGGAGATGCGCACGAAGCGCGCCTTCTCGCGGAATTCGGCCAGATCCGCGCCGCCCACATAGCCCATGGCGGCGCGCAGGCCGCCGGAGAGCTGGTGCAGCACGGCGGACACCGGGCCCTTATAGGCGACCTGCCCCTCGATGCCCTCCGGCACCAGCTTCAGCGTGTCGCGCACTTCCGCCTGGAAATAGCGGTCCGCCGAGCCGCGCGACATGGCGCCCACCGAGCCCATGCCGCGATAGGATTTGTACGAGCGGCCCTGGAACAGGAACACTTCGCCCGGGCTCTCGTCGGTGCCGGCCAGCAGCGAGCCGATCATGGCGCAGGAGGCGCCGGCGGCGAGCGCCTTGGCGAGGTCGCCGGAATATTTGATGCCGCCGTCGGCGATCACAGGCGTGTTGGTGGCCTGGGCCGCCTCCACCGCATCCATCACGGCGGTGAGCTGGGGCACGCCGACGCCGGCGACGATGCGGGTGGTGCAGATGGAGCCGGGGCCGATGCCGACCTTGATGGCGTCCGCCCCGGCGTCGATCAGCGCCTTGGCGCCGTCGGCGGTGGCGATGTTGCCGGCCAGGATCTGCGTGGTGTTGGACAGGCGCTTGATGCGCTCCACCTGGTCCAGCACCTTGCGGGAATGGCCGTGGGCGGTATCGACCACCACCAGATCGACGCCAGCGTCGATGAGGCGTTCGGTGCGCTCATAGCCGTCCTCGCCCACCGTGGTGGCGGCGGCGACGCGCAGGCGGCCCTGCTCGTCCTTGGCGGCGTTGGGATTGGCGACCGCCTTCTCGATGTCCTTCACCGTGATCAGGCCGACGCAGCGATAATCATTGTCCACCACCAGCAGCTTCTCGATGCGGTGGTGATGCAGCAGGCGCTTGGCTTCGCTCTGGTTGACGCCCTCGTCGACGGTGATGAGCTTGTCCTTGGTCATCAGCTCGGCGACGCGCTGGGTGGGCTCGGTGGCGAAGCGCACGTCGCGGTTGGTCAGGATGCCGACCAGCTTGCCGCCGCGCCCATTGGAGCCGCGCTCCACCACCGGAATGCCGGAGATGGAATAGCGCTTCATCAGCGCCAGGGCGTCGGCGAGCGTGTCGTCGGGGTGGATGGTGACGGGATTGACCACCATGCCCGATTCGAACTTCTTCACCTGCCGCACATGCTCGGCCTGGATTTCCGGCGTGAGGTTGCGGTGGATGACGCCGATGCCGCCGGCCTGGGCCATGGCGATGGCGAGGCGCGATTCGGTCACCGTGTCCATCGCCGCGGACAGGATGGGAATGTTGAGCGTGATGGTGGAGGTGAGGCGGCTGATCAGCTTCACATCGCCGGGCATGACTTCCGACGGGCCGGGCAGCAGCAGCACGTCGTCGAAGGTCAGCGCTTCACGAAAGGGCGAACCGGAAATGGGGTGGATCGAGCCGGGCACGCTGGGCGACGACATGGCCAACTCCTTGAAGTGAGCGCGGCCGAGCGTCCGGCCGGGAAGAAGGAAACGCTGCGGAAAAGCTCGTCCCGCCAGCGTTATCGAGTTGGCGGTGGCGCATACCATGGCCGCGCGACGATTCAAAGACCTGCTGATACGCTTCCCCCATGCGTCCGGCGCAGAGGCGCCTTGCGGTGCGATGCGCGGGGCGGCCGCCTGCGCCCCGCAGCGCGGGCCGCGCGTGATGCATCTAAAATATACATAGCGATATCAATATCTTATATGGATATGCCGGGATCAATTCCTGATCGACATTTCTTGGGCATGCTCTAATGTCGCCACGCCCGCCCGAAAGGCACGTCCGCGTGAGCGGGCCGCACCGTTCGGCGCGAGCGGGATATCGCGGCAAGGAATGCGCGCATGTACATGATGCTGTTCGGGCTCGTCTTGTTGCTGGGCGTCCATGTGCTGGTCAGCCTGCGGGGGATGCGGGCTCAGCTCATTGCCCGCCTCGGCGAGGGGCAATACAAGGGATTCTTCTCGCTCGTCGCGGTCAGCGGCCTCCTGCTCACGGCTTATGGATTCGCACTGTGGCGCGCGGCGGGCTCGGCCCCGATCTGGGATCCGCCGCTGTTCATGCGGCACATCACCATGCTGCTGATGCTGTTCGCCGCGATCGCAGGCGTGGCGGCCTATGTGCCGAGCCACATCAAGGCGAAGCTCAAGCACCCGCTGCTGGTGGCGGTGAAGGTGTGGGCGCTGGCCCATCTGCTGGCCAATGGCGATATCGCCTCCATGGTCCTGTTCGGCTCGGTGCTCGCCTGGGCCGTCTATGACCGCATCTCGCTGAAGCGCCGGGGCGACCCGCTGCCGGTGGCGCCGCAGGGCTATCGGGGCGACATGCTGGCGGTGGCCGGCGGGCTGGTCGCCTATCTTCTGCTCGCCTTCGTTTTTCATCCCTATGTCGTCGGCGTGCCCGTCATGGGCTGACTTTTCGGGCGGGCCGCGCGCCGGGTCCCCGCCCATCCAGGCTTCAAGCAAAAACATATCGAGGAACGCGTCATGTCCATTCAAGCCGACGCCAAGCGCGTCACCGCGCCGGAAATCTTCGCGCGCAAGGGCGGGGACCCCATCGTCTGCCTGACCTCCTATCACGCCCATACCGCCCAATTGCTGGATCGCCATGTGGATGTGATCCTCGTGGGCGACAGCCTGGGCATGGTGATGCACGGGCTGGAAACCACCGTGCCGGTCACGGTGGAGATGATGATCGTGCATGGTCGCGCCGTGGTGCGCGGCACCAAGCGGGCGTTGATCGTCGTGGACCTTCCGTTCGGCAGCTATGAGGCGAGCCCGGTGGAGGCCTTCCACACCGCCGCCCGCGTGCTCAAGGAAACCGGCGCCGGCGCGGTGAAGCTGGAAGGCGGCGTGCGCATGGCCGAGACCGTGCGATTCCTGGTGGACCGCGGCGTTCCGGTGATGGGGCATGTGGGCCTCACGCCCCAGGCGATCAACACGCTCGGCTCGTTCAAGGCCCGCGGCCGCGACGATGCGGAGGCCGCCTCCATCGTGGAGGATGCCCGCGCGGTGGCCGATGCCGGGGCCTTCTCCATCGTTCTGGAAGCCATGGCCGAGCCGGTGGCGCGTCGCATCACGCAGGAAATCCCGACGCCGACCATCGGCATCGGCGGCAGCCCCGCCTGCGACGGCCAGATCCTGGTGTTGGAAGACATGCTCGGCCTCGGCCAGCGGGTGCCCAAGTTCGTCAAGAAATATGCCGAGCTGGGCCCGGCCATCGAACAGGCGGTGGCCAATTATGCCGACGAGGTGCGCGCCCGCACCTTCCCCGGCCCCGAGCATACCTATGCGCCCAAGGTGCCGAAGGCGTGAGCCGGCTGGCAGGCGGGGGCGCAATCCTTGCCGAAATCGTGACGCACACCCTCTCCCGCCTGCGGGGGAGGGGCGCGGCGCGGCATGCGATGCGCGGGTTCGCCCTTCGCGCGCCCGGCGGCACGTGGGCGCTGGCCGCGCTCGCCCTGCCGCTTCTGCTGGCACCGGCGGCTCAGGCGGCCGAGGATTGCCTTCTGGTGACCGAGCTGAAAAGCGCCCAGGTGGTGGCGAAACAGGGGCTATGCGCAAGCCGCCATTCCCCCGCCTCCACCTTCAAGATCGCTTTGGCGCTCATGGGCTATGACAGCGGCATATTGAAGAGCGCGACGGCGCCGGTGTTCACCACCGAGCCGGGGCTCGCGGTAGGCGAGGGCGCGCAGAAGGAGACCTGGGCCGGGCCCCAGACGCCGCAGAGCTGGATGAAGAATTCCGTCGTCTGGTATTCGCAGGTGCTCACCCGCAAGCTCGGGGCCGAGAAACTCGCCGGCTATGTGAAGGGGTTCGCCTATGGCAATGAGAACCTTTCCGGCGATCCCGGCAAGGACAACGGGCTGATCCGCGCCTGGCTGTCCTCATCGCTCCAGATCTCGCCGCGCGAGCAGGTCGACTTCCTGCGCAAGATGCTGAAGGGCGAACTTCCCGTCAGCGCCGAGGCCGTCGACAAGACCATCGCCCTGCTCAAGGCGCCCGAGGAGCCGGCCGGCTATCTGCTCTATGGCAAGACGGGCTCGGGATTCCTGCAGCTGAACGACGGCTCGCTGGACCGGACGCGCCCGTTCGGCTGGTTCGTCGGCTGGGCGGAGAAGGGCGGACGGACGTTCGTCTTCACGCGCTTCATGTCCCTCGATTTCGCGGTGGATGAATCGCTGGGCCTGCGCGCGCGCCGGCAGGCGTTGATGGCGCTGGAGCCCGTGCTCCAGGCCCAGGCTCGCTGAGGCGGCCATGGACGCGCCTGCTCAAAACGACCCGCACGGGCAAAGCCAGGGGCCGGCGCTGCGCCTCTCCGTGGTGGTCGCCGCGCTGGTGGCGGCGCTGGTGGGGTTCGGCGGCACGGTGCCCCTGGTTCTGTCCGCGGCGGTGGTCCTGGGCGCGACGCCCGAGCAGACCGCATCCTGGGTTGCCGCCGTGTGCCTTGGGGCAGCGGGAAGCACGCTCTATCTCAGTCTGCGCCATCGCATGCCCATCGTTACGGCATGGTCGACGCCGGGAGCGGCGCTGATCGCCGGCTTTGGCGCCGGCATTGGCATGCAGGCGGCGGTGGGAGCGTTTCTGCTGGCGGCGGTGCTGGTGATGCTGTGCGCCGCCATCCGTCCGCTGGGCCGCCTGGTCGCCGGGATCCCGGTGAGTGTCGCCGCCGCGATGCTTGCGGGTGTGCTGGCGCGCTTCGTCATGGCGGTGGCCGATCACGCGGCGGCCAGCCCGGCGCTGGTGCTGCCGTTGCTGGCCCTGTTCTTCCTCGTGCGGCTGTTTTCGCCGAGCTGGGCGGTGCTTGCTGTCCTCGTCGCCGGAGCCGCCGGCGTGTTCGCCTTCGGGCTCAATGCCCCTTTGACCGGCGGCTGGGAAACGCCGCAGCTCACCCTGATGGTGCCGGTGTTCGACCCGGCGGTGATGCTGGGGCTCGGCCTGCCGCTGTTCCTGGTGAGCATGGCGGCACAGAACCTGCCCGGCTTCGCGGTGCTGCGGGCCTCCGGCTATCAGCCGCCGACCGGTTCGATCCTCGCGGCGACAGGGCTGGCGTCCCTCGTCCTGGCGCCGGTGGGCTCCCATTCGGTGACGCTGTCCGCCATCACGGCGGCGATCTGCACCGGTAAGGATGCCCATCCGGATCCGGCGAAGCGATTCCTCACCGGGCCGTTCTACGCGCTGTTTTATTTCATCCTGGCCGGGTTCGGCGCCACCATGGTGGCGGTGTTCGCCGCCCTGCCGCCGGCCTTGATCGCCACCATCGCGGGGCTCGCGCTTCTGTCCCCCCTCACCGGGTCGCTCACCGCGGCGCTGGCCGAGGAAAAGGGACGGATCGCGGCGGTCGCGACCTTTACCACCACCGTTTCGGGAGTGTCGGCCTTCGGCCTCGGGGCGCCGGTGTGGGGGCTTCTGGCCGGGTTGCTTCTGCTGTTTCTGGATCATGTGCGGGCAAAACTTTAGCCCGGCCGTGCCGTGGTGGCCCGGAAGGGTTTGCCACGATGCAGCCGCATGGCTAGTTTACGCGCCCTTAGCCTGGGCTTTGTCCGGGCCCTTTCGGCGCGTGCCTGTTGCGGACCATTCATGACCGACATTTTCCACGAGATCGAAGAAGACCTGCGGCGCGACCGGCTGCGCCGGGTATGGGATCGCTTCGGCATCTATTTCATCATTCTGGTGGTCGCGATCATCGCCGCTGCCGGCGCCTATAGCGCCTATCGCTATTACAGCCTGCAGAAGGCACAGGCGGCCGGCGCCCGTTACGAGGCGGCCAGCACCCTTGCGGACGACGGCAAGGCCGCCGAGGCGCAGGCTGCCTTCGAGGCGCTGGCCAAGGATGGCCCGGCCGGGTATCGCACCCTGGCGCGGTTCCGCGCGGCGGGCGAACTCGGCGCCAAGGACAAGGCGGCCGGGGTTGCCGCGTTCATGGCGCTCGCCAATGACGGCACCCTCGCGCCGGTGCTGCGCGATCTTGCCAGCGTGCGGGCCTCGCTCCTGCTGGTGGATACGGCGCCGCTAGCGGAGATCAAGGCGCAGCTCCAGCCGCTCGCCGACGGCACGGGCGGCCTGCGCCATTCGGCGCGCGAACTGCTGGCCCTGGCGCAGTTCAAGGCCGGCAATCTGGCCGATGCCAATAAGACCGCCCAGCAGGCCATCGACGATCCGGAAGTGCCGCTCGGCGTGCGCAACCGCATGGAATTGATCCGCACCCTGACCGCCTCTGCCGCCCAGCCGGCGCCGGCTTCGGAAGCCGCGGCCGCAGCCGCCGAGGCGAAGGCGGCGAAGGAAGCGCCCGCCCCGGCGGCAGTGCCGGCTCCGGCCCCCGGTCCAGCCGCCACCGTACCGGCACCGTCCGCCCCCGCATCCGCCGCCCCGTCCGCACCGGCCCCCGCCGCTCCGCCCGCTGCCGTTCCCGGCCCGGCGGAAAGCGGCGGCGCCACGAAATGAGGAGCTTCCCCATGAACCGGATGCTGCGCCTGCTTCTCGCCGGCTCCGCCCTGCTCGCCCTGCTCGCCCTGACCGGCTGCGAGAGCTTCGATTTCGACAAGATCAACCCGTTCCAGGAGCGCAAGACCCCGCTTTCTGGGACGCGCCAGCCGGTATTTCCCAACGGCGTGCCCGGGGTGACCGCTTCCGCGCCGCTGGACCAGCCCTCCAATGCCAATGTGTCGCTTGACGCGATCTCGGCCGCCAAGCCAAATGCCCCTGCGGCCGCGCCGGGCAGCAACTGACTCTAGGGCGCGCGTGCGCCGAGCTTAAAAAACATGTCCTTTACCCTCGCCATCGTCGGCCGGCCCAATGTGGGCAAGTCGACCCTGTTCAATCGTCTCGTGGGCAAGAAGCTCGCGCTGGTGGACGACCGCCCCGGCGTCACTCGCGATCGCCGCGAGGGCGATGCACGGCTCGGCGATCTGTCGTTCCGCATCGTCGATACGGCGGGGCTGGAGGAAGCCGACCCGGCGAGCCTGGAAGGGCGGATGCGGGCGCAGACCGAAGCGGCCATCGGCGATGCCGACGCGCTGCTGTTCATGGTGGATGCGCGCGCCGGCCTCACGCCCACCGATCGCGCCTTCGCCGCCCTGGCGCGCAAGTCCGGCAAGCCGACCATCCTCGTCGCCAACAAGAGCGAGGGGAAAGCCGGAGAAGCGGGCTCGATGGAAGCCTATGCGCTCGGCCTCGGCACGCCGATCCCGCTTTCCGCCGAGCACGGCGAAGGCCTCTCGGACCTTTACGACGCCATCTGCGACGCCCTTCCCGCTCACACCATGAAGCCGGAAGATGCCGAGGACGAGCGCGAGGAAACCGATGAGGAGCGGGCCAAGCGCCCCATCAAGGTCGCAGTGCTCGGTCGCCCCAACGCGGGCAAGTCCACGCTCATCAATCGCCTGCTGGGCGAAGACCGGCTGCTGACCGGGCCGGAAGCGGGCATCACCCGTGATTCCATCTCGGTGGAAGTGGAATGGCGCGGCCGCCGGCTCGACGTGTTCGATACCGCCGGCCTGCGCAAGCGCGCGCGCATCGACGACAAGCTGGAGAAGCTCTCCGCCGCCGATGCCCTGCGCGCCATGAAGTTCGCCGAGGTGGTGGTGGTGCTGATTGACGCCACGCGGCCCTTCGAGGAGCAGGATTTGCGCATCGCCGACCTGGTGGAGCGCGAGGGCCGGGCGATCGTGATCGGGTTCAACAAGTCCGATCTCGTGCCCGATACCGGCCTCATGAGCCGACTGCGGGAAGAGGCAGACCATCTGCTGCCGCAGATCAAGGGCGTGCCGATCATCCCCATTTCCGGGCTCACGGGGCGCGGGCTGGACCGGCTGGTGGACGCGATTGCGGAAACCTACCGGGTGTGGAACATCCGCATTCCCACCAACCCGCTCAACCGCTTCCTGCAGCAGGCAACCGACACCCATCCGCCGCCGGCGGTCTCCGGCAAGCGGCTTAAGATCCGCTACATGACGCAGGCGAAGGCGCGTCCGCCGAGCTTCGTCATCTTCTGCTCCCGCACCGACGCCGTGCCGGACAGCTATCTGCGCTATCTTTCGAACAGCCTGCGCGAGGCGTTCGATCTGCCGGGTGTGCCGATCCGCATAACCTTGCGCGAAAAGGCCAATCCCTACGCCTCCTGAGGCATCGGCAGCAGGATCGTATCCTGCGGCTTCAGGGATTTTCCCGCGGCGTCCCGCACTTCGAGCGGGGCGAGGGGCTTGCCGCAGGCGGCGTCCACCAGCGGCGGAAAGTGCTCGCCGCTGGAGAAGCCGTGCTTCTCGCCCCATTGGCGCAGGGCGATGACCACCGGAAACAGGTCGCGGCCCTTCTGCGTCAGCACGTAATCGTTGAACGCGCTGCCGTCCGCAGCTGGAACGCTCGCCAGAATATCGGCCGCCAGGAGCGTTTTCAGCCGCGCCGAGAGAATGTTCTTGGCGACCCCCAGGCTCTTCTGAAACTCCCCGAACCGGCGCTTGCCCAGGAAGGCATCGCGCACGATCAGCAGCGACCACCAATCCCCCACCACATCCAGGGTTCGGGCGATGGGGCAGCTCGCCTCGTCCATTCGCGTGCGTTTCATGGCTTCTTCCTCGGCGCGCGACAGAACGCATTTCCATGACGTTCGTCATCAAATTGGTTGCATTATAAAACTAAAAGCGCTAGAGGTCCATCTAGTTTCAATATGAAACCAAAATATGGAGTGTCAGATGCGTCTCTCAGGCAAGCGCGCCCTCATCACCGGCGGCAACAGCGGCATCGGGCTGGCCACCGCCCGCCTGTTCATTCGCGAGGGCGCGAAGGTGGCGATCACCGGCCGCAACCAGGAGACCCTGGACGCCGCCGTCGCTGAACTCGGGCCCAACCTGCTGGCCTTGAAGGCGGACGTGGCGGATTTTGCCGCGACCACCGCCGCCGTGAAGCGGGCGGCAGACGCCTTCGGCGGGCTGGACATCGTGTTCGCCAATGCCGGCATCGGCGGTTCAACACCGCTCGGCCAGACGAGCGTCGAGACCTTCGAGAGCATCCTCAGCACCAATCTGATAGGCGTGTTCTTCACCGTGCAGGCGGCCGAGCCCTTCCTCGCCAAGGGCGGGTCGGTGGTGCTGAACGGTTCGGTGCTGGCCGTGCTCGGCGCGCCCAACTGGTCGGCCTATGCGGCCAGCAAAGCCGGCGTGCGGGCCATGTCGCGGGTCCTGGCGTCGGAACTCGCCCCGCGCGGCATCCGGGTGAACGTGGTGGTGCCCGGCGCGGCGCGCACGGCCATTTGGTCCCCCATGGCGCCCACGCAGGAAGCGCGCGAGGCCCTCGACGCCGGCCTTGCCCGATCGATCGCGCTCGGCCGGGTCGGCGAGGCGGAGGAAGTGGCGAATACGGTGCTTTTCCTGGCCTCCGATGATGCGTCCAACATCACCGCTGCCGAGATCGTGGTGGACGGCGGCACGACGGGCGCTCCCTTCGGCGCGCCGATCTATCGCGGCTGAGTGCGCGCGGGTACTGGAACGCGCTTAACGGACGGTGAACCCGGCTCCCTTACCTTCCTGCCCAAACCGACGAACGGGATGGGTGCGATGGGTGCGGGGATGATCATCAACCGGAGGGTCGCCTTGCGCGCCCTCTGCGGCGTGGGCGTGGGCCTCGTGTCCACGTCCCTGTTTCCGGTGCGCGCGGCCGACGATCCCGACGAGGTGGCGATCCGCGATCTGAAGCCGGGCACCTATATCTGGTATCCCGAGCGCGCGCCCGAGGGGCTGGTGGCGATCGTGGTGTCGCTGCCGGAGCAGCGATGCTTCGTCTACCGCAACGGCGTGCGCATCGGCGTATCGACCGTCTCGACCGGGCGCGAGGGTCACGACACGCCGACCGGGGTATTCACCATCCTCGACAAGGACGTGGACCACCATTCCTCGGTCTATAACGATGCCGCCATGCCCTATTCCGAGCGGCTCACCTGGTCGGGCGTGGCGCTGCACGCGGGCGGGCTTCCCGGCTATCCGTCCTCCCACGGCTGCGTGCACCTGCCGCTTGCCTTCGCGAAGCTGCTGTTCTCGGTCACCCAGGTGGGAACGCCGGTGATCATCGCCGATAGCCACAGCGGGCCAACCGATGTGCTCGATCCGGGCCTGGTCCTGCCTGCCGATGTGGACAAGATGTTCGATGCGGACGCCAAGCCGATCCTGGTGGCCGCGGCCGGCGATCCGGTCTCGCTCGTTGCCAGCGGCGCGGACCGCAAGCTGATCGTGTTGCGGGGCGGGGCGGTGGTGCTGGAAGGCGCGATCACCGTTCAGGACCCGACGAAACCACTCGGCAACGTGGTTTACATGCTGACGGCCGACGGCGTCGGGCGCACGCCGCGCTGGATGGCCGTGAGCTATGAAGGAAACGGCGCGCAGCCGGGCCTTGCCCAGGAGGCCCTCTCGCGTATCGTGGTGGACCCCGCGATCAACCGGGATCTGAGTGCCATGCTGAGCCCCGGCGCCACTTTGCTCGTGACCGACCTGCCGGCCCATCCGGGAACGCGCACCGACAAGGATTTCGTCATCCTCACCCGCAAGGGAACGGTATGACCGGCGGAGCCGGGATCACGCGCCTGCGCGTCGCGGCCTTCGCCGGCGTGCTGACGCTCGCTGCGCTGGCGCCTGCGCAGGCCCAGAGCCCCGCATCGGGCGAAGGCGCGGCCGTGCCGGCACGCGAGCTGTTTGGCGCGGCGACAGGTCCCGCCCCACTCGGAACCCGATCCATCGGCTTCTATTCCAAGGGCTGCCTCGCCGGCGGCGCGGCCCTGCCTGTCACGGGCGCCACGTGGCAGGTGATGCGGCTGTCGCGCAACCGCAATTGGGGACACCCCGATCTCATTGATTTTCTGGAGCGGTTCGCGGCGACCGTGCCCAGGGTGTCGAACTGGCACGGCATCCTGGTCGGCGACATGGCGCAGCCGCGCGGCGGCCCCATGCGCACCGGCCATGCCTCCCATCAGGTCGGCCTCGATGCCGACATCTGGCTGACGCCGAGCCCGGGGCGCGAACTGACGCGCGCGGAGCGCGAGAGTCTTTCGGCCACCATGGTGGTGCATCCCGATCGTCTGGACGTGGATCCCAAGGTGTGGACGCCCGACCACATCGCCGTCATCCGCGCCGCCGCGCTCGATCCGCGCGTGGAGCGCATCTTCGTGAATGCCGCGATCAAGAAGGCCCTCTGCCGCGACGTGCGCGGCGACCGCGCCTGGATGACCAAGGTGCGCCCCTATTGGGGGCATGATTATCACATGCACGTGCGCTTGAGCTGCCCGACCGACAGCCCCGATTGCCGACCCCAGGAGCCGCCGCCCCAAGGGGACGGATGCGGCGCGGACCTTGCCTGGTGGTTCACCGACGAGGTGCTGCACCCCAAGCCCCCCAAGGTTCCGCCGAAGCCGACGCCGCCTTTGCTCCTCGCCGATCTCCCAGCGGCATGCGCGGCGGTTCTGGGGGCGCATTAACTTAACCATGGCGGGAGATGGGCCTCCCGGCGCCCCCGGCGTGCCGCATTTGCACCGCAGCGTGGAAGCCGCTATCCAGGAGCGGTTCCAAGGTGAAGCGTGACGGGGCGGCGATCACGCGTCTGACGAGGATGTATGGGCCGTCTCGATCGTTACATTTTCCAGACTGCGGCGGTCGCCTTTTTTGGCGTGACCATCGTTTTGACGGCGATGATCTGGTCGACCCAGGCGCTGCGCCAGCTGGATCTCGTAACCAGCCAGGGGCAGACCATCCTGGCCTTCTTCGCCATCACCTCCCTGTCGGTCCCCACCCTGATCCTTGTGATCGCGCCGGCCGCCTTGTTCATCGCCACCGCTTACACCCTGCTGAAGCTGAACGGCGATTCTGAGATCGTCGTCATGGCGGCCGCGGGCATGAGCCATTGGCGCGTGTTGCGCTCGATGATTCTGCTGGCGACTCTGGTCTCGCTTTTCTGCGCCGCGCTTTCGATAGATCTCGTGCCGGCGAGCCTGCGCATGTTTCGCGATCAGGTGTCGCGCGTCCGCGCCGACGTGGTGTCGTTCGTGGCGCAGCCGGGCCGATTCGTGAACCTGGCCCAGGGGCTGGTGTTTCATGTGCGGGAACGCTCCGCCAACGGCGTGATGCACGGGGTTTTCATCAACGACGCCCGCGAAAAGGAAATCTCCACCTATCTCGCGGATCGTGGGCAGATCGTCGAAACCCCCAATGGCATTTTCCTGGTGCTCGAAGACGGCTCCATCCACCGGCGGACCTCCGGGTCGAACAGCAACGGCTCGGTCGTTGCGTTCCAGCGCTATGCGTTCGGGCTGTCGGAACTCGCTCCGGGCTCGCAGGCGGTGGATATCCGCCCGAATGAACGGCCGTTCGAATATGTACTGAATCCGCCGACGAACGACGTCTACCGCATCATGGGGCAGGGGGGCCGCTTCCGCGAGGAGGTCCACAAGCGCCTCTCGTCCGGGCTTTATCCGTTCGCCTTCTTCGCCGTGGCCGCCGCCGCTTTGGCCCGCCCGCGCACCACCCGCCAGGGCCGGGCGCTGGCGCTGGCGGCCATCATCCCCATCATGGTGGCACTCCAGATTGCGAATTTCGTCGTGACCGGCCAGTTGCGGACATCGGCGGCGGCGGTGCCCATTGCCTATCTGCTGCCGATCGCCTCGATCGTGCTGTGCGCGCTCGCCCTCGACGGGCGGGTGAAATTCGCCGCGCCGGGCTTCGTGACCCGCATTATCGACGCGATCGCGCTGCGCGTGTCCCGGCTCTCGGCGACCTGAGCCATGATCGGAAAGACCCTCGGCTTTTATTTCGCACGGCGATTCTTCTCGTCCGTGGCGATGATCTTTTTCTCCTGCGTCGCGCTGATCATGCTCGTCGACTTCCTCGAGATGACCCGCCGCACGGCGGATCGCGACGAGGTCACCTCGCTGGTGGTGGGCCTGCTGACGCTCTACCGCACCCCGGCCTTTACCGAGCAATTGCTGCCGTTCGCGGTGCTGTTCGGCGCGATCGCGACCTTCGTGACATTGTCCCGCAGGCTTGAACTGGTTGTTGCAAGAGCGATCGGCCTGTCGGCCTGGCAGTTCATTTTTCCCGCCGTTCTCGTGGCGTTCCTGATCGGCGTTGCCTCCACCACCCTGTTCAACCCGGTTTCCGCGGAATTCAAGGAGCGGGCGAATCGGATGGAGGGGGAGATCTTCAACACCACCGCCGGCCTGATGGCCCAGGGAAAGGCGGGCTTCTGGGTGCGTCAGCAGAGCGTGGACGGGCAGGCGATCATTCAGGCGGGCTCTTCCCAGCAGGGTGGCCGCGAGCTGATCGGCGTCACCATGTTCGAGTTCGACCGCCATGACCGACTCGTGCAGCGCATCGAGGCGCGTTCGGCGGTATTGGAAGAAGGGTATTGGCGCTTGCAGGACGTGCGGGTGCTGGTTCCCGGCTTCGAGCAGCAGACGTATTCCGTTTACCTTGTTGCGACGAATCTGGACCCCTCGCAGGTCCAGGAGAGCCTGATCTCACCGGACACCGTGTCTTTTTGGCAACTTCCGGCGGCGATCGAGAGTGCGGAGCAGCAAGGCTTTGGTGCGAGCCGCTATCGGCTCCAGCTTCAAAGCCTTTTGGCGCGGCCATTTTTGCTCGTGGCCATGGTGCTTATCGCCGCAGTGGTGGGCCTGCGCGTGTTCCGCTTCGGGGGAGTCGGCCAGACGATTCTCGGTGGCGTCGTGGCGGGCTTTCTGCTTTATCTTGGAACCAAGCTCGCCGAGGATTTGGGCGAGGCGGGCGTGGTGCATCCTGTTGCTGCTGCATGGTTTCCAGCGGTAGCAGGGATATTCCTGGGGATTCTCGTATTGTTGCACCGGGAGGACGGATGACGGTCGGGTTTCCCCCCGCCGAAGGCCATGGAGCTGCAACCGGCCGGCGCGTTTCGCGCCGCAGCGGGAGCGGCTGGTCTTTTGCCGTCGGCCTTCTGTGCGCTGCGCTGGCTTTCGCTGTGCTGCACCCGGGGACGGCTGCCGCGCAGACGGCGAGCTTCGCCAACACCAAGATCCCCAAGGCCGACCCGAACAAGAAGATGCTCGTGACCGCCGACGAGCTGCTCTACGACTACGAGCACGACAAGATTTCGGCCGTCGGCAACGTCCAGATTTATTACGACGGCTCCACCCTGGAGGCGAAGCGCGTGACGTTCGACCGGAAGGCGAACACCCTGCGCGCCGAGGGCGATGTGCTGCTGAAGCAGCCCGACGGCAAGATCCTGACCGCCGACACCATGCAGCTGACCGAGGACTTCCGCGACGGGTTCCTGGAATCGCTGCGCGTGGATACCCCGGACAAGACCCATTTCGCCGCGTCCCGCGCGGACCGCACGGATGGCAACATCACGGTCTTCCAAAATGGCGTCTACACCGCCTGCGAGCCCTGCAAGGATCATCCGGAAAAACCGGTGCTCTGGCAGATCAAGGCGGCGCGCATCATTCATAACCAGAATGAGCAGATGATCTATTACAAGGACGCCACGCTCGAGTTCTTCGGGCTGCCGTTCGCGTATTTTCCTTATTTCTCTTCGCCGGATCCGACGGTGAAGCGCAAGACCGGCTTCCTGATGCCGGAATTCTATAACAACAGCATGCTCGGCATCGGTGCTGGCGTTCCGTTCTTCTGGAACATCGCACCCGACCGCGACCTCACGTTCGATCCGCTCTATTTTTCCAAGCAGGGCCTCCTGGCCAAGGGAGAATGGCGCCAGCGGCTGATCGACGGCTCGTACAATATCCGCGCCGCGGGCATTCAGCAGCAGGACATCTCGCAGTTCGCCGGCCTGCCCGGCTACCGCGAAAATCGCGGGATGGTCGAAAGCTCCGGTAATTTCGTCATCAACCAATATTGGCAGTGGGGCTGGGACGGCGCCCTCACCTCCGACCGCACCTTCCTGCGGGATTACGGGCTGATCGGCGCCGCCGAGACCGAGAAGGTCTCGCAGCTCTATTTGACCGGGCAGGGCGACCGCAGCTTCTTCGACGTGCGGGGTATGTATTTCCTTGGCTTGTCGGTGACCGACAACCAGGACCTCATCCCGGTGGTGGGCACCTTCAATTATAATTACGTGTTCGGAAAGCCGGTGTTCGGCGGCGAGGCCGGCTTCAAGGTGAACTTCAACTCGATCTCGCGCAACGAGGCGGATTTCGTCGGAACGTCGGCGGCCACGTCCTGGGTGTCCGGCGCGACGGGAATTCCGCCGGGATCATGCTTGTTGAGCAATCCCAATCCGACCCAATGTCTGCTGCGCGGCGCGCCGGGTGACTACCAGCGTCTCAGCGGTGAATTCTACTGGAAGAAGACGCTGACCGACGCCGCCGGCCAGATGTGGACGCCGTTCGCCAGTGCCCGCGTGGACGTTGCGCACGCCAATATCAGCGCGCTGCCCGCCAGCTATACCGACGGCCCGACCCTGGCGGGGCAGAACCCGCTTCAAGGCGGCAGCGACGACCTCATCCGCGCCATGCCGGTGATCGGCCTCGATTACCGCTATCCCTTCATCTCGGTGGAGAATTGGGGCACGCAGACCATCGAGCCCCGCGCCCAGCTGATCATCCGCCCGAATGAGACCAGCATCGGCAAGTTCCCGAACGAGGACGCGCAAAGCCTCGTGTTCGACGATGCCAATCTGTTCTCGGTGAACAAATATTCCGGTTGGGACCGGGTGGAAGGCGGCAGCCGCCTGAACGTGGGTGTCACCTATACCGCCGCGCTCAACGGCGCGGGTGTCGTCTCCGCCGTGGTCGGCCAGTCTTACAGCCTGTTCGGCAAGAACTCCTTCGCTTATGGCGACATGGCGAACACGGGCCTGGAATCGGGCCTGGAGACGAGCACGTCCGACTATGTCGCCCGGTTCAGCTATTCGCCGACCAACAATCTGGAGTTCATCTCCCGCTTCCGGTTCGACGAGGCAAACTACACCCTGCAGCGGCTGGAGCTTGAGGGACGGACCAGCATCGACCGTCTGTCGGTTTCCGCCACCTATGGCCGGTATGAGCCGCAGCCCCTGCTCGGCTATTACCAGGAGCGCGAGGGCATCTTCACGACCGCGAGCTATAAGCTGACGGACGTGTGGTCGGTCAGCGGCGGCATTCGCTACAATATCGCCCAGGCCAGCATCGACATGACCACGGCCGCCATAACCTATGCGGACGACTGCTTCACCCTCGCCCTGACCTATCTGTCCGATTATTCGATCAACGGGCCGAACACCGGGCCGAACAACACGGTCATGCTCACCATCGGGCTGCGCACCCTGGGTGAAACCAAGGTGAAATCGGCGATCGGCAGCTCCACCCAGTGAGGTCCGCGCGCCGGCTTGCGGCCGGCGCGGCCCCATTGCCGCCACAGGAGGCGGCAACAAGCATTTACAAGCCGAAGGGCGCGGGTTAAGCGCGCAGGGAGGCCTTCGTCTCCCGCCCCCTCGCCGAGCCATTCCGGGTTGATCGATGCAGTCCTGCCGCCGCTTCCTGTTTCTCTTCAGCCTTGCCGTTGCAGCCCTTTCCAGCGGGGTCGCCAGCGCGCAACAGATTCTCGCCATGGTGAATGGGGCGCCCATCACCAGTTTCGACGTGGCCCAGCGTCAGAGAATGCACACTCTGTTGGAGCGCAAGAACGTCAGCGCCAAGGAAGCGCTCGAAGAAGTGATCGACGATCGCATCAAGATCTCCCAGGGCGTGAAGCTGGGCATCGATCTTGAGCAAAAGGAGATCGACGATCTGTTCGCCAATGTGGCGGCCCGCTCCGGGCGCACCGCCGACCAACTGGCCGACGGGCTGAAGCAGGGCGGCATCGAGCCGAACGCGTTCAAGCAGAAGCTGCGCGCCGACAACATTTGGCAGCAATATGTGCGCGCCCGTTCGCCCAGCGTGACGGTGCGCGATCAGGACGTGCTGGCCGCCATCAACCACAGCGGCAACGCCTCGATGGTCGCCACGGAATATACGCTAACTCCGATCGTGCTGGTGGTGCCGCGCGGCAGCAATGCCTATGCGGCGCGCCTCGCCGAGGCCAATTCCCTGCGCACGCGCTTCAATGGATGCGAAAGCGGCCTTGCCATGGCGAAGGCCATGAAGGAAACGGTGGTCCGCTCGCCGGTTCTGCGCCTGTCCTCGGAAATGCCGGCGGCGCTGCGCCAATTGCTCGACAAGACCGAGGTGGGGCGGCTCGCCCCGGCCGAGGTCACCCAATCCGGGGTCGAGGTGTTCGCCGTCTGCGCCAAGCGCGAGGTGCACGGAGAAGCAGCGAACAAGCGCGACGTGAAGGACCAGCTCGCCACCGCGCAATTCCAGGCCGAATCCAAGCGCCTCCTCACCGAGCTGCGCAAGAGCTCCCTCATCGTCTATCGCTGATGTCTGCGGCGCTAGCGCTCACCCTCGGTGAGCCTGCCGGCATCGGGCCGGACCTCACCCTCGCCGCCTGGACCTTGCGGGCGGAGAAGGGGTGCCCGCCGTTCTTCGCGGTCGGCGATCCCGCCTTGCTGGAGGATCGCGCCCGCCGTCTCGGGCTTAGCGTCCCGGTCCGCGTGGTCGAGCCGAAGAGCGCAATCGACGCCTTCGATAGGTTTCTGCCCGTTGTGCCGGCCGGCCCGCGCGCCACGGCGGAGCCGGGCGTGCCCGACGCCACAAGCGCCGCCGCTGTGGTGCAGAGCCTGGACCGGGCCGTGGACCTCGTGCAGGCCGGTGCCGCCCGCGGCCTGGTTACGGCGCCGCTTGCGAAATCCGTGGTCTATGCCGCCGGCTTCCCGTTTCCCGGCCATACGGAATATCTCGCGGCCCGCTGCGCCGCACGCGACGGCGCGATCCCGCACCCCGTGATGATGATCTGGTCGCCCCTGCTCGCAGTGGTGCCGGCCACCATCCACATTCCGCTGGCGCAGGTGCCGGCGCAGGTGACGACGGCTCTGCTGGTCAAGACCGGGCGCATCGTCGATCACGACATGCGCACGCGCTTCGGCCGTGCCGTGCCGCGCCTCGCCTTTGCCGGGCTCAATCCCCATGCGGGGGAGGATGGCACGCTCGGCCGCGAGGATGAGGATGTGGTGCGTCCCGCCATCGCCGCGTTGCGGGCGGAGGGCATCGACGCGCAAGGGCCGCGGCCGGCCGACACGCTGTTTCATGAAGAGGCGCGCGCCGGCTATGACGTCGTGATCGGCATGTATCACGATCAGGTGCTGATCCCGGCCAAGACCCTCGCGTTCCATGATGGGGTGAACGTGACGCTCGGCCTCCCGTTCGTGCGGACCTCGCCGGACCATGGCACCGCATTCGATCTCGCGGGCACGGGCCGCGCGAATCCCACCAGCCTGCTCGCGGCATTGCGCCTCGCCTGGCGCCTGACCGAACCGGGCCGCGCCGCATGAGCGCCATAGACGAACTGCCGCCGCTGCGTGACGTCATCCGCCGGCATGGCCTCTCGGCGCAAAAATCGCTGGGGCAGAACTTCCTTCTGGATCTCAACCTCACGGCGCGGATCGCGCGCGGCTCGGGTCCGCTGGAAGGGGCGAACGTGCTGGAGGTGGGACCCGGGCCCGGCGGGCTGACGCGGGCGCTCCTTGCCTTGGGCGCCGCGCGCGTGGTGGCGGTGGAGCGGGATCATCGCTGCATCGAAGCCTTGGCGGAAGTCGCCGAAGCCTATCCTGGTCGGCTCCAGGTGATCGAGGGCGATGCGCTGAAGGTCGAAGCCGCGCCCTTGTTCGGCGGCGCGCCGGCGCGGGTGGTGGCGAACCTGCCTTACAATATCGCGACGGTGCTGCTGGTGGGCTGGCTCTCTTCCGAACCCTGGCCGCCCTGGTTTTCCTCGCTCACCCTCATGTTCCAGCGCGAGGTCGCCGAGCGCATCGTTGCCGAGCCGGGTTCGAAGGCCTATGGGCGCCTCGCGGTGCTGGCGGGATGGCGGACGGAGGCCCGCATCCTGTTCGACGTCGCCCCCTCGGCCTTCGTGCCGCCCCCCAAGGTGACATCCTCGGTGGTGCATCTGATGCCGCGCGCGCACCCCCTGCCATGCCGCCTCGCCGTGCTGGAGAAGGTGACGGAGGCCGCCTTCGGCCAGCGCCGCAAGATGCTGCGACAGAGCCTCAAGTCGCTCGGTGTCGATGCCCAGGCCTTGCTCGCGGCCGCCGAGGTGGAGGAAACCCAGCGCGCGGAGGAGATCGACGTCGCCGGCTTTGTGCGCCTCGCCAATTGCTGGGAAAAGCTGCGCCAGCCCGCCTGAACCGGCGAGTCGCCCGGCTCAGAGCCCGGCGCGCAGCGTGTTCACGAAATGGGCGAGCCCGGTCAGCCGCCGCCGCCGCAGACGCTCCGCCTGAAGAATCGCCTTGAGCTTGACGAGGCTCTTTTCCACATCCTCGTTGATGAGGATGTAGTCATACGCGTCGTAATGGCTGATCTCGTCGGAAGCCTTCGCCATGCGCTGGTGCACGACATCGTCGGCGTCCTGCCCGCGACCGCGCAGGCGCTCCTCCAATGCGGCGGCGGACGGGGGAAGGATGAAGACCTTCACAAGGTCATCCTTGGCGCCGTCGCTCTCCTCCAACTGCTGGGTGCCCTGCCAGTCGATGTCGAACAGCACGTCGCGCCCGTGGGCGAGGGCATCCTCCACAGGTTTCCGGGGCGTGCCGTACAGATTGCCGAACACGGTCGCATGTTCCAGCAGCGCGCCCGTGTCGCGCATGTGGCGGAAGCCGTCCACGTCGGTAAAATAATAGTCCGTGCCTTCCACTTCGCCGGGGCGCGGCTTTCGCGTGGTGACGGAGACCGACATGGTGATGCGGCTGTCCTGCGCCAGCAACAGCCGCGAGAGCGTGGTCTTTCCGGCGCCGGACGGCGAGGAAAGCACCAGCATCAGGCCCCGCCGGGCAAGCCCAGAGCGGCCGGACGTCGGGGCGGAAGGAGCGCTCGCAGCGTCCATGGTCGGGTCGGCCTCACTCGATGTTCGCGATCTGCTCGCGGAACTGATCCACAAGCAGCTTCAGGTCAAGCCCGATCTGGGTGAGCGCGACCGCATTCGACTTGGAGCAGAGCGTATTGCTCTCCCGGTTGAACTCCTGGGACAGGAAGTCCAGTCGCCGACCCACCGGCCCCCCTTGGGCGAGCAAGTCCCGCGCCGCGGCGAGATGGGCGGTCAGACGATCCAATTCCTCGCGGATATCGGCCTTGGTGGCGAGCAGGGCCGCTTCCTGGTGCAGGCGCTCGGGGTCGAGCGGCGTCCCGGTATCCAGCAGCGCGCGCACCTGATCACGCAAACGCGCCTTGATGGCGTCGGCGCTGCGCTCCGGCCGTGCTTCCGCCTGGGCCACCAGGGCCGCAATGGCGTCCAGCCGCTCCAGCAGCACCGCCTTGAGCGCCGCGCCCTCCGCGTGGCGCATGGCGATCAAGGCCTCAAGCGCCGCCTCGAAGCCGGCGAGGGCCGCATGAGAGACCGCGTCCTGGTCCTGGGGGGTGAGCTCGGCCTCGATCACCTCGACGATGCCCTTCACGGTGAGCAGCGCATCAAGGGTGGGCGGGGCGATGGAATAACGCTCGGCCGCCGCGCGTGCTGCGACGATCAGCGCTTCAAGGGCTGGCTGGTTCACCGCCACGGCGACGCTCTCGCCCTCCCGCGCCAGGGTGAGCGTGCCGGCCACCGAACCACGCGCCAGGGCACGGGAGGCGGCCGCCCGGGCTGCGGCGTCCAGAGCCTCGAAGCCGGTGGGAACGCGCAGGCGCAGATCGAGCCCCTTTGCATTCACCGAGCGCACCTCCCACGCCCAGCGCCAGCCGGCGGTGACGCCCTGGATGCGGGCAAAGCCGGTCATGCTGGCCAGGGCCGAGCGCTGGGAAGGGGCGGAACCCGCAGGTGACATCAGAGCCTCGTGTGGCCGGCGTGCCGCCGGCCCGTTCAGTTGGAAGGGGTGCGGGGAGGAGGCGGCGCGGCGGGGGCCGGATCTCCCGTGCCGACGCCGGTATTGCTGGTCGGAACGTTATTCTGGGCCTTGGTGCGCGCCTCGGCTTCGATCTCGCGCCAGCGGGCGACGTTGCGATTGTGCTGCTCGAGCGTCTCGGAGAAGACGTGGCCGCCTGTGCCGTCGGCGACGAAATAGAGATCCTTGGTCTTGGCCGGATTCGCCACCGCCGCGAGGGAGTCGCGTCCCGGGTTGCCGATCGGGCCGGGCGGCAGGCCGTCGATGGCATAGGTGTTGTAGGGGGTCGCGTTCGTAATATCCGCCCGTGAGATCGGCCGGCCCAGCACGCCCTTGCCGCCTGCGATGCCGTAGATGATCGTGGGATCGGACTGCAGGCGCATCTTGCGGACGAGGCGGTTGATGAAGACCGCGGCGACCTTCGGCCGTTCGTCCGGCTTGCCGGTCTCCTTTTCGACGATCGAGGCGAGAACCACCATTTCCTGCGGCGTCTTGAGCGGCAGGTCGGGCGCGCGCTTGGCCCACAGGTCGCGCACCAGCTTCTGCTGGTCACTCGCCATGCGCTTCAGCACCTCGTCGCGGCTGGTGCCGCGGACGATATTATAAGTCTCCGGCAGCAGGGTGCCTTCCTGCGGCATGCGCGGCGTGCCGGTGAGCAGGTCGCTTTCCATCAGGCGAGCAACGATCTGCTGGGTGGTCAGTCCCTCGGGAATGGTGATCTGGTGCTGAATGACGCGCCCGTCGGCCAGCGCGTCGAGCACCTTTTCCAGGGAAACGCGGGGCTTGAAGATATATTCGCCCGCCTGAAGCGGCTGGCCGCGATGCGCCAGCTGCTGCGCCACCATGAACAGCAGCCAATTGTCGATGACGCCCTGGCGCTCGAGCAGGTCGGCAATGTCGCGCGCGCCCTGCCCCCGGGGAATGAATACGTTTTTCTCTGTCGCCAGCGGACCGGGGGCGGCATACTTCAGCTGTCCGTACCAGGCCACCAGCCCGCCGCCGACGGTCAGGAACAGCAGAATCGTGAAAATGGCGCTGCCGATCACCACCGCCGGGTGGCGGGCGCCGTGGGACGGCCGCTTCTTTTCGGCCGCCTTGGCGGCGGCGCGCGGATCCCGCGCGAGGCGTTCCGCGCGTTTTCTGGCTTTTGCCTGGCCACGGGTCTCGCGCGGCGGCTTCGCGGGCTTCGCCTTTGCCGATTCGGGGGGCGTCTCGGGCACGGGTGACGCGGCATCCGTAGCCTGCGGCGTCGCGGAAGGGGAGGGCGCGGACGGGGCGGGCGGGTTGACGTCTTCGACCATGCGGCTTTCCGGCGCCTTCACTTCTGGGGCGGCAGGCCCTGCGCCCGCCGCGGGGTCGGTGCCAATGCGTGGTTCCGGCGCGGGGGAAGAGGCGGCGGCGTCGCTTTGCGATACGGGGGCGACCACAGGCGCGGCGCGGCCTTCGCCCGGCACGGCCGGCGATGCGCCCAACACAGGCTCCTGACGGGGGCCGTTGTCGGGGCGGCCTTCGTGCGCTGGAGGCTCGGACGTCGCCATTCAGGGTTCTCCCATCGCGTTCGCTGCGCCCAAGATCTCCGCGCACCGCACGGCCCGGACCGGAAAGCCAGCCCGCGCGCCGGTCCATGCAAAGAGGCGCATGATACCTATCGCAGGGCGAAGGCCAATGGCGCGCAGGCTAACGTCAAATATGGCGATAAGGCGTACCGCCGCCGAGAACCGGCGGTTTCGCGGCCCGCATGATGAACGGGCCGCAAAAGGCGTGTGCTCAGGCCTCGGCGCGGCGGAACACCACCGAGGCGTTGGTGCCGCCGAACCCGAAGGAATTGGACAGCACCGTGTTGATTTCCCGCTGCCGCGCCGTGTGGGGCACGAGATCGATGGGGGTGTCCACCGAGGGATTGTCGAGGTTCAGCGTCGCCGGGGCGATCTGGTCCCGGATGGCAAGCACCGAGAAGATGGCTTCCACCGCGCCCGCCGCGCCGAGCAGGTGCCCGATGGAGGATTTGGTGGAGGACATGGAGGTCTTCGCGGCCGCATTGCCCAGCAGCCGCTCCACCGCGCCCAGCTCGATTTCATCGGCCATGGTCGAGGTGCCATGGGCGTTGATGTAATCGAGTTCGGATGCCGGGATGCCCGCGCGCTTGAGAGCGGCGGTCATGCAGCGGAAGGCGCCGTCGCCGTCGGGCGAGGGGGCGGTGATGTGATAGGCGTCGCCCGAGAGGCCATAGCCGATGAGTTCGGCATAGATCTTCGCGCCGCGCGCCTTGGCGTGCTCGTATTCCTCGAGCACCACGATGCCGGCGCCTTCGCCCATGACGAAGCCGTCGCGGTCCCGGTCATAGGGCCGAGAGCCCTTTTCCGGCGCGTCGTTGAAGCTGGTGCAGAGCGCCTTGCAGGCGGCGAAGCCGGCGAGGGACAGACGATTCACCGTGGATTCGGTGCCGCCGGCCACCATCACGTCCGCATCGCCGAGCGCGATCAGCCGTCCGGCATCGCCGATGGCATGGGCGCCGGTGGAGCACGCCGTGACGACCGCGTGGTTCGGCCCCTTCAGCCCGTGGGCGATGGAGACGTAGCCGCCGGCCAGATTGATCAGGCGCCCGGGAATGAAGAAGGGCGAGATGCGGCGCGGGCCGCGCTCCTTCAGGATATGGGCGGCTTCGGAAATGCCCTCGATACCGCCGATGCCGGAGCCGATCAGGACACCGGAGGCGATCTGATCCTCATAAGAGGTGGGATGCCAGCCCGCATCGTCGAGCGCCTGCTTGGCCGCAGCCATGGCGAAGACGATGAATTCGTCGACCTTGCGCTGCTCCTTGGGCTCCATCCAATCGTCAGGATTGAAGGTGCCATCGGTGCCGTCACCACGGGGGATCATGCACGCGATCTTGCAGGCGAGGTCCGACACGTCGAAGCGCTCGACGAACTTTGCGCCGCTCTGGCCCGCAATCAGTCGCCGCCAGCTTGGCTCGACGCCGCAGCCGAGCGGCGTCACCATGCCGAGGCCGGTGACGACAACACGTCTCATGAGGGGAACTCCGGAACTAGGAATGCGACGGCCGCCATCCTGGAGAAATCCATGGCGGGTGCGACCGTCGCCGTCGCTGGCACGGCTCAGGCCGCGTTCTTCTCCAGGAACTTGATCGCGTCGCCGACCGTCAGAATGGTCTCAGCCGCGTCGTCCGGGATCTCGGTGTTGAAAGCTTCCTCGAAGGCCATGACGAGCTCGACGGTGTCGAGGCTGTCGGCGCCGAGGTCGTCGATGAAGCTGGCGTTTTCCGTGACCTTCTCGGGCTCCACGCCCAGATGCTCCGCGACGATCTTCTTCACCCGCTCGGCGATGTCACTCATCGATGCACCCTCATTATCTGAAAAAATTGTCTCTATGCCGTACGGCGGCTGTGAGAGGGCATAATGCCTTTCTTCCGCCGTGCCCAGCCCCCATGCTCATTCCGGCGGGTCTTGAAACCAAAGACGTACCGGATGGGCGTTTTTATCCCGGTCCGGAGCTGGATTTCCAAGGCCGGGACAGGACGGTGCGGGTCGGTATCATACTTCCTGCGCCTATGCCAGCAAAGCCCGCCGCGCCGCCCGAGCCCGCACCTTCGTCAGATCATCGCCATGCCGCCGTTCACGTGCAGCGTCTGGCCCGTCACATAGCCGGCTTCATCCGAGGCGAGATAAACGCAGGCGCTGGCAATGTCTTCCGGCGAGCCGAGCCGCGCCGCCGGCACGGCCTTCAGAATGCCCTCGCGCTGCTTTTCGTTCAGCACGTCGGTCATGGCGGTGGCGATGAAGCCCGGGGCGACGCAGTTCACCGTCACGCCGCGGCTGGCCACTTCCTGGGCGAGGGACTTGGACATGCCGATCATGCCCGCCTTCGCTGCGGCATAATTGCCCTGGCCGGCGTTCCCGGTCACGCCCACCACCGAGGTGATGGAAATGATCCGGCCCGACCGGCGCCGCATCATGGAGCGCACCGCTGCCCGCGAGAGGCGGAAGGTGGAGGTGAGGTTCACCGCGATCACCTGATCCCAGTCCTCGTCCTTCAGGCGCATGAAGATATTGTCGCGGGTGATGCCGGCATTGTTGACGAGGATGTCGAGCTGGCCGAGCGCCGCCTCGGCGTCGGGAATCAGCTTCTCCACTTCCTCGGTGACGCCGAGGTTGCAGGGCAGCACATGCACGCGCTCCTTGAGCTCCGCGGCGAAGGCGTCCAGCACCTCGCGGCGGGTGCCGGAGATGGCGACGGTCGCGCCCTGGGCGTGTAGCGCCTTGGCGATGGCGCCGCCGATGCCACCCGTGGCGCCGGTGACGAGGGCGGTCTTGCCGCTGAGATCGAACATGGAGGCTCCTGAAACGAAAGAGGGGAGTGAGCCGGGGCGGCTCAGGCGGCCGGTGTCTGGCGCGCGGCGATGAAGGCGGTCACGTCTTCCGGCGTGCCGACCGCCGATACCGCGATTTCCTTGGCGATGCGGCGCGAAAGGCCCGAGAGGACCTTGCCGGCGCCCACTTCCACCGTGCGGGTCACGCCGGCGCCCGCCATGAACAGCACGCTTTCGCGCCAGCGGACCGTGCCCGTTACCTGCTGCACCAGCAAGGCGACGATTTCCGCCGGGTCGCTGACCGGGGCGGCTCGCACGTTGGAGACCACCGGCACCACCGGCGCCTTCACCGTGCTGGCGGCGAGCGCGGCCTGCATGGCGTCGGCCGCCGGCTGCATGAGGCGGCAATGGAACGGGGCGGACACGGGCAGGAGGATCGCGCGGGAGGCGCCCTTGGCCTTGGCGATCTCCATGGCCCGCTCGACCGCCGCCGTGGAGCCGGACAGAACCACCTGGCCGTTGGCATTGTCATTGGCGGCTTCGCAGACGTCGGCGCCGGCCGCCTCTTCGGCGACGGCGCTGGCCTGCTCGAAATCGAGACCGAGGATCGCCGCCATGGCGCCCTGGCCCACCGGCACGGCGTCCTGCATGGCACGTCCGCGAATGCGCAGCAGGCGGGCGGCGTCCGTGATGGAGAGCGCGCCGGCGGCGGCGAGCGCGGAATATTCGCCCAGCGAATGGCCGGCGACGAAGGACGCGTCGCGGGAAAGGTCGAGGCCGGCTTCCGCCTCCAGCACCCGCATGGCGGCCAGCGACACCGCCATCAAGGCCGGCTGAGCATTGGCGGTGAGGGTCAGCTCCTCGATCGGCCCGTCCCACATGGTGCGGGAGAGGGTCTCGCCGAGGGCGCCATCCACCTCGTCGAACACGGCCTTCGCGACCGCGAAATTCTCCGCGAGCGCCTTGCCCATGCCAACGGCTTGGCTGCCCTGGCCGGGGAAAATAAAGGCTGTGGTCAAAGGGTATCCCTCCGTTCAATTTTGGGGAGGGCAAAGACACCGGGACGCAAGGGGAGTCAAGCTGAGCGCCCGCCTATTCGGCTGCGGCGGACGCGGCGGCGGGGCCGGCGAGCGCCATCGGGCGGGCGCTGATGCGATAGACTGAGGCCGGCGGCAGGTTGCGCAAGGTGCAGCCGACGAATGTCGCCTTCAGCCCCAGCCGGTCGAGGATCGGGCGTGGCACGGGGCAGCGCGGGCCGTAGGTGAATTGATAGAAGGCGCCGCGCGGGCGCAGATAGCCGAACGCGCCGGAGAGGATCGCCATGATCTTGCGCGGGCCCATGTTCAGCAGCGGCAGCCCGCTGACCACGGCGCCCAGCAGCGCGCCCTCGAACAGGCGATAGCGGGCAAGCTGACTGGCATCGGCCCACAGCACGCGGGCGGCGGGAAAGCGGACCTGGAGCAGGGCGGCGAAATCCGAGCCGAATTCGATCAGGGTCAGGTCATGCTCGCGCAGGCCGCGTGCCAGCAGCGCTTGGGTAAACACGCCGGTGCCGGGGCCAAGCTCCAGCACCGGGCCAGTGGAGGTATCGATTTCCGAGGTGATCAACCGCGCCAGGGCGGGGCCGGAAGGCGCCAGCGCCCCGAGTCGCCCAGGATTGGAGGCCCACGCTCTTAGGAAATTCAGCGAATCGTTCGTGCGGGAGTGATTCATCGGGAAGCGGCGAGCCTTTGTTCCGGGTCAGGCGCGCGGCCTGCGATGCCTGCTGTGCGGCGGCTGGATTACCGGTGCATTACGCCCGGGCCGGAACGGCCGCGCCCGGCGCGGCGAACAGCGGCAGCGTGATGCGGAACCGGGCGCCGCCCTCCGGCCCGTCGATGACACAAACGCTGCCATGATGGGCGCGCACGATCTCCCCCACCAGATGCAGGCCGAGGCCGGCGCCGCGCGCCCGCGGGCGCAGCCGCTGGAACGGCTCGAAGATGCGCTGGCGGAATTCGGCCGGCACGCCGCCGCCGTCGTCCGCCACCTCCATCACGCCGCCCCGCTCGACCCGCACCACGATGGCGCCGCCGCCGGCATGCTCGATGGCGTTCTGCACCAGGTTATAGAGCGCCCGCTCCAGCGAGAATGGCTCGCCGGCCACCGCGATGCTCTCGCCCTCCGTCTCGAAGGAGAGGTCGAACCCGGCGGAGATGGCGAGCGGCGCAAGGTCCGCCACCGTGCGGCGGGCGAGCGGCACGAGGTCCACCGGCACGAAGGGTCCGCTGCGATCCAGGCGCTGCAGATCCAGGAGTTGCTCGGCCAGCAGCGACAGGCGGGCGAGGTCCTCCAGCAGGCGGGATTTGTCCGGCCCGTCCGGCAGGCCCTCCAGCCGCGTGTTCAGGATGGCGATGGGGGTGCGCAGCTCGTGCGCCGCATCCATGAGGAAGCGCTGGCGGCGCTCGTAGCCCTCATCCAGCCGGCCGAGGGCGTCGTTCACCGCCGTCACCAGCGGGACCACCTCGTCGGGGACGTCGTCGAGCGAGAGGCGGGCGCCGCGGTCGTCGGCATCGATGCGCTGTGCCTCGGCCGCAGTCGCACTGAGGCTGGCCAGCGAGCGGCGCACCACGATCGGCGTCGCGACCAGGGTGGAGAGCGTCATCAGCGCCAGCGCCGGCAGAATCACGCTGATGCCGAGAATGAAGGCGGCCCAGGCGATCCGCCCGAGCGGCACGCTGCCGCCCGGGCCGGTCATGATCTGCAGGGAGCCCGCAGGGGTGCGCACCTTCTTGAGGCGGGCCGCGGCACGGGGCGGCTCGTCCAGCGTCCAGCCGAGCCGCGCCTGCCCGATATCGTCGAGCGCCTTGCCGGCGCGCGCGAACTCGGGCGGCACTGGGCCTTCCTGAAGTTCGTGGCCGGCCTTGTCGCGGATGGTGAACCACAAATCGGGTCGTTCCGCGCGCAGGCTTTTCAGCGCCGGGGTCTCGCGCAGTTCGAGTCCGCCGTCCGGGCCTTGGACGGCGGCGGCGGCCAGGGTGTCGATCACCGCGTCCTCCGGCTCCAGCCCCACCAGATAGCCGGTGGCCCAGAGCGCGGCGAAGATCACCGCGATGAACAGCGTCAGCATCGCCGCCTGGAGCGTGACCAGGCGGGAGACGAGGCGCCATCTCAGGGAGCAGGCGTGGGGGTCGCTCATGGCGTGGCGCGCAGCAGATAGCCGACGCCCCGGATGCCGTGGATCTCCACGCCCGCCCCGGCGGCCTCCAGCTTCCGGCGCAGACGGGAGATATGGGCGTCGAGGGCGTTGGACTGCACCTCGTCCTCGAAGCCGTAGATCGCTTCCACCAGCGCCTCGCGCATGACCGTGCGGCCGGGGCGGCGCATCAGCGCCTCGAGCACCAGCAATTCCCGGCGCGGCAGATCGAGCACCTCGCCGGCCACGCTCGCTTCCCGGTGCTCCGGATCGAAGGCGAGCCGTCCGGCCTGCGTCAAGCGGGCGGCAAGGCCGGAGGGGCGGCGCAGAACGGCACGCAGGCGCGCCAGCAATTCCTCCATGGCGAATGGCTTGGCGAGATAATCGTCCGCGCCGGCATCAAGGCCGGCCACCCGGTCCGACAGGTCGCCCTGGGCGGTGAGGACGATTACCGGAATGTGGCCCTCGCCCTGCAGGCCGCCGCGCAGGCGCGCCAGCAAGGTGAGGCCGTCGCCGTCCGGCAGGCGGCGGTCCAGCAGCAGGGCATCGTGGCAATGGTCCGCCAGCGCCGCCTCCGCATCGGCGAGGTTGGCGACATGATCGAGCAGGATTCCGTGCCGGCCGAAGTTCGCCGCCAGGGCGGAGGCCATTTCCGGCTCGTCTTCGATCAGCAACAGGCGCACGTTCGTCTCCATGGGATCACCCGTGGTATGCCGCGATCATTGCGGCTACATTGCGTGCCGGTGGCTGGCCGATCCTCTGCGATCCTTGCCTTCAGCGGAAAACCTGCTATACGCACCGCTTCCGTTGCCCCGGCCGGGGGCTGAACGGACGGCCATCTGTTGTTTTCTGCGCAAGCCGAGAACCTGAGGGCAGGGCTTTCAGGTCCGTCGTCCCGTGTCCCCGCCTTCCGAGCAAACGAGCCTTTCCAAAGGTTCGAAAGGGCTTGGCGCCGGGCGGCGGAGCAACAGGAAAGGCACAGGACACATGGCGCTCTATGAGCATGTGTTCCTCGCGCGCCAAGACGTTACGGCGCAACAGGTCGAGGAACTCGCCGCCCGATTCAAGGGCGTTATCGAAGCGAACGGCGGTCAGGTCACCAAGACCGAAGCCTGGGGCGTGAAGACGCTCACCTATCGCATCAACAAGAACCGCAAGGCCCACTTCACCCTCATGAACATCGACGCCACCCCGGCGGCGGTTCAGGAGATGGAGCGCCAGATGCGCATCGACGAGGACGTTCTGCGTTTCCTCACGCTGCGTGTGGAAGAGCACGAGGAAGGTCCCTCGGCCATGCTCCAGAAGCGCGACCGCGACGATCGTGATCGTGGCGAGCGTGGCTTCGGCGGCGATCGTGGCTTCGGTGGTGGCGGCGGCTTCGGCGGCCGTGACCGTGAAGACCGTCCGCGCCGTCCGCGCGACCGTGAAGAAACCGCTGGTGAGGAGGCGATCTGATGGCATTCGCTCAAGCTGGTGGCGCCGGCGGCGGTCAGCGCCGTCCGTTCTTCCGTCGTCGCAAGACCTGCCCGTTCTCCGGCCCCAATGCGCCGAAGATCGACTACAAGGACGTGCGTCTGCTGCAGCGCTACATTTCCGAGCGCGGCAAGATCGTGCCGAGCCGCATCACCGCGGTGTCCGCCAAGAAGCAGCGCGAGCTGTCGGCCGCCATCAAGCGTTCGCGCTTCCTCGGCCTGCTGCCGTTCGTGATTCGCTGATCAATCGAGGCGCCCGCTCCCCGGAGGGGGCGCCTTTCATTTAAGAATGCGTCCCGGGGCCACGGCTTCCGGGTTTGGCTGGGGCAGGCGACGACCTGCCTCTAACCGCGTCCGCGGGACAGCGAGCTGATGGCACAGTTTCTGATGATCGGCCTCGCCGCCGGAGCGGCGTCGGCGCTTCTCGTCGCGGGCATCGCGACCGGGGGCATCTGGGCCGTGCCGTTCTTCTATCTGGCGCCATTGCCCATCATGATCGCGGGGCTCGCCTTCTCGCACATCTCGGCCCTGGCCGGCGTCGCCGTCGCGAGCATCGCCCTCGGGCTCTATTTCAATTCCTCTTTCCTCATCGCCTATCTCGTCGGCATCGGCGGGCCCGCCTGGGCCTTGTCTTACGGCGCGCTGATGGCCCGCAGCGACGCGGCCAATCCCACCAAGCTGATCTGGTTCTCCATCGGCGGGCTGGTGCTGACCTGCGCCGCGCTGTCGAGTTTCAGCGTCATCACGGCGGTCCTTTCGGTCGCCGGCGATTTCGAGACATACCGCACGGCGGTCGCGGCCGCCTTCGCCACCTTCGTCCAGGTGCAGGGGCAAACCGGCCCGACGAGCGCGGACACGGCGCGCATGGGCGAGATGGTCGCGAATATCCTGCCGCCCATGGCGGGCGCGCTCGCCATGGTCACGCAACTGTGCTGCCTGTATCTCGCGGGCCGGGCGGCGCTGGTATCGGGCCGGCTCGCCCGCCCCTGGCCCGATCTGGCCGCGACCCGCCTGCCGGCGTCCACCTCGCTCGTGCTGGCGCTGATCATCGCCGCCTGCGTGGTGCCGGGCATGGTGGGCCTGTCGGCCTCCGTGGTCGCGGCGACGCTGGTGACCGCCTATGCGGTCGCGGGCTTCGCGGTGCTGCATTTCCTCACCCGCGGGCGCAGCGCGCGGGTTCTCATTCTCACCGCCGTTTGGCTCGGCACCCTGGCATTGGGGTGGCCGGTCCTGGTGGTGGCGCTGCTTGGCGTGGTGGACGCCATGTTCGATCTGCGGACGCGATCGGCTCCCGGCGGGCGACCGCCGGCCGCCAACGACCGCTGACAGAAATTCCCCGACCCCCGAAACATCGAAACAGGAGACACGAAAATGGAAGTCATTCTTTTGGAGCGCGTGGCCAAGCTCGGCCAGATGGGTGAAGTGGTGAAGGTGCGTGACGGTTACGGCCGCAACTTCCTTCTGCCGAACAACAAGGCCCTGCGCGCCACCAAGGCGAACAAGGCCAAGTTCGACCAGATGAAGGTTCAGCTGGAAACCCGCAATCTGGAGCTCCGCAAGGAGGCCGAGGGCGTGGCCGAGAAGCTGAACGGCCAGAGCGTCGTGATCCTGCGCCAGGCCGGCGAGAGCGGCCAGCTCTACGGCTCGGTGTCCACCCGCGATCTCGCCGAGGCCCTGGTGAAGGCCGGCTTCACGGTCGACCGCCAGCAGATCGAGCTCAATCACCCCATCAAGACCATCGGCATGCACACGATCCCCGTGCGCCTGCATCCCGAAGTGGAGGTCGCCGTGACCGCCAACGTCGCCCGCAGCGTCGAGGAAGCCGAGCGCGTGGCGCGCGGCGAGGACCTGCGCACCCGCCGTGACGAGGACGAAGAGGCTGAAGCCGAAGCCGCCGCCGAGCGCGACGCCACCCTCGCCGAGGCGGAAGCCGAAGAAGCCGCCGCGGAACTCGGCGACGCCGAGTGAGTTGATCTTCTTCAGCTTGTCTCACGTTTTGGAAACGCCCGGCCATTCGCCGGGCGTTTTCTTGTTTTTGGTCAATTTTGGTATTGCCGTAGCGGTCATGTGGTGTTCAGATTTACACGGCTTCTGCTGGCCGTAAGAGCCCGCAAAGACAGCATGACTGCGGACCGGGCCGCATCCCGTTTCCGTTAAGTCATGCGCGAGCGCCGCGACTAATGCATCACGATCTGTGTGCTTTGGGTGCGCGGGGGCAGAAACCGAGAGGAGGGGCAACCCAGGCGGTCATCTTAGGATGGAGGCGGCCCAGTGGATCGGTTGCTTGAATCTGTTCTGCGTCGTGTCGTGAAGCACGGCGGTCTGCAAGTCACGACGGCGTCCGGCCGCACCTTCAAGGCGGGGCCGAGCGAACCTCTCGTTCATGTCCGCTTCGCCAGCAAACGGGCGCAGTTCATGCTGCTGCTCGACCCGGAAATGCAGCTCGGCGAAATCTACACCAACGGCGATCTGGTGCTCGAGCGCGGCTCGATTGCCGACCTGCTGGAACTGGTGATGTCGCAGGATGTGCTCCAGCCCACGCTGACCTCGCGTCTGCTTTATTTCGCGCGGCGCGTGCTGCGGCGGCTCGACCAGTTCAACCCGCGCGGCCGCGCCCGGCGCAATGTGGCGCATCATTACGACCTGGACGGGCGGCTCTATTCGCTGTTCCTGGATGCGGACAAGCAATATTCCTGCGCCTATTTCGAGCATCCCGGCGAGCGGCTCGACGATGCCCAGCTGGCCAAGAAGCGGCACATCGCGGCCAAGCTGGTGCTCGACAAGCCGAATCTGAGCGTGCTGGACATCGGCAGCGGCTGGGGTGGGCTCGGCCTGTATCTGGCGGAGATGGCCAAGGCACGCGTCTGCGGCGTCACCTTGTCCACGGAGCAATTGGGCGTCGCCCAATCCCGCGCCCGGGAAAAGGGGCTGGAGGGGCAGGTCTCGTTCGCGCTCCAGGATTATCGCGACGTGCCCGGCCCGTTCGACCGCATCGTCTCTGTGGGCATGTTCGAGCATGTGGGCGTCGATCATTACGGGGAATTCTTCCGCAAGACACGCGCGCTCCTGGCGCCCGACGGGGTGATGCTGCTGCACGCCATCGGCCGGTTCGACCCGCCCGGCTTCACCAATCCGTGGATCGCCAAATACATCTTCCCGGGCGGCTATATGCCGGCGCTCTCGGAAGTGACGCCCCACATCGAACGGGCGGGGCTGGTCGTCACCGACATCGAGATCCTGCGCCTGCACTATGCCGACACGCTGAAGGCGTGGCGTGAGCGCTTCCTGGCGCGGCGGGAGGAAGTCCTGCGCCTCACCGACGAGCGCTTCCTGCGCATGTGGGAGTTCTATCTCGCCGGGTCGGAAATGGCATTTCGCTACCAGGGCCTGATGGTGTTCCAGATCCAGCTCGCCCGCAAACAGGAGGCGGTGCCGCTGACCCGCGATTATATCGTGGAGGCCGAGGACAAGCTGCGGGCGATGGAGAAGCGCAGCGCCCCGCCGTTGCGGTTGGCGGGCGAATAGCTTTGGAGGGAGGGCGACCGGAAGGCCGCCCTCCTTGGGGAATCGCAAACGCCATCCGGGGCTAATCGGACGAGTTATCCCCGCAATCGCCGCAATTCCACACAAGGGAATATCGAGCTGTTGACGGCTGCAAATTCTTTGCCAGCCATGCGATTACGAAACAGCGGGGTCCGCGTGCCTTCTGCTAAACAAGGGCTCGTCCACCAAACCGGCCTTGCCTCATGCTCGACCTTTCCGACCAGAAGGGGGATCTCGACTCCTCCTATCGTCAGGCGCCCCACAATGTGGAGGCGGAGCAATCGCTGCTCGGCGCGATCCTGGTCAATAACGACGCCTTTTACCGGGTGTCGGATTTCCTCAAGCCCGAGCATTTCTTCGAGCCCATCCACGGCCGCATCTTCGAGCTCGCGGGGGCCCTGGTGCGCGCCGGCAAGGTGGCGACGCCGGTCACGCTGAAGACCTTCCTTCCGGCCGATCTCGATGTGGCGGGGCTAAGCGGCCCGCATTATCTCGCCCGGCTCGCGGCGGAGGCGACCACCGTCATCAATGCCGAGGATTACGGCCGCGCCATCTATGATCTCTCGGTGCGGCGCGAATTGATCCGCATCGGCGAGGAGATCGTCAACGACGCCTATGACGCGCCGGTGGAGGCGACTCCGCAGGACCAGATCGAGGAAGCGGAAAAGCGCCTCTACGCCATCGCCGAGAGCGGGCGCTATGACGGCGGCTTCCAGCGCTTCGGCGAGGCGCTGCGGGAAGCGGTGGACATGGCGAGCCGCGCTTTCCAGCGCGAGGGCCATCTCTCCGGCATCGCCTCCGGGCTCGACGATCTCGACCAGCAGATGGGCGGGCTCCAGCCCTCGGATCTCGTGATCCTCGCCGGCCGCCCCGCCATGGGCAAGACCGCGCTCGCGACCAACATCGCCTTCAATATCGCCGCCGCCTATCGCGGCGAGCAGCGGGCGGACGGCTCCATCGAGACCCAGAGCGGCGGCATCGTCGGCTTCTTCTCGCTGGAAATGTCCGCCGAGCAATTGGCGACGCGTATCCTGGCCGAGCAGGCGGAGATCGCCTCCTACAAGATCCGCCGCGGCGATATTTCGGAAAGCGAGTTCTCCAAGCTGGCCGCCGCCGCCCAGACCATGCAGGTGGTGCCGCTCTATATCGACGATACCGGCGGCATCTCGATCGCCCAGCTGGTGGCCCGCGCGCGGCGCCTGAAGCGCCAGCGCGGGCTGGACTTCATGGTGGTGGACTATCTGCAATTGCTGTCCGGCTCCTCGAAAAGCTCGTCGCAGAACCGCGTGCAGGAAGTCACCGAGATCACCACCGGCCTCAAGGCGCTGGCGAAGGAGCTGCAAGTGCCCATCATGGCGCTTTCGCAGCTGTCCCGTCAGGTAGAGGCGCGCGACGACAAGCGCCCGCAACTCGCCGACCTGCGCGAATCCGGCTCCATCGAGCAGGACGCCGACGTGGTGATGTTCGTCTATCGCGAGGAATATTACCTCAAGAGCCGCGAGCCCAAGCCCGGAACCGAGGAATGGTTCAAGTGGGAGGCGGACATGAAGGCGGCCGAGGGGGTGGCGGAAGTCATCATCGGCAAGCAGCGCCACGGCCCCACCGGCACGGTGAAGGTGCATTTCGAGCCGCAGTTCACGCGCTTCTCGAACCTCGCCCGCGAGGATCGCCTGCCCGATCGCCATTGATCGCGGAAAGCTGGGCGTGGCGCGCTGATCTGCCCCGCCTCCGGCGCTGCCGGCCGCTCGCGGGTAAGGTATAGACAGGACAGCGAATCCCGCCGCCTCCAGGGAAAGCGTTTCGATGCAGCCCGCGTCCGCCCCGTCACCCGCCCTGTCCCGCGCCGTCCTGACCATCGATCTCGACGCCCTGGCCGATAATTGGCGCACCCTCGCCGCACGCGTCGCGCCGGCGGAATGCGCGGCGGTGGTGAAGGCGGATGCCTATGGCCTCGGCCTCGCGCAGGCCGCGCCGGTGCTGTGGAAGGCGGGCGCGCGCACCTTCTTCGTCGCCCTGGTGCAGGAAGGCGAGGCGCTGCGGATGCTGCTCCCCGAGGCCACCATCTATGTGCTCGGCGGCCTGCTGCCGGACACCGCCCATTCCTATTCCGCTGCCGATCTGCGGCCGGTGCTGGGCAGCCGGCAGGAAATTGCCGAATGGTCCATCCACAGCCGGGCCCTTGGGGTCAGCCAGCCGGCGGCCCTGCATGTCGATACCGGGATGAACCGGCTGGGTCTCAGCGTGGACGAGGCGCTCACGATCGCCGGGGAGGGGGGACCCTCGTTCCGTCCCTCCCTCATCATGACGCATCTTGCCTGCGCGGATACGGCGCGGCACCCGCTGACCCAGGCGCAGCATCATCTGTTCGCCAAAGTGGCGGCGGCATTCCCCGACATTCCCGCCTCGCTCGCCAATTCGGCCGGCACGCTGGGCGGGCCGGAGATGTATTTCGACATGGTGCGCCCCGGCATCGCGCTCTATGGCGGCGCGCCGATCTCCGGGGGCGCGGCGCTGCGCAGCGTGGTGCGGCTGGAGGTGCCGATCATCCAGGTGCGCGAAGCGCGCGCCGGCACGACGGTGGGCTATGGCGCCGCCCAGCGCCTGCAGCGCGACAGCCGCATCGCCATTCTTTCCCTCGGCTATGCCGACGGCTTCCTGCGTGCGTTCGGCGGCAGCGACGCCCGACGGGGCGCGGATGCCGTGATCGGCGGCCTGCGCTGCCCGCTGGTGGGGCGCATTTCCATGGATCTCACGGCCGTGGACGTCACCGACGTGCCCCACGAGACGGCGCGGCGCGGGGATCCGGCGGTGCTGCTCGGCGACGGCATCGGCATCGATGAGCTTGCCGCCCATGGCGGCACCATCGGCTATGAGGTGCTCACCGCGCTGGGGCCGCGCTATCACCGCGTCTATGTGGGCGGCTAGACTATAGGGGTGAGTCGCGCACCTGCGCGCCCGGAGCCCTCCCGACCCATGGCCAAGAACAGCCCCACCTTCGTCTGCCAGTCCTGCGGTGCGGTCTATAACCGCTGGCAGGGCAAGTGCGACGCCTGCGGGGCATGGAACACCATTTCCGAGGAGGCGAATGTCGCCGCCTCCGTGCCCGCCGCCCAGCGCTCCGGGCGCAAGGGGCGGGCGGTGGCGCTGGAGAGCCTGCAGGGCCAGGGGAAGGCGGCGCCGCGGCTGATTTCCGGCATCGGCGAACTGGATCGGGTTGCTGGCGGCGGCTTCGTGCCCGGCTCCATCGTGCTGCTGGGCGGCGATCCCGGCATCGGCAAGTCCACCTTGCTGATCCAGGCCTCCGCCGCTTTGGGGCGGGCGGGGCATCGCATCGTCTATGTCTCGGGCGAGGAGGCGGTCGACCAGGTGCGCATGCGCGCCGGCCGGCTGGATCTTGCGGACGCGCCGGTGGGGCTTGCCGCCGAAACCAATGCGGAAAACATCATCGCGACCCTCTCCGCCGGGCCGCCAGTGCAGTTCGTGGTGATCGATTCGATCCAGACCATGTGGAGCGATTCGGTGGAATCGGCGCCGGGCACCGTCACCCAGGTGCGCACCTCGGCCCAATTGATGGTCCGCTACGCCAAGCAGACCGGCGCGGCGGTGATCCTGGTGGGCCATGTCACCAAGGACGGGCAGATCGCCGGCCCGCGCGTGGTTGAGCACATGGTGGACGCGGTGTTCTCCTTCGAGGGCGACGGCGGGCACCAGTTCCGCATCCTGCGGGCGCAGAAGAATCGATTCGGCCCCACCGACGAGATCGGCGTGTTCGAAATGACCGGCAAGGGGTTGTCGGAGGTCGCGAACCCGTCCGAGCTGTTCCTCTCCCATCGCGATGCCGGGGCGCCGGGCACGGCGGTGTTCGCCGGCATGGAAGGCACGCGCCCGGTGCTGGTGGAGATCCAGGCGCTGGTGGCGCCCTCCACCCTCGGCACGCCGCGCCGGGCGGTGGTGGGGTGGGATTCCAACCGCCTCGCCATGGTGCTGGCGGTCCTGGACGCACGCTGCGGCGTGCGGCTGGGCGGCCATGACGTATATTTGAACGTGGCGGGCGGCCTGCGAATCGGCGAGCCGGCGGCGGATCTCGCGGTGGCGGGGGCGCTGGTCTCTTCGCTCACCGGCGCGCCCTTGCCGGCGGATGCGGTCTATTTCGGCGAGGTGAGCCTCACCGGGGCGGTGCGTCCGGTCTCCCAGGCGGCGGCACGGCTGAAGGAAGCCGCGAAACTCGGCTTCGCGCGCGCCGTCATGCCCAGCGGCGCCGCCGAGGGAATGGACGGCGCCATATCCATCGAGGGGGTCGCTTCCCTTGCGTCCCTCGTGGCGGGGATCGCGGCCCGCGCGCCACGCAGGGCAGCGTTACCGAAAGAGGGGTGATGACGCGGCGGGCGCTTGAAGCTATACGTCCGAGCCACGCTGCGGATTTATGACACGCAGTGTTCCGCCGCACGCCTCCGGGCGCCGCATGAAGGACCCGCCGCGCCCATGCCCGTGACGCTGCTTGATCTCATCGTAATTTCGGTGATGCTGCTTTCAGGCCTTCTGGCCATGGTTCGCGGTTTTCTGCGCGAAGTCTTCAGCATCGTTTCCTGGCTGGCTGCGGCCGGCGTGACATTGTTTTTCTATCCTCAATTGCTTCCGATCACCAAGCAATACGTGTCGCAGGACACGGTGGCGCTCGCGGTGACCGTCGGCATCCTGTTTCTGGGAACGCTGCTGATCGTTTCCATTATCAGCGCGCGCATTTCCGATGCGGTGCTGGACAGCCGGATCGGCGCGCTGGACCGCACCTTGGGCTTCGCCTTCGGCCTTGCGCGGGGGCTGCTGGTCATGGTTGTGGCGTTTCTGTTCTTCAACTGGCTGGTTCCGGACAAGAGCCAGCCGCCGTGGGTTTTGAACGCAAAATCCCGTCCGGTGCTGCAAAACACGGGGGATTGGCTTATGTCCCTGTTGCCGGACGATCCGGAGAATACCATTCTTAAGAGACTCAAGCGGTCTCCGGCGACAGATGAGGGCGATGCGCCCGCCACGCCGCCAGGTCCGCGCACGGAACGTGGGGGCACCACGATTACAGTTGCGACGGTCGCCGGAGCGGCGGCTGGAGAAACCGGATACCGCCGCGGTGAGCGGCAAGGGTTCGAGCAACTGCTTGAGAGCGCGCGCGGCACCGGCCAGTGAGCCGCGTCGAGCGGAGGTAAAGATGGACATGGAGAGCGAGGAGTCCCACGCTCCCGACGCCCAATGGGCGCGGGACGGCTTTGCGCATGGTGGGGTTGCACGGGAGACGGGCCAGATGAACCTGGACGAAGATCTGAACGGCGACCGCCTGCGCGAGGAATGCGGGGTTTTCGGCGTCTTCAACCATCCGGACGCCGCCGCCATCACGGCCATCGGCCTCCATGCGCTTCAGCATCGCGGGCAGGAAGCCGCCGGCATCGTCACCTATGACGGCCGCCGCTTCCATTCCGAACGCCGCCTCGGCCTGGTCGGCGATACCTTCTCCGACGCGCGGGTGATCGAGCGCCTGCCCGGCCATATCGCGGTCGGCCACGTGCGCTATTCCACCACCGGCGAAACCCTGCTGCGCAACGTGCAGCCGCTGTTCGCGGAGCTGGACGCCGGCGGCTTCGCCGTCGGGCACAATGGCAACCTCACCAACGGGCTCACGCTGCGCAAGCAATTGGTGCGGGAAGGGGCGATCACCCAGTCCACCACCGATACCGAAGTGATCCTGCATCTGGTGGCGCGCTCGAAGAAGGCGCGTTTCGTCGATCGCTTCATCGACGCGCTGCACTTCCTGGAAGGCGCCTATTCGCTGGTGGCGGTCACCAACAAGAAGCTGATCGGCGCGCGCGATCCCCTCGGCATCCGCCCGCTGGTGCTGGGCATGCTGGACAATTCGCCCATCCTCGCCTCCGAGACCTGCGCCCTCGACATCATCGGCGCGCGCTATGTGCGCGACATCGAGAATGGCGAAGTGGTGGTGATCGACGAGGACGGCATCACCTCCTTCAAGCCGTTCCCCTCCATGCCGGCGCGGCCCTGCATCTTCGAATACATCTATTTCGCCCGGCCGGATTCGGTGGTGGGCGGGCGCTCGGTCTACCAGGTGCGCAAGACCATGGGCCAGGTGCTGGCGCAGGAAAGCCACCTGCCGGCCGATGTGATCGTGCCGGTGCCGGATTCCGGCGTTCCGGCCGCCATCGGCTATTCCCAGGTGTCCGGCGTGCCGTACGAACTCGGCATCATCCGCAACCATTATGTGGGCCGCACCTTCATCCAGCCGACCCAGACCGTGCGCGACCAGGGCGTGCGCATGAAGCATTCGGCCAATCGCTCCGTCGTGGCCGGCAAGCGGATCGTGCTGGTGGACGACAGCCTGGTGCGCGGCACCACCTCCGTGAAGATCGTGCAGATGATGCGCGACGCCGGCGCGAGCGAAGTGCATTTCCGCATCGCCTCGCCCCCCATCACCCATCCCGATTATTACGGCATCGACACGCCCGACCGCGACAAGCTGCTGGCCGCGACACACGATCTGGAAGGCATGCGGCGCTATATCGGCGCGGATTCGCTGGCCTTCCTGTCGGTGGACGGCGTCTATCGCGCCATGGGCTATGAGGGCCGCGATCCGGTGCGTCCGCAATTCACCGACCATTGCTTCACCGGCGACTACCCGACCCTGCTCACGGACAAGTCCGGGGCGGTGGGGGCGCAGCAATTGTCGCTGCTCGCCGAAGCCAGCTGAACCACGGCCCCGCCGCGCCCGAGCGGGGGCGGCGGAGGTGCCGGGCGGCGCTGCGCGTTCTCTGCGAACAGCCGGCCGCACCGGCGGATGATTTCCCACCTATCGCGCCTCTCGCCCTTGCGCTTTCGGCCACATGGCGGGATGGTCGCGCCCCTCATTCCGATCTGACAGAGACCCTGCCATGACCGACCGGCCGCTTGCCGACAGGATCGCCCTCGTCACCGGCGCCACGCGTGGCATCGGTTCGGCCACAGCGCTCGCCCTGGCGAACGCCGGGGCCCATGTGATCGCCGTCGGCCGGACCGAGGGGGCGCTAGAGGAAATCGACGACGCCATCAAGGCTGCCGGCGGCTCCGCCACCCTCGTGCCCATGGACGTGACGGATTACGAGGCCATCGACCGGCTAGGCGGGGCGATCTACCAGCGGTGGGGCCATCTCGACGTGTTCGTGGGCAATGCAGGCATTCTTGGGCCGGTGACCCCGCTCGGCCACGTGGACCCGAAGGATTGGGACCAGGCGCTGAGCGTGAACCTCACCGCCAACTATCGCTTCGTGCGTTCGCTCGACCCGCTGCTGAAGCTGTCCACCGCCGGCCGCGCGGTGCTGGTCTCCTCCGGGGCGGCCCATAAGGCCCGCGCCTATTGGGGGCCTTATGCCGTCACCAAGGCGGCGCTCGATGTGCTCGGCCGCACCTGGGCTGCGGAAAGCGTCAGCGGCAATCTCAAGGTCAATCTGTTCAATCCCGGCCCGATCCGCACGCGCATGCGCGCCAAGGCGTTCCCCGGTGAGGACCCGCAGACCCTGCCGGCGCCGGAGGAGGCGGCGGAGGCCATCGTCTCCCTCTGCCTGCCCACCTTCGATGAAACCGGGAAATATTACGATTTCCCGATGCGGAAGCTGTTGGCGTTCCAGCACCCCGCCTGAACCGCCTGCGCGTGCGAACCACGCCCGCCCCGGGGCTCTTTGCCGTGCGAAGAATGGCGGTATTCTGTATCCATGACGATACCGCTCACTTATCTTTTTACCGCTGGCCGGTCGGGACCCTGGTGCATCGACCGGCTGACGCCGGTGGTAGGCGAGGGGCTTCCAGACGCCTCCCACCTGACGATTTACGACGCCGCAGCCAGCCTGCCGGACCCGATCTGGGTGTTGCGCGGCACCACCAGCAATACGCGCTATTCCCAGCGGGCGGAGATAAACGCGCTGACGGCGCGGCAGGAGGGGCTGGGCCGGGCGCGCGCCACGCGCGCGGCCCTGATCCCGATTCGTAAGACCCAGGCCTGGTGGGATCTCGCGCAAGACGAACGCCGCGCCATATTCGAGGAGCAGTCCCGCCATATCGGGATCGGCCTTGACTATCTCCCCGCCGTCGCGCGCCGCCTGCACCACAGTCGCGAACTGGGCGAACCGTTCGATTTCCTGACCTGGTTCGAATATGCGCCGGAGGATAGCGACAAGTTCGAAGACATGGTGCGCAAGCTGCGCGACACGCCGGAGTGGCGTTACGTCGACCGGGAAGTCGACATCCGCCTGCACCGCGCGTGAGGGGTGGCTTGCGCTGCGGGCATTTGTCGGCGTTGCGCGCAGGGGCTAGAGAGGTGTCAATAGCCCATCGTCTTCGCGCCCCCGCAGGCAGTATCTCCCGGAGTATCCATGGCCGAGCCCGTTACCATCCGTTTTGCCAAGCATGGCGCCGCCCCGAAGGGTGTGGTCGTCGTCCTCACCGACGATACGCTCACGTTCGGACGGGAAGCGCAGAAGCTGCTCAAGCCCGCCCTTGATGGGGTGAAGCGGGCGATCAGCGCCGATCATTTCAAGGGCCGCCTCTCGTCCACCCTGGACCTGATCGCGCCGGCGAACCTCGATGCCCCCCGCCTCGTGATCCTGGGCGTTGGCAAGGGCGCGGATCTCAAGGCGGCGGATTTTCTCAAGCTGGGCGGCGTGGCCGTCGGCAAGATTCCCGGGGGCACGCGCGAAGCCACGGTCATCGTCGACCTGCCCGGCCTGAAAGTGAGCCCGGAGTTCGTGGCGGAGATGGCGCTCGGCGCGCGGCTGCGCAGCTATGTGTTCGACCGCTACAAGACCAAGCGCAAGGAAGGCGATGCCGAGCCGGTCGCCCTGTCTTTGACCTTCCTGGTGGCGGACGAGCCCGCGGCGCGCCGCGCCTGGACTTCCGGCGAAGCGGTGGCGGACGGCGTGGTGCTGGCCCGCAATCTGGTCAACGAGCCCTCCAACGTGCTCGATCCCCCGGAATTCGCGCGCCGCACGCAGGAGCTGACTTCGGTCGGCGTCGAAGTGGAGGTGCTGGGCGATGCGGACCTCGCCGCGCTCGGCATGGGCGCGCTGCTCGGCGTCGGCCAGGGCTCCATCAAGGAGAGCCGCGTCGTGGTGATGCGCTGGAACGGCGCGGACGCGAAGACCCAGCCGGTGGCTTTCATCGGCAAGGGCGTGACGTTCGATACCGGGGGCATCTCCATCAAGCCCGCCGCCGGCATGGAGGACATGAAGGGCGACATGGGGGGCGCGGCTTGCGTCACCGGGCTCATGTATGCGCTCGCGGCCCGCAAGGCCAAGGTGAACGCGGTCGGCGTCATCGGCTGCGTGGAGAACATGCCCGACGGTGCCGCCCAGCGGCCCGGCGACATCGTCACCTCCATGTCCGGCCAGACCATCGAGATCATCAATACCGATGCCGAGGGCCGGCTCGTTCTGGCCGACGTGCTCTGGTACACGAAGGAGCGCTTCAAGCCGCGCTTCATGGTGGACCTCGCCACCCTCACCGGCGCCATTCTGGTGGCGCTCGGGCATGAATATGCCGGCCTGTTCTCAAATGACGACGAACTGGCCCAGCGCCTTTCGGCCGCCGGCATGGAGACCGGCGAGCGCGTGTGGCGCATGCCGCTCGGCCCGGAATATGACAAGCAGATCGACAGCCGCTTCGCCGACATGAAAAACACCGGCGGGCGCAACGGCGGGTCCATTACCGCGGCCCAGTTCCTCCAGCGCTATGTGGACAAGACCCCCTGGGCGCATCTGGACGTGGCCGGCACCGCCATGTCCTCGCCGGCCAGCGACATCAACAAGAGCTGGGCTTCGGGCTGGGGCGTGCGGCTGCTGAACCAGCTGGTCGCCGACCATTACGAGGGCTGACGGCCCGCCCGCCCGTGGGCCAGGTGGCTAGACCACCTTGCGCTCCACGAGCGGCGCGTTGCGCGCGATCCGCCCATAGCCGAGCGGCGACAGGTCCAGCGTCGCATAGCGCCCTTGGACGACCAGCTCGCTCAATCCCCGGCCCACCGCCGGGGATTGCTGCAGGCCATGGCCGCTGAAGCCGTTGGCGAGCAGCAGGTTGGCGCAGCCCGGCGCGGGCCCGAGAATCGCGTTCTGGTCGAACAGGTTCATGTCGTAATGCCCGGCCCAGGCGCGGCCGGGGCGCAGCCGCTCGAAGGCGGGAATGCGGAACGCCAGCGTCGGCCAGATCACATCCTCGAACAGCGCGTGGTCCACCTCGAAATCTGCGCTGTCGGGATCGTCCTGCGGCGGTGGAGCGGTGCCGCAGAGGAAGCCTTGTCCCTCCGGCCGCACATAGACCCCGCTCGGGTCGATCAGCAGCGGGCAATCCGGCACGGCATCCGGGCAGGTGAAGGTGAAGATCATCCGCTTCTTGTTCGCGACCGGAAGATCGATGCCGGCCGTGCGGGCGAGATCGGCGCCGCCCGCGCCTGCCGCATTCACTACCCATCCGCAAGCGATGCGCGTGCCGTCGGCGAGCCTCACCGCCGTGATGCGGTCGGCGCTGCGTTCCAGCGCAATTGCGTTCGCCGCGCGATAGGTCACGCCAAGGCTGCGCGCCTTGCGGCGGAACGCCTGCATCAGGCCGTAGCCGTCGAACCAGCCCTCGCCCGAAAGGCCGAGGCTGCCCCGCGCGATGCCCTCGGTATTCAGCCAGGGAAAGCGCGCCGCCAGCGCGTCCGGCGCCATCAGGGCGATGTCGGCGCCAAGGCTGGTCTGAACGGCATGGGCGGCGGCGAGCGCGTCGGCCCCCGCATCGCTGGCGAGGAAAAGATAACCGCCTTCCCGCAGGCCGATGGCCGGCGCGTCCCCCTCCACGGCGAGCCGCGCGCCGATCTCGCGCAGGAAGGCGATGCCGTAGAGCGAGATTTCCACATTGATGGCAGCGGAATATTGCTGGCGGATGGACGCCGCCGAGCGGGCCGAGGCGCAGGTCTGGTAGCTCGGGTCCTTCTCCAGCACCAGCACGCGGCCGGAAAAGTCCGGGTGGGCGGCGAGGTGAAAGGCCGTGGAGCTGCCGGTGGCCGCCCCGCCCACGATCACCACGTCAAAGGAGTCGTCCGCCATCTGAAATCCCGCATTGGGCGCGCCGCGCCCTCCTATGGCGCCGCCGCCGGCCGTGCACAACGCCGCTGTGAGCGGGCGTGCATCGCCCTTATGTTCGAGCGACGTGCCTAATGGAGCCGATTCGCATGCCCAAGGTCTTCAGCGCCGCGCAGATCCATGCGGCGCTCGATTATCCCTCCCTGGTGGACGCCCTGCGCGACGCCTTCGCCGCCCAGAAGGTGGAGGCGCCGGTGCGCCAGGCCTTCGAGGTCGGCACCGAGGGGGCGAGCGCCCATCTGCTCACCATGCCGGCGTGGGAACGCGGCGTCGCCATGGGCGTGAAGATGGTGACGGTCGTGCCCGGCAACAGCGCGCGCGGCCTCGGCGCGGTCAATTCCATCTATACCCTGTTCGACGGCGAGACCGGCGCGCCGCGCGCGATCCTGGATGGCGACGCGCTCACCAATCGCCGCACGGCGGCCGCGTCCGCGCTCGCCTCCTCCTACCTGTCGCGGCCGGAGAGCCGGACGCTTCTGCTGGTGGGCACCGGCCATCTCGCCGGCTATCTCGCCGCCGCCCATGCGGCCGTGCGGCCCATCGCACGAATCTTGGTGTGGGGTCGCGCGCCGGAGAAAGCGCGCTGTGTCGCCGACCGGCTGAAAGGGCAGGGGCTGGACGCACATACGGTGTCCGACCTGAAGGGCGCGCTGGCGCAGGCGGATATCGTCTCCTGCGCCACCACCTCCACGCAGGCGATCGTGCTGGGCGCGGATGTGCGGCCGGGCACCCATGTGGATCTCGTCGGCGCCTTCACGCCGGCCATGCGCGAGAGCGACGATGCCCTGATCGCCGCGAGCGCGGTCTATGTGGATACGCGTGCCGGCGCGTTGGCGGAGGCGGGCGACCTGCGCTTTGCCATGGCCTCGGGCGCCTGGTCCGCCGAGCGGCTGAAGGGCGACCTCTCGGACCTCTGCACCGGCCGGGTGCCCGGCCGCGCGGGAGGGGACGAAATCACCCTGTTCAAATCGGTCGGCGCCGCGCTGGAGGACCTGACGGCGGCCCGCCTCGTCATGACCTCGGTGGGCTGAGGCCACGCAATGGACGCGGGCCACGGCGGCCGCGGGGCCGGGTTTCGGGCCCCGCTGCGTCGCCGGTTGGCGGTTTCGGGTGGAACCTTCCCGACATGCGAGCATTTGAAGCTGGTTGGCCCTGTCACTTTCTGCCCCCGCGGGTGCCTTCCATCCTGATTTCATGCTATCGGCAGCCGATCAAACAGAGCCGTTGCGGAGAAGCTTTTCATGTTTCCGACGCCGAAGCCCGCACTGACGCCCAATACATACGCCTATGAATCCGAGCCCATGGTGAAGCCCACCGGGTTCCGGGAATATGACGCCCGCTGGTTGTTCCAGAAGGAAATCAACCTGATGGGCATTCAGGCGCTGGGCATGGGCCTCGGCACCTTGATGCACCAGATGGGCGTCAAGCCCGAGATCGTCACGGGCCACGATTTCCGCGGCTATTCCTCCTCCATCAAATACGCGATGGTTTCCGGCCTCATGGCGGCCGGGGTGAAGGTGCACGACATCGGCCTCGCCATGTCGCCCATGGCCTATTTCGCCCAGTTCGCGCTGGATGTGCCGGCGGTGGCGATGGTGACCGCCTCCCACAACGACAATGGCTGGACGGGCGTGAAGATGGGCGTCAACCGCCCGCTCACCTTCGGACCGGACGAGATGACCCGCCTGAAGGAAATCGTGCTCTCGGCCGCCTTCGATCTGCGCGGCGGCGGAGCCTATCACTTCGTGGAAAATTTCCCCGAGGTCTATATCAAGGACCTCACCGACCGGCCCAAGCTGAAGCACCCCATCAAGGCGGTGGTGGCCTGCGGCAACGGCACCGCCGGCGCGTTCGCCCCGCGCATCCTGGAGGCGCTGGGCGTGGACGTGGTGCCGCTCGACACCGAGCTGGACCATTCCTTCCCCAAGTACAATCCGAACCCGGAAGACATGGAGATGCTCCATGCCATGCGGGACGCGGTGCTGGAGCACAAGGCGGACGTGGCGCTCGGCTTCGACGGCGACGGCGACCGCTGCGGCGTGGTGGACAATGAGGGCGAGGAGATCTTCGCCGACAAGATGGGCGTGATGCTGGCGCGCGACCTCGCCAAGATCTACCCCGGCTCCACCTTCGTGGTGGACGTGAAGTCCACCGGCCTGTTCGCCACCGACCCGGAGCTGATCAAGCTCGGCGTGAAGGCGGATTATTGGAAGACCGGCCATTCCTACATGAAGCGCCGCGTCAACGAGACCGGCGCACTGGTGGGCTTCGAGAAGTCCGGCCATTATTTCTTCAACAAGCCCATCGGCCGGGGCTATGACGACGGCCTCGTCTCCGCCATCGCGGTGCTGGACATGCTGGACCGCAATCCCGGCAAGAAGCTCTCCGAGCTGCGGCTGGCCCTGCCCAAGACCTGGTCCTCGCCCACCATGTCGCCGCACTGCGCGGACGAGGCCAAATACGGCATCGTCGGTGAGGTGGTGAAGCATTTCGAGAAGCTGCAGGCCGAGGGCGGCAGCGTCACCGGCCAGCCAATCCGCGATCTCGTGACGGTCAACGGCGTGCGCGTCACGACCGAAGACGGCACCTGGGGCCTGGTGCGCGCCTCCTCCAACAAGCCCGAGCTGGTGGTGGTGGTGGAAAGCCCGGTTTCCGAACAGCGCATGCGCGACATGTTCAAGGAAATCGACGGCGTGCTGCGCACCCATCCGGAAGTGGGCGCCTACAACCAGACCATCTGACCCCGCCCGCGAACGCGGCGTGCGTCTTCTGGTTGTGGATTTGAGCCTTTAACCTAAACTGCGGCCCATGCGCGACCCGTGCGTGGGCCGCATGCGTCGGGGCGTGTCCCGGGGGGATGGTGATGCGGCTGCTGTCGGTCCTGCGTTTGTCGGTCCTCTTCCTTGCCGGCCTGCCGCTCGGCATCCTCCTCCCGGCGATGGGGCAGGAAGCCCTGCCCGCTGCGCGCGTGGAAATCCTGACGCTGCCACCGCTGCCGCTCGCGAGGGTCGATATCCCCCATGGAAAGACGCTCGATCTGAATGTGGGGCTGGGCTCCGGCGTGTTCCGTGCGGCGTCGGATCCGGAAGGCGTGATCTGGGCCATCACCGACCGCGGGCCGAACATCGATTGCAAGAAGCCGAAGGACATCACCGGCCGCGGCACCAAGGAGATCTGCCAGGGCGACAAGAACGGGAAAATCTTCCCCCTGCCGGCCTTCATCCCCACCCTCTACAAGCTGCGGATCGGCGCGGACGGGAAGGTGGAGGTGCTGGAGACGCTTCCGCTGAAGGGGCGATCCGGCAAGGCCATCACCGGCCTGCCCAATGATCTGGAATCCACCGAGGCGGCCTTCAGCGTCGCCGGCAAGCCCATCGGCAAGGACCCCTCCGGCCTCGATACCGAAGCGCTGGTGCGCCTGCCGGACGGCAGCTTCTGGGTGGGCGAGGAATATGGCCCCTCGCTGGTGGAAGTCGGCCCGGACGGCACGGTCCGCCGCCGGCTGGTGCCAGAGGGGGTCGCGGCGCGGCTGAAGGGCGCGGACTATGAGGTCGTCGCCGGCCTTCCGGCAATCCTTGCCGCGCGCGATCTCAACCACGGCATTGAAAGCCTCGCCCTGTCTCCCGACGGCGCTTTTCTCTACGCCTTGATGCAAGGCGCGCTGGCCAATCCCGACACGGCGGCCGCCGAGCGCTCGCCGCTGGCGCGCCTGATCAAGCTGGACCGCAAGACCGGCGCGGTGGTCGGCTCCTATGCCTATGGCGCCAGCGCGCCGAGCGCCTTCAAGGCCGATGCCACGGGAAAGAAGCAGGACCAGTCGGACGTGAAGATGAGCGAGATGGTGGCCGTTGGTCCGGACCGTCTGCTGGTGCTGGAGCGCATCGACAAGACCACCAAGCTGTTCCTGGTCGATCTCGCGGGCGCCACGCCCCTTCCGGCCGACTTCACCACCGGGGCCGCTCATCCCACCCTCGAGCAATTGGCGCCGGGTGATTTCGCGCGTGTGGGGGTCGTGCCGCTCGCCAAGACGCCGATCCTGGACAGCGACCGTTTGAACGGCCTACCCGCCAAAATCGAAGGCGTCGCGGTGCTGAGCGATCGCGAGCTGGTGCTCGTCAGCGACAGCGATTTCGGCATCAAGGGCGACACGACCCAGATGCGGCGGGTCCTGTTTGAGGCTCCCGTTCTGAAATAAGGCGGGGCCGCAGCGGTCCCGCCTCATGGCCTCACGCGGCGGCCGCCGGCTCCGCCCTGCGGCCGCGCGCGGCTTCGAGCCGCACCGCCCACAGGGCCGTGCCCATGGCGGCGAGCGGCACCAGCGCCGCGATCCAGGGAATGGCGCCGAGGCCCGGCCCATGGTCGATGACGAGGCCGCCCAGCCAGGCGCCGATGGCATTGCCGAGGTTGAAGGCGGCGATGTTGAAGCTGGAGGCGAGGCTCTGCCCCGCGCCCTGCGCCTTTTCCAGCACCCACATCTGGAGTGGCGCGACGGTTGCAAACGCCACCGCCCCCAGCAGGCCGACGAAGGCGACGGCGGCGATCTGGCTGTGCAGCGCGAAGGTCAGCAGCACCAGCACCACCGAGAGCGCCAGCAAGGTGGCGAACACGGTGGGCACGAGGCGCCAGTCCGCGAGCCGCCCGCCGAGCAGATTGCCCACCACCAGCCCGCCGCCGAACACCAGCAGGATGGGCGAGACCGCGCCTTCCGAAAAGCCGGTGATGCGCGTCAGCATCGGGGCGATATAGGTGAAGGCGGCGAACACGCCCACCCAGCTCAGCACGGTGGTGGCAAGGCCGAGCAGCAAGGGCGCGCGGGTGAGCACGGCGAGGTCGTGCTTCAGGCTGGAGGGCGCCTCCTCGCCCTTGGTGTTCGGCACCAGCAGGGCGATGACCGCGAGCGCGATCACGCCCACCAGCGTCACCGCCCAGAAGGTGGAGCGCCAGCCGAAATGCTGGCCGAGCCAGGTGCCGAACGGCACGCCCAGGATGTTCGCGACGGTGAGGCCGGTAAACATGATGGCGATGGCCGAAGCCTTCTTGTTGGGTGCCACCAGCCCGGTCGCCACCACCGAGCCGACGCCGAAGAAGGTGGCGTGGGCAAATGCGGTGAGCACGCGGGCGGCCATCAAGGTGGCATAGTCCGGCGCCAGCGCGCAGGCCGCATTGCCGAGGGTGAACACCCCCATCAGGCCGAGCAGCACGGCCTTGCGTGGCCAGCGCGCGGTCAGCACGGTCAGCACCGGGGCGCCCACCACGACGCCGAGCGCATAGCCGGAAATCAGCAGGCCGGCGGAAGAGAGCGTCACCCCGAGGTCGGCGCTGACATCCAGCAGCAGGCCCATGATGACGAATTCGGTAACGCCGATGCCGAAGGCGCCGGCGGTCAGGGCATAGAGGGCAAGGGGCATGGCACGTCCAGCAGAAGGGTATTGCGTTGCAGCAAAAATGGACGTTTTGTCCCTTGCGAGCTAGATTGCCCTAAAGCAAAGCATTTATGAATTGAATTCATCATGGCCCGGTTGGACGTCAATCGCTCCGGCGAGATGGAAGTGTTCGTGCGGGTGGTGGAGCAGGGCGGCTTTTCAGCCGCCGGCCGCGTCTGCCACATGACCCCCTCCGCCGTGAGCAAGCTCATGGCGCGGCTGGAAGCGCGGCTCGGCGCGAGGCTCATCAACCGGTCCACCCGGCAATTGCAGCTCACCGCCGAGGGGGTGGATTTCTACGAGCGCGCGCTGCGCATCCTCGCCGATCTGGAGGAGGCGGAGCGCAGCGCCTCCACCAGCGAGATCGCCAGCGGCCGCCTGCGGGTGAATGCCAATGTGCCGTTCGGCACCCATTTCTTCATTCCCGCCCTGCCGGAATTCCTGGAGCGCCACCCCGCCGTCTCGTTCGATATCGTGCTCACCGACAAGGTGGTGGACATGCTGGAGGAGCGGATGGACGTGGCGGTGCGCGCCGGGCCGCTGAAAAGCTCCCTGCTCATGGCCCGCAAGCTCGGCGAATCGCGCATGGTGATCGTCGGATCGCCCACATATCTCGCCCGGAACGGCACGCCCCAGGTGCCGGCGGACCTGGAACGGCACAACCGCAGCGGCTTTTGCTACCTGCGCCAGATCGAGGGCTGGCCGCTCAGGACCGAGGCGGGCGAGATGCGGTTTGCGCCGGTGGGCAACGCTTTGGTCAGCGACGGGGAAACCCTGCGCCATCTCACGCTCGCCGGCGTCGGGCTCGCCCGCCTCTCCATGTTCCATGTGGCGCACGATATCGCCGCCGGACGCCTCGTGCCGGTGCTGGAGGATTTCAATCCCGGTGATACCGACCCGACCCACGCGGTCTATGTGGGGCAGGGCGGCCATCTGCCGGCGCGGGTGCGGGCTTATCTGGATTTCCTGGTGGAGGTGGTGGCGCCGCGATTCGCGCTCACCGCGATGGCCGACCCGCGGGAGCTGGCGCGCCGCGCCGCCTGAGGTTTCCGCCGCGGCCGGCATGACCCGGCCACCCCCGCATCGCCGCCGGCCGCGTGCGGGGGCACGACCTTTGGGTCCGCGCGGATCTCCGGGCGGGCGCTCGGAGATGACGATGCGAAAGGAGGGATTGTGAATCCCGCCGGGCGGGCCGCCGCGTCAGGCGGTGCGCTTCATCGCATCCGAACGGGCGATGAGATCGGCGAGCGAGGGCTTCGCCTCCAGGGCGCCGGTGGGGCTGATGAGGCCGCGGGCGCCGTCCAGCGCGCCGGGCTGAAGCTCCAGCGCCAGCAGGCGCTTGCGATCATAGCGGCCGGGCATCCACAGCCCGCCGGTCATGCGGGCGGAGAAGCCGAAGCGCTGGTAATAGGGCGCATCGCCCACCAGCAGCACGGCGCCATGGCCGCGTGCCTCGGCCTCGGCCAGCGCGGCGCGCGTCATGTCGCCGCCGAGCCCGCGCGCGCGGAACCAGGGATGGACCGCGAGCGGACCGAGCAGCAGCGCCGGCTTGCCGGGGCCGGCGGTGATGTGCCACAGGCGCACGGTCGCGACGAGGCGCCCGTCCGGCCCGTGGGCCACCAGCGACAATCCCTCGGCCGGCAGACGGCCTTCCCGCAGCCGCTCCGAGGATTTCTCGAACCGGGCCGGTCCCATGCACAGGTCCAGGAGCGCCTCGCGTGCGGCGACCTCTTCCCATTTTTCAGCAACGATCTCAGTCATCAGCACCTCCCGTGCCACAACCGGAAAGCCGAAAGACGCCGACCCGCGCGTAATCGCGTCCCCCTCGGCGGGGCGCGGCGCGGCACAGGCCGCCCTCTCAGGGGAGGGCAGCGGGTCGGTATGGAAGCGTGACGATCAGATCACGTAGGACTTCAGCGGGGGGAAACCGTTGAAGGACACCGCCGAATAGGTGGTGGTGTAGGCGCCGCAAGCCTCGATGAGGATCTTGTCGCCGATGGCGAGCGACACCGGCAGGTGCACCGGGGTCTTCTCATACATCACGTCGGCCGAATCGCAGGTCGGCCCGGCCAGCACGCAGGCGGCGGTGTCGTCGCCGTCGCGCGGGGTGCGCAGCGGGTAGCGGATCGCCTCGTCCATGGTCTCGGCGAGGCCGCCGAACTTGCCGATGTCGAGATAGACCCAGCGCATGGTGTCGCTCTCGGCCTTCTTGGAGATCAGCACCACCTCGGTCTCGATCAGGCCGGCATTGCCGACCATGCCGCGCCCCGGCTCCATGATGGTCTGCGGGATTTCGTTGCCGAAATGCTTGCGCAGCGAATCGAAGATCGCTTCGCCATAGGCGGCGGCGGCCGGCACGTCCTGGAGATATTTGGTGGGGAAGCCGCCCCCGAGATTGACCATGGCGAGCGAGATGCCGCGCATCGCGCATTCGCGGAAGATGCCGGCGGCAGAGGCGAGCGCCTGGTCCCAGGCATTCACATTCTTCTGCTGCGAGCCCACGTGGAAGGAGACGCCGTAAGCGGTGAGGCCGAGGCGATGGGCGTGCTCCAGCACGTCCGCGGCCATTTCCGGCTCGCAGCCGAACTTGCGGGACAAGGGCCATTCCGCGCCGGCGCCATCGCACAGAATGCGGCAGAACACCTTGGCGTTCGGCGCGACGCGGGCGATCTTCTCGACCTCTTCGTAGGAATCCACGGCGAACAGGCGCACGCCCAGCTTATGGGCGCGCTCGATGTCGCGTTCCTTCTTGATGGTGTTGCCGAACGAGATGCGCTCGGCGCCCGCGCCGGCCGCCATCACCATGTCGATCTCGCCCACCGAGGCGCAGTCGAAGCAGGAGCCGAGCTCGGCCAGCGCCGCGAGGATGGCGGCGTCGGGATTGGCCTTCACGGCATAGAACACGCGGGTGTCCGGCAGCGCACGGCTGAACGCCGCGTAGTTCGCGCGCACGACATCCAGATCGACAACGACGCAGGGTCCGTCTTCGCGTCGGGTCTTGAGAAATTCGCGGATGCGATCGGTCATGGTGTCCTCCGTGACCTGAAGCCTCGTGAAGCGCGGTTGCCCGCGCGACGACAGGACGAGAAGGCCTTTTCCGCGGCGCCATCGCCGCTGTCGGGGCCTGCCCGGGGCACGCACACGCGGGACAAGGGCGGTTTGGACGCGCCATTCTCCCAACGGGCCGTACCCGCTTCGCCGGTCACAAACCGGCCGCATCATCGAACCGAACGGCATTTCCTTCCCGGCCATGGCGCGAGCCACGACAAGGGTGTTTTCAGAAATGCGCGCGCTTGGAGAGGGGAGTCCCACTCCGTACGGCCGGCAAGATGTAGTGCCTCTTTAGTAACGCCGACCTTTGGAGGGCCGACCGAGACCAAAAAAGCCCTTACGTCGTTGCTTCAAGTCACGTCCCCTGCTGAGAGCAGGGTGGGCCGGTTCCCTCCGGCTACCGATCGTCCTGGCGGCTTTCCGGCCTCTTGTCCGGACTTCCGCCGATCGGCACGCAACCACAGGCACGTGCGAAATTGGGCAGGGCTGGATTTATGAGAAAACGGCCGCCTTCGCAAGCGGCAATTTGATGAAATTTGATCCAATTTGAGCCGTAATTCTTAGGCGACTGAACGCTTGCGCGCCAACGCTTTGCGTCATTGGCGCCCGCGAAGCCGGTATTCACGGGATCGCGAGCGGAATTGCCAAAATGAATGCATAAAATGCGTTGGATCGCCGCGCGTCAGGCACACCCCTTGATCGAGGTCAAGGGAGAGAGCAATGTGGCCTTCTAAGATTAGAAGAATTCGCGTTCGCCATCTGGCTTCGTCCGGTGCCTTGCACCCTGTGACTGGGTTTTCCATGGACTACGATCAATACTTTAGCGTCGCTGTAGACGCCTTGCGTCGTGAGCGTCGCTATCGGACCTTCGCCGAGATCGAGCGCAAGGCGGACCGCTTCCCGCGGGCCACCTGGCATTCGCCCGGCGGGCCGCGCGACATCGTGGTGTGGTGCTCCAACGATTATCTCGGCATGGGCTGCCACCCGGTGGTGATCGAGGCCATGCGCGAATCAGTGTCGAAGCGCGGCGCCGGCGCCGGCGGCACGCGCAACATCTCGGGCAACAGCCACGAGATCGTCCAGCTCGAGCGCGAGCTCGCCGACCTGCACGGCAAGGATGCGGGTCTGGTCTTCACCTCCGGCTATATCTCCAACGAGACCGGCATCTCGACCATCGTCAAGCTGATCCCCGACTGCGTGGTGATCTCGGACGAGCTGAACCACAATTCCATGATCGAGGGCGTGCGGCGCGGCGGGCGGCAGAAGGCCATCTTCCGCCACAACGACCTTGCCCATCTCGAGGAGCTGCTCCAGGCGGCGGGCGACCGGCCGAAGCTGCTCGTGTTCGAGAGCGTCTATTCCATGGACGGCGACATCGCCCCCATCGCGGCCATCTGCGATCTGGCGGAGCGCTATGGCGCCATGACCTATCTCGATGAAGTGCACGCGGTGGGCATGTATGGCCCGCGCGGCGGCGGCGTTGCCGAGCGCGACGGCGTCATGCACCGGGTGGATGTGATCGAGGGCACGCTGGGCAAGGCGTTCGGCGTGGTGGGCGGCTATCTCACCGGCAAGCGCGTGGTGATGGATGCCGTGCGTTCCTATGCGCCCGGCTTCATCTTCACCACCGCCCTGCCGCCGGCGGTCGCGGCCGCCGCCACCGCCTCCATCCGTCACCTGAAGAACTCGCAGGCCGAGCGTGACGGCCAGCGCGCCCAGGTGGCCAAGGTCAAGGCGGCGCTCGCGGCCGCCGGCCTGCCGCAGATGGAAACCCCCACCCACATCATCCCGCTGATGGTGGGCGACGCGAAGGCCTGCAAGGCGGCGAGCGACGTGCTCCTGGCCGAGCACGGCATCTATATCCAGCCGATCAATTACCCGACCGTTCCGCGCGGAACGGAGCGCTTGCGCATCACCGCGACGCCCCATCACGACGACAAGCTGATCGCTCAGCTGGCGGAAGCCCTGAACGACGTGTGGTCCCGTCTCGATCTGCCTCGGGTCAACACCACCGTCGCCGAGCGCCCCCTGCGGGCCATGGCCGGCGCAGCGCCGATCCCGCTGCCCATCGCCGGCGGCTGAGCGGCCCCGGCTTCCACGACAACGCATTCCATCGGCCGGGCTTGTCCCGGCCGATTTGATTCTGAGGGCCGCTCGCTGCGGTCGGCTCCGAGGGGACGGGCGCGCCGCCGATCCGCCCGCCTTGGCGCGCGCGGCTACGCGGAAGCCCGGGGCAAGCCCGTGCAGGCCATGTCGCGTCGCGGCGCCAGGCCAAGAGGCCGGTCCGCGCCTGGCGATAGGTTCAGGCGGGAATGGCGCGGCGGGGCGGCTCTTCCTCGTCGAACGAGCCCTCGAACACCGTGATCAGCGCGCGCCGGATCGCCGATTGGCGGGCCGCACCCGTGATCTTCGCGCCCATCAGGTCGGTGACATAGAACACGTCCACCGCCCGCTCGCCGAACGTCGCCACATGGGCCGAGGCGATGTTGAGGTTGAGCCGCGACAAGGTGTTCGTCAGCTCGAACAGCAGACCGGGCCGGTCGAGGCCGGACACCTCCACCACCGTGTGCCGGTTCGACCAGGCATTGTTCACCGTCACCTCCGGCTCCACCGAGAAGGTGCGGCGGGCCTTGGGCAGCTTGCGGGCCATTACTTCCGGCAGGCGCACTTCCCCGGTCAGCGCTTTTTCGATGGAGACGCGGATGCGCTGGGCGCGGCGTTCCTCGTCCTCGTCGCGGTCGAAGGCGCGGCGGATGGCGATGGTGTCCAGCGCCAGCCCGTCGGTGGTGGTGGAAATCTGCGCATCCACGATGTTCGCGCCCGCCGCCGCGCAGGCGCCGGCGATCACGGACAGGAGCTTGGGATGGTCGGGGGCGAGCACCGTCAGCTCGGTGATGCCGCGGGCCGGCTCCACATCCGCATGGGTGGTGAGGGTCTGCCCGGCGGCTTCCATCTCGGTGATGAAGCGGGCGTGCCGCACCTTGGTGTCGAGGTCGGTGCGCAGCCAGTAGGAGGGGTAATGGCGCGCCGAATAGGCGTTCACATCCTCCTCGCTCCAGTCGCTCAGCGCGTGGCGCAGCTGGGCCTGGGCCACCTTCACGCGCTTGCCGCGATCCACCTCCGAGAAGCCGCCGGTCAGCATGGGCTCGGTTTCGTAATAGAGCGTGCGCAGAAGCTGCGCCTTCCAGCCGTTCCAGGTGCCCGGACCCACCGCGCGGATGTCCGCCGTGGTGAGGATGGTCAGCAGCTTCATGCGGTCGAGATTCTGCACCACGGCGGCGAAATTCTCGATGGTCCGCCGGTCGGAGAGGTCGCGCGACTGGGCGACCGTGGACATGACCAGATGCTGCTCCACCAGCCAGGAAACGGTCTCCGTCTCGGCGGCGCTGAGGCCGAGACGCGGGCACACGCGCCGCGCCACGCGGGCGCCGGCGATGGAATGGTCTTCCGGCCGGCCCTTGGCGATGTCGTGCAGCAGCAGCGCCACATAGAGCAGGTGGCGCTGGGGCTTCAGGGTGAGCATCAGCTCGTTGGCGAGCGCATTCTCGGGATTGGTGTTGCGCTCGATCTCCGAGAGAATGCCGATGCAGCGCAGCAGGTGCTCGTCCACCGTATAGTGGTGGTACATGTTGAATTGCATCATCGCCACGACCTTGCCGAACTCCGGCAGGAAGCGGCCCAGCACGCCCACCTCGTTCATCCGCCGCAGCACCGTTTCCGGCGTGTTCTTGGAGCAGATGATCTCCAGGAACAGGCGGTTCGCCTCCGGGTTCTCGCGCAGCTTCTGGTCGATCAGCGAGAGGGAGCTCGCGGCCAGGCGCATGGCATCGGGATGCAGCGCGAGGTTGCGCTTGTCGGCGATGTGGAACATCCGCAGGAAGTTCACGCCGTCGCGCACGAACGCCAGATCGTCGGCGACGTTGAGGCGCTCGGTATCGATGACGAAGTCGGCGCTCTCCTTCAGCTTGGTGCGCTTGGTGCCGCTGCGCAGGCGATCCACCATGCCCTTGAGGCCGGGCACCGGCTTTTCGTGCCGCGCCTCAAGCCCGGCGGAGAGGATGGCGGTGAGATCGCCCACGTCCTTCGCCACCAGGAAATAATGCTTCATGAAGCGCTCGACGTCGCGCTGGCCGGGATGCTCGGTATAGCCGAGGCGCTGGGCCATCTCGCGCTGCAGGTCGAAGGAGAGGCGTTCCTCCGGCCGGCCGGTGAGGAAGTGCAGATGGCAGCGCACCGACCAGAGGAAATCCTCGCAGCGGGTGAACAGCCGGGCCTCATCGCGGGTGAACACGCCCTTGGAGACCAGCTCGCCGGTGGAGCGCACGCGATAGACGTATTTGGCGATCCAGAACAGCGTGTGCAGGTCGCGCAGGCCGCCCTTGCCGTCCTTCACATTGGGCTCGACCAGATAGCGCGATTGGCCCGCCTTGCGCAGGCGCTCCTCGCGCTCGGCCATCTTGGCGGTGACGAATTCGGCGGCGGTGCCTTCCACCACTTCCTTGTCGAAGCGGGTTTCCAGATCCTCGAACAGGGCCTTGTCGCCCACCAGGAAGCGCGCTTCCAGGATCGAGGTGCGGATGGTGATGTCGGCGCGCGCCTGGCGCAGGCATTCCTCGACCGAGCGCGTGGCGTGGCCCACCTTCAGGCCGAGATCCCACAGCATGTAGAGCATCGCCTCGGCGACGCTCTCGCCCCAGGCGGTCTGCTTGTAGGGCAGCACGAACAGGATGTCGGTGTCCGAGCCCGGCGCCAGCATGCCGCGGCCATAGCCACCCACCGCCACCACCGCCATGCGCTCGGCGCGGGAGGGGTTGTCGATGGGATAAAGGATGGTGGTCGCGACTTCGTGAACCGCGGCGATGATCGCATCCTGGAGCGCGGACAGGCGCACCGAGCAGCAGCGCCCGCAGCCGTCCTCCATGAGCAGGCGCTCGGCTTCCACATTCCCTTCGGAGAGCGCCTGCTTGAGGCGCGCCACCACGGCGCGGCGCAGCTCCACCTCGCGTCCCGCATGGGCCTTGGCGATGTCGAGGACCTCGGCCTTCATGAGGCGGCCCAGGAACGGTTCGCCGATCGTGCGATGACCCTTAGGAATGCGGAGCGTGCTCATGCCAGATACCGGGCGGCCTGAATTCTTGCGGCCCAAAAGCGAGCCGAGCTTTCCGCTTTATCGCAATCGTGCGGCGCCGTCACGGCGCGCTGCGGGGATAAGCGGGCCGGTTTTTCGCCTGTTCCATTAACCGCCCCTTAAATGGCCGCAATCGAAGGTCGTTTAGGTCTGCTCACGGAGCGGCGGACGGAACATTCATGGCGTGGAGAGGCAAAGGCGAAGGGGAACGGCGGGAGCCTCTGTTGGAGCGCCCGGAGAGCCTGTTCGACATCCGCCTCGACGCGACCGACCGGCCCGGCGGCATTCCCCACGAGGAAAAACCGCGCGCAGCGTCGGCAAACCCGAAGACCCGCCGGCGGGCCGAACCCGGCTTTGCCGAAGGCGCGGGGGAGCTTGAGGAGGACAGCGCCGTCACCCGTCGCCCGTCCCGAGCCGCATCCGTGCGCGGCGAGAGCCGCCATGAACGCGCCGCCGAGCCCGCGCGCCGGGCCGAGGTGCGTGGTAAGTCTCGCAAGCGCCGGCGCGGCTTCTTTTCCCTGTTCGGCCTCATCAAATGGGGCTTGATCCTCGGCCTGTGGGCGGTGCTGGCGGTGGCCGGCGTGGTCGCCTACGAGGCCTCCAAGCTGCCCTCCATGCAGACCTTGATGGTGCCGAAGCGCCCGCCCACCGTGATGATCCAGGCGGCGGACGGCAAGCCGCTGGCCACGCGCGGCGACATGGGCGGCGCGGCCGTGCCGCTGAAGGAACTGCCCGCCTATCTGCCCAAGGCCTTCATCGCCATCGAGGACCGGCGCTTCTACGATCACTGGGGCATCGACACGCTGGGCCTCGCGCGCGCCGTGTTCACCAACCTCACCTCGGGGCGCGTGCGCCAGGGCGGCTCGACGCTGACCCAGCAATTGGCGAAGAACCTGTTTCTCACCCAGGAGCGCACCTTCTCCCGCAAGATCCAGGAGGTGGTGCTGGCGCTGTGGCTGGAGAAGAAATTCTCCAAGGCCGAGATCCTCGACCTCTATATGAACCGGGTCTATTTCGGCTCTGGAGCGTATGGGGTGGAAGCCGCCGCCCAGCGCTATTTCGGCAAGTCGGCGCGCAATGTGACGCTCTCCGAAGCGGCCATGCTGGCGGGCATCGTGAACGCACCCTCGCGCCTTGCCCCCACGCGCAACCTGAAGGCCGCGCAGGACCGCGCCGCGCTGGTGCTGGTCGCCATGCGCGAGCAGGGGCTGATCAGCCCCGACATGGCCAAGACCGCGCTCGCGCGCCCGGCCACGGTGGCCAAGCCCACGGGCCCCGAATCCATCGGCTATGTGGCCGATTGGGTGATGGAGCAGATGGATTCCTACGTGGGCGAATTGTCCGGCGACGTGACGGTGCGCACCACCATCGACGCCAATCTGCAATCGGTCGCCCAGGCGGCGGTCAGCGATACGCTGGCGAAATCCGGCGCGAAATATGGCGTCGGCCAGGGCGCGCTGGTTTCGCTCGATACCGACGGGGCGGTGAAGGCGCTGGTGGGCGGGCGTTCCTATGAGGACAGCCAGTACAATCGCGCGGTGACCGCGCGCCGCCAGCCGGGGTCCTCCTTCAAGCCGTTCGTCTATCTCACCGCCCTGGAACGCGGGCTCACCCCGGACACGGTGCGCGAGGATGCGCCGATCCAGCTCAAGGGCTGGCGGCCGGAGAATGCCAGCCACGAATATCGCGGGCCGGTCACGCTGCAGACCGCGCTCGCCCTGTCGCTGAACACGGTTTCGGTGCGGCTCGCGCTGGAGGTGGGGCCCAAGGCCATCGTCGCCACCGCCAAGCGCCTCGGCATCGCGTCCCCGCTCGATCCCAACCCCTCGATTGCGCTCGGCACGTCGGAAGTCTCGGTGCTGGAGCTCGCCGCCGCCTATACGCCGTTCGCCAATGGCGGCATCGGCGTCATTCCCTATGTGATCGACAGCGTGAAGGGCGCCGACGGCAAGGTGCTCTATGCCCGCACCACCTCCGGGCCGGGCCGGGTGGTGGCGCCGGAATACGTCTCCATGATGAACCACATGATGGAGGAGACGCTGATCTCCGGCACCGGCCGGCGCGCCGAGCTTCCCGGCTGGGACGCGGCCGGCAAGACCGGCACCTCGCAGGATTATCGCGACGCCTGGTTCGTCGGCTATACGGCCCGCTTCGTCACCGCCGTATGGCTGGGGAACGATGATTCCTCGCCCACCAAGAAAGCCTCGGGCGCGAACCTGCCGGCGGAGATCTGGAGCCGCTACATGAAGGTGGCGCACCAGGGCGTGCCGATTGCCGAACTGCCCGGCGGCGCCCGCTCGCCGGGCTTCGGCCTGCCCCTGCCTCCGGGCGCGGTGCCGGACGAGGCGCCGCCCGCCGTGGTCGGCCAGATCCCCCAACAGGGCCCGCCGCCGCAGCAGCAGGAACCCATGACGCTGGACCGCTGGTTCGTGGATACGTTCCTGGGCGGGAGGCGGTGACGGAAAGGCTCAGGGAAGCCCTCGCGGCGCGGAAGACCTGGGCGGCCGTCCGAGCTTAGACGCGCGATCCGCGCGGCACCGGCGGTCCTGAATGTCCTGTTCCCATCGCCCGTTATGTCGAATTTCCCGCCCCGGGCGCGATTAGGGTAGGCTGGAGATTGCGGTACCGCGCTGCGCTGCTGCGGTCCGAGCCCCGAGAGGAGGAGGCATGAAAGACGTTTTTCGGGTGGTGATCCTCGGGGCGGCATGTGTGCTGCTGGGCATCGGCATCGGCTTTGCCGTGGCGGCCACCTTCTGGGATCGGCTCCTCCTCGGCATCAATGACGCGCACCGCTCCGATTGGCTGGGCTTCACCGGCGCGGTCCTCGGCGCCCTTGCCACGGTCACGGCGGGCGGGCTCGCCTATCTGGGGGTGCTCTACAGTCATTCCGTCAGCACGCGCGACGACGCCGTGCATCGCATCACCGGCTATCTGGCGACCCTGCGGAATCTTTATGCCAGCTGGCTTGAGCTGAAGGATATGCCGGAGGAGGATCCAAACCGGCTGCTCAAGATCCATACGTTGCAGAGCCAGCTGGTCCGGCCGGAAGTCGCCGTCGCGCTATACGATTCAATCCTGCAGGAGGACCAGGTGCCGGTCTTCCTGTTCTGCAACACGCTGCATGTCGCCTTGACCCACGGGCACCCGCACCAGCATAACGCCGCCGCCATAGCTCTCTACATCTTCGAGGACATCACCCGCGCCCTGACCATCCGCAAACGGCTTCTGGAGGAAGGCATGCCGCTTCGGAAGGTGCAGGGAACGAAGTTTCTGACGCCGCAGCCTTACATCAAGGCACTGTCCGACGGTCAGACCGATGAGCTGGCGGCAAAGAAGGCGTGGGTTTTTACCGAACCCGGACAACCCCCGGCCGCCGTGCCCGGCCCCCTCGTCACCGAGGCCTGAGCCGAAAAGCGCCGGGCGCGCAGAGCGGCGAGACCTTCACCAGCATCAGGGCGAGAGGGGCAATCGGCTGAGCGAGGCGGCAACCGCGTTGCATGTCGCACAGCTCCTGTCGCGGAACCGGTCGCCGGTTCTTCCGGAAGGTCGAGCGGTGCGGCACGGCCTTTCTCGCCTTCCGGTACCGGCGAACCATCAAGTCGAGGCTGGCGGTGCGGGGCGGAAGGGCGAGGGTTTGCGAACATTTACGCGCGCGCCGAACATCATCTCGCAGAAGTTCGCGGAAACGGCGGTTTCGTCCGCCGAACCCGCGCGGAGAAACACATTCCCGCGCCGTTCGTCTTCCCTAAGTCAATGTTTCACATGAAACATTTGACCGGAAGCACAGCCTTTGCGGGCGATCCGGCCGGATGACCCCGGCCGGACCCCGGCTTTTTGGGCGCGATTTTTTTGAACGCAAATCTGAATTCGAAAAATCGGGACGCGGAAACCGCCCGGGCTCAGGCCGCTTCCATCTCTTCCAGCTCGGTGATCATGCTCTCGATCAGCGACAGGCCGGTCTGCCAGAAGGCCGGGTCGCGGGCGTCGAGGCCGAATGGGGCCAGAAGCTGCGCATGATGCTTGGTGCCGCCCGCCGCCAGCATGGCGAGATAGCGTTCCGCGAACCCGTCCGCCGCCTTCTCATAGACCGCATAGAGCGAGTTCACGAGGCAATCTCCGAAGGCATAGGCATAGACATAGAAGGGCGAATGGATGAAGTGCGGGATGTAGGTCCAGAAGGTCTCATATCCGGCGCTCAGGTGGATCGCCGGGCCGAGGCTCTCGGTCTGCACCTGCATCCAGATTTCGCCGATCCGCTCGGCGGTCAATTCGCCCTGGCGGCGCTCGGTGTGGACGTGCCGCTCGAAGGTGTAGAAGGCGGTCTGGCGCACCACCGTGTTGATCATGTCCTCCACCTTCTGCGCCAGCATCACCTTGCGGGCCTGCGGCGTCTCGGCCTGGGCGAGCAGGCGGCGGAAGGTGAGCATCTCGCCGAACACGGAAGCGGTCTCGGCGAGGGTGAGCGGGGTCGGCGCCATCAGCGCACCCTGGCGGGCGGCCAGCACCTGGTGCACGCCGTGCCCCAGCTCATGGGCGAGCGTCATCACGTCGCGCGGCTTGCCCTGGTAGTTCAGCAGCACATAAGGGTGCGCGGACGGCACGGTCGGGTGCGCGAAGGCGCCGGGCGACTTGCCGGGGCGCACCGGCGCGTCGATCCAGTTCTTCTCGAAGAAGGTGCCGGCGATGTCCGCCATCTTGGGCGAGAAGGTGCGGTAGGCGCCGAGCACGGTCTCGCGCGCCTCGCTCCAGCCGATGTCGCGGGTGGCGACGCGGGGCAGGGGGGCGTTGCGGTCCCAGAACTCCAGCTTGTCCTTGCCGAACCATTTGGCCTTCAAGGCGTAATAGCGGTGCGAGAGGCGCGGATAGCTGGCGCCGATGGCCGCCACCATGGCGTCCACCACCTCGTTCTCCACCCGGTTCGCCAGATGGCGCGAGGCGGCCACATCGGTGAAGCCGCGCCAGCGGTCGGAGATTTCCTTGTCCTTGGCCAGCGTGTTGGTGATGAGGGTGAACAGGCGCACGTTCTTGCCGAACGTGTCGGCAAGCGCGAGGCCGGCCGCCTTGCGCACGCTCTCCTGCGGATCCTGCATCAGGTTCAGCGTCGGCTCGATGGCCAGTTCCTGCCCGTTCACAGTGAAGCGCAGGGCCGACATGGTCTCGTCGAACAGCCGGCTCCAGGCGCCGCGCGAGGGATTGGACTTCTCGTGGAACAGCTGCTCGATCCGGTCCTCGAGCTGATAGGGCTTGTCGGCCCGCAGGTCCTCGATCCACGGCCGGTAATGGCCGAGCGCGGCCGCCGCCATGGCGCCTTCCAGCGCCGCATCGTCCAGCCGGTTCATCTCCAGCGTGAAAAACAGCAGGTGAGTGGAGGCGTCGGTCAGCCGCTCCTGGATGTCGCCGTAGAATTTGGCGCGGGCGGGGTCGGAGGTGTCGCCGGCATAGACCAGGCTGCCGTAGGAGGCGATGCGGCCGAGCAGGTCGTCGATGGCTTCATAGCGCCGGACCGCCTCGGCCAGCTTGTCGCCGGCGTCGGGCGCCGCGAGCAGATCGGCGAGCTTGCCCTTATAGGCATCCTCGAACGCCTTGCATTCCAGGTCCGCCTTATCCAGGTCCGCCTTCAGCTCGGGCGCGTCCATGGCGGAATAGAGGTCGGTGAGGTTCCATTCGGGCAGCGCCTCGGCGCCGGGGGCGGCGGCGGTGGCGGCGGGTGCGAATGTCGCGGAACCGGGCATGAGACCTCCAGAAAAGGGAAAAGGGCCGAACGCTCTTTTGCTCCGCCCGTCATAGCGCGCGGGGCCTGCCCCCTCAACGGCGGCGTGGCGGGTTGGATCCCGATCCATAGGACAGACGCGGGCGGGCCAAGGTTACATCTGTCTTAACCATCTTGGCGGAAGCTTGGCGAATCAGCCGTATCGGATTGCCATGACCGCTCGCATCCTCTTGGTGGAAGACGATCTTCTCGAACGCCGCCGGCTCGAATCGAGCCTTAGCCATCTCGGTTACACCTGCACCAGCGTCGGCGACGGCGATGCCGCCTTGGCGCGCCTCGCCGTGGAAGCGTTCGACTGCGTGCTGCTCGACCTGGTCCTGCCGGGCCTGGACGGGCTGGGCGTGCTCGGCGCGCTGCGGGCGCGCGGTTGCCCGGTGCCGGTGGTGGCGTGCGTCACACCGGGCGGCCTGGACGCGGTGGCTTCGGCGATCCGCCTGGGCGCGCGCGATTTCGTGGTGAAGCCGGTGGGAGCGCTCCGCCTGAAGGTCGCGATCACCAATGCGGTCGCCCTGGCGAATCTCGTTCGGGAGGAAGCGCGGGCGCGTGCGGATCGACACAATGTCGTGACGCTCACTCCCGTGCCGGAGGTGGAAGACCCAGCGGAAGACCCCTCGCCCCAGGTGGCGCTGATCGATCCGCACGGCCACGTGCGGGCGCTCGTCCAGATCGAGGAAGAGGCGATCCGCGCGGCCGTAACCCTTTATGGCGGGCGGATGAGCGAGGTCGCGCGGCGGCTCGGAATCGGGCGGTCGACGCTCTACCGTCGCCTGAACGCGCTCGGCTTAGCTGTGACGGAACCATACCGCCCGCAGGCGGTTGCCGCCGAGTAGCAAACGTGGAAAAAGCCGTCACGCCAACGCTTGTGAGTTGATGCGCGGCGGCACTCAGGCAAGCTTCCGGTGCGAGGAAGGTTGGCGTCGGCAAGGGATTTGGAGAGGCCTATGGCCCGTCAGGACAAGAAGGCATTCGCCACGGCCGCCATCCTCGCCTGCGCGCTGATCGCGGGTGCGCCCGCGGGCATCGCGGAGAGCCCGGTGATGGGCGACGCAGGCATGGGCACCGCCACGAGCCCTGCCGCCGCAGCGCCACCTGCCCAGCCGGCGGGGGACGCGGCGCCAAGTCATCTCCAGGGGCAGGCGCCGACACCGGGCGATTCCAGCCCGGAACCGCGCCTGGCCGCGCCACGTGCGGCCGAAACCGCGCCGGAACAACCCTCCCAGGCGAGCGCGGTCGTGCGCTCGACCCCGCCGAATGGTGTGGAAGGCGTGCTGCAGGCCATTCGCCCGGCCGCACCGGACGCCGCCGCATCCCAGCCCAGCGCCCCGCCGGAGGCGGCTCCCGCCGTTGCCGAGACGCCGGTGCCGGACGAATCCACCGCACAGGCGGCCAAGGAAGACCCGCAGGCCGCCATCGACCGCATGGCCCAGCCCGCGAATGAGGAACTGACCGCGCCGCCTGCGGCGCTTGCGCCGCCCACCCGCGATGCGGCCGTGCCGCCGCCGTCTTCCAATCCCGCATCATCCGCCGCGACCGCGAAGGCACCCGAGACCGTTCCGCCGGCTGGCGCCGCTTCGAACAACCCGCCGGTGGACACCACGCCGGCCCAGGCCGCAGCCCCGGCTCCCGCAGCACCGGTGCAGGCGCAAACACCGCCGGACGCGCCCACGCGCACGGCCGCCCCGGCAGTCGGCTCCGCCGCGCCCGCTGCTCCTGCGAGCACCGCCGCAGCCGATCCGCTCGCCCCCATCGCCGAGCAGATTGCGAAACTGCTGGCGGTTCCCGGCGCCGATGCGTTGGTGGGTTCGGCCAAGGAGCAGGAGGCGCTGCTCACTTTCTACAAGGCCCGCATGGATGCGCCGGTCTTCGTCGACGCCTCGGGCTTCAACGCGCGCGGCAAGGCCGTGCTCGCGCGCTTCGCCGCCGCCGCTGAGGACGGGCTGGAGCCAAGCGATTATGCGCGTCCGCGCCTCTCTCCCGGCGCCGATCCGCTGGCGCTGGCGCGTGCCGAACTGAAGCTTGCCGCCACGGCCCTTCTCTATGCACGGCACGCCCAGGCCGGCCGGTTTGATCCGAGCCGCATTTCCGAACTGGTCGTTCCGACCCGCAGCTTCCCGGACGCGCTCGAGGTGCTATCGAATCTCAGCACCACGTCGGACGCGAACGCGGCTCTTCAATCCTACAATCCGCCGCATGAAGGCTATCGCGCGCTCAAGGCGCAGCTGGCCTCGAGCCGCACGGTTTCCTCCTCCGCGCCGGTCGTCCGCATCCCGCCGGGCCCGACGCTGCGGCCGGGCGATGCCGATTCCCGCGTTCCGGCCCTGCGGACCCGTCTTGGGGTGCGCGGCGGCAATGACCGGATGTATGACGGCGACCTGGTGGATGCGGTGAAGATGTTCCAGGCCAGCAACGGCCTCGACCCCGATGGGGTCATCGGCGCCAGCACCATTTCCGCCTTGAATGTCGCGGCCTCAGCCCATGGCGTGGACCGCACCGCCGATATCATCGCCAATATGGAGCGCTGGCGCTGGCTGCCGCGCGACATCGGCACGACGCGGGTGATGGTGAACATTCCCGAGTTCACGGTCCGAATCTATGACAACGACCGCGAAGTCCACGAGACCCGCGTCGTTGTGGGCAAGCCGGAAACGCCGACGCCCCTGCTGAGCCACGACATGGAATATGTCGTGCTCAATCCCTATTGGAACATTCCGCCGAGCATCGCCCGCAAGGAGATGCTGCCCAAGCTGCAGGCCGACCCTTATTTCCTCGCCCGCCAGGGCATGGAAGTGGTGCGCAACGGGCGGGTGGTGGACCCCGGCTCGGTGAACTGGAATGCCGGCCTCGGCGGCTATTCCTTCCGCCAGCCTCCTGGCGAGCGCAACGCGCTTGGTCGCATCAAGTTCATGTTCCCGAACAACCAGTCCGTCTACCTGCACGACACGCCATCGAAAGCCCTGTTCGCACGGGACAAGCGGGCCTTTTCCCATGGTTGCATCCGGGTGCAGGAGCCGCTGAAATTCGGCGAGGTTATTTTCAACCTCGGCCTCGGCTCTACCGAATGGACCGATGCCAAGATCGGCAAGATGCTCGGCGGAGCGGAGCGCTACATCAACCTGAAGCACCATATTCCGGTGCATCTCGTCTATTTCACCGCCTTCGTGGAAAATGGACGGTTGCAGATGCGCGAAGACGTTTACGGCATCAACGAAAAGGTCAAAGCCCAGCTCGGCCTTTCTGGTGGCCAAACCATGGCGGCCGGCCGGCCGCTGTCTGCGGCCCGCTGAGAAAATACGGCCAAGTTCCTGATTATGGCTCGCTTCAAGCTTGCATGTGGCAATGTTGCCACATGGAACCAGCACGTTTTTGCCATACTCGCCCGTTAGTCACGCTGCTGTGACCTTGCGGACCGGTTGATAAGCCGAGCAAGCTTGGGGTGGGGGCGAGGGGCGTCAACGTGCCCTTAACCGAACCCGATAAGACTCTGTTGAGCTTCGCGCCGCGCGACCAACCGGTTGCGCGACTGAGATGAATCTGAGCCTCGGGTTCGAGCCTTTGCAAAAAACATCCCGTTCCGTATCGCAGATCGTTTCCCGCGCCTTCAGGGTGAAAGGGATGCGTACTCTCGCGATCGCCGTCGCCATCGTCGCCGGCGGCGCCACGTCTCTGCAGAATGCCGTCGCCAATGGCGACACCCGCACCCTCTACATCGAGAACATGCATACGGGCGAAAAGGGCGCGTTCACCTTCAAGAAGGAAGGCCGCTACGATCCCGAGGTTCTCAAGAAGCTGAGCTGGCTCCTGCGCGACTGGCGCAAGGAAGAGCCCATCGACATGGATCCCCAGCTGTTCGACCTGATCTGGGAGGTCTATCGCGACGTGGATGCCAAGGAGAGCATCCATGTGGTGTGCGGTTATCGCTCGCCGGCTACCAACGCCATGCTCCGCGCCCGCAGCAAGGGCGTCGCCGAGCAGAGCCAGCATACCCGCGGCAAGGCGATGGATTTCTACATTCCCGGCGTGAACCTCGCCGATCTGCGCGCCGCCGGCCTGCGGCTGCAACGCGGCGGGGTCGGTTTCTATCCAACCTCCGGTTCGCCGTTCGTGCACATGGATACCGGCGGCGTGCGCATGTGGCCGCGCATGACCCACGACCAGCTCGTGAAGGTGTTCCCGGACGGCAAGACCGTGCATATCCCCGCCGACGGCAAGCCGCTCGCCAATTACAACGCGGCGGTGGCCGAGCTTGAGGCGCGCGGCGGCAAGGCCGCGACGGTCGTTGCCTCCGACGATAGCGGCAAGGGAATCAAGAATTTCTTCGCCTCGCTGTTCGGCAAGAAGGGCGGCGACGACGACGAGGGCGCGGACGAGGCACCGGCCCGCACCAGGGTCGCCACCGCGAAGACTTCGCCGGTCAGCGACGCCGAAACCGCCTCCACCGGCACGTCGGCGGCGCCCACGAGCCGGGTCGCGATCGCCGCGGCCCCCGTTCCCGCCGCCCGCCCGGCGGAAATCGCCGCCGCTCTCGCCACCGCGCAGCAGACCGCCCAGGCGACGATGGCGCCGTTGCCGCTCAAGCGGCCGAACGCACCCGCCCAGCCCGCTCCGGTGCAGACCGCCGCGCTTGGCCCGGTGCCGCTGCCCGCCGTCATCACGCGCGGCACCGAGGCGCCGCCACCGCCTGCACTCGGATACGCGCCGGCCAACGACCCGATGGCGGGCATGCCGCAGAATCTTGTGATGTCGGCGGGGCCTCAGCCCAAGCTGCGCGAAAAGACCAGGGCGGCGGAAATTCCCTTCGGCCGCATGTTCCTGGCGCCGAGCCTGACCGCCGAACCTTATCTGCGCGCGCCGGAAATGCGGGTCTTCACGGCCTTCCTGACCGCGCCGCGCGAAGTGGTGGCCATGGGCTTCTCTTATGACGCGACCGGCGGCCTCTCGACCCAGCGCTTTTCCGGGCCCGCCATCGCATCGCTTCCCACTTATATGTTCGCGTCCGCAAACGTGCGCCTGACCCAGCGCATTCCCTGAGGACGCGGGCTCCGCTCCTAGCCGGCGCGGGAGCGCCGGCGGGCGGGCTCGGCCTTGTCCTTGGACGGGCTGGCAACCTCGGTTTCCGATTCGGGAGCACCGGCCGGCAGGTTGCGGAACTTCGCGGTGCGCAGAATATGGGTGCGCATCACATGGGCGGCGCGCTCCGCATCCCGCGATTCCAGCGCGGCCAGCAATTCACGGATTTCGCCGAGCGCGCTGGTCGGGCGCGGTGAGCCGACGCTGGTGCGCTGGATCCAATGCACCTTGTCCAGCAGATTCACGAGGATGCCTTGAATCAGGTGGTTGCCGGCGGCGCTGTAGATTGCGCGGTGGGTTTGCAGATCGAGCGCGAAATATTCTTCGACCCGTCCCTCCGCAATCTCCGTGCCGAACGCCTCGAACGCCCGCCGCAGCTTGGAAACCTCCTCGGAAGACATGCGCTCTGCCGCGAGCCCCGCGACCGCCGGCTCCAGAATCAGGCGCAACTCGAACACCTCGTTCATCTCGGCGTCGGTGAGGCCCTTCACATAGGTGCCGCTCTGGGGCGACACGGCAATCCACCCCTCGCCCTGAAGGCGGGCGAGGGCGGTGCGGATGGGCGAGCGTCCGACGCCCAGTTCCGCCGCCAGCCGCACTTCACTCAGCTTTTCGCCGGGCGCGAACCGGCGGTCCATGATGCGCGACTTGATCTCACGATAAGATGCCGCGGCCCGTCCAATATCTGTTGTGGCGAGGTTGCTTTCGATCATAGGACGCATGGAGCTTTCAATCGGAGCGAGCGGATTTTGGTATAATCACGCAATCGAGTGCACTGCAACCCGAGCCCGCGGCGAATACAGCAAGCGGATTGATTTCAACCTCGGAAATTTCCCCCGAGAAATCGGCGAGAAAAGTTGAAAGCGCGCTGATGATCTGCGCTACCGCGATTTTGTCTGCCGGTTGCTTGCCGCGCCATCCGTCCAGCAGGCGCGACACTTGCGTGGTGCCGAGCGCATCCAGCGCCTGCTCCGGCGTGATGGGCGCGAGACGTACCGCCACATCCTTGTAGAGTTCCACCTCGACCCCCCCCGCGCCCATGACGATCAGCGGGCCGAAATCGGGATCCGTGCGCCCGCCGATGAACAATTCGGCGACGGGGGATGCTTGTTCCTGCACCAGCAGGCCGAGCACGGCGCCGGTTTTCACGGCCGCCGCCGCCTCCAGCATGCGCTCGGCGGCGCGGTGGACGTCCTCGGGCGTCTTCAGCCCCACCTTCACCAGCCCGGCATCGGACTTGTGGACGAGATTCTCCACCAAGCCCTTCAGCACCACGGGATAGCCGAACGCCTGCGCAGCTTCGACGGCCGCCTCGGCGGTCGTGACCTGCATTTCGCGGGGGCCAGCGATGCCATAGCCCGCCAGCACGTCCTTCGCCTCGCGCTCGGTGGCAAGGCGGTTCGCCGGAATCTCCTTCATCCGCGCCCGCGCCGCAGCAGCGTGCGTGGAAACCCCCTCGGCGCGAACCGGCGTCTGCGTCGCGGCCCAGCGGCCATACCGCGAGAGCGCCATCATCCCGGCGCGGGTGCCGCGCAGGTAGGGGACGCCGAGCGCTTTTGCGGCGGCGTTCAGCTCCACGTGCGGCTGGTCGGAAAGATTGGACAGCGCCACCAGCGGCTTGCCGCTGTCCTGCGCACCCGCCGCCACAGATTTCAGCAGCGCCGAATAGCGTGCCGCCTGCTGCGCGCCGAGCCCGAAGGGGGCGTCCTGCAACAGTACCAGAAGGCCCACGTCCTCCTGGCTGGTGATCGCTCGCGCACAGCCGCGCGCCACCTCCGGGTCGTAGAGCCCGGCCCAGGTGAGATCGAGCGGATTGCCGATATGGGCATAGTCCGGCAGCAGGCGGGTCAATTCTTCCGCCGTGTGCGGGGCGATGGGGGCAAATTCAAAGCCCACCTCTTCTGCCATGTCGAGCGCGAGCGCGATTTCCCCGCCCGAGAGCGAGAGCGCCGCCGCCTTGCGCCCTGTCGGCAGTTGCGCGAGCTGCGAGACCAGCAATGCGGTCTCAATCAGTTCGTCGAGCGAGAACACCTGGATCGCGCCCGCGTCGGCGAGCGCGGCATCGCACGCCTCAACGCTGCCGGCGACCGCGCCGGTATGGGCCTTCACCGCTTCCTGCCCTTTGGCGGAGCGGCCACTCTTCAGCACGATGACCGGCTTTCCCTTGGCCCGCGCGCGCCGCAGCGCCGCGATGAAATGCTGGGGCTTCTTGATCTGCTCGGCGAACACCACGATGGTCGTCACCGCCGGATCATCGAGGAAGGCCTCGATATAATCGGCTGCGGTGGTCACGGCCTCGTTGCCGGAAGTCACCACATAGCTGAAGCTAAGCCCGCGAGCCGAATTCAGCAGGGCGATGCCCACCGAGCCGCTCTGCAGCACCGCTGCAATGCCGCCGCGCGCGATTTGGTCCGGCAGCGAGGTGCCGAACAGCGCGGTCTTGCCGGCGAAATTCAGCAGGCCCAGGCAATTGGGTCCGCAGACCGCGAGATCGTGCTCGCGCGCGATCCGCACCAATTCCGCCTGCGCGGCCACGCCCTCCGGGCCGGTTTCGCCGAACCCGCTGGAGAGGATGACCAGGGCGCCCGCGCCCTTGGCCACCGCCTCGCTGGCGACACCGGCCACCGCCTCGGCACCCACCGCCACGAATACCGCATCCACGGTGCCCGGGATCTCCGCGAGGCTGGCATAGGCTTTCTGGCCCAGCAGTTCGGCTCGGCGGGGGTTCACCAGATGAACCTGCCCTTCAAATCCCACATGCTGAAGGGCGTTCCAGGCGTTCAGCCCCGGCCCCACCTTGTCGGACGCACCGACGATGGCTATGGAGCGCGGCCGCAGCAGACTCTCGATACCCATCAAATCCTCGCAAAAACCGGCTCGCGCTTTTCGGTGAAAGCTTTGGGGCCTTCATGAGCGTCCGGATGGGAGAACACCTGCTGGCAGATCTCCTCCTCGAACTGCGCCATGGCGCTCCAGCCCTCGCGCATGTTGAAGGCGATCGCTTCGCGGGTGGCGCGGATCGCGTTGGGGGAGGCCTTGGAGATGCGCCGCGCGATGGCGGTGGCCTCTTCCATGAGCTTTTCGCGCGGCACCACCTTGGTGATGAGCCCGAGCTCCTGCGCGGTCTTGGCGTCGAAATTCTCGCCGATCAGCAGGATGTCGAGCGCGCGGTTGCGGCCGACCAGGCGCGGCAGGCGGGTGAGGCCCATGCCCCAGCTCGGCACCATGCCGATATAGGCATCGCCAGCGCGGAAGATGGCATTGTCCGCCGCGATGCGAATGTCGCATACCCAGCCGATGGCGGTGCCGCCGCCGATGCAATAGCCGTGGATGGCGCTGACCACCGGCACGAAATAGCCCTCCAGTCGGTTCAGCGTGCGGCGGCCGAGTTCGCGGAAGGCCTTGGCTGCTTCTGGCCCGCCGAAATCGCGTTCCTGCCGCAGGTCGCCGCCGGCGCTGAAGGCTTTCTCGCCCGTGCCGGTGAGGATGACGCAGCGCGCCTCGCCCTCGGATTCCACCGTATCAAGGGCGGCGATCAGGGCTTCCAGCACGGCGGAGGAGAGGGCGTTGACCGGGGGATTGTTGAGGGTCAGCGTCACGACATGGCCGTCGCGCGCGATCTTCACGAGGGGATCGCTCATGGACTTTCTCCAATCTTATTTTCTATTCAGTGGTCGTTGGCCAAGCCCTTGGGCTTGCCCCAAAAAACCAGGCGCACGTGGAAGAAGCGCACCATGGCGTGCAGGGCGATGCCGAGCAGGGCGAGCACCACCAGCACCGCGAACATGCCGGACACGTCCATGTTGTAGTTCAGCTGCATCAGCAGATTGCCGAGACCGCGATCGGCGCCGATGAATTCGCCCACCAGCGCGCCGGTGATGGAAAAGACGATGGCGACGTTCAGCCCGGCGAAGATGAAGGGCAGCGAATTGGGGAACACCACCATGTGGAATTCCTGCCAGCGCGAGGCGACCAGCGACCGCATCAGGTCGATCTTCTCAGCTTCGATGGTGGAGAAGCCGATGATGGCGTTGATGAGCACGGGAAAGAACGAAATGATCGCGGCGATGGCGATCTTGGACTCGATCCCGATGCCCACCCACACGACGATGAGCGGCGCGAGCGCCACCTTCGGCAGGGCCTGGAAGCCGACGAGATAGGGCATCAGCGCACGCTCGATCAGCTCGGAGCGGGTGACAAGGAACGCACAGGCCACCGCCGCCATCGAACCGATGAGAAAGCCCGCAAGGGCCTCGAACAGAGTGACAAGGGTGGCCCCCACCAGCAGACCGCGGTCGAAGATGATCCAGAGCGCGCGCAACACGGACGAGGGCGGCGGGATGAGCAGCGCCGACACGCCGAATAGGCGGGGCAGCGCCTCCCACAGGCCGAAGATGATGATGCCGGCGACCAGCGGTGGGCCATACCGGTGCATGAGCTGCTTGAGACGCGAATTCATGGCATTTGCTTTCCGATGCGCTCAATGCGGGTCCGAGGCGAAGTATTCGCGCAGCTTGTCCGCAAGCTCCACGAACACTGGGTCGACGCGGGTGCGGCTGGTGCGGGGGCGTGGTAAGGGCACGTCCACCACGTCGATGATCGAGCCGGGCCGGGGGGAGAACACCGCCACCTTGTCGGAGAGGAGAAGGGCCTCTTCGATGGAATGGGTGACCAACACCACGGTCTTCGCGCTGGCCTGCCAGATGCGCAGCAGTTCGAGATTCATGGATTCCCGCGTCAGCGCATCAAGTGCACCAAAGGGTTCGTCCATCAGCAGCACGTCTGGATCGTGCATGAGCGACCGGGCGATGGCGGCACGCTGGCGCATGCCGCCGGACAATTCGTCCGGATAGCGGTCCATGAATTTTTCGAGGCCGACGAGCTGGAGAAGGTCCTTTGCCCGCGTCTCGGCTTCCTTGCGGTTCAGCTTCAATACTTCCGCGGGCACCAGCACGTTCTTGAGGATCGTGCGCCAGGGCAGCAGAACCGGGGTCTGGAACACCAGGCCGGTGTCGCGGCGAGGACCCGAAATGGTCGTTCCGCGAATGGACAGGGTGCCGGAAGAGGCCTTTTCCAGGCCCGCGATCATGCGGAGCAAGGTGCTTTTTCCGCATCCCGAGGGGCCGATGACGCAGACGAACTGCTTGTCTTCGATGTCCAGCGAGGTTTCCCGCAAGGCCTCGATCTGTTCGTTGGACCGTGACCGGAAGGTTTTGCTGACCTTCCGAATCGCGATTGCGGCCTGCCCGCTCATTTGTAGTCCTTCGCCTGGGCGATGATCGCCTTCTTATCGAACGCGTTGTAATATTCGACGAACTTGTTGGTGTAATACGTGCTCACATCAGGCTTAGACTTGATGAGGCCCGCGTTGTAGAAGAAGTCCTCCGTCTGGACCCATTCCTCGCGGGTGAAGGCGCCGAAGCGGGGATCGGCCCGGCCGTCGATCTTGTACTTGGCGAGGCGCGCTTCAAGGATGTGGATCGCTTCCTTCAGGGCCTGGTCTTCGGGGATGTTCGTGGGCTTGGAGGCGGGATACTTCTGCCAGTGGATGCGCACCGCCGCTTCCGGATTGGCGAGCGTGAACTGGGTGCCCATGGCGATGCCACGGCCCATCTTCTCGGCGACGGTCGGATTGGCGTTCACATAGTCCTCGTTGCCGAGCAGCATCAGGCTGAGCAGCTTGGAGGTTTCCGCCGTTTCGAAATGGCGGAACGCGAGGCCGTAATTCTCAAGCTGGGCGTAGCTCCAGTCCCACAAAGCAAGCGCGTCGACGCGGTTGGCCTTGATGGCAGCGGCGGCCTGCGCGCCGAGGCCGATGGGCAGCCACTTCACGTCCTTCTCAGGATCGAAGCCGATCGAGCGCAGCATTGCCTTTGCCACAGGAACCGCGCCGCTCGACAGGCTGACCACGCCGATGGTCTTGTCCTTCAAGTCTTTCAGCTGGGTAATGCCGCTGTCTTTCAGAACCGCGATCGTATAGATCGGCTCGCGCACATGATTATAGACCGCGATGATCTTCGCGCCGTCCTGGCGTCCGAAGAGCAAAGCTTCGGGGCTCGCCATGGTGAATTCGGCGGTGCCGGCGATCACCAATTGAGCGGCGGCGGTGGACCCGCTGAAAGGTGAAACCTCCACGTCCAGTCCCTGCGACTTCCAGAAGCCCAGCGTCTCGGGCACCGAGGAATGCGGGGCTTCGGCCACCGTGGGGCTGGGCGAGGTGAGCAGATAGCGCACCTTGGTTTGAGCGGAGGCGGGCAGACAGGAGGCGACGAGCAAAAGGCCCGCAGCAAGACGTGCGTGAAGCGAAGACATTGATGCTACCTCTGGATGCGTTCTTCGACGCTGGTTTAGACTAGAAAACTAGTCATCTAGATTTGTGTCAAGACGCTTTTTTCATCTTGCCTGCAAGTTTCTCGGGCGGGACCCGCGCCATGGCGCGCAGAGCGCCGATATTTCCCGCTGCAGGACGCTCCGCAGGATGCGCCGTCAGTCGTCCGATACGGGTCAATAAATTGAAAAATAATGATTTTTGTACCTCAAACAAAAAGAGGAGGCGACTGGCGTCACCCCCTCTTCGAAACTCTCATGGCCGATCACAAAGGTTCGGCGCGGTGCGCCGGCCCGCATTTTCATCGGGGCGCTCGACCACCCCGGTGATGGGCACGCCTGTTTAATGCGACAAGCCCCCACCGAGATAGGCCTCGTGGACATGGGGATCCTCGATCAATGCCTTGCCGGTGCCCTCCAGCGCCAAGGTGCCGGTCTCCAGCAGATAGGCATAGTCGCACATTTCGAGCGCAGCATAGGCGTTCTGTTCCACCATCAGCACCGTGGTGCCCGAGGCGCGAATGGTCTGGATGATCTCGAACACCTGCTCCACGATGTTGGGCGCGAGCCCGAGCGAGGGTTCGTCGAACAAAATCAGCTTCGGTCGCGACATCATCGCCCGGCCGATGGCCAGCATCTGCTGCTCGCCGCCCGAGAGCGTGCCGGCGATCTGCCGCCGGCGCTCGGCAAGGCGCGGAAACTGCTCGAAAATATGCGCCATATCGGCCGCGATCGCCTTGCTGTCGGAGCGCAGGAAGCAGCCCATCTCCAGATTTTCGGCAACGCTCATCTGGCCGAACACCCGCCGACCCTCGGGACAATGGGCGATGCCTTTGGCGAGAATCCGCGCCGGGGAGGAGCGAGTGATATCCTCACCATCGAACAGGATCTGCCCCGCGGCGGCGGGCACGAGGCCGGAAATCGAGCGCAGCGTGGTGCTCTTGCCCGCGCCATTGGCGCCCACCAGGGCGACCATCTGGCCGCGCTCGACCTTCAGCGAGATGCCTTTGAGGGCCGTGACCTTGCCATAGCGGCAGACGAGGTTGCGGATCTCAAGCATGCTTCACCCCTTGGCCAAGGTAGGCCCGGATCACTTCGGGATCGCTCTGGATCTTGCTCGGCGGACCCTCCGCGATAATGCGTCCGTGGTTGAGCACGACGATGCGGTCGGAAATGCCCATGACCATGGGCATATCGTGCTCCACGAGCAGGATCGTCACGCCGCGCGCGCGGATCTTCTGCAGGATCTTGATGAAGTTGGCCGTCTCCGTGGCGTTCATGCCGGAGACCGGCTCGTCCAGCAGCAAGGCCGATGGGTTTGCCGCCAACGCCAGGGCGACGCCCAGCAGGCGCTGGTCGCCATAGGGCAGGCTACCGCCCAATTCGTCTGCCTGATGTTCGATCCCCACGATGCGCAGGATTTCCCAGGCTTCCTGGCGCAGCTTCTCCTCCTCGCGCTTCTCCTTCGGCAGGCCCAGCAAGGTGCCGAAGAGGGTCGCGCGGTTACGCCGGTGCAGGCCGATCAGCGCGTTCTCGAACACCGTATTCTTGTCGAACACGCTGGTGCGCTGGAACGTCCGCACAAGGCCGAGATTGGTCACCTGGTGTGGCTTCAGGCCGTTGAGCGAGGTGCCGCGAAACGTCACCTGCCCCTTGGTCGGCCGCAGAAACCCGGTGATGACGTTGAAGGCGGTGGTCTTGCCCGCCCCGTTGGGCCCGATGAGGCTGACCAGTTCCCCTTCCCGAACGTCGAAATTCATGTCGGCAATGGCGACGAGCCCGCCGAAATGCACCGCCACATGCTCGATGGAAAGAGCGATCTTGGCTTTCGTGAAGGCGTTCATGCCTGCTCTCCCTTCTCGGTCAGAGTGAGGGATGCGGGGGCTGACGGGGGCCTTGAGAACCAGCGCTCGATCGCCGGAACGATGCCCTGCGGCAGGATGAAGACGATCAGGATCATCAGCACGCCATAGAGGATCCACTGCACCTCCGGCCCAACATATTCACGCAGCAGCACCGGCGCGATGCCGAAGATGAGGCCGCCGACCAGCGGACCGGCGAGCGTTCCCTTGCCGCCGGTGATCACCATGATGACCATGGTCACCGTATTGAGGAACATGAAGATCATGGGATCGATGATCTGAAGATAATGGGCGTAGAGCCCGCCCGCCGCGCCCGCCATGGCCGCCGAGATGATCGCCGCGAGCACGAGATAGCGCGTCACGTCGATGCCCACGGACATGGCGAGGGATTCGTTCTCGCGCAGCGCGATCATGGCCCGCCCATAGGGCGAGTTCACGATCCGCTTGATGATGGTGTAGCCCAGCGCGATGAAGAACAGCACCACGTAATAGTTTTGCCATTTCGCCCAGAGCGTCACGTAGCCGGTAAGGTCCGAGCCGAGGGTCAGCGGCGGAATGCCGGGCAGGGCCAGCGGGCCATTGGTGAGTTCGACCCAATTGAGGGCGACGAGCCGCGTGACCTCGGCGAAACTCACTGTGACGATCACGAAATAGGCGCCGCGCACACGGAACGACAGCCGGCCGATGATGTAGCCGCAGAGCCCTGCGACAATGGTGCCGAGCAGGAGGCCGACCACCGCCGGCCATTGTCCATGCACGAACGTGTGGCCGAACAGCGTGACTTCAAAGCCAAGCGTCGTGAGCGCGCTGACATAGGCGCCGATGCCGAAAAAGGCGACGTGGCCGAGGCTCAGCTGCCCGGTATAGCCGAGCAGCAGGTTAAGGCTGAGCGCGGCCAGGATGAAGATGCCAGACACCACGAGCGTATGCAGGAAATACTGGTCTTTCAGCCACAGCGGGACGCAGGCGAAGAAGAGAATGACGAGATAAGGAAGAAGGCGTCTCATCCGATACGCTCCACGCGCGCGAACAGGCCGGTGGGCCGGAACAGAAGAACCAGGATGATGATGATGAAGCCCATGGCGTCGCGATAGCCCGACGAGATGTAGCCGGCGCCTAATTCCTCGACGAACGCGAGGATGAACCCGCCGATGGTGGCGCCCGAAATGCTGCCCAGCCCGCCAAGAATGACGATGGCGAAGGCCTTCAGCGAGGCGAGGTCGCCCATGGTGGGCGTTACCACGAACACCGGGCCGAGAAGCGCGCCCGCCGCCGCGGCGAGGCTCGATCCGAGCGCGAAGGTCATGGTGTAGACAAGGTTGATGTTCACGCCCATCAGGGCCGCGGTGCTGCTGTCCTGGAAGGTAGCGCGCATGGCTTTGCCGAGCTTGGTGCGGTTGATGAGGGCGTAGGTTGCCGCGATCAGCGCCAAAGCGAGGCCCAGCACCAGCAGGCGCAGCCAGGAGAGCGAGACCGGGCCGATCACCAGCGGTTCGGTGGGCAGCGGCGAGGGGATGGATTTTGCGACGCTGCCCCAGGTAAGCGTCTCCACATTCTGCAGCACGATCCAGGCGCCGATCATCAGCAGCATGGTCGTATCGATGTCGGCGTTGCGCTTCGGCCGCAGCAGGATCAGTTCGATGATCGCGCCGAGCACCAGCCCGGCGAAGATCGCGAAGCCGATGGCCAGGAAGAAGTTCAGGCCCAGCATGCCTGCCACGAAATACATCATGTAGGCACCGAGCGCGTAGAGTTCACCGTGGGTGAAGTTCACCACGCGCATGATGCCGAAGATCAGCGTCAGCCCGATGCCCAGCAGGGCATAGGTGCCGCCCATGATGAGGGCATTGGCAAAATGTTGCAGCAACTGGTCCATGACCGCTCCTACTGGGGGCTTCGCTGCATTTCGCGTTGCACGCGCACGAAGACGCACGAGGCGGGCGAAACCCATTGAACGGGAGAAGCTGAGGGAGGAGGAGGACCGACCTGCCGTCAATTTCCCACTGAAGGTATCCGGCATCCTTGACTGTGAAACAGCGGCGCCGGTTATTGTTTTTTACTTCCTTCCCAGAATGTGTGCGACCAAGTTGCGCGCTGGACGGCGGCAGATTCACACAGAAAACTTCGAAGAAAGCGCGTCTTTCGTATCGTCCGCACGGCGATACTAAAACGTATTATTATTAGCACAATAATACGAGTGGCCGCGCGGATTTCAAGTCCCGCAGCGGCATGGACACCGAATTCTACGCGGAAACCCGCGCAGCGTCAGGCCTGCCGAGAATCTCCGCAGGGGAGGCGCCGACGATTGCGGCGTAGCGGCCCGCATCGGTGGCGCCTTCGGTGTTGATCACGAACACGCGGGAGCTATCGTCGATCCCGAGCCCGGCCCGCAGACGCTCGTTTTTCGCCACCTGAATGAGCCCGGCGAGGCCCGCCCCGCCGCTTTCGCCCGAGACGATCGCCGGGTCGCCGGGCAGCGGCCGAGCGAGGCGACGCATCACGTCCTCGGCATCGGCCTCGTCCACGGTCATGAAGGCATCGGCGGTACGCGACAGAATGCGCCATGCCACCAGCGAGGGCTCATAGCATTCCAGCATCGCCATGATGGTGGGTTGGCCCGCTTCGATTTTCACCGGCTGCCCGGCCCTGGCGCTTTCGAACAGGCAGGCTGCGCGGGCTGGCTCCACGACGATGAAGCACGGACGCGCCTCTCCGTAAATCACGGCCAGATGTCCGGCCACTGCCGCCGCGAGGCCGCCGACACCGGCCTGCATGAACACATGGGTCGGCTTTTCCGGCATCGCGGCGAGGGCTTCGCGTATCATCGCCGTGTAGCCCTGCATCACGAGGCCGGGAATGCGCTCGTAGCCCGGCCAGGACGTATCGGAGACGACGATCCAGCTTTCGGCGGCACATTTGCGCGCGGCTTCCTCCACCGCGTCGTCATAGGTGCCGGGCACGTGGATCATGTGCGCACCGAAGCGGGCGATGGCCTCCACGCGGTCGGCACTGACACCGGAATGCACGAAGATCGCAGCCGTTGCCCCGACCAGTTGCGCCCCGGCGGCAACCGAGCGGCCGTGGTTGCCGTCAGTCGCGCAGCCCACCGTCATGGTCTGCGCAATCGCGCGAATTTCGGGCGTGAGCAGTTCGGAAATGTCCACAGAGCGGCCGAGCCGGCGGCCCGCTTCCTCCAGTACCAGGCGGATCACCGCATAGGAGCCGCCGAGCGCCTTGAAGCTTCCGAGCCCGAGGCGTGTGCTTTCATCCTTCACAGCGATGGAGGCGACCTTCAGTTCACGGGCAAGCGCTGGCAGAAAATGAAGCTGGGTTGGTACATGCTCGGGCCGGCGGCCGAGGAAACGCTCCACCTCATCCGCCGCCGCCAGGGACAGGCATTCGGCGTCCTGTGGGTCCAGCGGACGGTCGTGGTCGGGATGTGCATTGGGAATAAGCATGCCGCGTCCTTGTGCTCTTGATGCAACGTTAGTGTGCCAAGAGAAGGTACGGGGCTCTAAATCCGGGTCTCAAATGCAATCTTGTTGCGTTTGACGCCGGGGAAGATGCGTTTTGTCTTAAGCAAGCAAGGGGTGGTGGATTGGGCCGAAGGGCCCTGCCGCATCAGCCCGCAAAGTGCGAGAGAAGCGGCAGAGGCGCTGACGTGACGCTCAAAGAAAACGGCCGGCTCTTTCGAACCGGCCGCCGAACGTCAGACTGCGTGAAGCTGTCGCGTCACTTCTTCTCCACGCCGCACCAATCGTAAATGCTCAGCGCCATGACCTTGATGGCGGTGATGTAATCCTCGATCGACACATATTCGTCGTTCGAGTGCATCACGGCCGTGGAGCCGGGTCCGAAGATCACGGTGGGCGTATCGGCATAGAGGTTCAGGAAGCGGGTATCCGCCGCGCCCTGACGACCGGAAATGATCGGCTGGTGGCCGGTGAGTTCCGTGTAGGTCTTGCTGACGATGTCCACGATGGGATGGTCGCGGGGGATTTCGGACGCTTGCGCGTCATAGCCCACGAACCGCACGACCGGCGGATGGTCCTTCATCCAGGGATCGCGGGCGGCATGCTCGGCGATCTTCTTCACCAGGCTCTGCTTGACGCCCTCATGGTCCTCGCCCGGCACGGTGCCGATGGAGCCCTTGAGAAGGCAGGTGGCGGGGAAAGCGCTCGGATAATTGCCGGCCTGGAAGCTGCCGACGATACAGGGCAGAGAATCCAGCGCATTGGGATAGAGCGGATGGGTGACGGTGGCCACGCGCTCGTCTTCCAATTCCTGCACCGCGGCGGCGATCTTGTTGCCGAGCGTGATGCCAGAAATGCCCTTGTAGCGTTGCTGGATGCCGGCGGGCTTGCCGTTGATCTCGATCTCGAACCAGATGCGGCCGATGCAGGCCGGCTGCACGTGCAGGTCGCTGGTCTCGCCGGAAATACCTGCGTCCGCCTTATAGCCGCGGATCACGGTGTCGAGCGTGCCGTGGCCGCTGACTTCCTCGTCGATGACGACGTTGATGTAGACGTCGCCTTTGGGCTGGAGGCCGAGTTCCTTCATGAACTCCACCGCCATGATGTGGCTGGCGACACCGCTCTTCATGTCGGCGGAGCCGCGCCCGTAGATGCGGCCGTCCCGGATGAGGCCGGACCAGGGATTGTCGCTCCAGCCTTCGCCGTTGCCCACCGGGATCACATCGGTATGGCCGTTCAGCAGCAGCGAGCGTCCGCCGCCGGCGCCCTTGAAGGTGGCGACGATGTTCGGGCGGTTCTCATAGCCGCGGTCGACGGGGCGATAACCGGGATGCTTCTTCAGCTCCTCCCAGTCGGTTTCCCACATGTCGACGTCGAGGCCGATGTTGGTCATGTATTCGTTGAGGAAATTCTGGATCGCGGCTTCGTCGCCGGTCACGCTCGGGATGGTGATCATCTTCTGCAGGAAGGCGATCGCCTTGTCGCGATTGGCGTCGATTGTGTCCAGAAGGGCCTGACGGTTCGGGTCGCTCATTGCACTGTCTCCGGAAAGTTTTGTTGCGCCGGCTCGCGGCGGTGTCCAGATGCAAAAGAAAATGCCCCCGGGAGGCCCCGGGGGCTTGAGGCGCCGCCTCAGAGGGCCTTGAGGCGGGGAATGATTTCCTTGGCGATCACCTCGACCTGATCGGGGCGATACTTGTAGGGGACGAAGATGATCTTCTGGACGCCGGCGTCGATCTGCTCCTGGAGCTGGGCGACGCATTCATCGACGTTGCCCATGATGGCGCTCTCGCGGGTGCAGTCGCTATAGGCCGGGAAGTCCCATTCCTTGTTCAGCCAGTCCATCATCTCGTCCTGCACGGCGGCGCGGGAATCGCCTACCATGATGGGCAGCTGGGAGGCATTGAGCAGGGTGTCGGGATCCTTGCCGCCTTCTTCGGCGAAGTTGCGCAGCTTGACCCAGGACTTCTTGAAGTCCTCGGGACGGTAGAAATAGGTCAGCCAGCCGTCGCCGACGGTCGCAGCGCGCTGCAAGACCTTGTCCACATAGCCGCCGATCAGGATCGGCATGCGCGGCTTCTGGTAGGGCTTGGGATACATGACCGCAGCGGAGATCTTGTGGAACATGTACTCGCCGTCCACCTTATCTTCGGTGAACAAGCGGTTCAGGATCTCCAGATTCTCATCCATGATCTTGCCGCGCTTCTCGAACGGGATGCCCATGGCATCGAATTCGCGCTTGTACCAGCCGGAGGCCATGCCCATGACCATGCGGCCCTTGGAGAGCTGGTCCATGCTGGAAAGCTGCTTGGCGAGCGCCACCGCATTGCGCAGCGGCAGAACGAGAATGCCCGTTCCTAGCTTGATACGGGTGGTGCGCGCGGCGATGGCGGTCAGCACGGTCAGCGAATCAATGATGGGGAAGTTCGGCTCGACGCCGAGCAGCATGTGGTCCCACACCCAGATGGAATCGTAGCCGAGCTCTTCGCACCTCACGCCGTATTCGACGAGGCCCGGCGCATCCGGCATTTCCGGATAGGCGGTGAAATTCCGCGAGGCGATCCCGAAGGTCTTGGACAGGATGGTCATTTTTGTTCCTCCATTGGCCTTTTCAGGCAGTGAACAGGCGCTCGGGATCGAGCATCCGCAGGGTGGACAATTCGTGCTCGGTGGGCGGTTCGGTGACTGCGGTCTGGGCGTCGAACACCAGGTCGAACCCGGTGTTGTCCTGCACTTCCTCGCGGGTGACCCCCGGATTGAGAGCAAGCACCTTCATGCGTCGTTCGGCGTCGTCGAAACCGAACACCGCAAGCTCGGTGATGACGCGGAACATGCCGCCCGCCGGCAGGCCGCTTTCGGCGCGCGAGGTGCCGCCGCGGATGAAGCCGGGGCTCGTGATGAAGTCCACATGCTCCACGAACCGCCGCTTCTCGTGTTTCATGGCGACGATCATGTTGGTGAGCGAGGAAATGTCGTTGCCGCCGCCGGTGCCCGGCAGCCGCGTCTTGGGGTGTTCCGGATCGCCGATGAAGGACGAGTTCAGATTGCCGAACTGGTCGATCTGCGCGCCGCCCATGAAGCCGATGTCCACATAGCCGCGCTGCAGAAGCAGCAGCACATCCGTGGAGCCGAGCACCATATTGGCGCGCTTGGTGCAGCGCTGGTCGTTGGTGGAGGGGGGCAGCTTGCCGGGCTCGACGAACGCGCCGACCACGCCGCCTTCGAACAGGATGGTCAAGCCGGGGCAGCGCAGCCGCTGGGCCAGCGTGGCGGCCAGCAGCGGAATGCCGACGCCAGCGAACACCACTTGCCCGTCCTTGAGCTGGCGGGCGCTGAGAATGGCGAGGATCTCGGTCGCCGTGTAGCGGTGCGCCTCAGTCATTGTAGATGCTCCGTCCGCGCTGGCTGGCTTCCAGGATTTCCTCAAGGCCGATGAGCGAGAGGTATTCGTTCCAGGAGGCGGGACCGTAGACGTATTTTTCCAGGTATTCGCGCATGCCCTCGACGGGCGCCTTGTTTACCTGCGCCACATAAGCGGCCATGTGCTTCATCATGGGCTCGTAAAGGCCGAAGCATTCGTGTGGAGCGGAGCCGTAAGGCACTTCCACCACCGCATCGACGCAGAAAAAGGGAATCTTCGTCTGGTCGGGCGCGCGGCGGATCTGATCGTTGGAGACGATGCGCTCCGTGGTCAGGATCACCCGCTTCGCCGCCATGGCGAGGTCGATGTCCATGAATTGCAGGCCGTCCATCTGCGCATTGCCATAGGCGTCGCAGCGCTGGACATGGATCAGCGCCACGTCCGGATTGAGCGCCGGAACCAGCAGCAGCTTTTCGCCGGTGAAGGGACAGTCAATTTCCTTCGCCTCGGGGCGAATGCGCAGCACGTCCGACCCGAGCATGGAGCGGATCGGCAGGAAGGGCACGCCCATGCCGCCGGCGCGGAACCGCATGCCGACCGCCATGTGGCTCCATTCCTCATAATTGGCGCTGCCGTTTTCCACATGGTGGCGCATCACCTTGGAGAGGCCCCACAGGATGCCCTGGGCGAACCAGCTGGTGATGATGTGGTCGCAGATGCCGGAGCCGAACAGCAGATCGCCGTCGGTCGAAATGATACTGCGTGAGCAGGTGAGGCCCTTCTTGCGGGCACGCATGAGCTGCCAGATCATCGCCATCGGCGTGCGCGACATGGTCGACCCGCCGATGCCTACGCTCGCACCATCCGGTACGAAGGAGGCGGCCTCTTCGAGCGTCACGACCTTCTCGCGCAGGCTCTTGTCCCGCTGCGAGAGATCTTCACGCAATTGCGCATAGGGCGTCACGCCTGATGCCGTCAAAATCGTCTCCTCTGGTGTAAAGGAAGCTTTTGCTTTTAGGAGGCGTTTACTTCCGCGTTGAATTCTTCGATCAGTCGGTCGTAGACCGGAAGCTGGGCGGCAAGCCCATCCCAGAACGATTGGTGCTTGCGGCGCTCGAAATCTTCGAAGGCGATCCCCTGCTGCTCCACCCAAGTGTAGTAGCCGAGGTTGAAGATGCGCCGGCGGTCGGTCTCGCTCAGTTCCAGCATGTCGGCGGTGGAGGCCGCCTCGATGGCGAATGTGTAGGTTTCGGCCGCGTCCACAGCGTCGAAGCTGCCGCCATAATGCTTGGCAAGATAGGACGCGCGCTCGGTCTCATAGAGGCCGGCGCCGTCGGTGGCGATTGTCACCACCACGTCGTCCGCGCCGTAGCGCATGTATTTCGCGAGCTTGATAGACGCGACGATATTGGCCAGGCCGGAAATGCCGATATTGTCGAAGGCGGCGATGAGTGCGGGGTCGATCTTCTTGCGGTCGGCCAGATAGGCGCGCCCGGCATCGGTGCCGAACAGCAGGTTGAGCCGATCGCTGGCGCGGTCCGACACGGCGGCCACGAAATCCGTGTTCATCACATTGTGGATGAGCGGGATATGCTTGTCGCCGATGCCTTGGATATTGTGCTCGCCATAGCCGTTCTCGAGCATCGTCGGGCATTCCAGCGCTTCCACTGCCGCGATGCGCGTTCCGTAGAGGGCCTTGAGATGATCGCCCGCCGCGATCGTGCCGGCGGAGCCGGTGGCGGAAACGAAGGCGGCGAGGCGGCTTGAGGGGGCTTGGCCCTTCAGGTTCTCGAACACGCTCGCGCATGCCGCACCGGTGGCGGCGCGGTGCACCATATAGTTCGAATAGGCCGAGAACTGGTTCAGGATGACGTTGCTTTCATCCTTCTGCATCTCATTGCAGGCGTCGTAGATTTCCTTGACGTTGCTTTCCGTGCCCGGCGTGCGAACGATATGGGCCGGGTTGGAAACCCATTTTTCCAGCCAGTCGAAGCGCTCCTGGCTCATGCCGGCCGGCAGCACGGCGACGCCGGCGCAGCCGATGATGCGCGACACAGCGATGCCGCCCCGGCAATAATTGCCGGTGGACGGCCACACGGCCTTGTGGTGGGAGAGATCGAAAGCGCCGGTGACCAGTTGCGTGACGAGGCCCGCATAGGCCGGCAGCACTTTGTGTGCGCCGATGAGCGGGAAGCGCGCCCCCAGCAGCACCACGATCGGGGCGGCGACGCCGGTGAGGGCGCTCGGCAGCACGATGTGGTCGGGAACCGGCACCGTCCCGCGGCCGTCGGCGGCATTGTTCCAGTGAATGCGCCACAGATTGGCGCCGTCCGGCGCATTGCGGTCCACATCAGCCAGGGCGGCGGTTTTCGCGGCGGGAATGGTCGAGGGATCGGCCAGTTGACCGAAAGTCGGCAGGCTCAGACCCGCGTCCCGCATGTGCCGGATCGCAGCCTGCCGCTGCTCAGCATTGACGATGCCCGGAGCCGATCCGGGTACGTGCGCTGCACTCATCTCAGAAAAACTCCCCCGCCGAAACGGATCTGGCGACCTAAGGTCATATTATCATACTATTATTAGTACAATACGCTTGGGGAATGGCAAATCCTTTTTGCTCCAAAATCGGCGGCTCTTCGCAGTTTTCTCAGCTGTGAGCGGCCATCTGCAAGGCGGTGGGGGCATTCACATTGCGCGCGCGCTCGCCCAACAATGCCGGAGCGTCTCCATATAGCGTGGTGCGCATGCGCGGCGCCCGTCCGGCAGACCGGATAATCATTTCCATCGAACGGGGCGTCATCTCCTGGCCGTGACTCGCTCCGGCGGAGCGGGAGATGGTTTCGTCCATGAGCGTGCCGCCGAGGTCGTTGACGCCAGCCGAAAGGGCAAGCTTCACACCCTCGGGCCCGAGCTTTACCCACGAGGCCTGGATATTGGTGATGTGCGGATGGAATGCGAGCCGGGCCACCGCGTGCATCAGGATCGTCTCGCGCAAGGTCGGTCCCTTGCGGGATCGCCCCTTCAGATAGATCGGCGCTTCCATATGCACGAACGGGAGCGGCACGAATTCGGTGAAGCCGCCGGTCTCCACCTGCAGGTCGCGCACCCGGATGAGATGCCGCGCCCAATGCTCGTAGCGCTCGATGTGGCCATACATGATGGTGGCGGTGGAGCGCAGGCCGAGCGAATGGGCGGCGCGCATCACGTCGAGCCATTCCTGGGTGTTGATCTTGTCGGCGCACAGATGGGCGCGCACTTCGTCATCAAGGATTTCCGCCGCCGTGCCGGGCAAGGTGGAAAGCCCGGCCTCCTTCAGCGCCGCGAGGAAATCGGGAATGCTCACGCCCAGCGTCTTGGCGCCCTGGCTCACCTCGAGGGGCGAGAAGGCGTGCATGTGCATCTGTGGCACCGCGTCCTTCACCACCTTGCAGAGGTCGAGATATTTCTGGCCCGTGTAGGAGGGGTGGATGCCGCCTTGCATGCAGACTTCGGTCGCGCCGCGTGCCCAGGCTTCGCGCACCCGGTCCGCCACTTCCTCCATCTCGAGATCGTAGGGGCGGCCGCGCAAATTCTCGCTCAGCTTGCCCTTGGAGAAGGCGCAGAATTGGCATTTGAAATAGCAGATATTGGTGTAGTTGATGTTGCGCGTGACGACGTAGCTCACCGTATCGCCGTTCACCACGCGGCGCAGTTCGTCGGCGGCCCGGCACACGGCGGTGAATTCCTCGTCCCGCGCCCGGAACAGGCGCACGATCTCGGCTTCCTCGAGCGCGATGCCGGCAACCGCCCGGTCAAGAATGCGCGTGAGCGCACTGTCGGTGCTGGCGGGGGCGGAGGGCTTCAGCAGCGCGCCTTCCTTGGCCGGCAGGCGGTCAGTGGAGCCGGGGCACCAGTCGTCGGCGCGTGGCCATCCCTCGCCGTCGATGATGTCGAGGAGCTTGGTGCGCAACCCCTCGTCCACCCAGCGACGGGAATGGGCGGCGAAGGCGGGATAGATGGCGAGCCGCTCCGTCAGAATCTTGCCGGCGGCCTTGGTTGCGGATTCCAGCACCCGCAGATGCGGCCAGGGCGCTTCCGGATTCACATGGTCCGGCGTGACGGGCGAAACGCCGCCCCAGTCGTTGATACCCGCCGCCACCAGCTTGCTGAGCGCGCCGGGGCTGAGGTTGGGCGGCGCCTGGATGTTCATCTCCGGCTCAAACAGCAGCCGGGCCATGGCGATGGTCCACAGGTGCTCGTCGAGCGAGGGCGCCTCGACCTTGGCCATGCGGGTGCCGGGCTTGGGGCGGAAGTTCTGGACGATGATTTCCTGAATATGCCCGTAGGTATCGTTGAGGTCGCGCAGGGCCAGCAAGGATTCGATGCGCTCGGCGCGGGTCTCGCCGATGCCGATCAGGATGCCGCTGGTGAAGGGCACACCCTGTTCGCCGGCGATGCGCATGGTTTCCAGACGCGCGGCCGGGATCTTGTCGGGGGAGCCGTGGTGCGCGGCGCCCTTTGCCATGAGGCGCTCGGAGGTGCTCTCCAGCATGATGCCCTGGGAGATGGACACCCGCCGCAGCGCCGCCACGTCCTCGGCAGTCAGCAGGCCGGGGTTCACATGGGGCAGCAGGCCGGTTTCGCGGAACACCAGCTCGGCCATCTCGGCGAGATAGGAGAGCGTGGTTGGGTGGCCGAGTTCGGCCAGCGCTTCGCGCGCGAACTGGTAGCGCAGCTCCGGCTTGTCGCCGAGCGTGAACAGGGCTTCCTTGCAGCCCGCCTTCTGGCCGGCACGGGCGATGGCCAGCACCTCCTCGCGGGAGAGAAAGGCGCGCTCGCCCTTTCGCGGCGCATGGGCGAAGGTGCAGTAATGGCAGACGTCGCGGCACAATTGGGTGAGTGGAATGAACACCTTGCGCGAATAGGAAACGAATTGGCCGTGAGCCGCATCGCGCCGCTGCGCCGCCGCTTCAAGCAAAGGCGAGAGATCGTTCATATCCACCAAGGCAAATGCCTGCTCGGGCGAAAGGCGGGCGCTGGTGGAGAGGTCAGCGAGGAGGGAGGGGGCGATCATAGGGGCAACGGCTCCTCAAGCGGCGAGGGCAGGGGCTGAGCCGCGCCGGTACGGGCTCGCAAATGAAACGGGGCGAGGGCGGCGGGCAGGGCCGCGAGATCCTCGCTCACGTCGATGTCGCGCCCGAGGCCGGGCAACTGCAGCACGCATGGCGCGATGCCTGCGGCCTGCGCACTTTCCACGTGGCGGGCAAAGCTGCAGGGACCGAAGCTCGGGCCGATGAGTGCCGGCGGGCAGGCCGCGAGCAGATTGGTGCCGCCGTCTCGGGTCGCCGGAACGAGCACGACGGAGGATCCTTCGAGCGCGTCGATCACCATTTCCATCTCTGCGCGCGTGACGCCCGGGACATCGCTCGGCACGACGATGACGCCGCCCTTGCCGGCCCGGTGGAGCGCGGCCATGCCGGTGTGCACGGCGGCATTGGTCCCGGCTTCCACAGCGTCAGGCAGCACCTGGGCGCCGAACGCCCGGCCGAGCGCCATGGCCTCCGGATCACTGGTGACAATGAGAATGCCGGCAATGCCCCGGCAGCCCGCCAGCACGCCGAGCACTTGGCGCAACATGGCCTTGGCGAGCGCGGCCCGCTCGCCCTGCGAAAGCTGGGGCGCCAGGCGGCGTTTGGCGAGGGCGAAACGCTTCACCGGAATGAGCGCCCACAGATCGCGGGGGATGCGAAAATCGCCTGCGGGAACACGGCTGTTCATGGACGCACCGCCTCCCTGTCCGCATGAATGACCCCGCCTGCCGCCGCCAGCGCATCGGCGAAGCGCAACACGTCCTGCGCCAGGCGGACGCTGTCATCGGCCGTTTTCATGAGGGTTGGCACCGCTGAAACGGGAGCGGGAATGCGGGCCCGCTCCTCGGCGTCGGCGGCGTCGATCACGATGCCGTCGATCAACGTGCCGTAATGGGCGGCGATGGCGGCAGAGGTGGCAGGTACATTCAGTTCCGCCATGATCTTAGCGGTCGGGCCCTTGATCGCTTGCCCGGAAATAATGGGCGAGACCGCGACGATGGGGGCGCGCGCTGCGGCAAGCGCCGCCCGCAGTCCGGGAATGGCAAGAATGGGATCGATGCTGAGATACGGATTGGACGGGCAGATCACGACCGCCCGCAGATCCGGTGCAGCGAGCGCAGCAAGCACACCAGCGGTGGGCTGCGCCGTGCTTGCGCCGTCAAAAGCGAAACCGGTCACCGCCGGCGCGCATCGGCGTTCCACAAAATAGCGCTGGAATGGCAGAGTGCCCTCGTCGGTGTGCACCAGGGTGCGCACCGGCGCATCGCTCATGGGCAGGAGCCGCGCCCTCACCCCCAGGCGGGAGCGCAGCGATTCGGTAATCTGGGTGAGACTCTCGCCGAGCCTCAGGCGCCGCGTGCGCTCCACATGGAGCGCAAGGTCGCGGTCGCCCAGCTGGAACCAGGTTTCTCCGCCCAGTTCTCCCAGCGCCGCCATGAAATTCCAGGTCTCGTCCGCCCGGCCCCAGCCGCGCACTTCGTCGCTGAGGCCGCTCAGCTTGTAGAGCACGCTGTCGAGATCAGGGGAGATGGCGAGCCCGAGATGTTCGAAATCATCGCCCGTATTGACGACGAGCGACACCGCCGCGCCGAATTCCCGCTCCAGGCCGAGCGCGAGCTTGGCACCGCCCACGCCGCCGCAGAGCGCGACGATGGGGCCGGAGCGGGAGCCGAGCGGAGAGAGCGGAGCGTTCATCGGAACATATCGCGTTCGCGAGGGCGGATGAGGGCGGCGGCGGGCCGTTCTGGCGCGGCGCGTCGATAGCCGCGCACCAACACGGCCGGCAGGCCCTCGTCCCCCTGGCCCATGAGCAGGGAGGCGGCGGAGGCGAGTTCGTCCGCCACCGCGATTTCTGTCACGCGCATCGCGCGGCCGAACAGATCCGGAGCGCCGACCATGTCCACCAGGGAGGGCACACCCGCTGCGCCAATCGCGACGCCGACGACGCCGTTGCGCCAGGGCCGGCCGAAACTGTCGTTGATGACAATGCCGGCAGAGGCCCCGAAGCGGGCGTCGAGGCGGGATTTCAATTCTGCCGCGGAGCGGTCCGGATCACGCGGGAGCAACAGCACGCGCGCGCCGGCCTCATGATCGATGTTGGATTCGTCCACGCCGGCATTGGCCATGACGAAGCCCAGCTTATGGGCGACCACCAGCACGTGGGGCCCCTCCCGCACGATCTCGGACGATTCGCCTAGCACCGCTTCCACATGACGCGGGTCCTTGCGCAGGCGGGCAGCGATCTCGATTGCTTCGGGAGAGGGCGTCACGTCGGCGAATGCGAGATAGCGCCCTTCCGCCTTGGAGACGATCTTCTGCGCCACCACCAGGACGTCGCCGTCCTGCAGGCCGAGCCCGCTCTCTTCCAGCGCCGCGCCGAGCAGGCCGGCGAGGTCGTCGCCGGGCTCCACCAGGGGAATCCCGGGCAAGGCGTGGAGGGAGAGGGCGGGCGCGGCCATGGCGGGTTCAGCCGACGGCTGGGATGTCGAGGCCGGTGATGCGGATGCCGGCGCCGGGCACCTTGTAGCGGCGGTTGATCCCGATCAGCACGGAGGTGAGCGCTTCTGCGGCGGCCGAATTCGCCAGCACGCCGCCGTCGACGCCCCGCGTCGCGACCACACCGGCGAGGGCGATCACCTGATCCCGCGCGTCCTTGTCGTTGCCGAAGACCAGCACGTCGCAATCGGCCTTGCCGCCGCCGTGCAGCTTGGTGGCGCCCACATTGTGGAACGCGGACACCACGCGCACGCCCTCGCCGAGCAGGCCCTGGGCGATCTGCGCCGCCGAACCCTCGGCGGGCAATTGAACGGTGGAAACCTTGGGCGGCACCAGAGGCACGGCGGCGTCCACCACGATCTTGCCCTGCACCGCTTCGCGCACGTCCAGCAGCGTCGATTCATGGCTCGCGAAAGGCACCGCCAGCACGACGATATCGCCGGCGCGCGCGGCGCCCGCATTGTCGTCGCCGCGCGCCGAGCCGCCGAGCGCGGCTGCAGCTTCTGCTGCCTTTTCCGCGCTGCGCGAGCCGATCACCACCTCATAGCCGGCGGCCGCCCAGGATTTGGCAAGGCCGGAGCCGAGATCGCCGGTTCCCCCGAGAATGGCAATGATGGGCTTGGCGTCGCCGGGCATGGGCTCTGTTCCTGATTTTGGTGTTAAATCAAATTCTTGGCGAGTTCACGCAAGGTGCGTGTGGCGGGGAATTCGATCTCAATGAACCAAATGGTGCTATAAACAGAATGATAAGACAACTCAATTCTTCAATCGCCTTTTCGTCCTCCCGAGGGACGGAAAGGGCATCGGAAAAACCAGAGATGGTGGCGGTTTGCGACTCATAAGCTTGCGGCTCCAGGCCGTGGCGCAGCGGGCGCGGCAAAAAAATGCTGCGCCTCACAAAGCGATTGCGCAAGAGAGCCTTGACAGGATGAGTTTTCCTATCTGATGGTATATAGAATGATTGACATTCGAGGGGTGGTTTCGGAAAGTCTCGAAGCCTCTCATGCGTCATTCATGCGCGTCATGTGGGCCTTTCGCGCATGTTCATCGTAGCAAGACGATGCCAGTGCTTCAACAATGATAAATAACCCCCTTCAGAGGACCGGTGATATGGTGAAGCTGAAATCAGGAATTCTGACATCTGCCGCCTGCGCGTTTGGCCTGTCCTTGGCTGTCGCGCTGCCGGCGGCCGCACAGGACATTTCAATTGGCGTGAATATGCCGCTGACCGGAGCGTTTGCTGCGTCCGGCAATTTCGTCGCCGACGGCGCCAAGATCGCCGTCGAGGAGATCAACGCCAAGGGCGGCGTCCTGGGCAAGAAGCTCAACCTCATCATCGAGGACAATAAGAGCAATCCCACCGAGGCGGCCGCCGTCGCGGAAAAGCTGATCGTGCGCGACAAGGTGCCGGTCATGCTCGGCGCCTGGGGTTCCAGCCTGACACTCGCGGTCATGCCCAAGCTGATGCAGTACAACGTGCCGATGGTGGTGGAGACCTCGTCTTCCTCCAAGATCACGCTGCAGGGCAATCCCTACGTGTTCCGCATCTCCGCCCCGTCCTCGCTGGAGGCGCAGAATTTCGCCAAGGTGATCGATGGCTTCAAAATCAAGAAGGCCGATTTCCTGGTTGTGAACAATGACTGGGGCCGCGGCACCGCCAGCGATTTCTCCGCCATGTTCAAGGACAAGGGCATCCAGGTCGGCGCGGTCGAGACCATGGACCAGGGCGCGCAGGATCTCAGCGCCCAGCTGGCCAAGATCAAGGCGTCCGATAGCGATACGCTCATCGTCACCACAGCCGTGGAGCAGCTGACCCTGGTGCTGAAGCAGGCCCAGTCGCTCGGCCTCAACAAGCAGATCATCACCACCGGCGGCTCCCAGAGTCCCGACCAGCTCGCCGAGCAGGCCGGCACCGCCGCCAACGGCACGTATCACCTGCTGTTCTTCACTCCCTGGTCGCCGGAAGCGACGCCCTATCCGGATCGCGCGAAGGCGTTCGTGGAAGCCTGGAAGAAGAAGGGCTATCCCATGGCCGGCCTCACCGAGAGCTTCCGTGGTTATGACGGAATCAATGTGATCGCCGCCGCCATCACCAAGGCCGGCGCGGCCGATCCTGCGAAAATCACCGAGGCCCTCTGGAAGGTCGAAGTGCCCGGCCTCAACGGCAAGATCGTGTTCGCCAAGGCCGGCCCCGAGGGGCGTGAGAGCGGCCAGAGCAGCCCGGCCACCTATATCGTGAAGATCGTCAACGGCAAGGTGGAAGTGGTTCACTGATCCGGAAGGGGCATTGAACCCCCGTCTCTTCCGGTTGGGTGGGGCATCGGCGGGCCAGCGCCTGACGCCGTCGGTGCCCCATCTTTTTCCGGCAAGCTGTGGCTGCCGCCGGTTCTGGAATTGAATTCCCGCAGCCAAGATGCCGGCTGAGTGTTGACGCCGACGCTTAAGGAAAACGCGATGACGAAGCAGGGTGTCGGGGCGCGTCTCCCGCGCAAGGAGGACGATCGCTTCCTGCGCGGACGCGGCCAGTTCGTGGCCGATATCCGCCTGCCGGGGCTGAAGGATGTCGCCTTCGTGCGGAGCCCCCTCGCCCACGCCCGCATCCACGGCGTTCATATCCCCGAGGCTTATCGCGCGGTTGCCTTCAACGCCGAGGCGCTGGCGGGCGTCAAGCCGATCCGCGCGGTGACGGCGCTGCCCGGCTTCAAGGTGTCGGAGCAATGGCCGCTCGCAACGGATAAGGTCCGTCAGGTGGGTGAATTGCTCGCGGCCTGTGTCGGCGACACCCGCGCCCAGGCCGAGGACATCGCCGCCGCCATTGAGCTGGACCTGGAGGAGCTTCCCGCCGTCCACGACATGGTTTTGGCACGCGCACCCGGCAGCGCGCTGGTACATGAGCATTGGGGCGACAACGTCTTCCTCGAAAGCTTCATGGAAGTTGACATCGAGAAGGCCTTCGACGCCCCGATCAAGATCACACGCACCATCTCCACCGCGCGCCAGAGCATGGCGCCCATGGAGGGGCGCGGGACGGTGGCGCACTGGGACCATCGCAAGGAACAGCTCGTTCTCCACACCGGCAGCCAGATGCCGCACATCGTGCGCAACGGTCTTGCCGAATGCCTGGGGCTGAATCAGGAACAGATCCGGATCATTTCGCCCGACGTCGGGGGCGGCTTCGGCTACAAGGGCATCCTGCTGCCGGAAGATATCTGCCTCGGCTGGCTTGCCATGCGCCTCGGCCATCCGGTGCGCTGGATCGAGGACCGGCGCGAGAGCCTGACGGCCGGCGCGAACTGCCGCGAGCATCATTATTCCATCACCGCCTATGCCGATCGCGACGGCACGTTGCGGGGCATCGACTGCGAAGCCATCGTCGATTCCGGTGCCTATTCCTCCTATCCCTTCTCGGCGTGCCTTGAGGCCGCGCAGGTCGTCAGCATCCTGCCCGGCCCCTACGATTTCCCCTCCTATCGCTGCCGCACCTGGTCGGTCGCCACCAACAAATGCCCGATCCTGCCCTATCGCGGCGTGGCGCGCACCGGCGTGTGCTTTGCGCTCGAACTGGTGCTGGACGCAATCGCCCGGGAGATCGGCATGGAGCCGCACGAACTGCGGCTGAAGAACCTCGTGCGGCCGGAACAGATGCCGTTCGACAACATCACCAAGAAGCATTTCGACAGCGGCGATTATCCCCAGGCGCTGAACCGCGCCATCGCCATGGCGCGCCTTGACGAGGTGCGCGCGCGCCAGGCAAAGGGCGAGGCGGATGGCCGGCTGATCGGCATCGGCCATTCCATCTATTGCGAGCAGGGCGCCCACGGTACATCGGTCTATTCCGGCTGGGGCATTCCCATGGTGCCCGGCCACGAGCAGGCGACCGCCCGCATGACGCCCGACGGCGGGCTCGAGCTGCGCGTCGGCGTGCATTCCCACGGCCAGAGCATGGAAACCACGTTCGCCCAGGTGGCGCACGAAGTGCTCGGCATCGATACAGCGCGCATCAAGCTGGTGCACGGCGATACCGAATACACGCCCTATTCGACCGGAAGCTGGGGCTCGCGTTCGATGGTGATGGCCGGCGGCGCGGTTGCCACCGCTTGCAAGGAAGTAGCGGCGCTCGCGGCGAAGATCGGCGCGCATCTGCTCCAGGCGGATCCGGCCGAAGTGGTGATCAAGGATGGGTTCGCGGTCGCCCCCTCCGGCTCGGTGAGCCTCCAGGAGATCGCGCACACCTGGTATCGCCGCCCGCAGGACCTTCCCGTCGGCATTGACCCCCACGGTCTTGAATCCACCATCGGCTATAAGCCCGTGCGCGATACCGGCACCTTCTCCTATGCCGCCCATGTGGTGCTGGTGGCGGTGGACCCGGAACTCGGCGACATCGAGATCCTCGATTATGTGATCGTCGAGGACGGCGGCAAGCTGGTGAACCCCATGGTGGTGGACGGCCAGATCTATGGCGGTCTCGCCCAGGGCATCGGCACCGCGCTCTATGAGGAGATGCAGTTCGACGCCTCCGGCCAGCCGCTGGCCTCCACCTTTGCCGACTATCTGCTGCCCGGCCCCACCGAGGTGCCGGAACCACGGCTCGACCACATGGAATTTCTCGCTCCCTATACGGAATTCGGAGTGAAAGGCATCGGCGAGGGTGGCGCGATCGCGCCGCCAGCCGCCATCGGCAATGCGGTCAACGATGCGCTCAAGGGCATCGGTGCCGAACTGCTGCATTCGCCCATTACGCCGCGCCGCGTCCTGGAAGCCATAGAGGCAGCCAAGGCCGCCAAACTCGCCGGGAGCGTGGCATGAAGCCCGTCCGTTTCGATTATGAACGCCCCGTTGAGATCGGCGCCGCCCTCGCCCTGATGCAGGACGAGGGGCGGGTGGTGAAGATCATCGCCGGCGGCCAGTCGCTCGGCCCCATGCTGAACATGCGCCTCGTGCAGCCGGAATTGCTGGTGGACATCACCGCCATTCCCGCTCTGAAGCGTGTCGAGGACAATGCGGACCACATCGTCGTCGGGGCCTGTGTGACCCATGCGGATTTCGAGGATCGCCGCGTGCCGGACGTCACCGCCGGCGCGCTGCCGGGCGTGGCGCGCGGCATTGCCTATCGTGCGGTGCGCAACCGCGGCACGGTGGGCGGCAGCCTGACCCACGCCGACCCGTCCGCCGATTGGATTTCCATTCTCTCCGCCGTGGGCGCGCGAGTGATCCTGCGCTCGGCGTCCGGCACCCGCGAGGTGCCGGTGGAGCAATATATGCTCGGCGCGCTCGCCGCCGATCTGAACCCCGGCGAACTGCTGGAGGCGGTGCGCATCCCCAAATGCAGCGCCTCGGCCCGCTGGGGCTATTTCAAGAGCTGTCGAAAGACCGGGGAGTTCGCCCACGCCATCGGCGCGGTGCTGGTGGACCCCGACCGCGGCGTGTTTCGCGCGGTGATGGGGGCGACCGAGACGCGGCCTATCCTCGTGACAGAACGCGCGGCGCTCTTCGCCGAAACGGGCTTCTCGACGGGCGCGGCGGAACAGGTGGCGCAGGCCGCGGGCATGGGCGACCTGCTGGATCGCCGGACACACGCGGTGGCGCTGCGCCGCGCATTCGAGCAGGCGGACGCGGCATGAGCATGGTTTCCCTCACCGTCAATTCCCGCCCGCTGCGCGCGGATGTGGAGCCGCGGACAAACCTCGCCGATTTCCTGCGCGATTCGCATGATCTCACCGGCACCCACATTGGTTGCGAGCACGGCGTCTGCGGCGCCTGCACCATCATCGTGGATGGTGAGCCGGTGCGCTCCTGCATCACCTATGCGGTGGCGTGCGAGAACGCGCAGATTACCACCATCGAGGGGCTCAACGATGACGAGGTGGCGGGCGAGCTGCGCGCCGCCTTCACACGCGAGCACGGCCTTCAGTGTGGCTATTGCACGCCGGGCATGATCGTCTCGGCCCGCGACGTGGTGCTGCGCATGCCCGACGCCGGCGAGCATGAGATCCGTGCCGCCATGAGCGGAAACCTGTGCCGCTGCACCGGCTACGTCGGCATCGTGCGGGCGATCCGTTCGGTGATCGCAGAGCGCAAGGCACGTGGCGCAGCCCCCCGGGCCGATGTGCGCACCGCCCTCGGCCCGGCCGGTTCCGGCCACGCCGGGGCCTTTGCCGCTGGCCCGCAGAAGGCGCTTGCCGCGCCGTCCGCCAGGGCGACGGCATCCGCGCCGCGCGCGGCGGCCAAGCTCGATGCCGATTGGGTTCCCCAGACCAGCTTTCCCCAGAGCTTCGTGGTTGCCCATCCCGTGGACGTGGTGTGGGATTTCTTCGGCCGCGTGGACGAAGTGGCCGCCTGCCTGCCCGGCGCATCCCTGGTCGGCACGCCGACGCCCGAGCATGTGGAAGGTCAGATCCGCGTGAAGGTCGGCCCGATGGTGGCCGAATTCCAGGGCGTCGCCGATATCTCGCGCGACGATGCGCTGCATGCCGGACGCATTTCCGGCAGCGGGCGCGACACGCGCAGCAATTCGGCAACGCGCGGCCTCATCGGCTACACGCTGACTCCGGTTGAGGACGGGCGCGCAACGCGTGTGGACGTGAGCATCGGTTATACGCTCACGGGCATGCTGGCGCAGTTTGGGCGTTCCGGTCTGGTGCAGGATATCGCCGGCCGCTTGGTGGCTGCGTTCGTGCAGAATCTGGAGGCGCGGCTCGGCCGGGGTGAAGGCGCGCCTGCGGCCCCCGTGGTCACGGAACTGAACGCCGGATCGTTGGTCTATTCGGTGTTCCTGTCGCGGCTGAAAGAGCTATGGCGCAAAATAGCCGGATGAAGTGGGGCGGGCGCATGGCGCAGGAACGCGCCGCTGCCCCTGCGCCTGATTGCTCACCGTTCCAGGGGCACGGCGAGGCCGGTTTTGACCCGGTCCATCACAACAAGCGTCCGAAAGCGCTTGATGTTGCTGTTTTCGAAAAACAGGCGGCGGGTGAGCTCTTCATACTCCGCCATGGTTGCCACGGTGACGATAAGCACGAAATCGGCGTCTCCCGTAACGTAATAGCATTGCTGGACCTCCGGGCAGCGGACGAAATTGGCCTTGGCGGCGTCCACGAGATCGATGCGCTCGCTTTCCACCACCACTTCCACCACCAGCGTCAGCGGCTGGCCGACGCGGGCGGGATTGAGAATGGTGACGTCGCCCGCGATCACCCCGGTCTCGCGCATGCGCTTGATGCGCCGCTGCACGGCGGCCGCGGAGAGGTTCACGCGCTCACCAATGGTGCGCTGCGGGGTGGTGTTGTCCTTTTGAAGGATAGTAAGAATGGCAAGGTCGAAGGCATCCAGATCTGCACGCTGGTTGGACAGAGAAGAAGCCATGACACACCAAATCGGTTGAACCTTTTTACATTCTAATAATATAATTATATTTGTCTATGATGTATTGTTTATATTCAAATATTTATAAAATAATATATCAGATATACATAAATCATTTATAGATGTATGTACGCTCAGTATTGGCGATTGATACTGTTACGTAGTCAGGGTGTGTTCTGCCTGCATGATTGGCGGCGGCTTAATCATGTGCGCGTTCTGGCGCCTTGCGCCGTTCGGTAATTCTATGCCCGGTGCGGGAAGACGGGCTAATATGCACAAGTCGCAGGCACTTCCCTATTCACCTTTGCCCGCCATAGGGCTAAACTATAATCTCAGGCGTGAAGTGGAGATGGTTTCTGCTCGCGCGCCGCCGAGTCTGATGGTCCTGTATGCAAACAAAGTCCAAACTATCGGCAGCCTATGATCGAAGCCGCGTGCCGCTCTACATCCAGGTCGCATCGGTGCTCCGGCAGCGGATCCAGGCTGGCCATTGGGCGATCGGCGACAAGATTTCGACCCTCGAAGAATTGGAAGAGGAGTTCCAGGTCGCGCGCGTCACGGTGCGCCAGGCCGTGGAAATGCTGCGCGATGAAGGGCTCGTCAGCGCGCGCCAGGGGCGCGGCACTTTCGTTTCCAGCGTGGTGCCGGATCGGCACTGGCTGAAGCTTGAGACCACCTGGGCAAGCTTGATCGCGTCGGTGAAGGAAAATGTGCCCCGGCCCATCACCTTGACCGAAAACGTGCCGCCGCCGATGCTGAAGCCGGAGGACGGCGAACTCGCATCCGAATACGTCTCGCTGAAGAGCCTGCAATTCCGCGATGACCAGCCCTACTCCATCGTCAACCTTCTGCTCGCGCGCCATGTGTTCGAAATGGATCGCGACGTCTTCCTGACCGGTCCGGCCTTGCCGGCGCTCGCTGGCCTTAAGAAAGTGAAGGTTAAGGACGCCCACCAGACGCTGATCATCGGCAGTGCCGATCCGACGGTCGCCGATCTCATGAAGATTCCGCTCGGCGCGGCGACGGTCGAGAGCCATTGCGTGGTGGTGGACGCGAAGAATGTCGCCATCTACGTGGCGGACATCGTCTATCGCAGCGATTGCATCAAGTTGCAGATCGACCTGCTACGCTCCGAGCGCGGCTGAGGGAGCATCGCGCCAGCTCAGGCCCGGGAGCCATGCCGCCAGAATCGAGCCGGCAGCGTCGTTTCAAACGCGCGCCTATGGCCGGGACGGGCTGGGCCGTGACGAAGGCCCCGCGCCATCCGGCCGCGCTGCCGCCTCAGGAGAAAATGCCGAGCGCCTGCATGTAGAGGTCGACGATCGCCTCGTGCTCCTTGCGCTCGTCCACGTCTTCCTTGCGAATCTTCAGGATCGCGCGCAGCGCCTTCACGTCGAAGCCGTTGGCCTTGGCCTCGGCGAAGACGTCCTTGATATCGTCGGCGATCGCCTTCTTCTCCTCCTCGAGGCGCTCCACGCGCTCGATGAAGGATTTCAGCTGTTCCTTAGCAAAGCCCGCCGGGGCGTCCGATACGTCTTCCGACACGTGGTGCAACCTCACAAACAATCAGGGGCGGATAGGGCGCCGATCAGGGGCAAGATACAGCGCGCAGCTGGGCGCCGACGTCAAGCCACTGTCCCCGCAATCCTCCCTATCCCCTGCCGCGCGGCAGGTTCAATGGCCGTCGTGCGGCGGCTTGAAGGCGGCGGACTGCTCCGGCGTCGCCTCGGTCTGGTAACGGCTTTTCCATTCCTCGTAAGGCATGCCATAGACCACCTCGCGGCTTTGCGCCTTGCTCACCGGCAGGCCTTCGGCCTCTGCGGCGTCCAGATACCAGTTGGAGAGGCAGTTGCGGCAGAAGCCGGCGAGATTCATGAGCGCGATGTTCTGCACGTCGGTGCGCTCGCGCAGATGGGCGACGAGCCGCCGAAATGCCGCCGCTTCCAGCCGCTCGCGATCCTGGTCGGAAAGCGACGTGGGGCCGTCCTGCTGTGTCGGATTTGAAAGTTGCGTGCTCATGGCGTGTCCACCCTTTGTCGCCTTCATGTGGCGCGCGCTCGCGCCCGGTGCAAGGGTCGCAAGGGGCATGCCATGAAGGGACAGCAGCGCGTCGCCGCTCAACCGCTGCGGCTGGTGCTCGGCATCGCCGCGCTCGCCGTCGGCGCCTTTGCCATGGGCGCATCGGTGCTGTTCGTGCGACTCGCGGACGTCGGTCCTTTCGCCAGCGCGTTCTGGCGCGCCGCCCTGGCGCTGCCCGTCCTGCTCGTGTGGGCGGTGGCGGCGGAGGGGCGGCGCGCCCTGGTTCCCGATCGCGCCTCGCTGCTGGCGGGGGCGTTCTTCGCCGGCGACTTGTTCTTCTGGCATCTGGCCATCCTCGGCACCAGTGTCGCCAATGCTGCCGTGCTGGCCACCACCTCGCCGGTGTGGGTGGCTTTGTTCGCGTGGCTGGTGCTGCGCATCGCAATCACCCGCGCGACCCTTGCCGGGCTCGCCTTGTGCCTTGCCGGCGCGGGGGCGCTGGTCGGGCGCAGCTTCCATCTGGAGCCGGCCCATCTGCTGGGCGATGCGGCCGGGCTCGTGACCGCGATCTTCTTCGCTGCCTATTTCCTCGCGATCGGCAAGGCCCGGCGCTTCCGCGGGGCTGGGGCGGTCACGCTGATCTCCACTGCAGCCACGGCGGCGATCCTGTTTCTGGTGGCCCTGGCGGTCGAGCCGACCCTGTGGCCCGCCAGTGCCTCCGGAGCCGCCGCCCTGCTGGGCCTTGCCTTGGTGAGCCAGGTGGGCGGGCAAGGGCTGATGGCGGTCGGCCTTTCGGTGGTGCCCCCGATCTACGGGGCGCTGGTGTTCTTTCTGGAAGTGGTTTCGGCGGCGGCCTTGGGCTGGTTGGTGCTGGGCGAGGCGCTGGGGCCGCTTCAGGGCATCGGCATGGGGCTGGTGTTGTTCGGCTTGTGGGTCGCGCGGCCGGGGCAGGGCAAATGATCCGCCTCGCTTCTGCCCCGATCACGCCCGAAAAGGCGGGACGATGCGTCGCCCATGCATCGTCCATTGACGCCCGTGCCGTACCAAGGCTAACAGCCGAGCCCATGTTGTTTTCCCGCCCGTTCGCTCCGAATGGATTTTCCAGCTTCTGGCGCGGCCTGCGCGCGCTGGCGCTTCTCGCTTTGCTGGCGGCGGGCGCGCTGACGGCCAGCGCGGGCACCGCGGCGGCCGACTTCCGCCTGTGCAACCGCACCTCCAGCCGCGTCGGGGTGGCGATCGGCTATAAGGAAAACGATGTCTGGACCACCGAGGGCTGGTGGAACGTCGCGGCCAACAGCTGCGAGACCCTGCTGCGCGGTGACCTTGTCGCGCGCTTTTATTATCTCTACGCCGTGGATTATGATCAGGGCGGGGAATGGGCTGGCAAGGCCTATATGTGCACGCGCGACAAGGAGTTCACCATTCGCGGGGTGGAGGACTGCCTCGCGCGCGGCTTCGACCGGGCCGGCTTCCTGGAGGTGGACACCAAGGAGCAGCGCGGCTGGACGGTTCAATTGACCGAGGCCAACCAATCTGGCCGAACGCAGCCGGCGATCGTGCCCCCCGGCGTGGCGCCGATGCCCGTGCCGAACCCGGGCAGTCGCGGGAAATAGCATCCAGTTTGGCGGCTATCGCGCCGTTCCGCCTGCCGCTGTGATATTTCCTCAAGGGCCGCGCCATCCTGCGGCACCAAGGGCAAAAATGTCCGGGTCTGGGAGGGTTACATGGCTGGGACGGGGCGTGTTCTCATTGCGGGCGCTGGGCCGGTCGGCCTGACCCTGGCGGGCGAGCTGGCGCGATATGGCGTCGGCGTACGGATCGTGGATACATCCGCGGCCCGGACCGACAAATCCAAGGCCCTGGTGCTGTGGAGCCGCTCGCTGGAGCTGCTGGCCCGCACCGGCCGCGCGCAGGCCTTCGTCGACGCTGGCATGGAAGTGTACGGCGCCCGCATTTCCAACGGCCGCACGCTGATCGCCGAGATCAATTTCGACGAGGCCGAAAGCCTGTTTCCCGCCGCCGTCATGATCCCACAGAGCGAGACCGAGCGGCTGCTGGAAACCCATCTGGAATCGCTGGGCGTGACGGTGGAGCGCACCACCGGGCTCACCGGCTTCGCGCTTGTGGGCGACGGCGTGCACGCCACCTTGCGTGATGCCAACGGCCGGGAGGAGCAGGTGGAAGCGGACTGGCTGGTGGGTTGCGACGGGGCCCATTCCACGGTGCGCCACACCCTCGGCATGGACTTCGCGGGCAACACCCAGCCCAGCGACTGGGTCCTCGCGGACGCGCACCTGGAGGGGCTAACCCCCGACAAGCTCGATATTTTCTGGCATTCCGACGGCATCCTCGCCTTCTTTCCCATCACCGGCGGGCGCTATCGCATGGTGGCGGATCTCGGCCCGACGCAAAGCGAGGCGCACCGGCCCGATCCCACGCTGGCCGAGGTGCAGGCGCTGGTGGATGCGCGCGGCCCCGGCGGCATCCGCATGTTTGATCCCTTCTGGCTGGCGAATTTCCGCATCAACGAGCGCAAGGTGAAGGACTACAGCTTGGGCCGCGCGTTCCTCGCGGGCGATGCCGCCCACATCCACAGCCCGGCCGGCGGGCAGGGCATGAACACCGGCATGCAGGACGCCTTCAACCTCGCCTGGAAGCTGGCGCTGGTGGTGCGGGGGCGGGCCAAACCCGCTTTGCTCGACAGCTATTCGGTGGAGCGTAGCGCCATCGGCGATCTGGTGCTGCACAACGCCACCCGCATGACGGACCTTGCGGTGATGCGCAATCCGCTGGCACAGGCGGTGCGCAATTTCGCCGCCCATGTGGTGCTCGGCCTGTCGCAGGTGCAGCGCCACGCCTCGCACAGCCTCACCGAGCTGGAAATCGCCTATCCGCACAGCCCGCTGTCGGTCACCGCGCCCCATGCACCCCATGGCGGAGCCCTGCCGAAGGCGGGCGAGCGCTGGCCGCAGCTCGATGCGTCGCTTGCGCCCATCGGCTCCGGCGATACGCCCCGCTTCGCCCTGATCGCTCCTGGCGCGGCGGCAAGCGAGCTTGCGGCGGGCTTTGGCGGGCTGGTGGAGGCGCGTGAGCCGCCGGCGGGTTACGACGGGCTCTGGGTGGTGCGGCCGGACGGCTATGTGGGCCTCGTGGCCGCTGCGACAGACCTTGCCGCCGCCGAAGCCTATCTGGCGAGCCTCCTGGCCTGAGGGATGCCGGCGCACCCGGAAACGGGGTGCGGTTTAAAAAAATGTTTCACGTGAAACAATGGGTTAGCGCGGACGAATCGGGGTGAGAAGGCGCTTTCCCGTGCCTTTTCCGCGGACCAAACCGCGATTTCGGGCGAACGTTCGGCGCAGATGAATCCGCGCCGTGCGGCAAGGGTGAATCGTCGGTGCGTGTGGCGGGGAGGGGCGGACGAGGGACCCCCCGCGCGAAACCGCCCCTAGATATCCCGCCCTTCCACCTTCACCTTCAGCTCGGTCTCGATGTCCTTGGCGGCGGTCAGGTGGGGATTGACGGCGAGGGCGCGGCGGGCGGCTTCCAGGGCGTGGGTGTCGTCGCCGACCTCGCGCATGATGAGCGCTAGGCCGAGCAGCATGGAATAATGGCGCGGCTCGCGTGTCAGCACCTCGCCCACGTCCACCAGGGCAGAGGCGTAATCGTCCTGGAGATAATAGATCGTGGCGCGCCGGCTGCGGGCGGCGAGGAAATCCGGATTGGTGTCGATCACCGTGCCGAGCAGCTCCAGCGCCAGATCATATTCCTTGGCCTGGGTGGCCGCCTCGGCGCGCGACATCAGCAGGTCGGCGCTGGGGCTGCCCGATTGGGCGAACATGGCCTCGATGCGGCTGCCGAGGGCGGAAGCGGTTTCATCGTCGGGCGCGAGGCGCAGGGCCTCGAACATGGCGTCGAGCTGAACCCGGCGATCGCGCGGCAGCTTGGGCCGGGCGGGGGCGGCGTCCGCCGCGCCGGCATTGGGCGCAGGCTTGGCCGCGTCGGGCTTGGCCGCATCGGGCTTGGTCGTGCCGGCCGGCGGCTTTTCGCCGGTGACCTGGGCATGGGCGGCATAGGAGCCGCAGAGCGCAAGGGCGAGCGCGCAGGCAAATGCCATGACCAGCGCCCGGCGCGTGGCGCTGCTGCCGCGCACTGCCGGAACCGGAACCGAATGCTTGGACATCATCATCGGCAAAGTGTGAGGCGATGCGCATAAAGCGTCAACCGCCCCACCCCTTTCGGGGGGAGCGGCGCGATCAACTCATCTCGATGACGAGAGCCCCGCTCGCAAGGAGCGGGGAAACGCTCAGCCCTGGCGGGCCTTGTAGCGCTTCTGGGTCTTGTTGATGATGTAGACGCGGCCCTTGCGGCGCACGAGACGGTTGTCCCGGTGACGGCCGAGGAGCGACTTGAGAGAGTTGCGGATCTTCATAACCTACTGCCTTCGGCCGACCGCGGCGCGGCTTCACCGCGCGGCTCGTCGACACAATGTATTGGATCGAGCCGGTTCGATAAGGGGCGCGCGCCGCAATGTCAACGGCGCGCGCTGTGGATGACGCGTGATTGCCCGCCTGGGAAAAGCCCCGCGGGCAGCATCCGCCCCACTTCGCCGGCTGTGCCTTACTTGCCGGCGAGCAGCGGCGCCAGTTCCTTGTCGAGCTGCTCGGGGGTCATGGCGCCCGACACCTTCTTGCCGTTGATGAAGAAGGTGGGGGTCGAATCGACGCCGAGTTCCTTGTTGCCATACTGGGTGCCGGCCTGGATCTTCTCCGCCAGCTCCTTGTCGCTCAGGCATTTCTCGAAATCGGTTTCGCTCATGCCCGCCTGCTTGGCGACGCGCATCAGCCCCTCGGCCGGATTGTTGCCGAACGCCCAACTGCGCTGGGTTTCGAACAGCGAGGAGACCATGGGGAAATATTTGTCGCTCGGCATGCAGCGCGCCAGCATGAAGGCGGCGGTGGCGACCGGGTCGAACGGGAATTCGCGCAGGATGTAACGCACCTTGCCGGTGTCGATGTATTTTTCCTTCAGGGTCGGGAAGGTGCCGGTGTGGAACGCTGCGCAATGGCTGCACGTGAGCGAGGCATATTCAATCATGGTCACGGGCGCGTCCGCCTTGCCCATGGCCTGCTCGGGCAGTGGGGTCGCGGCGGGGGCGTTGAGCTTGAGCGGGTCGACGGTCTGGCCCTGGGCCGGCGACTGGGCGAGCGCGCCCTCCGACAAGCCCGGCAACATCCCGGACAGCTGGAGCAGGGGCCCGGCGAGCGCGACGCTCAGGGCGAACTGGCCCACGCCCAGCAGGAAACGGCGACGATGAAGCGACATGGAGATCTCCGGGAAAGCGCCTTCGCGGTCTAAGGAGCGCGCTACCATGGCGAGGGTAGGGCGCCAATCCCCTCGCGCCCTCGCGACGATCAAGATTTCCGGCGCTCACGGCGCACCAGGGCGCCGAGGCGGGCCAATGAGGCGCCCAGCGCTTCGTCCTCGAACGGGCCGAGCGCGCCGCGCACCTGCGCCAGAACCTCCGGCTCCGGCTCCACGCGCGGCGGCGGTCCTTGGTGGCGCTGGGGCACCGGGCCCTGGCGCAGCACCAGCCGGCCGACGCAGCGCCAGCCGAAATACGCGTTGATGCGGTCGATCACCACAGGCGCGGCATATTGCAGCTCGATGGCATAGGCGCCTTCCACCCGCACCACCAAAGTCGCCGGCTCGCTGGCTTGGCGGGCATCCTGGTGCGGCCATTGCAATTTCACCGGTGTCGAGCGCGGGGCGAGCGCGGGGCCGACGATCTCGTCCCAATGGGTCACGATCTCCACCGCCGAAAAACCCGCCTTGCCGCACAGGTCGGCAATGGACGGCCCCACGAGATCGGCGAGGGGACGGGCGGCGGGCCGCCGCTTCCAGGGGGATTTGATGGGGGGCTCTTCCGTCATGTCTGCGGCAGATGCGGCGCGCGGGGTGAAGGCGCGCGTGCCGGGCGCTCGCCCCCTTGCGGGCGGCGCGCGGCCCCGGCACGGTGGCGCCATGGACGATGCCACTCTATCAGCCCCGCGCGCGCGCAAGAAGGCCGGCGCGCCGGCGGTCCCCGCGAAAGTCACCGGCGAACGCGCGACGGGCGCCGTCGCCGCCGCCTTGCTCGCCTGGTACGACCGCCACCGCCGCCGCCTGCCGTGGCGCGCGGAAGGCGGGCGGCTGGGCGACCCCTATCACGTGTTTCTCTCCGAAATCATGCTCCAGCAGACCACGGTGAAGGCGGTGGGGCCTTATTTCACCGCCTTCCTCGCCCGCTGGCCGCGTGTGGCGGATCTCGCGGCGGCGCCGCTGGAAGAGGTGCTCTCCGCCTGGGCGGGGCTCGGCTATTATGCCCGCGCGCGCAATCTGCACGCCTGCGCCAAGGCGGTGGTGGACCGCCACGGCGGCGCCTTTCCCGCCGATGAGGCCGCGCTGCTCGCTCTGCCCGGCATCGGCCCCTATACGGCGGCGGCCATCGCCGCGATCGCGTTCGATCTCCCGGCAAGCCCGGTGGACGGCAATATCGAGCGGGTGGTGAGCCGGCTTTATGCCGTGGACGAGCCCTTGCCGAAATCCAAGCCGCGCATCAAGGCGCTCGCCGCCGCGCTGACGCCGCACGACCGGCCGGGCGATTTCGCGCAGGGCATGATGGATCTCGGTGCCACCATCTGCACCCCACGCTCGCCCGCCTGCGTGCTGTGCCCGCTCAGCGCGCCCTGCCTCGGCCGGGCGGCGGGCGATCCCGCGCGCTATCCCGTGAAGGCGGCGAAGGGCGAGAAGCCGGCGCGGACGGGCATCGCGTTTCTCGCCGTGCGTGCCGATGGCGCGGTGCTGCTGCGCACCCGGCCGGAAAAGGGCCTGCTCGCGCAGATGACCGAGGTGCCCTCCACCCCGTGGAAGGCCGGCGTGCCGGTGGCCGGCGACCATGCGCCGCTTCCCGCCGGGGCCAAGGGCTGGCGCGTCCTGCCGGGGCGCGTGAGCCATGTGTTCACCCATTTCGCCCTGGAGCTGGAGGTGTGGCGCGCCGATCTTCCCGCCGCCACCGCCGCGCCCGCCGGCCATCGCTGGGTGCAGCCGGTCGATTTCGCCCGCGAGGCGCTGCCGAGCGTGATGCGCAAGGTGCTGGCGCACGCCCGTGTGCCGGGGGCGTGAGGATCACCGCCGTCCCGCGCCGCGCCCACCCCCGCCGAAATCCGCATTGCCGCCGGCGCGCGTTCGCGCCATAGGATCGCTCAGGGCAACCTCATTGGCGGTGGGCATGCGCGATGACCGACCCCGCTTTCCCTCGCGCCCCATGGCGGGAGGGGCAAGCGATGCGCCGGCTGAATTCAGCATTGATCTGAGCGCCGCCGTGGTCGCGGTGACGGCGGAGGAGCCGCGCGTGCTCGCGTTGCGCGGCGGCGACCGTCCGGCGCTCCCCTCCGGCCCGCTGGAGGAGCACCACCGCACGCTCGAAGGCGGCCTGCGCAGCTGGGTGGAGCGGCAGACCCATCAGCAGCTCAATTATGTCGAGCAGCTCTACACCTTCGGCGATCTCGACCGGCATGACGGCGGGCCGGCGCGGGCACTCTCGGTGGCCTATCTCGCTTTGGTGCGCGAGGCGCGCCCGGCGGGCGAAATGGCGGCGGCGTGGCTCGGCTGGTACGGCTGTTTCCCCTGGGAGGATTGGCGCGGCGGCCGCCCGGCGGTGCTCGACCGCATCGGCGCCGGCCTGGAAGCCTGGGCCTGCGCGGCGCCCGATGCCCGCACCGCGGAGGTGCGCCGGCGCCGCCGCGTGCTCGCCTTCGGCCAGGAAGGGGCGGAAGAGACCTCCTGGAACGACGAGCGCGTGCTGGAGCGCTACGAATTGCTCTATGAAGCCGGCCTGGTCGCGGAAGCCGCAGCCGAGGACGGTGCGCCCGCCGCGCCCGAGGCGCTGCCCGGCCAGCCGCTGCTCGGCCAGCCCATGGCGCTCGACCATCGGCGCATCCTCGCCACCGCCATCAGCCGCCTGCGCGGCAAGATCAAGTATCGCCCGGTGGTGTTCGAGCTGATGCCGCCCGCCTTCACCTTGCTGCAATTGCAGAAGGCGGTGGAGGCGCTCTCCGGCATGCTGCTGCACAAGCAGAATTTCCGCCGTCTGGTGGAAAGCCAGGGCCTGGTGGAGGAAACCGGCGAGACCACCAGCGGCACCGGCGGGCGCCCGGCGCGCCTCGTGCGCTTCCGCCGCGACGTGCTGCTGGAGCGCCCGGCCCCCGGCGTCCGCCCGCAGGGCGCCCGGCGCGGATAGCGGCGTGTCGCGCTTGGCACCGTGCCACGGCCGGGGCCGTGCGATCGGGGCGAAAAAACCATCCCGCTTTACCTGCCCTTAAGTCCACGCCGCGACACTGCCCCCATCGTAAGCGTTGCGTATGGGTTGCGTCATGAATGTGGTGCGTAAAGGGGCGCCCCGAGGGGCGCCCCGTCTGTCCCGGGCGGCCCTCGCGGCAGGGCCGGATCTGGAACTGGACCGGGTGCTGGTGGGGGATTGCATCGCGGCCATGAACGCTTTGCCGGCCAACAGCGTCGATCTCGTCTTCGCCGACCCACCCTACAATCTCCAGCTCCAGGGCGAGCTGAAGCGCCCCGACGAAAGCCGCGTGGATGCGGTGAACGACGAGTGGGACCAGTTCGAAAGCTTCGCCGCCTATGATGCCTTCACCAAGGCCTGGCTTTCGGCCGCGCGGCGGGTGCTGAAGCCGTCCGGCACGCTGTGGGTGATCGGCTCCTATCACAACATCTTCCGCGTCGGCGCGACCATGCAGGATCTCGGCTTTTGGATCCTCAACGACGTGATCTGGCGCAAGACCAACCCCATGCCGAATTTCCGCGGCCGCCGCTTCACCAATGCCCATGAGACGCTGATCTGGGCCGCGCGCGATGCCGACGCCCGCAATTACGTGTTCAATTACGAGGCGCTGAAGGGCGGCAACGAGGATACGCAGGTGCGGTCCGACTGGCTGTTCCCGCTGTGCACCGGCCATGAGAGGCTGAAGGACGAGAACGGCCGCAAGACCCACCCCACCCAGAAGCCGGAAGCCCTGCTGGCGCGCATCCTGCTCGCCGCCTCACGGCCCGGCGACGTGGTGCTGGACCCGTTCCTCGGCTCGGGCACCTCGGCGGCGGTGGCGAAGCGCCTTCGCCGGCACTATCTCGGCATCGAGCGCGACACCACTTATGCGGCGGCGGCGGAAAAGCGCATCGCCGCCGTGACGCCATTGCCGGAGTCCGCGCTCGCCGCGCCGCCAAGCGCGCGCGAAGCCCCGCGCGTCGCCTTTTCCGCGCTGGTGGAGCGGGGGCTGGTGACGCCCGGCGTGGAACTCACCGATTCCAAGGGGAATGTGCGCGCCGTGGTGCGCGCGGACGGCACCATCGCCCTCACCGGCATGGCCGGGGCGCCCACGGTGGGCTCGATCCACCGCATGGGCGCGCTCGCCCAGGGGGCGGAGGCCTGCAACGGCTGGACCTTCTGGCATGTGGAACAGGAAGGCCGGCGCCATCCCATCGACGTGCTGCGCGCCCGCCTGCGCGCGGAAATGGGCATCCGCTCGGAATAGCGGGCGCCTCGGCGCCCCGCGCAACGTTACGAAAGACAGCCGGCCCCGGTTCGCCCGGGGCCGTTTTGCGTTTCACACCGGCCCGCCCATCTCCTCCAGCGCGCCGAGGGATTCGGGCAGGATCTGCCCGCCGTCCACCACCATGCCCTGGCCGGTGATGTAGGCCGCCTCCTCCGAGGCGAAGAACAAGGCGGCATTGGCGATGTCGTCCACGCTGCCGAGCCGCTTCAGGGGGATGGAGGATTCCATCTTGGCAATATAGTCCGGCCCGAGCCCGTCGAGGCCCTCGGTGCGGATGTTGCCGGGCATCACCGCATTCACCGTGATGCCCCAGGGCGCGAGCTCGATGGAGGCGGTGCGCATGAAGCCGAGCTGCGCCGCCTTGGAGGCGCCGTAGTGCGCCCAGCCGGGATAGCCGGTGATCGGCCCGGTGATGGAGGAGGTGAGCACGATGCGCCCCCATTTCCTGGCCTTCATCTGCGGCAGCACGGCGGAAACCGACAGGAACGTGCCCTTCATATTGGTGTCCATGACGAGGTCGAAATCCTCCCCCGTCATCACGTCCAGCTTGGCGGCGGGGAAGATGCCGGCATTGGCGCACAGCACGTCGATGCTGCCGTAGCGCTCCAGCGCGGCGGCGGCGAAGGCGCGGCAGTCCTCGGCCTTGGTGACGTCGGCCGCGAAGGCCGAGGCATGGGCGCCGATTTCCTGTGCGACCGATGTGGCTTCTTCCAACTTCCGCGACACCACAAGCACATTGAGCCCGGCCGCCCCGAAGCGTTTCGCGATGCCGCGCCCGATGCCCTTGCTGGCCCCTGTGACGATGACGGTACGCCCTGCGAGCGCTTTGAACATGCGCTTCTCCTCATGATCTGGAAGGTTTTTGAACGCGACGGGTGCGGGAAGACGCATGCGCGGCGGGCGCTTCGTCCCGCGCTGCGATGCGCAGAATGCGGTGCAAAAAAACTGTTGTAAAGCCCACGAGTCGGAGCTTAACATCCAACATAGTCCAACAGAAAGTCCAACATTCCTCTGGCGCCCCGACCTGCCTGTCCGACCCCTTCGGATGGACTGGCGGCGCTGTGCCGGAAGACCGGGGGACTCAGATTGGGCGCGAAATCAGAACCACCAGACCATTCCAGAGGATCGACAATGACCATTTCCAGACGGTCTGTGCTCAAGGGCATGGCGGCCGGCGGCCTCGCCATGGCGGGCGGCCCGTTCGCCATGACGGGCTCCGCCTTCGCGGCGCGCGAAAAGGAGCTGAACATCCTGTGCTGGGAGGGCTACAATTCCGCCCAGGTGCTGGACCCGTTCCGCAAGAAGACGGGCGCCACGGTGAAGGCCGAGAGCCTCACCAACGATCCCACCATGATCAACCGCCTGCGGGCCGGCGAAATCAACGTGTGGGATCTGATCAACGTCAACAATCCCTGGGCCCGCAAGGTCATGTATCCGGAGAAGCTGATCAAGCCGCTCCCGAAGGAAGAATTCGAGCCGTTCTTCGCGAAGATGCTGCCCATGTTCAAATGGCCCTACAAATGGGCCATGAGCGACGACGGCAAGGAATTGCTCGGCTCCTGCCAGCGCTTCGGGCCCTATTCCTTCGTGGTGAACACCAAGAAGATCGATCGCAAGACCGCCGAGAGCACCGGCTGGGACCTGTTCAACGACCCCAAGCTGTCGGGCAAGTACGGCATCCTGGAATCCGACGATTGGAACGTGTTCAACATCTTCCTGGTCGCCGGCATCGACCCGTTCAAGGTCCACACGCCGGAGGAATTCACCAAGTTCGAAGAGACCGCCAAGAAGGTGTTCAAGGGCGCCAAGCTCATCGGCGACATCGCCGCCATGAACCAGGCGCTGGTGTCCGGCGAAATCGACCTGCACCTCACCGGCGGCACCTATTCGGTCTCGCCCGCGCGGGCCGACGGCTATCCCGAATTGCGCGGCATCACCCCGCTCAAGGGCCCGCTGCCGGGCGGCAAGGGCGGCGTGTCGTGGATCGAGGTGACCTCCACGGTCAATAATCCCAACCCCACCCCGCTGGCGGTGGAATTCCTCAAATATGTGCAGGCGCCGGAAGTGGCCCACACGGTGGCGTTCGCGGAAGGCACGTTCAACCCGGTCGCCCAGATGGGCAATCCCGACTGCTTCAAGCTGTTCACCAAGAAGGAGCTGGAAGCGATCCAGTGGGACAGCCTGGACGAGGAGATGGACCGCTCCGTCGAGTACGACATCGTGCCCGATTACGACAAGGCGCTCGATCTCATGAACGCCGCCAAGCGCGTGCGGGGGTAGGGAAGTACGCCCTCCGGCGTGTTTCCCCCGCCCTCTCCCGTACGCGGGGGAGGGTTCGGGCGGCGCTGGGGAGGGGCGTTGCCGATTTCACCCGCTTGCCTTTTCGTCTGTCGAGATCCCTGATGACCCAAGAAGCCGCGCCGAAACTGCCCATCCTGCAACTCGTCGGGGTGCGCAAGACCTTCAATGATTTCGTCGCCGTCGAGAAGATCGACCTCGATGTGATCGAAGGGGAATTCCTCACCATCGTCGGCCCCTCGGGCTCGGGCAAGACCACGCTGCTGCGCATGCTCGCCGGCATGGACCAGCCGAGCGAAGGCAACATCACCCTGCATGGCGCGCGCATCAACGACGTGCCGCCCAACAAGCGGCCGACCTGCCTTGTGTTCCAGTCGCTGGCGCTGTTCCCCCACAAGAGCGTGGGCGACAACATCGAATTTCCGCTGAAGGTGCGCGGTGTCGACGCCAAGGCGCGCAAGGCCCGCGCGCTGGAGCTGATGCGCGTGGTGCGCCTGCCGGAAAGCTATTATTCCAAGAACGTCATGAAATGCTCGGGCGGCGAGCGCCAGCGCGTCGCGCTTGCCCGCGCGCTCGCCTATGACCCGGAAGTGCTGTTCTTCGACGAGCCGCTCTCCGCCATCGACTACAAGCTGAAGAAGGTGCTGGAGAAGGAATTGAAGGATCTCCACAAGGAGACCGGCAAGACCTTCATCTACATCACCCATTCGCTGGAAGAGGCGATGGTGATGTCGGACCGCATCGGCGTCATGCGCGCTGGCCGCCTCGTGCAGGTGGGCACGCCGGAACAGATCTATAATCACCCGGTGGACCGCTTCGTCTCCGAATTCGTCGGCGAGGTGAACGTCATCGAAGTGAAGAAGGGCGAGGACGGCGCGCCCTGGCGCGGCGTCGACGTGCCCGGCGCCTTCCATGTGCGCCCGCCGGAAGAAGATGCGGGTGCGGAACATGCCTTCGTCGTTATCCGCCCGGAATATCTGCGCTTCCTCGGCGCGGGAGACACGGCCCAGAACAGCCTGAAGGGCACGGTCTATAACGAATATTCGCTCGGCTCGCGCATCCAGTACCAGGTGCGCGTGGGCGAGAAGGTGATGCTGGTGGAGCTGTCGCGCTCCAAGGCCCTGCCGATCGCCGCCGACCGCAGCGTGACGGTGGGCTGGGATGCCGCCGACGCCATCACGGTGCGGGCCTGAGCCATGGCGAACACCTCGCTCTCCCATCCCGCCCCGCCGCTGTCCGTGGAGGCTGCACCCGCAGCGCCGACAAGGCGCGACGCGCTGCTTTCGCTCGGCGCGCGCTGCTCGCTGCCGGTGATCGTGCTGCTGGCGGTGGGCTTTGTGGCGCCGCTGATCGCCATCTTCGCCTATTCCTTCGCCAAGCCCCGCACGTTCGAAGTGTTCCGCTCCTTCACGCTCGTGAACTATGCGGAGATCTTCAACGTCAACAATACGGTGTGGCTTTCCTTTTTGTGGTCGCTGGGCTTTGCCTTCGCCACCTGCGCGCTGCTGGCGGTGATCGCCTATCCCATCGCCTACGGCCTCAACCGTGTGTTCGGGAAGTGGTCGTCGCTGGTCTCGATCCTGTTCGTGTTCCCGCTGTTCGTGTCGGAGAACGTGCGGCTCTACGGCTGGGTGCTGTTCTTCATCAAGAACGGCGTGCTCGACGGCACGTTGAAGACGCTGGGTTTCGAGGGCGGGCCGCAGGTCCTGTATCAGCCGCCCATGATCCTGGCCGGCATGCTCTATGTGTATCTGCCCTTCATGCTGTTTCCCATGACGCTGGGCCTTGCCATGGTGCCGCGCGACCTGATCGACGCGGCGCGCGACCTCGGCGCCAACCGCTGGCAGATCTGGCGCGAGGTGGAATTGCCGCTGGCCATGCCGGGCATCCTCATCGGCATGCTGCTGACCTTCGTGCTCGGCATCGGCGCGGTGGCGGAGGCGAAGATCCTCGGTGGGCAGTCGGTGATCGTCATCTCCCACGACATCGAGATCGCCTTCACCTATTCGCAGAACTGGCCGCTCGGCTCGGCGCTGGCGGTGGTGGTGACGATCTTCATCGGCGCGCTCACGCTTGCGGTGTTCTCGCGCCTCGATCTCGACCGCCTGCTGGGGAGGCGCTGAGCCATGGAACAGGAAAAGGCCCGCACGCGCCTCTTCATCTGGCTGTGGACCGCTTTCGTCGTGGTCCTGCTCTATCTGCCCATCTTCTGCGGGGCGCTGGCGAGCGTTTCCAAGGGCCGCTATTTCGCCTTCCCGGTCCGCGCCTTCACCTCCGAATGGTGGGAGAAGACGGTGGATTCCATCGAGATCGGCATGATCGTCCACACCTCGCTGCTGGTGGCGGCGCTGGTGACCGTGCTCTCGGTGGTGGTCGCCTTCTTCGGCGCGCTCGCGTTCGCGCGCTATGATTGGAAGGGCCGGCGGCTGTTCCAGAAGATCGTCATCCTGCCGATTTTCTTTCCCCAGCCGGTGCTCGGGCTGGCGCTGCTGCTGTGGTTCAGCGCCGCGGGCATCCAGACCTCGTGGCTCACCGCCGTGTTCGCGCATCTGGTGTGGATCGTGCCCGTGGTGACGCTGGTGATCGCGATCCAGGTCTACAGCTTCGATCCCTCGCTGGAGGAAGCCGCTTTCGATCTCGGCGCCACCCGCTGGCAGGTGATGCGCGAAGTCACCCTGCCCATTCTATGGCCCGGCATCTGGTCCGGCGCGCTGTTCGCCTTCCTGCTCTCCTGGGGCAATTTCCCGCTCTCGCTCTATACGGCGGGCGCGGATTCCACGGTGCCGAAATGGCTCTATTCCAAGATGGTGGCGGGCTACACGCCCATGGTGCCGGCGCTTGGGACCATGAGCACACTCGGGGCCGCCAGCGCGCTGTTGCTGGGCGGGCTGGTGCTGTGGCTGCTGCGGCGGCGGGCCGTGGCATGAGCAACCCGCCCACCCCCGGCGCGCCGCCCGCGGCGGAGAAGGCACGCCTGTCCAAGAAGGATCGCCACGAGCGCATCCTCGCCGAGATGCGCACCAGCTCCACCTTGCGGGTCTCGGAACTGGCGGCGGAGCTGGACGTCTCCACCGAGACCATCCGGCGCGATTTGTACGAGCTGGGCGAGCGCGGGCTCATCAACCGCACCTATGGCGGGGCGGTGCGCCCGCTCGGCACCGAGCCTTCGGTCGCCGAGCGCCACCGCATGCTGGTGGAGGAGCGCGAGGCCATCGCCGCCGCGACCGTGAAGTTCCTGCGTCCCAACGAAGTGGTGGCCATCGGCGCCGGCGCGACCACCACCCACGTCGCCCGCCGCATGGCGGCGGAGTGCCGGGACATCACCGTCATCACCCATTCCTTCTCGGTGGCCACCGTGCTGGCGCCGAACCCCACCATCTCCGTGCTCATGTGCCCCGGCCGCTATGACGGGCGCGAGGGCATGATCGTCGGGGCCGAGACCATCGAGTTCCTGCAATCCTACAACGCCAATTGGGCGATCCTCGGCGCTACCGGCATCACCGCCGAGGGCTTCTCGGACGCCGAGGCGGCGGCCGCCTCGGTCTACAAGGCGATGATGCACCGGGCGGTGCAGACCATCGCGGTGGCCGACCATTCCAAATTCGACCAGCAGGCGCTCGCCATCTGGGGGCGCTGGGCCGATGTGGGTCGGCTCGTCACCGACATCGCCCCGAGCGGCGCCATCGCCCGCGCGCTCCAGCGGGCGCGGGTGGACGTGACCGTGGCCCGCAAGCGCGGCAGCTGAGGACCATTCCATGTGGCAGGAAAAAGCGCCCGACCGGCGGATCGAACTCCAGATCCAGGGCCATCGCATCGTCGCCTACGAATTCGGCACGGGGCCGGAGGTGGTGCTGCTGCTGAACGGCGGCCCCGGCCTGCCGTGCGACTATATGCGCGAGGCCCATTCCTTCCTCGCGACCCACGGTTTCCGCGTGGTGGCGTTCGATCAATTGGGCTGCGGCGCCTCCGACCGGCCGACCGATCCCGCCCTGTGGTCCATCACCCGCTATGTGGAAGAAGTGGAGGCGGTGCGGCAGGCGCTGGGGCTCGGCCAAGTGCATCTCGCCGGCCATTCCTGGGGCGGCTGGCTCGCCATCGAATATGCGCTCACTTATCCCGACGCGGTGAAGAGCCTGCTGCTGGAGAACACCGCCGCGGACCTGCCCCACCTCATGAGCGAATTGCACCGCCTGCGCGATGCGCTCGGGGAAGAGACCTCCGCCATGCTGGCCCGCCACGAGGCGGACGGCACGCTTCATCATCCCGAATATCAGGGCGCCATCACGGTGCTGAACTATCGCCACGTGTGCCGGCTGATGGACTGGCCCGCCCCGGTGATGCGCTCGCTCGCCGATTGGAACATGGCGCCCTACGAGGCCATGCAGGGGCCGAACGAATTCCTCTATATCGGCAATCTGAAGGACTGGTCGCGCCTCGCCGACCTGCCGCGGATCAAAGTGCCGGTGCTGATCCTGGTGGGCGCGCACGACGAGCAGACCCCGGCGTGCGCCGCGCGCATGAAGGCGCAGCTGCCCCAGGCCGAGCTGCACGAATTCCCGAATTCCAGCCACATGCCCGCCTATGAGGAGCCGCAGGCGCACGGCGCCGTGCTGCTCTCCTTTCTCCAGCGGGCGGCGCAAGGGGTGGGCGCATGAGCAAGTCGCACTGGAAGCAGCGCAACCGCTCGCTCTATTACGCCACCGCCCCGGCGCCGGACGATCCGGTGCTCGATCCCGCCACCACGGCGCTGCTCGTGATCGACGTGCAGAACACCTATCTGGAGCGGCCGGCGCGGGCCGGCCTCACCGGCGCGGAGCTGGCCCATTACGAGGCCTGGACGCCGTTCCACGATCGCATGCACGCCCAGGTGATCCCCGGCATCGCCGAGGCGCTCAAACTGTTTCGCGGCAAGGGCATGGAGGTGCTGTTCGCGCGCATCGCCTGCCAGACCAAGGACGGGCGCGAGCGCTCGCTCAGCCAGAAGAAGCCCGGCTTCAACAATCTGCTGCTGCCGAAGGACGAGCATGCCTCGCAGATCGTGCCGGCGCTTTCGCCGGTGGGGGACGAAATCGTCGTCACCAAGACCACCGACAGCGCGCTGACCGGCACCAATCTGCGGCTGATCCTGCACAATCTCGGCATCCGCACATTGGTGTGCGTCGGCATCTTCACCGACCAGTGCGTTTCCTCCACCGTGCGCAGTCTCGCCGACGAGAGCTTCGACGTGGTGGTGCTGGAGGATCTGTGCGCGGCCGCGAGCCTGGACCTGCACACGCAGGAGCTGGCGATCCTCAACATGATCTATTGCAACGTGATGGATTTTTCCGAGTTCACGGCGCTGCTGGGCGCGCAGGAGACGGCGCGATGACTCCGGCCCATTCCCATGTCCCGGCCCATCGACGGCCTCGCCGGAGCGCCGAGCCGGGACCCGGCGCAAAATCCCGGCGCAGCAGCCGAACGCGCTGCGCGCTTTTCGCTCTGAAGCGCCTGCGGCGGATTTTTGCACGGGCCCCCGGCCCGCGTTCCACGGCGGCAAGCCGGCGCTGCACTTGGCCGGGACATGCGGGGCTATCCGCATCGCGCCGCCTGCTGAACCCTCCCTCGGCCTTCCCCTTTCCTAACCCTCCCCCGCAAGCGGAAGAGGGAAACCGAGCGGCGCGGGGTGGGGCTGTTCATTCTTCATCCATGCCGGCGTGCCCCCTCTCCCGCTTGCGGGGAAGGGCGGGGGTGGGGGCAGGCACCTATGCGGGGCCGCTGGCGCGAAAGGCCGGGGAGGGGGAAGGTCCCGTCACACGCCACCGGACCAGAGGGAGAAACACCAGTGCTCTATGACGGCGGATTCCTGACCCGGCTCGAAGACGGCGTGCGCGGCGCGCTGCCGCGCTGGGATATCGCTCCGGAAACCGAACTGAAGCTGCTGACCATCTCGGAGAACGCCACCTTCCGCGCGAGCAACACCGGCACCGGCGGCGACCTCGTGTTCCGCGTCCACCGGCCCGACTATCACACCCGCCGCGAGATCGAATCCGAACTCGCCTGGATCGACGCCTTGCGCGCCGCGGGCGGCATCCTCACCCCGCGGCCGATCCCGCTGCGCGATGGCGCCCTGATCGCCGATATCGACGATGCGGGCACGACGCGCCACGTGGTGGCGTTCGAATTCCTGCCCGGCAAAGAGCCGGACGAGAGCGACGACCTGGTGGGCTGGTTCGAGAAGCTGGGCGCCATCCATGCCGGGCTGCACGCCCAGGCCCGCGCCTGGGCCCGGCCGGAGGGGTTCACCCGCAAGGTCTGGAATTTCCGGACCACGCTGGGCGACCAGCCGCTGTGGGGCGATTGGCGCGCCGGCCTCGGCCTCACGCCCGATGGCCGGGCGATCCTGGAGAAGACGGCGCTGGTGCTGGAGCGCGAACTGGCCGCCATCGGCACCGGGCCGGACAGTTTCGGCCTTGTCCATGCCGACCTGCGGCTCGCCAACCTTTTGGTGGACGGGGACACGCTGGCGCTGATCGATTTCGACGACTGCGGCTTCTCCTGGTTCCTCTACGATTTCGCCGCCGCCATCTCCTTCATCGAGCACGAGCCTTATATCCCGGCCCTGATGGACGCCTGGATCGCGGGCTACCGCACCCGCGCCCCGGTGACGGCGGCGCAGGCGGCGCAACTGCCGGTGTTCATCATGCTGCGCCGCATGCTGCTGACCGCCTGGATCGCCTCCCATGCCGAGACGCCCACCGCGCAGGCCATGGGGATTCCCTACACGGACGGCACGGTGGCCCTGGCCGAAGCCTTCCTCTCCGCCCGTGCGTGACGCGTTCCGGCCGCGCGCCGGGACAGCCAAGAGAACCGGAAACAAGCCCATGAAGACCCAGCAGATCCTGTCCCTCAATGCCTTCCAGCCGGGGGAAACCGCAGGTCTCGCGGACGATGTCGCGGTGCTGGTGGAACGCCGCAAACGCAGTTTCGGCGCGTCCTCCGTGCTGTTCTACCAGCAGCCCCTGCACGTGGTGCAGGCGTCCGGCGCGCTGATCCGCACCGCCGATGGGGCGGACTATCTCGACCTCTACAACAATGTTCCCTCCGTGGGCCATTGCCATCCCAAGGTGGTGGAGGCGGTGCAGAAGCAGGTGGCGCTGCTGAACTGCCACACGCGCTATCTGTTCGACAATGTGCACGATTATGCCGAGCGGCTGCTGGCGACCTTCCCGGTGCCGCTGTCGAATCTCGCGCTGACCTGCACCGGCAGCGAAAGCAACGACCTTGCGCTGCGCATCGTCGCCATGGCCACCGGTGGCACCGGCTTCATCGTCACGCAGACCGCCTATCACGGCAACACCACCGCCGTGACCGAGGTTTCGCCCTCTTCCTACAAGGTGGGCGCGCCGCCCAAGCACGTGCGCACCGTGCCGGCGCCCGATCCGCGCGCCTTTCCCGGCGATCTCGGCGCGGGCTTCGCCCAGGCGGTGCGCGATGCCATCGCGGCGCTGGAGGCGGACGGGATCCCATTCGCCGGCCTGCTGGTGGACAGCATCTTCTCCAGCGACGGCGTGTTCGCCGATCCCCCCGGCTTCCTGAAGGAGGCGGTCGACGCGGTGCATGCGGCCGGCGGCCTGTTCATCGCCGACGAGGTGCAGCCGGGCTTCGGGCGCACCGGCTCCGGCATGTGGGGCTTCGCCCGCCACGGCGTGGTGCCGGACGTGGTGACCATGGGCAAGCCCATGGGCAACGGCATTCCCATGGGCGGCGTGGTCACCCGGCCGGAACTGCTGAAGGGCTATTGCGACGCTTTCGGCTATTTCAACACCTTCGGCGGCAATCCGGTGGCGGCGGCAGCCGGGCTCGCGGTGCTGGACGTGATCGAGGAGGAAGGGCTGATCGCCCATGCGGCGCGTGTGGGTGCTCATATCACCGAGCGGCTGAATGCGGCCCGCGCCCGGTGTCCCGCCATCGGTGCGGTGCGCGGCGCCGGGCTCTATCTCGGCGTCGAGATCGTCGCGCAGGGCGAGGCGGATGCGGACGGCGCGACGCGGCTCATCAACGCACTGCGCGAAAGGCGCATTCTCATCGGCGCGGCCGGGCCGCTCGGCCATGTGCTGAAGGTGCGCCCGCCGCTGTGCCTGAGCCTGGATCAGGCGGACAGGTTCGTGGACGCCGTGGAGGCGATCCTCACGCCGGGATGAGCCGGCCCTTCCTCAAGGCAGGTTTGCGGCCACCTGGGCCGGCGGGCGGCGCGACATCAGCCGCAGGAGCGGGCGCTCGATGGTGAAATGCACCACCACGCCCGCCGCCACCGCCGCGATGATGGCGCCCACGGTGAACACGGCGATGCCGCCCGGCAGATCGGCGGGTACCACCTTGCGCCAGATCTGCCCGGCCGCCGAAAGCGCGATGCCGTGGACGATATAGATTGAATAGGAGGCATCCCCCAGCATGACGAAGAAGGGATATTTGCGCACCGCCCCGGCCTTTTCCAGCGCCAGCGCGCCCACCACGATCATGGCCGCCGGAATGCCCCAGAGCAGGAAGCGCGTCTGCAACGCCACCTCGTTGATGCCGAGCATTACGGCGAACCCGACGCCGATCAGCGCCCAGCCCGCCGCCACGGGAAGCGCGCGGCCCTGCAGGTACCAGATCCCGACCATGACGCCGAAGATGAATTCGATGATGATGGTGGAGGTGTAGAAGGTCAGCATCACGTTGCGGGAGGGCAGCGCTGCGCCGAGCAGCACCAAGGCGGCGAACAGGGCGATGATGGTCGCGACGCGCATGCGGTCCGGCAGCAGAAGCACGAGGCCCCACACGAGATAGAAGAACATCTCGTAATTCAGCGTCCAACCCGGAATAACCACTGGCTCGATGGTCGGGAAGACAGGATGTTGCGCCGGCAGGAACAGATAGGAGGCGATGATGTGCCACAATTCCGGCCGCCCGCTCTGCACCGCGCTGGGCACGAACAGCATCAGAAACACAAAAAGACTGGTGATGATCCAGTAAAGTGGAACAATACGCACCAGGCGCTTCTGGTAAAACGTAAGCGTGTATCCGGTCCTGTTGGTCGTCGTGACGAGCATCAGGAAGCCGCTGATAATGAAGAAAAGATCAACGCCGCTGGCGAGTGAGGCGGGCCACCACCCATGATAGTCCATCCGCTCGAGTTGAACGTGGACGTGGAAGCATACAACCATAATGCTCGCGATCGCCCGCAAATATTGAAGCGAGTCAAGCATCCGTTAATGGTCTCCAGCGCATTTAATGGTGATGCTGTATCGAAGGCGGCCGGAATGATCAAGGCGTACAGGGCGGGCGGTCGGGTTTGGCGCAGCGGAGCAGTGCGCCGGCAAATCAAATGCCGTTGGACCGTGCGGCGCGAGACTCCGTCTTGACCCCCTTTCGCTTCTTGCGCAGAACCTTCGGCGCCCGGGCGGGCAGAGCGATTTTTTGAGTTTTCGGGGTTGGTGGCTATGACGCGTTGGACCCATGGCCTGATAAATCGCCTGGTTATTCTGTGCGATGTGACGATGATCGTGTTCGCTGCGGCATTGTCTTATTCCGTCTGGCATTTCGCCACCTGGAGCCAGGTGGCGATTCTATGTGCCTTCGGCGCCGCGGTCTTCACGCAAATTCTTCAGCTTGGCCGTGCCTACCGGGTCGAGCATTACAGCCATTCGCTGCGCCAGATCGGCCATCTGATCGTCGGCGGCGTGCCCGCCGCGCTCATGGTCGCGGTGTTTTACTATGCCCTGGTGCCGATCCACACCACCAACCTGCCGGGCCTGCTGGCCTGGGGGCTGATGACCGGCGTGGCGCTGATTTTCGGGCGGCTGGTCATCGTGCGGCTCGGCATGGGGCAGGCGCGCCGGCATGAGGTTCTGCGCCGCCAAGTGGTGCTGGTGGGCGATGTGGACCGCGCCCGCGCCCTGGCGCTGCGCTGCGCGGAAGAGGACGACGAGGGCCTGTTCGTCTTCCTCGGCATTTTCGACGACAAGGCGCATGACCCGCAAACCGCCGATCTCGCCCATCCGCCCGTGCTGGGCGGCCTGCCGGACTTCCTGAAGTTCGTGCAGAACCATCGCGTGGACGTGGTGGCGATCGTCGAGAGCTGGGAAAATCCCCTGAAGATCAGCGCGATCGTGGAGCAATTGCACCGCATCGCCGCCGACGTGCTGGTGGAACTGGACCCGGATGGGTTCAACCTGCGCTTCGCCCGCGTCACCAGCATCGCCGGCCAGCCGGCGCTCCAGGTGCAGCAGCGCCCGCTGAAGGGCTCGCTCGGCCTGTTGAAGGCGCTGGAGGATTATTCGGTGGCGGTGATCGGGCTGATCCTAGTCTCGCCCATCCTGCTCGGGGCGGCGCTCGCCATCAAGCTGGATTCCCCCGGCCCGATCTTCTTCCGCCAGCCGCGCGTCGGGCTGAACAACAAGGTGTTCACGGTCTTCAAGCTGCGCACCATGACCGTGGACCCGAGCGACGACGGCTCGCTCGGCACCACCAAGTTCAACCCGCGCATCACCCGCGTCGGCGGGCTGCTGCGGCGCCTGTCCATCGACGAGCTGCCGCAATTGCTGAACGTGCTCAAGGGCGACATGTCCGTGGTCGGCCCGCGCCCCCATGTGCCGAACATGCAGGTGGCCGAGGATGTTCGCTATGAGGCGATCCGGGAATATGTGGCACGATATCGGATGAAGCCGGGCATCACCGGCTGGGCGCAGATCAACGGGATGCGCGGCGGCATCAACACCGTGGAAAAGGCCGAGCGCGGCGCGAAGCTCGATCTGTTCTACATAGAAAACTGGTCCATATGGTTCGATATCAGGATCATGCTTCTGACCATCACCAAGGGCATGGCCGGCCGCGACGTCTTCTGAGCGGCCTGGTTCTGCTCCTTGCCGCCTGCGCGGCGGCGCTGTTCCCCGGCGGCGCGCCGGCCCGCGCGGCGGAGCCGCCGCGCCCGTTCCTGGCCTATCACGCCAGCTGGTACGAGGTGCAGACCTCGGTCCCCGCCGACACCAGCCTTGCCCGCCTGCCGGGCTACATCACCCATGTGGCGCTCTCCTTCGTGAAGCCGGATCTCGTCTATGTCGGCGATCTCGACCTGAAGGGCACGGGCCTGCTCTATCCCTTTTCCGGCACCGTTCTGAAACAGGCCGTGGCGCTGCTGAAGGCGCGCCATCCGGCGATCAAGGTGCTGATTTCCGTGGGCGGCTGGGGCTATTTCGGCTGGGATAAGCTGGACGCGCCGGCGCTGGCGCGGCTGGTGCGCGATCTCGGCGCGGATGGGGTGGACGTGGATTATGAAACCCCCGATCCCGCCTGCGTCGCACGCGGGGACGGCATGAGCTGCCCCGGCGACGCGCGCTCCATCTCGGTGATCGAACAGGTGCGCGCGGCGCTGCCGCGGCCGTTCGTGGTTTCGGTGGCGGGCTGGAGCGTCGGTGCCTATGGCGCCGGCGATTTCCGCACCGCCGCGCCTGCGAGCCCCTGGACCGGCTCGATCCTGGCGCTGCTTGGCGCGCCGGTGGCGGCGCAGATCGATCTCGTCTCCATCATGTCCTACGATGCCGGCCCGCGCTATCGCCCGCAGGAGGCGTTCCGCGCCTATCGCCGGCTGTGGAAGGGCCCGCTCATGCTGGGCGTGCAGGTGATGCCGAGCGAGGCGGGCGGGCCGCGCTTCACGGTGGATTACACCCGCCGCCTGCTGGGCGGCGTCACCGCCGATCCGCTGGCGGGCGCCATGCTCTACGCCGTGCGCCTCACGCCGCCTGGAGTGATCGGCCCGGACAATCCCGACGACCGCTATCTCGCCGCGACCATCTGCATGGCGCTGGAACTGGCCGATTGCTCGGCGACCATGCCGTAAAGCCGCAGGCCGCCGCCGCATATTTTTTTTGATTCCAATGGCGACGCGATTCCAGGGACTTCCCGCAACGCACCCAGAAGAATGGTGCGACGCTACCGAGAAATGCCGCGCCCGCATGATTGACGCCCCTTATGCTCCGTGTAAGCATAATCGAAAGAAAGCCGGCTTTGCTCCGGCTGTTTTTCGGCTGTTGATATGCTCAGATCGAGCATATGGGGAGACGTTTCCATGCTCGACACCCCGGTTTCATCGGCGATCGACTTCGCCCCCGTCGATCGTCCCGCGCCCGCAGGTGCGATGCCGCTTCCCGATGTGTACGCCAAGGTCTCCCGGCACGTGCCGGCGATGGAATGGGCCGCGCTGGCGGACGATGTCGCGGCCATCCTGCGCCTGAAGAAGGAACGCAACGCGATCCTGCTGGCGCACAATTACCAGGCGCCGGAAATCTTCCACACGGTGGCGGACATCGTCGGCGACAGCCTGGCCCTGGCGCGCGAGGCGGCCAAGGCCGATGCGGACGTGATCGTGCTCGCGGGCGTGCACTTCATGGCCGAGACCGCAAAGATCCTGAACCCCGACAAGGTGGTGCTGATCCCGGATGAGCGCGCCGGCTGCTCGCTCGCCGAGAGCATCACGCCGGCAGACGTGCGCGGCCTGCGTGCCCGCTATCCCGGCGTGCCCATCGTCACCTATGTGAACACCTCCGCCGCGGTGAAGGCGGAATCCGACGTGTGCTGCACCTCCGGCAATGCCAAGAAGATCGTCGAGGGGCTCGGCGTGCCGCGCGTCATCATGATCCCGGACGAATATCTCGCCCGCAACATCGCCGCCCAGACCGATGTGGAGATCATCACCTGGAACGGCCATTGCGAAGTGCATGAGCTGTTCTCGCCCTCCGACATCACCGACATCCGCGACATCTATGCGGACGTGACCGTGATCGCCCATCCCGAATGCCCGCCGGACGTGATCGCGGCCGCCGATTTCTCCGGCTCCACCGCCGAGATGGTGCAGTTCGTGGCCGACCATCGCCCGGCGCGGGTGGCGCTCGTCACCGAATGCTCCATGGGCGATAACGTGGCGGTGCATTATCCCGAGATCGACTTCGTGAAGCCGTGCAACCTTTGCCCGCACATGAAGCGCATCACGCTGAAGAACATCCGCCGCGCGCTGGAAACCATGTCGCCCCAGGTCCATGTGGATCCCGCTTTGGTGCCCGGCGCCCGCGCGAGCGTCGAGCGCATGCTGGCGATCAAGTGACCGCCATGGCACAGGCCGCCGGGAGCGACGCGGATCGCGTCATCGTCGTCGGCGCCGGGGTGGCGGGCATCGCCTGCGCCCTCGCGCTGGCTCCGCTCAAGGTTCTGGTGGTGGCGCCGCAGGGCGTCGCCGCCGTTCCGGCCACCGCCATGGCCCAGGGCGGCATCGCCGCCGCGCTCGGCGCGGACGACCACCCCGACCTGCACACGCAGGACACCCTCAAAGCCGGCGCCGGCCTCACACGGCCCGACGCAGCGGCGCGCGTCACCGGGGCGGCGGCCTCGGTGATCGCCCGCCTCGCGGACTGGGGCGTCGCCTTCGATACCGATGCGGCGGGCGCCGTGGCGCTGGGGCTCGAAGCGGCCCACAGCCGCAATCGCATCGTCCATGCCGATGGCGACGCCACCGGCCGCGCCGTGCTCGACGCCCTGATCGCGCGCGCCCGCATCAGCCCGCACATTTCCCGCCGCACGGATCTCAAGGCCATCGACCTGCTGCGCGATGCCGAGGGCCGCGTCACTGGCGTGCGCTGCCTGGGCACCAATGGGGCGAGCACAGATCTCCTCGGCCGCGCCGTGGTGCTCGCCACCGGCGGGCTCGGCGGGCTCTATGCTTCCACCACCAATCCGCGCGCCGCGCTCGGCAGCGGGCTGGCGCTGGCGGCGCGGGCCGGAGCGGTGTTGCGCGACATCGAGTTCGTGCAGTTCCACCCCACCGCCATCGCCGCTGCGCGCGATCCCATGCCGCTCGCCACCGAGGCGCTGCGCGGGGAGGGGGCGATCCTGTTCAACGACCAGGGCGAACGCTTCATGGCCGATGTGGCGGGGGCGGAACTCGCGCCGCGCGACGTGGTGGCCCGCGCCATCCACGCGCAGATCGTCGCCGGCCGGCGCGTGACGCTGGACGCGCGCGCCTGCCTCGGCGAGCGCTTCGCGGCGCGCTTTCCCTCGGTGCATGCCCTGTGCCTGGAAAGCGGCATCGACCCCGCGCGGGAGGCGATCCCGGTGCGCCCGGCGGCGCATTACCATATGGGCGGCGTGAAGGTGGATGCCCACGGCCGCACCAGCGTGCCCGGCCTCTATGCCTGCGGGGAGGTCGCCTCCACCGGCCTGCATGGCGCCAACCGGCTGGCGAGCAATTCGCTGCTGGAGGCGATCGCCTTCTCCGGCTGGATTTCCGAAGCCATCGCCGGCGCGGCCGCGCGCGATGCGGGCTGCGCCACGGCGCCGGTGCGCACGCCGCAGCCGGCGCTCAATATCGAGGCCGTGCGGCGCATCATGGACCGCCATGTGGGCGTGGTGCGTTCGGCGGCCGGGCTCGGCGAGGCCCTGCGGGCGCTGGCCCCGCACGCGGACCATGACGATGCCGCCTTGGTGGCGAGCCTCGTCGCGCTTTCCGCCCTCAAGCGGGAGGAAAGCCGGGGCGGGCATTTCCGCGCCGATCATCCCGCGCCCGAACCGCACGGCCGCCATTGTGAGATCGACCTCGCGCAGATCGAGGCCGCGCTCGCCCCGTGGCGCGCCGAACCCGCCTTCAAGGAAGCCGTCTGATGTCGCTCGCCGCGCCCGCCGTGCATTTCGCCGCCGAAGTCCCCGAACTCGTGCCCCTGCCGGCCCTGCTGACCGAGGGCGTCGTGCGCGCCGCCTTGCTGGAGGATCTCGGCCGCGCCGGGGACATCACCAGCGAAGCCGTGGTGCCCGCCGATGCGCGCTTCGCCGTGACCATGACCAGCCGCCAGACCGGCGTGGTCGCGGGCCTCGGCCTTGCGGTGCAGGCATTTAATCTGCTCGACCCGGCGATCCGCGTGGAGATCCTGCAGCCCGACGGCACGCACGTATCCCCCGGCGAGGCGGTGATGCGCATCGAGGGCCGTGCCAGGCCGATCCTCAGCGCCGAGCGCGTGGCGCTGAACTTCGTGTGCCGCCTGTCGGGCATCGCCAGCGCCACGGCCCTTCTGGTGGCGGCGGCGCGGGCCAACGGGCATGCCCGCATCACCTGCACCCGCAAGACCACGCCGGGCCTGCGGGCGCTGGAGAAATATGCCGTGCGGGCCGGCGGCGGGGCGAACCACCGCTTCGGGCTCGACGATGCGGTGCTGATCAAGGACAACCATCTGGTGGCGGCGGGCGGCATCATTCCCGCCATCACCCGCGCCCGCGCCCATGTGGGCCACCTCGTCAAGATCGAGGTGGAGGTGGACACCCTGGCCCAGCTGGAGGAAGCGCTCTCCGTGGGCGTCGATGCCGTGCTGCTGGACAATATGAGCCCCGAAACGCTGCGCACCGCGGTGGACATGGTGGCGGGCCGCGCCATCACGGAGGCCTCGGGCCGCGTGAACGCCCAGACCGTGCCGGCCATTTCGGCCACCGGCGTCGATCTCATCTCGTGCGGCTGGCTCACCCACTCCGCGCCGATCCTGGACCTCGGGCTGGACGAAGCGTGAGCGGGCGGCGTCCCTAAAAAAGGGCGGGCATGAAAAAGGGGCCGGCGCGATGCGCTCCGGCCCCTATTCTTTCGCGCGGTTGATCTTGCCCGCTCAGGCGCGGCCTTGGGGATGGCGCGCCACCACGTTGCAGAATTCGGTTGGCCGGCTGGAGAGCGGGCGCAGCGCGCCGTCGTCCTGCAGGCGGAAGAAGGCATAGCCATGGGCGGCCAGGCCGTTCCACGAGGCGGCCGGATCGCCGCCCGCCTTGAACAGGGTGGGGCAATTGATCTCGAAGATCACGTCCGGCCGCCAGGTGGAGAGGGTCTCGCTGGCGCCGGCGATCACCATGTTCTCCGCGCCTTCCACATCCATCTTGATGCAGTCCACGCGCGGCAGGTTCAGGTCGCGCACCATCTGGTCGAGCGTGGTGATGACCACCACTTCGCTCTCCACGTCGGTGCCGTCGCTGATCAGCGAGAAGGCCTGCGGGTCGTCGCCGAGGGGATTGTGGTGCAGCACCGCTTCGCCCGGCACATCGGAGAGCGCCTTGCGCACGATGGTCACGTGGGAGAAGCCGTTGAGCGCGATGTTCTTGGCCAGCAGGTCGCCGGCATCCTTGCCCGGCTCGACCGCCACCACGCGGCCGGCATAGGGCGCGACCTTCAGGGTGAACAGGCCGATGTTGGCGCCGACGTCGATGAACACATCGCCCTTGCCGACGAAATTCTGGATGTAGCGCAATTCCGGCTCGATCGCGTCGCGCAGCAGGAAGGCGGAGACCGAGGTGTAGCGGAAGTCGCTCGGCACGGTCAGCTTGGCGCCGCCCGGCACCAGGGTGAACACCGGCTGACGGCCGAGCGGCACGGAGACCGCCCAGGTCAGCGCGCGCGTGAGCACGGTCACGGGCGCGGCCTGGAAGGCCGGCTCACCGAACAGTTTTTTTAGCCGTCGTAGCATGGGTAATCACCATCATCCGTCTACGGGTGGATCTGTCAGCGTCAAGGTCGGCGGGTGCGGGCGGCGTGCTGCCCGGATGTTTGCTCCGGTACCGGTCGAGATAGACGGCGATCGCCATGATGACGCCGAGCTCGCCGGGGGTCAGCACCAGGGAATATACCGCGGAGCCCACCAAGAGGAAGAGAATATAGTCGGCAAGGGCTTGGGCGAACGGCTCGCCGCTGCGCTGCGCGGCCTTGCTCACTGCCACATAGCCCCACAGATACAGGATGACGATTAACAGAGCGCCCACCGCCCCATATTCGAACACCACGCCGACCCAGCCGAGATCGGCGATGAAGAATTGCGCGTTGCCGAAGATTTCCGCCAGCGTGATGGTGCTGAAACGCGTGGTCGCGCCGACGCCGAACAGCCAGTGCCAGACATCCGTGCCCAGGAACTGGGTCGCCAAAGCGAACGAATTCTGCCGCACCGAAAGCGAGCCGCCGAGGGATTCGGCCACATTGCCGTTGGCCTTCATCACCAGCACCGCGACCGCCAGCGGCACCAGCAGGCACAGCGCGCCGATCATCAGCCGGCGCAATTGCCGCGGCGCCGAGGCCACCACGCCGAAGCCGATCACCACCAGCGCGCTGCCGATGGAGGCGCGCTGCTTGAAGATGATGAACATCAGCAGCACCGCGATGCCCACCGCCGCCACCTTCAGCACGTGCGGGCGCTGCATGAAGCTGCGCGTGAGGTAGAACACCAGCAGCATGCCGAAGAACATGGGCATGTAGATGCGATAGCCGCGCTCGGCCTCGAACAGCATCAGCTTCCCGACCGAGGGATCGCTATTGTACCAGGAGGCCGGCGCCACCAGCCACAGCAGCAGCATGATGCCATAGGTGGCATAGCCGAGCGTGAGCACGGCGGCCTTCAGCCGCGGCCCGGTGGGCGCCATCCACGCCAGCAGTGCCGAGAGGGCGAAATAATAGGTGACCGGCCAGATCTTGATGGTGGTGGTCAGCGCGTCGAAGAAGCCGTTCCCCAGCTGGATCATCGAGACCAGCGGTGTGAAGCCGATGGCATAGGCGAGGAACACCAGATAGATCGCCTTGCCCGGCAGCTTCATGCGCGCCATGGCGTAGAGCGTCAGCGGGATCGCCATCACCGGCCACGCCTTGGAGAGCAGGTAGGTGGGCGGCAGTTCGTTGAGATAATGGAAGCATTGGGCGAACATCGGCAGGATGCCGAGCAGCACCACGAACGTCAGGTTCGGCGAGAGGCGCTCGCCCTCGTCCAGCCGGGTCGGCGGCGCGAACCGCCCGACCCGTGGAATGGCCACGTGCTGATAGGTGCGCGCGGCCGGCGCGTTCATGGCTGGTCCGGGCTCCGCAAGCCCTTCTCCCCGGTGCCGGCCATGCCATAGGCTGCGGGATTGCGCCGGGCATCGGCCACCATCAGCAGCAGCGGCATGGATTCCACGAACACCCGCCGCGCGTGGCCCCTGGGATTCAACATCAGGCGGTGCAGCCATTCCAGGCCGAACTTGCGATAGAATTCCGGCGCGCGCTGCACGATGCCGGTGACGAAATTGAGCGAGGAGCCGACGCACAGGCCGGTGCCCACCGCCCCGCCGCGCTTTTCCACCATGCGGGCCATGTATTCGGAGGCCGGGGCGCCGACCGCGAAGAACACGTAGCGCGCCGGATGGGCGAGCACGAAATCCACGCACGCCTCCACTTCCTCCGGCTTGGTGATGAAGCCCATGGAGGGGTTGAGCAGGTTCACCGCCTTGAGCCCGAACCGGTCCATCAGGCGGCGGCGCATCTCCTCGCCGCCGCCGATCACGGTCACGCTGTCGCCGGGCGCGATATGGTGCGCGAACAGATAGGCGGTCAGATCGCTGCCGGCGGCATGGGGCAGGTCGAGCCCGAACACGCGGCGGGCGAGGGCGCGCGGGGTCTTGCCGTCCAGCAGGCGCAGCCAGGCATGGTCATAGGCATCGGCGAAGCGCGCGTCCTTCAGGCGGCCGAGGCGCACGAAATGCTGGGCGTTGGGCGTCACCACATAAGCGAACGGGGCATCGGCGCCGCGCGCGGCAATGCGTGCTGCCGCCGCCGGAACGTCGAGGCAGGAAATCCGCACGCCCAGATAGGGCACTTCCCGGATCGGCGCCTCGGCTGCGTCTGCTGGCATCGGTCCCACCGCATCTTGCCCGGCGCGCGCCGCGCCTCACCTTTGGATATAACACCTTGCGCCCGCGAAGGAAGGGCTCAGGGAATGAAGGACGATGCGCCGCTGGATGTGGTGGAATAGGCGCCCAGCGTATAGCTGAAGGTGCGCTGGAACGGCACCACCTTGTTGATGAACTGGTCGATCCACAAATTCAGTTCGGCGATGTCGCTGCGCGGCACGTAGAGGATGTCGCCGGCCACCAGCGGCACATCGGCTTCGTCCGATCCGGTCTGGATCATGTCGCGCACATTGATGATCTTGAGCATGGCCCGGTTGGAGGGATCGCGGCGGATCAGCGCCACCTCGCCGAGGCGGGCCTCGTCCGTGAAGCCGCCCGCGAGCAGCACCGCCTCCAGCGAGGACACGCGCATCTCGGCGATCTTGTAGAGCCCCGGATGGGCCACGCTGCCACCCACGTACACCTTGGAAGAGCCGGAATCCTCCAGCGAGACCACCACGCGCTGGTCGGTCAGCTCGCGCCGGGCGGAGACGCGGATGGTCTCCTGCAGGCCGGCGAGCGTCATGCCCTCGACCTTGATCTGCCCCACCGCGCGCACGCCGATGGTGCCGTCGGGAGAGACGACGAGGTCCTCGTCCATCTCGCGCGTGATGGAGAACTTGATCTTCAGCTTATCGCCGGGGCCGATGCGGTAGGCCGGGATGCCGGGAGTCCAGGGGCGGAAGCCTTCCGGGTTCACCTGGGTGAAGCTCAGCTCCTGCCCGGTGAGCATGGGCGTGCGGCCCGAGGTGGTGGTGCATCCGGCAAGCATGGTGCTGCCCAGAAGCAGGAACAGGGGCAGCCGCAGGGCCGCCCACGGCCCGGCGCTCCGGCCGCGCGGCGCACCCAGCTCCGGGCTGCGATCGCGACGGGTCGCTTCGCATGCGGGGGAGGGCATCGAGCAAGGCTCCTAGTGGGCGACCCCGTCCAGGACCCTGCGCCGACCTTCCCGCGCGCTCCTTGCGGAACGGGGTGCGGAAGGGGTGTGAAGCGGGGTCGCTGAACCGATCAACGTGGTAAAGCAACCCTAAAGCTCCATGGTTAATGAAACGTTTCTTCTCACGCCCTCCGGTAAATCCACTCCGGCAGATAGTATCTGCGACCCATAAAGACGAATCCGAGAACGAATCCGCCGTTCTCCAAAACAATAGATCGCAGCCGAAGCGCGGCGGGCTTTCGGGTATGCTCGGCGCGAATCGTAAGGATATTGGCATCCACCAGCATGTTGAGGCGCTGAATCACGGGAGAAGCGCCCTGGGCGGTGGAGCAGATAACGATCGCATCGAACAGATCTTGCAGCTCCTCCATCATCTGGCGCCCTTCCACCAGGGAAAGCCGCACGCTCAGCAGGGGCGATTCGGCGCTGTCGGTCAGCGACCACAGCAGCGGCACGGGAGTGGCCGACATGGCGAGGCCGCCCTTCACCTCCGCGCCGCTCGATTCGAGCGGGAAGGGGTTGGCCGAACACAGATCCACCAGCAGGGTGCGCAGGCCGCGCTGAAGGCTCATCTCCTCGGCGAGGCGACGGCACAGCATGGGCACGTCGTCGTCGCGCTCCGAGGTCAGGAAGTGCATGGTGCGCAGCGGCTTGCCGTCCAGTTCCGTATCCAGCAGCAAGGTCGCGAGCCCGCCGATGGTCTGTTCTGCCGCCGCCGTCGCCAGGGCGTTGCGGCCGTCGGCGAAATCCGCGAGGCAGGGCAGGGCGAGCGCGCGCTCGGCTTCCGTCGGCTGGATGAAGACGGTGCGCAGGGCGGAGGCGAGGGCGCCGGCGGCCGCACCGAACAGCAGCCCGCCGAAAATGCCGGCGGCAAGGAACGGCAGCGCCATGGAGCGGCTGGTGACGGCGGCGCTCGCGTCCTGCACCACGCGCACGTTGGAGGCGCGCACCTTGGCGGCGGTCTCCTCGATGGTGGCGGCGACCGCGCGGCGCAGATATTCGCGATAACCGTCGCTCAGCGAATCGCGCTGGCGGTTCAGCTCCACGAGCCGGGTCTCGGTGTTGCGCAGCATGGCCAGCCGCTCCTCGGCGACCTTCTGCTGCTGGTCCAGCTCGTCGGTCTGGCGCGAGAGCGCATCCTTCTCGACCCGCAGGCTCAGCACCATGTTGTTGACATAGCTGATGGCCGGATTGCGCACGTCGCGATTGGTGGAGGCGAGGCGCTGGTCGGGATCGGCCAGGCTCTGGCGGATGGTGGCGATCTTCTTCTCCACCTCGCGCATCTGCGGGCTGGTGGGCTGGTATTGCAAAGCGATGCGGTCGCGGTCCACCAGCAGGCGCGTCAGGGTGTTGCGGGTGTCGTCATTGGCGGTGGCATCGGTCTTTTCGGCGAAATCGAACACGGTGCTCGGCAGCGCCTTCATCTGCTTCTCGGCCTCGGCGAGCTGCGCGGTGACGGCGGCGCGCCGCTCGGCCACCTGGCGGCGGCGCTGGATCACGCTGTCCACCTGGTTGGCGGCGAGGATCGCGTCCTGGGAGAAGTCGATGACCTCGCTTTTGTCCTTGAGCGCCTGGATCTCCAGGTCCACGGCGCGCAGGTCCCGCTTGAAGCGCTCCACTTCCACCGAGAGGATCGCCGAGGTGGGGTTGTCGAAAATCTTGCGCCGGCGGTCCAGATAGGCCTTCACGAGCGCGTCCGTCACCTCGATGGCCAATTCGCGGCTGGCATTGGTGAACGAGACCAGGATGATGTTCGAGCCCGACTGAACCGTGGTGCGCATGTTCTTGCGAAAGCGCTCGATCGCCTTGTCCATGGTGTTGGCTGGCGTGCCGAAGCTCAGGCGGTCGGTGATGAAGGAGAGGCGGCCGGGCGGGAACAGGTGGTCGAGGCCGATGTCCTCGATGGTGGCGCGGATGACGTCGGCGCTCTCGATGATCTGGACTTCCGATTCCACCGTCTTGAGGCCCTCGATGGAGAGCACGGCCGGGCCGGAATCCGTCACGTTCTGGGAATTGGAAACCTCACGGTTCACCAGCACCATCAGCAGGCTGCTGGCGGTATATTCGGTCTTGGCCGAAAGCGCTGCGAACAGGCCGACGAGGATGGGCAGCAATGCCGTCAGCATCACCACGCGGACATGATAGAAGGTGGCGATCAGGAAGTCGCGAATGGTGAAGGCGGTTGGCCTGTTGTCGCTCCAGATCATCGGCGGCGCGTTGTCCATCTCGCCGGCTTGCGAACCTTTCATCGACATCCCCGGTCCAAGTGAGGCACTGACTTCTTCATCGCTCGGCTCGTCCTGCGCCGTCGCGCTGCCGCCGAAACGGCGCCAGGCCACCCGTCCCCGGGCCCGACGCACCCTTCAATAGCGACCACTGGCGGAAGAAAACGATAAATTCCTTAACATTGCGGCATCTGTTCGATCTTGCATCAGGATCGAACCGCCGGCGCATGGCTTAGAATGCACGCGGCAGCAGGCGGCGCAGCACCAAAGTGGTGCCGATCGCGCCCTGGGCGATGAAAATCGCGGTGAGCACCGCCGCACCGGTCATGCCGAACAGCGGGATCAGCACGGCGCCCAGCAGGCAGCAGGTGGCGAGCTGGGCGGTGTTGAGCCAGCGCAGCACGCCGCCGTGGCCGGTCATGGCGAGCACGATGTCCTGGCACGGCAGCAGGCAATTGATCAATTGGCCCACGCCCATGATGACCAGGGCGGCGGAGGCGCTCTCAAAGCCGGGGCCGATGAGGTGCAGCACCTGCGCGGGAAAGATCATCATGGCCGCGATCACGGGAATGCCGCACAGCGCTACCACCGCGCGCACCCGCCGGTTGAGCGTGCGCAGCGCGTCCCATTCGCCGCGCCGGTGAAGTGCCGCGAACGAGGGGGCGGCAATGGTGCCGATGGAGATGATGACCACCCAGATCAGCATGGAAATGCGGTTGGCCACCGAGAAGGCGCCGACATCGGCGGCGCTCGCGAACACGCCGAGTACCAGCACGGGAATGGAATTCAGCGACACCTGCACCACTTCCACCACGCCGAGCGGGAAGGCGGTGCGCCACAAAGCGGGCAGCACCTCTTCCGGCGGATCGTCCGGGGAGGGCGTATGCAGCGGCCCCTTGTGGCGCAGGATGAGATAAAGGCCGACCAGGGTGGCCGCGAGGTTCGCCCCGCCCAGCGCCAGGAGCATGCCATTCAGCGAGGTGATGCCGGCCGCGACGGCCGCCAGCGTCAGCACCGGCCACAGGCCGTTCTGGATGAATTGCGCGGCAACGCCCCGGTTGAGGCCGGAGAGGGCATGGCCGATGACGATGCACAGGGTCTGCGGCAGGATCACCGCCGCGGAGACGGCGAGCGGCAGGCCGAGGTCCGGCTCGCCGAACACATGGGTGGAGAGCGGATGGGCGAACAGCACCGTGAGGGCGGTGGCGAGGGCGCCGCCGAAGGTGGCCCAGCCGACGCCGGTGAACAGCGCGAGCCGCGCCTGCCTTTCCTTGCCCAGGGCGAGTTCGGCGGCCATGTGGCGGATGATCGCCTTTTCAAAACCCGCCCGCGCCACGGTGGAGATGAGGCCGATCCAGGTGATGCACAGGAAGAACAGGCCGGCCTCGTGCGCCCCGAGGATGCGCGCCGCGATCATATAGAGGCCGAGCTTGCCCACCAGCTCCATGCCGCGTACCACCAGCGCCGCCGCATAGGCCGAATAGGTCGAGATCAGCTGGGGCGTCAGAAGGCTGCGAAGGGGCTTCATGCTCTTGTCGCGTCCGCGGTTCGGAGATCAAGGTGAGGCGTGCCGGCGCGCGCGGCAGGCCCTATGCTGCCGGTGTGCGGGGCCAGAGGGAGATTGTCCAGGCCATGGGAGCCGAACGCCGCGCCTTTGCGCGGATCTTTTCCAGTAAAAGCCGGATGGCGCCGGTCTGCCGCGCCGGTGCGTGGGCGCTGTGCGCCTTGGTTATCGCCTGCGCCGTCGCGCGGCCGCAGCCGGCCTGCGCGCAATCGAGCAGCAACGTGCCCGGGCAGGGCGCCGTGGATGCTGAGATCGACCCTTTTCCCTACGATCCGCGCCTGGAGATCCGCACCTATTTGCAGAACCATCTGCCAAGCCTCTGGTGGGCCAACGAGCCGGAATACGGGCTCGGGGTGTTTACCGTGACGATCCATGTTCCAGTGAACTGGCGCGGCAATCCCACCTCGGCGCTTCAGCTATTATGCCCGCAGGCGAATAGCACGATTTGGCACGGCATCAAAAGCCTCCAACTCCAGCCGTTTTACAAGGATGCCATGTGGCCCGGCGTGGTCTGCCGGCCGTGAGTAAAGCGGTTTCTTTGTACCGCTGTGGGTGATGACTTTCGTCCAAACGTCGGACGCGGGTAGGAACCGCCGGGAATTTCTGTAACGTACGGCCCATGCTAGGCGTAAAGGCGTATTGAGCGGGGGGATGTGCGTGCTGGCGGCATTGAAATCGATCGGCGAAGCGCGCCTGCCACATCTCTACGCGAAAGCCTGCGATCTGTTCGATCAGCTGGCCGCGCGCAATCCCGCCAGCGAGGTCAATCTGCTGCCGCTGCTCGTGGATGAGGGGGAAACCGCGTGCGACATCGGTGCGAACCACGGGTTGTTCACTTTTTTCCTGCTGCGGCAGAACGTTCGCGTTCTCGCCTTCGAGCCTAATCCGCACCTGGTGCGCATCCTGCGCTATCGCTTTCCCGACGCGATCCGGCGCGGCGACCTGCGGCTGTTCGATTGCGCCTTGAGCGATGCGGAGGGGCAGGCCACCTTGCATGTGCCCAAGGGCTTCTCCCCGCTCGCGACCCTCGACGGCGCCCTGGCCGCCGCGGACGTGGAGATGGAGACCGTCGCGGTGCCCCTGCGCCGCCTCGACGCCGCCGTGCGCGAGGATATTTCCTTCATCAAGCTGGATGTGGAGGGGCACGAGGCCCGCGTCCTGCTGGGTGCGGACGGGCTGTTGCGCGCGAACCTGCCGAGCTTGCTGGTGGAGGCGGAGGAACGCCACCGGCCGGGCGCGGTCGCCTCGGTGGAGGCGCTGCTCGCCCCCCTGGGCTATTGCGGCGTGTTCTTCGAGAACGGCGCGCCGCGCCCGCTTGCCGCTTTCGACCTGCAGCGGCACCAGCGCCGCGACGCGCTGAATGCCGCCGGCACGAAGGTGCTGGCGGGGTGCACCTACATCAACAATTTCGTCTTCGTCGCCCGCGCCGACGCGAAGGCGCGGCTGGCGGCCCGCTGGCCGGATCTCGGACCGCACATCGGCCTCTGAGCCTGCGGCACCATCGGCGCCGGCATCAGCGGCTGGTATCATTCGACGCCGGCGCGGTTGGCACGCACCCGGTGCCGCGCTATCAGGGCGCGTCGAAGCCTCCACCCAGCGAGCAAGCCATGTCGGATCGTGCAGCGCCCCCAGCCCCCCGTCCTTACGCGGCCGCCGGCCGGCCGCGCGCCGTCGGGGCCAAAGTGCTGGCGGGTCTCCTCTGTCTCGGCCTGAGCGGGCAGGCTCTCGCGCAGAGCGCGGCGCCACAGGCCACCACGCCGGCCCAGCCGGCTGCGCCCAAGAAGCCCGCCCCTGCCGCCACGCCCGCGGCCCCCGCCAAGCCCGCCGCCCCCGCGCCCGCCGCCGCTGACGAGGGCCCGAGCCGGACCTCCGCGACCTATGAGGACTGGGTGGTGCGCTGCGAGCGCCCGGAAGGGGCGACCGCGAAGGTCTGCGAAGTCTCCCAGACGTTGCAGATCGGCGATAAGCAACAGGGGCTCATGGCGCAGATCGCGTTCGGCCGCCTGAAGGCGGATACGCCGCTTCTGCTGGTGTTGCAGCTGCCGGCCGGGGTGTGGCTGCCGGCGGGCGCCCGCTTCACCTATGATGACAAGGCCAAGCCCATCGGCCTGACGTATAAGTTCTGCATCCGGGCCTGCATCGCGGATATCGAGCTGAGCGCCGCCGACGCCACCGCTCTCGCCAGTGCGAAGGGCAGCGGCAAGCTTGAATTCCAAGACCGCTCACAGACCCCCATCTCGCTCCCGATCTCGTTCAACGGTCTTTCCGCCGCCTTGGCCGCCCGCGACAAGATGTGAGAAAGCCTCGGGATTCCTTGCCCGTGACCCCGCTTGAGGGCCGGGCAAGGATGAGCCGTATGTTTCCCTTGGATTTCTGACGATTTATGATATTCATCAGTTTCTGAGACAAGAAGGCGGACCCCAGTGAGTGTGCGGCTGAAGGAAACGGCGGACGAAACCCGCGAGCGGATCGCCAAGGTGGCGGAAGAATTGTTCCGCCGCATGGGATTCGCCAAGACCGCGGTGGCGGATATCGCCGCCGAACTGGATATGTCCGCGGCCAATGTCTACCGCTTCTTTCCCTCCAAGAACGCCATCGTCGAGACCATCTGCAACCGCTGCCTTGCCGAGATGGAAACCCAGATCGCCGCCGTGGTGCGATCTCCGTTCCCGGCAGCGGAGCGGATCGAGCAGATGTTCTCCGCCATCCACTTGTATCATCGCGAGAATTTCCTTGCCGATCGGCGTGTCCACGACATGGTCCTGGTGGCGATCGAGCACAATTGGACGGCCATTGCGGCCCATAAGGAGCGCATCCGGCACTATGTCGCCGGCCTGCTCCGCGAGGGCATCAGCGAGGGCGCATTCGAGCCGCACGATGTGGATCGCGTCAGCGCCATCATGATGGGCGGCTGCATCCGCTTCTGCCACCCGATCCTCGTGGCGCAATGTATTGACGAGGATCTGGAGGGACAGTCCCGTGAGACCGTGCGGTTTCTCCTGCGCTCGGTCGAGGTGAACCGCCGCCCCTTGTGAGTGTTGCGTAACATCAGCCAAGACGCGTTCGCGCGCGCTTTTCCTGATGAAAGTTGAAAATCGTTAGTGGTGAGTCGTAACTCTTTAGCTTGGAAACGAAGCCATGTTGTCCGCCCGCCACCTCCTCGCCTGCACCGCCCTGCTGGGCAGCGCACTCCTTCTTTCCGCCTGCAGCGATCCCGCTCCGGCCGAGCAGGCCGGGCCGCCTCCGCGACCGGTGCAGGTGACGACGGTGACCTTGCGCCCCGCCGAGGCGGACAAGACCTTCGTCGGCGTCGTGCGGCCGCGCTGGGAAATTGATCTCTCCTTCCGCGTCGCGGGCAAGGTGTCGCAGCGCCTCGTGGAAGTGGGGCAGCGGGTGAAGGCCGGCGATGTGATCGCCAAGCTCGATCCCGAGGATCTCAAGCTCGAACTCGGCAGCGCCGAGGCGGAACTCGCCGCCGCGCAGGCCAATCTCGCCCAGACCTCTGCCGAGGACGGGCGCTATCGCACCCTTCTGGCGCGCGGGTTCGCCTCCAATGCGGATCTCGACCGCAAATCGGTGGCGAAGGAGGAGGCGGTGGGTCGCCTCGAGCGGGCCAAGCGCGCGCTGGATCTCGCGCGCAACAAGCTCGCCTATTCCGATCTTCTCTCCACCGCCGACGGCGTCGTCTCCTTCACCGCCGCCGAGCCGGGGCAGGTCGTCACCGCCGGACAGACGGTCGCCCGCGTGGCGCGGCTGGACGAGAAGGAAGCCCTTGTCGCGCTGCCGGAGACCGCGTTGGCGGATGCGCGAACCGCAGAAGCCACCGTCACGCTGTGGGCCGCGCCCGACCGCAAGATCAAGGCGCACCTGCGCGAGCTGTCGCCGCAGCCGGACACCGCGAGCCGCACCTATCCCGCCCGCTTCACGCTGGAAAATGTGGACGATGCGGTCGCCCTGGGCATGACGGCAACGGTGCTGCTGCGGCCCGCGGGCACGAAGGATGTGGCGCGCCTGCCGCTCTCCGCCGTGTTCGATCGCGGCAGCGGCCCGCATGTCTATGTGGTCGATCCCAAGACCAAGACCCTGATCGCGCGGCCGGTGGAGGTCATAGGCTATGCGGCCGATGCCGCCCTCGTGTCGCAAGGCGTGTCCGATGGCGAGGACGTGGTGACCATGGGCGCGCAGACGCTCGAGCCCGGGCGGCTCGTGCGCACCGTCGCGGCCAAGTGACGGCGGCGGCCATGGACAGCTTCAATCTCTCGCGCTGGGCCATCACCCACCGCACCCTCACCTTGTTCGCGATCCTCATGCTGGCTGCGGCCGGCACCTTCGCCTATTTCAATCTCGGGCGGGCGGAAGATCCCTCCTTCACCATCAAGGTCATGGTGGTGAATGCCGTGTGGCCCGGCGCCACCTCCACCGAAATGGAGGAGCAGGTCGCCGATCCCATCGAGAAGAAGCTCCAGTCCCTGCCGCATCTCGACCGGGTGGAGAGCTATTCGCGCCCCGGGGTGAGCTTCATCCAGATCTACCTCACCGATTCGACCCAGGCGAAGGACGTGAAGGAGCTCTGGTACCAGGTGCGCAAGAAGGTCGGCGACGTGAAGGCGAACCTGCCCTCCGGCGTCCTCGGCCCGTTCTTCGACGATGAATATGGCGACGTCTATTCCGCCCTCTACATGCTGAGCGGCAAGAATGTCGCTCCGGCCGAGCTGAAGCGGCAGGCGGAGATCATCCGCCAGGATCTGCTGCGGGTGCAGAATGTGGAAAAGGTGGATCTGGTGGGCGTGCGGCCCGAGCGGATCTATATCGAATTCAGCCACGCGCGCCTCGCCACCCTCGGCATCACGCCCCAGCAGATCTTCGACAGCGTGGCCCGGCAGAATGCGGTGGTTTCCGGCGGCGCCATCGACACCAATGCGGACCGGGTGAACCTGCGCATCACCGGCGCGTTCGCGGGCGTGGACGCCATTGCGGCGGTTCCGGTGGCGGCCGGCAATGCGGTGTTCCGCCTGGGCGATGTCGCCACCGTGCGGCGCGGCTATGAGGACCCGCCGAGCTTCCTGGTGCGGCAGAACGGGGATGCGGCCGTGGGCATCGGCGTCTCCATGTCCGCCGGCGCCAACATCCTCACCCTCGGGGAAAACCTGAAGGTCGCCATGGACAAGGCGGTCCGTGAGCTGCCGGTGGGCATCGACGTGACGCAGGTGGCCGACCAGCCGCATATCGTGGGCGAATCCGTGGGCGAATTCCTCCACACCTTCGCCGAGGCCCTGGTGATCGTGCTGGTGGTCAGCTTCCTGTCGCTCGGCTTCCGCACCGGCATCGTGGTGGCGCTCTCCGTGCCGCTGGTGCTCGCCATCGTGTTTTTGGTGATGTTCTCCTCGGGCATGGACCTGCACCGCATCACCCTCGGCGCGCTCATCATCGCGCTTGGCCTGCTGGTGGACGACGCCATCATCGCCATCGAGATGATGGTGGTGAAGATGGAGGAGGGGCTCGACCGCGCGAGCGCGGCCACCTTCGCCTGGCATTCCACCGCCTTTCCCATGCTCACCGGCACGCTGGTGACGGCGGCGGGGTTCTTGCCGGTGGGTTTTGCGAAATCGAGCGCGGGCGAATATGCCGGCGGCATTTTCTGGATCGTCGGCATCGCGCTGATCGCCTCCTGGTTCGTGGCGGTGATCTTCACGCCCTATCTCGGCTACATGCTGCTGCCGACCTTCAAGGTGCACGCCCATGGCGAGGCGCATGACGGGCGGCTGTATCGCCTGCTGCGCGGGCTGCTGAATTTCTGCCTGCGCCACCGTTTTGCGGTGATCGCCACCACGTTTGCCCTGTTCGCGGTGTCCATCGCCGGGTTCGGGCTGGTGCAGCAGCAATTCTTCCCCACCTCCACGCGGCCCGAGCTGTTCCTGGAAATGCGCTTGCCGGAAGGCACCTCCATCAATGTCAGCGAGGCGACCGCAAAGAAGGCCGAGGCGATGCTGGAGGGCGACCCCGACATCGCCACCGCAACCACCTATGTGGGCCAGGGCACGCCGCGCTTCTGGCTGGGCCTCAATCCGGTTCTGCCCAATCCCAATTTCGCCGAGGTGGTGATCGTCGCCAAGGACATCGCGGCCCGCGAGCGCATCAAGGCGCGGCTGGAGAAGCAGATCGCCGACGGCGCGCTCAGCGAAGCGCGGGTGCGCGTGGACCGCTTCGTGTTCGGCCCGCCGGTGGGCTTCCCGGTGAATTTCCGCGTCATCGGGCCGGACCCGCAGAAGGTGCGCGAGATCGCCGAGCAGGTGCGCGTGGTGATGGCGGGCGATCCCGCGCTCATCGATCCGCATCTCAATTGGGGCGAGCGGGTGAAATCCGTGACCCTCCAGGTGGACCAGGACCGGGCACGCGCGCTCGGCACCACGCCGCGCGATGTGGCCGAGACCCTGCAGACGCTGCTGTCCGGCTACACCGTGACCCAGCATCGCGAGGGGACCTTGTTGATCGACGTGGTGGCACGCGCGGTGCCGCAGGAGCGGGCGGACCTTCAGGATCTCGCCGGTCTCACGGTCAGCTCGCGCAACGGCGTCGCCGTGCCGCTCGGCCAGGTGGCGCGCATCGTCTATGCCTCCGAGGAGCCGATCCTGTGGCGGCGCGACCGCGATCTGGTGCTGACCGTGCGGGCCGACGTGAAGGACGGCATCCAGCCGCCGGACGTCACCACCCGCCTGCTGCCCAAGCTCGCCGCCATCAAGGCGAACCTTCCCGCCGATTACCGCATCGAGACCGGCGGCTCCATCGAGGAAAGCGTGAAGGCCAACAAGGCGCTGGCGGCGGTGTTCCCGATCATGATCGTGGCCATGCTGACCTTGCTGATGATCCAGCTCCAGAGCTTCTCGCGACTCGCCCTGGTGCTGTGCACGGCGCCTTTGGGCGTGATCGGCGCCACCTGGGCGCTGCTGGCGGCCAACAAGCCGTTCGGCTTCGTGGCGCTGCTGGGGCTGATCGCGCTCGCCGGCATGATCATGCGCAATACCGTGATCCTGGTGGACCAGATCGACACCGACATCAAGGCCGGCCACGCGCCGGGGCAAGCGGTGGTGGACGCCACCTTGCGCCGCGCGCGTCCCGTGGTGCTGACCGCGCTCGCGGCGGTTCTGGGCATGATCCCGCTGGCGGGCAGCGCCTTCTGGGGGCCCATGGCCATCACCATCATGGGCGGCCTCCTGGTGGCGACCGTGCTGACGCTGCTGGTGGTGCCGGCGCTCTATGCCGCCTTCTTCCGGGTGAAGGTGCTGGAGCCGGAGGCGGCGCATGCCGAACCGCACGTGCCGACCGAGACCGGGCATGGGGCTGGGGCGCCGGCGTGATGGGTACGAGATTATAGGAATAAATTGATAATAGGATTTTGATCCTTTAGGCCCATGCGCGAGCATTTGCGCATGGGAGGGGGACGTGCGGTCCATTCGAGACGATCATCTGGAGCTGGCACAGATCGCCAGCGCCTTGGCGGCGTTGAAATTCGAAGTTCAATTGCTGCGCTACGGCCTCACCCGGAAGGCGGGTTTCGATTTCGCCCGACCCCGGGTTCCGGCGGGCAATCCCGACGGCGGGCAATGGACCGACACAGGCGCTTCCGGCGGTCTCGTGCGGCAACCGCGAACCGTAACCCACGTCAGCGGCAGCGGCGCGGAAAGGCGTCTTGTCCGCAGCACCTTTCGCGCCGACGGCACCTTGGCCGAGCAGGCGGTGGCCAATGCGGATGGCAGCCGCATCGTATCGCTCTACGCGGCACCCGGCGACAGCCCGCAATGGGACAGCACCCATCGTGTCCAACTGGCCGACGGGGCCGTCGCCACGTTTCGCAACCGCAGCAATACGCAAGAGATTTACGACGGCCAGGACCGGCTTCTCAGCCAGACCGTCTGGGCCGAAGCGGGCCCGCAGCCGCAGGCGATCATTCAGCCCGCCTTCCTCCCGCTCGTCGCGGCCCCTGCTGCGATCGCGACGATAGAACTCGCTCTCACGCTGTACGGAGCCTATGCCGCAGGGGCCTTCGGACCCCTTGGCTCCGACGCGCAGCCGGTCATTGCTTTCACGGCGCGGGAATATGCGCCGGGCCAATCTCCGCAGATGACGCCGTCTTATGTCGGAGCGTTGACCAAGGAGGAGGTCGAGAAGGCGTGCCGCCGGTACGGCGAGGTGCTGGACTATGCCGATGAGGCCGCTGCGAAGCTAAATCGATCTGACTATCCAACCGCGGCCGCCTACGGCACTGCGGTGCATTCGGAATTAAATCGCAAGATAAGAGCGCTGAGAGATCCGAATTTTGTCTCTGAGTTTTCGCTTTTGAAGACCAGAGACGAGGTCGGGGCGCTTTCTCTCCCCAAGTTATTAGAGGATTTTCGTTACGGGAGAGAAGGATCGATTCGGATCGATGTACTTGAAAACACTGGTACCGGCACGGTATGCGTATATGATTTCAAGACCGGCCGAAGTGGCCTAACCGCAGCGCGGTCGATCGAAATCGCGAAGGCGGTATCAAGGCGCTTTGAAGGTGTCCGAAATATCTTGGTCACAGAAGTGAGACCCAGCCAATGACCACTGCGCGGGAGGTCAAGAAACTCGTAGCCCCATTGATGGAAAGAAACGCTAATTTGCTCTTAATAGGTCGGGCCGTTGTTTTTAGGCCCGTAAGACATGTTTTGAGAGGAGTCTATATTGACCGGACAAGTAGTGCAGATTTATTTTATGTCGCTTTATCGGTTATTCCGCTCTTTTTTCGGCAGGATGATTTTACGATGAAGAGGGATGGCGCTATTTACCCGCCGCAGAAAGGGTTGTGGCTGCTATCCGATCCCGGCGTCTCCGAGACTCTGTGCAAGCAGATCGAAGATGTCGCCTTGCCGCGGTTGCGGGACCTCGGTAGCGATTTCGACTACACTCGGAGCCTGCAGGAAGAAGATCCCTATACGCTCAATCGCGCCGCCGCGACCTATGCTCTCTATCGGATCGCGGAAGGCAATCTCGACGCGGCGCGCGATCTCATCGCCACGTCCGAATTTGCGTCCTATGTGTGGCTTCCGCACCTGAAGCGCCTGGGCCTGGACGAAAAGCTGCTGGCCCTCGGCAACAAGCTGTCCCACGAGGATCGCCTCACCCTCGCCGGCCTGCTGCATGAATGGGAGGCCTACAGCGTGGAAAAGCTCAAGCTCGGAAAGATCTGGGAGCGCACGCCGTTTCCGCTGGAAACCATGCCGTCCTGACCACATGGCGGAAACGAAAAAGCCGGGGGGTGCCCCGGCTTTCTCTTCGCGTGCGGGATCAGGCAGCCGGCGCTCCGCCGGCCCCTCTCACCAGGTGTATTTGAGGCCGGCGGAGAAGGCCTGCGCCGTCACATCGTCGCTCAGCGAAAGCTCATACTGGCCGAACACCCGCAGATGCTCGCCCTGCTGGGCCGAGAGGCCGGCCGACAGCACGCCGATGTTCCGCCCGATGCCGGTGGTGTCCACCGTGAAGGGCAGGGCCGGGGCGCCGATGAGGCCGGCGGTGGTGCCCACGTTCGTATCGCCGAAATTGTAGTAATAACGGGCGCTCAGTTCCGGGCTGAGGCTGATGGCCCCGAAGCTGGTGGTGGTGGCGAGGCGCACGCCCACCGAGGGCATCACCAGATCCAGGCTGGCCGAGTCGACGTTCAGGCCCGCCGAGCCCGCATAGCCTTCCGAGAAGGCGCTGCGCGAGAGGTGGTACCAGTCGAAGCCGAGGCTCGGCTCGGCGGTGAAGGCGCCGCGCGTGAACACGCCGCCCGACTTGAGCGAGAAGGTCACGTCATTGCCATTGGGCGAGGCGGTCGCGACCCGCGTCAGATTGCCGAAGGTGAGCGCCCGGTTGGTGGCATAGTCCGAATAGGCGTAGCCGAGCGTGCCGTCGAGGAACCAATTGCCCGATTGCAGCGAGCCGTAGAGCGAGACCTGATAGCTGTCCGCGCTGCTGTCGCCGCCATTGTAGATATCGACTTCGAGCTGGTATGAGCCGCTGTCTTCCTGGATCAGATCGCCCTGGATGGTCAGCGTGCCGATGGAATTGCCCGGCATCAGCCGGCCGGCATTGTTGACGGTTCCGACGATGGTGCCGCTGCCCCCGAGCGAGCCTTGCACGCCGACATTGAGCGCCTTGGTGCGATCTTCGCCCGTGCTGTTGATCTTCAGCAGGCCCGCCTCCACCTCGGTGAGGTCGCGGGCGCTGGTGACGCTGGTGCGGATATCCAGCGTGCCGCTGCCGTTCTTGCGGATATCGCCGGTGCCGGAGAGCGCGGGACCCTGGAGCGTCAGCACGGCGCCGGGATCCACATTGAAGGTGCCGTCGAACGTGGTGCCGCCGATTTCGCCATAGGAAACCGAGGCGTTCACCCGCACCTCGCGCAGCGGGGTGAAGGACTGGCTGGCGCTGATGCCGCCGCCCTGCAGGTTGATGGTGAATAGCGCTTCTAAAAAAATGAGTTAGGCTGTCATACAGCCGTCGGAGAGTCCCATCAGTGTGCCGCACGGTCGTACCTTTGGGAGATGCGCCAGATGTTGAAATTGTCCAATGTTCTCGTCGCCGTGGCACTGCTTGCGGGTGTGCCCGCCGCTTCGGCGCAGACCATGAACATGCCCGCGAGCACCACTGCCTCCTCCGCCGGTCCGTCGCCCGCCGAGATCGCCAAGTCTGCGGCCGTGCCGACGACGGCGGCGTTCGTGGATACGGCGGCCCGGGCCAACCAGTTCGAGATCGTCACCAGCCAAGTGGCGCTTGAGAAGAGCAAGAACAAGAAGGTGCTCGCCTTCGCCAAGAAGATGGTGAAAGACCACACCAAGATCGGCAAGAATTTCGGCGCCGCTTTCGGCAAGGCCAATACCGGCCTTACCTTGCCGACCGGCCTCGGGGACGATTTCGACAAGACGCTGGCCCGCCTGAAGAGCGAAGACGGCGCCACCTTCGATGCCGATTACATCGCCGTGCAGACCAAGGGCCATCAGGATGCCGTGGGCCTGTTCGCGGGCTATGCCAAGGGCGGCGACAACCCGACCCTGAAGGCCTTCGCCAAGAAGACGCTGCCCATCATCGAGATGCACCTGAAGATGTGCTACGACTTGGCCAAGCTGAAGCTCTGACCTGTCGCCTTCGTTTGAAAATCCGGATGGCGTCGCTTCGGCGCCATCCGGGCCGCCCGCGCTTTAAGACTCAAGATGCGTCCACATGGACGCGCGAACCGGCCTGAACCTCAGCCCCCGCCCGAACCGACGCCGAACGCCGCCGGTCGACGGGATGCCCGCCGCCCAGCGGCGCCGCGCACCTTCAGACGATCGGGGTATTTTTGCCGAACACGCAGGCGCCGCAACCCCTGAGCGCTCTGAGTTGTCACCCCAGCGTCATGGCCCATCGATAGGGAGCGTGTGACGCTGGCGGCCTGCGGGCCGCAGGGGGGCTGAAGACACATGGACCCGATTCTTCGCGTGGAAGACGTGCGCAAGTCCTTCGGCGCGCACACCATTCTCAAAGGCGTCAGCTTTCAGATCGAGGCGGGCGACCTGGTCTCGATGATCGGGCCGTCGGGCTGCGGCAAGTCCACCTTGCTGCGCTGCCTCAACGGGCTGGAATCGATGGATTCCGGCACCATCGAAGCCTGCGGCGTGCGCATGGAGCGCAAGGCCGGCTCGGCCGCCCCGCTCAACGATGTCGCGCACCGGCTGCGCAAGAACGTCGGCATGGTGTTCCAGAGCTTCAACCTGTTCCCCCACAAGACGCTGCATCAGAACGTCATGATGGCGCCCATGGTGGTGAAGGGCATCAGCCGCGACGAGGCGGCCGCCAATGCCGAGCGCCTCTTGAAGAAGGTCGGCCTGTTCGAGCAGATGGACCGCTATCCCATCAATCTGTCCGGCGGCCAGCAGCAGCGCGGCGCCATCGCCCGCGCGCTCGCCATGTCGCCCAAGATCATGCTGTATGACGAGCCCACCTCCGCGCTCGATCCCGGCCTCGTCCACGAGGTGCTGGACGTGATGAAGGAGCTGGATCTCGAAGGCATGACGCAGATCATCGTCACCCACGAGATGCGCTTCGCGCGCGATGCTTCCGATTACATCATCTTCATGGACAAGGGCGAGATCATCGAGATCTCGGATGAAGACGAGATCTTCGACAATCCGAAGGACCCGCGCACGCGCCAGTTCCTGCATCGTTTCGTCTGATGGCCCCGCACGACCCTTCGCCCTTCTCTCCCGCTCCGGGGATCGCCATGCGTCTTGCCCGCCTCGCCCTTTCGTCCCTGCTCCTCGCCCTGTCGCTGGTGACCGCCGCGGCACCGACCGCAAGGGCGCAGACCACCCCCGCTGCGGCGCCGGCCGCCGAACGCACGCTCACCTATGGCGGCGACAGCACCAGCGGCGCGCCTTACACGTTCCAGGATCCGGCCGACCCCAAGCTCACGGTGGGCTTCGAGGTCGATATCATGAAGGAACTGGCCGCCAAGCTCGGGCGCAAGCCGGTGTTCGTGCAGAACGACTGGAGCAACCTCATCCCCGGCCTGGATGCCGGGCTGTACGAGGCGGTCATCAACGGGCTGGAGATCACCCCCGACCACCAGGCGGTGGCGGATTTCTCGACGCCTTACTACACCACGTTCGGCCAGATCGTGATCCGCCGCGGCGATGCGCCGATCGACACTCTGGAAGGCCTGAAGGGCAAGAGGGTCGGCACGCTCAAGTCCAGCCAGATGGAATATGTGCTGCGCAACGCGGGCGGCATCGACCTGCGCACCTATGACCAGGAGATCGACGCCTATTCCGATCTCAAGCTCAAGCGCATCGACGCCACCGTGATGGATTTCCCCATCGCGGTCTATTACGCCCAGCCCGACCGTGAGCTCCAGTTCACCGGCCAGCCCATCGGCCGCATCGAATACGGCATCGCGCTGAAGAAGGGCGCCCATCCCGAGCTGCTGGCCGAGATCAACACCGGCCTGTCGCAGATGATGCACGACGGCTCCATGCGCACCATCCTTGACCATTGGGCGATCTGGACCCCGCTGATGGCGCAGCTCACGGGCGACCAGCGTCCGATCCAGGCGCAGCCGCTGGCCTACGACCATTTCGTCCAGGCCACCCAGCCCCAGGGCTGGAAGATGCAGGTCCAGCGCTACATGCGCTTCCTGCCCCAGCTCGGCTGGGCGGCGGTGATGACGCTGGAAATCTCCATCCTCGCCATGATCATCGCCGTGGGGCTCGGCGCCGGGCTGGCGCTCTGCCGGGTCTATGGCGGCGTTCTGCTGGACCGCCTCGCCCAGGTCTATATCGAGGTGGTGCGCGGCACGCCGCTGCTGATCCAGGTTCTGTTCATCTATTACGGCCTGCCCAAGGTCGGCCTGCAGCTGGAACCGTTCGTCGCCGGTGTGATCGCGCTCGGCCTGAACTATGCGGCCTATGAGGCGGAAAACTATCGCGCCGGCCTGCTGGCCATCCCGCGCAACCAGATGGAAGCCGCCATCGCGCTCAACATGACCGAGCGCCAGGCGCTGCGGAACGTCATCATTCCCCAGGCAGCGCGCATCGTGCTGCCGCCGACCACCAACGATTTCATCTCGCTCATCAAGGATTCCTCCCTGGTGTCGGTGATCTCGCTGGTGGAGCTGACCAAGACCTACGAGCTGATCTCCACCACTTATTATGATTATTTCGGCACCGGCCTCTTGGTGGCGGCGATCTATCTGCTCATCGGCCTGCCGTTCGTGCGGCTCGCCAAATGGGCCGAGCGCTACGCCAGCCGCGGCGTCACGCGCTCCATCGGCTGATCGCGCGCCGCGTCAAAGAAAATTGACGCTCATCCGTAGCGGGCGAGCGTCAATCCCTCGGTGTCGATCTCGGGCGTGCGGCGGGTGATCAGGTCGGCCAGCAGGCGCCCGGTGCCCGCCGCCATGGTCCAGCCCAGCGTGCCGTGCCCGGTGCCGAGGAAGAGGTTGGGATATTTCGCCTGGCCGAGGATGGGGGGACCATCCGGCGTCATGGGGCGCAGGCCGCTCCAGAAGGTGCCGGCCTTGGGATTGCCGCCGTCCGGGAACAGGTCGCCGACCACGTGCTCCAGCGTTTCCCGGCGCGCATGGCGCAGCGAAAGGTCGAAGCCCGCCAGTTCCGCCGTGCCGCCGATGCGGATGCGGTCGCCGAGCCGGGTCACCGCCACCTTGTAGGTCTCGTCCATGACCGTGGATTCGGGCGCGCCGGCGGCGTCCGAAATGGGCACGGTGAGCGAATAGCCCTTCACCGGATAGATCGGCAGGCGGATGCCGAGCGGCCGCACCGCCTTGGGGGAATAGCTGCCCAGCGCCACCACATAGATATCGCCCCGGATGGTGCCGGCCTGGGTCTGGACGCCGGTGATGTTGGCGCCGTCGTGTTCGATGGCGCGCAGCGCCCGGCCATAGGAGAACACCGCGCCCTTCTCTTCCGCCAGGGCGGCGAGGGCATTGGTGAATTTGTAGCAGTCGCCGGTCTCGTCGCCCGGCAGGCGCAGCCCGCCGGCGATCTTCTCCGCCACCCGCCCGAGCGCGGGCTCGGCGGCGATGCAGCCGGCGCGGTCGAGCAGCTCATAGGGCACGCTGAAGCGGTCGAGGATCGCCATGTCCTCGTGCGCATGGTCGAGCTGTTCCTGGGTGCGGAACATCTGCAACGTGCCCTGCATGCGCGCGTCATAGGCGATGCCGGTCTGCTGGCGCAGGGCGATCAAGCAATCGCGGCTATATTCGGCGAGGCGCAGCATGCGCCCCTTGTTGATCTCGTAGCGCGCGTGGGTGCAATTGGTCAGCAGCTGCAGGCCAAAGGCGAGCATGGCCGGGTCGAGGCGCGGGCGGATCACCAGGGGCCGGTGCTTCATCATCAGCCATTTGATGGCTTTCAGCGGCAGGCCGGGCCCGGCCCAGGGCGCGGAATAGCCCGGCGAAACCTCCCCGGCATTGGCATAGCTGGTTTCGAGCGCGGGGCCGGACTGGCGGTCCACCACCTCCACCTCGTGGCCGGCGGCCGCCAGATAATAGGCGAGGGTGACACCGATGACGCCCGACCCCAGAATCACCACCTTCATCGCCGGCCCCTCCCGCAGCCCCGGCGTCGCGCGCCTGCCGCACTGCAAAACAGGATCAGACACCAAGCCGCCCCCCGCCGACAAGCGCGACGATGGAACAGATGGCCCGTCCCAGGCGATCAGCTTGCCGAGGCGCATGCCGTTCAGGAAGTCGACCCGGTCGGGCGCCGCGCGGCAGGGGCGGTCCCGCCGGAAGGAAAGGCGCCAAGCCCGGTTGAGGCGGGGCGAAGCGGACGATAACTTGCCTTCTGGCGTGCCGGCCCGGAGGCCATCGCGCTGAGGGAAGGAGGCTCGGGTGTTCACAAACGTGAGGCTGCAGGGCGCCGACCTCGCGGCGCTCTTCAACGCCGTTCCCAACCCCTATGTGGTTCTCACGCCCGCCTTCGTCATCGTCGGCATGAACGAAGCCTATCTGCGCGTCACCATGCGGCGGCGGGAAGATATTCTCGGCCTCTCCATGTTCGAGGCGTTTCCGACCGATCCCGCGTCCCCCTCCAACCAGATGCTGCGTGCCTCCCTCGAGCGGGTGATCCGAAACAAGACGCGCGACGACCTGCCGTTCATCCCCTATCCGATCCAGCGGCCCGACGGGGTGATGGAGATGCGCTATTGGAGCGCGACCCACACCCCGCTGTTCGGGTCCGATGGCAGCGTGCGCCACGTGGTGCAGCACACGGTGGACGTCACGGAGCTGCACAATCTGCGGCTCAGCCTCGGCGCCACCGCGTCCAGCCCGGCCCTGCTGATCGAAGGCGAAGTGTTCGACCGCGCCGAGGCGGTGCAGGAGGCCAATGAGAAGCTGCATCGCGAGCGCCAGCGCCTGCAGACCCTATTCGAGCAGGCACCCGCATTCACCGCCGTGCTGCGCGGGCCGGACCATCTGGTGGAACTGGCGAATGCCGCCTACCTGCGCCTCGCCGGTGATCGACCGCTGGTAGGGCTGACCGTTCGGGAGGCGTTTCCCGAACTCGCCGGGCATTCGGTCCTGGATGCGCTGGACCGCGCGTACCGCACCGGGGAGGCCTTCGTCGCCCATGGGCTGTCGGTCATGCTGCGCGCCGCGCCGGACCTGCCGCTCGAGGAGCATATTCTCGACTTCATCTACCAGCCGGTGGTGGATGCGGATGGCTCCGTCGGCGGCATCTTCGTGCAGGGGCAGGACATCACCGAGCAGCGGCGGGCGGAAGATGCGCTGCGCGAGCGCGAGGTGGAGCTGCGCAAGCTCAACGAATCCCTGGAAATGCAGGTGGCCGAGCGGACCCGCGAGCGCGACCGGCTGTGGCGGCTCAGCGGTGATCTCATGGGGGTGTGCCGCGAGGACGGCGGGCTGGAGGCGGTGAACGGCGCCTGGAGCGATCTGCTCGGCTGGAGCGAGAGCGACCTGCTCACCCACGGCTTCCTGGATCTGGTGCACCCCGAGGATGTGGCGGGGACCCAGGCGGCGCTCGCCCGCTCGCGCGAGGCGCCGGCCAATCCCCGGTTCGAGAATCGCTGCCGCCGCAGCGACGGCACCTATCGCGTGCTGGCCTGGACGCTCGCCGCCGACACCGGCCGGCTCTACATCGTCGGGCGCGACATGACCGACCAGCGCCTCACCGAGGAGCAGTTGCGCCAGTCGCAGAAGATGGAGGCGGTGGGCCAGCTCACCGGCGGCATCGCCCACGATTTCAACAATCTGCTCCAGGGCATCACGGGTTCGCTCGATATTCTCCAGCGCCGCGTCGCGCAGGGCCGCACCGCCGATCTGGAGCGCTTCGTGGACAATGCCATGGGCTCGGCCAACCGCGCCGCCGCGCTCACCCACCGCCTGCTCGCCTTCTCGCGTCGCCAGCCGCTCGATCCCAAGCCGCTGAAGATCAATCCGCTGGTGGTGTCCATGGAGGACCTGCTCCAGCGCACCATGGGCGAGAGCATCCATCTGGAACTGGTGCTGGCGGACGGCCTGTGGCTGACGCTGTGTGATGCCAACCAGCTGGAAAACGCGATCCTCAACCTCGTGATCAATGCCCGCGACGCCATGCCCGACGGCGGCCGGCTGACGCTCGAGACCCGCAACGCGCAACTGGACAGCGGGGAGGTCGCCCGCGCGCCGGGGGTGAAGGCGGGGCAATATGTCTGCCTCAGCGTGACCGACACCGGCACCGGAATGGCGCCCGACGTGATCGGGCGGGCGTTCGATCCGTTCTTCACCACCAAGCCCATCGGCCAGGGCACCGGGCTCGGCCTCTCCATGATCTACGGCTTCGCCCGTCAGTCGGAGGGGCATTGCCAGATCGAGAGCGAGGTCGGGGTCGGGACGACGGTGAAGCTCTATCTGCCGCGCCATCGGGCGGCGGATTGCGACGCCTCCGGCCCGCCCGAGCCGGACGCGCGCGAGCCGCACGGAACCTCCGGCGTAGTGCTGGTGGTGGAGGACGACCAGGTGGTGCGCGGCCTGATCCTCGAAGTGCTGCGCGAACTCGGGCATGTGGCCATCGCGGCGGAGGACGGCCAGGCCGGTCTCGACCTGCTGATGTCCGAGCCCGGGATCGACCTGGTCATCACCGATATCGGCCTGCCGCGCCTCAACGGCCGGCAGATGGTGGATGCCGCGCGCGAGAAGCGGCGCGATCTGAAAGTGCTGTTCATGACCGGATATGCGGAGACCGCCGCCATCGCGGGCGGGTTTATGGAACCGGAGATGACGATGGTGACCAAGCCGTTCGCGGTCGAACATCTGGCCGCGCGCATCCGCGCCATGCTGGAGCAGTCGCCCTCCTGAGAGGGGCGCGGCCGGCGCATCCTCCCGCTTTCCTTCCGCCGTGGGATCGCGCATGAGGAGCACAGGTGCGGCCCGGTCCGTGCGCCGGTGTCGCGTGCGGCCGCCGCTTCCGCCCTTTGTCCTGGATGCCCCATGTCCCTGCTTGCTCGCACCTCCACCGTCACGGCCGCGACGCTCGGTTCGCGGGTGATGGGCTTTGCCCGCGATGCCGGCACGGCCGCCGTGCTGGGCGCGGGGCCGGCGGCGGACGCGCTCATGGCCGCGCTCTCCCTGCCGCTGCTGGCGCGCCGGCTTTTGGCGGAAGGCGCGTTCAACGCGGCCTTCCTGCCCGGCCTCGCGGCGGCGCGGGCGCGGGGCGGGGATGCGGCGGGGGCGGCGCTCTCGCGCGCGGTGCTGATTCTTCTGGTGATGCTGCTCCTGGTGCTGGCCGGGCTCGGCGCGTTGTTCATGCCGGCGCTGATCGCGCTGCTGGCGCCCGGCTTCGTACTCGGCGGCGAGCGGGCGGACCTCGCGATCGCCTGCGGGCGCATCGCGCTGCTCTATCTGCCTCTGGCGGCCGGGGCGGCGGTGTTCGGCGGCATCGCGAACGCGGGCCAGCGGGTGTTTTTGCCGGCGCTTGCGCCGGGGCTCGCCAATGCCGTGGTGCTCTGCGTGATCCTCTATCTCGTCCTCGCCACCGACATGGCGACAGGCACGGCGGCGGTGCTGGTGGCCATGGCCCAGGTCGCCGCCGGAATCGCCCAATTGCTGCTGATGATGGTCGCGAGCCGCGGCGCGCCGGGGGCGCCCGCGGGGGCGGGACATCCGCCGGACTGGCGCGGCGCCCGTTCCGTGCTGCGGGCCTGCGCGCCCGCGCTGCTGTTCGCTGGCCTCTCCCAATTCCGCCTGCTGATCGCGGCGGCGACGGTCTCCGCTTTGCCGGGCGCGGTGGCGGCGCTGAATTATGCCCAGCGCCTCGTGGACCTGCCGCTCGGCCTCGTCGGCGCCAGCGCCGGGGCGGTGCTGGTGCCGCTGCTGGCGGCGGGGGGCGGGGGCAGGGGGCGCCATGCCAGCGGCGCGAGCCTTGCCGCCCTCGCGCTCGCCTTGCCGGCGGGCACCGGGCTCGCCGTGCTGGCGGAGCCCATCGTTGCCGTGCTCTACCAGCGCGGCAGCTTCGATGCGGAAGACGCGCGCCTCACGGCGCTGTTGCTGGCGGCGCTCGCCTTCTCCCTGCCGGCGCAGGGGCTGGAGCGGGTGCTCTCGGCCACCGCGTTGACCCATGGCATGACCGGGACCGTGGAGCGGGTGGGCCTCGCCTCGCTGCTCGCCTGCGCGCTCGCCTGCATCGGCCTCGGCGCCGCTTTCGGCCCGGCGGGCGCGGCGAGCGGGGTTGCGGTCTCTTCGGTGCTGAGCGCGCTGACCATCGGCACCCTGCTGGCGCGCGCCGGCCATCTGCATGTGGATGGCGCGCTCGCCCGCGCCGTGGCCGGGCTTGCCGGCGGGTGCGTGCTGATGGCGCTGGTGGTCGGCGGCCTCGCGCATGTCTGGCCGCATCCCGGCGCGGGCAGCCTCGCCGCCTTGGGGCGGCTCGTGGTGCTGGTGGGGGCGGGGATGCTCAGCTATGGCGCGGTCGCGCTGCTGGTGCGGCGCTGCGTGGCCTGCGCCGCCTGAGCCGTCTTTCAACCTTCGTCCGAATGGCCTTAGGTGTTCCGAGCCCGAAGGAGTGCATTCATGGTTGAGCCTGTTCCCGCCGCCGAGACCGCCCCCTCTCCCGTCCCGCCCGGCCGCTTCTTTGCCTATGCCACCGCCGACGGGCTGGCCTTGTTCGGCCGCGACTGGGGCACGGCGGGCGAGGGTCTTCCGGTGGTCTGCCTGCCGGGCGTGACGCGCAATTCGCGCGATTTCGAAGCCTTGGCCGGGGCGCTGGTGGCGCGCGGGCGGCGCGTCGTGGGGCTGGATTTCCGCGGCCGGGGCGGCTCCGCCTTCGGGCCCGTCGCCACCTATACTCCGCTCCAGGAGGCGATGGACACGATCGCCGCCCTCGCCAGCCTCGATATTTCCCGCGCTGTCTTCGTCGGCACCTCGCGCGGCGGGCTGGTGATGATGGTGCTTTCCCAGCTGCGCCCCGACCTGATGGCGGCGGCGGTGATGAACGACATTGGCCCGGTGATCGAGAAGGCCGGCCTTGCCCGGATCTCCGGCTATGTGGGGGTGCCGACCTTCACCGACTGGCCCTCCGCCGTCGCGCGCCTCAAGGCCAGCCAAGGCTTCCTGTTCCCGAGTCTCGACGATGCCGGATGGGAGCGCTTCGCCCGGCAGATCTATCGCGACGATGCCGGCATGCCGGCCCTCGCTTACGACCCGGCGCTGGCCGTCGCCTTCAAGGCGTTCGATCCCAATGCCGAACTGCCGGACATGTGGCCGGGGTTCGAGGCCATGAAGGATATTCCGGTCATGGTGGTGCGCGGCGCGCTGTCCGATATCCTGAGCGCCGATACGGTGGCGCAGATGGCCACGCGCCATCCCGGCCTCACCGTCCACACCGTGGCGGACGAGGGCCACGCGCCCCTCTTGTGGGACGCGGCGACGCAGGCGGCCATCGGCGCCTTCATCGACGCGGCAAATCCGCCCCGCTGAGGCGCCTTTTCCCACGCCGCGCGGCCGCAGCCGCGCGGGCAGCTTGCGCGGCGCGGCGGCGGGTGGCATGAGGCGCGCTTCGTCTTCGCGCGCGACCGTCCGGCCGCTGCGCTGTCATGTCTGACGGCGGTGCCTTGGCACGCCGGTCTTCGGGAGGTCGCCATGGCGGCGGTCGCGGAACGCGTCTTTTCCGGTGTGCAGCCCACCGGCAACCTGCATCTGGGCAATTATCTCGGCGCCATCAAGCGCTTCGTCGCCCTGCAGGAGAGCCACGACTGCATCTATTGCGTGGTCGATCTGCACGCCATCACCGTGTGGCAGGACCCGGAAGAGCTGAAGCGCCATACGCGCGAGGTCACCGCCGCCTTCATCGCCTGCGGCATCGATCCCAAGCGCCATGTGGTGTTCAACCAGAGCCAGGTGTCCGGCCATGCGGAACTGGCCTGGATCTTCAATTGCGTCGCCCGCATGGGCTGGCTGAACCGCATGACGCAGTTCAAGGAAAAGGCCGGCAAGGACCGCGAGAACGTGTCCGTGGGCCTGTTCGCCTATCCCGACCTGATGGCCGCCGATATCCTGCTCTACAAGGCCACCCACGTGCCGGTGGGGGAGGACCAGAAGCAGCATCTGGAGCTCACCCGCGATATCGCGCAGAAGTTCAACGTTGATTTCGGCCCCTCCATCGCCGCCAACGGCCATGGCGAGGGCTATTTCCCGCTCACCGAGCCGCTCATCGCCGGCCCCGCCACGCGCGTGATGAGCCTGCGCGACGGCTCCAAGAAGATGTCCAAGTCCGATCCCTCGGACTTCTCGCGCATCAATCTGACCGACGACAAGGACGCCATCGCCGGCAAGGTGCGCAAGGCGAAGACCGATCCCGAGCCGCTGCCCTCCGAGGAAGCCGGGCTCAAGGCGCGGCCCGAGGCGGACAATCTGGTGGGCATCTATGCCGCGCTCGCCGACGGCACCAAGCAAGGCGTGCTGGACGAATATGGCGGCAGCCAGTTCTCGGCCTTCAAGGCGGCGCTGGTGGATCTCGCGGTGGACAAGCTCGGTCCCATCGCCGGGGAGATGCAGCGCCTGATGGCCGATACCAGCGCCATCGACGCCATCCTCACGGAAGGCGCGGGCCGCGCGCGGGTGATCGCCGACCAGACGATCCGCGACGTGAAGGACATCGTGGGCATGGTGCGGGGCTGAGGCCCCGCCGGAAATGGTGTAAGTTCGGCTCCTGAAAAGGCGATATCCCATGACCCAGCCGAACCTGACCATCGATCCCGCAGAGGTTGCCCGCTTCGAGGCGCTGGGCGAGGAATGGTGGGATCCCAAGGGCAAGATGGCGCCGCTCCACGCCATCAATCCCGCGCGCCTTGCCTTCCTGCGCGACGTCATCGTGCGCCATTTCGGCCATGACCCGCGCAGCCTGCGGCCGCTCAAGGGCCTGAAGATTCTCGACATCGGCTGCGGCGGCGGGCTCATCAGCGAGCCCATGGCGCGCATGGGGGCGGATATGGTGGGCATCGACCCCTCCGCCGGCAATGTGGAGATCGCCAGCCTCCATGCCGCGCGCTCCGACCTCGCCATCGACTATCGCGCCGCCACCGCCGAGGAACTGGCGGACGCGGGCGAGCGGTTCGACGTGGTGATGGCGCTGGAGGTGGTGGAGCATGTGGCGGACGTGGGCCTGTTCGTGCGGCGCGCGGTGGAGATGGTGCAGCCGAACGGCCTGTTCATCGGCTCGACGCTGAACCGCACGGGCAAGAGCTTCGCGCTCGCCATCGTCGGCGCGGAATATGTGCTGCGGTGGCTGCCGCGCGGCACCCATCGCTGGGAAAAGTTCGTGACGCCCGGCGAGTTCGAGGCGACACTGGCGGCCGGCGGCTTCGAGGTGCGCGAGCTGGCGGGCCTCAGCTTCGATCCGCTGCGCGGCACATGGGCGCTTTCGGCGGATACGGACGTGAATTATTTCATCGTCGCCGGGCCGGCGGGCTAGGGCGCGCCGCGCGTCAGTTCCGGTCTTCCGGCAGGACCGGCAAGGGGAACACCTCCACCTCCTCCTCCCGCAGGGCCTTCACCTCGTCCGCGCTGGCCTCGCCATAGATCGAGCGATGCTCGATCTCACCGCCGTGCATCTTGCGCGCGAGGTCGGCGAAATCCTCTCCGACATAATCGGCATTGCGGGTGACATGGTCGCGCAATTCGCGCAACAGGCGGTGGAACTCGCGCTCCTGCTGGCCCATGAGGGCCACCGGGTTCGCCGGCGCCTGCGCGGGTGCTGCGGCGGTGTCGGAATCGGGCGTCGCCGCAGCGGGCGCGCGGTCCGTGCGGGCCACCGAGGGCGCCATGATGGCCTTTTCCACGCGCACGCTGCCGCAATTCGGGCACGACACCAGGCCGCGTCCGCGCTGGGCCTCGAAGCTTTCGGAAGAGGGGAACCAGCTTTCGAAATCGTGGCCCTGTTCGCACCTGAGCGTGTAGCGGATCACGTCGCGGCCCCGACCAGATGGAGATGGCCGCCCTGGCCGCTGTCCGCCACCTCGAACCGGCGGCCGTGCTGCAGGGAGGGGATGCGCCGGCGGGCCGCTGCGACCTCCTTCAAGTCGAGTTCCGCCAGGATCACGCCGGGGTCGGTGCCGCCCTCGGCGATCACCCGGCCCCACGGGTCGACGATCAGCGAATGGCCATAGGTCTCGCGGCCGTTCTCATGGCGCCCGCCCTGGGCGGCGGCGAGCACATAGGCGCCGTTCTCGATGGCGCGGGCGCGCAGCAGCACATGCCAATGGGCTTCCCCGGTGGGGCGGGTGAAGGCGGCCGGCACGGTCAGCACGTCCGCGCCGTTTTCCGCCAGCGCCCGGTAGAGCGGGGGAAAGCGCAGGTCGTAGCAGATGGTGAGGCCGATCTTCACCCCCGAGACGGACGCCGTCACGGCGCGCTCGCCGGGCTTGTAGGAATTGGATTCGCGATAGCTCTCGCCATTGCCGAGATCCACGTCGAACATGTGGATCTTGTCGTAGCGGGCGGCGATTTCCCCGTCCGGGGCGATCAGGAAGCCGCGGTTGACGGCGCGCTGCTCGGAGATTTTCAGCGCCAGCGAGCCCACGTGCAGGTGGATCTTGAGTTCGCGCGCCAGATCGCGGAACGCGGCGAGGGCAGGGTCCGCCTCCTCCTCGCGCAGCTTGTCGAACAGGAGCGTGCGGTCCAGCTCCATGAGATTGGTGGTTTCCGGCGTCTGCACATATTGGGCGCCGGCCAGCGCGGCCTCGCGGATGAGCGCGCTCGCGGTCTCGATATTGGCGGCGACCTCGCGCCCGGAGCGCAACTGGACCAGGCCCACGCGCAGGGTTTCAGTCTTCTGGATATCACTCATGTCATCGGCTCGCGGCGCGCAACGGGAATATGGGGTGATGCGTTCTGAGGGGACAAGTGTAGAGGCTCGTCATGTCCCGCGCGAGGGATAAAGGCGGGGTCGGTCCGCCGGAGCGGACAGGACCGCGCATCGTGCGGCTCAGGCCGCGATCAGGGTGTCGAGCTCGCCCGCGCTCTCGAGGGCATAGAGATCGTCGCAGCCGCCGACATGGGTCTCGCCGATGAAGATCTGCGGAACGCTGGTGCGCCCGCCCGCGCGCCGGGACATTTCTTCCTGGCCGGCGGGGTCCGTGGTCACATCGATCTCGGTGAAGGTCAGCCCTTTTCGGCGCAGCAACTCCTTTGCGGCATGGCAATAGGGGCACCAGCTCTTGGTGTAGATTTCGATGGTTTTCATGCAGCCCTCTGCGCGACGGACCAAATCGCCGTCACGGAATTGTTGCATAATAAGGCTCTTCAGCCGGCTTCGACAACCCTGGCGAAAGTCACAGCGTCGATATGAACGGCCTTTGCGGACCTCAAGGCTCGCGCGCAGGCGTCGAGTGTCGCGCCGGTTGTGAGGACATCGTCCACAATCACGATGCGGCGGCCGGCCACGTGGTGGGTGCGCGAATCGGGGACGCGGAATGCCCCGGCAACATTCGCGTGCCGCTCGGCACGGTTGAAAGATACCTGCGAAGGGGTGGCGCGGGTGCGGGCCAGCACGTCGGCGCGGCACGGCACCCCGCTGGCCTTGGAGATGCGCCGGGCCAGCAGGGCGGCCTGGTTGAAGCGGCGCCGCCATAGCCGCAGGGGATGAAGCGGGACCGGGACGATCAGGTCCGCCTCGCGCAGAAGTTCGCCGGCCGCGCGGGTCATGAGGCGGGCCATGGGCGCGGCCATGTCGAGCCGATCGCCATATTTCAGCCCGTGCACGAGATCGCGCGAGACCGGGCCGAACAGCACCGCCGCGCGCGCCCGGTCGAAGGCCGGCGGGTCGGTCACGGCTTCGAGGGACAGGCGCGGCGCGTCGTCGCTCTGCTGCTGCTCATAGGCGAAGGGAATGCCGAGCCGCTCGCAATAGGGCCGCTCCACGAAGGCGAGGCGCCGCCAGCAGCCACCGCACAGGCCTTCCGCCTCGTGGACGATCGTTCCGCAGGAGACGCAGGTGGGCGGCAGAACGAGCCCGAGCGCCGCCTTGCCGGCGGCGTGAAGCATGCGCCCCGCGCGACGGCCGCCGGCGCGCAGCCGCTCCGCGACGCCCGGGACCGGGTCCGCCAGATCTGTTTCGTCCTCAGACCCCGCTCCCACCATGCGGCCGCTTCCCCTCGTACCCCCACAATGGAATGCGCCGGGGCCGCCTTCAATCCCGGTCCGTGGTGCGCACGTCCCGCATAGCGTCCTAGCGCGGATGCCAGCGGCGCAGGAGCAGGGCGTTGCCGATGACGCTCACCGAAGACAGCGCCATCGCCGCCGCTGCCACCATGGGCGAGAGCAGCAGGCCGAGCACCGGATAGAGCACGCCCGCCGCGATCGGCACGCCCGCCGCATTGTAGAAGAAGGCGAAGAACAGGTTGCGGCGGATGTTCGCCATGGTCGCCCGCGAGAGCGAGCGGGCGTGGGCGATGCCCGCGAGATCGCCCTTCAGCAGGGTGACGCCCGCGCTCTCCATGGCCACATCGGTGCCCGTGCCCATGGCGATGCCCACATCTGCCGCCGCGAGCGCGGGGGCGTCGTTCACGCCGTCGCCGGCCATGGCGACCACCCGCCCCTCGGCGCGCAGCCGGGCGATGAGGGCCGCCTTGTCCTTGGGCAGCACCTCGGCTTCCACCTCTGTGATGCCCAGCGTTTCGGCGACCGCCAGGGCGGTGGCGCGATTGTCGCCCGTGAGCATGATGACGCGGATGCCGTCCGCCTTCAGGGCCGCGAGCGCCGCAGGCGTGCTCGCCTTGATAGGATCGGCGACCGCGATCAGGCCGATGGCGGCCCCGTCGGCGGCGACGAACACCACGCTCGCCCCCTCGCGGCGCAAGGCCTCGGCCTCGGCGGCCAGCGCATCGGCCGCAACGCCATGCTCGCTCAGGAAGGCGGAATGGCCCACCAGCACGGTTTTGCCGTCCACGGTGCCGATCACGCCCTTGCCCACCGGGCTGTCGAAGCCGGCCGGTTCGCTCAGCGCGAGGCCGCGCGCGGCGGCGCCGGCAACGATGGCGGCGGCCAGCGGATGCTCGCTCGGCCGCTCCAGGCTGGCGGCAAGGCGCAGCACGTCGTCTTCCGACCGGCCGAGGGCGCACACCGCGGTGAGCTTAGGCTTGCCCTCCGTGAGGGTGCCGGTCTTGTCGGCCACCAGGGTGTCGACCTTCTCCAGCCGCTCGAGCGCTTCCGCGCTCTTGATGAGGATGCCCGCCTGGGCGCCCCGGCCGACGCCCACCATGATGGACATGGGCGTGGCGAGCCCCAGCGCGCAGGGGCAGGCGATGATCAACACCGACACGGCGGCCATGAGGGCGAAGGTGAAGCGCGGTTCCGGGCCCACGGCCATCCACACGGCGAAGGCGACGAGAGCGGCGGCGATGACCGCCGGCACGAACCAGCCGGAGACCTGATCGGCCAGGCGCTGGATCGGCGCACGCGAGCGCTGGGCCTGCGCGACCATCTGCACGATCTGGGCGAGCAGGGTCTCGCGCCCGACCTTTTCGGCCCGCATCACGATACCGCCACTGATGTTCAGCGTGCCGGCGATGACGGGGTCGCCAATTTCTTTGGAAATCGGCAGAGATTCGCCCGTAATCAGGGATTCATCCAGACTGCTGCGGCCTTCGTCTACTTTGCCGTCCACCGGGACCTTCTCGCCGGGGCGCACCCGCAGGCGGTCGCCGGGGTGGACCAGATCAAGCGCCACATCCTCTTCCGTGCCGTCCGCATTGAGGCGGCGCGCGGTTTTGGGGGCGAGGCCGAGCAGGGCCTTGATGGCGCCGGAGGTCTGGTCGCGCGCCCGCAATTCCAGCACCTGCCCGAGCAGCACCAGCACCGTGATGACCGCAGCGGCCTCGAAATAGACCGGAACCGCGCCGTCATGTGTTTGAAACGCATGGGGAAACAGGCCCGGCGCGAAAGTGCCGACCAGGCTGTAGAGAAACGCCACGCCGGTGCCGAGGGCGATCAGCGTGAACATATTGAGATGCCCGCTCCGCACCGAGGCGGCGCCGCGCTCGAAGAAGGGCAGGCCGGTCCACAGCACCACCGGAGTGGCCAGGACGAGCTGGATATAGTTGGACATCTGCTGCGGCAGCAGGTGCAGGCCGAACAGGTGCTGGCCCATTTCCAGCGCGAACACCGGCACCGTCAGCGCCAGGCCGATCCAGAAACGACGAGACATATCAACGAGTTCAGCGTTGGGTCCGTCGTCGAGGCTCACCAGCTCCGGTTCCAGCGCCATGCCGCAGATGGGGCAGGAGCCGGGGCCGATCTGGCGGATTTCCGGATGCATCGGGCAGGTGAACACCGTGCCCTCCGGCACCGGCGCGGCGGGCGTGGCCTTGCCGGCGAGATAGCGGTCGGGATCCGCCTCGAACTTGGCCTTGCAGCCGGCGCAGCAGAAATAGAAGGGCTGGCCATTGTGATCGGTGCGATGCTTGGCGGTGTGGGGGTCCACATCCATGCCGCAAACCGGGTCCTTGGCCATGTGGGCATGGGTGCAGGCGGAATGATCGTGTCCGGTATGCGCGGCATGGTCGGCGTGATGGTGATCGTGCGCCGCGTGAGCATGGGCGGCATGGGCATGGGTAGGCATGTGCGTGCCTCCCCCCCCGCCCTTTTCCTTGCCCGAGCCGCAGCAGGCTGCGGTGGCCGGGCCTTTTGGCGCGTCGAGCGGCGCGGGGCCGCCGCAGCAGGTCGCATCCGGAGCGTTGACCGGAGGCGTCGGGGAGGAGGGGGCGTGCGGATCGTGTGCCATGATCGCCTCATTACGCCTTTGCGTGCGCGGGTCTTTGCGCTCGCTCAGAAAGATGCGAATTGTTCGCGCGTGAACCCCTGGGGGGTATGCTTGACTTGTTATTTATACCCACCAGGGGTATATGGCAAGCATGCGTGACCCGGCAAAATCCTCCGTCCTGAAGCGCCTCAACCGCATCGAGGGGCAAGTGCGCGGCATTTCCCGCATGGTGGAGGAGGATCGCTATTGCATCGACCTCATCACCCAGATCTCCGCCGTGCGCGCGGCCCTGCGGCGGGCGGAAGAAGAAGTGCTGCGCGATCACGTGGCCCATTGCGTCGAGCACGCAATCCGCTCCGGCGATGCGGACGAGCAGCGCAAGAAGGTGGCCGAGCTGATGGACGTGATCGCCCGCAGCGAGCGGTGAGGGGCGCTGCCAAAGGGCCTTCATATAAGGCATGATAGGGCGCATGCGCCTTTGTCGCCCATCGCAGCTCGGGGTCGTGTCATGCCCTTTCACCGTGCCCTCCCGCCTGCAGCGACCTGCGCATTGGCGATCGTCGTGTCCTTTTCCTCGCCCGCCAGCGCGGGCAAGGATGGCACCTATTGCAGGACGGACGAGACGATCGTGTTTTCGTGCGATCTCGGCAGCCACACGCTTTCGCTCTGCGCCTCCAAGGACATCGGCCACGGCCGCGGCTTTCTGCAATATCGCTTCGGCCATCTGGACCGGGTGTTGACGAGCTATCCGGCACCCGGCACGAAGCCCGCCGACGCCTTCACCGTCGGCACGCTCATGTTTGCGGGCGGCGGCGGGGCATGGCTGCGGTTCCAGGATCAGGCGATCCGCTACACGCTCTTCAACGCCATCGGAAAGTGGAACCCCAAGGGCGGCACGGCCGAAGTCTCGGGCGTCGTGGCGGAGCAGAGCGGCCAGCCGAGCGTGACCATGGTCTGCCGCGATCATATCGTCGGCGGGTTCGGCTCCGGCTTCTTCGAGAAAGCCGGGCTAAAGGCGGAGGGCGACTTCGAAATTCCCGAGGACGCCTTCCCGAAATAGGCGGCAGGGCCACTCGTCTTCTATGCCGGGGTACGTCTTTCGCCAGGGCCGCGCGTGCCTGCGCGGCGCAGCCTCAGGATGCCAGCGCCGCGATGACTGCGTTCAGCACCGGGAACCCCCGCGCGGTGGCGGCCAGACGGTTACCGGCGCGCCGCACCAGGCCGTCCTGCTCCAGCTCGGCGATGCGGCTTTCAGTAATGGCCTTCCCTGCGAGTTTTGCGTGCCGGGCAAGATCAACGCCTTCGGCGAGCCGTAGCCCCATGAGAAGCAGTTCGTCCGCCTGCTCGGCGGGTTCCAGGCTCTCGTCCGAGACGATGCCGTGGCCGTTCGCCTCCACCAGCTCGAGCCATTTCTCTGGCTGTTTCTGTGTGAAGGTGGCGCGGCGCCTTCCGTCCACCGCGAGCCGCCCATGGGCGCCGGGGCCGATGCCGGCATAGGTGCCATAGCGCCAATAGACGAGATTGTGCCGCGCCTCGGCGCCGGGGCGGGCGTGGTTGGAAATCTCGTAGGCCGGAAGGCCGGCTTGCGTGGTGATCTCCTGGGTCACATCCCAGAGCGCGCGGGCATGGTCGTCGTCGGGGATCAGCAGCTTGCCGGCGGAATACAGCTTCTCGAACATGGTGCCCGGCTCGATGGTGAGCTGGTAGAGCGAGAGATGTTCGCACCCCTCCGCGATGGCGCGCTTCAGCTCGCGCGCCCAATCCTGCGGCGTCTGGCGCGGGCGGGCATAGATGAGGTCGAAAGACACGCGCTCGAACGCATGGCGCGCGATCGCCACCGCCGCCAGCGCCTCGTCCACCGAATGCATGCGGCCGAGCGCTTTCAGCTCGGCATCGTCCAGTGCCTGGACGCCGAGTGAGACCCGGTTGACCCCCGCCGTGCGATAGCCGCGAAACCGCTCGGCTTCCACGCTCGTGGGATTGGCCTCCAGCGTGATCTCGGCATCGGCGGCGAGCGGCCACGCCGCGTTCACCGCCTCCAGGATCGCCGCGACGGTGCCTGGCGCCATGAGCGAGGGCGTGCCGCCGCCGAAAAACACCGTGCCCGCTTCGCGCGGCCCCGTGAGGGCGCGCATATGAGCGATCTCTTGCCGGAAAGCGGCGATGAAGCGCGCCTGGTCCGGCGGCGCGTGCCGCACATGGCTGTTGAAGTCGCAATAGGGGCATTTGGCGAGGCAGAAGGGCCAATGCACATAAACGCCGAAACCGCCCGCGGTATCTTCTCCGGCGACGCGGTCACCCCCCTCCCCCGCAAGCGGGAGAGGGCCCGGACCGTTCGGCGCGGGGGCAGGCGGAAGAGTGTGCGTCGTGGTCATGCCTCCAGGCAGGCCTGCGCCAATTGGCGGAAGGCGCGAGCGCGATGGGAGAGGCCGAAGCCCAGCGGCGGCATGGAATGCTTCTCCTCCGCGCTCATTTCCGCGAACGTGCGGGTGTGGCCCTCGGGCACGAACATGGGATCATAGCCGAACCCCTTGGCGCCGCGGGTCGGCCACACCAGTTCCCCCTCCACCACCCCCTCGAATTCCTCCACATGGCCGTCCGGCCAAGCCAGGCACAGGGCGGAGACGAAGCGGGCGGTGCGCGAATCCGGATCGGTGGCGCCACGCGCCACCAGCAGCGACTGGATGGTTTCCATCGCCTTTTCGAAATCGCGCTCCGGGCCCGCCCAGCGAGCGGTGTGGATGCCGGGCTGGCCGCCGAGCGCGTCGATCACCAGCCCGCTGTCATCGGCAAACGCCGGCAATTGCGCCGCCGTCGCCGCCGCGACCGCTTTCAGTCGGGCATTGGCGGCGAAGGTGGTGCCGGTCTCGTCGGGCTCTGGCAGGTTCAATTCGCCGGCGGATACCGCTTCCACCCCATAGGGTTCGAGCAGCATGCGCATCTCGATCAGCTTGCCCTTGTTGTGCGTGGCGACCACCAGCCGCCCTTCGAGCCGGCGATGGGACATTAGGCCACCGCCTGCTTCTGCAAATCCACCAGCTGGTTGATGCCGGTGCGCGCGAGCGAGAGCAATTGCAGGAACTCCGCTTCCGTGAACGGGGTCTTTTCCGCCGTGCCCTGGATCTCGACGATGCCGCCGGAGCCGGTCATGACGAAATTGGCGTCGGTCTCCGCCTTGCTGTCCTCGGGATAATCGAGATCGAGCACCGGGGTGCCTTCGAAAATGCCGCAGGAGACCGCCGCGACGTGCTCGCGCAGGGGAATGGTCTTCAGCATGGAGCGCGAATACATCCAGCTCATGCAGTCATGCAGGGCGATCCAGGCGCCGGTGATGGCGGCGGTGCGGGTGCCGCCGTCCGCCTGGAGCACGTCGCAATCGAGCGTGATCTGGCGCTCGCCAAGGCCGACGAGGTCGGTGACCGAACGCAGGGAGCGGCCGATCAGCCGCTGGATCTCCTGGGTGCGGCCGGATTGCTTTCCGGTGGTGGATTCACGCCGGGTGCGCTCCAGCGTGGCGCGGGGCAGCATGGAATATTCCGCCGTCACCCAGCCCCGGCCCTGGCCCTTGAGCCACGGCGGCAGGCGCTCTTCCAGGGTCGCCGCCACCAGCACATGGGTGTCGCCGAACTTGACGAGGCAAGAGCCCTCGGCATGGCGCAGAACGTTGCGCTCGAAGGAAACGGCTCGCATCTCGTCGCTCGCGCGGCGGCTCGGGCGCATAATCTATCCAATCCATTGTGAAACAGGTCGCCGTTTTAGGGGCGGGCGCGCGCGGGGGCAAGGGGCGTGGTATGATGAGAGCTTGAACCACAGAAGGATGGATTCCCGGTCGTCCCCCCGACTTCCCGCTGAAGCTGTCCTGCCCGTGTGTGCCGGAGTGAGGCCTTGCCTATCGATCCCATCATTCCTCCCTTTTCAGCGGCCCTCGGCCAGATCGACGAGCGCTCGCGCGAGATTTTCCGCCAGATCGTGGAGAGCTATCTCGCCACGGGCGAGCCGGTGGGCTCGCGCAACATCGCCCGCCTCATCCCCATGTCGCTGTCGCCCGCCTCCGTGCGCAATGTGATGGCGGATCTGGAGGCGGCGGGGCTGATCTATGCGCCGCACACCAGTGCCGGCCGCCTGCCGACAGAGCGCGGACTGCGCTTCTTCGTCGATGCGCTGATGGAAATCGGCGATGTGAGCGAGGGCGACCGGCGCAACATCGAGTCCCAGGTCGCTGCCGCCGCCAAGGGCTATACGGTGGACGGCGTGCTGCGCGAGGCCTCGGCCCTGCTCTCCGGCCTCTCGCGCGGCGCGGGCGTGGTCACGACCATCAAGACCGACCCGCGCCTGAAGCATGTGGAATTCGTGCCGCTGGACGCGAACCGCGCCTTGGTGATCCTGGTGTCCGAGGATGGACAGGTGGAGAACCGGGCGGTGCCGCTGCCCATGGGCCTGCCGGCGTCCGCCCTCACGGAGGCGACGAATTTCCTCAACGCCCATATTCGCGGCCGCACGCTCGCCGAGGCGCGGGCCGAGATGGAAAACCTGCTGAGCGACCTGCGCCAGCAATTGGATGCCCTCACTGCGCGAGTGGTCGAGGCCGGCCTCGCATCATGGTCCGGCGATGGGCCGGCCGAGCGCAAGCTGATCGTGCGGGGACAGGCGAAACTCCTGGAGGATCTCCATGCGCTGGAGGACCTCGAACGCATCCGCCTGCTGTTCGACGATCTGGAATCGAAGCGCGACGTGGTGGATCTGCTCGGTCGGGCGGAGGATGCACAGTCGCTGCGCATTTTCATCGGGTCCGAGAATAAATTGTTCTCGCTCTCCGGCTCCTCCACCATCGTCGCGCCCTATCATGACAGCCAGGGCCGCGTGCTGGGCGTGCTTGGGGTGATCGGCCCCACGCGGCTCAATTATGGGCGCATCGTGCCCATGGTGGACTTCACCGCGCGGGTCGTGAGTCGTGTTCTGGGGGCCCCAGGGGCCGACGCGGCTTGATTTTTCCCGCCATGCCCCCGATATGCGGGGCGAAATCAATGCACCTGCCCGTGGGGCGGTGTTTGTTAGCGACGAGGACATGGGCATGAGCGATCAGGGTGGCGCGAACGACGCGAAGCCCCATACCGACCTGAACTCCGACCCCGAGGGCGCAGAGATGGAAGCGCTCGCCGAGGTGGGGGAGGGCGGTGGACTCCAGGCGGAGAAGCAGCGGCTGGAAGGCGAGGTCGCGAATTTGAAGGATAAGTTCCTGCGCGCCTACGCGGAAGCGGAGAACATCCGCCGCCGGGCCGAAAAGGAAGTGGCGGACGCCAAGACCTATGGCATCGCCTCCTTCGCGCGTGACGTATTGAACGTCGCCGATGATCTCGCCCGCGCGCTCGGAGCGGTTGAGGCGGAAGCCAAGGAAAAGGCCGAAGGCGCTTTCAAGGCGCTGCTGGACGGCCTGGAACTGACCGAACGCAGCCTCCAAAAGGGCCTGGAAAAGCACGGCATCCGCAAGGTCGAGCCGGTGGGCGAGAAATTCGACCCCAATCTCCACCAGGCGATGTTCGAAGTGCCGGACGCGAGCGTGCCCAATGGCACCGTGGTGCAGGTGGTGCAGTCCGGCTATGTGATCGGCGACCGCGTCCTGCGTCCCGCCATGGTCGGCGTTTCGCGCGGCGGTCCGAAGGCGGCGCCCGGTGAGGCAAAGGCGGAGAACGGTTCCGCCAACTGAGGCGGCCTGAGCTTCGAACGCGTTGATGGATTGAAAAGCCGTCGCGGCGAAGGCAGCGACGGCTTTTCGCCGGGGCGCCAAATGCCCCGAGGGTCAATTGGTGTCCAGCCCGTCCCGGATGGCGCGCACGCGCGTGTAGGTGTCCTGGAAGGCGTCCGCCTTCACCACCGTGATCATGCGGATATGCGCGTTCGAGCCGAACCGCAGCCATTGGATCACCTTCACGTCCGCGCCCGATGTGGCATCCTTGGCGGTCGCAATGATCTCGAAGCCGGGCTGGCCGCCGATGCGCAGCGGTTCCGCCCGATCGATATGCATGTCGCGCACCGCCGGCACGGAGGAGAGGGACCGCAGGGCGAACTGCCCGCGGTCGTCCTCGCGCGGCGTGCCGGGGGAAACGCCGACTACGAAAATCGGCTGGCTGGCGCTTTCCACCACGTCCTTATCGCCTTCGGTGAGCACCACGGCTGTGTTGCCGATGACCTTCACCACGCGGAATCCCGCAAGGTCGCCGAGCTTGAACGGCAGTCCGGCCAATTGTTCCTGCGTCGAGGGGGGCGCGCGGAAAGCGAGCGTCATCAGGCTCTTGCGCACGGCCTCGTCGGAAAGATCGCCCGCATTGGCCTCCGGAAGCTGCACCGTCACGAGGGCCGTGCCTTTCGCAGTACCGGCCAGCAGGATCCATTTCTTCGCGGTCACCGGCCCGGCGCTCTGCTTGCCCACCACGAGAAGGGTCTGCGCGTCGCGCAGAGGCGAGGATTCGGGAAGGCTCTTGGGGTCCGCCACCAGCGGGCCGCGGCTTTCCACCGTGATGCCCTTGGTTGCGAGCGCCGCGTCGGTGAAGCCGGACTCGATCTGGGGATAGGCCTGCGGCGGCATTTCGATGATGAGCAGGGAGGCCGCCTTGCTGCGGTCCTCGAAGCCGGAGAAGGTCGTGCTTTCCACCATGCCGTCGGGAGGTACCAGACCCACCAGCGTCCCCTTGGGAAAAACGGCGTCGGCCGCGCTGGCGAACCCGCCCGAAACCAGCAGCACGGCGAGCGAAAGCCCGAGGCGGATCTTCATCTTCGGCAATCCCATCACGGCAAAATCCATTGCGGCAGACCCATCATGGCGTCTTGGCGGCGAAAGCGGGCGGAAGCGTGACCCGCGCCGATGTCGCAGGCTCGGCCGGGTCCACCCGCCGCAAGGTCAGGTTGAAGCGACCTGGGCGGGGCAGCAGGGTGGACGTGCCGGGCAGGATGCGGTCGATGCCATGGAAGGCAAGACGGCTTTCTCCCGAGAGCAGGAGGGCATCGCCGGAGGCGAGCCGCAGCGAGCGGGTCGGGGCCCGCCGTTCCGTGCCGCCAATGCGAAACAAGGCGGTATCGCCGAGCGACAGCGAGAGCACGGGGGCGGTGAAATCATGCTCGTCGCGATCCTGGTGCAGGCTCATGCGGGCGTCGGGCGCGTACCAATTGATCAGGCACGCCTGGGGCGGCGCAGAGGTGCCGGTCAACTGGTCCCAGGCGGCGAGGAGGGACGCCGGCATGGCCGGCCAGGGCGCGCGCGTCTCCGGGTGGAAGGACTGGTAGCGATACCCCGCCTCGTCCGACACCCAGCCGAGCGGGCCGCAATTGCTCATGCGCACCGAAAACGCCTTTCCCGTGCGCGGCATGCGCGGCGTGAACAGGGGCGCCACGGCGAGGACGGCGTCGATCTCGCGGACCAGGGCTTGCTGGGCGGCGCGGTCGAGAAACTCCGGCCAATAGAGGCAGCCCGGTGCGACTTCGATATGATGCGACACCTGAATTCTCGCCTCCCTGCGCCACCATGGCCGAGCCTGACGGCGGCGCCAAGCCCGTCCTCCATCGCGGTGCCGGAATACTGCGCCGGCGCCGGTTCGATGCCGCGCGTCGACCCGATCCAGGCCGCCCATGGGAACGCACCGGCCGGCGACGCGTTCCTTGGGCGACGGGAAGGACAGGAGATTTGACCATGAACAAGCATCTTGTCGGCGCCGCTGGCGCCCTCGCCCTGGTGCTCGGTGCATCCGCCGCCAGCGCCCAGACTTCGGCGGTCATCGTCACCCAGCCGTCGGGCTATGTGACTGTGACCCCCGAGCAGCAAGTCCAGATCCAACGCTATGTGGTCCAGCGCCCGGTGACGGCCACGACCGTGCTGCCCCGCGGCTTCGCGCCGGTGGCCGGTGCGGTGATGCCGGCAGACGTGGAACTGCAGACCTTCTCCACCGATGCCGCCTACGGCGGCTTCGACGCGCCGAGCTACCGCTACGTGGTGATGCCGGACAACCAGACGGTGCTGGTGGAGCCGGGCAGCCGGCGCATCATAGAGGTAATCAGATAACGTTTGACGGATCGAGGCGATTTCGTCCCGGCGTTGCGGAAACGCCTGGAAATCGAAATATTCACCCCGCCGGGTGGTCCTGGCGGGGAGTATTTGCATATCCTGATCGCGAGAAGGTGAAAAAGCGAGGTGGCGCAGCCAAGCATGCCTTGCGGCGCCTAAGGACCCCTCCTATATCGGCCTCGAACGCTGTAATCACATCACGGCGTACCCCAATGCAACGGGGACCGGCGGACAGCCGCGGGAGGGGCCCGCGGGCATCCTTCATGGGCGCTGCAAAGGCCCGGCCGGTCTGCCGATAAGGAGAAGTACATGTCCAAGATCATCGGCATCGACCTCGGTACCACCAATTCCTGCGTCGCGGTGATGGAGGGAAGTTCCCCGAAAGTCATCGAGAACGCCGAAGGCGCGCGCACCACGCCGTCCATCGTCGCCTTCACGGAAGACGGTGAGCGTCTGGTCGGCCAGCCGGCGAAGCGCCAGGGCGTCACCAACCCCGAGCGCACCTTCTTCGCGGTGAAGCGCCTGATCGGGCGCCGCTACGACGATCCCACCGTCGAGAAGGACAAGAAGCTCGTTCCGTACCACATCGTGCGCGCCGACAACGGCGATGCGTGGCTGGAAGCGGACGGCAAGAAATATTCGCCCTCGCAGATTTCCGCCTTCATCCTTCAGAAAATGAAGGAAACCGCCGAGGCGTTCCTGGGCGAGAAGGTCGAGAAGGCGGTCATCACCGTTCCGGCTTACTTCAACGACGCCCAGCGCCAGGCCACCAAGGATGCCGGCAAGATCGCCGGTCTCGAGGTCCTGCGCATCATCAACGAGCCGACGGCGGCCGCGCTTGCCTACGGCCTCGACAAGAAGTCGGCGGGCACCATCGCGGTGTATGACCTCGGCGGCGGCACGTTCGACGTGTCGGTGCTTGAGATCGGCGACGGCGTGTTCGAAGTGAAGTCCACGAACGGCGACACGTTCCTGGGCGGCGAAGACTTCGACATGCGTCTGGTCACCTATCTCGCCGAAGAGTTCAAGAAGGAGCAGGGCATCGACCTGCGGAACGACAAGCTGGCCCTTCAGCGCCTCAAGGAGGCCGCCGAAAAGGCGAAGATCGAGCTGTCGTCCGCGACCCAGACCGAGATCAACCTGCCCTTCATCACCGCCGATGCGTCCGGTCCCAAGCACCTGACCATGAAGCTGACCCGCGCCAAGTTCGAGGCGCTGGTGGACGACCTGATCCAGCGCACCGTCGAGCCCTGCCGGCTCGCGCTCAAGGATGCGGGCCTCTCCGCCGGCCAGATCGACGAAGTGGTGCTGGTGGGCGGCATGACCCGCATGCCCAAGGTGCAGGAGATCGTGAAGCAGTTCTTCGGCAAGGAGCCCCACAAGGGCGTCAACCCGGATGAAGTGGTTGCCATCGGCGCTGCGATCCAGGCGGGCGTGCTCCAGGGCGACGTGAAGGACGTGCTGCTGCTCGACGTGACCCCGCTCTCGCTCGGCATCGAGACGCTGGGCGGCGTGTTCACTCGCCTGATCGACCGCAACACCACCATCCCCACCAAGAAGAGCCAGGTGTTCTCCACGGCGGAAGATGGCCAGACGGCGGTGACCATCCGCGTGTTCCAGGGCGAGCGCGAAATGGCGGCGGACAACAAGGTCCTCGGCCAGTTCGACCTCATGGGTATCCCGCCCGCGCCGCGCGGCGTGCCGCAGGTGGAAGTCACCTTCGACATCGACGCCAACGGCATCGTGCAGGTGTCCGCCAAGGACAAGGGCACGGGCAAGGAGCAGCAGATCCGCATCCAGGCTTCCGGCGGCCTCAATGAGTCCGACATCGAGAAGATGGTGAAGGACGCCGAGGCTCACGCGGCGGAAGACAAGAAGCGCAAGGCCCTGGCCGAGGCCAAGAACCACGGCGAGGCGCTGGTCCACTCCACCGAGAAGGCCCTGTCGGAATATGGCGAGAAGGTCGGCTCCGCCGAAAAGACCGCCATCGAGACCGGCCTGACCGAGCTGAAGGCGGCGCTGGAAGGGTCCGACGTGGACGCGATCCAGGCCAAGACCCAGTCCCTGGCCCAGGTTTCGCTCAAGCTGGGCGAGGCCATGTATGCGGCCCAGCAGGGTGGCGAGCCCGGCGCTTCGGCGAAGCCCGCCGACGATGTGGTGGATGCCGAATTCACCGAGGTCGACGACGACAAGAAGAAGTCGGCCTGATCCTTGCTTGCCACGCATATGTGCATGTGAACGGTCGAACGCAGTTACCCCCCGGGCCAGTCCCGGGGGTTGACGTTTCCGGCGGTCGGCCTTTGCGTCGGCCGGCGTGAGCCGGTGGGGCGCCGAGGCTGATCTTGTGTCGAGGACGCCTGAACCGGGGCGGCGGGTAAACGAAGCCATGTCAAAGCGCGATTATTACGAAATTCTGGGCTGCGAGCGCAGCGCCGACGAAACGGTGCTCAAGGCTTCCTATCGCAAGCTCGCCATGAAATGGCATCCCGATCGCAACCAGGGCGACGGGGAAGCGGAAGTGCGCTTCAAGGAGGTCAGCGAGGCCTATGAAGTGCTCAAGGACCCGCAGAAGCGCGCGGCCTATGATCGCTTCGGCCATGCCGCCTTCGAGAATGGCGGCGGGGGCGGGGCCGGCTTCGGGCCCGATTTCGCGTCCACGTTCGCGGATATTTTCGACGATCTCTTCGGCGGCTCCATGGGCGGGCGCGGCGGCGGCGGCGGCCGGGGCGGCGCCCAGGGTGGCCGCGGTCGCGGCGCGGACCTGCGCTACAACATGGAAATCACGCTCGAAGAGGCGTTTTCCGGCAAGACCGCCGAAATCAAGATTCCCACCTCCATCATCTGCGAGAGCTGCTCTGGCTCCGGCGCAAAGCCGGGCACCCAGCCAAAGGTGTGCCGCACCTGCGGCGGGGCGGGCAAGATCCGCCATGCCCAGGGCTTCTTCACGCTGGAGCGCACCTGCCCGGCGTGCCAGGGGCGCGGCAGCGTGATCGAGGATCCCTGCACCGCCTGCGGTGGCGCGGGCCGCGTGACGCGGGAGCGTTCGCTTTCGGTGCAGATCCCGGCAGGGGTGGAGGACGGCACGCGCATTCGCCTCGGTGGCGAGGGCGAGGCCGGCGTGCGCGGCGGTCCGGCGGGCGATCTCTACATCTTCCTGTCGCTGGAGCCCCATCCCTTCTTCCAGCGCGAGGGGGCCGATCTTTATTGCCGCGCGCCCATTTCCATGGTGATGGCGGCGCTCGGCGGCTCGGTGGAGGTGCCGACCATCGACGGCGAGAAGACCAAGGTGCGCATTCCCGAGGGCACGCAATCCGGCAAGCGCCTGCGCTTGTCGGGCAAGGGCATGCCCATCCTGCGCTCGCGCGCCCATGGCGACATGTACGTGCAGGTGGTGGTCGAAACGCCGCAGAACCTCACCAAGCGCCAGAAGGAACTGCTCGCGGAGTTCGAGCGCGAGTGTTCCAGCGAGACAAATCCTGAATCCAACGGCTTCTTCGCCAAGGTGAAGGATTTCTTCCAAGGCGCCAGCGAGGCCGACTAGACGGCTTTCCCCGCTTGTGACGGCTGCCATCCCGCCCTAGACCTGCGTCGGGGCGGGGGCGCGGGATGGAATCGGGAAAAGACAACGGGTCGCGTGCGACCATGCCGGACGCCGGCCGGCTGGATTGGCTGGACGCCATTCGCGGCTATGCCATCATTCTGGTGGTCGGCATCCATGCCGCGGCCTACAGCTTCATCCCTCTGGACTCGCTGGGCGGCTGGTTCGGCTTCCTGCTGTCGACTGCGACTGTGCCGCTGTTCTTCGCGGCGGACGGCTTCCTGATCTCCCGCAGGCTTGACGAGGGGCGGCCGCCCCGATGGCGCGACGTGTCGCGCTGGGCCAGACGCCTGCTGCTGCCGTTCCTCATTTTCTCCATGCTTTATGCGGCTTTGCGCTGGATCGGCGAAAGCCGGGGCCTGCTGACGGAGCGCCTGATCCCGGTGGATAACCCGGTCGCGCTGCTGGTGACGCTCTACCGCACGCCCCATGCGCAGAACCTTTATTTCCTGCCCGCCCTGTTCCTGGTGCGGCTCGCGGCCTTGCCCCTGGTGCCGCTGATGCGGCTCGGCCTTGCGATGCGGATCGCGCTCGTGCTCGGCGCCGTGGGCCTCAATCTCGCGGCCCGGGCGACCTTCCTCGCGCCTTTGCTTTCGGCACCGGTGATCGATCCAGTGGTCTATCTGTTCTGGGGCCTGCCATTGTTTCTGTTTGGCGTCCTCGTGGCGCCGCTTGCCCCGCTCGTGGCAGGGCGGGAGGCAATGGTGGGTGTCGGCGCCCTGGCGCTTGCGATCTTGGCGCAGGCCCGCGGAATGGGCAGCATCTTCATCGTCTATCCCTATCTCGCAGGTTTGATGGCCCTCGGCCGAGGGGCGCTCGACGGGAGTGGACGGCTCGCGCGCGCGTTCGCTTTCCTTGGCCGGCGGACCATGGGGATCTATCTGCTGCACGGGCCGCTGTTCCTCAAAGCGGGGCAGATGCTGATTTCCAAGGCGGGGCTGGCGGGGTGGCCGGCGTTCTTTGCCTTGTGGGCGTTCGGCTTCGCCTTCGGCCTTGCCGCAACGCTCGCGGTGGAACGCCTACGGCTTGACGGCCTTCTATTCGGGGCCGCAACCGCGCGCCCGGATCGGGGCCGCCACCATTCCGCCGAACTCGCGGGCGAACAGTCTGCGCCGAGATGCGGGGAAGCATGACAGCGCGATTCGTCTTCAGGTGTGTTGCGGCCGTTCTGGCCCTGCTGGGTGGCACCGGCCTCGCCATGGCGCATCCCCACGTGTGGGTGACCATGAAGACCCAGGTGGTCTATGCCCCGGACGGCACCATCACCGGGCTGAAGCAGGACTGGACCTTCGACGAAGCCTTCACCGCTTTCGCCCTCCAGGGCCTGGAGCGCAACAAGGACGGCTCCTATCCCGACAGTGTCTTGAAGCCCTTGGCCGAGGTCAATGTGACCTCGCTGAAGGAATATGATTATTTCGTCAAGGCAAAGACCGCGACAGCCAAGCTCGCGTTCAAGGATCCGGTCGATTATTACCTGACCTATGAGAATGAAGCGCTGACGCTCCACTTCTTCCTGCCGCTGGTGAAACCCATGCCGGCCAAGGGCAGCATGAGTTTCGACATTTACGACCCCACCTATTTCGTCTCGTTCGAATTCGCCGAGAAGGACCCCGTGTCCCTGTCCGGCGCGCCTGCGGGCTGCACCTTCCAGACCGTTCAGCCGGAGCAGCCGCAGAATATGCAGCTGGGGGAGGAGTTCTTCACGAACCTCACCGCCTCCAGCAGCTATGGCGCGCAATATGCGGACAAAGTCGCGGTGAAGTGCCCATGACGCGGCTTCTCGCCGACCCTTCGGCGAGAGTCGGTCGAAGTTTTTGTCGGCGAAATGTGACCTATCGGAAGAGACATCCATGACGCTTCGCTGGCGCCTGTCCGGCGCGGGACGCCACCCCCTGGCGCGCGCCGGAGTACTGGCTGGGGGCCTCGCGGTCGCAGCCCTCATCCTCCTCGTGGCGGAGCCGGCGCTCGCGCAGGCGCTGAACCCGGCGACCGGCGCCCTCGGCCCCAAGCCGACGCCTTTCGGGCTCGGGGCCGGCGGGCCGGCGCCCTCCGGCATCGCCGGCTATCTGATTTCCAAGCAGAGCGAATTCTACCGGGCGCTGATCCAGGCGGTGCGGGCGGCGAAGGCGGACGGAAATGCCTTCGGCCTGCTGGCGGGCCTCTCCTTTGCCTATGGTGTGTTCCACGCGGCGGGGCCGGGGCACGGCAAGGCGGTGATCTCCTCCTATCTGCTGGCGGATGGCGGCACGCTGCGGCGCGGGGCGCTGCTGGCGCTCGCGGCAGGCCTGGTGCAGGCGCTGGCGGCGGTGCTGTTCGTTGGCCTGCTGGCGATCCTGCTGGGTGGCACCGCCGCCTCCATGGCGGGGGCCATGAATGTGGTGGAGATCGCGGCCTATGGCGGCATCGCCGTGTTCGGCGCCTATCTCGCCTTCCGCAAGGCGCTCAGCCTGATCGCGGTGCTGCGGGGCCAGCCGGCGGGCCATGTGCACGGCCCCGATTGCGGCTGCGGCGACAAGCACGCGCCCGACCCGCATTTGCTGGACGGGCGGGGCGGCTGGAAGCGGGCGGCGGTGGCGGTGATCTCGGCCGGCGCCCGCCCGTGCTCGGGCGCGATCCTGGTGCTGACCTTCGCCCTGTCGCAAGGGGTGATCTGGAGCGGGGTCGCGGCCACCTTCGCCATGGGTCTCGGCACTGCGCTCACCGTCACCGGCATTGCGGCGCTCGCGGTCTATGGCAAACGCCTGGCGGTGAAGCTCGCTTCCGTCGCCTCGGGGCGGGGGACCGCGCTGCTGCTGGCGATCGAGATGGGCGCCGCGCTGCTGGTGTGCGTGTTCGGCGTCGCGCTGCTGACGGGCTATGCGGTGAGCGAACGCCTGCTGCCGGGCTAAGACTTTGCAGCGGCTAAGGGTTTGCGCTGCGATGCACCAAAATTCGCCAAGCCCGCTTTTTCGGCAACTTCATTTCACAATCCCTCCAAACAACGAAATTGCCGGGGGCGCGAACGCGTGTAAGCTTTGATCGAGATCAAAAGATGCGTCGGCGTCCGAACGGGCGCACGAAGGAGAGCGGCCGGGTGGCCGCCGCGTCGCACCGGAGGCGCCCATGGCCATGAAGCCCGTCTCGCTCGACGACAAATACGACCTGACCCAGGACGACGTCTTCGTTTCCGGCACGCAAGCCCTGGTCCGGCTGACCTTGATGCAGAAGGAGCGCGACCGGCGCGCCGGGCTCAATACCGGCGGCTATGTCACCGGCTATCGCGGCTCCCCGCTGGGCGGGCTAGACCAGCAGTTCGGCCGCGCTCGGAAACTGCTCACCGCCAACGACATCCTGTTCCAAAGCGGCCTGAACGAGGATCTTGCCGCCACCGCGCTCTGGGGCTCCCAGCAGGCGGAGCTGCGGGGGGAGGGCAAGTATGACGGCGTGTTCGGCCTCTGGTACGGCAAGGGGCCGGGTGTGGACCGCTCCGGCGACGTGTTCCGCCACGCCAACAATGCCGGCACGTCCCGGCATGGCGGCGTGCTCGCCCTCATGGGCGACGACCACACCTGCGAAAGCTCCACCACCGCGCACCAGAGCGAATTCCATTTCGTCGATGTGATGATCCCGGTGCTGAATCCGGCCGGGGTGCAGGAGATTCTCGACTACGGCCTTTATGGCTGGGCCCTCTCGCGCTTCGCCGGCACCTGGGTCGGGCTGAAGGCGGTGAAGGACACCATCGAATCCACCGGCATCGTGGACGGGCGCGTGGACCGGGTGCGCATCGAGCCGCCACTCGGCTTCGCCTTGCCGCCGGGCGGGCTCAACATCCGCCTGGGCGACACCCCGGTGGCACAGGAGGAGCGGCTTCAGGAATATAAGCGCGACGCGGTGCTGCATTTCCTGCGGGCCAATCGGCTAAATCGTTTCATCACCTCCGGCGGCGCGCGCCCGCGCATCGGCATCGCGACCGTGGGCAAGAGCTATCTGGACGTGCGCCTCGCCCTCGACGAACTGGGCATCGACGAGGTGCGCGCCAACGATCTCGGCCTGCGGATCTGGAAGGTGGCCTGTCCCTGGCCGCTGGAGCCGATGCAATTGCGCGAATTCGCCGCCGGGCTCGACCTCATCATGGTGGTGGAGGAGAAGCGCTCGCTGATCGAGGTGCAGGTGCGCGAGGAGCTGTACGGCACCGCCAACCAGCCGGTCTGCATCGGCAAGCGCGACGAAGCGGGCCAATGGCTGTTCCCGGTGAAGGGCGCGCTCGATCCCAACGACATCGCCATCGCGCTCGCCAAGCGCCTGCTGGCCTATGGCGAGATGCCGGACATCGCCGCGCGCCTCGCGGAGCTGGAAGAGGCCCAGCGGGTGCTGGCGGCGACCGGCGACGTGGCCACCCGCATTCCCTATTTCTGCTCCGGCTGCCCGCACAATTCGTCCACCGTGGTGCCGGAAGGCATGCGCGCCTATGCCGGCATCGGCTGCCATTACATGGTGCAATGGATGGACCGGGAGACCACCGGCTTCACCCAGATGGGCGGGGAGGGCGCCAATTGGATCGGCGAGGCCCCCTTCTCCAAGCGCGGCCATGTGTTCCAGAATCTCGGCGACGGCACCTATAACCATTCCGGCTATCTGGCGCTGCGCGCCGCCATCGCCTCGGGCGTGAACGTCACCTACAAGATTCTGTTCAACGACGCGGTGGCCATGACCGGCGGCCAGCATCACGAGGGCAATCTTACGGTGCCGGTGATCGCCCGCCAGGTGGCGGCCGAGGGCGCCAAGCGGGTCGTCGTCGTCACCGACGAGCCGGAGAAATACGCGAGCGGCGAGGCTTGGCCCGCGGGCCTCACCATCCATCATCGCGACGAGCTGGAGCGCGTGCAGCGCGAACTGGCCGCCGTGCCCGGCTGCACCGTGCTGATCTACGACCAGACCTGCGCCTCCGAAAAGCGGCGGCGCCGCAAGCGCGGCCAGTTTCCCGATCCCGACAAGCGGGTCATCATCAACGAGCGGGTGTGCGAGGGCTGCGGCGATTGCGGCGTGAAGTCCAATTGCGTGTCCGTGCAGCCGCTGGAAACCGAGTGGGGCCGCAAGCGGGAGATCGACCAATCCTCCTGCAACAAGGATTTTTCCTGCGTCAACGGCTTCTGCCCCTCGTTCGTCACGGTGCACGGCGCCAAGCCGAAGAAATCCGCCGGCGCAGCCTCCGGCGCCCAGGATTGGCCGGAGCTTCCCGAGCCCGCGCATCCCGAGATCCACGGCACCTACGGCATCATCGCAACCGGCGTGGGCGGCACCGGTGTCGTGACCATCGGCGCGATCCTCGGCATGGCCGCGCATCTCGAAGGCAAGGCCTGCGGCATGATCGACATGGCCGGCCTCGCGCAGAAGGGCGGGGCGGTCTACAGCCACATCCGCCTCGCGAACCGGCCCGAGGACATCACCGCCATCCGCATTCCCGCGCGCGGCGCCGATTTGATCCTCGGCGGCGATCTCGTGGTGGCCGGCACCAAGAAGGTTCTGGCGGCGGTGAAGCCCGGCGCGACCATCGTCGTGGTGAACACCCACGAGGTTCTGCCCGGCGACTTCACCCGCAACGCCGATTATTCCCTGCCCACGGAGCGGCTGAAGCGCACCATCTCCAGCCTCGCGGGCGTCGAGAAAACCCATCTCATCGAGGCGAGCCGGCTGGCGCTCGCCCTGTTCGGCAATTCGCTGGCGCAGAACATCTTCATGGTGGGCTATGCCTATCAGTTCGGCGCGCTGCCGGTGTCGGAAGCGGCGATCCTGCGGGCGCTGGAGCTGAACGGCGAGGCGGTGGCCATGAACAAGGCCGCCTTCCTGTGGGGGCGCCGCGCGGCGCACGATCCCGCTCGTGTGGAGGCGCTTCTCGGCCCCGCCGCCGCGACCACCGATGCCCGCAAACTCTCCCAGGACCTGGACGAGGTCATCGCCCGCCGCGTGGCGTCGCTCACCGCCTATCAGAACGCCGCTTATGCCCGGCGCTATGGGGATCTGGTGGCGCGCGTGCGCGCCGCGGAGGCCGCGCGGGCGCCGGGCCGGAGCGGGCTGGCGGAAGCGGTCGCGCGCAATCTCTACAAGCTCATGGCCTATAAGGACGAATATGAAGTCGCCCGGCTGTTCGCCGACGGTGAGTTCCTGCGGCAGGTGAACGCCGCCTTCGAAGGCGATCTGAAGTTCGAATTTCACCTCGCCCCGCCGCTGCTCGCCCGCGCCGACGGGCCGAACGGCGCGCCGCGCAAGATGCGCTTCGGGCCCTGGATGATGCGGGGCTTCTCCCTGCTCGCGAAGCTGAAGGGCCTGCGCGGCACGCCGCTGGATCCGTTCGGCTACAGCGCCGAGCGGCGCACCGAGCGCGCGCTGATCGTGGCCTATGAGGCCCGCCTCGCGGAGATCATGGAGCGGCTCGACCGCGACAACCATGCCCATGCCGTCGCGCTCGCCAGCCTGCCGGAGAAGATCCGCGGCTACGGCCCGGTGAAGGAGCGGCATCTCGTGGCGGTGCGGGCGGAGGAAGCGGACCTGCTCGCCCGCTTCCGCACCCCGGCGCCGCGCCCCGCGCAGGCGGCGGAATAGGGGTCTGTTCAGCCCAGTTCGAAGCTGGTGATGCCGAAGATGCGATCGAGCGGCAAACCGGGCGCGGGGCCTTTGTACATGCGCGCCGTCTCGAACACCGGAGCGAACCCGGCGCCCTCCGCCAGCGCCCGCGCCGCCCCGTTGGGCTCCGGCACATCGAGGAACAGCGGCGCCTCCGGCGCGTGGGCATGGGCGAAGGTGCTGAGCGCGCGAAACAGCAAGTGCGCGTCCGCCGGGGTGTCGGCGAACAGAGGCCCGATCTTGTGGCCGCTGCGGCAGCGGCGCACCACCCCATAGCCCGCCAGGGCGCCCGCCCGGTGGATGCCGAAGGCGCGCCCATGGGCCGGGGCGAGCCATTTCGCGCGGAAATCCGGCCGGGGAACGCCGAAGCAGGCGTCATCCATGGCACCCGCTTCATCCAGTGCGGCCGTGCCCAAGGGGAAAACCGCGCCGTCGGCCTCGAACGCTTGGGGCGGGCCGCCATAGCGGATATTGCGGTGGGCCAGGACGAAACCGGATTTGCGATAATTCTCCTGTTGCGCCAGCACGCCGTCGAGGCCGACGACGCGCCCGGCGAGCCGCGCCATGGCGGCATCCCACACCTTCAGCCCCAGCCCGCGTCCGCGCAGATCCGGCCGGCAGATGTAGAACCCGAGGAAGCCGAAATCGGCGCCATAGCGCACCGCGGAGACGCAGGCCGCAAGCTGCTGCTCCCGGTCGAACACGCCGAGGAAGCCGCCGGAATCCTGCGCAAGAAAGGCGGCTGCATCGTCGAGGCCGGGATTCCAGCCTTCGCGCGCCGCCCACTCCACGGCCAGCGCGACCTCGTGCGGCGCCAGGGTGCGCGCGTCCATGCCCATTGGTGATGCCCCAGAGCCGGCGAAACTGCCGACCCGGCAGCTTCGCCGCGCGCGCCTCAGGTGCGCAAGGTGGAATCGCCGACGACGATGCGGCTGCGGCCCCTGGCCTTGGCGAGGTAAAGCGCCCGGTCCGCGCGCTCCAGCATGGCTTCGAGGTTCGGGTCGTCCGGCTCGCGCACGGCGATGCCGATGCTGGCCTGGACGTGAAAGGTGAGCGCGGCGCTGGTGATCGGCTCGGAGCGGATCGCCGCCATCAGGCGCTGGGCGACACCGGCGCCATAGTCCTTGTCCGCGCCCGGCAGAAGAATGGCAAATTCCTCGCCGCCCATGCGGGCGATGATGTCGTTCTGCCGCAGAACCGCTCGGCAACGGGCGGCGACTTCTTTGAGGACGGTGTCGCCCGCGCCGTGGCCGAACTGGTCGTTGATCCTCTTGAAGCGGTCCATGTCCAGCATCAGCAGGCACAGATCATGGCCGGAGAGGTCCGCAAGGTTGAATTCCGCGCCTCCCGCTTCGAAGAAGCGGCGGCGGTTATAGGTGTCGGTCAGCGCGTCGGTGCCGGCGAGGCGGCGAAACTCCTGCTCCAGGCGGCGCCGCTCCGTCACGTCCCAGAACACGACCACATAGGTGTCGCCGATGATGCGGAAGCGGAACTGGATGATGCGGCTGGCGCCGTCGCGGCACACCACTTCCCATTCCGTGCGCAGCACGCTGCTCTGGTCGGCCCGCGCGGCGTGGATCAGGTGCTGCCATTCCTCGATGACGCGGCCGCGCACTTCCGGGTCGGGGAACGCGCGGTCCCACCAGGCATCGTGATGCGGCCGCAGCGGCGTGTCGTCATAGAGGAACAGGTCGTCGGAGAGGTGGTTGGCGTATAATTCGTTGAACCCGCTGTCGTAGATCTCCACCCCGACCGGCAGGCGCTCCACCACGGTCTGGAGCAGGCGCGACCACTCCACCACCGGCGGGTGCGGCCCGGGGTCCGCCGCGTGCCGCGCCAGGGTCAGGACGGTGACGTCGCTCGCGTCCGCCGGCCGGGCGAAACGGAAGCCGAGCTTCGCGTCCCCGGTGGGGAGCACGCAATCGAGCACCAACTCGTCGGACGGCAGGGTCTGGTCGAGGACGGCGGCCAACAGGTCACCGGCGAAATCGCCGACCAGGTCGCACAGGGCCTGCCCCCTTGGATCGCTCATAAGCAGCGCGGCTGCGGCGGCGTTTGCGGCCTGCACACGGCAATCCGCCCCGACCACCAGCAACGGCGCGTGCACCAATTCAATCCACTCGGCGGCATTGATTGGCATCATTGGGCGGCGGCCATCCCCGTGCGCGATTGGTGGGTACAGGCCCCAGGGGCCAAATTCAACCATTCATTGTAAGCTGGGGAAATGCAGTTCGCTCCAGGAAGCCCGCCAGGTCTTCGGTGATGAAGTCCACATAGGACGCTTCCCGGCCTTCGAACTCCCAGGTCTCGCGCGCCGCGATCTGCTCGCCGGGTGGAACCACGAGCGTGGTCACCATGCCGATCCGGTGCGGCACTTCCAGGTTGCGGGCGAGATCCTCGAACATGGCGGCGCGCGTGGGATCGACGCCATGGGCCCGCAGGAAGCGCTGATAGGCCTCCTCGGTGGGTTTGGGATGGAACTCCGCCGCCACGATGTCGTGCACCGCGGCGAAGTGTCCCCCGAGGCCGAGCTTCTCCAGCACGTTGCGCGCGTGCTGCTCGGATCCGTTGGTATAGACCAGCTTGACCCCGGGCAGCGCCTCGATGGCGGCGGCGAGCCGGGGGGAATGCTCCAGCTCCGAGAGGTCGAGATCGTGCACATGGGCGAGGAAGGCTGCCGCGTCCACTCCATGCTCGATCATCAGGCCGCGCAGCGAGGTCCCGTAACGCCGGTAATAATCCTTCTGCACCACGAAGGCTTCCTCGTGGCTGATGTTGAGCAGGCGCGCCACGTAATCGCGCATGCGCGCGTCGAGCTGCGTCCACAGGTCGAGATGTGCGGGATAAAGCGTGTTGTCGAGATCGAAGACCCAGGTCTCCACTTCCTCGAAGGAACGCGACGGCGTTACTGACGACATGGCACGCCTCTTTTTGGGATCTTCAGATGTACCTTATTTGTTCTTCACACATCTCGCCCCCGGCCGGTGGCCGGGGGCGTTCGACAGAATTCAGCGGGTGATAAGGGTTCCGGCGCCGTGATCGGTGAGCAGTTCCAGCAGCACCGCGTGGGGCACTTTGCCGTCGAGGATAACGACGCCCTCGACGCCCTGTTCCAAGGCATAGATACAGGTTTCCACCTTCGGAATCATGCCGCCGGAAACCGTGCCGTCGGCGATCAATTCCTTCGCCTGAGCGATGGTGAGGCGGGGGATGAGCTGCTTGTTCTTGTCCAGCACGCCGGGCACATCGGTGAGCATGAGCAGGCGCTTGGCGCCGAGCGCGCCGGCGATGGCGCCGGCGAAGGTGTCGGCGTTCACATTATAGGTGCCGCCGTCGAGCGCCGCGGCCACGGGCGCCAGCACCGGAATCAGCTCGCGGCCGAGGATCTGGTCGAGCACCATGGTGTCCACCTGGTCGGGCTCGCCGACGAAGCCGAGGTCGACCACCTTCTCGATATTGCTGCCGGGATCGACCACCACGCGGCTCGCCTTCTTGGCGAGCACCATGTTCCCGTCCTTGCCGCACAGGCCGATGGCCTTGCCGCCGGCCTCGTTGATGAAGCCCACGATCTGCTTGTTGATGGAGCCGGCCAGCACCATCTCGACGATTTCCACCGTCGCCTTGTCGGTGATGCGCAGGCCGCCGGCGAATTCGCTCTTGATGCCGAGCTTGGTGAGCATGGCGCCGATCTGCGGGCCCCCGCCGTGGACCACCACCGGGTTCACGCCGGCCTGTTCGAGCAGCACGATGTCCTCGGCGAAATTGCGCGCGACCGCCTCGTCGCCCATGGCATGGCCGCCATACTTCACGACGATGATGGCATCGTCATAACGCTGCATGTGCGGGAGGGCCTTGGCGAGCACCTCGGCTTGCAATCTTCCTTCCGCCAGCTCGGCGGGTTCCTGCATGCTCATCGGCTCGGCCTCTCGTCATCGGGCTTGGGGCGGCGCCGTTCTAGAGCATGTGGAGGCAAAGTCGAACGGTTTTTATCGCGCCCTCGCACGGCGGGCGGCGGGGCCGAAGACGCCCGCCCGGTCACAAAACAGCGATTTGGAACCGTTACAGGGAAAGCCGGGATAACCCCCTCCGGCAGGCCATGTATCCAACACATTTCCCGGCCTAACCGTGCTAAGCGCGGGGCGGGCGCTTTCCTTCCTTCCGCCTTCCCTTAGGATAAGTTGATGTCGACCTCACGCCAACATGCGAGACGCGCGCTCGATTTGCGGCCCCGCTATATCGCGCTGCTCTTCGTCATCTGCCTTCTCATGGTGGCGATCCCGATTCTCACCCATCCGATTCCCCCGCTGTCGGATTATGTGAACCACCTCGCCCGCATGCATGTGATCGCCTCCGTGCCAGGCGACCCGGATCTGTCGCGCTTCTATTTCATCGAATGGAGCGTGATCCCCAATCTGATGGTGGATCTGGTGGTGCCGATCTTCGCGCGCGTGATGAATGTCTATGCGGCGGGCGAGGTGTTCACCCTCGCCACCTTCGCGCTCATCGCCTTCGGCACCATGCTGCTGCATCGCGCCTTGTTCGGCTCGTGGTCGGTCATCGCCCTGCTGGCGTTCCCGCTGCTGTACAACAGCGTGTTCCTGGTCGGCGTCATGAACTACATCTTCGGCATCGGCCTGTCGCTGGTGGCGCTGTCCTGCTGGATCCTGCTGCGCGACAAGGCGTGGCCGTGGCGCTATCTCGTCTCCTGCCTGTTCGTGCTGATGCTGTTCTTCTGCCATCTGGTGGCGACCGGCATCTATGGCATCGGCATCCTGTCGTATGAACTTTATCGCCTGTGGCAGCGCGCCGACGGGCCGCTCGGCCGACGCATCGTGCGCTTCGTCACGGCCGGCTTTCCGTTCGCCCTCACCGTGCCGCTCATGCTGGCGAGCCCGACGCTGAAGCTGGCGGGCCAGGACTGGTGGGAGCCGCGCGGCAAGATCGACGGCGTCGAGATGGTCGTGAATGTCTATTACGACTATGTCGCCTTCGCCCTCACGGGCATCGTGCTGCTCGCCGCGCTGTGGGCGGTGCGCCATCGCCTGATCCGCCTGCACCCCATCATCACGCCGCTGCTGATCGTCAGCGGCGCGATCTATCTGGCCCTGCCGCGCACCTTCTTCGCCACCTACATGGCGGACCAGCGCATCCCCATCGCCATCGCCTTCATGGTGATCGCCTGCATCCAGGTGGACCTGCGCCACCGCCTGGCGCGGCGCGGCTTCGCCGTGGTGCTGCTGCTGCTGCTCGCGGTGCGCGTCGGCGAGGTGCAATTGGTGTGGGACCGCCTGTCGCAATGGACGGTCGCCTTCCGCGCCTCGGTGGATCAGATCAAGCGCGGCTCGAAGGTGCTGGTCGCCTATGCCGATCCCATGGGCGGCTACGACGTGCGCGAGCTCGGCCTCGTGCATGCCGCGTGCCTTGCCATGATCGAGAAATCCGCCCTCGTCACCACCGCCTTCACGGTGCCGGGCAAGCAGATCCTGCGCGTGCGCTCGCCCTATAAGGACTGGGTGGACACCGAGGACGGCACCCCGCCGACCCTCGAACAGATGCTGCTCTCCTCCGAGGAGCCCACGGTGGACGGCCCCCGCTATTGGGACCTGTGGCCGAAGCATTTCGACTATGTCTATCTGCTGTTTACCGAGCCCAACGACAAGAATCCCGATCCGGACGAGATGAAGCTGATCTACAGCGGCGATCGCTTCCAGCTCTATCAGGTGGTGAAGACAAAGCCGGAATCCTGATTGCGGGTCACCGCGCCGTCATCCATCTATGACAGACGATTCCGGAAACAGGGCGCCCGGCGCCGCGGCTCGCGCCGCGGTGCGCGCGCCGCGCCATCGAAAGGCCGTGATGGAGACCATTCTGACCCATGCGCTCCTCGTGTTCGAGGACCGCATCGCGCCTGGAACATTGGTGGTGCGCGAAGGGCGCATCCACGATGTGAGCGAGGGGCGCTCCCAGCTTCCCGCCGCGCAGGATTGCGGCGGTGATTTTATCGCCCCCGGCCTGATCGATCTGCACACCGACGCGCTGGAAGGCCATTTCGTGCCGCGGCCGAAGGTGATCTGGCCCGATCCGCGCGCCGCCGCCCTCGCCCATGACGGGCAGACCGTTGCCTCGGGCATCACCACGGTGTTCGACGCCATCTGCGCGGGCGGGTTCGACCAGGCGAAATCCGTGCGCCGCGAACTGTTCACCGTGATGCTGGAGGCGGTGGAGCAAAGCGCGCCGCTGTTCCGCGCCGACCACCATATTCATCTGCGCTGCGAGCTCACCGACCCGTCCGTGCTGGACCTGGTGGAGCCGCAGCTCGGCCGCGAGCGGCTCTCGCTCGCCTCCCTCATGGACCACACGCCGGGCACACGCCAATGGCGCAATGTGGAGCATCTGAAGACCTTCCTCTCGGGCATCGGCAAGAGCGCCGAGGATGTGGAGCGGGAAGTGCTGGAGCGCACCGAGCGCGGCCGGGCGGCGGTGGCGGAAAATCATTCCCGCCTTGCCGCCCTGCTGCGCGACACTGGCATCGTTCTGGCAAGCCATGACGACACCGTGCCCGCCCATGTGGCCATGGCGCAGGACGCCGGCTGCACCATCTCCGAATTTCCCACCACCATGGAAGCAGCGCGCGCCGCCCATGCGGCGGGGCTCACCACCATCGGCGGCGCGCCCAATGTGGTGCGCGGCGGCTCCCATTCCGGCGGGGTCGCCATGAAAGATCTCGCGGCCGCCGGCCTGCTGGATGCGCTGGCTTCCGATTACGTGCCCGCGAGCCTGCTCCAGGGCGCGCTCGCGCTCACCCGCCAGGGCCTCGGGCTGCCGCAGGCCATGTCATTGGTCACGGCGCGCCCGGCGCGCATGGCCGGGCTCGACGATCGCGGCCGGCTGGAAGCTGGCCTGCGCGCCGACCTGCTGCGGTTCCGCCTCGACGGGGAGACGCCGGTGGTGCGCGAAGTGTTCGTCGAAGGCGCACGGGTGTTCTAAATAGCCATGGCGCACCGTGCACGTGCGCAACCCGGGCTTGGTTTGGCGCGCCGTCCGCGCCTGCTGCGCCGGCTTTGAACAGGGGGTCGAATGTCGCCGCGCTATGCCATCTATCTTGCGCCGCCGGGCGACAGCGCCCTCTGGAGCTTCGGCTCCGGCGTGCTCGGCTATGACGCCCTGACCGGCGCCGAGCTCGCGCCGCCCGCGCTCGCCGGCTTCGACGACGAGACCTGGCACGGCCTGACGCAGGACCCGCGCCGCTACGGCTTCCACGGCACGCTGAAGGCGCCCTTCCGCCTCGCCGAGGATCTGGACGAGGCCGACCTGTTCGCCGCCGTCGCCGCCTTCGCCACCGGCTATCGCCCGTTCGAACTGCCGCCGCTGGAGGTGCAGGCGCTTGGCGCCTTCGTGGCGCTGGTGCCGACGACGCCGGTGCCGGCGCTGCTGGATCTGGCCGCCTGCGCCGTGGTGGAACTCGACGGCCTGCGCGCGCCCCTGACGGCGCAGGAGGTGGCGCGGCGCCGGCCCGAGCGGCTCTCCGCCCGGCAGCTGGAACACCTTCAGCGCTACGGCTATCCCTATGTGCTGGAGGATTTCCGCTTCCACATGACGCTGACGGACGCGCTCGACGAACCGACCTGCGCGCACGCCGTCAACGCCTTGTGCGAGGCCTATGCCGCCAGCGGTGCGCATCTTCCCGTGCTGATCGAGGATATCGCGATCTATCGCCAGTCCGAGGCCGGCGAGCGCTTCCGCATTCTTCACCGCGCGCCGCTGGGCGGCGTCGCGCCCGCGCAGGATTTCCCGGCATGAGCCCGCAAGCCCCGAAAAAGCTCGGCCTCGCACCGCTGATCCACGAGAGCGCGCAGGTGAGGGCCTCGACGCTTGGGCGCTACACCGAGGTGGGGGCGCGCACCAAGCTGCTCGAAGTCGGCATGGGCGATTATTCCTACGTCGCCAACGATGCCGACATCGCTTACGCCAGCATCGGCAAATTCTGCTCCATCGCGGCGATGACGCGGCTCAACCCCGGCAATCATCCCATGTGGCGGGCGAGCCAGTCGCATTTCACCTACCGCGCCTCGGCCTATTTCGACGACGCGGCCGACGAGGCGGATTTCTTCCAATGGCGGCGCGACCATCATCTCCACATGGGGCATGACGTGTGGGTGGGGCATGGGGCGGTGATCCTGCCCGGCCGCACCATCGGCACGGGTGCCGTGATCGCGGCGGGCGCGGTGGTGAGCAAGGATGTGCCGCCTTATGCCATCGTCGCCGGCGTGCCCGCGCGCATCGTGAAATGGCGTTTTCCCGAGGAGATCGCCGCGCGGCTGCAGGCGCTCGCCTGGTGGGACTGGCCGCACACCGCCCTGCGGGCGGCGCTGGAGGATTTCCGCAGCTTGTCCATCGAGGCCTTCCTGGAGCGCTACGAGCCCGCGGCGGTGGACGAGCCGCAGCCCTGACCTGGGCTCTCAGGCCGGCTCCACCCGCAGCACCGGGCCGTCCGCCGCCACCACCTTCACCTGGGCGCCCACGGGCAAGTCGGGACCCTCCACGCGCCAGATGGTGTCGTCGATGCGCACCCGCCCGATGCCTTGCTGGATCGCGTGCTCCAGCCTGAACACGCGCCCCACATAGCCTTCCGCCCGGCGGTTGAGAAACGGGCGGTCGCTCGCCTTGTCCGGCTTGGGCGTGATCTGCCGCGCGATCAGAACCGCCATCAGGGCAAGCCCCGCGAACACGATCACCTGCGCCTGCCATGAGAGCACCATGAGCAGGGCCACGCCGCCCGTGGCGAGCGCGGCGAGGCCGAGCCAGAGCAGGAAGACGCCGGGCAGGAACACTTCGGCCAGCAGGAGCAGGCCGCCGATGACGAACCAGCTCCAGAGGGATTGTTCGAGCAGTTCGCCCATGGCCGCTCAGGCGTCCCGCGCCGGGCCGGCGGCGGGGCCGGTGGGACCCGCGCGGCGGATGGATTTCCCGTCCTCGCCGCCGAACGCGCCGCGCGCGATCTCGCCGATGCCGGCGAGCGAGGACAGCAGCGCCGTGCCCTCGTAGGGCATCAGCACCACCTTCTGGTTCGGCGCGCCGGCGAGCGTTTCGAACGCTTTCACATATTTCTCGGCGATATAATAATTGAGCGCGGCCGGATCGCCGGAGGCCACGGCGGCGGAGAGCATCTGCGTGGCCTTCGCGTCCGCCTCGGCGAGGCGTTCGCGCGCCTCGGCATCGCGGAAGGCGGCTTCGCGCCGCCCTTCCGCCTGCAGGATCTGCCCTTGCTTCTCGCCTTCCGAGCGCAGGATTTCCGACTGGCGCTGGCCTTCCGCCTCCAGGATCACGGCGCGCTTCTCGCGCTCGGCCTTCATCTGCCGGCCCATGGCGGCGACGAGGTCGGCGGGCGGAACGATGTCCTTGATCTCGATGCGGTTGATCTTCACGCCCCAGCTCGACACCGCGGCATCCACCACCCGCAAGAGGCGCTCGTTGATCTCGTCGCGATGCGAGAGCAACTGGTCGAGGTCCATGGACCCCATGACGGTGCGGATATTGGTGGTGGTCAAGGCGATGATGGAAGTGTCGAGCAAGGTGACTTCATAGCTCGCCTTGGCCGCATCGAAGACCTGGTAGAACACCACCCCGTCCACCGAGACGGTGGCATTGTCCTTGGTAATGACTTCCTGGGTTGGCACATCATGGACCTGTTCCATGATGTTCACCTTCTGCCCGATGCGGTCGATGAAGGGGACGATCAGGTTGAGGCCGGGATAGAGGGTACGCGTATAGCGGCGGAACCGCTCGACGGTGAATTGGTAGCCCTGCGGCACGGTCTTCACGCCGGCGAACACGGTTGCGATGACCAGGACCAGCAGAACCAGCACGAACGCATTCAGTCCGAACGGCATGGCGTGTCTCCCCGCGCATCGCCCCGTTTCGAGGCGGTCGGCGGATATGGGCACGCCCATCGCCCTGCCGCAAGCACGCGGTGCCGAGGGGCGGAACAAAGGACGATCCGAGCCGGCGCAGCGATTCGGACACGGTTCGTTTCCCGCCCGTTCGTATCCCCGGCGCGGCCGTCCCGCAGCGGGACAGGGGTGGGGAGGCGGAACGAAGCGCGTTTTTCCCGAAGGCAGCGATTCGCGCCCGGTTCGTTCCCGGCGCGTTCGCAATTGGGGCGCAGCCCGTCCCGTTGCGGGACGGCGGGCGTCAGCCGGCGATCCAGCCGGACAGTTCGCGCCGCACCACGGCCTCGATCACCCGCATGCCCTCGGCACTGTCGTTCAGGCACGGGATGGCCGCGAATTTCTCGCCGCCATTGTGCTTGAAGATCTCGGCGTTCTCGACGCCGATCTCCTCCAGCGTCTCCAGGCAATCGGCGGTGAAGCCGGGATTGACGATGGCGAGCCGCTTCACGCCGCTCTTCGCCAGCGCCTCCACCGTCTTGTCCGTATAGGGCTGCAGCCATTCCTCCGTGCCGAAGCGGGACTGGAAGGTGAGGCGGAATTTCTCCGGCGAGAAGCCGAGCCGCTCGCGCATGAGCCGGGCCGTCTTCACGCACTGGCAATGATAGGGATCGCCCTTCAGCAGGTAGGATTTCGGCACGCCGTGGAACGAGGCGAGGATCACCTCCGGCTCGAAATCGAGCTGCGCCAGATGTTCTTCCAGCGCCGCGCAGGCGGCCTCGATATAGACCGGGTCGTCATGCCAGGGCGGGGCGACGCGCAGGATCGGCTGCCAGCGCATGGTCTTGAGCTTATCGAACGCCTTGTCGCAGACGGTGGCGGTGGTGGCGGCGGCATATTGGGGATAGAGCGGCACCAGAAGGATGCGCTCGCAGCCCGCTTTCTGCAGCGCCTCGATGCGCTCGCCGATGGGCGGCTTGCCGTAGCGCATCGCCCAGTCCACCACGATGCGGGCGTCGGTGCCGCTGAGACTTGCGGCGAGCTTCTCGGCCTGGGAGCGCGTGATGGTCTTCAGCGGACCCTCGTTGCGCTCCTTGTTCCAGATGCTCTCATAATCCTTGCCCTTGGGGCCGGGCCGCTTGGTGAGGACGATGGCGTTGAGGATGAACCACCACACGGCGCGGTTCACCTCGATGACCCGTTTGTCCCAGAGGAATTCCTTCAGATAGGCGCGCATGGACCAATAATCGGTCGCTTCCGGCGTGCCGAGATTGACCAGCAGCACCCCGATGCGCCCGTAGGACACGGGCGGATGGTCCTTCGGGAAGTGGGTGGCATCGCCGAATGGTGCGGCTGCGGGGGCGGGGGACGTGGCCATGGTCTCTCCTCTTGCGAGGCGAGATGAGGCTTTGCGGGCGCAAGGTCAATGTGAAACGCAGCCGCGCCGGACGGCGGCCGCGTTCACCATTGCGCCAGCGCGCTCCGGTACCGCCGCAGCCTCAGGCCGCGTTCGGTGTCAGCGCGAGCACGGATTCGAAGCCCTCGAATTCCGGCGGGCCGATGTAATTCACCTTATTGGTGCCGGCGCTCGCATGGGCGGCGCGGAACGCCTCCGAGCGGGTCCAGCCCTCGAAATCCGCCTTCGAAGCCCAATGGGTGTGGGAGGCATAGAGGGTGTAATCCTCCTTCTGCGGCCCCTTGAGCAGGTTGAAGGCGACGAAGCCCGGCACGGTGGCGAGATAGCTGTCGCGCTCGCGCCAGACGCGCTCGAACTCGGCCTCGGATCCCTGCTTCACCTTGAAGCGGTTCATGGCAATGTACATGCGTCTCTCCTGATCCCGCCCCGTCGGCCCACGGACCCGCTTGCGGCGCGGCCAGCGGAGGGCGCGGCGCTGCGGCGCCGCTGCGCGACGGGCGCGTCACGCTAGGGGAGAAAGCAGCGGCGCGCGCGCATGTCCAGACGCCGCGGCGCAAATCAGAATCGGTATAATGAAAGGCTTCCGGATGGTGGGCGCGACAGGGATCGAACCTGTGACCCTCACGATGTCAACGTGATGCTCTCCCGCTGAGCTACGCGCCCATCCGTTGGAAGGAGGCCTCTATATCGGCAAGTTTTAAGCGATGCAAGGCGTCGGCGGCGGATATCCCCCGCTCACGCCGCAGCCAACATTTTTCCCACTTCGAAAACCAGATCGCGCAGATGAAACGGCTTGGAGAGCACCTTGGCCTCGCGCGGGGCTTCCACGTCGGCGTTCAGCGCCACGGCGGCAAAGCCGGTGATGAACATGACCTTGAGATCGGGATCGAGCTCGGTTGCGCGCCGAGCAAGCTCGATGCCATCCATCTCCGGCATGACGATATCGGTGAGGAGCAGTTCGAACGGCTCTTCCCGCATACGTTCATAGGCGGAACGGCCGTTGTCGAAAGAGGCCACCTGGTAGCCCGCATTTTGCAGCGCCTTCACCAGAAAGCGGCGCATGTCATTGTCGTCTTCGGCGAGCAGGATCTTCGACACGCCTTCGTCCCCTTGTTACATGTGCTGCGCCGTCGGCGTACTGGCAGCAGCGTCCATGGCTTGTTTCGCGCATTCGGGTAAATTCGAAGTGAACCTTCTCACCTCTTCCCAAAACACCGCCGCGCCGGGCATCATGAAGCGGGCCGCCGGCTCACCCGTCGATCATTTGAGCCAGCGATGACAGCCTGCCTAGCCGATACCATCGATCCGGCCTTCGATATCCTGCTTCCCGAGGCGGTCACGGCGCCGTTCGTGTTCAACTCGCCGCACAGCGGACGAATCTACCCGCGCGCCTTCATGGAACAGACGCGGCTGGATTTCGACACCTTGCGCCGTTCCGAAGACAGTTTTGTGGACGAATTGTTCGCGGACGTGGTCTCCGCCGGCCTGCCGCTGATGCGGGCGCTGTTTCCGCGCGCCTTTCTCGACCTCAACCGCGAGCCGTACGAGCTCGACCCGCGCATGTTCGAAGGCCGCCTGCCGGCGTTCGCCAACACGCGCTCGCTGCGGGTGTCGGGCGGGCTTGGCACGATCGCGCGCGTGGTCGGCGAGGCGCAGGACATTTATTTCCGTCGCCTCACGGTCAGCGAGGGGCTGGAGCGCATCGAGACCTTCTACAAGCCCTATCATCAGGCCCTGCGGCGCCTCATCACCCGCACCCATCGCACGTTCGGCGCGGTGGTGCTGGTGGATTGCCATTCCATGCCCTCCGGCCCGGGACGGGAGGAGGGCGGGCGCGCCGACATCGTGCTGGGCGATCGCTATGCGACCAGCTGCGCCGGCTTCATCACCGATGCGGTGGAGCAGGAACTGACCGCGCGCGGCTATGCGGTGGTGCGCAACAAGCCCTATGCGGGCGGCTACATCACCGAACATTACGGAAATCCGGCGGCGGGCCTGCATGCGGTGCAGATTGAAATCAACCGCGGTCTCTATATGGATGAGGCGAATTACCAGCGGGCCGCGGATTTTTATCGTGTCCGGGCAGACCTTTGCGCGGCGATGGCGGGTGTTGTCGCACGCACGGCGGAAGCTTTGACGGGGCCGCGGGCGGCCGCTGCCGAATAAGGCATAAAAAAGGTGCCTTGCGTTTTTCGAATGGCAGATATACGAATTTGCGCACGGGGCGATTTCGTAAAGAAATAGCCATTGGAGACCGATTGCCTTGATGCAGCCGGCTCAAAAAGAAAGGGGCCGCCCGCAGAGCGAACGGCCCAAGTCTAGGGAGGAAACGCCCAAGGAGGGCAGCGACACAGCGACGCCAATCGCCATGTCGCAATGCAGCAATAGCCCATTGCGGTGCCAAAAATCAAGTGGTCCTTTGTCGCACTCTTGTATACCAGGATAAGGCTTTGGATTTAAAAGATTTTATGCCGCAGAAGGGTGGTTCAGCACGGCTTTCAAGGCTGTGTCGAGCGAAAATAATCGACTCAATCCCGTCTAAAACGGCCTGAATTGACACAGTGCGCCGCACGCGTGTCATTTGAGCCACAGTCCGGAAGGCGAAAACGGCATTCCCGGTTGCTGTAATAGGTTTCCCGATACCGTCATGGACGGATGGGCAAAAGCAGCCACGAAGCTGCAGGCCGCCACGCAGGGTGCGGCACGATCCGGCGTCTCGCCACGGAGTCGGATCGGAACACGGGTGTGCGAGGGGAAGACGGCCGCAAAGGCCGCAAAAGAAAGGGGCCGCTCACGAATTTCGGAGCGGCCCAAGTCTAGGGAGGAAACGCCCAAGGAGGGCAGCGGCATCGCAGCAAGCAATACCGCGCCGCATCAATATGAGCCCCTTCCCCATAAGCATCAAGCCGGCTCTCCGCTCATATTTTAAGCGTGCACACGAAGTAAACTTTCTTTATCTTTCAATGGTTTAAAAATCGTCGCTCACTGCTGGGGCGACTTTACGAAAGGAAATGGCGCGCAATTGACCTCGCGTCGGGTCGCTGCGCCGGCGTCCGCTGGAGTCGATTCTAATCCTTTGAACTCCCGGCCCGCCGTTTCCGCGCCCGCATCTGCCCCTGCGGCGCGGCGCTGCCGTCTCCGGGGCAGGCCTTGGCGGGGCAGCATCTCCGGTTGCCCGGCGCGCCTTCTCCTGCGGGGCGCCTTCTCCTGCGGGACGAGTTGCTCTAAGCAGGGCGCGCCCCTTGGAGAGCTGCCCATGACCGCCGTCGCCATTGATGCTTTCGTTCATCAGCTCGCCACGGAATCGGGCCGCGCCATCCTGCCGTTCTTCCGCACCGCCATCGGCGTGGAGGACAAGAGCGGCGGCAAGGCCTTCGACCCAGTGACCGAAGCCGACCGCGCGGCCGAGCAGGTGATGCGCCGCCTCATCACCGCGCATTTCCCCACTCACGGCATCATCGGCGAGGAATTCGCCAATGAGCGCACCGACGCGGCCTATGTGTGGGCGCTCGATCCCATCGACGGCACGAAATCCTTCATCGCCGGCCTGCCGGCCTGGGGCACGCTGATTGGCCTGCTGAAGCACGGCAAGGCGGTCTACGGCATGATGCACCAGCCCTTCATCCAGGAGCGCTTCTTCGGCGACGGCGCCTCGGCCCATTACCAGGGGCCGGCGGGATCGCGCGTGCTCACCGCGCGCGATTGCCGGCGGCTGGAGGATGCCGTTCTGTTCACCACCAGTCCGCGCCTGATGAATGGCGAGGACCGCACCGCCTTCGAGCGGGTGGAGGAAAAGGTGCGGCTCTCGCGCTACGGCGGCGATTGCTATGCCTATTGCATGGTTGCCGCCGGGCTGGTCGATCTGGTGATCGAGACCGGCCTGCAGGACCATGATGTGATCGCATTGGTGCCGATCATCGAGGGGGCGGGCGGCGTCGTGACCAATTGGGAGGGCGGCTCGCCCGTGGCCGGGGGGCGCGTGGTCGCGGCCGGCAGCGCGGCCGTTCACGCCCAGGCGCTCGCCGTCCTCAACGGCTGAGGCTCAATAAGGCGTGCTGCCCGGGATGAAGGCGTCGAATGCCGCCCAGAACTGGGCACGGAAGACGTCGCGCTCCATCAGGATCTCGTGCCGGCTGGCCGGCACCACCACTTGCGCACCGGCGATGAGCCGTGCCGCCAGATGCTCGATGGCCGCATTCGAAACGATCCTGTCCGCGCCCGCGGCGACGATCAGCAGCGGCTGGCGGATGAGCCGGACGGTTTCCGGCGCCATCAGATGCGCCATGCATTCATAAGCGGCATTCATCCAGCCGATGGTCGGAGCACCGACACCGAGCTGGGGATGGGCCTCGACGATCTCCGCCGCCCGCGCATAGCGCTTGGGATCGGAGGTGACGGGGTTGCGCGCGAACGGGCCGGCGGTGCTCGCCCGGCTGCCGCCGCCGGGCACGAACGCGCCGGCAAAGCCCAGATGCGCCAGGACCCGTGCCGTGGGTTGCAGCAGGGAGGAAAATCGCACCAGCTGCAATTCCACCATGGGCGAGGTGAGCACGGCACGGTCAAACCAGCGATGCCCGGCGAGCACGGTTTCCAGGAAGACGGCGCCGCCCATGGAATGGGCCAAGGCAAAATGCGGCGCGGGGCAATCCGGCAGCACCACCTCCCGCACGAAGGCCACGAGATCGCGCTGATAATCGGCGAAGCTCGCCACATGGCCCTTGCGGGGATTGCGCAGCAGGCGTTCCGAGCCGCCCTGCCCACGCCAATCGAGAATCGCGACGGCAAAGCCGCGCGCCCGCAGTTCGCGCACCACCTCGAAATATTTCTCGATGAACTCGGTGCGGCCGGTCAGAATCGTCACCGTGCCGCGCCGCGGCGTCCCTTCCAGGGGCAGCCAGCGGGCGAAGCGGATGCGGATGGCATCCTCGCTCGTCACATGGCCGCTCACGGCACCTTCGGGAACCGGATTTGAAGCTGTCGGGTAGAGGGTCATGAAGCGCGCCGGCCCGAGAAACTGCACTGAGCCGGCCGCCGCACCTTCTCAAGGCGCGCGAACGACCGGCGTCTCAGTGCGATACACGCTCCTCGCGCGCGCGACAACGCATGCTCAATAGCGTGTGTCGCCAAAGCCGATCACGACCACGCCGCTGATGTCGCCGGTCGCGGCATCGACCACCAGGCGCACGCGTTCGCGTCGCGGCCCCGTGGCTTCGCAGATCACGTTGCCGCCTTTCTGGTGCACATCGCTGAAGCGGGAAAAGCCGCGCGCGCGCAGGCTGTCCAGCAGGGCCGTGAGATTGGCCGGCTGGTTCTTCTGCGGCGTGTGGCCAAGATAGGGCGCATAAGCCGGGGCCGGCGTGCCGACGCCGGGCGTCGAGCCTTCACGAAACGGTGCGCCAAGCGTCAGCCCCACCACCTGCGCCTGTGCGGTGGTCAGCATGCTCATCAGCAATACGGTGGCCACACCCAGGGCAACAGAATGCCACATCCGCATATCTCCCAGAGAGAGTGCGTGATTCAGGCCGGTGCCCCATTCCGACATTCCAATTATAGACCCAATGGGTGAATGCGCGCCAACAAAGCCGTTCAGACATTGTTCATCTGGGGGCGCTTCCGGAGTGCCCCAACCCCACTTGACGCGGAAAATGCCCGTTCCCACATGGATGACAGCGCCGGTCATCACGACGGCGCGTTCATTGGGCTCGGCTTCGGCGAGCCCTGCATGTCGCTTTAGGAGGATATGCTATGCGTCTTGATCTTGCTCCCCTGTATCGCAACACCGTTGGCTTCGACCGGGTGTTCTCGCTTCTGGATGCCGCTGGCGGCGTCGAGGCGGCGCCCACCTATCCGCCCTATAATATCGAGCGGACGGGCGAGAACGATTATCGCATCACCGTAGCGGTCGCCGGCTTTACGCCGAGCGAGCTGTCCATTGAGGTGAACGAGAACGTTCTGACCCTGCGCGGCGAAAAGGCGGCCGAGGAAGCGTCGGAGAATGCCCAGGTGCTGTATCGCGGCATTGCCGCCCGTGCCTTCGCGCGACGCTTCCAACTGGCCGACCACGTGGAAGTGAAGGGCGCGAGCCTGGAAAACGGCCTGTTGCACGTGGAACTGGTGCGCAACATTCCCGAGGCGAAGAAGCCCCGGACCATTGCCATCAGCTCCGGCGTCTCGCCCCAGGTGCTCGAGGCCAAAGCGGCCTGATCGCTTCGGCGGTGAGCGGCGCTCCGGCCAGGGCCGGAGCGCTTCAGACGGCGTGCCGAAAGGCGCGCCGTTTTATTATTGGCGCGCCGTTTTGCTATTGGGGTGGGGCCGGGGCGGGATTGGCCACGTCCGCGCTTGGCGCCGCCGCAGGGGCAGGGGGCGCCGCTGCGCCAGGCGGCCAGGAATAATCATCCGCGCGGCCGCGCACGGTCGGCATGGGCGTGCCTTCGAGCAGGGCACGCGCCGCATCGTTCGGCTGGAGCTTCACCGGAATCGGGTTCGCATTTCCCGCGGTGGGGCCGCCGGCCAGGGTGCTGGCGCCGCGCGCAATGTCACTGAGCGACAGCGGGCCGCGCGTGCCGTCCTTGCCGGCCTCCGGCGATTCTTCGATTCGCGGCGTCTCGGTGAGGAAGCGCGTCAGGTCCTTTTGGGTGAAGAAGGCGAGCTTACGGGCGCCGGCACGCGTAAACCGCACCCCGTCATTGAACCTCAGGCGCCGCCGCTGGCCGTCGACCGCCGCGCCGGAGGCGGCATATTTCCCCTCTTCGTCCACGAAGCCGTCCCACACCGGGGCGAAGACCACATTCGCGCGCACGGCCTGCGCCCGCAGCACGTCGTTCAGCTTCTCATAATCCGCGAACAGGGATGCATTCTGCACCGGCGCGAGGCCGACCAGGATGATGTTGCCCGTGCGGGCGCGCAGGGCGCCGAGCACATCGGCGACCCGCTTGGCATAAAGTTCCTGCCAGCGGTCGGTCAGCGGCTCCACCTTGGTATCGCCATCGGCGATGGGCTGAAGGTCGTTGGACCCCAAGGCGACGACCACGCCGTTCGGGCGGGCTGCGGCGATCGCCTCGGGCCCTTTGGTGAGCCAGTCCGTGCCGCCGGGCGCGGTTGGCGCGAGAAAACCGCTTTCATCGTCGGTCACGCCGATCACGGCAGGGCTGCTGCGATCGGTGACATAGGCATCCGCCAGCCCCTGGGCGAGCTGGGCCGCCAGCCTGTCTCCGATAACCAGCACGAATTTGGTGGGCGGCTGCTTCTTTCCTTCCACGGCATCGGCGAGCGATCCGTGCACCACGCCTTCGGGTTCCGGCGGCGGGGCGACTCGCTTGGGGGCGGGGGGCTGCACGGGCACGGTCTGCCGCGGTGGGGCGAACCAGCCGCCGAAAAGATTGAAGGGCTGGGCGGCGCCGGCGCCGGGCACGGACGCGGGCGGCCGCAGATCCTGCGCGAATGCGGCGGGCGAGAGGGACAGAAACGTCAGTGCGAGCAGCGCGACTGCCGCACCTGGAGACCGCAGGCGGGCGCGCCCGCGCCCGACGCGGCCAAGGAGCCCAAGGCCGAGCGGAAGCGCGAAGAGCGGCTGCGAGCGTTTCATGTCTCAGCTTTGACGCAGGAGGGCGGCTGTTTCAAGACCGCGTCGGCGGTACGGAGCGCACGGCACGTGCCCCGCTCCAACAAAAAGGCCGCCTCGGAGAGGCGGCCGATTGTGCTGGCGAAGGCTTGGCCTGTCTCGCGGGCGGGGCCCGCGATCAGGGAATGGAAGCTCAGTTGAGCTTGGCCTTCACATCGGAAATGGCGCTGCCGACCAGCCGGTCCGCCAAATTGCCGGTGACGCTGCCGGTGAGCAGATGCTCGGCGGCCTTCACGGCGGCGTCGGCGGCGAAGGCCTTCACGTCGGCCACGGCCTGACTTTCCGCCTGGGCGATCTTCTCTTCCGCCATGCGGGTGCGGCGGGCGATGAAATCTTCCAGCTTGGCCTTGGTCTCGGCGGCGAGGCGCTCGGCTTCGGCCTTGGCTGCGGTGACGATGGACTCAGCTTCCGCCTCGGCCTCGCGCTGCTTGCGCTTATATTCGGCCACCAGCTTCTGGGCTTCTTCCTTCAGGCGCCGGGCTTCGTCCAGCTCGGCGGCGATGCGGGTGCCGCGGCTGTCGAGCGCGCCCGCAATGCTGCGATGGACACCGGCATATAGCAGGATCGCCACGAAAACGACGAAGGCAATGGCGACCCAAAGCTCCGCGAGTTGCATCTCGTTCATGGCAGTCCTCGATCGCCCGTCTTCTCGATTTCAATCCCCTGCGGTGCCTGCTGCACCACAAGGCTCTGCTGAATGGCTCGGTTCAGGCGGCCTTGCGGCTGAGAACCTGATCCACAGCGGTTTCGGTGTCCTGCTGGGCGGGGGTGGTGCCGACCAGGGTGTTCACGATGGTCTGCGCGGCGTCCACGGCGATGCCGCGCACATGGGACAGCGCATTGGTCTTGGTGGCGGAGATGCGCGCCTCGGCCTCTTCGAGCTTCACCGTCAGGGCCGCTTCCAGGCTCTTGCGGTTGGTCTCGGTCTCGGCATTGAGGCGGTTGCGGGCCTCGCCAGCGATGGCATTGGCCTTGCTGCGCGCTTCCGTCAGCGCCTTTTCATAGGCGATCTGCGCGGCCTCGCTCTCGGCGCGACGCTGGGATGCCTCGGCCAGATCGCGGGCGATCCGGTCGTGACGTTCCTCCAGGATCCGGCCGATCCGGGGCAAGGTGACCCGGCTCATCAGGAGATAGAGGACGCCGAAGCTCACGGCCAGCCAGGCCAGCTGCGAGCCGAAAGTGGCGGGATTGAAGGGGGGGAACCCGCCTTTGTGCTCGCCAGTGCCGGCCGCCTCGCCGACGACCTCGGCCACATGGGCGCCGGTGGACGCACCATGATCCTGCTGCGCCACAACGCTCCCGGCCTGGCCGGACGAAGGTTTAGCGCTGTCCGATGCCACCGCCGGAGCCGCCGCGAGGGCCAGTCCCGTCAGTGCGGCTGCAACAGTCAGCTTCCATGTCTTGGTCATGGCTCGCCCGCCCGTTTCTTGTCCATCAGGCTCCGGGCGAAGGCCCGAAGCCGCATTTCTCTCGCTCGCGGATCAGGCGACGAAGAGCAGAACCAGCGCGACGACCAGCGAGAAGATGCCGAGACCTTCCGCGAGCGCGGCGCCGATGAAGGCGCGGGCAAACTGGCCATCGGCGGCCGAGGGATTGCGCAGGGCGCCGGAGAGGAAGTTTCCGAAGATGTTACCGACGCCAATGCCGGCCAGGCCCATGCCCAGGCAGGCGATACCGGCGCCCAGGAACTTTGCAGCATCCGCTTCCATTGTTCTGCTCCTTAGAAAACACGCTAGGGGTATTGGGGTGGCGATGGCGGTTCGGGATCAGTGCCCCGGGTGAACCGCATCGTTGAGATAGATCGAGGTGAGAACCGCAAACACGTAGGCCTGCAGCACCGCGACCAGAAGCTCGAGCGCGGTGAGCGCCACGATCATGAAGAAGGGCAGCGTCGCGCCGAACATGCCGGCAATGCCCGCCGAGGACAGGCCGACGACGAAGAAGGCGAACACCTTCAGCGCGATATGGCCGGCGAGCATGTTGGCGAACAGACGCAGCGACAGGCTGATGGGGCGCGAGAGGAAGGAGACCACCTCGATCAGCACCACGAACGGGAGCAGGAAGCTCGGCACGCCCGAGGGCACGAACAGGTGCAGGAAGTGCGTGCCGTGGCGCCAGAAGCCGTAGATCACCACGGTGCCGATCACCAGCAGCGCGAGGGCGGCCGTCACGATGATATGGGCGGTGATGGTGAAGGTGTAGGGCACGAGGCCGATGACGTTCGCCACGAACACGAACATGAACAGCGAGAACACCAGCGGGAAGAACACCATGCCTTCGTTGCCGGCGGAATCGCGCACCATCTTGGCGATGAATTCGTAGCTCATCTCCGCCACCGACTGCATGCGGCCCGGCACCAGGGTGCGGCCGCGCGTGGCGAAGGTGAGGAACAGGAAGATCGCCCCGACGATGCCGATCATGAAGGCGGAGGCGTTGGTGAAGGAGAACGAGACGCCGCTGACCCTCAGCAGGTCCGCGTAACGTTGCACTTCAAACTGGTGGATCGGATCAATGTTCATCCGACTCGCCTCTGTCTCAAGCGGCTCGCGAGAGCCGTGCCAAACGAACGGCTTGCGCCGCGAAAAACGATGCGACCCCTCAGGCTCACGCCTTCGGGCCGCTTTTTTTGCCGGTCTCGCCCGCCGCCCGCAGCATGTTCATCACGCCGGCGCCGAACCCAACCAAAGTGAAAACAAGCATTCCCCAGGGCGCCACGTCGAAGACGTTGTCGATGCCCCAGCCAATGAGTGCCCCCACCAGAACCCCGGCAACGAACTCCGATCCCAAACGGAAGGCCATGGCCATTCCAGAGGATGTGGACGTATCGTTCCGTGAACCCGCCGGCTGCGATTGGTCTTTCGGCCGAGCCTTGTCAAGCGCGGCATTGAGCCGCTGAAGGCGGTCGGAGAGAGCGGAATCCGCCTCTTCGTTCGCCTGCTTTCCAGGTCGCCCGTCAGGTGTCCGATGATCGGAGCCCGAACCGTCCGGCATGCTGAAAACTCCGGCTTCGAAGGAAGAAGGATCCGACGATCTCAGCTCCGAAACCGCGCCGCACCATAGTTGCGCCAAAATGGGGTGTCAAGGCGAAGGCGACTATATATAAGTAATTGATATATATGTTGAAAATGCGTTGTGCGACATCGTGGCCAACGCGTTCAACTCACCTCGCGTAACCTCTCGGCCGCCTGGAGATCCACCGAGACGAGCCGGGAAACCCCCCGTTCCGCCATTGTGACCCCGAACAATCGATCCATATGCGCCATGGAAATGGGATTATGGGTGATGACGAGAAAACGCGTGTCGGTCAGGCGCGTCATTTCGTCCATCAAGGCGCAGAACCGCTCCACATTGGCATCATCCAGCGGCGCATCCACCTCGTCGAGCACGCAGATGGGGGCGGGATTCGTCAGGAAGACGGCGAAGATCAGGGCCATGGCCGTCAGCGCCTGCTCGCCGCCCGAGAGCAGGGAGAGCGTCTGCGGCTTCTTGCCTGGCGGCTTGGCGATGATGTCGAGCCCGGCTTCCAGCGGGTCCTCGGCGTCGGTCAGCACCAATTGCGCCTCGCCGCCGCCGAACAGCGTGTCGAACAGCTTGCGGAAATGGCCGTCCACCACCGTGAAGGAAGCCTGGAGGCGTTCGCGCGCCTCGCGGTTCAGGCTCTGGATGCCGGCGCGCAGGCGCTTGATGGCCTCGATCAGGTCGTCGCGCTCACCCGCCAGATTGCCGTGCTGGCCCTCGGCCTCCTGAAGCTCCACCTCGGCCCGCAGGTTCACCGCGCCGAGCCGCTCGCGGTCGCGGCGTGCCCGCTCCAGCGCGGCCTCGATGGTGGCGAGGTCCGGGAGCGGCGCGCCGGGCTCCAGGCCGGATTGCACGCGCGCCGATTCGGGTGGGCCTTCCAGGGCGTCGGCGATCTCGCGCATGAGGTCGTCGCGGCGCTGACGCAGGGCGTCCAGTCTCGCCTCGGCGCGCGCATTCTCTTCGCGCGCCGCCGCCATCGCCTCGAGCGTGTCGCGGGCGGCGCGGTCCGCGGCGGCCAGCGCCGCCTCGCCTTCCACCAGGCGGTCAGCAGCGGCGCGGCGGGCGGCTTCCGCCTTTTCCAGCTCGCTCATGAGAATGCGGCGCTGGCGGCCGAGTTCAGCCGGGGCGTCCTCGCTCTGCTCCAGGGCATCCTGCGCCTCCGCGCGGCGGGCCTCCAAGGCGGCAATGCGCTCCCCGGCGCCGCCGGCGCGCTGGTTCCAGGACCGTTCTTCGGCGGCGATCGCCTCGAGTCGCCGGACACGGGCGGATCGCTCGCGCAGGAGCACGGCGTGCGCCGCGCGGGTTTCGGCGAGCGCCGCGCGCGCCTGGGCCGCCTGGGCGCGGGCTTGGGCGAGGGCCGCCTCCACCAGGGCTGGCGAATCGAGCGCTGCGAGTTCCGCTTCGGCGCGGCGCTGGGCCTCCTCGGCCTCCTCGCGGGCCGCGGCGATACGGGTGCGCGCTTCACGCAGGGCGGAGAGGCGCGCCATATGCTGGGCGGCCTTGCGTTCGGCGGCGGCTTCCGCCTCGCGCGCCAGATCGGCGGCGCGCTGGGCCGTGCGCCGCGCCTCGCGCGCCTGGGCCTCCTGCGCGGCGGCGGCCTTGAGCCTCGCTTCCTGGGTTGTGAGGGCGGTGCGCGCGGCGTCGAGGGCGGCGCGGGCGTCCTCCACCTCGGCCCGCAGATCGGCCAGGCGGTTGCGTTCGGCCAGCCGGCGGGCGGCGGCGGTCGGGGCGTCGGCGGCGGCGAGAACGCCGTCCCAGCGCCAGAGATCACCTTCCCGGGAGACCAGCCGCTGCCCCGATTTCAGGGATTTTTGGAGCCGCGCCCCGTCTGCCCGCGCCACGATGCCCACCTGGGCGAGCCGCCGGGCGAGCGCGGGGGCGCCGCGCACATGGGCGGCAAGCGATTCGGCCTCGGGCGGCAGGGCAGGGTCCAGCGCCGCGAACGCCGCCCCGGCCCAGCGCGCCGGCGCCTCGGCCGCGACCGGCAGGTCGAGATCGTCGCCCAGCGCCGCGCCGAGCGCGATCTCATAGCCTTTATCCACATGCAGGAGGTCGGCGACGGGGGGAAAGCGGGCGTCCGAAGACTGCAGCAGCTTTTCCAGGGTGCGCGCCTCGGCGTCCAGGCGGCCGAAGGCGCGCTCCGCATCGGCGGCGCCGGGGCGAAGGGCTTCCAGCGCGCGCCGCGCGTCGGCCTGCTCGGCCTCGGCTTCGAGCGCCGATTCTTCCGCCGCCTCCAGCCGCTCGCGGGCGATCAGCGCGTCCTCGCGGCGGGCGTCCAGCATGTCGGCGCCCGATTCCTTCATCAGCCGCTGTTCCTCGGCATCGACGGAGGCGCGTTCGGCGGCATTGCGCAGAAGGCGCGAGCGGATATCGCGCAGGCTGTTGTCCAGGGCCGTGCGGCGGGCGCCGAGGTCGGCGAAGCTGGCGGTCTGCGCCTCCAGCATTTCTTCGGCCTCAGCGAGGCGGGCTTCGGCCTCGCCTAGGGCGTCGGCGGCCTCGCTCTCCTGCATCGCGGCGTCGGCCTGCTCGTCGCTGAGCTGGGCGGCCTCCTCCGCAAGGCGGGCGAGCACCCCCGACGCGTCGGCGGATAAAGCGTCCTCGCGCACCATGTCCTGCGTCAATTGGGCGAGGCGCCGCTCCAGATCCTGCCGACGGGCGGCAATCCGGCTTTCCTCCTTGTCCAGCTCGCCGAGCGCGAGCGTCAGGCGCTGGAGCGCGGCGGCGGCCTCCACATCGGCCTGGCGCAGGGGCGGCAGTTCGTGCGCGGCGATCGCCTGGAGCCGGGCCGCCTCCGCCTGGGCACGGGTGCGCTCGGCGCTTTCGCGCACCGCGGCTTCCAGCGCCCGCTCGCCCTCCGCGAGGATGCGCACCACCTCGCTCCAGCGCAGCCAGAGCAAGGTCGCCTCGTTGCGGCGGATCTCTTCGGCCACCGCGCGATAACGCACCGCCTGCTTGGATTGCCGGCGCAGGCTCTCCACCTGGGCCGACATCTGGGTGATGACATCGTCCAACCGCAGCAGATTCTGCTCGGCCGCCTTCAGGCGCACTTCCGCCTCGTGCCGGCGGGCATGGAGCCCGGCGACGCCGGCGGCCTCTTCCAGAATGCGCCGCCGGGCGGCGGGCTTGGCGCCGACGATCTCGCCGATCTGCCCCTGGCGCACCAAAGCGGGCGAGCGCGCGCCAGTGGAGGCATCGGCGAACAGCAAATGCACATCGCGGGCGCGCACGTCGCGGCCATTGATTCGGTAATGCGAGCCCTGGCCGCGATCGATCTTGCGCACCACTTCCAGATGGTCGGCATCGTTGAAGCCGGCGGGCGCGGTGCGGTCGCTATTGTCGAGATGCAGCACGACTTCGGCGGTGTTGCGCGCCGGACGCCCCGTGGTGCCGGAGAAGATGACATCGTCCATGTCATTGGCGCGAAACGCCTTGTGTGAGCTTTCGCCCATCACCCAGCGCATCGCCTCCACCAGATTGGACTTGCCGCAGCCGTTCGGTCCCACCACCCCGGTGAGGCCGGGCTCGATCAGCATGTCGGAGGGCTCGACGAAGGTTTTGAAGCCGACGAGCCGGAGGCGGGTGAATTTCATTATGGGGCGGTTTTGCCTATCCCGGTGGGCTTGGTCAAATACCGTGCCCGTCCCGCGCCGCCAGGGCAAGGCGCGCCACAGCCAGCCGGGTTTGCAAACGCGATGATCCACAGCCTGGAGGTGCGCATTGACGCTGGGAAGGGCGCGATGCGCGATTTGGTCGGCCGCAAGCATGGCGGCGCAGGGAATTTGAGGCTAGAAGCTCAGCGGATGGCGATTGCGTCCCGCGCGAGAGCGCCCATCTAAGGGCGGAGCGAGACCAAAAGAGTTTTCGAGGACAGACACATGCTGTTCAATCAAGCAGGCGCAGCCAATGGTGCGGCTGCTGGCGCCCTGGGCGCCGGCGACGATCTGGTGACCGAGACCACCACCCAGACCTTCATGGCGGACGTGATCGAGGAATCCAAGCGCCGCCCGGTGCTGGTGGATTTCTGGGCCCCCTGGTGCGGCCCCTGCAAGACCCTGGGCCCGATCATCGAGAAATCGGTGAAGGCCACCAAGGGCAAGGTCAAGCTGGTCAAGATGAATATCGACGACCACCCGGCCGTTGCCGGCAAGCTCGGCATTCAGTCCATCCCCACCGTTTATGCCTTCGTCAACGGGCAGCCGGTGGACGGCTTCATGGGCGCGCTGCCGGAAGGGCAGGTGAAGTCCTTCATCGAGCGGCTTCTGGGCGGAGCCGTGAACCCAGATGCCGCGGAGCTGCTCGCCGCCGGCGAAGCGGCATTGGCCGAGGGCGATGCCGCGGGCGCGGCGGAGGTGTTCGCCCATATCCTGTCCGAGGATCAGGAAAACCTGAAGGCGCTCGGCGGCTTCATCCGCGCGCAGGTGTTGGCCGGCGCCCTGGACGAGGCGAAGGCGACGCTCGCCAGCATTCCCGCCGCACAGCAGAGCGACAGCGCCATCGCGGCCGCGAAGGCGGCGCTGGATCTGGCCGAGCAGGCCGCCGCGCTGGGCGATGCCGCCCCGCTGGAAGCCAAGGTGAACGCCGATCCCACCGACCATCAGGCGCGGTTCGACCTGGCCGTGGCGCTCAATGCCAAGGGCCTGCGCGAACAGGCGCTCGCCCACCTGCTGGAAATCGTCAAGCGCGACCGCGCCTGGAACGAGGATGGAGCGCGCAAGCAATTGATCCAGTTCTTCGAGGCCTGGGGGCCGACCGATCCGCAGACGGTCGCGGGCCGCAAGAAGCTTTCCGCGATTCTGTTCGCTTAAGGGACAAGCGTGGCCAAGCATCGCTCCTATCATTCGCCGGCGGACCTGCCGGCGACCTTGCCGGTGTTCCCGCTCTCGGGAGCGCTGCTGCTGCCGCGTGCCGAGCTGCCGCTCAACATTTTCGAGCCGCGCTATCTTGAGATGATCGACGACGCCCTCGCGGGCGAGCGGCTGATCGCCATGGTCCAGCCCGACGAGAGCAAGCCCGAGGGCGCCCACGGACCGGCCCTGTTCCAGGTCGGCTGCATCGGCCGCATCACTCAGTTCAGCGAGACCGGAGACGGGCGCTATCTCATCACCTTGTCGGGCGTCTGCCGCTTCAAGGTGGGGGCGGACCTCGATGTCACCACGCCATACCGGCAGATCGCCGTCGACGCGGCGCCCTATGCGGAAGATTTCAACGAAAGCGCCGGCGAGGACGAGGTGGACCGCACGGCGCTCCTTGCGGCGCTGGCCGCATTCCTGGAGGCGAACCAGCTGGAAGCCGATTGGGACGGCATCCAACAGGCGGGCACGGAAACCCTGGTCAACGCGCTTTCCGTGATGTCGCCTTACGGCGCGCTGGAAAAACAGGCGCTGCTGGAAGCGCAGGACCTGAAGGCGCGCGCGGAGATGCTGGTGGCCATCACCCAGATGATGCTGGCGCGCATGCCGGGGGACGGCGAGGCGCCGCTCCAGTAAGGGATGCGACTCCAGTAAGGGATGCGGCCGAGTTCTCCGGCTAGGGTTCGACCGCGAAGCGCAGCCGCCCCGCCGGGGCCAAGGTGTCGAGATCGAAGGTGCGCACCTCGACCGCGCCGCCCACGTCCAGCGTCACAACCAGAAGCTTGTCCGCCACCGCCGTGGAGACGATGCGCGCGCCTTTCGGCAGGGCTGCGGTGATATCGCTGGCCTTCGCGCCCTTGGCGCGCAACATGCGATAGCCGATCACACCGAAAACGGAGGCGACCCCGAGCATCATGATGAGCCCGGACACCAGGGAAAAGCGCCGCACTTTCTTCAGCACGCGCTCCTGGGCGGGCGAGAGTTCCTCTTGAGGTTCGGGATCGGGTGAAGTGAAAACCATGAACAAGCCTGACTGGGTGGATGAAGACGCCGTTCTCGAAGTGCTGGACGAGGCTTCCGAAGGCGAGATCGACCATGAGGTCGTCGTGCCTGTGGAAGACGCGGACGCGCGCATCGACCGCGTGCTCGCCGCCCGGCTCGACGGGCTGAGCCGGACCCGCATCCAGCGCCTGGTGGCGGAAGGGCGCGTGACCAACGGCGGGCGAGTGGTAGGAGACGTTTCCGAGCGGGTCAATGCCGGCGATGTCCTGCGCCTGCGCGTGCCGGCGCCGGAACCGGCCGAGCCGGTGCCCGAGGCGATGGATCTCACCATCGCCCATGAGGATGATCATTTGATCGTCGTGGACAAGCCGGCGGGGCTCGTGGTGCATCCTGCGCCCGGGCATTGGTCGGGTACGCTGGTGAACGGGTTGCTGCATCATTGCGGAACCAGCCTCTCGGGCATCGGCGGGGTGCGCCGGCCCGGCATCGTGCATCGGCTCGACAAGGACACCTCCGGCCTTTTGGTGGTGGCGAAGAACGACGCCGCCCACGCGGCGCTTTCCGCCCAGTTCGCCGATCACGGCCGCACCGGCCCGCTGGACCGTGCCTATCTCGCCTTCGTCTGGGGCGTTCCCGCCCCGCGCGGGACGGTGAACGCCCCCATCGACCGGCACCCCTCCAGCCGCCAGAAGATGGCGGTGCGCACCGGCGGGCGCGAGGCGGTGACCCATTGGGAGGTGCTGGAAACCTTCCTCGATACCGCCGGATCGCCCGTGGCGAGCCTGGTGGAATGCCAGCTGGAGACCGGGCGCACCCACCAGATCCGTGTCCATATGGCCCATGTCGGGCACCCCCTGCTGGGTGACGAGGTCTATGGCCAGGGCTTCCGCACCAAGGCCGCGCGGCTCGCGCCGGATGCGCGGGCGGCGCTTTTGGCCCTGGACCGGCAGGCGTTGCACGCCACCCGCCTCGGCTTCGCGCACCCGGTCGGCGGGGAGACGCTGACCTTCGACAGCCCACTTCCACCCGAATTGGCAGTGCTTTTGGAAAAGCTCTCGGCCTCGTGACGGGATCGAAGCTAGCCGCGGGGCGTTAGACCCTATATGGTTCGCGGTTGCGGTCGGCGAAAGCGGCCGCGTAGGTGGTCGCTTGCGCTTGAGGGCCACGACATCAAGGAGGCCGCCTATGGCCCGGTCACAACACGTGCCCATTCCCTCGGCTGAGGGGGGGCTGACACGCTATCTCGAAGAAATCCGCCGGTTCCCCATGCTGGAGCCGCAGCAGGAATACATGCTTGCCAAAAGCTGGCGCGAGCATGGAGATCGCGATGCCGCCCACAAGCTGGTGACCAGCCATCTGCGCCTCGTGGCGAAGATCGCAATGGGCTACCGGGGCTACGGCCTGCCCATATCCGAAGTGATTTCCGAAGGCAATGTCGGCCTCATGCAGGCGGTGAAGCGGTTCGAGCCCGAAAAGGGCTTCCGCCTCGCGACTTACGCCATGTGGTGGATCCGAGCCTCGATCCAGGAATATATCCTGCGCTCGTGGAGCCTCGTGAAGATGGGCACCACGGCCGCGCAGAAGAAGCTGTTCTTCAACCTCCGCAAGGCCAAGAGCCAGATTTCCGCTCTGGAAGAGGGCGACCTGCGTCCCGACCAGGTGAAGCAGATCGCCACCAAGCTCGGCGTGACCGAGCAGGATGTGGTGGACATGAACCGGCGTCTCTCGGGCGACGCCTCCCTAAACGCGCCGCTGCGCGAGGAAGGGGAGGGCGGCGGCGAATGGCAGGACTGGCTGGTGGACGACCACCTGGACCAGGAAAGCGTGTTCGCCGAGAGCGAGGAGATGGAGAACCGCCGCGGTGCTCTGGCCGGCGCATTGAGCGTGCTCAATGACCGCGAACGCCGCATCTTCGAGGCGCGCCGCCTCTCCGAGGACCCGGTGACCCTTGAGGAACTCGCAGCCGAGTTCGGCGTCTCGCGCGAGCGGGTGCGCCAGATCGAAGTGCGGGCGTTCGAGAAGGTGCAGAAGGCGGTGGTCGACCGCGTGCGCACGCTGGAAGAGCCTGAGGTCGAGAACGCCTGAGGCGGATCGACCGACGAGCAGGCGCGCGCTGCGTCTGCCTGGGCGTGCGCCCCATCTGGCGCGCGCGTCGTTCGCTCATGACCGACGGGAGCGTTTGGCCGGGACATGGGACGCAGAATCCGCCGCAGCCCGGCACCCCCCTTAACCTGATCTCAACCCGCCGCCGCGCATCATGCCCCCATGACGCGCGGCGTATTCAGGTATCTCGTAGCCCCGCTCGTCTGCGTGGGGCTCCTGTCGGGCTGTCGTTTCGACTTGTTCGACCGACGGGAGCCCTGGCGCGCCGAGGCGGAAGAGAAGTGCCTGGCGGAAAAGGGCGCGGTGCCATCCCCCTTCCTTGAGCCCATGTCGGAAATCGACGGCGCGGGCGCCTGTGGCATGGACCACCCGTTCCGGGTGTCGGGCCTGGAGGATGGCTCGGTCTCCGTGGAGCCCAAGGCGACGCTCGCCTGTCCCATGATCCGCGATCTCAATCTGTGGCTCGCCGAAGTGGTGCAACCCGCGGCAGTGGCCTGGCTAGGCCAGCCGGTGGTGGGCATCCGCCAGATGTCGTCTTATTCATGCCGGGGCATGAACGGGCAGATCGGCGCCAAGATTTCCGAGCACGCCTTCGGCAATGCGCTGGATGTCGGTGCTTTCGTGTTCGCGGATGGGCGCGAGATCACGGTCAAGAACGGCTGGAAGGGACCGCAGGAGGCGCGCGGCTTTCTGCTTCAGGTGCAGGCGGGGGCCTGCGAGGTGTTCACCACCGTGCTCGCCCCGGGCTCGAACGTCTTCCATTATGACCATATCCACGTGGACCTGATGCGGCGGAACAACCCGCGCCTCATCTGCAAACCCGCGCCCCGGCCCATGGCGCCGCCGCTCATGGTTTCGGCGCCGCAACCGCCGGTGCAGTTCGGTGGGCGGTCCGAGGGCCAGCCCATGAGCGGGCCCGTGCCGCAGGCGCAGCCGGGATACGGCGCGCCCGCGCCCGCCGCGTCGCCTCCTGGCGAGCCCATGACCATCGCGCCCCAGGGCGCTCAGCCGCCGCTGCCGGAACGGGCACCGGCCGGCTATGGACAATCGCAGCAGCCCGCGGGCTACGGGCAATCGCCGGCCTATAGTCAGCAGCCTTATGGCGCGCCGCCGCCGGGCTATCCGCCCTATGGGGATCCCGTGCAGCGTGTGCAGCCGCCCGGCGCGGTGTATCAGCCCAACGCGCCCCGCCCCCCCGGCCCCATGTCCTATGGGCCAACCGGCGCGAGCGATCCGCAGGTGACAGGTTCGGTGGCGAACCGGAAATATTATTCCCCCACCTTCCCGCAGGCCTCCACCATCCCGCTGCCCCAGGCCCGGCCCGGCGAGGATTAGGCGCGCCCCGCTTCCTCGCGCCCAAAAGAAAGCCGCCGCACGCGGGAGGCGGACGGCGGCTGCTACGGCTCTCGTCTCAGTCTGGTTTTCATCCCCGCCGCGTACTCCCCCGTGCGCGGCGGGGATGGCACATTATTCCGCCGCTTCCGCCACCGCCTGGGGCTTGACCCAGCGCAGAACCGGCGCACGGGCGGCGCGCGTCTCGTCCAGCCGGCGACGCGGCGCATAATGGGGCGCGCCGAGGAAGCGCTCCTTCTCGCCCGCCTTCGCCGCCATCGCCAGATCCCGCAGGGTGGCGATGAACAGATCGAGCGAGGCCTTGGATTCGCTCTCCGTCGGCTCGATCAGCATCGCGCCGTGCACCACCAGCGGGAAATAGACCGTCATGGGGTGATAGCCCTCGTCGATCAGCGCCTTGGCGACATCCAACGTGGAAAGGCCGGTGCCCTCCAGCCAGGAATCGTCGAACAGGGCCTCGTGCATGGCCGGGCGCGTGGCGAAGGGCGCGCTCATCACATCCTGTAGGCTGGCCCGGATGTAGTTGGCGGAAAGCACCGCATCCTCCGCCGCCTGCCGCATGCCGTCGGCGCCGTGGGAGAGCATCCAGGAGAGCGCCCGCACGAACATGCCCATCTGGCCGTGGAACGCGCTCATGCGGCCGAGCGCCTGCGCGGCACCGGCCTGTCCCTGCTGTTCCACGAGGCGCAGGCTGTCGCCGTCCGCGACCAGCGCGGGGGCAGGGGCGAACGGCGCGAGCGCCTTCGAGAGCACCACCGGCCCCGCGCCAGGCCCTCCGCCGCCGTGCGGCGTCGAGAAGGTCTTGTGCAGATTGATGTGCATGGCATCGACGCCCAGGTCGCCGACCCGCACCTTGCCCAGGATGGCGTTGAAATTCGCGCCGTCGGCATAGAAATAGGCGCCCACCGCATGCACCGCCTGCGCGATCGCCACCACGTCCGGCTCGAACAGGCCGCAGGTGTTGGGATTGGTCAGCATGATGGCGGCGACATCCGGTGAAAGCGCCTTCTTCACCTCCTCCACGTCCACCGTGCCGTCGGCGCGGGCGGGAATGGATTTCACCTGATAGCCGAGCAAAGCGGCGGTGGCGGGATTGGTGCCATGAGCGCTTTCCGGCACCACCACGATGGTGGGCTTGCGGCCGTTGGCTTCATGGGCGGCCTTGATGGCCATCATGCCGCACAATTCGCCATGCGCGCCGGCCTTGGGGGGCAGCGCCACCGCATCCATGCCGGTGAGGGTGAGAAGATAGCGTGAAAGCTCCTTCATCAGCCCGAGCGCGCCCTGGACCGTGGACACCGGCTGCAGCGGATGAATGTCGGCAAATCCGGCCAGGCGGGCCATGCGCTCGTTGAGGCGCGGATTGTGCTTCATGGTGCAGGAGCCGAGCGGAAAGAGGCCGCTGTCGATCCCGTAATTCATGCGCGAGAGCCGCACATAATGGCGCATGGCCTCCGGCTCGCTGAGGCCGGGCAGGCCGAGCGGGGCCTTGCGCTCAAGGCCGCCGAGGCGGGGCGCGAAGGCGGCCGGCTCGTCCAGATCGACGCCCGTCACCTCTTGCCGGCCGATCTCGAACAGCAGGCCCTCTTCCAGATCCAGCGCCCGGTTGCCGGTGAAGGTGGCGGGGCCGGTTTCGCTCGCTGATTGGGGCGCCGTCGCGCCGCGTCCTTCGCGATTCATGCCAGCACCTCCTTCAGCGCGGCCGCATAGGCGGCGCGGTCTTCGTCCGTGGATGTCTCGGTGGCGGCCACCAGGATCAAATCGTCCAGGCCCGCATCGGGCGCCAGCCGGGAATAGGGCACGCCGCCGAGGATGCCCCGCGCCGCCAGCTTCTCCACCACGTCCGCCGCATTGCCGGCGACGCGGATGGTGAATTCGTTGAAGAAGCTCTCGTTGAGCACGGCGACGCCGTCGAGGGCGGCGAGCCTGTCGGCGAGGTCGCAGGCGGCGGCGTGGTTGATGCGGGCCAGCCGCGTCAGCCCCGCCTCACCCAGCAGCGAGAGATGGATGGTGAAGGCCAGCGCGCACAGGCCGGAATTGGTGCAGATGTTGGAGGTCGCCTTCTCGCGGCGGATGTGCTGCTCGCGGGTGGAGAGCGTCAGCACGAAGCCGCGCCGGCCTTCCGCATCCACCGTCTCGCCGGCGAGGCGCCCCGGCATCTGGCGCACGAATTTCGCGCGCGTGGCGAACAGGCCCACATAGGGGCCGCCGAAGGTGAGCGGATTGCCGATGGACTGGCCTTCCCCCACCACGATGTCCGCCCCTTGGGCGCCGGGCGGCTCGACCAGGCCGAGCGAGACGGCTTCCGTGAACACGGCGATCAGCAGCGCCCCAGCCGCATGGGCCTTTTCCGCGATGGGCTTGAGATCCACCAGATTGCCGAACACGTCCGGGCTCTGCACCACCACGCAGGAGACGCTCTCATCGATGGTCGCGAGAATGTCGTCCGGCTCCGAGGGGTGGGGCGCGAGGCGCAGCAGCGGCACTTCGGCATAATGGGAAACGGTGGCGATGGTCTGCGCATAATGGGGGTGCAGGTTGCCCGCCAGCACGGCCTTGCCGCGCTTGGTCACGCGGTGCGCCATCAGCACCGCCTCGGCGGCGGCGGTCGAGCCGTCGTACATGGAGGCGTTGGCGACCTCCATCCCCGTGAGTTCCGCCACCTGGGTCTGGAACTCGAACAGATATTGCAGCGTGCCCTGGGCGATCTCGGGCTGGTAGGGCGTGTAGGAGGTGAGGAATTCCGAGCGCTGGATCAGGTGGTCGACGCTCGCCGGCACATGGTGGCGATAGGCGCCCGCGCCGACGAAGAACGGCACCGAGCCCGCCGGCACATTGCGCGCGGCGAGGCGGGAGAGGGCGCGCTCGACCTCCAGCTCGCCCTTGCGGCGGGGCAGGTCGGGCAATTCGGCGAGCAGCTTGTCGGCGGGAATGTCGGCGAACAGAGCGTCCACCGCGGGCACGCCGATGCGTGCCAGCATTTCGGTCCGGTCTTCGGGTGTCAGGGGGAGATAGCGCATGATGCGTTTGCCTCGCCGACCTGCACGGCCGCGTCAGCCCGCGGCACCGTGCATGTGCGGCCGTTGGGGTGTCAGGCTTGCGTCTTGATGAAGGCGGCGTAGGCCGCGGCATCCATCAATTCGTCCAGTTCGGCGGGGTTTGAAAGCTTGAGCTTCACGAACCAGCCGGCGCCTTCCGGATCCGCATTGACGGTATCGGGAGCGGCTTCCAGCGCCTCGTTGACGGCAATCACCTCACCGGAAACCGGAGCATAGACCTCGCTCGCGGCCTTCACGCTCTCGACGACTGCGGCTTCCTGAGACTGCTTCACCACCTTGCCGATGGCCGGAAGCTCCACGAACACCACGTCGCCGAGCTGGCTCTGGGCGTAATCGGAGATGCCGATCACCGCCACGTCGCCGTCGAGGCGGACATATTCATGGTCCCTGGTATAGCGCACGTCACTCATGGTCAGGCCCCCTTCTGTTCGCTCTTACGGACGTAGCGCTGGGCCACGAACGGGAATGTGACGACGGTCGCGGGCAGGTTCTTGCCGCGTACGATGATGTCGAGACGCGTGCCCGGCGCCGCCAAGGCGGGTGGCACATAGCCCATGGCGATGGGCGCGTTGAGGGTGGGCGCGAAGCCGCCGGATGTGACGGTGCCGATCACCGTTCCGTCCTTGGCGATCTCGGCGCCCTCGCGGGCTGGCGCACGCCCTTCCAGGCGCAGGCCGATTCGCACGCGGGCCGGGCCTTCGGCAAGCTCGCGCTGGATGCGCGCGGCGCCGGGAAAGCCGCCGCCCTCGCGCCGCCGTTTCTGGATCGACCAGACGAGGCCGGCTTCCACCGGCGAGGTCGTGGGGTCGATGTCGTGGCCATAGAGGCACAAGCCCGCCTCCAGCCGCAGCGAATCGCGCGCGCCGAGGCCGATGGGCTTCACGTCCGGCTCGGCGAGAAGCGCGTTCCAAACCGTGACGGCGGCGTCCTCGGGAATCGAGATCTCGAATCCGTCCTCGCCGGTATAGCCGGAGCGGGAAATGTGGACGGGAATCCCGTCAAACGTGGCGGGGCCGGCCGCCATGAAGTCCAGCCCGGCGCCTTCCGGGGCATGGCGCGCCAGAACGGCGGCGGCCTGCGGACCCTGGAGTGCGAGGAGGGCGCGATCGTCCCGCTCCAGTTTCACATGGGCGGGCAGGCGGGCGGCGATATAAGCGTAATCCGCCTCCTTGCCGGCCGCATTCACCACCAGCAGCAAGGTGCCGTCCTCTTCCGGCGCGCCGGGGCGGGTGACCATCAGGTCGTCGAGGATGCCGCCGTCGTCCGCCATCAGCTGGGAATAGCGCTGGCGGCCGGGCTTCAGATTGAGGATGTCGGCGGGAATCAGCGCTTCGAGCGCGGCGGCCGTGGTCGCATGGTCGGGGCCGACGAGCTTGGCCTGTCCCATGTGGGACACGTCGAACAGGCCGGCGTGGGTGCGGGTCCAGGCATGTTCGGCCAGGATGCCGTCGCGATATTGCACCGGCATGTCGTAGCCGGCGAACGGCACGAGGCGGGCGCCGAGCGCCGCGTGGGCGCCGTGCAACGGCGTTTTCAGAAGGGGAAGATCGGTCTCGGGCTGTGCCATTCCGGTTCCTGGGGTCGCGCCAAAGTCATCGGACCTTTCGGCCCGAGCGGCGCCCCCTCTGTCACCGGAACCTGAGAGATTTGACCGCACCCGGTGGAACGGGCACGGCTTACTCCTTCGGTGAGCCACCCGCATGATCCCTGAGGGTCACGCCGCAGCTGCTTTCCAGAGTGTCGTCCCCCTGCGGTCCTTTTGCCTGAGCGGTTCCGGGGCGGTTGCGCCTTCGGCGCCGGCCATCATCCAGAGAATGGGCCGGTCTCTCCCGCAGGGATCTTCCGAGCGACCGCTCCGAGGAGCGGCCGCCGTCACCATAGAGAAACGCGCCGCGCGGTCAATGCGGCGCTTTTCGTCATTGTGCGGGCGGCGGGCCGAAAGTCGCCGGGGGCGGCCCGAAGGTGGGCGCCGGGCCGAACGTATTGGGGTCTGCGGCCGGCGCGGCCGGCTTGCTCGCTGCCGGCTTTGCGGCCGCTGGGGCTGCCGCCGCCGGTGCGGCCGGGGCCGCCGCAGGCGCAGCATCGGCCGCGGGTGCCGCAGGCCGCGGTCGAGTCGGACGCGGGCGGGCCGGAGTTTCGCCCTTGGGATCGAAGCCCACGTAGATCACGTATTTCGCGATCGCGTCCGGGGTGGTGACCGGGAAGGAGATGGTGTCTTCCACCACGGTGAAGGTGGTCTGGGTTTCGCCCTGGGGAATGTTGAGCGGCACCACGAAGAATTTGGTGGTGATGGTTTTGGGCGAGGGACCTTCCTGCACCACCGCGATGCGGATCGGCACATTGAGCGCGCCGGGCGTGCCCTTGTCGCCCAGCAGCACCCGGCCGTCGAGGCCGACCTTCACGGTCATCACGCCGTTGGCGATGTTGCATTCGCGGGCCAACTGGCCGAGCGAGCCCTGGTATTTCAGTCCGCCGCCGGGGGCAGGCACCTGCCATGCCGAGGCACCCGAGCGCACGTCCACGCGCGGGCAGTCGAACTCCACCGCATCCGGGCCGGAGCCGATGGTCATATTGTTGGTGGGCTGGGCGGCGCCCACGCCGCCTGCTGCCGCGGCCGGGTCAACATTCACGCCGGGCGCGCCAAACGTCCCTTGCGAGTTGCCCGCGCACCCTGCAAGGGTGATGGCCATGGCTGCCCCGGCCAACACACGCATAGGCAGAGCAGCGTCTAAAGCAAAACGCATGAGGAAACTCCAAAAACCTCCGCAAGACGCGTATGTATAACAGAAGGTTAAAGCGCAGGGGGAGGGGGGACCCGCGCCTTGAGCCCGCACCGAGGGAGGTATCTGACTCTATGGTTACCGGCCGTGCCCGGCCGGTCAGTTGCCGATCACACCCACGGGTCGGCCGGCGACCACCACCAGAGCCTTTTGCGCGCCAGACAGGCGTTGGGAAACGCGGCGCAGATCCTCCAGCGTCACCGCCTCGATCAACGCGTTGCGGCGATCGATATAATCCATGCCGAGCTTGTCGATCTGAATCTGGAGCAATTGCCCGGCGATCTTCGAGGAGGTGTCGAAGCGCAGCGCATAGCTGCCGGTGAGGTAGCTCTTGGCTTCGTCCAGCTCCGCCTGGGTTGGCCCCTTGTCGAGGATCTGCTGGAATTCCTCGTTGATGATCTTGATGGATTCACCCGCGCGGTCGTTCTTGGTCGCCGTGCCGGCGAACCACAAGCCCACGTGCTCCAGCGCCACCTGATAGGAATAGACCGAATAAGCGAGCCCGCGCGCTTCGCGCACTTCCTTGAACAGGCGGGAGGAAAAGGCGCTGCCGCCGAGAATATGGTTCAGCACATAGGCGGGGATGAAATCCGGGTCCTGCCGTTCCAGGCCGTCGGTGCCGATCATGACCACGGACTGGGGGACATCCAGCGGGATCACGTCGGTCTTGCCGAGCCCCTGGGGCTTCACGTCGGCGACCGGTGTCAATTGGGCCGTGGCCGGAAGCGCGCCGAACACGCGGTCCAGCTCGGTGGCGAGTTCCTCGGGCGTGATGTCGCCCACCACCGCCACCCGCAGGTTGGAGCGGGCGAGATTGCGCTTGGCGAAAGTGGCCAGATCCTCGCGGGTGATATCGGCGACGCTGGCGAGCGTGCCATCCACGGGGCGGCCGTAGGGATGGTTCGGGAAGGCGAGCGCGAACCAACGCTCGTTGGCCAGCGAATTGGGATCGGTTGAGCGCCGGCGCAGCGAGGCCAGCTGCGCGGTGCGGATGCGCTCCACGGCCTCGGTATCGAAGCGCGGCTGGGTTACCGACAGGCGCAGCATGTCGAAGGCGGCGTCGCGGTTTTCCGAAAGGGTGCGCACCGAGCCGCGGACCTCGTCGCGCCCGGCGTCGAAATGCAGCTCGATGGCCTTGTCGGCCAGCGCCTGATGGAAGCGCTCGGCATCATATTCGCCGGCGCCCTCGTCGAGCAGCGAGGCCGCGAGGCTGGCGATGCCGGGGCGTTCCGCCGGATCCTGCGCCGCGCCGCCGAGGAAGGCGAACTCCATGGCGAGGAGCGGCAAGGTCGTGTCGCGCACCAGCCACGCCTCGATGCCGCCGGGGCTGACCACCCGCGTGATCCGCGTGGTCTGGGACTGAGCGGTATTCGCGGAAACAAGGGAAACAGCCATCATCACCAACACGAGAATGGGAGCGCGAAAGAAGTAAGCGGTGGAATGTGCGCTCACGAGCGCTTCTCCGGTGCCGCAGGCGCAGCCGCGGGAGGCGGGGTCAAATAGCCGGTCACCGCGCGCTTCAGCACAAGATAATGCTCGGCCGCCGCCTTCACATCCGCTGCGCTCACGCGCTTGATGAGGTCCGGCCACCGGTTCACATCCTCCACGGAAATGCCGGTGGCCCAGGCTGCGCCATAGATTCGCGCCAGGGTCGCCTGATTGTCGCGGGCATAGATGGCTTCCGCCGTCAGGCGGGTCTTGGCACGGGCCAGCTCCACGTCATCCGGCCCCTCCTTCGCCATCTTGGCGACCACGCCGTCCATCGCCTGTTCCAGCGTCTCGAGCGTCACGCCCGGACGGGGCGAGGCGGAGATGCCGAAGCGGGTCTCGTCATAGGCCGTGCTCTGGTACCAGGCGCCGGCGCCGGCGGCGAGGCCCTGCTCGGCCACCAATTCGCGATAAAGGCGGCCGGTCTGCCCGCCGCCAAGGATCTGCGCCAGCACGTCCAGCGCCTCGGCCTCGCCCGGCTTGGCGGTGCGATAAGAGGGCACGAGATAGCTGCGCTGAAGGCTCGGCTGGGCGACGCGCGGGTCGCTCAGCGACACCCGGCGGTGAACCTGCGGCTCGGGCTCCTGCGGGCGGTTGCGCGGCGGGGTATCGGCGCGGGGAATGACGCCATAAATCTTCTCGGCGAGCGCGCGCACCGCTTCGGGTTCCACATCGCCCGCCACCACCAGCACCGCATTGTTGGGCGCGTAGAAGCGGCGATAGAAGGCGAGGGCATCCTCGCGGTTCAACTGCTTGATCTCATGCTCCCAGCCGATGATCGGATGCTGGTAGGGATGGTTCACATAGGTCGCGGCTTGCAGTGCCTCGGAAAGGCGTGCGCCGGGATCGCTGTCGGTGCGCATCCGGCGCTCTTCGAGCACCACGTCGCGCTCGGGCAGCACCACCGCGTCGGAGAGCTTGAGGCCCGTCATGCGGTCGGCCTCGAAGGTCATGACCGTTTCCAAGTGCTCCTTGGCGACGCGCTGGTAATAGGCGGTGTAATCCTGCGAGGTGAAGGCGTTTTCCTGGCCGCCGAGGCGGGCCACCTCACCCGAGAACTTGCCGGGGCCGGCCTTCTCGGTGCCCTTGAACATCAGATGCTCAAGGAAATGGGCGATGCCGGATTTCCCTGCCTGCTCGTCGGCCGAGCCGACCTTGTACCACACCATATGGGTGACCACAGGGGCGCGGTGATCGGGAATCACCATCACCGTCAGGCCGTTGGCCAATTGATACTGGGTGACGTCCGGCCCTGCGGCGGAAGCGGCGTTCAACGTTGCTGCGGCGGTTCCCGCGGCGATCATTGCGATCATTGCCAGGCGTCTCATCTGTTCGTTTCTGCCCTTTTGAGGCACGGGCCGCGTGAAGGAGTGACGGCGGATCGCCTTAAAATAGGAAGCCGGCGGCACAGCGCCACTGCGGCGGCGTGTGTTTCGCGCGCAGTCGCGTGCGCGCGCGGCCTTGTTTCCTCACGCGGTCTCGCGCGCCGTGCGGCCGGCTGCCGGGGATGGGCGCACCCGCGGTGCGGAACGGTCACTGGCGATCGAACAGTGTGGGGAACTTAAAGGGCTCAGCCTTCTGCTCCACCACCCCGTAAGGCGCGTTGGGCGCAGGGGTTTGGTAGCCGGGCGGCGGCTCGGTCAGGGCCTGCCGTTCGGGCTCGCCGGTGAAGGTAAGCTTGTCCTTGTCGCTGCCCTGCGGCGCGAACCAGTTCTTGAACCCGAGCTCGCTCGGCATCAGCACATCGCGCTTGGATTCAGCCCCGACCGGTGGGCCGTTCGCGACGCTCTGCGTCGGCTTGTGCTTGGGGTTGTTCAATTGCGAGGGAAGCAGCACGCGGCTTGAATCGGTCAGGCCGACCGGAGTCTGGTCGCCGGCCTTGGCCTTGGCCGCGCGAATGACGTCCGGGTCCTTCGGCCAATTGGGATTGACCGCCGCGCCGCCGTCGCGCGGCGGGGGCAGAGTGGCGGTGGCGCTTGGCGGGGGAACCACCAGCGGGGCGCGCTCGCGATATTGGATCTGCGGCTTCTCGTCGTCATTCAGGCCGAGAAGCCCGCCGAGCGTGGTCTTGAAGAAGTCGCCGGTGTCGCTTTCCTGGGCGAACGCGAGGCTTGGGCCAGCGAAGAGGGCGGCGAATGGCAGCGCGGCCAGCATGAGGCTGCGCAGCATCAAGGCTGGGTTCCGCCGATTTTCCGTCATTCGCATGGGCCTTTCCCTCGTGCGCCTGCCCCTTCTCGGACATTCAGCCCATACGGCTGGGGTGCGAGGGCGGCATTTTTGAGGCGCGTCCGAAGAAAGCATCATAAAGCAGCACGATCACGCCCACAACGACCGCCACATCGGCGATGTTGAACACGTACCAATTGAAGCCGAACGCGTGCAGCGACACGAAATCGAACACCGCGCCGTAAACGACCCGGTCCGCCGCATTGCCGATGGCGCCGCCGATCAAAAGGCCGAGAGAGAAGGCTTCCAGCTTGCGCGGCGTGCGGGCGAGCCACACCGCGAACAGCAAGGAGGCGATCACCTTGAACGCCACCAGCACCCAGCGGCCGGTCTCGCCCTGCGGGAACAGGCCGTAGCTGATGCCGCTGTTCCACAGCACCACGAGATTGAGGAAGGGCGTCAATTCCCGCACGCCCTCCGGCCAGCTTTGCGACCAGGCGAGCACCGCGGTCTTGCTGCCCTGGTCGAGCACCAGCACGATCAGCGCCACCAGGACGCCGAGGCGGATGTGGCGCACGGGGCGGCTCATTCGGCGGCGGCTCGCGCGGCCAGTTCCCGCAGTGCGCGGGCATCGCGCAAGGTGACATCGGGATAATCGGGATCGCTGCCGACCTCCTCCAGCACCTTCCAGGACCGCGCGCATTTGCGGCCCTGCGCCAAAGCGGGCACCACCGCGACGCCCGGCACCTCCTCGAGCACGAACGCACCGGCCGGCGGTTCGGAAAGGACGAGGCTTGCGCCCGAGGTGATGCAGACCTCCGCGAGGTCCACACCCTCCAGCGCTGCGGCGAGGTCGGCATTGGTCACGAACACCTGCGGTGCGGCTTCGAGCGAGGAGCCGATGCGCTTGGCGGTGCGCTCCACCTCCAGTGCGCCGAGCACGACCCGGCGCACGAGGCGGATCTTCCGCCAGGTTTCCGCAAGCTCCTCATTCTTCCATGCCGCCGGCGTTTCCGGGAAGGTGCGCAGGTGCACGGAGCCTTCCGTATCGCCGGTGCGCGCGAGATAGGCTTCCTCGCAGGTGAACGGAAGGATGGGGGCGAGCCAGGTGACGACGCGCTCGAACACCTCGTCCAGCACGGTGAGGCAGGCGCGGCGGGTGAGCGAGGACAAGGGATCGCAATAAAGCGCGTCCTTGCGCACGTCGAAATAGAAGGCGGACAGCTCGCTTGTCATGAAGGACGTGAGCAAGGCGTGGACCTTCTTGTAGTCATAGGCGACGTAAGCGGCGCGGATCTGCCCGTCCAGCTCCTGGAGGCGATGCAGGATCAGCCGCTCCAGGGGCGGCATGTCGGCGAAGGCGACACGGTCCGCCGCATGATAATGGTGCAGCGATCCCAGCAGCCAGCGCACGGTATTGCGCAGTTTCCGGTACGTGTCGGCGGTGGTCTTCAGGATTTCCGGGCCGATTTTCAGATCGTCGGCATAATCGGAGGCGCACACCCACAGGCGCAGGATGTCGGCGCCGGACGCCTTGATCACATCCTGGGGCGAGACCACGTTGCCGAGCGACTTGGACATCTTGTGCCCGTTCTCGTCCAGCACGAAGCCGTGGGTCAGCACCGCATCATAGGGCGGGCGGCCGCGGGTGCCGCAGCTTTCCAACAGGGAGGAGTGGAACCAGCCGCGATGCTGGTCGGAGCCTTCCAGATACATCACCCGGTCCGGCCCCTCGGGCGGGCGGTTCGCCTTCAGGTCGGGGCGCACCTCCAGGGTGAAGGCGTGGGTGGAGCCGGAGTCGAACCACACGTCGAGGATGTCGTCCACCTTCGCCCAGCCCTCGGCGGCGCGCTCGGCGAGGAAGCGCTCACGCGCGCCCTCCTTGTACCAGGCGTCGGCGCCTTCCTCCGCGAAGGCTTCGGCGATGCGAGCGTTCACGGCGGGGTCCTTGAGGATCTCCACCGAGCCGTCGCCCACCTCCTTCACGAACACGGCGATGGGCACGCCCCAGGCACGCTGGCGCGAGACCACCCAGTCGGGCCGGCTGGCGATCATACCGGTGATGCGGTTCTCACCCACCTCCGGCACCCAATCCACCGTCTTGATGCCGGCGAGCGCGCGGGCGCGCAGCGTGTCGGGCTCATTGCCGGCGAGGGTCGCGGGGCGCGGCGCCGCCGTGCCGTCCGCATTGCGGATGTCCTGGTCCATGGCGATGAACCATTGCGGCGTGTTGCGGAAGATGACCGGCTTCTTGGAGCGCCAGGAATGGGGATATTGATGCTTCAACCGTCCGCGCGCGAGCAGGTTTCCGGCCGCCACCAAAGCGTCGATGACCGCCTGGTTGGCATCGCCCTTCTCGCCCTTGTCGGTAATGACGCGCTTGCCGGAAAATCCCGGCGCCTGGTCGGTATAGAAGCTGTCCTCGTCCACCGTATAGGGGATGGCGGGATTGATGCCGCGCTCCTCCAGCCAGCGGCGGTGCGCCGTCCAGATCTCAAAATCCTCGCGCCCGTGGCCGGGGGCGGTGTGGACGAAGCCCGTGCCCGCATCGTCGGTGACATGGTCGCCGTCGAGCAGGGGAACCTTGAAGGAATAACCGAGGTTGGCCAGCGGATGGGCGGTGACAAGGTTCGCCAGCACGTCCGCCGGGACGTCGGCGAGCCGCGTGAAGCTGGTGACGCGCGCGGCCTTGAACACGTCCTCCGCCAGCTTGTCGGCGAGGATCAGCTTGTCGCCGGCCTTCGACCAATTGTCCGCCGGCGCCTCGGTCACTTCATAGAGGCCGTAGGAAATGCGGTTCGAGAAGGAGATCGCCCGGTTGCCGGGCATGGTCCAGGGGGTGGTGGTCCAGATGACGACCGACGCCTGATCCAAGTCCACCGTGAGAGCCGCAGACGCCGCAATCTGGTCAACTTTAGAAGAACCGCCGATCACCGGTTGCAGCTCTCCGGCAGCGTCTTCCTTGAACGCCCTATCCGGGCGGACGACCGGCATCGTGAAGTCTATAACCGGAAACTTCACCCACACCGTGTCCGACTGGTGGTCGTGATATTCCACTTCCGCCTCGGCCAGCGCGGTCTTTTCCACCACCGACCACATCACCGGCTTGGAGCCGCGATAAAGCAGGCCGTTTTCGGCGAACTTGATGATCTCGCGGGCGATCTGCGCTTCGCCCAGGAAGCTCATGGTGGTGTAGGGGTGGTCCCAATCGCCTTCCACGCCGAGGCGCTTGAATTCCTCGCGCTGCACGTCGAGCCAATGCTCGGCATAGGCGCGGCATTCCTGGCGGAAGGCGATCATCGCGCCGGAATCCTTCAGGTCCGGCTTGGACTTGCCCTTCTTGCGGTAATTCTCTTCCTCGATCTTCCACTCGATGGGCAGGCCGTGGCAATCCCAGCCGGGCACATAATTGGAATCGAAGCCCAGCATCTGCTGGGAGCGCGTCACCACGTCCTTGAGGATCTTGTTGAGCGCGTGGCCGATGTGGATGTTGCCATTGGCATAGGGCGGGCCGTCGTGCAGCACGAAGCGGGGACGCCCGCGCCCCTCCTCACGCAGGCGCTCGCGCAGGCCGATGCGCGCCCAGCGCTCCAGCAGTTCCGGCTCCTTCTTCGGCAACCCGCCCCGCATGGGGAATTCGGTCTGCGGCAGGAACAGGGTCGCGGAATAGTCCACGGCGTCGGACGGCGTCTTCTCGGTCATGGGATCGGGCTCGAACAGGATCTTGGCGGCAGATCGTTACATCGTGTGGCGCCCCCCGGCGCGGCGGCGGGATGGGCGCGGCGAGGGCGTGTCCCGGTTGACCCCGCGCGCTCAGGCGCGTCGGCGGGGTGCCGGGCTGGTAATTCGCGCCCGGGCCGGGCGGCGCGCGGCCTGATGTGACGTTCCTTGTGCCATGCAGGGCTTCTAGCAGGGGTCTTCGCGCGGGAAAAGCCCGGATGGCGCGCGCACGCGGCGCAGGCGCGGGCAGCGCTTTGCGAAATCGCCTGCCCCCTGTCCTTTGAAAGCAATGAAGCCCCGGCCGTTGCGGCCGAGGCTTCATCTTCCCCTCTTTTTATTCTGGTCGCGGCAGCCCGCTTATTCTGGTTTCGGCGGGCCTGCCCTGGATCGTAATGCGGCGATGCGGGACCGCCGGGTGTCAGGAGGATCCGACCGCCGCAGGGCGGCCGGAGAAAGCGGGGCGGCGGAGCCGCCGCCCCTCAACCTCAGCTGTGGTAGGCGCGCTCGCCGTGCTCGGTGATGTCGAGACCCTCGCGCTCCTTCTCCACCGGGGCGCGCAGTCCGACCACGGCCTTGATGATGTAGAAGAGGATCGCCGAGCCGACGCCCGACCACACGAGGGTGATCAGCACCGCCTTCACCTGCGCCAGGACCTGGGCGCCCATGACATATTCGGCAACCGCGCCGGTGGTGTAGTCGTAGATGCCCGTGCCGCCGAGGGCGGGGCTCACGACGATGCCGGTCGCGATGGCGCCGAAGATGCCGCCGATGCAGTGCACGCCGAACACGTCGAGTGAGTCGTCATAGCCGAAGGCGTTCTTCACGGTGGTGCAGAAGAAGAAGCACAGCACGCCGACGATCAGGCCCGAAACCAGCGAGCCCATGATTCCGGCGAAGCCAGCCATCGGGGTGACGGCCACGAGGCCGGCAACCGCGCCGGAGACGACACCGAGCATGGAGGGCTTACCCTTGGCCAGCCACTCGATGATCATCCAGGAGACGGCGGCGGCGCAGGTGGCGATGAAGGTGTTCATCATGGCCAGCGCGGTGAGGCCGTTGGCTTCCAGGTTGGAGCCGGCGTTGAAGCCGAACCAGCCGACCCACAGGAGGGAGGCGCCGACCATGGTGAGCGTCAGGGAGTGGGGGGAGAAGGCTTCCTTGCCGAAGCCCGTGCGCTTGCCGACGATGAGGCAGCCCACGAAGGCGGCGATACCGGCGTTGATGTGCACCACGGTGCCGCCGGCGAAGTCGATGGCGCCGATCTTGTAGATGTAGCCGGCGTCCGCGAGAACCGCGTCGAGGGCATCCTGCGCTGCCTGCTTGGCCGGGCCGTCAGCCGCCGCCTTCAGGGCCTTGGCAGCCGCGTCGACCGCGTCCGGGCCGGCCCAGTACCAAACCATGTGGGCGATCGGGAAGTAGATGAACGTGACCCAGAGCGGCACGAACAGCACGATCGCCGAGAACTTCACGCGTTCAGCGAACGCGCCGAAGATCAGCGCCGGGGTGATCATGGCGAAGGTCATCTGGAAGGCGACGAACACCAGTTCCGGAATGGCCACGCCCACCGTGAAGGTGCCACCGGCGGAATCCACCGTGATGCCCTTCATGAAGGCCTTGGAGAAGCCGCCCACGAAATCGGAGCCGCCGGTGAAGGCCATGGAATAGCCGTACAGGACCCAGATCAGGCCGACGATGCAGACGGTGTAGAACACCTGCATCAGCACCGAGAGCATGTTCTTGCCGCGAACGAGGCCGCCGTAGAACAGCGCGAGGCCGGGGACCGACATCATCAGCACGACCATGGCGGAGACCAGCATCCAGGCCGTGTCGCCCTTATTGATGGTCGGCGCCGCGGCAACCGCCGCAGCGGCATCGGCCGCCGGCGTGGCTGTCTGCGCAAGGACGGGCATGGCAATGGCCGCCGCTGCGAGAAGGGTTGGCAGTCCCACTCGGGACCAGGTCTTGAACGTCATGGAATATGGCTCCGTAAAATGAGGATTGCTCAGAGGGCGTCGGTGTCGGTCTCGCCGGTACGGATGCGAACCGCCTGATCGATCTGGAAGACAAAGATCTTCCCGTCGCCGATCTGGCCCGTCTTGGCGGCGGCGGTGATGGCTTCCACCACCTTCGCGACCTGATCGGAGGCGACCGCCACCTCGATCTTCAGCTTGGGAAGGAAGCTCACGGCATATTCGGCGCCGCGATAGATTTCCGTGTGCCCCTTCTGGCGGCCGTAACCCTTGACCTCGGTCACGGTCAGGCCGTGGACCCCGATGCCGGTCAGGGCGTCGCGCACCTCTTCCAGCTTGAACGGCTTAATGATGGCCATCACGATCTTCATGGATCGATCCCTGTCCCTATCCCCGTGATGCCCTCGCACCGCAAAGCGGAGGGCGCGTTCTTCCGGGCTGGGCCGCGCGTGACGGGGAAAATCCACGCTGCAGCACCCAAGCCTGCGAACAGGGAATCAAGGACCGTGCCAAATGGGTAAAGCCTCGTTTACGGCGTGCTTATTTTCTCGCCACGAGACTCTTCGTCATGCGGTTGCCGCAGCGTTGCCTAAATTTTTGCCTATAAAATAATCATATCGCACAATGCGCAGTCACCGGGGGGTAACGGGGCGCATCAAACCTTCCTGCGCCGCGGACGCCACCAGCTTTCCGTCGCGGGTGAACAGCTCGCCGCGGCAAAATCCGCGCGCGCCGCCGGCGGCCGGACTTTCCTGCACGTAAAGCAGCCATTCGTCGGCGCGGAAAGGCTGATGAAACCACAGCGCGTGGTCGAGGCTCGCGACTTGTATGTCCGGGTCGAACACGCTCTTGCGATGCGGCACCAGCGCCGCCTGCAGCAGCGACAGGTCGGATGCATAGGCGAGCACTGCCTGCTGCGTGCGCAGATCGTCCGGCAAGGGTCCGCGCGCGCGCACCCAGATGCTCGGGCGGGATGTGTTGATATTGCCCGAAAGAAAGGAGGGGTCGAGGCTCGTCGGCTTCACCTCCAGCGGGCGCAGCGCCATCCAGTCGCGCTTCGAGGCCGCGGGAAAGCGCTTCAGCAGCTTTTCGCGCCACACTTCGTCGGAGGGCAATTGCTCCGGCTGGGGCACCTGCGGCATGGCGATCTGGTGCTCCAGCCCCGGCTCGAGGAGCTGGAACGAGGCCGACATGGAGAAAATCGCCTTGCCGTGCTGGATCGCTTTGACCGTGCGTGTGGTGAAGGAGCGGCCGTCGCGGATGCGGTCCACCTCATAGATGATCGGCACGGTGGGATCGCCCCCCAGCAGGAAATAACCGTGCAGGGAATGGGTGATGCGCTCCACCTCCACGGTGCGCTGGGCGGCCACCAGGGCCTGCGCCACCACCTGCCCGCCGAACACCCGCCCGCCCCCCGGGCTCCCGCTGCGACCCCGGAACAGATTGATCTCCAGGGGCTCAAGGTCGAGGATGTTCAGAAGGGCTTCGACATCATTCATGACGGGGCTCGACCTTGAAGTTTACAGGGCAGGTTCGGGCGAGCGAGCCACGCGCCGTGACGCCCGTCAAGGCCACGCTGGCGCGCGATCCCGCGCCGCCGGGCCGCATTTCAGCCCGCGCCATGATATGGGCTGCGGGGATATCGGAGAGAAGATCATGACCGCCAGCGCCCAGACCCGCACGCCCGCCGCAGGCCGCGCCGATGTGGTGATCGCGGGGGCGGGGCTCGCGGGGCTGAGCCTTGCGCTCGCGCTCAAGGAGGGGCTCGGCAGCGATGCCGCCATTGCGGTGCTGGACCCCGCCTTCGCGCGCGGCAGCTGGGGCGATCCGCGCGCCTCCGCCATCGCGGCCGGCGCGCGCCGCCTGCTCACCGTGCTCGGCGTCTGGGACAAGGTGGCGCAGGCCGCCGAGCCCATGCGCACCATGGTGGTGACCGACAGCCGCACCCGCGACGTCGCCCGCCCGGTCTTCCTCACCTTCGACGGCGAGGTGGAGGCCGGCGAGGCGTTCGCCCACATGGTGCCGAATGCCGTGCTCCAGCAAGCCCTGACCGAGGCCGCCGAGGCCGCCGGCGTCGCGCTGATCGCCGAGCCGGTGCGCGATTTCTCTAGCGACCGCAGCGGCGTGACGGTTTCCTACGGCGCCGGCCAGACCTTGCGTACCCCGCTTCTGGTGGCCTGCGACGGCGCCCGCTCGCGGCTGCGGGAAATGGCCGGCATCCAGACCGTGTCCTGGGCCTATGGCCAATCCGCCATCACCTTCACGGTGGAGCATGAGCGCCCGCACGAGGGGCGGGCGGAGGAGCATTTCCTGCCCGGCGGCCCGTTCGCCACGCTGCCGCTGCCGGGCAACCGCTCCTCCGTGGTGTGGACGGAGCGGACGGCGGAAGCCCAGCGCCTGGTCGAATTGCCGGCTTTCCGCTTCCAGGAGGAATTGGAGCAGCGCTTCGGCCTCTCCCTCGGGGCGGTGAAGCCGGTGACCAAGCCGAGCGTGCATCCGCTCGGCTTCGCCATGGCGCGCAGCTTCATCGGCGAGCGGTTCGCGCTGGTGGGGGACGCCGCCCATCTCATCCATCCGATCGCCGGGCAGGGCCTCAACATGGGCCTGCGCGACGTGGCGGCGCTGGCCGAGGCGATCACGGACGCGGCCCGCGTCGGCCTCGATTACGCTTCGCCCCAGGTGCTGGAGCGTTATCAGCGCTGGCGCCGGTTCGACACCCTGGCCATGGGGGTGGCTACCGACGGGCTGAACAAATTGTTCTCCAACCATTCCGATGCCCTACGGCTGATGCGCGATGTCGGCCTGGGCCTGGTGGACCGCCTGCCGCGCCTCAAGGGCCTGTTCATCAAGGATGCGGCGGGGCTGACCGGCGCGGTGCCCAAGCTCATGCGGGGGCAGGCGCTTTAGGGGCGAGGACCGCCCCCAGATTGGGTGCGCGGCCGGCGGGATTGAGAAGCCGCGATGCCGGTCCAAGGCGTGCTAATCCGAAAATGTTTCACGTGAAACAATGGCTTAGCGAAGACGAACACCGGTGCGAAGCGGGTTTCCCGCGGCTTTTCGGGCGAAGAAACCCTCAATTCGGGCGAACGTTCGCCGCACATGAATCCGGAGAAGCGCTCCGCTTGCGCGGTGCATGTGGGGCGCCGTTCGCCATGCGCATCGCAGGCCTGTTCAAATGTGAAACGGCCAGCTTGGTCGTGGCAGCTGGCTGGTGAGTTTGCGCAGCGCCGGCTCAGGTCGACGCCCCATCTCCGCCGTGTTGGCGGAGCGGGGCTACCGAATGAGCTGGACCACGCGATGGGTCTGCAGGTCCATCAGCAGCGTGCGGTTGCCCACCACCGTTAGCGATAAGAGGTGGCGCCGTATTCGGCCGGCACTTCATAATAAGTGACGCCCTGGTCCGGGAGCTGCGCGCCCACCACCACCGGCTCGGCATAGGTGCAGGAGGGGCGGCGCTGCTCGACCACAAAGGTCAGGAAGCGCGGGGTTGATCGCCGATCATGGCGCCGGCCACGGCACCGCCCACGCCCCCCACGACCGCGCCCCCCGGGCCGCCGACGATTGCCCCGCCGATTGCGCCCGTCGTGGCTCCGGCTGCCGCGCCGCCCTGGGCCGCAGGCGCATTCTGCGCGAAAGCCAGGCCGGGAATGGAAGCGATGGCGGCTCCAAGGACAAGCTTCTTCAGCATGGAAGTATTCCTCCCGATGAGCAAGCTTGAGCGATGATCCTGGAAGCTGCGTACCGCAGCCAAAACAGCCTTGAGGGTGATGACCTCTATATTTTATTTATCACCGCCGTCGCACGACGCGGAAAAAGCGGCTGCACAAAAGAAAAGGCCCGGCGCTGGGCCGGGCCTTTTTGAAATCAAGCGGAAGTTCAGTCGACGCAGTCTCAGGCGGCTTCTTCGGCTTCGAGATCGGTCTCGACGTCGGCTTCGACCTCCACATCGGCTTCCTCGCCCTTGGCGGTGCCGCGGCGGGGGCCCTTCTGGAGATTCTGCTCGATCATCTTGACCGCCTCGGTGTCGGTGATGTTCTCCACCGCCGAGAGTTCGCGCGCCATGCGGTCCAGGGCGGCTTCATAAAGCTGCCGCTCGGAATAGGACTGCTCGGGTTGCGCGTCGGAGCGATAGAGATCGCGGACGACTTCCGAAATCGCGAGGAGATCGCCGGAATTGATCTTCGCTTCATATTCCTGGGCGCGGCGGCTCCACATGGTGCGCTTGACGCGCGCGCGACCCTTGAGAATATCCAGCGCCTTGGCGACAACGGGGGCTTCGGACAGCTTGCGCATGCCCACCGTGGCCACCTTGGGCACCGGTACGCGAAGCGTCATTTTGTCCTTCTCAAAAGATATGACAAACAGCTCGAGTTTGAAGCCAGCGACTTCCTGCTCCTCGATGGCCATGATACGACCGACGCCGTGCGAGGGGTACACGATGTGCTCACCCGTCTTGAAACCAAGGCGGGCCTGGGCGCTCTTTTTTGTCGACATGCTCTTGACCACTCCTGACCCGGCCAGCGGCCGGATCGTGTTGGCGCGCGAGCGCTCGTTTCCGGTATGACCCGGGCGATGGCGCACCCTGCGCTGGCGACTGGGCCGCGGCCGGTACGCCCGACGGCCCGCTCATGTCAGTCGATGACTACAACCTCGCGTAAGCACCCCAACCGCCTTCGCGGCCGGATGCCAAATTTCTCGCCCCAATGTTCCCGAGAATGCGCTATTGAATGCACGCGCGACGCGGCTGGTTGGAAAAGCAATCGACTGTAAAGGCTTGTATAACACAAAAACCGATGAAATCAAAGCGCTGCGCCGGCTTTGCGGCCCGTCCTCGCGCAAGCCTGCCATGTCATACCCTAAGATGGTGGGCAATCTCAGCTTTCTCACATATAAACATTTCTTTATATGTTGATTGCTCATGGGCCGCGCCCGTGCTAGAGGCAACTCACAAGATGAGACGCCCTGCACCGGCGGGGCCGCAGCACCAGCACGGAGAGACGACATGACCGCCGATTATGTGGTGAAAGACATCAATCTTGCCGACTGGGGCCGCAAGGAACTGGACATCGCCGAGATCGAGATGCCCGGCCTCATGGCCACCCGCGCCGAATACGGCCCGAGCCAGCCCCTGAAGGGCGCCCGCATCGCCGGCTCGCTGCACATGACCATTCAGACCGGCGTGCTCATCGAGACCCTGAAGGCGCTCGGCGCCGATGTGCGCTGGGCCTCCTGCAACATCTATTCGACCCAGGACCACGCCGCCGCCGCCATCGCCGCGGCCGGCACCCCGGTGTTCGCCATCAAGGGCGAGAGCCTCGAGGAATATTGGGAATACACCCATCGCATCTTCGAATGGGCCGACGGCGGCGCGCCGAACATGATCCTGGACGACGGCGGCGACGCCACCCTGCTGGTGCATCTGGGCAAGCGCGCGGAAGCCGGCGACACCGCTTTCCTCGACGGCGCGACCAATGAAGAGGAAGAAGTGCTGTTCGCGGCCATCAAGCGCCGCCTCAAGCACAAGCCCGGCTGGTACACCCTGCTCGCCAATTCCATCCGCGGCGTGACGGAAGAGACCACCACGGGCGTGCATCGCCTCTATGAGATGCAGAAGAAGGGCACGCTGCTGTGGCCCGCCATCAACGTCAACGACAGCGTCACCAAGTCCAAGTTCGACAATCTCTACGGCTGCCGCGAGAGCCTGGTGGACGGCATCCGCCGCGGCACCGACGTGATGATGGCCGGCAAGGTCGCCATGATCGCCGGCTTCGGCGACGTGGGTAAGGGCTCGGCCGCCTCGCTGCGCAATGCCGGCTGCCGCGTGATGGTCTCCGAGGTCGATCCCATCTGCGCGCTCCAGGCCGCGATGGAAGGCTACGAGGTCACCACCATGGAAGACGCCGCCACGCGCGCCGACATCTTCGTGACCGCCACCGGCAACCTCGACGTGATCACCGTGGACCACATGCGCGCCATGAAGGACCGCGCCATCGTCTGCAACATCGGCCATTTCGACAGCGAGATTCAAGTCGCCGGCCTGAAGAACTTCAAGTGGCACAATGTGAAGCCGCAGGTCGACGAGGTGGAGTTCACCGACGGCAAGCGCATCATCCTGCTGTCGGAAGGCCGCCTCGTGAACCTCGGCAACGCCACCGGCCATCCGAGCTTCGTGATGTCGGCCTCGTTCACCAACCAGACCCTGGCGCAGATCGAGCTGTTCACCAAGCCGGGCGTGTATGAGAAGAAGGTCTACACGCTGCCCAAGACCCTGGACGAGAAGGTGGCCTCGCTGCATCTCGAAAAGATCGGCGTGAAGCTCACCAAGCTGTCGGACCAGCAGTCCGCCTATATCGGCGTGCCGCAGGAAGGCCCGTTCAAGCCCGAGACCTATCGCTACTGAGGCCGGCCCGCCGATGCCGCGCGCCATGCGCGGCACCGGCCCGGCGCGTGCGTGATTCTGCGCCCCGGTGCTCGCAAGAGGCCGGGGCGCAGGCGTCTTTCCGACCCGCGCCAACTTGTCGCCATCGCCCGGCGGACGGCGCGCCGCGAACCTGCTCCAATTGGAATTTATTCGGCGCCCTTACGGCAGAGACCCGCATTGTCATCATTCGCGAAGAGAGCTAGGTGTGAAGCGGCTGCGGCTCGCTGCGGTCGCGCGCTGCTGGGGGGCTGCCTTGGACGGTTATGACCATCGATCGCGGCGCGCGGGATGGCGCCGGAGCGACCTGTCGGGCCGCCGCCTGCGCCGCTGTCCCGTCCTGTCCCGGCCCCCTCGTTAAGCGCGCGGATCCAGCGACATGTCCCTGAGTGTGAGCCGCGATCGAAAACGTATTCTGCCCTTCGCCGCCGAGATCGGGGCGCTGGGCGTGGTGTTCGGAGACATCGGCACCAGCCCGCTCTACGCCCTCAAGCAGGGCGTGCTGGCGGTGGGCGGCACCAATTTCATGCCCGACGACGTGCTGGGGCTGCTGTCGCTCATCACCTGGAGCATCATCCTCTCGGTGACCGTCAAATACGTCATGCTGGTGCTGCGCGCCGACAATGACGGGGAGGGCGGCATCCTCGCCCTCGTCACGCTGCTGGACCTGCACCGCAGCGCGCTCGGCCTGCGGTGGTATCTGCTCGCCGCCGGCCTGCTCGGCGCCGCCATGCTGATCGGCGACGGCGTGCTGACGCCGGCCATGTCGGTGCTCTCGGCCATCGAGGGATTGGGCGTCATCGCCCCGCAGCTGAACCAATGGGTGGTGCCGCTCACGGTCGGGGTGCTGCTCGGCGTGTTCCTCTCCCAGCGCGCCGGCACCGACAAGATCGCCAGCTTCTACGGCCCGATCATGCTGCTGTGGTTCAGCGCCATCGGCATTCTCGGCATCTACGGCATCGTGCGCGCCCCCGAGGTGCTGGTGGGCCTCGATCCGCGCCACGGCGTGCGCCTGCTGATGGGCCATCCGGGCCTCGCGGGCGTGATTCTCGGCGCGTGCTTTCTCGCGATCACGGGCGGCGAGGCGCTCTATGCCGATCTCGGGCATTTCGGCCGCAAGGTGATCGCGCGCGCCTGGCTGGTGGTGGCCATGCCGGCGCTGCTGCTGAACTATTTCGGCCAGGGCGCGATCCTGCTCACCGACCCCAACGCGGTGCGCAATCCCTTCTTCGACCTGTGCCCCGATCCGATCGACATCCCGCTGCTGCTGCTCGCCACCGCCGCCACCGTCATCGCCTCGCAATCCATCATCACCGGCGTGTTCTCGCTGGCCAAGCAGGCGATCGAGCTCGGCTACCTGCCGCCCATGCGCATCCGCTACACCAGCGAGCACAACGAGCAGCACATCTATGTGGGCCGGCTGAACTGGCTGCTGATGATCGCCTGCATCGCCGTGGTGCTGGGCTTCGAAGCATCCGACCGCCTCGCCTCCGCCTATGGCATCGCGGTCGCCTTCGCCATGGTGACCACCTCCATCCTGTTCATCGCCCAGGTGAGCCGCGCCTGGGGCTGGCCCAAGCCGGCGGTGATCCTGCTCGGTGTCTGCCTGCTGTCCCTGGACGCGGCGTTCGCCACCTCCAACCTCACCAAGCTGCACGACGGCGGCTGGCTGCCGCTGACCATCGCGGGCATTGTCATCTTCGTCATGGTGAGCTGGCGGCGCGGCCTGGAAAGCGTGGTCGCCCAGCAGGTGCGCTTCACCGAGCCGCTCGACGGCTTCGTGGCGCGCAAGGACCGGGCAAGCGACGGCGTGAGCCCGCGCACCGCCATCTTCCTCTCCCGCGCGGGCGCCATGACGCCGGTGGCGCTCTCGCGCATGGCGGACGTGATGAAGATCCGCTTCAACCGCGCGGTGGTGGTCTCGGTGTGGATCGTCGCCCGGCCGCGCGTCTCGGTGGAGGAGCGCGTGCGCGTGACCCTGCTGGACGGTACCTTCGTGCAGGTGGACCTGCGCTTCGGCTACATGCAGCAGATCGACGTGCCCTCGGTGCTCGGCCCGGCGCTCAGCGCGCGCGGCATCGACCCGGACGAGGCCATCTACGTGATCGGCCACGAGCGGATCATCCCTCCGGACGAGATTTTCCGCCTGCGGGACGTGGTGGCGCACGTCTTCGCGTTTCTGGCGCGCAATGCCGAGCGCTCCGTGGACCGCTTCGGCCTGCCGCGCGCCCGCACCATGGAAATCGGCTATCCGGTGAAATTATAAGCGTGGCTTTGGCTTGCCTTGGACCGGCCGTGTTGCCGGGTTAGGAAATGCGGGCCCGCGCCCCAAAGTCAGCAACAAGGCATAGCCGCGAAACGCGTTCCGACGTAAGGGAAAGAGGCCTCAAAGAAACGCACCGCGGGCCGGCACCCCGCGGATGCGGGACAAGAAGCGGCCGGCGGGGAAATGGTGTTTCATGTTTCATGTGAAAATCTGGCGTTTCCTTCGGGACAAAGTGGGCCTGCACGGGCTCGGCTTCATCGCGAGCCTGGCGGTCATCGGATTTGCCGCGGTCGTGCTCTACCGGATGCTGCACAAGCTGAAGTTCGATCAGGTTGTGCTGGCGCTGAAGGAGAAGGACCCGCGCTTCGTCTTCGCCGCCTTCGTGCTGGTGGCCTGCGCCTATCTGACCCTGACCCTGTATGATTTCTTCGCCCTGAAGACCATCGGGCGCACGCGCATTCCCTATCGCGTGGCGGCCATGGCGGGCTTCTGCTCCTATTCGGTCGGCCACAATGTGGGCTTCACGGTCTTCACCGGCGGCTCGGTGCGCTACCGCATCTATTCCGCCTGGGGGCTGACGGCGGTGGATGTCGCCAAGATCTGCTTCATCGCGGGGCTGACCTTCTGGCTCGGCAATATCGCGGTGCTCGGCCTCGGCATCCTGATCCATCCCGACGCCGCCACCGCCGTGGACCAATTGCCGCCCATGGTGAACCGGCTGATCGGCGCCACCGCCCTCATCGGCCTGTTCGGCTATATGTATTGGGTGAGCGCCGCGCCGCGGAAGATCGGCCGCTCCACCTGGTTCGTCACCTTGCCGGCCGGCAAGTCGACCGTGATCCAGGTGGGCATCGGCATTCTCGATCTCACCCTGTGCGCGGCGGCCATGTACATGCTGATGCCGGCCTCGCCTTATATCGACCCGGTTTCGCTGGCGGTGATCTTCATCACGGCGACGCTGCTCGGCTTCGCGAGCCATGCGCCGGGCGGCCTCGGCGTGTTCGACGCGGCGCTGCTGATCGCGCTGCCGCAGTTCGACAAGGAAGAGATGGTCGGCGCGCTGCTGCTGTTCCGCCTGTTCTATTACATCGTCCCGTTCGCCATCGCCCTGACCATCCTCGGTTCGCGCGAACTCTGGCTCAGCACCCTGCGCCGCCGCCTGCGCCGGGATGCGGCGGCCGAGCCGGCCCACGCGCCCCTGCCCACGGGCCTGGAATCGCGTGACGGCTGAAGCATCGCTTGGCTTGCAGGTGGCGTGACGGCGCCGCGGCGCCGCGCGTCAGGGCGCGATCGCCGGGCCGATGCCGGGCGAGGGCAGCAGGCCGCCGCCGTTCGGCATCTTCATGGTCCGCGTGCCCGGCGGCAGACGGAACAGCTCGGGATCCTGAGGCCCGCGCTTCAGCGAGAGGACCTCGAAGGCGAGGTGCGCCTTGCCCTGGATCTCCACCTGCGTGCGCAGCACGATGCCGTCCTCGGTGATGCAGGCGGTGGTCGGGCCGGTGAGCTGGGCGGCCTTCTCCACCTGCCAGAGGGTGCAGGCTTCCCCCGCCACCTCTGAGGTTCCGGTGCGCGTGCCCTCGCCGGCCAGGGAGGCGATCTGGAAATCCGCGGGCAGGTCGGTCTCGATTCCCATTTTCGGCAGGCTGGGGGAGACCAGCACCACCTTGCGGGTGTCGATGTTGAGGAAGCCGAGCAAGGTTCCCGGAACCGCCGGATTGCTGATTTCCATGCGCATGTGATTGCCCTGCCGGGCCATCTCCACCTGCAGGCGCCCGCCGAGCTTGGCCGTGAGGGCGAAATCGACCGTGAGGGCGGGCAGGGGCTCCGCCGCGAGGGGGACGGCGCTGCCGGCAAGCCCGGCACAGGCCAGAACCAGGGCGCGGAGCGCGATCGCGGGGCAAAGAGCGGGCCGGGGACTCGGCCGGACACGGCTGGCGCCATGCCGCCTCACCAATTTCATAAGACCTCGTCCCTTATCGGTTCTGCGCGAACGCACGCGATACCATTCCCCGGCACCTACGGGAAGGCGCGCCTGCCTCCCGCGCGCATCGAGCTGAAAAAGCGCAAGAAAAATGCGCGCGGAACGCGCGTGAAGGCGCCTGCGCGCGGTCACTGTCTTATTGTCTTCGCGCAGGCGCTACAGCATATGCCAAATGGGCCGCTGCGTCGGTCCTAGAAATTGCCGTGCGCCAACGCTGCCGGAGGAAACGCGCTTCATGTCACGCCTGCCACTGCCGAAACGGCGCGTGCCTTTCCCCGCTGTGCTGCCGGCGGCGCTTCCCGCCGGCGGCTGGCGCATGCCCAGCATGCGGCGGGGCCACCGGGCGCGGCGGTCAGGCACATGACGCCCGGCGCATCCTCGGGCCGTGGGGGCGCACGGCCCTGGCTCACCTCGCTCGGCCTGGTGGTCGCGCTGTGCGCGCTGTTCGGGGCGGGCGTCGCCTTCGATCTCATAGCGCCGCCGTTCGCGGCGCTGCTGGTGATGCTGTTTTCCGCCTGCGCCTTCGTGGCGACCCGCGGCCGCGACGTGCCGCCGCCGATCGTCATGGAGCCGCCGCGGGAGGAGCCGCCCTCGCCGGCGCCGCTGGTCGATCCGCGGGTGGAAGCGGTGGTCGCGGCCTTGCCGGAGCCGGCGCTCCTGCTCACCCCCGGCGGCGAGATCCTCACCGCGAACCAGCGGGTCGCCCTGTCGGTGGGGCCGGCGAAGGTGGGCGACCCGCTCTCCTTCCTGGTGCGCGTGCCGGAAGTGCTGGAGGCGGTGCGCGCGGGCGCGCAGGACGGTCTGCCGCGCCGGGTCGAATTCGGCGAGCGGGTGCCGCTCGATCGCTGGCTGGAGGCGCATGTGGTGCCGCTCCGGCTCAATCCCATTGGGCGCGGCACCAGCGCGCGGGACGACCGCTCGCCCGATACGGTGCTGCTCACCTTTCGCGACCTGACGCACCAGCGCCGCATCGAGCAGATGCGCGCCGACTTCGTGGCCAATGCCAGCCACGAGTTGCGCACGCCGCTCGCCTCGCTCCTGGGCTTCATCGAAACCCTGCTCGGGCCGGCGCGCAACGATGTTGCGGCGCGGGAGCGGTTTCTCGGCATCATGGCGGCGCAGGCGCGGCGCATGTCGCGCCTGATCGAGGACCTGCTCTCGCTCTCGCGCATCGAGCTGAACGCCCATGTTCGCCCGGAAACGCCTGTGGAATTGGGCGGCATCGTGGCCCATGTGTGCGACACCCTCGGCCCCCTGGCGCAGGACCGCGACGTGGAGATCGAGATCAGCCGCCCGCAGGAGCCGGTCTATGTCCTTGGCGAACGGGACGAATTGATCCGCCTGTTTGAGAATCTGGTCGAAAACGCGCTAAAATACGGGGCCAATGGGCACCGGGTCGAGGTGGTGGTGGGCATCGAGCGGAGCGGCACGCCGGCGGCCGTGGTCTCGGTGCAGGATTTCGGTCCTGGCATCTCGCCGGAGCATCTTCCGCGCCTCACCGAGCGCTTCTACCGGGTCGATGTGGCGGTCAGCCGCGACCAGGGCGGCACGGGCCTCGGGCTGGCCATCGTGAAACATATTGTGGCGCGTCATAGAGGGCGCATGGGGATCGAAAGCCGGCAAGATGCGGGGGCGACTTTCACGGTGCGGTTCGATCTCGTGGAAGTGCCGGAAAAAAATCTCGTGAAATCAAAGGCGTAAAACGTCATTGCACTGTCACGTTGGGGTCATAGAACCGTGGCGCCGGCCCGCTAAAGTTAATCGGCCCAATGTTGCGTCGCGGCAGCTAGCCGACGGGCGACACCTATTGGTCAAGGAGAGAACCCCGTGAAGCTCACCACCGCTCTTGGCGCAGCGATTGCTGTTGCCAGCTCCCTTTTCGCTGGCGGCGCCTTCGCCATCGATATCAATGGCGCTGGCGCGTCGTTCCCGGCCCCCGTCTACCAGACCTGGGGCGCCAAGTATAAAGAGAAGACCGGTAACGGCCTGAACTACCAGTCCATCGGCTCCGGCGGTGGTCAGAACCAGATCGTCAACCGCACCGTCGATTTCGGCGCTTCGGATGCTCCGATGGACGGCGCGAAGCTCGCTTCCGCGAACCTGCTGCAGTTCCCGGCCGTGATCGGCTCGGTGGTCGCCACCGTCAATCTCGACGGCGTCGAGACCAACCAGCTCAAGCTCACCGGTCCGGTGCTCGCCGACATCTATCTCGGCAAGATCACCAAGTGGGACGACAAGGTCATCGCCGACCTGAACCCCGGCCTGAAGCTGCCCGCCACCGCGATCGTTCCCGTCTATCGTTCGGACGCTTCGGGCACGACCTTCATCTTCACCAGCTACCTCTCGGACGTCAGCCCTGAGTGGAAGTCCAAGGTCGGCGCCGCCACCTCGGTTCAGTGGCCCACGGGCGCTGGCGCCAAGGGCAATGAAGGCGTCACCGGCAACGTGAAGAACACCAAGGGCGGCATCGGCTACGTGGAATTCATCTACGCCGCCGCCAACAAGCTCGTGGTGACCCAGCTGCAGAACAAGGCTGGCAAGTTCCTGTCGCCCGAAGTTCCCGCCTTCATCGAAGCCGCCGCCGCGGCCGACTGGGCCGGTTCCAAGGACTTCGCCGCGTCCATGATCAACACCGCCGGTCCCGGCGCGTGGCCGATCGTGAGCCCGACTTACATCCTCCTGCCGAAGAACCCCAGCAATGTAGATGCTTCGCGCGAAGTGATGAAGTTCTTCGACTGGGCCTATGGCAAGGAAGGCAGCGAAATGGCCGAGAAGCTGCACTACATCCCGCTTCCCGAAGCGGTTGTGGAGCGCGTCAAGGCGGCCTGGAAGGCTGAAGTGAAGTCTCCCGACGGCAAGCCCGTTTTCTGATCTCTGATCACGCGGTCCCCGCCTTTTCTGCAAGGAAAAGGCGGGGATTTTGCCTCAGGTACGGCTGCCGATACGGTAGCCCTGGCGACGGCGCCCGAGAAACCGCCACGGCGGCGGGGCGCCGCTTGCACGACGGATATTGCCTGAGCGGCTTGCCTGAACGGGCGTCTGCCGCAAGGCGGTGCCCGCCTGTCCCGCCCGGTGGCGCGGCCCCGTGGCGCGGCTCTCCGGCGCGCGGTGCGGCCGGATCGCGGGCGGAAAAGGCGGTTCAACCGGCGAGGCGTCGACGCGGCCTGTACCGGCGGGCGACTGTGCCAAGGTTTCAACGTGGCGGCCCTCGGGCGCCGGCACAAAGCGAATTCGATCGGGGTCCGGCAGCCGGCCGGCATCCTGGAACGGGATGGATCCCGGGGATGATGGCGCGCGCGGCAGACGTGCGCGTGTCGTCCGCGCGATCTGTTTTCATGAGCGCGAGCTGTGCGCGCGGGATTTGGGGATCATCGGGCGATGGACGCAACGGTCGATAAACTGAGGTCGGACGGGATCATTCCCATCGGCGAGGCAAAGGGTGTCGGCGCAATCGCCGACCGCATCTTTGTCGCCGCATTGTGGGCGAGCGGCTTCTTCGTCCTGATCCTGCTGGGCCTGATCATCGCCCAATTGTTCGAAGGCGGCCTGCCGGCCCTTCGGCACTTCGGCCTCGAATTCCTGTGGTCGTCCTCCTGGAACCCGGTGACCGAGAATTTCGGCGCCCTGGTGATGATCTACGGCACCATCTTCAGCGCCGTCATCGCGGTCATCGTGGCCTTGCCGCTCTCCTTCGGCATCGCCTTCTTCCTTACCGAAATCGCCCCGCAGCCCCTGAAGCGGCCGATCGGCGTCGCGGTTCAGCTGCTCGCGGCGGTGCCCTCCATCATCTACGGCATGTGGGGCTTCTTCGTCATCGTCCCGCTGGTGGCGGCCTATGTGCAGCCCCCGCTGATCGAATGGCTCGGCCCGCTGCCGGTCATCGGCGCCCTGTTCATGGGACCCCCGCTCGGCTCGGGCATGCTCACCGCCGGCGTGATCCTGGCCGTGATGATCATCCCCTTCATCACCGCCATGTTCGTCGAGACCCTGGAATCGGTGCCCCCGATGCTCAAGGAATCCGCCTACGGCGTCGGCGGCACCACCTTCGAGGTCTATAAGAACGTGTCGGTGCCCTACGGCAAGACCGCCATGGTCGGCGCCGTGATGCTGGGCCTTGGGCGCGCGCTTGGCGAGACCATGGCCGTCACCTTCGTGATCGGCAATGCGACCCGCCTCTCGGCCTCCCTGTTCGCGCCCGGCGCGACCATCGCCTCGACCATCGCGAACGAGTTCCCCGAGGCCTCCATCGGCTCGCTGAAGCTGACCTCGCTGCTGCAGCTCGGCTTCATCCTGTTCGTGATCTCGTTCATCGTCCTTGCCCTGTCCCGTGCGCTCGTGCGCTCGCGGCTCGATTGATCCGGGAGGCAAACGTCATGGCATCCCTCGCAGCACGCCGCGCCAAGGACTACACGGTCAAGGTCGTCTCCACGGGCTTCGCGATCTTCGCGATCTTCCTGCTGGCCTGGATCCTGTGGACCCTGATTTCCCGCGGTCTTCCGGCCCTCAACCTCAATGTCTTCACCAAGGTCACCGCGCCTCCCGGCCAGGGGGGCGGCCTGCTCAACGCCATCGTCGGGTCGCTGATCCAGATCGCCATCGCGCTGGCCATCGGCGGCCCCATCGGCCTGTTCGCCGGCACCTTCCTGGCCGAGAACGGCAAGGGCACGAAGATCGGCTCCGCCGCCCGCTTCGTGAACGACATCCTGCTCTCGGCCCCTTCCATCCTGGTGGGCCTGTTCATCTACCAGTTCCTGGTGGTGCCGTTCGGCGGCTTCTCCGGCTGGGCCGGCGCCATCGCGCTGGCGATCCTGGTCATCCCGGTGATCGTGCGCACCACCGAGGACATGCTGAACCTGGTCCCGGTGGGCCTGCGCGAAGCCGCCTTCGCGCTCGGTGCGCCGCAATGGAAGGTGGTCATCATGATCACCTGGCGGGCGGCGCGCGCCGGCATCGTCACCGGCATCCTGCTGGCCATCGCCCGCGCGGCGGGTGAAACGGCGCCGCTGCTGTTCACCTCGCTGGGCAACAATTCCTGGTCCACCGATCTCAGCAAGCCCATGGCCAGCCTGCCGATCGCGATCTATCAATATGCCGGAAGCCCGTTCGACGATTGGGTATCGCTGGCCTGGGCCGGCGCGCTCCTCATCACCGTGGGCGTTCTGGTCCTGAACGTCGTGTCCCGTCTGGTGCTGGCGCGCACGCGCTGAGCCGGCACCCTGAGATCACCGCCCAGAGGGCGCCCAAGATCACTGCCCGGGCCGGCAGCACGCCGGCCCACCGGGCGACCAGAGACCGAATGAGGCTGACATGAACTCTGCAGTGGATCCGACCTTCAATATTTCCTCCTCCGTCTCGGCCAAGCCCGATGCCCTTCAGGCGCCGACCAAGATCAAGGTGGAGAAGCTCGATTTCTATTACGGGCAGAACCACGCGCTGAAGAACATCAATTTCGAGATCCCCGAGAAGCGCGTCACCGCGATGATCGGACCCTCGGGCTGCGGCAAGTCCACCCTGCTGCGCGTGTTCAACCGCATGTACGACCTCTATCCCGGCCAGCGCGCAGAGGGCGGGGTGATGTTCGACGGCGTCAACATCGTCGGCAAGGAACTGGACCCCACCGTGGTGCGCACGCGCATCGGCATGGTGTTCCAGAAGCCCACGCCGTTCCCCATGTCGATCTACGACAACATCGCCTTCGGCGTGCGCCTGCACGAGAACCTCAGCAAGGCGAAGATGGACGAGCGGGTGGAAAGCTGCCTGCGCAAGGCCGCCATCTGGGAAGAGACCAAGGACCGCCTGCACACCTCCGCGCTCGGCATGTCCGGTGGCCAGCAGCAGCGCCTGTGCATCGCCCGCACCATCGCCGTGCAGCCGGAAGTGATCCTGCTGGACGAGCCGACCTCGGCGCTCGATCCGATCTCCACCTCGAAGATCGAGGATCTGATCGACGAGTTGAAGCAGGACTTCACGATCGTCATCGTGACCCACAACATGCAGCAGGCGGCGCGCTGCGCCGACATCACCGCCTTTTTCTATCTGGGCGAACTGGTCGAGGTCGCGCCGTCCGACGTGATCTTCACCAACCCCAAGCAGATCAAGACCCGCGACTACATCACCGGCCGCTTCGGCTGACCAAGCAAGGATCTGCGAGATGTCCGACCATACCGTCTCGGCCTTCGATGCCGAGCTGAAGGAGATCGGCCGCAAGGTCGTCGAAATGGGTGGCCAGTCGGAGCGCATGGTGGCTGATGCCGTCAATGCCCTGATCCGCCGCGATACCGCTTCCGCGCAGCGCGTGATCCTGCTCGACACGAGCGTGGATCTGCTGCAGCGGGAGATCGAGGAAAAGGCGATCCTCTGCATCGCCAAGCGCCAGCCGGTGGCGAGCGACCTGCGCGACGTCGTGGGTTCGATCCGCATCGCCTCCGACCTGGAGCGCATCGGCGACCTGGCGAAGAACGTCGGCAAGCGCGTGCTCGCCATCGAGGGGGAATATCACCCCCAGAAGCTGGTGCGCGGCGTCGAGCATATGTCCGACCTGGTGCTGGAGCAGCTCAAGGAAGTGCTGGATGCCTATGCCAGCCACGACCAGGCGAAGGCGGTGGACGTGTGGGTCCGCGACAGCGGCATCGACACCATGTACACCTCGCTGTTCCGCGAACTCCTCACCTATATGATGGAAGACCCGCGCAACATCTCGGTGTGCACGCATCTGCTGTTCTGCGCCAAGAATATCGAGCGCATCGGCGACCACGCGACGAACATCGCAGAAACCGTCTATTACATGGTTTCGGGGCAGATGCTGTCCGACGAGCGCCCGAAGGCGGATGTCTCGAGCGAGACGACCGTGACTTTCCCGGGGCATAGCCTTCAGGGGTAAAATCCGTGCCTGCGCGTATCTTGATTATCGAGGACGAGGAACCCCTGACCCTCCTGCTCCGCTACAATCTGGAGTCGGAAGGCTATTTCGTGGAGAGCGTCGGACGCGGCGATGAAGGCGAGACCCGGCTGCGCGAAAGCGTGCCGGACCTCGTCATTCTCGACTGGATGCTGCCGGGCCTTTCAGGCATCGAACTGTGCCGCCGCCTGCGCACCCGCCCGGAAACCGAGCGGCTGCCGGTCATCATGCTCACCGCCCGCGGCGACGAGACCGAGCGCGTGCGCGGCCTGGCGACAGGGGCGGACGATTATGTGGTGAAGCCCTTCTCCGTGCCGGAGCTTTTGGCGCGGGTGCGGGCGCTGCTGCGGCGGGCGAAGCCGGAGCATGTCGCGACCCTGCTGCGGGCCGGCGACATCGAGCTGGACCGGGAGACCCACCGGGTTCACCGCTCCGGCCGCGAGGTCCATCTCGGCCCGACCGAATTCCGCCTGCTGGAATTCCTCATGCAGAGCCCCGGCCGGGTGTTCTCGCGCGAGCAATTGCTCGACGGCGTGTGGGGCCAGGACGTCTATATCGACGAGCGCACCGTGGACGTCCACGTGGGCCGCCTGCGCAAGGCGATCAACCGCGGCCGGCAGTCGGACCCGATCCGCACCGTGCGGGGGGCGGGCTATTCCTTCAACGAGATGTTCGCCCGCGTGCATTGAGCGCGGATCGCCGAGGAAGGATGCGTGCGCCGGCGAAATCCGCTCGGCCGGCGCATGTCGTTGGTGATTGTCGCCGCTCAGATGCGGGCGACGCGCCGGTCGCGCCGGCGATCCTGCGTGGGCTGGTAGGCCATCCGCGCATGGGTCGTGCAGTAAGGCATGCCGGTGAGGCTGCGCCCGCCGCAGAAATAGAAGCTTTCCGTGCCCGGCTCGCCGATCGGCCAGCGGCAGGTGCCTTCGGTCAGGTTCATGATGGTGCAGCGCTGGCCCATGGCGACGATATTGTCGCCACCGGCGGGGCGCGGCGTGGGTTCGGGCGCCACGAAGGCTTCCAACGCGGGAGCCAGGGCGGTGTTGCCGATGGTCTGCGGGCGCGGCGCGGGCTTGTTCACGGGCGTTTCAGGCCGGGCCTTGCGCGGACGGGCTGCAGGTACTGTCGATTTCGCCCGGCCGGAAAGGCCGAGGCGATGCACTTTTCCAATCACCGCATTGCGGGTGATGCCGCCCAGCTCGCCGGCAATCTGGCTTGCGGAAAGCCCTTCGCCCCAGAGCTTCTTCAAGAGTTCGACGCGCTCGTCGTTCCAGCTCATCGCTCTCCTCCTTCGACTCTTCTCCCGCACCCAGGCGCGCCATCGCACGCGGGTTCGCAGGGCCCAACGTCACTTGGGGAACAGGACCGCACGACATGTCGTGGTCGGCCACGAGCAAACTACAATATGCACGGACTCTCGCACAGAGTCGGAATGCACTCATGTGCCGTTGTCCCCAAGTCGTTACGATCACGTTAACGGCTGCGCTCTGTTGACCTCACGCGCGCGATCATTAGAATCCCTTTTTGTCGGGCCGCCCCGCGAGGGCGGCCTTTGGCGTTTCTGATGTCCGGCGAGACGCAGCGCGTTTCGCCCCACCCCAAGAGGAGGGGTTTTCGTGATCACCCCCGTTCTGCCGACCTACGCGCGCATCGACCTCGTTTTCGAAAGGGGAGAGGGCTGCTGGCTCGTCACGACGGACGGGCGACGTTATCTCGATTTCACCGCCGGCATCGCGGTCAACATCCTCGGGCATGCCCATCCCTACCTGGTCTCGGCGCTGACCGAACAGGCCGGAAAGCTCTGGCATACCTCGAACCTGTTCCGCATCGTCGGCGGCGAGCGCCTGGCCGAGCGGCTGAAGGCGGCCACCTTCGCCGACACCATGTTCTTCACCAATTCGGGTGCGGAAGCGCTGGAGTGCGCCATCAAGATGGCGCGCCGCTACCAATATGTGATCGGCGCCGAGGCGAAAAACCGCATCATCGCGTTCGAGGGCGCGTTCCACGGGCGCACGCTCGCGACCATCGCCGCCGGTGGCAATGCCAAATATCTCGAAGGCTTCGGCCCCAACATGCCGGGCTTCGACCATGTGCCGTTCGGCGATATCGAGGCGGTGAAGGCCGCCATCGGCCCGGAAACCGGGGCGATCCTGGTGGAGCCGATCCAGGGCGAGGGCGGGGTGCGCGTGCCGTCGGCGGATTTTCTGCCGCAGCTGCGCGCCCTGTGCGACGCCCACGGCCTGCTGCTGATCCTCGACGAAGTGCAGTGCGGCGTCGGGCGCACCGGCAACCTGTTCGCCTACCAGAGCTCGGGCATCGTGCCCGATATCATGGCGGTGGCGAAGGGCATCGGCGGCGGCTTCCCCATGGGCGCCTGCCTCGCCACGGAAAATGCGGCGCGCGGCATGACGCTCGGCACCCACGGCTCGACCTATGGCGGCAACCCGCTTGCCATGGCGGTCGGCAATGCGGTGCTCGACGTGGTGCTGGCGGATGGCTTCCTGGAGCGGGTGCAGGCCGTGTCGGCCCAGCTCGTCCGCGTGCTGAACGACATCAAGGACCGTCATCCCGCGGTCATCGCCGAAGTGCGAGGTGAAGGACTCCTGCTCGGTGTGAGGGCGCAAGGCCCCGCCGCCGAGCTGGTGCTCGCCCTGCGCGACGAGGGGCTGCTGGCCCCCGGCGCCGGTGATAACGTGGTTCGACTTCTGCCGCCTCTCATCCTCACCGAGGACGAGATCGCCATTGCCGCCGACAAAATCGAGGCCGCCTGCCTGCGGATCGAGAACGGCCTTGCATTGGCGTCGGCGAAGGGAGCCGCCGAATGAAGGACAATGGCGTGCGTCATTTTCTAGATCTGTCCGAAATCCCCGCGGTGGAACTGCGGCGGGTTCTGGAATTGTCGAAGGATCTCAAGGCCAAGCGCAAGGCCGGCACGGCCGAGCGGCCGCTTGCCGGCAAGTCGCTGGCAATGGTGTTCGACAAGCCGTCCACACGCACCCGCGTCTCGTTCGATCTGGCGATGCGCCAGCTCGGCGGCGACACGGTGATGCTCACCGGCGCGGAAATGCAGCTCGGGCGCGGCGAGACCATCGCCGACACCGCCCGCGTGCTGTCGCGCTATGTGGATGCCATCATGATCCGCATCCTCAGCCACGAGGATCTGATGGAACTGGCCACCTATGCCACGGTGCCGGTCATCAATGGGCTGACCCGCGTGTCCCATCCCTGCCAGGTGATGGCCGATGTGATGACCTTCGAGGAGCACAAGGGCCCCATCACCGGCCGCAAGGTGGCCTGGACCGGGGACGCGAACAACGTGCTCGCGTCCTGGATCCATGCCGCCCACAGCTTCGATTTCGAGCTGAATGTCGCGACGCCGAAAGAATTGTCACCGCGCCAGGCGCTGAAGGAGTTCGTGAAGAAGACCAAGGCGCGGGTGAAATTCACCCGTGATCCCGAGGCGGCGGTGGAGGGCGCGGATTGCGTCCTGACCGACACCTGGGTGTCCATGGGCGACAAGGAAGCCGAGCGGCGCCACAATCTTCTCAAGCCCTACCAGGTCAACCGCGCCCTGATGGGGCGCGCGGCGCCGGACGCCATCTTCATGCACTGCCTGCCCGCCCATCGCGGGGAGGAGGTGACCGACGAGGTGATGGACGGCCCGCAATCGGTGGTGTTCGACGAAGCCGAAAACCGCCTGCATGCCCAGAAAGGCATTCTGGCCTGGTGCTTCGACACGCCGGCCGTGTGAGGCGGCGCCGGGGGAGGGTGAACCCATCGTCCCCCGGCCATGCCCGCCCGTCGGTCGAAGGCAGGCCCGGAGCCTGCCGGTTGGAATGAGGTATCATGACTAAGGACACAAGCCCTGAGGCCCGCCTGGAAGCGCCGGACAATTCGGTGCTGCCGTTCCAGGTGGATGCGCTCGACATTCGCGGCCGCGTGGTGCGCGTCGGCTCCATGCTCGACGCGGTGCTGGTGCATCACAATTATCCCAACGCGGTGAAGCGCGTCATCGGCGAGGCCGTGGCGCTGACCGTGCTGCTGGGATCGTCGCTGAAGTTCGAGGGCCGCTTCATCCTCCAGACCAAGACCGACGGTCCGGTGGACATGGTGGTGGTGGATTTCGTCAGCCCCGACAAGGTGCGCGCCTACGCCCGCTTCGATGCCGAAGCGGTGGCGCAGGCGGAGGCGAGCAACGCCGCCGCGCCGGCGCTGCTGATCGGGCGCGGGCACCTCGCCATGACCATCGACCAGGGCCTGTCCGCCAATCGCTACCAGGGCGTCGTGGCCCTGGACGGCGAAGGGCTGGAGGCGGCCGCCCATCAATATTTCCAGCAGTCCGAGCAGATTCCGACGCGCGTGCGCCTTGCCGTCGGCGAGGAGATGCGGCCCGGCGGCGAGCCATCCGCATGGCGCGCCGGCGGCCTGCTGGCGCAGTTCCTGCCCGCCGAGGCGGGACGGGCGGCGCAGGCGGACCTGCATCCGGGCGATGCGCCCGAGGGCGCCGAACAGTCGGATGTGCCCCTCGATGATGCTTGGGTCGAGGCGCAGTCGCTGGTGGGCACGCTGGAGGATGTGGAACTGCTGGACCACGCGCTGCCCAGCGAAGCGCTACTCTATCGCCTGTTCCACGAACGCGGCGTGCGGGTTTTCGAGCCCCAGCCGATCGTCGCCCACTGCACCTGTTCGCGCGCGCGCGTGTTCGGCGTGCTGTCCTCGTTCAGCCGCGAGGAGCGCAGCGACATGGTGCAGGAGGACGGCCGGATTTCGGTGACCTGCGAATTCTGCGGCCGCTCCTATGGCTTCGCCGCCGAGGAAGTGCTGGCGGAAGAGGCGCCGGCCGGCGAGGCTTCTGCGGACGACGCGGCGCCCTGATCCGCGCCGCCGCCGCGTTTTCCGGCTTCGCGCTCAGCGCACCCAGAAGCGCGGCAGCAGCAGCACCAGGACGGTGAGGATTTCCAGCCGGCCGAGCAGCATGGTCACGGTCAGCAGCACGATCGCGCTTTCCGGCAAAGTGGCATAGGTGCCGGCGGGCCCGACGATCGGGCCGAGGCCCGGCCCCACATTGGCAAGGCACGCCACGGTGGCGGAAAGCGCCGTGCGCACATCGAGGCCGATGCAATTCAGCACCGCCGCGACGATGATGAAGGTCGCGAAATAGAGAAACACGAAGCCGAGAACCGAGGCGACGATGTCGTCGGCCACCGGCGCGCCGCCGTAGCGGATGGGAAACAGCCCGTTCGGATAGGAAATCCGCTTGAGATGCTGCCGCACCGCCTTCGCGGTGATGGCGATGCGCAGGGCCTTGAGGCCGCCGGCGGTGGAGCCGGTGCAGCCGCCCACGAACATCAGCACCAGGAACAGCGCGTCGGAGAGCGGCCCCCAATTGGTATAGTCCACGCCCATGAAGCCGGTGGTGGAGATGAGCGAGGCGACGGTGAACAGGGCGCCGCGAAACGCGGTCTCCCCATGCGCCACCCCCTGGAAGGTCTGCTGGGCGAACGAGGCGAGGGTGAACACCGCGACGATGCCGAGGAACAGGCGCACCTCGGGATTGGTGACCAGCCGCGTGATGTCGCCCGAGAGCGCGCGGATATAGAGCGGGAAGGGCAGGCTCGCCAGCAGCATGAAGACGATCGCCACATAATCCACCGCGGGATCCGCGAACACGCCAAGCGAGGAATCGGAATTCGCGAAGCCGCCGCTCGACATGGTGGACATGCCGATGGTGACGGAATCGAACAGGTCCAGGCCGGCCACCTTGTAGCTGGCGATGCACAGCGCCGTGAGCAGCACATAGGCCAGCAGCAGGCCCTTGGCGATGGCGCCGGCGCGCGGCAGGAATTTCTCCGATTTGTCGGAGGATTCCATGCGGAACAATTGCATGCCGCCGACGCTCAGCATCGGCAGCACGGCGATCGCGATCACCACGATGCCGACGCCGCCGAACCAGTGCAGCAGCGCCCGCCACAGCAGGATGCCGGGCGTCTGGTCGTCCAGCCCGGTCATCACCGTCGCCCCGGTGGTGGTAAGGCCGGACATGGCCTCGAACAGGGCATGGGTGGGGGAGAGGTCGGCTTTGCCCCACATGAAGGGCAGGGCGGCGAACGCGGTCAGCACCACCCAGACCGAGGTGGTCAGCAGGAAGGCTTGGCGCAGGTCCAGCCGGCGGAAGTTCGCGCCGCGGCCGATGACACACAGCAAAACCCCGACGAACACGGTGACGGCGGCGGTGCCGACGAACACATCCTGCCCGCCCGAGCGGGCCGCATAATCCACCAGCGCGGGCAGCAGCATGCTCGCGCCGAGGATCACCACCACCGTGCCCAGCGCCGCGGCGATCGGCCGGGCGTCAAGCGGCTGGCTGGCTTCGGCGTGGATGGTGGGTGCCTTGGCCGCTTGCATGTGGGGCTGCCAGCTCAGTTCAGAACGCGGCGCATGTCCGGCGTATCGAGGGAGAATGCGGGGATTTCCACCGAGAAGGATTCGCCCGTCTCGGTCAACATCTCGTAATGGCCGCTCATGATGCCCATGGCGGTCGCAAGCGGCACGCCGGAGGTGTATTCGAACCGCCCGCCGGGGGGAAGCACCGGCTCCTCGCCCACCACGCCGGGTCCGCGCACTTCCTCCACATGGCCGTGGGCGTCAGTGATGACCCAGTGGCGCGCCTTGAGCTGCACGACATCGCCGCCCATGTTCACCACCTCGATGGTGTAGGCCCAGAAGAAATTGCCATGCTCCGGATCCGAGCGCTCCGCCACGTAGCGCGGCGTCGCCGTCACCTGGATCTGGCGCGTCGTCGCCCGATACATCCGATCCCCCTTTTTCTTCGTTGCGTTCACGCACAGTGAACCCGCGATGCGGGCGCGGTGCAATGGGTTCGCCGCGAGATCGGCCGAGCTTCGGCGTCGCGGGGGCAGGGCAGGCGCGCCGCGAAAACCGGCGCCGCCCTCCGCCCTCACACCTTTTCGAGGGCCTGGGTGAGGTCGGCGCGAAGGTCGTCCACGTGCTCGAGGCCGACGGAGAGGCGCACCAGCCCGTCCGAAATCCCCATCTCCGCCCGCGCCTCGGGGGTGAAGCGCTGGTGGGTGGTGGTCGCGGGATGGGTGAGCAGGCTCTTGGAATCGCCGAGATTGTTGGAGATGCGGATCAGTCGCAGCGCATTGGCGAAGCGGAACGCGCCCTCCTTGCCGCCGCCGACCACGAAGGTGGTCAGCGTGCCGCCGCCCTTCATCTGCCGGCGCGCCAATTCCGCCTGGGGATGATCGGCGCGGAAGGGATAGATCACCTTTTCCACCTTCGGCGAGGTGGCGAGCGCATCGGCGATGGCGGCCGCGCTGGCCTGCTGGCGCTCCACGCGCAGCGCCAGGGTTTCCATGCCCTTCAGCAGCACCCAGGCGTTGAAGGGCGAGATGGAAGGGCCGGTCTGGCGCAGATAGGTCTGCAGGCCCTCGGTGATGAAGGCTTCCGAAGAAAGGATCACCCCGCCGAGGCACCGGCCCTGTCCGTCGATATGCTTGGTGGCCGAATAGACCACCACGTCGGCGCCCAGCTCGAACGGCTTCTGCAGCAGCGGCGTGGCGAACACATTGTCCACCACCAGCCGCGCGCCGGCGGCATGGGCGATCTGCGCCACCGCCGCGATGTCGATGATTTCGAGCGTCGGGTTGGTGGGGCTCTCCAGGAACAGCACCTTGGTGTTGGGTTTCACCGCCGCCTGCCAGGCCGCAAGATTGGTGCCGTCCACCAGCGTGGTCTCGACGCCGAATCGGGGCAGGAATTCCTCGATGATCCAGCGGCAGGAGCCGAACAGGGCGCGGGCGGCCACCACATGGTCGCCGGCCTTGAGCTGGCAGATCAGGGCGGCATTCACCGCCGCCATGCCGGAGGCGGTGGCGCGGGCGGCCTGCGCGCCTTCCAGCAGGGCCATGCGGCTTTCGAACATGGCGGTGGTGGGATTGCCGTAGCGCGAATAGATGAAGCCGGGATCCTCGCCCTTGAAGCGCGCCTCGCAGGATTCCGCATCGTCATAGACGAAGCCCTGGGTGAGATAGAGCGCTTCCGCCGTTTCCCCATAGGGCGAACGGGTGGTGCCGCCCTGCACGAGCAGGGTTTCGGGGTGGAGCGTGGAGACGTCCGGGGGGATGTGGGCCAAGGTCTTCAAGCCTCAAATGAGGCCGAGGACGCGTAGAATGGGGCGAAGACGCCCTTTACGATCCCCGGCCTTTTAGCGATTTGTTTAGCGTGGCAGCAAGCCGGCCGGCTCAAATTCACCACGGATCGATAAGAGTTAAAGCGCGTCGCACCCTTGGCGTCAAGGGTTGCGTCCGTTAAAACGAACGGCGGGACAGGGAGGCGGAATGCAGGTGGACCAGCTGAAACCGGGCATTTTGCCGTCACAGGCCATTGCCGCGCTGCACGAGGGCGGCGGCATCGTCACGAAGCGGGCGTTCGACGAGGACCAGATCCAGCCGGCCAGCCTCGATCTGCGGCTGGGGCGCACGGCATGGCGCATCCGCGCCAGCTTCCTGCCCGGCGCCGGCATGAGCGTGAAGGAGCGGCTGGAGGATCTCGCGCTCCACAAGCTCGACCTCGCCGATGGCGCGGTGCTGGAAACCGGCTGCGTCTATCTGGTGCAATTGGCCGAGAAGCTGAAGCTGCCGGCCGATGTCTCGGCCGCCACCAATCCGAAAAGCTCCACCGGCCGGCTGGACGTGTTCACCCGCGTGATCGCCGACGGCGCGCGCGCCTTCGATGCCATTCCCGCCGGTTACGAGGGGCCGCTGTTCCTGGAAATCTCGCCCCGCACCTTCCCGATCCTGGCGCGCACCGGCTCGCGCCTGTCGCAGGTGCGGTTCCGGCGCGGCGTCTCGCGCCTGTCCGACCTCGAGCTGCTGACCCTGCAGACGGCCGAGCAGTTGGTGAATGCGGAAAAGCCCGACGTGGTGGGCGGCGGCATCGCGGTCGGGGTCGATCTGGCGGGCGAGGCCTGGGGCGGGCTTTTGGGCTTCCGCGCTAAGCGGCATACCGGCGTCGTGGACGTAGATCGGCGCAATGCGCTCGATGTGGAGGATTTCTGGGAGCCGATCCGGGCGCGCGGGCGCACCAGCCTGGTGCTCGATCCCGACGCTTTCTACATCCTCGCCTCCCGCGAGGCGGTGCAGGTGCCCCCGGCGTTCGCCGCCGAGATGGTGCCGTTCGACCCGCTGGTGGGCGAATTCCGCGTGCATTATGCGGGCTTCTTCGATCCCGGCTTCGGCCATGCGGCGGCCGGCGGCAGCGGCGCGCGCGCGGTGCTGGAAGTGCGCTCGCGCGAGGTGCCGTTCATCCTCGAACACGGCCAGACCGTGGGGCGCCTCGTTTATGAGCGCATGGCGGCGCGGCCGAAGGCGCTTTACGGAGAGGGGCTCGGCTCAAACTACCAGGGACAAGGCCTGAAGCTCTCCAAGCATTTTCGCGCCTTCGTGCCGGGGGGCTGAGGCAGGTCAATAGGGGGGACGGCATGATTCAAAGTACAATCGAGTTCGTGCTGAGAAATATTCCGGAAATATTCTTCGTGGCTGCCTTCGTTCTGGCGGCGGTGACAAGGAGCCCGGCCTATTTTCCGGCCCGCCTGCTGGGATGGCTGCTTCTGTCGGCCGGCATTGCTTACGTCTGGGCCGGCGCTTTTCACCTTCTATTCCCGCAAATTGCCGCGGCGAGCATTGGCTGGGCGGTCAGTCCGTTCCAGTTTGAAATCGGCGTGGCGGACACCGCCATCGGTCTGGTCGCGATCTTGTCCTTCTGGCGCACGTTGGATTTCAAGGGGCCGGTGGTCGGCTATCTCTCCCTGTTTTCCATCGGCGTCGCCTACGGACATATCCGTGACGCGATTTATGCCGGAAACACTGCGGCGGATAATTTCGGGGCGCTGCTGATCATCACGCTGGTGCATGCCGTGCTGTTGCCCGTGCTGTATCTGCTGGCGCGCAAGAACAGCGCCTGATCCTGCGGTCTCCCCCGCGCCTTACGTCGCCTCCAGCTCCTTATGGACGACGGGCTTGGCGGCATGGGACTGGGCCGCCGGGTTGAGCAGCGCGGCGAGATCGGCGAGCGGGCGCAGCACGGCTTCGGAAAAGCTCAGGTAATCGGCCACGAAGGGCAGCAGGCGGCGGGTGCCCTGGTCTCCCGCCATCTCCAGCGCGACGGAGACCGCCGCGTCGAGTTCCGGCGCCGCGCCCGGGTTCGCCGCCGGTGTCGCGAGGCCCAACGCCTGGTCGAAGGCCGCGAGCGTGCGCGCGCGCGCCGCTTCCAGGATGGTCACGGTCTCCGGCGGGGGCGAGAGCGTGTCCAGCCGGTGCGCCACATCCTCCAGCAGCGCGAGATAGGTGATGAGGATCTCCAGGGTGGAGACGAGGGTCACCACGTCGCCCGCCGAGCGATGGCCGAGCGAGGTTTCCGCACCGATGTGCGGCAGGCGTTCCGACAATTGCCGCAGGTCGGCGGAGAGGGCGGCGGTCACATTGCCCATCTCGCCGGGAATGCTGCCCTTGCGCGGCCAGCAATTGGCGAAGGCGGCGCGGCATTGGCTAACCATGCCGATCACCTGGTTGCGGATCTGGTCCGCCACATAGACCGGCAGCACCACGAACGAGACCACCAGCGCGATGACCGCGCCGATGGCGGTCTCGTAGATGCGCGCGATCATGCCGTCCGCGCCGAGGCCGGTGACGAGGTGCAGCCCCACCACCACCGACAAGCCGGTCGCGGCGGAGGCGACGTCGTACCGGTCGCGCTGGGTGACGAGGCCAATCATCTGGGCGATCAGACAGGCGGCGGCGAGCAGCCACACGTTGCGGTCCAGCCCCACCACGAGCGCGATGCCGATGACCGCGCCGGCCAGCGTGCCCACCGTGCGATAGCGCACGCGCACATAGGTTTCGCCGAGGCTGTTGCCCAGCACGAACATCACCGTCATGGTCGCCCAATAGGCGTGGTCCAGCCCCACCGCGAGGTCGAGCGTGGTGGTGATGGTGGTGGCGACCAGCCCCTGGATGGCCACCTTCATGTAGAACGGCATGCCCTTCGGCGCGGCCGGAGCCGTGGTGGCGCCGGCCGGGGGCGGACCCGGCGTAATGAGCCCGGCGGCCGCCTCGGGCGGGACGTTCCAGCGGGACGTGTCCACGCTTTCCAGGCGCGAGAGGTCGGTGACCACCAGGAACAGCCGGTCGAACGCGGTCACCGCGCGCAGCAGCGCCAATTGTTCCTGGGCCGAAATATCAGGCACCATCGCCGCCTCGCGCAGCCGGCCGATGGCGGTGCGCATGCGTTGCGGATCCTCGAACGGCTGGCCAAGCCCGCGTTCGAGATGGCGCGCCAGTTGATCGGCACAGGCCGCGAGCGGCGCGCGCCAAGCCCCCGCGGAGCCGCGCGGATCGGGAATGCAGTCGCCGAGCAATTGGGTCGCCACCCGCAGCCGGTAGACCAGCGAGCGCACCGCCTCGATATATTCGCGCGCCTGCGGGTCTTCCGCCGCTGCGTTCACCAGCGCCGCGCGCACGCGGATCTTGATGCGGTCCAGCATTTCCGCCGGCGGCGGGGGCACGTGCACGCCGGAGCGCACGCAGGTGCCGAGCAGGTGGAGGTATTCGCCAACGGTCGCCCCGGCTTCCACCACGCAGGTCGAATAGACCTTCAGCGCGGAGGGGCGCTTGAGGGTGAAGCGAACGAGGAAGGTGACGATGCCGCCCTGCACCGCCGCGAGCAGCAGCCAGGCGGCCTGAATGCGCGTGGGGTGCAGCACGGCGGCGACGGTGGCGATGATGATGAGCGCGATGCCCATCCGCTGGCCTTCCATGCCGAAGCGCCGCAGATATAGCGCGATGCAGGTGAGCGGCACCAGAAGCAGCTTCATCGCCAGCTCGTTCGCCGGTGCGTTGCCGGGCGCGGCGATCACCACGGCGATGAGCAGGGCGATGGTCATGGCGAACAGCTTGCCGAAGCTGATGGCTTCGGTGCGACGGCTGGCCGAGGGCGTGAAATTGATCAACACCAGCGCCGTCATCGCTCCCGCCATGGGGAAGATCACGTCGAGGTTGAGCTGAAAGGTGCGGGAAGTCGCGTAGCCGAGGCAGATGACCAGGACGAAGGATATGGCGAGATGCAGCGCGCGCGTGCTGTCGATCCCGCCGGGGTCATGGTCCGACAGCCAGAGGCCGAGCCGCCCCACCAAGGTTCTGGGCTCGTCAAATGCGCCGACCTGAGGGTCCTGCATCGCTTACCCCTTCGCGATTCAAGGCGTTGATCGCAAAGGTTCATGGCGGGGGGAAAAAGTCCAGCGATCGGCGCCCGCTATCCCACGGGAAGGCGGGACGCGGCGCCGACGCCGTGCGTTAAGCCTACTGGGCGATGTAGCCGCCCGACGGCGCCACCATCACCGGGCCGGGCTCGACCGAATAGACCGGCACATAGACCTGCGGCGCAGGGACGATCATGGTGGAATTGCGCCCGCCCACGGACTGGGACTGCTGGTCCTGCAGCAGCATGTAGCCACCGTGGGAGCGCAAATAGTCCATCTGGCGCAGCTGCACCTGGCTGTCATTGACCTGATTGATGGAATCGTCGGCACGCGCGGCGGTGGACATGCCGGAGGCGGCCGCCAGGGTGAGCGCGACGAGGGCGGTGCCGGTGGCGATGAACTTGTTCATGACGAACTCCTTCAAAGAGGCGCACGCCCTCCTTCGCGAAGGACCGCGCCGGTGCGGGGCGTGCCCGCATATTGCGATGTGGTGTTCGGCCCCGGATGCAGCGCAGGCGCTCAGTTCAGGGCCGGTCTGCTGAGGAAACGCAGGAGTCCGCGCTTGGTTTCCTCGATCCATGCGCATTTCGTGACCGGCGCGAGGCGGGGCGCTGCCCACGGGTTCTTTCGCGGTGCAAAATCGCGTGCGAAAATCGTTCAACTTTTGCCGCGCATGCTCTAAAGCGGCGCACGGCGCCGCGCGTTACGCCCGGCCCTGGAGGAGACATGATGGCGGCTGGCGCGCGCGTTCTTTCCCGCTACGAAGCCATGGTGCGCGCCGGGGAGATCACGCCCGACCCCGCCCAGGCCACCGTCGTCCAGGCGTTCGCCCGCCTGGAAGTGGAACTGCGCGATCGCCTGCTCGCCCGCAAATCCTCCGCGCTCGGCTGGCTGTTTCACCGCCGCACGCCCACCGCCCCGCGCGGCCTCTACATTTATGGCGAGGTCGGGCGCGGCAAGACCATGCTCATGGACCTGTTCTTCGACAGCGTGGAGGTGCGCGCCAAGCGCCGCGCGCATTTCCATGAATTCATGGCGGACGTGCACGATCGCATCTTCGCCGAGCGGCAGGCGCAGAAGCGCGGCGAACGCAAGACCTCGGACCCGCTCCAGCCGGTGGCCGACGATCTTGCCAAGCAGGTGCAGCTTCTGTGCTTCGACGAATTCCACGTGACCGACATCGCCGACGCCATGATCCTCGGCCGGCTGTTCCAGAAGCTGTTCGCCGATGGCGTGGTGGTGGTGGCGACCTCGAACGTGAAGCCGGACGCCCTTTATGCCGGTGGCCTCAACCGCGCGCTGTTCCTGCCCTTCATCGCCATGATCGAAGAGAAGATGGAGGTGCTGAACCTCGACGCGCGCACCGATTATCGCATGGAGAAGCTGGAAGGCCTGCCGGTGTGGTACGAGCCGCTCGGCCCCGCCGCGCACGAGGCGCTGGATCGCGCCTGGGCGAAGGTCGCCGGGCCCGACGGCGGGCGGCCGACCACGATCGCCAATCACACCCGGCTCATTCCGGTGCCGCTCGCCGGCAATGGCGCGGCGCGCTTCTCGTTCGCCGATTTGTGCGAGCAGCCGCTGGGGGCAGGGGACTATCTGCGCATCTCCCGCGCGTTTCATACGGTTGTGATCGAAGGTATCCCGGTGATGGACGGCGACCATCGCAACGAGGCCAAGCGCTTCATCTCGCTGATCGACACCTTTTACGACGGCGGCGTGAAGCTGATCGCCTCGGCGGCGGCGGAGCCGGAAAAGCTCTATGTGGGCTCGGACGGGGCGGAAGCGTTCGAATTTGCGCGCACGGTTTCGCGCCTGCACGAGATGCGCTCCTCCGAATATCTCGGGCGCACCCATGGCCGCGCGGATTCGGCCGCCTCCGGCAATACCACCGGACTGGTGGAGACTTGAGCGCCGCGTCATCACCGTGTCGCGCGCGGCGGCGAACACTGCCGGCTTGCCTGTTCGTCCTTGGACCAATTGGCAGCGTTGGGGCGATGTCTATAAGCAGAGCCGGGGTTCCGGGCGCGATTGTGCACTGCGCGCGTCTTGAACCCCTTGCCGGATGGGAGTAGTCAAGCCCCGCTCGGCCTTGGCCGCTTCCATTGCCCGTATCCGAGGACACTCCCACCATGGCGCGCAATAAGATTGCTTTGATCGGAGCCGGCCAGATCGGCGGCACGCTCGCCCTTCTGTCCGGCCTCAAGGAGCTGGGCGACGTCGTCCTGTTCGACGTGGCGGAGGGAACGCCGCAGGGCAAGGCGCTGGATCTGGCGGAACTCTCCCCGGTGGAGGGCTTCGATGCAAAGCTGTCGGGCGCCAATTCATATGAGGATATCGCGGGCGCCGACGTGGTGATCGTCACCGCCGGCGTGCCGCGCAAGCCGGGCATGAGCCGCGACGACCTGCTCTCCATCAACCTGAAGGTGATGGAGCAGGTGGGCGCCGGCATCGCCAAATATGCGCCGAATGCGTTCGTGATCTGCATCACCAACCCGCTCGATGCCATGGTGTGGGCGCTGCAGAAATCCTGCGGCCTGCCCAAGGAGAAGGTGGTCGGCATGGCCGGCGTGCTGGACAGCGCGCGCTTCCGCTATTTCCTGGCCGACGAGTTCAAGGTCTCGGTGAAGGACGTGACCGCGTTCGTGATGGGCGGCCACGGCGACACCATGGTGCCGCTGATCCGCTATTCCACGGTGGCCGGCATCTCGGTTCCCGACCTGATCAAGATGGGCTGGACCACCCAGGAGCGCATCGACACCATCATCCAGCGCACCCGCGACGGCGGCGCGGAGATCGTGAACCTGCTGAAGACCGGCTCCGCCTTCTATGCCCCGGCCGCCTCCGCCATCGCCATGGCCGAGAGCTATTTGAAGGACAAGAAGCGGGTGCTGCCGGCCGCCGCCTATCTCTCGGGCGAATACGGCCTCAAGGACATCTATGTGGGTGTCCCGGTAGTGATCGGCGCCGGCGGCGTCGAGCGCATCGTCGAGGTCGAGCTGGACCGCACGGAGCGGGCGAATTTCGACAAGTCGGTATCGGCCGTTCAAGGCCTGGTGGATGCTTGCCTCAAGATCGCGCCCGATCTGAGCAAGTAAATTAAGTGTGCGGCGGCGGCTCTCGGGCCGCCGTTTCCCTGTCGGGCGGGTCCAACCGCCGGCTTTGACACTCCGAAATGTTCCACCCCGTCCGGGGTGGGTCACTTCGAAACCCTTAGGGACGAAGCCCCATGAACATCCATGAGTACCAGGCGAAGGCGCTGCTGAAGAGCTACGGCGCGCCGGTTTCCCGCGGCATCGCGGTGTTTAGCCCGGAGGAGGCCGAGAAGGCCGCGACCGAGCTCGGCGGCCCGCTCTGGGTCGTGAAGTCCCAGATCCACGCCGGCGGGCGCGGCAAGGGCAAGTTCAAGGAAGCCGCTGCGGGCGAAAAGGGCGGCGTGCGCCTCGCCAAGTCGGTGGAGGAGGTGAAGGCCTTCGCTTCCCAGATGCTGGGCAACACCCTGGTCACCATCCAGACCGGCCCGGTCGGCAAGCAGGTGAACCGCCTCTATATCGAGGACGGCTCCGACATCGAGAAGGAATTCTACCTCTCGCTGCTGGTGGACCGCACCACCTCGCGCGTCTCGTTCGTCGTGTCCACCGAAGGCGGCATGGACATTGAGGACGTGGCCCACAACACCCCTGAGAAGATCGTCAGCTTCTCGGTCGATCCGGCCACCGGCGTGCAGCCGTTCCACGGCCGCAAGGTCGCCGACGCGCTCGGCCTCGGCGGCGATCTCGCCAAGCAGGCGGGCAAGCTGACCGACGTGCTCTACAAGGCGTTCGTCGCCACCGACATGGAAATGCTCGAGATCAACCCGCTGATCGTCACCAAGGACAATCGCCTGGTGGTGCTCGACGCGAAGGTGTCGTTCGACGGCAACGCCCTGTTCCGTCATCCCGACCTGGTCGAGCTGCGCGACCTGACCGAGGAAGACGCCAAGGAGATCGAAGCCTCCAAGTACGACCTCGCCTACATCACGCTCGATGGCACCATCGGCTGCATGGTGAACGGCGCCGGCCTTGCCATGGCGACGCTGGACATCATCAAGCTGTATGGCGAGAGCCCGGCCAACTTCCTCGACGTGGGCGGCGGCGCCAGCGAGGAGAAGGTGACGGCAGCGTTCAAGATCATCACCGCGGACCCCAATGTGAAGGGCATCCTGGTGAACATCTTCGGCGGCATCATGAAGTGCGACGTGATCGCGCGCGGCGTCCTGGAGGCGGTCAAGGCCGTCGGCCTGGAAGTGCCGCTGGTGGTGCGCCTGGAAGGCACCAATGTTGAACTGGGCAAGCAGATCATCCGCGAGAGCGGTTTGAATGTGATCCCCGCCGATGACCTCGACGACGCCGCGCAGAAGATCGTGGGCGCGGTGAAGAAGGAAGCTGCGTGATGTCCGTGCTTATCGACGCCAACACCAAGGTCATCACCCAGGGCTTCACCGGCAAGAACGGCACCTTCCATTCCGAGCAGGCGATCGCCTACGGAACGAAGATGGTCGGCGGCACCTCGCCCGGCAAGGGCGGCACCACCCACCTCGGCCTGCCGGTGTTCGACACCGTGATCGAGGCGCGCGAGGCCACCGGCGCCGACGCGTCCGTGATCTATGTGCCGCCTCCGGGGGCCGCCGACGCGATCCTGGAAGCCATCGACGCGGAAATCCCGCTCATCGTGTGCATCACCGAGGGCATCCCGGTGCTGGACATGGTGAAGGTGAAGCGCGCGCTCTCCGGCTCCAAGTCGCGGCTGATCGGGCCCAACTGCCCGGGCGTGATGACGGCCGGCGAATGCAAGATCGGCATCATGCCGGGCAACATCTTCAAGAAGGGCTCGGTGGGCGTGGTCTCGCGCTCGGGCACGCTGACCTATGAGGCGGTGTTCCAGACCTCGCAGGAGGGCCTCGGCCAGACCAGCGCGGTGGGCATCGGCGGCGACCCGGTGAAGGGCACCGAGTTCATCGACGTGCTGGAGCTGTTCCTGGCGGATCCGAAGACCGAGTCGATCGTGATGATCGGCGAGATCGGCGGCTCGGCGGAAGAGGACGCGGCGCAGTTCATCGCGGACGAGGCCAAGCGCGGGCGCAAGAAGCCGATGGTTGGCTTCATCGCCGGCCGCACGGCGCCTCCGGGCCGCCGCATGGGCCATGCGGGCGCGATCATCTCGGGCGGCAAGGGCGGTGCGGAAGACAAGATCGCGGCCATGGAAGCGGCCGGCATCCGCGTCTCCCCCTCGCCCGCGCGCCTCGGGAAGACCCTCGTCGAAGTCCTCAAGGGCTGATCGACGCCGGCCCGGCGGCCGCGCTGCCGGGCCATTTGCACCTTTTGCGGGCCTGCCGCTCATTTCGCCACGGCGGCATGACCTGCATGGGAGGCAGTTCGGCCCTGCGGATAAAGCTGCCAAAAGGACGCGGATTGTCCCTTCCGTGCACCTTGCCGCAGGTTTATGTACGGGGCGTCGATCGTTTGCGCCTCCGGCTGAGCCGGGGTGTTTCGGTCGAACGGCTGGGATCTTAGCCGTCTCAGTCTCAATTTGTGGCAGCGCTCGGCTCTTGGGGCTTGGTTTTCGGGGCGAGTTGCGCTCTTAAAGCCACGGCGCCAAGGCCATCCGGGATTAAGCCCATGTCGCGTGCGGACCAGAACGAACAGCTTCTCGCCACCTCCTTCTTGTATGGAGGTAACGCTCAGTGGATCGACGATCTCTATGCCCGCTACGAAGCTGATCCAGCTTCGGTCGATGCGCAGTGGCAGAGCTTCTTCGCCGCCCTGAACGACGATCCCGCCCAGGTTCGCAAGAATGCCGACGGCGCCTCGTGGAAAAAGCCGGGCTGGCCGATCCATGCCAATGGCGAGCTGGTCTCGGCCCTCGATGGAAACTGGATCGAGGTCGAGAAGAAGGTCGCGGACAAGGTCCAGGCCAAGGCCCAGAAGGCCGGCATTGAATTCTCCTCCACCGACGTGCAGCAGGCGACCCGCGATTCCGTGAAGGCGCTGATGATGATCCGCGCCTATCGCATGCGCGGCCATCTGCACGCCGACCTCGACCCGCTCAAGCTCACCCCGCCGCGCGAGGCGCCGGAGCTCGACCCCGTGTCCTACGGCTTCTATGAAGCCGATCTCGACCGCAAGATCTTCATCGACAACGTGCTCGGCCTCGAATTCGCGACCGTGCGCGAGATGATCGCCATCTTGCGGCGCACTTATTGCCGCACCATCGGCGTGGAGTTCATGCACATTTCCTCGCCCGAGGAGAAGGCCTGGATCCAGGAGCGCATCGAAGGTCCGGACAAGGAAGTCAGCTTCACCCGCGAGGGCAAGCGCGCCATCCTCAACAAGCTGGTGGAGGCCGAGGGCTTCGAAAAGTTCCTCGACGTGAAGTACACCGGCACCAAGCGCTTCGGCCTCGACGGCGGCGAAAGCCTGATCCCGGCGCTGGAGCAGATCATCAAGCGTGGCGGCAGCCTCGGCGTTCAGGACATCGTGTTCGGCATGGCCCATCGCGGCCGCCTGAACACCCTGACCCAGGTGATGGGCAAGCCGCATCGCGCGCTGTTCCACGAGTTCAAGGGCGGCTCCTGGGCGCCCGACGAGGTCGAGGGCTCCGGCGACGTGAAGTACCATCTGGGTGCCTCGTCCGACCGCGAGTTCGACGGCAACAAGGTCCATATCTCGCTGACCGCGAACCCCTCGCACCTCGAGATCGTCGATCCCGTGGTGCTCGGCAAGGCGCGCGCCAAGCAGGACCAGTTGAATGACAGCGAGCGCGTGAAGGTGCTGCCGCTGCTGATCCACGGCGATGCCGCCTTCGCCGGCCAGGGCGTGGTCGCCGAGTGCCTCGGCCTCTCCGGGCTGAAGGGGCACCGCACGGGCGGGTCGATCCACTTCATCATCAACAACCAGATCGGCTTCACCACCAATCCGCGCTATTCGCGCTCCTCGCCTTATCCCTCCGACGTGGCGAAGATGATCGAGGCGCCGATCTTCCATGTGAACGGCGATGATCCCGAGGCGGTGACTTTCTGCGCCAAGGTGGCGATCGAGTTCCGGCAGCGGTTCCACAAGCCGGTCGTGATCGACATGTTCTGCTACCGCCGCTACGGCCACAACGAGGGCGACGAGCCTTCGTTCACCCAGCCGCACATGTACAAGGTGATCCGCCAGCATCCGAGCGTGCTCGATCTGTATTCTGGCCGCCTGGTGGAAGAAGGCGTGCTCGAATCCGGCGAGGTGGACAAGCTCCGCGCCGCCTGGCGCGACCGGCTGGAAGGCGAATATGAGGCCGGCCAGGCCTATAAGCCCAACAAGGCCGACTGGCTGGACGGCCGCTGGGCCGGCTTCAAGGCGATCCACGAGGACGACGATCCGCGCCGCGGCGACACCGGCGTCGCGCTCGACCGCCTCAAGGACATCGGCGAGAAGATCACCCGCGTGCCGGAGGGCTTCACCGTCCACCGCACCATCCAGCGCTTCCTCGACAACCGCCGCAGCGCGATCGAGACCGGCGAAGGCATCGACTGGGCGACCGGCGAGGCGCTCGCCTTCTGCACCCTGCTGGAGGAGGGCAACCCGGTCCGCCTGTCCGGCCAGGATGTGGAGCGCGGCACCTTCTCGCAGCGCCACTCCGTGCTGACCGACCAGAACAACGAGGCGCGCTACAAGCCGTTCAACCATCTCACGGCCGACCAGGCCAAGTACGAGGTCATCAATTCGATGCTCTCGGAAGAGGCGGTGCTCGGCTTCGAATATGGCTACACCCTCTCGGAGCCCAACACGCTGGTTCTGTGGGAAGCCCAGTTCGGCGACTTCGCCAACGGCGCGCAGGTGGTGTTCGATCAGTTCATCTCCTCGGGCGAGCGCAAGTGGCTGCGCATGTCGGGCCTCGTGTGCCTGCTGCCGCACGGCTACGAAGGCCAGGGGCCGGAGCATTCCTCCGCCCGCCTGGAGCGCTATCTGCAGATGTGCGCGGAAGACAATATGCAGGTGGCGAATTGCACCACGCCTGCCAATTACTTCCACATCCTGCGCCGCCAGATGAAGCGCGAGTTCCGCAAGCCGCTGATCCTGATGACGCCGAAGTCGCTGCTGCGTCACAAGCGGGCGGTCTCCAGCCTGTCGGAGCTGGCCGAGGGCACCACGTTCCACCGCATCCTGTTCGACGACGCGCAGTCGCATCCGACGGCGGATTCGGTGAAGCTGGTGGCGGACGACAAGATCCGCCGCGTCGTGCTGTGCACCGGCAAGGTCTATTACGACCTCTATGAGGAGCGCGAGAAGCGCGGAACCAACGACGTGTATCTGATGCGCGTCGAGCAATTGTTCCCGTTCCCGCTCAAGACCCTGGTTCAGGAACTTTCGCGCTTCAAGAACGCGGAAGTGGTCTGGTGCCAGGAAGAGCCGAAGAACCAGGGTGCCTGGGCCTTCGTGCAGCCGTATCTGGAATGGGTGCTGGAGAATATCGGCGCCGCTTCCAAGCGTCCGCGTTATGCCGGCCGTCCGGCGTCCGCGGCCACCGCCACCGGGCTCATGTCCAAGCATCTCGCGCAGCTGAAGGCGTTCCTCGAGGACGCCCTCGCCTGAGGACAGGCTCTCTCGCTCGACAACCCGCCCCAACGAAAGAAGACGATCCCCATGGCCACCGAGATCCGCGTTCCAACGCTCGGCGAATCCGTGACGGAAGCGACCATCGGCAAGTGGTTCAAGAAGCCGGGCGAGGCGGTGAAAGCCGACGAGCCGCTGGTGGAGCTTGAAACCGACAAGGTCACCGTGGAAGTGCCGGCGCCTTCCGCCGGCGTGCTGGCCGAAATCGTCGCCAAGGATGGCGAGACGGTCGGCGTCGGCGCGCTGCTCGGCATGCTCGGCGAAGGCTCGGGCGCTGCCGCCGCGCCCGCTCCGAAGGCTGAGGCGCCCAAGGCCGAGCCGCCCAAGGCGCCCGCGCCCGGCCAGCAGGCGCCTTCCGCGCCGAAGCCCGCGCCCGCCAAGGCGGCTGCCGCCGATGCCAACGGCCCCGCGGTCGCCCGCCTCGCTGCGGAGAGCGGCGTGTCGCCGGCCGGCGTGGACGGCTCCGGCAAGGATGGCCGCGTGACCAAGGGCGACATGCTCTCGGCCATCGCCGCCGTGCAGGCCGCGCCCGCTCCGGCGGCTGCCCGCGCGCCGTCCTCGGCCGGCGAGGCTGCGCTCGAAGAGCGCGTGAAGATGACCAAGCTGCGGCAGACCATCGCCCGCCGCCTGAAGGACGCCCAGAACACCGCCGCCATGCTCACCACGTTCAACGACGTGGACATGAGCGGCGTCATGGGCCTGCGGGCCCAGTTCAAGGATGCCTTCGAGAAGAAGCACGGCACCAAGCTCGGCTTCATGGGCTTCTTCACCAAGGCCGTGATCCAGGCGCTGAAGGACATCCCGGCGGTGAACGCCGAGATCGACGGGCAGGATCTGGTCTACAAGAACTATTACAACATCGGCATCGCGGTGGGCACCGAGAAGGGCCTCGTCGTTCCGGTGGTGCGTGACGCCGACCAGCTCTCGGTCGCCGGCATCGAGAAGGCCATCGCCGCTTTCGGCCGCAAGGCCCGCGACGGCAAGCTCGGCATCGAGGACATGCAGGGCGGCACCTTCACCATCACCAATGGCGGCATCTACGGCTCGCTGATGTCCACCCCCATCCTCAACGCGCCGCAGTCGGGCATTCTCGGCATGCATCGCATCGAGGAGCGGCCGGTGGCCATCAAGGGCCAGGTGGTGATCCGCCCGATGATGTATCTCGCGCTCTCCTACGACCACCGCATCGTCGACGGCCGCGAGGCCGTGACCTTCCTGGTGCGCGTGAAGGAAACCCTGGAAGATCCGGCGCGCCTCGTTCTGGATCTGTGAGTCCAAGCAACATCTTCCGCCGTCATGCCCGGGCAGTGCCCGGGCATCCACGCGACGCCCGGCGGACGTGGATGGCCGGGCCCCGGCCGTGACGACCTGATCGGAGTAGTCTTATGTCCTACGATCTCCTCGTCATCGGCACCGGCCCCGGTGGCTATGTGTGTGCCATCCGCGCCGCCCAGCTCGGCCTGAAGGTCGCGGTGGTGGAAAAGCGCGCCACCCACGGCGGCACTTGCCTGAACGTCGGCTGCATTCCCTCAAAGGCGCTGCTCTACGCCTCCGAATTCTTCGAGGAAGCGGGCCACAAGTTCGCCAGCATGGGCATCGGCGTCAGCACGCCCACGCTCGATCTGCCCGCCATGCTCGCCTTCAAGGACAAGGGCGTGGACGGCAATGTGAAGGGCGTCGAGTTCCTGCTGAAGAAGAACAAGGTCGACGTGTTCTTCGGCACCGGCAAGATCCTCGCCGCCGGCAAGGTGGAAGTCACGCTCAATTCCGACGGTTCCAAGCAGGTGGTCGAGACGAAGAACATCGTCATCGCCACCGGCTCCGACGTGGCGCAGCTTCCCGGCGTGACCATCGACGAGGAGCGCATCGTCTCCTCCACCGGCGCGCTTTCGCTGGCCAAGGTGCCCGGCAAGCTCGTGGTGGTGGGCGCCGGCGTGATCGGGCTCGAGCTCGGCAGCGTGTGGCGCCGCCTCGGCGCGCAGGTCACGGTGGTAGAATATCTCGACCGTATCCTGCCCGGCATGGATGGCGATGTGGCCAAGTCCTTCCAGCGCATCCTGGCCAAGCAGGGCTTCGACTTCAAGCTCGGCAACAAGGTCACGGGCGTGGATACGTCCGGCAAGACGCTGAAGGTCTCCATCGAGCCGGCCGCCGGTGGCGCCAGCGAGACGCTGGAAGCGGACGTGGTCCTGGTGGCCATCGGCCGTGTCGCCTACACCGCCGGGCTCGGCCTCGCCGAGATCGGGGTGGAGACCGACAAGCGCGGCCGCGTGGTGGTGGATCCGCACTTCAAGTCGAGCGTGGACGGCATCTATGCCATCGGCGACGTGATCGCCGGCCCCATGCTGGCCCACAAGGCCGAGGACGAGGGCGTTGCCGCGGCCGAGATCCTTGCCGGCAAGGCGGGCCATGTGAATTACGACGTCATCCCCGGCGTGGTCTACACGTTCCCGGAAGTCGCCTCCGTCGGCAAGACCGAGGAAGAGCTGAAGGAAGCCGGCATCGCCTATAACGTCGGCAAGTTCCCCTTCACCGCCAACGGCCGCGCGAAGGTGAACAACACCACGGACGGGTTCGTGAAGATCCTGGCCGATGCCGCCACCGACAAGGTGCTCGGCGCCCACATCATCGGCGCCGAGGCGGGCGAGTTGATCCACGAATGCGCGGTGCTGATGGAATTCGGCGGCTCGTCCGAGGATCTTGCCCGCACCTGTCATGCCCATCCCACCCGCTCGGAAGCGGTGAAGGAAGCGGCCATGGCGGTGGAAAAGCGCGCCATCCATATGTGAGCCAAATGGCTGGCCGCCGAACCGGTGGCCAGCCTTTTCGCTGAACCTGCGGCTCAGGTCCGCTTGCTGGGGATCGGCGCGGAGACCGTGACGGTCGAATCCGTGGTGCTGACGTCGGCGGCGGCATCGGGCGGGCAATTGGCGAACGCCGGGCCGGCCGGGGCGATGACGACGGCGCCGAAGGCCGCGAAGGCCATGATCGACAGCGCCCGCAGGGCGATTGCAGTCGTTCTCATCCGTCTCACTCCCGTTGCATCCGTCCCAAGGCTAGCTCCCGGATTGCAAGCCGGCGAAGCCCGAATAATCCGCACTTGCCTGTGAAATCGGCAAAACTTATGCCCGCGCGGCCGTGTTCACGGAAAGTTGAAATCCAACGTTGGGTTGTGGCCTGCTGCCTCGCCGCTGACGTTGCGAAAACGATCGGAACGTCATCTCGCCCACGCTCCGGTCCCGCCCGGCAATTGACGGTTGCAGGGCGGCGATGATGATTCCTTCCGCTAAGGCAAGGCGGCCGGGTCCGGCGGAGCAGGCTGTTTTCGCGCCCCGGACAACCGCCGGCACCCGTGGGCGTCGGCGCGGCACCGCCCTCAGACCGCGCTGAAGGTCACCGCCTCGATGCGCCACCCGTCGGGATCGGTGAGGAAGCCCGCGTAATAGGTCGGGCCATAGGCCGGGCGCGGGCCGGGTGCGCCGTTGCAGGCACCGCCCGCGGCGAGGCCTGCCGCGTGAAACGCGTGCACCCCCGCCCGCTCCGCCGCCTTGAAGCACACATGCATGCCCGGCGGGCACGCGATGGCCGCGCCCTTGCGCTCCTCCAGCCAGAACGGCGGCGTATCGTCGGGGCCGTCGGTGGCGAGGCCGAAGCCGGCCGAGCGGGTGCCGGTGGGCTCGTCATACAGCACGGCGCGCACGATCCCGAGGGGGGCAAGCACGCGCTCGTAAAAGGCAAGGGAACGATCGAGATCGGTGACGCCGATCGAGATGTGGTCGAACATGAAACGGCCTCCGGATGCACTGGATGCGCGAGGCTGCGCCCTCGCGGCAGTCGCGCGCAACAGCTGCGCCGCGCCGGCCGCCGCCCAGCCCCGCGTGAACATTTAGCAATCCGCGCGCCAGTTTTCGTCTTCCCGCACAAAGAGTCATTGAAACGCCACGGGCGATGGGCCATGTCAGCCCCATGGTCTCTTCCCCTCCGCCGCCCGCCGCCCGCAGCCGCCTGCATCCGCTGTTCGTGGTGCTTGCCGTGGTCTTCCTCGTGGAGGCCTGGCTGTGGCGCAAGCTGGCGCCCCTGGTGCGCTGGTGCGCGGACCTGCTGCCGTTCGAGGCGTTCAAGGCGGCGCTGTCGCGCTGGGCCCATCGCCTGCCGCCTTATGGTGCGCTCGTGCTGTTCGTGGTGCCGGTGGCGCTGGTTGAGCCGCTCTACATCGTCGCGCTGTGGGCGTTCGCCCATGAGCGCTGGTTCCTGGGCAGCCTCGCCCTCGTCATGGAGAAGCTGGTGGGCGTCGCGCTCATGGCGTTCCTGTTCGACGTGTGCCGGACCCAGCTTCTGTCCATCGGCTGGTTCGCGCGCCTGTTCAACTGGCTGGTGCGGATCAAGAATTGGGCGGAGGCCGAGGTCGAGCCGGTGAAGCTGCGCATCCAGGAGATGATGGCGCGCATCCGCGCGGCGACGCCGGGTGGCGGCATCTGGCTGCGGGTGCGGGCGCTGCGGCGCCGGGCCTTCTCTTCGCGGTCCTGAGGCTTCAGGCGCGGGGATGGGCGGCGCGATAGGCCGCCATCAGATGGCTCTCGTCCAGCGCGGTATAGATCTGCGTGGTGGACAGCGAGGCGTGGCCCAATAATTCCTGAATCGCGCGCAATTCTCCTCCGCGCGCCAGCAGGTGGGTGGCGAAGGAATGGCGCAGCGCGTGGGGCGTCGCGCTATCCGGCAGCCCGAGCGCGCCGCGCATGCGCTCCACCGCGAGTTGAACGATGCGGGGGGACAGCGGGCCGCCGCGCGCCCCGACAAACAGCGGGTCGTCGCCTTCGAGCGGGTAGGGGCAGGCATCGACATAAGCGCGCACCGCCGCCACGACCGGCGCGATCAGCGGCACCATACGCGTCTTGTTGCCCTTGCCGGTCACAATGATGTGGTCGATCGGCCCCTCGGGCGGGATCTGGCCGGCGGTGAGGCCGAGCGCCTCGGAAATGCGCAGGCCGGCGCCATAGAGCAAAGCGAGTACGGCGCCGTCGCGCATCAGCACCCACATATCCTTTGTTTCGCCGGCGCGGGTTTGCGGATCGGTCAGTGCGCGCGCGGCCGAGACCGCGACCGGCTTCGGCAGCGCCCGCGCCACCTTGGGGGCGCGCACCGCGCTCAGCGCCGCCACTTGGCCCATGCCCTCGCGCTCCAGATGCCGGGCAAAGGAGCGGGCGGCGGCCAGCAGCCGCACCAAGGTGCGCGGGGCAACGCCCTCGGCCTTGCGGCCGGCGACGACCGCCCGCACGTCGGCCGGGGTGAGGGCGGCAAGGTCCGCCAGCGTGGGGGCACCGCCGAGGTGCAGCGCCAGCCGGTTCAGCACCAAAGCGAGATCGCGGGCATAGGCTTCCAGCGTCTTGGCCGAGAGCCGCCGTTCGTGAGCGAGCCGCGCGAGCCAGGCTTCCACGGCCGCGCGCATCTCGGCGCTGAGGGGCGCGACCAGCCCTTCGATGGCGCGCGCCGCCTTCTGTGCGTCGTTCATGGCCATGAAGACCGCTCCTCGCTGCATCCGTACGCATCCTAGCCTGCGCCCTTTAACGAAGGGCTGCACCCTCCTTGCAGCACCCTCTTGCGGAAAAGATACATCTAACGATATAAGAGGGCGTGAACCTATCTTTAGATATATCTCAGGAGTACAGAATGTTTGGATGCAGACACCATGGCGAAGGCCGCCATCATGGCGAAGACCGCCGTTTCGCAATGGCGCGCGGTGACGAAGGCGGCTGGGGCCGTGGCGGTCATGGCCGCGGCCGGGGCGGCGGCGGCGATATGTTCCGCCTCGGGCGCATGCTGGCGCAGGGCGACCTCAAGCTGCTGGCCCTCGCGCTCATCGCCGAGCAGCCGCGCCACGGCTACGAGCTCATCAAGCTGATCGAGGAGAAGACCGGCGGCTGGTATTCGCCGAGCCCCGGCATCGTCTATCCCACCCTCACCTTCCTGGAAGAGGCGGGCTATGTGACGGCCGAGAGCGAGGGCGCCAAGAAGCGCTATGCCATCACCGGCGAAGGCGAAGCCTATCTGGCGCAGAATCGTGATTTCGCCGATGCCCTGCTCGGCCGCCTCGCCGAGATCGGCAACAAGATGAGCCGTTTCCGCCGCTGGATGGGCCGGGGCGAGGGTGATGGCCCGGCGCATGCCGAGCTGCCGCGCCTGGTGGAAGCCGCGCTGGAAAATCTGCGCGAGGTTTCCGGCCAGCGCCTGGAGGCCAATCGCGGCGCCGAGACGCGGATCGTCGAGATCCTGGCCCGCGCCGCCGCCGATATCCGCGAGGCATGAGCGCCTTCTTGCGCGAACCGCAGGCCGGTTCGCGGACAAAAGCGGCCGTCCCGGCACATGCGCCGGGGTGGCCGGTCCGGCGCGCAATCATGCGCGGCGAACGTTGGGCCGAAATCGCGGCGTGATCGCCCGAAGAGCGGCGGAGAAGCGTCAGTGAACCGCTGTTCGTCCGCGCTAAGTCATTGTTTCACGTGAAACATTTTTAGCGCCCGGTGTCGCTGCCGCACGGATTCGGGGCTATTTGGCACCGCCCGCCGCATAGCCCGCCCGTTTCAGGCGCACGATGGCGAGATCGAGCGCGGACAAAAATTGCGAGCGGTCGCGCTGGGAAAACGGCGGCGGTCCGCCGGTGGTCGCGCCCGCCGAGCGCAATTCGTCCATGAGGTTGCGGGTCGCCAGCGCCATGCCGATACTGTCGGTGGTGAAGGGCCGCCCGGTGGGGCTGATCACATCCGCCCCCGCCTTCACGCAGCGGCTGGCGAGCGGCACGTCGGCGGTGATCACCACGTCGCCCTTCGAGACCCGCTCGGCGATCCAGTCGTCCGCCACATCCGGCCCGCTCGGCACCAGCACCCGCTCGATATCCGGCGAGCGGGGCAAAGCGATGGGGCTGTTGGAGACGACGAACACCTTCAGGCCGTGGCGTTCCGCCACGCGATAGATCTCCGCCTTCACCGGGCAGGCGTCGGCATCCACATAAAGTGCGATGGGTGCTTCCCTCGGGGCCTGTTTCGCTGGCACGATCATGGGCGCTGCATGGCATCCTTCCCCGCCGGCCGCAACCCGGCCTGCGGGGGGCGCGTTGACGGGTGGAGCGAACTTCTGCATGGGACGGGCATGAACACGCTGCTGACCGCCGCGCGCACGCGCCTCCAGGCCGTTCCGCTTCTCGGGCCCGTCTTCACACGGGTGAGCGGGCTTGAGCGCACCACCCTGGCCATCGTCGGCCTCACCGCCGCCGCGCTCTATTTCTTCCTGGCCCTGGCGGGCGAGGTGACCGAGGGCGAGACGCGCGGCTTGGATGAAGCCATCCTGCTCGCCCTGCGCAATCCCGCCGACAAATCGGATCCCCTCGGGCCGCCCTGGCTGGAAGAGAGCATGCGCGACCTCACCGCGCTCGGCGGCACCACGGTGCTGGTGCTCGTGACCCTGGCGGTGATCGCCTATCTGCTGCTGGTGCGCCGGCGCCTGACCGCTCTGATGGTGCTCGGCTCCATCGCCGGCGGCGCGGTGCTGAGCAGCACGGTGAAGCTCCTGTTCGACCGCGCCCGGCCGGATCTGGTGCCGCATGGCATGGCGGTGTATTCGGCGAGCTTTCCGAGCGGCCATTCCATGATGTCCGCCGTCGTTTATCTTACCCTCGGCGCGCTGCTCGCCCGTGCGCAGGTGCGCCAGCGGGTGAAGGTGTATCTGCTGGGGCTGGCGGCCTTCGTGACCGTGATCGTCGGCATCAGCCGGCTTTATCTCGGCGTGCACTGGCCCACCGACGTGCTCGGCGGCTGGGCGCTGGGGGCGGCCTGGGCGGCAACCTGCTGGCTGGTGATGCTGTGGCTTCAGACCCGCGGCGAGATGGAGCCGGAGACCCCGACCCCGGAGGAAACCCCCAAGGCGGATGCCTCCTCTGAGGCCGACATCTGATCGGCGCATCACAACAAAAAGGGCGCCCGTGGGGCGCCCTTTTCGTGCGGGGAGGCCGCCGGTCAGTCGAACAGGCTGGAGACCGATTCTTCGTGCGCCGTGCGGGCCACGGCTTCGCCGATCAGCGTGCCGATGGACAGCACGCGGATGTTGCGGGCCACCCGCACCGCCTCGGTCGGCTGGATGGAATCGGTGATGACCAGTTCCTTCAGCTTGGAGGCGGTGATGCGGGCGACCGCCCCGCCCGAAAGCACGCCGTGGGTGATGTAAGCGTGCACTTCCTTGGCGCCGCGGGCCAGCAGCGCGTCCGCCGCATTCACCAGCGTGCCGCCGGAATCGACGATGTCGTCCACCAGGATGCACGAGCGGCCTTCCACATTGCCGATCACGTTCATCACTTCGCTCTCGCCCGGGCGCTCGCGGCGCTTGTCCACGATGGCGAGCTGGGCGTCGATCCGCTTGGCGAGCGCGCGGGCGCGCACCACGCCGCCCACGTCCGGGGAAACGACCATCACATTGTTGAGGTCGAACCGGTCCTTGATGTCGCGCACCATGACCGGGGCGGAATACAGATTGTCGGTTGGGATGTCGAAGAAGCCCTGGATCTGGCCGGCGTGCAGGTCCAGCGTCATCACGCGGTCGGCGCCCGCATGGGTGATGAGGTTGGCCACCAGCTTGGCCGAGATGGGCGTGCGCGGGCCGGGTTTACGGTCCTGGCGGGCATAGCCGAAATAGGGCAGCACGGCCGTGATGCGCTTGGCCGAGGCGCGGCGCAGCGCATCGGTGATGATCAGCAATTCCATCAGGTGGTCGTTGGTCGGGAATGATGTGGACTGCAGGATGAACACATCCTCGCCGCGCACATTCTCCTGAATTTCAACGAAGATCTCCATGTCGGCGAAGCGCCGCACCACCGCCTTGGTGAGGGGCGTGGAGAGATAGGCCGCGATGGCTTCGGACAGCGCGCGGTTCGAATTTCCAGCCACAAGCTTCATGGATGCGTTCTCGGTCGACACTGGCACGCCGCCCGCACGATGCAGGGCCGCCTTAGAATTCGGGCAACCTGTAGGCACCCGCCACGGCTTTTGTAAAGCCTGCGCAACTCAGTGCTGCGCAAACGCCAGCGTTGTCGTCGGCTGCGGGTCGCCCTGCGGCTCGGCCGCGGCGACCGGCGGGCCATCGGTGCCGATCGGCGCGCCAGCGGGGGCGGCGGGCGCCGCCGCCGGGGTCGGCTCGGGCGCGGCCGGCGCTGCCGCCTGGCTGGGCGCGGGCGGCAGGCCGGTGGCAACCCGGCCGCTCGCCGGCACCCCCAGCGTGTCGGCGAGTCCCGCCATGGACTTGCCCGCGATCTTGGCGAGCACGGCCTCGTCGCACACCGCCCAGGCATCGCCCTTGACGCGCTTGGTGGTCTCTTCCCCGGTGATGCGGGCGACACGCTGCTTGTCGGCGTCGAATACATCCCAGGCATAGGCGACGGAGGTGGTGGTCTTGTCGGAATGGACGGCCAGGTAGCCGCGTACCCGGTAGGCAGCCTTCTCGGTGCGGGAAACGACCGCCACCTGCTGCGCGTCGGCTTCGGCGCTGAGGCGCGTCACGAGCTTGTCGAAGGTGGGCTTGGGCGGGCCGTCGATGGATTCGAACGACAGGGTGCGGCTTCCCGAGGCGGCGGTGCCGCCATCGGTCTGGCATCCGGCGAGCGCAAGTCCAACACCCAGGACCAGAAGGCGCGAACCCCACCGCACCGTATGCATCCAGCGTGTGTTGGTGCCTGCGTCCGGCATGCGGCGCTCCCCGTCTGTGATCCACAGGAGGGTTAGCGGCAATCCGGCATCAGGTCCAGAGAAACGGTTAAGGCATCGTTAACGGGTGTGAAAATCTTGTGCGCCGGCTCAAATCAGGGCGATTGCCGCCACCATTCGGCCGTAATCCGCCTCTCGCCGATGGGTCGAGCGGCGATAGCTGAAGAAGCGCTCGGGGTCGGCATAGGTGTCGAGCTTCAGGTCCTCGACGGCGCCCACGCCGGCCTGCGCGAGGCGGTGGGCGATGAAGCCGGGCAGGTCGAACAGGGCATGGCCCTCCCGCTCCGCCGCGATGAAGAAGCGCGCGAAAGTCCGGTCCTCGTCGATGAAGCGGGCGATGAAATCCGCCCCGACCTCATAGCTCGGCTGGCGGATCAGCGGGCCGATGGCGGCGCGGATGTTGCCCCGCTTCGCGCCCAATTCCTCCATGCGGCGCAAGGTGGATTCGAGCACGCCGCCGAACGCGCCTTTCCATCCAGCATGGGCCGCGCCCACGACCCGCGCGTCGGGATCGGCGAACAGCACCGGGCCGCAATCGGCCACCGTGATGGTGGCGCCGAGGCCGGGCACGGCGGTGACGACCGCATCCGCCTGGGGCGCATCCTCGCGGGTCCAGGGGGTGGTGAGGATCACCGCTTCGGGCGAATGCACCTGCCAGCAGGCGACCAGCGCTTCCGGGGCGACGCCGATCTCGCGCGCCATGCGAGCGCGATTCTCCAGCACGTTGGCGGGGTCGTCCTTGGAGCCGAGCCCGCCATTGAGGCTGTGGTAAAGCCCCTGCGAGACCCCGCCGCGCCGGGTGAAGAAGCCGTGGCGGATGCCGGGGAGGGCGGACAGCGAGGGGGCTTCGACCTTCATGGGATACGCTCCGCATAGGCTTCGGACGGGGCAAAGCCCGGCGGTGGATCGAGCGGCGCGGCAAAGGCCGGGCCGGTGAGGCAGAGCACCTTGAACAAAGCGCCCATCTCCTTTTCCCCCGTGCCGGCGAGGCGGGCGAGGGCGGCGGCGATGGCGTCAGCCTGGACGGGAGATGCGGTCGCCTGAAGGCGCTCAGCGCGCTCGCGCAGGCCGAGGCGCAGCAGGAATTCGCCCTGGGGCATCGGCCCGAAGGCGCCGGCCCCGGCGGTGATGGCGTCGCGGGCGAGGGCCGCGAAATCCACATGGGCGGTGAGGTCCGCTTCCCCCGGCTCGGCCAGGGGGTCGACGAAGGCATGGGCCTTCATGGCCTGCAGCGTATCGCCGAAGCCGCTTTGCGCGTGCCCGTAATCGATCACCAGCGCCGCGCCGTCCTGCCCCGCGAGGCGGGTTGCGAGCGCGCGGGCGGCGGGGCTTTCCAGCCGCTCCAAAAGGGCGCCGGGCGGATGGGGTGGCGGAATATGGCGCGCCAGCACCTCCACCAGGCGGGCGGGGTGGGGATCAACGCCGAAGGTGAGTTCGCCTTCGGCGTCAAGGCCGACCCGCCGCTCGTGCCAGCCGGCGCCGCTGCGGATGAATTGGGAAATGGGCAGGGCATCGAAGAATTCGTTGGCGAGCACCAGGACCGGGCCGTCGGGCACGTCCTCCAGCCGGGTGTGCCAGGAGATCGGATGGGAGGTCGCGGCATTTGCCAGCGTCGCCTGTTGCCGTGCCCGCAGCACCGGGCTCATCTCCACCAGATGCACCCGCACCGCAGCGCCGAAGGCGGGCAGCAGGCGGGTGGCGCGCAGGGCATCGGCCATGAGCGTGCCCCGGCCGGGACCGAGCTCCACGAGGTGCACGGGATCGGGGCTGCCCATCTGCTGCCAGGCCGCGAGCGCCCACAGGCCCAGCAATTCCCCGAACATCTGGCTGATCTCGGGCGCCGTGATGAAGTCGCCGGCCGCGCCGAACGGATCGCGCGTCATGTAATAGCCGTGGCGGGGATGGCCGAGACACAGATCCATGTAGCGCGCGAGAGAGATCGGCCCCTCGCTCGCGATCAGGGCCTTGATCTCCCGCGCCAGGGGGCTCGTCACCTCTGGGGCCCCGGGTCGAAACCGTGGACGGGACGGCTCAGGGCATAGATCACAATACCGAGACCGGCGATCACCACGGGCAGGGAGAGGATCATTCCCATGGTGGTGCCATAGGCGAGATAGCCCACCTGCGGGTCCGGTTCGCGGAAGAATTCGCCGGTGATGCGCCCGAGCCCGTAACCGATGCCGAAGATCCCGGCCGCAAGGCCGGGGCGGCGCAGGCCGCCGAGCCGGACCACCAGCAGCATGACCAGGAACAAGACCACGCCTTCCATCGCGGCTTCATAAAGCTGGCTTGGATGGCGCGGCACATTGCCGCCGGTGGGAAAGATCACCGCCCACGAGGCGTCGGAGGGGCGGCCCCACAATTCGCCATTGATGAAATTGGCGATGCGGCCGAAAAACAGCCCGATGGGCGCGACCACGCCTGCCACGTCCAGCAGGGAGGGCACGGGGATTCGCCGCGAACGCGCGAACAGCACCAGCGCCAGTATGGTACCGGCCAGCCCGCCGTGGAACGACATGCCGCCCTTCCACACCATCACGATCTCGGCCGGGTGGGCGAGGAAATAGGGCAGGTTGTAGAACAGCACGTAGCCGATGCGGCCGCCGAAGATGACGCCGAACGTGGCCCAGAACAAAGCGTCGTCCAGATCCACCGGCTTCATGGGCGGGCGCCCGCCCCACAGGGCGTTGCGCGTCACCAGCCAGCGGGCGAGCTGCCAGCCGATCAGCAGGCCGGCGATATAAGCCAATGCATACCAGCGGATGGCGAGCGGGCCGATCTCGATCAGCACCGGGTCCAGGGCCGGGAAGGGAATGGCGAAATTGATCATGAAACCCCCAGCAGGAGGTGGGCCGGACGGGCGTTCACCACGGTCGGGCGGTTGCCCGCCGACCCGTGGCATGTGCCCGCAGGCGCGGCGTCCGTCAAGGTGACACAGGGTCGGCCTTGCGGCGTGGCGCGCCTATGCCCATTCTCAGTTCAGGTATAAGGCATGCGCCGTGTGCGCATTGGAACGAGAGTTGGCTCCCATGACCCAGACCACAGGCCGGATTTTCGACGAGATGGCGCGCCTGGTGAATGACGCGGCCGGCGTCGCCCAGGGAATGCGGCGCGAGGCAGAAACCGTGGCGCGCTCGCAGATGGAGCGTTTCCTGCGCGACATGGACCTTGTGAAGCGCGAGGAATTCGACGTCGTCAAGGACATGGTGGCCGCAGCGCGCCTCGAGAACGAGCGGCTCGCCCAGCGCCTTGCCGAGCTGGAAGCCAAGCTCGCCGCGCAGGCGCCCCACGCGGCGGGCGAAGGCGGCTTTTCCGGCACGCCGGGCGCCGGACCCGGCCCCGTGTGAGCAAGGTTCTGGCAAGGTGTGAAGCCTAAACCACAATCTGTCGTAGCGGTGCCACGTTGCGCCGCGATATAGTGGGTTCCAGTGGCGATTCGTAGCCGGATCGTCGCGCATGGCGCGACGGGGCGCAGCATCGTCAAGGCAAACCGGTCTCAGGCGGCCGGTTCAGCCGCCGGTACGCTGCGTCGCGCAAATCCTGGCTGGCTTAGAGTGCCCTGGCTTTGAGTGTCGTTGCTGCCGTAACCGACCCTCTCCGCGTCCCTCAAACCGCGAGGTCGAGGCATGTCTCTCATCGACATCGAAGCTGAAGCTCCGGCTAACCCCGTGGATCTGGTGGAACGGCTCGCTGCCGTTCACGACTGGTCCTTCGAGCGTTCCGACGAGGACGAGATCACCCTCTCGCTCAACAGCCGCTGGACGGACTGCCATGTCTCGTTCCAATGGATGGATGAGATCGAGGCGCTGCATCTCGCCTGTGCCTTTGACTTCAAGGTGCCGGACAACCGGCGCACGGAAGTGCTGAAGCTCCTCGCGCTCATCAACGAGCAGATGTGGCTCGGCCATTTCGACATATGGTCGCAGGAAAACGTCATCATGTTCCGTCACGCTTTGGTGCTGACGGGCGGGGCGACGGCGAGCGACCGCCAGTGCGAAGCCATTCTCGGCGCCGCGATCGATGCCGTGGAGCGCTATTATCCGGCGTTCCAATTCGTGGTCTGGGCGGGCAAGACCGCCCGCGAGGCCATGGACACGGCGCTTTTCGATACGGTCGGAGAAGCTTAAGACTGGGCACCCACGATCGCGCGCGGAGCCGGGCACCGGCTCCCGCGCCCATGCAGGTGTGCCCATGTCGGTCGATCTTCTGAAGTCCTTGAACGGTCCCGTCGTCCTCGTGGGCGCCGGCAAGATGGGTGGAGCTTTGCTCGACGGGTGGTTCCGTCTCGGTCTCGAACCCACCAAGGCCGTGGTGTTGGACCCCAACCTGCCGGGTCCGGCCGCGGCCGCGCTTCTCGCCCACGGCGCGCATCCCAATCCCGAACTTTCGCAGATCGCCGATCCCGCCGTGCTGATTCTGGCGGTGAAGCCGCAGGTCGCTCCGGCGGTGCTGGCGACCGTGCGCTCGCTGGTGAAGCCGGGCACGGTCGTGGTCTCCATCATGGCTGGCCGCACCCTCGGCTTCCTGCAGGAAGCGCTGCCGCGCGGCACCGCCATCGTGCGCACCATTCCCAATACTCCCGCCGCCATAGGCCAGGGCATCACGGTGGCCGTTCCGAATGGCGCGACCAATGCGGCGCAGCGCGATGCCGCCGCCGCCCTGCTCGGCGCCGTCGGCCCGGTCGAATGGATCGAGGACGAAGAGCTGATGGACGCGGCGACTGCGGTGTCTGGCTCCGGTCCGGCCTATGTGTTCCTGCTCGCCGAAACCCTGGCCCGGGCGGGCGTCGCCGCCGGCCTGCCGGCACCGCTCGCGGATCGGCTGGCGCGCGCCACCGTCGCCGGCGCCGGAGCCTTGATCGCCCAGTCCGGCACCGAGCCCGCGACTCTTCGTGCCAACGTCACCTCGCCCGCCGGTACCACGGCGGCCGCGCTCGGCGTGCTGATGGATGCTTCCGGCGGCTTCGGCCCGCTGCTGGAGAAGGCGGTTGCGGCAGCGACGCGCCGCTCGAAGGAACTGGCGAACTGATTCTGGGCGCGCCCCTTGCCGCATGTGGACATGGGGGCCACCTTGGTTCTGGGAACCCAAGGGAGCACGCCATGACTTGCGAGACCACACGGGAGGCGTGCCTGCGCGCGTTCCTCGACCTCCTGGCGCAGCGCCCGTTCGAGCGCATTTCCCTCGCCGACGTGGCCGCGCACGCGGGCGTGCCGCTTTCGCAGATGCGGGTGGAGTGCGCATCGCCCTATGACCTTCTCGACGCCTTCGCCCGCGCCACCGACCGCCATGTGCTGGCGGAAAGCGGCGCGGACCAATCCGGCCCCATCGAGGGGGAAAGCGCGCAGGAGCGGCTGTTCGAGGTCCTGATGCGCCGGCTCGACGCGCTGGAACCCCACCGTGCCGCCGTCGAATCGCTGCTGGCCTCGGCCCGCCGCAATCCTCTGCTGGCGGCGCATTTGCTGAAAACCGGCACCCGCTCCCAGCATTGGATGCTGGCGGCCGCCGGCATCGACACCACGGGACTGGCCGGGGACGTGCGGGCCCATGGGCTCGCCCTTTTGTTCGCGCGCCTCCTCGAGACGTGGCTGAAGGATGACGACCCTGGTCTCGCCCGCACCATGGCGGCGCTCGACCGGGAGCTCGGTACCGGCGCGAAGATGCTGGATATGCTGGACGATCTCGCCTTCATCGCGCTGCCCTGGCGCAAGCGGCGGCGCTCAGCCGTCGCGCCTCCGCCTCCTGACGCGGAAGCCGGCGTCGCTTGACCGGGCTTGACCGCGCACGCTTAAACTCGGCGCGCACGGGAGAGTGGACGATGAGCGACGACACGGCGGGCGGGACAGCGCCGATCAGCTACGATGACTTTCTCAAGGTAGACATCCGCGTCGGCACCATCGTCGCGGCGGAGCCGTTTCCGCAGGCGCGCAAACCCGCGATCAAGCTGCGCATCGATTTCGGACCGCAGATCGGCGTGAAGAAATCCTCCGCGCAGATCACCGTGCATTATGCGCCGGAGGAACTGATCGGCCGGCAGGTGGCGGCGGTGGTGAATTTCCCACCGCGCCAGATCGGCCCCTTCATGTCGGAAGTGCTGACGCTGGGCTTTCCCGATCCCGACGGCGCCGTGGTGCTGATCGGCCCGAGCCATGTGGTGCCGGACGGCGGCCGCCTGTTCTAGATCCGCGGTGGCGACCCGCCGGCGGACCGGGCTGCCTGCGGCTCAGGAGGCCGCGAAGGGGTGGTGCGCGGTCTTCGCCTTGGCCACCACGTCGGCGGCCTTGGGCTCGCCGCTCACCGCGCGGGCGATGGCTTCCTTGGTGGCCTGATAGTTGAATTGCTGAATCTTCGCGTCGTCCGTGGCCTCCCAATGGATGAACACGCCGACGCAGATGAAGATGTCGTCGGCTTCCTCGGCCGGAATGGTGCCGTCTTCCACGGAATCGGTCACCGCCTTGGCCACCGCATATTGCGCCGGGCCGAACATCTGCACCGCCTGGCGGGCGTCCTTGATGGTGACCTTGTTGAACAGCACCGTGTTGGGCTTGGCCAGCAGGTTGGGTTCCACCACCGCGAGCAGGGTGGTGAAGCCGTCCTTATTATTGGTCAGCGCATTGACGAAGGCGGTTTCGGCGGAGGAGCCGCGCGGCCCCATGATGAGGTCGATATGAGCCACTTCATTGCCGTCGCCGACGAGGGATTCGCCGACCAACAGCTTGTTGATCTTCGCCATGAGAGCTTTCTCCGTGCGTGAAAAGGGCGAAACGCCGCGCTTGGGTCCGCGGCCCGCTGTGCCCGGCTATCCTTGTTGCGGCGTTCGGCGTCGTGTCGAACCGGTTGGCCAGATAGCGCTTTGACCGGGTCAGCCTAAGCCCGGCCCGCGCTCGGGCGCAAGCTGCCGTGGCGCTGCGCGGCCGCCTGGTGAAGCGAGCTATCGGACCTCGAACGGAATATTGCCGGTGGCGGCCGCGCCCCGCCCATCTCGCAAGGTTACGAACACGCGATAATGGCCCGCCGCCAATCCCTGGATACGCACGCCGTTCAGCGTTGGATCGTGCAGTGCCTCGGGGAAAGCGGGCGGCACCGGCTCGGCATCGCCGCCGACGCCGCGCACCGGGGTTTCGCCCATGATCTGCCATTCCGCCTTCAGGGGGTCTCCGTCCGGGTCAGTCGCGGCGAGTGCCACCTGCACGCCCCCCGCATGATCGAAGCTGTTCGGCCCGCGCAGCTGAAGCGAGAGAATGCGCGGCGCATGGTTGGCACCCATCGGCAGGCCGCCATCCAGCTTGGCTTTCGGGTCGGCGGGCGGCTTGCCGCCCCAGGATTCGGCCATGGCCTCCACCGTCTCCGTCCATTCGCCGGAGGGCACGAACAGGCTGTGCCAGGTGGGCGTCACCTCCTGCTTCTGGCCCCAATAGAACGGTAGCGCCCCGGTATGGCTCTGCTTCAGCACGCTCAGATACCGGCGCACCTGGTCCGCCTTGGCGGTGGAGGTGGGCTCGATGGGCGCGCCCCACGCGGTCTTTCCCGCCTGCCACTGGCCGATCGCGCCGAGTTCGGTGACGATGATGGGGCCGGTCCAGCCCTGTGTGCGGGCGCGTCCGACGATGGTGAGCACGCTGTCGCCATAGGCATTGAGGCCGAGCACGTCGATGCTCGGGGCAAGCCGCTTCAGGGTTTCCACCTTGTCGGTGCCGGTATCCGCCAGCACGGCCATGACCGGATGGGCCGGGTCGAGCGTCTTGACCAGTTTCGCGGCCTGCTCGATGGCCGGCCACACCGGCTCCGCCTCGGCGGCGGTCAGCTCGGTCTCGACCTCGTTCCCGACGCCCCAAAGCAGCAGCGCCGGGTGGGTGCGGTAGCGCTCGACCATGCGCTGCAGATCGGCCAGCTGGCTCTCGGCGGCGGCGCGGTCGCCATAATTGAAGCCGCGCCGGGGGTGCTCCAGCCAGAAGCCCACAATCACCTTCAGCCCCGCGCGCTGGGCGCTGTCGAGAATTTCGCCGGGGTCCTGGCCATAGGTGCGCACCACATTCGCGCCGGTGGCCTTGAGGTCCGCCAGCCGTTTCACGCCGGCGGCGCCATTGGGGACGAACGGCACGCCGTCCAGCAGCAGTTCGGTGCCCCGCACGGTGACGCCGTTCGCCATCCCCGGAGAGGCGCCGGCGAGCGCGAGCAAAAACGACAAGGCGGACGCGAAGGTAAGACGCACGGGCGACTCCTGAGGAACGGGCGCTGCATGCAGATAAGATCCATGACGCTGAGGAAGACAAGCCAAGCAACGTCACCTTATTGTGGCAGGAGCCGCACTGCGCGCGACGCAGCCAAGACGGCAAAGGCTCGCACGGAGCCGAATAACAGGAGGAGGCCCGCATGAATCTCGCCCGCAAACTGAAAGCCCGTGCCGCCGAAGGCCGCCCCGTCCGTGTCGGTTTGATTGGCGCCGGCAAGTTCGGTTCGATGTTCCTCGCCCAGATACGCACCACGCCGGGCATGCATCTGCTCGGCATTGCCGACCTGTCGGTGAACCGGGCCCGCGCGGCCTTGACGCAGACCGGCTGGGATGCGGACGCGACCGTCGTCGCCGATTTCGATACCGCCCGCCGCACCGGCCGTACCGTGCTCACGGAAGATGCGGACGCGCTGATCGCGGCCGACGGACTGGAAGTGATCGTGGACGCCACCGGCAGTCCGGCGGCGGGCATTCGCCACGCGCTCGCCGCCATCGCGCACGGCCGCCATGTGGTGATGGTGACGGTGGAAGCGGACGTGCTCGCCGGTCCGCTGCTGGCGCGGCGGGCCGCTGCGGCGGGCGTGGTCTATGCCGCGGCCTTCGGAGACCAGCCGGCCCTCGTGTGCGACATGGTGGATTGGGCGCTGACCTGCGGCTTCCGGGTGGTGGCGGCAGGCAAGGGCACGCGCCACCTGCCGGCCTACCACCAGTCCACACCCGAGACGGTGTGGAAGAACCTCGCCATATCCGAGGAGATGGCGCACGCGGGCGGCATGAACCCGCAGATGTTCAACTCGTTTGTGGATGGGACGAAGTCGGCCATCGAGATGGCGGCCATCTCCAATATGACGGGGCTGAAGGCGCCGCGCGACGGCTTACTGTTCCCGCCATGCGGTGTCGACGATCTGCCGCGCGTGCTGCGGCCGCGGGCGGATGGTGGCATTCTGGAAGAGGCGGGTATGGTGGAAGTGGTCTCCTCGCTGGAGACCGACGGGCGGCCCGTGTTCCGTGACCTGCGCTGGGGCGTCTATGTGGTGCTGGAGGCCGACCCCTCGCAGCGCGGAGATTATTCGCGGCGTTGCTTCAAGGAATACGGAATGATTACAGATCCGTCCGGCCGTTATACTGCGCTTTACCGTCCGTTCCATCTCATCGGAATGGAGCTTGGTGTTTCGGTGGCGGCGGCGGCGTTGCGGCATGAGGCGACGGGCAGTGCCATCGGCTTTTTCTCCGATGTGGCCGCGACCGCGAAGCGCGATCTGCGCGCGGGAGAGATGCTCGATGGCGAGGGTGGTTATACGGTCTACGGGCGGATCTTGCGGGCGGAAGATTCGTTGCGTAACGGCGCGCTCCCCATCGGTCTGGCCCACCATGTGAAGCTCAAGCATGGCGTGCCGCAGGGACAGGCGGTGCGGTGGGCGGATGTGGAGATCGCCGACGGAGACACCCTGCGTTTCCGGCGTCAGATGGAAGCTGAATTCGCGCTTTCCGAACGCCTTTCCGCTTGAGTTTTCGGAACTTTCCGTTCCCGGCGCGAGTCCTGCTCGCGCCGGCGCGCGCGATGGTCTAAGCAGGGCGCCGCAAGGATCGGAAGGACCGACCGGAATGTTCGTGCTCGCCCATCTCTCCGACCCGCATCTCGGCCCCATTCCCGAGGCGCGGCTTTCCGAAATTCTGGGCAAGCGTTTCTTCGGACTCATGAACTGGATCGGCGCCCGGCGGCGGAACTTCGGCGCCACGACGCTCGCCGCCCTCATGGACGACCTCAAGCTTCAGGCTCCGGACCATATCGCCGTCACCGGTGACCTGGTGAATCTCAGCCTGCCGACGGAATTCGACACCGGCGCCACGTTTCTCGCCTCGCTCGGGACCCCGCAAACGGTCTCGGTCATTCCCGGCAACCATGATGCCTATGTCCGCTCTGCCCTCAGCTACCACCTTGAAAGATGGGCGCCTTTTTTGGCTGGCGATGATACCGCCCCGGACACGCCGCTGGATGTCGGTTCCTTTCCCTATGTGCGGCGGCGCGGCCCGGTCGCGCTGGTGGGGGTGTCAACGGCCATTCCGACGGCGGTATTCCTGGCCAGCGGAGAAGTCGGCGAAGCGCAGCTGGAGCGCCTGCGCACGATATTGATCTCGCTGAAGAACGAGGGCCTCTTCCGGGTCGTCATGATCCACCACCCGCCGGTCGGTGAGCGGCATTATCATCGCGACCTGCGCGATGCGGCCGCGTTTCGCCGCGTGGTGGCGGAAGCGGGTGCGGAACTGGTGCTTCATGGCCACGACCACCGCGCCTCCCTCGGTACGATCGAAAGCGTGGACGGCCCGGTTCCCGTGGTGGGCGTGCCCTCGGCCTCTGCCGGTCCAGACGATGGCCGTGGGCCAGGGCGTTATAATCTTTATAGAATCTCCGGAGAGCCCGGGGCATGGGCATGCCAGATGGAAAGCCGGGGCTATGTGGCGGGCGAAGCCGATGTCGCCCGGCGCGACCTGCGCCAGCTTTTCGGGACGCGGTCGGCCGCCTGAGCGAAAATCACCACTTCACCTTTCCAAACTGTAATGTTCATGAATATGTATTCAGTAATGTCTTAAGCGAGGCTATATTTAAATTACCGAAGTTTAAGTTGCGGAATAACGCTGGGACTTTAAGAATTGAGGCATCCCAGGAGGATGACATGAAGACCTCGATTATCGCCGCCGCCACTGCCGCCGTTCTCGCCAGCTCTCTCGCCGGTTTCGCCACGGGAGCGTCCGCGCAGAGCACTGCGCCCGCGACCCAGGCGACTCCCGCGACCCCGGCCCCGGGCGCTCCCGCAACCAAGGGTCAAGGAGCCGGACCTGACGAGCGTGGAAGCTGGCGCCCGAGCCCCGCCGACCGCGCCGCGCTGACCGACGCCCGCATCGCCGCCATCAAGACCGGGCTGAAGCTGACCCCCGACCAGGAAAAGCTCTGGCCTTCCGTGGAGACCGCGTTGCGCGATGTCGCCAAGGACCGGGCGGCGCGGTTCGCCGCATTCCAGGCCGAGCGCAAGCAGGGCGCCAAGCCGGATGCGATCGAGCGTCTGCGTGATGCGGCTAAGGGCCTCAATGCCCGCGCTGCCGATCTGGTGAAAATCGCGGATGCCGCTGATCCGCTCTACAAGACCCTCGACGAGGGCCAGAAGCGCCGCCTCCAGATCTTGGTGCGCCAGGAAATGCCGCGCGGCCCGGGCCACAAGATGCATGAGGGCCGGCCGCAGCAGCGCGGCTGATCCCACCCCGGCGGGGTGGCCTTCGGGGCTGTCGCGACCGATATTGCATCCATTTAAGGTTACTGAAACGCCAGTCCTGCGGGGCTGGCGTTTTTGTTTCTAGCCGCGCAGCGGGTGACGCCGAAAATTGCAGCTTGCGGTTCATTTAACACGGCCTGTGACGCCGTCATCCTAGGCGTTGCTTTAAAATATGGATGAGGGGGCCGGCGATTTTCATCTTCGGGTCAGGGCACGCCGCTACGGGGAACGGAAAGTTTTTTGGGCGGGGGCCGGCGGACCTGCCGGGCTCTGCCGGCAAGCGAACCTGGTGCGGGAGCCGAAAAGTGCGGCGATCACACCCGCGGGTCCGCTCCCAGTCCAACGCCGTTCTAGAGCTCGTGATATTCCGGTGCCGTGCTATTTCTCCGTATAGGGGGCCGTTAAATCGTAAAGTGAAAAGGCGTAACGGGTGATTGAAAGTCCCTTCTGGGCTTATGTAGATGGGTTTTTAAGAAACGCAGCCGTGATGGTCGCGTTGATGCTTGCTGTGATTGTGATTCATCATAAATTTAGACAGCGCAACAGCCGGCTGGCCTCTGTATTTTATGGATTTTCGTTTGGGTGTGCCGCGCTTGCGTGTGCCGCGATCTCCCACGATTCCCACATCGCATCGATCCACAGTTTGTCTATCGTGCCCCTCATTCTGGTTGGGCCGGCATTCGGCCTCGCGGCGACAGGTGGCGCGGCCGCCCTGGTGGTGGTCGGCGCGGCCTTGGTGCCGGGCGTTTTGGATTCTGCATGGGAAGCCGCAAGCGCGGCCCTTGCCCTCGCCGCCGGTGCGGCGGTTGTGTTGGGGGCCGGTTGGCGCCTTGCCTCCGATCCACCGCTCGCGCGGTCGACGGGGTGGAGCGTCCTGCTTCTGCTGGCGGTCGTGGCGCCTGTCATTCTGCTGTTGCCGCGCGCGGCCGGCGCGGCAACATCTCTCGCCGCGCATAACGTCGTGATGCAGTCCGTCATGATGCCCGCTGCCACGCTGGCGCTCGGGGGCGTGCTGGTGTTCGCGCAGCACCGGTGGGCGCTCCACGCCGTACTGGCCGAGAGCCATGAGCGCTTCGCCGCCATCGCGGCCAACATTCCGGGCGTGTTTTACGAGCGCAGGCTCGGGTCAGGACAAAAGCTGGCCTTTACCTATGTCAGCGATCGGGCGCAGGAGATTCTCGGCGTATCCGCGCGGGCGATGCTCGCGGACCCAAACGCCTTCCTGCGTGTCGTCCATCCATCTGATCTGCCGCTTGTGCTTTCCGCCATTGAGCGAAGCTCTGCCCCGGGGGCCGGGGCGGTCGTCACGGAATATCGTGTCGTTCGGCCCGATGGCGCGGTGCGATGGATCCAGACCCACACCCAGATCAACGCGACGATCACGCGGCCGGGGGAGAGCGTTGCTGACGGCATCGCCTTCGACATCACGGATCGCAAGGAGGCCGAACTGGCTGCGGCCCGCGCCACCGAACGCGTCGCCTGGCTGGGGGATCACGACCAGATGACCGGCTTGCCGAACCGCACCGCTCTGCGTGCCGCGGCGTCGCGCGCCCTCAGCCGGGACGCAGGCGGGCATGTAGGCTTGATTCTCGTGGATTTGCGGGACAGCCGTTTCATTAACGAATTGTTCGGCCACGAGGCCGGCGATGCGCGCATCATCGATGCCGCGTGCCGTATCGTGGCGGCGGCGCCCAAGGATGCCGTCGTCGCACGCACGGGAAGCGATGAATTCGGCATTCTCTGGACCGGCGTCTCGGGCGCGGGCGAGGCGGGGGACGGTGAGGCCATCGCAGGGCCCCGGCCCGAGGATCCGGACGGCCAAGCCTTGGACACCGCGATGCGTGCGCTCGGCGAACGGGTGCTCGAGAAATTCCATCGCCCTTTTGTCATCGAGGGGCAGCCGGTGCCCATGGTGGCCTATATGGGCTATGCCATCGGCCCCGGCGATGCGACCGAGGAAAGCCGCCTGTTCCAGGCGGCCGCCATCGCCCTGCAGGCGGCGCGGGATTCCCAGCGGTCCGCACCCGCCCGCTTCACCACTGCCATCGAACGCGAGCGCAACGAACGCCGCCTGTTCGACCAGGACCTCGCCGCCGCCATCGAGGCGGGGCACATTCGGCTGGTGTGGCAGCCGGTCGTCGCGTCGGGGGATCGCCGGCTGATCGGCCATGAGGCTTTGGCCCGGTGGTACCGGCCCGGCCATGGGGAAATCGCGCCGAGCGTTTTCGTGGCGCGCGCCGAAACGTCGGGCCAATGGGCGAAGCTTGACAGGTTCGTGCTGCGCGCGGCCTGTCGCGAAGCCGCGACTTGGGCCTTGCCGTGCTGGGTCTCCGTGAACGTCTCCGCTGCGTGGTTCCGGTTCGGCGACCTGCCTACTCTGGTGGAAAACGTGCTGGCGGAAACCGGGCTCGACCCTGGACGTTTGCGCCTGGAGGTGACCGAGGGCGTCCTGATCGAGGAGCATGACGAGGCCGTCTCCACCTTCGAGCGGCTGCATGCCCTCGGGGTGGGCGTGGTCATCGACGATTTCGGCGCCTTCTATTCTTCGCTCGGCTACCTGCACCGGTTGCCGATCCGCAAGATCAAGCTCGACCGCAGCTTCATCGCCAATGTGGAAACCGACCAGCGCTCGCGCATCATCGTCTCCACCATCCTCCAGCTCTGCCAGACGCTGAATATCTATGTGGTGGCGGAGGGCGTCGAAAGCGAAGGCCAGCTCGTCTGGCTTGCCGAGCAGGGGTGCCCAGCGGTGCAGGGATATCTCACCGGCCGCCCGGCACCGCTCGCGGCTTGTCCGGCGGAGGCCTGCCTCATCACCACATGCGCGCGCTCCGGGCAGGAGCATTCATGAACGCCGCGCATGGGCGACGTGAAGAAGTTTGATTTTTCACAGGTTCCGCCCGGTCATACTCTGCGTTAATCAGGAGGCGGCATCTGCCGTCGACGCGTGCGTCGACGCGGGCCATCGCTCCGTCGAACACTGAAATCCCAGATTCGGGGAAATTCCCAGAGTCGGGAAAATCCGCTCCTCGTCACCAGGTCACCGGCAATGCGCACCTCTACGGACTCCGATTCTCCGGCGCGTTCCCCCGCCGCCGCGTCCCCTGCGCCGGCCGTTCCGAAGAAGGGTGGCGGCGCGGCGCCGGTGCTGCTGGTGCTGTTCGCGGGATGCCTCATCGCCCTGATCTCGTTCGGTCCGCGCGCCTCGTCCGGCTTTTTCCTCTTGCCCATGTCCAACCAGTTCGGCTGGGGCCGCGACGTGTTCGGTTTCGCGCTGGCCCTGCAGAACCTGCTCTGGGGGCTCGGGTCGCCATTCGCTGGGGCGGTCGCCGACCGCTTCGGCATCGTGCGCGTGATGTGCGCCGGCGCGGTGGTCTATGCGGCGGGCCTGGCGCTCATGTCGGTTGCCATCACGCCCGGCCTGCTCAATCTCAGCGCTGGCGTGCTGGTGGGGTTCGGTCTCTCGGCCTGTTCGTTCAATCTCGTTCTCGCGGCCTTCGGAAAGCTGCTGCCGGAGCGCTGGCGCTCGATCGGCTTCGGCGCCGGCACGGCGGCGGGTTCTTTCGGGCAGTTCCTGTTCCCCCCGCTCGCCACCGGGCTGATCTCCCAGGTGGGCTGGCAGGAAACTCTGATGATCTTCGCCGCGGTGCTGCTGCTCGTGGTGCCGCTTGCGTTCGCGCTGTCCACCCGCGGCACGGAGGCGGGCGCGAGCGGGCCGGTGGCGGCGCCCCGGCAGTCGATTCGCGGCGCCCTGGGGGAGGCGTTCGGCCATCCGAGCTATGTGTTGCTGGTGCTGGGCTTCTTCACCTGCGGTTTCCAGCTTGCCTTCGTTACCGTGCATATGCCGGCCTATCTCGCCGACCACGGCATCACCGCCGGGGTCGGCGCGTCGACCCTGGCGCTCATCGGCCTGTTCAACGTGGTCGGCTCGCTGAGCGCGGGCGTGCTGTCGAACCGCTTTTCCCGGAAGTACCTTCTCGCCGCCATCTATGCGGCGCGCGGTGTGGCGATTGCCGCCTTCATCCTCTTTCCCATCACGCCGCTCACCTGTCTGGTGTTTGGCGCGACCATCGGCCTGCTGTGGCTCTCCACCGTCCCGCCCACCTCCGGACTGGTGATGCTGATGTTCGGCACGCGCTACATGGCCATGCTCTATGGCTTCGCCTTCTTCAGCCATCAGGTCGGCGGTTTTCTCGGCGTGTATCTGGGGGGCGTGCTTTATGAGGCATTCGGCTCCTATGACATGGTGTGGTGGCTCTCCGTCGCGCTGTCCTTCGCGTCGGCGGTGATCAACCTGCCGATCCGCGAACGCCCTGTGGAGCGCGTGCTGCCGAGCGGCGCGCAATAGCCGCGCCCGTCCCGCTGTTTTCCGGCGGTTCCAATGGGTTCGAGGGAGGGCGCGCGGCGGGCCGGATCCGGCCGCCGGCGAAAGCCAGCTTTGTATCCTTGCCCAGGCTGGCGCTCCGGTGCATGGTCTTTGTTAACCAAAATCGCTTATCGAAGAGACATGCGAAGCATTTTACTTGCGGCCGCCGGATGGACCTTGCTCGGGATAGGGTCGGCTGGCGCACAGACCCTCAATCCCGATCAGGCGCGCGCCTTCGTCGTGGGGCGGACATTCGCGTTCAACTGCTTTGAAGGCACGACCGGTGCCGGCCGTATCTTCGCTGACGGTTCCGTTGCGGGAACCATTACGCTGCGCGCCCAGGGACCGGCGCGCTATGTGCGCCTGCCGCCGAATACGGTGCGTGTGCGCGGTGAGAATGTGTGCGGGTTTATCGAGGGCATGACCTTCGAACCCTGCTTCGAGGTCAACAAGACCGGTGCGGCCACCTTCCGCGGCTCGCTGGCCGGGGTGGAGACCATGTGGTGCGAATTTACGCGCCTCGGTGCCGACAATCCTCAGGTCGCCACACGCCGCCGTCCCAAAGCACGGGACAATGCCGTAGCTCAGACCTCGGCCGAATAGAGCGTCTCCCGAGCGCGGCTTTCGTCGCGGCGGCCGGCTGGGAGCATGCCCGGCCGGTCAACCCGGCTCCTGGGGATTGAGCCCTTCTCCTGTCGCCTCCTGAGCCAGACCCCAGGCGTCTTTGCCACCGGTCGGCGATGATCGCCCTTGGGTCAATTCGCTCTCCGGCGGGCGACCTTCTTCCTTTCCCTCGATCGCGGAGCGGTGGCGCATCAGTTCGCGCCCCACGTGATCCATGAACGCCCGCACCCGCGCGGTGGCGCGCAAATCCGGGTGAGTGACCAGCCAAAGGCTGGCGACCATCTCCGCATCGGGCGCCACAAGGCGGACCAGGCCGGGGGTCGCCGCGCCGATGAAGCAGGGCAGGATCGCGAGGCCGATGCCCGCAGCTGCTGCTTCCGCCAGGCCGAGCACCGTGTTCACGCGATAGACGATGCGGTCGTCCCCCGCGCGCTCGCGCAGCCATTTCATGGCCCCGACGTGAGCGAAATTATCGCTGAGCCCGACCCATTGGTGCGCCCGCAGGTTCGCGGAATCGAACGGGGCGCGGGTCAGCAGGTCCGGCCGTCCGTAGACTCCCCAGCCGATGGTCGCGATGCGGCGCCCCACCAGCGTGTCACCCGGCTTTTCGCTGGCGCGAATGGCGATGTCCGCATCGCGCTTGGTGAGGCTGAGGGATTGATTGGAAACCAGCACCTCCAGCCGGATCTCCGGATAGGCGGCATGGAACGAGGCGAAGATGGGGGTGAGCAGGTGGACCAGCAGCGTATCGTTGGTGGTGACCCGCAGCTCGCCCGAGGGCCGCAGATCCTGGCCGGTGATGCGGCGTTCCACCGAGGTGATCTCCTCGGCCATCCGATCGGCAAGCCGCACTATCTCTTCACCGGTGGGCGTTGGGGCATAGCCGCTGCGCGCGCGCTCGAACAGGCGGGTTCCGAGCGTGGCCTCCAAGGTGCCGAGCCGGCGAAACACCGTGGAATGGTTCACGCCGAGCACGTCGGCAGCGCCGGCAAGCGAGCGGGTCTCGGCCACGGCCTTCACGAGGCGAAAATCGTCCCAGGCAATCATGTATGCATCCATGCAAGCGAAACTCGGCAATTGCGAGTATGGCTGTGCGTCAGCAGAAAAGCTACCTATCGGGACAGTTCCAAACCCTGGAGGTTCCGATGATCGATCTTCGCACGGCCCCTTACGGCCTCTTCCTTCTGCGCGTGGCTCTGGGCGGCATGTGGGTCTCCCATGCCCTCATCAAGTACGTGGTTTTCACCGTTCCCGGCTTTGCCGGCTATCTGGCCAATGTCGGGATGCCGGGCTTTCTGGCGCTACCCGTGATCGGCGTCGAATTGATCGGTGGTTTGCTGATCATCGCCGGTGTGTACGCCCGGCAGGTCGCTCTGCTCCTTATCCCCGTGATGCTTGGAGCGCTGTCGGTGCACGTGGGCAACGGCTTTCTGTTCTCCAGCGCCGGGGGCGGCTGGGAATATCCCGCCTTCCTGATAATCGTCTCGGTTGTAGTGGCGTTGGCCGGCGAGGGGGCGTTCGCACTCAAGGCCGCGTCATTCGCGCATCGTCCGCAGCTGGCGCGCTGACGACTCGGTGGTATCTAGATGCGGGCATCGATTCCCCGCCGGTATCCAAAGGTTGCGTCCAAAACGGTGGCTTTCGCGCCTTTGCGAGGGCCACCGGTGGCCACACGATCCGCAGCGGTTACCCCGATAGTCGTATGATACCGAAATTGGGTGTCATTTTGGACGTGACATCCGCGGATCGCACCCATGGTGGAAAAATAGGCAAAAAAAATCGTGCTCCAAATAAGCGCCGCCTCTCAGGAAACTCGCCGCCATATTTCCCATCGTTTCTGCGCATCCGGAGGTGGAGCAGCTGCACAATGATCGTGCTGCATAGCAGCGATTGGGGAATATCTTAGATAGAAGTTAGAAAATCATGGCATTCCGAAGCTTAAATTGCGCATATTCATAGAATGATGTAGTATAATATTAAAAAATACCGCCGATTAGATGAATTGTGAAAAAAAAATATCATCGGATTATTCGCATTATGGTGTTTGTCCCGGTCTGTGTTGTTAAGCTTGTGCGGCGCCGCGAAGCATAGAGTGATTGACGCTCGGGAGGCGAACAGGCATATTCGTTAGCAGCGGATTCAAGGGCCATTGGGGGCGTCTGTGGTAGCGAACAGAGACATGAGGGTTTCAAGCGTGAATGTGGAGCCTGGCCTCTACGTTCTGCGCTATGCCTCTGGCGCTGATGTTCGCTTGTCCCCGCTCGTGGAGGTTGCATGCGATCCGAGGTCGCAGCAGTCGGTCTCCCTTATTTCCGATCCTCGGGTGGCTAATGGAGTGCTTTCGGCTCCGGGTGCTGCCTTGGTGGTTCGTGCAACGGCGCCCGCAAGCCTGCGGATCGCTGTGCGTGCCTCCGAGCCCGGTGGATCGCTTGAGGCGCGCATTACCCTCGATCCGATTTCTCGCGCGCTCGGTGCTCCGGTCTCCCCTGTCGAGGCGGATGCGCGGGTGCCTTTTGGTGGACTCTCTGTTCCCGGGACGGGTTCGGCGGCTGTGCAGGTGCTGGGTCATCTGGCGCGTCGCGGCGATGTTCGGGTCGGTTCTGGCGAGTGGCTCGGCGGGCCTGCGGCTCCCTTGCCCATCGAAGGTATAGCGGTTGCCGGGGTGCCCCAGTCGTACGGGCTTGAGTATCAGGTTCGCAGCGGCATCCGGAGGGTTCAGTGGTCGCCTTGGGTACAGGCTGGGGGGTTTGCGGGCTCCCGTGGCCAGGCTACGCCGCTGCTCGGTGTTCGGTTGCGCGTGCGCGGCGGGGGAGCGGAATTGCGGGCGGAAGCCCTGTTCCTTGGCTCACCTATTGTATCGCGGAGCGGGGCCGAGGTTGAGTTGGTCGGGTTGTCGGATCGTGATCCGATGGTTGGCCTGTCCTTGTCCTTGGCGAATTCTGAGTTGTTGAAGGGCGCGGGTGAATCGTCACCCGCAACGCGAGATGCGCCAGCCAAAGTTCGAGTGTTTAGGGCTGGTGCTCTTTAAATCTTAATTCTTGATTTCGTCACGCTGATGGCGAGCGGCGTGGTGGGGGTGTTTCATGGCGATTTATAATCTTACCGAAGCGCAGTTGACCGGCGGTGCCCCAGAGCAGGGCTGGGAACCCTTGACGGACAGCGGGGTCATTACACCCTCGCAGCAGGATGAGATTATCGCTGCTCTGACGCAGGCTGGTGTCTATAGTGACACGGACCCTGACGCCACGGCGCATATCCAGGCCTTCAGCGACGGCGAAACGGGCGTCATTCCCACCGATCCGTCGATCGATGCGGTGATCTACGAGACCACCACCGACATCGAAGTAAATATTCCTGGCGTGAACTCGTTGAGCGGGCTCATTTACGTCACCGGCAGCGGTGATGACTCTTTGGCGACCCATGCCAACTCGACGGTTCTGATCGCTGGTTCCGGCAGCGACTTCCTCGATGCCTACTCAACCGGAAACGTCCTGTACGGCGACGACGGCGACGACGGCCTTATCTCCGAAGTGAGCGGCAATACGCTTTACGGCGGCGGTAACGACGACACTCTTCTGACCACCATCGGTTCGAACCTGGTGTATGGCGATTCCGGTAATGACATCATCACCGGCGGCTTGCAGGGCGAGGCCGGCACTGGTGTCGACACGCTGTATGGCGGCGACGGAATCGACGACATCACGTCGATCGGCACGTACAGTTTGTTGTACGGCGACGCCGGCGGTGATTTTCTGACCGGCTACAGCGGCCAGGACACGCTGTATGGCGGCGACGACAACGACGTGCTGACCGTCGCGACGGGCGACAATCTGCTGTATGGCGATGCCGGCAGCGACACCCTCAATGGCGGCAGCGGCGGCGGCGTGGATACGCTGTATGGCGGCGACGGCAACGATTTCCTGAATGCAATCGGCAGCAACGGCCTTCTCTATGGCGATGCCGGCTCCGATGAGCTGCAGGGCTTCAGCGGCCAGGACACTCTGTATGGCGGCGATGACGCGGATACGCTGGTCGTATCGGCGGGCACCAATGTGCTCTACGGCGATGCGGGCAATGACAGCCTGACCGGTGGTACGAGCGCTGCGCCCGGCGTCGGCAGCAATCTGTATTATGGTGGCGACGGCGACGACCAGATCATTTCCGTCAATTCCTACTCTGTCCTGTACGGTGACGCAGGTTCGGATGCCCTGACCGGCTTCAGCGGTCAGGACACGCTGTATGGCGGCGCCGATGGCGACAGCCTGACCGTGGCCAACGGAAGCAACCTTCTGTACGGCGATAGCGGCAATGACACCATGACCGGAGGCAGCTCCGGCGGTACCGATACGCTTTACGGCGGCGCGGATAACGACACCATCTACGCCATCGGGTCGCACGGATTGCTGTACGGCGATGCCGGATCCGATGTGCTGTCCGGTTACAGCGGTCAAGACACGCTTTACGGCGGCGACGACAACGATAACCTGATCGTTGGCGGCGGGACCAACTTCGTTTATGGCGGCGCTGGCGTCGATACCATCCTGGGCGGTGTCGGCGGCACCCCGGGTGTGGGCGTCAACCAGCTCTATGGCGATGATGGTGCCGACATCATCACCGCGGTCAATGTGTTCGCCTCCGTATATGGTGGCGCTGGTAATGACGAAATTACCGGCTTCAGCGGTAAGGACACCTTGTTCGGTGGCGCTGACGACGACAGCATCACGGTCGCGACCGGAAACAACCTTCTGTACGGCGACGACGGCGCGGATGCGCTCTTTGGCGGAAATAGCGGCGGGACGGACACCCTGTACGGTGGGGCGGGCATCGACAGCCTCTATACAACGGGCTCGCACGGCCTGTTGTATGGCGACGCCGGCGCAGACAGCCTCTATGGCTATAGCGGCCAAGATACATTGTATGGCGGCGATGATGGCGACACCCTGATCGCCGTTTCCGGCAGCAACGAGTTCTTCGGCGGCGCTGGGAACGATACGCTGACCGGCGGCACGGGTTCCGCTCTCGGGGTCGGCAGCAATATCTTCCATGGCGATGATGGCGACGACACCATCTACTCCGTCAATTCTCACTCGCTGCTTTATGGCGATGCGGGAGCTGACAGCCTGACCGGCTTCAGCGGCCAGGACACGCTCTATGGCGGTGATGACAACGATACCCTCACCGTCGTGAGCGGCAGCAACCTGCTCTATGGCGATGGCGGCTCCGATCTCATGTTCGGCGGCAGCGGCATCGGCATCAACACCCTCTTCGGTGGCCTGGGTGACGATCAGGTCTATTCCGGCAATTCCTCCAGCCTGATGTATGGCAATGAAGGAAATGACGGCCTTCATGGCTTCAGTGGTGCCGACACGCTGTACGGCGGTGATGACAACGACTCCCTGTCGGTGGTTACGGGCGGAAACCTGCTGTATGGCGATGGTGGCGCCGATACGCTGACGGGCGGCTCGGGCGGCACGATCGATCACTTGTACGGCGGCTCCGGTGCGGACTATCTGACGTCGCTCGGAACCCATGCGGAAATGTATGGTGACGATGGCGACGATCATCTGACGGGCTTCTCGGGCCTCGACACCCTGTTCGGTGGCACGGGCAACGATCAGCTGGTCGTGGTGAGCGGCAACAATCTGCTCTACGGTGACGAAGATTCTGACGTTCTGACGGCAGGCTCGGGCAACGACACCCTGTTTGGCGGTTCCGGCAACGATCAGCTGAACGTCCTCGTGAACGGCACGTCCTCGCTTTACGGCGGCGATGGAAACGATCTGTTCCTGATCTCCTCCCATGTCGGCAACCACACGCTGGATGGTGGCGACGGAAGCGACACGCTGTACCTCTTCGGGCGTGACTATAATCCCGCGGATGTGTCCACCAACCCGTCCACTGGCGAGACCACGATTACCTTCTCGGATACGGGACAAGTCATCTCGATCGAGAACATCCAGGATGTGTACTTCGTGGGCTCGACCACCCAGCACATCACCCTGCCGGGCAGCTGAGGCGCTGCCTCGCTTCTCTGCTCTTGACACCTTCAAGACGCCCCGGCATTGCCGGGGCGTTTTCGTTTCCTGAAAGACCGCGTTATGTTCGAGGGCCTCTATTCGCGTTTGCTACGCTTGGAAGGCGACGTCGGAAATCGCCGGATTTTCTCGCAGTCGGCATACCAAGTGGTCCGCGAACAGCAGACGATTCCCGCGGTACACATGGAAGCGCTGGATCTCGCCGCTTGGTATCCGCTGGTGTGGCTGAGAGACGAGGGCGGCGTGGAACTGCTCGCGCTCCGCTCGTTTCTGCCGCTTGGCGAGGGGCATGCCCCGAACGCGCTGCGCACCACGCGCGCGCTGCCTCTTCTGCTTCAGGCCTATCCGTTTGCGAGCCCGCCCGACCAGCCGGCCGATCGCATGTTCGTGGATGATGCGATTGCAGACGATCCGGACAATAGCGGCGTGACGATTTTGCTGCCGAACGGGACGCCGAGCAAAGCCAGCGCGCAACGCATGTACGCGGCCGCCTATTTCCGCTCCGCCTATGCGATCACGCGCGAAATGAGCGCGCACCTGGATGGTGCAGGCCTGCTAGAGCCCTGGGCCATGGGCCTTCCGGAGGATCCGCCGCTCGGTCCGTTCCCGGAGTTTCTGATCCTGCGTCCAAGCGCATTCGCCAGCGACGCATTCCGCCCGTTCGTTCAGACCTTCGGTCTTGCTGGCATGCGCCTTTTGAACGCGCACGCCCTTTCACTTTACCGCGCCAGCGTGCTGTACCAGAACGCGCGACGCGCCCTCGCGCCGCGACAACTTGCGGGCCTCGCCTCGGCGTGAGAAGGAAGAACGTGGATCACGATATCTTCGGCTTTCGGCCCCTGCGGCAAAGCGAAACGAGCCTCTGGTCTCGCCCGCGCAGCTTTGGCTTCACCGAGGCGATGGAACGCGTCGCGATTGCCGAGTCGGAATTGCTCCAGAGCAGCCATCACCTGCCCATCCTTGTAGAGACCGGCGGCCTGGGCGTGCGGGTCGTGGCCGGTTTGTCGTCGCGCCTGTTGCGTCATCCTCTGCTTGATGGCCAGGGCCGATGGTCGAGACCCTATGTGCCGCTCCGCCTGCGCTGTCTGCCGTTTTCGATCGCCCTGGTGCCGAGCGGTGGGGAATCCAAGGTGACGGTCCTGGTCTCTGACGTGCTGTTGTCGGATGAGACGAACCAGGGCGGCGCGCCGATTCTGGGAGAAGACGGCGCCGCCACCCCCCAGGTGGTTGAACTCATGCGCCTGCTGATGCGCGCGGAAGCCAGCAACGCGGCCTTGGCGCAGGCGGCGGAGCAATTGATGCTCGCCGATCTATTGTTGCCTATCGGCCCGTCGAGCGACGGCGGCACGCTCTGGACGGTCGCGACGGAGCGCCTGGCGGCGGTGACCGCCGCGCGCGCCGCTTTGCTCGCGAAGCCCAATATGCTGGCGTCGCAACTGCTGTTCTGCCTTTTGTTTTCCCGCAGGATGCTGCACTCAGATCTCGGAATAGAGGTGCATCGCATCGAACAGGAGCCAAGCAAGCCTCAGGCCATTGCTGCCGCCGACCCGACCAATCTCAGCGGGCTGAATTTCGCGATGGATGAGAGCGACCTCGTGCCGCTGGACGCCTTGGCCGCAAACGGGGCGGAGCCGAGCTGAACATGCCCACTGCCTTGTTCGTGCATAACAGTTTTCCGGCGCAATACCGGCATTTGGCCGCCGCGCTGGCGGCGCGGCCGGGCTGGCGCGTGTTTGCCTTTGGCTCGAACGCGGCGCTGCCGATGCCGGGCGTGACGCTGCTGAAGTATAATTTCGAACCGGAACTTCAAGGCGCGGAGGGGGTCCATCCGTTCGCGCGGCGCTTCAACAGTGAATGCTACCGCGCGGAACAATTGGTCTATCTGTCCAATGCAGTGCGCAGTAGCGGTGCAGAGCCGGATATTATCTACGCCCATCCCGGGTGGGGCGAGACCTTGCCTTTGCGCACCATTTTTCCGCAGGCGAAGATCGTGATGTTTTGCGAATTCTACTATCACGCGCACGGCGCGGATGTGGGATTTGATATGGAGTTCCCGCAGTTCGGAATGGACGGCCTGGTCCGCATCGAAATGAACAATGCGACCATGGCGCTGTCTCTGCTCCAGGCCGATTGCGGCGTGGCGCCCACCGAATGGCAGCGCAGCGTCTACCCCACGGAACTGCAGGGCAAGATCAAAGTCATTCATGACGGCATCGACGTGGAGCGCGCGGTTCCGGACCCCAATGCGCAGCTTGCCCTGTCAGGCGGGGCAGGCACGCTGCGGGCGGGCGAGAAGATCATCACCTATGTGGCGCGCAATCTTGAGCCCTACCGGGGGTTTCATATCTTCATGCGATCCTTGCCCGAGGTGCTCGATGCGCACCGCGATGCGCGGGTGCTGATCGTCGGCGGCAATGATGTATCCTACGGCCGGCGCTCGGTGGACGGGCGGAGCTGGCGCGAGGTTTTCGCGGCCGAGGTGGCCGGGCGGCTCGACATGTCCCGGGTGTTCTTTCTCGGCCCGGTGCCGCGCAAGGCCTTCTTGAAGGTGCTTCAGGTCTCGGCGGTGCATGCCTATCTCACCTATCCGTTCGTGTTGTCTTGGTCTTTGCTCGAGGCGATGTCCGCCGGTTGCCTGGTGGTGGGCTCGGACACGCCCCCAGTCCGCGAAGTGATATGGGACGGTCGCACCGGGCTGCTGACGCCCTTCTTCTCGCACCAATATTTGGCGCAAAAGATGATCGAGGTGCTCGACAATCCGCGGGCGTTCGATGGCATCCGGCGCGAAGCGCGCGCGAGCGTGGTGCGCCACTATGCGGTAGCCGATTGCGTCCAGCGTCAATTGGCCCTCGCCGACGATCTTCTGACCTTACGTTAGAGTAGTTGATCTGCAATGGGCAAATGTCAGCCCCCTGACCGCAGCGCAGCAATGTGCTATGTTGCGTGCGTCGAAATCTGGGATTGCGTATGACCCGAGCGAATTCCCCAACGTTTATTGCGATCCGAGATCTCATTCCGGCGTATGTCGGATTGTTTCTAATTAGTGCTTTTATCCCGATCTTTTTTCTCGTCGGGCCGATGTTTGGTTATCTGGTAAGTTCGCGCGTTCTGCCTAGCCGAAGCCTGAACTCCCTGGCCGTTCTCGTGATTATTGCGCTGTTCTTGATGGCCATGGGTGCTATCATTGATCATATTCGGGAAAAGGCGCTGGGCCGCATTGGCATTGCGCTGGATGCGCGCCTCAGCAAGACGTTCTTCGCCACGCTGCACCGCGAGGACGCGGCCAACAGGTTGACGCCCACCACCCTCGCCGACCTGGATTTCGTGCGGGAATTTCTTACCGGCCGGGTGGTGACCGGGCTCTTCGATGCGCTGTGGTCGCCCGTTCTGATCGCCTCTTTGTTCATGATTCACTGGCTCTACGGCGTGGTTGCTCTGGCGGCGCTTATTGTCCTGAGTGGTCTGTCGCTGTTCAATCAATGGGTGGTGCGCGAGGACAGCACGCGCTACCTCAAAGTCGCGGGCGCCACCAACGAGTTCGGCGCCGCCCTGGCGCGCAATTCGGAATCGGCGCGGGCGCTGGGCATGATGCCGCCCTTGCGCGATCGCTGGCATCTGATGCATTCCGCGATGCTGGGCTGGCGCGAGGAGGCGGGTCGGCGCGCCGGGATCGTGCGATCGGTGTCGCGCTTGGTGCAAAACTGTCTGTACGTCGTGGTTTTCGCCATGGGCGCCCTGCTGGTGATGGACGAGCAGGTGGACCAAACCGCCATGTTCATCGCGCTGATGCTGATGTTGCGCGGCGTTTATCCCGTGGAGGCCTTGATCTCCAACTGGGAATCCATCAGCCGATTTCCACCTGCGCGTCATCGATTGGACGCCGCCTTTCTGGGGGCCGAGCGGACGCAGCGCATTTCTTTGCCACGCCCGGACGGCCCATTCGTCGTGTCCCGCATCTGGGGTGCGGCGCCGGGCAGTGACAAAGTCATCATCAACGACGTCTCCTTTACCGTATATCCGGGCCGCGTCCTTGCGATCGTCGGTCCCTCGGGGGCAGGAAAATCCTGCCTGGCGCGGTTGCTGGTGAATATCTGGACCCCGCGGCGCGGCACCATTTCCTTGGGCGATCACGATTTCATCCATTGGAACCCGGATGAACTCGGGCGGCTCGTGGGGTATGTGCCTCAGGACATCGATTTCATGCCCGGCACGGTGGCTCAGAACATCGCCCGCTTCGATCCGGTTCAGTGCGAGGACACGCAGATGTTGGTGGAAGCCGTCGAGATCGCCGGCGTCCAGGACGTGATCCGCAGCCTGCCGGAGGGGTTCAATACCCAGATCGGGCCTGGCGGCTATGTGCTGTCCGGCGGCCAGCGCCAGCGGATCGCCATGGCGCGCGCGGTCTTCGGCAATCCCTATCTCATCGTGATGGACGAGCCGAATGCAAATCTCGATTCGGTGGGCGAGCAAGCGCTCGGAAGCGCCATTCAGCGCCTACGTTCCGCCGAAAAGATCGTGATACTGGTAACGCACCGCATGAGCTTGCTGGCCTTCTGCGATGACCTTCTGGTGCTCAACGGGGGCGCCGTTCAAGCACACGGGGACCGGGATAATATCGTCAACCGCCTGCCACGCCTGAAGGCCACGCCCGCCTTGACGGTGATTGGCGGTGATCGCGACAATCGGGAAGCCTGATGCTCGACAATTCCTATCTCCTGAAGGCGCCGGTGGCGCCGAGCGACTGGAAGGCCGTGCTTTCCTGGGGCTATCTGATCGTGGCGCTCTCGCTGGCGGGGACGCTGGGATGGGCGACGTTCGCCCGCATCGACAGCGCGGTGATCGCCAGCGGCGTTGTCTCCGTCGAATCCAACCGCAAGACCATCCAGCATCTCGAGGGCGGGATCGTGGGTGAGATCCTGGTGCGGGATGGAAGCGTGGTCAATGCGGGTGACGTGCTGGTTCGCCTCGATCCCACGCGGTCCGAGGCCACCACACAGCTTTACCGCAAGCAACTGGCTCAGGCCCTGGTTCTGGAAGCGCGTCTGGAAGCCCAGCGCAACATGGCGGACCATATCTCGTTTCCGCCGGAAGTGACGGCCATGATGAGCGATCCCATCGTGGCCGATGCCGTGAATGACAACAAGAAGCAGTTCGAGAGCCGCCGCGATTCGCTGCTCGGCACGCTGAACGTCAACGCCTCCCAGGCCCTGCAGGCGCAAAGAGATATCGAGCAGGCGCAGATCCAGCGCACCAACAATCAGGAACAGCTGGTTACGGTGAACCAGGAGTTGTCGGCTCTGCGCGAATTGAAAGCGAAGGGTCTCGTGTCCGTTCCCCGAGTTGCCGCGACGGAGCGGCAGCAACTGACCATGCAGGGGCAGATCGATGCCGCCGTGGTGGCGGAAGCCAAGGGACAGGAGCGGATTCACGAACTTGCCGCCCAGGCCGAGCAATTGCGGAAGGATTATCGGCAGGAAGCCGCCAATCTCGTTTCGGAGGTGCGCAAGACCATCAGCGATGCGCGCCAGCAGATTGTCGTCGCGCAGGACAGCCTCTCGCGCGTCGAGATCAAAGCCCCGGTCGCCGGCGTGGTGCAGCAGATGAAGGTGTTCACCGTCGGCGGCGTGATCCGCCCGGGCGACCCGATCATGGACATCGTGCCTGCCTCCGACACGCTGGTCATCCGCACCAAGGTCCTACCGGTCGATATCGACCGCGTCCTCATCGGTGAGGACGTGCGAATCCAGCTGCCTCAGTTTCAGTCCTACGGCAGCACGACGATGAAGGGGAAGATTCGCACCGTGAGCGCGGATGCGCAGCAGGATTCACCCACCACGGCCTCCTATTATGCCGTGGAAGTGGATGTCGACCGCAAATCGATTTCGGCGGAGATCAACGACAAGCTGATGCCCGGCATGAATGCCACGGCCATCATGCCGACCGGTCGGCGTACGGTGATGCAATATCTGCTCAGCCCGCTGATCGACCGCCTGTCCACCGCCCTGCGCGAGCGCTGAGGGCGGCCGGCGGCTCCGGACCCATATGCTCAAACGCGGACGGCGTATCGCCGTCCGCCCCCAATTTCGCGTTTGCCGACGGGTTTCGCGTTTGCGTCCGCGTTGGGGGGAGGGGCGTCCGCGAATGAGCGCGCGGAGGCCCAACACCGCAGCCGTGCGGGTTGGAGCGGCTTATTCCTTTGGCGTGACGACCGCGCTCCGCTCGGGCATGCCACGCAGGCTTCGGCAGTCAGGACGCGGAGGAAGGCTTTAAAGTCCTGCGGGCCAAGTCATGGGCGGCTGAGCCTCGGCGACCCGGGGCATGGGCCGCACCGGTGGCCAGCACAATGCGCTATAAGGTGCGCCCTCCCGGTTCAGGACGGGATTGTAGAGCAGATCCTCCGCCAGCACGTTGCTCCAGCGCCAGCGCAGGCCGCGCAACTCTCGCGCCCGAGCGGCTGCGAGCGGGGAGCGGCCGAGCGCGGCGGTGGCGATCCGAGCGGGGGCGAGATCGCGCACCACGGCGTTTGGCGTCACCACCAGCCGCTTGCCGCGCGCCCGCAGGCGCAGGCTGGCATCGATGCCGGTGAAGAAAACCGGAAAGCGCAGCCCGTCCATGCCTCCAAGATCCCGAAGGAGCGCCGGGCGCACGGCCACGCAATCGAAGCTCAGCGCGGAAACTTCATGGGCAATGCGCAGCATGTCGCCATAGCCGGGATCCGAAATGCGGCGGCCCGCGAAGGCACGGACCGCATCGAGGTTCGAGCCGAGCACATAGCCGGCATCGTAGATATTGTCCTCCGGGTCGACGACCAGCGGCGCCACGGCTCCCGTGTCGCGTCCTTCCAGCCGGCAGCGCAGTTCGTCCAGCCAATCCTCGTTGAGCGGCGCCATGGCCCCCGAGAGAAAGATCACGGACTGGCCTTCCGCGCCAGACAACACCGTATTGAAGATTTCAACGGTGCGAGGATTGGCCCGTTGCAGCACCTTGACCTTGGCAAGTGGGGAGAGCAGGGGCGCCAAGGCGGGGTTCACCTTGCCGGGCGGCAGGATGATGATCAATTCCCCATCCACGCGACGCAGCGCCGGCAAGGCCGCCCGCAGGCACCGTTCCGCCAAGGCGGGATACGAGGCCGCGTCCATTACAAGGGTGACGCGCTCGCGCGGCGGCGCGCGGGCCACGCGCACCGCGGGCAGGCATTCGCCGATCGCGATCGCCTGCCGGGCCGCCTGCTTGATGGTGGCGAGATGCTCGGCGGTCGCCCGGTTCAGGGACGCGTGGCCGCGCCGCAGGCAGGCCGCGGGCACGCTGGCAAGCGCCCCGGGAAGATGAACGATGGCGCCCACCGGCAGCGGATAGAAGTCGTAGAGGAAATTCGCGAGACGGAAGACCGTATTGGCCCCGCGTTTCAGCGCGGTGCGCAGCGCGGGTGTGCGCAGCACGAAGCAGCGGGCGGCGAAGCCCTGCTCCAGGGTGCGCTCGTAATCCGCGGCGGGAAAGGCGAGCGGCCATAAGGTGCCATCGGCCTCCTCCACGTCCACGTCGGCGAACAGCATGATGGCACGCGGATGATCCGCCAGCGCCTGGGCGATCCGCGTCAGCCCGCCGGGCCGGATGCGCGCACCGGCGGGAAGGAAGACGAAGGCGGTGCTGCTCTGCGCCTCGCCAGCCATGAACTCGCCCAGCGGGCCGGGATCGAAATTCGCCTTGGCGCTGTCGCTTGGCAGGGCGCCGGCGACCCATTGCACGCCTGCTCCGTCCAGGCCGTGGAGGGAGGTGTCGAGCCCATCTTCCCCCAGGAACACAAGCGCGAGTTGGTCGGCTGCCGCGCCGTCCGGCAAAGGGCGCGTTGGCTCGGGGGGCTGCGCCGCGCGCCAGGCGGCGTATTGCGTGAAGGGGAGGGAGCGCGGAAAGAGCTTTTCGTGCAGCTCGATGCGGATCGCCTCGCGGTGCCTCTCCAACTCCTCTTCGGGGAACCGGCCATCGAAAAGCGCACGCAATGCGTCGCCGAAGGCGAGAAAAGCGATCGCGGTGCCGCCCACCATCTGGGGACCGCCGAGGCTCGGGCCGGCGACCGTAAAGACGGCCTGATGAAGGCGCCCGTCGGCGAAGGTGTCCGGCAGTTCCAGATCAAAGCCGCGCACCGGCTGGAGCACGCCGTCCGCGAAGGCGCCGCTCCAGCGGTCGGCCGGCACATCCATCACCGCCGTGCCGTCCACCGAAACGAGAATGCGCGGGGTGGATGCGTCCTCCCCGGACGCAGGCTGGCGCACCCAGCCGCGGAACCTCAGATTGCCCAGCCATTCCACCTGCCCGCGGGCAGCCTCGCCCGTCGGCTCCACCGGCTCGGTGAGCGGCAGATGCTCTTCCACATTGGCCAGCCGGGCTTCAAAGCGGGTGGCGCTGGCGTAAACCGGAGCGGGTACGATGAATTGGAAGCCGTAGCAGCCGTCGCCCACCCCTGCCTCGGCGAGGGCGGGATGGTAGAGGTCCGCCCGCGTCACCTGGGTCGGCACGCCATCCACCAGCAATTCGATCACATGGCGCCGCGTCAGGTCCTCCGGATCCATGACAAAGCCGGAGAAGCCGTAGTCTCCCGATGCGCCGAAGGCCGCCCGTACGCCGCACGCCATGGGTACGCCGATCTCCACGATCTCGGACGGGGCTGGGAGAGCGGAATTCATTGCGACGGGCGGCTCCTGATCCAGTCGAGGATGTGGCGTACAGCTTCAAGATTTCCCGTGTCGGGTGCAAGAACCAGATCGCCGACGGCACCGGTTCCCGCACCGAAAAACGCGCATGGCAAGTCGCTTCGTCCCGCCGCCATGGCCAGCGGGTGGCCCAGCCCGTCGCGATCGGCGATGACGATGCGGCCGATCTCGAGCGCCGCCATCAAGCTCGGCGCTTCGTGGGCCTCCACCTTACCCAGCACCACAAGATCGGGAAGGCTGCCAAGGGCGCGGTCGTCAAGGCTGGCGCCGAAGACGAACACCGCATTGCCCGCACCCGCAGCCTTCAAGGCCAGGGCCAGTTCCCATGCCAGAAGATGGGCGCGCGCCTCCGCGTGGGGCAGCAGGATGCCGATGGGCGCATCGCTCAGCGGCACGCTCGCCCGGGGGATACTCCGGAACGCGTCCGTCGCGGCCCGCACTTTCCACGGCAGGACCAGGCGCCGGCCGCGCACCACATGCTCGATCTGCTCGTGCGCCGGCACCACCGCGCTGATCGCCGGCTCGGCGAAGGCGGGCCAGAAGCGGGCGCTGCCGCCGGAACGGGCTCGCAGGGCATGGACATGGACCTCGATGGAAACGCCGAGGCCGCACAGAATCCGCCACAGGTCCTCGGGCAGCGCTTCCTGGCCGAGCACTTCGATGCGCGAGAGCGGGCGCCGGGCGAGATCGGCGGCGAGGGCGGAAGCTCCATCGGAGCGGCTCAGATGGAAGCGGAGATTTTGCGGAAAGTCGCCGCCCACCGCCGACAGGGCGAGAGACCACGCGCCGGGCCGGCCCTTGAGTTCCGCACGCAGCACAGGCTCCTGTCCGGCCTCGGAAATGGCGTGGACGAGCGCATCGGCGGTGTCGACGAGAGACGGACCATGCACCAGCAGGCGCGCGGGCCGATGTTTAGGAGGCAATTCCGCCTCGATGGCGGCGCGCACGCCGCGCAGCGGATCGGCGGAGACGAAACTGCCGCACGCCGCCTCATAGGCGGGAAACGCAGCGCCCAGGCGCTTGAGGTTGCGCACCACGAGCCCGCGCTTCTCCTCCTTGAACGAACGCGTGCCCTCATGGCCGACATAGATGTCGGCCGCGCAGACGTTGCGCCAGCCAAAGGCGCGCGCGCGCAGGCAGAAGTCGGCATCTTCTAGATAGCCGCGCCCCCAGCCGCCGGACAGATGGCCGATATCGTTCAGGCAGCGGCGGGTGATGTAGAGGCAGAAGCCGATCCCGCTTGGCAGGTCGATCACGACGCCGCTGTTCGCCCGCTCGGCGCTCTCGTCGATGCGCGTGAGGGTCTGCGCGTCGGGTAAGGGATTGGCGCGGAACGGGACGGGGAGGCTGACGAACTCCCCATTGTTGGAGAGCGGGACCACCGTTCCGATATCGTCGGCGCCATAGGCGGCGGCGCGCAGGCGCTCGGCGAAGCGCGCCGGCAAAATGGTATCTGCATTCAGCAGCAGAATATCCCCGTGCGGGATCGCCGCGATGCCCCGATTGACCGAGCGCACGAAGCCGAGATTGAGCGGATTGTGCAGACAATCGAGGCCGGGCGCCGAAAGCGCGGCGAGATAGGAGCGCAGTTCCGTATCGGGCGGATCATCCGCCACCAGCAGCACGCGCGTCTCGGGGGAGGGGCGGTGGGCCAGCACGCTCTCGATGCAGCGGCGCGTTGCCGCCGCATCGTCATAGATGGGAATGAGGATGGTGAGCTGCGCGCCCAGCCGATCTTCGGGGGAGGGCGTGTGCCGCACGGGAATCGGCTCGGGTGCAGTCTGGCGCAGCAGGCCGTAGCGCTGGCTTCCGACCGCGACGAACACATGGGCGTCTGCCGGCGCGAGGGACAGCTCGATTCCCGCCGCGCGCCCGAAGGCTTCGGAAAAAGGGTGGTCGTCTTGCGGATCGAGCGGCCAGGTTTCCTCGCCGTCGGGGGTCAAGAAAACAAGGGTCGCCTTGGCCCCCGGCTGCCATGCGGCAAAGCCTTGCAAGCGATCTGCAGACCAGTGGAGATGCGCGAACGCCGCGTGGCCCATCGCCCGCAGGGCGCGCAGCGCCGCCCCCTTCAGGCCGGGATCGGAGGCCGAGCCCGCAAGGCGCAGCGCCGCCTGCTCCCGTTCCGCAGGTGTTCCGTGACTGAACAGAATGGCCGCGGCGCTCGCCTCCTGCGGGTCGAGCTCGAGCAGCCGGCGCGCGGCGCGCACCGCGCCCTCGGGGCGGCCGAGCACCAGATACGCATGGGCGAGACGCACCAAGTCCGCCGGCTCATCCACGGCTTTGCCGCGGTTGTCGCGCTCGGCTTCGGCAAGGGCGATCAGCGGACGCACCGCTTCTTCCGCGGCGGCGGATTTCGGGCCGAGGAGCAGCGAGCCGCGCGCGAGCCCCGTCCCCGTTTGCCGGGCGATCTGGTCCACGATCGGGGTCACCGGCGCGGGCCCATGAGGGCCTAGGCCGTGCGCGCGCGGGGCACTTTTTCGCGCGGCTCTTCCAGCAACCCGGCCTGCGGGGTGCCGGTAAGGCAGATCTTGGCGAGGTCCATGGTGGTGACGAGGGCCAGGACCCACAGATCGTAGGAGCCGCCTCGCATGGCGCGCACTTCCCGGAACCCGGCGGCCACCAATTTGTCCGCCAGCCGCTGCAATGTGAAACCGGTGTTATGGGCCATATGGCTTTGCCCCGCCGCAACCGAGGCGGAGTGGCCGAACAGCATGTCCAACGCCGTGATCGGACCCGCCGGCGATACATAGGCCACGTCTTCCAGCCGGCCGTCCACCACCAGCTTCGCGATGCTCGCGATGTCGGGGCAGGTGATCAGCGCGAAACCGTCCGGGCGCAGCACGCGCCTGAACTCCGCCATGGCCAGCGGCACCTCGAAGGCGTGCAGATGCTCGATATTGTGCGAGGACCAGACGGCATCGAACGTCCCGTCCTTGATCTGCGGCATGGAGACCATGGTCCCGACGATATCCGGGGCAACACGCGGCTCAATGTCGAGGCGAACTTCGGTCCATTCCTCGCGATGAAAGGCGGGGTGAAGCCCCTTGCGTGTCGCGGGGCCGGATCCGACGTTCAAGACCCATCGTTGCAGCCGTTCTGCTTGGTCCGCCGGCAATTATCGTCTCCCATGCCGCTATTTCGGCAGCTGCGTTGGCTCCCAACAGGGTCTTTTGCCCTGATTTTCATCAAACCCAGGCGCGATCAAATTTATCTAAGGATAACATGATGCATCGTCGCACACCAGAGCCGGAGGCGGTTGCAGTAGTCTTCTCGACTACATGAGGGTTGTGGCGTGGATCTTGAAGAGATCACGATATCGGCATCTGCAGCCCAGCTGGGTGCCAAAGATACCGTCGCTCCATTTTCGCCGACATGGTGGGCGCGCGACATCGCGCGCGTGGGCGAAGGTTCGGAAAATCCTTATGAGAAAAGGGCCGGCGGCCCTTTTCTCATCGCGTCGCCACGCTCAAGGGCGCGGCTTCAATTGCTTTTTTGGCCGTCCGCCTTGGGTGCGTCGGCCGCTGCGGGCGCATCAACTGGAGGTACATCGACACCGACCTTCGCGTCCACAGGTTTTGAATTCTCAGGCTTGGCGTCCTGCGGCTGGGCGTCTTCGGCCTTCTTGATCGGGGCCGCATCGGCCGGAGAGGCGGAGGTGTCGAGGCCGTCCTTGATCTTCTTGACGATCTTGTCGAGATCTTCCGGCTCGGGCTTCAGGTCGCGCGCATGGTTCCACTGGAAGGTGGCTTCCAGGCGACGGCCCACCTTCCAATAGGCATCCCCGAGATGGTCGTTGATGACCGGATCCTGCGGCTTCAGCTCCACCGCGCGCTCGAGGTCGGCGACGGCGTCGTCATAGCGGCCGAGCTTGAAATTGGCCCAGCCGAGGCTGTCGACGATATAGCCATCGTCGGGCCGCAACTCCACGGCCTTGCGGATCATGGCGATGCCCTCGTCCAGGTTGGTGCCCTGGTCCACCCACGAATAACCGAGATAGTTCAGCACGTGCGGCTGGTCGGGATAGAGCTGCAGCGCCTTCTTCAGGTCGGCTTCGGCCGCCGGCCAGTTCTTGCTGCGCTCGTTGCAGATGCCGCGGAAATAAAACAGCGCCCAATTGGTGCGTGTCGGCTCCGGCAGGAGGGCGACGGCCTTGCTGTAGGTGGCGGCGCATTCGGCGAACATCTTGCGGCCCCGCTCGATGCCGGCCAGCGCGACCAGCGCTTCCAGGTCCTTCGGATTGGCCTTGATGAGCGCTTCGAGATGCTTGCGGGCTTCGGCGGTCTTGTCGGTGGCGTCGAGGTTGATGGCCTGCTGCACTTCCGCATTGCGCTTCAGCGGGGAAGAGGCGGGGATCTTGTCATAGACCTGGATCGCCTTTTCCGGCTGCTTGAGCTGCTCGTAGAGATCAGCCAGCGAGAGGCCCGCCAGCGGATGGTCGGGATCGAGCCACAGGCCGAGTTGCAGATAGACCAGGGCCAAGTCCTCGCCGCCCTGGCGCGCAAGCGCGGCGCCGAGGCCATAGAGCACTTCCGCCGCGCCTTCCTGCGGCGTGCGCACCAGCGGCGGCAGTTGGTGCCCCGCTTCGAGTTCGGCCAGCGCCGCTTCCACCAGCGGGTGGCGCGGCATCAGCTTGTCGAAATTCTTGTAGGCCGCGATGGCCGCCTCGGTCTCGCCATTGCGCGAAGCCCAGCGGGCATAAGCGTCAATCGCCCGCAGCGTGACCGGCTCGGTCTTCATCGCCAGTTCCAGGCGCTTGCCGGCTTCCTTCTTGTTGCCGCTGACATCGAGGATCAGCCCGGCATGCAGGTTCTTGAAGCTCGCATACCATTCCGGTCCCTGCAGGCGGTCGATCATCTCGATGCCGGCCTTGGGCGTGCCGGAACCCACCATGGTCCAGGCGGCAAGCAAGGTGGCCGTGAGATCGCCGATGGGGCCGCGCACGGACAGGGAGAGATTGGTGCGCGCGGTGGTGTATTTCGCGGCCTTGATGGCGCGCACCGCCAACGCCAGGCGGGCGATGCGGTGCGAGCGGTCCACCTTCACCAGCCGGTCGGCGAGCGGCATGGCTTCTTCCACGTCGCCGTCCACCAGCATGGCGAAGAAGGCGCGTTCCACCACTTCGTCATTGCGGGGATCGAGCTTGAGCAGCGCGCGCAGATAGGCCACGGCGGCTTCGGTGTCGCGTTCCGAGCCGGCGAGGCGTGCCGCGAGATAACTGCCGGAGAGGGTGGCGTCAGAGACGGGCGGGAATTCCGCCCGCGCGGCGCAGGGCGCCACCGCCATCAACGACACGCAGAAAGCGGCCGTGATGGCCAGGGGCGAGCGAATGAGCGAAATCTTCACCGGGCAGAAATCCTGGAAGGAGCGTGGGGCTGAGAGAAACCGCGCCACATGGCGGGAGGATGGCGACTTTCCACAAACCTCGCAAGTTACGTCAGCGGTTCTGTCTTTCGACGCCGCTTGCGGTCGGCGACCCGGCACGCCATAAGCCAAAATCATGCAAAAGCTTGTGGCGCGCGCTCCAGCAAAGGTCAATCTGACATTGCGCGTCCTGCGCCGGCGCGCGGATGGGTTTCACGATCTCGCGAGTCTCGTGAGCTTCGCAGGGGCAGCCGACCTTCTTTCCCTAGCGCCAGATGCGGCGTTCGGCCTCGAAGTTTCCGGGCCCACGGCGCCGGCCGCCGGCCCCCAGGGGGAAAACCTGGTGCTGCGCGCCGCCCATGCCCTTCGGGAACGGGTGGGCGGGCTGCGACTCGGCCGGTTCCATCTCGTGAAGCGCCTGCCGGTGGCGGCGGGAATCGGCGGGGGCTCCTCGGATGCGGCGGCGGCGCTGCGCCTGCTGGCCCAGCTCAATGGCCTCGATCTCGCCGATCCGCGCCTCATGGAGGCCGCACGGGTGGTGGGGTCGGATGTGCCGGTCTGTCTTTCCCCGCGGGCGCGGATGATGCGCGGGGTGGGCGATCAGCTCTCGCCGCCGCTCGCTTTGCCGCCGCTGCCGGCGGTGCTGGTGAATTGCCGCGTGGCGGTGCCCACCGCCCCGGTGTTTCGCGCCCTCGGCCTGCGACCGGGCGAGGACCTGCCCGGTGGGCCGCATACCGAAGCGGTGCCCGTGGCGCGCGCCGCTCTTCTGGATTTCCTCGCGCGCACCCCCAATGATCTGGAGACGCCCGCGCAAAGCGTGGCGCCGCAGATCGGGAATGTGAAGGCCGTGCTGCATTCAGACCCGCGCGCCCGCTTCGTGCGTATGTCCGGCTCGGGCGCCACCGTGTTCGCGCTCACCGACACCTGCCGCGATGCCGCCGGCCTCGCCAAGGCGGTGAGCGCAGCCCATCCCGATTGGTGGGTGCGCCCCACGGTGCTGCGATGACCCTTCTTGCTTATAGCGTCGCGGCGATCGCCGAGATCGCCGGCTGCTTTGCCTTCTGGCACGTGGTGCGCGGGGCGGGGTCCCCTTGGTGGCTGGTGCCGGGCTTCGCCAGCCTCGCGGTGTTCGCCGGCGCCCTGACGCTGGTCGACTCGGCCGCCGCGGGACGCGCGTTCGCGGCCTATGGGGGCATCTACATCGTCGGCTCCCTGGCCTGGATGTGGGGCGTCGAGGGCGTGCGGCCGGATCGTTACGACAGCGTCGGCGCCGCGCTGTGCCTCGCCGGCGCGGCGGTCATCGTGTTTGGCCCGCGCGGCTGAGGGATCAGATCAGCCAGCCGTCCCCACTGGTGCTGGTGAAGTCGAGCTGCACGATCAAATCGTTGAAATCGTGATCGCCGCCGCCCGCCAGATCCTCCCAGCCCCAGGTGTTGAGCCCATAGCTCCACAAATGGGTCACCCCCGCGCCGCCCGCCTGCTCATTGGCCTGTGCGAACGCCCAGAAGGTGTTCGCCCCGTTGGTGAGCTTCATGGCGATGATGTCGCCGGCATTGACGCCGGTGATCTCGGTCTGGGCGTAATTGCCCCAGCCGGGGCTGTCGATGGCGGTATGCCCGTCGACGGTGTGATAGGCGCGGGCCTGCGCCGCGTCCGCATAGCCGGCCGAGCCCGGCGCGAGGCCGCCGATGTCGCCGCTGAGATCGTCCACCTTGTAGAGGGTCAGGTGCGTGTCGTCGGCGCCGTTCTGGCGCACGCGCACCACCACCTCCTGGCTGTTGGCGCCGCCGGCCGTGTCGGCGACGGCAACCGGCCGCGCCAAGGTCACGGTCCCGTCCTGCGTGCCGAAGGACGCGAAGCCGAAGGCCGAGGTGAGCGCCGCCTGGTACAGCGCCAGCGCGTCGCCGCCGGAAGACGCGGAGAGGGCGGCCCCGTTTGCGGCATGGATCGAGCCGGGGGTGGCCTGGGCGATGCCGTCGAACGCGCGCACGAGGTCGGGATCGAAATCGCTTTGCAGGGATTGCTGGGCAAGGCGGCTGGTCCAGGCCAGATCGCCCCCGCCGCCGGTTCCGGTGAAGCTTTGCCCGCCCACGGAGAGGGAGAAGCTTCCTTCCATTCCGGTCGATTGCACCAGCAGGGTCTGCGCCGCATCGCTCACGGCATGGGTGGCATCGACGATGCCGAGCAGCGCCGGGGTGTCGGAATAGATCTCGGTGTGGGCGATGGCGGTCAGCGCCCGCGCCAGCAGAAGCCCGTTCGGCGAGCCGAGGCCGGTGGTGTAGTCGTATCCGGTTGCGGCGGAGAAGCCGAGGCCGGTGGGCAGCACATAATCCCCGGCGGCATAGTCATAGACCGCGCCCGGCGTCCCTTCGGGCACCACGTAATAGGTGGAGATGTTGTTGCCCAGCGAGATGTCGTTGAACGAGCCGGGCGCGATGGCGGCGGCGATGTAGAGCAGGTCGTTATAATAGCCGAGCTGCGGCAGGTGCTGATTTTCGAAAATGGCGTCGAACTGCGCGGTCAGCGAGGCCCACAATGGCGTCGCCGCGCTGGTGCCGCCATCGCCCTTGGTCAGATGGCCGGACGAGGGATCGTTGGCATAGTCCGCATTGAGCACGAAATAATACGCATTGCCCGAGGCGAGCGCGGAAACGTCCGGCGCGCCGCGTCCCGCCTGCACGATGGCGCCGATGCTGGTGGGCGTCAGGCCGAAATCGCTCTGGTAGGTCGGCGTGTCCTGGGTGATGTCGACGCCGCCTGTGCTGGCATTATTGGTCGAATAGGATGGGTCGAATGTCCCGGCGCCGCTCTTGTCGTAACTGATGTAATAGGCGTTCCAGGTGGTTTCGAAGAGCCGGACCAGCGGGTCTGTCGGGGTCTCGTCCGCATTGGGCGTCATGTTGGTCGGCAAGGTCTTCAGCCCGGCCGCCGTCATCGCCATCAGCACGGTCAGATTCGGCGTATCGCTCATCACCTGCGCCACCAGGTCGGTCGCGGGATCGCCGGTCGCCAGGGTCAGGTCGGATTGGGCCGAGGCGAGCGTGCTGATGGAGGTTCCACCCACGGCGATCGCGGTCGACACGGTGTGCGAGGTCCGCATCAGCGGGTTGCCGGTGCCGTATTCGCTCTGCGATCCGCCGTCGCCGGAGGACAGAAACACTGACATGTTGCGCAAGGCGGCATCGGTCAGCAGATCGGAATAGGCCAGATAAAAGGGGGAATCGGGCGAGGCCTCGGTTACCTCGGGGAAGGAGGAGGTGAGGATGCCGGGATTGTTCACCAAATCCCAGATCGCCTGCTGATAGGCCGTGTAGTGGGTTGAGCCGACGAAGCTGTAGAGCAATTGCGTGCTGTTCGGCGCGGCGGAGGCAACCACGGAGATATCGAGCGTGGTCTCGTCGATGAAGCTCGACCAGCCGTTGGGATCGGCGCCGGGGAGCACCTGAAACTGCTCCGCGGTCATGGCGGGCAGCCCGAGCGTGGCGCGATAGGCGTTCAGCGCATTGAACAGGGCCGTCGGGTCCTGCATGGACGGCTCGACCAGGGCAATGGCCGGTGTCGCCTGATTCTGCAGGGGAAAATTATAGGCATCGGAAATCACCCCCGGGGTGGAGATGACCTCGTTGCCACCATTGCCGATGCCCTGATACCCGGCGGTGGGCGAGTAGACCGAGGTTCCCGGCGCCACCGCCGGGTTGGTGACCGTGGCCCCTTGGTCCAGCCACAGACCGCGCACATCCCCGGCGATCGCGGTGGGCAGCGAGAGATTGCCTTCCCAGGCATAAAACGTCTCGCTTCCCACGTTCACCTTGAGCAGCGGCGTGTCGAACAAGGCCTGGAACTGGGCCGGGTTCAACTGCAGCCAGAGGGTGCGCGACTGCACCGAGGATTCGTAGCCGAGGCTGGTGAGCAGCGCGCTCGCGCCGATGCCGTTCGCCGGGTCGGTGATGTAATCGGACACCGCCTGGTAGGTCAGCGGGTTCGCGCCATAGGTGTTCCAGACTTCAGTCTGGTCCGCGAGCGCGACCTGGCGCTCCGCCCAGGGGCTTCCCAAAAGCGACTGCGGATCGGTGATCCGGTTCAGGGTGAGGGCGATTTTGACAAGCGGCTCGGTGCCGGGGGCGTCGATAATCGAGGTCGCGCCGAACAGCGAACCGAAGATGGCGGTGGTATTGACGCCGGCCCGAGCCTCCGCGAACTGCTGGTCGGTGGCGAGTTGATACGCATTGGTGTCGAGGAAGCTCGAATCCTCAACCGGAGCATACACAGTCGTGGTCATGAATCGCGTGGCCCCCAGTGCCCGGATACAATCCCATCTTACCATTTGGCCCGGCAACGCGGAACCGCGTTTTCATGTCATCGGGCGATTTTTGGTACCATAAAACCTTTAGCGGCCGATGGACGCTACGGCCGTTTGCGGCCTCCCGCGTCCCCCTCGCGCGCTCAATGCGCGCGCGAGATGCAGAAATCCACGGCTTCCATCAGCGCGTCCTTGGCCCCGCCCGGCGGGAACAAGGCGAGCGCGTCCTTGGCGATGGCGCCGTAATGGCGGGCGCGCTCGATGGTATCCACGAGCGCCCGGTGCTTGGTAAGCAGGCCGATGGCCTGGTCGAGCTGGGCATCGTCGCAGGCATTCTGCTCCAGGCTGCGCTGCCAGAAGGCGCGCTCCTGCGCGTCGCCCCGGCGGAAGGCGAGCACCACCGGCAAGGTGATCTTCCCTTCGCGGAAATCGTCGCCCACATTCTTGCCGAGCTTGGCCTGGCTGCCGCCATAGTCCAGCGCGTCGTCCACGAGCTGGAAGGCGATGCCGAGATTCATGCCGTAGGAGCGGCAGGCGCTCTGCTCGGCCTTCGGGCGGGCGCCGAGCACCGCGCCGACCTCGCAGGCGGCGGCGAACAATTCCGCCGTCTTGCCCCGGATCACGGCGAGATAATCGTCTTCGGACGTTTCGGTGTTCTTGGCGGCGGCGAGCTGCATCACCTCGCCCTCGGCGATCACGCAGGCGGCATTCGAGAGGATGTCGAGGCACTGGAGCGAGCCCACCTCGACCATCATCTTGAAGGCCTGGCCGAGCAGGAAGTCGCCCACCAGCACGCTCGCCTCGTTGCCCCAGAGCTTACGGGCCGCGAGCTTGCCGCGCCGCATGTCGCTTTCGTCCACCACATCGTCATGCAGCAGCGTGGCGGTGTGCATGAACTCCACCGACGCCGCGAGCTTCACATGCCCTTCGCCGCGATAGCCGCTGAGCGCCGCGCAGGCGAGCGTCAGCATGGGGCGCAGCCGTTTCCCGCCGCCCGAGATCAGGTGGTTCGCGACTTCGGGGATCATCGCCACGTCCGAGCCGGTGCGGGCCAGAATGGTGGCGTTCACGCGATCCATGTCTCCCTTCACCAGGCGCACCAGGGCGTCGATGGAGGGGTCGGTCGGCTCGAACGGAAGGACGACGGCCAAGAAACGCTCCCGCTTGTCATTCTGTGGGCGGCACCATAGGGATGGCGAAGGGTGCCGTGCAAGCGTGAGGGGTACCCGGAACGCCGCCGCGGCGCAAATCCGACGGAGAATTGATGCGCGATCTGGTGCGGACCAATGATCTGGTGCTGATTTCGGCGGTCGAGGCGCTGCTGACCGCCGCCGATATCGGCCATATGGTCGCGGACAGCTATGTCAGCGCGCTCGAAGGCTCCATCGGCATCATCCCGCGCCGCGTCCTGGTTCTGGACGAGGATCTGGCGCAGGGCCGCCGCTTGCTGAGGGAGGCGGGCCTCGGCGATGTGCTCTGCGACTAGGCCCCGCCGTCATGCGCCCTGCGGGCACGAAACCCGGCCCCGCCATGCGCCCTCCGGGCGCGAAACCCGGCCATGAGCCCTGAGGGCGCAAAGCCGGCGGTGACGCAGGACCGCGTGCTGGGCGGCCGGCTCCTGCTGCGTCAGCCGGAAAAGGGCCATCGCGTCGGCCACGACGCCATTCTGCTCGCCGCCGCCGCCCCGCTGGACGCCCGTCGTCTCGCCGATTTCGGTGCCGGGGTCGGCAGCGCGGGCCTTGCCGCCTTGCTGCGCCTGCCGCATGCCGAGGCGGTGCTGATCGAGATCGACCCCGCGCTCGCCGAGCTGGCCGGGCAGAACGTGGCCGCGAACGCTCTGCAAACGCGCTGCGCCGTCGTGTGCGCCGACGTGCTCGCCCTGGCGCGGCCGGGCGGGCCATCCCATCCCGCCGCCGAAAGCCTCGACCTCGTCCTGGCGAACCCGCCGTTCAACGCCGTCGAGGCCCACCAGACCTCGCCCGACGCGGGCCGGGCGCAGGCCCATATGGCGCAGGCCCATACGCTGAAGGACTGGGCGACCGCCGCCTATCGCTGCCTGGCGCCGGGCGGCATGCTCGCCATGATCCTGCGGCCGGAAGATCTTTCTCCGCTGCTCGCGGCGCTGGAGGGCCGGTTCGGGGCGGTGCGGCTGCTGCCGGTCCATCCCCGTCCCGATGCGCCGGCGGTGCGGCTGATCGCCCGCGCCATCAAGGGGCGCCGCACCGCGCCGGCGATCCTCCCGGGCCTGATCCTCGCCGACGTCCGTGGCACGCCCACGCCCGAGGCGGAGGCCGTGCTGCGCGATGGGGCGGCGCTGCGGGCGTGAGCGGGGCAGGGTCGCTGCGGGTCTGGATGCGATGAAAATTTTCTGCAACCCTTAAGAAGTCCCTTACCTGGCGTTCGGGCCGCCGCTATCATCGTGCCCGGTCCGTGTGTCGCCGGCTGGGGTGGGGACGCCATGTCGAAGAGCAACGCCTTGAGGTGCGCGAATATCTTTGCCTTGGCTTTCGCGCTCGCCGTCTCGCCGATGATGCATACGCCAGCGTATGCGGATGCGCGGCGCACCGCACTCGGCGTCATGGGCGCCGTCATGGGCGCGGCGATGCTCGGCGCCATGGCGGGCGGGGGCACAGCGGCGCCGAAGAAACAGAAATCCGCCAAAGCCAAGACCCAGAAGCCGAAGGCCGCGCCGGTTGCGGATGTGGCGGCAGCCGACGAAGACCCCTTCGCCCGCAAAGGCGGCTCGATCCCCACCGCCAGCAAGCCGTGAGCGCCGCCGTGCTCCGATCCACCCGCCATCGCATACGCTGGGTCGCCCTCCTCGCCCTGCTCTGGCTCTGCTGGGCCGTTGGATTGGGGGAGGCGCAGGCCGGGGCGACCCTCAATATCGATGAGGTGATCGGCAAGACCCGGGGCTGGACCATCGGGCTCAGCACAAGCATGGGCGGCTGCATCGCGGCCGCCACCTATGAGGACCGCACGACGGTCTGGATGGGCTTCAGCAGCACCAAGAGCAAGGCATTCTTCGGCCTCTCCAATCCCAAGTGGAAGTCGATCGTTCCCGGCGAACGGTATGAATTGCAGCTGACGGCCCGGGGAGAGGGCCGGTGGCGGGGCGATTTCAAGGGTGTTCAGCTGTCGCGCGAAAACGCGCTGCTCGCGGAGGATCTGGTCCGCGACTTCGTGGTGGATATCGCCCGCGCCGGCGCGCTCTTCGTGCTCTATGAGCGCAAGACCATCGCCCAGCTCTCACTTTCCGGTTCCATGGCGGCGATCGAGGCACTGCTCGATTGCCAGAAGGATCTCGCCATTGCGGCGCGCTCGGATGGGCGCTCCACCGAAGCGGCGGGCACGACAGCGCGGGATGGGGTGAAATCCGACGAGCCCAAGAGCTCCGGCACCGGCTTCTTCGTGTCCGAACGTGGGCACATGCTAACCAACAATCATGTGGTAGAGGGCTGCAAGGTGCTCAAGGTGGTGGCGGTCGGTGATGCCGCCCGGCCCGCCCAGTTGATCGCGCGCGACGCGACGAATGATCTCGCCCTGCTCAAGGTGGATGCCACGCCCAAGGACGTGCCGGCGTTAAATCCACGTCCGCGCGTCGGGGACAGCGTGTTCGTGTTCGGGTTTCCGCTCTCTGGCTTGCTCGCGAGCAACGGCAATTTCACGGTCGGCAACATCACGGCCGCCGCCGGGCTCTCGGACGACACGCGCATGATCCAGATCTCCGCGCCGGTACAGCCCGGCAATAGTGGCGGGCCGGTCCTCGATCAGAAGGGCAATATCGTCGGCGTGGTGGTCTCCAAGCTCGATGCGCTAGTGGTCGCCTCCGCCATCAAGGATATGCCGCAGAACGTCAATTTCGCCATCAAGAGCGCGATCGCCCAGAACTTCCTCGACACCAACGGCATCGAGACCCGATCCGAGCTCAAGGACAAGGCGCTGGAGCCGGCGGCGGTGGCGGATCTCGCGAAGAATTTCACCGCCCGCATCGAATGCCGGTAGAGCGGCGGAGCCTCTCTCGTCGCGCGCTGGGGCCGGAAGCAACCGCCGCGTGATTCCTTGACAGGATGAAGCCTTCTCGCCCCGCCTTGCGGCATCAGGGCGATTGCCCTTGCCGTTGCGACCGCGCACCATGAATTCACCGGAATGTGCCCCGACACAGGTGTTCATGGACGATTCCTTCCTCGCCTCCCTGCAAAGCGGCTTTCGCCGTCTTCTGCCCGCCCGCTGGCGCGACGATCTCACCACGGTGCCGGTGGTCCGCCTGTCCGGCACCATCGGCATGAACACGCCCTTCCAGCAGAGCCTCACGCTCGCCGGCGTCGCCAAGGCGCTGGAGCGGGCGTTCGCGGTGAAGAAGGCGCCCGCCGTGGCGCTCATCATCAATTCGCCCGGCGGCGCGCCGGTTCAATCCCACCTCATCCATAAGCGCATCCGCGCCCTGGCCGAGGAGAAGGAAAAGCACGTCTTCGCCTTCGTGGAGGATGTGGCGGCCTCCGGCGGCTACATGATCGCCTGCGCGGCGGACGAGATCTTCGTCGATCCCTCCTCGGTGGTCGGGTCCATCGGCGTCATCTCCGCCGGTTTCGGCTTCGACAAGCTGATCGAGCGCATCGGTGTCGAGCGGCGCGTGCACACGGCCGGCACCCGCAAGATGATGCTCGACCCCTTCCAGCCCGAGCGGGAAGAGGATGTGGAGCGGCTGAAGGCCCTGCAGCGCGAGATTCACCAGATGTTCGCGGACCTCGTGCGCCGCCGCCGCGGCCCGGTGCTTTCGGGCGAGGACGATCTGCTGTTCTCCGGCGAGTTCTGGGCCGGGGCGCAGGCGCTCTCCCTCGGGCTCGCGGACGGCGTCGGCGATCTGCGGGAGATTCTCCAGGCGCGCTACGGGCGCACCGTGCGCACGCCGTTGGTCACGGCGCCCGGCGGCTGGCTCGGCCGGCGCGTGCCGGGTGTCGGCAGCGCGGTCCCGGCCGGTGGCGCCGTCGGCGCGGGGCTGGCCCAGGGGCTCGCGGGCGTCGCCGAGGAACGCGCCTTGTGGGCGCGCTACGGGCTGTGATCGTCACGGAAGGGGAAAGGCCATGCCTGCGTTTCTGATCGTCCTTCTCGGCGCCGCCGGCGCGGTGGCCGCGGCGCGCTTCCTCGCCCGCGAGGGGCGCCGCGTGAGCGAGACCATGGATGCCCATCGCGCCGCCGCCGGCCAAGGTCCCGCCGCGCCGCAGGCGGAGCAGGAAAAGGTCCAGGTGCTGGTGCGCGACCCCAAGACCGGCACTTATCGCCCCCGCGAGGGCTGATGCCGGGTTGCGGGGGAAATGCGCAGAAACGTTTCTCTGCCAACGTTACAGAGAATTCACTGAACCCTACGTCACGTGCCGTTTATCCTTGCCGCCAGTCAGGTGTGGGGCCGCGTGGCGGATAGACGATGCTTCAGAAATCGGAACAGGCAGGGGCGATCGCGCCACCCGCCGTAAGACGCCGGCGCGGCCGCGTCTGGTGGATCGCAGGGGCGATGGCGGTGCTTGCGGGGGCGGGCGGTTATTATGCCTATGGCCTCAATGCCGGCGCGGCGACGCCAGGGCTCGTCACGGTGCCGGTGGTGCGCGGCGATATCGAGCAGACGGTGACCGCGCTCGCCACCATCAAGCCCAAGACCTATGTGGACGTGGGCACCCAAGTCTCCGGCCAGCTGCGCAAGGTGATGGTGGTTATCGGCGACAGTGTGGAGAAGGGCCGGCTGCTCGCGCAGATCGACCCCACCGTCTATCAGACCAAGGTGCTTGGCGATCAGGCCCAGCTCGATAATCTGAAGGCCCAGCTCGCCCAGCAGCGCGCCCAGCTCGACCTCGACAAGCTGCGGGACGACCGCGCCTCGCGCCTGCTCGCCTCCAAGGCCGGCAGCCAGGATACGGCGGATGCCGCGGCCGCCACCGTCCGCATGGGCGAAGCGAAGATCGCCGCGCTGGAAGCCCAGATCCGGCAGACCCAGGCAACGCTGGACGGGGACGTGGCCAATCTCGGCTACACCAAGATCTTCGCCCCCATCTCCGGCACCGTGGTTTCCATCACCTCGCTGGAGGGCCAGACGCTGAACGCCAACCAGACCGCTCCCATCATCCTGCGCGTCGCCGATCTCGACACGATGCAGGTGTGGGCGCAGGTGGCCGAGGCCGACATTCCGAAGGTGAAGGTCGGGATGGAAGTGTATTTCACCACCCTCGGCATGCCGGAGCGGCGCTTCACCGCGAAAGTGGTGCAGGTGCTGCCGACGCCCGACACGGTGAACGACGTGGTGCTCTACAATGTGCTGATCGACGTGCCGAACCCCGAGCGGCTGCTGATGACCTCCATGAGCGCCCAGGTGTTCTTCATGCTCGGCGGCGCGAAGGATGCGCTGCTGGTGCCGCCGAGCGCGGTGCGCCCGGTCGCCCGCGGCGGCAGCAAGCGCGAGGCGCGCAACGAGGCCACCGTCCGCGTGCTGGTGAACGGCGAGGTGCAGACCCGCGCCGTGAAGACCGGCCTCTCCAGCCGCACCCAGGTGCAGATCACGGAAGGGCTGAAGGAGGGCGAGCTCGTCGTCACCTCGGCCGATCCCTCGGCGCAGCGCGCGGCGCGCGGCCCCGGCATGCCCCCGCCGCCGTTTTGAGCACCGAGGCGCGCGCCGGCGCTCCGGCAGGATCCTTCAACGCGGCCACAGACACGGCGGCCCCCTACGACGATGATCCCGCGCCCGTCATCTCGGGCGAAGGCGCGGGCGAGCCGGTGCTGGAGCTGGCCCATGTCAGCCGCATCTATCCGAGCGGCGAAAGCGTGGTGCGGGCGCTGGACGATATTTCGCTCGCCATCCAGCCGGGCGAATATGTGGCCATCATGGGCCAGTCCGGCTCGGGCAAGTCCACCTTGATGAACATCATCGGCTGCCTGGACCGGCCGGATCGGGGCAGCTATCGCGTGCTCGGCCGCGACATCGCGGAGCTGGACGCGGACGAGCTTGCGGCCCTGCGCTGCCGCACCTTCGGCTTCGTGTTCCAGCGCTACAATCTCCTGCCCGCCATCTCGGCGGAGGAGAATGTGGAGATCCCGGCCATCTATGCCGGCCGTCCCAAGGCCGAGCGCATCGCCCGCGCGAAGGCCCTGCTGGCCCGGCTCGGGCTTGCGGAGCGGGCGGGCCATCGCCCCTCCCAGCTCTCGGGCGGGCAGCAGCAGCGGGTCTCCATCGCCCGCGCTTTGATGAACGAGGCGCCGGTGATCCTCGCCGACGAACCCACGGGCGCGCTCGACAGCCATTCGGGCGAGGAGGTGCTGCGCCTTCTGAAGGACCTCAACAAAGAGGGCCGCACCATCCTGCTGATCACCCACGATCCGCAGGTGGCCGCCCATGCGGACCGGGTGGTCCGCCTCCAGGACGGGCGCATCGTTTCCGATGAGCGCACCGCCCCGCCGCCAGCGCCGACGCCGCTCGCGAGCCATCGCATGAAGGTGCGCAACCATTTCCTGCCGGACCTCGGCGAGGCGGTGAAGATGGCGTTCCGCTCCATGCATGCCAATCTGTTCCGCACCCTGCTGACCCTGCTTGGGGTGATCATCGGCGTGGCGGCGGTGATCGCCATGCTGGCCATCGGCCAGGGCAGCAAGCAGGCGGTGCTGGATCGCATCGCCTCCATGGGCACCAATCTGCTGGTGGTGCGCCCCGGCGCGCCGGGGGTGCGATCCACCGGCTCCAACGCCTCGCTGACCTATGAGGACGCGCTCGCCATCGGCGCCAACATTCCCAATGTGCGGGCGGTCTCGCCGGAACGCTCCACCACCGCCACGGCGCGGGTCGGCAATATCGATTATGCGACGCAGATCCAGGGCACCGGGCCGGGCTATACCGTCGCCCGCGACTGGGCGATGCGCGATGGCGCCATGTTCACCGAGGCGGACGTGGACGGCTACGCGCCGGTGGTGGTGCTCGGCGCGACCGTGGCGCGGGTGATGTTTCCCGGCGTGGGTAACCCGGTGGGCCGCTACATCCTCATCAAGAACGTGCCGTTCGAGGTCGCGGGGGTGCTCGCGTCGCGCGGCGCGAACGCCTTCGGCATGGACCAGGACGACCTGGTCCTGATGCCCATTTCCACCGCCTTCATGCGGGTGTTCGGCCGCCGGTTCCTGGGCACGGTCACGGTGGCCGTGGAGGACGTGACGCAGATCGACGAGACGCAGGAGGCGATTTCCGTGCTGCTGCGCCAGCGCCATCGGGCGGAGGATTTCCAGATCCGCAACACCGCCTCGATCCTGGAGATGGCCACCGCCACCGCCGACACGCTCACCCGCCTGCTCGGCTCGGTGGCGGCGATCTCGCTGCTGGTGGGCGGCATCGGGGTCATGAACATCATGCTGGTCAGCGTCACCGAGCGCACGCGCGAGATCGGCATCCGCATGGCGACCGGCGCGCGGCGCGCCAACATCATGCTCCAGTTCAACACCGAGGCGCTGGTCATCTGCGGCGCCGGCGGGCTGGCCGGCGTGGTGCTGGGCGTCGGCACGGCCGTCCTGCTGAAGAGCTTCGGAACCCAGGTGGGGTTTTCCGCCGGACCGCCCTTGCTGGCGTTCGGCTGCGCCTTCCTCACCGGCCTGCTGTTCGGCTATCTGCCGGCCCGCAAGGCCTCGCGGCTCGATCCCGTGGCGGCCCTCGCCTATGAGTGAGGGCTCAGGCCCGCGCGCCCGGCCTCTGGCCGGCGCCGCGCGGGCGCGGGCAGCCTAGGAGTGGGGACACTCGCGGGTGATGGCGGCCGGTTGCGGCGCGCCGCCTTTTCCGCCCTTGGGGGCGGCGCGAGGCGCATCGTCATTGGCCGGGGGCGAGAGACGCGCCGCCACGGCGCTTCCGGCGGCGGCCGGGATCGGCGAGGGAAGGGGCGGCATCACGGGGAGGATCTGATCCGCCTCCGCCGCCTTCAGCGCCTTGGCATCCCGCTCCGCCTTGCGGCCGCGCGCGGCCTCCTGCTGGATCGAATAGAGGCCGGCGCCCACCACGAGGATGGTGCCGATGGTGGCCCAGCTGTCGGGCACATGGCCGAAGATGAAATAGCCGTAGATCAGCGCCACCGGCACCATCACATAGCGCAGCGGCGAGACCACCTGCACCGGGGCGTGGCGGAAGGCATAGACCAGCAGCAGATTGCCGAGCGCGAAGGTTGCGCCCGTCCCGACGACGAGGGCGCTGCCTGCAAGCGTCGGGACGCTCCAGGGCTCCCATAGCGCGAAGCCCGCGCCGGTGACACCGAGCGCGACGGTGCTGGACAGCACCACCACGCCGCCCGGCACATTGGCGCCGATGCCGCGGGTGACGATGTCGCGCAGCGAGCCGCAGGTGGCCGCGATCAGCGGCAGGATGGCGAACAGCGAGAAGGTCGCGGGATCAGGATGGGCGACGATCACCGCGCCCGAAAAGCCGATGGCGATGGCGATGGCGCGCTTGAGCCCGACTTTCTCGCCCAGCAGCGGTACCGCCAGCGCGGTGGTGATGAGCGGGGCCGCCATATAGATGGTGGTGGTGGTGGAAATGGGCAGCACCGCCAGCGCGATCACATAGAGGAAGGTGGTCGCCGAATCGAGGCTGGAGCGCGCGATCACCTTGGGCTTGAACGCCGCGAGCGCATGGCGCAGCTCGCCGGTGGCGGCCAGCAGGCCGAGCACGAACAGCGTGGCAACCAGGGAGCGCGCGCCCAGCACCTCGCCCACGGGCATATGCTGCGTGGCGAGCTTCAGCATCATGTCGTTGGTGATGAACAGCAGCATGGCGGCGATCATGGCCGCGACACCGCGCAGGGTGGGGGACACGAGGCTCATGCGCCGCCTCCCGCAAGGCGGGCCTGACGCTCCGCGCGGGGCGCGGGGCTGGCGAATTCGCGGGCGGTCTTGGGGCGGCTCGGCATTTCTGCCTCGTTCGTGGGCATTATGCTCCAAGATCTAGCCGATTTGACCTTTACGCGCCGTTGCCGATTGCGCGGAGCGCAACGTCAAGTCCCTCGCCAGGGGCATGGGTGCGCCATGCCCGTGCCGCAATAGGAAATGCTTTCCTAACCGCCGGTGGTGCTCATATGCCGGTGGACTGCCGGCTGGCGGGTTTTGCGGTCGATGACGAAGTCGTGGCCCTTCGGCTTGCGGAAGATGGCCGCATCGATGGCGGCCTGGAGCACGCCGTCGTCCGGCGAGGCGCGCAGCGGCGCGCGCAGGTCCGCGGCATCTTCCTGGCCGAGGCACATGAACAGCGTGCCCGTGCAGGTGACGCGTACGCGATTGCAGCCTTCGCAGAAATTGTGCGTCAGCGGGGTGATGAGGCCGAGCCGCCCGCCGGTTTCCTTCACCTCCAGATACCGCGCCGGACCGCCGGTGCGATAATCGATGTCGGTGAGGGTGTAGCGTTCCGCCAGCCGTTCGCGCACCTGCGAGAGCGGGAGATACTGGTCCACCCGTTCCGCGCCCACTTCCCCGAGGGGCATCACCTCGATCAAGGAAAGATCGTGGCCCTCGCCGTGGCACCATTCCATGATGGAGGCGATCTCGTGCTCGTTCACGTCCTTGAGCGCGACCGCGTTGATCTTCACATGGATGCCGGCAGCCTTGGCGGCGCGCACGCCCTCCAGCACCTTGCCGAGATCGCCCCAGCGGGTGATGGCGCGGAATTTCTCCGCATCCAGCGTGTCGATGGAGACGTTGATGCGCTTCACCCCGCAGGCGGCGAGATCGGCGGCGTAGCGGGCGAGCTGGGAGCCGTTGGTGGTGACGGTGAGCTCTTCCAGCCGGCCGGTGTCGAGATGGCGCGAGAGCGAGCGGAACAGGGTCATCACGTCGCGCCGCACCAGCGGCTCGCCGCCCGTGAGGCGCAGCTTGCGCACGCCGCGCGCCACGAAGGCGCTGCACAGCCGGTCCAGCTCCTCGAGCGTCAGCAGATCCTGCTTGGGCAGGAAATTCATGTGCTCGGACATGCAATAGACGCAGCGGAAATCGCACCGGTCCGTGACCGAGACCCGCAGATAGGTGACCGCGCGGCCGAAATTATCCACCAGCGGGCCGAGCGCACCGGCGGCGCTGCCGCCGCGGTCGCTGATATCTCTGAAGGGTAGGCTCACGCTATGCTCCACTTCCCCACGCCTTTATGTCCGCCCGGTCTGACGCCGGCCTGAACCTTCATTATATCGTATGCCCAGCACCAAATCATAGGCCCCGGCGATCACAGCGCCGAAACGGCCGGCGACAGGAGAGCGAAATGACATCGGCTGACCCGGCCGCGCCGGAGATATGGCCCACAGAAGTGCGGCTGATCCACGACAAGCACGCCCTTCAGGTGAGCTTCGACGACGGCTCCAGCTTCACCCTGCCGGCCGAGTACCTGCGGGTGGAAAGCCCTTCCGCGGAAGTGCAGGGCCATGCGCCGCATGAGAAAATCACCGTGCCCGGTAAGCGCGCGGTGCGCATCGTCGCGGTGGAGCCCGTGGGCAGCTATGCGGTGCGCCTCGGCTTCGACGACGGCCACGGCACGGGGCTTTATACATGGCCTTTGCTGCGCACGCTGGGCCTGGAGCAGGAGACCCGGTTCGCGCGCTATCTCGAAGAGTTGAAGGCGCAGGGGCTTTCCCGCGGGTGAGGCGGGCGCCGGCGGTCTCTCAGGAGAGGCCGCCGATGACGCCGTGCGCATCCACGAAGATATGCTCGGCCGCCGGCACCGAGGGCAGGCCCGGCATGGTCATGATGTCGCCCGCCAGCGCCACCACGAAGCCGGCGCCGGCGGAAAGCCGCACGTCGCGCACCGGCAGGATGTGGTCGCTCGGCGCGTTGCGCGCCTTGGGATCGGCCGAGAAGCTGTATTGCGTCTTGGCCATGCACACCGGCAGGGTGCCGAAACCCGCCGCCTCCAGTTCCGCGAGGCGCGCGGCGGCGGTGGCGCTGAAGGCCACGCCGCCGGCATGGTAGATGCGCTTGGCCACGGTCTCGATCTTCTGCGCCAGCGGCAGGGAATCGGGATAGAGCGGGCTGAACGCGTTCGGGCGCGCGGCGAGCGCCACCACCTCGTGCGCGAGCGCTTCCGCGCCGACGCCGCCGTCCGACCAATGGGTGCACACGTGCACGTTGACGGCGAGCGCGGCGAGGGTGGAGCGCACCACCTCCACCTCGCCGGGGGTGTCGGAGGTGAAGCGGTTCAGCGCCACCACCACGGGCACGCCGAAGCCGCGCATGTTCTCCACATGGCGCACCAGATTGTCGATGCCGGTATGGACGGCGGCGAGATTCTCGCCGTTGAGTTCCTTGACCGCGACGCCGCCGTGCATCTTCAGCGCCCGGATGGTGGCGACCACCACCACCGCGTCGGGGGCGAGGCCCGCCTGGCGGCACTTGATGTCCATGAATTTTTCCGCACCCAGATCGGCGCCGAAGCCGGCTTCCGTGACCACGTAATCGGCCAGCGCCAGCGCGCTGCGGGTGGCGATCACGCTGTTGCAGCCGTGGGCGATGTTGGCGAACGGCCCGCCGTGCACCAGGGCCGGCGTGTGCTCCATGGTCTGCACGAGATTGGGCTGGAAGGCATCGCGCAGCAGCGCCACCATGGCGCCGACGCCCTTCAATTCCCCGGCCGTCACCATGCGCCGGCCGCGGGTCTGGCCGATCACCATGCGCGCGAGGCGCTCTTCCAGCTCCGGCAGGGATTTGGCGAGGCAGAAGATGGCCATCACCTCGCTCGCCACCGTGATGTCGAACCCGTCCTCGCGGGGAAAGCCGTTCGGCGCGCCGCCGAGGCCGGTGACGATTTCGCGCAGCGCCCGGTCGTTGAGGTCCAGCACCCGCCGCCAGGTGATGCGCCGGGCGTCGAGGTCCAGCGCATTGCCCCAGTACATATGATTGTCGATCAGGGCGGAGAGCAGATTGTGCGCCGCGCCGATGGCGTGGAGGTCGCCCGTGAAATGCAGGTTGATGTCCTGCATGGGCACGATCTGCGCCCGCCCGCCGCCGGTCGCCCCGCCCTTGGAGCCGAAGCAGGGGCCGAGGGAGGGTTCGCGCAGACACACGGCGGTGCGCTTGCCGATCCGGCTCAGGGCATCGCCGAGGCCGATGGTGGTGGTGGTCTTGCCCTCGCCCGCCGGGGTGGGGCTGATGGCGGTGACCAGGATCAGCTTGCCCGGTTTCGCCCCGGCGCGGCTCGGGGCGATGGCGCCGGCCCCATCCGTGAGGGTGCGGACGAAATCCTGGGAGAGCTTGGCCTTGTGCGGGCCGTAGCGGAACAGCGCGTCGGCGGGAATGCCGAGCTTTTCGCCCACCTGCTCGATCGGCAGGGGAACGACGCTTGCGGCGATGGCGGCATCGCTGGTGGGGTCGATCTGGCGTGCCGTCGTCTGGTGCATGCGGCTGTTCCCGAAGTTGGATAGAAGCGCTCTAGCCGGGAGTTGCAGAAGCGGCAAGCCTTGGCCCTGCAGGCTGCCGCCCACAAGGGCTGAAAAACACCCTGGCGCCCGCGCGGGGAGAGAGGGGGCCGCCTTTCACACATGCCCGACCGCGCAGCGTGGGAAGCGCAGGCGTCAGATGCTTTTGCCCCCTCAAGGCCAGAAGGCGCCGCAAAACGCGAAAAAATCCTCCCCCCGCAATGCAGGGGAGGGGGCAGCCCCCTCAGCCGGGATCGCGGAAGCGGTTGGTGATGGGATAGCGGCGGTCGCGGCCGAAATTGCGCACCGTCACCTTCACGCCCGGCGCGGCCTGCCGGCGCTTATATTCGGCGAGGTTCAGCATGCGGTCCACCCGCTTCACCAGCGCCTCCTCGAACCCTTCCGCCACCAATTGGGCGACCGAGGTTTCCGATTCCACCAGCCGGGCGAGGATCGCGTCGAGCACCTCGTAGGGCGGGAGCGAATCCTGGTCCGTCTGGTTTTCCCGCAGTTCGGCGGTGGGTGGCTTGTCGATCAGGCGCGGGGCGATCACCTCGCCGTCCGGGCCGAGTGCGCCCACCGGCTTCCAGCGGTTGCGCAGGTGGGAGAGGCGGAACACCTCGGTCTTGTACAGATCCTTGATGGGATTGTAGCCGCCGTTCATGTCGCCATAGAGCGTGGCATAGCCGGTGGACATTTCCGACTTGTTGCCCGTGGTCACCACCATGGGGCCGAACTTGTTGGAGATCGACATCAGCAGCGTGCCGCGCACGCGGGACTGGAGGTTCTCCTCCGTCACATCCTTCTCGCGGCCGGCGAACAGGGGCGCGAGCACGCCTTCCAGCGCTTCCACGGCCGGGGCGATGGGCACGATGTCGTACCGGATGCCGAGCTTTCCGGCCACGTCCGCCGCGTCGGACAGGCTGTCCTGCGAGGTGTAGCGATAGGGCAGCATGATGCAATGGACCTTGTCCGGTCCGAGCGCGTCCACCGCCATGGCGGCGCAGATGGCGCTGTCCACGCCGCCGGAAAGGCCCAGCACCACGCCGGGAAAGCCGTTCTTGGTCACATAATCCCGCAGCCCCAGCACGCAGGCGGCATAATCGGCCTCGTCGCCGTCGATCCGGTCGGCCAGCGGCGCCTCGATGCAGCGCCAGCCGTTGGCGAAGCGCTCCCACACCGTGAGGCGCACCCGCTCCTGGAAGCCGGGGAATTGCATGGCCAGCGTGCGGTCGGCATTCAGCGCGAACGAGGCGCCGTCGAACACCAGTTCGTCCTGGCCGCCCACCTGGTTCACATAGAGCAGCGGCAAGCCGCTCTCCACCACGCGCGCGACCGCGATGTTGGCGCGCTCGTCATAGACCGAGCGGCGATAGGGCGAGCCGTTCGGCACGATGAGGATTTCCGCGCCGGTCTCGGCGAGGCATTCCACCACGTCCGGGCCCCAGATGTCCTCGCACACGGGCACGCCGAGCCGCACGCCCTTGAACGGGATCGGGCCGGGCAGGGGGCCGGGCACGAACACGCGCTTCTCGTCGAACACGCCGTAATTGGGCAGGTCCACCTTGTAGCGGATCGCGGCGATGCGCCCCGCCTCCAGCAGCAGCACGGCATTGTGGAGCCGGCCGTTGTCCACCCAGGGCGCGCCCACCAGAAGGGCAGGGCCCTCGGCTGTTTCCGCCGCCAGATCCTCGACGGCCCGCCGGCACGCCGCCTGGAACGCCGGCTTCAACACCAAGTCCTCGGGCGGATAGCCGCAGACGAACAATTCGCTGAACACCACGAGGTCGGCGCCCTGCGCCTTCGCCTCGTCGCGCACCGCGCGAATGCGCGCGGTGTTGCCCGCGATATCGCCGACCACGGGGTTGAGCTGGGCGGCCACGATCAGCAGCCGGTCCGCGGGAATGGAGGAAGCAGGTTCGGTCATGGTCTCGCAGCTTTAGCCGCCGCCGCGGGCGGGCGGAAGGGGTGAAGGATCATGATGCGACGGGAAAGCCGTGTGTCTGCCGCAACCCTTCCGCGAGCGCAATGCCGGCGGACACGGCAACATTGAGCGAGCGCAAACCGGGACGCAGGGGAATGAGCAGGCGCGCATCGGCGCTCGCGTGCACGTCGTCGGGCACTCCGGCCGATTCGCGGCCGAACAGCAGAACATCTTGGGACGAAAACGCGAACTCAACGTAAGGCGTCGCGCCGCGCGTGGTGAAAAGCACCAGCCGCCGCCCCTGCGCGCGCCGCCACTCTTCGAACGCCGCGAAGGAATCGTGCCGCACAAAATCCGCATGGTCGACATAATCCATGCCAGCCCTTCGGAAGGCGGCGGCGCCGAGCGGGAATCCCGCGGGTTCGATGAAATGCACGGGAACGCCGAGGCAGGCGCCGGTGCGCAGGCATGTTCCCGCATTCTGCGCGATGTCCGGGCAATAAAGGGCGAGGATCATGGGGGTCACGCGCTCCGCTGTGCAAATATGGCTATATCGTGCCAGTGTTCGGGCAGAAGCAGGACCGCGTGCCGCACGGTGTTGATCTGGACAAGGGCAAAAGAGGGTGCAATTAGAGGCACTCGAAGGTGGCTCTTTGCGTAAGCGGAGCTGTCACATTCGACCTCGCGTCGCGCGCGGCCCGGCCTGGGATTCCCGTGCAACGATTATCCCGCAGGAACTGCGCGCCGCGATGGTCTGATCGGACAGACGAGTGAGGACAAGCGCCGTGGCACATACGGAGACGTCGGGAACCAACCGCCGGGACTTCCTTTATATCGCGACCGGCGCTGTCGGCGCGGTGGGCGTCGCCGGAATGATCTGGCCGTTCGTTTCCCAGCTGCAGCCGGATGCTTCCGTGCTCGCGCTCTCCACCACCGAGGTGGACCTGTCGCCGATCCAGGAAGGCCAGATCGTGACCTTCATGTGGCGCGGCAAGCCGATCTTCGTGTTCAACCGCCTCGCGAAGGATGTGGAGCTCGCCCGCGCGGTGCCGCTGAACCAGCTGATCGATCCGCAGACCGACCAGGACCGCGTGAAGGCCGGCCACGACAAGTGGCTCGTGGTCATCGGCATCTGCACCCATCTCGGCTGCGTCCCGCTCGGTCACCAGGGCAATTATGACGGCTGGTTCTGCCCTTGCCACGGCTCGCAATATGATTCGTCCGGCCGCGTGCGCGTCGGGCCGGCGCCGCTGAATCTGGCGGTGCCGCCGTACAATTTCGTTTCTGACTCCAAGATCGTGATTGGCTGACGCGCGGTCGTCGCCCGCTCAAAAAAGGTTGGACCCATGGAAGGACATTCCACCTACCAGCCCCAGGGAAAGATCGCGCGCTGGTTCGAGAGCCGGTTGCCGATCGTGGGGCTCATGCATTCCTCGGCGGTGGCCTATCCCACGCCGAAGAATTTGAACTATTGGTACACGTTCGGCGCCATCCTCACGATGATGCTGGGCGTGCAGATCCTGTCCGGCGTCGTGCTGGCGATGCACTACACCGCGTATGCGCCGATCTCCTTCGCCCGCGTCGAGCACATCATGCGCGACGTGAGCTTCGGCTGGCTGCTGCGCTACATCCACGCCAACGGCGCCTCGATGTTCTTCATCGCGGTCTACATCCACATCTTCCGCGGCCTCTATTACGGCTCCTACAAGGCGCCCCGCGAAGTGCTGTGGATCCTCGGCGTGATCATCTACCTGCTGATGATGGCCACCGCCTTCATGGGCTATGTGCTGCCCTGGGGCCAGATGTCCTATTGGGGCGCCACCGTCATCACCAACCTGTTCTCCGCCATTCCGTTGGTCGGCACGGTGATCGTGGAATGGCTGTGGGGCGGCTATTCGGTCGGTGACCCGACCCTGAACCGCTTCTTCGCCCTGCATTACCTGCTGCCCTTCATGATCGCGGGCGTCGTGATCCTGCACATCTGGGCGCTGCACCATGTGGGCCAGAACAATCCCGACGGCGTGGAAGTGAAGAGCGTCGCCAAGGACACCGTGCCCTTCACCCCGTACGCGACGGTGAAGGACATCTTCGGCATGGTGGTGTTCCTGCTGTTCTTCTCCTACTTCATCTTCTACATCCCGAACTACATGGGCCATCCGGACAATTATATCCCGGCCAACCCGCTCTCCACCCCCGCGCACATCGTGCCGGAATGGTACTTCCTGCCCTTCTACGCGATCCTGCGCTCCATCCCGGACAAGCTCGGCGGCGTGCTCGCCATGTTCAGCGCCATCGCGGTGCTGGCCTTCCTGCCCTGGCTTGACACCTCCAAGGTGCGCTCGGCGCGCTATCGTCCCCTCTACCGCCAGTTCTTCTGGATCTTCGCGGTGGTGGCGGTGGGCCTCGGCTATCTCGGCTCGCAGCCGGCGGAAGGTGGTTTCGTCATCGCCTCGCGCATCCTGACGGCCTATTACTTCATTCACTTCCTCATCATCCTGCCTCTGCTCGGCCTGTTCGAGCGCCCGAAGCCGCTGCCGGCCTCCATCGCGGACGCCGTCCTGGCGCGCAATGGCGCGACGGTGGTAGCGGGCGCGGCCGCCCCGCAGACCAAGGGCTGAGCGAGCACGCGGAGAGAGAGATGATCAAGCGCAGTATCCTCTTCGGTGCCGTTGCGGCGGCCCTCGTGCTCGGTGCGCCGGCGCGGGCCGCCGAGGGCGGGCACGACGACCTTCCCCATCGGGAATCCTGGTCGTTCGCCGGTCCCTTCGGCAGTTTCGACCAGGGACAGCTCCAGCGTGGCTTCAAGGTGTTCCGCGAAGTCTGCGCCAGCTGCCACTCGGCGAATTTCTTCTACTTCCGCAACCTGTCGCAGCCCGGCGGCCCCGGCTTCAGCGAAGCCCAGGCCAAGGCGGTGGCGAGCGAATACCAGATCACCGACGGACCGAACGACCAGGGCGAGATGTTCCAGCGCCCCGGCCGCCTCTCGGACCATTGGCCGGCGCCGTTCCCGAATGACCAGGCCGCGCGCGTGGCCAATGGCGGCGCCCTGCCGCCGGACTTCTCGGTGCTCGCCAAGGCGCGCGCCAGCCACGTCGGCTTCCCGGGCTTCATCCTCGACGCCTTCACGCAGTATCAGGAAGGCGGGGTGGACTATATCCACGCCTTGCTGAACGGCTATGTGGACCCGCCGGAAGGCACCAAGGTGCAGCCCGGCCTGCACTACAACAAATATTTCCCCGGCCATCAGATCGCCATGCCGAAGCCGATCAGCGACGGGCAGGTGGAATACACCGACGGCACCCCCGCGACGCTGGATAATTATTCCCGCGACGTGTCCGCCTTCATGATGTGGATGGCCGAGCCCCATCTCGACGCGCGCAAGCGTATCGGCTTCCAGGTCATCATCTTCCTGATCGTGCTTTCGGGCCTGCTGTACTTCACCAAGAAGAAGGTCTGGAAGGACGTGGCGCACTGAGCGGCGCTTCCCCATCCTGAGATCCGAAGGGCCCCGCGCGGGGCCCTTTTCTTTTGGGCGGGGCCGCACCCTGGAGACGTGGTGTCCGCCGCGGCGATGGGTTGGTTACCCGCCCGACCTGCGGGAGTGGCCCGACCTGCGGGCATCCGCCATCGGGGTAGTCCGTCCTCTGGGTGCCCCTCCCGCGTGGGTAAAGGGGGCGCTCCGGGTTCTCGAATTTCGGCATGCCGAACTTCGCCCGAAATGGCGGTTTGGTCAGCCGGAAAGACGCGGAGAGGCGTCACGAAACCCCTATTCGTCCGCGCTAAGCCCTTGTTTCACGTGAAACATTTTATGCGGATCGAGCCGTTGGGCGGCGCGCCGGGGGCGAAGTTCGGTCAGGCCTCAGCCCGGAACACCCGGTAGCGGCGCGGCACCAGCCCCACCTGCGAGCCGATCGCCAACCCCTCGCCAAACGGCACCGCCGCTTCCACCACCACATGGCCGGTGGGCACGACGATCTCGATATCGGCCCGGCGGATCGGCCCAAACGTGCGCACCGCCAGCACCTTGCCGAAGAAGGGCGCTTCCGCGGGGTCGGCGAGATCCACCTCGTGCGGCCGCGCCAACACCCGCGCCGGACCTTCCCCGGCGCCCTGGGAATCGAGCGCGATCGCCCGCTCGCCCAGGAACAGCCGGCCGCCCCGCACATCCGCCGGCAGCGCCAGGCTTTCCCCAATGAAATCATGCACGAAGGCGGTGGCGGGGCTCTCGTAGACCTCGCCGGGCGTGCCGATCTGCTCGATCTTGCCCTTGCCCATCACCACCACCCGGTCGGCCAATTCCAGCGCCTCTTCCTGGTCGTGGGTCACGAGCACGGAGGTGACGGGCAACTCCTCATGCAGATGCCGCAGCCATCGGCGCAATTCCTTGCGCACCTTGGCGTCGAGCGCGCCGAACGGCTCGTCCAGCAGCAGCGTGCGGGGCGAAATGGCGAGCGCGCGGGCCAGCGCTACCCGCTGGCGCTGGCCGCCGGAGAGCTGGGCGGGATAGCGGTCCGCCAGCCAGTCGATCTGCACCAGGGACAGCAGCTGGTTTACCCGCTCCCGGATTGCCGCATCCGGAAGCTTGTCCGCCCCCTTGCGGACGCGCAGGCCGAACGCGACGTTCTCGAACACGCTCATGTGGCGGAACAGGGCGTAGTGCTGGAACACGAAGCCCACGTTGCGCTCCCCCACAGAGCGGTTCAGCGCGTCCTCGCCGTCGAACCGGATTTCGCCGCTGTCCGGCCATTCCAGGCCGGCGATGATGCGCAGCAACGTGGTCTTGCCCGAGCCGGAGGGGCCGAGCAGCGCCACCAGTTCGCCGGTTGGAATGTGCAGGTTCACATGGTCCAGCGCGGCGAAGGCCTTGTAGGTCTTGGTGATATTGACGACGTCGATGCTCATCGTGGGTCCTCTTCCGCGAGCCGGCTTTCGAGGATGGTCTTGGCGATCAGCGTGACCAGGGCCAGCAGAGCAAGCAGGGAGGCGACCGCGAACGAGGCGCCGAACTGATACTCGTTATAGAGAATCTCGATATGCAGCGGCATGGTGTTGGTGAGCCCGCGCACATGGCCCGACACCACCGAGACCGCGCCGAACTCGCCCATGGCGCGGGCGTTGCACAGCAGTACGCCGTAGAGCAGCGCCCATTTTACATTGGGCAGCGTCACGCGGAAGAAGGTGGAAAGGCCCGAGGCGCCGAGCGAAATCGCCGCCTCCTCCTCCGCCGTGCCCTGCTCCTGCATCAGCGGGATCAATTCGCGCGCGACGAAGGGGAAGGTGACGAAGATGGTGGCGAGCACGATACCGGGCAAGGCGAAGATGATCTTCACATCCCAGGCCTGGAGATAGGCCGCGAACAGGCCCTGGCTGCCGAACAGCAGCACATAGATCAGGCCCGCAACCACCGGCGAAACCGAAAAGGGCAAGTCGATCAGGGTGATGAGCAGGCTCTTGCCCTTGAAATCGAACTTGGCGATGGCCCAGGAGGCCACCAGGCCGAAGATCAGATTGGCCGTCACGGAGATCGCCGCAACCAGCAAGGTCAAGCGGATCGCGGCGAGCGCGTCGGGATCGGACAGGGCGGAGATATAGGCGGCGAACCCGCGCTTGAAGGCTTCCACGAACACCAGCAGCAGCGGCAGGCCGATGAACAGGCCGAGAAAGGCGAGCGCCACCAGCGTCAACGCGATGCGCACCGCCGCCGGCTCCGTCCGGGCGGGGCGGTGGCCATTCTGCGTTCGCGTGGCCTTCAAAAGGGTCGGCGGGCCGTCGGACGCGAGCGGCTGGGCAAGGGAGGTCGGCTCCACGGCGCTCAATGTTCCCTCCCGCCCCGGGTCTCGGCCCAGCTCTGAAGGCGATTGATGATGAACAAGAGCACGAAGGAGGCGAGCAGCATCACGCTGGCGATGGCGGTGGCGTCCGCATAGCGGAATTCCTCCAGCCGGATCACGATGAGCAGCGGCGCAATTTCCGAGACGCCCGGCAGGTTGCCGGCGATGAAGATGACCGAGCCGTATTCGCCCACGGCCCGTGCAAAAGCCATCGCGAATCCGGTCAGCAGCGCCGGCCAGATGGTGGGCAGCACCACCCGCCAGATGGTCTGGCTGCGAGTGGCGCCGAGGCTGGCTGCGGCATCCTCCAGCTCGGCGTCGAGATCGGCCAGCACCGGCTGCACGGTGCGCACCACGAACGGCAGGCCGATGAAGACCAAAGCGACAAGGATGCCCAGAGGCGTGAACGACACCTGGATGCCGAGCGGCGCCAGCAGGCTGCCGATCCAGCCATTCTCGGCATACAGGGTGGTCAGAGCGATGCCCGCCACCGCCGTGGGCAGGGCGAACGGGATGTCGATGATCGCGTCAACCACACGCTTGAAGGGGAAATCATAGCGCACCAGGACCCACACCACGAGGCCGCCGAACACGAGGTTGATGGCGGCGGCGGCCAGCGATAGGCCGAACGAAATCTGCAGCGCGTGGAGCGTGCGCGCGTTGCTCATGATGGTCACGAGCCGGTCGAAGCTCAATTCGCTGGTCTTGAGAAACAAGGCGGAGAGTGGCAGCAGCACGATCAGGCAGAGCCACGTCAGCGTCAGCCCAAAGGTGATCCCGAAGCCCGGAATGACGCTGGGCTTGCGGAAAGTTAGCCGCGATGCGGTGGCAGTGGCCATCGTGTTCTTTCGGTCAAGTCCCTGGTGCCCCCGATCCTGATCCCAAGCGGACGTGGGGGAAAGGGGGAAGGAGAAGGCGGAACCGGCCCGCGCGCCAAAACGGCCGTGGGCCGATCGCTCCCACCCCCATGGTCAGGGGTGGGAGATAATCGGTCCAGATCAATTGCTGTAGATCTGTTCGAAGACGCCACCGTCGGAAAAATGGGTCTTCTGCGCCTTCGCCCAGCCGCCGAACACCTGATCGATGGTGAACAGTTCGACGGCGGCGAACTTGTCCTTGTACTTGGCCGCGACCGCAGGATCGCGCGGGCGATAATAGTTCTTCGCTGCGATTTCCTGGCCTTCCGGCGAATAGAGATACTTCAGATAATCCTCCGCCACCTTGCGGGTGCCGCGCTTGTCCACGACCTTGTCGACCACCGCGACCGGCGGCTCCGCCAGGATGGAGAGCGAGGGGGTGATGATGTCGAACTTGTCCGGCCCCAGCTCGTTGATGGAGAGGTAGGCCTCGTTCTCCCAAGCGATCAGCACGTCGCCGATGCCGCGTTCGACGAAGGTGACGGTGGAACCGCGCGCGCCAGTGTCCAGCACGGGTGCGTTCTTGAACAGCGCCGCGACGAATTCCTTCGCCTTGGCTTCATCGCCGCCATTGTGCTTGAGGGCATAGCCCCAGGCGGCGAGATAATTCCAGCGGGCTCCGCCCGAGGTTTTCGGGTTCGGCGTCACCACCTTGATGCCGGGCTTGATCAGGTCGTTCCAGTCCTTGATCCCCTTGGGATTGCCCTTGCGCACCAAGAAAACGATGGTGGAGGTGTAGGGCGCCGCATTGTCCGGCAGCCTCTTCTGCCAATCGGCCGCAATAAGGCCGCGCTCGGCGATGGCATCGATGTCATAGGCCAGGGCGAGGGTCACGACGTCCGCCTCCAGGCCGTCGATCACCGAGCGGGCCTGCTTGCCGGAGCCGCCGTGGGACTGGCGCACCGTCAGTGTTTCCCCGGGCGTGTCCTTGGCCAGCTTGGCCGCGAACGCCTTGTTGAATTCCACATAGAATTCGCGCGTCGGGTCGTACGAGACGTTCAGCAACGTCACTTCAGCTGCGAGCGCCGGCGCAGCGGCGAGCGACAGGGCGAGCGTGGCGGCCGCGAGGCGGGGAAAGGAGAAGCGAGCGGACATGGTTCCTCCGGCTGGGACATCCCTGCCGCATCGGAAGACATGGCGGCCCGGGACGAAGGGGTCGTTCGGATTTAAGAACGATGTCACCGCTTCGCCGGTCGGTCAATATTTTACTACATAAAATCGATAGAAATTTATCTTACGGCCTCACGCTGTTCTTCTCAGGTGAATTCCGCATTCCGTCTTGGCTGCGCCGCGCCAACGGCCCGCCCGCGCATCCTCGCCCGGAGCCACCCGGCTGGTGCAGGGCATGCAGCCGATGGAGGCAAAACCAAACCTCTTCATCGGGTGCTCAGGCAGGTCGTGGGCATGGATCCACCCCGCAATCTCCGCCGGGCCGAGCGCCGCAAGAGGGTTGAACTTGATGTGGCGGCCGTCCGCTTCCACAACCGGGATGCGCAGGCGCGTCACTGCCTGATAGCGCTTGCGGCCGTTCAGCCAGGCGTCGAACGGGGCCAGCGCTTTCTCCAGCGGTTCCACCTTGCGCAGGGCGCAGCACGCGTCCGTATTCGAGGCCCAGAGGTCATTGTCGCCGTCCCGCGCCATCCGTGCCGCTTCGTCGGGATGGAAGGTCAAAACCTGCGTCAGCCCGAGGCGATCGATGAGCTGGTCGCGATAGGCCAGCGTTTCGGGAAAGAGATGGCCGGTATCGAGGAAGAGAACCGGCATCGTGCGGTCCACCTGCGAGACCATGTGCAGCAACACCACCGATTCCGCGCCGAAGGACGACACCGTGGCCACGCGATCGCCGAAGGCTTCCCGGGCGGCGGCGATGATCGCCAGCGGGTCGGCATCCTCGAGCCGAGCCTCGAGGCGCGCGGCGTGGCGGGCGAGCGTGGCTTCGGCTTCAGGCAGAGGCGATAGATTGCTCATGGCGATGTCCTCAGCCCTGCCGCGCGGCGGCAAGGCGGGCCCGCAAGGCGGTGGGACGTCCATCGGCTGTGGGCTGGTAGAAAACGGAATAGGTTTTCAGCGCGTCTTCCAGGGCGCCCGCGTCGCCGGGCTTGGAAATCTCGAACGCATTGAAGCCGCAACGCACCATCATCAGCAATTGGTCGCGCAGCACGTTTCCGGCCGCGCGCAGTTCGCCGGTGAAGCCGAGCCGCTCGCGCAGGAGCCGGGCCTGGGTATAGGCGCGCCCGTCGCGGAACTTCGGGAAGGTCAGAACGATCAGGGCGATCTGGCGCAGATGCGGTTCGAGAATGCGCACGTCCGCATCATTGGGCACCAGCACGCCCACCGGTTCGTTTCGGCCGGCCAGCGTCTCGCGCTCGGCGAGGAAGCGGGCGAGCGGAAGCAGCACCGGGCCGGAGGGCAAGGGCGCGCCATCCTCAATGCGGACGAAGGGATCGAGCGTTGCGACGCCGTTCTTAACCAGCGACATAGGCGCGCTCCTTGAATGGCTCGATCCCAAGGCGCTGAACCACGGAGATGAAACTCTCCGATTTGTCGTGCCGCAGATGCAGATAGGTATCGACGATGCGTTCCACCACATCGACCACTTCGCTCTCGGAGACCGCCGGCCCCAGCAACTCGCCCAGGCGCGCCTTATGGTTGGCCTTGCCGCCCAAGGTGATCTGGTAGAATTCCTGGTCCTTCTTCTCCACCCCGAGAATGCCGATATGGCCCACATGGTGGTGGCCGCAGGCGTTGATGCAGCCGGAAATGTTGATGTGCATGCGCCCCACGTCGGCGATGCGGTCATTGTCCGCGAACCGCTCGGTGATGCGCTGGGCCAGCGGGATCGACCGGGTATTGGCGAGCGCGCAATAATCCAGGCCGGGGCAGGCGATGATATCGGTCACGAGGCCGACATTGGGGGTGGCCAAGCCCTGGGCGGAAAGCTGCTGCCACAAAGCGTAGAGATCCTTCTGCCGCACATGGGGCAAGGTCAGGTTCTGCTCGTGGGCAACGCGGATCTCGCCATAGCCGTAACGCTCTGAAAGATCGGCGATTGCGTCCATCTGCTCGGCGGTGGCATCGCCCGGAGGCTTGCCGACGGGCTTGAGCGAGATGGTGACGATGGCATGTCCCGCCACCTTGTGGGCATTCACCGAATTCGCGTGCCAGCGGGCAAATTCGCGATCCTTCGCCAGGGATTCCGCGAGTTCCGGCGACTGTTCGGGCAGAATTTCAAAATCCGGGGTCTGGAAATGGTCGCGGATGGTATCGATCGCCGCATCGTCCAGGGCGAGGGCGCCATCCTTGATCTGCACCCACTCCTCTTCCACTCGGCGGGTGAATTCCTCGGTGCCGATTTCATGCACCTGGATCTTGATGCGCGCCTTGTAGATGTTGTCGCGCCGCCCGCCGGAATTGTAGGTGCGCAGGATCGCTTCCAGATAGGAGAGCAGGTCGCGCTTGGGCAGGAACTCGCGGATCGTCTTGCCGATGAAGGGGGTGCGTCCGAGCCCGCCGCCGACGATCACCTCGAAGCCGGTTTCCCCATCCTTCTTATGCAGGCGCAAGCCGATGTCGTGCACGCGGATGGCGGCGCGGTCGTGCTTGGCCGCCGTGATGGCGATCTTGAACTTGCGCGGCAGGTACGTGAATTCGGGATGCAGCGTGGACCACTGGCGGATGAGTTCCGCATAGAGACGCGGGTCCTCGATCTCCTCCGGTGTGGCCCCCGCCCATTGGTCGGTGGTGGTGTTGCGGATGCAATTGCCCGAGGTCTGGAGCCCGTGCATGCCGGCCTTGGCGAGATCGTCCATGGCATCCGGCAATTCGGCGAGCTTGATCCAGTTGAACTGGATGTTCTGCCGGGTGGTGAAATGGCCATAGCCCTTGTCGTAGCGACGCGCCACGTGGGCGAGCACGCGCATCTGCGGCGCGGAAAGCGTGCCGTAGGGAATGGCGATGCGCAGCATGTAGGCATGCAATTGCAGATACACGCCGTTCATCAGCCGCAGCGGCTTGAACTCTTCCTCGTTCAGTTCGCCGCTCAGGCGGCGTTCGACCTGATCGCGGAACTCGCGGACCCGCTCCTGGAGGAAAGTGCGGTCGAACTCGTCATAGACATACATCGTATGGATCCGGTGCGGGGCGCTCAGGCGGCGCTGTCCAGGGAGACTGTGGGTCCGTTGACACGGATGCGTTCGCGCAGATTGGCCGGCGCAGGCTTGCCGTCCGCGCCCAGAACGGCAGCGGCCGCATAGGCGCCCACTGCGCGGTTTTCGTCGCCATTGGCCCGGTTCAGCAAGTCGAGCGCCTGCTCGGACGTGGTCGCCACCGCCGCGTCGGCGATCCGCTCGGACCACTCATAGGTGGGCGTCAGCCATACGGAGACGCCATCCGACAAGCGGTTGGCGGTCACGACAGTGGGGCCGTGTATCTTCAGCTTCTGCTGCAGCGGGGAGGTCATGGTCCCTGTCCGGTCGTCCTTGCCCAAGCGCGGGAGCGCGCTTAAATTACAACAATAATGCGTACTATATTAAGTTTATCGCTTATTCACGTTGTAAAATAGGTCGGTTCACGGCGCAATCAAGAATTCTCACACAGCGCCAATGTGAGAATAACGGATTTCACGTTATCATAGTTTTAAGATTGATGCAGCGCAGCAGCGCGTCTCAGGCGCGGGCAGCCGCCCGCTTGGCCGGCCTTGCGCCCTGAGAAAGGTGCGCCGGCTCCGGCTGCATGGCTTTTGGTTCTTCAGCTTCCGCCCCAGCCGCCTTGCCGGCCTCGCGCGCCCCTTCATGCATCAGAAGGTCGAGCAGGCCGGGGAACCGCTGGTTCAGCTCGGCCCGGCGCAGATTGCTGAGCCGGCCGTTGCCGCGATCCACCTGAAAGATCAGGCCGGCCTCGCGCAGCACGCGGAAGTGATGGGTGCGGGTCGCCTTCGCCACCGGCATGCCGAACGTGCCGCAGGCGCGCGGTGTCTCGCTCTCTTCCTGGAGAAGGGTGAGCACCACCTTGCGCCGCATCGGGTCCGCCAGGGCTGCGAAGATCTTGCCCAGTTCCATTTCCTCGGGGGCGGGATGGCCTTCGGCGTCGGGCACGCTGTCTCCTTACACTTGGACCGGCGGGATGTTGCCCGCGACACTCGGTCCTTCCGCCGTAGGTACGACTTGCATCGTACCTAAAGCGGGTCTAGGTACGATGCAAAGCGTACCTCATAAGGGGCGCGCAGCAAAGGGCATGAGCATGACGCAAGCGCGTGAGGTCAAGATCGCCGCGTTCGGGCCGGCGGATGTGATGGGGATCGAGACGCGGGACTTGCCCGCGCCTGGACCCGGCGAAGTGCAGGTGCGCCAGAGCGCCATCGGCTTCAATTATATCGACGTCTACCAACGCTCCGGCATCTATCCGCTGCCGTTGCCGTCGGGTCTCGGGCACGAAGCGGCCGGCATCGTCGCGGCGGTGGGCAGCGATGTGCGCGATCTCAAGGTGGGCGACGATGTCGCTTATATGAATGCGGGCATCGGCGCCTATGCCGATTTGCGCAATGTGCCGGCCGAGCGGCTGGTGAAGATTCCCGCCGGCATCAGCGACGAGCAGGCCGCCGCGCTGATCTTCAAGGGGCTCACCGCCCAGTATCTGGTCAAGAAAACCCATGCCGTGCAGCCCGGCGACATGGTGCTGATCCATGCAGCCGCCGGCGGCGTGGGGCAGATTCTCGCAAGCTGGACCAAGGCGCTGGGCGCCTTCGTGGTGGGCACCGCCGGTTCGGCGGAGAAAGTCGCGATCGCGCTGGCCGCGGGCTGCGACGTGGCGGTGGATTATTCCAAGCCCGATTGGGTGGAGAAGGTGCTGGAGGCCACCGGCGGCCGCAAGGCGCGGGTGGTCTATGATTCAGTCGGCAAGGACACGCTGCTGAAGTCGCTGGACCTGACCGCGCCGTTCGGCCTGGTGGTCTCCTATGGCGCCGCCTCGGGCAAGCAGCCGCCGATCGACCCGGAACTGCTGAACAAGAAGGGCTGCCTGTTCCTGACCCGCCCGTCCGTGTTTCCCCATAATACCGATGTGGCGACCTTCCGCGCCAATGCGGCGGACCTGTTCGCCGCCGTCGCCGCCGGCATGGTGAAGGCCACCATCGGCGCCCGTTTCCCGCTCGCCGATGTGGTGAAGGCGCATCAGGCCGCCGAGGCGCGCACCACGCAAGGCGCCATTCTGCTCATTCCCTAAACCCCTCTCTTTCCAGCGGCATGCCCCGGCGCGCCGCCTCACGTCCGGAACCCCTCCATGAGCCAGCTTTTCACGCCGATCACCCTCGGCAACCTCACCCTTGAGAACCGCGTCGTCATCGCCCCCATGTGCCAATATTCGGCTAAGGATGGCGCGGCCACCGACTGGCATCTGATCCATCTCGGCAATCTCGCCCTTTCCGGCGCCGGCCTGCTGATTCTGGAAGCCACCGCCGTGGAGCCCGACGGCCGGATTTCCCCGGACGATCTCGGCCTGTGGTCGGACGAGACCGAGGCCGCGCTCGCCGACGTGGTGGCCCGCGTGCGCGCGCAGGCGCCAATCCCGCTCGGCATCCAGCTGGGCCATGCCGGCCGCAAGGCCTCCGTGAACGTGCCGTGGGCCGGCGGCGGTGCCGTGCTTCCCGCAGCCGGAGGCTGGGTGCCGCATGCGCCGTCCGCCGTGCCCTTCAATCCGGCGGACGAAGCCCCCATCGCGCTCGATGAAGCGGGCCTCGCGCGGGTGAAGGATGCCTTCGTCACGGCAGCCCGGCGGGCGGATCGCATCGGCTTCGACCTGATCGAGATCCACAACGCCCACGGCTACCTGCTGCATCAGTTCCTTTCGCCACTCTCTAACCAGCGCACCGATTCCTACGGGGGCAGCCTGGAAAACCGCATGCGCTTCCCGCTGGAGGTGTTCGAGGCGGTGCGCGCGGTATGGCCGAAGGAAAAGCCCATCAGCGTGCGCGTCTCCGCGACCGACTGGGTCGACGGCTGCTGGGATCTCGAGAGCACCATCGCCTTCGCGCACGAACTGAAGGCGCGCGGCTGCGAGTTGATCCACGTCTCCACCGGCGGTCTCGCGCCCCAGCAGCAGATCCCGGTGAAGCCGGGCTACCAGGTGGAATTCGCAGAGGGCGTGCGCAAGGCCACCGGCCTTCAGACCATCGCGGTCGGCCTCATCACCGACCCCCAACAGGCCGAAGACATCATCGTCTCCGGGCAGGCGGACATGATCGCTCTGGCACGCGGCATCCTTTACGACCCGCGCTGGCCCTGGCACGCCGCAGCCGCCCTGGGCGGGCAGGTGCGGGCGGCCAACCAGTTCCTGCGCTGCCAGCCCTCGGGGCTGCGGTCCCTGTTCCGCTGAGCGCGAGGGCCTAAAGCAGCCGCGCGGCGCTCACCCGCGCGGCCTGATACTCGGTGATCAGCCGGCGGCACAATTCCGCCGCCGGCGGCGCATCTAGCACCGCCCCGACGCCCTGGCCGGCGGACCAGATGTTCTTCCAGGCCCGCGCCTCGTGCTCCAGGTCGAGCTTCTTGCCCTCGGGCAGGTTGTCGGGATCGAGCCCGGCGGCCTCGATGCTCGGGCGCAGGAAATTGGCGTTGATGCCGGAAATCGCGGCGGTATAGACCACGTCCGCCGCATGGGCCTGCGCGATCATCTCCTTGTAGCCGTCCGGCGCCGCGCTCTCGCGCGTGGCGATGAAGCGCGTGCCGAGATAGGCGAGGTCCGCCCCCATGATCCGCGCCGCCGCCACATGGGCGCCGGTGGACATGGCGCCCGACAGGATGATCGTGCCGCCGAACACCGCCCGGATTTCCGGGATCAGGGCGAACGGGCTCAACGATCCGGAATGGCCGCCGGCACCCGCGGCGACGGCGATGATGCCGTCCACCCCAGCCTGCGCCGCCTTTTCCGCATGGCGGCGGCTGATCACGTCGTGGAACACCAGCCCGCCGTAGGAATGAACCGCCTCGACCACCTCGGGCACGGCGCCCAGGGAGGTGATGACCAGCGGCACCTTCTTCTCCACCGTCACGGCAATGTCCGCCTGAAGGCGGTCGTTGCTGCGGTGGACGATGAGGTTGACGCCATAGGGCGCGGCTTCCGTTTCGCCCGCGAGGCGGCCTTCCACCTCGTCGATCCAATCGCGATACGCTTCGGTCGAGCGCTGGTTCAGCGCAGGGAAGGTGCCGAGCAGGCCAGAACGGCAGGTTTCCACCACAAGGTCCGGATTGGAAACCAGGAACATGGGGGCGGCGATGATCGGCGCTTTGAGACGCCCTGCGAGGGCGGCGGGCAGGGACATGGGCGTTCCTTCCAGGGACGGGATCTTCCGCATTCGCGGTTGTTGATGACACAGCGCATTTATGGCGCGGCGAGCCGGCCGCAGCGCGGGCAGTGTGTGTCACCCTTTCCAATGGGGCAAGGGGTTGACCTATGCGTTGACCTCGGCGCGGCTGCGGTGCAGCCTGCGTTCCAAGCCGCCCGGCGTGCGGCATCGATAGGGAGAAACCACGTGTCCGAGAGCGAAACCATCCCAGGGTAATCGCATTTCAGACTAGCGCGAGGAGTTTGAGGAGATAGTCTTGATTCCAAGCTGCTTTTTTGAACTTCGCGCGGAGCGAGGCCTTGCTGCTCTCCTTGGCCATGACGTTGAGCGCCATG
>JBDZDL010000002.1:0-727799 GCA_040049195.1 Xanthobacter sp. VNH20
GCGGGATGCGATAGCGAATTGCTTCGTCGCGCATGAGGTTTTGCATTCACGCCTCGCGTGTGGACCGGGAGAGACAGATCGCAGCAGCGCAAAAAAACCACTTGACGATCGAAGCCCTCATGTGAGGACCGTTCACCCGAGTGCACCTCAGGGCGTCAAAGTTTCGGTCCATGTTCCATCGTCCCGGCCGCGCGCAGGCGCGGCCGGTTGCAGGCCCGGCGCTTGGCTAGAAGCTCTCAGCCGAACTTGAACAGAACCCCGTAACCGCCGCGCGGGTAGCTCCATTCGATATCCCCCGACGGTTCGGCGATGACGCGGCAGGTGCCGCATTCCACGCAGCCGTCCACGGTCACTTCCACCTGGCCGCTTTCGGTCAGGTCGTAGCAGCGCGCCGGGCAGGCCTTCAACAGGGCCAGCAACGGCGCCGGCGGCACGGTGTGCGGACGCACCTTGATATGGGCGCGGCCGGCATCCACCAGATAGCGATTGTAGAAGAGCTTGTCTTCGACGCGGACGGTCGGATCGCTCATCGTTCCAACTCCAGGGTTTGAGGGTCTTGGGCCATTTCAGTTCGCGCGGGGGGCACCCCGCAATCTTCAGCGCCAGGCGCGGGCGAAGCGGAACGCGTCGCCGAACAGGCCGGCCCAGGAGCGGGCGGCCACGAAGGAGCGCAGCGTCATCTTCTCTTTTTCGATCTTCGGCGTGCCGTCGACACGCACGAAGTTCTGCATCGCCTTCGAGACGAGCTGCGGATAGGTGAGGAAGAAGTTCTGCGACTGGACATGCATCAGTGCCGGCATGTCCTTGTATTTCTTTAGATCCTTGATGACGAAGGAATCATCCAGCAGCGTCTTGTAAAGCGCGAGGTTCTTCGCCGTCATGGGATCGCGCCGCGACTTGATCTGGAAGATGGCTTCCGCCGCGATGCGGCCCGAGGTCATGGCGAGGTTCGAGCCCTCGCGATGGATGGCATTGTTGAGCTGGGCGGCATCGCCCACCACCACCCAACCGTCGCCGTAAAGCTGCGGGATCGCCTTGTAGCCGCCTTCGGGAATGAGATGGGCGGAATATTCCTTCACTTCCGACCCCTCGATCAGCGGCGCAACGGAGGGATGGTTCTTGAAGCGTTCCAGAAGGCCGTAGGGCGTTTCCCCCGATTTCTGGAAATCCGCCACCAGGCAGCCGATGCCGAGCGAAACGCATTCCTTGTTGGCATAGATGAAGCCCATGCCGGTCATGCCGCGCGAGATGGTGCCGACCGCCTCGATCACGGTGCCTTCATCGCCCTTCAGGTTGAAGCGCGCCTCGATGGTCTCGCGCGGCAGGAAGTGCATCTCCTTCACCGCGAGCGCCACATTGTCTGGCTTCGGCCGCTCACGCAGGCCGGCGCGGGTGCCGAGCAGGCCGTTCACGCCTTCCGCCAGCACCACCACGTCGGCATGGATCTGCCCGTCTTTGCGGTCGGTGCGCACGCCGATCACCTTGCCGTAGGCGTCCTGCACGAGCTCCGTCACCGTGGTCTCGCACAGCACGACGGCGCCGGCCTCCTTCACCTTGGAGGAGAACCATTTGTCGAACTGGGCGCGGATGATGGTGTAGCGGTTCGGCTTTTCCTCGTTGAACTCGTCCGACTTGTAATGAAGGCCGGTGTGCGAGCGGTCATCCATCATCCAGAAGCGCTGCTCCACGAGATGGCGCTCCAGCGGCGCCTCCTCGCGGAATTCGGGGATGAGCTTCTCCAGCATGTCGGCATAGAGAATGGCGCCCTGCACGTTCTTGGAGCCGGAATATTCCCCGCGCTCCAGCTGCAGCACCTTCAATCCGCGCTGGGCGAGGGTGAGGGCGGCGGCATTGCCCGCCATGCCCGCGCCAACGACGATCGCGTCAAATTTTTCCTCGATCATGGCACGCTCCTCCTTCAGCTTGCGATCCGGTCGCGCGAATGGGGCGACAGGCGCGCACGAAAGGCCTCGGTCAGCGCCGGCAGGAGCCGGATCGCGTCGGTGACGATGCCCACATGGGCGTATTGGAAGATTGGCGCGTTGGGGTCGGTGTTGATGGCGACGATCATGTCCGCCCCCTCGACGCCCACGCGATGCTGGATCGCCCCGGAGATGCCGGCGGCGATGTAGAGCTTCGGCCGGATGGTCTTGCCGGTCTGGCCGATCTGCCGGTCGGAGGTGACCCAGCCTTTCTGCACCAGCGGACGCGAGCAGCCGTATTCGGCGCCGAGCACGCCGGCGAGCTGGCGCACCAGCTGGAAGTTTTCCGGCGACCCCAGCCCCAGGCCGCCCGCCACCACCACGTCGGCGTAGGCGAGGTTGGATTTCGCGGAATCGCGATCCGGCATGAAGGACAGCACCTTGGTGACGATGTCGTCCTCGATCATGCCCAGGGGATGGGTGATGATGTGGCCGGCCATCTTCTCCACGCGCTCGGGCATGGACATGACGCGGGGGCGCACGGTCGCCATCTGCGGGCGATAATTGAGCGTGTAGATGGTGCACAGAAGCGAGCCGCCGAACGTGGGCCGGGTCGCGGCGAGCGAGCCGTCGGCATCCACATCCAGCTCGGTGCAGTCGGCGGTGAGGCCGGTGAGCAGCGTGGTCGCCACTGAGCCGGCGAGGTCGCGGCCGAGCGTGGTCGCGCCCAGCAGCAGGATTTCCGGCTTGTAGGTGTTCACCACGTCGGTGAGCGCCTTGGTATAGGCCTCGTTGCGATAATCGGTCAGCAGGTTGTCCGCCACCACATAGGCGAGGTCGGCGCCGTAGCAGAAGGATTCGGCGGCGGCGCTGCGCGTGGCTTCGCCCTCCGGGCCGATCACCACCGCCGCCAGCTCAACCTTGAGCTTATCGGCGAGGATGCGGCCGGCGCCGAGCAGTTCCCAGGAGACGGGGTGGACGACGCCGCGCTCCTGCTCGATGAACACCCACACATGCTTATAGGCCTTGAAGTGCTCGGGGAGCTCCTTCTTCGTCGCCGCGCGGCCTGCGGCCGGGGCGGGCGCTTTGGTCGGTTCGCTCATCGCCTTGGTTCCCTCGTCCTTCGCTCAATAGCCGCGCGCCAGGGTCCCGAGCTCGGCTTCGAGCTTGGGCTGGCGCTTGAAGATGTCCTCGATCAGGGCCTCCGCCGGCGGGCGGGCGGAGAAGTCCACCAGCGCCACCTTTTCCGCACGCGGCGGCGGGGCGAACACGCGCTTCACGATGGTCGGCGAGCCGCGCAGGCCGCATTTGGTGATGTCCTCGACGCCGGCATCCTGCGCGCTCCATTTCACGATGGTGGCGCGGGCCGCCCGCAGCGCGTCTTCCATGCCGCCGCGCCGGATCTCGTTGGTCGCTTCCAGCATGGTGATGAGGCAGGGCAGCTGTGTCTTCAGCACCTGCACGCCGCCTTCCGAGCGGCGTTCGGCCTCGATGGTGCGCGCCTCCAGATCCAGCGTATTGATCTTCGCCACATAGGTGAGCTGCAGCAGCCCGAGCCGCTTGGCGATGCCAGGGCCCACCTGGGCGGTATCGCCGTCGATGGTCTGCTTGCCGGTGAAGATCAGGTCCGGCGCACCGAAGGTCTCTCCGATCTTGCGCACGGCGGTGGCCAGCGCATAGGTCGTGGCCAGCGTATCGGCGCCCGCGAAGAAACGGTCGGTCAGCAACACCGCACGGTCCGCACCGAAGGTCAGCGCCTTCCGCAGGCTGTCTTCCGCCGAAGGCGGGCCCATGGTGAGGACGGTGACCTCGCCGCCGAATTTGTCGCGCAGGGCCAAAGCCGCTTCGAGCGCGAACAAATCGTAGGGATTGATGATGGTCGGCACGCCCTGACGCATGATCGTATTCGTCACGGGGTGCACGCGGATCTGCGCCGAGTCTGGAACCTGCTTGATGCAGACGACGATGTGCATTCGGTTGCTCCGAGCATGTCTGACAGCCCGAAGAGGACAAACGCAAGTGTCGTACCAAGTGGAAAAAGAATTAAATTATATATTAAATTCAGATGCTTACAGGGACGAGCGGCCCCGTGGTGAAATGCGGCGCCGCGTACGCTGACAAAAGCGGGCCGAACGCGTCGGGAATGCGACAGCCCGGCGGCGAGACCGGACGAGGCGTGTGGCATCCGCCGCGGCGGGGCCTTCATATGCGCGAGCGGGCGCGCGGCAAAAGACCTGCGGCCAAGCGCCTCCACATCGCCAGCCGGCGCTAGGGCTCCATACGCAAACGGCCGCCCCGTCCGGATATGTGGAGGGGCGGCCGTCGGGTCGGCGCAAGACCTTCGGAGCGGTTCGATTATCTGAGGACGTTCAGCTGAACGATGGTCTTCGGCTTGGGCGGCGCGACCGCATCCTTCAACACCTTGAACACGCGCTGGTCGATGGGGGAGGAGGAGACAAAATCCGCATAGGCCTGTTCCAGCACCGCCTTGCAGCGCGCCGTCACGGCCTCTTCGCTCTGGCCCGTGAAATCCTCGCTGACGAGATATTGTCCCATCCGGCGCAGGATGTGCAGACGCGCCACATTGACCACCAGCGGGTCGTAGTCGACGCCGAGCAGTGTGAAGAAATCCTCGGCCGAAGACGCCTTGTTCAATTGATCGAGCACGCGGGGCGCATTGCTCGCCGATCCTGCGGAACTGCTCATCGCCTGTCTCCTTCGCGCGTTTTGCGTCGTCATTGCGGGGTGGCGCGCGCCACGGGGCGCGCTTGTAGCTCGATCTGGAGAGGCAACCCGCGTGCCATTCGGCGGGGCAGATTAACTGTTTGAACTGCTGATATTTTCCGGGCGTCGATCAATGTCGGACTCGCGACAATCCGCGTCCGCCGCCCGCCGGCAAGTCCACCTGCGAGGATCAGGGCCGCTTCCGCAGCCGCACCACCACGTCGATGCCCGATACTTCGAACCCTTCGGGGATCGGCGGCAGGCGGTCGATCACCACACTGTCCGGCGGGATGTCGCACAGGACATTTTCGTCTTCGATGTAGAAATGATGATGCTGGCTCGGGTTGGTATCGTAGAAGGCGGTGGCGCCGTCGATGCCGATCCGGCGCAGCAGGCCGGCTTCGGTGAAATGGTTCAGCGTGTTGTAGACGGTGGCGAGCGACATGGGCACGCGGGCCTTCTGGGTTTCCTCGTGCAGGATGCCGGCGGTGATGTGCCGGTTGCCTTTCGAGAACAACAGGCGGCCGAGCACGATCCGCTGGCGGGTCGGCCGCAGGCCGGCGCGGCGCAGCATGCCGCCGCAATCGACCCAGGGCCGGTCTTCCTGCTTGCTCCGCCGCCACATCAGCCGCAGTTCCTGGTCCAGGTCTGCGTCGGTGGCTTCAAAGGATGGGTGGGCGTGCATGTCTTCCATCGGGCGCACCATGGTCAGGAGGGCTGGGACGACGTGAAATCGCCGTCGGAAACGGCCGCCAGGGCCAGCGAACGGCGCCGATCCGCCATTCGGCTTTCCCCGCTTTCGTCGCCGAAGCAGAGGGCGAAATCATTGCATTGGGTGCAGACGGGGGTGGAGCACATGACGAAGCCGTCGTCCTCGCACAGCATGCGATAAAACAGCCGCTTCCAGCGCATGTTGTTGGTGTTGCGCACCGCGAGCGGAGCGAAATGGCGGGCGATGAGACGGGAGAGTTCGTTGCGCTCGCGCAGCCCGAGGTCTTCCCACAGATGGTTCGGCTCCATGGCGCGGCGGGCGATCATTGCCGCGAGCCAGCGGCCCGTTTCGCCGGGCGAAGAGCATTTGGCGCGCAGAAGATCGCGCACCATGGTGGTCTCCTCGTCGGCGGGAGCAGCCGGCTGCGTCCACCAGGAGGCGGTTTGCGCGTGGGCCAAGGGGAACCATTGGCTGATCAGGGTGGAGAGTTCACACGGGGTGAGGCCGACACGCTCCGGGACCGATGGGCCTTCCATCGCGGCAACCGAGAGTATCGAGGCCAGCACATGCCGGTCGAAGGCGATGTCGTCGACGACGACGGCTGCATCGGGCGTAAGGCCGGTGAGCATGCGATAGGTCGCGATGCCGGGGTGCTCGCGGACCCGCTCGAGCTGCGACAGGGGCCGCAGGAAGCCGAGGGTCGGGTCGATCCTATCCTCTCGTGGTGCCGTAAGGGTCACGTTGCGCTCCAAAGGCTGTCGTGCAGCCCGCCTGCGGTTGTCTCCGGCCCGGTTGACGGCGATTGAATTTCGCCGACGCATGGTTCTTGGGGTGACGCCGGCGCTCGGCCGGCGTCGTCTTCGTGATGCTTGCTTGCCTCAGGCGGACATTGCTGCGAGTTCGGCGGCGGTCTTGCCGACGACGCTCTCGTCCACGGCCTTCATGATGCCGTGCTCCATGAGCATGTCTTCCAGCTCGTCCATGGTGATCGGGGTTGGGATGATGCCCTTGCCGCCGTTCGCATGGATCTTGTTCGCCAGCGAGCGATAATGGCCCGCCTGAACCGAGTCGGGAGCGTATTCGAGCACGGTCATGCGGCGCAGCTCGGCGTGCTGCACGATGTTGTCGCGCGGCACGAAGTAGATCAGCTGCGTGCCGAGCTTCTTCGCCATGGCTTCCGCCAGTTCCAGCTCCTTGTCGGTCTGGCGCTCGTTGCAGACGAGCCCGCCCAACCGCACGCCGCCGGAATTGGCGTATTTGAGAATGCCCTTGGAGATGTTGTTGGCCGCATACATGGCCATCATCTCGCCGGACATGACGATGTAGATTTCCTGCGCCTTGTTCTCGCGGATGGGCATGGCGAAGCCGCCGCACACCACGTCGCCGAGCACGTCGTAGGAGACGTAGTCGATGTCCTCGTAGGCGCCGTTCTCCTCCAGGAAGTTGATGGAGGTGATGACGCCGCGGCCGGCGCAGCCGACGCCGGGCTCGGGACCGCCGGATTCCACGCACCGGATGTCGCGGTAGCCGACCTTCATCACTTCTTCGAGTTCCAGGTCCTCGACGCTGCCGGCCGCGGCCGCCAGGCTGAGGATGGTGTCCTGCGCCTTGGCGTGCAGGATCAGACGCGTGGAATCCGCCTTGGGATCGCAGCCGACGATGAGGATCTTGTGCCCCATCTCGGCCAGCGCCGCGAGCGTATTCTGGGAGGTCGTCGACTTGCCGATCCCTCCCTTACCGTAAAATGCGATTTGTCGTAGTGACGACATGATTGGTTTCCTTCGAACCGATTGCCAATGACCACCACGCGCGGGGCGTGAATGTTCCTCGCTCACAAACAGGCTCGCCGGTTACGGGAAGGAGCGCATCGCTCGTCGTCGCGTCTGCGTGCACTCAGCCCTCACTCGCCGTGCAGGAATTCTTCAGCAAACCGCGTGCCAGATCGCGATATTCAGTAATTCTCTGATTTATAAATGAAAAATAAGCCGGTTTTCTTGTCGGCCCTTGTGTCCTGAATCGGACAGCGCGCGCTGCGCTGTCATAAAGGAAACAAGAGCGAGAACGTGCACGGCTCTGACAAACCTGCGCCAACCCGCGCGGATACTGGTGTCGCGCGGTCGGAACGGAACTTGCTTAGACAGGTGCAGAGCGCGGGCGCGAAGATGTGCCGCGACACGCCAGCGAGGGTGACATGCAGATTGGTGTCGAAACATCAAAAGCCGTGGATCAGCGGCGCGTGTTCGTTGTCGATCAAGATGAAATTACGCGCGCCGCCCTGCAATTCATGCTGCACGATGAAATCGAGACGCATGAACTCGCCACCCCTGAAGAAGCCTATGAGAAAGGCGTCGGCTGGCTGAAGCCGGACGTGGTGTTGCTGGGGGTGTCCTTCCTCAGCGAACGGGGAACCAACCTGGTGAGCGATCTCAATGCCAAATTCCCCGGCGTGCGCATTCTCATCGTATGCGAAAAGGCCCAGGAGGCCACGGCGGTGGACGGCATCAAGGCCGGCGCCCATGGCGCGCTGGTGAAGCCGCTGACCCTGGAGGCGGTCCGCAAGAAGGTGGACACGATCCTCGGGCGGGGCGGGGCGCAGCCCATCGTGCAGCTCGGCTTCATGCGATAGGGGACGGTGTTGACCGCGATCGTGTTTTTTCAAAAGCCCGGCTGCGGCACCAATGCCCGCCAGATGGCGATGCTGGAGCGCGCCGGCTATCTCGTCGACGCGCGCAACCTGTTGACCGAACCCTGGACGCGCGAACGGCTGCTGGGCTTCTTCGGCACCACGCCGGTCGCAAGCTGGTTCAATCCGGCCGCGCCGCGGGTGAAGTCCGGCGAGATCGTGCCCGACCGGCTGGACGCGGCGTCCGCACTCGCGCTGATGATGGCCGACCCGCTGCTGATCCGCCGTCCCCTGGTGGAGCGCGGCGATGAGCGCTGCGCGGGTTTCGATCGCGAGCCCGTCACCTCCTGGCTGCGCGACGCGGATGCGCTCAAGGCGGTGCAGGGCTGCACGCGGCCGGACGTTCCCGCCGGCTGCCCCGAGCCCGCCGTGCCCGTGCCGCCGGCCGTCCGGCCATGACGATCGCCGCCCTCGATACACTGAGCCCGGTCGAGACGATCCTGGCCTATCATGCGCGCACCAAGCATACGCTGGCGCGCTACGCGCCGGGGCCGGAGACGCTGGATTGGGACTCGCAGCCCGATCCTTTCCGGGTGTTCGTGGGCGCTCCCCGCGTTGGCCTGCCGCTCGCCGCGCACCGGCTGGAAACACGCTTTTCCCAGATATTTGAGGCTCCGCCGCGCCCCGCCGCGCTGAATCTGGAAAGCGTCGCGCTGCTGCTGGAATTGTCGTTCGGGCTTGCGGCCTGGAAGGTGTTCGGGCCGGACCGCTGGGCGCTGCGCTGCAATCCCTCCAGCGGCAATCTCCACCCGACCGAAGTCTATGCGCTGACCGCCCATGTGGCGGGCCTCGCCGACGGGCTGCACCATTATGTCAGCCGCGACCATGCGCTGGAGCAGCGCTGCCGTGCGCCGGCTCAGCCGGGCAACCCCGCCCGCCTCTGGATCGGCCTTAGTTCGGTGCACTGGCGCGAGGCGTGGAAATATGGCGAGCGCGCCTTCCGCTATTGCCAGCTCGACATCGGCCACGCCCTTGGCGCGCTGCGCTATGCGGCGGGCGCGCTGGGCTGGAGCGCCCGCGTTCTGGAAGGCCGCGATGCCGCGACGCTCAGCGCTGTGATGGGGCTTGATCGCGCGTCCGATTTTTCCGGAGCGGAACAGGAAGATGCGGACGTGCTGGTCGCGATCGAGCCAGGCCCGTGGCCAAGCGGCTTCGATGCCGATGCCTTCAGCGACCGCCCGCTTGTGGGGGGAGACTGGGCGGGCCACGCCAGCGTGCTGGATCCGCGCCCGCTCTATCGCTGGCCCATCATCGCCGAGGCGAGCCGGGCAACACGGGCGACGGCGATGCGGCCCGTGCCCGCTGCCCTGCCGCCGCTTCCACACCTGACGGGCCCCGGCGACGCCCCGGCGGCCGAGATCCTGCTGGGGCGGCGCAGTGCCCAGCGCTTCGACAGCCGATTTGAAATGCCGCGTGCTGTCTTCTTCAGGATGCTGGACGCGGTGATGCCACGCGCCGTGGCGCCGTGGGATCTCTGGCAGCGCGCCCCGGCCCTCCATCCCGTCCTGTTCGTTCACCGCGTGGAAGGACTTGTGCCGGGTCTTTATGCGCTGCCGCGCTCAGAGGCGGCCGGCCGGGCGTTGCGGGCGGCGTTGCGCGCGGATTTCGTCTGGGAGCCGGTTGAAGGCGCACCCGCTCATCTGCCGCTGGTGCGCCTCGTGCACAGCGATTGCCGGGGCGTGGCGCGCACCGTGAGCTGCCACCAGGCCATCGCCAGCGATGGCTGTTTCGCCATGAGCATGCTGGCGGAATTCGAGGGCGCGGTACGAACCGACCCGTCGCAATATCGCCAGCTGCACTGGGAAGCGGGCCTGCTGGGCCATGTCCTATATCTGGAGGCGGAAGTCGCAGGGCTGCGGGGCACCGGCATCGGCTGCTTCTTCGACGATGCGCTGCACGAATTGCTGGGCCTGACCACGCTGGAATTCCAGACGCTCTACCATTTCACGGTCGGCCGACCGCTCACCGACGACCGCATCGCCACCTTGCCCGCCTATGAGGGGCGGCCGCCTTTTCCTGCGCGAGGATAGATATGCGACAGCGCGTTCCATTCCGCCGCATCGGCGTCGCCGAGGCCGAGGTCTTGTTGGGCGGCGATCCGCTCATCCTCGATACGCGCGATCCATCCTCCTTTGCGGAGGATCGGATCGCAGGGGCGGTGCGGGTTTCGTTTTCAAATCTCGGACCGACCCTCGCGGGGACGCCGAAGGATCAGGCGATCCTGATCTATTGCTATCACGGTAACGCCAGCCAGGAATACGCGCAGGCCTTCTCTGATTTCGGCTTCTCGCAGGTCTATAGCCTCGACGGGGGATTTGCGGCGTGGCGGCAGCGTTCGCCTGCCGCGAAAGAGCTTCCGCCGGAGGTGGACACCTGGCTTCTGGCGCAGGGATTTGCATCCGGTGCGGTGGAGGGCACCATCGCCAACGGCACGACGCCACTCATGCGCGCGGCCCACATCGGCGCACTGGCCGTAGCACGGGAGCTGGTGGCGGCGGGGGCGCGGCTCAATACCCGCAACGCGGACGGCAACACCGCCCTGTGGCTCGCCTGCGTCGGCCGGCATTTCGAGATGATCGACCTGCTGGTGGAGTGCGGGATCGACCTCGACACCACCAACGACAATGGCGCGACCGCGCTGATGTATGCCTCCTCCGCTGGCCTCGCCGACGTGGTGGCCCGCCTGTTGGAGCGCGGCGCCGATATCCGCCCCGAGACCCTGGACGGCTTCACCGCGCTCGACCTTGCGGGAAATGTCGAATGCCTCACGCTGCTGCGCCGGGCCGGCCGAACGCAGGCTGCGGAGGCGTGAGTCTCAGAAGCGGGTTTGCGCCCCGCCGCGTGAACACCGCGGGACGCAGACCCGCATGCCCTCAGAGTGCGCCGACGGCGACCCCCTTTTCAGCCAGCACCGTGGAGAGTTCGCCGGCCTGGAACATCTCGCGGACGATGTCGCACCCGCCGATGAACTCGCCCTTGACGTAGAGCTGCGGGATCGTCGGCCAGTTGGAGAAGGCTTTGATGCCTTCGCGGATCTCGAAATCCGCGAGCACGTCCACGCTCTCGAACGGCACTTCAAGCCGCGAGAGGATCTGCACCACGGTGGCCGAGAAGCCGCATTGCGGCGCTGCCGGAATGCCCTTCATGAAAAGCACGACATCATTGGCGGCAACGATGCCGGCGATGCGCTCTGAGGTGGAATTTGCCATCAGTTTATCCCCTTCGATCAGATGAATTGAACCGCTCGCCGCAGCTGGGTCAGGCGGGCACGATGGTTTCGAGGGCGAGGGCGTGCAGCGTTCCGCCCATGTGCCCCTGAAGCGCGTCGTAGACCATCTTGTGCTGCTGCACCCGGCTCTTGCCCCGGAAGGTCTCGCTCGTGACGCGGGCGGCGAAATGATCGCCGTCGCCCGCGAGGTCCACGATGATGACCTGCGCTTCGGGAAATGCCTCCTTGATGAGGCGCTCGATGTCGGACCCGACCATTGCCATCGTCGTCGCTCTCCAGATGTCACAGTCTTGCCTCTGCAAGGTTCAAACCACCCGCGCAAAACGTGAAGCGCGCCCGCAAATTCTGGATTTACGTTCGAATTAGCGAGGCACGCGTGGGCGCACCGCGGACAGAATGTCCGTCCATGTCGCATTGCCGACAGGGGGGAACCGCCTTCAAATCGAGCGCTGGCGCGGATCTCTAGCGGCCCGGCTCTTGCTTGGAAGAAGCGAACCTGCGCGGGCTTGGCTGGGGTGACCCGGCCCGCCCGCTTGAGCGAGCCGCCGATGATTGAGCTTTTCCCAGACCGCGACCCCATCAATTTCGGCGACCTGCCGGCGGAGATCAATGCCCTGCTCCAGCAGGGCGTGGCCGCCTATCGACAGGATCATGCGCGCGCCGATGGCTTGTTCCGCGAAGCGCTCGCGGCGGCGCCGGGCGAATTGCCGATCTATTTCTGTCTCTACAAGATCCACACCTATCAAGGAAACCTGGACGAGGCCCAGGCGGTGGCCGAGAGCGGCTTGCGCGAGGCGGCGCGGCAGGCCGGCTGGGACGCGGACTGGCGCCGCTGGCGGCCGGAACAGAACCTGCCAGAGGGCGCGGGCCGGTTTGCGCTCTATACGCTGAAGGCGCTCGGCTTCATCCATTTGCGCCGGAACGAGCCGGAGTGCACCGAGGAAATCCTGGCCGCTTTGCGTCAATTGGATCCGACGGGAGCCGTCGGCTGGACGGTGATCGAGGCGCTCGCGCAAGGCATCGCCTAGGGCGCGATGGCACCACGTTTGCACGGTACTTGCTGCAGCCCTGCTTCGGCGGGCATGGATCGGAACCGAATTCGTGATGAGCTTGGTGGACTTCTTCAAAACATCGGCGAATACGCTCCGGAGACCGGAAGACGGCCTTGATGTGCTGGCGCCGCGTCCCCGTCGTGTCGGTTCACCGCCATGTCGCATTGCCGCCAAGGTCACAAATCCAACAGGGCGATCGGTTTGCGAGGGGGTGGCAGGCAGATGACACATCTCGATAATCACGACGCACCGCATGTGATGAACGCGGCAGGAGCCGCGCCTGGCCCGGACGAAGCCCTGATGGAGGCGATCATCGCCGCCATCCGCACCGTGCACGATCCGGAAATCCCCGTGAACGTCTACGATCTCGGGCTGATCTATCGTATCGACGTCTTACCGGGCGGTCATGTGGAGATCGACATGACCCTGACGGCCCCAGGCTGCCCGGTGGCCGGCGAATTGCTGAGCTGGGTGGAAAAGGCTGTGGTCGGCGTCGAGGGCATTTCCGGGGCGACGATCAAGCTCGTGTTCGATCCGCCCTGGGATAATTCGCGCATGTCGGAAGACGTGCAACTGGAGCTGGGGTTGCTTTAGCGCGCCCTGGATCATCTAAGAAACAAGAATTAAATTTCTAGGCGAGAGCCTGGCACCTAATCCGCCGTCCGAATGATCGAGGCTGGGCGGATCAAGCACGCAATGCCCCGCGCGAAAGCTGTGATGGGCAGGAATTGAGGATGCCATGATCGAGCTTGTTGCTTCCGATGGACACGCCTTTTCGGCCTATCGCGCCGATCCCGTGGACGAGCCCAAGGGCGCCGTCGTCATTCTGCATGAATTGTTCGGGGTCAATCCGCACATCCGGAAACTGGCCGACGACTTCGCCGCGAAGGGCTATGTCGCCATTGCGCCATCGCTGTTCGACCGCGTCCAGACCGGCGTGGCGTTGAGCTATGACGAGGAAGGCTTTTCCGCAGGCCTTGCATTGCTGGAGCAATTGGACGATGCCAAAGCGCTCGCCGACATCCAGGCAAGCGTCGATGCCGTGAAGGAGGCCGGAAAGGTCGCGATCGTCGGCTATTCCTGCGGTGGCAACATCGCCTATGCGGCCGCGAATGCGGTTTCGGGTATCGCCTGCGTGGTCTCCTATTATGGCCCCGGCATCGTGGAAACCCAGGGCGAGAAGCGCAAGGTGCCGATGCTCCTGCACTTCGCCGAGAATGATCCGCTGATCCCGATCGCGCAGGTGGAGCAGTTCCGCGCCTCCCATCCCAATGTCAGCGCATTCACCTATCCGGGCGCGACCCACGGCTTCAATTGCGACGAGCGGGGCAGCTATCACGCGGCCTCGGCGGGTCAGGCGCTGGAGCGGACCTTGTTCTGGATTTCCCAATTCGTCGAAGGTCAGGCGCCCATCGCCCTGAAGAATTCGGGCATGTATGCGCAAGCCAAGGTGGAAAAGAAGAAGACCAAGAAGAGCGCCGACGACGATCTCGGCCCGCCGCTGGATTGAGGGGCCAGGGGCGCGCGTCGCGGAGGTGATGATGAGCATCATCAAGGCTGATTTCGGAGTGGAGAAGCGCCAGGCGGCCCGCCGCCTGCGCACCCTGCTGAGCCTGTCCGCCCTGCACGAGGCCAATGTCCGCGCCAATCCCGTGCCGTATCTCGAACGGGCCAGCGAGCGGATCTATCAGCTCGAAAAGGTGCTGTTCGAGGCCGCGTTAGCGGCCCGTCCTGATGGGGACGAGCCGAGCGAGGATGGGCCGAACACCGCAGAGTCGGTGACGATCGAGAAAAGCGAATATCTGCGCCTGCTCGCCTGCCGTGACATCGTTGAAACCGCCTTGAAGCAGATCGCCGGCGCGGATGCGGACGCGGAATTTTAGCGGCGCCGGGAAACCGGAATTTATCTTACTGGAGGAACACATGTCGCTTGAGGGCTTCTTCGTGGACTGGAACGGCAATGTGCGCGAAACGCGCGATCCGGGCGGCGGCTACATCTGCGAAAGCGATCCGGTGGCGCGCTATGTGGCGATCACCACCAAGGGCGGCACGCTGATCCACGAGGCCACTTTCTATCGCACCCTCGCCGATATCGCGAAAGCCGGGATCAAGGCGGAACTGGTGCCCGGATCGCATCCCTGGGGCCAGCGGGACGAGGGGTTCTGACCCGCCGCCACGGATGCGGGGCGCCTGACGGAAACATGACATGACGGGAGACGTGACATGATGCCGACCACCATCCTCATCGACGAGGCGCCGCGTTGTGTCGTGCGGCCTGTCGATACCAAGGATCTCCAGCGCTTCCTGCGCAACGGCAAGGTCTATCTGCTGGCGGAACGGCCTGACGGCAAGATCACCCACCGCTCCGCCGACGAAGCGGAGCTCGCGCGCTGGCACAATGCGCTGGCGCTGCACAAGGCTTGGGGAGGCGCGGACGAAGAATTCTTCGGCGTGCCGTTGTAAGGCACGGCCGGGCGTTTATGGGCGGGCTTGGCCGGAATCGTGAGGATTGTCGGCCTGATTGCGCATCCAGTCGGCGAGCTTGGTCAGGGCTTCGTCGATCTCCCGGCGGGCCGCTTCGTCGTCCACCGTCTCCTCCAGCGCGCCGCGCATGCACACAAGCCACGCGTCGCGTTCCGCATTGCCGATCTTGAAGCCCATGTGGCGCTGGCGCAGGCGCGGATGACCCTTCTCCACCGAATAGAGCTTCGGTCCCCCGGTCCATTCGCACAGATAGCGCTTCAGGACATTCTTGGTGGCCGAAAGGTCTGACGCATGCATGGCGCGGATGTCCCGGGCCTGTTCCAGCGTATCCATGCGGCGATAGAAGGCCTCCACCAGACGGTCGATGGTGACCGCTCCGCCGAGGCGCTCGAACATGGAAATTTGGACTGCCACGTCAGACATGGCTTACCTCCAGATTTTGGCCCACCGGCGGGGCCTGCCGGCCCGAAAGGGCGAGTTGCAAGAGTTCCGGGTCTGTGACTGGCAACGAGCAGGTCTCCCCGATGCAGACATAGGCGGTCGCCTTGCCTGAAACGCTTTCCTTACCGTGGGCGGGATGACCCGGCGGGGGTTGCTCCGCGGCGCCGAGCACCCGCAGCACCCGGTTGGGAATGCAGCACGTCTCCACGGCGTGCCGCAGCTCATCCAGGCCGCTGCCGGCGCGGATGATGATCTGCACGCTGTTGGCGAAGGCATCGAGGCCGCTCAGAAAGGCCGCGAGCGGTATCGCATTGCGCGCGACCTCGCCGGCGAACGCGCCGATCTGCCGTTCCGCACGGGTGCGATACTCCATCTTTCCGGTCAACAGGAAGAGGATCGAGAACACCTCCACCATCATCGCGTTGCCGGAGGGCGTCGCATGGTCGAAGGCGTTGCGGATGCGGGTGATGAGACCCGGCGCGTCGTCGGCCGTAAGGAAATAGCCACCCCGCTCCGCATCGCTGAAATGGGCCTCCAAGAGGGCCGCCCACGTCTCCGCACAGGCGAGGTAATAGCTATCGCCGCAGGCCTGATACAGAGCCAGTGCGGCGCGGCTCATGGCGGCATAGTCATCCAGCAGGCCGAAATGGGTTCGCCCCTCACACCAGGAATGGTGCAGGCGGCCGTGCGCGTCGGTCATCTGCGCGAGAATGAAGGCGAAGGCCTGTTTGGCCGCGTCGATCCAGTCTTCCCGCCCGAACGCGCCGCCGGCAAGGCAGAGCGCGCTGATGGCAAGGCCGTTCCAATCGGCCAGAACCTTATGATCGCGCCCCGGCCGCACGCGCGCACCGCGCACCTCAAGCAGCTTTTCGCGCGCTGCGGCGAGTCGGGATTCGACGGCGGCATCGGCAAGGTCCGGCTTTTCGGACCGGTTGAGGATGCTGCGCCCCTCCCAATTGCCGATCCGGTGCACGTCGTAGTGGGCCTTGAACAGCGCGGCCTCGCCGCCGAGAACAGCTTCGACTTCCGCGGCCGTCCAGACGTAAAACTTGCCTTCCTCATGCTCGCTGTCCGCATCGAGCGCGGCCGCGAACCCACCGCCCTCCACGCGCATCTCGCGCAACATCCAGGAAGCGGTCTCCGCGATGCGCGCGGCATAGAGGGGATTGCGCGTTTCCTGCCAGGCCCAGGTCAGCAGCTCGACCAATTGGGCGTTGTCGTACAGCATCTTTTCGAAATGCGGGACCAGCCAGGCATTGTCGGTGGAATAGCGCGAATAGCCGCCGCCGAGATGGTCATAGATGCCGCCTTGCGACATGCGATCCAGCGTCAGCAGCACGCCATCGCGTAGCTTGGCCTTGCCGGTGCGCTTGTAGCCGCGCCACAGAAGCGCGAGCACGGGCGATTGGGGGAATTTCGGCGCCTGCCCGATGCCGCCGTCCACCTCGTCGATCAGGTCCGAGAATTTGAGGCAGATCTCGTCCAATATGTCGGGGGTAAGCAGATTGTCCGGCGGCGGCTCCGACAGGCGGGCAAGGCCCTCCCGCAGCACCGTCGTGTTCTTCGTAACCGTGTCCTTCTGGTCGCGATAGACCCGCGCCGCGCGGCTGAGCATGTCGCGAAACGCCGGGCGGCCATAGCGGCCTTCAGGCGGATAATAGGTGCCACCCCAGAACGGCTCGCCCTGCGGGGTCAAGAACATGGTCAGCGGCCAGCCGCCCCGCTGGCCGAGCAGGGTCAGCGCGTTCTGATAGATGAGGTCGAGGTCCGGCCGCTCCTCCCGGTCCACCTTGATGGGAACGAACAAATCGTTCATCAGGGCGGCGGTCTCGGCATTCTCGAAGCTTTCCGCCGCCATGACGTGGCACCAATGGCATGCGGCATAGCCGATGGAGAGCAGGATAGGCTTGTCGGCCGCCTGTGCGGCGCCAAGCGCCTCTTCGCCCCACACCTGCCAGTGGACCGGATTGTCCTTGTGCTGGAGCAGGTAAGGACTGGTCTCGCCCGACAGATTGTTCATGGCCGCGCCGCTTCCCATGCTGCAGATCTTCGCTGGTCGGGGCAAAGCAATTTGCTCGCCATCTATAGGGTCTTCAGAAAAGCGCCGACGCCCAGCCGGTTTCATCAAGCGCTCGGGCCTAGTTGCGAAGGAAATCCGACAGCACCGCGTCGCGTCTCATCGCGAATGCGACAAAGCTTGCTTCTATTCATCCATGCTCGGAAGCAGGATGACCTCCGCCGGAGCGCCTGGGCCATGGTCTTCCACGAAATCCAGCGCGTCGACGCGCGAGAGGCCGCCGTCGGTTTCCATCAGCACCACGGCGTCCCGCGGCATCTGCATGAGTGCATCGAGCAATTGTGCGACAGTCATGATGATCCGCATCCCTCGTTTTCAACGGCCGAGTTTGCCTCGGGGCGCGGTGTGCCGGCTTCGTCGAAGCTCAGGGCCGCCGGCTCCTCGTCCAGCATCACGATCTCGGCGCGCTTCAACTGGCCGTTCGGGTGGTAGGCGTAGCGATGGGAGAGCTCCACCTCGCCGTAAACAACCTTGTCGAAGCCGCGCAGCACGCCCAAACCATCGAAATAGGCGCGGATGAACGTGTTGCGGTTGGACAGCGCATTCGCCTCAATTGCGTTGACCAGGGTGAAGGGCAGTTTCACCCCGGTATAGGAGACAAAGAAGCGGCAATGCTCTTCGGCCGGCTCCGCCATGCGCGTGTTCTCCCGTCACCCGTCATTCCGGGTGGATCATGATTTCCATGGTTTCATCGAGGTCGCTGAAGGGATCGGGAAAGCCGTCGTCCTCCACCAGATCGATGCCGCAAATGCACACCTCCCCATCGACCACGGCGAGGGCGAGAGGCTCCAGATTCTGGCCTTTGCAGGGCCCCTTCACGCAGACACCGGTATCGATTTCAAAGGTCGCGCCGTGCCGCCCGCATCGCAGGAATTCCCCGTCGGGCGTGAAGAATTCGCCTGAGCCGATATTCAGCCAGCGGCCCTCATGCGGGCAAACGTTGGAATAGCCGAAATAATCGTTGGTCAGCGTGCGCACGATGAAGATGGGGAACGGACGCGTCTCGCGGTTCTCCCCGGTTTCGACGACACGAGACAGGCGAAACGATTTCACCCCGCCGGGCGCGATGCTCGACGCCGGGCAAATGACGAAAACCTGGATTTCCCCCGGAGACATCGGCAAGCCCTTGCTTCTCTCCACCACGGCGTCGCCGTGGAACGCCGTGCATCAGATCGCGGACAGGGTCCGCGCTCCCTGAAGCACTGGATAATTCTCGCGCAGCAGCCGCTCCAGCTTGCGACACAAGGCGGTGTCGGACGCCGCGCCGGGCCCGACGAAATCAGTGCCTTCGTCCCAGATCTCGAAGAAGCAGTGCAACCCATCTTCATAATCGGCAGTCGGCACCACGGTGAGATCGTTGAGCCGCGCTATGCCTTCGGAGGAGACCTCCAGCCGCCAGCTGCGGTCATCGGCGACGGAAGCCAGCAGGGCGCTGACATCCGCCGTGGTCCAGGGTGTTTTCAGATCGAGGGCCATGATCGTCTCTGTCGCAAACGCGACGCTCCCGGTCGGACTTCCGGCAGAATTGGCTTCTGTACGGAGGATGCCCCGAGATTTGCATGAAGCATGCCGCGAGAGGCCGGCGGGCATGCGTCCTGGTGGTTTCCCGACATGCGAGGATGAACCATGGCTCTGATGAAGTTCTATATGACGCCGGGATCCTGCTCCACGGGCATTCATATCCTGCTGGAGGAACTGGAGGAGGTGTTCGAGGTCACGGTCGTGAACCTGCCCGCTGGAGACCATTTCAAGCCGGACTATGTCGCGATCAACCCGAAATCGACGATTCCGACCCTGGTGCGCGCGGACGGCTCGGCGCTCACCGAGGTCCAGGCCATCGCTTATTGGCTTGCACGCAGCCGGCCGCGCGCAAAACTCTGGCCGGAGGAGGTGGAGCTTCAGACACGGCTGTTGGAAGCTATGGCCTATGTGGTGGGAACGGTCCACGGCCAGGGCTTCGCGCGCATCTTCGCGACCTCCACTTTCGCGTCGGATATGGCGGACCACGAGCGTGTGCGCCAACTCGGGCGGGATATTGTGCGCAAAGGCTTCGAGGTGCTGGACGCTGCGATCGGCTCCGGCCCCTACCTCGCGGGAGCCTTCTCCGCCGCCGATCCAGTGCTGTTCTATGTGGAATTCTGGGCCGAGAAGACCGGCATCACCCTGCCGAAAAACCTCCTCGCCCATTACCGCCGGATGCTCGCCAGGCCCGCCGTGCAGCGCGTGCTGCGGGAAGAGGGCTACAACACCGCAGTGCTGGGACAGGATATGAGCCTGGACGTTGTGTGAGCCGCGCATGGATCTTGCATCGCGAACAGCTGGCGCACGCAACGCTTTAAGGGATCGTCATGAGCCAGATGTTTGTCGTGGAAGAGCGCAATCAGGACGACATGTCGCGCAAGGCCGGAATCTATCTCTACGGCGATACAAAGCTTTGGCTCGATGGCGACGTGGTGCACCGTGCGGACGGCCCGGCAATCATCGGGCCGGATGGAGTTGAGCGGTGGTACATCCACGGGAAGGACATGACCCGCGATGTGAAGACCTTTTTCTTCGACCATCGCTGGCCGGTGCAGAGCGGTCTTGATACGGCGGAAAAACTGGCCCTGTTCCAAGGCCAGTTTCTCAAATGAGGCGGTGATCCCGCCCGCTGTGCGCGGCCGCCCGCTCTTCCTCGTCCGCGCTGACTATACTCTCTCATGCGAAGGCTGATCCCTGACGGGACCAGCCTTTATCGTAGGGTGGGGGACTATCGCAGGCGGGGACCTGGCCCCCCTGGTCCTCACGCTGCGCTTGAAACGGCTTCGGTTTTGAGAGCCTCGAGCTTCGTCTTCTCGATGCGGAACACGCCGCGCCCACCGGAGAACGCCTGGTACACGTCGCCTTCGCGGTCGCTCAGCAGGTTGAACCAATCCTGCGGGGTGAGGCCGACCGGACGTTCGCTGATCTCGACGACCGAACCATCCGGCGCGAAGCGGGCATGGATCATGATGGTTTCCATTTCATCCTCCCTGCCGCTCAAGACGCGAAGCCGAGCAACTCGATCTTGATGTTTTCGGTGCCCAGCACCTTCGCCTGGCAGGCGAGGCGCGACTTGGAGCTCACACCGACGATGGTATCGAGCTTCTCATTCTCCTCGCGAGCGACCTTGGAGAGACCCTTACGGCCTTCCAGCACGAAGATGTGGCAGCTGCCGCAGCTTGCCTTTCCTTCGCATTTGTGCGCGATGCCGATCTCCGCGCCGAGCAGCGCCGCCAGCAGGCTGGTGCCCTCGGCCACATCGAAGGATTTTCCGGAGGGCATAACGGTAAGTGTGGTCATTTTCGTCTCCTAAACTTAGACTGAAGGATGTTGAAGCGATGATCTCATCCCATTGTCAGTAAATCGCCGCTCCGGCGCCGACATTGATGGATGCGTCTTTCATCGTCGCGACGATGAACTCGATCTGGTCTTCCGTGAGATGGGTATGGAACGGAAGGGCGACGGCCCGGTCGGCGAGCTTCTCGGTCACCAGCAGGTCGCCCCGGCGATATCCCATATCGAGATAGTGTCGCTGGAGGTGCAGCGGATTGCAGTATCCGGCGGCCTCCACATCTTCCACCCGAAGGTCTTCGACGATGGCATCGCGGCTGGAGCGGGAAAAGCGATTGCCGAGATGGACGAGATAGAGAAACCAGTTCACCTCGGAGACATCCGGCCCGACATAAGGATCCTTGATGCCTTCGAACGATGCGACGTGCTTGTAGTACAGATGCTCGATGAGTCGCCGCCGTTCCAAGATCTCATCAATGCGCTTCAACTGCGCGAGGCCAAGAGCGGCCGAAATATCGCTCATGTTCGCCTGATAAGGCGCCGAGCCGCCGACCACCACCGAGCCTCGCTCCTCTAGCCCGTGCGCGCGATGCCGGCGCACGGTGACCGCAAGGTCGATGTCATCGGTGACAAGCATCCCGCCCTCGCCGCAAGTGAGAGCCGAGGGTTGGGAGAAATCGAACACCGACATGTCGCCGAAGGTGCCGACCGGCTGGCCCTGATAACGCGAGCCGATGGCCTCGGTGGAATCCTCCAGCAAGGCGAGGCCATGGCGCTCCGCAAGTGCGCGCAGGCCTTCCCACGCGGCTGGGTGTCCGTTGGTGTTGGCAGCGATGATGGCGCGCGTCTGTGGGGTGATCTTCGCCTCGGCCTTTTCCGGCGCGAGCGTTCCGGCCCAGTAATCGATGTCGGCGAACACCGGGCGGGCGCCCGCGAGGCTGATCGCATGCGCCGTCTCGCGGAAGGAATAGGATGAGGCGATCACCTCGGCGCCGGGCCCTACGCCGAGGGCCTTCAGCGCCAGCAGCAGGCCGATCGTGCCACTCGGCACCGCGACCGCATATTTGCGGCCGAGGTAGCTGGCGAATGCGTCTTCAAACGCAGCCACGCCCGGCCCGGCGGAAAGCCGCGGCGCCCGCATGGCGTTGTCCACCGCCTCGATCTCGGCCAGCGTGATGTCCGGATCGGAGAGCGGAATGAGTTCGGTCTCATCGTCGCCGGCCGCGTCGAGGTCGTCGAGATCTTCGGAAAGGGCAGCCTCGTTCATGGCGTTGTCTTCCGGGCTGCGAGCACCAGGCCGGTGGCGCGCTCAGGATCCGACGTGATCAGCACGCAATGGTCCGCGGCATCCAGCAGGTGGACCTCGAACCTTGGGTAAATGCGAAACGGTGTTTCGGTCACATCCGACGCGTCGCAGCGGGACCAGGACAAATGGGGAAACCGCTTGCGCAAATCCGCAAATATACTGGCGTCCGCATCTACGGCAGAAAGTATCTGGTCGATCTGTGTCAAGTCGTCCGCTTTCAATGCCATGTGCGCGATCCTGTGTTCGAGATCTGACAATCTTATCTATGCAAGATCATTGCCAGAATGTGCGCTCATCATCCATGTTCAGCTGTTCGAGGATCGAAGCCAACCGAACATGAACGCTATGAAGCTCCCATGTTCCGGTCTTGTGGTTCTTCCAAAACAGCCGCCAAATCTCGTTTTCCGGTTCGAACAGGAGAAGGGCGACGTCTATGATCCCGCCCTCGGCGTCGATGTTTCTCGAGCAGCAGGGGCTCGCGATGCGATAGCCCCCATCCACATCCACCACGCTCGGTTCCACATAACGGTAGCGCCGACGGGCCTTCAGACCGCGCACGATGCGGCGTCGGTCCAGCTCATTCGGATGAGCCGACATGCGCGCCGAACGGTATCCCAGGGTCGCCGAATTCATGGCCCAGCTCATGCTCTAGAGCGGAACGATCTCTTCTTCCAAACACCCGATCACCAGATGCTCGCCGAATTCGACGAGATAGATTGGCATGTTCGCTTCAGTGTGTGTGCCGACTTGGACAATCTCGCCGGTGGCACCGGTGGCCACCAGGAGCGCTTCCAAGGGCGCTGATGGAAACGATCCGTCGTTGTGAAGGTCGATGGTGGCCTTCACGCGCTGTCCCCATTGGTATTTCGGAAGCCTGGGTTCAATCACGCTATGGGTCCTCCGGGCAGGGGAATGTCCGCCATGTCGTCGCGGGAAAGAACCGGCTCCAGCTCCTTCTTCTTCATGCCGACGCGATTTCCGCTCTCCATGAACTCGACGCCGTAGATGTAGAATTGCTGGAGGAACGTGCCGATGCTGACCACGTAGCCCTCCTCCCCTTTCTTCGCGAGAATGTCGCCGATCTCTTTTCCGGCATAAGTGCCGTCGTTGCGAATGGTGCGCTTCGCTTTCACCTTTTCACCGAAGGAAAAATAGGGAGGAGCGGTGATCTCGACGACGTCGCTGTCGCGAACAATATTGCTCATCGCGGGTACTCCATTGATCGTCCTTGGCTCTGCATCGTCCGGGAACGCGCCATGTCTTGGACAAACGTGTCTGCGTCGTCCGCCAGCTCGGCGATGTCTTCAACCGCGATCTGGCGCGCCACCTCGTAGCGCACGCGCCAGTCCGGATCGTGCCGCAGGCGCGCCAGCAGGTCGGGCGAGAGGCGCTGGGCGACCTCCAGCCGCACCGCCGCGTCGGCATCATCCACCATCTGCAGCAGCCAATCGCGCGGCAAGCGCTGCGCCACGATCTTGCGGACCTCGACCTCCGGGTCCGCGATCATCCGCGCCAGCAGCGGTGCCGCGACGCGCCGGGCGATGACGAGGCGGACGTAATAATCCGGATCCGCCATCATGGGGATCAGCTCCGCATCGTCGAGCAGCGAGACGATGCGGATGCGCACCTCGCGATGCGGATCGTGCCGCAGGCGCAGGATCAGCCGCTTCGGCAGCCGCCGCGCCGCGTTCCAGCGCACGGTTTCCTCCGGATCGTCCAGCAGGGGCTGCAGCACGAAGGGGCTTGCGTGCTTTGCCGAAATCGCCCGCACTTCAAAGTGGGGATGGGCGATATAGCCGTTGGAGAGCCCGGGATTCCAATTGAAGAAACGGTCGATGCGCCGGGCATAGCGGTCGTGCACGCAGGCATGCTTCAGCCGGCAGAGGCCGGCCTCGAGCAGATCCTGGTGCGCACAGTTGGCGCAATCTATTTCGTTACCCTGCCAATCGCAGGCTTCGTCGATTTCATCCATCATCGTCTTGCCCAATGCGTTCGAGAACGTCGAGCAATACCTTCGCGCCGATTTTGTCGCTGGGGTCCAGCTGGATCAGCTTGGTGACGACGGCGCGTCCCTCTTCCAGCGCCCCAAGGCGCATCTGGAGGTAGGCGTAGCCCTTCAGGGTGAACAGATAAAAGCGGGGCAGCATGGCGTCGTAGCGACCGAACTCGGCATCGCCCGCGCTCACGTCCTGCCAGCGCGGGGCAAGATTATTTTCGCGGGCCGCTTTCTCCAAGCATTGCTTCGCCACTTCGAGCGCCTCCACAAGTCGCCCCTTGTAGAAATAAAAGCGATAGAGGCCGATCAGCACCGCGGCGTGCCCCGGGGCGAGCGCCTCGGCTTCGCGCAGATGGCGCTCCGCGACCTCGTCCAGATGATAGGAGCGCCCCGCTTGCATGAGATGCGCCTCGGCCGCCGGCGGCAACCCCTCTCCAAGGAGCGCTGCCGCCAGCAGACCTTCGTCGAGGCCGGGGCCTGCCATGTCCAAACTTGCGGTCTGCGTCATGGCTGGGACCCCGCCCTTGGGTGGCTTCGGCTCAACCGTGCGAGCTGCACGAACGAGCCTTGGGATCGCGAAACACGAGCCCGGTCTGGGCAGGCGTGTCGGCGAAGTCGATGGTGACGCCGTCCAGCAGGAGCCGGCTCTCGGCGGGCAGGAAGAAGCGCACGCCGTTGCGTTCCACGATGGCATCGCCCGCCGCCGGGCTGGGCAGCACAGCGATGTCGGCGGAGAGGCCCGAGCAGCCGCCGGGCGTCACCGCCAGGCGGAACCCGCTGGTGGCGCCGCCATCGGCGCGCAGCATGAGGCGGACGAATTTTTCCGCTGCCGGAGTAATGGTGAAGTTCATGATAGACGCCTCAGGCCGGAGCTTGGTAGCGGGGATAGGACGTATCGATGACGCAGGTGTCGTCGACCGGGCACACGGCGGTGCATTGCGGTGAATCGAAGTGTCCGATGCATTCGGTGCACTTCTTAGGATCGATCACGAAGGTTCCATTCTTTTCCCGGATCGCCACATTTGGGCATTCCGGCTCGCAAGCCGAACAGCTCGTGCATTGCGAGGCAATGATCTTCAGGGCCATCGATTGCTCCTAGACTTCGTCGGTGTTCGAAAGATCAGGCGGCGGTGATGAGCGCGCCCTGGCGGATCTCGGCGTCACCGCGCTCGACATGCTCGATTTCGCCGCTGTTCACCTTGTCGAGATATGCCTTGAACCAGGCGATGGCCGACTTCTCGATGAATTCGTGGGCATACTGGTCCACGGGATCGATGCCGGCCTTCTGGAGGTCGCCCTTCGGGCATCCGCCGATCTTGGCCACGAACACCGCATGGCAGTCGTTGATGGCGCGGATCACCGTCTCCAAGCTGTCCTCGTCGCCATAGCCGCCCTGGCAGTAGAGGTCGACCCGCCGATGGCCCACGAACTTCGCGCCCGCCGTGGACAGCTCATAGACCTGGAATTCCTTGGCGTGACCGAAGTGCTCGTTGATAAGGCCGGAGCCCTTGGTGGCAACCGCCACCAGCAGCTTGATGTCGCTCTTTGCGCCCGCCAGCGTGTTCAATTCTTCCTGCTTGGCGGCGACCTTGGCGACGCGTTCTTCCTCCACCAGGGCCTGGTAGGCCTTGCGGCTGTCGAGGTCGTAATTGACCTCCATGGCCATGATCTTGTCGGTGGTGAATTCCGCGCTGCGGTCCTCGCCCAGCAGGCCCACCGCGTCGGCGCGGCACTGGCGGCAATGGCGCATCATGTTCATCTCACCCTCGCAGCTGTCCTGCAGGGCCTTCAGCTCCTGAGCCGTGGGGCCGCGCTGGCCGGTGAGGCCGAACACGGTGCCATGCTCGGGCGCCGAGATGAGGGGCATGATGTTGTGCAGGAAGGCGCCGCGCGACTTCACCGCCTTGTTCACCTCGACCAGGTGCTTGTCGTTGATCCCCGGGATCATCACCGAGTTGACCTTGCACAGGATGCCGCGCTCGGTGAGCATTTCCAGGCCCAGCAACTGTCGGTCCGTCAGCAGCTTGGCGGCTTCAACGCCGGTGTAGCGCTTGTGCTTCCAGAACACCCAGGGGTAGATCTTCGCGCCGATCTCCGGGTCCACCATGTTGATGGTGATGGTGACGTGATCGACGTTGAACCCGGCGATGGTGTCCACGTGGTCGGGCAGGGTGAGCCCGTTGGTGGACAGGCAGAGCTTGATGTCCGGCGCGGTCTTCGAAATCAGCTCGAACGTCTTGAAGGTCTTTTCCGGGTTGGCGAGCGGGTCGCCCGGACCTGCGATGCCCAGCACCGTCATCTGCGGGATGGTGGACGCCACCGCCAGCACCTTCTTGGCCGCCTGTTCGGGGGTCAGCTTCTCGCTCACCACGCCGGGGCGGGATTCATTGGCGCAATCGTATTTCCGGTTGCAGTAATTGCACTGGATGTTGCAAGCGGGCGCCACCGCCACGTGCATGCGTGCGTAATGGTGGTGGGCCTCTTCGCTGTAGCAGGGGTGGTTCTTCACCTTCTCCCAGATCTCGGTGGGAAGATCGCCGGCCCCTGCGCCGGAACCGCAGCTGGCCTTGCCGCTGCCGCCCGACGTGCCGCAGCCCTTGTGCTCCGCAATTGCCTGCATGACTTCGCTAACATTCACGACGCTTCCGGCCGACGCGCCTTCGTGCTCTGCTAATGCGTGCATGTCCGTTCCCCGTTGCTGGCCAAATTTCAAAAATGTCCTGGGGAGATATGAGCAACTCGCGTGCCATCGCCTGAAAATACATGAATTTGAGCAATATCAATTTCTTGCCCGCAAACCTCCTCTGTCGCCTTGCGAACACGTCTCGACGAAAGCTTTGGCGGTATGTTGGAAAGATTACAGATATCGCGGTGCCGGGGTGGGCCGGTTCGGAGTGTGTGAGACTCGTAAAAAAACCATCGGGGCGCCCGGGCGCCCCGATGGTCGTTCAACCGAAAAGCGAGTGGGTCAGCCGAGCAAAATCTCGACCGCGCGTTCCAGCGGCAACGCGATTGGGGTGAGGCCCTGGGATATGAAGAAGCGCATTTCGTTTTTCGATAGGCCCTGGGGTTCGATGATGACGAAATGCTGAGAGCCGGAGCGTTTGGAAATCTGCCGCGCATAGGTCCGCAGGAGCTGGTCATTGAACCGGCAGCCGATGAACAAGAAATTGCGTTGTGCGCGGCGGTCCTTCACCACGTCCGGAATCGGCGTCTGAATGTCGATTTCCGTCAGGACTTCTACATAATCCGCGTCGGAGATCAGGAAATTCTTGGCGGGCGCGATCGACCCATGCGGCTTGTAGAGCAGCGTTGTCCACCCGGGCGCCATCGCCCGCTCGGTCTCCGCACCCGCGGCATCATAGAAGCGATACCAGCGGTCTTCACCGATGCCAGCGCGGGTGATGCCTTGCACCTCGCCCCAGTCCGAGCGCTCCGACAATGCGGTGCGCATGGCGCCGTCGTACCAGGTGTCGACGATCATCGGCAGGGGCAGGGTGGCGAGATAGCGATGCAGCGCAGTCGGTTCCACCGGCGGGCTGAAGGCTTCGGTCATCAGCGCCGTGACGGTGGAGCGATGCTTCATGCTCTCGATATGCTGAGCGGAAGCCCAGGCGTTGCCCTTCGCGCGGCGGGGTAGCGCCACCTTGGTTGCGAAGAATGCTGCCAAGGCCTCCGGGTTCATGGGAATGGCGGGCTTTGACAGCTCCGTCAGCCCGGGTCCGAGATAGGGTACCACCATGCCGGCGCGCATCTGCTCGGCGACCTTGGTCAGCACTGCCTCGGCATCGACGGCGTTGGTAAAATCGATATGGGGAATGGGGGCATTCATCGGCTTCAGCCTTCTTCGCCGCGCTTGCGCGCATTGATGGTGATCGGCAGCGTGGTGCCCGCGGCCATTTCGGGCAGATCGAGCACCCAGCCGTTGGCGATCTTGATCCAGCCACCCCAGAGCGTCTCATGTTCGGTTTCGACGATCGGCTCCTCGAGGTCTTTCTTTGGCACATAGATGGACAGTCCGGTCTCCGGCGAGCGGCGGATCATGATCTTCATAAGAAATCTCCGTGAATTGGTGACGCGTATTCCGGTGTAGACGTGCTGCGTCATTGTCAGGTGGGTGACAATGTCCGAAGTTTGGTGATGACCTCGGGCAGCACCTGCAAAACCCGGTCAACTTCTTCGACCGTATTTTCACGCGAGAACGAAAAGCGGATGGCGCCGCGCAGGGCGGCCGCCGGAACGTCCATGGCGCGCAGCACGTGCGAAGGCTCCATGGAGCCGGAAGAGCAAGCCGACCCCAGCGAGGCAGCAATGCCAGCGCGGTTAAGATGGTGGAGGATCGCCTCGCCCTCGAGATGCTCGAAGGCGACATTGGAGGTGTTTGGCAGCCGGTTTTCACGGTCGCCCAGCACTTGGCAATGGCCGATCTGCTGCACCACGCCGTGTTCCAGCCGGTTTCGCAGGTCGCCTATTTCGTCGGGTGCGGCCTTCAGATGGGCCAGGGCGAGTTCCGCCGCCTTGCCGAGGCCGATGATGCCCGGCACGTTCTCTGTGCCGCCCCGTCGCCGCCGCTCTTGCGGGCCGCCGCGCACCAGAGGACTGAATTTTATTCCCTTGCGCAGATAGAGTGCGCCGATGCCCTTGGGGCCGTGCAGCTTGTGTCCCGACAAGGAAAGCATGTCGATCGGCGTCGCCTGAAGATCGATGGGGACCTTGCCGACAGCCTGCACCGCGTCGGTATGGAACAGCGCGCCGGCCGCGTGCGCCAGATCGGCGAGATGCGCCACCGGAAACAGGGTACCGGTTTCGTTATTCGCCCACATCACCGTGGCAAGCGCGGTGCGCGGCCCGAGCGCGCGGGCGTAGGCATCGAGGTCCAGCCGTCCGCTGGCATCGACGCCGATAATGTGAGCCTTGATCCCTCTCGTCGCCTGCAAATGTTCGACGACGGCGAGAACCGCAGGATGCTCGACCGCCGAGGTGACGATCTCATCGCGCCCCTCCTGTACATCGAGCGAGGAGAGGATGGCAGTGTTGTCGGATTCGGTGCCTCCGGAGGTAAAGACGATCTCGTGGTCGAACGCCGCTCCGAGCAGGGCTTGCAGGCTTTTGCGAGCGGCTTTCAGGCCGATCGCGACCTCACTGCCGAAGGCATGGGCCGAGGACGCATTGCCGAACTGCTCGGTGAAATACGGCAACATGGATGCGACGACGGCCGGGTCCGTGCGCGTCGTCGCATTGTTGTCGAGATAGATCGGCACCGCGCGCCTCGTTCAATGCCGCGCCTTCGCGGCGCCCGCCACTGGGATAATGCGCACCAGCTCGCCCAGGCGTTCCACAACCTTGGATTGGATGCCCTCCAGCGTCATGCTAGCGAGCTTGCAAAAGACGCAGGCGCCGGTCAGGCGCACCATCACCTTGTTTCCGTCGATCTCCAGCAACTCGCAGTCGCCGCCGTCGCGCTGAAGGTTCGGGCGCACTTCCTCGATCACCGCCTTGATGATCCGCACGCGCTCGCTGTCTTCGGCGAGGGGAGCCTGCAGGTTCTCGGTTTCTGCCAGCATGACATTCTCCTGGAGAGGATTTCTGCGGAAGCCGGCACGCGGCGCCCGCGCTGTGGCGAGCCGCGTGCCGGTGCGGAGGGATGAAGGTCAGCCGAAAGACTTGCCGCAGGAGCAGCTGGACTTGGCATTCGGATTTTCAAAGGTGAAACCCGAGCCTTCCAGCGCCACCACGAAGTCGATGGTGGTACCCGCGAGATATTCATGGCTTTTGTTGTCGACGAACACCTTCACGCCGTTGCGTTCGATGACGGTGTCGTCGGGATCGCCCTCGGCCACGAGGCCCATCTGGTATTTGTAGCCGGCGCAGCCGCCCGCCTCGACCTGGATGCGCAAGCCGCTGGCGGGTTCGGCGGCCGAGGTCATGGCCGTCCGCACCGCATTTACCGCACTATCCGTCAGATTGATCATTGTCCGCCCTCACTGATAGGACCTGTCTGAGAAGAGTTCAGCAAGTCCCGTGCCACTGAATAAGCAATTGGATAACAACGATATTTTTATATCTGGCTGTGCGCTTTGCGACGCGTGTCGGCTTTGCGACAAGGGGGGCGGGGTTGGAAAGCGGACGTGCGTCGCCGTCGGATGAATGCCTGTCGCTGGTATGCGAAGGGCAGAAAGTCAGGCCGAATCCCCGAGGTCAATTCCGCGGAAGATCGCGCAGCGCTCGAAGACACCGAGCGTCGGAGGCACGCGCTTGTGGCGACAATATTTCGCCACCAGCTTCGCGAGGCCCTTGATGTCGCGGCCCGTCGTGGCAGGGAAGGTTTCCACCAACGCATCAAGCAGAGGTGCGTCGAGCGAGAGGCCGAATTGATCGCTCATAACGGCCCAGATCCGACGTCGCGCTGCGGCATTGGGTGGGTGAAATTTGATGAGCGCGATGCAACGCGAGACGATCGCCTCGTCGATGTCGTCGATGCGATTGGTGGTAAGGAACAGGAGTCCGTTGAAATATTCGAGCACCCGCAGGAAAACCCCCACCACGGCATTCATCGTGATGTCGTCTTCCCGCCGCTTGATGTAGACGTCGGCCTCATCAATCAGCATCACGGCGCCCCAGCGCTGCGCCCGGGTCAGCGTATCCTTCAGCGCGCTCTCCATCGCCGCCGCATTCAAGCCGAGCTGGCCAGAATGCACGCGATACAACGGGCGCTGGATGATTTCCGCATAAACTTCGGCGGTCAGGGTTTTGCCCACCCCCGGCGGCCCTGCGCACAACACGGTGGTGCCGCCGGACTTTCCTGACACGATGTCATCCATCAGAACGTCCATCTCGGCGGTCAGGATGTCGATGAGGTCGGTCTGCTCCTCCGGTAGAACCAGTTTTTCCTTGAGGTTCGGCTGATAGGCATAGGGCGCCATATCGTCCACGTGCACCCAAAGGTAATGGTGCAGGTCGAGATGGAACATCAGAACGTAAGGGTGAATTGGAATGCGGGAAAACAGGCCCGGCCGGATCGCCGCCTTCGATTCCTCCACCTCCTCCTCGGCATCATAGAGATTGCTCTTCGCCGCCTTGCGAAGGTATTGACCGAGGATATCGCCGGTGACCTCAAGCGTCAGGGCGCGAGCGGTAAGAATGCTTTCGTCGTTCACCAGGCGAGCGGCGCCACCGCCAGAAGATAATACGACCACGTCCTTGCGCGACCAATCGGTGTCGCGGTGGGAGGAATTGGGATCCTCGGTATAGAAGCCGGTCCCACGACCGGAGAATTGCGCGCCATAACGGCCGCGCCAGGCGAAATAGCGCGCCTCGGTCTCGTCATAGGCGGCAATCAGTTCCGGCGTTTCCTTCAGAAAGCCTTTGTGCGCGAAGATTTCCGCGATCGTCTTGCCGGCGATCTCGCCGCCGGAAATGCGCAGCGTGGTGGAGGTGACGGCACCCTTGGCATTGGCCTTCAGCTCGACGAACACACGTCCCGTCTCGTCATTTGAGGGCGGGGTATAATCCAGGCGGGTGACCACATAGGGCAGGGGCCGGCTTGCCACGCTGGCGGTGAACATCCAGCCCCGGATCGCGTCCGCGATCAGATAGCGGGCGATGGCGGGCACGACGGATTCCAGATCGTTCGCAGCAAACCTGACACTTTTGTCGCTGAACGCTCTTTGCAGCGTCGCGATTTGCGCCAGGCGCGTCTGCATCTGCGGGCCGGCGCCGCGGTACAAGTGCTGAAGAAAGTCCAGCTCCGCTTCCGAAAGCTGGGTGAACGCGACCTCCACCTTTTCGCCGAAGCGCAACTGCTCCTTGAGTGGCGCGAGGGCTGGAAAATTTGCTGTCATCGCCTCGATATAGGGGCGCTCGATTTGCAGCTTCATTGCGGTGTATCGGGTTCGGAAGGGAACGCGGATGCGTGCCTCCTGCGCATGCATGGTTCGCGCCAGTATTGAAGCGGCAGGCTATTTGCATCGGTGGTCCCGGTCGGCGCGTGGGCGCCGGAAATGCCTTTGAAAACCGGGGATTCATCCATGACGACGCTTGAGAAGACGATCACGATCGAGGAGACCGCGCTGGCCCGGCTTGATCGGGAGGGACGGCTGCTCAATGCGGTTCTCAAGGCGCCGACGAAGAAGCCGGGCCGGTTCGGCTTTCGTGGCGATATCGCGCTGAAGTTCCAGGCCCAGGTCGCGGACGAAAAGCGGCCGCCGGATTTCTCCATCGAGCAGGTTCTCACGATTGTCCAGGCGGGCGAGCCCACCATCCCGATCCTGGTCGGCTATATTCACTCCTTCGCTTACCTCTCCGTCGTCGCCGAGGTGCTGAAGGGGCTGCTGAGCCCGACCGGAACCTATTTCATTTTCGCCAACAACATTGACCTTTTGGCGAAATATAAGGTCGTGATCGATGGCATCACCTTCTTCGTCCTGCCGTGCGATGAGTCGACGGTGTGGAAGGAGATGATGGACCTGATGAGCATCGACAAGAACGACGTCAAGAAGCTCGATACGGCCGGAAAGCTGGACTATCTGCTCGACGCCGCGCTCGGCTTCAACGAGGCCTATACGCCGATCACCTTCGAGGAAGGCGTCGCGCGCATGGAGCCCGTGAAGAACCGCAATGAGAACCGGCCCGTCTGACGGGCCGGCCCTTCGTCAAGCCTGCGCTTCGTCCTCCGCGACCTCGTCATCCTCTTCCACGAGGGTGACGCCGGTCACGCAGATGTCGTTGTCGAGCACGGTCAATGCGACAGGGATCAGGCCTTTTCCCTTGCATGGGCCGTCCACACAGGTGCCGGTGCCCAGTTCGAACAGGGCGCCGTGCTTTCCGCACATGAGGCGGATGCCGTTCGGGTCCAGGAACTGGTTGCGCTCCCAATCGAGATTCACCCCGTCATGGGGGCATTTGTTGACATAGCCGAACACCTGACGCCCCCATCGCACAACGATGATAGGCCAGGGCTTTGGCTCCCCGTTTTCGCCGACGATCATCAGGTGAAAGCCGGCCGCCCTCTGGCTTGGAATGTCGCTCATGCTGCAGATGGCGTAGGCTACGTTCTCTTCCATATTGCGCTCGCTCATGACGAAAGCCCCGATGCTGGCTGGTCCGCGCGCAGATTCCCCCGTGCGTCGGCGGGCTGGCCGTGTTCCGGCTGCGTGACCGGCAACAGAAGGCGATTGGCGGCGCGGGAGAATTCCTGCCATGCCGCCGCGATGTCGCGCAGGATGGCCTGCACATACTCCTTCGATAATTGATGTTCGTCAGGAAAATTCGATAAGGCACAGGATGTGCGATTGAAGGCCGTCACATCGTCCATGAGGGCCTGCATGAAGGCGCCGAATGGCTGCTGAACCAGAGGCGTGAGGCTGGAGCGCCCGCGCTCCACACGCGCCGCGGTGAGATTGAGCGGCAGCGTGCCCAGCTTTACCAACGCGTTGGCAAAGGTCGTTTCGGCCGCCGCCAGGACGGCGCGTTGGGTGATCTGCTCGCGCTGCTGAGCCGCAAGGGCGTGGGTGACACGTCGGCGGTAATCGTCGAAGGCGACCGGACCTTGAAGCGCGACCCAGGCCCGCCAGGCGGCGAGCACAGGTTCGTCTCCCAAGCCGTCGAGATCCTTCGCGAAATGTCCGTCCGCGTGTGCGTGGGCGCCTTGTGCGGCCCAGTCCTGGGTCAGGGCGCGCTCGATCCGCCGAGCGGCGTCCAATGCCCCTTCCAGATAGCCGGCGCCCTGCGCGGCCGTTTCCGAACCGCCGATGTGCAGCCGCCCGCCCCATAACGCACGGCGCAGCAGCGGATTTCCCGCGTCCGAATGGGTGCTGATGGTCGAATCCCGGTCGCGCGCGCTGCATGTGAACGGCTCGCTTGCCCAATCCTGATAATATTGGGTGCCGCCCTCAGCACCAGCGCCGAACAATTGCATCAACTGATTGTCCATCAGCATGGGCAGGCCGGCACTGAACGCTTGGCGCAATTGCGGAGTCAGCGCCAGAAAGCCGCCGAGCGCGGCCTTTTCAGCGGTGCCGTCGCAGGCATCGAACACTTCGCCGATCACCGCTTGCTCATGGGTGACGAAAGCGTTGCCCGAAAGTCCGGTGTCCCGCCATGAGGCCCTGGGATAGGCGACCATCACCTTTGCGCGCGCTGCCATCCAGGTTTCGGTCCCGCGGATGGCGTCGCGGATCGCTTCGCTGAGCTCCGGCTCAAATCGGACGCTTTCATCCAGCAGGCGCGGCGGTAGGGCGAGGACGACACAACGGGCTTCCAGCGAGACCGTGTGGTCGCCGACACGAAAGGTCAGCGCGACATGATCGCCCCGGTCCGTGACACGTGTAAGCACATGGTCGAGATAGGTTCGCGCCGGCGGCAGGTCCAGCGCCAGCGCATCCACGAGCCCTCCCATGCCGGCTTCCAGGCGGCGGGCATCGCCATGAACCTGCCGATTTGTGATTTCCTCGGCTCGCTTGTCCGGATCGCGTAGGTGCAGCACGACGCCCTCGTCGTGCTGCGGCATGTCGGCAAGGCCCGTCTCGGCAACGAGGCTGCTGACCAGAGGCTGGCTCTGCGGCCAGAACCACGTGGGGCCAAGATCGAGCGGGAGGCCGCTCGCATCGTCCTGAACCGTCAGGATGCGCCCCCCAAGCCGCGCGCGCGCCTCGAAGAGCGCGGCCGGCCGGCCTTGTCGGGAGAGGCTTCGCGCCAGGGCGAGGCCGCATAGCCCGCCTCCGATAATCGCCGTTTCCAGCATGGGCTGCCTACATCTGTTCGTCTCACGGAAGCGTCCTGCAAGATTCGCGCACATTTCCCACCGGCGTGCTCGCGATCCGTCGCCAGTGCTGTGCACGGAGATGCTGGGACAATTGGCACAGAAATTGTTCTGTCCTTCCGCGACCCGCCAATGTTTGGAGACTGACATGAACGTTGCAGAAGAATTTGCCCAAGCTTCCCTGGAAGAGCTGAAGGCCCTTCTCGCCGGCGGAACCTTGACCGTCTATTCCGTCGCCCGTCCCCTCACGGCCGACCGGCCGGTGGAGCGTAGCGGCATCCTGACCACCTTCACCTTCGCCACCCCGGCATTCGGCCCCGAGGTGGAAGGCGAGGAGACGCCTTTGTTCGTCGCGAGTTCCGTGCCCGCTGTCACGGTTGGAACTCCCGGGTTTGCGCGTGCGCGGACCGCGGACGGGAAGGTGGTGGCGGATTTTTCCGCCGGGCCGGGAAATCGCGAGATCAAGTTTACCGAGGTGTCCTGCTCGGTGGGTGCTCCGGTGCGGATCGCTCATTTCAAATTCATCGCCGAAGGCGGCTGGCCGGAGCGGCCGGACTATTACGATGCACGGCCCCAGCCGGGCTACGCCATGCCGCGCGTACTGTGAGATCGCCCGGTCCAAGGCACCGCCGCTTTGTCGGCGGTGTCTAATTCGCGACAGGGGGTCAGCTTTCCGACAGGGAGATCAGGTGCATGAGCTCGGAAAATCGTGAAGGACTTGTAACCACCGAATGGCTTGCCGCGCACCTCATGGATCCCGACTTGCGGATCCTTGACTGCACCTGGCATCACACCAGCACAAATCTTGACGGGCGGACACAATATCGCGGGCGCCATCTTCCCGGCTCCGTCCATTTCGATATCGATCACGTGGCGGATACATCGACCCCGCTGCCGCACATGCTCCCGAGCGCCGCCGATTTTGCGAAGAAGGTGGGGCTGATGGGCGTGGGACCCGGCGATCGCGTCGTGGTCTATGATCGCTTGTATGGCGGCTCGGCAGCGGCGCGCGCTTGGTGGATGTTCCGCGTGTTCGGCCACGACAATGTGGCGATGCTCGACGGCGGATTCGCCAAATGGGTGAAGGAAAAGCTGCCGACGGAAATGTCGCCGGTTCGGCCCGAGCCGCGTGCTTTCGAGGCCCGGTTCCGGCCCGAACTCGTGCGCAGCATGGGCGAGGTCCAGGCCAATCTGGTGAGCGGCGTCGAGCAACTCATCGACGCACGTGCGCCCGGAAAATTCGACGGGACTCAGGAAGATGTCTTCCCGGTGAAGAAGCAGGGCCATATTCCCACCGCCGTCAACATTCCCTGGGCCGACCTGATCCATCCGGAGACCGGAGCCCTACTGGGACGCGAGGCGCTCGTTGCACGGTTCGTCGCTGCCGGCATCGATCTGGAGCGGCCGATCGTCACCACGTGCGCGTCGGGCATCTCATCCTGCGTGCTCGCGCTGGGCTTGCATGTGATCGGACACCCCTCGGCCGCCGTCTATGACGGATCCTGGGCGGAATGGGGCGGCGCCGAGGACACGCCGGCGGCCGTGGCCGCATGAAGGCCCAGGCCAGAAGGAGGCCACGCGCATGAGCGAGCAGACGATCGCGGCCGGCATCATCCTGGAAGGCGAGGAATATCAGCTCTGCGCGGGCGGAGATGGCGTGTCCTTCGTGTTGCGGTTCAAGACCGAGCACATGGCCGCTCATCTCGCCGGCGACGACGCAGCCCGCTTTCAGAGCGATCTTGAAACGATCCGCCAGCAGTTTCCCGCGTGGAAAGCAGACCAGGCTTTGGCCCAGCTCTGGGATCAGGGCGGATACAGCTGGCTCGCGGCAGAAGAGGAAGGCACGACATGATGACCACCCTCATCAAGACCACCCAGGATGGACGAAAGCTGGAGGTGATTGGCCTGGCGATCTGCCTCGATGGGGCCCTCGAAGCCTTCGAGTTGATCGAGGTGAAGGATCATCCAAACCGGCGCGCCATTCTCACCGCTGTGCCTGAGGCGACCCACATTGCGGGGCGTCTTCCCTTGACGCGGGCGGAGGCAGACAAGGTCATCGCTGCGTTCGCAGAAGCCGAGGCGCAGATCCTGGCGAGCCCCGCAGCGATCAACGAGCGCTTTCGCATCGCCGCCATGTGGAAGGCGCGCGAGCAGGGCATCGAATAAGACCTGCCATCAGAAGCATCAGAAAAAGAAACAGCCGCACCTAAGGTCCCGAAAGGAGACCTTAGGTGCGGCTGAATGCGTCCGGATTTTTAGTTGAAGGGACGCTCTAAAGGCGGATTCGCGCCAGTCTGCATGGACATGGTGTCCCTGCCAGCGATCGTACCCGGGGCCCGGAGCCATTGCCGCGGTATCAGGCCCGCTTGTCAGGCAGGAGCGGCTGGCCGCTCCGCTCCCCGGCACTTCAGGCCGCTTCCGCCTTCTCCGTACCGTGCGTCTGGCAATTGGTGGGGCAGACGCGTGCACAGGCGCCGCAGCCGATGCAGGCGCCGTCGTCATTCATCACCATGATCTTCTTCTCGACTTCGTCATCCTCGTCGTCATCGAGGCTGATGAATTCGCCGTCCTCATTGATGCCTTTCAAGGTCATCACATCCCGGCCACAGACCTTGTAGCAGCGGCCGCAGCCGATGCATTTCTTGGCGTCGATGGCCAGGAGATATTCCGGCTGCCAGGCGCGGCCGTCGCGGGTTGCGTTTGACATGATGCTCTCGACTTTCAGATGAGACGGACGGCGCCGCTCCTTGACCGGCGCCGAGAGGGTTTTCCGCGCGCTTGACTGCCAGCCCATGAGGCCATCTCAGCAACCGTTTGCGCGTGATCTCGCCTGCGGTGTCAGGCGGCCTCGAGCGCCTTCAACTGGGCGCGCTTCTGCTCCAGTTCGGCGAAGGCCTCGTGCGCCCGCTTGGCTACTTCGGGAATGGTCTCCCAGCTGACCGGCAGTTCCTCGGACAGATCATGCAGATCCATCTTGGCCGCGGTCGCCTTGGCGGACAGTTTCTTGATTTCTGCCTTCAAGCTTTCCAGGTCGCTCATGGATCACCTCAATATTTTGCGACGGGTTCGAACTTCTCGATCATTTCGATACCGGCATTGACGTGCTTCTGGCCTTCCTCCGCCAGCTTCGCGAGGGAGTCGAAGCCGAAGCGGTGCACGTCGCGCAATTGCTTGTTCACCACGATCAGCCGGCCGCCGATAAGCACCATGCGGCCGAAGCCCTCGTGGCTCATCTTCATCATGGGTGTGATCATCACGCCCGTCGCCTTCTCGATAGAGAGGCAGACGGCGTTGAAGAACAGCTCCATGCGCCAGAGCGTGTCGGGATCGGGATCGCCGATGATCGGCAGCGCGCGGCGTGCCTCTTTATCGAGGATGTAGGGTTCCAACAGGTCGAGGTCGGCCTTGTTGTCCCAGGCTCCATGGGAATCCTGCGCCCGCCATACCTTGATCAATTCCTTGATGAAGGGAGCCTCGGCGGCAGGGACGGGGGCGAGTTCTGCGGTATCGGCCATGGTGTTCCTCATTCATCGAAATCGAAGGTGCGTTCCTGGCCCTTGGCCAGAGCTTTACGCAGCCATGGGGGAGGATTGCCCTTGAGCACGTCCTCAAGCTTCACCAGCAGTTCGGAGATTTCCTCCGGCTGGTTCACCTTCATGGGATGGATATTGTTTGCGACAACGCGCGCCGCGCCGGAGCCGCCGATGGCCGCGACATAGAGGATCGCGCAATCCTTGATGGCATCGATCTTCGGACCGAGCTTGTCCTCGTTGCCATCTTCCTTCAGGTCGCCATCGAACTGGATGGCTTCGAGAAACTGATGCCCCTGCGGGCCGATCTCGTAGATCGCGATGTTCTTGGCCCAGCCAAAATGAGCATCGACGCGTTTCAGATCCTGGGTGGCAAATGCGATTTTCATGGGATCTTCCTTGTCTCGTCGCGCATCAATGCGTCGCGGCTGCATGGCCCACCGCATCGTCCGTGATGCGCCAGGTGTCGGGAGTGGGTTCGTGGTTTTCCTCGTGGTCGGCGATGATGAGATTGCTGATGTGGAAGATCGTGTCGCGCGTGCCGCGATAGCCGACCGAAAGCTGATGACCGGCGCCGAGCCGATCGAACATGGGCATGCCGGCACGATAGAACGGGATGTGCAGCCGCTCCGCCGCCTGGCGCCCATGGGAATGGGTCACCAGCAGGTCGCAGCCCCGTTCCTTGGCGAGCGTTTCCAGATCTTCCAGATCGCCGATCAGGACCTCGTCCGCTTCCACCCGCGGCAGCACCGGCGATTGGGTGGTTGTCACGGCGGCCGTCACCTGGGCGCCCAGCTCGTGCAGCATGGAACTGAGATCGAACAACAGGTCGGGTTCCGCGCCGATGGCGAGCTTGCGGCCGCCCACATGGAAATGGGCGTCGAGCATGGCGTCCACCAATTGGCCCCGCTGGCGGCGGTATTTTAGGGGCACGGGCCGGCCGCTGATCTCGCTGAGGAAGGAGACAAACGCGTCGTTCGGGCCAAGGCCGCACAGGCGCTCGAACACCCGGAACGGCGTGCCGGCTTTCTTCTCCATCGCCTCGGCGGCCTGTTTCATCTGGGCGCCGATGGCGATGGTCCAGGCAGCCTGGCCCATTGTGGCGACTTCCTCTACGCCGATGCCGCCAATGGTCGTGGGGGTGAATTCGTCCGGAATATGCCCGTCCAGCGAGCCTCCGAGGTCGGGCAGGAACGAGGGTTCCAAGCCGAAATCCTCGAGGATGGTGCGCACTTCCTCGATGTCGCCGGGCGTCAGGTGGCAGCCGGGCAAGACATTCACCCGGGCCGGATCGCGCCGGGCGGCGCTGCGGGGCGACTCCACCAGCACTTCCACCATCCGCGTGACGGTCTTTTCCCACCCATCCTGGAACGCGTCCTTGAAGTCGGGGGTCGAGACATAGACCATGGGCAAGTCGGCCACTTCCGGATGGTTCTGCCGGATCAGCTTGATATAGCCCTCCACGTCGTCGCCCTTGGTCTCGGTGACGCCGGTGGAGCAGATGCCGATAATCTCGGGCTTGGTGCGCTTGTGGATGTTGAGCACCGCCTGTTCGACATTTTCATAGCCGCCGAGAACCGTTGCCACCTCGCTCATGGCGGTGGTCTGCATCGGAATGGCTTCCTTGAAGTGCCGCACGAACAGCACCAGGCCGAACGAGGTACAGCCTTGGGAGCCGTGCAGCAGGGGCATGGCCCCGCGTAGCCCCATAAAGGCAAGCGCGCCGCCGATCGGCTGGCTCATCTTGAGCGGATTGACCGCGCAGGCCTTCTTGCCGAGTGTGACTGTGGCCATGGCGACGTCTATTCCGCAGCCTGGAGGGCGGGGACAGCCGTTACGGTAACGGATGCGAGGATGTCTTCGATGCGCCCGGAGCAGGCGCCGCAGCCTCCGGATGCGTGTGTGTGGGTTCGCACACCCTCGACGTCGAACAGCCCGTGGGCCGCGATGGCATCCTCGATGGTGCCGAGATCGACCGACTTGCAATTGCAGATCTTCTTCGCCCGGCGGGCCGCCTCGGCGGCCACCGGGTCGGCCGCCAGCGCTGCGGCTTCCGCATCCATCTGGGCCATGGCGACAGCCTGCCAATTGGTGCCGGCCACTTCCCACGGCGCCGCCTTGCGCACCTCTTCCCAAACCGGATTGTAGAGCGCCTTGTCGATCTCCTCGACCAGCTTCACCATGCCCACATAGCCCATATAAGCGTGGTGGCGCTCCTGGTTGATGTCGAGCCAGGGCATGGACGCCTTGAGCGCGATGAATTGCGAGCGCCCGCCCGAGAGCATGATGTCCGCCTTCGCGTCCTTCAGCATCTTGTACATTTCGCGTGGCGTCATGTCGTCGATCATGTGGGCGTCCTGGCCCATCAATTCCTTGATGCGTTCCTTGTCTTCCTTGGTGGATTTCTTGACGCTGGTGCCCACCAGTTCCAGGCCGGCTTCCTGCAGCGCGGCCACGACAGACCAGGATTTCACCCCGCCTGTTATGAGCAGCACTTTCTTGCCTTTGAAGCGGGGCTTGTACTTCGCAATCGCCGCCCAGGCTTTGGCCTCCTCGCGGGCGATCACCGCCTCGGTCCGCTCCATCAGCTCCGCCGGCGCGCCGCGCTCGATCAGCATGCGAGCGATCTCCCGCAAGGAATCGCTGGAATCCTCGATGCCGTAAAAGGAGCCTTCGAAGAAGGGGATGCCGTAGCGCTCCTCCATCTTGCGGGCGACATTGATCATGGCCTTGGAGCACACCATCATCGCCGCTTTGGCGCGATGGGAATAGGCGACTTCCTTGTAGCGCCCGTCACCGGAGATGGACGAGAAGATGCGGATGCCCAATTCGTCCAGCAGCGGCTTCACCTGCCACAATTCGCCGGCCAGATTGTATTCGCCGATGATGTTCAGGTCATAAGGGGTGGTGTATTCGGGTTCCTCGGTGCCGATCACATGCTCCAGCAGGGCTTCACCCGCGAGCTTGTTGCCGAGATTCTTGGGGCCGACGAAGCCGGGCGAATTCACCGGAATGACCGGTTTGCCGAACTTCTCCTTTGCGGCCTTGCACACCGCATTGATATCGTCGCCGATCATGGCCGGGACGCAGGTCTGATAGACGAACACGGCCGGGGGATCGTACTTCTCGATGATCTCGCGGATCGCCTTGAACAGGCGCTTCTCGCCGCCGAACACGACATCGGTCTCGTTGATGTCGGTGGTGAAGCCGGTGCGCCAGATATTCGAGCCGGAGGATTTGGCGCCGCGATTGTCCCAGCTATTACCTTCGCAGGCGATCGGACCGTGGATGAGATGGGCGACGTCGGTCAGCGGCTGGAGCGCGATCTTGGCGCCGTCGAAGGCGCAGCCGCCGGCCGCTCCGCCGGGCTGCAGCTGCTTGGTGCAGCCTTTCTTGCGCTCGGCCTCGGACTTGTTGGCATTCTTGCCGCAGCCCGGCTCGTTGAAAACGTCCTGGATCGTGGCCGATAACGACGACATGCGCATCTCCTATCCATGGAACGGGTGGTGAAATGAATGAAGCAAATCGGGTGGTGAATACTTTCATGGATGCGCCCCACCGCCCTGTCGGGTGGTGGGGCAGGCTTGCGAAAGCGACGATCAGCGAATGATGTCGAAGCTGTAGTCGGTCTTCGAGGGAACGTTCGTGTTCTTGTCGATTTCGTCGAAGATCTTGTCGAGGATCCACACCAGGACGTTCATACCGCCCTGATAGCCCCACACCGGATAGCGATGGTGGTGGTGGCGATCGAAGATCGGGAAGCCGATGCGGATCAGCGGGGTACCCGTGTCGCGCTCAAGATACTTGCCGTAGGTGTTGCCGATCAGGAAATCCACCGGATCCGTGAACAGCAGCGAGCGCATGTGCCAGAGATCCTTGCCGGGATAGACATGGCAGTTTTGGCCGAAGGGCGAGGAGTCGAATAGAGCCTGGACCTTTTCCGCCCACTGTTTGCTGCCGTTGGTAGCCAGCACGTGGGTGGGTTCGGCGCCGAGTTCCAGCAGGAACGCGGCGAGGCCGAGGCAGAGGTCGGGATCGCCGTAGATGGCGAACTTCTTGCCGTGGATATGCGCGCTGGAATCGGCGATGGCATCCACCAGGCGACCGCGCTCGCGCGCCAGCTCCTCGGGGATTTCCTTGCCGATGAGGCGGGACACAGCCATCAGGAAGGCGTCGGTGCCGGCCACCCCGATCGGATGGTTGAAGGCGACCACTTCCTGGCCATGGGATTCGATGAAGGGCAGGGTCTTCTCGGTGCAGTATTCCTGCATCGAGATGGTGGCCTTGGCGTGGAGCGCGTTGGCGGCCTCCTCCAGCGTGGTGCCGCCGTCATACATGCGGAACTCACCGTCGGTGGGGGTGTCCCACACGTCGCTATTGTCGCCGAGGATGGTGTAGTCGGCGCCCATGATGCCGAGCAGGCGCTTCACTTCACGCAGGTTGCCGACGGTATAGCCGTCGAAGCCCCCGATGAAGTTGATCTTCTCGTTCGGCACCCGTTCCAGCACCGGCGCGGTGCGGGCCTTGCCGTCCCAGAAATGCTCGAAGATGCCCTTCATGACATTGTCGTAGCCGGTAACGTGGCTGCCGACGAAGGCCGGAGTGTGGGCGAAGGGCACATCGTAATCGGCCGGAACCGAGCCCTTTTCCTTGGCCGTCTTGATGAAGGCATTGAGGTCGTCGCCGATGACTTCCGCCATGCAGGTGGTGGAGACGGAGATCATCTTCGGCTTGTACATCGCATAGGTATTCGCGAGGCCGTCGATCATGTTGTTGAGGCCGCCGAACACCGCCGCGTCTTCCGTCATGGACGAGGAGACGCAGGAGCTGGGCTCCTTGAAGTGACGGGAGAAATGGCTGCGATAATAGGCAACGCAGCCCTGCGAACCGTGCACGAAGGGGATGGTTCCCTCGAACCCGACCGCGGCGAATACCGCGCCGAGCGGCTGGCAGGCCTTGGCGGGGTTCACGGTGAGCGCTTCGCGGGCGAAGTTCTTCTCGCGATACTCAGGTGTCTTGGCCCATTCCCGAACGCGCTCCACTTCGGCCGGATCGCGTGGGTTCTCGAACATCTTCTTCTTGTTCGCCAGCATCTGCTGGTATTCCGGGCCGCGGAACAGCTCGAGATGATCGAGCACGTGATCGGCATTTTGAGTCATGGTGATGTCCTCTTGAATGTCATGTCCCGAGCTGGCGTCCCGGCCGATCCCACGAAGGAACGGCCGGGACGGCGTGAGGCTATTCCGCTGCCATCAGGGTGGGCTTGGGCACCGCTTTCCAGGGCGCCTTCGTCATCTTCCAGACGGGGGAATTGATGGCCATGTCCATGTCGCGCGCGAAGATCGCGAAACCGTCGTAGCCGTGGTAGGGGCCGGAATAGTCCCAGGAGTGCATCTGGCGGAACGGCACGCCCATCTTCTGGAAGACGTACTTTTCCTTGATGCCCGAGCCGACCAGATCCGGCTGGATCTTTTCGACAAACTTCTCGAACTCGTAGCCGGTCACGTCGTCATAGATCAGCGTGCCGTCCTTCACGTAGTGCTGGGCGGTGCGCTGATAGTCGTCGTTATGGCCAAACTCATAGCCGGTGCCGACGACTTCCATGCCGAGGTCCTCGTAGGCGCCGATGACGTGACGCGGGCGAAGGCCGCCGACGAACAGCATCACGGTCTTGCCCTCGAGGCGGGGGCGATACTTCGCAATCACCGCGTCCATCAGAGGCTGGTACTTGGCGATCACGCGCTCGGCACCCTCCTTGATTTTGTCGTCGAAATAGCTGGCAATCTTGCGCAGCGATTCCGCGATCTTGGACGGGCCGAAGAAGTTGTATTCGCACCAAGGAATACCGTACTTTTCTTCCATATGGCGCGAGATGTAGTTCATCGAGCGGTAGCAGTGCAGAACGTTGAGCTTGGCCTTGGGCGTAGCCTCAAGCTCCGCCAGCGAGCCGTCGCCCGACCATTGGGCGATCACGCGCAGGCCCATTTCCTCGAGCAGGATACGCGAGGACCAGGCGTCGCCGCCGATGTTGTAGTCGCCGATGATGGCGACGTCGTAGGCCGTCGGCTCGAAACGCGGCGTGGCGTCGGCCGGGATCTTGTCGAACACCCAGTCCCGGATCGCGTCGTTGGCGATGTGGTGGCCGAGCGACTGAGACACGCCGCGGAAGCCTTCGCAGCGGACCGGAACGATGGTCTTGCCTTCATATTCCTTCGACTTGGCCTTGGAGACCGCCTCGATGTCGTCGCCGATCAGGCCGATCGGGCATTCCGACTGAACGGTAATACCGTTGTTCAGCGGGAACAGTTCCTGGATTTCGTCCATGATCTTGGCGAGCTTCTTGTCGCCGCCGAAGACGATGTCCTTTTCCTGGAAATCGGAGGTGAACTGCATCGTCACGAAGGTATCGATGCCAGTCGTTCCGATGTAATAATTGCGGCGCGCGGCCCACGAATATTGACCGCAGCCGACCGGGCCGTGGCTGATGTGGATCATGTCCTTGATCGGACCCCAGACCACGCCCTTCGAGCCGGCATAGGCGCAGCCGCGGATGGTCATCACGCCGGGAACCGACTTCAGATTGGACTTCACGCCGCAGTCGGATTTGCCAGATTCATGGACATTGAGGTGCTTGGCGCGCCTCTTGGCCGTCTTCTCGGGATAGACCTGAAGGACTTCCGAGATCAGTTCCTTGTTGCGAGCTTTGATTTCTTCAATGCTCTGCGTCTTTGCCAGGCTCATTTCGCTATCCTCGCTTAACCCCAGTTTTCGTGGCGGAAAACCAGCCCCTCACGAGAAGGGGCTGGGATTTGCTTTGAAAAAGCCTCAGGCGGACATTGCTGCGAGTTCGGCGGCGGTCTTGCCGACGACGCTCTCGTCCACGGCCTTCATGATGCCGTGCTCCATGAGCATGTCTTCCAGCTCGTCCATGGTGATCGGGGTTGGGATGATGCCCTTGCCGCCGTTCGCATGGATCTTGTTCGCCAGCGAGCGATAATGGCCCGCCTGAACCGAGTCGGGAGCGTATTCGAGCACGGTCATGCGGCGCAGCTCGGCGTGCTGCACGATGTTGTCGCGCGGCACGAAGTAGATCAGCTGCGTGCCGAGCTTCTTCGCCATGGCTTCCGCCAGTTCCAGCTCCTTGTCGGTCTGGCGCTCGTTGCAGACGAGCCCGCCCAACCGCACGCCGCCGGAATTGGCGTATTTGAGAATGCCCTTGGAGATGTTGTTGGCCGCATACATGGCCATCATCTCGCCGGACATGACGATGTAGATTTCCTGCGCCTTGTTCTCGCGGATGGGCATGGCGAAGCCGCCGCACACCACGTCGCCGAGCACGTCGTAGGAGACGTAGTCGATGTCCTCGTAGGCGCCGTTCTCCTCCAGGAAGTTGATGGAGGTGATGACGCCGCGGCCGGCGCAGCCGACGCCGGGCTCGGGACCGCCGGATTCCACGCACCGGATGTCGCGGTAGCCGACCTTCATCACTTCTTCGAGTTCCAGGTCCTCGACGCTGCCGGCCGCGGCCGCCAGGCTGAGGATGGTGTCCTGCGCCTTGGCGTGCAGGATCAGACGCGTGGAATCCGCCTTGGGATCGCAGCCGACGATGAGGATCTTGTGCCCCATCTCGGCCAGCGCCGCGAGCGTATTCTGGGAGGTCGTCGACTTGCCGATCCCTCCCTTACCGTAAAATGCGATTTGTCGTAGTGACGACATTTGCTTCTCCTGCGAACTGGTTGCAGCGTCACGCCGATGCGTGATCTGCTCGTTTCCGAACTCGTCAGCCCTGCTTCGCGGAACGGAGGCGGACTTTGCTTGTCCAGGTCATCGGCAGAAGCCAGCAACCAATCGCCGTGCGCTGATTGGATTTTGCAACTCCTGTGCCAGCACTAATCCGCTTGTAAAAGATCAATGAAAACAGATAGATGTTCGGAAAGTGGAAGGTTTTTAAGAGTTGTTTCAAACCTGACATCCCTGGAGATCAAACGACATCCTTGAATGTGCTGCGACGTGCTCGGGACCGCACGCGTCATAGAGTGGTGTTCGCTGACCCTCCGCGCCGATCTGCGGTTGGGGTCGGAGGGGACCCAGGATGCGACGAAGGGTGCATACGCGTGCCGCTGCGTGCCGCGCGTATGCATGCCGCGCATCGGATATGCTTCCCTTGCGGCGCCCGCCGGTGCCCCGCGCTCTGTTGAGCCGGGTCGGACATTCAGCCTGTCGCAGACGCGACACCCTGTCGGGCGCGCGACAGGGCCATTCGGTGTCGCATTGGAAAAACTCAAATAAATCAGCGCTTCGAGGGATGGCACGGGGTTTGCGTGAAGCCCTTTTGCGAGATGTCAGGTGACATCACACGCGCGCTCGGGAGTCACGTAGATGGCCTACAAGATCGTCGCCTCGCAATGCACTGTGTGCGGTGCATGCGAATTTGAATGCCCCAATGCGGCCATTCGCCTGAAGAACGACATGTACATTATCGATCCCAAGAAATGCACCGAATGCGAGGGCAGCTTCGAGACCCCGCAGTGCGCCGCGGTCTGCCCCGTAGCGGATACGTGCGTTCCCGCCTGAGCGGGATGGTGACGGGTCTGGTCGCCGAACGCACCAGGCTTGCGATGAACGGCGGCGCCGCCGATGGGGCCGCCAGGGTGGGCACTTAGGAAGTGCGTCGACACCGCTTGAAACCCTGAGGGGAGTGACCGAATGGCCGCCGTACAAGAGACAGTCGAGCAGGTCCGCCGTATCGATGTCGAGCAATACAAGTACGGCTTCGTTACCGAGGTCGAATCCGAAAAGGCCCCGAAGGGTTTGTCGGAAGACATCGTGCGTTTCATCTCGGCGAAGAAGAACGAGCCGGACTGGATGCTGGAATGGCGGCTGGCCGCCTACCGCCGCTGGCTCACAATGCGCGAGCCGGAATGGGCGCGTGTCTCCTATCCCAAGATCGACTATCAGGACCTCTATTATTACTCCGCTCCGAAGAAGAAAAAGGAATTGGCCTCGCTCGACGAGGTGGATCCGGAAATCCTGAAAACGTACGAAAAGCTCGGTATTCCCCTCCGCGAGCAGGAACTGCTCGCCGGCGTGGTGCGACCTGAGGGCGAGCGGCGCATCGCGGTGGACGCGGTGTTCGATTCCGTCTCGGTCGCCACCACGTTCCAGAAGGAGCTGCAGGAAGCCGGCGTGATCTTTATGCCGATTTCCGAAGCCTTGCGCGAATATCCGGATCTCGTGAAGAAGTATCTCGGAAGCGTCGTTCCGACTTCGGACAATTACTTCGCAACCCTCAACTCGGCAGTGTTTTCAGACGGCTCCTTCGTCTATGTGCCCGAGGGGGTGCGCTGCCCGATGGAATTGTCCACCTATTTCCGCATCAACGAGCGGAACACGGGACAGTTCGAGCGTACGCTGATTATCGCCGACAAGGGCGCCTATGTGAGCTATCTGGAAGGCTGCACCGCGCCCCAGCGGGATGAAAATCAGCTCCACGCTGCCGTGGTCGAACTGGTCGCCATGGATGACGCCGAAATCAAGTATTCGACCGTCCAGAACTGGTATCCGGGGAATTCGGAGGGCGTTGGCGGCATCTACAATTTCGTTACCAAGCGCGGCGATTGCCGGGGTGATAATTCGAAGATCTCCTGGACGCAGGTCGAAACAGGTTCCGCCATTACCTGGAAGTATCCGAGCTGCATTCTGCGTGGCGACAATTCCAGCGGTGAGTTCTATTCCATCGCCATTTCCAACGGCCACCAACAGGTGGACAGCGGCACGAAGATGATCCATCTCGGCAAGAACACGTCGAGCCGTATCATCTCCAAGGGCATCGCGGCGGGCGTGTCGCAGAATACCTATCGCGGTCAGGTTACGGCGCATCGCAAAGCAGCCGGCGCACGCAATTTCACCGCCTGCGACTCGCTGCTGATCGGCGATATGTGCGGTGCCCACACCGTACCCTATATCGAGGCGCGCAATCCGACAGCCGTGTTCGAGCATGAGGCGACCACCTCGAAGATCTCCGAAGATGTGCTGTTCTACTGCATCCAGCGCGGTCTTTCGCAGGAAGAAGCGGTCGGATTGGTTGTGAATGGCTTCGTGAAGGACGTGCTCCAGCAGCTCCCCATGGAGTTTGCCGTGGAGGCGCAGAAGCTCATCTCGATCTCACTCGAAGGCAGCGTCGGTTAGGCGCACAGGCACGAAACCCGCACAGGATAGGAATTGGCGATGACTGCGCTTCTGGAAATCCGCGACCTTCGCGCCGAGATCGGCGGGCGGAAGATCCTCAATGGCCTCGACCTGACCGTCAACAAGGGCGAGATTCACGCCATCATGGGGCCGAACGGGGCCGGAAAATCCACGCTGTCCTATGTGCTCGCCGGCAAGCCCGGCTATGAGATCACCGGCGGGCAGGTGCTGTTCAACGGCGAGGATCTGTTCGAGATGTCGCCGGACGAGCGCGCCGCCAAGGGCGTGTTCCTGGCCTTCCAGTATCCGCTGGAAATTCCAGGCGTCGCGACGCTCACCTTCCTGCGCGCTGCGCTCAACGCTCAACGCAAGAAGCGCGGCGAGGAGGAGTTGTCGTCGCCGGACTTGCTGAAGCGCGTGCGCGAATTGGCGAAGAAGCTCGGCATCGACCCTGAGATGCTCCGCCGGCCGCTGAATGTCGGATTCTCCGGCGGCGAAAAGAAGCGCAACGAGACGCTCCAGATGGCACTTCTGGAACCAAAATTGTGCGTTCTGGATGAGACCGATTCCGGGCTCGACATTGATGCGCTGAAGGTGGTGGCCAATGGTGTCAACCAGCTGCGCTCGGCTGAGCGGGGCATGATTGTCATCACCCATTACCAGCGGCTGCTCAACTATATCGTGCCGGACGTCGTGCATGTTCTCGCAGCGGGGCGGATCGTCGAGACCGGAGGCAAGGACCTTGCCCTGCAGCTCGAAGCCACCGGCTATGCCCAATACCAGAACGAGGCGGCGTGACGGCCATGAATGTAGCGATCGCCGCCATCAAGACGGAGGCCGAAACAGGCCTCATGGAAGCCTATTCCGCCGCGCGGCACAGCCTGCCGGGCGGTCGTGCGATTTCGGCTGCGCGCAACGAGGCGTTCGACGCCTTCGCGCTCGGCGGCCTGCCGCATCGCCGGCTTGAAGCCTGGAAATTCACCGACCTGCGGCGCCTGGTGAAGGACGCCAAGCCGATCGCTCCGCCGCCCGATGCGGCCGCCTTCGAGGCGGCGGCGCGTGCGGGGCAAGACCTTGGCGGACTTGGGTTTCGGCGCATCTCCATCGTGGATGGCGCGTTTGCGCCCGCACTCTCCGACCTCGAGGGGCTGGAGGCCGGGGTAACGATCCGTCCGTTGGCTTCGGCGCTGGCGGCAGATGAGTCTGTGCTCTCCTGCGACATCGGCCCGGTGCTTCCCGCCAATGAACCGACGCTGCTGCTGAATACGGCCTTCGCGGCGGATGGGGCGGTAATCGAGGTCGCCGATGGCGTGGTGGTGGAGCGGCCGTTTCATTTGATGTTCGTGACCACCGGGGCGGCCCCGACCGCCGTGTACACCCGGTCGCTGGTGGTCCTGGGGCAGGGCGCACGCGCGACTCTGGTCGAGAGCCACGAGGGACCGGAGCAGTCGGATTACCAGGTCAATGCGGTGGTGAAGGTTGAGCTCGGCGATGATGCCCGGCTCGACCATGTTAAGGTCGTCCGGGAAGGCAACGCCGCGCTCCATGTGGCGACGCTCCTGGCGGATGTCGGCGCCCGCGCGCATTTCAGCGCCTTCGGCTTCCTGGTGGGAGGCGCCCTGGTGCGCAACCAGTTGTTCGTCCGGCTGGCCGGCGTCGAGACTGTGGCCGAACTTTCCGGTGTCAGCCTTCTTGCGGGCCGGCAGCATGGCGACACCACCTTGTCCATCGACCATGCCGCTCCGGGCAGCACCAGCCGCGAGACGTTCAAGGCGGTTGTGGACGATGCGGCGCAGGCGGTGTTCCAGGGTAAGATCGCGGTGCGGCAGCAGGCACAGAAGACCGATGCGCGGATGATGTCGCGCGCGCTCCTGCTCTCGGCGGAAGCCGAGGTCTACAGCAAGCCGGAACTTGAGATCTTCGCGGACGACGTTCAATGCGGCCATGGAGCCACCACGGGCACGCTCGATGACCAGCTCAAATTCTATCTGATGGCGCGTGGCATCCCTGCCAAGGAGGCCGAGGCACTGCTTATTCAGGCCTTTGTGGGGGAGGTGGTTGAAACCATCGCGCATGAGGGCCTGCGCGAAGGCTTGAGCGCCGTGACGCTCGCGTGGCTGGGCGAGCGGGGTTGAGGCGATGCATCCGGCAGTCAACAACGGAAGCTACGATGTCAGCCGCATCCGCGAGGATTTTCCCATCCTCGGCATGCAGGTCTACGGCAAGCCATTGGTTTATCTCGATAACGGCGCTTCGGCCCAGAAGCCGAAGGCGGTGCTGGAGCGGATGAACCAAGCCTATACGTCCGAGTACAGCAATGTGCACCGCGGGCTGCATTATCTCGCCAATGCCGCGACCGACGGATACGAGGGCGCACGCGAGCGGGTCGCGGCCTTTCTGAATGCCGAGCGCACCGATGAGATCATTTTTACTCGGGGCGCGACGGAGGCTGTCAATCTGGTCGCGCAGACCTACGGCCGCGCAAATATCGGCCCCGGCGACGAGATCGTGCTCTCCATCATGGAGCATCACGCCAATATCGTCCCGTGGCATTTCCTGCGCGAGCGGCAGGGCGCGGTGATCAAGTGGGCGCCCGTGGATGACGAGGGAAACTTCCTGCTCGATGAATTCGAGAAGCTTCTGACCGATCGCACCAAGATTGTCGCGATCACGCAGATGTCGAACGTTCTCGGCACCGTGGTTCCGGTGAAGGATGTGGTACGCATCGCCCACGCGCGGGGCATTCCCGTTCTGGTGGACGGCGCGCAGGCAAGCGTCCATATGGATGTTGACGTCCGCGACATCGATTGTGACTTCTATGTCATTACCGGCCACAAGCTTTACGGGCCGACCGGCATCGGTGCGCTTTATGGCAAGCACGCACTTCTAAGCCAAATGCCGCCCTTCAACGGTGGCGGCGAGATGATCCGCGAGGTTTCCCGCGACACCGTCACCTATGGCGCCCCTCCCCACCGCTTCGAGGCGGGCACGCCGGCGATCGTTCAGGCGATCGGCCTTGGCGCCGCGCTTGATTATATCCAGTCCATCGGCAAGGCGCGGATCCGCGCCCATGAATCGTCTTTGGTTGCGTACGCTCATGAGAAGTTGAGCGAAATCAATTCATTGCGAATCATCGGCAATGCGCCGGGAAAGGGCGCCATCGTTTCCTTCGCAATGGAGAACGCCCATGCCCATGACGTCGCGACTGTAATCGACCGGGCGGGCATTGCCGTGCGCGCGGGCACCCATTGCGCGATGCCGCTGCTCGAGCGCTTCGGCGTCTCGGCCACCTGCCGTGCGTCCTTCGCCCTGTACAACACCCATCAGGAGGTGGACGAACTGGCCCGGGCCTTGACCAAGGCCGGCGAGTTCTTTGCCTGACATCTGCGCCGCTGAGCGTCTGGCGACATTTCGATAATGATCTGTAAGGGCCGGCCATGCGCTGGCCCTTTCTCTTTTCAGTCGAAGGCCTCGACCCAACGCGGGAATGCCCGCGGCGGAGACCGTCTCCGGTGGGAAGCTACATGCCGGAACCGTCGCGTCCGCTGTCCTCGACCAGGCGCCGCAAGGCGAGTTCGCGAATTTCGCTCACCGGGTCATCGACAAGAGGCGCAAGGTGAGCGCGGCCGATGCGCTCCGCCACCGCAAATCGCACCCGCATGTCGGCATCCTTTAAAAGCACGGTGAGGCGCTCGGGGGAGAGCCGCTCGGCAACGGCCAGGCGCACAAGCGGGTCGGGGTCGCCGGCCATGGTTACGAGATGGGGCAGGGCGATGCGGCGGGCCACTTCGCGCCGCACCTCTGCCTCGCCGTCATAAAGTGCCATCACCAGCGATGCGGGTGGCGCGCGGCGGGCCGCAGCGCGGCGCACGGCGTAGTTCTCATCCGCCAGCATGGCGATCAGATCATTGCCTTCCAGGCGCTGTGTGACCGCCATGCGCACGCGCGCGTCCGCATCCCTGCGCATGTCCCGGATGCGCGACAAGGGCAGACGGTAGGCGACCATGATCCGAACGTCAGGCTCCGGATCGTCGCGCATGGGACCGAGCAAAAACAGGCTGGCGTGTTTCGCAGCGAGGGTGCGCACTTCGAAATAGGGGTGGTCGAGATAGCGGGCGGCGAGGTGGGGATTTCGCGCAAAGAAGCGATCGATCCGTTTGCCGCGCCGATCGGCCACGCAGATCTTTCCAAGATCGCACCGCCCCTCGGCATGAATGTCCTCGTGCGGGCAATCCTGGCACCGCACCGGCCGACCCTGCCAGTCCATCGCTTCGAACGGCTCGGCCGACTGGGTCGGCGCCTCGGCGATCATGGCGCGCCGGCGGCCGCCAGGAGAACCTCGACCCGCCCAGAGGGGCGGGACAGGCGGTTCATCCGCGCGCGCGTGATGCGGCGATTGGCAGGCATCAGAACCGCTTGATGTCGATGCCGTGCTTGCGCAGGGCATAGCCGATCTGCCGCGGCGTGAGATTGAGGATGCGCGCGGCCTTCGCCTGCACCCAGCCGGACCGTTCCATCGCCTGAAGCAATTGTTCCTTCTCGCTCTGGCGCGGAGGCACGGCCGGGCACGCCTCGGTGCCGGGACACGTCGCAGGCGGCGCCACGTCCAGCGGTGCAATCGGCGCCGGTTGCAAGTGGGTCAAAGGCTGGGACGGCGGGATGGGGAGGGGCTTGGGCGCGCTGCCCTTCCACAGCATGGCGGAAAGACACTGCCCGGTGTCGCAGGCGAAGTCGTGGGGCGTAATTACGTCATCATGGGCGAGGGTGGCCGTGCGCCGCACGCAGTTTTCCAGTTCCCGCACGTTGCCCGGAAAATAACAGCGCCGAAGCACTTCCATCGCCGGGGCCGAGAGGCTGAGACCCTGCTTGTTTTCCTTGTTGAAGCGATCAAGGAAATTCTTCGCCAGCTTGGGGATATCGCCCGGCCGCTCGCGCAGGGGCGGCAGGATGAGCGGCACCACATGGATGCGGTAGTAGAGATCGGCGCGGAATTCGCCCTTGGAGACGGCCTCCTCGAGGTTTTTGTTCGTGGCGCACACCAAGCGCACGTCCACCTTCAAGGTCTTGTTGCCGCCGACGCGCTCGAATTCACCTTCCTGCAGAACGCGCAGCAGCTTGGCCTGGAACGCGGGAGAAATCTCGCCGATCTCATCGAGGAACAACGTGCCTCCATGGGCCATTTCGAACCGGCCCTGGCGCATATTGAGGGCGCCCGTGAACGCTCCCTTTTCATGCCCGAAAAGCTCGGATTCAAGCACCGTTTCGGGCAGGGCGGCGCAGTTCACCTTGATGAAGGCCTTCGCCTTGCGCGGGGACAGTTCGTGGATGGCGCGCGCGAACAATTCCTTGCCGGTCCCGCTTTCCCCGCGCAGCAGAACGGTTGAATTGGACCGCGCCACCACCTGGGCCGTCGCAATCAGTCGCTTCACCAGCGGGCTATCCCCGACGATCCCCATCGGGCCCGCGTCGGGCGCGCTGGTGTCGGGCAGGTCGTCGGCCTGGGGCTTTTCTTCTTTCAGCGCCTTTTCGAGGCGGTGGGTCTGAGCGATGAGGCGGTCGCGGTCGCCCGCCACGAGCGTGTGCAGCCGCACGGCCTGACCCACCAGATTCGCCACCATCGTAAGAAAGCGCACGTCCTCATCGAAGCGGAAGCGCGCGGTGCCGTCCCAGACCCTGTCGATGGACAGCGTGCCCATGACCTGCGTATCCGCCTTGATGGGAACGCCGATGAAGGAAACCGTGGTATTGTCCGAAGGCGCGAAGAGATCCTCGTGCCCGGCGAACATGGGATCGGCCGAGACATCCTGCACCACCAGGGGCGTCTGGGTGGCGACGATCTGATCGATCGCCTTCTGCGGCACGCGGGCACGGATCTGGCTTGCGATCTGCGGCATCCAGCCGGTGGTGGCGACCATGTCCGGCTCACCGGTGGAATCGAGAATGACGATCATCCCGTGCCGCATCTGCAGCATTGAAGACAATACGTTGACGACGTTTGCGAGCGTCACTTCCATCCGGCGCGGCGCTGTCAGGATCTTCGAAATTTCGTAGATGCCGATCAGCGCCACTTCCGGCGACGTGCCCCGGTGCGGGTGCGCGTACGGCACCCCGGGCGTGATGCCGGAGCTTGGTTTCGACATGGCGATCGAGGCTTCCCCGTTGGCGTTGTTGGACGCTCGAGGCACACGAATCTGAAAGACGTCGGACATGGACGTACTCCCTGCCGCAAGCGGCTCGCGAGAGGTTCGCCCTCCTGTCGGTGCTTCCCTGCGCCACTATCTTTTGACGTGGCTGCATTTTATAGAACTTCTAGGAAACACCCGAGGGTGATCGCGAGCTTTGATCTAGATCAAAAAATCTGGCGACTTCGTGCCTGGGCACGAGGGTCATTCCGCGGCAGCGGGCAAGGCCGTTGCCGCAGCTTCCAGGGCCACCGCCGCCGAGGCGACAATGGCGGCGATCCGCACTGCGGTCTGGATCTGCGCCTCGCTGATGCCGGCGTCGCGCAGAACCTTTTCGTGGGAATCGATGCAGCGCCCGCAGCCGTTCATGGCCGATACGGCGAGGGACCAGAGCTCGAAATCCGCCTTGTCCACGCCGGGGCTGCCGATGACGCTCATGCGGAGCTTCGCGGGCAAGGTTTCATAAGCTTTGTTCGAAGCCAGATGCGTGAAGCGATAATAGACGTTGTTCATCGCCATGATGGAGGCGGCAGCCTTGGCGGCGTTCATGGCGGCGGGCGCCAGATGCGGTGCGGCTTCGGCCTCCAGAGCCTGGGCCACGGCAGCGTTGCGCGTGGTCAGGCCGCACGCCACCAGCAGCCCATAGAGCTGCTGGGGCGAAATGGAATCCTCGCGCGTCAGCGAGGAGAGATTGAGCTTCACGTCCTTCGCGAAGTCGGGAAGCTGGGCTTTGAGGGCCTCGATGCTCATGAGATCACGCGACCTTCAGCACATCGCCGCCGACTTCGCGGTTGCAGGGGCACAATTCATCGGTCTGAAGCGCGTCGAGGACCCGCAGTGTATCCTTGGGATTGCGGCCCACGTTGAGGTTCGTGGCATAGACGTGTTGCACCACATTGTCCGGGTCCACCACGAAGGTGTAGCGATAGGCCACGCCATCGGGCGAACGCACGCCGAGCCCGTCCACCAGCGATCCATTGGTGTCGGCGAACGACCAGATGGGCAGGCGGTTCAGATCCTTGTGATCCCGCCGCCAGGCGAGCTTCACGAATTCATTGTCCGTCGAGCCGCCCAGCACGACCGCGTCGCGGTCAGCGAATTCGCCGGAGAGGCGGGCGAATTCCGCGATCTCGGTCGGGCAGACGAAGGTGAAATCCTTCGGGTAGAAGAAGATGATCTTCCACTTTCCAGGAAAGCTTTCTTCGGTCAGGGGCTCGAATGCGGACTGACCATTTTCCTCATGGAAATTGAAGCCGGGCTTCACGCCAGTGACAGAGAAGGCGGGAAGGGTGCTGCCGATACCGAGCATGTCAGTCTCCAAAATCCCGAATAGGCGTCTCGACGCCGTGTGGAGGGATTCTAGCAAGCCATGTGCCAGCGGTGCTGCATTGCGAAATGCTTCTGATTCCAATGAGCCGGTTTGCGACAGCCATGGCGTGTCGGCTTTGCGACACGACATTGACCCGCTGCCGTGTCGACGTGTGTCGCAAAGCGAACCGGCCTTCGCGCCGTCGCCGGTCCAGCGCGCGGGAGCCCTTGCAATCGCTGTCACATCGTCTCCGGCGGCGCCGGGTTCCCGCGCGCCGATGCGCATCGGGGGTGACTTGGCACGAATGTCGCTACACGCGGTGCGACACGTCCTCGTAGGGCAGGATAATATGCGCAGCGAAACCGAATTCACCCCGTCCGGGCGTGCGCCAGTGGCCGTGGTGCTCGGCACCAACGACGTCGCTTCGGCGGTGGCGCATCGGATGTTCCACGCCGGATACGGCGTCGTGCTGTCGCGCGATCCCTCCCAGCCGGTCCTGCGCCGCAGCATGGCCTTCGACGACGCGCTGGTGACCGGATTCTCGGAATTGGAGGGGCTGCCTGCCCGGCCTGCGGATACGCTGGTGGAGGTGTTGCGCGGCTTCACCGAACGCCACGCGGTGATGGTGACGTCCCTGGAAATGGGCGAGTTGCTGTGCCTCGGCCTGATTGATGTCCTGGTGGATGCGCGCATGCGCATGCGTAGCCTGAAGGTGGATATCCGTCCCTTCGCGCGGGTCAGCGTCGGCCTTGGGCCAGGCTTCACCGCTGGCCGGCATGTGGACGTGGCGGTGGAGACGGCGCCGGAGGCGATCGGCATCCTGCGCGACGGCTCCACGCTCGCTCCGCACGGACGGTCAACCCCGCTGGCGGGGGCGGGTCGCGAGCGTTTCGCACGCGCGCCCGCGCCGGGGATCTGGGAGACGCAAGCGGCGATCGGTGATCGCGTACGCCGCGACGAGGTGATCGGCAGCTGCGACAGAGTGCCCGTTATGGCTCCCTTGGCGGGCCATTTGCGCGGGCTCGTGCGCAGCGGAGTTTCGGTTCCGGCCGACCTCAAGCTGGCCGAAGTTGACCCGCGCCTGACCGGCGAGCAAAGCTGGCTCGGCATTGCCGAGCGCCCGAGCCGGATTGCGGACGCGACCCTCGACGCGATCCGAACTGTGGAAAGCATGGGCGCCGGTGCGGCCGGCGGCATTGCGCATTGATCTTCTCCGCTGCTCGCCCGCGAGTGCGGCGGCCCTAAGAGGACGTCGACATGGATCTCGGCTGGTTGCCGGAGCAGCTTGATGCGCTGCTGGCGGAAGATGTCCCCCACGGAGACCTGACGACCCATCTCCTCGGCATCGGCGGCGCCCCGGCAAGCATGCAGTTTCAAATGCGGGCGGCGGCTGTGGTCTGCGGCATCGAGACGGCGGCGGCGCTGATCGTCCGCTCCGGCGCGCAGGCCGAAGTCGTGGCACCCACGGCTTCACGCGTTGAGGCGGGCGCAGTGCTGTTGCGTGCGCACGGCAGCGCCGGCGCACTCCATCGAGCCTGGAAGGTCTCGCAGACCCTCGTGGAATATCTTTCGGGCATTGCTTCCGCCACCGCTGCGATCGTCGATGCGGCGCGGGCGGTCACCCCTCAGATTTCCGTTGTCACCACCCGCAAGACCTTTCCCGGCGCGAAGGCTCCGATGATTGCCGCGATCCGCGCGGGCGGGGCTGAGCCGCATCGGTTGGGCCTGTCCGAAACATTGCTGGTCTTTCCCGAGCACCGGGTCTTCCTGAGCGATCCTCCATCCGAAATCGCGCGCCTGCGCCGCGCCGCTCCGGAAAAGAAGGTTGTTGTCGAGGTCGCGTCCCTGGACGCGGCCTCAGCGATGCTTGCGGTCGCCGATGTTCTCCAATGTGAGAAGATGACACCTCAGGATATCGCGACCGTGATGCAGATGGTGAACGCTGCTGGCGCGTCCACCCTTGTCGCCGCTGCGGGAGGCGTGAACGCCGCGAACGCGGCGGCCTACGCCCGGGCCGGCGCGCATATTCTCGTGACGTCCGCTCCTTACTGGGCGGCTCCCGCCGATGTGAAGGTCACCCTCTCGGCGGCCTGAAACGGGATCTGACGTCTTTCCGACACCGAGACCCCGCTACCGTGTCGGCGAGGGCGACAGACCCTGTCGCGAACCCGCCGAACGCGTCGTCCCCCCGACGCACGCCGAATTCCCCGCTTCTTAAAAATGCCGAAGAATGAAGCAGATTCAAATGCTTAATTCTGTGGCACATCGCTTGCTTTGGTATTTGGTGACAGTCTCAATCCCCTGGATAGCCGAGACACACCATGCTGGCTAAGACATCCAAATCCGCCAAGATCACCGAGGGTCGCCTGGGCTTCTCAGGCTGTTCCGGCCCGGACGGGAATGCGCCCCTCCGCGATGTTTTCCTCAATGACACCACGCTGAGGGATGGGGAGCAGGCGCCCGGCGTCGCTTTCACCCGGCGCGAAAAAATCGAGATCGCCGAGGCGCTCGCCGCTGCCGGCGTTCCGGAGATCGAGGCCGGCACGCCGGTGATGGGTGACGAGGAAATCGAAACCCTGCGCTCCATCGTGTCGCTAAAATTGCCGACCCGGGTCATGGCCTGGTGCCGCATGAATGAAGATGACCTGATGGCGGCAGTGGCCGCGGGCGTCGGCATCGTCAATCTCTCCATTCCCACCTCCGATCGACAATTGGCGGGGAAGCTGGGCAAGGACCGTCCTTGGGCGCTTGAGACGGTCACGCGCATTGTTTCGCTCGCCCGCACGCTGGGCTTCGAGGTGGCCGTAGGGGGCGAGGACGCTTCCCGTGCGGACCCGGATTTCCTCTGCCGCCTTGCCGAGACGGCGCGGGCAGCGGGCGCGTTCCGTCTGCGTCTCGCCGACACGCTGGGGGTGCTCGATCCCTTCTCCACCTATGCTCTGGTGCGGCGGGTGGCAGCGGCGAGCGACCTTGAGCTGGAATTCCACGCCCATGACGATCTCGGGCTCGCCACGGCGAATACGCTCGCCGCCGTGATGGGCGGTGCCCGGCATGCCAGCGTCACCGTCGCAGGGCTCGGCGAGCGGGCCGGCAATGCGGCGCTTGAGGAGGTCGCGATCGCCCTGCGCCAGACGGCGCGTGCCGAAACCGGGATCACCCCCGCCGCCCTTGGCCCGCTTGCGGAACAGGTGTCGCTTGCCGCCCGGCGTCCGGTGCCGCGCGGCAAGGCGATCGTCGGCGCCGATGTGTTTACGCATGAATCCGGCATCCATGTCTCTGGCCTGCTGAAGGATCGCGCCACCTATGAGGCGCTGAACCCGGAATTGTTCGGGCGGGGCCATCGGGTGGTGCTCGGCAAGCACTCCGGCCTTGCTGCGGTCGAGAAAGCGCTGGCGGACGAAGGCATCACGGTCGACGTGGCGCGGGGCAGGGCGATCCTGGAGCGGGTGCGGGCGTTTGCCGTGCACACCAAGGCCACGGTTCCGTCGGACATGCTGCTGCGGTTCTACGAGGAGACATTCACCGAGGCCGCGCTTCGGTTGCGCCGGTCCACTGTCGGGAGCGCGACATGATCATGGGAACGAGCCGCCAGGACGCCCCCGCCGCCGTCAATCGGGCGGTGCCCGTGGTGCCGCGTGCGCCAGGCCTGTGGCGGCAGATCCGCGACGACATCGCCTGCGTGAAGTCGCGCGATCCGGCGGCGCGTGCGACCCTTGAGATCGTGCTGACCTATCCCGGCGTTCATGCCGTGATCTGGCACCGGTGCGCACACCGGCTTTGGCAGGGACAGGCGAAATTCTTGGCGCGCTTCCTCTCCTGGTTCGGGCGCCTGGTGACGAACGTGGACATCCACCCCGGCGCGCGGATCGGCGAACGCTTCTTCATCGACCATGGCGCGGGCGTCGTCATCGGTGAGACGGCAGAAGTGGGCAACGACGTCACGCTGTACCATGGCGTTACGCTCGGCGGCACATCCTGGACCGCCGGTAAGCGGCATCCCACGCTGATGGATGGTGTCCTCGTGGGAGCCGGCGCGAAGATCCTGGGTCCCATCACCGTCGGCGTCGGCGCCCGCGTCGGGGCGAATTCGGTCGTGGTGGAGGATGTGCCACCGGGCATGACCGTGGTGGGCATTCCCGGGCGAATCGTGAAGCCGCTGTCCGAGCGCCGGCGATTGGGAGACGGGCGCATCGACCTTGAGCATCACCTGATGCCGGATCCGGTGGGGGAGGCTGTCTCGGCGCTGCTCGACCGTATCGAATTCCTGGAGATGCGGCTCAAGCACCACCAGGAACAGGGACACATGGCCGGTGTGCGCCCCGTGGCGGGCGGGGATGGTTGCGACAACGCGCTTTCGCCGCAAGATTTCCCCCCGTCTAAGGCTCTCCCGCAGGAAACCGCGGTCCAATAGGGTCGCGAAATCAGGGTTTGAGCGCGGCGAGCGCCGGGTCGCGCTCCATGGTCAGATTCTGCTCGAGCCGCGGGGCGATGCGCCGCGCTTCCGCCACCAGCGCCGCCGTGATGGGTGTGGTCGGCTCGCGATGCGGGACCACGAGCCCGATGGAATGGGTGATGTCCGGCTCGACGATCGGTATCGAGCGGACGTTCGATGTCAGCCCCAGTGAATCCGCCAGCATGGCCGGCATCACGCTCGCCCACAGCCCTGTGCGCACATGGGTGAACAACACGATCATGGAATTGGATTCCAGCGTCGGCTTGGGCGGCCCTCCGCTGACGCTGAGCATGCCGTCGATGATGCGGCGGTTCTGCATGTCCGGTGTCAGCAGGCACAGCGGCAGGTCGGCGATTTCCGCCCATGTCACTTCCGCGCGGTCCCCATACTTGGCGTCCGGAGACGTAACGAGGCGATAGCGCTCACGATAAAGCGGCACGGTGTTCACGCGGCCGAGCGGTTCATTGTCCAGATAGGTCAGCCCGGCGTCGATCTCCAGATTTTCGAGATGGTTGAGGATCTCGATGGAGGTGCGCGAGATGATGGTGAAACGGACATCGGGATGGCGTGCGCGAAAGGGTGTCGTGAGCGCGGCCACCATCGGCAAGGCGGTCGGGATTGCAGCGATGCGCAGCGGGCCTGAGAGCCCGCGCTTCAGAGCGTCGATGTCCTGCCGCATGGCGCGGGAATCTGCCACGATGCGACGGGCCCATTCCAGGGTGCGCTCGCCCTCGGGCGTGAAGCCCATGAAGCGGGAGCCGCGCTGCACCAGGAGCACGCCGAGCGTGTCTTCCAATTGCTTGATGCCAGCAGACAGGGTGGGCTGCGTGACGCCGCAGGCTTCCCCGGCCCGGCCGAAGTGCCGCTCGCGCGCAAGGGCGATCAGATATTCGAGTTTGTCGATCATGTCGCCATTTCAACGCATACGCTGACCTAAGGTCCCGTTCCTTCGCCCGGAATGACGCCCGCTGCAAGCGACAAGCGCACTGCACGAAAGAAAGCCCGCGGAAGGCCCGCACTCGGGCTTTCCGCTCTTCTGACGGGAGCGATGGAACTGTGTGGTTAATAAGGCGTTCCCATGGCAGCCCTCCGAAATGAAGGCGGAGGAAGGCGAGGCACCGACGGAGTTTTGCCATGTCCATGATCGCACGCGCCCTGGTTATCGTCTCGATGATGGTGACGCTGGTTTCAGCGTCAGCTTTTGTGGTCTTGCCTGAATTGGACAGCCCCGCGCCCAAGCAGCGCTATTTCGGACCCAGCGCTTTCGCCGTGATTGAAGCGCCGGTGCACACGCACTTCGGCTGATCGCGTGCTTGCCGGAACGAAGGGGGGCGCCATGCGCGCAGTGGTGAAGCTTCAGGCGGCGGCTGTCGCGCTTGTGGCATTGGGGGCAAGCCCCGCCTTGGCACAGAGCCCGGGCGACTTTTTCGCCGCATTGTTCGGTGGCATCATCCGCGCGGCGCCGGTTTCACCCCCCTCTATTACCGTAACGCCGGGCGCCGAGCCCCGCCGCAGTGAGAGCGCCGGCATCGCGTTTTGCGTGCGGACCTGCGATGGGCGCTATTTTCCCATGTCCGGCGTCAGTTCCGGCCAGGAGGAGGGGCGCTGCGCGGCCCTCTGCCCGGCAGCAAAAACGGCGGTATTCCGGGGCGGCAGCATCGAGCATGCGACCGATCGCGGTGGCGCGTCTTATGCGGATATGCCAAACGCATTTCTATACCGCACCAAACTCGCCGATACCTGTTCCTGCACCGGCAATGGGCCGTCCGGACTGGCTGCCGTCCCGATTGAGGAAGACACTTCCTTGCAGAAGGGAGATATCGTCATGCAGGCTGATGGCCCGCGGATTTTCGCCGGTGCCAAGGGCGGCGCGCCTTATTCGCCAGCCGCTTTTGTTACGCCGGAACGGTATCCAAAGATCAGCAATGACCTCAAGCGCCGCATTCAGGACCTGATGGTTTCGCGTGAGAGCCCCGGAAATTTCATCCGCTGAGCGCCAGCGTGACATCGCCACGGATCGCGTAGCGGCGACCCATCGGTCAGAGCCGGCCTAGCTGGCCCGCTTGCGACGGCCGGGGGTGGTTGCTTGCTCCGGTTCTGAAATCGCCGGCTCGGGAAGAGACGGGGCAATGGTGGGGCCGTCGCTCACGGTCTTGGGGTCTGGCGTCGCGGAAAGCGCCACAACCTGCTGCGCCAGCTCGGCAAGGGTCGTGCGCAGAACCTCCAGATCGCTCTCGCGCTCGGCCAGCGCATCGCGTTCGGCCCGCGCCTTGGCGAGCGCCCCGTCCATCATGGAATGATCCGCGCGAAGCATGTCGAGCGCCTGAGACAGGCGGGTCTGCTCGGCCTGCGCCGCGGAGAATTCGTCGGCACGCTGCTGGGCGAGCGCCTGGAGCACCCCTCGGCTGGCCTCTAGGTCCGCCGTGCTCGCAGAGAGGCGGGTCGTCAGGCTTTCGATTTCGGCGGCCTGGGCCGCGAGAATTGTGGCGCGCTCGGCGGTGAGCGCTTCGCTGGCCGCAAGGCGCTGGCTCCTGTCGGCAAGGGCCGTTTCCAGCCGCACACGCTCGGCCTCCGCGCTGGTCGCCGCGGAGGACGCGGCAGCGCGTTCAGTTGCGAGGATGCTGTTTGTCTCGTCCAATTGGGCGCAAACGGCGGCAAGGTCGGCGGAAAGGCCGGCCCGTTCGGCCTCAAGCGTCCCAATGTCGGCAACCCGCGCGGCGAGCGTCGCCTCGCGTTCGGAAAGGCGCGCGGCCAGATCGTCGGCACGTGCGGTGGTGGTCGCAAGCACGCCGCGGGTCTGGGAGAGGTCGGCGGTGGTCCGTTCAAGGGTCGCCGAGGTTTCCGCGAGCTGGGCGTTGCGCTCGATCAAGGCCGTCTGTTCGGCATTGAAGCGCGCATTCAAATCCTCATGGGCGAGGGTCAGGGCGGCATGATCTGCGGTCTTGGCGGCGAGCGCCTTGTCCAGTTCGACCACGCGAAGGCGGTGCTGCTCGATGGTACGGGCATGGGCCACGACGCTTTCGCGCACCGCATCGAGCTGCAGCTCCAGGCGCCGCTGGTTCAGGGCGAAGCCAGCGCGTTGCTGGTCCTTTTCCGCCTGGATCTCGAACATGGAAATCGGTACGGCCGCTTCGATACGGCGCGTGGTGAGACGCACCGCCCGATGCCAAACGGCAGGCAGCACCATTAGAGCCACGAGGGTCGCCCCGAGGACGCCCAGCGCGAAATACATGATCTGCTCGATCACGCGGAACCTACGCTTTCAACTGCAATGTCGTCATTCATACGACGCCGCAGCCTTTCGTGCCAGCGGGAGAGAGGCTTGCGCGATCAGAAGGGGTTCCAGGTGGCCTGCGGCGTGAACTTCAGATAGCCGACGTTCGCGCCGAGCCGCACCCCGACGCCGGAGCGGATGGGGACTACGACGATGTTATCGGCGGTTAAAGCCGTCATTCCGAAACCGGCGACAAAATAGGCCGAACCGGAAATCCCGCCGAACCGACGGAACACATCGTCCACCGTGCGCAAATTATAGACCAAGATCATGGTGCGCGCGCCGTCGCCCCCGAAGTCCCAGCCGATGGACGGGCCTTGCCAGAACACCTTCAGATCGCCGGCGTTGCGGGTATACAGGGTGCCCTCGCCATAGCGCAGGCCGCCGACGAAAGCGCCGCCGCCTTCCTGGCCGAGGATGTAGCCGTTGGGCTGGCCCCACTGGCCGATGGCCTTCTCGATGGAAAGGGCAAGGCCGCGCGACACGCTTCCGAAGAAGGAATGGCCCTTGCTCACCAGTTCATTGGTGGAATAGGGCGCCGGCTGAGAGGGCTGCTGGGCCGGCTGGGCATAGCGGTTCTGCGCGGCATATTGCTGCTGCGGCGCGTATTGCTGTTGTGGTGCCTGGGCATATTGGGGGGCCGGCTGAGGCTGCTGCGCATATTGGGCGGCGGCTGCTCCCGCAAAGCCCGCGCAGAGCACGGCACTGGCGGCGAGGCGGAAAAGGGCGGATCGCAGAGCGGTCATGAAGGTCTCGCGCTGGGCTTTCAAGGATCGCCGCGAATCGGCAGCGTAGGTTCGCTGATGACTGTGACGCAGAAAAGGCGCGAGGCAAGGCGGTCGAACCTTCCGGTTGGTCGGTTTCAGCAGGGCGGCGCTTTCGCCAAGGCCTGCTATTGCAGGATTCTCGGCGCGACTTATTCCAAAGCCGGCTTGTGGCCGGGCGAGGTGCAGGGTATCAGACCGCACTCGCTCCCGCGGGCATTGCCGGCTTCGCCCTCGCGGTGGGATCGGCCGGTCTCGCCGTCTACGGATCCGCCATGTCCCTTTCCGACGCCCCCGTGAAGCTTGCCATTTCCCCCCTCGATCTCGCGGCGCTGCTGTGTTCGCGCGTTTGCCACGACGTGATCAGCCCGGTGGGGGCGATCGTCAACGGCCTCGAAGTGCTAGAGGACGAGGATGCCCCCGACATGCGCGAGGTTGCCCTCGACCTGATCGCGAAGAGCGCCCGCCAGGCTTCGGCCCGCCTGCAATTCACCCGTCTTGCCTTCGGCGCGGCGGGTTCCGCCGGAGCCACCATCGACCTCAGCGACGCCGACCAGGTGGTCCGCGGCATGATGGAGGATTCCCGCACCAAGATCGAATGGACCTTGCCGCGGGAGTTCCAGCCGAAGAACCGGGTGAAACTGCTGCTCAATCTGGTGCTGCTGGCCGGCACCACCATTCCGCGCGGTGGGGTCATCAAGGTGGATGCCGCGCCGGGCGGGGTGGAGAAGGGCTTCGTCATCACCACCAACGGCGTCAGCGCGCGCATCCCGCAGACGGTGCCGGCCCTGATCGCCGGCGGCATTCCCGATGGCGGGCTCGATGCCCACGCGATTCAGCCTTATTACGCCGGTCTTCTGGCGCGGGATTGCGGCATTTCGGTTGATTTCGCCATCGATGGCGAGACCGTCACGCTGAACGCCCTGTCGGCCTGAGGCCGGATCGAGGGTTCCCCAGGCGGGTGCCGCCTACCGTGGCCGGCGGAGGTTGAGACGTCGCGGCCCTTGTTTTTCCCCTCGCGGGTCCCAATGTCTTGTCGCGCCGGTGGGGGCGCATGTCTGCCGGTGAAGCTGAGATGCCACGGGCGCCGCGATGTCGCCCGCACCCACGGAGCGCACATCCATGCCCCCTCTTTCCATCCTCGACCTCGCCCCGGTTCCTGACGGCGGTACGCCCGCCGATGCCCTGGCCCGCTCGCTGGATCTCGCCCGCCACGCGGAAGCCTGGGGCTACACGCGCTTCTGGCTCGCCGAGCACCACAACATGATCGGCATCGCCAGCGCGGCGACGTCCGTGGTGATCGCCCATGTGGCCGGCGGCACCAAGACCATTCGGGTGGGGGCAGGGGGCATCATGCTGCCCAACCATTCGCCGCTGGTCATCGCCGAGCAGTTCGGCACCCTGGCGACTCTGTTTCCCGGCCGCATCGACCTGGGGCTCGGCCGGGCGCCCGGCACCGATCAGCGCACCTGGCGAGCGCTCCATCGCGATCCCGCCGCGTCCGACCGTTTCCCGCAGGATGTTTTGGAATTGCAGGCGCTCCTGGGACCGGCGCGGCCGGACCAGGCGATCCGGGCGGTGCCCGGTACCGGTACCCACGTGCCCCTATGGATCCTCGGCTCCAGCCTGTTCGGGGCACAACTCGCCGCCATGCTCGGCCTGCCCTATGCGTTCGCCTCCCATTTCGCGCCCGACGCGCTGCTCCAAGCACTGGAAGTTTACCGCGAGCGGTTCGAGCCCTCGGCGCAGCTTGCGAAGCCCCATGCCATGGTCGGCGTGAATGTGATCGCCGCCGAAACGGATGCGGAAGCCAAGCGCCTGTTCACCTCCGCCCAGCAGGCGTTCACCAACATGTTCCGCGGCACCCGTGGGCTGCTGCCCCGGCCGATCGACGATATCGAGACCTATTGGTCGCCGATGGAGAAGAGCCAGGCATCCAGCATGCTCGCATGTTCGGTGGTCGGCGGCCCCGCCACGGTCCGCGCGGGGTTGGAACGGCTGCTGGAGCAGACCGGAGCCGACGAATTCATGGTCGCTGCGGCGATCCACGATCATGGCGCGCGGTTGCGCAGCTATGAAATCCTTGCCGAAGTCGGTGCCATCGCGCCTCGCACTCCGGTCCTTGCTTGAGGCCAGGGCCGAGCTGTGGGAGGCTGATGCGGAAGCCGGACGAAGCGCATGCGTTTGATTGGAGCGGGTCATGAATGACGAGCCTTCGCCTTCTCCCTCCGAGCCAGGATCCGCGGATGCCGCGTCCACGGGGCCGGACGCGGCGGAGACCAAGCTGACCCGCACCAAGCAGCGCTGGGCCAAGGAAGGCCGCTTCCTCACCGGCCGCATCTCCCGCCCCGAGGCGGACCGCCTTCCCCCCGGCCAGCATCTGGTGAAGGACTGGCCGGTGCTCGATCTCGGCATGCAGCCGTTCGTCTCCCCCATGTCCTGGCGGCTGGATGTGGACGGGCTGGTGGAAAACCCGCTGTCGTGGGATTGGGCGACCTTCCGCGCCCAGCCGCAGACCCATGAGGTGAGCGACATTCACTGCGTCACCACCTGGTCGCGCTACGACAATGGCTGGGACGGCGTTTCAACCCGCGATCTGCTTGCAATGGTTGAACCGATGCCCGAGGCGCGGTTTGTGCTGCTCTATAGCTATGACGGCTACACCACCAACCTGCCGCTGGAGGACTTCGCCGCGCCGGATGCGATCCTCGCCCACAGCTGGCAGGGGGAAGCGCTGACGCGCGAACATGGCGGCCCCATGCGGCTGGTGGTGCCGCACCTCTATTTCTGGAAGAGCGCCAAGTGGTTGAAGCGGATCGAGTTCCTCCCCGCCGACAAGCTCGGCTTCTGGGAGGAGCGCGGCTATCACGAGCGCGGCGATCCGTGGATGGAACAGCGCTATTCGGAAGAATGAGCGCTGGCGCCGCACCCCGCCTCAGATCGGCGGCAGGTTCAGCCACCGTGACAGGGCCGTGAGGACGATGTCCACCGAAAGGGCGGCCAGCACCAGGCCCATGATGCGGCGGATCAGGTTCGCGCCCGCGCTGCCGACGACCTTGAGCACGTAGTCGCCGAGAAAGAACAGCACAGCCATCAGGCCCATGAGCACGGCCAGCACGGAGATCGTCACCGCCTGATGCTCGAATACACCGCGATTATTATCCGCGAGGATGACCACGGACAGAACCGCGCCCGGCCCGGCGATGATCGGGATCGCCAGCGGGTAGACCGCGAGCGAGGCGATGTTCTTTTCCGGATCGACCTCGAGCGTCGGTGGCGTGTGGGATTCCGAAAAGATCATGCCGGTGGCGAAGATGAACAGGATCAGCCCGCCCGCGATCTGGAACGACAGCACCGACACATGCATCGCATCGAGCAGCGCCCGTCCCGCCACGGCGAAGAAGACCAGAATCAGGAACGCAAAGAAGCAACACAGAAGCGCGGTCTTCCGGCGCTGCGCCGCGGACATTTCCGCCGTGGTCGCGACGAACATCGATAGGTGGCTCACCGGTTCCAAAACGGCCCAGAGGGTTACGAACTGGGTCAGGAACAGGTCGTAATCTTCAAGCATGCCGCCACCCCATGTATGAATGCGCCGAACGTGCAATAATTCGCGGGCCAACGCCACATGTCCGTGGTCGCGTGATCTGCGCGGCCTCGACTGGCGCAATCATGAGGAGCATCCATGAAATGGGTCGTCTGGGTCGGCAGTGTGCGCAAGGGCTCCTACAACGCGGCGATCGCCCGCGCGCTTCAGTCCCTCGCGCCCGTGGGGGTCGAGGTGGAATTGCTACCTTCGGTTGCGGAACTTCCCATCTATGATGCCGACATCCAGGCGGAAGGCTTTCCCGCCGCCGTCACCGCTCTTGGCGCGACGCTGAAGGCGGCCGACGGGCTGATCGTCGTGACGCCGGAATATAATTATTCCGTGCCCGGCGGGCTCAAGAACGCCATCGACTGGGTCTCCCGCCTTCCCTCCAAACCCTTGAAGGAAAAGCCGGTTCTCATCCAGTCGGCATCCATGGGCGTGTTCGGCGGGGCGCGGGCGCAATATCATCTGCGCCAGATCCTGGTGTTCCTCGACGCCTTCGTGATGAACGTGCCGGAGGTGATGGTGGGGCAGGCGCAGCACAAGGTGAGCGAACAGGGCGAACTCACCGATGCCGGCACCCGCGAGTTCATTTCGGGCCAGCTCAAGGCATTCGAGGCTTACGTCCGGCGGGTCGCGCCATAAGCTGAGCAGCGGCGCTCAGGCGCCCTGGTATTCCGCCCAGGACATTGGCGTTTCAAAGACTTTTACCGCGAACAGGGCTGGCAGCGCGGGCTTGGCGCGCTGCCAGATCCACATGGCGATATGCTCCGCCGTGGGGTTTTCCAGCCCCTCGATCTCGTTCAGGCAATAATGGTCCAGCCGCTTGAGAAGCGGGGCGAAAGCGGCTTCCACGTCGAAGAAGTCCACGACGAAACCGCTCTCCGGATCGACGGGCCCATCCAGCACCAGTTCCACCCGGTAGGAATGCCCGTGCATGCGGAAGCAGCGGTGCGTCTGCGGCACGTTGGGCAGGCGGTGGGCCGCTTCGAAGGTGAAGGCCTGGGTGATCTTCATGGCTGCGTGCTCGGTAAAAACTTAAGGGATTCCAACCATCTTGTGGGTCTGGACGCTGAGGCGCCAGCGCGGATGGTCAAGGCAATAGGCAACCGCGGCGGCGGTGTTCTCGGCCCGGCGCGGACCATCCATGGGTTGCAGGAAGAAGTGGCCGAACTCCAGCCCGCCCAGGGTTTCCGGGGGCAAAGCGGGCTGGGGATAGACCAGCTTGAGCTCCTGCCCGCGGGTCAGCACCAGGTCCGCCCCCGCCTTCGGACTGACGCAGATCCAGTCGATTCCCTCCGGCGGCTCCAGCGTGCCGTTGGTCTCGATGGCGATCTCGAAGCCGCGCGCATGGGCTGCGGCCACCAGCGCGGAATCCAGTTGCAGCAACGGTTCCCCGCCTGTGAACACCACATAGCGGCGCTCATATCCCGCCGCGCCCCAGACCCGCGAGAGCGCCTCAGCCAAGCTTTGCGCGTCGGCGAAACGGCCGCCGCCGTCTCCGTCCATGCCGACGAAATCGGTATCGCAGAACCGGCAGATGGCGGTGTCGCGATCTTCCTCCCGACCCGACCATAGGTTGCATCCGGCGAAACGGCAGAACACCGCCGCCCGTCCCGCCTGGGCCCCCTCGCCCTGGAGGGTCTTGAACATTTCCTTCACCGCATAGGCCATGGGGCGCCTCTTAGCCCATTTTGCCGCGAAAGGGCAGGTGGGTGCGACGGGGTCCGGGGGCGCGGACGAACATCGGGTTCAAAGCCGTTTCCCGCACTTCACTTTGCCTGTTCGCATGGCTTTCGGGCAAATTCCGCCGAAGTCTGCGTGCACCCGCGCAAACTTGGTTTGCGAAGGCGCTGCTCGCACCCGACGGGGGCCGCCCTTAAGTAGATGGCCAAGGACCCGGCACCGACCGCCGGATCGAGACCCCAATCGGGCGGCGGGCGCCGCCTCGGGAGACGGCTATGGAACTCACTGGCATCCACCACCTCACCGCCATCACGGCGGACGCTCCGTACAATCATAATTTCTACACCAACACGCTGGGCATGCGCCTGGTGAAGAAGACCGTGAACCAGGACGATACCTCGGCCTATCACCTCTTCTATGCGGACGGGGAAGCCAACCCCGGCACCGACCTCACCTTCTTCGACTGGCCGGTGATGCCCGAGAAGCGCGGCACCAATGCGGTGGTGCGCACCGGCTTGCGGGTGCGGGACGAGGCGGCGCTTGAGTATTGGGCGGGCCGCCTCGCCGATGCCGGCGTCAAGGCCGATCCGATCGCCGAGCGGGACGGCCGGGCGACGCTCGATCTTCAGGATCGCGAGGGCCAGCGGCTGAGCTTGATCGTCGATGGCGGGCGCGGCCCCGGCATCGCCTGGGACCGCAGCCCGGTGCCCGCCGCCCACCAGATCCGCGGCCTCGGCCCGATCACCCTCAGCGTGCCGGACCTCGCGCCAACCGACGCGGTGCTGACCGGCCTGATGGGCATGCGCAAGGCGCGCAGCTTCGCCGGGCCGGACGGGGTGGAGACCTTCGTCTATGAGATGGGCGAGGGCGGCCCCTCGGCCGAGGTTCAGGTGCGGGTGGACAAGGGCATAGGCCGGGCGCGGCAGGGCGCGGGCGCGGTGCATCACGTGGCGTTCCGCGTGCCCACCTTCGCCGATTACGACGCCTGGGCGGCGCGCCTGCGGGAGTTCGGCGTGCCGTCCTCCGGGCCGGTGGACCGCTTCTATTTCCGCAGCCTCTATTTCCGCGAGCCCAACGGCATCCTGTTCGAGCTGGCCACGGACGAACCCGGCTTCACCGCCGACGAGCCTTTGGCGACGCTGGGCGAAAAGCTCTCGCTGCCGCCCTTCCTGGAGGCGCGCCGGGCGCAGATCGAGGCGGGATTGAAGCCGCTGGCGGCGTAAACACGCCTTTTAGGTTTTGAGAAGAGGCGCCGGGGTTTTCCTCCGGCGCCTTTTTCCTGTTGCGGCCGTATCAGGGGATCACGGGGACGATCGCGCCCGCGCCCTGTCGCTTCGCCCCTCCCGCGCTATCATGTCCGGCCATACTTGCGAGTCGTTTTCCCCATGGCCATCCGCCGCCTGCCGCCTGTTCTGATCGACCGCATCGCCGCCGGCGAGGTGGTGGAGCGGCCGGCTGCGGCGGTGAAGGAGATCGTTGAGAACGCCCTCGATGCCGGCGCCCGCGCCATCGAAGTGGTGATCGACGGTGGCGGGCGGCGGCTCATCCGCGTCACCGACGACGGCGGCGGCATGGGGCCGGACGATCTCTCGCTCGCCATCGAGCGGCACGCCACCTCCAAGCTGCCGACGGAAGATTTGCTCTCCATCGCCACCCTGGGCTTCCGGGGCGAGGCGCTGCCCTCCATCGGCGCGGTGGCGCGGCTCGCCATCACCAGCCGGCCGGCGGGCGCGCCCCATGCCTATGAGATCCGCGTGGAGGGCGGCGTGGTCGCGCCGCCGCGCCCCGCCGCGCTCAATGGCGGCACGCGGGTGGAGGTGCGCGACCTGTTCTTCGCCACTCCGGCGCGGCTGAAATTCCTGAAATCCGACCGGGCGGAAACCGCCGCCGCGCTCGATGTGGTGCGCCGCCTCGCGCTGGCGCGGCCGGATGTGGCCTTCACCTTGGTCGCCGAGGAGCGCGGCCCGCTCACCTATCCCGTCCGCAGCGCCGACGATGCCGGCCGGGCGCTGCGCATCGCCGACGTGCTGGGCGCGGAGGCGGGACACAATGTGATCCCCGTGCGGGGCGAGCGGGGCGGAGCGGTGTTGGAGGGGCTGGCGGGCCTGCCCACCTTCTCCAAAGCCAATTCGCTCTCCCAATATGTGTTCGTGAACGGCCGCCCGGTGCGCGACAAGCTGCTGATGGGCGCGATCCGCGGCGCTTATGCGGACCTGCTGCCGTCCGATCGCCACCCGCTGCTGGCCTTGTTCATTACGCTCGACCCGCGCGAGGTGGATGTGAATGTCCATCCCGCCAAGACCGAGGTGCGGTTTCGCGACGGCGGCAACATCCGCGCGCTGATCGTGCGCACGCTTTCCGATGCGCTGGCCCTGCGGGCGCCACGCACCGCCGGCAGCATGGCGGATCGCCTGGTGGCCTTCGCCCGCCCGCAGGAGCAGGCGTTCGCCATGCCCTTGCGGACGGGAACGGGCACGCTGGCCTCCGGGCCGGCCTGGACGCCGCGCTTCGTCGAGCCGCGCCCGGCGCCCGCCGCGCCTTATGATTGGCGCTCTTCGCCGGCGCGGCCTCTCGGGGACGAGGGATTTTCCGAAAGCGGGGAGGGCGTTGCGCCGCTCTCGGGCCTGCAGGGCCTGCTGGACGTGGGCGCGCCGACCGCCGATTCCCGCCCTGCCGCGACGCCCATGGATGGGGCGGACCTGGACAAGCCGCTCGGCGCCGCGCGGGCGCAATTGCACGAGACCTATATCGTCGCCCAGACCCGCGACGGGGTGATCCTGGTGGATCAGCACGCCGCCCACGAGCGGCTGGTCTATGAGAAGCTCAAGGCCGCGCTCGCCCGCGACGGGGTGGCCCGCCAGGGGCTGCTGGTGCCGGTGGTGGTGGATCTGGAGCCGGCCGAGGCGGACCGGCTGACCGAGCGGGCGGAGGATCTTGCCGCCCTCGGGCTGGTGGTGGAAAGCTTCGGCCCCGGCGCCGTGCTGGTGCGCGAGGTGCCCGCTTTGCTGAAGGACGGCGATGTGATGCGCCTCGTGCGCGACCTCGCCGAGCATGCGTCGGAATGGGACGATGCCCTGCCGCTGGAACGCCGCCTGCTGCATGTGGCCGCCACCATGGCCTGCCACGGCTCGGTGCGGGCGGGGCGCCGATTGAAGGTGGAGGAGATGAACGCTCTTCTCCGCGAGATGGAATCGACCCCTAATGCGGGGGAGTGCAATCACGGCCGGCCGACGTTCGTCAGCCTGTCGTTGAAGGACATGGAAAAATTGTTCGCCCGCCGGTGACAGCCTACCAGGGCTAGTGGGTCGGCTGCGGCGATATCGGGTGAAGCGGGCGTTTCGGGCGAGGGCAAGCGGTTTCGGATCGCGGCGAAAAAATGGCCCGAATATGGTTCGCCGGCTGTGGATGACGTGCATAAGACGGCCCGGGCACAGGGGCCGCTATCCACAGGGCCGGTCCCCCGGAAACTCCACGCCCGCAAGGGCGTTAGGGCTTTATTAACAGGCTGTGGTCCACTATATTTAGTAGGCGAACGGCTTCGTTGGCCCCAAATCTGTGTTTGCGGAATCGGCAGACTCGCTTTAGCGTCAGTCACCTCAGCGGCGGACAAATCCTCTGGCTTCGGCCTCGGACCCGACCGGCGCGGATCCCCATCACAGCAGTCCGGCCAGGGACGGCGCACGCCGCCGTACCCGCTTTGTTGCGTACCGGTTGCGCCCTTTGAGCTAATATGTGCCCCCAGGGGCGAGGAGCTTCGGTCATGCGCGTTGAACGCCGCTACACCACGGATGGACAGTCTCCCTACGCGGCCATTCCGTTCCGCGAGACGGTGAGCGAGATCCGCAATCCGGACGGTTCGGTGGTCTTCCGCCAGGAAGGCATCGAGGTTCCGGCCCAATTCTCCCAGGTCGCGAGCGATATTCTCGCGCAGAAATATTTCCGCCGCGCCGGCGTACCCGCGCGCCTCAAGAAGGTGGAGGAGAATGCCGTCCCCTCCTTCCTGTGGCGCTCGGTGGCGGACGAGGCGGCGCTCGCCGATCTGCCGCGGGAGCAGCGCACGGTGGGGGAAATCTCCGCCAAGCAGGTGTTCGACCGGCTCGCCGGCACCTGGACCTATTGGGGCTGGAAGGGCGGCTATTTCGACACCGAGGCGGACGCCCAGGCGTTCTTCGACGAGCACCGCTACATGCTCGCCATGCAGATGGTGGCGCCCAATTCCCCGCAATGGTTCAACACCGGCCTGCATTGGGCCTATGGCATCGACGGGCCGGGGCAGGGCCATTTCTACGTGGACCACGAGAGCGGGGAGCTGACCGCCTCCACCTCGGCCTATGAGCATCCCCAGCCGCACGCCTGCTTCATCCAGTCGGTGGCGGACGATCTCGTCGGCGACGGCGGCATCATGGATCTGTGGGTGCGCGAGGCGCGCCTGTTCAAGTACGGCTCCGGCACCGGCTCCAATTTCTCGTCCCTGCGCGGCGAGGGCGAGAAGCTCTCCGGCGGCGGGCGCTCGTCCGGCCTCATGAGCTTCCTGAAGATCGGCGATCGCGCCGCCGGCGCCATCAAGTCGGGCGGCACCACGCGCCGCGCCGCCAAGATGGTGGTGGTGGATGCCGACCATCCCGATATCGAAGCCTATGTGGACTGGAAGGTCGCGGAAGAGCAGAAGGTCGCCGCGCTCGTCACCGGCTCCAAGATCAATGCCAAGCACCTGAAAGCCGTGCTCAAGGCGTGCGTGAATTGCGACGGCAATGGCGACGATTGCTTCGACCCGGAGAAGAACCCGGCGCTGAAGCGCGAGATCAAGGCCGCCCGCAAGGCCTCGGTGGCCGACGCCGCGATCCGCCGCATCATCCAATATGCCCGCCAGGGCTATAAGGACCTGGATCTGGCCATCTACGACACCGATTGGGACGGCGAAGCCTATCTCACGGTGGCGGGCCAGAATTCCAACAATTCGGTGCGCGTCACCGACGACTTCCTGCGCGCGGTGGAAGCCGACGCCGATTGGAACCTGATCCGGCGCACCGACGGCAAGATCTCCAAGACCATCAAGGCCCGCGAATTGTGGGAGAAGATCGGCTCGGCGGCGTGGCATTGCGCCGATCCCGGCATCCAGTTCCACACCGCCGTGAACGACTGGCACACCTGCCCGGCGGGCGGCGAGATCCGCGCCTCCAATCCGTGCTCGGAATACATGTTCCTGGACGACACGGCCTGCAATCTGGCGTCCTTGAACCTGCTGCAGTTCCGCGATGGCGAGAAGCGCTTCGATGTGGAGAGCTTCGAGCACGCGGTGCGGCTGTGGACCGTGGTGCTGGAAATCTCCGTGCTGATGGCGCAGTTCCCCTCCCGCCGCATCGCCGAGCTGTCCTACGAATACCGCACCCTCGGCCTCGGCTACGCCAATATCGGCGGCCTGCTGATGAGCTCCGGCATTCCCTATGACTCGCCGGAAGGCCGGGCCATCGGCGGCGCCATCTCGGCGATCATGACCGGCATCTGCTATGCCACCTCGGCCGAGATGGCCGGGCAGCTCGGCACCTTCCCGGCCTATGACGCCAATGCCGCCTCCATGCTGCGGGTGATCCGCAACCATCGCCGCGCCGCCTATGGCGAGGTCGCCGGCTATGAGGGCCTCTCGGTCGCCCCGGTGCCGCTGGACCATGGCTCCATCAAGGACGCCCGCCTCGCCGCGCACGCCAAGAGCGCGTGGGACAAGGCGCTCGCCGGCGGCGAGGCCAACGGCTATCGCAATGCCCAGGTCTCGGTGATCGCCCCCACCGGCACCATCGGCCTCGTCATGGATTGCGACACCACCGGCATCGAGCCCGACTTCGCGCTGGTGAAGTTCAAGAAGCTGGCCGGCGGCGGCTATTTCAAGATCATCAACCGCGCCGTGCCCGAGGCGCTGCGCGCGCTCGGCTACGGGGAAGCGCAGATCGCCGAGATCGAGGCCTATGCGGTGGGCCACGGCTCGCTGGCCCAGGCCCCGGCCATCAATCATTCCACCTTGCGCGCCAAGGGCTTCGACGACGCGGCCCTGGCCAAGGCGGAAGCCGCGGTGAAGACCGCGTTCGACATCAAGTTCGCGTTCAACCGCTGGACCTTCGGCGAGGACTTCCTGGTGAAGTCCCTCGGCGTCGCGCCGGCACAGCTCGCGGATCCGAAGTTCGACCTTTTGACCCATCTCGGCTTCTCCAAGGCCGATATCGATGTGGCCAACGTGCACATCTGCGGCGCCATGACGCTCGAAGGCGCGCCCTTCCTGAAGGCCGAGCACCTGCCGGTGTTCGACTGCGCCTCGCCGTGCGGGCGCATCGGCAAGCGGTTCCTCTCGGTTGAGAGCCACATCCGCATGATGGCGGCGGCGCAGCCCTTCATTTCGGGCGCCATCTCCAAGACCATCAACATGCCGAACGACGCGACCGTCGAGGATTGCAAGGAAGCCTACCTGCTCTCCTGGCGCCTCGCTTTGAAGGCGAACGCGCTCTATCGCGACGGCTCCAAGCTCTCCCAGCCGCTCAACGCCCAGCTCGTGGCGGACGATGAGGACGAGGAGGATGCGGTCGAGGCGCTGGTGGCCCAGCCCGCCGCCGCCCGCACCGCCGCGGTCAGCGAGAAGATCGTCGAGCGCGTGATCGAGCGCATCGTCGAGCACCGGGTGCGCGAGCGCGAGAAGATGCCGGATCGCCGCAAGGGCTATACCCAGAAGGCGGTGGTCGGCGGCCACAAGCTCTATCTGCGCACCGGCGAATATGACGACGGCTCGCTCGGCGAGATCTTCATCGACATGCACAAGGAGGGCGCGGCCCTTCGCTCGTTGCTGAACAATTTCGCCATCGCGATTTCGCTCGGCCTGCAATATGGCGTGCCGCTGGAAGAATATGTGGACGCCTTCACCTTCACCCGCTTCGAACCCGCCGGCCCGGTGCAGGGCAACGACACCATCAAATACGCCACCTCGATCCTCGACTATGTGTTCCGCGAGCTGGCGGTGTCCTATCTCGGCCGCAACGACCTCGGCCATGTGGAGCCCTCGGAAACCGGCTTCGACGCGCTCGGCAAGGGCGTGGACGAGGGCAAGGCGCCCACCTCGGCGGCTTCGCGGGTGGTCTCCAAGGGGCTGGTGCGCGGCAAGAACGTGAGCCTGCTCGCCACCCCGCCGGCCGAGCCGCGCGCGGCGAGCGACAATGTCACCATGCTGCGGGCCCGCACCGAGGGGGCGACCGCCCTGAAGGCCGAGCCGGAGATCTCCCCGGCCCTGCGGGAGGATGCGCTTGCCGAGACGGCGCCGAGCGTCGAGATCTCGGTCTCGACCTCGCTGAACTGGGGCGCGGCCCGCACCGCCGACCGCCGCGCCGAGGCCCGCGCCAAGGGCTATGAAGGCGAAGCCTGCCCCGAGTGCATGAACTTCACCATGGTGCGCAACGGCACCTGCCTGAAGTGCGACACTTGCGGCGGCACCACCGGCTGCAGCTGAGGAAAAGCTGCGGCGCCTGATCGGCCGCACCGGTGATTGAGTGAAGAAGGCCCGTCGCTGGCAAGGCGACGGGCCTTTTCGCATGAGAGCGGGCAAAAGGGGAAAGCTGCGGCTTCAGGGGCGGACGGGGGCTGATGACAACGCCGCCCATCCGGCGTTTTGCCTAATCGCGATGGGCGGCTGCGATGATCCATTCCTTGAAGCGGCGGATCTCCGAGCGGCGCTCGTGCTCATGGGGATGGATGAGGTGCCAGCCGCCGGGCACCTCCACCGCCAGCGTGAACGGGGCGACCAGCCGGCCCTTGGCGAGGTCGTCGGCGACGAGACTGCGGCGGATGATGGCGACGCCCACGCCCGCTTGGGCGGCGCCGATGGCGAGGACGAAGGAATCGAGCCGCGGCCCGCGATCGATATCGTCCGCGCTGACCTGGGCGGCGGTCAGCCAAGTGCGCCAATCGTCCGGATCGGTGGTGGAATGCAGGCGCGTGTAGTGCAGCACGTCCTCCGGATTGCGCAGGCCCGGCCCCCGCGCGAGCAGCAGCGGGCTGCATACGGGGGTAATCTGCGTGCCCATGAGGAATGTGGCATCGAGCCCGGGCCAGCTGACGCCCACCCGCACCGCGATGTCCGCCTCCCCATGGGGGAAGTCGGCGGTGCGGTGAGAGGTCGTCAGGTGGATCTCCACATCGGGATTGGCGTCGCAGAACGATTTTAGGCGCGGCACGAGCCAGCATTGGGCGAAGCCGGGCAGGGTGCTGACGCGCAGGATGCCGGGCGGGCGCCGGGTTCGCACCGATTCCGACACGGCAGAAATGGAAAACAGCGCTTCCTGATAGCGCGGCAGAAGCTGTGCGCCGGCTTCGGTCAGCTGAAGCATGTTGTGCTGCCGAATAAACAGGGCGTTGCCTAAATATTGTTCAAGAAGCCGCACTTGCTGGCTGATGGCCGCTTGCGTCACGCCCAGATCAGACGCCGCTTTCGTGAAACTCAAAGTTGCGCCAGCCGCGACGAATGACCGGAGGGCGTTCAACGGGGGAAGATTTTCCATTTTTGAACCCCTGCAAGATCTTATGCATTAGATAAACTATCTCAACTCCAACCTATGCTAAATCAAAAATGGCGGAAATAGAGATTTTCTAAAGTTGGCACGGTCGTTGCGAGGAGAGATGGAAACATTTTTTCTAATGGAGCCGATCATGCCGCACCTGCTTCCCCGGCGCAGCTTCCTGCAATTGATGGGCGCCGCTGCCGTGCCATTCGTCACCGGACTCCCAGCGCGCGCGGCTTCGACCATCACGGTGGTGTCGGGGCGGCTGGGCTGGCCGCATTGCATGCCGTTCATCGCCACGGAAATGAAGCTGTGGGAGAAATACGGGCTTTCGGTCGATCACCGCGACCTCGGCAATGGCGGTGCGGCGGCGGAGGCCATGGCGGCCGGCAGCGCGCCCTTCGGCTACATCAACGTGCCGAACGCGGTGACGCTGCTTCAGGTGGGGCTGCCCATCAAGATCCTCGCCGCCACCACCATCGGCGGAACCAGCGTCTATGCGTTCGACGATAAGATCAAGGCGGTCTCCGACCTGAAGGGAAAGAAGGTCGCGGTGCCGCGTGGCGTCACCACGCACGCGCTCCAGTTCGAAATGTACGTGATGCCGCAGGCCGGCCTCACCAAGGCCGATGTGGAGATCGTGCCCCTCGCGCCCACAGACAACATCACGGCCTTGCGGCGCGGCGACGTGGATGCCGCGGTGTCGTTCGATCCCTACGTGTCCCAGGCGGTCGCCATGGGCGCCAAGGTCCTGGTGCCGCCGGACCGGATGTGGGACGGGCCGGCCTATTCCGCCATCGTCGCCGCACGGGCCGACATGGTCGCCAAGGACCCCGACACGGTGCGCAAGCTGGTCGCGGTCCATTGCGAGGTCATCAAGTTCATCAACGATGATCCCAAGAAGGTCGCCGAGATGGTCAACAAGATCATGCGCGGCACGGAGGCGGATCTGGCGCTGCAGCTGGAATCCATGCGCAGCCTCACCTTCACGGCGAAGATCGAGCCGGCGGCCCTGTCGAAGTTCGCGGACGCCATGGTGAAGTTCGGCATCATCAAGTCCGCGCCGGACCTCGCGCCCGTGGTCGATACCTCCTTCCTGCCGAAGGATGCCGTGTGATGGCCGGCATCACCATTTCCAACGTCAGCAAGAGCTTCCCCAAGCCCGACGGCAAGGGAACGTTTCTCGCCCTCTCGCCCACCGACATCGAGGTGCAGGAAGGCGAGTTCGTGTGCATCCTCGGGCCGTCCGGCTGCGGGAAGACAACGCTGCTCAACATCATCGCCGGCTTCGAGAAACCGTCCACGGGCGAGGTGCTGGTGGGCGGAAAACCGGTGAGAAAGCCCGGGCCGGAGCGTGGCTACGTGTTCCAGGAATACGCGCTGTTCCCCTGGATGACGGTCGCGGAGAATGCCGCGTTCGGGCTGCGCAATCTCGGCATGGGTGTCGCCGAGGCGAAGCAGAAGGCCGGGGAGTTCCTGAAGCTCGTGGGTCTCGCCGGCTTCGAGGACTCCTATCCGAACCGCCTTTCCGGCGGCATGAAGCAGCGCGTTGCCATCGCCCGGGCCCTCGCGCCGAACCCCGACATCCTGCTGCTCGACGAGCCGTTCGCGGCACTGGATGCCCAGACCCGCTACCTGATGCAGATCGAGCTTCTGCGCATCCAGCGGGAATCCAAGAAGACCATGGTTCTCATCACCCACTCCCTGGAGGAGGCGATCGTACTCGCCGACCGGGTGATCGTGCTGTCCGCGCGGCCGGGCCGGATCAAGCTGATCGAGGCCATCGATCACCCGCACACCCGCAACCCCAACGATCCGTCCATGACCGAGCTGCGCTACCGCCTGTTCCAGGCCATCGCCGATGAAATCGCGCCGGTGGGAGCCGCCGCATGAGCCTCACGACCCTCGAAAGGCGACAGGCTGACGGCAGCGTGAAGGACTCCGCCTTGAAACTGTTCCTGCAATTCCTTGCCCGCCCGCTGCGCCATCTCTGGCTGCTGGTCGCCCTTGTGGTGCTCTGGCACGTCGTGGCGTCGTTGCGGATCTATCCGCCCTTCCTTCTGCCCTCGCCCGAAGCCGTGGTGATCTCGCTGGTGGAGATGACACGGTCCGGATACCTGCTGCAGAACATCGGCATCAGCCTCGGGCGGCAGATGACCGGCTTCCTGCTCTCGGTGGCGTTCGCGCTGCCCGTGGGGGTGCTGCTGGGCTATTCCAAGGCGTTCCGCGAGCCGGTGCAGCCCATTCTGCAGCTGCTCTACCCGATCCCGGGCCTCGCCTGGGTGCCGCTGGCCATCCTGTGGTTCGGCATCGGCGTCGAGTCGATCATCTTCGTGATCTTCTTCTCGTCCATCTGGCCGCTGCTGTTCAACACGCAGGCCGGCATCACCAGCATCAATCCCGTGTATCGCCGGGCGGCGCTCGCGCTCGGCACCTCGCAATGGCGCACCTTCACCCGCGTCATCATCCCCGCCGCGCTGCCCTTCGTCATCGCCGGCCTGCGGCTGACCTACGGCACGTCCTGGCGCGTGATCGTGGGCGCGGAGATCCTCTCCGCGCGCTCCGGCCTCGGCTTCATGATCGACAATGCCCGTGGGCTCATGCGGGGCGAAGAGGTGATCGCCGGCATGATCACCATCGCGATCATTGGCTACGTGTTCGAGAAGTTCGCCTTCGACCTGATCGAGAAAGCTACCATCAAGAAATGGGGTATGAGTCTATGAGTGCCTTCGTTCTCGGCTCCAGCCAGATCGCGCCCGGCACGCGCGCCCTCGTCTCGCTGCCGGTCACCCGCACGCTGCGGGGCGACCTGTCCATCCCCGTCCACGTCCTTGCCGGCGCCGCCGAAGGCCCGACGCTGGCGGTGCTGTGCTCCGTGCACGGGGATGAGAACGGCTCCCTGGTCGCCCTGAAGGCGCTGCTGGACGGCCTCGACCTCTCGACCCTGGCGGGAACGCTGCTGCTGCTGCCTGTCGCCAATCCCCTGGCGTTCGCGGACCTGCGCCGGGAAACCAGCGAGCAGCGGGAGAATACCGACCTTCATCGCTGCTTTCCCGGCAATGCGCGCGGCTCCATCACCGAGATGATTGCCGCCGTGATCGCCCGCGAGGTGATCGCGCGGTGCGATGCGCTGATCGACATCCATGCGGGCGGCAATGGCGGACGCATCCAGCAGAGGGCCGATCTCAACGAGGATGCGACGGGAGACGTCCGCGCCCGCAGCCTCGCCATGTGCGAGGCGTTCGGCACCGGTTTCGTGCATGTGAACTTCCTGCCGCCATCGACCGCGGCCGGCCATGCCAACAAGCTGGGCATCGCGGCCTGCGCGGTCGAGGTGGGCGGCACCTATCTTCCGACCCCGCTCGCCAATTTCTATCGCGACATGACCGTCCGCGGCATCGAGGCGGTGATGGCGCTGCTGGGGATGCTGGAGCGCCAGGCGGCGCCGGTTCCCGACCAGCATATGTTCGGCCGCAAGGCCCGGAAGGAGGCGAACCCCACGCGCGCCGGCTATCTCCTCTCGCTGGCCGACGAGCCGTCCGATCTCGGCCGCGCCGTGCAGCGGGACGAATTGCTGGGCACCGTGATCGACCCCTTCACCCTGGAGGCCGTGGAAGAGCTGCGCGCGCCCTGCGACGGCGTGATCTTCTTCAGCCGCATGTCGGGCATCGTGGATGCCGGGGCGAAGGGCTATGCCATAGCCGAAAGCGCCCTCATGGAGAGCGGGCATTGACCGCAGCCGCGCCTGCAGCCGCGAGTCATGTGGAGGCCGGTGCGCTCGAGGCGTTTGCAGCGCGGATCCTCGAGCAGGCGGGGTGCTCCCCCACCCATGCGCAGGAAACCTCCGCCTGCCTCGTCTCCGCCAATCTGGAAGGCGTCGACACCCACGGCGTCGCGCGCCTCGCCATCTATGCCCGGCGGGTGCGGGCGGGGGCCATCAACCCCGCGCCGTCCCTCGCCTGGATCAGGGGACGGGGCGGGCTCGCCGTCCTCGACGGCGACAACGGCCTCGGCCCGGTGGTGGGGCAGGCGGCCATGCGCCGGGCCATCGAACTGGCCCGGGAGTTTGGCATCGGCTGGGTGATGGCGCGCAACAGCAACCATTATGCCCATGCCGGCTTCTATGCCGCCATGGCGGCGGAGGCGGACATGGTGGGGCTCAGCGCGTCGAGCGGCGAGCCCGTGGTCGCGCCCTGGGGCGGCACGAAGGCCTTCTTCACGAATAATCCGCTCGCCGTCGCCGCGCCCAACGGCGCCGCGCCGATCGTGGTGGACCTCGCCACCAGCGTTGCGGCGCGCGGGCAGATTCTGCTGGCCGCCCGCACCGGCCGCGCCATCCCGGAGGGCTGGGCGGTGGATGACAAGGGCGAGCCGACCACCGATCCGAAGGCCGCCCTTGCGGGCTCGGTGCTGCCCATGGCGGGCGCGAAAGGCTATGCGCTCATCCTCGCGCTGGAGATCCTCACCGGGATCCTCGCCGGAGGCGCGTTCGCGCCGAACGTGGGGTCCCAGCATTCGGCGCAGGGCGCGGCCGGCATCGGCCAGCTCTTCGTGGCCATCGATCCCACCGCCATCATGGACGAGGCGGAATTCTCAAGCCGGATGGCGCAGATGACCGGTGCCCTGGCGGAGGCCCCCGCGCGCGAAGGCGAGACCATCCGCCTGCCGGGTGCCCGGCGCCAGGCCGTGGCGCGCCAGCGCGCGGCGGCGGGAATCCCGCTTGCACCCGAAATCCTCGCCGAACTCCACGTCCTCGCAGACGAATTCGGCCTGCCCGAAAGCATGCGCCTCCATGGCTGAAAACTGGCTCGGCTTCCGGCGTGCGGACGGCACGCTCGGCATCCGCAACCTGCTCGCCGTCATCTCCGCCACCGATGCCGCGAACCCGGTCGCCCGGCGGCTCGCGGCCGCCGTCCCGGACGCGGTGGCCCTGACCCCGCTCTATGGGCGCGGCCAGCTGGGCGACGACCTGGACCTGTCCATCAGCACCATGGCCGGCCTCGGCCTCAATCCCAACGTCTATGCGGTCCTGGTGGTGAGCCTGGAGCCGGTGGCGGGCGAGCGGGTGGCGGCTCTGATCCGCAGCGGCGGAAAGCCCGTCGAGACGCTCTCCATCCAGGGATGCCTGGGCACGCGCAATGTGATGGAGGCGGGACGGGCGATCCTGGAACGCTGGCAGGCGGAAGCGGCGGCGCTGGAGCGCTCCGCTTTCTCGCCCGCGGAACTGACCATAGGCCTTGAATGCGGCGGCTCGGATTCCTCATCCGGCCTGGTCTCCAACCCGGCCATCGGCATCCTCTGCGACAGGATGGTGGATGCCGGCGCCCGCCTCGTGTTTTCCGAACCGGTCGAGCTGCTCGGCGGGGAGGAGGCGCTGGATGCCCGCGCCGCCAGCCCGGATGTGGCCCGGCAGGTGCGCGAGACCATCCTCAAATATGAGCGCATCGCCGAGGCGGCCCATGTCAATCTCAATGCGGTCAATCCGGCCCCGGACAATATCAAGGGCGGGCTGACCACCATCGAGGAGAAATCCCTCGGCGCCATGTGCAAGAGCGGGTCGCGCCCGCTGCGTGGTGTGATCGGCTATGGCGCGGCGGCTCCCGCGCCGGGCCTCTGGCTGATGGATGCGCCCGCACCCGCCACCGAGAACATCACGGCCCTCTCGGCGGGCGGCGCGCACATCATTCTGTTCGGCACCGGCGCGCTGAATTCCATCGGCAGCCCGGTGTCCCCCACCATCAAGATCTGCGGCAATCCAAGGACCTGCGCTGCCATGGCGGAGCATATCGACGTGCCGCTGGACGATATCGTGACCGGGGACACCAGCCTCGCGGAGGCTGCGGCGCGCATCGAGACCTGCATGCGGGATGTGGCGCGCGGCACGCTGACCGCCGCCGAGCGGCTGGGCGAGCTTGAGATCGCCATCAGCCGCATCCGGCCCTCCATCTGACGGGAGACTGAGAATGGCTGCGGTCGCGTTCATCCTCCACACCAAAGACAATGTGGCGACCGTGCTCGGCGCGGATGCGCAGGCCGGCGAAGCGCTTGCGCTGCGGGGCGTGGAGCAGGGCCGTCGGGCGCCCTCCGCCCCGATCCCGGACGGTCACAAATTTGCCCTCGCCGCGATCGCGCAAGGGGCGCCGGTCATCAAATATGGGGTGACGGTGGGGCGGGCCACCGCCCCCATCCCGGCCGGTGCGCACGTCCATATCCACAATATGGAATCCCTGCGCGGACGCGGGGACCTCGCTTAGCGACAGGAGGTCTCCGCGCCCGCGTGGACAGGCTTATGACAGCCGCGGGGGCCGATAGCCCAGCAGGCGCAGGGCATTCAGCGTCACCAGCACGGTGGCGCCGGTATCCGCGAGAATGGCGGGCCAGAGCCCGGTGATGCCGGCCACCGTGGTGACCAGGAACACCGCCTTCAAGCCCAGCGCGATGGTGATGTTCTGCCGGATGTTGCCCATGGTGCGGTTGGACAGATCCACCATCGTGGCGACATCGGTGACGCGCCCATGCAGGATGGCGGCATCCGCCGTCTCCAGCGCCACGTCGGTGCCTCCGCCCATGGCGATGCCGACGTCCGCAGCCGCGAGCGCCGGAGCATCGTTGATGCCGTCCCCCACCTTGGCCACGACGAGACCCTGCGCGCGCAGCTCGCCGACGATGCGCTGCTTGTCCTGCGGCAGCAAGTCCGCCCGAACCTCGATGCCGAGCTGGCGTCCGATGGCGTCCGCCGTGCGGCGGTTGTCGCCGGTGAGCATCAGAGTGCGAACGCCCGCGTCCGCGAGCAGGCGAAGGCCCTGGAGGGCATCGGGGCGGGGCTCGTCGCGCATGGCGATGGCGCCGGCGATCTGCCCACCCACCACCAGCACCGACACGGTCTTGCCTTCGTCGTTCAAGGCGGCGATCTGTGCCATCGTCTCCGGGGAAAGCCGGCCCCGCTCGCGCGCCGCATTGGGCGAGCCGAGGAACACCTCGACACCCTCGACGATGGCGGTGACGCCCTTGCCGCCCAGCGCCTTGCCATCGCCCGCCGCAGGCACCGCGATGCCGTCCGCCTGCGCGCGCTCGAGAATGGCCTTCGCCAGCGGGTGGCTGGAGCCGGTCTCCAGGGCCGCCGCGCGCCGCACCACGTCGCGCGCGTCGCGGCCGAAGCCGATGACATCGGTGACCTTGGGCTTGCCTTGCGTGAGCGTGCCGGTCTTGTCGAAGCAGGCGGCGGAGATCTTGCCCAAATTCTCCAATACGGCGCCGCCCTTCATCAGCAGGCCCCTGCGCGCACCCGCGGAGAGTCCGGCCGCGATGGCTGCGGGTGTGGAGATCACGAGGGCGCACGGGCAGCCGATCAGCAGGATGGCGAGGCCCTTATAGATCCACTCGTCCCATCCCGCGGCGAACAGCAGCGGCGGCACAAGGGCGACGAGGGCGGCGACCACCACCACGCCGGGCGTGTACCAGCGGGAGAAGCGGTCGATGAAGCGCTCGGTCGGGGCCTTGGACTCCTGCGCCTCCTCCACCAGCTTCACGACGCGGGCGATGGTGTTGTCCTGCGCGGCTGCGGTCACGCGGATCCGCAGCGCGGCATCGCCGTTCACCGTGCCCGCGAAGACATTGGCGTCCACGCCCTTGCGTACCGGCGTGCTCTCGCCGGTGACCGGGGCCTCGTCGAGGGCGCTTTCTCCCGAAAGGATCACGCCGTCCGCAGGCACGCGATCGCCGGGCCGCACCAGGATGATGTCGTCCACGGCCAGGTCGTCGGCCGGAATCTCCCGTGTTCCGTCATGACCCTCCAGCAGTGCGGTTTTGGGAACGAGGGCGGTGAGGGATTGGATGCTCGCACGCGCCCGCCCCGCGGCGACGCCTTCCAGCAATTCGCCCACCAGGAACAGGAACACCACCGCGGCCGCTTCCTCCGACGCTCCGATGATGACGGCGCCGACGGCGGCGATGGTCATCAGCATCTCGATGGTGAACGGCATGCCGCTGAGCGCCGCCATGACGGCGCGGCGCGCGATGGGCACGAGGCCCACCAGCATGGCGAGGAGGAAGGCCGGGCCTTCCACCGAGGGCACCATCATGCCGAGCACGAAGGCGACCGCGAGCGCCGATCCGCTGAGCAGGGTGAGGCGGGCCTTGCCCGATGTCCACCACGGCCCATCCGTCGGGCCATGGTCATGTCCATGCGTGTGGTCATGCCCGTGCGTGTGGGCGGTTTCGGCACCAGGGTGATGGCCGCAAGCGCCAGGTTCGCCATCATGGTCATGGGCATGACAGTGGGCGGGGGAATGGGCAGGGGAATGCGCGCCGGCCGCCTCGATGGGCGTCACCTCATAGCCCAGCCCGGCAACGCGCTTGCGCAGCGCCGTCAGATCGCTGTCCGGCGCGTGGCGAACCGACAGGGTTCCGGCGGTGACGGAAATCGTCACCTCCTGCACGCCGGGAATCCGGCTCGCCGCCGCATCGATCTTCGCCGCGCATGACGCGCAATCCATCCCACTGACGCGAAAGCGGGTTTGAATCATCGGTGCGTTCATGGACAGGCCCTTTCACAACGTGCCGGGCGACGCTACATCCTCTAGCGACTAGAGGAGCAAGCGGCATGTCCAGGGACGTTTCCATCGGCGAGGCGGCGCGGGCCAGTGGCGTGAAGGTGCCCACGATCCGGTTCTATGAGCAGATCGGCTTGATGCCGCCGCTGCAGCGGACCGAAGGCAACCGGCGGCTCTACGGCGCCGACGACCTGCGGCGCCTGAGCTTCATCCGTCACGCGCGGGAGCTCGGCTTCGAGGTCGACGCCATCCGCACCCTTCTCGCGCTTCAGGATGATCCCGGCCAGCCCTGCGGGACGGCCGACGAAATCGCGCGCGCGCGGCTCGCAGAAGTGAAGCGGCGCATCGCGAGCCTCACCGCCCTGAGGAAGGAGCTCGAGCGTATGATCACGGAGTGTTCGCACGGCAAGGTGGGCGAATGCCGGGTGATCGAGATTCTGGCCGACCACGGCGAATGTCGCCATCATCACGCGGGGGCCACCCGCACGGCGTGAGGAGGTGCGGCCAAGCTCCGCGGCCGCGCCCTCATCGCCTTGCCCTCCTTTCGCCGAAAAACCACCACGCGGGGCGCATCAGGCAAGGGCGGGAACACCGAACTCCTGCGCCGCCTTGGCAAGCGCGGCCAGGGTTGAATCCGCGATCGAGACGCCCTCGCGGCGCCCGTTTTCCGCCGCCGCGCTCGCCCGTTCGCCGGGCAGCAGAATTTCCGCAAATCCGGCCGCCGGCGGGCCGGCCTTCACGTCGCGCATCAGCATGTCGTAGCGCGCGCGGAACATCTCCATGGGCATGAAGGTGGGGATGTGGATGGCGACGAAGAAATAGCCGACGTTCGGCATGCCGTCCCCCTCCTGGTACATGTTGCGCGTCTGAAGGCCGAAGGCGGCGCCGCTGAGCACGCCCGACAGCAGATCGATGAACAGCGCGAGCCCGGAGCCCTTGGGGCCGCCGAGCGGCAGGAGCACGCCGTCCATCGCGGCGGCGGCGTCCGTGGTCGCCTCGCCCTGTGCGGTCAGCGCCCAATCGGCGGGGATGGGATCGCCCCGCGCGGCGGCGAGGCGGATGCGCCCCTTGGCCACCACCGAGGTTGCCATGTCGAGCAGCAGCGGGGGAAGCGTGCCGCCGGGCACGCCGAGGGTGAGCGGATTTGTGCCGAGAACCGCCGCCCGGCTGCCCCACGGCGCCACCGAGGGGGCGGCATTGCACATGATCATGGCGATGCAATCCTGCGCCATGGCCTCGGCCGCGAAGAAGGCGCCGACGCCGAAATGATTGCCGTGGAGCACGCTTGCTGCGCCGATTCCCTGGGTCTTCGCCAGGTCCATCGCCTCCTGCATGGCGCGTTGGGCGGTGACGAAGCCGATTGCATTGTCGCCGTCCACCCGCACGGCGCCGGGCGCGAGGCGCGTGACGGCGATTTGCGGCGCCGCGTTCAGCAGCCCGCGACGCACGGCGGCGGCATAGCTCGGCAGGCGGCTGACGCCATGGGATTCGGTACCCCTGAGGTCGGCGAACACGAGGCACTCGGCCGAAAGGGCGGCGTGCGCGGGGCTCAACCCGGCGGCAGCAAGCAATTCTGCCGCAAAAGCGGTCAGTTTCTGGTGCGAAACGCGAGCCATCGTAATCTTCTTTATATGAATCGGATGGGGACATCCCAAAGAGAAATGCGGGATGGAAGGAGATGGGCGAAAGATTTCATATTCAAAAATGGAAGTCTAGAGAATGCAGCCTCATTTTAGGGCAGGGCGGTGCGTGGCGTGGTGCGACGCGGTATGCACGCAGCGCGGGCAACGCGGGCAGCGCATGCAATCAGGGCTGAATGTATTGTATATATCCTATGTATACTTTATTATATTTATATTGTGAAATTAAAATTCACATATTTTATGTATATTTAGATATATATTTAAAATGAACGGAAAAGACAATGTATATATTTAATATATACAGATTTAAATACGAATTTTAAAAAATTTAATTCCGAAACAGGAAGGCAATTTTGAATTTATTGATAAGAAAAACGCATTTGCATGAAACGTATACATCTTTTTTGCATCGCACCAATTTAGTGCGTAAGGCGCATTAATTGTTCTTCTTGCGCACTAAATACCGCGATGCTAAATTTTAAGTCGTGCCTTAAACTTAATCAGTGTCAAATTTGTCGGCTTATGACCTGCCTTTTTGCGGTGCAGCGTGCCTCATGAATGGGCGCTCGTTTCTTTGATCAAATGCCGTTGATCCACGGCCTCACGGTGTATGGCTTGGGTCTTCGGATTTTATTCAAGGTATCTCTCTCATGAGTGTGTCAGATGCCAGCTATTCATCCACGGTTTCGATGAGCAATAAGCTGTTTTCAATCCTGCCGCAGGGGCCATCGGCATTGTGGATGCTGATTCCTTCCCTTTTGTTTGTTCTCGTTTTTTTCATATTCCCCTGCCTTTCACTGTTCTCCTACAGCGTGATGACGCAGGGCGCGCAGGGGCGGATCGGGGCGCCCTTCACCTTGGCCAACTTCGCACAGATTTCAGCGGACCCGTTCATCTGGCGTATATTTGTCGCAACTATTAGAATAAGCATCATTACATCGATATTGGCCGTGATATTTGCCTATCCTGTCGCGCTGGTGATCGCGCGCGGTCATCCGCAATTTTCACGGCTCGCCACCATAATCATCATCGCGCCATTGATGGTCAGCATCGTCGTGCGTACCTACGGATGGCAGCTTCTGCTGGCGAACAGCGGCAATGGCGTGGTCAATTGGGTGCTGTACCAATTCGGTTTTCCCAAGGTCACCTTTCGGGTGATGTTTTCGGAAACCGCGGTCATCATCGGCTCGCTGCACGTCTTCTTCCCCATGATGGTGCTGCCGCTCGCGACCGCGCTCTCGCGTATTTCCCCTGCGGTGGAGGAGGCGGCGAAGACGCTCGGCGCGCCCGCGTGGCGCGTGTTCTGGCGGGTCACGCTGCCGCTGAGCATTCCCGGCCTCGCCGCCGGGCTCACCTTCGTGTTCTCGCTCACCGCGAGTTCCTACGTCACGCCCGCCTTGCTCGGCGGCAACCGGGCGATGATGCTGGGCAACCTGCTCGATCAGCAGATCACCGCCACCTACAACTGGCCGCTCGGCGCCGCGATCGTGGTGGTGATGGTGGTGCTGGTGTTCGCGGTGAACGCGCTCTCCATGCTCGTCCTCGAACGCCGGCGCGCGGGCGGACAGGACGCGGCTCCCGCCGGCGCGCGTAAGGCAGGTGCCCAATGAAGCACGAGCTCTCGGGCGGCCTCGCCGTCGTCTCCTATGCGGTCACCGCGCTGATGCTGGTGTTCGTTCTGGCGCCGCTGGTGATCGTGTTCGTCATCTCGGTGTCGGACACGCCGCTTGCGGTGTTCCCGCCGCGCGGCTTCACCCTCGGCTGGTATTGGAAAGTGCTGGGCGATCCGGGATTTCGCGGCGCGGTCGGCTTCAGCCTCGGCCTCGCGCTATCGGCGACGCTCGCCTCCCTCGCGCTGGGCATTCCGGCGGCGCTGGTGCTGGTGCGCCATCCCTTCGCGGGCCAATCGATGGCCGAAGGCGTGCTGATGTCGCCGCTGGTGTTCCCCACCCTGATCATGGGGGTGGCGCTGCTGCAATTCTATGCCATGTGGAACATGCAGAATTCGGCGATGAACCTGTTCTTCGCCCACATCTTGGTGACGCTGCCATACGTCATGCGCACCGTGATGGCGAGCCTGCGGCAAGCCGACATGACGCTGGAGGAAGCCGCCCTCACCTTGGGCGCGAACCGGTTTCGCGTGCTGTGGCGGGTGACCCTGCCGCAGATCGCGCCGGGCGTCGCGGCCGGCGCGCTGTTCGCCTTCATGCTCTCGTTCGACAATTACCCGATCTCCATGTGGCTCGCCGACGCCAAGGCCGAGCCGCTGCCGATCTACCTGATCCAGGCGATGCAGCGGATCTTCGATCCCTCCGTCGCAGCCATGGCGAGCCTGATGACGCTGATCGGTGCCGTCGCGGTTTTCGTGGTCGAGAAGCTCGTCGGCCTGCGCCGCGCGATGAGCGTGTGAATTCCAGGAGGATGTCATGAACAAGCCCATCGCAAGACGTTCCGTTCTCGCAGGATTGGCCGTGGCGGCCGGCGGTCTTGCCGCGCCGGCCGGGTTCGTCCGCAACGCATGGAGCGAGGGTCGCTCGATCAATATCGGCACCTATCTCGGCCCCCAGGGCGAGTTCGTGCGCCACAATGTGATCCCGAAGTTCGAGAAGGATTTCGGCTGCAAGATCAACCAGACCCAGGGCGTCACGCTGGATCAGATCGCGATCCTGCGCGCCCAGCGGGCCAATCCCACCTACAGCGTCATGTTCATGGATGATTCCGGCGTGCCGATCGCCAAGGACGATGGCCTCATCGTGCCGCTGCCGCGCGACAAGATGCCGAATCTGGAGAAGGTGATCCCCGGCTTCGTGGTGTCCGAGGGGCATGGCGCGGCGTTCGCCATCTCCGCCCTCGTGCCCTATTTCAATTCCGACGTCGTGACGAGCATCGACAGCTATGCCGACCTGTGGGACCCGAAGTTCCAGGGCCGCTTCATGATGCCCACCCCCAAGCAGACCCAAAGCCTTGCGCTGCTGATCGCCGCGGCGGCGCTGGTCACCGGCAAGCCGCTGAAGGACGCGCAATATGAGATCGACAGCGCCTGGAAGAAGATCGGCGAACTGAAGCACAACATCCTCACGGTCTACGACAATAACGTCACCGCCATTCTCCAGGTGTCGCAGGGCCAGGCCGACGTGGGCGGGCCGGATTTCACCAAGTCCATCATCCCCTACATCCGCAAGGGCGCCGCCATCGGCATCAGCTATCCCAAGGAGGGCATCGCGGCGGGCGTGAACTGCATCACCGTGGTGAAGGGCGCGCCGGAGCCGGACCTCGCGGCAGCCTTCGCCAATCGCATGCTCGATCCCGAGGTGCAGACCGGACTGGCCAACGCCACCTTCTCGGCGCCGAGCATCTCCGGCCTGACGCTGGATCCGGAGGTCGCGAAGGTGGCCATGTATCCGGAAGCGAAGATGAAGGAAAAGAGCCTTCTGCTGATCGACTGGTCGTACATCTACCCGCGCCGCGCCGACATCATCCGGCAATACAATCAGGTGCTGGCAAGCTGATGGCGCTCGAAACCAATTCCGCCGCGGTCGCCCTCATGGGGCTGACCAAGACCTATGGCGGCTCCACCGCCGTGGACAAGCTGTCGCTGGAGATCGAGGCGGGCGAAATGGTCGCCTTCCTCGGCCCCAGCGGCTGCGGAAAGACCACCAGCCTGCGCATGATCGCCGGGCTGGTGCAGCCGAGCGCGGGTGAGATTCTCATCAGCGGCCGCCCGGTCACACGGGTGCCAGTGCATCGTCGCAACATCGGCATGCTGTTCCAGAATTACGCTTTGTTTCCCCATCTCACCGTGGCGGAAAACGTCGCGTTCGGCTTGCAGATGCGCGGCCTCAACCGCGCCGAGCGGGACATCCGGGTGCGCGATGCGCTGGCGCTCGTGCAATTGGAACGGTTCGCCGAACGCATGCCCAGCGCGCTCTCCGGCGGCCAGCAGCAGCGTGTCGCGCTCGCCCGCGCGCTGGTGATCGAGCCGTCCGTACTGCTCCTCGACGAGCCGCTCGGCGCGCTCGACAAGGAATTGCGCGAGAACATGCAGATCGAGCTGCGGCGGCTGCAGCAGCGCCTGTCCATCACCACCATCATGGTCACCCACGACCAGGAAGAGGCGCTCACCCTGGCCGATCGCATCGTCGTCATGCGCGGCGGGCGCTTGGAGCAGGTGGGCACGCCCGGTGATATCTACGGGCGCCCGTCCTCGCGTTTCGTCGCCGGTTTCGTCGGCGCCTCGAACCTGTTCGAAGGACGGGTCACCGGCGGCGATGCGCGCGCCTGCAAGATCGAGCTTGCCGGCGGCCTGCGCCTGACGGCGCCGTGCGCTGCGGACGTCGGCGACGACGTGCTTGTGCTGATCCGGCCCGAGGCGATCCATGTGCGCCCCGCCGATCTTGGCGCACCGGGCGCGCCCAACAGCGCGGTCGCCACCATCGAGGATGCGATCTACCGCGGCCCGCTGACTCATCTTTACCTGCGCCTTTCCAACGACCGCCCCCTGGTCGTCTTCGTCCCCAACCGCGCGGGCCCCGAGGGCGCCGTGCGCTGGGATCGCGGCATGCGCCTCGCGGTGGACTGGGCGGAAGACAGCAATCACATCATCCGAGACAAAGCTCATGCTGACCAAATCGCCGACGCTCACTGAGCCCGCGGACCTGCTCGCCGACGGCATGTCGCTCGGCATCGACATCGGCGGCACCTTCACCGATCTGGTGCTGTGCGATGCCGAGGGCTGCTGCGTCAGCAGCCTCAAGGTGCTGACCACCCATGCTGATCCCGTCGCCGGCATCATGGAGGGCGTGGCGCGCATGCTCGCCGGCACCGGGACCGCGCCGGGCGAAATCCGCCGCGTGGTCCATGCCACGACGCTGTTCACCAACGCCCTGATCGAGCGCAAGGGCGCCGCCACCGCGCTGCTGACCACCGAAGGCTTTCGCGATGTGATCGCCATCGCCCGCGAGCGGCGCTACGAACTCTACGATCTCTCGCTCACGCCGGCCGCGCCGCTGGTGCCGCGCGATCTGCGGTTCGAGATTCCCGAGCGGGTGAAGGCGGACGGCACGGTGCTGCGCGCGCTCGATCGCGACGCTTTGCTGGCGCGGGTCGGCGAAGCCGTGGCGGCGGGCGTCACCTCCTTCGCCGTGGTGTTCCTCCACGCCGATCTCTATCCCGCCCACGAGGCCGAGGCGGCCGCGCTCATCGCCGCGCATTTTCCCGATGTTTCGGTCACCACGTCGCACGAGATCGTGCGCGAGGTGCGCGAATATGAGCGTGGCACCACGGCCACCGCCAACGCCTTCATCAAGCCGCTGGCGGAGGGCTATCTCCAGCGGCTCGGCGCGCGGCTGACCGATTTCGGGGTCGATCCCTCGTGTCCGCTGCTGATGATGCTCTCCAGCGGCGGCCTGACCCATCTGGACGAGGCCCGCCGCGTCCCGGTCCATCTCCTGGAATCCGGTCCCGCCGCCGGCGCGCTCGCCGCCGCCACCCTGGCGGGCGGGGAGGAAACCCGCCTGCTGGCCTTCGACATGGGCGGCACCACCGCCAAGCTGTGCGTGGTCGAGGACGGCGAACCGGATGTGGTGTTCGGGTTCGAGGCGGCGCGCCAGGCACGGTTCATCGAGGGCAGCGGCTTGCCGATCCGCATCTCGACGGTGCATCTGATCGAGATCGGCGCCGGCGGCGGCTCCATCGCCTATCCCGACCCGCTCGGCCTGCTGAAGGTGGGTCCCCGCAGCGCCGGCTCGGAACCCGGTCCCGCCTGCTACGGGCGCGGCGGCAGCGAGCCGACGGTGACCGACGCCAATCTGCTGCTGGGCTATCTCGACGCGAAGAGCTTCGCCGGCGGCGACATTCCGCTCGACGTCAGCGCCGCGCGCGCGGCCATCGGGGAACTGGCGGCGCGCCTCGGGCTCAGTTCCGAGGCCATCGCCTGGGGCATCCATGATGTCGTGACCGAGGCCATGGCGAGCGCCGCGCGCACCCATCTTGCCGAGCGCGGGCGTGATCCGGGCGCCTTCACTTTGGTCTGCACCGGCGGTGGCGGGCCGCTGCACGGCTTCAATCTTGCCCGCAAGCTCGGCATTCCGCGCATCGTGGTGCCGGCCAATGCGGGTGTCGCCTCCGCGCTCGGCCTGCTCACCGCGCCGCCGCGCGTGGACCGCCTCGCCACCCTCGCGCTTGCCTTGGCCCAGACCACGGCCCCCGAGCTGACCGCGGCCTTCGCGGGCCTGGAGGACGAGGGGCTCGCCGTGCTCGCGCGCGGCGGCTGGGACGCGGCGGAGATCGACACCCTGCGCTCGGTGGATGCGAAATGCGCCGGGCAGGGAACCCATATTCCCGTCGCCCTGCCGCCCATGCCCTGGCCGCAGGAGGCCGAGGACCTGCGGGCGATGGTGATGGCGGCCTTCCACGCCGCCTATGCCGAGCGCTACGGCCGCGAGCCGCCGCAAGTGCCCATCGAGCTGGTGAATGCCCGCATCACCCTGCGCGGGCGATCCGAGGCGCTGACGCTCTCGGCGGGCGCCGCCGATGCGGGCGCCGGCGGCGGGCGCAGCCGGAGCGTGCATTTCGGCGACGGCCCGCCGCTTCAGGCCGCGCTGCACCGGCGCGAGCATTTGCCGGTCGGCTTCGTCGGCGCAGGTCCCGCGCTGGTGGAGGAAGATGGCAGCACCCTGGTGGTGGGTCCCGGCGCCACCTTCACCGTCCTGCCCACGGGCAACATCGTCGTGGAGCTGTCCCATGTCTGAGCGCAACGCGGCTTCCGGCGCGATCAACGCCGTCACGCTGGAATTGATCTGGACCCGCCTCATCTCGGCGGTGGACGAGGCGGCGAAGGCGGTGGTGCGCACCTCCTTTTCCACCTTGTCGAACGAGGCGAACGATTTCGCCTGCGTGCTCACTGACGCGGTGGGCCGCTCGCTGACGCAGAACACCGGCTCCATTCCCTCCTTCATCGGCACCCTGCCGGCCACGGTGCGGGCGATGCGGGTGCATTTTCCGGTCGAGGAGATGCGGCCGGGGGATGTCTACGTGACCAACAATCCCTGGATCGGCACCGGGCACCTCAACGACATCTGCGTGGTGCGGCCGATCTTCGCCGGGCCGGACATCGTCGCGTTCGCGGCTGCCACCTCCCACGTGCCCGATATCGGCGGGCGCCAGCGCTCCACCGAGGCGCGCGAGCTGTTCGAGGAGGGCTTCCACATTCCGCCCATGCGCCTTCTGCGCGAGGGCGAGCCGGACCGGTCTCTGATCCAGCTCCTGCGCACCAACGTGCGCACGCCGGACCAGACGGAGGGCGACGTGTGGGCGCTGGTGAATGCCCTGGCGCTCATCGAAGACCGCGTCCGCGCCACCATGGCGGACCATCGCCTCGCCGATCTCACGCAGGTCGCCGAGGAGATCTTCAGCCGTTCCGACCAGGCCATGCGCCGGCAGATCGCAGCGCTGCCGGACGGCGTCTACAGCCACACCATGCTGACCGACGGCCTCGCCGAACCGTTCACTTTGGCTGTGCGCATCACCATCGCGGGCGATGAGATCGTGGTCGATTACGCGGGCACCTCGCCCCAGCAGCCGCGCGCGGTGAATTGCGTGCTCGCCTACACCTTCGCCATGACGGTCTATGCGCTGAAATGCCTGCTGCTGCCGCAGCTCGCGAACAATGACGGCATCTTCCGCGCGATCCGCGCCGTGGCTCCCGAAGGCAGCCTGCTCAACCCGCGCCATCCGGCGGCGGTCGGCGGGCGTGCGGCCACCGGCCATTACGTGCCGGTGCTGGTGTTCAATGCGCTCGCCGACATCCTGCCGGACAAGGTGCGCTCGGCGCCCGGCTCGCCACTTTGGATCATGAACATGGCGGGGACCACCGCCTCCGGCCGCACGTTCGCGAGCGTGATGTTCTTCAACGGCGGCACCGGGGCCGGCGAGGGGCATACGGGCGTGGATTGCCTGTCCTGGCCCTCCAACATCTCGGCCACCCCCATCGAGGTGGTGGAGCGCACGGCGCCAGTGCTGATCCACCGCAAGGTGCTGCGCGACACGTCCGGCGGCAGCGGACGCCACCGCGGCGGCCGGGGGCAGGAGGTGGTGATCGAGACCGAAGCCGCGGAAGTGGCGGCGGTATTCGTGGCGGAGCGCCTGCGCTTCGGCGCTCCGGGCCTGCACGGCGGCGGCGAAGGGGCGCGGGGCGAGATCCTGATCGACGGCGTCGCCATCGACGGGCGCACCCTCCAATCACTCAAGCGCGGCACCATCGTGACCGTGCGCACCCCCGGCGGCGGCGGCTTCGGCGCCGCCTGATCGCCCTCGTTTCCCCTTCAGCGCCAGGGCCGACGCCGCCGCGCGCGCAGCGAAAGTCATATCCATGTCCACCGTCCAGGATCCCACCCTTGCCCCCACCGGCTATCGCCTGCGCATTCCCGGCCCCGTGCCGGTGCCGGAGGCGGTTCGCGCCGCCTTGGCGCGCCCGGTGGTCGCCCATCGCGGCCCCTATGGCCGCGCGCAGATCGCCCGCATCCAGGAGCTGATCCGCCCGGTGTTCGGCACCCATAATCCGGTGCTCACCCTGGCGAGTTCCGGAACCGGCGCCATGGAGGCCGGCTTGCTCAACGTGATCGCGCCGGGCGATCGCGTGCTGGTGGTGGTGCAGGGCCAGTTCGGAGACCGCTATGCCGCCATCGCCGCTGCCCTTGGCGCGGTGGTGGACAAGGTGGAATTTCCCTGGGGCGAGGCGGCACAGCCCGACGTCATCGCCGAGCGCCTCGCCACCGCCGATTATCGCGCCCTGGTCATCACCCATAACGAGAGTTCCACGGGCATCGAGAACGACCTTGCCGCCATCGGCGCCCTGGTGCGCGACCGCGACACGCTGGTGGTGGTGGATTCGGTCAGCGGCCTTGCCGGCACCGCCATGCGCATGGACGAATGGGGCCTGGACGTTGTCGTCTCGGCCTCCCAAAAGGCGCTGATGTGCCCGCCGGGCATGGGCCTCATCGGCCTCAGCGACCGGGCGATCGCGGCGGTGAAGCGGGACAGCGGCATGCCGCGCTTCTTCTTCGACCTGCGCCGCGCGCTCGCCGTCATCGACGACGACCAGACCCCGTTCACCCCGCCGGTCTCGCTGAACGCCGGCCTATGCGCGGCGCTGGAGCTGATCCACGAGGAGGGGCTGGAGCATGTGTTCGCCCGCCACCGCAAATGCAACGATGCCCTGCTTGCCGGCTGCGCGGCGCTGGGCTTTGAGCCGTTCGGCCAGCACGCGGCGCGCTCGCGCACCGTGGTGGCGCTGTCGGTGCCGGGCAATCTGGATGGCGGGCAGATCATCAAGGAGCTGATGGCGACCCATCGCACCGTGGTCGCGGGCGCGCGCAACCATCTCTCGGGGCGCATGATCCGCCTCGGCACCATGGGCCAGATCGGCCTGCCCGACGTGATGCAGGATATTCTGGACATCGGCGCGACGCTGGCGCGGCTCGGCCATGCCCGCGACGTCAATGCCGCTCTCGCCGCGGCGCTTCAGGCCTACGATAATGCCTGACAACAGCAATGCGCCCTCCGCCCCACACGGGCGAGGGGGCGCACATGGGAAAACGCGAACCGTGGCAGGCATCATGAGAGGACGACCTTCCCGCAGCAATGCAGAGACGCCGCTGGCCGACAAGGGCGCGGCCACGGCGGAGCGGGCCTTGCAGGTGCTGGACGCATTCCTGACCGCCGAGGAGCCGCTGTCGCTGCGCGATCTCGGCAAGCGCACGGGCTTCTACAACAGCACTCTGCTGCGGCTGCTGGCCTCGCTGGCGCGGTTTGGCTGCGTGAACCGGCTGGACGACGGTCGCTACCAGCTCGGCGCCAAGGTGCTGCTGCTGGGCTCGGCCTTCCGCTCCACCTTCAAGCTGGACGATTACGTGCCGCCGGTCCTGGATCGGCTGGTGCGCGAGACCGCCGAGAGCGCGACCTTCTACGTGCCCCAGGGCGATGCCCGCCTGTGCCTGTTCCGCGTCAACAGCGCCCAGCCGTTGCGCGACCATATGCACATCGGCGAACAGACCCCGATCACGCCGGTGGGTGCGCAATTGCGCTCCAACAGCTCGGCGGACCAGGCGATCCGCGCCTTCTCCGCCGGTGCGCCGGTCGAAAACCGGCCCGCTTTGCCGATCATCACCCAAGGCGAGCGCCTGCCGGGCATCGCCTCCATGTCGGTGCCGGTGTTCTGGAGCAACGGATTGCTCGGCGCCCTCACTTTGTCCGGCCCGGCCAGCCGCTTCGACCAGGCGGAAATGCGCAAATGCGCGCCGATCCTGATCCGCGAGGCGATGGATTTGAGCCGTGCGCTCGGCGGCAGCGTTGCGGCCTTCCACGAGGTCGAGCCGGCATGATCCGCCCGCTGCCCGCCCTGCCGCCCTAGGCCGGCGCTTACCGGCGGCGTTCGCCGCCGGCACCGCTTTCATCATCTCACCGCATCGCCATCGTGCCGGCTTGCCCGCCGGCGCCAGCGGATCCGCGCGCCCATGTCCCAACCGGCACCATCTCTCCCATCCGCGCCCGACAAGGCACGCCCCAGCCTGGCCATTCCGCTCGTGGTGGCGCTGGCGATGTTCATGGAGCAGATCGACATCACGATCACGCTGACCTCCCTGCCGGCCATGGCGGCGGATCTCGGCACCACGCCGGTGGCGGCGAATTTCGCCGTGACGGCTTATGTGCTGAGCTTGGCCGTGTTCATCCCAGTGAGCGGATGGATCGCCAACCGGATCGGTGCGCGCACCGTGTTCTGCGCCGCCATCGCGCTGTTCACGGTCAGCTCGGCGATCTGCGGCCTTGCCCAAAGCTTCGAACTGATGGTGCTGATGCGCATCGTCCAGGGGGCGGCGGGGGCGCTGATGCTGCCGGTGGGCCGGCTCATTCTGCTGCGCAATTATCCCAAGGCGGACCTTGCCATGGCGGTTCAGGTCATGACCACGCCGGCCATGATCGGCCCGGCCATCGGCCCGCTGCTGGGCGGTTTCCTGACCACCTATCTGTCCTGGCGCTGGATCTTCTACGTCAATGTGCCGATCGGCATCATCGGCATTCTTGCCGTGCTGCGCTACATTCCCAACACCAAGGGCGTGCGGTCCGGCCCGTTCGACGTGCTCGGCTTCCTCTTGTGCGCGGTCGGGATCGCGACCTTGCAGGTTGGCATCGAGATGCTGGGCAGCGCCGAGGTCGCCGGCCTCACCACGCTGGCGGTGCTGGGGCTGGCATTGGTTCTTCTGGCGGCCTTCTATCTCTATGCCCGCAGGCGCGCCGATGCGGTGATCGACATTTCGCTGTTCCGCATCCGCGCCCTGCGCATCGGTGTGGTGGCCGGTGGCGTGTGCCGCCTGGGGCTGAACGGCGTGCCGGCGCTGCTGCCGCTGATGTACCAGATCCAGTTCGGCTACACCGCGTTCCAGGCTGGGCTGATGACCATATTGTCGGCGATTGGCGCGCTGACCACCAAGGGGCTGCTGCGGGCGCTGCTGCGCCGCTATGGCTTCCGCACCCTGCTGCTGTTCAACGCGCTGGCGGGCACGGCGGTGATCGCCGCCTTCGCCCTGTTCAAGCCGGGAACCTCCACAGCCGTCATGCTGGCGGTGATCTATGTGTTCGGCATGGTGCGCTCGGTGCAGCTCACCTTGAGCAATACGCTGAGCTATGCCGACGTGCCCGAGGCGCGGGCGCACGGCGCGGTCAGCTTGGTGGGCTCGGCGCAGCAGCTTTCCATGGGGTTCGGCATCTCGCTTGCCTCCTTCATCTATTCGATGCTGTCGGCGGCCGGCCCGGCGTCGCACTTGGGCAGCATGCAGGAAACCTTCCTCTATCTCTCGCTCGCCACGCTGGTCTCGGTGGTCGGCTTCCGACAATTGACCCGCGAGGACGGGCGCGCCGTTAGCGGCTGAGCCCATCGGGCCGCGCGGGAAGAAGCCGCGCAGCCGATCAAGGAGGATGGCGGCGACGCGCCGGGCGCGTCCGGGCGGTTCAGCGGCCGGAGATTTGCTCGCAATTCTGTTCGTGCAGGGCCGCGATGTCCGGCGTCAGCGCCTCGCCGAAATCGGCAAACTCGAAGACGGGGCGAATCTCGATCTCGCTGGGGCCGGGCATGGGATTGGGGCAGCGCTTCACCCATTCCACCGCTTCCGCCATGTCCTTGACCTGCCACATCCAGAAGCCGGAGACGATTTCCTTGGTCTCGGCGAACGGCCCGTCGATGACCGTGCGGCTCGTGCCGTCGAAGGCGACGCGCTTGCCTTTGGCGGTCGGCTGTAGGCCGTCGCCGGAGAGCATGATGCCCGCGGCGATCAGCTCCGCATTGAACTTGCCCATGGCTTCCAGCAATTCGCTGGAGGGCATCATCCCCGCTTCGCTCTCGGCGGTCGCCTTCACCATCACCATCACGCGCATCGCTGTCTCCTCTTCGCATCGGGGCGTTTCATCCGCCTCCCGAGCTTAAGACGTTGCGTGCGCGGCCGGGCCGACATTCGGCGCGAAACTTTCAGGAACACCTCACTCCATCACCACGGCATGGTCACTTTCCGCCGGTGCCGCGGAGGGCGGGCGCAGCAGGAGCACGAGGGGCATGGCGATCAAGGTCAGGATCATCATGAACTTGAAGTCGTCCATATAGGCGATGATGGTTGCCTGGAGCGTGATGATCTGGTCGAGCGCCGCGCGCCCGCCGGCCAAAAGCGGGTCCAGGTGCTGATGGACGATGGGATCGTCGAAGGCGTGGTTGAACGGCGTCACATAGGCCGCGATGTTCTCGTGATTCACCTGCACATTATCGGTCAGCAGCGCGGTCACGTAGGCGATGCCGACGCTGGAGCCGATGTTGCGGGAGAGATTGTAGAGGCCGGTTCCCTCGCCGCGCATGTGCGCGGGCAAGGTGGAAAAGGCCACCGTCGTCAGCGGCACGAACAGGAAGCCGAGCCCGGCGCCCTGCACGAAGCCGACCCACACGACGGTCCATTGCGACACGTCCGGCGTCCATCCGGTCATGGCATACATGGCCCAGGCGGTGAGGCCGAGGCCGAGGGTGAGAAGGATGCGCGTATCCACCCGCCCGATCATGCGGCCGACGATGAACATGCACAGCATGGTGCCCATGCCACGCGGCCCCATCACCAGGCCGGCGGTCATCACCGGATAGCCCATCAGGGTCTGCAGATAGGGCGTCATCAGCGCCAGCGAGGCGAGATAGGTCACGCCGACGATGAAGATGAAGAACATGCTGACCGAGAAGTTCCGGTCCAGGAACAGGCGCGGATTGACGAAGCTGTTGGTGGCCGTGAACGTGTGCGCCAGGAAGACATAGGTCGCGGAGGCGCACACCACCGCCCAGATGATGATCTCGCCGGAGGACAGCCAGTCGAGCTGCTCGCCCCGGTCCAAAAAGAGCTGCAGCGTGGCGATGGCGAGGCTGAGCGTGCCGAAGCCGAGCCAGTCGAGCTTGGCGGCGGCGTTGCGGGAGGTTTCCTGCACGAACACGGTGATGCCGGCGAACGCCAGCAGGCCGATGGGCAGGTTGATGTAGAACACCCAGCGCCAGCTCATGTTGTCGGTGAGCCAGCCGCCGATCACCGGCCCCAGCACCGGGCCCACCATGACGGAGACGCCGAACAGCGCCATGGCCGAGCCGCGTTCCTGCGGCGTGTAGATGTCCAGCAATATGCCCTGCGACAGCGGCACCAGCGCCGCGCCGAACAGGCCCTGCGCCAGGCGGAAGGCGACGATCTCCACCAGCGATTGCGACAGGCCGCACAGGATCGAGGCGATGACGAATCCGGCGATGGCGGTCAGCAGGACGCGCTTGCGGCCGAACTTGGTCGCCAGGAAGCCGGAGGGCGGCGTCATGATGGCGGCGGCGACGATATAGGAGGTCAGCACCCAGTTGATCTGGTCCGCGCTGGCCGAGACGCTGCCCTGGATATACGGCAGGGCCACGTTCGCGATGGTGGTGTCGAGCGCCTGCATGATCACGGCGAGGATCACGCAGGCGGTGATCGCTCCCCGGTTCGCGACGGTGGGCGCCGCACCAGTCTCAGCCATGGGTCGCATTTCCGAAAAGATCGGAGACGAAGGTCGGCAGGCCGCGCGGGTGACCGGTGTCCACCTCGACCGTGACGCTCATGCCGACGCGCAGGGGCGGCTTGCCGGCCAGATCGTTGAAACGCACGATCATGGGTATGCGTTGCACCACCTTCACCCAATTGCCGGTGGTGTTCTGCGCCGGCAGCAGAGAAAAGCTGGCGCCCGAGGCCGGGCTGATGCTTTCCACCGTGCCCGCCCATTCCATGCCGGGATAGGTATCCACCGTAATGGTCACGGGCTGCCCCGGCTTGACGAAGGTCAGCTCGGTCTCTTTCGGGCTGGCGGCGACCCAGATATTGCGGGTCGAGACGAGGCTGAAGGCTTGCTGGGCGGCGTCGAGATAGGCGCCGACCTGGAGCGAGGGGACATTGGTGACGATGCCGTCGAATGGCGCCCGCACGGTGGTTTCGTTGAGATCGCGCTGGGCCTTGTCCACGGCGGACTTGGCCTGGAGATAGGAGGGGTTCTGCTCCACCGGCTGGTCGGCATCGCCGCCGAGCTGGGCGAGCGTCGCCGCCGCCCGGGCCTTCGCGACGTCCACCTTCTGGTTCGCGCTGTCGAGATTCTGCTTGGCCTGGTCATAGGCGGCCTTGGAGGCCGCCGCGCTGGCGAGCAGTTCCTCCTGGCGCTTGAACGAGGTTTCGTAGAAGGGCAGGTCCGCTTGAGCCTGCGCGATCTCGGCGAGCGCTTGCTTGTAATTGGCTTTGAGCGTGAGAATCTGGTTGCGCACCGTGCCGAGCTGCGCCTTGGCGCCGTCGAGCGCGATCTGGAACGTATCCTGCTGGAGCTGGAACAGGATATCGCCCTCCTTCACCGTCTGGTTGTTGTGCACGGCGATGGACGCGACGATGCCGGCGACATCGGTGGAGATGCCCACGGTGTCCGCCTGCACATAGGCGTTGTCGGTCGACATCACGCTTCCGCCGGTCACGTAGAAATAGCCCCCCACCACCAGTGCCACCGGCAGCAAGGCGAACAGAACCGTGCGCACAAGACCGCGCCGGGATCGGGCGGGACGCTCGGGCGCGGTGGGTTCGTCAGCGGGCCTTTCGGCCTGCGGTTCGGTGGGTCTTTCCCGCAGTGTGTCGAGGCTGGCGGGCTGGGCCCCGCGATCATCCGGCCGAAGCGCGGAGGGGGCAGGGCGTTCAAGGGAGCGAGCTTCAGCCATGGGTTTTTTCCTGATCGTCGCCAGGTGCGTTGGAAAGGGATTCGATGAGATTTGTCTTCATGACCGCGAGCACCTGCATCACGCGGGCGCGGTCCTCGTCCGGAATGCCCGCGAGCGCTTCCTCCCGCGTGGCCTCGCCGATCTTTTGCATCTCGGCGAGCAGCGGGCCCGCATCCGCGCGCAGATAAAGCAGCCAGATCCGCCGGTCCGTGGGATGGCGCCGCCGCTCGATGAGGCCACGCTGTTCCAGCTTGTCGAGAATGCGCACCAGCGTGATGGGCTCGATCTCCAGCAGATCGGCGAGCCCGCCCTGATGGATGCCCTCGTTGCGCTTGAGATAGGCCAGCGTCTGCCAATGGGAGCGCGTCAGCCCGGAACAGCGCGCGCGTTGCTCGAATCGCTTGCGCAGCAGGCGGGCAACGTCGTGCAGCAGGAAACCGAGCGTGGAATGGTCCACCATTGGAGATCTTTCATATAATGAGCATGCTCATTAAGTGCACCTAATATGACATGATCGGCCGCAGCGCCAGCCCGGGCCGATCACGCTTGCTCGATCCGACCGGGCCTTAGGCGCGATCGCGCTCGATCCGGCGTCGCGGACGCCGCGCGCTGGTCGGTGTTTTTGAAAGATCGGGCCGGCGGCGGACAGGCCTCGGCCGCGCCGTCGCGGGGCTAGGCGGGGGCGGCCTGCGCGGTGGCGATCAGCTGGTCCACCTCGCCCGGATCGGTGCGGAACGAGCACACCAGGCGGACGAAGGCCGCGTTAGGTCCAATGGCGTCGAGCCCGGAGGCGAGGCGGGGCCATTCGTAATAATGCGCGCCCGCCGCTTGCAGCGCCTCGTGCAGAGGGCGCGGCAGGATTGCGAACACCTCATTGGCCTGGGTCGGCACGGGCAGCGCGACGCCGGGCACGCCGGTGAGCCCCGCCGCGAGCCGCGCCGCCATGGCGTTGGCATGCCGTGCGGTGTCGAGCCACAGGCCGTCTTCCAGATAGGCCGCCATCTGCGCGCCGAGGAACCGGCTCTTGGAAATCACATGCGCACCGCGCTTTACGCGATAGTCGAAATGGTCCGCCAGCGCCGGTTCGAAGAACACCACGGCCTCGACGCCCATGGCGCCGTTCTTGGTGGCGCCGAACGTCATCACGTCCACACCCGCCTGCCAGGTCAGGGCGGCGGGGCTGGCGTTGGACGCGGCAAGGGCATTGGCGAAGCGCGCGCCATCCATGTGCAGGCGCAGGCCGTGCGCCCGGCAATAGGCGCCGATCTCGCGCACTTCGTCGGCCGTATAGACGAGGCCAAGCTCGCTCGCCTGGGTGATCGAAACCGCCGCCGGCATCTGCTGGTGGAAGCCGCGCTTGAAATCACGGCGCGACCGCTCGATCTCGTCCACGCTCAGCTTGCCGCCGAAGCCCTCGAGCGTGGTGAGCTTGGCGCCGCCGGTGAAGAATTCCGGCGCGCCGCATTCGTCGGTGTGGAGATGGGAATCGCGGTGGCAGAACACGGTGCCATAAGGCGGCGTGAGGGCCGAGAGCGCCAGCGCATTGGCGGCGGTGCCGGTAGCCACCAGGAACACCCGCGCGTCGGGCTTTTCGAACACCGCCCGCAAGGCTTGCGCCGCCTGCGCGCTCCAGGGATCGGCACCATAGGAGGGCGACGGCCCCTCGTTCGCCTGCGCGAGCGCGGCCAAGATCGCGGGGTGAACGCCGGCTGTGTTGTCCGATGCGAATTCCATGCGCTGAGTAGACAGAATTCCACCGATCCGCGAACCCCCGTGGCGTTCACGATCCACAGATCAAACCCGCCCGGCGGTCCTCTCTCCGGCGGCGCCGGGTGCGCCGCCGGGATGGTGCAGGCGGCCTATTGCCCGGCCGGCTGCCAGATGCCCACGTCTGCGGCATCCACTTTCTTCGGAAACAGGCCCTCGGCGAAGAAGGCATCGGCGATCTTTTGCTGTTCGGCGAGGCCGGCGCGGGTGACGGCGCCCACCTGGTACGAGCGGCGCGCATTGGCCTTTTCCACCGTGGCGGCATCGATGCCCCACAGGGTGGACAATTGCGCCGCGGCGGCCTGCGGATTGGCCTTCACCCAGCTTCCAGTCGTCTTGAGCTGGGCGAAGATGACCTCCAGCACCTTGCCGCCGCGCTTCGCATAGTCCTCGGTGGTCAGGTAATAGCGCTTGTAGCTGGCAAGGCCGGTGCCGTCGGCGAGGATCCTGGCGCCGGACTGGGCCTGGGTGCTGGCGAGGAACGGGTCCCACGCCACCCAGGCATCCACATTGCCGCTCACGAACGCCGCGCGCCCGTCGGCCGGGGTGAGATAGGCCGGGGAGATGTCCTTGACGGAGAGGCCGGCCTTGGCGAGCGCGGCCAGCAGCAGGTAATGGCTGCCCGCGCCTTTGGTGACGGCCACCTTCTTGCCCTTCAGCTGGGCGACTTCGCTGATGGATGAACCGGCCGGCACCAGGATCGCCTGGGCTGCCGGGGAGGGCGCCTCGTCCGCCACATAGACGAGATTTGCGCCCGCCGCCTGGGCGAACACGGGGACGGTGTCGGCGACGTCCGCACTGAAATCGATGCTGCCCACGTTCACCGCTTCGAGCAGCGGCAGGCCGCTGGTGAATTCATGCCAGGACACCTGAACGCCGAGCGGAGCGAGCGCCTTTTCCAGTTCGCCGTTGGTCTTCAGCAGGGTGATGAGGGTGGAGGAGCGCTGATAGCCGATGCGCAATTTTTCAGGCGTCTGCGCCTGGGCGGGCGCCCCCAGCGCGAGGGTAGCCGCGAGCGTTGCGAGCGGCCAGAGGCGGCGAAGCGCCGCGAGAGGCTGGAACATGAATGTCTCCCGAAAACCGAGGGTGAGGTTGAGGCCGGACGTTGAAAAAACACCGCGCGCCAACGGTTTTCAATAAAAATAACAAAATCTATTGATTTAATTTAATATCACCTGGATGATCCGTACCATTGAGGCGGGAGGGGAGGCGGCCAGGGGGCGGCCTCCGGCTTCGACCCAGCGGCAGGAGAAATTCGATGTCCTTTCACCCCTCGCGACGCACTGTGGCGCGCTTTGCCGGCCTCGCCTTCGCGGCCGGTCTTGTCGCAGCATTCGCGGCGCCGGCCAGCGCCCAGGAAAAGGTGGTGCGCATCGGCTATCAGAAGTACGGCACCTTGATCCTGCTGAAGAACAAGGGGCTGCTGGAAGAGAAGCTGAAGCCGCTCGGCTATTCCGTGCGCTGGAGCGAATTTCCCGCCGGTCCCCAATTGCTGGAGGCGCTGAACGCGGGCGCGATCGATTTCGGCAATACCGGCGAAGCGCCGCCGATCTTCGCCCAGGCCGCCGGCGCGCCGCTGGTCTATGTGGGCTATGAGCCGGCCGCGCCCCAGGGCGAGGCGATCCTGGTGCCCAAGGACAGCCCGCTCAAGACCGTCGCCGACCTGAAGGGCAAGAACATCGCCCTGAACAAGGGCTCGAACGTCCACTATCTGCTGGTGAAGGCGCTGGAGAAGGCCGGCATCGCCTATGGCGACGTGAAGACCTCCTTCCTCACCCCTGCCGATGCCCGCGCCGCCTTCGAGCGCGGCGCGGTGGATGCGTGGGCGATCTGGGACCCGTTCCAGGCCGCCGCGGAAAAGACCATTGAGGCGCGTCAGCTCACCGACGGCACGGGCATCGTCTCCAACTACCAATTCTATTTCAGCACCCAGGCGTTCGTGGAGCGGGCGCCACAGGTGGTCGACGCGGTGCTCGCCGGGGTCGCCGAGATCGGCGCCTGGACCAAGGCCAATCCGAAGGCGGCGGCGGCCGAATTCTCGCCTTTGGTCGGCATTCCCGCGTCGATCCTGGAAGTCGCGCTCGCCCGCCAGCAATATGACGTGAAGCCGCTCAATCCCAAGGTGACGGCGGAGCAGCAGCAGGTGGCGGATGCCTTCTTCAAGCTCGGCCTGATCCCGAAGGAAGTGAAGATTTCCGACCTCGTGCGGACGCCGAAATCATGAGCGGACCGGCGGCGTCCGAAACCCCCTATGGGCTCTCGGCCGGCGCCGTGCCGGCCGAGGCCGGCGCGGTCGGGGGTCCACGAGACGGGCAGACGGCGCGTGCGCCCGCGCGGCTGCGCGATGCGGCGGTCGCCGCGGGCAAGAGCCTGCTGCCCTGGGCCCTGCCGATCGCGGTTCTGGTGGTCTGGCAGCTGGGCTCATCGCTCGGCCTGCTCTCCACGCGCGTGCTGCCGGCGCCGAGCGACGTGGCGCTCGCCTTCTGGCGCACCCTGAAGGACGGCAGCCTCATCACCAACATTGCGGTGAGCACGCGGCGCGCGCTGCTGGGCCTTGCGGTCGGCGGCGGCATCGGCTTTGCGCTCGGTGTACTCAATGCCGTGTGGCGGCCGGCGGAAACCGCGCTCGACTCCACGCTCCAGATGCTGCGCAACGTGCCGCATCTGGCGATCATCCCGCTCGTGATCCTGTGGTTCGGCATCGAGGAGGAGGCGAAGCTCTTCCTGGTCGCCATCGGCGTCGCCTTCCCGATCTATCTCAATACGTTCTACGGCATCCGAAATGTGGATCGCGGGCTCATCGAGATGGCGCGGGTGTATGGGCTATCCCCCGGCGCGCTGTTCGCGCGCATCATCCTGCCGGGGGCGTTGCCGTCCATTCTGGTGGGCCTGCGCTATGCGCTCGGCATCATGTGGCTGACGCTGATCGTCGCGGAGACCATCTCCTCCACGTCCGGCATCGGCTACATGACCATGAACGCGCGCGAATTCCTGCAGACCGACGTGGTGGTGCTGGGCGTGCTCGCCTATGCGCTGCTGGGCAAGCTGGCGGATTCCCTCACACGCGCCATCGAGCATCGCGCGCTCGCCTGGCATCCGGCCTATCAATCCGGAACGGCGGGGGTGGTGAAATGAGCCTCTCGGAGGAATACAGCGTTCTCGGACGCCCGGCGCAGGCCGTTCCCCCGCCCCAGCCGGTGAAGGCGCAGCGGGTGGTGCTGGAGGGAGTCGAAAAGGCCTTCGACGGGCGGCCCGTACTGCGGCGGCTCGATCTCGACATTCCGGCCGGCCAGTTCCTGGCGGTGGTCGGCCGCTCCGGCGGCGGCAAGACCACCTTGATGCGCCTCATCGCCGGGCTCGACCAGCCCACCGCCGGTACGGTCCGCGTGGGTGGCGAGCCGGTGGCGGGGCTGATGCCGCAGGTGCGCCTACTGTTCCAGGACGCCCGCCTCGTGCCCTGGCAGCGGGTGATCGGCAATGTGGGCATCGCGCGCGGTCCCGACTGGCGGCAGACCGCCCATGCCGCGCTGCGCGACGTGGGCCTCGGGGATCGCGGAAAGGACTGGCCCGCCGTCCTCTCGGGCGGGCAGAAGCAGCGGGTGTCGCTGGCGCGCGCCTTGGTGAGCCGGCCGGCGGTTCTGCTGCTGGACGAACCCTTCGGCGCGCTCGACGCCCTGACACGGGTGGAGATGCACCGCCTCGCCGAGCGGATCTGGAAGGATCGAGGCTTCACCGTGGTGCTGATCACCCACGATGTGGCCGAGGCTGTCGCGCTGGCCGATCGCGTGGTGGTGCTGCGGCAAGGCGAAATCGCGCTCGACGTGGACGTGGACCTGCCGCGTCCCCGGCCTCAGATCGGCACGCCGGCCGCTGCCGCGCTTCAGGCCCGCATCCTTGCGGCCGTCTAGCCGTGCACTCCTCCCAAAAGGCCGCCGCCGCGCATCCCGCGGCGGTGGCCTTCGTTTTTTGGATCTCAGAAGAAGCCCTTGCCGGGCAAGGGCGTCGCGTTGACCAGGAGGTCGCCGATGGCGCGGGCCTTGTAGGTGCTGGGATTGTGCGAGGCGATCGTGCGCGCGTTGCGCCAATGGCGGTCCAGATTATGCCGCCGCTCGGTGGCTGAGGCGCCCCCCACGTCGAACAGCAGTCCGCCGCTGCGCAGCGCCAGTTCGTCGACCACGACCTTGGCCTGGGCTGCGGCGAGCGCGGCTTCCGCCGCCAGGGCCGCGTCGGGCGCACCGGTCTCGCGCGCGACGCCTGTGCGGTCGAGGGCGTCGGCGGCCGTCAGCACGGCTGCTTCGGCGGCATAGGCAAAGGCGGCGATCTGGCCGATGGTTTGTTGCAGGATGGGGTCGTCGGAGGGTTTGGCGACCGGCGCGTAATAGAAGCTCCGGGAGCGGCCCCGCACCAGTTTCACGGCGTCGTTCGCGATGTTCCGTATGATCCCGGCCACCACGGATGTCAGAAACAGCTGCGCCTGGGTGTTGGAATAGGGCAGGCCATAGCCGCGGCCGGGCGCATCGAAGATCACCTCGTCTGCCTCCACCCGCACCGCATGGAAGCGCGTGGTGCCGGACCCGGTGAGGCGCTGGCCGGCGCCGTCCCAATCGTCCACCAGCTCGATGCCCTCGCGTCTCACCGGCAGGATGACGGACGCGAGATCGCCGTTCTCGCTGGCCGTGCGCAGCAGGACATAATCGGCAAAGAGCGTGCCGGTGCTGTAATATTTGACACCGCTCACGCGGTATCCATCCCCCTCCGGGACCAAGGTCGTGGTGAACGGGGCGCCGCCCGCGGTCAAGGCCCCGGGTTCGGTATTGGCGAGCCCGATGATCGCCCCATCCAGCACCGCCGCCTGCCATCTGCGGCTCTGGGCGTCCGGTGGGATGCGGGCGTATTGCTCGGCCACCGTGAAATGGTTGCGCAGGATGTGCGCGACGTTCGCATCGGCGGCGGCGAGGCGGATCGCCACCTTGAACAGCGCACGGAACGAGGCGCCCCCGCCGCCGTCCTCGCGCCGCAGCCGTAGCGCGCCGAGCCGCGCGCGGCGGATGAGCGCCAGCGCCTCGAACGGCAGGATGCGTCTCTGTTCGCGCTCGGCCGCACCCGTCTCGATATGCGCGAACAGGGCTTCGAGTTCGGGCGCGTCGGCGGTGAGGGGGGTGGGAAAGCGCAGGGGTAAATCGGTCACGGGCTTGTTCATGGCACTCTCTTCAGGCATGCGGCCGGTCGTTGTCGCGGGAAGGCTTCAGAGCTGGGCGAGGTGCTCGGAAACGATGATCGGCTCGGGCAGGATCTTGCGGGCCACCAGCCAGTCGGCGGCCTGTTGGAGCTGGGCTACGAATGCCTTGTCGGTCACCGGGATCAGCTTGTAGTTGCGCCGGCGCGCGATGAACTGGTCGCGGATCACGTCGGAATAGCCGGCGCGCTTCTGCACGATGGTCTCAGCCTCGACCACATTGTCGTTGACCCATCTGGCTTCGCTCTCATAGGCAGCGGCCACCGCGCGGACGATCTGCGGATTGTCCTGCGAGAACTTGCGGCTGGTCACGTAGGAGCTGTAGTCGATGTAGAAATCGAGGTCCCGCCCTTCCAGGAATACATCGTGCGCCTTGTATTCGAGGCGGGCGATGTCCACGCCGGGGCTCCACATGGACCAGGCGTCCACCTTGCCGGAGGCAAGCGCGGGAGCGGCGTCGGGCGGGTTGAGATAGACGAACTTCACCGCCGAGCGGTCGATCTTGTGCTTTTCCAGCGCCGCCACCAGCAGGAATTCGCCGAGGCCGGAGCGGTTCACCGCCACCGACTTGCCCACCAGATCCTCCACCCGGTCGATGCCGGAATCATCCTTGGCGATGATGGCGGTGGTGCGCGGCTCGTAGATCACGAACTGGCTGAACACCAGCGGCGAGCCGGCGATGATGGCGGCGAGCGCCGGCGTGGTGCTGCCGCCGAAGCCGAAGTCGGCGCTGCCGCCGGTCACCGCCTGGAGGGTCGGCGCGTGGTTCGGGAACGGGCCGAGCCATTCCACCTTGATGCCCTCGGCGCCGAGGGTCTTTTCGAATACGCCGCGCTCCTTGGCGATCAGCGTCAGCCCGTGGAAGCCCCAGGTCAGGCGCACCGTATCGGTGGTGCGGCCCTTGGCCTGCGCGGCGGCGCGCGACGGCACAAGGCCGGCGGCGATGCCGAGGCCGGCCAGCGACGTGGCGAGGAGACGGCGGCGCGACAGCGTGAACAGGGGGGATTGCGGCATGGGGATCTCGCGGAAGGAGGGAAATTCAAGCGCTTTGCAGGTCGTTCTCAACGCCGAGTTCGGCGAGCAGGGCCGCCCGCGTGGCGGCAGGCGCGCCGGGGGCCGGCGCACGATGGGCGGCGGCGATGGCACCGCCCCGCATCACCAGGATGCGGTCGGCGAGCGCGATCGCCTCGTCCACATCGTGCGTCACCAGCAGCACGCCGGGCCGATGGCGGGCCACCAAACGCTTGACCAGCAGATGCATGCGGATACGGGTGAGGGCATCGAGCGCGGCGAACGGCTCGTCGAGCAGCAGAAGCTCCGGTTCCTGTACCAGGGCGCGGGCCAGGGCCACGCGCTGAGCCTGCCCGCCGGAAAGGTTGCGCGGCCAGTCGTCGAGGCGTGTGCCGAGGCCCACTTCGCCGAGCGCCGCCGCCGCGCGGGCACGCGCCTCCGGCCCCGGCAGGCCAAGGGCGACATTGCGCCACAGCGTGTCCCACGGCAGCAGCCGGTGTTCCTGAAACACGACAGCGGGCCGGCGCGGGGCGTCGATGCGCCCGCCCTGGATCGGGTCGAGGCCGGCGAGGGCGCGCAGCAGCGTGGTCTTGCCGCAGCCGCTCTCGCCCAGCAGGGCGACGAACTCGCCCCGCTCGATGCGCAGATCCAGGCGGTCGATGACCAGACGCTCGCCGTAGCTGCGCTGCAACCCGGACACGACCACTGCCGGGCCGGCGGCACTCGCGCGAGACAGGGCGGGACCACTCATCGCGGCGCTCCGCCGAAATTCGGGTGCCAGGCGAGGAGCCGGCGTTCCAGCAGGCGGGCGATGGAATCCGCGGCTACCCCGATCAGCGCGTAGATCACGATGGTGAGCACCACCACGTCGGTGCGCAGGAATTCGCGTGCGTCCATGGCGAGGAAGCCGATGCCCGCCTGTGCGCCGATGGTCTCCGCCACCACGAGGGCGAGCCACGCGGTGGCCAGCGCATAACGCACGCCGGTGAGAATCGAGGGCAGGGCACCGGGCAGGATGATCCTCCAGATCAATTGCCCCGTGCCGAGCCCCTGCACCCGGCCGAGCTCCAGGAGCTTCGGGTCCACCTGCCGGATGCCGAGGGTGGTGTTGATATAGATCGGGAAGGCGACGCCGAGCGCGACCAGGAAGATCTTCTGCCCCTCGCCCACGCCGAACCATACGATCACCAGCGGCAGGAGCGCGAGGAAGGGAATGGCCCGCACCATCTGCACGCTGCGATCGATCAGCGCTTCGGCGAGCCGCGAGAACCCCACCAGGATGCCGAGCGCGAAGGCGAGCGTGCCGCCGATCAGGAAGCCGATGGCAGCCCGCGCGAGGCTGGTGCCGAGATCGTCCAGCAGCGAGCCGTGGACCGCGAGCTTGTAGGCGGTGCGCGCCACCTTGCTGGGGGCCGGAAGCACCTGGGGTGAGAGCCAGCCATATTGGGCAAGGACTTCCCACGTCACCAGCAGGATCACCGGGGCGATCCAGGACAAGGCGATAAGGCTCGCCCGGCCAAGCGGTGCGGCGGCGGGGCGGCCCGGCGCGCGCGGCCGGGCGGGCGGTGCGAGGGGAAAGGCTGCGGTCTGCTCTGCGTTGCTCAAGGTCACCTCGGCCGTCTGTCGGTGCGTCCGGTTGGGGAGGGGCGCCGCTCAGCGGGCGATGAAGGCGGGCGCGGAGGGGCGCACGCTGCTCGCAGGCTGCTTTCCCAGCCGCGGAAACACTTCCGCCGCAAAGGTCCGCATCTCGGCGCTCAGGGGCTGGAACTGGAGCATGAACAGCTCGATGCCAGCGCCGTGGAACGCGCGGATGCGTTGCGCCACCTGATCGTAGCTGCCGACGAGGCCGGCGGCGGTGCCGCCATTGCTGCCGATGCGCGGCGATTTGGCGATGGTCTGGAGCATCACCACCTTGTCGTCGGAATTCGCCCGCTGGATCGCGCGGATCTGGGCATCGCGTGCCGCGAGTTGCGTGAGGTGCTCGTAATAATCCTGCGCTTCCCGCTCGGTCGCGCGCGCGATGACGAAGGCGGCGAGGCCGAACGACAGTGGTGCGCCCCGGCGCGGGCGACGGCGCAGATCGCCGATCAGCGCGGCGACATCCGCCAGCGGCTGGCCGTTGATGAACCACGTATCGCCATGGTCGGCCACAAGGGCGCGCGCGGGCTCGGATTCACCGCCCACATAGATGCGCGGCCGCGCCCGATAGAGATCCTTCGGGGCAAGGGCATAATCGGTGATCTGGAAATTCCGCCCGGCATGGGTCACGCGCTCGCCGCGTACCAGCCGCTCGACGACGGAGATCCACTCGCGCCCATAGGCGTAGCGGTCGTCGTGCTCGGCGAAGAGAATGCCCGCCTTTTCATATTCCAGGCGGTTCCAGGCGTTCACGAGATTGATCGCGAACCGGCCTTCCGAAATGTTCTCGATCTGGAGCGCCATCTTCGCCAGCACCACGGGGTGCACGAGATAAGGCTTGATGGCGGCGATGATCTCGATGCGGCTGGTGAGGGCGGCAAGGGCCGCCGCGCCTGTCCAGGCTTCGAGCTGGTCGTAGTCCGGCACGTGCGGGTTGATCGTGTGCTGGGCCACCAGGGTGGAATCATAGCCGAGCGCCTCCGCTTCCAGCACCACGGCGCGATTGTGCGCCCACGACGCATCGAACGGCTCGGCCGGGTCTTGAAGCGCCGCGCGCGGACCATGGACCGGGGCCCAGACACCAATTCGGATTTCGCTCGTGGCCATGATGGGCGCCCCAGCAGTTTAATTACATTAAATCTATAAATTTAGTATTATTGGTGTCGCGACTAAGATCAAGCGCGAAAATCAAACGCAGGACGGAAGCGGGGATGTGTGCAGAGGCGGCTGCGGCCCCGTGAGGGCTGGTCGTTCAGATCGCCGCGGCTGGCGCGGTTTCCTCGCCCGTCACCGTCGCGCGGGCATGGCCGAGATCGGCGAACAGGCGGCGTTTGGCGGCTTCGAATTCGTCGCTGAGGCGGTCGCGCGGGCGCGGCAGATCCACCTGGACGATGCTGGCGATCCGACCGGGGCGCGGGCGCATCACAACGATCCGGTCGGCCAGGACCAGCGCCTCTTCGATATCATGCGTGACGAGCACGAGGGTCGGGCGCGTGTCGGCCCACAGGTCCAGCATGTGGTCCTGCAGATCGATGCGGGTGAAGGCGTCGAGGGCGGAAAAGGGCTCGTCCAGCAGCAGCACGCGCGGATGCGCCACCAGCGCGCGGCTGATGGCGACCCGCTGGGCCTGCCCGCCGGACAATTCGCGCGGCCAACGCCCCGCATGCTCAGAAAGTCCGACGCGCGCGAGCGCTTCCGCAACCCGGGCATCGCGGATCGCCCGGGGCAGGTGTTCGAGACCGAAGCCCACATTCTGCGCCACCGTCAGCCAGGACAGGAGGCGTGGCTCCTGGAACACCAACCCGACCAGGGGATGGGGCGCCGTGATCACCGCGCCGTTCACCCGCACCCGTCCCTCGGACGGGTGGTCCAGCCCGGCGATCATGCGCAGCAAAGTGCTCTTGCCGCAGCCGGAGCCGCCGACCACGGCGACGATCTCGCCTTCCTCCACGCTCAGCGAGAAATGGGAGAGGGCGCGTGTGCCCGTGGCGTAGGTCTTGGTGACCTGCTCGATCTCCAGCATGGTTCAGGCGCGCTCCACGGTGTCCTGCCAGCGCAGCAGCGGCGCGGTCAGGATGACAAGCAGCCAGTCGGTGATCTTGCCGAGCACGGCGAACACCGCGATGGCGGCGATGATCTGGGCCGGCTTGCCCAGTTGCTGGCCATCCACCAGCAGGTAGCCGAGCCCTTCGGAGGCGCCCATGAATTCGGCGGCCACGACGAACATCCAGCCGAGGCCAAGTCCCGCGCGCAGGGCAATGACATAATGCGGCAGCACCGCCGGCAGCAGGATGCGGCGCACCAGTGTTAGTCCCGAGAGGCGGAAGACGCGCCCCACCTCCACCACCTTGCGGTCCACCGCGACGATGGCGCCCAAGGTGCCGAGATAGACCGGGAACGCGACGCCCACCGCGATCAGAGCAACCTTCGAGGCCTCGAAGATGCCGAGCCACAGGATGAACAACGGCACCCAGGCGATGGACGGGATGGCGCGCAGTCCCTGGAGCGTGGGATCGATGAGGGCGCGCGCCAGCGCCGAGGCGCCCGCGAGCGCGCCGAGCGCCGTTCCCGCCACCACCCCGATGGCGAAGCCGGCCGCGATGCGGGCCAGGGTGGCCTCAACATGGGGCAGCAGGTCCCCACTCTGCGCCAGCTGGGCCAGGGTCTGGAGGATACGGCTCGGAGGCGGCATGAGCCGCCCCTGCGCGAGACTGAAATAGACCGCGCCCTCCCAGGCCAGCGCCGCGCCGAGCGGCAGCACGATGCCGAGCACAAAGCGCCAGCGGTGCCAGGCCGGCGCGGCGGACGCGGGCTGTGTCGACGAGGCGCTTGCCTCGCCCTCGCCCTCACGGTCGGCGATGGCGCCGGCTTGCGACAGGCTCACGCCGTCACCGCGCGGCGGTGAGGAACTGCGCATCCACCAGCGCGTCCACCTGCGCCGGCACGTTCACGTCGGCGGCAACCACGCCGGCCTTCTGGAGCGCCAGCCCGGCCGCGAGAATGCTAGCCTTCTGCTCAGCGCCGATGGGGCCGTAGGACAGATCCGTACGCTCCAGCTGGCGCGCGATCACCGGCTCGGGCAGCTTGGTGGCGCTCACCAGCAGGGCGGCCAGCTCCTTGGGATTTTCCAGCGCCCACTTGCGGCCCTTCTCATAGGCGGCGAGCACGCGCTTGACGATCGCCGGGTTCTTGGCGGCAAAGTCCTCGCGCACGTTCAGCACGCCCCAGGTGTTGTATTCCGGCTTGCGGAAGAAGATCACCGCGCCGTCGTCGATCTCCGCGGAGGCGAAAAGGGGGTCGAGCCCCGCCCAGGCGTCCACGTCGCCGCGCTGGAGCGCGAGGCGCCCGTCGGCGTGCTGGAGGAGCACCAGGGTGATGTCCTTTTCGGTCAGGCCGTTGTCGGCGAGCGCGCGCACCAGGAAGATGTGCGGATCTGTGCCGCGCGTGGCCGCGACGCGCTTGCCCTTGAGGTCAGCGACGCTCTTGATGCCGGAATTCGGTCGGGTGAGTAGCGCGGTCCATTCCGGCCGCGAATAGACATAGATGGATTTGACCGGATTGCCGTTGATGCGCGCGGTCAGCGCGGCGGCGCCGGCGCTGGAACCGAAATCCAGCGAACCGGCATTAAGGAATTCCAGCGCCTTGTTGGAGCCGGCCGACTGGACCCAGCGTACGCTGATTCCGTCCTTCGCCAGCTCGTCTTCCAGGATCTTCTTCTCCTTCAGGGCCAGCGACACGGGATTGTAGGTCGCCCAATCGACGCGGATTTCCTTCACGTCCTGCGCGGAGGCACTGGGAATGGCGCCACCTGCCAGCGCGATCCCAAGCCCTGCCGCACCGAGGAGAACCGCACGACGCAAACGATCAAATCCCGGCATGACTCTGCTCCACAAATGAAATCTGTGAAAAATTCTATTTAGTTTATTAAATCTGTCAATTTAATTAATTAACCTGTGAAAAGGGCATCGGCTTCCCGGCGCGCGCGGGGAGAGCGCGCGGACGGCGTGTGCCGGATGGATGATCGGATGTAGTGGGAAGAGGGGCGGCTGCGCCGGGCTCAGCCGGTGGCGGCCGCCGAGGGGTGGGTCTCTTCCAGCAGGATGCAGTTGCGACCCGCCATCTTCGCGCGATAGAGCGCCTTGTCGGCGCGCCCGTAGATGTCGCTCGCACTCTCGCCGGTCAGGGCGGCGGCAAGGCCCGCGGAGAACGTGTAGGTGAAGTCCGGCCGCTCTGGCAGCGGGCGGGAGATCTGGATGGTGGCGAGCATCTGCTCCACCAACAGCCGGGCCTGATTGATCGATGTGTCCGGGAAAACCAGCACAAATTCCTCGCCGCCGATGCGCCCGAAGCAATCGCGCCGCCGCACCTGCACCTGGATCCGCCGCGCAAAATCCCGAAGGATCAGGTCGCCCGCCTGATGGCCGTAGTGGTCGTTGATATATTTGAAATTATCGAGGTCCAGCACGGCGACGCAGCCGGGCGCTCCCGCCTCACCACCATTGCCCAGCAGCATGTCGTCGATGCGGGCGAGCACGTAGCGGCGGTTCGCCACGCCGGTGAGATCGTCGGTATGGGCGGCCTTGATGGCGATGTCGCGGTCTTGTCGTACGCTGCGCTCTTCCGCCCGCAACGACGTGATGTCGCTGGCGATGCAGAGCATCCAGCCGTTGCTCTGCACCGTTTCGGTCATCCACAGCCAGCGCCCGTCGATCAGGTCGGTCTCGAATGCGCGGAAGCCGGTCTTGCCGCGTCGCGACTGTGTCGAGATGAGCCAGGCCTCGAAATCGGCGGTGCGGATCACCGTGCCGCGCTCGGCATTGAAGTTCCGCCGCATCAGCTCGCCCCAGAACGGCTCCTCGCCAGGCACGAGGAAAAATGCGGAGCGGAATGCGGCATTCGCATAGCGCAGCCGGTCGAACATGTCATACGCGGCCACCAGGACCGGCGTGTGTTCATAAAGCTGGGCAAGCTTTTCGCGCGTATCTTGCATCGCCCTCAGTGTAGCCGAGTGCGCGGCCACAAACGAGCGGGATCGCAGGGTCACGCCTCGGCGATTCCGCGCGTGGGCGTCGGGGGACCGGGAAGGCATTGCCTTCCGTTGCGACCTGTTTTGCGTGGTTGTCCGTGGGGGAGGATCGTGCCGAGCCTGCGGCCCGGCCGCCGGCTCAACGGGTCTCAGGCGTAGCGCCGGCGCGGCCGGCGAGCCAGGAGAGCAGGGGATTGTCGTGCTTGGGTTGCGTGCCGGGCAGGCTCGCGACGACGATGATCCGTGTGACCTCGCCGCGCTTATAGGCTTCAAGGAATTTCGGATAATCGTTGAACGAGATGCAGCCGTTGGAATCGCCGCGCGGGCCCATCATGTAGCTGTGGGTCAGGAAGCCGTCGCGGCCATACATGGGTTCCTTGCCGACGGGCCGCATGCGCAGCGCCTCGACCCCGTGAAACAGGGATTCGCGCATGGTCAGCTCATAGGTGTTCGGCGGAGTGGGGCCGACCATCTTCTTCGAGACGTGGCGCACATCGTCGAAGGTATCGCCATAGCCCGAATGCGCCTCCAGCTTCTCGCCGCTCGGCATGTACACCGTCTTGCCGGCGATATCGTACACAGCGAAACGGTCGGTCGGGCCGGGCAGGATGGACTGGGCGGCCGGCGGCACCACCTGGGGTGCGAGCTTGGGCGCGGGTTCCTCGCCGAACGGCTTGTCCGAGGGCGGGAGATAGGCGAGCTGCGTGCCGCCGATCTGGTTGGCGATCTGGCGGCTCAGCGGGTTGCGCGTCGGCAGCGGCGCGGTGCTCGGCAGGCCGAGATCAGGCGCGGCGGAGAGCTGGGTCTGCGACGGCAGGCCGGGCGACAGCAGCGGCTTGACCGGCGGCAGCGGAACGGAGCGGGAGGCTTCCAGCGGCGCGGCCGCGGGCAGCGCGGAGGCGACAACGGTCTGCCAGGGGACGAACGAGCCTTGCGCGGTCCGCACGCCGCCGTCGAACATCCAGCTCGGGGCCAGGATGATCGCTCCGGCGGAGCGGAAATTCTCGATGTCGGTCACGTCCTTGCCGGCGTCGTCCAGGGCCGGGACCGGCTGGACCGGGGCGGCGAACACCTGGACCGGTGGGGGCAGGGGCGCCGGCGGCATGTCGATACGATGGCTGGAGCCGCCCGCGAGCATGCGCCATTCGGCATCGGAGGTGACGATGAGCGTGGCGGCGGCCAACGCGCCTATGCCGATGACGAACGCGCCGAAGACGACCAGCGGAAGCCGGGCCTTGGATGAGACAGGGCTATCGATGTAGCCGGTGTCGTCATAGGGCGTGTAGGTCATGGTCCTCACTGCGCGAACGGATTTCGATCCCGATCCTAAACGCGGCGGATGGTGCCACGCTGTGCGAATCAGATGTCTGCGCCCGCGCCAAACGGCCCGTGGGCTTTTCAATCAAACCTTGGCTTGCCAGGGCGGAACCGATGGTCTGTCCGTCCTGCCGATACCCCCACAGCTACCATCGCTTGGTAACCATTTTATTGATCTTGCCGCTTCAAGCAAATCAGGATGGCGCAAATATGTACCGCGCACACCCCGATCTGTGCAAACGCGATGCCGTCGCACCCCGAAAAATCCAATGAAACAAGGCGCTTTTGGGTTTTTACGGCGCGCGCCATCGCCGCGCTGCGCCACGCCGCCAAAGCGCGGAGAAATCACCAAGTGGTATTTTGATGCCATGAATGAGTCCGCCAAATCGCTGTCGATCCTCGTCGGACGTCTCGGAAGTTTCGGTTGGAGGCGGCGGCGGGCGGGGTCATCATCGCCCCCATGATCGACCTGAGAAATATCGAGACCTTCTTCTGGGCGGCGGCGCTCGGCAGCTTGCGGGCGGCCTCGGAGAAGCTCGGCACCACCCAGCCCGCCATTTCCCAGCGCATCGCCTCGCTTGAGCTGGCGCTGGGCGTGCGGCTGTTCGAACGGGAGGCGCGCGGCGTCAAGCTCACTGCCAAGGGACACGAACTGCTCTCCCATGCCGAGCGGATGATGCAGGTGCGCCATGACATGCTGCAAGCGGCGCGCGACCAGACCACCATGAGCGGCACCTTGCGGATCGGCGTCGCGGAAACCATCGTCCAGACGTGGCTGCCTCGCCTGATCGAACAGGTACATTCCGCTTATCCCTCGCTGGTGCTGGAGATTGAGGTGGACAGCACCCACGTGCTGCAATCCCACCTCATGGCGCGGCAGATCGACGTGGCCTTCCTGATGGGACCGGTGCTGGAGGCGCGGGTCGAGAATCTGCCTCTTTGCACCTATCCGTTGGCCTGGGTGGTCAAGCCGGGGGTGGACCTTGGGCCGGGGCTGGTAACGCTGGACCGGGTCGCCACGCTGCCGATCATCACCTATCCCTCCAACAGCTCGCCCTATCGCATGGTGCGCGACATGCTGATGCGCGGGGGAATATCGACCCCGCGCATGTATGGCTGCGCCTCGCTCTCCATGGTGGTCAGAATGGTGCTCGACGGGATCGGCACGGCGGTTATCACCCCCGTTTTCCTGGGCAAGGAGTTGGAGCGGGGCGAATTGAAGCTGCTGGAGGTGGTGTGCGATCCGCTGCCCGATCTCAGCTTTACCGCGAGCTGGATCGACGGGCCGGAAAGCTATCCCTCGCGTGTCATCGCACGCCTCGCGCAGACCGTGGCCGGCGGCGCTCCGGCGCTGGAATCGGAGACATAAGCCGCGCTTATACGTCGCTTCCAAACATACAATTGGACAGTCGCCGCCCCCATGCCCTGCAATGACCTTCAGAACGACGGCGTCAACGCTGCGGCAGAGGGATATCGGCAATGGCTTACGAGCGTGCGCTTGGCGTGCGATGGGCGTCCTGTGTGGATGTCTCTTTTGCTTCAGTCGGCTGAGGGTCGGCGATGCCGTCCTCTTTTCCCATCGACGACACGGCGTTCCTCGCGTCGCGGCGCGCGGCGCTGCTGGATTTCGCCGGCGCGCGCGGATGTGCCGGCATCGCGGTGTTCGGCCATGGCAGCGCACTCGGCACGGGCACGAAATCCCATGGCGCGCTGCGGTTCCTGAGCGGCTGGGACGGGCATGAAAGCACCTCGCTGCTGCTGATCCGGCCCGGTGGATCTCATCTGCTGGTGGCAAGCCCCTTCATGGTGCCCCTCGCGCGTGACCTGCGCCCGGACCTTGTGGTGCACGATGTGCGGCCGGACGCCTGGGCCGCGGCGCTGGGCGCGCTGCTGCCGGCGGGCGCATTGCTCGGCCATGTCGGCTTTGACGAAATGCCCGCGCGCATCCATCGCGAGCTTGGCGATTTCGCCGACGGACCCGCACTTGATACAGATGTGGCGCGGCTGCGGCTGGTGAAGGATGCCGCCCAGCAGCACCTGCACCGTGCCGCCGCTGCATTATGCGACGAGCTGTTCTCTTCGCTCGGGGCCGAGCTTTCCGCCCGCCTGCCGGCCTGGCAGATCCAGCTGAACCTGGAGATGCGGGCGCGGCGCGCCGGCGCCGATTATTGCCGCACCTGGCTCACCATCGGCCCGCAGGCGGACTATTGCCGCTATTGGCGCGAGGAAGCCCAAGCGGTGCCGCAGGCCGGGGATCAAGTGCTGCTCGGCGTGGCGCTGACGGTGGATGGGCATTGGGGTCATGGCATCCGCATGGGCAGCATCGGCCCGCAGAGCGCGGCCCATGCGGAACTTGCGGGGCATGTGGACGCGATGCTCGAGGCGGGCCTTGCCGCGCTGCGTCCCGACCTGCCGCTGGCGGGCGTGGAAGCGGCCATGGAGGCGGAACTGGCCCGGCGCGGCGTCACAGCCGCCGAGCCTCGCCTGCGCCGGTTTAGAAACGGCCACGGACTTGGCTGCTCCTATGAGGACCCGTTGCTGACCGACGCCTTCCGGCAGCATTTCGACCCGACCGCTGCGCCGGTGGACGCACCCGATCTCACCCTGTCATCAGGCATGCTGTTTGAGCTGCATCCCAATCTGTTCGTCGCCGGCCTCGGTGGCGCCGCGCTGGGCGAAATGGTGCTGCTGGCCCCGCACGGCCCTGAAGTGTTGCTGCGCTTTCCGCGCGGCTGCGTGCAATGGAGCTGAAGCGACTCTTAATACCCATAAATAAAATGAAGATCAGAACCCAGACCAACCAGAGGAATTTATTAATGAATCGTCTCACCTTAGCCGCTGTCGCTCTGTTCGCCGCGACCCTCTCCGCGGGCGCGCAGGATTTGCCCAAGACCAATGTGAAGGTCGTTGGCGGCCTGAGCAATCTCACGGCCTATCAGGACTATGAAAAGCCGTTCTGGACCAAGACCATCCCCGAAAAGTCCAACGGCCAGGTGACGGCCGAGATCAAGGGCTTCAACGAGATGGGTTTGAAGGGCCCGGAATTGCTGCGCCTGATGTCCCAGGGCGTGGTGGAATTCGGCACCGCCACCTTGTCCTATTTCGCCTCGGACAATCCGATCAATGAAGCCATCGACCTCGCAGGCCTCGCCCCCAACGTGCAGACCGCCCGCAAGGTGACCGATGCGTTCCAGCCGGTGCTCGCGAAACTCTATGGCGACGGCTCCAACGTGCGGCTGCTCGGCATCTCCACCTATCCGGCGCAGGTTCTGTTCTGCAATGCCGAGATCAAGAGCCTGGCGGACCTGAAGGGCAAGAAGGTGCGCACCTCCTCGCGCACCCAGGCGGAGTTCGTGGAGGCCTTCGGAGGCTCCAGCGTGACCATGGCGTTCGGCGAAGTGGTGCCGGCGCTCCAGAACAAGGTGGTGGATTGCGCCATCACCGGGTCGCTCTCGGGCTATTCGGCCAAATGGTATGAAGTCTCCACCCATCTCGTCGCGCTGCCGATCAACTGGAACCAGCAGATCCATGCGGTGAACGAGAAGGCCTGGCAGAAGCTGGACCCGAAGGTGCAGGCCTTCCTGCAGACCAACATCAAGGGCCTGGTCAACGACATCTGGACCGCCGCCGCGCAGCAGACCCAGCAGGGTTATGATTGCAACACCGGCGCCGCCGCCTGCCCGTTCGATGTGAAGGGCAAGATGGTGCTCGTCACCCCGAGCGACGCCGACAAGGCGCTGCTGCGCAAGGTGCTGGAAGAGCAGATTCTGCCGAAGTGGGCGGCCCGCTGCTCGGCCGATTGCGTCGCCAGCTTCAATGCCACCATCGGCAAGGAACTCGGTCTCGCCGTCAACAAGTGACGGTGCCGGCGCGGGAGGGCGGCTGTTCGCCGCCTTCCTACGCCGCAGCCGCGGAGCCAGACAAATGACCTTGCAACCCACCCTTCCGGCGCTCGCCAAGGTGCTGCGCCACGCCGAAGCCCTCTCGCGAGGTGCGGTGTGGTTCGGCGGCGCGCTCACCATCGCCAGCGTGCTGCTGATTTCCTTCGACGTGCTGTGCCGCAAGTTCATCGGCTGGACCACCGGCGGCGCGGACGAGTTATCCAGCTACGCCTTCGCCATCAGCACGTCCTGGTCACTCGCCTTCGCGACGCTCCAGCGCGCCAATGTGCGCGTCGACGTGCTCTACCAATACATGCCGGTGCGCGTCGCGGCGGTGCTCGACTGGCTGTCCCTGGTGGCGCTGGGCACATTCATGGCCGTGCTGACCTATTACGCCTACGACGTGGTGGGAACCTCCATCGCCCAGGGCTCGCACGCCAACACGCCGCTGGCCACGCCCTTGTCCATTCCCCAGGGCCTCTGGTTCCTCGGGCTGCTCTTCATGTGCGTGATCCTCGCCATGATGCTGCTGCGCGCCTCGGTGGCGCTCGTCACGGGTGACATCGCGACGGTGACCTCCATCGCCGGCGTGCGCTCCACGCAGGAAGAAGCCGAGGAAGAAGCCGCCGCAGGTGTGCGCATGGTGAAGGGAGACGTGGCATGATCGCGACCACCATCGTCCTGCTGCTGGTCCTGATCGGCCTGTCCATTCCCGTGGGCGCCGCCCTCGGGGTGCTCGGGCTCATCCTCGACCCGCTCTACTCCATGCTGCCGCTCTCGCGCGCCATGGGTGAGCTGGCCTGGAGCACCAACAACGAATTCCTCCTGGTCGCCATTCCGCTGTTCATCCTGCTGGGCGAAGTGCTGCTGCGGGCGGGTTTCGCGGAGCGCATGTACGGCGCCATGAGCCTCTGGCTCTCCTGGCTGCCGGGCGGGCTGATGCACGCCAATATCGGCGCCTCGGCGCTGTTTGCGGCCACATCCGGATCCAGCGTCGCCACGGCGGCGACGGTGGGCACGGTGTCGATTCCGCAGATCAAGCGCTATGGCTATAACGAGCCGCTGTTCCTCGGCTCGCTCGCGGCGGGTGGAACGCTGGGCATCCTGATCCCGCCCTCCATCAACCTCGTCATCTATGGCGTGCTCACCAACGCCTCGGTGCCGAAGCTCTATCTCGCCGGCATCATCCCGGGCCTGCTGCTGGCGGGCCTGTTCATGCTCACCATCATCATCGCCTGCATCGTCAAGCCCCAATGGGGCGGGCACAAGATCAAGGCGACCTGGGGTGAGCGGATGCGCAGCCTGGTGCATCTCGCGCCGCCGCTCGGCATCTTCCTGCTGGTGGTCGGCTCGATCTATGCCGGGCTGGCGACGCCCACGGAGGCGGCGGCCCTCGGCGTGCTGGGCGCGCTGATCCTCGCCGCCTGGTTCCGCCGCCTGACGCTCACCATGCTGCGTGAGGCGGTGGAAGGCACCATGAAGGCGACGGCGATGATCATGCTGATCATCATCGCGGCCAGCTTCCTCAACTTCGTCATGTCGGCGACCGGCATCACCGACGCCATCACGAATTCCATCTCCGGGCTCGGGATTTCCGCGACGGCGATGCTGATCGTGATCGTGATTTTCTATCTGATCCTCGGCTGCTTCATGGAGACGCTCTCCATGATGATCACCACCATCCCGATCGTGGCGCCGATCATGTTCCAGCTCGGCTACGATCCAATCTGGCTCGGCATCCTGATCATCATCCTGGTGGAAGCGGCGCTCATCACCCCGCCCGTGGGCCTCAACCTGTTCGTGGTGCAGAGCCTGCGCAAGAGCGGGTCGATGGGGGCCGTGATCGTCGGTTCCATGCCGTTCGTCTTGGCCATGGCGGTGCTGCTGGTGCTGATCTCCATCTTTCCGGGCCTCGCCCTTTATCTGCCGCGCGTCTTCTCCTGAGGCGCGGCTTTCCCCCTGGTTCTTCTTCGCAGGTTGTCATGGAATTGAATTTCAACGTCGATGCCGAAGGCGCCGCGCGGGCGCTCAAGGTCAATCTCACCGATCTCGTCGTCGCCGGCTGGGCCGGGCGCGACATGGCCGCCATCGAGCACCATATCGAGGAACTGTACGCCATCGGCGTGCCGCGCCCGAGCGCCGTGCCGCTCTATTATCGCGCTGCCGAGAACCTCATGACCCAGGCCGACCGCATCCAGGTGCTGGGCGCGGAAACCTCGGGCGAGGTGGAGACCTTCGTGTTTTCCGCCGAGGGCGAGATGTATGTCAGCCTGTCCTCGGATCATACCGACCGCAAGCTGGAGACGCAGAGCGTCGCGCTCTCCAAGCAGATCTGCGCCAAGCCCATCGCCCGCACCGCCTGGCGCTTCGCCGACGTCGCCGGCCATTGGGACGAGATGATCATCCGCGCCTTCATCGAGGAAGGCGGCACGCGCGTGCTCTATCAGGAAGGCCCGCTCTCTGCGCTGCGTCCACCGCTGGAGCTGATCGAAGGCTTCACCGGCGGCGCCGCGGCGCTTCCGGCGGGCGTCGGCATGATCTGCGGCACGGTGGGCGCCATCGGCGGCATTCGTCCGGCGCCGGCTTTCACCATGGAGCTGTTCGACCCGGTGATGGGCCGCACCATCCGCCACAGCTACACCATCGACATCCTGCAGGAAGTGGCCTGACCATGCAGCGCCCCCTCACCGATCTGCGTGCCGACCTCGATACCGGCCGCACCAGCGCCGCCGCCCTGGCGGAGGCCGCCCTCGATCGCGCGCGAGATCCGGCCGGCGAGGGGGCGCGGGTGTTCACGCGCCTCTATGAGGAATGGGCGCCGGAGCTGGCGCGCGCCAGCGATGCCGTGCGCGGGGCGGGGGTCCCCCGCTCCCCGGTCGAGGGGTTGCCCATCTCCATCAAGGACCTGTTCGACGTGGCGGGCGAGACCACGCGCGCCGGGTCTGTGGCACTCGATGATGCGCCGCCCGCCGCCGCCCATTCCCCGGTGGTGGCGCGTCTGCTCGCCGCCGGTGCGGTGCTGACCGGGCGCACCAACATGACCGAGTTCGCCTTTTCCGGCCTCGGCCTCAATCCCCATTACGGCACGCCGCTGAACCCCTATGACCGGGCCACCGGGCGCATTCCCGGCGGCTCCTCCTCGGGCGCGGCGGTTTCGGTGAGCGACGGCATGGCGGCCGCCGCCATCGGCACCGATACGGGCGGCTCGGTACGCATTCCCGCCGCTTTGTGCGGCCTTTCGGGGTTCAAGCCCACGCCGCGCCGGGTGCCGCGCGACGGGGTGCTGCCGCTGTCCACGAGCCTGGATTCCATCGGGCCCATCGCGCCGACCGTGACCTGCTGCGCGATCCTCGATTCCGTTCTTACCGGCAGCGGGGCGGATGTGCCGGCCCCCGCCGCGCTTGAGGGCTTGCGGCTCGCCGTGCCCACCACCATCGCCCTGGACGGCATGGACAGCGCGGTCTCCGCAGCCTTTTCCCAGGCGCTCTCGATCCTTTCGGCGGCCGGCGCGCAGGTGCGGGAGATCGTGGTTCCCGAGTTCGCGCGGCTCCCCGCCATCAATGCCAAGGGCGGTTTGATCGCCGCCGAGGCCTGGCATTGGCATCGCGCGCTGATCGACCGCGCGGGGCCGCGCTATGACCCCCGCGTTCTGGTGCGGCTGATGCGCGGCAAAGACATGTCGGCGGCCGATTATATCGATGTGCTGGAGGCCCGCGCCGCTTGGATCGCGTCCCTCGAAACGCGTATCGCGCCGTTCGATGCCCTGATCCTGCCGACTGTGCCGCTCATCGCCCCGGCGCTCGCCACGCTGGAGGCGGACGATGCCGCCTATGGGGCCACGAATATCCTGATGCTGCGCAATCCCACCTTCATCAACTTCCTCGACGGCTGCGCCCTGTCGATCCCCTGCCATTGGCCGGGAACGGCTCCGGTCGGCCTGATGATTGCCGGAGCGGCGGGCCGTGACCGCGCCATCCTGTCGATCGGACAAGCGGCGGAGGCGGCCCTCGACGCCGCCCTGCGCCGCTGAACGCACGGAGGCTCCCATGTCCCCAGCCCCTTCCGCCATGCCCCTCGCGACGATGCCTTATGAGGCGCGCCTCGCCGCCCGCTCCGGCGCACTGAGCGGGCCGACGGCCAATGTCGCCCCCGGCTTCGTCCAGGCCAATCTCGCCATCCTGCCGCGCGCGCTGGCCTATGATTTCCTGCTGTTCTGCCAGCGCAATCCCAAGCCGTGCCCGCTGGTGGGGGTTTCGGAAGTGGGGGACCCGTTTCTTCCCGTGCTCGGCCGCGATCTCGACATCCGCACCGATATTCCGCGCTACCGGGTATGGCGCGCGGGCGAGCTTGTCGCTGAACCCACCGACATCACCGACCTGTGGCGGGACGATCTGGTGGCCTTCCTGATCGGCTGCTCGTTCTCATTCGAGGAGGCCATGCTCGCGGCCGGGTTGCCGGTGCGCCATATCGAGCAGGGCAGCAACGTGCCCATGTACCGAACCTCCATCGCGACCCAGGCCGCGGGGCGATTCAGCGGGCCGCTTGTGGTCTCCATGCGGCCCCTCCTGCCGGCCGATGCCATTCGTGCGGTGCAGGTGACCTCGCGCTTTCCCTCCGTCCACGGTGCGCCGGTGCATATCGGCGACCCGGCGGCCATCGGTATCGCCGACATCGATGCGCCGGATTATGGCGACCCGGTGGAAATTCGCCCCGGTGAAATACCGGTGTTTTGGGCCTGCGGGGTCACGCCCCAGGCGGTGATCGCCAGCGTGCGGCCGGAGTTCTGCATCACCCACGCGCCCGGCCATATGCTGGTGTGCGACATCGCAAACGGTGCGCTGGCCTCCATGTGAGGCGGATGGCTCCGCGCGCGCCGTCAGCGCGATGACCGTTCCGGCTTGCCCACACAGGCCGGGTCGATGGCCTGCGTCGCGATCTGCCGGAAGCGCGGCCAGGGACACAGGCCGTCTGCGCCGGAGCCGCATGCGGGAAGCGGCAGCAGTGCGGAGGCGGGCGGATCGGCATCGGAGAGCGCAGTATCACCGTGCATCTGTGCGATGGTCTGGGCGAAATAGACGAGACGCACAGCCCTTTCGCCGTCCGCCGCCCGCCACAGCTCGAAGGCGATGGCGCCACCCGGCGGCACTTGCTCGGGCTGATAGCTTTCAAGCTGCCAGCTGAGATCGAGCATTCCGGCGACATTCAAGATCAGGTCGTCATGGCTGGCGAAGACCTGCAGCGCGGGGCCGTCCCCGGCCGCCGCCTCGAGGGCGCCCAGCACCACGGAGAGCACCGGCGATCCCTTCTTCACGGCCTGATATTTCGGCATGTGCGCGGCGCGGTCGTAGAAGGCGTGAATGGCATTCACGAAGGTCAGCGCTTGCGGCATCGGGCGCCCCGTCGCGGCCTCCAGCCGACCCCAGGCGACCTGATCGGGTGGGCGCCCGGCGGCATATTGCATAAGAAACTGCTCGGACGGCGCGGTGGCGACCGCGATCGGCCCCGCCTCCTTGGCGGAAACCGGGAGCGTGGCGAGCGAGCACGGGGCCGCCGCCCCATGCGCCGCGCAACCGGCCTCGGGGAAGGGGCCGAGCGCGGCGTCCATGGCGGCGAGCGGCGCGCGCAATTCTCCCGCCGCGACAGCAGCCCAGGAGCCGCCGGCCATGGCCTGCGCGGCACGGGCCGCCTGCGCGGGGGCGAAGCCGCAGGATGGCCCCTTGTAGACATCAGCGGCGATCGACCAGCCGGGGGTCGCGCAGCCGGGAAACATGGCGTCCATCAACGCGCCCGCCGTCACGATGGTGCGCTCGGAAGTGTCTGCGGTGAAGGCCACGGCGTGATGCGGCGGGCAGGCGCCGCCGGCCAACAGACCGAGCGCCGCATAATGGGTGCGATAGAATTGGCCGAGGCGGGCGACACGCCCGTAGCCTTCTGGCAGCAAGTGCCCGGCTGTGACATCGGCCGGCCAGGGGCGGCTTGCGAGCGCGTCGAAGCATTCACCCGAACCTTGGGCGGTGTCGCAGCGGGTAGCCTTGGTGGGACCGCGCAGGCCGTGGCGGCTCAGCAGCACCACGCCCTGAAGGCGCGCGCCCGCCGGTGCGGAAAGTCCTGCTTGCGCCTGTGCCCGCGCAGCGTCCGCGTCGGCCAGCGGCAGGACGCAGACGACGGAAAAGATCAGTAAAACGGCACGCAGGACGAAAAGATACGGCACGTCGCACCCCGGCAGATTCGCGCATTCCGACGCATTTCGGAAGGTGTCCCACATGGCTTGCGGCGGTTCACGCGGATTCGGCGCGGACAGGACGTGGGCGAACTGTATCGACATGTAACACCGTGCCGGCCGGTCACAGTCTGCGACACTTTCGGGGCTTCCTGGCAAAGTTCTGAGAGGGGGGCGGGCGATGGTGCGGGCGCCGGAGCGTGTCTCCGTACCCCCAACCCGGCCGGCGCGCCGTCCGGCCGGCGGCATGTCGCGTCCAGGCCCGCCGCCGCGATTCGCGCTGCCGACCTCGCCCCTCAGAAGGAGCATCGATGCTTCCCGTCCGTCCGTCCTTTTTGCGCGCGTTGCTGCCGCTCGTCGCACTCGTTTCCAACATCGCCCTGAGCGCCCCGGCACGTGCCCAAGACACTGGTGCGACCCCGTCCGCGGCGAGCCCTTCCCCCGCAAACCCTCCCGTCGCCGCGGCGGCCGAGGGCGCGCAGGTGTTCCGCACCCGCTGTGGGTCCTGCCACAGCCTGGAGGTGGGTCAGAACCGTATTGGCCCGAGCCTTGCCGGCATCTATGGCCGGGCTGCGGGCAAGGTGGAGGGAGCACGCTATTCGCCCGGCATGCGGAGCGCCGCCGTCACCTGGGACGAGGCGAGCCTCGACGCCTATCTGAATGCGCCCCGCGATGTGGTGCCCGGCTCCACCATGACCTTCGCCCTACGCGATGCGGAGCAGCGCCAGGCGGTGATCGCCTATCTGCGGGCGCAACAGTCTCCCAAGCCGCAATGATCGCGGCTGTTTGCGGGCATCGCCGCGCGCCGATCTGAAATTGTATCAATTCTTATGCGCCGGCGGTTCTGCGACAGCTTGCGACAAACCCGCCCCTGCCGGGCAAGGTTTTGCGACAGCTGCCGCCTAAGCTCCCGGCACTGGATTTCGAAAAGGGCGCGTTGTTCGCCGCCAGTCTCATGCACGGCACGACCCCACCTGCGGCTTGATACGCGGGTGCGCCCACAGCCCTAAGCCCTCAGGAGATCAATATGGCTCGATTGACCATCAACGGCCAGATTCGGGACGTCGAAGTCGATCCCGATACCCCACTGCTGTGGGTGATCCGCGAACAGGTGGGCCTCACCGGCACCAAGTTCGGCTGCGGCATCGCCCAGTGCGGCGCCTGCACGGTGCATATCGACGGTGTCGCCACGCGCTCCTGCGCGCTTCCGGTCAGCGCGGTCGGGGATGACCAGAAGATCGTCACCATCGAGGGTCTCTCGCCCGATGGCAGCCACCCGGTGCAGAAGGCCTGGCTGGCGCTGGACGTTCCCCAATGCGGCTATTGCCAGTCCGGCATGATCATGGCCTCAGCGGCGCTGCTGCAGCAGAACCCGAAGCCGAACGACGACGACATTTCCGCCGAAATCACAAACATCTGCCGCTGCGGCACTTATCCCAAGGTGCGCGCGGCCATCCACATGGCCGCCGAGGGCGGCGCTACGAAGCAGGCCGGGTGAGGGAGGGCGACATGACCTATCAGCCGAACGTATCGCGCCGCGCCTTCATCGCCGGCTCCGCCGCCGCCATCGGCGGCTTCACCCTGGGCTTCCACGTGCCGTTCGCCGACGCGGCGACGGCCGAAGGTGCGCCCGCCATCCCGCCGGAGGTGAACGCCTGGGTGGTGGTGAAGCCCGACGAGACTGTCGTCATCCGCATTGCCCGCTCCGAAATGGGCCAGGGCACTCTGACGGGCCTTGCCCAATTGGTGGCGGAGGAACTGGAGTGCGATTGGTCCAAGGTGACGACGGAATATCCGACGCCCGGTGAGAACCTCGCCCGCAACCGCGTGTGGGGCAGCTTTTCCACGGGCGGGAGCCGGGGCATCCGGGATTCGGAAAGCTATGTGCGCCAGGGCGGTGCCGCCGCCCGTGAGATGCTGATCGCCGCCGCTGCCAGCCAATGGAAGGTGCCGGCCACGGAATGCAAGGCCGCGAAAGGGGTGATCACCCATACGGCGAGCGGCCGCACCACTACTTATGGCAAGGTGGCCGATGCCGCCGCCACCCAGACCCCGCCGGCCAACATCAAACTCAAGGATCCCAAGGACTGGACCATCGCCGGCAAGCCCCTGCCGCGCCTCGATACAGTCGACAAGCTGACCGGGAAGCAGATCTACGGAGCCGACCTGCGGCTGCCCGGCATGCTGGTCGCGACCATCAAGGCTTGCCCCGTGTTCGGGGGGAAGGTCGCAAGCTTCGATGCGGCTGCGGTCGCAGGCAAGCCCGGCGTGCGCAAGGTGGTGCAGGTGGGTGATAACGCGGTGGCGGTGGTCGCCGACACGTGGTGGCAGGCCAAGACTGCACTCGATGCCTTGCCGATCACCTGGGATGAGGGACCCAACAAGGGCCTTTCCAGCGCAAATATCGCCACCACGCTGGCCGCCGGCCTCGATGCGCCGGACGTCTTCGTGGGCAACAAGCAAGGCGATGTGACTGCGGCTCTGGCCGGCGCCGCCAAGACTGTCAGCGCGACCTATTCCTTCCCGTATCTCAACCACGCCACCATGGAGCCGATGAACGCGACCGCGCTTTACACGGCGGACAAATGCGAAGTGTGGGTGCCGACACAGAACGGCGAGGCCAGTCTTACGGCGGCGGCGGAAGCTGCGGGCCTGCCGGTCGGGAAGTGCGACGTGCACAAGCTGCTCCTCGGTGGCGGTTTCGGCCGGCGCGGCAATTTCCAGGATTATGTGCGACAGGCGGTGCTGATCGCCAAGCAGATGCCCGGCACGCCGGTGAAGCTCTTATGGTCGCGCGAGGAGGACATGCTCCACGGCGCCTATCATCCGATCACCCAGGCCAAGCTCACTGGCGGGTTCGACGCGCAGGGGAATTTGGTCGCATTTCACATGCGCATTTCCGGCCAGTCGATCCTTGCGTCGATGCGGCCCGAGGGCAAACAGGGTGACATGGACCCCGTGGTGTTCCAGGGGCTGACCGCGAACAGCCCGGAAGGCCACATCGGCTATACCATCCCGAACGTGCTGGTCGATCATGCCATGCGCAACCCGCCGATCCCGCCGGGCTTCTGGCGCGGGGTGAACCTGAACCAGAATACCTTGTACTTGGAATGCTTCATGGACGAGCTGGCGCATGCGGCCGGCGTTGATCCGCTCGCGTTCCGGCGCAAGCTGATGGCAAACCACCCCAAGCATCGCGCGGTGCTGGAGGCAGTGGCGGAACGCATCGGCTGGGAAAAGCCGGCGCCGGCGGGGGTCTATCGCGGGCTCGCCCATACCATGGGCTTCGCCAGCTATGTTGCCGCGGCCGCGGAGGTCTCGGTGGAAAAGGGGCAATTGAAGATCCACCGGATCGTCGCCGCCACTGATGCCGGGCATGCGGTGAACCCGGCGCAGATCGAGCGGCAGGTGGAGGGCTCCTTCGTCTACGGGCTTTCGGCGTGCCTCTATGGCGAGTGCACGGTGAAGGGCGGCCGCATGGAGCAGGAGAATTTCGACACCTACGAGGTCCTGCGCCTTGCCGAGATGCCCGCGGTGGAAACCATCATCATGCCCTCCGGCGGCTTTTGGGGCGGGGTGGGAGAGCCGACCATCGCCGTGGCAGCGCCGGCGGTGCTGAACGGACTGTTCGCGGCAACCGGCAAGCGCATCCGTACTTTGCCCTTGAAGAACCACCCGCTCGTATAAAGCCTACGCCCGCGCCGGGCAGGGGAGCCCGGCGCGGGCGTGCCTCTGTCAGAGGCTTGCGACGCCACGGCTTGCCGCCGCCGGCATGATTCCCGCCTTCCGGCCTGCGGAGGCGGCGGAACGCTTCAACGATGCATTCAAAAGCGCGCAGGGCGGCCGGCATCGCCGACCGCCCCTTTGGCGCGATATCTGTGGGATGCGTCAGCCGTTGCCGATTCCGCGATCGCCCAGCTTCAGGAACAGGCGATCCTGGTCCGAGATGACCGGGGCATGGTCGCGCTCGGGGGGCACTGTGGTCGTCTGCTGCTGGCCGCGCGCCGCCTGGCGCGGTTCCTGCTGGGTTTCTCGCGCGGAAGCGACGCTCGAGAATAGGGAAGCGGACACCAGAGCAAGAATAGCGTAACGCATGTGTGTATATCCATTTATTGAACGCAGAAAAAATCTGCGTTTTCGTGTGAATGCCTAAGCACCCGTAATTTAAATCTCTGTTGTCGCAAAATTATCGCGCTGCACCATCGATATTGTCGCGAAATGTCCTGCGCACCCGTGATGCGGCATTTTGATACGCGCTCGCCGATCCGTGATGCGTTCGCCACCTAAACTGTGCACCGAAAGAAAGCGGATCGCGCAAGGGCTGCCGGCCTTCGAACGTCGCGCCGGGGCTATAATCAAGGGCCGCTCAAGTTTTTGATCGCAGGGTGTCGCAGGGGCGCGGAGCGATACACTCTGATACAAATTCCCGGTGGGCGGGATGGCGGGCGTGCGTATGTTCCGGGAGGAGCAGCGGAATGAACTCGGCACATCATATCGCCGTCGTGGACGACCATCGTGACATCCGCGATCTGGTCGGCAAATACCTGACGCAGCATGGCTACCGCATCAGCCTGGCGGAGAACGCGCTCGCGTTGCGCCGCCTGCTGGAGCGCAACGCCCCCGATCTGGTGGTGCTGGACGTGATGATGCCGGGGGAGGATGGGCTTTCGCTATGCCGGCACCTGCGCAGCACCACTGAATTGCCGGTCATCCTGCTCACCGCCATGGCCGAGGAGACCGATCGCATCGTCGGCCTTGAGGTGGGCGCAGACGATTATCTGACCAAGCCGTTCAGCCCGCGCGAATTGCTCGCCCGCATCAAGGCGGTGCTGCGCCGGGTCCACAGCCTGCCACCCCAGAAAGGCCAGTTGGCCGCCAAGGTGGTGCGGTTCGACCGCTGGACGCTGGACGCCGGACGGCGCGAGCTTCTGGGGCCGGACGGTGTCGCGGTGGCGCTCAGCACCGCCGAATTCCGCCTGCTGTGTGTGTTTCTAGACCATCCAGGCCTCGTGCTCAGCCGGGACCAGTTGCTGGATCTCACAGTGGGCCGTGCGGCCGATCCGTTCGACCGCTCCATCGACAATCAGGTCAGCCGCCTGCGCAAGAAGATCGAGGTCGATTCCAAGAGCCCGGCTTTGATCAAGACCCATTGGGGCGGCGGCTACAGCCTCGTGGCGGAGGTTGTTGCGTGATGATGCGCCTGTGGACGCGCAGCCTCGCGGCGCGCTTCATCTGTTTCACCCTGCTGGCGCTGACACTCTCCCAGGCCGTGGTGTTCTTCATCTCCTGGGACGAGCACGGGCAGGTGATCCGGAAGGCCGCCAAGACCGAGACCCTGAGCCGCTGCGCATCGCTCGCGCGGGTGCTGGAGGCGACGCCGGCCGCACTCCACAAGGACATTCTCAGTGCCAGCAGCACCAGCACAACCCGCTATTGGATCTCCCCCGAAGGACCGAAGGCCGCCAGCGCGTGGCGCCAGCAAGCCTGGGCTTATCTCGCCCAGCCCCTGCCGCCGCTGGCGCCGCCCGGCCATGAGGTGGATGCCGCAGCACCGGTGGAGGCGCGTGCGGACGAGGCGCCGCGGGTCGATGTCCTCAATTCGTCCTGGATCGACCTTCCGCCCCACGCTTGGCCGCTCTCGCGCCCGGCCAAGTTTCTTTATCTCGACGATGCCAACGGCATGGGAATCACGGTCCAGCTCGCGGACGGGTCCTGGCTGAACTCGGCCTTCGCCAAGCGCGCCCAGGAGAATTTCTGGACCTCGCAATCCACGGTCTCGCTCGCGCTCTCGGCGCTGGTGCTTTCGGTGATCGCGGTGTTTGCCGCGCGCGGCATCGCCCAGCCCATGCGGCGTCTCGTGGTGGCGGCCGAGGCGCTCGGCCGCGGCGAGAAGATCGCGCCCTTGCCGGAAACCGGGCCGGATGACATCCGCCGCACGGCCGAGGCCTTCAACCGCATGCAGGACCGGCTGGTGCGCTTCATCGACGATCGCACCCGCATGCTCGCCGCAATCGGGCATGACCTGCGCACGCCGCTCACCTCGCTGCGGCTGCGCGCCGAGTTCGTTTCGGATGAGGAATTGCGGGAGAAGATGCTCAGCACCATCGCCGAAATCCAGTCCATGACGGAGGCGACCTTGACCTTCGTGCGCGAGGAGGCGACGGCGGAAACCACCCGCACGGTCGATCTGCCGGCTTTGGTGGAGAGCATGTGCGACGATCTCGCGGAACTCGGCTATGCCGTCACCTTCACCGAGGGGCAGAAGATCAGCTATCGCTGCCGGCCCGACGCGCTGCGCCGTGCCTGCCGCAATCTGGTGGAGAATGCCGTGCGCTATGGCGAGCGTGCGCGGGTGAGCGTGACGCAGGGCGCCGAGAATATCGAGATCGTGGTCGAGGATGACGGCCCCGGCATTCCCGACGTGTCGCGCGAGCAGGTGTTTGCCCCGTTCTTCCGCATGGAGCACTCGCGCAACCGCGAGACCGGCGGCCTCGGTCTCGGCCTCTCCATCGCGCGCACCATTGTGCGGCGGCACGGCGGCGACATCATCCTGTTCAACCAGCCGAGGGGCCTGCGTGCCTCCATCAGCCTGCCGAAAGCGGCGGGTGAACTTCCCGTGCATGAATCGCCGCAGCCGGTGGGCGAGGCACACGAGGGGCGTGTCGGAGCGCCGGCGCGCGGATTGCCGATCTGATGGAGCCCCGCGCGTGAATCAGGAGGCGGCGCGCACCGCGCCCGCCTCGCCAGGATGATCGGTGGCGAGGCGATAGCGCCCCTGGGCGAACAGCAGCGTTCCGCGCTCGAAATGCACCGCGCGGCGCACCCGGCCGATGAGGATCAAATGATCGCCGCCGCGATGCTCAGATTCGCGGCTGCATTCGAAGAAGGCAGCGACATTGTCGAGCACCGGGGCGCCAGTCTCGCCGGCGCTCCAGCCGACGTCCCGGAATTTGTCGGGGCCGGACCGGCCGAAATGGCGCGACAGGGCGATCTGGTCGTGCGCCAGCACATTGATCGCGAAATTTTCCGCGACACTGAACTTAGGATAGCTTTTCGAGGATAAATCGATCGACCACAGGATCAGCGGCGGGCTCAGCGAGACCGAGGCAAAGGAATTCACCGTGAGCCCCACCAACTCGCCGCCCACATTGGCCGTCACCACCGTGACGCCGGTGGCGAACTGGCCAAGGCACCGGCGGAACTCCTGGGGATCGCGCGCGGGATCGCATTCAAAGGCCGCATGCACGCTCATGTCTTCTTCCTCCCTTTGGGAGCGCCGCCGTTTGACCGGCGGCGCCGGCGTCGTTGCGCGCCTCAGCCCGCCTTCGCGTACATGCTGGCCGGGCGCCGCAGGCCGAGATTTTCCCGCAGCGTGCTTCCGGTATATTCGGTGCGGAACAGGCCGCGGTTCTGCAGTTCGGGAATGATGTGCTCGCAGAATTCGTCGAGCCCGGCCGGCAGGATCGGCGGCTGGATGAGGAAGCCGTCTACGCCGCGACTGAGGAACCAGCTCTCCATCTGATCGACGATGGTCGAAGGCGTGCCCTTCACCGTGCGCTGTCCGCGCCCCGTGCCGAACTGCTCGTACATCTGGCGCAAGGTAGGATTGCCCTTGAGCATGTAGGAGACGCGGGAGTTGGACCGGCCCAGTTCCTCGGCGACCAGATGGGCGGGCAGGGGCTCTTCCACATCGCACGCGCTGAGATCGATGCCGCCGAGTGCGGCGGAGAGCAATTCCTTGCCGACGTCGGGATGGATCAGGCTTTGGAGATAGCGGATCTTCTCGTCGGCCTCCTTCTCGGTTGCCGCGACCACCACGTTGAGGCCCGGCATGACGACGATCTCGTCCTCGCCGCGGCCATATTTCGCCGCGTGGTCCTTCAGTTCGCGATAGAATTTCTGCGCCTGCTCCAGATCATGGAGGGGGGTGAAGATGACTTCCGCGATCTGCGCCGCCAGCTCCTTGCCGGTGTCGGAGGCGCTGGCCTGGAAGATGACCGGATAGCCCTGCGGCGGACGGGCGACGTTCAGCGGCCCGCGCACCGAGAAGTGCTTGTCCTTGTGATTGAGATAATGGAGCTTCGCGGGGTCGAAATAGCGGGAGGTGGCGCGGTCGCGCAGGAAGGCGTCATCCTCCCAGCTGTCCCACAATCCTTTCACGACCTTGACGAACTCCTCGGCCCGCTCATAGCGCTCGTTATGGCCGTAATGGGCGTCGCGGCCGAAATTATAGGCCTCCGACGGGTTGGAGGATGTCACCACATTCCAGCCCGCGCGGCCGTGGCTGATATGGTCCAGCGAGGCGTACCGCCGGGCGAGGCTGTAGGGCTCGTTGAAGGAGGTGGTGGAGGTGGCCACAAGCCCGATGTGCTTCGTGACGGCCGAGATCGCGGAGAGCAGGGTCACCGGATCGAAATAGGCCATGTATTGCGGCCAGCGCGAGAGCGCCTGCAGGTTGCCATCGCGCGTGGCGATGGCATCGGCGAGGAAGATCAGATCGAACTTGGCCTTCTCCGCAGTCTGTGCGAGCCGCACATAATGGTCGAAATTGGTGCCGGCATCGATCTGCGAGCCGGCATCGAGCCATGCGGCCACGTGATTGCCCGTCGGATGGAAGAAGCCACCCAGCCTCATCTGATCTTTACGTCGTTCGGTCATTTCTTGTTCTCCTTGTGCAACGCCAAAGCGCGGCACGGCTTTTCTTGTTAAAGGACGGGTGGAACGGGCGGATCACGTGGCCCCTTGGGATAGCGGGCGCGCGGCTCAGCGCATCCTCACCATGTGGACGCCTTGGCCATCGCCTCGATCTTCTTCGCGTCGAAGTCGTTGATCTGGGGGATGAACTGGTTGGTATAGGCGGCGGTGACATCGAAGCCCTTGGGGATCAGGCCTTCCTCGATGGAGATGTCGGCCATGCGCTTCCACTGGGCCGGCACGTTCTCGCCCCACTTCACGCCCGGTTCCAGCTTGGTGAGATCGAAGCGGGAATCGAAGATGCGGCGGGCCTGCTTGAAGGTCTCGTCATTCACCGTCTGCGGCTTGGTCTCGGGATACATCTTCCAATGATTGCGCAAGGCGGCGTCGGGATTGGTGAGGCCGTAGACCGAGGCTTCGGCGATGCCGCGCGCGACCTTTACCACCACTTCCGGCTTCTTCTCGATGGTCTCCTCGCGGGCGATGATCACGTTGCCCACCACTTCGTCGATCCACGGCGGGTCGATGACGCGGAACTTGAAGCCGTTGTTCTCAAGCCCGGCGATCACCGTGTCCCAGGAGGCCCAGGCGTCGATCACGTTCTGGCGGAAGGCGTTCGCGGCCTGGCCACCGATGCCGACCGAGAGCCATTTCACATCGGTCTGTGGGTTCACACCGGCCGAGGAGAGCACGGCGCGGGAAAATGGCACCGAGCCGGCGGACATGTCGGGCACACCGATGGTCTTCCCCTTGAGATCGGCGACGCTCTTGATCGGGCTGTCTTCAGGCACGACGATGCGGTAGATCGACTTGCGGGCGTAAGTATAGACCGCCTTCACCTTGATGCCCTTGGACCGGGCGATCAATAGTGCGTCCCCACCTACGGTGGCGAAGTCCACCTGTCCGCTCGCCACCTGCTGCACCCCGGCCGTGGCGCCGGACAAGCCGATCACTTCGACGTCGAGGCCTTCCTGCTTCCAGAACTCCGCCGCGATCGGGATCGAGGATTGGGCGGCGTGGCCGACCGAAATGTTGGACGTCGTGACCGCATAAACCACCTTCTCCGCTGCGCTCGCCGCGCCGGTGAGGGCGAACGCCGCCGCAAGTGTGCATAAAGACAAACGAATGCTTCGCATAATCAAACTCCGCCTCTGGTTATTTTAGGTTTGTTATTTGGGTCGCCTTCAGCTGAGCGACTTGTTCCAAAACAGGAAGTGGTTCTGGGCCATGCGCATCAGCAAGCTGAGCACGACGCCAAATACGCCGAGCACCACGAGGACCGCGAAGATGCGCGCCACATCGAACTGGAAGTTCGCTTCCAGGATGAGATTGCCGAGCCCGGCCTTGGAGCCCACGAACTCGCCGACGATCGAGCCCAGGATGGCGAGCACGATGGCGACGTTCAGCCCGGCGAAAATGAAGGGCAGCGCGTTCGGCAGGCGCACGGTGCGGAAGGTTTCCCAGCGGCCCGCGCCGAGCGAGCGCATCAGGTCGAGCTTCCCCTGGTCGCAGGATTTGAGCCCCATGATGGTGTTCACCAGCACCGGGAAGATGGCCACCAGCGCAACGATGATGACCTTGGAGCCGACGCCGTAGCCGGCCCAGATGATGATCAGCGGCGCGATGGCGATCTTCGGCAAGGTCTGCAGCGCCACCAGCCAGGGATAAACGATCCGCTCGACGATGCGGAACTGCGCCACCACGGCGCCGATCGCTGTTCCGACCACCGCGGCCAGCAGGAAGCCCGCGATGGTCTGAAAGGCGGTGACGAAGAAATTATAGACGAACAGGCCCGAAGCGAAGCCATTGTAGAGTGAAACCGCAATGGCCGATGGCGCGGGCAGGATAAAGTCCGGGATCTTAAACAGATCCACCGCCAGCTCCCAGATCAGCGCCAGCATTACGAAGCCGCCGAAGGAGATCAGGGAATCCGTGGTGGAAACCGAGAGCCAGCGCAGGCGTTCGCGCTTGCGTGAGGCGAGGATTTCGGCCGCAGCCGTAGCGTCGAGGGACATGGCGATGACTCACAGGTTCGGTGGGCGCGAAGACGCGCGGATCGGGGCGATGCGGCGGACGCGGTCTAGTCGGTGCCCACATCCAGCAGGCGGCGCAGCTTTCCGGTATAGGCGCCGAACTTCTCCTCGCTCAGCATGCCGATGTGCCGGGGCCGGGGCAGGGCGATATCCACCTCCGCGATCACACGGCCGGGGCGCGGCGACATCACGATCACCCGGTCGCTCATGAACACCGCTTCGGTGATGGAATGGGTGATCATGAAGACCGTCTTCTTGGTCGCGTCCCAGATCTTCAGCACTTCCGCGTTCATCACTTCGCGTGTCAGCGCATCGAGCGCACCGAACGGCTCGTCCATCAGCAGAACCGAAGGGTCGTGGATGAGCGCGCGGGCGATCGAGATGCGTTGGCGCATGCCGCCCGAAAGCTCGAACGGATACTTGTCCTCGAACCCCTTGAGGCCGACCAGCTCGATCAGCTCGTGGGCGCGGGCGAGCGAAGCCTGCTTGTCCAGGCGCAGCACCTGCGCCGGGAGAAGCACGTTCTGCAGAATGGTGCGCCAGGGCAGGAGGTTCGCGTCCTGAAATACGATGCCGACGTCCCGGCTCGGGCCGCCGCCCTTGCGCCCGGAGAGAACCAGCTCGCCGCCGAACCCGTCCTCGAGCCCGCCGATGATGCGCAGCAACGTGGTTTTGCCGCAGCCGGAGGCCCCGATGACGGAGACGAATTCCGCGCTGCGGATGGCAAGGTTGATCTTGCTCAGCGCATGCACCGTGCCACCGGACGCCGTTTCATAGACCTTCGTCACGTCATTGAGCGTGACGACAGCCGGGGAAAGCGGCTTCTGCGCATGCGTGTTGACAATAAAGGGTGTTGCACCCGCAATGGCTGCCATAATGCTTCTGTGCTCCTCTGGATGTCCGGTCGCGCTTTTTGCGCAATTCTCGAACGAATTTTGAAATGGCTTAAGAAATGCGCTCCTGGCCGGGATGCGGGTGAGGGTGCAGGCGGGCGCCGCTATCAGGGCGTCCGCTGGTTGAGAACAGCGATTTCCTCGAGGCGCTCGCAGAAGGCGGCGGCGCTCTTCACATGGTCGCGCATGGCCTTGGCCGCGCACTCGGTGTCGCGTCGCTCGAGCGCCGCGAGGATGCCTTCCAGCTCCGCGAAGCCGTCCTGCACGCGCTCCTGGGACACCGCGCACACGCGGCGGATCCATTGAACCTTGTCGCGCAGGTCGAGCAGCGTTTGGCGCACCAGGGAATTGTCGGCGGCGTCATAGATCGCGGCATGCAGCCGGTTGTCGAGGGCGATAAAGGCATCGGCGTCGCCCTTGGCGATGCGTGGCGCCTTGGCGCGGAAATCCGCCCGCAGCGTCTTGAGCATCGGCGCCGACATCCGGGTCGCCGCCGCGCCGGCGGCGTGCATCTCCAGCAGCATGCGCAGTTCGGTGACCTCGCGGATCTCACGCGGGGTCAGCGCCTTTATATAAGTGCCGCTCTGCGGGGAGATGGCGATCCATCCCTCCGACTTCAGACGGGAGAGAGCGGTGCGGATCGGCGAACGCCCGACGCCCAGCTCTTCTGCCAGGCGCGCCTCGGACAGACGTTCGCCAACACCGTAATACAGATCCACAATGCGCTTCTTGATCTCGCGATAGGTCACGAATGCGGCATTCGCCTCGTCGATATTGAGCATTTTTTACTCTCTTCTTGTTCTCGCCCGATCCCGCGCGGTCCCCGCGCTGGCCGCCTGCCGCGGCGGCTTGCTTTCGCCCTGGCACCGTCTCGCCCGGCCATTACGCCGGTTTCAGCAAAAGCCCGGCATGGCCACGGGGCCTAACCCGTTTAAAGGCCTGCGATCTCCCTGAGTGCGTAGCGCGCTAGTCGACTAGCGAAGTGGTCAACTAATTTGGAACATGGTGTCGCAGGGGAGTCAAGCGCATCTGGTGGGCAGTTGGGGTGACCGTGCGCGGTGCCGGGCGTGCTGCATTTGGCAGAGCAAGGTTCGTGCCGGCGAACCGATCTGCTGGCAGAGCGGATGATGGGATCACCGGATCCTTGGCACGGCGCGAGCAGGCCGGGTGGGTGGCCGTCTTGCCCGTTTCGCGGAATGCTTGACGTGGCGGTCCTTCCGCTTGGCGGCTCCGACGGGTTACATCCGGGTTGCGCGACGTCTTTCGGAGATGGCTCTCGCAAACGGTGCGGCGCCGGAGGCGGCCTTCGCGAAAGGTATCGGAAAGCACGAAAATGGGGCACACCGTTTCCGACGCGGTGGGACGGGCAAGGGGTGCTGAATGATCGACTTCTCATTGTCCATAAAACTGTTCGCGGCCCTGTTCGCCATCATGGGGCCGCTCAGCATCGCGCCGATTTTTCTGGCGCTGACGGCAGATGCCACGCCCGCCACGCGGCGCAGCACCCTGATCGCCATGATCGCGACCGTGATCATCGGCGCGCTGGTCTGCGCGCTCGCCGGGCATGCTCTGCTGACGGTGTTTGGGATCAACGTCGCGCACTTCCGCCTCGCCGGCGGATTGATCGTGCTCTTGATCGCCCTCTCGATGCTCAGCGGCGACGACCATCCCTCGCATCATGGGGCCGCTGCGGAACAGGAGCAGTTCAAGTCGGTGGAAAATGCCGGTGTCTATCCGCTCGGGCTGCCGATCGCGCTCGGGCCGGGCGCCATGGCCACCATCATCATCTTCGCCCAATCCGCGCACGGGCCGAGCGATATCGCCGCCTTCTATATCGGCCTGATCGGGTATCTGATCTTCTTCGCTGGCGCGATGGCGCTCACGCCATGGCTCGGTGCGCGGCTCACGCCGACCGCGCTCTCCATCTCCAAGCGCTTGATGGGCATCATCCTGGCCGCCATCGCGATGGAGATGATCGCGGGCGGGCTGGGCGCGATATTTCCCGGTTGGCTGAAATGAGGCCCGGCGCCTCACGCGCGAAAAGCGTCGCCGGATCCGCGCATGGACCCGGCAAGCCCATGGCTCTTGGTGCGGTGCACGCGTCGTCCTACGCTGAAGGCAGCCTTGCGAACGGATTCCCCATGACCGACCGCCCCCGCCACTTGCCGCTCAGCGGAAACGACATGCCGCGCTTCGGCGGCATCGCCACCATGATGCGCCTGCCGCACATTCCCGATCCCGCGCAGCTCGACGCCGGCTTTATCGGCGTGCCGCTGGACGGGGGCACCTCGAACCGCGCCGGCACGCGCTTTGGGCCGCGCCAGATCCGCACGGAATCCGTGTTCGTGCGCCCCTACAATGTGGCGACCCGTGCCGCGCCGTTCGACAGCCTCGCCATCGCCGATCTCGGCGACGTCGCGACCAATCCCTACAGCCTGGAACGTTCGGTGGATCTCATCGAAGCGCATTTCTCCGGCATCTTCGCGGCGGGCTGCCGGCCGATGGCGCTGGGCGGCGACCATACCATGACGCTGCCGATCCTGCGCGCGGCGGCGAAGACCCATGGGCCGATGGCGCTGGTGCATGTGGATGCGCATGCGGACGTAAACGACACCATGTTCGGTGAGCGGATCGCCCATGGCACGCCCATGCGGCGGGCGCTGGAGGAAGGGCTCGTCGATCCGCGCTGCATGGTCCAGGTGGGGCTGCGCGGCTCGGGCTATGCGGCGGACGATTTCGATTGGCAGCGCGGCCTTGGCGTCTGGGTGGTCCCGGCGGAGCGCTGCTGGCACCGCTCTCTGGCCGATCTGGCGCGTGAAATCCGCACGCGCTTCATGGGGCGGCCGACCTATATTTCATTCGATATCGACAGCCTCGATCCCTCCATCGCGCCCGGCACGGGAACCATCGAGCCGGCGGGCCTCACCTTGCCCCAGGCGCTGGAGTTGATCCGTGGCCTGCACGGGCTCGATGTGGTGGGTTTCGATCTGGTCGAGGTGTCGCCGCCTTACGACACCACCGGCAACACCGCCCTGATCGGCGCGAACCTGTTGTTCGAGATGCTGTGTATCCTACCGGGAGTCACCTATCGCGAGGCCCCGCATCCCCTTTCCTTCCGCCCAGATCTTCCGGCGGACTGGGTGTAGCCCACCAGCTGCGTTCAGGCGCGCTTCAGAGCGGAGAGAGCGTGGTAGGTACCCTCGTGATACAGCAGCGGCGGGGCCATGCCGATCTTCGCGGAGACCACGTGGCCGATAAAAATGGTGTGGGTGCCGACCTCGGTTTCCTGCACCACGGTGCACTCGAGGCTGCCACTGCACTCTTCGAGCAGGGGGCAGCCGGTCACCCCCAGCGTATGAGGCACATCGGAGAACGGATCCGGCGTGCGGCGTGCGAATCTCTCTGCCAGGTCACTTTGTGATTGGGACAGCAGATTCACGGCGAACGCCTGGCCTTGCCGGATCATGGCGTGGGAGGCGTTCGCCCGGTTGACCACCACCAGCAGGCTCGGCGGGTCCGCGCTGACGCTGCACACGGCGGTTGCCGTCATCCCATTGACCCGTGCATCGTGCCGGCTGGTGATGACGGCCACGCTCGACCCGAGCCGCCGCATCACCCCCTTGAACTGCTCGGGGGAAACAACCTGCGGCATGTCGGTGGACAAGACGCGCGCGGCCATCACGCGCTCTGCGTCTGCGTGAGCCGGTCCCGCAGGCTGCCGCTCGCATAATCCTGCCTCAAGGCGCCGCGTGCCTGAAGGAGCGGCACAACCCCGTCGACGAAATCATCGAAAGTGTCCGGTAGGAAAGCGGGCGAGATGACGAACCCATCCGCCAGTCCCGAGGCGACGATCTCCGTAAGTTCGTCCGCCACGTCCTGCGCCGTTCCGACGATGCGGGGGCACATGACGCCACGCCCATACACCCCGCCGGCCTCGGCGATGGTCATGGAACCGTCCGGCGTAATTGAGCGCAGGGCGGCGAAATTACCCTGGCTGCCGGAGACGGCGATCTCATCCACCCGTGCATCCAGCGGCAGGCCGGAGAAATCCGCATTGGCATGGGCGGCGAGGGTGGAGAGGCCGACGCGCGGATCAATCAGGGAATCGTGCAGGTCGCGCTTTTCTTCCGCCTCGGCGCGGGTGCGGCCGATGAAAGGCATCACCGCCATCAGCACCTTGCTGGCGTCCGGCGCACGGCCGGCGGCCTCGAGCGCCGCGCGCACATCCCGTGTGAACGCGCCCATGCGCTCGCGGTTTGGCTGCAAGGCGAAGATCACCTCCGACCACCGCGCCGCGAATGCCTTGCCCCGGCCGGAGGAGCCCGCTTGGATGATCACCGGCCGGCCCTGGGGGCTGCGGGGAATATTCAGGGGCCCGCGTGACTGGAACCATTTGCCGTGGTGGTTCACGTAATGGACCTTGTCGGGGTTGGCATAGATGCCTTTGGCGCGGTCAAGCACCAGCGCGCCGTCCTCCCAGCTGTCCCAAAGCTTGAAGGCGACGTCCATGAACTCGTCGGCGCGGTCGTAGCGTTCGTCGTGGCTCAGATGGGGCACCGAGCCGAAGTTCAGTGCTTCTCCGTCATTCATGGAGGTGACGACGTTCCACGCCGCCCGGCCGCCCGACAGATGATCGAGGGTCGCGAATTCCCGGGCGATATTATAGGGCGCGTCATAGGTGGTGGAGCGCGTCGCGCCGAGGCCGATGTGCTGCGTGACCGCCGCCATGGCACCGAGCACGGGAATCGGGTCCATGCGGGTTGCGTCCTGATCCCCAAGGCGAATGCCGGTCTCGAGGCTCTCGCCATAGCGGTCGGCGATAGCGAGGCGGTCGGCGAAGAACAGAAAGTCGAACTTCCCACGCTCCAGGGTGCGCGCGATATGGGCGTAGTGATCGAGGCTGAGGAAGGCGGTCTCATGCGCCGGATTGCGCCAGATTGCGTGGCTGTGCACCACCGGGCCCGCGATGAGGAAGCCGCACAGATGCATCGGTTTGGTTTGTGTCATCGGATGTCTCCCCACGGCCCTGCGGGCGCGCGTTTTCGTTGCGCGCGAACGGCTTCGCGCGCTGCTGGTGTTCGACCGTGAAATAAGGTCTAGCGGATCAAGAAATCACGCCGACCGTTGTGTTCTTTCCGCCCTTGATCACCTGGACCAGGAACGTGCGATTGATCTGATCGCCCTTGGCGTCGAAATCGCAGCTCGCGCCGGCGCCCATGAATTTGATCTTCTTGCCGGCGCGGATCAGCTCCAGTCCCTTTACAACGTCGTCGACTTCCTCTCCGGGCGGGTTGCAGACTTCCAGGATGGATTTCGCCCACACCGCTGCATCGGTGGACTTTGCATGCTCCATGGCGAGCGCCGTGACGCAGATCTGATCGTGGGCATTGCCGGCGAACAGGAACACGGTGCCGGCGGGCGCGCCCATCTCCTTCACGAACTTCTTGTAGGAGGGCGAATCCAGCGGCGGGGCGGGCTGAAGGTGGTAGATGCCCTCGCCAACCTCCGGGCCGACGGCCTGCAGGAACTTGCCCTCCGCGTCCGCGCCGATGGAGAGCGCAACGATCTTGGACTTGAAGCCGCCGCGATAGACCTCCTTGGCGATGGAGGCGAAATCGGTGAGCAACGAAAGGCAGAACACCCCTTCGGGATCGTTGCCGAACGCCTTCTCCACCTCGGCGCGATAGGAGGGCTGGTCGGGGTTGTACATCACCACGTCCAGCACGCTGCCGCCGAGCTTGGCCATCTCCGCCTTGAACGGCTCGATCATGGCCACCACGAAGGGGTTCTGCTGGGCCAGCACCACCACCTTCTTGACGCCGATGGAATTCATCACCTTGGCGCCGGCCGGGCCCCAAGAGGTGCTCTTGGCCTGGAAGCGCCACACGAGGCCCTTGGTGTCGCCGTCGGTCACGGCATTGGCGGCGCAGGAAACCATCTGCACCTTGTTGGCGGCGAGAATGATGGGCTTTGCGGCAAGCGCGATGGGGCTGCCCCAGAAGCCGCCGACCAGCTCCACCTTGTTCACTTCCAGCAGCTTCTTGGTGGCGGTGACGCCGACGGTGGGATTGGTCTCCGAATCCTCGATGAACAGCTTGAGCTTGCGCCCGCCCAGCACGCCGCCGCCGTCGTTGACCTGCTGCACCACCAGCTCGGCGGCCTTCTTCATGTCCGGTCCATACGGGCCCGTTGCGCCCGAGAACGGCAGCACCATGCCGAGCGGCACCTCGGCCGCCTGGGCGAACGCCGGCATCGCGGCGCCGACGAAAGGAAGGGCGCCGAGGCCGGCAACGACCTGGCGGCGGGTGAGACGCGGCGACTGGCTCATGGCTGTTCTCCTGTAGGGGCGGGCGATTGGGTGGGGTGAAGATGAAGCGCGGCCTCGGCCACGCCGTCGTCGATCTGCAACGCGTCGTTGAACCGGTTGAAGAAGCCGCAGAGCGCGATGCGGAATGTCAGCTCGACGATCTGCGCTTCGGAAAAATGCGCGCGTAATTGGGTGAAGACGCTGGAGCGGATGCCCCAGGCGCGTTCCGTGACCAGCCGCGCATAGTCGATGACGAGGCGGTCGACCTCGTCGAAGGCTTCATGCTCGGCGTCGGGAAGACCCTCGATCGCGTTGGCGGGAATGCCCTCCACGGCGAGCAGGGGGGCGTGATGGGAAACGCAATAGGGGCAGGCATTGAGCTTGGAGACCACCACCACCGCCAGTTCGATATAGCGCCAGGGCACGGCCTCGCGCGCCCGCAATTCCATGAGCATGCGGTAGATGTGGTCGAGCGCGGGCGGCACGTGCGCGAGCACCGCCGCCTGGTCGGCGAAATCTGCGTAGCCGCCGGCGAATTGCTCGTACACCTGCGCGATTTCGGGCGGCAGGGCTGTGGGGGGCAGCGGGGTTACGCGAGGCATCAGCCTTCTCCCTTCGCGTCGGGAAAGAATTCGGACGCGCGCCGGCGCGGTTCTGCCACGAGGCCCTGCGGACGCAGGATCAGCAGCAGCACGATGCCGATGCCGATCATGCCGAGCCGCAGCGCCGACAATTGCGCGCCGTCGATGGACGGCACGAGGTCCTTGAGAAATCGCGTCGCTTCCAGCAGCGCCATGATCGAGCCGGCGCCGAACAGGAGGCCGAGATTGGAGCCGCGTCCGCCGGCGATCACCGCCATGAAGGCATAAGCGGTGATGATGGGGGTGAACTGGCTGGGGTCGATATAGGTGAGGTAGAACGCATGCAGCGCGCCCGCGAGGCCCATGACCGCTCCGCCCACGGCAAACGCCCGCACCCGCAACGCCAGCACCGGCTTGCCCAGCGCGGACGCAACCGTTGCGTCGTCCCGCACCGCCCGCAGGACCCGGCCGAAGGGCGAGCGCACAAGGAGTTCCAGCAGCACGAACACCACCGCCACGAGCGCGATGGCGAACGCGAGGATGACCCCGTCTCCCCCGCCCGGCGGGGTGATGCTGGCGAACGGACGCGGAATGTCGGCGATGCCGAGCGCGCCGCCCGTCAGCCAGCCCTCGTTGAGCAGCAGGATGCGGACGATCTCGCCGAAACCGATGGTGACGATGGCGAGATAATTTTCCTCCAGCCGGATCGAGAGTAATGCCAGCCCCATGCTGACGGCGGCGCAGAGCGCGGCGGAGAAGATCATCGCCGCCAGCCAGCCGATATGCGGCGCGGTGATGGCGACCCCATAGGCGCCGAGCGCGACGAAGCCGGAGACGCCGAAATTCACCAGGCCGGCGAGGCCCCATTGCAGGTTCAGCGCGAGGCCAACCAGAGCGGCGACGCTGACGAGGATGACGAGGGTGACGAGATAGGCGCTCATTTGCGCACCGCCTTTGCGCCGAACAGACCATTGGTGCGGAACAGGAGCAGCAGCAGGATCACCGTGAAGCTCACGGCCTGCCGGTAATTGGTGGGCAGCACGAGGGCAGACATCTCCTCGGCAACCCCGATCATCAGCGCGCCGGCCACCGCGCCGAGCGGGCTTCCAAGACCACCCAGGATGGCAGCGGCGAAGATGGGGATCTGATAATTCCAGCCCATCAGCGGATCGATGGCGCGATCGAGCCCAGCGAGGACCCCGGCCACGCCCAGGAGCGCCCCAGTCAGCGCCCAGGCGATGCGGGCGACAGTGCGCCGTTCTACGCCGCGCACGGCGGCAAGGGCGGAATTGTCGGCCACCGCCCGCATGGCGCGGCCGAGCGGGGAGGCGGTGAGCAGCAGGTGAACCAGGATCAGCGCGACGACCACCACGCTCGCGGTGACGATCTGCTCCTGGTTGATGCGCACCCCCTGCCAGCGGATCGGCCGCGCGAGGGCCACATCGAAGCTGCGGGCCGCATTGCCGAAGAAGAAGCGGCAGATGTTCTCTATCACCAGCGACACGCCCATGGAGGCGACCAGCAAGGTGATGGAGCCGCGCTCGCGCAGCCGTTCGAACACCAGCGCATCGGCGATGATCGAGGCCAGCGCCACGCACAAAGCGGCAAAGGCGGCGGCGAGCGGCAGCGGCCAGCCGAACAGCACATTGGCGACGAAGCCCGCATAGGCGCCGAAGGTGAGCAGGGCGCCGACCGCGAAATTGGCGAATTTCAGGATGCCGAACACCAGCGTCAGCGCCAGCGCAGGCAGGGCGAGGAGCAGGCCGGTGACCAGACCGTTGAGGAACAGCTGCGCCATGTCAGGCCGCTTTCCCAAAGAACAGGCCGGCGAGATCACCCGGCGACACGTCCTTGGCCGGAGCCCGCAGGCTGAGGCGTCCCGCCACCAGCACCACCACTTCGTCGGCAATCTTCAGCGCGGCGGAGACATTTTGCTCCACCAGTACGATGGTGACACCGGATTCTCGCACGCGGGCTATGGCCTCCATGGTCTGGCCGACGATCTTCGGAGACAATCCGGCCGAGGGCTCATCCAGCAGCAGCACTTCCGGATTGGCGAGCAGGGCGCAGGCAAAGGCGAGCATCTGCCGCTGGCCGCCGGACAGGTTTCCGGCGAGCGTGCGGGGGCGGGCGGAAATCTCGGGAAAGAGGCTCAGCACCCGTTCCTCCTGCTCACGCCCGATGCCCGGACGGCCGCGCAAGAATTCCGTGGCGAGCTTCAGGTTTTCACGAATGGTGAGGCTGCGGAAGACATTGGCTTCCTGGGGTACATAAGCGAGGCCGGCGAATACGCGGCGGGCTGGCGAGAGGGTCGTCACATCGCTTCCGGTCACCGAGATGGAGCCTGCCCGCGCCGGCAGGAGGCCTGCGACGGTCTTGACGAAGCTCGACTTTCCCGAGCCGTTGGGCCCGATGACGGCGACGATGGTTTCCGCCTTCTGGGCAAAATCGATGCCGCAGACGATATCGCCGCCTCGCCCGTAGCCGGCGCGCAGGCCCTGCACCAGCAGGGCGTTCGTTTCGCTGTGCGCCATCATGCGGCGAGCCCCAGATAGGCTTCCACCACGCGGGGGTCGGAGGTGGCCTCCGCGAAGGTCCCGGAAACCAGGGTCCGTCCCTCCGCCAGCACATGCACGTGGTCGCAGACTTCACCGACCAGGTGCATGTCGTGCTCGACGATGCCGAATGACAGGCCTTCGGCCTTCAACTCGCGCACCAGGCGAATGATTTCCTCGCGCAGCGGCGGAGAGACGCCGGCGCCCGGCTCGTCCAGCAGCAGGAGCCGGGGTTCCAGCAGCAGCGCGCGGGCGACTTCCAGCAGCTTCTTCTGGCCACCCGAGAGCGCGGCGGAGGGCTGATCCGCCAATTTCCACAGGCCGACCCGTTCCAGCAGGGCACGGGCCCTGGCGGCATTTTGGTGTTCCTGCGCCCACCATTTGGGCCGCGAGACCACAGCGCGCAAAAGGCCTTCGCCGATCTGGTGCGGTGGGGCCAGCAATAAGTTTTCAAACACGGTGAGGCTGGAGAGCTCGCGCACGATCTGGAAGCTGCGCACCACGCCGATCGCGGCCATGCGATGGGCGGGCAGGCCAGTCACGTCCACATCATTGAATGTCACGGTGCCGGCGTCGGGCTTGGCGAGCCCGGTGAGCGCGTTGAGGAGGGTGGTTTTCCCCGCTCCGTTGGGGCCGATCAGGCCGGTGACCTCGCCCTTGGCGAGCGAGAGGCTGCACCCATCCAGGGCCGCCACGCCGCCATAGTGCTTTACCAGCCCCGTCACGTTCAAAAATGCACCGGACATTCAAAAAACCTCTATTTCCATCGATCTTATTAATTATAAAAACCGTCCTGTCGATTGCACTTTTTAGCTGCATCAAGGCGTTTTGATTTAGATCAAGGTTTGTGCATTTGCCTACGAATTAAACAAATCATATCAAGGTATTTTAAATTAAAGCCGTGATGAGCGAAGCAATCAAATTTATATTGCTTTGCGAAAAGCAAATTTATATTTATCCAAACGCATGGCGCGCCCGCTCGAAATCACTTTGTTGCGCACATTCGTGCTTCTCGTGGAGGAGCAGAGTGTGACCCGCGTGGCGCGGCGGCTGAACCGCACCCAGCCGGCGGTCAGTCTTCAAGTGAAGCGCTTGGAGGAGGCAGCCGGCCGCGCGCTGTTTGAGCCGGACCTGCGCCATCTGCGCCTGTCCCGGCACGGGGAAATGCTGCTGCCGTTCGCGCGCACCATGCTGCGCATGCACGAGGAAGCCCGCTTGCGCCTCGCGGCCGAGGAGATCGAGGGGCGCGTGACCTTGGGCTGTCCCGATCTTTACGCCGCCTTTCTCCTGCCGGAGACGCTGGCGAGTTTCCGCGCGAGCTATCCCGGGGTTGAGGTCACCGTGCGGTGTGCCCTCTCCCGGCAACTGGCGCAGGATATGGACGAAGGTGTGATCGACATTGCCCTCGCCACGCGCATGCCCGGCGTGGCGCCGAAACTGGGACGCGGAACGGTGCTGCGGGCCGAGCCCCTGGTCTGGCTGGGCGCGGGCAATGGCAGCGCCTGCCGCGAAGATCCATTGCCGCTCGCCATGCTTCCGGAAGGCAATTTGTATCGCGATTACGCGCTGGCCGCGTTGAACGAGCAGGGCCGGCCCTGGCGCATCGCCTGCGTGTCGGAGAGCATAGCGGGCCTCCAGGCCATGGCGCTGGCGGATGCCGCCCTCATCGTGCTCGCCGATTCGGTCCGCTCCACCGGACTGGTGCGCCTCGGCGCGGCCGACGGGCTGCCGGTGCTGCCCTCGGTGGACTTGATCCTCTGGGAACGCCAGCCCGGCTTGCTGCAAGCGGCGGATTATCTCGCCGCCCATATCGCGCGCAACATCAGCGCGGAGCGCTCGCGCAAGCGCGTCTGAAAGCAGCCGTACCCTGCGTCACGCCCTGCGACACTGGCCCTCATTGCTCGATTAAATTGAATGTATATTATATGCAGTCAAATAACGCACGTGACTGGATACAATCATGGCCACGCAATCCTGGCCCCCGCTTTCCCCGCTCCAGACCGGCCTGCGCGGCCGGTGTCCGCGCTGTGGGCAAGGCCATCTGTTCAAGGGGTTCTTGACGCTCGCACCCAAGTGCGAGGTGTGCGGGCTCGATTATTCCTTCGCCGATCCGGCGGACGGCCCTGCCTTTTTCGTCATTTGCTTCGGATGCCTGCCTTCGACCCTGTTCGCCATCTGGCTGGAAGTGGCGTACGAGGCGCCGTACTGGGTCCATCTGGTGACGACGCTGCCCCTGCTTCTGCTTACCTGCATTCCGCCCTTGCGGCCGCTGAAGGGGTGGTTGGTGGCGAGCCAGTATTTCTACAAGGCGGAAGAGGGAAAGCTCATCCCTCTGGCGAAGGTCGCCCCTAAGTGAATGGATCTTGCCAGATGAATGACTGCATCACTCGGGCGGCAGCATCGTGATCCCATGCCGCCCCGCCACCTCGATCAGCCGGGGCACATCCGGCGGCTGGGGCGGTGGGAAGGCGAGGGGACCTTCGGCGGGTTCGCCTGCGGCGAGAAAGAATTGCTCGTGCAAGCCGCCGGGCGTATTGATGATCAACATACGGGCTGTTTCGGAGCCTGCGTTGCGAAAGCCGTGGGCCACCCCGCGCGGCATATAGACGAAAGAGCCCGGCCCATGTCGGGTGGTCTCGCCGTCACGAAAAATCTCATATTCCCCTTCCAGAACATAGAACGCTTCCGCGTCCTCGCTGTGGACATGAGGGGGCGTAAACGCGCCGGGCGCTGTTGCGGCCTCGACGAGGGAATAGTTTCCTTCAGTCTGCGCCGCGATGCCTTTGAAGGTAACGATCGTCCCAAGCAGATGAATGGATGAACCCACGCGTGGGGAGGCCGCGGCACCCTGTGCGGCGGGGGAGGGAAGTGTCACGGCTTGTGTCCTTTCTCAAATTTTGATACAAAAATCTCATAACGAGACAAATGTCTCATAAGAGGTTCGTCTTGGATCGTCAACCGTCGAGCGAACGGCTCGCGCAAAAACAGCGTACGCGCTCCGCCCTTTTGGCCGCCACGCGTCGGCTCCTCGCCGAGGGCCGCACGCCCACCGTCGGCGAGGCCGCTGACGCCGCCGCCATTTCGCGCGCCACCGCCTATCGCTATTTCTCGACCCCCGAGGCCTTGGCTCAGGAAGCCTTGCTGGATGCCATCGCCGAAGAGGTGGATGGGGTGATGCTGGATGCGGGGCTTCGCGCGCTTCCCCCGGCGCGGCAGGCGGAGGAGGTGGTGGTCAGCGTGCTCACCATGGTGTTGCGCCATGAGGCGCTGTTCCGCACCTATCTCGCCCTTGCAGCTTCAGGGCAGGCGACGAGTCGGGGCGGCCGGCGCGTGCGCTGGATCTCGGACGCGCTGGGCGGCATCGCCGCCACCATGCCGCCCGCGGCATTCGCACGGCTCATCAACGCCCTGTCGTTGCTGGCGGGGATTGAAACGGTGGTGGTGCTGAAGGATATCTGCGGCCTCGACACCGCTGAGGCCGAAGACACCGTGCGCTGGATGGCGCGCACGCTGGTCGCCGGCTCCCTCGGTGGGGCGACCCTTTAAAGGTACGCCCCGGTGCGACCGGCCCTCAGCAGGTGGACGAGGGCGACACGCGGCCGTCGAGCCGCAGGCGATTCACATGGCCCATCTTGCGGCCGGCGCGGGCCTCGTCCTTGCCGTAGAGATGAAGATGGGCGCCGGGTTCCGCCAGGATCTTGGCCCAATCGTACGCATCCGCGCCAATCAGATTGACCATCTGCACGTCGCCGAGGCGCGATGCGTCACCGAGCGGCCAGCCGGCGATGGCGCGGACGTGCTGCTCGAACTGGCTGGTGACGGCACCGTCCTGCGTCCAATGCCCGGAATTGTGCACACGTGGGGCGATTTCGTTCACGATCACCTGCTCCCCCGAGGCGGCGGAGGTGATGAACAATTCCACCGCGAACACGCCGACATAGGACAGCGCGCCGGCAATCTTGCAGGCGATCGCGTGGGCCCGGTCGGAGGCTTGCCGGGACATGGCGGCCGGCACCGTGGAAGTGTGCAGGATATGGTCGCGGTGGACGTTCTCGGTCACGTCATAGGCGGCAAAGGCGTCGTCCAGGCAGCGCGCCGCGATGACCGAAACCTCGCGCTCGAACGTGACGAAGCCTTCCAGAATCGCGCTTTGCGCCCCGATCGCGTGCCAGGCGGCGCGCAGGTCGTCGCCGGCGCGAATGGTCACCTGCCCCTTGCCGTCATAGCCGAAACGCCGGGTTTTCAGCACCGCCGGCAGGCCGATGGCGGCAACCGCCGCTTCAAGGCCCGCAAAATCGTCCACGGCGGCGAACGGCGCGGTCTCGATGCCCAGGCCGCGCACGAAGGTCTTTTCCAGCAGGCGGTCCTGGGTGACGGCGAGCGCCTTCGCCCCAGGCCGCACGGGCACGTGGCGTTCCAGGAATTCGGCTGTGGCCAGAGGTACATTCTCGAATTCATAGGTCACGACATCGCTCACCCGCGCCAGCGCGGCGAGGGCGACCTCGTCGTCATAGGCGGCGCAGATGTGGCCGCCGGCCACCTGGAAAGCCGGACTGTCCTTGTCGGGGCACAGGATATGGGTCTTCAGGCCCAGCTGTGCCGCCGAAAGGGCGATCATGCGGCCGAGCTGTCCTCCCCCGAGGATGCCGATGGTGGAACCGGGTTTCAACATGGATCAGACCGGCCGTTCCGTCACAGCTGCCGTGCGTTCGGCGCGATAGGCGTCAAGCCGTGCGGCCAGCGCTTCGTCGGTGAGCGCCAACACGGCGGCGGCAAGCAAAGCGGCGTTGGTGGCCCCCGCCTTGCCGATGGCGAGCGTGCCCACAGGAATACCCGCCGGCATCTGCACGATGGAATAGAGGCTGTCCATGCCGGACATGGCTTTCGATTCCACAGGCACGCCGAACACCGGCAGCGGGGTCAAGGCGGCGACCATGCCGGGCAGATGGGCAGCGCCGCCCGCGCCGGCGATGATCACCTTGAAGCCTTCCGCTTTCGCCCCCTTGGCGAAAGCGAACATGCGCTCAGGCGTGCGGTGGGCGGAGACGATGCGCACATCGTTGCCGATATCGAGTGCTGCGAGCGTCTCCGCAGCGTGCCGCATGGTCTCCCAGTCCGACTGGCTGCCCATGATGACGGCCACCGGCCGCGAACCCATATCGTTCATCCCCGAAAAAAGGAAAGCGCGGCTTTATAGGATAAGGGGTCGAGGGGCAAGGGCATGCGGCGCGCGAGACCAGGACATTATCGCCAGCGACGGTGCAGCCAGAGCCATTGACCGGGATATTCGCGCACCCAATCCTCGATCACCGCGGTCACCGCTTGCATGGCCCCCTGCACGTCGATGCGGCCGTCCGCGTCGCGGGGCAGCACGATTTCTTCCGTGATCTCGATGCGGAACCGCCCCCTCGGCAGGCGGATCACCCGCATGCCGTGCACCGGGCATTCGAACTGCCGGGCGAGCCGCGCCAGGGTCGGGTTGGTGGGGCAGGGGCGGCCGAAGAAATCCACCATCACGCCCTGGCCCCAATATTGGTCCACCAGCATGCCGATATGCTGGCCCTCTTCCAGCATTCGCGCCATCTGGCGGCCGGCATTGCGGTTGGCGCGGATCAGGCCGGGCATGGTCTCCGCGCGCATGTCCTCGATCAGCTTGGCGGCCTTCTGGATGTTCGGCGCGCGATACAGCACGCCGCCTTTGACCCCCAGCTTGCCGCCGGTGATGGCGTTCAATTCCCAATTGCCGGTGTGGGAGGTGAAGAACAGGGCGGGCTTGCCGTCGTCCCGCAGGCGGGCCATCACCTCCGTGCCGACGATCTCGATGCGTCCATTGTCGGGATGGATCGGGTCATAGTCCCAGATCCGGTCGAGATGGGCGAATTCCGCCGACATGCGGCCGAGATTGTCCCAGACGCCATCCAGGATACGGCGGATCTCGGCGTCGCTCTTTTCCGGGAAGGCGCGCCGTAGGTTCTGCCGCGCAACCCGGCTGACCAGGAAGAACGGACCTAGCAGGCGTGCCAGCGTGCTCACCACGGCCGAGGACCAGGAGATCGGATAGAGCCGCGACCACCATACCAGCACGCGCACGAAGCCGACGATGATGCTCTCGATGACGGGCGCGAGCGCACGGCGAATGCGCCGCACCAGGCGGCCCCACAGGATCTTCAGCGGCGACACGGCCGGTTTCCTCAGAAGGCAGCGGTTCAGAAGCGAACGATGATCTTGCCAAACACCTTGCGGCTTTCCAGGCGCTCCAGGCCCTCGTTGAAGCGCTCCAGCGGCACCACGGTGTCGATCACCGGCTTCACGCCCCGGCCCATTTTCTCAAGCCCGTCCGCCACATTGCGGATAGTGGCGCCGAATGAGCCGAAGATCTTGTACTGGCGCTGGAACAGCTGCATCAGGTTCATGTTCACCGACACGCCCGAGGTGGAGCCGCAGGTCACGAGCCGCGCGCCGGGCTTCATGGAGAGCAGCGAGCCGTTCCAGGTGTCCGCGCCCACATGCTCGAACACCACGTCGACTCCAACCTTCTTGGTGATCTTGCGGACCTCGTGCTCGAAGCGGTCGACCCGGTAATTGATGACGTGGTCGGCGCCCAGCGCCTTCGCCTTTTCGGCCTTGTCGTCGTCGCCGACGGTGGTGATGACCGTGGCGCCGATGTCCTTGGCGAGGCGGATCGCCGCCGAGCCGATGCCCGAGCCGCCCGCATGCACCAGAACCGTCTCGCCCTGCTCCAGCTTGGCATTGTCGAACAGCATGTGTTCGACGGTGGAGAAGGTGATGCCAGCACAGCCCGCCTCCTCGAAGGAGACGCCCTCGGGGGCGGGAATCACCAGCCGCTCGGGCATGTTGATGACATCGCGGGCGAAGCCGTCGATGTGGAAGCCCAGCACGCCGCCAACGCTCTCGCACAGATTGTCGCGGCCCTTCAGGCACTGCTTGCAATGGCCGCAGGTCATTGCACCGTACATGGCAACCGTCTGGCCCACCTTCAGCCCGCGCACGTCGGCGCCCAGCGCCACCACTTCGCCGGCCGCTTCCGCACCCACCACCAGCGGCATCTTGCGCTTGGCGAACGCCATGCCGCGCCAGCCCCACACGTCGATATGGTTGAGGGCGAGCGCCTTGACGCGGATCTGCACTTCGCCCGCGCCGGGGGCATCCGGCTCGGGCATGTCGACGATCTGGAGATTACGGTCGGAGACGAGCTGAAGGGCGCGCATTTTGGTCCTGAAGGTCAGCGATGGACGGCAAGCTGGGCCGAGAGGCCCCCATCAACCGGGATCACGGCCCCGGTGATATAGCTTGCTCCCGGCGAGAAGAGAAACCCGACCAGCGCCGCGACCTCATCCACCTGTGCGAAACGCCCGGCGGGGATCTGTGCCGCCATGCGGTCGCGGTAGTCGGCATATTTGGCCAGCATCGCGGTATCGATGAAGCCGGGGGCGACATAATTCACCGTCACGCCGCGCTTCGCGCTCTCCACGGCGAGCCCCTTCACATGGGCCAGCAGGGCGGCCTTGGAGGCGGCGTAGGCGACATTGCCCTGGTTGGCCTGGAGCGCTGCCACCGAGCCGATGGCGACGATGCGGCCCATTCGGGCGCGGATCATCGGGCGCACCAGCGCGCGTGTGAGCCGCACGAAGGCGTGGTGATTGACCTGCATCACCTGCTCGGCCTTGTCCTGGTCCACCATGGCGGCGAGCGTGTCGTAGGAGGCGCCGGCATTATGACAGAAGCCGTAATAGGCCGCGTCCGCCTCGATCTCCTGCGCCAGGGTTTCGACGGCGGCCCGGTCGGCTAGGTCCACCGCTTTGGCGGCGACCACGGCCTTGGGGGCCACCGCCCGGATGTCATCCAGCAGGGCGTCCGCTTCGGAAGCGGCACTGCGATAGGTGAACGTGACCTCGTGCCCGGACGCGACCAGGGCGCGCACGATGGCGGAGCCAAGCCCGCGCCCGCCGCCGGTGACAAGCACGCGCTTATGCTCGTCCAAGCTCATGCGCGGACGGCCTTGGCGTGGGAGGCAGCGCCGGCCTGCGTCACGCGGGTTCCCCGGTCAGCACCAGGCACACGTTCTGTCCACCGAAGCCGAAGGAATTGGAGATGACCCGGTTCACTTCGGCATCGCGGGCGACGTTCGGCACCACGTCCAGCGGGATCGCCGGATCGGGGATGTGGTAATTGATGGTCGGGGGGATGCGGCCGTTGGCGATGGTCAGCAGCGAGAAGGCCGCCTCGATGGCGCCGGCGGCGGTCAGGGTGTGGCCGATCATCGACTTATTCGACGAGATGGGAATGCCCGCGAGCGCTTCCTCGCCGAACACGGCTTTCATGCCGACATATTCCATCTTGTCGTTCTCGGGCGTCGAGGTGCCGTGGGCGTTGATATAGTCCACGTCGCCGGGCGTGATGCCCGCATCCTTGAGCGCGTTCATCATGCAGCCGATGATCGGCTTGCCGTCCGGGCTGGAGCGGGTGCGGTGGAAATTGTCGGACATCTCCCCGCAACCTTCCAGCACGCCGAGGATCTTGGCGCCCCGGGCGGTGGCGTGCTCCAGGCTTTCCAGCACCAGGGCGGCCGCCCCTTCCGCCATCACGAAGCCGTCGCGATTCTTGGCGAACGGGCGCGCTGCCTCGCCCGGCTTGTCGTTGGCGGTGGTCAGCGCCGAGAGCAGGGAAAAGCGGATCAGCGCCTCGGGATGCACCGAGCCGTCGGTGCCCAGCGAAAGGGCGACATCGCATTCCCCACGCCGGATCGCCTCGACGCCGAGCTGGATCGCCGTGCCGCCCGACGCGCACGCGGTGGAGAGGGAGATCGGCTGGCCCTGGGTGCCGAAATGGTCGGCAAGCCGGTCCGCCACCGAGCCGAACAGGAAGCGCTCATGCCAGGCCGAGAATTTGCCGGTCTCGGCCGCATCCAGCAGATCGTGATAAACCAGCGGCTTATGGGGCACGACTTCGGCAAGCGCGCGCTTTTCCGGCCATTCCAGCTCGACCGGAGGCACGGCGGCGAACAGCGGGCCGGGGAAATTGCCCTTGGTGCCGATGCCGGCCTCCGCAATGGCTTCTTCCGCCGCCAGGGTCGCGAGGCGCTGGGAGAGATCCGGCGCGGGCACGCGGCCGTCGAACAGGAAGTCCACGGTTCCAGCGATGGTGGTGCGCATCCCCTCAAGCGGGAAGCGGGTGATGGTGTGGATGCCGGATTCCCCGGCCGTCAGGCGGCGCCAATTGTCCGCCTTGCCCTGGCCCAGCGAGGTTACGATGCCGATGCCGGTCACCACCACGATCGGGCGGCCGAACTTGTCCGTATATGCCTGCGCCACGGGCGCCTCCTCCTGAGGACGACGCACGAGAGCGGCCGTCCGAACGTCCTGGTGCCGCATCGCGAGGATGGCGGCGGGGCGGCGAGGGAGGGGGACGTCGCGCCTCACCCCGCATGCGGCGGACAGCGAAGAACATGCCGGCGCGCCCCTCGCCTGTCCCTCTCCCCGTCCGCCTTCACGTGCCAGATATAAGGCTCAACCCACCCGTTCCACCAGCCCCGCGCCTTCGCCGCGCCAGTGGCCGACGGCGGTGACGATCACCCGGGAAACGGCGCCGCCGCCGTTTTCCAGCGTATCGCCGGGCAATGCGGGAAACAGCGTGCCGTCACCCACCGTCAGCGCCGCGAGGGCGAGACCGGCAGCGAACTGGGCTTCGAACCCGTGGCCGATGCGATTGGCGAGCGAACGGACCGGCAGAGCGGCCGCACGCAGGGCTTCCGTTTCCGCCTCGGTGGCGCCGCGCGCGCCGGTGGCGCCGGAGAATACGGCGGTGCCCGGCGTCGTGCCGGCCTTGGCGAGCAGCGCCGTCACCTTTTCGGCGATGCTCCCGGGCTCATCGCGCCGTGCCCGTTCGGACCAGACGCCGGAGAGCTTGGCGATGGGCGTGACACCGCGCGCGGTGGCGTGCTCGGGCGATTCCAGCACCAGGAAGGCGCCCATGGAGCCGGAGGGAATGCCCGGCGCGCCCTCGGCACCGAAGATCGGCCGGAAGCCGTTCTTCATGCAGAAATCGTTCAGCGCGTAGAGGAGCAGCATGTCCTCGCGCTCGGCGTTATAGGCCCCGCCGACCAGGGCGATCTCGCTCTGCCGCGCGGCGATGCGCGAATAGGCGATGCGAGTGGCGTCCACGCCCGCGCTTTCCTCGCCCATGAACGTGCGGGAGGAGCCGGTGACGCCGTGCACGATGGAAATATTGCCGGCCAGCAGATTGGACAATTGGGCAAGCGACAGGGTCGGGCGCAAGTCCGAGAGCAGGCGCTCGTTCAGCAGCCGGCCGGCGTCATTGGTCGCCAGGATGTCGTTGAGAATCGCCGCGTCGACGAGAAAGTCGCGCTCGCCGCCGCCGGCCGCCACGATCATGTCGGTCTGGCCGAGAATCTCGGCATTCTTGGCGATGCCCGCGCTATCGAGCGCCAGCCCGGCGGCATAGGTGCCGATGCGCTGCCACGGCTCCATCTGCCGCTGATCGCCCTTCTTGGGGATCTGGCTGTCGTAATTCACCTTGACCAGGGGGTGGACCACATAAGGCGCGAAGCGTTCGGCGTCTGTCACCGGCGCGGTGCCGGCGGCCAGCGCCTGCCAATTGGCCTGCGGCCCCTCGCCCAGGGAGGAGACCAGGCCGATGCCGGTGATCCAGACGTCGCGCTTGCCGCTCGGGCTCTGCTCACGCATCGACATAGTCCGCGACCGGGAATTCCACCCGCTCGGCCACTTTGAGGACCACGTCCTTCATCCGGCCCTCGGGCCAGGGGAGGACGCGAAACACCAGCTCGGCGTTGCAGATGGGCTTGCCTTCGCAACTGCACTTGGTCTGCGCGACCACGAAGCCGGAGCCCTCGTGCAGGATCTTGGAATACAGGTCGAGATTCTGCCCGGGCACGACGAAGGTGCGCAGCTTGGCTTCCTTGACGGTGGCCAGGAACGGCATCTTGTCGAATCGATTGCGGGCGAGCACCAGCCAGCCGGTGGTTTGGGCCATGGCCTCGATGAGCAGGACACCGGGCATCAGGGGATGGCCAGGAAAATGCCCCTCGAAGATGGAGCTTTCTTCCGGCACAAGGCCTTCGCAATGAATGGTCTCAAGGCCCGGATCGATGGCTACGACCCGGTCCACCATCTTGAAAACTTCAGGACGCATTCGCTCCGTCCGGCCTCAGGCAGTCTTCGCCGCGACCAGATCGTCGATGCGAGCGCACAGGTTCTTGAGCACGAAATATTGCTCGGTGGTGGCCTTGCCGTCGTTCACTTCCTGCGTCCACTGTTCCAGCGGAAGCTTGATGCCGAACGCCTTGTCGATAGCGAAGGCGATATCGAGGAAGTCCAGGCTGTCGATACCCAGATCGTCGATGGCATGGCTTTCCGGCGTGATGGTGTCGCGCGGAATGTCGCACGTCTCGGCGATGATATTGGCGACGGTATCGAACGTCGAAGACATGAGTGCGCCTCTGTTATGGCTCGGCCGCTCGGGGCACGACCTGCTCGCTGCGGGCGAGAAAAGCGGCCACGGCCGAGGCTTGGCCTCTGCGGCCCCTCGGATAGTCGAAGTGCCCTATAGCGAAGGCGGCCTGAGGTTTCAATGGGAACCGCGCGGAGGTGGCGGTGCGATACCGTTTCACGTCATGCTTCGGCTAAGGCGCGATCCAGCAGCCGGGCGGGTTCGGCGATGGAATTGGCGCCGAACATGGCGCGTGGACGCAGCAGGCGGCTTGTCCCAAAGGCATGGGCGACCGAACCGGGCGCGGACGCCGCCAGCGCCGCCGCCGCCGCCAGGGCGGCGAGCCGCTCGGTGATGTGCCGGGCGCGGCTTTCCAATTCCTGTGCCGCAAGGCCATCGGCGATCTCCCGTGCCGTCTCTGCGGCGCCGGGCACCGCGCCCGCCTCTTGCGCCAGCGCCGAGATGACCGCCCGGGTCGCCGCGGGATCGCGGGCGGCCGCGCGCAGCAGATCAAGCGCCATCACATTGCCCGAGCCCTCCCAGATGGCGTTCACCGGCGCCTCGCGATAGAGCCGGGGCAGGGGGCTTTCCTCCACATAGGCATTGCCGCCGAGCGCCTCCATCGCCTCATAGATGAACCCCGGCGCGGCCTTGCAGACGGTGAATTTCACCGCCGGCGTCAGCAGGCGCGCGCGGGCCGCTTCCAGCGGGTCGTTCTTCGCCCGGTCGAAGCTTTGGGCGAGGCGAAACGCGAGCGCGGTCGCCGCCTCGCTTTCCAACGCGAGATCGGCCAGCACAGCGGTCATGGCCGGCTGGTCGATCAGCCGCTTCTGGAACACCGTGCGATGGCGGGCATGGTGCACCGCCAGCGCGAGCGCCATGCGCATGAGGCCGGCGGACGAGACGGCGCAATCCAGCCGGGTGAGTTGCACCATCTCGATGATGGTCGGCACCCCGCGCCCTTCCGCGCCGACGCGCCAGGCGAAGGCGCGGGCGAATTCCACTTCGGACGAGGCGTTGGAGCGGTTGCCCAGCTTGTCCTTCAGCCGTTGCAGGTGCAGCCCATTCACCGTTCCGTCCGGGCGGAAGCGCGGCACGAGGAAGCAGGTCAGCCCGCACGGCGCCTGTGCCAGCACCAGGAAGGCGTCGCTCATGGGCGCCGAGAAGAACCATTTGTGGCCGGTGATCTCATAGGCGTCGCCGCCGATTGGCTCGGCGCGGGTGATGTTGGCGCGCACGTCGGTGCCGCCCTGCTTCTCGGTCATGCCCATGCCGAGGGTGACGCTGCTCTTCTCCCAGAACGGAATGAAGCGCGAATCATAGGGGCCGGAGGTGATGCGCGGCAGCCATTCGGCCAGGAGCGCGGGCGCGGCGGCGAGCGCGGCCGGGGCGGCATGGGTCATGGTGAGCGGGCAGACGTGCCCGGCCTCCACCTGCGAGATCACGAACAGACGCGCTGCCCGCGCCACATGGCTGCCGCCGGCCCAGGTGGAACTGGCAAGGCCCGCCGCGTGGCTGTGCGCCATCAGCGCGTGATAGGCGGGATGGAACTCCACGAGATCCAGCCGCCGGCCCTGGGGATCGTGGGTGCGCAGGCGCGGCGGGGTCTCGTTCGCGTGCCGGCCGAGGTCCAGGCGCTCCTTTGATCCCCATTCGGCGCCGAATGGCAAAAGTTCGGCCGCTGCAAGGCGCGCCGCCTCCCTCAGGGGGGTATCGGCGGCTACCAGATTGATGTCCACGAACAGCGGCGGCTGGTTGAAGACGGTCTCTTCGGCGGTGGAATGGGTCATGGCGCGCCCTCCCGGATGGCATGTCCCGGTGCATTGCAGCGCCTTCGGCTGGACACGCCTTTTCTGCCCGCTAAGCTGCCCGCCCATGCCCCTGTTCGCAACCACCTGGCCCTGGATCGGCCTCGGCGCAGCCGGGGCCTTGCTGATTTTGCTCGCCGCCACGGACGGCCTTCAGGCCGACCGGCGGATCTCCCGCTGGTTCGATCTGCAATGGCTCACCTGGCTCGCGGTGACGGCCTATCTGCTGCACCAGTTCGAGGAACATGGGGTGAGCCTCTTGGGCGCGCCTTACGCTTTTCGCGGCGCTCTGTGCGCGACGCTGGGCTATGGCGATGCCATCTCCTGCCCGGTGCCACTCGCCTTCATCACCGCCGTGAACGTCTCGGCGGTCTGGGGCGCGGGCTTTGCCAGCGCCTTGGCGGCGCGGCGCTTTCCCTTGATCGCGCTCAGTTTTTTCGCCGTGCCGCTGGTAAATGTCTTCGCCCATATCGTCCCGGCGATTTTCGAGCGCCGCTACAATCCCGGCCTGTTCAGCGCGGTGGTGCTGTTCCTGCCGCTGTGCCTGTGGACGCTGCTGGTGGCGGTGCGGCGCTACGGGGCGGGGGCGAAGGCGATCGCGCTGGTGGTTCTCGCGGGCGTGCTGGTGCACGCCGTGCTGATGGGCTCGCTGCTCGCTTATCTGCGGGATTTCATCGGCTTGGTGCCGCTGGTGGTGATCCAGGTGCTGAACGCCGCGATCCCCGCCGCGCTCATGGTGGGGGGCTTTTACAGGCGCGCCGCCGCGCCGCCGCCACCGGTTCCGGCCGCCGCCCGCGCCCCGCGCAAGCCGCGCCGCCCGCCGTCTCCCGCCGCCTGAAACCGGCGCGTGCCCGCGGCTTGGGCGCAAAATGTTTCACGTGAAACAATGACTTAGCGCGGACGAATAGGGGTGAGAAGGCACTTTTCCGTGCCTCTCGGGCCGATAAAACCGGCATTTCGGGCGAAGTTCAGTGAGCCGAAATTCGTCCGCGCGCGTCGACCTTACACGCTCGCGCCCTTGGCCTTGTCGCGCCGCAGATGCTCGTCCAGCCGGGGCAATATCTCCACAAAGTTGCAGGGACGGTAACGTACGTCCAACTGGTTGACGAGGATCTCGTCCCACCCGTCCCTGCAGGCGCCGGGGGAGCCGGGCAGGCAGAAGATGTAGGTGGAGCGCGCGACCCCGGCGGTGGCGCGGCTCTGCAGGGTGGAGGTGCCGATCTTCGCGAACGAGATCATGTGGAACACGGTGGAGAAGCCCTCCATGCGCTTCTCGAACAGCGGCTCCAGCGCCTCCGGGGTCACGTCGCGGCCGGTGAAGCCGGTGCCGCCGGTGGTGATGACCGCGTCGATGGCGGGATTGTCGATCCAGCCCTGAACCATTGCGCGAATGTCCGCCACATCATCCGGCACGATCCGGCGATCCGCCAGCACATGGCCGGCGGTCTGGATGCGTTCGGCCAGCACGGCGCCGGACTTGTCGTCGGCGAGGGCGCGGGTGTCGGAAACGGTCAGCACGGCGATCTTCAGCGGCACGAAGGTGCGCGCGGCATCGATGCCCGGCATCAGATGGCTCCCTGCAAGGTGTTGCATTGCTGCATGGACCCGCTCTTAAGCCCGCGCGTGAACCACGTCACCCTCTGCTGCGAGGAGCCGTGGGTGAAGCTGTCCGGCACCACCACGCCTTGCGACTGGCGCTGCAGGCGGTCGTCGCCGATGGCGGTGGCGGCGGCGAGCGCCTGCTCCACATCGCCCGGCTCCAGGATGCGGAAGCGTTCGTTGGCGTGATAGGCCCACACCCCGGCGAGGCAATCGGCCATCAGTTCGGCCCGCACGGAAAGCGCATTCGCCTCCCGCTTGGTGCTGGCGTTGCGCTGCGCGGCCTGGATCTTCGGCAGGATGCCGGTGAGGTTCTGCACGTGGTGGCCGACCTCATGGGCGATCACATAAGCGGCGGCGAAATCGCCCGGCGCCTTGAACCGCGTCTTCATCTCCTGGAAGAAGGAGAGGTCGAGATAGACCTTCTGGTCGGTGGGGCAATAGAACGGCCCCATCTCAGCCGAGGCACCGCCGCAGCCGGAGCGCGTCTGCCCGGAGAACAGCACCATCTTCGGGTCCACATAGGTGCGGCCCTGGGCGCGGAACAGTTCGGTCCACACATCCTCGGTCTGCGCCAGCACGGCGGCCGCGAAGCGGCCGAGCTCGTCGGTGGGCGGTCCCTGCCGGGTTGCCTGGGAGGGGGCCTGCTGCTGATAGGAACTGCCGCCACCGCCCTGGATCGCTTCGAGGCCGCTGAGCAGCACCAGCGGATTAATGCCCAGCGCCCAGCCCACAATCCCGACGATGAGGATGGTGCCGATGCCGAGTCCGCCACGCCCGCCCGGCATCTGGAACCCGCCGCCGCCTTCGCCGCGCCGGTCCTCCACATTGCCGCTGGACCGGAAGTCGTCCCACCGCATGCTCAAGCCTCCTGCCCACCGGCATTCATCGCGAACCTTGGCGTTCGCTCCCGCTGCGCGGACAACGCAAGGAGGGGCGCAAGGGTCCGCCACGCTTCATCATAAAGCACAGCTTTGCGGCGAAATCCTCGTTTGCCCGAGCCATCGCGTCCCGCTGCCCGCCGCGACACTGCGCCTCGGCCGACGTTAAATTTTCCTTGGGGAAAGTATTTGGCCGCGTTCTCGGACGGAGCTCCGTCGCGGCGCGGACTTGCGTGCGGACTTGCGTTCGGCCGACGGGGAAGACACCCTCGCGCATCGTCGGTGCAGCCGAATCGCACGCTCGGGGAAGAAAGTTCACGCCATGGCCGCCATCGAGGCCCGCTCCGCGAAAGCCAAGCTCGGCCTGGATTTCAAGCGCGAGCGCGCCGCCTATAAGGCCGGCGCCCGGCCCATCGCCGGGGCGGACGAGGCCGGGCGCGGCCCGCTGGCCGGGCCGGTGGTCGCCGCCGCCGTGGTGCTGGACCCCAAGCGCATCCCCGTGGGGCTGAACGATTCCAAGAAGCTGACGCGCGAGGTGCGCGAGCGCCTGTTCGCCGAAATCTGCGCCACGGCGGAGGTTTCGGTGTGCCTGGCGCCGCCGTGGCGCATCGACCGGGACAACATCCGCCAGGCCACCTTGTGGGCGCTGGCCAATGCCGTGCGCGGCCTGCCATGCGCGCCGGCGCTGGTCTTTGTCGATGGAAACGATCGCCCGCCCTTGTCCTGCACGGTGGAAATGATCGTCGGCGGCGATGGGCTCATCGCCTCCATCGCGGCGGCCTCCATCGTCGCCAAGGTCACGCGGGACCGGCTGATGTGCGGCCTCGGCGCCGCGTTTCCCGCCTATGGGTTCGAGCGGCACATGGGTTATGGCACCCGCGAGCATGGGGATGCGCTGCGCGCCCACGGGCCCTGCCGCCATCATCGCCAATCCTTCACCCCGGTGCGCGAGCAGCAATTGCTTCTGTTCGGCGGGCCCGTCCCCGAGGCTGAGCCCGAAGGGCTGGTCGCGGCGGAATAGCGGGGCGCCCGCGCGTCAGGCGGCTTGCCCCATAACGCCGAGCACCTTCTCCACATTGTGGCGGTGCACCGCCTCGTAGGGCTCGAAATAGGCGACCGCTCCGGTCGCCAGCGCCTCGGCGGCGAAGGTGGAGAGGTCTTGCGCCGCCAGCGCGGGTTCGTGTTGGAGCCGCAGCAGCTTTTCCACATAGAGGCGGGTCGCCGTGATGAAGGCCGGCGGATAGCCGCCCGCCAGGATCTGCGCCTTCGAGCCGTGATTGGGCAGGATGGTGGAGATATCCCATTGTGCCATGCGGTCGAGGTCGCGCAGGTGGATCGCCAGCCGGTCGGCCTCGTCCACATAGGTGATGGGGTCTTCCAACGTATCGCCCGCCAGCAGCACCCTGCCGGGCAACAGCGCCACGGTGCCGTCGCGGCTGTGGATGTCGAGCTGGCGCAATTGCACCGGGATCGTGCCGACCCTGAGGTCGAGCGTGCCGGAGAACAGGCTGTTGGGAAGGATCAGCGGCGCGATGGGCGGATCGCCGCTTTCCAGCGCATCCTTGTGGGCCGCGAGGATTTCGGCGGTGTCCCGATTGGCGATGATCTCACAATCGGCGAACACCTCGCTGCCGGCCACATGGTCGTCGTGCCAATGGGAGAGCACGAGGCGCATGTGTTTGACGCCCATCTCCTCCAGCGTGCGGCGGATGATGCGGGCGTGCGGCAAAGAGATGTGCGGGTCGTAGACGAGCGCCTCCGTCCCATCCACCACCGCATAGGTGCAGATGCCAAGGGCGAAGGCGCCGTCGTCGAGCCAGTTCGGCTTTTCGCTGTAGAGGCGCACGCCAGGAATGCGGCCGTCGTAGAAGCCGAGCAGATGGGGCGCCAGATGCAGCACCTCCATGGTCGAACCATAGTCCGGCATCGCGCGCGCCTCGGGCGGTGGGAAAGGGCTGGCGGCTATTCGGCCGCCGCTTTGGAATGGCCGAGCCGCTGGGACAGCGTCACCAAGAGGTCGCGCGCGGCGTCCGCGATCACGGTGCCGGGCGGGAAGATGGCTTCCGCCCCGGCCGCGCGCAGATCGTCATAATCCTGCGGCGGCACCACGCCGCCCACCACCACCATGATGTCGCCGCGCCCTTCCGCCTCCAGCGCCTTCTTCAGCGCCGGAACGAGGGTGAGATGGCCGGCGGCGAGCGAGGAGATGCCCACCACGTGGACGTCGTTCTCCACCGCCTGCCGCGCCGCCTCTTCCGGGGTGGCGAACAGGGGGCCGATGTCCACGTCGAAGCCGAGGTCGGCGAAGGCGGAGGCGATCACCTTCTGCCCGCGGTCGTGCCCGTCCTGGCCCACCTTGGCCACCAGGATGCGCGGGCGGCGGCCTTCGGCATGCTCGAACTCTTCCACCTGGCGCTGCACCTTGCCCACCTTGTCCGTCATGGCGCCGGCCTCCCGCTTGTAGACGCCGGAAATGGCGCGGATCTCGGCGCGATGGCGGCCGAACACCTTCTCCAGCGCATCGGAGATTTCGCCCACCGTTGCCTTGGCGCGGGCGGCGTTCACGGCCAGCTCCAGCAGGTTCGCGCCCTGGCTCGCGCCATTGGTGAGGGCGGTGAGCGCGCTTTCCACCTCGGCATCGCTGCGCTCGGCCTTGAGGCGCTTGAGCTTTTCGATCTGCGCGGCGCGCACGGCGGAATTGTCCACCTTCAGCACGTCGATCTGCGCTTCGGTCAGCGGCTTGTACTTGTTGACGCCCACCACGGTCTGCGCCCCGCCGTCGATGCGGGCCTGCGTGGTGGCGGCGGCCTCCTCGATGCGCAGCTTGGGAATGCCGGCCTCGATCGCCTTCGCCATGCCGCCGAGGGCTTCCACTTCCTGGATATGGCCCCAGGCCTTGGCGGCGAGGTCCGCGGTGAGGCGCTCCACGAAGAAGGAGCCGCCCCAGGGGTCGATCTGGCGCGTGGTGCCGCTTTCCTGCTGCAGCAGGATCTGCGTGTTGCGGGCGATGCGGGCGGAAAAGTCGGTGGGCAGCGCCAGTGCCTCGTCCAGCGCATTGGTGTGCAGCGACTGGGTGTGGCCCTGGGTCGCCGCCATGGCTTCCACGGCCGTGCGCATCACATTGTTAAACACGTCCTGCGCCGTGAGGCTCCAGCCCGAGGTCTGGGAATGGGTGCGCAGCGGCAGGGACTTGGGGTTCTTCGCCCCGAGGTCGGTCATCAGGCGGGTCCACAGGAGGCGGGCGGCGCGGAGCTTCGCCACCTCCATGAAGAAGTTCATGCCGATGGCCCAGAAGAAGCTGAGGCGCGGCGCGAACACATCGATGGGCAGGCCGGCGGCGGCACCCGCCCGGCCGTATTCGACGCCGTCCGCCAGCGTATAGGCGAGCTCGAGATCCTGCGTCGCCCCCGCTTCCTGCATGTGGTAGCCGGAAATGGAGATCGAGTTGAAGCGCGGCATCTCCTTGGAGGTGTAGGAGAAAATATCCGAGATGATGCGCATGCTGGGTGCGGGCGGATAGATATAGGTGTTCCGCACCATGAATTCTTTGAGGATGTCGTTCTGGATGGTGCCGGAAAGCTTGGCGTGGGGCACGCCCTGCTCCTCGCCCGCCACGATGAACAGCGCCAGGATCGGCAACACCGCGCCGTTCATGGTCATGGACACGCTCATCTGGTCCAGCGGGATGCCGGAGAACAGGGTGCGCATGTCGTAGATGCTGTCGATGGCGACACCCGCCATGCCCACGTCGCCGGCGACGCGCGGATGGTCGCTGTCATAGCCGCGATGGGTGGCGAGATCGAAGGCGACCGAAAGCCCCTTCTGCCCGGCCGCGAGGTTGCGGCGGTAGAAGGCGTTGGAATCCTCCGCCGTGGAGAAGCCGGCATATTGCCGGATGGTCCAGGGCTGGTTCGCATACATGGTGGGATAGGGGCCGCGCAGGAACGGCGCGATGCCGGGATAGGTGTCGATGAAATCAAGCCCCGCCACGTCCGCCGGGCCGTACAGCGGCTTCACCGCGATCCCCTCGGGCGTCACCCAGGGTGCGAACTTGGCCGATGGGGGCGCCAGGTCCGGCGCGCGCCAATCGATATCGGCGAAGGCGGGCAAGCGGCTCATGATCTCATCCTAACTCAGTTCGGCGCACCGTGCGAGCAGGCGCTGGGTGACGCAAGTCTTTCAGGCACTCACCAGTTCAGGCACTCAATTGCTGCTGGGCGCTGCCGAGCACGTCCAGCACGTCGCAGCCGGCAAACAGGAAGCCGTCCACGCCGGCGGCGCGCCAGGCCGCCTCATGCTCGCCCGGACGGCCGGCGAGCCAGACCGCTTTTGCCCCGGCCGCCTTCAGCGCGCGGGCCGCGGCTTCCGCCTGCTCGGCATAAACCTCGTCGGAGGAGCACAGGCAGGCGATGCGCGCGCCGGAGACGGCGAACGCCGCGATCAGATCCTCCAGCGTGGCGAAGCCTTCCGGCACCGGGGCGGCGATGCCGCCGGCCTCGAACAGGTTGCGGGCATAGGTGGCGCGCGCCGTGAAGGCGGCGATGGGGCCGAGGGTGGCGAGGAAGGCGGTCGGCGCCTCGGCCTCGGCGGCATCGCGCAGGGCCTCGTACGGTTCAGCGAGGCGATGGGGCGCCAGCGCCCCGTCCACCGGCGGCACCGGGAGCGTGGGAACGGGCGCGAGCACCGCCGGCATGGCCTGTCCGAGCAGCGGGAATTCGGAGGTGCCGGTGATCGGCTCCTTGCGGGTCGCCACATCCTTGGCGCGGCGGGCGCGCACCTCGGCCACCTGCTGCTGCCACCAGCCGGAGGTCAGCGCCTGCGCCATGCCGCCCTTGCCCTCGATGGTGCGGAAGATCTGCCAGGCGGCGGCCGCGAGTCCTTCGGTCTGCGTCTCCATGGCGCCGGCGCCGGCGGAGGGATCGGCGACGCGGTGGAGATTGGATTCTTCCAGCAGCACCAATTGCGTATTGCGGGCGAGCCGGCGCGCGAACGCATCCGGCAGGCCGAGCGCTTGCGTGAAGGGCAGCACGGTCACGCTGTCCGCCCCTCCGACGCCGGCGGAGAAGGCGGCGACCGTGCCGCGCAGCAGGTTCACGTACGGATCGCGGCGTGTCAGCGCGCGCCAGGCGGTGGTGGCGTGCACGTGGGCGGGGGTCGCGGCGACGCCGCTTTCGCGCTGCACGGCGGCCCAGAGCAGGCGGAGCGCGCGGAATTTCGCGATGGTGGCGATCTGGTTCACGTCGGCGGTCAGCGCCAGCTCGATCTGGCCGAAGGCGGCCTCCAGCGATACGCCCGCCGCTTCCAGCGCCCGCAGATAGGCGACGCCGGTGGCGAGCACAGCCGCCAGTTCCTGCGCATCCGAGGCGCCGGCCGCGTGATGCACCGCGCCGTCGGCACGGGCGAAGCGGGCCTTGAAGCCCTTGCCGGCCAGAATGCCGGCGGTCTCGGAAAAGCGCTGGGAGAGATTGGCCCAGGGCATGGGCGCGGAACCCGCCGCCGCGAGGTCGCCGATGGGATCGAGGCCGAACGAGACCGCGAGATCCGCCGGGCTGTGGCCGCGATCCTGAACGAGCTTCGCCAAGGCGAGGGCATTCTCGCGGCCCTTGAAGCCGCCGCTCTCCAGCCGGGTGTCGATGAGGTCCAGCATCACCTCGTCCAGCACCCGGTCCAGCACCTCGCCGTCCGGCAGGCCGAAGCCGTGGGCATGGGGCGAGGAGGCATAGACGAGGGTGAGGCCGGAGGCGCCGCCGTCGAGGTCTTCCAGCGCCTGCGTGTTGGCGGCGTCCTTGTCCGCCTGGTCGACCCGCGCGCTGATGATCCAGGGCGCGCCGGCCGGGCGCCCGGCGATGGGCGCGGCGTCCGTCTTGCGCGCCGGCAGGGGATCGAGCGAGAGCCCCTCATAGGTGCGGGTGACCAGCTTCTTGTCGTAGGGCGCGCCCTTCAGCACGCCTTCCACCAGCTTCAGCCAGTCCTCGCGCGTCACGGCGGGCAGATCGGTTGTGAACGGCAAGGTGCCGGAACCCTCGGTCATTGCGCAAACTCCTGGCTGGAAGGGGAGGGCGGCAGGCGCAGTTCCTGCGCGGCCAGGGCCTCTTCCCCCGTGAACATGTAATCGCGCCGCACCGGCACGTCGTCGCGCCGCTCGCACAGCAGCAGCTGGAACACCATGTTGGAGCCGTGCAGGAAGCCCAGCTCCACCGCCGCGAGATAGAATTCCCACATGCGGGTGAAGCGGGCGCCCATCATCGCCTCCACCTCGGCGTGGCGGGCGAAGAAGCGGTGCCGCCACGCGCGGATGGTCCAGTAATAGTGCAGCCGCAGCACCTCCATGTCGGCGACCCATAGATGGGTGCGCTCGGTGGAGGCGAACACTTCCGACAGCGCCGGCACATAGCCGCCGGGGAAGATGTATTTGCGGATGAAGGGCGCGGTCGTGCCCGGCGGCGACATGCGGCCGATGGCGTGCACCAGAGCGAACCCGCCGGGGCCCAGCAGTTCGCGGATGGTGGTGAAATAGGCGTCGAAATGATGGACGCCCACATGCTCCATCATGCCGATGGACACCACGCGGTCGAACGGGCCCTTCAGGTCGCGATAATCCATCTCGCGAAAGTCGATGCTGTCGGCGACGCCGGCCGCTTCCGCGAGGCGGCGCGATTCCGCCAGCTGGTCGGGCGAGACGTTGATGGCGGTGACGTGCACGCCGCAATTCTTGGCGAGATAGATGGAGAGCCCGCCCCAGCCGGAGCCGATCTCCGCCACCCGCATGCCGGGGGTGAGCTTCAGCTTTGCCGCCACGTGGCGGAACTTGTTGCGCTGGGCATCCGCCAGCGGCTCGTCCGGCTCGGAGAAATAGGCGCAGCTATAGGCCATGGTCTCGTCCAGCCACAGCCGGTAGAATTCGGCCGGATGGTCGTAATGGCTGGAAGCGTTCTCCTTGGCCTTGGCCACCGGGTTCGCCTGATGGAACCGGCGCAGCGCGCGCCAGCCCTTGCGCAGCGCCTGCTGCACCGGGTGGGCGCCGAGCCCCTTGCGGTTTACCGAGAACAGATTGAGCAGGTCGAACACGCCCGCCCCGTCCTCGAAGGTGAGCCGGCCGTCCATATAGGCTTCGGCGGAGACCAGTTCCGGATTGAAGAACAGGTCGCGCTCCAGCTTCTTGTCGTGCATGCGCACGGTGACGCTCGGCCCATCCACGCCGCTGCCGAACACGTGTCGCACGCCGTCCACGGTGATGACCGTGAGCTGGCCCTTCTCGACGAAACGCTTCAGCAGGTGCGAGAGCAGACGCATCAGAGGGGTCCTCTTTGGCCGGGTCTCCCCCGCGCCCTCTCCCGCGTGCGGGGAAGGGCCGGGGACGGGGAGAACGCAGGCGCGCCAGCCTCGCGGACGAGAGAGGGTATGGCGCGCGCCTTCATCAGGCGAATTCCAGGATCACCGCGTCCACCGCCAGGCTTTCGCCCGGCTTGGCATGGACCGTCTTGATGATGCCGTCGCGCTCGGCGCGCAGCACGTTCTCCATCTTCATGGCCTCGACCACGGCCAGCGCCTCGCCGGCCTTCACCTCCTGGCCCGGCACCACGGCGATGGAAACCACGAGGCCCGGCATGGGGCAGAGCAGTTCCTTGCCGCCGCCGGCCGCGGTCTTTTCCGGCATCAGGGTCGCGAGCGCGGCCTCGCGCTCGGTATAGACCTGCGCCTGCACCGCGATGCCCTTATAGGCGAGCGAGACGCCGTTCGGGATCGAGCGCACCTGGAGCGAGGCCTTCACCCCGTCCACCGTGCCGCTCCACACCACGTCGCCCGGCTTCCAACTCGTGGCGAGCTGATGGGAATGGATGGTCTCGCCCTTCCAGGTGAGCATGTGCACCGTGAAGCCGCCGGGCGTCACGTCGATCTCGCACGGCAGCAGCTGCACGCCGCCCTGGCCGTTCAGGCGCACGATGCGGCGTCGATCGAAGGTGACCGGGATGCCCGACATCTGGCCGGAGATCCGGCGCTTGCGGTCGTTCTGCACATGGTCGATGGCCGCCGCCACCGCCGCCAGCACATGGGCCAGCTCGCCCACCGCCGCGCGGGCATGGAAGCCGTCGGGATATTCCTCGGCGATGAAGCCGGTGGAGAGCCGGCCGTCCTTCCAGCGCTCATGGGCCATGAGCGCGGAGAGGAAGGGAATGTTGTGGCCGATGCCGTCGATGGCGAAGGCGTCGAGCGCGTCCGCCTGCGCTTCGATGGCCTCGGCGCGGGTCGGCGCGTGGGTCACCAGCTTGGCGATCATGGGATCGTAGAACAGCGAGATTTCCCCGCCCTCATAGACGCCCGTGTCGTTGCGCACGGTGATGCCGTCATGCACGCCTTCCGCCGGCGGACGATAGCGCACGAGGCGGCCGGTGGAAGGCAGGAAGGAGCGGTAGGGATCTTCCGCGTACACGCGGCTTTCCACCGCCCAGCCGTTCAGCTTCACATCCGCCTGGGAGAAGGTGAGCGGCTCGCCGGCGGCGACGCGGATCATCTGCTCGACGAGGTCGATGCCGGTGATCAGCTCGGTGACCGGGTGCTCCACCTGGAGGCGGGTGTTCATTTCCAGGAAGTAGAAGCTCTTGTCCTGGCCGGCGACGAATTCCACCGTGCCGGCGCTGTCGTAGCCGACCGCCTTGGCCAGCGCGACGGCCTGCTCGCCCATCTTCTTGCGGGTTTCCTCGTCCAGCAGCGGGGAGGGGGCCTCCTCCACGACCTTCTGGTTGCGGCGCTGGATCGAGCATTCGCGCTCGCCGAGATAGACCACGTTGCCGTGCTTGTCGCCCAGCACCTGGATCTCGATGTGGCGCGGATCGACGATGAACTTCTCCACGAACACCCGGTCGTCGCCGAACGAGGACTTCGCCTCGCTCTTGGCGCGGTCGAAGCCGTCCTGCACTTCCTCGCGGGAATAGGCGATGCGCATGCCCTTGCCGCCGCCGCCGGCGGAGGCCTTGATCATCACCGGATAGCCGATCTCGTCGGCGATCTTCGCCGCCTGGGCGCCGTCCTCCAGCACGCCGAGATAGCCCGGCACGGTGGAGACCTTCGCCGCCGCCGCCGCCTTCTTGGATTCGATCTTGTCGCCCATGGCGTCGATCGCGTGCGGATTGGGGCCGATGAAGACGATGCCGGCCTCGGCCAGCGCGCGCGGGAAGGCGGCGCGCTCGGAGAGGAAGCCGTAGCCGGGATGCACCGCCTCGGCGCCGGTCTGCTTGCAGGCGTCGATGATCTTTTCGATGATCAGATAGGATTGGGCGGCCTGCGGCGGGCCGATATGCACCGCCTCGTCCGCCATTTCGACGTGCAGGGCGTCCTTGTCGGCGTCCGAATAGACGGCCACGGTCTTGATGCCCATCTTGCGCGCCGTCTTGATGACGCGGCAGGCGATCTCACCCCGGTTTGCGATCAGGATTTTCGAGAACATCTAGGTTGATCCCCTCGGCGCTTGGCGCCCGTGTTCGTTCGATTGCACCTCCCGCCTTCCCCCACCCCAGCCCTCCCCGCGAGCGGGAGAGGGGCGGGGGGCGAGGAAGCGGAAAAGCCCTCTCCCGCGTGCGGGGGAGGGTTGGGAGGGGGCCTTTAGAGCGGCAGGTTGTCGTGCTTGCGGGCGGGCTGTTCCACCTGCTTGGAGCGCAGCATGGCGAGCGCGCGGGCGATGCGCCGGCGGGTCGAATGCGGCATGATGACTTCGTCGATATAGCCGCGCTCCGCCGCCACGAAGGGCGAAAGGAAGCGCTGCTCGTAATTCTTGGTCTGCGCCGCGATCTTGTCCGGATCGCCGATGTCGGCGCGGAAGATGATCTCTACCGCCCCCTTGGCGCCCATCACCGCGATCTGCGCGGTCGGCCAGGCATAGTTCACATCGCCGCCCACATGCTTGGAGGCCATCACGTCATAGGCGCCGCCGAACGCCTTGCGGGTGATGAGCGTGACCAGCGGCACGGTGGCCTGGGAATAGGCGAACAAGAGCTTCGCGCCATGCTTGATGAGGCCGCCATATTCCTGCGCGGTGCCCGGCAAAAAGCCCGGCACGTCCACGAAGGTGACGATGGGGATCTCGAACGCATCGCAGAAGCGCACGAAGCGCGCCGCCTTGCGGGAGGCGTCGGCGTCCAGCACGCCGGCCAGCACCATGGGCTGGTTGGCGACGAAGCCCACCGTGCGCCCCTCGATGCGGCCGAAACCGGTGACGATGTTCTTCGCGTAGGCGGCCTGGATCTCGAAGAAGTCCGCCTCGTCGACGGTCTTCAGGATCAGTTCCTTGATGTCGTAGGGCTTGTTGGGATTGTCCGGGATCAGCGTGTCGAGGCTCTCGTCGATCCGCAGCGGATCGTCGAAGGAGGGCCATTCCGGCACGCCGGCCGAATTGTTGGCGGGCAGGAAGTCGATGAGGCGGCGGGTCTGCAGCAGCATCTCCACGTCGTTCTCATAGGCGCCGTCGGCGACCGAGGACTTGGAGGTGTGCACCTTGGCGCCGCCCAGTTCCTCGGCGGTCACGGTCTCGTTGGTGACGGTCTTCACCACGTCCGGGCCGGTGACGAACATGTAGCTCGTGTCGCGCACCATGAAGATGAAGTCGGTCATGGCGGGGGAATAGACGTCGCCGCCGGCGCACGGGCCCATGATCAGCGAGATCTGCGGGATCACGCCGGAGGCGGTGACATTGCGCTTGAACACTTCGCCATAGCCGCCGAGCGCCGCGACGCCTTCCTGGATGCGCGCGCCGCCGGCATCGAACAGGCCGATGATGGGCGCGCGGGTCTTCAGCGCCATGTCCTGGATCTTGGTGATCTTGCGGGCGTGCTCTTCCGACAAAGAGCCGCCGAACACGGTGAAGTCCTTGGCGAACACAAACACCTTGCGGCCGTTCACCGTGCCCCAGCCGGTGACCACGCCGTCGCCGGGGATCTTCTGGTTCTCCATGCCGAAATCGATGCAGCGATGCTGCACGAAGGTGTCGAACTCCTCGAACGAGCCGCGATCCAGCAGAAGCTCGATGCGCTCGCGGGCGGTCAGCTTGCCACGGGCGTGCTGCGCCTCGATGCGCTTTTCGCCACCACCCAGGCGTGCAACGCCGCGCCGGCTCTCAAGCTCTTCCAGAATTTCCTTCATGCGCCCAAGTCCCCTGCCGGATGGCCCAGTCTCGTACCGGTTTCTTGCAACCAGTCTAATGGTGCCGAACGCCCGAGGGAAAGGGTTCACATCCCTCTGCGCCGGGCGAAATGCGGCCCAAGGCCGTTGCGCTAGCAAATGCGGTGAGAAAGTTGAATATGTAAAAAAACCATGTTGTAATGTGTAAAGAATTTACAATTCGAGGCGGCCATGCGCCAGAAGGTTTTCGCCGGCCATGCGGTCCGTCGCCTGCGCGAGAAGCTCGGGCTTAAGCAGAGCGAACTGGCCCACCGGCTCGGCGTGTCCCCCTCCTATGTGAACCAGATCGAGAGCAACCAGCGCCCGCTCACCGCCTCGGTGCTGATCGCCATCTCCCGCACCTTTTCGGTCGATATCACCTCGTTCGGCGCGGAGGATCTGGACCGCCTGGTGGCGGACCTGCGCGAGGCCGCCGCCGACCCCTTGTTCCGCGATCTCGACCTCGGCCTGCAGGACATGAAGGCGGTGGCCAATCTCTCGCCCGCCTTCGCCCATGCCTTCCTGCGCACCAATGCCGCCTTGCGCCGCACGGCGGAATGGCGCGCCTCCATGGACGACATGCTGACCGCCGGCATCGGCGACGAGGCCAAGCTCATCCCCTATGAGGAGGTGCGCGACTATTTCCATTATATCGACAATTACGTCGATGCCCTGGACCGGGCGGCGGAGGCGTGTGCCGAGCGCCTGGGCCTGCTGGCCGGCGGCGAGCCGATTTCCGTCCTCACGGCCTATCTCGCCGACCGCTTCAACGTGCGCACCGAGCTGGGCCCGCCCGATCCCGCTTTGCCGCTCTCGCGCTACGACACGCGCAACCGCCTGCTCACCCTCTCCGGGGTGCTCTCGCCTTCCAGCCGGGCGTTCCGCCTCGGCGTCACGATCGCCCAGCTGGAGCACGGGCCGCTGATGGATCGCCTCGTGGCGGGCGCCGGCTTCCGCAGCCAGACGGCCGGGGAAATCTGCCGCCTCGCGCTCAACAATTATTTCGCCGGCGCCCTGGTGCTGCCCTATGGCCGGTTCCTCGATCTTGCCCGCGCGCGCCGGCACGATCTGGACCGGCTGGTGCTGGAGACGGGCGCGAGCCTGGAGCAGGTGTGCCATCGCCTGTCCACGCTCCAGCGGCCGGGCGCGAAGGGCGTGCCGTTCTATTTCGCCAAGGTGGACCGCGCCGGCAACATCACCAAGCGCCACAGCGCCACGCGCTTCCAGTTTGCCCGCCACGGCGGCGCCTGCGCGGTGTGGAACGTCCACGAGGCGTTCGAGGCGCAGGGCCGCACCTTGGTGCAGCTCGGCGAGATGCCGGATGGCGTGCGCTACATCTGCCTTGCCCGCTCGATCCATGCGCCGAGCCTGCGCCACGGCCAGCCGCACCGCGCCTATGCGCTCGGGCTCGGCTGCGAGGTCTCGTTCGCCGACGACATGGTCTATGCGGACGGGCTGGACCTGAAGGCGGCGCCGGTGGCGCGGCTCGGCGTGTCGTGCCGCATCTGCCCGCGCCGCGATTGCGACCTGCGGGCCTTCCCGCCGCTCGACCGGGAGATCCGCACCGATCCGAACATCCGCGACGTGGTGCCGTTTGCCATCTCATGATTAAACCCGCGCGGTGTCGCAATGCCGCCGTGGTCACGTACCGGAAACGCCATGGAAACATTTCACGACTCTCGTTACCGGTGGTGTCATCGGGTGAAACGAGGGTGCGGATGATTGGGGCAATGAGGATCGCGGGCTGGGCTCTGGCCTTTGCCTGCATTGCGGGTGCGGCGGAGGCTTCGCCCGGTTTCACCACGGCGGACGTCAACATGCGCGCCGGTCCCGACACCCAATATCCCCGCGTCACGGTGCTGCCGGAAGGCGCGCCGGTGGAGATTGTCGGCTGCCTGTCCAACCAATCCTGGTGCGATGTGGCCTGGGGTCCCAATCGCGGCTGGGTCTTTGGGGAATATCTCGCCTTCGATTATCGCGGCGAGCGGGTGCTGGTGCCGGAATATGCGCCGGTGGTCGGCATCCCGGTGATCGGGTTCAATTTCGGCAATTACTGGGGCAGCTATTATCGCGGCGCGCCGTGGTGGAACCAGTACAACCGCTGGCAATATTATAATCCGCGCCCGCGCCCGGGTTGGGGCGTCCCGCCGCCCGGCCCCGGCCCGCGTCCGCCCGGCTGGTGGAATCACCCCGGCGGCCCCGGCCGACCCGGTTATCCGGTGGTCGGTCCCGGACGCCCCGGCTATCCCGGCGGGCCGGGCTATCCCGGAGGTCCCGGTGCGCCCGGCTATCATCCGCCTGGGGCCTATCCCGGCCGGCCGCCGGGCGGTTATCCCGGAAATCCCGGCGGTCCGCCTCCGGGCGCCTACCCGGGCCGCCCGCCGCATGGCAATCCCGGTGCGCCGCCGCCCGGCGCGTATCCCGGCCGTCCCCCTCAGGGCAATCCGGGTGGTCCGCCTCCGGGCGCGTATCCCGGCCGTGCTCCGCACGGCAATCCTGGCGGCCCGCCTCCGGGGCAGCAGCAGGGCCGCCCGCCCCATGGCAACCCCGGTGGCCCGGCTCCCGGCGCCAATCCCGGACGTCCGCCGCAGGGCAATCCCGGCGGTCCCCCTCCGGGACAGCAGCAGCGCCCGCCGCGCGGGGCGCCCGCCGGCTGCGCGCCCGGCGCGCCGTGCCCGCCGCCGCAATGAGCCGAACGCGCCGGCGTCAGGCGTGATCCAACGGGTGGGGCGGTGCCCCGCCCGTCTCGATTCCCGGGGCGGCGGATTCCGGCCCGTTCGCGGCCGGCTCATCCTGGGCATCGACGCGCGCGTCGCCGCGCGCTATGGGCTTGGCCATGTCGGCATCATCCTCCTCTTCGGACTTCCTCGGACCCGCGCCGGTCCTGCGCTTCGCACCCTCGCCCACGGGCCTGATCCATGTGGGCAACGCGCGTACCGCCTTGCTGAACGCGCTGCTCGCGCGGCGCGGCGGGGGCACCTTCATCCTGCGCTATGACGATACGGACGCGGCGCGTTCGCGCGCGGAATTCGCCGACGCCATCGCCGAGGATCTCGACTGGCTGGGCATTCCGCCCGACCGCGTGGCGCGCCAGTCCGACCGGCTCGCGCTTTATGATGCGGCCGCTGAGGCCCTGAAGGCCGCCGGACGCCTCTATCCCGCCTATGAGACGGAGGCCGAGCTGGATCTGAAGCGCGGCCTCCAGCGCGCGCGCGGCTTGCCGCCGGTGTATGACCGCGCCGCGCTTGCCCTGACGGCGGAGGAGCGCGCCAAATTGGAAGCGGAGGGGCGCGTGCCCCATTGGCGCTTCCGCCTGGAGCGGCGCGCCGTGACCTGGGACGACGGCGTGCGCGGCCCGCAGCATGTGGACACCGCCACCCTTTCCGACCCCGTGCTGGTGCGGGCGGACGGCACCTATCTCTATACGTTCACATCGGTGGTGGACGATCTCGACATGGGCATCACCGGCGTGGTGCGCGGCGAGGACCACGTGACCAATACGGCGGTACAGATTGAGCTGTTCGAGGCCCTCGGCGGTGTCGCGCCGCGCTTTGCGCACCACAATCTGCTGACCTTGCCGAGCGGCGAGGGGCTTTCCAAGCGGCTCGGGCATCTCTCGCTGCGGGCGCTGCGGGAAGAGGGGCAGGAGGCGCTGGCGGTGGCCGCCGCTGCGGTTCTGGTGGGCACCTCGGACGCGCTGGCGCCGGTGGAGAGCATGGACGCGCTCGCGGCCAAGGTGGATCTCTCCCACATCTCCCGCGCGCCGGCCCGGTTCGATCCGGCGGATCTCGCCTTGCTGAGCGCGCGCACGCTGCACCATCTGCCCTATGAGGCGGTGGCGGGGCGGCTCGCGGCGGCAGGCATCACCGGCGGCGCGGATTTCTGGCTCGCGGTGCGGGGCAATCTCGCCACCTTCGCCGATGCCGCCCATTGGTGGAAGGTGTGCTCGGATGCCGGCAGCGGCACCGTCGCCGAGGATGACCGCGCCTTTCTGGCCGCCGCTGCCGCCCTGCTGCCGCCGGAGCCCTGGGACGCCGGCACCTATGCGCCCTGGATCGCCGCCGTGAAGGCCGAAAGCGGCCGCAGCGGCAAGGCGCTGTTCCGTCCGCTGCGCCTCGCCCTGACCGGCCAGGAGACCGGCCCGGAACTCGCCGCCCTGCTGCCTCTGCTGGGCCGCGCCCGCGTCCTCGCACGGCTGGGTGTCATAAATCCGTGAACGCGGCGGCCCGTGGGGCCTCTAGCGGCGCGGCGGCGCTGATTCCGCAGGTGCCGCCTGGCTTTCGGTCCCAAGGCATGTTGATTTCGCGCGCCGCATGATGATCGTCGGGCAGAGCGGCGCGCGACTCAGTGTGGCTGAGGTATGGTCGCGGCGCATGCGAGAAGATCGGGAGGCGCGGATGGGTGGAGCTCGCGGAGCGGATTGTGGTTCCCTTCAAGCCGGCGCCCGGCGCCGCCGCGCGGCGCTGTTCGGCTGCCTGATGCTGGCCGCGGCGGTGAGCCCGGCGCGCGCGGCAGAGCCCAATGCCTGGTATTCCGGCGAATACAAAAGCTGCGACCAGGACACGACGCCCGAGATCGTGCGCTGCATCACCAAGCTCACCGAAGGGTGGGAGAGCCGCCTGGAGACCGCCCTCAAGGCGCTGCTCGCCCAGCAGACCGCCCCGCAACAGGAGCGGCTGAAGGCGGCGCAGAAGGCCTGGACCACCTTCCGCGACACGGACTGCGCCTTCTACGTCAATGGCGACGGCACCATCGCCCGGGTGGAGGGCGCCGAATGCCGGCGGGTGCTGACGCAGCAGCGCGCCCAGGAACTGGAGCAGGCGGGACGGCCCTGATCTGCGCCCGCGGCGGCGATCCTGCGCGGCCGCCACCTTTTCTCCGGCCCCGATGCATCCCATATTGGCCCCATGGCCAAAGCATCCCGACCCGGCAAACTTGGTGAGCGCTCGCAGCGTCATTTCGAGCCTGCGCCCTCCCAGCCCCTTGATCCTGAAGTTGCGAAGTCGCTCGGCCTCGCACCGGGGGATCTCAGCGGCGATTTCGAGTCCGCCGGCGCCTCGGCGACGGTGGCGGCGCTTTCGCGGCTGATCGAGGAGGGGCGGCCGGAAGTCACTGGCCAGACCTGGACGCCCCATCGCCCGCCCCGCCCGGATAAGAGCGAGGGCGGCGTTCCCCTCGTGATCAAAAGCGAATTCGAGCCTGCCGGCGACCAGCCGGCGGCCATCGCCGAACTGGTGGCGCAGGCGCGCGCGCACGAGCGCGACCAGGTGCTGCTCGGCGTGACGGGCTCCGGCAAGACCTTCACCATGGCCAAGGTGATCGAGGAGCTTCAGCGCCCCGCCATCATCCTGGCGCCGAACAAGACGCTCGCGGCGCAGCTCTACGGCGAGTTCAAGTCGTTTTTCCCCGACAATTCGGTGGAATATTTCGTTTCCTATTACGATTATTACCAGCCGGAAGCCTACGTCCCGCGCACCGATACGTACATCGAGAAGGAATCCTCGGTGAACGAGCAGATCGACCGCATGCGCCATTCGGCCACCCGCGCGCTGCTGGAGCGCGACGACGTGATCATCGTCGCCTCGGTCTCCTGCATCTACGGTATCGGCTCGGTGGAGACTTATTCCTCCATGACCTTCAAGCTGGAGGTGGGGGAGCGCATCAACCAGCGCCAGCTGATCGCCGATCTTGTCGCCCTGCAATACAAGCGCATCCAGTCGGATTTCGCGCGCGGCACCTTCCGGGTGCGCGGCGACAATATCGAGATCTTCCCCGCCCATTACGAGGACCGCGCCTGGCGGGTCTCGCTGTTCGGCGACGAGGTGGAGAGCATCGCCGAGTTCGACCCGCTCACCGGCCACAAGACCGGCGACATGAAGTCGATCAAGGTCTACGCCTCCTCCCATTACGTGACCCCGCGCCCGACGTTGATCCAGGCGATCGCCGGCATCAAGGCCGAGCTGAAGACCCGGCTCGACGAATTGTACAAGATGGGTCGCCTGCTGGAGGCGCAGCGGCTGGAGCAGCGCACCCGCTACGATCTGGAGATGATGGAGGCCACCGGCGCCTGCGCGGGCATCGAGAATTATTCCCGCTGGCTCACCGGCAGGAAGCCCGGCGAGCCGCCGCCGACCCTGTTCGAATATGTGCCGGACAATGCCCTCGTCTTCATCGACGAGAGCCATGTGACCATTCCGCAGATCGGCGCCATGTATCGCGGCGACTTTCGCCGCAAGGCGACGCTGGCGGAATACGGCTTCCGCCTGCCGAGCTGCATGGACAATCGGCCGCTGCGCTTCGAGGAATGGGAGGCCATGCGCCCGCAGACCATCCATGTCTCGGCCACCCCCGGGCCGTGGGAGATGGACCGCACCGGCGGCGTGTTCGTGGAGCAGGTGATCCGCCCCACCGGGCTCATCGACCCGCCGGTGGAGATCCGCCCCGCGCGCACCCAGGTGGACGATCTTCTCGGCGAGGTGCGGGCCGTGGCGGAGAAGGGCTATCGCACGCTCGTCACCGTGCTCACCAAGCGCATGGCCGAGGACCTCACCGAATATCTGCACGAAAACGGCATCCGCGTGCGCTACATGCATTCGGATATCGACACCATCGAGCGCATCGAGATCATCCGCGACCTGCGGCTCGGCGCTTTCGACGTGCTGATCGGCATCAATCTGCTGCGCGAGGGGCTGGACATTCCCGAGTGCGGGCTGGTGGCCATCCTCGATGCCGACAAGGAAGGCTTCCTGCGCTCGGAAACCTCGCTGGTGCAGACCATCGGCCGCGCCGCGCGAAATGTGGACGGGCGCGTCATCCTCTATGCCGACCACGAGACCGGCTCCATGCAGCGCGCCATGGCGGAAACCACCCGCCGGCGCGAGAAGCAGATCGCCTATAACACCGAACACGGCATCACGCCCGAGAGCGTGAAGAAGGCCATCGGCGACATCCTCAATTCGGTCTATGAGCGCGACCACGTGCAGGTGGATGCCGGCATGGCGGAGGAGGGGGCGGCCTTCGGCCATAATCTCAAGGCGGTGATGGCGGATCTGGAAAAGCGCATGCGCGCCGCCGCCGCCGACCTCGATTTCGAGACCGCCGCCCGGCTGCGCGACGAGATCAAGCGCCTCCAGGCCACCGAACTTGCGGTCTCCGACGATCCCATGGCGCGGCAGGAGGCGGTGGACGACAAGACCGGCGGGTTCCGGGGCGAGCGCAAATACGGCCGCGCCGCCAATGAGCCGCCGAAAGCAGCGGGATCGTCGGCGGGTTCATCCGGCCGGGGCAGTCGCAAGATTACGGGGCGGGCGAAATCCGACACGGGCACCGGCCACGCGCCTGCTCCCGCTGCGCCTGTGGGCCGGGTGAAGCCGGCCCCGACCGAGCGCGACCGCACCCCCGACGAACTGCCCCTCTACGCCCCGCGCGCCGGCTCTAAGGTGGCGAAGCCCTCGCTCGACGACATGGGCCCCGGCACCGACCGCGCCGAACCCCTCTCCGCCCTCGACTATAAGCCGGGCCCCCGGCCCGATCCGGGAACGAAGGGGTATCGCAAGGGCGGGCGGAGGAAGTGAAAGCGCTCTCGCCGCTGCCAGACTTCATACAACCAGGCGGCGGGGGTGTATCGCAGACACGGATCCTGCCTTCCGTGGCGCGATGAACGCCCCCACCCTTGCCGCCACCCCCGCACCTGCGGTAAAAGGCCCGCCCATGGGCCGGAGCTTCCAGCAGATGCGGGCCGCACCATGAGCGAATTCTTCAGCGCCGCCGACAAACCCTCGACCATCGAACGGCCGAAGGCCGAGACGCGCCCCAAGCTCGCGCGGCCGCGCCTGCATAAGGTGATCCTGCTCAACGACGATTACACGCCGCGCGAATTCGTCGTGATGCTGCTGAAAGCCGAGTTCGGCATGAACGAGCCCCAGGCGCTGGGCGTCATGCTCACCGCCCACCGGCGCGGCGCCTGCGTGGTCGCGGTGTTCCCGCGCGACGTGGCGGAAACCAAGTCCGCCCGCGCCTCCGATGCCGCCCGCGCCAAGGGCTATCCCCTGATGTTCACCACCGAGCCCGAGGAATAGGCCGCCCGTTGTAACCTGGAACGGCCGGCGCGCGGCGCGCCCGGTGTTCAAGGCACGAGATAATGGGCGGACCAGTCGCTCTTCGGCACCACGGCGCCGAGCGTGTAGTCGAACGAGAGCACGGTCATGCCGTCCGGGCTGGTGCGGCAGGAATAGGACAGGCGATACCATTTCCCGCCGCTGCGCACCGCCGCGCCCGGCGCCTTGACCGCACCGGCGGAGGTGACCGTGTCGGCGAAGGCATAGGCCACCAGTTCATCCGGGTGCAGATCCTTGTGGCCGCGCCCCACCTCGCCCATGGCGCGGGCGTTGCAGCGCTGCTCCATGCGGGTGCCGGGCGCGAGCGAGAGCATTTCCTTGTCGTGCGCGCCGCTGGCAAACGTCTGTTGGTTGCGGGAGGCCGCGAGGGCGCCGCCGGTCCCCAACAAGGCGAGGGCCAGCGCGGCGCTGCCGCATGAAAGCATCAGGGGACGGGTCAAGGGGCGGGGCCTCCCGAATCTTTGTCGAAGGGCGACGCGAAGCCTCACCGCATTCCTATGGCGAAGATGAGGCCGCGCGTTCCCGGCGCTCAGCGCTCGAGATCCTTGTCGATCAGCTTGAAGGATGGATCGAACTTGAGGTCGTAGGTGTGGCCATCCCGGCAGATGGCGTCGTCCACTTCGAAGATGCCGTCGTCCACGTCGATCGTGCCGCCGGTGCAGCCTTCCCGTGCCAGCGCTGCCAAGACCTTCGCGCGATCCGCCTCGGTGATCGCGCCGTCGGCGAGGACGGGCGCCAGGGTCATCAGAAGCGTGCCGCAAATCAAGGCCAGACGTCGCATCGTGCGTTCCTTAAAGGGAGGCGGAAGAGGGGTTCTACAGCGGGCAATCGCCCGCTGGGGCCGCTTTCCTGTAGTCGATGACTGCGTCCGGTTCAAAGGCTTCGGGCCGCCTGCGCGGCGAGATCCGGCGCGCCCGAGCGGGGCGCGGACGCAGGCTCGAATTGCGTGGTCCCTGCGCCGGATCGCTGTCGAAGGCGGCTTCAGTCGCGCGGGCGGCCCTTGTTGGGCTTGGCCTTGCCGCCCTTGCCGGCCCCCGGTGCCTTGGGCGGATATTTCGCCCCGGCCGCCTTCGGCGGGCGTGATTTGCCGAACGCGCCTTTCACGTCCGTGCGGCCGGAGCCGGCCGGGCGGTCCATGGCGGCGGGGTCGTAGGCCGGCTTGCGGGATTTGCTGAAGCTCGGGCGGCGTGCGGCGGGCGCGGGATCGCCGGTCAAGGGCTCGATGGGCACATCGCCGCCCTCGGAGGCGCGGGCGTTGGCGAGGAAGCTCTCGGCCAGGTCCTCGGCGATCTCGAACACGGTCTCGCTGTCGAAGATGCGGATCGAGCCGATGTCCTGCTTGGTGACGACGCCGCGCCGGCAGATCAGCGGCAGCAGCCATTTGGGATCGGCATTCTTGCGCCGGCCCACCGGCATGCGGAACCACACGCTGGCCCCGCCCGGGCCACCGGCGCCGCCGGCCCGGCTTTCGCGGGGCGCGCGCTCGGGGCGGCGCTCCTCCCGGTCGCTGTCGCGCAGGCGCGCGGCGTTGCGGCCCTCGCCGGGGTCGAACACGTCTTCCGGCGCCGGCAGGCGGTCGCGATAGAGCCGTGCCAAAGCGGCGCCCACCTGCTCGGGCGAGCGCTCGGCGAGAATCGCCTGGGCGAGGACGAGGTCCTCGGGCGAGGGCTCCTCGTTCAGCAGCGGGTCGGCGAGCATGCGCTCCTGGTCGAGCCGGCGGATGTCCTCGGCGCTGGGCGGGCCGCTCCACACCGGCACGACGTTCGCGAAATGCAGCAATTGCTCGGCCCGGCGGCGGCGCGAGGGAGGAACGAGCAGAACGCTCACCCCCTTGCGGCCGGCACGCCCGGTGCGGCCGGAGCGATGCTGCAGGCTTTCCGCATCGTGCGGCAGGTCGGCATGGATGACGAGGCCGAGATTGGGCAGATCGATGCCGCGCGCCGCGACATCGGTGGCCACGCAGACCCGGGCGCGCCCGTCGCGCAGCGCCTGGAGCGCCTGGTTGCGCTCGTTCTGGCCCATCTCGCCGGAGAGGCCGACGCCCGCAAATCCGCGCTCCTGCAAGGTGGAGAGCAGATGCCGCACGCTCTCGCGCGTGTTGCAGAACACGATGGCCGAGGGGGATTCGAAATAGCGCAGCAGGTTGACGACCGCGTGCTCCATCTCCTTCGGCACGATGCGCACCGCGCGATATTCGATATCGGCATGCCCGCCCTGGGTGTTCGCCACCTCGATGCGCATGGCGTCGTGCTGGTAGCGCTTGGCGAGCGCGACGATGCCGCGCGGCAGGGTGGCGGAGAACAGCAGGCTGCGGCGGCTCTCCGGCGCGGCGGAGAGGATGAATTCCAGATCCTCGCGGAAGCCGAGGTCGAGCATCTCGTCGGCTTCGTCCAGCACCGCCACCTGGAGGGCGGAAAGATCCAGCCCGCCGCGCTCGATATGATCGCGCAGGCGGCCGGGGGTGCCGACCACGATGTGTACGCCGTCCGAGAGCAGGCGGCGTTCCCGGCGCGGGTCCATGCCGCCGACGCAGGCGACGATGCGCGCGCGGGCGTTCTCGTACAGCCATTCCAACTCGCGGTGGACCTGCAGGGCGAGTTCGCGCGTGGGCGCCACGATCAAGGCCTGCGGCGCGCCGGCGGCGCCGAGGAATTCGGCTTCCCCGAGCAGGGTCTCGGCGATCGCCAGGCCATAGGCCACGGTCTTGCCGGAACCGGTCTGGGCCGACACCAGCAGATCGCGCCCGGCGGTTTCCGGGGCGAGCACGGCGGCCTGCACGGGCGTCGGCTCGTTATAATCGCGGGCCGCGAGGGCGCGGGCGATGGACGGGGAGGGGGTCGAGAAAGCCAAAGGCGAAACCTGTTTTCGATAAGGCGCAAGCGCCGTGTGGCGCCGCCTTCGGGCAGCGCTGGATGGGGTAGCGATACGGCACGGGCATGCACCCTGTGCGACAGGGCTCCGCCCCGCGCGGCCGTGACGCGAATGAAAATGCGCCTCCTTCTAGCCGAGGGCGGGGCGGGAAGCCATTGAAACCGTGCAAAACCGTGCGCGCACCAGACCCGCGCCACAAGCCGGGCCGCGCACCGGCGCGGGCAGCCTCACTATAGCGCGAGGCGGTTGCACCGGCCACGGCACAGGGGCGATGATCCCGGCGGGGCGGGATCGAACCTCGCAGCCCGCGCGACCCGGCATCAGACGCTGCGGATCGCGCGCAATATCGGGAGACGTTTCATGACATCCTCCTTCAGTGCCGACGTGCCGGAAACGTCCAAGCCCGACGCAGGGGTATCGCGCCGCGATGCGCTGGTGCTCGGCAGCGCCGCGATCGCCGCCAGCGTGTTCATGCCCCACGTGGCGCGGGCGGCCGCGCCGTTCGTGATGCCGCCGCTGCCCTATGCGGAAGATGCCCTGGCGCCGACCATTTCGGCCCGCACCGTGGGCCTGCACTACGGCAAGCACACCAAGGGCTATTACGACAAGGTCAATGCGCTTTCGACCGGCAAGCCCTATGCGGACATGACGCTTTCGGAAATCGTCGTCGCCTCGAAGCAGGCGGGCGATACCGCCATGTTCAACCAGGCCGCCCAGGCGTGGAACCACGATCTGTATTGGGCGAGCTTCAAGGGCGGCCCGGCCGCGCCCACGGGCGGCTTCGCGAAAGCCGTCGAGGCGGACTTCAAATCGCTGGACGCGCTCAACCGCAAGATGGTCGAGACCGGAGACGGCGTGTTCGGCACCGGCTGGGTGTGGCTGGTGCGTGACGGCGACCGGCTCGCCGTGCTCGGCATGAAGGACGGCGCCAACCCGCTGCCCGACGGCAAGAAGGTGCTGCTCGGCATCGATGTGTGGGAGCACGCCTATTATCTCGATTATGAGAACCGGCGCACCGCCCATGTGGAAGCGGTGCTGAAGGACCGCGTGAACTGGCAGGTGGTCAGCGAACGCTTCGGCTGACCGCGCGTTCGCTCATCAGCCGCTCGCGCCGTCCCGCGCGGGCGGTCGCTGTCAGATGCCGATATCGTCCAGCTTGACGCCCGTGGTCTCGATGCGGAACTGCCAGGTGATCCAGGCGCCCAGCAGCGAGGTGGCGACCAGGATATAGAGCAGCGGCTTGGTGCCGACATCCAGCAGCACGATCGGAAACAGGAAGGCGGTGAGCACCGCGCCGATCTTGGCGAAGGCGGCCGCAAAGCCCGCGCCGCGCCCGCGGATGTGGGTGGGGAATACCTCGCCCGCCAGGAGATAGGTCTGCGCGTTCGGGCCTATGTTGGTCATGAAATTGAACAGCATGAAGCCGGTATAGATCAGGAAGATCTGCGCCCCGCCGGTATAGTCCACGGAGAAGGAGGCGATCAGCAGCCCCGCCGCGCAGCCGATAAAGCCGAACACCTGGAGGGGGATGCGCCCAACCTTGTCCGCCAGCAGGACGGCGGCGCAGATGCCGACGATCAGCAGCAGGTCGATGAAGGCTGCGCCCTCCGCCGCCAGCATGTCGCTGGCGATGATGTCGGTGAGGTCGTGGTGCAGGCTCGTATGCGAGCCGATGGCGGCGGCGAGGATGGTGGGCGTGAAAATGCCGATGCCGTAGGTGCCGAGATCCTGGAGGAACCAGGGCAGCGAGGCGAGGATGGTGGCCCGCAGGTTCTTTGCCTTGAACAGGGCCCACATGTTGCGCTCATGGTGCGGATGGGCGTGGGGATGGCGCACCTTGAGCTTGATTTCCTTGGGATAGTTCGGGCTGCGCTTGAGCAGCTTGTGCACCTCACGCTCGGCTTCCGCCATGCGGCCGTGGGCCGCCAGCCAATGGCCGCTCTCGGTTACAAAGAAGCGGCCCACCAGCACCGCCACGGCGGGGATGATGGCGGTGGCGTACATGAAGCGCCACGCCGCCAGCTCCGGGGCGAAGGTGAGGATGAGGTAGCCCACCCCGGTGCCCACCAGCGCGCCCACCGCCTGGAACCCGAAGGCGCTGAGCACCAGCCGGCCGCGCGCGCTGGAGGGGATGCTCTCTGAAATCACCAGATGGGCCGTGGGATAGTCGCACCCGAGCGCCACGCCCACCCCGAACAGGAAAAACACCATCCAATAGAAGGTCGGCGCAACCGAGAGCAGGATCAGGAACAGGATGAACAGCGCCATCTCGGCGATGAACATCAGCTTGCGGCCGAAATGGTCGGCAAGGCCGCCGAGGAACAGGGCGCCGATCAGGATGCCGAACAGGCTCGCCGCGCCCACAAGGCCATGCTCGAATGGGCCCATGGAGAATTCCACCGCCATCAGCGGCATGGCGACGCCGGTCATGAACACGACCAGGCCCTCGAAGAATTTTCCCGCCGCCGCAAGCCCCCAGATGCGCCATTGCATGGCGGTCATGGGCGTAACGGCAACTTCCGTACCGTCACGCCAGAGCGGGCGCTCGTCGATATAGTCCTGAACCGAGCGGGCTTCCACCGTGGGCGTCGATGGCATCGGCGCGTGCATATCGTTCATGAGCAACCCCCCGCGATCCCCGCACAGATGCGCACCGGCGATGAATACCATATGACAAGGGTACCCTGGTGGCCGGGCGAACTCTCGGATATGAAAGGCTTTTAACTGGGAGGCTCGGGGATGGCGGCGCGTTTCGAAGGGCTCAGTCGGCCCATCTTTGCCTTGGCGGGATTGGCGCTCGCAGGCGTGGTGGCCGGGTGCCAGGCGCCTGGGCCGAGCTGGGGCACGGGCACGGTGATCGAGACCGGGCCGTTCGACAGCGTTTCGGAAACGGTGGTCGGCATCCCCGCGCCGACGGCCGGCCCGCGCGTGTTCCAGTGCAGCGGCCCCTGGGCGCCGACCACGACGGAAGTCAATCTGGTCGCCGATTTCGGCGCGCAGGCGATCACTCGCGCGGACGTGCAGGAGCCCGATGGGTCCACCGGTCCCGGCTCGGTTCTGCTCGCGGGCGATCCGAAGCTTCGGGTGGATGTCGCCTGGGCCGACGGGCTCGACTACACCGTGCCGACCCGCGTCGCCTTCACCGAGGAGAGCGCCTGGAGCGTTGCCGGCGTGCGCATCGGCTCCTCGCTGGCCGATGTGGAGCGCGCCAACGGGCGTCCGTTCCGCATCCAGGGCTTCGGCGGCAATGCCGGCGGCGTGGTGGTGGACTGGCAGAAGGGCGCGCTCGGCAACATGCCCGGCCCGTGCCGGCTGGGCGTGCAGTTCGCGCTGACCGCGGACGCCTCGAACGCCGCGCAGGCGAGGGTTTCCGGCCCCAAGACGTTCCTGTCGTCGGACCCCAATATCCGCGCGCTGAAACCGATTGTCGGCCTGTTCTGGGTGAATTATCGCTGGTAGATCCCAAAGCCCGTGGCGGTGCCAGAATCCGGCATCGCGCGGCCCGTACGGAGGTTGCCCATGACCCTGATGATGGAGACGAAGATGTCGGACCGCCGACCCTCGCGCCGTACCCTTGCCCTCGCCTTCGTTCTCGGCATCGCCTGCACCATCGGCGCGAACGCGCTGGTGTCGTCGGCGCGTGCGAACCAGCCTTTCATGGACGCCGCTCTCGCCTCGTTGCGCGCGGCGCGTGCCAATCTCATCCAGGCCGAGCCGAACAAGGGTGGTCATCGCGACCGGGCGATCGATCTGGTGGATCGGGCCATCAACCAGGTCGAGGAAGGCATCGCCTTCGCGGCCGGCCGGTAAGGCGCTTCGGCTTTCGTTCAAATGCTCTGCCGGCGGCGGATCTTGATCCACTGCCGGCAGCGCCCGCCCGGGAAAGCCCCACAGCCCCATCGGATGATGGCTTCAGGAGGCGGCCCAGCGGCCAGATGATCGCATGAAGGGATCGCGCGATCCTGCGCGATCCCTTGCTTTGCCTCGCACTCAGGAACCCGGAGCGATCCGGGGGGGATAGGCGAGGGCGGTCTCGCACCATTTGGCCACGCGCAGCAGCTTCACATCCTCGCCGAACGGCGCCACCAGCTGAATGCCGAGCGGCAGGCCGCGCGGCCCCGTGCCGGCCGGCAACGCGATGGCCGGCACGCCGAGCGTGGTCCATGGCACGCACAGGCCGGGATCGCCGGTTTCTCCAAGACCCTCCGGCGCTTCGCCGGTCGCCGGGGCGGTGAGCACGGCATCGAAGCCCGCCAGCACACGCGTGAACTCCGCCCGCAACCCGAGCTGGGCCGCGCGGGCTTTGAGATAATCGGTGGCCGCGATCGCGGCGCCCCGCTCCACCAGCGCCTGGAGGCGCGCGGACGTCTTGTCCGGGAAGCGCGCAACCAGATCGCCGAAATTCGCCGCGCCCTCGGCGCCGCACAAGGTCGCGGAAAGCACAGGCAGCTCGGCGAAGGCATCCGGCAGCGTCACCGCCTGCACCGTAGCGCCGGAACCCGCGAGGCGGGCGGCCGCCATTTCCATGAGCGCGCTCTGGCTGTCTTCCAGGGCAGGCGCGCCGGCCGGGCGCAGCCATGCGATGCGGGGCGCCGGGAAGGGCGCAACGCCCGCGAGGCCGAACGCGAAGGTCGTGCGCCGCGCGGCGCCGGGGCCGCCGGCCAGCAAGCTCAGCACGAACGCGGCGTCGTCCACGCTGCGCGCGAACAGGCCGAGATGGTCCAGCGACTGGGAGAGGTCGTGCACGCCCTTCAGCGCGATGGTGCCATAGCTCGGCTTCAGCCCGACCACGCCGCAATAGGCGGCGGGGCGCAGGATCGAGCCCAGGGTCTGGGTGCCGAGCGCCACCTGGACCGAGCCGCTGGCGACGGAGGCCGCCGAGCCGGAGGACGAGCCGCCCGGCGTGTGACCGAGGTTCCACGGATTGCGGGTGGGGCCGGGCTCGCGCCAGGCAAATTCGGTGGTGACGGTCTTGCCGAGAATGGTCGCGCCGAGATCCTTCAGACGGCCGACCACATAGGCGTCTTCCGTCGGCTGATGGTCCACATAGATGGCCGAGCCATAGGTGGTGGGCATGTCGGCGGTGGCGATGAGGTCTTTCACGCCTACCGCGACGCCGGTAAGCGGCCCGCTGCCCGGCGTCGCGGCGGGAGGCGCGGCGGGCAGATGGGCGAAGGCGTGAAGCGCGCCTTCCAAAGCGGCGGCGCGTGCATGGCTGGCGGCGATCAAATCCTGGGGCAATGCTTCGCCTGCGTCCACGGCGCGCACGATGTCGAGCACGCCGGCGCTGGTCTTGAGGGCGGTCATGGGAAGATCCGGGAAGGAGGGAGGCGGACGGGCCGCATCGTCCGGGCGGCGCGCCTGCGCCGGACAGCGGTGGCCCGGCATCGGCCGGGCGCCGGTCGAGGGGCGCGTTATGCCCGCAAAGACCGCCCGCGCGTGGAGAGGTGAAGGGTGGGGCTCCGGCAAGGTCGGGTGAGGCCCGCCGGAGCCCCGTGACGCGCGCTAAGTCCGCGCGTCAGTTCGTCGGCATGGACATGGCCTTGTCGATGTAGGTGCGCGGCACGAAGGTCTTGTAGTCCGGCTGGGCGGAGAGGTTGCCGAGCGCGATCTGCGTGTCGAGCGCGAGGGTCAGCGCGGCCGGGGTGATATCCACGCTGGTCGGATAGACGTTGTCGGCCAGCATGCGCTTGGTGGCGGCGGCGACCACGTCAGGATCGAGCTTGGGGAATTCCTTCTGCGCGATCTCGATGGTGCGGGCCTCGTTCTTGTGCATGAAGCGCACGGCCATTTCCAGGCCGTTGGTCAGGCGCTGGGCGAGGTCGGGGTCCACGTCGGCACGGGCCGTGATGGTGGAGAAGGCATAGGGGCCATAGAGCTTGGGAAAGCCGAGCACGACCTTCATGCCCTTGGCCACCACCTGGTCGAGGCCGGGCTCGTACATGACCGCGACCTTGGCCTGGCCGGCGACGAACGGGCCGGGCTCGGTGCCGAGCGGGACTTGGATCATCTCCACGTCCTTATTGGCATCCATGCCGTTTTCCTTCAGCAGCTTGATGAACAGCGAGGTGCTGGTGGTGGGCATCAGGCCGGTGACGATCTTCTGGCCCTTCAGGTCCTTGACGCTGTCGAACTTGAAGTCGGGCGTGGCGGCGATCCACACGGCGGCGCCGTTCACCACATTGGCGATGGTGTTCACCGGGGCGCCCTTGGAGGCGGCGATGGCCGTCCATTCCGGACCGTGCAGGGAGAATTGCGCGCTCTTCGAGATCACCGCGGACAGGGCGACGGAGCCGGAGCCGGCGCTTTCCTTGGTGAGATCGAGGCCCTGCTTTTCAAAGAAGCCTTCGTCCATCGCCACATAGAGCGGCAGATAGAGCATCGACTGGAAGGCCTGCGAGATGGTCGCCTTTTTCATCTCCACGGCGGAGGCCGGGGCGAGCGCGGCGGAGGAAAGTGCCAGGGCGAGGGAAAAGGCGCCCAGTTTTGGCAGGAACGTCATGGGAACATATCTCCGGAAATAAGAGGTCAAACGTTGATCTGGGTGCCGCCGATCTGCTGCTTCCAGGGAAGCAGGTGATGCTCGGTGATCTCGACCATGTGGTAGAAGATGAAGCCGACCAACATCAGCGTGAACAGACCCGCCCAAACCGTATTGAGGTCGTAAAGGCTCGAGGCAACATAGATCACATGGCCGAGGCCATGCTGGGAGGAGATGAATTCGCCCACCACAGCACCCACCAGCGCGAAGCCGATATTGATGCGGAAGGTGGCGATGATCGCCGGAAGCGTGGAAGGCGCGATCACCCGCTTGAAGATCTGGTGCTTGTTGGCGCCCATGGAGAACAGAAGCGCCTGCAGATCCTTGTCCGCATCCTTCGCCGCCTGGTAGGCGGTGATGAGCGCGACGATCGAGGTGAGCGAGATCGCGAGCGCCACCTTGGAGGTCAGTCCGGTGCCGAACCACAGGATGATGATCGGCGCCAAGGCGATCTTCGGCACCGAATTGATGGCCGCGATGAACGGCTCCACCAGGCGGGCGACGAAGGCCGAGTACCAGAGCGTCAGCCCGATCACCGAGCCGATCACGGTGCCGAAGGCAAAACCGAGGATTGCCTCGAACACAGTGTAGCCGGTATCGACGAACAGCGAACCGTCCATGATCATGGCGACGAGCACGTGCAGGATGCCGCTCGGTTGCCCGACCAGGAAGGCATTCAGCCACCCCATGCGAACGGCCAGCTCCCACAGCAGGAAGAAGCCGACGACCGCGAGGATCTGCAGCGCGCTGCGACCGGCGGTGGAATCAAAAACGTTGCGGCGCTTGGCGGTGCGCAGGTGCCTGCGGGCGCCGGTTTTTGCGAGTTGAGCCATTTCAGTCATGCGCTCGCCCTGGTCTGGATGTCGAGTTCCGCGCACAGCGTGTGGAAGTAGCTGGAGAAGCGGGGATCGCTGCGTGCGGCGATGGGGGAATGTTCGTTGAGTGCGATATCGTGCACCGCCTTCACCCGGGCCGGGCGCTGGCTGAGCACCACCACGCGCTTGGAGAGCGCGACCGCCTCGTCGATGTCGTGGGTGACGAGGATCACGGTCTTGTGGAAGGTCTCCACCGCTTCCATCAGGATGCCTTCCAGATAGAGGCGGGTCTGGTAGTCGAGCGCGGAGAAGGGCTCGTCCAGCAGCAGGATGTCGGGATCGAGCACCAGGGTGCGGATCAGCGCCACGCGCTGGCGCATGCCGCCCGAGAGCATCTTGGGATAGGCATTCTCAAAGCCCGACAGGCCGAACGTGGAGAGATATTCGCGCGCCGTGTCCATGGCTTGGCGCGGGTCCACGCCCTTGGTCTCCAGCCCGAGCAGGACGTTGTCGAGAACCGTGCGCCAGGGGAAGAGCAGGTCCTTCTGCATCATGTAGCCGACCCGGCCGCGCAGGCTGTCCACTTCCTGGCCGCGATACATCAGCGTTCCCTCGTCAGGGTCGACGAGGCCGGCGATGATGTTGAAAACCGTGGTCTTGCCGCAGCCGCTGGGGCCGATGATGCTGACGAAATCGCGCTCGTGGATATCGAACGTCAAGCCGTCGAGCACCTGGGTGGGACCCTGCTTGCCGGGAAAGCTCTTGCGGATGCCGTTAAGGCGCAATTGCACTTTTGGTGATGACATGGCGTCTCCTGTCTGCCGCCAGTCCATAGGCAACCGCTGTGCCAGCCGGAAAAAATGTTGCAGCGCAAGGCAGTTCGCGTTCGTGAGGCGGATGTCCCACAAATAGGCACACCCACGAATGCACACTCTTCAGGCAGCTGGCGTGTTTTCATGCATTATGAATGCAAAATCACAACGCCGTGACGCCACCCGCCGTGCATTTTGCGGTGCGCCGGGGCACCATGACCGGCGAAGCGGATCGCACAGGGCTTCGCGTGGCCGGGCCCGGGGGCAGCGCATGGCGTAGGAGTGGCGCATGGATTGGGTTTCGTTCTGGGACGGTGCCAACGCCATTTATGTGAACGAGCGCCATAAGCGCGTTCATTATGAACGGCTCGCGGCAGATCTCGCGCGCTTCGTGCCTGGCTCGGGGGCGCGGGTGCTGGACTATGGCTGCGGCGAGGCGCTTGCGGCGCAGGCGATGGCGCGGATCTGCGCCCATCTCACCTTGAGCGACGCAGCGCCGAGCGTGCGCGAAAAGCTGAAGGCCCGCTTTTCAGCCGAGCCCGCCATTTCCGTGCGCGCAATCGAGGAGGTCGAGGCGCTGCCCGACGGCAGCTTCGATCTCGTGATCGTCAATTCGCTGGCGCAATATCTCTCCCGTGCCCAGCTCGAAGGGCTGTTGAAGCTGTTTCATCGCCTTCTGGCGCCCGGCGGCCGGCTGCTGCTGGCGGATGTGATTCCCCCCGGCGTCGGCGCGGCGCGCGATGCGGCGGCGCTCCTGTCCTTTGCCGCGCGCGACGGCTTCTTCTTCGCGGCTGTGCTGGGGCTCGCCCGTACGGCGGTTTCGCCCTATCGCAAGCTGCGAGCTGATCTCGGGCTCGCCACCTATGAGGAAGCCGATGTGCTGGCCATGCTGAAAGCGGCGGGATTCGCCGCCGCGCGCCATCGGCCGAACGTGGGGCACAATCAGGCGCGCATGGCGTTCCTCGCAACGCGCTGACGGAGAATCAGGGCGTCTCGTGCCGCCGCGGCCGCTTCTCGGCGAACGCCCAGACCCGGTAGCCGGTGAAGGTCCAGCACAGCACCAGCGCGCTCGTGAGAAACTGGGCCAGCAGATAGAAGACGCCGAGGCGATGGACGAACACGTCCATCAGCACCCCGTTCAGCACGAAGGCCACGCCCGCCACTGCGAAATAGCGCGGCATGGCGCCGGCATGGGAGCGGGTGGACTTGAAGGTGAAGCGGCTGTTGAGCGTATAGGTCACGCAGCTGCCCACCACGAATCCCACCAGCGAGGCGGAGACCGGGCCCACCACCTCCCATTCCACCAGCGCGCTCAGAACCAGGAAGTGAAAGAACAGCGCGGTGAACCCCACCCCGAGGAAGGTCGCGAGCTGGATCAATAGGGGACGGTAATGCGATAAGATATGGCCGAAGGGGAGGGGCACGGGACTGCGGACTCCGGAACATGGGGCCATGGAGGCGTCTTCCGTCGCGTCCAAATATGGTCTAAGGAAGCCCAATAGCGCGTCGGGAAGAGATAATTCAACGCCCTGCGCAGCGTCTGCCGTCATTCGCGACGGTTTCCATTCATCAGGGGCGCGCTTCCCGCGGCCCTTTTTTTGCGCCCGCTGAGCGCCCGCGAGACATGCCGAAACGCACTGACCTCGAAACCATCCTCATCATCGGCGCCGGCCCCATCGTCATCGGTCAGGCCTGCGAGTTCGATTATTCCGGCACCCAGGCCTGCAAGGCGCTGAAGGAAGAGGGCTACCGGGTCGTCCTGGTGAACTCCAATCCGGCGACCATCATGACCGATCCGGACATGGCGGACGCCACCTATATCGAACCGATCACGCCGGAGATCGTAGCGAAGATCATCGAGAAGGAGCGCTATGTCCGCCCCGGCGGATTCGCGCTCCTGCCCACCATGGGCGGCCAGACGGCGCTGAATTGCGCCCTGTCGCTCAAGCGCATGGGCACGCTCGAGAAGTTCGATGTGGAGATGATCGGCGCCACAGCCGAGGCCATCGACAAGGCCGAGGACCGCGAGCTGTTCCGCGAGGCCATGACCAAGATCGGCCTCGACACGCCCACCTCGCGCCAGATCAAGACCCTGGCCCAGGCGCTGGACGCGCTCGATATCGTCGGCCTGCCGGCCATCATCCGCCCCTCCTTCACCATGGGCGGCACCGGCGGCGGCATCGCCTACAACAAGGCGGAATTCATCGAGATCGTCGAGCGCGGCATCGATGCCTCGCCCACCAGCGAGGTGCTCATCGAGGAGAGCGTGCTCGGCTGGAAGGAATATGAGATGGAGGTTGTCCGCGACAAGGCGGACAATTGCATCATCATCTGCTCCATCGAGAACATTGATCCGATGGGCGTGCACACCGGCGATTCCATCACCGTGGCGCCGGCGCTGACGCTGACCGACAAGGAATACCAGATCATGCGCGACGCATCGCTTGCGGTGCTGCGCGAGATCGGCGTGGAGACCGGCGGCTCGAACGTTCAGTTCGCGATCGACCCGCAGACCGGCCGCATGATCGTGATCGAGATGAACCCGCGCGTGTCGCGCTCCTCGGCGCTGGCCTCCAAGGCCACCGGCTTCCCCATCGCCAAGGTCGCTGCGCGTCTCGCTGTCGGCTACACGCTGGACGAGATCGAGAACGACATCACCGGCGGCGCCACCCCGGCCTCGTTCGAGCCGACCATCGACTACGTGGTCACCAAGATCCCGCGCTTCGCGTTCGAGAAGTTCCCCGGCGCCGACACCACGCTCACCACCTCCATGAAGTCGGTGGGCGAGGCGATGGCCATCGGCCGCACCTTCCAGGAAAGCCTGCAGAAGGCCTTGCGCTCGCTGGAAACCGGCCTCACCGGGCTCGACGAGATCGAGATCGGCGGGCTCGGCCATGGCGACGACAAGAACGCCGTGCGCGCCGCGCTCGGCACGCCGACGCCGGAGCGCCTGCTCTACGTGGCCCAGGCCATGCGCCTCGGCATGAGCGACGACCAGATCCATTCCGCCTGCAAGATCGACCCCTGGTTCCTGGCCGAGATCCGCGGCATCGTGGAGGCCGAGAACAAGGTCCGCCAGTTCGGCCTGCCCACCACCCCCGGCGCGCTGCGCGGGCTGAAGAGCATGGGCTTCTCGGACGCCCGCCTCGCAAGCCTCGCCGGCATCGGGGAAGGGGATGTGCGTGCGCGCCGTCAGGCGCTCGACGTGCGCCCGGTCTACAAGCGCATCGACACCTGCGCGGCGGAGTTCGCTTCGCCCACCGCTTATATGTATTCCTCCTACGAGCGCCCCTTCGGCGCGGCGCCCGCCGACGAGGCGCGCCCCTCCGAGGCGCGCAAAGTGGTCATCCTGGGCGGCGGTCCGAACCGCATCGGGCAGGGGATCGAGTTCGACTATTGCTGCTGCCATGCCGCCTTCGCGCTGAAGGAAGCCGGCTATGAAGCCATCATGGTCAATTGCAATCCCGAGACCGTCTCGACCGACTACGACACCTCGGACCGGCTCTATTTCGAGCCGCTGACGGCCGAGGACGTGCTGGAACTCATCGACCGGGAGCGCACCACCGGCACGCTCGTGGGCGTGATCGTTCAGTTCGGCGGCCAGACCCCGCTGAAACTTGCCCACGCACTGGAGCAGGCGAACGTGCCCATCCTCGGCACCTCGCCCGATGCCATCGACCTCGCCGAGGACCGCGACCGCTTCAAGCGCCTGCTGAACCAGCTGAAGCTGCGCCAGCCGGACAACGGCATCGCCTATTCGGTGGAGCAGGCCCGCATCGTCGCCGCCCAGCTCGGCTTCCCGCTGGTGGTGCGGCCGTCCTACGTGCTCGGCGGGCGCGCGATGCAGATCATCCGCGAGGAAGGCCAGCTCGGCGATTATCTGCTGGAGACCCTTCCCGGCCTCGTGCCGCAGGATGTGAAGGCGCGTTACCCGAACGACAAGACCGGGCAGATCAACACGGTGCTGGGCAAGAACCCGCTGCTGTTCGACCGCTATCTCTCGGACGCCATCGAGGTGGACGTGGATGCGCTGTGCGACGGCAAGGCGGTGTTCGTCGCCGGCATCATGGAGCATATCGAGGAAGCTGGCATTCATTCCGGCGACAGCGCGTGCTCGCTTCCGCCCCATTCCCTCTCGCAGGAAATGATCGCCCGGCTGGAGGAGGAAACCTCCGCCCTGGCGCTGGCGCTCGGCGTGGTCGGGCTGATGAACGTGCAGTACGCCCTGAAGGGCAACGACATCTATGTGCTCGAAGTCAATCCGCGCGCCTCGCGCACGGTGCCCTTCGTTGCCAAGGTGATCGGCGTTCCGATCGCCAAGATCGCCGCGCGCGTGATGGCCGGAGAGAAGCTTTCGAGCTTCGACCTGGTGAAGCAGAACGTGAACCACATCGCGGTCAAGGAAGCGGTGTTCCCGTTCGCGCGCTTCCCCGGCGTCGACACGGTGCTGGGCCCGGAGATGCGCTCCACCGGCGAGGTGATGGGCCTGGACACCGATTATGGGGTCGCCTTTGCCAAGAGCCAGATCGGCGGCGGCACGAAGGTGCCGAAGGCGGGCACGGTGTTCGTTTCCGTGAAGGAGAGCGACAAGGAACGCATTCTGCCCACCGTGAAGCTTCTGCAGGATCTGGGCTTCCGGGTCATCGCGACCTCGGGCACCCAGCGCTATCTGGAAGAGCACGGCATTATCGCCGGCAAGATCAACAAGGTGCTTGAGGGCCGCCCGCATATCGTGGACGCCATCAAGAACGGCGAGGTGCAACTGGTGTTCAACACCACGGAGGGTGCACAGGCGCTGGCGGACAGCCGTTCGTTGCGCCGGTCGGCCCTCTTGCACAAAGTGCCGTATTACACCACGCTATCAGGAGCCGTTGCGGCGGCGCAGGGGGTCAAGGCCTATGTGGGCGGCGATCTCCAGGTGCGTGCGTTGCAAAGCTATTTCGGCGTCGGTGCATCTAAGGACGCGGACAAAGCGTTCGTATCCTGAGGGCTCAGCCCTTTCGAACGTGCGGGACAAAAGGCCCGCGCGCGCGATTGGCGTGACTGCTTGAGAGCGCGCCGTAAACCGAGACGGTGTTCGTCGCGCGCTTGCGGTATCATATTCAGCGCCGGATGGGGGCATCCCCACCGGCGGGCGACCATTGCGTCGCTCCGTTTCTAGGAGGTTCTACGAAGGACCCATGGACAAGATTCCCATGACCCAGGCTGGCTTTGCCGCCATGGAAGTTGAATTGCGCAACCGTCAGCAGGTGGAGCGTCCGAGGATTATCGCAGCGATTTCCGAAGCGCGCGCCCATGGCGACCTTTCGGAAAATGCCGAATATCACGCGGCGAAGGAGCAGCAATCCCTCAACGAGGGACGGATCGCGGAGCTGGAGGACAAAATCTCTCGCGCCGACATCATCGACGTCTCCAAGCTCTCCGGCGAGACCGTGAAATTCGGTGCCACCGTGACCCTGGTGGACGAGGACACGGAAGAAGAAAAGGTCTGGCAGATCGTCGGCGACAATGAAGCCGACGCCAAGGCCGGCCGCATCTCCATTTCCTCGCCCGTGGCACGCGCGCTCATCGGCAAGCAGAAGGGCGCGTCCGTCGAAGTCGTGACGCCCAAGGGGGCCCGCTCGTTCGAAATCGTCTCGGTGCGCTGGATCTGAGCGGCATCCGCGTCGAAGTGGCGACTGCCTTTCAGCCCTCCCCGCAAGCCGGTGAGGGCTTTACCTTTCGCGACAAAGGTTCTTTGCATGGCGTGTTCCTCTCCCGCTTGCGCGGGAGAGGCGGAGACCAAGCTTAGGGCAAGCGCCGCGCTCTCAGAACCGGAGCGGCGTCATTCCGGCATCTCGATCGTTTCAAGCGGCACGATGGGTGCGTTCTTCGCCTGCTTCAGGGTGAGCGCGGTCTTCACGTTGCGCACGTTGGGCGCCGCGGTAATCTCGAGCACGAAATTCTGGAACGTGCGCAGGTCCGGCGCGACGCACAGCATCAGAAAATCCACGTCGCCCGAGAGCATCCAGGCGCCGCGCACCAGTGGCCAATTGTCGATTCGGTCCTGGAATGCGGAAAGATCCACCTCCGCCTGGCTGATGAGATGCACCATGGCGAAGCCCATCAAATCGTAGCCGAGGCGCTTTTCGTCCAGCAGCGCACGGTAGCCCTGGATGATCCCCTCTTCCTCCAGGCCGCGCACGCGACGCAGGCACGGCGGGGCGGAAATCCCCACGCGACGGGACAGCTCCACGTTGGTCATGCGCCCGTCTCGTTGCAGCTCGGCCAGGATTTTCCAGTCCACGGCGTCGAGATGAGAGGTCAAGGGATCACTCCTTAGGGCATGTGCGCCGCACCTTAGTGAAGCCGCGCGCCCACGCAACGAAATAATATTTCGCCAGTCGGCTGGGGACATCGACCCTGAACCCTATTCGAGTGCAGGCAGCGCCTTGTGGGACAGCGCGGCTGTCCTTACATTCACGCATAGCTCGCGCCACGGAAGGCGCAGGAAGAGGCGGTCTTGGCCCTTGCAGCCCTCGCAAGCGGAGGGACTGCTCCTGGTTCGAGGTTGTCATGCCCGCCCATCACGCATCCGCCCAACATGTGAAGGTCGTCATCATCGGATCCGGCCCGGCTGGATACACCGCTGCCATCTACGCCGCGCGCGCCATGCTGGAACCCGTGCTCATCGAAGGCATTCAGCCCGGCGGCCAGCTGACGATCACCACCGACGTGGAGAATTATCCGGGCTTCGCCGACGTCATCCAGGGCCCCTGGCTGATGGAGCAGATGCGCGCCCAGGCCGAGCATGTGGGCACCCGCATCGTCTCCGACCACGTCTCCAGCCTCGATCTCTCGCACCGCCCGTTCCGCCTCGTGACCGAAGCGGGCGCGGTCTATGTGGCCGAGACGGTGATTCTCGCCACCGGTGCTCAGGCGCGCTGGCTCGGCATCGCCTCCGAGGAGACCTATCGCGGACTTGGCGTTTCCGCCTGCGCCACCTGCGACGGCTTCTTCTATCGCGGCAAGGAAGTGGTGGTGGTGGGTGGCGGCAACACGGCGGTGGAAGAGGCGCTCTTCCTCACGAACTTCGCCTCCAAGGTCACGCTGGTGCATCGCCGCGACCGGCTGCGGGCGGAGCGCATCCTGCAGGATCGCCTGTTCGCCCACCCCAAGGTGAACGTGGTGTGGAACGCCGCGCTCGAAGAAATCGTCGGCCAGGAGGATCCCGCGCGCGTGACGGCGGTCAAATTGCGCGACGTGCACACCGGCAAGGTCGCCGAACTGCGCACCGACGGCGTGTTCATCGCCATCGGCCATGCGCCGGCGACCAGCCTCGTCGAGGGGCAGGTGAAGCTTAAGGAAAGCGGCTATGTGTGGACCGCTCCGGATTCCACGGCGACTTCGGTGCCCGGCGTTTATGCCGCGGGCGATGTCGCCGACGATGTTTATCGCCAGGCGGTGACGGCCGCCGGGCGTGGCTGCATGGCGGCCCTGGAAGCGGAGCGCTTCCTTGCGCTCAACGAGGTCTCGGCGGCGGCAGAGTAGCAGCGTAAGGGCGCAAGCATGGACTGGGACAAGCTTAAGGTTTTCCACGTCGCTGCCGAAGCGGGTTCCTTCACCCATGCCGGTGAGACCCTCGGTCTGTCCCAATCCGCCGTGAGCCGGCAGGTGTCGGCTCTGGAGCAGGAGCTGAAAGTGCCCCTGTTCCACCGCCATGCGCGCGGCCTGATCCTCACGGAGCAGGGCGAACTGCTCTACCGCACGGCGCACGAGGTATTCCTGAAGCTGGAATCGGCGCGCGCGCAGCTCACCGACAGCCGGGAAAAGCCGAACGGCGACCTGCGGGTGACGACCACCGTGGGCCTCGGCACCCATTGGCTGACCGCGCGGGTGGGCGAATTCGTCGATCTGTACCCCGATATCCGCATCCAGCTCATCCTCACCGACGAGGAACTGGATCTCGCCATGCGCGAAGCGGATGTCGCCATTCGCATGCGCCAGCCGGTGCAGCCGGATTTGGTGCAGCGCAAACTCTTCACCGTGCATTTTCATGCCTATGCCTCGGCGGATTATCTCAAGCGCCATGGCCATCCGCGCACGCTGGACGAGTTGGACAAGCACCGCATCCTTCTGCTCGGCGGTCCGATTCCGAGCTATTTCCAGGGCCTGAACTGGCTGGAGCATGCCGGGCGCGAGGGTGGGGCCCCGCGTGTACCGGCGTTCGAGGTCAATAGCGTGCTGGGGCTCAAGCGGGCGGTGGAGCGCGGCGTCGGCATCGGAACCTTGCCGGACTATCTTTCCGACGACGCCACCACGCTGGTGCAATTGTTCACGGATCGGGAAACGCCTCAACTCGAGGCTTATTTCACCTATGCGCAGGAAATGCGCTCGGTGGCGCGCATCCAGGTGTTTCGCGACTTCCTGATCTCGAAGGCGCAGCGCTGGAATTACTGATTTGTGACGTTTGGGGCCTGTGCACGCGGCTTGGGCGCGCTTTAGCCCAGCGTTAGGCACATGCCTGACATGCGATCATTTTGCATTGCAAATTGCCCAAGGAAGGGGCACTTTGACGTTGCACTGCTTGCATCCTGTGCGGTGCAGCAGCTGTTCCCCTCTGGAAGGTTCGCCGCTCTGCGGCGATACTTGCCGGGCCTCTCACGAGGTCCGGCACTTTTCTTTTCAGGGGTCATTGTGCCCACGCCGACACGCAGGGGAACTGCATCTGTGCGGCGAGGGTTTCTTCCGTTCAACATGCGGAAGGATAGTCCATGCAATCCCTGGAGCGCGGCCCAAGCCCTCCGCGCGGCTCCGGCCCGTACGCAGGGCCGTTTCCCGGCAACCCGGACCCGGTCCGGCCCCCTGGCCCGCCCGTGCCGCCGATCGATCCGATCGGCGATCCCGACGACGTGCCCGATCCCGGCCCCGATCTGCCGCCCTTGCCGGACGACGATCCGAGCCGCGAACCGCGGCGCGACCCTTTCCCCGAGCCGGAACCATTGGATGATCCCGCGCCCGTGCGCGACGACCCCATGCAGAGCCGGGAACTGTCCTGAGGAATTGAAGTCGGCGAATGCGGAGCGGGTCCATCGCCTGAGGCTGGTGCGAACATCTGCGCAGGGCACCGCCGAACTGCCGACGCGATCGGCATCCCGCCGTTGAACCTGGAAGTCGTATAGAGAAAGCTTTCGCGCGATCCAGTGCTCGACTTGCGGGGTCGCACCTGACAAATAAAAGACGGCGCGGGCCTCGCGGCCCGCGCCGTCTTTTTGGAATAAGAAGACTTCAGCTCTTCTTGGCGGGCGCGCGACGCTTTGCGGCAGGCTTGGTAGCCACGGGCGCGGCAGCGGCGGTCTTGCGCAACTGGCCGAGGCCGGAAGCCTTCGCCAATTCAGACCGGGCAGCAGCATAGTTGGGAGCAACCATGGGATAGTCGCTCGGCAGGCCCCATTTCGCGCGGTACTCTTCGGGAGTCAGGTCGTAACGCGTGCGCAGATGGCGCTTCAGCGACTTGAACTGCTTTCCGTCTTCCAGGCAAATAATGTAATCGGGGGTCACCGATTTACGCACGCTGACGGCGGGAGTCAGCGGCACCACCTCGGGTTCTTTGGCGGTTTGCGTGAGGTTAGAGATGGAGGTGTGGACGGTTTCGATCAGGCTCGCGATCTCGCTCGCCGCCACCGAATTATTGCTGACGTAGGCCGCCACGATCTCTGCAGCGAGCTCCACATATATTGCATTCAAGGCGGAGTTGGATTCGTCGGTCAATGAAGTCGTCCTTATTCTTGAGTGCTGCTTTATTGCCTCATCTCATTGACAACCGCAAGTCTTCGTCGAATTTCGCGTTAAAATGGTGAGATGGGATTTATGCGTGCCACCCAGAAGAGAAGCCGCCCCGCAGATGCCGCGAAGACGCAGGTTAAGGATCCCGATCCTGAGACTTGGCGTCAGGTAATCTTCGCGTTTTCGCTTCCTTCGGTCCCGCCGCAACCCTTTATGCCATCGATATTTCCGCATCTGGATCGGGCGCAGAGCGACATCGGCATACCACCTCTTGCCGAGCGGCAGCTTATCGCAGAAGTGGGTGCCAGACTACCGTAAAAGGTCTAGTCTTCGGATGCCTCCCTATTCAAATTCTGCGGGATTTCTGTACCAACACGATTGATCAAACGTAAATGTGAAACTCTTGGCACGCTGAAAAAGAATCACTCAGCCTCCTATTTCCGAAAATTGCTGAGGTTGGGGGCTGCGCAAAGAATTGGTTCACTTCGGCAGCAACAGCGTTCTTCGGACCCTGGGCAGGTGCCGCCGACAAGCCTAAGCTTCAATTGCGGGGAACCGACCGCACCTAGGGGGGCTGCTCATGCTTTCACGCTTCGCCCGATCGACTGCCGCTGCATTTGCGATGATGACGGCTGTTGCGCTGCCAATGCAGCAGGCGAATGCCTGCACCTCTTTCCTGCTGCATTCAAATGACGGCGGCTTCGTCTATGGACGCACGATGGAATTCGGTCTGCCCATGCAGTCGCAATTCACGGTGGTGCCGCGCAAGCTCGCCCTTGTCGGCACCGCGCCGGACGGGACCGCTAATGCGGGCCTGCCGTGGACCACGAAATATGGCGCCGTCGGCCTCAATGGGCTCGGCCTCCCGGTGCTGGTGGACGGCCTCAACGAGGCGGGTCTTGCCGGCGGCATGCTCTATCTGCCGGGGCTTGCCGATTATCAGGAGGTTGCGCCGGCCGATGCCAAGAACTCGATCGCGTCCTACGAATTGCTCCTCTATCTGCTGACTAACTTTGCCACGGTGGAAGAAGTCAAGGCTGGACTGCCTAAGATTAAAGTGAACAAAGCTCTGCAATCGGTGCTGAAAATGCCGGCGCCGCTGCATGTGACGCTGCACGATGCAGGCGGGAAAAGCCTAGTGATCGAATATATCGGCGGCGTGCTTCACATGCACGACAACCCGACCGGCGTGCTCACCAATGCGCCAAATTTCGAGTGGCACATCTCCAATCTCGGCAATTACCTGAACCTTTCCGCTTATGATCCCAAGCCGATCACCATCGGCGGGCTCACGATCGCCCCGCCGAGCACGGGCTCGGGTGCCGTTGGCCTGCCGGGTGATGTGTCGTCGCCCTCGCGCTTCGTGCGGGCGTTCCAATATACCCGCGCCGCACCTCCACTCGCCAAGAGTTCGGATGCCGTGGATCTTGCGTTCCACCTGCTGAATACGTTCGACATCGCGCCGGGCGTCGTGCGGACCGCGGCTGACAGCCAGGCGGGCGGCGGCGTTGCCGGCCTCGAGACCACGGAATGGAGCGCCGTGTCCGATCTGAAGACGAAGCGCTTCTTCCTGCGCACCTACCAGAACAGCCAGACCCAGATGCTCGACCTCACCAAAGCCGATCTCGATGCCAAGGCGATAAAGATGTTCTCCATCGAAACCCCGGCGACCACGCTGGATGTCCTGCGCTGAGCGGATGTTACTAAAAAATTGCCCGGCGATGTGCCGGGCAGTTTCTGTGTTCCGAGCTTTAGACGAAGGTGCGGCGCTATACGCCGCGCCAGAGCGGGGGACGTTTGGAAGTGAAAGCGTCCACGCCCTCATGGAAATCATGGCTTCCATAGGCCGCCCGCACCAGATCCCCGTCCTCGGGGTCGAGATCGTCGCCGAGGCGGCGCAGGGCTTCCTTGGTGACGCGCATGGTGACCGGCGCCTGGGAGGCGATGCGCGCGCACATCTCGTCCAAATGCGCGTCGAGTGCCTCGGGCACGACCACGCTCACATAGCCGGTGGGCAGGCTTTCGGCCGGCATCAGTTCGGCTGAAAGCAGCATGCGCTTCACGGTGGGCAGTCCCAGTGCCTGGGTCAGACGGCGCAAGTTCGCCGCTGAAAGGCAATTTCCCAGCGTGCGGGCGATGGGAATGCCGAATCGCGCGCCGGGCGTTGCCACGCGGAAATCGCAGACGTTGGCAATCACCATGCCACCGCCCACCGCAAGGCCTTCGACGACGCAGATGGTGGGCATGGGCAGGCGCTCCAGCGCGCCGATGAACCCTTCCATCTTCGCCTCATAGGCGATGCCGTCTTCGCCGTCGACGAAGGCGCGGAACTGATCGATGGCGGTGCCGGCCACGAAGGCCTTGCCCCCGGCCCCGCGCAGCACCGCCACGCGCACGGTGTCGGCCTTGGTGGCGAGCAGGGCGCAGGCCTGCGCCAATTCCTCATACATCCGCCAGGTCATGGCATTGTGAGCATGGGGGCGGTCGATGGTGACGCGGGCGACGGGCCCGTCGATCTCCACACGCACCATGCCGGTGTCGGCGGCGGGTGGGGCCGTGTCGGTCAGGGTATCGTTCATGGCTCGAAGGCTCCTCCCGTGCGCAGGGCGTCCACCGCTTCACCGACGACGCCCAATTCGCCGAGAATAGCCTCAGTGTGCTCGCCAAGCAGCGGGGGATGCAGCCGCACCTGCTGGGGCGTGCCCTGGAGCTTCACGGCAAAGCCGATATTGGGCACCGTCCCCTCGATGGGGTGCGGCACGTCCATGCGCATGTTGCGATGCTGGCCGTGTGCGCTCTCGAAGGCCTGGGGATAGGAATACATGGGGCCGGCGGGAATGCCCACCGCCAGAAGGCTGTCCACCCATTCTTCCGAGGTGCGGGTGACGAACACCTTCTCCAATTCCTCGATCAGCGCTTCGCGATTGGCGAGCCGGGCGGAAATGGTGTGGAAGCGCGGATCGTCGATCAATTCCGGCCGGCCGAGATTTTCGCACAGGGAGCGGTAGAGCTTCTGGTTGGTGGCGCCCATGACGAAATAGCCGTCCTTGGACCGCACCGCCTGATAGGGCGCGCTCATGCGGTTGGCGGTGCCGAGCGGGGTGGGCTCCTTGCCGGTGCCCCAATATTCGCTGGTATCCCACACCGAGAAGGCGAGGGCCGCCTCGAACAGGGATGCGTCGATATATTGCCCTTCGCCCGTATGGGTGCAGCCGATATAGGCGCCGAGCACCGCATAGACCGCAAACAGGCCGCAGCCGATGTCTGCCACCGGCACGCCCGCCTTCACCGGCGGGCCGCCGGGATGGCCGGTGACGCTCATGACGCCCGACATGGCCTGCGCCATCAGGTCGAAGCCCGGCCGCATCGCCCAGGGGCCGGTCTGGCCGAAGCCGGAGATGGAGGCATAGACCAGGCGCGGGTTGATCGCCTTCAGGCTCTCATAATCGCATTTGAGCTTCTTCATCACGCCAGGACGATAATTCTCGATGAGAATGTCGGCGGTCTCGACCAGCTTGTAGAACAGTTCGCGCCCGGCATCGCTCTTCAGATTGAGGGCGATGGAGCGCTTGTTCCGGTTCATGTTGAGGAAGCCCATGCTGTCGGGCCCCTTCATCTTGAACCCCATGGCGCTGCGGGTCTGGTCCCCCGTGCCGGGCGGTTCCACCTTGATGACGTCGGCGCCGAGATCGCCCAGCAGCATGCTGGCATAGGGGCCCGCCATGACCTGGCTGACGTCGAGCACCCGCACGCCTTGCAGCGGCAGGGGGCGGCGCGCCGTCTGTCCCTCCGCTGCGGGCCGCTCGGCGGTATCCCGCATGGGGGTGGGTCGTTTGGGTGTGCTCACGATGGGGTCTCCCGAAATCTAATCAATAATTACAGTTATGCGATGCACGACGCGCCGGTGTGAGGCGCCTCGTCTATTCGGCGGGGACTTTCCGCGGGCGGCCGGCGCGCCGCGCGGGGGTGGGGCGTGTGGTGTCTGGAAGCGCTCCGGCGCGTGCTGCGCCACCGCCGGCTGCTTCGCGGCGCGCGGCGTTCTCCGTGGCGGTGGCCCGTGCAATGAATTCGCACGCGATGCCCACGGTGGTTCCGGTCACGTGGTCTTCCAGCAATTTGGACAGGCGTGGCCCATCACGCGCTTCCAGCGCCGCGATCATCTGCTCGTGCTCCGCGACCGCCTGCTGCCAATGCGCCGGGCTTTTGCGCATGACAAAGCGGCACGCATGAATGCGGGTCAGCACCTGATGATAGAAGGACGCGAGCGTGGCATTGCCCGCCAGTTCGAACGTGGCGTCATGGATCAGACGGTTCTGCTTGAGATAGGCGGGTTCGTCGCCGGCCTTGTAATAGGCCATCATCTGGTCGTGCAGCGCCCGCACCTTGGCGATCTGCGCGTCGGTGGCATTGCGGCAGGCGAGGGAGCCGGCCAGCGCTTCAAGCGACGCCATGATGGGAAAGAGTTCCTCCACCTGCTCCTCGGTGATGCGCGCGACGATGGCGCCGCGATGGGGCAGGATCTGCAGCACCCCTTCCGCCGCGAGCACTTTCAGCGCCTCGCGGATGGGCGTGCGGGAGACACCGAAATGCGCGCACAGCTGCTCTTCCGGCACTTTCTCGCCGGGCCTCAATGCGCCTTCCAGGATCATGTCGCGCAAAGGCGCCACGAGGGTTTCATGCAGCGAGTGGCGGACGATGTGCCCGGGGCTGGTCATGACAGGCCACTCCGGCGTTCGATGGGGCAGATATCCATTTGGTAGCATGGATTTTCCATCTCACGATGTCTGCTGCGTTTGCGTGCTTCGCGCCGCACGGACCCAGCCGCGCCTCGTAAAAGCATAAGGATTCTAAAATTCCACATCAATAATTAAAAATGCGATTTAATTAATTATTGTCTCGCTCCCTGCCTGGAGTGGCTCGGCAGAAAAGGGTGGCACCCGGCAAACGGGCCCGGTGCGCCGACGGGATCGGAAATGCTATAGCGCACGCCGATCAGCAGCGGGGGCAGGCCCATGGCGACGGCGACGATCTATGGCATCAAGAATTGCGACACCATGAAAAAGGCGCGCGCCTGGCTCGAGGCCCATGGGATCGCTTACGATTTTCACGATTACAAAACCCAGGGCATCGGCCGTGACCAGTTGGAATCCTGGGTCCATGCGCTCGGCTGGCAGGTGCTGCTGAACCGCGCCGGCACCACCTTTCGAAAACTTCCCGATCCCGAGAAGGAGGGGCTCGACGAAGCCAAGGCGATCGCCCTGATGCTGGCGCAGCCCTCCATGATCAAGCGCCCGGTGCTGGATCTGGGCGGCCGCCTGATCGTCGGGTTCAAGGAGGGGGAATACGCGGCCGCGTTTGGATGAATTCGCCAGGGCCGAGGCTAACCCACCTCCACCCGCGCCATCCCGCCGGCCTTGAACGGCGCCATGCCGTCGCGCGCGAGCTGGTCCGCGCGCTCGTTCAGCTCGTTGCCCGCGTGGCCCTTGACCCAATGCCACGCGATCTCGTGGCGTCCGAGAGCGGCGTCGAGGCGCTCCCAAAGATCCTGGTTCTTCACCGGCTTTTTGTCGGCGGTCCGCCAGCCGTTGCGGCGCCAGCCGGCGACCCATTTGGTCACGCCGTTGCGCAAATATTCGCTGTCGGTGTGAAGATCCACCGCGCTCGGCTTCTTCAGCGCTTCCAGCGCGCTGATGGCGGCCATCAGCTCCATGCGGTTGTTGGTGGTGTGCGGCTCGCCGCCGGAGAGTTCCTTCTCGTGCGGCCCGGAGCGCAGAACCGCCCCCCAACCGCCGGGGCCGGGATTGCCGGAGCAGGCGCCGTCGGTCCAGATCTCGATTCGGGCGCTCATGCGGCCAGTCCATAGTCGCGTGCGGTATGCACGGCGCGATGGAAGCGCAGCTTGCGCAGATATTCCAGCGGGTCCTTGGGGCGCACCAGGGCGCCCTCGGGCACGTTCAGCCAGTCCACGAGACGCGTCAGCAGAAAGCGCAAGGCCGCACCGCGCGCGAGGCGGGGCAGGGCCTCCACCTCGCCGGCGGTCAGCTCGCGCGCTGCCTGATAGCCGGCAAGAAGCGCCCGGCCCTTGGTCGCGTTGAAAGCGCCATCCTGTTCGAAGCACCAGGCGTTCAGGCACACCGCCACGTCGTAGGCATAAAGATCGGTACAGGCGAAATAGAAATCGATGATGCCGGAAAGCCGTTCGTCGAGGAAAAAGGCGTTGTCCGGAAACAGATCGGCATGGATGACGCCGGCGGGCAGACCGCGCGGCCACGCGCCCTCCAGCTCCGCAAGCTCGGCGGCGATGGTGTCCGCCAGGCCCGGCACGACCTCGTCTGCCCGTTCGCGCGCGGCTTCGAACAGCGGGCGCCAGCCGGCGACGGAAAGCGCGTTCGGCCGCTTCAGCGCGAAATCCGCGCCGGCCAGATGCAGCTTCGCCAGCGCTTCGCCCAATTGCCCGCAATGAGCGGCAGTTGGACGGCGCACGGAAACCCCGCGCAGGAAGGTGACGATCGCCGCCGGCCGGCCGGCCAGCTCGCCGAGCATGGCGCCGTCGCGTGCGGCCACCGGCTCGGGGCAGGACAGGCCGCGGGCGGCGAGATGCTGCATCAGGCCGATGAAGAACGGCAGGTCCGCCGGGTCCACACGCTTCTCATACAAGGTGAGAATGAAAGTACCGCGGCTGGTTTGCAGGAGAAAGTTGGAGTTCTCCACGCCCTCAGCGATGCCGTGGAACGATTCCAGCGTGCCGATGTCGTAGCGCTCAAGGAATTCGGCGAGGCTTGTGGCCGAGACGTCAGTATAGACAGCCACGCTCTATTCCGCCGCGTCGGGGCGCAGGGCGCGGGGCAGGGGAAAGAACACGTCTTCCTGGGCGGATGTCACGGTCTCGACATGCAATGTATAACGCTCCGCGAACGCATCGAGGATTTCCTCCACTAAGACCTCGGGGGCCGAGGCGCCGGCCGTCACGCCAAGGCTGGTGATGCCTGCAAAGCGCGGCCAATCGATCTCCGCCGCGCGTTGCACCAGCACGGCAAGGTCGCACCCCTCGCGCTCCGCTGTCTCGCGCAGGCGCTGGGAATTGGAGGAATTCGGCGCGCCGACCACCACCATGGCATCCACCTTGTGCGCCACCTTCTTCACCGCTTCCTGGCGGTTGGTGGTGGCGTAGCAGATGTCTTCCTTGTGGGGGGCGAGCATCGCGGGGAAGCGCCCCGTCAGGATGGCGACGATCTCGGCCGTGTCGTCGATGGAAAGGGTGGTCTGTGTCACATAGGCGAGATTCTCCGGGTCGCGCGGAGCGAAGCTGCGCGCGTCCTCGGCGGTTTCGATCAGCGTCACGACGCCGGGCTCGAACTGCCCCATGGTACCCACCACTTCCGGGTGGCCCTTGTGGCCGATCAGCAGAATGTCCCGGCCCTTCTTATGGTGCACTCGTGCCTCGCGATGCACCTTTGTGACCAAGGGGCAGGTGGCGTCGATGGAGAAGAAGTTGCGTGCGGCCGCATTCTCCGGCACCGATTTCGCGACCCCGTGGGCGGAGAAGATCACCGGCGCGCTGGTGGGCGGGATCTCGTCCAACTCGCGCACGAAGATCGCGCCCTTGTTCTTAAGCCCTTCCACCACATACTTATTGTGCACGATCTCGTGGCGCACATAGACCGGCGCGCCATGGATCTCCAGCGCCCGTTCCACCGCATCGATGGCGCGCACGACGCCCGCGCAGAAGCCGCGCGGGGCGCAGAGCAGGACACGGAGCGGGGGCTTTTCAACCATGATTCATGTGTTCCAGGGTTCAGATGCTGAAAAGCCTCGCCAGCACCCCGCCTGTCAAGCGGCGCGGCTCCGGGGTGCGATTCGCGTGCCGTCGCGGGGGAGCATTTGCATAAGAACGAACAGGCGCTTATGTTATGGGCATCCCGGACATCGTGAGACATCCGCGGCTCGCTCCCCACCCGGAGCGACCTCGCGCAGATTTGCGCTCCAGGTATCGCGAATGTCCACCAAGAGAAGCTTCAGAGGCAGCCCATGTCACCCAACACCCCGCTGATGCCGAAAGCGACGGCCGTTTGGCTGGTGGAAAATACCGCGCTGACGTTCGAGCAGATCGGCGATTTTTGCAAACTTCATCCGCTTGAGGTGAAGGGAATCGCCGACGGCGAAGTCGCGCAGGGAATTAAGGGGCTCGATCCCATCTCCAACGGTCAGCTCACGCGCGAGGAGATCGACCTTGCGGAGAAGAACGAGAGCCGCCGGTTGAAGTTGCAGGAATCCAAGGTCCGCCTGCCGGAGCAGAAGCGCCGCAAGGGGCCGCGCTACACGCCGGTGTCGCGCCGCCACGATCGGCCGAATGCGATCCTGTGGCTGATCCGCAACCATCCCGAATTGAAGGACGCGCAGATCATCCGTCTCGTCGGCACCACCAAGGCGACGATCCAACAGATCAAGGATCGCACCCATTGGAATTCCGCCGCCCTGACGCCGATGGATCCGGTGACGCTCGGCCTGTGCAGTCAGATCGATCTCGATATGGAAGTGCAGCGCGCCGCCAAGGACCGCCCGGCGACTCCCGCCGGCGAGGACAAGGGCGCAACACTTCTGCCCGCAGACGTCACGACCCGTCACGAGGACCATGATACCGACCACGCCCCGAGCGGCCGTCGGGAATCGCTGGACCTGGAGACCGTGTTCGCCAAGCTCGGCGGTTCCAAGAAGGGCGAGTGACGAAGCGCGCCGCGCACCGGCGCGCCGCTCTGGTCCCCAAACAGCAACGGCGCCCCCTGGGCGCCGTTTTCGTTTCCGCATGGCGTTCGGTGAGGCTGGCAGCAGCCTCAATGGGCCATCAGCACCGGCACCGTCATGGTGTCGAGGATCTCGCGGGTAACGCCGCCCATGACGAGTTCCTTCAGGCGGGAATGGCCATAGCCCCCCATGATCACGAAGTCCGCACCCTGATCGGACACTTCGTTCAGGATGGTGTCCGCGATCTGCTGCCCGGCGCCGATGTGCAGCTTGTGTACGTCCGCCTTCAGCCCGTGGCGGGCGAGATGGCGCGCCACCTCCGCGCAGCCTTCGAAGCTCTCCTCATCCTCGTTGCCGCGGATGATGGACAGGACCTCGATGGTCTTGGCCTGGTGGAGCAGCGGCATGCCTTCGTTGAGGGCGCGGGCGGCGGCGCGGCTCCCGTCCCATGCGATCACGGCGCGGCCCGTGCCGAGCGGCTTGGTCTGCACATAGGGAACCAGGAGCACCGCGCGGCCGCTGTCCATCAGCACCGTCTCGGCAATCACTTCTTCCGGGCCCGGACGATCAGGATCGGGCTGGGCGACCACCGTGAGATCGAACAGGCGGGCCATGCTCGCGAAGCGATTCGCCGCGATCCCGAGCGAGGCGCTTAGCGTGCGCGTCTCATAGATGATCCCGGCCGCCGAGGCGTCGCGGGCGAAACGCTCCGCGGCCTTCAGCGCGGCCTCCTCGTTTTCCTTGATCTGCGCGTCGATGAAATCGGTCGGCAGGGCGCCCATGTAGAACGGCGGCACTTCCATCTCATAGGTCACCGCAAGGCCGGTGAGGTTTGCGGACAGGCGGGCCGCGAGCTGGATGGCAAATTCGCCGGCGGCGTCACGCCCGCCGCCGTTGGTCAGATTGACGAGAATGTCCCGGATCATCGGAAGTGGCCTCTCCTAGCCGTGTCGGCGACACGACCTTAGCTCGTGTCCGCGACATTTAATTCAGCTTAAGTATTGGCCACAATTCCTTCATTGACCCGCCGCAAATTTCGACGGCGGGTCGGATATCAACATCTGAAATGGAAAACGCGGCCGCCGGGGGGAGGCGACCGCGTCTGTGGGCAGCGCCGGGGAATAGCACTGCCCGCCGCACCAACGCGCAAACGCGAGTATGGTTCCCTTAGGTCCCGAAAAAAATGTCGAGTCTCTCGCCTCTCCCCACGATCCCGGCTAAACGGGTTAAAATTGCCAGCGGCGCCAAGGGCGGCCTTCCTATGACACCCGACCTCAGCATCGTCGTTCCGGTCTACAACGAAGCGGATGGTCTGCCGACCTTTCATCGCAAGCTCAGCGCCTGCGCCCAGGCGGTTGCCCGCGCCCGCAACATGCGCATCGAAATCGTCTATGTCGACGACGGCAGCCGCGATGCGTGCGCCACCGTGGCGGGTCAATTGCCCGCGCTGGGTGTCGATGTGCAGGTGGTGGCGCTGTCGCGCAATTTCGGCAAGGAAGCCGCTCTGCTCGCCGGGCTCGATCATGCCCGCGGCGATGCGCTTCTGTTCATGGATGGCGACGGGCAGCATCCGCCGGAGATGATCGAAACCTTCGTCGGCCTCTGGAAAGACCAGGGTTATGACGTGCCCTATGCGGTGAAGGCCGACCGCATGGACGAGGCCGCCTCCCGGCGCTGGTTCGTCAAGGTATTCTACAAGCTGTTGAACTTCGGCGCCTCCACGCGCATCCCCGAGGATGCGGCGGATTTTCGCCTGCTCTCTCCGCGCGCGACCGCCGCTTTGCGGCGCCTGCCGGAGCGCAACCGCTTCTTCAAGGGCTTGTCGAGCTGGATCGGCTTTCGCCAGATCGCCGTGCCCTACCGTCCCGCCGGGCGCACCCATGGCTCCAGCAGCTGGAGTTTCTTCCGCCTGCTGAGCCTGTCCATGGAGGCCCTGACCTCGTTCTCGCCCGCGCCCTTGCGGTTGGCCGGGCTGGTGGGCGCCGGGCTCGCGGGCATCGCCTTCCTGTATGGCGTGTGGATCGTCATCGAGCGCCTGTTCTGGGGCATTCCCGTGCCGGGCTATCCCTCGCTCGTGGTCGGCCTGATGGTGATCGGCGGCGTGCAATTGCTGGTGATCGGCGTGATGGGCGAGTACATCGCGCGCATCCTGTCCGAGATCAAAGCGCGGCCGGTCTATTTCGTCGCCGACCACGCGCTGCGCCATGATGAGGAGCCGGCCGTGCCCGTCGCCGATTATCCCGAGATCGGCGCGCGCCCGATGATCCTGCCGTGAAATCCATCTGGGTCTGCGCCGACGATTACGCACTCGCGCCGGGGGTGTCGGAGGCGATCCGCGGCCTGCTCGCCATGGGCCGGCTGAACGCCACCTCGGTGATGACAGTTTTCCCCGATCTCGACGAGGAGGCCGCGCGCCTCGACGAGGCCGTGCGGGCGAAGTCCACGCCGGCCTCCGCCAGCATCGGGCTGCATGTGACGTTCACGGGCGGATTTTCGCCGCTCGCCGCCGATCCGCTCGGCGGGGCAGCTTTCGCGCCATTGCAGGCAGTCCTCGGGCAGGCGCTCACGGGCCGGCTGAACATGGCAGCGGTTCGCGCGGAGGTGGAGGCTCAGTTTCAGGCGTTTCACGCGGCCTTTGGACGGCCCCCGACCCACGTGGACGGGCACCAGCACGTGCACCTTCTTCCCGGCATTCGGGCCGTGGTGCTGGAGGCAACGGCCCGCCATGCGCCCGGCGCCCTGGTGCGGGACTGCACGCCGGCTCCCCGGGCGCGTCTTGGGTTCGACGCCAAGGCGCGGCTGCTCGGCCTGTTCGCCACCGGCCTGCGGGCGCAGGCGCGGGCGCGCGGTCTTGCCACCAATACCGGCTTTGCCGGCGCCTATGATTTTGGTCCGGGGCACGATTTCGCGGCGCTGCTGGCCCATTTCATCGCGGGGCTTCCCGAGGGCGGCCTCGTGATGGTGCATCCCGGCCATCCCGATGCGGTGCTTGCCAGCCGCGATCCCGTGACCGACCAGCGGGCGCGGGAATATGCAGCGCTGGCCGGTGATGCCTTTCCCGCGCTGCTCGCCGCGGCCAACGCGCGATTGGCCTGACATTATCGCACGGGCGAACCTTTAAACGGACACCTCCGGCGAGGACGAGGGCACGGCTCGGCTATCTCGCCAGCGCACTTTCGCACGGCCTCAGGGCGCCGGTGTGCGCTCCGGCGGGGAGGCCGCCGGCTTGGGATCGTAGGCGTAGGAGAGCGCGTGATAGAGCGGCTCCGGCGCAAGGAGGCGAGACAGGCCGGCGGCCAAAAGAGCCGTGGCCAGCAGCGGGACCACCAGATGGACCTCGTTGGTCATTTCCATGACGATGACGAAGGCGGTGAGTGGCGCCTGCACGACGCCTGCGAAATAAGCCACCATCCCCAGCATCGCGAGGGCGCGTACGTCGATGTGGGGCAGCAGGCCGGAAAGCGCCGCTCCAAAGCCGGCACCCACGGAGAGGGACGGGGAAAACAGCCCGCCGGGGATCCCGGCCGCCGACGACAGAAGCGTGGTGATCAGTTTGATCGGGGCGTACCACCAGGGATGGGTAATCCCCTGTTCCAGCAGATCGCGAGTCGGCGCATAGCCGGAGCCGCCCGCAAAGCCGTCGGTCGTCACTGCGAGCGCCGCCACCACCAGGCCGATGAGGCCGCCATAGAGCCAGGGGGTACGCTTGAGGCGGCCGATCATCCCGCTGTTGGCAAACGAGAGAGCCACCAGGCCGCGGGAGAAAATGGCGCCGCCGATGCCGCCCGTGACCGCGCAGCTCGCGACCGCCGTCCATCCGATCTGCTGGGGGAATGCTTCTGCCGGAATGGCGCCGAAATAGGAATATTGGCCGACCAGCACCAAGCTCACCATGCCGGATATGACCACGGCGTAGGAAATCATGCCCGAGAGGCGCTTGTCGTAGGATTTCGCCAGCTCCTCGATGGCGAACATGATGCCCGCGAGCGGCGTGTTGAAGGCGCCCGCGATGCCGGCGGCGGCGCCTGCGAGGATCAGGCCGTTGGCGCGTCCTATGCCCACGAAGCCGGCGAGAATCACCATGATGGCGCAGCCGAGCTGGACCGTGGGGCCCTCTCGGCCGATGGAGGCGCCCACGGCGAGGCCGGCTATGGTGAGCGCGACCTTGCCGAGCGTCACTTTGACGCTCAGCAGCTTGGCCCGATGGGCCGGATCGTCCGAGCGGCGGGCTGAGATGGCTTGTGGAATGCCGCTGCCCTGGGCACCGTCGAAATAGCGCGCGGTGAGATGGGCGAACAGGGCGAAGCCGACGGGGGTTATGATCAGCAGCGCATAAGGCGCCTCGTTCACGATGCTGACGTAGAGATCCTGCCCCCGGTCCGCGGCGGCGGCGAACAGAACGGACGCGAGGCCAACCCCCACCGCGCCCAAGAGAAAGACAAATCGACGCTTCCAGAAGATCTGCGACGTGAGAGCGACTCGCACACGTCGCAAATCCCGCTTGAAGATCATGGTTCTCGCCTCACGCCCAGCCTTTCCAGGCGTTACGGGCAGACGGCGTCAGCGTCAATGCGTAAGGGACGCAAAAGATTTGGTCCGCCGCGATTGAAGGCGCGAATTCAGATCGGTTCGGCGACAGACCGCCGCAGCGGTACGCAAATCCGTTATTCGGAGGCGGACTTGCGCTGAAGGGACGGCTTCAAGGCCACCGGAACTTCAGCCATTTCGGCCGAAAGGCGCGCCACGGCGCGGCAGGTTATGGACATCACCAGCGCTGCGATGGCGCACATGATCAGTTTGAAAAGAAGGTCAAAGCCAGCCATCGCCGCATGGGGAAGGTCAACCCCATAGGCGATATACACGAGCAGAGAGTAGGCGGTCGATGCAATCATCGAACATGTTAAAATCGCCGCGCAAGCGACGAAGAAAAACATGGACAATACGTTCATCAACTCCTGAACCTTGCGCATAAGACTTCCCCGTTAGCGGCGCATCGCGAAACAGATCAACCCGCGTCCAACTAACACCATGATCCAAATACCCGCTGGTTTAGCAATTATAGCAAACCCTAACGGCAAGTTAAAGAGCGTCGCGCAAGATCTCGAATCCAGGAATAAATCGCTTATTCAGGTGCAGTCGTGGCCCGCTACCGTTCATTTGCTGCGCTGCAGTGTGTAATCGGGACAGGATGTCCCGATCCTGTGCGGCGTGACGCCTCACGCGGCGGCTGGCGCCGGGGCGAGGTGGGATGCGGCGAGAGTGCGCGGGGCCTGCATTCCCTCCAGGGCCAGCGCTGTGTCGTGCAAGGCCACCAAAGTCGAGCGATGGCCGATGGACAACAGCACCGCCTTCGGCAGCCGCTGCGAGATGAGGCCATAAAGCTGCGCCTCCAGCGGCTCATCCAGGGCCGCGGTCGCCTCGTCGAGCAGCAGCACGTCCGGGCGCACCAGCAGCACGCGTGCGATGGAAAGGCGCTGCTGTTCACCGAGCGACAGCACGTGCGGCCACGCCGCCGTCTCATCCAGACGCCCGGCGAGCGCGGGAAGGCCCACCGCCGTCAGTACCTCCTCAAGCTGGGCGCGCTCGTAGGTGTCCGGCTCGGCGGGATAGGAAAGGGCGGAGTCGAGGCGGCCCACCGGGATATAGGGGCGCTGAGGCAGAATCATCAGCCGCGCTTGCGCGGGCAGGGCGATTTCGCCTTCGCCGAACGGCCAAATGCCGGCAATCGCCCGCAGCAGGGTGGTCTTCCCCGCGCCGGAAGGCCCGGTCACCAGCACGCGCTCGCCCGGATGGGCGGCGATGCCTTGGGCTCGCAACAGCGCGCTACCGTCGGGCAGGCGCACGTCAAGATTGGCAAGCCGCATCTCCGTGCCGCCGCTCTCCACATGGCGGAAAGCCGGCGCGTCGGCATCCCGCTTCACCGCCGCCATCGAGGCTTCAAAGCCGGTGAGCCGGTTCACCACCGCGGTCCATTCGGCCAGGGTCGAATAAGAGGAGATGAAGAAGGAAAAGGAACCTTGCACCGAGGAAAAGGCGGACGCGGTCTGCATCATCGGCCCCAGCAGGATGGCGCCGGAAAAATAGGCCGGTGACACCACAACATAGGGGAAGATGGTGGAGATCTGATTGTAGCCGGCGGAGAACCAGGTCAGGCGCTTCTGCGCACCCATAAGGGCGAAGAAATTCTCCCGGATGCGGGAAAAGCGGCCGGTCAGGCGGCGCTCCTCCGCCGGCTCGCCGCGCAGAAGGGCGATCTGCTCGGCATTCTCACGCACCCGCACCAGATCCACGCGGAAGTCGGCTTCGTAGCGCTGCTGGTCGAAATTGAGGCGCACCAGCGGCTTGCCGATGAGATGGGCAAGCCAGGTGCCGACGCCGGCATAAATCAGCGCGGCCCAGAACAGATAGCCCGGAATGAGGAGATTGGTGCCGAACAGCTTGAGGTCATAGGAGCCGGACAGGCCCCACAGGATGACGCTGAACGACGCCAGCGAAACGATGGTGCCCAGAAGCCCGATGCCGACGCCGATGGTCTGGCTGACGAACATGTTCACGTCTTCGGCGATGCGCTGGTCGGGATTGTCCGCCGCATCGCCGGACAGGCGCAAGCGATAGTGGGTCTCGTCGGCCAGCCAATGATCGAGATAGCGCTTGGTCAGCCAGCGGCGCCAGCGGATCTGGAGCCATTGCTTGAGATAGATCTGGTAGACGGCGACGATGATCGCGCCGATCGCGATGCCGCAGAACACCAGCAATTGCTTCTGGAAGGCGGGGAAGTCCTTTTCCTGGATGGCGTTGTAGAAGGCGCTGTTCCATTCGTTCAACAGCACCGTCGCGTAGACCCAGGCGAGTTCCAGCGCGATCACCGCCGCGAGAAGGCCGAGCGCGCTCCAGCGCTCCTCGCTGCGGAAATAGGGCAGGGCAAGGCGGCGGATATCGCCGAGCAGTCGAAAAAGGGAGCGCATCGCGATCCTGGCGTTGGAGAGTTTCGCGCACCATACGCCCAGCGGGTATGAAAAAACGATGGCCGGCGCATTACCGCTTCGTCAGGTTCGGAACGGTAGGTCATCGCGCCGTGAAGCGGGTGCGCGCTGCGCCCGCCGGTCAAACCTCCTTGGCCATCTCCCGCAGCTTGAACTTCTGGATTTTGCCCGTGGAGGTCTTGGGGATTTCGTCGAAAATGATGTGGCGCGGGCATTTGTAGCTCGCGAGATGCGTCCGGCAATGGGCGATCAGCTCTTCCACCGTGACGCTTGCGCCCTGCCGCAATTCCACGAAGGCGACGGGGGTCTCGCCCCATTTGTCGTCCGCGCGGGCTACCACCGCCGCGGCACTGACGGCCGGATGCTTGTAGAGCGCGTCTTCAACTTCAATTGATGAGATGTTCTCGCCGCCGGAAATGATGATGTCCTTGGAGCGGTCCTTGAGCTGCACATAGCCGTCGGGATGCTTTACCCCGAGGTCGCCGGAATGGAACCAGCCGCCGGAAAAAGCCTTCTCGGTCGCGCTCGGGTTCTTCAGATACCCCTTCATCACCACATTGCCGCGGAACATGACCTCGCCCAGCGTCTCGCCGTCGGCCGGCACCGGTTCCATCGTATCGGGGTCCATCACGTCCAGCGCCTCCAGCGCGCCGTAACGCACGCCCTGGCGGGATTTCTTCGCCGCCCGCTCGGACGCGGGCAATTCATTCCATTCCTCGTGCCACTCGTTGACCACGGCCGGGCCGTACACTTCGGTCAGGCCGTAGACATGGGTCACGTTGAAGCCGGCCTCCTGCATGGCCGCGAGCACGGCGGCCGGCGGCGGGGCGGCAGCGGTGATGAACTCCACCACATGAGGTAGCGGGCGCTTGTCGCTGTCCGGGGCGTTGAGCAGCGTCGACATGACGATGGGCGCGCCGCACATGTGGGTCACGCCATAATCCGCGAACGCATCGAAAATCGGCTTCGCGCGCACCTGCCGCAGGCACACATGGGTGCCGGCGGCGAGCGAAACCGACCAGGGAAAGCACCAGCCGTTGCAATGGAACATGGGCAGCGTCCACAGATAGACCGGATGCCGCCCCATGGCGCAGGTCACCACATTGCCCACCGCCAGCAGATGCGCGCCGCGATGATGATAAACGACCCCCTTGGGATCGCCTGTGGTCCCGGAGGTATAGTTCAGCGCGATGGCGTTCCATTCGTCGCTGGGCATGGCCCATTGGTAGTCGGGATCTCCGGTGGCAAGGAAATCCTCATATTCCAGCTCGCCGATGCGGGCGCCGGCGCCCGTGAATTCGGGATCGTCATAGTCTATGATGATCGGCTTGTTGGTGGAGAGCGCCAACGCCGCCTTGATGACGGGAGAGAATTCGCGGTCCGTGATGAGCACCTTCGCTTCGCCGTGCTCCAGCGTGAAGGCGAGGATCGCCGCATCGAGGCGGGTGTTGAGAGAATTGAGCACCGCACCGCACATGGGCACGCCGTAATGGGCCTCCAGCATGGCAGGCACGTTCGGCAGCATCACCGCGACCGTGTCATTGGGGCCGACTCCCCGCTTTTCCAGCGCCGAGGCGAGGCGCCGCGCGCGGGCATAGAAGTCGCGATAATTGCGCCGCAGCGAGCCGTGGATGATCGCGGTGTGCTCGGGGAACACATGCGCCGCCCGCTCCAGGAAACCGAGGGGGGTCAGCGGCTGGAAATTGGCGGGCGTCTGGTCGAGATCGCGATCATATATACTCACCATGGCGCTTCCCCCCGTTTTGGGCCGTAACGGCGGGCAGAACCTAGCTGAGCCATTCGGGGCGGCGCAATCATCCCGTGTGGTCGACCAAGGTCTTACGCAGTAGAGCGGACTTGCGTTGTGAAATCGCCCGCGCATCATGCGCGCCAATCAGAACACGTCTATCGGGAGGAACGTGCCATGCTCGACCTGGGCTCCAGCCGCTATGGCGAGGTTTATGCCCGCTGGCAGAGCGACCCGCAGGCCTTCTGGGGCGAAGCGGCGCGCGACATCACCTGGATCGCGCCCCCCCGCACCGTGTTCGATCCCGACCTTGGGCCCTACGGCCGCTGGTTCGTGGGCGGGGTGTGCAACACGTGCTTCAACGCGGTGGACCGCCATGTGGACGCCGGCCGCGGCGGCCAGCTGGCGTTGATCCACGACAGCCCGGTCTCCGGCATCAAGCGCGAGATCACCTATTCCGCCTTGCTGGCGGAAGTGCGCACCCTCGGCGCGATGCTGCGCGACATGGGGGTCGGCAAGGGCGACCGCGTGGTCATCTACATGCCCATGGTGCCAGAGGCGGTGATTGCCATGCTGGCCTGCGCGCGCATCGGCGCCATCCATTCGGTGGTATTCGGTGGCTTTGCGGCCAAGGAACTGGCGGTGCGTATCGACGACGCCGCTCCAAAGGTGATCCTCGCGGCCTCATGCGGCATCGAGCCCAACCGCATCGTTCCCTACAAGCCGCTGCTGGACGCCGCGATCGAGATGGCGCGCGTGAAGCCTGCGCGGTGCCTGATCCTGCAGCGCCCGCAACTGGCCGCCGACATGATCGAAGGCCGCGATCTCGACTGGGCCGAGGAGCGGGCGGCCGCGGCTGCCGCCGGCCGGGGCGTGGATTGCACGCCCATGGGCGCCACGGACCCGCTCTATATCCTCTACACCTCGGGCACGACGGGCGTTCCCAAGGGGGTGGTGCGCGACACCGGTGGCCACATGGTGGCGCTGCGCTGGACCATGGACAATCTCTATGGGCTCAAGCCCGGCGACGTGTTCTGGACCGCTTCCGACATCGGCTGGGTCGTGGGGCATTCCTATATCGTCTATGGCCCGCTGCTCATGGGCTGCACCTCCGTGATCTATGAAGGCAAGCCGGTGGGCACGCCGGATCCTGGTGCCTTCTGGCGCGTGGTGACGGAGCACAAGGTCGCGGCGCTGTTCACCGCGCCCACCGCCCTGCGCGCCATCAAGAAGGAAGATCCGGACGCGACCTTCCTCCAGCGCTACGACACCTCGTCCCTGCGCACCCTGTTTCTCGCCGGCGAGCGTGCCGATCCCGATACGGTAGCTTGGGCGGGGGAAAAGCTGAAGGTGCCGGTGGTGGACCATTGGTGGCAGACGGAGACCGGCTGGGGCATCGCCGGCAATCCGGTCGGACTCGGCCTTCTGCCCATCAAGCCCGGCTCGCCGACCGTGCCGCTTCCCGGCTATGACATTCACGTCGTGGATGAAGCGGCAAAACCGCTGCCCAACGGCACCATGGGCTCGATCGTCATAAAGCTGCCCTTGCCTCCGGGCTGCCTGCCCACCTTGTGGCAGCAGGACGAGCGCTTCCGCGAAAGCTACCTGGCCGAATTTCCGGGCTATTACAAAACCTCCGATGCCGGCTTCCTCGACGAGGACGGCTATGTATTCGTGATGGGGCGCACCGACGACATCATCAATGTCGCCGGCCACCGCCTCTCCACCGGCGGCATGGAAGAGGTGCTCTCTTCCCATCCCGATGTTGCCGAATGCGCGGTGATCGGCGTCAAGGATGCCCTGAAGGGGGAGATACCTTGCGGCTTCGTGGTGCTGAAGGCCGGCGAGCGGCGCGCGCCCAACATCATCGAAAAGGAACTCGTGGGCCTCGTGCGCGACCGCATCGGCCCGGTGGCCGCCTTCAAGCTCGCGGTGACCGTGGCGCGCCTGCCCAAGACCCGGTCCGGCAAGATCCTGCGCGGCACCATGAAGAAGATCGCCGACGCGGACGTGTGGACCGCACCCGCCACCATTGATGATCCGGCGGTGCTGGAGGAGATCGGCGAGGTCCTGAAGCAGCGCGGCTACGGAGTCTGACGCCGTGACGGCGGACGGCCTGCATACCGCCGTCGTCAACGGAATCCGCCTGGCCTACCGCATCGACGGGCCGGCGGACCGGCCCTGGCTGCTCGCCTCCAACGGTTTGCTGACCACGCACCGAAGCTGGGACGCGGAAGTGCCGGCGCTCGCGCGGCGCTTTCGCGTGCTGCGCTACGACACGCGCGGCCATGGGGCCAGCGCGGGGCCCCGAGGCGCCTATGAGATGGACGATCTGGTGGCCGATGCGCTCGGGCTGCTGGATCACGTGGGCGCAGCGCGGGCGAGCGTGCTCGGTCTCTCCCTCGGCGGCGCCACGGCCATCGGCATTGCGCTCCGCGCGCCCGAACGGGTGGAGGCGCTAATCGTGGCGGATGCGCGCTGCGAGGCGGACGCCGCGTTTCGTGCCGCCTGGGATGGCCGGATCGCGGCGCTGGAAGCTGGCGGCATCGCATCGCTGGTGGAGCCGACCCTGGAGCGGTGGTTTCCGGCCTTCTGGGCCGAGGGAAATCCGGAGGCTGCGGACCGCGTGCGCGCCATGATTCGCCAGACATCGCGAGAGGGCTATGCCGGCTGCGCGAACGCCCTGAAGGGGCTCGCCTATTTTTCGCGCCTCAGGGATATTGCCGTGCCCGCGCTATTCCTCGTCGGGGCGGAAGATACGTCCTCGCCCGTGGAGGTGATGCGCGCCATGCATCGCGAGGTGGCGGGGTCCGCCTTCGCGATCATTCCGGACGCGGGCCATCTCTCCAATGTGGCAAACCCGGCCGCCTTTGGTGCGGCGCTGGATCATTTCCTCGGCCGCTGAGGCCAAAGCTCAGCGCCGCCCGCCCGCGTCCGTGGTGGGGTCGATGCAGGTATAGCCGACAAAGCACTGCTTCACGTCTCGCGTGGGCACGAAGGCCGGCTTGGTGACGTCCGAATAATTGCAAAACGAACGGTCGCGCACATAGCGGTCATAGGTCAGGCCGCCGGTGGCGAGCACCGTGCCGCCCGCCTTGGTGACGAACCTCAGGGCCTCGGCACAGGTCATGTTCACGCTCGAAGGGCCGTTGGGATAGGCGTTCTGCGCCATCGTCGCGCCGGACCCGATGAGCGTGACGGCCATCGCAATGCCGGCCACCATCGCCGCGCGGGACGTGTGGCGGGGGCGCGCATTTGCGTTGTCGGTCAAGCTGCGGAAGATTGTCATCCGACTCATCCTTGCAATCCCCAGATCCGGCGCGACATTACCCCGCGACGCGCCTGCCAGCCTGCGAAAAATATCCATGAGCGATGACATTGCGTTTAACCGGCGCTTCGACGTGCCGCCCGGACAGGTGGAACAGGTGGCGCCGAACGTGCGCCGCATCGTGGCCCCGAATCCCTCGCCCTTCACCTTCACGGGCACCTGCACCTATATCGTCGGACGCGGCAATGTGGCGATCCTCGACCCCGGTCCGGACAATGCCGCCCATGTCGCGGCCGTGCTGGACGCGGTGCGCGGCGAAAACGTAAGCCATATCGTCATCACCCATACCCATCGCGACCACTCGCCCGCTACCCCTGCGGTGCAGGCGGCGACCGGCGCGCGCACGGTGGGGGAGGGGCCGCATCGCCCGGCGCGTCGGCTGTTCATCGGCGAGATCAATCCCATGGATGCGAGCGCCGATACCGATTTCGTGCCGGAGATCGTGCTCGCGGACGGGGACGTGCTCACCGGCAGCGGCTGGACGCTGGAAGCCATCACGACACCCGGCCATTGCGCCAACCATCTCGCCTTCGCTCTGCATGAGGACGAGCTGCTGTTCTCCGGCGACCATGTGATGGGCTGGGCGACTTCCATCGTCGCGCCGCCTGATGGTTCCATGGGCGATTATGTGCACTCGCTGGAAAAGCTCGCCCTGCGCACCGAGACGCTCTATCTGCCCGGCCACGGACCGGCGGTAAACGATGCGCCCGCTTTCGTGCGCGATTATCTCAATCACCGCCATGCGCGCGAGGCGGCGATCCTGCGCGGGCTGGAGCGCACCTCGACGATCCCCGAACTGGTGCGCGGCATCTATATTGGCCTCGATCCGCGCCTGTTCGGCGCCGCCTCGCTCACCGTGCTCGCCCACCTGGAGCATCTGGTGGAAAAGGGGCAGGTCGAGACCGACGGCGCCCCCTCCATCACCGGGGATTATCGCGCGGTGCGCTGAAGCGGAGCCGGCGTTTCGGGGTCGGCATGGCGGTTCGCCGTGCCCTCCGGGCTCGATGCTGCCGGGCGCACATGCAGATTGTAGCTGCCGGTGCGCGCGGGGCGGGCAGCCACGTTAGGATCGGGGACACCGCTCGCCGCCTCATCATACCCCTGGCGGCTGGAGAAGAAGAGCAACGCCATCAGCCCGCAGCCGAGGGCCACGGTGAGGACGACGCCAAGCACCATGGGAATATAATCGGTCGCCTCCATGGGCGCGTCCGCGCCGGCCTCCCAGCCCACCACCATCCACCACAGGGCGAGCCCGAGTATCCCGAACAAGGGCAGCACCAGCAGCACGCGCTTCATGGGCATTTCTCCTGTGGGCCGGTGGGCGAAGACCGTGTGCCGCGCTTCTCCCGCGGCGCGCGGTGCGGCACGGTGCATCCATGTGCGGACGCTTCATCCAAAGCCACGGGCCGGTCCATTACATGGAGCGCCTTGGCCTCGAGTCCAAGGATATGCGCCTGCCCAATGCGCCGGCGCGCTACAACGCGGCGCCGACGCAGGACCTGATGGTGATCCGCCGCAATCCCGAAACGGCGCGCGCGGAGATCGGCCTGCTGCGCTGGGGGCTGGTGCCGTCCTTCGCCGCGGACATGAAAGGCGCGGTTGCGCTTATCAATGCCCGCAGCGAGACCGTGGCGGAGAAGCAAAGCTTCCGCGCCGCCTGGCGAAAACCGCGCCGCTGCATCATTCCCATTGACGGATTCTACGAATGGCAGCGCACCGCCGCCGGGCGCCAGCCCTTCCTCATTGCCCTGCGGAGCCGTGAACCCTTGGCCCTCGCAGGGCTGTGGGAAGGCTGGAAAGATCCGGCCTCGGGAGAATGGGTGCGAACCTTCACCATTCTCACCTGCGCTGCGAATGCGCTGCTCGCGCCCCTGCACGACCGCATGCCGGTGATCCTCGACCCGGCGGACATCGCGCGCTGGCTGACGGATCCGGCGCCCTTCGATCTGATGAAACCCTATCCGCCGGCGGCGATGGAGATGTGGGCGGTGTCTGCCCGGGTCAATTCCGTGCGCAACGAGGGCGCGGAACTGGCGTCGCCGATCGCGATCTGAGCCATCTGGGCCCCTCGGCTTAAAGCGATCGCCCGGCTGCCGTGCTATTGCCGCTTCTTGCGGCGCTCGGCGGAGATGTCGGCCAGCAGGCTGGAAATGCGCCAGGAATTCTCGCCCAGGTCATGCATGCCGAAGCGGGACATGGAGCGAATATCGATGCGGGCGCCCTTTGCGGTGGGCCGCACGCGGATGACCACATCGTTGCGCAGGCCGAGCAGGGGGGTCATGGCCACGGCCTCGATCTGCCCGTCGCGCAGGCCGCCGCGCGGCGGGACGGCGTCAAGCACCCGCCAGCGCCGCTTCTGCACGAGGGCGAGCATGGTGTTGAACGCTTCCTCCGGCGTCGCGTCGAGGTCGATGGGCTTGATGCCCGGATAGGCCGAGCGCTGCATCGCAGCCACGTCCTCACCCGGATAGATGACCGGATTGGCGGCGCGGGGACGGGCAAAACCCATGGCGCGGAAATAAGGCGGGTCTTCCATGTCGGTGGAGAGGTCGGTCAGCGGCGGCAGCATCACGCCGCGCGCCAGCACGGCGGCCGGCCCCGCCAGCACGAACAGGGCGATCGCCAGCGCGCCGATGGCCTTGCCGAGACCGCGCCAGCCGCTCTCCCAGATGGAAATGCAGGCGGCGATCGCCACCAGCGCGCCCACCGCTGCGAGAGCGAGCCCGGTGCCGACGGTGGCCATGGCGGGCTCGAAATCCAGCAGGTTCGCACGATAGAGCGCGGACGCGAGCGCGATTACCGGGATGGCGAACAGGGCGAGCCGCAGGCTCCAGGATGCGAGGGCGGAAGATCGCTCCTCCACATAGAGCTGGCGCTTGATCATGGCTGTCGGGTCGCGTGTTCCACCGGGCGCCGCCAGGCGGCACTTCTGCGCGATCTATGCCCGTTTTTCGCGTGGGTTTCCAGCGGCGGCTGTCACGCGCCCAGAAGCTGGGCCGGCAGGTCGGCAATGGAATCCACCACCAGGTCGGCCTCGCTATAGAGATGCTCCACCGGTGACGGCCCGGTGCGGACGAGAATGAAGCGGGCGCCGGCGCTGCGTGCGGCGGTGAAATCATGCTCCGTGTCACCCACCACCGCCATGGCGTGGGGATCGAGAGCGAGGCGCTTTGCGAACGCACTCACCATGCCGGGGTCGGGCTTTGAGCCGAAGCCGGAATCATAGCCATGGATGGCTTCGAGATACGGCATGAGGCCCAGCGCCTCGGCCTGGGTGCGGGCGTTGGATTCCGCGTCATTGGTGACGATGGCGAGCTTGAGGCCGCCTTGGTGCAGGCGCTGGAGCACCGCATCCGGCTGGCCGATGGGTGTGAGGTGAATGAGGCCGGCTTCGCGGAACAGGTGGTCGATAAGGTGCAGAAAGGCGTCGTCCGCCGGCCGCGCCAGCGTCTGAGCCCAGAGCGGCCCGTAATGGGCGGAGGAGCCGGCAACGAGCGGAGAGGACGGCAGGAAGCGTTCCTCGTCCGGCAGATATTCGCTCACCGCCTCCAGTTGCGCCAAGGCTGCGGCATTCCCGGCCGCGAGCGTGCGCATGACATAGCCGGCCGAGGGCCCCCAGGTGCGATCGAAATCCACCAGCGTGCCGTCCTTGTCGAATAAAACCGCCTTCAGGTCGCGCATGGAGTCTCCGCACAAGGACAAAAATGGACCGCGCCTGATGCGGCGCAAAAAACGTCATGTGTTGTGGAAGCCAGAACCCGGAAACACAAGACATGCTGCGCGCTTCACCTTGGCGGCCTGGGTCGGCGGCGGATAGGCGTTCACATCATGCGACCTTCTGCCTATGATCGCGCCGATGAGACTGCGATCCCCGCTTATGTGGTCGCCACCGCCGCGGTGGACCGCCACGCTCCATCACCCCGGGCGGGGGCGCCGCACCCGCACGTGTGCGGCGGGCCTGTGTCTTGCGCTTCTGCTGGCGACGGCCGCGCCTGTGCTCGTGCCCGAAGCCTCTTGGGCGGCGACCAGTGGGGCGCCGCGTCCGCCCGCTTCCCTGCCTGCGGGAAAGCCGCGCATTCCCCTCGCCAAGGTGCCTTTGCCGACGCCCCGTCCCGATACGCTGGACGCCGAGATCGAGGCGGAAGAGGCGGCGGAAGCCGAATCGCAGCCAGCGCACGAGGCTGCGCCGCCGCCTGCATTCGCGTTTCCGCCCTTTGCCGCCCTGGCGCCCGCGCCGGCATTCTCGGCGCCGCCCCCCGATCCGGCGCCTCCGGCCGCACAGGCCGCGCCTGCGTCCGCCCCCTTGCCGCGCCTTGCCAACGTTCCCATGCCCCAGCCGCGCGAGCCGCTGCCAGGGGAGGAGGAAACGGAGCCCGCGGCGGAAGACAAGCCGGCGCCGGCCCTTGTGCCGCCGCCGCCGAGCGGATCTGCCGCGCGCGGGACGCCGCCAAGTGTCGGAACGCCGGTCGAGGTGGTCGCGCCCGGGGCGTTGCCGGCTTTATGCGCGGCGCTGGTGGAGCAGCAGGCATTGGTCGCGACGCCGGCGCCTCCTGTCGCCATCAAGGCGGGTTGCTCCCTGCCGGCGCCCGTGCATGTAACGGCGATCCGGCTGGTGGATGGCAATCTCGTCACCCTGTCGCCCGCCGCGATCCTCCAATGCGAGATGGCAGCCGCGGTGACGCAATGGGTGCGCGACGACCTTGGCCCCGCGGTTGCCGCGCTGGGCACCCGGATGGAGACATTCAAGGTCGCCGCTTCCTATGATTGCCGCCCGCGCAACCGCATCGCGGGGGCCAAGATGAGCGAGCACGGGCAAGGCAATGCGATCGATTTCGGCGGCTTTGAAACCGTCGACAAGCGGGTCATGGAGGTCAAGAACGGCGGGTTTCCCATCGCCCTGCAGGAACGCATCAAGGCGGACGCCTGCACCCGCTTCTCCACCGTGCTCGGCCCGGGATCGGACGGCTATCACGAGGATCATATCCACGTGGACATCGCCAAGCGCCGGCTCGACATCAAACTGTGCCGATGGACCATCAAGGCTCCCGCCCCCGCGCTGATTGCCGCGCGTCCCGCCGCGAAGGACGTCGCGCCGCCAGCTTCCGCCGGCGCCAAAGCCGGGGCTCAGGATGAAGCGGAGGCGGCTTCGGCGGAATCGCAGAAGACGAACGAGGCGAGCGAGGCGATGACCGCGGACCCCGTGCCGCTCCCCTTGAAGCGCCCGCAAATCAAGCCCGGCCCGAAGGCGGCCGGCGACAATGGGAAACCACCCGGCGGCTGAGCCGGGGCAGAGCGGCGCGCCTTCGCTCCGCCATTCCGCTACGTAAGAAAGAGGCCCGCGTCTTCTGTCGCTTGCTGTGAAATCGTCTTTCGCAGCTCCGCGCATCGCAGACGGCCGCGCGCGTCAGGTTTTAAAATCGCCCAGACGCTCGTATTGGCGTTCCGGCCGAAATTCGAGTCGCTTGGCGAAGGTCACCTGAAATGAAAAAGCCGCCACGCATCGGCGCGGCGGCTTTCTTGAACTGTCCTCGGCGAAGTCAGGCTCAGAGAACCACGACCTCCGCGCCGACCGGGACGCGGTTGTAGAGATCGATCACGTCCTCGTTGAGCATGCGAATGCAGCCCGACGAGATGGCCTGGCCCAGCAATTCCGGCTGGTTGGTGCCGTGGATGCGGAACAGCGTGTCCTTCTGGCCCTGGTAGAGATACAGCGCGCGGGCACCCATCGGGTTATGCGGGCCGGGACCCACATAGGCCGGGAGGCCGGCAATGCGCTGATGAATCTCGGGGGTCGGGGTCCAGCTCGGCCATTCGGCCTTGCGGCCGACCTTGGCGTCGCCGCGGAAAGCCAGGCTCTCCTCGCCCACCGTCACGCCGTAGCGAATGGCCTGGCCATTGCCTTCGACGAAATAGAGCAGCTTCTTGTCGGTATCGATAACGATCGTTCCCGGCTTCTCCTTGCCGGTGTACTCGACAATCTGCCGTGCAAACATTCCCTCGGGCTTCACCTTCGGATAGGGCGCCTGCGCGAGCAATTGCTTGTCCCGCGGCTTGAGCGACGATTCCGGAGCGGGCTGAGGCGTCGACGCCATGCAGCCACCTAATAGAAGTCCAAGCAGAACAGCCGCGACCGCCCGCTTCGCCATGACCGCCTCTTTAAAAAATAGGGTGAACAGATTCGTTTCGTAAATATGGCTTACCCGAACGCTGCCACGCCTTGAAGAGGCCACGAACTCGCCACGCCGGAGAGCAAAAAAGCGTGGCAAAAATGTCTCAGCAGTTCACCTTTCGTCAGGCGTTAAGACGCTGTTGAAAGCCTTGCGCAATGCTCTCGCACTAAGACCTCTGCAATGTCGCAGGGCCTGCACAGTTTCGACGCAGTTGCCCACCATCTGTCAGTGGTCTTCACACCCACGGGCTTCTGTTTTAGGCAGATGCCTTCGTTAGGAGAGAGTACGATGTCTAGCAATCAGCCTGGGCCGGGCGCAGCCCCCCGCGCGGAGACCGAAACAAACCGTTACGGCGCCCATTCGGGCCAATGGCGCGATATCGGCATCACGGCCGTTGCTGCCGCCGCCGCTGCTGCCCGTCTGGCCAGCGAGACCAAGTCCGCAGCGCCGAAGAGTGCCGGCGAGCCCAACAAGGTCGTGACCCTGCGCGATATCGACCACCTCGCGGCTTGAGTTGAATCGTTCGGTCCGAGCAGCGCTTGCCAGCCTGCATGGAGCCGCGCATGTATCCCGTAAAGCGGACGCCCCTTTGCCGCGTTCGCTAGCATAGACGGTGAGACATGCTGGTGGCCTATCGCCTGGTTGACGGTGCACTCAAGCCGCAAACCGTTCCGCCCGACGGGGACGTGCCGACGGACGCGCTATGGCTGGATCTCATGGCTCCTGCGGAGCATGAGGACGAACAGATCGAGCGCGCGGTGGGGGTTGAAATCCCCACCCGGGAAGAGATGCGCCAGATCGAGCCGTCCAGCCGGCTCTATGTGGAAGGCGGCGCCGCTTACATGACGCTGTCGATCCTGTGCGGCGCCGACACCGAGATGCCCAGTGTCGATCCGGTCACCTTCATCCTGGTCAAGGGAAAGCTGGTGACGGTGCGCTATGCGGATCCCAAGCCCTTCACTGTCCTCACGACCCGGCTCAAGAAGCTGTGCGCGCAGACCACTGGCGGGCAGATCCTGGTGGAACTCCTCGATACCATCGTAGATCGCGTGTCCGAGGTGCTGGAACGCACTGGAGCGGATATCGAGCGCCTCTCCAAGCGCGTGTTCGAGCGCGACAGCGAGGGCGGAAACCGAACCCAGCGCTATCGGGCGATCCTCACCCATATCGGCCGCAAGGAGGGCTTGCTCTCGTACGCCCGGGAAAGCCTCGCCTCCCTGTCGCGGCTGTTGGCATTCATCGGCACGGAGGGTGACTCAAAGCCCCTCGGCCCGGATACGAAAAGCCAGATCAAGAGCATGACGCGCGACGTCACGGGGCTTGCGGACTACGCCAACTTCCTCGCCAACAAGCTGCAATTCCTGCTGGACGGGACCATCGGCATGGTGGGCCTGGAGCAGAACAACATCATCAAGATCTTCGCGGTGCTTTCGGTGGTGCTGATGCCGCCGACCCTGATCGCCTCGATCTACGGCATGAATTTCCAGCACATGCCGGAGCTTGCCGAGACCTATGGCTATCCTCTCGCGCTGACCGCCATGGTGATCTCTGCGATCCTGCCCTACGTCTTCTTCAAGTGGCGCCGCTGGCTTTAGCCTCGCCTTGACGGCTTTGTTCTTGCGAGCACACGCAGCGCACATGCCTGATTTTCGAGAGCCCGGCTCTGCGCATCCTCAGGTCCAGGCCTGAAGCGCGCGTTCAGGCTTGCTGGATTTTAGCCCCCACGACCCGTCTCGCGCTCACGGCGACGACAGCGCGACGGTTCACCGCCGTGCCAGCCGGCGCTTTGACCGTCGTATGCGGCGCCCCGGCTTGACCGCTGCTGCGCATTGAAATCACGCCTCCGGAAGCAAGCTGCGCGCAAGCCTGGTCATTTAGGCGTTGGATTTCAATTTATTAAATCGCCGAAAATGGAGCGGTCCTGTGAATTTCAGCGATATATCAATTCGCGCGAAACTGATTATCACGTTCTGCCTTGTTCTCGCGGCAAATATTTTAACCGGTGGGGTAATCCTTTATTCCAGTTTAAGCATCGAGAAAAATATCGGATGGACGGTCCACACCTATGAGGTCCTGCAGCAGGTCGATCTGATGATCGGCGCGATGGTCGACCAGGAGACTGGCCTGCGTGGTTTTCTGATTACCGGCAAGGATAGCAGCCTTGAGCCGCTCAAGTCGGGTGAGACGGCTTTCACAGATACTTGGAGCAAGCTGAAAGCACTGACGAGCGACAACCCTACGCAGCAAGCAAGGCTCGACGCGATCCGCGCGCAGGCCGACGAGTGGCAGCGCGTCGTATCCCGGACGGCCATCCGTCTGATGCACACGCCCGGCTCGGAAGACGCGGCACGCGAGATCGAGCACAGCGGTAAGGGCAAGATGTATTTCGACAAGATCCGGGGCCTTGTCGCCGAGCTGAACAATGCTGAGGCCTCATTGCTCGGCGTGCGCAGCGCGGCCATGGCCTCCGCCCAGTCGATGATCCTGTATTCGGTGTTCGTGTCGATCGCGGTGATCTGCCTGCTGGCGGTCGGTGCAGCCTTTGCGCTGAACAAGCTCATCGCGGTTCCGATCCGCGAGACCGTCGGCATTATGGAGCGGCTCCGCGGCGGGGACTACGCGGTCAAGATCTCCGGTACCGAGCGGAAGGACGAAGTTGGTCTGATGAGCGCCGCGCTGCTCTCCTTCCGGGATGGTTTGGCGGAGGCGGAAAAGGCGCGTCGCGAGCAGGATGTCCGGGAGGAGGCCGAGCGCCAGACACTTGTCCGGCGTGAGCAAATTTCCAGACATTTTGTCACCCAAATGCAGAACCTTGCCACCAGTTTCTCAAAGTCCTCCGGTGAGGTGGCCGATGCCGCCAAAAACCTCTCCGCGACAGCCGAAGAGACGTCGCGCCAAGCTCAGGCCGTGGCCAGTGCTTCCGAAGAAGCCGCAGCCAATGTCCAGACCGTTGCAGCCTCGTCCGAGGAGATGGCGGCTTCGGTGCGGGACATCAATGGACAGGTGAGCCACTCTGCCGAAGTCGCGGAAACCGCCTTCAAGGAGGCTGAAGCGTCCAATACCCGCATCGCTGCACTGGGTGCCGCCGCTGCGGCGATCGGCGAGGTGGTAAATCTGATCAAGGGCATCGCCGATCAGACCAACCTTCTGGCTCTCAATGCAACGATCGAGGCCGCTCGTGCCGGGGAGGCGGGGAAGGGCTTCGCCGTGGTCGCGGCCGAGGTCAAGCAGCTCGCACATCTGACGGCCCAGGCGACCGACGAAATCGGAACAAAGGTGGCCGAGATCCGGGTCGCCGCGGCGGGCACGGTCGAGTCGATGACCGAGATCGTCCGTGTCATTGGCAACATCAAGGAGATCGCGTCGACGATCGCAGGCGCCGTCGAGCAACAAGGGGCGGCCACCTCCGAAATCGCTCACAACTGCCATCAGGCTGCGACCGGAACGCAGCAGGTGACGGACAATATCAGCGGTGTCGGCCACGCTGCGGAGATGACGGGATCAGCCTCGGTCCAGCTTATGTCCCTTTCTGGCGGCCTGTCGAACCAGGCGGCAGATCTGCGCAAAGTCGTGGAGATGTTCGTGAGCGACCTCGCGGCGGCATAAGCCGACGATCCTTTTCCGGCAACTCGGGACGGTTCAAACGTTCTGTCCGCCGTCGATGTGGATCTCGGCCCCGTTCAGGTAGGACGACGTCTCGGTGCACAGCACGTAGATGATCTTCGCCACCTCGTCCGGCGTCCCAAGCCGTTGCAGCGGGATCTGCTCGACGATCTTGTCGGTGCCGGGGGAAAGGATCGCGGTATCGATCTCTCCCGGCGCGATGGCGTTGACGCGGATGCCACGCCGGCCGAAATCCACCGCCATCTCGCGCGTGAGTGCCGCCAGCGCGGCCTTGGAAGTGGAATAGGCCGCGCCCGCGAACGGGTGCACGCGCACGCCGGCAATGGACGTGACGTTGACCACCGAACCGCGCGCCGCTTCCAATTGCTCCACAAGCCCACGCGCCAGCATGATGGGGGCGAAGAAGTTCACTTGGAAGACGTGGGCCCAGGTTTCGCGCGTCGTATCGAGCGAGCCGAGCCGCGCGCCGCCCGTGCCCTTAGGGGAGATGCCGGCATTGTTCACCAGGGCGTGCAACTCCCCGGCCGGCAGCCGGCGCTTGATCTCCTCGATCGCCTCCTCGGTGTTCGCGGGATCGGAGAGGTCCACCTGAATATGGTCCTCCGGCCCGGCCGCCCAGGGGCATTGTTCGGGAAAAGCATGGCGCGAGCAGGTGATGACCCGCCAGCCGGCGCTGGAAAAGCGCTTCACCGTCGCGTGGCCGATGCCGCGCGAGGCGCCGGTCAACAGCATGATGCGGGGCGATTGGTTGCTGGCGGACATGGATTCCTCGAAACGTAAAGCCGTGCGGCGCGCCCGGCGCCTTCTGCGGGCAGGCAGCACGGGCACGACGCGGGGTCAAGCGTGGTACCGCGCGTTCCGGGCCGCATCTCAAGGATAGAGGCGCGTGCGCGTCCAATCCCCCGTCGGTTCCGGGCGGCGGAACACGATGCGGTCATGCAGGCGGAACGGGCGATCGTGCCAGAACTCGATGGCGGTGGGCACGATGCGGAACCCGGTCCAATGGGGTGGGCGCGGCACGCTGCCGAGGGCGTATTTTGCGGTGGTCGCAGCCACCGCCGCCTCGAATGCGAAACGTCCCTCCAGCGGCTGGGATTGTTGGCTCGCCCAGGCGCCGATCTGAGACAGGCGCGGCCGGGTGGCGAAATAGACGTCCGCTTCGGTGTCGGTGACCTGCTCCACCGGTCCGCGCACGCGCACCTGGCGCCGCAGCGATTTCCAATGAAACACGAGCGCGGCCTTGGGCGTGGCGGCCAGCTCCCGGCCCTTGGCGCTCATGGTGTTGGTGAAGAAGACGAAACCGCGTGCGTCCAAGCCCTTCAGCAGCACCATGCGAGCATCCGGCAGGCCGTCTTCATCCACGGTCGCCAGGGTCATGGCGTTGGGATCGTTGGGTTCGGTGCGGCCGGCTTCATCGAGCCACTCAGAAAAGAGACGAAAAGGCTCGGTACTCTGCGTGAAATCACTGCCTGTTAAGGGGTTTGCGGCTTCCATAGGCGAATCGGACATGGCTGGGAGCCCTTCCCGTGTGGCGTCATTGTGAAACGGCGGACCAAGGCGGCGCAACGAACGCCTTATATAGGATCGGCCGGCGCCGCACAGCCGTTCGGCCATTGGTCGCAGGGGCGCTTTTCTGCGCCGCCCTGGCATTGTCCGGCTGCGGTTCGCTGCTGGGCATGTCGGATGATGACCAACTGGTCACCGGCTCCTTGAAACCGCAGCCGGTTGCGCTCACCATGCCGGTGGGGGATGCTCCGCAGGGCATCGCCTCCACCGACTGGGCGCAGGCGAAAGTCGCTCTCGACCAGGCGCTGAAATCACGCGACGCCGGCGCAAGCATGCCCTGGCAGAACACCATCACCGGCGCCCGGGGCACATCCACGCCGCTGGGCGTGGTAAAGGACAACGGCTGCCGGGAATTCCGGATCGGTGTCGTCGACAGCACGGGGGAACATTGGGTGCAGGGCGACGCTTGCCGCGATGGCAAGGGAACCACCCTGTCGCAGGTGCGAGTTCTTGGACGGGCTTGAGCCCCGCTGTTGAAATAGGGCACCTTATTCCCACATGAAGGACGAGGTCGGCCGGAAAGCGCCGACCCTGAGGTGAATCTGCATGCGTGATCCATACGACGTCCTCGGCGTTGCCAAGAACGCCGACGAAGCGGAGATCAAGCGCGCCTATCGGCGGCTGGCGAAGAAACTGCACCCGGACGCCAATCAGGGCGACCCGAAGGCGCAGGACCGCTTTGCCGAACTGAACACGGCCCACGAGATTCTCGCCGACGCCGAAAAGCGCGGCCAGTTCGACCGGGGCGAGATCGACGCGGAAGGCAAGCCACGCGCCCCGGACTTCTCCGGTTTTGGCGGCGGGCGCGGCCGGCCGGGCCCGGGCGGCTTTTCCGGCTTCGACGGCGATACGATTTTTGAGAGTTTTTCCTTCGGTCCCGAAGGGGTGCGGCGCAATGCCCGTCGTGGCCCGGATATGGGAGAGGATCTGGGCGATATTTTTGGGTTCGGCCGCCAGCGGCGCGGCGCGCGCGGCGGCATGCCTGAGCCGGGCGCCGATATCGAGTTGACCTTGCCGGTCAGCTTCGAGGAGGCGACCCATGGCGCAGGAAAGCGCGTGCAATTGCCCAGCGGAAAGCAGGTGGAAGTGAAGATCGCCGCCGGCACGCTGGAAGGCCATCGCATGCGCCTGAAAGGGCAGGGGGAAGCGAGCCCGTTCGGCGGACCGCCGGGGGACGCCTTCGTCACCATCAGCTACGCCCCCCACGACAAGTTCAAGCGCGAGGACTTCGACCTGCGCTACGAGGCGGACGTGCCGCTCCCCGATGCGGTGCTCGGAGCCAAGGTGCGCGTGCCGACCCTGACGGGGGCTGTCGACCTGAACATTCCCGCCTGGACGTCCGGCGGGCGCACCTTCCGCCTGCGCGGCAAGGGGCTTCCCAAGGCCTCCGGCGGGCACGGCGATCTCCTGGTGAGCGCCAACGTGGTCCTGCCCGCCGAGCATGACGCGGAACTCGAGTCGCTGATGCGCAAGATGCGGGCGGTCGCCGAGGGGAAATGACGCCCGCCGGCTGCGCCGGTCCGTTCTGCGCGGAGGCCCTTTTCGGCCCCAGGCGGGGCGCGCCATTCCGCCGCGCCTTGGAATTGAGCCAGTTCACGGTTGGTCGGTGGCCTGCGGCCCTATTTCTGCCGCCGGCCACGCGTTCCCCTTCGCGGATGCGCGTGGCGCCAGAAGGAACAGGACCATGACAAATCGATTTGCTCGGATGTGCGCGGCCAGCCTCGTGATCGGGGCGCTTGGGTTGCCCGGCGCGGCCTTTGCCCAGTCCACGCCTGCGCCTGCGAGCCACGATCACACCATGCCCATGGCGATGCCGGCGCCCGCCGCTTCCCCGGCCACTGCGGCGCTCCAGGCCGCGAACGCCAAGATGCATGCCGACATGGACATCGCCTATACGGGCGATGCCGACGTGGATTTCGTGCGTGGCATGATCGCTCACCACCAGGGGGCCATCGACATGGCGAAGGTGGAACTGAGCTACGGCACCGATCCGCAGATCCGCAAGCTGGCCGAGGGGATCATCGCGGCGCAGGAGCAGGAAATCGCCGACATGCGGAAATGGCTCGCTGCCAAGGGCAAGTGACCCCCCGAGTGAGGGCCCAAATGAACGCCGGTGCGTGAAGCGCCGAAGCAAAGCGCGAAAATGAAAAAGGCCTCGCCATCGGCGAGGCCTTTTTGTCGGATGCCTTGATCTCGGCCGTCGTCAGACCGCGATGCGCTCGGCGCCCGCCATGGGCTCGCGCAGCACATAGCCGCGTCCCCAGACGGTCTCGATGTAGTTCTTGCCCGCCGAGGCGTTCGCCAGCTTCTTGCGAAGCTTGCAGATGAACACGTCGATGATCTTCAGCTCGGGCTCGTCCATGCCACCGTAGAGATGGTTGAGGAACATCTCCTTGGTGAGCGTGGTGCCCTTGCGGAGCGAGAGCAGCTCCAGCATCTGGTATTCCTTGCCGGTCAGATGGACCCGGGCGCCTTCCACTTCCACCGTCTTGGTGTCGAGGTTGACGATCAGGTCGCCGGTCTGGATCACCGACTGGGCGTGGCCCTTGGAGCGCCGCACGATGGCGTGGATGCGCGCCACCATCTCGTCCTTGTGGAACGGCTTGGTGAGATAATCGTCGGCGCCGAAGCCGAAGCCTTTCACCTTGTCCTCGGTGCCGGCGAGGCCGGAGAGGATCAGGATCGGGGTCTTCACCTTGGCGACACGCAGATTGCGCAGCACCTCGAAGCCCGACATATCCGGCAGGTTTATATCCAGCAGGATGATGTCGTATTCATAGACCTTACCCAGGTCGATGCCTTCTTCACCGAGATCCGTCGTGTAGACATTAAAGCTCTCGGACTTCAGCATCAGCTCGATGCTTTGGGCCGTCGCACTGTCGTCCTCGATGAGCAAGACGCGCATGGCAATCCCCTTCCTCGCAACAACCCGAAAAGCGGCGTGCCGCCCTTGGTGTGCTCAGCCGACAGTGTGATTCGCGATACGTGTGATGAATCGATACCCGATACCGATTCAACTGGACAAGAGTCCTTCGAAAAAACTTTGTGCATGAATGCGAAGACTGACTCTCCGCACGCCGTCAAAGTTGTTTCGGCCGACCCAGCCTGTATCTCCACACCATCTCCCGAGCCTCGGGAGCGTCGGCCAAGGGGCTTTTTCGAAGCACCCTCATCCGAACCGTGGAGGCATCATTAACGAAGTCGGTAAACGATTGGTTTCCGTCCCGCGAGGTTAAGCGATTTTCCTGACCAAAGCGGCGCGGCGGTAAGGAAAGGGCAACGGGTCGGCGTCATTGTGGCCCTGGAAGTGCCCGCAAAACGGCCAAAGCGTTCATTTGTGCCTTCGGAGTATCGCGTTCCATGAAGTCGCGTGAACCCCTTATCCGCGCCAAGCGGTTCAAGATCGAGGATGCGCGCCGGCGCATCGTGCGGATCGACACCATGATCGCCGAGTTCGACCGCATGGCGGCCGACCTCGATCGCGACATCGCGGGCGAGGAGGAGCGCTCCGGCATCTCCGACCCGCGCCATTTCGCTTATTCCCCACTCGCCGCGGCGGCCCGCCAGCGGCGCGACAATCTCTCGCGCTCGGCCCAGGATTTGCGCACGCAGCGCGACGAGGCCGAGAGCGCGCTTGCGGATGCCGAGGCTCAGCTTCAGATGGAAGAGGCGGCCAGCGAGCGTGAGCGTGTCAATGAAGCGGAAGCGCTTGAGCGTCGCAGCGGCTGGCGCATGGGTGAGCCGGCGCGGGCCTGATAGCCGCGTCCGCCGCAAGGTCATTCGCGCAATATCTGAGCTTTTCGAAAAAGAAGTCATTTCAGCTTCTTGCGCCGGAACGCGCAGAAGGGCTTCACCTTTTGCGGGTCTTCATTTAGCCTCATTTCCTTGGGGTGCGGCGCTTTCGCCGCGCGCTGGCATTTCTAGAAAAATGTATTTTCTAGCAATGCTTTGCGGTCGTTTTTTAGAGTGAGATTTTAGGTCTCGCCTTTCTGCGGCACCCGGTGCGGGATCAGGACGGCAGTGGCGAACTCGGATGTGGTGAGAGATCTTTTGCTCGCGGTCTCCCTTGGAGATCGCGACGCCTTCCAGACTCTCTACGCCCGCACGAGCCCCCGCTTCTACGGCATCGCTTTGCGCCTTTTGCGCCACTCCGACCGCGCGACGGTGGCGCTCAAGACGGCTTATCTCGCCATCTGGAACGAGGCGCTGGCGCTGCGTGCGTCGCTTGATGGAGCATCGCCCGGCGCGGAGGGTGGGCCGGCCGGTCGCCAAGCGGCCGAAGCCCTCGAGGAGCTCATCGGCGATCCCCTATGCTGGATGGTCGCGCATGTGCGCCGCACGGCGCTCGACCTTGCTCGGGAGCAGCCCAGCGACGATGGTTCGGTGTTCGAGCCGTTCGTCGTGGAGGATCCGGCGGACGACCCGCTGGCCAGCGAGGAGCGGAGCCGGGAACTCCTCGAACTGCTCGGCTGTCTCGGCCATCTTTCTGAAGAACGCCGCCGCATGGTGTTGCTGGCCTATTATGACGGCTGGACCCGCGACGCTCTCTCCATTTATTTCGACGCGCCCGTCCATGGCATCAACACCTGGTTGCGGCGAAGCGTCGGCGAAATCGACGCGTTCATGCAATGATGGATGCGCGTGAAGAAGATCGCCGCGAAGCCGCCGAATATGTGCTCGGCACGCTCGATGCCGCAGAACGCAGCGCGGCGCGGGCGCGGATCGCGCGCGACAGCGCCTTCGCCGCCCTCGTCACGCTCTGGGAGCGCCGGCTGGGGCCGTTGCACGAACTCGCGGTCAGCGTGGTGCCACCCGAGGGATTGCTGCAAGATGTGCTGAGGGACTTACCGGCGGAGACGGCGGAGCCGGCAGCGGCCGCGGATGCGCAGGAGACAGCGCCCGCCGAGGCAGCGTCGACCTTGCCGACCGAGGCCGCCCCCACCGAGCCGTCCGCCGATTTGCTGGCCGTCGAAGCGCAGGCGGCGGAGCTGTTGCCGGTGCCCCCCGTGGTGGCGGAAGCGGAAATCCGGGAGCTGGAAAAGGACGCTGGCCTGGAGGCCGCCGCGTCGGCAGATGGGAACGCACAGCGCGCGGCGGTTGCGACACCTGTCGTGTCGGAGCCCGCCATATCGAGCACAGAGCCTTCCCCGAGCCTTCAGCCGTCTCTGCCGGGCCAGAAGGGCCTCCCACCCGCGCAGCCCGCACCTTCGTCCGCCGCTCGCAATCCCTGGCGTATGGCGAGCGGCCTGATGGCGATCGTCGTGCTTGGCCTCGGCGGTCTGTTGCTCCGCGATGCGGGCCGTGGGGATAAAGTGATCCTCCAGCCGGCGCCGGCCGCGCCGACGCAGCACGAGGCGGTTCTCACCCCTCGCAGTGCGCCGCGTGTCACCATAAAGCTCGATCCGGCAACCCGCCGGCTGGAGGTCGTCGGGCTCACCGTGCCGCCGGAGGGGCAGACCTATCGTCTGTGGCTGGTGTCGCAGAACGGCACGCGCAATCTCCTGTGCGCCTTTCGCGACCCGACCGCCCTTGCGCCGGACCTCACGGGTTGGACCGGGCAGGGCGCGGCGATGCTGGAGATCACGCTCGAGGCCGCAGGCGATGCGCCGGGACAGGGCGCGGGCGAGGTGATCCTCGCCGGCCCGCTCAAACAGCTCTGACCACATCTTCACGGGCCGCGCGTTTCCTGCGCCGCGCGATCATGCCATAAGCGAACTTCCGCTTCACGGGGCCTTGCTGAGCTTATGACCGTTGCCGTCGCCGTAGAAAATGCCGTGAAGACGTTCGGCACGCAGCAGGCGCTCGCGGGGATCTCCCTCGATGTGGAGCCCGGCGAATTGGTGGCGCTGCTCGGTCCCTCCGGCTCGGGCAAGACCACCTTGCTGCGGGTGGTCGCGGGCCTGGAGCAATTGGATTCCGGACGGGTGATCCTGGACGGGGCGGATGCCTCCACCGTGCCGGTGCGGTATCGGGGCATCGGCTTCGTGTTCCAGCACTATGCCCTGTTCCGCCATATGAACGTGGCCGACAACATCGCCTATGGGCTGCGCTCGCGCCCGCGTGCGACGCGCCCGTCGGAAGGCGACATTGCCAAGCGCGTGGAAAGCCTGCTCGCCTTGGTGCAACTGGCGGGCTATGGGGCGCGCTATCCGGCGCAATTGTCCGGCGGCCAGCGCCAGCGCGTGGCATTGGCGCGCGCGCTCGCCATCGAGCCCAAGGTGCTGCTGCTCGACGAGCCGTTCGGCGCGCTCGACGCGCTGGTGCGCAAGGAATTGCGTGCCTGGCTGCGCCATCTGCACGAACAGACCGGACACACCACCCTGTTCGTGACCCACGATCAGGAAGAGGCCCTGGAACTGGCCGACCGCGTGGTGGTGATGAGCAAGGGCCGCATCGAACAGGTGGGCACGCCGGACGATGTCTATGACCGGCCGTCCACGCCCGACGTGTTCGGCTTCATGGGCGAGTCCAGCCGCATTCCGGTCGAGGTCAAGGACGGGGTGGTGCGTGCCGAAGGGCAGATTATCGCAACCGCCATGGAGCGCGTCGCCGACGGTCCTGCGGTCCTGTTCGCGCGGCCGCACGACATCACGGTCGCGCTCGCCGGTACGCCGGGCGCGGAAGGCATCGTCAAGGCCTATCGGCGCCATGGCGCGATCCGGCGGCTGGAACTGGTGGTGGGTGGGGCGCATGTGGAAGCCGATGTCGCCCCTACGGCCAAGGTGCCCGAGGCCGGCAAGGTGTCTGTGCGGTTCGATCGCGGCCGGCTGTTTCCGGCAAGCGGGCCGGGAGTGGATTGCCGTCCGCCGGCATCCCACCAGGTTGGGGAATACGCGATCTGACGGCGGCGGCCGCGGCGCGAGCGCACATTCGGTTTTTTGCGCCTGCGAAAGGCTTGCCTGCGGCGGCGTGCGGGCGCTATCGACAGGTGTGCGCCTCGCCGCGCGCCCGCGCGGAATTGCGCGGCAGCCCGGCAGTCGCTTCCGCGCCCGAGAGGTCTTCCCATGAGCGACGATCCCCTACACCCGCGCCCCGTGGATCGGGCCCTGGATCGCAGCTTCCGCCATGGCCAGTCCACGGAGCCGAATTATTCGGGCGTCACCTCATTCCTGCGCCGGCGCTATGCCAAGGACGGCGGCGGGGCCGAGGCGGTGGTGTGGGGGGTTCCACTCGACGTCACGGTGTCCAACCGGCCAGGAACGCGGTTCGGGCCGCGCGCGATCCGCGCCGCGTCCGCGATCCTCGACGGCGACGATTTCTATCCGTTCGGCTTTGACCCCTTTGCGACCCTTGATGTGGCGGATGCCGGCGACTGCGTGTTCGACTATGGCCTGCCTTATTCCATCCCCGCCGCCATCGAGGCCCAGGCGGCGCAGCATTTCGCGCGCGGCTCCCATCTTGTGACCCTCGGCGGGGACCATTTCCTCACCTATCCCGTGCTCAAGGCCCTGGTGGCGCATCTCGGCGAGCCGATCGCCCTGGTGCAGTTCGATGCCCATCAGGACACCTGGGACGACGACGGCACCCGTGTCGATCACGGCACCATGATCACCCGGGCGGTGAAGGACGGGCTGATCCGGGTGGAGCGTTCGGTCCAGGTCGGCATCCGCACCCATGCGCCGCAAACCTATGGCATCGACGTGCTGCACGGTTTCGATGCCGCCGACCTTGGTCCGCGCGGCATCATTCGTCATATCCGTGAGCGGGTGGGCGATGCGCCGGTCTATCTCACGTTCGACATCGACGCGCTCGACCCGGCGTTCGCGCCCGGCACCGGCACCCCCGTGTGCGGCGGCCTTTCGAGCCGGGAAGCGCTGATGACCGTGGGCGGCCTCGGCGCCCTCAATTTGAAGGGCTTCGACGTGGTGGAGGTTTCTCCTCCCTATGACCACGCGGAAATCACCGCGCTTGCGGGGGCGAGCCTTGCCGCGACCTATCTGTGCCTGCTGGCCCAGCGCAAGGCGCAGGGGCAGAGCATCGCCCTTTAGCGGGCGGGTCCGATGCTTCGCAGGCTGCTGCCTTTCCTCTTCCCCATTGCCGGGCTTGCCCTGGCCTTTGCCTGGCCCGTGCTCTACCCGCTGTCCGGGCGGACAACGGAATGGGCGGCCTCGCTGCTGATGATGGGGACCATTTTTTCGGCGGTGAGCCACGCGGACACCGTCTCGGCCCGGTTGCCCCAGCCGTTCGGAACCCTTGTGCTCACCTTCAGCGTGACCCTCATCGAGGTGTCGGTGCTGGTGTCCATGATGTTGAACGGAGAGAACAACCCGACTCTGCCGCGCGAGGCGGTGCTGTCCACGGTCATGTTCGTGCTGACGGGCGTGGTGGGCCTCTGTCTCCTGCTGGGCGGGCTGCGCCACCGCGAGCAGGAGGTGCGCCAGCAAGGGCTGAGCGGCTTCCTCTCGGTCATCATGGCAATCTCGGTGCTCGCCCTGGTCCTGCCCCACGCGACGATGGCGGGGGAAACCGGCACGCCCAATCCCATCGACATCGCGGTCATCATGGTCGGCGTGGTGTTGCTGTACGGATCGTTCCTGTTCATGCAGACCGTGCGCCACCGCGACCATTTTCTCGGCTGGGACGAGAGCGAGGAGCGCGAGGCGACCCGCAGCGAATTCTGGTCGGCTGTCGCGTTCCTGCTGCTGAGCCTCGGCGGTGTGGTGCTGCTCTCCAATCACGTGGCTGAGGGCGTGGAACGGTTCATGGACCGTCAGGGCCTGTCGGACCCTGACGCCGTGGTGGGCGCCATCGTCGTTGCCATCCTCCTCCTGCCCGAGACCATCACCGCGGTGCGCGCGGCGCGGCGCAACCGGCTGCAGCGCGCACTGAACGCGGCGCTGGGCTCCGCCCTCGCCACCATTGGCTTGACCATGCCCGTCATGGTGGCGGTGAGCTATATGGTGGACCGTCAGGTCACCCTTGCGCTCGATCCCGAGGACCGGGTGCAATTGCTGCTCGCCCTCGTGCTGAGCATCGTGTCCTTCGGCACCGGCAAGACCAATGCCCTTACGGGACTGGTGCATCTGGTGCTGTTCTTTGTTTATGTCATGACGCTTTTTTCGCCCTGAGCGGCTGCGGGCGCTTCCACGGTGGACACCGCGGGGGCGCGGTGGCATGGTCCGCGCGATCAAGGGCGAGGCGTCAAGCAGCGAGGCGTGGGCCGTGAAAGAGTTCCTGCTCTATGTGTTCACCTGGTGGAATAAGCAGACGGTCGGCACCATGCTGTGGACCCGTCGCTTTGGCGAGTTCGTGGGGCAGGATGAGGCGGGCAACCGTTATTTCCGCACCAAGGGCGGCGCGATAGATCCGCAATTGGGGTTTGAACGCCGCTGGGTCGTCTATCCGGGCTATGCCGACAGCACCACCATTCCCACGGGCTGGTACGGCTGGATTCATCACCGCACCGACACGCCGCCGACCGAAGAATCCTATACCCCGCGCGGCTGGCAGAAGCCGCACCTGCGGAACATGACCGGTTCGCCCGCCGCCTATCGGCCCAAGGGCGCTTTCCCGGGTGGCCGCAATCGGCCGGAAGTTACCGGCGACTACAAGGCCTGGACCCCGGGCGAGTGAGCCCACGCACGCCGCGCGCCCGCTGAGGCACGCGGCGATTGCGGGCCGTGGCGCGCGCCTCGGCCCGATGCTTTCCTTCCGGCATGCTCGATTCGCCCTCGCGGTGCCGCATTGCAGGTGATAACCAGCGGGGAGTTGGGCGCGCTTCACCGTGCCGCGTGCATCGGAGGATGGCTTGGACGGCGCGCCGTCCGCCGGGCTTCCCCGCTGGCTGCGGAACGGGCTCCGCCCTCGGCATGTTCGGGTCTGCGTTTTCATGGTCAAAGTCCAATTCGATGCGCGTCGGCTGTTCCCCGGGTCATCGCGGCTGAATGCCTGCGTCGCTCTCGTGATCGGGCTTTGCGCCGCCGGGCCGGCACTGGCGCAGAGCCGGTCGGGCATCGAATCGGCGCCGCTGGCGCCGCCGAGCGGCTTCGGCAGTTCAACCGCGCCCGCGCCGAACGGCGCGCTCCCGCCCGGATACCCCGCGTCGCCTCAGCGGCCGTCGGCGCCGCAATTGCCGCCGCCCGGCTCGCCCCGCCCGCCGGGGCAGGGACAATTGCCGGCGCCCTCCGTGGCCCAGCCTCCCGCTGCCGGAACGCCTTCCGCACCCGGAGATTCCGGAGACGTGGTGGTCGTGCAGCCGCCGCCCGAGCGGATCTCCAATCGGACCGCGGTCTATGCCGGCCTCGACAAGATCACCGGGCGCATCACCTCGTTTGAAGTGGGAATCGGCGAAACCGTGCAGTTCGGCGCGCTCCAGGTGACGCCGCGGGTGTGCTACACGCGCCCGCCCACGGAGACGCAGAACACCACCAGTTTCACCGAGGTGAACGAAATCACGCTCAAGGGCGAGGCGAAGCGCATCTTCACCGGCTGGATGTTCGCGTCCAGCCCGGGCCTGCACGGCGTGGAACACCCGGTCTATGATGTGTGGCTGACCGATTGCAAAGCGACGGCCCCCGCCACCGGCAAGCCCGCCGGCCAGAAGTAGAAATCGCCCTCCACGTCCAGTGCCTGTTCCAGCTGCCGGTGATATTGGCGGCGGCTGATCTCGATCGCGCCCAGGCTCTGAAGGTGGCTGGTGACGAACTGGGTATCCAGCAGGCGAAAGCCGCCAGCCCTCAGGCGCGCCACAAGATGGACCAGCGCCACCTTCGAGGCGTCCCGCTCGATGTGGAACATGCTTTCGCCGAAAAACGCGCCGCCCAGCCGCACGCCATAGAGCCCGCCCACGAGGCGGCCGTCGCGCCAGGCTTCCACCGTGTGGCAGCGCCCCCGCATGAACAATTCGCCATACAGACGCCGGATGCGGGCATTGATCCAGGTCTTGGTACGGCCTTCCTGGGGGGCGGCGCAGCCATTGATGACGCCGTCGAAATCGTGATCGACCCGGATCTCGAACTTGTCCGACCGGATGGTGCGGGCGAGGCGTGAGGAGATCTTGAGCCCCTCCAGGGGAAATACGCCCCGCCGCTCCGGCTCGATCCAATACAGGCCGGGATCGTCCGCGCTTTCCGCCATGGGAAAGATGCCGCAGGCATAGGCCTTCAGCAGCACGTCCGGTGTGATTTCGACGATCGGTTCGTTGGGGCGGCTCATGGCTCTATTGATGGCGCATATAACTTGAGCGAGGATGTGGCGCTTTGCCGCCGGTGCGGTTGAACACGCCAAAACAAGGATGCAACGGCGGACGGCCGATCCGCCGTTGGTGCGCTGCAAATGCGTAGTGCATTTGTCATGCGGGCGCGTTACTGCCCCTGGTGTTCACCTCGGCGTGAACCGCTTGCATCCTCTCTGCGCGGTGGGCCTGCCATGCTTTTTCAGCCAGCTGGTGCCGGAAACGATTCCAACCCTGTGCGGCAGCACCGATTCTCGATCTTCGACATCTTTGCGTTCGCGGTCATTTTCGCGCTGTTCGCGCTGTTCACCCACGGCACGCAGGAAACGCTGGTCCCGATCGCGCAATTGCAGCAGACGCCGATCTCGCTCGATCCGGCGATGCTGCCGGAATATGCGTTGCGCACCACCCTGCGCATGCTCGCGGCCATCGTCGCGTCGCTGATCTTCACCTTCATCTATGGCGCCATCGCCGCGAAGAGCCGGCGCGCCGAAATGGTGCTGATCCCGATCCTCGATATCCTCCAGTCGGTGCCGGTGCTGGGTTTCCTGTCCTTCACCGTGGTGTTCTTCATGGGCCTGTTTCCGGGCCAGGTGCTGGGGGTGGAACTGGCGGCGGTGTTCGCCATCTTCACCAGCCAGGCCTGGAACATGACGTTCAGCTTCTACCAGTCCATGAAAACCCTGCCGCGCGACCTCGAAGAGGTGTGCGACGGCTTCGGCCTCACCGGCTGGCAGCGGTTCTGGCGTCTGGAAGTGCCGTTCTCCATGCCGGGGCTCGTGTGGAACACCATGATGTCCATGTCCGGGGGCTGGTTCTTCGTGGTCGCCTCGGAGGCCATCTCCGTGGGCAACACCACGATCACCCTGCCGGGCATCGGCGCCTATGTGGCAACCGCCATTGCCGATCGGAATATCGCTGCCGTCGCCTATGCGGTGCTGGCCATGCTGGTCATCATCCTGCTGTACGATCAGGTGCTGTTCCGCCCGCTGGTCGCGTGGGCGGAAAAATTCCGCTTCGAGCAATCCGCCGGCGGTCCGCCGCCCCATTCCTGGGTGCTCGATCTGGTCAAGCGGGCGCATTATTTCCGCATCGCGCTGTCTCCCCTCGGCAGCCTTGCGCGGGGGCTCGGCCGCATGCCGTTGCGCGCACCGGTCCGGGTGCCGCACGAGGTCCACAAAGCGTGGGGCAGCCGCACAATGGACCGCGTCTGGGCGGGCCTCGTGATTGCGGCCGCGCTCTACAGCCTGTGGGTTATCGTCGCCTTCGTCGCCACCGAGGTTGCCGCAGGCGAGGTGGTCCATGTGCTTTATCTCGGCTTCCTCACTTTGCTGCGGGTGGCGGTGCTGATCTTCCTGGCCTCGCTGGTCTGGGTGCCGGTGGGCGTGTGGATCGGCCTCAATCCCAAGGTGGCGACGGCGGTGCAGCCGCTGGCGCAGTTCCTGGCCGCGTTCCCCGCCAATATCGTGTTTCCGTTCGCCGTGGTGGGCATCGTGGCGCTGGGGCTCGACCCGAACATCTGGCTTTCGCCGCTGATGATCCTCGGCACGCAATGGTACATTCTGTTCAACGTCATCGCCGGCGCCAGCGCGTTTCCGAGCGACATGCGCGAGGCCGCCTCCGCGTTCCATATCCGCGGCTGGCATTGGTGGACCAAGGTGATCCTGCCCGGCGTCTTCCCCTATTATGTCACCGGCGCGCTGACCGCGAGCGGCGGCTCCTGGAACGCGAGCATCGTTGCCGAGGTGGCGAGCTGGGGTAACACGACCCTGCGCGCCGAGGGCCTCGGCGCCTATATCGCCGATGCCACGACGGCGGCGGATTTCCCGCGCATCACGCTCGGCATCGCGATCATGTCGCTCTATGTCATCGCCTTCAACCGGGTGTTGTGGCGCCCGCTGTTCACCTTTGCGGCCCGCCGCCTGCGGCTCGACTGAGGAGACCTCCCATGCTCGAAACCACGTCCCCGGTCGCGACCACGCCGATGCTGTCGGTGTCCCATGTGGTCCAGTCGTATCGTAAGAGCGACAACAACCGCTTCCTGGTTCTGGACGATGTCTCGCTTTCGATCCGGGAAGGCGAGATCGTCGGGCTGCTCGGCCGCTCGGGCTCGGGCAAGTCCTCCCTGCTGCGCATCATTTCCGGCCTCACCACGCCGGTCTCGGGCGAGGTGACCTGGTGCGGCCGCAAGCTGGACGGGCCGGCCCAGGGCATTTCGATGGTGTTCCAGACCTTCGCCCTGTTTCCCTGGCTGACGGTGCTCCAGAATGTGGAGATCGGCCTGGAGGCGATCGGTATCGAGATGGCCGAGCGCCGCCGCCGCGCCGAGCAGGCGATCGATCTGATCGGCCTCGGCGGCTTCGAGAGCGCCTATCCCAAGGAATTGTCGGGCGGCATGCGCCAGCGCGTCGGCTTCGCCCGTGCGCTCGTGGTGCACCCGCGCCTGATGCTGATGGACGAGCCCTTCTCGGCCCTCGACGTGCTCACCGCCGAGACCCTGCGCACGGACATCATCGACCTGTGGACCGAAGGGGCGCTGCCCATCAAGTCGATCCTGATCGTGACCCACAATATCGAGGAAGCGGTGCTGATGTGCGACCGCGTCCTGATCTTCTCCTCCAATCCCGGCCGGGTGGCGCACGAGATGCCGATCCCGCTCGCCCATCCGCGCGACCGCCTCGCCCCCGAGTTCCGCGCGCTGGTGGAAGAGATCTATTCGCGCATGACCAATCGCGACGGCCCGGGCGCCGAGCTGAACAAGCCGGGTGCCCAACAGGGCCAGGGGCAGGAGATCACCATCACCACGCCGCTCACCGCGGTGTCCACCAACGTGCTGGCGGGCCTGCTCGAAGAACTGACCGACGCGCCCTATAACGGGCGAGCGGATCTGCCGGCTCTGGCGGACAGCCTCAACATGCCGGCGGACGCGCTGTTCCCGATCGCGGAAACGCTCCAGATCCTGCGCTTCGCCGATGTGGAGAGCGGCGATATCCTGCTCACCGACGCCGGGCGGGCGTTCGTGGAGGCCGATGTGGACGACCGCAAGGAATTGTTTTCCAAGCATCTGCTCGCCCATGTGCCGCTCGCCGCCCACATTCGCCATGTGCTGGAGGAGCGGCCGAGCCACAAGGCGCCCTGGTCGCGCTTCGAGGACGAGCTGGAAGATCATATGTCGGAGGAATTCGCGGACGAATCCCTGCGCGCGGTCATCACATGGGCGCGTTATGGGGAGAGCTTCGCCTATGACGAGCAATTGCAGCAGTTCAGCCTGGGCGAGGAGGACTGAGCGGGCGGCCGAGCCGTGACGCAGAGCCCGCGCCCCCAAAGCAGGAGGGCGCATGGCACAGGATAGAATTTCCCTCGCCCGCTTCGTGGAAGCGCAGGACGGCGTGATCGAGCAGGCGCTCGCCGAACTTCGTGCCGGGCGGAAGCGCAGCCATTGGATGTGGTTCGTATTTCCGCAGATGCGCGGGCTCGGACATTCGCCCACAGCCGATTTCTACGGCATCTCATCCCTCGCGGAAGCACGCGCCTATCTGGCGCACCCCGTGCTCGGCGCCCGTCTCATCGCCTGCACCCAGGCGGTGGAGGCCCAGGACGGACGCAGCATTTCGGCCATTTTCGGCACGCCCGACGATCTGAAGTTCCGCTCCTGCATGACCTTGTTCGCCAAGGTGGCAGGGACAGGCGAGCCCCCGGCGGGCGACAGTGTGTTCCACGCGGCGCTGCAGAGGCATTTCGGCGGGCTTCCGGACCCGGCGACGCTCGCTCTGCTCGGGTCCGACTGAGCGGCCGGGCGATCGGCCCGGCCGGGGAGCCTTATTGCGCCGGCTTGTCGGCGCCTTCGCCCTCGGCCAGGAAATGCTCCAGCCAATGGATGTCATACTTGCCTTCCGCGATGTCGTGGGTGCGCACCAGCACGCGGAACAGCGGCAAGGTGGTGTCGATGCCATCCACCACGAACTCATCCAGCGCCCGGCGCAGGCGGTTGAGGCATTCCGCCCGCGTCTTGCCGTGGACGATCAGCTTGCCCACCAGGGAATCGTAATGGGGCGGGATGACATAGCCCTGGTAGGCATTGCTATCGACGCGGATGCCGAGACCGCCGGGCACGTGATAATGGGTGATGCGGCCGGGCGAGGGGCGGAAGGTGCTCGGATGCTCGGCATTCACCCGGCATTCGATGGCGTGGCCCTCGATCACCACATCCGATTGCTGGATGGTGAGCGGCTCGCCCGCGGCGACGCGGATCTGCTCGTTGATCAGGTCGATGCCGGTGACCATCTCCGTCACGGGATGTTCCACCTGGATGCGGGTGTTCATCTCGATGAAATAGAACTTCCCGTTCTCGTACAGGAACTCTACCGTGCCGACGCCGAGATATTTCAGCTCGCGCATGGCCTTGGCCACGGTCTCGCCGATCTCCTGGCGCTGCTCGGCGGTGAGCGCCGGGGAGGGCGCCTCTTCCCACACCTTCTGGTGCCGGCGCTGGAGCGAGCAATCGCGTTCGCCGAGATGGACCGCATGGCCCTTGCCGTCGCCCAGCACCTGGATCTCGATATGGCGCGGGGTGGACAAGTATTTTTCCAGATACACCGCATCGTCGCCGAAGGCCGCCTTGGCCTCGGTGCGGGCGGTGGAGAGCGCCGCGGAGAGATCCTCCTCGGTCATCGCCACCTTCATCCCGCGACCGCCGCCGCCGGCGGCAGCCTTCACCAGGACCGGGAAGCCGATCTCCTTGGCGACGCGGTGCGCTTCCTCATCCGAATGGATGCCGCCCTCGGAGCCGGGCACCACGGGAATGCCGAGCCGCTGCGCGGTGCGCTTGGCCTCGATCTTGTCGCCCATGATGCGGATATGCTCCGCCTTGGGACCGATGAAATGGATCTTGTGGTCCGCCAGGATCTCGGCGAACCGGGCGTTTTCCGCCAGGAAGCCGTAGCCCGGATGCACCGCGTCCGCGCCCGTGATCTCGCAGGCCGCGAGCAGGGAGGGGATGTTGAGATAGCTGTCGCGCGCCGAGGGCGGGCCGATGCACACGCTCTCGTCGGCCAGGCGCACATGCATGGCGTCGGCATCGGCGGTGGAATGCACGGCGACGGTGGCGATCCCCAATTCCTTGCAGGCCCGCAGGATGCGCAAGGCGATCTCGCCGCGATTGGCGATCAGGATTTTCTGGAACATCTGAGGATGCCTGCTTTCACCTGAAACTGGTCTTGAAACGGATGGAACGGGACGGACGAACGCCGGGCCGGCCAGCCGCGCGCGCCGCGGCGCGCGCTCACTCGATGACGATCAGCGGCTCGCCATATTCCACCGGCTGGCCGTTCTCCACCAGGATGCGCGTCACCGTGCCTGCGTGCGGGGCCGGAATGGCATTCATGGTCTTCATGGCTTCGATGATGAGGACGGTCTGGCCTTCCTTCACCACCGCGCCCAGTTCGACGAAGGCGGGGGCGCCCGGCTCGGGGGCGCGATAGGCCGTGCCGACCATGGGCGAGGAGAGCACGCCAGGGTGCTTCGAGAAGTCGGTGGCCGCCGGCAGCGGCGCCGCTTCCGGCGCCGCGGCCGGCGCGGCGTGGGCCGGGGCATAGCTCGCGGCCGGCGCGGCGATGGTGACGGCGGCAGGGGTGCGCACCACGCGGATGCGCAGCGCGTCCTGCTCCACCTCGATCTCGGTGAGGTCCGTCTCCGACAGAAGCTTGGCGATTTCGCGCACCAGCGCGGTGTCGATGGGGGTTTTGGTGGGTTTCATCATGGTCCTGCGATCGTGTGGCCTGGGCGGCCGCACAAGGGCTCCTTGCGGATGTTCGTGCGGGTCATGCGGGTTTGGTCCGGCCCGCGGCGAGGGCCGCGATGCCGAGCACGTAGCTCTGCGGGCCGAAGCCGCAGATCACCCCGCGCGCAACCGGGGTAATATAGGAATGGTGGCGGAAGTCTTCGCGGGCGAACACGTTGGAGAGGTGCACTTCCACCGTCGGCACGCCGCAGCCGCCAATGGCGTCGCGCACCGCGACCGAGGTGTGGGTATAGGCCGCCGCGTTCAGGACGATGCCGCAGGCGCCGCGTGCCTCCTGGATATGCTCCACCAGCGTGCCCTCGTGGTTCGTCTGGCGAAACACGAGGTCCAAACCGTGGCTCTCGCAGGCGGCACGGCACAACGCCTCCACGTCCGCGAGCGTCGCGGCGCCATATATCGCGGGTTCCCGCGTGCCGAGCAGATTGAGATTGGGTCCGTTGAGGACGTGGATGGTATCGGGCATCCGTGACCGTTCAGCCGTGAACCCGGCCAAGCCGGGCCACGGGGTTATAGGGGTCCCGGTGCGACATGAAAAGCGCCGTTGCGCGCAATACACCGCCGAAGCGCGCCGCGCGGGGGCGCGGCGCGTCGTTCAGGCCCAGTCCTGCGCAAAAATGCGGAGGCCTCAATTGGCGACCGGCTTGCGCACCGCATCGACCGCGCTCTTCAGCTTGTCGAAGCCGACCGCGCCGACGATCACGTCGTCGCCGACGATGAAGCTCGGCGTGCCGTTGAGGCCGAGCGCCTGGGCGATCTTCATGCTTTCATCGAGGGTCGCGTTCAGTTCAGGCGAGGTGGCCTGCTTCTGGATCAACGCCGGATCGATGCCGACCTCCTTCGCCGCAGCCAGCGCGCGGGCGCGGTCGGCCTGGCCCTTGCCGCCGAGCAGGGCTTCGTGGAAGGCCAGATACTTCTCCGGCGCCACCATGCGCACCGCCACCGCCACCTGCGCGGCCTCGACCGAGCCCGGGCCAAGCACCGGGAATTCGCGCAGCACGATCTTCAGGTTGGGATCGGCCTTCATGAGGGCGTTCATGTCGCTCAGCGCGTGTTTGCAATAGCCGCAATTGTAATCGAAGAACTCGACCAGGGTGACGTCGCCCTTGGGATTGCCCACCACGACGCCGCGCGGGCTGTTGAAGACCAGATCCTTCATTTTCGCCAGCGCGTCCTTGCGACCGGCGCTTTCCGCCTGCTGCTGGCGGCTTTCCAGCACGGTGATGGCTTCCTGGAGCACTTCCGGGTTCTTCAGCAGATAGTCGCGGATGATCGGGCCCATCTCGGCCTTCTCGGCATCCGTGAAGGCGGCGGCGGGCGTGACGAGGGCCAGAGCCGGCGCGAGCGCGGCGAAGGCGGCAAGGGCGGCGCGCGGGCCAAGGCAGGACAGCATCGAAATCTCCAGTCCAGTCAGTATCCGCGTCTATTGACGCTGGGCGGTGGCGGGCGGCTTGAAATTGACGATGTCGTCGGACTTCAGCCAGCCGGGGGTACCTTGGGGAAAACGTGTACGGGCGCGGGCGGCAAGCTCCCGCGCGGTCTTGAAATCGCCGGAAGCGAAAGCCGCCTGCGCCGCCGCCAGGTCGGCATTGGCGAGATCGCCCTTGCGTCCATAGGCCTCCGCCAAGGAGCGCCATCCCGTGGCGGAATTGGGGTCGCGCTGGGTGGCGAACGACAATTCCCGGATCGCCTCGTCCGTATAGGCCGGATTGCCCGATTGGACGAGCGCCTGTCCCAGCATGGCGCGGATCAGCGGATTGCCGTTGGTCATGCTCACCGCCTGCTTCAGCGGCGGCACCGCCTGGCCGGCGCGGCCGGCCTCCAGCAGCGCCTGACCCTTCAATTCCTGGAAATAGGGGTTGGACGGCTGCTTGGCCACAAGCGCGTCGATCTTGGCCACCGCATCATTCACATTGCCGAAGCGATAGGCGGAAATGGCGCGTGCATATTGCGCGGGCAGGGAGGTATCGCTCAGCGGATAGCGCCGATAGACCACGTCGGGCCGCTCGACGAAGCCATAGAGCTTCGCCCGCATCATATCGTGACGGGCCTGCAGGGCAGGGGGGTCCTTGGCGTTGAAATAGGGGCTGGCCTTGGCCAGTTCCTCAAGCGCGGCGATGCGCTCGCGGGCCATGGGATGGCTCAGCAGATAGGGATCGACGCGCTGGCTGATGAACAATTGCTCGTTCTGGAAGCGCTGGAAGGTCTCGATCATGCCCTTTGCGGATTGCTGGGTCGCATTGAGATATTTCACCGCGGAACGGTCGGCCGCCTGTTCCTCGCCGCGCTGATAGGACAGGAGCGAGCGGCGGATCATCTCCTGCGGCGCGGTGATGGCGCCGGCGGCTGCGCTGCCGATGCCGCTCGAGCCGGTGGCCGCCCCCGCCGCGACACCGGCGCCGGCCAGCAGCATGGCGACGATGGCCATGGTCTGCGCGCCGGCGATCTGCTCGCGCATGCGTGCCAGATGCCCGCCGGCGATATGGCCCGTTTCGTGGGCGAGCACGCCGATAATCTGGTTCGGCGTGTCCGCGTCCATCAGGGCGCCCACATTGACGAAGATGCGCTTCCCGTCGGCCACGAAGGCGTTGTAGCTGCGGTCGCCGATCAGCACGACTTCCACATTCTGCTGCGCCAGCCCTGCGGCTTTGAGCACCGGGCGGGTGTAGTCGCGCAGCAATTCCTCGATTTCGGCGTCGCGGATGATCTGGGAGCGCGGCTTCGCGCTGCTTTCCTGCGCCTTGGCGGTGGGCGCGCAGAACAGGACGGCGGCGAGGAGAGCGAGGCCATGGCCGAATGCCCCGGCAAGGCGCTGCGCCGGGCCGGACACGGGACGGAAAGGAATGGCCGTCGAGCTCATGGAATGCGCATGCTCACTTTCGTTTCAACCGGAGCGCCTCGCCCAGCCCCTGCGACCAGCCCTGCGCATAGGCGCTCTGCACGGTCACCTGCACCCTTGGCGGGCGCGAGCCGACACGGTACGAAACGAAGGAACACGGGCCGGCGGTTGCGGTCAATGCACCCCCGTTCACGTTGGGGCGACGAGCCTTACCCAACGCGCGATTGCGGCGACAGCGCGGCGGCGCGCCACGGCAAAAGCCCGCACAGCAGGATTGAAGCATGGGTCTCGCGTCTGATTTCAAATTGGCCTCCGCTCGCAGCGAAGTGGCGCCCTTCATCGTCATGGACGTGATGGAGCATGCCGCGCGGCTGGAACGGGCGGGCGCGCGGGTCATCCATCTGGAGGTCGGCCAGCCGGCCGCTCCCGCGCCGCTGAGCGCGCGCAACGCCGCAGCGGCATTTCTTCAGGCCGGGCAGGTGGGCTATACGGCCGCGCTCGGCATTCCCACGCTGCGCGGGCGCATCGCGCGGCATTATGGCGAGGTGCACGGCCTCGCGCTCGATCCCGAGCGGGTGGTTGTCACCAACGGCTCGTCCGGCGGCTTCATCCTCGCCTTTCTCGCGTTGTTCGAGGCCGGCGACCGGGTGGCCATCGCGGCGCCGGGCTATCCGCCCTATCGCCACGTGCTCTCCGCCCTCGGCTGCGAGCCGGTGCTGATCGAGACCCGCGCCGAGGACCGATTCGCCCTGACGCCCGAAAGCCTGATCGCCGCGCACCGGGAAAAGCCGCTCAAGGGCGTGCTGGTGGCCAGCCCCGCGAACCCCACCGGCACCATGATGGACCGCGCCGCCCTTACCGCGCTCATGGCCTGCGCCCGCGACCTGAACCTGCGCTTCGTCTCGGACGAGATCTATCACGGCCTCGACTATGCGTTTCCCGCCGTGAGCGCGGCCGAGATCGCCGAGGATGCGGTGGTCATCAATTCCTTCTCGAAATATTTCTGCATGACCGGCTGGCGTGTGGGCTGGATGGTGGTTCCGCCCGGCCTGTCGCGCACCATGGAGCGCTTGCAGCAGAATTTCTCCATCTCCGTGCCGACGCTCTCCCAGGTCGCGGCCGAGGCCGCCTTCGACGGGCGCGCGGAGATGGAGGCGGTCAAGCATGGCTATGAGGAGAACCGCCGCATTCTGGTGGAGGGGCTGCCGCGCGTGGGGCTGCACCATTTCCTGCCTGCCGACGGCGCGTTCTACCTCTATGCCGATGTCTCCGCCTTCACCGGCGATTCGCACGCCTTCGCCTCGCGCATGCTGGATGCGGTGCAGGTGGCGGTGACGCCGGGCGTGGATTTCGACCCGTTCCGGGGCCGCCAGTTCCTGCGCTTCTCTTATGCCGGTTCCGCGAGCGACATGCGCGAGGCGGTGGAGCGCATCGGCGCGTTCCTCAAAGCAGAATAGTCAGGCCGAGAGGAAGGTCAGCTCGGTCTCGTCATAGCGGCGGCGCTCCAGCTCGCGGAAGCCTTCGGGCGCCGCAAAGGCGCCGGCCTTCTCCTCCACCACCAGCAGGGCGTCCGGCGCGAGCCAGCCGCCGGCCTGAGCAGATACCAGGGCCAGCTCGGCGAGGCCCTTGCCGTAAGGCGGATCGCAGAACACCAGCGAATAAGGCTCGCCCGGCCCCATGGCGCCGAGCTTGGTGGCGTCGCGGCGGAAGATGCGCGTCACCCCGGTGAGGCCCAGGGTTTCCACATTGGTGCGGATGATGGCGCGCGGCTCCACCGCATCCTCCACGAACAAGGCGAAGGCGGCGCCGCGCGAGAGCGCTTCCAAGCCCAACGCCCCGGTGCCGGCGAACAGGTCCAGCACGCGCGCGCCGTCGGCCGCGTCGTCATAGGCGTGGGCGAGCACGTTGAAGAGCGCCTCGCGCAGCCGGTCCGTGGTGGGGCGCGTGGCGCTGCCGGACGGGCTTTTCAGAGCCCGTCCGCGATGAAGGCCGCCGACGATGCGCATGCTGCATCACCCTTGAAGCTGCCCTCAGTCCCGCTTGCGCGGGCCCGAGGGTTTTCCGCGCGGCGCGCCGCCGGGACGGGAACCGCCTTTCGGGCCACCGAAGCCGGGCCGCTTGGGGCCACCGGGACCCGGCTTGCCGCCGGGCCGGAAGCCGGTGCGCTCGGCCCCTTCGCCAGCCCCGGCGCGCGGCCGACCACCGGCAAAGCCGGGCTTGCCGGCCGGGCGTTCACGCCCCTGTCCGGCGCCGAATGCGCCGCGCGGACGCTCCGCCCCCGCTTCGCCACGCGGCTTGTCGGTGCCACGGGCGCCGCGCGGCTTTTCTGTCTCATAAGCGCCGCGCGGCTTTCCGCCGCCGAATCCACCGCGCTCATTGCCCTCGCGTGGCGGGCGATCGCCGAAGCTGCCACGGCCCCGCGGGGCGTCGGGCCGCTGGGGCCGGGCACCGGAAAAGCCGACGTCTTCCGGGCCACGTCCGCGCCCGGCAAAGCCGCCACGCGGGCGCTCGCTGCGGTCCGCCTCATCGCGACGCGGGGCGCGCTCGGGCCGGTCGGCACTGAAGGGCTTGGGACGCTCCGCGCGATCCGAGCGGAAGCCGCCCCCCTTGCCGGCCCCACCGTCGCGGCGGGGCGGGCGCTCGCTGCGGCCCGCCTCATCGCGACGCGGGGCGCGCTCGGGCCGGTCGGCACTGAAGGGCTTGGGGCGTTCCGCGCGGTCGGAACGGAAGCCGCCCGGCTTGCCGGCGCCCCCTTCGCGGCGGGGACCGCGTTCGGCGCCCTCCTCGCGGCGGACGGCGCGTTCGCCGCCTTCGGGGCGGCCGCGCCCGAAGATCGGCTTATGCGGCGCGCCACCGGCGCCTTCCCGTCGCGGGCCGCGCCCCGGCGCGCCGTCCCGGCTGCCTTCGGCGCGGGGCGGACGCGAGCCGAACTTCGGGCCGGCGCCACGCCGTCCCGGGCCGCGCGCATCGAAACGCTCTGCGGGGCGATCGTCTTGCGGTTCGGGCACGAAACGCTCCACCTTCACCTGCCGGCCCTTGCGGTCGGCGACGGTTCCGGCGCTGACGGTTTCCCGCTCGTCCTTGCGGCGGCTGCGTACGCGGAACGCGCCGCCTTCACTGTCCCCATCGCCATGGGGATGGCGCGAGCGGCCGCGATGCTCGATTTCCGTATCGTGGCGCACGGCCACGGTTTCGCGGCGCGCGGGGCCACGGCGGACCGGGCGATCGTCCAGATCCTCGGCGCGCGGGACGAAGCGCTGGGCTTCCTCCATCGCGCGCTCGAACATGGGCGCGTCGAAATCCACCCCGGCAGCGGCGGAAAGTTCCTCGCCCAGCTGGTCGCGCAGGATGCGGGTGCGCACCTCCTCGATGCCGTTTTCGGGAATTTCGCCGAGCTGGAACGGCCCGTAGGACACGCGGATCAGCCGGTTCACCCGCATGCCGAGGGCGGCCAGCACGTTGCGCACTTCGCGATTCTTGCCCTCGCGCAGCGAAACGCTGATCCAGGCATTGGCGCCCTGCACGCGGTCCAGCGTGGCTTCGATGGGGCCATATTCGATGCCCTCCACCGTGATGCCGCCCATGAGCGCGTCGAGCTTGGCCTGGTCGATGGCGCCGTTGGCGCGCACGCGATAGCGGCGCAGCCATCCGGTCTCCGGCAGCTCCAGCGCGCGGGCAAGGCCGCCGTCGTTGGTGAGCAGCAGCAGGCCTTCCGAATTGAGATCCAGCCGGCCGACGCTGACGAGGCGCGGCAGGCCCTTCGGCAGGATTTCAAACAGAGTGGTGCGGCCTTCCGGGTCGCGGTTGGTGGTCACCACGCCCTTGGGCTTATGGTAGAGGTAAAGGCGGGTGCGCTCGCGCTCCGGCAGCGGCTGGCCGTCCACCTGGATGGCGTCCTTCTCCGTTACGGTGAAGGCGGGGCTGGTGAGAACGATGCCGTTGACGGCGATCCGCCCGGCCTCGATCCAGGTTTCGATCTCGCGCCGCGAGCCGAGGCCTGCGCGTGCGATCACCTTTGCGACGCGCTCGGCGTCATTGGTCTTGGCCTGCGGCAACGCGCGCTTGTCGCGCGGGACGCGGTTCTTGTCCTTGCGGGGAGGTTGTGTACGGGGCATGGAAGGCCGATAGCACGAACCGTGCGGCGACACGAGGTGCAGGAGCGCGGGTTGGGCGAGACTTTCATGCAGATGGCGCTCAATGAGGCGCGCGCGGCGGCCGAACGGGGCGAAGTGCCGGTCGGTGCGGTTCTGGTGCGCGGCTCGACCGTGGTCGCCCGCGACGGCAACCGCACGCGCGAATTGGCCGATCCCACGGCCCACGCGGAAATGCAGGTGCTGCGCGCCGGAGCCAAGCTGCTCAGCGCCGAGCGCCTGCTGTCCTGCGATCTCTATGTGACGCTGGAGCCCTGCGCCATGTGCGCGGCCGCGATCTCCTTCGCCCGCATCCGCAGGCTGTATTACGGCGCGCCCGATCCCAAGGGTGGGGCGGTGGAGAGCGGCCCGCGCTTTTATACCCAGCCCACCTGCCATCATGCGCCGGAAGTCTATGGCGGCATCGCCGAGCGGCAGGCGGCCGACGTGCTGCGCGCGTTCTTCAAGGACCGGCGCTGAGGAGGGGACGGAAGGCGCGTGACCTACGCCGCGCCACCCTTAGCCCAAAAAGCCCTGTAAGGCCTTCAGCGTCGCATCGGGATTTTCCTCGCACAGGAAATGCCCGGCCTCCACGGCCTGCCCCTCGATCTTCGGCGCGAACACCCGCCATGCGTCCAGCGGGGTGACGCCCCGGCTCGGAATGCCATGGGCGCCCCACACCGCGAACACCGGGCATTCGATCACCCGGCCGGCGGCAAGGTCGGCTTCGTCATGGGCAAGGTCGATGGTGGCGCCGGCGCGATAATCCTCGCACATGGCGCGGATATGGTCGGGCGAGGCATAGGCCGCGCGATAATGGGCGAGCGCGCGCGCATCGAAGGCGGACAGATCCTTCGCGGCGGTCCAGCTGGCCAGGGTGTGGTCGAGATAGAAGCGCGGATTGCCGCCGATCAGGGTTTCCGGCAGCGGATAAGGCTGGGCGAGGAACGCCCAATGATACACCTGGAGCGCGCGCGCCCGGTCCATGCCGTGCCACATGGCGAGCGTCGGCACGATGTCCAGCACCGCGAGCCGGTCCACCCGGCCGGGGGCATCGAGCGCCAGCCGATAGCCCACCCGCGCCCCGCGATCGTGGCCTGCCAGGGCGAAATGGGCATGGCCGAGGGTTTCCATGAGCGAAACCAAGGCGGCGCCGGTGGCACGCTTGGAATAGGGCGCATGGTCCTTTCCCGGCGCAGGCGCCGCGCTCCAGCCATAGCCGGGCAGGTCCGGGATGACGAGCCGATGGGTCTTGGCCAGCTCTCCCGCGAGGCGATGCCACATCACGCCGGTCTGCGGATAGCCGTGCAGCAGCAGCAGCGGCGGCCCCTCTCCGCCGGTGCGTGCGAACAGGCGCCCGGCGGGCGTATCCACATAGTGGGACGAGAAGCCGGGAAACAGGTCGACCAGATCGGGCATGAGCATGCTCCGCGCGGGGAGGGCGGCATTGGAAGCGCCGAGGGTGGCACGGCCGGACGGCTTCGGCCAGAGCGCCGCCCGCCGGCGCGACGGGCCGCTCAGTCGAGCGCGCGCCAGCCGATGTCGTTGCGATAGAAACCGTCCGGCCAATCGATGCGGGTGGCGGCACGATAAGCCCTGTCGCGGGCCTCGCGCAGCGTATCGCCGACGGCGGTGACGTTCAGCACGCGCCCGCCGTTGGACACGATCTTGGCGCCCGACCGCTTGGTGCCGGCCTGGAAGACGATCACGCCCTCTTCCTTTTCGGCGTCCTCGATGCCGCGGATTTCCGAGCCGGTCTGGTGCGGGCCGGGATAGCCGCGGCTGGCATACACCACCGTGATGGCGCTCTTGGGCGACCATTGCGGGGCAGCGCCGGCGAGTTCGCCGTGGGCGGCGGCGTTGAGCAGGGCGAGCAGATCGCTCTCCAGGCGCGGCATCAGCACCTGGCATTCCGGATCGCCGAACCGGCAATTGTATTCCACCAGCTTCGGCCCGCTCTGCGTCAGCATGAGGCCGGCATAGAGGATGCCGCGATAGGGGCTGCCCTCGGCCACCATGGCACGTGCCGTGGGCACGACGATTTCCGCGATCGCCCGTGCTTCCAGCTCGGCGGTCAGCACCGGGGCGGGGGAATAGGCGCCCATGCCGCCGGTGTTGGGGCCGAGGTCGCCGTCGAAGGCGCGCTTGTGGTCCTGCGCGCTGCCGAAGGGAATGACGGTCTCGCCATCGACGAGGCAGAAGAGGCTGGCCTCCTCGCCCTCCATGAATTCCTCGATCAGCACTTCCTGCCCGCCGCCGGCGAACACCTGGTCGATGGCGGCGATGGCTTCCTCTACGGTCAGCGCCACCACCACGCCCTTGCCGGCCATCAGGCCGTCGGCCTTGATGACGATGGGCGCGCCCTCGGTGGTCACATGGGCCCAGGCGGCTTCCGGCTTGGTGAAGCGGGCGAACGCGGCCGTGGGAATGCCATGGGCGCGGCACAATTCCTTGGTGAAGAGCTTGGAGCCTTCCAGCCGGGCGGCGGCGGCCGTGGGGCCGAAGGCGGGGATGCCGGCCTCGGCCAGGCGATCGACCAGGCCCGCCACCAGGGGCGCCTCGGGGCCCACCACCACCAGTTCGATGCCGTTCTTCTTGCACCACGTCACCAGCGTGTCGTGGGCGGAGAGCGCGATGCCTTCCACCAGCTCGGCATGATCCGCGATGCCGGGATTGCCCGGCAGGGCATAGAGCTGAGCGATGCTAGGGCTCTGCGCGAGCTTCCAGGCGAGGGCATGCTCGCGGCCACCGGAACCGAGCAGAAGCACATTCATGCGGCATCATCTCCCTTTTTAACTTCGCTATCGGCTTGCGGGCTTCCAAACAAGGGGGGAGGCATTGCGCTCGCCGCATATGAGATGATGCCGCTATGCTCTTGCCAAGATCGTATGCAGCGATGTGAGTCGATGGTCCAACTGCCCGAACCCCATGCCAATGCTCCCGAATGGAGCGTTTCGGAACTCTCCGCCGCGCTGCGCCGCACGGTGGAGGATGCCTATGGCCATGTCCGCGTGCGGGGCGAAATTTCCGGTTACCGCGGCCCGCATTCCTCCGGCCATGCCTATTTCTCGCTGAAGGACGAGGGCGCCCGGCTCGATGCCGTGGTGTGGAAGGGCAATTTCGCCCGCCTCAAGCTGCGGCCCGAGGAGGGGCTGGAGGTGATCGCCGTCGGGCGGCTGACCACCTATCCCGGCAAGTCGGGCTACCAGATCATCATCGAATCCCTGGAGTTCGCCGGCGCCGGCGCCATCATGGCCATGCTGGAGGAGCGCAAGCGCCGGCTCGCCGCCGAAGGCCTGTTCGATCCCGCGCGCAAGACGCTGCTGCCCTATCTGCCGAACGTCATCGGCATCGTCACTTCGCCCACCGGCGCCGTCATCCGGGATATTCTGCACCGGCTCGCAGATCGTTTTCCGCGCCGGGTGGTGGTGTGGCCGGTGCGGGTGCAGGGCGATACCTGCGCCGCCGAGGTCGCCGCCGCCATTCGCGGCTTCAACGCCTTGCCGCACGATGGGCCGGTGCCACGGCCGGACGTGATCATCGTCGCGCGCGGCGGCGGCTCGCTGGAAGACCTGCTGGGCTTTTCCGAGGAAGCGGTGGTGCGCGCCGCCGCCGAAAGCGCGATTCCGCTCGTCTCCGCCGTCGGCCATGAGACCGACGTGACGCTGATCGATTTTGCCGCCGACGTGCGCGCGCCGACCCCCACCGCCGCCGCCGAGATGGTGGTGCCGGTGCGGGCGGATCTGCTGGTGGCGGTGGAAGGGCTGGGCGGCCGGCTCATGGCCGCCCCCTTGCGCCTTCTGGAGCGCCGGCGCGGCGAATTGCGCGCGCTCGTGCGCCTGCTGCCCTCCGCCGATGCGCTCCTCGCCATTCCCCGCCAGCGGCTCGATGCGGCATCCGGCCGCCTGCCGCGTGCATTGCGGGCGAATGCGTTCGCCCATCGCATCCAGTTCCAGAAGGCCAGCGCGCGGCTGTCCCCCTCCAGCCTGAAGGCGCGTCTGGACCGGGCGCGCGAGCGAAACGCGAGCCTCGGCACGAATCTGGAGCGCTGCCTGCGGCGGGCGGTGGAGCGCAAGCGGGAACGCTTTTCCGCCGTCGGCGCCGGCCTCGATGCGGCCCGGCGCGCGCAGCGTGTCCATATCGCCCGCAATCGCGACCGTCTGGAAGGCCTCAGCGGGCGGGCGAGCAGGGCGGCGCGCATTCTGCTGCGCGAGCGGAAGCGCCAGCTTTCGAGCGTTGCGCAGGTGCTGGAGGCTTTGTCCTATCACGGCGTGCTAAAGCGCGGCTTCGCTTTGGTGCGCGATGCGCAAGGCGCGGCGGTGCGCACAGCCTCGGCGGTCGCACCGGGCACGGCGCTGGAATTGGAGTTCGCCGACGGGCGCGTCGGCGCGGTGGCGAACGGTGTCGGCGCCGCTCCCCTTCCGCCCACCGGCGGGCCGTCCCTCGCCCCGCCGGCGCGGGCCAAGCCGGTGCGCACGCGCGGCGGCGACAAGGCAAAATCCCAGCCCGGCCTGTTCGACCTTTGACAATGGATGCAACGGCCCTTTCGGTCGGCGGCGGTTGGGCTTATGTTGATCCGGCTAGATGAGGCCTTGTTTTAACCGTGATGAACAGATTCGAGCGCTTTCCCGAAGGCAATGGCGAAGCCGAGCTGCGCTATCTGGATGGCGAATTCCGCATCGTGCGCCCCGGCACCTTCGTGCGCTGTGCCGTGACCGGCCAGGGGATTGCGCTGGACGAGCTGCGCTATTGGAGCGTCGACCTGCAGGAAGCCTATGCTGATCCGCAGGCTGTCTTGACGCGCGTCAACCAGCTCCGCCGCCAGCAGGGCTGAGCCGGCGCGCCGCGCGTGTCTGCGCCAGCGCGATGAGCGCATCGAAGCTCTGAGCGCCATCCAGCTCCAGCCCCACCCGCAGGACGCGCACGTGTGCGCGCACCGCGTCGAAGCCTTGCGCGCCGAGCCGGGCGGCATCCTTCGCGGTGGTCACCAGGCACAGCCCGCCCGCCTCCGCCTCGCGGTGGAGCGTGGAAAGATCGGCGGGCGTGTAGGGATGATGATCGGGAAACGCCTGGCTCTCCACCACGTCGAGCTCGAGGTCGCGCAGGGTCCGGAAGAATTTGTCCGGCCGCCCGATGCCGGCGAAGGCAAAGACGCGCCGGCCGGCGAGCGCGGCGGCATCCTCGGCGTCGGCCACAAGCTTGCCGCGCAGCACCTCCAGCCGCCCCACGGCTTGCGCGGCCACCGCTTTTCCGGCTTCTCCCGGACCGATCACCAATAGCGCATCCGCGCGCGCCGCCTGGGCGAGGAACGGCGCGCGCAGCGGCCCGGCCGGCAGCACGTGCCCGTTGCCGAGCCCGGCCGCGCTGTCCACCACCAGCAAAGCGGCATCTTTGTGCAGGGACGGGTTCTGAAACCCGTCGTCCATCACGATGTGCGAGGCGCCCTGGGCCACCGCGAGCCGCGCGCCTGCGACCCGGTCGCGCGAAACCACCGTGGGGGCGGCCTGGGCCAGGAGCAGGGCTTCATCCCCCACGGCCGCGGCATCGTGGCGGGCGAGATCCACCAGCAGCGGGCCGGCTTCGCGCCCGCCATGGCCGCGCAGCAGGGCGAAGGGGGTGGCGCCGCGCGCCTTCAGCCGGCCGAGCAGCGCCAGGGCGGTGGGCGTCTTGCCCGCGCCGCCCACCGTGGGATTGCCGACGCAGATCACCGGCACGTCTACCGCGACGCCGGGCTGCGCCATCCGGCGCAGCGTCACCGCGCCGACGATCCAGCCGACCGGCGCAAGCAACAGGCCGGCCAGGGAGCGCGGGTGCGACCAGAAGGCGGGCGCCCGGGCGAACATCAGCGCGCGAGGCGAATGTGGAGGAGATACGGCTCGATGGCCGAGAGCGTGCGGTCCAGGGCGCCACCGAGCTGATCCACCACCTGGCGGGCGGCGGCGGCGGTCTGCGCATGGAGCGAACCGTCGAACAGCAGCGCGGAGACGCACTGGGCGATGTCGCCGTCATTCTGCACCAACGCCGCGCCGTGGCGCTCGTCGAGCCGCGCGTAGATGGAGCCGAAATTCCACACATGGGGGCCGTGCAGGGCGACCGAGCCGAGCTTGGCGGGCTCGATGGGGTTCTGCCCGCCATGGCGCACCAGCGAGCCGCCCATGAACACCACGGGGGCGAGGCGATAGAACAGGCCCAGCTCGCCGATGGTGTCGGCGACATAGATTTCGGTTCCCGCGTCCGGCAGATAGCCGTCGCTGCGCTGCGCCGCCGCCAGATGGGCCGCCTCGGCGAGCAAGCGCACCTCCGCGCCCCGTTCGGGATGGCGCGGGGCGATGATGGTGAGGAGGTCGGGAAATTCCTCCGCGAGCCGGCGATGGGCCGCAAGCATGATCTCTTCCTCGCCGGGATGGGTGGAGGCGGCGAGGAAGATCGGCCGATCGCCGCATTCCGAGCTCATGCGGTCGAGCGCTTTGGCATCAGCGGGCGGGGCGGGGGCGTCGAACTTGAGATTGCCCACCACTTCCACGCGCGGCGCGCCGAGCGCCTTGAAGCGCACCGCGTCATCGCGGCTCTGCGCAAGGCACAGGTCGACCCGCGAGAGCAGAGCGCGCGCGCTCTTCGGCAGATGCGCCCAGCGCTCCGCCGAGCGGCGCGACAGGCGCCCGTTCACCAGCACCAAAGGCGTGTTGCGGCGGCCGAGCTCGCTCATGAGGTTCGGCCACAATTCCGATTCCGCCAGCAGCACGAGGTCCGGCTTCCAATGATCCAGGAACCGGCCAACGAAGCGGTGGGCGTCGAGCGGCATGAATTGGTGGATCACCGAGGGGTGCGCCCGCCGCGCCGCGATGCGGCTGGAGGTCAGCGTGCCGGAGGTGAGCAATATGCCATAGCCGCGCCCCGCCAGCCGTTCGATCAGCGGCAGGACGGAGACGATCTCGCCGACGCTGGCGCCATGCACCCAGATCAACGGGCCGCGCGGACGGGCGGCGCTCGCGATGCCGCGGCGTTCGGAGAGGCGCGCGGGATCTTCCTTGCCCTTGCCCACGCGGTACCTGAGCCAGGCGGGGGTGAGCAGCGCTGCCGCCGACGTGACGCCCCGATACAGGCGCAGCGGAACCGGCAGGCGGATGCCCTTCATGCCGGCGCCCCCTGCGGGCGGCCAACCATCGCCTCGGCCCGGGCGGTGATGGTCTCCAGGCTGCGTTGCAATTGCGCGCGCGCCGCCTGCATGCCGGCCTCGTCCACATCGCGATCGACGAAGATCGGGTCGCCGACCACCGCCGCCCCGCGCCCGAACGGCAGGTTCAGGCTGGCCTTGTCCCAGCTCTTCAGAACGATGCGGTTGGCGGTCGCCATGGCGATCGGCAGGATCGGCCGGCCGGAATGGCGCGCGATGGTGATCACGCCAAGTCCGGCGCGGCGGGCGATCTTCGGCACGTCTGCGGTCATGGCCACGTTGATACCCTCGCGCAGGGTCTCGATCATGGCATAGGTGGCCGAGACGCCGCCCTTGCGATGGAAATCCCCCGGCGAGGTCGCCCCCGAGCCGCGAATGGTGCCGACCCCGAGCCGCTCGGCCGCGATGGCGTTGATCTCGGCGTCCGCATGGCGCGAGATCAGCACCTTGGCCTGATGGTGCGGCTTCATGATGAAGGGGGTGAGGAAATGCTGGCCATGCCAGAAGGTCATGATCAGCGGCAGGTGTGCATCGATGCGCTCGTAGATGTCCGCGGGCTCCACGTCGAAACGCGTTGTGCGGGCCACCAGCGCGAAATAGGACGCGAAGGTCGTGCCGGCGGCGATCTGGAAGCCACGGTTCGTGCGAAGACGGCGCCACATGCTCAAAAAGCGTCCTGCTCCTTGCGTGGGTGCGGTTCCCGGCAGGAACGCGAACGGACCCACAAACCCCGAAGGGTTCATACTTTGGACGGGCGGGGAAGTATTACCCTTATGATACCGCCAGACGCAAGCGCTGCCGGGTACCGGCCCAGCGGCGAAGCCTAAGCTGAGGTCTGGTGGGAAGATTGCGCCTCTAGGCGCCGGGCGTGTGGGTATCGGGGTCCAGCAGGCGATGCATGTGGACGACGAAATACCGCATCAGGGCATTGTCCACGGTCTGCTGCGCCTTCGCGCGCCAGGCAGCGGCGGCGCTCGCGTAGTCGGGATAGATGCCGACGATGTCGACCTTCGACAGATCCTTGAACTCGACGCCGTCGAGTTCCTTCAACTCGCCCCCGAAAACGAGGTGCAGCAATTGTTTCGGTTCGGAAGAAGTGGTCATGGTGTCAACGTTCCCCGGCGGTGACGATTAGAAGATGGCCCCGAACTCGCGTTGCGCGAGGGCGAGGGTTTCGGCGTGAAGCAGGGGTCCCGCGCAGACCAGAGGGCGGTGGAGCGGAACGGGTTCGTTATAGATCGGCGGCGTGCCGTCCAGGCCGGTCAGCCGCCCGCCCGCCTCGTGCACGATCAGATCGGCGGCGGCGATGTCCCAATCGGCGCTGTTGCCATGGGCGAGGGCGATGTCCAGCTCGCCGGTGGCGACACGGGCGAGCCGCAGGGCCAGCGAACGCAGGCGCGGCGGCCGGGTGACGCTGGTGTGGCGGGCGACCCGGTCGAGAATCGAGGTGGGACCCGCGACAACGGAGCCGTCCACCGCGACCCGGGCGCCGGCTGCAATGGCCGCTCCATTCCGCGTCGCCCCGCCGCCGAGGGATGCGACGAACAATTCATCGGAAACCGGCGCGAACAGGGCGCCGGCGATGGGGCGGCCGTTTTCCACCAAAGCGGCGGAGACCACCCAGTCGGCCCCGCCGGCCATGAAGCCGCGCGTGCCGTCGATGGGATCGACCACCCACACCCGGCGGGCGCCGAGGCGTTCGGAGGAATCGGCGCTCTCCTCGGACAGCCAGCCATAATCGTCCGCCAGCGCGCTCAGGCGCTCGCGCAGGAAGCGGTCCACCGCGATGTCGGCCTCGGTGACCGGGGAATCATTGTCCTTGGTCCAGCTCGTGACGCCGTTGCGGAACATGGCAAGCGCAATCGCGCCAGCGGCCGCGACAGCGTCGGCGAGATGGCGCGCCGCGATTGCGGGCACCTCGATCGCCGGTTCGGACGAACCGGTGGCGGCCGGGGGATCAAGCAGGCTCATGGGGCAGGCAATAGGCGGAGGTGGCTTTCGGCGCAAGCGGAGATCGGCCCATCCCGGACCGGATTTGGCGCACTGCCCAATATTTAGCGTGCGGTGCACAATGCGGTGATGTCGTCGCCTGCCCCGGCAGCCGCGCGAGGGTCAGAGCAGGCCGATGGCGACCGCATGCTGCAGCGCTGCATCGAGCGCAAGGGCCACGAACAACACCAGGCCCGCATCCCGATTGGACTTGAACAGGGCCAGGCAGCGGTCGGGATCGTCGATGTCCAGCCGCTTCACCTGGATGAACAGATAGGCGGCGAAAGCGACGAGACCGAGGGCCGAGAACACGCCGGCCCCGGCCGAAACCAGGGCCATGGCGAACAGGATCAGCGTCGCGACATAGGAGACGGCGAGGGCGATCCAGCTGCGCCGGCCGAACAGGAGTGCGGTGGAGCGCACGCCGACGATGGCGTCGTCCTCCCGGTCCTGATGGGCATAGATGGTGTCATAGCCGAACACCCAGCACACCGAGCCGGCGAACAGCAGAAGCGCCGGGTCCTCGATGCTGCGGAACACGCTCGCCCAGCCCATCAGCGCGCCCCAGGAAAAGGCGATGCCGAGCGCGAGCTGGGGCACCGAGGTGATGCGCTTCATCAAGGGATAGATGGCCACCACCCCGAGCGAGGCGATGCCGGTGATGACCGCGAAGCGCGGCAGCGAGAGCAGCACCGCGAACCCGATGAGGCACTGGAAGATCAGGAAGGCGAAGGCGGCGGGAAGGCCGATCTGGCCGGAGGCCAGCGGACGGTTGCGGGTGCGCGCGACCTTGCGGTCGATCTTGCGGTCGAGAATGTCGTTCCAGGTGCAGCCCGCGCCGCGCATGGCCACGGAGCCGATGGCGAACAGCACCAGCAGCTTCGGGTCGGGATAGGGCTGGCCGGCGGCGATGGCGGCGAGCGCCGTGGACCACCAGCACGGCAGCACCAGAAGCCAGCTGCCGATGGGACGGTCGGCGCGCGCGAGACGCAGATAAGGTCGTATCGGCGCCGGCGCGTAGCGATCGACCCAATTGTTGGCGGGCGCATCGGCAACCGGTGCGACAGCGCCATCTCCACCCCAACTGGTCATACGGCGCGCCTCACTTGCCGAGGGCGTTGCCGTTCAATGTATCGAAAACGCCGCCGCCCTTTGAATTCTGGCCGGGAACGTATCCGGTGGTGACGCCAAGCGCGCTGGAAATGGAGCCCTGCGGCGGCGGCTTGCCGCCCGGCTCGCCCCCGGTGGCGCCGGAGGCGGCGGCCGCGCAGATCTTGTCGCGCAAGGCGGCGGTCTTGGTGTTGTTGGCCTTGGCGGAGGTGACGGCCTGGTCGGGGATCTGGCACCAGTCCTTATTGTCCGCGAGGTATTTCGCAAGCTTGCCCTCGACCGCCGTATAGGTGCGGAACAGGCCGCACAATTCCTGCGGCGGCGCCTTGCGCTTGCCGGCGGCCTGGAGCGCCTGACCCTTCTCTTCCATCTCCTGGCGCAGAGCGTTGAAATCGCTCTGGCAGTCCGCACGGGCGGCGCCGGCCCCTGTCAGGAACAGGGCGAAAGTGATCGCCGACAGGCGCGCGCATTTGGTGTTCAAGAGCATGAGGTCTTCCGCAGCGGCTGCTGATCCAGCTTTTCCCCCTTATATTGCCACGAAAGATTGGGCAATATCGGGGCGAAGGCCGAACAATGGCGCTTCCTTGCGCGCGCGTCACAAAAAAGTGGCAGGGCGCCTTGACGGAGATTTCGTGCGCGGCTAGGTTCGCGCAACTTTTGGAAGGCTATGTGCAGTCATGCGCAAGATCGTTACCATTATCGTACGCAGGAGCGCCACCGGCGGAGCGGCTTGATTGCTGCTGCGGGATCTGGTGGCGCGTGACGAGGGGCCTTCGGGCCCCTTCGTCGTTTCTGGGCCGCCGTCTGGATCGGTTTCAGCGGATGGCCGGCGGATGAGGAATAAAAGCGCGCGGGTGCCCCTCGGGGACGGGCGCAGAGGAGTGGATGAGATGAGCAGGGAAATGACGGGCGCCGAAATGGTCATGCAGGCGCTGGCCGATCAGGGTGTCGACCATCTGTTCGGTTATCCCGGCGGCGCCGTGCTGCCGATCTACGATGCCTTGTTCCAGCAGAACCAGGTGGAGCACATCCTGGTGCGCCATGAGCAGGCGGCGGTGCATTCGGCCGAGGGCTATGCCCGCTCGTCCGGCAAGGTGGGCGTGGTGCTCGTCACCTCCGGCCCCGGCGCCACCAATGCGGTCACCGGCCTCACCGACGCGCTGATGGATTCGATCCCCATCGTCTGCATCACCGGGCAGGTGCCGACCCATCTGATCGGCAATGACGCGTTCCAAGAATGCGACACGGTCGGCATCACGCGCCCCTGCACCAAGCACAATTATCTCGTCCGCGACGTGAACGACCTCGCGCGCGTGCTGCACGAAGCCTTCTACGTGGCGCAGAACGGGCGGCCCGGCCCGGTGGTCGTCGACATTCCCAAGGACGTGCAGTTCGCCACCGGCACCTATGTCGGCCGCGAGAACATCCAGCATAAGACCTACCGGCCGAAGCTGGTGGGCGATGGCGACAAGATCGCCGCGGCGGTGGAGATGATCGCCGGCGCCAAGCGGCCGATCTTCTATACCGGCGGCGGCGTCATCAATTCCGGGCCGCAGGCGAGCCGCGCGCTGCGCGAGCTGGCGCGCCTCACGGGCGTGCCCGTCACCTCGACACTGATGGGCCTCGGCGCCTTTCCGGCGGCGAGCCGGCAATGGCTCGGCATGCTGGGCATGCACGGCACCTACGAAGCCAACATGGCCATGCACGGCTGCGACGTGATGGTGTGCATCGGCGCGCGCTTCGACGACCGGATCACCGGGCGGCTGGATGCGTTCTCCCCCAATTCCAAGAAAATCCACATCGACATCGACCCCTCGTCCATCAACAAGAACGTCAAGGTCGACCTGCCGATCGTCGGCGACTGCACCAAGGTGCTGGAGGCCCTCGTCGCCGAATGGAAGGCGAAGGACAAGCACATCGACCGCGATGCGCTGGACCTGTGGTGGAAGCAGGTGGACCGCTGGCGCGGGCGCAACAGCCTCGCCTATCGCCAGGGCACGGACATCATCAAGCCGCAATACGCCATCGAGCGGCTTTATGAGGCCACCAAGGACAAGGACGTCTACATCTCCACCGAGGTGGGCCAGCACCAGATGTGGGCGGCGCAATTCTTCCGCTTCGAGGAGCCGAACCGCTGGATGACCTCCGGAGGCCTCGGCACCATGGGCTACGGCCTGCCCGCCGCCATCGGCGCGCAGATCGCCCATCCCGGCGCGCTGTGCGTGGATATCGCGGGCGAAGCCTCGATCCTGATGAACATGCAGGAGCTCTCCACGGCGGTGCAGTTCGAGCTGCCGGTGAAGATCTTCATCCTGAACAACCGCTACATGGGCATGGTGCGCCAGTGGCAGGAACTGCTGCACGGCGGGCGCTACGCCCATTCCTATTCGGAAGCCCTGCCGGACTTCGTGACGCTGGCGGAAGCCTATGGCGGCGTCGGCATCCGCTGCGACAAGCCGGCGGATCTCGATGCGGCGATCGCCGAGATGATCGACATCAAGCGGCCGGTGATCTTCGACTGCATCGTGGACCAGCAGGAGAACTGCTTCCCCATGATCCCGTCGGGCCGCGCCCATAACGAGATGATCCTCGGCGACATGGCGGTGGATCTCGACGATGCCATCACCGACGAGGGCAAGATGCTGGTGTGAGGTCAATTGCCTCGCGCGCGCTCAGTCCCCCTCTCCCGCCTGCGGGGGAGGGTCGGGGCGGGCAGGCGAGGCAGGACATCGAAGCGGTCGCCGCCCGGCATTTTCCCCTCCCTGACCCTTTCCCGCCTGCGGGAGAGGGAACGCCCCAATCCTCCAGAGACACCCAAATGTCCCATCCCCCCGAACGCATCGAACGCCATACCTTGTCCGTCCTGGTGGACAACGAGCCGGGCGTGCTCGCCCGCGTGATCGGCCTGTTTTCCGGGCGCGGCTACAATATCGACAGCCTGACCGTGTCCGAGGTGAGCCACGAGGGCCATCTTTCGCGCATCACCATCGTCACCACCGGCACGCCCATGGTGATCGAGCAGATCCGCAACCAGCTGGACCGCCTGGTGCCCGTGCACCGGGTGCGCGACCTGACGGTGGAGGCCACCTCCATCGAGCGCGAGCTGGCCATGGTGAAGGTGCGCGGCACCGGGGACGCCCGCAGCGAGGCGCTGCGCATCGCCGAGGCCTTCCGCGCCCGCGTGATCGACGCCACCACCGAGAGCTTCGTGTTCGAGATCACCGGCAAGTCCGACAAGATCGACCAGTTCGCGGTGCTGATGACCCCGCTTGGCCTCGTGGAGGTGTCGCGCACCGGGATCGTCGCCATTTCCCGCGGACCGGAGGCCATGTGAGGCGGAGCGCCGGCCGCCGCGCTCGCCGCAGGGCTCCGCCCTCGGCCATGCGAGGCTGCGCTTGCGCTGATGCGAGGGGCTGGGATACCTGAGGGCCGAAAAGAAAGCCGTCGAATGGTGTGAGGGGTCTGCGCGCCGCCGCAAGCCAGGTCGCGCCGGCCCTTGGTCCATTACGGCCCGTCTCTATGGTGGGTCCCGCCTTCCGCCTTGAGTAATGAAAAATCCAAGAAACGCCCAACAGGAGAGAATGATGCGCGTTTATTATGATCGTGACGCCGACCTGAACCTCATCAAGGGGAAGAAGGTGGCCGTCGTCGGCTATGGCAGCCAGGGCCACGCCCATGCGCTGAACATGCGCGATTCCGGCGTCAAGGATGTCGTGGTCGCGCTGCGCCCCGGTTCCGCCACCGCCAAGAAGGCGGAGGCCGAAGGCTTCAAGGTGATGTCGCCCGCCGAGGCCGCCAAATGGGCCGATGTGGTGATGATGCTCACCCCCGACGAGCTTCAGGCCGACATCTATAAGGAAAGCCTGCACGACAACATGAAGACCGGCGCGGCGCTGCTGTTCGCCCACGGCCTCAACATCCACTTCAACCTGATCGAGGCCCGCAAGGATCTCGACGTGCTGATGATCGCCCCCAAGGGCCCCGGCCACACCGTACGCTCGGAATACCAGCGCGGCGGCGGCGTGCCGACCCTGATCGCGATCGCCCAGGATTCCTCGGGCAATGCCCATGATCTCGGCCTCAGCTATGCCAGCGCCATCGGCGGCGGCCGCGCCGGCATCATCGAGACCACCTTCAAGGAAGAGTGCGAGACCGACCTGTTCGGCGAGCAGGTGGTGCTGTGCGGTGGCCTCGTGGAGCTGATCCGTGCCGGCTTCGAAACCCTGGTCGAGGCGGGCTATGCGCCCGAGATGGCCTATTTCGAGTGCCTGCACGAAGTGAAGCTGATCGTCGACCTCATCTATGAGGGCGGCATCGCCAACATGAACTATTCCATCTCGAACACCGCCGAATATGGCGAGTACGTCACCGGCCCGCGCATCATCACGCCCGAGACCAAGGCCGAGATGAAGCGCGTCCTGGCCGACATCCAGGGTGGCAAGTTCACCCGCGACTGGATGCTGGAGAACAAGGTCAGCCAGACCTCGTTCAAGGCCACCCGCGCCAAGGCCAACGCCCACCAGATCGAGGAAGTCGGCGAGAAGCTGCGCGCCATGATGCCCTGGATCAAGGCCAAGGCGCTGGTGGACAAGACCAAGAACTGAGCCATTCCGGTTCAATCAGTTCAGAGGCCCCGGACGTGTCCGGGGCCTTTTGTTTGCGGGCGTGCAATGGCGCGATGCTGCCCGTTTGAAGGGATATCCGGCGGGCACCGCGACCGCCCGTTCGGGTTGCGCACCTTCTGAGCACATGCAATAAGCCACCGCATATTGAGCGGCTGGAACGGATGTTGCCGTAGGCCGGGATATCGCACCGGGCGCCTTCGGCGCGTCTTCGGAGGCTGTGAGCAGGTGCTAGGGCTGGCCACGAAAGACGATGCACCCCTGCCGCCCCTGGCAGTGGATCTCGACGGCACGTTGACCTCCTCCGATACCCTGCACGAGGGCTGCCTCGCCTATGTGAAGACCGGGCTGCAGGATGTCGTCGATCTGGCGGCCCGCCTCGGCGAAGGGAAGGCGGCGTTCAAGCGCGCGGTCGCCGACCGCACCGATTTCGATCCCGCGCTCCTGCCCTACAATGCGGAACTGCTGAATTATCTGAAGGCGCAGAAGCGCGCCGGCCGCACCATCGCGCTGGTCACCGCCGCCGACCAATCCATCGCCGATGCGGTCGCCGCCCATCTCGGCCTGTTCGACATGGCGCGCGGCTCGCAGAACGGGGTGAACCTCTCCGGCGTGCGCAAGCTGGCGGTGATCCGGCAGATGCTGGGCGAGCGGTTCGTCTATGCCGGCGACGGCCCGGTGGACGCGCCGATTTTCGCCGCCGCCGAATCGGTGGTGCTGGTCGGCAATGTGGAGCGCCTCAAGCCCCTGCTGCCGGCGGGAAAGTCCATCGAGCAGGCGTTTCCGGTGAAGCGTGCGGGCGCGCGCACCTGGGCGAAGGCGCTGCGCGTGCAGCATTGGGCGAAGAACGCGCTGGTGTTCGTGGCGCCGATCCTCGGCCTCAGCCATGCGACGCCGATGCTGGCGATGAACGCGGTGCTGCTGTTCTTCGCCATGGGCGTGCTCGCCTCAGCCACCTATATCGTCAACGACCTGCTGGACCTGCCCTCGGATCGCCAGCATCCGCGCAAGCGCAACCGCCCGTTCGCCGCCGGCACCATTCCCCCGCGCGACGGCCTGCTCGCGGCGATCGGGCTGTTCATTCTCTCGGCCCTCATCGCCTCCGCCCTGCCCATTGCCGCCGCCGCCGCGCTCGCGGCCTATGCGGTGGTGACGCTGACCTATTCGCTGATCCTCAAGCGCCAGCCGATCATCGACGTGTTCGTGCTGGCGGGCCTGTTCACCCTGCGCGTGCTCGCCGGCAGCCTGCTGGCGCCGCAACCGGTCTCGCCCTGGCTGCTCACCTTCTCCATGCTGATCTTCCTCGGCCTCGCCATGGTGAAGCGCTATGCGGAATTGAACCGGGTGGTGCAGGCGGGGGGCACGGGCGTCGTGTCGCGCGGCTATACGGTGCGCGATCTGCCGCTTCTGCTGGCCGCCGGCATCGCCAGCAGCTTCTCGGCCATCGTCATCTTCATGATCTATCTGATCAACGAGCAGTATCCGAGCGACATCTACCGGCATCCCGGCATGCTGTGGGCGCTGATGCCGCTGGTGCTGATCTGGGTGCTGCGGGTGTGGCATCTCACCGTGCACGGGCGCATGAGCGAGGATCCGGTGGTGTTCGCGCTGAAGGATCGCTTCTCGCTGATGCTCGGGGTCCTGGCATTGCTTACCTTGTGGGCGGCATCCTGATGGAGCCGGTGCGGCGCGCCTATCGCTCCTGGGGCGGCGTGCTGCGCGCCGAGTGCGACGTGGTGCGTCCGCTCGATCCGGGCCGTGCGGCGCGCTTTCTCCAGGGGCCGCCTTTAGCGCCGGCCATCGCCTACGGCTGCGGGCGTTCCTATGGGGACGTGGCGCTCAATCCCGGCGGGCTGCTGGTGGATACCCGCCATCTCGACTGCTTCATGGCGTTCGATCCCGAGACCGGCCTGCTCACGTGCGAGGCCGGGGTGCGGCTCGCGGATATCTTCGCGGTCATCTCCCGCCCGCTGCCGGACGGCTCGGGCTGGATGCTGCCGGTGGTGCCGGGCACGCGCTTCGTCAGCGTCGGCGGGGCCATCGCCAATGACGTGCACGGCAAGAACGACCATGCCTGCGGCAGCTTCGGCAATCATGTCGAGAGCCTGGAGCTGGCGCGCAGCGACGGCAGCCGGCTGGTCTGCTCGCGCACGGAAAATCCCGGCCTGTTCTCGGCCACCATCGGCGGCCTGGGCCTCACCGGGCTGATCCTTTCCGCCACCCTGCGCCTGCGCAAGGTCAGCGGGCTGGCGCTGGAGAGCGAGGAGATCCGCTTCGGCCATCTCGACGATTTCTTCGCCCTGGATGCGGAAAGCGCCGAGGCGTGGGAATATACCGCCGCCTGGGTGGATTGCCTCGCCGGCGGGGCGCAGCTCGGGCGCGGCATCTATCTGCGGGCACGCCACGCGCCGGGCATCGGCGCGCCGCCGCCCTCGCGCGACACCAAGATCGCCGTGCCCTTCGCGCCGCCCATCTCGGCGGTGAACGCGCTGTCTCTGCGTGCCTTCAACGCCGCCTATTGGCGCAAGCTCGGCCGTTCCGGCCGCAAGGCGCAGGTGGCCTCCTACGAGAAAACCTTCTTCCCGCTGGACGCCATCGGACAGTGGAACAAGCTCTATGGACCGCGCGGCTTCTACCAGTTCCAGGCGGTGATCCCGCCGCAGGCGGCGCGCGACGGCACGGCGGATCTGCTGCGCGCCATCGTGGATGCGGGGCAGGGCTCCATGCTGGTGGTGCTGAAGCGCTTCGGCACGGTGGGTTCGCCCGGCCTCATGTCGTTCCCCATGCCCGGCGTGACCTTGGCGCTGGACTTCCCCAATCTGGGCGAGGGCACGCTGCGCCTGCTGCGGCGGCTGGAGGATATCGTGGTGGCCGCGCGCGGCCGCATCTATCCCGCCAAGGATTTCTCCATGTCGGCCGCGACTTATGAGAAGGGCTATCCGGCCCTGTCCGCGTTCCGGCATTTCCTCGATCCCGCAATGTCCTCGGCGTTTTCGCGCCGCGTCGGCATTCACCCGGAGGAGGCCCAGAAGTGACCGAGACCGCACGCCGCGTCGCCATCTTCGGCGCCACCTCCGACATTGCCATCGCCTTCGCCCGCCGCTGCGCGGAAGGGCATCAGCGCCTCGTGCTGGTGGGCCGCGGCCGCGCCGCGCTCGACCGTCTCGCGGCGGACCTTTCGGTGCGCGGGGCGCCGCAGGTGGTGGTGCAGGAGGCCGATTTCGCCCGCACGGCGGCGCTTGCGGCGGTGGCCGAGAGCGCCTGGACTGGGCTCGGCGGGCTGGACGTGGCGCTGATCGCCTACGGCTCGCTGCCCGACCAGGCCCGCGTTTCCGCCGATGCCGCGGAAGGGGAGGCGGCGCTCGCGCTCAATTTCGTCAGCCCGGCCCTGCTCAGCGACGCGCTCGCCGCGCGCTTCGAGGCGCAGCGGGCGGGCACCATCGCCGTGATCACCTCGGTGGCCGGCGACCGGGGGCGGCAGAGCAATTATCTCTATGGCGCCGCCAAGGGCGGCCTGCAGAAATTCCTGGAAGGCCTGCGGCATCGCCTGTTCAAGGCGAACGTCGCGGTGCTCGACGTGCGCCCCGGTTTCGTCGCCACCAAGATGACCGCCCATCTGCCGCAGGGCGGCCCGCTGTGGGCGACGCCCGAGAAGGTGGCGGGCGATATCGATGCGGCCATCTCCAAGCGCGGCGCGGTGCTTTACACACCCTGGTTCTGGTTCGGCATCATGGCCATCGTGCGCAACGTGCCCCGCCCGCTGTTCCACCGCAGCAAGCTCTAAAACCGGAGCGGGATTTCCCGCTTTCGCGCCCCTCCGCGGCAGCCGCCGGGCGGGCCCGCGCAAAGAGACGATTGCGACTTTCGGGCGCGGCCCTCACACTCCCCCCATAAGACCAGAAAATTTGGCTGGAAACGTAGGGGTGGATTCATGTTGGCATTGGTGGTGATCATCGCCTGCGGCCTGCTGGCCGTCGGCTACGGGGTCTGGGCCGGGCGCGCGGTCATGTCCGCCGATCCTGGAAACGCGCGGATGCAGGAGATTGCAGCCGCCATCGCGGAAGGCGCGCAGGCCTATCTCAAGCGCCAGTACACGACCATCGGGATCGTCGGCATCGTCATTTTCATTGCGGTTGGCTTTTTGCTGGGCTGGCTGGTGGCGGTCGGTTTCGCTGTGGGCGCGATTCTCTCGGCGCTCGCCGGCTTCATCGGCATGAATGTTTCGGTCCGCGCCAACGTGCGCACCGCCCAGGCGGCGACGAAGTCGCTCGCCGGCGGGCTGGACCTCGCCTTCAAGGCGGGCGCCGTCACCGGCCTGCTGGTGGCCGGGCTCGCCCTGCTCGGGGTCACGGTCTATTTCGCCGTGCTCACCAAGGGCCTCGGCATGGCGCCGGGCAGCCGCACGGTGGTCGATGCGCTGGTGGCGCTCGGCTTCGGCGCCTCGCTGATCTCCATCTTCGCGCGGCTCGGCGGCGGCATCTTCACCAAGGGCGCCGACGTGGGCGGCGATCTGGTGGGCAAGGTGGAAGCCGGCATCCCGGAGGATGACCCGCGCAACCCCGCCACCATCGCCGACAACGTGGGCGACAATGTCGGCGATTGCGCCGGCATGGCCGCCGATCTGTTCGAGACCTATGTGGTGACGGTGGTGGCAACCATGGTGCTGGCGGCGATCTTCTTCGCCAATACGCCGGCCCTGGAATCCATGCTGCTCTATCCGCTCGCCATCGGCGGGGCGTGCATCATCACCTCCATTGCCGGCACCTTCTTCGTGCGGCTCGGGCCCACGTCCTCGATCATGGGGGCGCTCTACAAGGGCTTCGGCGCGAGCGCGGGGCTCTCGGTGTTCGCCCTCGCCTTCGTCACCTGGGTGCTGGCGGGATTCGGGCCGATCTCCGGCAGCGCCATCACCGGCACCAGCCTGTTCCTGGCCGGCGTGACCGGGCTGGCGGTGACCGGCGCCATCGTCGTCATCACCGAATATTACACCGGCACCGGCTATCGCCCGGTGGTGTCCATCGCCCAGGCCTCGGTGACCGGGCACGGCACCAACATCATCCAGGGGCTCGCCATCTCGCTGGAATCCACCGCGCTGCCGACTTTGGTGATCATCGCCGGCATCCTGGTGGCCTATGGGCTCGCCGGCCTGTTCGGCATCGCCATTGCCGCGACCACCATGCTGGCGCTCGCGGGCATGGTGGTGGCGCTCGATGCCTTCGGCCCGGTGACGGACAATGCCGGCGGCATCGCGGAAATGGCCGGCCTTCCCCCGGAGGTGCGCCATTCCACCGATGCGCTGGACGCGGTGGGCAACACCACCAAGGCGGTCACCAAGGGCTATGCCATCGGCTCCGCCGGCCTCGGCGCGCTGGTGCTGTTCGCGGCCTATAGCCAGGATCTGAAGTTCTTCACCAGCACGGCTGCCCCCGGTTCCTATTTCGCCGGGGTCACGCCGAACTTCTCGCTGGAGAATCCCTATGTGGTGGTGGGCCTGCTGTTCGGCGGCCTGCTGCCGTTCCTGTTCGCGGCCATGGGCATGACGGCGGTGGGCCGGGCGGCGGGCGCCATCGTGGAAGAGGTGCGGCGCCAGTTCCGCGAGCATCCCGGCATCATGACCTATGCCGAGAAGCCCGATTATTCCCGCGCCGTGGACCTGCTGACCAAGGCGGCCATCAAGGAGATGGTCATTCCCTCCCTGCTGCCGGTGCTCTCGCCCATCGTCTGCTATTTCCTCATCTATCTGGTGGCGGGCGGCGGGGTGGCGGGCAAATCCGCCGCCTTCTCGGCGGTGGGCGCCATGCTGCTGGGGGTGATCGTCACCGGCCTGTTCGTCGCCATCTCCATGACCTCCGGCGGCGGCGCCTGGGACAATGCGAAGAAATCGTTCGAGGACGGCTTCGTCGATAAGGACGGCGTGCGCCACTACAAGGGCTCGGAGGCCCACAAGGCCTCCGTCACCGGCGACACGGTGGGCGATCCCTATAAGGACACGGCGGGACCGGCGGTGAATCCCATGATCAAGATCACCAACATCGTCGCTTTGCTGCTGCTGGCGGTGCTGGCGCATTAGGACGGCGCGCTCGCGTCATTGGCGCGGGCGGCCCCTCACCCTGGCCCTCTCCCCGTGCGGGAGAGGCCGCCCGGACAACGGGCGGGTGAGGGGCGGGCCGCAATTTTGCGCTGTTCGCACCTGCGAAGGGCTGGCGGGACGCCGGCTTCCTGCTAGCCTCGCCGCATCGGCAAACGGGGACCGGGCGGCATGCTGGAGCGGGTGTTTCATCTCCAGGAGAATGGCACGCGGCCGGCGACCGAGATCCTCGCCGGCCTCACCACCTTCCTGACCATGAGCTACATCATCGTGGTCAATCCGCAGATCCTGGCTGCCGCCGGGATCGACCACGGCGCCGCCTTCACCGCCACCTGCCTTGCCGCCGCGCTCGGCACCCTCGCCATGGCGCTGCTGGCCAATTATCCCATCGCGCTCGCCCCCGGCATGGGGCTGAACGCCTATTTTGCCTTCACCGTCGTCCTGGGCATGCAGATTCCCTGGCAGGTGGCGCTCGGCGCCGTGTTCCTGTCGGGCCTGCTGTTCCTTGCCATCAGCGTGCTGCACATCCGCGAATGGCTGATCAATTCCATTCCCCTGTCGCTGAAGCTCGGCATCGCGGCCGGCATCGGGCTGTTCCTGGGCCTGCTCGGCTTCCAGGGGATGGGGCTGGTGGTGGCGAAGCCCGCGACCATGATCGGCCTCGGCGATCTGGAAAAGACCACGACCCTGCTCTCGGCGCTGGGCTTCCTGCTGATGGCGGGGCTCACGGCCCGCAAGGTGCCGGGCGCGATCCTCATCGGCATCGCCGTCACCACGCTGCTCGGCGTGCCCCTGGGCCTGACGAAATTCGACGGCTTCGTCGCCCTGCCGCCCTCGCTCGCGCCCACCTTCCTGCAGATGGACATCGCCGGCGCCGTGAAGCTCGGCGCGGTGAGCGTGGTGTTCACCTTCTTCCTGGTGGATGTGCTCGACAACATGGGCACGCTGATCGCCACCACCTTCCGCGCCGGCCTGATGCGCAAGGACGGCACGGTGCCGCGCCTGCGCGAGGTGCTGCTCGCCGACAGCGGCGGGGCGATGCTCGGCGCCGTGCTCGGCACCAGCACCACGACCTCCTATATCGAGAGCGCGGCCGGCATCCAGGCGGGCGGGCGCACCGGCCTCGCCTCGGTGGCGACGGCGGTGCTGTTTCTCGCCTGCCTGCTGTTCGCGCCGCTCGCCATGGCGGTGCCGGCCTTTGCCACCGCGCCGGCCATGGTGTTCGTGGCGTGCCTCATGGTCTCCGCGCTGCGGGCGGTGGATTTCGACGATCCGTGCGAATCGCTGCCGGCGGCGGCGACCGCGCTCGGCACCGTGTTCAGCTTCTCCATCGCCTCGGGCATCGGCATCGGCTTCATCACCTATGTGGCGGTGAATGTGATCGCCGGGCGCGCCCGCAGCGTCAGCGGAGCGGTATGGATCATCGCCTTTGCCTCGGTCGTGAGCTTCGCATTGGAATGAGATCCGCGTGCCATGCAGGGCGCGGGGAGGTGCTGCGAAATCAGGCACTCTTTCATTGCCCGGCGTGATCGTGTAGGAACGCGCCCGACTGACATTTTCCGGACCTGTGCGCGGTTGCCGGCCTTTTGGCGGACGCCGGCGCGAAGACGTGGATTCCATGCAGACTGTTTTGATCGTCATTCATCTGATGGTGGTGCTCGCGCTGATCGGCGTAGTGCTGATCCAGCGTTCCGAGGGCGGCGGCCTGGGCATCGGCGGCGGGGGCGGCGGCTCCGGCGGCGGCTTCTTCACCGCGCGCGGAAGCGCCAATCTGCTCACGCGCGCCACCGCGATCCTCGCCGGCATCTTCTTCATCACCTCCATTTCGCTGACCATTCTGGCCGGCTGGGGCCGCACCCCGCCGGCGCTGCTGAGCCCGGCCGCCCCGAGCGGCCCGTCGGTTCCCCAGAGCGGCGGCACGATTCTCGATCAGATCCGCCCGCAGGCGCCGGCTGGCCAGGCCGCACCCGCGCCTGCCCCGGAAGCCGCTCCGGCGCCGAGCGGCCCGCAGGTTCCGAAGTCTCAGTGATCGTGTATCGCGGCGCTCCCGCCGCGATATGAGGTTCTCCACAGGCGAGGCGATGCCGGTAAGGCATTGCTCTCGCCGAATCGCGTTTGCGCGGATTAGAGTTTAAGCCCATGGCGCGCTATATCTTCATCACCGGCGGCGTCGTGTCCTCGCTGGGCAAGGGCCTCGCTTCCGCAGCCTTGGGCGCGCTTCTTCAGGCGCGCGGCTATACGGTCCGGCTGCGCAAGCTGGACCCCTATCTGAACGTCGATCCGGGCACCATGAGCCCGTATCAGCATGGCGAAGTGTTCGTGACCGACGACGGGGCCGAGACCGACCTCGACCTCGGCCATTACGAGCGCTTCACCGGCCGCCCCGCCACCAAGCGGGACAACGTCACCACCGGCCGCATCTATCAGGACATCATCACCAAGGAGCGGCGCGGCGACTATCTCGGCGCCACGGTCCAGGTGATCCCGCACGTCACCAATGCCATCAAGGACTTCGTCCTGGAAGGCAACGAGGGGTACGATTTCGTGCTCATCGAGGTGGGCGGAACCGTGGGCGATATCGAAGGCCTGCCGTTCTTCGAGGCGACCCGCCAGCTCAAGAACGAGCTGCCGCGCGGCCATGCCATCTTCATCCATCTCACCCTGATGCCCTTCATCCCTTCGGCCGGGGAATTGAAGACCAAGCCGACCCAGCATTCGGTGAAGGAGCTGCGCTCCATCGGCATCCAGCCGGACATCCTGCTGTGCCGCACCGACCGGGCGATCCCGCGCGAGGAGCGGCGCAAGCTCTCGCTGTTCTGCAACGTGCGGGAAAGCGCGGTGATCGAGGCGCGGGACGTGGACAATATCTACGCCGTGCCCGCCGCCTATCATGCGGAAGGCCTCGACACCGAGGTGCTGGCCGCGTTCGGCATCGATCCGGCGCCGGCGCCGAACCTGAAGCGCTGGTCCACCATCGAGAACCGCGTGCGCAATCCGGAAGGCGAGGTCACCATCGCCGTGGTCGGCAAATATACCGGCCTGAAGGATGCCTATAAGTCGCTCATCGAGGCCTTGGCCCATGGCGGCATCGCCAACAAGGTGAAGGTCAATCTCGACTGGATCGAGAGCGAGACCTTCGAGCACGAAGACCCCGTTCCGTTCCTGGAGCATGTGCACGGCATCCTGGTGCCCGGCGGATTCGGCCAGCGCGGGGCGGAAGGCAAGATCCGCGCGGCCCAGTTCGCCCGCGAGCGCAAGGTGCCCTATTTCGGCATCTGCTTCGGCATGCAGATGGCGGTGATCGAGGCGGCGCGGAACCTCGCCGGCGTGCAGAATGCCAATTCCACGGAATTCGGCGAGACCAGCGAGCCGGTGGTGGGCCTGCTCACCGAATGGCTGAAGGGCAACGAGCTGGAGCGCCGCTCGGCGGCGGGGGACCTGGGCGGCACCATGCGGCTCGGCGCCTATCACGCGGTGCTCAATCCCGGCAGCCGGGTGGCCGATATCTATGGCGATGGCGACATCTACGAGCGTCACCGTCATCGTTACGAAGTGAACACCGCCTATAAGGACCGGCTGGAACAGCACGGCCTTCGCTTCTCCGGCATGTCGCCCGACGGGCTGCTGCCGGAAATCGTGGAATATGCCGACCATCCCTGGTTCATCGGGGTGCAATTCCACCCGGAACTGAAGTCGCGGCCGTTCGAGCCGCATCCCTTGTTCGCGTCCTTCGTGGGCGCGGCGATGGAGCAGAGCCGGCTCGTCTAGCGCCGGCGCCTCCGATTTAAGGATTTCCCCATGCGCAGAGGTCTCGATCACGTCGTCCATGTGGTGCGCGATCTCGATGCGGCGGGGGAGGTCTATGACCTGCTCGGCTTCACGGTCAGCCCGCGCAACCGTCATCCCTGGGGCACCCAGAACCGCATCATCCAGATGCCCGGCTTCTTCATCGAGCTGCTGGAAATTTCCGAGCCGGAGAAGATCCCCGCCGGCACGCCGGAGCAGTTTTCCTTCGGCGCCTTCAATCGCGATTTCCTCGCCCGCAACGGAGAGGGCCTCTCCATGCTGGTGCTGGAAGGCACAGACCCGGCGGGAGAAAAGGCGACCTTCGACGCCGCCGGCTTCGGCGGGTTCGATCTGTTCGAGTTTTCGCGCATGGCGCGCCGGCCCGACGGGAACGACGTGGAAGTCGGCTTCTCGCTCGCCTTCGCCGTCGACCCGCTGGCGCCCGACGTGGGCTTCTTCACCTGCACGCAGTGCCGGCCGGAGAATTTCTGGTCGGCCGACCTGCAGCGCCATGCCAACGGCGTCACCGGCGTGTCCGGCGTGGTGCTGGTGTCGGACAGCCTGGTGGATCATGTCAGCTTCCTCGACACGCTGACCGGCGTGACGCCGCGTCGCGCCAGCGATGACTGGTATGTGGCGCAGACGCCGCGCGGCGAGATCGACCTGATGACCCGCGCCAATTTCACCCAGCGCTATGGCGTGCCCGCCCCCGCCGGAGAAGGCATGCGCCTCGCCGCCATCCGCTTCGATTCTCCCGGCGCCGCCAGCTTGCGCCGCTCGCTCCAGGCGCGCGGCATGGTGGAAGAGGCGATCGAAGGCATCGTGGTGGTGAAGCCGTCGAGCGCGCTCGGCGCCGCCATTGTGGTGGAACGTCCCGCCGGCGCCGCTTGAAACTGCGGGATTGCCAGAGCGTTCTCGAGCGAAGCGGAAACCGGTTCGCGTGAAGAAAACGCGTCGACTCCATAAAATGGAGCCCTTCGCCGGTTCCCGGAAACGGGGAAGGGCGCTAGAATATTCTTATTGAGAAAATAATATTCTCAGTGGGCGTGCCGTGGAGGCGCGACCGGGGCGGGACGACCTTGCCCTTTTCGGTGGATCGGCGGGGACGACCCCGCTTGTACCGGAGCGTCTCATGTCTTGGGTTTACCTGGCTCTGGCCGGGATTGCGGAAATCGGCTGGGCCTATGGCCTGAAGCATACCGAAGGATTCACCCGCCTGTGGCCGACCCTGTTCACGGCGGCCACCTTCACCGCCAGCATTGGTCTCTTGGGCCTCGCCCTGCGTGATCTTCCCTTGGGCACGGCCTATGCGGTGTGGACCGGCATCGGCCTCGTCGGCTCCGTGCTGGTGGGTATCCTGGTTCTGAACGAGCCCGCCGGTGCCCTTCGCCTCGGCTGCATCGCCCTCATCGCCGCCGGCATCGTGGGGCTGAAGCTGCTGACACCGGCCTAGGCGCAACCGGCCTTCAACCGACGATGGAAATGCCCCCGTCCCGGCCAGTGCGAACAGCGATTGGCCGGGCCGGGGTGCGTCGTCCAGGCGGCGCGAAAAGCGTTTGCCGAAGTGTTCGGGCGCTTGCCGAATTTGGCGCCCGAACTTCGGTGGAAATCGCGGTGTCATCGCCCCGAGAAGCGCGGAAAACACGCTTCGATCCCGTGTTCGTCTAAGCTAAGTCATTGTTTCACGTGAAACATTTTGCGGGAGCAGCGGCAGTCCGCGGTTCCGGCCGGTCCCTCAATTGGGGTCGATCAGCCGTTCTGCATTGCGATCATAGCGCCACATGGCGCCCGGCTGGAGGCGGGTTCCGCCCAGCCAGCGGTCGATGGCATTCTCGCAGGCATGGTCGAACGTGCCCTTCAGCGCCGCCAGCCCGGCCTCGGTGATGGCGACCTCTGCGGCGGCGAAGGTGCGATAGGTGATTTCCTCCGGGCCCGCCGGCGTGCTCGCCTGGAACGGCTTGCACTCGCTGGAGGCGAAGGGCAGGCCCTCGATCAGCGGCTCGTGGGCGAAGGCAAGTCCGTCCAGCCGCAGGAAAAACGGCAGATCGGCGAGGAATTGCGCCTCGTCCATCTTGTGCACGGCGCCATAGACATGGGCGACCGTCTGCGGCCCGTCCGCCAGCTGGCGCAGGATCCGCTCCTCGGTCAGCGACAGGCCGGTGCGCGGCGCCGGCAATTCGGCAAGCGCCCGGCGCAGGGCCGGCACCAGGAACGGCAGGGCCGGAATTTCCTGCTTCACGAACAGCGACAGGGCGCGCGGCGTGGGCGCCGTGAACGCCTCCCAGGCCTCGCTTGCCGCCTCCAGCTGAACCGCGCTGACCCCGCAGGCCCGCCGCGCCAGATCATGCACCTGCGCCTCGTCCATGAGGCCGAGATAATGATCGGCCTGGATGAGCCGCAGGCCGAGCCGCTCCGGCTCGCGGGCGAAATAATTGAGCAATTGGATGAGTTGGAGCTGGTCGTAGAGGTCGTGCTCGAACCACAAATCCACGCAATTGAACGCGATGTGGATCTCCAGCTGGCCGTCGCGCTCGGCGAAATCCGCCCGGACGGAATCGAACTCCAGCCCGAGCGACTGGGCGAGAAACGCCGCGCGGGCATCGGCCACGATGTCGAGCGAAGGGTCGGCGGGAACGGGGCCGTCGTGGAGCATGTCCCGCCAGGGCAGGAAATGGCCGGCAATGCCGCCGGCCTTCAGGCGTTCGACCGCCGCATCCCCATTGGTGATCACCAGGTTGGGCATGGTCATCCCCTTCCGCGATAGGGCGCAACTCCCGTCTCCGGCAGCCAGGCGCCTGCCGGCAGGTTGCCAGTCTGCCAGAAAACATCAATGGGGATGCCCCCCCTGGGATACCAATAGCCGGCGATTCGCAAAAACCGGGGCGCCAGCAGAGTCACGAGACGCTTGCCGATGGCGATGGTGCAATCCTCGTGGAAGGCACCGTGGTTGCGGAAGCTGGCGAGATAGAGCTTCAGCGATTTGGACTCCACCAGGAACTGGTCGGGCACATAGTCGATGACCAGATGGGCGAAGTCCGGCTGTCCGGTGACCGGGCAGAGCGAGGTGAATTCGGGACAGGTGAAGCGGGCCACATAATCCACATCCGGGTGCGGATTGGGCACGCGATCCAGCACCGCCGTTTCGGGCGAAGCGGGCAATGCGGTCTCGCGACCGAGCTGGAGGTCGGCGGAAGTCATGACAAGTCCTTGCACGGCAAAAGATGGGTTCGCATCGGATTCTGGAACAGGACATTAGCCGAAAACGGGCAAGGTGCCGCTCCCATCGCCCCTTCGCAGCCGCGCGGGTTCGCGCTAGAAGCGGCCGCGACATCGGGCGCGCCTGGACATCTCGGCTCCAGGACCAAAGGGAGGGATATTCCAATGACCGCCATCGTCGATATCATCGGCCGCGAAATCCTGGACAGCCGCGGCAATCCCACGGTGGAAGTGGACGTGGTCCTGGAAGACGGGTCCCTCGGCCGCGCGGCAGTGCCGTCCGGCGCCTCCACCGGCGCCCATGAGGCGGTGGAACTGCGCGACGGCGACAAGTCCCGCTATGGCGGCAAGGGCGTGCTCAAGGCCGTGGATGCTGTCAACGGCGAGATCTTCGATGCCGTCGGCGGCTTCGATGCCGAGGACCAGGCCAAGCTTGACGCCACCCTGATCGCCCTCGACGGCACGCCCAACAAGGCCCGCCTCGGCGCCAATGCCATTCTCGGCGTGTCGCTGGCGGTGGCCAAGGCGGCGGCGATCTCCAACAATCTGCCGCTCTACCGCTATGTGGGCGGCGTGAATGCCCGCACCCTGCCGGTGCCGATGATGAACATCGTCAATGGCGGCGCCCATGCGGACAATCCCATCGACTTCCAGGAATTCATGATCCTCCCGGCGGGCGCCCCCACCTTCGCGGACGCGCTGCGGATCGGCTCGGAAATCTTCCAGACCCTGAAGAAGGGCCTCAAGGACGCCGGCCACAACACCAATGTGGGCGACGAGGGCGGCTTTGCTCCCAACCTGCTGAGCGCGGACGACGCGCTTTCCTTCATCATGAAGGCGATCGAGAAGGCGGGTTATCGCCCCGGCGAGGACGTGTTCCTGGGTCTCGACTGTGCGGCCACCGAATTCTTCAAGGACGGCGCCTATCATTACGAAGGCGAGAAGCTGGTCCGCGATATCGACGCCCAGGTGAAGTATCTGGCCGATCTCGTGTCGCGCTATCCCATCGTCACCATCGAGGACGGCATGTCCGAGGATGACTGGGCGGGCTGGAAGCTGCTCACCGACACCATCGGCTCCAAGTGCCAGCTGGTGGGCGACGATCTGTTCGTCACCAATGTCACCCGCCTCTCGCGCGGCATCAAGGAAGCCACCGGCAACGCCATCCTCGTGAAGGTGAACCAGATCGGTTCGCTCACCGAGACCCTGGAGACGGTGGAGATGGCGCACAAGGCGGGCTATCGCGCCGTGATGTCCCACCGCTCCGGCGAGACCGAGGATTCCACCATTGCCGACCTCGCGGTGGCGACGAACTGCGGGCAGATCAAGACCGGCTCGCTCTCGCGGTCCGACCGTACCGCCAAGTATAATCAGCTCCTGCGGATCGAGCAGGAACTGGGCGATGCGGCGAAATACGCCGGCAAGGCCGCGCTGAAGGCGCTTGCCTGAGCCTTGGTCTGAAGCGTCGAAGATCACAAGGGGCAGGGCGGAGACGCTCTGCCCCTTCCGCGTTTTCAGCGTCCGCCGCGAGTCTTAACTCCCCGGCAACCGCGATCGCGCAGAATGGCGCCATGCAAACACGCTCGCGCCTGCGCTCCTTCCTGTTCGTTTTGCTGCTCTACGTCCTCTCGGGAGGCGTCATCGGCTATTTTGCGTACCATGCCTATAACGGCCAGCATGGCCTGATGGCGAAGCGCAATTTTCAGGTGGAGATGGCCCAGCTTGAAAGCGAACTGGCGGCCCTCAAGGCGCAGCGGCGCGCGATCGAGAACAAGGTGTCCCTGCTCCAGGCCAATCGGCTCGATCCGGACCTGCTGGACGAGGAGGGGCGTCGGCAGCTCGATTTCGTGAATGCGAAGGACCTGGCGCTCCTAAAATCGCGTCCATGAACTTCATGATAGTTCATGATATCAATTAACTGAAACTCGGTTCAACTCAACAGAGTCAAGCGTTTGCAACGTGTTGCGGTGCAGCACGACGCAAATCTCGCTTTGAGCCGTGCCGGAGGTGCGGTAGAGACTCCTCGGTTCCAGCGTGTCCCGAGGATGAGATGGCCGTAAAAAAGGCAGCCGCCCGCACCGAAACCGCGCCGGGCGCGGTACCGGAGTTCAGCAAGGAGCAGGAACTTCACGCCTATCGCGAGATGCTCCTGATCCGCCGGTTTGAGGAAAAGGCCGGCCAGATGTACGGCATGGGCCTCATCGGCGGCTTCTGCCACCTCTATATCGGCCAGGAGGCCGTGGTGGTCGGCATGCAGATGGCCATGAAGAAGGGTGATCAGGTGATCACCGGCTATCGCGACCATGGCCACATGCTGTCCACCGGCATGGAAGCCAAGGGCGTCATGGCCGAGCTGACCGGGCGCCGCGGCGGCTATTCCAAGGGCAAGGGCGGCTCGATGCATATGTTCAGCATCGAGAAGCAGTTTTTCGGCGGCCACGGCATCGTCGGCGCCCAGGTCTCGCTCGGCACCGGCCTCGCGTTCGCCAACCATTACCGCGACAACGGTTCGGTATCGGTGGTCTATTTCGGCGACGGCGCGGCCAACCAGGGCCAGGTCTATGAGAGCTTCAACATGGCCGAGCTGTGGAAGCTGCCGGCCGTGTACGTGATCGAAAACAACAAGTACGCCATGGGCACCTCGGTCAATCGCGCCTCCGCGCAGACCGACTTCTCCAAGCGCGGCACCTCGTTCAACATTCCCGGCGAGCAGGTGGACGGCATGGATGTGCGCGCGGTGAAGGCGGCCGCCGAACGCGCGCTCGGCTTCGCCCGCGACGGCAAGGGCCCCTATATCCTCGAAATGCAGACCTACCGTTATCGCGGCCACTCCATGTCCGACCCGGCGAAATACCGGTCGAAGGAGGAGGTGCAGAAGATGCGGACCGAGCATGATCCCATCGAGCAGGTGCGCGCGCGCCTGCTGGAGAAAGGCCTCGTGAGCGAGGACGAGCTGAAGGGGATCGACGGCGAGATCCGCGAAATCGTCAATGCGGCCGCGGATTTCGCGACCAACGATCCCGAACCCGATCCCTCCGAGCTGTACACGGACATCCTGCGCTAAGGCGGCGGCCATGGCGATCCCGGCCCTCATTCTCCTTCTGGTCTCGCTCGCGGGTGCAGCCGCGAGCTGGGGCCTTGCGATCCGCGAAGGGATGAGGGCCGAGGCCGCCTCGGGCTCGCTGAGCGCTGGCCGGCAGGCATGGCTCGTGCTCTGGCCCTTTTCCGCCCGCCTGCGCGAGGGCGCGGCGCGCGATCACGCCCAGCGGGTCGGCAAGGCCCTCATCCTGTTCATCGCCTCCGTCATGGTCGCGGCCGCCGCGGCCTCCGCCTATACCAATCTCACGAGACAGCGTCCCGCCACGCCCGCCCCCGCGAGCGTCAGCGAGCCCGCGTCGAGCAAGAGCTGAGCTGAAGCCATGCCCATCGATATCCTCATGCCGGCCCTTTCCCCCACGATGGAGAAGGGCAATCTCACCAAATGGCTCAAAAAAGAGGGTGACAGCGTCAAGTCCGGCGATGTGATCGCCGAGATCGAGACCGACAAGGCCACCATGGAAGTGGAAGCGGTGGACGAGGGCATCCTCGGCAAGATCCTGATCCCCGAGGGTACGCAGGACGTCGCCGTGAATACGCCCATCGCCTCGATCCTCGGCGAAGGCGAGGACGCGAGCGCAGCTCCGGCGCCCGCCCAGAAGGCCGCCGAGAGCGCGCCGCCGGTCGCTGCTTCGCCGTCTCCGGTTGCCGCCGCCGCGCCCGCCCCCCAGGCGGCCGTGCCGTCCGCCGTCGCCAATCCGCCCCAGGTGAAGAGCCAGCCCGATCCCGAGGTGCCGGCCGGCACCGAGATGGTCACCATGACCGTACGCGAGGCCCTGCGCGACGCCATGGCCGAGGAAATGCGCCGCGACGCCGACGTGTTCGTGATGGGTGAGGAAGTCGCCGAATATCAGGGCGCCTATAAGATCACCCAGGGCCTGTTGCAGGAATTCGGCGCCAAGCGCGTGGTGGATACCCCCATCACCGAGCACGGTTTCGCCGGCATGGGCGTGGGCGCCGCCATGGCGGGCCTCAAGCCCATCGTCGAATTCATGACCTTCAACTTCGCCATGCAGGCGATCGACCAGATCATCAATTCGGCCGCCAAGACGCTTTATATGTCCGGCGGCCAGGTGCATTGCTCCATCGTGTTCCGCGGCCCGAACGGCGCTGCCGCCCGCGTCGCCGCCCAGCACAGCCAGGATTACACCTCCTGGTACAGCCACATTCCCGGCCTGAAGGTGATCGCGCCCTATACCGCCGCCGACGCCAAGGGCCTGCTGAAGGCGGCGATCCGCGATCCCAACCCCATCATCTTCCTCGAGAACGAAATCCTTTACGGCCACTCGTTCGAGGTGCCGAAGCTGGACGATTACGTGCTCCCCATCGGCAAGGCGCGCATCGCCCGCGCCGGCAAGGACGTGACCCTGGTGGCCTGGTCCATCGGCATGACCTATGCGCTGAAGGCGGCCGAGGAACTGGCCAAGCAGGGCATCGAGGCGGAGGTCATCGACCTGCGCACCATTCGACCCATGGATACCGCGACCATCATCGAATCGGTGAAAAAGACCGGCCGCTGCGTGACCGTGGAGGAGGGCTGGGCCCAGTCCGGCGTCGGCGCGGAGATCTCCGCCCGCCTGATGGCCGATGCGTTTGATTATCTCGACGCCCCGGTCCTGCGCGTGACCGGGAAGGATGTGCCCATGCCTTATGCCGCCAATCTCGAAAAGCTTGCTTTGCCGACGGTCGCCGACGTGATCGAGGCCGTGCGCGCCGTGACCTATCGCTGAGGGGAAGACCAGATGCCCATCGAAATCCTGATGCCGGCCCTGTCTCCCACCATGGAGAAGGGCAACCTCGCCAAATGGCTCAAGAAGGAAGGCGACAGCGTCAAGTCCGGCGATGTGATTGCCGAGATCGAGACCGACAAGGCGACCATGGAAGTGGAAGCCGTCGATGAAGGCGTGATGGCGAAGATCCTGGTGCCCGAGGGTACGCAGGACGTGCCCGTGAACCAACTCATCGCGGTGCTGGCCGGCGAGGGCGAGGACGCCAAGGCGGTCGCCTCCGGCGCCGGCGGCGCCAAGGCCCCGGCTGCTCCTGCTCCCGCTGCACCGGCGCCTGCCGCTGCCGCACCCGCCGCGCCTGCGGCTGCTCCGGCTCCCGCGCCTGCCTCCGCGCCCGCGCCGGCCCCGGTTGCCGCCGCCCCGGTCGCGAACGGCCAGGGCGGACGCGTTTTCGCGTCGCCGCTCGCCCGTCGCCTCGCCAAGGAAAAGGGCATCGACCTTGCCGCGCTGCCCGGCTCCGGCCCCCATGGCCGTGTCGTCGCGCGCGATGTGGAAGGCGCCCAGCCCGGCGCGAAGCCGGCCGCCGCTCCCGCCTCGGCCGCCGCTCCTGCGCCCGCGCCGGCCGCAGCGGCTTCCGCCCCGGCGAAGGCCGCGGTCAGCGGCCCGACCGCCGATCAGGTGAAGGCTCTGTTCGAGACCGGGTCCTATGAGGAAGTCCAGCTCGACGGCATGCGCAAGACCATCGCCAAGCGGCTGGTGGAGAGCGAGCAGCTCACCCCCACCTTCTATCTCAGCGTGGATTGCGACCTCGACGATCTGATGAAGCTGCGCGAGACCGTCAATTCCATGGCCTCCAAGGACAAGGACGGCAAGCCGGTCTATCGCGTGTCGGTCAACGACTTCATCATCAAGGCGATGGCGCTGGCGCTCCAGAAGGTGCCGGCCGCCAATGCGGTGTGGGCCGAGGACCGGATCCTGCGCATGAAGAATTCCGACGTCGGCGTGGCCGTGGCCATCGACGGCGGACTCTATGCCCCGGTGATCAAGAAGGCCGAGACGAAGACGCTCTCCGCCATCTCCAACGAGATGCGCGACCTCGCCTCGCGGGCCCGCAACAAGAAGCTGAAGCCGGAGGAATATTCCGGCGGCTCCACCTCCATTTCCAACCTCGGCATGATGGGCGTGCGCGATTTCGTGGCGATCATCAACGCCCCGCAATCCTCCATCATCGCTATTGGCGCGTCCGAGCAGCGGCCGGTGGTGCGCGGCGGCGAGATCAAGATCGTCACCCAGATGACCGCCACCCTCACCTGCGATCACCGGGTGATGGACGGAGCTTTGGGCGCGGAGCTTCTGGGCGCGTTCAAGGAGTTCGTCGAGAAGCCCATGACCATGCTGGTGTGACCCCGGCTCGCGAGGGCGGCGGCGCGCACGATGACCGCCGGGCGGGTTTTCCCGTGCGGCAGATCAAAGGTCGCGGGGCGGCTTCGGTGTAGCAGGGCGGATGCGGCGGAAACGCCGCCGCGTCCAAGGCAGAACGAGGCAGATATGACCCACACGCCCCATCAGCTTGCCGCCGACTTCCCGGAGCTTGCCGGCAAGCTCCACGAGCTGCGCCAAAGCGACCCGCACTTCGCCAGCCTCGTCGCCGAATACGACAAGGTGAACGAGGTGGTCCACAAGGCCGAGAGCGATCTCGAGCCCATGGACGATCTCGCGCTGGACACCGTGCGCAAGGAGCGCGTGCGGCTGAAGGATGAAATCTACGCTTATCTGACCCGCTGACGGCCGTGGCCCGGCGCTGATGCGCCGGGTCCGGCCCGCTGGCCCTGTCGCCTGCCGAGGCCTTATGCGCCGGCGCGCGCGGGGCGGGCACGGCGCCATTCCCACCCGGTCCCTTCTGCCGATGCGGTGCGTCCGGCGGCGCAGGAGGGGAAGGAGAGATCCATGGCTGAGACCAATTTCGACATCATCGTCATCGGCGGCGGCCCGGGCGGCTATGTGGCCGCCATCCGCGCGGCCCAGCTCGGCTTCAAGACCGCGGTGGTGGAAAAGAGCCATCTCGGCGGCATCTGCCTGAACTGGGGCTGCATCCCCACCAAGGCGCTGCTGCGCTCGGCCGAGGTGTTCCATTATATGGAGCACGCGAAGGATTACGGCCTCTCCGCCGAGAAGGTGGGCTTCGATATCGGCGCCGTGGTGAAGCGTTCGCGCGGCGTCGCGGGCCAGCTCTCCACCGGCGTCGGCTTCCTGCTGAAGAAGAACAAGGTGGACGTGATCTGGGGCAAGGCGACCCTGTCCGCCCCTGGCAAGCTGAAGGTGGAAGCGGCCGAGAATGCGCCCAAGGGCGCGCTCGGCGGCGGCGACTACACCGCCAAGCACATCATCGTCGCCACCGGCGCCCGCCCGCGGGCCCTGCCGGGCCTGGAGCCCGACAAGAAGCTGATCTGGACCTATTTCGAGGCCATGGTGCCGGACATCATGCCCAAGTCGCTCCTGGTCATGGGCTCGGGCGCCATCGGCATCGAGTTTGCGTCTTTCTACAAGACCATGGGCGCCGACGTGACGGTGGTGGAAGTGCTGCCGCAGATCCTCCCCGTGGAGGATGAGGAAATTGCCGCCCATGTGCGCAAGCGCCTGGAAAAGCAGGGCATGAAGATCCTCACCGGCGCCAAGGTCAGCGGCGTCACCAAGCATGGCGAGAACCTCACCGTCCATGTGGAGGACGACAAGGGCGCCAAGCACGACTTCACGGTGGACCGGATGATCTCCGCCGTCGGCGTGGTGGGCAATGTGGACAGCCTCGGGCTGGAAGCGGTCGGCGTGAAGATCGAGCGCGGCATCGTCGTGACCGACGGCTATGGCCGCACCAATGTGCCCGGCATCTATGCCATCGGCGACGTGGCCGGCGCGCCCATGCTGGCGCACAAAGCCGAGCATGAGGGCGTGATCTGCGTGGAGACCATCAAGGGCCTGCACACCCACCCCATCGACAAGAACAAGATTCCGGGCTGCACCTATTGCAATCCGCAGGTCGCCTCCATCGGCCTCACGGAAAAGAAGGCCAAGGAGCAGGGCCGCGACATCCGTGTCGGCCGCTTCCCCTTCATCGGCAACGGCAAGGCGATCGCGCTCGGCGAGCCCGAGGGCCTGGTGAAGACCATCTTCGACAAGAAGACCGGCGAATTGCTGGGTGCGCACCTCGTCGGCGCCGAAGTCACCGAGCTGATCCAGGGCTTCATGATCGCCATGAATCTGGAGACCACCGAGGAAGAGCTGATCCACGCCATCTTCCCGCATCCGACGCTTTCGGAAACCATGCACGAGAGCGTGCTGGACGCGTACGGCCGCGTTATCCATATGTGAAGGGGCACGGCGCGGGTCGGGCGGAAATGAGAGGCTGATCCATGAATGGCGAGACCTATGCGGCGTTGAGCCAGCCGGGGGTCGGCTTGTTCACCATGATCCTGATCGGCCTGATCGCCGGCTGGATCGCGGAGCGGATCACCGAGAGCGACCACGGGCTCCTGACGAACCTGGTGTTCGGCCTCATCGGGGCGTTCGTCGGCGGCAAGCTGGCGGAATGGGCGGATGTGCCGGTCTACGGCTTCTTCCGCACGCTGATCGCTGCCGTGATCGGCGCCATCATCGTCCTGTGGGTGTGGCGCCGCATCCGCGCGCGCTAAAGGCCGCGGCCGGACCGGCGCTGCCGGCAGGTCAGCACTGCATCGCGCCGGCTCGACGCTGGCGCGATGGAAGACTAGATTTTGAAGCGAATGCTTTTATCGCGCGCGAAAGTCGCCTGAAGATATGGTCACGCTCGTCAACACCCTGAACCGGCCGCGCCATCCGGAAAAGGCGCATCGCCCCGAAAGCGAGATCCTGCGCAAGCCGGAATGGATCCGCGTGAAGGCACCGGGCTCGGCCGGCTGGTCGAAGACGGCGGAGATCGTGCGCGCCAACGGGCTGCACACGGTGTGCGAGGAAGCCGGCTGCCCGAACATTGGCGAGTGCTGGGAAAAGAAGCACGCCACTTTCATGATCATGGGCGACACGTGCACCCGCGCCTGCGCCTTCTGCAACGTGCGCACCGGCCTGCCGCAGGCGCTGGACCAGGACGAGCCGCAGAAGGTGGGCGAGGCGGTGGCCAAGCTCGGCCTCTCCCATGTGGTCATCACCTCCGTGGACCGGGACGATCTGGCGGACGGCGGCGCCGAGCATTTTGCCCGCACCATCCGCGCCATCCGTGCCGCAAGCCCCGGCACCACCATCGAGATTCTCACGCCGGATTTCCTGCGCAAGCCGGGCGCCATCGAGGTGGTGGTCGAGGCGAGGCCCGATGTGTTCAACCACAATCTGGAAACCGTGCCGGCAAAGTATCTCACGGTGCGGCCGGGCGCGCGCTATTTCCACTCGCTGCGCCTGCTGCAGCAGGTGAAGGAGTTGGACCCCTCCATCTTCACCAAGTCCGGCATCATGGTGGGCCTCGGCGAGGAGCGGAACGAGGTGCTCCAATTGATGGACGACCTGCGCTCGGCGGAGGTGGATTTCATCACCATCGGCCAATATCTTCAGCCCACGCGCAAGCACCACAAGGTGGAGCGGTTCGTGACGCCGGACGAATTCTCCGCCTTCGAGACTGTGGCCTATGCCAAGGGCTTCCTCATGGTGTCGTCGAGCCCGCTGACACGCTCCTCGCATCATGCGGGCGATGATTTCGCGCGCCTGCGCAGCGCCCGCGAGGCGAAGCTCGGTCGGGTTTGAGCGCGTGCCGTCTTTCTCCAGCAAGCGGGTGGTGAGCCATTCCGCGCCCGAGATGTTCGATCTCGTGGCGGATGTGGACCATTACCCGGAATTCGTTCCGCTCTGCCAATCCCTGCGGGTGCGCCGCCGCTCGCCGGGCGGGGAGGGGCAGGAAGTGCTCGTGGCCGACATGACGGTCGCCTACAAGCTGATCCGCGAAACCTTCACCTCCCGTGTCACACTGGACCGGCCGAAGCTCACCATCCACGTGGAATATCTGGACGGGCCGTTCAGCCGCCTCGACAATCGCTGGGAGTTCCGCGACGTGGAGGGCGGCAAGTGCGAGGTGAGCTTCTTCATCTCCTATGAATTCCGCTCGCGCACCCTGGGCCTGCTGATGGGCGCCATGTTCGACGCCGCCTTCCGCCGCTTCGCCGATGCGTTCGAGAAGCGGGCGGATGCGGTCTACGGGGCGGCCTGACGGGCTCAGAAGCGCGCCAGAGTTTCCAGCATCTCCAGCGCGACAAGCACCGAGCGGGCGCGGATCTCCGCGCGCTCCAGCGGGCCGAACCGCTCCTCGCGATGCACCAGCAGGCCGCCGCGCTTGGCCGCCGCGAAATGCACCAGGCCGACCGGCTTTTCATCAGATCCGCCGCCCGGGCCCGCGACCCCGGTGATGGCGACCGCAAGGCCGGTGCCTGCGGCGGCGAGCGCGCCGCGCGCCATGGCCCGCGCGGTCTCCTCGCTCACCGCGCCATGGGCGGCGAGGATCGCTTCGGGCACGCCGAGCATCGCCATCTTGGCGGCGTTGGAATAGGTCACGAAGCCGCGGTCCACCACGTCGGAAGAGCCGGCGATGTCGGTCAGCGCGCCGATCACGAGGCCGCCGGTGCAGGATTCGGCGGTGGCGAGCGTGAGGCCGGCGGCGCGGCAGGCCTCGAGCACGCGCCGGGCACGGTCTTGGGTTTCCAGATCGCTCACAGCGCGTCCTCCTCGGGCAGGCGGATGGTGGCGGAAGCCATGGCCGCGATGCCCTCGCGCCGGCCGGTGAAGCCGAGCCGCTCGGTGGTGGTGGCCTTCACGCTGATGCGGCCGAGGGCGACGCCCGTGATTTCGCTGATGCGCGTGCGGATCGCGTCGCGGTGCGGGCCGATCTTGGGCGCCTCGCAGATCAATGTGAGGTCGAGATGGGCGACGCTGCCGCCCCGCGCGCGCACCTTGTCCAGCGCGAACACCAGGAACTGGTCGGAGGTCGCGCCCTTCCATTGCGGGTCGGAGGGCGGGAAATGGGCGCCGATATCGCCGTCGCACAAGGCGCCGAGCACCGCATCGGTGAGCGCATGCAGCCCCACGTCGGCGTCCGAATGGCCGTCGAGGCCCTTGTCGAACGGAATGGCGAGGCCGCCGAGCATCACATGGTCGCCGGGACCGAAGGCGTGGACATCGAAGCCGGTGCCGGTGCGCACGTCGGTGAGCGGGGCCGCGCCCTCGCGGGCGGCGCGGGCAAGGTCGTCGGCACTGGTGAGTTTCATATTGCCCGCTTCTCCTTCGAACGTAGCCACTTTGTGCCCCGACCATTCCATCACGGCGGCGTCGTCGGTGAGGCCGCCGACACCGCTGCGTTCCGCCTCGAGATGGGCGGTGCGCAGCATGTCATAGCGGAAAGCCTGGGGAGTCTGCACGGCGCGTAGCGTCGAGCGAACCGGCGTCGACGCGACAGTTCCAAAGCCGTCCACCACCTTGATCGTGTCCGTCACACCGGTCACCGGCACGGCAGCGCCATGGGCGGCGGCCGCTTCGATGGCGCGGGCGATCAGGGCGGGGGTGAAAAACGGGCGGGCGGCGTCATGCACCAGCACGAGGTCCGGAACCTCGCCGGCCAGCGCTTCGAGGCCGGCGCGCACTGAATCCTGCCGCTCGCGCCCGCCCGCCACCGGCGGCCGCACCTTGGGCAAGCCCTCGGCGGCGGCGGCGAAGCGGGCCTCGTCGTCGGGGTGGATCACAACCTGGATGGTGTGAATTTTGGGATGCTCAGCGAATAGGCGCAGGGTGCGCCGCAGGACGGTTTCCCCGCCGAGCAAGTGATATTGTTTGGGCAACGGGCCGCCGGCGCGGGTTCCGCGACCCGCCGCCACCACGATGACCGCGCACGTTGCCATGGAGACCATTCCCTTTTTGCGTCATTTGCTCCTTGAACCGCGCCCTTGGCTGCTGCGCAAGGGGACAAAAAAGCGGCGGACGCCTGCGCCTTCGGCAGCCTTCGCGCTGCACCATGCGCATCATTGCAAAGCTGCCCTTGCGGGTGCACCGCAATTGTCTAGAATGTAGGCACTCCCTAGGTGGCCTAAAATCTGTGCAAGATCTTCTTCCTTCATCCCTTTCGGTTGTTCGAATCGGTCCCCATGCCCTGCCGAACCCGGTGGTGCTCGCCCCGATGGCGGGCATAACCGACGCGCCGGTGCGGCGCATGGCGGTACGTTATGGTGCCGGGCTCGTCGTGTCCGAAATGGTCGCCAGCGAAGCGCTGCTCGACGGCCATGGCGAGACCACCCTGCGGGCCGAACGGGCCGGCATTCCGCTCCATGCCGTGCAACTCGCCGGCAACGACCCCCATTGGATGGGGGAAGCCGCCCGCATGGCGGAGGCGGAAGGTGCCGATATCATCGACATCAATATGGGCTGTCCCGCCAAGCGCGTAACCACCGGCGCGGCGGGCGCGGCCCTGCTGCGCGACCTGCCGCTGGCGGCGCGCATCATCGCGGCGGTGCGCTCCGCCGTCTCCGTTCCGGTCACGCTGAAGACCCGCCTCGGCTGGGATGGGGAGGCGCGGATCGCCCCGACCCTTGCAACCCTTGCCGAAAATGCGGGCATCGCCCTGCTGACGATCCACGGCCGCACCCGATGCCAGTTTTATACCGGCACGGCGGATTGGGCCGCCATCGCCGAGGTCAAGGCGAAGGTGTCGATCCCCGTGCTCGCCAATGGCGACCTGACCACATGTGCCGATGCCGGCCCCATGCTCTCCGCCTCCGGCGCCGATGGGGTGATGATCGGCCGCGGCGCCCAGGGGCGGCCTTGGTTTCCCGGCCAAGTGGCGCGGTTCCTGGAAACCGGCCGCGCGCCGGCCGCGCCGAGCCTCCCCGAGCAGCGCGACGGACTGCTGGAAATGTATGAGGGCTGGCTCGCCCTCTATGGCGTCGGGCTGGGCATGCGGCAGGCCCGCAAGCACATCGGCTGGGCGCTGGATGCGGCCGCGCAGAGCGCCGGCCGCGAGCAAGGCTGGGTGAAGCCGTGGCGGGAAAGGCTCCTGCGCACGGAAGACCCGCGCGCGGTGACGGACGGGATCCGCGCCGCATTCGATGATGTGAACTGGAAGGCCGCGGCATGAAGGCAGATGCAAAGCGCCGGCCCGAGCCGGAGATGAATTTTACAAGAGCAATCCTCGACGCCGTGCCGCATCCGGTGATCACGATTTCCGACACCGGGCAGATCGTGGACGCCAATGTCGCGGCGGAGGCCTTCTTTGAAGTGAGCCTGCCGGTGCTGCGTCGGCGGCCGTTCGCGGAATTCGTGCCGTTCGGCACGCCGCTCCTGGGCCTGATCGATCAGGTGCGGGCGCGCGGCGCGCCGGTCAACGAATATCGCGTGGACCTCGGCACCCCGAAGAACGGCGGCGAGCGGGTCGTGGACATTCATGTGGCGCCGGTCTCGGAACGGCCGGGCCATGTGGTGGTGATGATCCAGGAGCGCACCATCGCGGACAAGATGGATCGGCAGCTGACCCATCGCGGCGCCGCCCGCTCGGTGAGCGCGCTCGCCTCCATGCTGGCGCACGAGATCAAGAATCCGCTCTCCGGCATTCGTGGCGCCGCCCAATTGCTGGAGCAGTCGGCGGGCGACGAGGATCGTGCGCTCACCCGCCTCATCACCGACGAGGCGGACCGGATCGTGAAGCTGGTGGACCGCATGGAGGTGTTCTCCGACGAGCGCCCCATCGCCCGCGAGCCGGTCAACATCCATGCGGTGCTGGAGCATGTGCGCACGCTCGCCTCCTCGGGCTTCGCGCGACACATCCGCTTCATCGAGGAATACGACCCCTCCCTCCCGCCGGTCTACGCCAACCGCGACCAGCTGGTGCAGGTGTTCCTCAATCTGGTGAAGAACGCGGCGGAAGCCATCGACTCGGAGACGGACGGGGAAATCCATCTCACCACCGCGTTCCGCCCCGGCGTCCGGCTCACCGTGCCCGGCGCGTCCTCCCGCGTCAGCCTGCCGCTGGAATTCTGCGTCAAGGACAATGGCAAGGGGGTGCCTGACGACCTGCTGCCCCATCTGTTCGACCCGTTCGTGACCACCAAGCCGACGGGGAGTGGCCTCGGCCTTGCATTGGTGGCGAAGATCATCGGCGATCACGGCGGGATCGTCGAATGCGACAGCCAGCCCCGGCGAACCAGCTTCCGGGTTCTCCTTCCCATGTATCGCGGCACACGTGTCGCCTCCGAGGACAACTGAGGTATCCATGCCCACGGGAAGCATTCTGGTCGCCGACGACGATGCCGCGATCCGTACCGTGCTCAATCAGGCCCTGTCGCGGGCCGGATATGAAGTGCGCTCGTGCGGGAATGCGGCCACCCTCTGGCGCTGGGTGAGCCAGGGCGATGGCGATCTGGTCATCACCGATGTGGTGATGCCGGATGAGAACGCCTTCGACCTCCTGCCGCGCATCAAGAAGGCGCGGCCCGACCTGCCGGTCATCGTCATGAGCGCGCAGAATACCTTCATGACCGCCATCCGCGCGTCGGAACGCGGGGCCTATGAATATCTGCCCAAGCCGTTCGACCTGAAGGAGCTGATCTCGATCGTCGGCCGCGCGCTCGCCGAGCCGAAGAAGTCGGACCAGCATCCGCTCGGCTCGGAGGAGCAGGACAATATCCCGCTGGTGGGCCGCTCGCCGGCGATGCAGGAAATCTATCGTCTGCTCGCCCGCCTCATGCAGACCGATCTCACCGTGATGATCGCGGGCGAGAGCGGCACCGGCAAGGAACTGGTCGCCCGTGCGCTGCATGATTATGGCAAGCGCCGCACCGGCCCGTTCGTCGCCATCAACATGGCCGCGATCCCGCGCGATCTCATCGAGAGCGAATTGTTCGGCCACGAAAAGGGGTCGTTCACCGGCGCCACCACGCGCAATCCCGGCCGGTTCGAGCAGGCGGAAAGCGGCACTCTGTTCCTCGACGAAATCGGCGATATGCCCATGGAGGCGCAGACCCGCCTTCTGCGCGTGCTCCAGCAGGGCGAGTACACGACGGTGGGCGGACGCACGCCGATCAAGACCGATGTGCGGATCATCGCGGCAACCAACAAGGACCTGCGCACGCTGATCCAGCAGGGCCTGTTCCGCGAGGATTTGTTCTTCCGCCTGAACGTGGTGCCGCTGCGCCTGCCGCCGTTGCGCGAGCGTTCCGAGGACGTGCCGGACTTGGTGCGGCACTTCTTCCTGCAGGCCGAGCGCGAGGGCCTTCCGGCCAAGCAGATCGACACTGCCGCGCTCGACCGGCTGAAGCGCTATCGTTGGCCCGGCAACGTGCGCGAGCTGGAAAATCTGGTGCGGCGCCTATCGGCGCTCTATCCGCAGGAAATCATCTCGCCGAGCATCATCGAGGCGGAGCTTTCCGAGCCGGTGCCGAGCGCCGGCTCCGAAGACGGGCCGGTGGACGCCACTTTGGCCGCGTCCGTTGAACGGCATCTCAACACGTATTTTGCCGGTTTCGGTGAAGACCTTCCCCCGCCCGGTCTTTACCATCGAATATTGCGCGATGTGGAATATCCACTTCTGTCCGCGGCGCTTGCCGCGGCGCGCGGCAATCAGATCAAGGCGGCGGAGCTGCTCGGGCTGAATCGCAATACCTTGAGGAAAAAGATCAGGGATCTGGATATTCAGGTCATTCGCACGAGCCGTTAATCTCTCCTGAAGCGGCATCTTATGCGTGCAAGGTGCAAATTGAAGGAATAAGATTACCTAGGGGGGCGGTCCGGTTACGCGATGGCGCGCAATAAGGCACCGTAGTTGATGCCCGCATGCAAGGACCCGCGATGACCGAGGTCGCTTCGAGTCAGCTGCTCTGGGCGATGAATGCCTTCATCGCCCAGGCCGATGACGGCGGCCTTTGGGGCGAAGCGCTGGAGCAGGTCTGCGCCGGCATAGGCCGCGAGTTCGGCCTCAGCCGCGTCGCATTGTTTGAAGTCCAGCAGGATGAGCATCCGGGGCTCGGGGTGGTCTGCCGGGCGGATTGGGCGCGGCCCGGCCTTGACCCCATCGGCCGCACGCGCCATCGCACCATTGCCCCCGACGGCGCCGACGACCTGCAGCGCGATTGGGCGGCACGGCGCATTCGCGGCGAGGTGATCCAGGGGCTCACGCGCGATCTCACGGGTTATCTGCGCGCCTATTTCGAGAGCCGTCAGATCGTGCGGTTCTATACCGTGCCGGTCATGGTCGGGGGCCATTGGTGGGGCCATTTCTGCATCGCGCACGACGACCCGGACCTGCCGTGGGACGAAGCCGCCGTGTCGCTGTGCCATCTGATGGCCGGCATGGTGGCGCGCTCCGCCGAATGCGTGCGGACCGAGCGGGAGCTGAACGAAGTCACCTTGCGCAGCATGCTGGGCTCGGCACTCGATGCCGTGATCTCCATCGACGAAGCCGGCATGATCCTGGAGTTCAACCCGGCCGCGGAACGCATCTTCGGATATGAACGCAAGGCTGTGATCGGCCGCACGCTCGGCGACACGATCATTCCGCCGCGCTATGCGACGGCGCATCAGGCGGGCCTCAGGCGCTATCTCGAGAGCACCACACCCCGCATTCTCGGCCGGCGCGTGGAGCTCCAAGGGCGCAAAGCGGACGGCAGCGTGTTTCCGGTGGAATTGACCGTCACCGAGATCCGCGGCGCGACGCGCCGTTTCTTCACCGCCTATCTGCGCGACATCTCCAATTTCGTGGAAGCGCAGGAGGCCCTGGAGCGCCTCGCCTATCAAGATGCCATGACAGGCCTGCCCAACCGTGCCGGCCTGGTGCGAATGGTGGCGGAAGTCCCGACCGCGCCCACCGGTGTCGTGGTGGTGCATTTCCGCGATCTCGATGTGCTGGCGGCCAGCCTGGGCCGCGAATTCACCGAGCCGGTCGCCGCGCAGCTGGCCCAGCGCCTGCGCCTCGCGCTGCGCGGGGATGCCATGCTGGCCCGCACCGGGGAGCGGGAATTCGCGATCGTGCTGTTTCGCGGGTCGGATGCGCTGGCCGCCGGACGCAGCGTGGATGCCTTGTTCCAGGCGCCGCTGGAGAGCGAAGGGCGGCGCTTCTATTTGCGCGCCCGCATCGGCATCGCCCGCGAGCAGGGGCAATTGGAGCACATGCTGCGCGACGCCGAGATGGCGCTTCACGCCCAGGGACGGGGCCATGCGGTGGTGTTCGACCAGTCGCTGCGCGCCGACCACCAGGAGCGTCTGGCGCTGGAGACCGACCTGCGCGACACCATTCTGCGGCGATCGCGCGATCTCTACATGGTGTTTCAGCCGATCGTGTGCTGCAAGACCGGCACTGTCATGGGCTTTGAGGCGCTCGCCCGCTGGAGCCACCCCGCGCTGGGGAATGTGGAGCCCAGCGAATTCGTCGCCATCGCTGAGGCGTCCGGCCTGTCCGAACAATTGGGTGAGCTGGTGCTGGAGCGGGCGGTGGCCGCCTGCGCGCGCTGGAACCATGACCGCGCCTCCTTGGGGCTCGGCGCGCGCTACGTTTCGGTCAATCTCTCCGCCCCGCAGGTCATGGCGCCCGATCTCGTCGCCCGCATCGCCAATATTCTTCAGCAGGTGAATCTGAAGGGCGAGCAGGTGCTGTTCGAGCTGACCGAAAGCACCTTGTTGTCCGAGCCGGAAAAAGCGGTGGAAGTCATGGTCCAGCTGCAATCCCTCGGCTGCAAGGTGGCGATCGACGATTTCGGCACCGGCTATTCCTCCTTCAGCTATCTCCAGCGCCTGCCGGTGAACGTGCTGAAAATCGACCGCTCCTTCATTCGCGAGATCGTCGACAATTCGCGCTCGCGGCGCATCGTCGGGGTTATGGTCGATCTCGCCCATGCCTTTGGCATCGAGGTGGTGGCGGAAGGTGTGGAAAACGATGCTGCGCTGAATGAGGTGGTGGCCCTCGGCAGCGATTGTGTCCAGGGCTACCTCGTCGGTCGTCCCATGCGCGAGGACGACGCTCGGCAATGGCCCGACGGCGGGCGGGCGGGCTGACACTTTTCGGTCCAAGCCTCTGATCGGTGGCGAGACCGGTCGCAATTGTCACATTTTTGCACCAGTGTTGTCTCATTGCATCAGTCGCGCCGATTCCCGGCGCGTCGCAGGGCTTCACCATCCATGACGAATGCCAACCTGGACGCCGCCAACACCCGTTCCGTCGGCGGGGGGATTCCAGGGGCGAGTCCGCTGTTGAGCGTGGGCCTGTTCGCGCCGGCCATGGTGGTCCTGGCGCTCTGCTCGGCGCTGGCTACCTTCCTGATCCTGATGGGTTTGACGCCCGTCATCCCCAGCCACGAAGTGGTCATCGGCCTGCTGACGGGAAACGCGCTCGCGGTCGCGATCCTTTCCACCATGGTGGGCCGGGAGGTGTGGCGCATCGTCCGGGCCCGGGCGCGGGGCCGCGCCGCCTCGCGGCTGCATGTGCGCATCGTCGCCCTGTTCGCGGTGGTCGCCGTCGTGCCCGCCATCCTGGTGGCCGGTGTGGCGAGCCTGACCCTGGACCGCGGGCTGGACCGCTGGTTTTCCGTGCGGACGCAGGAGATCGTCGCGAACGCGGTGCAGGTGGCGCAGACTTATGTGCGCGAGCACGCGCTCAACATCCGCGGCGATATCCTCGCCATGAGCGCCGATCTCAACCGGCTGAAGCCGCTCTATGACAGCGATCTCCCGCGCTTCCGCCAGATTCTCACCGCGCAGGCGGCGCTGCGCAATCTGCCGGGCACGCTGATAATCGAGCACGATTTGAAAGTGGTCGAGCGGGCGCAGGTGATGACGGGGCGGGAGTTCCTGGTCCCGGCGAATATCGCCATCGGCGAGGCGACGGCCGAACAGCCGATCATTTACCTGCCGTCCGATGCCGATTTCGTCGGCGCGCTCATCAAGCTGAAGGATTATCCCGACCTCTATCTCTATGTGGCGCGGCCCATAGATCCGAGGGTGATCGGCTATCTGAAGACCACGCGGGAGACGCTCGCGGACTATCAGAGCCTGGAAGAACGCCGCTTCGGCGTGCAGGTGGCGTTCGCGCTGATGTATGCGGTCATCACGCTGATCGTTCTGCTCTCGGCGGTGTGGCTCGGCATCAATGTGTCGAAATGGCTGGTGGCCCCGATCCGACGGCTGATGTCGGCGGCGGACCATGTGGCGGCCGGCAATCTGGACGTTCAGGTGCCGATCTATCGCTCCGAGGGCGATTTCGCGACGCTGGGCGAGACCTTCAACAAGATGACCGCGGAACTGCGCAACCAACATGACGCGCTGCTGCGCGCGCGCGACCAGATCGACGTCCGTCGGCGGTTCACCGAGGCGGTGCTCTCCGGCGTCGGGGCAGGGGTGATCGGCCTCGATTCCGACGAACGGGTCACGATCCTCAACCGCTCGGCGGAAAAGCTGCTGGGGGTGAAGGAAGCCGAAGCGCTCGGCCATCACCTCGCAGAAGTGGTGCCGGAGACCGCCTCCCTCATCGGCGAGGCGGAGGCCGGGCGCGAGCGTGTGGTCCAAGGCAATATCACGGTGCAGCGCGAGGGCCGCGAGCGGGTGTTCGCCGTGCGCGTGACCACCGAGCAATCCTCCGAGGCCGAGCATGGCTGGGTGGTGACGCTGGACGACATCACGGCCCTGATTTCGGCGCAGCGCACCTCCGCCTGGGCCGATGTGGCGCGGCGCATCGCGCATGAGATCAAGAATCCGCTGACGCCGATCCAGCTTTCCGCTGAGCGGTTGAAGCGCAAATACGGCAAGCACATCACACAGGACCGCGACGTGTTCGACCAGTGCACCGACACCATCATCCGCCAAGTGGGCGACATCGGCAGGATGGTGGATGAATTCTCCTCGTTCGCCCGCATGCCCAAGCCGGTGGTGGACAGCCAGGATCTCGCCGAGACCCTGCGGCAGACGCTCTTTTTAATGAAGGTCGGCCATCCCGAGGTCACGTTCGAGGCCGACATCCCCCCCTCCCTTCCGGCGCGGTTCGACCGCCGCCTCATTTCCCAAGCGCTGACCAACATCCTCAAGAATGCCGCCGAGGCCATCGAGGCCGTTCCGGCGGAACAACGTGGCAAGGGACTGATCCGCGTGAAGGCGGACCAGTCCGGCGAAGATCTGGTGGTTGATGTGATCGACAACGGAACCGGCCTGCCCCAGGAGAAGCGCAACCGCCTCCTGGAGCCGTATGTGACGACGCGTGAAAAAGGCACGGGCCTCGGCCTCGCCATCGTCGGCAAGATCATGGAAGAGCACGGCGGCGGCATCGAGCTCTACGACTCGCCCGAGGGACGCGGCGCCTGGATCCGGCTGCGCATGCGCGCCGACGGACCGATCCTCGCGCCGGCCGACCAGAAGAAGGGGGCTTGAGCCATGGCCCATGACATTCTGATCGTCGACGACGAAGCCGACATTTGCGGCCTGGTGGCCGGCATCCTGGAGGACGAGGGCTATTCCGCGCGCACCGCGCGGGACGCCGACAGCGCCCTCGCCGCCATCGCGACCCGCCGCCCGAACCTGATCTTCCTGGACATCTGGCTGCAGGGCAGCCGCATGGACGGGCTGGAGCTGCTCGACACCATCAAGCTCCAGCACCCCGACGTGCCAGTGGTGATGATTTCCGGCCACGGCAATATCGAGACCGCCGTCGCAGCCATCAAGCGCGGCGCCTACGACTTCATCGAGAAGCCGTTCAATGCGGATCGCCTGATCGTCATCACCGAGCGCGCGCTGGAAACGCTGCGGCTGCGCCGTGAGGTGCGCGAACTCAAGCAGATGACGCAGCCCCAGACCCTGGTGGGCCGCTCCAGCGCCATCCAGCAGCTGAAGGCGACCATCGAGCGGGTGGGCCCGACCAACAGCCGCATCCTCATCATCGGGCCGTCGGGCTCGGGCAAGGAACTGACGGCGCGCATGGTTCATGCGGTATCGAGCCGCAACCAGGGGCCGTTTATCGTCATCAACGCCGCCGCGATCACGCCGGAGCGGCTCGAATATGAATTGTTCGGCGTCGAGGAAGGCGAGGGGCGCGAGGCCCGGCGCGGCGCGCTGGAAGAGGCCCACGGCGGCACGCTGTTCCTGGACGAGATCGCCGACATGCCGCGCGAGACCCAGAACCGGGTGCTGCGCGTGCTGGTGGAGCAGACCTTCACCCGCATCGGCGGCACGGACAAGGTGAGCGTGGACGTGCGCATCATCTCCTCCACCGGCCGCAACCTGGAAGAGGAGATCGCGCAGGGGCGGTTCCGGGAGGACCTCTACCACCGCCTCAGCGTGGTGCCGATCCGCGTGCCGCCCCTGGCCGAGCGGCGCGAGGACATTCCGGACCTGGTGGATTTCTTCATCGACCTGATCTCCCAGACCACCGGCCTGCCGAGCCGCAAGATCGCCGACGATGCCATGGCCGTGCTGCAATCCCACGATTGGCCGGGCAATGTGCGCCAGCTGCGCAACAATGTGGAACGCGTGCTGATCCTGGCGGGCGGCGACCCCGACGCCATCGTCACCGCCTCCATGCTGCCGCCGGATGTGGGCGCGCTGGTGCCCAACCTGCCCAACGGGAACGGCGGGGAGCATCTGATGGGCCTGCCGCTGCGCGAGGCGCGCGAGGTGTTCGAGCGCGAATATCTCGCCGCGCAGATCAACCGCTTCGGCGGAAATATCTCCCGAACGGCGGAATTCGTGGGAATGGAGCGCTCCGCTCTTCATCGAAAGCTCAAGGCTCTCGGGGTAGGGTAGGCATAGGCGCTGCGGCGTCGAGGGGATAAGCTGAGGCAGGGGTCAGGGGGAATCGCGCATGAAGGTCGTGATCTGCGGGGCGGGGCAGGTGGGGCTCGGCATTGCCGAGCGCCTCGCGAGCGAGCAGAACGACGTCTCCATCGTCGATGCCAGCGCACGCCGCATCCAGATCGCCACCGAGCAGCTCGACGTGCGCGGCGTAGTGGGCCACGGGTCCCATCCCGACGTGCTCGCCAAGGCCGGCATCGAGCAGGCCGACATGCTGATCGCCGTGACCTTGCACGACGAGGTGAACATGGTGGCGTGCCAGGTGGCGCACTCCCTGTTCAACGTGCCGACCAAGGTCGCCCGCATCCGCGCCCAGACCTATCTGATGCCGGAATGGCGCGACATGCTCTCGCGCGACCATCTGCCCATCGACGTGGTGATCTCGCCCGAGATCGAGGTGGGCGAGATGGTGCTGCGGCGCCTGTCGCTGCCCGGCTCCATCGATACCGTTACCTTCGCCGATGGCGCGGTGGTGGTGGCCGGCGTCTATTGCTCCGAGGAATGCCCGATCCTCGATACCCCGCTGCGGGAGCTGACGCAGCTGTTCCCGGACCTGCGCGCCACCATCGTGGCGGTGAACCGGGGCGGCAAGCCCATCGTGCTCACCTCGGGCGACACGATCCAGGCCGGCGACATCGCCTATTTCGTCGCCAAGTCCGACCAGGTGCGGCGCACGCTCTCCATCTTCGGCCATGACGAGGTGCCGGGGCAGCGCATCGTCATCGCCGGCGGCGGCAATATCGGCCTTTATGTCGCCGACCAGCTGGAGAAGCGCAATCCGATCGCCAAGATCAAGATCATCGAGAATGCGCAGGAGCGCGCGCAGGTGATCGCGGAAACCCTGTCGCGCTCGGTGGTGCTGAACGGGGATGCCCTTTCGCGCGAGATCCTGGACGAGGCCGGGGTGGGGGACGCCGACACCATGATCGCGCTCACCAATGACGACCGCATCAATATCGTCGCCTGCCTCCTCGCCAAGCAGATCGGCGCGCGGCGCATCCTCGCGCTGCTGAACGAGCCGGGCTACACGACGTTCGCGCGCGGCCTCGGCATCGATGCGCACGTCAATCCGCGCCAGATCACCGTCTCCAAGGTGCTCCAGCATGTGCGGCGCGGGCGCATCCGCGGCGTGCATTCGCTGCTCGACGGCGCGGGCGAGATGATCGAGGCGGAAGCGCTGGAGACCTCGCCCCTGGTGGGCCGGCCGCTGCGCGACATCGATCTGCTGAAGGGCCTGCGGGTGGGCGCGCTGGTGCGCAACGGCGAGGTGCTGCTGCCCACCGGCGATACGGTGGTGCGCGCGCAGGATCGGGTGATCCTGTTCGCCCTGGCGGAGCGCATCAAGCGCGTGGAACAGCTGTTCCGCGTGAGCCTCGAATTCTTTTAAAGCATCGCCTCCATGCCCTCCATCCTCCGGCTTCTCGCGCTGGCGCTCCTGTGGGTGGGGGGCGCGGCGCTGCTGCCCGCGCTGGTCTCGGCGCGCAATGGGGAAGGGCAGGCGCCCATCTTCCTCGCAACCGCGCTCGCCTGCGTTTTCTTTGCCGGTGCCATGCGCCTGTCCTGCGCCGGGGTAAAGGTGCGGATGCGCCGGCTCCATGCGTTCGCCGCCCTCGCCGCGCTCTGGCTGCTGGTGCCCGTCATGGCGGCACCGGCGGTGGCGGTGGCGAGCGGGCTCGATCTGTGGCGCGCCTGGTTCGAGGCGCTCTCCGCCTTCACCACCACCGGGTTCACGGCGGTGCATGACGCCCCACGCAGCCTGTATGTGTGGTTCGCCTTGCTGCAATGGAGCGGCGGCCTGCTCACCATCGTGTCCGGGGTCGCGGTGCTGGCGCCGGCGGGGCTGGCCGGCCTGCCCCACCGCGCGCAGGCGGGCGTGGATGGGCTGGAGATCGTCGATACCGCCGGCGTGGTGCGCGATGTCGCGCCGATCTATGCGGCGGCGACGCTCCTGGCGCTGATCGCGCTGCTGGCGAGCGGCAATTCCCTCTACGTCTCTTTGTGCCTTGCCTCCGCGGCGACCTCTGCGGGTGCCCATGTGCCGCCGCAGGCGGTGGAGGCCCTGCGCACCGGCGTCGCGACCCCGCTGGTGATGATCCCGTTCATCCTGTGGTCGGCCACCAGCGTGCGCTGGCACCGCGCGCTGGTGACGCGCCGCATCCATGCCGCGCCCGAGCAATCGGAAAGCCTGCTGCTGCTCGGCTATTGGCTGGTGGCGGGCATCGTGCTCGGCGCCATCATCTTCCGCGACCCCTCGGATATCTCGGTGCGCGCCTCGCTGGAAATGGGGATGTTCAGCGCCGCCTCGCTGATCGCGACGAGCGGTCTGGTCAGCGGTGCGGAGGTCTATGGCATCGTGCCGCCGGCCCTTGTGCTCGGCATGGCGCTGGTGGGCGGCGGGGCGCTTTCGGTCACCGGCGGCATCAAGCTGCTGCGGCTTCGCGCCATGCTGCTGCGCGCGCAGGGCGATCTGATGCGGCTCATCTCGCCCCATCTGGTGCAGCCGGCGCGCACCGGGGAAGGGGGCGTCGGCTCGGCCATGCGCGGGGTCTGGGTGGGCCTCGTGTCGGTGCTCGCGACCCTCGCCCTGACGGTCATCCTCATGAGCATTTCCATGCCCAGCCTCCAGGCCGGGGTGACGGGCGCGGTGGCGGCGCTGACCAACAGCGGGCCGATCTATGATGCGGCAAACCCCGACTGGCCCGCCATTTCCGCTTTGCCGCCGCTTTCCGTGCTCGGCGCGGCCTTCGCCATGATCGCCGGCCGGCTGGAGACGGTGGGCGCGTTCGTGCTCATTCACCTTGCCTTCTGGCGCAGTTGAGGTTCGAATTCCGCCATGTCCCGCATTGCTTATGTGAACGGCCGCTATCTGCCCCACCGCGACGCCTTCGTGCATGTGGAGGATCGCGGCTATCAGTTCGCCGACGGAGTGTATGAAGTCTGCGAAGTGCGCGGCGGCAAATTGATCGACGAACGCCGGCATCTCGACCGGCTCGACCGCTCGCTGAAGGAATTGCGCATCGCCGCGCCCATGTCGCGCGGCGCGCTTTCCACCGTGCTGCGCGAGACCGTGCGGCGCAATCTCGTGCGCGACGGGCTGGTCTATCTCCAGGTGACGCGCGGCGTTTCCCGGCGCGACCATGGCTTTCCCGCCGCCAGCGTGCCGCCAAGCATCGTGGTGACCGCCCGCTCGGCCAATTTTGCCAAGAATGACGCGACCGCCGCCGCTGGGATGAAGGTGATCTCGCTGCCGGAAAACCGCTGGGACCGGGTGGACATCAAGAGCGTCGGGCTTCTGCCCAATGTGCTGGCCAAGCAGGCTGCGCGCGAAGCGGGCGCCGGAGAGGCCTGGTTCGTGGACGCGCAGGGCTTCGTGACCGAGGGCGCCTCGACCAATGCCTGGATCCTGACGCAGGACGGCGTGCTCGTGACCCGCCCGGCGGAGCACGGCATTCTGCGCGGCATCACCCGCACCGTGCTCATGGATGTCGCGGCGGAAATGCAGCTCAAGGTTGAGGAGCGGGCGTTTACGCTGGACGAGGCGAAGGCCGCCAAGGAGGCGTTCGTTTCCTCGGCCACCTCCCTGATCATGCCGGTGATTGCCATCGACGGAACCCCGGTCGGCACTGGCGCCGTGGGCCCTGTGGCGCGCAGTCTGAGGAGCGAATTCCACAAATTCGCCGAGGCCTCCGCTTGATGCAGCACAATATGCTGATGCTGCGGGGCAAAAATTGCAGTTGCACCGATTTTTCGCTGTGCCATCCTAGGCTGCTAACTCCCGCCCTTCGATCGCTGCTTCGCGTCGGGTAGGGCGGGGCAACGCCGAAAGAAACGGATACGAAAATGGCGGCGGAACGGACACAAAATCTGCAGGACACATTCCTCAATCACGTCCGCAAGAACAAGACTCCCCTCACAATCTTCCTGGTGAACGGGGTAAAGTTGCAAGGTGTGGTGACGTGGTTCGACAATTTCTGCGTCTTGCTGCGGCGCGATGGCCACTCTCAGCTTGTCTACAAGCACGCGATTTCGACCATCATGCCCGGTCATCCCGTGCAATTGTTTGACCCGACCGACGAGGTCGCGGCGGAGAAGGCGTAACGATACGTGGAGCATAAGGACGAACGGAGCGCGCCGAAGGTCGGGGCAAGAAGCGTCGAACGCCAAGCCCCGCCCACGCGGTGCGCAGTCATCACGCCGTTTTCATCCAATCGGGCCCGGTGGACGCAGAAGGGCGCGGCGCATGAGCGCCGTTCCCCCGAAGCGCGGCTCGACGAGGCGGTGGGCCTCGCCATGGCCATCGATCTGGAGGTGGTCTATCGCGGCCTTGTGCCTTTGGCCGAGGTGAAGCCCGCCACCTATCTCGGCTCCGGCAAGGTGGAAGAGATCGCCGGCATCGTCCAGGCGGAAGAGATCGGCCTCGTGTTCTTCGATGCCGCGCTCTCCCCCGTGCAGCAGCGCAACCTGGAAAAGGCGTGGTCCACCAAGGTGGTGGACCGTACCGCTTTGATCCTGGAAATCTTCGGCAGCCGCGCCCGCACCAAGGAAGGCACGCTGCAGGTGGAACTCGCCCACCTGAATTACCAGCGCTCGCGCCTCGTGCGGTCCTGGACCCATCTGGAGCGCCAGCGCGGCGGCTTCGGCTTCCTGGGCGGTCCCGGTGAAACCCAGATCGAGGCCGACCGCCGGCAGATCGGCGAGCGCATCATCCGCATCGAGCGCGACCTCGAGCAGGTGAAGCGCACCCGCGCGCTGCACCGCACAAGCCGCAAGCGGGTGCCGTATCCCGTGGTTGCATTGGTTGGCTATACCAATGCGGGCAAATCCACTTTGTTCAACCGCCTTACCCAGTCCGAGGTGATGGCGCAGGACCTGCTGTTCGCGACCCTCGATCCGACCTTGCGCGCAGTGGACCTGCCGCACGGCACGCGGATCATCCTGTCCGACACCGTGGGCTTCATCTCTGATCTGCCGACCCAATTGGTGGCGGCCTTCCGCGCCACGCTGGAAGAGGTGATCGAGGCGGACGTGATCCTGCACGTGCGGGACGTCTCCCACCCCGACAGCCAGGCCCAGGCGGACGACGTGAAGGACGTGCTCACGGATCTCGGCATCGATATCGAGGCCAGCGGGCGCGTGCTGGAAGTGTGGAACAAGATCGACCTGCTGTCGCAGGAAGCCCGCGAGGCGATGGAGAACACCGCCGCGCGGACCGATCTCGCGGAGCGGCCGATCCTGGTGTCCGCCCTCACCGGTGCCGGCACGTCCGATCTGCTGGATGTGGTGGAACGCCACATCACCGCCGGCCGTGTGACACTGGACGTGACGGTGGCGGCCGACGATGGTGAAGGCCAGGGCTGGCTCTATCGTCATGGCGAGGTGCTGGAGCGCCGCACGGACGCGGACGGCGTGATGCATTTCGCTTTGCGCATCCTGCCCGAGCGCGCGCCGCTGGTGACGCGCCGGTTCGGCGCGGAGCGGGTGCATCAGATGTGAGCGGAGGGCCTGCGGCGGCAGTCAGCAAGCCTGCCACCACCGGCGGGCGAAGCGATCGGGATGAGCACAGACGACGTGCCGGACGAAGCCGAGGCCTTGAAGGCGCGCCTGCGCAAGGACCTGCGCGACGCAATGGTCGCCCGGGAGCCGGTTCGCGTGCGCGTGCTGCGCCTGCTCGTGGGCGCTCTCGACAATGCCCAGGCCGTGCCGGTCGCTTCCGAGCAAAAAAACTATGTGGTGCGCCCGTTCGGGGACCCTTCCGTGGAAGTGCCCCGGCTGTCGCTCACTCCCGATGCGGTCAGCATTCTTCTTGAATCCGAAATCGCCGCGCGACATGCGGCGGCGGCGGAGCTGGCGGGCGTCGGCCGGTTGGAGCAGGCGGACGTGCTTCGCGAGGAAGCGCGGATCATCGGCGCGTATCTCGGGTAGATGCCGGCGGGAAACCGCCAGGCCCGTGCTGCGCTCATTCCCCGCGCTCGACGCCCTTAGCCGCCACCCAGAAGGCTTCCATCTCGTCCAGGCTGGCCTGTTTCGGCGCGCGTCCCGTCTCGGCGAGCCGGTCTTCCACGAAGGCGAACCGGCGGGAGAATTTCTCGTTGGTGCCGCGCAAGGCCGCTTCCGGGTCCACCCCGGCATGGCGCGCGAGATTCACCACCGCGAACAGAAGATCGCCGATCTCATCCTTGATGGCGTCCGGGCCGCCCGCCTCCAGCGCCTCGCAAACCTCGTCCGTCTCCTCCCGGATCTTGGCCAGCACCTGAAGCGCATCGTTCCAGTCGAAGCCCACGCGGCCGGCCTTTTCCTGCAGCTTCAGGGCGCGCGTCAGCGCCGGCAGGCCCACCGGCACGCCATCGAGCGTGCGTCCGCCATCTTCCGCAGGCCGGCCGGCTGCTGCGCGACGCTGGGCGCGCTCGGCTTTTTCCTGCGCCTTGATCTCCGCCCACTGGCCCTTCACCGCCTGGGGGGTGAGGTCGCGCAGATCGCCGAACACATGGGGATGGCGGCGGATGAGCTTGGAGGTGATGGCCTCCACCACATCGCCGAGATCGAACAGGCCCCGCTCTTGGCCGAGCCGGGAATGGAACACCACCTGAAACAGCAGGTCGCCCAGTTCATCCGGCAGGTCCGCCATGTCGTTGCGGGCGATGGCGTCCGCCACCTCATAGGCCTCCTCGATGGTATAGGGCGCGATGGTGGAGAAATCCTGCTCCAGGTCCCACGGGCAGCCGGTGCCCGGCGTGCGCAGCGCGGCCATGATCTCCACGAGGCGGGCAAGATCGCGGGAAGGCTGCATCGGGGGTCTCCGGGCAATGGCGCCGCATGGCGGCAGCGGGCGGGTGGGACTATCATCGGCGTGGGTTTGCCGAGAACGCGGGTCTGCCGAGGATAAAGCATGAGTTCCCTCTCAACCGAAAGCGCGGCCGAGCGCATCCCACCGTCCGATGACGAAGGCATTCGCCCCGGCGAGATCGCGGTCGCGCTGCCACCGGCGTTTGATGCCGGGCTCTATTTCATCGGCCGCATCCGCACGCCCTGGGCGCGGCGGGAGGATTGCCCCAAGCGCGGCAGCGAGGAGGGCCCCATCTGCCGGCTGGAAATTGACCCGCGCTGGGAAGCCGCGCTCGAAGGCGTGGGGCGCGAGCCGCGCCTCCAGGTGCTCTATTTCATGGACCAGGCCCGGCGTGACCTGGTGCTGCAGATGCCCCGGCGCGCCAGCGCGGCCTCCGGCACTTTCGCGCTGCGCTCGCCGGTGCGGCCGAACCCCATTGCCTCCTCGGTGGTGCTGTTCGTTACCCGCGAAGGCCTGAGTGTGCTGGTGCGCGGGCTCGATTGCATCGACGGCACGCCGCTGGTGGATCTCAAGCCGCAATATTGTACCCTGGCACACGATGTGACTTAACGTCAGGTCGCGTCCGCACGCTTGAGCTTTCGTGAGGTTTCCCTTGAGCACATCCACCGGCCTTTCCTTCGGCGCGACCCCAGCGGATGGCGCGCCGCCGGCGGAAGAGGGGCTGATCTACAGTTTTCGGCCGCGCCTGATCGGCTCCGGCTCGCGGTTCCGGCTGGATGGCGAGACGCTGCATTGGGCGGTCGGCGCCCGCTCCGGGGCGCTACACCTGCGCGACGTGGTGCGGGTGCGGCTCAGCTATCATCCCGGCCAATTGGCCTCGCCCAATTATCAGACCGTGATCCACGGCAAGGCGGGGGAAAAGCTCACCATCGGCTCGCTCTCGCGCACCTCCATCACCAATGTGGACGACCATCGCAAGGCCTATGCCGCCTTCATCGCCGCCCTGCACGGGGCGCTGCGGCCTTATGCGAGCGCCATCGTGTTCGACGGCGGTCTGCCGCCCTGGCGCTGGTGGCTCATGAGCGCGCTGGCGGGCGTCACGGCTTTGGGGCTGGTGGCGGTGCTGGCGAGCGCGCTCGGCAATGCGGACTGGACGGTCGGCGCCCTGATCCTGGTGCTGTGCCCGCTGCTGGCGTGGCCGCTGGCGGAGATGCTCTGGCGCAACCAGCCGGCGCCCTATTCGCCCTCGGCCTTGCCGGCGCGCCTGCTGCCGAGCTGAGGGCGGACCTCTTCTTCCTGCGCCTTCTTCATCAGCCCCGCCGCCACGTCGGCGACGCGGGGCGCGGGCAAGGCGGTGAAGGGCAGGGGGCGTGTCACCGCGATCGCGGCGAGGCCGAGCCGCGCGGTGAGCAGGCCGTTCACTACCCCCTCGCCCAGCCGTGCCGAGAGGCGCGCCGCGATGCCCGAGCCCACCAGCTCCTGCACCAGCGTATCGCCCGCCGCCATGCCGCCGGTCACGGCGAGATGGCTCAGAACGTGGCGCACCAGCCGCAGCATGCCGAGCGCGCCGGGGCGTCCGCCATAGAGTTCCGCCAGCCGGCGGATCAGTACGAAGGCGCTGTAGAGCACGAACAGCAGGTCCACCACCGCGCGCGGTGAGACGGCGGTGACCACTGATACCCGCTTGGCCGTGTCCGAAACCAGCTGCCGCGCCCGCGCGTCGAGCGGCGCCATCAGGGTACGCTCGGTGAGCCGCACCAGATCCGCCCCGTCGATGATCGCGCCGAGGTGGGAAGAGAGGTCGCCACGGGCGCGGGCGAGCGCGGGCATCTCCTTGGCGATGCCGAGCAGATCGTGCGTCACCGCCTCGGCCAGCGGCCGGTCGTCGGTGGCGAGCGCGAGCACCGCCCGTTCGCGAATGGAATCCAGGCTGGAAAAGCGCATCAGCCCGGCGACCTCACGGCCGATGATGGCGAGCACGCTCACCGCCAGCAGGCCCGCCAGCGCCACGCCGAGATAGCCGAGCGCCTGGGTCTGCGCGAACAGATCCTCGATCAGCCGGGTCACCGCAAGGCCGATGCCGAGGCTCGCGAGCCCGCCGAGCGCGGTCCAGAACACGGCGCCGAGGGAGAAGCCCCGGCGCCGCGCGGGCGGGGCGGGCGCGACGATCTCGTCCGCCTCCTCGGTCGGCGCCGGCGCCTCGGTCACCACGATGCCGGCCTCGTCCAGGCGGAACACCTGGGGGCGGGTATTTTCGGGCCGGTGCCGATCGTTGCGCGGGTCTGCCATGAAGACGTCTGATCTCAGCTCAGCCGGTCGCCCAATAGGAATTGGAGCGCGCGGTCGAGGCGTATATGGGGCAGCGGGCCGGCCGGGCCAATGCCGGCCGGCGGGCGGAAGCGCAGGAAGCGGAAATCCGCCTCGCTGTCCGGCCCGCTCGCAAGCCCGCGAAAGGCGGCGCCGTCGGCGGCGAACAGGGCATCGGGATTGGCCGGCAATTCGCCGGGAAACAGCGCCACGTCCTCGCTGCCGTCGAACACCTGTCCGCCGGCTTCCTGCCCGGCCTCGGGCGTGCCGATGATGGCGGCGATGTTGCGCCCGCCCTTGGAGACCTCGGCCTCGCGGGTGGCGCGGATCGCTGCGAGCGCGGCCACGTCGATGCGTGCCCCGCCTTCCTGGGCGCGGGCCAGCGCGCGCTCCACGAGCCGCCGCAGAATGGCTTCCAGCCGGTCGTGGCTGGCGCGGTGGAGATGGTCGGCCTTGGTTGCGGCGAACAGCACCTTCTCGATGCGCGGGCGCAGAAGGGCGCTGACCAGCGTGTTCCGGCCCACGCGGAACGCCACCAGGATCGAATCCAGCGCGCGCTCCAGGTCCGCCAGGGCGGCGGGCCCGGCGTTGAGCGCGGAGAGCGCATCCACCAGCACGATCTGCCGGTCGAGCCGGGCGAAATGATCGCGGAAGAAGGGGCGCACCACCGCGCTTTTGTAGGATTGGAACCGCCGCTCCATCATGGCGCCGAGCGAGCCCGCGGGCAGCGCCGCGCCGTCTTGAAGATCGAGCGGGGCGAAGGTGAGGGCCGGGGAGCCTTCCAGGTCGCCGGGCATGAGGAAGCGGCCCGGCGGCAGCAGGCTCATGCCCACCCGCTCACCCCGGCAGGCGGCGAGATAGGCGGTGAAGATGGCCGCAAGCTCCCGCGCCGCGCTCTCGTCCGCCGGCGCGGCAGGGGGGTGCGCGCCAAGCGCCGCCAGCAGGGCCCCGGCATAGGGCAGGCGTGCCGGCGCGCGGGCAAGCTCCAGCGCCTGCCGGCTGAAATCGGCATAGCTCATGTCGAGCAGCGGCAGGTCCAGCAGCCATTCGCCGGGATAATCCACGAGATCGAGCGTGAGGCGCCGCGTGCCGCCCCGGACGGGCGCATAGGAGACCTCCAGCCGCAACTCGCTGATGCGGGTGGTGGAGGAGGGCCAGTCGCGCGCGCTTGCGAGGCTGGCCAGATGGTCCTCATAGGGAAAGCGCGGCACCGCGTCGTCCGGCTGGGGCGCGAGGCGCGCGCCGGCGATGCGGCCGGCGTTCATCGCCTCGAACACCGGCAGGCGGCCGCCGCGCATCAGCGCATGCACGAGCGCGGTGGTGAAGATGGTCTTGCCCGAGCGCGCAAGCCCGGTGACCCCCAGGCGCAAGGTCGGATGGGCGAGATCCTCGAACCGATCCGCGACCGCGCGCAGGCCGATCCAGGCTTCATCCAGCAGGCCCATGGCCAAGGGTCACATCTCCAGCATGAGCGAGCGCGGCGTCACGAAGCGGTCGAGCCGCCCGGTCTGCGGGGTCACCTCGGCCCAATCGTCGATGGGCAGGTCGATGATGGCCAGCGCGCCGGTGGGAAATTTCTCCGCCATCTGGCTGCGGGTGGCCGCCGGGCCCTGGTCGGTCAGCACGTCGGCGATGTCCTCCAGCCCGGGATTGTGCCCCACCAGCATCAGCGACTGAACCGCGCGCGGCTGCTCGCGCAGCACGGTCAGGATGCGCGTGACGCCGGCTTCGTAGAGGCGCGGCTCGCTCTGTACCGTGACGGTGGAGGGCAGGGCGGGCGCCACCAGCTCCCAGGTCTCGCGGGTGCGCCGGGCGGGGGACACGAGCACCCGGTCGGGCACCAGGTCCTGGGCCGCCATATAGGAGCCGACCATCGGCGCCGCCGCCCGTCCGCGCTGGGCCAACGGCCGCTCGGGATCGACAATGCCCGCAGGCCAATCGGATTTCGCGTGGCGAAGCAGAATGAGGCGGCGCATGGACCATCCGAGGCGTGGCGAGGATTCGCACCTTATCATGCGGGGTCCCCTGGTGCAGTGCGGCGAACCGCCGATATGCCGAAGAAGGGGCCGCCGCGTCCGGCGCCGGCCCTCAGCCCTCCCAGCGACAGGTATCCAGCTAGGGCGAGACTTTTGCCGATAACCTGAATATTCTTTGTCCCATCGCGCTGATGAGCGGCTGGGGGCCGAGCTCGATGATCTTCCCTGGGCTAGTCGAGGCTGTCCGCGTTCGCCCATGGCTGTCCTACCTTTTGGCCGCTGCGCTCAGCGTTCTGGCCCTGCTGGTGCGCTTCGCCACGGGCGATCTCCTCGCCGGCTATCCCTTCATCACCTTCATTCCGGCGGTGTTTCTCGCAGCGTTTCTGGGCGGATTTGGGCCGGGCCTGCTGGCGGCCGTGCTCGGCGGGCTGCTGGTGGCCTATTACATCGTCACGCCGCAGGATGGCTTCGGGCTCGACTGGCCGTCCGGCTATGTCGGGATGTTGTTGTATGCCCTGACCTCCCTGCTGATCATCTCCGTGACCGGCAGCCTGCTCGCCGCAGTCCAGCGGCAGAAGGCGAGCGATGAGGCCCTGCGTCGCCTGAATGCCGAGCTGGAGACGCGGATCGCCGAGCGCACCGCTGAACTGCAAGCCGAGATGACCGAGCGATTCGTCGCCGAAGCGCAGATCCGCCAGATGCAGAAGACCGAGGCGATCGGCCAGTTGACCGGGGGTATCGCCCACGATTTCAACAATATGCTCGCCATCGTCATCGGCTCGCTGGATATCGCCAGGCGCCGGCTGACCGGCGATGAGCACGACCTGGTGCGGACCTGCCTCGACAATGCCATGGAGGGCGCACAGCGGGCCGCGGCGCTGACCCAGCGGCTGCTCGCCTTTTCCCGCCAGCAGCCGCTGGAGCCCCAGCCGGTGGACGCCAACAAGCTGGTGGGCGGCATGTCGGAACTGCTGCGGCGCACCCTCGGCGAAACCATTCGGGTGGAGACCGTGCTGGCCGGCGGCCTCTGGCGCTCGTTCGCCGATCCCGCGCAATTGGAAAATGCCATCGTCAATCTGGCGGTGAATGCGCGCGATGCCATGCCCGACGGGGGCCGGCTGACCATCGAGACCGCCAATTCCGACCTGGACGAGCGCTATGCCCGCAATCATGCCGAGGTGACGGCCGGGCAATATGTTTTGGTGAGCGTCTCCGACACGGGCACCGGCATGAGCGCCCACGTGATCGAGCGGGCGTTCGATCCGTTTTACACCACCAAGGGCGTCGGCCGCGGCACCGGCCTCGGGCTCAGCCAGGTGTACGGTTTCGTCAAGCAGTCCGGCGGCCATGTGAAGATCTATTCGGAGGTGGGCCAGGGCACCACGGTGAAGCTCTACCTGCCCCGTCATGTGGGGGAGCCGGCCAGGATCCAGCGCGGGGAAAGCGGCGAAGGGCATCCGCCGCTGGGCCGTCCGGAGATCACCATCCTGGTGGTGGAGGACGAGGAGAACGTGCGCCACATGAGCGTCGATGCCCTGCGGGAGCTTGGCTACACCGTGGTGCAAGCGAGCAGCGGCAACCAGGCCCTGGAGCAACTGGTCCTGCAACCGCGCATCGACCTGCTGTTCACCGACATCGTCATGCCCGACATGACCGGCCGGCAGCTGGCGGAACAAGCGGCCGCCGCGCGCGCCGGGCTGAAGGTGCTCTACACCACCGGCTACACCCGCAATGCCGTGGTGCATAACGGCATTCTGGACCGGGGCGTGGCCTTCCTGCCGAAGCCCTTCACGCTCGACCAGCTGGCCCGCAAGGTGGACGACGTGCTGGCCGACCGTGGCGCCAACCGGCCCTGACCGCCGTCCGCCAACGGCGCGCCGCCGCAAGTTCGGTATAATAAAACCAACATCAGAGCCCGCGCGGGGCGAATCCCGGTTTGCGGTTTCTCGATACCGTCAAGCGCTCGATGCCCCTTGGACCTGACGCACGGCGATGCTACGCCTTACTCTTGCTGGATTTGTGACACCCTCTCGCCCACATTGGAGGGGGTGCCGCCGACACCGGCGTTCAACAACGGGATTGGGATTCATGACCCTTTCGCCACGATGAACACGAGCGTGCGCGCCACCGGGCCCGGAATCGCCCCGGCCGAGCCGTTGCCCGTCGTGCGGGGCGACCTCGATTGCGATGTCTGCGTCATCGGCGACGGCGTGCCCGGGCTTTGGATCGCGCTCGTCCTGGCCCTGCGCGGCCGCACCGTGGTGTTGCTGGAGACGAAGGCCCCGGAGGCCGGTCGCCAGGAAAGCGTCATCACCTCCGGCCTCGATCTCACCGCCAAGGATCTGTGTGCGCGTGCCGACCGCGACCGGGCGCGCGAATTGTATGATCTCTCCAACGGGGCGACGCGCAGCGCCCTGCGGCTGCTGGAGGTGCTGCGCCTCGAGCAGACCGGGGAGGGCGAATTGCTGGTGCCCGGCCCGGCCGGCCTCGCCGACCTGTTGGACGAGGCCGCCGCCCGCGACGTGCTCGGGCTCTCCGAGCTGGCCCGCGTGGGCGAGGCGGATCTGTTCGATCTCATCGGCACCGATGTCTATTCCGGCGCCCTGTTCGACCCGGACGCGCGGCGTTTCGACGTGGGCCCCCTGGCTTCGCTGCTGGGCGCGGCGGCGGTGGCGGCCGGCGTCCGGCGATTCCCGCGCACGCCGGTCGAGAGTGTCGATCTCGACGGCGTGCGCAAATATATCCAGCTCGCCACCGGGCGGGTGCGGGCGGACCACGCGATCTTCTGCGCCACGCGCGGGCTCGGCCGGGTGGCGCCCTGGCTTGCCCGCGCGGTCTATCCCGCAACCTTCGTCACCGGCAGCTTCCACGTCTCCGGGGGTGGCTATGGCGGCCCGGCGGTGCGCGAGACCGGCGCGCGGCCGGTGCGCTTCGCCCTCGATGGCGGTCACCTCACCTTCACCGCGCCCACCGCCACCTATCAGGGCCGGGAAGTCGCCGCCGCCTGCGCCCTGCGAAGGCAGGCCGGCGCCCTCTATCCGCGCCTCGCCTCCGCCATGGTGGGCCATGCCTTCGGCTGGCGCGCCGCGCGCGCTCCTTCCGGCCTGCCGCTGATCGGCAGCTATCGGCCGGGCGTGTGGTATGCCCTTGCCCTGGGACAGGACCCGCTGGCCAATATCAGCCTCGCCGCCGATCTGATCGGCGACGCCATCGTGGACCGCGACGACCGCATCACCCTGTTCGGGGTCCCGCCGCTGCCATCCACCTGGGGCATGTTCGGCGCCGGCCTGCGCTGGACGAATTACTGGACCGGCCGGCTGGCGGACCGGGGAGAGCGCCGCCGCGCCCGCGTCGCGGACCGCCAGGAAGTCAGCACGGTGGAATTTTCCAGTGCATGACGAATCATTCGGGATTCATTGACCTTATCCGTAACGAAAAAGCGCCGAATTGCGGCGAGAAGCGCAATAACTGCGGCGGAGTGACATATTTGGCACCAAAGAATGGAGGCTGCCCGGTAGGGTAGGCTTTGGGATTCCAAACCGGGTGGACTATGGCCGAGCTGCGCCTTCTCTCTCTCGTAACGCTCTGTGCCACCGGCCTTTCCTTCGCCGCGCCCGGCTCGGCCGCCGCCGCCGATGTCGCCCCGGTCACGACAATCTTCGACGCTGCGTCTCAGCCGAAGGAAGATTGGTATGTGACGATCGGTGGGTCCGGCAACATCGTACCTCAATATCCTGGCAGCGAGACGTATGAGCTGCGCCCCGGATTCATTTTCAGCTTGGAAAAAGCGAGCGAGCTCAACACGTTCCACAGCATCGACGACAATCCCTCGATCGCCTTCCTCGACACCGGCAGGTTCCGCATCGGCGCCGTGGGGCGGATCGACTGGGGCCGGGACGAGGACAATTCCGACCGCCTGACCGGCCTTGGAAACCTGGATCCCTCGCTTGAAGTGGGCGGCTATTCCGAATGGTACCCTGTTGACTGGCTGCGCCTGCGCGGCGAGTTGCGGTACGGCTTCGGCGGTTATGAGGGATGGGTCGGCGATCTCGGCGCGGACGTGATTATTCCTTATGAATCCTGGCGTTTCGCCATCGGCCCCCGCCTCGCCTTCGGCTCTTCCGCGTATCAGAATGCCTATTTTGGGGTGACGCCGTTCCAGTCCCTCAGCGCGAATTTCCTCGGCAATCCGACGCCGGTCTATCAGGCCAGCAGCGGCCTGTACTCCTGGGGCGCGACCGCGCAGCTGACCAAGAATTTCGGCAAAGGCTTCACGGCAGGCGTATTTGGAACTTACGGCCGTCTCGTCGGAGACGCCGCCGATTCTCCGCTGACTCAGAGCTCCAATCAATTCATGGCAGGGGTCTCGCTCGCCTACACCTTCAACATTGGCAAGACCTGGTGGTGAACGACCGTCCACGTGCATGAAGCGCAAGCCTCGCCGTGGGCGGTATTAGACTGCAGTAAGGGAACGCGAAGAGCGTCGCTCGAGTTTGATCTCGGCTGATGCGTGTGTTGATGGCGGTTGTCGACGGGCGAGGTGGTGGATATAAGCGCGGCGACCCGGTGGGGATCAGCGACGCTGTATCGAGGACATTGCTGATGTCGGTCCAAATCGACCAGGACTATCGCCCCCGCGAGGACGAGCCCTTCATGAACGACCGCCAGCGGGAATATTTCCGGCTGAAGTTGTTGAATTGGAAGGAGGACATCCTGCGGGAGGCGCGTGAAACGCTGCAGCACCTTCAAGACGAGAACCAGAATCACCCCGACCTTGCGGACCGCGCCTCTTCTGAGACGGACCGTTCGATCGAGCTGCGGGCTCGCGACCGCCAGCGCAAGCTGATCTCCAAGATCGACGCTGCCCTTGGGCGGATCGAGGACGGGAGCTACGGCTATTGCGAAGACACTGGCGAGCCGATTTCGCTCAAGCGGCTGGAAGCCCGGCCCATCGCCACATTGTCGGTGGAGGCGCAGGAGCGGCACGAGCGACGTGAGCGCGTGTATCGCGACGATTGAGCGGTCGGCCGTGACCGGAGAGATCCAGCTTCTCCGCGACGGCCGATTCCAGACAAAATAAAAGCCGGGCATCGCGCCCGGCTTTTTCTTTGGTCATTCGTTAGGCCGGTCAGCGCTGCCCAGTGCCGCGCCCGAGAAGATTGGCCATCTCCGCCTCCAGGTCCTCGAACGGGTCCTTCTCGGCTTCGGCCTTGGGCTCGGGCTCGGGCGGGGCCTTTGCCTCGGCGACGGGCGAGGTCAATGCCGGTGCGTCGATAGAGACCATGCTGCCGGAATCCAGCGCGAACGGATTGGCGACTTCGCTTTGGAACGCATCCGCCGCAGGCGTCGCCGGGGGTGTCGCGCGGGGCAGTACCCAGCGGCGTGGCGGAGCGGCCGGAGCGGTGGCAGCCGGAGGTGCGACAGCGGGCTTCGGCGGTTGCGCCTCGCTCTCTGCTGGTCCCACGCTGAGTGTGGGAGCGGGAGCCGGCGCCTTGACTTTCAGGTCTCTCGGATCGACAGGGCGCGCCCGCACTTCCGGCGCCGGCGCAATCGGCGCGCTGGGCGGGTTGGAAGTGGGAACGTCCATTGTGATGGTGGGCAGATCGGCGGGCTCCACCACACGGGCGGCCGCGGGGCGGGCCGGCGCTTCCGGCGCGGGCGGCTCCACGACAGGCGCGGGCCGAGTGGGCATCTGTTCCTGCGGGGGCTCGCCGCCTTCGGGACGCGGCTTGATGTTCGCCGTGCGAAACAGGGCGCCAAGCCCCCGTCGTGCCGGTGGAGCGTCTTCCACAGGCGCGGGCACTGGATCCGCCGGAGCGCCTGCGATTTCAGCTGCATCCGGGCCGAGCAGATCTTCAAGAGTCAGCGCGGGAATGATCTCGGCGGGTTTTGGTGTCGCCGCGACAACCTCCGGAGCCGCAGGGCGCACGTTAGGCGGCGCGGCGACCGGCGGGGCCGAGGGACGCTTCGGCGGGGCCTCGGCCAGGCGCGGCTCCTTGCGCTCGGTATCCGCCGGGCGGATGTCCTTTCCGAGCGTGAAAGTGGTTCCACGGCGCGGCGCGGGCGCTTCGCTCTGGGCGGCAGCGGGAAGCGGAGCCGCGGGAAGGGCGGACGGGGCGGCAGGTGCCTTGCGTTCGAATACGGAAGGCGCCACGGGCGGCGCGACCGGTGATGTAGGCGCGGGCATTATTTCGGGCGCGATCGCCTCGCGCTCTGGCCGCACCTCGTTCTCGGCGACCAGATCGGGCATCTTGCTGTCTTCAGCAGCGACAGGCGCCTGCGACCCGACGCTGACCTGGGGGGCAACGCTGGTTTCCGGGGCAAACTTCACTTCCGGCGCCTTCACGTCCGGTGCGGCTGCGATTTCAGGGGCCGGAGCGGGAGGTGTTGCCGGTGCGGCTGGCGCGGGTGCGGCTTGAACCGTTCGCGCCGAATTAGCACTCGGCTCATGCCGTGGCGGCCGTGCGAAGGAAGAGCGCGGGGTGTCGGCGCGACGCGGGGCATCGATTGCGGGAACGGCCACGTCCGCGGTGCGGCGTGCGGGGATGGGGCGGCGGATTTCCGGCGGTGAAGCGGGAACATCCAGTGCGAGGGGAGCGGCGGGGGCAGAAGCCGGCTCGCGCGCAACCGAAATTGCTGACGGCGCAGCCTCCTCCTGCTTGGCCAAGGCCGGCTCGGGAATGGCGGGGTCGACTGGCGCAGGCTCTGCCGGCGGCTTCGCGGCGATTGGCGCACCCAGCGGCCGACGCGGCGCCTGGCCATCACGCGCGTAGATGGATTCACGTGGGGGGCTCGCTTCACGAGGCGGCAAGGCTTCACGGGGGGGCAGGGTTTCACGGGGCGGCAGGGCTTCGCGGCTGTCGCGGGGTGCGAGGGTCTCACGCGCCTCGCGGGCCATAAGCGACTCCCGCGGCTCGCGCGGCGGCAGTGCCTGGGCGGCCTCACGTCCGATGGCCGGTTCGCGCGGCACCGCCGGCTCGCGTGCCGGAGCGCGAGAGATCGCAGGTTCCACAACGATATCGGTGGACCCGCCGACCAGGAGCAGGTGCTCGACTTCGTCGCGCCGCACCAGCACCAAGCGTCGGCGGGGATCTATGGTGACGCTGTCGAGGACCGCGAGGCGCGCCTGACGGGAGCGCACCGTGCCGCTCCTGCCATCGCGCCCGAGGCGCCGGACAATAAACACGGTCAAGCCCAGCAGCACGCCGATCACCAGCAGGGCGATGGCCAAGCGCACGGGCAGATCGAGTTGCGCCCCAAACAAATTCTGCAACATCGTGTGTCCTCTTCGCTGCCCGTGCGATGTACCACGTCCCCGGCCTCCGCGCTCCTCGGCGAGCGGCCGGGCGCAGGAGCGCGCGCACGGTACAACATCAACTGGCGAACCAAGAAATTGTTGACGATCATGGCATGATTTCAACCAATGCCGTAACTTTGCGTTAATTTTCGCGGATTCGGAGCAGGTATGGCCGCGAAGAGCGTATCTGCGTGCATCGGAAGGACGTCTTCATGAGCACCGACGCGGGCGATGCGCGCTCGGGTTTGTCGAGCGGCGTGTTCAGCCGCAGATCGTCCGGACGTGAGCGGCTGGTGGTCGGTGGGGCGGCATTCGCCGGTGGCCTCGTTGTTGCCGTTCTGCAGGGCAGCACGGGCGGCAGCGTCACGGCAGTCCTTGCGGGACTCGCGGCGGTCGGCATCTTCACCGTCGTCAGCGCGACCATGCGGGTGTGGAGCGGCACCGACAAGCGAAGCGACGAATTGGTGCAGGCGCTGCTCGCCAATATGAGCGACGCGGCGATTGTCGTTGAGGCCGGCGAACGCGTGCTGGCCGCCAACACGGCCTATCTCAATCTGAGCCGCAGCGCGGCCGGCCAGGTGCCGACGCCGGATCGCTTCCTCGGGCGCATTCCCGGCGGGCAGGCCATGGTCGGGCTGCTGCTGCGAAGCGCCGCCGACGGTGTCCGGGGAATGCAAACCTTTCCCTTTGATGCCAATCCTGCGGGTCGGCGCCTGGTGGTGTCTGTGCAACCGCTGGCCGGCGCCCGCCGCGCCCTGTGGGTGCTGCATCTGGCGGGGGAGAGCATTCCCTCAACACCCGCTGCAGCGCTGGAGGCAAGCGCGGGCCTCGCGCGCTCCCGCGCGGCGCCGGTGATTGAACAGGTGCCTGCGCCGGACGGCGTCACCGCCCTTGCTGAAATCTGGGAAAAAGCACCGGTGGGCATGGTGCTGCTTTCCGCATCCGGTGGGCGCCTGGCGAACGCCACCTTGGCCCGCTGGCTGGGATACGGGCTCGCCGAGCTTGGCAGCGGCACATTGCCCTTCGCCGAACTCGTTGCCCCCCAAAGCGCGGCCATCGCCAGGGCGGTGTTGGAACGTGGCCAGTCCGGACCGCGCGGCATCGACGTGGATTTCGTGCGCCAGGACGGCTCGATCGCGTCCGGCCGCGTCTGGATTGGGGGGCACGCCGGGTCGGATTGCATCGCGGTGGTGATCCCGCGCGGCGACGCGGTGGCGCTGTCGACCACGGACCGGCCGGCCGCGTCCTCTGCGGCCCGCATGTCCACGGTCGCGGACGGCTCGTTCTTCGCCCGTTCGCCGCTCGCCATGGCCAATGTGGATGGGGCAGGGGCGGTGCGTGAGGCAAACGGCAGCTTCTCCCGCCTGTTCGCCGGCAGCGACCGCCCGCTCGCGGGAGCCAAGCTGGTGCAACTCGTGGCCGAACGCGACGTCCCGGCGGTGGAAAACCTCGTTCGGGAGACGCTGACCGGCCAGGAGGGAGGTGCCCCGGTGGAGGTCGGCATTGCCGGTCAGGCGGGGCGCTCGGCGCGCCTCTATGCGGCGGATCTTGGACCGGGCGGCGCCGGCGCGGCGATCTATGCGGTGGACACCACCGCCCAGCGTGCCCTCGAGGCGCAGTTCGCCCAATCGCAGAAGATGCAGGCCATCGGGCAACTCGCCGGCGGGGTGGCGCACGATTTCAACAATGTCCTGACCGCGATCCTGGGCTATTGCGACCTGCTGCTCGCCAACCACCGACCGAGCGATCCGTCCTTTCCCGACATCATGCAGATCAAGCAGAACGCCAATCGCGCGGCGGGGCTGGTGCGCCAGCTCCTCGCCTTTTCGCGCCGGCAGACGCTGCGCCCGCAGGTGATCCAGCTCACCGATGTCATTTCCGATCTTTCCATGCTGCTGCGCCGCCTGATGGGCGAGAGCATCTCGTTGCAGGTGGAGCACGGGCGCGAGCTTTGGCCGATTCTCGTGGATGTGAATCAGTTCGAGCAGGTGATCGTGAATCTCGCGGTCAATGCGCGCGACGCCATGCCCTCGGGCGGCGTCGTGACCCTGCGCACGCTCAATGTTCCCGCCGCGGCCTGCGCGGCCTATGGCGACGCCAGCAGCCTTACCCCCGCCGATTATGTGCTGGTCGAGGTGGGTGACACCGGCACCGGAATGCCCGCGGACATATTGGAGAAAATTTTCGAGCCGTTCTTCTCCACCAAGGACGTGGGGAAGGGCACCGGCCTTGGGCTCTCCACGGTCTATGGCATCGTCAAGCAGACCGGCGGAAGCGTGCTCGCCACCAGCGAACTCGGCAAGGGCAGCCTGTTTCGTGTGTTCCTGCCACGCCATGAAGGTGCGGCGGAAGAGGTGCAGGCCCGGCCGATCGAGCCGGAAGCCAAGGTGCCCGATCTCACCGGCCAGGCATCGGTGCTGCTGGTGGAGGATGAGGACGCCGTGCGCGCCTTCGCCTCGCGCGCGCTCAGTGCCCGCGGCTACCGCGTGGTCGCGGCGGCGAACGGCGCCGAAGCCCTGGAGGCGATCGACCAGCCGGGTGCCAGCTTCGACGTGGTGGTGTCCGACGTGGTGATGCCCGAGATGGACGGGCCGAGCCTGCTGCGCGAGCTGCGTCGCCGCGATCCGAAGCTGAAGATCATTTTCATCTCCGGCTATGCGGAAGAGGCGTTCGCCAAGAATCTCCCCGAGGGGGAGCGTTTTGCCTTCTTGCCAAAGCCTTTCTCCCTGAAACAGCTGGTCGCCGCCGTGAAGGAGGCGACCCGGCCCTAACGGCACGCGGGCGTTTGAAAGGCTTTTTCCCCTGTCAAACTGTCGCAGCCTCACCTGAGCAGTGGAAAGCTCACAGATGTGTGCTGCGCTGCGTCAGGCCGATTGACGCGGCGGTACTGCACTGCAAACAGGCATCGGGACGGATATCGACACATGGGCGCGCGGAGATCTGCTGAAAGATCGGCGGCGCGGCGCATTTTCCTGCCGCCGCAACGGCCCTGGAGCGTTGCGGTGAAAATCGGCGACATACAAAAATTCGTGTGGCTTTTGCGGGATATGGGCGATGTCGTTCCGGCAGGTCGGTGAGTTTGGATGGTTCTACACGCGTCAAAGGCAAGGTCGCACTTGCCACCCATCTGGCGCTGCGATAAGCCTCGCTCGTTTCGAACTCCTCCAACCGAGGCCGGCGCGGTAACGCTTCAAGCGGATCGCCCATGCGCCCCAAGGTGCGGATCATGAACCTGCTGCTCCAGGATTATCTCCCGGTCGTCATCTTCATAGGCGTGTCGGTGGTGATCGGCCTCGCCTTGCTGGTGTCGCCCTTCATCGTGGCCTACAGCAGCCCGGATCCGGAGAAGCTTTCAGCCTACGAATGCGGCTTCAATGCGTTCGACGATGCCCGCATGACCTTCGACGTGCGGTTCTATCTCGTCTCCATCCTCTTCATCATCTTCGATCTGGAAGTGGCCTTCCTGTTCCCCTGGGCGATTTCGTTCGGCGGCCTCGGTGATCTCGGCTTCTGGTCCATGATGCTCTTCCTCGGCGTACTGACCGTCGGGTTCATCTACGAATGGCGCAAGGGAGCACTCGAATGGGATTGACCCCTTCTGCGACGAAGCCGCTGGTGGCGCAGGCGCCGCGCGGCCTTGTCGATCCGAATACCGGCCGGCCCGTCGGCGCGGATGATCCCTTTTTCCAGGAGATCAATTCGGAGCTGGCCGACCGCGGTTTCCTGATGACCAATGTCGACGATCTCATCACCTGGGCGCGCACCGGCTCGCTCATGTGGATGACCTTCGGCCTTGCCTGCTGCGCCGTGGAGATGATGCAGGTTTCCATGCCGCGCTATGACGTGGAGCGTTTCGGCTTCGCGCCGCGCGCCTCGCCGCGGCAGTCGGATGTGATGATCGTCGCCGGCACGCTGACCAACAAGATGGCGCCTGCTCTGCGCAAGGTCTACGACCAGATGCCGGAGCCGCGTTACGTGATCTCCATGGGCAGCTGCGCCAATGGTGGGGGCTATTATCACTATTCTTATGCGGTAGTGCGCGGCTGCGACCGGATCGTGCCCGTGGACATCTATGTCCCCGGCTGCCCGCCGACCGCCGAAGCACTGCTCTATGGCGTTCTTCTTCTGCAAAAGAAGATTCGCCGCATCGGAACCATCGAACGCTGAATCGCTGCACGCACGGCGACGGGAAGAGGCAGATGGACGAGACCTTGAAGGACCTCGCGGCTCATGTATCGGGCGCGCTCGGCGCAGCGGTCCGCGCGACGCACATCGCGTTCGGCGAACTGACCCTTGAAGTGGAGGGAGCGCAGATCGTGAAAGTCGCGACTTTCCTGCGCGACGATCCGACCTGCCTGTTCCACTGCATCGTGGATGTGTGCGGTGTGGATTACCCCGCACGCGAGTTGCGATTTGAGGTCGTGTACCACCTGCTGTCGCTGAAGCATAACATGCGCATCCGCCTGAAGGTGCAGACCGACGAGGCGACTCCGGTTCCTTCTATCTGCAGCGTTTTCCCCGGCGCCAACTGGTTCGAGCGGGAAGCCTACGACATGTATGGCATCCTGTTCACAGGCCATCCCGAGCTGCGCCGGCTGCTGACCGATTACGGTTTTGACGGCTATCCCCTGCGCAAGGACTTCCCGCTCTCCGGCTTCGTCGAGGTGCGCTATGACGATGAAGCCAAGCGGGTGATCTACGAGCCGGTTCGCCTGCCGCAGGAATTCCGCAACTTCGATTTCCTCTCCCCCTGGGAAGGCGTCGAATATGTGCTGCCCGGCGACGAAAAGGCTGCCTCGCAGCCCGGCGCTCCGAAGGCGAGCTGAAGGAGCCCCCCATGGCCCATACTCTTGACTCGCCCCGCCCCGGGACACCGGTTCGCAATTTCCAGATCAATTTCGGCCCGCAGCATCCGGCGGCCCACGGCGTGCTGCGCCTGGTGCTCGAGCTGAATGGTGAGGTCGTGGAGCGCGTCGATCCGCATATCGGCCTGTTGCACCGGGGCACCGAAAAGCTGATCGAAGCCAAGACCTATCTCCAGGCCGTGCCCTATTTCGATCGGCTCGACTATTGTGCGCCGATGAACCAGGAGCACGCTTATTGCCTGGCGGTGGAGAAGCTCCTCGGGATCGAGGTTCCGATCCGCGGTCAGTTGATCCGCGTGCTCTATTCCGAAATCGGCCGCCTGCTCTCGCATATCCTGAACGTCACGACCTTCGCGATGGACGTGGGCGCGCTCACCCCGCCGCTGTGGGGCTTTGAGCAGCGCGAAAAGCTCATGATGTTCTATGAGCGCGCCTCCGGCAGCCGCATGCATGCGGCGTATTTCCGGCCGGGTGGGGTTCATCAGGACCTGCCGACCAAGCTGGTGGAAGATATTGGCGCCTTCTGCGATCCGTGCCTGCAAACGCTCGCCGACCTCGATGCCCTGGTTACCGGCAACCGCATCTTCAAGCAGCGCACCGTCGATATCGGCGTGGTCACGCTGGAAGAGGCGCAGGCCTGGGGCTTTTCCGGCGTGATGGTGCGTGGCTCGGGCGCTGCTTGGGACCTGCGCCGGGCGCAGCCTTATGAATGCTATTCCGAGCTGGATTTCGACATCCCCGTCGGCAAGCACGGCGATTGCTATGATCGCTATGTGGTCCGCATGGAAGAGATGCGGCAGTCCATTAAGATCATGAAGCAGTGCGTGCAGCGCCTGCTGAAGGAGCCGGGTCCCGTCGCCACGGTGGACAACAAGGTGGTGCCCCCGAAGCGGGGCGAGATGAAGCGCTCGATGGAAGCGCTGATCCACCACTTCAAGCTCTATACCGAAGGCTATCACGTGACGGCCGGTGACGTGTACGCGGCGGTGGAAGCGCCCAAGGGCGAGTTCGGCGTCTATCTGGTCGCCGATGGCACCAATAAGCCTTATCGTTGCAAGATCCGCGCCCCCGGTTTCGCACATCTTCAGGCGATGGATTTCCTGTGCCGCGGCTACATGCTGGCGGACGTTTCCGCGATCCTCGGCTCCCTTGACATCGTGTTCGGGGAGGTGGACCGGTGAAGGTTCTCCTGACCGCTTCCGCGCTTCTGCCGCTGGCCTGCGGCGTTGGCGAAGCTGCCGATGCCAGCCGCGTACCCACCACGCTCGATGTGGTGGTGCCGCTTGGTGCTCCGGCGGAGCCGCCGAAGGCCATGGTGGTGCAGAAGCTCACCATGTTCAGCCTGCTGAACGGCGGCTGGCAGCCGGTGGACGCGGCGCTCATCCCCGAGAGCGGCATTCCCGGCACGCGGGGCAGCTTCGCCCATGCGGACGGGGCTGCGGTAAAGCTCTACAAGGATGGCGTCTACGCCTATTGTGGCGTCGCTCGGGTGGGCGGCGCCTATAATGATTGTCACATTGTCAGCCCGGGAAGCCGCTGATGTCCGTCCGCCGCCTCGCAGCTGAGCAGCCCGCAAGCTTCGCCTTCACGGCGGAGAACGATGCCTGGGCCGATCGTCAGATTGCCAAATATCCCGAAGGCCGCCAGGCCAGTGCCGTCATCTCGCTCCTGTGGAAGGCGCAGGAACAGTCCGGCGGCTGGCTGCCGGAGCCCGCGATCCGCGTGGTCGCGGACCGGCTCGGCATGCCGAACATCCGGGTGCTGGAGATCGCCACCTTCTACACCATGTTCAACCTGGAACCGGTGGGGCGTCACTTCGTGCAGCTCTGCGGCACCACACCCTGCATGCTGCGCGGCGCCAACGAACTGAAAGAGGTCTGCCAGCGCAAGATCGGCCCGGAGCGCCATGTTTCCGCCGATGGCGCGTTGTCCTGGCTGGAAGTGGAATGCCTCGGCGCCTGCGCCAATGCGCCCATGGTTCAGATCAATTACGATTATTTCGAGGACCTGAGCCCCGAGATCCTGGAGAAGATTCTGGATGATCTTGCTGCCGGCCGCCCGGTGAAGCCTGGCCCGCAGACCGGCCGCCAGTTCTCAGCGCCGGCGGGCGATCTGACCTCGCTCACCGATCCGCAGATTTACGAGCCGCGTGCTGCCGAAGGAGCCGTGGCGGCGGCCGATGAGCAGCCGGATCTGCTACAGGCCGGCCGGCCACGTGCGGCCGTTGAGACTCCGGGCGATCCGGTGGGCATCGCCTCCGCGGCTCAGGAGAAGGTCGTGAACGGACAGCACGCCGGCGAAAAGCGGGAAGAGGTGGCGCGCGCCGCCCAGGAGAGCAGCCCCTCCGTGACGGGCTCAAAGCGCGAGGCGCCGAAGACCGGCACCGGCGTGCGCGATCCGGAGGAGTGAGCCATGCTCCAGGACAAGGACCGCATCTTCACCAATCTCTACGGGTTGCATGACTGGGGCCTCAAGGGCGCGCTGGCGCGCGGCAATTGGGATGGCACCAAGGGCATCCTTGAAAAAGGCCGCGACTGGATCATCAACGAGATGAAGGTCTCGGGCCTGCGCGGCCGTGGCGGCGCCGGCTTCTCGACCGGGCTCAAATGGTCGTTCATGCCGAAAGTCTCGGATGGGCGCCCCCATTATCTCGTGGTGAATGCCGACGAATCCGAGCCGGGCACCTGCAAGGACCGGGAGATCATGCGGCACGACCCGCATCTCCTGATCGAAGGCTGTCTCATCGCCTCCTTCGCCATGGGCGCGCACGCGGCTTATATCTATGTGCGCGGCGAATATGTGCGCGAGCGCGAGCAGCTCGAAGCCGCCGTGGAGCAGGCCTATGAGGCCAAGCTGATCGGCAAGGACAATGTCCACGGCTACCCGTTCGATCTCTACGTGCACCATGGCGCCGGCGCCTATATCTGCGGTGAGGAAACCGCGCTGCTGGAAAGCCTTGAAGGCAAGAAGGGCATGCCGCGGCTGAAGCCGCCGTTCCCCGCCAACATGGGTCTTTATGGCTGCCCGACGACGGTCAACAACGTCGAATCCATCGCCGTCGCGCCCGATATCCTGCGTCGCGGCGCGGCTTGGTTCGCGGGTATCGGTCGTCCGAACAATGTGGGCACCAAGCTGTTCGGCATCTCCGGCCATGTGAACACGCCCTGCGTGGTCGAAGACGCCATGGGCACGCCGTTCAAGGAATTGATCGAGCGCCACGGCGGCGGCATTCGCGGCGGCTGGGACAATCTGCTGGCGATCATTCCCGGCGGCGCATCCTGCCCGGTGATCCCCGCCGAGCAGTGCGAAGATCTGATCATGGATTTCGACGGCACCCGCGCCGCCAAGTCCAGCCTCGGCACCGCCGGCATCCTGGTGATGGACAAGTCCACGGATATCGTGCGGGCGATCGCGCGCATTTCCTACTTCTTCAAGCATGAGAGCTGCGGCCAGTGCACGCCGTGCCGCGAGGGCACAGGCTGGATGTGGCGCGTGCTCAACCGCATGGCCGAAGGCCGCGCGCAGAAGCGCGAGATCGACCTGCTGCTGGAAGTGACCACCCAGATCGAAGGCCACACCATCTGCGCGCTCGGCGACGCGGCGGCTTGGCCGGTTCAAGGCCTAATCCGGCACTTCCGTCCTGAGATCGAGAAGCGCATCGACCAATATGCGGCCAATCCCCATTCCGATCCGGTGCATATGCCGGTCGCGGCGGAGTGAGGCATGGCCGACGAAGCGGATAATTCCCTCCTGACGCTCATGCGGCGCATGGATGCGCGCACCGAGCGAATGGCGGAGGATATCCATCATCTGGAAGTTCGCGTGACCGCGCTTGAGGAGGCCGTTGTGGAAAACAGTCGCCGCTTCGAACGCCTGGAACACCGCGTCGGCCGGATCGAGCGTGCGCTTGATCCGATCGATCTGCAGTAGGGACCTGTCATGGCCAAGCTGATTGTCGACGGCACCGAGGTAGACGTCCCAGCCGAATACACGCTGTTGCAGGCGTGCGAGGTGGCTGGCGTCGAGATTCCGCGCTTCTGCTTCCATGAACGGCTGTCCATCGCCGGCAATTGCCGCATGTGCCTGGTGGAAGTGAAAGGCGGCCCGCCCAAGCCCACCGCCTCCTGCGCCATGGCGGTCAAGGACCTGCGCCCCGGCCCGAACGGCGAGCCGCCGGTGGTGCTCACCAAGAGCCCCATGGTCAAGAAGGCCCGCGAAGGGGTGATGGAGTTCCTGCTCATCAACCACCCGCTGGATTGCCCCATCTGCGACCAGGGCGGCGAGTGTGATCTGCAGGACCAGGCCATGGCCTATGGCGTGGACACCTCCCGCTTCGCCGAGAACAAGCGGGCGGTCGAAGACAAATATATCGGGCCGCTGGTGCGGACCTCCATGAACCGGTGCATCCATTGCACCCGTTGCGTGCGCTTCACCACCGAAGTTGCTGGCGCGGCAGACCTCGGCGCCATCGGGCGCGGCGAGGACATGGAGATCACCACCTATCTCGAACACGCCATGCATTCGGAATTGCAGGGCAATGTGGCGGACCTCTGCCCGGTGGGCGCATTGACCCACAAGCCCTATGCCTTCCATGCGCGGCCCTGGGAACTGACCAAGACCGAATCCATCGACGTGATGGATGCGGTCGGCTCCAATATCCGCATCGATACCCGTGGCCGCGAAGTGATGCGCATTCTGCCGCGCACCAACGAGGCGGTGAACGAGGAATGGATTTCCGACAAGACGCGCTATGTGTGGGATGGCCTGAAGGCGCAGCGCCTCGACCGCCCCTATGTGCGCAAGGATGGGCGCCTCGTGCCAGCGACTTGGACCGAGGCCTTCGCGGTGATCGCCGCCAAGGTGAAGGCGACGACGCCGGCGCGCATCGGTGCGATCCTGGGCGACCTCGCCACCGTCGAGGAAGCGTTTGCCCTCAAGCAGCTGTTCGACAAGCTCGGCTCAAAGAACATCGATGCCCGCCAGGACGGCGCAGCGCTCAATCCCGCGCTGGGGCGCGCCAGCTACATTTTCAATGCCGGCATCGAGGGCATCGAAGAGGCGGACGCGATCCTGCTTATCGGCACCGATCCGCGCCATGAGGCGAGCGTGCTGAACGCGCGCATTCGCAAGCGCTGGCGCATGGGCGGCCTGAAGGTTGGCGTGATCGGTCCGCGTGTGGATCTGACCTATCCCTACGAATATCTCGGCGCCGGGCCTGAAACGCTCGCGGAGCTCGCGGGCGCCGGCACCTTCTCGGATGCGCTGAAGGCGGCGGAGCGGCCGCTCGTGATCGTCGGACAAGGCGCGCTTGCCCGGCCGGACGGCGCGGCGGTGCTCTCGCTCGCGGCGCGCGTCGCGGTGGCTGTGGGGGCCGTGAAAGACGGGTGGAACGGTTTTGCGGTGTTGCATACCGCAGCCTCGCGCGTCGGCGCGCTCGACGTGGGCCTCGTGCCCGGCGAGGGTGGTCTCGACGTCGCGGGCATGACCGCCGCCGGTGCTCTGGACCTTGCTTTCCTGCTCGGCGCGGATGAAGTGGACGTGGCGCCCGGCGCCTTCGTCGTCTATCTCGGCACCCATGGCGATCGCGGCGCCCATCGCGCCGATGTTATCCTACCGGGCGCGGCCTATCCGGAAAAGTCCGGCATTTACGTCAATACCGAGGGGCGGCCGCAGTTCGCCAATCGCGCGGCTTTCCCGCCTGGCGATGCGCGCGAGGATTGGGCGGTGCTGCGTGCGCTGTCCGAGGTGATCGGGCAGAAGCTGCCCTATGACACGCTCCTGGCTTTGCGCTCCGCGCTGGCCGCTGCCCATCCGCACCTCGGCCGGTTGGATCAGGTGGAGCCGGCGGATGCTGGTGCGATCGCTGCGCTCGCCGCGACGGGCGGGACGGCCGACAAGGGCGCGTTCGTCTCCACCATCGGTGATTTCTTCCTGACCAACCCCATCGCACGCGCCTCGGCCGTGATGGCGGAATGCTCGAAACTGCGGCTCGGCAGCGATGCCGTGGCGGCGGAGTAGGACCATGGCGGGCGGGACGAGCAACGGGACGCTGGGTGAGCGGGCCTCGGCCTGCTGGAAGCCGGCCGGGCATGCGCCCAGCCGGATGATGGATTGAGGGGCGGGAAGAACCCATGAGCTGGCAGGATACCCTTATCCAGGTGCTGATCATCCTCGGCGCGAGCCTCGCGCTGCTGGTGGCACTGCTGATCTTTATCGCCTTCATCCTGTTGGCGGATCGCAAGATCTGGGCGGCGGTGCAGATGCGCCGGGGCCCCAATGTGGTGGGCCCGTTCGGCCTGCTGCAATCCTTCGCCGACCTGCTGAAGTTCGTGCTCAAGGAGCCGATCATTCCGGCGGGCTCCAACAAGGGCATCTTCATCCTGGCGCCGCTGGTGAGCTGCGTGCTCGCGCTTTCGGCCTGGGCGGCCATCCCCCTCGCCTCGGGTTGGGTGATCGCCGACCTGAACATCGGCATTCTCTATATCTTCGCGATCTCCTCGCTGGGCGTGTACGGCATCATCATGGCCGGCTGGGCGTCCAATTCGAAATATCCGTTCCTGGCGGCGCTGCGCTCCGCGGCGCAGATGGTGTCGTATGAGGTCTCCATCGGCTTCGTCATCATCACGGTGCTGATGTGCGCCGGTTCGCAAAACCTCTCGGCCATCGTCGAGGCGCAGAACGGACGGTTCGGGCTGCTGAACTGGTATTTCCTGCCGTTGCTGCCGATGTTCGTGATCTTCCTGGTCTCGGCGCTCGCGGAAACCAACCGCCCGCCCTTCGATCTCGTGGAAGCGGAATCCGAACTGGTCGCCGGCTTCATGGTGGAATATTCGTCCACGCCCTATCTGCTGTTCATGCTGGGCGAGTACGTGGCCATCATGACCATGTGCGCGCTGGGCACGATCCTCTTCCTCGGCGGCTGGCTCTCTCCGCTGCCGTTCGCGCCCTTCACCTGGGTGCCTGGCATCATCTGGTTCGTCCTGAAGCTGTGCTTCATGTTCTTCCTTTTCGCGATGGCCAAGGCGATGGTGCCACGCTATCGCTACGACCAGCTGATGCGGCTCGGCTGGAAGATCTTCCTGCCGATTTCGCTGGTGGCCGTGGTCGTGGTGGCGAGCGTCCTTCACTTCACCGGGACGGCGCCCCAATGATCGAGACCCCCCACCTTTCATTCGGCCGCGCCGGCGCGGCGGGAGCGATGCCATGAAACTGGATCAAGCGGCCCGTGCCGTTTTCCTCACCGAGTTTCTCTCGGGTTTTGTGCTCGCCATGCGCTATTTCTTTGCGCCCAAGGCGACCATCAACTACCCGTTCGAGAAGAATCCCATCTCTCCGCGTTTCCGTGGGGAGCATGCGCTGCGCCGCTATCCCAATGGGGAAGAGCGCTGCATCGCCTGCAAATTGTGCGAGGCCATCTGCCCCGCCCAGGCCATCACCATCGAGGCCGGTCCGCGCCGCAATGACGGCACGCGCCGCACCACGCGTTACGACATCGACATGGTGAAATGCATCTATTGCGGCTTCTGCCAGGAAGCCTGCCCCGTGGATGCCATCGTCGAGGGGCCGAACTTTGAGTTCGCCACCGAGACGCGCGAGGAATTGTATTACGACAAGGAGCGCCTGCTCGCCAATGGCGACCGGTGGGAGCGTGAGATCGCGCAGTCCATCGCGCTGGATGCGCCTTATCGGTGACAGGGTTCGCCCGCTTAAGCGGGCGGTGAGGGTTGGGGCTGAGGGGGCGCGCGTCCTGCGGGCACCCGAGACAGTGGACTTATGTGATGGGTACGGGCTATCGACGGGCCGGCCGCCACGCGCGGCCGCATAGGATCGGCGCCGAGGCGCCGCGGAGAGGGGAGCTCGGCGCATGAGTGTCGCGGCAGTGTTTTTCTATCTCTTCGCTGGCGTCCTCGTGGCGTCGGCCTTCATGGTCATTTCCTCCCGTAACCCGGTCCATTCGGTCCTGTTCCTCATTTTGTGCTTCGTCAATGCGGCGGGCCTGTTCATCCTGATCGGGGTCGAATTCCTCGCGCTGATCCTGGTGGTGGTCTATGTGGGCGCGGTGGCGGTGCTCTTCCTCTTCGTCGTGATGATGCTGGACGTGGACTTCGTCGAGCTGCGGCAAGGGTTCCTGCAATATCTCCCCGTGGGCGCGTTGGTGGGCGTGGTCTTCCTGGTGGAATTGATCCTGGTGGTGGGCACCTGGGCAACGGCGCCGGCCGTCGCACAATTGCCGAAGGCGGCAGCCGCCGGCGGGGTCGCCATCAGCAACACCAAGGCGCTCGGCCAGGTCCTCTATACCGACTATGTCTACTTCTTCGAGGCCTCGGGCATGGTGCTGCTCGTGGCCATGATCGGCGCCATCGTGCTCACGCTGCGCCATAAGGCGAATGTGAAGCGCCAGAACGTCTCCGCCCAGGTTGCTCGCACGCCCGAGACCGCGATGGAAGTGGTCAAGGTGCGCCCGGGCCAGGGCATCTAGGAGGGAAAGATGGACATTTCGCTTTCCCACTATCTCACGGTTGCGGCGATCCTGTTCACGCTGGGCACGCTCGGCATCTTCCTGAACCGGAAGAACGTGATCGTCATCCTGATGTCGGTGGAGCTGATCCTGCTCGCCGTGAATATCAATCTGGTCGCCTTCTCCGCCTTCCACGGCAGCATCGTCGGCCAGGTGTTCGCGCTCCTGGTGCTGACCGTCGCTGCCGCAGAAGCGGCCATCGGGCTCGCCATCCTCGTGGTGTTCTACCGCAACCGCGGTTCGATCGCCGTCGAGGACATCAATGCCATGAAGGGCTGAGGCCATGTATCAGGCGATCGTCTTTCTCCCCCTCATCGGCTTTCTCATCGCCGGTCTTTTCGGCCGCGTGCTCGGCGCGCGTCCGGCCGAGATCATCACTACGGCATTTCTGTTCATCTCCTGCGCATTGGCCTGGGTCGCCTTCTTCCAGGTGGGCTTCGGCGGGCACGATGCGCATGTGCAGGTGATGCGCTGGATCCATGTCGGCGATCTCAAGATCGACTGGGCATTCCGCATCGACACCATGACGGTCGTCATGCTGATCGTGGTGACGACGGTCTCATCGCTGGTTCACCTCTATTCCATCGGCTACATGCACGAGGATCCGAGCCGCCAGCGCTTCTTCGCCTATCTGTCCCTGTTCACCTTTGCCATGCTCATGCTGGTGACGGCGGACAATCTGGTCCAGCTGTTCTTCGGCTGGGAAGGCGTGGGCCTCGCCTCCTATTTGCTCATCGGCTTCTGGTATGAGAAGCCCTCGGCGAATGCGGCCGCCATGAAGGCCTTCGTCGTGAACCGCGTGGGCGATTTCGGCTTCATGCTGGGCATCTTCGCCGTATTCGTGATGACCGGCTCGGTCACCTTCGACGCGGTCTTCGCCCAGGCGCCTTCGCTTGTGGGGAAGAGCATCAACTTCCTCGGCCATGCCTGGGATGCGCCGACGGTGATCGCGCTGCTGCTGTTCGTCGGCGCCATGGGTAAGTCGGCCCAGTTTCTGCTCCACACCTGGCTGCCGGACGCGATGGAGGGGCCGACCCCGGTCTCCGCGCTCATCCATGCCGCCACCATGGTGACGGCGGGGGTGTTCATGGTGGCGCGCATGTCGCCCATCTTCGAGCTCTCGCATACGGCACTGAACGTCGTGATGCTGGTGGGAGCGACCACCGCGATGTTTGCTGCCACCGTCGCCTTGGTGCAGAACGACATCAAAAAGGTGATCGCTTATTCCACCTGTTCCCAGCTGGGCTACATGTTCGTCGCCATGGGTGCAGGCGCCTATTCGGTGGGTGTGTTCCACCTGTTCACCCATGCCTGCTTCAAGGCGCTGCTGTTCCTCTGCGCCGGCTCGGTGATCAATGCGATGCACCACGAGCAGGACATGCGCCACATGGGCGGGCTCTATAAGAAGATCCCGTTCACCTACGCCATGATGCTCATCGGAACGCTGGCGATCACCGGCTTCCCCTTCCTCGCGGGCTATTATTCGAAAGACGCCATCATCGAGGCGGCTTGGGCCAGCGATAACAGCTTTGCGCTCTATGGTTGGGTGATGACGGTGGCGGCCGCGGCGCTGACCTCCTTCTACTCCTGGCGCCTGGTGTTCATGACCTTCCACGGTCATCCTCATGACCACCACCATTACGAACACGCCCATGAATCCCCGCTGGTGATGACGATCCCGCTCGGCGTTCTGGCCGTCGGTTCGGTGTTCGCCGGCATGGTGTTCTACGGTGATTTCGTCGGCCACCACGTGCAGGACTTCTTCCGCCAATCCATCTTCATGGGCGCGGAAAACCACATCCTCCACGAGATGCACGAGGTGCCCACCTGGGCCGGCCTCGCGCCGACCGTGATGATGGTGCTGGGCTTCCTGGTGGCCTTCTGGTTCTACGTTCTGGATCCGAAGGTGCCGGTGGCGCTCGCCCGCAGCCAGGACGCGCTGTACCAGTTCCTGCTGAACAAATGGTACTTCGACGAGATCTACAATTTCATCATCGTCCGTCCCGTGCTGTGGATCGGCCGCGTGCTGTGGAAGCAGGGCGACGGGAGGATCATCGACGGGATCGGGCCTGACGGCGTCTCCGCCAGGGTCCTCGATGTGACGGCTTCGGTCGTCCGGCTGCAGAGCGGTTATCTCTATCACTATGCCTTCGTGATGCTGATCGGCGTCGCCGCCTTCATCACCTGGTTCATGTTCGCCGGAGTGTGACGATGACCACATGGCCCATCCTCTCCGTCGTCACCTTCCTGCCTCTGGTGGGGGCGCTGTTCATCCTCGTGGTGCGGGGTGATGATGCAGTGTCCGCCCGCAACGCCCGCTGGGTGGCGCTGTGGACGACCCTTGTCACCTTCATCGTCTCGCTGCTTCTGCTCCCGGGCTTCGACGCTAAGGCGGCCGGTTTCCAGTTCGTCGAGAAGCATCCCTGGCTTGGCGATGTCGCGGCCTACCACATGGGCGTCGACGGCATTTCGCTGCCCCTCATCATCCTCACCACCTTCCTCATGCCCTTCTGCATCCTGGCCAGCTGGGACAGCGTGAAGAAGCGGGTGAAGGAATATATGATCGCGTTCCTGGTGCTTGAGACCCTGATGGTCGGCACCTTCTGCGCGCTCGATCTGGTGCTGTTCTACTTCTTCTTCGAAGCCGCCCTGATCCCGATGTTCCTCATCATCGGCATCTGGGGTGGTCCGCGCCGCATCTACGCCAGCTTCAAATTCTTCCTCTACACGCTGGCCGGTTCGGTGCTGATGATGCTCGCCATCATGGCCATCTATTGGCAGGCCGGCACCACGGACGTGCCGACCCTGATGACCCACGGCTTCCCGGTGGGGATGCAGACCTGGCTCTGGCTGGCCTTCTTTGCCTCGTTCGCGGTGAAGATGCCCATGTGGCCGGTTCATACCTGGCTTCCCGACGCGCACGTGGAAGCGCCGACCGCCGGCTCGGTGATCCTCGCGGGCGTTCTGCTGAAGATGGGCGGCTATGGCTTCATCCGCTACTCGCTGCCGATGTTCCCGGATGCCTCCCACCTGTTCGCGCCGCTGGTGTTCACGCTGTCGGTGGTGGCCATCATCTACACCTCGCTGGTGGCGCTGGTGCAGACCGACATCAAAAAGCTGATCGCCTATTCTTCCGTGGCGCACATGGGCTTTGTCACCATGGGCCTGTTCGCGATGAACGAGCAGGGCCTGCAGGGCGCCATGTTCCTCATGATCTCGCACGGCTTCGTGTCGGGCGCGCTGTTCCTCTGCGTCGGCGTGATCTACGACCGCATGCACACACGCGACATCGCCGCTTACGGCGGGCTCGTGAAGCGCATGCCGCTCTATGCGACCGCGTTCATGATTTTCACGATGGCCAATGTCGGGCTTCCCGGCACCTCCGGCTTCGTCGGTGAATTCCTCACCATGCTGGCGGCCTTCGAGCGCAACAGCTGGATCGCCTTCTTCGCCGCCACCGGCGTGATCTTCTCGGCCGCCTATGCGCTCTGGCTCTATTGGCGCGTAATCTTCGGGCCGCTTGAGAAGGACAATCTCAAGGACATCCTCGATCTCGGCCCGCGCGAGATCGCCATCCTCGTCCCGCTCGTGGTGATCACCATCCTGTTCGGCTTCTGGCCGGCGCCGATCCTGGACATGACGTCCACGGCGGTGAATGCGGTGGTTGCCCGTACCGATACTGTCGCGTCGGCGGTGAAGACCGCCACGCTGATGTTCAGCTTCTGACCCGAGGTCGCCCGATGTCGTCCCTGCCTCCGCTCGGCGCCGTTCTTCCCGAAGTCACGCTCGCCGTTTCGGCGATCGTGCTGCTGCTGGTCGGTGCGATCCGCGGCGAAGCGGCCGCCAATCTGGTGAACGGCCTCGCCATCGCGGTCCTTGCTGCCGCCGGTATCCTGGTTCTGATGGCCCCCCACGCCGCCATCTCGGCCTTTGGCGGCAGTCTCGTGATCGACGACTTCAGCCGCTTCATGAAGGCTCTCGCGATCCTGGGCGCCCTGGTGTCGCTGATCGTCTCCGTGCATTGGCTGAACCGCGAACGGCAGAGCAAGTTCGAGTATCCCGTGCTCATCCTCATCGCCACCCTCGGCATGTGCATGCTGGTGTCGGCGGGCGATCTGATCGCGCTGTATCTCGGGCTCGAACTGATGAGCCTCTCGCTGTATGTGGTCGCCGCCTACAATCGGGATTCGGTGCGCTCCACCGAGGCCGGCCTGAAATACTTCGTCCTCGGTGCGCTGTCCTCGGGCATGCTGCTTTACGGTTCCTCCCTGATCTACGGGTTCACGGATTCGGTGAACTTCGGCGCCATCGCTGCGGCCGCCACGACGCCCACCATCGGGCTCGTGTTCGGCATTGTGTTCCTGTTCGCGGGCCTGTGCTTCAAGGTTTCCGCGGTGCCGTTCCACATGTGGACGCCGGATGTGTACGAAGGCGCGCCCACGCCAGTGACCACCTTCTTCGCCACCGCTCCGAAGGTCGCCGCCATGGCCGTTTTCCTGCGGGTCGCCGTGGAAGCCTTCCCGCACATCACGCATTCCTGGCAGCAGATCATCACGTTCGTGTCCATCGCCTCGATGGTGCTCGGTGCGTTCGCTGCCATCGGCCAGCGCAATATCAAGCGCCTGCTGGCCTATTCCTCCATCGGGCACATGGGTTTCGCTTTGGTCGGGCTGGCCGCCGCCACTCCGCAGGGCATCCGTGGCGTGCTGGTCTATATGGCGATCTATGTCGCCATGACCCTGGGCAGCTTCGCCTGCGTCCTTTCCATGCGCCGTAACGGCAATGCGGTCGAGAACGTGGACGACCTGGCCGGCCTCGCGCGGACCAATCCCATGATGGCTTTGCTACTGGGCGGGCTGATGTTCTCGCTTGCAGGTATCCCGCCGCTGGCCGGCTTCCTGGCGAAATATTACGTGTTTCTCGCGGCGATCGAGGCGGGCCTGTATGGCCTGGCTGTGATCGGCGTGCTCGCCTCGGTGGTGGGCGCCTATTATTACCTCCGGGTGGTCAAGATCATGTATTTTGACGAGCCGGCGGAAGCGTTCGACCCCATGCCCGGTGAACTGAAGGCGGTGCTGGGCCTTTCCGGCCTGTTCACCATCTTCTATTTCGTCTATCCCTCGCCGCTGATCAACGCGGCCGGTGTGGCCGCCCGGGCACTTTTCTGAACTATGGCGGCGCAGCGTTTTCAAAGCTCAACGATCCCCATCGTCCGATTCACTGAGATCGGTTCGACCAATGCGGAAGGTCTCGCGCGGCTCAGCCGTGGCGAGGCCATGCCCGTTTGGCTGGTGGCTGACATTCAGAGCGCTGGGCGCGGCCGGCGCGGCCGGCCCTGGACGAGTGAACTCGGCAATCTCTTTGCAACCCTCGTTTTGCCGAATCCGGCCCCGGTGGCGCACGTGGCGCAGCTTTGCTTCGTCGCCGGCCTGGCATTGCGCGATGCCGTGCTGGCAGCCGCGCCGCTGCTGACCACGGATGGGCTCAAGCTGAAATGGCCCAATGACCTGATTCTGGATGGTGGCAAGCTCGCCGGCATCCTGGTGGAAGGCGGCACCGACGCGGCGGGGCGCCCGGCGGCGGTCATCGGGTTCGGGGTCAACTGCCTTCACCATCCCGAGGACCTGCCGTATCGGGCCACCAGCCTCGAAGCTGCCGGTGCCCCGACGGCGCCGGACCGGGTGCTGGAAGCCCTCGACCGGGCCATGGCGGTGCGCCTCAACCAATGGAATGGCGGCAACGGTTTTCCTTCGGTCCGCACGGACTGGATGCGCCACGCCCTTGCGATCGGCGATACGGTCACGGTGCGCATTGGCGAGCGGGAAGTTACGGGACGTTTCGAGAGCATTGATGCCCGCGGCGCCATGATGTTGCGGCGGCGGGACGGAATTGCAGAGATCATCACCGCCGGCGATGTCTCCCTGCCGAAGGCGGAATGATAGGTCACATGGCGGAACAGAACGAGCTGGTCTTCGCACCCCTAGGCGGGGTGGGGGAGATCGGCATGAATCTTGGTCTTTATGGTTTCGGCCCGCGGCGTGCCCGCAAATGGCTGATGATGGACCTCGGCATGAGCTTCGCCGGGGATGAGGCGCCGGGTGTAGATCTCGTGTTGCCCGATATTCGCTTCCTGGAAAAAGAAAAGGCGAACATCGTCGGGTTGATCCTCACGCACGGGCATGAGGATCACGTGGGTGCGGTAATCGACCTGTGGCCACGCCTGAAATGTCCGATCTATACGACCGCCTTCACCGCCGGCCTGCTTGAGGCGAAGCGGTGGGGAGAGCCGGGCGCGCCGAACATTCCGGTCACCGTCGTGCGGGCGGGGGCGAAGATTTCCATCGGCCCGTTCGAGGTGGAATTCATCCCGGTCGCCCATTCGATTCCCGACAGCCACGCGGTTGCCCTGCGCACCCCGCTGGGCCTGGTGCTGCATACGGGCGACTGGAAGCTCGATCCGACCCCGATTGTCGGTTCGGTCACCGATATCGCTCGGCTGAGTGCGCTGGGCGATGAGGGCGTGCGCGCGATTATCTGCGATTCCACGAACGCCATCCGTGACGGCGTTTCGCCATCGGAGGCCGATGTCGGTGCGACGCTGAAGGAAATCGTCGCAAACGCCAAGCACCGCATTTGTTTCACCACCTTCTCGTCCAACGTGGCGCGGGTGCGCTCCATCGCCGAGGCGGCGCTGGCCGCTGACCGCGAAGTGGTGGTGGTCGGGCGGGCTATGGAGCGGGTGATTGGGGTTGCCCGCGAACACGGCATGCTCGACGGCATTCCGCCGTTCCGGGGCGCCGACGCCTACGGCTATCTTCCGCGCGACAAGGTGGTTGCGCTTCTCACGGGCTCGCAAGGCGAGCCCCGCGCCGCCTTGAGCCGCATCGCCACGGACGATCATCCGGAGATCGCCTTGTCGAAGGGCGATCTCGTGGTGTTTTCCTCCCGCACCATTCCCGGCAACGAGAAGGTGGTGAACACCGTCATCAACGGCCTGGTGAAGCGCGGCGTGCGTGTCATGACCGACCGGGACGCCCTGGTGCATGTGTCTGGCCATCCGCGCCGTGGCGAGCTGGAGCAGATGTACGGCTGGGTGCGCCCGCAGGTGTCTGTGCCTGTGCACGGCGAGCCCATGCATCTTGCCGAGCACGCGGCGCTGGCGCGGCGCGTCGGCGTGCCGGAAGTGGTGAGCTGTTTCGACGGCAACGTCATCCGCCTCGCTCCCGGGCCAGCGGAGCGGGTGGACGATATCCCCTTCGGCCGCCTCTATAAGGACGGACGGCTGCTGGTATCCGACACCGCTTCGACCATTCCGGAGCGGCGGCGCCTGGGGTTCGTGGGCGTCGTCTCGGTGGCGCTCGCCGTGGACCAGAAAGGCGCGCTCGTGGGCGAACCCGCCTTGGAGCTGACCGGCATTCCCGAGCGCGGGGAGGGCGGCATCGATATGCTTGACCATGTGTTCGATACCGTGGTCGCCACCATGAACGGCTTGCCGCGTGCCCGCCGCCGCGACCCGGATGCCCTTGCTGAGACCATTGAACGCGCGGTGCGCGCTGCGGTGAACGGCCTCTGGGGCAAAAAACCGGTTTGCCACGTCCATATTCTCGAAGTTTGATGCGAGGCTGCGTGCGCCAAACCGGCGCCCGCGGCTCAACGGTGCTTCAGGAGGGGTTCATGATCGGCCGGCTCAATCACGTGGCCATTGCGGTGCGCGATATCGCGGCAGCCTCCGCCCTCTATCGCGACACGCTCGGGGCGGATGTCTCCGAGATCGTGCCGCAGCACGAACATGGCGTGAGCACGGTCTTCATCAACCTGCCCAACACCAAGATCGAGCTGCTGGAGCCGCTCGGTGCGGATTCGCCGATCCTGAAATTCCTAGAGCGCAACCCGGACGGGGGCATCCATCACATCTGCTACGAGGTCGAGGATATCCTCGCCGCGCGGGAGCAGTTGAAGGCGACGGGCGCGCGGGTTCTGGGCAGCGGAGAGCCGAGAATTGGCGCGCACGGCAAGCCAGTGCTGTTCTTGCATCCGAAGGATTTCAACGGCACGCTCGTGGAGCTGGAACAGGCCTGAGGACGCGAAACCTGTGAAGATCGGATCGGTACTCGCCATCTATTTCATCGTGTGGTGGACGGTGCTGTTCGCCGTCCTGCCGTTCGGCGTGCGCTCGCAGGCCGAGGCCGATGATGTGGATCCCGGCACCGATCCCGGCGCGCCGACGCGCCCGTTCCTGATGCGCAAGGTCGCTGCGACCACGCTGGTGGCGGCGGTGGTCACCTTCGGGCTGTTCTATATCGTCATGAATGGCATCCTCACGCTTGAGGATTTTCCCATGCCGTTCAGCATCAGCGACGAGTGAGCGGGCGGCGCGCCGAAGATTCGCGCCCTGCGTGAACCATTGGAAACCGGTGCGGAAACGCGCGGATGAAAAAAGAAAGGCGAGACCGAGGTCTCGCCTTTTTCTCGTTCTAATGCACCTTATTCTGGTTCGCCGCGGGTGCAGCCGCTCGATCCTTCAGTGCTGCCGTTCCCGAATTACGCGCGCCATCTTTGACGGTCGTCGGTCGGCTTGTTGTTGATGATCCTCCCGAGACCCGGACCCTCCCCATCGTGCCGCTCGAGCACAATGGCGGTCCCCTTTCTTTTGGCACGGTGAAAGTAGAACAAGATTTACGCCTTTGTCATCCTTGCGCCGCAATAGATGATTTGTTGCGACGCAACACGGAGGCGGTTCCGGCGGGCTTGTATTTTGCCGACCGTTCCGCTTTCTCTCCGCCACGCCTTTGAAACGTCCAGCCGCAGAGTCATCCAGATGCGCTTGTCCCGCTATTTTCTGCCCATCCTTCGTGAAGTCCCGAAGGAGGCGGAGATCGTCTCGCACCGGCTCATGCTGCGCGCCGGCATGGTGCGGCAGGAGAGCGCGGGCATCTATGCCTGGCTTCCCCTTGGCCATCGCGTGCTGACCAAGATCTGCAACATCATCCGCGAAGAGCAGAACCGCGCCGGCGCCAACGAGATGTTGATGCCCACCATCCAGTCGGCGGACCTGTGGCGCGAGAGCGGGCGCTATGACGACTATGGCAAGGAAATGCTGCGCATCCGCGACCGGCACGATCGCGAGATGCTGTTCGGCCCGACCAATGAGGAAATGATCACCGAGATCGTGCGGGCCTATGTGAAATCCTACAAGAGCCTGCCGCTGAACCTTTACCATATCCAGTGGAAGTTCCGCGACGAGGTGCGCCCGCGCTTCGGCGTTTACCGCTCGCGCGAGTTTTTGATGAAGGATGCCTATTCCTTCGACCTCGATGCGGAAGGCGCCCGCCATTCCTACAACAAGATGTTCGTCGCCTATTTGCGCACCTTCTCGCGGATGGGGCTGAAAGCGATTCCCATGGTGGCCGATACCGGGCCGATCGGCGGCAATCTCTCGCACGAATTCATCATTCTCGCCTCGACCGGCGAGAGCGAGGTGTTCTGTCATGCCGACTATTTGGATCTGGCGCCGCCGCCGGCCGACGTGAATTTCGACGATGTCACCCAGCTCCAGGGCGTGTTCGACCAGTGGACGAAGCTCTACGCCGCGACTTCCGAAAAGCATGACGAAGCCGCCTTCGCCGCCATACCCGAGGCGCGCCGCATGGCCGCACGCGGCATCGAGGTGGGACATATCTTCTATTTCGGCACCAAATATTCCGACCCCTTCGGTGCCAAGGTGCAGGGCCCCGATGGCGCCGAGCATCCGATCCACATGGGCTCCTACGGCATCGGCCCGTCGCGCCTGGTGGCGGCGATGATCGAAGCCTCCCATGACGAGAACGGCATCATCTGGCCGGACGCGGTCGCGCCGTTCCAGGTGGGCATCCTCAACCTCAAGGTGGGTGATGCGGCGGTGGATGGCGCCTGCGCCGAGCTTTACGCGAAGCTCACCGCCAGCGGGGTCGACGTGCTCTATGACGATACCGAGGAACGGGCCGGTGCGAAATTCGCCACCGCCGATCTCATCGGCCTGCCGTGGCAGATCCTCGTCGGGCCGAAGAGCCTTGCCGAGGGCAAGGTCGAGCTGAAGCGCCGCTCCGACGGCTCGCGCGAACTCATGTCCATCGCGGACGCCTATGAAAGGCTCAAGAAATGACGGGAGGCCAGCGCATGGCTCCAGCTTCTGCGGCCCGCTCGGAAGAACCGACGGGCACGCGGCCGTTTTCGGCCTTCGAGTGGATGCTGTCCCTGCGCTACTTGCGGGCACGCCGCAAGGAAGGCTTCATCTCGGTGATCGCCGGCTTTTCGTTTCTGGGCATCGTGCTCGGTGTCGCCACCCTCATCATCGTCATGGCGGTGATGAACGGCTTCCGGCAGGAATTGCTCGGCAAGATCCTCGGCCTCAACGGCCACCTGCTGGTGCAGCCGCTGGAAACGCCGCTCACCGATTACATCGCGGTGGCGGACCGCATCGCCAAGCTCAACGGCGTAAGGCTCGCCGTGCCGCTGGTGGAAGGCCAGGCGCTGGCCTCCTCGCCCTACAATGCCAGCGGCGTCCTGGCGCGGGGCTTGTCCGAGAAGGATCTGCGCGGCCTGCCTTCGATCGCCAACAATATTCGCCAGGGCAGCCTGGAAGGCTTCGACCAGGGGCAGGGCGTGGCGATCGGCAAGCGGCTCGCCGACCAGCTGGCCCTGAGGGCTGGCGACAACATCACCCTTGTGGCGCCGCGGGGTGCCGTGACCCCCATGGGCACGTCGCCGCGCATCAAGGTCTATAAGATCGCGGCGGTGTTCGAGATCGGCATGTCGGAATACGACAGCGCCTTCCTCTTCATGCCGCTGCCGGAGGCGCAAGCCTATTTCAACCGCGCGAACGATGTGAACGCCATCGAGGTGTACATCGACAATCCCGACGACGTGGCCATCCTGAAGCCGGCGATCCAGGCGGCGGCGGAGCGGCCGGTCTATCTGGTGGACTGGCGCCAGCGCAACGCCACCTTCTTCAACGCGCTCCAGGTGGAGCGCAACGTGATGTTCCTCATCCTCACGCTGATCGTGCTGGTGGCGGCGCTGAACATCGTGTCCGGCCTCATCATGCTGGTGAAGGACAAGGGGCGCGACATCGCCGTGCTGCGCACCATGGGGGCGACGCAGGGCGCGGTGATGCGGGTGTTCCTCATCACCGGCGCCAGCATCGGCGTGGTGGGAACGCTCGTCGGGCTGGCGATCGGGGTGCTGGTCTGCCTCAATATCGAGGAGATCCGCCGCTTCATCTCCTATCTCACCTCCACCGAGCTGTTCTCGCCGGAGCTGTATTATCTGAGCCGCCTGCCGGCGCAGATGAATGTCGGGGAAACAACCTCGGTCGTGGTCATGGCCCTTGTGCTCTCGCTGCTTGCCACCCTTTATCCCTCCTGGCGGGCCGCGCGGCTCGATCCGGTGGAAGCGTTGAGATACGAGTGATGGCGACCTCTCCCTTCCAGACCGAACCCACTCCAGCCGCTTTGGCGCTTGCCGGCGTGGGGCGGCGCTACGCCCAGGGCGCAGGCACCATCGAGGTGCTGCGCGGCGCCGACCTCGTGGTCGAGCGCGGCCAGTCGGTGGCGCTGGTTGCGCCTTCGGGTTCGGGCAAGTCCACATTGCTGCATATGGCCGGGCTTTTGGAACATCCCGACGAGGGCGAGGTGTTCATCGACGGCCAGCCCACCGTGAAGCTGCCCGACCGCGAGCGCACGCGCATGCGGCGGGTGCATGTGGGCTTCGTGTATCAATCCCACAATCTGCTGGCGGAATTCTCGGCGCTGGAAAACGTGATGATGCCGCAGATGATCCGCGGCCTCTCGAAGAAGGATGCGGCGGCGCGGGCGAAGGATCTGCTCACCTATCTCGGCCTTGCTCAGCGCCTGACGCACCGCCCGTCCGAGCTGTCCGGCGGCGAGCAGCAGCGGGTCGCCATCGCCCGCGCGCTCGCCAATGCGCCGCGCCTGTTGCTGGCGGACGAGCCCACCGGAAATCTCGATCCCAAGACCTCCGACCATGTGTTCGCGGCTCTCGCCGAACTGGTGCACGCCACCGGGGTCGCGGCCATCATCGCCACGCATAATCTGCAATTGGCGGCGCGCATGCACCGGCGCGTGACCGTGATGGACGGGCGGATTATCGAGCTGGACTAGGTGTCCGCGCAAAAATGTTTCACGTGAAACAATGACTTAGTGCGGACAAATCTCGGTTTACTGGGCCATCTCGCAGCTCTTCGGCCCGATGGAACCGCGATTTCGGTGAAAGTTCGGCGCCGATTTCGGCACCCCTTCGCCCCGCGCGGGACAGGCCGGTTTTCCGGCTTGCGCCGCCTGGCGGGTCAGCGCAGGGCGACCAGAATGGCGCCGGCGGCGATCAGCGCGACGCCCGCCCAATTCACCGGCGAGAGGCGCTCCCCCAGGAACAGCGCGCCGAACACGGCCACCATCACGACGCTGAGCTTGTCGAGCGGCGCCACCTTCGCCGCCTCGCCGATTTGCAGGGCGCGGAAATAGCAGAGCCAGGATGCGCCCGTGGCGCCGCCGGAGAGCACCAGGAACAGCCAGGTCTTCGCGGAGATGGTGTCGAGCGGCTGCCAGGCGCGCTCGGCCAGCACCATCAGCGTGATGATGATGAGAATCACGACGGTGCGGATGAGGGTCGCAAGGTCGCTATGGACCGCGCTGACGCCGATCTTGCCGAAGATGGCGGTGAGCGCCGCGAACACGGCCGCGCCGAGCGCCCAGAACTGCCAGCTGCCGATGAATGTCCGCACCTTTTTCCCTCTTTCCCGCCGCAACCCGCCCGACTGTCGCGGATCGCGCGGCTCGCACAAAGGAAAATGCTATACCGGCAGCGCGCGGGAGGTTGGACTTGCCCTTGGCGGTCAGGCGTCCGATCTGAATAGAATGCGAGATCGCGACTCGCACGCGGCATCCGCGCGTATCGCCCTGGAAGATCCATGCGCACTCCCGGCTTTGTCCATCTCCATGTCCATTCCTCTTATTCGCTGCTGGAGGGCGCGCTTTCGCTCGGCAAGCTGGCGGATCTGGCGAAGGCGGATTCGCAGCCCGCTCTGGCCCTGACCGACACCGGCAATCTTTTCGGCGCGCTGGAATTTTCCGAGAAAATGGCGGGGGCGGGCATCCAGCCCATCATGGGCTGTTCGCTGGCGGTGGATCTTCCCGAGGCGCCCGGCCCGCGCGGCGCATTGCCGCCCAGGAAGCCGCGCCTGGTGCTTCTCGCCGCCCGCGAGACCGGCTGGCGCAATCTCATGAAGCTGGTCTCGCGCGCCTTCATGGAAACGCCGAGCGATGAGGAATCGCGCATTTCCCTCGATTGGCTGCGCGAAGCCAATGACGGGCTGATCGCGCTGACCGGCGGTCCCAACGGCCCCATTGATCGCGCGCTCGCCGGCGGCCATCCCGATCTCGCCGCCGAGCGGCTCGACATGCTGGCGCAGATGTTCGGCGACCGCCTCTATGTGGAGCTTCAGCGCCACGGCATGGAGATCGAGCGCATCGTCGAGCCGCAATTGCTGGACCTTGCCTATGCGCGCGCCTTGCCCCTGGTCGCCGCCAACGAGCCGTTCTTCGGCTCGCACGGGGATTTTGAAGCCCATGACGCGCTGGGCTGCATCGCGGGTGGCCGGGTGGTGGCCGATGGCGCGCGTCCGCGCCTGACCCCGGACCATCGCTTCAAGACCCGCGAGGAGATGCTGACCCTGTTCGCCGACCTGCCCGAGGCGACGGCGAATACGGTGGAAATCGCCCAGCGCTGCGCCTACCGGGTGCGCACGGTGAAGCCCATCCTGCCGCGCTTCACCACGGGCGGCGGCGATGGCGACCCGCTGGCCGAAGAGGCGGCGGAACTGGAGCGGCAGGCGCAGGAAGGGCTCGTCGCCCGCCTCGCCAAGCACGGCCCCGCGCCGGGGCTCGAGGTCGCCGTCTATGAGGAGCGCCTCGCCTACGAATTGTCCGTCATCACCAAGATGAAGTTTCCCGGCTACTTCCTCATCGTGTCGGACTTCATCAAATGGGCGAAGGCGCACGACATCCCGGTGGGGCCGGGCCGTGGCTCGGGCGCCGGCTCGCTGGTGGCCTATTCGCTCCAGATCACCGATCTCGATCCGCTGCGCTTCGGCCTGCTGTTCGAGCGCTTCCTGAACCCGGACCGCGTGTCCATGCCCGACTTCGACGTGGACTTCTGCCAGGAGCGCCGCGACGAGGTGATCAATTATGTGCAGCAGCGCTATGGGCGCGCGCAGGTGGCGCAGATCATCACCTTCGGCACGCTGCAGGCGCGCGGCGTGCTGCGCGATGTGGGCCGGGTGCTGGAAATGCCCTATGGCCAGGTGGACAAGCTCTGCAAGCTGGTGCCGCAGAACCCCGCAGCCCCGGTGACCCTGAAGCAGGCGATCCATGACGAGCCGCGCCTGCAGGCCGCCCAGGCCGAGGAAGAGGTGGTCAAGCGCGCGTTCGATATCGCCGTGCGCCTGGAAGGGCTGAACCGCCACGCCTCCACCCACGCCGCCGGCATCGTCATCGGCGACCGGCCGCTGCATGAACTGGTGCCGCTCTATCGCGACCCAAAGTCCGACATGCCGGTCACCCAGTACAATATGAAGTGGGTGGAGCAGGCGGGGCTTGTGAAGTTCGACTTCCTCGGCCTGAAGACCCTGACCACCATCGAGAAGGCCGTGAAGCTGGTGCATCAGCGCGGCATCGATCTCGATATCTCGAAGATCCCGCTGGACGACGAAAAGACCTACGCCATGCTGGCGCGGGGCGAGACGGTGGGCGTGTTCCAGGTGGAAAGCGCGGGCATGCGCCGCGCGCTGGTGGACATGAAGGCCGACCGCGTGGAGGACCTGATCGCCCTCGTCGCGCTCTATCGTCCCGGCCCGATGGCGAATATCCCGGTCTATTGCGACTGCAAGCACGGGCGCGCGGAGCCGGACTATATCCACCCCAAGCTCGAACCTTACTTAAAGGAAACCTTCGGCGTCATCATCTACCAGGAACAGGTGATGCAGATCGCGCAGGCGCTGTCGGGCTATTCGCTCGGCGAAGCCGACCTGCTGCGGCGCGCCATGGGCAAGAAGATCCGCGCCGAGATGGAGAAGCAGCGCGAGCGCTTCGTCTCCGGCGCCAGCGAGCGCGGCGTACCGAAGGCGCAGGCCGACACCATCTTCGACCTGCTGGCCAAGTTCGCCGACTATGGCTTCAACAAATCCCACGCGGCGGCTTATGCGCTGGTCGCCTACCAGACCGCCTGGCTGAAGGCGAACTATCCCACAGAATTCCTCGCCGCCTCCATGACGCTGGACATGGGCAATACCGACAAGCTGGCGGAATTCCGCCAGGAGGCGCAGCGGCTCGGCATCCAGGTGGTGCCGCCCAATATCAATCTCTCCACCCGCGAGTTCGCCGTGGTGGATGGCAAGATCATCTATGCCATGGCGGCCATCAAGGGCGTGGGCGGGCAGGCCGTGGAGGCGCTGGTGGCGGCGCGCGCCCAGAAGCCCTTCGCCTCGCTTTCCGATTTCGCGGATCGCCTGCCGGCCAAGCTGGTCAACAAGCGCACGCTGGAAAGCCTGGTGGCGGCGGGCTGTTTCGACGTGCTCGAGAAGAATCGGGCGCGCGTCTTTGCCGCCCTCGATTCCATCGCCGCCCATGCCGCGCGCGAGGAGCAGGGGCGGGCGCTGGGCCAGAACGACATGTTCGGCTCCGGTCCGGTGAAGGCCGAACTGCCCCTGCCCGATGCCGCGCCCTGGGAGCCGGCGGAGCGGCTGCAGCGCGAATATGATTCCATCGGCTTCTTCCTGACGGGCCATCCCCTGGACGATTATTCCGAATCCCTGCGCAAGCTCCGGGTGCAGCCGTTCAATGATTTCGCCCGCGGCGTGCGCGCGGGCGCGGTCGCCGGGCGGCTTGCGGCGACGGTGGTTTCCAAGCAGGAACGGCGCACCAAGTCCGGCACGCGCATGGGCATCGTCGGCCTGTCCGATCCTTCGGGACATTTCGAGGCGGTGATCTTTTCGGAAGGCCTCGCCCATTATCGCGACCTGCTGGAGCCGGGCACGCCGCTGCTGATGATGGTGAACGCGGAACTTCAGGGCGAGGATGTGCGGGTGCGCATCCAGACCTGCGAGCGGCTCGACGCGGCCACCGCACGCCATCACAAGAGCCTGCGGATCTTTGTGAAGTCCGTCGATCCCCTGGAAGGAATCGCCAAGCGCCTGTCGGGCGGGAAGGGCGATGGCGAGGTCAGCCTGGTGCTGATGATGGATCAGGGCAAGGCGGAGGTGGAGATCCGCCTCGACGGCCGATATCCGGTTTCGCCGCAGATCGCCGGGGCGCTGAAGGCGATCCCGGGCGTGGTCGCGGTGGAAGCGGCCTGAGCCGCGACCCCGGCCATGGCCTACCGGCTGCCGCCGCTCAACGCGCTGCGCCTGTTCGAAGCGGCCGGGCGCCATCTCTCCTTCAAGCTGGCGGCGGAGGAGCTCAACCTCACGCCGAGTGCCGTGAGCCATGGCATCCAGGGCCTGGAGGATTGGCTCGGCGTGCCGCTGTTCGCGCGCGGGCACAGGCAATTGGTGCTCACGCCCGCGGGCGTGGCGTACCTGCCGCGCGTGCGGGATATTCTCGGGCAGATCGCCTCGGCGACGGAAGCGGTCCCCGGCCGACGCCCGGCCGACCGGCTAAAAGTGAGCGTGGCGCCGACGTTCGGCATGCGCTGGCTAATCCCCCATCTCGGGCGCTTCCAGACGCGCCATCCCGGCATCCAGGTCAGTATCGATACCGCCCATCGCAGCGTGGAGTTTCCGCGCGATGGCGTGGACGTGGCGATCCGCATGGGGGAGGGCGGGTGGCCGGATGTCGCGGCCGACCTCTTGGTGCGCGAGCACCTTGTGCCGGTGTGCGCGCCGGCCTTGGCAGCCACGCTGCGCGAGGCCTCGGACCTTGCCGGCCAAACCCTGCTCCATGTGACCGAGGTTTCGGAGGACTGGAACGCCTGGGCCGCCATGCGCGGAATCGGCGGCATCGATTTTTCGCGCGGCCTGCAGTTCGACAGCATTCATCTGGCGCTGGAAGCGGCGGCGCAGGGCCTGGGCGTCGCCATGGGGCGGCTGACGCTGGTCGGGGACGATTTTGCGGCCGGGCGGCTGGTGGCGGTGCTCGGGCCGCCGGTGGCCGCGCGCACCGGCTATTGGCTGCTCGCCGACCGCGCCTCGCTGCACCGGAGCGAGGTCGCGGCCTTTCGCGCCTGGCTGCGGGAGGAACTTGCCGCCCCGCAGCCAAGCGCACCGCCTCAGCGGCCCATGTAGCGCGGCTGGCGCCGCTCGATCCAGGCGTCGAGCCCCTCGCGCAGGTCGTGGGTCGGCACCATGCGGGCGAATTGCTCGCTTTCCACCTGCAGGCCTTCGCCGATCGACTGGTTGATGCCGCGCGTGACCGCCGTGAGAATGCTGCTCACCGCGACCGGAGAGTGCCGCATGATGCGGTGGGCGAGGGCCCGGGCCGAGGGGATCAATTCGGCATGGGGCACGACCGCATTGACGAGCCCGAGATCCAGGGCGTGTTGGGGCGTGAAGCTGTCGCCGGTCAGCAGCAATTCCAGGGCCCGCTTGCGGCCGGCAAGACGCGGCAGGCGCTGCGTGCCGCCAAAGGTGGGCGGCATGGCGAGCTTGATCTCGGGCTTGGCGAACAGCGCATTCTCGCTCGCGATGGCGAGCGGCGCCGCTTCGGTGATCTCGCAGCCGCCGCCGAAGGCGATGCCGTTCACCGCCGCGATGATCGGCTTGGGAAAGGCCTCGATGCGCGAGGTCAGGGTCTGGCCGCGGCGCACGAAATCGCGGGTCGCGCCGAGCGGGCCGAGGCGCACGCTGCGGGAGAATTGATGGATATCTCCGCCGGCGGAGAACGCCTTCTCGCCGGCGCCGGTGAGAATCACCGCCTTCACGCTGTCGTCGGTTTCCAGCGTGTCGAGGAAGGCGAGCAGCGCGTCGGCCAAGGCGTAATCGATGGCGTTCAGCTTTTCCGGGCGGTTGAGGGTGAGGGTGGCGATCCCTTCGCTGATGTTGCAAAGGACCGGGTGCAGGGTGGACATGGGGGCTCCATCGGGGCTGGCATTGAATGTGCCCCAAAGCTGGCCGCCACGGCCCGGCTTGGGCAAACGCGAAAAATCCACGCGCGGGTGAGAAAATCTCACGTATCCGGCGCAATGCCCTGGGGAGGAGAGGGCTAAAAGCAGCGGTGCCCTTGCCCTTTTGCCCCCCTTCGCCTATAAGCCGCGCCATTCCGCACGCGGACAGTCGGCCAATTGGCCAATCCGGTGCCTTCGTCCCTGACGGGCCGAGGGTACGTCCGCGGAGGCTCAACCGGAGAGTAGAAGTGGCAATTCCTGATTATTCCATGCGTCAGCTCTTGGAAGCTGGCGTGCATTTCGGTCACCAGTCCCACCGCTGGAACCCCAAGATGGCGCCGTATATCTTCGGCGTCCGCAACAACATCCACATCATCGACCTGTCGCAGACCGTGCCGGCGCTCCACCGCGCCCTCCAGGCCGTGTCCGACACGGTGGCCAATGGCGGCCGCGTGCTGTTCGTCGGCACCAAGCGCCAGGCCGCGGACCAGGTGGCTGACGCCGCCCGCCGCTCCGCGCAGTATTTCGTGAATTCCCGTTGGCTGGGCGGCATGCTCACCAATTGGAAGACGATCTCCAATTCCATCGCCCGGCTCAAGAAGCTGGAAGAGATGCTGGCCGGCCCCGAGGCGGGCTCCGGCTACACCAAGAAGGAGCGCCTGACGCTCTCCCGTGAAAAGGAGAAGCTGGAACGCGCCCTCGGTGGCATCCGCGACATGGGCGGCCTGCCCGACCTGCTGTTCGTGATCGACACGAACAAGGAAGACATCGCCGTGAAGGAGGCCCAGCGCCTCGGCATCCCGGTGGCGGCCATCCTCGACACCAATTGCGATCCCGACGGCATCGCCTTCCCGGTTCCCGGCAATGACGACGCCGGCCGCGCGATCCAGCTCTATTGCGATCTGGTCGCTCGCGCCGCCATCGACGGCATTTCCCGCGGCGCTGGCGATTTCGGCGATGTGGGCGCCGCCGAGGAGCCCCTGATCGAGGACCTGCCCGCCGAGCTGAGCGTGTGGTCCACCTTCGAGCCCCTGTCGGGTCCGCGCGGCGTCGCCGACGACCTGAAGAAGCTCACGGGCGTGAGCCCGGAGATCGAGCAGAAGCTCAACGATCTCGGCATCTTCCACTTCTCGCAGATCGCCGGCTTGGACGCGCAGGATGCGCACCATATCGGCGAAGAAGTGGGCCTGCCGGGCCGTGTCGACGGCTGGATCGCCCAGGCGAAGGAGTTCTCCGCCGAAGTGGAGTGATCCCTTCTCGGAGGTCATTTGAGTGAAGGGGCGATAAGCGCCCCGGCGGCCGGCTTGGGCACCCCCTTGCCGGCCGTGGCATGAGAAAAAGAGGAAGCTGAGCATGGCCGCGATCACTGCAGCTCTCGTGAAGGAACTGCGCGACAAGACTGGCGCCGGCATGATGGACTGCAAGGCCGCTCTCACGGAGACCGCCGGCGACGTCGAGGCCGCCATCGACTGGCTGCGCAAGAAGGGTCTCGCGAAGGCCGCCAAGAAGGCCGGCCGCGTGGCCGCCGAAGGCCTCGTTTCGGTGGAATCCTCGGGCCATTATGCGGTCGCGCTGGAAGTGAACGCCGAGACCGACTTCGTCGCCCGCAACGCCGATTTCCAGGCGTTCGTCCGCGAAGCCGCGAAAATCGCCCTCAACACCGACGGCTCTTTGGAAGCCCTCGCCGCCGCCCATTTCCCGGGTGAAAGCGTGACGGTGTCCGAGAAGCTCGCGACCCTGATCGCCACCATCGGCGAGAACATGACGCTGCGCCGCGTCGCCAAGCTCCAGGTCGAGCATGGCGTGATCGCGTCCTACGTGCACGGCACGGTGTCCGAGGGCCTCGGCCGCATCGGCGTGCTGGTTGCGCTGGAATCCAAGGGCGATGTGGAGAAGCTTTCCACCCTCGGCCGCCAGATCGCCATGCATGTGGCCGCGCTGAACCCGCTGGCGCTCGATGCGTCCGGCATCGATGAGGCCACCGTGGCGCGCGAGAAGGCGATCCTGCTCGAGAAGCACCAGGGCAAGCCCGCCAACGTGCAGGACAAGATCGCCGAAAGCGGCATGAAGACCTTCTTCAAGGAAGTCACGCTGCTGGAGCAGCCGTTCGTGCATGACGGCTCCAAGTCCGTGGCGCAGGTGCTGAAGGAAGCCGAAGGCAGCGTCGGTGCGCCGGTGAAGCTCACCGCTTTCGTGCGCTACGCGCTGGGCGAAGGCATCGAGAAGGAAGAGAGCGACTTCGCGGCTGAAGTCGCCGCCGCTGCGGGTCAGTCCTGAGCCGGTCGGGGGAGGGCGTCATGTCCGACCTTCCCTATCCCCGCGTCCTCATCAAGGTCTCCGGCGAGGCCTTGATGGGACCGGAGCCGTTCGGGCTCCATCCCCCGACCGTGACGCGGATCGCCCGCGATCTCGTGGCCGTGCGCGCGCTCGGCTGCGAGGTTGCGGTGGTCGTCGGCGGCGGCAACATCCTGCGCGGCGCGCGCGTGGCCGGGGAGGATCTCAACAGGTCCACCGCCGACCATATGGGCATGCTCGCCACGGTGATGAATTGCCTGGCCCTGGAGCAGGCGGTGGAAGCCGCCGGCGAGCCGGCGCGCACCATGTCCGCCATTCCCATGCCCACCGTCTGCGAGCCCTATGCCCGCCAGCCGGCCATGCGGCATCTGCGGCGGGGGCGGATCGTGCTGCTGGCGGGCGGTACGGGCAATCCGTACTTCACCACCGACACCGGCGCGGTGCTGCGTGCGGCGGAGCTGAGCTGCGACGCCGTCCTCAAGGCAACCAATGTGGATGGCGTTTATACCGCCGATCCCAAGCTCGATCCCAACGCCCGGCGCTATGACCGTCTCACCCATGACCAGGCCCTGGCCTACGATCTGAAGGTGATGGATGCCGCTGCGTTCGCCCTTGCCCGCGAAGCTGCCTTGCCGATAATCGTCTTTTCTATTCGCGAGCCGGGTGCCATCGTGGCGGCCGCCAAGGGCGAAGGCCACGTCACCGTGGTTGCGCCCTGACGGCATGAGGCGGCGCTCTCGGCGCCTGATGCTCCTCCGGTCCGCATCGCGCGGGTGCCGGCGGGGTGGCGCTCTCGCCGGCGCGCGGCGCTTGGCGAGGGGCGCGTTTCCCGGGTATCCCGCGGTAAAGAGACCTTGGCCTTCGGCCGTGTCGTCAGGCGGGGAAGGACAGAACCGGCATCTCGCGCCGGGAAAATGAAGAACAGGAATTTGCCATGAGCACCGACGCATTCGACCTTGCCGATCTCAAGCGCCGCATGCAGGGCGCGGTGGGCGTGCTGAAGCAGGAACTCGGCGGCCTGCGGACCGGCCGGGCGTCGGCCAGCCTCCTGGAGCCGATCCAGGTGGACGCCTACGGCACCCATATGCCCATCAGCCAGGTGGCGACGGTCTCGGTGCCCGAGCCGCGCATGCTGTCGGTCCAGGTCTGGGATCGTTCCATGGTCAGCGCCGTCGAAAAGGCGATCCGCGACAGCAATCTCGGCCTCAACCCCTCCACCGAAGGCCAGGTGATGCGCATCCGCATTCCCGAGCTGAACCAGGAGCGGCGCCAGGAAATGGTGAAGGTCGCCCACAAATATGCCGAGGCGGCGCGCGTCTCCGTGCGCCATGTGCGGCGCGACGGCATGGACCTGCTCAAGAAGCTGGAGAAGGACAGCGAGATCAGCGCCGACGATCTCGAGCGTTTCTCCACCCAGGTGCAGAAGGCGACGGACGAGGTGATCGCGGAAGTGGACCAGACCCTCGCCCACAAGGAAAAGGAAATCCTCTCGGTCTGAGGAGCATGGCATGAAGGGGGAAGGGGCCATGTCGGTGCGCAACGGCGCCTCAGCGCCGCCAGCCACGGGTGACGCATGCATCCCGGTGCATGTGGGCGTCATCATGGACGGCAACGGGCGCTGGGCGACGGCCCGAAACCTTCCCCGATTTGAAGGCCACCGGCGCGGGCTCGAGGCTTTGCGCCGGTGCGTGCGCGCCGCGCGCGAGATCGGTATCCGCTATCTCACCATCTACAGCTTCTCCAGCGAGAACTGGTCGCGCCCGGCGAGCGAGGTCTCCGACCTCATGGGTCTGCTGAAGCGGTTCGTGCGTCACGACCTCGCCGAACTGCACAGCGCCAATGTGCGCGTGCGCATCATCGGCGCGCGGGATGATCTCGCCCGCGACATCTGCCAGCTGCTGGACGAGGCGGAGGCCCTGACCAAGGACAATACCGGCCTCACGCTGGTGGTTGCGTTCAATTATGGCGGGCGGCAGGAGATCGCCGCCGCCGCCGCCCGGCTCGCGGCCGATGCGGTGGCCGGCAAGATCCGGCCCGAGGAGATCAGCGCGGACATGATCTCGGCGCGCCTCGACACCGCCGGCATTCCCGATCCGGATCTGATCGTGCGCACCAGCGGCGAGCAGCGGCTCTCCAATTTCCTGCTGTGGCAGGGGGCTTATTCCGAACTCGTGTTCCTGCCCATCTATTGGCCCGAGTTCGACCACGCCGCGCTGGTTGGCGCCATTGAGGAATATGCCCGGCGTGACCGTCGGTTCGGCGGCATCGCCGCCCGCGCCGGCAGCGTGCGCACGTGATCGGCGGAAAAGACCTCCGTCAGCGCACCTTATCCGCGGCCATCCTGGCGCCGCTCGTCCTGGCGATCACTTGGTTCGGCGGCTGGCCCTTCGCGCTCATGTGGGCGCTCGCGGGCATCACCATCGTCTATGAATGCGGCACCGTGGCGCGGGTGCTGCCGCGCATGCTGCCCATCGTCATCGGAGCCGCGGCCGTGCTCGCGGCGAGCGCGACGCTCGCCGCCACCGGGTCCGGTGCGGGGGCGACGGCGATCTGCCTGGGGGGCGCGGTGGTCGCGATCCTGGTTGCGCGCGGCCGCCTTTGGGCGGGCGCCGGGGTTTTATGCGGGGCGGTGGCCAGCCTGCCCATCGTCGCGCTGCGCGATAGCGACCAATTGGGCCTCGTCGCGGTGCTCTTCCTCTATGCGGTGGTGTGGAGCACGGACATCGGCGCTTATTTCACCGGCCGCACCCTCGGTGGGCCCAAGCTGTGGCCGCGCCTCTCGCCCAACAAGACGTGGTCGGGCGCGATCGGCGGCGCCGTCTGCGGCATGGCGGCGGGAATCGCCCTGCTGCTTGCCGCCGGACTGGCCTTCACGCCCATGTGGGCGCTCCTCGGCATCCTGCTGAGTGCCGTGGCGCAATCCGGCGATCTCGCCGAATCGGCCTTCAAGCGGGCGTTCGGGGTGAAGGATGCCGGAAGCCTTATTCCCGGGCACGGCGGTGTGCTGGACCGGCTGGACGGATTTCTCGCCGCGGTGCTGCTCGCCGGCCTGATCGGCTTTGCCCGCAACGACCTGGTCCCAGCGGCGGGTCTGCTTTTGTGGTAGGTCTTTCGCTATGACCGTCATTTCGATCCTTGGCGTCACCGGCTCGGTGGGCCGCAGCACCGTGAAGGTTTTGAGCGAAGCTCCCGGCCGCTATCGCGTGGAAGCGGTGGCCGGCGGGCGCGATCCTCAGGCCCTGGCGCGGCTTGCGTGCGAGCTCGGGGCGCGTTTCGCAGCCATCGCCGATCCGGCCGGAGGCGCGGAACTGTCGGCTCTGCTCGCCGGCACCGGCATCGAAAGCGGGGCAGGGCCTTCCGCCGTCATCGAAGCGGCGCAGCGCGAGGCGAATCTCGTGGTGGCTGCCATTTCCGGCGTCGCGGGCCTTGCGCCCACCGTCGCGGCGTTCGGGCAGGGGCGGCGGCTCGCGGTGGCCAACAAGGAATGCCTCGTGGCCGCGGGCGCCTTCTTCATCGCCGAAGCGGCGCGCACCGGCACCACGCTGCTGCCGATGGATTCCGAGCACAACGCCATCTACCAGGCGCTCGGCGCCGGGCCGCGCGCGGATGTGGAGCGGGTGACCATCACCGCCTCGGGCGGGCCGTTCCGCACCGCCCCGCGCGAGCAAATTGCCCGCGCCCGTGCCGCCGACGCGCTGAAGCATCCCAATTGGTCGATGGGCGCCAAGATCACCATCGATTCCGCCACCTTGATGAACAAGGGGCTGGAGCTGATCGAGGCGCACCATCTGTTCGGCATCCCCGCCAGCCAGCTGGAAGCGGTGGTGCATCCCGAATCGGTGGTGCATGGCCTCGTCTCGTTCCGCGATGGATCGGTGGTCGCGGGACTTGCCGTGCCCGACATGTGCGTCCCCATCGCCCATTGCCTCGGCTTTCCGGACCGGCTGGACACCTCCTGTCGCCGGCTCGACCTCACCAAGGTGGGCCGGCTGACCTTCGAGGCTCCGGATCTGGAGCGATTCCCGGCTTTGCGCCTGGCGATGGAGGCCATGGAAGCCGGCGGCACGGCCCCGACCATCCTTAATGGCGCCAACGAGATCGCCGTCGCGGCTTTCCTCGAAGGGGCGATCGGAATGTTCGGTATCGCGGCGGTGGTGGAGGAAACCTTGGCGGCGCTTCCCGCTGGCGCGCCTCCGGCGTCCTTGGCCGAGGCCCTGGCGCTGGACGCGCAGGCCCGGCGCGTCGCGGTGTCGCTGCTGCCTAAATATGCCGCAGCGGCAGTCGCCTGAGGTCGGGTCGCGGACGATAATCGCATTCGCGCTTGCCTAAGTTTGCCGCAAAGGCATCCTAAGGCTCTGCGCTGGGGTTCTCGGCCTCATCTCTCATGGATCGCGAAGGGCGCGCCGCGCGGCCTTCGCCCAACATTCGGTGCCATCGGTTGCGCGGCGCTTCGCCATGCGCCGGCGCGGCGCACGCGAGGAAACGGACGATGGAAGTGTTTTCGAGTCTGGGCGCCTGGGGCACCTCGCTCCTCGGCTATGTGGTGCCTTTCCTTTTCGTGCTGACCCTGGTGGTGTTTTTTCACGAGCTTGGTCATTTTTGGGTGGCGCGCCGCGCCGGCGTGCGGGTCTTGACCTTCTCGCTGGGCTTCGGCCCGGAGATCGCCGGCTTCAACGACCGCCACGGCACGCGCTGGCGCCTCGCCGCCGTCCCGCTCGGCGGATATGTGCGATTCTTCGGCGATGAAGACGCGGCGAGCACGCCGAACACCGAAAAGCTGCGGCAGATGACGCCGCAGGAGCGCAAGGAAAGCTTTTTCTACGCCCCGCTCGCGTGGCGCGCCGCCATTGTCGCGGCGGGACCGATTGCCAATTTCATCCTGGCCGTGGTCATTTTTTCCATGGTCTTCATGGTGTTCGGCCGCCAGGTGACGGCGCCGCGCGTGGACCAGGTCGCGGCCGGCAGCGCCGCCGAGCAGGCCGGATTTGTCCCCGGCGATCTGGTGCTCAGCATCGACGGTACGCCGGTTGAGAGCTTCGCGGACATGCAGCGCATCGTCGGCTCCAATGCCGGCGAGGCGCTGAGCTTCAAGGTGGAGCGCGGCAATACGGAACTTTCACTGACCGCCACGCCGCAATTGCGGGAAGTGAAGGATGCGTTCGGCAATTCCCACAAGATGGGCCTGCTCGGCATCTCCCGCTCGCTTGCCGCGGCGGACGTGACGACTCGCCGCTACGGCCCGGCCGAAGCGATCGCCATGGGCGCCCAGGAGACCTGGTTCGTGGTCGCGCGCACGTTCGACTATCTGGGCGGCCTGATCGCGGGGCGGGAATCGGCCGATCAGCTGGGCGGCCCGATCCGCATCGCCCAGGTGTCCGGGCAGGTAGCCACCTACGGAATCGGTGCCCTCCTGTCGCTCGCGGCGGTGCTTTCGGTGTCGATTGGACTTCTTAACCTCTTTCCGATCCCGCTGTTGGACGGGGGGCATCTGCTGTTCTACGCTGTGGAAGCGGTGCGCGGGCGGCCGCTCAGTGCGCGCACGCAGGACATCGGTTTTCGCATCGGCCTCGCCATTGTGTTGATGCTGATGGTTTTTGCCACATGGAACGACGTGCTGCATCTGGCCACCATGTGACGAAGAGGGCAGTCGTGGCGCAGCGGCCACGGTTGGCGGAAAAGCGGAAGCCGCTGGTGGGACAGGCGTTTGCAGTGCGGGGAAAAGCCTGTACAAGCGCCTCGACGGTGAGAATCCGAGCGCCCCGGCGCCCGGGTTTGAGAACAACGAATTCAAGGTTGCGCGCCATATGACTTCTCGGGTCCGAGTCATCGTGAAACTGGCCGCCGTCCTCGGCATCGCGCTCAGCGCCGCGATGGCGACGACCGCCGGTTCCATCCTCATCGCCGGTCCCGCGGCCGCTCAATCCGCTTCGAACATCGTGGTCGAAGGCAATCGCCGCGTCGACGCGGCGACGATCCGGTCTTATTTCGCGGTGAAGCCCGGCGAGTCGCTCTCGCCCGCCAAGATCAACGAGGCCCTCGCGGCGCTGTATGCGACCGGCCTGTTTTCGGACGTGAACATCTCCCAGCAAGGTGGCCGGCTGGTGGTGCGCGTCTCCGAAAACGAGGTGATCAACCGCATCGCCTTCGAGGGCAACAAGAAGCTCAAGGACGACGCGCTGCTGGCGGAGATCCAGTCCAAGCCGCGCGGCACCTTGTCCAAGGCCGTGGTGCAGGCGGATACCCAGCGCATCATCGAGGTTTATCGCCGTTCGGGTCGGACCGAAGTGAAGGTCAATCCGGTCACCATCGATCGCGGCAATGGGCGTGTCGATCTGGTGTTCGAGATTACCGAAGGCGAGAAGGTCGGCGTCAAGGACATCAAGTTCGTCGGCAACAAGGCGTTCTCGGACTTCAAGCTGAAGGACGTGATCACCACGACGACCACCAACTGGCTGTCGTTCCTCAAGTCCACGGACGTCTACGATCCGGACCGCGTGAATGCGGACCAGGAGTTGCTGCGCCGCTGGTACCTGAAGAATGGCTATGCCGACTTCCGCATCGTCTCCGCCACGGCTGAACTGATCCCCGCCACCAGCGGCTCGCCGGCCGGCTATGTGATCACCTTCACGCTGGACGAGGGTGCGCAGTATCGCTTCGGCAAGGTGGATGTGGTCTCCAACATTCGCGATGTGCCCGCCGCCAACCTGCGCAGCGCGCTGCGCATGAGCGAGGGGCAGGTCTACAACGCCGAGCTGGTCGAGAAGTCGGTCGAGAACGTCACGATCGAGGTGTCGAAGAACGGCTATGCGTTCGCCCAGGTGCGGCCGCGCGGTGACCGCGACTTCGAAAACAAGCGCATCAACGTGTTGTTCGTGGTCGAAGAAGGACCGCGGGTTTACGTCGAGCGCATCGAAATCCGCGGCAACACCCGTACCCGCGACTGGGTTATCCGCCGCGAATTCGATATCGGCGAAGGCGATGCCTATAACCGCGTGATGGTCGACCGCGCCGAGCGCCGCCTGCGCAACCTCGGCTACTTCAAGACCGTCAAGATCACCAATGAGCCCGGCTCGGCCCCCGACCGCATCATCCTGGTGGTGGAGGTTGAGGATCAGCCGACGGGTGAGTTCTCGGTGTCGGGCGGTTATTCGACCTCGGACGGCTTCATCGCCGAAGTCTCCCTGGGCGAAAAGAACTTCCTCGGCCGTGGCCAATACGTGAAGATCTCCGGCTCCTTCGGCCAGAATGCCCAGGGCGCGGAATTCTCCTTCACCGAACCCTACTTCCTCGGATATCGGCTCTCCGCTGGCATTGACTTCTACTGGAAGGAAACCAGCGCCACGAGCTACACCTCGTACAACACCAACACGCTGGGTGGCGGCTTCCGCTTCGGCCTGCCGATCACGGACGAAATCACCCTGGCGCTGCGCTACAACCTCTATCAGCGCGAGATCAACCTCGATTGCGCGGTCTGGGGTGACCCCTTCCTGACCTGCGCGGGCACGGCGTCCTGGGCGATCATCGAGGCGGTGGCGCAAGGTGCGACGATCACGTCGGCGGCGGGCTACACGCTCTCCTTCAACGGGCTCGACAGCAACATCAACCCGACCTCCGGCCTCTATGCGGAATTGAAGCAGGACTTTGCCGGCCTCGGCGGCGACGTGAACTTCATCCGCACCTCGGCCGACGTGCGCTATTACTATCCGCTGATCAGCGACTGGGTGCTGCTGCTGCACGGCCAGGCCGGCCATGTGAATGCGTGGGGTGACCAGGATCTGCGGATCATGGACAACTTCTTCATGGGCCCGAACCTGGTTCGCGGCTTCGCCCCGAACGGTATCGGCCCGCGCGACATGGCCTCCCTGTCGCAGGACTCCCTGGGTGGTACGTCCTATTGGGGCATTTCGGCCGAAGTGCAGTTCCCGCTGGCCTTCCTGCCCAAGGACATCGGCCTGAAGGCCGCGGTGTTCGCGGATGCCGGCTCGCTGTTCGACTATCAGGGCCAGACCACCTTCGTGGGTGCCCCTGCGCCGTATACCTGCCCGCCGGGCGCCCAGAACGCGACAGGCAACATCTGCGTGTTCGACGACAACGGCATCCGGTCTTCGGTGGGCGCGAGCTTGATCTGGCAGTCGCCCTTCGGTCCGCTGCGCTTCGACTATGCCTGGGTGCTGAGCCAGCAGGCCTACGACAAGGACCAGGCGTTCCGCTTCTCCGGCGGCACCAAGTTCTAATCCTGTCCTCTTATGCGGGCGTCGGCGGTCGTTCCGTCTGACGCCCGCAGCGTATCTAAAATATGAGCGATCCTCTCTTCTTCCCCCTGCCGTCACCGCTAACCCTCGCGGAGGTTGCGGCACTGAGCGGAGCGCGCGCCCTCGTCGCAGACCTTCCGGAAGGTGCTGTCGTGCGTGGGGTTTCCACCCTCGCCGATGCCGGCCCCGGCGATCTCGCCTTCTTCGATTCGCCGCGCTATCGCAGCGCGTTCGAGGCGACCCGCGCGAGCGTCTGCATCACCACCGAGAAACTGGCCGAAGGCGCGCCCACCGGCCTGATCGTTCTGGTGTCGCCCCGTCCCGCGCTTGCCTTCGTCAATGTCACCCGCACCCTGTTCGCGACCGCCCTGCGGCCGCAACCGGTGTTCGGCCATAAGGGTATCGCACCGGGCGCGTTCATCCATCCCACCGCCCGGCTCGAGGACGACGTGACGGTGGATCCCGGCGCCGTGATTGGGCCGGACGTTGAGATCGGTGCCCAATCGGTGATCTGCGCCAACGCCGTGATCGGCGCCGGTGTGCGGATCGGCCGGGAAACGTCCATCGGCGCCGGCGCGACGCTGATTCACGCGCTTGTCGGCAATCGCGTGATCCTCCACAGCGGAGTGCGGATCGGCCAGGACGGTTTCGGCTACCAGCCGAGCCCGCGCGGCCATCTCAAGGTGCCGCAGATCGGCCGGGTCGTGATCCAGGACGATGTGGAGATCGGTGCCGGCACCACCATCGACCGCGGCGCCCTGCGCGACACCGTGATCGGCGAGGGCACCAAGATCGATAATCTCGTGCAGATCGCCCATAACGTGGTGATCGGCCGCCATTGCGTTATCGTTTCGCAGACCGGCATTTCCGGCAGCACCACGCTGGGCGATTTCGTCATGCTGGGCGGCCAGGTGGGCGTCATCGGCCACGTCCGCATCGGGGATGCGGCCCAGATCGCGGCCTCCTCCAATGTGAAGGACGACGTGCCGCCGGGCGTGCGCTGGGGCGGGTCGCCCGCAAAACCCGTGCGCGAATGGTTTAGGGAATTGACCGCGCTGAAGAAACTGGGGCAAGCAAGCGCCCGTCGCAGCGATGAAGGGGGGGAGAAATGAGCGAAGCCAGCAGCAGCCCCGAGGCGCTCTCGGCCGATGCCGCAAACGCCGAAAGCAAGGTGCTTGCGAGCGCCGACCTTCAGAAGATCCTGCAATGCCTGCCGCACCGCTACCCGTTCCTGCTGGTGGACCGGGTGGAACGCATCGACAGCGACAATTCCTGCGTCGGGGTGAAGAACGTCACGGTCAACGAGCCGCATTTCCAGGGCCATTTTCCCGGCAATCCGGTCATGCCCGGGGTCCTCATCATCGAGGGCATGGCGCAGACGGCGGGCGTGATCTGCATTCTCTCCAAGCCCGAGCGGCCGGCGGACCTGCCGCCGCCTCTGGTCTATTTCATGACCATCGACGAGGCCAAGTTCCGCCGTCCCGTGGTGCCGGGAGACGTGCTCGAATATCACATGACCAAAATCTCGCGTCGTCGCAACATGTGGTGGTATCGCGGCGAGGCGAAGGTGGGCGGCGAACTTGTCGCCGAGGCGCGCCTTGGCGCGATGATTACCGGATTCTGATGTGCCCCTGATCGACCCTCTCGCGCGTGTTTCCGACGGCGCCATTCTCGCCGACGATGTCCATATCGGCCCGTTCTGCACGGTCGGCCCGGATGTCACTCTTCATGCCGGGGTGCGGCTGATCTCCCATGTGAATGTGCAGGGCCAGACCACCATCGGCGCACGCACGGAAGTCTATCCCTTCGCCTCGCTCGGCACGCCGCCGCAGTCGGTGCATTATAAGGGCGAGCGCACCGCGCTGACCATCGGCATGGATTGCGTCATCCGCGAGCATGCCACGGCCAATATCGGCACCGCCGGCGGGCGCGGCGTCACACGCATCGGCGATGGCTGCATGCTGATGACCGCCGCCCATGTGGGGCATGATTGCAACGTCGGAAACCATGTGATCTTCGCCAATAACGCCACCCTCGGCGGGCATGTGGATGTCGGCGACCACGTGTTTCTCGGCGGCCTGTGCGCGGTGCATCAATACACCCGCATCGGGGCGCAGGTGATGGTCAGCGGCATCACCGGCGTGCGTGAGGACGTGATCCCGTACGCCTATGTGCTCGGCCAGGCCGGGCGCCTGGTGGGCCTCAACACCATCGGCATGAAGCGGCGCGGGTTCACGCGGGCGGACCTGCACGCCGCGCGCGCCGCCTATCGCGACCTGTTCTTCGGGGCGGGCGTTTTTGCCGATCGCCTCGCGCGCCTGCGCGAGCAGACCGAGAGCTCGCAATTCGCGCGCGAAATCGTGGAATTTATCGATGCGGGCAAGAACCGCTCGCTCTGCCAGCCCGCGCGCGGCGTCGTACACGAGGAATGACTCGGTGACCCCCGTGCCGGCACAGCAAGGGCTTGCGGCGCAGGGATTGGGCCCGGCCGACGGCGCACACGGCCCGGGCGCCACGGACCGTGCACCGGAGGGGCCACTGGCCATCGTCGCCGGCGGCGGTGCTTTCCCGGCCGCGGTTGCCGAAGCGGTGCGGGCCCAGGGGCGGGATGTTCTGCTGCTGCTGATGAAAGGCTTCGCCGATCCCGCTCTGGAGCGCTATCCCCATCATTGGTTCCGCCTGGGCTCGCTCGGCAGCGTCTCCGCCGTGGCGCGGGCGCGCGGTGTCCGCGATGTGGTGATGGTGGGAACGCTCACGCGGCCGCGCCTCTCTGATCTGGGGCTGGACTGGACCACCATCCGCCTGCTGCCGCGCATCGCCCGGCTGCTGCGCGGTGGCGACAATCACCTGCTGTCCGGCGTGCTTGGTCTTGTGGCGGAGCAGGGCTTTCACCTCATCGGCGCGCACGAGGCGGTGCCGGGGCTGCTGCTGCCCGAGGGCGTGCTGGGCCACGTGCAGCCGAGCGCCGAGCAGCAAGCGGATATCACGCTCGGCCTGTCGGTGGTGCGCACGCTCGGCCCGTTCGATGTGGGGCAGGGGGTGATCGTGGTGAACGGCTTCGTCGCCGCCGTGGAAGCTGCGGAAGGAACGGATGCCGTGCTCGCGCGCTATGAGGCCCTGCGCACCAGCGGACGCCTGCGCTTTCCCATGCGCGCCGGCGTCCTCGTGAAGGCGCCCAAGCCGGATCAGGACCGGCGCGTGGACCTGCCGTCGCTGGGCCCGTCGACCGTTACCTGCGCCGCGAGGGCGGGCCTCGCCGGCATTGCCTTCGAGGCCGGAGGGGTCATCGTGCCCGATCCTCAGGAATTGGTGCGAGCCGCGGATGCGGCGGGGCTGTTCGTGCTCGGCGTGGCGCCGCGGGGGCAGGCGTGAGCACCGGCCTGCCGGCTCGTCCGTTGCGCGTGTTCATCCTGGCGGGCGAGGAATCCGGCGACATGCTCGGCGGCGCCATCATGGCCGGGCTGCGCCAGCTCGCGCCGGAGGGCGTCGTGTTCACGGGCGTCGGCGGGGTGCGCATGCAGCAGGCCGGGCTGACCAGCCTGTTTGCCATGGACGATCTCACGGCGATCGGCTTCGGCCAGGTGATCGGCAAGCTGCCCACGATTCTCAAGCGCCTGCGCGAGACGGTCGACGCCATCTGCGCGGCGCCGCCGGACGTGCTGGTGCTGGTGGATGCGCCGGACTTCACCCACCGCGTGGCGGCGCGCGTGCGGCGGCGCAACCCGCAGATTCCCATCGTGAAATATGTCTCGCCCACGGTGTGGGCGTGGCGGCCGGGCCGGGCGAAGGCCATGCGGCCGTCCTTCGACCATCTGATGGCTTTGCTGCCGTTCGAGCCGGATGTGCATTTGCGCCTCGGCGGGCCGCCGACCACATATGTGGGCCATCCTTTGCTGGAGCGGCTGGCCGAATTGCGGGCGAGCGCGGCGCAGCAGGTGCGCCCCGCGCACGAGCCCCCCCTGGTGCTGGTGCTGCCGGGCAGCCGGCGCAGCGAGGTGGAGCGGTTGGGCGCCGTGTTCGGCCAGGCGCTTGGCCATCTCGCGAGCCAGCGCCCGCTCGATATCGTGCTGCCAACGCTCCCGCGCCTGCTGCCCCTGGTGGAGGCGCAGGTCGCCGATTGGCCGGTGCACGCACGCATCGTGACCGACGCGGAGGAGAAATATGCGGCCTTCCGCATGGCGCGGGCGGCGCTCGCCGCTTCGGGAACGGTGACGCTGGAACTGGCGCTGTCCGGTGTCCCGACGGTGGCGGCCTATAAGGTGGCGCAATGGGAAGCCGTGATCGCGCCTTACATCCTCAAGCTGCCGAGCGTTATCCTGCCCAATCTCATTCTCGGAGAGAATGTGGTGCCGGAATTCCTTCAGCACGATTGCACGCCGGAGCGGCTCTCGCGGGCGCTGAACCGGCTGCTGAACGACGGCGCGGACCGGGACCGGCAGATCGAGGCGTTCGCGCGGCTCGACGATATATTTGGCACCCAGGACGAAGCCCCGAGCCTGCGTGCCGCGCGGGTGGTGCTCGCCACGGCTGCGGCCCCGCGCTGACGCGCCTTTCGCACAAGACCGTCTGCGCGAGCGCGCTTCTGTGAGCGCGCTTCTGTGAGCGCGCGCATCGTCCCCGGTCCCGCCAAAGCGGCCCGGCTCCTGGGATTCTGCCTGTTGGGTCCTGAAACAAAAAACGCGGCCTTTCGGCCGCGTTTCGATGGGATCAAAGCACCGGCGGAAGCCGGCGCCGTGAGTCACGAGTCTTATTTGCGCTTGGCCATCGGCACATAGTCGCGGCGCTCGGCGCCGGTGTAGAGCTGGCGGGGACGGCCGATGCGCTGGCCCGGATCCTCGATCATTTCCTTCCACTGGCCGATCCAGCCGACCGTGCGGGCGACCGCGAACAGCACCGTGAACATGGTGGTGGGGAAGCCCATCGCCTTCAGGGTGATGCCGGAATAGAAATCGATGTTCGGATAGAGCTTCTTCTCGATGAAATATTCATCGTGCAGCGCCACGCGCTCCAACTCCACGGCCACGTCCAGCAGCGGATCGTCCTTGATGCCGAGCTCGGCGAGAACCTCATGGCAGGTCTGCTGCATGATCTTCGCGCGCGGGTCGTAATTCTTATAGACCCGGTGGCCGAAGCCCATGAGGCGGAACGGATCGTTCTTGTCCTTGGCGCGGTTCACGAATTCCGGAATGCGCTCGGGGCGGCCGATCTCCGTGAGCATCTTGAGCGCGGCTTCGTTCGCGCCGCCATGGGCGGGTCCCCACAGGCAGGCGATGCCGGCGGCGATACAGGCGAAGGGATTGGCGCCCGAGGAGCCGGCGAGACGCACGGTGGAGGTGGAGGCGTTCTGCTCGTGGTCGGCATGGAGGATGAAGATCCGGTCCATGGCGCGGGCGAGCGTCGGGCTCACCTTATAGTCCTCGCACGGTACGGCGAAGCACATGTTCAGGAAGTTGGAGGTGTAGTCCAGGGAGTTCTGGGGATACACGAAGGGCTGGCCGATGGAGTATTTATAGGCCATGGCAGCGAGGGTCGGGATCTTCGCGATCATGCGGATCGACGCGATCAGGCGCTGCTGCGGGTCCGAGATGTCGGTCGAGTCGTGATAGAAGGCGGAGAGCGCGCCGACCGAGGCCACCATGATGGCCATGGGGTGGGCGTCGCGGCGGAAGCCCTGGAAGAACCGGGTCATCTGCTCGTGAACCATCGTGTGACGGGTCACGGAATAATCGAAGTCCGCCTTCTGCGCGGCGGTGGGCAGTTCGCCATAGAGCAGGAGATAGCAGGTCTCGAGGAAGTCGCCGCCCTCGGCGATCTGCTCGATGGGATAGCCGCGATAGAGCAGAACGCCCTCGTCGCCGTCGATATAGGTGATCTTGCTCTCGCACGACGCCGTGGAGGTAAAGCCGGGATCGTAGGTGAACATCCCGGTCTGGCCATACAGCTTGGAGATGTCGACGACCGAGGGGCCGATGGTTCCGCCGTTGATCGGCAGGTCCCAGCTCTTCTCACCCACTGTCAGCTTGGCGGCTGAACCTGCGGTTTTGGTGGTGGCGTCCATAAAGTCTCCCATCTGTAAGCGGGGAAATGGTACCACCTTCGCGGATGCGAAGGGTCTGGCGCGCAGTCGTAAACCCTCCCCAATTTTGCCGCAAGCGTGACCATGCCCGCATTGGGCGCAACACGCGGTGAAGTGGCACGAAACCCGTTGCTGCGCCTGGATTCCATTGTGCCTGTGGCGGCCGATTTTTCACATCCGATCTGAGAATGATCTGCCGCGACGCGGGAAAAATGGCGGTATCAATGGTTCAAACGGGGCGGGTAGGGCACAAACGAAAACGCCCGGCGCGTGGCCGGGCGTTCGATCGAAACGGGTCTGATGGCTCAGTCGGCCACGGCCCGCGGCCGCGTCGCCGGCAGGCGGCGTGCGACGGTCGCGATACGGGTCCGCATGGCGCGCCAGGTGGCGAAATCATTCAGCCGCGAGGCTTCGCCGAGGCCGATGAGGGCCGCCGCGACGAACGGAAGGCTCTGGACCACCAGGGCGAGGGCGTAGAGATCGACTTCGCGCACCACATGCCAGTTGGTCATGTGCAAGGTCACGCCCGATCCCAGCAGCAAGCCGCCGACCACGGCTTCCGGCAGGGCCGGGAAGGAGCGCGCGGCGCCCGAGAGCCAGCCACCGCCCTTGGCCGTGCGGGCAAAGGCGAGGTCCTTGTAGCGGAAGCCGTCGAACACCGCCTTGGCGACCGTGAACTGCACCGCCATGGCCGCGATCGCCGCGCCCAGCATGCGCAAGGGCGTGGTGGCGACGCGCATGCGGTACATGGCGATGAAGTGCAGCACATAGACCACGAAGGTGGCGATGATCGGCAGGGTGAGGATGTGCGCCGGAACGGCGATGCCGAAGGCGAACACGAACGGCACGAACGCCAGCGAGAGGATCGCCGCGAGGGCACCGACCGATTCCGCGCCAAGCCAGGCCACCCAGCCGAGCAGGAAGTGTCGGCGCTGCGCCGTGGTCAGGCGTGAGCGGGCCGGCAGGAAGCGCGACCAGTGCTTGCGAATGATCTGGAAGCCGCCGTAAGCCCAGCGGTGACGCTGCTTCTTGAACGCCTCGAACGTGTCGGGCAGCAGGCCCCAGCCGTAGCGGGTGCGGGTGTAATGGGTCTTCCAGCCGTTCTCGGCGATGGTGAGGCCGAGGTCGGTATCCTCGCAGATGGTGTCGGACGACCAGGAGCCGGCCTCCATCATGGCCGCGCGCCGCACCAGGCACATGGTGCCGTGCACGACGATGGCGTCGTCCTCGTTGCGCTGGACCATGCCGACATCGAAGAAGCCGGCATATTCCGCGTTCATGGCCTCATGCATCGGGCTGAGATGCCCGTCGCGGTGATCCTGCGGCGCCTGCACGAGACCCACGGTGGGATCCTCGAACACCGGCACCAGATCCTTCAGCCAATTGGGCGCGACCACATAATCGGCGTCGATCACGCCGATGATCTCGGCGTCGGGAGCGGTGTGCTCCAGCGCGATGCGCAGGGCGCCGGCCTTGAAGCCGCTGATCTTCTCGAGGTTCAGGAATTTGAAGCGCTCGCCGAGCGTGGCGCAATGGGCGCGGATCGGCTCCACCATCGCCGGGTCGGGCGTGTTGTTGAGCGCGACCACGCATTCAAGATTGGGATAATCGAGCCGCGCCACCGCATCCAGGGTCTGCTTGAGCATCTCCGGGGGTTCGCGATAGGCGGGAATGTGGATCGACACCTTCGGGTAGCGCGAGAGCGTGGCGGCCGGACGGGCCTCGATCAGGCGCGAGGGGGCAGGGCCGAAGGCGACGGCCGCAAGCTCCTCGATGCGGTAGAGCAGCACGATCACGAGCGGCACCAGCAACACGACGGAGAGCAGCAGCGTCACGTAATTGCCGCCGGTCACATAGTGCGTGGCCCAATGGTTGAACACCAAGGCGACCCAGGCGCCGACGCCATTGGCGGCGGCTGCCAGGACGGCGCCCTGCGAGACCGTCACGGTCTGCGAGGCGCGCAGCATGGGCAGCGAGAATACCAGCCCGAGCAACAGGGCGAGGATCGCGGTCTGGTTGAACGTGTTGGGAACGATCGGGCCGGTGAGCGGGAATTTCAGATGCCGGTTGGCGTCGAACACACCCCAATACTGGCCCACCGAGCCTTCGAAGCTCTTCCAGGGCGCGTCAAAGGCCTCGATGATGTTGTATTCGATGCCCATGGCTTCGGCGCGCGCCGTGAAGGTGCGGATGACGTTCGCCTGGGCGAGCTCGCCCGGCACCGCCCCGTCGCGGTTGAAGCCGGCGCTCGGCCAGCCGAACTCGGCGATGACGATGCGCTTGCCGGGATAGGCGGCGCGCAGACGATTGTAGATGTCGATGGAGCGGTCCACGACCTGCTCGGCGCTGACGCCTTCCCAATAGGGGAGAATGTGCGCGGCGATATAATCCACCGCCGACACCAGCTCGGGATGGTCGAGCCAGACGTTCCAGATTTCGCCGGTGGTGACGGGGGTATTGGTTTCCCGCTTCACCTTGCGGATCAGCTCGGCCATCTCGGCGGCGCTCTTTTCACCGCGGAAGATGGTCTCGTTGCCGATCACCAGACCTTCGACGTTGGGATTGCGCTTCGTGAGGTCGACCGCCGCGCGGATTTCCTTGGCGTTGCGGGTCTCGTCCTTGTCGATCCAGGCGCCGACCGTCACCTTCAGCCCGCGTTCCGCGGCAATGGCCGGGATCAGTTCGAGGCCCATGGTGGAGGAATAGGTGCGGATGGCGCGCGTGTAGTCGGCCACCGCATTCACATCGGAACGAATCTGTTCCGCCGTCACCGGCGGACCCTTGTCGGGGTGGCGGACGTCTCGGCTATAGGGTGCGAAGGACAGGCTCGAAAAGCGCTCCGTGACGCCCGGAGCGTGAACTTCCGGACGCACGGAATACCAGATCGCGGCGTGAAATCCGATCACAACCGTGATGATGGCTGCAGCAGCAGCAAGGCCGGGACGCATTGGCGGAGACCCACTCGAAAGGGAAATCGAACCGTTAACGCAGGCTTAAGATATCGGTTCCTGATCTTAAGCTACGGAGCACCCTTTCGACCTGCCCCTAGGTCGGCAGTGCCTTTTACGCGGCACCGCACCGAGACACTAAACCTCTCAAATCAAGAGGTAAATGGGAAGTATGGCGGGCACTGGGCGGCGCCAAGGCCGCCGGGTGATCTAATTATTGCGCTGGTGCAGCAACATAGTCGGGATTAACCCAACATTGATGGACCCGGGCGCCCAAACGCTCTTGCGCTTTTTGATCGATGTTGCCCTGGCGCACCAGGCACCGGAACGCGAGTTTGAGATGCTCGGTCGGGCAACCGAAGCGCTCGTACATGTCCAGGTGGCGGCGCGCGGTGTCGATATCGTCGCGCCAGAGCAGCGCGGCAATGCGCCGCCCCGTCCAAACACATTCCGGCAATCCGGCATTGCCGGGCAGTTTCGAAGCTTCCGTGAATTCTTCCACGGACCGGCGCTGCGCATCACGCGCCGCCTGCTGCTCCGGCGTGATCTGCTCGGCCGGGGTTGCGGGCTTCTGGTCGGTTCCCTGGGATTGGGCGGAAACCGGACCGGCGAACGCGAGAAACAGAGCGCCCGCGAGGAGCGTGAGACGGAAACGGTCCATATTGGCCATTGGGTTCGAAGGCTGAAGGGCGGAAGACGATCCGCGGGTGCACCTTAGGAGAATGTCGGGAATTTGTCAGCATGAGGACGCCTCGGAAACAAGTCGCCGGGCATCTTCGCGCTGTGGACGGGGCATCCCTGCCCTGGTTGCACCGCAATGGCTTCACATGGTTCTCGCGAAGCTTTATGTCGCTGGGCACGCGCCGCCGCCCCACCCCCGGGAGATTTCATGACATCGTCTTTGCGGTTGCCGCTCATGCTGGCACTTGTGGTGGGCGTCGCCGTCGTGGGGCTGGCCTATGTTATGGGGCGGCCGGTGGCGATGCCGCCCTCTCCGTTGGCGGCTGGCGAAAAACTGCAATGCGTGTCGTATGCGCCGTTCCGCGAGGGACAATCGCCGCTGATCAAAGGTCTGGTGATCCCCGAGCAGCAGATCGACGAGGATCTGGCACAATTGGCCAAGATCACCGATTGCGTGCGGACTTATTCAGTGGAGATGGGGCTCGACAAGGTCGCCCCGCTCGCCCGCAAGCATGGGCTCAAGATGTTCCAGGGCATCTGGCTCGGCTCCGAACGGCCGAAGAACCGGATCGAGATCGAATCCGGCGTGAAGCTGGCGCAGCAATATCCCGATGTGATCCAGGGGGTGATCGTCGGCAATGAAGTGATGCTGCGGGGCGAACTGTCCTCCTCCGACATCTCCGCCATTCTTCGTGAGGTGAAATCTCGCGTCGGTGCAACCCCCGTTACCTATGCCGACGTCTGGGAGTTCTGGGAGCGCGCGCCGGCGCTCGCGGCGGACGTGGATTTCATCACCGTCCATATCCTGCCCTATTGGGAGGATCTGCCGGTGGCGGCCGACCAGGCGGCGCGGCATATCGATGAAACCCGACAGCACGTGGCCAAGATGTTTCCCGGCAAGGAGATCCTGATCGGCGAGACCGGCTGGCCGAGCGCCGGGCGCATGCGCGAAGGCGCCTTGCCGGCTCCGTCCGAGCAGGCGCTGGTGATGCATGAATTGCTGAAGCTGGCGAAGGAGAAGGGCTATCGGGTCAATGTCATCGAAGCCTTCGACCAGCCTTGGAAGCGGGCGAACGAGGGCACGGTGGGCGGGCATTGGGGGCTGATCGACGCCGGGACCCGCGAGCCCAAATTCCATTGGGGCGAGCCGGTGGTGAATCACCCCTTCTGGCGCGCCCAGGCGGTGGCCGGGGTGGTGATGGTGATGCTGGCCTTCGGAGCGGCGCTGTATGGCGCGAAAAAGCGGGCCAAGACCGTGCGCCCCCGCGACTGGCTGGCGGTTTCCCTGATCGCGTTCGCGGGCGGAGCCACCTTCGGGCCGGCGCTCGCGGCGCTGCCGCTGGAGAGTCTGGGCTGGATCGGCTGGACCCGCAATCTCGCCTTCGTCGCGGTGTCGCTCGCGGCGGTGGCGGTGATCCCGGCCGCGATCGGCGCAGGTGTGCGGCTGCCCGCGCTCGCCACCGTGCTCGATGGCGTGCGGCGTCGGCAGGCGGATTGCTTTGCGGTGGGTGCCGCGGCGATTCTCGCGCTCGGCGTGCTCGCCATCGGCGAGGCGGCGTTCGAACTGGTGTTCGACCCGCGCTATAAGGACTTCCCGATCAATGCGCTGACCCCGGTCGCGGCGGCGCTCACCATATTCGCTTTGCTGCGCCTGCCGGCCGGGGCGGGGGCGGGCATGGCGGAGCGCACGGCCTTCTGGTGGCTCGTGGTTGCGGGACTATTCGTGCCGCTCAACGAGACGCTGCAGAACTGGCAGGCACTGTGGTTCGGCCTGATCTGCCTGGCGCTCGCCGTTACGCTGTGGCGGGTCCGGGCCGCGCGAGCGACAGGATGAGGAGCATCGCCGCGATCGCCCCGGCGATATTGTTGTAGAGCACCAGCGCGATCCCGGCGAACGCGATGCCGATGGCGAAGGTGACAAGGCGCGGCCTCCAGAGCTGCACCAGCGCCGCGGCAAGGGCGATGCCGCCGAATACCGACCATCCGAACAGGGCGATGGTCGCCGCGCGCAGCTTGCATTGGAAGGTGGCCAGCCCGGCATCGCAGGCGAGGCCCACCGTGGACGGCTCGATAATCAGATAACGCACATAGATCGCCCAGCCGGTGGCGCCCATGCCGATCGCGATCAACCAGTTCATGGCGCGCGGTCCGGGGCGGAAGCTGCGGTCTGTGGCGGTATCCATAAGCGGCGTCCTGCAATGGTGTCCCTGCCAGATGGCATCATCCCCGCCGCGAGACAACTCCCAAGGCCGCCCTTTGGTCCTCGCAGCCGCCTTCCGGCGCGACGGACCCGCAAGGCACCCCCGGGCCTGCGGCGAATACGCCCGCCGCTCCCGGCTGCGATCGTTTCGTTCGCAGGGCGCTTCGCCCTCACTTCCGCTTAAGGTTTAGCTTCCATCATATTCTCAAGCCGGCGCGGACCCTGGCGTGACGGCGAGATCGGATGGCGACAAGGATGCCGTTTTCGCTCTAGAAGGGCCGCGTTGGTCGTGGCGCGAGGATTCCCATGAGCGAACGCAGTCTTCTTGTCGTGATTCTGGCTGCCGGCGAAGGCACGCGGATGGCATCGCGCGTGCCCAAGGTGCTCCATAAGATCGCGGGCCGCACCATGTTGCACCATGTGCTGGAAGCCACCCGCGGGGCCGGCGCGACGCGCGTCGCCGTGGTGGTCGGTCCCGGCCGCGCCGATGTGGCCGAGGAGGCCCATCGCATCGCCCCCCATGCCCAGGTGTTTCTCCAGGAAGAGCGGCTCGGCACCGCCCATGCCGTGCTCGCCGCCCGCGCGGCGCTGGAGCAGCCGGTGGACGATGTGCTGGTGCTCTATGCCGACACGCCGCTCGTGCGGCCTCAGACCCTGCTCGCCCTGCGGGCGCCTCTCGCCAGCGGCGCCGCCGTCGTGGCGCTGGGCTTTTATGCCGCCGATCCCACCGGCTATGGCCGCCTCATCACCCATGGCGGCGAATTGCTCGCCATCCGCGAGGAGAAGGATGCGAGCCCCAGCGAACGGCAGATCGATTTCTGCAATGCCGGGCTAATGGCGCTCTCCGGCGCCCTTGCCCTGGACCTGCTGGACCGCATCGGCAACGACAACGCCAAGGGCGAATATTATCTCACCGACGCGGTGGAGATCGCCCGCGGTGAGGGCCACGCCACGATCGCCGCTGAGGGCGAGGCGGAGGACGTGGCGGGCGTCAACAGCCGCATCCAGCTGGCCGAGGCGGAAGCCATCATGCAGAAGCGGCTTCGGCTGGCCGCCATGGCGGGCGGTGCCACCCTGGTCGCCCCCGAAACCGTGTTCTTCAGCGCCGACACCGAGCTTGGCCGCGACGTGGTCGTGGAGCCGCACGTGGTGTTCGGCCCGGGGGTGAGCGTCGGCAACGACGTGGTGATCCATTCCTTCTGCCATCTGGAAGGAGCGCACCTGGAAAGCGGCGTCACCATCGGCCCCTATGCGCGGCTGCGGCCGGGCACGCGGCTCGATACCGGGGTGCGCATCGGCAACTTCGTCGAGACCAAGGCCGCCCACCTTGAACGTGGTGTTAAGGTCAACCATCTCTCATACGTGGGCGACGCCCATGTGGGCGCGAACAGCAATCTCGGCGCCGGCACCATCACCTGCAATTACGACGGCTTCACCAAATCGCGGACGGAGATCGGCGCGGGCGCCTTCATCGGCGTGCATTCGGCGCTGGTGGCGCCGGTGACCGTGGGTGCGGGAGCCTATGTGGGCACCGGCTCGGTCATTACGGACGACGTGCCGGACGATGCGCTGGCGATCGCCCGCGGGCGGCAGGTGGTGAAGCCCGGCTGGGCGCCGGAATTCCGCGACCGCGCCAAGCACAAGGGCTGATCGCGCCGCCCGCCGGCGAGACGCGGTCAGGAAGCGAAAGAGGAAGTGATGCTGCACCGCGCCACGCAGGCTGGCGGAGCGCGGCGAAGCAGGCTTTAACCGGCCTCGGGTGTGACACTTACGGAGCGCAATCGGTCATGTGCGGCATCGTCGGCATTCTTGGTAAAACGCCCGTGGCGGAAAACCTGGTGGAATCCCTCCGCCGCCTCGAATATCGCGGCTATGATTCCGCCGGCATCGCGACCCTGGAAGACAATCATCTCACGCTGTGCCGCGCCGAAGGGAAGCTGCGGAACCTCGAGAAGAAGCTGGACCGCCACCCGCTGCACGGCCACACCGGCATCGGCCACACCCGCTGGGCGACCCACGGCAAGCCCTCCGAGCGCAATGCCCATCCCCACGCCACCAAGCGCGTTGCTGCGGTGCACAATGGCATCATCGAGAATTTCCGCGAGCTGAAGGAAGAGCTGATCGGCCGCGGCATCACCTTCAAGAGCGACACGGACACCGAAGTGGTCGCCCAGCTCGTGGATCGCGAACTGCTGGCGGGCCTGGACCCGGTGAGCGCGGTGGGCGCGGTGCTGCCGCGCCTGAAGGGTGCGTTCGCGCTCGCCTTCGTGTTCGACGGCTTCGACGATCTGATGATCGCGGCCCGGCGCGGCTCGCCGCTCGCCATCGGCTATGGCGAGGGCGAGATGTTCCTCGGCTCCGACGCGATCGCGCTCGGCCCGTTCACCGACACCGTCTCCTACCTGGAAGAAGGGGACTGGGCGATCCTGCATCGCGGCGGCGTCGAGATCCGCAACGAGCGCGGGGCGATCGTGCAGCGCGCGGTCCAGAAGGTCGCCGCCGGCACGCTGGTGGTGGACAAGGGCAACCATCGCCATTTCATGGCGAAGGAAATCTACGAGCAGCCCGAGGTTATCGCCCACACCTTCAGCCATTATGTGGACATCGCCGAGGAGGTGGTGTGCCTGCCCGAGCTGCCGTTCGCGCTCGCCGACATCAGCCATATCTCGATCACCGCCTGCGGCACGGCGCTGTATGCCGGCGCGGTCGCCGAATATTGGTTCGAGCGATTCGCCCGCATTCCGGTGAGCACCGACATCGCCTCCGAATTCCGCTATCGCGAAACCCCCTTGCCCCCGGGCGGCGTGACCATCGTCATCTCCCAATCGGGCGAGACCGCCGATACGCTCGCGTCCCTGCGCTATGCCAAGGAGTGCGGGCAGAAGGTGGTTGCGGTGGTGAACGTGCCCACTTCGACCATCGCCCGCGAGGCGGACGTGGTGCTGCCGATTCTCGCCGGGCCGGAAATCGGCGTCGCCTCCACCAAGGCCTTCACCTGCCAGCTGGCGACGCTTTTGTGCCTCGCGGTGGCGACCGGCCGCGCGAAGGGCAACCTTTCGCTTGAGGACGAGCATCGCCTGGTGCGCGCCATGATGGAAGTGCCGCGCCTGATGACCGAAGCGCTCAAGCTGAGCCCCGAGATCGAGGTGCTCGCCCGCACCCTCTCCAAGGCGCAGGACGTGCTCTATCTCGGCCGCGGCACCAATTATCCGCTGGCCCTGGAGGGCGCGCTGAAGTTGAAGGAAATCTCCTACATCCACGCCGAGGGCTATGCCGGCGGCGAACTGAAGCATGGGCCCATCGCGCTGATCGACGAGAAGATGCCGGTGGTGGTGATCGCCCCGTCCGACCGCATCTTCGACAAGACCGTCTCCAACATGGAGGAGGTCGCGGCCCGTGGCGGCAGGATCATCCTCGTCACCGACCCGGCCGGCGCCGCGCAGGCGAATGTGGATGCGATCCAGAAGCTGATCCTGCCGGAGATGCCGGCAACCGTGGGGCCGCTGGTCTATTCCATCCCGGTCCAGCTCATCGCCTACCATACGGCGGTGATCATGGGCACGGACGTGGACCAGCCGCGCAATCTGGCGAAGTCCGTCACGGTGGAGTGAGGCGGGCGGGTGGCACGCGGGCCGGCTCAAAGACCGGCCGCAGCCTCACCGCGAGGGCCGGGTCACCATGAAGAGCGCCAGCACGGCGAAGAAGATTCCCAGCCCGATCAGCACCACCATCGGCGCGCCCACATACCAGGACGCGCTCCAGGTGCCGATGAAGCTGGTAAGCGCCAGCAGCTTCACCGGCCAGGGAATGGCGCCGGTCTCCTGCCAGCGGGCGACGCTCGGGCCGAGATAGCGGTGGTTGAGAAGCCACGCCTCGAATCGCGGCGAGGTGCGGGCGAAGCACCAGGCGGCGAGAATCAGGAACACCGTGCCCGGCATCATGGGCACGACCATGCCGATGGCGCCGAGGGTGAGAAACACGCAGCCCGCCGCGAAAATGGCCCGGTGCAGGAGCAGGGCGCGCAAATCGGCGGGGCGCGAGCGCGGATCGGGGGAAGGTGCGGCTGGCATGTCGGGCGGGACCATCGTCCTTCAACCCGCCGAGAGCAAGCGCATCGCGGCGTCGCGCTCGTGGAGATACAGCATCATGCGCACCGCGGCGCTCTGCGCTCCGCCGAGGGTGGGGTCGGCGCCGACGATGCGCGCGGCCACCTCCCGCGCCTTGGGCACCAGGGCCGCGTGCACATCCAGGCGGGCGAGCGCGAATCCAGGAAAGCCGCTCTGCCGGGTGCCGAGCACGTCGCCCTCGCCGCGCAGGCGCAGATCCTCTTCCGCGATGGCAAACCCGTCCTCGCTCTCGCGCAGAATCGCGAGGCGGGCCTTGGCGGTTTCGCTTAAAGGACCGCGATAGAGCAGCAGGCAAGTGGAGGCCTTGTCGCCGCGTCCCACGCGCCCGCGCAGCTGGTGCAATTGGGCGAGGCCGAAGCGCTCGGCATGCTCGATCACCATGATGGTGGCGTTCGGCACGTTCACGCCCACTTCCACCACCGTGGTGGCGACCAGAATGCGCGTTTCTCCGCTGGCGAAGCGGGCCATCACCGCATCCTTCTGCGCGCCCGAGAGGCGGCCGTGGACGAGGCCGGCCTTGTCGCCGAAATAATGCTGCAGGCTCTCGTGGCGTTCGCTGGCGGCGGCGAGGTCGGAAACGTCGCTCTCCTCCACCAGCGGACAGATCCAATAGCATTGCGCCCCCTGCATGAGCGCGCGCCCCACGGCGGCCACCACCTCGTCGAGCCGCTCGATGGAGACCGAGCGCGTATCGATGGGCTGGCGCCCGGGCGGCTTCTCCCGCAGCTCGGAACTCTCCATGTCGCCGAAGAGGGTGAGCACCAGCGTGCGGGGAATGGGGGTTGCGGTCATCAGCAGCATGTCCACCGCCTCCCCCTTGCGGGAGAGGGCGAGGCGCTGCTCCACGCCGAAGCGGTGCTGCTCGTCGACGATGGCGAGCGCGAGGTCGGCGAAAGCCACATCGTTCTGGATCAGCGCATGGGTGCCGAGCACGAGGCCGATGCGGCCCTCCCGCAGGCCGGCGAGAATCGCCTCGCGGGCACGCCCCTTTTCCCGGCCGGTCAGGATGGCGGTTTCGATGCCGGCCTTCGCGGCCAACGGCGCGATGGTTTCCAGATGCTGGCGGGCGAGGATCTCGGTGGGCGCCATCAGCGCCGCCTGCCGGCCGGCCTCGATCACGCCGGCGGCGGCCAGCAGCGCGACCACGGTCTTGCCCGAGCCGACATCGCCTTGGAGCAGGCGCAGCATGCGCTTGTCCGAGCCGATATCGGCGGTGATGGCGGCGAGCGCGGTTTCCTGCGCGCCGGTGAGGGAGAAGGGCAGGGCGCTTCGCACGGCGCGGGAGATATGGCCGTCGCCAACGCTCGGCCGCCCACCGGTCTCGATCTGCCGCGCCCGCACCAGGGCCAGCGTGACCTGATGGGCGAGCAATTCCTCGAAGGCGAGGCGCTGCCAGGCGGTGCCGGTGGGCGCCGCCTCGGCGAGGTCCGCCGGCCGGTGCACGCGGTGGAGCGCATCGCGAAAGCTCGGCCAGCGGCCGTCCTTGAACAGGTCCGTCGGCATCCCGTCCAAAGGGATCATCTCCGGCAGATCCGGAATGCGGGCCAGCGCCGCCTCCATCGCCCGGCGCACGTGGCCGGCGGCGAGGCCCTCCACCAAGGGATAAGTGGGTTCGATGGGGGGCAGCTTGGCGAGGCCAGCGGCATCGAGGATGCGGTCGGGATGGGTCATCTGCCGCATGCCGTCATAGAGCGTGATGCGGCCGCACAGCCAGCGCGTCTCGCCCACGGGCAGCAGGCGCTCGATGCGGGTGCGGTCGATGTTGAAATGCACCACGGTCAGATCGCCGCTGGAATCACTCACCAGCGTGCGATGGGGCGCCCGGCGGCCGGGCGGGGGCGCCTGATGGTCTTCCACCAGCACCTCGACCGTCACGTCGCTATCGGGCGGGGCCTCCGCGATGCGCGGCCGGGCGCGTCGGTCCACATAGCCCGAGGGGAGATGGAATAGCAGGTCGATCACCCGCGGCGTCTCGCGCGCCAGCAGGCGGGCGAACGGCTTTTCCAGTTTGGGGCCGATGCCCGAAAGGCTGGTGAGCGGCGCAAAAAGGGGATCGAGCAAAGCCGGGCGCATGGCGCGGCGAAAGTGGCCGAGCCGCGCGCCGTGCGCAAGAGCGCGCCATGCAAACCACGGGGGGAGGCGAAACTTAACCGCAGCCGGCGGCGTTGAACCCCGCGGAGGAGATCCCATTTTCCCCAGAAGCCGGGAATGCCTCTGCCATCAAGGTGTTGGCGGGAAGGCGCGCGAAAACCGCGCCCAGCCGTCTTTGAAAGTGATGTATTATGCCCGCTGAGCAATCTGTGGAACAGGACGGCGCGATGGCGGATACCGACGCCGAGAAGCAGGAGCGCATCTCGTTCGTGCTCGGCTTGCGCCACCGGGGCATCCAGGATCTTGCGGTATTGCGGGCCATGGAACTGGTGCCGCGCGCGCTGTTCGTGGATCCGGCCCTGCGCCGGCACGCCTATGACGACGTGGCCCTGCCCATCGCCTGCGGACAGACCATGTCGCAGCCGAGCGTGGTGGCCGCCATGACCGAAGCGCTGGCGGTGAATGCGCAGCACAGCGTGCTGGAGATCGGCACCGGCTCGGGCTATCAGGCGGCCGTGCTCTCCCACCTCGCGGGACAGGTGGTGACCATCGACCGCTATCGCCAGCTCGTGAGCGAGGCGCAGGTACGCTTCAACGTGCTGGGATTGCGCAACGTCACCGCATTCGTGGGCGACGGGCGCACGGGCCTGCCGGCGCGCGCCCCCTTCGATCGCATCCTCGTGACCGCCGCGACGGCGGAGCTGCCGCAGGCCTTGGTAGACCAGTTGCGGATCGACGGGATCCTCGTTGCCCCCATGGGCGATCCCAATGAAGTGCAGACGCTGACACGCTTCGTGAAGGGCGGGACCGGCCTGGTGGCGACGCAGATGATGCCAGTGCGATTCGTGCCGCTTATCGCTGGGGCAGCCGCGACTTTGTAAACGAATGCTGAGCGCGGTGCATTGCACCGGCTGCTTTGCTCCTCTATCCACATCTCTCCGCACCCGCTGCGGAGGGAGTTTAGGGGACGTGATGCGGTTCGGATCGTGCGGTCGCGCCGTGGTGCTTGCCACGGCGCTCAGTCTCGGGCTGGCTGCATGCGGTGGTCGCCCGCCCGGTATTTTGGTGCCGGTGGAATATACCGTGCCAGGTGCCAGCGTGGTTGAAATGGTGGTGGCCACCACCCGCGCGCCGGCCAAAAATCTGGACATGTTCTCCGGCGATCGCGGCACCATGCTCAGCTTCGCCGAAATCGCCGTTTCCGTTCCCCCTGCCGCCAATCGCAAGGTGGGCGACGTGCAATGGCCGAAGAGCGTGCCGGGCAATCCCGCCACCGATTTCGTGACGCTGCGTGCCGATGTCCTCACCCAGAGCGCCGCGCTCGACTGGTTCAACAAGCGCATCAAGACGACGCCGCGCCGGCAGGCGCTGATCTTCATCCACGGCTATAACAACCGCTTCGAGGACGCCGTCTTCCGCTTCGCGCAGATCGTGCACGATTCGAACGCACCGGTGACGCCGATCCTGTTCACCTGGCCCTCGCGCGGCAGTCTGCTCGCCTATGGCTATGATCGCGAGAGCGCCAGCTATTCGCGCGACGCGCTGGAAAAGCTGCTTGCGGGCCTCGCCAAGGATCCGGACGTGGGCGAGATTTCCATCCTGGCCCATTCCATGGGCAATTGGGTGACCCTGGAAGCGCTGCGCCAGATGGCGATCCGCAACGGCCGAATCGCGCCGAAGATCCGCAACGTGATGTTGGCCGCGCCGGACGTGGATGTGGATATCTTCCGCACCCAATTCTCCGATTTCGGCAATCCCAAGCCCAACTTCACCATCTTCGTCTCGCAGGACGATCGCGCCCTTCAGGTGTCCAAGCAGGTCTGGGGCTCGGCGGCGCGCCTCGGGCAGGTGGATCCCGAGCAGGAGCCGTTCCGTACCGAGTTCGAGCGCGACCACATCACGGTGCTGGATCTCACCAAGCTGCAGACCGACGACAAGCTCAACCACGGCAAGTTCGCCGAGAGCCCGGAAGTGGTGAAGATGATCGGCGGCCGCCTCGCCGAGGGCCAGACCATGACCGACGGCCGCGAGGGCGTGGGCGACCGCATCATCCAGGTCACCGCCGGAACGGCGACGACCATCGGCACGGCGGCCGGCGTGGTGCTCTCCGCCCCGGCGGCGGTTCTCGATCCCTCGACCCGCGAAAATTACGGCGCGCAGGTGGAAAGCCTCGGCGGTCAGCTGTCGTCCACGGCGGGCTCCACGGGGCGTCTTTTGACCACCGTTCCGAAGGTAGAGTAATCCTGAGCGACGTTGCGTAATTGTCACACTGAAGGAAATGCTGAGGAAGGCTCGGGAGCTTAAGGCGCCGTTTACTGCTGGGGCTCTTAAGTGGCCGCATGTTCGTTGCGTGCGAGTTCGGTCACATGCTTTCTTCCCGCGAAACCTTGGGACAAAACGTCTTGGCGCGGCTCGCCATGGTCGGGCTCGTCTCCGGTGCGCTCGCCGGGTGCAGCTCGGATTCGGCGCGCTTCTCCTCCACTCCTGGGCCCATGGCGAGCCAGGGCTCGCCGGAGGTGACGGGTTCGCTCGGCGCCGCGCCGACGGGGCGGGTCGATTCCGCGCCCATCGCCTCGGCGCCCATTGCGCCGTCCGGGCCTCCGGTCGCCTATGCCGCCCCGCCGCCCCCGCCCTCGGGCGGTCAGCCGCTGTACGGCGCTCCCAATTACGGCGCCGCGCCCTATGCCGCCGCCCCGCCGCAGACCCATACGGCGGCGCGCGGCGCCAGCCATGTGGTGACCTCGGGCGAAACGCTCACTTCGGTGGCGCAGAGCTATGGCATGACCCGCGCCCATCTCGCGCAGGTCAATGGTCTCTCCCCGGATGCGCAGCTCAAGATCGGCCAGACCCTCGTGGTGCCGCCGGGAACCGCCGGCAATCTGGCGCAGATCCGGCCTGCGCCGGCCGCCGCCAAGCCGAGCGTCGTCGCGGCGGTGCCCCCGCCCGCAGCGGCTCCGGCCGCAGCGCCAAAAACCGTTGTCGCGGCCAAGCCCGCCGCCGCTCCCGCCGCACCGGCGCCCGTCGTCACCGCAGCAACGCCTGCCGTTGCCCCGGCTCCGGCCAAGGTCGCGTCCGCTGCCGCTCCGGCCAAGGTCGAGACCGCTGCCAAGGTGACGCCGGCCGATGATGCCGACGATTCCGCCCGCACCCCCGGTTCCGGTCCCCAGTTCCGCGCCCCGGTGCGTGGCCGGGTGATCTCCGGCTTCGGTCCCAAGCCGGGCGGCACCCGCAACGACGGCGTGAATTTCGCGGTGCCCGAAGGCACCGGCGTACGCGCCGCCGAGGATGGCGTGGTCGCCTATGCCGGCAACGAACTGAAGGGTTACGGCAATCTCGTGCTCATCAAGCATGCGGACGGTTATGTCACCGCCTATGCCCACAACAGCGAACTGATGGTGAAGCGCGGCGATACCGTGCGGCGCGGCCAGATCGTCGCCAAGGCGGGCCAGAGCGGCGGCGTCTCCACGCCCCAGCTTCACTTCGAGATCCGCAAGGGCTCCCAGCCCGTGGACCCGAGCCAATATGTGGCCGGCCTCTGAGGCAGGGCCGCCCGACGCTGTTCCTCCAAGAACCACCTTCAGGCCGGGCATCGTCCCGGCCTTTTTTCGTCGGTCCGGCCCTGGGCGTGCCGTGCCTTGACGCGCGCATGACGCCCCGATAGGCCGATCCCATGACCGCGAATGCTTTCATCGTCGGGCTCGCCGGCCCCCGCCTTCTGCCGCAGGAGCGCGATTTCCTGCGGGCGCGCGCGCCCTGGGGCCTCATTCTGTTCGCGCGCAATGTGGAGACGCCCGACCAGGTGCGTCTCCTGGTGGCCGAAGCGCGCGATGCGCTCGGCTGGCCCGCGCCGGTGCTGATCGACCAGGAAGGCGGGCGGGTTCAGCGCCTGCGCCCGCCGCATTGGCCCGAATATCCGCCGGCCGAAGCGTTCGGCACCCTTTATTCCCGGGAGCGCGAACTGGGCCTGGAGGCGGTGCGCCTCAATTCCCGGCTGATCGCCGCCGATCTCGCCGACCTCGGCATTGATGTGGATTGCCTGCCGGTGGCGGACCTGCGCCTGCCGGAAGGCCACGGCATCATCGGCAATCGCGCCTATGGCGAGACGCCCGAGCAGGTGGCCGCGCTCGCCCGTGCCGCTGCGGACGGCCTGCTGGATGGCGGCGTGCTGCCGGTGGTGAAGCATATTCCCGGACACGGCCGCGCCCGCGTGGACAGCCACGAGCGCCTGCCGGTGGTGGACACCGACCGCGCCGAGCTGGAGCGCACCGATTTCGCCGCCTTCCGCCCGCTCGCCCATCTGCCGCTCGCCATGACCGCCCATGTGGTCTATGCGGCGCTGGATGCCGAGCGGCCGGCCACCACCTCGCCCGTGGTGATGGAGGAGATCATCCGCGGCTTCATCGGCTTTTCCGGGCTGGTGATGAGCGACGACCTTTCCATGGGCGCGCTGTCGGGAAGCGTGGGGCAGCGCGCCGCCGCCTCCATCGCCGCCGGATGCGACATGCTCCTGCATTGCAACGGCACGCTGGAAGAAATGGAGCAGGTGGCGGAGAATGCCCCGCCGCTCGCAGGCCGCGCCGCCGGGCGGGCGGAGCGGGCGCTGGCGCTGCGCGTCGTGTCGGACCGGTTCGACGTGATGGACGCGCGGCTGCGGCTCGCCAGTTTGTTGGGAGTATCCAGATAAGGCCATGTCCACCGCCTCCGACACCCCCGAATTTGCCGAGGACATTCCCGCCTCGGCCGGGGATGGCGCTTTCGTGGTGGACATCGACGGCTTCGAGGGCCCGCTGGACCTTCTGCTCGCCCTGGCGCGCACCCAGAAGGTGGACCTGACGCGGCTCTCCATCCTGGCGCTGGCGGACCAATACCTCGCCTTCATCGACGCCGCCCGCAAGGTGCGGCTGGAACTGGCCGCCGATTATCTCGTGATGGCGGCGTGGCTCGCCTATCTCAAATCGCGCCTCCTGCTGCCGCTGCCGCCCCAGGAGGACGGGCCGAGCGCCGAGGAGATGGCCGCCGCCTTTGCCCGGCGCCTGCGGCATCTGGAGCGCATCCGGCAGGCGGCCGCGCGGCTGATGGCGCGCGAGCGGCTTGGGCGCGACGTGTTCCCAAGAGAGGTGCCGGAACGCCCGCGCGGCAGCGACCAGCCGGTGACCTATACGGCGACGCTGTACGATCTGCTTTCCGCTTATGCCGCCCAGCGCCAGAGGCAGGCGCTCTCCTATGTCACACTGAAGACCCGCGCGGTCTGGTCGCTGGCGGAGGCGCGCACCCGGCTGGAGCGCTTGCTGGGCGGGGTTGCCGGCGATTGGATGCGTCTCGACCACTTCCTGCTAGACTATCTCGCCACGCCCGAGCAGCGGGCGACGGCGCTGGCCTCCAGCTTTTCGGCCAGCCTGGAGATGGTGAAGGACGGGACATTGGACATACGCCAGGATGCGCCCTTCGCCCCGCTCTGGCTGCGCAACCGGGCGCCGGAGGAGGGCGGGGCATGAACCGCGCCGCGCCGCGCGTCGATCTGTTCGACGCCCGTCCCGAGGACGAGCGGGCGCTGGCGCTTGCGCGCGACCTGCGGATCATCGAGGCGCTGCTGTTCACCTCCGCCTTGCCGCTGGACGCCGCCACGCTGCGCCTGCATCTGCCGGCGGATGCGGACATTCCCGCCCTCATGGACGCGCTTACCGCCGATTACGCCCGCCACGGCGTGAATGTGGTGAAGGTGGCCGGCGGCTGGATGCTGCGCACGGCGCCGGACCTCGCCCCGGTCGTTGCGGCCGGCGCACCGGAGCCGCGCAAGCTCTCGCGCGCGGCCATCGAAGTGCTCGCCATCATCGCCTACCACCAGCCGGTGACGCGGGCGGAAATCGAGGAGATCCGCGGCGTCTCCACCTCCAAGGGCACGCTGGACGTGCTGCTGGAAAGCGGCTGGGTGCGCCTGCGCGGTCGCCGCAAGGCACCGGGCCGCCCCGTGACATATGGAACCACGCCCGGCTTTCTGATCCATTTCGGCCTCGACGGCGTGCAGGATCTGCCCGGCCTGGACGAACTGAAGGGCGCGGGGCTGCTGGACGGGCGCATACCCTCCGGCTTCTCCATTCCGCTGCCGTCGGATGATGACGCGCTGCGCGAGGACGAAGAGCCGCTGGAGGCCGACCCTCTCGACTTCGCCCTTGCACCGCCGCCACAGCCGGGCGACGAGGACGAGGAATGAATATCGAGACCAAGACCGTGCGCCAGCGAACCCCCGCCGCCATCGCCAAGGGCCTGAGCTTCGAGGATGTGCGCCTGTCCTATGGCGACGTGGAGGCGGTGCGCGGCATCACCTTGCATGTGCGGCCCGGCGAGGTGCTGTGCCTGCTCGGCAATTCCGGCTGCGGCAAGACCTCGCTGCTGCGCCTGGCAGCGGGCATCGAGCGGCCGGACAGCGGGCGCATCAGCGTCGATACCATCGAGATGGCGGGGCCGTCCGCCTTCGTGCCGGCGGAGCGGCGCGGCATCGGGCTGGTGTTCCAGGACTATGCGCTGTTCCCGCATCTCACCAATTTGCAGAACGTGATGTTCGGCCTGTCGGACCTGCGCAAGTCGGAAGCCGAGGGGGAAGCGCTGCGGGCGCTCGCCCGCGTGGATCTGGAGCGCTATGCGGGGGCCTATCCCCACGAATTGTCGGGCGGCCAGCAGCAGCGCGTGGCGCTGGCACGGGCGCTTGCCCCGCGTCCCGGCATCCTGCTGCTGGACGAGCCTTTCTCGGGTCTCGACCGGCGCCTGCGCGACCAGGTGCGGGCCGACACGCTGGCGGTGCTGCGCGATGCGCGCGCCACCTGCATCATCGTCACCCATGATCCCGAGGAGGCGATGCGCCTCTCCGACCGCATCGCCCTGCTCCGCAATGGCGAGCTGGTGCAGGTGGGGCCGCCGGAAGAATTGTATCGCGCGCCCCGCGACCTCGGGGCGGCCCGCTTCTTCTGCGAGCTGAACGAGATGGACGCCACCGTGCGGGACGGATGGGTGGACAGCCCGCTCGGCAGCTTTCCGGCACCGCGCGGTTCGGCGGACGGCGCGGCCGTGCTGGCGGTGCGGCCGCAGGGCATTTCGCTCACCGCCAATCCCTGCGGCATTCGGGGCCGGGTGGTGGAACGGCGGTTCCTGGGCGAGCTCGATCTCGTCGAAGTGATGGTGGCCGGTCGCGACCGGCCGGTGGTGGCGCGGCTGCGGGCGCCGCCGGGGGCCGTGCCCGGCCGGGACGTGGGCGTGATGGTGGATCCGTCCGAAGTCCTTGTTTTCGCCGCTTCCGGGGGATAACGCTCGTTTTTGGGGCGCGCAGGCCGGGCGGATGCCGCAAGGTGAGCGGAGCGACGCTTCCGATCGGGAAAAGTCGTTCAACTTTACCGGCACATGCTCTAGAGTCGGTGTCATGTGAGCGGCGCAAAGCCGCGCGATCGGCGCTTTGCGCGCGACGTTTTTGGAGGAAGTGTTATGGGTTCGTTGAGCATCTGGCACTGGATCATCGTGCTGGCCGTGGTGCTCCTCCTGTTCGGTCGCGGCAAGATCTCCGACCTGATGGGCGACGTGGCCAAGGGTATCAAGTCCTTCAAGAAGGGCTTGGCCGAGGATGACGCGCCGGCGCCGGCTGCCGCGCCGGAAGCGCCGCGTCCGATTCCGCACCAGACGTCGGCTGCACCCGAGGCAGAGAAGAAGGCCGTCTGAGGCTTCATTCGGGCGCAAGAGGAGGCCGCGGCTGAGCCGCAGGCATTGAGCCGTCATGTTCGACATCGGCTGGTCTGAGCTCATGTTGATCGGCGTGGTTGCGCTGATCGTCATCGGGCCCAAGGAATTGCCATCGGTTCTGCGCACCGTGGGGCGCACGGTCACCAAGCTGCGCCGCATGGCGGGCGAGTTCCAGGGGCAGTTTCAAGATGCCCTTAGGGAAGCCGACCTCTCCGACATGCGCAGCGAGATCGGCAATATCACTGAGAGTGCGAAATCCTCCTTCCCCGGGTCGGAGGTTTTCGACCCTCTGCGCAGCATCCGCGAGGAGATCCGGTCCACCGTCGAGGGCACGGCCAAGCCGGCCGCGCCGGTAGACCTGTCTCCGCTCGATCCCCCCGCGGTGGCCAAGACCCTCTCGCCCCATGAGGCGGCGGCCATGAGCGCGGCGGCTGCGATTACCGCCGCCACCGCGCAGATCGCCCTTCCCGCGCAGGCCGCGCCCACCGTCGCCGTTTCCAGCGAGCCCCTCGTGCCGTTACCGCCCCCCGCCGCCGAGCCCGATCTTCTCGCGCCCCCGGTCGAGGCCGTGGCGCTGCCCGCGCCGTCTTCGGACACGGACGGCACGCGGACAGAAGGGCCCCGGGCATGACCACGGACGATATCGACGCGTCGAAGGCGCCGCTCATCGAGCATCTGATCGAGCTGCGCTCGCGTCTGATCAAGTCGGTGATCGCATTCCTGATCGCCTTCTTCATCTGCTTCATGCTGGCGAAGCAGATCTACAATATCCTGCTGTGGCCCTATGAGTTCGCCTCCGGCTTCGCGCCGGGCGTGAAGCTCATCTACACGGCGCCGCAGGAATTTTTGTTCACCCAGATCAAGCTCGGCATGTTCGGCGCGGCGTTCATCTCGTTTCCCGTGGTGGCGACGCAGGTCTACATGTTCGTGGCGCCGGGCCTCTACAAGCACGAGAAGAACGCCTTCGTTCCGTATCTGATCGCGACGCCCATCTGCTTCCTGATCGGCGCGGCGTTCGTCTATTTCGTCGCCATGCCGCTGGCCATGACCTACTTCCTGGGCATGCAGCAGGCGGGCGGCGACGGGCGCGCGGAAATCTCGCTGCTGCCGAAGGTGAGCGAATATCTCTCGCTCATCACCACGCTGATCCTGGCGTTCGGCATCTGCTTCCAGCTGCCGGTGATTCTCACCTTGCTGGCGCAGGTGGGGGTGGTGACGGCCGAGATGCTCACCAAGGCGCGGCGCTATGCCATCGTCGGCGTGTTCATCCTGGCGGCGGTGCTCACGCCGCCGGATGTCATCAGCCAGCTCTCTCTTGCGATCCCGACGCTGCTTCTCTACGAGATCTCGGTCTATCTGGTGCGCATCGTCGAGAAGCGGCGGGACGCGGCCGAGGCGGCCCGAGCGGCGGCCGAAGCGGCGGACTGAGGCTCCCAAGGGGCGCATCCCACACTGTTCGGGCGAGGGATGAAGCTCGCCGTCCCAAAGGGGCGGGGGCACCGTCGCCGTATCGCGGCGGAGCCGGTTTCATGCACGATATCAAATGGGTCCGCGAGCAGCCCGACGCCCTCGTCACGGCCCTAACGCGCCGCCGCGTCGATGTGGCGGAAGCGACTGCCCTGCGCGACAAACTGCTGGCGCTCGACGGGAAACGCCGGGCCACGCTCACCACGCTGGAAGGCCTGCTCGCCCGCCGCAATGCGGCGTCGAAGGAAATCGGCCAGGCCAAGGCCGCGAAGGATGAAGCGCGCGCCGCCGCCCTCATGGAGGAAGTCGGCCGGCTGAAGGTGGATATTCCAGCCCTGGAGCAGGAAGCAAAAGCGCTGGACGCCGCGCTCACCACCGAGCTTGCCGCCATCCCCAACGTGCCGCTGGACAGCGTGCCCGACGGCGCGGACGAGCACGACAATGTGGAGAAGAGCGTCTCCTGCACCAAGCCCGCCTATGATTTTGCGGCGAAGCAGCATTTCGAGGTGGGCGAAGCCCTCGGCATGATGGATTTCGACACGGCGGCGAAGCTTTCGGGCGCGCGGTTCGTGGTCAACAAGGGTCCGCTGGCGCGCCTGGAGCGGGCGCTCGGCCAGTTCTTCCTCGACGTGCATACGGGCGAGCACGGCTATACCGAAGTAAACCCGCCGCTGCTCGTGCGCGACGAGACCATGTTCGGCACGGCGCAACTGCCGAAATTTGAAGACGATCAGTTTAAGGCACATCGCACGCTTTCAAAGGAAGACATCGCCGTCGCTGAGGAAAAATTCTTGTTTGATTTGGGCAGCGGCAAGATAAAGGCAGGACAGCAAGCCGACGCAGAGATTCTTCTTCCGTACCTTGATCGTGTGGAGAAGGAGCGGGCAAATCTCTGGCTCATCCCCACCGCCGAAGTCCCGCTCACCAATCTGGTGCGCGAATCCATCCTCTCGGAAGAAGAACTCCCCCTGCGCCTCACCGCCTGCACGCCGTGCTTTCGGGCCGAGGCGGGGTCGGCGGGGCGCGATACGCGCGGCATGATCCGCCAACACCAGTTCACCAAGGTGGAACTGGTCTCCATCACCGCGCCGGAAAAATCGCTGGAGGAGCATGAGCGCATGCTCGCCTGCGCCGAGGCGGTGCTGAAGAAGCTGGACCTGCATTATCGCGTGGTCACGCTCTGCACCGGCGACATGGGCTTCGCCTCGCAGAAGACCTACGACATCGAGGTGTGGCTGCCGGGGCAGGGGATGTATCGCGAGATTTCCTCCTGCTCGGTGTGCGGCGATTTCCAGGCCCGCCGCATGGATGCGCGGTATCGCCCCAAGGATGCGACTGGAAAGCCGGGCGCGCCGCGCTTCGTCCACACGCTGAACGGCTCCGGCGTCGCGGTCGGCCGGGCGCTCGTCGCGGTGCTGGAGAATTACCAGCAGGAGAATGGCGCTGTCGCCGTGCCGGAGGCGCTTTGGCCCTACATGGGCGGGCTCAAGGTGATCGAGAAGGCGAAGTAGGGGCGGCGCGGGCCGGGCTGTGGGCCCGGTCTTTTCGAATACCTCCCCCTTTCGTTGCAGCGGCCGCCCACTCCGGGTAAGCAGCGCTCTTCGGGCGCCGCCCGGCCGCATCCTGCCGGCGCGCGGCGCCGCGCCCATTCCACACGACCGGTGCCGGCCGGTCGGACACGAGGACCCGTTCCCATGCGCATCCTGGTTACCAATGACGATGGCATCCACGCGCCTGGGCTCGACGCATGCGCGCGCATCGCCCGCGCCCTGTCCGACGATGTGTGGGTGGTGGCGCCGGAAACCGACCAGTCGGGCGTCGCCCATTCGCTCTCGCTCAGCGATCCGCTGCGCCTGCGGCAGGTGGCGGAGCAGCGCTTCGCGGTGAAGGGCACGCCCACCGATTGCGTCATCATGGCGGTGCGCCATCTCATGGAAGGCAAGGCGCCGGACCTCGTGCTCTCGGGCGTCAACCGGGGTCAGAACATCGCCGAGGACGTGAGCTATTCCGGCACGGTGGCGGGCGCCATCGAGGGCACCATCCTCGGCATTCCCTCCATCGCCTTGTCGCAGGCGTTCGGCCCGGCGACGCGCGCCAATCCCTCCTATGACACCGCCGAGGCCCATGCGCCGGAGGTGATCCGCACCTTGCTGAAGGAAGGCATTCCGGCCGGCATCCTGGTGAATGTGAATTTCCCGGATCGGCCGCCGCAGGATGTGCAGGGCATCTCCGTGACCGCCCAGGGCCGGCGCGACCAGAACCTCATGCGCATCGACGCGCGCCAGGACGGGCGCGGCAACGCCTATTATTGGATCGGCTTCGAGCGTCGCGTCTTCGCCACCGTCCCCGGCTCGGACCTGCGCGCGCTCGACGAGGGCCGCATCTCCGTGACGCCGCTGCGGCTCGACATGACCGACGAGCCCTTCATGACCCGCCTCGCCCAGGTGTTCGAGGAACAGGCGTTAGGGGAAAAGTAACCGTAAGATAGCGTCAGCTTCACTATAGCGGGCATTGTTCGCCGCCTAATCTCGGATGGGGAATCACCCGAGGGGGCAATCGAATGCGCGCGAGTTGGATTGTGGCGACACTGGCGGTTGCCGGCATGTTGAACGGGGCGTGCTCAAGCGCCTGGGCCTATGCGGAGCCGGTGCCGGTGGCGCCGGTCCATCTGGCGGGCAAGACCGGGGTCGGCATCACGACGCTGGGCGGGGTCACGCTCGGCATGGGCTTCGCGCTGCCCGCGTCGATGATCCTCACCGCCGGCTATGTAGCGGTCACGCAGCATCGGGAACTGACGCAGACCGAGGCGAGCGAGACCTTCTTCGGCACGCTCATCCCGCCGCTCGGCCTCTATTATCTCGGCCGCGACCTCTCGAAGAAATAGCGGTCGGGCGCGCGCGGGCTCCGGCACTGGCCAGCACGCTTCAAAAGCGACTATAAGCATGGGCACGGACGGGCGCCAAAAGGGCCCGGCCGCGCTTTGCTGTTGCACGCGCCGGATCGCGCGGGAGGGTGCCAATCGTGACGGGAACCGAGAAATCGAGCGCAGGGCTGGATGTCCGCCGCAGGCGCATCCTGTTCCGGGCCTGGCATCGCGGCACGCGCGAGATGGATCTGCTCATGGGCCGCTTCGCCGATGCCGAGATCGAGACCCTCACCGAGGACGAGGTGACCGAGTTCGAAATCCTGATCGAGGTCGAAGACCCGGACCTGATCTCCTGGATCGGCGGCAACGTGCCGGTTCCGCCGGAACAGGACACGGAGATATTTCGCCGGCTCCAGGGCTTTCATTTGTCCGGACGGGGCGTGCCGCGCGGGCTCTAGCGCCCGCCGCGTTTCTTCCTTCCCTCCCTTCGAGATGCCGGGCCTGCGGGTCCGCTGGACGGGCGCCGGTTCGCCTGTCCGTGTAATTGGAACCGATCCGTGAAGCGTCCCCGTCCCCTTGCCGAAGACATCGCCCCCGGCGTGCCGCTGACCCTCTCGCGCGTGCCGGACGGGCTGGAAGGCCTCGTCGTCGCCGATCTCGCCCGCTCCCTCGCGGCGAAGAAGAATGCGAAATGGCCGAGCCTCGTCGTGCTGTGCCGGGACGGGCAGCGGATGGCGGCGCTGGAGCGGGGGCTCGCCTTTTATGCGCCCGAGCTGGAGGTGCTGACCTTCCCCTCGTGGGATTGCCTGCCCTATGACCGCGCCTCGCCCAACGGCGCGATCGTGGCGCGGCGCATGTCCACGCTGGCGCGGCTCGCCCGCGTGCGCGGCGGGGAGGCGAGCGTGCTGCTCACCACGGTGAACGCGAGCGTGCAGCGCGTGCCGGCGAAGGAGGTGCTGGCCGCCCAGTCGCTCGCCGCCAAGCCGGGCAATGCCATGGCGCTGGAAGGCATCGTGGAATGGGCGGAGCGCAACGGCTATCTGCGCACGCCCACCGTGCGGGACACCGGCGAATATGCCGTGCGCGGCGGGTTGATCGACCTGTTCCCGCCCGGATTGGCGCAACCGATCCGCCTGGATTTCTTCGGCGATACGCTGGAAAGCATCCGCGCCTTCGATCCGGAGACGCAGCGCACCTCCGGCCAGATGTCGTCTCTGGAACTGGTGCCCATGGCCGAGTTCCAGCTCACCTCGGACACCATGCGCCGCTTCCGCATGGCATATCTCGCGGAGTTCGGCGCCAACACCAAGGGTGACACGCTCTATGAAGCGGTCAGCGAAGGCCGCCGCCACGCCGGCATGGAACATTGGCTGCCGCTGTTCCACGAGGGGCTGGACACGCTGTTTGATTATCTCGAGGGCATCCCCCTCGTCGTCGATCCGCTGACCGAGGAAGCGGCCGGCGAGCGCATCGGCCAGATCGAGGAATATTACGCCGCCCGCAAGGAAGCGCTGGCGCTGGCCGGCGGCGGGGCGGTCTACAAGCCCCTGCCGCCGGACCGGCTGTATCTCTCCGGCAAGGAATGGAGCGACCGGCTCGCATCCTCGGCTTTGGTGCGCATCTCCTCCTTCGCGACGCCGGAGACCTCGCGCGGCAAGGTGATCGACATCGGCGGCGTGCAGGGCCGTTCGTTCGCGGCGGAGCGGGCCGACCCGGAGGTGAATGTGTTCGACCTCGCGGTGGAGCACGTGCGCACGCTCCAGAAGACCAAGAAGGTGATCCTCGCCGGCTGGTCGGAAGGTTCGCGCGAGCGCCTCGGCACCGTGCTCGCCGACCATGGGCTGAAGGACACCACCGCGATCTCCCGCTTCGCCCTGCTGGACGCGCTGCCGAAGACCAAGGCGGCGCTGGCGGTCTATGGGCTGGAAGTGGGTTTCGAGACGCCCGACTTCGCCATCATCGGCGAACAGGACATTCTCGGCGACCGCCTCGTGCGGCCCAAGCGCAAGGCGCGGCGCGCGCAGGATGTGCTGTCCGAGCTGAACGCGCTCACCGCTGGCGACCTCGTGGTGCATGTGGATCACGGCATCGGCCGGTTCGTGGGGCTCAAGGCCATCGAGGCCATGGGCGCGCCGCACGATTGCTTGGAGATCCATTATGCCGGCGGCGACAAGCTGTTCCTGCCGGTGGAGAATCTCGAACTCCTGACGCGCTACGGCTCGGAGGACACCGAGGCCCAGCTCGACAAATTGGGCGGGGGCGGCTGGCAGACGCGCAAGGCGCGGATGAAGAAGCGCATCCGCGAGATGGCGGGCGAGCTCATCAAGATCGCCGCCGCGCGCCAGCTTTCCGAAGCGCCGCGCCTGGTGCCCGCCGCCGGCCTCTATGACGAATTCCGCGCCCGTTTCCCTTATGAGGAGACCGACGACCAGCAGGCCGCCATCGAGGCGGTGCTGGACGATCTCGGCTCCGGCCACCCCATGGACCGCCTGGTGTGCGGCGACGTGGGCTTCGGCAAGACGGAAGTGGCGCTGCGCGCCGCCTTCGCGGTGGCGCTTTCCGGCAAGCAGGTGGCGGTGGTGGTGCCCACCACGCTGCTGGCGCGCCAGCATTTCCGCACCTTCACCGAGCGCTTCAAGGGCCTGCCGGTGAACATCGCCCAGGCCTCGCGCCTCGTGACGGGCAAGGATCTCACGGCGGTGAAGGCGGGGCTCGCCGAGGGCCACGTGGACATCGTCGTCGGCACCCATGCGCTGCTCGGCAAGGGCATCCATTTCCGCGATCTCGGCCTCGTCATCGTGGACGAGGAGCAGCATTTCGGCGTCGCCCACAAGGAGCGGCTGAAGGCGCTGCGGGCGGAGGTGCATGTCCTCACCCTCACCGCGACCCCCATCCCGCGCACGCTGCAACTGGCCATGACCGGGGTGCGCGAACTCTCGCTCATCGCCACCCCGCCGGTGGATCGCCTCGCGGTGCGCACCTTCATCACGCCGTTCGACCCGCTCACCATCCGCGAAGCCCTGCTGCGCGAGCGCTATCGCGGTGGCCAGAGCTTCTATGTGGTGCCGCGCATCGACGATCTCGCCGAAGTGCGCGAGTTCCTGGAAAAGCAGGTGCCGGAACTGAAGGTGGCGGTGGCGAACGGCCAGATGGCGGCAACCGCGCTGGAAGACATCATGTCCGCCTTTTATGACGGGCAATATGACGTGCTGCTCTCCACCACCATCGTGGAAAGCGGGCTCGACGTGCCGAACGCCAACACGCTGATCGTCCATCGCGCCGACATGTTCGGCCTCGCCCAACTGTACCAGCTGCGCGGACGCGTGGGCCGGGCGAAGGCGCGCGCCTATGCGCTGTTCACGACGCCCGCCTCCAAGCCCATGACCACCCAGGCCGAGCGGCGGCTGAAGGTGCTGCAATCCCTGGAGACGCTCGGCGCCGGCTTCCAGCTCGCGAGCCACGATCTCGACATTCGCGGCGCCGGCAATCTGTTGGGTGATGAGCAGTCCGGCCATATCAAGGAAGTGGGCTACGAACTCTATCAGGAGATGCTGCAGGAGGCGATCGCCCACCTGAAGGCGGGCATCACCGAGATCGCCGCCGACAAATGGTCGCCCAACATCACCATCGGCATGCCGGTGCTGATCCCGGAAGACTATGTGACCGACCTGCACGTGCGCCTGGCGCTCTATCGCCGGCTCGCGGACATCGAGACCGACGCGGAGCTGGATTCCTTCGGGGCCGAGCTGGTGGACCGCTTCGGCCCGGCGCCGGAGGAGGTGACGCACCTCATCCGCCTGACCCAGATCAAGGCGCTCGCGCGCCGCGCCAATGTGGGCAAGGTGGATGCCGGCCCCAAGGGCGTGGTGCTGGCCTTCCGCGACAACCAGTTCGCCGATCCCGCCGGCCTCGTGCAGATGATCAATGCGGAGGGGCCACAGGCCAAGGTGCGGCCGGACTTCAAGGTGGTGTTCCTGCGCGAATGGCCCACCGCCGAGTCCCGGCTGAAGGGCACGCTATCGGTGCTCAAGAAACTGGCCGCCCTGGTGGAGAAGCGCCGGGTGGCCTGAATGTATTCCAGGGCTCTGGCACAAAATGGCCATTAAATCGATTTCAGGTGAGTAAATTTATGCGGGTCGCGGCTGCGATATGCGCGTCGAAAGTAGTGAAATTTAACCTAATTATGAATCAGAATTATACATTCTAGTATACAATACATTCCGAATAATAAATAATAAATTAAATAATTATCTACACAGAAATGTTATATTTAATGTAGATTAATAACACAATAAAATGACAGGCGCATTTTTACACTTTTCTATACACATGCTTTTCTTTATAATCATTAAAAGTCGCAAATTAAAGTATTATGCTAATATAGATCATATATGGTCTATTTACGAAGACTGAATCGCGTGGATTCTTGAAGGGCAGGCCGTGGTTCTCCGTTTTCACGGTGACTGCAGGCGAGCGGTGTTCAGCTAGAGGGAGGGGATTGTTTTTCGATTTTCGCTCCACATGCGCCCCTCTGGCAGCCGTAATTTGCCACTGGTGCAGGCGCGTGCCCGCTGATATTGGGTAGTGTGATCACAATCGCTCATCTTAGAGTAATTGGGTACAGCAGCCCGCATCCCTCTCGTCAGTGGTCTTTTCTCGATCGGTCATTTATTGCAACCAGAACCCAAGACGCGAAAGTAGCCAAATGTTATCTTCAACAAAGCGAGCTGAAGTGGCTTTGGTTTCGGTATTTTCGGGTGTTATTTTAATATTTTTCCTGGTCTATTGCATTATTGATTTTCGCGATGCTCGTTCCGATAACTTGTTGAATCTGCAAAATCAGACCATCGGTATGGTCTCTTGGGTCGATCGAAATCTAGATCTTACGAAACTGGCCATGCATGCGGTTGCCGAGGGGGCGCCGTCGGATTGTCAGCAGGAGGAAATCTCCTCCATCGTCGGACGTCTGCTGCGTACCGTCGCGGTGGAGGAGATCGAGGTCCGCAAGCACGGCTCGACCGTCTGCGTATGGAAGCCGCCGGTGGATGCCTTCTTCTCGAGCGGCTTCTGCCAGTCGCCGCGGTCGGAGAATACGGTGGTCCTCGTCTCGGCGGAGGGGGGCAACGGGGTCGTGGCCGTGGCCCATGCCGACACCCGCTGCCTGCTGACACCGTTCTTGGTGTCGCAGAGGGATGCCCGCACCGAGGTGCATCTCGCCGCCGGATTTGATGATGAGACAGGGGGGCGACCCGTCCGCCGCGTTGTGGCTTTTCCCGAAACGAGCTGGTGGGACGCCCATGCCGAGGTTGCGGTTCACTCCGCGGCCTGGCCGGTCTCCGTCGGCGTTTCGGTGCCTGAAACGGTGCTGCTGGAAGCGTGGGCGCAGCGCCTGCCGGTGCATATCGGCCTGTTCGCGGTGCTGGGCACGGTCTGCTGGTTCGGGCCAATTGCCATGATGCGCCGGCGGATCTCGATTTCCGGACAGGTGCGCGGGGCCCTGCGTCGCAGCGAATTCTTCCTGCTGTACCTGCCGACGGTGGAAATCGAGAGCGGGGAATGGGTGGGGGTCGAGGCCCTGTTGCGCTGGCGCACCCGGCAGTTCGGCACCTTGCCGCCCTCCGCCTTTATTCCGTGGCTGGAGAAAAGCACCCTCATTCACGACACGACCAACTGGGTGATGACGCAGGCCGCCAAGGATCTCAAGCGCCTGCGCGAGACCAACGACAACATCTATGTCGGCATCAATGTGCCGCCGAGCCAGCTGGCCGATGAGCGTCTTCTGGATGCCGCCCTGACGGCCTTCGGCGGCGACGGCAGCGCGCTCAATCGCGTCATGTTTGAACTGACCGAGCGGGAGATGGTCGATTACAATTCTGCCGTGGTGCAGGATGTGGTCAATCGACTTCGCGCCCATGGCGCCCTCATCGCCCTCGACGATTTCGGCGTCGGCTTTTCAAATATCGCCTGCCTGCGCTCCATCAGGGTGGACGTGATCAAGGTCGATAAATCCTTCACCCAGGCCCTCGGCGCGCAAGACTTTGGCTCCGCGTCGCAAAATCCGGCGCTGATGGACATGGTGGTGAAGATCGCGCGCGAGTTCGACGTGCGGGTGATTGCGGAAGGCATTGAAACGAAGAGCCAGCTCGCAGATCTCCAGTCGCTGGGAATCCGGCTGGCACAGGGCTTCCTGTTCTCGCGTCCGGTTGAGCTGGATGCCGTGGTCAGCCACATCAAGGAACGGCAGATGATGGCGGAAGCCAGCTGAGGCGAGGCGATCCTGCCGTCGGCATTCGCGCGACCAGCCCGCCTGACGCATGAGCAGGGCCGCGCCTGATGGCGCGACCCTCAAATCGGAAGCATCTTATCAGTTGCTGGTGGTCGGCGGCGTTGCGGGCGGAGGCGTCGTGGTCGCCTGCGCGGGGGCCGCGGGGCTGGTGGTTGACGTCGTCGCCGGAGCCGGCGCCGCGGCCGGAGCCGTGGAACTCGCGGCAGGCGTGGTTGCGGGCGCCGAAGTCGGGGTCGGCGCCGGCGTCGTGGTCGCCGTGGTCTTGGATTTTGTCGCTTTATGAGTCTTGGTGCTGGTGGCGGTGTGCTTTTTCACCTTGGTGTTCTGGGGAATGCCGAGCACCCCCTTCACGCCGCCGACCACACCACCGGTGACGCCGCCCACGGCCCCACCTACGGCCGCGCCCACGGGGCCAGCGGCATTGTTGCCGACCGCAGCGCCTTCCTGGGCGCCGCGCACCACGCCTTGCGCGGCCACGGGGCCGGTCAGCGCGGCAAGGCCAACGAAGGCCAATACGATGCTTGTCTTCATGGCTTGGTTCTCCTCTACCATATGAACGCGCCGCCCAAGGTGCGGTTCCCGCGCGTTTCCCTTGGGGCGGGCTGGATGGGGCAGGGCGCGGGGCGGGACGGGACGGCAAAGCCGCGCGACGCTGGGGAAAGGTGCCAGGCCGGCCTGCTTCGGGATGGCACCCGGTGCTTTGCTGCCTATATGTGAAAGACGCTCCTTTTCCCGGTGCCATCCCGGCGCCCAGCTTGAAACCCGTTGCGATGTCCGTTGCCTTCACCAAGGAAAATGATCTCGAAGCCACCGCGGCGGACCTGCCGGACCGGCCCATTTCGCCCCATCCGAATCTGGTGACGGCAGAAGGGATGGCCGCGCTGGACGCGGCATTGGCGCAGGCGCGCGCCGCCTATGGCGCGGCCCAGGCGGTGGGCGAGGTGCAGGCGGACCGCACCGCCATGGCGCGGGCGACGCGGGACCTGCGCTATTTCACGGCCCGCCGCGCCACCGCCCGCGTGGTGGAGCCGGAACCGGGGTCCGACACGCTCCAGTTCGGCATGCGTGTGACCTTCGAGCGCGAAGACGGGCGCCGCCAGACCTATCGCATCGTCGGCGAGGACGAGGCGGACCCGGCACAGGGCTCGGTTTCCTACGTCTCCCCGCTCGCCCGCGCGCTCATGGGCAAGAGCGTGGGCGATGTCGCCCAGGTGGCCGGCGCCGAAGTGGAAGTGGTGGAGATCGGTTGAGGTCCCTGGCTTCGAGGCCGAAGCTCAATTCAAGTCGGGAATCGGGTGTTTGAAGCCGATGAGCACTTCAATCAGGTCAGCCCGTATTCCTATATCTATATTGTCAATTTGAATCATCATAAAAGACAATCCTGAATGAAATTGAAGGTAGGATACGACGTCATATCCCCAATCAATCGTCACCAGAGACCCGTCGTTACTTACGGGATTTCCATGAAACTGCGGTTCGAGCAGATTTTTGATTTCACCATTTTTCAGTGACGCGCGACGGCGTGAGGGTCTGTTCTTAAGAACGATGGGCACCGTCATGATGGTCGCCCCGCCCGGCTTCAATGTTCTGGCTATTTCCCTAATGGCCCGGTCCGGATGAAATATGTGCTCGAACACATCCTGGGTAATGACGAGGTCAAATGTCTCGTCTGCAAATGTCTGATCTTCCAGATTTTCACTTTGATATTTTTTGCACGGCAGGCGGGGTGCCTCGACGACAGATCCGAAGGGGGCGGAGGTGTCATATTGTGACGCCGTGTAGAATTTACATTCTCTTACCAAGCGTTGGCTGACGAAATCCCAGCCGGGAGAGCTTTCGTGAATTATGAGGTCGCGCCATTTCGGGAAAAACTGGGATAAAATATGCATAAGTGCGCGATTTCGTGGAACAGAATTGCATTTTTGGCACTTCAGCGTGCTTCTGAAATAAGGCCCACTTGCCGTGAAGACTGTGGCTTGTCCGCAAGCCGGGCAGCGACCGCTATGTTCAAAGTGAAAATCGCTGGCATTCGCAGTCATAGACATGAGCGTCTCCGTTGCGACCATTCCGCAATATCTGATCACCTGATGCGATTTTACTGAGAACGCAAAATAGCGACCGCACCATGTTCAAAGTCAAGGATGTGGGCCGTTATTCCGGCGTGTGCCACCACGTCTCCGGCAAGGTGCCGTAGAGCGAGGGTTGGCCCGGCAGGTGGATGGAGGACCAGCGGGCGAGCCACTGGCCCGGAGCGTGGAACAGCGGCACCCCATAGGCACCGGAAATGAGCACCCGGTCCAGCGCCCGTGAGGCCGCCACGAGGTCCGCCCGGCTGCTGGCGGCGATCATGGCGGCGATCAGCGTATCGGCGGCGGCGCTCTTCATGCCCATGTAATTGCGCGTGCCCGGCTGGTCGGCGGCGGCGGAGCCGAAATAGAAGGCCTGCTCGTTGCCGGGCGAGAGCGATTGCCCCCACACAATCGGCACCATGTCGAAATCATAGGAATTGCGCCGGGCATCGAACTGCACCGCATCGACGATCCGCACATTGGCCGCGATGCCGGCCCGCGCCAGCTGGCTCGCGAAGGCCAGGCACAGGCGCTCCTGCTCGCGGGTCGTGACCATGATCTCGAAGCGCATCGGCTCGCCCGTGTCGGTGCGGCGCAGCTTCGCGTCCTTCAATTGCCAGCCGGCCTCGGTGAACAGGTCGAGCGCCGCCTTCAGCCGCATCCGGTCGCGGCCGGTGCCGTCGGCGGCGGGCGGGGCATAGGTGCCCTCCAGCACATCGGCGCGCACCGCCCCGGGGAAAGCGGCGAGCATCGCCCGCTCCGCCGCATCCGCCTTGCGGCCGATGGCCGAGAGTTCGGAGCCATCGAAGAAGCCGGCGGTCCGGGTGTAGAGCCCGTGGTAGAAATTGCGGTCCAGCCAAGCGAAATCGAACAGTTCGATGATGGCCCGGCGCACCCGCACGTCCGCGAACACCGCGCGGCGGGTATTGAACACCAGGGCATAGTGCGGCTTCGGTAGCCCGGTGGGGATCACCTCTCGGACCACCTCGCCTGCGCGGGCGGCGGGAAAATCGTAGCCGGTTTCCCATCGGCCCGGATCGCTCTCGAAGCGGGCATCGACGAGATGACGCTTGAAGGCTTCGAATTCGCTGTTCTGTTCACGGAAATAGTCGAATCGAAGCTGCGAGAAGTTGTTGAATCCACGATTCGTCGGCAGGTCCCGGCCCCAATAGGAGGGGTCCTTGGCCAGCGTCACGCTCGCGCCCGGCTCCACCGCCATCACCTTGTAGGGGCCGGACCCGAGCGGCGGCTTGAGGCTGGTTTCCTCGAACTTGGCGGGGTCCGTGGCATGGCGGGCGAACACCGGCATCAGCCCCATGATCAGGGGCAACTCCCTGTCCGGGCTTTGGAAATCGAATCGCACCACCCGCTCGGCCAGGATCTCGGCGCGGGCGATCTTGCCATAATACAGGCGGTGGTTGGGCCGGCCCTTCTCCCGCAGAAGCTGGTAGGAAAACACCACGTCATCGGCCGTCACCGGGGTTCCGTCGGAAAAACGGGCGCGCGGGTCGAGGGTGAAGGTCACAAAGGAGCGCGGCGGGTCGGTTTCGACACTCTCGGCCAGTTGGCCATAGAGGGTGAAGGGCTCGTCAAAGCCGCGCACCATCAGGCTCTCGACCACGTTGTTGCGGATGAATGCGGTCGAAGATCCCTTTACGATGAAGGGGTTGAGACTGTCGAAGGTGCCGGGCAGGGACAGCGTCAGCCGTCCGCCCTGGGGGGCTGCGGGATTGGCATAGGCGAAATGGTCGAACCCCGGCGGATAGGCCGGCTCCCCATGCATCGCGATGGCATGCACCGGTTGTGCGCCGGCTGGGTGCGGCGCGAAAAGCAGCAGCGCGAGAAGGATGGCGGCGGCCTGTCGCATCGGCAGGTGTTTTGATCTCCAGCAGCGACGCTGTCGTGTGACAGCCGCAATGTTGGTCAAGGTATCACATACGCGCACGGAAGCGGTTCCCCGTCACCGTGTTGCCTCAATTGACACCGACAGAGCCGAGGTTAAGAGGGGTCCAGCCGATCCACCCGGCCGGTGCCACGCGACAGGGAATTTTTGAAATATGATGAAAGCGAAAATTTTGCGCCGTGTCGGCGGCCTTGCCGCGATGGCATTGACCCTCGGCGTCGCCGGCGGCGCGTTCGCCCAGACGCAGCCCGCCAAGCCCGCCAAGCCCGCTGCCCCCGCGCAGGCGCCCGCCGCGCCCCAGGGTCAGGCCCAGGGCGGGGCCCCGGCCTCGGTCGCGGTTCCCGGCATCAACACGCCCTGGACCAAGGTTTGCGGCAATGACCAGCAGGCCAACAAGCAGATCTGCATGACCACGCAGGACTTCACGGCCGAAACTGGACAGCCGCTCGCTTCCGCCGCCATCCGCGAAGTTCAGGGCGATCCGAATATGAAGTTCATCGTGTCGGTTCCCATCGGCATGATGGTTCAGCCCGGCACGCGCGTCATCATCGACCAGCAGCCGCCCCTGGCGCTGAAGTATGAGATCTGCTTTCCGAACGGCTGCTTTGCCTCCATGGACGTGAACGCCGAGTTCGTGAACAAGCTCAAGAAGGCTCAGACGATCACCGTCCAGGCGCTGCAGATGGGCGGACGCACGCTGAACTTCCAGCTTCCGGCCAAGGATTTCGCCAAGGCTTATGACGGCCCGGCTTCCGATCCCAACGTGGTCGCGGCAGAGCGTCAGAAGCTGGCCGAGGAACTGCAGAAGCTGGCCCAGAAGAAGCTCGAAGAGCGTGGTGGACAGCCGGGCCAGGCGGCCCCCGCTGCTGCTCCGGGCGCTCCGGCGGCGCCTGCGGCTCCGGCTGGAAAGTGATGCCGGGCCACGCGGCATAGATCTGGTGGAAAAGGAAACGGCGCGCCTGGGGCGCGCCGTTTTCATTTAAGCGCTGAGACGCGCGTGTCGGGCCGGAGCTCGGCGCGGCAGATCAGTTCAGGAGGTCGCGGCGCATGCGCCAGCCGCCTTCGCCATCCTCGGTCAACGCCTCGGACACGCGGGGATGGCGCACCGGTTCGCCCGAAAGATCGGCTTCGAGATTCTGCTCGGAGACATAGGCGACGTATTCGTTCTCCGCATTCTCCGCCAGCAGATGGTAGAAGGGTTGATCCTTGCGCGGGCGGATCTCCTCGGGAATCGCCTGCCACCATTCCTCGGTGTTGTCGAAAACCGGATCCACATCGAACACCACGCCCCGGAACGGGAAGTGCTTGTGGCGCACGACTTCGCCGATGCGGAACTTGGCGAGGCGCATGATTTCCGCGCCCGGTGTCGCAAAGGCGTCACGCACCTCGCCGATGTCGCGAGTCATCATCGCCTTGTCGGCGCGCGAAGGGGAGGTCGTGCGCTCCCGGGGTTTTGAATCGCGTGGCATGTGACTCTTACCTCTCAAACTTCCCGGCCCCTTCGTCTAGAGGCCATAAACCTTTGCCATTTCAGCGTCTTTTTCCGACACGAGCTTGGCCAGATCGACGATGACCTTGGCCTGCTTCCAGGTGGCGTCGTCCTGCATCTTCCCGTCGATCATCACCGCGCCGGCCCCATCAGGCATGGCTTCGAGGATCTTCAGGGCAAATGCAACCTCACCAGGATCGGGACTATAAACCTTCTTCGCTATGGCAATCTGTGTCGGATGCAAGGACCATGCACCGACGCAGCCCTGGAGAAAGGCGTTGCGAAACTGGCTTTCGCATGCGGCCAAATCGGCAAAATCGCCGAACGGGCCATAGAAGGGCTTGATGGCATTGGCCGCGCATGCGTCCACCATCTTGCCCACGGTATAATGCCAAAGATCCTGCTGATAGCCTGCGCGGGGCTTGTCGCCGTCGGGATCGGCCAGAACCTGGTAGTCGGGATGGCCGCCGCCGACGCGGGTGGTCTTCATCGCGCGGGAGGCCGCAAGGTCGGCCGGGCCGAGGCTCATGCCGTGCATGCGCGGCGAAGCGGCGGCGATCTCCTCCACATTCTTCACGCCTTCGGCGGTCTCCAGAATGGCGTGGATGAGGATCGGCTTGCCGATGGCGTGCTTCGCCTCCAGCTGGGCCAGCAACTGGTCGAGATAGGCGATGTCCCAGGGGCCATCGACCTTCGGCAGCATGATGACGTCCAGCTTGTTGCCGATGGCGCCGACCACGTCGATGATGTCGTCCAGCGCCCAGGGGCTGTTCAAGGCATTGATGCGCGTCCAAAGGCCGGTGGAGCCGAAATCCACGTTGCGCGCCATCTCGATGAAGCCGGAGCGCGCGGCCTCCTTGGCATCGATGGGAATCGCGTCTTCCAGATTGCCCAGCACCACGTCCACCTGCTTGGCGAGGTCCGGCACCTTGGCGCGCATCTTCTCCATGTGCGGGGGCACGAAATGGATCATCCGCTCCAGCCGCACCGGCAGCTCCCGATAGGGCGCAGGCGCGCCAATGGCGAGCGGCTTGAAGAAGTTGCGCGGCAGTTTCATGCGAGGTCCCCCAGACAGTCCTGCTTCAGCATGACCATGGCCACGGCAGGCGGCAAGCCCCAAGATGCGCTGCAACATGCCGCTGGGTTGCGGTTGAGGCTCACTGCACCGTTTGACCTGCGGCGCGAAAGCCGCTAGCAGGCGGCTCCTTCCCGCAGTGCACAATCCATGTCCGACCTTTTCGGCCTCGCCTTTCCGTTCTTCGGCCTGATCTTCCTCGGCTATGCGTGCGGGCGCTTCGTGCGCCTGCCGGAGGAGGGGCTCGCCTGGCTGTCCTTCTTCATCATCTATATCGCGCTGCCGGCGCTGTTCTATCGCATTGTCGCGCAAACGCCCTTCGCCCAGCTCATCAATCCGGGCTTCATCCTGGCGGTGGTCGTCTCGACCTCCTTTTGCGCGCTGCTGGCCTTGATCCTTGCCCTGTGGCTGCGGCGCGGCAATATCGGAGAAGCCGCGATCGCAACGACGGTCGGCGCCTATGCCAATGTCGGCTACATGGGGCCCGGCCTGACGTTGGCGGCTTTGGGCCAGGACGCGGCGACCCCGGCGGCGCTCATCTTCGCCTGCGACAGCCTCTTTTTCTTCACCCTGGTGCCCCTGCTGATGGGGGTGCACGGCCGCAGCGAGAGCGTGCTCCACACCCTCGCCGGCGTGCTGAGGCGGGTTGTGACCCACCCTTTCAATGTGGCGACCTTGCTCGGCATCGTTTCCGCCGCCTTCGAATTCCGCGCGCCCGGCGCCGTGGAACGGATGCTGGATTTCCTGAAAAATGCCGCCGCCCCCTGCGCGCTGTTTACGCTCGGGGTCACGGTGGCGCTGCGTCCGCTCGGTCGGGTGCCGCGGGAACTTGCCCCTTTGCTGGCGCTGAAGCTTCTGGTTCATCCCCTGGTGGCATTGATGGCGCTAACCACGCTCGGCGTGTTTTCGCCCACCTGGGTGAAGACCGGCGTGCTCATGGCGTCCCTGCCGCCGGCGCTCAATGCCTTCGTGCTGGCGCGGCAGTACAAGGTCTATGTGGAGGAGGCCTCAGCGTGCGTCCTCCTCGGCACCGTCCTGTCCGTGGTGACGGTGACGGGCGTGCTCTACCTGATCCAGCAGAACCTGCTGCCGCTCCACATGATCCGCTGAGGGGGCCTCAAGCGGCGCGGGCCCCAATCCCGAGCCGCATCAGGCCGCGCCGCAGCGGACCGACGCGATCGAGAAGATAAAGCCCGAAGCCCCGCACGCTCTGGATCGGCACCAGGTCCGACAGCAGCGAGCGGTTCAGCAGATCCACCGCCGCCATGCGTCCGCTGACGTCATTGCGACGTTCGCGGGCATAGCGCTCCAGCACCGCCGCGCTGCCGGGATCACCGCCCTGCGCCACAGTTTCGCTCGCCAGCGCAACCAGCGTCGCGGCATCGCGCAGGCCGAGATTGAGGCCTTGTGCCCCGATGGGCGGCATGACGTGGGCGGCCTCGCCCATCAGGGCCACACGCGGCGCCGTCACTTTTTCCGCCGTTTCCGCCGCAAGCGGATAGGTGCCGCGGCCGCTCTCAACCTCGAACGCGCCGAGCAGGGAAAAGGCGCGCCGCTCCATCTCGCAGGCGAAGGCTCCGGCATCGAGGCCGAGCAGATCCACCGCCTCGCGCTCGCTGACGACGCAGACGATGGACGAGCGGTTTCCCGAGAGGGGAACCAAGGTGAACGGGCCATGCTCCATGTGGAACTCGGTGGAAATATCGTCGTGCGGCCGGGTGTGGCGCACGGTCATGGTGAGCGCGACCTGGGGATAGGCCCTGCGCCGCATGGAGATTCCAACGGCCTCCCGCACCCGCGAATTGCGCCCGTCGGCGGCGATCACGAGGCGGGCGGATAGGATGGCGCCGGTATCCAGCACGAGATCGACTGCGGCATCCCCGCAGGCCACATCCTCGAGCGAGGCTGTGAAGAGGTCGACGCCGGGCGTCGCCTCGCAGAGGGCGCGCAGCGCGCCGCGCAGCGCTTCGTTTTCGAGATTGTAGCCGAATGCCTCCAGCCCGATCTCGCTGGAGCGGAACAGCACCTCCGGGGCGCGCACCAGCCGGCGCGTTCCGTCCACGATCCGCAGGTCGCGCAGGGGCGTCGCCTCAGGCGCCAGCTGATCCCATGCGCCGAATTCGGTGAGAATCCGCACCGAACCTTCCAGCAGGGCGGTGGTGCGATGATCCTGGCCGCGCTCCGGCCCGGTGACGAGAGCAGTGCGCAGACCCTTGCGGGCCATGCCGAGGGCGGCGGCAAGGCCCGCTGGGCCAGCACCGATCACCGCAACGTCATAGGGCATGGTCTCAGACATCTGCGCCTCCCGGCGGTGTTAAATCGTCCTGGCGCCTATTTTACGGGTGCGCCGCCTGCCTGTCGCGCGCCCTGTCGTCTCAGGCAATAATCGCGATCTGCCGTCAGTTTCGGTGGCGCGCCGCTTGCCGTCGGCTCGGGAGTGCCTATCATTCGCGCAAAATTGCAATGCTGGGAGCCGGGAAATGGTGGGTATCGTGCGCGTGCACCGGACCGGCGGTCCAGAGGTCCTTAGCTTCGAGCAGGGGGACGTTCCGCCGCCCGGACCGGGCGAGGTGAGGCTTCGCCACACCGCCATCGGACTCAACTTTGTCGATACCTACTTCCGCACCGGCCTATACAAGGCGCCTCAGATGCCGTTCACGCCCGGCAGTGAAGGTGCGGGCGTGGTCGAGGCCGTGGGGCCGCACGTGAATGATTTCCATGCCGGCGATCGCGTGGCCTATGCCACCGCGCTGGGCGCCTATGCCGAGGTGCGCAATGTGCCCGCGTCCGCATTGGTGCATCTGCCGGCCTCCATCGACGACCGCACCGCGGCGGCGATGATGCTGAAGGGCATGACCGCGCAATATCTCGTGCGCCGCACGTTCGAGGTGAAGCAAGGCGATACGGTGTTGATCCAGGCCGCAGCCGGCGGCGTGGGGCTCATCCTCTCGCAATGGGCGAGCTTCCTTGGCGCGACGGTCATCGGCACCGTCGGTTCGAAGGAGAAAGCGGAACTGGCGCTCGCCAACGGCGTCGATCACGTCATTCTCTATCGGGACGAGGATTTCGTGCACCGGGTGAAAGAGATCACCAACGGCAAGTTGTGCGACGTGGTCTATGACGGCGTAGGGCAGGCGACCTACCCCGCATCGCTGGATTGCATCAAGCCGCGCGGGCTGTGGGTCAGCTTTGGCAACGCATCCGGCGCGATCAAGAATTTCGATTTGCTGACCCTGTCGCAGAAGGGCTCGCTCTATGCGACCCGGCCGACGCTCGCGACCCATGTGGCGACCCGTGCGGACCTTCTGGCCACGGCGAATGATCTGTTCGAGGCGGTCATCAAGGGCGCCGTGAAGATTCCCGTGCACCAGACGTATGCGTTGAAGGACGCGCAGAACGCCCATCGAGATCTGGAATCGCGCGGGACCACCGGATCGACCCTGCTTCTTCCTTGATGACATTCATAAATTTACCTTCCGCCCCGGTTCAGCCTTGCGCCGGGGCGCACCGTCCATGATATGGTTTGGAATGTCTCAAACGGGGCGGTGTCCCGCCGCTCCCTCCTGCTTCGACGGTCCGTCGCGCCATGATGCGCCAATACGAACTCGTCGAGCGTGTGCGCCGGTATAATCCCAACACCGACGAAGCATTGCTCGACCGCGCCTATGTCTACGCCATGCGGGCGCACGGCACGCAGCTTCGCGCCTCGGGCGATCCCTATTTTTCCCATCCGCTCGAAGTTGCGGCGATCCTGACCGACCTGAAGCTCGACGACGCGACCATCATCGCCGCGCTCCTGCACGACACGATCGAGGACACAGGCGCCACAAAGGCCGAGATCGAGCGCCTGTTCGGCACCCAGATCGCGACCTTGGTGGAGGGGCTGACCAAGATCAAGAAGCTCGATCTGGTCTCCAAACAGGCGAAGCAGGCGGAAAACCTGCGCAAGCTCCTGCTCGCCATCGCCGATGATGTGCGCGTGCTGCTGGTGAAGCTGGCGGACCGGCTGCACAACATGCGCACGCTGAAGTGGGTGCCGCAGGAAAAGCGCGATCGCGTCGCCCAGGAGACGCTGGATATCTATGCACCGCTCGCAGCGCGCATGGGCATGCAGGATATGCGCGAGGAGCTGGAGGATCTGGCGTTCCGCCAGCTTTCTCCTGAAGCCTATGCCTCGATCGCGGCGCGTGTTTCGGAGTTGCGCGAACGCAACGGCCCGCTGGTGGAAGAAATCGAGCGCGAGCTCCAGGCCGAACTGGCGCGCCGCGAGATTAAAGCGGACGTGAAGGGGCGCGAGAAGCGGCCCTATTCCATCTGGGGCAAGATGGAGCGGAAGGCGATCGGTTTCGAGCAATTGTCGGACCTGTACGGATTCCGCGTCATCGTGGAGACGGTGGAGGACACGTATCGCGCGCTCGGAGTGGTGCACACGAAGTGGCCCATCGTGCCCGGCCGTTTCAAGGACTACATCTCCACCCCCAAGCCGAACGACTATCGATCGCTCCACACGACGGTCATCGGGCCGCGGCGCCAGCGCGTGGAATTGCAGATCCGCACCCGCGACATGGACGATATCGCGGAATACGGCATCGCCGCCCACGCGCTCTATAAGGATGCCTCGGGCGTCCAGGTGGCGATGCTTTCCAACGAAAGCCGCGCCTATGCCTGGCTGCGCAAGACCATCGAGAACCTCGCCCAGGGGCTGAGCCCGGAGGAGTTCCTGGAGCACACCAAGCTCGAGCTGTTCCACGATCAGGTGTTTTGCTTCACCCCCAAGGGGCGGCTGATTGCGCTGCCGCGCCGCGCCACGCCCATCGACTTTGCCTATGCCGTGCATACCGATGTCGGGAACACCGCAGTGGGCTGCAAGATCAACGGCACCGTGGCGCCCCTGGTGTCCGAGCTGAAGAATGGCGACGAGGTGGAGATTATCACCTCCAAGGCGCAGACCCCGCCCGGCGCTTGGGAAACCATCGCCGTCACCGGCAAGGCCCGCGCGGCGGTGCGGCGGGCGACGCGCGCGGCGGTGCGGGCGCAATATGCAGGGCTCGGGCGCAAGATCGCCGAGCGTGCCTTCTCCAAGGCGGGCAAGGCTTTTTCCGACGAATCGCTTTCCAAGGCCCTGCCGCGCCTCGCCCGAATGACGCTGGATGATGTCTTCTCCGCCGTGGGCCGCGGCGAGATCAAGACCGATGACCTGATCCGCGCGGTCTATCCGGACTGGAGCGCCGTGCGGCCGGATGAGCGCACGTCGGCGGAAAAAGCCCCCAAGGGCGAGGGCTGGTTCGAACTGAAGCGCGGGCAGAACCTCAAGTTCAAGATCCCGGACGGGCCTGAGGAAGCGCTTGTCGGGCCCATTCCCATTCGCGGCATCAATGGTGAACTACCGGTGCGCTTCGCCCCCGACGGTGGTGCGGTGCCCGGCGACCGGATCGTGGGCATTCTCACGCCGGGCGAGGGCATCACCATCTATCCCATTCAATCGCAGGCCCTGCAGCATTTCGAGGATGCTCCGGAGCGCTGGCTCGACGTGCGGTGGGATGTGGACGAATTGAGCGACGGGCGCTTTCCCGCGCAGATCGTCGTCACGGCGGTGAACGAGCCTGGCTCGCTTGCCCAGGTGGCGACGGTGATCGGCACCCGCAACGGCAATATCCAGGGCATCAACATGCGCTCGCGCTCTCCGGACTTCACCGAGCTCTTGATCGATCTGGAAGTGTTCGACCTGCGCCACCTCAACGGCATTCTTTCCGAACTGCGTTCGAAGCCGGTGGTATCCAGCGCGGAGCGTGTCAACGGCTGAGGAGTTGAGAGAAATGAAGGGCGTGCGTCCGGTGCGGCTCGGGGTGAATGTCGATCATGTGGCGACGGTGCGGAATGCCCGCGGTGGCAGCCATCCCGATCCGGTGCGCGCGGCCGCGCTGGCCCTAGCCGCCGGCGCCGACGGCATCACCGCCCATCTGCGCGAGGATCGCCGCCATATCCGCGATGCCGACATGTCGCGGCTGAAGGCGGAAATTGCCCTGCCGCTCAATTTCGAGATGGCGGCGACCGACGAGATGGTGGAAATCGCGCTGAAAACGGCGCCGCACGCCTGTTGTCTGGTGCCCGAAAAGCGCGAGGAGCGCACCACCGAGGGCGGGCTCGACGCGGCCGGGCAGGCGGCCGATCTCGGTCCGAAGATCGCTGCGCTGAAGGCCGGCGGCATCCGCATCTCCCTGTTCGTGGCGCCTGATCCGGTGCAGATCGAAGCCGCGCACGCGCTCAACGCCGATATCGTCGAATTGCACACGGGCACGTGGTGCGATCTGCGCGCGGCGGGGCAGGAGGCCGAAGCCGAGAGCGAATTCGCCCGTCTCGCCGCCGCCGCCGCCCAGGCCGCCGATCTGGGTCTGGAAGTGCATGGCGGCCATGGGCTGGATTATGTGACCGCCCGGCGGATGGCGCGCCTGCCGCAGGTGGTGGAACTCAATATCGGCCATTACATCATCGGGGAGGCCGTGTTTCACGGGCTCGAAAGCGTTATCCGGCGTATGCGCGAGGCAATCGCGCAGGGCCGGGCGCATCTGCGAACGGAGCAGGCCGCATGATTCTTGGCATGGGCTCGGATTTCACCGACGCGCGGCGCATCGCGCGCTCCATCGAGCGGTTCGGCGACCGCTTCCTTGACCGCGTGTTCACCCCCTTGGAGCGTTCCAAGGCCGACCGGCGCATGCGCCGGGTTGAGACCTATGCAAAACGCTTCGCTGCCAAGGAGGCTTGCGCCAAGGCGCTGGGGACCGGGCTGAGCCATGGTGTGTTCTGGCGCGACATGGGCGTGGTGAATCTGCCCTCCGGCAAGCCGACCCTGGCGCTGACCGGGGGCGCCGCGGCGCGGCTCGCGGCGATGGTGCCGGAAGGTTATGAGCCGCGGATCGAATTGAGCCTGACGGACGAGGGGCCGCTTTCGGCCGCCTATGTCATCATCAGCGCGGTCCCGCTCGGCACGGCTGGGGCCCGGTGACGGCTCCTCCAGGCGCGGCCCGGTGAGCCGAACCGCCACCGTACGCGCACGTTTTCGCGATGCCCGCGCCCAGCGCATGGCCGCTGCGTTGCCGCCCGGAACTGAACGGTCTATAGCTGCCCTGCGTCGCGGGACATTGCTGTCCCGCGCGTCCATGCGACCGCCTTCTGGGCAAAGTTTGCGGCACGGCGTGCACGCACACCATACATCGGACCCTCAATGACCGCAGCCAGCGATTCCAAGAAGGAAGGCGGTTTCCTCGAAACCGTTAAGGTCATCATCCATGCGCTGTTGATCGCGCTGGTGATCCGCACCGTTCTCTTCCAGCCCTTCAACATCCCCTCGGGGTCCATGAAGGACACGCTGCTGATTGGCGACTACCTCTTCGTTTCGAAGTTCAGCTACGGCTATTCCCGCTTCTCCATTCCGTTCTCGCCGAATTTGTTCTCCGGCCGCATTTTCGGCTCCGAACCGACGCGCGGCGACGTGGTCGTGTTCAAGCTGCCGCGCGATAATGAAACCGATTATATCAAGCGTGTTGTCGGCCTGCCCGGCGATGCCATCCAGATGATCGACGGCGTGCTGAACATCAACGGTGTACCCGTGAAGCGCGAACGCCTCTCGGACATTACCGAGGACGATGGCAGCGGACGCGTCGTTCCGATCAAGCGGTGGAAGGAGACTTTGCCGAATGGCGTCTCCTACGAGACCCTCGATCTGGTGGACAATGGATTTTACGACAACACGCAGGTCTATAACGTGCCTGCGGGCCATTACTTCATGATGGGCGACAATCGCGATAACTCCGCGGACAGCCGCGTTCTGAGCCAGGTGGGCTATGTTCCCTTTGAGAATCTCATCGGGAAGGCCCAGTTGATTTTCTTCTCGATCGACGATCACGCGCAGGCTTGGCAGGTTTGGACGTGGCCCTGGTCGGTGCGCTGGTCTCGCCTGTTCAGCATGGTCCGATGAGCAGCGTCGGGTCAGACCTGTCCGCCCTCGAAGCCCACCTCGGCTATACGTTCGCGGATCAAAGCTTCATCGAGCTGGCCTTGACGCACATCAGCGTCGTCAAGGGCGATGCGCCGCGCGTGCGCTCCTATCAAAGGCTGGAATTCCTCGGCGACCACGTGCTCGGCTCGATCGTGTCGCATATGCTCTATGCCGCCTTTCCGCAGGCGGAGGAGGGGGAGCTTTCCCGCCGCCTCGCCGATCTCGTGCGCGAAGAGGCGTGCGCGGAAGTGGCAGAGGATATGAACATCGGGGCCTTCATTCGGCTCGGCAATGGCGAAACCCAGTCTGGCGCACGCAGCCGCCGCACTATCCTCGCGGACGTGACCGAGGCGGTGGTTGCCGCCGTCTATCTCGATGGCGGCTACGAGGCCGCCCATGCCCTGGTTGAGCGCTTCTGGCGTGCCCGGCTGCTGGCTCCGCGCCGGCCGCTGCGCGATGCCAAGACCCATTTGCAGGAATGGGCCCAGGCGCGTGGCCTTCCGCCGCCTTCCTACCGCGACGTGGAGCGCAGCGGACCGGACCATGCGCCGAGCTTCCGGGTGCGGGTCGAACTTCCTGGCCTTGCCTCAGCGGAAGCCATAGGATCATCCAAGCAGGCGGCGCAGAAGGCTGCGGCCGCCGCATTTCTCGCCCGCGAGGGCGTGCCCACCGGGAGCGAAGCATGAACGACGCGGTCACCCCGCCGAGCACGGCCGAGGGACAGACGCGCTGCGGTTTCGTCGCTCTCCTCGGCGCCCCCAATGCCGGCAAGTCGACTCTTACCAATGCCCTGGTGGGAACCAAGGTCTCGATCGTCTCCCACAAGGTTCAGACCACCCGCGCGATCGTGCGGGGCATCGTGCTCGAGGGGCCGTCGCAGATTATCCTGGTGGATACCCCAGGCATCTTCTCGCCGAAGCGGCGTCTGGAACGGGCGATGGTTTCCACCGCTTGGACCAGCGCCTCGGACGCGGATCTGGTAGCGCTGCTCGTGGATGCCAATCGCGGCGTCGATGCGGAGATCGAGGCCCTGCTGGAGCCTTTGAGCCAGGTGCGTCACCCGCGCGCACTGATCATCAACAAGATCGACCTCGTGAAGCGCGAGTCGCTGCTGGCGCTTGTGGCCGGCCTGACGGAACGGTTGCCGTTCGAAAAGGTGTTCTTGATTTCCGCCCTCAAGGGTGACGGCATCGAGGACATCAAGCGCTGGTTCGCGCAGGCGATGCCCTACGGACCTTGGCTCTATCCCGAAGACCAGATCACTGACGCCCCCATGCGCATGCTGGCGGCGGAAGTGACACGCGAGAAGCTGTTCCTACGCCTGCATGACGAACTGCCCTATCGCTCCACGGTGGAGACCGATTCCTGGAAGGAATTGCGCGACGGGTCGGTGCGGATCGAGCAGACCATCTTCGTCGAGCGGGAAAGCCAGCGCAAGATCGTGCTAGGCAAGGGCGGTGCCGCCATCAAGGCGATCTCCACCGAGGCCCGCAAGGAAATCTCCGAGATCGTCGAGAGCCCGGTGCATCTGTTCCTTTTCGTGAAGGTGCGCGAGAATTGGGCCGACGACCCCGAGCGCTATCGCGAAATGGGCCTGGAATTCCCCCGGGGGGACTGACGCCGCCGTGGAATGGACCGATGACGGCATCGTGATCAGCGTGCGACGGCACGGAGAGAGCAGTGCCGTGGTCGAGCTGATGACGCGCGAACACGGGCGTCATCTCGGTCTTGTGCGCGGCGCGATGTCGAAGCGGCAAGCGCCGTTCGTGCAGCCCGGCAATGTGATGCGTGCGGTCTGGCGTGCGCGGCTTGAGAGCCAGCTGGGCCTCTATTCCCTCGAAGGGCTGACGGTGCGCACGGACCTCATGATCCGCGTTCCGCACGCCGCTTATGGCATGAGCCATATGGCGAGCCTGCTTCATCTGCTGGCGGAGCGGGACCCCCATCCTGGGCTTTATGAAGTCCTGGCGGCCATTCTCGATGCCATCGAAGATGCGGAATCCGCAGGGGTCCTACTCGCGCGCTTCGAACTGGCGATGCTTGCGGAGCTGGGATTTGGGCTGGAGCTGGACGCTTGCGCCGCAACCGGCGGGCGCAATGATCTTGTGTTCGTCTCGCCGCGTACCGGGCGGGCCGTTTCGGAAAGCGCGGGCGCGCCCTATGCCGAGCGGCTGCTCCCCTTGCCGAGCTTTCTTATCGGCGGGCCCGTTCCCCCTCCGGAGGAGGATCTGGCTGCGGCCTATGCTCTGACGGGATATTTCCTGACGCGGCGTATTTTCGAGCCGCGCGGCCAGCGGCTGCCGGATGCGAGGGAAAGCTTTCTCCGCGCATTAAAACGGGAGGCCGCGCAGGCCTCCCGTAAGCGAGGGTCGCGTCAGTAGGGGCGCGGGCCGTAATAGGGACCCGGACGGCCGGGACCCGGACCATAACCGCGACGCGGGCCAACCCACACGTTCGTGCACCGGGTCGTCACGATGCGGCGGCCATAGGCCCAGCGCGTCACCGGGCGACAGACGCGGCGCCACGCCACCGTTTCCGCCTGCACGCCGGCTTGGGCGAGGCCCAGCGGCTTTGCGGGAGTGAGGGGAGTCGCATTGGCGCCGCTAGCCATTGAAACCAGTCCCAATGCTGCTGCACCACAAAAAGCAATCATAAGACGTTTCATTTTTAGCTTCTCCTTTGAAGCTCCATTCGGCGCCGTTCGGCGCATGGGTGAAGGTGAAACGTCCAAGTGCCGTGGTTATGTTCCAGAAAAACATTTCCGATTAATTCGTGGTAATTAAAAACCCAATGGCGACGATGATTTTTGAACGCTCGTTCATACACATTAATCGCTGATGGGCGTTTGTTCAGCCTTGCGGCAATCTCGCGGTGGTTAAGTGACAAACCTGTGCACCGATAAGGCGCACCTTGTGCGGCGGCTTCTGGCGCGCTAGTGCGATCCCATGGCTACTCGCACCCTTCCGCCCCCAGGCGATGGCAATATCGAGCCGGTCGAGCTCAAGGCGGCGCTCGAAGAACGCTATTTGGCCTACGCCCTCTCCACGATCATGCACCGTGCGCTGCCCGATGCGCGCGATGGGCTGAAGCCGGTTCACCGCCGCATCCTCCACGCGATGCGATTGCTGAAGCTGGATCCGGAAGCCGGCTTCAAGAAATGCGCCCGCGTCGTGGGCGATGTGATCGGCAAGTTCCACCCGCACGGCGATCAGGCGGTCTACGACGCATTGGTGCGCCTCGCCCAGGATTTCGCCCAGCGCTACCCGCTGGTGGACGGGCAGGGCAATTTCGGCAATGTGGACGGCGATAATGCCGCCGCCATGCGATACACCGAGGCGCGGCTCACCGAGACCGCGCGCCTGCTGCTGGACGGCATTGACGACGACGCAGTGGATTTCCGCCCCACCTATGACGGCTCCGAGGAGGAGCCGGTGGTGCTCCCGGCGGCCTTCCCGAACCTGCTCGCCAATGGCTCGCAGGGCATCGCGGTCGGCATGGCGACGTCGATTCCGCCGCACAACGCCGCCGAATTGCTGGATGCAGCGCTCTATCTGCTGGACCACCCCGATGCGCCGGCTTCCGACCTGCTGCAATTCGTGCCCGGTCCGGATTTTCCCACCGGCGGCGTCCTGGTGGAGGATCCCGTCGGCGCGGCGGAAGCCTATGCCACCGGGCGCGGCTCGTTCCGAGTGCGGGCGCGCTGGCACAAGGAAGACACCGGCCGCGGCACCTATCTAGTGGTGGTGACCGAAATTCCCTACGGCGTGCCCAAGTCGCGCCTGGTGGAGAAGATCGCCGAGCTGCTCACGGACAAGAAGCTGCCCTTGCTGGCCGATGTGCGCGATGAGAGCGCCGAGGACATCCGCCTCGTGCTGGAGCCGCGCACCCGCGCGGTGGATGCCGAAGTGCTCATGGCGAGCCTGTTCAAGCTCACCGAGCTGGAGGCCCGCGTTCCGCTCAACATGAACGTGCTGGTGCGCGGGCAGATTCCCAAGGTGCTGTCGCTCGCCGACGCGCTGCGCGAATGGCTGGCGCACCGGCGCGACGTTCTGCTGCGCTCGTCGCGGCATCGCCTTGGCGAGATCGCGCATCGGCTGGAGGTTCTCGGCGGCTATCTGATCGCCTACCTCAATCTCGACGAGGTGATCCGGATCATCCGCGAGGAGGACGAGCCCAAGGTCGTCCTGATGTCGACGTTCGAGCTGACGGACGTGCAGGCCGAAGCCATTCTCAACATGCGCCTGCGCTCCTTGCGCCGCCTGGAAGAGATGGAGATCCGCAAGGAACACGACAAACTGAGCAAGGAGCAGGACCAGCTCAACAAGCTCGTGGGCTCCGAGCCGGCCCAGTGGAAGGCGATCGGCAAGCAGATCCGCGAGACCCACAAGCTCTACGGGCCGGACACCGCCATCGGTCGCCGCCGCACCAGCTTCGGCGTCGCTCAGGTGTTCGACGAGGATGCCTTCAGCGAGGCTCTGGTGGAGCGTGAGCCGGTCACCATCGTGGTCACGCAGAAGGGCTGGATCCGCGCGCTGAAGGGCCATGTGGCGGATCTCTCCGGCCTTCAGTTCAAGGGCGACGACAGCCTCGCCCACGCCTTTTTCGCCGAGACCACCTCGCGCATCATGGTCTGGGCCACGAACGGCCGCTTCTACACGTTGGATGCCTCCAAGCTGCCCGGCGGACGCGGCCACGGCGAGCCGATCCGCCTCATGATCGATCTGGAGCAGGAGGCGGAAATCGTCAGCGTCTTCGCCTATCAGGGCGGGCGTAAGCTGCTGGTATCCTCGCGCGAGGGCCGCGGCTTCCTGGTGGCGGAGGACGATTGCCTCGCCAATACCCGCAAGGGCAAGCAGGTGCTGTCCATGGATCCGCCGGACGTCGCCGGCGCCGTGGTGCCGGCGGTGGGCGATTGGGTTGCGGTGATCGGCGACAATCGCAAGCTGCTGCTGTTTCCGCTCAACCAGGTGCCGGAAATGGTGCGCGGGCGCGGTGTGCGGTTGCAGCGCTATCGCGAGGGCGGCCTCTCCGACGTCAAGGTATTTGCCATTGCCGACGGTCTCACCTGGGAGGACAGCTCCGGCCGGACCTGGACGGTGAGCGAGCTATTGGAATGGCAAGGGGAACGGGCCTCTTCCGGCCGCCTGCCGCCCAAGGGCTTTCCGCGCAACAATAAGTTCGGCTGACGCACAATGGACGCGGCTCTCGGAAAATCCTCCAGCGCCGCGTTCAGCACTCGCCTGCGGGCGGTGCGCCGGGCGCGATGGCGCGACGAATTGAGATTTGTTGCCCTCGCAGCCATTGTCGGCATCCTGTCCGGAGCAGCGGCCGTCGGCATCAGCTCCGGCGCCAAATGGATGCACCGCGTGCTGTTCGATGCCGGTGCGGACGGCATGCTTTCCCCGCTGCCGGTTCTTTCCTCAAGCTACATGTATTTCATCCCGGCCTTGGGCGGGCTGGCGCTGGGCCTTCTCGGCCTTTTCATCAAGCGCTGGCGCCCGCGCCCCATGGTGGACCCGATCGAGGCCAATGCGCTTCACGGCGGCCGCATGTCGCTGCTCGACAGCGCGATCCTTTCGCTCCAGGTCATGCTTTGCAACGGTTTCGGCGCATCCGTCGGCATGGAGGCCGGTTATACCCAGGCGGGATCGGGCATGGCCTCGGCCATTGCCGCAAGGTTCCGCCTCAACCGCGGCCAATGGCGCGTGCTGGTCGGGTGCGGCGCGGCGGGCGGCATTGCCGCAGCGTTTCATGCGCCGCTCACGGGGGCCTTCTACGGCTTCGAGCTGATTATCGGCGTCTATGCCATTCCCGCGGTTGCCCCGGTGATGACCGCGGCCCTGCTGGCCTTCCTCACCGCTCGCGCGCTTGGCGCGACGCCGTTTCCGATCGTCGTGCCGCCTATCCCGGATTTGACCGCGGGAGATTATCCGCCCTTCATCCTGCTGGGCCTTGTGGGGGCCGCGGTGGCGATCGCCATTATGCGGCTCGTGACGTTGGTGGAGCGGGGATTTGCCAGCAGCGGCGTGCCGGTGCCATTGCGCCCGGCGATCGGCGGGCTGGGCGTCGGCGCGTTGGCGCTCTACAGCCCGCAGATCCTGTCGAGCGGGGAGGGGGCCCTTCACATCCAGGTCGGCACCGCCGTCACGCTCTCCGTGCTGTTCGTGTTCTTGCTGAAGATCTGCGCCTCCTCGCTCTCGCTGGGATCGGGCTTCCGCGGCGGCCTGTTTCTGGCGGCCCTGTTCCTCGGTTCGATGATGGGCAAGCTGTTTGCCGGCGGGGCGTCGTTTCTTGGGCTCGAGGTGGACCCGGTGGTATCGGCCGTGGTGGGCATGGCGGCCCTGGCCGTGGGCATTGTCGGCGGGCCGTTCACCATGACCTTTCTGACCCTGGAGACCACGGGCGATCTCGCGATTTCCGGGCTCGTTCTGACCGCCGCCATCGCCTGTTCGCTCACGGTGCGGGAGACCTTCGGCTATTCCTTCTCCACCTGGCGGCTGCACCTGCGGGGCGAAAGCATCCGCGGTGCCCATGACGTGGGCTGGCTGCGGGAACTCACCGTGGAGCGGTTGATGGAGCAGGGGCTCTCCACATTCCCGGCGAGCGGAACCCAGGGCGATCTTCGGGCAGCATTTCCGCTTGGCCAGGTCCGTTACGTCGCCCTGCTGGATGGGGAGGGACGATATGCCGGCATGGTGCGGGTGGCGCGCGTCTATTCCGCCGGCCTCGACGGCCCAATCGCCGATTTCGCGCAGCATCGAAACGACGTGCTGCACCCGCAGATGAACGTGACGCACGCCCAGGCGGTGTTCCGCCATGCCGATGCCGAGCTGCTGGCGGTGGTGGATCCCGCCAGCGGCCGCGTGCTCGGCCAATTGCACGAGGTGGAAGCCTTGCGCCGTTATGCGCAGGAGGTAGAAGCGGCCCGCCGGGATCTCTCCGGCGGGGAGTGACCTTCACCCTCCCAGAAGCTTCGCACCTTGGTGCGGAATGGGCAGGCTGCTGAGAAGCTCGCTGGCGCCGGTCCACATGATTTGCAAGCCGATGCACAGAAGCACGAAGGCGAACAGGCGCACCAGAATGTTGGTGCCGTTCGGCCCCAGGATGCGCTCGATATCGCCCGCATAGCGATAGGCCAGCAGGATGGTGATCGAGATGGCAACGAGGCCAAGAAGCGCCGCCGCAACCTCAAGCGCCGCGATGGTGTAGGAAAACGTGGTTCCGGCCGAGACCTGGCTGCCCAGCGCAATCGCTGTCGCGATCGAGCCCGGTCCCACCGTCAGCGGCATGGTGAGAGGATAGAAGGCCTGATCCTCGATGCGGGATACGTCCACGTCCTCCTGGGAGTTCTTGTCAGTCTCCCGATCTGCCGGGGCATTGCCCTGGTGGAGGATCTGCCAGCCGACGAAGGCCACCACCATGCCGCCGCCCACCCGTACCACCGGCAGGCTGATGCCGAAGAAGGTGAGGATATGGGAGCCCAGCACCATGGAGCACAGGAGCAGGACGAAGCCGTAGGTCGCGATCTTGCGGGCGATCATCGCCCGAGTGGCGGGAGGGGCTCCGCGCGTGAACTGGTAGAAGATCGGTGCGCCCCCCAGCGGATTCACCACAGGGAAAAGGGCGGCAAACACTGCTAGAAAGACGTTGATAAACTGGCTCACCCGAGCGCCTCCCGTCGCGACCTCGCCTGAAGCCGTTTGCGGCTTTTCCGACGGGTTGGCAAGGCGACAGGGCGCATGCGCCGCGGGTTCAGCTCTCCACCCGTTCCCACCCCTGCGGGGAAAGGCGTTCCTGCGGCAGGAAGCGACGCTTGTAGTCCATCTTGCGCGAGCCGCTCACCCAATAACCGAGATAGACATAGGGCAGGCCCATGGCGCGGGCCTTGGCGATGTGATCCAGAATCAGGAAGGTGCCGAGAGAGCGGTCGGGAATGTTCGGATTGTAAAAGGAATAGACCATGGAAAGGCCGTCGCTCAGCACATCGGTCAGCGCGACGGCGAACAGATCACCGATGCCGCGCCCGTTGATGCGGGTATCGGGCCCGATCTTGCGATATTCCACGAGGCGCGATTGCACATGGGTGTCCTCGACCATCATCGCATAGTCGAGCACGCTCATGTCGGCCATGCCGCCGGAACCATGGCGGGTGCTGACATAGGAGCGAAACAGGCCGTATTGCTCTGACGTCGGCACCGTCTCGCGCAACGACCCGCCGATGTCGGCATTCGCGGCGAGCACGCGGCGGAAGCTGCGGCTGTCCTTGAACTCGTCCACGCAGATGCGCACCGAGACGCACGCGCGGCACCCCTCGCAGGCAGGGCGATAGGCGATCGACTGGCTGCGGCGGAAGCCCCCCTGGGTGAGGACGTCATTGAGGGTGGTCGCGCGCTCGCCCACAAGGTGCGTGAACACCTTCCGCTCCTCCTTGCCCGGCAGATACGGGCAGGGCGAAGGTGCGGTCAGATAGAATTGCGGTGTGTCACGCGGATGCTCGGTCACGACACTCAGGCCTCGAATTTTATGAGCATCGCTCCCAGGGTCGAGTCGGTCAAAAGATTTTGCGCGCCCCGCTTTGCGAAATTTAGCTGCGGCGCAGAAGCGCGGCCCGCGATTGCGTATTCACCACCACCGCGCCAACGAGGAAATCGTGCAAAAGCCGGCGGCGATTGTTGAACAATGCCACCAGAAGCACGAAGGGTGTGAAAACGCTCACCGAGACCCAGAACGCCACCGCGTGCACGCCGCCGAGCACGGCATAAGCGGGCGCACCGTACCAGGTGCGCATTTCCAGCTCCATCAGCCGCATGCCGAGGGTGGCCGAGGCGGGTGAACCCAAGGTCAGGGCATTGTAACAGATGGCCCAGACGATGAAGGCCGGCCCCAGCAGGGGAAACAGCATCCAGCCCAGGCTCAGGGTAAAGATGCCGAACACGAAGATGAAGATGGCCAGCAGAACGATCGGTCCGATGATCATCGTCGCATCCACGGCGAACGCGACCAAGCGGCGCGAGAGCACGCCCTCGAAATATTCCGGCTGTGTCACCGGATCGAAGGCGTGCGGACGTACGGCGTCGGAATAAGGGCGGCTATCGCCGGGCGTGTATGTCATCTCATTTCGCTCCATCCGCAATAAGGTGGTGTGCCCCATCTCCGGACGCAAGAACCGGCCTTTGGCCTCAAAACTTCGGCGCTGAACGCCTGTATTGTGACAAAACCCGCCGGCCTTGCCACGCCCTCGCCCATGTGGCGACCGACAAGGGCGGCGCAAGCGTGATCTACCTCAGGACCGGATTGCATATGGATTTTTCCGCCGCCGCCCGCCGTGTCGCCGTCGTTGCGCTTCTCTTGTCCAGCCCGGCCGGCGATGCCCTTGCCATTTCGCCCCAGCCCGTCGAAGGGTCGAACGGCATGGTGGTGAGCGAGCAGGCGATCGCCGCCCAGATCGGCGCGGACATTCTGCGGCGCGGGGGTAATGCCGTCGATGCGGCGGTGGCGGTGGGATATGCGCTCGCCGTGGTGCATCCGTGCTGCGGCAATCTCGGCGGCGGCGGCTATATGGTGGTGCGCCGCGCTGACGGCAGCGCGACCTTCATCGATTTCCGCGAAGTTGCCCCGCAGCAGGCGACGCCCGACATGTTCCTGGATCGCAACGGCAATGTGGTGCCGGACGCGAGCCTCAAGGGCTGGCGCGCCGTGGCTGTGCCTGGGTCGGTCATGGGTCTCGATGCCGCCTTGGAGCGCTTCGGTTCCATGTCCCGCACGCAGGTGATGGCGCCGGCGATCGCGTTGGCGCGGGAGGGCTATATTCTGTCCGCGGGCGATGCCGCAATCCTCGCCACCGGGACGCAGGATTTCCGGGCCGATCCCGTCCTCGCCGAGATTTTCCTGAAGGACGGCGCCCCACTCAAGGCTGGCGACAGGCTGGTGCAGAGCGACCTTGCCTCGACCCTTTCGGCCATCGCAGCCGGCGGTCCGGCTGCCTTTTATCGCGGTGAAATTGCCCGCCGCATCGTCGAGGCGAGCGCGGCGCGCGGGGGCCTGTTGAGCGAGCAGGATTTCGCGCGATACGCGGTGCGTGTGGGAGAGCCGCTGCGCTGCACCTACCGGGGCTACGATATTCTCACCGCAGCGCCCTCCAGCGCGGGAGGCGCGGCCATCTGCGAGACCTTGAACATCCTGGAAGGTTACCCGTTGTCGTCGTCCGGCGCGGGCGCCGCGGAGACGGTGCACATCCTGGCCGAATCCATGCGACAGGCCTTCATCGACCGCAATTCCGTGCTCATCGATCCGGCGTTCGGTTCCAATCCGCTGGAGCGGTTGCTGTCCAAGGACTATGCGGTGGCGATCCGGGCGCGCATAGATCTCAACCGCGCCGCCGTCTCGACATTGGACGATCCCTCCTCCGTGCCCCACGAGGGAACCGAGACGACGCATTATTCGGTGGCCGACGCGGCCGGCAACACGGTAGCCGTAACCTATTCCCTCAACGCCTATTTCGGCGCGCGGGTCATGGCGCCGGGCACCGGGGTTTTCCTGAACGACACCATGGACGATTTCACCACCAAGCCCGGCAATGCCAATGCGTTCGGGCTCGTCCAGGGTGCGCGCAACGCCATTGCCCCGGGAAAGCGGCCGTTGAGCTCCATGAGCCCGACCATCGTGGTGCACGATGGGAAGCCTTACATCGTCCTAGGCTCGCCGGGAGGGTCTCGGATCATCTCCTCGGTGGTGCAGACGCTGGTGAATGTAATTGACCACGGCATGACGCTTCAGGAAGCGGTGGATGCGCCGCGCATTCACCATCAATGGCTTCCCGACGTGCTCTTCGCCGAACCCTATGCTCTCTCGCCCGACACCATCCGCCTGCTGGCGGGGAAGGGGCATCAGGTGGTGGTGCAGCGCCCGTGGAGCGCTGTGGAGGCGATCCAGTTCCCGGATGCTGGCCCGGCCCGTGCGCAGCAGCCCGCCTTCGGTGCGGATACGCTGCGGCTGTGGAAGCCAAAGCCTGGCACCATCTATGGCGCCAACGACAATCGCCGACCCGCCGGTGCGGCCGTCGCTCCCTGAACCTTGAGTTCAGTCAGAGAGACCGGTGGTAGATCCGCGCGGTGGTGTCGGTGAAATTCCGCGCCTCGGGATCCGGCAGCAACCCAAGGGAAGCCGCAGTCTGGCTCAGGCGTCGGGCCTCACCATTCGGTGCCGCCGGTGCCCAGCCGTTCGACAGGCAGGCCCTCGGCCTCCAGCGCGCGCTGGATCTTCTCCGCATGGAGGGCGTCGCGGGTTTCCACCGTCAGGTCGAGCCGGGTGCCCTTGGCGGGCACATCCAGGAAGGTGCGGCGATGGTGCACTTCCAGGATGTTGGCGCCGAGCTGGCCCAGCAGCGTGGTAATCATGCCGAGCATGCCCGGCCGGTCCAATATGGTCAGGCGAAAAGAAACGATGCGCTGCTCGCGCTCCAACTCGCGCACCAGGATGCTTGCCAGCACCCGCGGGTCGATATTGCCGCCGGACAGCATCAAACCAACGGTCTTGCCCTTGAAGCGCTCCGGCCGGGCCAGCATGGCGGCAAGGCCTGCCGCGCCGGCGCCTTCGGCCAGCACCTTCTGGTTGGTCAGCAGTGCATTCACCGCCTGCTCCAGCGTGCTCTCCTCCACCAGCACGATGTCGGACACGAGATCGCGGATGATCTGGGCCGTCATGTGCCCGACGTTGCGCACCGCGATGCCTTCCGCGAGCGTCGGGCCGCCGCAGGGCCGGGCGACCCCGTTCAAGGCGGACCACATGGCGGGATAGAGCGCGGCTTCCACACCCACCACCTCGGTGTTGGGAGACAAGCCCTTCGCCGCCAGCGCCACGCCCGCGATAAGGCCACCGCCGCCGATGGGGATGACCAGCGAGTCGAACTTCGGCCCGTCTTCGATCATCTCCAAGCCGATGGAGCCCTGGCCGGCGATCACATCGGCATCTTCATAGGGATGCACGAAGACGCGGCCTTCCTCCGCGGCGATGCGTAGCGCTTCCAGCTCAGCATCGCCGACGCCCTCTCCATGCAGCACCACGCGGGCGCCGAAGGCCTCGGTGGCGGCCACTTTCACCTGGGGCGTGTTCTCGGGCATCACGATGGTCGTGGAAATGCCGAGCCGCGTGCCGTGATAGGCGACCGCCTGGGCATGGTTGCCCGCCGACATGGCGACGACGCCGCGCCGGGCCTCTTCCGGAGAGAGGCGCGCCAGCTTCACCACCGCGCCGCGCTCCTTGAACGAGGCGGTCATCTGGAAGGTTTCGTACTTCACCCACACGTCCGCGCCCGTGAGCGCCGAAAGGCGCGGCGCGCGAAGCGTCGGAGTGCGTACCACCGCCGCTTCCACGATGCTGCGCGCCGCCAGGAGATCCGCAAGGGTGACCGGGAGGGGCGCAAGGTCGGTCGTGAGCGCTTCGGCGCGCATGGGCAGTCCTCGGACTCGGGCGTTAGGAGCGCACGCGATGCGCCCATCGTTCAAATTCGTCACCCGCCGAAAGGCGCGCGCCACCCGATAAGCGCGCCGCCGGGGCAATATGAGGGTGGTCTCAGCCCAGCGCGCCAGCCTCGCGTTGCGGCGGCGGGCGGTTCATCTCCCCGCGGCGAGGCGCTCGGCCATGCGGGGCGCGAAATAGGTGAGGATGCCATCCGCGCCCGCGCGCTTGAACGCCATCAGACTTTCCTCCACCACCCGCTCGCCGTCGAGCCAGCCGTTGCGGATCGCGCCTTCTATCATCGCGTATTCGCCGGACACCTGGTAGGCGAAGGTCGGCAGGCCGAACGCTTCCTTCAGGCGATAGACGATGTCGAGATAGGGCAGGCCGGGCTTGACCATGAGCATGTCGGCGCCCTCGTCCACGTCGAGCGCGGCTTCCCGCAGGGCCTCGGCGCCGTTGGCCGGGTCCATCTGATAGGTGCGCTTGTCGCCGGTGAGGGTTTTCGCGGTGCCGATGGCGTCACGGAACGGGCCGTAGAAAGCCGAGGCATATTTCGCCGCGTAGGACATGATCTGCACGTCCTCGAAGCCGGCCTTGTCCAGGCCCGCGCGGATCGCGCCGACGCGCCCGTCCATCATGTCGGAAGGGGCGATCACATCCGCTCCCGCCTGGGCCTGCACGATGGCCTGATGCACCAGGACCGCCACCGTCTCGTCGTTGAGAATGCGCTCGCCCTCGAGCAGGCCGTCATGGCCGTGGCTGGTATAGGGATCGAGCGCGACGTCGGTGATGAGGCCGATATCGGGCACCTCCGCCTTTATGGCGCGCAACGCGCGGCATACGAGATTTTGCTCGTTCAGCGCCTCGCTGCCGGTGGGATCGCGCAGCGAAGGCTCGGTATAGGGAAACAGCGCGATCGCCGGGATCCCGAGCTTGGCAGCGCTCTCGGCGGCACGCACGATCTCATCGACGGACAGGCGATCCACGCCAGGCATGGAGGCGATGGGAGTCCGCGTCGCGGTGCCTTCAACCACGAACACCGGCCAGATCAGGTCGTCGACCGTTAGCGTGTTCTCGCGCACCAGCCGCCGTGCCCAACCGGATTTGCGGTTGCGTCGCAGGCGCTGCACCAGCTCGAGGCTTTCTGCGGTGGGATCGGCGGGCAGGGCGGAGGGGAAACGGGCGACGGGAGACGACATGGACGGGCACTCGCAATGGTGCGGCAGGCCTTGAGGGCCGCGAGGCATTCCTTATAGGCCTAGATCCACGCGAGGGCGAGACGATGGCGAGCGGCCGGGTGACGCGCACCCCGCGCGCTTCCGCTCGCACCCTTCCGTTGACGCATGCGGGCGCGCCGTCTAACCCTCGCGATGCCTGATCCGGCGGGCGCCCGCCCGCATCATCTCTCCTGAGGAGCCGCCGTGAGCACCGAGCCAGACGTCCTGCTGGAACGCCGGGGGGAAGCCGGCGTCATTACCCTGAACCGCCCCAAAGCCCTTAATGCGCTGAACCTCACCATGGTGCGCGCCATCCACCCGCAGATGAAGGCGTGGGCCCATGACCCGGCGGTGACGCGCGTCATCATCAAGGCGGCGGGCGAGAAGGCCTTTTGCGCCGGTGGCGACATCCGCGCCATCTACGACCACGGGCGCGTCGGGCAGGTGGAGGATGCGCTGCGCTTCTGGTTCGAGGAATATCAGCTCAACCATTATATCGGCACTTATCCCAAGCCCTACGTTGCGCTGATCGACGGCATCTGCATGGGCGGCGGGTTCGGCCTCTCCGCCCATGGTCCCTATCGCGTGGCGGGGGAGCGCTATCTGTTCGCCATGCCGGAAGTGGCCATCGGCCTGTTTCCCGATGTGGGCGGCACCCATGTTTTGCCGCGCCTGCCCGACGCGAAGGGCGTCTACCTCGCTTTGACCGGCGCGCGCATCAAGGCGGCGGATGCCATCTCCGCTGGCCTCGCCACACATTTCGTGCCCTCGGCCGGCTTTGCGGCTCTCGAGGCGGCTCTGGTGGCCGGCGGCGATGTCGCGGAGACCCTGGCCGCCCATGCGCGTGATCCCGGCCCGGCGCCGCTCGACAGGCACAAAAGCGTGATCGCCGATGCGTTCGGCCGGCCTGACGTATGGGCCATTCTCGGGCGGCTGGATGAGATCGGCGCTGGCACAGACGAGGATGCGGCCTTTGCTCGCGATAGCGCTGCCATCATCCGGGCCAAGTGCCCCACCAGCGTTGCCCTGGCCATGGAGCAGATGCGGCGCGGGCCCGCGCTCGACCTCGCGGAATGTCTCGTCGCCGAATATCGGGTGGTGAACCGGGTAGCGCGCGGCCACGATTTCTACGAAGGTGTGCGCGCCGTCATCGTCGATAAGGACAATGCCCCACGTTGGGAACCGGCCCGGCTGGAGGATATCGATCCGGCTGTCATCGCCGCCCATTTCGCGCCCATCGCCCATGAACTGACGTTCACGCCGGACTCTGCATGACCCATTATGATCCCATCGACGCCAGCGCCCGCGCTCATCTGGAGCGCCTTACGCCATGGCGTCGGCGGCTGGTGTTCTTCCTTCGGGCGGTGGCGCTCTTCTTGCTCGCCGAGGGCGTCTACCATTGGGCGATCATCTGCGGCATCGGCGATGGCGCGGCCAATTCCTTCGAAAGCCTGCCGCCGTCGGTACAGGCGGCGATCATATGGGCGGCGATTATCGATCCCATTGCGGGGGTGGGGCTGTGGCTCGGCGCCGGCTGGGCGGTCGTGCTGTGGCTGATCGCGACGCTCAGCCAGGTGATCCTGGGCGCATGGGCACCGGCGGGCATGGGCCGCCTGCTGATCCTCACACTGTTCGAATTGGGGCTGGTGGTTGCATACGCGGTGCTGTCCATCCGCGCGGCCCGTGAGAGCGATGAGGACTGAACGCGGCTCGTGTTTCACGAAGCGCATGGGGTAGCGGAGGAGGCTGGCATGAGCGAAGCCGACATCAACATGCGGTGCTGGTCGCGCGTCGATGATTATATTGTCGAGACCCTGGTGCCCGCTGACCCGACGCTTCAGGCCGTGCTGGAGGCGAGTGCCGCGGCAGGCCTCCCGGCAATCAATGTCTCCCCCGCCCAAGGGCAGATGCTGGCCTTGTTTGCGCGCATGGTGAACGCCCGGCGCATTCTCGAAATCGGCACCCTCGGCGGCTACAGCACCATCTGGCTCGCCCGCGCGCTACCGGCTGGCGGCCAGGTGGTGACGTTGGAAGCCGACAGCCGCTATGCGGAAGTGGCGCGCGGAAATTTCGAGCGTGCGGGCGTTTCGGAGCGCATCGACCTGCGGGTTGGCCGCGCGCTCGACACCTTGCCGGAGGTCGCGCATGATTCCGTCGGTCCGTTCGACCTGATTTTCGTGGACGCCGATAAGCCGAACAACCCCGAATACCTCCTCTGGGCCCTGCATCTTTCGCGGCCCGGCACGCTGATCGTGTGGGACAATGTGATCCGCGACGGTGAGGTGGCCGACGCGGGAAGCGGCGATCCGCGTGTTCAAGGCGTGCGGCGCCTGTTCGACCTCCTTGCCGAAGATCCGCAGCTCTGCTCGACGGCGATCCAGACAGTGGGCAGCAAGGGGTATGACGGCTTTGCGCTGACCCTCGTGCAGGAGCCCGCGTAGGGGACCAGGGTTGCGCGCCACGGAACCAGCGGTCGTTACGGAAGGTTTCTTCCTTGGCCAAAGGAGGCGCCAATGCCCCACATCAAGACCCTCATCCTTGCGTGCATCGCCCTGATGGCGGCGCCGATGCTTGCACACGCGCAATTGGCGGGCACCCTCTCGGGTCCCAAATTTGTCGAGGCGGCGGGGATTGCGGACCGGTTCGAGATCGAGGCCGGCCGGCTCGCCATCGAGAAAAGCGAGAATACGCGGATCAAGGTTCTGGCGACACAACTCGTGGCCGATCACACGCACGCCCTCGCCGGACTGAAGGCGGCAGCGGCGAAGGCCGATGGACAGATCGTGGTGCCCTCAACTCTCGATCCCAAGCATGAAGCGAAGATCGAGCAGCTCAAGGCAGCGACGGGTGCGGATTTTGATGCGCTGTTCGTTCAGATGCAGACCAGCGCGCACGATGCCGCCATCGGCATCTTCGCCAGCTTCGCCAAGGACGGGGACCAGAGCGCGCTGAAGGACCACGCGGCCGAAACGCTGCCCATGCTCGAGCGTCATTTCGAGCGCATCAAGCAAATTCAGATCAAGACCTGACGCAATTAAATCGGACGTGGCAGAGGTCAAGATGTGTATGCGGCACGAGCCGTGCTCGTGCCGCATGGAATCAGTTGGACGACGCTTTTTCCGTAAGGACAGCAATCAGCGCGGCGGCAACTTCGCGCGTTACGCGCTTCTTGTATTTTGAATGAACCATCTGGCCGTTGTGGTAGACGTCATATTCGACGTAAACCATGTCACCGTCCCAACGCAGGATATTATCGGTCTGGGTGGTCTCGATGACGCCGAGGCCTTCGATGAACTGTTCACGCGGCTGCTTCAGCATTTCAGTCTCCCAAACCCGCGCTGCGCCTTCGGGATAAAGGCACTGCGTTCTTGATGCGCGCGCGCGGCCCAGCTTTTAAGATAGACCATAGCCGGCCGCCGACAAGCCGCGGCTTTTAGCGCAGGCTGGCGAACGGCGGGTTAATCGTCATTCGAGGCGTTGAGCTGGTCCGTCCGCAGAGCTTCGCCCGCAGGACGCATCCGCACGCCCGAGTCGATGAATTCCACTCCGGCCGTATCGAGTGCCGCCCGCAAGCGGTGCAATGCCTCTGGCTGGTCGCTCACGCCGCCGGATTCGATGGCCTTGATCGTTTGCGCCGGCACCCCGCTCGTCCGCTCGAGGTCTGTCTTGGTCCAGCCGAGGAGCGCGCGTGCCGCCTTGATCTGCTGGCGGAGAAGCGGGGTGTTTGACATGTGGGCTCCCTGGGGTCTGGGAAAGGCGGGATATCTCAGGCGTCGCTTTGCGGCGGCACCACATCGGGAACGAGCCATTTGGCAAGTTTTGAGCCCAGCAATTTACGCGCACGCCGACGGCTCGCAGCTCTAAGCTCCAAGACCCGATCAAGTTCCGCCTGAACGGCTGCGGTCTGGCGCTCAAGCTCGATGAATTCCGCACGCGCGGTGCTGAGACCGCGCTCCATCCTCAGCGAATGAGCGTGAACCGCATCGCGATCTGCGGTCAGGGCGGCCACCTCCTCGTGCAGAACCGACACTTCGCCGGCCAGGCGACGCTCTTCTGCCGAGCCCGCCTCCTCGCGAAGGGCTGCGGCTGCATGCGCCGCCCGAAGCTCGGACAGTTCGGCCTGCACGCGCAGGGAATGCGCCTGCACGGCATCCCGGTCGGTCCGGAGCGCTTCCACACCATCCCCGAGCTTCTGAATCTCTTCTCGCAGAATGCGCGCCTGTTCCTCGCTCTCTAGTTCCTTGACAGATTGGCTGCTCAGCACCGCCCGCAGCTCTCCCAACTCGGCCTCATGAGCGGCCGCCTGCATCCTAATGGCGTTCTCGTTCTGCTGCCGTGCTTCCTCGAAGAGGCGCTCGACATCGAGAGCGTGAGCGCGCGCCGCGTCCCGATCGGCGTAGGCAAGGTTCATTTCTTGCCGGACGACGGCGACTTCCATGCCCAGTTCTTCAAGTGTCCCCTGAAGAGTGAGGGAGTGGGCATGGATGGCGTCGCGGTCCTTGGCGAGCGCCGAAATTTCTTCCATCAGAACGGCGGATCGAGCTGCCTCGGCGTCGAGCTGTGATTGAGCGTTGGAATATTCCGTGCGCAGAGCCTCAAGTTCCGTCTCAGCCTGCAGGGCGCGGGATTCCAGGGCGAGCCGTGCCTCACGCTCAAGGAAAAGGCGCGAGTCTTCCGCATCCTGCGCCGTGCTCTCTTGCGCACGCTCGGCCGCGAGGTTTGCCTCGGCTGCTTGAAGAGCGATATTCAGCCGCTCGATCTCCGCCGCGAGCGCAGCGCGTTCCCCCTCAAAAGCGGCCGGGGTCTCATCCGCCGCTTTGAGGGTGATCTCGAGATTGTCCACATGCGCGCGGATCGCATCGCGATCTTGGGTCAGGGCTAAAACCTCGCCCTCCAGTTCCCTGATCCGGTTGCGAAGGGCCTCCATCTCGACACGGGAGGCTTCGGAGGCGATGCCGACATGCTCGACATGCGCATCCAGTTCGCCGACCCGGGCATCGGCCATCCTCAGCCGTTCCTGCAAGACCGCCAGCGCCGGTCCATAGAGCTGGCACGCCCGGTCGAAGTCGCGCCTCACCTGGTCAAGCGTCTCCAGGGCGCTGTTGGAACTCGGGGTGCGGCTCAATTCATCAAGCGCATCGTAGGCAAGGCGGACCCATTCATGGATTTCCGACCGCGTGCGCCAATTGGGATCGTCAACCCGCTGATGTCGCAGCGTGTCCGAGATGAAGCCATCGATCTCGGCGGCGGAAAAGTCGGACCATCGCGGCCAAGCCAGGTTAAGCCGCGTGCCGGTGGTCTCCAGCGTGCCGCGCCAGTCGGAAAGAAGGGCGTTCCAGGAGATGACGTCACGTGGAGTCGATCGGGTCGCGTGTTCGGCATCCAGCACGTGCCGCAGCCAAGTCAGGAGCCCGTGGGCGATCGATAAGCCGTCGCGCTCGCGCAGCGATTGCGCAACCTCGAGCGGGTTTCGAACGGGCAGAAGCGCGCGAGGGGCGTAGCCGCTCGCCCGCAATTCATCGAACCAGAAGGGCGCCAGCCGACACATCCGCGGGTCCTTGAGGGTGATCAGCGGCGCGCCGCCAAATTCCTCCTCGATCAGGCCCCGAGCGGATTCGGAAAACGCATGGGCGACCGCAGTTTCCCTCCAGCGCGGATTGAAGGCGCGCCAATCGCTCCAGTCGGATCCCCCGGATTTGAGGATTTCCTGGTTGAGATCGGAAATCCGCGTCGATTCAAAATACCCCAGCAGATTATGGGCGGTGGGCTCCATCAAGGTCCGGGGTGGCGTGGCGCCCAGGTGCACGAGCGCCCCCGCAAGGCAGGATGTGCCGCTGCGGTGCATTCCCAGAACTACAAGCGCGTCCTTCATTGAACCCTTGCCTTTGCCGACTTTGCGGCGCGCCGGACAAACCTCAGATTGCGCCTAAGCTATCGGCCCGCACTGTGGCGGGAAAGCCCCGCGCACCCGATAGTGACCCTCAATGGCCGTCGTGCCGGATGGCCTCGGAGACCGGAAATTCCAGCACGATCTCACCTTCCGCGTCGCGCACGGCGATAACCGCGGCGAGCAGCCGCGCATCGCCCGCCTGCGTCGCCAGCAGCGAGGCCGCAAGTGCCTGCGCCCGTTCCCAGGCTGCATCTGCGTCGCGCAGCGGAACGCCGCTCTCGTCCTTCAGCGTCTGGCCGCCGATCTCGGTGTCGAAGAAATAGCGAGGCACGCGCGCGGCTCCTGCCCAAGGCTGGCGTCAAACGCCGATATTGTCGATGAGACGGGTCTTGCCGAGCCACGCAGCCGCCAGCAAACGGACGGGTTCGTCGGCCGAGGCCAGCGGCGCGAGGGTTTCCGCATGGCGCGCCGCCACGTAATCCACCTTCAGCCCGGCGGTGGTGACGCGATCTGCGGCGGCCGTTGCCGCTGCATCAGCGGGCGTGCCGGCGCGGATCGCGGCGGCAGCTTCCTTCAGTGCCAGATGGATCACCGGAGCGATGGCCCGCTCCTGCGGGGAAAGGTAGCGATTGCGCGACGACAGAGCGAGCCCGTCATGCTCGCGCACCGTGGCGCCGGGCACGATTTCCACCGGCAGGTCGAGGTCGGCGGCGAGGCGCGTCACGACTTTAAGTTGCTGATAGTCCTTCTCGCCAAACATGGCGTAATCCGGCCCGGTGCGGATCAGCAGCTTGCTCACCACGATCGCGACGCCGGCGAAAAAGTGCGTGCGGAAATCGGTTTCCAACCCCAGCGCCGGGCCGCCCATCGCGAAATGGGTTGCGAACCCCTGCGGATACATATCGGCCGCCGTGGGGGCATAGACGACGTCGACACCTTCGGCCGCGAGCAGGGCGAGGTCATTATCGAACGTGCGCGGATAGCGGGAGAAATCCTCGTTCGGGGCGAACTGGGTCGGGTTGACGAAGATGGAGACCACGGTCCGCTGTGCGAGGGTCTTGGCATGGCGCACCAGGGCAATGTGTCCTTCATGGAGGGCGCCCATGGTGGGAACCAGCGCGACTTTCTCGCCCTGCGCACGCCACGTGCCCACCCGCGCGCGCAAGGTATCGACCGTTTCCACCACTTCGGGCTTGCCCGCCATCATGTTTCTCCCGTCAGGCCCGGACGGCCCGCCCCACTTTTTTGCGGCGCAGACCCTAGCGCGGGAAACTTGCGGGTCAACCGCGTGATCCGCCGCCACGCATGCCGCCGCCACGCGCCCCCTGGTGTGAGGCGCGAGAAGGCCTATTTTGCGGGGATGGACCAAGATTCCTTTCGCCCGCGTCTGACCGCCCCGATGTTGGGGATCGCCAAGCCATGAGCGCGCCGAAAAAGCCGTTGACCCCCGCAGGGGGCGCGAGCGAGGCAGAGCTTGCAGCCTTCCTTTCCGCCGCGCGCGAATTGGGACCCGTGCAAGCGGGCGGACGGCGGGGCCGGCTGGCCTTCGCCCTGGATGCGACTTTTTCGCGCCAGCCCACATGGGATCTCGCCTGCCGCATTCAGGGCGACCTGTTTTCAGCCGCCGCGGATCTCGGCGGACTGGATGTTCAGCTGATCTATTATCGCGGCCTTTCGGAATGCCGGGCTTCGCCCTGGGTGTCCGAGCCCGCACGGCTCGGCGCCTTGATGGGCGCCATCACCTGCCAGGGCGGACACACGCAAATCTCGCGCGTGCTCGGGCATCTCGCCAAGGAGGCGCAGCGCTCCGGGCTGAAGGCGGCTGTCTTCGTCGGGGATGCGGTGGAGGAAAACCCCGATGCCCTCGCCGCGAAGGCGGGTGAGCTTGCCTTGCTCGGCGTGCGCCTGTTTCTGTTCCAGGAAGGTGGGGACCGGCAGGTGGAAGCGGTGTTCAAGGAAATGGCGCGCTTGACCTCCGGGGCGTGGTGTCGTTTCCGCCCGGGCGCGGACGGTGAATTGCGGGCTCTGCTGCGTGCGGTGGCGGCTTACGCCGCCGGCGGGCGGCAAGCCCTTCTGGCAACGAAAGAGGCGGGGGCGGTGCGGCTGCTCTCGGCCATGGGCCAATGACCGACGGCCTCCATCTTCATTCGACGATCGCGGGAGAGTGCGCGTGGTGACTTTGATCGCGGGAGCGCTTCTGCTGCTGCTGGGGCTGTACGCACTCAAATTATGGACCAAAGCCTCGCCCAAGGCGCTGGCGACGGCGCTGTACAAGATCGCCGGCTATCTGATGCTCGGTGGTGCCGCTGTTTCTTTGGTGACGGGCCGTTTCGCAGCCGCGGTTCCCCTCGCCATGCTTGGTGCCGGGCTTCTGGCGCAGGTGAACGGAGGCGGGATCGGCAGCTGGCTCTCCAACCTCTTTGGTCAGGGCGGCTTCGCCCGCCGGCCAGCAGCCCGTGTCTCACGGGTGTCCTCGCCCATGTTTGAAATGGAGCTGAACCACGACACCGGCGTCCTCAGCGGGCGCGTCACAACCGGCCCTCGCGCGGGCACTTCGCTTGACGATCTTGAAGTCCCCGATCTTCTAGCCCTGCGCGGAGGACTCGACGCCCAGTCGCTCGCGCTAATCGAAGCTTATCTCGACCGCAGGGCGCCCGCTTGGCGTGAACACGCGCAGAGTAATGCGGGTGGCAGGAGCGGGGAGGGAAGCAGTATGAGCGCGCGCAACAGCGCGATGACGGAAGAAGAGGCCCATCAAATACTTGGGCTTGAACCGGGGGCGGGAGAAGCTGCGGTTCGCGCCGCCCATCGCGCCTTGATGAAAAAGCTCCACCCCGATCATGGCGGATCCAGTTATCTTGCTGCGAGAGTGAATCAAGCGAAAGATGTCATTCTCGACAAACATCTCTGATTCTCTCCAAACGCACTACATCAATTACGGAAAATCATGCAGGCGAAATCGTTGCGTTGCAGTAAACGGCACGCTTCTTTTGCGCCTTTCTCGTCGAGACCGGCAAAGCGGGCGCGGTAAAGATCCGTCGAACCCTTGGAGACTTTCTCCGTAAATCCATCGGCTTGGCTCAGGAGGCTCTTGGCTTTCGCCTGGGCGACATCGAGCTTGGCGCGCGCTTCCTTCTCCGCACCGAAGGCGCCGATCTGAATGCCCCAGCCCGAATGACGGGTCTGCGCAGGGCTTTCCGTGCTGGCGCGGGGCGGCTCGGCCGCGCGCGCTGCGGGTTCGAACGAGGAAGCGGGCAGGGCGACCGGGCCGGCAGACGCGGTACGGATGGGCCTTGCCGGCTGGCTGGTCGCGGCCGTGGGGATTGGGGCAGCGTTGACCTGAGGCGCCTGGAGGGGGGCGGCCCGCTGGGCGGGAATGTCAGCGGCGGCAACCGGGGATCCGTTGGAGCCGATGAAGCCAAGCGTCCCGTTGCCCGGCGTGAAGCTCGGGGCGGGGACGGGCGCGGTGACCGGACGCTGGATGGACACCGTCTTCACCGCTACGGGCTTGATGGGTTCGGCCGAACCGGGCGCGGGGCCGCGGGGAGGAATGCTTGCCGTAACCACCGGGTCGGCACCGGCATAAGCGAGGCGCTGGGGCGCGGGCAGCGGGGCGATGGGATAGGAGGGGGCGGCGGGACGCGCGGCGACGACGGCGGCCGGGGTTGCATCCTCGTCATTGGATGCGGTCTCCGTCACCTTCGGCGCAATTCGATTGCCGGCATAGGCGCGGTTGTAATTATTGGCGATCAGGCTCGCCATGCGGGCATCGCGGGACGACGCGCTGCTGCCGCCCAGCACGACGCCGATGATGTAGCGGTCGTCGCGGTGAACCGAGGTCAGTAGATTAAATCCGGATGCGCGCGTGTAGCCGGTCTTGATCCCGTCCACGCCTTCGATGCGGCCCAACAGGCGATTGTGGTTGCCGATGGTCTCGCCCTTATAGGTGAAGGAGCGGGTCGAGAAATATTTGTACTGGCGGGGGAAGCGTTCCTGGATCGCGCGGCCGAGGATGGAGAGGTCGCGCGCGGTGGTCACTTGGCGCGGATTGGGAAGGCCGTTGGCATTCTCGAAATTGGTGCGCGACATCCCGAGGGCATGGGCCTTGCGGGTCATCATGTCGGCGAATCTTTCCTCGGTGCCGCCGACGGTTTCCGCGATCACCACGGCGACGTCGTTGGCCGACCGGGTGACGATGGCCTTGATCGCGTCCTCGACATCAATGGTAGAGCCGGCGCGAACGTTCAACTTGGACGGGGATTGCGAAGCGGCGCGGGCGGAAACCACCATTTCGCTGTCGAGCTTCAGCCGGCCGGCTTCGAGCTGCTCAAACAGCAGATAGAGCGTCATGACCTTGGTGACGGAAGCAGGATGCCGCAGGGCGTCGGCATTATCCTCATAGAGAACCTTGCCGGTGTTGCCGTCGACGATGATGGCGGAGCTTCCCGTCTTCCACCCGGGACCGGTATTCTCGTCCGAACGATCGGCCGTTGCCTTGGCCTTCTTGGATTGCGAATGCGCCTGCGCGCTCTTCTGCTTGCGTGGCTTCGCATCGGCCCAGCCAGCGGAAGCCACCACCATCACTGCGGCAAGTGCCGCCGCGACGAGCTTGGCGGAGAAGGAGCCGTTCGCGATCGCAATACGCATGAAACCGTGTCCCGTGGGTCAGTCCAGGAAAGGGTCCGGCCTGGAGTGGAGCGTCTCATTCTCGCGCGGCAGCACGAAAATTCAGCTGAGCTCGGGTCCATGAACCGGGGAATGACTGGCTACAGCCTAAAAACCCGCGGTTACCAAGCCGTAAACCAAGCCAAAATGAGGCATGGTGCACTGCACAATTTTGTTGACGGCTTTGTTGCAATGCATCTTAATGCAACTGGGGCGGATCCGAATGGCTCACCGCACCACACTTAACGAGTGGCAGCCTTAACAAACGCATGAGGACACCCATGGCCCAGAATATCGAAGACTTTCAGAAGCTCGGTAAGGAAAACGTCGAAATCGCCATGAAGAGCTTCGGCACCTTCTCCAAGAGCGCCCAGGCGATCGCGCTCGAAATCGCCGATTACACCAAGAGCTCGTTCGAGCTCGGCACGGCCACCCTCGAGAAGCTGCTGGGCGCCAAGACGCTCGAGCAGGCTGTCGAGATCCAGCAGTCCTACCTGAAGACCGCGTACGAAGGCCTGGTGGCGGAAACCACCAAGCTCGGCGAGCTGTACAAGGAACTCGCCAAGGAAGCCTACAAGCCGTACGAGAGCGCCTTCGCCAAGGTACAGTGAAAGCGCCTGATACGCTCAGGCTCCCACGGGAGCCTTTCGCGTGGCTTTCCAAAGTGAGCCGGGAGGCGTCATTTTGAAGCCTATGACCAACGGTGGTCTGGCATTGCCGGGCCCCCGTTCCTATTATCTGGCACGTGCCCGACGCTCGACCGCATCTGCGCGGCCCGTCAAAACCTGGCACGGATGCCGATGAAATGATGCTGTCCTCTTCTCGCTCCGATCTTTCCCATTCCCCGTTGCGCCCGGGGCGTGCGGCTTATGCGCCGCCGAAGGCTGCTGGCGAACCGCCGCGCCGAAACGGCGGCAGCGACAATCCCGGCACCGCCGTCATCACCCGCACGAAGACGCAGACCAAGCGGCCCAGCCTCTATCGCGTCCTGCTGCTGAACGACGACTACACCCCCATGGAATTCGTGGTCCACGTGCTCGAGCGCTTCTTCAACAAGGGGCGCGAGGAGGCGAACACCATCATGATGCACGTTCACCAGAACGGCGTCGGCGAGTGCGGCGTGTTCACCTATGAGGTCGCTGAGACAAAAGTGACGCAGGTGATGGACTTCGCGCGCAAACACCAACATCCTCTGCAATGTGTGATGGAAAAAAAATAGGTGCATTCGCGTTCGGCAGCGTCTCAAATTGGTGATGGAGATGTTCGGGCAAGGCTCTTGCGTAATCTGAGGGCCGGTACAAAGTTTGAAGGAGCGCGTGTGCCGACGGAGCCGACGGACGTTCCGGGTTTCGGGTGGCGCACGAGATAGAGGTCTAGATGCCAACTTTCTCACGCAGCCTCGAACAATCGCTTCACCGGGCGCTCGCCCTTGCCAACGAGCGCCACCACGAATACGCGACGCTCGAGCATTTGCTGCTGTCTTTGGTCGACGATCAGGACGCTGCAGCCGTCATGCGGGCTTGCAATGTCGATCTCGACAAGCTGCGCCGTAATCTCATCGAATATGTGGATAGCGAACTGGAGAATTTGATCCAGGCCGCCGGCGACGATTCAAAGCCCACCGCCGGCTTCCAGCGCGTGATCCAGCGCGCGGTCATCCATGTTCAGTCGTCGGGGCGGGAAGAGGTTACGGGCGCCAACGTGCTCGTCGCCATCTTCGCCGAGCGCGAGAGCCATGCCGCCTATTTCCTGCAGGAGCAGGACATGACGCGGTATGACGCCGTCAATTACATTTCCCACGGCATCGCGAAGCGTGCCGGCCTTTCGGAGAGCCGGCCGGTGCGCGGCGCTGAAGAGGAGACCGAGACGAAATCCGGAGACGACACCAAGAAAAAGGCTGATGCCCTGGACGCTTATTGCGTCAACCTCAACAAGAAGGCGCATGAGGGAAAGATCGATCCCCTCATCGGCCGCGACAAGGAAATCCAGCGCACGATCCAGGTTCTCTGCCGCCGGCAGAAGAACAATCCGCTGTTCGTGGGCGACCCCGGCGTCGGCAAGACCGCCATCGCCGAAGGCCTTGCGCGGCGCATCATCAATGGCGACGTTCCGGAAGTGCTCGCCACCGCCACCATCTTCTCGCTCGACATGGGCGCCCTGCTGGCGGGAACCCGCTATCGCGGCGATTTCGAAGAGCGGCTGAAGCAGGTGGTGAAGGAGATCGAGGCTTATCCCAACGCCATCATGTTCATCGACGAGATCCACACCGTCATCGGCGCGGGTGCGACCTCCGGCGGCGCCATGGATGCGTCCAACCTGCTGAAGCCGGCGCTCGCCTCCGGCACGCTGCGGTGCATGGGCTCGACCACCTATAAGGAATATCGCCAGTATTTCGAAAAGGACCGCGCCCTGGTGCGGCGGTTCCAGAAGATCGACGTGGCGGAACCCACCGTTCCCGACACGATCGAGATTCTGAAGGGCCTCAAGCCCTATTTCGAGGATTACCACAAGCTGCGCTACACCAACGAGGCCATCAAGGCCGCGGTGGAGCTGTCCGCACGCTACATCCACGACCGCAAGCTCCCCGACAAGGCGATCGACGTGATCGACGAGAGCGGCGCGGCGCAGATGCTGATGCCCGAGAGCCGGCGCAAGAAGACCATCGGCTTGAAGGAGATCGAGGCCACCATCGCCACCATGGCCCGCATCCCGCCCAAGACGGTCTCCAAGGACGATGCGGAAGTGCTCGCCCATCTGGAAAGCACGCTGAAGCGGGTGGTCTACGGCCAGAACAAGGCCATCGAGGCGCTCTCGGCCTCCATCAAGCTGGCGCGCGCCGGCCTGCGGGAACCGGAGAAGCCCATCGGCTCCTATCTGTTTTCCGGCCCCACCGGCGTCGGCAAGACGGAAGTGGCCAAGCAGCTCGCCTCCATTCTCGGGGTGAACCTGCTGCGCTTCGACATGTCGGAATATATGGAGCGCCACACGGTCTCGCGGCTGATCGGCGCGCCTCCCGGCTATGTTGGCTTCGACCAGGGCGGCCTGTTGACCGACGGCGTCGACCAGACCCCGCATTGCGTGCTGCTGCTGGACGAGATCGAAAAGGCCCATCCGGACCTGTTCAACATCCTGCTGCAGGTGATGGATCACGGGAAGCTCACGGACCACAACGGCAAGACCGTGGATTTCCGCAATGTGATCCTGATCATGACCAGCAATGCGGGCGCGGCGGACCTGTCGAAGGAGGCCTATGGCTTCACCCGCACCAAGCGTTCGGGTGACGACATCGAGGCGATCAACCGCACGTTCGCGCCGGAATTCCGCAACCGTCTCGACGCGGTGGTGACCTTTGCGCATCTGCCGCACGAGGTGATCGGGCAGGTGGTGGAGAAGTTCGTCCTGCAGCTGGAAGCCCAGCTGGCGGATCGCAACGTCACCATCGAACTGTCCGACGAGGCGACGGCCTGGCTGGTGGAACGCGGCTATGACGAGCAGATGGGCGCCCGCCCGATGGCGCGGGTGATCCAGGAATACATCAAGACGCCGCTGGCCGACGAGGTCCTGTTCGGCCGGCTCAAGGGCGGCGGGCATGTGCTGGTGGTGGTGCAGGGCACAGGAAAGGAATCGAAGCTCGGCTTTGAATTCCCGGATGGTCCCGTGACGCCGAAGCCGGACAAGATCGTGCCTGCGCCCTCCAAGCGTGCGCCGCGCCGCAAGGCGGAAGCGGCCTCTGCCAAGTCCGGGCCGTCGCGGTCCGGCGGCCCCAAGGGCGGATCCAAGGCCCCACCGAAGACGCCGCGTTCCGGCGGTGGCGGGGGTGCGGCGGGTTCCGGCCCGCGGCGTGGGAGCCATGTTCCGAAAGTGCCCCTCGTCAAGGCGTGAGCTGCGCGGGTGGGATGAATGCGAAACGGGCGGCCCTGGCCGCCCGTTTTGTTTGAAGGCGCCGCATGGCAGCGCTGCGCGAGAATCCGGTGGCGCAGGCCGCCGTCCTAGCCGACCTCAAAGGCCAAGCGATGCGCGCAAGCTCTCCGCCACCGGATAAGTGGCCGGCAGGTCCCGCCCTTCCAGGTGCGACACGGACCGGATGCCCAGGCTGCTCGTGAGAAAAATCTCCTGCGCCTGAGCCAAATCCTCTTCCCGAAGCGTCGCTTCGCTGCCGTGCTCGCGTAGCACCTCGGCGCGCATGATGCCAGGCAGGGCGCCTTCGCATACGGACGGCGTCAGCAGCATGTTGCCGATCACCACGAACAGGTTCGCGATGGTGCTTTCCGCCACCCGTTCGCGCGTATTGAGCAGCAGGGCATCATCCGCCCCCCGCGCGGCGGCCTCCTGGCGGGCGAGAATATTGTCCAGATAGTTCAGCGATTTGACAGCATGCAGCGGCGACAGCTCGTTGCGTCGTGTCACACGGGCGATGATCAGCCGAGCCGGTGGCGCCGGAGGTGGGGCGGGTGCGGCGGTAATCAGCACCGTGGGTTGGGGTTCGGCCGGCGGCAGTACGCCGCGCGGACCAGACCCTCGGCTCAACGTGATGCGCACCACCCCATCGGAAAGCCCATTCGCCTCCAGCACCGCGAGCGCGGCGGCCTTGAAATCCACCTGCGGCAGAGGCAGGCCCAGAACGCGCGCTCCGGCGGCGAGGCGTGCGAGATGGGCATGCAGGTGCCACAGGGCGCCGCCCTTGGCGCGCAGGGTCTCGAACAGACCGTCCCCCAAGGTGAAGCCGCGATCGTCGGGGGCAATCCGTCCCGCGCCGTGCTCCACGAGCGCGCCGTTGAGCCACAGGATCATGCCGGCTCTCCTGAAACTGCCCGCAGCAGGGGTGCCATCTTCACCATGCTTTCCTCATATTCGTCCGCCGGGACCGAATCCGCGACGATGCCGCCGCCGGCCTGGGCGATCAGTGTCTCGCCGCTGCGCGCCAAGGTGCGGATGACGATGGACGTGTCCATCGCCCCGTCGAAGCCGATCCAGCCGATGGCGCCGCAATAGATGCCGCGCGGCAGCGGCTCCAATTCGTGAATGATCTCCATGGCGCGGATCTTCGGCGCGCCGGTGATGGAGCCACCGGGAAAGCAGGCCCGCAGCAGGTCAATGGGCCCGATGCCCGGGCGCAGGCGACTCTCGACCACGGAGACCAGATGATGGACGGAGGCGAAGGTCTCGAGGCCGTTCAGCACCGGCACGCTGATGCTGCCGATGCGCGAGACCCGGCCAAGGTCGTTCCGCATCAGATCCACAATCATCAGATTTTCCGCACGGTCCTTGGGGCTCGCCAGGAGGGCGGCGGCGCTCTGCGCATCGCGCGCGGGCTCGGCATGGCGGGGACGCGTCCCCTTTATGGGACGCGTCTCGACCTCGCCCTCTGCGCTCAGGCGCAGGAAGCGTTCCGGCGAGGCGCTGATAACGGCGTGTGTGCCATCCCCCGTGAGCAAGGCGGAGAAGGGCGCGGGGCTCAGCTCCAGCAGGCGCAGGTAGAGCGCGTAATCGGTGAGGCCGGCGGGCCGCGCGGCCAGCATGGCCTGGGTGAGGTTGGCCTGAAAGATGTCGCCGGCGCGGATATATTCGATCACGCGGGCGATGCTGGCTTCCACTTCCGCGCGCGGCTGAATCGCTGTCCAAGTGCCACGGGCCGACCAATCGGGCTGCCGCCGTTGCTTGGGCGCGGAGGTGATGCGCGCAAGGAGGGCTTCGGCCCGCGCCTGCGCCCGTCGCTCGCGCGCGGCGCCCGCAGGTTCGGGCATGCCGCTGGAGAGGACGAAGGCGGCCTGCTCCACATGGTCGAAGGCGATAATCGAATCATAGAGCCCGAAAGCCATGTCTGGAAACGGCACGGGGCTTGAGCGCGGGGCGGGCAGGCGTTCCAGATGACGGCCGAGCTCGTAGGACAAGAACCCGACCGCGCCCGTCGCGAAAGGCACCGGGCTCGCAGCGGTCTCAAGGACACAGGCATCAAGGGCGGTTTCCAGCGCGGTGAAGGGATCGGCCGAAACCAGGAATCCGTCCACGCGTACGCCTTCGGCTGTTGCCAGAATGCGACGGAACGGATCGACGGCGATGTAGGAATAGCGGCCGCGTGCACCGTCAATCGCGCCGCTGTGGAGCAATGCTGCGAAAGGCTCGCTCGCGAAGGCCTCGAACAGCGCCACCGGATCGGCATAGGGAAAGGGAACGACGCGCACGGGATTCGCTGGAAAGCTGGAGAAAGGCCCATTCCTTCTATTGCCTAACGGCCGGCGGCGAAAGCGTGCAGCACGCGTCGGCTCTAACCCGCATGGCCTGTGTGGGAGCTCTGCAAAGGATGCAGATGCCGCGCAACCATGTGATGTTAATTTGCCCGACACGCACTCCAGAACGGACAAGAAGCCGCCCGTGCCGCCCTCTTTCCCTGCTCCGGCCGAACCGCCACCTCAGCCGCCCGACCTTGTCCCTGCACTGCACCGTACGACGCTCGGCTGGGCCGGGCATGGTGCGCGGCACGCCATTTCCGTGCCGGGGGTGGTGCTGTTCGCCGGCTATGTCGGTCTCGGAGGCCTGCTTCATGGCGTCGGCTTTCCCTTCTTTGCCGGCATGCTCTCCACGCTCTTGATCTGGGCGCTTCCGGCCCAGGTGATCCTGGCCGGCGGCATCGGGGCGGGAACCGCGTTGCCGGCGCTTGCCCTCGCCATCGGCCTGTCCTCATTGCGGTTGCTGCCCATGACGGTTGCGATCGCCCCCTTCATGCGCGGCCACAGGCGCAGTTTCTGGGCGGAGCTGCTGTGCTCCCATTATGTGGCGATGACCTTCTGGGTGGAGGGGCTGCGCTTGCTGCCCAAGGTTCCGGGCGAGGGGCGCGTCGCGTTCGCCCTTGGGCTCGGCAATGCGTTGCTGGCCATCAGCCTGGCCGGCACAGCGGCGGGCTTTTTCCTGGCCGGCGAATTGCCGCCCGCCCTCGCCGCCGGCCTGCTGTTTCTGACGCCCGTGTCGTTCTCGCTGATGATGATCCGCAATGCCGGCCGTGACCTGATGGATTGGCTCGCGCTTGGCGCCGGGCTGTTGAGCGTGCCGTTCGTGGTTGGGCTTGCCGGCGGGGCGGACCTCATGATCAGCGGCATCGGCGGAGGAACCGTCGCCTATCTCATCGGGCGCTTTCTGCGGAGGCGCGGATGAGCGCGCTTTCCGGCGAGGCGGCCGCGATGCTGGTGGTGATATTGGTCGGCTTCCTGCCCACCGAGATGTGGCGGGCGCTGGCGATGGTGGCCGGCCGAAAAGTGCAGGAAGGCAGCGAATTGTTCCGCTGGGTCAAGGCGGTGGCCACCGCCTTGCTGGCGGCCGTGGTGGGCCGGCTGATCTTCGCTCCGGCGGGTACATTGGCCGAGATGCCGCTGTCTCTGCGCCTTGCGAGCATCGCTATTGGGGTCGCGGTGTTCTTCGCCTGCCGCCGCTCGATTCTTCTCGGGGCGCTTGCGGGCGAAGCCGTTCTGCTGGGCGGCGCCTGGTGGTTTCTCGGCTGAGGGCACTGCCCCCCGTCGCCAGGCAAAAACAAGGGGCGCCAAAAAGAAGGGGCGCCATTTGGGCGCCCCAGCCGGGAGAGTCACACACGGGAAGCCGGCGGCGCACCGCCGGCCGGTTCGGCCTCAGACCGAATAGTACATCTCGAATTCGACCGGGTGGGGCGTCATTTCGAAACGCATCACTTCGGTCATCTTGAGATCGATATAGGCTTCGATGAAATCCGGAGCGAAGACGCCGCCCTTCTGAAGATAGGCATTGTCATCTTCCAGCGACTTCAGCGCTTCGCGCAGCGAACCGCAGACGGTCGGGATCTGCTTCAGCTCCGCCGGGGGCAGATCGTACAGGTCCTTATCCATCGCCGCGCCGGGATCGATGCGGTTCAGGATGCCGTCCATGCCGGCCATGAACAGGGCGGCGAAGGCGAGATAGGGGTTCGCGCCCGGATCGGGGAAGCGGACCTCGACGCGCTTGGCCTTGGGATTGTTGGTGTAGGGGATGCGGCAGGAGGCCGAACGGTTGCGCGCGGAATAGGCGAGCAGAACCGGAGCCTCATAGCCGGGCACCAGCCGCTTGTACGAGTTCGTCAGCGGATTGGTGAAGGCGTTCAGCGACTTGGCATGCTTGATGATGCCGCCGATGTACCACAGGCATTCCTGGCTGAGGTCGGCATACTTGTCGCCGGCGAACAGGGGCTTGCCGTCCTTCCAGATGGACTGGTGGACGTGCATGCCGGAGCCGTTGTCGCCGAACACCGGCTTCGGCATGAAGGTCGCGGTCTTGCCATAGATGTTGGCGACCTGATGGATGCAGTACTTATAGATCTGCAGATGGTCGGCCATGGTGACGAGCGGGCCGAACTTCAGGCCCAGTTCGTGCTGGGCGGAGGCGACTTCGTGGTGGTGCTTTTCCACCTTCGCGCCCATCTTGGCCATGGCGCCGAGCATTTCGGAACGCATGTCCTGGGCACTGTCGAGCGGGGGAACCGGGAAGTAGCCGCCCTTGGTCTTGATACGATGGCCGAGGTTGCCGCCTTCATACTCCGTGTCGCCATTGACCGGCAGCTCGACGGAATCGAGCTTGAAGCCCGTATTGTACGGGTCCGCCTTGAAGCGCACGTCGTCGAAGATGAAGAACTCGGCCTCGGGGCCGAAATAGACCGCATCGCCGATGCCGGTGGACTTCGCGTAAGCCTCAGCCTTCTTCGCAATGCCGCGTGGGTCGCGCGCATAGGGTTCGCCGGTGGTGGGCTCCAGCACGTCGCACACGATGGACATCGTGGTTTCGGAGAAGAAGGGGTCGATGCAGGCGGTTGCCGGATCGGGCAGAAGCTGCATGTCGGATTCGTTGATGGCCTTCCAACCGGCGATGGAGGAGCCGTCGAAGGCGGTACCTTCGCTGAACAGGTCTTCGTCCACCATGGAGAGGTCGAAGGTCACGTGCTGCCACTTCCCGCGCGGGTCGGTGAAGCGAAGGTCGACGTATTTTACGTCGTTGTTCTTGATGGAGTCGAAGACATCCTTGACCGTAGACATGCTGGTAAGTGCCTTTCCTCTAGTACTGTTCTTGGTACTTTATTAAATGGCGTCGAGACCAGATTCGCCCGTACGGATGCGGATCGCTTCCTCAATGTTGGAGACGAAGATCTTACCGTCACCGATGCGGCCGGTCTGCGCGGCGCGACGAATCGCGTCCACGGCTTTTTCGACCATGTCGTCGGCGATAACCACCTCGATTTTCACTTTCGGCAGGAAATCGACCACATATTCGGCTCCACGATAGAGCTCGGTGTGGCCCTTCTGGCGCCCGAAGCCCTTCGCCTCGGTGACGGTGATGCCCTGGAGACCGACATCCTGCAGCGCCTCCTTCACCTCGTCGAGCTTGAAGGGTTTAATGATGGCCTCGATCTTTTTCATGCGCTCCGTCTCCCTGGCCCGTCCCACCGGCAATTGGCCGAGCCGGTTTCCCCTTAAGCAGGATGCGTGCCATGCGCGGCAATACATGACCTCTTCGCTGCCCATTGGCAACTGTGACTAAAAAATAGTCAAAATGATCAGATATTGTGCAGTGTTTAATGCGCTTATCGACAGTTGATGGACGGGAAATAGGCAAGAGGCGATGGAGACCCGAATGATCGAGCTTTTAGACCCTACCGAGATGGGTCAGGCTGACCAGCTTGCCATCCGTGCCGGAATTGCGGGCAGTCTGCTCATGGAGCGGGCCGGCACGGCCGTGGCGGATACGGTCGCGCGCCAAGCTCTTTCCACGCGGGTCACGATCCTTTGCGGTCCGGGAAACAATGGGGGCGATGGATTCGTCGCGGCGCGGGTGTTGAAGCAGCGCGGCTTTCGCGTCCGCCTCGCCCTGCTGAGCCACCGCGCCGCGCTGAAGGGCGATGCCGCCGGCGCCGCGGAACGCTGGAGCGGCGCCGTGGAGGAGGCGGCCACTTTTGATCTCGCCGAGACCGACCTGATCGTGGACGCTCTGTTCGGTGCTGGCCTTGCCCGCGATCTCGACGGCGCCGCGCGCGCCCTCGTGGAGCGCATGGCGGCGAGCGGCAAGCCGATCGTGGCCGTGGATCTGCCCTCGGGCCTGGATGGCGCCACGGGCGCGGTGCGCGGCGCGGCGGCGCAGGCTGTCGAGACGGTCACCTTCTTCCGCCGCAAGCCCGGCCACCTGCTGCTGCCGGGCCGCACGCTCTGCGGCCGGGTGCGGGTGGCGGATATCGGCATTCCCGACACGGTGCTCGAAACCATCCGGCCGCTCACATGCGTGAACGCACCCGCCGCCTGGGGCGCGCATTTTCCGGTTCCCGGCACCATGGGCCACAAATATGCGCGCGGCCACGCGGTGGTGGTCAGCGGCGGCGCCTGGACGGCGGGCGCGGCGCGGCTGTCGGCGCGCGGGGCGCTGCGGGCGGGGGCGGGGCTGGTCACCATCGCCTGTCCGCCCGAGGCGCTGGCGATTCATGCCGCTTCCTATGCCGCGCTCATGATGCGCCCGTGCGCGGCGCCATCCGATCTGATCGCCTTGCTGGAGGATCGGCGCCTGTCCACAATCGTCCTCGGGCCGGGGCTCGGGGTCGGCGCGCGGACGCGGGATCTGTTGGAGGCGGCCGCCGCCTCGCATCGCAGTCTTGTGGTGGACGCCGATGGCCTCACCAGCTTCGCGGGCGAAGCGGTTAGCCTCGCCGCTCTGCTTGGCCGCTGCGCCGGAGCCGTCGTCACGCCCCATGACGGCGAGTTTGCCCGTCTGTTTGCCGGGCAGCCCGATATTCTCGACGCTCCTTCCAAGCTGGCGCGCGCGCGGGCGGCGGCGCGCATGCTCGGGGCGGTGGTGGTGCTGAAGGGCGCGGATACGGTCGTCGCCAGCCCGGACGGGCGCGCCTCCATCGCCGAGAACGCCCCGCCGATGCTGGCGACCGCGGGTTCGGGCGATGTGCTTTCGGGTTTCATCGGCGGGCTGCTGTCGCAGGGCATGCCGCCGTTCGAGGCCGCGAGCGCCGGTGTCTGGCTGCACGGCGAGGCCGGAAACGAGGCCGGGGCCGGGCTCATCGCGGACGATCTGCCGGAGGCCTTACCGGCGGTTTATGGCCGGCTGTTCACCGATCTGCCGTCCTGTTGAGGCCTCTTGCCGCAGAGCCTGGTCCCGACGAACGAAGAGGCGCGGCGCACCCGCGCCGCGCCCCCGTCAGATGATACGGTCAGGCCACGTCGTAGGACTGGGCGGCGACGATCGCGCCGTCACCGCCGCGCTGGCCGATCACCGCCCATTTGCCAGCGGTGCCGGCCACCAGGGCTGCGCGCACCGTGGCACGAGGCGCGACGGGAATGGCATCGTGCCACCAGGGCTTCCAGCCGTCGTCCACGCCGTCGAGGATGCGCGCCGGGTTGCCGTGCAGCAGCACCGCGACCGGCGCCTCCAGCTTGTTCACCAGCGAGAGCACCACGCTTTGCCCCGGCTTCACCGTGCCGAGGCTGGGGAAAGACGAGAGCGAGGCCTCGCCGGACAGCGGCACCTCGAAGCGCGCGGCGTTTTCCAGCGGGATCTTCTCCGGCAAGCCGTTGGAGGGCAGGGCGTCCGGCGCCGGAAGCGCCTGGCCCTGGGCGGAGCTTCCCGCGCCAACCGGCACCACGAGGGCCAGTTGGATCGGCAATTGCGTGGTTTCCACATCCAGTCGGATGGGATCGGCGGTGCCGACGTCGAGCGTGAGATCGACGCGGCCGCCGGGGGTCAGCTGGATGCGGCCGTCCTTCAGGGAGAACGGCTGCACCGGCTGGCCATCGACCGCCAGCACGAAGCAGGGGGCATCGCCGATCTTCAGGCGCAGGAACTGCGCGCTGGCATTGATCAGCCGCAGGCGCGCCCGCCCGCCCGCGGGGGCTTCCAGCGTCGGGGAGACGGCGCCGTTCACCGTGAGCAGCGGCACGGTCATCTTGGGGTCGGGCGACCAGGCCTGGACCAGCAGCGTGAGGTCGGTGGAGAAGGGCGAGGGTTGTGCGCTCTCGACGATAAAGGCGCCGACCAGGGTGCGCGATGCGGCTTCCGGCACGAAGGCACGATAAAGAAAGGTGCCGGCGTCCGGCGGGGTGAAAGCGATGTCGCGTTTCTCGCCGGCGGCAATGGCGGGGCCGGTGAGGCCAGGCACGCCGTCCACCGCGTTCGGCACGCGCACGCCCTGCCAATGCAGCGAGAGCGGGGCGTCGATCGCGTTTTCCACATTCACCGCGAACGGTGCGCCCTGCTTCACGCGCAGCACCGGGCCGGGAATGGATTCGCCAAACAAAGCGATGGGCGACTGCCCGCCGAGCTCGATGCGCACGGAGTTGGCGGCCTTCAGCCGGTTCGCGGTATCCTGCGCGCTCGCGCCCTGGGCGAATGCGGCGCGTGCAAACGGGGCGCTGAGCGCCAGGGCGGCGGCTCCGCTGAGAACCGCACGACGGGAAGGGGCCGGAACGCGCAAGGCAGCTCTCCTGGAAATGAACGGTTGAGCGGAGCGGACCTTCTCCCGCCGCCGGGCAAAGGGCAAGCCGGATTTACCATCGCGGCCGGCGGGCGGGAAAATTCCCGAGGATGGCCGCGCAGCGGGCGCTCAACGCTGCTTTTTCTTGCTGCACGGTGACAGCAGCATGATATAAGCCCCAGCCCGGCCGGTGCCGATTCAATCGGTCGCGCATCGGGAGAAGCGCGCCTTGCGCAGCTCCCGGGTGCGTGAACCTCGGGCGCGCGGGCGTGGCGGAACTGGTAGACGCGCGGGATTTAGGTTCCCGTGACGAAAGTCGTGGGGGTTCGAGCCCCTCCGCCCGCACCACGTCACCGGTTCGCACCCTTTCAGGATGCGCATGCGCCTTGCCGGACGCGGCGCACTTTGAGTTTGATGGAATGACACCGCCGCGGCGGAAAATGAACGAAGGCAAGACGATGCAGGTGACCGAAACCCAGGCCGACGGCCTCAAGCGTGCCTTTCGCGTGGTGCTTCCCGCGGCGGACCTGGATGCCAAGGCCAATGGCCGCCTGACCGAGCTCAAGGGCCAGGTGCGTCTCAATGGCTTCCGCCCCGGTAAGGTGCCGGTCGCCCATCTCAAGCGCGTGTACGGCAAGTCCGTCATGGCCGAGGTGATCGAGCAGGCCGTGACCGAAGCCAACGGCAAGATCGTCGAGGAACATGGCTTCCGCCTGGCGCTGCAGCCGCGTGTCGAGCTGCCGAAGGACGAAGCCGAGGTGACGAGCGTCATCGAGGGCAAGACCGACCTCGCTTATACCGTGGAGCTTGAAATCCTGCCGGTGATCGAGCTGGGCAATTTCAAGGACATCTCCATCGAGAAGCTGGTGGCGAACGTGTCAGACGCGGAAGTGGACGAGACCCTGAACCGGCTCGCCGATTCCAACCGCCCCTATAGCGAGAAGCAGGGCGCCGCCGAGAATGGCGACCGCGTCACCACCAATTTCGTCGGCACCATCGACGGCGTCGCGTTCGAGGGTGGTTCGGGCGAAGGCATCCAGGTGGTAATCGGCTCGAACAGCTTCATCCCCGGCTTCGAGGAGCAGCTGCTCGGCATTTCCGCCGGCGAAACCCGCACCGTCAACGTGTCCTTCCCCGAGGCCTACGCTGCGCGCGAACTCGCCGGCAAGGCCGCCTCGTTCGAAGTCACCGCGACGCTCGTGGAAACCCCCGGCGAGCTGGTGCTGGACGACGAATTCGCCAAGAGCCTCGGCCAGGAAAGCCTGGACAAGCTCAAGGAGCAGGTGCGCGCCCGCATCTCGCAGGAGCACGCCGGCGCCAGCCGACAGAAGGTGAAGCGCGCGCTGCTCGACGCCCTCGACGCCCTGCACAAGTTCGACGTGCCCCCCACCCTGGTGTCGCAGGAGTTCGACGGCGTGTGGCAGCAGGTGCAGCAGGACCTCACCGCGCAGGGCCGGACCTTCGAGGACGAAGGCACCAATGAGGAAGCCGCGCGCGGCGACTATATGCGGATCGCCGAGCGTCGCGTGCGCCTCGGGCTGGTTCTTGCGGAAATCGGTGAGCGCAACAATATTCAGGTCAGCGACGATGAAGTGACGCGTGCGGTGGTGGAGCGCGCGCGGCAGTTTCCCGGACAGGAACAGCAGGTGTGGGATTACTATCGCCGCAATCCGCAGGCGATGGCCTCCGTCCGTGCACCCCTGTACGAGGAAAAGGTCGTCGACTTCCTCCTCGAGCTTGCCAACGTGACCGAAAAGCCGGTTTCCCGCGAAGAGCTCTACAAAGAGGAAGACGAGAAGGCGGCCTGAGCCTCAGGTCGTCACCTGCTTCCACTGCGACGATATCGCGCGGCGCACCCTTTGGGTGGCCGCGCCTGAGGATGCGAGATGCGCGACCCCATTGAGACTTACAACAGCTACCTGGTTCCCATGGTGGTCGAGCAGACCAACCGGGGCGAACGGTCCTACGATATTTATTCGCGCCTCCTGAAGGAGCGGATCATCTTCCTCACGGGCCCCGTGGAAGACGGCATGTCCACCCTGGCGGTGGCACAGCTCCTGTTCCTCGAAGCGGAGAACCCCAAGAAGGAAATCTCGATGTACATCAACTCCCCCGGGGGAGTGGTGACGTCGGGCCTCGCGATCTACGACACCATGCAGTTCATCCGCCCGCCGGTGTCCACGCTGTGCATCGGGCAAGCCGCCTCCATGGGTTCGCTGCTGCTGACCGCCGGCGAAAAGGGCCTGCGTTTTGCGCTGCCGAATGCACGAATCATGGTTCACCAGCCGTCCGGCGGGTTCCAGGGGCAGGTCACGGACATCATGCTCCACGCCCAGGAGATTCTCAGCCTCAAGAAGCGGCTGAATGAAATCTATGTGAAGCACACGGGCCGCACCTTCGGCGAAATCGAGAACGCGCTGGAACGCGACAACTTCATGACGGCCGCGGCCGCGCAGGAATTTGGTCTGATCGATTCCGTGCTCGACCAGCGTCCCGCGGAAGAGCCGGCAAAGGCCTGATCCGCCCCTTTTTAGGGTCCAACTGACGCACGGCTCTTGCGTGCAGTGCAAGATCGCGCTTGCATGGGGCCATGAGCCGGCATTCGAACCGGCTGTGGCGGTACCCTGTGGTTCTTCCCACCTCGGGACACTGTTCAGGGACCCGCCGCGGCAGGCCGTGTCGAGTGGCGTACCTGCGTCGATCGGGAAGCTTCACCTCTTTTCGACGATGCCATCCTCAGGCAAGCGGTCTGGGCATAATCTGTGCATGTGCCTTGATTGCAACGCGAGAGGGTGATTGGCTGAACTTCGGCCGAAAGCCGAACGGTTCCGGAAGCGGCCTGTGCCGCGTCTGGTCCTGATTTTGGTCCTGAATCCCCACGCTTAGGCGTGGCGAGGGAAGGACCGGACGGAGAAGAAGATGAGCAAGACCGGCGGCAGCGACAGCAAGAACACGCTTTACTGCTCGTTCTGCGGCAAAAGCCAGCACGAGGTCCGCAAGCTCATCGCAGGACCTACGGTCTTTATTTGCGACGAGTGTGTCGAACTGTGCATGGATATCATCCGCGAGGAATCCAAGTCCTCGTTGGTGAAGTCGCGGGATGGCATTCCGACCCCCAAGGAAATCCGCAAGGTCCTCGATGACTATGTCATCGGCCAGGAGCATGCGAAGAAGGTCCTCTCGGTGGCGGTGCACAACCATTACAAGCGGCTCAACCACGCCACGAAGCATGGCGACGTCGAACTGGCCAAGTCCAACATCATGCTGATCGGGCCCACCGGCTCCGGCAAAACGTTGCTGGCCCAGACTCTCGCGCGCATCCTGGACGTGCCGTTCACGATGGCGGACGCCACCACGCTGACGGAAGCGGGCTATGTGGGCGAGGATGTCGAGAACATCATCCTCAAGCTCCTGCAGGCCGCCGACTACAATGTGGAGCGGGCACAGCGCGGCATCGTCTATATCGACGAAATCGACAAGATCAGTCGCAAGTCCGACAATCCCTCCATCACCCGCGACGTTTCGGGCGAGGGCGTGCAGCAGGCGCTGCTGAAGATCATGGAAGGCACGGTCGCCTCCGTGCCGCCTCAGGGTGGCCGCAAGCATCCCCAGCAGGAATTCCTGCAGGTCGATACGACCAACATCCTGTTCATCTGCGGCGGCGCGTTCGCCGGGCTCGACAAGATCATCTCGACCCGTGGCAAGGGTGGCACCTCCATCGGGTTCGGCGCCAAGGTCGCGCCGGTGGAAGACCGCCGGCCGGGCGAGGTGTTCCGCGAGGTGGAGCCGGAGGATCTGCTGAAATACGGTCTGATCCCCGAGTTCATCGGCCGTCTGCCGGTTCTGGCGACGCTCGGCGATCTCGACGAGGCGGCCCTCAAGCAGATCCTGTCCGAGCCGAAGAACGCGCTGGTGAAGCAGTATCAGCGCCTGTTCGAGATGGAGAACGTGGATCTCACGATCCACGAGGAGGCGCTCGGCGCCATCGCCCGCAAGGCGATCGAGCGCAAGACCGGCGCCCGTGGCCTGCGCTCCATTATGGAAGGCATCCTGCTCGATACCATGTTCGACCTCCCCGGCCTTGAGGGCGTGGAGGAAGTGGTGATCAGCAAGGAGGTGGTCGAGCAGGGAGCACGGCCGCTCTATATCTATGCCGACCGTGTCGGCGATGCCGGCGCCAGTGCGTGACGCTCCGCATTCCGTTCAGGCCCCTCGCGCGGTGTGCGCGAGGGTGGTGTCAAAGCTTGCCCACGGCGCGGCTTTTCTTTCCGGCGGAACGGGATCTGGCACATCCAAGCCGATCCGTCGGAGACTTGATCCGACGATCTTGAAACCTGTGGGTCGGCTCTCCATCTCAATTTCGAAGAATCCGGTCTCCGGGCTCGGTACTCGTGCCTCTCGCGGCTTTGCCCCTTCTGCACTGCCCGCTCCAGCATTGAAAATCCGCTCCCGTCCCGGCTGCGCTGCGCAGGCGGACAGGCGTCCGTGTGTGCCGGCGTCAATAGAAAGGATTGGGTCATGACGAGCCAAAAGCCGCGCCCTGCGCTCGTTGCCGGCGTCTCTCAGACGTTCCCGGTGCTGCCGCTTCGGGATATTGTTGTTTTCCCCCATATGGTCGTTCCCCTCTTCGTCGGCCGCGAGAAGTCCATCCGCGCGCTGGAAGAGGTCATGCGCGGCGACACCTATATCCTCCTGGCGACCCAGGAGAACGCCTCCGACGACGATCCGGCGACCGACGCGATCTACAACGTCGGCACGCTCGCCACCGTGCTGCAATTGCTGAAGCTGCCCGACGGCACCGTGAAGGTGCTGGTGGAAGGCATCACCCGCGCGCAGGTGGTCAAGTACACCGAGCGCTCGGACCTCTACGAGGCCGAGGCGATCACGCTGGACGACGAGGTCGGTGACCGCGTCGAAGGCGAGGCGCTGGCTCGATCGGTGGTCAACGAGTTCGAGAATTATGTGAAGCTCAATAAGAAGGTGTCGCCCGAGGTGGTCGGCGTCGTCGGTCAGATCGACGACCATTCCAAGCTCGCCGATACCATCGCTTCCCATCTCGCGGTGAAGATTCCCGAGAAGCAGGGCGTGCTGGAGACCATCAAGGTCGCCGAGCGCCTGGAGAAGGTGCTCGGGCTGATGGAGAGCGAAATCTCCGTGCTCCAGGTGGAGAAGCGCATCCGCACGCGGGTGAAGCGCCAGATGGAGAAGACCCAGCGCGAGTATTATCTCAACGAGCAGATGAAGGCGATCCAGAAGGAACTCGGCGACGAGGATGGCCGCGACGACCTTCAGGAGCTGGAAGACCGCATCAAGAAGACCAAGCTCTCCAAGGAAGCCCGTGAAAAGGCGACCCACGAGTTGAAGAAGCTGCGCCAGATGTCGCCCATGTCGGCGGAAGCCACCGTGGTGCGCAATTATCTGGACTGGCTGCTGTCGATCCCGTGGGGGATCAAGAGCAAGGTCAAGAAGGACCTGCCGTTCGCCCAGTCGATCCTCGATGCCGATCACTACGGCCTCGACAAGGTCAAGGAGCGGATTGTCGAGTATCTCGCCGTGCAGAGCCGCGCGAACAAGCTCTCGGGCCCCATCCTGTGCCTCGTCGGCCCTCCGGGCGTCGGCAAGACCTCGCTGGGCAAGTCCATCGCCAAGGCGACGGGCCGCGAGTTTGTGCGCGTTTCCCTCGGCGGCGTGCGCGACGAGGCGGAGATTCGCGGTCACCGCCGGACCTATATCGGCTCCATGCCCGGCAAGATCGTGCAGTCCATGCGCAAGGCGAAGAAGTCTAACCCGCTCTTCCTGCTCGATGAGATCGACAAGATGGGCGCGGACTTCCGCGGCGATCCGTCCTCGGCCCTGCTGGAGGTGCTGGATCCGGAGCAGAACTCCACGTTCAACGACCATTATCTGGAGGTCGATTACGACCTTTCGAACGTGATGTTCGTGACCACCGCCAACACCCTCAACATCCCGCCGGCTTTGCTGGACCGGATGGAGGTGATCCGCATCGCCGGATACACCGAGGATGAGAAGGCGGAGATCTCGCGCAAGCATCTGATCCCGAACGCGGTTCAGAAGCATGGTCTGCAGCCGAAGGAATTCGCCATCGACGATGGCGCCCTGATGCTGCTGATCCGCCGCTACACCCGCGAGGCGGGCGTGCGTAATCTGGAGCGCGAGCTCTCCACACTGGCCCGAAAGGCCGTGAAGGAGCTGGTGATGTCCAAGCGCAAGACCGTCAAGGTCACCGCCAAGAACCTCGAGGAGTTCCTCGGCGCGCCGCGCTTCCGTTACGGCGAGATCGAGGGCGAGGACCAGGTGGGCTTGGTGACGGGCCTGGCCTGGACCGAGGTGGGCGGCGAGCTGCTGACCATCGAAGGCGTCATGATGCCCGGCAAGGGCAAGATGACGGTGACGGGAAACCTGCGGGACGTGATGAAGGAATCCATCTCCGCCGCGGCCTCTTATGTCCGCTCGCGGGCCCTGGATTTCGGCATCGAGCCGCCTTTGTTCGAGCGTCGGGACATCCATGTCCACGTTCCCGAAGGGGCGACCCCGAAGGACGGACCGTCCGCAGGCGTCGCCATGGCGACCACCATCGTCTCGGTGCTCACCGGCATTCCGGTGCGGCGCGATGTGGCCATGACGGGTGAAATCACTCTGCGCGGCCGCGTGCTGCCCATCGGCGGGCTGAAGGAAAAGCTGCTGGCCGCCCTGCGCGGTGGCATCAAGACCGTCCTCATTCCCGAGGAAAACGCGAAGGACCTGGCCGATATTCCGGCCAATGTGAAGAACGCCATGGAGATCATTCCGGTCTCGCGGATGGACGAAGTGCTCAAGCATGCGCTGGTTCGCACGCCTGAACCCATCGAATGGACCGAACGGCCCATTACCGCCGCCGTGCCGGAAGAAGATGCCGCTGGTGTGGTTGCTCACTGAGCAATTTCAAAGACTTAGGTCCTAAGGAGAGGCGGCCCCGAAAGGGTGCCGCCTCTTTTGTTTTGCGTCACGGAATGCGAGAAATCGTGCATTGATGCGGGTTTGTGGCGGATCGCGCTTGCAAAAGCCGCATTTTCCGTAAAGCTTCCCGCCCATCGCTGCGGGCTCCCATGTCCCTCGATTCGAAGATAACAACGGAAGGAACGGTCACATGACCACCAAGAACGAACTGATCGCCGCGGTGGCCGACGAGGCCAAGCTGACGAAGGCGGCTGCGGCGGCCGCGGTGGACGCGACGTTCGACATCATCGCCCAGGCCCTCCAGAAGGGTGAAGAAGTGAAGCTCATCGGCTTCGGCTCCTTCTCGGTGGTGAGCCGCGCGGCGCGCGAAGGCCGCAATCCCCGCACCGGCAAGCCGGTGAAGATCAAGGCCTCCAAGGCTCCGAAGTTCACGCCCGGCAAGGGCCTGAAGGAAGCCGTGAACGGCTGATCCTCCACCCGTGGGGGTGCTGCTTCGTCTCGAGACCAAGAAGCGCCCCCCGGGTCGCACTGAGGGCACGCTTGGACGTGCCCCGTGCGTTCGGCCTGCGTGGCTTTCGATGGCTCAGCCGCCGGCTCCAGGCGTCTGAAGAGCTCGCTCCGCCGTCCTGGCTCCCCCAATAGGTCGGCAATGCGCTCCTGAGGCGGGGAGAGGCCCTACGGCGCCCTTCAAGCTCCCGAGCGGCGGTCTTGCAGGGACGGGTTTTGCCTTTTGGGGATGCCGTCTCGCACGGCTTGCGTGCCGAGCAGGCGACGCTTAAAGCTTTCCAACGCATCGCGTGCTGCCGTCATCGCCTTCCGGGACATCGCGTCCCAGCATATGGCGACAAACGGGAATGCCCGTGAGGTCGGGCGGTTAGCTCAGTTGGTAGAGCATCTCGTTTACACCGAGAGGGTCGGCGGTTCGAGCCCGTCACCGCCCACCATCCTCCCAGCGATTCTTCGCCCCTCTTTCTCGCGCTAGTCCATCGCGGATCTATTGCAATTCATGCGCGATTCGCGCGCGGTGCTTGTCCGTTCGCCGTAAGGTCGCGCCGCGCGCTGGCCATATCCCGTGGGCCGCACCGCTTTAGGCGCGTGCCTTCCGAAAGGCCGCCGCTGTTTGCTCGCGGGAGCGCGGCGCGGATCCGCTTTCGCCGCGGCGAGTTTTGCACAGGCCGGCTAAAAATGCCGGGGGTTCGCTTGACTTGATCCGGGCCGCGCCTTATCACCCGCCATCTCGACGCGCCGCCACGAAGGCAGCGTCGCTCGGGGGGTGTAGCTCAGTTGGTTAGAGCGCCGGCCTGTCACGCCGGAGGTCGCGGGTTCGAGCCCCGTCACTCCCGCCACTCATTTTCAGAACATCATCAGCCGATAGAACTTCGCCTCCGCGACGCGACGGGCATGCGATCATACGTTTTCATTGGCCCGTGTGGATGAGCGCAGACTCTGCTTGTTCCTGATTTGTTCTTATGAGATCCTGGCACCCGTCCCAAGAGGTGCCCCATGCCGCAAGACCCCATCCTTGCTCCATCCAGGCCGTCCCGTTCCGCCGATGCGGAACGCGCCGATTTCGACGTCAGCGAGCAGGATATCGACGACGCGATTGCGGCTTGCGCGGGCGATGCGCGCGCGACCATTCGGGCGCTGCTGGTGGCCTATGCGATGCTGGAGCGGGAGATGAGCCTGCGCGCGTCCGCCGGTTTCGTGCGCCGTCCCGCGCGCCCGCGGCGCTAGGCGCGGGGCTGCGCAAGCTCGGGCGAAAACACGCACATCACGCAGGGCGCCTCGGTCTAGCTCACGGCCGCCAGAGCACGCCGGGATCGATTTGGTCGAGGCTGGGGCGGCCGGTGAGGGCCATGGCGACTTCCAGTTCCGCCCGCAGCAGGTGAACCGCGTGCGCCACCCCCGCCGCTCCGGCAACCGCCAGCGCGTGAACATAGGGCCGGCCGATGAGAACGGCGCTCGCGCCGAGGGCCACGGCTTTTACGATGTCGGTGCCGCGCCGCACGCCGCCGTCCAGCAGCAGCGGCACCGCCCCGGCCACCGCCTCGGCGATGCGGGGAAGGGCCTCGATGGTCGCCGGCGCGGTATCGAGCGCGCGGCCGCCATGATTGGAAACGATCACCGCGGCCATACCCGCCTGCGTGGCCCGGCGCGCATCCGCCGGGTTGAGGATACCCTTCGCCACGATCGGCAAGTCGGTGAGGCCGGCGAGCCACTCCAGATCGCGCCAGGTGGGCGCGCCTTCCAGGAAGCCCGAGAATAGCGGGCTCCGGCCGATTTCGGCGGAAGCGGGCGGGCCGGCGCCCATGCCGCGCAGGTTCACCGGCTCGATGCCGGGCGGCAGGCGGAAGCCCGAGCGCTGCTCGCGATTGCGCAGGCTCGCCGGCGCGTCCACCGTCACCACCAGGGCGCGATAGCCGGCCGCTTTCGCGCGGGCGACTAGGTCCGCCGTGAAGCCTCGGTCGTGCTGGATATAGAGCTGGAACCAGAGCGGCCCGGTGGCGGCGGCGGCAATGCGCTCCAGGCTTTCGCTGGCCTGCGTGCTGACGACGCAGAGGGCTTTTGCGGCGCCCGCGCCCGCGACGGTCGCAAGCTCGCCCTCCTGATGCACCAGCCGATGATAGGCGACCGGCGCCAGCAGGATGGGATGCTCCAGCGCAAGCCCCAGCAGCGAGAGCCGCGTATGGGCGCGGGAGAAGTCTTCAAGCACGGTGTTCTGAAGCTTCAGCCGGGCGAAGGCGGCGCAATTCTCATGCAGCGAGATTTCGTCGGCCGCCCCACCGTTCACATAGGCGCGCACGCTCTCGCTCATGCGCTGTGCGGCGCGCGCTTCATAATCGGCGAGGGCGACGGCGGGGGCTGAAAAATCCATGCCGTGTTTCATACACCAGTGCGCCGGCCGCGCGGGAGGGCGTGAACCTGCTTATCCCTCACGCGTCCTCGCGCGCCGATGTGCGGGCGGTCATGTCGGCGGCGCCGGCGGCCGACGCAGGGGAGACGGTGCGGATCACCTCGAAAATATGCCGCATCGCCTGGTCTTCGGCTGCGGTCAGGCGGCCATCGCGCTTGATCATGCCCATCAGCAGCGGCAGGACGACGGACATTTCCCCCCGGTTGCCCGCGAGGCGCTTGGAGGCCGTGGTCGCCCCGTTCTGGCTCCCCATCAGGGCCATGGCGCTTTCGCGCAACGCCGTGCGCAACGTCTCGTCGAGGGATAGCCCCAGGGCGGTCGCGACATGGGACGAATAGGTGTCGATGGTCGCCAGCTGCGCCTCCATCGGAGCCTCGGCCCGGGCCGCCACAAAGCGGATGAGCAGCTGGCCGTCGCGCGCCCGTTCGATTGCGCGCCGCGCCGCACGGCCGCCACCGAGCGCCGCGGGCGCGTGCGGCAGGGATACCTCGGCCGAAGCGGCCCGCCAGCCCACTCTCTTGGGCACGCGGCGGGGCAGGGGGGATTCCGGCCGGGGCGGCGCGGGCAGGAGGTTGGTCGGCACGGGCCAGGGCGCGTGCCAGGGCGGGATCGCCGCGTGCTTGATGTGGAAATAGAGCCGCGCGGTCAGGAAAGCGTCCTGGAACGCATCATGGCGTTCTGCCTGGGACCCGAGCCCGAGCCGGCCGACGCAGGAGGAAAGCTTGGCCGATTGCCCGGGCCAGTGGCTTTGGGCCGCCTGCATGGTGCAGAACACCGGCTTCTCGACCGGCGCGCGTTCCGCCTTCCTCAGTTCGCGCGCGACATAATGCATGTCGAAACCGGCATTGTGCATCACCAGGCAATCGGCCCAGTCCAGCCAGGCGCGGACCTCATCCGCTTCCTCGGCAAACAGGGGCTGGAACCGCAGCAGCCAGTCATCCCACCCATGAACCGCCAATGCGCCGGGGTGGGAATCCTTGCGCGGATCGTAGATGCGATAGATGTGGTCCACATAGGTGCCGCGATCGAACCGGATCGCGGCGAGGGCGATGAGCTTGTCGTAGGGCAGGACACCCGTGGTTTCGGTGTCGAGGACGATGATGCGTTGATTTGGCATGGGCCCCAGCCGTTTGGCGAAAAGTATGCGGGCGGCAATCACCGATTGTCCAGATCGCACGGCACGTTAAGCCCGCAACGCATTTCGCGTGGCGAGGAAGAAACGGCGGAGGCTGGGGACATTGGTAATGGTACAGGTGGGTGGGCTCGAACCACCGACCTCCGGTTCCACAGACCGGCGCTCTAACCAACTGAGCTACACCTGCGACGCTCCGGTGCGCGGGGGCGCCGAAGAGAGCGCGGAACCTACTCGGGACGTTCCGGTATTTCAAGGGGGGCGGCGCGGATTGTCCCCGCGCGTTTCGGTGCCGCTCGCCTTATCCCGGCACCATTGCGCGGAAGGTGACTTTGCCGGCGCCGAAAATCCCCTAATGTATCTCTCAAGGGTAAGCCGTAAGAAAATCGTGGATGGGGACCATGGCCAACGTAACCCTGCCGAATTCCACCTATCTCGACTTCACGAGCTACCGCTCCACCAGCGCCACGACGCCCGAAGCTGCCTACGATATTACGCCGGGCGAGATCCATCACACCGATTCCGGGCTGGTCGTCGCTCTGGTGCTGGACCGTGCCAATGATCCCAGCACCCTGCTCTCGGGCGATTGGGCAAGCCGGCAGAAGGCCATCGCCAGCCTGAATGCGCAGGGCACCTTGTGGTCCACCTATGGCGCCGATCCGGCCGAGTATCAGAAGGTGCTCGACGGGCTGCACACCATGGGCGTCACGGTGGTCGGCGATGCCATGGGCACCAGCGGCTATGTGACCTCGGCGGAATCGCGCACCATCTGGGTGCAGCTCGACACCAATACGTTCCCCGCCCTGTTCGGCACGCCGCTGCTGCGCGTCGGCCCGACGGACGATGCCAGCCAGCTGTTCTGGAACGGCAGCCTCTCCCTGCCGCAGGAATGGAAGGTCTCCGGCATCTATCCGGATTTCGAGGCCTATCCGGCGGTGTCCAATCTTGCCGGCACGGCGAGCGTGGAACTGCCCCAGGGGCCGCAGAGCCCCGGCAACAGTTCCACAGCGAATCCCGCCTTCTACGCCCAGGAACTGGGCCAAAATTTCTATAATTTCCCGGAAGAATGGGCGAACCAGAAGACCGGCACGGTCGGCCTTCTGGAGCCGGGCGTGGGCGATTCCCTCCCGTTCGGCAGCACCCAGACGTTCCAGGACTTGCTGAATGCGTTCCGCCAAGGGGCGGGGCTCGACACTGACGGGCATTACTACGTCGTCGCGCCGGCCGGCCAGCTCTATGACAATTCGGCCGGCGAGCGATCGCTGGATGTGGGCGTGGTCACCTCCGCCGCGCCGCAGAGCACGATCGGTCTCTATGTGGGCTCGGGCCTGCTGAATTACTCGTGGGCCACCAGCTACACCGCTTATCAGCAGGCTTTCTGGGACCTGCTGCACAATCCGGCGGTGATCTCCTCCTCGTTCGGCGACGAGGTTTTTCCCGCACCCGGCTCGCCGTTCATGGCGGCCAGCCGCGAGCTGTTCGTGGACGCGGCGCTGCGCAATATCTCGGTGTTCTCGGCCAATGGCGACGGCGGTTCCGGCGACCAGACCGCGAACGGCATCACCAACCAATACACCTCATACACCAGCCCCTATGGCGTGCTGGTGGGTGGCACCTCGCTGAGCCCGCCGGCCAAGGCCGCAGCCGACGCCACGCTGGCGCAGATCGTCGCGGAAGTGGCCTCTGGCAACACGGCGACCATCTGGCAGCTGGTTTCCGGCGGCATGACGCAATTGCCGGATTCGACCTCCCAGGACACGACGCAGATCGAGACCGTGTGGAACTCGTATGTCCTGCGGGAGAACCACATCAATCCCGGCTATTACATCAACAATGCCGGGTCTGGCGGCGCCGATCCCACCCAGCCGACGCCGTGGTATCAGCTCGCCTACGGGCTGACGCCCTTCACCGCCGATCCGCTGCACCAGCCGGGGCGCGGCACGCCGGATGTTTCGGCACAGGCCGGCGGCGGGGTGTCCTATCTCGTTCCCAGCGCCGACATGACGGAGGTCTGGTACGATTACGGCACCAGCGCCGCGACCCCGTTCTGGGCTTCCATCGCCGCCCATATCAATGCCGAGTTCGCAGATATCGGCCTGCCGCAGCTCGGCTATGCCAACGACCTGCTCTATATCGCCGCCGTCATCTCCCCGGCGGCGTTCAACGACATCACGGTGGGCCAGAACACCTCCACCTTCATCGAGGGCGGAAGCTATACGACGCCCAATTATTCCGGCGACGTGATCCATGTGACCCCGACCGGCTTCGGTGATTCCGCAGGACCGGGGTATGACCTCGCCACCGGTCTCGGCACGCCCAATGCCACGGTGCTGGCGCGGACGCTGGCGGCCATCGCCACTGCGCAATATTATTTCGATACGCCCGACGTGCTTACCGCGAGCGGCAGCACCTGGAGCAGCACCACCGACCAGAGCCTGCTGTTCCAGAGCGCGCTGAGCGCCGACGCCCCCATCAACCTGTCGCTCGGCGGGCATGATGTGAGTTTCAACGGGGCCGCCGGCGGCGCTTTTGCCTGGACCAGCCAATTCGCCCAGCAATCCCTTTCCGCCGATTTCTCCGCCGATCTCGTGACCATGTTCGACAAGCAGGCGCAGGGCACGGTGAGCCAGTTCCATCTCGCCGCCGGCGCCGGCATCGGCGTGCAGATCGGCGGGGCGACCACGGGGACGCCGCAGGCCTCCTTGTCCACGCCGTATGGTTTCGTCGATTTCGTCTCGGATGCCACCGACAGCGCCGTGCAGGTGGCGCGGGCGGTCGCGGTGGCGGAAACGGCAGGGGCGGCGAACGACCAGGAAGCCGTCGTTCGCCTGCGCCAGAGCGGCAACGATGCGGTCTCGCTGCTGTTCTACAAGGTGGATGATTTCTCCGGCACCATCGATGGAATCGCGCCGGGGCAGGTCGGCTATGATGCGGCGACGCTCGCCCATGCCTATGCCACCACCAGCGGGGGCGCCTGGATCAACGGCCCGGGCTTCGGTCTCTATGGCCAGACGGCGCTGCTGGACGTGGATGCGGGCGACATCATCGCCATGCGCCTGAAGGACGGCACCCACGATTATTTCGCCTTCTCCTCCGCCAATGAGCAGGTGAATGGCGAAGGGGTGGCCCATCTGTGGAATTACGGCCTCAACACCTGGGGCTGGGAAGACCTCTATGGCGGCGGCGACCACGATTATAACGACCTCGTGGTCCAGCTCGATTTCACGAGCGCGGCGGGCCATGGGTGGCTGGTTTAGGGGCGCCGGTCTTGGAGCGCAGGACCCTCTCCCCGGCGGGGAGAGGGGAAAGCGCGGACCCCGGCGCGCGAAGAGGACCGCCGGAGCCAAGCCTGCAAATCAGGCCGCGGGCGGTTCCGCGACATCGGGGGCGGGGGCGTAGATCTTGCCGCCGCCGTCGCGGAATTTCTGCGCCATCTCCTCCATGCCCGCCTCGGCTTCCGCGCGGGCGATGTCCCCGGCCTCGATCTTCAGCTCCTGGGAAATCTTCATGGAGCAGAATTTCGGCCCGCACATGGAGCAGAAGTGCGCCACCTTGGCGCCCTCCGCCGGCAAGGTCTCGTCGTGGAAGGATTCCGCCGTTTCCGGGTCGAGCGACAGCGCGAACTGGTCGCGCCAGCGGAACGAGAAGCGGGCCCGGGAAAGGGCGTCGTCGCGGATGCGCGCGGCCGGGTGGCCCTTGGCGAGATCGGCCGCATGGGCGGCGATCTTGTAGGAGATGACGCCGGTCTTCACATCGTCCCGGTTGGGCAGGCCGAGATGCTCCTTCGGCGTCACATAGCAAAGCATGGCGGTGCCGAACCAGCCGATCATGGCCGCGCCGATGGCCGAGGAGATGTGGTCGTAGCCGGGGGAGATGTCGGTGACCAACGGGCCAAGCGTATAGAAGGGGGCCTCGTGGCAGACCTTCAGCTGCTTTTCCACATTCTCGCGGATGAGGTGCAGCGGCACATGGCCCGGCCCCTCGATCATCACCTGGCAATCATGCTTCCAGGCGATCTCGGTGAGTTCGCCCAGGGTCTCCAGCTCGGCGAACTGGGCGGCGTCGTTGGCATCCGCGATGGAGCCGGGGCGCAGGCCGTCGCCGAGCGAGAAGGCCACGTCATATTGGGCGAAGATCTCGCAGAGTTCCTCGAAATGCTCGTAGAGGAAGCTCTCCTTGTGGTGCGCGAGGCACCATTTGGCCATGATCGAGCCGCCGCGCGAGACGATGCCGGTGACCCGGTTCGCGGTCAGCGGCACATAGGCGAGGCGCACGCCGGCATGGACGGTCATATAGTCCACGCCCTGCTCGGCCTGCTCGATCACCGTGTCGCGGAAGATCTCCCAGGTGAGGTCCTCGGCGACGCCGTTCACCTTCTCCAGCGCCTGGTAGATCGGCACCGTGCCGATGGGGACGGGGGAATTGCGGATGATCCATTCGCGGATGGTGTGGATGTTCTTGCCGGTGGACAGGTCCATGACCGTGTCGCCGCCCCAGCGGATCGCCCACACCAGCTTGTCCACCTCCTCGGCAACCCCCGAGGTGACGGCGGAATTGCCGATATTGGCGTTGATCTTCACCAGGAAGTTCCGGCCGATGGCCATCGGCTCGGTTTCGAGATGGTTGATGTTGTTGGGGATGATGGCGCGGCCGCGCGCCACTTCCTCGCGCACGAACTCGGCCGTGATATCGGTGGGAATGGCCGAGCCGAGGCCCATGGCCTTGTGGTGCGGGTGGGCGCCGCCATTGGCCCGGGCGAGGTTTTCGCGCGCGGCCACATATTCCATCTCGGCGGTGATGATGCCGGCGCGGGCATAGGCCATCTGGGTCGGCCGCTTGCCGGGCTTGGCCTTCAGGGGCTTCCTGCCGGTGCGGTCGAAGGCGGGCAGGTGGCTGGTCTGGCCGGGCTTGAGGCCGTCGTCTTCCGGCTTCTGCGCGCGGCCTTCCACTTCCTCGACATCCCCGCGCTCGAGCACCCAGCTGCGCCGCAGCTCGGGCAGGCCCTTGGTGAGGTCGATCAGCGCTTCCGGGTCGGTATAGGGGCCGGAGGTGTCATAGACGCGCACCGGGCGTTCGGTGGGATCGGACAGGCTGATCTCGCGCATCGCCACCTGCACGTCGGGACGGGTGGCGGGCACGAACACCTTGCGGGACTGGAGCAGGGGGCCTGTGGTCACCTTCAGGGATGAGGTGGAGGCTTCATCGAGCATACGGATCTCCTTTAAGCTCGCGCTTCAAATGAGATCCGGGGATTCGAGCTTAGGAGACGGGGTGGCTCCGGGTGGACTTCGCGGGGCGAATCGTGCCGGTGGCCTATTCCGATCCCTTCGCCGGCATGACCCGGATCAGGTTCGAAGGGTCATCGCGGCGCCGGTGATCGTGACGATCAATCCGGAAGGCGATCTCTCAGCCCCCTCGCGGGGCTCCCCTTGGAATGCGTCCACAGTGGGGAGGGATTTGATCCATGTCAACGCTGCGACGCAGCAGGCCATCGCCGTGCATATTGCGACGCAACACGAATTTGTGTGGGTCGGCAGGCGCCTTGAGGCCCGGCGACCATGACATTTCCTGGTGGAGTGCATAGATCTGACGGAGAAGCGCGGAATTGGGACGGAGAAGTGCTGAGATGCGCCAGTACCACGACCTTCTTCTGCGCATTTTGAGCGAGGGCGTCCGCAAGGAGGACCGTACCGGCACCGGTACGCTCTCCGTGTTCGGCCACCAGATGCGCTTCGACCTGGCCGAGGGCTTTCCCCTCGTCACCACCAAGAAACTGCACCTCAAATCCATCGTGCATGAGCTGCTCTGGTTTCTGGCCGGCGATACAAACATCAGATATCTCAAGGAAAACGGCGTTTCCATCTGGGACGAATGGGCGGATGCGAACGGCGATCTCGGCCCCGTGTACGGCCATCAGTGGCGCTCCTGGCCGACCCCGGAAGGCGGGGTGATCGACCAGATCGCCCAGGTGGTATCCGATATCAAGCGCAATCCAGACTCCCGGCGCCTGATTGTAACCGCATGGAATCCATCAGACGTTCCGAAGATGGCTCTGCCGCCGTGCCATTGCCTATTCCAGTTCTATGTCGCGGACGGCAAGCTTTCCTGCCAATTGTACCAGCGTTCCGCCGATGTATTCCTGGGCGTTCCTTTCAATATCGCGTCTTATGCTTTGCTGACCGCCATGGTTGCGCAAGTGACGGGGCTGAAGGTCGGCGATTTCGTTCATACCTTTGGCGATGTTCACCTCTATTCCAACCATGTGGAGCAGGCGCGGGAGCAATTGTCCCGCCCCCTGCGCTCCTTGCCGCGTTTGGTGCTGAATCCGCAGGTGCGCGATATCTTCGCGTTCCGCTATGAAGACGTGGCGATCGAGGGATATAATCCGCATCCTGCCATCAAGGCCCCCGTTGCCGTATGATGTGAGGCTTCACGGCCTTGTGTAACGCCTTGCCGTAACTTTGGCGCCGCGCTTTGCGTATCTTGAGCGATCGCGAGAGAATACGCCCCATGGCCTTGTTTCATGAACGTAATGGCAAATTCAGCCCGGAACTCACCCTCTCTCTTCTTGGAGCGGTGGTGCCGGTACTCTGGCTGGCCGGTTGGGCGCTCGCGGGGGACCTCGGCGGGCGGCCGGTCGCGGCGGCGATCCATTTCACCGGCCTGTGGGCCGTGCGTTTCCTGCTGCTGAGCCTCGCCGTCACCCCCGTGCGACGCCTCTTCCAGTGGCCGAAGCTGGTGCTGGCGCGCCGCAATCTTGGCCTTGCGGCCCTCTTCTATGCCGCGTTGCATCTCGGATTGTTCGTGGTCGATCAAGGCTATAGCTTCACGGCGGCGGGCCGGGAAATTGTCCTGAGGTTCTATCTCACCATCGGGGCCGTTGCGGTTGCCTTTCTGCTGGCGCTCGGGGGAACATCCTTCGACCGCGTCATTCGCCGCATGGGGGCGAAGCGCTGGAACGCGCTGCATGCCAGCGTCTATGCCGTTGCAATCCTTGCCATTGCTCATTTTCTGATCCAGTCGAAGCTGGACGTGACCGAGGCCGTCATGATGGGCGGCCTGCTGATCGTCCTGTTCGCCTATCGCATCGTCTTCCACTTCACGAATCGTGTCGGGCCACTGGCTTTCGCCGCCGTAACGATCGTGGGCGCCGCGCTGACCGGGCTTGGCGAAGTGGCATGGTACGGGCTGCTGACGGGCGTGGACCCCTGGCTGGTTGCGGCAGCGAATTTTCAGCCGCAGCTTGGTGTTAGCCCCGCGGGCTGGGTGCTGGCCGCCGGTTTGTCGCTGGCTCTGGCGGCGGCGGTGCGACAGACGCTGTTTCCATCCGCAAAGGCCGGCCGGGCCGGTAAACAATCCGGCCCGAAAGTGTCACCCCCCAAGTCCAGACTCGCCGGCTAAGCCCCCTCGCGATCCGTTCCCGCTCTCCCACCGATCAGCTAAGCTGCGCGGGAGCAGGGGGCGTGGGACATGAATGCGAAAATCAAGGGAATCCTATGGTGGATGTGCCTTGTCGTGGCGCCCCTTATTCTTGCCAGCGCCGAGCTTTTCCATCCGTCAGGCTTCACGCGCAGTCCCGGCATGTATGCCTATCTTTGTACATCCCAACCGTTTGACCCGCGCTATTGGGCGCTCGGTTATTTCGGGCCCACCTGGTGGTTTACCATGCACATGATCCAGCTTCCCATGCTGGGCCTGGTGTCGGTGGGATTGTGGATGGCCGTGGAGGGGATCGAGGAAGGTCTGGCCTGTCTCGCGGCCTGGGTGTCGCGCGTCGCCACCTTCATATTTTTGATCTGCTACACGGCGCTTGATTCCATCGGCGGCATCGGGCTCGGCCGGAGCATGCTGAACATCGACGCCATGCGCGCGGCGGGAAAACTAACGCCAGAGCAGGCCCAGGGTGCGATCGCGCTGCTCAATGAAGATTGGGTGGACCCGTGGATCGGCGGTGTCGGGTCCTTCATCAGCCTCATGGGCTCCTGGATGGTCCTTCTCGCCGCAGTGAGCGTCGCCCTTGCCCTTACCCTGACACGCCGGGCTCCATGGCCCGCCCTCATTCTGCTGATTGCGTTCGGCTGGGAGATCCAGACGTCTCACGCCAGCCCACACGGGCCCCTAGGCTTCCTGTTTTTGGCGCTTGCGGCCGCATGGATTCGCCTGGCCGGGGCGGCACCGGCACGCAGGGGGCTTGCGACGGCCTGAAACGTTCAGGCGGCAATCTCACCCATCAGGTCGTCCAGAGCCTGATGGGGAGCCGCGCGCGGCCATTCCGCCATCTGGTGGCGAAACCAAGTCTCCTGCCGCTTGGCATAGCGGCGGGTATCGGTCTGGCCCACTTCGATCGCTGCGGAGCGGGCGATGTCGCCGGCAAGATGCCGCAGCAGCGCAGGCACGCCGCAGGCCTTGAGCAGCGGACGGTCGGCAGGCAGCCGGCGTTCGGCGAGCCGTTCGACCTCCTCCAGGGCACCACCTTCCATCATCACCTCGAAGCGCCGGTCGATCTGGCGCCGCAGAATGTCCCGATCGAGCTGAAGTACCCGCTTCACCAGCCCCTCCGGGGGTAGGGCAGGCGGCTGGATGGAGCGCTGCCACGCGCTGAGCGACTTCCCCGTCGCTTCGACCACTTCGAGCGCGCGCAGGATGCGCTGACGATCGTTGGGCGCCAGGCGGAACGCGGTTTCTGGATCCAGCGTGGCGAGGCGGCTGTGCAGCACGTGCGCGCTCTCGCCTTCCGCCATGCTGCGGATCGCCATCCGCATCTCTGTGGGGATCGGCGGAATGGCGACAAGGCCTTGGGTTAGAGCCCGGAAATACAGGCCAGTGCCGCCGATGACGATCGGAAGCCGCTCCGCCGCCCGTGTCGCGGTTATGGCGGCGATCACATCGCCGAGCCAGCGGCCGACGGAATAATCGTCCATCGCGTCGGCATGGCCGTAAAGCCGGTGGTCGGCGCGGGCCTCCTCCTCAACGCTGGGCCGTGCGGTGAGGATCCGCAGATCGCGGTATACCTGCATCGAATCCGCATTGATCACGACGCCGCCCGTGCGCTCGGCAAGCGCCAGCGCCACCGCGGACTTGCCGCTGGCCGTTGGACCTGCGATGAGCACCGCTGTCGGTTTCAAGCTTTCCTCATTGGACAGACCATGGTGTATGTCGCGACACTTATCGCAAATCCCTCTCAGGCCACCTTAACGCGCGACATGATTCACGCCGCGCGGGCGGTCCTGCCCGGCGCGGAGGAAGAGCGCATCCTCGCGGCCGAGGTGGCCGTGGATATTCCATTCGACCCTGAACTTGGGGCGGATGCCCGCCTTCTTGCCGATGGCGTGCGCGCCGCTCTCGTCGGCGCGCCGGTCGACGTGGTGGTGCAGCTCGCAGCGGCCCGGCGCAAGAGGTTGTTTATCGCCGACATGGATTCCACCATGATCGGCCAGGAATGCATTGATGAACTCGCGGACGTCATCGGCATCAAGGCGCATGTGGCGGCGATCACCGAACGCGCGATGCGCGGCGAGATCGCATTTGAACCCGCACTGCGCGAGCGTGTGGCCCTGTTGAAGGGGCTGCCGGCGCAGGTGGTGGACGAGGTTTTGCGCAGCCGCATTTCCTTGACGCCGGGCGGGGCGGAACTGGTCGCCACCATGAAGGCGAACGGGGCCTATACGGCGCTCGTTTCCGGTGGGTTCACCCTCTTCACCGATGCGGTCGCGGGCATGCTGGGCTTTGACGAGAACCGTGCCAATCGCCTCGTGATCGAGGCGGACCAGTTCTCAGGCCTCGTTGAGGAGCCGATTCTCGGCCGCGATGCCAAGACCGCATCCCTCGTCGAGCTGCGGGACCGGCTTCATCTGTCCCCCTCCGAGACCCTGGCTGTGGGTGATGGCGCAAACGATCTCGGGATGCTGGGGGAAGCGGGCCTCGGGGTCGCGTTCCACGCCAAGCCGAAGGTGGCTGAAGCGGCCCATGCCCGCATCGATCACGGGGATCTCACCGCCCTGCTGTATCTGCAAGGCTATTCGGCGGAAGAGATCCGCCATCCCTGAGCCGGTTCGCGGCTCATGCGGGAAAAAGGCCCGGCGTGTCCGGGCCTTTTGTTTGTGAAGCGGGCCGCTAGTTCAACGGGATCGCGGCGAACTGGACCTGCCCATCGGCGTCGGAAATCAGAAGCAGGGCGGATTTCTTCCCGTCCTTCTTAAGACCGTCGACGCGCTTTTGAACATCGTCGGGGCTTGAGACCGCTTCCTGGCCCACTTCAACCACGACCTGGCCGGGCTTGAGGCCCTTCTCGGCAGCGGCGGAATTGCGGTCCACGTTCAGGATCACGACCCCTTTGACGGTGTCCTTGATCTTGAAGCGCTTGCGCAGCTCATCGCTCATCGGGGCGAGTTCCAGGCCGAGCGACTTCTTCGCTTCCGGCTTCACCGCATCCGTCGGGATCTTGGCGGCTGCGGCGGCCTTCTCGTCCTCCGGCATGCGCGCGATTTTGAGGCGCAAGGTTTCTTCCTTGCCCTTGCGCACCACCACCACATCGACTTCCTTGTCCACCGCCGTGTCCGCGACGAGACGGGGAAGATCGCGCATTTCCTTCACGTCCTTGCCGTCGAAACGCACCACGACATCTCCGGCCTTGAGGCCGGCCTTCGCCGCCGGCCCGCCATCGTTGACGCCGCCCACGAGCGCCCCGCGCGACTTGCCGAGGCCGAGGCTCTCGGCGATCTCGTCGGTGACGCTCTGAATGCGCACGCCGATCCAGCCGCGCCGCACTTCCTTGAACTGTTCGAGCTGGGCGATCACCGGCGTGGCGGTCGAGGCGGGCACGGCGAAACCGATGCCGATGGAGCCGCCCGACGGCGAGATGATCGCCGTATTGATGCCGATGACCTCACCATCCATGTTGAACAGCGGGCCGCCGGAATTGCCGCGGTTGATAGCGGCATCGGTCTGCAGGAAGTTATCGTAGGGTCCAGCATTGATGTTGCGGTTGCGCGCCGACACCACGCCGACGGTGAGCGTACCGCCGAGGCCGAAGGGATTGCCGATGGCCATCACCCAGTCGCCCACCCGCATCTTGTCGGAATCGCCGAATTTCACCGAGGTGAGTGGCTTGTCCGGCTTCACGCGCAGCAGGGCGAGGTCGGTCTTGGTGTCGCGGCCCACCAGCTCGGCCTTGAGCTTCGAGCCATCGTTGAAATTGGCATAGATCTCGTCGGCGTCCGCGATGACGTGATTGTTGGTCACGATCAGCCCCGAGGGGTCGATGACGAAGCCGGAGCCGAGAGAGGAGACCTTGCGACCGCGCCCACCGTCGCGGCCCTCCCCATTCTGGTCGTCCTGCTGTTGCCGGCGCTTGAAGAATTCGTCGAAGAAATCCTCGAACGGCGATCCCGGCGGCAATTGCGGGGTCGGCACACTGCGCGAGGCAGCAACATTCTGCGAGGTGGAGATGTTCACCACCGCGTCCATGACCTTCTCAGCCACGTCCGCGACGGTGTCGGGGCCTTTGCCGGGAGCGGCGAGGGACGGCGCCAACCAGGCGAACGGCGCCGCGAGGGCCACAGCAAGCAGCGGCATCCTCAGCGCGGACACAAGGCGAGCGGACATGAAGCGAGCGGACATGGCCTCTCCTCAGGGGCGGAGCAAATGGGAACCGGGCAAACCGCACCAAACCACGGCGGATATTACGCCTCGCCTGCCAATGCGGCGGAAACGGGACGCAGCGTAAGCGGGGGCGCGCTGTTTAATCTATCCGCGCACCAACCAGACCAGGATGACCCCGACCGCGCCGGCGACGAGCCCGGCGATGCGAACGGGCGTTTCCGGCGCTTGCAGGACCGCCTTTATGGCACTGCGCCACGCCGCCGGAAAGGCGGCGAGGCAAAGACCCTCGATGACGAGGACCAGACCGAGAGCGGCGACCAGATCGCGCATCGACCCCCGCGCCGCGATCAGCGTACGGGCGCCGGCTGAGCCGGTGCGGCGGCTCCGCCGATCGAGGTTGCTGGCGTAGGCACAGGCTTGCCGCCATTGCCGAACGGATCGACGAAATAGCGGAAGAAGGTCGAATCCGGGCTCACCAGAAGACGGGTGTCGCCAGGCTTCAAGCTCGTCTCATAGGCTTGCATCGAGCGATAGAAGGCGAAGAAGTCCGGATCGCGCCCGAAGGCATCGGCGAAGATCGCGTTGCGTTCCGCATCGCCCTGGCCACGCAGCTGCTCGCCGCGCGATGTCGCCTCGGCCACCACGATGGTGGCTTCCCGCTCGGCGCGCGAGCGCAGGCGCTGGGCGGCTTCCGCGCCCTGGGCGCGAATCTCCGCAGCTTCCCGCTGCCGTTCCGTCTGCATGCGCTGGAACACCGCCTGGCTGTTCGCTTCGGGCAAGTCGGCGCGGCGAATGCGGACATCGACGACGACGATGCCGAAGTTGGATGCCTCGCGATTCACCTGTTCCGCGATCCGGCGCATCAGGCCCTCGCGGTCGTCACGCACCACGCTGGTGAAGGTGCTTTCGCCCAGCACGCGCCGCAGCGACGAGTTGAGCACGGTCGCGAGCCTGGAATTGGCGCCCTCGATGGTGCCCACCGCCTGATAGAAGCGCAGCGGATTGGAGATGCGATAGCGCGCGAAAGCGTCCACGACCAGGCGCTTCTGGTCGGAGGCGATCACCTCCTGGGACGGATTCTCCAAATCAAGGATGCGCTTGTCCAAATAGACCACGCTGTCGATGAAGGGGATCTTCCAGTGCAGGCCGGGTGTGGTGATGGGCGTTAAGGGATCACCCAGCCGCAGTACCAGCGCCTGCTGGGTCTGGTTGACGATGAAAGCCGAGGAATACAGGCCGATCAGCACGATCACTGCGATGACGGCAAGGACGCCGCCGAGAACGGGATTTTTCATCGGGCGGCTCCTTGGGGCTGGGTGGTGCCCTGCGGCGCCGTGGTTCTGCGTCCGATGTCGCCGAGCGGTAGAACCGGCACGACGCCGCCTTCGCGCGCGGTGGAATTCTGATCCACCAGCACCTTGTCCATGCCGCCGAGCACCCGCTCCATGGTCTCAAAATACATGCGCTGGCGCGTCACGTCCTTCGCCTTCACATACTGCTCGTAGATACTGAGGAAGCGCTCGGCCTGGCCGCGGGCCTCCACCACCGTGCGCTCGCGATAAGCCTGCGCGGCATTGTCGATCTGAGCCGCCTGTCCGCGCGCCTCGGGAAGCACCCGGTTGGCGTAGGTCTGGGCCTCATTTTGAGCACGCTCGGCATCGGCGCGCGCGGCCTGGACGTCGCGGAACGAGTCGATGACCTGCGAGGGCGGATCCACCTTCTGCATCTGCACCTGGGTGATCTGCACACCGGCGCCATAGCTGTCGAGGGTGCGCTGCATGAGATCGTGCACATCCTGCTCGATCGTCTGGCGCGCGCCGGTCAGAATGGGCTGGATGTTGGTGCGACCGATCACTTCGCGCATGGCGCTTTCGGCGACCGCCTTGATGGTGCCCTCGGGGTTCTGGACGTTGAACAGGAACTTCTCGGCGCTGCTGATGACCCAGAACACGGCGAAGTCCACGTCGACGATATTTTCGTCGCCGGTCAGCATCAGGCTTTCCTCAGGTACATCGCGCATCACGGTGCTGCCGCGGCGCGGGTCCTCCGTGAGGCGCATGCCGATGTCGAGCCGGTTCACGCGGGTCACCTTGGGCGTGATCACGGTCTCGATGGGGTAGGGCAGGTGGTAATTCAGTCCCGGCTGGGTGATTTCGACAAACCGGCCGAAGCGGAGCACCACGCCCTGCTCGTCGGGCTCGACCCGGTAGAAACCGGAGAGCAGCCAGCCGGCCACCACCAGCGCCACCACCAGGATGGCGCCCTTGGTCCCCAAGGAACCCGGAAGCATGTTCTTAAGCCTGTCCTGACCGCGCCGGATCAGGTCTTCAATGTCCGTCGGCGTTGGTCCCGAAGAGGAAGGTCCCGTACCCCAGGGACCGCGAGGCCCGCTTCCCCATGGGCCACCGCCCTGATTCTTCCACGACATCCGCCGTCTCCCGTTGGAGCGCCACACACGGGCGGTCCACCACAATCGAAACCGCCTGCGTCTTGAAGCTCCAACGACTCGCTCGCATGCGGGTCCGGATCATCTGACTGGCAGCGGGTTATAGAAAGGCACGCGCCGCGTTTCAACGCAGCGCGTGCTTCACAAGAGAGTCAGATAGGAGGCCGACCAAGCTTACGCAACGGGAGTTCCGGTTGCTCCAGCGCGCTCGACGGAGCTTGAGGCGCGACTGGGTGCCGCATGGCCGCGGTAGTGATCGAGCACGAAGAGGCGGATCGCTGAAGACAAATTCCCTTGCGTACGCGACGAGTCGATGGTCGCGACAAGGTCAGACAATGTCAGGCGGCGACTGCTCGCGATTTCCTTCAAAGCGTCCCAGAACGCATCTTCGAGGCTCACGCTGGTTTTGTGACCGGCGATCACGATGGACCTTTTCACAACGGGGCTTTTCATGTGTTTTCCCTCTTCGTGAGCAGATGACCTTCAAGACGCAGGTCCTTGATCCGCTGTTCTGCGGCCTCAGCTTCCCGCTCAGCTTTGGTGCGTCCGAACCGTATCCGGTTCTCGGCGGCCTCAGCCTGCGCCTCGCTGCGTGCACGATCTTTTCGCGCACGCCGAAGATTCACGATCTTGCTCACTTCAAGCCTCGACAAGCGGCATGGTTCCCCCCAAACCGAGCCGAGCTTCACGAGCTTCCGGCAGGAAAAGACCTTGGTCAATCTGCCCTCAGCACGATCAGGTAACATCAGCCTGATCCACGGCGAACCTATGGCAAATCCAGTGAGAACCGCCCTCCCTGGGTACCGTTCTGTAACTATTTTACCATCGGAGCGGACTCGGCCTCGTGACAGGCTGTGCTAGAAGCCTCGTCGCTCCCAGAATTTTGGCGACAGGGGACCCTCATTATGACTGCGACCCGTACCGAGACAGACACATTCGGCCCCATCGAGGTGCCGGCAGACCGCTACTGGGGCGCCCAGGCCCAGCGGTCGCTGGGCAACTTCAAGATTGGTTGGGAGCGCCAGCCCCTGCCGATCGTGCGGGCGCTCGGCATCGTGAAGCGCGCCGCCGCTGAGACCAATATGGGCCTCGGCCGCCTCGATCCGGCGCTTGGCGCCGCCATCGTCACCGCCGCCCAGGAAGTGATCGACGGCAAGCTCGACGACCATTTTCCCCTCGTCGTCTGGCAGACCGGGTCCGGCACTCAGTCGAACATGAATGCGAACGAGGTGATCTCGAACCGCGCGATCGAGATTCTCGGCGGCGAGCGGGGCTCCAAAAAGCCGGTCCACCCGAACGATCACGTCAACATGAGCCAGTCTTCGAACGATACCTATCCCACGGCCATGCATGTGGCGTGCGCGGAAGAGATCGTTCATCGCCTCCTGCCGGCCCTCAGCACGCTTCACGCGGCCCTGGACGCAAAGGCGAAGGAATGGTCCACGATCATCAAGATCGGCCGCACCCACACCCAGGACGCGACGCCCCTCACGCTTGGCCAGGAGTTTTCGGGCTACGCGCAGCAGGTCGGCAATGCCATTGCGCGCCTCGAATCCACCTTGCCGGGCCTGATGCAACTGGCCCAGGGCGGCACGGCAGTCGGCACCGGCCTCAATGCACCGGTGGGATTTGCCGAGAAGGTGGCGGAACAGATCGCGGAAATCACCGGCCTCCCTTTCACCAGCGCGCCCAACAAGTTCGAGGCCCTGGCGGCGCACGACGCCATGGTGTTTTCACATGGGGCGATCAATTCGGCGGCCGCCGCGCTGTTCAAGATCGCCAATGACATCCGCCTGTTGGGTTCCGGCCCGCGCTCGGGTCTCGGCGAACTGTCCTTGCCGGAGAACGAGCCTGGCTCCTCCATCATGCCGGGCAAGGTCAATCCCACGCAGTGCGAGGCGATGACCCAGGTGTGCGTGCAGATCTTCGGCAACAATGCGGCTCTCACCTTCGCCGGCAGCCAGGGTCATTTCGAACTGAACGTGTACAATCCGGTCATGGCCTATAACTTCCTCCAGTCGGTACGGCTGATGGCGGATGCGGCCAACAGCTTTACCGAGCATTGCGTGGTCGGCATCGTGCCCCGCGAGGACAACATCAAGGCGGCGCTCGAGCGGTCCTTGATGCTGGTCACAGCTCTTGCTCCGAAGATCGGCTACGATAATGCGGCCAAAATCGCCAAGACCGCGCACAAGAACGGCACGACCTTGCGCGAAGAAGCCGTCGGTGGCGGCTATGTGACGAACGAGGAGTTCGATGCGGTGGTGCGGCCCGAGCAAATGATCTCGCCGGGCTGATCCACGCCTCTCACTCTGGGCACAACACAACGGGTCGCGCGCGGCGCGGCCCGCAATATACAGAGGGGCGCCATGGGAAATCGCACGATCGCGATAGATGATCTGCATCCGACCCAGCTGACCCTCGGCATGGCCGAGGTGACACGACGCGCGAAGCGGATGGCGGCGCTCGATAAGGATGACCTGGACGATCTGCTTCGCAAACGGCCCGTGCCGTGCGTGATCGGCCCCAAGGGCCGACTCTATATGATCGATCATCACCATTTGTGTCGTGCGCTGCTCCTGTGCGGTGAGACGACGGTGGTGCAGGACCTCTCGGCGACCCGCGACTGGTCTCACATGAGCAGCGAAGAATTCTGGCCCGCGATGGATCGCGCGGGCATGTGCTGGCCGATCGACGCAGATGGCAACCGGCGTCCCTATGTGCGTATTCCGAGCCACGTGCGGGAACTGACCGACAATCCCTGGCGGACCCTGGCCCGTGGCGTGCGCGGCACCGCGTTCCGCGACGATGACGATACCCCGTTCAAGGAATTCATGTGGGGCGAATATTTCCGCACGTTCATGAGCAAGCGGCTGATCGAGACCAGCCTCGACCTTGCGGAGGATCTCGCGCTCAAGCTGGCACAGCTCGACGAAGCGCAGGACCTGCCAGGATATATCGCCAAGGGAAAATAGCGCGGCGCGCCTGCGCGAGCCGGCGCCGCCGTAGGGTCATCAAATCTGATATGCTCCCCGCATCACGCGGTCTGCCCGGGAAAGGCTTGTTATGTCCTTCATCAGCGCAATTGCCGGCCGCGTGAAAATCCCCTCACTGATGGTGTTCGTGGGCCTGGTTCTGGCCGGCTGCGGGGTCAACGCGATCCCCACCGAGGAAGAGCGCGCGAAAGCGGCCTGGAGCGAAGTGCTCAATCAGTACCAGCGCCGGTCCGACCTCATCCCGAATCTGGTCGAGACGGTGAAGGGATATGCAGCACAGGAGAAGGACGTGCTCACCTCCGTGGTCGAGGCGCGCGCGAAGGCGACGTCGATTCGCGTGGACGCATCGACCATCACCGACCCCGCCCAGTTCAAGCAGTTCCAGGACGCTCAATCGCAGCTTTCCGGTGCGCTCGGCCGGCTTATCGCCGTGTCGGAAGCCTATCCGGATTTGAAATCGAACCAGAACTTCCTAGCGCTTCAATCGCAGATCGAAGGCACGGAGAACCGCATCTCCGTTGCACGACGCGATTATATCGAGGCTGTGCGCGTCTATAATACCGAGCTGAGGACATTCCCCGGCTCCATCTGGGCGGCGACCCTCTATCGCTCCAACAAGCCCATGGAGACCTTCACCATCTCCGAGCAGCAGATGCAGGTCCCCAAGGTGAAGTTCAACTGAGGGCGGCGGGAGCGCACCCCGTGGCCCTCCGCTCCAACCTGAAGACGGCGAGCCGATTTGCGCCGGGGTCGGGAGGCTGGCTGGCGCTGTTCCTGCTGTGCGCGTTCCTCGCCGCCGGGACCCCCGTGTGGGCCGAGCTGACCTTTCCCCCGCTCTCTGGCCGGGTGGTGGATGCGGCCGGAATTCTGGATGCCTCTACCGTTCGCAGCCTCGATGCGAAGCTGGCGGCCCAGGAAGCCAAGGCGACGGACCAGTTCGTGATCGCGACGGTGCCGTCGCTGCAGGGCACATCGATCGAGGATTATGCGAACCGGCTCTTCCGAGCCTGGCAGATCGGGCAGGCGCGCAAGAATAATGGCGTTCTCCTCCTCGTCGCGCCGACCGAACGCAAGGTCCGCATAGAGGTGGGCTATGGCCTTGAGGGCATTCTGACGGACGCGGTGTCAGGAACGATCATCCGCACCGCGATCCTCCCCGCGTTCAAATCCGGCAACATGACCGCCGGCATCGAGGCCGGTGCCGCCGCGATTCTGGAGATTCTCAATCTCGACCCCGAGGAGGCGAAGGCGCGTGCCAAGGGGGCGGAGCCGCAAGCAGGCTTGAGCGAGGATGATTGGGCTCAGATCATTGTCTTCGTGATCATGGTGCTGCTGTTCCTCTATTTCATTCACCGCGGCTCGGGGGGCGGGCGCGGAATGGGTGGCCGCAGACGCGGGGTGTTCGTGCCGGGCCCGTTCTCCGGAGGCTGGGGCGGCGGCAGTTCAGGCGGAGGCGGCGGCTTTTCGGGCGGCGGGGGCTCGTCTGGCGGCGGCGGCGCCTCGGGAGGATGGTAGGATGCGTGTCGGCATGACTGCGCGCTCTTCGCGCTCGCCCCAGTCTCCGATACTGAAAACGGAGGAGCTCGAGCGAATCTCCCAAGCCATCGCGATGGCGGAGCGCATGACCTCGGCTGAGATCCGGGTCGCCGTCTCATCCCGGCCGGTGGTGGGTCATGCCTACCATGGAATCATGTGGGCGGCGCTGGCCGCCCTGATTGTGCCTTGGGGAATCATCGCCCTCGCGCCCATGCGACCCGTTTCGTTGCTGGCGGTGCAGGCGGGTTGCTTTATCGTCTTGTGCCTGTTGTTGACACGCCCGGTCGTGGCGTCGCGCCTCGTCCCACTCTCAGCCCGCCGCCAGGCGGCCCGAGACTTGGCGCTCGGCCTTTTCCATGCGCATGGCCTCCATCAGACCGAGGCACGCAACGGCCTGCTGATCTTCGCCGCTCCCCAAGACCGGCTCGTGGAGATCGTTGCCGACGCGGGTGTTCAGGCCGCGATCCCGCACGAGGCCTGGAAAACCCTGTGCGGCGCGGTGGTGGAACGCGCGGGCGAGGGCGCCTTGGCCGAGGGGCTGGCAGCGGCGGTCGCCCATGCCGGAACCTTGCTTGCACCGCATTTGCCATCGCTGCCCGGAGACCAAAATGAACTCTCCGACCGGGTCGTCTTAATATAATATGACCGGGACGGCGGATTTGACCGAAACAGCGGGCGGAGACCTGCAATAAAGCTGTCACGAAGCTTGCGAGCCCTTGACGCACGGCGACTCTGCAGCTACACCACGCTCCACTTCCACGGCAGACGTTCGCGTCTGAGCGATCGGAGCAGCTTTCCCGGTATCCGGGGCGCCCTGATCAAATAGCCAAAAGCTGCCTGGAAGAGCACTGCGAGACAAGGGTGCACGATCGCGGCGCCAATCTCCGCAAGGAGATGGAGTGGCGTGATCCTCTGTCGCGAACGAAGCGGAAAGCTGTTCATTCAGCTTTCCATGCTTGGGCGTTTGCGGTGCCGCTGAAGGGCGAAAGCCTTTCGGCGTCGAAACTGTTTTGTGGCGGCCTCGGCCGTTAAATCGTGGCGGTCCCTGAGGGGGTCGCAAAATTCATGGATGCGGCGAAAGCCGCAGGTCAGGACGAGGCGAAGGCGTACATGCCGACGATCAACCAGCTGATCCGGAAGCCGCGGGAAGCGCAGAAGGCGCGGGACAAGGCTCCTGCTCTTCAGTCGAGCCCGCAGAAGCGCGGCGTTTGCACCCGCGTTTACACCACGACCCCGAAGAAGCCGAACTCGGCGCTTCGTAAGGTCGCCAAGGTGCGGCTGACCAACAGCTACGAAGTGATCGGTTACATCCCCGGTGAGGGACATAACCTTCAGGAGCACTCGGTGGTCATGATCCGCGGCGGCCGCGTCAAGGATCTTCCCGGCGTGCGTTACCACATCCTCCGCGGCGTGCTGGATACCCAGGGCGTGAAGAACCGCAAGCAGCGCCGTTCGAAGTACGGCGCGAAGCGGCCGAAGTGATCAGGGGAGCTTGAGCTATGTCTCGTCGTCATAAAGCCGAGCGCCGCGAAGTCATTCCGGACGCCAAGTACGGCAGCCTCGTGCTGAGCCGTTTCATGAATTCCGTCATGCGTGACGGCAAGAAGTCGGTTGCGGAAACCATCGTGTACGGCGCCCTTGACGTGGTCGAGGCCAAGGCCAAGCACGATCCGGTCGAGGTGTTCGTCACCGCGCTCGAGAATGTCGCTCCGGCTGTCGAAGTGCGGTCGCGTCGCGTCGGCGGCGCCACCTATCAGGTGCCCGTCGAAGTGCGCGTCGAGCGTCGCCAGACCCTGGCGATCCGCTGGCTGATCGCCTCGGCCCGTGCCCGCAACGAGAAGACCATGGTGGAGCGTCTCTCCGCCGAACTGCTCGATGCCGCGAACAATCGTGGCAACGCGGTGAAGAAGCGTGAAGATACGCACCGGATGGCGGAAGCCAACCGTGCCTTCTCTCATTATCGCTGGTGATCGGAGAGGACCTCAGTCATGCCGCGCCTTAACGCCATCGAGGACTACCGTAATTTCGGCATCATGGCCCACATTGATGCCGGCAAGACCACGACCACCGAGCGGATTCTCTATTACACCGGCAAGAGCCACAAGATCGGCGAAGTCCATGATGGCGCTGCCACCATGGATTGGATGACGCAGGAGCAGGAGCGTGGCATCACGATCACCTCCGCTGCGACGACCGCCTTCTGGAACGGCAAGCGCCTGAACATCATCGACACCCCGGGCCACGTGGACTTCACCATTGAAGTTGAGCGTTCCCTGCGCGTGCTCGACGGCGCCGTCTGCGTGCTCGACGGCAACCAGGGCGTCGAGCCCCAGACCGAGACCGTGTGGCGCCAGGCCGACAAGTACAACGTGCCCCGCATCGTGTTCGTCAACAAGATGGACAAGACCGGCGCCGACTTCTACCGCTGCGTCGAGATGATCATCGACCGCGTGGCCGGTAACCCCGTGTGCTGCCAGCTGCCGATCGGCTCCGAGAACAATTTCAAGGGCATCATCGACCTCGTCCGCATGAAGGCGGTTGTTTGGGAAGACGAAGCCCTCGGCGCGAAGTTCCATGACGAAGAGATCCCTGCGGATCTCGCCGACAAGGCCGCGGAATATCGCAACAAGCTGGTGGAAGCCGCCGTCGAACTCGACGACGACGCCATGGCTGCTTACCTCGACGGCACCGAGCCGGACGAAGCGACCCTGAAGGCGCTCATCCGCAAGGCGGTCGTGACGCGTAAGTTCAACCCGGTGTTCTGCGGCTCGGCCTTCAAGAACAAGGGCGTTCAGCCCCTGCTCGACGCGGTCGTCGACTTCCTGCCGAGCCCCATCGATCGTGGCGCGATCAAGGGCATCGACTTCCGCACCGAAGAAGACATCGTCCGCATGCCGAGCGACTCGGATCCGTTGTCGGTCCTTGCGTTCAAGATCATGGACGACCCCTTCGTCGGCACCATCACCTTCTGCCGCGTCTATTCGGGCAAGCTCGAAACCGGCATGGGCCTGCTCAACTCCACCCGCGACAAGCGCGAGCGCGTCGGCCGGATGCTGTTGATGCATGCCAACAACCGCGAAGACATCAAGGAAGCCTATGCGGGCGACATCGTCGCTCTCGCCGGCCTGAAGGATGTGCGCACCGGCGATACGCTGTGCGATACCGCCAATCCGGTGATCCTTGAGAAGATGGAATTCCCGGAGCCGGTGATCGAGATCGCCATCGAGCCCAAGTCCAAGGCGGACCAGGAAAAGCTCGGTATCGCGCTCTCCAAGCTGGCGGCGGAGGATCCGTCCTTCCGCGTGTCGACCGATTTCGAAAGCGGCCAGACCATCCTCAAGGGCATGGGCGAACTGCATCTCGACATCAAGGTCGACATTCTGCGCCGGACCTACAAGGTGGACGCCAATATCGGCGCCCCCCAGGTGGCCTATCGCGAGACCATCACGAAGAAGACCGAGGTTGACTACACCCATAAAAAGCAGACCGGCGGCACTGGCCAGTTTGCGCGGGTGAAGTTCACGGTCGAGCCGAACGAAGTCGGCAAGGGCTTCACCTTCGAGAGCGTGATCGTCGGCGGCGCGGTGCCCAAGGAATATATCCCGGGCGTCCAGAAGGGCCTTGAAAGCGTGCTCGGCGCGGGCGTGCTGGCGAACTTCCCGGTGGTGGACGTCAAGGTTCAGCTCACCGACGGCGCGTACCACGAAGTGGATTCGTCCGCTCTCGCGTTCGAAATCGCCTCCCGTGCGGCGTTCCGCGAAGCCCTTCAGAAGGGCGGCTCGGTGCTGCTGGAGCCGATCATGAAGGTCGAGGTGGTGACGCCTGAGGACTATACGGGTTCGGTGATCGGCGATCTGAATTCTCGCCGTGGCCAGATCCAGGGCCAGGACATGCGCGGCAATGCGAACGTCATCAATGCGATGGTGCCGCTGGCCAACATGTTCGGCTACGTGAACACGCTGCGGTCCTTCAGCCAGGGCCGGGCAACTTTCACCATGCAGTTCGACCACTATGAACAGGTGCCGTCGAATGTCGCACAGGAGGTTCAGGCGAAATACGCCTGAACTTCATAACCGAACCCTGATCGAGAAATCGCCAGAGAGACCCAACGGAGAGTCCCATGGCCAAAGCAAAATTTGAACGCAACAAGCCGCACTGCAACATCGGCACCATTGGTCACGTTGATCATGGGAAGACGTCCCTGACGGCCGCGATCACGAAGGTGCTTGCGGAAGCGGGCGGCGCGACGTTCACGGCGTACGACCAGATCGACAAGGCGCCTGAAGAGAAGGCGCGCGGCATCACGATTTCGACGGCGCACGTGGAATACGAGACGCCGAACCGCCACTATGCGCACGTGGACTGCCCCGGCCACGCCGACTATGTGAAGAACATGATCACGGGCGCGGCGCAGATGGACGGCGCGATCCTGGTGGTGTCGGCGGCCGACGGCCCGATGCCGCAGACCCGCGAGCACATCCTGCTTGCGCGCCAGGTGGGCGTGCCTGCGCTGGTGGTGTTCCTGAACAAGTGCGACATGGTGGACGATCCCGAGCTGCTCGAGCTCGTGGAGATGGAAGTGCGCGAGCTTCTGTCGAAGTACGACTTCCCGGGCGACGACATCCCGATCATCCACGGCTCGGCGCTGATGGCGCTCGAGGGCAAGTCCCCCGAGCTGGGCCATGAGGCGGTTCTCAAGCTGATGGCGGCGGTGGACAGCTACATCCCGCAGCCGGAGCGTCCGGTTGACCTGCCGTTCCTGATGCCGATCGAGGACGTGTTCTCGATCTCCGGCCGCGGCACGGTGGTGACGGGCCGCGTGGAGCGCGGCGTGATCAAGGTGGGCGAGGAAGTCGAGATCGTCGGCATCCGCCCGACCACCAAGACCACGGTGACCGGCGTGGAGATGTTCCGCAAGCTGCTGGACCAGGGCCAGGCGGGCGACAACGTGGGCATCCTGGTGCGCGGCACCAAGCGCGAGGACGTGGAGCGTGGCCAGGTCGTGTGCAAGCCGGGTTCGGTGAAGCCGCACACGAAGTTCAAGGCCGAAGCCTACATCCTGACGAAGGAAGAAGGCGGCCGTCATACGCCGTTCTTCACCAACTACCGCCCGCAGTTCTACTTCCGCACGACGGACGTGACGGGCATCTGCACGCTGCCCGAGGGCACCGAAATGGTGATGCCCGGGGACAATGTTTCGATGGACGTGGCCCTGATCGTCCCCATCGCCATGGAGGAGAAGCTGCGCTTCGCCATCCGTGAAGGTGGCCGGACCGTCGGCGCAGGCGTCGTCGCTTCCATCATCGAGTGAAATAGAAGTTTGAACGGGGGCGCGTGGTTCGCCCATGCGTCCCTCTTTCGTGGAGCCCTAGAGCCATGAACGGCCAGAACATTCGAATCCGCCTGAAGGCGTTCGATCATCGCATCCTCGATGCGTCAACACGCGAGATCGTCGCCACGGCCAAGCGCACGGGCGCGCAGGTGCGCGGCCCGATTCCGCTGCCGACGCGGATCGAGAAGTTCACCGTCAACCGGTCTCCGCACGTCGATAAGAAGTCGCGCGAGCAGTTTGAGATGCGTACTCACAAGCGGTTGCTCGATATTGTCGATCCGACGCCCCAGACGGTGGACGCGCTGATGAAGCTCGACCTCGCCGCCGGCGTTGACGTCGAAATCAAGCTCTGAAGTGAGGCGAGGAGACACGACCATGCGGTCAGGCGTCATCGCCCAGAAGGTCGGCATGACACGCATCTTCACGGATGCAGGTGAACATGTCCCGGTCACTGTGCTGAAAGTTGAGAGCTGCCAGGTGGTTGCCCACCGCACGCTCGATAGCAATGGATATGTCGCGGTTCAGCTCGGTGCTGGCCGTCGCAAGCCGAAGAACACCACCCGCGCCGAGCGGGGTCACTTCGCGGTGGCCGAGGTGGAGCCCAAGCGCAAGCTCGCGGAATTCCGCGTGGATGCCGAAGGCCTCATTCCGGTCGGCGCCGAAATCACCGCTGACCACTTCGTTGTGGGCCAGTATGTGGACGTGACCGGCACCACCATCGGCAAGGGCTTTGCCGGCGGTATGAAGCGGCACAATTTCGGTGGTCTGCGGGCAACCCACGGCGTGTCCATCTCGCACCGCTCCATCGGTTCGACCGGTGGTCGCCAGGATCCCGGCAAGACCTTCAAGAACAAGAAGATGCCGGGCCACATGGGCGACGTTACCGTCACCACCCAGAACCTGAAGGTCGTGATGACCGACGTCGAGCGCGGCCTGATCGCGGTCGAAGGTGCGGTTCCGGGTCATGCCGGCGGCTGGATCATGGTTCGTGATGCGGTCAAGAAGCGTCTGCCCACCGAAGCTCCCAAGCCCGGCGCGTTCAAGCTGCGCGACGGCAATGGCAGCCCGGCCGAGGTGCAGGCTGAAGCGACGAACGGGGAGGGCGCGTGATGGAAATCGCCGTCAAGACGCTCGATGGTACCGACGCAGGTTCGGTGACGCTCTCGGACGAGATTTTCGGTCTCGAGCCCCGTGCGGACATCCTGCACCGGTGCGTGACCTGGCAGTTGTCCCGTCGCCAGGCTGGTACGCACCGCACCAAGGGTCGTTCGGAAATCAACCGCACATCCAAGAAGCTCTATAAGCAGAAGGGCACGGGCAACGCCCGGCACGGTGCGGCGTCTGCGCCGCAGTTCCGTGGCGGCGGCCGCGCCTTCGGTCCGGTCGTGCGGTCCCACGCCATCGACCTGCCGAAGAAGGTGCGGGCCCTCGCGCTGAAGCATGCGCTTTCGTCCAAGGCGAAGGCGGAGCAGATCGTCGTTCTCGACCAGATGTCGCTGACCGACCCCAAGACCAAGGCTCTGAAGGAACAGTTCGCGAAGCTCGGTTGGGCTTCGGTGCTGATCGTGGACGGCTCCGAAGTGGAGGCGAACGTCGCCATGGCGGCGCGTAACCTCCCTTACGTGGACGTTCTGCCGATCCAGGGCATAAACGTTTACGACATCCTGCGGCGTGACACCCTGGTCCTGACCAAGGCAGCCGTGGACGCGCTGGAGGCGCGCTTCAAATGAGCCCGCAGCGGAACATCGAGCCGCGTCATTACGACGTGATCCTGTCTCCCGTCATCACCGAGAAGGCGACGGCGGCGAGCGAATTCAACAAGGTCGTCTTCAAGGTCGCCCGCACCGCCACCAAGCCCCAGATCAAGGAGGCGGTGGAGAAGCTGTTCGACGTGAAGGTGAAGAGCGTCAACACCCTGGTCCGCAAGGGCAAGGTGAAGATCTTCAAAGGCCGCAAAGGTGTGCAGTCCGACGTGAAGAAGGCGGTCGTGACCCTCGAAGAGGGCCAAACCATCGACGTCACCACGGGCCTGTGAGCAGAGGGACGGGAATAAGACCATGGCGCTGAAGCATTTCAAGCCGGTCACGCCGAGCCTCCGCCAGCTCGTGATCGTGGACCGCTCCGGCCTCTACAAGGGCAAGCCGGTGAAGACGCTGACCGAGGGCAAGAGCTCCTCGGGCGGCCGCAACAACAACGGTCGCGTCACGGTTCGTTTCCGTGGCGGCGGCCACAAGCAGACTTACCGTCTGGTGGACTTCAAGCGCGCCAAGCGCGACATGGCGGCTGTGGTGGAGCGGATCGAATACGATCCCAACCGTTCGGCCTTCATCGCCCTGGTCAAGTACGAAGACGGTGATCTGTCCTATATCCTGGCACCGCAGCGCCTGGCAGTGGGCGATAGCGTGATTGCCGGCGAGCAGGTGGACGTGAAGCCGGGCAATGCCGGCCCGCTGGCGAACCTGCCGGTCGGCACGATCGTGCATAACGTCGAGCTGAAGATCGGCAAGGGCGGCCAGATGGCCCGTTCGGCTGGCGCCTATGCACAGATCGTTGGCCGCGACCATGGCTATGTGATCGTTCGCCTGAATTCGGGCGAGCAGCGTCTGGTGCACGGTGCGTGCTACGCGACGGTGGGTGCGGTTTCGAACCCGGACCACATGAACATCTCTCTGGGCAAGGCGGGTCGTAACCGCTGGCTCGGACGGAAGCCGCATAACCGCGGCGTGACCATGAACCCGGTCGATCACCCCCACGGCGGTGGTGAAGGACGTACCTCGGGCGGCCGTCATCCGGTCACCCCGTGGGGCCTCCCGACCAAAGGCAAGAAGACCCGCAACAACAAGGCGACGGATCGGTTCATCGTGACCAGCCGTCACAAGCGGAAGAAGTGAGGGCCTGACTTATGTCAAGAGCGATTTGGAAGGGCCCGTTCGTCGACGGCTATCTGCTCAAGAAGGCAGACACCGCGCGTGCTTCGGGTCGCAACGATACGATTAAGATCTGGAGCCGTCGTTCCACGATCCTCCCCCAGTTCGTGGGTCTTACTTTCGGCGTTTATAACGGCCAGAAGCACGTCCCCGTTTATGTGTCGGAAGACATGGTCGGCCACAAGTTCGGCGAGTTCTCGCCGACCCGTACCTATTACGGGCATGCGGCCGACAAGAAGTCGAAGCGGCGGTGATAGGCCATGGGTAAGCAGGCAAAGCCCCGCGCTCTCGCGGACAACGAAGCCAAGGCGGTCGCGCGCAATCTGCGCGTCTCCCCGCAGAAGCTGAACCTCGTCGCGGGTCTGATCCGCGGCAAGAAGGTGGCCACGGCGCTCGCCGATCTCGAGTTTTCTCGCAAGCGGATCGCTCGCGATGTGAAGAAGTGCCTCGAGAGCGCGATCGCCAACGCCGAGAACAACCACGAGCTGGACGTCGACGATCTGATCGTTGCCGAAGCGCATGTGGGCAAGGGTCTGGTGATGAAGCGGTTCTCGCCGCGGGCGCGCGGTCGCGCCTCGCGGATCGAGAAGCCGTTCGCGCAGATCACCATCGTGGTGCGTGAAGTTGAGGAGCGGGCCTGATGGGTCAGAAGGTCAATCCGATCGGGCTGCGGCTCGGCATCAACCGCACGTGGGACAGCCGCTGGTTCGCCAACAAGGGCGAATACGGCCAGCTGCTCCACGAGGACATCAAGATCCGCAAGATGCTGTTCAAGCTTCTTAAGCAGGCCGCGGTGTCCAAGGTGGTCATCGAGCGTCCGCACAAGAAGTGCCGCGTGACGATCCATTCCGCCCGCCCGGGCGTGGTGATCGGCAAGAAGGGCGCCGACATCGACAAGCTTCGCAAGAAGGTTGCCGACATGACCAAGTCGGAGGTCTTCATCAACATCGTCGAGATCCGCAAGCCGGAAATCGATGCGCGGTTGGTGGCGGAATCCATTGCTCAGCAGCTGGAGCGCCGCGTTGCGTTCCGCCGCGCCATGAAGCGCGCCGTTCAGTCGGCGATGCGTCTCGGCGCCGAGGGCATCCGGATCAACTGCTCCGGCCGTCTTGGTGGAGCTGAGATTGCGCGCCTTGAATGGTACCGCGAAGGCCGCGTGCCCTTGCATACCTTGCGCGCCGACGTGGATTACGGCACCGCCACCGCCTTCACGACCTACGGGACGTGCGGCGTGAAGGTGTGGGTCTTCAAGGGTGAAATCCTCGAGCACGATCCCATGGCCCAGGACAAGCGCCTGGCCGAGAGTGACGGCCCGAGCGGGCGTCCGCCCCGGCGTGAACGTGATCGCGACCATGGTCGTGACCGCGATCGCGACGCGGCCTGACGCTCGAGCAGAGAGAAAGGCGATAAGCCATGCTGCAACCCAAGCGCACGAAATTCCGCAAGCAGTTCAAGGGACGCATTCACGGCGTCGCTAAGGGCGGCACGGAACTGAATTTTGGCGAATTCGGCCTGAAGGCGCTCGAGCCCGAGCGCGTGACGGCCCGCCAGATCGAGGCCGCGCGTCGCGCACTGACCCGTCACATGAAGCGTGCCGGTCGCGTGTGGATCCGCGTTTTCCCCGATGTGCCCGTGACCTCCAAGCCCACCGAAGTTCGTATGGGTAAGGGCAAGGGCGCCCCGGAATATTGGGCGGCCAAGATCAAGCCCGGCCGCATCATGTTTGAAATCGACGGTGTCAGCGTCGAGACGGCCCGTGAGGCTCTCACGCTCGCCGCCGCGAAACTGCCCATTAAGACGCGCTTCATTCAGCGCATCGCCGAGTGAGGAGAGGCTCATGAAAGCCGAGGACGTTCGGGCCCTCAGCCCCGATCAGCTCGCCGATGAGCTGCTGAAGCTGAAGAAGGAACAGTTCAACCTGCGCTTCCAGAAGGCGACGGGTCAGCTGGAGAACACGGCGCGGTCCAAGGAGATCCGTCGCGATATCGCGCGGGTCAAGACCGTGCAGACCACCAAGCGCGGCGCGGCCGCGTCGAAGGCGAAGTGAGGGAACGATGCCGAAGCGCGTGCTCCAAGGCGTCGTGGTGAGCGACAAGCAGGACAAGACGGTGGTGGTCCGGGTGGAGCGTCGCTTCACTCACCCGCTGCTGAAGAAGACCGTTCGTCGGTCCAAGAAGTATCACGCGCATGATGCGGACAATTCGTATCATGTGGGCGATATCGTTTGGATCGAGGAGCATCGGCCTCTGTCAAAGCTGAAGAACTGGATCGTGGTCCAGGGCGAGAAGCGGGCCGAGGTCTAAAAACGAAGCGCTCCGATGCTGGGTCCGTCGAGTTCGGGACGCCTGGACCGAGTGGAGACCGCATCGCAGTGATAACCGTGTACCGATGAGCGGGCACGGTATGTGGAACGGGCAATGCCGGCTTGCCGGCGGCGCTGGATGACGAGAACAGGTGCGTCATGATCCAGATGCAGACCAATCTCGACGTGGCGGACAATTCCGGCGCGCGTCGCGTCATGTGCATCAAGGTGCTGGGCGGGTCCAAGCGGAAGTATGCTCACGTTGGCGACATCATCGTGGTGTCGGTCAAGGAAGCAATTCCGCGTGGCCGCGTTAAGAAGGGCGATGTCATGAAGGCCGTCGTGGTGCGCACGGCCAAGGACATCCGCCGCGTCGATGGTTCTGTGATCCGCTTCGACCGCAATGCGGCCGTGCTGATCAACAATCAGAAAGAGCCGGTGGGCACTCGTATCTTCGGACCGGTTCCGCGCGAGCTCCGCGCCAAGAACCATATGAAGATCATCTCGCTGGCGCCGGAGGTGCTGTGATGGCGGCGAAGATCAAAAAGGGCGACAAGGTCGTCGTTCTCATCGGCCGCGATAAGGGTCGCACCGGCGAGGTTATTCAGGTGATGCCGAAGGAGGAGCGCGCGCTCGTCCGTGGCGTCAATATCGTCAAGCGCCACCAGCGCCAGACGGCGGACAAGGAAGGCGGGATCATCTCCAAGGAGGCTCCTGTCCATCTGTCCAACCTTGCGGTCGCCGACCCCAAGGACGGCAAGCCGACCCGCGTCGGCTTCCAGGTGCTGGAAGACGGGACCAAGGTCCGCGTGGCCAAGCGTTCCGGGGAGAGGATCGATGGCTGAGGTGAGTTATACCCCCCGGCTGCGTACGCACTACGACGAAGTCGTGCGCCCGAAGCTGATCGAGCAGTTCGGCTATAAGAACCCGCTGCAGGTTCCGGCGATCGAGAAGATCGTCATAAACATGGGCGTCGGCGAAGCCACTGCCGACACCAAGAAGGCGACGACCGCCGCTGCGGACCTCGCGCGCATCGCCGGCCAGAAGCCGGTTCTGACGCGGGCGCGCAAGGCGATCTCGAACTTCAAGCTGCGCGAGAACCAGCCGGTTGGCGCGAAGGTCACTCTTCGCAAGGCGCGCATGTTCGAGTTTCTGGACCGCCTGGTCACCATCGCGCTGCCGCGCGTCCGGGACTTCCGCGGCCTGAACCCGAAGAGCTTCGATGGCCGCGGCAACTATGCCATGGGCATCAAGGAGCACATCGTGTTCCCCGAGATCAACTATGACCAGGTCGAGCAGGTCTGGGGCATGGACATCATCGTGTGCACGACGGCGAAGACGGACGACGAGGCGCGGGCTCTGCTGCGCGCTTTCGACTTCCCCTTCCGCCAGTGACGGTATAGAAGAGGCGATTCGCGCCTGGGTCGGGTTTTCCCCGCCAGGCGCGTTTCCCTCTCAAATCAAGAGAAGGTTGTGATTTTCCGGCTGTGGAGGGGTTTTGGCCTCTTCAGACGCGGAGAACAGGAGCAAGACATGGCGAAGAAGAGCGCGATCGAGACAAACGAGCGTCGCCGCAAGCTCTCCAAGAGCTTGGCCGGTAAGCGCGCGGGTCTGAAGGCGATCGTGAACGACAAGACCCTGCCGATCGAGGAGCGGTTTGCCGCCACCCTCAAGCTCGCGCAGATGCCGCGGAATTCCGCGCAGATCCGCGTGCGCAACCGGTGCGAAGTGACCGGGCGCCCCCGCGCGTTCTACCGCAAGCTCAAGATGAGCCGTATCGCGCTGCGCGAACTCGGGTCCCAGGGACTTGTCCCCGGTCTCGTGAAGTCGAGCTGGTGAGGAGAGGCTCATGTCCATCAACGATCCCATCAGCGATCTGATCACCCGTATCCGCAACGCCCAGATGCGGCGCAAGGAGAAGACCTCGACCCCCGGTTCGCGCCTGCGCGCAAGCCTGCTCGATGTTCTCCGCGACGAAGGGTATATCCGCGGCTACACCTCGACCGATCACGGCAATGGCCGGACCGAGTTCGAGATTGAGCTCAAGTATTTCGACGGTCAGCCGGTCATTCGCGAAATCAAGCGCGTGTCCAAGCCCGGCCGCCGGGTTTATGCGTCCGTCAAGACCCTCCCGCGCGTTGCGAATGGTCTTGGCATTGCAGTTGTTTCCACGCCCCAGGGCGTGATGGCCGACCACGACGCCCGCGACAAGAATGTCGGCGGCGAAGTGCTCTGCACGGTGTTCTGAGCGAGCGACGGAGAGAAACATGTCGAAGATCGGCAAGCATCCCGTCGCCATTCCCGCCGGCGTCAATGTCAGCGTGGACGGTCAGACGGTGAAGGTGAAGGGCCCCAAGGGCGCCCTCGAAATGACTCTCGTGGAAGAAGTGCTGGCGGAGCTGAATGGCGCCGAACTGCAAGTCTCCATGCGCGGTGAGACGCAGCGCCATCGGGCGATGTGGGGCATGTCCCGCACCCTGGTTGCCAACCTCGTCGAAGGCGTGACGAAGGGTTTCGAGAAGAAGCTCGAAATCACCGGCGTCGGCTACAAGGCCGCGGCTGCCGGCAAGAGCCTCAACCTGTCGCTCGGCTATAGCCACGACGTGATCTATGCGATCCCGGAAGGGATCCAGATCACGACCCCGAAGCCCACGGAAGTGCTGGTTTCGGGCGTGGACAAGCAGAAGGTCGGTCAGGTGGCTGCCGAGATCCGTGAGTTCCGCGGCCCCGAGCCCTATAAGGGCAAGGGCGTCAAATACGCTGGCGAATTTATCTTCCGCAAGGAAGGCAAGAAGAAGTAACGGAGGCGAACCATGGCTAAGGATTTGGAGGCGCTGGCGCGCCGCAAGGCCAAGGTGCGCCGTGCGATTCGCGTTGCGGCCAACGGGCGTCCCCGCCTGTCGGTGCACCGCACCTCGCAGCACATCTATGCGCAGATCATCGACGATGCGAAGGGCGAGACCGTAGCGGCCGCGTCCAGCCTCGAAAAGGACCTGCGCGGCACCCTGAAGACCGGCGCAGACACCGAGGCCGCCAAGGCCATCGGCAAGCTGGTTGCTGAGCGTGCGGCGGCGAAGGGCGTGACCGCGGTCGTGTTCGACCGTGGCGCATATATCTATCATGGGCGCGTCAAGGCGCTCGCTGAGGGCGCCCGTGAAGGCGGCCTTCAGTTCTGACGCGAAGGACGTAGCGAAATGGCCCGTGAACGGGAACACCGCGGAGATCGCGAGGATCGTGACAACACGTTCGTGGACAAGTTGGTCCACATCAATCGTGTCGCGAAGGTTGTGAAGGGCGGACGGCGTTTCGGTTTCGCCGCCCTGGTTATCGTCGGCGACCAGAAGGGTCGCGTCGGGTTCGGTCATGGCAAGGCGCGTGAAGTGCCGGAAGCCATCCGCAAGGCCACGGAAAGCGCCAAGCGCGCGCTCATCCGCGTGCCGCTGCGCGAAGGCCGCACCCTGCATCACGACGTGCATGGGCATCACGGTGCGGGCAAGGTCATTCTGCGCGCGGCACCGGCCGGTACCGGCATCATCGCCGGCGGCCCCATGCGCGCCGTATTCGAGACGCTCGGCATTCATGATGTCGTCGCCAAGTCGTTCGGGTCTTCCAACCCCTACAACATGGTGCGCGCCACGTTCGATGCCCTCGTCAACCAAGACAGCCCGCGCTCCGTCGCTTCGCGCCGGGGTATCAAGGTGTCGCAGCTTCAGTCCCGCCGCCGCGTCGAAGACGCGGAAGCGACGGACTGAGCCGGGCTCGCAGAATAGGAGCGCGCCATGGCTAAGGCGTCTGAAGAAAAAACCGTCACCGTCGAGCAGGTCGGTTCGCCGATCCGCCGTCCGGCTGACCAGGAAGCAACCCTCGTGGGCCTCGGGCTGAACAAGCGTCATCGCCGTTCGACCCTTCAGGACACGCCGGCGGTGCGGGGGATGATCGCGAAGGTCGCCCATCTCGTCCGCGTCGTCGACTGAGGAGAAGCGAGATGAAGCTCGACGAGATCAGGGACAATGTCGGCGCGCGCAAGAAGCGCATGCGCGTCGGCCGGGGCATCGGCTCCGGCAAGGGCAAGACCGCGGGTCGCGGCGTCAAGGGCCAGAAGGCCCGTACCGGCGTCGCCATCAAGGGCTTCGAAGGCGGCCAGATGCCATTGCATCGGCGCCTGCCGAAGCGTGGGTTCAACAACATCTTCGCGCTCGACTTCAATGAAGTGTCGCTGGGCCGCATCCAGACCGCCATCGACGCGGGTAAGTTGGATGCCGGCACAACCATCGACGCTGCAGCGCTCGTTGCGGCCGGTGTTCTGCGCCGCGTCAAGGATGGCGTGCGCGTGCTCGGTTCCGGCGAGTTGACGGCGAAGGTGACCCTTGACGTTGCCTATGCCACCAAGTCGGCGGTCGAGGCGATCGAGAAGGCGGGTGGCTCTGTCACCATGTCAACGGTTTCGGTCGAAGCCGCGTGATTTTAGAGGGCGGCGGCGGAGCGTTTGCTTCACTGCCGCCTTCGTTGTGTTTCGTCGAAAGCGTTTAGTTTTCGATAGTTGGAGGTCCCTCCGGGCATGGGGCCGAAGTTGGAGGCGGTTGTCCGCCTCATCGCGTAGGCCCGGCGCGTCATCTCGCCAATGGTCTGCCGCGGCGAGTGCGGGTATGACCGATGGAAAGATGCGGTACGTGCCGGCTCTCGCCCTGTCGCCGCGCGCTCCCGCCTCTCATGGATAGGCCGTTCCCACGCGGATGGCCCAAGCGGAGCAAGGCATGGTCTCGGCGGCGGAACAACTCGCAGCGAACCTGAATTTCGGCGCCCTCGGCAAGGCCGAGGAACTGAAGAAGCGTATCTGGTTCACCCTCGGCGCCCTTCTGGTGTATCGCCTTGGAACCTATATCCCCCTGCCGGGGATCAATCCCGATGCGCTCTCGCAGGTGTTTCAAGGCGCGCAGAACGGCATTATCGGCTTGTTCAATATGTTCTCCGGCGGCGCCGTTGAACGCATGGCGATCTTCGCCTTGAACATCATGCCGTATATCTCCGCCTCGATCATTATTCAGCTTCTGACCACCGTCTCGCCGACGCTGGAAGCGCTGAAGAAGGAAGGTGAGAGCGGTCGCAAGCAGATCAATCAATATACCCGCTATCTCACGGTCGTTCTGGCGCTGTTCCAGGCCTATGGCATCTCGGTCGGCCTCGAAAGCTCCGGTTCCGTCGTGCAGGATCCCGGCCTGTTCTTCCGCATCTCCACGGTCATCACCTTGACCGGTGGCACCATGTTCCTGATGTGGCTGGGTGAGCAGATCACCTCGCGCGGCATCGGCAACGGTACGTCTTTGATCATCTTTGCGGGCATAGTCGCCGAACTTCCCGGCGCCTTCGTCCGCACCCTGGAACTCGGCCGTCAGGGCGCGATTTCCACCCCCATCATCCTCCTCGTGCTGGTGATGGTGGTCGGCCTGATCGCCTTCATCGTGTTCATGGAGCGGGCCCAGCGCCGGTTGCTCGTGCAGTATCCCAAGCGCCAGGTGGGCAACCGCCTGTATGAGGGGCAGTCCTCGCATCTGCCGCTGAAGTTGAACACGTCGGGTGTTATTCCGCCGATTTTCGCTTCTTCTCTGCTGCTGATTCCCACGACGATCGCGAGTTTCATGCAGGGTTCGGGACCCGAATGGCTGGGCGTGGTGACCACCCAGCTTGGCCACGGCCGGCCGCTGTATATGATTCTTTATGTCGCGCTTATCGTGTTCTTTTGCTTCTTCTACACCGCGATTGTGTTTAATCCGGTGGAAACGGCGGACAATCTGAAGAAGCACGGCGGCTTCATTCCCGGCATCCGCCCGGGCGAGCGGACCGCCGAATATATCGACTATGTGCTGACGCGAATCACAGTGGTCGGTGCTGCTTACATTGCGGCAGTGTGTCTCTTCCCCGAACTGCTCATTTCCTACGCGGCCGTTCCGTTCTATTTCGGAGGGACGTCGTTGTTGATCGTGGTTAGCGTCACGATGGACACCGTATCTCAGATACAGGGACACCTCTTGGCCCACCAGTACGAAGGACTGGTCAAGAAGGCCAAGCTGCGTGGGGGGAGACGGAAATGAGGTTGATTCTGCTGGGACCTCCCGGGGCAGGGAAGGGGACTCAAGCCCAGCGACTGGTGGCCCGTCACGGGATCGTCCAGCTGTCTACCGGCGACATGTTGCGCGCCGCTGTCGCGGCTCAGACGCCGGTGGGGCTGAAAGCCAAGGCGGTGATGGAAGCCGGCGGGCTGGTGTCGGATGACGTGGTCATCGGCATCATCGCCGAGCGGCTCGAGCATGAGGACGCGCAGAAGGGCTTCATCCTCGATGGCTTTCCGCGCACGGTCGCACAGGCGGAGGCGCTCGACCACATGCTGGCCGAAAAGGGGCTCAAGCTCGACGCGGTGATCGAGCTGGTGGTGGACCAGGCGCTCCTGATGGATCGAATCATGCGCCGGGCGGAAGAGACGAAGGCGCGTGGCGAACCGGTGCGGAAAGACGATGATCCGGAAGTGTTCCGTCATCGCCTGGATGCCTATAACCGCGACACCGCTATCGTTGCGCCTTATTACGCCGCGCGCGGTCAGCTGCAGCAGATTGACGGCATGCGGCCCATCGACGAGGTGACCAAGGCCATCTCCGAGGTGCTCGAAACGGTCTGAGGGAAACCGGGAAGGGGCGGCGACTTGACGCCGGCCCCATGAGCGTGTATCAGCGCTCCCTTCATTCGGCATCCGTGCTGCCCGCGCCGCTTAGGCGACGTGGGACGCGCGGGTTTTGTTTTATCTCCGCATGGGCCGGCCTCCACCGGACGCGGAGACACTGTCCACACAGGTGGGCAGTCCACATGGAGAGACACGTGGCTCGTATTGCAGGCGTCAACATCCCGACCAACAAGCGCGTCATCATCGCGCTTCAATATATTCACGGCATCGGCGCGAAGAAGGCCGAAGAGATCGTGACCAAGGTGAACATCCCGGCCGAGCGCCGCGTGAACCAGCTCACCGACCAGGAAGTGCTGCAGATCCGCGAGACCATCGACCGCGATTACATCGTGGAAGGCGACCTGCGCCGCGAAGTGTCCATGAACATCAAGCGTCTGATGGACCTCGGCTGCTATCGCGGCCTGCGCCACCGTCGCGGCCTGCCGGTGCGCGGCCAGCGCACCCACACCAACGCCCGCACCCGCAAGGGTCCGGCGAAGGCGATCGCCGGTAAGAAGAAGTGATCCGCGCCTAGCGCGATCAGGGGAGGCCGGTCCGCCGGCCTTCCTTTTTATGTTTCGCTGGACCCGCTCCCGTATGGGAGCACCCATCCCGAGCGCCTGGTGTTACGGGCGCGCCTGAAGGATCAAAGTACAGATGGCCAAGGAAGCTACCCGCGTTAAACGTCGTGAGCGCAAGAACATCGCATCCGGCGTCGCGCATGTGAACGCATCGTTCAACAACACCATGATCACCATCACGGACGCGCAGGGAAATACCATTTCCTGGTCGTCGGCCGGCGCCATGGGCTTCAAGGGCTCGCGCAAGTCCACCCCGTACGCCGCGCAGGTGGCCGCCGAGGACGCGGCCCGCAAGGCGGCCGAGCACGGCATGCGCACCCTGGAAGTGGAAGTCTCCGGTCCCGGCTCGGGACGTGAGTCGGCCCTGCGCGCCCTTCAGGCCGCGGGCTTCATGGTGACGTCGATCCGGGATGTGACCCCGATCCCGCATAACGGCTGCCGTCCGCGCAAGCGCCGGCGCGTCTGAGCGTTCCATTGGCTCGCCGGCCCGGTCGGCGAGCCTTCTGCCCGGTTCCTCCCCCCGCATACGGGACGGGTCGGCGCCTCGCGGTCAGAGATGGCACCTGAGTGCAGCGGCCCGGTGAGAAGGCAAGGTGACGCAAGTGATTCAGAAGAACTGGCAAGAACTGATCAAGCCCGAGAAGTTGCAGGTCACGGCTGGCCGCGATCCCAAGCGCCTCGCCACCGTCGTGGCCGAGCCGCTGGAGCGTGGCTTCGGCATGACCCTCGGCAATTCGCTGCGGCGCATCCTGCTGTCTTCGCTGCAGGGCGCGGCGGTGACCTCGGTGCATATCGACGGCGTGTTGCACGAGTTTTCGTCGATCCCCGGCGTGCGTGAGGATGTGACGGACATCATCCTCAACATCAAGGACATCGCCATCAAGATGCAGGGCGAAGGCCCCAAGCGTCTGGTTGCGAAAAAGAACGGCCCCGGCGTGCTGACCGCCGGCGACATCCAGACCGTGGGCGACATTCAGGTTCTCAACCCGAACCTCGTCATCTGCACGCTGGATGACGGTGCCGAGCTGCGGATGGAATTCACCATCGACACCGGCAAGGGCTATGTGGCGGCCGACCGCAACCGGCCGGAAGATGCGCCCATCGGGCTCATCCCCATCGACAGCCTGTATTCGCCGGTCCGCAAGGTCTCCTACAAGGTCGAGAACACCCGCGAGGGCCAGATTCTCGACTATGACAAGCTGACCATGCAGATCGAGACCGACGGGTCCATTTCTGCGGAAGATGCGCTGGCTTATGCCGCGCGAATCCTGCAGGACCAGCTTGAGATCTTCGTGAACTTCGAAGAGCCCAAGCGCGAGAGCGAATCCACCGCCATCCAGGAGCTGCCCTTCAATCCGGCGCTGCTGAAGAAGGTGGACGAGCTGGAGCTTTCGGTGCGCTCGGCGAACTGTCTGAAGAACGACAACATCGTCTATATCGGCGACCTGATCCAGAAGAGCGAGACGGAGATGCTCCGCACGCCGAACTTCGGGCGCAAGTCGCTGAACGAGATCAAGGAAGTCCTGGCTTCCATGGGTCTGCATCTCGGCATGGAAGTGCCGGGCTGGCCGCCTGAGAACATCGAAGAGCTGGCAAAGCGCTTCGAAGATCACTACTGAGCTTTCCATACGCGGCTCGAGCCGCTCAACCATAAGCCGGCTCGAAACGCCGTCGGATTTTAGGAGTTCGCCGTCATGCGTCACGGCAAGGTACATCGCAAGTTCAACCGCACCTGGGAACATCGCAAGGCGATGTTCATGAATCTCAGCGCGGCGCTCATCACCCATGAGCAGATCGTCACCACCCTGCCCAAGGCGAAGGACCTTCGCCCGGTGGTGGAGAAGCTTGTCACGCTCGCCCGTCGTGGCGATCTGCATGCGCGCCGCCAGGCCATTGCCGAGCTGCGCGACGTCGCAGTGGTGAAGAAGCTGTTCGACGTGATCGCGCCCCGCTACCAGGCGCGCCCGGGTGGCTACACCCGCATCGTCAAGGCCGGCTTCCGCTATGGCGACTCGACGCCGGTTGCGGTGATCGAGTTCGTCGATCGCGACGTGGACGCCAAGGGCGCTTCCGACCACGCCCGCACGGCGGCTGAGGCTGCTGCGGCCTGAGGCTGGATCTCGTTCAGTTTTCGAGCGTTTTGGAGGGGCGGCCGCAAGGTCGCCCTTCTTTCGTTTCAGGCAGGCTCTATATGTTGCGTGCGACGCCGCTTGGCGTCGGCGCGGACCTAAGGTGGCTCATGGCATCTGGCATTTCCCGCTTCCTTCGCTTCGATCGCTTATTGCCGACTTTGCCCGCCCGGCCCAAGCGGACCGGTGCTCCGCTCGCCTGCGCGGCGGGCATGATCGGGCTGCTGGCGATCGCGATGACAGGGGAAGCGCTGGCCCAGACAGCGCCGGCCACCGCTCCGGCCCCGCAGGCACAGGTGCCGGCATCGCGAAGCGAAATCACCCTGAGCTTTGCTCCGGTGGTGGCGCGCACGGCGCCGGCGGTTGTGAACGTCTACGCGCTGAAGAGCGCGCCGCGCTCCAATCCGTTCTTTGACGATCCCTTCTTCCGGCGTTTTTTTGGCGGCGGGCAGGGCGGTGATGCGCCCGGCCTCGGCGGGCCCGAGCGGATGCAGCGCTCGCTGGGGTCGGGGGTCATCGTCGATCCGAGCGGCCTTGTGGTCACCAACCACCATGTGATCCAGGGGGCGGACCAGATCCGCATCGCGCTGAACGACAAGCGCGAGTTCGACGCCGAGCTGATGCTCAGCGATCCGCGCACGGATCTCGCCGTGTTGCGCATCAAGGGCGATCAGAAGACCTATGCGAGCCTGGAGCTGGGCAATTCGGATGATCTCGCCGTCGGCGATCTGGTGCTGGCGATCGGCGATCCCTTCGGCGTCGGCCAGACGGTGACGCAGGGCATCGTTTCGGCGCTCGCCCGCACGCAGGTCGGCGTATCGGATTATCAATTCTTCATCCAGACCGACGCGGCGATCAATCCCGGCAATTCGGGTGGCGCGCTCGTCGACATGGCGGGGCGGCTCATCGGCATCAATACGGCGATCTATTCCCGCTCCGGCGGATCCCACGGCATCGGCTTCGCCATTCCCACCAACATGGTGCGCGTGGTGCTTGAATCGGCGAAGGCCGGATCCGCCACGGTGCGCCGGCCCTGGCTCGGCGCCAAGCTCCAGCGGGTGACGCCCGAGATCGCCGAAGGGCTCGGAATTGCCCGCCCGACCGGCGTGCTGGTGCAAGGTGTGCTCGCCGACAGTCCCGCAGCGAAGGCGGGCATCAAAACCGGCGATTTGATCGTCGCTGTGGAAGGGCTGGGCGTCGATGATCCCGAGTCGCTCGGTTATCGTTTCGCCACCCGGCCCATGGGCGGCACGGTCACGTTCACGATTAGCCGGCAGGGACGCGAGACTCAGGTCAAGGTCGCGCTGGAGCCCGCGCCGGAAAGCGTCCCGCGTCAGGAGATCGTGCTGCGTGGTCGCTCGCCCTTCGCCGGCGCGCGGGTGGTGAATGTGTCCCCCGCCGTCGCCGAGGAAATGCGGGTGGATGTGGACGATACGGGCGTCGTGGTGGCCGATGTGGCGGAGAATTCTCCCGCCGCCGCCGCCGGCTTCCGCGCCGGGGATGTCATTCTCGCGGTCAATGGCACCAGGATCGCCCGCACGGCGGATCTGGAACAGGCCACGCGCGCGCCCATGCGGGCGTGGCAGGTGAGCGTGGCGCGCAGTGGGCGCGTCATCAATGCCGTGATCGGCGGCTGAAGCGGGAACGGGTCTGAGGGCGGTTCATGGCGACCTTATTCGAAGCGGCCGGGCTGGAGCAGGGAGCACCGCGCCCCCTGGCGGATCGGCTGCGCCCGGAGAAGATCGCCGACGTGGTGGGGCAGGACCATCTGGTCGGGCCTGACGGCGTGCTCACGCGCATGCTGGAGGGCCGTTCCCTCGGCTCCCTCATCCTTTGGGGACCGCCCGGGACTGGCAAGACCACGGTGGCGCGCTTGCTGGCCCATGCCACCGACCTGCATTTCGAGCAGATCTCGGCCATCTTCTCCGGCGTCGCGGATCTGAAGAAGGTCTTCGAACAGGCCCGCCATCGCCGCGCAACGGGGCGGGGCACGCTGCTGTTCGTGGATGAAATCCATCGCTTCAACCGGGCCCAACAGGACAGTTTCCTGCCCGTCATGGAGGACGGCACGGTGACGCTGGTCGGCGCCACCACGGAAAATCCGTCGTTCGAGCTCAACGCCGCCTTGCTCTCGCGTGCTCGGGTGCTGGTGTTCCGCGCGCTCGATGAAGAGGCGATTTCCCGCCTGCTGGCGCGTGCTGAGGAGGTTGAGCAGCGGCCCCTGCCGCTGGATGCCGACGCCCGCGCCGCCCTCGCGCGCATGGCGGACGGCGACGGGCGTGCCGCATTGACCCTGGCCGAGGAGGTCTGGCGCGCCGCCCGCCCGGGCGAGGTGTTCGATACGGCCGGCCTGCAGGAGGTGGTGCAGCGCCGCGCGCCGATCTACGACAAGAGCGAGGACGGCCACTACAACCTCATCTCCGCCTTGCACAAATCCGTCCGCGGATCGGACCCGGACGCGGCGCTCTATTATCTTGCCCGCATGCTGGATGCCGGGGAAAGCCCCTTGTTTCTGGCCCGCCGTCTGGTGCGCATGGCAGTGGAGGATATCGGGCTCGCCGATCCGCAAGCCCTCGTGGTCGCCAATGCGGCGAAGGAGGCCTACGACTTCCTGGGGTCTCCCGAGGGCGAACTGGCGCTGGCCGAGGCGGCCGTCTATATGGCCACCGCGCCCAAATCCAATTCGGTCTACAAGGCCTGGTCGGCGGCGATGCGCACCGCCAAGGCGGGCGGCTCGCTGGTGCCGCCCAAGCACATTCTCAATGCCCCCACCAAGCTCATGAAGGGTGAGGGCTACGGCAAGGGCTATCGCTACGATCATGACGAGCCCGATGCGTTCTCGGGGCAGAATTACTTTCCCGAGCAGCTGGGGCGGCAGAGCTTCTTCCATCCCGTCGAGCGCGGCTTTGAGCGCGAGATCAAGAAGCGCATGGACTATTGGGCGCGCCTGCGAGCGGAACGCGGCGAGCCATAGGGTTAATGTTGCGCTGCAAAAATTATCACGAATGACCTTGATGCGGGGCCGCTGCGGCCGTTAAGACGAAGCTGTCCTCCCTTTGTGCAGGTGCAGCCATGTTTCCCGCGCTTCTGGTCTTCGTCGGGGCGGGCCTCGGCGGTCTGGTCCGCCACCTTTTCAATCTGGCGGGCCTACGCCTGCTCGGATTGGTGGATTTCCCCTATGTCACCATGTTCATCAACGTGCTTGGCTGCTTCATCATGGGGCTGGCAACCATCTGGTTCGCCACGCGATCCGGAATGAGCTGGGCGCAGCCGACGCGCCTGTTCCTGACCACGGGCGTGCTTGGTGGATTCACCACCTTCTCAACCTTTTCTCTGGAATTCGCTTTGCTCATGGAGCGGGGCGCTTGGGGCTATGCCGCGGCTTACGCCATCGGCTCACTGGTGCTTTGCATCCTCGCCGTGCTGGCCGGCATGGCACTTATGCGCGCCATTGCGTGACATAGCGGCGGGGGACGCGTAAATCTGCGCGCAAGTTCCGACCGTTGCGAGGATGTGACCCATGGCGGTCGAAGTAAAGCAGGTGAGTGCGGACGAGGCCGGGATGCGCCTCGACCGCTGGTTCAAGGCGCATTTCCCGGATCTGTCGTTCGGCCATCTGCAGAAGTTGGTGCGCACCGGGCAGGTGCGTGTGGATGGCGGGCGCGCGAAAACCTCCACGCGGCTCGAGCCGGGCCAGAGCGTGCGCGTTCCCCCGCTGGGTGTGGATTCCGATGGAATCGAGCCGGTGGATGCGGCTGATGAGGCGGCGCGGGCCCCCGCACCAGGTGGCGCGCCGGGTGAACGCCCGGCCGCGCCGCGCGGCGTGGTTGCTGCAGCGGCGCGCCGCGAGAACGAAGACCTCACCGCGCTGAAGGCCATGATCCTTTATGAGGACAAGGACGTGATGGTGCTCAACAAGCCCATGGGCCTCGCGGTCCAGGGCGGGTCCGGCACCTATCGTCATATCGACGGCATGCTGGATTCCATGCGCGACCGCGACGGGCAGAAGCCGCGCCTCGTTCATCGCATCGATAAGGACACCGCCGGCTGCCTGCTGATCGCCAAGACGCGCCTTGCGGCCTCTATCCTCACCAAGAGCTTCCGCTCGCGCGAAGCACGCAAGATCTATTGGGCGCTCGTGCCCGGCGTGCCGAAGCCCCGCCAGGGTCGCATCTCCACCTATCTCGCCCGTGAGGAGAGCGAGGAGCGCATGCGCGTCGCCAAGCACGGAGAGGACGAGGCGAGCCACGCCTTGACCTATTATGCCGTCGTCGACCAGGCGGCGCAGAAAATGGCCTGGCTTTCCCTCAAGCCGGTCACCGGCCGCACCCATCAGTTGCGGGCGCACATGGCGCATATCGGCCATCCCATCGTCGGCGACCCGAAATATTTCAACATCGAGAATTGGGAATTTCCCGGCGGCATGCAGAACAAACTGCATCTGCTGGCACGCCGCATCGTGATTCCCCATCCGTGTGGCACCGGGGTGATCGACGTCTCAGCGCCGCTTCCGCCCCATATGGCGCAATCCTGGGCGGTGCTGGGGCTGGATGCGACGCAGTACGATCCGATCCTGGAAGCGCCGGAATCCTGATCCGAAAGAGAGCCGTCCTGCCGCAGCGGCCGGCGCTCGCCGCAGGTCAGCGCCGGCCGTGCAGGTTTCCCCTGCGGACAAACCGCGCTACAGGGATGCCTGGGGGCGAGTCATCCAATCTAGTTACGGAGACGATGCATGAGCCGACAGCCAGACCTGTGTCCCGGCTGCGGAGCGCCGACGCATCCCCACGCCCATGAATGCGCCGAATGCGGTGCCGTCCTGCCGCCGCGCCGCTCGATGCTCCCCCTTATCGTCGGTGCCGCAGGCGTTCTGGTCGCGCTCTTGGCCGGGGCGGGGGTATGGATCATGCTCAGCCCGCCCCACGGCGGCGCGATACAGGAAGCCAGTGCGCCGGCTCAGCCCGCGCCCGTCGCACCCGCTCCGGCGGATGTCGCCACGGCACCGGCCCCGAGCCCATCTGCCCCGGCTGCGCCCGAGCCGCAGGCGGCTGCCCCCCAGATTGCGACCGCCCCGTCACCCGCCCCCGCCAATCCGCCAGAGGCGGAGACCGCATTGCCCACCGTGCGTCCGGGCGTGACGCTTCCATCGGCGGATGAACCGACCCGGCGCGCCTTCGCGAAGACCACCCAGGATAATTTTGTCCAGAACGGGCTCGATCTTCAGGTGACGACCAGCGGGCAGGAAGCGACCACGATCGCCATCAAGTTCAATTTCCCGGCCAAGACGGCCGTGGAACTGATCGCGTCCGGCCCGTTTCCGCGCCAATGCAAGCAGCGCGGGTTCAAGACCATTCAATTCTCCGATCCCAACGCCATATCATGGACCTATGATCTCGCCACCGACAAGCTGACCCAGAAATGACGACGGACGACACCTCTCCCGGCCTGGTCCTGTTCGACTGCGACGGCACGCTGGTGGACAGCCAGCACGCCATCGTCGAGGCCATGAGTGCCGCCTTCGTTTCATGTGGCGTGGTGCCGCCGGAGCGGGCGGAGATTTTGTCGGTCGTCGGCCTCTCGCTGCCGGAGACGTTCGCAGTGCTCTCCCGCGGGGCCGTGGACTTTCCCGTGGAGGCGCTCGAGGCGGCCTATCGCTCCACCTACCGCACCCAGCGCGAAGCCGCGCCCACCGAGCCGCTTTATCCGGGCGCGCGGGAGACGCTGGAAGCGCTGCGCTGCCGCACCGACCTGCAATTGGGCATGGTGACCGGCAAGGCCCGGCGCGGCGTGGGCCGTGTGCTCACCGGTCATCAAATGGAAGGCTGGTTTTCCACCATCCAGACGGCGGACGATGCTCCCTCCAAGCCGCATCCCGCCATGGTGCTGCAGGCGATGGCGGAGGTAGGCGCGGAGCCGGCCTTGACCGTGGTGGTGGGCGATACAACCTACGATATGGAAATGGCCAAGGCGGCCGGCGCTTTCGCCATCGCCGTCGGCTGGGGCTATCATGAGCCCGCTGCGTTGCTGGCAGCCGGCGCGGATCTGATGGTGGAGCGGTTCGCGGATCTGCCGGCGGCCATCGAGACCTTGTTCGCGCGCGTTTCCGCCTAAGGCGCGCCAGGCGAAATCACGGGACCCACATGCGCGATCTTCTCGAAGGCATCGAAACAACCGGCATCGACCCGGCGGAATCCGTGCGCGCCGCCCAGCGGGTGACGCTGCCGAAGCGCTTCTACAAGGCGGCTTCTGTCGGCACCGAGGGGGACGGCTTCACCATTCTTCTGGATGGGAGGCCGGTGCGCACGCCGGCCCGCGATATCCTGCACCTGCCGACGCGCGCCCTCGCCGAGGCGGTGGCCGCCGAATGGGACGCGCAGGTGGCTGAGATCAATCCGCACGCCATGCCGCTGACGCGCCTCGTCAATGTGGTGCTGGACGGCGTGATGCGCGATCCCACCGCCTCTGCCGCCGAGGTGGTGAGTTATGCCGGCACCGACCTGCTCTGCTATCGCGCGGATGGCCCGGAGCGGCTGGAGGCGCAGCAGGCGCAGGCGTGGGACCCGGTGCTGGACTGGTTCCGCGACCATCACAGCGCCCGCTTCTTCCTCAGCACCGGCGTGCGCCATGTGAAACAGCCGGACGAGACCTTGGCGCGCATTGCGGATTTGGTGCCGCGCGAGCCGTTCCGCCTGGCGGCCGTCACCTCCATGACGGCGCTCACCGGCTCGGCCCTGCTGGCGCTGGCGGTGGCCCATGGGGCTATCGATGCGGAAACCGCATGGACCGCCGCCCATGTGGACGAGGCCTGGAATCGCGCCCAATGGGGCGAGGACGAGCTTGCAGCCGCGCGCCACGCCGCCCGCAAGCTGGAAATGGACGCGGCCGCGCGCCTGCTCGCCCTGCTGGACTGAGGCGGATAAAGCCTCAGGCCACGGGTGCCGCCATGCGCCGCTTCACGTCTTCTGCCATGCGCGCGAACACCGTGGACCAATCGCCCGGCACATCCTGGCGGAACAGGCGCACGCTCGGATACCAGGGGGTATCCTCCCGCACCGCCAGCCAGCGCCAGTCACAGCCGGCGATCAGTGCCAGCAGGGCCGGGCGACCGAGCGCGCCGGCGAGATGGATCATGGCGGTATCGCAGGAAATCACGAGATCGCACGCAGCGAGGATTGCCGCGCTGTCGAGGAAGGTTTCGCCCGGCGGATCGATGGCCGCCATGTGTTCGACCGCGAACGGGAGGTCGACGGCCTCTGCCTGCTCCTCGCCCTGGCCCTTCTGAAGCGAGAGAATCCGCACGCCGTCCAGCGCCGCCACGGGGGCAAGAGCCGCGAGGGGAAAGGCGCGGCTCATGCCGGCTTCACCCTTGGGGTTTCCGGCCCAGGCCACGGCGATCTTGAAGCCGCCATCGCCCAGCTTCTGCCGCCACGCCTCGGTGCGGGCGGGCTGCGCCTTCAGATAAGGCGCGAAGGGCGGCAGCGTCTGGGGCGTCAGATGGAGCAGATGCGGCACGCTCATCAGCGGCGCCCACCGCGCCGGCTCGCGCAGCCCCATGGCCTGCTCGATGCTCATGACGCCCGCGATGCCTTCGATTCCCGACAGGAGGGGCAGCATCTCGGGCGTGGCCGCGAGCGCGACCTTGTGACCGAGGCGGCCGAGCAGCGGCGCGAACCGTGCGAACTGGATGATGTCGCCGCGCCCCTGTTCGGCCTGGAGCACGAGAAGGCTCTTCTGGTCCGGCTTGTCGCCGGTCCAACGCGGGAAGGGAAACTCGGCATAGCCTTTCTGGCGCAATTCGTTGCGGCGCTCGAACAAAGGCAGGCCGCGCATCCAGTCGCCGCTGCGCAGGCGCGCAGTGGCCAGCAGGAATGCCACCTCCGGGTGCGGGGGCGCCGCCTGAACCAGCGGGCCAAGGTCGCGCCTGCCATCATCCAGCCGGCGGAGGTCCATCTGGAGCTGGGCGCGCAAAATGCGGGCGCGGATGAAGGCGGGATCGCGGGCGAGCGCGCGGTCGAGATCGGCGATCGCTTCCCCGTGTCGCCCGACGGTGGAGAGCAGCAGGGCGCGGGGATAGAGAATGTCCGCCCGGTCCGGCGCCAGTTCCACGGCGCGGGTGGCGCTTTCCACGCCTTCGGAAAAGCGCCGCAGGTCCAGCAGCACGCTGGCGCGGTTGGCGTGGGCCTGCGCGGCGCGGGGATCAAGCGCCAGCGCCCGATCCAGCAGTTCCAGCGCCTCTTGCGGGCGGTCCAGATTGCGCAGGGCAAGCGCGGTATTCGAGAGCGCGTCCACATTGTCCGGTTCCGCCGCCAGCACGCTCTCGAAAGCCGCCAGGGCGGGGGCATAGCGCATGAGGGCGCTCAGTGAGACGCCCCGGTTGAGATGGGCGGCACCCATGTCCGGGGCCATGGCGAGCGCGGTGTCGAAGGATTTGATGGCATCCTCGTGCCGCTCCATCTCCTGCAGCAACGCCCCGCGATTGAGCCAGCCTTCGGGACGGCGGGGGGCGAGGCGCAAGGATTCGTCATAAGCGCGCAACGCCTCGGTGCGCCGGCCGAGGGCGCCGAGCACGCCGGCGCGGCTGCCCCAGGCATCGGGATTTTCCGGCGCGAGGGCGATGGCTCGATCATAGGCGGCGAGCGCTTCCGCGAGGCGGCCGAGCCGCTCCAGCGCGAGACCGAGCAGATCGAACGCCCGCCCGTCCTGCGGCGCGGCCTGCGTCGCGTCCTGAAGGAGGCGCACGCCATCCTCCAGCCGCCCCTGCTGGCATCGGAGCCGGCCGAGCCGGAACAGGGCTTCGCCCTCCCGCGGCGCAACGCGCAGAATCTCGCCATAGAGGCCCGCCGCTTCGTCCAATTGGCCGGAATCGTGAAGGGCGATCGCCCGGTCGAGAAGGGAGGAGGATGCGGGCATGGTCCAACGCTGCCGATAAGGGAGCGGCACCATATTCATTCGCGCGGCCCGCCGGAACCCCGCGCGGGCGCCAGCGAACTTATTGCATCGCCGCGCGTTTGCCTCTTCAATCCCTTCAACACAGCAGCGAGGCGTTGGCGATGGATATCGATACCGAACACCTGGGCGAAGTGGCGGTCGTCTACGGCCTGAATGTGGTCTACGCGCTGGTTCTGCTGGGTGTCGGCTGGTGGATCGCGCGCACCGTCGAGGGGCTGCTGATGCGCGGCCTCAGCGCCACAGGGCGGATCGACGTGACGGTGGCGAGCTTTCTCGCCAGCCTCGCCAAATATGCCGTGCTCGTGTTCGTGCTGGTCGCGGTGCTCCAGCGCTTCGGGATCCAGACCACCAGCATCATCGCCGTGTTGGGTGCAGCCTCCTTGGCGGTCGGTCTCGCCTTGCAGGGCACTTTGTCCAACATGGCCGCGGGCGTGATGTTGCTGATCTTCCGGCCTTTTCGTGTCGGCGACCAAGTGGAGGTCGCCGGAAAGGCCGGCACGGTGAAGGCCCTGACCTTATTCACCACCGAACTTGCAGGCGCCGCCAATGTGCAGATCCTGATCCCCAACGGGCAGGTGTGGGGCACCGCGATCCTCAACAAATCCGCCTATCCGGTGGGTGATTCGACGGTGTCGGTGGCGCTGGAGGTGGCGACCAGCGTGGATGTTGACGCGCTTCGCACCAAGGTCCTCGCCTTCCTTCAACAAGATCAGCGGGTCCTGGCGGCCCCTGCGCCGAGTGTCGTTCTCGGCAAGCTCGGCTATGACCGCATCGAACTGACCGTGTCGGCGACCACCAAGCCCGCCGATGCTACGGCCGTAAAGGAAGAGCTGCTGGAGCTGGTGCGCCCCCTGATTTATGCCGCGCCGTCCGAGAAGCCAGCGCTGGTCTCGCCTTAGACCCACCCGCGCCTTCGGAAATGCCGTGACCGCAGACGACATTCGCGAATTGTTCGCCGCATTCGGCCCCGTGGACGTACGCCGCATGTTCGGCGGTGCCGGCGTCTATGCGGACGGCGCGATGTTCGCGCTGGAGGTCGGGGGCGAGTTGTATCTGAAGGTCGATGAAGGCTTCGCCCTGGACCTGGGGGCGCGCGGCTCTGTGCCGTTCAGCTATGAAGCCAAGGGGCGGCGCACCATCATGTCCTTCTGGAAGGTGCCGGAAGCGGCGCTGGACGATGGGGAGGATTTGGCCGCGCTGGCCCGCCGTGCGCTTGAAATCGCCCGTGCCGCCCGGCTGAAGAAACCCGCCGCATCAAGGCCGCGCAAGACGTCGGCGACCAACCGCAGCAAGCCGGCGTCCCCGAAGGGCGGCGCCTGAAAATCCGCTGAGGGGGTCCTTGCAGCGGAGGTGGCTGAAGAAAAAGCGAATGAGGCGGGCCCTTTAAAGGCCCACGCTCGGGGTCAGCTCGTTGCCTTCACGCGCACGGGGCGCAGCAGGAAGGCGGGGAGGTGGGACATGTCCGCCGGTTCGTTGACCGGCGGACGCTCGCGACGCGGCGGACGGCTGGATTCGCGGGGCGCACTCTCGCGAGCCGCCACGTCACGGGCCGGTGCCTCACGCGGTTCCCGCGGCGGGCGCGGCTCACGCGGTGGACGCGCCTCGCGCACCGGAGCGGCCGCGATCTCGACAGGGGCCGCCTCTTCACGGGGCGCGCCGTCGCGCGGCTTGCGGTTGCGGGTGTTCTGACGCTCGGCGCGCGGCACGTCGCCCTCTTCCGGGCGGGCGGAGCCGCCCTTGTCGCGACCACGGCCACCGTCACGACCCTTGTCGCGGCCGCGCTTGTCACCGCCGCCGGTGCGACGCTCGCGCGGCGGGGCCTCGCCAAGCGGCTCGCCCTGCCAGGGAATGGGGTTGCCGATCAGCTTCTCGATGGCGGCCAGGGACTTCAGATCGTCATGGGTCATCAAGGCGATGGCCATGCCGCTGCGGCCCGCGCGGCCCGTGCGCCCGATGCGGTGGACATAATCCTCCGCATGGTGGGGAACGTCATAATTGAAGACGTGGCTCACGGCCGGAATATCCAGCCCGCGCGCCGCGACGTCGGACGCCACCAGCAAGGTCGCCTCGCCGGAGCGGAACTGGTCCAGCGCCTGGGTGCGCGACCGCTGGTCCATGTCGCCGTGCAGGCACACGACATTGAAGCCGTGCTTCTGCAGGGAGCGGTGGACTACAGAGACCTCGCTCTTGCGGTTGCAGAAGACGATGCCGTTCTGCAGTCCTTCCGCGCCCCGGATCAGTTCGCGCAGCTTCTCGCGCTTTTCGTAATCCTCGCGGCCGGTGGCAACCAGGACCTGGGTGACGGTCGTGGCCGTGGACGCGGGCTTGGACACCTCGACCCGAACCGGGTTGGAGAGGAATTGCGATACGAGCCGCTGGATTTCCGGCGGCATGGTGGCCGAGAAGAACAGCGTCTGGCGGGTGAAGGGCACCAGCTTGCAGATGCGCTCGATATCGGGAATGAAGCCCATGTCCAGCATGCGGTCGGCTTCGTCGATGACGAGCACTTCGATGCCGGAGAGCAGGAGTTGCCCGCGCTCCACATGGTCGAGCAACCGGCCGGGGGTAGCGATGAGGACATCCACACCGCGCACCAGCTTGGTGTTCTGGTCGCCGAACGAGACGCCGCCGATCAGCAGCGCCACATTGAGCTTATGGTTCTTGCCGTAGCGGGCGAAGCTGTCCTCGACCTGGGCTGCGAGTTCGCGCGTCGGTTCGAGGATGAGGGTGCGCGGCATGCGCGCCCGTGCCCGGCCCTGCTCGAGCAGGGTCAACATGGGAAGGGTGAAGGCGGCGGTCTTGCCGGTGCCTGTCTGCGCCAAGCCCAGCACGTCGCGCCGGGCGAGAACGTGCGGAATGGCTTGCGCCTGGATGGGCGTGGGCGTGGTGTAGCCGGACGCCGTGACGGCCGAGAGGACTTTTTCGCTCAGGCCGAGTTCGGAAAATGACATATCGTCGCTTAATGCGGCAGCGCTCCGCTTATCGCAGGCCCCGTGCCGTACGGGGCTGGGCGAGCGGTCGTCGCTCGGCGCGCTTGGATTCGAAATAATCGGACGACACGTTGTAAAGTAAGGATTTTGTGCGCTGTGTCAATGCTTCTCGTTCAGCGTGCCATGCGCCAGGGGAATTGCAGGGACGAGCGCTATGCGAAACCGGCCTTGACCCTCCCGTGAATGAGCGCCAAGGAAGCTTTCCCACCGAGCCCTCACACAGGGCGACGTCCCCGCCTTTTCTCCAAACCGTGCCGCCATGCCCTTTCTTCTGGTCCTCGGTCTGGCCGGGTTCGCCAGCGCTTTTTCCATGCGCGCGGTGGACCCCATGCTCAACCTGCTGGCGGCGGACCTTGCCGTGTCGCTGCAGCGCGCGGCCCTTCTCGCCAGCGCCTTCTCCTTGCCCTATGCCGCGATGCAATTGGTGTTCGGCCCCATCGGCGATGCCGTGGGCCGGGTGCGTCTGATCCGTGTGACGCTGTCCATGCTCTGCCTCGGGCTCGTCGGTTGCGCGCTGGCGCCAAGCCATGAAGCCTTGATGGCGGGACGCATCTTTTCCGGCGGGTGGGCCGGCGGGGTGATACCCGTGGCCCTGGCGACCGTTGGGGATCGCGTGACCATGCGGCAGCGCCCCCAGGCGCTCGGACGCCTGCTGATGGCCATCGTGCTGGGCCAGCTCGGCGGCGCCATGGCCTCGGGCATGATCTCCACCCTGATCGGGTGGCGCGCCGTGTTCTGGTGCACGGCGGCGGTGGCGGGCACCGCGGCGTTCGGCGCCATGTTCTTCCTCAGCGAGACCGCGATCCCGCAGCGGGCGTCCGTCCGCGGGGCGCTGGACCGCTATCGCGTGGTGTTCAGCAATCCGCTCTCGATCCGCCTGTTCCTGGTGGCCGCCATCGAGGGCGCGCTGATCTTCGGCGTGTTCCCGTTCGTTGCCGCCCATATGGTCGGGCGCGCGCTCGGCGATGCGGTGGAGGCGGGCTTCGCCCTCGGCATGTTCGGCGTGGGCGGCGTGATCTACACCTTCCTGGTGGCGGTTCTGGTGCGCCGCCTCGGCCTGTCCGGCATGGCCGGGCTCGGCGCGACGGTGGCGGGGATATGCCTGATCGCCATCGCGCTGGTGCCCTCGCTCGGCCTGATGCTGGCGCTGTTCGGCGTGCTCGGGTTCGGCTTCTACATGATCCACAACACCTTGCAGATCATGGCCACCGAGCTGGTCCCGGCGGCGCGCGGCTCGGCCGTGGCGCTTTATGCCACCTTCTTCTTTTCCGGCCAGGCGCTGGGCGCTCTGTTGGCGGCGCAGTTGGTCGGCCTCATCGGGCCGGTGGAGCTGTTTGCAGGCGCGGGCGTGTGTCTGATTGCGCTCGCCTGGCCGGCCTCGCGCCTGCCGCGTCGCCTTAAGCCTGCGGCATCAGAGCCGGCGCCGGTCGATCCCTCGGCCTGAGGGCTCAAGCGTCAGATATCCAGCAGATCCTCGCCCGCGAAGGCCGCACGCTCGGAAATGAAGGCGAAGCGCGCTTCCGGCTTGTTGCCCATGAGACGTTCCACCAAGTCAGCGGTGTCGGCCTGCGCCGCCGCCTCGATGGTGACGCGCAGCATGGTGCGGGTGCGCGGATTCATCGTGGTTTCCTTGAGCTGCGCCGGCATCATCTCGCCGAGGCCCTTGAAGCGGCCGATCTCCACCTTGCCGCGGCCGGCGAATTCCTTCTTCAGCAACTGGTCCTTGTGGGCATCGTCGCGGGCATAGAGGGTCTTGGCGCCCTGGGTGATGCGGTAGAGCGGGGGCACCGCCAGAAACAGGTGGCCCTCCTCGATGAGTTTCGGGATCTGGCGATAGAAGAAGGTGACGAGGAGAGAAGCGATGTGGGCGCCGTCCACGTCCGCGTCGGTCATGATGACCACCTTCTCATAGCGCAGGTCCGCCTCGCGATATTGGGCGAGCGTTCCGCAGCCGAGCGCCTGAAGCAGGTCCGACAATTGCTGGTTCTGGGCGAGCTTGTCGCGCCCGGCACTGGCCACATTGAGGATCTTGCCGCGCAGCGGCAGCACCGCCTGGGTCTTGCGATCGCGCGCCTGCTTGGCCGAGCCGCCGGCCGAGTCGCCCTCGACGATGAAGATTTCGGAGCCCGCCGCCTCGGTGTTGGAGCAATCCGCGAGCTTGCCCGGCAGGCGCAGCTTGCGCACGGCGGTCTTGCGGGAAATCTCCTTTTCCTGCTTGCGGCGCAGGCGCTCTTCCGCGCGCTCCACCACATGGTCCAGCAGCCGGTTGGCCTGGACTGGATTTGCGGCAAGCCAATGGTCGAGCGGATCGCGCAGCGCCTGCTCGACAATGCGCGAGGCCTCCGCCGTGGCGAGGCGGTCCTTGGTCTGGCCCTGGAATTCCGGCTCGCGAACGAACACGGAAAGCATCGCCGCGCAGCCGGTGGTGACGTCGTCGCCGATCAGGATCGCCGCGCGCTTCGCCTGGCCGATGCGCTCCGCATAATCGCGCAGGCCCTTCAGCAGAACCAGGCGCAGCCCGTTCTCATGGGTGCCGCCGTCGTGGGTGGGAATGGTGTTGCAATAAGAGGAAATGCCGCCATCGCCGTCGGCAACCCAGGCCACCGCCCATTCCACCGAGCCGTGGCCGCCCTGCTTCTGGATGCGGCCGGCGAAGATTTCATTATGGACCAGCGTCTGGCCCTCAAGGTCGCCCGCGAGATAATCCTTAAGGCCGCCTGGGAAGCGGAAGGTCATCTTCTCCGGCACGCCGGTTGTGCCCGCCAGCAAAGCGGGGTCACACGACCAGCGGATTTCCACGCCGCCAAACAGATAGGCCTTGGACCGCGCCATGCGGAACACGCGGGCGGGATCGAAATGCGCGCCTTCACCGAAAATTTGGGGATCGGGATGGAAGCGCACCTTGGTGCCGCGCCGGTTGGTGATGCGACCCACCTCGGCGAGCGGGCCAAGCGGCGCGCCCTTGGAAAAGGACTGGCGATAGAGCGTCTGATTGCGCGCGACCTCGATTTCCAGATGGTCGGACAGCGCGTTGACCACCGAGACGCCGACGCCGTGCAGGCCGCCGGAGGTTTCATAGACCTTGCTGTCGAACTTTCCGCCAGCGTGCAGGGTGGTCATGATGACTTCGACGGTGGACTTGCCGGGGAACTTGGGGTGCGCCTCCACCGGGATGCCGCGCCCGTTGTCGGTCACGGTCAGCGTGCTGTCGGCGGCGAGATGCACCTCGATGAAGGTGGCGTGCCCGGCCACCGCCTCGTCCATGGAATTGTCGATCACCTCGGCGAAGAGATGATGCAGGGCTTTGACATCGGTGCCGCCGATATACATGCCGGGGCGGCGGCGCACCGGCTCCAGCCCTTCCAGCACCTCGATATGCGCGGCGGTATAATCGCTCGCCATTTCAGGCACGGCGGCGGGCGCCTTGGCGCGGGGGCTCGGGGCCTTGCGGGCAGGGGCGGGGGCGGCAAACAGATCGTCGTTATCGGACATGAGGCTCTTTAAGTCGCTTTAGGGGCGAATCGCCGCCGGCCATCATGCCAGGGCGAGGGAACGAAAGGGAACATACCGGAAACGCGCGCAGCGCGGGACTGGTCACTTATCCCTGTCTTTCGCCTGATATGGGATCGGTGTACAGACCCCCGACCGAACACGCCCGCGCAGCGTTCCGCGCACGGACGGGTCCGGCCAACGTCACACGGCCCCTGGCGGGCGGGAGAAGGACATGTCGGAGACAGCAAAGGCACGGATCGCGGTTCTTGGCGCCTCGGGTTACACCGGGTCTGAACTCGTGCGCCTTCTGCTGCGCCATCCCCGTGTCGAGCTGGTGGCCCTGACCGCGGACCGCAAGGCCGGCCAGTCCATGGCCGACGTATTCCCGCAGTTCGCCCCCTATACGCTGCCCAAGCTCGTCACCATCGACGAGGTGGACTTCAATGCGGTGGACCTCGTGTTCTGCGCGCTGCCGCATGCGACCACCCAGGAAGTCATCAAGAAGGTGTTCGAGCAGGCGCCCAAGGTGAAGGTGGTGGATCTTTCCGCCGACTTCCGGCTGCGCGATCCCGGCGCGTATGAAAAATGGTACGGCCATCCCCACGGCGCCCTCGAACTGCAGAAGGAAGCGGTGTTCGGCCTCGTCGAAATCTATCGCGACGAGATCCGGAAGGCGCGGCTGGTCGCCAATCCCGGCTGCCATACCACCACCTCCATCCTGCCGGCGGTGCCGCTGCTGGAAGCCGGCGCCATCGAGCCGGAAACCATTGTCATCGACAGCAAGACCGGCATGTCCGGCGCCGGCCGCTCAGCGAAGGAGGCGATGCTGTTCTCCGAGGTTTCCGAGGGCATCCACGCCTACAGCGTCGGTTCGCACCGGCACATGGGCGAGCTGGACCAGGAGTTCTCGAAGGCCGCCGGCCGCCCGGTCGCGCCCATGTTCGTGCCGCACCTCGCGCCCATGAACCGGGGCATCTATGCGACGCTCTATGTGCGCACCACCGGCGCGAAGGCCGAGGATCTCCACAAGATCCTGGCGGATTTCTACAAGAGCGAGCCGTTCGTCCACGTCCTGCCGTTTGGCCAGGTGCCGCAGTCGCGTCACGTGCGCGGCTCCAACATGGTGATGATCGGGGTCGTCGCGGATCGCGCGAGCGGCCGGGCCATCGTGCTCTCCACCCTCGATAATCTGGTGAAGGGCGCGTCGGGCCAGGCGGTGCAGAACATGAACCTCGTTCTCGGCTATCCCGAGACGCTCGGCCTGGAGCAGATCGCGCTCATGCCGTGAGCGCTGCGCCATGATGCGTCGCGGGCCGCTGCACCATGCGGCCCGCGCTTTCCTGGCCGCCGCCATTGCCTCCCAATTCGCCGGCTTGCTATAGCGGGGAAGGGCGCGGACGGTATGCGGAAAATTGCAGCGCTCGCGTTCGGAACATGCTTCAACCGCTTGCGGTTGAGCCATTTGTTGGCGCCGCCCCCGTCATCGGGTGCGGTGCGTGCTGGGAGCTGTCCATGTCCGTCGATCAGGCGACCGTCCGAAGGGTTGCGCATCTGGCGCGCATCTCGGTGCGCGAGGAGGAACTTGCGCCCCTTCAGGAGGAGTTGAACGCCATCCTCGCTTTCGTCGAGCAATTATCGGTGCTTGACGTGTCTGGCGTCGAGCCCATGAGCGGCGTGATTCCGCTCAGCCTGCCCCTGCGCGAGGATGTGGTGAACGACGGCCATTATCCCGAAAAAATTCTCGCCAATGCGCCCGATGCCGAGGGCGGCTTCTTTACCGTGCCGAAGGTGGTGGAATGACCGCGCTCAATCAGCTCACCCTCACCCAGGCGCGTGAAAAGCTGGCGCTGCGCGAGTTTACCGCGGTCGAACTGACCCAGTCCTATCTCGATGCCATGGAAAAGGCCCGCGGCCTCAACGCCTATCTGGAGGAGACGGCAGAAAAGGCGCTCGCCATGGCGGCGGCCAGCGATGCCCGCATCTGCAATTCCGAGGGCGGCCCGCTGGAGGGCATGCCCATCGGCGTGAAGGACATGTTCTGCACCGACGGTGTCGCAACCACCGCTGGATCGAAGATCCTCGAGAATTTCGTGCCGCCCTACGAATCCACCGTCACCGCGCAGCTTTGGCGCGACGGGGCGGTGATGCTGGGCAAGCTCAACAATGACGAATTCGCCATGGGCTCGTCCAACGAGACCTCGGCCTTCGGGCCGGTGGTTTCGCCCTGGCGGCGCGATGGGGAGACAACTCCCCTGGTGCCCGGCGGTTCGTCCGGCGGCTCGGCGGCGGCGGTGGCGGCGTTCCTGTGTGCCGGCGCCACCGGCACCGACACCGGCGGCTCGATCCGGCAGCCGGCGGCCTTCACCGGCACCGTCGGCATCAAGCCGACCTACGGACGGTGCTCGCGCTGGGGTATCGTCGCTTATGCCTCCTCGCTGGACCAGGCCGGCCCGTTTGCGCGCACCGTGAACGATGCGGCCCTGCTGCTGCGCTCCATGGCCGGGCACGACCCGAAGGATTCCACCAGCGTGGACCTGCGTGTGCCCAATTACGAAGACGCGGTGGGCGCCTCGGTGAAGGGCAAGCGCATTGGCATTCCGCGCGAGTATCGGGTGGACGGCATGTCCCCCGAGATCGTCGAATTGTGGGAGCAGGGCGCCGCGATGCTGCGCGACGCCGGTGCCGAGGTGGTGGACATCTCCCTGCCCCACACGCAATACGCGCTGCCCGCCTATTACATCGTCGCACCTGCCGAGGCCTCCTCGAACCTCGCGCGGTATGACGGCGTGCGCTATGGCCTGCGCGTTCCGGGCCGCGATGTCGCGGAAATGTACGAGCGCACCCGCGCGGCCGGCTTCGGCCACGAGGTGAGCCGCCGCATCATGATCGGGACCTATGTGCTCTCGGCCGGCTATTACGATGCCTATTACCTGCGGGCGCAGAAGGTGCGCAGCCTCATCAAGCGCGACTTCGACGACGTGTTCGCACAAGGCGTGGACGCTGTGCTGACGCCGACCACGCCTTCGCCCGCCTTCGGCATCGGCGAGAAGAGCAAGGCCGATCCGGTCGAGATGTATCTCAACGACGTGTTCACCGTGACGGTGAACCTCGCCGGACTGCCGGGCATTTCCGTGCCGGCCGGCTTCTCCGCAGACGGCCTGCCGTTGGGCCTGCAGCTGATTGGCCGCCCGTTCGAGGAGGAGACGCTGTTCTCCCTCGCCCAGGTGATCGAGGACGCTGCCGGCCGCTTTCCGGTCGAAGACCTGTGGTGGGCCAAGTGAGCTCCGGCGCGCGGCCGCAACGGGAGGGCATTCCCGCGGCCCTCGCGGACGCGCGCGATTCCATCGACGAGATCGACGATCAGATCGTCGATCTGCTGGTCCGGCGGCTCGCGGTGGTGAAGCACGTGGTGATCGTAAAGGAGCGGGAGGGGATCCCCGCCCTTCTGCCGGACCGGGTGGAAGAAGTGGTGGAGCGCGTGGGTCGCCGCGCCGCCGCCGCCGGCCTGCCGCCAGACCTGACCGAACGCCTGTGGCGCGATCTGATCGAATGGACCATCGCCTACGAAGACAAACATCTCGGCGACTAAAAGGCGGACGCAAGTTTTCTCTTTACGAAAATTTTTATCCTTATAAGACATCCATGGTTCCGCGACGTCGAGCTTGGCTGATTTGTCTTGAATGGCGCGCGACATCCGCCGACAAGGCGCGCAGCCGTCATGTCGCGTTCGCAGGGGACGATTGTGATCGAAACCAAGCCCATCGATGGAAAGGCCTTCGCGGCCGATCTGCGTGCCCGCATCGCCGCCGAGGTGGCTGACCTCGCCGCGCGTTCCGGCCTGAAGCCCGGCCTCGCGGTGGTGTTGGTGGGTGAAGACCCCGCGAGCCAGGTCTATGTGCGCAACAAGGCCGCCCAGACCGCCGAAGCCGGCATGGCCTCCTTTGAATTCAAACTGCCGGTCGAGACCGCAGAAGCGGACTTGCTGGCGCTGGTGGCCAAGCTCAATGCGGATCCGGCAGTCCACGGCATTCTCGTGCAATTGCCGTTGCCGGCGCATATCGACACCAACAAGGTGCTTTCCACCATCGATCCGGCAAAAGACGTGGACGGTTTCCATGTCGTGAACGCCGGCCGCCTCGCTGTGGGCCTTGACGCGCTGGTGCCGTGCACGCCCCTTGGCTGCGTGATGCTGCTCAAGCACCATCTCGGCAATCTTTCGGGGATGAAGGCGGTGGTGGTCGGGCGGTCCAACATCGTCGGCAAACCGGCCGCGCAATTGCTGCTGCGCGAGGATTGTACCGTCACCATCGCCCACTCACGCAGCCGCGACCTGGCCGGCGAATGCCGCACGGCCGACATTTTGGTGGCCGCCGTCGGCCGGCCGGAAATGGTGCGCGGCGACTGGATCAAGCCCGGCGCGACCGTGATCGACGTGGGCATCAACCGCGTGCCCAAGGGCGATGGCAAGACGCGTCTCGTGGGCGATGTGGCCTATCAGGAAGCACAGGGGATCGCTGGGCTGATTACGCCCGTTCCCGGCGGAGTCGGCCCGATGACCATCGCCTGCCTGCTTCAGAACACGCTGACGGCCGCGAAGCGCCAGCACGGACTGTGAAAGTGAACGGGACGGGTTTGCGCCTGTCCCGGAAGATGTTAGCTCTATACCCAAGAACGGACGCATGGCCCGGACATCCGGAGCACTGCAACGACAAGCGGAAAACCGCCGCAGCGTCTTGATCGGGACACCCCGCTGAAGGAGGCGCGCGACATGCCTGTCGATCGCAAGAAGACGCTGTCTCAAGACGAAATCATCACCCGCCTCGCGTCCGATCTGCCCCACTGGCGGCTGGAGGACGGCTGGATCCGCCGCACCTACCGCACCAACAGCTGGAAGGGCACGCTGATGGTGATCAATACCGTCGGCCATCTTGCGGAAGCCGCCTGGCACCATCCCGACATCACCGCCTCCTATGCCTGGGTCGAGGTGCGCCTCATGTCCCACGACGCCAAGGGCATCACCGAACGCGACTTCGCCTTGGCGCGGAAGATCGAGGAGGTCGTGCAATGGCAGCCCGGCGCGGAGGAGGGCGGGCCGCTGGAGGGGACGCCGCCGAGCGACCTGCGCTTCGCCTATCTCAAATATGACTGATCCCGCCATGCCCGCCGCTGCGCAAGCCCGCACGATACGGGACCTGGTGTGCGGTTTCTGCGGCCTCGGCTGCGACGACCTGGAAGTGAAGGTCCAGGGGCGCTCCGTGCGCCCGCGCTCCGCTTGTCCGGAGGCGACCGCTCTGCTTGAGCGGTCCGACGGTGTGCCGCCCGTTCCACGCGTGGCGGGACGGGAAACGTCGCTGAAGGAGGCCGCCGCGCGCGCCGGCGCGCTGCTTGCCGCAAGCCGGTCCGCGGTTTTTTCCGGCCTTGGCGCAGATGTGGATGGGGTGCGCGGTGTGTTCGATCTTGCGCTGCGGTTCGGCGCCAGCTTCGATCATGCCGCCTCCGGCGGGCTGTTTCGCAACCTGGACACGCTTCAGCGGCGCGGCTGGATCGCCACCACGCTGGCGGAGGTCCGCAATCGGTGCGACCTGCTGGTGGTGGTCGGCGCAGACCCGACACCCGACTTCGCGCGCTTCTTCGAGCGCGCCCTGCCGGTTGCATCCGGTGAGGTGGCAGACGGCGATGGCGATGAAGCCCCGCTGTTTACGAACCGGGCGCACCCCCGCCGCGTGGTATTCCTCGGGGATCTCGCAGGTCCGGCGGCGCGTGCCGCCCTTGCCCATTATGACGTTTCGCACATCCCCGTGCCCACGGCTCTCCTCGCCGATGCGATGGCAGGCCTCAGCGCCTTCGTGGACGCGCGCTCGGTGAAGACGCTGGCGGGCGCTTTCGACGGCGCGCTGGGCGCGGCGCTCGCCGAGCTGGCGGGCGCGCTAAAGGCGGCGCGCTATGGTGTGTTGACCTGGAATGGCGGGGCGCTCGATCCAAACGACGGCGAGCGTATCGTCGGCCATGCCGCCGCCATCGTGGCGCGGCTGAACGAGACCACGCGGGCGGGCGTCTTTCCCCTGGGCGGGCGGGACAATCTCATCGGCGCGCATCAGGTGGCGCTGTGGCGTTTCGGCTATCCGCTGCGCACGCTGGTGGCCCAGGGGGAAGCAAGCCACGCGCCCGGCCTTTACGCCACCAGCCGGGCGTTGCGGGACGCCGACCTTCTGCTCCATGTCAGTGCCTTCCGTCCAGATCCGCCGCCGGCCTTCTCGTCCGGCCCGCTGATCGCGCTGGCCCATCCCCACACGGAGTTTGCCCGCGAGCCGGACGTGTTTATCCCCGTGGGTACGCCGGGGATCGACCATGCCGGCCAAGTGTTTCGCATGGATGGCGTCGTGTGCCTACCGCTCGTGAAGCTGCGGGACGCCGGCCTTGCGAGCGTGGCGCAGGCCGCCGCCGCCATCCTGCAATCGGGGAGGACGCCATGAGGGTGCGCGTCACGAACGGTCGGATCTTCGATCCCGCTTCTGGCGCGGTCGACGTGCTGGGCAATGTCCTCATTGAGGATGGCCGCGTCGTCCTCGACAATTCCGCCCTTCACGCGGATGAGACGCATGATGCCGCCGGCTGCGTGGTCATGGCGGGCGGCATCGACCTGCACAGCCATATCGCCGGTGGCAAGGTGAACCTCGCTCGCCTGCTCATGGGCGAGGATCGCCGTGCGAATCCCGAGCCGTTGGGCGTCTTCTGCGGGTGCGGCGGCGGTGTTGCGGCGCCGACGACCCATGTCACGGGCTGCCGCTATTCCCAGATGGGCTACACCGCCGTGTTCGAACCGGCCATGGTGGGCGCCAATGCGCGCCATGCGCACCTGGAAATGGCAGACATTCCGAACATCGATACCGGCGGCTTCCTGGTGCTCGGCAATGACGATTTCCTGCTGCGCCTGATCGCCCAGGGTGAGAGCCAGACCGCCATCAATGATTACGTGGCCTGGATGCTGTCGGCGACCCAGACCTGCGCCATCAAGATCGTCAATCCCGGCGGGATTTCCGCCTTCAAGTTCAATGCCCGCAGCCTCGATCTGGACGAGGTCGGCCCACACTACGCGCTCACCCCGCGCCGGGTGCTTCAGACCTTGCAGCGCGCGGTGACGGAACTGGGCATTCCCCATCCCATTCACCTGCACGGCTGCAATCTTGGCGTGCCCGGCAATGTGGCAACGACGCTTGCCACCATCGGCGCGACCGAAGGCTTCCCCCTGCATCTCACCCATGTGCAGTTCCACGCCTATGGCAAGGAAGGGGACCGGCGCTTTTCCTCCGGTGCGGCGGAGATCGCGGCGGCGGTGAACGCAAATCCCCACATCAGCGTGGACGTGGGGCAGATCATGTTCGGCCAGACGGTGACGGCTTCCGCCGACCTGATGGCGCAATATCGCAACCATCCCCTGGCGAGCCCGAAGAAATGGGTGGGCATGGACATCGAATGCGATGCCGCCTGCGGCGTCGTGCCCTTCGCGTATCGCGACAAATCCTTCGTCAATGCGCTGCAATGGGCCATCGGCCTGGAATTGTTCCTGCTGATCGAGGACCCCTGGCGGGTCTTCCTCACCACCGATCATCCCAACGGCGGCCCCTTTACCTCATATCCCCACCTCATCCGCCTGCTGATGGATCGCGACTTCCGCGCCGAGCAGCTCGCCCGCCTTCACAAAGCGGCGCGGGCGCACACCAATCTCGGCGAGCTGAAGCGCGAATATACGCTGGAGGAGATCGCCATCGTCACCCGCGCCGCGCCGGCGCGCACGCTGGGCTTGAAGGATCGCGGCCATCTCGCGCCCGGCGCCGTCGGCGACGTGGTGCTGTACGCGGATATGGCGGATCGCGAGGCCATGTTCAGCGCACCGCGCCTGGTGCTGAAGGACGGTCGAACCATCGTGCGCGATGGCGAGATTGTCGATCTCGTGCAGGGGCAAACCTATGCGGTGAAGCCGCCGTTCGATCCGCTGATGGACAAGCGCATGGACCGCTGGTTCGACGAGGCCATCGGCCTCAAGGCCAAGCATTTCCGCATCAGCGACGGGGAGATCCGGGGCGGGCAGGGGCCGAGCATCGTGGAGTGCGTGTCGTGAACCTGAACGGCGTGGACATTCGCGACAGCTTCGCCGAAGCCTTTCCCATGGCGGGCACGCGGCTTGTCATCACCGCCGATACGCCCCGCTGGGCACGTACCGCCGCCATATCGCTCACGGGTTTCGCCACCTCAGTGATCGGCTGCGGCTGCGAGGCTGGGATCGAGGGGGAGATCGCGCCGGAGGATACACCAGACGGGCGCCCCGGCATTGCCGTGCTGATCTTCGCCATGTCGCTGAAGGATCTGAAGAAAATAGTTCCGGCCCGGGTCGGCCAATGTGTCCTCACCTCTCCCACGTCTGCCTGCTATGCCGGCGTGAATGGGGGGCCTCGCGTACCCCTCGGTCGCGCGCTTCGCTATTTCGGCGACGGGCACCAGATCGCCAAGAGCTTCGACGACCGCCGGTTCTGGCGCATTCCGGTGATGGAAGGCGAGTTCGTCTGTGACGATGTGACGGGCAGCAGCGAGGCTGCGGTAGGCGGGGGAAATTTCCTCATTCTGGCGCGCTCCCGCGCGGCCGCGCTGAATGCGGCCGAGCATGCGGTTGATGCCATGGGCGAAGTGAAAGGGGCGATCCTGCCCTTTCCGGGGGGCGTGGTGCGGTCCGGCTCTAAGATCGGCGGCAAATATGCCGGCATGATTGCTTCCACCAATGATGCCTATTGCCCAACCTTGCGCGCGAGTGTCGAGAGCGCGTTGCCGGCGGATGTCCAGAGCGTGCTCGAGATCGTCATCGACGGGCTGTCGGCCGCCGAGGTCGCCGCCTCCATGCGGGCCGGCATCCTAGCTGTGTGTGCGCTTGGAGAGGCGGCCGGCATCGTCGCCATCGACGCGGGAAATTACGGCGGCAATCTCGGACCGTTCCATTTCAAGCTGCGGGAGCTGATGGCGTGAGCGGCTATGAACTGCGGCTGCGTGCGCCGCTCGCCGCACGCCTCGATCTGTCGAGGGTGACGCCGCAGAATCTCGGCAACCTGAGCCTGAACGAGGTGGAGCGCCTGCCCCTTCCCTACGGCACCGCGCGCGTGGCGCTCGGCGAATTGTTCGAGGTGCTGCCTGCCTCGGAAGGCGTGCTCCTTCTTTGGGGCGATTCACGTATGGATTTTGTCGGTGCGGGGCTCGCGTCGGGCGATCTGATGGTCACAGGCGCCATAGGGGCGTTTGCGGGCGCCCGGATGAGCGGTGGCCGGCTGGTCCTTGGCAGCGACGCCGGCGAGGGCATCGGAAGCGGCATGTCCGGGGGGCGGATCGACGTGCTGGGCGATGCCGGAGCCCGGCTTGCCGGCCCGCTGCCCGGCGAACGGATTGGCATGACCGGGGGCACCATCGCAATCCGCGGCCACGCCGGTGCGCTGGCCGGCGTCAGCATGCGGGGCGGCCTCGTCCTCATTTGCGGCGATGTTGCGGAAGGCGCGGCGCGCGGCATGGTCGCGGGCACCATCGCGATCGCCGGAACCTTAGGGCCGCAAGCCGGCGCCGGCATGAAGCGCGGCACGCTCTTGCTGGCGCGGGAGCCGCTTCTGCTGGGTCCCGGTTTTGGAGATGCGGGCGAGCACGACCTTATCGCTCTGCAACTCCTCGTCCGCAGGATTCCCGAAATCGCGGCCTTCTTCGGAGGCGGTGTCTCCGGGCGGGCGCGCCGCTATGTGGGAGACCGGCTTGCGGGCGGCCAGGGCGAGTTGCTCTGGCTGTATTGATCCCGGCCGTTCACTCCGCGGCCTTCTTCAACTCCGCCAGTTCCTTCCGCAGCTTCTTCGTCTCCTCGAAGCGGGCGTTCACGTCGCGGATGGTCGACACCATGCCTTCCACGCGGCCATCGGCATTCTTCAGAAGCACGATGGTGAATTCGATGGAGAAGCGCCGGCCGTCCTTGTGCAGACCCGGAACGGCGAGCAAATCGCCGGCGCCGTAGCGGCTTTCGCCGCTCGCCACCGTCTGGTGGTAGCCCTCCCAATGGCGGGCACGAAACGGCTCGGGAATGATGATGTCGAGGGACTGACCGAGCGCCTCCTGCTCGGAAAAGCCGAAGATGCGCTCAGCGCCGGGATTCCAGAGGATGATCTGGCCATCCCGATCGCTCGCGACCACCGCGTCGGCATTGCTGTCGATGAGGGCCTGGGCGATGTGGTCGGGGGTGAGCGTGCCCGGTGAGAAGGGTTTGAGTTGGGTCATGGGGGCCGCCTTGACGCCGGAGAAAACCGTCGGCTGCACGGGTGGGGTTTGCGGATCCAGCAGCTCTTCGATGGGGCCGAAAAATTCAAAATGAATGCGCGCGCGCGGCACCCCCCGCGCGGCCAGCCCCTGAACGAAATGGCGCATGAAGGGCAACGGGCCGCAGACGAAATAATCCGCCTGTGCCAATGGGGTATTCTCCGCCAGCCAGTCGAGATCGATGAAGCCGGCGCGGTCGAAGTCACGCCCCGCCAACTCGGTCTTGCGCGGGTGCTCGTAGAAGATCGTCGTCTTGAGATTGGCGCGCTGTGCCGAGAGCGCCTTCACGTGGCTTGCAAACGCGTGGGTCGCCCCATTCTGCGTGCCGTGAATGAAATGAGCGGACGGGCCGGAAGGCTGGGCGGCCAGAGCCTCAAGCATGCAAACCATCGGCGTCAGGCCCACGCCGCCCGACAGCAGCACCACGGGTCGCGCCTGGTCCGCCGGAAGCACGAAGGTGCCGGATGGTGGCAGCAGCTTGACCCGCGTCCCCGCATCGGCCGCATCGTGCAGCCACCGCGATGCCTGACCTTGGGCCTCGCGCTTCACGGAGATCCGATAGGTCTCGCCATTGGCGTGGCCGGAAATGGTGTAGTTGCGTTTCAGGGACGGCCCGTCCTTGGGCTCGATCAGCAATGTCAGATGTTGTCCGGGCTGGTGGTGCGGCACGCCTTTGCCATCCGCAGGGCGGAAGATGAACGAGGTGATGATTTCGCTTTCTGGTACGCGGCTTTCGATAATGAAGTCGCGCCAGCCGGCCCAGGTCTCACCCGTCGTTGCATCTGGCATGGCGTTTTCGGTCTCCCTGACCTGACTGTGCCGGCGCTCGGCGAATTCGCCCGCCCGGTCTGCTGTTCTGGTTTAATGTATGCCACGGCCCTTGGGCTGGCGAGCCCACGCGAGCGGAATGTCACTTTGCCCGCAGGGATAACCAGCGCTTGAGGAAGGATCGCCGCGTCTTGCGCAGCGCGGCCGCAAGCGCGACGTGGAACGGCGCCTGCGCCTTTGTTACTTGAACCCGAAGCGCATTCAGCTCCGCAGTGCCCGCGCGCGCGCCCTCCACGAGCGCATCGAGGCTCGCCAGCACGCGCCGATAAGGATAGGTGCGAGCAAGATCGAGATAGCGCGGCGACGCCCGGCGCTGCGCGAACGGTCGAACCGCAACCGGTCCGTCGAGCTGGGGAATATAAGCGAGCAGAAGCCGATCCGGTCGCTCCAGCAGAAGCCCGGGCTCCTCCATCAGGGCCCGCGCGCCGTCAATGTGGTGCGAGGCGGTCGAGGCCTTGTAGTCCGGCCGTGCGCGCCAGCGGATATAGCTGACCATGCATTTCGCCACCAATTGATCGTTTGACCGCACGGGGAAATGGGCGAGGTCCGCGGTGGCCAGAAGGGTCATGGGCTGTTCGGCATGCCAGCGGCTGATGATGTGGTTGCCGTCCGAGATCAGCGTTTCGGGGTGGCCCGCAAACGTTCCCGGCACGATCACCTTGTTGGCGCCGCGCGGCAGGTCGAGCACATGGGTCAGGCGCGACAGGGGATTGGGGTCGGCGGTATCGTCGTCCGTGTGCGGAAAATAATGCGTCACCGAGAACGCGCCGATGCGTGGCTCAGGCAGGGCATTCAGTTCCGCTTCCAGCGTGGCGCGGTCGGTTATGGTTATGAATTCGTCGGCATCGAGGGCGAATATGAAATCCCATGCCTCGTCCTGCATGGCGCGGTGCATGAGGCCCGTGGTGCGGCGGCCCTGGTTGTAGGCGGCGTGGGCGCCGTCTTCGATGCGCACGACAGGCAGGCCCTCGCCTTGCAGAAGATCCAGTATCGCGCGGGTTGCGTCCGTGCTGCCGTCATCGATGATGTACATGCAATCGACGAAATGCAGGTTGTGCCGGACGAAAACCTCAATGATGTCCGCTTCATCGCGCGCGAGAGTGACGGACGCCAGACGCATATTCTTCCCTTCGCGCACGTGAGCCAGTGTGACCGGGCTGCGGCTTAGCACGGGGCGGGGAGGGTGGAAACGTGGCGGATGCTTCGCGCCGCCCGCCGCGGCGACGCTGATCTTGCCGCCCGCGCCATGGCGGCGCCTTCGCGCGACGTAATCCGGTCCACCGCGATGGCCTCTGCGCAATGTTCCGAAGGTTGCCAGAGAGCGGGTCGCGGGAGTAGGGACACACATGACCTGCGGCACACGCCGCCCAGTTGCGAAGGACCACGATGACCGCTCACGTTCGACCCGCCGATGCCAGGAAGCTCATTCGTGGAGCCACGGGCGATTGGGAGGTGGTGATCGGCATGGAAGTGCATGCTCAAGTGGCGTCCAACGCCAAGCTCTTCTCCGGCGCCTCGACCGAATTTGGCGGCCCCCCCAACGATCACGTGTCGCTGGTGGACGCGGCGATGCCGGGCATGTTGCCGGTGATCAACAAGGAATGCGTGGCCCAGGCGGTGCGCACGGGGCTCGGCCTGAAGGCGCAGATCAACCTGCGCTCGGTGTTCGATCGGAAGAATTATTTCTATCCCGACCTGCCCCAGGGCTATCAGATCAGCCAGTACAAATATCCCATCGTCGGCGAAGGCGAGGTGATCGTCGATCTGCCGGACGGCGAGAGCATCACCGTGGGCATCGAGCGGCTGCATCTGGAGCAGGACGCGGGAAAGTCGATCCACGACCTCTCCCCCTCGCTCTCGTTCGTGGACCTGAACCGCTCCGGCGTCGCGCTGATGGAGATCGTCTCCCGCCCGGACCTGCGCTCCTCGGAAGAAGCGCGGGCCTATGTGACCAAGCTGCGCTCCATCCTGCGCTATCTGGGCACCTGCGACGGCGACATGGAGAAGGGCAATCTGCGGGCTGACGTGAACGTCTCCGTCCGCCGCCCGGGTGAGCCGCTCGGCACCCGCTGCGAGATCAAGAACGTCAATTCCATCCGCTTCATCGGCCAGGCGATCGAGGTGGAAGCCCGCCGCCAGATCGAGATTCTCGAGGACGGCGGCGCGATCGATCAGGAGACACGCCTGTTCGACCCCAACAAGGGCGAGACCCGGTCCATGCGCTCCAAGGAAGAGGCGCATGATTATCGTTATTTCCCTGACCCCGACCTGTTGCCGCTGGTGCTGGAAGAACCCTTCGTGCGTTCGCTCGACGAGGCGCTGCCCGAGTTGCCGGACGAGAAGAAGGCGAGGTTTATCGCCGACTATGGGTTGACCCCCTACGATGCCAGCATCCTGGTGGCGGAGAAGGAAACGGCGGACTATTTCGAAGCAGCCGTAAAGGCGGAGGGCGCGAGCGCCCGCAACGCCAAGCTCGTTGCCAACTGGATCATGGGTGATCTTTCCGCCTATGCGAATACCGCCGGGCTGGCGGTTTCCAGCGTGCATGTCACCCCGGCTCAGATCGCCGGCATTGTCGACCTGATCTCGGACAACACCATCTCTGGCAAGATTGCCAAGGAGGTGCTGGTGATCCTGCTGGAAGAAAAAACCACCCAGCATCCGCGCGAGATCGTCGAGGCCCGCGGCCTGAAACAGGTGACCGACACGGGCGCCATCGAGAAGGTGGTGGATGAGATCATCGCCGCCAACCCGGATAAGGTGGCCCAGGTGATCGCCAAGCCCACGATGCTCGGCTGGTTCGTCGGGCAGGCCATGAAGGCGTCGGGCGGCAAGGCCAATCCCCAGGCGTTGAACGAGATCCTCAAGGGCAAGTTGGGCATCTGAGGCGCTCCGCCCTGCGGGGCGCCATTTGCAAGGAGCAGGGGCATGCGGCGTGCAGGCGTGGCGACGGTGATGATGCTCGGTCTGCTGGGGCCGGCGCATGCGGCGGACGTGCCGAACATCGTCGGCCTGTGGACGCCCGTCGAGCATGCCGGTTCCAATCTCAGCATCACGCCCATGGACGATATGCGCTTGCGCGTGGATACGCCGCATTTCGCGAACCGCCCCGGTACGGAAGCCTGGAGCGTGCGCATCGACACGCAAAATGACCGCGCCTTCGGTGGCGCGGTGGTCTCCAAGGGCGGCAAGGAACAGGTGCTCCTGGGCACCTTCCGCAGCGATGGCAAGCGTGTCGTCTACGCCACCGATTTCAGCTCCGGCGACGGCGAGGTGAATGCCGACAGCATGGAATTATGCTGGATCGATTCGATCCCGAATTATATTGCCACCGCGTGCACGACCTATGTGCGCGCAAAGCCCGCGCAGACGACCGCGCCCGCGGGAAAATAGCGCGTCATTCGGCGGTAGTCTTCGGCGCGTTCGGCGGTGTGCCGAGCGCGGGGGAAAAGCCGATCCGCCCGTTCGCGGCGTCGAACAGCACCTTGTAGTGGCGAAAGACCAAGCCGCCGGAATTGAACCCCTTCACGCCCCCGTGGGGTGGGGCATAGCGATAGCGGTTGATCCAGGGCCGCCGTCCGCTTTCCACCGTCAGGCTCATGGCGCCCGCAACGCTGGTGGTGATGCGGTGCCCGGCGGGTATCCGCGTGTGCAGCCGGTTGGGGTCCAGATCGGGCGTCTCGAAACTGCCTGAGCCCGCACCGGTATCAAACACCGTCGCAAAGCACCCGGGCGGACCCAAATCCACCGTGAAGCAGGTGGGAATGCTCTTGGTGTTCCAAGCCTTCAGTCCCGCCGGCTGTGCACCGTCGGCCGGCGCGAAGGGGCTGGTGGAAAAGCCGGTGCTGTTTTGTGGCGTCAAGCCTATTACCAGATGCGGGGCCAGGTTCGGATCGGCAAAATCATCCGCCACGACGATGAAGCCGTTTGCGAGCGTCCCGCCGAGTTGGGCCAGGGGATTGAAGACCTCGACCGGATTATAGGCAACGCCCATGACCCCCATCTCCGGCGCTTTCCAGCCTGGGCAATCCGGCATGTCGGTCTTGCACGTCACCTTCTGCACCACCTGAACGGCAATGCGGTGCGGCGTCGCCACGGCGGGGGTCGAATCCGGGAATGAAACGACGGCATAGCCGAGGACGCCCTCCAGGACATTACCGCTCGAATAAGAATAGGTGAGGGGAATGTCGGTCAATTGCACGTCGGGCCCGACGGCATCGGCACGGATGCGCAGTCCCGTGGATCCGGTATCGAGAAGAACCGCGCCCGGAGCGCCGCCGCCTACCGAGACCCGGATGAAATTTGCAAATCCGCTGTTTCCGGGGCGCGGAAGCAGAGCGATGGTCGCGCTTTCGGGCGGTGCGGTTTCACCCGCCCCGGCGGGCAGGGGACCCCAGGCCAGGAGAGAAAGAAGGCTTCCAAACCCGAGTCTCAGGGCAGGCCTCATCCCATCTCCCCGTCAAAAGAGGCAGCAGCCGGAGCTTAGCTTATTCCGCAGGTTCCGATGATGTGTCCAGGTGAAGCGCAAGACCCGCCGAAGGCCCGCCCAACGTGAAACTCAAACCGGGGCCCTACCGGCCTTCGTCGCGCCGAACACTTCCTCGAACGCGACCCGCAGCACGCTGTCCACCTCCGGCAGACTGGCAAGCTGGCCGAGATCCTCGAAGCTGGTCACGCCGTGTTCGCGTACACCGCAGGGCACGATGCCGCCGAAATGCGTCAGGTCGGGATTCACGTTCAGCGAGATGCCGTGGAAGCTGACCCACTGGCGCACGCGAATGCCGACCGCCGCGATTTTGTCTTCCCGGCCGGGACGCGCAACCCACACGCCAACCCGGTCCTCGCGCCGCTCCGCACGGATGTTGAAAGCGGAAAGGGAGGCGATGAGCCAGGTTTCCAGCGCGCTGACATATTGGCGCAGATCGGCGCTGCGCTGCTTGAGGTTCAGCATCACATAGGCCACCCGCTGGCCGGGGCCGTGATAGGTGAACTGGCCGCCGCGCCCGGTCTCGAACACCGGGAACCGCGCGTCGATCAGGTCTTCGCGCCGGGCGCTGGTGCCAGCGGTATAGAGCGCAGGATGCTCCAGCAGCCACACCAATTCCGGCGCCGTGCCGGCGGCGATCGCGGCGACCCGCGCCTCCATGGCGGCGATCGCCTGCGGATAGGGCACCGGAGTGTCGCTTACACTCCAGTCCACCGGGGCGGCTCCCGCCACGCTCGGCAGGAAATGCGTCGCCAGCGCGGATCGGGCGATGGAAGGGGCGGCCGGCGACGGGGAAGAAAGTGCGGTCATAGCGGCTTCATACGTCTTTGACGGCGCGCGGGACACACGCCATCCACAGGCTACATATAGTTGGCGCATGATCCGCTGTTGAGGCCTTGTGGCGCCGGAGTCGATCTGTTAGACGATGGCCCCCGGCGCCACGCACCTCAGGGTTCGCGGGCGCCGAGCCATCTCTGACTGCGGTCGTGGCGGAATTGGTAGACGCGCTAGCTTGAGGTGCTAGTGGGGAGACCCGTGGAGGTTCGAGTCCTCTCGTCCGCACCAGAAGATGGGGCCGCAAAGGCCGACGCAGAACGGCGCCTTCGGGCGCCGTTGTCGTTTCTGGACCGCGCCTAACACGCCTTGGCGGCCTCCCGTGCCGCCCGAAACATTTCCTTGGATGCGGCACAAAAAAGCCGCCCGGCCAGATCGGCGGGCGGCTTCATGGCTGGACGCAGGTGTCTTCGGAGCCCGCTGGGCGCCTCACTGCGTGGGTTGCAGGCCCTTCGGCAGCATGTCCGTCAGAATGCGGGGCCAGGACAAGCTGAACGGTTGCTCGGCGGGCGCGGGATTGGCCTGCGTCACGGCGGCGGGGGCGGGCGCTGGCAAGGGCACACGGGCGGAAGGAATGGCGCCGGTGGCGGCGGCAGTGGTGGTCGAGTGGACAGGGGCGGTCGCCGGCTTCGCCGGGGCGGCCGCTGAAGCGCCGTTCGTCGCCTGGACGCCGACCGGCTGGGCGGTGGTCGATTGTGCCGAGACCGGCTTGGCCGTGGAGGGCTTCGCCGCAGCCGCGCTGGCGCCGGGGACGGGGGCGGCCGCAGGAGCCGGCAGCGCCGCGACCGCGTCGGGCCCCTCGCCGTAAATCATGTGAACCACCTTGAAGCCCCGCGCCTTCAACTCATGCAGCAGGGTTGGCAGCATCACGGCGGTGGACGGCTGGATGTCGTGCAGCAACAGGATGCCGGAGCCGCGTTCCTCCAGGCGATCCAGGGCGCGCTTCAACACCTCGTCGGGCTTCAGATGCATCCAGTCGTCGGCGACCAGATCCACGCTGAACACGCCAATGCCGTGCTCCTGGGTATAAGCCTCATAGAACTTGGTCCGGCCAAGACCCGGAAAGCGGAAGAACGGCACGGTGTGCGCCCCGATCGGCGCCAGACCTGCGTTGACCGAGGCAAAACCCTGGTCGATTTCGGCAAGTCCCGCCGGGTGCGTCAGCTTGGGAAAGATCAGCGGATGGGTTTGGCTGTGCGTCCCGATCGTGTGGCCGGCCTCGTGAACTTCCTGAAGCACGTGGGGATAAGCGTTCGCCATGCGTCCCACGATGAAGAAGGTGGCCTTCACGCAATTGGCGGCCAGCGTATCCAGTACACGATGGGTCATCGGGGGCAGCGGGCCATCGTCAAAAGTCAGAATCACCTCGCCCTTCTGCAGCGGCACGGTCTGCTTGTACTGAAGGCGGCCGAGGAATGGCGTCTGCTTCGGGTCGATCTTTACGATCCGCGATGTGCCGAGGGCATCCGGATTGCCCGGGCAGGCGGCGCCGGGCTGTACGGCGGCGGATGTCTCGTACGAGGCCGGGTGCGGCGCGGCTGGCAGCAGCGCTGGCCCCGCCGCCTGAACGGGTGCGGATTTCGGCGCCGCTGTCGCGGCAGGCGGGGTCGGAGCACCCAAAGCGGCGGCGGGTGGCGCGGAAGTCGCGGTCGGGAGGACGGGTGAGTCGGTGGCGGGGACGGGTTGGTCCCCGGCCGCTTGGGCGGCGCCTGCCAGAGCAACAAAGGCTGCCGCAAGAATAATCGACCGCATTCCTGTAACTCTCGTGACGCCCCACCGGGACGGATCCCAAGGATCGAAGGCTTGACGTATCGTCAGATACGAACCGTCGCCCAAAAATATGGTTAACATCAACGGCCGGATGGCCGCGTCGAAGTGGGGACGATGTGAACGACGTGATAACCGCGCTCCGCTAAAGCCTGCAAGAACGCCGGAATCATGGCTGCTGTGTAGGTTTTCGTATCGTGAAATAGGATGATACCGCCCCCGGCCGCGTCGAGACGGCCCAGCACAAGTGCAAGTTCCTGCTCCGGCGTCATTTTATTCCAGTCGCTCGCCCACAGATCTGCGCCGAAGACAGAAATGCCACGCCGTTCAAGATAATCGAGCAGTTGAGGCGTGGAGGCAAAACCGGGAAAGCGGAAGAACGGTACGCGGGGCGCCGCGCCTGGCACGGCGCTGCCATAAGCCGCGGTGTCGTCGGCGGCGATGCCCCGTTCGATTTCCGCCACGGCGGCGTCAAACGGCAGATGGGCGAGAGTTGCTTCTGGGTGGGTCATGGAATGGTGGGCGATGGTATGCCCCTCCGCCAGGGCCCGGCGCACCAGCTCCGGTCGCGCCCGCGCATTTTCCCCAATGAGGAAGAAGGTGGCGCGCACGCATTGGGCCTTAAGCGCGTCCAGCACCGCCGCCGTGGTCTTCGGCCAGGGGCCGTCGTCGAATGTGAGCACCACTTCCTTGGGCTTCAGGGCGAGCGTCTGGGGAAAGGATTTCGTTCCGACCCGCACGCCGGCCGGCACCTCCATCACCCGCGATGTACCGAGGGCGGAAGGGCGGCCGGGGCACCCTTGGGCCAATGCCGCGAGTGGCATCAGGAGCGCTGTCGCGGCCCCCATGGTCAAGGCCAAGGCGATGCGGATCTTCATGAATCGGATTTTCCGGCTGGAGCGTTTGCGTTCCTGCTCTCGCATGCCTAGAAGCGCATAGGCCGAATCTTGGCGGCACGCCGTGGTTTCCAGGCTCTCAGCGACAGCAAGCGACGAGGGGTTCGTTCAGGTTGGCGGCAACCTAGTCCGAACCTGTGCCGGTTTCTATCCGTGACGTGGGGTGAACGATGCGCGAGGACAGTCCCGCCGCCGCAGACGACCGTCGCCCTGTTTCGGCACGCGACGAGGACGGCGCCATCGTCGACGCCTTCCTGGAAGAGATCCGGCACGCCATCGCGGCCTCGAATAGCGAACATCTTCGGCATCTTATCCGTGGGCTGCACGAAGCGGACCTCGGCGACATCATCGAAGCCCTCGAGCCGGAGCAGCGGCCTCGCCTGATCGAACTGGCGGGCGGCGAATTCGATTTCACCGCGCTGACCGAGCTGGACGAGACGGTGCGTGTCCAGATCCTCCAGGCGCTGCGGCCTTGGACCGTTGCGGAGGGCATCCGCGATCTCGATTCGGACGACGCGGTCTACATCCTGGAGGACCTGGAGGAGGACGAAAAATCCGCCATTCTCCAGCACATCCCGGCGCCGGAGCGGGTCGCCCTGCAACGGTCCCTCGACTATCCCGAGGAAAGCGCCGGCCGGCGCATGCAGACGGAATTCATCGCCGTCCCGCCGTTCTGGACCGTCGGGCGGACCATCGACCATCTGCGTGACACCGAGGATCTTCCCGAGACCTTTTACGAGGTCTTTGTGGTCGATCCCGCCTATCGGCTGATCGGTTCGATCCCGCTCGACCGCCTGCTGCGGACCAAGCGGGCAGTGCTTCTTACCGCGGTGAAGGCGGACCAGCGCCACATCGTGAAGGCATCCGAGGATCAGGAAGAGGTTGCTCGCATGTTCGAGCACTACAATCTGGTTTCCGCCCCGGTCGTGGACGATGCCGGGCGCCTTGTGGGTGTCATGACCATCGACGACGTGGTGGACGTGATCCAGGAGGAGGCGGACGAGGACCTGCGGGCGATGGCCGGCGTAGGCAGCGATGAGGAGCTGTCCGATACCGTCTCTTATACCGCCCGTGGCCGTCTGCCCTGGCTTGTGGTGAATCTTGGGACTGCATTCCTCGCCGCGTTCATTATTGGCCTGTTTTCGGCGACCATCGAGAAGATGGTGGCGCTTGCGGTGCTCATGCCCATCGTCGCCTCCATGGGCGGGAACGCGGCGAACCAGACCATGACCGTGGCGGTCCGTGCCCTTGCAACCAAGGACATCAGCTCTCACAACGCGCGACGTGTTGTCCTTCGCGAAGTTTTGGTTGGTTTGGTAAATGGATCGATCCTCGCCATCCTTCTTGGGGTCATCGCTGCAACCTGGTTCGGGAATTTGCAGCTAGGGGGCGTAATCGCGACCGCATTAGTCGTGAACATGCTTGCGGCGGGACTGTTCGGAATCCTAGTTCCGCTGGCGATCCACAAGCTTAAACTCGACCCAGCGGTTGCCTCCGGCGTATTCGTGACCATGGTAACGGACAGCGTCGGGTTCTTCGCTTTTCTCGGCCTCGCATCTGTGTGGTTTGCTGGTACCTAAGGGAGGATGCCCTCTTGGGGAGCTTGCACCCGATGCGCGGGCGTACGAGAAAGGTCGGAGGCGACATTGGGCCAGTCGCGCGGCCTTTTCGTGGCCTTCGGTCGGGAGGTAAATATTCCTAGACGGGCGGGCGCCGCAGCGCGCAGCTTCTCGGTGGCGACCATCGCGGCGGTGCTCGTGGTCGTAACGTGCCTCTGCGCGATTCTTGCGTTCGCGACAGCTAGCAACGACGCCCGCTCCAACGCCTTCGAACGGCAGACGGTGCTTGCAGCCCTGAGCGACCATGCCGCGCTCATGAAACGCACGGTAAGCCTGATCGAACCCGACGAAGAAGTCAGCGCGCGCGTGAAGCAGAATGACCGCGCGTGGCTGCACGAAAACCTCGGGGTCACGCTTAACAATCACTTCGGTTACGAGCGCACATTCCTGCTGGATCGCCAGCAGCGCGTGGTTTACGCGTCCTCGCTGGGGAAGGAAGTCGACCAGCGGCAGTTCGACGCGCTGCGTCCCGCCCTTCAGCGGATGATGCGGGACGCGGGAAACCGCGACGCGGGAGACGCCGGAGAGCCTCTCGCGGGGTTCGTCGCGACCACCGATTTCGTCGGCCTTGCCGTTGTGCGGTCGTTCCGGAAAACCGATACCGTCGGCGGCGGGCCAGACGTGCTCGAATCCGTGACGGTGGACCTTGTCGACGACGTCTTCCTTGGGGAATTGGCGCAACGGGTCCAATTGGCTGGCTTCCGTGTCTATCAAGGTCCGCCGCCAAACGACCGCGAAAACTACATCACCCTCACCAATCTCGTGGACGGCAGTCCCATGGTGCTGGCCTGGGTGCCGGAACGTCCCGGCGTCAGCGCGCTTCAGCGCATCGCACCTCTGGTCGCAGTGCTCTCGCTGACGCTGCTTGCGATCTGCCTGATGCTGCTGGTGCAGTCGCGGCGCACCGGGGCGGCCCTGGCCGCCAGCGAGGCCGAGGCGAAATCGCTCGCCATGGAGGATTATCTCACCGGCCTCGCCAATCGCGGCGGCTTCGTCGGCCGTCTTGGGGCGCGCATCGCCGGCCTGTCCGGCAATGAGATCCTCGCCATGGCCTATCTGGATCTGGACGGGTTCAAGGACATTAACGACACCCTCGGCCATGGCGTGGGCGATGAACTGTTGTGCCTGATGGCATCGCGCGTGCGCCAGGCGCTCGGCGATCGCGGGCTCGCCGCGCGGTTCGGCGGCGACGAGTTCGTCCTCTATATGACGTGCGCCGAGCGGAGCGAGGTCGAGACGTTCCTCACCGCGTTGCTCACGGTCATGCAGCAGCCGGTGCGCCTGGAGGGGCATGAGCTGCAAATCGGTGCGTCCATCGGTGTCGCCTTCGTACCCGAACACACAATGGACCCCGGCGAACTGATGCGCCTCGCCGATATCGCGCTGTATCGCGCCAAGGCTGATGGACGCGGTTTGGTGCGGTTCTTCGTTCCGGAACTGGAACAGGACATCCGCAATCGGCGCACCGTGGAACTGGAATTGGCCGAGGCCATCGATTCCGGGCAGATGGCCCTGGTGTTTCAGCCTCAGGTCGACGTGGAGAGCGAGCGGATCGTCGGTTTTGAGGCTTTGGTGCGGTGGGATCATCCCGAACGCGGGCGCCTGCCTCCGGAGACCTTCGTCCCGATTGCCGAGCGCAGCCGCCTCATCTGCCGGCTCGACAATTGGGTCATGCGGCGGGCCTGTGAACTCGGCCGGCGGCTCGACGATGTGACCGTCTCGGTCAATATGTCGCCGATCAGCCTGCGCCAGCCCAATATTGCGGACCTGATCTTGGAAAGCCTTGCCCAGACGGGCTTCGAGCCGTCCCGCCTGGAAATCGAGATCACCGAAAGCGCCATCATCCAGGCCGATTCGGAAGTGAATGCCGCGCTGCTGCGCCTGCGGGAAGCCGGGGTGCGCATCGCGCTCGACGATTTCGGCACCGGGCATGCCTCGCTGGTGCATATCCGCCGTTTCCCGGTGACCAAGATCAAGATCGACCGCTCCTTCATCTCCAATCTCGGTACGGAGCGCGATGCCGCCGCGATCGTCGAATATGTGGTGCGGCTCGGTCGCTCGCTCGGCATCGTTCTCACCGCCGAGGGGGTCGAGACGCGCGAGCAGCTGCGCTTCCTGCGTGCGTTCGGAGCGCAGCAGGCGCAAGGCTTCCTGTTTTCCGGCCCGGTTTCCATCGAGGCGGCCAGGGCCATGCTCGCGGCGCAGGATTCCGCGAGCGGGCGCCCCCGGCCTCCGGGCTCGCGCCGCAATGTGGAAGCCTGAGGGCACCTCACATTCCTGTTGAATAAACGGCCATCCGTTTTATTCTTCGCTACGGTTCCCTTCCCGCCGTCGTTCCGGCGCGGGTGCGGGGATCAACGCCACTGGTTCAGCGCGCGTCTCTCAAGAAGACCACGGCGGCGAGGCCGCGCAGAATGGGCTTCGACGCGGCCGGGGAGGAAGATCATGTTGCCCAACGCCCACCGCGGATTCGATTTCGATCTCGGCGAGACCGCCGACATGCTGCGCGACACCGTGCGCGCCTTTTCCCAGGACAAGATCGCCCCGCGCGCCGAAGAGATTGACCGTACGAACCAGTTTCCCCGCGACCTGTGGCCCCAGCTTGGTGCTATCGGCCTGCTCGGCATCACGGTCGAGGAGGAATATGGCGGCTCCGGGCTGGGCTATCTGGAGCATGTGATCGCCATGGAGGAGATCAGCCGCGCCTCAGCCTCGGTCGGCCTGTCCTATGGCGCGCACTCCAACCTGTGCATCAACCAGATCCGCCGCAACGGCAATGCGGCGCAGAAGCGGCGCTATTTGCCCAAGCTTATTTCCGGCGAGCATGTGGGCGCGCTCGCCATGTCGGAGCCGGGCGCAGGTTCCGATGTGGTGTCCATGCGCACCCGGGCCGAGAAGAAGGGTGACCGCTACCTGCTCACCGGCAATAAGATGTGGATCACCAATGGCCCCATCGCCGAAACGCTGGTGGTCTATGCCAAGACCGACCCCGCCGCCGGCGCGCGGGGCATGACCGCCTTTCTCATCGAGAAGGGCTTCAAGGGCTTCTCCACGGCGCAGAAGCTGGACAAGCTCGGCATGCGCGGCTCGGACACCTGCGAACTGGTGTTCGAGGACTGCGAGGTGCCGGAAGAGAATGTGCTCGGCGAGGTGGGGCGCGGCGTCAACGTGCTGATGTCCGGCCTGGACTATGAACGCGCGGTGCTTGCTGCGGGCCCGGTCGGCATCATGCAGGCCTGCATGGACGTGGTGCTGCCCTATGTTCACGAGCGCAAGCAGTTCGGCCAGCCCATCGGCACCTTCCAGCTGATGCAGGGCAAGATCGCCGACATGTATGTGACCATGAACGCCGTGCGCGCCTATGTGTATGCCGTTGCAAAGGCTTGCGATCGCGGGGCCACCACGCGCGAGGATGCGGCAGGGGCCATCCTGTTCGCGGCGGAGAAGGCGACCTGGATGGCGCTGGAGGCGATCCAGACCCTCGGCGGTAACGGCTACATCAACGACTATCCCACCGGCCGCCTGCTGCGGGATGCCAAGCTCTATGAGATCGGCGCCGGGACGAGCGAGATTCGCCGGATGTTGATCGGCCGCGAATTGTTCGACAAGACCGCCTGACGCGGGCGGCATCGCGGCCCAATCCCTCTGCAAAATCGGGACGCGCGAACCTCGGCCGGGGCTTGCGCGCTTCTCCATCTTCGCGCTGCAACAGGACTAGGCTATTGCTAGGTTGTAGAGGAGCGATCATGGACGATTTTTACACGCTCTCGAAGATCCTCGGCATCCTGGCGGCTCCGTCCAACATCCTGGTGCTGCTGGCGGTTTTTGGCGTGATCCTGCTGCTGACGGGTCTGAGGCGGACGCCGTCGCTGATTCTCGCCGTCGCCGTGCTGGGGATGTTCCTGACCGGCTTTTCGCCGCTGGCCAATTATCTGGTCTCGCCGCTGGAAGAGCGCTTCCCGCCTTATGTGGCGGACGGAAAGCCCGTGGACGGCATCATTATGCTCGGCGGCGCGGAGGTGCCGGACGTGGCGCTGGCGCGCGGCATCACGGCGGTGAACGACGCGGCGGAGCGGGTGATCGTGTTCGCCGCCTTGGCGCGCCAATATCCCACCGCGCGGCTGGTGGTGGCGGCGGGCTCCACGGCCGCCGGCGAGATGGTGGCCCCGGAGGCGGAGGCCGAGCGCAAGGCCCTGCAGGATGTGGGCGTCGATCTTTCGCGGGTGGTGTTCGAGCAGCGCTCGCGCAACACCATCGAGAATGCGGCCTTCAGCAAGGCACTGGCCAATCCCCAGCCGGGCCAGCGGTGGCTGCTGGTGACCTCGGCCTTTCACATGCCCCGCGCCATCGCTTGCTTCCGGGCTGTGGATTTTCCGGTGACCGCCTATCCCGTGGACTATCGCACCGTGCGGCCGGACTTGCTCGACACGCCGTTCACGCGGGTCGCGCAGGGGCAGGATCTGACGGACATCGCGACCCGCGAATGGGTGGGCCTGGTGGCCTATTATCTCGCCGGCAAGACCAAGGTCCTGTTTCCCGCCCCTTAGGAAATTCGGTGGCGGAGCCGCGCGCAGGGCTAAAATGTTTCACGTGAAACAATGGCTTAGCGCGGACGAACAGCGGTTTCGTGAGGCTTCTCCGCAGCTTTCCGGCCGATGAAACCGTCGATTCGGGCGAATGTTCACCCGCAATTTCGGCGAAGGGGAAAAAATCCCCGGATCGCCGAATTCCGCACCCGCCACCGCGTGCGCCGGCGGGGTCAATCCTCGCGCGGCAGGCCGAGGCGGTAGACGCCGCGAAAATCCTGCGGGTCCACCGGCTTGCCCTTGCGATAGATCACCAGCCGGCCTTCCAGGGCGAGCCGCACCGCCACACGGCGCACCGCCGGCAGGGCGCGCTGCCACTGCCCCGCGCCCATGAGGGAGACGGCGGCTTCCGCCGGGGCGATGGTCTTGCCCGGCTCCTCGGCGGCCAGGGTGAGGATGGCCTTCGCCACATCCTCTTCGGAGGGCAGGGCGGTGTCTGCGGCCTCGGCCGCGGGCGAGTTCTGCGCTTGGGTCATGACCTGCTGTGGCATCGCCGCCAGCGCCGCGCAAGCCTGCGCGCGTAGGAAGCTTTCATGGAAGGGCAGCCATGCGCAGATGCGGGGTGCGCCGCAGCAAGATGGCCTTGCGCTTTCATTAGGAATTTCTTAGGTATTGTGACGAATGCGTGGCCAAAATGCGCCCCATCCCAAATCCTATACCGGGATACCTATTTTCTTCCCCCCTTCTAGCCGCAGACAGTCATCATGACCGTAAAGACCGAACGATCCTGCTGGTGCATTGCACGCACCGCTCTGGGCGTTGTTGTTGCGACCATCGCCGTGGTCTATCTCTTCGGCGGGTTCGATCCCGTCATCGTCGCTTCGATCCGCTGACGGCACGCGGCCCGATCCCGTAGGGTTCTGGGGAGGCTGGCCGCTATGCCGTTGAAGCTGATCATCGGGAACAAGAATTATTCCTCCTGGTCGATGCGGCCGTGGCTTGCCTTGCGTGCCGCCGGCATCGGCTTTGAGGAGCAGCGCATCGCCATTGGCACGGATGCGTTCAAGGCCGCGCTCGCGCCGCTCGGCACCGCCGGCCGCGTTCCGGTGCTGGTGGATGGCGAAATTCCGGTGTGGGATTCCCTGGCCATCATCGAGCATGTGGCCGAGACCCATCCGAATCGCCCGCTGTGGCCGGTGCGTCCCGCGGCGCGCGCTTTCGCCCGCTCCATCAGCGCCGAAATGCACGCTTCCTTCCATCATCTGCGCCGCCATCTGCCGATGAATCTGTGGCGCCCGGTGGAGCCGCTGGCCCTGCCCGAGGGCGTGGAGCGGGATGTTGCGCGCGTCACCGCCATCTTCCGCAAGGCGCGCCAGCGCTTCGGCGGCGGCGGGTCGTTCCTGTTCGGCGATTTCTGCGCGGCGGACGCGATGTTCGCTCCCGTGGCGACGCGCCTGCGCACCTATGCGGTGCCGCTCGACCCGGTGAGCGAAGCCTATGTCGCTGCCATTCATGCCCAGCCCGATTTCGTCGCCTGGAAGGCCGAGGCGCTGCGCGAAAGCGAGGTGCTGGCCGAGGACGAGGTGGACTGGCCGCAGGTGAAGCGGGAGCCGGTCGCCGCGGCATGAGTGCGAAATCCCCCTCCACGCCGGCCAAGGCGCCGGCCGCCACGGCCTCCCGTCCCCTGCATCTGCTGAAGCTGTGCGTCGGCGCCGAATCCATCGAAGACCTCACCGACTGGATCGCGGAGCGCCTTGCAGACAAGGCGGCGCGCGGCCTGCCTGTGGAACACGGGCATATCACCCGCATGGTGCCGACCCGCACCGAGGAATTGCTGGGCGGCGGTTCGCTCTATTGGGTGATCAAGGGCGAGATCATGTGCCGGCAGCGGCTGGTCGACATCCGCCCGTTCGTCGATGGCGAAGGCATCCGCCGCTGCACCTTGGTGCTGGACCCGCAGGTGGTGCGCGTGGCGCCGCGCCCGCACCGCCCGTTCCAGGGCTGGCGCTATCTCAAGGATGCGGACGTGGCCCCGGATATCGACGCGACGGGGAAGGGCGCAGCCGGACTGCCCGCCGCCATGGAGCGCGAGTTACGCGCCCTCGGGCTGCTGTAAGCTTACCGGCCGAGCGGGCTTTTCCTGCCGAGCGGGTTTTTCCTCGAAAGGTCTTTTCCCCCTCCCTAACTCTCCCCCGTTTCCCCCTCCCTAACCCTCCCCCGCACGCGGGAGAGGGGACAAGGTGGTGTCGCGGGGAAATCCGTGCGCTGCGCAGAGCGACGCGCTCCCTCCCCCGCTTACAGCAATGCGCTCCCTCTCCCGCGTGCGGGGGAGGGCTGGGGAGGGGGTCTTCCAAACGCGGGTTAGGGAGGGCCTTCCAAGCGAGGGCTGGCGAGAGGACCCTTCCAAGCGAGGCCGGTTTATTCCGCCCCGGTCGCCACCGGCTTTCCGGCGGCCGCCCATTCGGCCCAGGAGCCGTCATAGAGCGCATGCGGGCGCTTGCCGATGCTGTCCAGCGCCAGCCACAGGATGGCGGCCGAGACGCCGGAGCCGCAGGAGGTGATCACCGGGCGCGAGAGATCCACGCCGGCGCCTTCCAACGCCGCGCGCAGGGCCTCGGGCGCGGCGAGGTGGCCGTCCTTGACGATTTCGCTGAAGGGCAGGTTGAGGCTGCCGGGAATGTGGCCGGAGGCGATGCCGGCGCGCGGCTCCGGCGCCTCGCCCCGGAACCGGGCCGCCGGGCGCGCATCCAGCACCTGGCTGGTGCCGGCGGTCAAGGCGCGCTCCACCTGCGCGATGTCGGCGATGATGGAACGGTCGAGCCGGGCCATGAAGGTGGCCGGCTGGCGGGTGGAGGGCCCGCTCTCGGTCTCGCGGCCCTCGGCCAGCCATTGCGGCAGGCCGCCATCCAGAATCATCACCTCCGCCGCCCCGAAGGCGCGGAAGGTCCACCACACGCGCGCCGCCGAGAACAGGCCGAGCTGGTCATAGACCACGATCCGCAGCCCGTCGCCGATGCCGAGCTTGCCCACCGCCGCGGAGAAGGCGAGCGCGTCCGGCAGCATGTGGGGCAGGTCGCTCGAATGGTCGGAAATGGCGTCGATGTCGAAGAACACGGCGCCGGGAATGTGATGTTCGAGGAACTCCGCCTTGCCGTTGCGCCCGGTCGGCGGCAAGTGCCAGGAGCCGTCCACGATCACCAGGTCGGGGGCGCCGAGATTGTCCGCAAGCCATTGCGTGGAAACAAGGTAAGGCGAGGAAGTCATGAACGGGATTCCGCGTTGGAGGAGGGGCGGCGAGGATCACACGAGAACGTTCGGCACCTCGCTCTTGCGTTCCAGCCAGCCCGGCACGGGCAGATCCTTGGAGCGCAGGAATTCGGGATTGAACAGCTTCGACTGATAGCGCGTGCCGTAGTCGCAGAGAATGGTGACGATGGTATGCCCCGGCCCGAGATCCTTCGCGAGGCGGATCGCGCCGGCGATGTTGATGCCGGACGAGCCGCCGAGGCACAGGCCCTCGTGCTCCAGCAGGTCGAACACGATCTGCACCGCTTCGGCGTCCGGGATCTGATAGGCGAAATCCACCGGCGCGCCTTCCAGGTTCGCGGTGATGCGCCCCTGGCCGATGCCTTCGGTGATGGACGAACCCTCCGCGTGCAGCACGCCGGTGGTGTAATAGGAATAAAGCGCCGCGCCGAACGGGTCGGCGAGGGCGATCTTGATGTTGGGATTGCGCGCTTTCAGCGCCATGCCGATGCCCGCGAGCGTGCCGCCGGTGCCGACCGCGCACACGAAGCCGTCCACCTTGCCGTCGGTCTGCTCGTAGATTTCCGGGCCGGTGGTGTCGATATGGGCCTGCCGGTTGGCCACATTGTCGAACTGGTTGGCCCAGATGGCGCCGTTCGGCTCGGTCTTGGCGAGCGCCTCGGCGAGGCGGCCGGAGACCTTCACGTAATTGTTCGGGTTGGAATAGGCCACCGCCGGCACTTCCACGAGCGTGGCGCCGGCGAGGCGCAACATGTCCTTCTTTTCCTGGGACTGGGTTTCGGGAATGACGATCACGGTCTTGAAGCCGAAGGGCGCGGCCACCAGCGCCAGGCCGATGCCGGTATTGCCCGCCGTGCCTTCCACGATCACCCCGCCGGGCTGGAGCGTGCCCTTCGCGATCGCATCCTGGATGATACCGAGCGCCGCGCGATCCTTCACCGACTGGCCCGGATTGAGGAATTCCGCCTTGCCCAGAATGGTGCACCCGGTCTCCTCGGACGCCTTCTTGAGGCGGATGAGCGGGGTGTGGCCGATGGATTCAACAAGGCCGTTACGTATATTCATGGAATAACCGTGCTCCAGATGGCGAGCGAACGTTACCGAAGGCGCTCACCAGCGGCAACCGGCGCGGCACCCGTCATCGCGCGGTCTGTCATCGCGGCACCGGGGCGGGGCGCGCGCTGCGGGGCAGAAGCGCGGTGCGCAGGAAGCCGTTCATGGGCAGCTCGATGCCGCGATAGGTCAGGTAGCCGAGGATGAGGGCCGCGCCGGTGACGAGCAGGAAATAAAGCCCGAGATGCTGCCCGCCCAACAGTTTGCGCCAGAGCGGATCGACGAACAGAAAAATGAAGCTGTGGCTGAGATAGAGGCTGTAGGAGGCATTTCCCAGCACCACGAGGAGGCCCACCGCCGGCCGCGCGGGGTTCGCATCCACGCACAGCACGCATAGCCCCACGGTGAGCATCGCCACCAGCGTATGCGCCGCCGGCACCGCCTGGGGAAAGGCCGTGACCGCGACGATCAGCGCCAGGCAGGCCGGAATGGCATGGCGGAACGCCAGCACGCCGCGCCCGCTTTGCATGAGGTGCAGCTTCACGAGCGCGAGCGCGATGCCGATGACGAACTCCAGCAGGATCGAATGGGTCCAGGCCCGCATGGCGTCCTGCTGCCAGTGCAGCGTTCCCGCCGCGATCAGGCCGAGCAGCAGCGCCACCAGCACGAACAGGCCCAAGCTGCGCTTCAGGAACAGGCTGGCGGCGAAGGCGAGGTAGAAGAACATCTCGTAGTTCAGCGTCCAGCCCTGGGACAGGATCGGACGATGCTGCGCGTAGAGATTGAAGTAGGGAATGAAGACATAGCTCTTCACCACTTCCGGCACGGAGAGCAGCGCGGCGCCGGAGGGATCGCCGAGGCGCGCGAGCAGCAGGAAGACCAGGATCTGCAGGGTCGTCAGCAGCCAATAGAGCGGCACCACGCGCACGATGCGCGCCGCGAGGAACCGCCCCGGCGCCCCCGGCTTCCCGAACGCGTCATGGGCGATATAGACCATGATGAAGCCGCTGATGACGAAGAAGATGCGGACCCCGAGGTCGCCCGAAATCCCGAAAATCAGCACTTCCGCGCCATAGCGTTCGCGAAAACCCATGAGGCTGTGCTCGACATGGGACAGCATGACCAAGGCGGCTGCGAGGAAGCGCAGGATCTGCAAGGAGTAGAGGGTTTCCCGCATCGCTTGATCCTCGCCGCGGCCCGGCGCCGCGCATGCCGAATGTCCTGCCGGCGCAGGCTTTGCGCGCCGCGCTCGCGCGCGATTCGCCGGCCGGCCCGGTGTAGCGGGAAGCCTGCGGCCGCGCCATAGCTTGGCCCTGCGGCGCGCGGCTCCAGGCGGGTGTCATGCCGCCTTTATCTGCTCGAACGCGCGCAGCGCCCGGGCGCGGGCTTGGGCGTGGTCGACGATGGGGTGGGGATAGGTGCTGCCCAGCCTCACGCCGGCCCGCGCCAAGGCGGCGGCATCGCCCGTCCAGGGCTTGTGGATCAGCGCCGGCGGCAGGCCGGACAACTCCGGCACGAAAGCGCGCACATAGGCCCCGTCGGGATCGAACTTCTCGCCCTGGAGCACCGGATTGAAGACCCGAAAATAAGGCGCGGCATCGACCCCGCTGCCGGCGACCCATTGCCAATTGCCGGGATTGCTCGCGGCGTCCGCATCCACCAGCGTGTCCCAGAACCAGCGCTCGCCCACGCGCCAGTCCACCAGCAGGTGCTTGGCGAGGAAAGAGGCGACCACCATGCGCATGCGGTTGTGCATCCAGCCCGTCTGCCAGAGCTGTCGCATGGCGGCATCCACGATGGGATAGCCGGTGCGGCCGCTTTGCCATGCCGCGCACGCCTCGGGGGCGTCGCGCCAGGGAAAGGCGTCGAAGGCGGCATTGAGATTGCGCGTCGCGAGGTCCGGCGCCGTGTTGAGAATGTGGTGGTTGAACTCGCGCCAATAGAGTTCGGCCGCGAACTTCTCCCCATCGCGGGGCGACAGCCCGTCCGCCTCCACGGCGTGCCGGGCGGCGGCGAGGACCTGCCGGGGCGATATCTCGCCCCAGCGCAGATGCGGCGACAGGCGCGAGACGTGCGCGAGGTCCGGCCGGTCGCGCAGCTCGGCATAGCCGCGCAGGCCGGCGGCCAGGAATTCGTGCAATCGTTCCCGCGCCGCCGTTTCCCCGGCCCGCCACGTGGCGCGCAGGCCGTGCGCCCAATCGGGCCGGGAGGGTTCGAGTGCCCAACAGGCGAGATCCTCGCTCGCCTCGGCGTGGCGGGCGGCCTCCAGGCGCGGCGGAAGGGGCAGGGGCGGGCGTGGAGCATGATCCTTCAGGGCCGCCCGGAGAAAGGCGCTGAAGGTGCGCGGCAAGGTGCCCGCCGCCGTGCGCACCGATCCCAATTCGTGCAGCAGATGGCCGTTGAACAGATGCACCTCGCCGCCCTCGGCCCGAAGCGCCGCCGCGATCTGCGCGTCGATGGTCCGCTCCGCCGCCCCTGGCCGGCTGTTGAGCGTGACGAGGCCGGCACCGAGCGCCCGCGCCAGCGCGGGGACGATCTCGCCCGCGCGTCCCCGGCGCAGGATCAGCGGAATGCCGTGGGCGCCGAGATCGCGGGCCAGTGCTTTCAGGGATTGAGCCAGCCACCAGCGCGCCGCGCTCCCGAGCGGCCGCACGCCGGGCGAGGCTTCATCCAGCACATAAAGCGCCGCCACCGGCCGCCCGTCGCGCGCGGCATGGGTGAGGGCGGGATTGTCGGCGAGCCGCAGATCGTCGCGGAACCAGACCAGGGCAGGGGAAGGCGGCATGACGCACCGAAAGGGAAAAGCCGGGCGCGCAGCATAGCCTGTGCGGCCCGGCCGGCTACCCTTCGCGCCTGCGAGAGCTATAGTTGGCCCACGTGCAAGGGGAGGACCGGGTGGCGGATTTCAAGCCGGAGTTGAGGCAGGTGGTCGCGGACATCGCCGCCGACATGGCACAGCGCACCGATCGGGGGGCGGTGGCGAGCTATATTCCCGAACTCGCCAAGGTGCCGCTCGACCAGTTCGCCATCGCCGTGACCACGGCCGACGGCGAGATGATCTGCGCCGGCGATTTCGAGACGTCGTTTTCGATCCAGAGCATCTCGAAGGTGTTCACGCTGACTTTGGCGCTCGGGCAATTGGGCGACAATCTGTGGAACCGCGTCGGCCGCGAGCCCTCCGGCAATGCGTTCAATTCCATCGTCCAGCTGGAATATGAGAAGGGCAAGCCGCGCAATCCCTTCATCAATGCCGGCGCGATCGCCGTCACCGACGTGCTGCTCTCCGGCCACCAGCCGCGCGAGGCGCTGGGCTCCATCCTGCGCTTCATCCGCTTCATCGCCGACGACGAGGATGTGGCGATCGACGAGAATGTCGCGCGCTCGGAGAAGCAAACCGGCTTCCTCAATACGGCGCTCGCCAATTATATGCGCGCGTTCAACGTGCTGGAGCATCCGGTGGACCATGCGCTGGGGGTGTATTTCCACCATTGCGCGATCACCATGACGGCGCGCCAATTGGCCATGGCGGGCCGCTATATCGCCTTCGGCGGCAAGATTCCCACCACCGGGCGCACGGTCGTCACCTCGGAGCGGGCGCGCCGCATCGCGGCCCTGATGCTCACCTGCGGCCATTATGACGGTTCCGGCGACTTCGCCTTCCGTGTCGGCCTGCCGGGCAAAAGCGGTGTCGGCGGCGGCATCCTCGCGGTGGCGCCGGGCAAGGCTTCGATCGCGGTCTGGTCGCCCGGCCTCGATCGCTTCGGCAATTCGGTGCTGGGCTCGATCGCCTTGGAGCAATTGGCGAAGGCCATGCGCTGGTCGGTGTTCGGCGGCAGTTGAGGGATCGGGCGTCCGCGATCTTCAGCCGCCGGAGGGGGCCTGCGAGGGGGTGAAGCGGGCAACCAGGTTGAACAGATCGCCGCGGAAAGTCTGGCGCACGAACGTGATGTTCTCATCCCCGCGCCAGGTGCGGCGCTGCAGTTCCAGGCAGGCGGCGCGGTCGGGGATGTCGAGCAGCGTCGCCATTTCGCTCGAGGCATTGACGGCGGTGATGTGGTGCTCGGCCTCGGTCCAGGGAACGTGGCCGACCAGCCAAGAGCCGGGAGATTGGCGCGAGAAATCCACGTCCGCCGCCTCGGGCACCGCTGTGATGTTGATGAGCCGTCGCTCCAGCGCAAAGGGGCGCAGGCCGGCCATGTGCCGGCATTCCAGTTCCAGCACCTCGCCGTGGGGTGTCAGCTCCCACTCCGGCGCCACGCGCCGGTCCGCGCGGCGGCGCTGCAAACGCAGCAATTCGTAACGATAGGTCTCGCCCCGCAGGGTGATTTCCGCCTCGATATCGGGGATCTGAAGGATGGCCGATTGGATGCGCGGCGCGGCGACGAACGATCCCGCCCGGCGGCGACGCTCCACCAGCCCCGCCGCGGCCAGCTCGGAAACCACCTTGTTCACGGTCATGCGGGCGCAGCCATATTGCGCCATCAGCTCATGCTCATAGGGGATGCGGTATCCCGGCCCCCATTCGCCGGACAGGATCTTGGCTTCGATATCGGCCCGGATGCGCCGATTGAGCGTCCCCGACGTCTTGTCCTTCGAAGAAGTTTCGACCGTTTCGCTCACGCCAGCACTCTTTTCATCACCTGCGCGAACCTGCCGCGGATCCGTTCATGGTCGTTGTGAAGCCCGTTCGTCACATATTTGCGTCCGCGACGCCAGACACCGTCCACCGCGCCGCCCCGCGCCCCGAAAATCCAGCCGTCGAGCCAAGCATCGCCCGCGCGTCCGACCAGCGCGGAGCGGGCGGGATCGAGCGTGACCAGGTCGGCCGGTGCGCCGACCGCGATGCCCCAGCCCGCCGCGCCGCGCGGCGCCTGCAGCGCCTGCCCGCCCCCGCAGAGAGCCGCATCGAACAGCGCGCGGCCCGTGGAGCGCAGGGCCTTTCCGGTCGTCACCTCGCCCGCGAGCACATTGCGCGCGCGCAAGCGCAGCCGCTGGCCATATTCGAGGGTGCGCAATTCCTCCGCCGCATCCACGAGCACATTGGAATCGGAACCGACGCCGTAGCATCCCCCGGCGCGGGCGAATTCGGCGGCCGGAAATATCCCGTCGCCGAGATTGGCTTCGGTGATCGGGCACAGGCCGGCGACGGCCTCGCTCTGCGCCAACTGGCGGGTTTCGGCCTCGGTCATGTGGGTGGCGTGGATGAGGCACCAGCGCGCATCCACCGGCGCGCGCTCGAACAGAAGCTCGACCGGCCGCCGCCCGCTCCATGCGCGGCAATCCTCCACTTCCTTGATCTGCTCGGCCACATGGATGTGAACCGGCCCGCCGGCGGCGAGCGGAAGGATGGCTTGGATTTCCTCAAGGCGCGCCGCCCGCAGGCTATGGGGGGCGATGCCGACCACGGCATCGTCCAGCGGCGCCACAGCAGCCCGGCTCGCGGCCATGAGGGCGGCGAACCCATCGACATCATTGATGAACCGGCGCTGGCCGTGGCCCGGCGCCAGGCCGCCGAACCCTGAATGGGCGTAGAACACCGGCAGGAGCGTGAGGGCGATGCCAGTCTGGGCGGCGGCGGCAGCGATGCGCGCCGCGAGTTCCGCGCGATCCGCATAGGCCGCGCCCTCGGGATCATGATGGAGATAGTGGAATTCGCCGACGCGGGTGAAACCGCTCTCCAGCATTTCCATGTAGGCGAGGGCGGCCAGCGCCTCCACGTCTTCCGGACCGATCCGGTCGACGAAGCGATACATGACCTCGCGCCAGCCCCAGAAGCTGTCCTCGCCCGGCCCGCGCGCTTCCGCCAAGCCCGCAAGTCCGCGCTGGAAGGCGTGGCTGTGGAGATTGGGAAGCCCGGGCACGACCGGCCCGTGTCGCTCTTCCCCGCCCGCCGGCGCCACGTCGCGCTCGATCTCGGTGATGGCGCCGTCGCGCAGGTGAAGGCGGACCCGCGGGACCCAGCCGTCGGGCAGCAGCGCGTCGGTAAACCAGAGGCTCCGGGAAGGGGACGGCACCATCGCTTTCCTTTTTTCGAAGGGGGCTGGACAAGCGCGAAGTCGCGTATTTATGTATATACATTATCGGCGCCACCGCCAATGGGATTTGGTGACAGGGGACGGCCATGCGCTGCGACCGGATCTGGCGGAATGCCCGCCTTGCAACCCTCGCGCCCGCGCTTCCGGGGCTCGGCGTGGTGGAAGACGGCCTCGTCGCGGCACGTGATGGTCGCATCCTCTACGCCGGTCCCCGCGCCGATGCGCCGGTGTTCGATGCCATCGAGAACGTGGATTGCGCGGGACGCTGGATCACGCCAGGCCTCATCGATTGCCACACCCATCTGGTCTATGGCGGCGACCGGGCGAACGAGTTCGAGATGCGCCTTGCCGGTGTCCCCTATGAGGAGATCGCACGGGCCGGCGGTGGCATCGTCTCCACCATGAAAGCCACCCGCGGCGCGCGCGAGGAGGAGCTTGTCGCCTCCGCCCTGCCGCGGCTCGATGCGCTCCTGGCGGAGGGCGTGACGACCATCGAGATCAAGTCCGGCTATGGCCTGAGCCTGGAGGCCGAGCGCCGCCAATTGCGCGCCGCCCGCGCACTCGGGGCGCAGCGGCCCGTCACCGTCACGACCACGTTCCTCGGCGCCCATGCCTTGCCTCCGGAGGCCGGCGGCGACAAGGACGCCTTCATCGATGCGATCTGCACGCGGATGCTCCCGGCACTGGCGGGAGAAGGGCTGGCGGATGCGGTGGACGCGTTCTGCGAAGGCATCGCCTTCTCGCCCGCCCAGGTGGCGCGCGTGTTCGAAGCCGCCCGTGCGCTCGCCCTGCCGGTGAAGCTGCACGCCGACCAGCTCAGCAACCTTCACGGGGCCGAGCTCGCCGCGCGCTTCGGCGCCCTGTCGGCGGACCATCTGGAGCATGCGGACGCCGCCGGAGCGGCGGCCATGGGCAAGGCCGGCACGGTCGCGGTGCTGCTGCCGGGCGCCTATTATTTCATTCGCGAAACCAAGGCGCCGCCGGTCGATCTCTTCCGTGCGGCCGGGGTTCCCATCGCCCTTGCCACCGATTGCAATCCGGGCACGTCGCCGCTCACCTCGCTTCTGCTCACCATGAATATGGGCGCGACCTTGTTTCGCCTGACGGTCGCCGAATGCATCGCCGCGGTGACGCGCGAAGCCGCCCGCGCGCTTGGAATGCTCAAGCGGACCGGCACGCTGGAGCCCGGCAAGGATTGCGATCTTGCGGTGTGGGAGATCGAGCGCCCGGCCGAGCTGGTCTACCGCATCGGCTTCAACCCGCTCCACGCCCGCGTCTGGAGGGCCAGATGAGCGTGCGCCTCACCGCCGGCGCGGTGCCTTTGGCGCAGTGGCGCGCCATCGCCGCCGGCGCCGCCTTCACCCTCGACCCCAGCTGCGCCGACAAGGTGCGGCGCAGCGCTGAGACGGTGGACGCCATCGTCGCGGCGGGTACGCCGGTCTACGGCATCAACACCGGCTTCGGGAAGCTCGCCAGCGTCCGCATCGACGCCGCCGATCTCGCCACGCTTCAGCGCAACATCGTTTTGTCCCACGCGGCCGGCGTGGGCGAGGCGATGCCGGCTGAGGTGGTGCGGCTGATGATGGCGTTGAAGCTCGCGAGCCTTGCCCAGGGGGCATCCGGCGTTCGCCCCCACACATTGGCGTTTCTGGAGGCCATGCTCGCGCGTGGGCTGATCCCGGTGGTGCCGGCCCAGGGATCGGTCGGCGCCTCCGGCGATCTCGCGCCCCTGGCGCACATGACCGCCGCGATGATCGGCGTCGGTGAGTGTCTGTTCGGCACCGAGCGGATGCCCGCCGACGCGGCCTTGGCCCGGGCCGGGCTCGCCCCCCTGGCGCTCGGACCGAAAGAGGGCCTGGCGCTGCTCAATGGCACCCAGTTTTCCACCGCCTGCGCGCTCGCCGGTCTGTTCGCGGCGGAAACCGCATTCCGCGCGGCATTGGTCACGGGCGCCCTTTCCACCGATGCCGCGCGCGGATCGGATGCGCCGTTCGATCCGCGCATCCATGCCTTGCGCCGCCATCGCGGGCAGATTGAAACCGCCGACGCGTTGAGGACGCTCATGGCCGGCTCGGTCATCCGGGACTCCCACCGCCTCGGCGATGATCGGGTCCAGGATCCGTATTGCCTGCGCTGCCAGCCCCAGGTGATGGGCGCGGTGCTCGATCTTTTGCGCCAGGCCGCCGAGACCCTCTCAACCGAAGCCAATGGGGTTTCGGACAATCCTTTGATCTTCTGGCAGACGGGGGAGGCGCTTTCCGGGGGGAATTTTCATGCCGAGCCGGTGGCGTTCGCCGCCGACATGATTGCGCTGGCGATGTGCGAGATCGGCGCGCTGGCCGAGCGCAGGATCGCCATGCTGGTGGATCCCGCGCTCTCCGGCCTGCCGGCGTTTCTCACCCCCCGGCCCGGGCTGAATTCCGGCTTCATGATCGCGCAGGTCACCGCCGCCGCGCTGGTGTCCGAGAACAAGCAGCGGGCCTATCCCGCAAGCGTGGATTCGATCCCCACCTCGGCCAATCAGGAAGATCACGTGTCCATGGCCGCCCATGGCGCGCGGCGCCTCGCCCCCATGGCGGAGAATGCTTTCGGCATCCTCGGCATCGAATTGCTTGCCGCCGCCCAGGGCTGCGATTTCCACGCCCCGCTCGCCTCCAGCCCGCGGCTCGAGCGCGTCCGGGCGCGCGTGCGAGCGCGGGTGCCGCATCTGGAAGACGACAGGTTTTTCCATCCCGACATGGCGGCCGCCATCGATCTCGCGCGCAGCGGCGCGCTCGCGGCGGCGGCTGGCGCCGACGTGTTGCCTTCCATCAGCGGAGCTTGATGTGACGCCTTCCTTTCCCGATTGGCTGCGCGTCACGCGCGGAACAGCGCCTCTGGTGGTGAGCCTCCCGCACACCGGCACCGAAATCCCCGACGCGTATCGCGACGGGCTGGTGTCGCTCCCGCTCGCGCGCAAGGATTGCGATTGGTGGATCGACATTCTGTACGACTTCGCCACGGAGCTGAACGCGAGCATCGTGCGGACGGCGGTGTCGCGCACGGTGATCGACGTCAATCGCGATCCGTCGGGCGTTTCGCTCTATCCCGGCCAGGCGACCACCGAGCTGTGCCCGATCACGACGTTTGACGGCGAGCCGCTGTATCATGCGGGCCGCGCACCGGACGCGGCGGCGGTGGCGGCGCGGCGGGCGGCCTATTTCGATCCCTATCATGCGGCGCTCGCCGGTGAGATCGCCGCCGCCCGACAGCGCCACGGCACGGTCGTGCTCTACGACTGCCATTCGATCCGCTCGGTGATCCCGCGCCTGTTCGAGGGCACCTTGCCGGAGTTCAACATCGGCACGAACAGCGGCCAGAGCTGCGCGCCCGAGCTGGTGCGGGCGATCGAATCCCTCTGCGCAGCCACCGGCCGGCCGCACGTCACCGACGGGCGGTTCAAGGGCGGCTACATCACCCGCCATTATGGCCGGCCCCCGGAGGGCGTGCATGCCGTCCAGATGGAGCTGGCCTGCCGCGCCTATATGCACGAGCCGCTGGGTCCGGTCGGGCCGGATCAATGGCCGAGCGCGTACGACGCCGCTTATGCCGCCCCCGTGCGGGCGGCGCTGCGCGCCATCTTCGAGACCTGCCTCGCCTTTGCCCAGGCGCGAGGCTGACCGCATGCATGACCAGGAAAGACCCGCAATGACCCGCATCGACAACGAGCGCCGCATTCGCGCCCCGCGCGGTTCCGATCTGTCGGCTAGGAGCTGGCTCACCGAGGCGCCGCTGCGCATGCTCATGAACAATCTCGATGCCGAGGTGGCGGAGCGGCCTGGCGAGCTTGTGGTCTATGGCGGCATCGGCCGGGCCGCGCGCGACTGGGAAAGCTTCGACCGCATCATCGGCGCGCTGCAGCGCCTGGAGGCCGACGAGACCCTGCTGGTTCAATCGGGAAAGCCGGTGGGCGTGTTCCGCACCCATGCCGATGCGCCGCGCGTGCTGATCGCCAATTCCAACCTCGTGCCCCATTGGGCCACATGGGACCATTTCAACGCCCTCGATCGCCAGGGCCTGATGATGTACGGCCAGATGACGGCCGGTTCCTGGATCTATATCGGCTCCCAGGGCATCGTTCAGGGCACCTACGAGACCTTCGTGGAAATGGGCCGGCGCCATTATGGCGGGAGCCTTGCCGGCCGCTGGATTCTCACCGCCGGCCTCGGCGGCATGGGCGGGGCGCAGCCGCTCGCCGCGGTGATGGCGGGCGCCAGTTGCCTCGCTATCGAATGCCAGCCGAGCCGCATCGAAATGCGCCTGAAGACCGGCTATGTGGATGTCCTCGCCAAGGACCTCGACGAGGCGCTGGCGATCATCGAAAACGCCTGCGCGAGCGACAGGCCCATATCCGTCGCTTTGCTCGGAAACGCCGCCGAAATCCTGCCGGAGATGATCCGCCGCGGCGTGCGCCCGGACGCGGTCACCGACCAGACGTCCGCGCATGATCCGGTCAATGGCTATCTGCCCGCCGGCTGGACGCTGCAGCAGTGGGAAGACCGGCGCGCCAGCGATCCCAAAGCCGTGACGGCGGCCGCCAAGGCTTCGATGGCGACCCATGTGCGCGCCATGCTCGCCTTCTGGAAGCAAGGCGTGCCGACCGTCGATTATGGCAACAACATCCGCCAGATGGCGCTGGAAGAAGGGGTTGCGGACGCGTTCGACTTCCCGGGGTTCGTGCCGGCCTATATCCGCCCGCTGTTCTGCCGCGGCATCGGCCCGTTCCGCTGGGCGGCGCTTTCCGGCGACCCGGAAGATATCTATCGCACCGACGCCAAGGTGAAGGAATTGCTGCCGGACAACACCCATCTCCACACCTGGCTGGACATGGCGCGCGACCGCATCAAATTCCAGGGCCTGCCGGCCCGCATCTGCTGGGTGGGGCTGGGGGATCGCCATCGCCTCGGCCTTGCCTTCAACGAAATGGTCGCCTCCGGGGAGCTCAAGGCGCCGATCGTGATCGGCCGCGACCATCTCGATTCCGGCTCGGTCGCCTCGCCCAATCGCGAGACCGAGGCCATGCGGGACGGGTCGGACGCGGTCTCCGACTGGCCCCTGCTCAATGCCCTGCTCAATTGCGCCTCGGGCGCGACCTGGGTGTCGCTGCATCATGGCGGCGGGGTGGGCATGGGGTTCTCCCAGCATGCGGGCATGGTGATCGTCGCCGACGGCACGCAGGAAGCCGCGCGCCGGCTGGAGCGGGTGCTTTGGAACGACCCGGCCACCGGCGTCATGCGCCATGCCGACGCGGGCTATGAAAGCGCGCTCGACTGCGCGCGCGAACACGGCCTCGACCTTCCCGGCATCCTCGGCTGACCCATGCGCATCGTCCGCGCCGCCGATTGCCGCCGCATGGCCTGGAAGAATGGCGGCGGGGAGACCGTGGAAATCTTTACCGTCCCTGAAGGCGCGGGGCTCTCGGATTTCGACTGGCGCATAAGCTCCGCCACGGTGGCAAGCGCGGGGCCGTTCTCGGCCTTCGCGGGCATTGATCGCACCTTGTGCGTCCTCTCGGGCGAGGGGCTCACCCTCGCCATCGCCCCGCAGGCCCCCGTTCGCCTCGATCCCGCCTCGGCCCCCTTCCGGTTCCCGGGCGAGGCGGCGGCGTTCGGCACGCCGCACGGCGGCCCGGTGGTGGATCTCAACATCATGACCCGGCGCACGCGCTTCACCCATGAGGTGACGCGGCTGACGCTCGAGGCGCCGCTGCGCGTTCTCAGCGCCGGGGCGGAGGTCGCCATTTTCGTGGTGCAAGGTGTGCTTGCTGCCGGAAGCTCTGAGGCGCTTGCCGCCGGCGACTGCGCCGTCCTATCGCCGCAGGGCGAGAGGGGCGTGCTGACCCCGCTCGGCGGGGCGTGCGAGATCGTTCTCGTGCGGATCATCCCGGCCTAGAGCGGCGCTTCCCCCTCCGCGCGGGAGAGGGAATGCGCCGCAGCCTTCCGGCTCACACCAGGCTCTGCACCAGCTTGCGGGCCGCCGCCGTTACGTCCGCAGGCAGGCTGTGGCGCTTGGCATAGGGGCGGGTCTTGCAGGTGGCGTCGATCATCAGCTTGGCGGTGGCGCCGTTGCGGTTGGACGGATCGAGGATCGCGCCCATGCCGTTGCGGATGACATCCATGTCGGTATCGGCCTGGAAGCGGGTGCACACCGCCCACATGACCTGCTCCTCGTCATAGACGTCCACGTCCGCATCGACCACGATCACCAGCTTGAGGCTGAGATTGTCACCGAACGCCGCCATGGCGATGTTGCTCGGCTCGCCCGGCGCAGGATCCTTCACCGCCACATAGGCATGCAGCAGGCAGGTGCCGGACTTGGGATAGTGGACCGCCGTGACATTGGGATATTGCACCCGCAGCGACTTCAATTGCCGCGCTTCCTGCGACACCCCGAGCAGCATCGTATGCTCGTCCGAAATGCCGGGAATGATGGTGTGATATATGGCGTCCTTGCGGTGCAGGATGCTGCTCACCTCCACCGCATTGCGGGTGGAGCGCTCGGAGGCATAGCCGGTGAACTCGCCGAACGGGCCTTCGTCCTCGTCCGCATCCAGCAGCAGCTTGCCCTCGATGGCGATCTCGGCGAACGCCGGGATCTCGATCGGGCCGGTGACCCCCTGCACGACCTTCAACGGCTCGCCGAGGAAGCCGCCCGCGATCTCGTATTCGTCGGTGCTGATGGGCCCCTTCCACAGGCCGGAGCCGAAGGTGATCAGCGGGTGGCAGCCGACCACGATCACCACCGGCAATTCCTTCAACCCCATGGCGCTCGCCTTGCGGGCGTAGTTCCACAGGTGCCGGCGGCTGTGCAGGCTGGTGCCGAAGCGGGTCTTGCCGTTCACCTGCATGCGGTGGAACGAGGCATTGCGCACCCCGGTTTCGGGATCCTGGGCGATGAACATCGCATTGGTCAGATAGGCGCCGCCGTCCTCGACGAAATGGCGCATGATCGGCAGGTAGGAGAGATCGACCGCGTCTCCCGTCAGCACCACGTCGAGAACCGGGCCGGTTTCGAGCACTTCCGGCGCGATGGGCGTCGCGTCGGTATTGGCCCAACGCTCGATCAGCTTGTCTTCCGGCACGCCGAGCGCCGCCGCGAACCGGTCACGGGCGCCATACATGTTCATCAGCACCGGGAAGCGCGATTCCTTGACGTTCTCGAACATCAGCATGGGGCTGCCGTGCTTCTCGAACTCGAAGGTGATGGCGGTGGTGTCGTAATCGAGGTTCACCTCTTCCTTGATGCGCACCAGCTTGTCGGGGCGGTCCGCCTCGAAGGCGGTCAGGAAGCTGCGCAGATCCTGGCGGTCGTAGGATTTCGGATCCATCTGATGGTCTTTCATTCGGTTCGGCGCCAGGTCTGGATCTGCGCCGTCGGATTGGGAAACGGATGGGCGGGGCGCCGCCTCAGGCGAACCTGAGCCGCTGGCCGATCCCCAGCCGGGCGGCTTTCTCCAGCATGGCGTGGCCGAGCGCGATGTCGGACAGCGACAGGCCCCGATGCCAGAACAGGATGGTCTCCTCGTCGTTTTCCCGGCCCGGCTTGAGGCCGGCGACGATCTGGCCCATCTCGGCATGCAGGGTTTCCGGCGAGAGCTTGCCCGCCCGCACATGGGCCCGCAGCGAACCAAGCTCGCCCTCGCGGCATTGGCCCCAATCGTCCACGATCAATTTGGACATGATGTCGGTGAGGGAGAGCTCCACCGCGCTCTTGGTGCCGTATGGCACCACGAACGCGCCAGGCTTGATCCATTCGGTCTTCAGCAAAGGCTCGGGCTTGGTCAGGCGGGACGCCTCGACCACGATGTCCGCGCCGCGCACGGTTTCTTCCCAGGTGTCGACGGCGCGGATCTTCTTGCCGAGGTCGCGTTCCAGTTTCTCGGCGAACGGGCGGTAGCTCTCGGGGCGGCGGGAATGCACGCGGATCTCATCGAAATCGAACAAATGATCCAGCAGCCGCACATTCCAATAAGACGAGCCGCGCGCGCCGATGTGGCCGAGGATCTTCGAATCCTTGCGGGCGAGATATTTCGCGCCGAGCGCGGTGATGGCGCCGGTGCGCATGTCGGTGATGCCGCCCGCCTCGATGATCGCCTTGGGCATTCCGGTGTCGCGCGACATGAGGGTGAGCACCGCCATCTCGGATGGCAGGCCCTTCTCATAATTGAGATAGAAGTCGCTCACGACCTTCACCCCGGCAATGTCCACATCCCCGCCGATGGCGCCGCGCAGGACGTTGAAATGCCCTTCAACCGCTGGGTTGGGATGCAGATGCACGCGCGGCTCGATCACGGTTTCCCCGCGCCCCTGGGCGGCGAGGCTCTTCTCGATGGCGTCGAGAATCTCGGTGTCGGTGATCTCCAGCGCGGCGATATCCGGGCCGTTGAGGAAGGTGATGTAGATCGGCTTGCTGCTCATAATTTCTTCTTTCCACGGCCGGGTGCGGCGCGAAGCCAAGGCCTGCGGCAGGCGAGGGGAGGCTGTTTACGGGTTGTCGGCGGCGCCGCACGCGACGCGGGGGCGGCGTCCCAACACCGGCGCGGCGCTATTTCGCCTTATCGATGAAGCTGTTGGTCCAGAGGTCGTTCTCCGAGGCCTTGGCGTCGAATTCCTTGCCGAAATCGGTGCCGACTTCCTTGGCGAAGGTCAGCAGGTTCTGGAAGCTCTGAACGTCCAGGCGACCGCCGTCGGCGACACCGCTGGCCATCGCCTTGACCCCGGCGACGATGCTGTCCGGCTCGGCTTTTGCGAAAAACTGGCTCTGGATGGCCAGCGCCGTGGGCTCGGGCTTCTGCACCAGAGCGGTGCTCGCTGCCTGCATCACCTTCACCGTGCGCACGATCAGGTCGGTGGTCTTGGCGTCGACGGGCTTCTTGGCGACCAGCACCAGGAACGGCTGGTGGGCAAGCAGCGGGAACTCGTCGCCGAGCGACACCAGCACCGTGCCGGCCCCGGACTTCTCGGCAAGATATCCTTCCGGCGGCGACAGCACGAACGCATCGATGCGCTTGTTTTCCAGCGCCGCGCGCAGCGCCGGCGGATTGCCCACCTGGGCCACCTTGATATCGTTCTTGGGATCGAGGCCGCCCTTGGCCGCCAGCCAGCGCGCCGCCGTATCCTGGGCGCCGCCGATCGACGACACGCCGACCAGCGCGCCCTTCAAGGCCGCCAGCCGCTTCTCGATGGGATCGGTGGGCTTCACCCCCGTGCGTTGCATCAATTCGTTGGATACGACCAGCTGGAGCGTGACCTTCGACATCAGCGAGTAGACGATCTGGAACGGCTGGCCCTTGGCCGCCGCGCGCAACACCGCCTCCGACCCGACGGCCGCCAGATCGATATCCCCCGCGTCGAGCGCGGCCAGCGCCGAGGGATCGCCGCCCGGCACCACCGCCGTTGTCAGCGTCAGCCCTTGGGCGGCATAGCCGTCGAGGGCGCGTGCGGCCCAAAGGGGCATGAAGCTGAGCGCCGAGGTGGCCTGGCCGATGCGCACGACCTGCTGCGCGGCGGCAAGGGTTGGGCTGAACAGGAGCGACGCGCCGATGGCCGCCGCAATCAGATTTTGGACCACGCGCATGTTGCCCTCCAGAGACGGTTTCGGGTTCAGATATCGGTGGGGCGGCCGCCGAGGGGCGTCCGCCAGCGCAGCAGCCGGCGTTCCAGCCGGCCCGCGAGGACATTGGCGGAGATGACGAAGACAAGAAGAATGGTGATGCCGGCGAACACGCCGGCCGGGTCGTAGGTGGCGGATGCCTCGTGGATGAACAGGCCGAGCCCCTGCATGGAGGAGGTGAACTCGCCCACGATCACGCCTATCACGCTGTAAGGGATCGCCATCCGCATGCCGAGCACCACGAAAGGCGCGGCGGCGGGCAAATAGACGTGGGTGGTCAATTGCCGCTCGTTGGCGCCCATCACCTTGGCGAGATTGACCAGCTCGCGGTCGACACCCTTCACGCCCGAATAGACATTATAGAATACCAGGAAGAATACCATGATCGCGGCGAGGGCCACTTTCGACCACATGCCGATGCCGAACCAGATGATGAACAAGGGGGCGAGCGCGATCTTCGGGACTCCGTAGAAGCCCATCACATAGGGCTCGAAGATGGCCGAGAGGCGCGGCGAACGACCGAGCGCATAGCCGCCGACCACGCCGCAGCTCACCCCGATCACATAACCGAGCACCAATTCCTGGCCGGTGATCCACAGATGGGGATAGATCTCGCCACTGGAAAACAGCTCATAGAGCCGCGCCACCACCGCCGTCGGCTTCGAGACATAGATCTCCTTGATCAGCCGGCCGGAGGCCCATTGCCAGAACGCGATCAGCAGGATCCCCGGCAGCAACACCAGCAGCCGCTGGCCCCAGATGGCGGCATAGCGGCGGGCGGTGCGCGGCGCCGGGCGAGCGGCCTGGTCCTGGACGAGCTGAGGATCAGCCGCGGGCACGGGGTCTTGGAGCGGGTCTTGGAGCGGGTCTTGGAGCGGGTCTCGCATGCGGGATTCGGCCATGTGGCTCATGCGTGCCTCAATGCCGCCGGCGCGCGCCGGCGACCTGTGAACTGAAGGCCGCCCAGACGCGCTCGTAGGTCTGTTCGAAGCCGGGCGTGCGGAACGGCTCGAACATGTCACGCGGACGCGGCAGGTCGATGGGGATATGGGCGAGCAGGCGCGAGGGCCGCTGGCTCAGGACCACCACGTCGTCTGCCAGCAGGATCGCCTCGGTGATGTCGTGGGTCACGAATACGACGGTCGCGCCGGCCTCCATGGAGAGGGCCTGGAGATCGGCCTGCATCACCATGCGTGTCTGCGCATCGAGCGCACCGAAGGGCTCATCCATGAGGATGACGTCGGGGCGGTAGACCAAGGTCCGCGCGATCGACCCGCGCTTCTGCATGCCGCCGGACAATTGGTTCGGATAATGATCGTCAAACCCATCCAGCGCGACCGAGCGGATCGCTTCCGCCACCCGCGCGCGGCGTTCGGCGAGCGGCACGCCGCGCAGCAGCAGCGGCAGCTCGATATTTTCCGCCAAGGTCTTCCAGGGGAACAGCTGTGCCTGCTGGGGGACGAAGCCGACGTCGCGGTTGACGCCCGTCACCTGGTGCCCGCGATGGCGCACCGCGCCGAACGTGGGCGCGAGCAGGCCGGCCGCCATCTGCAGCAAGGTGCTTTTCCCGCACCCGCTCGGGCCGATCACCGCGGTGAATTTTCCTGCCCGTACCTCGAAGCTGATGCCGTCGAGGACCCGCATCGCGCCGGTTCGGCCGGGGACCGGAAAGTCCTGCCTGATGTCATCGAAGGCCAGAACGGAGTCCTGCACTGCGATATCCCCACGCCTAAATCATGTATAGACATAATGAGATTTGCGGCCCGTCAGGCAAGCCTAAATGATGGGCAGGTGCTGAGCAATTCAGCGGCAAAGTGCAGCGGCGCCCGGCCTTGAGCCTTTTGGGGCGCGCAACGACGTGCGGCTCGCGCCGAAAATCGTGCGGTGATGGCGGGCGCGGCAAACGGCGCCTTGGGCGCCGAAGCCCGAAAGACCTGCCAGGAGCATCGCGGACGAGCGTCGGCCTAAGGCATGCTGCGGCGGGCAGGGGTCGTCGCCCCGCGTGTCGCGCCATGCTCCTGGCCCGGCTCGCGGACGCTCTTAAAATCCAATGGGAAAAGGCAAATTGCCTGGATGTCGCAAAGGCCGGACCGCCTAGCAGGCGATGGCTCCCCGGGCCGGATTCGAACCAGCGACCAACCGGTTAACAGCCGGTTGCTCTACCACTGAGCTACCGGGGAACAGGTGCTCACTTGCGAGGCCGGCGATATAGCAACCGTGTGCCGGCTTGTGAAGACATAAACCGCGATAATTGCGCGGGGCTTGTGAAAAGCCTGGGGGTATCTCCCCCAAGCCTTTGTTTCTAAAGGCTTCAGGCCGACAGAAGCGCGGGGGCCTGGCCGGCGGCGTCCTTCTGCTCGTTCTCGTGGGCGAACTGCATCTGGTAGAAGCTGTAATAGCGTCCGCGCTTCGCCATCAGCTCCTCGTGCCGGCCGCTTTCCACCACATGGCCGCCGTCCACCACGCAGATCTTGTCGGCGCGCACCACGGTCTGCAGGCGGTGGGCGATGACGATGGTGGTGCGGCGGCTTTGCAGGGCCACCAGTGCCTTCTGCACTTCCGCCTCGGATTCGCTGTCGAGCGCGGCGGTGGCCTCGTCCAGCAGCAGGATGGGGGCGTTCTTGAGGAAGGCGCGGGAGATGGCGATGCGCTGGCGCTGGCCGCCGGAGAGCTGCGCGCCGTGCTCGCCCACCTGGGTGTCATAGCCGTGCTCGAAGCCCATGATGAAGTCGTGGGCGTGCGCCGCCTTGGCCGCTTCGATGATCTCTTCCTCGGTGGCGTCCGGGCGGCCGAAGCCGATGTTTTCCTTCACCGTGCCAGAGAACAGGTAGACATCCTGGCTGACCAGAGCGGAGGCCGCGCGCACCGAGGTGCGCTTGAACCGCGTCACGTCCTGCCCGTCGATGGTGACGGTGCCGGAGGTGGGGGTATAGAAGCGCTCGATCAGGCTGATGATGGTGCTCTTGCCGCCGCCGGACGTGCCCACCAGGGCTGTGGTCTGGCCGGGCTCGGCCGTCAGCGAGATGCCGCGCAGCACCGGCTCGCCGGGACGATAGGCAAACTCCACGTCCTTGAAATCGACCCGGCCCGGACCGACGGGGAGCAGCGGCATGTCGGCCGGCTCCTGTTCGGCGCCCGGCGTGTCGAGGATCTCGAACAGCATGTTCGTGCCGACCATCATGCCGGCCAGCTCCACATTGAAGCGGGCGAGTCGCTTTGCGGGCTCGTAGGCCAGCAGCAGCGCCGTGAGCACGGAGAAGAACTCGCCGGGGGTCTTGTTGAGCACCACCACATTGTACCCGGCATAGAGAATCACGCCGGCGATGGCGAAGCCGCCGAGGGTCTCCATCAGCGGGCTCGACTTGGCCTGGGTCTTCATCAGATTGTTGGAGGCGCGCTCGACATCGTCCACATAGCTGTAGACCCGGCCGCGCATGATGGTTTCCAGCGTATAGGCCTTCACCGTGCGCACGCCCTGGATGAATTCCATGGCGGTGGTGTTCAGCTTGATGCCGCTCGCGAACTCGCGCTTGAAGATGTTCTTGGCCTTTTTCACCAGCTTGCGCGTGCCCATCACCGCGATCGGCATCACCACCAAGGCGACGATGGCGAGGAACGGATCCTGAATGATCGCGACCGTCACCAGCGAAATGAGCGAGAGCAGGTCGCGGCCGATGGAGGTGATGACGAGGTTCAGCGCGTCGCGGGCCGAATTGGCGCCAATGGAAAAGCGCATGGTGATGTCGGCGGTGTGCCGCGCGGCGTAATAGCTCACGTCCTGGTCGAGGAGGCGGTCGAAGATCCGCTTCTGGTTGTCCGCCACGATGCGGTTGCCGACCTTGGCCATGGTCACGGACTGGGCGTAGGCGGAGATGCCCTTGACCGTGGATAGCAGCATCATCGCGATCGCCACCGCCCACACCGCTTCGGCCGTGGGGGTCACGAAGATCGAATCGACCGCCGATTTCATGAGGTAGGCCATGGCGCCGGTGGAGCCGGCCATCAGCCCCATGAAGGTGAACGCCGTTGCGTAACCCTTCCAGTGGCGGCGGCCGTCGGAGATGAACAGGCGATGGATGAGCCGCGTGGTCTCATCTTTTTGCATGTAGGCGCCGAGGCGCTTCAGCGGCGAAAAGCTCATCAAAATCTCCGGGCACGAACCGCGTGCCACGCCCATGCTTCGCCATCATAGCGGCGGTTCAGTTTCGCGCATCTGGGCGAGATGGGCATCGCATAAGGGCAAAGTGCCGCGCACGAAACTGGAGGCCACGCCCGGAATCGAACCGGGGTGCACGGATTTGCAGTCCGCTGCGTAACCACTCCGCCACGTGGCCTCGTAGCGGCGCTAACTAAAGCAGTCGGCCCCGTCGGGCAAGGGGGCCCTGTGGGCAGCGTTGCATTGCACCCTTCCGGGCCGCCCGGCGCCGCCCGTGAGAAAGGGCTGAGGGCGCGACGAGAAAGCTCAGGCTTGGCGCTTGCGCACCGGCTCCCCATACGGCAAGCCAGCCTTGTTCCGCCTCGCAGGAAGGCGGACGCTTTTGGGAGAATAAGCCCATGGATATGCGCAAACTCCTCACCGTCGGCGCGTTCGCTCTGCTGCCGACGCTCGCCCTTGCCGCCGATCCGATTCTCACCGTCGCCTTCGTGGTGAAGACCACGATCTCCGCCAAGGTGTCCGCCGTGGATGCCAAGACCCGCGTGATCACCCTCGAGGGCCCGGAAGGGAACTGGGTCACGGTGAAGGCCGGCGAGGAGATGCAGAACTTCCCGCAGATCAAGGTGGGCGACACCGTGATCGCCGGCATGGAGCAGGCGACCGAGATCCAGGTCGTTCATCCTAACGACGGCACGCCGATCCCCACCGACGTGAAGACGCTCGACAGCGCGCCGGCCGGCGCGCGTCCCGGCGTGATCGTCACCGATCGCCGCGAGATCGCCGCCACCGTCACCGCCGTCGCGCTCGACACCCGCACGGTCACCGTGAAGGGCCCGGGCGGCAATTCGGTCGCGGTTCAGATTCCCGAGGGCAAGGACGAGTTCGAGAAGATCAAGGTGGGCGACCATGTGATCTTCCGCCAGATCACCATCGCTGGAATTGCCGATACGGCAGCCAAGTGAGGCGCTGACAACACCGCGAAATGCCGGGACGGAAGCCGCGGAGCCTGCGTCCCGGCGACTTGCAAAAGTGGCAGGTCTGTGGCTCTTGCAGGAAAGGGTTAAACCGTCACGGCAGCGGTCGGAGGGCCATAGATGATCGATTTCGCCGAATTGCGTCGCGGAATGGTGGACGGCCAGGTGCGCGCCAATGATGTGACCGATCCGCGGATCGTCAGCGCGATGCTGGAGATTCCGCGTGAGCGCTTCGTGCCCTCGGATCTGAAGTCGCTCGCCTATATCGACGACGATCTGGTCATCCGCCCCTCCCGCCCCGGTTCGCCCGCGCGGTATCTGGTGGAGCCGATGGTTCTGGCCAAGCTGCTTCAGCTGGCCGACATCCAGCCGGACGATCTGGTGCTCGATATCGCCGTCGGCACCGGATATTCGGCGGCGATTCTCGGGCGGCTGGCCGGGCAGGTGGTCGCGCTCGACGATGATGCGGAGCTGATCGCGGAATCGACCGCGATTCTCGCCGACCTCTCGGTGGCCAATGTCGCCGCCTTCCAGGGTCCGCTGACCGCCGGCTGGGCGCCCGAGGCGCCTTATGACGTGATCTTCATCAATGGATCGGTCGAAATCGTGCCCGAGGCACTGTTCGCCCAGCTCAAGGAAGGTGGCCGACTCGTCACCGTGGTGGGCCGTGGCGGCGCTGGCCGCGCGGCGGTGTTCACCAAGGTGAACGGAGCCATGAGCGAGCGGGTGGTGTTCAACGCCGCCGTGCCGCTGCTGGCCGGCTTCGAAGCCCCGCCGCGCTTCACTTTCTGATCCACCTGTGGCGCATCTGCCGCGGTCGTTCGGAAAAGCGCCGACGGATCGAACCGGTCGGTTCCCTCCGACCGGACAGGCAGTTAAGGTCAGCTTAAGTTCCGCGCGTCAGGCGCCGCACTCTTTGTCGTGCGGCCTCGCGTCGGTCGGGGAGATATTCATGTCGCTTGCGACACATGTTCGCCGACGCATCCTTGTGCTGGCCGCTGCCACCGCCCTTAGTGCGACGGCTTGGTCTGCGAATGCGTCCGCCCAGACTCTCGAAGCCGCTTTGGCTGCCGCCTACATCAACAACCCGACCCTGAATTCACAACGCGCCGGTACACGGGCGATCGACGAAAACGTGCCGCAAGCCCTGTCGGGCTATCGGCCAAACATTACCGCCGGCGTGAGCGCGGGCAGCGAATATGCGCGCTCCAAGTCGGCGGGTTTGAGCACCTCGGGCAGCCTCGTGCCGCGCTCTGCCAACCTCACCGTGACGCAGACGATCTTCAACGGCTTTCTCACCGCCAACACGACCCGCAATGCCGAATCGCAGGTGAAGGGCCAGCGCGAGCTGCTGCGCAACACCGAGCAGAGCGTGCTTCTGAACGGCGTGACCGCGTTCATGGACGTGATCCAGGGCATTGCGCTCCTGGAACTGCAGCAGCAGAACCTCGCGGCCCTGAACCAGGAACTGCGCGCGACCCGCGACCGCTTCAACGTGGGTGAAGTGACCCGCACGGACGTGGCCCAGGCCGAAGCGCGCGTCGCCAGCGCGCAATATCAGGTGGCGCAGGCGATCGCGAACCTCTCCTCCTATCGCGCGGTCTATCATCAGGTGATCGGCGTGGAGCCGGGCAAGCTGGTGCCGCCCTCCACCGCCGTGGAGCGCCGCCTGCCGGCCAAGCTCGACGCTGTGATCGGCGCCGGACTGACGCAGAATCCGGCGATTCTCGCCTCGCAATTCGCGGTGGATGCCGCGAACTTCAAGGTCCGCATGGCCGAGGGCGGCCTTGCGCCGAACCTGAACGTGCAGGGGCAGGTGCTGCAATCCTACGACCAGAGCCAGTCCGTGGACTCGGCCTTCGGCGCGGCGGTGACGCTGAACCTGTCGGTGCCGATCTATCAGGGCGGCGCGGAATATTCCGCCATCCGGCAGGCCAAGGAATATCTCTCCCAGGCCCGCATCGAGGTGGATGTGAACCGGGACGCGGTCCGTACCCAAGGGGTGCAATATTGGGGCGCGCTTGAAGCCGCCAAGGCCCAGATCGAAGCAGCACAATCGCAGGTCGCCGCCAATACGCTCGCCCTCGAAGGCGTCCGCGAGGAATGGCGCGTGGGCCAGCGCACCACCACCGACGTGCTGAATGCGCAGACCGACCTGACCAATTCCAAGTCGGCCCTGGTTCAGGCGCAGCGCGACCGGGTTGTCGCCGCCTATTCCCTGGTCTCGGTGATCGGCAAGCTGGATGCGGTCTCGCTGGGCCTGAAGGTTCCGGTCTACGACCCGAAGGTGCACTATCAGCAGGTTCGCGACAGCTGGTTCGGGCTGCGCACGCCCGACGGAAAATGAGCCGGATGCGCCGGCGGACTTGATCGCCGGCGTCCGTCGTGATGCCATGTTGAAAAATAGGTGCGATTCTGGCGTCCCTGATCAATCGTAGCGTTGCGCGCGGTTTGAAGGACGTCTTCGGCCGAGGTCGAGACATGTCCGCAAACCCGAAGCCGCAAGAGCCTTCCATGGATGAGATCCTGGCCTCCATTCGCCGGATCATCTCCGACGATGATACGCCCGCCCGGCGCGAGGCCGCGACGCCCGCGAAGGACGTTCCGCCCCGCCGCGGGCTTGGCGACGACACGCGCTTCGCCCCGACCGCCCGGCCGGAGCCGCCCCGGCGCGGCGAGCCGGCGGTGCGGCCGGAGGCCTTTCGCCAGGACGCCTCCCGCCAAGACGCCTCCCGTTCGGATGTTTCCCGCCAAGAGGCTGCGCGTCACGAGCCGGTGCGTCACGAACCCACCCGGCCGGACGCGTATCGGCAGGACGCGCGCGGGGAAAATTCCCGGCAGGATGCCTATGGCGCCGAGAATGCCCGGCCCATGGCAGCCCGCCCGCAGCCGCCCCGGGAAACCGTCGCCGCGCAGGAACGCGCCTCGCGTGATTCCGTGGATCGCGATCCCTTTGCCGAGCCGGTATCACTTGGCCTCGACCGCTACGACGATCCGGCCAGCGGTTGGGATGAGACCGGTGGCGCGGCCTCCATGCCGTATCGCGAGGATGAGGACATGGCAGATTATCCCGCTTCCGGTGCCGCCCCGCGGGCGCCCGTCTCCCAGCCGGCACAGCCCGCACCTGCGCGGGCCGACGGCGTGACCCGTCCGGCCGCCCCGCGCGCGGCGGATGGAGCGGCGCGCCCGTTCGGCGACGCCCCGCGCCGCAAGGATCTGCTTTCCCCGGCTGTTGATGCGGCGGTGGCGGCGGCTTTCGAATCTCTCGGTGACATGGTGCTGCCGACCCACGAGCGCACGGTCGAGGATCTGGTGAAGGAGATCCTGCGGCCGATGCTGAAGGAATGGCTGGATGCCAACCTTCCAGACATCGTCGAGCGCCTCGTGCGCGCGGAAATCGAGCGGGTGTCGCGCACCGCGCGCTGACCCTTTCGCACCCCCGGAATTGCCCCTTGTGCGGCGGCCCCGTTGACGGCGGGGCCGCCGTACGGCTTTAAGGCGCACGTCTAAAGATCACGATGCCGGGCGCGGCGCGCCCGTGGAGCTTTGCGCATGCTGGAAAAAGTGTTCGACCCCGCCGCCGTGGAAACGCGCATCTCGGCCGCCTGGGAAGAGGCGCAAGCGTTCCGGTGCGGGCGACCCGAGCGCAAGGACGCGCCCGGCTTTTCCATCGTCATTCCCCCGCCGAACGTCACCGGCTCGCTGCACATGGGCCACGCGCTCAACAACACGCTGCAGGATGTGCTGGCGCGCTACGAGCGCATGCGCGGCAAGGACGTGCTCTGGCAGCCGGGCACCGACCATGCCGGCATCGCCACCCAGATGGTGGTGGAGCGCCAGCTCGCCCAGCGCCAGGAGCCGGGCCGCCGCGAGATGGGCCGCGCCGCCTTCATCGAGCGCGTGTGGGCCTGGAAGGAAGAATCCGGCGGCACCATCGTCAACCAGCTGAAGCGCCTCGGCGCCTCCTGCGACTGGTCGCGCGAACGCTTTACCATGGACGAGGGGCTCTCCCGCGCCGTGCTGAAGGTGTTCGTGGAGCTGCACCGCGCGGGCCTGATTTACAAGGACAAGCGCCTCGTCAATTGGGACCCCAAGCTCGTCACGGCGATTTCGGACCTGGAGGTTCAGCCGGTCGAGACCAAAGGCAACCTCTGGCACCTGCGCTATCCGGTGGAGGGGGAGGACGGCCGTTTCATCGTGGTCGCCACCACACGCCCCGAGACCATGCTGGGCGACACGGCGGTCGCGGTGCATCCCGAGGACGAGCGCTATGCCGACCTCGTCGGCAAGTTCGTCATCCTGCCGCTGGTCGGTCGGCGCATTCCCATCGTGGCGGATGAGTATTCCGATCCGGAAAAGGGCTCCGGCGCGGTGAAGATCACGCCGGCGCACGATTTCAACGATTTCGAGGTGGGCCGCCGGCATCATCTGCCGATGATCAATATCCTGGACGCCGAGGCGCGCATCGACGTGTCGGGCATCCAGGATGATTTCGCCGCCCGCCGCGAGGCCTATGTGGACGATCCCGATTTCGGCGGCGTGCTCACCCTGCTGAACGGCACAGACCGCTTCGTCGCGCGCAAGCAGATCGTCGAGCTTCTGACCAATCTGGAGTTGCTGGAAAAGGTGGAGCCGCATCCGCACGTGGTGCCGCACGGCGACCGCTCGGGCGTGGTGATCGAGCCGTGGCTCACCGACCAATGGTATGTGGACGCCAAGACCCTGGCCCAGCCGGCGCTCGCCGCCGTGCGCGAAGGGCGCACCGGCTTCGTGCCGAAGAATTGGGAAAAGACCTATTTCGAATGGCTGGAGAACATCCAGCCCTGGTGCGTCTCGCGCCAGCTCTGGTGGGGCCACCAGATTCCGGCGTGGTACGACCCGTTCGGCAATGTGTTCGTGGAACTGGACGAAGACCGGGCGTTTGAAGCCGCGCTGGCCAAGAACGTGGCCGCCGAAAACCTCACCGGCGAAGAAGCTCAGGCGCTGATCGACGACGCGGAGAAGCGCGCCGCCTTCCTGACCCGCGACGAGGACGTGCTGGACACCTGGTTCTCCTCCGCGCTCTGGCCCTTCTCCACCATGGGCTGGCCGGACGAGACGCCGGAGCTTGCCAAATTCTACCCGACCTCGGTCCTGGTGACGGGCTTCGACATCATCTTCTTCTGGGTCGCCCGGATGATGATGATGGGCCTGCATTTCATGCCCGACGTGCCGTTCAAGGACATCTATATCCACGCCCTCGTCCGCGACGAGAAGGGCGCGAAGATGTCGAAGTCCAAGGGCAACGTGATCGACCCGTTGGACCTCATTGACCAGTACGGCGCCGATGCCCTGCGCTTCACGCTCGCCGCCATGGCCGCCCAGGGACGCGACATCAAGCTGGCCACCTCGCGCGTCGAGGGCTACCGCAATTTCGCAACCAAGCTGTGGAACGCGGTGCGCTTCGCCCAGATGAACGGCTGCGAGCGGGTGGAAGGGTTCGATCCCGCGAAGGTGGATGGCACGCTCAACCGCTGGATCATCGGCGAAGCGGCGCGCGCCACGGCCGAGCTTGAGGCGGCGCTCGCCGCCTATCGCTTCAACGATGCCGCCGGCGCGGTCTATCGCTTCATCTGGAACGTGTTCTGCGACTGGCACCTGGAACTGGCCAAGCCGGTCCTCGCCGGCCCCGACGGGGCGGGCAAGAGCGAGACCCGCGCCACCACGGCCTTCGTGCTCGATGTGGCGCTGAAGCTCCTGCATCCCTTCATGCCCTTCCTCACCGAGGAATTGTGGGCGCGTACGGGCGAGCAGGGGCCGGCGCGCGAAGGGCTGCTCGCCCTTGCCCCCTGGCCCGACCTCTCCGGCCTGGAAGCGCCCGATGCTGAGGCCGAGGTGGGCTGGGCGGTGGATCTCATCACCGAGGTGCGCTCCGTGCGCGCCGAGATGAACGTGCCCGCGGGCGCGCAGGTGCCGCTGGTGCTGGTGGAAGCCTCCGCCGCCACACAAATGCGCGCCAAGGTGTGGGACGACGCCATCCGCCGGCTGGCGCGGCTCTCCGACATCACGTTCGCCGACGCCATGCCGGGCGAGTCCGTGCAGATGGTGGTGCGCGGGGAAGTGGCCGCCTTGCCGCTCGCCGGTATCGTCGATCTCGCCGAAGAGCTGACCCGTCTGCGCAAGGAAGACGGCAAGCTGGACCAGGAAGTGGCCCGGATCGACGGCAAGCTCTCGAACGCCTCGTTCGTCGCGCGGGCGCCCGAGGAGGTGGTCGAGGCCGAGCGCGAGAAGCGCGAGGAATATCTGGCGCGCAAGGCGAAGGTTCTCTCCGCCATCGCGCAATTGTCGCGCACCGCCTGAGCCAAGTTCCGGCCCGGCGCACCCGGGCCGGAACTGTGACAGCCAAGCAACACTCAGAAGCATTCAAACCGCCAATCGCGCACGCGGCACATTGCGCCGTGAAGCCGCCACAAAACGGCGTGTAATCGAACGCCTGCACGTGGCGCGTTCAGTTGCTTGGAAAGTCTTCCCGGCTGCCACGTCGAGGGTGATCCCGGATGACAGGGCATAAGGCCGTCTGCGGTCTATCGATTGCGGCAGAAGCGCAGGGGCGCCCAGGAGAATCCTCGGCTTGGCCTTGGCTCGGCCCCGATCTCGCCCCCACGTCATGGCACCTTTCCTCAATCATGGTTAGCAAGAGCCGCTCCCTGCTGAAGCGTCGCGCGTCCCACATGGGGCGCGGCGGTTGCATGTTCCGGCCCGCGAAACGGCCCTATCGGGAGACGTTCGCGGCCGCGCTGATGCTGTGCGGCGTGCTGGCGAGCCCCGCGCTCGCGTTCGATGGCAATGCCCAGTCCGATCACACCGTGCCCGAGCAATTGACCCCGCCGGCCGATGTGCCCGGCACCCCCGGCGTGCGGCCGGTGGACGAGGCGTTCCGCTCCGGGGCGCAGGCACTGCGGCTCGGCCAGACGGCCAAGGGCGTCGATGCGCTGCGCTATGCCGCCGACCAGGGGCACCCCGCCGCCCAATGGAAGCTCGGCCGCATGTATGCCGACGGTGACGGCGTGAAGCGCGACGACATCAAGGCGTTCGAATATTTCAGCCGGGTCGCCAACAGCCATGCCGAGGATTATCCCGGCACCGCCCAGGCCCGGTTCGTGGCGAGCGCGTTCGTGGCGCTCGGCAGCTATTATCTCCAGGGCATTCCCAATTCCTCGGTGCGCCGGGACCCTGGGCGTGCCCGTGACATGTATTCCTATGCCGCATCCTATTTCGGGGATTCGGAAGCCCAGTATCGGCTCGGCAAGATGTATCTGGACGGCGTTGGTGCGCCGCGCGATCCGCGCCAGGCCGCCCGCTGGCTCATCCTGTCATCCCAGAAGGGGCAATATGAAGCCCAGGCGCTGCTCGGCAACATGCTGTTCCGGGGCGATGAGGGCATCAGCCGGCAGGGCGCCCGCGGCCTGATGTGGCTGACCCTTGCCCGCGATGGCGCCGCCGCCCCGCAGGACAAATGGGTGGTCGAACTCTATGAAGACGCCTTCGCCGAGGCGACGCCCGAGGAGCGCGAGCAGGCGCTGCAATATCTCGAGCAATGGCTGAAGACCGCGCAGCGCTGATCGCGGCGGTTCGAGGAGCGGGCAGGGCGGTTTCGCCCCGGCTCCCGGCCCGCAGCCTGCGGCGCTGTCAGGCCGCGATCTTGAGATCCACCCAAACCGGCACGTGATCGGACGGCTTTTCCCAGGCCCGCACATGCTTGTCGATGCCGGCGGCGAGCAGCTTGTCGGCCGCCTGGGGCGACAGCAGCAGATGATCGATGCGGATGCCGAGGTCCCGCTGGAAGGCGCCGGCCTGATAATCCCAGAAGCTGTAGAGCTTGGCGGAATCCGAGGTGGCCCGTACCGCATCCACCAGCCCAAGGTGGATGAGTGCGCGAAACGCCTCGCGCGTCGGTGGCAGGAACAGGGCGTCATTGACCCAGGCGGCCGGGTCCGCCGCGTCGGCCTCGCTTGGAATCACATTGAAATCGCCGCACAGCAGCAGCGGCTCCTCCAGGGCGAGCCGGTCGGCTGCAAACGCGTGCAGGCGCTCCATGAAGTTGAGCTTGTAGGGATATTTCTCGGTGCCGACCGGGTTGCCGTTGGGCAGATAGATGCAGCACACGCGCACGGCGCCGCCTTTGGTGGAGACCACGGCTTCGATGAAGCGGGCCTGCACATCCTCGTGATTGCCCGCGAGCCCGTGGGTCACGTCCTCGAGCGGCAGCTTGGAGAGCATGGCCACGCCATTGAAGGTCTTTTGCCCGTGCACGGAGACGTTATAGCCGAGCGCCTCGAACGGCTCGCGCGGGAAGGCCTCGGTCTGGCACTTGATCTCCTGAAGGCAGACGACATCCGGCTGCGCCTCGCTGAGCCAGCGCACCGCATGGTCGAGACGCTGGCGGATGGAATTGATGTTCCAGGTGGCGATACGCATCGGTCACACTCCCGAGAGAATAGGCAGGATAGTGCAGAGCTGCCGTCGCGCAAACCAGGATTGAGGCTTGCCTGACGGGCGAAAGGATGCCATTTCGGACCTCTTCTCGTGACCCGCCGGCCCCGATCGTATGACCTTCGCATCCATTCAGTTTCTATTCTATTTTCTCCCGCTCTTTCTGCTGCTGTATTTTTCGGCGAAGCAGATTAAGACGAAGAATTTCATTTTCGTCGTCTTCTCGCTCATCTTCTATTCGGTCGGCTACACGCCGCACCTTTTGATTCTGCTGTTTTCAATCACCGTGAATTATTATGTCGCCTTGGCAGTTGATCGCAACGGGGGCGAGCGCCGCAAGCGGTTCCTCATTCTTGGCGTGGTGTTCAACGTCCTGATGCTTGGATTTTTCAAGTATACCGGCTTCTTGATCGAGAACCTTGATTTCCTTCTGCATCCGCTCGGCATCTATATCGTCAATCCGAATATTTCCCTACCTCTCGGCATCTCGTTCTATTCATTCCACGCCATTTCCTACATCGCGGATATCTACAAGGGTCGCGTGCGCGCCAATCGCAACCCGTGGGAATTCGTTCTCTACATGACCATGTTCCCGCAATTGGTCGCGGGTCCGATCGTGCGGTATTCGCTGGTCGCGCACCAATTGTCGGATCGGCGCACCACCTGGGGCCGCTTCTCGGCGGGCGCGCGGCTGTTCGCGCTCGGCCTTGCCTGGAAGGTGCTGATCGCCGACGAAGTGGCGCGCATGGTGGATGCCGTGTTCGACGGCACCTCCAACCCGACGCTCCTTGAGGCGTGGACCGGCGTCTATGCCTACGCGATCCAGATCTATTTCGATTTCGGCGGCTATTCCGCCATGGCGGTGGGCCTCGGCGTGATGGTGGGCTTCACGCTGCCGCGCAACTTCCGCATTCCCTACGCGGCGCTGAGCATTACCGACTTCTGGCGCCGCTGGCACATGAGCCTGTCGTCCTGGCTGCGCGATTACGTCTACATCACGCTCGGCGGCAATCGGCGCGGCGTGGGGCGCACTTATGCCAATCTCTGGGCGGTGTTCCTGCTCTGCGGCCTGTGGCACGGGGCGAGCTGGAATTTCGTGATATGGGGCGCCCATCACGGCGCCTTCCTGGTGATCGAGCGCGCCGGGCTCGGCAAGGTGCTCAAGCGCATGCCGGCGGCGTTCGCCCACATCTACACGCTGCTGGCGGTGTTCCTGGGCTGGGTCTGGTTCCGTGCCGAGACCTTCGAAGGCGCCATCGCCATGTTCCAGGGCCTGTTCGGCTTCAACGGCGTGGGCGGATACAGCGTGGCGTTCGGCTTCGGGCTATACCCGCTGTCCATCGCCGCTTTGGTCGTGGGCGGTATCATCGGCCTGTGGAAATGGCCGCGCATTCGCTGGTCGCCCGCCATGAAGCCCCTGCTCGCGGTGGGCGATTACGTGATGATCGCGCTTCTGATGCTCTTTAGCGTGGTGTGGATCGGTGGCGGAATGGGCACGCCGTTCCTCTATTATCGGTTCTGAGGCATGGCGCTGCTGGTCTCCTATCGCCGCTACATGGGTGCCCTGGTGATGGGCATCCTGACGCTGCTGCTGGCGTCCAATCTCATTCCCGACCCGCTCGGCTTCCACACTTGGCGCGGCCTGCCGCGCGAAGGCGCCGGCTTCTTCGAGCGCTTCCACGGCAATCTGCGCAGCTTCGGCTTCTATCTTCAGGATAATTTCGGCTTCCGCGCCTCCATGCCGGTGGTCCGCCGGACCCTGCGGGACTCGGTGTGGTCGCCGGACACCACGACCCTCTACATCGGCCCCAACGGTCAGATGTTCTGGTCGGGTGAGCGTGCGCCGGAACAGACGGCGGGGCAGCTGTACCGCGTGCATGCGGTGGAGCGGTTCGTCGCCCTCATGAAGGCGATGCAGGACCGCCTGCCGCATACCAAGATCGTGGTCGCCATTCCGCCCAATGCCCAGACGGTGGACGTGAACGACCTGCCCACCTGGTACAAATATGTACGCCCGCGCCCGACCGAATATTCGCTCATGCTGGCGGACCTCCAGAAGGACGGCATCACCGCCGTGGATCTGCGCGCGGTGCTGAAAGCCGCGCCGGGCGTGCGCCATTACCTGCCCAACGACACCCATTGGACCCATCTGAGCGCGGCCATCGCGTTCAATGCCACCATGGTGGCGGCGGGACATCCCGACTGGCAGGTGGATCTGAACAAGGCCGTGGGGCCGATGGAGCCGATCCCGCAGGGCGATCTTGCGCGCCTGCTGCGGATCAAGACCCCCCTGGCCGATGAAAACCAGCGCCTCAATTTCGACCCGGCCTGGGTCAAGCGGCCCCATCCGGCGCTACGCCTGAAGACGGAATCGCGCCAGTTTACGCCTTATGCCATCCGCTTCCGCGAGAGCGGGCCACGCGTGCTGGTGGTGGGCGATTCCTACACCGCCACCCAATGGCCCGGCCTATTCGGCTTTACTCCGGTGGCCGAGGTGGGCTGGATGCACTTCAGCCGGTTCTCCTCTGGCGCCTGCGATTTCGATTTCGCCGATATCCGGGATTTTAATCCCGATGTGCTGATCATCGCGCGCACCGAGCGGCTGTTTCCGTGCCTGAAGAATAAATGGCCGGATAACCTGCCGGCGCCGCCCGACTGAGTCAGTTTACACAGGGGGAAACACTGTTTGCATTCGGAAACCAGAGGATTGTTGATCTTCGTGCCGATGATGGCCCATGTGAATTGAGGTTTCGGAGACCGCGCTGCGCGGCTTCGGCGCCGACATCCTGACCCGTGAATGTGAGGCTTTGGCTTGCTCGTCTCGTATCGCCGCTACATGGGCATCCTGGTCATGGGTATCCTTGTGGCCCTCCTGCTGAGCAATGTGGTGCCGGATCCTCTCGGCCGCGGCATCTGGCGCGGCGGCGCCAAGCCCGATGCCGGCTGGTTTGGCCGCATGCACGGGCAGCTTCAGGCTGCCGGCCTCTATCTCCAGGACAATTTCGGCTTCCGCGCCACCATGCCGATCGCCCGGCGCGAGCTTCGCAACGCGGTGAATTCCCCCGATACGAAAAATGTCTATTTCGGCCGCAACGGGCAGATGTTCTGGTCCGGCCAGCGCGCGCCCGAGCAATCCGCCGGGCAATTGGTGCGCACCGGCGCGGTGGATCGCTTCGTGGAACTGATGGTGAGCCTGCACTCCCACCTCGCGCCCCATGGCGTGAAGATGGTGGTGGCGCTGCCGCCCAATGCGCAGTCCGTGGATACCGAGAATCTACCTGCATGGCAGGATCACCTGCCCAAGAAGACCACCGAATACACCCTCATGCTCCAAGGGCTTGCCAAAGCCGGGATCACGGCAGTGGATCTGCGCCAGGTGCTCAGGGCCTCGCCTGACGCACGCCGCTATCTGCCCAATGACACCCATTGGAACAGCCTCAGCGCGGTTCTGGCCTTCAACGCCACCGTCGCCGCGGCCGGGCACCCGGACTGGCAGCTCGACGTGAACAAGGTGGTCGGGCCGCTCCAGCCTATGCCGGTCGGCGACCTCGCGCGCACCTTGCGCCTCACGCCGCCCTTGCCCGATTTGAACTACGAGCTGCGGCTGCCGCCAGGCATCAAGAAGGAGCCGGACCCGGCCCTGCGTCTCCAGCATGAGGCGCGCGGCTTCAACGGCTATGTCATCCGCTATCGCAAGGAAGGCCCGCGGGTGCTCGTGGTGGGCGATTCCTACACGGTGGACATCTGGCCCGCTCTGTTCGGCTATACCCCCGTGTCCGAAGCCGGGTGGATGCATTTCAGCCGCACCACGTTCGGCGCCTGCGATTTCGATTATGCGGACATCTATAATTTTAAGCCGGACCTGCTGATCATCGCCCGCACCGAACGCATGTTCGCCTGCCAGAATGGCGACTGGCCACTGCACCTGAAAAGCCCGGACTAAACGGCGCAGCGGAATTTTCGCGGCACCGCTGCTGCGGTGCCGTATTTGATGCTAGGAGCTTGCGGGGGGCGCACGGACAGAATCGCCGGGCGGTGAGACAGCGGGGCGGGCGTGGACGGGAAGACGGCACAGGTTTCCTCCGCGCCGGAGCGATCGGGCGGGCCGCTGTCGGGCCACGCGCTGAATACCAATATCCAGGGCGCGCGCGGCTTGTTCTGCGCCATGATCTTCTTCTACCACGTCATCAATTCGGCGCTCCCGGCGCCGCAGGTGGTGACCTCCGGCCCTCTGCATTTCGCCCTGATGAGCCTGTCCCACTCGGTCGAATTGTTCTTTGGCATCAGCGGCATCGTCATCATCGGGTCGCTGCATCGCTCGCGCAGCGCAGCCGCCTTCCTGTGGAACCGCGCGACCCGGATCTTCCCGGTGCTGTGGGTCACGGTGGTGATCTTCCTGGTCATGAACATCGCGGGCGGGCGCCCGGAGGGCGTGCCGCCCATGGACCTGATCGCCGCGCTGCCCGCAAACCTCCTGGCCATGCCTCCGGTCGTCCCGGTGCCGCTGATCCACCCGGCGGCATGGTCGCTGAGCTATGAGTTCGCCTTCTATCTGGTGTGCGCCTCGGGCTTTGCGCTGTGCGCGCTTGTGGGCCGCTGGGGCTATGCGCTGCCGATCGCCGCTGCGGCGCCGCTGCTGTGGATCCACACGCCGGCGCTGATGTTCATTCCCGGTGTGATGGTGGCGCTTAATGCGGTGCCGCCCATTGCTCGCTGGATCGGGATGCGCTTTTCCCTGGCGGCGCTGGTGGCCTTCCTGGCGGTGTGGCACACGGTGATCGAGATCGCCGCGACGAAGAAGCTGACGCTGCTGGCCTTCGTCACGTTCGCCGACTGGCGCAGCGTGCTGATGCCGCTCGCGCTGCTGCTGGCCTATATTCTGTTCATCGGCATGTCGTCGGGGGCCGGCGTGCTCGGCCGCATCCTGCGGACGCCGGCCATGCTGTGGATGGGCACCATCAGCTACAGCTTCTATCTGTGGCATCCCATCGCCATGGCCTTCGTGAAGCTTGGCCTTTACAAATCCGGCCTGGTGGCGCTGGCGGGGAACTGGTCCATGCCCATGTTCTTCGTGTGCGCGCTGCCGCCGAGCCTCGCGCTCGCCTGGGCAAGCCAGAGGGTGCTGGAGGTGCGTGTCACCAATTGGCTGCGCCGCCGGAACGCGCGCCCACCGGCGGCCGCTGTCACCGAAGCGTGAGCGCGACTGCTGAGATCCGCGTCGGGGTCAGAGCGAAAAGCTGGTGCCGCAGCCGCAGGAAGAGGTGGCCTGCGGATTGTCGATCTTGAACGCCGCGCCGATCAGATCGTCGACGAAATCCAGGCGCGAGCCCACGAGATAGTCGAGCGAAACCTTGTCCACCAGGATGGTGGCGCCCTCGCGCTCGATCACGAGATCCTCGCTGTCGCGATTCTGCGTCACATCGAAGCGATACTGGAAGCCGGAGCAGCCGCCACCTTCCACGCTGACCCGCAATGCGCTTTCCGGCGCTTCGGAGGCAAGGATTTGCGCAACCCGGCGGGCCGCGCTGTCGGTCACGACAAACGGGCCGGAGGCGGGGAGGGAAGAAGAAGCGGTCTGCGGTGTCACGGCGCTGGACATGGCGGCCTTCGACGGTTGATCAGTGTTCGACATGATAGTTAAGTGCGGCCGCGCTTAAATTAAAGGGCATAGGGGTGGTAATGGCGGTTTTGGGATCGACCCCGCGCGTATCCTACGCCAGTGACCCCCTGCGTTCCCGCGGCCGGCTGCATCCCGAGCCGGAGGGCAGCCGCAATGTGTTCCGCCGCGATTGCGACCGCGTCATCCATTCCACAGCCTTTCGCCGGCTGAAGCACAAGACCCAGGTCTTCGTGTTTCATGAAGGCGATCATTTCCGCACACGCCTCACCCATACGCTGGAAGTGGTGCAGGTGGCCCGCTCGATCGCCCGGGCCTTGGGGCTCGACGAGGATCTCGCGGAGGTGCTGGGCCTGGCCCACGATCTCGGCCATCCTCCCTTCGCCCATGCGGGAGAGCGGGCACTGGACACCTGTCTGCACGCCCATGGCGGGTTCGATCACAACGCCCAGTCCCTGCGCATGGTCACGCGCCTGGAACGCCGCTATGCGGCCTTCGACGGCCTCAATCTCACCTGGGAGACGCTGGAAGGCATCGTCAAGCACAATGGTCCGATGACCGACCGGCAGGGCAGGGGGATCGGCCGCTATGCGGCCGGCGTGCCCCATGCGGTGAACGTTCATTCCGCCGCCCAGGATCTGGAATTGTGGAGCCATGCCGGCCCGGAGGCGCAGGCGGCCGCGATCGCCGACGACATCGCCTATGACGTCCACGACATCGACGACGGCCTGCGCGCCGGCCTGTTCGCGCTGGAGGATCTCGCCGCCCTGCCGCTGGTGGGCGACGCCCTCGCCGAGGTCCGTGCACTCTGGCCGGGGCTCGATCGAAACCGCACCGCCTATGAGATGATGCGCCGGATCATCACCCGCTTCATCGAGGATGTGGTGCGCGAGACCGACCGGCGGGCCGTGGCGGCGGGCCTGACCAGTGTCGAGGATGTCCGCGCCCTCGGCCGGCCGCTGGTGGGCTTTTCCGCAGAAGTGCAGGCGGCCGAGGTGGCGATCAAGGGATTTTTATTCCCGCGCATGTACCATCACGAGCGCGTCAACCGCACCATGGACGACGCCGCGCAGGTGGTGCGCGACCTGTTCGCCCATTTCCTCAGCGCCCCCGATGACATGCCGACCGACTGGCGGCGCGACATCGATCCCTCCGACACCCCCCGCCTGATCCGCCGTGTCGCCGACTATATAGCCGGCATGACCGACCGTTACGCCCTGGACCAGCACGCCCGCTACTTTGACTTGACGCCGGATTTGCGTTAGGCGCCCCGTGCTCTCACCACATTGGAATGCCCCATGAACGTCTACGCGATCTTCGCCGATCACGTGCGAGAAGCCGTCGCCGAGCTTGCCCGCCAGGGTCAGTTGGGGGAAGGCCGCACGCCCGAGGGTCTCGATCTCGGCCGCATCGTGGTGGAGCCGCCGCGCGACCCGACCCATGGCGATCTCGCCACCAACGCCGCCATGGTGCTGGCTAAGGACGCCGGCATGAAGCCGCGCGATCTTGCCGAGCGCATCGCCGCCCAGCTCGCGCATGTGCCGCGCGTGGCGAAGGTGGACGTGGCCGGGCCCGGCTTTATCAATATGACCCTGGACGCGGCATTCTGGCCGGTCGTGCTCGCAGCCATCCTGCGCGCGGGTCCGAACTTCGGCCGTTCCACCATGGGCGGCAACGTGCCGGTGAACGTGGAATATGTCTCCGCGAACCCCACCGGGCCCATGCATGTGGGCCATTGCCGGGGTGCGGTGTTTGGCGATGCCCTTGCAAGCCTGCTTGGCTTTGCCGGGTATAAGGTGACGCGGGAATATTACATCAACGACGCCGGGGCGCAGGTGGATGTGCTCGCCCGCTCCGTGTTCCTGCGCTATCGCGAGGCCGCGACCGGCGAGCCCGCGGAGATCCCGGACGGTCTCTATCCCGGGGATTACCTGGTGCCGGTGGGCCGGGAACTGGCGGAGATGCACGGCGGCGCGTTCGTGGAGGCACCCGAGAGCGAATGGCTCCCGATGTTCCGCAGCTTCGCCATCGGCGCCATGATGGTCATGATCCGCGAGGACCTCGCCGCGCTCGGCATTGAATTCGATGTGTTCTTCTCGGAGCGCTCGCTGACCGTGGGTGTGGACCGCGTCGGCCTGATGATCGAGCAGTTGCGCCGCTCGGGCGAGGTGTATCAGGGGCGCCTGCCGCCACCCAAGGGGGCGCCGATCGAGGACTGGGAGGATCGCGAGCAGAGCCTGTTCCGCTCCACCGCCTTCGGCGACGACGTGGACCGCCCGCTGGTGAAGTCGGACGGGAGCTACACGTATTTCGCCGGCGACATCGCCTATCACAAGGACAAGTTCGACCGCGGCTTCAGCCGCATGATCGACGTGTGGGGAGCCGACCACGGCGGCTACGTCAAGCGCATGCAGGCGGCGGTTAAGGCGGTGACCGGCGGCCAGGCCACCCTGGACGTGGAATTGTGCCAGCTGGTGCGGCTGTATCGCAATGGCGAGCCGGTGCGCATGTCGAAGCGCGCGGGCTCTTTCGTGACCCTGCGCGAGGTGGTGGACGAGGTGGGCCGGGACGCGGTGCGCTTCATGATGCTGTTCCGCAAGAATGACGCGCCGCTGGACTTCGACCTCGCCAAGGTGATCGAGCAATCTCGCGAAAACCCGGTCTTCTACGTGCAGTATGCGCACGCCCGTGCCCATTCGATCCTGCGCAAAGCCAAAGAACAGATTGCATCTTTGCCGGAAACGGCGGAAGTTTATGCCCATGCGCCGCTGGAGCGGCTGGACGATCCGGGAGAATTGGGTCTACTCGCGCGCCTTGCCGCTTGGCCACGCCTCGTTGAACAGGCCGCCGCCGCGCGCGAACCCCATCGGATCGCCTTTTATTTGCACGATTTGGCCAGCGATTTTCACGGGCAGTGGAATCGCGGAAATGAATTGCCACATTTACGCTTCATTATGGAGAATGATCGAGAATTGACCTTAGCACGTCTGGCACTGGTTCACGGCGTGGCTGCGGTGCTCGCCTCCGGGTTGTTGGTACTAGGGGTTGAGGCCGTTCAAGAATTGAAGTGACCGCGTCGTCCGTTCCGACCCGTGTACCGTAAGGTTGGGTTTGGGGGGTGCGGAAATCCGGTCCTACCAAACATGATTGAGGCCACATGGGCGACGAAAGCAGCTTCCGCTACCGGCGCGATGACGAGCACGCCAGTCAGGCGCCGTCGGCGGCCGCGAATCCCGCTCCCGGCCGCCCGCGCAACGAAGACGCGCTGGCGGAGTTGGCGCGCCTGATCGGCGATCAGGATCCCTTTGCCGATTTTGGAGAGATGGGCCAGGATCAGCCGCCTCCCGCTCCCGCGCCCCGTGCCCGCACGGTTCGTCCGGATCCCGCACCGGCGCCGCAGTTTTCCGCCCCGCCGGTGGAGCGCCGGTTCGAGGATTGGCAGCCGGGTCGCCGAGGCAGCCGCGACAACGCGGCCGGCGAGCCGCTTTCGCGCGTGCCGGGCGAGGACGTGACGCAGCGCTCCCGCGCCCAGGATCCGCGGGTTCAGGATACGCAGGCCAGCTGGGATGCGCTGGAGCAGGAAGTCGCGGCCGAGCAAAGCCGCACTTCGGTGCGCCTCGGCTACGGCTCGCTGTCGCGCCGCGCGGAAAGCCGGCAGCAGCTTCAGGACGATTACGACCCGCGCCCGGCAGCCCCGTCCCGGGCAAGCGAGCCGGCGCCTGTTTCCCGCCATCCGGACGAGGATGACGATCCGCAGGCCGGTTATGCCTATGGCGGTGCCGCCCAGGGCGACGGCTATGACGAATATGACGACAATTACGACCCCGCCTATGGCGAGGAAGGCTACATGCCGCCGCACGCGGAGGAGGTCTATGAGACCGAACCGCGCCAGCGCAGAGGCCGCCTGGCCCTGATCGTGGTCGCTTCGGTAGTCGGCATCGGTCTCGCCTCGGCGGCGGGGCTGTTCGCCTATCGCATGGTGGGCAGTGGCGGATCGTCCTCCAGTGGCGAAGCGCCGCCGGTCATCAAGGCGGACAATGCGCCGACCAAGGTCGCGGGACCGACTCCGACGACGAACTCGGACGGTCAGAAGCTCATCTATGATCGCGTGGGCGGTGCGCCGGGCGCCGAGCGCGTCGTGCCGCGCGAGGAGCAGCCGGTCGACGTGAATGCCGCTGCGGCCGCAGCGGCTGCTGCCGCAGGCGCGGGGGCGCCGCCCGCTGCCGCTAGCGCGCCTTCGACCGAACCGAAGCGGGTCAAGACCCTCGCGGTGCGGGCTGACGGAAGCGTGGTGCCGAATGGCGCGCCGGTATCGGCGCCGCCGCCCGCCGGCATCGCGCCCACGGCCTATGCCCCCACGCAAAATCCCATTCCGAGCGGCGCCCCCGCGCCGAAAACCGTGACCACCACGCCCACCACCGGCGGCGCGGCACCGGCGGCTGCGCCTGCCACCGCCTCGGCCGCTCCGGCGGCAGTCGCTAACGGCGCCTATGTGGTGCAGGTGTCGTCGCAGAAGTCCGAAAGCGACGCCATGGGCTCCTGGAAGGTGCTTCAGGGTCGCTATCCGCAGCTGCTGGGCAGCTATAAGGCGACGGTCCGTCGGGCCGATCTCGGCGACAAGGGCATCTATTATCGCGCCCAGGTCGGTCCGTTCTCGACCCGCGACGAGGCGAACAACCTCTGCAGCGCCCTCCAGGCCCAGGGCGGCACCTGTATCGTCACTCGCAACTGAGTTTGCCGACGGTTCAAAAAATAAAGGCCGGCCCTTTCGGACCGGCCTTTTTCTTTGGAAAGATGGATTTCAGGCAGCAGAGGGCGCCAGAGCCACGCCGAGTTGGCCGGCCAGATCCTGCACGAACTGCCAGGCGGTACGGCCCGAGCGTGAGCCGCGCGTGGTGGCCCATTCCAGCGCCAGCGGCCGCCACTTGTCTTCCTCCATGGGAATCTTGTGATGCGCCACATAGGCGGCGACCATCTCCAGATATTCGTCCTGGCTGCATTTGTGGAAGCCGAGCCACAGGCCGAAGCGATCGGAGAGTGAAACCTTCTCCTCCACCGCCTCGCCGGGATTGATCGCCGTGGAGCGCTCGTTCTCCATCATGTCGCGCGGCAGCAGGTGGCGCCGGTTGGACGTGGCGTAGAAGATTACATTGTCCGGCCGCCCCTCGATGCCGCCTTCGAGCACCGCCTTCAGCGACTTGTAGGTGGTGTCGTCGCCATCGAAGGAAAGATCGTCGCAGAAGACGATGAAGCGATGATGCGAGCCGCGCACCAGCGACATCAGCACCGGCAGGGTTTCGATATCCTCGCGATGGATTTCCACCAGCTTCAGCCGCCGCCCGCCGGCCTCCGTGCCGAGAACGGTGCGGTTGATATGGGCGTGCGATGCCTTCACCAGCGAGCTCTTGCCCATGCCGCGCGCGCCCCAGAGCAGGGCGTTGTTGGCGGGCAGGCCGCGCGCGAAGCGCTCGGTATTGTCCACGAGCTGGTCGCGCACCCGGTCGATGCCCTGAAGCAGCTCCATGTCCACGCGATTGACGCGCTTCACCGGTTCGAAACGGTTCGGCTGGGTGTGCCAGACGAAAGCGTCCGCGGCCTCGAAATCGGGCTTCAGCAAAGAGGGCGGCGCGAGACGTTCCAGGGCGTCGGCGATGCGCAGCAGCAGGGCGTGGGTGGCGTCGGCAGTAGGTTCGCTGGGTGGCGTCATTTTTGGTCTCCTTCGGGCGGGGATAGCCGCGCCAGCGCTTCGCAGCAAGTTGGCCGTGCGGGCGCCGACGGGCCGAGACATGCGGTTCATGCATGGGGAAGCCGCCCATATTGCGCTGCGGGAAGATTCCTTTAACCTACCTCTGGCCTATTGGGGTGGGCTGGGTTTGGAAGTTGAGGCGAGAGTGGGCGTCCTTGGGCGCCGGCTCTGCCGCATCGACGGAGATGACATGCCGCAAACCCGTTTGCCCCGCGCCATCGCACCCGTATGCGTTCCCTTGATCCTCGTGGCCGTGGGCAGTGCCCCTGCGGCAGCACAGGAAGTGGCCACCCGCGTATCGCGCACGGCCAATGCCGACGGTTCCGCCTCTGTAACCGCCGCCGGTGCGCTCAGTGGATGGAGCGCCGCCCAGTTCGGTGTCGATCTATCAGTCGCTCCGGCTCCGATCACGACGGTCCAGCCGCGTTCCGATCTGCCGTGGCACGCGTCGGATACCTCGGGCGCCGTCGCCTGGGCGAAGGTCGAGATGCCGGGCGTATCGAACCTCTTCTTCTGGGAAAAGGGCGCCGTTGACGTGCGCGTCGATCCGCTTCAGGACAAGAGCCAGCTGGGCACGAGCTTCTCGCGCGAATGGGATCTGGGCGGACACATCAGCGCTCAGGTCAGCGACAGCTATGCCGTCACGGTCGCCCCCGCCTCCAGCGGCGAAGGGTGGAGCAGCGATAAGTCCGTCAGCCTCAACGTGCATGAGACGGGAACGCGCTTCAGCCTCGGCACGTCCGTCGCCAGCGACCGGCGCTCCTGGCTGCCTTCGGTGAGCGCCCAGCAAAACCTGGTGGGCCCCCTGGTACTCACAACCACGGTGGCCGACACGGGAAGCGAGATCAATCGGAGCATCACGGCGGGTTTCCGCAGCACTTGGTGACAATCGCCCGGCGGGCTCGCGGGTTGGCCCGCCGTCACCCCAGGATGATGGCGACGAGGAATCGCAGCGCCATGATCAGCAGGAACAGGCCGAAGCCCATTTCCAGCGTTCGGCGCGACAGCCGATGCGCGATGCGCGCCCCGAGTGGCGCCGTCACCGCGCTCACCGGCGCCATGCAGGCGAAGCCCAGAAGCGACACATAGCCGAGCGAAAGGGGCGGCAACTCCGGCAGATGGGGCCAGCCGGCGATCGCGTAGCCGATGATGCCCGGAATGGGAATGAGCATGCCGATGCCGGCCGAGGTGGCGACGGCGGCATGGATCGGCACGCCGTAGAGCCCGAGAATGATGCTGGAAATGCCGCCGCCGCTGATGCCGATGAGCGAGGCGGCAAGGCCGATGAAGAAGCCGTACCCCCACATCGCGGTGCGGCCCGGCAGTTGCGTGCCGAGATGCCAGTCGGCGCGGCCGAGCAGGGCCTTGATGCCCATCAGGCTGGCGATCACGACGAAGGCGGCCTGCAGGATCCAACCGTCGAGGAAAGCCGCGATGGCACTCCCGACAATAATGCCGAGAATCGCCGGCAGGCTCCAGATCTTAAGCACGCCCTGCATGACCGCGCCGCGGGCCTTGTGGGCCCGATAGGACAGGAGAGAAGTGGGCACGATGATCGCGAGCGAGGTGCCGACGCACAATTGCATCCGCACGTCCTCCGGCACGCCGATGATGCGAAACACCTCGTAAAGCACCGGAACGATCACCGCGCCCCCGCCGACTCCGAGCAGCCCGGCGAGCAGGCCGGTGACGACCCCACCGGCCAGCAGTGCCAGCGTCAGATAGGCAAGTTCGCTCCAGGGGACGGAGGAGAGCATCACGGCGGTCTCGAAGGGGAGGGCGCGCGACCTTCAGGGCCGGCAGGGCGGGGCGGCAACCTGCGCCCGAACTGCCGATCCTGTCCAGCGTTCAGGCGGCGGCGCGCCGGGGCGGCCGTCTCACGTCGTTCAATGCCGCGCGCAGCACCTCCAGCCCGGCGCCGGGCGCGATCCCCTCCGTGGAAAGGCGGCGGCGGAACGTGCGGGCTCCGGGCTTGCCGGTAAACAGGCCGAGCATGTGGCGGGTGATGTCGTGCAGCCGCCCGCCCGAGTCCAGATGGGCGGCGATATAAGGCTCGAAGGCCTCCACCGCCGCGAAGGCGTCGGCGTGCGGTGCGCTCTCGCCATAAAACAGCGGATCGACCGCAAGCAGCAGTTCCGGATTTTGATAGGCCGCACGCCCGAGCATCACCCCGTCGAGCCCCGCGCTTTCGGCCTGCGCTTGCTCAAGCGTGGCAAGGCCGCCGTTGAGGGCAATGGGAACCTGCGGCAGGCGGGCCTTTAGGCGGCGCACGCGGTCGTAGTCGAGCGGGGGGATGTCGCGATTTTCGCGCGGCGAGAGCCCTTGCAGCCACGCCTTGCGGGCATGCACGATGAGCGCGTCCGCTCCTGCCGCGATCACGGCGTCGGCCAGTGCATCCAGGGCGACTTCCGGGTCCTGGTCGTCCACGCCGATGCGACACTTGACGGTGACCGGGACGGCGACCTCCGCCTTGATCGCGGACACGCAGCGCGCGACCACCTCCGGCTCGCGCATCAGGCAAGCACCGAAATTGCCGCCCTGCACGCGGTCCGAGGGACAGCCCACGTTGAGATTGATTTCGTCATAGCCGAAATCGGCGCAGATCCGCGCGGCCCGCGCAAGCTGCTCGGGATCGCTCCCGCCGAGCTGAACCGCCACCGGGTGCTCCGCCGTCGAATAACCTAGCAGCCGCTCGCGATCACCGTTCAGCACGGCTGGGGCGGTTACCATTTCGGTATAGAGCAGCGTGCGTGCTGAAAGCGTGCGATGGAACGCCCGGCAGTGACGGTCCGTCCAGTCCATCATAGGCGCCACGGCAAATCTAAATGAATGATTTTTCAACATAATTTCGTAACTTCAGGAAGTGGGGTCTCGTCGTGGCCACTCGGTCTCTCGCAACGATACGCCCCTTTTCCAATTTTTCGACGCGTGAGTGCACACGGTGCGCACACGGATTGGCTACCCTCACTAAACTAAAATCCGGCGTTTGGAGAGCCCAGATCCGCCGGAAGGGGCAGTAGGCCATCAAAACGTCCCTGCGCCGCAAGGTTGCCGAAAAACGGGCACTCGGGGCGCGCTTCCGCCTTCACCCCGCGCGGCTCGCCGGCCTCGGTCTAGCAGCTGCGACGATGCCCGTTCCGGCAGCTCGAGGGACCGATAGCCTAAGCCCTGCAGGCACAGGCGAGCACCCGTAATCGATCGTAGCGGTGCGGAAAAAGCCCAAGTGTCACATGCAATTCGCTTGACTCCGCATTATTATGATAATTCGATAGATTTAGTTGATTTATCGGTGTCCGAGGGGGCTGCCGTGAGTTTCACTAAGTCGAAGCCAGACAGTGTCTTCCCGGCAGACGAGGACGCCGTATGGCCCACGTTACGCCGCGAAGCGGAGGCGGCCATCCTGGAGGAGCCGCTGTTGGCGGGCATCCTCCAGGCCACGATTCTCGACCAGGAGGATATCGCCGCGGCCTTTTGCTTTCGTCTGGCCCAGCGGCTCGGTGGTGGCGACCTCAGCCGCATGGCGGTGCGTGATCTCAGCCTCTCCGCGTTCGAGAGCGAACCTACGCTGCGTGCGGCCCTGATCCGGGACCTGCGCGCCATCCGCGACCGCGATCCGACCTGCCGCCGCTTCCTTGATCCCTTCCTTTACTACAAGGGGCTCACCGCCCTTGAAGCGTACCGGGTGGCGCATTGGCTCTGGGATCAGGGGCGTGTCACCCTCGCGCTTAACTTCCAGAGCCGCGTCTCCGAGGTATTCCAGGCGGACATCCATCCCGCCGCGCGGATCGGCTCCGGCGTGTTCATCGACCACGCGACCGCCGTCGTCATCGGCGAGACCGCCACCGTCGCGGACGATGTCTCCATCCTCCAGTCCGTGACCCTAGGCGGAAACGGGAAGGAGCGGGGCGACCGCCATCCCAAGATCGGGCGCGGCGTGCTGCTCAGCGTGGGCGCCAAGGTGCTCGGCAACATCATCGTGGGGGAGGGCGCGCGCGTCGCCGCGGCCGCCGTGGTGCTGCATGACGTGCCGCCGTTCTCAACGGTTGCCGGCGTGCCGGCGAAGGTCATCGCGCGGTCGCAGGATCAGCACCAGCAGCCCGCTTTCAGCATGGACCAGATCTTCGGCGACGGCATCTGAGCCCCTCTCTTCCAGCCATTCAACCGAGGAGTACCGGGTTTATGAGTGAGTTGAGACTGAGCGTCAGCGCCGCCGCGGCGCGCAACCTCGCGACGGCGAGCGTCACCGTTATCCAGAACTCGGAGAACACCCCGCGCTGGCTGCACCGGCTGCTGCCGTGGGTGGACGTGGCGGGCGGCGTCTATCGCGTCAACCGCCGTTCCGTGGTGGTGGCACAGCCCGGCCTCATCGAGGTCGGCGGCGAGACGCCCGCGGTGGTGCCCGCGAGCCTGCGCCACATCCCGGCCCTCAGCGGCCTCGACGATGCGGCGCTCGCCGCCATCGCGAGCAAGTTCACCGTCAGCCGGCACGCGCCCGGCGAGATCATCGCGGAGGATGGGGCATCCGCCGGCAAGCTGCGCGTGGTCGCCGCCGGCACGGTGGAACTGCTGGTCAGCGGGCCGTTCGGTGGGTCGCTGCGCCAGCGCCTCGCCACCTCGGGTGACTATTTCGGCGCGGAGGCGCTCACCGGCACGAGCGCCCATACCCCGGCGGTGAAGGCGCTCTCCGGCGCCACGCTCCTCACCCTCGACGTGTCGGTGATCGCTGATCAGCGCGACGCCATCGCCGCCTCGACGGAAAAGGATGCCGAGGTCCGCAAGCGCACCAATGCGTTCGGCGAGCCCACCATCAAGCTCTTGTCCGGCCATGCGGGCGAGCCGCTGCTGCCCACCACCTTCGTGGACTACGCGGAGCATCCGCGCGAATACCACCTCTCGACCATCCAGACGGTGCTGCATACCCACACCCGCGTCACCGACCTCTACAGCAACGAGATCGATCAGCTTCGCGAGCAGATCCGCGTCACCGTCCAGGCGGTGAAGGAGCGTGAGGAGTGGGAGCTGCTCAATAATGCCGAGTTCGGCCTGCTGCACGAGGTGGCGCCGCAGTTTCGCATCACCACCCGAGGCGGCGCGCCGACCCCTGATGATCTCGACGACCTGATCTCCCTGGTGTGGAAGCGCCCGGCCTTCTTCGTGGCCCATCCGCGCACCATCGCCGCCTTCGGCCGCGAGGCGACGCGGCGCGGCGTGCCGCCCGTGGTGGTCCATCTTTATGGCTCGCCCTTCCTCACCTGGCGCGGCATCCCGCTGGTGCCGAGCGACAAGGTGCCTGTCACCGTGGATCCTGCCACCGGCGTCGCCTCCTCATCCATCCTGCTGCTGCGGGTGGGCGAGAATGAGCAGGGCGTTGTCGGCCTCCAGAAGGTGGGCGTCACGGGCGAGGTGGAGCCGGGCCTGTCGGTGCGCTACTCGGGCACGGACGAGCACTCCATCGCCTCGCACCTCGTCACCCGCTATTTCTCGGCGGCGGTGCTGATCGAGGACGCCATCGCCCGTCTCGATAACGTGCTGATCGGGCGCTATCATGACTACGCCTGACACCCGCGCCGCTCTGGGTGCCTATGATGGCGCCCTCACCGACTACCTGCCCGGCGATCCGTTCCAGACCAAGCTCATCAGCCGTCTGGCCAATGAGATCTATGCCGAATTCGACCGGGGCAGTGATGCCCCGGTGCCGAACGCCGCCTTGCCGTGGCTCGACAGCGCCACCTTGTCGGAAACGGCGATCCCGACCTCGGTGCTGGGGCCCGCCGGCCTTGCGCCGGGGCTGCCCGAGCCCCCCGTTGCGCATCCTTATTATGCCCACAGTGCCGGTTTTCCAGCGCCGGCGAGCGCCGATCCACGTGGAGTGGCGCACGTGGCTCCGCCGGTCCACCCGGTGATCGAGCCGCTTGCCGAGCACGCGCCGGCCGATTCCATACCGGCGTTGGGTGACCTGCTGCGGGCGGCGGGTGCGGACAGCCCGTCCTTCGGGCGCCCCGGTCAGGTGCCTTCCGGCGGTGACCGCCGATGGTCGCGCATCCCGGTGGTGGATTCGCCCGCGGGGGCGGACCCCTACGCCTCGGTGGACTTCTACTTCCTCAGCCCCGGCACGTCGCGCAACCCCACCGGCGGGTCGGTGCCCCACCGCTCCGCTTTCACACCTGCGGGCAAATCCAATACGGGCGGCCTTGCCGGCTTCGACGTGGAGAAGGTGCGACGCGACTTTCCGGCCCTGCATCAGAACGTGAATGGCAAGCCGCTGGTGTGGCTGGACAATGCCGCCACTACCCACAAGCCCCAGAGCGTGATCGACGCGACCAGCGAATATTACGCGCGGCACAATTCTAACATCCACCGCGCCGCCCACACGCTGGCGGAGCGTTCGACCGATCTGTTCGAAGGCGCGCGCGAAAAACTCAGACGTTTCATCGGCGCGGCGGAGGCGCGGGAGATCGTGTTCGTGCGCGGCACCACGGAGGCGATCAATCTGGTCGCCAACAGCTTCGGGCAGAAGCATATCGGGCCGGGCGACGAGATCATTGTCTCCACCATCGAGCACCACGCCAATATCGTGCCGTGGCAGCTGCTTGCCGAACGCACCGGTGCAGTGCTGCGGGTGGCGCCGGTAAACGATCGGGGAGAGCTGATCCTGGAGCACTTCGCGGCGCTGCTGGGCGGGCGCACCAAGCTCGTCTCCATCACGCACGTCGCCAATGCCCTTGGCACCATCAATCCCATCGCCGAAATCATCGCGCTCTCGCACGCTCATGGCGTGCCGGTGCTGGTGGATGCGGCGCAGTCCTCTCCCCACATCCCGCTCAACGTGCAGGCGCTGGGCGCGGACTTCCTCGTGCTCTCGGGCCACAAGGTGTTCGGCCCCACGGGCATCGGCATCCTTTACGGCAAGGCGGCGCTGCTGGAGTCCCTGCCGCCGTGGCAGGGCGGCGGGCACATGATCAAGGACGTGACCTTCGCGAAGACCATCTTCAACGGCATCCCGGAGAAGTTTGAGGCGGGTACGCCGGACATTGCCGGCGCGGTCGGTCTCGGCGCGGCGGTGGACTATCTGGAGGGCGTCGGGCTGCCGGCCATCGAGGCCTATGAGCACGACCTCCTCGCCTATGCCACGGATGCCATCTCCACGGTGAAGGAGTTGCGCATCATCGGCACAGCCCACCACAAGGCGAGCGTCCTGTCTTTCGTGATCAAGGACCGGGAGACCGAGGAGATCGCCAAATTCCTGAACAAGCAGGGCATCGCCACCCGTTCCGGCCACCATTGCGCCCAGCCGGCGCTACGGCGGTTCGGGGTGGAGACCTCGGTGCGTGCCTCGCTCGCCTTCTACAATACCCGCGAGGACGTGGACGCGCTGGTGCGGGCGCTGCACGCCCCTCCCGAGGCGCTGAGGCGACCATGGCGGCCATCATCTCCACCGCCACCTTGCGCGAGCGGCTCGCGGCCGAGGGCCGGCTCGCCGTCATCGATGTGCGCACTCCGGCGGAATACGCCGAGGTTCACATTCCGGAGGCCCGCAACGTGCCGCTCGACCGCCTCGACCCGGCCGCGTTGGAGGCCGAGGGCATCATCTACAAGGAGCGGCCGGTCTATGTGATCTGCCGCACCCAGAACCGCTCGAAGCTCGGCGCCGCCACCTTCGAAACGGCGGGCTTCACCGACGTTGTGGTGGTAGAGGGCGGCATCTCCGAATGGGAGGGCGCCGGCTATCCGGTCACACGCGGCGCCCGCAAGGTGATCAGCCTGGAGCGGCAGGTGCGCATCGGCGCCGGCGCGCTGGTGGTGATCGGCGTGCTGCTCGCCTGGCTGGTCCACCCGGTCTTCATCGCCCTGTCCGGCTTCGTCGGGGCGGGACTTGTCTTCGCCGGCATCACCGACTTCTGCGGCATGGGACTGCTGCTCGCCCGCGCCCCCTGGAACCGGCGCGCCTGACCCACATCACAAGGAACTCGCCATGCTTGCTTTCTCCCGCCGCCTCGCGCTCGGCCTCCTCGGTGGCGCCCTCTTGCTCACCACCGTTCCCGCGCACGCCGACCAACTTGCCGACATCAAGGCAGCCGGCGTGCTGCGCGTCGCCACTTTCGATTCCAACCCGCCCTTCGGCTCGGTGGATCCAAAGACCTACAATATCGTCGGCTACGACGTGGATTTCGCCAATGCCATCGCCAAGGCTCTGGGCGTGAAGCTCCAGCTTGTGGCCACCAATCCGGCGAACCGCATCCCCCTGCTGCAGTCGGGCAAGGTGGATCTCATCGTCGCCGATATCACCATAACCCCGGAGCGGGCTCAGGTGATCGACTTCTCCATTCCCTATTTCGTCACCGGCCAGGAACTGCTGGTGCCGGCCTCCTCCTCCGACCAGCTTGGCGCCTACGCCGCCGCCCGCATCGGTGTGGTGAAGGGTACGACGGGCGAACAGCAGCTCAAAACGCGCTTCCCCAATGGCCGCGTGCTCTCTTACGACGACATCCCGCTGGCGCTCGCCGCGCTGCGCAATGGCTCGGTGGACGCGATCACGCAGGACAGCACCATTCTGGGCGGCCTGCTGGCGGAGGCGCCGGACCGGGCCAAGTACAAGATCCTGCCCGAGAAGCTGAGCCGCGAGGAGATCGGCATCGGCGTCGCCAAGGGCCAGCCGGCGCTTCTCGCCAAGGTGAACGAGATCCTGCTCTCGCTGGAGAAGAGCGGGGAGGCTGGGAAGATCTACGACGCCTGGTTCGGGCCGAACAGCAAATTCCCCCAGGCCCGTGCCTTCACCATCGCGTCGAAGTGAGCATCGCCATGTCCGACGCGCCGCTGATCGAGTTCAAGGGCGTGGAGAAGTGGCACGGCTCGCTCCATGTTCTCAAAGGCATCGACCTGAAGATCGGCCGCGGCGAGGCGCTGGCCATCACCGGGCCGTCGGGCTCGGGGAAATCCACGCTCATCCGTCTCGTCAACCGGCTGGAGACCATCTCCAAGGGGGAGATCTCCATCGACGGCGTGCCCACGGCCGGCTTCACCGGGCGCAGGTTGCGGGAGCTGCGCACGGAGATCGGCTTTGTCTTCCAGCAGTTCAACCTCTACGGCCATCTGAACGCGCTCGACAATGTCTCTCTGGCGCTGCGCAAGGTGCGCGGCGTGCCGCGGGGCAAGGCCGAGGCGCGGGCGCGCGAACTGCTCCACCGGGTCGGGCTGGCGGACAAGGCGCACCATTTCCCCTCCCAGCTCTCCGGCGGCCAGCAGCAGCGTGTCGCCATCGCCCGGGCGCTCGCCACGGAGCCCAAGATCGTGCTGTTTGACGAGCCGACCTCCGCCCTCGATCCGGAGATGATCGGCGAGGTGCTCTCGGTGATCCGTGAACTGCCCAAGGCGGGCATTACCATCCTGGTGGTGACCCACGAGATGAGCTTCGCCCGCGAGGTGGCGGACCGGGTGGCCTTCATCGACGGTGGCGTGATCCTGGAATTGGACACGCCCCAGAAGTTCTTCGGCGCGCCCACCCATCCGCGCACCCGCCGCTTCCTTCAGCAGCTTCTCTCGCCGCTCGCCGTGGGAGAGGCGTGATGGGCGGCATCACCTTCGATTTTGCCGGGGTGCTCACCGGCCAGCCGGGGCAATGGCTGCTCGCCGGCTTCCTCATGACCGTCTATGTGACCATCGCCGGCAGCCTCGTCGCGACGCTGCTCGCCGTGCTGGTGCTGGGTCTGCGCGTGGCACCCGTGGCGCCGTTGCGGTGGCTTGCTATCGCCGTCATCGAGGTGTTCCGCAACACCCCCGTCCTGGTGCAGTTCCTGTTCTGGTACTTCGCCGCCTATAACCTCCTGCCCCAGGCCTTCCGCAGCTACATCACGGGCGACCATCCCTGGGCGGTGCTGCCGGTGAGCAACGTGCTGCTGGCGCCGGAATTCATCGCCTCAGCCTGGGGCCTCGGTGTTTTCACCGCCGCCTTCCTCGCCGAGGAACTGCGCGCCGGCCTCAACGCCATGCCGAGTGGCCAGAGGGAGGCGGCCATCTCCCAGGGTTTTAGCTATGGCGCGACGTTGCGGCTGATCCTGCTGCCCCAGGCGCTCGCCAATTCCTGGCAGCCGCTGGTGACCCAGTATCTCAACCTGATGAAGCTCTCCTCTTTGGCGAGCGCCATCAGCCTCGCCGAACTGACTTATCAGGTGCGGCAGATCGAGAGCTTCAACGCCCACGCCTTCGAAGCTTTCGCCGTGGGCACGGTGCTCTATCTGCTGCTCGGCCTCGTGCTGGGGCAGGCGCTGGTGGCGTTCGGGCCCAAGCCCGCGGATCGGCGGGGTTCCGCACCCGCCGCGGCTGCGGTGCAGATTGCGGAGGCGCACGGTGGCGCCTGATTTCTCGGTCATCACCGATAATCTGCCCTATCTGCTCTGGGGCCGCGCTTTCGAAGGGCAGCCGGGCGGTCTGCTGCTCACCCTTATCATGTCCGTGGAGGCCGGCCTTCTGGCGCTGGTCGTCGGTGTCAGCCTCGCGCTGGTCGCTTGGCTGTCCGAGGGCTGGATACGGCGGATGCTGTTTGCATGGGCGGACTTCATCCGCGGCATTCCATTAGTCTTCGTGATCTTCTGGCTCTATTTCCTGATCCCGGCCGTGTTCCGCGCCAACCTGCCGGACACGCTCACCGTGGTGCTCGCTATCGCCTGGTTCACCTCGGCAGCGGTGATGTATTCGACGCTCGCCGGCCTCGACGCGCTCTCGCGTGGCCAGAGCGAGGCGGCACTTTCGCAGGGCTTCTCGCGGCCGGCGGCGCTGATCTACGTGCTGCTGCCGCAGGCGCTGCCGAATATCCTGCCTTCGCTCCTGGGCGTGTTCATCTCGCTTATCAAGGACACCTCGCTCGCCTTCATCGTCAACGTCCCGGAACTGACCACCGTGGCGGGGCAGGTGAACAACCGCACCCAGATCTATCCCACCGAGATCTTCATCTTCACCGGCGCCGTCTATTTCGCGCTCTGCGGCGCCCTCTCGCTGGCCGTGCATCTCGCCCAGGGGCGGCGTGCACGGACCGCCTGACCATCATCGGCTGGAGGCAATGCCATGACCACGCTCGACGCCTATCTCGACCACAAGCGCCAGGCCCTTGCCGGCCTGCGCGAGAAGCTGAAAGCGCCGGAAGCGGGGCCGAAGCAGATCTCGGCCACCGCCCATGCGGAGGGACGCAGCGGCGTGCGGCGAATCCGCATCCGCGATTTCCAGGTGCTGAGCGACAGCCCGCCCGACTTCGCAGGGTACAATCTTGGGCCATCCTCTCCAGAGCTGCAGCTCGGCGTGCTGGCAAGCTGCCTCACCCACAGCTTCCTGATCCAGGCGGCGGACCTTCAGATTCCCCTGGATGACCTGGAGGTGGAGGTCACCGCCGACATCGACAGCCGCGGCAGTCTGTTGGCGCGGGCGGACATTCCCGTGTTCCCGCATAATATCCGCTACACGGTGCGTGTTTCCACGCCCGCCGGGCCGGAGGCCGCTGCGAGCCTGGAAAAGGCGGTGGACCGGGCCTGCCCGATCCTCAACCTGCTGAGAAATCCCCAGACCATTACGGGCGAGGTGGAGTACCGCCGCGCCGTACGACATGCTGCGGAATGATTATTGACTTATTTAATCGAATTTATCAGCTTATCTCCACCACGGGTTGGAGGATGACATGATGGACGATCGGAAGGATGAGCAGCGCCGCATCAGCCGGCGCAAGTTCCTGCGTTATGGCGCGGCCATAGGTGCGGCCCTGCCGGTGGGCGCAGCCGGTGGCCACGTTCTCGCCGGGAGCTTGCTCAAGCCGGCTCCTGCCGCGCTGACAGACTTCCCGCTTTGCCTTTCGGCGGCCGACGGCGCGGCGGCGGTTACCGGCCCGCTGAAGCCCATAAAGCTCGCCTGGAACGCCAGCGCGATCTGCACCGCATCCGCCCCCGTGGCGAAGGATACCGGCCTTTTCGCTCGTGCCGGGCTCGACGTGGAGTTTGTGAATTTCGGCGGTTCCACCGAGCAGCTTCTGGAAGCCATTGCCACCGGCAAGGCGGACGCCGGCATCGGCATGGCGTTGCGGTGGTTGAAGCCGCTGGAGCAGGGCTTCGACGTGCGTATCACCACCGGCGTCCATGGCGGGTGCCTGCGGCTCATCGGGTCCAATGCGGCAGGCACCACCACACTCGCCAGCCTGAAAGGCAAGACTATCGCCATCGCCGACCAGGCTGGCCCGGCCAAGAATTTCTTCTCCATCCTGCTGGCGGAGAACGGCATTGATCCGTTCACCGAGGTGGAATGGCGCCAATATCCCGGTGAGGCGCTGCCGCTGGCGGTGCAGAAGGGCGAGGCCCAGGCGCTGGCCGACAACGACCCGCGCACTTGGATCTTCCTCAAGGAGGGCAAGGGTGACCTGGTCGAGGTCGCGTCCAACCTCACCGGCAAATATGCCGAGCGCTCCTGCTGCGTGCTCGCCATCCGCGGCAGCCTGATCCGCGACGACAAAGCGACCGCCGCCGCGCTGACCAAGGCAGTGCTGGCGGGCGGGCATTTGGTGGCGGTCGATCCCGAGTTTGCCGCCAAGAGCTTCGCGGACTATGGCGGCAAGGGCTCGATTGCGGACCTCACCGCGATGCTGAAGAGCCACACCCACCACCATCAGGCTACGGGCGCGGATCTCAAGAAGGAAATCGCAGCCTATGCCGATGAACTCAAGCTGGTGCAGGTGTTTCGGAAGAACACCGATTCCCAGAAGTTCGCGGAAAAGGTCTATTTCGACGTGTTCGCGAGCTGAGGGCCGGCCCATGACCGACCAGCCGTTCGATACGGTATCCCCAGCCTTGCCGCAGGCCCCGGCCGCCAGCGGCCGGGCGGCCCGGCAGACGGGCATTTGGTTCATGGGCCTACTTGCCGCAGCCATATGGCTCGCGGCGGGGGCCTATACCGGCCTCGTGCCGGACATCGACGATTTCGGCTTCACCCGCGAGTTCGCCTATGGACTCGGAGCGGTGGGGCTGCTGATCGCGCTGGCCGCGCTCCTCGTGCCGGCATTTGGCCTCGCGCGGCTGCGTGTCTGGGGCCCCTGGCTGGTGGCCCTGCCGCTCGGCTTCATCGCCTGGCAAGCGGTGACCGCGAAGCTCGGCCTGCTGCCGCGCCCCTTCTTCGTGCCGCCCCAGTCGCTGGTGGAGGTCTATTTCGAAGACTGGCCGAAGCTCGGCCTTTCCGTCGTGCATTCGGTGAAGCTGCTGGCCTGGGGCTATTTCATCGGCGCATTTACGGGGATTGTGCTGGGCGTCTCCATCGGCTGGTGGCGGGCGGTGGGATATTGGGCCCATCCAGTGCTGCGCTTCATCGGCCCGCTGCCGGCGACCGCCTGGCTGCCGGTGGCCTTCTTCCTGTTCCCCTCGAGTTGGAGCGCCAGCGTCTTCCTCATCGCGCTCGCCACCGGCTTTCCCGTTACCATCCTCACCTGGTCGGGCATCGCCAGCGTGAACAAGGACTATTACGACATCGCCCGCACGCTGGGCGCCAGCCAGCGTTTCCTGGTGCTGAAGGTGGCTATCCCCGCCGCGCTGCCCCACGTCTTCGTAGGCCTGTTCATGGGGCTGGGCGCCTCCTTCGCGGTGCTGGTGGTGGCTGAGATGCTGGGCGTGAAGGCCGGGCTCGGCTGGTACCTGCAATGGGCGCAGGGGTGGGCCGCCTATGCCAACATGTACGCCGCGCTGCTGGTGATGGCCGTGATGTGCTCTGGCCTCGTCACCCTGCTGTTCAGAGTTCGCGATCGGTTGCTCGCCTGGCAGAAGGAGTTGGTCCGATGGTAGCCGCCGCCCGTGCGATTCCCGTGCCTGAGACCGCGGGTGTCCGCCTGGAGGTGGACGAGGTCAGCCACCAGTTCGAGTTGGAGAAGGCGCCTCTGCCGGTGCTGTGGCAGGTCAGCTTCTCAGCCGCGCCGGGTGAGTTCGTGGCCCTGCTCGGGCCGAGCGGGTGCGGGAAATCCACCCTGCTGCGCCTGCTCGCCGGACTGGACGAGCCCACGTCGGGCCGCCTGATCGTGGATGGCGCGCCGATCGCCGGCCCGGATCCTGCGCGCATCCTGGTATTCCAGGATCCCACCCTCTATCCCTGGCGCACGGTGGCCGGGAACGTAGCGCTGGGGCTGGAGGCGCGGGGCCTGCTGCGCAGCCAGCGCGACCGGATCGGGGCGGCCCTCGACCTTGTGGGCCTCTCTGGGTTTGGCGCGGCCTATCCGCGTCAGCTTTCCGGCGGCATGGCGCAGCGCGCCGCGCTCGCCCGCGCGCTGGTGAACGACCCGCGCCTGCTGCTTCTGGACGAGCCGCTCGGCAAGCTCGATTCGCTGACCCGCATCACCATGCAGGCCGAGCTGGTGCGCCTGTGGCAGGAGGCTGGCTTCACCGCACTCCTTGTGACCCACGACGTGGAGGAGGCTCTTTTCCTGGCCCAGCGTGTGGTGATCTTCAGCGACCGTCCGGCCCGCATCAAGGCGGAGGTTCAGGTGGATCTGTCCTATCCGCGTCACCGCGGCGATCCCAGGCTGGCGGACCTTCGGCATGACGTGCTGAGCCTTTTGGGACTCGGACAGACCTGGTGATGGCAGGCCGTCCGATCCGCGCAGTGCACCCGCGGCTGCAAAGATCGCGATAAATTCTCCATACCAGTCCAGTATTCACGTGCGCTGTACGTGCGGGAGCGCGTGGTTGTGGAGTTTATGCGAGCGGTGCTCGCTACATACATTCGCGGCGGTTCGAGATATCCACCGAGCCAATATTGAGGCATTAGCCGATTATATTTGACCCTATGGTGAACGTGGGAATGCGCCCTTTCGGGTGTTTGGCTAGTCGTAGCGCTCATCCCGAATATGCCGGCAGGCGCCGCGACGGCGCAGCCCTTACGCTCTCTTAGTTTGTATGTTGACTAAATCAATAGAATAAGTTCAGATCTTTAGAAAGAGACAGCTCCGGTTCGAGGTTCCACGCCATGACGTGCTCACTTGTCAGCTTTTGCCTCCCAGGCGTCCGCTTATGACGGCTCTCACTTTGGTGGTCCCCTCACCCAGCGGATTGTCGCCGTTGGAAAAGGCTCAGCGACTTAGGGGAGAGTTCGCCGCCCATGCAGCGGAGAGTGACCGGCAGGGCCGCTTCTCCCGTGAGAATATCGCCGCGCTTCACGCGAACCGGCTGCTGGCGCTGGCCGTGCCGCGCGAGTTCGGCGGGCGCGACGTCTCGCTTCATGAGGCTGTGGCGGTGGTGCGCGCCATCGGCGCGGGCGATCCCTCCACTGCCCTCGTGCTGCTGATGCAAATGCTGCATCACCGTGCCATCGCTAAGGGAGGTACATGGCCGGCCCATATCCGCGCCCGCGTGTTCGAGGCGGCGGTGAAGGACGGGGCGCTCATCAACGCGCTGCGGGTCGAGCCGGCCCTGGGCAGCCCGGTGCGTGGCGGCCTTCCCGCCACCGTCGCCCGTCGCGTGCCGGAAGGTTGGCGTATCTCGGGGCGCAAGCTCTATTCCACCGGCTCGCCGGCCCTGCGCTGGGGCATCGTCTGGGGCGCCACCGACGAAGAGAAGCCGCGCGTCGGCGAATTCCTCGTGCCGCTCGATGCGCCGGGCGTCTCCATCGTGCCCACCTGGGATCATCTCGGCCTGCGCGCCTCGGGCAGCGACGACGTTGTGCTGGAGGACGTGCTCATCCCCGCCGACCATGCGGTGGACTTGCGCCGGCCGGAAGACTGGGTGGTGGCGGATGTGGGCCGCAACGCCTGGCTCCCGCTCATGCTCGCCGGCATGTATGACGGCGTCGCCCAGGCGGCGCGGGACTGGCTGGTCGGTTTCCTCAAGGCCCGTACCCCGAGCAACATTGCCCGCCCGCTTTCCAGCGTGCCGCGCATCCAGGCAGTGGTAGGGGAAATCGAGGCGTTGCTCCAGGCCAATGATGCGCTGCTGGAGCACGTCCCGGCCTTACTGGATTCCGGCGGTCCGGCCGCGGCCGGCGTCAATCCGGAACTCGTCAAATACACCGTCACCACCAATGCCATCGCCGCAGTGGAGAAGGCGCTTGGTACCACGGGCAATCACGGGCTGACGCGGGTGAACCCGTTGGAGCGGCATTATCGCGACGTGCTCTGTAGCCGCGTCCACCAGCCCCAGAACGACCTCATCCTGGAGGGCGGAGGACGCCGCGTCCTCGCCTCCTAAGACCGCCCCAAGACCGAAAGTTAAGACCATGTTGAAGACTGTCGCCCGTGCCGGCCTTGCCGGTGCGTTCTCCCTGCTTGCCCTCCAGGCTTTCGCGCAGGACGGCATTTCCGAGCGTAAGGTGCGCTTCGGCTACACGCTCAGTGTGGATTCCGCGCAGGGCAAGGGCGCCCGCTTCTTCGCCGAGCAGATCGCGCAAAAGAGCGGCGGCAAGATACAGGTGGATACATTCCCCAATGCGGTGCTCGGCAGCGACGTGCAGCAGCAGGCCGCCCTTCAGGGCGGCGTGCAGGAGATCGCCGTACCCGCGCCCTCGACGCTCGTGGGAACGGTGAAGGAATTCGGCATCTTCGACTTCCCCTTCCTCTTCTCCTCGACGCGGGAGGCCTACGCTTTCCTGGACGGCCAGGTGGGGCAGGACCTGCTCGACAAGCTGCCGGAGAAGAACCTCGTCGGCCTCGTCTGGCTGGAGAATGGCTGGCGGCATTTCACCAACTCCCGCCGCCCCTTCACCAGGGTGGAGGACTTCGCCGGCCTCAAGATCCGCACGATGCAGAGCCCGGTCTGGGTGGATCTGGTGAAGACCCTGAAGGCGATTCCTGTGGCACTGCCGTTCGGCGAATTGTTCTTGGCGCTGGAGAGCCGTGCGGTGGATGGGCAGGAAAATCCCATCAGCACGATCTACAACGCCAAATTCTACGAGGTGCAGAAATATCTGAGCCTCTCCTATCATTCCTATCACCCGCTCATCCTGCTGGCAGGCAAGCCTTTCTGGGACAAGCTCTCGCCGCAGGAGAAGCAGATCTTCCAGGAGGCGGCAGCGGAGACCCGCACCTATCAGCGCGCCGAGTCCCAGAAGGACGAGCAGGCCGCGCTCGCCGCCCTGCGCCAGTCCGGCATCGCCATCAACGAGATCGCACCCGAGGAGCGCGCCCGCCTGAAGGCGGCGGCCCAGCCGGTGATCGAGAAATATTCCGGCACCATCGGTCAGGAGACCATCGACAAGGTCTATGCCGAGCTGGAGCGCATCCGCAACCAGTGACCCGACGCCCGGCCGCATGATGCGGCCGGGTCATCTTCTCCCATCCGCGGCGCCGCCATGACCCAGCCACTCACCGCACGCAGGCCCTTAACTGACCGATTGGTTCGCGCCATCGAGCTTCTCGTCGCGGCAGGCCTTGCCGCCATGCTGGGCCTCGTGTTCGCCAATTGCGGGCTGCGCTATGCGTTCGACACCGGGATCGCCGAGGCGGAGGAGGTGGCCGTGCTGCTCCTGGTCTGGACCACCTTTCTCGGCGCTATCGCGGCGCTGGCGCGCAACGAGCATCTTGGCATCGAGCTGCTCGCCTCCTACGGCCGCGGCGTGCAGTTCGCCGCTGCTGTCATCTCCAAGCTCATGATGTTGGGGGTCTCGGTGCTTCTCGTGTGGGGAAGCTGGGTGCAGGTGGGCGTGAACCTCGTCAATTCATTGCCGGTCTCGGGCCTGAGCCTGTCTTTGCTCTATGCGGCCGGTCTGGTGAGCGGAAGTGCCTTCATCGTGGTGCTGCTGGCCCAGCTTGCCCATCTCGTGCTGCGCGAAAGCCCGTCGGCGCCGCTGGCCGCGCCACTGGAGCGGGAGGGCGCCCTGTGAGCCTCCTCGTTCTCATCGGTTCGCTGTCGGCCGCCATCTTGCTCGGCGCGCCCATCGCTTTCGCGCTGCTGGCGAGCGGTGTCGCGCTGATGATCCAGCTCGACATGCTAAACGGCCAGATCGTAGCCCAGAACCTGCTGAACGGCGCCAACAACTACGCTTTGCTTTCCGTGCCCTTTTTTCTCCTGGCCGGGGAGCTGATGAACGCCGGCGGCCTGTCGCGCCGCATCGTCGCTATCCCGCTGGCCCTCGTCGGGCACGTGCGGGGAGGGCTCGGCTATGTGGTGATCGTCGCGGCCCTTTTTCTCGCTTCGCTCTCGGGCTCTGCCATCGCCGACGCGAGCGCGCTTGCAGCGCTGCTGCTGCCCATGATGCGCAGGGGAGGATATTCGGTGGAATCTTCCACCGGCCTCGTCGCCGCGGCGAGCCTTGTCGCGCCGATCTTTCCGCCCAGCGTGCCGTTCGTGCTGTTCGGCATTACCGCCAACGTCTCCATCACCAAGCTGTTCGCCGCCGGCATCGTGCCCGCCTTCCTGCTCGCCCTCGCGCTGGCTGCGGCATGGTGGTGGACCACCCGGCGCGACAATCCCGAGCCGCTGCCGAAGGTGGAGCCCGGCGAGCTTCTGAAGGCGGTGCTCGGCGCCGGGTGGGCGCTGGGCCTGCCGGTCATCATCCTCGGCGGCCTCCGGCTCGGGGCCTTCACGCCCACCGAGGCGGGGGCGGTGGCGGCGACCTACGCGCTGTTCGTTGGCGGCGTGGTCTATCGCGAAATCGACGGGCGGGGGCTGGTGGAGGTGTTCGTCCAGGTGGGGCGGCTTTCGGCGGTGCTCATGTTCCTGGTGGCGGCGGCCTTCGTCTCCACCTGGCTCATCGGAGCGGCCAACGTCTCCGCGCAGATCTCCGGCCTGCTCTCGCCGCTGCTGGGCTCCCCGCTGCTGCTGATGCTCGCGCTCAACGCCCTGGTGTTTCTGCTGGGCACGGTGCTCGACATCGTGCCCGCCATCCTGCTGCTCACTCCGCTGCTGATGCCGCTGATCCAAAAGGCGGGGATCGACCCTGTCTATTTCGGCGTGCTGTTCATCCTCAACAACGCCATAGGCATGATCACCCCGCCGGTGGGGCCGGTGCTAAACGCCGTGTGCGGCGTCGGACGCGTGAAGATGAACACGGTCATCGCCGGCATCACGCCCTTTCTCGTCGCCGAGACGGCCGTGCTCGCGTTGCTGATCTTCTTTCCCTGGCTCGTCACCGTGCCCATGAAGGCGCTGCACTGAGCCATGGCCGCCTTTCACCCCACGGGAGGACCCGCCATGTCCGATACACACGCATCCCGCATCGTCATCATCGGCGGCGGCCTCGCCGGCATCCTCGCCGCCATCAAGATCATCGAGGCGACCGATGGGCCGCTGTCGCTCAGCGTCGTGGAGGACCGCGAGCAGCTTGGCCGCGGCATCGCCTATTCGACGCCCGACCTCGACCATATCGTCAACGGCCCGGCGCGCATCTTTAGCCTCCATCTGGACAGGCCCGACCATTTCACCGATTGGCTGAAGACCAACCACGGCCGCCGCGGGTGGGCGCCGCCTGAGGGTACCAGCGCTGCCGACAGCTTCCCGCCCCGTCTCCTCTATGGAGATTATGTCGAGGATACGCTGTCGCATGTGCTCGGTGCGGCCGCAGGACGGGTGTTTTTCCGGCACGTGCGCGACCGGGCCCGCGATGTGGAGCCCTCCAGCGGGGGACCGTTGATTCATCTCGCCTCGGGTCGCGTGCTTGCCGCCGATTTCGTGGTGCTGGCAACAGGCCTTCACGCCGCCGACCGGGCCATAGACGTCGACCCTGTCCTGCGGCGTGACAGGCGCTATGTGAGCGATGTGTGGGCAGACCGCGCGTTGAACGGTGCAGAGACGACGCAGAACATTCTTCTGCTGGGTAGCAGCCTCACCTCGCTCGATGCGCTGATCACGCTCGAGAAGCGCGGCTTCCGCGGTATCTACACGGCTGTCTCGAGGCGCGGCCTGCTCGTGAACAAGCGTAACGAGGTGGCACCCTGGCCGGCCTTCCTCGACGGCGCAGCCCTGCCGCGCCGCATCTCCGACCTCCTGCGCCAGGTCCAACGCGAACGCCGCGCCATCGCAGCGGCGGGAGAAGACTGGCAGCGCCTGCCGCCCTCACTGAAGACCTTCCTCCCCGATCTCTGGCTCGGCGCCGATGATGGCGAGCGCCGGCGCTTCGCCCGTCACGCGCGAGTATTCTGGGACGTCAGCCTGCATCGCGCCGCTCCGCCCGCTTATGCCTTCCTTGAGCGCGTCCAGGCGGAAGGCCGCTTCCGACTGCTGAAGGGTCGGGTGGTTGCCTTGAAGGCGGAAGGGAAGGGGGTCGCCGCCACTTTCCTCCCGCGCGGCGGCGGAGGGGCGGAGGAGGTGTTGTCCGCCGACCGGGTCATCAATGGCCTTGGCCATGAGTTCGACTGGCGGCGCATCGCCGACCCGCTGGCGCGCAATCTCCAGGCGCGTGAACTGGTCCGGGCGCACCCCACGGGTTACGGCATCGCCGCCGACCCCTTGACCGGGGCCGTGCTGGAGCGCTCCGGCCGTCCGTCCCAAAGCCTATTCGCCATCGGCCATCCGCTGCGCGGCGCCGCGTGGGAATCCAGCTCCATTCCCGAGCAGGTGGCGGGCGCCACCGCGCTCGGCGCAGCGTTCGGCCGGTTTTTGCCCGCCCGGCGCGACGTCGCCTGATTTCACCGCATAAGGACACCGTGATGACCCAGCGCCAACTGACCCTGAACCTCTTCATCTATCCAGGCGGCCACCACGAGGCCGCATGGCGCTACAGGGATTCGGCGCCGGAGCGAGTGTTCGACATCACCTATTACCAGGAGCTCGCGCAGCATGCGGAACGGGAGAAGTTTGACGCAATCTTCTTCGCCGACGGGCCGGCACTCTCCGAAGACATGCGCTATTCCGCCCGCGTGCGGTTCGAGCCCATCACGTGGCTGACCGCCATCGCCGCGGTAACCAGCCGCATCGGCCTCATCGGGACCGCCTCCACCACCTATTACGAGCCCTATAACCTCGCCCGCCTGTTCGGTACACTGGACCATATCAGCAACGGCCGCGCGGGCTGGAACATAGTCACCACCAGCGCCCCCGCCTCCGCTGCCAATTTCGGGTTGGCGGCGCATCCCCCGCACCATGAACGCTATGCGCGGGCCACCGAATTCGTGGATGTGACGACCAAGCTCTGGGATAGCTGGGAGGACGATGCCCCTCATTACGACAAGGTGTCCGGGCTGTTTGCCGACGGCTCGAAGATCCATCCCATCGACCATTCCGGTCCCTATTACAGCGTGCGCGGCCCGCTCAACATTCCGCGCTCGCCCCAAGGGCGGCCGGTGTATGTGCAGGCGGGCTCCTCGGAGGATGGCCGCGCCTTCGCTGCGCGCTATGCGGAAGCCATCTTCACCGCCCACCAGACGGTCGAGAGCGCGCGGGCCTTCTATGCCGACATCAAGGCGCGTGCCTGGGCGCTCGGTCGCGGGCCTGACGCGATCCGCGTGCTGCCCGGCATCAGCCCCTTCATCGGCAGCACGGAGGCGGAGGCGAAGCGGCTTTCCGAAGAGTTCGACGCGCTGATCCAGCCCGCCCATTCGCTGAACCAGCTCAAGGCCATGACCGGCCTCGACCTGACGGGCCATGACCTCGACGCGCCGTTCCCGCGGCAACTTGTGGACGAGAGCTTCGCCGTGGCGAGCCGCTTCCAGGTGGTGCTGGATATTGTGGACCGGGAGAAGCCCACGGTGCGCCAGCTCATCCGGCGCCTTGCTGGGGCGCGCGGCCATTGGGTGAAGGTGGGCACGCCCGAGCAGGTCGCCGACGCCATCCAGCTCTGGTTCGACACCGGCGCCGCCGACGGCTTCAACGTGATGCCGCCCTGGTTCACCGGCGGCTTTGACATCTTCGCCTCCGAAGTGGTGCCGATCCTGCGCAAGCGTGGGCTGTTCCGGGAGGAATATACTGGCTCGACGCTGCGGGAGCATTACGGCCTTCCGCGCCCGGCGGCTGGCAGCGGCACGTCTCAGGCGCGGGTCGCCTGAGACCGGTGTGAAAGATACACATTCGTGAAAGCACTCATTTTCGAAGGGCATGGCCCGGGGTCGAACCCAAACCTCGCGGACCTGCCGGCGCCGGTGCCCGAGGCCGGCGAGGCGCTGGTGCGGATGAGGGCGGTGGCGCCGAACGGTTTCGACCCGATGATCCTCGCCAGCATCCCCGGTCTCAACACCCCGCTGCCCATGATCCCTGTCTAATCCTGCGCTCACGGCCCGCCTAGCCAATGGGGCAGTGCGAGGCTGAAGGCCGGGACCAGGGTGATCAGCGCCAGCACCACGATCTGGAGCGCCAGCATGGGCCATAATTCGCGGTTCAGCTCGGACATGGAGACTTTCGCCACCAAAGCGGTAATGAACAGCAGCCCACCCACTGGCGGCGTGATCATGCCGATCGTGAGGTTGACGATGACGATGATGGCGAAATGCGTCGGGTCGATTCCGAGTGAGGCCGCCATGGGGGCGAGGATGGGCGCCAGCACCATCACCGCCGGCAGTGGTTCGATGAAGATGCCGAACAGCAGCAGGAAGACGTTAATGGCGAGAAGGAAGCCGAGCGGCGGCAGGCCGAGCGAGCCGATCCATTGCGAGAGCGCTTGAGGCACCTGCACCACGGTGAGGACCCAGGCGAAGGCGGACGACATGGCGACGATGAGCAGCACCGCTGCCGAGAGGAAAGCCGCCCGCGCAAGGATCGCCGGCAGCATGGCGAACGTGAGTGTGTGGTAGACGAGGAAGCCGCAGGCGAGCGCGTAGAACACTGCCGCCACCGATGCCTCCGTGGGGGTGAAGACGCCGCCATGCACCCCGCCGACGATGAGCACCGGCAGCATCAGCGCTGGCAGCGCTCGCCATCCTTGCCGCAGGACGGTGGGGAGGGTAGGCGACGTCCCCTCCGCTCGGAAATGGCGACGCCGGCTTTCCCAGAAATTGTAGAGCACCAGCGAGCCGGAGATCATCAGGCCCGGTATGACCCCCGCCAGGAACAGGTCCAGCACCGAGACGCTGTCGTCCTGCAGGGCATAGATGATCATGATGATCGAGGGGGGGATGATGGGGCCCACCATCGAGGTGGTGGCGGTGAGCGCCGCCGCATAAGGCGCCGGATAGCCCGATTGCCGCATCATGCGGATGAGGATGGCGCCGGGGCCGGCGGCGTCCGCCAAGGCTGAGCCGCTGATGCCGGAGAAGAAGGTGATGGTGAGAATGTTGGTGTAGCCCAGCCCCCCGCGCTTGTGGCCCACCAGCATGGCGGCGAAGCGTAGCAGCACCTCGGCCAGGGCTCCGCTGGTCATCAGCTCGGCGGCGAGCAGGAAGAAGGGGATGGCCATGAGCGGGAAGCTGTCCGCCCCCGCCAGGAGCTTCTGCGCCACCGCCACCGAGGGCAGCCCCTGGGCCAGCACGGCCAGCAGCGTTGACATGCCGAGCGCGAAGGCGATGGGCATGCCGAGGATGATGAGGGCGGTGAGCCCGCCGAAGAGCACGCCCGCGATCATAGGGAGGCCGCCTGTTCGGGATCGAGATCTGCGGAGGTTTCGAGCCGCCCTTCCGCGATGAAGCCGCAGGCAATGGCGCAAAGATGCCAGAGCGCCAGCGCAAAGCCTACCGGCACTGCCCCCGCCACGAAGCTGAAGGGGATTTCCGTGATGGCGGTGGCTTGTACCCAAGTGCGCCCGGCGTAGATGACGCCAAGATAGATGAAGTAGGCCATGAAGGCCGCGAGCAGCGCGACGATGATCCCCCGCACGGCCCGCGCCCCGCCAGGGGAGAGTTTCTGCTGGAGCGTGTCCACCGCCATGTGGCCGCCGAGCCGCAGCACCGGGCCGATGCCGAGGAAGGTCATCCATAGCATCAGGTAGCGGCTCACTTCCTCGGCCCAGACGAGGCCGTCATGGGCGAGGTAGCGCAGCAGCACATTGGCGAAGATCAGCACCGCCATTCCGGCGAGCGCGATGATCATGAGCGCGCGGTTGACCGCGAGAACTGCCCGATCGAGGCGGTGGAGGCGGCGGGTCTGCCCCGTGGCCGGAAGGGCCGGTATCCCCATGGCGCCCTCGCTCATTTTACGTCCTGAATTTGCTGGATGGCGGCGGCGCCGAACTGCTTTCCGAACTCGGCGAAGGTGGGCGCCAGCGCTTTCTGAAACGCGGCTGTGTCGACGGGGTCGATGATCGTCATGCCGCGTTGCTTCAGCGTCGCTATACCGGACTTCTCGTCCTCGTCCACGCGCGCACGGTTGGCTTTGACCGCTTCCCTGGCAGCCTCGATGAACATGGCTTGGTCTGCCTTGGGCAGGGCATCGAAAGCGGCTTTGTTCATGATAATGACGGCGGCGGAATAAGCGTGCCGACTGATGGAAAGATATTTCTGAACCTGGTCGAACTTATTGGAGATGATGATGGAGAGCGGGTTTTCCTGGCCGTCCACCGTCCCCTGCTGAAGCGCAGTGAACACCTCGGTGATGGGCATGGGCGTGGGTGCAGCTCCGAGTGCCCGGAAGGCAGCAATGTGGATGGGATTCTCCTGCGTGCGGAGCTTCATGCCCTTCAGGTCCGCAGGCTCCCTCACCGGTTTGTTGGAGGTGATATTGCGGAAGCCGTTCTCGCCCCAGACCAGGGCAACCATGCCCTTCTTCGGGAAGTCCTGGAGCAGCTTGTCGCCGATGGGCCCATCCAGCACGGCGCGGGCGTGGGCGTAGTCGCGGAACAGGAAGGGGATATCGAGGATCTTGGTCTCGGGAACGAAGCTCGGCAACGCGGCGGTGGTGGCGAAAGCCATTTCGTGGCTGCCGAGCTGCACCGCCTCAATTTGCTCGCGCTCGTTGCCCAGCGCGCCCGAATAGAAGGTCAGGATCTTGTACTTGCCCCCGCTCTTCTCGTTCACTGCCTTGGCAAAGGCATCGATGCCGGCGCCGAGCTGGGAGGTCTGGGGTAGGGCGATGGAGATCCGGATCTCCTTCTGCGCGGCGGCCGGAGTGGCAAGCGCGGACAAGGCGAGGACGGCGACGATGGCAAATCTCATGGCATGGTCTCCTGGAAGCCGGTGCGGTGTCAGGTTCGGGGAACGAGCGGGGTTGGGGCGGGCGCGCTAGGACGCACGCCGTAGGGCGCGGCCCAGCCAAGTCCATCCAGTGTCGTGGTGAGCGGCTTGTATTCGCAGCCGATCCAGCCGGCGTAGCCGAGACGGTCGATGAGATCGAACAGGTAGGGATAGTTGATCTCGCCCCGGTCGGGCTCGTTACGGCCGGGCACGCCAGCGATCTGGATGTGCTGGATCAGCGCCATGGTCCGCTGCAGCGTCTCGGCGAGATTCCCGTCGGTGAGCTGCATATGGTAGACGTCGAGGTGCAGCCTGAGATTGTCGCGCCCCACCTTCTCGATGATCCGCACCGCGTCCCGCGTATGATTCAGGAAGAAGCCGCGCATGCCGTAGGTGGTGTAGGTCTCGCCGCCGATGATGAGGTCGCGGCCGCCATTTATGGGCTCGATGACGGCGGAGATCCCGTGGGGGGCGAAGCGGTCGGCGGTGTAGCGCAAATTCTCCACGAAGGTCGCTTCCGCGGCCTCGCGGCTGATGCCGGGGGGCACCACGCCGGCAATGGCGTGCGCCGTGTCACAGCCGAGCGCGCGGCAATAGGCGATGGTGGTATCCAGCTTACGGCGGAACTCCTCCTCCCGCCCGGGCAGCGCCGCGATGCCCCGCTCGCCCGCATCCCAGTCGCCGGGAGTCGTATCCATGAGCACCATGGAGAGCTTGTTCTGCGCGAGCCGCTCGGCGAGCACTTCCTTAGGAAAGCCGTAGGGCACCTGGAACTCGACTCCCGTGAAGCCGGCCTGCGCGGCAGCTTCGAAACGGTCAAGGAACGGCACCTCATTGAACATGTAGTGCAGGTTGGCTGCGAACTTGGGCATGGCGTTCTTCTCAAAGTCCTGGTTGCCGGCGGGCCGGCTTCTGCTCCAGGACACAAGCGAGAACTGTGCCAATATCGTAGATAATAGGAGAAATATGATACTATAGGAGAAATTTGGAGCGAGCCTGCGGGCGGGCCGAGGGGCGTGCTCAAGTTTGGTTCGGTTGGGGTCGGAGAGTGCACAGAAAACAGGCGGCGGGCGGGGAGTGGCGCGTCCGCGGGCCGCAGAGGGTGCGGTGCCTACCGCGCGATGGTGCTGTCTATGACGATGAAGAACTCCACCGTCGCCCGCGTCTCATTATGGAATTCGTGAACTGAATTGGCGTTGTAGAACAGCGTGGAGCCCTGCTTCACCGTGAAGTTTTCTGCGCCCACCACAACTTTGAGCGTGCCCTTCGCCACATAGAGATACTCCTCCACCCCGTTCTGGTGGGGCGGGAAGGAGACGCTACGGCCAGGGGGGAGCGTATTGAGCGCGAAGTCGACAGAGCGGTCGGGGAAAAGCGGGGAAAGGGAGCGCCGCTCCAACCCGCTCTCCGGGTCGCGGAACACCGGCTGCTCGCCTGGCGGCACCAGCAACGACTGCCGGGTACGTTGGCCGCCGATGAGCTGCGATAGGCCGATTTCCAGCCCCGCCGCGAGCTTGCCCAGCACGGTGGCGGTCGGTACCGAGACGCCCCGCTCGATTTTGGAGATCATGGCCCGGCTGACGCCGCAGCGGACACTGAGCGTATCCAGCGTATAGCCGCGCTCTTTGCGGAACCGCCGCAGGTTCTCGGGCAGCCCCGCGAGCTGGGGGTCGGCGTCGGTAGCGCGCGCCAGGCGGCGCAGCAGGGCGATCAATGGACACTCCAAAGGCAAGACAGGCGAAGGACGCTTCCATCGCATGCCACCATCTCGCGCGCTAGCTGATGCATCTTCGGTCCGCGAACTGAGGGTCAGACATCATCGCATGGCCAGACCAGTAAGGGTCGAGGCCGACAGCGCAACGCCGGAGGCTGAGAGCAGGCCAAGACGCAGCTGCCGGAATCGTGCGTCGGTCATGCTGATATAAAGCCGTGCACCAAGCAACGCGCGCGGCATGTCTCCCTGTAGCATGAAGGGCGCTTCAAGCCCGGAATCTTCTAGCTCCGGCTAGCCTGTGAAGCGAGTGCACGCCAGCGATTTCCGCTCAATGATCCCACTGGTGATGATGGCCCGCCGAGGCGAGCGGCCAGGGTGGTATTTTACGTGCGCTTCAGGGGGCTCCGGCCGGTGGTGAGCGCCGAGAAAAAGAATGCGAAGTGGGCCCGCAGTGCATACGCGGGGCCCTTCGCGAGGTGCTGGCTAATTTCACGTTACACGATGTGCACCACCCTCGGCCTGATCCCGGGCCGTCCCAGTAGGCGGGACGGAGAAATTGTGTGCCGGCAAATCATTTGGCAGCGTGCCAAGCTGATGTCTTGTTCATAATTAAGGCAATAGGTTTCTAAAAAGGCGATTCATTTGAGTATTAACTTTATTAAATTGTGATTTATGTTCGCGAAATCGTACAATACCATGAATAAATATCGAACTGATCATGGCATTCAAAATAATGTTCTAGATACCTGGCAAAAATGTCCGATCAAGGGGTCCCGTGGATCGAAAAGGGCATGAAAGTTCGGATTTTGACCTAAACTCAGCTTGAACATGACGGGCGGATAGGAAAGCCTGGGAAGCAATAGCCTGGGTCTCGCGGGGGGCGAGCGACCCTTGGGCGTGCAGAAGGAAGCGCGATGACCACGGGAACGACGACCGCGATCAATTGGGCCTGGGGCAAGAACACCGTCCTGGACTTCAACCCCGCCACGGACGTGCTGGATTTTGGCTGGTTCCAGGCCGACCAGTTCACGGTAGCGGAGGTAAACGGCTCGGTTGTCATTTCCATCCCGTCGAACAACGAGACCTACACGCTGCAGGGCGTTCACCTGTCTCAGCTGACGATGGCCAATATCACCGCCAAGGATTCCACCGCGCTTGCGGAATGGACCACCACCCTCGCGACCGGCAGCACGGGCGGCACGGGAACGGACGGTGGCACGGGCACCGGTGGTGGCACCGGGACCGGAGGGGGCACCCAAACGGGTGGTGGCACCGGCACGGGCGGCACCACCAGCGGTACCGTCTACGCCATTTCCCTCAGTGGAGCGGACATCACCGGCTTCGACGTCACCAAGGACAAGATCGACACAGGTGCGAACACGATCCACGCCTTCATTATCGTGGATACGCCGGACGGCGTCGGGTTCATGAACCCGTGGAACGGCGACATGCAGATCATCAAGGGCGTCGCCCTCGCCGATCTGACCACCGACAATTTCAGCTATATTGAAAATGCCCACTTGCGTGAGGCGGTGAGCGGGGCGCTGGCCTGGGAACAGGGGATCACGCCCGAGCCGCACACGGTCTATGCGCGCTCCCATGAAGTGGGGCAGGTGGACAAGGTCGCCTTCGATCCCGCAACCGACGTGGTGAGCTTCAAATATTTCGCGAGCCGCGAGCGGCTCTCCATGACCGACAGCAGCGAAGGCGTGGTGATCGCCGACGGCGCGACCGGCGAGAAGCTGGTGCTCCTTGGCGTAACCATTTCCGAACTCTCTGCCAAGAATTTCGAATTTACCTTCACCGAGGTCCGTGAGGACCATCTGGATACCCAGCTCGGCATCACCGTGCCGGATTCCCAGATCGTTGATTTCGACATCGCGATCGCGGGTGGTGGCACGGTCACGGGCGGCAGCGGGTCCACGGCGGGTGGAGGCACCGGCGGCACCGGTGGAGGCACCGGTGGAGATTCGGGCGGCGGCACGGGAGGTACCGGCGGCGGCGAGCCGGGCGGCACGGGCGGCGATGGCGGCTCCGGCCATGTGGGCGACGGGATGGCCACTGTCACCACCATAACCTGGGCGTGGGGCACCAACACGGTGCTGAATTTCGACACCGCCCTGGACAAGTTGGATTTCGGTTGGTTCTCCGCCGACAATTTCACCGTGTCCGAAGTTGCCGGCTCCGTGGTCATTTCCATTCCGAGCAATAACCAGACTTATACCCTCACCGGCGTCACGCTCGCTGACCTGAGCCTGGCCAACATCGTCGCCAAGGACAGCTCGGCCCTCAGCGAATGGACCGATGTGCTCTCCGGAAGCACCGGATCCGGAGGAACCGGCTCCGGGGGAACGGGCACGGGGGGAACCGGGTCCGGCGGCACCGGAACCGGAGGGACCGGTAACGGAGGAACGGGCACTGGGGGCTCTGGCACAGGTGGAACCGGGTCGGGCGGAACCACCGTCTATGCCGACCCCTGGAGCGCCACCAAGGTGTATAACGGCGGCGATCTCGCGAGTGAGAACGGCATGGTCTACAAGGCCGGCTGGTGGACCCAGGGCAATGATCCCGCCTCCAACCACGGCGATGTCGGCAGCGGCAAGGTGTGGACCTTCGTCGGCTATCTCGACAGCACTCCGGTCATCCCGAACGCTCCGGAAGACCTGTTCGCGGCCAGCACCACCGACACCTCCACCGTGCTCGTGTGGGACGCGGCCACAGTCTCAGGCGTGGGCACGGTCACGGGCTACGGCATCTATATGAACGGGGTGCTCATCGCGACCACCACCGACACGCATTACAAGGTCGCCAGCCTCCACACCTCGACGAGCTACGATTTCACTGTCGTCGCCATCGACGAGGCGGGCACCTCGGCCGCGGCAAGCCCGATCCACGTCACCACCGGACTGCCCGGCAGCGCCGAAAACCTCGACCAGGAATTCTCGCCCTATGTGGACATGTCGCTGAGCACGAGCCAGGACCTCCTCAGCATCGCGAAGGCGTCAGGCGTGCTCGATTTCACCCTGGCCTTCATGCTCAGCTCCGGCACCAATCAGATCGGCTGGCAGGGCGCGGGCACGATCCAGAACGACACGCTGTCGAACGGCACCACCATTCTCTCTCAGGTGGAGGCCATCCAGGCCGCGGGCGGCCACATCACCATTTCGTTCGGCGGCGCCAATGGGCAGGAAGCGGCCATCACCGCCACCAGCGTCGAGAACCTGACCAAGGAATATCAGTCGGTCATCGACCGCTATCATGTGAACTCGCTCGATTTCGACATCGAGGGAGGCGCGGTCACCAATACGGCGGCAAACCATCTGCGGGATCAGGCCCTGGTTGCTCTTGAGAAGGCCAATCCGGACCTGACCATTTCCTTCACCCTGCCGGTGCTGCCCACCGGTCTTACCCAGGACGGGCTGAACCTGCTGAAGCAGGCGGCGGCGGACGGCGTCCACATCGATGTCGTGAACATCATGGCCATGGACTACGGAGCGGCGGTCGACAGCGGCGACATGGGGAAAGACGCCATCTCGGCCGCGATGGCGACTCTCGCGCAATTGAAGGATCTGGGTATCGACGCGAAGCTCGGCATCACGCCGATGATCGGAATCAACGATGTGAGCAGCGAGGTCTTCACGCTCCAGGATGCGCAGGAATTGCTGGATTACGCAGACGGCAATCCCGACATCGCCCGTCTCGCCATGTGGTCGCTCGGCCGCGACAACGGCAGCACGGTCGGCGTCGTCTCGCCGGTCGGCAGCGGTGTGGAGCAGACCGCTTATGAATACAGCCACATCTTCGGCCATTTCTGAGCCGGAAACTGCCAGGCACCTGCTGCCATGCCGCAGCGGGTGCCTTTCCACCCCGTAGCAGGTCGGTTAGGGTCCGGCTCCAAACGGGGATACAGAATGCCAAGAACTGTGCTGCTTCCGGGTGGTGAAACCGTGCCGGCCATCGGTCAGGGCACCTGGTTCATGGGCGAGCAAGCCGGACGCCGCGCGCAGGAGATCGCCTCCCTGCGTCTCGGCGTGGACCTCGGCGCAACCCTCATCGACACTGCCGAAATGTACGGCGACGGCCGCACCGAAGACATGCTCGGGGAAGCTCTGCAGGGCTATCGGGACAAGGTGTTCCTGGTCTCCAAGGTCTATCCCCATAACGCCAGCCGGCGCGGCGCCGTCGAGGCGTGCGAACGCAGCCTCAAGCGCATGCGGACCGACCGCATCGATCTCTATCTCCTGCATTGGCGTGGCAGCCATCCCTTCGAGGACACCATCGCCGGCTTCGAGGCGCTCCAGGCGGCAGGCAAGATCCGCCACTGGGGGGTGAGCAATCTCGATACCGACGACATGGAAGAATTGCTCGACAGCGGCGGCGATGCCTGCGCGGTGGATCAGGTGCTCTACAACCCCGCGCGCCGGGGTCCGGAATATGATCTGTTTCCGTTCCTGGCGGAACAGGGCATTCCGATCATGGCCTACAGCCCCATCGAGCAGGCCCGGCTGCCCCGCTCGGGTGCACTGGGCGCGGTGGCGCGCAAGCACGGCGTTGATCCCTACCAGGTCGCGCTGGCCTGGGTGATCCGCCGGCCGGATGTGATCGCCATTCCCAAGGCCGGCACGCCGGACCATGTGCGGGCCAATATCGCCTCCGCCGACATCGTGCTGGATGCCGAGGATCTGGCGGCGATAGACGCGGAATTCCGCCCTCCGACCCGCAAGCGCGGCCTGGAGATGCTCTGAGAAGAGGTGCGGCAGGGCGCGGGCGGCGAGGCTCACCTCGGGCGGGATGAATCGTTCGGCGTCGTGCGTTTCCGTCAACGTCCCGCCAGCGGACCCCGCATCATCAGGCGGTCGCCGCGAATCTCGAAGCTGTCGAGCCGCTGCAGAAAGCTCATGCCTAGCAGGCTGGTGCGCAGAACCCCGGCCGGTGAGACGAGGGCAGGGACCCTGCGCTCTACGATGGTGCCGATGGTGATCTTGTCCAGGACCACCGAGGCCGCTTTCGTGCGTCCGTTCGCGGTATCGACCGGGACGTCGTATTTGAGGAAATCCACCGGCAGGCCGGCGGAGCGGGCGGCTTCCAGCGTGAGCACAACGGAAGAGGCCCCGGTATCCACCAGCATGTGCACCGGCGAATCGTTGATCGCGGCCCGGACAGCGAAATCGCCATCGGCGCCGCGCGCGATTTCCACCGTCGCGGTGGGTCCGCTGCTCCCCACATAGCCAGGAATGAGCTGCACCAGCACCTTATCGGCCACCTGCCGCAGCGGATCGCGATAGGTGTAGCCCATGGCCAGAACCACCGCGACGATCACCCAGAACAACGCTGCCATCAGGGCTTCGCCGATGCGGCCGCGGAACATGGACCATGCGATCGCGCCGACGAAGATGAGGATCGCGAACTTCGAAATCAGGCTCGCGAACTGGCTGAGATCCAGCCCCGCCACCTCACCTTGTTCGTGATGGACGGCGAGCACGATCACGCCGCCAAACAGCCCCAGCAGCAGAATCCACAGAAGACGGTCGCCGCGCATGTCTTAATCCGCAAAGGCTTCGGGGCGCAGCTGCCGCAGGCGTTCGAGCCGCACCGGCAATTGCGCCATCACGGCCGTGCGCCGCTCGGCGGACATGGAAATCCACGCGCCGATTTCCTGCGTCGTCCGCCCGCACCCCAGGCACAGGCTGGAGACGGGATCGACCCGGCAGATTTTCACGCACGGCGTCGCGATAGCCTGCGATGCGGCGGCGGGTCCGCCGGGAAACGGGGAGGGGGAAACGGGTCTCGCGTCGCTCATCTGCGCTCTTCGGGCCGTCGCGGGCCGCTCAACCGGGGTGGCGGATGCCTCAAACGGCCTTGGCGAACATAAGCACCGCCAGCAGGAAGGCAATCTCCGCCACCTGCTGCGTCGCGCCGGCGACATCGCCCGTCTGCCCGCCGATTAGGCGCGCTGAAAGCCGCGCCATGACGAAGCCGGCCAGCGCGGGTGCGATCAGCCCGGCGAAGGTGGCGCCGACGCCAAAGCTCGGCACGAGCAGGACCGCGACGACCAGTGCCGCCATAAGGGCGCAAGCCATGGCGGCATCGGCACCCGGCTGTCCCGCACCAGCGGAAGCGCCGTCAATGCGGGCAGCGGGCAGTACCTGGAGAAGGACGATTCCCGCCGCCCGCGAGGCTGCTCCCGCCGCAACCAGCGCAATCACCGCGCGGACCGGGCCGCCCAGCACCAACAGCGCCTCGAGGCTTGCGATGCGGATCAAAAGTGAGAGAGCCAGGGCGCACGCGCCATAGGTGCCGATGCGGCTGTCGCGCATGATTTCAAGGCGCCGCGCCCTGTCGCGGCCGCCGCCGAAGCCGTCGGCGGTATCGGCCAGCCCATCTTCGTGGAAGGCGCCGGTCGCCAGCACCACCGTGGCGATGGCCAGGCAGGACGCGAGAAAAGGCGGAAAGCCCAAGGCCGATGCCAGAAGCAGCACCGCCGCGCCAAACAGACTGATGACGGCACCCGCCAAGGGAATCACGTAAGCGATCCGCGCAAGCGGCGGCGCGCCGAAAGGCGCCTCTTCGCCGCTCTGCGCCGGAATCGGCAGCCGCGAGAAGAAACGCAGGGCGACGAACAGGTCCTCAACGAGACGGTTGCGGGTCATGCGCCGGATCCGGTACGGCCGCGCAGCTCGGCGGCCGCCCTTTGGGACCCTTATTTGCGCCTTGGGTCAAGCAGGTGCGCACAAGCTGGCGCGTCGCGTTTGCATTCGGCGGGTTGGCCGGTATAGTCCCGCCGCTTCGCCCGGCCTCGTGCCATCTGCGCGGCCTGGCCTTTCTTCAGATAGAACGAGGATGCACATGTTCATTACGCCCGCTTTCGCCCAGGGCGCCACGGCCGCCGGCGGCGGGACCGACATGCTCATTCAGCTTGCCCCGTTCCTGTTGATCTTCGTGGTCATGTATTTCCTGATCCTGCGTCCGCAGCAGAAGCGCGCCAAGGCGCACCAGGAAATGGTCAACTCCCTGCGCCGCGGCGACGTGGTGGTCACGGCAGGTGGTCTGGTCGGCAAGGTTGCGCGTGTGGTCGACGACGCCGAGGTCGAATTGCAAATCGCCGACAACGTGAAGGTGCGCCAGCTGCGCTCGCAGATCACCGTCGTGCGGTCGAAGGCCGAACCCGCAAAGGATGAGGCGGCCTCCTGAGGCCGTAGAATCGCAAGACGATGCTGCACTTTTCCCGGCTAAAGACGACGGCGATTCTCGTCATCACGGCGATCGGTATCCTGTTCGCCCTTCCCAATCTGCTTCCGCCCGCTGCCTTGGCGGTGCTGCCGTCGTGGCTCGCGTCGAGCCGCGTGACGCTTGGCCTTGATCTTCAGGGCGGCTCGCACATCCTCCTGGAGGTGGACGGCGCGGCCCTACGCAAGGAGCGGGCCGAGCAGATCCGGGACGAGGTTCGCAATGTGCTACGCGAGCAGCGCATCGGCTATAGCGGGCTAACAATCCGCGACACCGCGATTCAGCTTCGTCTGCGCGACCCCAACGACACGACCAAGGCGGTGGCCGAGCTTCGCAAGCTCGCGTCCCCGGTCACCAATACGCTGCTGGCCAGTTCCAGCGGCGAGATGGACCTCAGCATCGCCAGCGCGAGCGAGGGGGCGATCACCGTCACCTTGACCGAGGCAGGGCTCAATGCCCGCATTCGTTCGGCGGTCGATCAGTCGATCGAGATCATCCGTCGCCGTATCGACCAGCTCGGTACGGTGGAGCCGAACATTCAGCGCCAGGGCGCGGACCGCATCCTGGTGCAGGTGCCCGGACTTCAGGATCCGCAGCGCCTGAAGGCCCTGTTGGGCCAGACCGCCAAGCTGTCATTCCGCATGGTGGACCAGTCCATGTCGCCGCAGCAGGCGCTGGAAGGCCGCCCACCGCCGGATTCCGAAGTGCTCCAGGGCCAGGACGGCGTGCCGTATCTGGTGGAGAAGCAGGTTCGCGTTTCGGGTGAGGATCTGGTGGATTCGCAGCCGGGCTTCGACCAGAACACACGCCAGCCCATCGTTACCTTCCGCTTCAATTCCAACGGCGCTCGCCGCTTTGCCGCGACCACCCAGGCCGCGGTGGGTCAGCCGTTCGCGATCGTGCTCGATAATCAGGTGATTTCGGCCCCACGCATCAACGAGCCGATCCTCGGCGGATCGGGCCAGATCTCGGGCTCGTTCACCGTTCAGCAGGCCAACGACCTCGCCATTCTGCTGCGGGCCGGCGCGCTGCCGGCGCCGCTCAAAGTGGTGGAGGAGCGCACCGTCGGCCCCAGCCTCGGGCAGGATTCCATCGAGGCCGGCAAGCTCGCCGCTTTCGTGGCCGCCGGGCTCGTGGCGGTGTTCATGATCGCCGTCTACGGCCTGTTCGGCATTTTCGCGCTGATCGCGCTGGCGGTGCACGTCACCTTGATGTTCGCCCTGCAGTCGGTGCTCGGTGCCACCCTGACCCTGCCCGGCATCGCCGGCGTGGTGCTCACCATCGGCATGGCGGTGGATTCCAACGTCGTGATCTTCGAGCGTATCCGCGACGAGGCCCGCGAGGGACGCTCCGCCATCGCCGCCATCGACAAGGGCTTCACCCACGCGCTCGGCACCATCATGGACGCCAACGTGACCTCCCTTGCCACGGGCTCCATCCTGTTCCTCCTGGGCGGCTCGGGCCCGGTGCGCGGCTTCGCCGTCACCTATATCCTTGGCCTTCTGACCACCGTGTTCACTGCTTACACCCTCACCCGGCTCATGATCGCATGGTGGGTGAAGTGGCAGCGCCCGGCGAAGCTGCCCATCTGAAGGTGCGCCGTAAATGCCTTTGATCGATTATATCCCGGCGCAAACCCATATCGGTTTCATGCGCCTGCGCCACGTCACCTTCCCGCTTTCGGCGGCGGCGATGGTGCTGGCTCTCGTCTGCTTCGCCACCTTCGGCTTCAATCTCGGCATCGATTTCCGGGGTGGTACGCTGGTGGAGGCGCAGACCAGCCAGGCAGCGGCCGACATTTCCGGCCTGCGCGAGCATCTCAGCGATCTTGAGCTGGGCGATGTCCAGATCCAGGAATTCGGCTCCCCGCGCGACGTGCTGATCCGCGTCGGCGAGGCCGGCGCGTCGGACGCCGCCCAGCAGGCGATCGTCGGCAAGATCTCATCCGCCCTCGGCACCGACTACACCATCCGCCGCGTGGAAACGGTCGGTCCGAGCGTGTCGGCGGAACTGGTGCGCCAGTCCATCATCGCGCTGCTGCTCGGTGCCGTGGCGGTGCTGATCTATCTGTGGTTCCGCTTCGAATGGCAGTTCGCGGTGGGCGCCATCGCCACCACCGCGCACGATATCTTCGTGACGCTCGCGATCTATTCGATCCTCGGGATCGATTTCGACCTGACCTCGATCGCCGCCATCCTCACCATCATGGGCTATTCGCTCAACGATACGGTGGTGGTGTACGACCGTATCCGCGAGATGCTGCGCCGCTACAAGCGCATCCCCCTCCCGGAGATGCTTGACCTCTCGGTGAACGCGACCTTCTCGCGAACCATCATCGTCTCTCTGACCACGTTCCTGGCAACGCTGGCGCTGTATTTCTTTGGTGGCGAAGTGCTGCGCGGCTTCTCGCTCGCCATGGCGGTCGGCATCATCGTCGGCACCTATTCCACCATTTTCGTGGCCGCTCCCATGCTGATCCATCTTGGCCTGCGATCCAGTGCGGTGGAGGGCGAGAAGAAGCCCGATGGTATCGCCGCCCGCATCGACGAGGTGATGGCGCCCCAGACGGAGGAGGCGGAGATCCTGCCTGCGACCCCGGGTACGCCGAAGCCCGCGCCGGTTCCCCCGAGCAGCCGTGGCCGCTCGCGCGGCAAGTCGCGGAAATAGCAGGCAAGGACAGCGCGAGATGGCGGAGCAGAAAACCGAGGCATTCCTGCCCCGCCAGGTTCCCATCGACGGCTATGGGGACCGTTTCTTCCATTTTTCCGGCATGTCCCATTCCGGCTCGATCCTGGCATTACCGTCCGGGATCCGGCCGTGGGCGGTCGATAGCTTCTCCGCGCTCGATGCGGCGGCGCTCGCGCCGATCATCGCGGAAGCCAAGGCGTTCGAGCTGCTGTTCCTGGGCACCGGCCGGGATCCGGCGCATTTGCCGGAGCGGCTGAAGGAGCGGTTGCGCGCGGCGCATCTGCGCTTCGAACTGATGCCGACGCCCGCCGCTGCCTCGACCTATAATGTGTTGCTGGCTGAAGGCCGGCGCGTGGGCGCGGCGCTGATCGCATTCTGAAACCGAAAGGCGCGTCATGAGCGAAGATGCCGGCGCATCCGGTGCGCCCGATCTGGAAACCGCCTATTCCCATTGCGCCGATCTCATCCGCGCCCATGATCGCGACCGATTTCTCGCCGCTCTGTTTGCAGCCGTCGCGCCCCGCCGCCATCTGATGGCGCTTTATGCCTTCAACCTGGAAGTGGCGCGGGTGCGCGAGGTGGTGCGCGAGGCGCTTCCCGGCGAAATGCGCCTGCAATGGTGGCGCGAAATCATCGAGGGCCTGGGGCGCGGCGATGTCTCCGGCCATCCGGTCGCTGCCGCCACGCTCGACACCATTGCGGTGTGCGACCTGCCGCGCGGCGCCCTGCTGAACTTAATCGATGCCCGCACCTTCGATCTTTATGACGACGCCATGCCCACCCTCAACGATCTCGAGGGCTATGCGGGCGAAACGTCGTCGGTGCTGATTCAGCTTGGGGCCACCATCCTCCAGGGGCGGACCGATCCCGCCCTCGCGGATGCTGCCGGCCATGCGGGGGTGGCCATTGCGCTCACCGGGCTGATGCGGGCGCTGCCGCTGCACGCGGGGCGCGGCCAGTGCTTCCTGCCGCTCGACGTGCTTGAGCGCCACGGCCTCACGCGCGAGGACGTGGTGAAGCGAAACTCGGGTCCCGGCCTCACGGCCGCGCTCGCGGAAATGCGCGCGCGGGCAGCCCACCATGTGAAAGCGGCGCAGGCCGCCCTGCCGTCCGTCCCGGTTCAGGCCATTCCGGCTTTTCTGCCGCTTGCGCTGGTTGCAGGAGACCTGAAGGCGCTGGAACGGGCGGGCGATCCTTTCACCCGCATTGCCGGCGTCCCGTCCTTTCTGCGGGTGTGGACGCTCTGGCGCGCGGCCGCCAAGGCCCGCGCCGGCAAGGACTGGCTCAAGCTGCCGGCCGGGTGATCCGGTCGGTCAGGTTGAGGCGTCCGCGTGCGATCTGATCGATCAGGTCGCGCGTGACCTGAGAGCCGGAAAGGCTTTCCAGCATCTCGATCTGGTTTCGCGCCACGAGCAGCAAAAGATCGTCGCGCACGACCCCATTGTTGTCGCGCGGCAGCAGCGGCACGAGTTGCAGGTGGTCGAGATGCGGCCGGTCCGGCAAGGCGGCGGCAAGATGCGCACGCAGCGCCTCGGCGGTCAGGTCGCCGCTGGCTTCGACGAACGCATAGAGGCCGACCTTGCCGCCCAGCGTCTGGAAATCCGCCATGTGCACGTCGCTGACCGCCGGATGGGCCAACAGAGCCTCGGCGATGCGCGGCCCCACCTGTGTCACCCGAGGACCCCGGCCCTCGGTATCCGAATAAGACATGAGCCGGCGCGTGACAAAGCGGTACACGCGCTTGCCGGTCGCCATCCAGATGCGGGCGAAGCCGCTCTTCGTGGCCAGCATCTTGCGCTCGCGCGCGGTGAGCGCATCGGGGCAATAGGTGCGCTTGTGCTTGAGCAGGTGGCGCACATCCTCATACGCTAGGATCCGGCCGAGCCGCGAGCGCCGGGATATGGGCAGCGCGAGCTGGAAATCCATGAGCCAGGCTTCGCCATCGGCGCCGCGCAGCCAATTCTGCTGCTTGGCTAGATCGTTATGGGCAAAGCCCGCGGCGTGCAGCGTGCGCAGCGCCGCCTTGGCGGAGCGGAAGAAATCCACATCGCCATAGGGGCGGGCGATCTGCAGCGGCGCGCCGTCGATCCAGCCGCGCACGAGGAAACGGTGCCCGACCGCCAGCAGCGGCGTGGTGACCCCCGTGGCGCTGACGCGTTCCAGGGCCTTCACCTCGCCGGCGGCGAGGCGCGCGGCAATCGGGAAAAACCAGGGGGAAACCGCATTCCAGCGCCGCAGCACCGCGGGATGCTCGGTGCCGGACCGGTCGGTCCAGATGCCGCGCTCGACGGTCGAGAACACATCGCGCTTGAGCACCGTATCCACGGCGAAGCGGGCGAGGTCGGCATTGTGCTCGACCGGGGTGAAAGGGCGCAGGTGCCTGGGCATGTGCGCGTCTTAAGCCGCCTCGGCCGGGCTGTCGAGCCAGGTATCCATGTCCGCGAGCGCCCGCGCCGCAATCGCGTGCTTCTTCGCTATGGTCTTTTCCGTGCCCCGCAGACGCTTTCCGTCCTCTCCCTTTGGATTGATCTCAAGGGGCGGAAACAGCCCGAAATTGATGTTCATGGGCTGAAAGGAGCGCGGGCCGGCATCGATGGCCTCGATATGGCCGCCGGTAATATGGGCGAGCAGCGCACCGTGGGCGGTGGTGAGTGGCGGCAGGCTCGGATCCTCTCCGCGCCGCTCGGCTGCGGCAAAGCGCCCGGCGAGAAGGCCGACGGCCGCGCTTTCCACATAGCCCTCGCAGCCGGTGATCTGGCCGGCGAAGCGCAAGCGCGGATCCGCCTTCAGGCGCAGCGTGCCATCCAACAGGCGCGGCGAATTGAGATAGGTATTGCGATGCAGGCCACCGAGACGGGCGAACTCGGCATTCTCCAGCCCGGGGATGGTGCGGAACACCCGCACCTGATCGCCGTGCTTCAGCTTGGTCTGAAAGCCCACCATATTATAGAGCGTGCCGAGCTTGTTATCCTGCCGCAGCTGGATGATGGCATGCGCCTTGATATCCGGCGCATTGGGATTGGTCAGGCCGACCGGCTTCAGCGGCCCGAAGCGCAAGGTCTCGCGGCCGCGCTCGGCCATGACTTCGATGGGCAGGCAGCCGTCGAAATAAGGCGTCTTTGCCTCGAAATCCCGCATCGGGGCCTTCTCGCCGGCCAGCAAGGCGTCGATGAAGGCTTCGTATTGGTCCTTGTCGAGGGGGCAATTGATGTAGTCCGCGCCTGTGCCGCCGGGGCCAACCTTGTCGTAGCGCGACTGGAACCAGGCCTTGCTCATGTCGATGCTGTCGAAATGAACGATCGGCGCGATGGCATCGAAGAAGGCGAGGGCGGTTTCCCCTGTCAGTTCCAGCACGGATTGCGCCAGCGCGGGCGAGGTGAGGGGGCCGGTGGCGATGATCACCTTGTCCCATTCCGCGGGCGGCAGGCCGGCGATCTCCTCGCGGCGGATATCCACCAGAGGATGCGCTTCGAGCGCGGCGGTCACGGCCTCCGCAAAGCCCACGCGGTCCACGGCGAGCGCACCGCCGGCCGGCACCTGGTTGGCGTCCGCGCATTGGAGAATCAGGGAGCCCGCGCGGCGCATTTCCGCATGGAGGACGCCCACGGCATTGCCCTTGGGATCGTCCGAGCGGAAGGAATTGGAGCAGACGAGTTCGGCCAGGGCCTGGGTGTGGTGGGCCTCGGTGGTGCGGACCGGGCGCATCTCATGCAGGACAACCGGTACGCCGCGGGTCGCCATTTGCCAGGCGGCCTCCGAGCCAGCGAGGCCGCCACCGATCACATGCACCGCGCGTAAATCACTCATGAGCATTCCTGAAGCCGGGCGTGAAGCCCGGCGCGGGGCCGCCGGAAGCGCGCCCGAAAAACCGATCTGGCTCAATGCCCGATCACGGCCGCCGCTTCAAGGTCTGCGGGCAGATTGTCCCGGTCAGAAGGTCAGGGTCAGAAGGTCCAGGTCAGGCTGCCCTTCACGGCATTCTCGCTCACGTCGGAGGCGAGCTGGCCGGAATAGAAGATGCCGAACGCCATGCTCTCTCCCATCTTGGCAGAAAGCCCTGCGCCCACCAGCAGGGTGTCGCGCGCGAGCGGGGCACCGGAGACGGTGAACGGCAGGGAGCCGGAGGAGAATGCAAGGGTCGCGGTTGGCGCGAGATCGCCATAGGCATGCTGCCATCCGAGCGTGCCCGAAAGCGTGATGGGCGCGAGCCCAGGTGCCGGGAGCACCATTGCGGCGCGCACGCCGAGGCTCGTGCTCAGCGTGTCGAACGTGCCGGATTGGGCCTTAAGTGCCGCAGCCCCCAGCCCCTCGGAGAAGCTGTCGGTTGAAAGGTTGGCATAGGTGAGGCCCGCGAACGGCTCGATGCTGGCGGGCAAGTTCCCGGCCATGCCCTGCATCTGATAGCCCAATTCGCCGAACACCTGACCCGTCTGCCCAGCATAGCCGGGGCTATAGGCCTGCACGAAGCCGGGCAGTACCACCGTGCGATCAATTGAAATGTCGTGCCAGGAATATGCCGCGCCCAACCGCACGGCGAGTGCCCCCGCGCCCCCAATTGGGAAGGTGCGGCCGGCATAGAGGGCGAAATCGTAATTGTCGCTGGTGCCGTTTGAGGTGGAATTTCCCAAATTGAAGCTGGACTGGCCGAAGCCGGCGGTGACGCCGATGCGCCAATCAGCCAGGGTACCGTCAAGGCCCATCAGGAATCCGCCGATGGAATCGCTGACTGAACTGGTACCCGGCGCGGTTGAGAAATTCCCCCAGCCGCCGTAGCCCTGACCCCACAAAGCGGTGCCTTGCGGGTCCACCTCGATGGTGCGGGGCGCGCCTGCGGCCGCAAGGCCGGGCGCGGCGGCCTGACGCAAGCGCGCGCCCACGGCGTCGCGCACATAGGCGGATTGCATCAGGAGGACACTCTGCACCGAGGCATAGACCTCGCCGGAGAGAGAGGCATAGGCCGCCGGCGCCGTCGTGGCCTGAAGGCTCGCCAGCACCGAGGTAAGCGGCGCGCCAGACGCGAGCGTATCGGCCGCCGTCGCCACCGCCCATGTGTTCGCCGTGGTCGCAAAAACCGAGAAGGGCACCGCGCTGCGCGCCATGCTCACGGTCGCCTGGGTGCCTGCCGCATCGACGTTCGGCGTGAGGAAGGGATAGAGCGCCGCCGCCGTGCCGAATGCGCTGGCGTTGACCGTGAAATTGCCCGTGATTCCGCCGGCGGCGGTCAGCACAGTGAAGCTTTGCCCGAGGGTCGGCACATAGCCGGCTACCGGCACCAGGTCGAGCTGAGCGCCGTTCAGCGTGGCCGTGCCGCTGACCGCGATGAGATCGCTGCTGTTCGCCCCGATCTCGGCGCGATAGCTGCCTTGTGGGGAGAAGGCGAGATCACCATTCACCGCCAGCGTGCCGATGGAATGACCGGGGCTGAGGACGCCCGCGTTCACCAGCGTGCCGTTCACGGTGCCGTTTCCGCCCACGAAGCCGCTGTTGGTCAGATTTCCGAAGATGGTGCCGTCATGAATCAAGGTGCCGGCATTCGCGACGTTGCCGACGATGTTTGCGGCGTCCAGCACCGAAGCGCCCTGGGCGATGGAGAGGGAGGCCGTGACCGTATTGGAGAAGGCGACCGTACCGCTGTTCACGGTGATGCCGGCCGGCAGGGTCACATCTCCCAGCACAGAAATGAATCCGGTTCCGGTGAAGGCCAAGGCCCCGGGGCCGCTGATGGAGCCGAGCAAGGTCGCGATGCCCCCGGCCGACATCTCGGTATCACCGCGCACATAGACCGGCAGGTTGGTGGAGAATCCACCGGGCACGGCGAAGGTCCCCATCGTCGACAGGTAGGGCGAGAAATAGACTCCCGCAGTATCCGGATTGATCGCCTTGAGCCCTTCATAGCCACCCACGGCGTCGAACATATATTCGAACTGCGAGAAGGGGTGGATGCCGGTATTGGCGAGGTCGCTTTCGTTGATCCGGGAGTACCAGGGGGCAGCTGTATTGTTGTCGTCGCCATCGACCTTATAGGAATAGCCGACGTTCGTGTTGCCGCCGATGTAGACGGTCACTTCGGTGCCCTTGGGAGCGCAGGAAAAATCGGGATTGCCGGGGCACGCGACGGAATTGTCCGCGGCCTTCTTGCCGAGGTCGGACCACAGATAGGAAATGCCGGTATCCATCAGCACGCTGTCGACCTTGGTGACCTTCGTGCCGTCCACGACCACCGTTCCCGGGGCGGTCTGCCAGTTCACGCCCGCCTGACCCGGCGGGGTGTCCTGCACGAGCTTCACATAGGAAAAGCCGGAGCCGGCATTCTGCGCGGTCAGGCCGGCCTGAATTCCCTGCGGGGTGATCACATAACCCGCGCGCACCGTGCCCTCATCCATGCCGGCGAGGTGCAGCAGCGGATTATTGACGAGCGAAGGCAGGTAATCCGGCCCCCAGCCGGAATCGGGGCGACCATAGCCCACACCCATCAATGTGGTGCAAGCCGCGCCGGGTACCGAGCAATCGGTTTTCACCGATTTTCCATCCACAACCGTGTAGGAGGCCGATTCCACCAGCACCGGTATCGTCGCCACGGCTTCATTGCCGTTGGCGTCATGGCTGCCGGGGAATCGCACTTGAACCGTCGCCCAGGTGCCGATCGAGTAATTGCCGCTGGAAGAATAAAGGATCTTCTGCTGGTTGGGCGATTGCTGGAAGTTCGGGATCAGATACTGGGGCACCACCATGCCCTGCGAGCCCGTGTCCAGCTGAAACACCAGCGGGGCGCTATCGCCGATGGCGGCGGAGACGAAGATGCCGGCCTTTGGAGAATCATAGCTGGGCTGAGTCCCCACGAAGCCCGAATCCGGATGAGGCTGGGCGAAGGGGATGAAATAGGAATCGCTGTATTGCTGATACAGATTCCATGAAGGGGTTTGCGCAAGCGCGGCAGTCCCCCCGCAAGATAGGCCCACGCCGGCCGCCAAAACATAGGCAAGCCGAGAACTCGATTCCCACACCGACCCCATAGCGAAGCCCCCAAGCACACGCTTGGACGGGACTATAGAACCTCCCCCGGGAAAAAGACTAGGCCTTCGCGCGGAATTTTACGCAGCAATTGCAAAGGCTAAGGTCTGCTGTTCTTACCCAGCGTCAAAGCACATGTGCCGCGGAGCGCATCAACGCAGGCAGGCATCTGGAGCAGGATTTAAAGGGAAAAGCAGAAAATGGCGAAACGCCATGCGGGAGGGTCTTGGACGTCACTCCCGGTACCAGCCTCGCGGCCCGGTGCAAGCACCGGCGCCGTCGGGGCCAGGATATTTTTCATCTGACGCGCCGCCAGTCGGCGGCCCGTATGCCAATCAGGCGGCGAGGGCTGCCTGACGGGCGATCGACCGGATTTCGGAACGGCTGACGTTGATGTCGCCGAGAGCGCGGTCGTCGAGCTGAGACAGTTCGGCAACCGTGCGATTGTAAGCCTGCCAACGGCGAACCTGGCGGGCAAGAAGACCCCAAAGCAACATGATTTCTCTCCTTCAGGCGGGTGGCTTTCGCGCCCCGCATCGTTGAAGGAGAGATAAGCCTGTTCGGAGCCATAGCCAATGCATGTTGCCGCAACGCAGCATTGCGGCAATCGCATATAATTTATACCAGCTGATAACTTTTGTGGCAGGTCTGCGGCCGCAACGTGCTCAAATCAAAGGCTTGCGGAAGCTCGCCGACGCCGGACCCAATCACGCGCTTCCTCCCGCCAGAGCCTCTGGGAGGGACCGCGGGTCCCAGCGGCGTTGCACCGCATCATCGCCGGCAGCCGCTTCGCCACCGGCGATAATGGGATAGGGCCGGCGGCTATTCCGCCGCTTGCTTGCGGGCCCGCTTCGCCTTCGGCGGCAGCACCGGCAGCTTTGATTTCGTAGGACGACGGGCCAGCACCTCCGCGAGGAAGGCGCCGGTGTGGGACCGTTTCGAGCGCGCGATCTCCTCCGGCGGACCCACGGCCACGATCTCCCCGCCGCCGTCGCCACCCTCCGGACCGATGTCGATCACCCAATCGGCGGTCTTGATGACCTCCAGATTGTGCTCGATCACCGTTACCGTATTGCCCTGCTCGACCAGTTCGTGGAGCACTTCCAGAAGCTTCGCGACATCATGGAAATGCAGGCCTGTGGTGGGCTCGTCCAGGATATAAAGCGTGCGGCCGGTTGCGCGCTTGGACAATTCCTTGGCCAGCTTCACCCGCTGCGCTTCGCCGCCCGAGAGCGTATTGGCCTGCTGCCCGACCTTGATATAGCCGAGCCCGACGCGGGAGAGTGTCTCCAGCTTCTCGCGCACGCTCGGCACCGCCTTGAAGAAATCGGCGCCCTCGTCCACCGTCATATCCAGCACGTCGGCGATGGACTTCTCCTTGAAGGTCACTTCCAGAGTCTCGCGATTGTAGCGCTTGCCCTTGCAGACATCGCAGGTCACGTAGACGTCGGGGAGGAAGTGCATCTCGATCTTGATGACACCGTCGCCCTGGCAGGCCTCGCAGCGCCCGCCCTTCACATTGAACGAGAAGCGGCCCGGCCCGTAGCCGCGCGCCTTGGCCTCGGGCAGGCCGGAGAACCATTCACGCATGGGCGTGAAAGCGCCGGTATAAGTCGCAGGGTTCGAGCGCGGCGTGCGGCCGATGGGTGACTGGTCGATATCGATGACCTTGTCGAGATGCTCCAGCCCTTCCAGTTTGTCGAACGGCGCCGGCGCCTCGCTCGCATTGTTCAGCCGCCGCGCCACCGCCTTGTATAAAGTGTCGATGAGCAATGTGGATTTGCCGCCGCCTGAAACGCCCGTCACGCAGGTGAACAGGCCGAGCGGGATTTCCGCCCGCACGTTCTTCAGATTGTTGCCGCGCGCACCGCTGACCGCGAGCATCTTGCGGGGATTGGGCTGGCGTCGCGTCGGCACGCCCACGGACAAGGCGCCGGTGAGATATTGCCCCGTCAGCGAATTGGGGTCGGCCATGACTTCCGCTGGCGTCCCTTGGGAGACAATGCGGCCGCCGTGAACGCCCGCACCTGGGCCGACGTCGACCACATAATCGGCGGCGAGGATTGCGTCCTCGTCGTGCTCGACAACGATCACCGTATTGCCCAGCTCGCGCAGTCGCTTCAGCGTCTCAAGCAGGCGTGCATTGTCGCGCTGGTGCAGGCCGATGGACGGCTCGTCCAGCACATAGAGCACGCCGGAAAGACCGGAGCCGATCTGGGATGCGAGGCGGATGCGTTGGCTCTCGCCGCCGGAAAGCGTGCCGGAGGAGCGCGCGAGGGTGAGATATTCCAGCCCCACATCCATCAGGAAGCGCAGCCGGTCGCGGATCTCCTTCAGGATCCGCACCGCGATCTCGTTCTGCTTCGCCGTCAAGAGCGAAGGCAGGGCCTCAAACCAGGCGCTCGCCGCACGCACGGAAAGCGCCCCAGCTTCGCCTGCGTGCATGCCCCCCACCTTCACCGCCAGCGCCTCGGGCTTGAGGCGATAGCCGTGGCAGACCGCGCAGGGGACGGTGGAGAAATATTTGGAAATTTCCTCGCGCGCCCAGTCGCTCTCGGTCTCCTTCCAGCGCCGGTCGAGATTGCGCACAATGCCTTCGAACGTCTTGTGGGTCTCGTAGGCCCGCAGGCCGTCGTCATAGGCGAAGGCGATCTGCTCGTCGCCGGACCCGTAGAGGATCACGTCGCGTGCCTTCTGCGGCAGGTCGGCGAACGGCACCGTGAGCTTGAACTTGTAATGCTTGGCGAGCGCTTCCAACGTCTGCCCATAATAAGGCGAGGTGGATTTCGCCCAAGGCGCGATCGCGCCCTGCTTGAGGGTACGGCTCTTGTCGGGCACCACGAGGTCGGGATCGATGGTTTGTTCCACGCCGAGGCCGTCGCAGGCCGGGCAGGCGCCGAACGGATTGTTGAACGAGAACAGCCGCGGCTCGATCTCGGAAATTGTGAAGCCCGAGACCGGGCAGGCGAACTTCTCGGAGAACATGATGCGCTTCGGCGCGCCGTCCTCGTCCTTCTCGTCGGCGAATTCCACGATGGCGATGCCGTCGGCAAGACCGAGCGCGGTCTCAAAACTGTCGGCGAGCCGGGTCGCGATATCCGCACGCACCACAAGGCGGTCGACCACCACATCGATGTCGTGCTTGAATTTCTTGTCCAGCGCCGGTGCCTCGGCGATCTCGTGGAAAGTGCCGTCGAGCTTCACGCGCTGGAAGCCCTTCTTCAGGAATTCCGCCAATTCCTTGCGATATTCGCCCTTGCGTCCCCGCACGACCGGTGCGAGCAGATACAGCCGGGAACCTTCGGGCAGGGCCAGAACGCGGTCCACCATCTGGGACACGGTCTGGCTCTCGATCGGCAGGCCGGTGGCGGGGGAATAGGGAATGCCTACGCGCGCCCACAGTAGGCGCATGTAGTCGTAGATCTCCGTTACCGTGCCGACGGTGGAGCGCGGGTTCTTCGAGGTGGTCTTCTGTTCGATGGAAATGGCGGGCGAAAGACCGTCGATCTGGTCCACGTCCGGCTTCTGCATCATCTCCAGGAATTGGCGGGCATAGGCCGAGAGGCTCTCCACATAGCGCCGCTGGCCCTCTGCATAGATGGTATCAAACGCGAGGGATGATTTGCCCGAACCCGAGAGGCCCGTGAACACCACCAGGCTGTCACGCGGGATATCCAGGTCCACATTCTTCAGATTGTGCTCTCGCGCGCCGCGCACCGACAGAAGGCGGGCGTCGCGGCGATCGGAGGGGGGCGTGCGGGGAGGTGGCGCGCGATCGGTCATGGGGCTCGGGCTTATGATGGGCAGACGGTGCGGGCGAAGAAAGACATCCGACGCACGGAGCGCGGCGCCTCGCGGCCCGTCGCCTTGCTTAATTTAGGACGGCGTGTGCGCTGCGGTAGAGAACGTAAGCCGAACATAGGCACCAAAACCGAAAAAAGGAACCGGTGGAGGAAAGACTCATCTTGCGCCCAATGTGCGCGATTGCTAGAACAGATCAAGAACATTTGCGGGCAAGCGTCAGCCTTGCGGACCTTTTGGTGGAAAAGGCGCGGGCGCCCCTCGCATCGCGGAAGGGGGGCGCTAGGGTGCAGCTTCGGTTGAGCCGGCTTCCCCCGGCACATGAGACAGGGAGCGGGCGATGGCCGGCAGCGTCAACAAGGTGATCCTGATCGGCAATCTGGGTCGCGACCCGGAGATCCGTTCGTTCCAGAACGGCGGGCGCGTGGCGAGCTTCTCCATCGCCACCTCCGAGACCTGGCGCGACAAGGCGTCCGGTGAGCGCAAGGAGCGCACCGAATGGCACCGCATTTCGGTGCTCAACGAAAATCTGGTGGGCGTTGTGGAGCGCTTCGTGAAGAAGGGGTCCAAGGTTTATATCGAGGGCCAGCTCGAGACCCGCAAATATGAAAAGGACGGTCGCGAGCAATATACCACCGAAGTGGTTTTGCGCCCGTATCGCGGTGAGCTGACCCTTCTGGATGGCCGTGGAGGCGGCTCCAGCGAGGGCGGCGGCGACGAATATGGCGGCGGCTCTGATTTCGGCTCCTCCAGCCCCATGGGCGGCGGTAGCTCCTACGGTGGTGGAGGCGGCGGCAGCTATGGCGGCGGGGCCGGCGGCGGCCGCAGGTCCGGTGGTGGCGGTGGTGGTGGCGGCGCGGGTTCTGGTGGCGGTCGCCCCTCCGACGACATGGACGACGAAATCCCATTCTGATGGCGCCCGGTCGCTTGTGAGCGGGTTTTCAGCGGTTTGAGTCGGTCGCTCACGGATCAATGAGGCGCGGCGCCAGCTGGCGTTCCAGCGCCTTTTTGCGGTGTGCAGACGGTATATAAGGGTGCGCCGCCGCGAGGAACTTGAATGCTCCGGTGTAAGATATTGTAAAATCGATGATATTTATCCCCACGCCGGCGGTCTTTTGCTGGCGTGATGCCCATGAATCGGCTAAAAGACAGAGCTAATAGGCTCATCATGAGAGACCCGTCTTTTGGCTGACAACGAGACGCCGCGACAGGGAGGCGATTTGCCTTCCGACATCCGGCCCGTATCCATCACCGAAGAATTATCCCGCTCCTATCTCGACTACGCCATGAGCGTGATCGTCGCGCGGGCGCTGCCGGATGTGCGCGACGGGCTCAAGCCGGTGCACCGGCGCATCCTGTTTTCGATGCATGAGAACGGCTACGAGTGGAATAAGTCCTATCGCAAGTCCGCCCGCGTGGTCGGCGACGTCATCGGTAAATACCATCCCCATGGCGATCAGTCGGTCTACGACGCCTTGGTGCGCATGGCGCAGCGCTTCTCGATGCGGTTGCCCTTGGTCGATGGCCAAGGCAATTTCGGCTCCGTGGATGGCGATCCGCCCGCGGCTATGCGTTACACCGAGGTGCGGCTGGAGAAGGTCGCCAACGCGCTGCTGGACGATCTCGACAAAGACACGGTCGACTATCAGGAAAACTACGACAACAGCGAGAGAGAGCCGTCGGTTCTTCCGGCGAAGTTCCCCAATCTGTTGGTGAACGGCGCAGGCGGCATCGCCGTCGGCATGGCAACGAACATCCCGCCGCATAATCTCGGCGAGGTCATCGACGCTGCGCTCGCACTGATTGACGATCCGCTGATGCCCCCGGAGGCGTTGCTGGATGTCGTGCCCGGCCCGGATTTCCCCACCGGCGCCCTGATTTTAGGCCGCTCGGGCATTCGCCAAGCCTATTTGACGGGACGCGGCTCCATCATGATGCGGGCGAAGGTCTCCATCGAGACCATCCGCAAGGACCGCGAAGCGATCATCATCACCGAGATTCCCTATCAGGTGAACAAGGCGACGATGATCGAGAAGATCGCCGAACTGGTGCGCGAGAAGCGCCTGGAAGGCATCGCCGAAATTCGCGACGAATCCGATCGCGAGGGTATGCGCGTCTACATTGAAATCAAACGCGATTCCCAGGCTGATGTGGTATTGAATAACCTTTACCGCATGACGCCTTTGCAGACTTCGTTCGGCGTCAACATGGTCGCGCTGTCCGGCGGGCGCCCGGCGGTGATGACGCTGCACGACACGCTCACCGCCTTCATTTCCTTCCGAGAAGAAGTTGTCAGCCGGCGCACGAAATTCCTGCTGCGCAAGGCGCGGGATCGGGCGCACGTGTTGGTGGGTCTTGCCATTGCCGTCGCCAATATCGATGAAGTTATTCGCTTAATTCGGGCGGCCCCCGATCCCGCAAGTGCCCGGGAGGCGCTGATGGGTCGTGATTGGCCGGCTAAGGATATGGCGCCGCTGATTGAGCTGATCGCCGATCCGCGCCATACTCTTGCGGCGGATGGGACCTACCGGCTCTCGGCCGAGCAGGCCCGCGCCATCCTGGACCTGCGTTTGCAGCGCCTCACCGCCCTCGGGCGTGACGAAGTTGCCGACGAACTCAACAAGCTCGCCATCGAAATTGCGGATTACCTCGAAATTCTGGCCAGTAGAGCGCGTGTTCAGCAGATCATTCGGGACGAGCTGAACGCCATCAAAGCCGAATTCGGGACACCGCGCCGCACCGAGATCGTCGAGGGCTTCGGCGATCTTGACGACGAAGACCTGATCCAGCGCGAGGAGATGGTCGTCACCGTCTCCCATGCGGGCTATGTGAAGCGCGTTCCGCTCTCTACCTATCGCGCCCAGAGGCGCGGCGGGAAGGGGCGCTCGGCCATGCAGACGCGGGACGAGGATTTCGTCACCCGCCTGTTCGTCGCCTCCACCCATGCCCCGGTGCTGTTCTTCTCCTCCAAGGGGCAGGTCTACAAGCTGAAGGTGTGGCGCCTGCCGGCGGCTGCGCCCCAGGCGCGCGGCAAGGCGTTGATCAACATTCTGCCGCTGGACCCGGACGAGCGGATCACCTCCATCGTGCCGCTGCCCGAGGAGAACGAGGAGCACGGCCGCTGGCAGATCATGTTCGCCACCACGGGCGGGACGGTGCGGCGCAACGAGCTGGCCGATTTCAGCCAGGTCAACCGCAACGGCAAGATCGCCATGAAGCTGGAGGAGGGCGAGGCCATCGCCTCGGTCCAGCTCTGCACTGAGCAGGACGACGTGCTGCTCACTACCGCAAACGGGGCGTGCATCCGTTTTCCGGTGACCGATGTGCGCGTCTTCAAGGGCCGCGATTCGGTGGGCGTGCGTGGCATCCGGCTGGAGAATGACGACCGGGTCATCTCCATGGCCATCATCTTCCATTCGGACGCGACGCCCGAGCAGCGGGTCGCCTATCTGCGCACGGCCACGGCCGAACGGCGCGCTGCTGGCGGCTTGAACGGGGCTTCCGCCGAGGAGCCCGCCATCGCAGAGACCGAGATGGAGGAGGCCTCCGCCGAAGCGAATGCCGGCGAGGGCGGTCCGCTGGACGAAGCGAAGCGCATTCAGATGGCGGCGCTGGAGCAGTTCATCCTGACCCTGTCCGAGAACGGCTACGGCAAGCGCACGTCGTCCTATGAGTATCGCGTTACCGGGCGCGGCGGCAAAGGCATCGTCGCCATGGCCGTGAACGAGCGCAACGGCAAGCTCGTCGCGTCCTTCCCGGTGAAGGACGCAGACCAGATCATGCTGGTGACCAACGGCGGCCAGCTCATTCGCTGCCCGGTGGAAGGCATCCGCATCGTCGGTCGGTCCAGCCAGGGCGTCATTGTGTTCAACACCGCCGATGACGAACACGTCGTCTCGGTGGAGCACATCAGCGAGGACGAGGAGGCAACCGGCCTCTCCACCGAGCAGGGCGAAGAAACCGGCCGGTCCGACGACACCGGCCCGGTGGACGACGGCGAAGCCTGATGCCCGGCCCCGGGCTCATCTCGGCCGAGAATCTGGCCCTGTTCGTGCTCGCTTGTATCGCGCTCGGCGCCACGCCGGGCCCGAATGTCGCCTTGATCGTCGGCACCGCGCTCAAGCATGGGCGCCGGGCTGGGATGCTGGCTGCAGCCGGGGTCAATGTGGGCCTCGTGCTTCAGCTTGCGGTGGTCGCTGCCGGGCTCTCATGGCTGGTGGAGACGTTCGCCCGGCATTTCGACCTCGTGCGTTATGCCGGTGCGGCTTATCTGGTCTGGCTCGCGGTGCGTCAGTGGCGGCAGGCCGGGAAAGCCACGCAGGAAACGGCGCCCTCGGGCCGGGCCGCGTTCGCGCGCGGCCTCGCCGTTGCCTTCGCCAATCCCAAGACGCTGCTCTTCCATGCAGCCTTCCTGCCGCAATTCGTCACCAATCCTTCGGATCCCGTGCCCCAGATCGCTTTGCTCGCGGCCATCTTCGCGGCGATCGCCTTGGTGGGCGACATGCTGTGGGCCATCGCCGCCGATCGCGCCCGCTCAGCGCTCTCCGGCCGCTTTACGGCGATGGCAGATCGGGTGTCTGCCGTGATCCTGGCGGGGGGCGCCGCGATCCTGCTGGCGGCGGGCCGTCGCTGAGGGAGAGGGCCTCCAGGTCCCGGCGGGGCGGGGCGCCAAACAGGCGGGCATAGTCGCGCGTGAAGTGGGACACGCTCTCATAACCCACGTCGAACGCCGCCTCGGAAATGGCCACCCCTTCCCCGTGCAACCGCCGCCGCGCCTCCACAAGGCGTAGCCGCTTCTGGAACTGGAGCGGCGAGAGGGACGTCACTGCCTTGAAATGTGCGTGGAAGGACGAGATGCTCATGCCCGCCGCTTCGGCGAGCCGACCTACCGGGAGCGGGCGGGCATAGTCCGCGCGCAGCAGCGCCACGGCCCGGGAGATGCGCGCCGCGTGGCTGTCCGGCAAGCTGAGTTGCCGCAGCATGGGGCCGTGGGGGCCGCGCAGCAGCCAGTAATGCAGTTCCCGCAGGATGGAGGGGCGCAGCACCGCCAGCGCGTCGGGCGTGTCCACGAGCCGCACCAGCCGGGCGACGCAGTCCTGCACCGCGACTTGGGTTTCAGCCACCATGACCCGGGCCGTCGGTTGCGGCGGGGGCGCCGCGGCGATCTCGCTCATCAACGCGCGCAGCAGCTGCAGATCGATGTCGAGAGCCACCGCCAGATAGGGCGCCGCGGGGCTCGCTTGCCGCACCCGGCCGGAGACGGCGAGGTCCGTGCCCACGATCAGCGTCTCCCCCGCCTTGAACGACCAGGTTTGTATGCCGGAGGTCACGTCCTTCGCCCCTTGGAGAACCAGGCAAAGCAGGGGCCGGTAGAGGGCGTGCACATAAGGCGTGGGCGCGCGGGCGCAGGCAAAGCCGACGCCTCCGGCCTCCGCCAGAAGCAGGCCCTCGGGCGCTTGCAGTCCTGCCGTGTGGCGCGTGGCGGCGGCGCGCAGATCCTCGGTCATGCGGGTTCTTCCCTGGCCGGTGAGGCGGCATGGCGCGGCGCCGCGTCACGCGGAGCCGGGCAGGGGTAAGCATAGTCGATTGGCGGCAAGGGAGAAGCGGGTTTGGAGAAATTGGCAAGCCTTCAGCAGCATTCGGCAAGAGATGCGGAAGGCCGGGCTCTACAAGTCTCCCATCGCTGATGGAGATCGTGTCATGACCCATACCCCTGCTTCTTCCCCTTCCATCGCTCTCGTCACCGGCGGCAGCCGGGGCCTCGGGCGCAGCACCGTGCTGGCCCTGGCGCGCCGAGGCATGGATGTGATCTTCACCTATCATTCCCGGGCCGAGGAGGCCGAGGCGGTGCGCGCCGAGATCGCGGCGCTGGGTCGTACCGGCCTTGCCCTCCAGCTCGATACCGGGCGCTCCGCCACCTTCCCGGCCTTCGCCGAGGCGGTGCAGGCGGCGCTCAAGGAGACGTTCGGACGCGAACGGTTCGACTTCCTCGTCAACAATGCGGGCATCGGCATCCATGCCGCCTTCATGGAGACCACGGAAGAGATGTTCGACCAGCTGGCGAACATCCACCTGAAGGGCACCTTCTTCCTCTCCCAGGCCCTGCTGCCGCTGATGGCCGATGGTGGGCGCATCATTAATTTGTCCAGCGGACTTGCCCGTTTCACCATGCCGGGCTTTGCCGCCTATGCGGTCATGAAGGGCGGCATCGAGGTGCTCACCCGCTACATGGCCAAGGAACTGGGCCCGCGGGGCATCCGCGTCAACACCATCGCCCCCGGTGCCATCGAGACCGATTTCGGTGGCGGGCTGGTGCGCGACAATGCGCAGGTCAACGCGATCATCGCCGGTGAGACGGCGCTCGGCCGCGTCGGCGTGGCCGATGATATCGGCCCCATGATCGCGACCTTCCTGGCTGAAGAGAATCGCTGGGTGAACGGCCAGCGCATCGAAGTGTCGGGCGGCATCAATCTGTGAGGATGCCTGTGCTGTGACCCCAAGGGGCGGTGCCGCGTGGCGCCGCCCCATTGCGCGTGGGCGCGGGGCGCGATAACGCTTGCGCCCCATGAGCGCCCAGCAAGCCCACACCGCCCGCGCCGCCATTTATGCCGGTTCGTTCGATCCGCCCACCAACGGGCATCTCGATGTGGTGCGCTCCGCGTGCCGCCTCGCCGACCGGCTGGTCCTTGCGGTCGGCATCCATCCCGGCAAGACCCCGCTGTTCACGCCGGCCGAGCGGCTGGACATGCTGCGCGAGGTGTGCGGACCGGTGGCCGCCGAGGAAGGGGCGAGCTTGGAGGTCATCACGTTCGACAAGCTGGTGGTCAGCGTGGCGCAGGAAACCGGCGCCGGGCTGCTGATCCGCGGGCTGCGCGATGGCACCGACCTCGATTATGAAATGCAGATGGCGGGCATGAACGGCACGCTTGCGCCGCATATCCAGACCGTGTTCCTGCCGGCGTCTCCCCGGGTGCGCCCCATCACCGCCACCTTGGTACGGCAGATCGCCTCCATGGGCGGCGATGTCTCCGCCTTCGTGCCGCCGGCGGTGCTCGCGCGGCTGCACGGGAAGTTTCCCAAACGCTGATGTCCAACAGCTGATCGGTTCCAAGGAGAAACCCATGCCCCGCTTTCTCGGCCGCGTCCTGGCCGGCCTTGCCGTCGCGCTGATGTTCGTTCTGCCCGCCGCCGCGCAGAGCAAGATCGACCCCCAGAACACGCTCTATCTCGACACCACCTATGGCCGCGTGGTGATCGCGCTGCGCCCGGACATCGCGCCCAAGCACGTGGAGCGCCTCAAGCTGCTGGCCCGCGAGGGCTTCTATAACGGCGTGCCGTTCCATCGCGTCATCGACGGCTTCATGGCGCAGACCGGCGACGGCCAGTATGGCAACGGCACCGGCGGCTCGAAATATCCCAACCTGCCGGCGGAATTCTCCAACGTTCCGTTCGAGCGCGGCACGGTGGGCATGGCCCGCTCCTCCTCCCCGGACAGCGCCAATTCGCAATTCTTCATCAATTTCGATGCCACCCCTTCCCTGAACGGCCAATACACGGTGGTCGGCAAGGTGGTGTCGGGCATGGAATTCGTGGACAAGATCAAGAAGGGTTCGTCGAGCCAGAACGGCACGGTCGTGAACCCGGACAAGATCATCAAGATGCAGGTGGCCGCCGACGCCAAGTGATCTGGCGCTTTTTTCGCGGAACCGCTCTGTAGAGCGCGGCAGCAAGACGCCGCGACACCATCGACCAACCAAGGAGACTGGCCATGACCGACGAGGTTATCGTTCTCGAAACCACCAAGGGCGAGGTGGTCATTGCCCTGCGTCCCGATCTGGCCCCCGGCCATGTTGCGCGCATCAAGGAACTGGTGGCGGAAGGCTTTTATAACGGCGTGCCGTTCCACCGTGTCATCGACGGCTTCATGGCGCAGACCGGTGATCCCACCGGCACCGGCATGGGCGGGTCCGGCAAGAAGCTGAAGGCCGAATTCAACGCCGAGCCCCACAAGCGCGGCACGGTCTCCATGGCGCGTGCTCAGAACCCGGATTCGGGCGACAGCCAGTTCTTCATCTGCTTCGGCGATGCCGGCTTCCTGGACCGCCAGTATACGGTGTGGGGGCAGGTGATCTCCGGTATGGAGAATGTGGACAAGATCAAGCGCGGCGAACCGGTGAAGGATCCCGACAAGATCGTGTCCGCCAAGCTCCAGCCCGCCGCGGCCTGAGCGTCCTGCAGAGATTAAGAAAACGCCGGCAGCGATGCCGGCGTTTTTGTTTCTGGGTTCCGCTTCGGGGAGAGGCGTTTGAAGGCGGGGGCAGGGTCAGCCCTGGCCGCCTTCTGCCCGGCGCCCGTGCTTGAGGTAGGGCGGACGGGGAATTGAGGTGTGGGCCGAGCGCAGCGCCGCCGACCAGCGCTCCCGCAGGTCGTGGAAATAGGGCTCGCCCGGCTCGATGCGATAGCTCAGCTCGGATTCCAGCGTATCGGGACACAGCACCAGCACGTCGATCGGCAGGCCGACGCCGAGGTTCGAGCGCATGGTGGAATCCATGGAGATCAGGCTGGTCTTCAGCGCGTCGGCGATTTCCATGTCGAAGGTCACGGCGCGGTCGAGAACCGGCTTGCCGTATTTGTGTTCGCCGATCTGCAGGAACGGCGTGTCGGTAGTGCACTCGATGAAATTGCCCGCCGAATAGATCATGAACAGGCGCAGCGGCCCGCCGATGATCTGGCCGCCCAGCAGGAACGAGACGTCGAAGCTGACATTGCTCTGTTCCAGCGCATTGCCGTCCACCGTGTGGACCTGCCGGATGGCGCGCCCCACCAATTGGGCGGCCTGGAACATGGTTCTGGCGTCGCGCAATTGCTGGCGCTCGCCCGCCTCATGGTCCTCGACGCCCTCGTGCAGCAGGCTGAGCACCGATTGCGAGACGGAGAGATTTCCGGCCGAGGCGATGGCCATGACATGATGGCCGGGTTCCTCGAACACATGCAGCTTTCGGAAGGTCGAGATGTTGTCGAGACCGGCGTTGGTGCGCGTGTCCGCGATCATCACCAGACCGTCCCGCACCAGCACACCGCAACAATAAGTCATCACCTTCCCCCACCACAGGCCGGGAGTTATAGCGAGCCTACCCCGCGTGCCGCAATCAGCGTTATGCCCCCTTGCTCAATTCCGTCAGTCTTTTGCGACGGGCGCGGCAGGAATGCCGCTAATCGGCTTCCGGAGGTCCGCCGCGACGGAACGGGCCAAGCTCCGTGAGTTCCTCGCCCACCTGAGCCACATGGGCGCGTTCGCGCTCAAGATAATGCGCGACGCCGCGCCGCAGGTTGGAATCGGCGATCCAATGGGCGGAATAGGTCGCGGTCGGCAGATAGCCGCGCGCCAGCTTGTGCTCGCCTTGTGCGCCGGCTTCGACCACCTTGAGCTTATGGGCGATCGCATAATCCACCGCCTGATGGTAGCAGACCTCGAAATGCAGGAAGGGGTGTTCCTCGATCGCCCCCCAATAGCGACCGTAGAGGGTGTCCGCGCCGATCATGTTCAGCGCGCCCGCCACATAGCGCCCCGCCCGCTTCGCCATCACCAGCAGCACCTGATCGGACAGCCGCTCGCCCAGCAGGGAAAAGAAGGCGCGGTTGAGATAGGGCCGGCCCCATTTGCGCGAGCCAGTATCCATGTAGAAAGCGAAGAAGGCGTCCCAAGCGGCTTCGGTGAGATCGCGGCCGGTCAGCCATTCGATCTCGATGCCGCCGGAAAGCGCCTCGCGCCGTTCGCGCCGCAGTGCCTTGCGCTTGCGGGAGGCCAGGGCTTCCAGGAACGCCTCGTAGCTGGCATAGCCCGCATTGGTCCAATGGAACTGCTGGTCCGTGCGCTGAAGGAAGCCGAGCGCGGCCAGCCTTTCCCATTCCGCCTGCGTGGCAAAGGTGACGTGCACCGAGGACGTCTTGTGCAGGCGCGCCAGTTGAACGAGGCCCGCGCCCAGGAGGTCCGCATTGTTCGCGGCGTTCGGTCCCGGCCGGGTCAGCAGGCGCCGTCCGGTGACGGGCGAGAAGGGCACGCTCACCTGGAGCTTGGGGTAATAGCGCCCGCCCGCCCGCTCATAGGCATCGGCCCAGCCCTGGTCGAACACGTACTCGCCGCGCGAATGGGACTTGAGATAGGCCGGCACCACTCCGGCTGCGGAACCGTCTGTCCCCTCGAGCAAAAGGTGCTGGGGCAACCAGCCGGTGCGCGCGCCGACGCAGCCCGATTCTTCCAGCGCCTGGAGGAAGGCGTGGGAGACGAATGGCTCCGGCCGCGCGGCTTCCCCGGCCGCGCAGGCATCCCAATCGGTGGCGCTGATCTCCGATAAGGCGGAGAGGACGCGGACCTCAGTCATGCAATATCGCCCATGCGCTCAAACTTGGCGGCATGGTGCGGTGCAATCAAGGGGTGGGGTTGGGCTTCAGGATCAAAATCGAGAGGTCTTCCGTTGGGTAAAAATCGGTCGCGTTCATCTCGAATGTGGTGGGGCCGGTCTTTTTGACCCCGGTGCCGCAGAAACTGACGAGATTGTTTGGCGCGCCCTTGTCGACAGTGAGTTTGAACTTGCCGATGGGGCCGGACCAATTGGCGCCGGTGGTGAGGATGTAGCCGATGCGTTCCTCGGAGAAGGCGATGCCGGTCTTCGCCTTCTTGACGCCGGCCTGGACGGTGGAGAGGAAGGCGCGGTCCATGCAGAATTTCTGCTCGTACATGCGCTGCTCGCGCTGGAGATAGACGTTGTCGCCCACCGCCATGGCAAGGCTGGTGCCGACCGAGCCGCCGACGCTCGGCTTATAGGAATGCTCGATGATCGTGTCGGCCTTCGGCGGGAAGGTCTGCATCCAATAGAAGGTGGTCTTGAGGGTCCATTGCGGCTCGAGATGGTCCTTCATCCCCTGGCCGACGTCGTATGTATCCACGCGGGCAAGGCCGATCTTCGCCCATTCGTCCCAGAGCGGCCGCGGCAGCGCATCCAGTACCTGGCGGGTGGATTGCAGATGCGGGGCGAGCGGCACCTTCTGCTCCAGAAGCATGGCGGTGCGGTCGATGCCGAGCACGAACACCTTTTGCTCCACATCGGTGCGCACCGGCGTGCCGTTCACGCGGGTCTTGAAGTCGAGAATATTGACCGGATCCTCGGTGGGGATCGAAATATTCGCCTCGCTCGCGGTGATGTCGGGCATGGGAAAGGCGATGAGGCTGGTTACCGGCTTGTCGGCGGCATTGTGGAACACATAGCGCACCCGCACCTCGCCGGTGGAGATGAACAGGTCCTCCGAGCGCATCTCCACATCCAGGTTGCGCACGAAGACGAGGCCGCCGGCCGAGAGTTCCGCCGAGGAATCATTGGCGCGCGCCGGCCCCGCGCAGACCGGCGCAAGGGCGCACGCAAGGGACAGCGAGGCGGCGGAAAGGGCTGAGCGCAGCGTCGGCACGGGGCGATCCTCCGAAGTGCAGGAGCGATGCCAGCCGGACTCCGGCCGGTGCCCGTTCCTTGCTGAACCAACCTCTTACCCCAGCGACACCAGCGACGCATCACTGGATGCGAAAGCGGGGCAGGGCAATTCGCGTCAGGGACGGAAACCCTCGAAAATCATCTGGTCGGCGAACGTCTTCGCCGCCTCACGGTCCGCCTGCCGGCGTACCGTCCAGGCCAAGATGGGAAAGCCGAGCGCATGGGCAAGGCGCGTCGCCGGCGCGGGCAGGTCGCCGACCCGATAGGCGATGAATTGAAATCGCGTCTTCGGCCAATGCAGAAGATGGCGCATCACGTGCTTCGTGCCCGCCGAGAGGTCCTTCCATTCCGGATGGTCGTAGCGCCGTTCCGCGACGATGCCACGGGTGATGTGCGGCGCCGCGTCCCGCACCGCCGCGATCATCTCGGGATCGAACGACATCAGCGCAGCCGGCCCGCGATATGCCGACAGCAGGGCCACCGCGCGCAGCGCCAGCCGCACGTCGCCGCTGAACGCGCTCTTGATCTCGATCAGCAGCGGTGCGCGCCCGTCGACCCGCGCCAGAAGCTCCGGCAGGCTCATCATGCGATCGTCGGTGGCGCGAAAGCGGACCTGCATCAAGGCCTCGCTCGGCTGCTCCGCAAGCAGGCCGGACCCCTGCGTCAGGCGATCCAGCGCAAAGTCATGGAAAACCACGGCCTCGCCGTCGCGGGCCAATTGAATATCCACCTCGACGGAGAAGCCGCCGGCGATGGCGGCTTCCACCGCGCTCGGCGAATTCTCGATCACCCCGCATGAGGCATCATGCAGGCCGCGATGGGCGACGGGTCTTTGGATCAGCCAGGACAGGTCGCCCATCGACGTGCGATCAGGCCACTTCGACCACGGCCTCGACTTCGACCGCCGCGTCGAACGGCAGGGCGGCAATGCCGACCGCCGAGCGCGCGTGGCGGCCCCTGTCGCCGAGCACTTCCACCAGAAGGTCGGAACAGCCGTTCATCACTTTGGGTTGATCCACGAAGTCAGGCGTGGAGTTCACGAAGCCGACCAGCTTCACCACCCGCACGACCTTTTCCAGATCGCCGACGGCGGCCTTTACCTGGGCGAGGATGTTGATGGCGCACTGGCGGGCGGCCGCGCGGCCGGTCTCGATTTCAACGCCGCCACCGAGCTTTCCGGTGGTGATCTTGCCGGCGCCGTCGATGGAGACCTGGCCGGACACGAACAGGAGGTTGCCGGTGCGCACGACGGGCACATAATTGGCGAGCGGGGCGGTGGGGGTGGGAAGCGTGATTCCCAGATCCGCCAGTTTCTGCTCGATGGTTTGCGACATTCTCGTCTCCTGCCACACCTTGCGCGTAAATGTGCGCCTTCTTCGCCGAAGCAGGGGCGGGGCGCAAGCCGTCCGGACGATATGAGGAGACAGGTATGGTGGATCGCTCGCGGATGTTCGCAAAGCTCGCCCTGACCGCAGGACTGGCGGCCGTCCCCCTTGGTCTTGCGCATGCCGATCCGCTCCTGGCGCACCGCACGAGTTATGTGCTCTCGCTGGATGGCTCCAAATCATCGCAAAAGCTGGAGGGCGCCGACGGGCGGATCGACTACGAGATGCGCGGCGACGCCTGCGAGGGCTATACGGTAAAGCTGCGCCAGACCAACCGGCTCGATACCGGCGAGGGCGATCCCGTGAACAGCGAGATGCTCTCCACCAGCTGGGAGGACGGCACCGCCGCCACCTATCGCTTCAAGACATTGAGCCGCCAGCAGGACGAGGTGAAGTCGGATGTCGACGCCACCGCCAGCCGCACCGATACCGGCCTCAGTGTCGCGATCACCAAGCCGCGCAAGGCGACCGTGGAGCTGACCGGGAAGATCCTGCTGCCGACAGAGCATGTGCAGAAGGTCATCGCCGCCGCGAAGGCGGGCGAGACGGTGCTTGAGGCGCGGGTGTTCGATGGCTCGGACGACGGGGTAAAGGTCTTCGACACCCTGGCGGTGATCGGCCATCCCTCCAAGGACGAGCCGAACCTTCCCGAGGCGGCCAAGGCGGCACTTGCCGGGCATACCTATTATCAGACCAGCGTCAGCTATTTCGAGCCCGGCGGGTCCGACCAGACACCTGAATATGTCATGAGCTTCTCGCTCTACGACAATGGCGTCATCGGCGCGCTGAAGATCGACTATAACGATTTCGTCCTGCGCGGGCAGATGGACCAGTTCGAGCCGCTCAAGGCCAGCCGGCCATGCGACAAGTGACCCCGTCCGCAACTGGCGCGATTCCCCGCGGGAGGATGCCGTGAAGGTGGTGCATCTCATGGTGGAGGGGCGGGTGCAGGGCGTCGGCTATCGCGCCTGGTGCGCCCATGGTGCCGAGGCGCGCGGCCTTTCAGGCTGGGTGCGCAATCGCGCGAACGGCAGTGTCGAGGCGGTGCTGGCCGGCGCGGACGATGCCGCCGTCGATGAAATGGTGCAGGCGTGCGGCTCCGGTCCCGCCGGAGCGCGGGTGGACGCGCTGCGGCTCTACGAGGCTGCCGACACCGCGCTTGCGGCCAGCGGCGGCTGGGGGCGGTTCGCCGTGCTGCCCACCCTGTAACATTCCCGCTACAGCGCCGCGCGCAAATGCGTTGGGGAAGGTCGGCGCCATGGTCATGGGCCGGATCGCCGCGTATAGAAAAGGTCCTGATCCGACTGCGGAGTGCCCCTGTGTCCGCGACAGTTTCGGCGGACCCGAGTGCCGGCCGCCCCGCCAACACGCCATCCCGAATTGGCCCTTATGATCCGGTGGAGTCGGCGCCCTGGTGGGCGCGGCCCGGCGGCATCGCGCTCATCGTCGGGCTTTGGGCGATTCTGCACGCGCTGATCGCCGTGCTGTTCGAAAGCGCCATCAATGTGGATGACGCGATCGAGAGCTATCTCGTCCAGTCGTTCGAGATCAGCTATGTGGCCCGCAATCCGCCCGTGTTCGACTGGCTGTTGTTCGGCATCCAGAAAATCACCGGGCCCGGCGCGCTGAGCTTCGCGATTCTGCGCTACAGCCTGCTGTTCGCCTGCGCCATGCTGGTCTATCGCGTGGCCGTGCGGGCGATCGCCGATCCGCGCCTGCAGGCGCTCTCCGTGTTCTCGCTCTCGGCGCTGTGGGTGATCGGCTATCACAGCCACCGCATCCTGACGCACTCAAACGCCATGATCGTCGCCATCGCCGGCACGATGGTGACGCTCATTGCGCTGCGGGCGGCGCCGTCGCGCTGGCTGTATGCCGGGCTCGGCGGCTGGATCGCCCTCGGCGTGCTCAGCAAGTTCGGCTATGTCGCGTTCTTTGTCGCGGTGCTGGTCTCCTGCCTGCTTGAGCCGAGCTTCCGCCGGGTGTGGCTCGACCGGCGCATCGCCATCACGCTTGGCGTCGCGGCGGTGCCGATCATCCTGTTCTCCATCGTCCTGGTGATGATGAAGCAGGACGTGGTCTTCGCCACCGCCGACGTGGTCGCGGCCAATTCGGCGTCCAAATGGTCCGATGTCCTGGATGTCTTCGCCGGCGCCTGGATCGGCTATCTGCTGCCTCTGATCGGCATCGTCGCCTTGATTTTCCTGCCGCTGAACCGGGGCGAGGGCGGGCGGGCGAGCACGCAGGAACGGGCGGCGATCCGCCATCTGCTGCGCTCCATGATCATCATCGGCACCGTGGGCACGCTGATCGGCGTGCTGGCGGTCGGCTCCACCAGCCTGCGCGACCGCTATTTCCACGTCTTCTTCCTGATGGCCCCGGTCTATGTGTTCGCAGAGCTGGAGCGGCTGGGCGGATGGCAGCCGCGGGTGAAGCTCTATCTCGGCATCGTGGCGGCCATTGCCATCGGCGTGATGGCGGTACGCATCGCGGTCACCGTCTATCCCGATCCGCGCATGTGCGGGCGCTGCGTCTCGGCAGAGCCGCTGGCCAAGCTGCGGCCGGTGGTGCTGGCGCAATTGGGATCGGCGCCGACCCTGATCGCCGCCGACCGCATGTCCGCCGGCCGCATCCGCGCTGCCGTTCCGGAAGCGCGGGTCGTGATCGTGCGCGAATACGGCTATCGCCCGCCGGCGCGCCCCTCCACCGGCTGCGGGCAGGTAACCGGCGTCGCCAACGGCTTCGGCGTCTATGCGCCGGCGCGCATGGAAGGCACCGCCATCGACATTTTTGCCAAATGGTGGTCGCCCTGGCTGAAGCCGCGGCGCGAAAGCTTCTGGCAGCTCACCCCGCTGCCGGCCGACAGCGAATTGTGCCGCTGAGCCTTTCCGGCCCAGCGGTTCTTTGAAAATGTTTCACGTGAAACAATGAGTTAGCGCGGACGAACAGCGGTTTCATGGCTGTTCTCGGCGCCTTTTCGGCGGACTGAACCGTGATTTCGGGCGAACGTTCGCCAAAGATGAATCCGGTTCGCCTCTTGGGCGGCGTGCCGCGTGATCCCCGACCCTAGAGCGACAGCGGCTCGCCCTTTTGCAGCCGGGCGAGCCGGTCGCCGAGGCCGAGCGCCGTGAAAGCGTGGGCCAGCTCGTCCTCCGCCTCGCTGAAATGACCCCAGCCCTCGTTGTGCACGGCGACAATGCGCGCGCCGGAGAAGGCATGCGCCGCTTCCAGCGCATCGTTGGCGTCCATGGTCAGATGGAACGCCCCGCGGGGCTTAGCGGCGCCGGTGAACAGCACGGCGATGCGCGGGGAGAAGCGCTTCGCGATTTCCGCGACACCCTCGTACCAGACCGTATCGCCGGAGATGTAAAGCGCATCGCCCGGCGCATCGATGCCCAGGGCGAAGCCGATCACCTCGCCGGCGATGGGCTCGATGCCCGGAGGGCCGTGACGCGCGGGGACGGCGGTCACGAACAGGCGCCCGCCGTCCGGCGTCTTCAGCTCGCGCGTGTCCCAGGGCGCCAGCCCCTCGCCGAGGCCGAGCCGCTCCGCGCCGATGCGGGTGGTAAAGGTTGCGCCCGCCTTGGGCAGGAAGGCGCGGCCCGCGCGATCGAGATTGTCCGAATGCTGGTCGTGGCTGAGCAGCACGGCGTCGATGGTGCCGATGTCCTCCACCGGGATCGCCGGGCCGGTGAGCTTGTGCAGGGTGATGGTGCCGGAGGCATAATCACCCGGCACGTCGAAGGTGGGGTCGGTGAGCAGGCGCAGGCCGGCGATCTCGACCAGCAGCGTCGGGCCGCCGACGAGCGTGAGGCGGATGGGGGCGGGTGAAGGCATGGGATCGGCTCTCCGATGGGGCGCCGGCGGGCGCCCGGTTCGCGGCCAGCATTAGGCGCTGGCCATCTGCGCGAAAATTCCCGAAAACTGCGCAATGGCCGCTCATTTTCGCACAGATCTCGATTGGGACCAGCTTCGCGTGTTCGCCGCCCTCGCGCGGCACGGCAGCCTTTCGGCGGCGGCGCGGGTGCTGGGTGTCAATCACAGCACGGTTTCGCGCAATGTCGCCGGGCTGGAAGCGGCCATCGGCGCGCCGCTCCTGGTGCGCAATGCCAACGGCTACGATCTGACCGAGCCGGGACGGCGCGCGCTCGATGTCGCGATGGCGATGGAGCGGGCTGCCCTGGCCCTGCAGGAGCAAGCGCCGCACGACGCCTGTGCCGGACGCGTGCGCGTGACCGCGACGGCGAGCCTTGCGGAGGTGTTCCTGCTGCCGCATCTGGCGGCGCTCCAGGCGCAGCATCCGGCGCTCGATCTCGAACTGATCGCCGACCGCCGCTCGGTGAGCCTGCAACGCCACGAGGCCGACATCGCGCTGCGCCTCGCCCGCCCATTGGATGGCGATCTTCTGGCGCGCCGGGCGTGCGGCATCGGGCTCGCTTTCTATGCGACGCAGGCGTGGCACACCCGCATCCAGCTGGGGGAGGCGCCCCATTTCGTCGGCTTCGACGAGGCGGCGGGCACGCTGCCGGAGGCGCTCTGGCTGACCCGGCAATATCCCCGCGCGCGCTTTTCCTTCCGCACCAACAGCCAGGCGGGGCAGGCGCAGGCGGCCGCAGCGGGCTGCGGCATCGCGCTGCTGCCGCATTTCCTCGCCGCCGGCCACCCGGCCCTCACGGTTCTCGAGATGCCGCACCGGCCGCCGGCGCGCGAATTGTGGCTGCTCACGCGCGCCGATGCCCGTGCCGACGCGCGCTTTCGCTTGGTCGCCGACGCGCTGCTCGATCTGTTCCGCCGGGAGCGAACCCTGTTCGAGGGGCAGGGCTAGGCCTTATGCGCCGGCCGCGGCATGGCCGAACGGCGCCAGCAGGCGGCGCTCGACGCGGTGGCGCCGAATGCCTATGTGAGGGGCGTGTTGTGAAGGCCCTTATTCATGCTCGTCGATAGCCACTGCCATCTCGATTTCCCCGATTTCGCCGAGGAACTGCCCGCCGTCGTGGCGCGGGCGCGCGAAGCCGGCGTTTCCCATCTCGTCACGATTTCGACCCGCGTGAAGCGCTTCGATGAGATCCGCGCCATCGCCGAGCGGTTCGAGAATGTCTTCTGTTCGGTGGGCACCCATCCCCATCAGGCGGCGGAAGAGCCGGACGTGACGACGGCGGACCTCGTGGCGCTCTCCGCCCATCCCAAGGTGGTGGCAATCGGCGAGGTGGGGCTCGATTATCATTATGACAAGAGCCCGCGCGAGGCGCAGGCCCACGGCTTCCACACCCATATCGCCGCCGCGCGCGAAACCGGCCTGCCCCTGGTGATCCACGCCCGCGAGGCGGACGACGATGTGGCCGCCATCCTGGAAGCGGAGAGCGCAAAGGGCGCGTTTCCCTTCCTGCTGCATTGCTACACCGGCGGGGCGGACCTCGCGCACCTGGCGGTCGCGCTCGGCGGCTATGTCTCCTTCTCGGGCGTCATCACGTTCAAGAACAGCGCCGCCCTGCGCGAGCTTGCCGCCGCCCTCCCGGCCGAGCGGCTGCTGGTGGAGACCGACGCGCCGTTCCTCGCGCCGACGCCCCATCGCGGCAAGCGCAACGAGCCGTCTTTCGTGCGCGAGACCGCGACCGTGCTCGCCGCCGCCCGTGGCACCACGCTGGAGGAGATCGCCGCGCGCACCACGCAGAATTTCTTCACCTTGTTCTCGAAGGCGCGGCGCGCCTGAGCCATTCTGCCTTTAAGCAAGGCGCGGGACGCGCGGCAGGGGACCATCCGCATGAATCACGGTCGCTATGATGACGCCTATATCCGCGACATCCTGAGCACCTGCCGGACCATCGCCGTCGTCGGCGCGAGCCCCAATCCGGCGCGCCCGTCCTTCTTCGTGGCGAAATATCTCTCCGAGCGCGGGTTCGAGGTCTATCCCATCAATCCGGGCCAGGTCGGCAAGGAGCTTGCGGGCCGCCCGTTCTATGGCCGGCTCGCGGACGTGCCGGTGCCCATCGATATGGTGGACGTGTTCCGCGCCCCGGCCTTCGTGCCCTCTGTGCTCGACCAGGCGCTCGCCCTTTCACCGCTGCCCAAGGTGCTCTGGCTGCAACTGGGCGTGCGCCATGACGAATCCGCTGCGCGCGCCGAGGCCGCCGGCCTCAAGGTGGTGATGGATCGCTGCCCGAAGATCGAATACGGCCGGCTCTCGGGCGAGATCGGCTGGACCGGGGTCAACAGCCGGACCCTTTCCTCAAAGCGCCCGCAGCGCCTGGGAAGCGGCGTTCAGCGCCTGTCGCTGTCGCGCACGCCAAAGCCGCCGGCCGACACGCAATAACCCATGCGTCACTGTGGTAATGGGTAAACAACAATTTCTTGATGCACGAAGTAGAATATAACATGAAGGCCACGGCATAATGCCGGGGACTCGGAGGAGACCAGCCATGACCGACCGCGAACCGGGCTTCGCCACCCTCGCCATCCACGCGGGCGCCCAGCCCGACCCGACCACGGGCGCGCGGGCGACGCCGATCTACCAGACCACCTCGTTCGTGTTCGACGATGTGGATCATGCGGCTGCGCTGTTCGGTCTCCAGACCTTCGGCAATATCTACACCCGCATCGGCAATCCCACGAATGCGGTGCTGGAAGAGCGCGTCGCGGCGCTGGAGGGCGGCACGGCCGCGCTCGCGGTGGCGTCCGGCCATGCGGCGCAGCTGCTGGTGTTCCAGACCATGCTCTCGCCGGGCGATGAATTTGTCGCCTCACGTAAGCTCTACGGCGGCTCCATCAACCAATTTACCCATGCGTTCAAGAGCTTCGGCTGGAATGTTGCGTGGGCGGATCCGGACGATATTTCCTCGTTCGAGCGCGCCATCACGCCCAAGACCAAGGCCATCTTCACCGAATCCATCGCCAATCCCGGCGGCGTGGTAACCGACATTGCGGCCATTTCGCAGATCGCCAAGGCCGCCGGCCTGCCGCTGATCGTCGATAACACGCTGGCCACACCCTATCTGTGGCGCCCGATCGAGCACGGCGCGGACATCGTCATCCATTCCGCCACCAAGTTCCTGGGCGGCCACGGCAATTCCATCGGCGGCGTGATCGTGGACGCGGGCACCTTCAACTGGTCCGCCACCGACCGCTATCCTTTCCTCTCCAAGCCGCGGCCGGAATATCAGGGCATCGTGATTCACGAGACCTTCGGCAATTTCGCCTTCGCCATCGCCGCGCGCGTGCTCGGCCTGCGCGATCTCGGCCCGGCGCTCTCGCCGTTCAACGCCTTCCTCATCCTCACCGGCATCGAGACGCTCACCCTGCGCATGAAGCAGCACAGCGAGAACGCGCTGGCGGTTGCGAAATTCCTAGCCGCGCATCCGGCGGTGGAATGGGTGAGCTATCCCGGCCTGCCGGAGGACAAATATCACGCGCTCGCCCGCAAATATCTGCCCAAGGGCGCCGGCGCCGTGTTCACCTTCGGCCTGAAGGGCGGCTATGAGGCGGGCGTGAAGCTGGTGTCCAATGTCGAGCTGTTCTCGCACCTGGCGAACATCGGCGACACGCGTTCGCTGATCATCCATCCCGCCTCCACCACCCATCGCCAGCTGTCCGACGAGGCCAAGGTCGCGGCCGGGGCGGGGCCGGAGGTGGTGCGCCTTTCCGTGGGCATCGAGGACGTGGCCGACATCATCGCCGACCTGCAACAGGCCCTGGCGGTCAGCTGACCGAGCTTTCGCCGGCCTCGCCATAATATTCCCGCGCCAGCGCGAGCCAGGCGCGGGCGGCGTGGGAAAGATAGGCCCGGCGGCGCCAGATCAGCGCCATGTACCAGTCCGTGCTCGGCTCGTTCAGCGGCACCAGCGCCACCGAGGGGTGGTGCCGCTGCTCGGCGATGGTGCGCGGCAGGAAGCCGATGCCGAGCCCGGCGCCCACCAGCGCCACGATGAAGTCGATCTGCCCCGAGCGGGCGATGATGGTGGGCGAGACGCCGGCCCGCTCGCAGGCGTCGAGAATCACCTGGTTGAGCGCGAACCCGCTCTCGAACAGGATGAAGGGCAGGGCCGCGAGGTCGGGAAAGGTGACGCGCGGCGCGTGCGCCAGCGGGTCGCCCTCGGGCATCAGCACCACCAGCGGCTCCAGGCGCACCGGCTGGGCCGCGAACTCTTCCTTCACTGGAAGGAGAGAGCCCGCCAGCTCCACTTCGCCCGCCAGCAGAATCTCTTCCAGCCGTTTGCTGCCCTGTTCCACGAGGCGAATCTCGATGCCGGGATAGCGGCTGCGGAACTGCGCGAACAAAGGCGCAAAGAGCGTTGAACTGCCGAGCGGCGGCAGGCCGAGACGCAGGATTCCGGTCTTCAACCCGCGCAATTCGTCCAGCTCGGTGGTGAGGTCCTCGCGCTCCGCCAGCATGGTGAGCGCGCGGCGATAGACGATCTCGCCGGCGGCGGTGAGTTCGCTGCGATGGCCGAGCCGGTCCAGCAGCACCACGCCCAATTCCTCCTCCAGATGCTTCACCGCCTTGCTGACGGTGGACTGGGTGGCGAACACGGTCTTGGCGGCCTGGGAGAAGCCGCCCTGGCGGACCACCTCGACGAAGGCACGCAGGGTGCGAAGCTCCATGACTCATCATTCCGAATTGGACTGAACAGAATTCATTCAATTCATTTTACGAATATCGCGACGCACTCTAATCTCCAAACACAATCTCCTGCTTCTGTTTTTGGATTTCTCCCATGTCCGGGATCCTGACTCGCCTTCGCTTTATGCTGCGCCGCACACGCGTGCTCCAGATCCTCGTCCTGCTCGGCTTCTGGCTGGCGGGAGACGCGCTGGTGCGCTGGCTGCATCTGCCGCTGCCCGGCGGCGTGGTGGGCATGGGGCTGCTGCTGGTCCTCCTCGGAACCGGCGTGCTGCGGGCGGCCAACGTGCGCCTGGGGGCCTATTGGCTGCTGGCTGAGATGCTGTTGTTCTTCGTGCCCGCCGTCATGGCGGTAATGGACCACGGCGAATTCGTCGGCACGCTCGGCCTGAAGATCGCCGCCGTCATTCTGATCGGCACCGTGGCCGTCATGGGCACGACCGCTTTGATCGTGGATTTCGCCTATCGCTTCAGCCTGCGCCATGGCGGAGAAGCCGGACATGCCTGAGCCCGGCTCCCCGTTCTGGCTGATCTTCTGGCCGGTGGCGACGATTGCGCTCTATGCCTCGGTGCGCCTGCTGAACCGCAGGTTCGGCCGCTGGTTCACCGCGCCGCTGCTGCTGACGCCCGTGCTGATCCTGGGCCTGACCGCCCTGCTGCATACCAATTACGCCGATTATCTGCGCGGCACCCATTGGCTGGTGCTGATGCTCGGGCCGGCGACGGTGGCGTTCGCGATCCCCATCTATGAGCAGCGCGTCACCATTCGCCGCCATTGGCCGGTGCTGCTGATCGGCGTTCTCGCCGGCAGCACCATCGCCCTCGGCTCGGCCTGGGCGCTCGCCAATCTGCTGGGATTGCCCGACGTGCTCGGCCGCAGCCTCATGCCGCGCTCCACCACCACCCCGTTCGCCATGAACATGTCGGGCGAGATCGGCGGCATTCCCGATCTCACGGCCATGTTCGTGGTGGTCACCGGCATCTGCGGGGCCACCCTCGGCGAGGTCATGCTGAAATGGCTGCCGCTGCGCTCCACCTTGGCGCGCGGCGCGCTGTTCGGCATGGGCGCCCATGGCGCGGGCGTCGCAAAGGCCCATCAGATCGGCCGCGAGGAAGGCTCCATCGCCGGCCTGGTGATGATCCTGGCCGGCTTTGTGAACCTTCTGCTCGGCCCGCTGGTGGCGATCGCCCTGCGCTGACGCTCAAGCACGCGCCGGTCGCACGGGCAAAGCGGCGGGTGCGACCACCCGTCCGCTGCGCGCGACATCGCTTGCGTGGAGGGTCGCCGCGATCAGCACCACGGCGGCGCCGAACTGGTGGGTCAGCGCGATATCTATCGGCACCACGAACACCAGCGTGAGAATGCCCAGCAGCGCCTGGCAGCACACCAGCGCGAACACGCCCCCGGCCTCGCGCGCCACCCAGCCGCCGAACCGGCGGGCGTTGAGCGCATGCAGCAGCGCCGCCGCGAGGATCGTATAGGCGATCATGCGGTGGACGAACTGCACCGTCAGCACATTCTCGAACAGATTGCGCCATGCGGGATCGAGCGCGCCGAGCTGGGCGGCGGCGGGAATGAAACGCCCGTCCATGAGCGGCCAGGTGTTGAAGGTGAAGCCCGCGTCGAGTCCCGCCACCAGCCCGCCGGCGAAGATCTGCAGCAGCACCAGCGCCACCAGCACCAGCGATCCGGTGCGCAGGGGTGCGGGCACCTTGTCCCTCTCCGCGCCCGTGAGGCTGCGCGCCACCGCCACGATGGCGGCAAGGATGATGCAGGCGAGCGTCAGATGCACCGCAAGCCGGTACTGGCTCACCGAGGTGCGGGCGGCGAGGCCGGAGGCCACCATCCACCAGCCCACCGCGCCCTGAAGGCCGCCGAGCACGAACAGGCCAAGGCATTTCACCAGCAGCGGGCCGCGCAGCACGCCGCGAATGGCGAAATAGAGGAAGGGCAGGAGGAAGGCGAAGCCGATCAGGCGGCCCAGCAGGCGATGGCCCCATTCCCACCAGAAGATGCGCTTGAAGCCTTCCAGCCCCATGCCCTTGTTGAGGATCTCATATTGGGGAATGGCCTTGTATTTCTCGAATTCCGCCTGCCAGTCGGCCTGCGAGAGCGGGGGCAGGGCGCCGGTGACGGGCTTCCACTCGGTGATCGAGAGGCCGGATTCGGTGAGGCGCGTGGCGCCACCCACGACGATCATCAGCACGATCAGCGCGGCAACCGCATAAAGCCACAGGCGAACCGCCCGGTATCCCTGGCCGGCCGACGCCTCGGCGGAAATGATCGCGCTGCGATCCTGCGGCATCTGAACGTGCTCCAGAATATGGCCCTCCCACGCGATCCGATATACAGCGGCTCACACGGGTGCAAGACGGCGCGGCGTCGCTGCCCCTAGGGCGGCTGGCCTGCACGCAGGACAACAGAGGAGGGCGCGATGCCCATGCGTTTGCGCAAGTTCATCGGCACCGTGCTGATGCTGATCCTGGTGGTGGTGTGGGCGCTGGGGGCGATGGCCATCGCCCAGGGCCGCGTCACCGAGCTGCCCTGGGCGTGGCAGACCGTGTCCTACGTGCTGCTGGGATCGCTCTGGATCGTCCCCGCCGCTTTCCTGATCCGCTGGATGGAGCGGCCCGACAAGAAGGTGTGATGCCGGCTAATCAATTGCGATTCGCGTGATGTCTGACTTTAGCAATGGCACGCAACTCATTATATAATCAGGAAAATCCAGCTATCGCAGACCTGATGTTCCGCTGAAACGTCAGGCGGCAGGCGCAAGGCGGTGCCGGGCGGGTTTCGCGCTTCGGTTGCGCCAGCTCGGCCTCCTGGAGAGGACGGGCCGGCGCGGAAGCGGGCGCATCGGCATCGGCGAGGCGCAGCATCACCACGTCGTTGAAGCCGGTGGAGGCGAGCGCAGCATAGGCTTCCACGCCCGAGCCCACGGGCGCCCCCATATCCTCGATGCAGACCAGCAGGGGCTGAAGGGCGGCGAGGGCGGCCGCGTCGGCGAGATGCGGCGCGGCGGGTGCGGCGACGATCACGCAATCATAGGTCTGGCGCAGCGAACGCAGGATGAGCGCGAGTCGATCCGCGGTCGCGACGCTGCCGCCGCCCCGCGCGCCGCGTCCCGGCGGAATGATATGGGCGCGCGAGACGAGGTCGCGATGGATGGTCTCGCCGAATCCGGCGACGCCGAACAGCATCTCGGTAACGCCGGCCGCCCAGGGATCTTGCACCAGCCCCTCCAGCGCCGGCGCATCGCCGTCGAGGGCCACCAGCGCCACCTGCGTTTCCCCAAGCGAGAGCGCCCGCGCCAGGGCAACCGCACAGGAGGCGGACCGGGCGAAGGGGGTGTCGGCGGTCAGCACCACGAGGTGGCCGACATCCGCCGGGCGGGCGCACAGGTCTTCGAGAATCTGAAGCAGGCGGGCGAGCGCTTCGTCCTGGGTCATGCCGCGTCCGGCGCCCGCGTCCACCCAGGCGACGCTGCGCCCGTCGGTGAGCTGAACCGGCAGGCTCGCCGCTTGTGTCCCATCGAGCGCGGGCGGATGCTGGCGCCCGAAGCGCATGGCGATGCCGCCAAGGGCCAGCGCTCCGGCCGCCAGCAGCACGAGGCGCAGGGGCGAGGGCAGGTCCGGCATCGCCGGTGTCACGGCGGCGGCGGAAAGGCGCATCGGCGGCGTCGCGGTGTGCGCGGCGGCCGGCCCCTCTTGATCGGCCCGCACTTCCGCATCGAGATGGACGAACGCCTCGGCATAGGTCTGCACCACCCGCGCGGCGAGGTCCGCAGACGTGGTGGTAAAGGAGAGGTCCAGCACCCGTCCGCCAAAGCGCGGTGTCACCGCGAGCCCCGCGACCAGGGCGGCCCCGCCCATGTCGGCGGGCGCGTGGGGTGCGTCGGCAGTGAGCCAGCGCGTCAGTGAAAAGGCGCGGCTTCCCGCCAGGGCGGAGCGGTCCGCCGGATCGAGGCGTGCGAACACATCCTGCGCCATCTCGCGGGCGCCGAGCACCTGCATCACGCCGCGCACGCTGGCGGCGGGCGGCTGGGAGGCAACGTCGAACGACAGGGAGGCGCTGGCCGTATAGCGCAGCGGCAGCAGCAGGAGCGCCGCTGCCAGAAGCAGGGCGATGGCGGCGCACACGCGCACGCGGCGCGTTTGAACCCGAAGCCTCTCGGCGTCAGGATCGCAGAGCGTTTCGCGGCCCAGGCTGTCGGTCATCGCGCCTTCCTTCGCCGCCGGCATCATGCCAGCCAGGACACTAGGAAAGCCCTTTATGGTTTAGGGAACGTAAAGGACGGCAAGATCGATGCGAACTCACCGATCCTCCCAATGGGGCGGGCGCTTGTCGAGCACGGCGGAAATGCCTTCGTCCGCATCGCGCGCGAGCATGTTCGTGGTCATCACCTGGGAGGCGAAGGCATAGGCATTGTCCAGCGTCATTTCCGACTGGGCATAGAAGGCGGCCTTGCCCAGCTTCACCGGAACCTGAGATTTCGCGGCGATGCGCAGGGCGAGGTCGCGCGCTGCGGGCACCGCCTGGCCATCGGCCACCACTCGGTTCACCAGACCCATGCGATGGGCCTCGTCCGCCTCCACCCATTCGCCGAGCAGCAGCATTTCCAGCGCGTGCTTGCGCGAGACGGCGCGCGAAAGGGCCACCATCGGGGTGTGGCAGAACAGGCCGATATTGACGCCGGGGGTGCAGAAACGCGCCTTTGCGCCGGCCACCGCGAGATCGCAGCTCGCCACCAATTGACATCCGGCCGCCGTGGCCATGCCGTCCACGGCCGCGATCACCGGCTGGGGCAGGCGGACGATGGCGGTCATCAGCGCCGCGCAGCGCCGCAGCACCTGGTCGTAATAATGCCGCCCGCGATCCTCGTCCCCGCGATGGGCCTGGATCTCCTTCAGGTCATGGCCGGCGGAGAACACCGGGCCCTGCGCCGCCAGCACCACGGCGCGCACGGCGGGATCCACCGAAATGTCGGTCAGCGTTTCGGAGAGCGCCGTCATCATGGCTTCGGAGAGGCTGTTGCGGCTCGCCGGGCGGTTGAGCGTGACCAGCGCGACGCCGTCGGAGTCGCTGCGCAGCACCGCCGGCTCCGCCGGAGTCTCGAGGGCGGCTGCAACTGGGGATGCGGCAGAAGACATGTCATCTCCCTCGCGCGCTTCGCGCGCTTTGATCTTTTGCCAGGCTACTCTAAGCAAAGCGCGAGCGGGAAGCGAGATGCGGGAGGACGCAATGGGGAATGGTGAAGTGCGGATGTCGCCGGACGACCTGGAGGCATTTCTGCACGCGGAATTCCCCCAGGCGTTCGGCCCGGGCAAGGGGCACAAGGTGATCGCCACCGGCCCCATGACGGCGACGGTGCAGCTGGAGGCGGGCGACGACCATTTGCGGCCCGGCGGCACGGTCTCCGGCCCCTCGCTGATGGCGCTGTCCGATGTCGCGGTCTATGCCGCGCTGCTGGCGCAGATCGGCCCGGTGGCACTTGCCGTGACGACCAATCTCTCCATCAACTTCCTGCGCAAGCCGGCGCCGGGGCCGATCCTGGCGGATGCGCGCATCATCAAGCTGGGCAAGCGCCTCGCGGTGGGCGATGTGGCCCTGCACAGCCCCGGCAGCGCGGAGCTTGTGGCCCATTGCGTGGCGACCTATTCCATTCCGGCGCGATAGGCCCCTTCCGCAGCGGCGCGCCCTGATCCGGATCAATGCGGTTTTCCCTCCCGCCCCGCATGGTGCGCGTGAGGGAAAACGCCATGGCAAAATCCGTCCTCATCATTCAGGGGCATCCGGATCCGCACGGTGGGCATCTCTGCCACGCCTTCGCGGACGTCTATGCGCGCGGCGCGCATGCCGCCGGCCACGATGTGGCACGGGTCGAGGTGGCGGCGCTCGATTTCGCGCTGATGCGCACCCAGGCGGATTTCGAGACCGGCTCCATGCCGCACGATTTGCTGCCCGCGCGCGACGCGTTGCTCGCGGCCAACCATGTGGTGCTGCTGTTTCCCCTGTGGCTCGGCACCATGCCCGCCTTGCTGAAGGCGTTCCTGGAGCAGCTGATGCGCCCCGGCTTCGCCTTCATCCAGGCGGGCCCAGGATTTCCCCATAAGTTGCTCGGCGGGCGCTCGGCGCGGGTGATCGTGACCATGGGCATGCCGGCGCTGATCTATCGCTGGTATTTCTTCGCCCACGGCGTGCTCGGGCTGGAGCGCAACATTCTGGATTTCGTCGGCATCGCCCCGGTGCGCCACAGCCTTTTCGGCGAGGTGGATGGGGTAACGCCGGAACAGCGCTCCCGCTGGCTGCGGCAAGTGGAGGCGCTCGGACGGGAGGCGCGATGAGCGCGATCGGGTGGTTTATCGCGCCGGAAAAGCGGCTTGGTTTATGGTGTTATAGCACCATTTTAATAAGCCATTGAAAATCAACATAAAATCATGACGTTGTCGCGTTGACGCTGCGCCGGCTCTGGGTTACAAGCCCGATCCATTGCCGGAGGCCTTGCGATCTTTCGTGGGGACCGGCTTTCTCATTCGGAAACCGATCCATGAAGACGTATTCGGCCAAGCCTGCCGAAATCGAAAAGAAATGGGTGGTGATCGACGCGACCGGCCTCGTCGTTGGCCGTCTCGCCACCATCATCGCCATGCGCCTGAAGGGCAAGCACCTTCCGCTCTACACCCCCCACGTTGATTGCGGCGACAATGTCGTCGTGGTGAACGCGGAAAAGGCGGTGTTGACCGGCCGCAAGCGCGACCAGAAGGTCTATTACCACCACACCGGCTTCCCGGGTGGCATCAAGGAGCGCACCGCCAAGTTCCTGCTGGAAGGCCGCTTCCCCGAGCGCGTCATCGAGAAGGCCGTGGAGCGCATGCTCGCCCGTGGCCCGCTCGGCCGCAAGATCATGGGCAACCTGCGTGTCTACAAGGGCGCTGCTCATCCCCATGAGGCGCAGCAGCCGGTGGCCCTCGATGTGGCCGCGCTCAACCGCAAGAATGTGAGGAACTGATCATGGCTGAGGTTCTTCAGTCCCTCGACGCGCTCGATTCCCGCCAGGGCGGAATCGAAGAGGCGCCTGTTCACGTCCAGAAGCTGGACAAGTTCGGCCGCGCCTATGCCACCGGCAAGCGCAAGGACGCGGTCGCCCGCGTCTGGATCCGTCCCGGCACCGGCAAGATCACGGTCAATGACCGCGACGTGGTGGTTTATTTCGCCCGTCCCGTGCTGCGCCTCATGATCAACCAGCCGTTCCAGGCCGCGGCCCGTGAAGAGCAGTATGACGTGGTCTGCACCGTTTCCGGCGGCGGCCTCTCCGGCCAGGCCGGCGCGCTGCGCCACGGCATCTCCCGCGCGCTCACCTATTATGAGCCCGAGCTGCGCAGCCCGCTCAAGAAGGGCGGCTTCCTGACCCGCGACAGCCGCGTGGTCGAGCGCAAGAAGTACGGCCGCGCCAAGGCTCGCCGCAGCTTCCAGTTCTCGAAGCGCTGATTTTTCCCCCGTTCGGGGATCAAACGAAAAAGGCGGCGGGGTTTCTCCGCCGCCTTTTTTGTGTCTCGTGCCAGGAGCCGGGGCGCAACGCCCCTCAGAAGCTCGGCGTATCGCCGGGCAGGGGGCTCCACTGGCCGTTGTCGGTCGGATCGCCCGGGGGCGAGGAGCCCATGTAGCCGTCGAGATTCGGCGGGAAGACGTAATCCTCGTTGCGATCGTCGCCGATGCCCACGTCCGGCTTGATGGCCGCGCCGGGGCCGGGGTCCAGATAGCTGCCCTGCGGAATGACCGGCAGGTGGATCACGTTGGGATTGTGCGGCTGGATGGTGATGTGCGGCGGGTTCGCGGAGCTTTGAGCCGCGGCATGATCGGCCACCGCCGCGACCATCGCGACGCCGAGCGTGCAGATGGCGACGCCTCCGACCCAAGACCAGACCTTCTGCATGGTACCCCCCGACAATGGCGTCGCTTCGCATAGGCGAGGGCGGAGACATTGGCAAGCGATCGCCGGGACATGGCGAATGCCGCGACTTTTGCTAAGGTCCGGCGGTACCGTTGGCAGGGGATGTTTCATGGCCGCGTTTTGCTTCTCGCGCCTCGCTTTTCGCAGCCTTTTAACCTTTGCCCTCGCAGGCGCTGGATTTTTCGCGACGCTGCCGGCGAGCGCTGCGCCCGCGCGCATCATCATCCTGCGTCACGGCGAAAAGCAGGATGCCTACCGCCTCTGCCGGGTCGGCAATCAACGCGCCCAGGCGCTCGCCGTGCAGTATCTCGGGAAGGGGGCCGCGAACAGCCTGTTCCCGGCGGGCGAGGCGCCGGCCGCCATCATCGCCGTGACGCTGCACACCATGGAACTTGCCGCGCCCGCCGCCGCCACCTGGGCGCTGCCGGTGGTGATGTACACCGCGCTTCCCGAAGCCCGCACCAACCCGCGCAAGAAACAGGATCGCGCGCCCTCCGCGCCCGCTCCCGCCTCCTCCGCTCCTGCCGCGCCGCCGACCGCCGATGCATCGGCGGAGGCCAAGCCGAAGAAGGCGCGCAATCCCGCCAAGCTCGCCCGGAAGACCGAGTTCACCCAGATCGTCACGATCCGCACCCGGCAGGCCGTGAATGACGTGATGAGCGAGCCGCGCTTCGCGGGCAAGACGGTGGTGATGGTGTGGGAACACGATCATATCGCCGATGCCGATCTGGAATCCGCCAACCCCGGGCAGGATGTGACGCTGCGCCAATTGCTGCATCTCGGCGCGCTGCCGGATGTTCCGGCGAGCTGGCCCTGGGCGACCTATGATTATTTCTGGATCGTGGATTTCGGCGCCGACGGCAAGCCGACGCGATTCACCATGCAGCGGCAGGTGTTCGACGGCGCCTTCTCGAGCCTGCCGTCGAACGAATGGGGTGCGCCCAACGGCATGACGGCGCAAACCGGCTGCGTGCTCTAGCCGCCGCGCGCGGTTCGGCTTCGGCTATTGCTTGATGATCGTGCTCGTGGCGCCATCGGGCAAGGTGTCCACCACCAACAGGCGGACCGCCTCCGGTCCGTCGTTCACCGCGAAGTGCCATTGGTCGATCACCTCGAAGATGGCGTCTCCCGGCTTATAGGTGAGCGTCTGCGCCGTCGCTTCCACCGTCACGGACAATGTCCCTGCCAGCACATAGGCGAAGCGCGGGTAGGGGTGCTTATGGGCCGGCAGGCGGGCGCCCGGCGCGATCACATATTCCGAGAATGTCACGCGGGCGTCTCCGGGCGGAAAGCGGATCGGCTGGCCCGAGGCGGTCGTGGTCGAGGATGCGATCGGTTTCACCACGACCGGCGGCTCGCCTTGCGCGGGCGCGATCCCCGAAGCGATCAGCGCGGCGATGCCGAGTGAAATGACGATTGACCGATGTGCCATGGCGTTCCTCGAGTCGCGGTTCTGAGCGCACCGCATTTTCCGCGCCGGGCACCCTTGAGCCGGCCCGATAAGATCGGGCGCATCGGGCACGGCACGCATTTGTGCCTATAGCGCACATATTTGACGGGTGCGTCGGCAAAGTCAGCCAGACACAAGCCTTCAAATGGACTTTGTGGCTGTGCCGTCACCCTACCCAAACATGGCAAACTGGTCATCGTCGGTGGCTGCAGCGGACCAGGGCAGAAGGAAATGCAATGTCCATCGCGCAAGTTATCGCCATGCCACGCAAGACAGGCTCCAGCGTTCCGGGCATGGAGTTCCTCGACGACCTGCCCTTCGCCATCATGCTGTGCGATCCGACAACCTGCATCATTCAATACGCGAACGGGAAATCCCGCGAATTGCTGCGAGAAATCGAGCATGTCCTGCATGTTTCGCCCGATGCGGTGGTCGGCGCTTCGCTTGATGTCTTTCACCAGCACCCCGGACAGGCCCGCCGGATCGTGCAAGACCCCAGCAAGCTGCCGTACAAGACGGTCATCCGCGCCGGCAAGGAGATGCTCGACCTGACCATCAACGCGATCCTGGATGCGCGCGGCAAATATCGCTACGCGCAACTCACCTGGAACCGCGTGACGCAGATCCTCGAGGAGAAGCACAAGACCGAGCATCTGCTGCGGATGCTCGACGAGCTGCCGATCAACGTGATGACCTGCGAAAAGGATGCGCTGAAGATCAATTACGCCAACAGGGCCAGCCTCGAAACGCTGCGGCGCATTGAGAAGCATCTGCCCATCAAGGCGGATGATCTGGTTGGCACCTCCATCGATATCTTCCACAAGCATCCGGCGCACCAGCGCGCGCTGCTCGCGGATCCGAAGAACCTGCCGCATTCCGCGAAGATTCGCGTCGGACCCGAGACGCTTCAGCTGCGCGTTTCGGCGGCGCACGATTCCGACGGCACGTACGTGGGCCCGATCCTGACCTGGTCGGTGATCACCAAGAGCATCGAGGTCGCCGCGGGCGTGACCGAGGTGGTCGAAGGCCTGCGGCACACAGCGACCAACATGAGCCGGGAAAGCGATACCCTGCTGGAGCTGAGCGAGGGCTCGGAGAGCGCGGCCGCGTCCGTCAGCGCCGCCGCCGTGGAAATGGCTGCCTCGTTCGACGAAATCTCCAAGCAGATTCAGCACGCCGCGACCATGTCGCGCGATGCCGCCGATCGCAGCAGCTCGGCCGACAACCTGGTCCGCGGGCTGGCCGACAGTGTCGGACGCATCGGTGCCGTCACCACCTTGATCGAGAAGATCGCTGCACAGACCAATCTGCTCGCGCTCAATGCCACCATCGAGGCGGCGCGCGTGGGCGAGGCTGGAAAGGGATTTGCGATCGTCGCGCAGGAGGTGAAGGCGCTGGCCGTGCAGACCGCAAACGCCACCAAGGATATCCGCGCGCAGGTTGAGGCCGTGCAGGCCACCAGCACGGACGCCGCGGTCGCCGTCAGCGACATTTCGAGCAATGTCAGTCAGGTCAGCCAAGTGTTCATCGCCTTGGCGGCCGGCGTTCAGGAGCAGGTCGCTACCACCCATTCTGTGAGCCAGATGATCACCCAGGTTTCCGGCAAGGCGAAGGACATCCGCTCGGGAGCGGTGCAGGCACGCAGTGTTGCTTCGGAGGTCTCGCATTTCGCCGAGCGCCTGAACGGAGAAACGGCCGCTCTGCTCGAGGATTCATCCGCATCTTCACGGTAATATTTCGACACGCGTGTGATTAGACATAAAGTCCGGGCGGCGGCAAAATCGATTTAATTCTTTTATCTTCGCCCGGATATATCCGAAATCAATTCGCCGAAAAGTGAAAAAATTTAAACCAGCGCGCTCGTTACGAACATAATTTGAACGCCACCTTACCACTATCAAAATACCATCTGAAAAGAAGCGCTTGTTCCTCGGAGGCAGATCGACCTAATATTGAATTCAATGAGAATTTTCAGAGCCCACCCGTGTCTAACGAGAACAGTTATTTCTTTATATCAACATTGCTGGACACTATAGATATAGCAGTATGTCTTTTTGATTCAGAAGATCGTACGATTTTATGGAATCGTGCGTTTACACGGTTTTTTCCGGAACATGATGGGCATGTATATTCCGGCGAACCCTATCGGCAAAACCTGCGTCGATTTTATGCCGGACGATTGCCGGCAGACGAAATGCCGAACATAGAGCGCTATATCGACGAAGGCGTGGATCGTCATCGCAATCAAACCCGCCCATTCGTCTTTACCCACAATGGCCGTCGCCTGCGCGTGGCATCCCTCCAGACGCCGGACGGCAGTCGCATTCGAATCTGGCAAGACCTGGCCGACGAGACCGGCGGCTCCCCTGAGCCGGTGGCCTGGAATGAATTTCCCATCGACCTGCTGGATTACATCGCCGATGGCGCGATGGTGCTGGACCAGAACGACAAGATCATCGCCATCAACAGCGAGTTCCGGGCGCTCTATGATATTGCGCCGGACGAATCGGTCATCGGGCTGACCCTGATCGACATCGTGAAGCGCGCCTGGATTAAGGCGGGCACGGTGGGCCGTGCGGTCGAAGTGGCGGTTCTCGACAATATTCGCTTCGCCGGAGCGCCGTTCGAGGTCGAACTGCCGGGTGGCCGATGGCGCCGGGTGATCGCGCGACGCACCGCCAGCGGCATCGGTTATTTCACCCATTCCGATATCACGGTGCTCAAGCGGGCTCTGGCCGACCTCTCCGCGATGGCGGCCACCGACGGGCTCACCGGCCTGCCCAACCGTCGGCGATTCGACGCCGCGCTTGCGGACGCCTGGCAGCGCTGCTGCCGCGAGGGCGCGGCGATTTCGCTGCTGCTTGTGGACATCGATCATTTCAAGTCGGTGAACGATCGGTTCGGCCACGTGGTCGGCGACAATTGCCTGCGGCGCACCGCCTTAATCGTCCAAGGCGCGGTGCGCCAATCGATCGACCTCGCGGCACGCTTCGGCGGAGAAGAATTTGCGGTGCTGTTGCCGGATTCCACGTATGAGGCCGCGGTCACGGTCGGCCGGCGCATCCGCGCCTCCATGGCCCGGGAGCCATGGACCGAAATCCATCCCTATTTGACGTCCGTCACCGCGAGCATTGGCGTCTGCTCAGCGGGGAATGCAGTGAATCTCACTGTCGCGGATTTCATGCGCCACGCCGACGAGGCGCTCTATCGCGCCAAGAACAGCGGCCGCGACCGGCTCGAACTCCATGTCGTCTAGAACGACGCTTGTGCCGGGCTGGCGATGCGGAACCGCTGAATTGTGATGGTGGTGAGCCCGTCGGGATTCGAACCCGAGACCCCATGATTAAAAGTCACGTGCTCTACCGGCTGAGCTACGGGCTCACTGGGCATGGGTGTTAGGCTGCGCGGGCCGCAGGGTCAAGGTGGCTAAGGGAAACTGCCTGTGCGCGGCGGTGCTTGGGCGCCCTATTACCACCGCACGGTATTGACCGCATCCCGCGCCCGCGCGCACCATCCGGTGGAGAAGGAGGCCCTTCATGCCCGTCATCAACCGTCTCGCCGAAGCGGCGGACGAAATCACCGCTTGGCGCCAGAAACTCCACGAAACCCCGGAGCTGCAATACGATTTGCCCGTGACCTCGGCGTTCGTGGCCGAGCAATTGCAGGCGTTCGGTTGCGATGAGGTGGTCACGGGGATCGGCCGCACCGGCGTAGTGGGTGTGATCCGCGGCAATGGTGGGGCGGGGCGCACCATCGCGCTGCGGGCGGATATGGACGCTTTGCCGATTCTGGAGCGCACCGGCGCTGTCTACGCATCAAAGACGCCCGGAAAGATGCACGCCTGCGGCCATGACGGGCACACCGCCATGCTGTTGGGCGCCGCGCGGCACCTGGCTGAAACGCGCAACTTCGCCGGAACCGCCATCATGGTGTTCCAGCCGGCGGAAGAAGGCGGCGCGGGCGGCCGTGCCATGGTGCAGGACGGGCTGATGGAGCGGTTCGGCATCGACGAGGTTTACGGCATGCACAATCTGCCTGGCCTCCCGGTGGGCTGCTTCGGCATCCGCGAAGGGGCCATCATGGCCTCCGCCGACCATGTCGAGATCACCATCGAGGGCAAGGGGTCCCACGCCGCCAAGCCCCACGAGGGGGTGGACGTGGTGTTGACCGGCGCTTCCATCGTCACGGCCTTGCAGCAGGTGGTGGCGCGCAATGTGGATCCGCTGGATTCGGGCGTGGTGTCCATCGCCATGTTCCACGCCGGCGATGCGGACAATGTGCTCCCGCCGAGCGCGCAACTCACGGGCACGTTGCGCAGCCTATCGCCTGCCGTGCGCCTGCAATTGCGCGAGCGGGTGCAGCAGATTGCCGAAGGCATCGCCGGGGCGTTCGGCGCCGAGGCCAAGGTGCGGTTCGTCGAGGGTTATCCGGTCACCATGAACCATCCGGCCCAGGCCGCCTTCGCGCAAAAGGTGGCGGAAGAGGTGGCCGGCGCGCCGCAGGTGAACGGGGCGGCCCCGCCGCTCATGGCGGCCGAGGATTTCGCCTATATGCTGGAAGCGCGGCCCGGCGCCTATATTTTTGTCGGCAACGGGCCGAGCGCCGGCCTGCACCATCCGGCCTATGATTTCGCCGATGCGGCGATCCCGTTCGGGGCGTCCTATTGGGTGCGTCTGGTGGAAACCGCGCTGCGGGCGTGAAGCGGCGTCGCCGCCGCCTTCCCCGGTCACTTCGCCCCGGTCACTTCGCCTTGCGCAGGCGGAATTCGAGCACCCCGGCTTCTACCGTGCGCCCTTCAAACATATCGCCCGTCTGCTGGGCGATATGGGGAATGTCGATGACCGACATCGGGTCGGTGCAGGTCACGATCAGCAGGGTTCCCGGCGCGAGGGTCGCCAGCGCCTTGCGGGTGCGCAAGGCGGGCAGGGGGCATTTCAGCCCCTGAAGGTCCAGATGCACCTCGCACGGGGCGGCGTGCGGCTCATCCGTCGGCGATTTGCGCGGGAACGGGCCGATCACGCGGCCTGCTCCTTGAGCCGGGCGAGGCTTTCTTCGCGCCCCAGCACGGACAGCACGTCGAAAATGGGTGGCGAGGTGGTGCGCCCGGTGAGGGCGGCCCGCAGCGGCTGGGCGACCGCCCCGAGCTTGACGCCGGCTGTCTCCGCATAAGCACGCACCACCGCTTCCGTCGCCGGCACGGTCCACTCGACAGCGGCGAGCGCCGGCAGGAGCGCCCCGAGATGGGCACGCGCCTCCCCCGTGAGCAGCGCGCTCGCCTTCTCTTCCAGCGGCAGGGGGCGTTCGGCGAAGATGAAGCCGGCATTGTCCAGCAACTCCACCAGCGTCTTCGCCCGCTCCTTCAGGCCGGGCATGGCGGCGCGCAGCTGCGCCTTGTGCTCCGGCGTCATCTTGGCCAGCCGCTCCGCGCCATCCGGCAGATAGGGGATCAGGGCCATGACCGCATCGAACAATTCATCGTCCGTGCTCGCGCGGATGTAATGCCCGTTGATGTTTTCCAGCTTCTGGAAATCGAACCGCGCGGCCGAGCGGCCCACATGGTCGAGATCGAACAGGGCGATCATTTCCTCTGTGGAGAACATCTCCTGGTCGCCATGGCTCCAGCCGAGGCGCACCAGATAATTGCGCAACGCCGCCGGCAGATACCCCATGGCGCGATAGGCATCGACCCCGAGCGCCCCATGACGCTTGGAAAGCTTGGCGCCGTCCGGGCCGTGGATCAGCGGAATATGGGCCATCTCCGGCACCGGCCAGCCGAGCGCGCGATAGATCTGGGTCTGCCGCGCGGCATTGGTGAGATGGTCGTCGCCGCGGATGATGTGGGTGACCCCCATGTCGTGATCGTCCACCACCACCGCCAGCATATAGGTCGGCGTGCCGTCGGACCGCAGCAGGACGAGGTCGTCCAGGTCCTTGTTGGGGAAGGTGACGGTGCCTTGCACAAGGTCGTGGATCACGGTCTCGCCATCCTGCGGCGCACGCAGGCGGATCACGGGCTTGCGATCCTTCGGCGCCTCGGAGGGATCGCGATCGCGCCACCGGCCATCATAGCGCGGCGGGCGGCCTTCCTTGCGGGCGGTCTCGCGCATCTCTTCCAGCTCTTCCGCCGTGGCATAGCAGGGATAGGCATTGCCCAGCGCCACCATCTGCGCCACCGCTTCCTGATGCCGCGCGACGCGGGCGAACTGATAGACCGTGTCGCCGTCCCATTCGATGCCGAGCCATTTCAGGCCGTCGAGGATCGCGTCGATGGCTTCCTTCGTGGAGCGCTGGCGGTCCGTGTCCTCGATGCGCAGCAGCATCTTGCCGCCCTTGGCCCGGGCATAGAGCCAGTTGAACAGGGCAGTGCGGGCGCCGCCGATGTGCAGGAAGCCCGTGGGAGAAGGAGCAAAGCGCGTAACGATCTCTGACATAAGGTCCGCCGAAAAGGGGTCTAAAGCGGGGCGGGCGCGCCGCCGGGATGCTGTGTGCACCGCCGGCATATGGCGCGCGGGCGGCGCCCGTGTAGCATAGGCGCGCGCGTTGGGGAACGCGGGGGCATGGCGGGCACATCAAACACTGGCGAGGAGGACCCGCCGCGCACGCAGATGCGCGGCGCGCGCGCCGCTGTCTGGGGCGCGGCGCGGGCTTTGCCGCGTCCACGTCCGTTCGGCGCCCTAAGCGATCTGCGGGAACGCCTGCTGGCGGGTCTTGCCGCAGACATCCGCGCCGAGGCGGAGGCGGGGCGGCTGGTGCTGTGGCTGCCGGTGCTGTTCGCCGCCGGCATCCTGCTCTATTTCGGCGCCGACCAGGAACCCTCGCTCCTCGCCGGCCTTCTGCTGACGGCGGCGCTTCTGGCCGCGACGCTGGCCGCGCGGGCGCACGTGTTTTCCTTCGCCGTGCTCGCGGGCGCGACGGCGCTCGCCTGCGGCTTCACCCTCGCATGTCTCCAGACCGCCCGCATCACGCGGCCGATCCTGATCCCGCCGGCGGGCAGCGTGCGGCTGACCGGATTCGTGGAGCACCTCGAGAAGCGGGCGAGCGCCGACCGCATCCTTCTGCGCGTAGGGACGGCGCAGGCCAAGGGGCTGGATTTCAAGCCCGAGCGGGTGCGTCTTTCGCTGCCGCGCGGTTCGGCACCCACGGTGGGCACCGGCATCGCCGTTTCCGTGCGCCTGCTGCCCCCGCTTGGGCCGGCGATGGTCGGCGCTCACGATTTTGGGCGTGCGCCCTGGTTCGCGGGGATCGATGCGGTGGGCTTTGCCCTCGGCCCGCCAAAGAGGACAAACCTCGCGCAAGCCCCGCCGCTCTCGGTGCGCGTTGCCGCTCTGGTCCACACGGTGCGGGTCGCGCTTGCCGCGCGCATCCGCCTGGTGCTGAGCGGCAGCGCCGCCGATATCGCCGTGGCGCTGGTGACGGGCGATCGTTCCTCCATCGCACCGGCGGTGGAGGAGAGCATGCGCCTGTCCGGCCTCACCCACGTGCTGTCGATCTCCGGGCTGCACATGGCGCTGGTGGCGGGAACGCTGTTCGCGCTGGTGCGCGGGCTGCTGGCTTTGTTCCCACCCTTGGCGCTGGGGGCGCCGGTCAAATCCCTGGCGGCGCTCTGCGCGCTGATCGGCAGCGCGCTTTATCTCGTCCTGTCCGGCAATGACGTGGCCGCCCAGCGCTCGTTCCTGATGCTGGGCCTGGTGCTGCTTGGCGTGATCGTCGGACGCGCCGCGCTGACCTTGCGCAGCGTCGCTGTGGCGGCGGTGCTGGTGCTCGCGGCGGCGCCGATTTCGGTGCTCGATCCCGGCATGCAGATGTCGTTTGCTGCCACCCTCGCCCTCGTGGCCGCGTTCGAGCGCCTGCGCCCGTTGCGCCTGGGATGGACGGTCGAGGGGCGCGTGGCGCGGGTCGCGCTCAAAGCGGCGCTGTTCGTGGGCGGCCTTGCGATGACCTCCCTCGTCGCCGGTCTCGCCACCGCGCCCTATGGAGCCCTGCATTTCCAACGCATCGGCGCCTATGGCCTGCTCTCGAATCTCGCCGCCATGCCGGCCGTGAGCTTTCTGGTGATGCCGTTCGGCCTGCTCGGCGTACTGCTGCTGCCGTTCGGCCTGGATTCGCTGGCATGGCCGGTCATGGGGCTCGGCCTCGACATCATGGTGGGGGTCTCGGACAAGGTCGCCGCACTTCCGGGCGCGGGCCTGCGAACCGATTGGTTCAACCCGCCCTCGGTTCTCGCGGCGAGCCTTGCCCTGCTGTGCCTGTGCCTGCTGCGCGGCCGGCTCGCGGCCATCGCCGTCCTCCCGGCGCTGGTGGCCCTTGTGCTCGGTGGCGCGGCGCCGCGGCCGGACATACTCATTGCGCCGAACGGGCGCACGGTGGCGGTGCGCGACGGCGACGGCAAGCTCTCGATCCTCGGGGCGAGCTCGAACCGGATGGTGGCCGAGCAATGGCTCAGCCGCGAGAGCGACACGCGCACGGCGCAATCCGAGGGGTTGGAGGATGCCTTTCGCTGCGATCCCCTGGGCTGCACGGCAACGACGCCCGGCGGCACCCTCGCCGTCTCACGCCGGCCGGAGGGGCTGGAGGCGGATTGCCTGAACGCGGCGCTCGTCGTGACCCCGCATCCCGCACCCAGGAAATGCCCGGCGAAGGTGATTACACCCGCCGACATGGCCCATACCGGCACGCTTGCGTTGTTCAGGGCCCCGGATACGCCGTCGTCCCAGGCGGGATGGCGCATCGTTCCGGCGCGCTCTCCCCGTCAGCAACGCCCGTGGATGCCGCCTTTGCCCCCGGTGGCCGCCGAGGGCGAGGCGGAACCGGGCGCCGCCGCACAGACGGAAGACGACGCCGCGCGCTGACGATCGGAATCGCCGGGGCCGCCCGCCCTCAATAGCGGCGCATCAGCCCGACCAGCCGGCCCTGCACCCGCACGCGGTCGGGTCCGAAAATGCGGGTCTCATAAGCGGGATTCGCCGCTTCCAGCGCGATGGAAGCGCCTTTCTTGCGCAGGCGCTTCAAGGTGGCTTCCTCGTCATCCACCAGGGCGACGATGATGTCGCCCGTCTCGGCGCTGTCGCATTTGCGGATCAGCACGGTGTCACCGTCCAGAATGCCGGCCTCGATCATGCTGTCGCCGCGCACTTCCAATGCGAAGTGCTCGCCCGTGCCCAGCATTTCCGGCGGCACGTTCAAGGTGTGGCTGCGGGTTTGGATTGCGGAAATGGGAGAGCCGGCGGCGATGCGGCCCATGACCGGAACGGTCACGGTGGGGGAACTTTCCTCGTCCTCCACCGGCGGGCGCACGCGGCCGAGGCTGCCCTCGATCACGCTGGGGGAAAAGCCGCGCCCGCCCGAGGATGCGGCGCGGCTCGCGGCGAGGCCGGGGGCGGCGCTGTCCGGCAGGCGGACCACTTCCAGCGCTCGGGCGCGATTGGGAAGGCGGCGGATGAACCCGCGCTCTTCCAGGGCCGTGATCAGCCGATGAATGCCCGACTTGGAGCGAAGGTCGAGCGCTTCCTTCATCTCATCGAAGGAGGGCGGGACGCCGGTTTCCTTCAGGCGTTCATGGATGAAACGCAATAGATCGTATTGCTTGCGTGTCAGCATGGTCTCACCCGTCCCCATCCCACTTCCGGTTCGGCAGCGATGATCCGCAGGAGATCATCAAAACCGAAACAAATCATGAACAAGCATTAGCTGTTCCTTTTGTGTTCCGCAAGGGTGAACATCGCGTTAACGGTATTCAGGAGGGGAGCTGAAGCACCGAACAGGGTTCGCCGGTCTCTCCGGCGGGGGCGAAAGCGGGCCGGACCAACAGGCAATCGGCCATGGCCAGCGTGGTCAGCATGGCGCTGTCCTGGATCGGCAAGGGCGTTGCGACCAATGCTCCGTCAGGCGCGAACGACAGGGTCGCGCGCATGTAATCGATGCGGGAATCGTTGGCCTTCACCGGGCCGCCAAGACGCGCCGCGCGCAGGGGCTGGCCATGGGAAGCCCCTTGGAGCGCATTCAACAGGGGACTCAGGAACAGCACGGCGCCGACATAGGCGGAAACCGGATTTCCCGGCAGGCCAAGCACGCGCATGCCCCCGCGCGCGCCGAACATCAGCGGCTTTCCGGGCCGCAACGCGATCCGATGGACGGTGAGCGTCACGCCCTCGCTCCGCAGCGCCGGCACGATCAGGTCATGCTCGCCCACCGACGCCCCGCCGGAGGTGACAAGCACATCTATTCCCGATTCGGCCGCCGAGCGGATCGCGGCGCGGGTGGCCTCAAGGGAATCGCCGACGAGTCCCAGATCCACGGCTTCGGCACCGTGGGCACGGGCGAGGGCGGCGATGCCATAGACATTCGAAACGACCACCTCGGAGAGCGCGCCGCTGCCTTCGCCGGGGAGAACCAGTTCATCCCCGGTTTGCAGGATGCCCACCCTGGGGCGCGCATGGACGCTTAGAACGGGATGGTCCGCCGCGGCCGCCAGCATCACGTCGCGATCGCTCAGGCGGCGCCCGGCGGGCAGGATCAGGCTGTCGGCCGGAAAATCGAACCCGGCCTTGCGCACGTTGCGCAAAGGCGCAGTGGGTGCGGTGGTGGTGAGAAAGTCGCCGTCCCGCTCCACATTCTCCTGGATCACCACCGTGTCGGCGCCCGCGGGCAGAAGGGCGCCGGTGAAGATCCGAACCGCCTCTCCGGTCGCAATGGCTCCGTGGAACGGGCGCCCGGCGGCGGATTCCCCGATCACCTGCAAGGTTGCCGGAACATGCGTTATGTCTGAAGCCGCTACGGCATATCCGTCCATGGCGGACATGTCGGCCGCCGGCTGGCTTCGGCGGGCCCACAGATCGGCGGCAAGCACGCGGCCGGTTGCCTCGGCGACTGGCACGGACTGCGCAGACAGGGGCGCGACGCCGGCCACCACGAGCGCGAGGGCCTCTTCCACCGGCATCAATGCCATGTCGCCTGCTCCGAATTCTGTTTGTGGCTCGGGCGCCTTAGGCGTGGTCGGCGCGCCATTCGCCGGAGCGTCCGCCGGCTTTCTCCAGCAGGCGAATTCCCTCGATGCGCATGCCGCGATCAGCGGCCTTGGCCATGTCATAGATGGTCAGGCAGGCGAGGGAAACCGCCGTGAGCGCCTCCATCTCCACCCCGGTCTGGCCGCTGGTCTTGACGCGGGCGCGCACGAGGAGGCCGGGGAGGCCCGCGTCGGGCTCGATCTCAACTTCCACCTTGGAAATCATCAGCGGATGGCAGAGCGGAATAAGCTCATGGGTGCGCTTGGACGCCATGATGCCGGCGATCCGGGCGACGCCGAGCACGTCGCCCTTCTTGGCATTGCCCGAGAGGATCAGCTCCAGCGTCGGCGCCGCCATCACGACCCGCCCCTCCGCCAGGGCCTCGCGCTCGGTCACCGCCTTTTGCGAGACATCGACCATATGGGCCGCGCCCGAGGCATCGAGATGGGTCAGCTGCGCCATGTGGCTATTTCGCCCGCGTCCAGGTCTGGGTTTCGCAGAAGGGCACGACGACGCAACCGCGCACCTTCAGCGTGTTGTCGCCGGCGAGGCTGAGCGAGGCACTATAGGTCTTGCCGTCGTCGGGATTGTAGATCTGGCCGCCGGACCAGTTGCCGCCGCTGCCGGTGAAGCCCTGGAGGATCAGCAGGCCCTTAAGGGTTCGCCCGCGCAGGCTGGCATTGGAATTCTTGGAATCGGTGAGGGCGGGATTGGTCTTGATGTCGTCCGAGGAGACGAGGCGGCCACACACGGATCCGCCACAGGGCACGATTTCCACCACACCCTGGTCGGTGGGCGTCAGCCATGTGCCGGTCACGTCGGCGGCGAAAACAGGCGATGCCAGAATGGACAGCACCGCCACCATCAAGGGCACCTTACGCATTGTCCCCTCCCGAAAATTCATGCCCGGCAGATTCGCGATCCCGGAACGCGCGGCACTATGGCAGAGGTGCCTTTCCGCAGCCAGCAGCCGAGCGCGACGGTCGCGGAGGTCTTTATGGCGGTTCACCGCTCAGGCGGCGAGAAGGGTCCTGGTGGCGGATGCGACATCGCTTTGCCGCATCAGGCTCTCGCCGACGAGGATCGTGCCGATGCCGATGCCGGCCAGCCGCGCCACGTCCTGCGGGGTGAAGATTCCGCTTTCGCCGATGCAGATGCGGTCCTTCGGCACCCGCGGGGCGAGGCGGGCGCTGGTGTCCAGCGTGGTCTCGAAGGTCCGCAGATTGCGGTTGTTGATCCCGACCAGGGTGCAGGGCAGGGCGAGGGCCCGGTCCAGCTCTTCTGCATCATGGACTTCCACGATGGCGTCCATGCCATAGGCGGTTGCCGCGTCCAGCAGGTCGCGGGCCAGCGCGTCATCGACGCCGGCCATGATGATGAGGATGCAATCGGCGCCCCAGGCCCGCGCTTCCGCCACCTGATAGGTGTCGTACATGAAATCCTTCCGCAGCACCGGCAGGGAAACCGCCGCGCGCGCCTGGATCAGGAATTGCGGCGCGCCCTGGAACGAGGGCGTGTCGGTGAGGACGGAGAGGCACGCGGCGCCGCCCGCCTCATAGGCGCGGGCGAGCGCGGGAGGATCAAAGTCGGGGCGGATCAGGCCCTTGGAGGGGCTGGCCTTCTTGATCTCGGCGATCAAAGCGGTGCGTCCGGCATCCAGGGCCGCGCGCAGGGCGCCGGCGAAGGGTCGCACCGGGCTCGCCGCGCATGCGGCCGCTTCCACCTCGGCAAGCGGACGAGCGGCCTTGGCGGCGGCAATCTCTTCGCGCTTATAGGCTTCGATGCGGGTGAGGATATCGCTCATGACTTCACCGGAGGCGCGACTTTTTCGGAAACCATGACCAGCTGTTCCAGCCGCGCGCGCGCTGAGCCGGTGTCCAGGGAGGTCTGCGCCATGGCGACCCCTTCCGTCAGATCCGCGGCGCGGCCGGCGATCAGCAGCGCCGCCGCCGCATTCATCACGGCCACGTCGCGATAGGCGCCGGGTTCGCCATCCAGCACCGCGCGCAAAGCGATGGCATTGTGCGCGGCATCGCCACCCTTCAAGGCCTCGGGCGCGACGCACCGCAGGCCCACATCTTCGGGCGCGATCTCGAACGTGTGGATGCGATCCTCATCCAGAGAAGCCACGTGGGTCACGCCGGACAAGGTGATCTCGTCCAAACCGTCGGAGCCGTTCACCACCCAGGCGCGCTGCGATCCGAGCGTACGCAGCACCTCGGCCAGCGGCACGATCCAGGATTTGGCATAGACGCCCACCATCTGCCGCTTCACGCCGGCCGGATTGGAAAGCGGGCCGAGCAAATTGAAGATGGTGCGGGTGCCCATTTCCACCCGCGTCGGCCCCACATGCTTCATGGCCGGATGATGCGAGGGCGCGAACATGAAGCCGATGCCGGCCTCGGCGATGCAGCGCGAAATGCCCTCGGGCGCCAGGTCCAGCCGCACGCCCAGCGCGGCGAGCACATCTGCGGCGCCGGACTTGGAGGAGAGCGCGCGGTTGCCGTGCTTGGCCACCGGCACGCCCGCGCCCGCCACGATGAAGGCGGCGCAGGTGGAGATATTGTAGGAGCCGGAGGCATCGCCCCCGGTACCCACCACATCCACCGCCTCGTCCGGCGCTTCCACGGGCAACATCTTGGCGCGCATGACGCTGACCGCGCCGGCGATTTCCTCCACGGTCTCGCCGCGCACGCGCAGGCCCATGAGCAGCGCGCCCATCTGCGAGGGCGTTGCATCGCCCGACATCATCTTGTCGAAGACGTAGGCGGATTCCTCGCGCGTCAGCGCCGCGCCGGTCGCGACCTTGCCGAGCAGGGGGCGGAACTGTTCCATGGCGTCAGCTCCGCCCCTGCCGGCTCGCGTTGAAGGCGCGGGCGATCTCGAGGAAATTGCGCAGCAGCGCGTGCCCATTCTCCGAGGCGATGCTCTCGGGATGGAATTGCACCCCGTGCACGGGCAGCGTGCGGTGGGCGAGCCCCATGATGAGCCCATCCTCGGTGCGCGCGGTGACCTCCAGCGCGTCGGGCAAGGTGTTCTGCTCGACGATCAGGGAATGATAGCGGGTCGCGAGGAAGGAATGGTTGAGGCCGCGGAACACCGAGCGGCCCTCATGATGGATCTGCGACATCTTCCCGTGCATGGGAATGGGCGCGCGCACCACGTCGCCACCGAACACCTGGCCGATGGCCTGATGGCCGAGGCACACGCCGAACAGCGGCACTTGCGTGCTGGCGCGGGCGATGAGATCGCAGCAGATGCCGGCTTCCGTGGGCGTGCACGGGCCAGGGGAAATGACGATGGCATCCGGCTTTTCGGCCAGCACGTCCTCGACGCTCAGCGCATCGTTGCGGTGAACGGTGACATTTGCGCCCAGCTCGCCGAGATAATGGACGAGGTTGTAGGTGAAGCTGTCGTAATTATCGATCAGCGTAACGGCGGTCATCGTGGCTCCAGGCCCGGCGGATCCGGGCAGGCGCGCTCCTCGCGGAAGATTTGGGAGCTGCCCCTGAGTTAAAGCGCGGGGGTGACGGAAGGGTCAAGCCTCACGCCATCGCTCGTGGATGCACGGGGGGAGCGCCATGTTCACTGGCCTCTCTTGGCATGGGCGGCGAAGCGCACCGCTTCCTCGCCGGCGCGGAACAGGGCCTTGGCCTTGTTGATGCATTCCTGGTGCTCGCTCAGCGGCACGGAATCATACACCAGCCCGGCGCCGGCCTGCACATACATGCGCCCGTCCTTCACCACCGCGGTGCGCAGGACGATGCAGGTGTCCATCTCGCCATTGGCGCTGAAATAGCCGATGGCGCCGGCATAGATGCCGCGCTTGTCCTTCTCCAGCTCGTCGATGATCTCCATGGCCCGCACCTTGGGCGCGCCGGAAACCGTGCCGGCGGGAAAGCCCGCCGCGAGCGCGTCGAGCGCATCGAAGCGCGGATCCACCTTGCCCTCGACGTTGGAGACGATGTGCATCACCTGGCTGTAGCGTTCGATGAAGAAGCTGTCGGTGACCTCCACCGTGCCGATCTGCGAGACCCGGCCGGCATCGTTGCGGCCGAGGTCCAGCAGCATCAGGTGTTCGGCCCGCTCCTTGGGGTCGGCGAGCAATTCCTGGGCGAGCGCCTCGTCCTCCACATGGGTGGCGCCGCGCTTGCGGGTGCCGGCGATGGGCCGGACGGTGACCTTGCCGTCGCGCAGCCGCACCAGGATTTCCGGGCTGGAGCAGACGACGGAAAAGCCCTCGAAGTTCAGATACACCAGAAACGGTGCCGGATTGACCCGCCGCAACGCCCGGTAGAGCGCGAACGGGGGCAAGGCGAACGGGCTTTCGAAGCGCTGGGAGAGCACCACCTGGAAGATGTCGCCGGCGCGGATGTAATCCTTCGCCTTTTCCACCATGGCGCAGAACTCGGCCTCGGTGGTGTTGGAGACGGGCTCCACATGGGTGTGGAATGGCTCCGGCGCCGGGTGGGCCATGGGCCGGTCGAGGCCCGCCACCACGCTGTCGAGCCGCGCGAGCGCCGCCTCGAACGCCGCCCGGGCCGACACGCCCTCCTGCGGGCGCACCGGCGTCACGGCGGTGAGTTCGTCCTTCACGGCATCGAACACCACCATCAGCGTCGGGCGGATGAGCAGGGCTTCCGGCACGCCGATGGGGTCGGGCTTGGCCGGAGCGAGGCGCTCCATCTGGCGCACCATGTCATAGCCGAGATAGCCGAACACGCCCGCCGCCATGGGCGGGGCGCCGGCCGGCAGGTCGATGGCCGATTCGGCGAGCAGGCTGCGCAGGGCCATCAGCGGCGGCTCCGCGCAGGGCTCGAAGGTGCGTGTGTCACGCAGGGCGGAACGGTTGATTTCCGCCTTGTCGCCATTGGCCCGCCAGATCACGTCGGGATCGAGGCCGATCATGGAATAGCGGCCGCGCGTCTGGCCGCCCTCCACCGATTCCAGCAGGAACGCATTGGGCTTTTCGCCCGCAATCTTGAGGAAGGCGGAAACCGGCGTCTCGAGGTCCGCGATCAGGGTGGTGGTCACCACCTGCGCCTCGCCGCGCGCGTAGCGCTGGGCGAAGGCATCGAAATCCGTGGGAGCGTTCATCATCTTCGGGTTCAGTTCGTGCCGGCGCCGATCGCCTGCTGAAGCAGACGTTCGTTCACCGAGACGCCAATCTGGCTGCGCAACTGGGCAAGATATTGCAGCAGCAGGTCGGTTTCGATCTGCTGGCCGATGCGCGTCGCGGCCTGCTGTTCGGCCGGCGTCACCTCCGGCACCGTGATGCCCGTCACCTGGAACACGATGCGCTCGGCGGGCACGGTCCCGGAGGCGAGGCCGAAACCGTTGAGCGGGACATCGAAGATCTTGGCGACGGCATCAGCCGAGAAATCCGAGGCGGCGCGGCCTCTTTGCAGGTTCTGTGCAGTTTTCAATTCCAGCCCGGCGCCGGTGGCGACATCCACCAGCGGCTTGCCGCCCTGAAGGTCGGCCAGCAATTGCTTGGCCTTGGCATCCACCGCTTTGACGGTTTCGTCCTCGGTCCAGCGGGCGAGCACCTGATCGCGCACTTCGTCGAACGGACGCTCCCGGGCCGGCGTCACTTCATTGACGTCGTACCAGACATAGCCGCCGTTCTGCGGCAATTGCACCGGCTCGGTCTCGACGCCGGGCCGGGAGGCGAAGGCGCCGGCGACGACCTCGGCGCTGCCGGGAATGTCGCGAATCTCCGCCCCCGCGGGATCGCGGCCGGAGCGGTCCACCGCGTCGATGGTTTCGGTATGGAGTCCCAGCTTCTGCGCGATCTCGGCGAGGGTGGCTCCAGAGCCGCGCTCATCTTCGATGGAATCGTGCTTGTCGAGCAATTCGCGCCGTGCGCGATCGAGCGCAAGTTCCTTGCGCAACACGTCCTGCACCTGTTCGAACGGCTGTGTCTGGCCGGGTTCGATCTTGGTGACATGCACCAAAGCCGATCCGAACGCGCCGGGAATGGGCGCGCTGGTGCCATCGAGCGGCAGCGAGAATGCCGCCTCGGCGATCTTCGGATCGATGAGGTCGGAGCGCACGACGGTGCCGAGGTCGATGTCCTTCGGGGTGAGGCCACGCGCGGCGGCGATCTGCTCGAAGGTTTCTCCGGCCTTGATCTTGTCCGCCGCCTGCTGCGCCTCGTCGGCGTTGGAGAACACGATCTGCTGGACCGCGCGACGCTCCGGGCTGCCGAAGCGGCCGGGGTTGCGGTCGTAGGCCGCCTTCACGTCCGCATCCGCCACCTGCACCCAGGGCGCAAGGGTCGCAGGGGTGAGGGCAAGCACCGTGATCTTGCGATATTCCGGCGCCCGGAACGTGATCTTGTGGGTGTTGAAGAACGCCTGGAGCTGCTCGTCGGTGGGCATGGGCACCGGGCCGGCGGCGGTCGGGCCGACCGACATATAGGCGACCGCACGCTGCTCGCTTTCATAGCGATGCGCGGCGTCCAGCAGGACCGCGGGCGCGGCGAGATCGCCGCCAAGCGCGGAGGCGATCTGCTGGCGTAGCATCCGCTGCTTCTCGGCCGCCAGGAAGCGCGGCTCGGTCAGATTGTTGGCGCGCAGAAGCTGCTGGAAATAAGCGGGATCGAATTCGGTCGCGCCGGGGCGGCGCAGGGCCGGATTGGCGCGCACGGCGCGGGCCACCTCTTCGTCGGAGATCGCAAGCCCCAGGGCCTTGGCGGTATCGTCGAGGGTCGCCTCGGCCACCATCTGGTTCAGGATCTGCCGGTCCAGGCCGAACGCGCGCGCCTGTTCGGGCGTGAACGGGCGCCCGGTGCGGCGGCCGATCTGCTGCACCTGGTCCAGATACTGCTGGCGGAACGCGTCGGCCGAAATCTCGGTGTCGCCGACCTTGGCGACTGCGCGGGCGCTTTGGCCCCGAAACACGTCTGCGATGCCCCAAACGAGAAAGCTGACGGTGAGCAGAAGAAGGAAAGCCTTGGCGATGAAGCCGGAGGCGCCTTTACGGAGAGTCTGAAGTACCATTGCTCAGTCTGGTTTGAGGAGGGGCGCGGCCCCGACGCAGAAGGCGCGCATCATAGGGAGGGGCACCCCGCGCCGCAACGGCGCAGGCGGTGCTGTTTGCCGTGTTGCGCGCCCTCTGATAACCGGTCCGAAACTTCCCTGTCCATCCGTGTCTGTCCTGGAGGATTTCATGCCCGCTGCCCGCCGTCCGCTCGTTGCCGGAAACTGGAAGATGAACGGACTGCGGCACTCGGGGGCGGAATTGCTCGCCATGGTCGATGGCTATGACGCGACCCTGCAGGCCAGCGTCGATCTGTTGATCTGCCCGCCGGCCACCTTGATCGCCGGATTGGCGGGTGAGATCGCCGGCGCGGCCATCGCGATCGGCGGCCAGGATTGCCATGCCAAGCCCTGCGGGGCGCACACCGGGGATATTTCCGCCGAAATGATCGCCGATGCGGGCGGCACCTTCGTCATCGTCGGGCACAGCGAGCGCCGCACAGATCATGGCGAGAGCGACGCGATGGTCCGCGCCAAGGCGGCCGCTGCGCTGCGCGCCGGGCTGGTTCCGGTGGTCTGCGTCGGTGAGACTCAGGCGGAGCGCGATGCCGGTGCCTGCCTCCACGTGGTGGCGCAGCAGGTGCGCGGCTCGGTGCCGGACGAGGCCCCGGCAGACCGGCTGGTGATTGCCTATGAGCCGGTCTGGGCGATCGGATCGGGCCGCGTTCCGACGGTGGCGGAGGTTGAAGAGGTGCACGCCGAGATTCGCAGCGTGCTGCGGGCGCGTTTCGGCGCGGACGCGGAAAAGGTGCGAGTCCTCTACGGTGGCTCGGTGAAGCCGGAGAACGCAGTGCTCCTGCTCCATGCCGCGAACGTGGACGGCGCCCTGGTGGGCGGCGCGAGCCTTAAGTCGGCGGATTTCCTGGCCATCGCCCGCGCCTATCTGTGAGGCACGGGGCATCGCAACAGGTTCAAGGTGCCGATGATGGCCCCCTGAACCTGCCCCGGCATCTTAAAGCGAGAAGTTGGTCGCGCTCAGCAATTGCTTGATGACGCTCAGCTCTTCGCCGCTGGTGGGGGTCTTCTGCGAGACGAAATCGAACACCTTGCCGTCCTGCAGGCCGTAGTTCGCGATGCGGGTGACGCGGCGGTTCTTGTCGAAATAGATCGCGAGCACCTTCTGCTCGGTAATCTCCGGCTTCAGGAAGGCGACGCGCTTTTCCACCTGCGAGATATAATAGAAAACATCGCCCTGCACGGTGGAGACGGTGGAGGGCGTGCCGAGCACCAGCAGCACCTGTTCCTGGCTTGAGCCCACGGGAACCTGTTCCAGCGCGCCCTCGCTCATCACATAGCCGCGCTGGTAGGTCCGCACCACGCCGCTGATGGACGTGCCCGCCCCACCGACGAAGTTCGCGCAGCCGGACAGCGTGCCCGCCGTCACGACCAGCCCGAGCGCGGCGCAGACTTTCCTATGCAAGGCGCTACGCGAAACGGAACTTCTCACTTGCGATGACGCCACGCCGATTCCCTCGATTTCAGCCCGTGCGGCATATGCCGCCTGATCCCTGAGCGATGCCACTGCCCTTGCCACGACGCCTCCAGCGCGCTACGCCCCATGCTCATCCGCGTCTAGCCAACGAGCGACGCACAGACCCGCAAAAAGTGATGCTGAATCTGTTTCGTCGACCCGAGCGCCGTGCGACCATCCAGCGCCTCTATGGCGTGATCGTGGCGCAGGCGCGGCAGCCCGCCTTCTATACCGACTTTGCCGTGCCCGATACCATAGAGGGGCGGTTCGAATTGGTATTGCTGCATACATTTCTGGTTTGCCATCGCCTCAAAAGCGGAGACGAGGCGAGCCGCGACATGTCGCAAATGGTGTTCGACGCGTTTCTCGACGACATGGACCGCACGTTGCGCGAAATGGGCGTCGGGGACCTTTCCGTGCCCAAGCGCATGAAGAAGATCGGCCAAGCGTTCTACGGCCGGGCCGGCGTGTTCGACGCGGCGTTGCAGGCGGATGCCGCCGCCGAAGCCTTGGACGAAGCCATCGCGCGAAATGTATATGAGGTGGAGCCGGCTGCGCTCGGCGCGCAGGGCAAGGCGCTCGCCACCTATGTGCGACAGGCGGTCGCGGTCCTCGCCGCAACCCCCACGGACCTGTTCGCGCGCGGCGAGGTTCATTTTCCCGCCCCGAATGCAGACGAGGGTGCCGCTCATGACTGATCTGCCTTTTTCCTATCACCTGTCCGTGGCCGAGGTTCCGTCCCACGGCCTCACGGTGAATCTGGCGCCCGACGAGGCGCAGAGGAGCGCCTTGGCGCGTTTTCTGGACATTCCCGCCGTGCACGCTCTCACCGCCGAACTGCGGATCGTGCCGGAAGGCGAGGGCGCCCACGTGGCCGGGCGCCTCAAGGCGCGGGTGCGGCAGATCTCCGTCGTCTCGCTGGAGCCGTTCGACAGCGACCTCGAGGAAGAGATCGACGTGCATTTCGCGCCGGAGGAAGCCCTCGCGGCCCGCGCGGTCGATGAGGACGATCCGGAGGCCGAGCTGGACCAGCCCGACGCCATCATCAACGGAAGCATCGATCTCGGGCATCTCGTAACGGAATTTCTTTCCCTTGCGCTCGATCCGTATCCCCGGTTGCCGGGAGAGGTTTTTGAAACCGTTGCTGAGGCGCCGGAGGCGCTCTCGCCGTTTGCGGAACTCGCCCGCCTGAAGGACAAGTCTTGATTGCCTGCGTCAAATATTGCGGTGTGCGCCCGAGTGGTTATTGTCCGCCCGCTCTGAAGCGGGTGCCCCGTCCGCAGAACAAACTGGAACGTTTGCCTCGATGACCGTGCCCGTTCGCATTGCCGTTGACGCCATGGGCGGGGACCATGGACCGGAGACCGTCCTCGCCGGATGCGCGCTCGCGCTCGAACGGCATCCGGACACGCAGTTCATCCTGTTCGGAAACGAAGAGCGCGTTCGCACCATCCTGGCCGCTCATACCACTCTCTCGGCGGCTTCCCGTGTCGTTCACACCGAGATCGTCGTCGGCATGGACGACAAGCCCAGCCAGGCGCTGCGCAACGGCCGCTACAAATCCTCCATGTGGCGCGCCATCGATGCGGTGAAGACCCATGATGCCGATGCGGCGGTTTCGGCGGGCAATACCGGCGCGCTGATGGCCATGGCCAAGTTCAACCTGCGCACGATGCCGGGCATCGGCCGTCCGGCCATTGCCGCGATCTGGCCGACCCTGCGCGGCGAGAGCATCGTGCTCGATGTCGGGGCATCGATCGGCGCGACCGCACAGAGCCTCGTCGAAATGGCGATCATGGGCTCGGCCATGGCCCGCTCGGTGCTGAGCATCGAACGCCCCACCATCGGCCTGCTGAACGTGGGCGTGGAAGAGATTAAGGGCGTCGAAGAGGTCAAGGAAGCCGGCCGCCTGCTGCGCGAGGACACCGCCACCGACCTGCTCTATCACGGCTTCGTGGAAGGCAACGACATCGGCGCGGGTACAGTCGACGTGGTGGTGACGGAAGGGTTTTCCGGGAACATCGCGCTGAAGACCGCCGAAGGCACCGCCAAGCAATTGGCGAGCTATCTGCGCTCGGCGATGGGGCGGACCTGGCGCACCAAGCTCGGGTATCTCCTGGCGCGCGACGCCTTTCGCGTCTTGCGGGAAAAAATGGATCCCCGCCGCTCGAACGGCGGCGTTTTCCTTGGTCTCAACGGCGTGGTGATCAAAAGCCACGGCGGCGCCGACGCGGAGGGTTTCGCGGCGGCCGTGGATCTTGGCTACGACATGGTGCGGCATCAATTGCTGTCGCGCATCAAAACCAGTCTCCTCGCGCGCATGCCCCCATCAGATGGGGCAGGGGCGACGGTGCCGGCAGAAGCGGAAGGTCAATCGTGAGCGTCATGAAGTCCGTGGTCCGTGGTGTGGGCTCCTACCTGCCGGAACGAGTCCTCACCAATAGCGAACTTGCCCGCTCGGTTGACACGTCGGACGAATGGATCGTGCAGAGGACCGGCATCCGCGAGCGTCATATCGCCGCGACCGGCGAGATGACGTCGGACCTCGCGCGGCATGCCGCGCTCCGTGCGCTGGCGGATGCCGGCCTCGAGGCCGCCGACATTGATTTGATCGTCCTCGCAACTTCGACGCCGGATCAAACCTTTCCCGCAACCGCTGCAACCGTCCAGGCGGAACTGGGCATCACGCGCGGCGCGGCCTTCGATCTGCAGGCCGTGTGCTCCGGCTTCGTGTTCGCGTTGGCAACCGCCGACGCGCATCTGCGCACCGGCAGCTTCAAGCGGGCGCTGGTGATCGGGGCGGAAACCTTTTCGCGCATCCTCGACTGGGAAGATCGCGGGACCTGCGTGCTGTTCGGCGACGGCGCCGGGGCGCTAGTACTCGAGGCTCGCGACGCGGCGGATGTTGGCAATCGTGGGATTCTCACCACCCATTTGCGCTCCGATGGCCGCCACCGGAGCAAATTGTTTGTGGATGGCGGGCCCTCTTCGACCCAGACCGTCGGGCATCTGCGGATGGAAGGCCGCGAGGTTTTCAAGCATGCCGTGGGCATGATTACCGATGTGATCGTGGACGCATTCGAGGCGGCCGGCGCCTCGGCGGAGACGATCGACTGGTTCGTGCCGCATCAGGCCAATCGGCGGATCATCGACGCGAGCGCCCAGAAGCTTGGAATTGCACCATCCAAGGTTGTGACCACCGTGGACATCCACGGGAATACCTCTGCCGCCTCGATCCCCCTCGCGCTGGACGTGGCGCACAAGGATGGCCGCATCAAAACCGGTGACTTGGTTTTGCTGGAGGCCATGGGCGGAGGCTTCACCTGGGGCTCCGCCCTAATCCGATGGTAAGTAAATCATTAATGACGTTTACCAGCCTCGCCCTGAGTGGATAGGGTCGCAACGGCTGTCCCTCTCTCTTGGGGCCGGGGAGACATATGGCTGGTAAGACGATAACGCGTGCCGATCTCTGTGAGGCGGTCTACCAACAGGTGGGCTTGTCGCGGACGGAATCCGCAGCGCTTGTAGAACTTGTGCTGAGCGAAATTGCCGACTGCCTCGCCAAAGGCGAGACGGTGAAGCTTTCGTCTTTTGGCTCATTTGTCGTGCGCTCCAAGGGGCAGCGCATCGGCCGCAATCCGAAGACCGGCGAGGAGGTGCCAATCGAGCCCCGCCGCGTCATGGTCTTCAAGCCGTCCAGCATCTTGAAGAATCGCATAAACGGGCGCACAGAAAACGGCCTGGATCGCGACTGATCCGGTGGTGCGGGCATGACGCCCGCAGTGCATGGAGGCGAGCGCACGTGTCCGGAGCGAGGCAAACGGACAAATCACCGGACGCCTTTCGCACCATCAGCGAGGTGGCCGAGGATCTCGACCTGCCCCAGCACGTGCTGCGCTTCTGGGAAACCCGATTCACGCAGATCAAGCCCATCAAACGGGCCGGCGGCCGCAGGTTCTACCGGCCTGAGGATGTCGATCTGCTACGGGGCGTCCGTCACCTGCTCTATGGCGAGGGCTATACCATCAAGGGCGTCCAGCGAATCCTCAAGGAGCAGGGGATTCACTACGTCCAGGATCTCGCCATCGAGGAAGAGGCGGCCGGCTTCCAGCCGATGCCCGCGCCCGCTCAGGGACGCGCCGAACCGCCGCGCCGGCAAGCCCCTCCGCCGGACGATTACGACGAAGCGCCTTATGCGACCGATATCGAGCCTGAGCCGCGTCGCCGGGCGAACGCGCGCGGGCAAGCCGAAGGTGGTCAGGCCGGCTTCGGCGGCTTCCTCGGCCTCTTGCCACGTCGCGGCAAGGCGCGCACCGAACCGCCGGTCGAAGAGCCTCCCGTCATCGCGGAGCTTCCATTCCCCGAGTTTTCTCAACACACCCGCCGCCATGAAGGGCCTGTTGAGCCCCGCCTCGATGCCCCGCGGCCGCCCGCAGCCGTTCGTCCGGCCTCCGCGCCGCGCCGTGCAAGCGCCCCTCCGGGGCCGGTTGAGCCGAGGCTCGACCGGGACGACGAGAGCTTCTACCGGCGGATGCCTGAACCCGGCTATCCTGAGCCCGCCTATCCTGAAGAGGATGACGAGGACGACGATCAGGTGCAGCCCTATGCGCCGCCCCGCGCCGCGCCCTCGTTCGCTCCAGAGCCGCGGCGCGAGCCGGAGGTGGTCAGCCGGCCCGCCGTTCCGCAGCGGCGACCGACGCGCGGGCCCGCTTCGCGGCTGCCAGAGCCGCCACCGGTTCCCGAGCTCGAAGACCCCCTGTTGCCGTTCTTCGACGATGATGCTTTCGGTCCCGACAGCACGCAGATTTCAGAACCTCTGGATGCCCGCATCCGGCGGCTGAAGGAGCATGCCCCCGGGCCGCCGGAGGAATATATCCCGGCGCGCGCACGCCGGGCAGACATTCCACGGGGTGAGGTTCCGCGCGAAGACGACCGCGAGGTGACGTTCCGGCCCGATATGCGTGATAGCGAGCGGCGTCCGCCGCCTGGCCCCGCACGCGGCATCCCGCAGCCGGCGGACGACTGGCCGAGAGAGTGGCGCGAGGACGAGGCGCAATTCGCTCCGGACCTCGGCGCGGAGCCCCGCGCCCCTAGCCTCAACGTGCCGCCTTTGCGGGCGGACGATCGTCGCGATCTCCGGCGCTCCGAGACGCGTCCGCCGTCGCGGCCTCACGCGGTCCCCCCGGCCGAGCCCGTTGGTAAATTGCGTCTGGGACCTTTGACCGGCCCCGTGGAGGAATTTGAATTGGAGGATCCGGAGCCCTTGCGGTGGGATCATCATCAGGGCTTTCGGCCGGATGCGGTCCCGCGCGAGCCCCATCGGCCGGGTCCGCCGGAGCAATATCTGCCGCCGCATCTGCGCAGCGACCCGCGCGTGGTTGGCGCACCGCCGACCCCAATCCCGGTCCTGTCGCGCGACGACGTGCACCGCCTTCAGGCGACGCTCTATGAATTGGGTGAATGCCGCCGCCTGCTCACCGGAGCGGCGGAGCGCCCGGACGAGCCTTCGCAATAGCCCTGGCAAACACGGCGCTGAGACGCGCCGCTTAGGTCAGGCTTTCCCGCGTGTCTTCACGCGGAAAAGCCTGGAAGGCGGCGCCGGCCGGCCAAGGACGGCGCCTGAAGTCGCTCAGTTCGCGGGCTCTTCCGCCTGGGGCTGCTGCTGCAGCCATGCGAACAGATTAACCGGCGCGGGTGCTGCCGGCGCGGCTTGATCCTGATCCGGGACGGCTTCGGCAACCTGCTCGCGCCCTAGCACGGCGACGGAGACGCGCGTCACGCCGTGGCCGGTGAATCCGAGTTCTGACGCCGCGGCTCGCGAGACGTCGATGATGCGGCCGCGGACAAACGGTCCACGATCGTTGATACGGACCACCACTGCACGGCCATTGCGCAGGTTGGTCACGCGAACCTTCGTTCCGAAGGGGAGTGAGCGATGGGCCGCAGTCAGGGCATTGGGATTGAAACGTTCGCCGCTTGCGGTGCCCCGGCCCTGCCAATAATAGGAAGCAACACCGGTTTGTCCGGCATCAGCTTTGGCGGGTGTACAGAACGCGCCGAGCGTTAGCGCAAATGTTCCAAGCAGAAACCCCTTCTGGATCTCCATTCCCTCGACCTCCATGTTGTTGACGGGAGATCGGCGAATGACGTTCTATTCAGGCGACAATGTCACCATTCCGCGGCGGAATCATGATATCGCGCGGCTAAGCTTAAAAAATCTTGTCGATTTTACCAGTATAAATCAAAGTTAACATCAAGTTTCTATGCAAGTAATGATGATATTCGATGCTGCTTGTTATTTATCCCGATCTTTTACTTATAAATAAAAATGTCATGTGCCGAAGTCACCAAACCGTGTTCGCCGGCCTGCCCGATTCCCGCCCCATAGCACCATGGCACCGGCAGCGGCCCGTCGAGGCCACCGGCGCTTCATCCCTGGCGCCGCCGAGGGAGGAGGGGCCACTTTGGGGCCGTGACCCCGAGGGCGGTGGATAGCGTCAATTCACTCTTGTAGCCGCCAACGCGATGGTCTAAGCCTCCCCTCCACGTCGGAGCGTAGCGCAGCCCGGTTAGCGCACTAGTCTGGGGGACTAGGGGTCGGAGGTTCAAATCCTCTCGCTCCGACCATTTCAAATCCTTGAAAATATGAGCCCAGGTGGCACCCGTCCGGGGGCAGGCGCTTGCCGGCGACATTCGCCAGCGTGTTCAGAAATCCACGTCCACGCGATTGCGGCCCGTTGTCTTGGCCACATAGAGCGCCCGGTCCGCCCGCCGCAGCAGGCTGTCGAAATCTGGATCCGTGGGGCGGAAGACGGCAACCCCGACGGAGACGGTGATCGGGACCAGCACATTTCCGGCCATGAACGGGGCGTCTTGCACCGCGCGGCGCAGGCGCTCCCCGCAGGCCATCGCCTGCGGCTCATCCACATCGCTCATCAGCACCACGAACTCTTCGCCGCCAAGCCGGGCGAGCATCTCGCTGCCGCGCGTGCTGGCCTGTAGCCGCATCGCCACGTGCTTCAGCGCCACGTCGCCGATTTCGTGTCCGTGCCGATCGTTGATCTCCTTGAAATTATCCACGTCGATGACCGCAAGCGCGAGGCCGCCGCTCTGGACGCGGTTGGCTTCGAAGCGCAATGCGCCGATGTCGATGAGCGTACGCCGATTGGCAAGGCCGGTGAGATAATCCGTGGAGGCTGCCCGCTCCCATTGGCGACGGATGCGTTCCGAGCACATGAGCACAAACGCCGTGGTTCCGATCACCGGCAGAAGCGCCGCCACCATCGTGGTGGCGAGGTTGACCCAGGTCGAGCCATTGCCGACGCTGAAGTTTGGCGGCAGGCCGACAAGGCCGAAGTACACGGCCCGGAAGAGAACGAACGCCATGACGCCGGCAAAAATTCCCATCAGGACTCGCCGGCTCATTGCCGTATCGCGGGCCGATTGGGCCCTCAGCGTGTACCAACTCACGCCCATGAGGGTGAGCCAGACGATCGAGACGATCTGGATGCGGGCCCAGGTGTCGGGCTGGACGAATGCGAACCAGGTGAGGCCGAAGATTCCGACTCCCAAAGGCAGGAACATCAGCGGACGCGGCCGGCGGCCATAGAACTGCCGCAGCGCGTGGACGTAAGCCGTCAGGCCGAGCATGACCACGCCGTTTGCGAACATGATCATGAAACTGCGCGGAATGAGGTCTTCCGAGGCGAAGGTGGCACAGCCCAGGGCAATCAGGAGCGTGCCGATCTCCCAACTGATGGCCGCCGGCCGCAGCGCCACCGGCAAATCGCGATACATGAGGCCAAGCACGCAGCCATTGGCCAGCATCATGAGAGTCGCGATGCCGAGCGCACCCCACGGATCCATTCCGGCTGCCCCAGACCCCTTGATTTAATGCGGCGAGATGCTCGAAGGATCAGCAACCCCAGGCGAGCATAGGCGCGGCGGCAGTATTGTTCGATATGACGATGCGCGCGATCTTTATGTGACGCTGGGGTGAGATGGTGCAGCCAAGCGCTCTCGCGTTCCGCGGCGGCCGCCGCTGTCATCGTCGGGGCTTTGCTGGGCTTTGTCTGGCGTCCCGGCGCGGTTCAGCACTTCACCGCCGGTGTCGTCATGGCCGTGGGGGCGGCGTTGCTCCCAGAGCTTGGAGCCGCACACCCCCTCGGCATCGCGATCGACCCCCGGCGCTCTAGGCCGTTGCGGTTGCCGCCTGAGGGCCGACGGAAACGGCTCGGCCCTGGGACTCGGGGTGAGAGTCTTCGGTTTCATCCGCAGACTCTACCCGGCCCGCCGCGATCAGGCAGGCTGCCAGCGCATCTTCCAGGCTGGTCGCCACCGCGTTGATTCCCGATTGGCTCTCGAGCGCAGAGCGCATCGCGCTGTCATCATGGGCGCCAAAAGCCGCAAGAAGGATTGCGCTGTCAGGCAGGCGCCGGCGCAGCCGACGGCTGGAATAGCGCATGTGCGCCGTGCTCTCGCTTTCGAGCGAAGACAAAATGGTCAGCATATGGCCGGAGGTGCTGAGATTGGCCAAATTGGCGATCGTCAGCGTTTCCGGACCGCAGACGCGCGCCGCTAAACCGTGGCGCTTTAGCAAATGGGCCAATAGGTCGGCTGCCGCCAGATCGAGCCCGGACCGGGCCGCGATGCAGAGAATGGGAGTTTCGCCACGCCACCGCGGCGGGAGGGTTTCGGCATCCACTACGGGATAGGCGCCGCCCGCCGGGCTGATGGCCACAGCCGCCTCGGCTTCCGCCTCGTCAGTCTCGCCCTTAGGGATGCCGTCCGGAATATCGGACAGATTCTCCAACAGTTCCCCGAGACTGAGGCGGAGGCGCGCGATCCGGACATCATCGAGGGTGCCCCGGGCGAGGTCCTGCTGTGCCAGCCGCAGGCCGGGCAGGGCGACATTGTCGAGATAGGAGAGAAAGCTGCGCTCCTTCAGGAATTCCTCGGCCTTGCTGGTCGCTTCGGTGGGATCGCCCGCCAGCATGCGCTGGTAAAACAATTCGGGCGCGCTGAGCGGGGGGCGGTCCCCGAGCATCACATCGAGGAATTCCAGCTGGTCCACATGGCGGCCCAGAACCACGGCGCACAGCGTCAATGGGGTTGCAAGCACGAGTCCGATCGGCCCCCATAGCCAGGTCCAGAAGGTCGCCGAGGCGACCACCGCCACTGGAGAAAGGCCGGTGCTTCGCCCATAGACCAGCGGCTCGATGATATGGCCGACCAAGGGTTCAACCAGCGCGAACAAGGCGATGGTGGAGAGCACGATGGTCCAGCCGGGATCGACCGCGAGCGCGAGCGCGATCGGTAGCAGGGCGGCAATGACCGCGCCGATATAGGGCACGAAGCGAAGCACCGCGGCCATCAGGCCCCACAGAAGCGGGCTGGGCACCCCGATCACCCATAGGCCGAGGCCGATCACCGTGCCAAAGCCGGCGTTCAGCATCACCTGCATCAGGAAGAAGCGGGAAAGCCTGCGTGCGGCGTCGTCCAGCGCGGCGGTGGTGCGTTGAATGTCGCTCGCGCCCGCCAGTCGGATGAAGCGATTGCGCAGATCCTCCCGCTGCAACAGGATGAAGATGAGAAAGATGAAGATGATCCCGGTGGTTGCCAGCGGATGGATCAACGGCGTCATCACCGCGCCCAGCATGCCCAACGTGCCTGGATTGGGCTGCCTGATCTCAACGGGCAAAGGCGGCTGGTCGGTCGTATCGGAATTGGGGGTTCCCTTCCGACTTTCCGGACTGGGGCGGTCGAGTTCATTGCCCAGATCTTGAAGCATCTGCGCCGCGCGCTCCAGGGTTCCGGAGCCCTCTGTCGCGCCACGGAGCGAGCGGATCTTGTCGCGGATATTCACCTGGTATTGCGGCAGGTCACCCGCCAACTCGGCAACCTGGCTCGCCACCACGGCCCCCAAGGAGATCAAGCCGAAGAAGGTGAACAAGACGACGACGGTGACACAGAGCGTGCGGGGAATTTTCAGCCGCCGCAGCACCACGATGACCGGAGCGAGCACGAAGCTGAGGAGCATCGCGAGCGCCACCGGGACGAGCACCTCGCGCCCGAAATAGAGCATCGTGATGATGGCGCTCGCCGCCAGCAGGGTGCCGACGGCACCCGAGCCGAGCGGAATGGTGGCACGCGGCGTGGTGACCGGCTGCTGGAAGATGGGGCGGGCCGCGCGTTCGGCGGCATTGCCCTCCGGCTCGTTCATGAGGCCACTTCAAGCAGCAGGAGCGAGCGGCCGGTGACTTCATACACATGGCCGAACGGGAATGTCGGCTGCTCCTCCTGGAAGGGTGCGTTGGTATCGACGATCAGACGCCAGCCCCGGCCGCCCACGACTTCGGGCAGGCTGAAATTCACCACGTCGAAGTGCGCATTCACGATGAGGAGGAGCGTCGTGTCCGTCCCCTTCCGGCGGATGCCGGTGGGTTGGGCCCGTCCGTCCATCAGCACGCCCATGCACCGGCTCAACCCATCCTGCCACTGCTCATCGCCCATTTCGGTGCCGTCGGGCGCAAGCCAGCACACGTCCTTGACGTCGAGTTCCTTGTTATAGGCGCCGCTGAGGAAACGGCTTCTGCGCAGCAGGGGATGGGACCGGCGCACCGCAATCAACCGGCGCACGAAGGCGTGCAACTCACGGCCGGCAGGGGAAAAATCCCAATCGATCCAGCCGATATCATTGTCCTGACAATAGGCGTTGTTGTTGCCACCCTGGGTGCGCGCAAACTCATCGCCCCCAAGGATCATCGGCGTCCCTTGCGAGAACAGCAGCGTTGCCAGCATGTTGCGCATCTGGCGCGCACGCAGGGCGCAGATCTCCGGGTCGTCCGTCGCGCCCTCGACCCCATGATTCCAGGAGAGATTGTGGGAATGGCCGTCGCGATTGTCCTCGCCATTCGCCTCGTTGTGCTTGTCGTTGTAGGAGACCAGATCCGCCAGCGTGAAGCCGTCGTGGGCGGAAATGAAATTCACCGAGGACCACGGCTTGCGGCCGCGCCGGTTAAAGAAATCGCCGGAGGCGGTGAGGCGGGTGGCGAGTTCCGCGATCTGGCCGTCGTCGCCCTTCCAATAGGCTCTGACAGTGTCGCGATAGCGGTCGTTCCATTCCGCCCAGCCTGGAGAAAATCCGCCGACCTGATATCCCCCCGGACCGCAATCCCAGGGTTCGGCAATCAGCTTCACTTGGGAGAGCACAGGGTCTTGCCGGCAGGAATCGAGGAACCCGCCGCCCTCATCGAACCCATGGGATTCACGCCCGAGAATGGTGGCGAGATCGAAGCGGAACCCGTCGACCTGCATCTCGGTGGCCCAATAGCGCAAGCTGTCCGTGACCATCTGCAGGACGCGCGGATGTGACAGGTTCACCGTGTTTCCGGTGCCCGTGTCGTTGATATAAAAGCGCTTGTCGGCGGGGAGGCGGTAATAGGACGCGTTATCGATGCCCTTGAACGAGAGCGTCGGTCCAAGCTCATTACCTTCCGCGGTGTGGTTGTAGACCACATCGAGGATGATCTCGATGCCCGCCGCATGGTAGCGCGCGACCATCTCCTTGAACTCGTTGACATTGGGGCTCGCCAGATACAGCGGGTGCGGCGCAAAGAAGGAGATCGTGTTGTATCCCCAATAATTGCGCAGGCCTTTTTCGACGAGATAGCTGTCGTCCACGAAGCCGTGCACGGGCAGCAGTTCCAGGGCGGTGATGCCCAGGTCGCGCAAATGGTCGATGACCTCCGGCGCCATGAGGCCGGCGAAGGTGCCGCGCAGGTCCTCGCGCACCTGGGGATGGCGCATTGTGTAGCCGCGGGCATGGGCCTCGTACAGAATGGTGCGATCCCACGGCACGAGGGGGCGGCGTGTCATGCCCCAAGTGAATGCCGGATCGATCACCCGGCACTTCGGCATGAAGGCGGCGCTGTCGCGGCTGTCGAAAGTGAGATCCTTGTCCTTGTCCTTGCTCTCGAGCTGATAACCGAACAAGGCGGGATTCCAGGTCAGCTCCCCCACCATCTGTTTGCCGTAGGGATCCAGCAACAGCTTGTTGGCGTTGAAGCGATGGCCCGCCTGGGGCTCATAGGGGCCGTGGACGCGATAGGCGTAGACGAGACCGGGACGGGCATCCGGCAGATAGCCGTGCCACACTTCGTCGGTATATTCGGGAAGCTCGATGCGCTCCACCTCGCGCTCGCCCTCGGGATCGAAGAGGCAGAGCTCCACCTTGGTGGCGTTGGCGGAAAACAGAGCGAAATTGACCCCTAGTCCATCCCAAGTCGCGCCCAAGGGAAACGGATTCCCCTCCCGGACCCGCGACGCCTTCATCACCTGAGGAGCCGCGTCCGATACCAGCATATCCATGTCCTTGCCCCGCGTTGGTGCGTCCGGCCAGCGGGCCGGTCCGTGGATGCTCAACGCAGCAACGGTTCGTTGGTTGCGTGGCGGCGCAGGGTCCTCACGCAGTCGCGGAGCTTGGGGAGAATCGGGCACACTGCCCGCGAGAGGCTTGGTGATCCGCGCCAGCGGCGGTAAGGCTCCAGGGTGATAGTGTGCGGAAGCTTCCCATGGGCTTGACCTTCACCATACTCGGTTGTGGTTCTTCGGGCGGCGTTCCGCGCGTGGGGCAGGGCTGGGGCGCGTGCGATCCAACCAATCCCCGCAATCGGCGGCGGCGTTGCTCCCTGCTTGTTCAGCGGCAGGGGCCGGAGGGCGTCACGACGGTGCTCGTGGACACATCGCCCGACCTGCGGGAGCAATTGCTGGATGCGCAGGTGGACCGGCTCGATGGCGTGCTCTTCACCCACGCCCATGCCGACCACACCCACGGGATCGATGATGTGCGTCCGCTGGCGATCCACCTGCGCCGGCGCATTGATGTCTATACCGATGCCGAGACCTCGGCCGCACTGCACGAGCGGTTCGGCTATTGCTTCAGCACCCCGCCGGGAGGCGTCTATCCCCCGATCCTGACCGAGCATCGGTTTCACGAGGGCCGGGCCGTGCAGATCGATGGCCCTGGCGGCCCCATCGTCGCGCTGCCGTTTCGCCAGCACCATGGCGAGATCGACTCGTTCGGGTTTCGGTTCGAGGGGGTCGCTTATTCAAGTGATGTCAGCGCGTTTCCAGACAATTCATTGAAATATTTAGACGATTTGGATATTTGGATTCTTGATGCATTGCGTGAAGCTCCGCATCCATCCCATTTCAGCCTGAGTGAGGCGCTTTCTCATATCGAGCAGTTGAAGCCCCGGCGCGCCATTCTCACCAACCTGCATACCGACCTGGATTACGGGCGCTTGACCGCCATTCTGCCTGAAGGCGTCATTCCGGCTTTCGACGGCATGACGTTTCAGGACTGAGACCTCTCATCTGCCGCATGAGACAAGCTATCGAGGCTAAGTTACTGTTTTTTATTTGTTAATTTGTAAATCAGCACAGGCTCTTGCGGGTGGTAAAGGCACCTCGCGGATCCTCTGTTGTGATCCGGGGCGCGGCGGGCTTAGCATGTCCGCTCATTCGTGAACCCTGGTCTCCACCTCCATGCCCGGATCCGGTAGCAAAGGCCGCGCGCTCGATCCCGCCTCCGGCGGGCTGGGAATCGATGCGGCCGCTGCTCTCAGCGCCGATGCCGAGCAGGCCTGGATCGCCGTCATCCGCAAGATGGACGAGACCTATGCCGAGCTGGTGACCCAACAGGTGGAGCTGGAGAACAAGAACGCCGCGCTGGAAGAAGCGCAGGCTTTCATCGCCGGCGTGATGGCCTCCATGACCGACGCCCTGATCGCCTGCGATCTCACCGGTCGGATCGAACAGGTGAATGTCGCTGCGGAGCGGTTGCTCGGCCGAGCAGGGTCGGACTTGCTGGAGCTCCGTCTGTCCGATTTGCTGGCGCCGGAGACGCCGACCGGCTTTGCCGACGTGCTCGCCATCGTCGCAAAGCGCCAGCGCATCGTGGATCGCGATTTTACCTTCTCGACACCGGAAGGCCCTCTCCCGGTTTCGGTGAACGGCGCAATCCGGTTCGATTCGCGCGGCCGCGCGGTCGGCATCGTTCTGATGGGCCGGCCCATCGGCGAATTGCGCAAAGCCTATAGCGACCTTGCCGCGGCCCACGAGCGGCTGAAGCAGGCCCAGCAGCAATTGGTGCATGCGGAGAAGATGGCCTCCCTGGGCCGCCTGGTCGCGGGCGTGGCACATGAGCTGAACAACCCGATCTCCTTTGTTTACGGCAATGCCCACGCCTTGAAGCTCTATGGCGAGCGGCTTGTGAGCTATGTGGACGCGCTTCACGGCTCTGGCCCCGTGCCGGATGACCTGCGGGCGCGGCTGAAGATCGACCGCACCTTGGCGGAGATGGCCCCCACCATCGCGGGCATGCTGGAGGGGGCGGAACGGGTCCGCGACATCGTCGCCGATCTGCGGCGCTTTTCCTCCGATCGAAGGCAGGCATCCGAACCGGTCGACATGGCGGCTCTGGTGCGCTCCTCGCTGGAATGGGTGGCGAAAGCGAAAAATCCGCCGGTCGACACCACGTTCCAGCTGGTAGGACCGCTCGACGTCAGCGGCCATCCCGGCCAATTGCACCAGATGATGATGAACCTCATTCAAAATGCGATGGACGCCATGGAGGGAGCTTCCGACCGCCGGCTCAAGATCGCCGGTGAGCAACGCGGCGACCGGGTGGTCATAACCGTACAGGACAGCGGCCCCGGCATCCCGACGGAAATCGCGACGCGCATCTTCGATCCCTTCTTCACGACGAAGCCGGTCGGCAAGGGCACGGGCCTCGGCCTTTCCATCAGCTATCGCATCGTGCAGGAGCACGAGGGCGTGCTCGAAGCGAGCAATCACCCGGAGGGCGGGGCACTGATGCGCGTGACCTTGCCCGCGGCGCTGTCGGGCAGCCGATCGTGAGCGGGCGATTCAACATTCTCTGGCTTCAATCCGGCGGCTGCGGCGGCTGCACCATGTCGCTGTTCTGCGCCGAGGGACCGGATCTCGTCACAACCCTGGACAGTGCCGGAATTCACCTCCTCTGGCATCCAAGCCTTTCCGAGGAGACGGGCGGGGAAGCGCTGGCGGTGTTCGAACAGATACGGACCGGTGCGGTGCGTCTCGATGCGCTGTGTGTCGAGGGTTCCCTGCTGCGCGGCCCGAATGGAACGGGGCGTTTCCATGTGCTGGCCGGCACCGGACGACCCACAATCGAATGGGTGCGCGAGATAGCCGGCCTTGCTGAGCATGTGGTTGCCGTGGGCACCTGCGCCGCCTATGGCGGCGTTACCGCGGCCGGCTCCAACCCCACCGACGCTTGCGGCCTGCAATATGACGGGCGGCGGGAGGGCGGCGCGCTGGGCGCCGCATTTCGCTCCCGCTCCGGCCTGCCGGTCATAAATGTCGCCGGATGCCCGACACACCCCAATTGGGTGACCGAGACCTTGATGCTGCTGGCGGCGGGCCTGCTCGGCGCGCGGGATCTCGATGCCTATCGCCGGCCGCGCTTTTATGCCGATCATCTCGTGCACCACGGGTGCCCGCGCAACGAATATTATGAGTTCAAGGCAAGCGCGGAGAAGCTCTCCGACCTTGGCTGCATGATGGAACATCTGGGCTGCCTCGGCACCCAGGCCCATGCGGATTGCAACACGCGGTCCTGGAACGGGGAGGGCTCCTGCACCCGCGGTGGCTATGCCTGCATCAATTGCACGGCGCCCGAATTCGAGGAGCCGGGTCACACCTTCCTGGAGACGCCAAAGGTCGCCGGGATCCCCGTCGGTCTGCCCACCGACATGCCGAAGGCCTGGTTCATCGCCTTGTCTTCGCTCGCGAAAGCGGCGACGCCGGAGCGTCTGCGGCGCAATGCGGTGAGTGATCATCTGGTAGTGCCGCCCACGGTGCGGGACATCAAGCGGCGATGAGCGAAGCACAAGGTTCCGCCGGCGAAGGTGTCACGCGGCTCATCGTCGGACCGTTCAATCGCGTCGAAGGCGATCTCGAGGTGCGGCTGGACATCGCCAATGGCGCGGTGGCGCAAGCCCATGTGTCTTCGCCGCTGTTCCGCGGCTTCGAGCGCATTCTGGAGGGGCGAGACCCGATGGATGCGCTGGTGATCGCGCCGCGCATCTGCGGAATCTGCTCGGTCTCCCAGTCCCAGGCCGCCGCGCTTGCACTCGCGGGCTTGCAAGGGCTGGTCCCGACCTGGAACGGGCGGATCGCCACCAATCTCATCGTCGCCACCGAGAATGTGGCCGACCATCTCACCCATTTCCATCTCTTCTTCATGCCGGATTTCGCCCGCGCGGCCTATGCGGGGCGACCATGGTTCGCGAAAGCGGAAGCCCGCTTCAAGGCCGGGCGCGGCACCAGCGCACGGCGTTTGCTGGAGGCACGGGCAACCCTGCTTCATGTCCTGGGTCTGCTCGCCGGCCGCTGGCCTCACACCTTGGCGATCCAGCCCGGGGGCGTGACGAAGCGCGCGGAATCCCGCGACAAGGTCCGCCTTCTCGCGACGCTCGGCGCGGTGCGCGCTATCTTGGAGGATCAGCTCTTCGGCACGAAGCTGGAGCAGGTGGCCGCCCTCACCGAACGGGCCGAACTGGACGCGTGGCGTGCCGGGGGCCCGGATGGCGATTTCCGCCTGTTCTTGGAAATCGCAGCCGATCTCGAGCTGGCGTATCAAGGCCGCGCCTATGATCGGTTTCTCTCCTATGGCGCCTATCCCGCTCAGGAGGGCGCGCTCTATCCCGCCGGCGTCCATGTGGCCGGGCAGGCGGGTGGCTTCGATCCGACTGATATTGCGGAGGATCACACCTTCTCCCGCATGGAGGCGCGCGCGCACCCCCACCATCCGTTCCAAGGCTCCACCGTGCCCGACGCTGCGGACGAGATCGGATACACATGGTGCAAGGCGCCACGCCTGAACGGCCTGCCGTTCGAAACCGGGGCATTGGCGCGCCAGGTCATCGACGGCCAACCCCTCATCCGCGACCTCGTGGCATGGGCAGGGGGGAATGTGTTTTCCCGCGTCATCGCGCGGCTGGTGGAAAGCGCGCGTACGCTGATCGCCATGGAGGCCTGGGTGCGCGCTCTGGAACCGGAGGGCTCCTGGTGCGCCCAGGGGCAGATGCCGGATCGGGGCCGTTTCGCCGGACTGACGGAAGCGGCGCGCGGCGCGCTCGGCCATTGGGTGGAAGTGGAGGGTGGCAAAATCTCGCGGTACCAGATCATCGCCCCGACCACTTGGAACTTCTCGCCGCGCGATGCCGCCGGGATGCCTGGCCCGCTTGAGGCCGCGCTGGTCGGGGCCATCGTCCGGCCCGATGAAACCACGCCGCTGAGCGTGCAGCACATCGTGCGGTCGTTCGATCCCTGCATGGTCTGCACGGTGCACTGAGGCGGCGATGTCCGACATTAAAGGGGCCGAGATCGTCGTGCGCGGCATCGTGCAGGGTGTCGGATTTCGACCCTTTGTGTGGCGCCTCGCACGGCGCCTCGGGCTTTCGGGCGAAGTCGGCAACCGGGGCGATGCGGTCTTCATCCATGCGGGGGGCTCGGCGGAAGCCCTGGCCGCATTGGTTTTGGCGCTGCGCGATGAGGCACCTGTTCTGTCCCACGTAGAGGCGATCTCCTCGCGTCCCGCAGCGCCACCGGATAGCCGGGCGTTCCGCATCGCTGAGAGCGGGGTAGGGGCGGTTTCGGTCGGCATCGTGCCGGATATCGCCACGTGTCCGGCCTGTCGGGCGGAAATCGCCGATCCTGGCGCACGCCGGTTCGGCTATGCTTTTACAAATTGCACGGACTGCGGGCCGCGATTTTCCATTGTCCGGGGTCTGCCCTACGATCGCGCGCGCACCACCATGCAGGGCTTCCCCCTGTGCGAAGCCTGCCGGGCAGAATATGAGAATCCGGCAGACCGGCGCTTCCATGCCCAGCCCATCGCGTGCCCCACTTGCGGGCCGCGCCTGAACTGGACCTCGCTGGGGACCCCGCCGGAAGCGGCACGGGCTGGTGGCGATGCCCTGACCCAGGCCGTGGCTGCCTTGAACGCCGGCGGCATCATCGCCGTCAAAGGGATCGGCGGCTTCCATATCGCGTGCCACGCCACGGACGGCATGGCGGTGAACGAACTGCGGCGGCGCAAGCACCGGCCCTCCAAACCGCTGGCTGTGATGGTCGGGGATCTCGAAGCCGCCTCGGCGCTCTGCCATCTCGCTCCCGGCGATGCGGCGGCCCTGTCGGACCCGGCTGCGCCCATCGTGCTCCTGCGACGGCGGGACGACGGTCCGCTTGCGCCAGGGGTGGCGCCGGGACACGAACGGGTCGGCCTCATGCTGGCCTACACACCCTTGCATCATCTGCTGCTCGAGGGCGTCGGGCGGCCGCTGGTGATGACCAGCGCCAATCACGCCAATGCGCCGCAAGTGTTTCGGGACGAGGATGCCGCGTCAATGCTTGCCGGCATCGTCGACGGCATTCTCGGCCACGACCGGCCGATCGCCCGCCGCCTGGAGGACCCCGTCGTCCGCGTTGTTGGCGGGCGCGCCCGCGTGATGCGGCGGGGACGTGGGCAGGCGCCGCGCCCGTTCGATCTGCCGGAGGACTTCGCCGAGGCGCCGCCGGTGCTCGCCATGGGTGGGGATCTGAAAAGCGCGGCTTGCCTCACCCATGGCCGCAAGGCGCTCCTGACCCACCACCTTGGCGAGTTGGACACGCCGGCGGTGGAAGATGAGTTCGCCAGCGCGATTGTCGATTATGAAAGCGTCTTCTCCCACGTCGCGGCGGCTGTCGCCGTGGATTTTCATCCGGATTATCGCGCCACCCGGTTTGGAACCCAATATGCCGAGAAACGTGGCTTGCGCACGATCGGCGTACAGCATCACCATGCCCATATCGCCTCCACGATGGCTGAAAACCGCTGGCGCCGCGATGCCGGCCCGATCGTCGGCGTTGCCCTGGACGGGCTTGGACTCGGGACCGACGGTACCGCCTGGGGCGCCGAGATTCTCGTGTGTGATTATCTCACTTTCCGAAGGCGGGGACGGCTGCGGCCGATCCCGCTTGCGGGCGGCGATGTGGCGAGCCGGGAACCCTGGCGGGTCCTGCTGGCGCATCTCGATGCGGCCGTTGGCGCGGATGCCGTCCTTCCCGAGCTGTTCGCGGGCAAGCCCATCGCTACCGTGCGGGCGATGATCGCGAAACAGGTCAATGCACCGTTGGCGAGTTCGGCGGGTCGCCTGTTCGATGCCATGGCCGCACTCCTTCAGCTGGCGCCGGATCGTCTCAGCTTCGAGGGCGAGGCGGCCATCGCTCTGGAAGCGAGCGCCGAAAGGCGAGGAGAGGGGCCGTTTCCCTATCCCTTGGCCCTGTCACGCGGCGAAGCTCTCCTGGAACTTGATCCCGCGCCGCTCTGGCGCGCCGCCCTGGCGGATCGGGTCAATCAGGTGGACGTTGAGATCTGTGCGGCGAATTTTCATTCCGGTGTCGCGATCGCCTTCGCCGATGCGGCTGCAGAAGTGGCTCGGGCCGAAGGTCTGAGCCATGTCGCACTGTCCGGCGGGGTCTTTCAGAATGGCCTGCTGCTGGAAGCGGTCACGAAGCGCCTCAGCGCATCCGGCTATCATGTGCTGGAACCGGCGCAGGTTCCGGCCAATGACGGGGGGCTTGCCTTGGGACAGGCGGCGGTCGCGGCGGCCCATCTCATGGCCGAGGCGGAAAACGGTCACGCGCTTTCCGCCTCGCTTGGAAAGTGAGGTGCCACTTTCCGCTCCGGCTTGAGGGCGGCTAATCCAACACCTTGATATTCTTACAAATAAAAAGTGGCACGCGGGTTGCTGATGGAGCTTGAGCGCATCGCCTCGACGCGACCGCGCGAGAGCACCACCAGGAGGGACGCCGCATGGTCGGCCTCGAAACCTTTTATGATGTCATGCGGCGGCAGGGCATCACCCGCCGCTCGTTCTTGAAATATTGCTCGCTCACCGCCGCCGCGCTCGGACTCGGCCCGGAGCTCGCGCCGCAGATCGCCCACGCCATGGAAACCAAGCCGCGTCTTCCGGTGCTGTGGCTGCATGGGCTGGAATGCACCTGCTGCTCGGAGAGCTTCATCCGCTCCGCACATCCCTTGGTGAAGGATGTGGTGCTCTCCATGATCTCGCTGGACTATGACGACACGCTCATGGCGTCGGCGGGCCACCAGGCGGAAGCCATCCTCGATGAGGTGATGACCAAGTACAAAGGCAATTACATCCTCGCCGTGGAGGGCAATCCGCCGCTCAATGAAGACGGCATGTATTGCATCATCGGCGGCAAGCCGTTCGTGGACCAGTTGAAGAAGGTGGCCAAGGACGCGAAGGCGATCATCTCCTGGGGCTCCTGCGCCTCCTATGGCTGCGTGCAGGCGGCGCGGCCGAACCCCACCCGCGCCACGCCGGTGCATGAGGTGATCTTCGACAAACCCATCATCAAGGTGCCGGGCTGCCCGCCCATCGCCGAGGTGATGACCGGCGTCATCACCTACATGCTCACCTTTGATCGCATTCCCGAGCTGGACCGCCAGGGCCGGCCGAAGATGTTCTATTCCCAGCGCATTCACGACAAATGCTACCGGCGCCCGCATTTCGACGCCGGCCAATATGTCGAGAAATTCGACGATGAGGGCGCCCGCAAGGGCTATTGCCTCTATAAAATGGGTTGCAAGGGCCCGACCACCTACAACGCCTGCTCCACCGTGCGCTGGAACGACGGCGTCTCCTTCCCGATCCAGGCCGGGCACGGCTGCATCGGCTGCTCCGAGGACGGCTTCTGGGACAAGGGCTCCTGGTACGCGCGCCTCGCGGACATCAACGGCAAGGGCTTCGGTGTGGAAGCCAATGCGGATCAGATCGGGCTCGCGGCTGCGGGCGTCGTGGGCGGCGCCGTGGCGCTGCATGCGGCAGTCAGCGCCCTGAAGCGCGCCCAGCATAAGGGAGACGCCAAGTGACCATCCAGACCCCCAACGGCTTCAGCCTGGACACGGCCGGCCGCCGCATCGTCGTCGATCCGGTCACCCGCATCGAAGGCCATATGCGCTGCGAAGTGAACGTGGACGCCAACAATGTGATCCGCAATGCGGTCTCCACCGGCACCATGTGGCGCGGGCTGGAGGTCATCCTCAAGGGCCGCGATCCACGCGACGCCTGGGCGTTCGTGGAGCGCATCTGCGGGGTTTGCACCGGCTGCCATGCACTCACCTCGGTGCGTGCCGTGGAAGATGCGTTGCAGATCAAGATCCCCAACAACGCCTTCCTGATCCGCGAGATTATGGCGAAGGTGCTGCAATGGCACGACCACGTCGTGCATTTCTACCACCTGCACGCGCTCGACTGGGTGAACCCGGTCAATGCTCTGAAGGCGGACCCCAAGGCGACGTCGGCGCTCCAGCAGGCGATTTCCGATCATTCCAAATCCTCGCCCGGCTACTTCCGCGACGTGCAGAACCGGCTGAAGAAGTTCGTCGAGAGCGGCCAGCTCGGCATCTTCAAGAACGGCTATTGGGATAATCCGGCCTATCTGCTGCCGCCCGAGGCCGATCTGCTCGCCGTGACGCATTATCTCGAGGCGCTCGATTTCCAGCGCGAGATCGTTAAGGTCCACACCATCTTCGGCGGCAAGAACCCGCATCCGAACTACATGGTGGGCGGCGTGCCCTGCGCCATCAATATGGAAGGCGACATGTCGGCGGGCGCACCGCTGAACATGGAGCGGCTGAACTTCGTGAAGCTGAAGCTTCAGGAAGCCTATGAATTCTCCAAGAATGTCTATGTGCCGGATGTGATCGCCATCGCGAGCTATTACAAAGGCTGGCTCTACGGCGGCGGGCTCTCGGCCACCAACGTGATGGACTATGGCGATTACGAAGCCATCCAGGGCAAGAAATCCACCGACCGTCTGCCGGGCGGCGTGATCCTGAACGGCAATTGGAACGAGATTCACCCCATCGACCCGCGCGACCCCGACCAGGTGCAGGAATTCGTCACCCATTCCTGGTACACCTATGGCGCAGGCAATAACGACAAGGGCCTGCACCCCTGGGACGGCGTGACCGAACCGAACTACCAGCTTGGCCCTGCCGCCAAGGGCACGAAGACCAACATCGAAGCCGTGGACGAAGCGGCGAAATATTCCTGGATCAAGGCGCCGCGCTGGAAGGGGAATGCCTGCGAGGTGGGTCCGCTCGCCCGCTACACCCTCGCCTATGCCCATGGCGTGGATTACGTGAAGGGGCAGGTGGATGAGGCGCTCGGCCGCTTCAACACGCTGGCCGGCACCAATCTGACGCCGAAGCAGGCGCTTCCCACCACCATCGGCCGCACGCTCGCACGTGCGCTTGAGGCGCATTATTGCGCCGATATGATGCTGACCGACTTCAACAATCTGATCGCCAACATCAAGGCCGGCGACAGCACCACCGCGAATGTGGAGAAGTGGGACCCGGCGACCTGGCCCAAGGAAGCCAAGGGCGTCGGCACCGTCGCCGCGCCCCGCGGCGGTCTTGGGCACTGGATCAAGATCAAGGACGGCCGGATCGAGAATTACCAGTGCGTCGTCCCGACCACCTGGAACGGCGGTCCGCGCGATCCCAAGGGCAATATCGGCGCGTTCGAAGCCTCGCTTCTGAATACGCCGATGGAGCGGCCGGACGAGCCGGTGGAGATCCTGCGGACGCTCCATTCGTTCGATCCGTGCCTCGCCTGCTCCACCCATGTGCTGGCGCCGGGCGGCGAGGAACTCGCCCGCGTCACCGTGCGCTGAGGGGAGGGAGCAATGACCGACACCTCCCTCGGGGCCGGTTCCGGAGCGGCCGGCGCACCGCCGGCCGCCGCTCCCGCACCATCGGCCAACGGCTGGCGGAAGCTGACCACCGTCTATGTCTATGAGGCGCCGGTGCGTCTCTGGCACTGGGTCAACGCTCTCTCGATCCTGGTGCTTTGCGTCACCGGCTATCTTATCGGCTCGCCACTCCCGACCTTATCGGGGGAGGCCAGCGCCCATTACATGATGGGAACGATCCGGTTCGTACATTTCGCGGCGGCCTATATCTTCGCTATCGGCTTCGTTGGCCGGGCTTTGTGGGCTTTGGTTGGGAACCAATATTCGCGCGAGCTCTTCACCTTCCCGTTCTGGAGGAAGAGCTTCTGGCGCGGGCTCTTCATCGAGGTGAAGTGGTACGCTTTCCTGAAGCCGCGCCCCCTGAAGTTTGTCGGCCACAATCCCCTTGCGCAGGTGTTCATGTTCTGGGTGATGGTGGTGGGCGGGCTCTTCATGATCGGAACAGGCTTCGCCCTCTATTCGGAAGGCGAAGGACTCGGCAGCTGGCAGGATCGGCTGTTCGGCTGGATCATCCCCGCCCTGGGGGGCAGCATGAACGTGCACACCTTCCACCATATCGGTATGTGGGTGTTCATCCTGTTCATCATCATTCACGTCTATTCGGTGATCCGGGAAGACATCATGTCCCGCCAGAGCATGGTGTCGGCCATCACCAATGGCTACCGCACGTTCCGGGACGACGACCCGGAATAGCGGCGGCCGAAGACACGAGAGAAAAGCGCGGCTTTGCCGCGCTTTTTTGTTTTGGAAAGTTTCCTTACAAAATCCAATGAATGTGGAAGGATTTCAGCCAGACGGTGGTTGAATCATCGCTGCCACCTGTGCGCGAAGCCTTGGCAGCGCTGGTTTTCCGGGCTGAAAAAGTGCTGGCACGGGTTTTGTATTGGACCAATTTGAAAAATCCGCGGCGGCAGACCGCATCGGGAGCGTCCCCAGGGAGAAAGGCGTCGCATGGCCGACGATCGCATCCTCGTGCTCGGAATTGGCAACATCCTGTGGGCGGATGAAGGGTTTGGCGTGCGGGTCGTGGAGGCGATCGATCGCGACTTCGTCATGCCCGACGCAGTGACCTTGCTGGATGGTGGCACCCAGGGCCTCTATCTGCTCCCGCACCTGGAAGAGGCCGACATCGTCGTGATCGTCGATGCGGTCGACTACGGCCTGCCGCCCGGCACGCTGCATTTTTTGAGCGACGACGAGGTTCCCGCCGTGCTCGGCGCACGCAAGGTCAGCCTGCATCAGACCGGGTTTCAGGAAGTGCTCGCTCTGCTTCAATTGCGCGGCTGCGCGCCCCGCGTCTTGCGCCTGGTGGGGGTGCAGCCCCACACGCTGGATGATTATGGCGGCGGCCTGACCGACATGGTGGCGGCGCAAGTGGCGCCCGCAGCCGCGCACGTCGTCGCATTGTTGAAGGATGCGTTCGGAGTTTCGCTCACGCCCCGGACGCTCGCAGACGAAGCTGTTCTGGCTCCGGCGATCGCCCGACAAGCCTATGAATCCGGGCGTCCAAGCGCGGCGGAGGCGTGTCGCATCGGTGATGCGCGCGTGTTGGCCCTCAAAGGCGAGGGCGCCTGAGATGTGTGTCGGTATCCCCATGCGCGTTCTGGAACGCTTCGGCGATTTCGCCCGGTGCGAAAGCGACGGCAAGGTGGAGCAGATCGACCTGTCCCTGGTGCCGGAAGCCGGGATCGGCGACCACGTCCTCGTGTTTCTGGGCGCGGCCCGCCGCGTCGTGGATGGGCACGAGGCGCGCCTGATCGCCGATGCCCTCGCGGCGCTATCCGCCGTCATCACCGGCAACGGCCCGTCCTCTGTCCTTCATGCGGCCTTCGCAGATCTCGATCGCGAGCCGCAATTGCCGCCTCATCTTGCCGCCGCCCATGCCGCCGGCCGAAAGGAAGCCTGATGGCCGAGATCGCATCCAACATCCCGTCCGCCGCAGCGGCGCTCCATCCCCTGGTCCAGCGGCTGATGACCACCCACGGCTACGCCTATGTGGAAACGCCCGAGGATCTCGGCGCCGATCCGCGCGATCGGCTGCTGTTTCTGCCGGCCCACGGAAAATCGCATATGGAAACGCCCGATATCGCCGCGGTGCTCCCTGAACTGGTTCGGGCCCTGGGTAGCGGGCGCCACCCTTTGACGGGCGCGGTTGCTGGTCCTGCGATCGAACTGGTCCTGCGCGACGCTCTTGCCCTCGCCCTTCCGGCAATCGTGGTCCTGCGTGACGGAGATCCCATCGGGTCGATCGCGCGGATGCGCGATTGGGACGAATACCTCGCCCGACTCGGCACGGTGCTCGCCGAGACCTGCGTGACTCATTGAGGATCCTGGAATGGCATCGCTCCCCATCGCCACGCAGCCACCCATCGGCTTTGGCCCCGGCAGCCAGACGGAGGGCGCGGATGGCCTCGCCTACCTCCCGATGCCGTCGGGGATGCGCGTCTATGAACCCCATCTCCCCGAGGTGGAGGACAAGGCCCGTTACGGGGCGGCCTTCGCCGCCTTGGATGAGGTCCAGCGCGCGCTGGAGGGCTGGAAGCCGGGTGACCATGCCAGCGTCTCGCTGAACGGCTTCGATGCGGCGAACCGGCGGCTGATCGATGAGGCGCTGGGCGAGGGCGAAGTTGCCGTGCGCGTCAGCGGAGGCGGTGCGCCCCTGGAAATCCAGGAGGCGACCTTTGCCGGGGTGTGGCGGGTGCGCGGCACGGAGGGGGTGGACCGGATCGAGGTCGGCGCGTTTCCGCGCGGCGCTCTTCTGCGGGCCTTTCCTGCGCATTGGGAGATCGATCTGGCGGACACCGCGCGGCCGCGCTCCGGCGTCGTCAATGCGCCGCCGATCATTGCCGAGATCGCCCACCGCACCGAAGGTCGCGTGCCGGGCACGCCGGCCCATGTCATCAATTTTTCCCTTCTGCCGCATACGCCCGAGGATCTCGCGCTGATCGATGCGGCGGTGGGGGTCGGCGGCCTCACCATCCTCTCGCGAGGTTATGGCAATTGCCGCATCGACGCGGCGGCGCGGCGCGATGTCTGGCGGGTGCGCTATTACAATTCCACCGACATGCTCATCCTCGACACGCTGGAAATCACCGATTTGCCAGAGGTGGCCTGTGCTGCGCCGGAAGATATCGCCGATTCCGCCGAGCGGCTGGCGGAAGTGCTCAGAGCCATGCGGTGAGGGCCGATCATGCGGTTTGAAGGTTCGTTTCGCGGCATCGGCGGAGGGCTAGATCCCAAGACCCGCCTGGAATGCAAGGTGTGCTGGCACGTCTACGACCCCGCCGAGGGGTGCGAGACCTGGCAGATCCCCGCTGGCACCGCGTTCGTGGACTTGCCGGACCACTGGCGCTGCCCGGTGTGCGATGGCGACCGGGAGCAGTTCATGGTGCTTGACCAGGGGGAGGGGATCGCGGCCGCGCCCGCACCGGCGATCGATCCGCGCCTGGATGAGATCGTCCGCACGGTGCCGCCGCGCCTTGAAGCCGCGTTCCGCGAGATTCACGCAGGCCAGATGCGCGGTGTGCCAATCGTCAATGAGACGCTCTCGGTGAAGGCCGTGGGTTTCCGCGCCTACGAAGGGCGGGTGTTCGGCATGCTGATCACCCCCTGGTTCATGAATCTCGTCCTGCTTCCCGGCCCGGACCAGGATTGGACGCGGCTCGCCACCGGAACGAAGGAACTGATCGCCTTTCCCTCGGGCTGGTATGAATTTCTCAGCGCGAACCGCCCGGAAACCGGCCCCTACAAGGCTTGTTCGCTGTTTTCGCCCATGTTCGACTTCACTTCGATGCTCCAGGCAACGGAGACCGCGACGGCGGCGTTGCTCGCTTTGCTTGATCCCGCTCATCGCGAGGAAGGCGCGCCGACGGCCGAGATTCGGCGCCGACGGACAGAGGAATTGGCGGCGCATGAGGCTGGCGAGGCTGCAGCTTCGCGCGATGAAGGCGTGTCGCTCGATGTGGCGGAACAGCGGCCGGTGCTTCCGCCCCAACCCACACGTCGCGAACTGATTTTTGGCGCCGCCGCCGGCGCCCGCGCGGCATCGGAGCCGGCATGAGCGAGGCTTTGACCATCGTGCGGCCGGGAGGCGCGGCGGGCTGGCACTTCACCAGCGCGCCGATGCTCGATCCGGAGCCGCTGCTGGTCGGCCGGCGCGTGGAAGATGCGCTGGAGCTGTTGCCGCGCGTGTTCAATCTTTGCGGGGCCGCCCATCGTGCGGCCGCAAGCCACGCGCTTGGCTTGCCCGGTATTGAAAATGTAGCCGCGATGCGGGCCGAGACCGTGCGCGACCACGGCATGGCACTGTTTCAGCTTTGGCCAAACCTGCTCGGCACCATGCCCGATAGGGCGGGCCTCGCCTTGCTTGCACGCGGGATGCCGGCGGATCTGGTCCGGCATGTGTGCGGCGGGGACAATCTGCCCGAATTCTCCCTGGCCGATCTCGAGTCCTGGCTAGCCCGCCCGCCCACACCGGCCGCACGCTTGCTGAGCGAGGTGCGCGACCGCGTGGATCCGGCCTGGGGGCGGGCCGCGCTTCCCGCCCTCGACGTCGGGGCACTCGAGCTCGGCCTGATGGAAGATGTGCCTTCGCCCAGGTACGAGGCCACGGTGCTTGAGCGCGTGCGCACCGCGCCCGTGATCCGCGCGCTGCTCCGGAACGAAGGCGCGAGCCTGTTCGTACGTCTGCTCGCGCGCATCGTGGATCTGCTCTGGATGGCGCAGAGCGGCCGCGACACGCGTCTTCATGGGCAGGCCGGGGCAGGGGGCGGCTATGCGCAGGCGGCGCGGGGGATCCTTGTCCACCAGGCGAAGGTGAAGGACGGCCGTGTCGTCTCTTATCGCGTCCGCACGCCCAGCGCCTGGAATCTGGCGCCGGGCGGCCTGTTCGCGCGCATGCTCGCGGCCTTGCCCGCGCGGCGCGAGGCGCAGATGCTGGCGCGGATTGCCGAATGCGCGGTCAATCCCTGTGTTCCGCTCACCCTCCACTTTGTAAGGGAGGCATGACATGCACGAGATGGCGCTCTGCGAGAGTCTGCGTGCCGCCTTGGAAGATGCGGCGCAGGCGCAGAATTTTTCGCGCGTCACCCGGGTACGCTTGGCGATCGGCGCGTTCGCCGGCGTCGAGTCCGAGGCATTGCGCTTCGGCTTCGACGTTGTCATGCGCGGCTCGCTCGCGGAAGGCGCGGAACTGGTGATGCTTGAGGAGAGCGGCACCGCATGGTGCTTCAGCTGTGGAACGACGGTGCCGCTCGCCGGGCGGCTCGACCCATGTCCCGCCTGCGGCGGCGAACGGCTGGTGCCCAACGGTGGCACCGAAATGAAAATCAAAGACCTGGAGGTCGTGTGATGTGCGTCGCCTGCGGTTGTGGATCCGATGCCGTCACCCTGTCCGGTCCCGATGCGGCGCAGACGGGGGAAGGCGCCCATACCCATTCTCACGATGCGGGTGCCCATTCCGGGCCGCACCATGGGCATGCGCACGGGCATTCCCATGCCCATGACCACGGCCACGATGATGCCGCGCAGCCGCAGCACAGCCATGCGCCTGGTCTCGACGCGCGCCGCATGGTGGAGATCGAGCAGAATATCCTGGCCAAGAACGACGGGTTCGCTGCCCAGAACCGCGCCCGGCTCGCAGCGGATGGCATCTTCGCCCTGAACCTGCTCGCAGGTCCCGGCGCCGGCAAGACGACGCTGTTGGTCGAGACCCTGAAAGCCTTGTCCGGCCGCGTTGCCGCAGCCGTCATCGAGGGCGACCAGCAGACCGCGAACGATGCCGAGCGCATCCGCGCGGTGGGGTTCCCAGCGGTTCAGATCAACACCGGAAAGGGCTGCCATCTCGATGCGCATATGGTGGGCCACGCGCTGGAGCGGCTGCCGCTTCCCGCGGGTGGAATTCTCTTCATCGAGAACGTCGGCAATCTGGTCTGCCCGGCGGCGTTCGACCTCGGCGAGGACAAGCGGATCACGCTCCTCTCCGTGACGGAGGGCGAAGACAAGCCGCTGAAATATCCTGATATTTTCCAGGACGCCGATTTGGTCTTGCTCACCAAGGCCGATCTGCTGCCGCATCTGGATGTGGACTTCGACACCATTGTCGGGAATGTCGGGCGCATCAATCCAACGGCCCGCGTGATCGCGCTGTCTTCCCGGTCCGGCGTCGGATTTGGGAAATGGCTGGCCTGGCTGGAGGACGCGCGCCGCACGCGCCTTGAGCAGCTTGCGCGGGTCGCCGAAGAGCGGGCGCAGGCGCTGCGCGGCGCCTTCCATACGGCGGCGGAGTAGGCATGTGAGCACGCGCCCCGCCCTTCTCCTGGTTGATGACGAGCCTCGCTCGGTCGAGGTGATGGCGCGCGTCCTCGGCGAGGAGTTCGAGGTTTTCACCGCGCTCGGCGCAGCAGAGGCGCGACGCATTCTGGAGAGCGAGTGGGTTCAAGCGATCTTCTGCGACCAGCGCATGCCGGATGTTTCGGGCGTGACCTTTCTGACCGAAGTGCGCGAGCGCTGGCCGGAAATCGTGCGGGTGATCGTGACCGGCTATACGGAACCGGAAGACATGATCGGAGCGATCAACGGCGCCGGTATTTATCAATACATCACCAAGCCGTGGCATCCGGATCAATTGCTTCTGGTGGCGCGTAATGCGGCCCATTTGTTCGCCTTGCAACGGGACCATCACCGCCTGTCACTGGAGCTGAAACTCGCTGCGCCCGTGGCTCAAGCGCGCCTTGTGGCGCAACGTGAACGCGTGGCAAGGAATTTCCATTTCGATACCTTGATCCGCAGTCCAGAGAGCCCGTTGAACGAGACCTGCCGTCGCGCGGCGCAGGTGGCGGTGTTCGACGTGCCGGTGCTGATCCAGGGGGAGACGGGCACCGGCAAGGAACTGCTCGCGCGGGCGATTCATTATTCTAGCCTGCGGTCGGAGCGCCCGTTCTTCGCGGTCAATTGCGGCGCTATTCCTGACGAATTGCTGGAATCCGAGCTGTTCGGGCACAAGAAAGGCGCCTTCACCGGCGCCCATACCACCCGCATCGGTCTGCTGGATGAGGCGGATGGCGGCACGGTGCTGCTGGATGAAATCGGCGACGTTTCTCCCGCGTTTCAGGTCAAGCTTCTGCGGTTCCTCCAGGAGGGCGAGATCCGGCCCGTCGGCTCCAACGAAGCCAAGCGCGTCAATGTGCGCGTGCTGTCCGCCACCCATCGCGACCTCACCCAGGAGGTCGCGGGAGGGCGGTTCCGCGAGGATCTCTACTACCGCTTGTCCGCAATGGTGCTGATGATGCCGGCCCTGCGCGCCCGACGCGACGATCTGCGGGTGCTTGCGACCGCCATTCTGGATGGCTTGTGCAATCTCCACGGCAAGGTGGTGAAAGGCTTCACCGATGAGGCGCTTGCCTGCATGGAGGCGTACGATTGGCCCGGCAATGTGCGCGAGATGCAGAATGAGGTGCTGCGCATGCTGGTCCTGTCCACCGGGCCCCAGCTCGGTGCCGATCTGCTGTCGCCTCACATCCTGCGTGCCGCCGCCGCACCGGACGGCATGGCCCAGCACATCGCCCTGCCGGACGGCGGGCTGCTGAAGGACCGCATCGAGCGCATCGAGGCATCCATTCTCATGGAAACACTCGTGCGCTGTCGGTGGAACAAGAGCCGCGCGGCCGAGGAACTCGGCCTTTCGCGCGTCGGCCTGCGGGCCAAGATCGACCGCTACGGGATCGCCCGCGGTCGCACCTTCGCGCGCCATTGAGGAGACGAACCCATGTGCCTCGGGATTCCCGGACGGATCGTCGCCATTGCGGACGCGGACGCGATGCTGGCGATCGTGGATGTCTCCGGCGTCCGCCGCAGCGTCGATGTCGTGTGCGTGGCGGAGCCGGGGGCACCGCTGGACACGCTGATCGGCGTGTGGGTGCTGGTGCATGTGGGCTTCGCCATGAGCCGGATCGACGAGGCGGAGGCGGCAGCCACGCTGAAGGTGCTCGCTGAGATCGGCGAAATGGATGCGGAGATGGACGCGATGCGCACCGGCAGCGTCGAGCCGCTGGTGCGGGCAGGGTAGGGGCGACGATCATGCGTTTCGTCAATGAATTCCGCGATCCGGCCCTCGCAACCGGACTGATCCGGGAAATCGGTGTACTGGCGGCCCGCCTGGAGCGGGGGCGCACCAATCCAGTTGCCGTCATGGAAGTTTGCGGCGGGCACACCCACGCCATCTTCCGCTACGGGCTGGAAGGGCTGCTGCCGGACATCATCGAATTCGTGCACGGCCCGGGATGTCCGGTCTGCGTGCTGCCCATGGGGCGCGTGGATGATTGCGTCGCCATCGCGGAGCGGCCGGAGGTGATCTTCGCCACGTTCGGGGATGCCATGCGCGTGCCGGGCTCGCGCAAGAGCCTGCTCCAGGCCAAGGCGGACGGTGCCGATGTCCGCATGGTCTATTCGCCGCTCGATGCGGTGGAACTGGCACGGCGCAATCCCGGCCGCGAGGTGGTGTTCTTTGGCCTTGGGTTTGAAACCACCATGCCGTCAACGGCGCTGACGGTGCTGCGCGCCGCGCGCGAGGACATCTCGAATTTCTCTCTGTTCTGCAATCACATCACCATCATCCCGACATTGCGCGCCTTGCTGGAGCAGCCGGACTTCGGCATCGACGGCTTCATTGGACCGGGACACGTCTCCATGGTCATTGGCACGGCCCCCTATCGGTTCATTGCGGAGGAATTCCGCCGGCCGCTGGTGGTGGCGGGGTTTGAGCCGATCGACCTGCTGCAATCTTTGCTGATGGTGCTGCGACAGCTCGCGGCCGGCGAGGCGCGGATCGAAAATCAATATGCTCGTGTGGTACCGGAAGCCGGCAATCCCGCCGCGCTTTCCGCAGTGGCGCAGGTGTATGAAACCCGCCCCACATTCGAATGGCGCGGGCTTGGCTCCATTGCCGAATCGGGGGTGCGGCTGCGTGAACCCTATGCCCGGTTCGATGCCGAACGGCGCTTCGCCGTGCCGGATGTAAAGGTCGCCGATCCTGCTGCCTGCCGGTGCGGCGAGGTGCTCACCGGCGCCGTGAAGCCCTGGGCCTGCCCGGTGTTCGGCACCAGCTGCACGCCCGAAATGCCGCTCGGCGCGCTGATGGTTTCTTCTGAAGGGGCATGCGCGGCCTATTATCAATATGGCGGCATGAAGGGGGCGGCATGAACATTCCTTTTGACCGGCCGGTGCGCCGGCCCCGCCGCGTGACGCAAGCTACCGTGACGCTGGCCCATGGCGGCGGCGGCACGGCCATGCGCGATCTCATCGAAGATGTGTTTCTGGAGACTTTCGCTGGGGCAGGGCACCCCGCCCCGGAAGATCAGGCGCGCTTCGACCTGACGGCCCTGGCCGCGCTGGGCGACCGGCTGGCCTTCACGACCGATTCATTCGTCGTCGATCCGCTGTTCTTCCCCGGCGGAGACATAGGCACCCTCGCCGTCTGCGGTACGGTGAACGATCTCGCCGTCGGCGGAGCGCGACCCGTGGCCCTGTCTTGCGCGGTCATTATCGAAGAAGGATTGCCGGTCGAAACCCTGCGCGTGGTCGTGGCCTCGATGGCGCGCGCGGCGGTGGCGGCGGGCGTGTCCATCGTGACCGGCGACACGAAAGTGGTCGCGCGCGGCGCGTGCGACAAGCTTTTCATCACCACCACCGGCATCGGCGTGGTGAGGACCGGGCTCGATGTGGGCATAGACCGCGCGAGGCCCGGCGACGTGGTGCTGGTGAATGGCCTGCTGGGCGATCACGGAGCGGCGATTTTAAATGCCCGAGGGGATCTGGCTTTGGAGACCACGATCCAAAGCGATTGCGCCCCATTGCATGATCTCGTCGACGTTCTCGTCACGGCCGCGCCGGGGGTTCGAATGATGCGGGATGCCACACGCGGCGGTGCCGCGGCGGTGCTCAATGAACTGGCAGAGGCGAGCGCGGTGGGTGTGCGGGTACGCGAAACGGATCTGCCGATCCGCCCCGAAGTGAACGGCTTTTGCGAGATTCTCGGCCTCGACCCGCTCTATCTTGCCAATGAGGGCAAGCTGATCGCAGTGGTCCCTGCCGAGGAAGCGGCGGCCGCACTTGCGGCATGGCGTGTGCATCCATTGGGGCAGGGGGCCGTCGCCATCGGCACCGTGGTCGCGGAACGGCCCGGCCGTGTCGTGATGGAAACGCGCTTCGGCGGCGAGCGCATCGTGGACATGCTGGTCGGCGATCAATTGCCCCGGATCTGTTGAGTTTGATGCAAGATGAACCCGTCCTTCAGGAGAGTGGCTTTATGACCCGTCCCGCCTTTCGTCTTCTCGCGATCGCCGGAGCCTTGGCCCTGGTGCCTTCAATGGCCTTCGCCCATACCGGCGTCGGAGCCACGCACGGTTTCGTCCATGGCTTCATGCATCCGGTGACCGGCCTCGATCACGTGCTCGCCATGGTCACGGTCGGCATTCTGGCTTGGCAGATGGGCGGGCGCGCCCTTTGGCTGCTGCCGGCCAGCTTCGTCGCCTTGATGGCGGCGGGCGGCGCCCTGGGCATGGGCGGCTTCGACCTGCCATACGTCGAGACGGGCATCGCCTTGTCGGTGGTCGTCCTTGGGGCTGCGGTGGCCCTGGGGGTGAAAGCGCCGCTGGCCTTCGCCATGGGCTTGGTCGGTATGTTCGCCGTTTTCCATGGTCACGCACACGGCGCCGAAATGCCGGAGAACGTCGGCGGCCTGTCCTATGGCCTCGGTTTCATGCTTGGCACCGCGCTGCTGCATCTCGCCGGCCTGGGCCTTGGCTTCGCCATTGGCCGGCTGGGCGAAACGTCCGGACGGGCGTGGGTGCGCGGCGCAGGTGCCGCCATTTCCCTCGCGGGCGTGGCGCTACTGAGCGGCGCACTCTGAGGGATCCACAGGCCGCGAGAGTTGGCCGGTGCTGCGACGTTCGCGGTGCCGGCCTCGCTGCTGATCACCATCGGCCGCACACCGAGCAGTCTCGTGCGTAGTCCCGCGATGCCTATGAAGATAGTTCCATAATATCTCTTCTGCGACTCGCGGATTGTCGAATTCCGTCCAGTCCAGAGCTTTCATCCCTGCCCGCAGCTTGAATTGTGGCTGCCGGCCGGTCACTACATCGCGGCCCCGGTTCCGCGCGGTTTGACGGCGCCCGGCCAGGGGCGATGTTGCCCTTGGCCGGAATGCTTGCTCACTCTGCAGCCTGGATGTTCCTTGCGCCGACCTGCTTTCCCGGCCGCCCGACGCTGTCGTAGGTGAAGCCGGCTTCGGCCATCTCGTCCGGCCGATAGATATTGCGCAAATCCACCAGCACCG
>JBDZDL010000003.1:0-719727 GCA_040049195.1 Xanthobacter sp. VNH20
CCGCCAGGAATTCGCCCGCGCCAAATATCTCTACGAGCAGACCGGCGCCGCATCGCCGATCCTGCACGAAGAGAACCTCACCATGCGCGACCGCTTCGCCGCGCTGCCCCGCGTGCTGCCCTTCGTGGTGCTGCTCACCGGCGTCATGGTGGCGCTCTACGGCGGCTATGCCACCCCCTCCGAGACCGCCGGCCTCGGCGGGATTTTGGCCCTGGTGCTGATCGCCCTCATCTACCAGGTGTGGACGCCGAAGGATCTGGAGCCGATCCTCACCTCCACCTTGCGGGAGGCCACCATGCTGATGCTGATCATCGGCATGTCGCTGCTCTATTCCTATGTGATGAGCTATCTGCACATCTCGCAGGCGGCGGCGCAGGCGATCGTGGCGCTGCATCTGTCCAAATGGCTGCTGCTGGCGACCATATTGGTGCTGGTGGTGGTGCTCGGCTTCTTCCTGCCGCCGGTGTCGATCATCCTGATGACCGCGCCGATCATCCTGCCGCCGCTCAAAGCTGCCGGCTTCGACCTGATCTGGTTCGGCGTGGTGATGACCATCGTCATGGAAATGGGGCTGATCCACCCGCCGGTGGGGCTGAACATCTTCGTCATCAAGAACATCGCCCCCGACATCCCGCTGAAGGACGTGATCTGGGGCACCGTGCCGTTCGTGCTGCTGATGATGCTCGCCGTGGTCCTGCTCTGCCTGTTCCCCCAGATCGCGACCGGTCTCCCCGATCTCGTCATGGGCAAGGGACGGTAGGACGAGAGGAATGCGGATTCCCGGTCGGTGTCGAGCGACATCGGCCGGCCGGATTCGTCTTCGAAAAACATTCGCCCGATTTTATGGTTTCATCCGCGGAATAGTCACGGAGAACCACCAGTAAACCCCTATTTGTCCGCCAGTATTGAATGTTTCACGTGAAACATTCGCTGTAAACACACGGGTTTTGGGCATCCTACGGCCTGAAGTGCCGGGCCTTCCACCCGGCACTTCAAAACCTCAAATAATCATGTCCGGGGTCAATTGATTGGAAGGCACGCGCACCTCCACGATGGCGGGACCACCGGCCGCCAGGGCGCGGGCGAAGGCGGCGGGGAATTCGCCATCCTGCGTCACCACCTCGCCGTGGGCGCCATAGCTTTGCGCCAAGGCGGCAAAATCGGGATTGGTGAGGAAGGTGCCGCTCGGCCGGCCGGGGAAGTGCCGCTCCTGATGCATGCGGATGGACCCGTAGATCGCATTGTTCACCACGATCACCACGATCGGCAGCTTATGGTGAACGGCCGTGGCGAATTCCGGCGAGGCCATCTGGAAACAGCCATCGCCCGCCAGCGCGACCACGGTGCGCTCGGGATGGCGCAGTTTCGCGGCGATGGCGCCGGGCAGGCCATAGCCCATGCTGCCGGATTTCGGCGCCATCTGCGTGCCGAAGGTGCGATAGCGGAAGAAGCGGTGCAGCCACACGGTGTAATTGCCGGCCCCATTGGCGATGATCGCATCGTCCGGCAGCGTTTCCCGCAAATGCAGGATCATCTTGCCGAGATCGAAGCCGGCGGTGCGGGTCGGCGGCTGCTGAAAGGTCTCGAACTCGGTGCGAGCCGCCTGCGCCCAGGTGCGCCAGGGCGAGGCGTCGAGCAGTTCCAGCTCGGTCAGCGCGTCGGCGAAACGCTCCATGCCGGCGAGGATCGGCAGATCGGCGGTGTAAACCCGCCCGAGTTCCTCGGCACCGGGATGGACGTGGATCAGGGTCTGCTTGGGCGCGGGCACGTCCAGCGCCGTATAGGCCTTGCTGGTGATCTCCCCGAGGCGATCGCCGATGACGAGAACCACATCGGCGGCCTTCACCCGCTCGGTCAGGGCAGGGCTGGAGCCGAGCGTGAGATGCCCGACATAATGCGGCAGCTCGTTGTTCACGAGATCCTGGGAACGGAACCCGGCCACCACCGGCAAAGCATTGGCGGCGCAGAAGGCGCTGACCTTCGCGGCGGCGCCCGGCGTCCAGGTGCTGCCGCCGATGATCACCAGCGGCCGCTGCGCCTGCTGGAGCAGGTCGCGCAGACGCACCATGTCTTCCGGCGCGGGGGCGGCGGAGGTCGGCCGGAAGGCCGGGGCGTCGGCCACCGCGCTGGTGCTGCTCAGCACGTCCTCGGGAATGGACAGCACCACCGGCCCCGGCCGCCCCTGGGTTGCGATGTGATAGGCCCGGCTCACATATTCCGGGATCAGGTCGGGGCTTTCGATCTCGCCGACCCATTTCGTCATGCCCGCGAACACGCGGGTGTAATCGATCTCCTGGAAGCCCTCGCGCCCCCGGGTGGTGCGGGGCACCTGGCCGACGATAAGGATCATCGGCGTGGAATCCTGCCAGGCCGTATGGACCCCCACGGTGGCGTGCATCGCGCCCGGTCCGCGGCTGACGAGGCACAGACCCGGCAGGCCGGTCAGCTTGCCGTCGGCTTCTGCCATGTGCGAGGCATTCGCCTCATGCCGGCAGACGATGAAGCGAACCCCATGCTCGCCTTCGTGCATGGCGTCGAAGATCGGCAGCGCGCTTTCGCCGGGCACGCCGAAGATGCGGTCGGCACCATGGATGTTCAGCGCATCCACCAGGATCTGCCCGCCGTTGCGGGTGGCCGTCACGGCCTGTGCGGGCGCTGGGGTATGGGTGTTCATTGGCGGTGTTTCCTCATCAAGCCCGCGGTCAGCGCGCCGGCTCCAGCGCGCAGATGGTCTTCAGCTCGGAATAAAAGTCCAGCGACCAGGCGCCGCCTTCGCGTCCGACGCCGGAGCGCTTGAAGCCGCCGAAGGCCGCGCGCTCGTCCCGCACGCGCCAGCAATTCACCCACACGGTGCCGCTCTGGAGCTGGGTCGCGACCCGGTCCTGGCGCGCCTCATCGCGGGTCCACACGGTTGCCGCAAGGCCGTAATCGGTGGCGTTCGCCCGCGCGATCACCTCGTCCTCGTCGTCGAACACGGAGACATGGCCGCAGGGGCCGAACACCTCCCGCCGGCAGATCTCCGCATCGTCCGGCAGGCCGGAGAAGATGCTGGGCGCGACCCAATAGCCGTTCTCGAACGGCGCCGGCATATCGAGCCCGCCGCCGCCGGCGATCACGCTCGCGCCCGCTTCCTTGGCGCGCGCATAATAGCCGAGCACCTTGTCGCGCTGGGTGGCGCTGATCGCCGGGCCAAGGGTGGTCTCGGCAGCCATGGGGTCGCCCGGCTTCAGCGCCCGCGCCGCCGCCGCGATGCCCGCGACGAACGGCTCGAACACCGAGCGGTGCACGAAGATGCGCTCCGTGGTCAGGCAGACCTGCCCGCAATTGTCGAACATGGAACGGGCGGTGCCGGCGATCGCGGCGGGGAGATCGCAATCGCCGAAGATCAGCGCCGGGTTCTTGCCACCAAGCTCGAGCGAAACCGGGCGCGGGCCCTGCGCGGCCGCCTGCATGATCGCTTCGCCCGTGCGTGTCTCGCCGGTGAAGGCGAGCGCGTTGACGCCGGGATGGGACACGAGGAAGCTTCCGGCCGCGCCGGCGCCATGGCCGTGGACGATGTTCAAAACGCCGTCGGGCAGGCCGGCTTCCTTGGCAATCTTCGCCAGCAGGACCGCCGTGCGTGGAGAATGCTCGGACGGTTTCACGACGATGGTGTTGCCGCACACCAGCGCCGGGGCGACCTTCCAGGTGAGCAGCAGCAGCGGCAGGTTCCAAGGGGCGACGATGCCCACCACGCCGATGGGATTGCGGATGATGCGGTTGCGCGCCCGCCCGCCATTGGCCAGCGACGTCTCGAACCCTTCCGCATCCGCCTTGCGCGCGATGTCGGCGAAGGCGCGGAAATTGGCGATGGCGCGCTGGATCTCGATGTTCGTGGTGATGGTGATGGGCTTGCCGGTGTCGGCGATCTCTTCCGCGACGATCTCGTGCAGGCGGGCATCCATCCGGGTCGCGATGCGCTCCATGAGGGCGAGGCGATCGTCCAGGGTGGTGTTCTTCCACGGCCCTTTGAGCGCGGCACGGGCGGCGCTGACCGCCTGGTCCACCATGTCGGCATCGGTTTCCACCACCTGCGCCGCGACCCGGCCGGTGGCGGGATAATGCTTCTCGAAGAAGCGTATGCCGAAGGTTTCGCGACCCGCGATGAAACAGGGGATCTGGACGGCGTCGGTCATCAGGGCCTCGTGGGCATGCATGTTCGGACGTCAGGCGCGGCAGCCGGAGGCGGCGGACGGGTGTCTTCCGATGCGCCCACCTTTCACGGCTTCAACACGCGAATATGTCGGGCCGCGCAGCCGCCGCCCGACACGATGTTCACACGGCCCGGAGGCGGCCGTGCCGTCTGATCACTTGACCATCAGGTCCTGCTTTGACGGCAGGTAAGAAGGATCATAGACCTCCGCGATGGTCGGAACGCGCGGCAGGTTGTTGGACTTCGCGATCAGCTCGATGTCCTTCTTCAGCCGCTCGGTATCCATCACGCCGAAGCCATCCTTCAGCACGTTCGGGGTGATGATGCAGCAATCCATGGCGAGCTTCAGCCGCTCACGCTCGATGTCCGCATTCAGCAGCGGCTGATAGACGAGCGCCGCCTTCACGCCCTCCTCGGGGTCCTTCACCATGTCGCGCACCGCCTTGACCGTGGCGCGCAGGAAGCCGCGCACCGCTTCCGGATTCTTCTCCAGGAAGGCTTTGTTGGCGGCGATGGAGTTGCTGTACAGCGGCAAGCCATATTTGCTGTACAGGAAGTAACCGATGTCGCTTTCCGGCACGCCCTTGGACTTGAGCTGCATCACGGCGTTGAAAAGCTGTCCCGGAGTGGCATCCACCTCGCCGCGCGCCAGCATCGCCTCGCGCAGGTTGGGCTCGATATACTGGATCTGCACGGAGGGCAGGTCGATGCCGTTAACCTGCGCGAAGATCGGGAACAGCTTGAAAGTGGAATCGTGCGCGGCGGAGCCGAGCTTCTTGCCGTCGAGCTGCTTGGGCTCCTTGATGCCCTTGGATTTGAGGAAGAAGATCGCGGCCGGCGCCTGCTCATAGCCGCTCATGACGACCGGAAAAGCCTGGTCGGGATTGCGGGCATTGAACTCGGCCAGGACGTTGATGTCCGGGAATCCCATGTCATAGACGCCGGCCGCGAGCTGGCGGACCACCTCGGTGGAGCCCTTGCCGGGATCGACGGTGACGTCGAGGCCCTCGGCCTTGTAATAGCCCTTCTGAAGCGCGATCAGAAATGGCGCGTGGGCGGAGCCCGGAATCCAGTCAAGTGCGAACCTGATCTTCGTCTGCGCGTTCGCAGCCTGCATTCCAACTAAAAGAGCAGCAAGCGTTACACCTGTCTGCACGATGCGCTTCAACATCGCCAAATCCCCTCTGATAAATATGAGCTTCGCGAAACTGACGCCCGAATTTCACTCACGGACACCTTTGATGGCAAAGCCGCGCGATCAAAGAGCGTGAAGATCTCCGGATCTTTGTTTTTCTTTACGCATGAGCGGGCACGTAATTTTATTCACCGGCGGAACGCTGCTACCGAGAACCTGATAATCAGCATACTGATCATGTGGGTCTTCCTTCAGCGATCCAGCCCCTGAATGATCAGCGTGCTGACAGTTCAGTCGATCGTCAACGTGAATTTTTCAGCTTCGCATGCCCATTATTTGCGCATGAGCGGGGCGTGAGCGCCCGATCGGATCCGCCTCCCCAGGGGCTTCACACCCCCGCATGACGCCGTCTGGTCATGAAAACCGTCACCAAGCCTCGCCTTGGCTTCTCCCTCCGGTGCGAGGGTTAAGACGCTGGCGATGGCGCCGGACATGGGGAACCCACGCCCGATGGCAGGACTGGCGCGCCTCAAAAAGATGCGCCCCCCGAGGGGAGGAGACCCGTTCATGAATGCTTTGTCTTGGTCGCACTGGGGGCCGACGGCCGCGGCTCAGGTGCCTTGCCCTCGCCGCTAGGAGGCTGGAACCGCGCGCACCGCCACATCCACGTGCATCGGGAGCGGATCGCTTGCATCGCCGATGAAGCCGCCCGAGATGGGGATCGCCTGCTCGGAGGACCGCGTTACGCCGACCCGGATCAGATTGGCGCCGGCCACCAGCCCGTTCGTGGGATCGTATTCGACCCAGCCCGCGCCCGGAAGATAGACGCTGCACCAGGCGTGCGTGCTGCCGCCACCGACCGTCTCGCCGAAGCTGTCGGGATAGAGATAGCCGGTGACGAAACGCGCGGCGAGGCCGAAGCTGCGGAGCGCTTCCATCATCAGCACCGCGAAGTCGCGGCAGGTGCCGGATCCGAGCGCCAGCGTCTCGGCGGCGGTCTGGGTCCCCGCCTCGTGGCGGGCGCCGTAGCGGAATTCGGCCTTGATGGCGTGGGTGATCGCTTCCATCACCTCCAGCGTCCGCCCCTTGCCCCCGTCGCCCAGAAAGCGGCGGGCCCATTGATCCACGGTGTTGTTCGGATCGGGCTGCTGACGTTCCGCGAGGCGGGCGACATCGGCGATTTCGGAGGCGGCATAGGAGAAGGGAAACAATTCCGCCGCCGGTTCCAGGCTGTAGACCGGTAAAGGCGGTCCCTCGGGATGATGTGTGAGATCGAGCGTGGAGACGATATTGAGCCGCTCCGTGCGCAGATCCTGCGGCCATTCGAGGAAACAGATGGAATTGTTGAACACATCGTGCGCCCAGCGGATGCTCGCGGGCTCCGGCTCCACCTGCAGGCTTGCCCGGTGCAGGCGCAGGTCGTGGCTGTCGTCCGGCCGCAGCATCATGCGGTGGCGCGTCAGGCCGACGGGATTGCGGTAGGTGTATTCGGTCGTGTGGACGATGCTGATCCGTGCCATTTGCCCTCGTGCGGCAGCGTGTGCCGACTGTTCCGAACAATCCGAATGAGAAAACGCGTCGCGGCTTGCGAGGCGCGCCCTGGGGAAAGATCAGGCGCCCCCGCGGGACGTTTCGCGGAACCGTGATCGCGGCGCCGGGCCTGCCGCACGGATATCATTTCGCATCGACGCCACCCCCCTCGCCATGCCCTGCCCCGGCATTTGCCGTGTGGCGGCGAAACCCCCGAGGGGAAGCTCGACCGCTGCAGATGCTCGCGCGGAATCTGTGTCGTGCGGGTGGCGTGCCGTCAAGGTTGCAATTCGCGGCGATCCGGGGAAGAGAAAGGAAAAGCTTGACCATGGTGCCTTGCCCCGGCCGCAGGTGCCGCGCCGCCTTCCGCGACGGAGGGGCCTGAGGAAATTTGATGAACGCTGAACTCGCCATCGTCCTGCTGATGCTCGCCGCCGCCGTGGTGATGTTCATCGTCAACCGGCCGCGCATGGATGCGGTGGCGCTGCTGGTCATCGTGGCCATGCCGCTCACCGGCATCGTCACCATGAGCGAGGCCCTGGCCGGCTTCAGCGACCCTTCGATCGTGCTCATCGCCGCCTTGTTCGTCATCGGCGAGGGGCTGGTGCGCACGGGCGTGGCGCGGCGGCTGGGCGACTGGCTGGACACCAAGGCGGGCGGCAGCGACACGCGCCTGCTGGTTCTGCTGATGGCCGCCGTGGGCGGGCTCGGCGCCCTGATGAGCTCGACCGCCGTCGTCGCCATCTTCATTCCCGTGGTGCTGCGGATCTCGCAGAACCGGGGCACCTCGCCGAGCCGGCTGATGATGCCCTTGAGCTTCGCGGCCCTCATCAGCGGCATGCTGACCCTGGTGGCGACGGCGCCCAACCTGGTGGTGAACGCCGAACTGATCCGGCAGGGTTCGCCGGGGTTCGGCTTCTTCAGCTTTACGCCGTTCGGCCTGCCGCTGCTGATCCTGGGCATTTTCTACATGCTGTTCGCGCGCAAGATGCTGGGCGGCAAGGGCGGGCCGGGGGCCACGCTGAACCGCCGGCCGAGCCTGCGCGACTGGGTGGAGCGCTATGCGCTGGCCGACCGGGCGCAGCGCGTGCGCCTCGCCCTCGGCTCGCCGCTGGCCGGCCGGCGGCTGGAGGAGGTGTCGCTACGCGCCTCGGGCGTGAACCTGCTCGCCATCGAGCGCGGCGCCGGCCGCACCCTGGAAGTCATCCGGCCGAGCGCCCGCACCCGCCTCGAGCCCGGCGACGTGCTGCTGGTGGATGTGCTAGCCACCCCCGAGCAGCTCGACGCCCTGCGGGCCGCCTGGAAGGTGGAGCGCATTGCGCTTGGCGACGGCGATTATTTCTCCGACCGCTCCCAGGAGCTGGGCATGGTGGAAGTGATGCTGCCGGCCGAATCCCGCCTCATCGGCAGCACGGTGCTGGAGGCGCGGGTGCGCTCGGAATATGGGCTCACCGTCATCGGCCTGCGGCACGGCGCCCATGTCGCCTCCAGCGATCTGCTGCACGAGCGCCTCAAGCTGGGTGACACATTGCTGATGGTGGGCTTCTGGTCCGATATCCGCGCGCTCCAGGACCATATCGAGGACCTCATCGTGCTGAACATGCCGGCGGAACTGGAAGAGGTGCTTCCTGCCGCGAGCCGCGCCCCGCAGGCGCTGGCGGTTTTGGCCCTGGTGGTCGCGCTGATGGTGAGCGGCGTCATTCCCAATGTGCAGGCGGCGATCATCGGATGCCTGCTCATGGGCCTGCTGCATTGCGTGGATTTCAACAGCGCCTACCGCTCGATCAGCTGGAAAAGCCTGATCCTGATCGTCGGTATGCTGCCCTTCTCCATCGCCCTGCAACGCACCGGCGGTGTGGATTTGGCGGCCAATGCGGTGCTGGCGCTGGTCGGGCAAGCCGCGCCGCATCTCGTGCTGGGCACCATCTTCGTCATCACCGCCTTGCTCGGCCTGTTCATTTCCAACACGGCCACGGCCGTGCTCATGGCGCCGGTGGCCCTTGCCATCGCCAAGGATCTCGGCGCCTCGCCCTATCCGTTCGCGATGGTGGTGGCGATCGCCGCATCCACGGCCTTCATGACGCCCATCTCCTCGCCCGTGAACACGCTCGTGGTGGGTCCGGGGCAATACAGCTTCGGGGATTTCGTGAAGGTGGGCGTGCCCTTCAGCCTCGTGGCGATGATCGTCAGCGTATTCCTGATCCCGATCTTCCTGCCGCTTTAGGCCGGGAGACCTGTGAATTTTTGACTGATGCCCCGGCCTCGGTTGAAGTGCGGCTCCACCGGCATCAGCCTTCCGGCCATGACGCACGTGGATTTCCTCGTCCTTATCGCCGTGGTCGGGACCGTTCTGTCGAGCTGCGGGGCCCTGCTGTGGGCTCTGCTGCGGGTCATGAAATCCCCCTAAGGCATCCTTCTTTCGCGATCTTCGCTCCGGCGCGCGGCAAATGTTTCACGTGAAACATGGACTTAGCGCGGACGAACAGCGGTTTACTGGCGCTTGCCCGCCCCTTTCCGGGCGATGACACCGCGATTTCGGGCGAAGTTTCGCCAAGGATGAATCCGAAAATCCGGAATGCGCGCGGTCCGCGCTCAGCCCCGGCCGCCCGGCTTGGTGGCGATCCAGATCACATGGCGCGCGCCGCCGCGCTTGCCGTTCGCCCGCACCCGGACTTCCTCAACGGCAAATCCGCCCCGCTTCAGCCGCTGGGTGAAGCCGGCATCCGGCCCGGAGGACCACACCGCGAGCAGCCCGCCGGGACGCAGCGCCCGCAGCGCCGCGCGCAGGCCGGCCGCATCGTAGAGGGCATCGTTGGCGGCCCGCGTCAGGCCGTCCGGCCCATTGTCCACGTCAAGCAGAATGGCGTCATAGGCGGTGGCCTGCGATCGGATCAGCGCGCTCACGTCGCCGTTCCACAAGCGCACGCGGGGATCCTCCAGGCTGTCCCCGTGAAGCTCGGCCATGGGGCCGCGCGCCCAGGCGACGACCTCCGGCACCAGTTCGGCAACCTCGATCCGCGCGTCGGTGCCGAAGGCCGCGAGCGCGGCGCGCAAGGTAAACCCCATGCCGAGCCCGCCGATGAGGAGATGCGGCGCCGCGCATGCCCGCAGCCGCGCGCTGGCGAGCGCGGCCAGCGCCTCCTCCGAGCCGGAAAGGCGGCTGTTCATCAGCTCGGTCGCGCCGGCCATGATGGAGAATTCCCTGCCGCGCTGCATCAGGCGCAAGGTGCCGCCGCCATCGGGCACTTCGGCGGTGTCGAGCAGAAGCCAGGGGATCACGATTTTCTCTTCGAGCGATGCGGCGCGCTGCGCGCCTTTGGATTGGAAACGCGCGCGGTTCGCTCTATGAGTGCCTCGCCGCATTGCTGCAAGCAAGTTGGGAGAGCGACACTGTTCTGGGCCTGGAGCGCGATTCTCGCGGCCATCGTCGCCAGCACAGGCGCCTTCGCGCAGGCTGCGGGCCCGTGTGGCGCTGCGCCGGCCGCGGGTTCGCCGCCCGGCGAGAGTTGCGAGGCCTCCCGCCCGCTCCCGCCCGTGCCGCAGACTTGGACGATCATCGAATCGCGGTCGCCCAGCGACGACCGCCCGCAAATCTCGGCCTCCCTCTGGGTGGAGAAGGATCAGGCGATCCTCGCGGTGCGCTGCTTCGACGGCCGGATGGAGTTCATGTTCTCGCCCACCGGGCTAGTGGCACCGGATGCGACCGCGCGGGTGACCTATCGCATCGAGGGGGGCGCCGCCGTCACCGGCGCATGGCGGGCCGCGCCCAACCGGCAGGATCTGTTCGCGCCCGATCCCGAACGCCTGCTGCGCGTGCTGCCGGACCAGGGCACACTTTTCATCCGCACCCAGGGCCGCGCCCGCACCACCGTCGAGGCCAGCTTTGCCTATCGGGGCCTGAATATTGTGCGCGCGCGATTTGCCACCGCTTGCGTGCGCGCCCGACCTCAGGCCGCCCCGCCCGCTCCCTTCGCGCCCGCATCCTCTGCGCCGGCCGCTCCGGCGTCGACCGCTTCGGGGCCGGCCGCTTCGGCGCGCCAGCCGGCAGAGGCATCTCCGCTCGGCATCCGCCCGTCGGCGGCGCCACCGGCGCCGCCCTCGTTCGCAAACCGCCCGCTGCGGCGCCTGCCGGAGGACTGAAGATCAGGCCCGGCGGGCCAGCTGGCCCCAGGCCAAGAGAACGATCAGCGCGCCGACCACCGCGCCGATGAAACCGGCGCCCTCGCCGGCCTGGTACCAGCCGATCGCCTGCCCGAGATAGGTGGCCACCAGCGCGCCGACGATGCCGAGCACGGTGGTGAGGATGAAGCCCTGCGGCTCGTTGGAGCCGGAATAGATCAGTTTCGCGACGATGCCGGCGACGAAGCCGATGATGATGGTCCACAACACGCCCATGCTGCCCTCCAGGTTGGGAAACACGCCACCAACGGTGAAGATCGTGCTTGGGTTCCCCCATCACGTCTTGCGCGTGTCCTCCAGGGCCCATCCGCGCACGCGGGGCGGGCAACAGTCAAGCCCAAGGCGCGGGCCGGGCGGCATCGTTCGGTGCGAAAGGGCGAAAGCGAAGTGAAAGCTTGGCGGGCTTATCAATTGCGGCAACCGCAGGGCAACGTCCCGCACAAGAGTGTCGCCAAGCACCGCCAAACCGAGGAAACCGGCGCTCAGCGCCCCGAGGAGACACATATGATCCGTGCGATGAAAGCGGCGGTGCGCCCGCTCATCCTTTCGCTGGCCGTCGCGACGCTGGCGATCCCCGCCGGCGGCCCGGCTTTTGCGGCCGACAAGATCACCATCATCGTCGGCGGCATGGAAAAGCAGATCTACCTGCCCGCCGTGCTCACCCAGCAGCTCGGCTATTTCAAGGAGCAGGGGCTCGACGTCGAGCTGATCAGCACCCGCGCGGGCGTCGAGGCCGAGAACGAGCTTCTGGCCGGCGCCGTGCAGGGGGTGGTGGGCTTCTACGACCACACCATCGACCTCCAGGCCAAGGGCAAGTTCCTCCAGTCCATCGTCCAGTTCAGCCAGGCGCCGGGCGAGGCGGAGATGCTTTCCGCCAAGCTCGCCGACAAGGTGAAGTCGCCGGCCGACCTGAAGGGCCAGACCCTGGGCGTGACCGGCCTCGGCTCCTCCACCGATTTCCTCACCCAGTCGCTGGTGGTGAACGCCGGGCTGAAGCCGGGCGAATATTCCCTGCTGCCGGTGGGCGCGGGCAACACCTTCATCGCCGCCATGCGGCAGGGCCAGATCGCCGCCGGCATGACCACCGAGCCGACCATCAGCCAGCTTCTGAAGACCGGCGACGCGAAGATCCTGGTGGACCTGCGCACCCCCGACAAGACCATCGCGGCGCTGGGCGGGCTTTATCCCGCGGCGTCCTTCTATGTGCAGAAGTCCTGGGCCGACACCCATAAGGAAGAAGCGCAGAAGCTGGCAAATGCGTTCGTGAAGACCATGCGCTTCATCGCCGCCCACAGCGCCGAAGAGATCGCCGACAAGATGCCCAAGGATTATTACGTCGGCGACAAGGACCTCTATGTGAAGGGCCTCGCCGAGGGCAAGGCGCAGTTCACCCCCGACGGCCGCATGCCCAACGGCGGCCCCGAGACGGTGCTGAAGGTGCTCGCGAGCTTCAGCAAGAATGTCCAGGGCAAGCAGATCGACCTGTCGAAGACCTATACGACAGAGTTCGTGGACGCCGCCGTGAAGAGCCTCGGCTCCAGCAACTGAGACGGCGCGGCGCCGGTTTGCGGTGCCGCTTTCCCTTTCGTCCTCAAGCAGCCGGCGCCCGCAGGGCGGCGGACGGAGAGACTCATGTCCGAAACCCTCCTTGCGTCACGCCCGGCGCCGGCCGCAGCCTCGGCCGCCCCGCCCGCCATCGACCTCGTCAATGTCACCCGCCGCTTCGTCACGCCCGACGGCAAGATGATGACCGCGCTGCGCGATTTCACCATGTCGGTGAAGGCGGGCGAATTCGCCTGCGTGGTCGGGCCCACCGGCTGCGGCAAGTCCACCACGCTCAACCTCGTCACCGGGCTTGCCCCGCCGAGCGCGGGCGAGGTGCGGGTGATGGGCGAGCCGGTCACCGGCATCCGCCGCGACATCGGCTTCGTGTTCCAGACCGATGCGCTGTTCCCCTGGCGCAGCGTGCTCGACAATGTCGCCGCCGGCCCGCTCTATCGCGGCATGCCGAAGGGTGAGGCGTATGAGAAGGCGCGCGACTGGATCGCCCGCGTGCACCTGTCCAAGTTCGAGGGCCATTATCCCCACCAGCTCTCCGGCGGCATGCGCAAGCGCGCGGCGCTTGCCCAGACCTTCATCAACGAGCCGAAGATCCTCCTGATGGACGAGCCGTTCAGCGCGCTCGACATCCAGACCCGCACGCTGATGCAGGACGAGTTGCTCGCCATGTGGTCGGGCTCCGGCGCCTCGGTGGTGTTCGTCACCCACGATCTGGAGGAAGCGGTGGCGCTGGCCGACAAGGTCTATGTGCTCACCGCCGGCCCCGCCACGGTGAAGAGCGTCTACCAGATCGACCTGCCGCGCCCGCGCGTGATGTCGGAGATCCGCTACGACCACCAGTTCGTCGAGATCGCCCGCGTGATCTGGGCCGACCTGCGCGAGGAAGTGCAGATCGGCCAGGCCCGCGCCATGTCGGCCGGACATTGAGAGGAGGACACGCCATGACCGTTCAGGCCGAACCGCTCGCCGCAAACGCGGCCCCCACTCTCGAATCCGTCTCCGCCGCCGCGCAGCGCGCCATGCGCCGCCGGCACGCGCTCGTCATCGCCCTGCGCATCGCCATCCTGGTGGGCGTGCTGGGCGGGTGGGAGCTCGGCGCGCAGACCGGCTTCATCGACCCGTTCTTCTTCGCCAGCCCGTCGGGCATCTGGGACCAGATCTGGATCTGGATCACCGAGGGCACCTCGCAGGGCCCGCTCTGGGAGCAGATCCTGGTGACGCTGGAGGAGACCACGCTCGGCTTCTTCATCGGCGCCGTGGGCGGGGTGGCCTGCGGCATCCTGCTGGGGCGCAACAAGCTGCTGGCGGACGTGTTCAGCGTCTACATCAAGGTGGCGAACTCCATTCCCCGGGTGGTGCTGGGCTCCATCTTCATCATCGCGCTCGGCCTCGGCATGGCCTCCAAGGTGGCGCTGGCCGTGGTGATGGTGTTCTTCGTGGTGTTCGCCAACGCCTTCCAGGGCGTGCGCGAGGCCGACCGGGCGCTGATCGCCAATGCGCAGATCCTCGGCGCCTCGCCGCTGCAGATCACCCGCACGGTCATCATCCCCTCGGCCATGAGCTGGATCCTCGCCTCCCTGCACGTCTCGTTCGGCTTCGCGCTGGTGGGCGCGGTGGTGGGCGAGTTCCTGGGCGCGAAGAAGGGCGTCGGGCTCATGATCTCCACCGCCCAGGGCGCGTTCAACGCCAATGGCGTGTTCGCCGCCATGGTGATCCTGGCCGTGCTGGCGCTGGTGGTGGAGTTCATCATCACGCTGGTGGAGAACCGCCTGGTGAAATGGCGCCCGGCCCCGCTCAACGACGCGCACGGCTGATTTTCACCCGCGATACCTGTTTCAAAGTCCTCCCACTGGCCCGGCGCATCGCCGGGCCTTTTTTTATGCGGCGGCTTCACGCGGCGGCGGCATTCTCCTGCGCCAGCGGCAGGCGCACCTCCACCACCAGCCCACCGCCTTCGGCATCGCGCAGCGCGACGCTGCCCGCCGCCGCATCCGCCACTTCCTTGACGATGGCGAGGCCGAGCCCGCTGCCCTCCGCCGTCGTGCCGAGGACGCGATAGAAGCGCTCGAACACGCGCTCGCGCTCGGCCGGCGGAATGCCCGGCCCACTGTCCGCCACGCGCAGCACCGCCTCGTCCCGCTCGCGGGCGACGCTCACCGTGACGATGCCGCCGTCCCCGGCATAGCGGGTGGCGTTGTCCACGAGATTGACGATCATCTCGCGCAGCATGGTGCCGTCGCCCGTCACCCGCACCTCGCCTTCCGCCTCGACGCCGATGTCGATGCCCCGCGCCAGCGCGCCTTCCGCAAATTCTGCGGTCACCAGCCGCGCGGCGGCGGCCAGATCGATGCTTTCACTGCGCGGGCGGCGGCTGCCCGGCTCGGCGCGGGCGAGGGTGAGCAATTGCGCCGCGAGGCGCGCCAATTGCCGGGCGCTGGCCTGCAGCGCCTTGAGCGCCAGCGTGCGTTCGTCCGGGTCCTTCTCGCGCAAGGCATAGCTCGCCTGGGTGCTGAGCAAGGCGAGCGGCGTGCGCAATTGATGCGCCGCATTGGCGACGAAGCGGCGCTGCGCCGCCATCTGCTTCTGCACGCGGTCCATATATTGGTTGAGCGCGCCCACCAGCGGGCGCAGCTCGGTCTGCACATCCTCGGCGGAGAACGGCGCCAGATCCTCCTGGGAGCGGCGCTGCACCGCATCGCGCAGGCGCAGCAGCGGCGTCAGGCCGCGATCGAGGCCGATGAGCGCGAGGATCGCCGCCGCCACCAGCAGCAGCACCTGCTGGCCGAAGCCGCCGATCCACAATTGCCGCACCATGGCGCCGTGGCCGGCGCGCGTGACCCCCACCATGACGCGGATCGGCCCTTCCGCCCCCGCGCCCACCAGGGGATGCAGCATCATCACCAGGTCCAGCGGCTGGCCGCGATACGCGCCGTCATAGAACAACGGCTCGAAATCCGAAGGCACGCGCGGCGGCAGCGGCAGGTCGGGATAGCCGGTGAGCAGGCGGCCGGTGGCGGTTTCCACCCGGTAATAGACGCGGTCCTGGTGGCCGGTGGCGAACATCTCCAGCGCCACGGGCGGCACGATGGCCTCGATCACCCCGCGGTCGGCGCGGCTCGGCTCGGCGATGGCGCGGGCGGAGGCGGTAAGCATGCGATGGGTGACGAGGTCGGCGGTTGAGACCGCAGTACCGTAGCTCGTCCACACATTGACGGCGACCACGCCCGCCAGGGGCAGGACCAGCCATGCGAGCAATTGCAGACGGAGGCTTCTAATCCTCATGCCGCAGAAGATAACCGAGGCCGCGCAAAGTGACGATACGCACGTTGGAGCCTTCCAGCTTCTTGCGCACCCGGTGGACATAGATCTCGATGGCGCTGGGGTCGGCCTCGTCCTCGAAGCCGAACACGCTCTGCGAGAGCTGCGCCTTGCTGACCGTGCGCCCGCTCTTCAGCAGCAATTGTTCCAGCACCGCATATTCGCGCGGCGTCAGCGCCAGCTCGCCCTCGCGCAGGGCGAACAGGCGGGTGCGCGAATCGAAGGAGAGATCGCCGAACACCACCACCGGGTCGGCCTGCCGGTGGACGCGCCGCAGCTGGGCGCGGATGCGCGCCTCCAGCTCGGCGATCTCGAAGGGCTTGGCGAGATAATCGTCGGCGCCCTCGTCGAGCCCGGCCACCCGCCCGTCGAGGCTCGCATTGGCGGTGAGGATGATGACCGGCAGCGTGCTGCCCCGCCGCCGCAGCCGCCGCAGCACCTGGAGCCCGTCGAGGCCGGGCAGGGACAGGTCCAGGATCACCAAGGCATATTCGGCGACTTCCAGCGCGTGCTCGGCATCGAGGCCGTCATGCACCACATCCACGGCATAGGTGGATTGGCGCAGGCTCTTGGCGAGCCATGCGGCAAGTTCCCGATTGTCCTCCACCAGCAGCAGCCGCATGCGCGTTCTCCCGCTGCGCACATGGCAGCGGGCGGGCGGAGGGTCAATGCGCGCGCGCCGCCAAAGGGAAAAATTCACGCCGCAGCATGCCGCCCGTCAGGAGGCGGCGACGGCCGGCACGGGGTCGCCGAGGGCCGCGAGGGCGGAGACCAGCAGCCGCGCCATGCGCGCGCCCCACGCCGCCTGCCCGGCCGCATCGGCGATCAGATCCTGGCGGATCTCCACCGCCACATGGAGCAGGCCGCGCCGCTCGCCATGGACCGGGATCGTATAGTCCGACGCGTCGCTGACCGAATAGGGCTCGTTGTCGCCGACGACGAGGCCCGCCTCGCGCTCCAGCTGGGCGAACAAAGCCCGCGCCAGGCGCGGGTCGCGATTGTAGAGCACGCCCGCGTGCCACGGCCGGGCGATGCCCAGGAACACGGGCGTGAAGCTGTGCATGGCGATCAGGATCGTCGGCCGCCCCGCCGCCTGCCGCGCGTCCAGCTCGGCGGCGATCCGATCATGATAGGGGCGGAAGATTTCGCGCGCACGCTGCGCCGCCTCCTCCGGCCCGAGGCCGATGTTGCCCGCAATCTCGGTGGTCTCGCTCATCTCCGGAATGGAGGTCGGCGTCCCCGGCTGGCGGTTGCAATCGATGATGAGGCGCGAATACTCCTGCTGGATCAGCGTGGCACCCAGCGCATCGGCCAGGTGCCGGCAGACGCCCGCAATGCCGATGTCGATGGCGATGTGGCGCAGGCAGTCCGCGTCCGCGATTCCGAGCTGACCGAGGGCGCGCGGCATGCGGTTTCCGGCATGGTCGGCGACGATCAGGAACGCAGAAGCCGATTGCGCGTTATGGACCGTGACCGGCGACGGCTCGTCGGCTGCCAATAGAGGATGCGCCATCTTTTTTCCGGACTCTTCTGGTGGCTAATAATGAGAAGCTTGTGGCCGTTGAGACCCCGAGCTCAGCTATAGTGTGCTCCATCTATAGACTATTGGCGGCCCTGTCGGCAGCTATGCCGGCCGGTTTCGTCCAGAATGTCGCAAGTGCCACTTATTTAATCCGGCATTTTCATGCCGAATGCGACAAATCCCAAACATTCGCACCGGATGGTGCTAGGGTTGCACTGTAAAAATACCGGGTGACGAACCGGCAGGCGGACCCCGGGAAGCCGACCGGATCCAGCGTGCGCGACGACAGCCCGTTCATCTGTCCGGCGCGGCGAGCAGCGATCCTCACGGCTCTGCGCGCGCCGGCGCCGGAGATTTTCGATGAAAATTCACGCAGGCTATCGGATCGCCTACGATTGCCCCCAGCCGACCCCGATGATCCTGACCCTGAGCGTGCATCCCTCGCGAGTCGGCGACCTGCTCAATCCCGACCGGGCGATGTTCGATCCGCCGATCCCCGCCAACACCTATCACGACATCTTCGGCAATTTCTGCCACGTCATCAATGCCCCCGCCGGCCGGCTGACCATGTTCACCGACTTCACCATCATGGATGGCGGGCAGGCCGATCCCTACGCCCCGCAGGCCGTGCAGCATGCGCTGTCCGACCTGCCGGTGGACGTGCTGCTCTATCTGCTGGGCAGCCGCTATTGCGAGACCGACCGCTTGTCCGACATCGCCTGGTCGCTGTTCGGGAATGTGCCCAAGGGCTGGCCGCTGGTGAGCGCCATCTGCGATTTCGTGCACCAGCGCATCACCTTCGGCTACGCCCACGCGCGCCCGACCAAGACCGCGTTCGAGGCCTATAACGAGCAATGCGGCGTGTGCCGCGACTTCGCCCACCTCGCCGTCACGCTGTGCCGCTGCATGAACGTGCCGGCCCGCTATTGCACCGGCTATCTCGGCGATATCGGCGTGCCGTACGACGGCTCGGCGATGGATTTCAGCGCCTGGTTCGAGGTCTATCTGGGCGATCACTGGTATACGTTCGATGCCCGGCACAACAAGCCGCGGATCGGCCGCATCCTGATGGCGCGCGGGCGCGATGCCACCGACGTGGCCATCGTCACCTCGTTCGGCCCCTGCACGCTGGCGAGCTTCGAGGTGATGACCGACGAAGTCGCCTGAGCCGCCGGCCCGCGGGTTCTCCCCGCGGCGCCCCGGCGATCCCGTTCAGAGCGCGCGGGCGCCGGTGAGGATCTCGCGCTTGCCGGCATGATTGGCCGGGCCGACGATCCCCTCGCTCTCCATGCGTTCCATGAGGCTCGCCGCCTTGTTGTAGCCCACCTGGAGCCGGCGCTGGATATAGGAGGTGGACGCCTTGCGGTCCCGCAGGACGATGGCGACCGCCTGTTCGTAGAGATCGCCGCTGGCTTCGCCCAGCGCGCCCTTGTCGAACACCGCGTCGTCGCCCTCCCCGATGCCCTCGGCTTCCTCCTCGCTGGTCACCGCGTCGAGATATTCCGGGCCGCCCTGGGCTTTCAGGTGGGCCACCACCTTTTCCACCTCGCCGTCGGACACGAACGGCCCGTGCACGCGGGTGATGCGGCCGCCGCTCGCCATGTAGAGCATGTCGCCCTGGCCCAGCAGCTGCTCGGCTCCCATCTCGCCGAGAATGGTGCGGCTGTCGATCTTGCTGGTCACCTGGAACGAGATCCGGGTCGGGAAATTCGCCTTGATGGTGCCGGTGATGACATCCACCGAGGGGCGCTGGGTGGCCATCACCAGATGGATGCCCGCGGCGCGCGCCATCTGGGCGAGGCGCTGGATGGCGCCTTCGATTTCCTTGCCGGCGGTCAGCATCAGGTCCGCCATCTCGTCCACGATGATGACGATGAACGGCAGGGCGGTCAGGTCCATGTCCTGTTCCTCGAACAGGGCCTCCCCGGTTTCCTTGTCGAAGCCAACCTGGACCTGGCGCTTGATGATCTCGCCTTTGGCCCGCGCTTCCGCCATGCGGGCGTTGAAGCCGTCGATATTGCGCACCCCGAGGCGGGACATCTTGCGATAGCGATCCTCCATCTCGCGCACCGCCCATTTGAGCGCGATGATCGCCTTCTTCGGGTCGGTCACCACCGGCGTCAGCAGGTGGGGGATGCCCTCATAGACCGAAAGCTCCAGCATCTTCGGGTCGATCATGATCAGCCGGCAGGCCTGCGGCGTGTGCCGGTAGAGCAGCGAGAGGATCATGGTGTTGATGGCCACCGATTTGCCGGAGCCGGTGGTGCCGGCCACCAGCAGATGCGGCATGCGGGCAAGATCGACGATCACCGGCTCGCCGCCGATGGTCTTGCCGAGCGCGATCGCGAGCTTCGCATGCGCCTCGTCGAGGTGCGGGCCCTCCAGCAATTCGCGCAGCCACACGGTGCCGCGCCGCCGGTTCGGCAGCTCGATGCCGATGACGTTGCGCCCCTCCACCACCGCCACGCGCACCGACACCGCGCTCATGGAGCGCGCGATATCCGCCGCGAGGCCGATGACGCGGCTGGACTTGGTGCCCGGCGCGGGCTCGAATTCATAGAGCGTCACCACCGGACCCGGATTGGCATCGATCACCTCGCCGCGCACGCCGAAATCTCGCAGCGTCTGCTGGAGAATGGCCGAGCTCTGGTCGAGGAATTCCTCGGACAACTCGAAGTCCGGCTCCTGCACCGGCGGCTCGCGCAGCAGGTCCAGGGCGGGAAGCTCATAGGCGTCGAACTCATCCGCGGCGGCGGCCGCGAGGGGCGGCGGCGGGACCGGAGCGACGGACGATGGCGCGCCCGTCGCGGAAGGGGCCGCGTTTTGCGGCGTGGCCATCGGCGGCGTGCCCAGCGTGGGCGGGAAATTCAACCCATGGAACGCCCAATGGAAAGAGGCCCCGACGATGGCGGACAACGGATCCAGGGCCATCGGCGCGGACGCCGGGGCCGGCAGATCGGCGACGTCCGTTTGCACAGCGGGTTCTGCTTGGGCGGCAACTTCCACGGGCGCGGGCGCCGCGTCGGCGTTGGCCTCGGTTTCCGGTAAGGGTACGAGGTCCGGGAGCGCGTCCGCCACCGCCTCCTCGCGCGCGGGCTCATCCCCCGAGGCGATTTCGGCATTTATCTCCTGCGCTTGCGCATCGTGCGGGGTGTGCACCGGCACAAGGTCCTGCTCCACGGCGGCAGGCGGATTCAGCCCTGCGCCCAGGCAAATGAGCCGGCCGATCTTCAACAGCGTGTGCGGCACGGCGGACCCGGCGGGCGGATCGCACGGCTCCGGGGATTCGTCTTGCGCCGCATCGCTCGGGAACGCGGCGTCCTGTGCAGCGACGAGCTGAGATTCTTGCTCGACATCGCCGTCCGCGTCGGGATCGCGCATCGCCCACCCGGATGCGGGGGCGCGCGTCTCTTCGGTCGGAGCGAGAGCGACCGGCGTCTCGGCTGCGTCGTCCTCACTCCGCTGCTCGGCCGGAGGTGGAGCGAGAGCGAGATGTTCGGCATCGGCCGACACAATCTGGATGGCGGCGGCGTCAACCGGATCTGCCGGCATTTCGATACCGGAGGCTTTTTCGTCCGGCGCCAGGGCGATGTCGGCCGACGCCGATGACACGGGCGCCTCCGGCGCGGCCAAGGCGATCTCGCTGCCCTCTGCCAATACCGGCGCGGCAGCGTCCTCCCCAAGGCCCGCTGGACCTTGGGCGCCCCCCCCTTCGATGGCCGCGCGCAGCATTTCCAGGGCCACCGGGGGTTCCGCCGCATCGCTCCACGCCATGCTCGCGGTCTGAGTCTCGGGCTCGGTTTCCTCCACCAGGAAGCGCCAGGTCGGCCCCACGCTTGGAACGGCGGCCGTTTCGACCGGCGCGGCACCGCTCTCTTCGGAAGCCGCCTGATCCGGGGCGATGGCGGCGCGCTCCGCCGGGGGCGGCGAGGTCACTTTCGGCGATTCGCCCATGCCGTGGCGGGTGCGCAGGAAATGGTCCGGAGTCCGGGTGAAGCGGGTGTTTTCGTCCAAGGTGAAGGGGCGCAGCCAGCTCGGCACCAGATCGAGCGCGACCCAGGGAGAAAAGGCGGCGTCGCGGGCATCCTTGGACAACAGCGGACGGCCCGTCGGCAGCGCGGTGCCGGCCCGCGCGGAGAGGGAGAAAGACGGCTCGTAGGTTCTGGGAGGGCGGTTTGAAGAAGGCATGATCTTCCATGACCCGGAGGGCCGGCCGAGCCGGCCGCGTTGTCTCCAGGGATACGGAGTGCGGCGTTAACAGGAGGTTTTGGGAGGCGGCTCCGCCCACAGGCCAGACGAGGGGCCGAAGGCCCGTTCGTTCGGCAGTGCACAATAATGCTTTGGTTTAACCATGCATTGCCGCAACGACTATTTCCGGCCGCATCCAACTTATTAACCATAAGCTTTTCATTGGCCGTGTTGAAAAACAACGGCATTGGGGATAGCGTCGCTTCAACGTCTTTTGCTCGGCTTTTGTTTTCCATCCTGGATATCGCCCCATGAGACGCGCGCCCATTTCCGCCGCCCGCATGCCGCTCCTCGCCGCTCGCGCGCTTGCCGCCCGTGCGCTTGCCGCGCCCATGGGCCAAAAGCCGCGCGCCCAACGCCCCTGACCTTATGCCGCCGGCCTGCGGCTCCGCAGACGCGGTTCCTTCAGCCGATGCCCCTCGCAATCCCCACCTCGGAGGTCCTCACGTGACTGACATGCGCAAGGAAACCGACAGCCTCGGTGAAGTCGATGTCCCGGCGGACAAGCTGTGGGGTGCGCAGACCCAGCGCTCGCTCGAGCATTTCAGCATCGGCACGGATTTGATGCCGCGCGAGATGATCACCGCATATGCCATTCTCAAGAAGGCGGCGGCGCGGGCGAACCATGCCGGCGGGCGCCTTGCGGAAGAGCCCTACAAGCTGATCGTGCAGGTGTGCGACGAACTGCTCGCCGGCCAGCACCAGGACATGTTTCCGCTGCACGTGTGGATGACCGGCAGCGGCACCCAGTTCAACATGAACGTCAATGAGGTGATCTCGAACCGCTGCTGCCAGCTCGCGGGCACGCCGCTCGCCAGCAAGACGCCGGTGCACCCCAACGACCATGTGAACATGTCGCAATCGTCGAACGACAGCTTCCCCTCGGCCATGCATATCGCGGTGGGCGTCAACGCCAACCAGCGGCTGATCCCGGCGGTGCAGGCGCTGCGCGACGCGATCTCGGCCAAGGCCGAGGAATGGGCGGACATCGTCAAGATCGGCCGCACCCACATGCAGGATGCGACCCCGCTGACGCTCGGCCAGGAATGGTCCGGCTATGCCGGCATGCTGGGGGACGATATCGAGCGCCTTCAGGATGCGCTGAAGGGCGTCTATCGCCTCGCGCTCGGCGGTACGGCGGTCGGCACCGGCATCAATGCGGCGCCGGGATTTGCGGAGGCGGCGGCGGCCGAGATCGCGGACCTCACCGGCCTGCCCTATGTGACCGCGCCGAACAAGTTCACCGTCCAGGGCGCCCATGACGCCTTGGTGCAATTCTCCGGCACGCTGCGCACGCTGGCCGCCTCGCTCTACAAGATCGGCAACGACATCCGCCTCATGTCGTGCGGCCCGCGCGCGGGCTTTGCCGAGCTGATCATCCCGGAGAACGAGCCCGGCTCCTCCATCATGCCCGGCAAGGTGAACCCCACCCAGGCCGAAGCGCTCACCATGATCGCCGTGCAGATGATGGGCAACGACGTCAGCGTCGGCTTCGGCGGTGCCAGCGGCTATCTGGAGATGAACGTCTACAAGCCGCTGATCATCTTCAACATCGCCCATTCCATCACCATCGCGTCCGACGGCTGCACCAATTTCCGCAGGTTCCTGGTGGAAGGCACCAAGCCGAACCGCAAGAAGATCCAGGAATATGTGGACCGCTCGCTGATGCTGGTGACCGCGCTCGCCCCGGTGATCGGCTATGATAAGGCTTCCAGGATCGCCCATCACGCCATGGACAACGACCTCACGCTGAAGGAAGCCGCGCTGGCGCTCGAATTCGTCACCGAGGAGGAATTCCTGCGCGTCGTGGACCCGGCCAAGATGGTGAAACCCTATGTGGCGAAGGAGGAAGGCCACTGAGTCTTCCGGCGGCGCCGCTCAGGGCGGCGCCCGTGGCGTCTTCCGCCTGCACGCCCCGCGCCAGCGCTGGGCGGTAAAGTCCGGTCCCAGGCGGAGCAGCCCAACGGCCGCACTGCCGCAAAGTCCCCCGCCTTCCAGAAGCGCATAAGAAGATCAACTCTCCCGGAGGTTCCGCCATGACCGCGTCGAGCGACCAGACCACCACGAAGGGGGTCGCACTGCTTCACAATCCCATTCTCAATCGCGGCAGCGCCTTCGCCGTGGAGGACCGGGCGCGGCTCGGCCTGGAAGGCTTCCTGCCGCCGGTGGCGGACACGCTGGAAACGCAGGTCGCCCGCGTCCACCTGCAATTGACGCAGCTCGACAACGACCTGCAGAAATACCTGCTGCTGAGCGATCTCCAGGCCCGCAACCAAACGCTGTTCTATGCGGTGCTGATGTCCGATCCGGCGGTGTTCATGCCGCTGGTCTATACCCCCACCGTGGGCGAGGCGTGCCAGAAGTTCGACCATGTGCTGCGCGCCACGCGCGGCATGTATCTGCCGATCACGCTGAAGGGCCGCCTGAAGGAGGTGCTCTCGCGCTGGCCGCAGAGCGACGTGCGCTTCATCGTGGTGACCGACGGCGAGCGCATCCTTGGCCTCGGCGACCTCGGCGTCGGCGGCATGGGCATCCCGGTGGGTAAGCTCTCGCTCTATACGGTCTGCGCCGGCGTGCCGCCGGAACTGACCTTGCCGATCACGCTCGATGTCGGCACCAACAATGCGGCGCTGCTGGAGGACCCGCTCTATCTCGGCCTGCGGCAGAACCGCGTGCGCGGGGCCGAATACGACGCCTTCATCGACGAATTCGTCACCGCCGTGACCACGCTCTATCCCCGCTGCTGCCTGCAATGGGAAGATTTCGCCAACATCAACGCGGTGCCGATCCTGGAGCGCTACCGGGACAAGATCTGCACCTATAATGACGACATCCAGGGCACGGCGGCGGTCGCGGTGGCGGGCATCTACGGCGCGCTGCGCATCTCCAAGGAAAAGCTCACGGACCAGACCTTCCTGTTCCTCGGCGGCGGCTCGGCGGCCACCGGCATCGCCGAGCTGATCAGCCAGGCCATGGTGCTGGAAGGCGCGACGATCGAGGAGGCGCGGGCGCGCAACTGGCTGTTCGACGTCAACGGCCTGATGGTCGATTCCCGCACCGACATCGCCGGCTTCCAGAAGCCGTTCGCCCACGACCATGCGCCGGTGAATTCGTTCGTCGAGGCCATCGAGGCGATCCGGCCCACCGGCATCGTCGGGGTGAGCACGGTGCCGAAGCTGTTCAACCAGGCGGTGATCCAGGCCATGTCGAAGATCAACGCGCGGCCGATCATCTTCCCCTATTCCAATCCCACCTCGCGCTCGGAATGCACGGCGGACGAGGCCTATCGCTGGTCGGAGGGGAAGGCGATCTTCGCCAGCGGCAGCCCGTTTGCGCCGGTGACGCTGGGCGACAAGACCTTCGTCCCCGGCCAGGGCAACAATGTCTATATCTTCCCCGCCATGGGCATGGCGGTGCTCGCCACCGAGGCGCGCCGCGTGACGGAAGCCATGTTCATCGTCGCCGCCAAGGCGGTGGCCGAGCAGGTGACCGACGCGGACCTGGACAAGGGCCTGATCTATCCGCCGCAGAGCGACATCCGAAAGGCCTCGCTGCACGTGGCGGTGCGCATCGCCGAATATGTGTTCGACAACGGCCTCGCGCAGGTTCAGCGCCCGGCCGACATCGCGGCGCACATCGCGGCGCTCGCCTATCTCCCCGCCTATCCTCCGGTCTGAGGTGCCATGATCCCACCAGCTCCGGCGCCATCCCCCGATGACGCCTTCGCGCTCGTCTGTGCCAGCGCGAAAATCCTATACGTCAACGGACAGACCACCGAGCGGACGATCCATAATGCGGAGCGGCTCGCGCGCGCCCTCGGCCTCGGCGTCACGGTGTTTCCCACCTGGGGGGAACTCGTCGTCCGCATGGAGGGCACGCAGGCCTCAGGCACCACGCGCGTGGAGGCGATCGCCGCCGCGCCCGCCGGCGTGGACATGAACAAGGTGACGCTGACGCTCGGCGTCATCGACCGGGTCTGCGCGGGACGCCAGGACGTCACAAGCGCCCGCGCCGCGCTCGACGCCATCGCCCGCCTGCCGCCGGTTTCCACCCCGCGCTTCGTCGCGCTGGCGGCGGCCGGAGCAGCGGCGCTCTCGGTCATCTTCGGTGCCGGCGACCTCACGACGCTGGCGCTGATCGCCTTCAGCGCCGGAGCGGGCGCGGCCCTGCGGCGCGGCCTTGCGCGGATCGCGAAGAATTTCCTGGCGCAGCCCCTGTGCGCCGCGCTCCTCGCCGGCCTGATCGCCGCCGCCGCCTCGCACCTCGTGCCGGGCGCCAATCTCTATCTGGTCGCCCTGTGCCCCTGCATGGTGCTGGTGCCGGGCCCGCACCTGCTGAATGGCGCGCTGGACCTCGCCCATATGCGCATCGGCCTCGGTGGCGCCCGGTTCGGTTTCGCCGGCCTCGTCATATTGCTGATTTCCGTCGGGCTGATCGCCGGCCTCGCCGTCGGGGTCGCGGGCCTGCCGGCGCCGGGGCCTGCGGCGCCGGTTCCGCTGGCCTATGACGTGATCGCCGCCGGCATCGCCGTGTCGGCCTTCGGCACGTTCTTCTCCATGCCCTGGCGCACCCTGCCCATTCCCATCGCCATCGGCATGACCGCCCATGCCAGCCGCTGGCTGGCGATCGCCGACGGGGCGAGCCTTGCCACCGGGGCGCTGGTGGCCTGCCTGATGGCGGCGACCCTGGTGACGCCCATCGCCAATCGCCTGCACCTGCCGTTCGCCGCCTTCGCCTTCGCGTCGGTGGTTTCGCTCATTCCCGGCGTGTTCCTGTTCCGCATGGCGGCGGGCATGGTGGCCCTGCTCGATGCCGGGCCCACGGCGGCGCCCGCCCTGCTGTTGCCGCCGATCCTGGACGGCACCACGGCGGTGGCGATCCTGCTCGCCATGGCGTTCGGGCTCATCCTGCCCAAGATGCTGCTGGAACGGCTGTTTCCCAAATGGACCGGCATGGCTGCAGACCACACCTGAGGGGTGGCCGCTTCTCGTACGCCGCGCCGACGCCGCCGCTTAGCGGCGCGGCGGGCTTGCCGCGCCGGATTTTCCCATCGCCGGCTTACGCGCGGCGGGCGCCCGCACCGGTTTCGGCCCGGCGACCGGCGCCTTTTCGGAAAAGTTGCTGTCCAGCACTGCAAGAGCGACCTTGGCGGCTTCCTGAATATGCAGGCGGCAGGCCTTCTCGGCCGCGTCCCCATCGCCCGAGGCAATCGCCTCGTATATGTCGCGGATCTCCACGATGCTGCGGGTGAGGCGCCCGGGCTGGGTCATGGAGGTGAAGCGCAGCAAGGTGATGCGGTTGTGCAGGCTGGTGAGCATCTGCGTGACGAACACATTGTCGGCGCCGCCCATCAGCACCTTGTAGAACTGCGTCTTGGCCTCGATGAGCGCCAATTGCTCGTTGCTCTTCGCCGCCTTCACCAGCGCCTTGACGGTCTTGTCGAGTTCCTTGACCGCCTGCGGATCGTTGCGCTCCGCGAACTGGCGGCCCGCATAACCTTCCAGCAGGGCGCGGATCTCATAGAGCTGGCGCGCCTCCTGCGCCGAAATGCTGCTGACGATGGGCCCGCGGTGGGGAATGGTCTGCACCAGCCCCTCCGCCTCGAGCTGGCGCAGCGCTTCGCGAATGGAGGTGCGCCCAACCCCGATCAGCTCGCACAGCTCGCGCTCGACCAGTCGCTGGCCGGGCTTGAACAAGCCCTTGGCGATGGCGGCGCGCAGCTTCTCCTCCACCATGAGACGCAATGTCGCCGCTTGGCGCGTGATGTGTAGATCCTGATTGTCCATCGCCCGACCTGCCAAACGTGCGGTCCCCTTTTGATATAACAGGCATGGCCTTCAAACCGCTGTCAATCTCATATGAGCGTATTGTCTGATTGACTGAGAGATTTGACGTCGATAATTTCGCGCCACCGGCCACCCGCGGCGGCACAAAGCCGGCGAGCAAGCCAGATCAGAAATGCCGGGGCAGCCCCTCTCCTGGAAACGTTCATCGAGGAAGCCATGCGTATTCGCGCCGCCGTCCTGCGCGCCTCGCCCGTCGAGCGCCCCTATGCCGTGAACAAGCCGCTGAGCATCGAGACCATCGAGCTGGATCCGCCCGGGGCCGACGAAGTGCTGGTCAAGATCGCCGCCGCCGGCCTTTGCCATTCCGATCTTTCCGTCATCAACGGCGACCGCCCGCGGCCCACCCCCATGGTCATCGGCCATGAGTGCGCCGGCGTGGTGGAGGATGTCGGCGCGGGCGTGAGCGACCTGAAGCGCGGCGACAAGGTGGTGATGAGCTTCCTGCCCACCTGCGGCCATTGCATGCCCTGCATGGAGGGGCGTGCCCAATTGTGCGAGCCGGGGCACGCCGCAAACGGGCGCGGCACGCTGCTCTCCGGCGCGCGGCGCTTCCATTGCGACGACGGCGCGCAGCCCTATCACCACAGCGGCGTTTCCGCCTTCGCGGAATATGCCGTGGTCTCGCGCCGCTCGGTGGTGAAGATCGATTCGGACATCTCGCTCGTGGAAGCCGCGCTGTTCGGCTGCGCGGTGATGACCGGGGTGGGCACGGTGGTGAACACCTGCAAGGTGCGCCCGGGCGATTCGGTGGCCGTGGTCGGGCTCGGCGGCGTCGGCCTGTCCTCGGTGCTCGGGGCCGTGGCGTGCGGCGCAACCCGCGTCATCGCCATCGACCTCGCCCAGGACAAGCTGGACCTGGCCTTGCAGCTTGGCGCCACCGACGCCTTCCTCGCCACCGACCCGGAGATCGTGGAAAAAGTGAAGGCCGCGACCAAGGGCGGCGTCGACCACGCCATCGAGATGGCGGGCTCGGTGCGCGCCTTCGATCTTGCCTACAAGATCACCCGGCGCGGCGGCACGACGGCGACGGCGGGCCTTGCCAATCCCAATTCCCAGATCACCCTGCCGCCCGTGAACCTGGTGGGCGAGGAGCGCACCATCCACGGCAGCTACATGGGCAGCTGCGTGCCCTCGCGCGACATCCCCCGCTTCATCGCCCTCTATGAGCGCGGCAAGCTGCCGGTGAACCGCCTGCTCTCGGGCACCGGGCCGCTGGAGGAAATCAACGCGGCCTTCGATCTGCTCGACCAGGGCAAGGTCGTGCGTCACGTCATCACCTTCTGAGATGGCCTGAAGGCTCGATTCCGAGCTGACCGCCTGCCCCCGCGATGCCCGGCCCCGTGCCGGGCATTCGCGCATTTGGACCGCTTTCGCACGCGCGCCTGCACTGATTTCCGCATTGTTTATCAAGCCCTTGCCTGCGCCCTCCGGCCTCGCGGCACAGCGACGCGCAAGAAACCCGTTTTGTCGTGTTGACGGATTGTCTGATAGCAGGCAATCTTCTCATAAGGTCAGCGACAAGCTGCGGGTTTCTTGGAGGAGACGTTCATGATTGCAAAGGCCGCCATGGCAGCGCTCAGCGCTGCCGTACTCGCGATCACCCCGGCATCCGCGGTTGAAAAACCCAAGGAGCTGGTGATCGGCATCACCACCTTCCTGTCAGGCCCGGCATCGGTCTTCGGCGTTCCTGGAAAGAACGCGGCGGACATGCTGATCGCCGATCTCAACGCCAAGGGCGGCATCCTCGGGGTGCCCGTGCGGGCGATCGTCATCGACGAGGGCGCCGGCGCCAACCAGCTGATGTCGGAATATCGCCGCGTCGTGCTCAACGAAGGCGCGCAGGTGATGCTCGCCTCCGTCTCCAGCGCCAATTGCCTGGCGCTGAGCCCGGTGGCGGAGGATCTGGAAGTCCCCAACATCCTGTGGGATTGCAGCTCGCCCCGCATTTTCGAGGATAATAAATACAAGTATTCGGTCCGCACCCAGGCGCACACCGGCGCGGAAATGCTGGCCGCGGCGCTGTATCTCGTGAAGAACAAGCCGGACTTCAAGACCATCGCCGGCGTGAACCAGGATTACGCCGCCGGGCGCGACCAGTGGGGCTTGTTCCTCACCGCGCTCAAGGCCCTGAAGCCGGACGTGCAGGTGGTCGCCGAGCTGTTCCCGAAGTTCGGCGCGCCGGATTATTCCACCGAGATTTCACGCCTCCAGGCCCTGAAGCCGGACGTGGTGGTGAACACCTCCTGGGGTGGCGACCTCGACACCTTCGTCCAGCAGGCGGCGGCGCGCGGCTTCATGACCCAGAGCACCTTCGTCATGCCGCTCGGCGAAAGCTCGCTGGAGCGCCTGGGCGATGCGATGCCTGCCGGCGTCATCATCGGCGGCCGCGGCGACCATTACTTCCTGCACCCGAAGCATCTCAAGGACGCGGCGTTCCAGGACTTCGTGAAGCGCTATCACGACAAGACCGGCGCCTATCCCATCTATCCCGTGTTCCACATGGCCCAGGCGATCGCCGCGCTTCAGGACGCCTATGCGAAGGCCGCGAAGGACAATAACGGCCAGTGGCCGTCCAAGGACCAGCTGCTCGCCGCCTTCCAGAAGCTGAAGTTCCATGGCCTCACCAGCGACGTGACCATCCGTGAGGATCATCAGGGCCTGGAAGACCAGCTCATCGGCACCACCATCCGCGTGCCGCAATATCCCTTCGCCATCCTGGACAACATCTCGATCTATCCCGGCGCCCTCGTCACCACCCCCATCGGCGACAAGTCCGCCGAATGGCTGAGCAAGATCAAGCCCGCGATGGCGAACGATCCGTCCATCGAAACCTTCGCCGCGGCGAAGTAAAGGGAACGGAGAGGCCGTCCGCATGTCCTTGGACATCATCCTTCTGGCCATGCTCGATGGCCTCTCCTACGGCGCCCAGGTGTTCCTGGTCGCTGTGGGACTTTCCCTGATCTTCGGCGTGCTGCGGGTCGTCAACGTGGCCCATGGAAGCTTCTATGCCATCGGCGCCTATGTGGCGGCGTCGATGGGCATCTGGATCGCGACCGCGGGCTGGAGCCCGTGGCTCTCCTATCCGGCCATGCTGGTGGCCGCGATCCTGGTCGGCGTGGTGGTCGGCGGCCTCCTGGAGGCGACGCTTCTGCGCCGCATCTATGGCAAGGAGCAGGTGCTCCAGCTGCTGGTGACGTTCGCCGTCTTCATGATTCTGGAAGACGTGCAGAAGGTCACATGGGGCGTGAAGCCCTATTTCGTGAACACGCCGCTGAGCCTGCTCGGCACGGTGAACGTGCTCGGCATCAATTATTCGATCTATCAGCTCGCGGTGATTCCGCTGGTGGCGCTGTGCGTGCTTTTGGGGCTGCGCTTCATCCTGCGCTATACGCGAATCGGCCGCATCGTCACCGCCGTGACCGAGGACCGCGAGGCCTCCATGGCCATGGGCGTGGATTCCAGCCGCGTCTATCTCTTCACCTTCATGGCCGGCGCCGCGCTCGCGGCCTTCGGCGGGGCATTAGCCTCGGGCTCGACCTCGCTCGTGCCCGGCATGGGCTCGGGCATGATCATCCTCTCGTTCGCGGTCGCCGCCACGGCGGGCCTCGGCCAGATCGAGGGCGCGGCGGTGGCGGCGCTCATGATCGGCCTCGGGCGCTCCATCGCGGTCTATCTCGCCCCGGAATTCGACGTGCTCATGCCGTATCTCATCATGTTCGTGGTTCTCCTGTTCAAGCCGCAGGGCCTGTTCAGCACCCTCCAGACGAGGAAGGTGTGATGCGCTTCGATCTCCTGCTCGGCGCGATCGCCTTCTGCGCGGTCGCCGGCGTTCCCTTCTTCATTCCCTGGGCGACGGTGATGCTCACCATCGCGCTCGGCGTGGGACTTGCGGTGCTTGGCGTCGTGGTCCTGCTGCGGGCGGGGCAGATCTCGTTCGGCCACGGCCTGTTCTATGCGGCCGGCGCTTATACCGTCGCCTTCCTGGTGCAGGCGCGCCTGGGGCTCGACACGCTGCTGCTGCTGCCGGCCGGGGCGCTGGTGGCGACCGTGATCGCCATCGTGTTCGGCTTCTTCGCGGTGCGCTATCGCGACATCTTCTTCGCCATGATCAACCTCGCGGTGTCCATGGTCGCCTTCTCGCTGCTGGAAAAGCTGTACGGCATCACCGGCGGCGGCGACGGGCTCAACGTCGCGCGGCCCACGCTCGCGGGCCTCAAGCTCGGGCGCGTCTCGTTCGAGTTCTGGATGTTCTACACCACGCTTGCCATCGTGGTCGTGGTCGCCCTCGCGGTGGGCCGCTATCTCGCCTCGCCGCTCGGCAAGGGGCTGGAGGCCATCAAGTCGAACGAGACGCGGCTTGAATATCTCGGCGTCTCGAGCGGGCGCATCCTGCACATCGCCTATGCGGTCTCGGCCTGCCTTGCCGGCCTCGGCGGCGGCGTCATCGCCATCGTCACGGGCCACGTGGCGCCGGAATTCGCCTATTGGGTCCGCTCGGGCGAATTCGTCTTCATCGCCATCCTCGGCGGCGCGGGCAATGTGGTGGGCGCCTTCGCGGGCTCGATCGTCTACGAGATCGTGCGCAATTACGCCGCCGCGTTCGCCGCCGACTATTGGCAGACCATTCTCGGCGTCTCGCTCATCGCCATCATCATGTTCGCGCCGCAGGGCCTGACCCAGTTGCGCTTCGGCAAGAGGAGGACCGGCGCGTGAAGCAGATCGTTCTCAAGGCCGACAATCTGCGGCTGCGCTTCGGCGGCGTGGTGGCCGCCGACGGCGCCTCCCTCACGGCCTATGCGGGCGACCGCATCGCCATCATCGGCCCCAACGGCGCCGGCAAGACCACCTTCGTCAACATCTGCACCGGCTATCTCAAGCCGCAGTCCGGCGCGGTGATCTTCGAGGGCAAGGACATCACCCCGCTTGCCCCGCGCACCATCGCGCGCGGCGGCATCGGGCGCTCCTTCCAGCTGCCGCAGCTGTTCCTCGACAACACTGTGTTCGAGAACCTGCTGCTCGCGCTCTCCGCCCGCGAAGGCACATGGCGGCCCTGGATGCGGCTCGACCGCCATCCCAAGGCCGACGAGATGCGCGACATGCTGGAGGTGATCGGCCTCAGCAAGGTCGGTGACCGGCCGGTGCGCGAGCTGCCGGAGGGCATGCGCAAGCTGATCGACATCGCCGTCGCGCTCGCCCTCAAGCCGCGCCTCGTGTTCATGGACGAGCCCACCAGCGGCGTCTCCAGCCGGGAGAAATTCTCCATCATGGATACACTTGTGCGCGCGCTGGATCACAGCGCGACCACCGCCATTTTCGTCGAGCACGACATGGATGTGGTCTCCCGCTACGCCGATCGCGTGGCGGTGTGGACCGGCGGCAAGATCGCATTGGAAGGAACGCCCGAGCATGTGCTCAACGATCCCGACGTGCGCAAGAACGTGATCGGGGTCTGACATGCTCAAGATCGAACGGCTCTCCGCCCAGATCGAAGGCATCGAGGTGCTGCGCCATGCGGACCTCGAAATGCCCCAGGGCTCCACCATCGCCCTCATCGGCCGCAACGGCGCCGGCAAGACCAGCCTGCTGCGGTCCATCATGGGCTTCATGAAGATCACCGCCGGGCAGGTCACGCTCGACGGCAACAGCCTGGCGCAGGTGCCGCCCCATCGCCGGCCCTATCTCGGCATCGGTTATGCGCCGGAAGACCGGCGGCTGTACGGGGCGTTCACCCTGGAGCAGAACTTGCGTTTTCCGGCCGAGGTCATGCGCCTGCCGGAAGCGGAGGTCGCGCGCCGCCTGGAGCGGGTCTACAGCGTGCTGCCGGAATTGAAGGACATGCGCGAGCGGCCTGCGGCCGGCCTTTCCGGCGGACAGGGCAAGATGGTGGCGCTCGGCCGCGCGCTCATGGCCGGCAACCGCATCATCCTGCTCGACGAGCCGTTCCAGGGCCTCGCGCCGGTGCTGGCGATCCGCTACGGCACCGCGCTGCGGGCGCTGCGCGACGCGGACCGCGACATCACCCTGCTGATCACCGAATCCAATCCCAGCCTGCTGCGCGCCTTCGCGGACCGGATCTATGTGATCGAGCGCGGCGAGGTTTCCACCCTCGACAGCCTCCCCGGCTCCTCGCTCGAGGATGCCGGCCTCGGCAAGCACTGAGCCCGCGCGCGGCCGGCCCGCGCATCCCTGAAACGTAAGGACAAGACCATGTCACTGGATGGAAAAGTCGTCATCGTCACCGGCTCGGCGAGCGGCATCGGCCGGGCCGCCGCCGCGCTGTTCGTGCGGGACGGCGCGAAGGTGGTGATCGCCGACAGCAATGAGGACGCCGCGCGCGAAACCGCCGCCGCCCTCGGCCCGAATGCCCGCGCCATCCGCACCGACGTGAGCAAGGATGCCGACGTGCGGGCGCTCGTGGCGTTCACCCTGGACCAGTTCGGGCGCATCGACGTGCTGGTGAACAATGCCGGGTTCGGCTTCACCGGCACCGTGGTCAGCATTCCCGAAGCGGATTGGGACCGCCTCATGTCGGTCAATCTGAAGGGCGTGTTCCTGTGCTCCAAGCACGTCATTCCTGTCATGGCGGGCCAGGGCGGCGGAACCATCGTCAACACCGGCTCCTACACGGCCGCCGTCGGCATCGCCGACCGCGCGGCCTATGTGGCCTCCAAGGGCGGCGTGGTCGCCCTCACGCGCGCCATGGCGCTCGACCATGTGGACCAGAACATCCGGGTGAACGCCGTTGCGCCCGGCACGATCCATTCCCCCTATTTCGACCGCATGTTCGCGCAGTCGGCCGATCCCGCCGGGATGAAGAAGGCGCTCGACGACCGCGCCCCCATGCACCGCATGGGACGGCCGGAGGAGATCGCCGAAGCCATCCTCTGGCTCGCCTCCGACAAGTCCGCTTTCGCCACCGGCTCCACGCTCACCATCGACGGGGGCACCTCCATCTGGTGATGGCGGGCCTATATTCGTTTTTAGAAGGAGATACCCACATGGCCAACACGCGTCCCCGTTCCGAAAAATTCGAAAAAGGCCTGCAGACCCGCCGCGAAGTGCTGGGCGAGGAATATGTCAACCGCTCGGTCGACAACGCCACCGACTTCAACTGGCCGCTGCAGGTGCTGACCACCGAATATTGCTGGGACAACATCTGGAACCGCCCGGGCCTCGACCGCCGCTCGCGCAGCATCCTGAACCTCGGCATGATCAGCGCCCTGAACCGCCCGCACGAGCTGAAGCTGCACATTCGCGGCGCCATCAACAACGGGCTGAGCAAGGAAGAGATCACCGAAATCCTGCTCCAGGTCGGCGTCTATTGCGGCATCCCCGCCGCCATCGACGGCTTCCGCATCGCCAACGAGGTGCTCAAGGAGATGGGTCTTGACTGATCCGGCGACATCCAAACCGGTGGTCGCCGTCATCGGCCTCGGCATGATGGGGCTGCCCATGGCGGCGTGCCTCGTCAAGGCCGGGTTCGAGACCCGCGGTGCCGATCTCTCGCCCGCCGCGCGCGACGCCTTCGCCGCCGCCGGCGGTGCGGCCTTCGCCGAGGCGCGCGAGGCGGTGCGCGGCGCGGACATGGTCATCACCATGCTGCCGGACGGCAAGATCGTGCGCGAGGTGCTGCTGGGCGCGAACGCCCTGGCGGACCATCTCGCGCCGGGCACCCTGATCATCGACATGAGTTCCTCGGCGCCGCTCGGCACGGCGAAGCTCGGGGAAGAGCTGGCCGCGAAGGGGCTGCGCCTCATCGATGCCCCGGTCTCCGGCGGCGTGCGCCGGGCCGTGGCCGGCACGCTCGCCATCATGGCGGGCGGCCCGCTGGAGGATGTGGAGCGCGCCCGTCCGGTGCTCGCCGCCATGGGCCAGTCGATCTTCGCCACCGGCCCGCTGGGGTCGGGCCACGCCATGAAGGCGCTGAACAATTACGTCTCCGCGGCGGGCCTCGTCGCAGCCGCCGAAGCGGTGATCGTCGCCAAGCGCTTCGGGTTGGACCCGAACGTGGCGGTGGACGTGCTCAATGCCTCCACCGGCAAGAACAACTCCACCGAAGTGAAGATGAAGCAGTTCATCATCTCCGAGACCTTCGGCTCGGGCTTCTCGCTCGCCCTGATGGCCAAGGACCTGCGCACCGCCGCCGAGCTGGCGGACCAGCTGGATCTTCCGGTGCCGGTGATCCAGTCCACCGCCGATCTGTGGGACGAGGCGAAGTCGGCGCTGGAGCGCGGCGCGGACCATACGGAAATCTATCGCTTCCTCGCGCAGCTTTCAGCCGCAAAGAGCTGATGCCGCGCCTCGGGAATGGGGGGCTACCCGCATTCCCGCACCAGACCGCCGGGAGACATCGCCAATGAGCCAATGGGACGTGCTCGCAATCCATTACGGCACGGCCGAGCGGCCGGCAACCGATCTCGCCCTGGAGGCGGATATCCACGACGCTCCCGGGCGTATCGATTATTTCGTCTGGCTGGTGCGCGGCCCCGCCGGCCTGTTCCTAGTGGATACGGGCTTCGGCCCCGCGGAGGGCGCGGCGCGCGGGCGCACGCTGCTGATCCATCCGGTGGAAGCGCTCGCCAGGCTCGGGATCGCCGCCGCCGACATCACGGACGTGATCCTCACCCACCTGCATTACGACCATGCCGGCAATCTCGATGCGTTTCCCAATGCGCGGTTCCACATCCAGGACCGCGAGATGGCCTATGGCACCGGGCGCTGCATGTGCCATGCCCGCATGCGCAAGCCGTTCGCGGTGGAGAATATCGTCGATGCCGTGCGCATGCTGTTCGCCGGCCGGCTGTGCTTTCACGATGGCGACGCGGTGCTCGCGGACGGCCTCTCGCTGCACCTGATCGGCGGACATTCGCGCGGCCTCCAGGTGGTTCGCATTGCCCGGCCCGAGGGCGTGGTGGTGCTGGCCTCCGATGCGCTCCACTTCGCCGCGTATCTGAAGTCCTCGGACGCCTTCCCGCTGTTCGCCGATTATCCGGACGTTCTGGAGGGCTATCGCAAGCTCCACGCGCTGGCCGGCCCGGGCGGCCTCATCGTGCCCGGCCACGATCCGCAGGTGCTGCTGGATTATGCGCCGGAAAACCCCGCGCATCCGCACACGCTGCGGATCGCGTAAGGGCATCGCGGCGGGAGCCTTGCTCGGCCGACCGTCTCAGCCTTCCTGGCCGGCGAACTGCGGCGGCAACTGGCCGACCTTGAACAGGATCGTCGGCTCGTCGTCATAATCGCCCATTTCGGCATCGCCGGAGGAGGAGAAGGCGACGACGCCGGCGCGGGTCTGCGCCAGCCGCTCCGCCAGCCGCTCGGCGGCGCCGGCCGACTTGCAGGCGATCGGGGCATCGGCGATCAGGCGCTTGCCCTTGCCGGCCTTGAACCCCTGGACGATGTAGACCGTCTCGCGCGCCATGGCCTCTCCTTATGCGCCCGCGCTCGGGCACTGCGGTTCGCTGCGGCATGACGTGGTCATACTCCCGGCCCCGCGTACAGCGGCAGCGTGAGGTTCCCCAGCATTTTGCGGCAGCCGGCGCCGGACGGGCCGCGCGCATTTATTTTCACGTCTGTTGTCGGCAGCGGTTTTCCCGCATCGTCCTTGGGTGCCAATGAGGGAAGCGCCATGCCGAAACTGATCTTCGTCAACCTGCCCGTTTCCGACCTGCCGCGTTCAAACGCCTTCTACGAGGCCGTGGGCGGGCAGAAAAATCCGCAATTCTCCGACGACACCGCCACCTGCATGGTGCTCTCCGAGACCATCCACGTGATGCTGCTGACCCACGACAAGTTCCGCACCTTCTGCTCCAAGCCCATCGCCGACGCGAAGACCAACTGCGAAGTGCTGCTCTGCCTCTCGGCCGACAGCCGGGACGAGGTGGACACCCTGATCGGCAAGGCGCAAGCCAGCGGCGGCACCGCAGATCCCACCCCCACCCAGGATTACGGCTTCATGTACGGCCGCAGCTTCGAGGACCCCGATGGCCACATCTGGGAAATCATGTGGATGGACATGGAAGCGGCAACCGCCGCCATGGCCGCCGACCAGCTCGTGCAGGGCTGAATCGCGCGGGCCTCGCCCGCATGCCAGCGAAAGGATCGGCCATGTCTAAAATTTCCCCCCGCCTGTGGTCTGAGCGGGAAGCGGAGGAGGCTGCGAATTTCCACGTTTCCCTGCTCCCGGAGTCGCGCATCGACCACGTCCAGCGCAACGGGAGCGATTCGCCGGGCGGGGCCCAGCGCGTGATGGCCGCGATGTTGGGCATGGTGAAGCTCGATATCGCCGCGCTGAAGGCCGCGCACGCGGGCATTCCGCCCGCGTGAACCTTCCCATGCGGTCAGGCGCCCTTGCGGCGCCGGGCGGCAGCGCGCGGCGGCGGCTCTTCCGCTGGGGCGCTCAGCGACCAGAGGGTTTCGAACAGCGCCGTCTGGAGCCGCGCGAAATCCTCGCTCTCGATCACCAGGCCATAATTCTCGCGCTTGGACGAGATGATGGCGACCTTGTCGTCATAGACATATTGGGTCACCGACAGGGTGATGCTCTCGGGCGCGTAGCGCAGTTCCCGCAGGTCCTGCGGCGTGGATGGCCAGATGCGCTCGGTGTCCTTGTGGCGGGAGCGTACGACCTGGAGCTTGATGCCCTTCTTCAATCGCTCGGCGATGTAGCTGTCCATTTCCTCCAGGCCGGGCGTCTCGATCAGCTCGTCCATGGAGAGGATGCCGCGCAGCACCTTGCTCTGGCAGGAGAGGGTCTCCCACAGCACGGTGCGCACGCCTTCTTCCCCTTCGTAAAAGCGGATCTGCGGCTTGCCCTTGGCGCGATTGTAGAGCGAGCGGATCTGCGGCATCAGATCGCCCAGCACCTGGCGGCGCAATTCCAGGCGCTGGAGCATGCCGACGGGATCTTCCGCGACGATGAAGCGGCGGCCCTGCCGCTCCTCCACCCGGATGAGCTCTTCCTGCTCCAGCCGGGCGAGCACGTCATAGGCAGTGGTGCGCGCAAGGCCGGCGCGGGCCGCCACCTCCTGCACCGGCGCCTCGCCCAGTTCCACGGCGGCCATATACAGCTTGAACAGCTTGCCGGTGATGCCGATCTTGGCGAGCTTTTCCTCGATATCCATGGTGCCCTATGCGATTCAGGTGCTTCGCGGCACCGTACCGCAATCCGCCCCGGCCGGCGCGGCGGCGCCGGCAAAATATGGCGGATTGCGCGGAGGAAACGAACCCGGCCCGCTCAGCCCTTCAGGGCCACGGCGGTCTGCGGCGCCTCATTGACGGTGAGGCTGAACACGTCGGGCCGGGCATAATTGCCGGCGACGTCGAAATCGAACTTGGCGCGGCCAAGCTCGTCCGTGTCCAGTTCCGCCGTCAGCAGGCACTCCTCGTCGAACACCGGGCCGGCGAGCACGTTGCCCAACGGGCCGATGATCGCGGCCCCGCCATGCATCACATAGGTCTCGGGGTCGACATCGATGGAGCAGCGATACTCGGCCGGGAAATCGCCGCGCTTCACCACCTGGCAGGTGGAGAGCACGAAGCAGCGGCCCTCCAGCGCGACATGGCGCATGGTGGGAAGCCAGGTTTCGCGGTCGTCGGCGGTGGGGGCGCAATAGAGCGAGACGCCCTTCGCGTACATGGTCATGCGCAGCATGGGCATGTAGTTTTCCCAGCAGATGACGGCGCCGATCTTGCCGATGGGCGTGTCGAAGACGGGCAAGGTGGAGCCGTCTCCAAAGCCCCAGGCAAGCCGCTCGCCGGCGGTGGGCATGAGCTTGCGATGCTTGCCCACCAGCGTGCCGTCGGGGCCGAAATACAGCACGGTGCAATACATGGTGCCGAGATCGCGCTCCATCACGCCCATAACCACGAAGCAATTGGCGGCGGCCGCCGCCTTGCCGAGCCGCTCGGTCTCCGGTCCCGGCACGGTGATCGAGGCATCGAGATAGCGGCGGAATTCATCGCGCCCGCGCACCGTGCGCACGCCGATGGAAATGTCGAAATCCGACCCCTTCGGATAGACCGAGATGAAGGCCTCGGGGAACACCACGATCTGGCATCCCGCCGCGCCCGCCTTGGCGATCCAGTCTTCGGCCTTGGCGATCGAGGCTTCGACATCGAAGGGCACCGCGCCCACCTGGGCGACGCCGGCTTTTACAATCATGACACGCTCCGTTTGAAAGATTGGGCGCCGCTAGACGCCGAGATAGGCGCGCCGCACGCCGGGGTCCGCCTGCAGGTCCTGCGCGCTGCCGCTCAGCACCACATGGCCGGCTTCCAGCACGTAGCCGCGATGGGCGACGGACAGGGCGAGCACGGCGTTCTGCTCCACCAGCAGCACCGAGACGCCCTGCTTGTTGATGGCGCCGATGGCGGCGTGAAGCTCCTCCACCACGATGGGCGCGAGGCCGTGGCTCGGCTCGTCCAGCAGCATCAGCTTGGGATTGCCCATCAGCGCGCGTCCGATGGAGACCATCTGCTGCTCGCCGCCGGACATGGAGCCGGCCATCTGTGTGCGCCGCTCGGCAAGGCGCGGGAACAGGGCGAACACCCGGTCCATGCGCGCGGCAAGGTCGCGGCTGCGCCGGTCGCCATAGGCGCCCATCATGAGATTGTCGGTGGTGGACATGCGCGGGAACACATGCCGCCCTTCCGGCACATGGCCGATGCCGAGGGCGGGAATGGTATGCGCGAGCCGCCCGAGCAGGCTCTCGCCCTCGAACACGATGCTGCCGCGCGCCTTCGCCACCAGGCCGGAGATGCTGCGCAGCAGTGTGGTCTTGCCGGCGGTGTTGGCGCCGAGCACCGCCACCGTCTCGCCGCGCGCGACATCGAGCGCGACGTCCTCCAGCACGTTCGGTCCGCCGTAGGAGGCGCTGAGGCCCCGGATCTCAAGCATGGGCGCCTCCTGCCGCAGTCGTGCCGCCAGGTGCCGCGCCATGCGCCGCGCCCTGGCCGAGATAGGCCTCGATCACCACCGGATCGTTCGCGACCTCGGCCGGGGTGCCTTGCGCGATCAGCCGGCCGAAATTCACCACCAGCAGGCGGTCGCACAAGGCCATGATGGCCCGCATGTGATGCTCCACCACCAGGAAGGTCAGCCCCTCGTCGCGCAGCGAACGGATCACCGCCATCACCTCGTCCATCTCGCTGGGGGTGAGCGCCGCCATCACCTCGTCCAGCAGCAGCACCTTGGGCTCGGTGGCGAGGGCGCGGGCCATCTCCACCAGCGCCTTCTGGGGAAAGGTGAGGTCGGCGACATCGGTTTCCGCGATCGGGCCGAGGCCGAGCCGCTCCAGCACCGCGCGGGCGCGGGCGCGGGCGCTCGCCAGATCGTGGCGCAGCAAAGCGGCGGTCAGCACATTTTCCAGCACGCTCATGTCGGGAAACAGCGCCGCGTTCTGGAAGGTCTTGGTCATGCCCCGGCCAGCCACCCGGTGGGGCTTGAGGCCGGAGACCTTCTCGCCGCCCAGCAGCACCTGGCCCGAGGTGAGATGCTGAAGCCCCACCAGCGAATTGAACAAGGTGGTCTTGCCGGCGCCGTTGGGGCCGATCAGCCCGACGATCTCGCCGGCCTTGAGGGTGAAGGAAATGCCGTCCACCGCCTTCAGCCCGCCGAAGGTCACGGCGATGGCCTGCGCTTCCAGCACGGGAGTGTGCGCGTTCATCTCACTGGCTTCCCTTGGCGAGCGCCGGTTCGGTATGCGGGACGGCGGCAGGCGCGGCCCTGCGGCTCCACCGCTTGGGCCAATAGGCCATGATGCCGCGCGGCTGGATGAGGATGGCCGCAATGAGGATGGCGCCGAAGACGAGCTGGGATAGCCCGGCCGCCTTGGAGGAAAGGACGGCGTTCGCGGCCTCCTCCAGCGGGATCAGGAACAGCGCGCCGATGATCGGCCCGGCGAGCGTGCCAAGCCCGCCGACGATGGCGATCATGGCCATGCGCACCGAAACCCCGGCCAGCGAGAAGATGGAATCGGGATCGAAGAAGAAGGTGAATTGGGCGAACACCGAGCCGCACACCGCGGTGAGCGCCGCCGAGATCACGCTGGCGGTGAGCTTGACGCGGAACGTATCCACGCCCGCCACTTCCGCCGCCGCCTCGTTCTCGCGCACCGCCCGCAGCCGATAGCCGATTGCCCCGCTCGCCAGCAGGCGGAACACCAGGCACACCAGCACCAGCAGGCCGAGGATGATCCAGTAATAAGACGACACCGCGCGGAACGCGAAGTTCAGCGGCTGGCTGCCCACGAAGGGGATCGACAGCCCCACCGGCCCGCCTGTGAGGCCCGCCCAGGAATTGGCGATCACCCGCATCACCTCGGCGAAAGCGAGGGTGGCGAGGGCGAAATAATGCCCCTTCAGGCGGAAGGTCGGCAGCGACAACAGCGCCGCCGCCAGGCCGGCAAGCGCCGCACCCGCCACCAGCCCGAGCCAGGGCGAGATGCCGAGCCGCAGGTAGAGCAAGGTCGAAGTATAGGCGCCGATGCCGAAGAACGCGGCATGGCCGAGCGAGATCTGGTTCGCGAGCCCGCCGACGATGTTCCAGGATTGGGCGAGCGCCGCGAACAGCAGCGCCATGGCGGCCACCCGCAGCACATGGCCGCGCGGGTCCACATAGAACGGCAGCAGGGCGGCCGCGACGAAGAACAGGAGGAGGAGCACCAGCCCCGGCGTGAGTTTCGCGCGCATGGCTCAGGCGCCCTTGATGAGGCCCTGCGGGCGCAGGGCGAGAACGGCGATGAAGATGACGAACAGGCAGAGATTCTGGAGCTGGATGGGGAAGAACAGGGTGGAGACCGACTGCACGATGCCGACCACCAGCCCACCGGCCAGCGCGCCCGCGACGCTGCCCAGCCCGCCCAGCACCACCACCGTGAACATGACCACCACGAACTGGCCGCCGATGGTGGGGCTGACCGTGATGTAAGGCAGGATGACCGCGCCGCCGAAGGCGGTGAGCGCAACCCCGAGGCCGAAGGCCACCCCGTAGGTGAGGCGGGTATCGACCCCGGTCAGCGTCGCCGCCATGGGGTCCTGCGCCACCGCGCGGATGGCGCGTCCAGTCCAGGAGCGGTCGAGGAACAGCCACAAGGCCGCCGAAAGGAACAGCGCGGCGGCGAACGCATAGAGATAGGGCGCGCCCACGAAGATATCGCCCAGCCGGAAGCCCTGCACCTGGTAGGGCACGCTGACAGAGCGGAAATCCGAGCCGAACAGCATGAGCGCGGCATTTTCCAGCACGATCAGCAGGCCCACGGTGAGAAACACCTGGGCCGCCGGCGGCGCCTTCAGCACGCGGGCGATCAGCAGCCGCTGCACCAGATAGCCGACGACGAACACCACGACGAAGGACAGGACCGAGCCCAGCAGCGGATCGAGCCCGAGATAGCGCCAGGCGAACCATGCCACATACATGCCGAGCATCAGGAATTCGGCCTGGGCGAAATTGACGACGCCCAACACGCCGAACACGAGGGAGAGGCCCGTGGCGATGACGCCATAGACCCCGCCCAGAAGGATGCCGTCGATCAAGGATTGCAGCATGATGTCCACCGGGATGGGAAGGAGGAAGCCCTCTCCCGCGGGAGAGGGCGCGGCGACGGGGATGCGGTTCAGGGCACCGGCTTGCCGGCCCACACCGGCTTCTGCTTCGCCGCCTTCGGGGGATAGACGGTCACCGGCTCATCGCCACGCCACTGCACCATGATCGGGAAGGCCGAAGCATTGAGGCCGTTGGCGTCGAACTTCACGCAGCCGCCCGGCACGCCGCGCGCGAAACCGGCGCAATAATCCAGCGTGGCCAGCGCGTCGCGGATCTTCTCGGGGTCCTTGGACTTCGCCTTCTCGATGGCCTGCACCACCGCATCCAGCGCCGCCGCATGAATCAGCGCCTCGTGGGTGATGAAGGTGCCGTACTTTTCCTTGTATTTGGCGGCGAGCTCCGGGATCAGGTCGCCCGAGGCGGCGGCCACGGACAGAACGCCTTCGGCATATTCGCCGAGGCCCTTCTTGAAGTCCGGAATGATGTAGCCGGCCGCGCCGCCGACCACGGGAATGTCGATCTGCTGCTGGCGCAGCGCGCGGATGATCAGCAGGCCGTCATTGAGATAGGACACGGGAAACGCCATCTGCGCGCCGGACGCGCGGAGCTTGTTCACCAGCGGGGAAACATCCGTGATGCCGAGGGGATAGGCCTCGTCGAGCACCACCTGGACGCCCGCCTTGGTCGCCGCCGCGCGCAGGCCTTTGGCCTGGGCGGTGCCATAGGCCGTGTCCTCATAGAGGATGGCCACCTTCTCGATCTTGTCCCCCGCCGCCTTGGCGATCTCGATGGCGGAGTTGAACTGCGCTTCGCCGAAGACGGTGCCCTTCGGAGATACCTGGAACACGTATTTGTAGCCGCGCTCGGTGATCTGGTCGGCGAAGGCGAAGGTCACCAGAGGAATGCCCGCGCGCTCCGTCACTTCGGATGCCGCCAGCGTGGTGGAGGAAACAAAGGCGCCGATGACGGCGCTGACATTGTTCTGGGAAATCAGGCGCTGGGTCGCGGCGGCCGCGGTCGCGGGGGTCGGGACATCCGCCATGACGAGGCTGATCTTGGCCCCGCCCAGCGCCTTGATGCCGCCAGCCGCATTGATCATTTCCGCCGCCAGCTCGGCGCCGCGCTGCGAACCGATGCCGAACTGCGCATTGGGACCGCTGAGCGGCTGGATCACGCCGATCACCACGTCTTCCGCAGCCAGCGCGCGCGTCACCGCGGCTGTGCCGCACATCGCCAGGCCCATAAAGCCGGCCAGAACAAGACGCCGGCGGACGGTCGCTTGGAACATGATGTTCACCTCGCAGGAGAGGGTCTCTTCGGACCCGATGCGGACGAACCTAGGACATGTCGGAAATTTTCGTCAATCTTTTACATATGTCGAAAATTAAGCACCCATGCTCAAGAACGCATCAATGTCGATTAACATATTGATTTTTATAAATTTTACATGCCTATAAAATTATCTTCTATATCCCGTTTCACCCCGGCTTATTTGTGTCGGACTTTTTAGACGAATATCCGCCTTACCGAAAATGGCCTTCGCAGCACCAAATAACGCCTTTCTGGTCTGTCGCCTTGCTGATTGTCGCCTCTTACCGACTTCACGCCGAACCGATAAAATGCATGCAAATGCTCATTTTTTAGAAGAAATCGGGATAAAAATATCGCTTATCGTCGGAAAAAATTGACAACTGTGTCACTTCGTTTCCATTCTATGCCCGCCTTCAAAAAAGACGGGAACAAGCACATGCGCGACATCTGGAGCGGGAGCCGGGCGGCAGCGATCGCCGTCGGCATCTCCCTGGCCGGCCTCACCCCCGCCGCCGCACAGGAAAGCGTGAAGATCGGCGTCGTCCTGCCGCTCAGCGGCCCGAACGCCCAGTTCGGCGTCAACAGCCGCAACGGCATCGAAATGGCGGCGGATGCCATCAATGCGTCCGGCGGTCTCAAGGGGCTGGGCGGCGCGAAGATCGAGCTGGTCTATGCCGACGTGCCCAGCCCGGCGACGGCCGCCGCGGCCACCCAGCGCCTGCTCAGCCAGGACAAGGTGGTGGGCATGCTCGGCGCGTTCGTCTCGTCGGTGACGCTGGCCGCTTCTGAGGTGACCGAGCGCGCCGGCATCCCCATGATCACCCATTCCTTCGCCGACCAGATCACGTCGCGCGGCTACAAATACATCTTCCAGGTCTCCGCCAAGGCGACCACCTACGGACAGGCGCAATTCGACTACGCCGCGGCGCTGGCCAAGAAGGCCGGCGACCCCGTCACCAAGGTCGCCATCTTCTATGAGGACACGGCCTATGGCACCGCCCAGGCCAAGGGCCTGCGCGAAGCGGCGAACAAGGCCGGCATTCCGCTGGTGGTGGACGAAGCCTATCCCCTCGGCATCACCGATGTGGCGCCGCTGATCAACAAGCTGCGCGCCTCGGGGGCGGACATCGTCTTCCCCGTCTCCTATTTCAACGACGCGCTCCAGATCATCCGCGCCATGCGTCAGCAGAAGATCGACATGCCCATCGTCGGCGGCGCCGCCGGATACATCATTCCCGATTTCGCCAAGGGGCTCGGCGAATATGCCGACGGGGTCTTCTCCATCGCCCCGGCCAATTACGACCTCGCCCCGGCACTCGCCGCCAAGTACAAGGAAAAGTACGGGACGTTCATGACCCACGAGGTCATCATGTATGGCGCCGCGCTCGAACATATGGCGAAAGCCATCGACACCGCCAAGTCGCGCGATCCCGACAAGATCCGCGATTCCATCGCGGCGCTGAAGCTGTGCGGCGAGGGTTTCGCCAAGGGCATTCCCGGCGGCTGCACCGCCTTCGATGCCAATGGCCTCTCCAGCACCGCCTATCCCATCTTCGTGGAATGGCGCGGCGCCGATCTCGCAACGGTCTATCCCTTCGAGACCGCCAAGGCCGCCGCGCGCTGGAACGGCAAGACCCTCAACTGATATCCTTGGGCCGCGACGCGCACCAGACGCCGCGGCCCATGCCCCTTCCCGCGAGCGTCCCATGGTTTTCCACATCACCTATCCGCGCATCGTCCCGGAACGTCGGCCGCCCGGCCACGAGCCGGCGGCGCCGCGCTATTCCCTGCGGTGGACCGAGCCTGTCGGCTTGCTGGTGAGCGATTATTTCGCGCTCCAAGGCCAAGAGCTGTCCTGGACGGAGCAGGCAGACTTCTTCGCCCGCCTCACCGCCTCGTTCGACGTGGACGGCCCATGCGCGCACGAAATCATGCGCACCAGCGACGAGACCGGCGCGGTCAACGCGATCCTGGTCGCCTATTGGCTGGATGCGACCGCCCACGCCCGCTGGAGCGCGGCCTCGCCCTTCATGGCCTGGTTCCGCGATCCCGCCCGGCTCGCCGGACCGCACGGGCTGTGGCGGGAAACCATCTGCGTGCCCTATGACCGGCATGAAACCATCTATTCGGCGCCGAACTATCCCATCGGGCTTGCCCGCACGCCGGGCGCGACCATCCAGCCCATTACCATGAACGGCTATTTCGGCGCCGCGCGCGATCGCATGCCGGTGTCCGCCATCGATACGCTGGAAAGCCCCTATGGCGCAGGCATGCCGCCCCGCCGCACGCCGGCGAGCCTCGGCCGGCGGCTGCGGGTAACCTCGCCCCACAATATGATCTCGATCCGCTCCGGCCAGTATTGGGAAGGCGCGGGCAACGCGCAGACCGCCGACTATCACGACAATCTCCAACCCAAGCTGATGCGCGGCATGGGCCATCTCGTGGACAATCCGGTCGAGACCGGCACCCTCTCCCTGCGGGTGATGACCAATCTCGATTCGGAGGGGGCGCCGCGCAAGGAAACCTCGGTGCACGGCTATTTCATCTCGCTGGAGCATCTGGAGCGCTGGGCGAAATCCCACGAGACCCATCTCGACATCTATCGCCACGCGATCGCGATGAACCGCCTCTACAAGGAGAAGCGGGAGGTGGTCACGTGGCACGAAGTGTTCGCCCTCCTGGAAGGCGCACACATGGAATATGTGAACTGCCACCCCACGACCGGCCTCCTGCCCTATTTCGATGCCGTGGACCTGGGCTCGGCCAGCACCTGACGGGCGCGCCACCCGTATTGGGCAGGTCGCAGGGTTCATGTACCGTGCACCCAAACGGAGGGTGCGTCATGACCTTGAATCGCCGATTGTTTCTGTCCGGCGCGGCGGTCGCGCCCATCGCGCTCGCCCATCCCGCCTTTGCCGGCACGGTTCCCGAAGCCGTGGCGGCCGGGTTGAAGCTGCTCGACAAGATCCCGGCCACCAAGAGCGCGCTGATCGTCTGCGACGGGCCGGGCCAGAGCTGGCAGGACGGGCGCGACCCGGACGCCCCGCTGTTCGTCGGCAGCGCTGTGAAGACCTTCATCCTGGCCCAAGCCCTGCGGGCGGCGGAAGCCGGCCTGTTGTCCGAGACCGATCAATGGGCGGTGGATGACGCGGTGCGTTCCGCCAGCAGCCCGGTGCTTCTGAATCTGAGCGGAACCACACAGGCCCGCAGCGTGCTCGAGGCCATGATCGCCCATAGCGATAATACCGCCACCGACATCACGCTTGCGAAGGTGGGACCCGACAAGGTGCGCGCCCTGATCGCCGAAGCCGGCCTGCCGAAGACGCGCATCCCGGATTCGACCCGCCGCCTGTTCTCCTACATCGCCGGCGCGCCGCTCGGCACCGACATCGGCTGGGAGGGCGTGAAGAAGCTGGAGACCGGCTGGATGCCCGGCCCCGCGCGCCCGGCCGTCAACGCGCATGAGACCATGGTCAGCACCGCGACCGAACTGGTGAAATGGTATCAGACGGCACTCACCGGCGCGTTCTTCTCAAAGCCGGAAAGCCTCACCGAATTCGCGCGCATCCTTTCCATGGCCGATGCCATCGCCCAGGTGGTGCCGCCGGGCATCGCCGCCTATGCCAAGGGCGGGAGCATCGACTGGGCCAATTTCCACTGCTTTTGCCTGCCGGGCCAGATGGTGGTGGGCGCCGCGCGCGTGACCTTCTGCTTCACGGTCAACTGGACCGGACCGGACGACAGCGTCGCGACGGTCTTTCCCGCTTTCCGAGACGCGGTGGCCACAACCTTGAAAGGCGCGGTGGACGCCCTCAGGGCCTGAGCGCGTCCCGCCGAAAAGGCGCGGCGGAGGCGGTCAGCCGCCGCCGAGCTCCAGCTTCTTGTTCCACTGCAGCGCCAGCAGCGTGCAGATGGCGCCGGACAACAGATAGGCGCCAGCCGAGATCAGGCCGAAGTTGCTCGACAACGACAGCGCCACAAGCGGGGCGAAGCCGGCGCCGAACAGCCAGGCGAAATCATTGGTCAAGGCGGAGGCCGTATAGCGATAATTGCGCGCGAAATTGGACGCCACCGCGCCCGATGCCTGGCCGAACGACAGGCCCAGCAGCACGAAGCCGAGCACCATGAACGCGGTTTCGCCGACCACACCGCCATTCAGCAATTGCGGGGCGAAACCGCTGAACACCGCGATGGCGGCGGCGGTCGCGCCGAGCAGGTTGCGGCGCCCGACGCGATCCGCCACGAAGCCGGATGCGACGATCGCACCGATGCCGAACACCGCGCCGACGATCTCGATCACCAGGAAGCGCGCCGGCCCCTCGCTCGTGAACAGATACACCCAGGAGAGCGGGAACACCGTGACCATGTGGAACAGCGCGAAGGTGGCGAGCGGGGCGAAGGCGCCGACGATGATTCCGTGCTTTTCCGCGCGCACCGTCTCCGTCACCGTCGCCGGGCGCAGCTCGCCGCGCTTGAACAGCTCGGTATATTCCGGCGTCACCGCCATGCGCAGGCGGGCAAACAGCGCCACCACATTGATCGCGAAGGCGACGAAGAACGGATAGCGCCAGCCCCAGGTGAAGAAGTCCTCCGGGGAGAGATTGGCGACGAAGAAGGCGAACAGGCCGTTCGCGACGATGAGGCCGAGCGGCGCGCCCAATTGCGGGATCATCGCATACCAGCCGCGCCGCTCCGCCGGGGCGTTCATCGCCAGCAGCGGCGCCAGCCCGTCCCAGGTGCCGCCCCAGGACAGGCCCTGTCCGATGCGGCAGGCCGCGAGCACAAAAGCGGAGGCCGATCCGATCTGCTCATAGCCCGGCAAAAAGGCGATGGCGACGGTGGAGGTGCCGAGCAGAAGGAGGGCGAGCGTGAGCTTCGCGCCGCGCCCATGGGCCCGGTCGATGGCCATGAAGAGTGCAGTGCCGAAGGGCCGCGCAATGAACGCGAGGGCGAAAATCGCGAAGGAATAGAGCGTTCCCGTCAGGGCATCCACATAGGGAAACACCAGCTTCGGAAAGACCAGCACGGCCGCCGTTGCGTAAACGAAGAAATCGAAAAACTCAGAGGTTCGACCAATAATGACACCGATGGCAATCTCGCCGGGGTCCACGTCGCCATGGCCGGCATTGATCTGCCTCGCGTCCCGTTCCATCGTCGATGACGCATCCGCCATGATCTTCGCACCAGTATGAAGTTGCTTTTCATACGCCAGTCCAGTCCCGGTGGGAAGCAGCCTGCCGCAGGCTCCTTATTCCCCCGCTAGTGTGCGTTGCGGCATTGGGCAAATTGTCCAATGTCGCTCGTGTTGCAGTGCAGCTAGCGATGCGGCGAGCCCACCACGTGCGTGACAGGTGCTGTATTGAGTCGCTTCCGCGTCCTCGCCTTGCTGCCGCTCATGGCCTTCCTGAGCGGGTGTAACTTTACCGTGCTGCATCCGGCGGGCGATGTGGCCTGGCAGCAGCGTGATCTGGTCATCATCTCGACCGTCCTGATGCTGGTCATCATCATTCCAGTCATGGCGCTCACCGTGCTGTTCGCCTGGCGCTACCGCCAGTCCAATACCGAGGCGCGATACGAGCCGGAATGGCACCATTCCACCCATCTGGAGCTGGTGATCTGGGCGGCGCCGCTGCTCATCATCATCTGCCTCGGCGCCCTGACCTGGATGGGCACCCACCTGCTCGATCCCTACCGCCCCATCGATCGGATCGCGGAAGACCAGCCGGTCCCCGCGAATGTGCAGCCGCTCGAAGTCGAAGTTGTGGCGCTCGATTGGAAGTGGCTGTTCATCTATCCGCAATACGGCATCGCCTCGGTGAACGAGCTCGCGGCGCCGGTGGATCGCCCGATCTCCTTCCGCATCACCGCGTCCTCGGTGATGAACTCCTTCTATATTCCTGCGCTCGCCGGGCAGATCTACGCCATGCCGGGCATGCAGACGCGCCTGCACGCGGTGATCAACGGGGCGGGCACCTATCGTGGCTTCTCCGCCAATTACAGCGGCGCCGGCTTCTCCGGCATGCATTTCCGCTTCCTCGGCCAGTCCCCCGCCGATTTCGACACCTGGCTCGCCAGCGCCAAGGCTGGCGGCGGGGATCTGACCCGCGCGGCCTATCTGGAACTTGAAAAGCCGAGCCAGAACGTGCCGGTGACCCGCTACGCCCATGTCGACCCGGCGCTGTTCAACGCCATCCTCAATCTGTGCGTGGAACCCGGCAAGATGTGCATGAGCGAGATGATGGCCATCGACGCCAAGGGCGGGCTGGGCATGGCCGGCATCAACAACGTGCTGCCGCTCACCTACGACAAGTTCGCCCGGCGCGGCACCGTGTTCGGCGGCGCCGCCGCGATGGTGGTCGGCATCTGTTCGCCGGAAGACCTCGCCGCGGCCGGCGCCAGCGCCGAAGCGCTCGCGCCGCGCCAATCGGCGCCGCGCCAAGGCACCGGCCCCGCTCGCATCCTCGGTGCGGGACTTCCCGTGCCTTCCTTCACGCCCATCAGCGCCCCGGCGGACCTTCTCGCGCCCGCCGCCCGCCGGCCCTCAAACTCCTGACGCGAGACGCCATGTCTGCATCCGCCGTGTCTCAATCCGCCATGTCCGCATTCTCGACGCCCGTCAGTCCGATCTTCGGGCGGCTGACGCTGGAGAGCTTTCCGTTCCATGAGCCGATCCTGGTGGCGACCTTCGCCGCCGTGGCCCTGGGCGGCATCGCGGTGTTCGGCGCGCTCACCTATTTCCGCCTCTGGGGCTATCTCTGGAAGGAATGGTTCACCAGCGTGGACCACAAGAAGATCGGCATCATGTACATGGTGCTGGGCATCATCATGCTTCTGCGCGGCTTCGCCGATGCGATCATGATGCGCCTCCAGCAGGCCCTGGCGTTCGGCGGATCGGATGGCTATCTGCCCGCGCACCATTACGACCAGGTGTTCACCGCCCACGGCGTCATCATGATCTTCTTCGTCGCCATGCCGCTGGTGACCGGGCTGATGAACTATGTGGTGCCGCTGCAGATCGGCGCGCGCGACGTCTCGTTCCCGTTCCTGAACAATTTCAGCTTCTGGATGACCGTGGGCGGCGCGATCCTGGTGATGATGTCGCTGTTCGTCGGCGAATTCGCGAAGACCGGCTGGCTCGCCTATCCCCCGCTTTCCGGCATTTCCTACAGTCCGGACGTAGGCGTAGATTATTACATCTGGGCGCTACAGGTGGCGGGTGTCGGGACAACCTTGTCCGGCATCAACCTGATATGCACCATCGTGAAGATGCGCGCGCCCGGCATGACCCTGATGAAGATGCCGATCTTCACCTGGACCTCGCTCTGCACCAACGCGTTGATCGTCGCTTCCTTCCCGATCCTCACCGCGGTGCTGGCGCTGCTGGCGCTGGACCGTTATTTCGGCATGAACTTCTTCACCAACGACTTCGGCGGCAGCCCGATGTTGTACGTGAACCTGATCTGGATCTGGGGCCACCCGGAAGTGTACATCCTGATCCTGCCGGCCTTCGGCGTGTTCTCGGAGGTGGCCTCCACCTTCTCCGGCAAGCGCCTGTTCGGCTACACATCCATGGTCTACGCGACAGTGGTCATCACCATCCTGTCCTACCTGGTGTGGCTGCATCACTTCTTCACCATGGGCTCGGGCGCGAGCGTGAATTCCTTCTTCGGAATCACGACCATGATCATCTCGATCCCAACCGGCGCGAAGATCTTCAACTGGCTCTTCACCATGTACCGCGGGCGCATCAAGTTCGAGCTGCCCATGATGTACACGGTGGCCTTCATGCTCACCTTCGTGATCGGCGGCATGACCGGCGTGCTGCTCGCCGTGCCGCCGGCCGACTTCGTGCTGCACAACTCGCTGTTCCTGATCGCGCATTTCCATAACGTCATTATCGGCGGCGTGGTGTTCGGCATGTTCGCCGGCATCGCCTATTGGTGGCCGAAGGCGTTCGGCTTCAAGCTGGACCCGTTCTGGGGCAAGATGTCGTTCTGGTTCTGGGTGGTGGGCTTCTACTTCGCCTTCATGCCGCTCTATGTGCTCGGCCTGATGGGCGTGACGCGCCGCCTGCGGGTGTTCGACGATCCGTCCCTGCAGATCTGGTTCATCATCGCCGCCTTCGGTGCGTTCCTGATCCTGCTCGGCATCCTCTCCTTCCTGGTGCAGATCGGCGTCAGCATCCTGAAGCGCGAGCAGCTGCGCGACGTCACGGGTGATCCCTGGAACGGCCGCACGCTGGAATGGGCGACCTCCTCGCCCCCGCCGGACTACAATTTCGCCTTCACGCCGGTGATCCACGATGGCGATGCCTGGTGGGACATGAAGCAGCGCGGCTACAAGCGCCCGCTGGAAGGGTTCAAGCCCATCCACATGCCGCGCAACACCCCGGCCGGCATCCTCCTCGCCGCATGCGCCGTGGCGCTGGGCTTTGCCCTGATCTGGTACATCTGGTGGCTGGCGGCGGTGAGCTTCGTGGCGCTGCTCGGCATCGCCATCGCCCACACCTTCAACTACAATCGCGACTTCTCCATCCCCGCTGAAGACGTGATCCGGACCGAAGAAGAGCGCACCCGCCTTCTGGTCGCGCAGGTGACGCCATGACGCTCGCAACCACCTCAGACAGCGCCGCCGCGCCGATTTTCTACGAAGTCGACGAGCACGCCCATCCGGACGGGGGCAGCACCGCCCTCGGGTTCTGGATCTATCTGATGAGCGATTGTCTCATCTTCGCGATGCTGTTCGCCACGTTTGGCGTGCTGGGCGGAAATTACGCCGCGGGACCGGGGCCGAAGGATCTCTTCGACCTCAATCTCGTGGCACTCAACACGACGATGCTGCTGTTCTCCTCCATCACTTATGGCTTCGCCATGCTGGCGATGGCGCGGGGGCGGATCGGGCAGGTCCAGGTCTGGCTGGTGGTCACCGCCCTGTTCGGCCTGGCCTTCCTGTCCATCGAGTTGTTCGAGTTCGCGCATATGATCCACGAGGGCGCGACGCCCCAGCGCAGCGCCTTCCTCTCCGCCTTCTTCACCCTGGTGGGTACCCACGGGCTGCACGTGACGTTCGGCCTGATCTGGCTGGTGACCCTCATGGTGCAGGTGGGCCAGCGCGGCCTCATCCCCGCCAACCGCCGCCGGCTCATGTGCCTCAGCATGTTCTGGCACTTCCTGGACGTGGTCTGGATCGGCGTCTTCACCTTTGTCTATTTGATGGGAATGCTGCGATGACCGCGCACGCGCACCACGAGCAGGGCGCCGCCGCCGAGCACGGCCATGGCGCGGATCACCACGACGATCACGCGCACGGCTCGCTGCAGAGCTACGGCATCGGCTTCGGCCTGTCCGTCATCCTCACCGCCATTCCCTTCTGGCTGGTGATGAGCGGCGCGCTCGGCAACAACCAGTTGACCGCGATCGCCATCACCGCGTTCGCGGCGATTCAGATCGTCGTGCACATGATCTTCTTCCTGCATATGAACACGCGGGTGGAAGGCGGCTGGAGCATGATGGCGCTGATGTTCACGATCATCATCGTGGTCATCGCGCTCAGCGGTTCGTTGTGGGTCATGTACCATCTCAATGCGAACATGATGCCGGTCCACGACATGCGTCAGATGCCGTGACCACGCAGGCCGGCGCGAAGGAGCGATCGGCCGTGCGCGGACAGGAGGTTGGCGAACGGGATCAGGGTTACGGAACGACAGCCGTTCCCCATCCCGAACGCTCACAAGCCGTGCGCCTTGTGCTTCGGCTCCTGGCAGTGGCGCTCTGCGCGCTCCTGGTCGGACTGGGGATCTGGCAATTGGAGCGGCGGGCCTGGAAGCTCGATCTGATCGAGCGCATCGACGCGCGGGTCCATGCGCAGCCGGTCGCGGCACCCGGCCCCCAGGCCTGGAAGACGATGTCGGCGGCCGCCGACGAATATCGGCGCGTGCGTGCGGGCGGAACCTTCCTCAACGATCACGAAACCCTCGTGAAAGCCGTGACGGAACGCGGCGGCGGCTTCTGGGTAATCACCCCCTTGAAGACCGACCAGGGATTCACGGTTCTGGTGAACCGGGGCTTCGTGCCGGCGGAAGAGGCGCGGGCCGCGCGACGCACCGCGGATCCCTCGGTGGTTGTCGGCCTCGTGCGCATGAGCGAGCCCAAGGGTGGCTTTCTGCGCGCCAACGACCCGGACACCGATCGCTGGTACTCGCGCGACGTCGCAGCAATCGCCGCCAAGCGCGGCCTCTCCGACACCGCGCCTTATTTCATCGATGCCGAGGCCAGCCCCGGCGCGGGGCCGCAGGGCGGCTTGACGATCATCGACTTTCCGAACAATCACCTGATCTATGCGCTGACCTGGTTCGGATTGGCGATCATGGTCACGGCCGGGCTTGTCTTCATCTGAAGATCCCGGGACGAAGGACACCTGGTCAGGAACATGACGGCCTCCATCCGCGACACGGCCAACAAGCAAAACCTGCTGCTGCTCATCCAGCTGCGCTGGCTCGCGGTGGTCGGGCAAGTGGTGACGATCCTTATCGTCAAATTCTGGTTCGACATCCATCTGCCCCTGGCTGAGCTGACCGCGGTCATGCTGTTCCTGATCGGGCTGAACCTTGTCAGCGTGCTGCGCCATCTCAAATCGGAGGCGGTGACGAACACCGAGCTGTTCCTCGAACTGATGCTCGACGTCGCCGCCCTCACGGCGCAGCTCTATCTCAGCGGGGGCGCCGCCAACCCCTTCATCTCCCTCTATCTGTTGCAGATCACCCTGGGCGCGGTGCTGCTCGAGGCATGGTCCGCCTGGTTTCTCGTGGCCATGGCCTGCGGCGGCTATCTCTGGCTCACGACAACCTATCGCAAGCTCTCGCTGGCGACTCACGAGCCGCACCCTCGGCTGCTGGATCTCCACATTCAGGGCATGTTCGTCTGCTTCTTGTTGGCCGCGTGCCTGCTGGTGCTGTTCATCACACGCATCAATTTAAACCTGCGCGCGCGCGACTCCCATCTCGCGGATCTGCGGCAGAAATCAGCGGAGGAAGATCACATCGTGCGGTTGAGCCTGCTAGCTTCCGGCGCCGCCCATGAGCTCGGGACACCCCTCGCCACGCTCTCCGTCATCTTGAATGATTGGCGGCGGGTGGAGGCTTTCAAGGCGGATCCGGAACTCGCCGACGAGCTCGACGAGATGCAGAGCCAGCTGGACCGCTGCAAGACCATCGTTTCCGACATCCTCATGTCCTCCGGCGAGGCGCGCGGCGAAGGCACGGTGCGCACCACCGCAAGCGCCTTCTTCGACGAACTGGTCGACGAATGGCGCTCCAGCCGCTCCCCGCCCCTGCTCGATTATCGCAACGCCATCGTCTCGGACGCGGCGATCATTTCCGATCCCGCCCTGAAGCAGGTCATCTTCAACATTTTCGACAATGCGCTGGAAGCCTCGCCGAGCTGGGTGGGCGTGACGGTGCTGCAGCGCGCAAACGATTTCCTCATCGAGGTCCACGATGCCGGGCCAGGATTTCAACCGGACATGCTGGCCGAATTCGGCAAGCCCTACCGATCCAGCAAAAAACGGCCCGGCGGGGGCCTCGGCCTGTTTCTGGTGGTGAACGTGGTGCGCAAGCTCGGGGGGAGGGTCACCGCGCAAAACGATCCCGAAGGGGGCGCGGCCGTGACCGTGACATTGCCGCTGGCCGCGCTCTCGCTGGGAGTGAATGATGGACGATAAGCGCGTCTTGCTGATCGTTGAGGACGACGCGGCCTTCGCGAAGGCGTTGCGCAGATCGTTCGAGCGGCGGGATTACGAGGTCCATGTGAGCGACCGTCTCGAAGGCGTCCAGGCGCTTCTCGCCACCCGCTCGCTCGGCTATGCGGTGGTGGACCTCAAGCTTGCCGGCGGCTCCGGCCTTGAATGCGTGAAAGCGCTGCACCACCACGATTGCGAAATGAAGATCGTCGTGCTCACGGGTTTCGCCAGCATCGCGACGGCGGTCGAGGCCATCAAGCTCGGGGCGTGCCACTATCTGGCAAAGCCCGCGAACACGGACGACATCGAGGCCGCCTTCGACAAGGTGGACGGAGATGCCACCATCGCAGTCAGCGGGCGGCCGACCTCGCTGAAGAATCTGGAATGGGAGCGCATCCACGAAACGCTGGTCGAGACCGATTTCAACATATCGGAAGCGGCCCGTCGGCTGGGCATGCACCGGCGTACGCTGGCGCGGAAGCTCGAAAAAAAGCGCGTGCCGTAAGGGTGTAAATGGATGGTACGGACAGCACGAGCCTGATCCCGGCACCTCCCGCACACTGACCGGCGTCGCGCACGCCGCCCCGCAGGCGCAAGAGACCCACACGGGTTGCATGTCTGGGCCGCCCCAATATTGATCGTTGCGGCTACGAGGACGGCAGCTTGCTACCTTCTGCCGGCACCGCGCTGGGGAAAAAGCGAGCATTTGCAACACTGACGACGCTTTACACCCGCATGGCGCCCAGCTCGCATTTTTGCCGCAGCAATCATTTATCGCACACGGCGCGTGCCCCGATGCCTCTTGCGCTTCACGATTTATCCACACAAGAAGAGCGACACTGGCTAGGATAAAGATCTTCCAACTTAGAAAGTCGGCGCCGTGAAACGGCTTTTGGCATTGTCCGCAATCGTGGTTACTGGCGCGCTCGGTGTCGGGTTCGCCGCCCATCAGATGCTTCGGCCCGCCCCGGCGGCCCAGGCGGCGTCGTCCGTGACGCCTCCCTCGGCGCCGATCATTACGGGCTCGATCGCCGCAACCCCATCGAATGCGCTTCCGCCATTGCCCCAGGCCAATGCGCCGTCTTCGTCCACGGTCGTCGCGCAGGCCCGCGCCACCCTGCCGGCTCTGCCACCGATCCAGCCCGTCGGCGCTCCGGCACCGACCGGCTCCCAGCCAGCCCCGGCCGTGCTGGGCGGTGCCGTGCCCCCGGCCGCCGGTCCGGCCCTCGAGCCCGCCGCGCCCGTGCCGCCGCCGACCTCTTACCGCTTCATGGAAGTGGACGGCCCGTACATTGCCATCACGTTCGACGACGGCCCCAATCCCGAGACGACTCCGAAGCTGCTGAAGATCCTTGAAGCGCGCAACATCAAGGCGACGTTCTTCATGCTCGGCACCAATGCGACCGCCTACCCGGACGTGGTGCGCGCCGTCGCGGCGGCCGGCCACGAGGTGGGCAACCATTCCTGGAACCACCCGCAGCTGCCGAAGCTCACCCTCGCCGCCGCGGACAAGCAGATCGAGGATACGTCGGCGGCGATCGAGGCCGCGACCGGCAAGAAGCCGCTGTATCTGCGCCCGCCGTATGGCGCCATGACGCCCGCGCTCCAGCAGCACCTGGTGCAGAAGTACGGCGTGACGATGATCTTCTGGTCGGTGGATCCGCTGGACTGGAAGGTGCGCGACGCCCAGAATATCTACGATCAGATCATGAAGCATGTGCGGCCGGGCGCCATCATTCTGGCGCATGACATCCACGCCACCACGGTGGCCGCCATGCCGCGCGTGCTCGATGCGTTGATCGCGAAGGGCTACAAATTCGTCACGGTTTCCGAACTGATCGCGATGAACAAGCCCGGTGCCCCGAAAGTGGTCGCAGCGCTGGCTCCAGCAGCGCCGAAGAAGAAGACCCGCCCCGCCCCCAAGCCGGGAGCGGCTCAAGCGGCGCCTTCGAATGCGACCCGCAACGCGAACAATGTGAACGTCGGCCTCTATTGAGGCGGGGCGGCCCTTCCTCTGGGAGGGGCCGCAACTCGCCCGCCCGGGTTGAGATTGCGCCGGCGGGAACGGCCGCCGTCCCCGAAGCAATCCCGCAGGCTAAAAATCGATCAGCCCTCGCCCATTATTCGGGCAGAGCCGGCCCCCATCGCAGCGGGGCGCGCCCGTGCTCATTGTCGGCGGCGACCAGCTTTTTCAGATAGGACATGAAATGCTGACGCTCCTCGTCTGAGAGCGCGGCGAGAGTGCGCATGTGCGCGGCCGCCGTCAAAGGCGCGATCTGGTCGAGTAAGGCGCGGCCTTCATCCGTCAGATGAACAAGCTTCAACCGCTTGTCCTCGCTGCTATTCCCGCGTGCGACAAGCCCGCGCGCCGCCAGCCTGCGAATGACCTGGCCGACGGTGGCGCGATCGACGCCGATCATTGCTGCCAGTCCCGCCTGGTCCAAGCCCTGCCGCCGCGCAAGGACAGTCAGGATACTGGATTGCACCGGCGTCACATTCAGGCCGGAGCAGGCCTCGTAGAACATCGCGAGGTGGATCTGGTGCAGGCGGCGGATCAAAAATCCCGGCCGTTCCGTCAATTCTGTCTCCGCGTCCGCGCGCTCCTCGGTTGGTGCCGGACCGCTCCCCCGCACGCTCGTCGTCATGGCCATCGAATCCCCCACGCTCCGCAATAATTGGTTCTTGGCATAAACATTGCTTTAAGTCATCTTATGATAAGTGCACTTACTAAAACTGATTGACCGCCTCATGCAAGCGCAACTCCAGATCGACGACGTCACCATCAGATACAGAACCCGCCGGAGCGAGGTGACGGCGGCCTACCGTATCAGTTTTGATGTCTATCGCGGTGAGCGCACGGTTCTCCTCGGTCCCTCGGGCTGCGGCAAGTCCAGCCTGCTGAAGGCAGTCGGCGGTTTCATCCGGCCGCTCTCGGGCGCCATCCGCCTGAACGGCCGCGCCATTACCGCGCCGGGCCCGGACCGCATGATGGTGTTTCAGGAATTCGACCAATTGCTCCCGTGGAAATCGGTGCTGGGCAATGTGGCGTTCGCGCTGCGCAAAGGTGCCGGCCTTGGTGCCGAGGAGGCGAAGGCCCGCGCGCTGGAGGCGATCGACGCGGTTCGACTCACCGGTTTTCGCGACGCCTACCCGCACGAGCTTTCCGGCGGCATGAAGCAGCGTGTCGCCATCGCCCGCGCCATGGCGATGCAGCCTGAGCTGCTGCTCATGGACGAGCCCTTCGCCGCCCTCGACGCTCTCACCCGCCAGCAGATGCAGGAGGAATTGATCCGCCTGTGGCGCGAGATCGGCTTCAGCCTGCTGTTCGTCACCCATTCCATCGACGAGGCCATCCTGGTGGGCAGCCGCATCATCGTTCTCTCCCCCCATCCTGGCCGCGTGCGCGCTGAAATCGACTGCCGCGACATCACGGAAGCCGATCGCGGCGGGGAACGATTCGAAGCCATGCGCCGGCGGATCGACACCCTCCTGTTCGGGGAACGCACCCATGCCTGAAACCCGGCACCCCATTGAGCCCCCGGCCCGGCCGGATATCATGAACGACGTGCAGGCCCCGCTGCCGGACGACATGCCGGTCGCCCGCGAACTGCCGTGGTGGCGGCGCGCGCTCGATCACGCGCCGGTGCGCCGCCTGCTCGTGGTGATCGCATTCGCGGTGATCTGGGAGGCATACGGGCGTTATCTCAACGATCCGCTCCTCGTTCCGACCTTTTCGCAAACCCTCTCGGCGCTGGTCGATTCCTGCCTCAGCGGCGAATTGCCGGCGCGGGTATGGTCAAGCCTGCGAGTTCTCGCCAGTGGCTATGCGCTTGGCGTCGCCTGCGCAGCGGTGTTGACGACGCTGGCCGTGACGGTGCCCGGCGGCGGCGACGTGCTGGGCACCATGACCGTCATGTTCAACCCGCTGCCCGCCATCGCTCTGCTCCCGCTCGCCCTGATCTGGTTCGGCATCGGCAATTTCAGCCTGGTGTTCGTCATCACCCATTCGGTGCTCTGGGCGGTGGCGCTCAACACCCACACCGGCTTCCTCGCCGTGCCGCAGACCCAGCGCATGGCCGGCCGCAATCTCGGTCTGCACGGCGTCGGCCTGGTCGCGCACATCCTCGTGCCATCGGCCGTGCCCTCCATCCTTACCGGGCTGCGTATCGGCTGGGCCTTCGCCTGGCGCACGCTGATTGCCGCGGAACTCGTGTTCGGGGTGTCTTCCCATTCCGGCGGGCTCGGCTGGTTCATCTATCAAAGCCGCGCAGAAATGGACACGGCCAACGTCTTCGCAGGCTTGATGACCATCATCCTGATCGGACTGTTCTTCGAGGGTGTGGTGTTCCGCACCGCCGAAAACCTCACCATCCGCCGTTGGGGCATGTAACGCGAACGCAAAGGGGAAAGCTGATGAAGCGATTATTGGCGAGTGCATTGCTGGTGGCCGCAATGGTTCTGCCGGCCCGTGCCGAGGTGCAGACACTGCGCATCGGCGTGCAGTTCGGTCTCGGCTATCTTCCGGTCTACGTCATGCGAGACGCGGGGCTCCTGGATGCGGAGCTGAAGAAGGCCGGCCTCCCTCCCATTCCGGTGGACATCCATAACTTCACCGGCGCACCCGATATTGGCGATGGGCTGCTTTCCGGCTCGCTCGACATCGGCGGCGGCGGCATCACCGCGATGATGGTGGCCTGGGACAAGACCAAAAGCGCCGGCGACCGGTCGATGCGCGGCATCGTCGCGCTCTCGGCCATGCCGTATGAGCTTTTGACCAACAACCCCAATATGAAGACGCTGGCGGACATCACCGACAAGGACCGCATCGGCCTCCCGGCGGTGAAGGTCTCGTTCCCGGCGGTGATGCTCCAGATCGCTGCCGAGCGGGAATTCGGCGTCGGCAAGCATGATCGGCTCAACGCCATGACGGTCGGCCTCGCCGGCCCCGAAGGCGCCACGGCGCTGCTCACCAATAACGGCGTCGTGGACGGCTACACGTTCGCCGCGCCCTTTATCCAGCAATTGCGCGGCAAGCCGGGCATCCACAAGGTCTGGTCCAGCACCGAGGTGTTCGGCACGCCGACCACGGCGCTCGCCACCTGGACCACGGAGCGCTTCCGCGCCCAGAACCCGAAAGTTTATGCCGCCTTCTTCGCGGCCATGCATGAGGCCAACCGCTTCATCGCCGAGCATCCCGACCAGGCGGCGGCGATCTATCTCAAGGCGGAGCAGTCCAAGCTGCCGCTCGACCTGATCGTCGAATGCATCAAGGACCCGGAGATGGCCTACAACACCGCCCCCAAGAACAGCGGCGCGCTCTCCGACTTCCTGGCCCGTATCGGTACACTGAAGCAGCGGCCGGCGAGCTGGAAGGATCTGTTTTTTCCTGAAGTCACCAGCGAACAAGGAAGCTGATCGATGGGTGAGAAACGTACCCGCATGACCTGCGGCTGGCTCGTGGGTCATGACGGCACGGGTCATACGCTGTGGCGGAACGGCGAACTGGTCTGGGAAGGCAACACGATCCTGTTTGTGGGCGAGGGCTTCGACGGCGACGTGGACGTGGAGATGGACGCCAGGGACCGCCTCGTGGTCCCCGGCTTCATCGATACCCACGTGCATTCCGGCCATCGCGCTTCCCACCGGCTGATCAGCGACGTCGGGCGGCCGGATTATTTCGGCCAGCCCTTCCTGGAAATCAGCGTGGCGCGCGAAGGCACCCGCGTCGGCGGCGACGTGCGCTATGTGCGGCCCGACGACAAGGCCGCATCCGAGGCGCTGACGCTGAATGCCCGCTTTACCGCCGCCGAGCTGCTGCGCAACGGCATCACCACCTTTATCGAGTTCGGCAGCCAGCTGAAGGTTCAGGAAGCCTTGCTGCAGGAGGTCGGCACGATCGGCAACCGCGCCTATCTCGGGCCCGGCTTCGACAGCGGCCGCTGGGTGGGCGGGGAAAACGGAAAGCTCGTGCGGGTCATCGACGAGCCGGCCGGCGAGCGGGAATTCGAACTCGCCCTCGATTTCATCGCCCGTCACGACGGCGCGCATGACGGGCGCGTGCGCGGCATTCTCGTGCCCCGCGAAATCGAGACCTGCACCGTGGACCTCATGCGCAAGGCCGCCATCGCGGCACGCGAACGCAAGCTGCCGGTGGCGATCCACGCGGCCTACAATATCCATGAAGTCTTCGACATCATCCGCGAGCACCAGATGACCTCGGTCGAGCTTCTGGAGCATGTGGGGCTGATGTCGTCCACGCTGAACATCGGCCACGGCAATTTCACCGCCGATAATCCGCTGGCCAATTATTCGGGATCCCACGACCTGGAGATCATGGGCCGCCATCAATGCTCCATCTCCCATTGCCCGGTGAACGTGGCGCGGCGCGGGCGTTTCCTGAACAGCTGGCAATCCTACCGCAAGGCCGGCGTCAACATCGCGCTCGGCACGGACACCTATCCGCGCGACATGATCCTGCAGATGCGCAACGCCTCCTACATGGGCAAGATCGCCAGCCATAACCTCAAGGCGGCCACCGCCGCCGAGGTGTTTTCGGCCGCGACGCTGGGCGGCGCCCATTCGGTGGGGCGTGAGGACCTCGGACGCCTGGCGCCCGGTGCGAAGGCCGACATCGTCACCATCGATCTCACCGGCCGCGACAGCCTGCGCTACGGCCCGGTGCGCGACCCCATCAAGAGCCTCGTGGATTGCGGCATCGGCGACGATGTGGACACGGTGATCGTCGACGGCATCGTGCGGATGGAAGGCGGGAAGATTCCCGGCATTTCCTTCGCGGAGCTGCGCGCAGGCGCCCAGGCGGCGGGCGAGCGGGTCTGGGCGGGCTGGCAGGAGTGGGATCCGCATGGGCGAACCGCACAAGAGATGAGCCCGCTGAGCTTCCCCGTGAGAAACTGACGGACGCGTCCGGGGATGGCGCGGCCGCGAACCGATCTCGACCGCCTCCGACGATTGGACAGGCGACGCGGAACCCCGCGTCGCCTTTCTTTTCTCCAAGGGACCGCCAAGCGCCAGCTGCATCACGGATGGCTGGCCGGGCGCGCGCGAAGTCCAGGCGTGCCCTAGTTCCCCTGTTCTGCCAGGAATTCGGAATAGATGTGGCGCAGGTGATGGACGGCCGACGTGTGGACATCCACCCGCAGATCAAGCAGGGGCGTGAAACCGCGATCGATGATGCGGACCCAGGCGGACCGCTCGGTGACATGGCCGGAGACCCCGACTTGCCCGCCTGCGTCCCGCCCGCCCTCGATGGCCTGAAGCAGGCGTTCCGCAAGATCCTCGGCGGGCTCCGCCTGAAATCCCGCGACGATGCCGTCAATCACCTGCGGCCCCACCAGGATATTGCCGAAAGCGGCGAAGTCTTCGCCTGTGCGATGCCCCGCCCACGGCCGGGCCATGCTGCCCGTATGCATGGCGACACTCCCATCGGGCGTCACAATGCCCATCTGCCGATATTCGAAATCGGGATCGTTCTCGGCGACGAGCTCCATTGCCTTCCTGGGGCCAAATCCAAGCTGAAGAATATTCAGGACCAGCGGATCATTGGAGCGTTTCGGAAAGGCCTGCGTGCGGCTGACGCCGACCCCGGGCCGCGCCCCTTCGTTGCGAGCCCCGCAGGCCAGGGAAAAGGTTGCGGAGGCAACGCCGAGCTGTCCCGTGCGTGCGCATCTCGCGACGATCGAATAGGTCATCCTACGCTCCTCAATCGGCCGTGGCGGCCAGCGTGGCCATGAAAGCTTCCTGCGGCGGCGTCTGGCGGGGGTTCTCGCTCCGCAGCCGATAGAAGGCTTCGTACGGCTTGTAGAAATCGAACACCGCCCGCAGTTCGGCGATCGCGCCCTCGTGCAGGTCCACGCGCAGGTCCAATTCGGAATGGACCCCTGTGCCATGCACCACCAAGGCCGCCGAACGCTCCGCAAGGCCAGCGAGGCCGCCGGCCGCCGCACCCGCTTCCAGCGCCTCAAGCAACCGCGCGTCGAAATCCGCACCGCCTCCTGCGGCGAAGGCATCCGCCATGGCCTTGATGACGCCCTCACCCGCGAGACCTTCGCCGGAGGCAATGAAGCCGTCGCCGGTGACGAAGCCCGACCAGGGGCTCGTGGCGGGCGCTTCCCAGGTCGCCGTCCGCGCGGCCGCGTCAATCAACGCGACGTGTCGCGTCAGATGCGCCCGCTCCTCGATGCCGCTCAGCGCAACGGCAGCGGATGGCGGTACGCCCTGCTCCAGAAGCTTGAACAGCGTGCGGGTTGTGAGATCGTCCCGTTTGCCCAGGCGGACGAGGGCACCGACCTTGCCGACCACGTGGATTTGTGTGAAGCCGACGGCGATGGACCGGCTTGCGATAGCGATACCAACGCGGCCGGTCGCCGGGCAGGCTGCAACGATGCTGTAAGTCACCGGAAACTCCAGGATAGTGTCGCGCGCGGCGCGGCGGGGCTGGTTTTGGAATAGATAAACTTATGTAAAATAATGATTATTTTGGACATTCCGTTCATTTTTATGTTTGATGTTGTAAAGCGTCAGAACAGCTGCATAAAAGTCGATATGTTTTTGGGCGTGGAGAGAGGGTATGAGTTCCATCGGCAAGACAGCGGGGCGCGAGCCGGAGAGCGGCGCTGCCGGCGAAGCTGGAGGAATGCACGCCGAGGAAGACCGTCGCATCGGTTCCCGCATCCGCGTCCTGCGCAAGGAGCGCAAGCTCTCCATCGAGCGCCTGTCGGAGGAGAGCGGCCTTTCCGTCGGCATGCTCAGCCAGCTGGAGCGTGGCCTGACCACGCCTTCGGTACGCTCCCTGCGGGTGCTCGGCGCGGCACTGGATGTTCCGATTTCCTGGTTCTTCACACCCACCCACAGCGATGATCCCGCGGAATCCGAATATATCGTCCGGCGCGGATCGCGCGGTGCGCTCACCTTGACTCCGAGCGGCATCTATAAGGAGTTGCTGACCCCCGAGGGCCCCGGGCTGATCGAGCTGTATGAACTCTCGGTCAAGCCGGGCGGGACGTCCGGCTCGGAATTCTACAGCCATCGCGGCGAAAAGGCCGGCGTCGTCATCGCCGGCACCCTGCGGCTCTGGCTCGACAACGAGCCGCATGTCCTCAACGAGGGCGACAGCTTTCGCTTTCCGAGCGACATCGCCCATCGCTTCGAAAACCAGGGCGGCGGATCGGCACGGGTGATCTGGGTGGTCGCCAGCGTGAAGGGCGAGCCTCACACCTGAGGCCGGCACCGGCATCGGATGCGGGCCTTGCCTGCTCATGCCGGCCGCGGCGACATGCGGGCAATGATATCGGCCATGTAGCCCGGCATCTCGCGCTCCTGCTTCAAGCCACGATCGAACACCGCAAGCTCGCGCCAATGATGGCAGGCCACGGCGCTCGTCGTCGGCCCGCCGCTGTCTTCCAGCACCGGGACTTCGGCGACGCACAGGCCGTCTGCATAAGCGCAGCGCGGGGCGAACTTGCAGCCCGAAAGCTGCGCGGTGGGGTTCGGCAATTCGCCCCGCAAAGCGATCCGGGAGCGCGGCACATCCGGGTCCGCCACCGGAATGGCCGACAGCAGCGCCTGCGTATAGGGATGCAGCGGCCGTTCGAACACGTTTTCCGTGGGACCGATCTCCACCAGCCGCCCCAGATACATGACCGCCACCCGGTGCGAGATATGGCGCACCACAGACAGGTCGTGGGAGATGAACAAATAGGAGAAGCCGAACTGGTTTTGCAGATCCTGCAGCAGGTTCAGCACCTGCGCGCGCACTGAGACGTCCAGCGCCGACACCGGCTCGTCACACACGATCAACTGCGGTTCGCACGCCAGCGCACGCGCGATGCCGATGCGCTGGCGCTGGCCGCCGCTGAACTCATGGGGATAGCGCCCGCCCTGCGCGGTGGTCAGCCCCACGCACTCCAGCAATTTGGCCACCCGCCCCGCAATCGCTTCCGCAGGCACGATGCGGTGCAGGCGCAGCGGCTCCGCAAGGGTCTCGTGCACCGTCATGCGCGGATTGAGGGACGAATAGGGATCCTGAAAGATGATCTGGAATTTGCGGCGCAGCCGATTGAGATGCCGGGCGGAAAGACGCGACAGGTCGGTGCCCTGGAACTGCACCTTTCCGCCGGTGGGCTTGTCCAGCGCCATGATCATCCGCGCAAGCGTGGACTTGCCGCAGCCGCTTTCGCCCACCAGCGCCAGAGTCTCCCCGATGGCGATATCAAACGATACACCGTCCACGGCTTTCACGGCGGCGGACCCGCGCATGGCATAATGCCGGGCGAGATCCTGGACCTGCAGAATGGGGGCTTCGTCTCGCATGGTGGGGTGTCCTTGCGGCGTCAATCCAGCGGCGCGAGCCAGCAGGCGGAACGATGCGGGCCGCGCACCACGGCGAGCGGCGGCGCGTCTGCCACGCAGCGCTCCGTGCTGAGGGGACAGCGGGGATGGAAGCAGCAGCCCGAGGGAGGTGCCATGAGGTTCGGCACGGTGCCGGGGATGATCGAGAGACGCCCCTGGCGCTCGGTGATCTTGGGGAGCGAGCCAAGCAATCCTATGGTGTAGGGATGTTGCGGATTATTGAAGATGCTCGCAACCGGGCCGGATTCGACCACACGGCCGGCGTACATCACCATCACGTCGTCAGCCATTTCCGCCACCACCCCGAGATCGTGGGTGATCAGCATGAGGCCCATGCGGTGGCTATCTCTCAATTGGCGAAACAGTTCCAGAATCTGCGCCTGCACGGTCACATCGAGGGCGGTGGTGGGCTCGTCCGCGATCAACAGCTTCGGCCGGCAGATCAGGGCCATGGCGATGACCACGCGCTGGCGCATGCCACCGGACAATTCGTGCGGAAAAGTGTCGATGCGCCGTTCGGGGTCGGGTATCCCGACTTCGCGCAAGGCCGCGATAACTCGGCTGCGCGCCTCGTGCCGTCCGCACCGCTCGTGGGCCAGCAACGCCTCCGTGATCTGATCCCCGATGGTGTAGACGGGGTTGAGCGCCGTCATCGGCTCCTGGAAGACGATGCTGACCTCGTGCCCGCGCACCGCATGCATCTGGTGCTCGGTCAGCGTGGTCAGGTCGCGGCCGAGCAAGGTGATGTTGCCGGCATCGATGCGGCCCTGCGGCTTTGGCAGCAGGCGCATGACCGAGAGCGAGGTGATGCTCTTGCCGCAGCCGGATTCACCGACGATGCATAGGGTGCGCCCCGCCCGCACCTCGAACGAGACGTCGTTGACGACCGTCATGCGGCCGCGTTCGGTTGCAATCGAGGTGCGCAGGCGGTTGACCCGCAGCAGCGGCTCCTCGGCAGGCGCGGCTTCGGAAGCCATTGCGGCGCTCTCGGCTGCCATGATTGCGGCGGTCGGCTTCGGATCGACCATGTTCATTGCTGGACCTTCGGGTCGAAGATGTCGCGCGCGGCATCACCGAGAACGTTGAGCACGAGCACGATCAGGAACAGGGCGAAGCACGGCACCAATGCCACGTGGGGCGCGGTGAAAAGCAGCGAGCGGCCCTGGCTCACCATCGTGCCAAGCTCCGCGCTGGGCGGCGGCGCGCCGAGGCCGAGAAAGCTCAGCGACGCCCCGAGCAGGATCACCTGCCCGAACCTCAAGGTCACGTAGACCAGCACCGAAGTCGCGCAATTGCGCAGCACGTATCGGTGCAGGATGGCGAAGTCCCCGAGCCCGAGCGCGCGCGCCGCGACCAGATAGTCCTGGTTCACCACACCGAGCGCCGCGGCCCGCGCCACGCGCGCCACCGGAGGGATCGTGGAAATCGCGAGCGCAAAGATGATCCCCCAGGTGCCCGGCCCCCAGATGCCCGCGATCGCCAGGCCGAGCAGGATTGCGGGGAACGAGAGCAAGACATCCATCGCGCGCATCAGGAGGTTGTCAGCCCGTTTGTAATAGGCCGCGGTCACGCCGATGATCGTGCCCGTGAAGCCGCCCAGGAACAGGCTGGTGAAACCGGACGCCAGCGTGAGGCGAATGCCGAACAGGACCCGAGCGACCAGGTCGCGGCCCTGCTCGTCGGTGCCCAGCCAATGCACAAGATCGGGCGGCATGTTGCGGGAGCGCAGACTGGTCCGGTAGGGATCGAACGGAGTGAGGAACGGCGCGAATACGGCGGCCAGCACGATGACCACCAGCAGCACCAGCATGAAGAGCGCGATCTTGTCCCGCAGCAGACGCCGCAGAAGCTGGCGACCGCGCGAGGCGTCCGCCGGCACCAGGGCGGGGAGCGCGACGTTCTGGTCGGTCATTGCCGCATCCTCGGGTCGAGCCAGGAGTAAATGAGATCAACCATCAGGTTGATGATGATGAAGGAGAGCGCGAGCATCAGGATCGTGCCTTGCGCCATCGGAAAGTCGCTGGAAGTAATCGCGCTCACCGCGAGCCGGCCGATGCCGGGCCATGCGAAGATGGTCTCGGTCACCACCGCGCCGCCGAGCAGATAGCCCGCCTGCAAACCGATGAGCGTGACGACCGGGATCAACGCGGTCCGCAAGGCGTGCTTCAGGACGACCCGCGTTTCCCCCAGTCCCTTGGCGCGGGCGGTCCGCACGAAGTCGAGGCCCAGCACGTCCAGCATGGACGTGCGCGTCATGCGCGCGATGGGTCCGATGAGGATGGAGCCGAGCGAGACCGCAGGCAGGACCATGTGGGCAAGTCCGTCCCAGGTCCATAGCGGGCCGCCGCGCCCCTGGAACGGCAACAGCCCCCATTGCAGCCCGAAATATTCGATGCCGAGCAGGGCAATCATGAAGCCAGGCATGGAAAGCCCGGCCACGGAAACCATCATCACCACCCGGTCGATCCAACGCCCGCGCGTGACCGCACCCAGCGTGCCCATGCCGATGCCGAGCGGGACCGCCACAAGCATCGCGCAGAACATCAGTTCCGCCGTCGGGCCGATGGTGCGCAACAGCTCGTCGATGACCGGCGCCCTGTTCAGAACCGATTTACCGAGATCCCCCTGAAGCACCCGTGCGATGTACAGAGCGAACCGCTCCATGACAGGCCGGTCGAGACCGAGGTCATGATGCAGGCCGGCCAGGATCTCCGGCGTGGCCCCCTCGCCGGCGATGATCGCAGCAGGGTCGCTCGGAACCACCACCAGCAGCATGAAACCGATGAACAGAACCCCCAGGAGCACCGGGATCGAGACCATCAGCCGTTTCACGATGACACGAAGCATGCCGCCCAATCCTCCGTCCGTCGGCGCGCCCCTTTTCGGAAGCACCCCGCGCCATCAACCGGGCGGCGGATGACGGCCGCCCGGAGGTGAAGTCGCCCTCTCCGCCGCGGGGGCGGAGGCGCACGGCCGCGGCTCAGAGCGGCTTCAGGTCGAGTCCCTTGTAGAGGCCGGCGGAGTAGAGGCTGTGCGGCTTCACTCCGGTGACTTTGGTCTTGTTGTAGATGATCAGCTCGCGCTCATGGACGAGCGGGATCCACAGCGCCATCTCGACAATGAGGTGCTGGGCCTTTGACAGATTTTTGAACCGCTCCTCCTGCGTGAGCGCGGAGCGGCCAGCCCCTAGAAGCCTTGTCAGCTCCTCCGCTTGGTCCGGCACGTTCTTGAAAGACGAATAATGCTGCCTGGCGGGAAAATACTTGCTGATGATGTCACTCATGGACGAATAGGACGCGAACAGCGACCACATATCGACATCGTCCTGGCCAATCTTTCCGTAGCTGACCGTGGGCTCCCAGAGTTGGAGCTGGAGGTCCACGCCCACGTCCCGAAGCATGCCCTGAACCGCCTCCAGTCGCTCGCGCCAAACCGTGTTGTCCTGGCCGACCAGCACCGGGGCGAGCTTCTTTCCGTCCTTGTATCGGAAACCGTCGGACTTCTTCACCCAGCCCGCTTCGTCGAGCAGCTTGTTTGCGCCGTCGGGATCGAATTTCAGCAGTTCAGGTTCGATCGACTTATCGTAATCGGGCGTGTTCGGCGCGGCGATGAAGTGCGCGGGATCGGCCTCTCCGTAGTAGAAGGCTGAGGCGATGGCATCCTGATCCACGGCCATGATGATGGCGCGGCGTACCCGGATATCCTGCATCAGGGGCCGCGCGATGCGCATGCCGATGAAGCCCATCCAGCCGAAAGCGCGCGGCTGCACGATGCCGATGTTCTTGTTGGCACGCGCTTTTCCTACCGCCGACCAGGGAAACACGTTGGTGATGTCGCTGGTGCCGGAGAGGATCGCCGCGACCGCGGTATTTTCTTCCGGGACCACTTTCCAGACGATGCGCTCGGTGAGGGCGGGGCCTTTGTTGTCATAGAATTCCGGGCCCCAATGATAGGTCGGGTGGCGGGTCAGGACGAGTTCGTCGCCGGGACGCCAGGACGCCCAGCAGAACGGCCCGGTGCCGTTGAAGCCGCGCACGCCGAAGCCATCCCCCAGCTTCTTCACCGCGTCCATGTCGATGATTCCGGCATAGGGCGCCGCGAGCTGCAGCAGCAATTCGCTGAACGGCTCGGAAAGCACGAACTGCACTTCGTACTTTCCGACCGCCTTCACCGATTTGACGGGGCCGATATTCGCCACGGTGCTGGAATGCGTCTCGGGAGACATCCAGCGGGCGAAGGTCGCCTCCACGTCGGCGGCGGTCATCGGCTTGCCGTCGCAGAAAGTCACGTCGTCCCGCAAAACGAAGTCGTAGGTCTTGCCGTCCGGAGTCACGGTCCAGGACTTTGCCAGAAGCGGGTGGATCGTCTTCAGGTCGTCCTCCACCGACACCAGCGTATCGGTGAGCATGAACAGACCTTCGGCTGCTCCGCGATGCAGGATTTTATGGATGTCATAAGTCTGCGCGTCATTCGTCCGTTGGATGATCAGGGACTTAGACTGCGCGAATGAGGGTACCGGCAGGCAGATCAACGGTGCCGCAACCAAGGATAGTCCAAAGGCAAAGGCCGCAAACGACTTCATCCTCAACACCCCTCTGAGAGCCGGGCATTTGAGCCCCGGGGGCACCCCGCGCAAAAGCGGCAGCGCGACCGGCCCGCGGTTTTCGAAACGGTCCGGCGACGGCGACCGGAACTGGCCCTCGCCGCCAGCCCGATGTCCCTCGCCGGCTCAGCTCAACAATAATCTTCATAATTATGATGACACGTCAAATTAATTATCATATTTATGAAAAACGTATTCGACTTAATGCTGACGAAGCATCACGCGTGCCAATTGCCCATCCGAGGTGCGCCACGCATGCTGCCGTTGGGAGGACAAATGACGTTCACTATCCTGGCGTTCTGCCCCCGAAGCGGAAAAATCGGCCTCGCGCAGTCAACCGGCACCCCCGCCGTGTCCAACCGCACCTTCCGCATATTTCCAGGACGCGGCGTGCTCACCGTCCAGGCAGGCCACAATTTCTACCAGCGCGAGCTCGCCATTGCCTTGTACGAGGCAGGGTATGGCGCTGAAAAAATCCTTCACGCGCTCGCCGCGGCCGATCCCAATTCCGACCAGCGACAAACCGCTGTGGTGAACGTCTCCGGGGATATCGCGGTACGAACCGGGCCCAAGGCCTTCCCATGGAACGGCAGCCACGTCGGCAAAACCTTTGCCGTCGCGGGCAATGCATTGGTCGGGCCTCAGGTGGTGGAGGCCATGGCCGACGCCTTCGAAGCCTCCGCCGATCACGAACTGGAGGAGCGCCTTCTGCGCGCCATCGAAGCCGGCCGGGACGCCGGTGGCCAGCCAACCGGCCAGCGCTCCGCAGTACTGCAGGTCCATGCCGACAAGGCCTATCCCCTCATTGATCTGCGGGTGGACATCAACCTCGAGCCGGTGGGCGAATTGCGCAAAGGCTTCGACTGGTACCTGCCGCTCGCTTACCATTACGTGGATTGCTACGAAGCCGGCACGGTGGCGCGGTATCGCGACCACCTCAAATCCATCGGCTGGCCGGAAAGCATTTCGTCCTGAAACGACTCTTCCTTCCGGCAGCTTTCGTCGCGCACCTCTGCGCGCGCTCTTTATCCTCCACAGGTGATATCCCCCATGATCACGCGCTACGATTCCAATAATCGCTACAGCAAAGCCGTCGTTGCAGGCGGTTTCGTCTTTCTCGCCGGGTTAACGGCGGAGGATTGCTCGCTCGGCATCGAAGAGCAGACAGCATCGGTCTTGAAACAAATCGACGATTACCTGGAGCGTGCCGGCTCCTCGAAGGAAAAGATGGTCAGCGTCAATATCTGGCTCACATCCATGTCGTACGCGGGCGGAATGAACAAGGTTTGGGAATCCTGGGTCGCCCCCGGCATCGTGCCGGCGCGGGCGACCGTGGAATCGAAACTCGCCACCCCGGATACGCTGATCGAAATCATGGTCCAGGCGATCATCTGAACGATCACCGATTAAGGCGGTGACGGCGCCATGAGCTTCGCCGTCACCGCGTCAAAGCCTCATGTAAATACACCCGTCGCTACATCCCGCTTCATGTCTGATTGACGGTCCGAGCGCGCGACAGGAGATCCTTTTCATATTCGAGCCGGCAGAAATTCTGGAACGTCACGGCGGCGCGGTTGCGGACCTGGTCCCCCTTCCAGACCAAGCCGGTGTCCATGGTCGGAATCTTGTCCGCAAGGTCGCGGACCTCCACCCGGTCGCCTTCCAACGACCACGGGCGATACATCATGTCCGATAGGATCGTAACGCCATGGCCGAAGGCGATCAGGCTTCGCATCGCCTCCACCGATTCCGTCCGAAGCACGATGTGCGGCTCTTGTTCGTTCGCTTTCCAATAGCTTGATGTGGAAACGTCCGCCTCGTCGATGGTGAGCTGGATGTAGGGCTCGTTGGCCACGTCGGCGAGGCTGATCGCCTCGCGGTTCAGCAGGGGATGACGCGGCGAAAGCCACAGACGCCGCACCGATTGGATGAGGGTGTAGCTGCACAGCTCCGGCCGGTTCTCGCTGTTCGAAACCAGCAGCACCGCGAGATCGTAATCGTCCCTCAACAGCCCATCTTCAATGTCCCGGCGCTTCCCCTCGACAAGATGCACGACGATATTGGGAAAGCTCCGCTGGAACCGGGTTACCAGGGGAACGATGAAATAGCCGAGAACGGTGCTCGTGGTCGCTAGTGTGAATGCGCCCTCCACCGAATTGTCGGGGTGGCTGAAGGCGTAGGAGGCATCCTTGATGGCCGAGAGGATGTTCCGGCAATGCACCAGGAAACGGTGTCCCTCATAGGTCAGCGCAAGGCCCCGCGGGTGCCGCTTGAACAATTGGGTGCCGGCCATCTCCTCCAACTCGCCGATGGCATCCGTAATGGCGGAAGGCGATATGGCAATCATCGATGCGGCGAGGCTCACCTTCCCGCATTCGGCGGCCGCGACGAAATAGCGAATCTGCCGCAACGTGACCGATGACATGAAGCGGCTCGTATCGAACTGCGGGCGCGCCCTGGCGTCGTCCTTCATTTTTGCCTTTCCTTTGAGCAACATCGCGTGCAAGGGGCCAAAAAAACAGCACTTACCAGTCTGATTTCCCGAATTCCGTTTTCTTGATTGATGAGTTTACACACGTTCCACGGTGCGACTACCCTTTCCTCCTCAGCAAATAATTCCAGAACATGCAGCAGACACCTGCGCATTCAGGGGGTAGTGGCCATGTCTAGGATTCGTTCATTCGGCCTTTTTGCAACCGTCGTCCTTGTATTGAGCGGGCATGCTGCTTTCGCCCTCGAGAAAATTACCGTGCGCGACAGCTGGACCGTCAGCGGTCTCCAGGCGGGATGGCACTGGGGCATTGAAAAAGGAATTTTCGCGAAGCATGGCGTGGAGGTCGCCCACGAGGACGGGAACGGCTCCACAACCACCGTCCAGCTTGTGAACTCCGGCCAGTTCGATGTGGGCCACGCGGACCTGTCCGTCATGGCCGTAGCCCGCGGCAAGGGCCTGAAACTCACCTCCGTCGCCGGTCTGATCCAGAAGACCTCGCTCGGCGTTTTCGTTCCGAAGGGCTCCGGGCTCAAGACGCCGAAGGATCTCGAAGGCAAAGAGGTCATCTACACCGCGACTTCGTTCGAGGGGCCCTTCATCGATCCCTTCCTTGCGGCCGGCGGCACGAGCCGCGACAAGCTCAACCTCGTGAGCATCGATGCGGCCTCGAAGATTCCCTCCTATGCCGCGGGCCGTGGCGATGGAATGATCACTTCGATCCCGTTCGCGTTGGCCTCCCTGAAATCCCGCCCGTCCGACTACATCCTCTTTGGGGACTACGGCCTGGCGCTCCCCTCCTACGGCCTGGTGGTGACCGAAGCGACGCTGGAGAAGCGCCGCGCCGCCCTCCAGGGCCTCGTGCAGGGCTACATGGAAGCCTGGCAGCAGATTATCGACGGCGGGGACGCGGCGGTTGAGGAGGCTGCGACGATCATCATGAAGCGTCGTCCCGACGCCAAGCTGGATCGCGAACAACTCATCGGCAGCATCCGCGAGCACATCAAGTATTTCCACACCGCCAATACCGAAGGCAAGCCGCTCGGATGGCAGTCGGAGAAGGATTGGGCGAACACGATCTCCCTGCTTGAAGGCGCCAAGCTGATCCCGGCGGGCAGCAAGCCGGCGGACTATTTCACCAACGCCCTGATCGCGACGGCAGGCCAGTGAACGCGGTCGTGCTGGGCACGCGGGCGGACGCGCTGCCCGTGCCGCCCCCGGCGGCTCCCGCCGAGGCCCATATCCTCGTCGATCACGTCTCCAAGGTTTACGAGAGCGATCGCGGACGGGTCGAAGCGCTGCGGGATGTGTCGCTGAAGATCCGCGCCGGACACTTCATCAGCATCGTCGGCCCCAGCGGTTGCGGCAAGAGCACGCTCATGCGCTGCATCGCCGGTCTGGAACGGCCTAGCTCCGGCGGCATCATCCTGCGTGGACGGGAAATCGACCAGCCGCCGGAAAACCTCGGCATGGTGTTCCAGCGCGACGTACTTCTGAACTGGCGCACCGTGCTCGACAATGTGCTGCTGCTGGTGGAATTCCGGGGCAAGCCGAGGCGGGAGTGGATCGACAAGGCGCGGGACCTGCTGAAGGTTTTCGGGCTGGAGAACTTCCACAACAGCTACCCCTGGGAGCTTTCCGGCGGCATGCGGCAACGCGCGGCGATCTGCCGAGCCATGCTGGACGATCCCGAAATCCTGCTGATGGACGAGCCTTTCGCCGCGCTCGATGCCTTCACCCGCGACGAGCTCAACCTCGAACTGCAATCCACCAATCTGCGCACCAGCGCCACCACGGTCTTCATCACCCACAATATCGGCGAGGCGATCTTCCTCGGCGACCAGGTGGTGGTGATGGATCGGCGGCCGGGTCGGATCGCAGCGGTGATCGACATCGACCTGCCGCGTCCGCGGCCCTTATCGGTGCGGGAAACGCCGGAGTTCGCCGAATATGGCCGACGCATCCGCCAAACCTTCGAAGACCTCGGCATCCTGCGGAGGGAACCATGAGCACCGGCGGCCTGAGGGCCCTGGCCCGCAACGTGCGCCTGCCGCTCCTTGCGGCGGCTGCGGCGCTTGTCCTCTGGGAGGGCGCAACGCGATTGTTCGCCATCCCCCAATTCCTGCTGCCGGCGCCATCGACCATCCTCGCGGCGATCGCTGATGAACCCTCACTCTATGTATTTCACGCCGTCTATACCCTGCAGGCGACCTTGGCCGGGTTCGTGCTCGCAGTGGTTCTCGGCGTCGCCTGCGCGGTGTTGATCGTCCAGTTCAAGGCGATGGAGCAAACGCTCTATACCTTCCTGGTATCGCTCAACAGCGTGCCGAAGGTGGCGATCGCGCCTCTGTTCATCGTCTGGATGGGGACGGGCCTCAATCCGAAGATCGCGATTGCCGCGATGATCGCCGTGTTCGCCATCGTCATCGACATGGTGCACGGCTTGAAATCGGTCGATGCCGAAATGCTCGACCTCGGGCGGTCGGCGCGCGCCTCGGCATTACAGATGATCTGGAAGATCCGCTTTCCCCACGCCCTCCCGGCCCTGTTTGCAGGCATGAAAGTGGCGATCTCCCTGGCGCTGATCGGCGCCATCGTGGGGGAGTTCGTCGCCGCCAACCGGGGGCTCGGCTATCTCATCCTGATGGCGCAGGGCCAGTTCGACATGGTCCGCATGTTCGCGGCCCTCGCCATCCTCTCCTGCATCGGCCTTGCCTTGTTCTACGGCGTCGCCCTCGCTGAGCGGCTAATCCTGCCGTGGCAAACCGCGCAACGCAAAGCCCTCGCAATTCGTGGCCATTAAGAAGAAAGGCACCTGCCATGGCGACCAAGAAGCGTCCTCCGTTCGGAGGATTCTACAATCCCCTGTCGCGGGAGGACGATACCGAGCTGACGCGCGTGGGACCGGGGACGCCGTGCGGCGATTATCTGCGTCGCTACTGGCAGCCGATCGCACTCGTTTCCGAGGTGAAGGAGATGCCGATCCCCATCCGCGTGCTGGGCGAGGATCTCGTCCTGTTCCGCGACAAGAGCGGCGACCTCGGCCTGGTGCACCGCCATTGCAGCCATCGCGGCACCTCTCTTGAATACGGCATCATCGCCGAGCACGGCATTCGCTGCGCCTATCACGGCTGGCTCTACAACGTGGACGGCACGGTGGAGGAGACGCCGAGCGAGCCGCCGGGCAGCCGCCTGAAGGAGTCGATCTGCCACGGAGCCTATCGCACCCACGAATTCGCGGGTCTCGTCTTCGCTTATATGGGCCCTCCCGAGGAGACGCCCGACTTCCCCGTTTATGACACCTTGGTATGGCCGGACGGCAACCACCTCGTGCCCTACAAGCTGGACATGCCGTGCAACTGGCTGCAGGTGCACGAGAACGCAGCCGACCCGATCCATACGGCGTATCTGCATTCCATCGTCACCGGGGTTCAGTTCACGCCCGCCTTCGCCGAGCTGCCGGTGATCGAATTTTTTGAAACCCCCCTCGGCCTGCTTTCGGTCGCGACGCGGCGGTGCGCGGACAATCTCTGGATCCGCGCCAGCGACGTCATTCTTCCCAACGTGGCCCAGTTCGGCACCGGCTTCGTCGATGGCAGCAAGGAGAAGTTCGCTTTGTGTGCGGCCTTCACGCGCTGGATCGTGCCGGTGGACGATACCAATTGCTGGGTGATCGGCGTGCGCCACTTCAATGACGTGATCGACCCCCGCAGGGAAGGGCGCGAGGAGGATATCGGCCTCGGCAAGATCGACCTCATGGGCCAGACCGACGAGCGGCCCTACATCGACCGCCAGAAGAGCCCGGGGGATTGGGACGCCATGGTCGCGCAGGGCCCGATCGCGATTCATCGCAACGAGCATCTGTGCTCAACCGACAAGGGAATCGCCCAATTGCGCCGGCAGCTTCGCAACGGCATCGGTGCCGTGAGGTCGGGGGCGGTTCCCGCGCAGCCACGCCTGTATGGGACCGGCATCGTGCCGACCTACAACAACGAAACCATCCTGAACGTGCCTCGGACCACGGCTGACGACACGACCGTATTGCGCGATTTCGGCCGCAAGGTGTGCGCCGAAGCGATCCGCAGCGAGCCCCTTCCTGTCGGAGAGCGACAGGAGCAGGTGGAAAAGGCGGTACGCGCGCTCCAGGCCGAGGGCGCCTTCTATCCGCAAGCCGCCGCGCCGGCGCAGAACTTCGCGGAGGGGGCGGTCAATGTCTGAGCCGATCCATCATTTCTTCCAGGACGGCCCGGTCGCCGTCGCGCCCTACAGTCATGCGGTCGAGGTGGATGGCTGGCTGTTCGTGACGGGCCAGATGCCGATCCTGCCCGACGGCACGGTGCCCGAGGGCATTGAGGCACAGACACGCACCGTGTTCGACAATCTGCGCTCGGTCATGGCTCGGTGCGGGTTCGAGAACGCTCATATCGTGCAGGCGCGCGTGTTTCTGACCCGCTTCGAAGCGCATTACGAGCGCATGAATGCGGTCTATGCCAAGCTCTTCCCGCCGGAGAGCCTTCCGGCTCGCACCTGCGTCGGCGTGACCGGCCTCGCGCGCGGCTGCGACATCGAGATCGACCTTATCGTCAAGAAGAGCTGATCGCGTTTCGGGGAGGCCGAGGCCTCCCCGTTCCCTCACAAATGAATGGCCCACCGCGCCCGGAGATCCCGCGTGAACGAGGTGACTTGCGTTCTGAACACTCGCGCGCTGATCGGCGAATGCCCGCGCTGGCATCCGGCCGAGCAGAAGCTCTATTGGGTCGACATCATGGAGCCCTCGCTGAACAGCTTTGATCCGGCGAGCGGGAAAACGCGAAAATGGCCGATGCCGGAGCGCATCGGATGCTTCGGCTTCCGCCGCGCGGGCGGCATCATCGCCGGCCTGCAGACGGGCATTTTCCTCATCGACCTGGACGAAGAGGTGAGCGCGCGACGCGTGTTCGAATGGGAGGCGGACAATCTCAACACCCGCTTCAACGATGGGCGCTGCGACCCCGCCGGCCGCTTCTGGGCCGGCACTGTGATCGAAAGCATGGACAAGCGCGTCGGTGCCCTATTCCGCTACGATCCGGATGGCACCTGTACGCGCATGGTGGATAAGCTGATCTGCTCGAACGGCCTCGCCTTCAGTCCCGACGGGCGCACCATGTACCATTCCGACAGCCGTCAGGATTATGTCTGGGCCTGGGACTTCGACGCGGCCACCGGCGCGATCTCGAACCAGAGGGTTTTCCTCGCCATCGACATCCAGGAAGGCCGGCCCGACGGCGCGGCGGTGGATGCACAAGGCTATTACTGGATCTGCCACGTGGGCGGCTGGCATCTGGCGCGCTATTCCCCGGACGGCATCATCGACCGGGTGATCGGCCTTCCGGCACAACGCCCGACCATGTGCGCGTTCGGCGGCCCGGACCTTAAGACGCTGTATGTCACCACGGCGACCTATCCCCTCGCCGCGTCCGATCTTCGCAAGCAACCATTGGCCGGCAGTCTGTTTGCCATCGACGTCGACGTGCCGGGCATCCCCGAGCCCTTCTTCGGGGCCGCGTGATGACCATCAACGTCCGCGTGCGGCGGATCACCTATCGCGGCCCGGGCGTGGTCTCGCTCGAACTCGTGCCCCTGGAAGCGGAGTTGCTCCCCGCCTTCACCGCAGGCGCGCATATCGAGGTGTATTTGCCGAATGGGATGGCGCGGCAATATTCCCTGCACAATCCACCGGGCGAGCGTCACCGCTATGAAATCGCGGTTCAGCGTGAGGCAAGCGGGCGTGGCGGCTCGCGCCATCTCCACGACCAGGTCAAGGCGAGCGATGTCCTGGCCATCTGCGCGCCGCGCAATCATTTCGAGCTCGACGAAGGTGCCCCGCACTCGATCCTTATCGGCGGCGGAATCGGCATCACGCCGCTGATCGCCATGGGTACGCGCCTGAGGGAAATCGGAGCCAGCTTCGCGCTACATTATTGCGCACGGTCTCGCGACCGGCTCGCTTTCCTGGAGGAGGCCAATGCCCTGGCGCAAGCTGGGTCCGTCGCATTCCACCTGGATGACGGCATTCCCGCCCTCGGCCTCGATACGACAGCGCTGCTGGCGACGTTCGCGCCGGGGACGCGCGTCTATTGCTGCGGTCCCCATGGCTTGAACACGGCCGTACGGGCGGCGAGCACCCACTGGCCCGCCGGTGCCGTACGCTTCGAAACTTTTGCCGCCCCACCTTCTGCGGCGCTGGCTCCGGTCGCGAACGGCACGACGAACGGCGCGGAATTCGAGATCGAGCTCGGCTCCACCGGCGCGATCATCCCCGTCCGGCCGGATGAGTCGATCCTCGCCGCGCTGCGGGCGCATGGCCTGGATGCCGACAGTTCCTGCGAGGCCGGCACCTGCGGTGTCTGCAAAACGCGCCTCCTCGAAGGCGACGCCGATCACCAGGACTTCGTCCTGTCCTCGGACGAGCAGGCGGAGTGGATGATGATCTGTGTCTCGCGGGCAAGATCCCGGCGGCTCAAGCTGGATCTGTGACGGGCGGCGTTCCTCGCGACCAACACCCCCGACGCGCCGTCGTTTAATCGACGCGCCGTCGGCGCAGCCTAGCCCGACCGTCCCCCCTGGCTCGGCACGCCCATACTGCAACACTGAAAAATCCCACAAGGCAGGCGCCGCTGCTCCGCCGCGACGATGCGCGTCACCATCCGGCACGGAGCATGCATAGGAAGGCTCTCGATTTCCGCAACGGCTGCGGTAGCATCGGGCTTGCCCGCCGAGGTGGCAAAAAATGGGGGAACAGCCTGCGTGCTGCACGACGCGATTGCGCTCGAACGTTCAGCGTGCCCTGTTATCGGGCACGGGCGTTCACGCCGTCCGGCAAGCCCTCTCCCGCCGAAGACGACAGCGAAATACCGCGGCACCCACGACCGAAGGAGAATGACATGAATGTCAGCAAAATATTGATGGCCGGCTGTTTCACTGCGCTTCTGTCATTACCTGCTGGGGCGCAAGATCTCACGGGGACGCTCAAGAAGATCAAGGATACGGGAACGATCACGCTCGCGTATCGTGAATCTTCCATTCCTTTTTCCTATCTGGATGACAATCAGAAGCCCGTCGGCTTCGCCATGGACATCTGCGCCAAGGTCGTTGAGGCCGTGAAGAAAGAGCTGAAGCTCGACAAGCTGGACGTCGCCTATACGCCGGTGACCTCCGCCACCCGCATCCCGCTGATCGCCAACGGCACGGTGGATCTGGAATGCGGCTCGACCACCAACAATCCCGACCGCCAGAAACAAGTCGGCTTCACCAACACCCATTATTTGACCGCGAGCCGCTTCGTCTCCAAAAAATCAAGCAATATCAAATCGATTGCCGACCTCGCCGGCAAGACCGTGGTCTCCACCTCCGGCACCACCAACATCAAGCAGCTCAATGAAGCGAACACCGAGCGCAAGCTCAACATCAATATCGTCCCCGCCAAGGACCACGCGGAGGCGTTCCTCATGGTCGAAACCGACCGGGCGGTGGCGTTCGTGATGGACGATATCCTGCTCTCCAGCCTCGTCGCCGGCTCGAAGGATCCGTCCGCCTATGTGATTTCCGACGATGCCTTCTCCAAGCCGGAGCCCTACGGCATCATGCTTCGGCGCGACGATCCGGCCTTCAAGGCGGTGGTCGATGGAGCGACCGCCGCGCTCTATAAGAGCCCGGAGATTATGAAGATCTATGCCAAATGGTTCCAGGCGCCGATCCCGCCGAAAAACCTCAACCTCAACGTGCCGATCGGTGAGCCTCTGAAGAAGGCCTTCGCCAATCCCACCGACAGCGGTGATCCCGCAGCTTACTGAGTCCGCGTGCTCCCGCGCGCCGGTGCGGATGATCGATCCGCTCCGGCCGTGGCTGTCCCGGCACCTTCGCGGTGCCGTTCGAGACGTTCTGAAGTGAGGTGCGCGTGGATTACCACTGGAACTGGGCCATCCTCTGGGCACCGTCGCCGGACGGCAGCGGAACCTATTTCGACATGCTGATGGGCGGTCTCAAGTGGACGATCGCCACCTCGATCTGCGCCTGGCTCTTGGCCCTGGTTTTCGGCTCGCTGGTGGGCGTGGCGCGGACGTTGCCCTTCAGGTGGCTAGTCCGCCTGGGCGATGCCTATGTGGAGCTGTTCCGCAACATCCCGATTCTGGTTCAGCTCTTCCTTTGGTTCTTCGTCGTTCCCGAACTGTTGCCCCACGCATGGGGCAGCTGGGTCAAGCAATTGCGTTACGGTCCGTTCCTCACGGCCGTGGTCGGAATCGGCTTTTATATGTCTGCGCGCGTCGCGATGCAGGTGAGCGCCGGCATCAATACCTTGCCGCGCGGCCAGCGCATGGCGGGCACAGCCATCGGCCTCACGACCGCGCAGACTTATCGCTACATTCTGCTGCCGATGGCGTACCGGATCATGTTGCCGCCGCTCACATCTGAATTCCTCAACACCATCAAGAATACGTCGGTCGCGCTGACCATCGGACTGATGGAGCTGACCGGCAGCGCGCGCGCCATGCAGGAATTCTCGTTCCAGGTGTTCGAGGCCTTCACGGCGGCGACCGTGATCTACCTGCTTCTGAACGCGGTGGTGACCATCGGCATGCGAACGCTGGAGCGGCGCGTGTCGGTTCCCGGCTTCAACGCGGGGAAATGAACGTGTTCAGCGATTTCGATTTCAACATCATCGTCCGGTCGCTGCCCTATCTGTTCCGAGAAGGCATGACCTTCACCCTGACGCTGACGGCGATCGCGACCGTCGGAGGGGTACTGCTGGGCACGCTCATCGCCATGGCGCGGCTATCCTCCTTGCCCGTCCTTCCGGCGATCGCGGCGAGCTACGTGAACGTCATGCGCGCACTGCCGCTGGTGCTGGTGATCTTTCTGTTCTATTTCCTGATGCCCTATATCGGACAATGGCTCCTCCATACGGACCGGCCGATTAAGGTGGGCGCGCTCTCCTCCACCATCATCACATTCACGCTTTTCGAGGCGGCCTATTTCTCGGAGATCATGCGCGCCGGCATACAATCGATCCCGCGCGGGCAGGTGGCGGCGGGCTATGCCATCGGCCTCACCTACCCGCAGATGATGCGATATGTGGTTCTGCCGCAGGCGTTCCGAAATATGCTTCCGGTCATCTTCACCCAAATGATCGTATTGTTTCAGGATACATCGCTTGTCTATGTGCTCTCCATCACCGATTTTCTCGGCGCGGCGTCCAAGGTGGGCCAGCGCGACGGCCGGCTGACGGAAATGTATCTGTTCGCCGCGGTGGTCTATTTCATCATATCGCTCACCGCCTCCACGCTCGTGAAGCGGCTCCAGGCCCGCATCGCCATCGCGCGCTGAGCCCATTGCAGGTTCGTCCCATGCCCATGATCTCCATCAACAACGTCAATAAGTGGTACGGCGCGCACTTCCAGGCCCTCAAGGACTGCACGACCAGCGTGGAGGCCGGCGAGGTGGTGGTGGTCTGCGGGCCGTCAGGCTCCGGCAAGTCGACCCTGATCAAGACCATCAATGCGCTGGAACCCATCCAGGGCGGGGAGATCATCGTGGACGGGGTCCAGGTCACCTCGCCCAAGACCAACTTGCCCAAACTGCGGGCGCGGGTGGGGATGGTGTTTCAGCATTTCGAGTTGTTTCCCCATCTGCGCATCACCGACAATCTGTGTCTCGGCCAACAGAAGGTGCTCGGGCGCTCGCGCGAGGAAGCCATGGGGAAGGCCCTGCGACTGCTGGATCGGGTGGGCCTCAAGGATCACGCGGAGAAATACCCCGGCCAGCTTTCCGGCGGCCAGCAGCAGCGGGTCGCCATCGCGCGGGCTCTGGTGATGGACCCGGTGTGCATGCTGTTCGACGAGCCGACCTCCGCGCTCGACCCGGAAATGATCAACGAAGTGCTGGACGTGATGGTGGAACTCGCCCGGGAAGGCATGACTATGATGGTGGTCACCCATGAAATGGGCTTCGCGCGCAAGGTGGCGCACCGGGTCATCTTCATGGACAGCGGCGAGATCGTGGAGGATGCACGCAAGGAAGATTTCTTCGCCCATCCCCGCAGCGAGCGCGCCCGCCTGTTCCTGTCAAAAATCCTGCACCATTAACCAGACCGTGCACGCCGGCCCCGGCTATTTGAAGGCGTCGAACCCCGTCAGGTTCCTCCCTATGATCAGGTGATTGATCTGGGTGGTCCCATCGGGGATGGTGAGCATGCGGGCATTGCGGAAGTGCCGTTCCAGCGGGAATTCGCGGCTGATGCCGAAGGCGCCGTGAATCTGGATCGCCTTCGACGTCACCCGCTGGGCCGCCTCGGTGACGAAGGATTTGGCGATCGCCGCCTCGGTCGCGCACCGCCCACCCTTGGAGAGCATCCACAAGGCCCGATAGAGCAGCAGGCGGGAGGCCTCGATGTCGCTGACCATTTCCGCCAACAGCCCCTGCACCAATTGATGCGCGCCGATCGGCTTGCCGAAGGATTGACGCTCCTTGACATAAACCAGGCTGTCGTCGAGCGCCGCCTGGGCGATACCGAGCGCAAGTGTCGAGATGAAGCAGCGCGAACGCTCGAAGCCCTTCATGGTCTCGCGCAGCCCGCCGCCGACGCCGCCGAGGACATTGTCCTCAGACACCACCATATCCTCGAAGCTGACCTGGCCGAGCGACCAGCCGTTCAAGCCCAGCTTGGAAATCTCGGCGGTCTTGAATCCATGCTCCGCGCGATCCGCGAGGAACATGGTGAATTCATCTTCCCCCGTTTTGGCGACGAGAATGACGAGGTCGGCGATGCTGGCGTTTGAGATCCAGAGTTTTTCGCCCGAGATCCGGAAATATTTCCCGTCGCGCACGGCGCGCGTCCTCATCTCGCGCACGCTCGAACCGATCCCGGGCTCGCTGATGGCGGAGCAGCCGATCAGCGCCCCGGACAGCAGCTGCGACAGATACCGCGCCTTGAGCGGTTCGGACCCGGTGCGGAACAGCTTCAGCGCTGCGCCTTCCGCCACGAAGGCGAGGCCGGCGAGGTCCGGCGAGGCGCGCGAAAGCTCCTCGTAAAGAAGCCCGCTGGTGAGGAAGTCGAGGCCGAGGCCGCCCCCCTCCTCCGGCACCCAGCCATTGCCGACACCGAAATCCCCTGTCTTGCGCAGTAGCGCATGTGCTTCCGCCTTCGGAATGAAGCTGTCGGCATGTTGGCGCGTGACCGGGGCGATGTCGCGATCGATAGCCTTGCGCCATTCCCCCAGCAGCAGGCGCTGGTCTTCGGAAAGCTCGAAATCCATGGGGTGTCCTGTCAGCTCAGCCAGTCGGCCGTCACGGCCTGCGTGTGCTCGCCCAACAGCGGCGGAGCAGTCCAGCCGGCCGCGACGTCGAAGCCGCTGTATTTCACTGCCGGCCCGATCACCGACAGCGGGCCGTATTGGGGATGCTCCACCTTCTGCACCATCGCGCGGTGCAGGGCCTGCGGATGGTTGAACACCTGCTCCATGGTGTTGATCGGCGAGCAGGGCACCTTCGCCGCATTCAATTGCGCCACCAGTTCATCCACCGTGAAGCGACGCACCTCGGCATCCAAAATGGCGTGGAGCGCATCACGGTTCTCGACCCGGCCGGAAAGTTCGGCAAAGCGCGGATCCGCCACCAGGTCGGTGCGGCCGATCACCTTGAGAAAGCGCTCGAACAGATTCTGCACGCCGGCGCCGATCACCACCCAGCCATCGGCGGCTTGAAACGCCTTGTAGGGAACCTGCTGGGCATGCTCGGAGCCCCATTTCCCCTTGCTGACGCCGGTGGTCAGATACTGGATGCCCGCATCCACCAGGAAGGTAATCTCGCTTTCGAACAGGCTGGTCTCGATATGCTGGCCCTTGCCGGTGCGCTCGCGATCGAACAGCGCCGTCGTCACCGCCCCCATCGCATACTGACCGCAGACGAGATCGAACGCCGAAGTGCCGAGCTTGATCGGCTCGCCGTCGCGTTCGCCCGTGAGGCTCATATAGCCGCCTTCGGCCTGGATGGTGAGATCGAAAGCACCCTTGTCACTGTAGGGTCCATTCGCCCCGAACCCGGACATGGAGACGAAGATCAGCCTCGGATTTTCGGCCGCGAGGGATTCGTAATCGAGCCCCATCCGCTGCATTACATCCGGCCGGAAGTTCTCCACGATGACGTCTGCGGCCAGCGCGAGCCGGCGGGCCAGAGCCCGGCCCTCCTGCGCCTTCATGTCGATGAGGATGGATCGCTTGTTGCGGTTCGCCGCAAGGAAGCTGAAGGCATGGTCCTTATAGAAGGGGGGGCCCTGGTAGCGGATCGGATCACCTTCGGGGGCCTCCACCTTCACCACATCGGCGCCGAGGTCCCCGAGCAGCATGGTGCAGAACGGTCCGGCGAACAGCCGCGTGAAATCGAGAACCTTGATGCCGGCGAGCGGCTTCTGACCTGGCATGTCTTCACCTGTCTATTGGATGGGGGCATCTTCGCGCACGAATCCGCCCGCGCGATCGGTGCGAAAGCCGATGTGTTTCAGCCAGTTGACGTCATCCTGGCCGGGAAAATCCCGGCGCTGGTGGGCGCCGCGGCTTTCCGTGCGGAGCAGGGAGGCTTCGACGATCATGCGCGCGGTGGCCAGCATGTGGTCGAGTTCGAGCGCCTCGATCATCTGGTCGATATCTCGAGCGGCGGTGTCGATGGCGGCCGTCCGGGCGAGGTCGATCAAACCGCTCTGCCCCTCGCGCAGACCTTCCACCCGGCGCCACAAACCCGCCGTGCGCAGCATCAGATGGCGCACCGCGTCCTTGATCTCCGACGCACGCGCCTGCCCCGTTTCATTGGCATAGCCAGTGACGGCCCGCACCGAGGCCGCGACGACACTGTCCCAATCGCGCGCACGCGCAGACAGCATGCCGCTTGCGGCGCCACGGCCCGCGAGCGCGCCGAACACCAGCGTGTCCGCGCAGCCATTACCGGCGAGGCGGCTGGCGCCGTGGACGCCACCGGCGCTCTCGCCACCGGCATAAAGCCCTGGCACTCCGGTCCATCCCTTATCGTCGATCAGAATCCCCCCCATCTGGCTGTGGGAGGCGGGTCGAACGCGGGGCGGCGTCGTCAGCGGATCGACACCTGCATTGCGCAGGCGCCGGACGTGGATCTTGTAACTCTCGAGCCGCTCGGGCGGGAGCACCGTGGTATCGAACAGGACCGTATCGTCGGGCATCCCCCGCCCCTCGTCGATCTCGGTCTGGACGCAGAGCGCCATCTTCGCTTTTTCAATCTGCTGTTCCCCATGCACCGGGTTGTAGCGGAACATGAACCGCTCCCCCTGCGCGTTCAGCAGATGCGCGCCGTCCCCGAGCATCGCGGTCGGCATCTCCATGCCGCGGCAGGCCTCGGGCCAGACGGTGACCACTGGCTCAAACTGCACGAACTCCATGTCGATCAGATGTGCCCCGTGCTTCAGCGCAAGGCCGTAGGAATCGCTTCCGACATCGGCGGGATAGGTGCTGTCGGCATAGATGCGCCCGATGCCGCCGGTCGCGAGCACAACCGCGCGGGCGCAGACGGCAGAGAAGGTCCCGGCGCGTCGATCCCACAGCAGCGCGCCGGCCACTTCGCCGTCCGCATTCAGAAGATCGACCACCTTCTGGCCGGTCAGGATGCGCACGCCGATGTCCGCCGCGTGGGCGGCCAGATGTTCGAGCACGATGCGGCCCGTGCCCTCGGGGATGAACAGGGAGCGAGGATAGGTGTTGCCGGACAAATGGCGCTGGATGATGCGGTCCTGGTCGGCTGGAAAGGGCACGCCCAGCGCCGAGAGCTCGCGCTGCGCGTCGACCGCTCCATGCACCATCACGCGCACCAGCCGCCGGTCATTCAGCCCATATCCGCCGCGCACCATGTCCTCAAAGAACATCTCGGGGTTGTCGCGTGCATCGGCATGGGCGATCGGCGCGTTGCAGCCGATCACATAAGGCGAGGCGCCGCGCGCGAAATAGGCCATGGTGACCGACGCACCCTGCTCCCGCGCGGCCACCGCGGCACGATAGCCCGCGAGCCCGCCGCCCAACACGAGCACGTCGGTTTGAAGCTTCAAGATGTCCACAATCCACCCTTCTGCTGTTCGCTGGCCGCGATCCTCAGGCCCGGACCGGAACGGTGCGATACGGCGGGATGTGCAGCAGGATGCGTTCCCCCTCCTCGAACAGGGCATTGGGGAACGCGTGCACGCGCAAATCGCCACCGGGCCAAGCGAGGGTGTAATTGACGATGTCGCCGAGCAGCACGCGACGCGTGACGGTGGCGGCCCATTGATTGGGCCGCGGCGGCGCGTCCCTGCACATTTCAGGATAGACCGTGCGCAGAGCCGCCAGATGCATGCTGCCTGCGTCAGCGGGGAAAAGCTCCGATCCGGGAGCGCACTCGACCAAGGCATCGCCCACCTTCAGCACGGGCGCCCCCGAGGGAGCTTCGCCGGCGTCGGTGCCGACGAGGATGTTCGCGGCGCCGATGAAATCCGCCACGAAGCGGGTGCAGGGCGTGTCATAGATGTCCAGCGGCTTCCCGCATTGCTCGATATGACCATCGCGCATGACGATGATGCGATCCGAAATCGCCATCGCCTCTTCCTGGTCATGGGTCACGTAGATGGTCGATAGATCGAACTTGTGCTGGAATTCCTTGATTTCATCGCGCATGCGCACCCGCAGTCGCGCATCGAGGTTCGACAACGGCTCATCGAGAAGGATCGCCTTCGGCCTTGAGGCATAGCTGCGCGCCAGGGCCACACGCTGCTGCTGGCCCCCGCTGAGGTCGGTGGCCGGACGGTTGATATAATCCTCGATGCCGACCATTCTCAGCATCTCCGTCACCCGCTGCTTGATCTCGCTTTCGCCGACCCGCTGAACCCGCAGTCCATAGGCGACGTTCTCGAACACCGACATGTGCGGCCAGATGGCATAACTCTGGAAGACCATGGAAAGCTTGCGCTTCTCGGTCGGGACGTTGATGCGCTTCGCAGAAGAGAAGACGAGGTTGCCGTCGATGACGATTTCGCCGGAGACCGGTGTTTCAAGCCCCGCGATGCAGCGCAATGTGGTTGATTTCCCGCAGCCCGATGGGCCGAGAAGGGAGAGATGTTCGCCGCGCCCAACGGAGAACGAGACCCCCTTGACGACGATCTTTGCGCCGAACGCGGCGACGAGATCGCGCACCTCGATATAAGCGGGTGCGGGTGTATTGCGCGGCTGCGTCTCGCCGAAGGAAAGAGTCTGCGCGGATCGGTGTAAGGCAAGCATGATGCTTTCTCCAGTCAGACTTTGGCGCCGCGATTTGCCATGGAGCGCACGAGGGTGAGCGCGATCAGGATGATCAAGGCCTGCACCACAGCGAGCGCGCTGACGCGCGGCATGCCACCGGAATCCCAGAAGCTGAAGATGGCCGGTCCCAGCACCTGCGTGCCGGGCCCAGAGAGGAACAGAGAGGCGCTGATCTCGCGCACAGACACCATGAACAAAAGCGCCCAGGTGGCGAGCAGGCCCGGCCGCAAGAGCGGCAGGGTTACCGTCCGCAGGATCCGGAACGCCCCCGCCCCGCTGATCCGGGCCGCCTCTTCCAAGGCGATGTCGATCTGCACCACCACCCCGCTCATGCCCCGATACGCGAGGGGCAGGAAGACGATGACGTAGGCTAGCAACACGGCGAACAAGGAGCCGTACAACTTGAGCGGCAACGCCAAAATCATCCACAGGAAGCCGATCGCGAAAATGAGCCGCGGAAAGGCCTGGGGGAGCATCGTCATCTGTTCGAGGAGCCGGCGCCCGTCGCTGCGCGACCGGTGCGTGGCAAGGGCGATGAAGGTCGCCAGAAGCACGCCGATGACGCCCGTCCCCACTCCCAGCAACAGGCTGTTGATGATCGCCTGCTGCGTCGTGGGAAAGTCGAACATCACATATTTGTAATTACCCAGCGTCCAGGCCGGGAAATTGAAGCTGATGGCATTGCTCGACTGGAACGAAGCCAGAAGAAGCGTGCCCATCGGCAAGATCAGCGATAACAGGACATAAAGGGATGCGATCGCGAACAGCACCCAGGTGATCCATCCCATGTCCACCTGCCGGGGGCGATAATTTTTCCCGGAGATGACCGCGTAAGACTTCCCACGCAACACGCGCTGCACCAGCCAGACCGCGAGCGCCGTCATGCAGATCAGCACCAGGCCGAGCGCGGCAGCGAGCGGATAATTTGGCGGATAGCCCTGCAGCAGCACGTACATGGCATTCGTGGCGACATAGAAGCGCGAGGAAGTGCCCAGCATGGTCGGGATCGCGAAGGAACCGATCATCGAGGTGAACATGAAGAGGGCGGCGCTGGCGACCGCCGGCAACATCAGCGGCAGCGTCACTTTCCACGCGGTCCGCAGCTTTCCGGAGCCGAAAATAGAGGAGCATTCCTCGAGCGATGGATCCATTCGCTGCATGGCCGCGCCGATAATCAGAACAGCAACTGGCGCCTCAAATATGGCCTCGACGAAGATGATTCCCATCGGGGTATAAATGTTGATCAGATGCGTCTCGATGCCGGTGATCGCGCCGAACATCCGGTTGATCAGGCCGTCACGGGGCGCGCCGAGCTGGCTCCAGGCGAGGGCCCCGACCAGCGGCCCCAGCGGATAGGGTATGGCGATCAAGAGTTCGAACAGCTTTCGCCCCGGCATGGTGGTGCGGTGGATGATCCAGGCCAGTACCACGCCGATGACCAACCCGAGCGCCGTGCCGCCGCCGGCGATGACGAGCGTGTTGCGGATCCAATCGAGATGACCGGACAGCGCGATAAAATTGTCGACTCCGTAGACCTTAGCCGGAAACGCCTCGGGGTCTCCCACGTTGAAGGCGCTCGTGACGAGCAGGAAAAAGGGGAAGCCGAGGGTTCCGGCCAGAAGAACCAGCGGAATCCACACCTCCGGGCGAAGATCGAAGGCAGACGCGCGGGCAAACGCCGCGCGTTGCGCTTCCTGTTCGGAAAGCACCGACATTACAGACCCGTCATCTTGTTCCAGATCGCGACGAATTCACGCCGCCGTTCGGGGCGCATGTAGTCCTGGAAGTCCACGGGAAGGCGTAATTTGAGGGTGGTGATATCGGGCAGATGCTCGATATGGATATCCTTGCGGGCCGAATAGGAGCCCTGGATATTGTTCCAGAGAAATTGCCCCTCCTTCGACAGCATGAACTCCGTGAAAATCTTGGAAGCGTTCGGGCGCTTGGTCGTACTAAAGATGCCGATGACCTGGTTTACGGCAGGAACGCCAATTTCCGGGAAGACAGCTTGCACGGACTGCTTGTTTCGAACCGATTTCACATATTGGAAGATGCTGACGCGGCCGCCAATCTTGAGGTCGCCACGCTCGATGTCCTGGGAAATCTGGGTGGACGAAGCGTAGGCCCGCGGATTGTTCTTCCCGAGATTGTCCCAGAAATCCTTGGGCAGGACGTCCTTCATGGCGAACCAGAAGCCATAAGAGGTTCCCGCCGCTGAATTCTGGAAGCCGATCTGCCCCTTCCATTGCGGGTCGAGCAAATCTGTCCATGTTTTCGGCGCGATCTCTTTTTTTACATAGCGCGGATCATACATCATCGGCCCGACATTGACGTAATATGTCGTCCAATAGCCGGGTTCGGCGCTGCGATATTCCGGTGCGTAGGCGTCGATGTCTTTTGGGATGTAGCGCAGTAGCCGATTCTGGAGGCGCAAATTCTCCATAATGCCGGAATCGGAGGTGATGTAGACGTCGCCGGTTGTCTGTCCGGCGCGGAACTCGGCTTCCAGCTTGGGAAGCGCGGCGCCCGGCAACAGACGCTGCTGCACCGCGTCGACACCGGTCTTTTCCTTGAAGATCCGAAGGAACTCGACGACGTCGGCTTCTTGATCCGCGTGCCACACAACGACCGGCCCTTCGGCCTTCGCGGCTTCCACGCTGGGCGGCTGACTCGCCTCGGCGTGCGCGCGGGATACCAGATGCGGCATCGCGGACCACAGCACACCGCCTGCGCCCGTAATGAGCAACTGGCGGCGCGTCAGGCCGTCGCGACGAAACCCGGCTGTGAGCTTCATCTTCTCTCCTCCCCGATGTTGTGCGCTTTTTGCGCATCTCTTCGGACATAGTTGTCTAATGATTAGACAACTTCAACACCTTTTCAACATGGTCGGACCAATTTTCGTGAAATGCGCAGCGGCTTCGCGGCTGAAATATCGATTCAGCAAGGACTTAGGCCACGTTTTGCCGAACGGATATGCCGGACCATCCTAGGCGGATATGCCTTCAAACATGCGCCTGCGCGCATTTTCGATGTGGGAGCGCATGGCGTCGCGCGCACCGACAGCATCCCCCTTCACGATCGCCTCATAGACCAGCGTGTGCTCGTCCTGGACTTGGCGGACGCGCGATTTCGGCTTCTGAAGCGACAGGCTACGCGCCAGATTCATGCCGAAATCAATGTGGGGACGCAGCAATTCCATCGCGGACGCGAAAAATTGGTTGCCGGTGGCCCGAGCGACCGCGAGATGAAAGTCGTAATCCGCAGCGGCTCCGAGGCTGCCGGTCTTCACGATTTCCTCGAGCACCTCGAGTGCTCGACCAATATCGGCGATCCTAGCGGCATCGCCACGCATGGCCGCGACGTGCGCCGCCTCCCCTTCGAGCGCGACACGGAACTCGAAGCACCGCTGCACATCCGCGATGCTGCCGACTGGGGCAAACCCCAGGATGGCCTTGCTCGGCTGGCGCTGGACGAAGGTGCCAGCCCCTTGCCGGGAAATGACAATTCCATCATCGCGAAGCCGCGCCAGCGCTTCACGCACGATCGTCCGCGATACGTTCAGCCGGTCGGCCAATTCCACCTCAGTCGGCAGCTTACTCTTCTCGGGGAACTCCCCACTGACGATCAACTCGAAGATCCGATCATAGATCTGGTCGCTGAGCTTCACGGGCTTCGGGGCGAGGAGGGTCAAGGTTTCGCTGGGCATGGGAATGGCGGTCTGTGCGCTTTCGGTCATAGATCCATCATGGAACAGCTTGCGGTAAAAGTCCACTTGTCATACCAATATGGCAAGACAAAGCAGCGAGGCCTTTCGGGCCTCCCAGCACAAGGGTGGACCATGGAGGATACCGCGTTCAAGGAGGTGCCGCTCGGCACTTCCTCCGTTTTCACCAAGACCGTCTCGGAATCAGACGTTTATCTCTATGCCGGCATTTCCGGCGATTTCTCGCCGAACCATATCGACGAAGAATATATGAGCGGCGGAAAGTATGGCCGCCGCGTCGCCCACGGCACCCTGCTGCTCGGCTTCATGTCCGCGAGCTCTGCAAATCTGTACCTCGGACGCACAGTATCCCTGGGTTATGACCGCGTTCGCTTCGTCAACCCCGTGTTCTTCGGCGACACGATCCGCACGGAGTACAAAGTGGTGCGATACGACATGGAGAAGAAGCGCGTTTTCGCGGACGTGACATGCACGAATCAGCGCGGGGAAACGGTCGCGGTCGCTACCAATATTCGCACTTACGTCGGATGATCGGGAGCGCGAAATGAGCAACCTGCTTCAGGACGAGACGGACGGCGTCGTCACGCTCACGCTCAACCGACCAGAGGCGATGAATGCCCTCTCGAGCGAATTGTCGCGTGAGCTGCGCACGGCGATCGACGGTCTCGCGCAGCGCCCGGAGGTGCGGGTCGTGATCATCACCGGCGCCGGGCAGCGTGCCTTCTGCGCCGGGGCGGACCTCAAGGAGCGGCGGACGCTCGATGCCGACGAGAAATGGGAGCAGCGCACGCGTCTCTGGGAGGTGAATGAGGCCATCTGGCGGATGCCGCAGCCGGTCATCGCCGCTGTCCACGGCTATTGCCTCGGTGGCGGCTTCGAGCTCGCGCTTTACTGCGATCTGCGCGTCGCGGCCGAGGACGCGGTATTCTCCTTTCCGGAAATGACCCTCGGCGCCTATCCCGGCGCCGGCGCGGCGGTGGTCCTCCCGCGCCTCATCGGCCGGGGGCGCGCGAAGGAGGTCTTCTTCACCGCCCGGCGCGTGAAGGCAGACGAAGCCTTGTCCCTCGGCATTGTCGAGCACGTCGTGCCGCGCGAGAGGCTTATGGAGAAGGCGCACGAGATTGCCGATGCGATCAAGAAATCGAGCCCGCTCGGGCTCGCCGGCATCAAGCAGATGATGAATTTTGGCGCCGACCTGCCGTTCGAGCAGGCCAACGAACTGAACGATAAATTGCGTCGCCCGCTGGAGGGGACGCAAGACTATCTCGAAGGCATCACAGCGTTCTTCGAAAAGCGCCCCGCTCGTTTTACTGGCAGGTGACAGATGAACCTTCAGGGCAAAGCAGCCATCGTGACCGGCGCAAGCTCGCCGGACGGGGTCGGCGGCGCCACCGCCAAGGCGCTTGCGGCGCGCGGCTGCAACGTGGCCGTGAACTATGCCAGCAACCGCCCAGGAGCCGATGCGGTTGTCGCGGCATGCGCCGCGCTCGGCGTCGACGCGTTCGCCTTCGAGGCGAATGTTGCGCGCGACGCGGATTGCCGCCGCCTGGCAGAGGCCGCCAGCGGCCGCTGGGGACGTCTCGATATCCTGATCAACAATGCCGCCGTCACGCGTCCCATCGCGCTCGGCGCGCTGGAGGATCTCGACGCAGCGGAGTTCCACCGCCTCTATGACGTAAACCTCATCGGCCCATTCCAGATGGCGCGTGCGGCCGCGCCACATCTGCGCGCCACGGGTGAGGCCGCCATCGTGAACATCTCCTCGGTGGCGGGTTTCACCGGGAACGGAAGCTCGATCGCCTATGCCGCGTCCAAGGGCGCCCTCAACACTTTAACTCTCTCCCTGGCGCGGGTGCTGGCACCCGAAGTACGCGTGAATGCCATATGCCCGGGTGGCCTGTTCGGGAACTGGACGAAAAAACTCATGTCGGAGGACATGTACAGAAGCAAGTTGCATGAAGCGGAGACCAGTTTTCCCTTGAAGCGAGGCGTCTGGCCTTCCGATGTGGCCCGACAGGTGGTCTTTCTGGTCGAAGACGCGACCACGATGACGGGAGAACTTATGCAAACGGATTCGGGACGACATCTTTACTAACAAATGCCCGCGTTCGCGCGGACGCTTCGGATTGCAGAGGCATACCATGCACAAGCCTTCCAGCCGCATGCGCGCGGCATCTCAAGTTCTCGTGGATGCGCTCGAGGGTCACGGCCTGCGCCACGCCTTCGGCGTTCCGGGGGAAAGCTACCTCCCGGTACTCGATGCGCTCGCGGATTCGCGCATCGACTTCGTCGTGTGCCGCCACGAAAGCGGCGCGGCATTCATGGCCGAAGCCGCAGGCAAGCTCACGGGCCTGCCGGGCCTGTGCTTCGTCACGCGCGGCCCTGGCATGACCAATGCCAGCGCGGGCGTCCATGTGGCGCAGCAGGATTCGACGCCGATGATCCTGATCTCGGGGCAGATCTCGCGCGGGTTCCGCCATCGCGAAGCATTTCAGGAGATTGATCCGCGTGCGGTGTTCGGCACCATGGCAAAGCTCGTGATCGAGATCGACGATGCCGCCCGCATCCCGGAATTCGTCGCGCGGGCGGTGCGTGTCGCGACTCAGGGACGCCCGGGTCCGGTGGTGCTGACGCTCCCCGACGACATGCTCGACGAACAGGTCATGGTCGAGGATGTTCCGGCGTTCGAGCCCCTGGAGATCGCGCCTGGGCGAAGCGAAATGGCGCGGCTAGGCGCACTCATCGCAGCGGCCGAACGGCCGTTCGTAATCGTCGGAGGCTCTCGCTGGAACGAACGCGCGGTGGCCGCGCTGGTGCGCTTCGCCGAATGCTTCGATATTCCCGTCAGCGCCAGCTTCCGCCGGCAGATGCTGTTTCCAAATGATCATGCGGCCTATGCCGGGGACCTCGGCCCAGGCGCCAATCCCAAGCTCGTCCAACGCGTCAAGGATGCCGACCTGGTCCTCGCCTTCGGAGCCCGCCTGTCGGAGCTGCCGACCCAGGGCTACAGCCTGATCCCTATTCCCAATCCCGGCGTTGCCTTCGTGCACGTCCATGCCGGCGTGGAGGAATTGGGCCGGGTCATCCAGCCCACCCTGGCGATCAACGCCACGCCGGCTGCCTTCACGGCGGCGCTCGACGATCTGGAGCCTCCCGCCGACACCCGCCGGCGGGCGTGGCGGGAATCCGCGCGCGAGGATTATCTCGCCTGGTCCGAACCGCTGCCTCAGGTGCCGGGACCGGTGCAAATGAGCACGATCATGCACTGGCTGCGCCAGAACCTTCCCGCCAACACGGTGATGTGCAGCGGCGCGGGGAATTTCTCAATCTGGCTGCATCGCTTCTACCGGCACCCCGGCTTCGGCACCCAGCTCGCGCCCGTCTCCGGAACCATGGGCTACGGCTTTCCGGCCGCGATCGCAGCAGCCCGGCTCAATCCCGAACGCACCGCGCTGTGCTTCGCCGGCGACGGCGATTTCCTGATGACCGGCCAGGAATTGGCCACCGCCATGCAATACGGTCTCGCGCCGAAGGTGTTCGTCATCGACAACGGAACCTACGGCACCATCCGCATGCATCAGGAACGCGAATTCCCCGGCCGGGTCTTCGGCACCGACCTGAGGAATCCCGATTTCGCCGCCTATGCCCGTTCATTTGGCGCCGACGGTTTCACGATCGCCGACGACCGGGACGCCGTTGCGGTCATGGAAGCTGCCTTCGCATCGAAGAATGCCGCGATCATCCATGTAAAGCTCGATACCGAAGCGATCTCTCCCGGGACGACGATTTCTGCGCTGCGTGCGAAGGCGCGGGACCGAGGGTGAGCTCGACCGGCACCCAATCAAGACGGGACCAGTAGGCCCTGTCTAAAGGGAACGCTGAAGACGCCACGCGCAGACCTTTTCGGCAACCCCTTTGTGACCGCATTGCCGTCCGTGCGTCCCGCCCCCTCAAGGCGTGGGACAGCCGCCACACCGCCTTCCACCCTTGAGCGGCACATCGCCCTTCCAAGCAAGGCTGGCCCCATGAAGCCACACCTGAAGACACCTGAAACGCTCCGCAGTGCACGCTGGCTGGCGCCTGACGATCTGCGCGGCTTCGGCCATCGCTCCCGCGCGATGCAGATGGGATACGACCCGCAGGATTGGGCCGGAAAGCCGGTGATCGCCATCCTCAATACCTGGTCGGACTTCAACCCTTGCCACGCCCATTTCAAACATCGGGTGGAAGACGTGAAGCGCGGAGTGCTGCAGGCCGGGGGCTTTCCGCTGGAGCTGCCGGTTCATTCGGTGTCCGAAACCTTCCTCAAGCCCACCTCGATGCTCTATCGCAACATGCTCGCCATGGAGACGGAGGAGGTGATCCGCTCCCATCCCGTGGACGGCGTCGTGCTGCTTGGGGGCTGCGACAAGAGCACACCGGCCCTGCTGATGGGCGCCACCAGCGCGGGCGTTCCCTCTATCTATCTCCCCGCCGGCCCGATGCTGCCGGGCAATTGGAAGGGCAAGGTGCTCGGCTCCGGCTCGGACGCCTGGAAATTCTGGGACGAACGGCGCGCCGGGAATATCGACGCCGCCCAATGGCAGGAGATCGAGGGCGGCATCGCCCGGAGCTACGGTCATTGCATGACCATGGGAACCGCCAGCACCATGACCGCCATTGCGGAAGCCATCGGCATGACCTTGCCCGGCGCTTCTTCCATCCCCGCGGCGGACGCCAACCACATGCGGATGAGCACGCAGACCGGGCGGCGCATCGTCGACATGGTGTGGGAAGATCTCGTGCCCGCACGCATCCAGACGCGGGCGGCATTCGAGAACGCGATCACCGTGGCCATGGCCATGGGCTGTTCCACGAACGCCATCATCCACCTCATCGCGCAGGCGCGCCGGGCGGGATGCGACATCGGCCTTGACGATTTCGACCGCGCCAGCCGCCGAGTGGCCGTCATCGCCAATGTGCGGCCGAGCGGCAGCACCTATCTGATGGAGGATTTTTATCTCGCGGGCGGCCTGCGCGCGCTGATGAAGCGGCTTGGCGGCTTGCTGCATCTCGATGCGCTTACGGTGACGGGGATGAGCGTCGGCGAAAACATTGCGGACGCGGAGGTCTATGACGACGACGTCATCCGCACGCTCGACAATCCCATCTATCGGGAAGGCGCGCTGGCCGTGCTGCGCGGCAATCTCGCGCCGGAAGGCTGCGTGATCAAGCCAAGCGCCTGCGCGCCGCATCTGCTGAAGCACACCGGACCCGCTCTGGTGTTCGATGATTATCCCACCATGAAGGCAGCGATTGACGACGAAAGTCTCGATGTCACGGCGGACCATGTGCTCGTGCTGCGCAATGCCGGCCCGCAGGGGGGTCCCGGCATGCCGGAATGGGGCATGCTGCCGATCCCGAAGACGCTCGTGCGGCAGGGCGTGCGCGACATGATCCGCATTTCCGATGCGCGCATGAGCGGCACGAGCTATGGCGCCTGTATCCTGCATGTCTCGCCCGAGAGTTTCGTCGGCGGCCCGCTCGCTCTGCTGCGCACGGGCGACCAAGTCCACATCGACGTCGAGGCGCGCTCCATCGACATGCTGGTTTCCCCGGACGAACTGGCGCGCCGCCGCGCCGGCTTTGTCCCGCCGCCCCCGCGTTTCGAGCGCGGCTATGGCTGGATGTTCTCCCGCCACATCGGCCAAGCCCATGCAGGCTGCGATTTCGATTTTCTAGAAACCTCGTTCGGCACCCCCGCCGGCGAGCCCGACATCTTCTGAGCCGAGGACAAAACCGTGGAACTGCCTGTCAACACGTTCAAGCGCGGCATCTATGCCGGCCAGCAACAGATCGGCCTGTGGAGCAGCCTTGCAAGCCACATCACGGTCGAGATCATCGCCGGATCCGGGTTCGACTGGCTTCTGCTCGACACCGAGCACTCGCCGAACGAACTCCCCATGGTGTTCTCGCAGCTTCATGCCTGCATGGAGAACGCGACCCATCCCATCGTCCGGCCGCCGGTGAGCGATCAGACCCTGATCAAACGCTATCTCGATGCCGGCGTGCAGACCTTCCTCGTCCCGATGATCGACACCGCCGAACAGGCGGCAGCGGCGGTCGCCTATACGCGCTATCCACCGCATGGCGTGCGCGGCTTCGCGGCAGCCTCCCGCGCCTCTCGCTTCGGCCGGGTGAAGGACTATTACAAGCACGCCCATGAAGAGATCTGCGTGCTGGTGCAGATCGAATCGGAAGAGGGCATGCGCAATATCGAAGCCATCGCCGCCGTGCCGGGCGTGGACGGGCTGTTCGTCGGGCCGGGCGATCTCTCCGCCGCCACCGGATATCTGGGCGATCAGAACAATGAGGCCGTGGTCTCTTTAATCGAGGGCCTCATCGGCCGAATCGGCGCCGCCGGCAACCGCGCCGGCATTCTCACCAGCGACGAGACCCTGGCAAAGCGCTATATCAAGGCCGGATGCCTCTTTACCGCTGTCGGTTCCGATGCGGGCATTCTTGCGCGCGGGTCGGAAGCGTTGGCGAAAAGGTTCAAGGCCTGAACCGAACTCAGATCGGGTTTCCATAAGAAAGTCAACGTTGTGCCGGCCGTTCGCCGGACCGGCACAACCGATCGCCGGACCTGAGATCGAAGGATGGGTCGGCGGACTTGCCGTTCGTCCTACCGCTCTCGACAGCCGGCGCTCATCCCCGCGATCAGGATATCGACCAGCCGCCGGGCGGCCTGCTTCCAATTCGGGCCGGCGCTGATATGGGCCAAGCCCGCCAATGCGCGCAGCAGATCGAGCGGGTCGATGTCGAGCTGAATCTCCCCACTCGCCACGGCGCGATCGACCAACATCGCGATGACCTGCTTGGCCTGTGCACCAGATGCTGCGTAAAGGTCGGACGGGCCACCGACGAGCGAATTCAGCGCCTCCGACATGCCCTGTTTGGTGCCGATATAGTCCACGAACAGCAACAGCCATTCGCGCAGCGCCTCCACCGGAGGGTGCGTTTCTGCGAGCCGCGCAGCGACCTCGCCGAGCTGTTCGGTCTCGTTGCGATACACAGCCTCGATCAATGCGTCGCGTGTCGGAAAGTGGCGATACAGCGTGCCGATTCCGAGACTGGCGGCGCGCGCAATTTCATCAAGGCTGGCGTTCGACCCCTTTTCCGCAAACGCCATCTTCGCCGCCTCGAGCAGGCGCGCACGGTTTCGTTGCGCATCGGCGCGCGGCTTGCGGACAGAATTGGGCTCGCCGTGATCCGTCACGCGCAAATCACCCCTTGATAAACGGAGGGACTCTCCGTATTTAAGCGGAGACACCCTCCTTTTACGCCCTAAACGGTCGCCGGGCAATGGTGCCCCGACCGACGGGAGGGGTGTGTCGGTACATCAAGGAGAGTTTCATGCCTTTCGGAGCAACCTCCACCACCGATGACGTGCTTTCGGGCATGGATCTGCGGGGAAAGCGCGCCCTCGTCACTGGCGTGTCCGCCGGCCTGGGGGTGGAGACCGCGCGGGCTCTTGCCGCCCACGGGATGCAGGTCGTCGGCGCGGCGCGTGATCTGGCCAAGGCCGAGGCGGCCACCGCCGTCATCCGCAATCAGGTCGCGAACGGTGGGAGCCTCGAACTGGTCCAGCTCGACCTCGCCTCTCTGGCCAATGTGCGCGCATGCGCCGATCGGCTGCTCGCCGACGGGCGGACATTCGATCTGGTGATCGCCAATGCCGGCGTGATGGCGACGCCGCTCGGCCGTACGATGGATGGTTTCGAGACCCAGTTCGGCACCAATCATCTGGGGCACTTCGTGCTGGTCAATCGCATAGCACCGCTGATCGCGCCGGGGGGCCGGCTGGTGAATGTCTCGTCCGCAGGCCACCGTTATTCGGACGTCGATCTCGAGGACCCGAACTTCGAGCACACGCCCTATGAGCCGATGATCGCCTACGGCCGGTCCAAGACCGCCAATATCCTGTTCGCGGTCGCATTCGACCGTCGGCACCGCGCCCGCGGCGTGCGCGCCACTGCGCTGCACCCGGGCGGCATCCAGACCGAACTCAGCCGCCATATCGGATACGACAGAGTCGAACAGATGCTCGAACGGATCAATGCGGATTTGGCCGCGCAGGGCAAGCCGCCTTTCCAGTTCAAGAGCATTCCGCAGGGAGCCGCGACTTCCGTTTGGGCGGGCATCGTAGCGGCCCCCGATGCGGTGGGCGGTCGCTATTGCGAGAACTGCCATGTCTCCGAGGTGACCGAGGGGCTGATCAATGCCGGCAGCGAAGGCGTGCGCGCGTACGCGCTCGATCCCGAGCACGCCGAAGCGCTTTGGGCCAAGAGCGAGGAGATGGTCGGCGAGCGCTTCTGACCTCCGCGCAGCCCATCGAAAGCCGAAGCGATCTGCGTACGGTCCCTGCGGACCGTACAACTCGCGCTTGGATCACAGGTCATCCCCGCAGGAGGATGTGCGGCGCCGATCCCTGGATCGGCGCCCTGGTGCCTACTAGGCACCAGGGCTCCTAAACCTGAAATGACTCGGTCAGCTGAGCTGCGGCGACATTTTACGCCGCAGCCGAGAGATCAGATCCGAAACGGGGCCCCACAGCAGGAGGGCAAAGGCAAGAAGGATAAGGCTCGTCACGAGGCCGTTGGCAAAGAAGACATTGAGGTCGCCCTCCGAGCCGATGAGGGCCTGGCGCGCGGCCTCTTCGGTTCTATCCCCCAGCACCAGGGCAAGGACCAGCGGTGCCATCGGATAGTCGAGCTTCTTGAAGACATATCCCACAACGCCGAACGCCAGCATCAACCAGACGTCGAAGATGGAGTTGGAGATGGTGTAGGCGCCGATGGCGCATATGATGAGGATGATCGGCGCCACCAATGTAAAGGGTACGCGCATGATCGCCGCAAACAGCGGCACGGTGGCCAGGACGATGATGAGGCCCGCAACGTTTCCAAGGTACATGGAGGCGATCAGACCCCAGACAAATTCTTTGTGCTCGACAAACAACAACGGGCCCGGCTGAAGCCCCCAGATCAGCAATCCGCCCAACAAAACCGCAGCGGTCGCCGAGCCTGGAATGCCGAGAGCCAGCATAGGCAGCAGAGCCGAAGTTCCAGCCGCGTGAGCCGCGGTCTCAGGGCCGAGGACGCCTTCGATCTCGCCCTTGCCGAAGTGATCACCACGCTTGGAAAAGCGCTTGGCCAGCCCATAGCCCATGAAGGATGCAGCCACCGCGCCGCCGGGCGTCACGCCCATCCACATGCCCACGATGGCGGAGCGAACCAGCGTTCCCCAATAGCGGGGCAAACCGGCCCAGGTGCGCAGCACCACCTTCAGATCGATATCCGCCCGCTTCCCCTTGAACTGCAATCCTTCTTCCACAGTGAGAAGAATTTCGCCGACGCCGAACAGTCCGATGACGACAACCAGGAAGTCGAAGCCGTGCATCAGCGCAGTGACACCAAAGGTCAGGCGAATATCGCCGGAAACCGTGTCGACGCCACAGGCGGCAAACAGGAAGCCCAAGCATAAGGCGGCGACGATCTTTGCCTTATGCTCCTTGCCCATGCCGACAAACGAGCAAAAGGTCAGCAGGAAGACCGCAAAAAACTCCGCTGGCCCGAACCTGAGCGCGAATTGCGCAACCAAAGGAGCAACGAAAGTGATGAGGATGACGCCCGAAAGCGCGCCGAAGAAGGATGCGGTGAAGGCCGCGGTCAGGGCTTCGCCTGCCCTGCCCTGCACCGCCATGGGATAGCCGTCGAATGTGGTGGCCACCGACCAGGACTCACCTGGAATATTGAAGAGAATCGAGGTGATGGCGCCGCCAAACAATGCGCCCCAATAGATGGACGAGAGCAGGATGATGGCCGAGGTGGGATTCATGCCGAAGGTGAGCGGCAACAGGATCGCCACGCCGTTCGGGCCGCCCAGCCCAGGTAGCACGCCGACGACAATGCCCAGCAAAACGCCGACACCCATGAAGAGGATATTGTGCCAGGACAGGGCGAGCTCGAAACCTGCGAACAGCGAAGAAAGGTCGGCCATCCTTGGACCTCAATAACCGAGGAACGCTTCAAGCGGCCCCTTGGGGAGGGAGACGAGAAACTGGATTTCGAACACCCAAAAGCAGATGACCGGAACCAGGACCGCCGTCGCCAGAATGGAAAAGACATTCCGTGATCCGGCAATCAACATGAAGCAAACGATGAAGAGCGCGGACGAGACATAGATCCCGATCGGCTGGATCAAGGCGACATAGACGAGCAACGGCAGAAAAACCCGTGCCACCAGAGACAATTGCACCCACGTGACAAAGATTTCGGGCGGGCGGCGGAACGCATCCACCAGAATGAAGACGGAACTGGCCAGAAAAATCCATCCGACGCGGGCGGGAAAATAGCCGTTCTCCGGGCCCATGTCCCATCCTGCACCGCGACCATAGGAATCCCAAAGCACGAGAACGGCGATGCCAATCAGGATTGCTGCGACCACATATTCCGCGGCGCGACGGGAAATGCCGCGCTCGTCCGCTGGGGGCGGAGCCTCCAGGTCGGAGACCATCTCCTCTGGACTTGTGGGCATGGAGATCTCCTAAAGCTGGCCGGCGAAGGGCGCACCGCACCCGTATTCGCCTCGTGGCGTGCAGCATCAATTGCTGATGCGGAATCCCGCCTTCGTCACCAATTCCTGGTGCTTCTGGTCGTCCTTCTTGAGGAAGTCCAAGAACTCGGAGCCGGTGCGGAAGTCCGACACGAGTGCATTCTGCACCACGTAATCCTTCCACTCCTGGCTCTCGGATACCTTCTTGAACATATCGGCATAGAATGCGACCTGCTCAGGCGTCACGTCCTTCGGCATAAAAATGCCCCGCAGCATCTGATAGGTGACGTCCAACCCCAGCTCGGGGCAGGTGGGAATGTCCGCCCAGGACATGGTCGCGGTGACTTTCGTCTCATAAGGCAAGCGCTTTGACGAGAAGACGCAAAGCGGCCGCGTGAGGCCACCACGCCAATTGGCCACATCTTCCGAGGGATTGTTGAAATTGGCCTCGATATGTCCACCCGCGAGCTGCGTGGACGCGGCGCCCCCGCCTGCGTAGGGGATGTAATTGAGCTTGATGCCGGCAGCCTGCTCCAGCGCGATCGAGAGCAGATGATCCTCGCGCTTCGAACCGGCGCCGCCCACCTTCAGAGCAGGTTTTGCCTCCTTCGCCGCAGCGATGAAATCGGCGGGAGTCTTGTACGGGGACTTCTCGCCCACCCACAGCAGGAAAGCATCCTGCGCCATCAAGGCCACGGGGGTGAAGTCGCGCCAGCTGACCTGCAGCTTCGTCGTCAGAGGAATGAGGTAGATACCGGACCAGCCGGCCATGAGCTTGTAGGGATCTCCGGAAGAGCCCTGCAGATCCAGCATCGCTTCGCCGCCGGCAGCCGCGGGCTTGTTCACGACGACGACGGGCTGGGAAGTGAGGTTCTGCTTCTGGATGATGCCCTGGATCACGCGCACCATCTGGTCGGATGCGCCGCCGGCGGCGAAGGGCACCAGGAACTCGATCGGTTTCGCGGGCTCCCACGCCGAAGCTGCATTTGCAGCGACGAAAGACAGGACGGCAGCAAGCAGAATTTGCTTCTTCACAATCGATCCTCCCACGCGCTCTCGAAGGCGCTTTTGCAAACCTTATAGCCAGTTAAAATTTTGAATGCAATCGGCGTAGCGGAATGAAGCTAAAATTCCGACCGCCAAACGGCGGTTAATCAGGTATATGAAATTAAACAATTATTTTAATTTGCGGACATTCAGTTTCGAAAATTCCAAGGGATCTAATCGATTTTGAATGCAATATCGTTTTGCCCGTGGAGCAGCATATGGACAACGGAATATCTCGCTCGCCGCGCTCCCATAGGACCCCGGCAGCCTAAGGCGAGCGAGGCTTGCTGACGCCGGTCGCGCTGCGCTTTCGTTCCTGGCCACCCCTCGAACCCGCGGCGCTGCGCGCGTTGGCGGCCAGTTCCGCTTCCAGAACTTCTCTCGTTTTGCGCCATCCGTTGAGGTGATGGACCCGAAGCAATTCGCGCAACAAGGGCCCTTCCCGATCCCGAATCGCGGCCAGGATCTGTTCGTGCTCACTGACCGCAGCCGCCCAGCGCGCCGAATTGCGATTGCCCGCCAGGCGATAACGGCCGACTCGGGCGCACTCCGCTTTGTAGATGCGCGACAGCGGCGCGTTGCCTGCGCAGTCGACGATCTTCTGATGAATCGACTGATTCAGATGAAAATAGCCCATGAGATCGCCCCGGCGATGGCAATCCATCATCTTGAGATGGTCGTTCTCGATGGACATGAACTGCGCTTGCGTGACTTGTGCGCATGCCGGTTCGGACGCCACGCCTTCGAGACCGATCAGCACGGTCATGACCGCCTCCACGTCGGTCGGGGTCAGTTGCGTGACCACCGCGCCGCGATTCGGAACAATGCTGATCAGCCCCTCCGCCTCGAGGATCTTGAACGCCTCCCGCAGCGGTGTCCGGCCCACGCCCATCTGCTCGATGATGGTCCGTTCGGCGATCCGGCTGCCGGCCGGCAATTCGCCGGAAACGATTAGGTCGCGAATCCGCTCCACGACAACCAAAGCCCGCTGGCCCCGGGGGCCAATTTCGGCATCTGCCAAAACGGTAGAAATCAGAACCTCCTGCTTTGCATGCAAATGTCGCGCAATGCGCGAGCCATTGATTTCGATTTGACATAGTATGCGGTTTATCGCATGCAATCCTCAACGAGAGAATGATCGATCGGCGCGCCGCGTTGTACCGGATTGATCGCAGCTGGCCCGCACCGTCGGGCCAGCATTGAGAGGATATCGCCAGCGCGATGAACTACCATCGTTATTTCCCGTCCACAAAAGCGGTTGAAACCTGCATCGTCGGCGTCGGCGGTTTTGGTCGCAGCTTCCTGGCGCAAGGCCTCCACGTCCCGTTGATGAACGTGCGGATTGCCGTCGATCTGGATGCCGACGTGGTTGCTGAAACCATGCGCGAGATCGGCATCCCGCCCGAGCGCATCCGTATCTGCTCCCACCGGCAAGAGGCAGAGGAGGCCTGGGCAGCCGGCCACTTCGTCGCCGCAGCCGACTTGTCCGTCGTCATAGACCTGCCCTTCGATGTGCTGGTGGAGGCAACCGGGCATCCGGAAGGCGGCGCGCGCCATGCGCGCATGGCCGTCGAGGCAGGAAAGCATCTCGCCCTTGTGTCGAAGGAAGTGGACAGTGTGGTCGGCAGCGGCCTCGCGCATATGGCGGCGCAGCGCGGCCGGGTCGTCACCCCCGTGGACGGCGACCAACCGAGCCTTCTCATCGGGCATGTGACCTGGGCCCAGACGATCGGGCTCGAAATCGTCGCGATGGGCAAATCCAGCGAATATGACTTCGTCTTCGACCCTGAGGCGGAAACCCTCACCAGCAACGGCGTAACCATACCCGCCCCCGGTTTCTCGAACGCCTGGGATCGCGGAGACCGGAGCCCGGGAGCCATCTGCAAGATCCGGTCAGACCTCGCGTCCGCTTTGCCGCAACGTGCGGTACCAGATCTGTGCGAGCTTCTGATCGTGGGCAACGCCACTGGCTTTGGGCCAGATGTTGCAAATCTTCACGCGCCTATCGCCCGCATTTGCGAAGTGCCCGATATCTTGTGCGGGAAGGATGATGGCGGTTTGCTTACCGGCTGCGGCCGCCTGGATGTTTTTCATTGCTTGCGTCGGCCGGAGGAAGTGAGCTTCGCCGGCGGTGTCTTCGTCATCGTGCGGTGCGACGACAAAACCACCTGGGAAATGCTCGCGGAGAAGGGCCATGTGGTCAGCCGCGACTTGAAGCATGCTCTGCTATATCTGCCACGGCACCTCCTGGGCCTTGAGGCGACCACCAGCATACTGGAAGCCGCTCTACTCGGTGCTTCTTCGGGCGGGCTTTCCCCGCATCCACATCTCGATCTCATCGCTCGCGCCCAACGAGACCTTCCGGCAGGAACAGTCCTCGACATGGGCGGGCACCATCATACGATCGACGGCGTAGCCGCCGAGCTCGTCCCCGCTTCGCCTTTGAGCCTTGGCCGCCCGGTGCCCTTCTATCTCGCCGCCAACAGGCGTCTTGCCAAACCCGTGGCCAAGGGTGAGACCATAGATTTGGATCATCTGATCATTGAGCCCGACTCTGAACTGCTCGCGTTGCGACGGATTCAGGACGACATTTTCTTCAGCGCAACCGCGAAGGAAAAATTGGTGCAAGCGTCCTGAGGCGCTCCCTCGCCATCGCCGGGCTATCTGTTGCGTGCTTCAAAAAATTCCAAGGGAGGTTTGCCGTGGGGCGTCCACTGATCATCGAGGTTCGGGTCAACGAATATGCGATGCGCAATTCCAATCCGAACGTGCCCTGGACCCCGGAAGAGATTTCTCGCGATTGCAATGAGATCCGCGAGGCCGGCGCGGCCGTGGTCCATTTCCACGCCCGCAAGGAAGACGGTTCGCCGGCCTTCGATGCGGAAAGCTATGCCGCATCTATCCGAAAGATCCGCGCCGGCTCGGATATTCTCATCGCGCCAACCATGGGCCAGATCCATGTCAGCGGGGATGCCACGCGCTTCCAGCATTATGTCGCATTGGAAAAGATGGACTTGAAGCCGGATTTCGTTCCGATCGATACCGGAACCACGAATATTGACCGTTTCGACTTCTCAACCAATACGTTCGATACCAAGCATAAGGTTTACCTGAACGCCACCGAGACGGTGGAGCGGTTCATCGGCTGGACCCACGACCTTGGCATGCGGGAGCAATTGTTCGCCTGGACCGTTCCCATGCTGCGCACCGGTCAGGCGCTCTATCGCATGGGCTTGTTGAAGACGCCGGTGCATCAGACCTTCCTGCTGACGGAAGGCGGCATCCTCGGCGGCCACCCCGGCACTGTGGCCGGCCTGAAGCCGTTCATCGAGCTGCTAGATCCGGCGGTGCCCATGGTCTGGTCGGTGGGCTGCAAGGAGGGCGATCTCCTCGGCCTCGTGCCGTACATCCTGCAGAATGGCGGGCACATCTCCATCGGCCTCGGCGATTACGGCTATCGCGAGCTTGGAACACCCCGCAACGTGGACGTGGTGCGCAAGGTGGTCGAGCTGGCACGCCAATATGACCGCACCCCCGTCACCCCGGACGGCGTGAAGGAATTGCTCGGCATGTGAGCGTGTCATGCGCTTGCTTGCCTGCTCAACGACGCCGGAGGCCCTATGATATCCACCATCAACCCGAAGGACCTGACCGTCTTCGTCACCGGTGCCACAGCCGGTTTCGGGGCGGCACTCTGCCGGCAATTTCACGGCGCGGGGGCGAAAGTCATCGGCGTCGGCCGCCGTCGCGAACGGCTAGATGCGCTAAAGGCGGAGCTTGGCGAGCGCTGCCACGTCGCCGAGCTGGACGTCACTGACCGGGACGGGGTTTTCCGCACCATCGAGACGCTGCCGGCACCCTTCGACAAACCGAATGTCTGCGTCGTCAACGCCGGCCTTGCGGTTGGGTCCACGCGCGCCCAGGACGCGGATATCTTCGCCTGGGAGCAAATGATCTCAACCAACATCAATGGCGCCCTGAACACGGTGCGGGCCATGCTCCCCGGGATGGTGGAGCGGAACGAAGGCCATATCGTCCTCCTCGGCTCCGTCGTCGGGGATTATCCGGGGCCAACCACGAACGTCTATGGCGCGACGAAAGCCTTCGTGAAGCAATTCGGCCTCAGTCTGCGCGCTGACCTGCTCGGAACGCAGGTGCGTGTCACCAATATTGAGCCCGGGATGTCGGAGACCGAGTTCTCCCTGGTTCGCTCAGGCGGCGACGCGGAGAAGGCGGCGGCCTTGTACAAGGGCATCACCGCCATGCAGGCAGAGGATATCGCTGAAACCATCTTCTGGTCCTGCACGCTGCCCCGCCATTTGAACGTAAATCGCCTTCAAATCATGCCGGTGCAGCAGGCTTTCGGCCCATTTGCCATCTCCCGCCGGGAGGCTTGAGCCGAAAATCTTCGGCTCTTGCGCCCGGCAACAGCGCGGGGCGCCACCTGCGGCGGGCGGGATACCGCGACGTGCGCTGAAGGAGCTTGCAGAGGCCTGTCAGGCTCTCTGCTCCGCAAGAATCGGAGACTTTTCCGCGAGGAAGTCCGAGATCGCATCAAGAAACACGTCAGGGCTCTGCAATTGCGGCACGTGGGCGCAATTGGGCAGCACTTTGAGCTCGACGCTCGGCAGGATCCCGGCAAGTTCAACCGACATGGGCGGGGGCGTTGCCTCGTCATGTTCGCCGACCATCGCGAGGGTGGGCGTCTTCAGATGCACCAGCTCGGCGCTCAAGTCCAACGACGCGAGGGCCTGGCAGGCCGCCTGGAAGACGTGCGGATCGGTGCGCAGGAATGCCTCCCGCCGGACCGCCATGAGGTCCGGATTGGCGGCCTGGAATTCCGGCGCGAACAGGCGCCGCATGGCGACGTCGACGATCGCGGAGAGGCCGTTTGCCGCCGCCGCGCGGGCCATGTTGCGGAACGCCTCGCGGCCTGGCTCTGAGAATCTTGCGCCGCAGCCGGCGAGGATGAGCCGAGTCACAAGGCCCGGATGGCGCAGCGCGAGCTGAAGCGCAACGAAACCACCATAGCCATTCCCCAGCACGATGGGGCCGGCCCCATCGTTCAGATCGCGCAGCGCGTCCGCCATGCGATCCGCCACCGCCGGAAGGCCGCCGATGACGGCCTCGGAACCACCGAATCCGGGAAGCTCCGGCACCACCACGCGAAAGCGGGTCGCCAACTCGGGCACGATCCGGTCGAAGCTTTCGCCATCCGCAAGAAGCGAATGGAACAGCACCAGCGTGCGCCCCTTCCCCACCACGGATGCGCTTACCCGTCCATCCGACAGCGCCATTTTCATGCTCTCTCTCCGCGCGTTTGAAACCGTTATATGCGTCGTCAATAGGGGCGGCAATCCCGCTCAGGAATCAAAGATTCTGATTGCGTGAAATATCACGATATGGAATCTTCGGATGAAAGGTCGATCAAAGATGCTCCTCCGCGACAATCTCTACGAGACCATCCGCGACGAAATCCTCACCTGTCGACTCATGCCGGGCGAGGAAGTGCGGGAACAGGAACTGGCCTCACGCTATGAGGTGAGCCGTCAGCCGGTGCGGGAAGCGCTCCTGCGGCTGGAGCGTGAGCGTCTGATTATCGTGAACCCCCGTCAGGGATATCAGGTCAATCCAATTTCCTTGAGCGACGCACGGGACTTGTTTCGCTTTCGATTGGCTCTTGAGCCGGCCTGTGCTGCCGAGGCGATCGAGAATGCGCCGGACGACGTCCTCGTGGCCCTCGACGCCTTTCGCACCTTCGATGCGAAGCTTCCTTTCATCGAATACAATCGCGCGTTTCACTGCGCGCTCGCGCGGGCTTCCGGAAATGCCCGCATGTCATCCGCCGCCTGCGATCTCATCGAGCAGGCGGATCGCCTCGTCCGCGTGTCGATCGGGTCCATCAAGGGGCGGGACCCGACGCAACTCGTGGCCGAGCACGTCGCCATCATCGAGGCGGTCCAGCGGCGGGATATCCGCACCGCCCGTCGCCTGATCAAGACGCACGTCGTCAGCGCCGAGAAGCGCGTGCTGTCCGCACTCAGCCGCAGCGCTGTCAGACTTTGAAGGAGCCTTCTGATGAACTCGTATGAAAAGCCGACGCTCGAGGTCGAAACGCGCGGCAATTATGTGGGCGGCCGCGAAATCGAAGCGGGAGACGGCACCCTCATCGACGTGCGCAATCCCGCGACGGGCATGGTGATCGCCCGCATCCCGAATTCCACGCCGCAGGACGTGGACCGGGCCATGAAGAGCGCACGCGCCGCTTTCGAGGGCCGGGAATGGGGCGGAATGGATGTGCGCGCCAGGGCGCGTCTGGTGAACCGCCTCGCCGATGCATTCGAGGACAATCTCGAAACGCTGTATAGACTCGAGACACTGAACAACGGCCGGCCGATCAACGAAACCCGCGCGCAGCTCTCGCGCCTTCCTGATTTCTTCCGCTATTTCGCTGGCCTTGCGCTCGCGCGTCGCGATGATGTCATACCGGTCGAGGGTGCTTATCTAAACTATACCCTGCGCACGCCCATCGGGGTCGTCGCGAATTGTACGCCCTTCAATCACCCGCTCATGATCATGTGCAAGTCGCTGGCCGCCGTGCTTGCCAGCGGATGCACCACTGTGGTCAAGCCCTCGGAATACACCCCCCTCACCACGCTGAAGCTGGCGCAGATCTTCACCGAGGCGGGCCTGCCGGCCGGCGTGTTCAACGTGGTCAATGGCTACGGGCCGGGAGCGGGCAAATTCCTCGCGGAACATCCGGACATCAACAAGCTGGTGCTCACCGGCGGGACCGAAGCCGGCCGGATTGCCGGCAGCGCCGCGGCCAAGGTCTTCGCCCATCAGACCCTTGAATTGGGCGGCAAGACCCCGGTGATGGTGTTCGACGATTTCGACGTGGACCAGGCGGTGGACCTTGCCGCCTTCGGCGCTTTCATCGGCGCCGGCCAAACCTGCGTTTGCGGCAGCCGCCATCTGGTGCAGGCATCGGTCTATGACGAGTTCGTGGAAAAGCTCGCCGCCAAGGCGCGCGCCATCCGCATGGGCGATCCCTTCGACCCCGCGACCCAGCTCGGCCCGGTGATCTCCGCCAAGCAGCGAGAGCGCGTCCTCACCTATGCGGGCTACGGGCGTCAGGAAGGCGCGCGCGGCGTCGCGGGCGGCGAGGCGGCCGTGCTGTCGGGGCTGGAAGGCGGGTTCTTCGTTCAACCTACGGTCTTTGCCGACGTGCGCGCCGACATGCGAATCTTTCAGGAAGAAGTGTTCGGCCCCTTCACCAGCGTCACTCCCTTCAGCGACGAGGCGGAGGCGCTGCGCCTTGCCAACAACTCGCCCTTCGGTCTCGCTGCCGCCATCCGCACCCGGGATGTGACCCGTGCGCACCGCGTCGCGGCCAATGTGAAGGCCGGTCTCGTGTGGATCAACGATCACCACCGCCTTGATCCCGCCTCGCCCTGGGGCGGCGTCGGCGACAGCGGCATCGGCCGGGAGTTCGGGCTCGAGAGCTTCAACGATCATTTCGAGGTCAAGAGCGTGATGCTGCCGACCGTTGACCGCCGCTTCGATTGGTATCGCGACACGTCCACTCAGACCCGCTTGAACTGACCACAGACCGACTGACCGCACCGACACGTCAATAAGAACCTGAAGCCGGCGCCTCCCGGGGCGCCGTCGATCGGGCACGTGCCAAAGCCACAACGCTCCTTGGAGGAAGCGCCATGTCATCCATCGTCAATGCCGGTCCGCGCCTGGACCGGCTTCCGATCAGCACATTCCACTACCGGATCATGTGGCTCATCGGCATCGGCATGTTCTTTGACGGATTCGATATCTACATCGCCGCCACGGTGCTTGGGGCGACGTTGAAGAGCGGGTTCTCAACCTTCAGCCAAAACGCCCTCTTCGTCTCCGCGACGTTCGTGGGCATGATGGTCGGCTCGTTCCTCACCGGCTTTCTCGGTGATCGCTTCGGTCGGCGCTTCACCTACCAGGCCAACCTTCTCCTGTTCGGGCTGGCCTCGCTGGCGGCGGCATTTGCGCCGAACATGGAAGTGCTGATCGGCCTGCGCTTCCTCATCGGCGTCGGCCTCGGGGCGGAAAATGTGGTGGGCTATTCGACTCTTACCGAGTTCGTACCTGCCCGCTCACGTGGCCGATGGCTCGGCCTGATGGCCGTGTTCGTGGTGACCGGCCTGCCCGTCGCGTCGTTGCTGGGCTATCTGATCATCCCCGAATTCGGATGGCGCGCCATGTTCGTCATCGGCGGACTGGGCGGCCTCGTGGTGTGGTACCTGCGCAAGAAGCTGCCGGAATCCCCGCGCTGGCTCGAATCCGTCGGGCGCACCGAGGAAGCGGAACGCCTGCTGAAAGACATCGAGGCCGAGGCATCCCGGGGCCAGCCTTTGCCGCCACCGGCAGCACCCGCGCCGGCTCCGGCCCGCTTGGGACTTGCGGCCCTCTTCCGCCCGCCGCTGCTCTCGCGGATGATCGTCGGGTGCATCTGCCTGATCGTCATCAACACACTGCTTTACGGCTTCATCACCTGGCTGCCGACCTTCTTCATCAAGCAGGGGTTGAGCATCGCCACGTCCTTCGGCTATTCGCTCCTCATGGGCCTCGGCGCCCCGATCGGTTCAGTCATCGGCGCACTCACCGCGGACCGTTGGGGCCGCAAACCCACCATCATCGCTTCGTCCGCGCTGGCGGTGCTGTTCGGGCTGATCTATCCGAATGTCTCCGACCCGACCTTGCTACCGTTGATCGGCTTTGCGCTGACGGTGCCGATCTATGTCCTCGTCGCACTGTTGTTCGGCATCTACATCCCCGAACTGTTCCCGACCGAAGTCCGGCTGCGGGCCAGCGGCATTTGCAACACCTTCGGCCGAGGCGCCACCATCGTGACGCCGTTCATCGTGGTGGCGCTGTTCGAGACGCACGGGATCTCCGGCGTGATGGTGCTGATGATCGGCCTGCTGATCCTACAGATCGCAGTCGTCGCGCTGCTGGGCATCGAGCCGCGTAATCGGCGGCTGGAAGAACTGGAAGGCAATGTGGGCGGGCGGCCAAGCACAGCGGGGCTCGGCGTGGTCGAAGCTGGTTCTGGAAAGCCATCCTAGGGTCATGCTAGGCGGCGACTGCGGAATGCAGCCGCCGCCTTGGAGTTGGGTACGGATTCAGGAACCGCTCCAGCGGGGAACGGTCTTCGTGCGGGCGAGGAAATCCCGAACGCCAAGGCGGAAGTCTTCACTGCCGTAGACTTCCTCGATCAAGGCATCGATGTTCGGCAAATTCCCGAACATCATCTGGCGAAGGGTCGCCTTCGTGGCACGCGTCGTCAGGGGCGCATTCTCCGCCGCGCGGCGGCAGAGGCTCTCGATTTCCCCGTCCATTGCGTCCGGCTCCACCAGCCGCAGCAGGAACCCGCTGGCGAGCAGTTCCTGGGCGGAAATGATCTCGCCGAGCAGCACCATGCGCTTAGCCGTGGCGACACCGATCGCGCCACCAATGCGCGCGACGCTCCGGGCCGAGAGGCAATTGCCCAGAGTGCGGCCGATAGGCGAGCCGAAACGGGCGCTCGGCGTCGCAATCCGGAAGTCGCAAGCGGATGCGATGTTGAGACCTCCGCCCACCGCCCAGCCGTCCACCACGGCAATGGTGGTGACCGGAATGGCGTCGACGGCACTCATGCATTCGTCGATGGTGTGCTCATAGGCCTGCCCGTCGGCGCCGCTGGTAAATTTCGTGAAGCCGGAAATATCCGTTCCAGAAACGAACGCCTTGCCACCCGATCCACGAAGCACCGCGACTCGGATCGAAGAATCCTCGGCAATCGCGCGCGCCGCGTCTCGCAGGTCCAGCCACATCTGGCTGGTCAGGGCGTTATGCGCCTGGGGATTGTGGAACTCGATGCGCGCGACGTCGCCTGTCTTCTCAAACTTGATGCACGGGCTGCTCATCGCGCTCACTCCTGGTGTCGGTGGGGCCAAGCAGCCCCTTGCTGATGAGTTCCTGACGGATTTCCTCGCCATGCTGACCGAGCAGTGGCGGCGGCAAGCGCACTTCCTGGGGCGTGGCGCTGAGCTTCACCGGAAATCCGAGCGCGCGAAACTCCCCTTCCACGGGGTGCGGGACCATCTGCACCATTTCGCGGGCGACCGCCTGCTCGCTGGTGACCGCCTCGCCATAATCGAGAATGTCCGCCGCGGGCACACCCGCTTCCAGCAGGGCACCGATCCATTCCGCGCGGGTGCGAGTCAGGAAGGTCGGCGCCAGCGCCTCGATCAAGGCGATGCGGTTGGTGACGCGAGCCGCATTGGTGGAGAAGCGTTCATCTTCCTGGAGTTCCTCCCGGTCCACCACCTTCAGGAAGGTGCGCCACAGCCCCTGGTTGGCCGCGCCGATGACGAACCAGCCGTCCGATGCTTGGACCGCCTGGTAGGGCGCGGACATGCGGTTGGCGGAACCGATCGGGGTCGGCGACTTGCCCGTGCCCCAAAGCTCGGTGGTTTCCCAAATGGAGAGCGCGAGGGCCGCTTCGAACAGAGAGGCGTCGATATATTGCCCCTCGCCCGAGGTCTGCCGGCCGATGACGGCACTGAGAATGGCATAAGCCGAGAATAGCCCGGCGCCGAGATCGGCGACTGCGATGGAATTCTTGGCCGGCTCCATGCCCGGGAAGCCGTTCGAGCTTAGAACGCCCGTGACCGCCTGGGCGATGAGATCGAAGCCGGGACGCTGCGACCAGGGACCCGTCTGGCCGAAGCCGGAAATGCTCGCATAGACGAGCCGCGGATTGAGCGGCCGCAGCGTCTCATAATCCATGCCCAAGCGAGCCGCGACGCCAGGGCGTCCGTTCTCGACGAGCACGTCGGCAGTTTTCACCAGCGCGTGCAGAACTTCCTGGTCCGCCGGCGACTTCAGGTCGAGCGTGATGCTGCGCTTGTTGCGGTTGAGGGCGAGAAATCCCGGGCTGTCCGAGCCTTTCAGGCGAAAGCCCATGGAATGGCGCGTGGAATCGCCCGTTCCTGGGGGTTCGATCTTGATGACGTCGGCGCCCATGTCCGCCAGCAACATGCAGCAGAAAGGCCCGGCCATGACTTGAGTGATATCGAGCACGCGAATGCCTGCAAGAGGCAGTGCCATCGTAATTCCTCCCGTTGGTCTCGTTGTTCTTCGCTGCGCGGCCGGGGCCGATGTCCCCAGGGCGTGAAACCGTCGATGTGCGTCAGGCTCGGGGCCCACGAGCGACGGGCATCCCGCTCCTGGCAATCGTTCCAGAGCCCTTTCATCGCCTAAAGGTATTTTTCTATATCATATAGGATTTTTCTGGTCAGCAATTTTCCTATCAAACCCGGTTCGAAATCTTGGGGTGCGGCCATCACACGGTGCGTCGCCGGCGGGTCCGCGGCGCGCGAGGGGATGGCCCCTCCCCGTCCGACTTATCGGCGGCCACGGCGACACGCTCCTGCTCCGCGAACGCCTGATCCATGCGCCGTCGCGATGCATGCAGATGCGCGCGCATCGCCGCTTCTGCCGCCACCGGATCGCGCGCGAGAAGCGCCTCAATGATGGTTTCGTGCTCCTTCACCGCTTCGGACGGCGCATTGGTCTTGAACAGAAAGCGGAAGATGTGAAGGTGCACGTGCAGCCCCTCGATCGTCTCCGCAATGAACCGATTGCCGCTTGCGGTCGCGACCAGATGGTGGAGCTTGGCGTCGCCCTCGGCGAACTGCGCATAGGCCAGTTCATCGCCAGTCTGTGCAAGCGACATCTCGCCGGAAAGCTTCGCGAGCGCACGCAATGCCGTCTCATCGCTGCGCTCGGCCGCGAAGGCCGCCGCCTGGGGCTCGATCAAAAGGCGAAGTTCGAACAGATCGGCGATTTCCTCGCGGGTGAGCAGGCTGGCGGCCCGGAACCCGACATTCGGAATCTTGTGCGCGAGTTTCTGCGCTTCCAGAAGCGTCAAAGCTTCCCGGATCGGGGTTTGGGAGATCTGCAACTTGCGCGCGAGTGCCTCAATCCCGATGTGGGCGCCAGGCGCGATCTTCATCGTCACCAGCATCGATAGCAGTTGCTCATAGGCAAGCTCCACCAGCGATTGCGGGTAAGCCGGCCGCACTTCCTCAAGAGCGACGAGGCGCGCGAACGAGGGCAACTCCTGATTGTTGGCTGTCATTTGGAATCAAACCCAAAACGCATGATGCTATAAAATATATGATTTTCCGATCTCAACCAAGCTGGCCGCGGTGCCCACGCGAGCTTATGCATTCCCGCAGGTCAGCGGCACATCGGAGTTCTCCCCCGCCAGGCGGATCATTTGCGCCCAAACCGCTGGCGAGACAGCAATATCGCGCCCCATGCGAGCGGAACGTGTCTCGAAGGCTCGGTCGCCGGGAATCCGGACCGGATGATCGGGGTCCGCCGGCATGGACGTGCGCAGATCGTCGAGGAATTGGGAGACGAGGCGTGCCATATCCGCCGCCGGCTCCATGACGATGAACACGTCGCCCTTGTTGCAAGGATATGTGGAATCCAGCGTTCCCCGCACTTCGGGGCCCAGCGCGCAGGCCGCCAGGCTTGCCACGAGGACCTCGAAGGCGAGGCCCAATCCATAGCCCTTCGCGCCGCCGAACGGAGCGATGGACCCGGCCTTCGCGGCGGTGGCGTCCGTGGTGGGATCGCCTTCCGCATCCAGCGCCCACCCGAGCGGGATCGGCTCGCCCCGCGCCGCATGATCGTGGATCTTGCCCATGGCAACGATGCTCGTCGCCATGTCGAACACGAAAGGCGTCGGTTGAGCCGGAACGCCGATTGCAATGGGGTTTGTGCCGAGCATGGCCTTGCGGCCACCCCAGGGATGGACCAGCGCCTCGCTGATCGTGAGCGCGAGAAGGACCTGCCCTTTCCGCGCGCTCTTTTCCGCGTACCAGGCCAGCATGCCCAGATGATCACACCTGCGGATCGCCGCCATGGCGACGCCGGTATCCTTGGCCCGCGCCGAAACGGTTTCGAGTGCGTTCAGAGCGACCACGGGGCCGAGCCCCTGCATCCCGTCCACCTCCAGCAGAGCCGCTCCGCGCCAGTGGCCCTCGCCCTTTGCGAAGGGATCGACCACCCCATTGGCGATGCGCTCGAGAATGCGGGACAGCCGCAAAAGCCCATGCGAAGGATAGCCACGCAGTTCCGCCTCCACCAACAGACTAAGCTGCTGTTCGGCATGATCCGTCGGCACACCGGCGCGCCCGAGCGCCGCCATGCCGACACGTTCGATCTCGCTTAAGGACGGCATCTGACTTCCCGATCTGTGCGCGGCTTCACCCGGCGGCCCGTGCTCCGGATGCCGACATCGCGTCAGCATCCGGAAGAGCGAGCGCTACCAGTTCACCGCGACATATTTGGCTTCGGTGAATTCAAGCAGGCCGTGATGGGCACCCTCGCGGCCGAGCCCGCTCTGCTTGACGCCACCGAACGGCGCGGCCGGATCGGAGACCAGCCCGCGATTGAGCGCGACCATGCCGTACTCGAGCCGCTCGGCCAGTTGCAGCCCGCGCTTCAGATCGCCGGTATAAACATAAGCGGCGAGGCCATATTCGGTATCGTTGGCCATGCGCACCGCGTCCTCGACGTCCTTGAACGGCACCACCGCCGCCACCGGGCCGAACACTTCCTCGCGCAGGATGGCGGCGTTCAACGGCACATCGGCCAGCACCGAAGGCGGGTAGAAGAAGCCCGGCCCGGCGCCGGCCGCGCAGCCCAGGCGAACGCTCGCGCCCTTGCTGAGCGCATCACCGACAAGCGTGTCGATCTTTTCAATGGCAGCCGGATTGATCATTGCGCCGCACTGGGTGGTGGTGTCGGTGCCCGCGCCCAGCTTCAGGGCGCCCATGCGCTCCACCAGTTTCTCAACGAACGCCGGATAGATGCCTTCCTGCACATAGAAGCGGTTCGCGGCGGTGCAGGCCTCGCCGGCATTGCGCATCTTGGCGACCATGGCGCCGTCGAGCGCAGCCTCCAGATCGGCATCGTCGAGCACCAGGAACGGGGCGTTTCCGCCGAGTTCCATGGACGAATTGATGACGTTGTAGGAGGCCTCGCGCAGCAGGATCCGGCCGACCTCGGTGGAGCCGGTGAACGAGAGCTTGCGCACGCGCGGATCCCGCAGAATAGCGCTGCACAGCGGGCCGGGATCGGAGGTGTTGACGATATTGACCACTCCAGCGGGCACGCCGGCGCGGCGCAAAATCTCGCCCACGGCGAGGGCCGTCAGCGGGGTTTCTTCCGCCGGCTTGAGGATGCAAGTGCAGCCTGCAGCCAGGGCCGGGGCGATCTTGCGCGTGGCCATGGCCGCCGGAAAATTCCACGGCGTGATCAGCAGCGAAATGCCGATCGGCTGATATTGCACGAGGATGCGGTTGCCACCCGCCGGGGCGATGGAGATATCGCCGTTGATGCGCACCGCTTCTTCCGCATACCAGCGGAAGAATTCGGCCGCGTACAGCACTTCCGAGCGGGCATCGGGCAGCGCCTTGCCGTTTTCCAGCGAGATGATCTGGGCGAGGAAATCGGCCTGCTCGATCATGGCCGTGAAGCAGCGCTGCAGGATCACCGCCCGAGCCCGCGGCGGGGTCGCCGCCCACGCGGCGGATGCCGCTGCGGCCGCATCGACCGCTGCCATGCCGTCGGCGACGGTGGCGTCGGCGACGCTGGCAAGGACACCGCCGGTCGAGGGATTGAGAACCTCGATCTGCGCTCCTTGTGAACCCTGAACCCAGGCATCCCCGATCAACAGCCCGGTGGGGATGGCAAATCCGCCCTTGGCGTCAAAACCGGGCACGACATAGGTTTGGTCGAATTCGATCGGGCTGATGCTCGCAGTGCTGGATGACATGGCAATAAATCCTGCTGGGTGTCAGAGATTGAGCAGCGCGGCGCGCTCGCCGCTGAAAGCCGCTTCGGTGATGTGAAGCATGGCGGCAAGGTCGAGCGGGCGCGGGTTGTTCTTCACCAGCCGTTCGGCCTTGAGGGAGCCTGAGGCGACCTCGTGCTCATGGCCGCTCGCCAGCCCGAGCGCGGCCAGCGAGCGCGGGATGCCGATGGTCGCGAACAGCTCCGCAACCGCGTCGATAAAGGCCTGGGACAGCGCTTCGGTGCTCATTCCGGCATCGCCGAGACCGACCGTGCGGGCCAGTTCGGCAAACGCTTCGGGGCAAGCGGAGCGATTGTATTGCATGACGAACGGCAGCAGCGCGCCCACCCCGTCGCCATGGGCCGTGTGGGTAAGATTGCCCACCGGATATTGCAGGGCATGAGCCGCCGCGGTGCCGGCCGTGCCGAACGCGCAGCCAGCGGCCAGCGAAGCGAGCATGAGGCCCTCGCGCGCCTCCATGTCGCTGCCGTCCGCATGGGCCCGCGCCAGATAGCGGAACACATTCACGACCGCGAGCTTCGCGAAATGATCGGACAAAAGGTTCTTGCCGATGAACACGTGCTTCTCGGTGAGCTGAGGTTCCGCAGGCCGGGTCATGCTGGTGAAGGCTTCCACCGCATGGGCCAGCGCATCCGCGCCGGAACAGGCGGTGAGCCCAGGCGGGCAGGTCAGCGTCAATTCAGGATCGCACACCGCCATCTGGGGAATGATGTAGGGGCTGGCGACGCCAATCTTGGAACCCCGCGCCTTGTCGAGCACGACAGCGACGGGCGTCACTTCGGAGCCGGTACCGGCGGTGGTCGGCAGCGCGATCAACGGGACCACTGGGCCGGGAACCGCGAACTCGCCGTAATATTTGCTCACCTCTCCGCCGTGGGTGATGAGCACCGAGACCACCTTGGCCAGGTCCATGCAGCTGCCACCACCGATGCCGATCACCAGATCGGGGGCGAAATCGCTGATTTTCTCCATGCAATCGGCAATGGATTCGAGGGGTAAGTCAGCGATGGTCTGGTCATACACACGAGTCTTGACGCCCGCCGCGTGCAAATCGGCCAGCAGGCCGGCGAACTCCTGCGTCTGCGCCAGACGAGCGTCGGTGCACACCAAGGCGCGGCTGCCGATGCGGGCGGCAGCGCTGCCCATCACATGACGCTGGCCGCGCCCGAAGAGGATCGTTTGGGGGAGACGCAAGGCTCCGAACATGGCGCAATTCTCTCTCAAGATTAGACAGCACCCGGCCGTCGCAAGTGTTGATATGTCTGCCTGCGTGCAGGCAGTGAAATCAGTATTCGAAAGCAGCTGGCCTCTACGCCACGCCGCGCTTGATCCCGCTGTTGAACACGGCGCCGAAGACGCGGGTGATGAGTGGAAGCAGCAAAAGGAAGATCCCGATCGCCATCATCGTCGCGACCAGCGGAGTCTCGAAGAAGATACGCAGCGTGCCACCCGAGGACAGCATCGATTGCCGGAACGCGTCCTCCGCCTTGTCACCCAGCACCACCGCGAGAACGAACGGCGCAAGAGGATAGGACAGCTTCTTGAAGACGTACCCGACCACGCCGAACACGAGCGCCAACCAGATATCGAAGACATGGTTCGCGACCGTATAGGCGCCGATGATGCAGATGATCGCGATCAGCGGACCCACCACGGAGAACGGCGCGCGCAGGATGAAGGCGAACAGCGGCACCGTCGCCAGCACTAGGACGACCGCGATCAGATTGCCCGCATACATGGAGGCGATCAGGCCCCAGACGAAATCGGGCTGGGTGGTGAACAACATGGGTCCGGGAGAAAGACCCCAGATCATCAGGCCGCCCATCATCACCGCAGCGGTCGCTGAACCGGGCACACCGAGCGCCAGCATGGGCAGGAGGGCGCACGACCCGGCCGAATGATCCGCGGTCTCCGGGGAGATGATGCCCTCCGGCTCGCCCTTGCCAAAATTCCAGCCACGCTTAGAAAACCGCCGCCCGATCGCATAGCTCATGAATGAGGCCGCCGTCGGCCCGCCCGGCGTGATACCCATCCAGCAGCCGATCAGGGCGCTGCGCAGGACTGTGACCCAATAACGCGGCATTTCGGCAAGTGTACGGAAGATTTCGCGCAAGCTGAGCTTCGCTTTCACGCCATCAAATTTGTAGCCTTCGTCGATGGTGACCAGCAATTCGCCGATGCCGAACAGGCCAATCACCACGATCAGGAAGGAGATGCCGCCGGTCAGTTCATTGATGCCGAACGTGAGGCGCCCTTCACCCGAAATCGTGTCCATGCCGATGGTACCGGCGGCAAGGCCGAGCATGATCGACACCAGCGTCTTGAAGGGAGAACCGCCGGCCATGCCGATGAAGCTTGCGAACGCCAGGAAATAGACCGCGAAATATTCGGGCGAACCGAAACGCATCGCGAAATTCGCGACCCAGCCCGACATCAAGGTGATGACGAGGACGCCGATCAGCGCGCCAATGCCGGCAGATGCGAACGCGAGTGTAAGGGCGCGCACCGCCTGTCCCTGTTTGGCCATCGGATGGCCGTCGAAGGTGGTCGCGACCGAGGAAGGCTCGCCCGGAATGTTGAACAGAATGGATGTGGTCGATCCGCCGAAGAGCGCACCCCAATACATGGATGTCAGCAAAATGATTGCCGATATGGGTTCCATGGTGAAGGTCAGCGGCATCAACAGCGACACGCCGTTCGGCGCGCCGAGCCCCGGCAGAACACCGACCACGAGGCCCAGGAGCACGCCGAACACCATGATGAGGACATGCTGGGACGTGAGGGCGATCGCGAACCCGTCCATCAATTGGCCAAAATTGCCCATGGCTCGTTTCCTCTTTTCTTATTATCAATAAATTCCGAAGTATTCGAGGATTGGCCCTTTGAGCAGGGGGACCATGAACAGCTTTTCAAAGACGATAAAATTCGCCACGACCACGATAACGGCACTCAACACACTGGTGCTGGTGCGGAACCCTCCCGCGACCCGCATGGCGTAGAAGATGTAAATCGCCATACCAATATAGAGGCCGAGCCAAACGGAAATCGCCGACATCGCGATAATAGGCAGAAAGAACAGCGCGACCGTCCGAAAGCGCTGTGTATCCATGAACGGCTCGTCATCATGGATTTCCCCGCCGGTCGCGCTCGCGGTCAGGGGCGCAGCCGAGCGCTTCAGCAAGGCCTGAACCATGGTTCCCAGGCTGCCAATCATGATCAGACAGCCGATGCCAAAGGGGAAATAACCAGGCTCAGGTCCGCCGGCATTCCATGCGATACCGTTTTCGAGCGATCCGTAGCAGACAACCGCACCGATGAGGCCGGTTGCTGCGGCGGTCGCCACTTCCATCGTCTTCCAAGAGATCTTCATCGAGGCAACTCCACGAGGAGGGGGCGCAAAGCCAATCGGACGAGGGCTTCGCGCCCCTGCTTTCGCTATTGTCCGGAGCCCACGAGCCAGCCGTTGGCCTTGTAGATCTCAGCGTAAGTCTTGATCTCGCGATCCAGATAAGCCTTGAACTCCGGCCCCGTCAGCATCTTGTCCAATTGGACATTGCGCTCGACGTAAGACTTGAATTCCGGCGTCTGGGTCACTTTCTTCATCAGCTCGGTATAATAAGCCAGCGCTTCCGGCGGCACCTTGGCGCCCATCCACACCGTGCGCGGCTGCAGGAAATCTTTCACATCAATCCCGGATTCGACGCAGGTGGGGATGTCTGCCCAGCTCATGCCGTCCGCCACCACGGTCTTATCGGTGAGGCGGGCGGCGGTGAACACGCAAAGCGGCTTCTGGTTGCCGGCCTTCCACTGCTCGAGGCTCTCGCTCGGATTGTTGGTGTTGGCTTCGATGTGGCCGCCAGCAACCTGGATGGCCGCCTCGCTGCCGCTCTTGTAGGGGATATAGGCGAGGTCGGTGCCGGTGGCCCGCTCGATGAGGGTAACGACCGTCTCGTCGGCATCCTTGGCCTTCGCGCCGGCGACCCGCACCTTGCCCGGATTGGCCTTGGCCTTGGCGATGAACTCCTGGGCGGTATTGAGCCCGGAAGCTTTGGGATTGGTCCACAGGATGAAGACGTCGAAAACCATCGAGGCGACCGGCGTGAGGTCGCTGAGGCTATAGTTCACCTTCGTGCCGAGCGGCAGCACATAGGCGTCCTGGGTGCCGAAATAGATCTTATAAGGACTGTCGGGATTGTCCTTGGCGTAATTGAATGCTTCGGAGCCACTGCCGCCAGCCTTGTTGAGCACGAGGATCGGCGTCGTCAGCAGCGCATTCTTGGTGAGGGCGGCCTGGACCACGCGGGCGAAAATATCCGATCCGCCGCCGGGGCCAGCCGAGACCACGAGCTCAACCGGACGGTCGGGCTTCCATTCGGCGCGCGCGGCGCCAGGAACGGAAACGATCGCCGTCACGGCCATCGCCGCAGCCATACCGAAATAAGACGCTCTCTTCATCATGCTTTCCTCCCTTATATTGTTATCAACACAGCCTTCCGGAAAACATCATCCGGGATCTTGTCCCGTTGAACATCTTCCGCTTCTGGGCATCCGCGCCAAATGGAGGCTGGGTAGATTACTTTTTTTGTTCTTCGCCGAGCTGTACTGCTAAGCTATCTGCGACGAAATCGGACTAATTTCATTCATCCTCTTCCGACGGCGAGCAGACACACCGTGCAGGACCCGCCGCGGCGGAGCTTGCCGTCACGAAATATCCGGGCGTCGCGAACGACCGAATTTCGTAGATCCTATATTATCTATGATCATGCGCGTGAAAAGATCAAGCGCTTTTCCCGTGCTACCGATCAAAACGCCGGCGGAGATTCCGCCCCAACCGGATCGGCGTCCGATGCCGGTTGGCTTGTCCAACGCGCCTGCGTGCGATCCGAAAACGAGGTCACGGCGCCAGTCGCGAGCGCCTTGGTGCTGCAGGAGTTCGGCTCTCAGATCCGGCCTGCCACGAGACGCAACAGATTTGGTGCCTCACGCCTTCCGTTGCACGCCGTGGACACGATGGGTCAGCAGCCGCGATCCCCGGACCGGGCTCGTTGTCGCCAGCTACGAAGGGGCGATAGCCGCCGTGTCAGCGACCAATGCCGGCGTTCGGCTCACTCACTTGATAACGCTGCAGCGCGCGCGGAAGCTCGGACAGCGAGGAGACGACCAGATCCGGCGCCTCGCAATAGGTTTCTTCCTGCATACGCAAGGCTTTGAACATGGTCTGCGGAGCGATGGGCCCATTCTCCAGCTCGCGCGTCAGCGCTTGCGTCGGCAAGCGGGCGACGCGGGCCACGTGAAAACCGAAGTTCTTCGCCCCGCCAATGTCGAAGCCATTGGACGAGACGAACATAACCTCGTGTGGAGCGACGCCAAGGGTCTCCTCCACAAGCTCATAGGCACGCGGATCAGGCTTGAAGACACGTTTGGAATCAACACTGATGACGGCCTCCAGCTGATCCTGAAGCCCGGCGTTGGTCACGAGGCGCCGTAGCATGTCCGGTGCGCCGTTCGAGAGGATGGCGAGCCGAAGCGGGGCCAATTCCCTCAGAGTCTGAATCGCGTCGGGGAATGGCTTCAGGCGATTGTAGGCCTCCGCCATCTCGGCAAGGAAAGCTTCGTCGGGCTCGCGTCCGAGGGTTTTCAGGGTGTACGCCAAAGACTCGCGCGTCACCGTCCAAAAATCCTGGTAGCGGCCCGTGAGCGAGCGGAGCCAGCTATATTCAAGCTGCTTTTGCCGCCACACCTGGGTGATGTAGGCGCCGTATTCTGGATAGGCACGCTCAGTCGCCTCTGCGACGCTCTGCACGTCGAAGAGCGTTCCGTAAGCATCGAACACTGCTGCTTTGATCATGTGCGGCCTCGAGGAAGTTCAGAGGGTGGGCTTGGGCCCGCGGGCCGGTCTGCGCGAAAAAAGCATCTCGCCGATATAGGCGCCGGCGCGCATGTCTCGTCGTAAAGCGCGCCATCACCCTCCCGAACGTCCTTGAGGATCGGATCGTGACGAGGGGGCACGGCACGCCCGTGTCGCTGCCTATCTGTATCAGCCACGATCCATCGTGGCGTTCTCGAAGCTATCGGCGCAAGTGGGTTTTGCGAGGAATTGTTCTGCCTGCTCAATGGCAGGCCCCGTCACCAGACTGCCGTTTGCATAGGTGTGCGAGAGGCGCGAAATTTGACGCAGCGGAAGACGTTCATCCTCGTGGACTTGCGACCCTTGCGCAGCCCTGCCGGAACCCAGGTCGCGCGCGCCGCGCGCAATAAAGCGGCGCGGCCAGCCGGCTGGCGGGAGCCGCATTAAGCGCGCTCGAAGCCCATAGGCCCACCCCGCCCTGCGGCGGGGTGAGGGGTGTTGCTGTTGCTATTCCGCGGCGGCCGCTTCGTTCAAAAACGGATAGTCAGTATAGCCCACCTCTTCGCCGCCGTAGAAGGTGGCGCGATTATAGGGGATGAGGGGCGCGCCGAGGCGGATGCGCTCCGGCAGGTCGGGATTGGAGATGAAGAGACGGCCAAAAGCGATGGCGTCGGCGGTGCCGGCCGCGACCATGGCCTGCGCCCCCTCCGGCTTGAAATTGCCCGCGGCGATCAGCACGCGCGGCCAGACGGACCGGAACAGCTCGGCGGCGGAAGGCACGTCCTTGTGATCCACCTCGGCCTGGCCGGCGCCGCTGGCGCGTGGCTCGATGAGGTGGAGATAGGCGAGCCCGACCTTGGCCAGTTCGCCGATCAAATGGGTATAGAGCGGCATGGGCTCGGGTTCACCGCTGTCATTGGCAATCCCATACGGCGACAGGCGGATGCCGGTGCGCTCGGCGCCCACGGCGTCGGCCACAGCGCGCGCGACCTCCACCACCAGGCGCGCCCGGTTCTCGATGGAGCCGCCATAGGCATCGGTGCGATGATTGGAGCGCGCATGGAGAAACTGCTCCAGCAGATACCCGTTCGCGCCGTGGATCTCGACCCCGTCGAAGCCGGCTTCGAGAGCATTGCGCGCGGCCTGGGCGTAGCTCTCGAGCAGCGCCGGAATTTCATCGGTCTCGAGCGCGCGCGGGGTCTCAAACGGCACGCGCTCGAACGTGGATGTGAAGGCATTTCCGGCGGCAGCGATGGCCGAAGGCGCCACCGGCAGAGCCCCGCCGGGCAGATGAGAGGAATGGGAGATGCGCCCCACATGCCATAATTGCAGGAACATCAGTCCGCCCTTGGCGTGGACTGCATCGGTGACGCGCTTCCAGCCGGCGATCTGTTCGGAGGAATGGATTCCCGGCGTGCCGGGCATGCCCTGGCCCATGGGGGAGATCTGCGATCCCTCGCCGATGATGAGACCGCCCTTCGTGGCCCGCTGGGCGTAATATTCGACATTCAGAGCGCGCGGCACGCCGCCTGGGCCGGCGCGCATGCGCGTCAGCGGGGGCATCACCACGCGGTGCGCGAGCTGGTATGGGCCGAGGGTGAGGGGCGTGAACAACGTGGTTGCCATGGGAAATCCTCGATCAGGCTTCGCCGTGCGCGACGGACACGCCGGCGATCCGGGTAAAAAGGGCTGAGGAAAACGCACTTACAGGGGTGTGCATGGCGGGCCTAGCTTCGGATTGCGGTATAGCCGCCGTCCACCAGCAGCGTGTGACCCGTGACCATGCGCGCTGCCCCGCTTGCGAGATAGACCACGGCAGAGGCGATCTCATCAGGCTCCGCCGGGCGGCCCAACGGAACGCGGGCCACCATGGCCCGGAAGTCGGCATTCTCCATGGCTTTTTCAAGCATATCGGAGCGCGAGAAGGTTGGTGAAACACCATTGACGGTGATCCCGTGGGGCGCCCATTCGCCGGCCAAGGTGGCGGTCAGCTGGTTCAGCGCCCCCTTGGTACCAGCATAGACGGCGCGCAGCGGTGCGCCGACATGGCCCGTTTGGGAGCTGATGTTGATGACCGCCCCCTTGATGCCGCGCGCGATCATGCTACGGGCCACCGCCGTGGCAGTGAAGAAGGCCCCTTTGAAGTTGAGGTCGCTGATGCGATCGAATTCTTCAGGCGTGAATTCGATCGCCGGCTTCACGATGGTAATGCCGGCATTGTTCACCAGCACGTCGATGCGGCCCACGACAGCTAACGCCTCGGTGACGAACGCATCAATGCCTGCTGGACGGGTGACGTCCAATTCCCCGGCCCAGGCGGTGCGGCCAAGCGCCCGGCATTCGTCGGCCACCGCTTCCGTCGGCCCGAGGCCTCGGGCGCCGAGCACGAGATCCGCGCCGCATTCCGCGCAGGCGAGAGCGATCGCGCGCCCCAATCCCTTGCTAGCACCCGTGACCATGACGACCTTGCCGGCGAGACCGAAGCGTTCTGTTCCCGACATGCGGGCATCTCCCTTATGAACTGCGCCGCCGGTTCGAACCGGCGGCGTCGGGGCTGTTGCCAGCGGGAAGCGAGGGCCGGACTAGATCTCGTTCGGCTGCGGCACCAGTCCGCCCGTGTCCGTGGACGGAGCCATGTTGCGGACCTCCTTGTCGCGCAAATACAGCTTGCGAGGCAGGCACCACATGATCAGGACGGCAGCGACGCCGCACACGGCTGCGATCACGTAGAGCGCCATGGAGGCGCTGCCGGTGGCATCCTTCACGACACCCACCATGTAGGGCCCCACGATGCCGCCGATCTGCCCAACCGAATTGATCAGCGCAATGCCGGAGGCCGCGGCGAGGCCCGAGAGCACGCGCTGCGGCAGCAGCCAGAACAGGCCGAACGAGCCGATGATGCCGGTGGCCGCGATGGTCAGGCCGAGCAGCAGCGCGATCATGCTATTGCCGAACGCGGCGCAGATGACATAGCCCACCGCTCCGGCAACCGCGCACGCGCCGAGATGCCAGCGCCGCTCGCCGGTGCGGTCCGAACTGCGGGCGATGAGCGGGATCAAGGCGAGCGCGATGAGATAGGGCAGACTGGTCAGGACGCCGATGACGAAGGTGTCGGTGGTGCCGGCGGTCTTCACCAATTGGGGCATCCAGAAGATGATGCCGTAAATGCCCATGGCGAGGCCGAGATAGATCACCGAGAACACGTAGGTGACGGGCTCGCGCAAGGCGGCGCCGAAAGAGTGTGCATGACCCACCTTCGGGTCCTGGGCGAGGCGGGCCTTCAGCAACGCCTTTTCCTCCGGGGTCAGCCATTTGGCGTCGTCCACCTGGTCGTCCAGCACCATCAGGACCACGAAGCCGAGCACCACGGACGGAATGCCTTCCAGCAGGAACAACCATTGCCAGCCGGCCAGACCGCTGATGCCGTCCATGAACTTCATGATGGCGCCCGAGATCGGCCCACCGATCAATCCGCAAATGCCGATGGACATGAAGAACAGCGAGTTGATGCGTCCCCGCTGGGATGCGGGAAACCAATGGGTGAAGCAATAGACGGCACCCGGAACGAAACCGGCCTCCAGCACGCCGAGCAGGAAGCGCAGGGCATAGAAGGCGTATTCGGAGGTCACGAACATCATCACCGCCGAGGCAATGCCCCAGCTGATCATGATCCTGGCGATCCAGCGGCGCGCGCCGACCTTGGCCAGGATCATGTTGGAAGGGATCTCGAACAGTAGATAGCCGATGAAGAAGATGCTGGCGCCGAGGCCGTAAGCGGCCTCGGAGAAGCCCAGCTCGCTCTGCATCTGCAACTTGGCGAAGCTGACATTGACGCGATCGAGATACGCGACCACGAAGCACGCCATGAACAGGGGGATGATGCGCCACCCCGCCTTGCGGATCACGGCGTCGGTGGCCTGCGCCACCGAAGCGGCAGTTTGACCGACGGTCGTCTTGATAATCATTCCAGTTCCCTCCCTCGACTATTGGTCTTCGACGCGCTGAGCGCGGCCCAAGATTTATTCTTATGAATCAGATTGTTAGTAACTGCCGGCGGCGCTTTGGCGTGTGCGCCGCCGCCTGCGATGGCCGGTAAAATCGGCCTCAGAGGGATTGCGTGAGCATCCGCGCGTAATCGTCCGGCGAGGCCTCGCGCGGATTGGTCTTGTGGCAATGGTCGGCCACCGCACCCTTGATGATGCCGGCGAAAAGATCCTCCCCGACGCCCACCGCCCCCAGGCTGGCGGGCAGGCCGAGATGCTCGGTCGCGGCGCGGATTGTCGGGCCGACTTCATCGGCTTCGCCGACGCCCATCACCTGCGCCAGGCGCTCCAGTTTCTGCTCATGACGGGCAGAATCGCTGTCCTTGTTGAATTCGATCACTGCCGGCAGGAGAATGGCGTTCAAGGTACCATGGTGGAGCCGGGGATTGATGCCGCCGAGCGAATGGCTGAGGCTATGGACGCAGCCGAGCCCTTTCTGGAACGCCATGGCGCCCTGCATGGAGGCGCTCATCATGTTCAGCCGCGCTTCGCGGTCGGAGGGGTCATGAGTGGCGCGCCCAATATGGGTCCAAGCCCTGCGCAGCCCTTCGAGCGCGATGCCGTCGGCAGGCGGGTTGAAGGCGGCCGAAAGGTAGGTCTCGATGCAATGGGACAGGGCATCCATGCCGGTGGCAGCCGTCAGCAGCGGCGGCAGGCTCATGGTCAGCTCCGGATCGCAGATCGCGACCTTAGGAATGAGGTAAGGCGAGAGCACGCCGACCTTGCGCCCGTCGTCCAGGATCAGGATCGCGCCACGGCCCACTTCGCTGCCGGTGCCGGCGGTGGTGGGGATCGCGATGACAGGCGCGGTCGCGGCCGTGATGCGCTCCACGCCGCCCTCGATCACGGCGAAGCTTTTCAGCGGCCCGTCGTGAGCCGCGCAAACCGCCACCCCCTTGGCGAGATCGATGGAGGAACCGCCGCCGACCGCGATGATGCCATCGCACTCTCCCTCGCGATAGGCGGCGAGGGCGGCGCGGACAGCCGCTTCATTGGGGTTCGGCGGCGTCGCATCGAAGATCGTGGCGACGGTCTTAGGAGAAAGCTGTTCCAGGATCGTGTCGAGAATGCCAGCCTTGCGCACGCCCGCGTCGGTGACGATCAAGGGGCGGCGGATCGGGATCAGGTCGCACTCATCCTGCAACAGCGACACCGAGCCGAAGCCGAACTGGATGCGCGTGAGGTAATTGATCAGAGCCATCTCAAGTATTTCCCCACAAAATCGCCCGTTTTCCGCGCGACTCGGTCCTTTTTATATTGCACTGCAGCGTGAACGGCTCCGCTTTATGAAGCCGCGCCACTGCAAAGGGATATGTGAGGCCGTTTTCATTGAAAACTGAGAAGAGTTGATACAGCTATATCCAGGAGTAATACAAAGACATGCTGCCTTCCCTCGGTTCCATGATCTCGCGGCTCCATTTGCGGCATCTGCGGCTGCTGATCGCGCTGGACGATCTCGGCTCGCTGCTGAAGGCGGCCGAGCAGGTCGGGCTGAGCCAGCCCGGCGCCAGCAAGGCGCTGCAGGAGATTGAGGAAACCCTCGGCGCAACCTTGTTCACGCGCACCAATCGCGGGCTGGTGGCGAATGATGCCGGCCTGTGTGTCATTCGCTATGCTCGGCTGATTCACACCAATCTCGGCCAGATGCGGGAGGAGATGGAGGGCCTGCTCCAGGGCCATGGCGGCAAGTTGGCGCTCGGCGTCATCATGGGCGCTGTGCCGTTGCTGACCGAAATGATGCTGCGCCTTATCAAGGCGCATCCCGCCATCTCAATCGAGCTGGTGGAGGACACGAGCGCCGAGCTGCTGCGCCTTCTGGACCAGGGACGGCTCGACATCGCCATCTGCCGCACCACCATCAGCGAGCGTCCAGACCTCTACAACAGCGTGATCGTACGAGAGGAAACCCTCGCCGTGGTGGCAAACACCCATCACCCCGCGGCCACCCGCAAGCACATCGAGCTTGCGGATCTCGCAGATGCGCGCTGGGTGGTCTATTCCGCCAATATGCCCATGCGGGTGTTGCTGGAGCGCGAATTCCAGCAGGCCGGCCTGCGGTTCCCGCTCTATCTCGTCGAGACCACCTCGGCCTTTGCGACCTTGTCGCTGCTGCAGCGGGAACCCTCGTTCGTGGCGCTACTGTCGAGTGAGGTGGCGCAATTCTGCACCAGCTTCGGCATGACCTCGATCTTGCCTCTGCAGTTGCGTTCGCGCAGCGAGCCGTACGAACTCGTCACCCGTCGCGGCGCGCCACTTTCGCCGGTGGCGCGCTACTTCATGGAGGGGTTCAACCTGCGCTGAGCGGCTGGCGTTTCGAGCGCGGCGGCTTCAGGCCCATTCGCCCTTGCGGAACACCGGCACGCGCGCTCCATCCGCCGTGATGCCGTCGATGTCGATCCGGTCCGAACCGATCATCCAGTCGATATGGATCAGGCTCTTGTTGCCGCCCTGTTCCGCGATCTGCTGAGGCGAGAGGTTTGCGCCGTCGAGGAAGCATTTGGAATAGCACTGGCCGAGCGCGATATGGCAGGCGGCGTTCTCGTCGAACAGGGTGTTGAAGAACAGGAGGCCGCTCTTCGAGATCGGCGAGGAATGCGTGACGAGCGCGACTTCACCCAGCCGGCGCGCGCCCTCGTCCGTATCCAGCACCTTGTTCAGCACCTCCTCGCCACGCGCCGCCTTGGCCTCGACGATCCGCCCCGCCTCGAACCGCACCTGGATCTCGTCGATGAGCGTGCCCTGGTAAGACAATGGCTTGGTGGAAGAGACATGCCCCTCCACGCGCCGGGCGTGGGGCGTGGTGAAGACTTCCTCGGTGGGGATATTGGCGTTGCAGGTGATGCCGTTCTTCGCCGTGGAGGCGCCGCCCTGCCATTCGTGCCCGTCCGCCAAACCGATGGTGAGATCGGTCCCGGGCCCGGAATAATGCAGGGCCGCGAAGCGCTGGCCGTTCAGCCATTCGGTGCGGGTGCGCAGGGCGGCATTGTGCGCGGTCCAGGCGGCCACCGGATCGTCGCCATCCACGCGCGACGCGGCGAAAATCGCTTGCGCCAGCTTCGAGACCGCGACGTCCGCCGCATCGTCCGGAAACACAAGCTTCGCCCACGAGGGGGTGGGATAGGCGATGATATTCCAATTGATGTCGAAGCCGGCGATCTTCTCCAGGGCCGGCTGATAGGCGAGCGAATTCGCCTTGTTGGCGCGGGCCACCTTGGCGGGGTCCTGGCCCGACAATAGCATCGGATTGTCGCCGACGATGGCGAGGCGCGCGGTGTTGGCGCCAAACGCCTTCGCGATCCCGTCATACAGCCAGCCGGGTGCCCGGTCGAAACTCGAGTCGGCGCCGAACCGATAGCGCGCGAGCGTCATCTCTTCGTCCGAAAACATGGGGGTCACAAGCCCGGCACCGGCCTTGTAGGCGTGCTCTGCGATCCGCCGCACCAGCGGCAATGCGGCGATCGGGGCGGTGAGGAACAGGTCCTGCCCGGGCTGAAGGTCGAGCCCCACCTTGACCGCCACCTCTGCGAGCCGGTCGAGTTTCGCAGGATCGATCAATGCCGGAAGGTCGCTCTGGTGCGTGGTCATGGTCCAATTGTCCGAATGGTGAGTTTCGATTGAGGTCCGCTCTGGTAGCGATGGTTCAGCGGGGCAAGAGGCGCCCGTCGTCCGAGCATGCCCGGCTGCCGCCGGCGGGTCGAGGCTTTCAATCTCATTCTGCCGCTCCCCGCGCCGCGGGAGAAAGATCATGAATGCGCACGGTCGGACATACCATCCGGGCCAGATCGCATAAATGCCGATGATGGGTCAGATAGATCACCTGCCCCACCTCGGCCATCTCGGCGAACAGGCGGAAGGCCTCTTCCGCGCGAAAGTCGTCGAAGGTCTCCATGATGTCGTCGGCGATGAACGGCACCGGACTGCGGACCCGCGCGAATTCATGGTAACCGGCGACACGCAGGGCGAGGTAGAGCTGGAAGCGGGTGCCTTTTGAAAGCGTGTCGGCCGCTTTCGAACCGCCGCCCGCCGCTTGCGCGATGAGGGTCTCGCCCTCCTTCGCCGGCTGGGCCGCGAGCCCGGCGTAAGCACCACGACTGATGGTGCGGAACGCCTCGGAGGCGCGCATCATCATGGAGCTGCGGTGGCGCTCACGATAGACCCGCAGCGCCTGCTCCGTGGCAATCGTGCCGGCGCGCAGGTGCAGATAGCGCATCGCCCCATCTTCGATCTCCAGCAGGATCGTGCGCCGCCGCTCCTCGATCGCGGCCACCGCGGAATCGCCGCCGATTGCCTCGACCTGATCGACAGCGGCGCTGCGGGCGGCGAAAAGCTCGTGGCACCGCCTGTCGTGATCATCGAAGCGCGCCTTCAACTCCAGCAGCTCCGCGTCGAGGGCGGGCCGATCGGCGGCGTCCAGAAGCTGCTCCGCCTGTTCCAGGTCGTCGAGGCGGAGGGCATCGCGCACATCGCGCGCGGCCTCCTGCGCCTGCTGGCGCAGCTCGGCACGTCGGGCGATGTCGGACAGCTTGGCGGCCACTTCCATGAGCGAGGCGACTGCGAAGAAAGCGGACATCTGCGCCTTGCGCCGCGCATGCAGGGCCTCAGACTCGGCAAGCGTACGCCGGCGCGCGTGCGCCTCCTCCAGCTGCGCGAGCACCTTCACCCGCCGATCCCGTTCGGCGGCCGCATCCTGCGCTTTTTCGGCGATCCGTTGATAGATGTCGAGCACCGGCATCGTCCCGACCTCAAGCCCAAAGGCGTCGGACAAGGCACGCACTTCATCGCAAAACTGCGCCTGGTCCTTCGCCATCTTTGAGATGCGATCGCGAAAGCTCCCCTGTTTCTCCAGCGCCGGCGCAAGCTCGGTCACGGCGGCAAGAATCTCACGCACGGCCCCGAGCGTAGGCATATCCCGACGGTCGCCCAGCCAGCAGGTGCGGCATGCGGCCTCCCAGGCGGCGGTCCAGGCGTGTTCCGCCGCCTCCGCCTGCGCAACGGCGCTCGCGCGCCGCGCCACGTCGCGCCGCCGTTCCTCGACGGTTTCTTGCAGCTCCCTGAGCGCGGCAGAGCGGTCCACCGCTTCCTCGGCGAGCGCGAGCAAGACGTCCAATGCGGCATCGGCCGGAGGGATCAGGCCCGCAGCGGTAAGCCCAGCCAGAACCTGGCGCGCCGTTTCCACGACGTCGGCGCGCACCTCATCGCGTTCCTGAGTTGCCTCACGCAGATCGACGTGGGCCTGCAGCGCCTTCTCGCGGTGCGCGAGCCATTGTTCGAGACCCGGGAGGGCCATGGTTTCGGCCAGGGACGGCGCCATCGCGCGAACCGCATCCGAAACCGCATGCTCCTGCGCCTGAGCTATCGCCGCTGCCGCATCCCTGAGCTCGACCGCGCGCTTCAGCTCGGCCTCGGTCACCGCAAGCGCCTGCCGGCTCTGATGCAGCTTTGCCAGATCGGCCATATGGGCGAGCCGGCCAGCGGCGATGATATCCTCGCGCCGAAGCACGGCCTCGAAGGCATCCGCCGAGGCCGGCGCGAGGTCGCGGCGGTGCGTGGCCCAGGCTTGCTCGCGTGCACCGCGGATGGTGGCCGCCTCCTGGTCCGTGACCACTCCGGTCATCCCGGCGATGGCGGCGCACTCAGCTTCAAGCCGCAGCATGTCTCCCGTCAGCCGCTCGATGTCGACAAGGTGGCGCGCCAGAGCGCGTTCGTTTTCGCTCCGCGCTGCTTTCCACCCCTGGATTGCCTCGATGGACGGGCAAGGCATGGCGATGAGGTCGGCCGGATCGCCGCGCCACGGCTCCAAAGCCCGCAACCGGTCGCAAAGCGCCGCCTTCGCCGTCTCGCAGGCGCGTTCCGCCGGTCTCAGACGCGCACGGGGATCGCTCGCGCGCACAGCGGCGAGTATGGCCGCCAAGCCTCGCATCGCCCGCTCCCGCCCCGCCGAGGAGTCCGCGTTCGCGACCGAGCCTTGATCGGTCCTCGTAGCCTGGAATTTCGCCTCCGCTTCGGTCAGATGGCGATGCGCCTGAGCGAGCTCCGCGGCGGCCCCGCGCGTCGCGGCCTCAATGCCCGAGCGCGCTTCGATCAGATCCCGCAAGCGGCCGACGGTGGCGGCCTTCAGGATCAGCCGATGCGGCTCCGCCTCTCCCTCCCGATCCATCCGTGCGAGGAGAAAAGCGATGGCCTGATCCACCTCCCGCATCTGTAGGCGTCGCTCGGGAATATCCTTCTCCGCTGTGACATGCCGCGCGCGCAGGTCGGCCAGGCGCTCCACGCGCTCGGACAGGCCCAACGCGACTTCATCCACGACAACCCCATCCAATTCTTGGGTCAGCCGGTGGATCTCGTCGGCGGCATTCTGAACCTGGACCGCAAGTTCGATCTCCTTGCGCTGCAGCTCCGGCAGCTCATCGCTCCAACCGGGCGGCGCATCGGGCAGAGCGGCCAGCGGCGCAAGGCGCGCGCGAAATTCGCGCAATGCGAAAAGCCGCGGCAATGCCGCCAGCTGGCGCTGGATCTCCTCCATCCGCCCCTGCACCTGGGTGCGTTGGAGGATCGCGGCCTCATATTGCGCGGCTGCGCGATCGCGAAGCTCCGTGAGCCGCGCATGGTCCGAGGCCAATGTATCGACGCGTTCACGTTCGGCTTTGAGCTCCGCAAGGCGCGCCTTCAGATCCGCCAGAGCACCGCTGCGCGCACGATATCTATAGAAGCGATCCGCCTCGCCTTTCAGGTCGAGCAGCTTGCGGCTGAGATCGGCGAGGCCCGCGCTGGCCGAAAACAGAAGTTCGCCCAGATCGCCCTTGCTGGCGAGAATGCTTTCGCCGCCCTTTTCCAGCGTCTCGTCATCGAGAGAGAACATGGTGCGATAGGCTTCGCGGTCGATGCCTCCGAGTTCGCCGCGAATGGCGCTCTCGGCCACCGGCCGGCCGTCGGGGTCCAGCAGGCTGTTCTGCGGCCGCTTGATGCGCGCGAACATGCGCGTGCCGCCTTCAATCTCGAGCAGACCGCCGATCCGCATGGTCGAATAGGGGTGCAGGAAGTCGAACGGGCTTTGGGCGCCGATGCCGAACAGGAGATCGAGGAACGCCGCGAGCGTGGTGGACTTACCCGCCTCGTTGGGGCCGTAGATGATGTGCAGGTCCGCCTGCCCCTCACGCCGCTCGCCAAAATCAATACTGCGGTCGGTGAACGTGCCATAGCGCGTCAGGTCGAGGCGTTGGAGCCGCATGGCTAGGCGTCCCCGCCCGCCGCATGGAGCCGCGCGATCACGTCCTCTGCGCCTTCGCGTGCAAGATGGGCGAGGACGGCCTTGAATGCCCCCTCGTCCGAACCGAGCGCATCGCGGCATTCGGGAGGAAGCTGAGCCCGCAGTTCCTCGACGATCGCGATCAGGTCCGCCTGAAACGAATCCGAGCGGATGATTTCTTCCTGGATCAGCTGATGCAGTTCGTGCAGCGGGTCCGTCGTGGACACCGCTGACACCGGCGGCGGCGCAGCGCCCACATCCAGCTTCTCGATCCAGCAGGCGCCGATCAGCGAGGCGCGTGCGTCGGCCTCGGTTTTCAGCAGGTCCAGGTCGCGCCGCATGCGCCACGCCAAAGGGGTGCGTCCGTTGATCTCGACGCGGGCGACGAGGTGCTCCGCGTCGACGCGCGAGCGCTCCTGCTCCAGCGCCTGCCCCACGGCCGCAACCAGATCGCGCCACTCCTCGATCCCCGTTGCGTCCACCGGCACACGCGCGAACTGCGCGATGCCGGTGGCGCGATCCTCGATGTGGATCGAGCGATCGTCGGCGATGGTCACAAGCGTGACGGATTTTGCCCCGGCCTCATTGATGTCGCGCCCCTGCGGCATGCCGGGCATGACGATGGAGCACGACCCCTCCACGACGGAGCGCTTATGCACATGGCCAAGGGCCCAGTAGCGAAAGCCCGTCGCCTGCAGGTCCGCGAGGCTGCAGGGCGCATAAGGATCGTGACCCGGCGCACCTGCAAGGCTCGTGTGCATCACCCCGATATTGACCGCACCCTCCACCGGAGGCTTGTATTTGGCGAGAAGGCTTTCCGGAGCATGGGGCTGGGCAAAGCTCAAGCCATGCATCACTATCGGGAGGCAGCCGGGCGCACGTCCCACCGGCACGGCTTCCGCGCGACTGGCGAAGATCTTGACCGTATCCGGAAACGTCAGTTCCTTCGTAATCTTGGACAACGCGTCGTGGTTCCCCCGAACGATGAAGACCCCGATGCCAGCCAAGGCCAGGCGCTGCATCTGCTCACCCAGGAACCGGGCGGTCTTCATGGAGGTCTGGTCGCCGTCATAGAGATCGCCGGCGAGCACCAGCGCGTCCACCTGCTCCTCGAGGCATAGATCGATGATGCGAACGAAGGCGCGCCGCGTCGCGGTGCCGACCAGCGCGGCGAGATCGGGATTGCGCAAGGCAAGCGAACGCAACGGGGAATCGAGGTGAATGTCTGCGGCGTGGATGAAACGGAACGGCAACGCACTTCTTCCCGCAGGAATGCCCACCCGCAAAGTCGACATGGAGCCCGGAGTCTCCAGCGGGTGGCGCGCGATCACAAGCTTTAAATCTGCGCGGGCCGCGCTGTCCTCAAGAGATTTCGACCGTGCAACCGTGGGCACCGACGCCAAGGCTGGCTGACGTCCGCGCACTCATCGAGCAGATCTGCCCTTCTGGGGGTTCGCGTTCATGACCGCCGCATTGGTATTGCCGCGCTGAGTTGTTCGCTCACGGTATTTAAGGCCAAGCGGTTCAAAGGGCCGTTCCTGGAAGAATGCGCTCGGCGGCGAGTCCAACCTTCAAAAACGATGCAGCATCCTCTAACCATGATGGTGGCTCTTTATGGACGGTGGCGCTGTGTTTAATTGGAACGATCTTATCTACTTCCTGGAGCTGGCACGCCAGAGTCGGCTCATGCCGGCCGCCCGGCGGCTGAAGGTTGACCACACCACCGTCTCACGCCGCATCGCCGAGCTAGAGAAGGATCTTTCGGTCAAGCTGTTCGACCGCAAGCCAGACGGCTTCATTCTGACCGAGCAGGGTCACCGCCTGTTCGCCATTGCCGAACGCATAGAACTGGAGACGGGCGAGATCCAGGAATCCATATGCGCGACGCCGAGCGCGCCGACGGGGCGCGTCCGCGTCGTGTCCATGGAGGGTATCGGCGCCTTCTACCTCGCCGAGCGGTTTGCAGAGTTGGCAGAGAAGGAGCCTGGCATCGTGGTGGAGCTGGCCACCGAGCGCCACCTCATCAACCTCACGAAGCGTGAGGCGGATATCTCCATCTCGTTCGTGCCGCTCTCTGGCCAAAGGCTCGTGATGCGCAAGCTTGGCCAGTTCCGCCTCGCGCTCTACGCCGCGCCCAATTACATCCGTCGGCGGGGCCTGCCTCGCACGCGCGATGATCTGCCCGCGCACACTTTCGTGGATTATGTGGGAGACCTGGTGGCGATCCAGCCGGTGCACTGGTTGTTCGACGTGCTGGAGCCAGCCAATGTCTCTTTCCTCTCCACCTCCATGCATGCTCAGCAGAACGCCATCGCGGCCGGTGCCGGCATCGGGCTGTTGCCCCTGTTCTCCGCCCGGTCGCATCCCCTTCTTATTCCGGTCCTACCGGACGAAGTGCAGGTGATGCGCGACGTCTTCGTGAGCGTCCACGAAGACCTCGAGTTTGTGAGTCGGGTGAAGGTGGTGCTGCGCCACCTCACCGACATCTTCAAGCGCGACGTGGACTATCTGACCAAGCTGTGAGGGGCGAAGGTCACGCCGGCATCTTGGAAAGGTCAATTCGCGGGGGCATCAGCTTGCCCAACTCGTCGCGCGTCACCTTCTTTTTCACTTCCAGCTTGTTGTCGACCACATGGGAGATGTAGCAGTCGATGATGCCGGAATGGTCCTCTCGGCGCAGCAGCTTGGCGCCCTGTGGGTGACTGAGCGAATTGGGCATCTCAAGGCCCTCCAGCGCCTCGATGACGAGGATATCATCCTTCTTCGTCTTCCAGCCGCTCTTCTCGATCGCCTCCTTCAGCGCGAACACGTTCTCCCAGGACTGCCAGGCATGGCTCTTGGCCATTACGCGGGTAGAGGTCTTCTCGCGCGCGTCGACGTCGTCGATCTCCATGATCTCGTTGTGCTGCTTATGGAAGGCATCGTTCTTGTACTTCAGCATGCGCGGGAAGTTCTCCACCAGGTAGACACCTTCGCCCGCGCCCTGGAGGTCCGCCGGGGCGATCGCCTCCATGGTGCCGCAGATGGAATACATGCGCATGGTTTTCTCCAGGCCCATAGTTTTCGCCTGGGTGTAGAAGGCCACCGACTGGGCGCCGAAGAAGACCGAGAACAGAACCTCGGTGTCCGGCGCGATCTTGGCGAGGTATGGCACAAGGTCCTTGGCGTCGAGAGGCACGAAGATGGGCGGATAGACCTTCCCGCCGAGCTTCTCGATCACCGCCTTGTGCTCCTGGTAGTGGCTGTGGCCCCAGGCATAGTCCGGCGAGATGACGGTCCAGGTCTTGCCGAGATTTTCGAACGCCCAGGGCGCGCCCGCGGCGGCGAGGCCGTAGGTGTCGGTGCCGGTGCGGAACGAGTAGCGCGTGCCCTTCGAGCCAGTGGCTTCGGTGGCCTCGCCGGCCGAGAAGTAGATTGTCTTCAGCTCGGTCGCCACCGGGATGGACGCCAGCATCACGCCGGAATGCACCGACCCCACGACGAAGTTCGCGCCGCCGCGCTCGATCAGCGCGCGCAGTTTGCGCGCGCCCACCGCCGGGTTCGATTCCGTGTCCTCGGTGAGCAGTTCCACCTTGCGGCCGGCGATGCCGCCGCCGTCGTTCACGAGCTTAACGGCGGCTTTCGCCGCCTTGTCATGCCAGTAGCCCCAGGAGGAGAAGCCACCCGTTAGCTCGCAATGGTTGCCGATATAGATCGGCCCGGAAGCCTGGGCGTAGAGATCCTTCGTGAGGCCGAGATAGGCCGTGCCTGCGGCGACACCGCCGGCAAGAGCATGGCCGAGGAAGCTGCGCCGCGACAGGCCGGAGGACTCCGGTGCCGGAAAAGCGAAGGGGGCGGAGAAATTCGCGTCGTCGTCCATCTGGTCCACTCCGGTTTTTTGGACCCGCTCAGAGCGCCACGCCGAGGTAGCGGTGGATCGTCGAGGGGTCGGTTGTGAGGTCCTGGCTGGCGGCCTCGTGCACGATCTGCCCGCGCTCCATCAGATAGATGCGTGAGGCGAGCGAGAGAGCCGTCCGCACGTTCTGCTCCACCAGCAACACGGCGACGCCGCGCTTCGCGATCGCGGAAATCTCGCGCCGGATCTCGGCGACGAGCTTCGGCATAATGCCCTCGGTGGGTTCGTCGAGCAGGATCAGGCTCGGCTTGCGCATCAGGCAGCGGCCGATGGCAAGGATCTGCTGCTCGCCGCCGGAGAGCGTGCCGGCGGCCTGGAAGCGCCGCTCGGCAAGCCGCGGAAAGCGCGTGTAGATATCATCCACCAGGGTGGGATCGGGTGCCCCGCGCAGGCCGAGGAACAGGTTCTCCTCCACGCTCAGCGAAGGAAAGATGCCGCGCCCCTGGGGCACGTAGCCGATGCCGAGGGCGGAGAGCCTGTGCGCCGCCAGGCGGCAGATATCGACGCCTTGGAACGCCACCGCGCCACCGCGCCGCGGCAGCAGGCCGAGGATGGCACGCAAGGTCGAGGTCTTGCCGACGCCGTTACGGCCGAGCAGCGCCACGGTCTCCCCCGCGCCGACGTTCAGGTCGACACCGCGGAGCACCGGCACGCGGCCGATGGAGGCCCGAAGGCCCTGCACGGCGAGCACGGCGTTGCCAACCACGGGCTGGATGAGCGGAGCGTTCATGCTGCTTCCTCCGGCGCGCCGAGGTAGGCATCCTGCACGTCGCGGTTTGCGGCGATCTCCTTGGGCGTGCCTCGCGCGAGCACCCGGCCCGCAGCCATCACGGTGATGCGGTCCGCGATGGCGAACACCACCTCCATGTCGTGCTCAATGAGGATGATCTGGGTCGACTTCGAAAGCGCCACGATGCGGTTCACCGTGGTCTCGGTTTCTGCGGGGCTCATGCCGCAGATGGGCTCGTCGAGCAGCAGCAGTTTTGGCTTGTTGGCGAGCGCCAGTGCGATCTCCAGAAGCGCGACATCGCCATAGGAGAGCGTGCCGGCGACGCGCTTTGCAAGGCGCGCGAGGCCGGTCTCCGCGAGCAGCTCCTCCACGCGCCGGTTGACGCCCGCAAAGCCCAGCGCGGAGCGGAAGGGGTTGGCGATCCTCTCATGGGCCATCACCGCTACCCGCAGATTGTCGGAGACGGTGAGGGCGGTGAATACACTCTTGATCTGGAGCGTGCGGGAGAGGCCGCGGGCAACGATTTGGTGCGGCTTTAGGCGGGCAATATTGCCGCCCTCGAACACCACCTCGCCGGAGTCCACCGGCAGCATGCCGGTGATCAAGTTGAACAGGGTGGTCTTCCCGGCGCCGTTGGGTCCGATGACGGCATTCAACATGCCATAGGGAAAATCCAGATCCACCTCGTCCACGGCGGCAAGGCCGCCGAAACGCTTCGTGAGTCCACGGATGGAAAGCACGTTTTCCATCATTCGGCCTCCGCGTGGGCGGGTACGACACCCGGATTTTCGAGATGGTCCTGCTCCACCGGGTCGCGGCGCTGGGCGAGCGCGGTGAGCGAGCCCACGATGCCCTTCGGGGCGAAGATCACCACCAGGATGGTAATCGCGCCCACCGCCATGAGGTAGTTTTCCCAAAGCCCGGACACCACCTCGCGGAAGACGATGAGCAGCGCGGTGCCGACCAGCGGGCCTAGAAGGGTTCCCGCTCCACCGACGATGGCCCACACCACGGCCTCGCCGGAGACGTGGTAGAACATGTAGGAGGCCGAGGCATAACGCCCAAACAGCGCGAGGAGCGCCCCGCCGACCCCGGCGATGAAGCCTGCCAGCAGAAAAGCCACCCAGCGCGTGGCATAGACATTGATACCGATGAGCTGGGCGCGCTTCTCGTTCTCCCGCACGGCTGCAAAGCGCAAGCCCAGCGGGCTCCCCACCACCAGCGCCATGAGGACATAGCATGCGAGGCAGATGAGAAAGATGAAGTAGTATTGCGTTGTGCGGTCGGTGAGCATCAGTCCGGCCGCTTCCAGGATCGGCGGCGCGCTGAAGGACAGGCCGTCGTCGCCGCCCGTGAGCCATTTCTGCGACATGGCGACGAAATAGAAGATCAGCGAGAAGACCACTGTGATGATGGCGAAATAGTGCCAGGTGAGGCGCACCGCGAGCGCTCCAGCCACTGCAGCCATGGCGGTCGCGGCAAGGATGCCGAGCGCCAGCGCCGGCCATAGCCCGAGGCCGAGGGTGGAGATACCGATGGCGGTACCATACATGCCGAACCCGAAATAGAGCGCCTGGCCGAAGGAGAGCAAACCGACATAGCCAAACAACAAGTTCACGCTCGCGGCGAGCAACGACCAGATGAGGATTTCGGCCACAACGTTCACCCAGAAGGTGAGGCCCAAGGCGGGCAGGACCAGGGGCAGGGCGGCGAGGACGGCGAGGAGCGCCACGATGAAGACGATGCCGGCGGCCCTCATCGCGTGGCCCCCGCGAACAGACCGTGAGGACGGGCCAGCAGCACCACGCTCATCACCGCCAGCGAGGCGATGCGCGCCATGGTCGGGTCGGCGAAGGCGGAGACCACGCCTTCCATCACCGCTAGCAGCACGGCGGCGGCGACCGTCCCCTTGAGGTTGCCGAGGCCGCCGATGACCACGGCCATGAAGCACACCGGCAGGACGTCGATGCCGGTTCGAAAATCCACCGTGGTGATCGGCGCGGCGATGACACCACCCAGCAGTGCGAGGGAGGTGCCGAGCGCGAAGGTAAAGGCGCACACCAGCGTCACCGGAATGCCGAGGGCCGTCGCGGTCTCGCGGTCGTGGCGCACGGCGCGGATCCAGGTGCCGAGCGTCGTGCGCGATAGGAACAGGAAGAAGCCCGCGATGGCGAGCGCGGCAAACAGGGCCGCAAACAGCCGGTAGACATCATAGTCGATGCCGAACAGGTGGATGGTGCCGTCGATAGGGGCTGCCATGCGGCGGGGCTGCGGGCCGAGCGTGGCGCGCACCGCCTCCTGGAGGATCATCGACAGGCCGAAGGTCATAACGATCGTCAACGACGCCGAGCTGATGGCCGGGCGGATCACCAGGCGCTCGATGATGAGCCCGAGCGCGAAGCCCACCAGCGGCACCAGGACGAGGGCGATCCAGAACCCCGTCACCCCAGTAATTACGAGGCCGAGCACGGTGCCGACCATGAAGAAGTCGCCATGGGCGACATTGATGATGTCGAGAAGGCCGAAGATGATGGAGAGGCCGAGCGCGATGAGCGCCACGAGCAGCCCCCAGATCAGCCCATTGATGGTCAATGCGACGACGATATCCGGCATGGCTCTGGCTGGTTGTTGTTCTGGATCGAGTGTTGTCGCAAGCAAAGCCCAGCGGTACCGCGAAAAATTGCACATGGGGTTGCGGAAAAGGCACGCCTAAAATCGCGCCACATGCTGCCGATTTAGATGCCTACGGCCGAGGACAGGGATGTGTGCAGGGGTATGTGCTGAAATTCTCGGTTTCCGGTGCCTTTCGGCTCGCTCACTAATAGACGGAACCCCGCGCCCCGCGCCGTCCAACGCCCAGGCCAAAAATGACCATCACCTATCCGCGCTTCAAGGCAGCCGCCTGCCACACCTCCTCCGTGTTCCTGGATTCCGAGAAGACCGCGGAGAAGGCCTGTGACCTCATCGCCGAGGCCGCCCGCGCGGGTGCCGCCCTGGTCGCCTTCCCGGAATCCTTCCTGCCGGGCTTTCCGGTGTGGGCAGCACTCCAGGCGCCGATTTATAACCACGCCTTCTTCCGAGCCTTGGTTGCCGAGGCGCAGAAGCTGTCCGACAGCGCCATCCGCACCATCCGCCTCGCGGCGCGGCGCCATGGCGTGCACGTCTCGCTGGGGTTCACGGAAGGCACCGACGCCAGCGTCGGGTGCATCTGGAACTCCAACATCCTGATCGGGCCGGATGGCGCCATCCTCAACCATCATCGCAAGCTCGTCCCCACCTTCTACGAGAAGCTGGTCTGGGCCAACGGCGATGCGCGAGGCTTGCGCGTCACGCCCACGCCCATCGGCCGGATCGGTATGCTGATCTGCGGGGAAAACACCAATCCCTTGGCGCGCTATGCCCTGATGGCGCAAGGGGAGCAGGTGCATGTCTCCTCCTACCCGCCGATCTGGCCGACCCGTCCGCCGAGTGAGGAGGGCGCCTATGACCTCCGGCGTGCCATCGAGATCCGTGCCGGCGCCCATGCCTTCGAAGCCAAAGTGTTCAACATCGTCGCCTCCGGCTTCGTGGACGCCGCCATGCGCGAGGCCATCGGCAGCGTGAACAAGGCGAGCCTGGAGATCATCGACAATTCCCCGCGCGGCATCTCCCTGGTGCTCGGCCCCACGTCGGCTGTGGAAAGCGAGGTGCTTTCCGACCATGAGGGCATTCTCTATGCGGAGATCGACACGGCGCGCTGTGTGGAGCCGAAGCAATTCCATGACGTGGTGGGTTACTATAACCGCTTCGATGTGTTCCACCTGGAGGTGGACCGCTCCCCCCGTGAGCCGGCGCATTTCTCTGTGGACACCGGGGAGGCGGAGCTTGCTCCTTTGCCGCGCTCAGGGAATGGCGCGGCGGACGAGCCCATGTTTGCCGCCGTCAACGGGGCGAACTGAGAGCCTCGTGACTTCTGACATCCCCCCGGGCTTGACACGGGATCTTTACTCCTGAAGGAGATGCCCGGGGGCAAGCCCGGGCACGAGGGTGCTGGGCCGGCGCTATGCCAGTCGCTCGCCCTCGAAATAGCCAGACAGGCCCGTGCCCGGCGCACAGTTCAAATAGTCGAACGCCTGCCCGCCGTCCGGCAGCACGAACACCTCGTGCCAGGTGCGCAGCTGGTTCGCCTTGCCATATTTGCGGTAGCGCGCGATGGCGGCAGAGAAGATGGCCTCATGGGAGGGATGGCGCTCCGCCCATTCCTCCATATGACCCAGCGACAGGAAATAGCCCAGCGCATGGGTCTCCAGTTCCGGATTGCCCGCGGCGTCGCATGTCTGCTGGAAGCGCAGCGAACAGCAGCCGGTCGCTCCAGCATTTTCCTTGAGATACGCCATGCCGCGCAGCAGTGGTGCGCGCAGGTCGCGCATATAGTCTTCCGTCTGGTCGGGATCGCACCGGCCCCAATAGGCGGCGGAGCGGATCACCGCGAGGTTGGCCGGTGCCATGATGCGCCAGCGCGCGCCCTTCGTTTCGCGCGCCACCGGCTCCTGAAGCTGGGTGGGCAGAGGCGTCTCCAGGCGATCCACGGCTGCGAGCGGAATGCGGTCGCGCATGGCGCCGTAATAGCCGCAGTAGGGGGTGGGATAGATCGCCACCTCGGGAGAGGCGGCGAGAGCGCGTGGAAAATCCTGCCAATAGAGCGTCTCCAGCCGCTCCACTGGCACTGTCATGCTCTCTCGGAAGTATCCCGTCGCCTCAAACAGGCGGGCCTCGTCCTCCCACCATGTGCGCACATGGGGCAAAGCCAGAAAGGCATCGCGCTTCTCTTCGTCCAGCCAGTAGGTGGCGACGATGTGCGTGTAGAGCCCATTCTCATCCACCAGCCACGCATGATCGAAGACGGTGGGGCCTTCGGGCAGAGCCATCGCCGCTTCGATCCAGGGAAAGAAGGGGGACGCATAGACAGTGGCTGCATCCTTCCCCTGGACGCCATGGAAAGTCACGCACAGGGTGCGGCAGCTATTGACGAAGCCGGCCGACCATCGCTGCACCACCGGCTCGAAGCCCTTTGGCTTGCGCAGGGGGTGGACGCGGTCATAGACGGGTAGACCCATGGTTCCCTCCTTGGCGCCTTCTCAATGGACGCCGAAATAAGCCTTGTGCAGCTCGGCATCCTGCTTGAGCGCCTCCGTCGTGCCGGAGGCGACCACCTGCCCCTGAACCAGGACGTAGCCGTCGTCAGCCACGTCCAGTGTCTGGCGCACGTTCTGCTCCACGAGGAGGACGGAAAGTCCCTCCTCCTTCAGCCGGCGGATGATGCCGAACACCTCCGAGACGAACAGCGGGGAGAGGCCGAGCGAGGGCTCATCGAACACCACCAGCTCCGGGTCCGTCATGAGCCCCCGCGCGATGGACAGCATGGAGCGCTCGCCGCCGGAGAGAGTCCCCGCGAGTTGCGCGCGGCGCTCCTTCAGGCGCGGGAAGGTCTCGAAAAGCTGCTCCATGCGGGAGGCGAGCTTGCGCCCATCGCGCTCCAACAGGCCGCCCACCTTCAAATTCTCGAGCACCGTCATCCGGGGCAGCACACGATTGCCTTCCGGCACAGTGGCGATCCCGAGCGCGGCGATGCGGTGTGTCGGCAGGTTGGTGATCCTGTCGCCGCCGAACGCCACCTCGCCCCGCCGCACCCGATTGAGCCCGAGGATGGCGCGGATGAGGGTGGACTTGCCCGCCCCGTTGGCGCCGAGAATGCAGGTGACACGGCCGGGCTTCACCTCGATGGTGACATCTTTGAGCACATCCGCCCGATCATAGCCGGCGGCGACGTTGGTCACGGAGAGGCGGCGGGTGGCTTTGGGACTGCTCATTGCGCGCTCCCGAGATAGGCGGCCTGGACCTCTTGGTCGGCAATCAGCGCCTCGAATGGCCCCTCGAAGATCTTCCGGCCGAAATTCAGCACCACGCAGCGGTCGGAGACGCGGCGGATGACGTCCATTTCGTGCTCGACCAGCACCACCGCCAGGTCCGGCATCTCCTCCCGGAAGGCGAGGAGGTCGTCCATGAGACGTCGCGTCTCCTCGTGGGTCATGCCGGCGGAGGGCTCGTCCAACAGGAGAAGGCGCGGCGCACCGATCAGCGCACGGCAGATTTCGATGCGCCGCCGATCGATCATGGTGAAGGTGCCGACCGGCTGGAACAGGCCGGCCGCGATGGCGGGATTGAAGCGCTGGGTGAGCGCGCGCGCCTCCTCCACGATCGTCTCCAACTCGCCTCGGAACTTGCGGCGGCGGAACAGCGAGGAGAGGAGGCCGAGGTCGAGCCGCCCCAACGCGCCCATGGCGATGTTGTCAAACACGCTCTGGTCCAGCATCAGGCGCGAGCGCTGGAAGGTGCGGGCGATACCTGCTCGGCCCACCTGCTGCGGACTGCGGGCGAACAGGTCCGCCGCCTCGAAACGCACTGCGCCGGCGGAGGCGCGGTAGAGGCCCGTCACCACGTTGAAGAACGTGGTCTTGCCCGAGCCGTTCGGGCCGACGAGCCCCACCGTCTCGCCTTTGCCCACGGTGAAATCCAGGGCGTCCAGTGCCACCAGCCCGCCGAAGCGCATGGTGAGGCCGGAGCAGGAGAGGAGCGCGCTCATGAGAACCTCCCGCGGACGAGCGAGGAGAGATCGCGCGGTGCGCGTGGCAGCATGCCCGAGGGGCGGAAGCGCAAGATGGCGATGACCAGCAGCGCGAAGATGATGAGCCGGTATTCCTGGATCGCCTGGAGCTTCTCCGGGATCACCAGGATGACCATGGCCGCGCCCACTGCGCCCCAGAGATTCCCCATGCCGCCCAGCACGATGATGGAGAGCATCATGAGCGAGTCGCCGAAATTGGCGCTGTTGGGATTCACGAAGCCATTCATCATGCCGTAGAGCGCGCCGGCGACCCCGATGATGGCGTTGCCGAGAAGGAAGGCCACCGCTTTCCAGCGGGCGGCAGAGAGGCCGAACACCGAGGCTGCGACCTCGTCCGAGCGCACCGCGTCGAGCGCGATGCCCACCCATGACAGCTCCAGCCGCCGCACCAGCAGGAAGGCAAGCGCGAACAGCACGCATCCCGCCACCGCATAGGGCAGATAGAAGGAAACATCGTAGGGGCCGATTTCGGTGACGCGGTTGAAGGAGAGGCCGAACAGGTTGAAGCCTGGCACCTTCATGCCCTGCGGCCCGCCGAACGAGTCGTTCACCTCCAGGAAGGTGCGCGTCAGCAGGCCGAAAGCGATCGTGACGAGGGCGGCATAATGGCCCCGCGTGCGCAACACCGGCAGCAGCATGACGAGGCCCAGGATGCCCGCCACCAGCCCCGCCGCCGCGAGCACGAGAAGGTGGGGCACGCCCACCTTGGCGAGCACGGCGGCAGTATAGGCACCCACCGCGAAGAAGGCAGCACCGGCGAAGTTCGGCACGCCGGCAAAGGCCATCTGGAGGTTGAGGCCGGCGCAGGCGGTGGCGAAGAGGGCGACGGTCGCCATCATCAACAGCGTGTAGTGCTCCTCCCGGAATACCGCGACGACCGCGAGGGTGGAAAGCGCAGCGACCGCATTCACCGTGCCCGGATGGGCTCGGCAGAGCGCGATCACTGCGCGCCCGGCAGCGAGCTTGTCCGCCAGGGCGAACGCGAGCACGAAGGCGCCGAGCAGCGCGATCACCTGGCCCTGGTGCTCGGCGTGAAGGAGCAGACCGCCGCCGGCAAACAGCAGCGCCACCACGCCCGCCACGATGAGCCGTGGGAAGCGCAAGGCGGCGGCGGGGGAAAGGGGAGTGGAAAGTTCAGCCATGCTCATCTCACACCCGCTCGCTCGATTTTTCGGCGATGAGGCCGGTGGGGAAGAGGCCGATAAGGGCGATGATCACTGCGAATGCCACCACATCCTTGTAGGCGCTGGTGAAGGGCAGCACGACCGTCACCAGCGTCTGGACGCCCGCGAACAGGAAGCCGCCGAGGATCGGCCCGAGCAGGCTGCCGAGCCCGCCCACCACTGCGCAGGCAAAGCCGATGATGCCCAGCAGCACGCCCATGTTGAAATTGATCTCCCGGTAATAGAGCCCCAGCATCAGCCCCGCGAAGGCGGCCAGCATGGACCCGAGGGCGAAGGTGCCGAGCACCACCTTCTGGAAGTCCACGCCAGCGAGACGCGCCACCTCGCCATCCTGCGCCACCGCGCGAATGGAGAGGCCGAGCCGCGTGCGGGTGATGAGGAGATGGGTGCCGAACACCACCGCGAGCCCCGCCGCCAGGATCATCACGCTATCGATGCCCACGCTGAATGCGCCAGCTGTTAGCGTGCCCTGGGGCAGCAGGGCCGGGAAGGGCTTAGGGTTGCCGCCATTGGGCACGCCGAGGCGGATGGCCTCGCGCAGTACGGTCCCGGCCATGAGCGTTGCCAGCAGCACGTTCACGGCCGGGGCGTTCTTGAGCGGCAGCACCAGCACTCGGCCGATGACGACGCCAGAGAGCGCCCCCGCTCCCAACGCCGCCAAAAGGCCCACCGCCAGCGCCACGGGACCGGGCAGGAATGAGAGGAAAGCCAGCGCCAGCGTGGCCGCCCCGAGGCTTGAGAAGGCGCCCACAGTCACCACGTCGCCATGAGAGAACTTGATGACGTCGAGCACGCCGAAGAAAAGCGAGAAACCAACCGCCACCATGGCGTAGATGGTGCCGAGCATCAGCCCGTTGAAGAGATATTGTGCCAGCAGGCCGAGATCCATGGCGGTCTCCGGAGGATCAGGACAAGGTGCCCGGAGCCTTGAAAGACAGGCGCCGGGCGGGGGATCTAATCTCGGCTTATTTGCCCGCGAGCTTCTTTGCGCCCGCCGCATAGGCGCTGTCTGCCCAGTAGACCCACTTGCCGTCCTGCGCCACGTACACGTTGGCGGAGACGATGTTCTGCCGGTGATCGTCGAAATTGATCTCGCCCACCAGCGCCTTGTAGCCCTTGGTGACGTTCAGCACGTCGCGCACCTTCTTGCGGTCCGGGCCGACTTTCTCGATGGCGTCCATGACAAGGTTCGCGGCGGAGAAGGCGAACGGGCCGTAGGCATCCGGGTCCTCGCGGAAGCCGGCCTTGGCATAGGCGTCGAGAAACTTCTGGCCTTCGGCGTATTTCGTGATGGGCGCGCCATTGTGGAATGAGATGGTGCCCTCGGCCGCAGCGCCCGCGCCCTCGATGTAGCCTGCTGTCATGATGCCGGAGACGCCGGCCAGCTGGGAGGTGATGCCGAGCCGCTCCATCTGCGAGCGCACGCGCACGCCGAGCGGGGTGAGGCCGCCGATGAACACGACGTCGGGCTTCAACTCCTTGATCTTGGTCAGCTCGGCGGTGAAGTCCTGCTGGTCCGGCGAGACCGGGAAGGTGGCGAGGATCTCGCCGCCCTTGGGTTTCAGGTTCTCGGCAAAATACTTGTTCTGCCCCTTGCCGTAGTCCGTGGTGTCATGGATCACCACGAAGGTTTTGTATCCCTGCTTGGTCAGGAACTCGGAGGCCATCTTCCCTTCGTTGATCATCGTGCCGTTGACACGGTGGATCTCGGGATAGTCATTGCCGTACGTGATCTCCGGCAACACCGCTCCCCACACCACCACGGGCAGGCCGAAGCGGTTGTAGGTATCGACCGTGGCGATGCCCACCGCCGAGCAGTAGTGCGTGATGCCGGCGATGATGGATTTGTCGGAGGCTGCCTTGGTGGCCACCTGCACGCCCACGTTCGGCTTGCACTCGTCGTCAAACACCACCAGCTCGTAGCTGTATTTGGCGGCGGGATCGGCGTTGCGCAGGTCCACCGCCAACGTCGCGGAATTGCGTCCGCCGAGGCCCGGAGCCGAATTGCCGCCGGTGAGCGGACCGATGAAGGCGATCTTCACCGTGTCCTTCGCGGCGGCGGGAAGGGAAAGGAAGCTGAGCGCGGCGAGCGCGGCGCAGCCGGATCGGAAAAGCTTTTCGGTCAGAATCATGTTGGCACTCTCTGGATAGGTCAGATTTCTTGATTTCCAGAGAGCCTAATCCAGCAGCGTCGCACTGCGGGATTGCAGATTTTTGCAATGCGGTGTGCGAAAGGGCGCATCATGGCGCCGAGCCCACGGCGTATATCCCGGATTTCAATGCCTACATTCGTCTGAAATGTCGGCACCAGGGCATCATACTTGACGAAGCGATTAGATAGGGCCGCGCTCTTCATCTTCTTTCGCGGGAAAATAGATCCTCGGCCGCATCGGGCCCTCTCGGCGCAGCCGGAGCTCGAATTCGGGCCACGTTGGCCGTGGTGCGATTGATGCGACCACCGTCCTCCACAAGAGGCGGCACTTACGGACATCGCGGTCGTCAGGGAGATCCGTTTCGCGTGCGAACAGACGCGCCCGGAACAGCCTCTCCGGGATGGAAGCATCTCTACCGCATCAGAGAGGAAATGGTGCGGGCGGTCGGAATCGAACCGACACTCCTCTCGGAACCGGATTTTGAGTCCGGCGCGTCTACCAGTTCCACCACGCCCGCATCAGGCGCTATCTATAACGGCTTGCGGAGCGCGCCAACAAAAAAAGCGCGGTTCTCCCGCCTCAAGCGGCACCGCACCGAGGCGGTCAGCGGCGCCGACCGCCTTCACATCGTGCGGATCGCGCTCACAGGCCCTGTGGGCGGTGAACGCCATGCCAACCGGTGCCAAAGCTCAGGCTCTGGAGAGGCGACCGGCTCATGAACTGGCTAGGAGAGACGCGCGGCTTCTCGTTCAGAGCCTCCAGGAAGGATTGTGCCCAGCTGTCGATATCGTTGCGCTTCAACACCGCCATCATGCGCGCATGGCGCTCGCGCCGTTCGTCGAGCGGCATTTCGAGTGCACGCCGCAAGGCGAGCGCCATGCCTTCGGTCTCGTGTGGGTTTACCATCAACGCGCCGCCGGACAGCTCCGCCGCCGCGCCGGCGAACTGCGAGAGCACCAGCACGCCGGGATCGTCCGGCTTCTGGGCCGCGACGAACTCCTTGGCGACGAGATTCATGCCGTCGCGCAGCGGGGTGACGAGCGCAACGTCCGCCAGCCGATAGAAGCCGGCGAGCGCGGAGCGCGAATAGGTCTTGTTCACGTAGCGCAGCGGCGTCCAGGAGACATCGCCATACAGCCCGTTCATCTGCCCGGCCTTGTGGGAGATAAAGCGATCCATCTCCATATATTCGGGCACTTCCGTGCGGCTCTTCGGCGTAATCTGCACGAAGGTCATCTTCTGATGCAGCTCGGGCGCGGTGCGCAGCAGATGTTCGTAGGCTTCCAGGCGGTTCGGGATGCCCTTGGAATAGTCGAGCCGATCCACGCCGAGGATCAGCTTCTTTCCGGTCAGGCTCTCGCCGAAGCTTTTCACATATGCGGTACGCCCCGCATGGCGGGCGCGCCGGGCGAACGCCTCGGTCTCGATTGCGACGGGAAATGCGCCGATCCTCACCCGCCGGCCGGCGATGTCATAGGCCGTGCCGTCGGATGTCGCCTGTCCGCCGCGGGTTTCCAGATAGCGGCCGAAATTGTCGCGGTCGTTCTCGGTCTGGAAGCCGACAAGATCATAATGGGCCAGAGAGCCGATAATCTCGCCGTGGCGCGGCAATGTGGCCAGCAATTCCGGCGGCGGCATGGGAATGTGCAGGAAGAAGCCGATGCGGTTCTTGTGCCCGCGCTCGCGCAGGTATTTGGCGAGCGGCATCATGTGATAGTCGTGGATCCACACGACATCGTCCTCCTGCAGGATCTTCGACACGTGCTCGGCGAAATTGCGGTTGACGCGGATATAGCCGGACAGGTCGGCCCGCTGAAATTCGGCGAGATCGACACGGTAATGCAGGATCGGCCACAGCACGCGATTGGCGAAGCCGTTGTAATATTCCTGGTAATCGTCGTCCTTCAAATCCACCACAGCATACTTGATCTTGCCGCGGGTCGAGACCGTCGGGCGATCCGAGGGATTGTCATTGATCCGGCCGGACCAGCCGAACCAGATCCCCGAGCGATCCTTCAGGGCGGCATTGACAGCGACGGTGAGACCACCGGCGGCAGTTTTTTCGCCCTGCTGGGGAACGGCAACCCTGTTCGATACGACGATAAGACGCGACACGGTCAATTCCTCCGTTCGATGGGATTCGCCGCGAGGGTGGCGATGAGAGCACGCACGCCCGCCGGTTCCGGCAGGACGGCATGGACACCGGGAAACCGGCGGCCGACGGAAATGGCGATGCCGCCGAGGGCGGAGACGGCGGAAAATCCTGCCTGGTCGGTTACGTCGTCGCCCAGAAACACGGGTGTGCGGCCGGCAAACTCCGGCAATTCCATGAATTTGCGAATGGCGAGGCCCTTGTCGTGCCCCGCATGCTTCACCTCGAACACCAGCCGACCGGGCAAAACGACCAAGCGGCCGAGGGTGCGGTCCACCAAGGTATGAAGCAGGCCTTCCAGGACCGGGCCGATAGACGGGACACTGCGATAATGCATCGCGACACTGGCGCCCTTATCTTCAGCCATGACGCCGTCGAGGTCGTCGGCGATCAGCGCCAGGGCGTCGCGAACATCCTGCGGCAGCGGCAGGACCGAGGTGTGGATGCCTTCCCCCGCCCGCGCGCGAGACTCGGCGCCATGAATGCCGGACGCGGGAAGCCGCAGCGGTGAAAACAGGCGATCCAGATTTTCAATCGCACGGCCGCTCACCAACGCGAGCGCGCCAGCCGCGCGCATCTGGAGCGTGGAAAGATCGTGCAGCAGGCCGGCCGGCACCGTCACGGCATCGGGGTGGGGCGCGATATCGATCAACGTTCCGTCCACATCGAGGAAGAAAGCGCACCGGGTGGGATCCAAACGGGACGCCAGGGTGCGGCCCTCCATTACGGAAACGACTTCGGTGCTAGCACTCACCCCGGCATCAGTCCGGCCGGAGCCGGGCGCGAAAGAAGTGGAAAAGCCGGGGCTGAAAGTCGTCATGAAGCGTCGGTCCATCTTGATGATGTCACTGAAACGCCCGCGCTTGGTTTCAGGTTCCCCCGCAATGCGACCAAAAAAACGCCACGATGAATAAAGCAGCGCTTGCGCTTGCGGTACGGCTTCATCTCAACCTCGACCGGAACCGCACGCGGCGGCGGGCGTTGGGTCCACGAATCCACGGAGACCAAACGCATGTTCGGACAGTCCCGATCTTCCACAACCGACATTTCCAAGCGCCTGGAAGCGCTGCGCCACGATATTACGCTGCTGGGTGAGGCACTGGCCGACGCAGCGGAGGAAAACACGCGCGCCCCGCGTCATCAGGCCGGCCGCTACTTCACCGATGCCTTACAGACCCTGGAGCAGGAAGCCGCACATGTGGCGCGCAACGGCCTGTCTCTGGCGCGGAAGGGCCGCCACGAGGCAAGCCGTCATATTGATGACGTGGTCGATCACGCTCATGATCTCGTCGCCCGCAAGCCGGGATCGATCGTGCTGGGCGCGATAGCTGTGGGCTTGACCGTCGGGTATGTGCTGTATGCTATGATGGGTACGTCTTCGCGGCGTCAGTGAGAATCCCCTCGTTCGGCGGGGTTGTCCGCCGGCCGTCGACGAGGGCATGAAGGACCATCGGCCGGACGCATTCCCGGCGCCCGCCGGCGACAAGGATATGTGGAGATGAAAATGAGGGCGGCTATCATCGTGTTCGCGGCGGCTTTGGCGCTCGGCGGCTGCAGCCAATATTCGGAATCTGACCGCGCGGTCGGCGGTGGTCTGCTCGGCGCAGGCGCAGGCGCCCTGATTGGCGGCGCGGCCACCGGCACGGCCGGCGGCGCTGTGGTCGGTGGTGTGCTCGGTGGCGCCACCGGCGCGATTGTCGGCGCTGCCACGACCCCGAAGGCGTGCTGGGCCCGCGACTCCTATGGCAATTCCTATCGCGTCACCTGCCCCTGAGCACGCGATCCGTCCTATTTGAGGGACACTGAATCAGGGCGCCCCACCGGGGCGCCCTTTTTATTTCTCCTCGGCTTGAATTCGCACGGAACCTCAGCCGGGTTACAATGTTGAACTGATGTCGGCTTGCTGCCGACGCCTCCAAGTCATCTTCATTGGCGGGCCCACTTTGCGGCTCGCCATTTTTTTATCTGCCACGCATAAGAAAACCCCGGCCAAGCCGGGGTTTCCAAACTGCAGGCGGAAGGGTGAGCGGGAAGACGCCGTTACGGCACGCTCGGCCCACCGCCGCGGCGCATGAAGCCGATGACGGCGGAGATGAGGAACAGGACGATCGCCACATAGAAGATGATCTTGGCAATCTCGATGGCCGTGCCGGCGATGGCACCGAAGCCGAGCACCGCGGCGATCAAGGCGATCACAAGAAACGTAATGGCCCAGCTGATCATGGCATTGTCTCCGTGTTGCGCCCCGGCCGCGACACGTCCTGATGCGGGCGCGGAGCGGGGACAGATGAAGCCTTGCCGTGTCAACCCTTCCAGGCGGTCGCGGTTCCCGGTACCGGCCGCGCTTTGGTGGTGTCGGGAATATTTTGCACCGGGGCAGCATTCGCCGGAACAAAGCTCCCGGCACCGCGTTTGTCTGCGAATAGTGTACATGCGGAAGGAGAGCAGAATGCCCGGACCGCGATTAAACCCGGCCGAGAAGATCATGCCTCACGGCCTTTCAGCGCCGCATGGATACGACCAGTGCGAATTCACGCCGGACCAGGCGCCGCGCGATTATGCGCGCCCGCGCAAAATTCACGGTCCCGACGAGGAGCGCCGGCATCTTCGTGCGGTGTCCGCTGCGATCGGCGATGGAGAGACGCCTGGAATAGCTGATCGGCAGCCCGGCGCGCCCCCCTCCCCGCCCCGCAGCCCGCGTTGGGATGAGGAGGAGGCGCCTGCGGACGGCTCCTCGCGGTTGTACCGAGAATGAGACATTCTGCGGTTCCACCCCTTGGCTTTCAATACCCGACCCTTGCAGGAAGGGATGCTGCCATGGCACAGCTTAGCCTGTTGTTGTGCGGCGCCCTCCTGCCACCTGGCGAACCTATGTCATGCGCACTCTGCGTCCAGATCAAACCGTGACCATGCAGGACCAAAGAGAGGGAGGCGGTATGCGAGCCCCTCATCGCAGGGACATTTCCGCACGCCAGGATCTTCTGGGTAAGGAATTGCGCCAGCTGTTCGATGAATTCACCCAGGAGGATGTACCCGACGATTTGCTGCGCCTCGCGCAGCAATTGCAGGGTGCCGTCGCTGCGCGAACCGACAGCGGACCGAGCAGCGAAGAGTCATCAGCGGAGCCGGAGGCGCCGAAAGAAAGGGACGAGGCGTAGCCGCCCGCTGCCGCAGGATAAACAGAGCCGCACGCGACATCCCTTCCCTGATGGGGAAGCGGTGCCGCGTTATTCGTGTTTCGTGAACTCGGGCCCGAAAAACCACAGCACAATAAAGGCCCACCCTAGGGCCTTATTGTGCTGTTTGCGTTAGGAGGAGCGGATACGCGGAATCAGCCCCGCGGGTGCAGGTCGGGTTCAACACGCAAGTGGATAAGCTTGATAGAATCGAGGGGCCGCAGGGCTTATCGCCGTCGCGCGCCTCAGCCGCCACGCCTTCGGCAGGCAGCAGAACGCCTCAGGTGGAGGAGGTGCTGGTGATCCGGGCAGCGGACATGGCCAGGGCGTCGCCTTCCACCACATCGGCCGTATCTTCCGCGCCCATAAGGGTCAGCAGCTTGGCGCGGGCGCGATTGACCCGGCTCTTGATGGTACCGAGCGCGCATCCGCACACATCCGCGGCCTCCTCATAGGAAAGGCCCGCCGCGCCAACGAGTACCAGCGCTTCGCGCTGGTCCGCGGGCAGCAATTCCAATGCTTCCTTGAGGCTGGTGAGCGTAACCGCCCATTCCTGGCCAGGTCCCATGTTGGAATCCTGCTGGGCCAGCGTCGCCATGCCGTCATTCTCGCGCCGGCGTTTGCGGATCTCGGTGTAATAGGTGTTGCGCAGGATGGTGAAGAGCCAAGCCCGCAGGTTCGTGCCGGGGTCGAACTTGTCGATATTCGACAGCGCCTTCAGCAGAGTCTCCTGCACCAGATCGTCCGCTTCCGTCCGATTCCGGGTGAGGGAGCGCGCGAACGCACGCAAGGCCGGTAGAAGTTCAAGCACCTGCGTGCGCAGGTCGAAAACAACGGGGGCGGAAGTCTCGGTGTCAGCATCCATGGGGGTTCTGGTTTCCGCTTCCTTCGGATGACACATCGATGCGTCCACGATCCTCTCCTCCCGACCGGCACACAATGCGCCCAGATGAAAGCGGTACGGCTGAACCCGACCGTGTCGGTGCAGACGTCCCGGAACCGCGGCAATGGCGAGGTGTACCATCCCTTCCTTCACCACCTAACGCGCGGCGCGAGGTGAAGTTCCCGAAATGCCAGCAAAAATGCGCAGGACTGGGAAAAAAGAAACGGGGAAGCCGGTCGGCCCCCCCGCTCAGGCAAAACTAATCCCGGCTGGTTCTCACGACCGACCGGAATGGGAGGCTTGGCCGCCTTTTTGGCCCGCCTGCGAAGCCAACGAGCGATCGCGCGAGAAGCTGCGATCCTCGTCCGCCACGCTTTGGCCGCCCTTGCGCCCCGCGGCGGAGGCCAAAGCGCGGTCCTGGGAAAAGCTGCGCTTTTCCGCCGGCACGCTTTCGCCGCCCTTCCGGGCGATGGCACGCTGCTTTTCGGCGTCCATCGCCGCAAAGCCGCGGTTGGACGAGCCCTTTCCTTGAGCCTTCGTCATCTCCTCGCTCCTTAGCGTTGGGGGAATGAGCCCTTCCTGAGACTCCTCCACACAACGAGCGGGAGCGGCTGAGGTTCCGACTAAAGACAAGGAACCGTCGTTATCCTGGTGCCGCACACGGAAAAAGGTATCAAATTACTTCGCCGCTCGATGAACTTGGCGGGGCGGAAAGCGCACGATCACCCGCGCACCGGTCGGGCTCTCCTCCGTGGTGATGGAGCCGCCCATCTGCCGAGCGAAGCCATAGGCGAGGTCCGCATTTCCCTCCGCCAGGCGATCCCCGAGCGGCTCGCCGATTTCGATGCGCAATGCGATCAGCTCCCCCTCCTGCATCGCGTGCAGGGCGATGCGCACCGGCCCGCGGCCCTTGCTGACGGACAGGGCCATGACGATTTCCGACAGCATGAGCGCCAATGGGACCGCCAGGTCGGTAGACAGGGTGACATCCTCGGCATCGACAATCATCATCACATTGCGGTCGGATGAGCCTTCCAGCAGCGCCCCCAGCTCGCGCAGCAGTTCGCGCAGGCGCACTTCCGATCCCTCGTTCGCTTCGAACAGGATCCGGTGCACCACGGCGAGCGTGTTCACGCGGGTGCGCAGCTGCTCGAAACGGCGACGGTCCGGCCCCTGCGGGATGCCCGAGCCGTACAGGCTGAGCAGGCTCACCACCACCTGGAGCGAATTCTTGATGCGGTGATGGATCTCGCGCACCAGCGCGGTCTTCTGCGCCAATGCTTCGCGCAGTTTCCCATCGCGCTCTCGCACCGCAAGGGCCATGTCCTCAATGGCGTTTCCAAGCACGCGGAATTCGCTCGGCGCATCGCCCATGCGCGAGGGGCGGAAGCCGTAATGGCCCTGGGCATACACGGCGGTGACCCGGCGAAGGTACAGCAGCCATTGCAGCACGATGCGGTCGGTCGCCAGCCATATGGCAACGATGGTGAACAGCACCATGACCACCGGCAAAACGAAGCTCACCGCGACATGTAAGGTCGTCCAGGCGAACAATTGGTCGGTCGGCTTTGCAAAGGCGACCCGCAGCCCCTGTCGATCCAGGGGGGCTGTGGCGAAGGTCCAGGAGCGGCCGGCCTCGTCCTTCGCTTCTTCCAGGGAGCCGGACGCTTGCACGGCGGCTTGGTCGGCGAACAGACGGCGGGAAATGCCGGGCGCGTTCGAGACCAGCTCGGTCCCGTCGTCGTCGAGAACCGCGGCGACGCCATCGCTGAGCGGCGTCTCCCGCTTCAGAAGATTGTCGAGCCATCCCGCATCGATGGCGATGGTGATCGCCCCCTCGAACAGGCCGGTCTCTCCATAAAGAGGAAGGGTGGCGGCGAGAATCTGCTGGCGGGTGATCGGGCTCAGCATGCGGTGGCTGATGACGAACGCTTTGCTGGACAGCACCTCGCGCCACCATTCTCGCCCCGAAAGGTCCTGGCCCGGCGAGGCAAGCGCAGAGCACGCCACGAGGCCGTCCTTGCTGATGAGAGCGATATTGGAGGCAAACGGCAGACTGAGGGTTGCGCCGTACAAGGTCGGCGCGCACTCGCTGCCCGCGGCCCGCACGGCCTGCACATTCTTGAGGGCCTGCAGCACGTTCTCGGCGGAGGCGAAGACATTCTGCTGGCTGCCGGCGCCGGCGATGGCGCCCTGAAGAAGCCGGTGCTGGGCTTCTTCTCCGGCACGGCGCAATTGCAGGACCCCCTGCAACATGCTTGCGGAGGCAATCGGCGTGATCGCGAGCAGGATCACCACCAGGAGCCCGCGTCGCACGCTATCGAGTAAATGACGCGGCTGACCCACCGCAGAAGCGAAGATCGCCGCCCGTTCGCGATGACGCGCCCGAGCCGCCTCGCCTCTTACCCACCACATGCCTCGCTCCGCGGTTAGGCCTTCACTGACCACCCCACCCGGCCTCTGCGCCAGGTCCGATCCTGCTGCTTCACGGAACAGTTCATAGGCGGCCGGCGCTGGAGCTTCACGGGATGCTGCATCGCCGACCAACCGCGTCTATAATGCAAAGAAGTGCCAGAAAGTTCCTATCGGAAGGAACTTTTCCCGCACGGCCGCGTTACCAGGGACCTGTCCCGAGGCGAGAGAGCATGCCACAGCAACAGCTCATCAAGCAGCTTCCTTATTTGCGCCGTTACGCCCGTGCGCTTCTTGGTTCCCAGAAAGCCGGAGACGGTATTGTTCAGGCGACCCTCCAGGGAATCCTCAACTCAACGGTGCCGCTGGATCTCTCAGTATCACCCAGAGTTGCGCTTTACCAGGCGTTCCACCAGGTGTGGTCCCAACGGCCGACCGGCAGCACTGCAGTGGCGAGCCGGGCCGACCAGCGCCTCCAGCTCTTGGATTCGTCGTCCCGCGTGGCCTTGCTGCTGACCGCGATGGAGGGATTCTCCTTCGCGGAGGCCGCCTCCATTCTCCAGATCTCGCTGGATGAAGTGGAGGCCCAGGTGGTCGCCGCCCAGCAGGAGATCGACGAGCAGCTCGCCACGCGCGTCCTCATCATCGAAGACGAATGGGTGATCGCGCTCGACCTGAAAACCCTGGTGACCGAGCTTGGGCACGAAGTGGTGGGGGTCGCGCCCACCCACTCGAAAGCCGTGGAACTGGCTCAGCAGAGCGATTTCGGACTCGTGCTGGCCGACATCCAGCTGGCGGATGGCTCCTCCGGCATCGACGCGGTCACCGACATCCTCCAGACGTTCAACGTGCCGGTGATTTTCATCACCGCGTTCCCGGATCGCCTGTTAACGGGTGAGCGGCCCGAGCCGACCTATCTCATCACCAAGCCGTTCCTGAGTGAGACGGTGAAGGCAACCATCGCCCAAGCGCTGTTCTTCCATGAGGCCCGCACCCTCGGGCCGGAAGCTCGCACCGCCTGACGCGGCCTCCCGGCGCCGGGCGTCACCTGCGCCGGCCCGCCATGCCCCGGCTTTCCTCCCCCTGGGGAGGGATACCGCGCCTCCAAGGCTCAAAATCTGGAACTGTGCAGCGGCGGCCGCGTTGTGTGCGCGAGCGGGTGAAACCCGCGCGACAGCTTCCACACAGCGGAGATAAGAGCATGGTCGATCAGCCGGACGCGAACCCCGGAAAGCCCTTCGACGCCGGCGTGGAGCCGAGCCTCGCGGACCTGCGGCAGGATCTTGAAAAACTGCGGGCCGATTTCGCGCAGCTTGTGACCACCCTCGGCAAGACCGCCCGTCATGGGGTGCGTGGCGCGGCCGGTGATGCCGAAGCCGCTGCGGACGAGATGACCGAGTGGGCCGAAGGACAGGTGGAAACGCTGCGCGAACGCATCGTCGCCCAGCCGCTTGCCGCTTGTGCCATCGCGGCAGGCGCTGGGGCCCTGCTCGGCCAGTTGCTGGTTCGGCGGTGAATGCAATGGCAGCCCGCGCGCTGCTGATCTTCCTCGCCGCCGGCTTCCTGTGGATCGGCGGGGCGTTCCTGGCCATCTGCCTCTATCAGGCGTTGAGCAACCATTACGATCCGACGTTGGCGGCTCTTTTCACCGCCCTCGCGGGCTTCGTGGTTGCAGGTCTGTTCGCAGGCATCGCCATGTCCGGTCGTCGCAGCCACGGCATTGCCCCGCTCTCGCTGGGCGCGTTCACCTCGGTGACGCGCATTGCCGAGCGTCATCCCATCGCGACGGTGGCCGTCGCGGCGCTGATCGGTGTCGGTCAGGCGATGCTGTTCGGCCGGCGTCGTTAGGCCGTCGAGTGGCGTGAAGGAGATACGGCAAAGCGTTTCAGCTGCGCCGCCCCAAGAAGAAAAGGCCCGTCTCCGGAGGGGCCTTTTTTCATCGGTGCCCCGGCGCCTGATGAAAGGCCCTGGTGCAATGCGAAAAAATCGACCGTGCCCATGTGGCGCTACGGAACTGTATCCGGGCGCTGGCGTTGAACAGTCGAGCGGCGGACGTGGCGGAGGTTTTCACCCCTTCCCCTCCCCCCAGCTTCCGGCATAGCCGCCGCTCGCCCCCCTGATTCTTAGATGCGGGTCCGCTTGCTCGTCCGATTTCGCAGCAAACGGCGCCTCTCTCCGCCGGGCACTAATCTATTCCGACTGAAAAGCCGAGTGTTTCCAACGCGCGGCGCAAGGCGGCGGTGTCATAGGGCTTGGTCACCAGGGCAACCCCGGAGACGGTGGTGAAAATGTCCCTCAGCTCCCCAAGGCCATAGCCGCTCGCCACGATGATCGGCAAATTTCCCTCGCGCCCGCGCAACTCCAGCACGAGCGCCTCGCCCCGCATATCGGGCAGGCCAAGGTCCACGACCGCGATGGCATAGCCACCGGGGCGGTCAGCGAGATGCGACAGGGCTGCAGCTGCTGAAGCGGCCTCGACCACTTCGAACCCCTCGTCGGCCAGGATCTGACTCGCGACCATCGCAACGAATGGTTCGTCTTCGACCAGCAGGGCAACACCCCGCGGCTGAGGCGTGTGGGACACGTCTTACCCTTTCATCGTTCGGGCCGATCCTTCGCCCAGCGCGACCGCTCCGAATAGGGAACGATAACACCTTCGCAGGAACGTGGGGATAGAGCCCGGGGCAACGGCATGCCGCTGCGAAAATTTCAAAAGAAAGGGGCAGGCGCCTTTCGGCACCCACCCCCATGTGTTTGCCCAGTGTCGGGTTTACCGCGCGGACGGCGTCGTGGTCGCAGGCGCACCAGTCGTGCCGCCGGCTGAAGCCGGGGTGGGCGCGGGCGCGGTATATTCCTTGAACGCCGGAGCGGCCTTGAGCTCGTCCTTCGACTTGCGCAGCACCAGGCTGTCGCCGCTGTTGTTGCGCACCAGTTCGAGCGCGTTGAACGGCACCGCGACATCCTTTTCGCCGACGCCGAGGAAGCCGCCGACCCCAATCACCGCGCCGACCACGGCGCCATTGCGATCCAGAAGAACGTCATTGACCTCGCCCAGGCTTTCATCGCCCGAGCCGCGCACCTTGGTGCCGATCAGATTGGTCGCCAGCCACTGCTCCTGCTGCTGGCTCTCGATGAAAGCCGTGGAGCCGGAGGGCGCCGCCGGGGTCGCGCTGGCACCGGACGAAGGCATGGTCGACGTGGATGGGGTGGCAGAAGGCGTGGTCGTCGAGGGCGCGGTGGGCGCTGCACTCGGCGGCGTCGCCGTTTGGGCAAAGGCAGGGCCGGCCAGAAGCGCGGCCAGGGCGGTGACGGTGAGCATCTTCGTGTTCATGGCAAACTCCGTTCTCTAGCGCCGCGTTCAGCGCGGGATTACGGAGAAACCAACGTGGCCATGGCAGCTATGTTCCCAACCGAGGCCAATCATGCCCGAGAATTTGGCGGAACTCCACTTCTCTCCTTCTTCCTTCAATCGGCACTAACGGCAAAGCTCATGTTATTTACTGTCCATGTCACGCATTCTGGAACGCACATCATATATTCCTCTAAGGAATGTGGAAATCGTGCGGGAACTTCGGGCACGTGAACGTGTAGGAACAGCGCGCCCGTGGATCTGTTGGTATTTTGAGATCACAAGCGCGTAAGAGCGGTGGACGCGGCGAGCAAGCGTCACGACATCCCGCGGAGAACGAGGTGCAAATGCGTTTCTTCATCATCGCCACCGCCGCCCTCCTGGTGGCCGCCCCTGCGGTGGCCCAGGTGCAGCGGGTGCAACCTTACCAGACCCAGACCCTGCCGTATCCCGGCGTGCCCGGGCAAAACACCTTGCCGCCGGCCCCCCGTCAGCAGATGATCGCGCCCCCGCCCAAGCCGCCGCGCCCCTCGACCGGCGACGCTGCGAACCGCATCCAGGGCTCCACGCGCAAGCCGCTTCCGAACGTCAACGGCGAGTGACCGGAATGTCACAGGTTGGAACTTTTCCTTTCAGGACAAGTCCTTCCGCCGCAACGACTTGCAAGGACACCTGACCCCATGGCAACTGGATCAGAGCCACGGTCAGGGGGTCACATGTTCCGCGCGCTGTCCGACTTCATCACAGAGATTACCGGCGGCCATCGCGACGCCAGCGCGTTCGTGGAGAACGACTACCGCCTCGCAGCCGCGGTGCTTCTCGTGCATGTCATGTCCATCGACGGCGCCGTGACCGACGACGAGCGCAGCGTGCTCAAACGCGTTCTGGCGACACGATTCGACCTCGCGGATTCCGAAACCGACACCCTGGTCGAACTCGCGATCGCACGCGACGCCGAAGCGGTTGATCTCTATTCTTTTACCAGCGTTCTGAACCGCGCCCTGGATGAGGAGGGCCGCGAGCGGATCGTGGAGATGATGTTCGAAGTGGCTTATGCCGATGGCGGATTGTCCGAATTCGAGGATAATCTGGTCTGGCGCGCCGCCGAATTGCTCAATGTCAGCTCGCGCGAGCGGGTGCGCATTCGCCGGGAAGTCCGGGACGACACGGAAACAGAAGGTGGACAAAGCACTTAACGAGGACGGAGCGGAGATCGACAGCGGTACGGCGGCCCCGGATACGGGGCGCATGCTGGTCATTCTTCACCAAGCGCATTCGCGGCCCGGACGCATCGGCGAACGGCTGGAGCAGCGCGGCTACACGCTCGACATTCGACGGCCTGCCCTGGGTGAGGCTTTGCCCGCCCATCTCGACGGCCATGCCGGCGTCGTCGTGTTCGGCGGCCCCATGAGCGTCAACGACCCGCTGCCTTGGATGCGCGACGAAATCGACTTCGTGGGCAAGGCCATGGCCGCCGATATCCCGCTGCTCGGCATATGCCTCGGCGCGCAGATCATGGCAGTGCAATTGGGGGCGAAGGTTTCGCGCCACGCGGAGGGCATGAGCGAAATCGGCTATTATCCGCTCGTCCCGACCGAACTCGGCCGCGATCTCCTGCCCTGGCCGAGCCATGTCTATCATTGGCACTCGGAAGGGTTCGACCTGCCCCGCGGCAGCGACCTATTGGCGCAGGGCGAGACGTTTCCGAACCAAGCGTTCCGCCATGGGCACAACGCCTTCGGCCTGCAGTTCCATCCCGAGGTGACCCAGGACATGATGTGCCGCTGGGCCACGCGCGGGGCGCACCATCTCACGAAGCCGGGCGCCCAGCCAGGCGAGGCCCATCTCGCCGGCTGGAGTCGCTATGACCCCGCCGTATGCCATTGGCTGGATTGCTTCCTCGACAGCTGGCTCGGCCTGACCATGCCGGCCCCGGCGCGGTAGCGCGAAGTCCGCCCTTCCCCTCATGGCGTAGCGTCAGGGGTGCCCGGTCAGCTGCGGTGAGTGCTGCGCTTTCCGGTCCGAGCACTCTTGAAATCCCAGTTTTATCCGGCCGCGCCCTTGCGTCCGGCAGAACGATGGACAACGCTTCGCGCCCACGTCGGCATGCGCCGCGGGAGATGGGGCGAGGGATGCAGGTTCGCGGCAGGCACGCGGCGGCAAAAGCGGCCGAGTACGGCGCATGCGGTCTCAGCCGCGGCCCGCATGAAGGCGCCCTCCTCCAAACACGGTCCGGCGGACCGCGCCCATGAGCCGAGAAGGCAGCGCCTATCGGCGGTCCATCCGATCGGTGACCATCATCGGGCTGATCGGCGCCCTGCTCTCCGTCGCCATCGTCATGGCGGTTGGCATCGCGAGCTTCCGCGAGTTCGCGACCGGCAATCACATGCGGGAGGATCTGCTCTATTCCACCGCCCTGCGCGCCCAATTGCAGCGGATCTATGAGGAATTGCTGACCGCGGAGGCCGGTGGCCTCGGCTATGTGGTGACCGGCCGCGACGAATTCCTTGCTCCTCTGGAGCGGGTGCGCGCCGATATCCGCGGAGAGATCGACGCGCTTGCCCAATTGTCGGCGGAGCGTCCGCAGCATGCCGTCTCGCTCGGCGAACTGGCCCGCTATGCCGACCAGGAAATGCGGCTGCTCGCCGATATGGTGGACACGCGCAACGCCTCCGGCGCGCTCGCCGCCTCCAATGTCTTGGAGACTCGCCGCGGCAAGGCGCTCATGGACCGCATCCGCCAGGTGGTGGAACAGGTGCGCAACGCCGAGGTCGCGGCCATCGAGCGGAAGACCTATGAGGTCCGCATCGCCGGCCAGCGCACCAAACGCACGCTGCTGCTGCTGCTGGCGGCCGCCATCACCGTTGTCGGCGGCTCCAGCCTGGTCATGATCGCCCATCTGGTCGGGCGCCGGCGCGCCGAGCTGGCGCTCTCCGACACGCTGGCGCGCCACCGCGCGATCCTCGCCAGCGCCATGGATGCCATCGTCGTCATCACCAGCAAGGGCATCATCGAGACCGCGAATCCGGTCACGACCCGCATGTTCGGCTGGTCGCCGGAAGAGCTGACGGGACGCCATCTTGGACTGCTGTTCGTGCTGGGCGAGGGGCGCAGCGAGGCCGACCTGCTCCAGCGGCTGGAGAATTTCGCGCTCGAAGGCGGCCATGCGCAGGAGCTCACCGGCCGACGCAAGAACGGCACGACCTTTCCGATCGACGTGGCCGTGGGCCAGATGCGGGAAAGCGACGGCAACCGCCTGGTGGCGATCCTGCACGATGTCAGCGAGCGCAAGCGCGCCGAGATCATGAAGAATGATTTCGTCTCCACGGTCAGCCATGAATTGCGCACGCCGCTCACCTCCATCGCCGGCTCGCTCGGCCTGCTGGATGCGGGCGCGGCCGGTCCGCTTTCGGAGGCCGCCAAGCGGCTGGTCGGCATTGCCCACCAGAACAGCCGGCGCCTGGTGCGCCTGATCAACGACATTCTCGACATCGAGAAGATGCAATCTGCCTCCGTCGCCTTCGCGCGGGCGCCGGTTTCGGTGGCGCAGGTGGCGCGCGAAGCCATCGACCAGAACACCGCCTATGCCGACGAGCACCGGGTGCATCTCGCCCTCGACATCGAAGAGGGGGATTCCACGGTGGTGGGCGACCACGACCGCCTGATCCAGGTGTTGACCAATCTGATTTCCAACGCCGTGAAGTTCTCACCCACGGATGGCATCGTCCGCCTCAAGGTGGAACGCCACGGCGAGATCGTGCGCGCCTCCGTGCAGGACCATGGCGCCGGCATTCCCAAGGCGTTCCGCGCCAATATGTTCACCCGCTTCGCGCAGGCTGACAATTCGGATTCGCGCCAGCGCGGGGGCACCGGGCTGGGCCTCGCCATCGTGAAGGACATCGTCGAGCGCCATGCGGGGCGCGTCTCGTTCGAGACCCATGAGGGATTGGGGACCACCTTCATGGTCGACCTTCCCGCCCGCCTGCCGGTGCCCCCGCCCCAGGGCGGGCCATCGGAAGCCCATGTGCTTCTGGTCACCAGCGATGCGGAGCAGCAACACAACATCACGGCCATGCTCAGCGGCCACGGCATCGTGGTGGAGTGCGCCGACACCGCCGCCAAGGCGGAGGGGCACGCGGCCGTGCAGCCCTATTCGGTGATCCTGCTGGCGCTGCGCCTGCGCGATTCCGACGGCATCGCCCTGATCCGCTCCCTGCGCCGCTCCGAGCGCACGCGCACGACGCCGCTGATTCTGCTCTCGCGCAGCGGCAGCGGCGCCGTGGTGGAGGTTGCTGACTGGTTCGACATCCCGCCCGAGCGCGACCGGCTGATCGCGCTGATTTCCCGCAGCGCGGTCCTCGCTCGCGCCGGCTGCGTGCTCCACCTTTCCCAGGGCAACGACTCCCGGCGCACGGTGGCCACTGCCCTGCGCGACCTGGTGGAGGTCATTCCAGCCGCCGGCCTCGACGATGCGAACGCCATTCTGGCCCAGCGCGACTGCCGCTTGGTGATCGTCGACATGTGGCCGTTCGACCTGTCGCTCGAACATCTGTCGGCGTTGTGCCGCTTTTGCGCGGAGAACCACGTGCCGCTGGCGATGCTGTCGCCCCGCACCCATGATCCGCTGATGGCCCGCCGGCTGGATCAAATGTTCCAGAGCGAGGCCGGCGGCCTTGGCACCATGTTCGACGTGGTGATCGACCACGTCACCGGCTCCCCCTCCGGTCCGGGAGGGCCAGGCGCATGACGCTGCATATCCTCTATGTCGACGACGAACCGGACATTCGCGAGATCGTCACGCTCGCGCTCAGCCTCGATCCGCAGATCGGCGTGGCGACGGCGGCCTCCGGAGCGGCCGCGCTGGCTCGCGCGCGCGAAACATCCTTCGACCTGATCCTGCTGGATGTGATGATGCCGTCCATGGACGGCCCCACCACGCTGAAGCAGCTGCAGCTGCACGGGCTCGTGCCGCCCGCCGCTGTCGCATTTGTGACTGCGCGGACCCAGGCGCACGAAATCGCCCATTTCATGACCCTCGGCGCCATCGGCGTGATCGCCAAACCCTTTGACGCCATTCATCTGGCACGCGATGTGCGCGCCCTGTTGCAGAAGACGGCGCGCTGAAACACGCCGTTACGTCAACGAACACAATACCTTCGCCCATTTTGATGCGCTGCAAAAAACAAGATGCGGTTGAACGCGTCCGGTTCTATTGTGCGCGCATTGGCTGAGGCCAAGGTGGTTTACGTTACGGGGTATCGGCAACACTTACGGGGACGGACAGATGAACACGCGCGCGCTTCCTCCCACCGTTCGAGGCCTAGGTTATTCACTTCGTGCAACGTCGCCGGACTTTGACGATCTCGGTCCGAAACTTGATGAAGCCGAGCGCCTTGGCGTCGATTTCGTCGAATTGCCCATCTTCGCCTGGACCCTGATCGCGGATTGCAAAATCCTTGAGGATCGGCTCGCGCGCCTCGTGGACGCCACGGCCGGGCGCCCCTTCGGCTACACCGTCCACGGCCCGCTCGCGATCAATCTGATGGAGAAAGGGCCGCGCCTTGCCCGCCACACGGCGCTGCTGGACGCTGCGATCACGGTGGCCGGAGCCTTGAAAGCAGTCAATCTCGTGGTGCATGCCGGGTGCGTGCGCGACCCCGACGACCATATCCGCGTCGCCTATTCCCGCCAGCGCGAGGCGCTCGCGCAGGCCGGCGACCGGGCCGGCGAAGCCGACGTGACCTTGTGCGTGGAAAACGTCTTCCGCTTCGAGGCCATGCGGGAAACCGCCGTTCCCTCGCGCCTCGCCGAGGAAATCGACGCGATCGGCCATCCCTCCGTGCGGGCCACGCTGGACGTGAGCCATGCCTTCCTGCGCTGCACGGACGCCGGCCTCGACCTGCTTACCGAGGTCGCAGTCCTCGCGCCCTTTGCCCGGCACGTGCATGTGCACGACAGCTACGGCCGGCCGCTGGAAAGCTGGACCATCGACGAAGCCGAACGTCTCGCGCTTGGCGAAGGCGATTTGCATCTGCCGGTGGGCTGGGGCTCCATTCCCTGGGACGAGCTTGCCGCGCGCTGCACCTTCGACCCCGGCGCCATCGTCAATCTGGAGCTGCATCGGCGCTATTGGAGCGAGTTGCCGGCGCAGATCGAGACCGTGCGGGCCTTGTCGCACCGGCTGGTCACCACCGCCCCTGCGGTTCTGCTCTGAGGCAGCCAGGAAGCTTCATTGTGCCGGGCGGCGCAACGGCTTAGGTTCCCCACAATAAGATGATCGGGGGAGAAACATGCCGGGCGCCATCGAACCAAGCACCGTAATGCTCATGCGCCGCTACAGCCTGTTTGGGCTGGTCTCTGGCCTTGCTCTGCTATGCCTGATTTTATCCTTCGCATCGCATCCGGCATGGCTGTTCGTATTCTGCGTGCTGTTTCCGCTGGTGCTGGTCGGCGTATTCGACGTGATGCAGCCGCATCATTCGTTGCTGCGCAACTATCCCGTCATCGGCAGCGTGCGCTGGATGTTCGAGGCGCTGCGCCCCTATCTGCGCCAGTACATCGTCGAGGACGATCTGGAGGGTCATCCCTACAATCGCAATGTGCGCAGCCTCGTCTACGCCCGGGCCAAGAGTGAAGAGGACCGCCAGCCCTTCGGCACCGAGCTGGACACCCAGGCGCCGCAATATGAATGGATGACCCATTCGCTGGCGCCCACGCCCGTGGCCAAGACGCCCTTCCGCGTGCAGGTCGGCGGCAAGGATTGCACGAAGCCCTACGCGGCCGCGACGCTGAACATCTCCGCCATGAGCTTCGGCTCGCTCGGCCACAACGCCATCGAGGCGCTCAATCTCGGCGCCAAGCGCGGCGGCTTCTATCACGACACCGGCGAGGGCGGCCTTTCCCCCTATCACCGCATCCATGGCGGCGACATCGTATGGGAATTGGGATCGGGCTATTTCGGTTGCCGCAATCGCGATGGCTCCTTCTCGCCCGAGCGTTTCGCCGAGAAGGCCGCCGACCCGCAGGTGAAGATGGTGGAGATCAAGCTCTCCCAAGGCGCCAAGCCCGGCCATGGCGGCGTGCTTCCGGCCGCCAAGGTGACACCGGAGATCGCCGAGATCCGCGGCATCCCGCTGGGCGAGGACTGCATCTCACCCTCGCGCCACCCCGCCTTCTCCACGCCGGCGCAGATGATGGAGTTCGTCGCCCAGTTGCGCGAGCTCTCCGGCGGCAAGCCGGTGGGCATCAAGCTCTGCATCGGCCACCCGAGCGAGACCTTCGCCATCGTCAAGGCCATGCAGAAGACCGGGATCGCGCCCGACTTCGTAGTGGTGGACGGCTCGGAGGGCGGCACCGGCGCGGCCCCGCAGGAACTGGCCGACCATATGGGCATGCCCCTGCGCGAAGGCCTCATCCTCATGCGCAATGCCTTGGTGGGCACCGGAATGCGCGAGCACGTGCGGCTCGCCGCCGCCGGCAAGGTCACCTCCGGCTTCGGCATGGCGGCGAACATGGCGGTGGGAGCGGATTGGTGCAACGCGGCGCGGGCCTTCATGTTCTCGCTCGGCTGCGTCATGTCCATGCGCTGCCACACCGGCCAGTGCCCGACCGGCATCACCACCAACGATCCCCACCTCCAGCGCGGGCTCGTGGTCGAAGAAAAGGCGCAGCGGGTCGCGAGCTTCCAGCATCATACGGTGGAAGCCTTGGCCGACCTCATCGCCGCGGCCGGCCTCAACCACCCGAGCGAACTGCTGCCGCACCACATCTGGCATCGCGTCACGCCGGTGCAGGTGCAGCCGCTGGACCGGCTCTATCCCTTCCTCTCCACCGGCGTGCTCAATGAGGCGCCGGAAGACACGCCCTATGCCGCCGAGTGGCGTGCGGCCGACGCCGACAGCTTTGCGCCGCGCGCCACGGTGGGGCCGCGCCGCGCGGCGTGAGCCTTTCCCGGCGGGCGGCGCCGGATTCCGGCCCGCCCGCGCCTTCCTGCAGCCGCCCGCCCGGTGCACGCGCCGGGCGCTTTTTTCCTGCGCGACCCTCTCGCGCAGGCCGTCCGCGCGGCCTGCGCGCGCCACCTTGCGGCAGCGCGGCATGTTGCCCATATGGAGGAGCGTCGGGGTGCCTCATGGGGTCCCGATGGATGTGGCCCGGATAGGGTGGCATCCGAACCGCAAAGTCGCTTGATAAGGACTTTGGCTTATGTCGCGGATCTCTTCATTGTCGAACCCCTTCCTTCTGGGATTCGACGAGGTCGAGCGGGTGCTCGATCGGGTGACCAAGGGGGCCGAGGGGTATCCTCCCTACAATGTGGAGAGGATCGATTCGTCCACCGGCGCGCCGTTACGGCTGCGGATCACGCTCGCCGTCGCGGGGTTTACCGTCGAACAACTCGACGTCACCCTCGAAGAGAAGGAACTGACCATTCGTGGCCGCCAGGTCGAGGATGGGGAAGACCGCATCTACCTGCACAGGGGGATCGCGGCCCGTCAGTTCCAGCGCACGTTCGTTCTGGCCGAGGGCATGAATGTGCTCGGCGCCGAATTGCGCAACGGACTTTTGTCCATCGATCTCGTCCGCCCGGAACCGACCCGGCAGGCCAAGCGCATCGACATCGTCGCCCGACCGTGAAGGAACGGAAGGGAAGGCTCGGCGTTGCGGAATGGAGAGGTTGAGAAAATGATCGAGAAGAGCACCACTATCACAAGTGTCGCTCCCATCAGCCCGGAGGCACTCGCGGGCATGGGCGGCGGCGAGATCGCTTATTTGCGGACCATCAAGTCCGAGGATGTGCCCCGCCTGTTCCCCCAGGCGCCGCAGATCGCGCCGGGGCTGACCCTGTTCACCCTGCACGCGGCGGATGGAACGCCCATCATGCTGACCGACAGCCGGGAAGCTGCGCTTGCCAATGCGAGCGAGCACGAGCTGATCACCGTCTCGGTGCATTGAGCATTACACCCGCCGCCGCGGTCGGCCCGAGAGCGGGCGCCGCGAGCGGCGGGTGTTGTCTAAGCGTCAGAGCATGGGAGCCGATGAAACTCGGTTTTCCCCGCTTGTGACGCGGGGAAAACACTTTGTCCGGGTGTAATCGCGGCTTAGGCCGCAGCGAGTTCGCGCACGAAGGTCTCCACCTCGCCCCGCAGATCATTCGCCTGGGAGGAGAGATCCTGCGACAGGGTCAACAGCTGGGTGGAGGCTGAGCCGGTACTCTGGGCTGCCCGACCCACGCCATCGATATTGCTGGTGACATCCTGCGTGCCGCTCGCGGCCTGCTGGCAGTTCATGGCGATCTCATTGGTCGCGCTGCCCTGTTCCTCGACGGCGCCGGCGATGGAGGAGGAGATCTGCTTCACCTCGGTGATCACGCGGATGATCTCGCCCATCGAAGAGACCGTACCGTCCGTCGCCGCCTGGATTTCCATGACTTTCGCGGAGATATCCGCGGTGGCCTTCCCGGTCTGCGACGCGAGCTCCTTCACTTCGGTGGCCACCACGGCGAAGCCCTTGCCGGCTTCTCCGGCGCGGGCCGCCTCGATGGTGGCATTCAGCGCGAGCAGGTTGGTCTGATCGGCGATTCCCTTGATGAGGTTGATGACGTCGCCGATATCGGCAGCCGCCTTGGCGAGGCCGGTGATGCGATCGTTCGAGGATTCGGCCTCCCGGAACGCACGGTCTGCGACATCCGCCGAATGGCTGACGCGTCCGGAGATTTCACGAACCGAGGCTGCGAGTTCCTCGGAGGACGCCGCGACGGTCTGCACGTTGCTCGCCGCTTCTTCAGCCGCAGCGGCCACCGACTGCGCCTGCCGCGAGGTCTCCTCGGCGGAAGCCGAGAGGTTGCGCGCGGACTCGGCGACCTCGTGCGAGGACTGGGCGAAGCCTGCCGCAAGACCCTTCATGCGGCTGACGAAATTTTGCGCCAGCACCTCGCGCCGCTCCAGAGCCTGACGCTCGGCCTCGCGGCGCTGCATCTGCTCCTCGCGCAGCGCCTCGGCTTCCTTCAACTGCTGACGCAGCAATTCCACCGAATTGGACATGGCGCCGATCTCGTCGCGACGTTCGGTCCCCGCGACCTCCTGGCTGAGCTTGCCTTCGCCGAGTCCGACCATGACGGTCATGATGCGCCGCAGCGGAGCGACGATGCCGGCGCGCACGACGAGGATCGACACACCGCCCATGACCAGGGTCGCGGCAATAATCATGCCCAGCGTGACCCAGATGGTCTGGTCCGTGCGACGTCCCGTCTCCGTTACAATGGCGGCGGATTCCTTGATGAGCTGGTCGTTGAAGCCAACGGTGGCCGTGATGGCAGCTTCGATCGCGGGTCCGCAACTCTCCGTCATCATCTTGGACGCGAGCTTGATATTCTCAAATGTTGAGACACCGGAACCGGTCTTGATGGCCTCGGCGCAGGCACCGGCGACGGTTGCGGCCAGATTTTTCTGCATGGCGCCGATCTCGGCTTTTTTGCCAGGCAATAGGGAGGCGGCTTCGTCGAGCAACACCTCATAACGCGACACCGCCTGCTTGAGGCCCGCCTCCGCCTTGGCACTGTCTTCATCCGTCATGGCCACGATGATGTGGTAAATTTCCGCCCGGGCGGTCATGGCCTGACGGGCAGCGCGCGCCACCTTGACCATTGCCTTATCGTAGCCGTCGACGATCCGGCCGTATGACTCTTCGATGTCCACCATCCCCGAGGCCGCGTACAAGCCGCCGGCAAGGCTGGTGAGGCTGAGCGCCGCCAACAAGCTTAAGACCTTGGCCGTCATCGGCAGGTTTGAATATTTGATCATCACGCCATCCCAGCTTCTGCGAACTCACACAAGGCCGCTCATGCGCATGCCCCTTGGTGAGGTCAGATAGAAAGATGCTGGAAAATGGGGTGGGGGGCTTGCGCGGGCCTTGCGCGGCCCGCCCATACGCGCTCACCTTCTCAGCCGCGAAATCGGCCCGCACCACTGGCTTTGGTGAAAGATGCGTCAGCGAGCGCGCACCGGCCGAGCCAAAAGGTCCGCCGCGCTCAGGCCGCGTCAGACGCCGATGCGGCGGTGAGCAGCGTATGGATTGATCTCGCATCGCGCGAAGCGCGCAGCTTTTCGGCGATCTCCGGGTCCCGCAACATGCGGGCGACGCGGGCCAGGGCTTTGAGATGGTCAGCACCCGCGGCTTCAGGCGCGAGGAGCAGGAAGACCAGGTCCACCGGCTCGCCGTCCAGAGCCTCGAAGTCGATCGGCTTTTCCAGGCGCGCGAAAGCACCGAACAGCTTGTCGAGCTTCGGCAACTTCCCGTGCGGAATGGCGATGCCGCTGCCGACGCCGGTCGATCCGAGGCGCTCGCGTTGAAGCAGCGTCTCGAATATCTCCCTGGCATCGCGGTTGATGAGCACCGCGGCATGCTGAGCAAGCTCCTGGAGAGCCTGCTTCTTGCTGCTCGCCCTCAAGGACGGGAAAACCGCATCGGGGGCGAGAAGATCGGCGAGAGGCATAGGTTGAAAATCCCTGGCGACTGGCGGCCGGGGTGGGCTCCGAGAACGCGGGGGACGCTATTCCCAAGCCCAGGCGCCGGTCAATGGGTTTCCTCAAGGGCGAAGGCCGAGGGATCGATCCAGCCCACATGCCCGTCCGGCCTGCGGTAGACGACACTCATCCGTCCGTGATTGGCATGGCGGAAGACAACCACGGACGCCCCGGTAATCTCAAGCTCAACCACGGCGTCCGCCACCGAGAGACTGCGCAGCTTGGTGACCTGCTCGGCGACGACCGTCGGGCTCCAGCCCTCGATTTCCTCGTCGGTCTCGATGTCGGGAGCGGACAGGATATAGCTCTGGGCGCTCAGATCGTCGCCCTTGGCATCGCCATTGCCATGCCCGTGCTTGTCCTTGAGGCGTTGCTTGTAGCGGCGCAGCCGCTTCTCCACCTTGTCGACGGCGGCATCGGCGCAGGAATTCGCGTCATGCGCGTTTCCGTGGGCCTGGAGATTCACGCCGGAATCGAGGTGCAGCATGCACTCGGAGCGATATCCGGACCCATCGCGGGCAACGGTGACATGGCCTGACCAGCCTCCGTCGAAATATTTCGCGATCACCTCGGAAATCCGGTCCGACAAGCGGTGCCGGAGGGCCTCTCCGATGTCGATATTCTTACCCGAGACACGTAGAGCCATGCGATTTGATCCTCTTTGAGACGAGAGGCGAAGCGTTTCTCCACCACCTGTCTCTGTTCTTGCAAACCGGCCGGCTTAACAGTGGTAGGAGCGCTTTAGCCAACTGTCAACGCTGCGCATTGCCTTGCGGGTTCCCCAGAGAAACGGGTGTTTCGGTCCGGGCGTGCGGAGCGGCCGGCGCAAACCCTCGCGCGCCGGCCTGTTTTGGCGCTTGCATCGCCCGCGCCGCCCCCACAGCTATTTGCCGCCTGGCATCGGCGGCGACACGGCAACTGCGACAAGTTCACATGGCGAAAGAAAAACACCCCCGGCAGGGACTGCCGAGGGTGTCGAAGCGACGCGAAAGAAGCGGCGATCAGGCGATCGCGGTCTCGGATTTGCGCTCGTTGCGCTTGCGCTCGTTCGGATCCAGCCAGCGCTTGCGCAGGCGAATCGACTTCGGGGTGACTTCCACCAGTTCGTCGTCCTGGATCCAGGCCAGCGAACGCTCCAGCGTCATGCGGATCGGCGGGGTCAGGCGCACCGCCTCGTCCTTGGACGTGGTGCGGATGTTGGTGAGCTTCTTGCCCTTCAGCACGTTCACTTCCAGGTCGTTGTCCCGGTTGTGGATGCCGACCAGCATGCCCTGATAGACCTTCCAGCCCGGCTCGATGATCATCGGGCCACGGTCTTCCAGGTTCCACAGGGCATAGGCCACCGCCTCGCCCGCTTCGTTGGAGATCAGCACGCCGTTGATACGCTGCGGGATTTCGCCTTTGTGCGGCTCATAGGCCTTGAACAGGCGGTTCATGATGGCGGTGCCGCGCGTGTCGGTGAGCAGTTCCGACTGATAGCCGATGAGGCCACGCGTGGGCGCATGGAACACCAGGCGCTGGCGATTGCCGCCCGAGGGCCGCATCTCGATCATCTCGGCGCGGCGCTCGGACATCTTCTGCACCACGGTGCCGGAATATTCCTCGTCCACGTCGATGACGACTTCTTCCACCGGCTCCAGCGTCTCGCCGTTCGGCCCCTGGTGGAACACGACGCGCGGACGCGAGACGGCCAGCTCGAACCCTTCGCGGCGCATGGTCTCGATCAGGATGGCGAGCTGCAGTTCGCCGCGGCCGGAGACGAAGAACGAATCCTTGTCGGCGGATTCCTCGATCTTCAGCGTGACGTTGCCCTCGGCCTCCTTGAACAGGCGGTCGCGGATCATGCGGCTGGTCACCTTGTCGCCCTCGGTGCCCGCCAGCGGCGAGTCGTTGACGATGAAGGACATGGTGACGGTCGGCGGATCGATCGGCTGGGCCTGGATCGGCGTATCCACACTCGGATCGCAGAAGGTGTCGGCCACCGAGCCCTTGACCAGGCCGGCGATGGAGACGATGTCGCCCGCCTCGCCCTGATCGATGGGCTGGCGCTCGATGCCGCGGAACGCGAGAATCTTCGAGACGCGGCCGGTTTCCACCAGATTGCCTTCGCGGTCGATGACCTTGATGGACTGGTTCGGCTTCACGGTGCCGGAGGAAATGCGCCCGGTGATGATGCGGCCGAGGAAGGGATTGGCTTCCAGCAGCGTGCCCAGCATGCGGAACGGCGCCTCGTCCACATGGGCCGGCGGCACATGCTTCACCACCAGGTCGAACAGCGGGGCGAGGCCCTGGTCCTTGGGACCTTCGGGCGAATGGGCCATCCAGCCGTCGCGGCCGGAGCCGTAGAGGATCGGGAAGTCGAGCTGGTCGTCATTGGCATCGAGCGCCGCGAACAGGTCGAACACCTCGTTGATGACTTCCTGCGGCCGGCCGTCCGGGCGATCCACCTTGTTGATCGCGACGATCGGGCGAAGGCCGATCTTCAGGGCCTTGCCGACCACGAACTTGGTCTGCGGCATGGGGCCTTCGGCGGCGTCCACAAGCACGATCGCGCCGTCCACCATGGAGAGGATGCGCTCCACCTCGCCGCCGAAATCAGCGTGGCCCGGGGTGTCGACGATGTTGATGCGGATATCCTTCCAGACCACCGAAGTGGCCTTGGCGAGGATGGTGATGCCACGCTCTTTTTCCAGATCGTTGGAATCCATCACCCGTTCGGCGACGCGCTGATTGTCGCGGAACGAACCGGATTGCTGGAGCAGCTTGTCCACCAGCGTCGTCTTGCCGTGGTCGACGTGGGCGATGATGGCGATGTTGCGCAGCTTCATAAGATTCTCAAACACCAAAACGCGGGCCCGAGAAATCGGACCCGCTCCCGCGAATTTCGCGGTGCAAAATACACATGCGCCCGGCTAAAGCAATCCGCAGCGCCGCGAACGGCCGGATGCGCGACGTCAGCCGCGCCGCATCTGGAAGGCGCGCAGGATCTGCTCCGGCGTCATCACCGTGCCGTCGGGCTTGCGCAACCACGCCAATTCCCGGTTCGCCGGGGCCTGGGTGGCCGCGAACGCCACCGCATCCTCCACGGTATCGAAGGCGTAGGGTTCGGGCCAGTGGTCCGGCGCGTTCACCGAGTGGGAGCTGGACCAGTATTGGAGTTTCACGGGCTTTTCCGTGGCGTGCGTCGATGCGCTCATTGTCTGCCTCCAAAGCTTGCCGGTCAGCGCGGCGCGCCTGCGGCCATCCTTTCGGCCCCGCCTGCCGCTTCTCCCCATCGGGAGAAACGCTCCGCCGGCATCCGGGTTCCGCCCCCTTTGCGCCCCCCGTGCCCCCTTGCGCCCCCTTGCGCCCCCTTGCGCTTGCGGCCAATGAGAAACGCGGGAATGGGCCGGCGCGGCCCTTGGGCAGCGGGCGCGGCAATGCCAGGCGAACTTTTGATCGGCGTGTTCATCAGCCTCGTGAATGTCGCGCTCCAAGCGCTCGCGAGCGTGGGGCTGATCACCGCCATGCGGCGGCTGGCGCACGGGCGCAGCCTGAAGCGCCGCTATGTCATCCTGCAAGTGGGCATGGTGCTCACCGGCACGATGCTCACCGCCACCCATCTCGTCCAGGTCGGCGTGTGGGCGATCGCCTATGACCTTCTCGGCGCGGTCAAGGACGGCCGCGACGCTTATTACCTGGCATTCGTGAACTTCACCACGCTCGGCTACGGCGACATCCTGCCGACGCAGGAATGGCGGCTGCTCGGCCCGGTGACGGCGGCCAATGGCATGCTGATGTTCGGCTGGTCCACGGCGATCCTGTTCGCCGTGCTCGCACGCCTCACCGACATGCTGGGTTTCCTGAAGGAGCCGGTCAGCCGACACGCTCCAGCAAAGCCTGCGCCGCAGCCGGCGCACGAACCTTCGCCCCATTAATCATGTAGACGAACACATCGCGCGCGCCCTTGGCGGGGGCCTTGCCGCCGAGGGGCTTCATATCCTTCGGTACCTTGCCTTCCGCCCAGGTCCTGGCGCGGGTCGCCCATTGGTCGAGGGCCTTCGGCTCATAGCCGGTCTCGACCTCTTCCTTCGCATCCTGAAGGCGCGCATAGACGAAATCGGCAGTGATGTCGGCAATCGCGGGATAGCCCGGCTTGTCGGCATAGATGATCGCCACCTTGTGCTTGGTGGCTAGCGCGATGAAATCCGGTGTGCAGAAGCTCTCGTGGCGCACTTCCACCGCATGGCGCAGCTTCACCCCGCCCACGCTTTCCGGCAGCAGGGCGAGAAACGCACCGAAATCCTCGGGGTCGAACGCCTTTGTGGGTGGGAATTGCCAATTGATGGGGCCGAGCTTCTCGCCCATCTCGGCGATTCCGCCCTCGAGGAAGCGCGCGACGCTCTCGCCCGCCTCCGCCAGGATGCGCCGATGGGTGCAGAAGCGGGTGGCCTTGAGCGCGAAGACGAACCCCTCCGGCACCTGGTCCGCCCAGCTCTTATAGGTCTTGGGCGTCTGCCCGCGGTAGAAGGTGCCGTTGATCTCGATGGAGGTCACGGCCCGGCTGGCGAACTCCAGCTCCTTGGCGTGCTTGAGCCCTTCGGGGAAAAACGTGCCCCGCCAGGGTTCGAACGTCCATCCCCCGATGCCGACGCGAATGGCCATGACGCGTTCCTTCTCTTCACACCAAAGGCAGGACGTTGGAATACTTCACCTGTTCCAGGGCAAAGGACGATTCGATGGAGGCGATGCCCTCCACCCGGGTGAGCTTCTGCTTCAGGAAGCGTTCATAGGATTCCAGATCGGCCACCACCACCCGTAAAAGGTAATCGCGCTGGCCGGTCATGAGATAGCATTCCAGCACCTCCGGCCAATGGCGGATGGCGGCGGCGAAGGCATCCAGCGCGTCTTCCCGCTGGCGCTCCAGCTTCACGGAGACGAACACGCTCACCGGCAGGCCGACGGCGCGCTGGTCCAGCACCGCCACGTAGCGCGTGATCAGCCCCTCTTCCTCCAGATGCCGCACGCGCCGCAGACAGGGCGAAGGCGACAGCCCCACCCGCGCCGCCAGCTCGGCGATGGTGATGCGCCCGTCTTCCTGGAGGGCGGAAAGGATCTTGCGATCGAGCAGGTCCATGGGCGCATGTTTCGTGCGTACGAGGGCGTTAAGACGACAGAATACGCTAAACATCGACCCACGCGAGCCTCAAATAGGCGATTTTCACCGCGGATCGCGGGATACTCTCAAGTCCTGGCTGCGCCGGTGCGGCGGCCCGAGGAGATGAGACCATGACCCAGGCCCGCGACGCGACAGACCTCGCCATCCTGGCCGAGCTGGAGCGCAAGGTGCTCTGGCTCGCCAGCTGGACCATCCACAATGCCAACCACCTGCGCCCCAGCGAAGACGGGCTGAAGGTGGGGGGCCACCAGGCCTCGTCCGCCTCGCTCGCCACCATTCTCACGGCGCTCTATTTCCGCGTGCTGCGGCCGCAGGACCGCGTCGCCGTGAAGCCGCATGCGAGCCCGGTCTTCCACGCCATCCAATATCTGCTGGGCAACCAGACCCGCGAAAAGCTGGAAGCCTTTCGGGCATTCAAGGGCGCGCAATCCTACCCCTCCCGCACCAAGGACACGGACGACGTGGATTTCTCCACCGGCTCCGTCGGCCTCGGCGTGGCGCAGACGCTGTTCGCCTCCATCGCCCAGGATTACGTGCGCGCCCACGGCTTTGCGCCGGAGCGCCCCGAAGGCCGCATGATCGCGCTGGTGGGCGATGCCGAGCTGGACGAGGGCAATGTCTTCGAAGCCCTGCTCGAGGGCTGGAAGCACGACGTGCGCAACACCTGGTGGGTGGTGGACTACAACCGCCAGAGCCTCGATGCCGTGGTGCGCGAAGGGCTGTACGAGCGCTTCGTCGGCATCTTCGAGGCCATGGGCTGGCAGGTGGTGATCCTGAAGTACGGCTCGCTGCAGCAGGCGGCCTTCGCCGAGCCCGGCGGCGCGGCGCTGAAAGCCTGGATCGACACCTGCCCGAACTCGGAATATTCCGCCCTCACCTTCCAGGGCGGCGCCTCCTGGCGCAAGCGGCTGATGGACGATCTCGGCGACCAGGGCGAGGTCTCCGCCCTCATCGCCCGCCGCTCGGATGCCGAGCTTTCGGCCCTGATGACCAATCTCGGCGGCCACGATCTGCCGAGCATCATCTCCGCGTTCGAAAGCATCGACCACGACAGGCCGGTCTGCTTCCTCTGCTACACGGTGAAGGGCTTCGGCCTGCCGCTCGCGGGCCACAAGGACAATCACGCCGGCCTCATGACCGCCGCCCAGATGGACGTGCTGCGCAGCGCCATGAAGATCCGCGCCGGGCACGAATGGGACCTGTTCGAGGGGCTGGCGACACCGCCGGCGGCGCTCGATGCCTTCCTGAAGAAGGTCCCGTTCGCGCAGGAGGGCACGCGCCGTTTCTCCGCGCCCGCCCTGCCGGTGCCGGCGCTGGCGACGCCGCCCAATCCCACCCTCTCCACGCAGGCCGGCTTCGGGCTGATCCTCCAGGAGCTGGCGCGCGGCGACAGCGATCTGGCGGCGCGCATCGTCACCACCTCGCCGGATGTGACGGTCTCCACCAATCTCGGCCCGTGGGTGAACCGGCGCGGCCTGTTCGCCGAGCGCGAACTCTCCGACGTGTTCAAGCGCGAGCGCATTCCCTCCACCTTTAATTGGGAATTCTCGCCCAAGGGCCAGCATCTGGAGCTGGGCATCGCCGAGATGAACCTGTTCCTGGCGCTCTCCGCACTCGGGCTCTCCCATTCGCTGTTCGGCGCGCGGCTGATCCCGGTCGGCACGCTGTACGATCCCTTCATCTGCCGCGGGCTCGATGCGCTGAACTATGCCTGCTACCAGGACGCCCGCTTCATCCTCGTCGCCACGCCTTCCGGCGTGACCCTGGCGCCCGAGGGCGGCGCGCACCAATCCATCTCCACGCCGCTGATCGGCATGGCGCAGGACGGCCTCGCGGCGTTCGAGCCTTGCTTCGTGGACGAGCTGGCGGTGCTGATGGGCTTTGCCTTCGACTATGTGCAGCGGGACGGCACGGGCGCGGACGACGAGCGCAACTGGCTGCGCGACGAGACCGGCGGCTCGATCTATTTCCGCCTCTCCACCCGCCCGCTGGAGCAGCCGAAGCGCACCTTGAGCGAAACCCAGAAGCGCCACATGGTGGATGGGGCCTATTGGCTGCGCGAGCCCGGCCCCAATTGCGACGTGGTGATCGCCGTGCAGGGCGCCGTGACGCCGGAAGCCATCGAGGCCGTGGGGCTGATCGCCGAGGACCGGCGCGACGTGGGCCTGCTCGCCGTCACCTCCGCGGACCGGCTGAATGCGGGCTGGACGGCGGCGGCGCGGGCGCGGGAACGCGGCCTGGTGCACGCGCAGAGCCATGTGGAACGCCTGCTCGCGCCGCTGCCGCGCCATTGCGGGCTGGTGACGGTGATCGACGGCCATCCCGCCACGCTGGGCTGGCTCGGCTCGGTGCATGGCCACCGGGTGCGGGCGTTGGGGGTGGAGCATTTCGGCCAGACCGGCACCATCGCCGATCTCTACCGCGCCCACGGCATCGACAGCGCGGCGATCGCGGCCGCGGCGCAGGGCGTCGCGCCGGGGCGGCCGCTGCGCCACCTCAAGGCGCTCGGCTGACTTTCAGCGCTCCGGCACGCACCGGGATGCCCGGCCGCTGGCACGCGGCCGGCATGAAAAACGCCGGCGGGGAGACACCGGCTCACACCTTCTTGGCGTCCGGCCCTTCGTAGCGGTCCAATGCGGCGCGCAGGGACACGATCTCTGCCTGGAGGCGGATCAATTCCTCGATGCTCTTGCCGGTCGCCTCAAAAATGCAGCTCGGCACATCCTTGGCCTGCGCCTGGAGCGCCCGGCCCTTTTCGGTGAGATGGATGCGCACCTGCCGTTCGTCGCGGCTGTCGCGCTCCCGCCGCACGTGGCCGGCGGTTTCCAGGCGCTTGAGCAGCGGCGTCAGCGTGCTGGATTCCAGAAACAGGCTCTCGCCGATCTGGCCCACGGTCTGGCCGTCCCGCTCCCAGAGCGCGACCATGACCAGATATTGCGGATAGGTGATTCCCAGCCGGTCCAGGATCGGCTTGTAGACACGGTTGAACGCGTGCCCCGTGGAATAGACGGCGAAACACAGGAAGTCGCCGAGCTTCAATTGTTCTTGGTCCATGACCGGTCCTCGCAGGCACCTGCACCCTTAAGGCGCCGCCTGTCCCGATATTAAATCGCACGCGATATAATGGCAAGCGATGATGAGCCGGCTGGGCTTTGCCCGCTTGACAGCCCTACGCTCCGTCCGTACCAATCAGTACATTACATACCATTCGGTACAGGAGCTGTTCATGTCCGACGCGCCCGAACCCCGCCCGCCGTTTCCGCCCTTCACCTTCGAGACCGCCGCCAAGAAGGCGCGCGGCGCCGAGGATGCCTGGAACTCCCAGGATCCGGTGCGCGTCTCGCTGGCCTATACGCCCGACAGCGTGTGGCGGAACCGCTCCGAATTCTTCACCGGCCGCCCCGCGATCGTCGAGTTCCTCACCCGCAAGTGGCAGAAGGAACAGGACTACCGGCTCATCAAGGAATTGTGGGCGTTCCACGAGAACCGCATTGCGGTGCGCTTCCAGTACGAGTGGCGCGACGCGTCGGACCAATGGTATCGCGCCTATGGCAATGAGAATTGGGAGTTCGACGAGAACGGCCTCATGCGGTGGCGACAGGCCAGCATCAATGATGTGAAGATCGCCGCTTCCGAGCGAAAATTCCTGTGGCCCCAGGGTCCCCGCCCGGCGGATTATCCCGGCCTCACCGAACTTGGACTGTAATGGCGAAGATCGTCCACGAGCGTGAAGATGTGCTGCCCGCCCTCGGAGAAGTGTTCCGCGAACACGGCTTCGAGGGCGCGAGCCTGGCCATCATCCAAGCCCGCACCGGGCTCGGCAAGGGCAGCCTCTATCACTTCTTCCCGGGCGGGAAGGCGGAGATGGCGAAGGCCGTCCTCGCCCATATCGACCGCTGGTTCGAGGACGAAATCTATCGTCCCCTGCGCGAGGATGAGGACGCCCGCGCCGCCATCGCGCGCATGCTCGCCTCCACCGATGCCTATTTTCGCTCCGGCAACAGGGTGTGCGTGGTCGGCGTGTTCGCGCTCGGCGAGACCCGCGAGCGCTTCGCCTTCGCGGTGGCGGATTATTTCGCCCGCTGGCGCGAGGCCTTGCGGGACGCGCTGGTGCGCGCCGGCCACCCGCCGGAAGAGGCGGCGGATCTTTCGGAAGACGCGGTGCTCACCATCCAGGGCGCCCTGGTGCTCTCCCGCGCGGTGAAGGATACCGCCGTTTTCACCCGCGCCCTCGCCCGGCTGAAGACGCGCCTCGGGGTGTAGGTCTGCCCCAGCGCAAGCAGCCGCAATGCTCTTGCCCGGATCGCGCGCCTGTTCCAGTGTGCCGCCATGTCGAGCATCGCGCCCCCCCTCCGCCACCTCCCCGCCACCACCGTCGCCGATGTTCTGGAGCGGATCGCCGCCCGCATCGGTGCGCGCTATGTGGTGCCGCCGGGGGCCGAGGCGGCACCCTATCTGGTGGAGACGCGCGGCCTGTTCCAGGGCGAGGCGCCCGCCGTGCTGCGGCCGGGAACCGCGGAAGAGGTCGCCTTCTGCGTCGCCCAATGCGCCGAGGCCGGCCTGCCGCTGGTGGCGCAGGGCGGCAATACCGGGGTCGTGGGCGGGCAGACGCCGTTCGGCGAAATGCTCATCTCCCTAAACCGCCTCGACCGCATCCGCGACATCGATCCGACCGATCTGACCGCCACGGTGGAGGCCGGCTGCACGCTCCACGCGGTGCAGGAGGCGGCGCGGGCGGCGGACTGCCTGTTTCCGCTGTCGATCGCGTCGGAGGGCACCTGCCGCATCGGCGGGAACCTCGCCACCAATGCCGGTGGCGTCGCGGTTCTGCGCTATGGCAACATGCGCGAGCTGACGCTCGGCCTGGAAGTGGTGCTGCCCGACGGACGGCTCTGGAACGGGCTCTCCCGCCTGCGCAAGGACAACACCGGCTACGATCTGCGCGACCTGTTCATCGGCTCGGAAGGCACGCTCGGCATCATCACCGCCGCGACCTTGCGCCTGTTCCCGCCCCCCCGCCAACGCTCCACCGCCTTCATCGGCCTGCCGAGCGTGGAAGCCGCGCTCGCTCTGTTTCGCCGCATGCGCGCGGTGGCGGGCGACAGCCTGACCGGCTTTGAGCTTCTGTCCGACTATTGCATCGAGACCGTGCTGAAACACATCCCCGGCACGGTGCGTCCGCTCGGCGAGCGCCACGCCTATTATGTGCTTGCGGAACTGACCTCCACGCGCCTGGTGGACGATCTCGCCGCCCTCGCCGAGGGGGTTCTGGAACAGGCCATGGAGGCCGGCGAGATCGCGGATGCGGTGATCGCCGCCAGCGAGACGCAGGCGACGGCGCTCTGGAAGCTGCGCGAAACCCTGCCCGAGGCCCAGAAGTTCGAAGGCGGCTCGATCAAACACGATGTCTCCGTGCCGGTGTCGCGCGTGCCGGAATTCTACACCGAGGCAAGCCGGCTGTGCGAAGCGCACATGCCGGGGGTGCGGGTGTGCGGCTTCGGCCACATGGGCGACGGCAACATCCATTTCAACCTGAGCCAGCCGGTGGGCATGGATAAGGCGGAATTCATCGCCGAATGGGAGGCGTTCAACCGCCTCGTCCACGATCTCGTCGCCGCGCTCGGCGGCTCGATCTCGGCCGAGCACGGCATCGGCCTGCTCAAGCGCGAGGAACTGCGCCTCTATAAGGATCCGGTGGCGCTGGAGATGATGGTGGCGGTGAAGCGCGCCATCGACCCCGCCGGCCTGCTGAACCCCGGCAAGGTGCTGATGCCCGGCGCGAGCTGAAGCCGACCGGCGCCGGCTTTCGCCGCGCGGCAGCGCTCACGCGGGGCGCGGCGCGCCCTTGCGCTTCACACCGACCACGGTAACCACGGCGAGCGCCAGCGGGATCGCGGCGGCCATGAACACCACATGGTTCAAATGGTGATCCAGCAGCACACCATAAACCACGGGCCCGATCAGCGAGCCGATGTCGTAGCCGGAATAGACCACGCCGAACACCTTGCCCGTCGAGCCGGCGGCGGCGGCGCGGCGCACCAGCACGTCGCGAGAAGGCATGGTGACGCCCACCGACGCTCCGATCAGCGTCAGCAAGCCGACCGCGGCGGCCGGCCCATAAGCCACGAAGCCGAGCAGCAGGCACATCAGCGCCGCCATCGAAAGGCCGACCATCGCCACCACATGATGGCGGGTGATGCGGTCGGCCAGCCAGCCGCCGGCCGCGACGCCCGCCGCCTGGCCGATCTGATAGGCCGTGACAGCGAACGCGGCGACGGCGGCGGAAACGCCGAAGCCCTCCTGAAAGGCGGTGATCGAGAAATTCTGCACGCCCACCAGCGACATGGCCGACAGGAGGAAATAGAGGAAGGCGAGCAGCACCACCGGCGTCATTAAAATGTGCATGAAGCTCGGCGCCGGGCCGGCGGCATGGTCCGCCCGGCGCTCGGCGTGGGAGGGGGTGCGCAGCACGGCGCGGCCGCACATCAGCCCAACGGCCACACACAGGCACGCGATGCCGAGGATGATCAGCGCGGCCCGCCATCCGTACATCAGGGCGAGCCCGCCCGAGACGATGGGCGAGAGGGCAAAGCCGATATTGCCGAAGATCACGTGGGCGGCGAACGCGCGCCCGAGCCGCTTGCCGCCCACCCGGTGGCTGAGGATCGACAGGTCGGCCGGGTGATAGACGCTGTTGCCGAGCCCGGCCAGCATGGCGAGGGGCAGCATGGCGACATAGCTCGGCGCGGCACCGAGCGCGGCGATGGAGGCCGATTGCAGCACGATGCCGCACAGCAGCAGCCGGTCCGCGCCGAAGCGGTCCACCAGCACTCCGGCAAGCACCTGGCCGGCGCCCGAGAACAGATAGAAGATCGAGAGGATGAGGCCGAGCTCGGTGAACGACACGCCGAGATCGTCGCGCATCACCAGAAACAGCGGGGCAAGGGCGAGTTGGAGAATGTGGCTCACGAAGTGCGCGGCGCCCACGGCGCTGATGGTGGCAACTTCGCCCCGGGTGATGCGGCCGGGTTCCAGGGTCGTGTGCACGGCGTCTCTCCTCGGCCCGCTCTTGAAGGGACGGGCTCTTCTTTTCCGGGCGCGTGCGTCCGGTCAGTACACTGCGCGTGAGCCGCTGCCGCCGAAATAGCGCAGCGTCAGGCAAGTGATGTCGTCGGCCTGCGGGGCGCCACGCTCGAACTCATGGATCGAAGCGAGCACGCGCTCGGCCAGTTCCGGCACATGGCCGGTATTTACACCCCGGGAGAGCAGGCTTTCCAGCCGGCCCTCGCCATAGGGCTCGTCGTCGATGTCGAACGCTTCCGTTACCCCGTCGGTGAACAGGAACAGGGTGTCGCCCGGCGCGAGCTGCATCTCGTGCTCGACATAGACGAAGCCCTCCAGCACCGCGACCGCCATGCCCGCCGTGCTCGGCAAGGTGGAGAGCGCCCCGTCGCGGGTGATGCGATAGGGCAAATTGTGGCCGGCGTTCACGAAGCTCAGCCGTCCAGTCTCCAGGTCCAGCACCCCGTAGAACAGGGTCACGAACAGCATCTGCTCGTTTTCCACCGCCAGCAGATCGTTGAGGCGGCGCACGCAGCCGGCCGGCGAGCGCTCGAACAGCGCGGTGGAGCGCAGCAAAGTGCGGGAAATGGCCATGAACAACGCGGCCGGCACGCCCTTGCCCGACACGTCCGCGACCACGAAGCCGAGGGTGGATTTGTCGATCAGGAAATAATCGTAGAAGTCGCCGCCCACCTCGCGCGCCGGGGTCATGCTGCCGTCCACGGTCACGCGCGGATCGGGCGAGAATTCCTTCGGCAGGATGGCGAGCTGAACCTGGCGGGCGATCTCCAGCTCCTGCTGGAGGCCGGCAAGCTTGGTCTTGGTGATGAGGGCTTCGCGCAGTTCGACCACCATCGCGGAGAGGCGGGTGTATTGCTCCACGATGCGGCGGGAGAGATCGTGCAGCACCCGTGCCACGCGGCGCAGCTCGTCGTCATTCTCCTGCTGCTCGCCGGATTGGAGCAGCGCCAGCACCTCCTCGCGGTCGCTGGCATCGAGCGCGTCGGCGAGGGCTTTCAGCTCGCGCGAAATGACCGTTTCCTGGCGACGGCGGACACGGTCGCGCTGGCGCCGGCTTTCGGCGAGCGCCTGCACGTTCCCGCGCAGGCCGACCACGGCCTCCGCGATGCGGCCGATCTCGTCCTTGCCGGTGCGCTCCAGCGTCACCGAGGTATCGCCGCGCGACAGCGCCTGGAGCACGTCGATGGCGTCCTCCAGCGGCCGGAAGGAATACCACAGGAAGCCGTTCACTCCGATCACGCCGATGACCAGCAGAACGATGCCGGCGCCGATCGCCCAGCTGCGGAGCAAGCTCTGGGCGGCCCAGGCGGCGGTGGTGTCCTTCAGCGAGACGAGACCGCCGATGATGCCGCCATTGATATCTTCGACGGGCACGTTGACCACGGAATAGGTCAGCGGATCGAGAACGATCCGCTCATACAGCGCCTGGCGCGGCGCGATCTCCGGCGCCGCCCGCTCCCAGAGCGCGGCATCGGTGGTCGCGGCGATGCGGTCGCGCAATGTCAGCAAGGTCGCCGCCGACTGGGTGCTGGTGGCGAAACGCTGCACGGCCGACGATACGTCGCGCCCGAGCACGACCACCGCGCGGCCGGCACCCTGCAGGGTGATCATGCGCGTCGCCACGACCATGATCTGATCGGCGGCGATCGACCGCAGGCCGCCGATGCGCTCGCCGGCTTGCGCGCGATCCAGGCTACCGGCGTCAAGAATGCTGCGCCCGACCGCGAGCCCGGCGGAGAACAGAATTTCACGATCCGCCGCCACCACTTCGAAGCCGAGGCCGGAATCCGCATCGATCCCGAGATCCGCCAGCGCGGCGAGGATGCCGGCCCGGTCGTTCAGCGCCAGCGCCACCCGCACGGGGCTCGAATCGACGATGCGGCCGAGCCGCTGGTCGAGCTCGGCCACCTGCACGGTGACGATCTCGCGCCAGAGCGAGGACTGGCCGGAAATGGCGATGTCCGAGGTGCGGGCCTCCTCCAGCCGGTCGCGCAACAGGCTGGCGCCCCAGAAGGTGGCCATCAGCGCCAGAAAGCCCAGCGCGACGATCAGCGTGATGCGGGTGCGCAGAAGCATCAGGAACCGCGCCCCACCTTGGCGGACGATGAGGGATTGCGCGGCATCGCCTCACGGCGGATGCGCTCGACATCGGCCCGCAGCGCGCCTTCGAAATCCACCGCCAGCAATTCCTCGGCATAGGCCTGCAACGCCAGCCATTTGTCCGCCACGCGATGGACCCCGGTGCTGGTGGCCCGATAGGCGCGGGCGATCGCCCCTTGCCCCAGGCGCGCGCCACCCGGCCCGCTGTCGAGTTCGCCATCGGCATTGCGAGCGAGAACAGTGGCGAGCCGCAGGCGGCTCCTGGCCAGCGCGGAGCCGGCGAAGAAGGCGCCGGCAACGCCGGCGATGGCGCTGCACGCGAGGACCGCGAGCGCAAGCGGGATATGCGAAGCGGCCAGGGCGGTGCTCAGCGTGGCCGGCGCCGTGGTCACGTCCACCTGCCCGACCTGGATGGTATCCACCTGGATCGGCACGGAAACGGTCTCCCCTCCGGGGCTCGGGCCGATGGCGAAGCGCGCTTCGCGCCCGTCGGGGCCGCGCAGCACGATGCGGGTGATTCCAGGGGTCTGCGCCATGGTGTCGGAAAGATAAGCCTCGACGCCGGGAAGCAACTTGAGCGGAATGCCGAACCGGGCTGCCTTTTCAAATTGCAGCGCGAGCGCGCGGGCGACCGATGTGCCGATCACGTTGGCGTCGCGCCGCGCCGTTTCCTCGACCTTCTGCTTGAAGCCGTTGAACATCAGCACCCCGGCGCCGCCGCCAAGGACCAAGGTGAGCACAAACACGAACACGCCCACCACCAGGCGATCACGCACCTTGCCCATGCGTTGCGATTCAATGGGCATCGTCGAGCGCCCCCAATTGCGCCAGTCCCCGCTCGATTCTCTGCTCGCTCTTGGTCCAGGTCTCCTTCGCCTCGAACGCCAGCAGCTCCAGCCCCTGGCTCGGCGCGCCCCCGCCTGCTTCGCCGCGCAGCACCCGCGCGGCGCGATCGAACCCGCGGGTGACCGCATAGACGAAGGCGAGCGCAGAGAGAATCGACAGGACCACCGCGCCCGAGGCCAGGCTCGCGGTGCGCGTCAGCAGATCGAAATGCAATGCGTCGCCACGGGCCTGCCGGGACCTGTCCGATACGATGACGGCGATACCGCCGGCGAGGCCGAGGTCATTCTCGAAGCGGGTTCCGAACACCGTTTCGCCCCGCGTCACCGTGTGCCAGATGCCGTCGTCCTGCAGCTTCTCGGTCCAGATCTCGGTGACGCTCTCGCCCACGGAACCGCGGTCGGTGCTGTAAACCGATTTGCCGGCGGCATTGAAGATATCGATCGCCAGCACGGACGAATCACTGGCCTTCTCACGCTCGATCCGAGACTGCAGCGGCGAAATCTGGTCGAGTGCGAGGCCGATGGAAAGATTTGCCTCGGTCGTGCTGCGCAAAGCACCGAGGAGCCGCGAAACGCGGGCCTCCTCGATTTCCGCATTCACCCGTTCGCCGGCAAGGAAAGCTCCTGCCGCCACCGCCGCGATGGTCAGCAGCACCGAGAAAACCACAACCAATACAAGGCGGCTGACGAATGGCATGAAAAAATGCTTATGCGCTGGAGACGGCGGACGTTAGCCGCCCCGGCGGCTTCAAACCAGACCTAAACTGCATCGGCGCCCAAAAAGCTTTGCGGCGAAGGCTCTTCCCTTCCCCCGCCCGCCCTGACAGAGTGCAAGCGCTTTGCGGGATTGCACAAATGATCCGAACCACCCTTGGCCTTATCGCACTGTTCGCGATGATCGCCGCGGCCTGCGTCGCGTTCGGTGCATATTTCTCCTACGTCACCCTGCAAAACGCGCATAGGAGCGCCATCGAGGCGCGATTCAGCATTACCGCAGAACGCATTGCCACCACGGCCCAGTTCGCGGCGAGCCTCGGAATCGCGTTGCCGGCGCAGACGACCTTGTCCGAACTGGTGGCGCGCGAGGCCCGGCTCGATCCGGCGGTGGATTCCATCGATGTCCTGGACGATCGCGGAACGGTGCTGTTCAGCAGCGCGTCCGCCCGCGTCGGCGCCCCGGCCGGCCCCCTGCCCCATGCGGTCGGACGACGCATCGAAAACGATCTTGCCGCCGCCATCGGGCGCGTGGTGGTGCGCTACGATCCGGCATCCATGGATGCCGGCGCGCGGGCGCTCGCGGACGATCTGAGGACCATCGCCATTCCCACATTGATCGGCGCCGCGCTGGCCACCATCGCCATCGGCATCCTGCTCGCGGCGGATCTGAAGCGCGCCGCACGCCGCGCGGCGGAGCCCGAGAAATGGCCCCCCGCCGCCCGCACCGCGCTCGCCGCCGCGCAATCGGTGCACGCGAGCGTCACGCGGGGCGGCGCCCCCGATCCCGCCGCCACAACGGAGACCGCGCGCTCATGATCGGCTTGCGTGCAGGCATCTCGCTCGCCATCGCAGTCATTCTCTGCGCCGCCCTCGCGGTGATCGGCTGGGCCGCCGGGCGCGCCGCGGAGCGCACCATCGTGCCGGCCATTTCCGCCAAGGCGGAATCGGTGGGCCGCTCGGCCGCGGCGCTGGTGGAAAACGCCGTGCAGGCGGGCATACCGCTCGACCAATTGGTGGGGGTCCGCGACTATTTCGACGATCTGCGGGCGGCCAATGCGGAGCTGGCACAGATCCGCATGCTGACCACCTTCGGCGCGGTGCTCACCCAATCGGGCGCGGCGAGCCTGCCGCCCGACACCCCCATCGTCTATTCCTCGGTCGCCGCGCGCAGCGGCGCCCCGCTCGCCACCATCGCCATCGCCATAGATACCAGCGTCATCTCCGCCCAGGTCAGCGCGGTGCTGGTGGATGTCGCCTTCATCGGCATCGTGTCCCTGCTGGTGGCGCTCGAACTGGTGGCGCTGGTGGTCGGCACCAGCGGCGTCGAGGCGCTCGCCGCCCTGGAAGCGCGGATCCGCGCCCTCGCCAGCGGGCGCCTCTCCCAGCATGCCAGCGAAGACGCCGCGAAGCTCCCGCTCATCGCGCCCATCGATGCCCGCGTCGAGCAGGTGAACGCGGTGCACCGGCAGGTCCGCGCCACCGCCGAGGAGAGCGGCGATGCACACGCGCTCGCGGCCCTCGCCGAGGTGGAAACCCGCACCGGCCTCGGCTCCGTGCATCCGGGCGAGAACCATGCGGCGACCATCGTGCGGCCGGCGCTATTCCTGTTCATGGTCGCGGAAGAACTCACCCGGCCCTTCCTGCCGCGCCTGGTGCAGGGGCTCGTGCCGCCCAAGCTGCCGTTCAGCCTCGACTTCGCCATGAGCTTGCCGATCGTCGTCTTCATGGCCGGCGTGGCGCTGTGCCAATTGCCGTTCGCCGTGGCCTCCGAGCGCCTGGGGCGCCGGTCCAGCTTCATGCTGGGCGCGCTCATCGCGGCGCTCGGCTATTGCGCCTCCGGCCTCACCGGCGATTACTGGCTGTTCCTCGGCACGCGCCTGCTGTCCGCCATCGGCTATGCGCTGGTGTTCGTCTCCGCCCAGGGACACGTCATCGACCATTCGCGCCCGAGCGAACGCACAGCAGGCCTCGCGGTGTTCGTCAAAGCCATCATGGTGGCCGGGCTGTGCGGCCCGCCCATCGGCGGCGTCATCGCCGACCGGCTCGGCGGGCAGGCTGCTTTCCTGGTGTCGAGCGGCCTTGCCGTGATCGCCCTGGTGGTGGCCTTCTTCTCCCTGCCGCGATCCGCGCCGCGCCGCAGCGGCGCCGGCGTCGGCCTGTCGGAGCTTGCCGCCGCCCTGAAGGCGCCGCGCCTCACGGCGCTGCTGTTCGGCTGCGCGCTGCCGGCCAAATTCCTGCTGGTGGCGGTGTGCTTCTATCTCGTGCCGGTGGAATTGCAGCGCGAGGGCTATAGCGCCGCGGCGATCGGCCGGCTGCAGATGATCTATCCGATCCTGATGGTGGTGGCGGTGCCGGTGTTCGCCGCGCTGGCCGAGCGGATGAACGCGCGCTCGGGCTTCGTGATCGCCGGCGGCCTCATCGCGGGCGGCGGCGCCCTGCTGCTGACGCTCGGCACCTCGCCGGCCCTGATCGCGCTGGTGCTGGCGCTGCTGGGCATCGGGCAGTCCATGTCCATCGCCCCGCAATCCGCCCTGGTGGCGGACAGTGCCCGCCACGTGCCGGGCGGAAGCTCGGCCGGCGTGCTGGGGCTGTTCCGCCTGATCGAGCGCTCGGGCAATGCGGCGGGGCCGGCCGCGGCCGGCCTGCTGCTCGCCGCCATCGGATTTGCCGCGGCCACCGCCTCGATCGGCATAATGGTGGTGGCGGGAGCCCTCGCCTTCGCGCTATCTGGTCGCCATGCATCCGCCACCCCGACCGAGGCCGTGAACCGGCCCGAAGTCTCACCGGAAGGAACACCTCTGTGATCGACCGGCGCTCCCTTCTCTCCCTGGGCCTGGGCGCGGGCGCGCTCGGCGCCATGGGCGCGCCCGCGCCCGCCTTCGCGCAAGATCGCCCGTTCCGCATCCTGATGCTGACCTTTCGCGGCGATACCGACGTGGAGCGCGGCTTCCGCTATTTCTTCGACGCCGCCGGCGTGAAGGCGCAATTCCTGACCCGCGACGTGGAGCGCGACGCCACCCGCGTGAAGCCGATCCTCGCGGAGACTCTGCCCACCTTCAAACCCGACCTGATCTATACCTATGGCACCCCCAACACGCTGGCGGTCGCCGGGCCCTATGACGCCCCTGCCGACGCACCGTTCGTGCGCGACATTCCGGTCGTGTTCGCCCTTGTGGCCGCCCCGGTCCAGGTGAAGATCGCGCCCTCGGTGGCCTCCTCCGGCCGCAACGTGACCGGCGCCGTGCACGTGGTGCCGACCGACGTGCAGATGCGCGCGATGCAGACCTACAAATCATTCTCCAAAGTGGGCGTGATCTATTCCCCGAACGAGAGCAACTCGCTCGTCATCGTGAACGAGATGAAGGCGTTCTGCGACAGCGTGGGCGCCACCCTGGTGACCCAGCCGCTGACCATGCACGGCACGCGCCCCACCGGCGAGGGCGTGGAGCAGTTCGTGCGCAACATGCGCGCCCAGGGCGTGGACTGGCTGTACCTTCCCCCCGACACCTTCCTCGCCACCATCTTCAATCGCATCGCCCCGGTGGCGATCGACGTGGGGCTGCCCACGTTCGGTTCCACCGAATTCTTCCTGCGCGAAGGCGACGGGCTTGTCGGTCTTGTCAGCCGGTATTATTCGGTAGGACAATTGGCGGCGTCGAAAGCGGTCGAAATCCTGGTGCAAAAGAAGGCGCCCAAGGATATTCCGATCGAAACGCTGAAGCGCTTCGCTTTGATCATCAATATGAATGTGGCGAAGAAGCTTGGCGTGTTCCCGCCCATTGTCATGCTGAACTATGCGGAAGTCCTCACATGATGGCCGGTTTAACGGCAGCACGGCCCCTGGATGACAGCCTGACCTGGCGCGAACTGCGCCCGGAGGATCTGGACGAGGTGGAGACGTTGCATCGCCTGGCGGTCGGCCCGGTGGTGCGGCCCGATATCGTGAAGCCGGAATCCCGGTCCTATTTCGCCAGCATCCTCGCCGGCCGGGGACGGGTGATCGGCGCCTATGACGGCCGTCTCATCGCCTATGGCATTCTCCAGCACGATCATTCGCCGGCGGACGACCCGCGGCGCGAACTGGGCCTGGCGCCGGGCACGCCGGTCGGCCGCCTCGCCGGCGCCTCGGTCGCACCCGCGTTCCGGGGTCGTGGCCTCCAGCGCATCACCATCAGCGCCCGCGTCGCCATGGCGCCGCCGGAGATGGCGCTGTTCTCCACCGCCGCCCCGGTGAACACGCCGAGCTGGGCGAGCCTGCTGGCGGAAGGGTTTCCGATCCACGGCATCGTGCGGCGCTACGGCGGCTATCTGCGCTACATGATGGTCCGCGACGGCGCCATTTACGACCCGGCGCATGCGGTCACGGTGGATCCGCTGAACCTGCCCCTTCAGGAAGAATTATTCGAGAAGGGGTGGCGCGGGTTTGCCCGTTCGCGGCTCGCCTCGGGGGCTCCGGGAATCCTGTTCGCCCCGCCTCAGCCGAGGATCGCGTGATGTCCTGGCCCGCTCAGCTGGCGCCACCCGCCCCCTCCCTCCAGGAGCCGCCTGCCGGCGAACCATGAGCACGTCCCAGCCCCCACAGGCGCCGATTCGCGCATCGCTCACCATCGACGCGACAATCGATGCGATCGCGGACGCGACGGAGTGGCTCGGCACCATCGCGGAGGCGGAGGATTGGCCGGTTGCGCTGAAGTTCGGGCTCGAACTCAGTGTCGAGGAAGCGCTGGCCAATGTGGTGTCCTATGCCTTCGAGGGTGTGGACGCCCCGCCCATGATCCGGCTGGACGTGCTGGAGCTGGACGGCGACCGCATCGGCGTGCGGATCGTCGACAACGGCATCCCCTTCGATCCCACCGAAGTGGCCGAGCCCGAGGTGCCGGAGAGCGTCGAGGACGCCAAGATCGGCGGCCACGGCGTGCAGCTGATGCGCCACTTCCTGGAACGCCTCACCTACCAGCGCCACGGGAACGAGAACCATCTCACCCTGGTGACCAAACCGAAGACCGCCTGACCCATGCCTGAATCCCGGGTGATTGCGCCATGCTGATTCTTGCCGGGCTTCTGGCCGGCCTGGGCTTGCTGTTCATCGGCCTCAAGCTGATGAGCGTTCACCTGCAGCAGGCCATGGGCCGGCGCGTGCGCACCATGCTGAAGGCGGCGACGCGCTCGTCCTTCTCCGGCTTCTTCTGCGGCGCCTTCGCCGGCGCGGCGGCGCAGTCCAGCAATGCGGTCACGCTGATCGCCGGCAATCTGGTGCGCGGCGGCGTGTTCACCACGCGCGATGCGATCCCGGTGGTGGCGGGGGCCAATGTGGGCACCTCGGCCCTGGTATTCGTCGCCTCCATCGACATGCACCTGGCGGTGCTGCTGCTCATCGCGCTGGTGGGAATCACCTATCAGCTGCGCCTCGACCGGCGCCCGAGCTGGCGCGACTGGATGGGCGTGACGCTGGGCCTCGCGCTGCTGTTCCTGGGCCTGGACTTCATCAAATCGGCGCCGAAGGGCATCGACGTCGCCCACGCGGCGGAGGCCTTTTCCAACGGGCTGACCCCGCTGCTGGGCCTCGCGCTCGGCTTCGTCGCGGCGGTGATCACGCAATCGGCCTCCACCGCCACCATTCTCGCGGTCGCGGCGACGAAGGCCCGGCTGCTCGGGCTGGAGGATGCCTTCTACCTGATCCTCGGCGCGAATTTCGGCTCGGGCATCGCCACGCTCGTCACCGCCGGCGGCCTGGTGGGCATCGGCAAGCAATTGTGCTTCGTCCACATCTTGGTGAAGGGCGTCGGCTGCGTGATCGTGTTCGCCCTCTGGGAGGGTGCAAACCTCGCCGGCTGGGACAGCGCGGCGATCCTCACCAGCCTCGGCGGCGGCGAACCCACTTTATCCATCTCGCTCCTGTTCCTGGCCCTGCAGGTCAGCGGCGGCCTGCCCGTCACCGTGCTGCGCGGGCTGACGGAGCGGATCTCCGTCGCGCTCAGCCCGGCCTCGGTGGAGGATCGGGTGTCCCGCCCGCACTTCATCCATGACGCGGCCATCGGCGATCCGTCCACCGCGCTCGACCTCGCGGCCCACGAGACCGACCGGCTGGTGAGCCTGCTGCCGGACCTGCTGCCCGATCTCGACCAACGCTCCACCGGCGCCGCCAAGGAGCGGACCGTGCTGTGGCACGGCTCGACCGCCATCGTCGCGGCGACCGGCCAGTTCGTGGTGCGGGTGATCGAGCGCCGGGTCGGCCGGGAAGATCTCGACCTCGCGCTCCATCTCCAGGAACAGCTCGATCTGGTGAAATTCCTCCAGGACACGCTGCACGATTTTTCGCAGGTGGTGGAGGAGTTCAAGGACCTGCCGCCGCTCGCCTTCAACCTGTCGGAAGCGCTGCGCACCATCGTCCTGTCGCTCGTCGATGCCCGCGGCGGCTCGAGCGAGGATTTCGACATCCTGATCGGCCTGACCTCCGACCGCAGCGAGCTGCTGGATCGCATCCGCCGCGCGCTGGCCGGCTCCACGCTCAATTCCGGCGAGGAGGCGCGCAAGCTGCTGCTCGCCACCAGCATGTTCGAGCGCGCGGTGTGGCTGGTGCGGCGGCTCGCAGTGACATTGCGCCCGGATGCGAATGACGATAAGCCCGCAACTGCACTTAACAAGGCGAACCTGGAAGAGGCTCATGCAGATTGAGCGCGAACAAGCCGGCGAAGACGTTCTGCTGAAGGTGGCCGGCCGTCTCGATACGCCGAACGCAAAGCCGTTCGAAGCAAGCCTGCTGGACGTGGTGAACACCACCACCGGCGGCATCGTGGTTGACCTTGCGGGCGTGGTCTATGTCTCGTCCTCGGGCCTGCGCGCCCTTCTCGTGGCGGGCAAGGCCATGCGCACCGCGAAGCGCAAGCTTTCGCTCAAGTCGCTCCAGCCGCAGATCCGCGAAGTGTTCGACATCTCCGGCTTCTCGACCCTGTTCGAGATCAGTTGACCGGACCCGGCGGCCCTCGGCCGCCGCCCGCATGATCAGCGCCCCGACGGCTTGCGCAGCAAGACGGCCGTGCGCGTGCCGGCCGCCCGCGGCATAGCCGCCGCAGTGCGGCTCCTCAGTGCGGTTCCTCGTGGTTGCTGAGCCGGTCGGACAAGGCGAGCACCAGGCTCGAGAGCACGAACACCGCGTGAATAATCACCAGCCACATCAGCCAGGTGGTGTCGGCGCCCTTGTCCAAATTCATGAACGCCTTGAGCAGCGCGATGGCGGAAATCGCCACGATCGAGGCCAGCAGCTTCTGCTTGAGGCCGCTGAAATCCACCCGCGTCATCCATTCCGGCCAGTCGGGGTGGCCGTTGGGATCGATCTTCGAGACGAAATTCTCATAGCCCGAGAAGATCACGATCAACACCAGATTGCCGGTGAAGGTGAGGTCCACCAGGGTCAGGATGCCGAGGATGGTGTCGGACTCGGTCGCGTCCAGCGCGTGCGTCACGAAATGCAGCAGCTCGTGGCCGAACTTGAACAGCAGAACCAGCAGCGCGATGACGAGGCCGATGTAGAACGGCGCCATCAGCCAGCGGCTGCGGAAGAGTATGCCCTCGATGCCCCGTTCCAGCATGGCCGCCCTCGTCCGGTCTGTGCGTCGCAGCATGCCTCGCACGCAACGGCGGCGAGGGCAAGCCTGCCGGAAGATCCGGCCGCCGGCAGCGATGAGGCGGCCGGCGGCGCCGCGCTCAGCCGCGGCGGGACGTCATGGCCCGATAGGCTTCGATCACCTGGCTGTCGTCGGCCCGGCCGAGGCCCTGGGCGGAGGCGGCCAGGAACAATTGCTGGGCGAGCGCGGCGAGCGGCGTCGGCGCCTTCGCGCCACGGCCGGCCTCCAGCACGATGCCGAGATCCTTCACGAAGATGTCCACGGCACTCGTGACCTTGCCGTCGTCGGCCGCCATGCGGGGCCCGCGATTGTTGAGCATCCAGCTCGCCGCCGCGCTCTCGCCGAAGATCTCCAGCAATTGCGACAGATCGAGCCCCGCCCGCTCGGCCAGCGACAGCGCTTCGGCGGCGGTGGCGATATGCACGCCGCACAGGAGCTGGTTGATGGTCTTCACCATGGCGCCCTGCCCCGGCGTGTCGCCCACGCGGAACAGCCGGCTGCCCATGGTGCGCAGCACGCCTTCGGTGCGGGCATAGAGCGCGTCCGGGGCGCTGGCCATGACGGTCAGGCCCGCATTCTGCGCGCCGATGACGCCGCCGGACACCGGCGCATCCACAAGGCCGCGCTGCAACAGGGCGAGCCGCGCCGCCATGGCCTCCACGCGCGGCGGGGAACAGGTGGAGCACAGGATCACCGCCCCATCCGCCGCCAGCGCGTCCGCCGCGCCGGCCTCGAACAGCACCTGCTCGGCCTGGTCGGCATTCACCACCATGAGCACCAGCAGGTCCGCGCCCTGCGCCGCATCGGCCGGAGAGGCGGCCGCGCGGCCGCCGCCGCCGGCGAAGGTCGCAAGCGACGCCGCGTTCAGATCGAAGCCGGCCACCTCGTGCCCGGCCGCAACAAGATGCTGCGCCATGGGCAGCCCCATGGCGCCCAGCCCGACAAATCCGATCCGCATGGTCTTATTCCTTCACCGCGCCGGTCATGGACGAGACGTAATAGTCCACGAAGAACGAATAGAGGATCACCACCGGCAGCGAGCCGATGAGCGCGCCCGCCATGAGCGCCCCCCATTCGTAGACGTCCGAGCGCACCAGCTCCGTCAGCACGCCCACCGGCACCGTCTTGTTCTCCGAAGACTGGATGAAGGTGAGGGCATAGATGAATTCATTCCACGACAAGGTGAAGGAGAAGATGCCCGCCGAGATCAGCCCCGGCACCGAGAGCGGCAGCAGAACCTTGGTGAGGATCTGCCAGCGCGAGGCGCCGTCCATCAGCGCGCATTCCTCCAGCTCGTACGGGATGGAGCGGAAATAGCCCATCAGCAGCCAAGTGGAGAACGGGATCAGGAAGGTCGGATAGGTGAGGATCAGCGCCAGCTTGCTGTCGTAGATGCCGAGGTGGAATACCATCAGCGCCAGCGGGATGAACAGGATGGACGGCGGCACCAGATAGGCCATGAAGATGCCGAGCCCGACCCAGCGCGAGCCGTGGAAGCGCATGCGCTCGATGGCGTAGGCGGCAAACACCGAGGCCACCAGCGAGATCGCGGTCGCGCACACCGACACCAGGATCGTGTTCCAGAGCCAGCCGGGATAGGAGGTCTCGAACAGCAGGTATTTGATGTGCTCGAGCGTCGGCTCCCACACCCAGAGCGGGGAATAATTGGTGTAGTCGGTGAGCTGCCAGTTCGGCTTGATGGCGGTCAGCGCCATCCAATAGAACGGGAACAGCAGCACGAACACGAACACCAGCAGCGGCAGAATCACCGTGATGAGGCGCTTCGGCAGGCTGTCGAGATAGCTCATGCCGGTGGAATTGTCGGTGACGCTCTGATCGGTCATGGCCGGCACTCCGCGCGGGCAGGAAGGAAGGGGACGGGGCGGGTCATGACGGTCAGTCCCCCCCGCCCTGCTGCCACTTGCGGCGCTGCAAGCCGAAGAAGCTGAACAGGATGGCCGAGAGCAGGAACGGGATCATCGCCACCGCGATCGCCGCACCCTCGCCCAATTGCCCGCCGGGAATCGCCCGCTGGAAGGAGAGCGTCGCCATCAGATGGGTCGCGTTCAGCGGGCCGCCGCGGGTGAGCACATAGATCAGCTGGAAGTCGGTGAAGGTGAACAGCACCGAGAAGGTCATCACCACGGCGATGATCGGCGAGAGCATGGGCAGCGTGATGAAGCGGAAGCGCTGCCAGCCGCTCGCCCCGTCCAGCGTCGCCGCCTCGTGCAGGGAGGCGGGAATGGTCTGCAGGCCGGCGAGCAGCGAGATCGCGACGAAGGGAATGCCGCGCCACACATTGGCGGCCATCACCGACAGGCGGGCATTGGTGGAATCGCCGAGGAAATTGATGTTGGTGGAGATCAGCCCCATCTTCATCAGCGCCCAGGAGATGACCGAGAACTGCGCGTCGAAAATCCACCAGAAGGCGATCGCGGAGAGCACCGTCGGCACCACCCAGGGCAGCAGCACGATGGCGCGGAAGAAGCTCTTGAACGGCAGGTTCTCGTTCAGCAGCAGGGCCAGCCACAGGCCGAGCGCGAACTTCAGGATCGAGGCGCCGATGGTATAGATCAGGGTGTTGAAGACGGCGAGCCAGAAGATGCTGTCGCCCCAGAGGGATTCGTAATTCTCCAGGCCGATGAACACGCCGTCCCGGCCGATGCGGGTATCGGTGAAGCCGAGCCAGACACCGAGGCCGAGCGGATAGGTCAGGAAGAAAATCAGAAACACCGCGGCCGGGAGCAGGAAGATCAGGCCGAGCACGTGCCGGCCCTGGCCTATGCCTGCCCACCATGATCGCAGATTGAATCCGGGCGCGGCCCGCGCCGTCACTTCAGTCATGAACTCACTCTCCCTGAACCCGCAAAGGCACGTGTGGGCTGGCCCTGAAAAACGCTCCCCCGCGTGCGGGGGAGGAGAGGAAGGGACCGGATCCAGGCGGCGCGGAAGGCCCTGCCGGTTGGTCGGCGCCGCCGGCCCGCATCGGGCCGGCGGCACGCGGCGATCAGCGGAGGCCGATCACCGGCGATAGATGCGGTTGGCGCGGGTTTCCGCGCGCTTGGCGGCCTCTTCCGGGGTGCGCTGACCGGTGGCGGCTTCCGCCACCATGTCGACGACGATCCAGTCCGCCATGGCGGCGGCCGATTGCGGGCCGAGCGGGCCGGAAAAGCCGTTCGGACGCAGCAGCTCGGAGGCCTTCGCATAGGGCGCGTGGTTGGGATCGGAGGTCCACACGGGATTGTTCGCGAACGCCTTCAGCGTCTGGCAGCAATAGGCGCTGGCGCCCTGGATCCACGCATTCATCTGCGGCGCGTCGAACATGAACGCCATGTAGGCCTGCGCCGCCTGCGGGAATTTCGAATATTTGAAGATGCAGGCCGAGGTGGTCTGCGCCAGTTCCGCGACCCCGGTGGGGCCGACCGGCATGTTTGTGGTCTTGATGTCCGCGGCCATGTCCGCGAGCTTGGGATCATTCTTCGCGGCGTAATAAAGCGAGACGCCGTTGGCGGTCACCGAAATCTCGCCGGCGAGGAACGCGCGGTTGTTGTTGACGTCGAGCCAGCTCTCGGTGCCGGGAATGAAGGTCTTGTAAAGCTCGGCCGCATATTTGAGGGCGGCGATCGTCTCCGGGCTGTTGATGACAACCTTGCCCTGGTCGTCCACCATCTTGCCGCCGTGGCTCCACAGCACCCAATGGCAGTAATTGTTGCCGTCGCCGACCCCGTGGCCGAGCGTGAAGCCCATGGGGTGGTTCTTCGCCTTCAAGGCCTTGGCAAGCTCGAGGAAGCCCTTCGTGTCGTTCGGAAACGTCGAGAAGCCCGCATCCTTCACCCAGCTGTCGCGATAGCACACCGCATTGCCGATGGTGGCGAGCGGCAGGGCGATGAACTTTCCGTCCGCCTTCGCATAGGCCTCGTTGCCGGGATACCAGCCGCCGAACTTCGCGCCGAGGGCGTTGGCGAGCGGGGTCACGTCCAGCAGCTTGTCGGGATATTGCTGCGCATCGTCGAACCAGACCCAGACGATGTCGGGGCCGGAGCCCACGTTCGCCGCCACCGCCGCTTTCGGCCGGATGTCTTCCCAGCTCTCCTTGTCGATGCGCACTTCGATGCCGGTGGCCTCGGTGAACTTCTTGGTGTTGGCGAGCCAGGCATCCTCCTCGCCCTTCACGAAGGGCGACCAGCGCAGCACACGCAGGGACGCGCCGGGCTCCGGCTTGAACTGGGGCATCGCGGCGCCCTGGGCGAAAGCGGGCATCGCGCCGAAGCCCGGCAGGGCCGCCGCGCCGGCGAGACCGGCGCCGCCGAGCAATACGTTACGTCTGGAAATGGTCATGGCGTTCCTCCATGGTGACTTATTGGCGTTGTCACGTTCTGCCGGCCGTCTGGGTCCTCGCCCTTGGGATCTTGCCCGCTGGATCTTGGCCCTTCGGTCGTTCGTCGGCAGAATTCAGTCTGGCACGTCGCCGCCCGTGGCGCGTGCTTTTCGGGCCCTCGCGCTCACGCCTCCAGGCGCGCGCCTGTGGCCTCGTCGAACAGGTGCTGAAGGCCGGGCATCGGCGCGACATGGATGATTTCGCCCGGCGCGAACATCATCCGTTCGCGGAACAGCAGGGTCACTTCCTGCTCGCTCGCCGCATCGGTGCCGAGGCGCGCCACCACCAGCAGTTCCGAGCCGGTGGGTTCCACCACCACCACCCGCACGGGCACGCCCTGCGGATCGATGCGCACGTGCTCCGGCCGCAGGCCATAGACCGCGCGGCGCCCGCTGGCGGAACCCGGCACCCGTTCCAGGGGCAGCACCACGCCGCTGTCGCTCATGAAGCGGGCGGTGCCGTTCACCTGCACCGTGCCCTTGATGAAATTCATCGAAGGGGAGCCGATGAAGCCGGCGACGAACTGGTTTGCGGGCTTGTCGTAAAGGTCGAGCGGCGCGCCGATCTGCTCCACCACGCCGTCGTGCATCACCACGATCTTGTCGGCCATGGTCATGGCCTCGATCTGGTCGTGGGTCACATAAACCGTGGTGGTCTTCAGGCGCTGATGCAATTCCTTGATCTCGGTGCGCATCTGCACGCGCAGCTTGGCATCGAGATTGGAGAGCGGCTCGTCGAACAGGAACACCTGCGGATCGCGCACGATGGCGCGGCCCATGGCGACGCGCTGGCGCTGCCCGCCGGACAATTGCCGCGGGAACCGGTCCAGCAGGTGCGAGAGGCCGAGAATCTCGGCGGCGCGGGCGACGCGCGAGTCGATTTCCGCCTTGGGCGCGTTCCGCAGCTTCAGCGAAAAGCCCATGTTCGCGCCCACGGTCATGTGGGGATAGAGCGCGTAATTCTGGAACACCATGGCGATGTCCCGTTCCTTCGGGGGCACGTCGTTCACCACGCGGTTGCCGATCAGGATCTCGCCGCCGGTGATGTTCTCAAGGCCCGCGATCATGCGCAGCAGCGTGGATTTTCCGCAGCCGGACGGACCCACCAGAACGACGAATTCCCCGTCGCGGATATCCACATCGACCCCATGGATGACCGCCGTCGCTCCATAGGCCTTCCTCACACCGCGAATATCGACGGTCGCCATCCCGTTCCGCTCCTTGAAGTGTCCACCCGACGCGCGCTCTTTATTGGCTCCGCTGAAACGGAGCTTGGCGCTTCATTTGGGCCGCCGTGCGGCGGCCGTGCCCCAGCTTCCGCCAGGTGCGCGGCGATCATGGTGCGGCGCTCATTTTCGATCAAGTGCTTTTTAAAACGATTGAACCAAAGCATAAGGCGGCTTATCCAGAAGCGGCCCATCCTTCGCCGCGCCCCGGTCGAGGCGCCGCCCGCCACCCGAACGCCGAGCACTCTCATGACGGAAGATTCACGCCCCAAGCTGCTCCTCACCGGCCCCATCATGGACACCGTGGTGGAGCGACAGCTGGCCGAGCACGCAACTCTTTTGGGCCTGGATGATTTCGAAGCGGCCATCGCCGCGCACGGCACCGAGATTCGCGGCATCGCCACCCGCGGCAAGCGCAAGGTGGATGACGCGCTCATGGCGCGCCTGCCGAAGCTGGAGATCATCGCCAATTTCGGCGTGGGCTACGACACGGTGGACGCCGCCGCCGCCGCCGCGCGCGGCATCGTGGTGACCAACACGCCCGACGTGCTGAACGAGGAGGTCGCCGACCTCGCGCTCGGCCTGCTGCTGGCCACCGTGCGCGAAATTCCCCAGGCCGACCGCTTCACCCGCTCGGGCGCGTGGAAGAAGGGGGCGTTCCCGCTCGGGCCCACCTTGCGCGACCGCACCGTCGGCATCGTCGGCATGGGCCGCATCGGCAAGGCGATCGCCAAGCGGCTGGACGCCTTCGGCGTGCCGGTGGTCTACCACACCCGCCGCGCCCAGCCGGATGTCGGCTACACGCATTATCCCGACCTTCTCGCCATGGCGCGGGACGTGGACACCATGATCCTGATCCTGCCCGGCGGCGCCGCCACCCGCGGGCTCATCAATGCCGAGGTGCTGGCCGCGCTCGGGCCCAACGGCATCCTGATCAATGTGGCGCGCGGCACCGTGGTGGACGAGCCGGCGCTGGTGGAAGCGCTCACCAACAAGACCATCCTCGCCGCCGGCCTGGACGTGTTCGTGGACGAGCCGAATGCGCCGGAAGCGCTGTTCGGGCTGGACAATGTGGTGCTGCTGCCGCACGTCGGCTCCTCCACCCATTTCACCCGCACCGCGATGGGCCAGTTGGTGGTGGACAATCTGCTCTCCTGGTTCGACGGCAAGGGCCCCGTCACGCCGGTCGCCGAGACCCCCTGGCCGCGCGCCTGAGGCGCACCGACCCGCGCTGTCAGAGCGCGGGTCGCCACATTCTGTTTTCGCCCGACTTGCTTTAGCGTGACGCATTCGCCGTGGTGAGACGGAACCGGATCATGCGTCGCCTTCGCCTTGTCTGCGCCGTAGCGCTGATGGCCCCCGCCCTTTGGCAATTCCCCGCAGCGGCCGGCGAGCAGGCGCAGTCTCCAAATCTCGCCGATCTTTTCCCGCAGGCCGACATGTTCGCCCAGGCGGACCTTCTCGCCCAGGCCGGCGGCCCGGCGACCGCGCAGCAAAAGCCCGCCACCAAGCCCGCCGCGCCCGCCAAGCCGTCGGCCCCCGCAAAACCCGAGCCGCCGAAGGTCGACCCCGCCTTGCGCGCCCAGGCGGAGCAGGCGGCCGGCGCGTTCGTGCTCAGCAGCGCCGACGGCCAGCGCAAATGCCCGCTCACCCTGAAAACGGACCCCGCGGCCAACGGCTTCGCCCTGGCCTTCGATGGCGGCGTGTGCGCGGGCATCGGCTTCATGCAGCAGGTGACGGCGTGGGTGCCCGACCCGTCCGGCGCGGTGCGGCTGATGAACGCGCAGGGACGGCTGGTGGTGGAGTTCGGCCAGGCGACGGCCGGCAATTACGAGGCGCTGCGGGAGGGCGACGGCGTCTATTTCCTCGCCAGCCCCACCGCCAATGACGACAACGGAGTGCGGGTGGAGGAGATGCTCGGCGACTGGGACCTCGCGCGCGTCGCCGGCACGCCGATCTGCCACGTCACCTTCTTGGAGGATGCCATCGGGAATGGCGGGCACAAGCTGCAGCTCGGCACGCCGTGCGATCCTGCCATCATCCAGTTCGGCCCGGTGTCCTGGAGCATAGAGGGCGGCAACGTGCTGATGGCGTCCGGCTCCGGCGGCACGCCGCTGCGATTCGCGCGGCAGGAGGATGGCGGCTGGGCCAAGGTGCCGGAGCGGGGTAGGCCACTGCTCCTGTTGCGGCAGTAACACAGAAAGTCGCCATAAAATAATTGCGGCACAGTCCAGCCACAGTTGTGCCAAGACAGCGCACGCGCAGGTTTCATCCGTGCGTTGCACTTTTGCAACATGGAAATCCAGCATCCATGCGGTTTTGCCTAAAGTGCGGGCAGTTCGTGCCTTAATTTTCTCATTGGAACGTCTGCAAAAATTTGGTCTCAATCTGTGCAGATATCCATTGGGGGTTCACTTGATGAAGAAGATCGTTCTCGCCGCTGCCGCCAGCTTGATGCTGTCGGGCGCCGCCGCTTCCGCCGCCGACCTGAGCACCATGCCGGTTAAGGCGGTCGCTCCTGCGCCTGTCACCCCCATGTGGGACCTGGCCTTCGGCGTGACCGGCACTTCGGACTACCTCTTCCGCGGTATCAGCCAGACGAACAACAACCCGGCGATCCAGGGCTTCGTCGAACTCCAGCTGTTCGACTGGGTCTATTTCAACGTGTGGGCGTCCAACCAGAACTGGGTTGAGAACTTCCTGTGGGACGGCAACAGCTCCCTCGAAGTCGACTTCGCCGGTGGCGTGCGTCACACCTGGGGTAACTTCAGCCTCGACGTCGGCGGCGCCTACTACACCTATCCGGGCAGCAGCAACAGCCTCGATCCGGTCACCCTGCTGAAGACCGGCCCCGGCTCGACCGACTACAACTACTGGGAAATCTATGCGAAGCCCAGCTATGTGGTCGCTCCCTGGCTGACCGTCGGCCTGAACCTCTTCTGGTCCAGCGACTTTGCCGCCACCGGCACCGACGGCACGGCGCTGTCCGGCACCGCCAAGGTTCCCCTGCCCTCCTTCGGCCCGGGCGGCGACTTCGGCTGGTACGTGTCGGGTGAGTTCGGCCATCAGTGGCTCGACACCAACGCCTACAGCTATCCGACCACCAACCTGGTTGGCTTCACCTATAACGAGACCATCCCCGGCTATAACTGGTGGAACGTCGGCGTCGCCTTCACCTACAAGGCCGCCACCCTCGACCTGCGCTATTCCGGCACGGACCTCAGCGACAACAACTGCGCGTTCATGATCGGCAACAGCAACGCCTGCGGCAACAAGTTCCTGGCGAGCCTGTCCTTCGCGACCTCGCTCAACGCCCTCAAGTGATCGACGGTCCCCGTCTTCGGACGGGGACCTCTTCAAGCGCCGCGATCTTCGCGGCGCTTTTTTTATGTCCGCACCACCGCCCAAGCCCAAGCCTGTCGCCGACGGCGGCGGCGGACCGGGGGCCTGAGCCGGGCGGGCCAGATTGCGGCAAAGATGCGGCGCCCAGCGCCGCTACAGCAACGCCATTGCGCGAAACTGCGCTGCGCCGTACCGTTCTTTCGTCGGGCGGCAGCTATGCGCAATTTCCTCTGCTGGGCTCCACCAAAAGCAGGGGCGTTGACCTTGTGAGTTTGCCGCTTTTCTGTCATGTTCAGCGAGATAGGGCAGCGCTACTGCCCTATCAATAGCGTCTCAGCTGTCGGTCATCGCGAGCGTCTGTCCAGGGCGCGCGCCTTTTCGCGCGGTAGCGCGGACCGGTCAGCGAGGGTTGCAGTCTGCCGGCACGGTTCCGGCATCAGGGAGAGGGTAAGACCATGGGTGCGACCGATCGCAAGGAAGGTTTGACCGGCCGGGTGGCTCAGAACGCCGCCGCCGTGACTGCCGGCGCGATTGTCGGTCGGCCCAAAGCCTTCGGCCTGTTCGATCCCGCCCAGGAGCGGGACGCCTGCGGCGTCGGCTTCATCGCCGACATCAAGGGCCGCAAGTCCCATCGCATCATCGAGGACGGCATCCAGATCCTGCTCAATCTGGAGCATCGCGGCGCCGTGGGCGCGGACCCGCGCGCGGGCGACGGCGCCGGCATGCTGGTGCAGATCCCCCATCGCTTCTTTTCCAAGGAGGCCGCGCGCCTCGGCTTCTCGCTGCCGGAGCCGGGCCATTATGCCGTCGGCCACATCTTCCTGCCCCGCGATGCCGAGGGCGAGGCGATCGTGCGCGCCGCGTTCGAGCGCCTGGTGGCGGAAGAGGGCCTGAGCCTGCTCGGCTGGCGCGACGTGCCCACCGACAATTCCTCGCTGGGCGAGAGCGTGCTGCCCACCGAGCCGCGCCACGTGCAGATCTTCCTCGGCCGCAGCGAGAGCATCGCCGACGAGGACGCGTTCGAGCGCCGCCTGTTCGTGCTGCGCAAGGTGATCTCCAACGTCATCTATGACGCGAAGGACCCGCGTACGGCCGGCTATTATCCGGTGTCCCTGTCCTGCCGCACGCTGGTCTATAAGGGCATGTTCCTGGCCGATCAGCTGGGCGCCTATTATCCCGACCTGCACGATCCCGATTTCGAGAGCGCGCTGGCGCTGGTGCATCAGCGCTTCTCCACCAACACCTTCCCGGCGTGGCCGCTGGCCCATCCCTACCGGATGGTCGCCCATAACGGCGAGATCAACACGCTGCGCGGCAATGTGAACTGGATGGCGGCCCGCCAGGCGTCGGTGGACACCGAATTGTTCGGCGCCGACATCTCCAAGCTGTGGCCGATCTCCTATGAAGGCCAGTCGGACACCGCCTGCTTCGACAATGCGCTCGAATTCCTCACCCAGGGCGGCTATTCGCTGCCCCACGCGGCCATGATGCTGGTGCCCGAGGCCTGGGCGGGCAACCCGCTCATGGACGAGGAGCGGCGCGCCTTCTACGAATATCACGCCGCCCTCATGGAGCCGTGGGACGGGCCGGCGGCCATCGTCGCCACCGACGGGCGCCAGATCATCGCCACCCTCGACCGCAACGGCCTGCGCCCCGCGCGCTACATGGTGACGAGCGACGACACCATCGTGCTCGCCTCCGAAATGGGCGTGCTCACCCTGCCGGAGGAGAAGATCGTCACCAAGTGGCGCCTGCAGCCCGGCAAGATGCTGCTGGTGGACCTGGTGGAAGGTCGCCTCGTGCCCGACGAGGAGATCAAGACCTCGCTCGCCCGCGCCCATCCCTACAAGGAATGGCTGAAGCGCACCCAATTGGTGCTGGAAGACCTGCGCAAGGTCGAGGCGCGCGAGGTGCGCACCGACGTGTCGCTGCTCGATCGCCAGCAGGCCTTCGGCTACACCCAGGAAGACCTGAAGCTGCTCATGGCCCCCATGGCGGTGACCGGGCAGGAAGCCGTCGGCTCCATGGGCACGGATACGCCCATCTCCGTGCTCTCCAACAAGTCGAAGCTGCTCTATTCCTACTTCCAGCAGAATTTCGCGCAGGTGACGAACCCGCCCATCGACCCGATCCGCGAGGAACTGGTCATGAGCCTGGTGTCGTTCATCGGCCCGCGGCCGAACATCTTCGATCTGGAAGGCAACGCCCGCCGCAAGCGCCTGGAAGTGCGCCAGCCCATCCTCACCAATGAGGACCTGGAGAAGATCCGCTCCATCGGCTTCATGGAAGAGCGGTTCGACACCCGCACGCTCGACATCACCTATGCGACCGACAAGGGCGCGGCCGGCATGGAAGGCGCGCTGGAGCGCCTGTGCGAGCGCGCCGAGGCGGCGGTCCACGGCGGCTACAACATCATCATCCTGTCCGACCGCATGACCGGGCCGGACCGCATCCCGATCCCGTCCCTGCTGGCGACGGCGGCGGTGCATCATCATCTCATCCGCACCGGGCTGCGCACCTCGGTGGGCCTGGTGGTGGAGACCGGCGAAGCGCGCGAAGTGCACCATTTCGCGTGCCTCGCGGGCTATGGCGCGGAAGCCATCAACCCCTACCTCGCCTTCGAGACCCTGCTGGGCATGAAGGAGGATATTCCCGAGGAGGTGGACGAGACCGAGATCGTCAAGCGCTTCATCAAGTCGGTGGACAAGGGATTGCTGAAGGTGATGTCCAAGATGGGCATCTCCACCTACCAATCCTATTGCGGCGCGCAGATCTTCGATGCGGTCGGCCTCTCCTCCGAGCTGGTGGAGAAGTATTTCTTCGGCACCGCCACCACCATCGAGGGCGTGGGCCTCTCCGGCATCGCGGAAGAGACCGTGCGCCGGCACAAGCTCGCCTTCTCCGACGCGCCGGTCTATCGCCTCGCGCTGGATGTGGGCGGGGAATATGCCTACCGCATCCGCGGCGAGGAGCATGCCTGGTCGCCGGACAGCGTCGCGACCCTCCAGCATGCCGTGCGCGGCAATGCGCAGGACCATTACCGCGCCTTCGCGAAGATGATGAACGCGCCGGACGAGAAGCAATTGCTGACCATCCGCTCGCTGTTCCGCCTGCGCGACGCGGACGAGATCGGCAATGCGCCCGTGGACCTCTCCGAGGTCGAGCCGGCGGCGGAGATCGTGAAGCGCTTCTCCACCGGCGCCATGTCGTTCGGCTCCATCTCGCGCGAGGCGCACACCACGCTCGCCATCGCCATGAACCGGATCGGCGGCAAGTCGAACACCGGCGAGGGCGGCGAGGAGGCGGAGCGCTACAAGACGCTCCCCAACGGCGATTCCATGCGCTCGGCCATCAAGCAGGTGGCGTCGGGCCGGTTCGGCGTGACCACGGAATATCTGGTCAATTCCGACGTCATGCAGATCAAGGTCGCGCAGGGCGCCAAGCCCGGCGAGGGGGGCCAATTGCCGGGCCACAAGGTGGATGCGGTGATCGCCAAGGTGCGCCACTCCACCCCCGGCGTCGGGCTCATCTCGCCCCCGCCGCACCACGACATCTATTCCATCGAGGATCTGGCGCAGCTCATCTATGACCTGAAGAACGTCAACCCGGCGGGGGACGTCTCGGTGAAGCTGGTGTCGGAAGTGGGCGTGGGCACGGTCGCCGCGGGCGTCGCCAAGGCGCGTGCCGACCACATCACCATTTCCGGCTTCGAGGGCGGCACCGGCGCCTCCCCGCTCACCGCCATCAAGCACGCCGGCTCGCCCTGGGAGATCGGCCTTGCCGAGACCCAGCAGACGCTGGTGGCGAATCGCCTGCGCGGCCGCATCGTGCTGCAGGTGGACGGCGGGCTGCGCACCGGCCGCGACGCGGTGATCGGCGCGCTGCTGGGCGCCGACGAGTTCGGCTTCTCCACCGCCCCGCTCATCGCGGCGGGCTGCATCATGATGCGCAAGTGCCACCTCAACACCTGCCCGGTGGGCGTGGCGACCCAGGACCCGGTGCTGCGCAAGCGCTTCAAGGGCACGCCCGAGCACGTCATCAATTATTTCTTCTTCATCGCGGAGGAGATGCGCGAGATCATGGCGCAGCTCGGCTTCCGCACCGTGGAAGAGATGGTGGGCCGGGTGGATGCGCTGGACCGTCAGCCGGCCATCGACCATTGGAAGGCCAAGGGCCTCGACTTCACCCGCATCTTCGCCCAGCCGAACATGCCGGCCGATGTCTCGATCCGCCACAATGAGCGCCAGCATCACCCGATCGAGAAGGTGCTCGACCGCACCCTCATCGCCGAGGCGGCGCCGGCGCTGGAGCGCGGCGAGAAGGTGGTGATCGAAAGCCCCATCCGCAGCGTGGACCGCTCCGTCGGCGCCATGCTCTCGGGCGAGGTGGCCAAGCGCTATGGCGGCGCCGGCCTGCCGGACGACACCATCGAGGTGAACCTCCACGGCACGGCGGGACAAGCCTTCGGCGCCTTCCTCATGACCGGCGTGACCCTCAACCTGGTGGGCGAGGCGAACGACTATGTGGGCAAGGGGCTCTCGGGCGGCCGCATCGTGGTGCGCCCGCCGGCCAACAGCTCCATCGTCGCCGAGAATTCCATCATCGTCGGCAATACGGTGATGTACGGGGCCACCGATGGCGAATGCTATTTCCGCGGCGTGGCCGGCGAACGCTTCGCCGTGCGCAATTCGGGGGCAGTCGCCGTCGTTGAAGGCACCGGCGACCATGGCTGCGAATATATGACGGGCGGCATCGTGGTGGTCATCGGCCAGACCGGACGCAATTTCGCGGCCGGCATGTCCGGCGGCGTCGCCTATGTGCTGGACGAGGACAAGAGCTTCGCCAAGCGCTGCAATCTGTCCATGGTGGATATCGAGCCGGTGGAGGAGGAGGAAGACCTTCTCGAACGGCTGCACCACCATGGCGGCGATCTGGAGTTCAAGGGCCGCATCGACGTGCAGGGCGATATGTCCCGCCACGACGAGGAGCGCCTGCACCAGTTGATCGCCAAGCACTTGCACTACACCGGCTCGACCCGCGCCCAGACCATTCTGGACAATTGGGCCGATTATCGGAGCAAGTTCGTGAAAGTGATGCCGGTGGAATACCGGCGCGCCCTGCGTGAAATGGAGAAGCGGCGCGGTCTTCAGGCCGCGGAATAAGTTTCCGCAGTCCCGCCCCTGTCCCGCGTGGGCGGTAGGGCGGTGAGGGGGCCGCGGAAGCAAGACAGCTTCCGGCGGCCCTCAGCACGACATCCGCCGCGGCGCGGCGCCCCCTTCCAACCCTCCCCCGCACGCGGGAGAGGGCTTTGGGGTCGCATGCCGCAAAAGCGGAGTCCTCAAGCTGGAACAATTCTTGTAATGGAGCTATCGGCGCCGGGCGCGCGACGCGGCTCCTGGAGGGGATCGAATGGGTAAGGTTACGGGGTTCCTTGAGATCGATCGGCGCGAGCAGAAGTATCAGCCCGCATCCGACCGCATTCGCCATTTTCGCGAATTCACCTTGCCCCTGCCCGACCCCGAGGTGGCAAATCAGGCCGCCCGCTGCATGGATTGCGGCATTCCCTTCTGCCATGGTCCCACTGGCTGCCCGGTGCACAACCAGATCCCCGACTGGAACGACCTCGTCTACCAGGGCGATTGGGAAGAGGCGGCGCGCAACCTCCATTCCACCAACAATTTCCCCGAGTTCACCGGCCGCATCTGCCCCGCCCCGTGCGAGGAAGCCTGCACGCTGAACCTGGAAGACGTGCCCGTCACCATCAAGACGGTGGAACAGGCGATCGCCGACAAGGCCTGGAAGAACGGCTGGATCAAGCCCGAGCCGGCGCAGGTGAAGACCGGGCGCGCGGTGGCCGTGGTCGGCTCCGGCCCCGCCGGCCTCGCCGCCGCCCAGCAGCTCGCCCGCGCGGGCCACGATGTGCATGTGTTCGAGCGCGAGCCCAAGGCCGGCGGCCTGCTGCGCTACGGCATTCCCGACTTCAAGATGGAAAAGGCGCACATCGACCGCCGCATCGCCCAAATGGAGGCGGAAGGCGTCACCTTCCATTACGGCGTGAACGTCGGCGTCACGAAGCCGATCCAGGAACTGCTCGACAATTACGACGCCGTGCTGCTCGCCGGCGGCTCGGAAGCGCCGCGCGATCCCCGCCTGCCGGGCCAGGAGTTCGAGGGCGTGCATTTCGCCATGCCCTATCTGGTGCAGCAGAACCGCCGCGTCGGCGGCGAGGACGTGGGCCGCGAGCATCCCCTCCTGGCGGCCGGCCGCCACGTGGTGGTGGTAGGCGGCGGCGACACCGCCTCCGACTGCGTGGGCACCGCGTTTCGCCAGGGCGCGCTTTCGGTCTCCCAGCTCGATATCCGCCAGGTTCCCCCCATGAAGGAGGACAAGCTGGCGGTGTGGCCCTATTGGCCCACCAAGTTCCGCACCTCCTCCTCCCAGGCGGAAGGCGCCGAGCGCGAGTTCGCCTGCGCCACCCTCGGCATCGAGGGCCGCAACGGCCGCGTCACCGGGGTGAAGTGCGTGCGCGTGGATGAGCGCCGCCAACCCATTCCCGGCACGGAATTCGTGCTGCGCGCCGACCTCGTGTTCCTGGCCATCGGCTTCGCCGCGCCGCTGCACGAAGGCATGCTGGATCAGTCCGGCGTCGCCTATGACAAGCGCGGCAATGTGGAGGCGGACGAAACCTCCTATCTCACCTCCGTGCCCAAGCTCTATGCAGCGGGCGACATGCGGCGCGGCCAGTCGCTGGTCGTGTGGGCCATCCGCGAGGGCCGCCAGGCCGCGCACGCCATCGACAAGGACCTGATGGGCGAAACCACCCTGCCGCGCTGAGCGGCAGGCCAAGGGCGCGGCATCGGCGCGCCGGAAACGGCGCATCGGCCGGGCGGGATTTTCGCCGAAATTCGGCTCTGTTGAATTTTCACCGAAACGGCGGATTAGTCGCGCATCGAAGCGCGGACGTGTGGCTTTGAACCGCCGTTCGTCCGCACCAAGCCGATGTTTCCCATGAACCATTTTCCGCACGCCGGCGCGGGCGGCGTTCGCGCGGAAAATGCGCCTACCGCCCGTGATCCGGGCGGGGGCGCTTTCCGCTCACATCAGATAGGCCGCCGCCAGCAGGCCGATCACCACCACCGCCAGAAGCCCGAGCGTCACAAGGCCGAGCCGCTTCTCGATGAATTCCCGCGCCGCCGGCCCGAAATAGCGCAGCAGCGCCGCCAGCAGGAAGAAGCGCGCGCCGCGGGTGATCAGCGACAACACCAGGAACCAGAACAGGTTGTAGTCAGCGAATCCCGAGGTGATGGTCACGAGCTTGTAGGGGATCGGCGTAATCCCCTTCAGCAGAATCACCCAATGGCCGTAATGGGCATAGGCTTGGCGAAAGCCCTCCACCTTCTGGCCGTAGCCATAGAGATTGATGAGGAATTGCCCGACGCTGTCATAGAGCAGCGCGCCGATGGCGTAGCCCACCAATCCGCCGGCCACCGAGGACAAGGTGGCGATGAGCGCATAGGTCCAGGCCTTGTCCGGCCGGGCCAGGGTCATGGGCACCTGCAGCACGTCCGGCGGAATGGGAAAGATGGAGCTTTCCGCGAAGGAAACCACGCCCAGGGCCCAGGGCGCGGACGGGCGCGCGGAATAGGCGATCACCCAATCATAGAGTTTACGGAGCATCGGAAATCTTTGCGGTGCGGGAGGTTCGCGCGGGTCTAGACGGGGCGCGCGCTCCTGTCCAGGCGGGTGTGGACGGCAGCGCTTCGCGCAGTTGCACGCTGCGTTGCAGAAAGGTAGGAACCAGTCGCACGTTTGCGACATTAACCACCTTGAAAAGCGGACGGGGGGCGCAGCCTTCCGACGAGCCGGGTTTAACCAAATGAGAACCAGTGTGGCGGCACCGTGTCGCCAGCCGAGGCCCACTTGGTGACCAGAATTCAGTTACGAGATCCGTCATGCTGAAGCGCATTGCCGTATTTGCCGTCCTCGTCCTTGGCTATGCCCTCACCGGCGTCGCGCTCAATGCCGGCGACTTCGGCCGCAGCGGCGCGCCGGTGGCCATGGCTGTCGAGTGACGCTCCGAACCAACCAACCACCGGGCGCAAGCGTGCGCTCGGAGATGTTCCGGAGCCCGTTTAACCCCAAGTTCTAGACCGTTGCCCGCCTTGATGAAGATCGGCGTGGCCAATTCTTCCCATCCCCTCCGCAGCAAAAAGAGAGGCCGGCCCGAAACACGGACCGGCCCAAGAGGCTCTGGAGGGAGGCGTGATGCGCCCAAATGGGCAGCGGAAAAAATGACGGGCCCCGGCGCCGGTGCTCCGCCCGGCCCTGGCCGCGACGAGGCCCGTCTTGCCCCGGGTGCGGGTTTGGGCACGCAGCCCAGGGCAATCCTTGATAGCAAGACCGGGCTGACGCCAGCCCGGTCCCTGCCGAGGCTCAGTGCGTGACGGCCTTTGCGGACGCGAGATCCGCTGCCGTGAGAGGCGGGCAGGACAGGTGACCGCCCAGGCCGGCGACAGCCGCCCGTTGACGCACCAGCGCCAGCACCACGTCGAGCGTGGGGGTCGGCACATCCACGAGACGTCCCATTTCCTGCACCACCGTCACCAGGGGATCGATCTCCATCGGGCGATCGCGTTCCAGGTCCTGGAGCATGGAGGTCTTGTGCGCGCCCACGGCGCCGGCGCCATTGATGCGGCGCTCCACATCCACGCGGAAGTTGACGCCCAGCCGGTTCGCGATGGTCTGCGCCTCGATCATCATCGACCGGGCGACCGCCCGGGTATCGGGATCGGAGGCGATCACATCAAGGGTCGCATGGGTCAGGGCGCTGATGGGGTTGAAGCAGAGATTGCCCCATAGCTTCAGCCACAATTCGTCGCGGATATTGTCCAGCACCGGCGCGCGAAGGCCGGCCTTGGTCATCATCTCGCTCAGACGCTCCACGCGGGCACTCTTCTCGCCCGAGGGTTCGCCGATCGGGAACTTGTCGCCATAGACGTGCTGGATAACGCCGGGAGCGACCACTTCGGTGGCGGGATAGACGATGCAGCCGATCGCGCGCTCAGGGCGCAGAACGTCCCACTGCTTGCCGCCCGGATCGATGCTTTCCAGCGTGCGGCCTTCCAGGGCGCCGCCGGACTTGTAGAAATACCAGTAGGGCACGCCATTCACGGCGGTCACGACGCTGGTGTCGTTGCCGAGCAGCGGCCGCATCCGGTCCACCACGCTCGGCACCGAATGCGCCTTGAGGGCGATGAAGACATAATCCTGCGGGCCGAGTTCGGCGGGATCGTCGGTTGCGCGCACCTTAGCGACGCGCTCCTCTCCATTGATCAATAGCTTGACGCCATTCTGCTGCATCGCTTCCAGATGCCCGCCCCGCGCGACAAGGCTGACCTCTGCGCCCGCCAGCGAGAGCTGTACGCCCAGATACCCGCCGATGGCCCCCGCCCCGTAAATGCAAACCTTCATGGCGCTGCCCTCCCCTGCCTCGAGCTTCGCACTCGAATGCCGTATAATGTATGCCAGGAAATCAGACGACAGATGCCGTCGTCAAATCCTATTTCATGATATTTATGAGAAATATTTCCAGAATGTGGAAAATTGTCACATCCGCTCGCCGCAGGCCCATTTCGCTGTAAGGTGCCGGTCGCTGGCTTCCGTCACGGAGCCAATGAATTGGGCCAGTTTACCCATGCCAGAGTCCGAGATCCTGCCCCGCCGCCGGGGCCGCCCCGCCTCCACCGCTCCGGATGCGGGGGGCGAAGTTCAGTCCCTCGATCGCGCCGTCGCCTTGCTGCGCGTGCTTGCGGAAGCCGATGGGATGAGCTTGTCGGACATCGCCAAGACGGCGGATCTTCCGGCCTCGACCGTGCATCGTCTACTGGCGACCTTGCAGAAGCGCCAATTGGTCAACCACGACCATGAGAACGGCCTTTGGACCGTGGGCCTCGGCCTGTTCCGGATCGGCGCGGCGTATCTGCGGATCCGCAAACTGCCGGACATCGGCCGTCCGGTGATCCGGCGCTTGCTGCATGAAACCGACGAGACGGTGAATCTCGCCATGTTCGACGGCAATGAACTCGTGGTGGTGGCGCAGGCCGAGGGTCATTCGGCGGTGCGCGCCTTCTTCCGGCTCGGCGCCCGCTTGCCCCTGCACGCGACAGCCGCGGGAAAATGCATCCTCGCCGTCGCGACCCCGGCGTTCCGCGGCGCCTGCCTTGCCCAGATGCGCTACGAAGCGTTCACGGTCCGCACCCATCGCACCGAGCGCTCGCTGATGGACGACGTCGGAGGGATCGAAGCGCGCGGATTCGCCATCGATGACGAGGAGCATACCCTCGGCATGCGGGCGGTGGCCGCCCCCATTTTCAATGAATGGCGAGAGCCGATCGGAGCGGTCTCGGTCTCCGGCCCGGCGGTGCGCATGAGCGACGATCGCATCCAGCGATTGGGACGACGCGTGGCCTCCGCCGCCGAGCAGATGACCCGCCTGTATTCAGGCGCGGACGAGGTGCTGCCACCGGAATTCATCGCCTATCGCTGAGGGCGCCCTTTCCCACTTGTCTTTACCGGCGGCCGGATGGAATTTTCCGTCCGGACGCGGGCGCATGCCCGCGCGATTGCTGCAGTGCACGCGGCATTCAACGTAAAACGCAGGGCTGAAAACCGCGCCCGCCCTCTGGCTTATTGGCATATTGTATTTTTTATATTGATCACAAGTATTCAGCGCACGATATGCCGATACGTCAATTTCAATTGCGCGCCTTTGACATACAATATACTCTTCAATCATCCGCTCCTAGCCAGAGCGGCAATAAAAGCAGCTACGTCAGTACCTTAGGGAAGGTGATCCGCTTACTTAAGAAAGCGGACGTTCGGGAGGAAAAACGAATGCGTTTGGCCCTAGCCAGTTCCGTGAAGCAATTCGCGGCCGTTTTGGCCGCCGCGGCAGCTTTGTCGCCCCTGCCCGCGCTCGCGTGGGAACCCACAAAGAATGTGGAATTCATTGTTCCGGCGGGCACCGGCGGTGGTGCCGACCAGATGGCCCGCGTTATCCAGGGCATCATCCAGAAAAACAATCTGATGACCCAGTCGATGGTGGTCATTAACAAGTCGGGCGGCGCCGGTGCCGAAGGCTTTCTCGACATGAAGGGCTCGGCGGGCAATCCGCACAAGATCATCATCTCTCTGTCGAACATCTTCACCACGCCGCTCGCCACGGGCGTGCCGTTCAAGTGGGATGACCTGACCCCGGTTTCCATGCTGGCGCTCGACGAATTCATTCTCTGGGTGAACGCCAAGGCACCCTATTCGGACGTGAAGGGCTATCTGGAAGCCCTGAAAACCGCCGCGCCCGGCAGCGAATTCAAGATGGGCGGCACCGGCTCCAAGCAGGAAGACCAGATCATCACCGCCGCGATCGAGCAGAAGACCGGCGCCAAGTTCATTTACGTCCCCTACAAGGGCGGCGGAGACGTGGCCGCGCAGCTGGTGGGTGGGCATGTGACCTCTTCCGTCAACAACCCGATCGAGGCGGTCTCGCAATGGCGCGCCGGCGAACTCAAGCCGCTGTGCGTTTTCGATGACGTGCGCCTCGCCTACAAGACGCCGATCACCGACGGCAAGTCTTGGGGTGATATTCCGACCTGCAAGGAAGGCGGACTCGACATCGAATACCTGATGCTTCGCGGCATCTTCATGCCCCCCAAAGTCACCAAGGAACAGGTCGATTATTATGTCGACCTGTTCAAGCGCGTGCGCGCGACGACCGACTGGGCGGACTTCATGGAGAAGGGCGCGTTCAACACCTCGGCCCTGACCGGTGAGGAATACAAGGCCTGGCTCGGCAAAGCTGCCGATACCCATCGCACCCTCATGGAAAAGGCAGGCTTCATCGCCAAGTGACGGACCGCCGGAAAGGCCTGCGCCTTTCCGGCACCCCATCGGCGGCGATGCCCATCCAAGGGAGGTTAAGCATGTCAATGAACGTCGAGAAATCAGAAAAGACCGTCTCAAACAGATCCATGGACCTGGTCGTCGCGCTGCTTTTCATGGTGGTGGCCGTGGTGGTGATGGCCGATAGCTGGCGCGTCGGCGCCCGCTGGGCCAGCGATGGTCCCGAGGCCGGGTACTTCCCCTTCTACATCGGCCTCATCATGATGATCGCCAGTATCGGCACCTTGGTGCAGAACCTCATCACGAAGACGCCGGACCTGACCAACTTCGTTGATCGGGAACCCTTCATCCAGGTGCTGAAGGTTCTTGTCCCCACCATCGTCTACACGGTGCTGATCACCTTTATCGGCATTTACTTTGCCTCGGCCATCTTCATCGCCTTCTTCATGTGGTGGCTCGGGAAGTACAAGCTGCCCATCATCCTCCCGGTCGCCATCGGCGTTCCGCTGGCCTTGTTCGTGATGTTCGAAATCTGGTTCCTGGTGCCCCTGCCGAAGGGCCCGCTGGAAACAGCGCTCGGCTATTGATCGCGGCCGCCCGCGCATCGGGCGCCCGCCAATCCGCAGGTCCCGCGCCGTCCGGACTCAGCCGCGACGCCGACCCGACCGCATCCGCCGCCAAAAACACAACACCCGCATGTCCAGGCAACAATTGCCGGGGCCGAGGGGAGGAAATCCGTGGAAGCGCTCACATCACTCATCGGGGGTTTTTCCGTCCTCGCCGATCCGATGAACATCGTCTACATGTTCGTCGGCATCGCGCTGGGCGTGCTGATCGGCGTACTGCCGGGCCTCGGGGGCGCCAATGGCGTCGCCATCCTGCTGCCGCTGACCTTTTCCATGTCGCCGGTCTCGGCGATCATCATGCTCTCCTCCATCTATTGGGGCGCCCTGTTCGGCGGCGCCATCACGTCGATCCTGTTCAACATTCCAGGCGAGCCCTGGTCCGTTGCCACAACATTCGACGGGCACCCCATGGCCCAGAGAGGCCGGGCGGGCGAGGCGCTGACCGGAGCCTTCACCGGCTCCTTCATCGGCGCCTTCTTCGCCGTTCTGCTCATCACCTTCCTGGCGCCGGTGATCGCCAAGTTCGCGTTGCAATTCGGCCCCGCTGAATTCTTCGCGGTCTATCTGCTCACCTTCTGCTCGTTCGTGGGCATGGGGCGCGAATCACCCTTCAAGGTGCTGGCGGCCATGACTCTGGGCTTTGCCCTGGCGGCAGTGGGCATCGATACCGTGACCGGGCAGTTGCGCATGACCTTCGGGTCGGTGGAACTGCTGCGCGGCTTCGACTTCCTGGTGGCGGTCATCGGCTTGTTCGGCGTGGGCGAAATCCTCCTGACCATGGAAGAAGGCCTCGCCTTCAAGGGCAAGAGCGCCAAGATCAACCCGAAGGTGGTGTTCCAGACTTGGGCGCAATTGCCGAAATATTGGTTTGGGATGCTGCGCTCGGCGATCGTCGGCTGCTGGATGGGCATCACCCCCGGCGGGGCGACCCCTGCCTCCTTCATGAGCTATGGCCTCGCCAAGAAATTCTCCAAGAACGGGAGCAATTTCGGCAAAGGCGAGCTGGAGGGGGTCGTGATGCCGGAAGTGGCGGCCCATGCGGCGGGCACCTCCGCGCTGCTGCCGATGCTCACGCTCGGCATTCCCGGCTCCCCCACCGCGGCGGTCCTGCTCGGCGGCCTGCTGATCTGGGGCCTGCAGCCAGGTCCCCTTCTGTTCGTCGAACAGAAGGATTTCGTGTGGGGCCTGATCGCCTCGATCTATCTCGGCAATATCGCCGGCCTGATCGTGGTGCTCACCACGGTGCCGCTGTTCGCCGCCATTCTGCGCATTCCGTTCAGCGTGATCGCCCCGATCATCCTGGTGATCTGCGCGGTCGGCGCCTACACGGTGCACAATGCCGGGCTGGACATCGCCGTGATGCTGATCTTCGGCGTCATCGGATACGTGTTCAAGAAGCTCGACTATCCGCTGGCGCCCCTGGTGCTCGCCCTGGTGCTCGGAGACATGGCGGAAAGCTCGTTCCGCCAGGCCATGCTCGTCTCGCAAGGCCATCTCTCCATCTTCTGGTCGAACCCGCTGGTGGGCTCCATCGTGACCCTCGCCCTGGTCATGCTGTTCTGGCCGGCCATCAGCGCCATCAAGGCGCGGATGACCAAGGGAACCCAGCACGCCGCGGCGGAATGAACCCGACCCCAGAAAGCCGGCGGCCCGCCGCCGGCTTTCCTCGCAGGCCGTAGCCGAACACATGCGCGACCGGGGCACAAAGGCGCAAACGCCTCACTCCGGCCGCAGCGCGCGGTCATGCTGCCAAGCGGCTTTGCGGATTGGACCGTGGCGCACCCTTCGCCAAACCGCCAAAGCACGAGGCGCTTGCGGGTTCTTCCGCCGCAGCCCAACCCCTGAAGTCGTTGCACCGCAGCAATGTTTCGCCGTCTCGGGGGTATTGCACCCCCAGCTAGCATACAGTACACAGTATTTCACCGACGGCGCGCGCCCGCCAGAAGGCGCAGGCCACAGGGAAGGGAACAACGGTCGTGCATCAGGTCGCCGACACACCAAAGCTCAACGTGGAGCCGCTTGGCGCCTCCTCGAGCTTGCGCATGCTGGCCTATGACGCACTGAAGCGGGCCATTACCGAGATGGACATCTATGGTTCGACCGCGGAATTCAGGCTCGACGAGCGCCAGCTCTCGGAAGATCTGGGCGTAAGCCGCACCCCCATTCGCGAGGCGATGACGGTGCTGGAGCAAGAGGGCTTCGTGCGCTCCGTTCCGCGGCGCGGCATCTTCGTCGTGCGCAAGACAAAACGCGAAATTCTCGAGATGATCACCGTGTGGGCGGCGCTCGAAGGCATGGCGGCCCACCTCGCTGCGACCCGCGCGAGCGCCTCGGATCTCAAGGGTCTGCGCCGCCTGTTCAACGATTTCGAACAGGAACCGCCACACGCCCATACGCACGAATATTCCCAGGCCAATATTGCGTTCCACCAGGCGATCATCCGCATGGGCGGGTGCAACCTGATCGTGGACATGACGCAGAACCTGCTGCTTCACATGCGTGCGATCCGCGCGGTTTCCATCCGCCAGGAGAACCGGCTGGAAACCTCCATGCGCGAGCACACGGCGATCATCGGCGCGCTGGAAAGCCGCGACCCCGAGCTCGCGGAGCGGCTGGTGCGCGAACACACGCTGGGCCTTGCGGCCCACGTCGAGAAACACGGGGTTTTTCCCGAATAGGCCGCCCGCCGGCGGACCGGGAAAATTGGACATCGCAAGGAGACGCGATATGTCAACGACGGGCATCATGAAGAGCGAGGCCATTGGGCGCGAGCAGCCCCGAGGCCAGTTCGGCGCCCTCCGTTTCGTCAGTTTGGACGAGTGCGGTCGCATCATGAAGGTTCGTCCTGAGCGGGGCGCGGGAAGCGCGCTTTAGGACTCCACAACCGAATCGGTACAGCCAAAGATTTTCCGGGAGGAAGCGGAATGTCCGCAGTAGCACAGGTCATCGACGCGAATACCGCCGAAGCCGGCACGGAGCGGGAGCTGACGGATGGTTTCCATCTCGTCATCGACGCGCTCAAGCTCAACGGCATCGACACCATCTATGGCGTGCCGGGCATTCCGATCACGGATCTCGGCCGCATGGCGCAGGCCGAAGGCATCCGCGTCGTCTCGTTCCGCCACGAGCAGAACGCCGGCAACGCCGCCGCGATCGCCGGTTTCCTCACCAAGAAACCGGGCATCTGCCTCACGGTTTCCGCGCCGGGCTTCCTCAACGGCCTGACCGCGCTGGCGAACGCCACCACCAATTGCTTCCCGATGATCCTGATCTCGGGTTCGTCCGAGCGCGAAATCGTCGATCTGCAGCAGGGCGATTATGAAGAGATGGACCAGCTGGCCATCGCCAAGCCGCTCTGCAAGGCCGCGTTCCGCGTTCTGCACGCCGCCGACATCGGCATCGGCGTGGCCCGCGCGATCCGCGCCGCGGTGTCCGGCCGTCCGGGCGGCGTCTATCTCGACCTGCCCGCCAAGCTGTTCTCGCAGGTGATGGACGCGGAAGCCGGCGCCAAGTCGCTGGTGAAGGTGATCGACCCCGCCCCCGCCCAGATCCCCGGCGCCGACGCCGTGAAGCGCGCGCTGGACGTGCTGAAGGGCGCCAAGCGCCCGCTCATCATCCTCGGCAAGGGCGCCGCTTATGCCCAGGCTGACGACACGATCCGCGAATTCATCGAGAAGAGCGGCATCCCCTTCCTGCCCATGAGCATGGCCAAGGGCCTGCTGCCCGACACCCATCCCCAGTCGGCCGGCGCCGCGCGCTCGACCGTGCTGAAGGATTCCGACGTGGTGGTGCTCATCGGCGCCCGCCTCAACTGGCTGCTGTCCCACGGCAAGGGCAAGACCTGGGGCGATGCGCCCAAGCAGTTCATCCAGATCGACATTGAGCCGAAGGAGATGGATTCCAACGTCGAGATCGTCGCGCCGCTGGTGGGCGACATCGGCTCCGTGGTCTCCGCCTTGCTCGCCGGCATCGACGGCACCTGGCAGGCGCCGCCGGCCGACTGGATCAAGACCATCGTCACCAAGCGCGACGACAATATCGCCAAGATGGCGCCGCGGCTGATGAAGAACTACTCTCCCATGGACTTCCACGGCGCCCTCGGCGCGCTGCGGACGGTCATCAAGGAGCGGCCCGACGCGATCCTGGTCAATGAGGGCGCCAACACGCTCGACCTCGCCCGCGGCATCATCGACATGTACCAGCCGCGCAAGCGCCTGGACGTGGGCACCTGGGGCGTGATGGGCATCGGAATGGGCTTCGCCATCGCCGCCGCCATCGAGACCGGCAAGCCGGTTCTGGCGGTGGAAGGCGACAGCGCGTTCGGCTTCTCCGGCATGGAGGTGGAGACGATCTGCCGCTACAACCTGCCGGTCTGCATCGTCATCTTCAACAATAACGGCATCTATCGCGGCCTCGACACCGACCCGACCGGCCGCGATCCCGGCACCACGGTGTTCGTGAAGGACAGCCGCTACGACAAGATGATGGAGGCCTTCGGCGGCGTCGGCGTCAATGTGACGACCCCGGACGAGCTGAAGCGCGCGGTGGACGAAGCCATGGACAGCGGCAAACCCACCCTCATCAATGCGGTGATCGACCCCGCCGCCGGCACCGAAAGTGGACGTATCGGCAATCTGAACCCGCAAAGCGTGGTGAAGAAGAAGTAGGCCGATCTCGCGAGAGCAGGGCGGGGCCGAAGGTCCCGCCCATCCCCTTCACCCGCGTCGATAACCAACGAACAAGACCAAGCGTTGCTTAAGGCGCGCGCGGAGAGGAAAAGAGGAAGAGATGGCCAAGGCTCTGGACGGTGTCCGTATTCTCGATTTCACCCATGTCCAGTCGGGACCGACCTGCACGCAATTGCTCGCCTGGTTCGGCGCGGATGTGATCAAGGTTGAGCGTCCCGGCGAGGGCGACGTGACGCGCACCCAGCTGCGCGACGTGCCCAATGCCGACAGCCTCTATTTCACCATGCTGAACTCCAACAAGCGGTCCATCACGCTCGACACCAAGAACAAAGAGGGCAAGCGCGTCCTCGAGGAATTGGTGAAGGTGTGCGACGTGCTGGTGGAGAATTTCGCCCCCGGCGCCCTGGACCGCATGGGCTTCACCTGGGAGCGCCTCCAGGAACTTAATCCGCGCCTCATCGTGGCCTCCGTGAAGGGTTTCGGCCCCGGCCCGTTCGAGGATTGCAAGGTGTACGAAAACGTCGCCCAGTGCACCGGCGGCTCCGCCTCCACCACCGGCTTCCGCGACGGCCTGCCCCTGGTGACCGGCGCGCAGATCGGCGACAGCGGCACCGGCCTGCACCTCGCCCTCGGCATCGTCACCGCACTGTTCCAGCGCGAGCACACCGGCCGCGGGCAGAAGGTGCTCTGCGCCATGCAGGACAGCGTGCTGAACCTGTGCCGCGTGAAGATGCGCGACCAGCAGCGCCTCGCGCGCGGCCCGCTGCGCGAATACAGCCAGTTCGGCGAGGACATTCCGTTCGGCGACACCGTCCCCCGCGCCGGCAACGATTCCGGCGGCGGCCAGCCCGGGCGCATCCTGCGCTGCAAGGGCTGGGAGCACGACGACAACGCCTATCTCTATTTCATCACCCAGGCCCCGGTCTGGGAGAAGATCTGCGACGTGATCGGCGAGCCGACCTGGAAGACCAACCCGGACTACGCGACCGCCGCCGGCCGCCTTCCGCATCTCAACGAGATCTTCACCCGCATCGAAGCCTGGACCATGGCCCACACCAAGTTCGAGGCCATGGAAGTGCTCAATAAATACGACATCCCCTGCGGCCCGATCCTTTCCATGAAGGAGATCGCCGAGGACAAGTCGCTCTATGCCACTGGCACTTTGGTGGAGGTGGAGCATCCGGTGCGCGGGACGTACCTGACGGTCGGCAACCCGATCAAGCTGTCGGACAATGACGTGCCGGTGGAGCGCTCGCCGCTGCTCGGCGAGCATACCGACGATGTGCTCGCCAATGTCCTCGGGTTCGATGCCGACCGGATCGCGGTCGTGAAGCAGTCGGGTGCGGTCGGTGAGCCGTTCCGCCAGGCTGCGGAATAGGGTTTCGCATGCGGCAGCGTGGGTCCGAAGGGCTGCGCTGCCGTGAATGTCAGCCCGGGCCGGCCAGCCGGAACGGGCATCTGGTACCAGGTAAGTGGCCGGCACCTTCGGGTGGCGGCAAGGGACAGGTGGCGATTATCGCCGAGAGAGTGAGACGATGCACTCGCATGTGATCCAGGCCGCATTCGCGGCACCCTGCGCCGGCGCGATCATCGCATCGGCACCGCGCACGGTCCCAGCCGGGCTCCGCCCGGGTTCGGTCGGCCGCGTGTCCGCCACGCCCACCCTGCCTTTCCGCGGCCGGCCCCGCCTTGCGCTGTCATCCTGCGCATCGAAGCCGGCCGCCCTCGCGCCAGATGTTGAAGAATTCCAGCTCCGTCGCGCCGTTTGGAGCGGCAGGACACAGTAATGGGATAAAATAAGCTAGTCCAAAACTAGCGCCCCTTCTTCGCGAAAGGTTGAACGACCGAAGCGGGGGAGGTTTTCACTTCCTGGCTGGAGCCAATTGGGCGTAGAGGGCCAGGAATAAAGTCAAACGCTCGAAAGGGAATTCGACGATCATGAGCAAGCCACTCGAAGGCATTAAGATTATCGACTTCACGCACGTCCAGGCCGGCCCGGCCTGCACGCAGCTTCTCGCCTGGTTCGGCGCGGACGTGATTAAGGTCGAGCGTCCCGGCTCGGGCGATGTCACCCGCTCCCAGCTGCGCGACATCAGCAATGCGGACGCGCTGTACTTCACCATGCTGAACAGCAACAAGCGCTCGCTGACGCTCGACACCAAGACTGCCGAAGGCAAGGAAGTCCTCACCAAGCTCATCAAAGAATCCGATGTGCTGGTGGAGAACTTCGGCCCCGGCGCGCTCGACCGCATGGGCTTCACCTGGGAGCACATCAACGAGCTGAACCCCGGCATGATCGTCGCCTCCGTCAAGGGCTTCAGCGACGGCCATCATTACGAAGACCTCAAGGTCTATGAGAACGTCGCGCAGTGCGCCGGCGGCGCCGCCTCCACCACCGGCTTCTGGGACGGCCCTCCGACCGTGTCCGCCGCTGCGCTGGGCGACAGCAACACCGGCATGCACCTCGCCATCGGCATCCTCACCGCCCTGCACGGCCGCAACAAGACCGGCAAGGGCCAGAAGGTCGCCGTCTCCATGCAGGACGCCGTCATCAACCTGTGCCGCGTCAAGCTGCGCGACCAGCAGCGCCTCGACCGCGTCGGCTATCTGGAGGAATACCCCCAGTATCCGCACGGCACGTTCTCGGACGTGGTTCCCCGCGGCGGCAATGCCGGCGGCGGCGGCCAGCCCGGCTGGGTTCTAAAGTGCAAGGGCTGGGAGACCGATCCCAACGCCTATATCTACTTCACCATCCAGGGCCATGCCTGGGCACCCATCTGCAAGGCGCTGGGCAAGGAAGAGTGGATCTCCGATCCGGCCTACAACACCGCCGAAGCCCGCCAGGACAAGATCTTCGACATCTTCGCCTTCATCGAGAACTGGCTGTCGGACAAGACCAAGTTCGAAGCGGTGGATATCCTGCGCAAGTTCGATATCCCCTGTGCGCCCGTGCTCACCATGAAGGAAATCGCCGAGGATCCGTCCCTGCGCGAGAGCGGTACGATCGTGGAAGTCGATCACAAAGAGCGCGGCAAGTACCTCACCGTCGGCAGCCCGATCAAGTTCTCGGACACCTCGGTCGAGATCACCGGCTCCCCGCTGCTCGGCGAGCACACCGACGAAGTGCTGGCCCAGCTCGGCTATAGCGAAGAGCAGATCAAGCAGCTCCACGCCGCCCGCGCGGTCTGAGGCTTCTTTCCAAACCGAAGGCTTCGGCCTTCCCGGGCGGCGCGCCGGCGTGCGCCGCCCCTCTTTCGATCAGATCGCCCACCCGGACGGGACGCGATGCGCTGCCCGCGCACCTTTCGCACCGTTCTTTGATGCATTCATGTTCCGCAGACTGCGTTGCCGCGCTGCTGGACCATTTTTCCCGCGTCCCGGCGCGCCGCTCGCGGCACGCGCCTCGGCGGGATGTTCGGACCTCCGTGCAGGGGGTCTCGATTTGCGGCACTTGCCCTGCGCCGACGGCGCGGGGAACGGGACGAGAACGGCGCGTCGCCGGGCCGGCAGGCTGAGCCTGCGGTCCGGCCCTCTCAACGGCAGAGGCCCGGTTTGGCGGGGCCGCGCGCACGCCCACTATGACCCTCGTCCGCCGGGCGCGTCACGCCGCCGGCACCCATCCCGGCCCGCCGCGCACCGCGTCGAAAGCCGGAGCCGCGAACAACGCGGCCCATTCACCCAAGGGGGAACGCCCTCATGAACATCCATGAATATCAGGCAAAGGCCATTCTTCGCGACTATGGCGCGCCGGTCTCGCGCGGCATTCCCGCCTTCACCCCCGAAGAGGCCGAGAAGGCCGCGCGCGACCTCGGCGCGAAAGAGGTCGGTGGCCTCGTCGTTGTGGTGAAGTCCCAGATCCACGCCGGCGGACGCGGCAAGGGCACGTTCAAGGAATTGCCCGCCGGCGCCAAGGGCGGCGTGCGCGTGGTGCGCACCCCCGACGAAGTGAAGGCCGCGGCGCGCGAGATGCTGGGCAACACCCTGGTCACCATCCAGACCGGCCCCGCCGGCAAGCAGGTGAACCGCCTCTATATCGAAGAGGGCGCAGCCATCGAGAAGGAGTTCTACATCTCCCTCCTGGTGGACCGGGAATCCTCGCGGGTGTCGTTCGTCGTCTCCACCGAGGGTGGCATGGACATCGAGGACGTGGCCCACAATACGCCCGAGAAGATCGTGACCTTCTCGGTTGATACCGCCACCGGCATCCAGGCCCATCACGGCCGCCGCGTCGCCGACGCGCTGGCGCTCACCGGCGATCTCGCCAAGCAGGCCCAGGCCCTCACCGCGATCCTCTACACGGCGTTCGTGGAAAAGGACATGGAGATGCTGGAGATCAATCCGCTGGTCGTCACCAAGGACGGCAAGCTGAAGGTGCTCGACGCCAAGGTCGGCTTCGACGGCAACGCACTCTATCGCCATCCCGACGTCGCCGCCCTGCGCGACGAAAGCGAAGAGGACGAGAAGGAGATCGAAGCCTCCAAATACGATCTCAACTACATCACGCTCGACGGCACCATCGGCTGCATGGTGAACGGCGCGGGCCTCGCCATGGCCACCATGGACATCATCAAGCTCTATGGACTTGCGCCCGCGAACTTCCTGGATGTCGGCGGTGGCGCCACGAAGGAGAAGGTGACGGCGGCATTCAAGATCATCACCGCCGATCCGGCCGTGAAGGGCATTTTGGTGAACATCTTCGGCGGCATCATGCGCTGCGACGTGATCGCGGAAGGTGTGCTGGCGGCGGTGAAGGATGTGGGGCTCTCGGTGCCGCTGGTCGTGCGGCTCGAAGGCACGAACGTGGACCTCGGGAAAAAGATCATCCGTGAGAGCGGTTTGAATGTGATCCCCGCCGATGACCTCGACGACGCCGCGCAGAAGATCGTGGGCGCGGTGAAGAAGGAAGCTGCGTGATGTCCGTGCTTATCGACGCCAACACCAAGGTCATCACCCAGGGCTTCACCGGCAAGAACGGCACCTTCCATTCCGAGCAGGCGATCGCCTACGGAACGAAGATGGTCGGCGGCACCTCGCCCGGCAAGGGCGGCACCACCCACCTCGGCCTGCCGGTGTTCGACACCGTGATCGAGGCGCGCGAGGCCACCGGCGCCGACGCGTCCGTGATCTATGTGCCGCCTCCGGGGGCCGCCGACGCGATCCTGGAAGCCATCGACGCGGAAATCCCGCTCATCGTGTGCATCACCGAGGGCATCCCGGTGCTGGACATGGTGAAGGTGAAGCGCGCGCTCTCCGGTTCCAAGTCGCGGCTGATCGGGCCCAACTGCCCGGGCGTGATGACGGCCGGCGAATGCAAGATCGGCATCATGCCGGGCAACATCTTCAAGAAGGGCTCGGTGGGCGTGGTCTCGCGCTCGGGCACGCTGACCTATGAGGCGGTGTTCCAGACCTCGCAGGAGGGCCTCGGCCAGACCAGCGCGGTGGGCATCGGCGGCGACCCGGTGAAGGGCACCGAGTTCATCGACGTGCTGGAGCTGTTCCTGGCGGATCCGAAGACCGAGTCGATCGTGATGATCGGCGAGATCGGCGGCTCGGCGGAAGAGGACGCGGCGCAGTTCATCGCGGACGAGGCCAAGCGCGGGCGCAAGAAGCCGATGGTTGGCTTCATCGCCGGCCGCACGGCGCCTCCGGGCCGCCGCATGGGCCATGCGGGCGCGATCATCTCGGGCGGCAAGGGCGGTGCGGAAGACAAGATCGCGGCCATGGAAGCGGCCGGCATCCGCGTCTCCCCCTCGCCCGCACGCCTCGGAAAGACCCTCGTCGAAGTCCTCAAGGGCTGATCGAATTTCCGCGCGGCCTCACCGCGCGGACCTTCATTGAACGGTCGGCCAGGGCGCGCGCAGCGACCCCGTGCGGCCGGCCCCCCTCATCTCATGTCAGGAGCCGCCAGATGGCGAAATGGGTCCGTTTCACGAAGAACGGAAGCACCGGGTTCGGCACGCTGGAGGGCGAGGCCATCGCCGTGCACCAGGGCGACATGTTCGCTGGAGCGACCCCGACCGGCGAGAGCCTGGCGCTCTCGGCCGTGACGCTCGAAGCCCCGAGCGTGCCGACCAAGATCATCGCGCTGTGGAACAATTTCCACGGGCTTGCCGCCAAGCTGAATGTCGCCGAGCCGGCCGAGCCGCTCTATCTGCTCAAGGCCACCACCTCGGTCGCCGCGCCGGGCAGTATCGTACATCGCCCGCCGGCCTATTCCGGCAAGACGGTCTATGAGGGCGAACTCGGCATCGTCATCGGAAAGACCGCGAGCAATATCTCGGAAGACGAGGCGGCCGCCCACATCTTCGGCTATACCATCGTCAACGACATCACGGCGGCGGACATCCTGAACAAGGATCCGACCTTCCCGCAATGGGCGCGCGCGAAGGGCTTCGATGAGTACGGCCCGTTCGGCCCCTGGATCGAGACCGCGTTCGAACCCGCAAGCGCGAGCGTGCGCACCATCCTCAACGGCGCCGAGCGGCAGAACTATCCGCTCGCCGACATGATCTTCCCGCCGCACCAGCTGGTCGCCCTGCTCTCGCAGGACATGACGCTGAACCCCGGAGATCTCATCGCCTGCGGCACCTCGGTGGGCGTCGGCTCCATGAAGGATCCGTCGAACGAGATCGACATCGCTATCGACGGCATTGGCGTGTTGAAGAACATCTTCGTGCAATGAGACGCGCGCGGGGACGTGCGCCCGGCGGCGAATGATGTAAGAGGGTCCCGGAACAGACTTCCGGGACCCTTCGCATGATCGCCCCCGCCGCTCCCGCCTTCGTCCCGCTCGATCCGCAGTTCGAGCAGCGTGTGCGCGGAAGCTTCGCGCGCCAGCCATTCATGGCGACGATTGGGGCGCGGCTCGGAACCGTGGAGCCCGGGCGGGTCGAAGTGATCCTGCCTTTCGCCGAAGGCTTGACCCAACAGCACGGCTATTTTCACGGCGGGTCCATCGGCGCGATCGCCGACAGTGCCGGCGGCTATGCCGCATTCACCCTGTTTCCCGCAGATTCGAGCGTGGTCACGGTGGAATACAAGGTCAACATCATGTCGCCGGGCCGGGGCGAACAGCTCATCGCCCTGGGCGAGGTGCTGAAGTCTGGCCGAACCCTCACCATCACGCGGGTGGACGTGTTCGCTGAAGCCCAAGGGAAGCGCACCCATTGCGCCAGCGGCACGCAGACCTTGTTCTGCCTCGCCGGCCGCAGCGACACCCGCGCCTGATGCGCTTTCCCACCGCCCTCCAGCCTGCGACCCTGATCCGCCGCTACAAGCGCTTCCTTGCCGATGTGGTCCTGGCGGATGGCAGCGAGACGACCGTCCATGTGGCCAATTCCGGTGCCATGAGCGGGCTCGCGACGCCCGGCGCGCGGGTCTGGCTCTCGCGCTCCCCCGTGATCACGCGCAAGCTGCCGCTGAGCTGGGAAATGGTGGAAGCGGACTTCGGCGCCGGGCTGGAGCTGGTGGGTGTCAACACCATGCATCCCAACGCGCTTGTGGCCGATGCGATCCTGGCCGACGCCATTCCCGAACTTGCCGGCTACGCCAGCCTGCGGCGCGAGGTGAAATACGGCCTCAACAGCCGCATCGATCTGCTGCTGGAGGGCGAGGGGCGCCCGCCCTGCTTCGTGGAGGTGAAGAACGTGCACCTCATGCGTCGTCCCCACCTGTCCGAATTTCCCGATTGCGTCACCGCGCGCGGCACCAAGCATCTGGTCGAGCTGGCCGCCCAGGCCCGGGCCGGGGCGCGGGCGGTGATGGTCTATCTGTGCCAGATCGGCTCGGCGCAGAGCGTGTCCATCGCCCGCGACATCGACCCCGCCTATGGCGCGGCGTTCGATCTTGCCCGCGCGGCCGGGGTGGAAGCGCTCGCGTTCGCCTGCCGCCTGGATGCCGGCGGGATCGCGGTGGACCGGGCCATTCCCATGCTGGGGTGAAGCCTGCACCGGAGGCGCGGGCGGCATGCAAGGGCGCACGGACACTTGCTTTGCGCGCCGCATGGCCTAAATCTGACGCAAACGCAATCAATGCTGGCGATGCGCGCCGGTCCAGGACCAATGCGATGACCTATGTGGAAGCGGCCCAAGCGCCGCTCAGGAAAACCGGCCATATCAAGCTCTATGGCCCCGCCGCCTTCGAGGGCATGCGCAAGGCCGGACAGCTGACCGCGCAAGCGCTGGACGCGGTTGCCGAGATGGTCGGCCCCGGGGTCTCGACCGCCGCGATCGATGATTTGATCTTCCAGTTCGCCATGGACCATGGCGCCCTGCCCGCCACACTGATGTATCGCGGCTATCGCTATTCGGTGTGCACCTCCATCAATCACGTCGTGTGCCACGGCATGCCCAACCCGCGCCCGTTGCGCGAAGGGGATATCGTGAATGTGGACGTCACGTTGATCGTCGACGGCTGGTACGGCGATTCCAGCCGCATGTATGCCATCGGCGAAATTCCCCGCCGGGCCGAGCGGCTCATCGAAGTCACCTATGATTCCATGATGCTCGGCATCGAGGCCATCAAGCCGGGCGGCCATGTGGGCGACATCGGCGCGGCGATTCAGGATTTCGTCGAGCCCCAGCACATGAGCGTGGTGCGCGATTTCTGCGGCCACGGCGTCGGACAGGTGTTCCACGACGAGCCGAACATCGTCCATGTGGGCCGGCGCGGCGAGGGACCGGAACTGAAGCCCGGCATGATCTTCACCGTGGAGCCGATGATCAACCTCGGCCGGCCCCATGTGAAGGTGCTGTCCGACGGCTGGACGGCGGTGACGCGCGACCGCTCCCTGTCCGCCCAGTTCGAGCATACGGTCGGCGTCACGCAGACCGGCGTGGAGATCTTCACCTTGAGCCCGAAGGGCTATCACAAGCCGCCCTATCTGCCGGCCTGACCATGGCGGGGGAGCCGGAGGATGGCATCGCCGAAGCGGGTCCCCATTTCCTGGGGCATCGCGATCGGCTGCGTGCCCGATTCCGCGAGGCCGGCGCCACGGCGCTGGCGGATTATGAACTGCTCGAGCTGGTGCTGTTCCGCGCCGTGCCCCGGCGCGACGTGAAGCCGCTCGCCAAAGCCCTGGTGGAGCGCTTCGGCTCCTTCGCCGAGGTGGTCGCCGCGCCGGCCGCGCTGCTCGCCGAGATCCCCGGCGTGAAGGATGCCATCGTCACCGAGCTGAAGATCGTGGAGGCCGCCGCCCACCGCCTCGCCAAAGGCCAGATGAAGCGGCGCCCGGTGCTCTCCTCCTGGAGCTCGGTGCTCGATTATTGCCGCGCCTCCATGGCGTTCGCCGAGCGCGAGCAGGTGCGGGTGCTGTTTCTCGACAAGCGCAACCAGCTGATCGCCGACGAAGTGGTGCAGCATGGAACCGTGGATCACGCGCCGGTCTATCCTCGCGAGGTGGTCAAGCGGGCGCTCGAACTCTCGGCCACCGCCATCATCCTGTGCCACAACCACCCCTCGGGCGACCCCACGCCCTCGCGCGCCGACATCGACATGACGCGCAAGATCATCGACATCGCCAAGCCCCTGGGCATCGACGTGCACGACCACATCATCGTGGGGCGCGACGGCCACGCCAGCCTGAAGGGGCTGCGGCTGATGTGAGGGAGGCCGGGCACGCCTTCGCCGCCCGGCTATAGCGTTTTCAGCAAAAGTGGATTCCGGTTTTGCGTTAAGAAAACGCGTCTGAACAAAAGTGTAGAGCACGTTCCGCGAACGTGCGCTGGAGGCGCGCAACACCGGAAACATTCGGCAAGCCTCGCGCACGCTTGCGCCCGCATATGGTCGTAACGGTGCCTCATTGAGCGGGCTTGGTGCGCAGATGCAGCTTTTCGGCAGAACATCCATGCCCTTTTGCCTCCCTTCCAGCGCCAGGCGGCGCTCCACATTGGGCCTGCTTGCACTTGTCGGCGGCGCGGCAACGCTCGCGGGCGAACCGGCGCGGGCGCAATATTATCCATATCCGCCCACGGTCTATGGCGCGCCAGCGGAGATGCCGCGCATCTATCGCGCGCCGCCGGGCTATACGACCGGAACGGTGATGCTGCCACCGCAGGAGATCCGCTCCATCGTGCTCAATCTCGGCTATGGCCGGGTCGGGCGGCCGGTGCTGCGCGGGCGCACCTATATGATCGACGCGGTGGATGATCGCGGCCCGTTGATCCTCGCGGTGGACGCCTATTCGGGGCTGGTGCAGCCGGCCGATCCCTCCATGTTCGGGCCGCCCGGCGGACCCTATGGCCCGGCACCTGGTTATGGCGCCGCCCCGCCGGGCGCCTATGGCGCCCCTCCCGCTCAAGGGGCCTATGGGGGCCCTCCGCCACAAGGCGCCTATGGCGCACCCCAGCCACGCACCCAGCCGGTGGCGCGCGCTCCGCTGCCAAAGCCCCGGCCTGCCGACAGCGAGATCGCCAGCACCTCGGGTCCGGACATAGCGGCGCCCGCCGTGCCGCCGGCCGACGGCGATGCGGTCGACGATGGTGCGCCCGATACGGCGGAAAATCCCGGCGCCATCGCGGTGGCGCCGCCTGAGGGCATCCATGCGCCGAAGGCCGCAACACCCGGCCTCGCCTCGCCGACGCCCAGCATGTCGGCGCCGGTGGCCGGTCAGCCGGCGCCGGCGGCGAGCAAGCCGCAGACCGCCGCGAACACGCCGATTCCCGCTTTGCCCCCAGCGCCGGCCCAGAGTCCGACGGGCGCGGGAACGGCGACACCCGGAGATGGCGTTTCGGCCGGAACCGCCTCCGTCCTCTCGCGTACGGCAGCGCCCGCCAACTGAGGCGCGCCTATCCCAAGCCGGTTTGCGCCAGCGCCGCCGCCTGCCGCGATGCGACCCCGTCCAGGCTGAAATCCGCCATCGCCTCTTCAAACAGGCGATGGAAGTTCAGCTCCGCCTTCAGGTGCAGGAACACCGCGCCGAGACCGATGGCCGCGCGATCCATGAACACGAATTCGCGCGGCACCGTCACGGGCCCCAGCTGCTTCAGCGCGGTATGCACCCGGAACGCCTCGCGCCGTCCATATTCGCCGGGCGCCACGCCGTCGGCGATGGTGCGCACGCGATCATCCATGAGCGGCCCATAGATGAAGCGCGCCCAGATATTCAGCACGTCGATCAATTCGCGCTTGAGGCCCTTGAAGCCCCAGGTCTCATAGGCATGGACCACCCGCGCCTCGTCGTTCGCGAGCAGGCCGCGATAGAGGTCCACCACCCCGGCGACGAAAGCCGGAGGGAAGATGCGGATGCAGCCGTAATCCAGCAGATTGATGCCGCCCGGCCTACCGGCTTCATCGGTAAAGACGGTGTAATTGCCGAGATGCGGATCGCCGTGGATCACCCCGAACCGGCTGAACGGCAGCCACCAGGCGGTGAACATGGCGCGCGCCAATCGGTTGCGCTCTTCCAGCGGATGTTCGGTGAAACCGAGAATCTTCTGCCCCTCCAGCCAATGCAGGGTCAGAAGGCGGCCGGTGGAAAGATCGCTGCGCACGCTTGGCACGCGCACATGCTCTTGCCCGTCTAGCATCAGGGCATAAAGCGCGGCGTGCTTGGCCTCGCGGCGATAGTCCAGCTCCTCGCGCACGCGCGCGCCGATCTCCCCAGCGATCTCGCGGGTGTCGATGGCCGGATCCATGCGGCGGTGGAGCGAGAAGAGAAGATCCAGCTGGCTGAGGTCCGCCTCCACCGCCGCCTGCATGTCGGGATATTGCAGCTTGCAGGCCAGTTCCTCGCCGTCGAGTGCCACCGCGCGATGCACCTGCCCGAGGGAGGCGGCGGCGGCCGGCTTGTGCTCGAACGAGGCGAAGCGGCTTTCCCAGTCGCGGCCCAGCTCCGCCATCATGCGGCGGCGCACGAAGGCCCAGCCCATGGGCGGCGCGTCGTTCTGCAATTTCTGAAGCTCGGCGGCATATTCGGGCGGCAGCACGTCGGGAATGGTGGACATGAGCTGCGCCACCTTCATCAGCGGGCCTTTCAACCCGCCCAGCGCCGCAGCCAGCGCGGCCGCATTTCCCTCCCCCGCCTTGTCGAGCCCGAACAGCCGCGTGCCGGCCATGCGCGCCGCGACGCCCCCCACATTGGCGCCTACCCGTGCGTAGCGGGCGGCGCGGGCGGAGAAGCGGTTGCGCTCGGCGTCTTCGGTCATGGGGCGGCTCGCTGTGCCCGGAGGCCGGACTCAGCCGCGCGCGGTATGGCGGGTGAGCGCCAGCAGCACCAGGAGGGTGAGGGGCGTGAGAATGTCCGTATAGAGAATGGGGCCGGCATTGCCGGCCGCAAGGTTTCCGGTCTCGACAATCTGCACCACATGCCCCACCGCCGCCCCGCCCAGGAAGCCCGAAGCCACCACGGCGACGCCGAGACGAAAGCCCCAGTTGCCATAAAAGGCGGCGATCACGCCTGCGACGCCAATGCCGAGATTGGCCATGCCCACCTCGAACTGGAACGGGCTCGGCGCCCAGCCGATGGCGCGCGCCGCTTCGGCCGCGAAGAACACATGGCCGAGGAACGCCCACAGCCCCATGAGCCCCAGCGGCACCAGAAAGAGGTAGCGCAACAGCCGGTCCGCAACGAAGCCGGGCGGCAAGGGGCGCGGCGCCCGCGCCACGGCGAGGAGCGCGAGCGCCAGGGCAAGGCCCCACGACATCAGGGGAACCCAGAACACCATGCGCGCCTCCCTCCATCCCCGGCCCGCAAGGTGCCATCGTTTTTCCCGAACGGCCAGCCTGCGGCGCCGCCGCGCTTGCCGGCGCGCGCGGGGCAGCCTATGGCAAGATCATGAGCGGGTCCGGCAGTGCAAGATCGACCGTGGCGGGGTGGGCTCTCCGCCTCGCGCTCGCCTATGCGCTGCTGCTGCAAATGGTGTTCGCCTCCGCGGCGGCGGCGCAGCATGCCGCGACGGCGCCGGATCCCTGGAGCGCCATGTGCGCCGGGCTTGCCTCAACCCATTCGGATTCCCCGGCCGAGGCCCCGCACATCAACCTGTGCTGCGTGGTCGGCTGCCTCGCCAGCCCGGCACCGCTCGCGATGCCGGGCGGGGAGGCCGCGCGCCTGGAGCCGGCGCCGCGCGTCACCGCGATCCTGTTTGCGGAGCGCCCGGCCGCCGGCCCCGCGCGCCATAACTCCCGCCCCTTCCACGCCCGAGGACCTCCCTGCGCCGTTTGAGCCTGCCCGCAGATTCTCAGACCCGTTGGGAGACGTTCCATGTCCATTTCGTTCGCGCGCACCGCGCCCCTCGGCCTTGCCGCCGCTTTTTTCGTGACCTTTGCCGGCCCCGCCTCGGCCCATGTGACCCTGGCCGAGGGACAGGCCACCTCCGGCACCTCCTACAAGGGGGTGCTGAAAGTGCCGCACGGCTGCGGCGACGCCGCCACCACAGCGATCAAGGTCAGCATTCCCGAAGGCGTCGTCACGGTGAAGCCGCAGCCCAAGGCCGGCTGGACCCTCGCCTTGGAGACCGGCCCCTATGAGAAGACCTATGAAGTGATGCACGGCGGGCCGGTGAAGGAAGGGGTGAAGACCATCACCTGGTCCGGCGGCAATCTGCCCAATGCGTATTATGACGAGTTTGTCTTCATCGCCTATCTTGCCCCCCAGGCGCAGGCGACCAAGCTGTATTTCCCTGTGCTGCAGACCTGCGAGGGCGCAAGCGCCGACTGGTCGGAAATCCCCAAGGACGGCGCCCCCCTGCCGTCGCGTCCGGCGCCCGCGCTGAAGCTCGCGGCAGCGAACACGCCCGCCGCAGCCGCAGCCACCGCCGTCAAGGTCGGCACCCTTACAATCGAGCAGCCCTGGGCCCGCGCGACCCCCGGCGGCGCGAAAGTGGCCGGCGGCTATCTGAAGATCACCAATACGGGCACTGTGGCGGACAAGCTGGTGGGCGGCTCCTTTGAGCGGGCCGGCCGCTTCGAAGTCCACGAGATGAGCATGAACAACGGCGTCATGACCATGCGGCCGGTTTCCGGCGGCCTCGAGATTCCCCCCGGCGCCACCGTCGCGCTGGCGCCTGGGGGCTATCATTTGATGCTGCAGGATCTCAAGCAGCCGTTGAAGGAAGGCGAGAGCGTGAAGGGCACGCTGACCTTCGAGAAGGCCGGCACGGTGGATGTGGTGTTCGACGTGCGCGGCATCGGCGCCGGCGCGCCCACGGGCGGCGGGATGGGTGCGATGGAGCACCAGCACTGACCGCGTGAAGCGCGGCCGGGACTCACGCGGCGGCGAACAGCGGCCGCTCGCGCTGCAATTCTTCCCGCATCACCTCTCGCGCCAGCACCAGCGCGGGAGACAGGCTCTCGGCACGTCCGTAGAGCGCGACATCCACGCACGGCAACGGCGCCGCGCCGAGACCCGTGAGCGTCACCATATCGGCCCGCCGTGCGCGGGCGGTGCGGACCGTGACCCCGATTCCCGCGCCGACGGCGGCCAGCAGCCCCGGAAGGCTCGGGCTGGTGAAGGCGATGCGGAATGCCCGCCCCGCCGCGTTGAGGGTGGAAATCGCCGCATCCCGGAACACGCACGGCGCCTCAAACACCAGCAGCGGCACAGGTGCGTCGGCGGCGAGGCGCAGGTTGCGCGCACCGAGCCATTCCATGGGTTCGCGCGCCAGGTCCAGGGCGGGAAGATCGCTTTCGCCGCGAAACCCCGCCGCAAGATCGAGGCTGCCTGCCTTCAGCCCCGCCATCAGGCGCCCGGTGGAGGCCACCTGCACCGTTAGCGGCGCGCCCGGCAGCACGGCGGAGACGCGCTCCAGAATGCGCTGCAAGGCCCCCTCCCCCACATCCTGCACGAAGCCGAGGCGCACCGGCTCGCAGGCCGCGCCGGCCGCATGATGGCCCAGCACGCGGTCGTTCAGATCGAGCAGCGCACGGGCATCGTCGAGGAAGGCAGCGCCGCGCGGCGTGAGCGCGACTCCCCGCCCGCGCCGTTCCAAGACAGCGAAGCCCAGCATGTCGGAGAGCCGATCCATCTGCAGGCTCACGGCCGATTGCGAGCGCCCCACCCGCGCGCTGGCGGCCGAGACCGAGCCGAGGGTGGCGACGGCAACGAAGCTGCGAAGGAGTTCGAGATCAAGGGTGCGGACCATATTATGAGAATATCGAAATTATCGTTCATGATAAATCAATTTTTCTCAAATTAGACGCCGCGCTAGGGTCTTCTCGTCCCTCATGGAGACCTGACCCCATGCCCATTCTTCAACTGAAGCTCTCGGGCCAGAGCGATGCCGCAAAGGCCGCAAAGGCCGCGTCCACTCTCTCGGCGCTCACCGCCAAGATCCTCCGCAAGGATCCGGCCCTCACCTCGGTGGCGGTGGATTTCCTCGATCCCGCCATGTGGTTCGTCGGCGGGCGAAGCTTGGCCGACGCCGGCCGCGCCAGCTTCTGGCTCGATATCGCAGTGGTGGACGGCACCAACACCAAGGACGAGAAGGCCGCCTATCTCGCCGCCGTGTTCGCCGCGATGGGCGAGCTGCTGGGTTCGCTGCACCCGGAAAGCTATATCCTGGTGCGCGAGGTGAAGGCGGACGCCTATGGCTATGGCGGGCGCACCCAGGAAAGCCGCTATGTGGAGAAAACCCTCAAGGCGGCCTGAGGCGCCCCCTGCGCGGGGCGGGAAGGCTCAGCCCTCGATTTCCTCGCGCAGGATTTCCAGCCGCAGCCATTCCTCCTCCGCGGCGTCCAATTCCTTCTGCACCTTGGCGAGCGCCGCAGAGGTGCGCTCGAACGAGCCGGGATCGCGCTCATACAGCACCGGATCGGACAGGACGGCGCCCAGCTTGTCGGCCTCGGTGCGCAGCTTGTCCAAGGTCTTGGGCAAGGTCTGGAGGGCATGCTTCTCGTGGAAAGTCAGGCGGCGCTTCTTGCCCTCGTCGGCGGCGGGGCCGGCCTTAGGGGCCGCTTTTCCCGACGCCTTCGCGGGCGAGGCGCTCTCGCCGCGCTTTTCCTTCGCCTGCACGCCGTGGCCGCGCTGGTTCACCATGTCGGCATAGCCGCCGGCATATTCGGTGAACACGCCGGCCCCTTCCGCCGCGATCACGCTGGTAACGGTGCGGTCCAGGAAGTCACGATCATGGCTGACCAGGATCACGGTGCCGGGATAATCCGCCACCATTTCCTGCAGCAGGTCGAGGGTTTCGAGATCGAGATCGTTGGTCGGCTCGTCCAGGATCAGCATGTTGGACGGCAGGGCTAGCGCGCGCGCCAGCATGAGCCGGCCCCGTTCCCCGCCCGACAGCACGCACAAGGGCGAATTCGCCTGGTCCGGCGTGAACAGGAAGTCCTTGAGATAGCCCATCACATGCTTGGGCACGCCGCCAACCATCACTTGGTCGCTGCCGCCGCCGGTGAGGGCGTCGCGCAAGGTGGTGTTGGGATCGAGCGCCGCGCGCTTCTGGTCGAGCGAGGCGATTTCCAGATTCGCCCCGAGGCGCACCGTGCCGCTGTCCGGGGCGAGTTCGCCGGTGAGCATCTTCAGCAACGTGGTCTTGCCGGCACCGTTCGGGCCGACGATGCCGATGCGGTCGCCGCGCACGATGCGGGTGGAGAAATCCGTGACGATGGGTGCGCCGTCGTAGGATTTGGAGATGCCCTTGGCCTCGATCACCAGCTTGCCGGAGGTTTCCGCCTCGGTGACCGTGATCTTCACATTGCCCTGGGCGCGGCGCTCCTCGCGCCGGTCCGTGCGCATGGATTGCAGCAGGCCGAGACGCCGCACGTTGCGCTTGCGGCGGGCGGTGACGCCATAGCGCAGCCAGTCCTGCTCGGCGACGATCTTGCGGTCGAGCTTGTGGCGGTCGGTTTCTTCCTGCTCCAGCACCTGGTCGCGCCAGGCCTCGAAACTGGCGAAGCCCTGGTCCAGCCGTCGGGTCGTGCCGCGGTCCAGCCAGATGGTGGCGCGCGCCAGATTTTGCAGAAACCGCCGATCATGGCTGATGACCACGAGCGCGGAGCGCAGCGACTTCAGCTCGCTTTCCAGCCATTCGATGGCGGGCAGATCCAGATGGTTTGTGGGCTCGTCCAGCAGCAGCACGTCCGGCTCGGGCGCGATCACGCGCGCCAGAGCCGCCCGGCGCGCTTCGCCGCCGGAGAGGTGCGCCGGATCCTCGTTTCCCGTGAGGCCGAGCTGATCCAGCAGATACTGGGCGCGGTATTCCTGGTCGCCCGGCCCGAGGCCGGCTTCCACATAGGCGAGCGTCGTCGCGAAGCCGGAAAAGTCCGGCTCTTGCGGCAGATAGCGGACGGTGGCGCCCGGCTGGAAGAAGCGAACGGCGGCGTCGGCCTCGATCAGGCCCGCGGCCACCTTCAGCAGGGTGGATTTGCCCGACCCGTTGCGCCCGACAAGGCAAAGCCTTTCGCCCGGCGACACGGAAATCTCCGCGCCGTCGAGCAAGGGGGTGGCGCCGAAGCGCAGATGGACGTCTTGAAGCGAAATCAGCGGTGGGGCCATGGCGTGGACTTAGTGGGTTTTGCCGGCGGATGGAACCCATCCGCGCCCGCAAAGGCACCAAGACCCGTCATGGACACAGCGAACCACGCTTCCGGCCGGACGCTTGCGCGCGCCGCAGCCGGGACGTCTGCTTGATTTCAGCTTAGTGGACGGTCGCTTCGCCGCGCAGCCGGGCGATCTGATCCTTCAGCAGGAGCTTGCGACGCTTGAGTTCAACCACCTTGAGCGGGTCTGTGGAAGCGTGGTTGAGTTCGTGTTGTATGGCCATCTGAAGGGCTGCGTGACGACGCTTCAGCTCTTCGAGGTGCGACTGGACGGACATGTGTTTCGTCTCCCTGTCTACAACGAAGGACAGTCTGTCATGGAGGCGGCAAAGAGTCCAAGGGCTATTTTTGCGGCCCTTCCAGCCTGCGGCGCCGTGCGGCTTGCGGCTTGGGGAGGCGGTGCGGTATGCGAGATAAGGCAGCTCGGACCGCGACGGATATGGCATGACCAGTGACGAGGAACGGGAGCTGAAATTGCTGCTGGAGCGCCTGCGGCAGGAGCATCGGGACCTGGATGCCGCCATTGACGCGCTCACCGCGGTGACCGGCTCGGATATTCTGCAAATCCAACGGCTGAAGAAGCGCAAGCTCCAGTTGAAGGACAGGATTTCCCACCTGGAAGACGAGCTTTTCCCGGACATCATCGCATAAAAAAGCCCTCCGGACGAACCGGAGGGCTCCATTCACAGGATCGATGAAGCAAACGCTCAGATCTGGCCCAGCATGACCTGCGCCGAGGAGACGTCGGCCTTGGAGGGGACGTCCTCCACATTGAGCGACTTCACGACGCCGTCCTCCACCAGCATGGAATAACGCTTGGAGCGCACGCCAAGGCCGGCCATGGAACCGTCGAAGGTCAAATCCAGCGCCCGCGAGAATTCGCCGTTGCCGTCAGAGAGGAATACGATCTTCCCATCGGCGCCGGAGGCTTTTTCCCACGCGCCCATGACGAACGGATCGTTTACGGACACCACGGCGATGGTATCAACGCCCTTCGCCTTGATCTCATCCGCGCGCGAAACATAGCCCGGAAGATGATTCTTGTGGCAGGTGGGTGTGAAAGCGCCGGGGACGGCGAAAAGAACGACGCGCTTGCCCTTGAAGACATCGTCGGTCGTCTTGGGAACCGGGCCGTCTTCCGTGGAAACGCGGAAGGTCGCCGCGGGCAGGGTATCGCCGATTTGGATTGCCATTGGTGGTTTCTCCGCAGACTTATCGGCGCTCTTCGGCCGAATGCGGCGCAGAATAGGGGGATTTCCGCGCGATGAAAGTCGCGATCACCATCCCGCCGTCATTTCCCCTTGAGCGGCACCGTTGCCTCCACCGATTTGTCGGAATCCACCAGCGTGAGGCGCACCTGCTTGCCCTGCCATGTCTCCCCGGAAGGCAGGCCGTCGAGTTCCAGGGTGAAGCGGGCTTCCCCGTTCGGGCCGAAGGTGCGGCTGGGCAGGGGGAGCGCCCATGTATTGTCGGGGCCTTCCACAAACAGGTCGGCCTTTTCGGAAGACACGGTCGCCGTCACCACCAGCAGCGGCGCCGGAGCACGGGCGGTGCCCGGATTGCTTTCCGCGGGCGATGCCTCTTGCGCGATGACCTCGGCCGAGAGCAGCGCCGGCGCGGGGCCTGGACCCAGGGCGACAGGGGCCGGCACCCGCGCGCGCGCCGCGGCCAGAGCTGCATTGGGGCCATCGCCGGCGGCGGGAATATCCAGGCTGGCCTCGGCATGCACCGGCACGCACAGGGCTTCGCAAACGGCGAAATCCAGCGACAGGTCGAGACGCGCCGAGCGGCCCGGTTCCGCGAGCCGCACCCGTAGCGGCAGCAGCACGCTGCCGCTCTTGTAGCCGATGGAGAAGCCGCTCGCGCCATCGGAGAAGCGCTTGGGCGCGGGGAAAGCCACCTCCACCCGCGCCACGTTGCGCGAGCCGCTCCAGTCGAACCGGGGAGGCACGCCGCTGTCGCCGGGATACCGCCAATAAGTCTTCCAGCCGGGCGCGAGGCGGATCTCGACGCCGGCTTCCACCACGCCATCCGTCACCGCGCCGGAGATCAGGCGCATATCGGCATTCTGCGCGCTGCTCCACGGGGTTTCGGCCGCCGCCAGCGGCGCAGGCGGCGCGAGGAGGGCCAGGAAAAGGGCCGGTGCCAGCACCAGCAGGGGTAGACGAGGAAACATCATGCCGTGCGCCTACAGCCTCCCGCCCGCGAGCGCAAAGGGGCGACGCGCACTTTCATGTGACGGCACAACGATGTGACCTCTGATTGCGCCAATGTGGCAGCATCCATGGCCGGTTCACCGTTTTCAAATCCGGCGGGTCGGGTTAGGCTGTGAGGATGATGGTCGATCGCAAGGCCTTTTCCCTCGGCGCCCCGCCGGATTTCCTCGACGGGCAGATGCTTATTGCCATGCCGTCCATGCAGGACGAGCGTTTCTCCCGCGCCCTGATCTATGTCTGTGCCCATTCCAACGAGGGGGCCATGGGCATCATCGTCAACCAGGCGGCGTCCCACATCAATTTCGCTGACCTCTTGGTGCAATTGGACGTGGTGCCGGAAGATGCCCGGATCCTGCTGCCGCGGCGCGCCGGGGCCGTGAAAGTGCTGCGCGGCGGCCCCGTGGAGACGGGGCGCGGCTTCGTGCTGCATTCGTCGGATTATTTCATCGAGAATTCCACCTTGCCCATCGATGGCGGCATCTGCCTGACGGCGACGCTGGATATCCTGAAGGCCATCGCCGGCGGCACCGGGCCGCACAGCGCGGTGCTGGCGCTCGGCTATGCCGGATGGGCGCCGGGGCAGCTGGAAACGGAGATCCAGGCCAACGGCTGGCTGCATTGCCCCGCCGATCCGGACCTGATCTTCGGCGAAAGCATCGAGACCAAATACGACCTCGCCTTGCGCAAGCTGGGCATCGATCCCGGCATGCTCTCCAGCGACGCGGGCCACGCCTGACGCGGGCATCCGGCGGCCCGGCGGGAACACAGCTCCGGGGCGCATGCGGAACGCGCCCTACTCGGCGGCGGCGCGGCGGCGGCGGTCCTTGGGGGTGGAGGGCTCGAACAGGGCCCGGCACTCCTCCGTGGTCAGCGGCTCGCCGAACAGGATGCCTTGCGCATATTCGCAGCCAAAGCGCGCCATCTCGGTGGCCTCGGCTTCCTTCTCCAGGCTTTCCGCCACCACTTCCATGCCGAGCTGATGGGCGAGGGCGACGATGGAGCCGACGATGATCGGCCGCGCCGCGCGCGCCGCCCCCTTGGCGCTGTCGCGCACGAAGCGCTGGTCGATCTTGATGGTGTCGAACGGGAAGCGCTGGAGATAGGCGAGCGCCGACTGACCGGTGCCGAAATCGTCGAGGCACAGGCCGGCGCCCAGTTCCCGGATGCGGGCCAGCATCACCGCCGCATATTCCGGGTTTTCCATCACCAGGCTCTCGGTGACCTCCAGCTTCAGCGAGCCGGGCGCCACCGCATTGCGCGCGAGAACGGCTTTCAGATCCTGGATCAGATCGTGCCGCAGCAATTGGCGGGACGAGACGTTGACGTGCATGAACAAGGGCGGGTCGACACGCACCAGGCGCTGCCATTGGCCGAGCTGGCGCGCCGCATGCTCCAGGGCGAACAGGCCGAGATCGAGGATCAGCCCGCTTTCTTCTGCCACGGGCAGGAAATCGGAGGCGGCCATTTCCCCTAAGGTGGGGTGGCGCCAGCGCATGAAGGCCTCGAACCCGCCGATGGCCCGGTCGTGCATGCGCACGATGGGCTGGTAGCGCATGAAGATCTCGTTGCGCTCCAACGCCTGCCGCAGCTCGTTTTCGAGCGAGACATGGTCGATCTTCTGCTGGCGCATGGCAGGGCGGAACACCTCGATGCGGTCGCCGCCGATGCGCTTGGCATAATACATGGCGAGTTCCGCGTCCTTCAGCACCTCGCTGCGCTTGCTCTGCTCCTGGCCGGGCAGGACAAGGCCGATGGAGGCGGTGATGAACACCTCCTTCTCGGCGAAGGTGATGGGCGCGCGCAGCGACCGGCGCATGGTGTCGGCGAAGGTGGTGATGCGCTCGGGATCGCGCTCGGACATCAGGATCATGCCGAACTGATCGCCGGAAATGCGCGCCAAGGTATCCTGCGGCTTCAGCAGCCGCATGAGGCGCCGGGCGACCGTGAGCAGGATCGAATCCCCCACCCCCATGCCGACCGAGACATTCACCTGCCGGAAACGGTCGAGGTCGATGACCATCACGGTCGGCTTCAGGCTCTCGTCCATCTTGGCGAAGGTGAGCGCCTGGTCCAGCCGGTCGAGGAACAGTTCGCGATTGGGCAGGCCGGTGAGATTGTCGCGCACCGCGTCGTGCAGCAGGCGCTCGGCGGCGATACGCTCTCCCGTGACGTCGATCAGCGTGCCGATGCAGCGCACCACCTCGCCGTCCGCCCCCACCACCGGGCGGGCGCGCAGGTTGAAGGTCATGTAATGGCCGTCGATGGCGCGCAGGCGGAAATCCTGGTCGATGCGGCCGCGTCGCTGCTCGATGATGCCGTCGAGGGTGGCGCGGAAACGGTCGCGGTCTGCGGGATGAAGCACCTCCAGCCAGCCGGCGGCCTCGGTCTCCAGCGAGCGGCGCTTGAGGCCCAGCGCCTCCTCCGCCTCGGGCGAGGTGTAGATGCGGTCGCTGTCCACATCCCAGTCCCAGACGATATAGCCGGAGCCCGCCAGCGCGAGCGCGCGGCGCTCCAGGTCGGAGGTCGAGCCCTGCACCGCGCCGAGGCCGGCGAAGGCGTGCTGCATCACCGTGAAACCGATCAGCATGACGATCAGCACCAGGCCGCCGGACAGGGCCGGCGCGACGAGGTCGTTGGTGACGAGGCCGGCCACCGTGAGGCCCGCCATCACCACCCACACCACCAGCAGCAGCCAGGTGGGGATAATCAGCACCGCGCGGTCATAGCCGTGCTGGGACAGCCAGATGACCACGCCGAGCCCGGCCACCGCGACCGCCAGCAGCGAGAGGCGGGCGATGCCCGCGGCCATGGGCGCGTCGGCCAGCGCCACAGCCACCAGCGCCGCCAGGAAGGCGAGCCAGCCGGCCGCCACGTGCATGTAGCGCACGTGCCAGCGGTTGAGATTGAGATAGGCGAACAGGAACACCAGCAAGGTGGCGGTGAGGATCGCCTCGCCCGCCGCGCGCCAGAATTGCTCGGCCACGGGCGAAAGCCCGAACACCTTGGACCAGAAGGAGAAATCCAGCCCGATATAGCCGAGCACCGCCCACGCCAGCGCGGCGGCGGCGGGGAACATGACCGAGCCCTTGACCACGAACAGGATGGTCAGGAACAGCGCCAGCAGGCCGGCGATGCCGATCACGATGCCATGGTACAAGGTGAAGCTGTTGACCTTGTCCTTATAGGCGTTGGGTTCCCACAGATAGAGCTGCGGCAGGTTTGGCCCGGTGAGCTCGGCCACGAAGGTGACGGTGGAGCCGGGATCCAGCGTGATGGTGAAGACATCCGCATCGGGCGCCGCCTCGCGCTCCGGCTTGAAGCCCTGGCTGGGCGTGAGCGACAGGATGCGGCGATTGCCGAGGTCGGGCCAGAACAGGCCCGAGCCCACCATGCGATAGAAGGGCGCGACGATCAGGCGGTCGACCTGCTCGTCGGTATTGTTGGCGAGCGCGAAGGTGACCCAATTGCCCTGCGGCCGGCCGTCGGTGGTGCGCACCTCGATGCGGCGCACGATGCCGTCGGCGCCCGGCGCTGTGGACAATTGGATGCGGTCGTTGTCGGTGTGCTGGCGTTCGACGGCGGGCAGGAGGTCCGTGACCTTGGCATCGAGACGGACGGCGATGGTCTCGACGGCGCGCGCCGCCGGCGCACCGAGCCCGAGAACCGCCAACAGTGCGATGCAAAAGACAATGGTAGAACGCAACGGCAAACCTCCGCACCCGGCTATTCGCCAGGCCGAACGCGCATGACTAGCGCTCGGATGCGGCGCGAGCAAGGCATAGCCGACGCTATGCCTGTTGCGGCGCATCATCAACGGGCGCTGTCGGCTCACGCGACGGTCAGCATGATTTTGCCGATATGCGCGCTGGTGTCCATGCGCGCGTGCGCTTCGCTCGCCTTCTCCAAGGGGAAGGTGCAATCGATCAGCGGTCGCACCGTACCGGCGGCGATCAACGGAATCACATGCTGGGTCAGCGCGTTCGCGATGGCTTCCTTGTCCGCGACGGGCCGGGCGCGCAAGGTGGAGCCGGTATGCGTCAGGCGCTTCAGCATCAGGCGCATGAAGTCGATGTTCACCTTCGAGCCGTCCTGGAAGGCGATCTGCACGATCCGCCCTTCCACCGCCGCCGCCTCGTAATTGCGCTGGATATAGGAACCGCCAACCACGTCGAGAATGACGTTGGCACCCTTGCCGCCGGTGGCGCTCTTCACCTCGGCGACGAAATCCTGGGTCTTGTAGTCGATGGCGAGGTCGGCGCCGAGCTTGAGGCAGGCCGTGCACTTTTCCGCAGAACCCGCGGTGGTGATGACGGTGGCGCCGAATGCCTTGCCGAGCTGGATCGCCGTGGTGCCGATGCCGCCCGTGCCGCCGTGCACCAGCAGCGTCTCGCCGCGCTTGAGGCCGCCGCGGTCGAACACGTTGCTCCACACGGTGAAGAAGGTTTCCGGAATGGCCGCCGCTTCCACCATCGACAGGCCCTCGGGCACCGGCAAAGCGGTCGCCTCGTGGCTCAGGCAATATTGCGCATAGCCCCCGCCCGTGACGAGCGCGCACACCGCATCGCCGAGCTTGAACCGCGTCACCTCGGCTCCCAAGGCCACGACGATGCCGGCGATCTCCAGGCCGGGAATGTCGGAGGCGCCGGGAGGGGCGGGATAAAGGCCGCGCCGCTGCACCACGTCGGGGCGGTTCACGCCGGCGGCTTCCACCTTCACCAGAATCTCCCGCGCGCCGGGCACCGGCACCGGCCGCTCGCCGGGCACGAGCACCTCGGGGCCGCCGGGGGTGGTGATGTTGATGGCGGTCATGGTTGCGGGAAGGGAGGAAGCGTGTGTCATGGCGCGGTTCCGGAATGGGGCGGGAGGCGCCCGACCGTGACGGTGCGGGACGGGAAGGGGCGTCCGGCGCGGCAGCACCGGGGTTCGCCCTACTATCCCATGCGGGGCGGGGAAAAAACGGAAAGATGGACGCGCGGGGCGCGAGCGGCTTTTATCCGCCCCCGATGACCCTGATCGGGCATGCCGTCTCGGGATGCCTTCGTTTCAGCACGTCAGCGTTTCAGCGGCCAGGAGTGCGCGCCATGGACGACGACCGCCCCATCGCCCAGAACCCCACGCCGGTGCTTGCCCCGGCGGATCTGGACCGCCTGTCGGTGGACGAGATCGATGCCCGCGTCGCGCTGCTGCACGAGGAAATCGCCCGGCTGGAACGGGCCAAGGCGGCGAAGATCGCCTCGCGCGATGCCGCCCATTCCGTGTTTAAGATCTGAACCCGCCAGCCCTGGAACGACGCTTCAGGCATGGCAAAGCCGGCTCGGATGAGCCGGCGCGAAAGCGCGGCAGAAGGGGCCGCGCGCAGAATTTAAAGCCAGCGCACCGGTGCGACCGAGCCCCGCAGGACGCGGCGCCGCACCCCGTGCGATCAGCCCTTGAGCAGGCCGCCGAACTTGTTCTTGAAGCGGGAAACACGGCCGCCGCGGTCGAGCAGCTGCTGGGTGCCGCCGGTCCACGCCGGGTGCGTGCGCGGATCGATGTCGAGCTGAAGGCTGTCGCCCTCCTTGCCGAAGGTCGATCGCGTCGTGTACTCGGTGCCGTCAGTCATCACCACCTTGATGAAATGGTAATCGGGGTGAACGTCGCTCTTCATGGGTTGCGTCCTTCTCGCCGCGCCGAGCATTCAAGCCCGCAGCGGTATGAATTCGTTTCCTGAGGGAATGAGGCGGGTCTATAACCGAGAGCATCCGTTGACACAAGCCGACACCGCACTGGAACCCGCCGTCGATCCCTCCAAATCGACCAGAAGGCGCCGCAGCATCGGTCCGCTGCTGGCCCTCGGTCCGTATATTCTGCGCTATCGCTCGCGGGTATGCGGCGCGCTGATCGCGCTCACCGTGGCGGCCCTTGCCACCCTCGCCATGCCCGTCGCCGTTCGGCGCATGATCGATTACGGCTTCGCCGCCGACCATGCGGGGCTGATCGACCGCTATTTCGCCGTGCTGATCGTGGTCGTGGGCGTTCTCGCCCTCGCCTCCGCCGCGCGCTATTACCTCGTGACCACGCTTGGTGAACGGGTGGTCGCGGACCTGCGGGCCGCCGTGTTCGCGCGCCTCACCACGCTGGACGGCACCTTCTTCGATACCGCGCGGGCCGGCGAGCTGACCTCGCGCCTGGTCGGCGACACGACGCAGATCAAGTCGGCGGTCGGCTCCTCCGCCTCGGTGGCGCTGCGCAATCTCGTCATGTGCATCGGCGCCGTCATCATGATGGTGGTCACGAGCCCGCGCCTGTCGGGCCTGGTGCTGATCGTCATTCCCTTGATCGTGCTGCCGCTGGTCGCCTCGGGCCGCAAGGTGCGGGCGCGCTCGCGGGCGGCACAGGATACGCTGGCGGAAGCCTCCGCCTATGCCTCCGAAGTGATCGGCGCCATGCGCGCGGTTCAGGCCTCCACCGCCGAGGGCTCGGCGCGCGCGCAGTTCGATCGCGCGGTGGAAAAGTCCTTCGAGGCGGCGCGCGGCGCCACGGCAGCGCGGTCCTGGCTCACCGGCGTCATCATCTTCCTGGTGTTTTCCGGCGTGGTCGGCGTGCTCTGGGTGGGCGCCCAATCGGTGCTGAACGGGTCCATGTCGTCAGGCCAGCTCAGCCAGTTCCTGCTGTTCGCGGTTCTCGCGGCCAGCGGGCTCGGAGAATTGTCGCAGGTGTGGGGCGAGGTTTCCGCCGCCTCCGGCGCTGCGGAGCGCATCGGCGAATTGCTCAAGGAAGAGCCGAAGGTGAAGGCCCCCGCCGCGCCCGTGGCGCTCGGCCGGGTCTCCGGCGCCATCCGGTTCGACCATGTGGGTTTCACCTATCCCACCCGGCCCCATGCGCCGGCTTTGCGCGACGTTTCCTTCGCCATTCGGCCCGGCGAGCGGGTGGCGCTGGTGGGGCCGTCCGGCGCCGGCAAGAGCACCGTGTTCCAATTGCTGGAGCGCTTCTACGACCCGCAGACCGGCGCGATCCTGCTGGACGAGATCGACGTGACGCGCTGCGATCCTGTCGCGGTGCGGCTGAACCTCGCTTTGGTGCCGCAGGACGTGGCGATCTTCGCGGACACGGTGCGTGAGAACATCCGCCTGGCCCGTCCGGCGGCGAGCGATGCAGAGGTGGAGGCCGCCGGCCGCGCCGCCTTGGTGGACGAGTTCGTGACCCGCATGCCCGACGGCTGGGACACGCTGGTGGGCGAGCGCGGGGTGACGCTTTCCGGCGGGCAGCGCCAGCGCATCGTGATCGCCCGCGCGATCCTGCGCGCCGCGCCCATCCTGCTGCTGGACGAAGCCACCAGCGCGCTGGATGCGGAAAGCGAGACCCTGGTGCAGACCGCGCTCGAGCGCTCCATGGAAGGGCGCACCACGCTGGTGATCGCCCATCGCCTCGCGACCGTGCTTTCCGCCGATCGCATCCTGGTGATGGAAGACGGGCGCATCGTCGATGAAGGCACCCATTCCGAACTGGTGGGCAAAGGCGGCCTCTATGCCCGCCTTGCCGCGCTTCAGTTCAACACGGCGGCCTGAGGCCGCCTCAGCCCACGACCAGATCGGCCACCTCCGGGTGGCGGGCAGACCAGGCCGCCATGAAGGAGCATTGGGTGACCGCCTTGTGCCCATCCTCGCGGATATGCGCGAACACGCCGGCCGCGAGGCGCGAGCCGATGCCCTGGCCGGACAGCGCCTGCGGCACCTCGGTGTGGGTGAGGATGACCCGGTCGCCGTCGCGCTTGTAATAGGCGAGCGCGAGTTCCTCGCCCACCTTCAGCTCGAAGCGGTTCTGGGCCGGATTGTCGATGACGTCTGTCGGCATGGGGGCTCCGTTCTGCGTGCGATGTTGCCGAAGCATAAGCCCGAAGAACCGCGGATCGCAGCGGCGGGGCGCCATCACTTTCCCGTTGTGCACGGCCGCGTTCGGGCGGGGGTAGGTGCAGTTCAGGCGGCGGGACGCCATTCCATGCGCCAGATCGCCCGGCCGGACATGGGATTTTGCCCGGCGGAGGCGATCTCGAACCCGAGCCGCTTGTAGAAGGCGACGGCGCGCGGATTGTCCTGGTTCACATCCAGCGCGATGCCGCCCGGCGCGCGCCGCTTGGCGGCGTCCATCAGCGCCTCCGCAGCCCCCTGCCCCCAATGGGCCGGCGCCACTGCCAATTGGTCGAGATAGCCGGTGCGTGGATCGATGATCACAAACCCTGCGGGCGCACCGGCGGGCGCATCCAGCGCCACATGGGTTTCGGCGCCGTGCCCGTGCAGCTCGGCGATGTGATCCAGGAACCAAGGCCGGCGCGCTTCGAAATCGATCTCCGGCATGGTCTTCGCCCAGGTTGCGACCCAAAGATCGGCAAGCGCGGGCAGATGGGCGGGAGCGAAGGGCACGACGGTGAAGGACGAGGCCATGATGCGCCTTGCGTGGGGGATCATTGCGCCACTCTAGCCCGCCTCGGGCCGGTGCGTCATGGCGCCTTGCAAGGCCACCCGCCGCGATCCGGCAGCGGGTCACCGCGCCCGCATCGGGAAAAGGCGGGGAGGGGTGAGGTCCAGGCGGACGAGACCTGTCCGGCGGAGGCGGCCGGCCCCTCCCCGGGCGCGCATCGTCTGCGCGCAGGGGAATTCTGTCGCGCTCAGTCCGGCAGCACGAGGCGGCCGGCATCGTCGAAGGGGAAGAAGGGATTGTGCGCCACTTCCCACACATGGCCGTCGGGATCGGTGAAATAGCCGCTATAGCCGCCCCAGAAGACGTGTTGCCCCGCCTTCACCACCCTCCCACCCGCCGCCTGCGCGGCCGCGAGGGTGGCATCCACCTCCCCCTCCCCGGCGACATTGAAGGCGAGCGCAATGCCAGAAAATCCGCCCGGCCCGGTATCCGCCAGGGTCGCATCCGCGGCCAGTTCCGGCCGGGGGAACAGCGCGAGCCCCACGTTGCCGGCCTCGAAGAAGGCGACGCCCTGCGTCCCCCGATCCCGACGCACGAGGCCGAGGGCGTCATAAAAGGCAATCGCGCGGGGAAGGGCGGCGACGCCGAGCGTCACCAGATGCAGGCGCAGCGGCGGCGCGGCGGGCGGAACGGACGAGGCAGCGGACGTCATCGGGAAAGTCTCACTCGAAAAGCGACAATTGCTCGCCCACCTGGGTGGCGCGCTTGAAATGCTCGGTGGTCAGCTTCAGCCCGCGCCCCACGAGGCCGAGCCGGCGGGCCGCGATCTCGAACCGCCGGCCGATGGTCCAGGCATAGGGCCCCTCCCCCCGGCCGCGCTTGCCGAAGCCGGAATCATAATCCTTGCCGCCATGCATCTCGCGCACCAGCGACATGATGTGGCGCGCCTTCTCCGGGAAATGGGCGGCCAGCCACTCGCGGAACATGTCGGCGATCTCCAGCGGCAGGCGCAGCGTCACATAGCCGGCCTCGATGGCGCCGGCCGCCTTGGCGCTGTCGAGAATGCGTTCGATCTCCATGTCGTTGAGCGCGGGGATCAGCGGGGCGGTGAGCACGGCGGTGGGAATGCCCGCATCGCTCAGCCGCCGGATGGTCTCCAGCCGCCGTGCCGGGCTGGCCGCGCGCGGCTCCATCAGGCGGGCGAGCTTGGGATCGAGGGTGGTGATGGAGATCGCCACCTTCACCAGCCCGCGCGCGGCCATGGGGGCGAGGATGTCGATATCGCGCGCCACGAGGCCGGACTTGGTGACGATGCCCACCGGATGACCGAAATCCCGTAGCACCTCCAGCAGCCGGCGCGTGACTTCATATTGCCGCTCGATGGGCTGGTAGGGATCGGTATTGGTGCCCATGGCAATGGTGCGGGGCGTATAGGTGCGGTGCATCAGCTCGCGCGCGAGCAGTTCCGGCGCGTCCGGCTTGACGAACAGCTTGCTCTCGAAATCCAGCCCCGCCGAAAGCCCGTGATAGGCGTGGGTGGGCCGGGCGAAACAATAGATGCAGCCGTGCTCGCAGCCGCGATAGGCATTGATCGACCGGTCGAAGGCGATGTCCGGCGACGTGTTGCGGGTGATGACGGTGCGCGCCCGCTCCTCCACCACCTCGGTGCGGAACGCCGGCAGGTCCTCCAGGCTCGCCCAGCCGTCATCGAACAGGATGCGCGCCGCAGGCTCGAACCGGCCGGCGGCATTGGACACCGCGCCGCGCCCCCGGCGGCGGGCTTCGCCCACCTGCGCCAACGGGTCCACATCCACCGCCGTCAACATGTGGTCGGGCGGGGCTGAAGCCGCTGCGGCATGTGCCTGTGGCAGCGCCATGGCTTCCGCTTCGGCACGGCCCAGGGCCAGCGCATGCGTCCTGGCCGCTGCGCGCAGGCCCCGATCCTCGTTCAGGCGGCCAACAATCTGGTCGCTTTTGTTGCTTTTTTTTGTCGCGGATGCGACGGAACGCTTCGCCTGTGCCCGCACGGGGCGGGGCGCGGGCCCTGCGGCCGGGGCACCGGCTGAAGTTGCCGGAAGGGCAGAATCGCGCTGAGAATCCATGATTTCATGGTACATCAGCCTGCGAACAAAACAAGAACATTAAGCTGAATGCGGCCGCTGTTTTTGGTCTTGAACCTTAGCGTATCTGGTATATTGTCCACCAGCGCGAGTTGCCACAGCAGCCCTTCTCCGCTAAAGGGCCAAGGCCACCGTCAGCTGAGGGGAAACGCCAATGGCCGAGCACGGCTCAATTGAATATGTGACAGCCGAGGGCAACGATTACGCCGAGCATGCCCGGACGTTTGCGCTTTTTACGCAGCTCACGAAATACGGCACGATTACGGTCGCCGTTATCCTCGTCCTCATGTGGATTTTCCTGCTCTGAGTCTCGCACTCGGACTTCGGAGACGTTTCAATGAAAATCGCTGTCCCCGTCGAGATTGATCTCGGCGAGCCGCGGGTTGCTGCGAGCCCCGATACGGTGAAGCGCCTGACCGCGCTTGGCGCCAACGTCGTGGTCGAAAGCGGCGCCGGCCTGAAATCCGGCATCCTCGATGCGGATTATGAATCCGCCGGTGCCACCATTGCTCAGACCGCATTCGACGCGGTGAGCGGTGCCGATGTGGTACTCAAGGTCCGCCGTCCGACGGAAGCTGAACTTTCGTCCTATAAGCGTGGCGCCCTGGTGTTCGCGATCATGGACCCCTACGGCAACGAGGCCGCGCTGAAGGCCATGGCCGACGCCGGCGTCGCCGCCTTCGCCATGGAGCTGATGCCCCGCATCACCCGCGCGCAGGTCATGGACGTGCTGTCCTCCCAGGCCAATCTCGCCGGCTATCGCGCCGTCATCGATGCCGCCGAACAGTTCGGCCGCGCGCTGCCGATGATGATGACCGCCGCCGGCACGGTTCCCGCCGCCCGCGTGTTCGTCATGGGCGCCGGCGTCGCGGGCCTCCAGGCCATCGCCACCGCCCGCCGCCTCGGCGCCGTGGTGACCGCGACCGACGTGCGCCCCGCTTCCAAGGAACAAGTCGAGTCCCTCGGCGCCAAGTTCGTCGCCGTCGAGGACGACGAGTTCAAGCAGGCCGAGACCGCCGCCGGCTACGCCAAGCCCATGTCGGCCGAATACCAGGCCAAGCAGGCCGCGCTCGTCGCCGAACACATCAAGAAGCAGGACATCGTCATCACGACCGCCCTGATCCCCGGCCGCGCCGCGCCGCGTCTGGTGACGGCGGCCATGGTGGCCTCCATGAAGCCCGGCTCCGTGCTCATCGACCTCGCGGTCGAGCGCGGCGGCAATGTGGAAGGCGCCGAGCCCGGCCAGGTGGTGGACGTGAACGGCGTGAAGATCGTCGGCTATCTCAACGTCGCCGGCCGCATCGCCGCCTCGGCTTCGCTGCTGTACGCCAAGAACCTCTATGCCTTCGTCGAGACCCTGGTGGACAAGTCGGCCAAGGCCCTCGCCGTGAAGTGGGACGACGAGCTCGTGAAGGCGACGCTCCTCACCCGCGACGGCGCCGTGGTTCACCCGAACTTCGCCCCCAAGGTTGAGGGAGCCGCCCAATGAACCCGATCACTGCACAAACCGCCGCCGACGCCGCCGCCCAGGCGCGCGCTGCCGCCGAGGTGGCCCGCCAGGCCGCCGAAGCCGCCCAGATCTATGCCGATCAGGCGGCCACGGCGCTGGGCGCGGTCGCCCATGCCGCCACCGGCGGTGCCATCGACCCGTTCGTGTTCCGCCTCTCCATCTTCGTGCTGGCCGTGTTCGTCGGCTATTACGTCGTGTGGTCGGTGACGCCGGCGCTCCACACCCCGCTCATGTCCGTTACCAACGCGATCTCCTCGGTGATCGTGGTGGGCGCGCTGCTGGCGGTTGGTGTTTCCACGGTCGGCGATGCCGGTCATTCTCTGTGGGCGCGCGGCTTCGGCTTCATCGCTCTCATCTTTGCCTCGGTGAACATTTTCGGCGGGTTCCTCGTGACCAGCCGCATGCTCGCCATGTACCAAAAGAAGAAGTGAGGGCGGACCCATGAACGCCAATCTGGCCGCGCTTCTTTACCTGGTTGCGGGCATTCTCTTCGTGCTGGCGCTGCGGGGGCTCTCGCACCCCACCACGTCGCGTCAGGGCAATATGTTCGGCATGGTCGGCATGGCGATTGCCGTGCTCACCACGCTCGCACTCTCGCCTCCCGCCGACATTCTCGGCTGGGTGCTGGTGATCGCCGGCATCGGCATCGGCGGCGGCATCGGCGCGGTTGTCGCCCGCCGCATCGCCATGACCGCCATGCCGCAGCTGGTCGCGGCCTTCCACTCGCTGGTCGGCCTCGCCGCGGTGCTGGTGGCGGCGGCGGCTCTCTATGCCCCGGCGGCGTTCGGCATCGGCGAACCCGGCAACATCCACGGCGCCAGCCTGATCGAGATGACGCTGGGCGTCGCCATCGGCGCGATCACCTTCACCGGCTCGATCATCGCCTTCGCCAAGCTCAACGGCAACATGTCGGGCAAGCCGATCATGCTGCCGGGCCGCCACTTCATCAACGGCGGCCTCGCGCTGCTGCTGGTGGTGCTGATCATCGCCTTCGTGATGACCGGCTCGATCCCGCTGTTCTGGATCATCACCATCCTGTCGCTGGTGCTGGGCGGCCTGCTGATCGTGCCGATCGGCGGCGCCGACATGCCGGTGGTCGTGTCCATGCTCAACTCCTATTCGGGTTGGGCTGCGGCCGGCATCGGCTTCACCCTGGGCAACACCGCGCTCATCATCACGGGCGCGCTGGTGGGCTCCTCGGGCGCGATCCTGTCCTACATCATGTGCAAGGGCATGAACCGCTCCTTCATCTCGGTCATCCTCGGCGGCTTCGGTGGCGAAGTGGCGGGGGGTGCCGGCGGCGCGGTGGAGAGCCGCCCGGTGAAGCAGGGCTCGGCGGACGATGCCGCCTACATCATGAAGAACGCCCAGAAGGTCATCATCGTGCCGGGCTACGGCATGGCGGTGGCACAGGCCCAGCACGCCTTGCGCGAAATGGCCGACAAGCTGAAGGAAGAGGGCGTCGAGGTGAAGTACGCCATCCATCCAGTGGCGGGCCGCATGCCCGGGCACATGAACGTGCTGCTGGCGGAAGCCCAGGTGCCTTACGACGAGGTCTTCGAACTGGAAGACATCAACAGCGAGTTCGCCCAGGCGGACGTGGCCTTCGTCATCGGCGCCAACGACGTGACCAACCCGGCCGCGAAGACCGACCCGTCCTCCGCCATCTACGGCATGCCGATCCTGGATGTCGAAAAGGCCAAGACGGTGCTGTTCATCAAGCGCGGCATGGGCTCCGGCTATGCCGGCGTGGAGAACGAGCTGTTCTTCCGCGACAACACCATGATGCTGTTCGGCGACGCCAAGAAGGTCACCGAGGAAGTCGTCAAGAACCTCTGATCGCTCACGCGGGACGGGACGAAAGAGAGGCCGCCGGAGCGCAAGCCCGGCGGCCTTTCTCATTGCGGCAAGGTGGAGCGGCGGCGGCGGAAAGCCGCTCAGGCGGCGAAGAAGGCCACGAGGCGGGGAATGACCTGCTGTGGCGCCTCGTCCATCAGCCAATGGCCCGAAGCCGCCACCACCACGCCCTCCACATGCTCCGCCACGAGCCGGCCCTGGGCGATCAGGAATTCGCCCGAGGCCTTCTCGCCGGTGAGCACCAGCATGGGCATGGTGAGCTTGGTTTTGGCGAAGCCGGCAAAATCGGCGGCGTCCTGCTCGAACGCGCGGAACACCTCGAACCCCGCCGCCATGCCGCCGGGCTGCGCATAGGCCGCCGCATAAAACTGGCGATCCGCCTCCGAGACCGAATGGGCGGGATCGGCCGCGAAATCGTTCCAGAAATGCTCGAAATAGATCCGCTCGCGCCCCTCCACGAGGGCGAGCGGCGTCTTGCCGTAGAAGTGGAAATGCCACAGATCGCGCATCAGCCACACATTCTTCCAATCCCCGACGCCGGGGAGGAAGGCATCCATGAGCGCGATGCGCGTCACCTCTTCGGGATATTGGGCGGCATAGGCATAGGCCACCATCAAACCGATATCGTGCCCCACCACACCGGCGCGGGTGATGCCGAGGGCCGTGGCGAGGTCATGGACGTCGCGCGCCATCGAGGCCTTGTCATACCCGCTCTCCGGCTTCGAAGAGGCGCCAAACCCGCGCAGGTCGGGCGCGATCACGCGGTGCGTCCTGGCGAGTTCGGCGATCAGCGGCCGCCACATATGGCTGGTCTGCGCATAGCCGTGCAGCAGAAGCACCGGCTCGCCTTCCCCCGCCTCCAGATAGTGCAGGCGCAGCGGGCCAAGCTCGACGAAGCGGCTCGCGATGTCCAAGCCCAGATCGTCTTCTCCCGGCGTTCCCGATGTCCCTTGGTCCGCATTCATCTCGGCGTCCTCCCCCGCGTGCAGGAAGAGGAAGGATAGCAGGAAACCCACGCCCGGGGCCGGCGGATCCGCCGGCCCGCGGGATCTCCCGCGTTTCTTCGCCCGCGGGCGGCTGGTGCTCAGCTTTCCTTGAAGCCGTATTCCGGCGTGCCCTGCTCCGCGCCGTAATATTTGTAGGGCAGGAACTTGCCGCTCATGGTCAACTTCACGCGGTCGCCCTTGGGATTGGCGAGGCGCTCCATGTCGATGTCGAAATCGATGGCGGACATGATGCCGTCGCCGAACTCCTCCTCGATCAGCGCCTTGAACGCCGGACCGTTCACCATCACCATTTCGTAGAAGCGATAGATCAGCGGGTCGGTCGGCGGCATGGGCATGCCGCGGTAGGGCACTTCGTTCAGCATGCGCTCCTCGACCTCGGACAGGCCGAACAGGTCGGCAGCCGCTTTGGCCAGCGGCTTGACCAGCTTCATCTGGCCGAGCAGCGCGCCCACCACCAGCATCGGCGACATGCCGCCGATCTCATCGGTGATGTATTTCCAGGTCCAGCCCTTCTCGCGCTTGATGTCGAGGATCTTCTCCGTGAGTTCTTCGCGCTTCATGTTCTTCTCCTTTTGCCTCGGGCGTTTGAAATGAGAGGGGTCACGCCGCCCGCTGGTCGCCGTCGGGCGAAGGCGGGGTGGACGCGGTGGGGCGCACCACCGGGGGATGGCGGTGGTCGTATCCGGCGGGGCGCTGGTCCTTGAAGGTCTTCGAGCGCTCCACCAGGAAGTCGATGAGATGGTTGCGCACGGCGTAGAAATCGCCCTGCTTGTGGATGTCGAGGCGGCGGCGCTCGCGCGGCAGGGGATTCTGCACGATCTCGGCGATGGTGGCGTTCGGGCCGTTGGTCATCAGCACGATGCGATCGGCAAGATAGATCGCCTCGTCCACGTCGTGGGTGATCATGAACACGGTCTGGCCGGTCTCCAGGCAGATGCGGCGCACCTCGTCCTGCAACGTGCCGCGGGTCAGCGCGTCGAGCGCGGAGAAGGGTTCGTCCATCAGCAGCATCTTGGGCTCGATGGAGAGCGCGCGGGCGATGCCGACACGCTGCTTCATGCCGCCCGAGAGTTCCGAGGGGCGCTTGTTCTCCGAGCCCTTGAGCCCGACCACCTCGATGAAGCGCATCGCATGGTCGCGCACCTGCGTCCGGCTCCAGCCCTTGTGGCGGGAGGAAACCGCATAGGCCACATTGCCGAGCACGGTCAGCCAGGGCAGAAGGGCGTGGCTTTGGAAGATCACGGCGCGGTCGAGCGCCGGGCCCTCGATGGCCGCGCCGTCCACCACCACCGCGCCGTCGTCCGGGCGGTCGAGGCCGGAGAGGATGTTCAGCACGGTGGTCTTGCCGCAGCCGGAATGGCCGATGATGCAGGCGAACTCGCCCTTGTTCATGGAGAACCAAAGATCCTCGAACACGGTCGTGGTGCGTCCGCCAGCCGCCTGGAAGCGGCGGGAGATGCCTTCGATGGAAACATAGCGGGGCTCACTCATGCGCCTCACTCCGGAAAGGTGACGAGGCGGGCGACGAAGGCGAGGATCTGGTCGAGCAGCATGCCCATCACGCCGATCACCAGTATGGCGATGATCACATTGGTGATGGAGAGGTTGTTCCACTCGTTCCAGACGAAATAGCCGATGCCGGTGCCGCCCACGAGCATCTCGGCCGCGACGATCACGAGCCAGGCGATGCCGATGGAAATCCGCATGCCGGTGAGGATGGTCGGCGCGGCGGCGGGCAGGATCACGGTGAAAGCCCGCTTGAACGGACCCACCTCCAGCGTGCGCGCCACGTTCAGCCATTCCTTGCGCACGCTGGCCACGCCGAAGGCGGTGTTCAGCAGCATCGGCCACACCGAGCAGATGAAGATGACGAACACCGCCGAGATACCGCTGTCCTTGATGGTGTAGAGCGCGAGCGGCATCCAGGCGAGTGGCGAGATGGGCTTGAGCACCTGGATGAAGGGGTCGAGCGCCTTGCTCATCAGTGCCGACATGCCGATGAGGAAGCCGAGCGGGATCGCCACCAGCACGGCGATTCCGTAGCCGATCAGCACCCGGCCCAGCGAGAAGGCGAGCTGGATGCCGAGGCCCTTGTCGTTCGGCCCCTTGTCGTAGAACGGATCGGACAGGAGCTTGATGAGCTGAGCGCCCACGTCCAGCGGGCTCGGCATGGCCGATTTGCCGGTGGTGGCAGTGAGGCCCATGAGCTTGGCATATTCCGGATCCATGCCGGAGGCCGCGCCCGGCCCGCCGGCGCCGAAGCCGGCGGTGGCGCCCTGCCAGATCAGCAGGAACACCGCCAGCAACAGCACCGAAACCAGGGCCGCGCGCAAGGTCAGCGAAGACGTCATGGGCTCAGGCCCGCTTGATCGCGAAGCTCGCCACATAGGCGTCGGGCTTGGCGGGATCGAACGGCTTGCCCATGACGACGATGGTCTTGGTGGGCGCCGGCGGGGTGAGGCCCATGTCCTTCATCACGGCGGCGCATTCGGTGGCCAGGAACACCTGCTTGGCGATGCCGGCATAATCCACGTCGCCCTTCACCTGGCCCCAGCGCTTCATCTGGGTGAGGATCCAGATGGCGAAGGAATCGTACGGGAACGGCTCGAAAGTGACCCGGTTCGGGTCCTTCTTGATGTTGCCGAGGCCGTCCGCATAGGTGCCCGTGAGCACCTGTTCCAGCACCACCGGGGGGGCGTTGAGATAGTTCGCGGGGGCGATGGCCTCGGCGATCTCCTTGCGGTTCTCGGGCTTCTGGGCATAGGCGCTGGCGTCGATGATGGCGCGCAGCAAGGCGGCATAGGTGTTGGGATTGGTGGTGACGAATTCCTTGCTGGCGGAGAACGAGCAGCAGGGGTGACCGTCCCAGATCTCCTTCGACAGGATATGGATGAAGCCCACCCCGTCATAGACCGCGCGCTGGCAGATGTTGTCCGGGGCCAGGAATCCGTCGATGTTCTCGGCGCGCAGGTTGGCGACCATCTCCGGCGGCGGCACCGAGCGCAGCTGCACGTCCGCGTCGGGATCGACGCCGTGCTCCGCCAGGTAATAGCGCAGCAGGTAATTGTGCATGGAATAGTCGAACGGGATCGCGAGCTTGAAGCCCTTCCAATCCTTCGGGTCGCGCTTGTCCTTGTGCTTCATGGCGAGCGTGATCGCCTGGCCGTTGATGTTCTCGATGGCCGGCACGGAGAAGGGAATGGGATTGGAGCCGAGGCCCATCGAGATGGCGATGGGCATGGGCGAGAGCATGTGGGCGGCGTCGTATTCCTTGTTGATGGTCTTGTCGCGCACCACCGCCCAGCCGGCGGTCTTCACCACGTCCACGTTCAGGCCCTGCTTGGTGTAGAAGCCGAGCGGGTGCGCCATGATGATGGGCGTCGCGCAGGTGATGGGGATGAAGCCGACCTTGAGGTCCTTTTTCTCGATCGGCCCGGTGCCTTGCGCAAAGGCTTCCGTGACCATGCCCATGGGCAGGAATTGGGCAAGCGCCGCGGCGACCGTCGTGCCGCCGATGGCCTTCAGGAAGGCGCGGCGATGGGCATCCTGCGGAAACAGGGCGTGCAGCACCGTCTTTTCCACCAGGCTGCCATAGCGCGCTTCTTCCGATGCGCGGGCTGCGGCCTCGTGTTCCGCCGCCGAGCGGTGCCGGCCGCAGGCGCAGCCGGAAAACAAACGGGAAAAGCGCCGGAAGGTGTCTTTGCTCGTCATGGACCGCCTCGTTCGCTATGGGCCTGGAAGAAACGCGCTCTCCCTGACGTTAAGCAAGGCACGTGCCAGCGGCGAATCGTTAAATTTCCTCAATGCAATCAATGGCCTGGGAAAACGCCTGGATTTACGATTTTTCGTCATTTATGATTTTCCGTAATTCAACTTCCGAAAAATCGTAAATGGACGCCCTCGATCTGCCCCAGCTGCCGCGCTTCGGCCCGTTCGGTCCCGCCTTCGACGCAGGGATCGAAGCTGAGCTGGCGGTGGATACGGAAACCGCCCGCATTCTCGATGCGAACCCCGCCGCCTGCCGCCTGCTGGGCCACGCGCGCGAGGCGCTGAAAGCCATGCAGATTTTCGATCTGCATCCCGGCCAGGCGTCCGCTTTGGTGGTGTTCACCCAGGCGGTGATGGATCGCGGCGCCCATTGGACGCGCTCGCTGACCCCCCATCACGCCGACGGGCGTCCCCTGCGGCTGGAATATGCCGGCATCCAGATCTCCAGCCCGCGTGGGCGCACCCTGCTCATCACCCTGCACGATCTGGAGGCACGCCACCGCCGCGACATCGATGCCGATGCGGATTCCTTCATGCGCGAGGGCATCGCCGAATGGCAGCGGGTGGACCGCTTCTTCCGTGACATCGAGCGCGAGAACCGCCTGATCCTCCATGCGGTGGGCGAGGGCATCTATGGGGTGAATTCGGAGGGCAAGACCACCTTCGTCAATCCCGCCGCCGAACAGATCCTCGGCTGGACCGCGGAGGAGCTGATCGGCCGCGACATGCACACCATGGTGCATCACCACCACCATGACGGCAGCCCCTATCCGCACAAGACCTGCCCCATCTACGCGGCCTTTCGCGATGGCGCGGTGCACCGGGTGGAGAACGAGGTGTTCTGGCATCGCTCCGGCAAGCCGGTGTGGGTGGAATATACCTCGACCCCGATCCGCGACCGGGGCGTGCTGATCGGCGCCGTGGTGGCGTTCCGCAATGTCACCCAGCGCCGCGAGGCGGACGAGAGGCTGCGCGCCGCCCTCGCCGAGGTGGACAGCCTGCGCGAGCGGCTGGAGCTGGAAAACGCCTATCTCCAGGAAGAAATCCGCGCCGAGGGCAGTCATCGCGGCGTCATCGGCCGCAGCGAGGCCATCAAGAAAGTGCTGCGGCAGGTGGAGCTGGTCGCGCCCACCGAGGCGAGCGTGCTCATCACCGGAGAATCGGGCACCGGCAAGGAGCTGATCGCCCGTGCCATCCACGAGGCCAGCGACCGGCGCGAACGCCCGCTGATCCGGGTCAATTGCGCGGCGATCCCACGCGAATTGTTCGAGAGCGAATTTTTCGGCCATGCGCGCGGCGCCTTCACCGGCGCGCTGCGCGACCGCATCGGCCGGTTTGAACTCGCCGACCACGGCACGCTGTTCCTCGACGAGGTGGGCGAAATCCCCATCGAGCTGCAAAGCAAGCTGCTGCGGGTGCTTCAGGAAGGCCAGTTCGAGCGCATCGGCGAGGAGCGCACGCGGCAGGTGGACGTGCGCATCATCGCCGCCACCAATCGCGACCTGCGCGCGGAAGTGCGCGCCGGGCGGTTTCGCGAGGATCTGTTCTACCGCCTCAATGTCATGCCCATCGAATCCGCGCCTCTGCGCGAGCGGCGGGAGGATATTCCCGCCCTCGCCCTCCATTTCCTCGGCGGCGCCTCGCGCAAGCCGCTCTCCGGCGCGCTGCAATTGAGCGAGGGCGACATGCGCAAGCTCGTCGCCTACGACTGGCCCGGCAATGTGCGCGAACTCCAGAACGTGATCGAGCGCGGCATCATCCTCGCGCGCAACGGCCGCCTCACCATCGATCTGCCGGAACCCCACGAAGACGCCGCGCCCGTTCCGGTGGCGGGCGGGGCGGAGGGGCTCGAGACCGAGGGCGAGCGCCGGGCCCGCCATCGCGCCAGCATCCTCGCGGCGCTGGAGGCATCCGGCGGCAAGGTCTCCGGGCCGGGCGGGGCGGCGGAGCGGCTTGGGCTCAAATCCACCACGCTCGCCTCGCGCATGAAGGCGCTCGGGATCGCGGCGCCCAAGCCCGGCACGCGCGAACGGGTCCGCTAGGAGCGTGGCGAAGGGCCGTTTCCGTGCCGCGCCACCGCGTCGATGCCGGCCGGTCGCCGCTCAGTCCCGGCCGGCGTTCAGCCGGTGGGCGATCCATGCGAGGCCGGAATCGGCGATGCCCATCGCCTCCAGCGCATGGACGGTGAAGAGCACATAATCCCGGTTCGGGCCGGATTTCCCATGGGCGCGCCGCACCAGGTGAAGCTGGTCTTCCAGATCCAGGCGCCGGGCATATTGCGCATGGCTGCGGTTCACCAGATAGGCGACCGCGGATACGTCGCGCCGCGATCCATCCAGAATCTGCACCCGCCGCACCCGCTCGCGATAGACGCCGGAGATCTGCTCCCGCCCGGTGAGATAGGCATGGGTCTGCGCCCAGTCCTCGGGCGCGATGCGATAGGCGATGCCGCGACACGAGCCGCCGAGGTCCAGGCCCAGCACCAGGCCGGGCTGTTCCGGGGTGCCGCGATGGTGAAAGGAATAGACGCACAGCGCCCGGTGCGCGCCGAGCAGGCGCGCCTCCGCTTTCTCCGCGAAGGCGAAGCCGGGATTCCACATCAGCGAGCCATAGGCGAAGACCCAATGGTCGTGGGGCATTTGTGCGGGGGAGATCATCGCGGCGCGGGCCGGCATTGACACGGAACGTTCATCGTCGCCTAACAGCGTCTTCTTCCCTCTGCAAGGGCAAGCGCCCCGGCTTGTCCGGGCGGGCCGTATTTCCGGCTATTCGTACAGGCATTTTCGGCACCGGACTGATTATTAGGAACGCTCATGACCGATACTTCGCCCGCGCCGCGTCGCCGCAAGAGCTGGATCGTCGCCATCCCGTTCGCTCTGGTGGTGATTCTAGCCATCGGCTGGTGCGGCCTGTGGTTCTATGCCGCCGGGCGCGCGGAACGGGAGATCGACGCCTGGATCGTGCGCGAGAAAACCCTCGGCCGGATCTGGAATTGCGGCGAGCGCAGCCTCGGCGGCTTCCCCTTCCGCTTCGAGCTGCTGTGCAAGTCGGCGACCCTGGAGACCCAGGGCGGCGACCCGCTGCGCATCAGCGCCGCCAATGCCCATGCGGTGGCGCAGGTTTGGGCGCCAAACCATATCGTCGCCGAGTTCGCCGCACCCGCGCGGGTCGAAGATCCCAAGACCGGCCGCGTCTATGAGGCCAACTGGAGCCTGTTGCAGATGAGCGGCATCGGCGACACCAGCGGGCGGCCCCAGCGCTTCGCCCTGGTGGTGGACCAGCCCGACGTGAAATGGGTGTCCGCCCCCGGCGCGGAGGCGCTGCCGGTGCTGTCCGCCAAGCATCTTGAGATCCATGCCCGCCGCAATCCGGCGACCACCGCGGTTCCGGACGGCGTGGACTATGCGGCCTCCATCGATGCGGGCGAAAGCGCCGCCCTGGCTGCCGCGGGCGCCACCGGCCCGCTGAACCTCAATCTGCAGGGCACCGTGACGGCGGCGGAGGATTTTCGGCCGATGGCCGTCACCGACCGGCTGCGCGCCTGGGCGGCCGCCGGCGGCATCTTCAAGCTCGACACGCTGACCATCACGACCCCCAAGGCGGCGGTCAGCGCGTCCGGCGCGCTCGCCCTCGATACCGCGGGCCGGCTGAACGGAGCCGTCAATGTCGGCTTTGCCGGCATCGAGGAAGTGACGCGGAACCTGTCGCGCAGCGGCCTCATTCCGCAGGAGATGGCGCCCATCGTCGGCGCTCTGGCGCTTGCGGGAAAGCCCGGGGATGTCGCCGGCCGCAAGGGCGCAACCTTCTCCCTGCTGCTGAAGGAAGGCGTACTCCAGCTCGGCAAGTTCCCGGTCGGGATCATTCCGCCGCTCTATTGAGCGGCCCCGCCCTCAGCCGCCGCGACGGCCGAAATCCGGCGCGGCGGTTTCCTGCCCCTGCTCGATGATTGATTTGCGGATCGCGCGGGTGCGCGTGAAATGCGCGAACAAGGCTTCCCCATCGCCGTAGCGGATCGCCCGCTGAAGCTGCATGAGGTCCTCATTGAAGCGCGCCAGCATCTCCAGCACCGCCTCGCGATTGTAGATGAAGATATCGCGCCACATGGTGGGGTCGGACGCCGCGATGCGGGTGAAGTCGCGGAACCCGCCGGCCGAGAATTTGATCACCTCGGAGGTCAACGTCTGCTCCAGGTGCTCCGCGGTGCCGACGATATTGTAGGCGATGAGATGCGGCACGTGGCTGGTGATGGCCAGCACCAGATCATGATGCTGCGCCGACATCTGCTCGACATTGGAGCCGAAGCCGCGCCAGAGCGCGGAAAGCCGTTCCACCGCTGCCGCGTCCGCCCCCTCGGGCGGGGTGACGATGCACCAGCGGTTCTCGAACAGGCTGGCGAATCCGGCCTCGGGGCCTGAAAACTCCGTACCCGCCACCGGATGGGCGGGCACAAGATGGGCGTAGGGCGGCACGAACGGCGCCATGGCCTCGACCACGGCCCCCTTCACCGAACCCACGTCGGAGAGAATGGCCCCCGCCTTCAGATGCGGCCCGGCCTGCGCCGCCACCGCACCCGATGCACCCACCGGAACGGCGGCGATGACGATATCGGCCCCGCGCACCGCGTCGGCGACGCTCTCCGTCACCGCGTCGGCGAATCCGAGCGCCCGCACGCGCGCACGCACGCCGGCGTCGGCATCGAATACCACGACGTCCCCGGCCAACCCCTTCTCGCGTGCCGCACGGGCGACGGACGACCCGATCAGACCGGCGCCGATGACGGCGAGCCGGCCGATGAGCGGCGCGTTCAACGCTCGGCCCCCGAGAGGAAGGCGGCGAGCGCTTCCACCGCGCGGCGGTTCGCTTCCTCGGTCCCGACCGTCATGCGCAGCGCATTCGGCAGGCCGTAGGAGGCAACCGAACGCAGAATCAGCCCGCGCGCGCTGAGGAAGGCATCCGCCTCGCGCGCCGTGCGGCCCGGCACATCGTCGAAATGGATAAGCACGAAATTGGCGACCGAAGGCGTCACCTTCAGGCCCAGCTTTCCGATCTCGTCGGTCAGCCACGGCAGCCAGTGCTCGTTATGCGCAACGGCAAGCTCCACATGGGCCGTATCGGCAATGGCCGCCGCGCCAGCCAGCAGGGCCGGCGTGTTCATATTGAACGGGCCGCGGATGCGGTTCATGGCATCGAGCACCGCCGCCGGACCCACCGCCCAGCCGACCCGCAGGGCCGCCAGCCCGTGGATCTTGGAGAAGGTGCGGGTCATGATGACGTTCTCGGCGGAAAGCGCGAGTTCCAGCCCGGTCTCGTAATCGTTGCGGCGCACGTATTCCGCATAGGCGGCGTCCAGCACCAGCAGCACGTTGCCCGGCAAGGCGGCATGCAGGCGGCGCACCTCCTCGAACGGCAGGTAGGTGCCGGTGGGATTGTTGGGGTTCGCCAGAAACACCACCTTCGTGCGCGGCGTCACGGCGGCGAGTAGCGCATCCACGCTCGCGGTGTGGTCGCGTTCCGGGGCCACGACCGGCCGCCCGCCCGCCGCCATGGTGGCGATGGGATACACCAGGAAGCCGAACTGGCTGTAGACCGCCTCGTCGCCCGGCCCGATGAAGGCATTGGCGATCATGGAGAGGATTTCGTCCGAGCCCGCGCCACAGATGATGCGGTCGGGATCAATGCCGAAGGTGTGGCCGATGGCCCGGCGCAGCACGCCGGCGGTGCCGTCGGGATAATCCTGCAGATGCGCGCCGGCTTCCGCGAACGCCTTCATCGCCTCGGGGCTCGGTCCCACCGGGGTTTCGTTGGACGAAAGCTTGAACACCTTCTCGACGCCGTGCGCGTGGCTCTTGCCCGGCACATAGGCGCGGATATCGAGCACGCCGGGGCGCGGCTCGGGGCGGGCGGGAAGACGGGGGCTTTGCGCGGCGGTGGACATACTCAACTCCACAGGTCACGAACGGGCGATGCCGTCCGCGCCAAGACGATAGGGGGCGGCGTGGCTGCCCACGGGGATAACGGCGTTGATCTGCGCGCCGGCCTGGCGCAGGGCCTCCAGCGCCGGGTCGCGGAAGCCCGAGGGCACGCTCAGCAGCACGGCGGCCTGCCCGGGCGCGCGGTCGGCGGCGACCAGCATGTCGCCCTGCCCGCCCAGCGCGCCGGCGGCCCGTGCGCTCCAGCCGGACAGATGCAGGCTCCAGGTCTCCACCTCGGTCACGGCGGCATCGTTGATCGGGTGCGAGACCACGAACACCGGCAGCCCGGCGGGATGGTCCGCCCGCTCGACGAACGGCAGACGCGCGATGATCTTGGGCGCGTCGCTCCCTTCCAGCGCGGTCCACCACGCATCCGCGCCGGACAAGGCGGAGGCCGGCAGCAGGCCGAGATCACCCTTGGAGCCCACCACCGCCTCGATCACGCCGCGCGGCCCCATATGGGTCACGAACGGCGTGGTGAAGCCGAAATGGAAGCGGGCGCTGTCGCGCATCTGCGGCTCGCCCACCGACAAATCGGCATGCACCGCATAGGGCGCCTGGACATAGGTGAAGGTGGAGATGATGACGCGCCAGATGCTCTCGACGGTGTCGAGCGGAAGCAGGCCGGCGTGCCGGTCCACGAGGCGGCGCATCATCGCGGCCTCGCGGGCGGGGCGGAAGGCGGAGCCTTCGCTCTGGTTGCGCTTCACCGCGACCAGGCGATCGATGATCTCGCCGCGCTCCATGAGGAGGCGGTGCATGGCTTCGTCGATGCGATCGATCTCGGCGCGCAGGTCGGCGAGAACGGGTGGGGGAGCTGATGAATTCATGGGGCTCACAATCGGGCTGATCCTCTACCCCCAGAACGCCGCAAGATCAAAAGCTATGTTTTGCCGCCTCCTCGCCCCGGCCCCGGAGCGATGTCACTGCCCCTTGCCGAGCACCATGGTGGTCGCGGTGCGCAGAATGATCCAGACGTCGGTCTTGAACCAGTCCAGCGGATCCAGCAGCCGCATGGCATAGGCATGGTCGTAGGAGACCTTGGAGCGCACGTCCTCGATGGAGGCGTCGTAGCCCTGGTTCACCTGGGCAAGGCCGGTGATGCCCGGCTTCAGGCCGAACGTGCGCTCGGTATAGAAGGGAATCTCGGTTTCCAGCTTGGCGAAGAAGGCGGGGCGCTCGGGGCGCGGGCCGACGATCGACATCTCGCCCTTGAGCACATTGAGCGCCTGCGGCAGCTCGTCGATGCGGGTCTTGCGCATGAAGCGGCCGATCGGCGTGACGCGCGGATCGTTGGCGGTGGCCCAGACCGCGCCGGTGCGCGCCTCCGCGTCCACATACATGGTGCGGAACTTGTAGAGATAGAACAGGTGGGTGCAGGTGGGCGTCGCCTGGCCCACGCGCAGCTGGCGATAGAGCACCGGGCCGCGCGAGGTGAGCTTGATCGCCAGCGCCACCGGCAGGAACGCCACCGCCAAGACGCAGGTCGCGACAAGGCCCACGACGATATCGAACGCGCGTTTTCCCAGGCGCACCATGGGATGCGTAAAATCCGCGTCGAAACTCACGACTCCGTTCCCCCCGCCCGATGCCAGCGTCCCTTGTCCCGCCCGGCGATCTGGCGAATCCCTCCGACCAGCCCCGCCGCGTGCCCTTCCACGAAATAGGCCGCGAATCGCGCCGCGCGGGGAAGATTGCCGCGATGCGTCATGGCGACGCCGGCCAGCAGATAGAAGGCGATCTGCCCGGCAAGCAGCAGCTGGTACAGCCCAATGCCCGCGAAAGCGAGCACCAGATTGCTCAGGAACGCCACCACCAGCAGCAGCGGCACCAGCGCGCGCAGCGCCTTGCCCGAAAGGAAGACGAAGGCGAGGCCCGGCCGGCGCGGGTCCGCCAGGCGCCACAGGCGCAGGGCCTGCTGGACATTGCCCGAGGAAATGCGCACGCGGCGGCGGAATTCCTGGCCCCGCCGGGTGCGCTCCTCCTCGGTGGCGACGATGTCCAGATCGTAGACCGCCCGCGCCCCGCCGGCGACGATGCCCATGGGCAGCAGCACGTCGTCATTGATGGTGTCGCCCGGCAGGGGCGTCCACAGCGCGCGGCGGAACAGATAGAAGGCGCCGTGCACGCCGAACGGCGCGCTCAAGGCGGCCTCGTCGGCCTTGATGGCGGTCTGGTAGGCCCAATAGCCCGCTTCCCCCGCGCTGCCCGCCGCCTTCAGCGCATAGGTGCCCGCCACCACTCCGACCTCGGGCCGCGAAAAATGCGCGGCGGCGCGCGTCAGGGCATCGGTGGAGAGGGTGGCCGAGGCGTCGGACAGCGCGACGATGCCATCGGGGATGGACCCGATCACCTCGTTCAGCACCGCGACCTTGCCGCGATTGACCGGGAAAGCGCGCACCTCCGCGTCGAGGCTCGCGCATGCCGGGGACGACAGCGCGGCGCGGGCGATTTCCGCGGTCCCGTCGGTGCAGCCGTCGCAGGCGACGATCACATGCAGGCGGTCGCGCGGATAGGCGAGGCGCGCGCAGTCGCGCAGCTTGAGGGCGATGAATCCGGCCTCCTGATAGGCCGGAATGACGAAGGTGACGAACGGCAGTTCGGCTGCAGCGGCGAGCGGCGGAAGGGGCGGCACCGGCCGCAGGCGGGCCAGAAGCCGCAGGGCCACGGGGTAGACGGCGTGGTGATAGACCACGCCCGCGACGCTCGCCCAGAACAGGATCTGAAGCATCAGCACGGCGCGCGCCCCGCCATGAGATCCTGATAGGCCTCAAGCATCCGCTCCCAGGAGAAATGGGCGCTCACGAAAGCGCGCGGCGCAACGGCCGCGGGGGCAGCCAGCGCGGCCCGGATCGCCGCCGCGAGTGCCGGGGGATCCTCGGCCGGCACGAGCCGGCCGGAGGCCGGGCACACCGCCTCGCGCAGGGAGCCCACATCGCTTGCCACCACCGGGATATCGCAGGCCTGCGCCTCGATCACCGACAGCGGCAGGCCCTCGTTGCGGGAGGGCAGACAGAACAGGTCGAGGGCGGGCAGCACCTCCGGCATGTCGCCGCGATGCCCGAGGAAATGCACCCGGTCCGCGATCCCGAGTCCGCCCGCGAGCTGGCGCAGGGCCTCCATGGCGCTGCCCTGGCCGATCAGGGCCAGCCGGGCCTCGGGCACCGCCACCATGGCACGCAGCAGCACGTCATGGCCCTTCACCGGCTCCAGCCGCCCCGCCGACCCCACGAGCGCCCCCGCGGCCGGCAAGCCGAGACGGGCCCGCGCCGCCGCCCGCGGGGCGGGGCGGAAGCGCTCGGTGTCCACGGCGTTCGCGATCACCCGCACCGGGGCGCGCGGCATCACGGCGCGCGAGACCTCGGCCACCGCCTGCGACACCGCGACCACCTGCGGCCGCACGAGCCGCGCCATGGCGGCGGTGAGGGTGCGCTGCTGCGGCGCGTCATAATGCCAGGAATCATGCTCGACATAGGCAAGGACGGGCACCCCCGCCAGCCGCGCGGCAAGGCCGCCATAGAGCAGCGGGCCGATATGATGGACCAGGACCGCACGGGGCTTCAGCGCGCGCAGGCGCGCGGCGAGCGCGAACACAAGGCGGGGCCGCAGGCCGGGCGCCTTGGCGAGCCCCTCCACCGGGCCGGCCTGTGCCAAGGCGGGCCAGGCGTCCACGAGGCTTTGCGTGCTCCCGTCCAGGCTGAAAACGGGATTCGATCCGGGCAAGCGGCGGGCCAGCTCCAGGGCCAGCACTTCGATCCCGCCCGGAGCGAGCCGCTGCACGATCTGCACCAGTGCGCCGGACACGAATCCCCCTCGTCATCGGCCATTATTCACCACTCATTAAGGTAAATGGTTCCTTGTTGCGAGCGAGCGATGCTGCGACACAACATGCTCGATTCGCACGGCAGGGGACGGGGCGCGCCAACGCGCGTGCCGGCACGGCGAACCGGGCGTTCGTGGCACCGCTGAAGACCAACCGGGTGGGCAATCAATGTCAAAGTTGGTTCAGATCGTCGAGGACATGGACGCTGCGTCCATGGCTAAGCTCAAGCCTGTATTTGAAGAATTGGGAACCGCCAGCGATGACGTTACGCTCGATTTGAGCGCCGTGGATTTCATCGATTCCTCGGGCATCGGCGGTATCGTCTATCTCTACAAGCGCCTGCGCGTCGCCGGCCGCACCTTGCGCCTGCGCGGCGCGAGCGGGCAGCCCATGCGGCTCATCAATCACCTGCGGCTCGCCGATTTGACGGAAGAGAGCTGCCCCTCATGAGGATTGCGCACGATCCGATCGTGCTGGTGATCGTTGCGGGCCTGCTCACATCGGCCTGCGACACGGTCACCCATGTGCCCTGGCCGCCCAAGGGCACCGGGGGCATGGCGGAACGCCGACCCTCGGAGGATCCGCGAATCGACGCATTGCAACGGCGGCTCATGGTGCTGACCGAACGCAACGCGCGCTATTACGCGGCGGCGGATTACGACGACGCGGAAATGATGCTCATCACCTTGCGCCGGCTCTCGGAGGGCGGCTTGCCGGAAGACGCGGAAATCCAGATGGCCCGCCTGAAGCGCAAGCTCGACCAGATCGAGCGCGCCCTCGCGAAGCCAAAGGACGAGCGGGCGCCGTGACATGCAAAGCGGCTGCGCCCCCCTCACTGCTTCTGGTCCACTCGCCTGGCTTTGCGCGGCGCTGATCGCCCTTGTGCTGGGCCTGAGCGGGCCGGCGCGGGCGCAGACCGCCGGCGGCGCGGGTGCGGGCGAGGAGGTCCGGCTGCGGATCGGCGATGTGCTCGCGATCGCCTTGCCGGGCGAACCCGCGCTCAACAAGGATCTGAACGTGGACCGGCGCGGGCGCGTCACGCTGCCGGAAGTCGGCGCGCTGGATGTCGCCGGCCGCACGCTGGCGGAGGCCACCACGCTGATCCGCACCACGCTGGCGCGCGCCTATCGCGACCTCGAGCGGCTCACCGTCTCCCTCAAGGATCGGCGCCTCTACATCACCGTGCTCGGCTATGTGGACAAGCCCGGGGAAGTGGACCTGCCGGGGGATTCCACCGTGCAGCAGGCGATCGGCGCGGCCGGCGGGCTGCTGCAGGGGGCCCAGCTCGACCGCCTCCAGGTGCGCCGGGGCACCCGCACCACCGTGTTCAACTACAAGCGCTATCTCGACACGGGCGACACCAGCCTGCTGCCGCAACTGCAGCCGCTCGACATCATCTTCGTGCCCGCCTCCCCGGCCACCGGGAATGTGCAGATCAATTTCGACAGCCGCACCCTCGCCGAACAGGGGGATGCCGCCGAATCGCCGTCCGCAGTGAAGGTGTTCGGCGAGGTCAGCCGCGCCGGCTCCTTCGCCTATAAGGAGGGGCTCAGCGTGGTCGACATGATCATGCGCGCCGGCGGCGTCACCCGCTTCTCCTCCATCGACCAGGTGCGCGTGATCGACGGCGGGGAACCGAAGATCTTCAATCTGCGCAAATATCTCGACACCGGGGACGCGAAGCTGATGCCGCCGCTGAAGCCCGGCGCCACCATCTTCATCCCCAAGCAGGAAGACGAGATCCGCCGCTCGGTGCGCACCGTCTATGTCATCGGCGAGGTGGCCCGGCCCGGGTCGCTCGAAGCCCCGCCCGATGCGCGGCTGGTCGAAATCCTCGCCAATGCCGGCGGCCCGACCCGCTTCGCCGACACGACGCGGGTGAAGATTCTCAAGGCGGACGGCTCGGTTCAGCAATTCAACCTGTTCGCTTATACCGAGGGCGACAAGAAGCCCCTGCCGGAGATCCTGCCCGGCGACGCGGTGTTCGTGCCGGAGAAGATCGAGGCCTCCGACCGTCCCTCGTGGCTGAAGGTCCCGCCGAACCGGGCGGTCGAGGTCATGGGTGCCGTCCTGCGGCCCGGGCGCTATGAATGGTCCGACGAAATGACCTTGCTGGACCTCGTGGGCGAAGCGGGCGGGCCGACCCAGAACGGCGACATCGCTCACCTGCAGGTTCTGAAAGCGCGCCAGGGCGGCAAGGCGCTCAGCTTCGACCTCGGCGCCTTCATCACCACCGGCGGGAAGATATCGGACCTGCCGAAGATCGAGGCCGGCGACGTGGTCCGCGTGCCGCCGCTGCCCGATTCGCCCATCGACAACAAGGCCAAGTGGGTCCAGCTGCCCAAGGAAGACGCGATCTATGTGATGGGCCAGGTGGGCACCCCCGGCCGCTATGCCTTCAACAAGAACATGACCTTCATGGACATTCTCACCGCGGCCAACGGGCCCACTTCCAACGCCGACCTGCGCAACGTGCGGGTCTCGCACCGCAACCAGCCGGGCTCGAAGGTCACCCAGGTCAATCTGGCGCAATATTTCGCCACCGGGGACGAGAAGCTGTTGCCGAAAGTGCGCACCGGCGACGTGATCTTCGTGCCCGACCGCAACAACAAGGACTGGTTCGACGATCCCGCCGAGAACACGGTGCGGGTGCTGGGCGCCGTGGGCAAGCCCGGCCGCTACCGCTTCGCCGCCAACATGACCCTGCTGGACCTCCTCGCCGAGGCCGGCGGCCCCACGGCGGATGCCTATCAGCAGCGCATCGTGGTGGTGAACCTCGGCTGCTGCCGCGAGCAGGCCCGCGTGTTCGATCTGGTGGAATTCGCCCGCACCGGCGACATCACCATGCTGCCGGTGGTCGGCCCGGGGGATACCGTCTACGTGCCCAATTCCTCGCAGAGCGAGTGGAAGATTTTCGTCGATTCCATGCGCAACATCCTGCCGGTGATCTCGCTCATTCTCGCGATGGGAGGCTGACCATGAGGGGCCGCAGCCTGCGCGAGGTCGAATCCATCTACCTCTCCACCTTCGGACAGGGCGCCCGTGCCGTGGGCATCACCAGCGTCCACAGCGGCAGCGGGGTCTCGGCGCTCGCCGCCGCGCTGGCGGTGCGGTCGCAGCGCCAGAACCGCACCCTGCTCATCGGCCTTGCGGACCCCACCGCCGCCGTGCCCGCGCAGGCGACCGTATGGACCCCGGCCGACCCCGATCTTCTCGCCTTCATCGGCAATGATCCGCGCGGCTTCGATACGCTGATCGCGGCCCCCCTGCCCGAGGCCAGCTTCGCCTTCCGCAGCGCGACCGCGATTCGCGCGATGGTCGATCTGCTGCTGGAATCCTACGACGCCATCGTGCTCGATCTCGCCGCGGTGGAGCCGCGCGAGCGTGTCGCCGTGCCGGTGGTCAGCATCGCCGGCGCGTGCGACAGCCTCGTGGTGCTCTGCATGGCGGGACGCGATTCGCGCGCCGCCCTCGCCCGCGCCGCCGCCGCCTTGCGCAGCGCCAACGCGCCGCTGAGCGGCATCGTGATGAACGATCGCTTCAACCAGAGCGTGGCGGACGAAATCACCCACGAGGCGCGCCGCTACCAGCGCTTTGCCCCGCGCCTGGTCGCCAAGCTGATCGCGGCGGTGGGCCGCATCAAATTCCTCAACGTGAAGCCCTAGCTCAGGCGGCGACGCCGGCGCCGAGGAAGAAGTTCATGGCCAGGAACACGATGGGCGGCTGCACCGAGTGGTTGCCGTTGAATTCCACATATTGCACGTCATAGCCCGCCGCCTGGAGCTTGGCGGCATTGGCGCGCCCGGCGGTGGCGATGGGCAATTGCTCGTCCTGGAGGCCGTGCGCGATGAACACGCGCGGCGCGCCCTCCTGGACGTGCACCGACATGAAGCCGGCCGAAAACGCGATGATATGGCTGACGATGTCGCCATTGGTCAGGCCGAGGGACAGGGCATAGCTGCCGCCATCGGAGAAGCCGGCGAACGCCAGATGGCCGCGGTCCACCACGAAATGCGCGGCCACCGCGGCCAGCGCCTTGTCGAGCCGCTCGCGGTCCGGGCCGTTCCCGGCGATCACGATGTCCCAAGTGGGAAACTGGGACTGGGGCGCCAGAAGCAGGAAGGAATGCATCTCCGCCTGGCTTTCCAGCACCGGCAGGATCTTCTCCGCGCTGCCGCCGCCGCCGTGAAATAGCACCACGAGCGGTGTCGGCCGGGTCGGATCGAGCCGCGACGGCACGAACAGCACGGCGTCGCGCTCCGGGGCGATGCCGAGCGCGTTGCGGCCGGCGGGAAGCGGCGGCTTGCTGGGGGCGGCGGGCGTGAAGGTGAGGCGGCCGGCGAGGAAGGGGTCGATCATGATCCCACCTTAGTCAAATGGGGTAGGCGGACAAGACCGCCGGCCTGATGTGTCCCCGGCCGCGCGAAACCGCGTCGCGGTCCGCCCCCCCGGCCGTCGCCGGAGGGGCGATCGCGGTGCGATTCTCACTCAAGCGGAAACGACGCGCTCAGCGGCCTTCCAGCATGTCGCGCGCCTCGCCGACCGCCTTCAGGCACTTGGCTTCATCGCCGGCGGCCTGGAAATTCTGGGCGGCATTGAGCGCGGCGGCGGGGCCCACCGGCGGCGGCAGATTGCCGGTGGCGGCGGCGACCGAACCCGGGGTCGGCTGCTGGTCGAGCTGGGCGCCGACGCTCTGGGGCTCGGAGCGCGGCGCCGCCGGCTTGCCCTGCACCGCATCGACCCGCTTCTGAAGGGCGACGATCTGCTCCAGGCAGCTCTCCGCGCGCGCAGGCGCCAGCGGAACCGCCACGGCGGCCAGGAGGCCGGCCGCCAGGACGGAGGCGACGACAGTGCGGGCGAATGCGGGTTTGGCGGTCATGGCGGCTCCATCTGCGCGGCCCGTGCAGCCGCTCTCGGCGCGGCTCCGGGGTGATTTGCGGCGGAGTGTGTCCATGTCCGACGACGGGGGCAAGACCATGCTGTGGACGAACGGCGCGCGTCCTCCTCTCGCTTTCCCCATGGCTTGCGGCCCCCGCCGGGACCGCCCGCCTCACACCGGCCAGGCCTCCAGGCGATAGGCGGAATCCCAGAACATCCATTCGAGCTGTGTCGCGCGGGCGAACGCATCGAACATGCGCGCACGGGTCCCGGCGGAAGCCTGCTCGGCCGCTTCGTCCGTGGCGGCGATCACCTCACGCACGGCAGCGTGGAACTCCTCGCCGGCATAGGTGTCGATCCAGGCCTGATAGGGATTGCCGGACGCGGCGCAGGCGAGAATGTCGCGTCCCACCTCGGCATAGATCCAGAAGCACGGCAGCAGGGCCCCGAGCACCACCTCGTAAGGCTCGCCATGGGCCGTCGCCAGGAGGAAGGACACATAATGGTGGCAGGCGGGGGAAAGGGGCGTCTGGGCGAAGGCCGTCGGCCCGATGCCGAACTGCAGGAAGAACGAGCCGTGCAATTCGCGCTCGACGATGATCGCGACCTCGGCGCCCTTGGCGAACTGCACGATCCGGTCCGGGGTCGGCGCCTTGGCGGCGGCCAGCGCAAGGGCGCGGCCGAAGCCGATCAGATAATGCGCATCCTGCACGATGTAATGTTTGAACCGCGCCTCCTCCAGCGTTCCCGCCGCCAGCTCGGCATTGAAGGGCATGGCGCGGATGGCGTCATAAAGCGGGGCGTTCGCCGCCCACGCCTTGCGGGAGAAGCGGGTGTCGTTGCGAGCCTGTGGGGTCATCGAGGCGTCCGGGAAGGGCGCGCCTGAGGCGCACGCGAAGGCAGAAGGGAGCACATTAGCCGATCCGCCGGCGCCAGGGTATCGCGGAGGTTGCTGCCCGCGCGACGCCAATCCTAGGCGGTGCTATATAGGGCCGCACGAATGAACCCGCGCGTCGCTTTTTGCCGCCCGCAGGCCACGAAGATCCAGATGCCATCCGAGCCACATACGCTTTTCGCCCTGCTTGTGCTGACGGCCGCCATCGGCGCCGGGCTGCAGCTCTGGGCGTGGTCACAGGCGCGCGGCGAGCGCCTGCTGCTGTGGGGCGGCATCGCCTACGCCATCATCACCTTGGGCATCGTCCTCAACGCCGCGCGCGAAGCCTTGCCGGCGATGTTCTCGCAGGTGCTCGGAACCGGGCTCGTCATTTATGGGTGCGGCCTCATCTATGCCGCCGCGCGCGCCTTCAACGGCCGGCAGATGGAGCCTCTGGTGGCGGTGGCCGGCGCGGTGCTGTGGCTGGTGGCGTGCCAGTTCCCGGATTTCTACAGCAATACGGCCGGCCGCATCACCGTCGCCTCGGTCCTGCTGGCGGGCTATTGCGCGGCGGCGGCGCGCGAATTCCTGCGGGCCCATGGCCTGCCGAGCCGCATTCCGCTCGCCATCTTGATGATCGTCCACGCCATCGGCCTGCTGCTGCGCATCCCGCTGGCGCTCATGCAGCCGCAGGGCCCGATCTTCATGTTCGCAAATCCGTGGTTCGTCCCGATTGCGCTTGAAAATGTGGTGATGCTGCAATTGTTCGCCTTTCTCCTGGTGACCCTGACCAAGGAGAAGATCGCCGCCCACCTGCGGCTCGCGGCGGATACCGATGCCCTGACCGGCCTTCCCAACCGGCGCGCCCTGTTCGTCCATGCGGTGGCGGCCCTGGCGCGCGATGCGCGACGCGCGCGGCCGAGCGCGGTGATCGTGTTCGATCTCGACCGCTTCAAATACATCAACGACACGTACGGCCACCCGGTGGGCGACGCGGTGCTGCTGGCGTTCGCCAGCGCCGCCACGACGCAATTGCGCGCCGGCGACATGGCCGGGCGCATCGGCGGCGAGGAATTCGCGGTGCTGCTGCCGGAGACCGACGGCCAGCAGGCGGCCATCGCCGCGCGGCGCATCATGGTCACCTTCACGCATCTGTCCGGCATGGTGGAAGGCTGCGAGAGCATGTGCACCGCTTCGGCCGGCATCGCCGCGACGCGGCCCGGCACCACCGCCAGCATGGACGCGCTGATTCAGGCGGCGGACCGCGCGCTGTATGACGCCAAGCGGGAGGGGCTCAATCGCCTGAGCGTGGCGCCGCCGATCGACACGCCGACGCTTCTCACGTCGGGCTGAACCGATGGGCAGATCCGCGGCGCCGTGACGCCGGCATAAGGAATTGGAGGGTCTTGATGAGAATGAGGGAGGAGAACGGGGGCGGTGCTCTCCTCCCTCAACGTCAGCCAAGCCCGGGTTGCGGCTCCGGGCGTGACCGAACGGTTCGGTCAAGACAATCCCTATGTAGCCGAGCTTTTTCAAGCGCGCAAGTGGAACTGAACGGTTCGGTCAATATTTAACCATTGTGAGCGTCCAGACAATTGACGCGGCCGCCCTTTCAGCCAAGGGTAATGCAACAACGCCAGCCCCTTGGGCGCCGTGGCCGGGTGTGGAGAATAAATTTTGTCGGTTGTGGAAACCAGGGAAGCAGTGGCGGGCCAGGACCCGGAGAAGCGCAGGCAGATCCTGGCCGGCGCGCGGCAGGTGTTTCTGGATCAGGGCTTCGATGCCGCCAGCATGGGCGAGATCGCGCGCGCGGCGGGCGTCTCCAAAGGCACGCTTTATGTGTATTTCCACGACAAGGTCGATCTGTTCGCCAGCCTCGTGAGCTGCGAATGCGCGGAGACCGCCGAGCGCCTGTTCGTGCTCGATGCCGCGGAGCCGGACCTTGAGGCGGCGCTGACCAAGCTCGGCATCTCTTTCATCGAGGCCATGCTGCGCCCCTGCCACGTGGCGACGGTGCGCAGCGTGATCGCCATCGCCGAGAAATTCCCCGACATCGGGCTGCGGTTCTTGGAAGCAGGGCCGAACTCCGGCACCCGGCGCCTGTCGGCCTTCCTCCAGGCGAAGGTGGACCAGGGGGCGCTCGATATCGAAGACACCGAGGCGGCGGCGAGCCAGTTCCTGTCGCTGTCCAAGGACACCATCCTCGCCCCCGTGCTGTTCGGGGCGGCGGCGACCATCCAGCGCGATCAAATCGAAGCGGTGGTCGGCCGTGCGGTCCGCATGTTCATGAGCGCCTACGGCACCAAGCGCTGAACGCGCCGGTCCTCACGCGCGCCAGAACGGCTTTTCCGCCTCACGCCGCGCCGCATCGCGGCTGATCCCCGCGTCGCGCATCTGGTCATCGTCCAGGTCCGCCAGTTCGCGCCGCTCGCGCGCCCGGCGCAGCCACACCTTTAACAATCCCAAGATCTGCGCGAGGCGCCCGTCGGGCAGCGGCGCGGCGGCGCCGCGCATGGTCCCGCCCCTCACCCGGCCCCGTGCCGATGTTTGAGCCCCCGGCGGGCGCCCGAGGGCGGGAAGCGCCGACCGAGCGCGCTTTTCGGTCGGAGTAATCTGGCGAATGAGCGATGTCATGGTAAGATCCTCATGAATTGCTCGCATTCATTGCGCCGATGTAATATCGGTGCAATTGTTATATTGCCCTCGGATCAATAATGGCTTCACCTGACTATCGCGCCCTCGCCGACATGCTCGCCGCCGATATCGCGTCCGGTCGCCTCGCGGCCGGTAGCCGGCTGCCGACCCAGCGGGACTTCGCCTATACCGTCGGCATCGCGCCTTCCACCGCCAGCCGGGTCTATGCCGAGCTGGTGCGGCGGGGATTGATTTCCGGCGAGGTGGGGCGCGGAAGCTATGTGCGCAGCATCGGCGAGGGAAGCACGGCGAGCCTGGGCGAGCCCACGCAGGCACCCGTCGACCTGCAGCTCAATTTTCCGATCCTGCCCACCCAGGATGCGGAGCTGGAACAGATCCTGGCGGGGTTTGCCCGGCAAGGCGCGCTCTCGCCCGCCTTCCGGCCCACCGGCGCGTTGGGAACACGCGCCGCCCGCCTCGCGGCGGCGGATTTTCTCGCCGGGCCGAACTGGCGCCCTGATCCGGCCGGGATCGCGTTCACCACCAACGGGCGACAAGCCATCGCCGCCGCCTTCTCGGCCCTCGCGCCCCCGGGCGAGCGCATCGGCGTGGAGGCCATGACCTATCCAGCCGTGAAATGGATCGCGGCGCGGCTCGGCATCACCCTCGTGCCGCTCGCCATGGATGAGAAGGGCCTCAAGCCCGACGCCATCTTGCGCGCCCATCGCGCGGCGCCGTTACGTGGCATCTATGTGCAGCCGAGCCTGCACAATCCGCTCGGCGTCTCCATGGATGCGGCGCGACGCGACGAGATCGCCGATCTGCTGAAGGCCGAGGGCCTGATGGCGGTGGAAGACGTGATCTACGGCTTTTTATGCGACGACGAACCCCTCAGCGGGCGGGCGCCGGACCATGTGCTGCTGGTAGACAGCCTCTCCAAGCGGGTCGCGCCGGGGCTGACCCTCGGCTTCATCGCCGGACCGCCCGCCTGGAGCGAGCGCCTGGTCGCGGCGGTGCGCGCCGGCGCCTGGGCGGTCATGGGCCTGCCCCTGGCCATGGGGCTGCACATCATGGCCGACGGCGTGGTCGGACGGCTTGTGGCGGCCAAGCGCGCGGACGCGCAGGCGCGGCAGGCGATCGTGCGCGGCGTGTTCGACGGGGCGATGCTGAAGACCGACCCGCGCGCCTATCACGCCTGGCTGGAACTGCCCGAAACCTGGCGCTCGGAGGCGTTTGCCGGCGCCGCCGCCCGCCAGGGCATCGCCGTCACCCCGTCCAGCGCCTTCGCCGTGACCCCCGGCCATGCGCCGAACGCGGTGCGGCTCGCTTTGTCGCCGCCCTCACACGCCGTTCTGCGCGAGGCGCTGCTGACCCTGCGCCGGCTGATGGAGGGCGGCCCGGTGGAGAGCGAAGTGGAATAGAAATCCTATTCCGCGGCCGCCTTCATCTGCGGGATCTCGCCCAGCGAGACGCCGTTCATCTCCGCCACCACGTCGGAAATCTGCGGCACGTTCCAATCACCCCGGCCCAACCCCTCGGCGGCGGCATAGACATTCTTGATGGTCGCGCCGATGAAATTGGCCGCCCCGGTCGCGGAAGCGAGATTGTTCACATAGCGCATGTCCTTGTGCGCATTGGACAAAGTGAACTTGTGGGCGTTCACGTCGCGCTCCAGCACATATTTGAAATAGGTCTGGTAGAAGCCGCAGTCCATGCGCGAGCCGCGCAGCACGCTGTCGAAAGTCTCCGGCGAGACGCCCACCTTGCCGGCGAGCGCGAGCGCCTCGGCATAGAGCGCGCCATAGCCGAGCGAGAGGAAATTGTTGAGCAGCTTCATGGTGTGGCCGGCGCCGGGCGCGCCCACATGATTGATCCGGGCCGAGATCGCCTCGAGCGCCGGCTTCACCGTGGCAAAGGCCGCGTCTTCGGCGCCGACGATGGCGATCAGCGTGCCCTCGGCCGCATTGGCAGGGGTGCCGCCGAGCGGGGAATCCACCAGAGCGATGCCCTTTTCCTTCAGCTCGGCATGCAGCGCCATGGTCAGCGCCGGCTCGGAGGTGGACGTATCCACCAGATGCAGGCCCGGCCGCGCGCCTTCCAGGATCCCGCCCGGCCCGCGCACCACCGCTTCCACCTGGGGCGCGCCGGTGACGCAGAGGAAGATGATGTCGCAGGCGCGCGCGAGATCGGCCGCGCTCTTGGCCTCGGCGGCGCCACGCGCCAGAAGGTCTTCCACCGGGGCGCGATTGCGATGCGCCAGGACGGTGAGGGGAAACCCCTTTTCCAGCAGGTTCTTCGCCATGCCATGGCCCATGAGGCCGACGCCAATGAAGCCGATGCGCGCTTTTTCCATTTCCGTTCCCTCCGAGTGACTTTGTCTTTTGGTCGCGGGGCTTAAATCGTTTAGCATGGATGAAGTGAGCAAGCGAAGCGTCTAAGACTTGGCAGCACGGAGGGATCATGGACGACACGGAAACGGCCAGCCTGGGCAGGGTCACGCTGCAACGCCTGGCCTCGGAACTGGGACTGTCCACGGCCACGATCTCGCTCGCGCTGCGCGACAGCCCGGTGGTGGCGCAGGCCACCCGCCAGCGGGTCCAGGAGATGGCGCGCGAGCGCGGCTATGTGGCCAATCGCGGCGCCGCCTCCCTGCGCACCGCCCGCACCAACATCATCGGCGTCGGCCTGCACGATATCGTCAATCCCTCCTTCACCGAGCTGCTCGCGGCGCTCGAGGATGCGCTGAGCGGCGCCGGCAAGACCATTCTGCTCGGCGTGAGCCAGGAAGACGTGGTGCGCCAGGCCCGCACGCTCGGCACGCTCGCCGAATACCGGCCGGACGCCTTCATCATCTCCCCCGCCGTGGACAGCACCGTCGCCGACCTGCGCGCGCTCGCCATCAGCGGCATCGCCGTGGTGCAGGTGACGCGGGAGGTGGAGGGATCGGGCTTCGATTTCGCCGGCTCCGACGATGAAACGGGCGTGTGCCTCGGCGTCGCCCATCTGGTGGCGCTCGGCCATCGCCGCATCGGCATGATCGGCGGGCTGCAGGGAACCTCCACCGGGCGCAAGCGGCTGGCCGGCTACAAGGCCGGGCTCGCGAAGGCGGGGCTGCCGTTCGAGCCGGAGTTACATGTGCCCGGCCCCGGCCTGCGCGAATACGGCCGCGAGGGTGTGGGGCGCCTGCTGGCGTTGGACCATCCGCCCACCGCCGCGGTCTGCTTCAACGATCTGTGCGCCTTCGGGGCGGTCATGGGCGTGCAGGCGGCGGGGCTGGAAGTGGGCGCGGATTTCTCCATCGTCGGCTATGACGACATCGGCGAAGCGGCCCTGTGGCACCCGGCCTTGACCACGGTCTATACCCGCATTCCCGAATATGGCCGGGCCGCCGCCGCCCTCGCGCTGTCGCGCATCGCCGCGCCCACCCGCCCGGTGGAGCGGGTCGTGCTGGAACCGAAGCTGGTGGTGCGCGCCTCCGCCGGCCCGCCCCCGGCCCGTCCCGCACGCTGACATGCCGGACATCGTCACGATCACCGACGCGCAGGACCCGCGCGTCGCGGATTTCCTCGCCGTGCGCGAGCGCGACCTGATCGGCCGGAAGAACCGCTTCATCGCCGAGGGCGAGGTGGTGCTGCGCCTGCTGGCGCCGCGCGCCGACCATCGTATCCGCGCGCTGCTGCTCTCGGCCGCCAGCGCCGAGCGCCTCGCGGACGTGATCGATCAGCTTCCGAACGCGGTGCAGGTACATGTGGCGGCGCAGGCGGTGATGGACGCCATCGTCGGCTTCCACATCCATCGCGGCATCCTCGCCCTCGTCGAGCCGCCGCCGCCGCCCGATCCGGCCGCTTTGCTCGCCGCTTTGCCGGCGCGCGCCCTGGTGGTGGGGCTGGTGGGCATCTCCAACCACGACAATATGGGCGGCATCTTCCGCAACGCCGCCGCCTTCGGCGCGAGCGCCGTGCTGCTGGACGCGGCGAGCTGCGATCCGCTCTATCGCAAGGCGATCCGGGTTTCGGTGGGCGCGAGCCTGATCGTGCCCTATGCGCGGGTCGCCAGCGGCGGCGCGATGCTGGAGGCGCTGGAACAGGCCGGCTTCGAGATCGTCTCGCTCAGCCCCTCCGGGGCAAGCCCCCTGTCCCGCCTGGAACGCGGCCCGCGCGTGGCGGCGCTGTTCGGCACCGAGGGACCCGGCCTGCCGGCGGACCTGCTCGCCCGCACCCGCACCGTTTCCATTCCCATGGCGCCGGGTTTCGACAGCCTGAACGTGGCCACCACCAGCGGCATCGTGCTCCACCACCTCGCCGGCGGGACCGGGGCAAGCTGAGCGCCGGACGCGCCGATGCGCGCGCTGCCCTGCTTGGCACACATGGACGTTGTGTTGCGTCGCAATTGCACACTGGCGGCGGCGACCTATACTAAAGGGGCGTGGTCGCGCAGGGTCCGGCCATGCGCCAGTCCTTCTGCCGGTGACACCGCCCCATGAATTTGCCCCCTAGCCTCCTCGACCAGATCGGCGATATCGGCGCGGACCCCGCCTCCACGCGCGTGGTGGTGGCCATGTCCGGCGGCGTCGATTCCTCCGTCGTGGCGGGGCTGCTGGCGCACGCCGGCTATGACGTGGTGGGCGTGACGCTGCAATTGTACGACCAGGGCGCCGCCGCTTTGCGCAAGGGCGCCTGCTGCGCCGGGCAGGACATTTACGACGCCCGCACCGTAGCGGAAAAGCTCGGCATTCCCCATTACGTGCTCGATTATGAAAGCCGCTTCCGCGAGGAAGTGATCGAGCGCTTCGCCGACAGCTACGCCTCCGGCGTCACCCCCATTCCGTGCGTGGACTGCAACCGCACGGTCAAGTTCCGCGACCTGCTGGCCACCGCCGAGGATCTCGGCGCCAGCGTGCTCGCCACCGGCCATTACGTCTCCAGCCGCGCCTTGGCGGACGGCCGCCGCGCGCTCTTTCGCGCCGCCGAGGACAATCGCGACCAGAGCTATTTCCTCTACGCGACCACCCAGGCGCAGCTCGCGCGGCTGCGCTTTCCGCTCGGCCACCTGAAGAAGAGCGAGGTGCGCGCCCTCGCCGCAGAGCTGGGGCTGGTGGTGGCGGACAAGCCCGACAGCCAGGACATCTGCTTCGTGCCCGGCGGCGATTATGCCGAAGTGGTGCAGCGCCTGCGGCCCGAAGCCGGCGATCCCGGCGACATCGTGCATCTGGACGGGCGCCTGCTCGGCCGCCATCGCGGCGTGATGCATTACACCATCGGCCAGCGCAAGGGCCTCGGCATCTCCACGCCCGAGCCGCTCTATGTCATCGGCATCGACGCCGCGCGGCGCGAGGTCAAGGTCGGCCCGCGCGAGGCGCTCGCGGTGCACGCCATCCGCATCGCCGACGTGAACTGGCTGGGCGACGAGCCGTTCGCGGAGGCCTGCGCTGCCGGCCGCGAGGTGTTCGTCAAGGTGCGCTCCACGCGCGCCCCCGCACCGGGCCGGCTGGGGCTCGACGCGCAGGGGCACCCGCTGGTGCAATTGCATCTCGGCGAAGAAGGCGTTGCACCGGGGCAGGCTTGCGTGCTCTACGATGCACCCGACGGCGGTGCCCGCCTTCTGGGCGGCGGCACCATTTTGCGCACCCGCTCGGCGGTGCGCGACGCCATGCAGGCACAGGTGGCCTGAGGGAACGAAACTTTCGCGGCGCACGTGCCGCATGACAAGACGTCCCGGCGGGGCGACCGCCGGGATGCACAGGCTGGGGCAGAGGCAGACATGGCGGTCCAGTACGATCTCGAAGGCCAGAAGCGCGCGTATGCGAAATGGGCGCCCATCTACGACACCGTCTATGAGAAGCTGCTGGCGGACGCGCAGCGCAAGGCGGCCAATGCCGCCGCGAGCTGCGGCCCGGACATTCTGGAGGTCGGCGTCGGCACCGGGCTGACCCTGCCCTATTATCCCCGCACCTGCCGCATCACCGGCATCGATCTGTCCTCCGACATGCTGCGCAAGGCGGTGCAGAAGACCACGGCTCGCGGCCTGAAGCAGGTTTCGCTGCTGGCGGCCATGGACGCCTGCGCGCTCGGCTTCCCCGACGCCCGCTTCGACGCCGTCACCGTGCCCTTCGTCATCACTTTGGTGCCGGACCCGGAAGGCGCGCTCGATGAGATGCGTCGCGTGCTGAAGCCGGGCGGGGAAATCATCATCGCCTCCAAGCTCGGCGCCGATGCCGGCCCGGCCATGCATGTGGAAACCGCGCTCGCCCCGCTGGTGAAGAAGGTGGGCTGGAGCATCGCCTTCAAGGCCAGCCGCCTCGGCGCCTGGGCCGCCCGCCAGGGCGACATGGATGTGGTGGAAATCTCGCCGGTTTTCCCGGTCGGCTTCTTCAAGCTGGTGCGCATCAAGAAATCGCGCGCCTGAGGCGGCGGTAGAGCGGTTGAAGAACGCACGCGCTTTCTTGACACCGCCGCGCCCGCTCCCCTATATCCCGTCCTCCGCAAGCTCGCGTGCCCGGCACCGAGCGGCGTGCGATGTGGCAGTGTAGCTCAGTTGGTGAGAGCGCCGGATTCATAACCCGGAGGTCGGCGGTTCAAATCCGCCCGCTGCTACCATTCGCCCCCGGCCGAAATCGCCCCCATCCTTCGTCCTGAACAGATATCGCGCCGGCCATGCCGCGCGCGTCCTTGCCTTTGCCCGCGCGTTAAGCACGCCGAAAAAAAATGCCCCGGACCAGCCGGGGCATGTCGTGGAGACTCGCGGGATGGCGGGCGCGTCACCCCTCGCGGGTGCGCACCCATTCGATGATGCCGGAGAAGTCCTTGCCGGCATTCCCCTCTTCCTCGAAGGCGGTGTAGAGCGCGGTCGCCGCCGCGCCGAGAGCGGTCGCCGCCCCGGCTTGGCCGGCAGCTTCCTGGGAGAGGCGCAGGTCCTTCAGCATCAGCGCGGCCGCAAAGCCCGGCTGGTAGCCCCGATTGGCCGGGCTGGTGGGCACCGGCCCCGGCACGGGGCAATAGGTGGTGAGCGACCAGCATTGCCCCGAGGAGGTCGATGCAACGTCGTAGAGCGCCTGATGGGAGAGGCCCAGCTTCTCCGCGAGTACGAACGCCTCGCTCACCGCGATCATGGAAATGCCGAGGATCATGTTGTTGCAGATCTTCGCCGCCTGCCCCGCGCCCGCATCGCCGCAATGGACGATCTTCTTGCCCATGAGCGCGAGGATGGGCTGCGCTTTCGCGAACGCCTCCGCCGTGCCGCCGGCCATGAAGGTGAGCGTGCCGGCTTCCGCCCCGCCCACGCCGCCGGAGACCGGCGCATCGAGCGGTTCGTGCCCGGCGGCGAGCGCCGCGTCATGGAAGGCGCGCGCCGAGGCGACGTCGATGGTGGAGCTGTCGATGAACAGCGTGCCGGGCTTCGCCGCGGCGAACAGGCCGTTTTCGCCCGTGGTGGCGCCCACCACATGCTTGCCGCTGGGCAGCATGGTGACGACGATGTCGGCGTCCGCCACCGCTTCGGCGGCAGTCGCGGCGATGACGACGCCCTTCGCCTTCGCGGCTTCCAGCGCGGCGGGCGCAAGGTCGAAGCCGCGCACGCTATGCCCCGCCTTGACCAGATTGGCCGCCATGGGCCCGCCCATGTTGCCGAGCCCGATGAAACCGATGCTGGCCATGTCTTCCTCCCGTTCTTCTTGTTGCCGGATCAGTTCGCCCGCGCCACCAGAGCGCGGGAGATGATGACCCGCATGATTTCGTTCGTGCCTTCCAGGATCTGGTGCACCCGCAGGTCGCGTACGATCTTCTCGATGCCGTAGTCGGCCAGATAGCCGTAACCGCCGTGCAATTGCAGCGCCTGGTTGGCGACCTCGAAGCCGGTGTCGGTCACCACGCGCTTCGCCATGGCGCACAGGCGGGTGGCCTGCGGGTCCGCCCGGTCGTAAGCGGCGGCGGCGCGCCACAGGAAGGTGCGGGCGACCTCAAGGTCCGTCTCCATGTCGGCGAGGCGGAATTGCAGCGCCTGGAATTCGTTGAGCGCCTTGCCGAAGGCGGTGCGCTCGCGCATGTAGCCGAGCGCCTTGTCGAAGGCGTTCTGCGCCCCGCCGAGCGAGCAGGCGGCGATGTTCAGCCGCCCGCCGTCGAGCCCGGCCATGGCGAATTTGAAGCCCTCGCCTTCCTTGCCCAGCAGGTTCTTGGCCGGCACGCGCGCGCCTTCCAGGATGACCGCGCGCGTGGGCTGGATCTTCCAGCCCATCTTCTTCTCATTGGCGCCGAACGAGAGGCCGGGCGTGCCCGCTTCCACCAGGAAGGCGGAGATGCCCGAGGGGCCGGGCCCGCCGGTGCGCGCCATCACCACATAAAGGTCGGAGGCGCCGGCGCCGGAGATGAACTGCTTCACCCCGTCGAGCACGTAATGGTCGCCGTCCCTCACCGCGCGGGTCTTCAGCGCCGCCGCGTCCGAGCCGCTGCCAGGCTCGGTGAGGCAATAGCTCGCCACCCGCTCCATGCTGCACAGGCCCGGCAGCCAGGCGAGGCGCTGGGCATCGTCGCCGAAGCGGTCGATCATGGCGGCGACCATGTTGTGGATCGACAGGAAGGCGGAGGTGGCCGGGCAGCCGGTGGCCAAGGCCTCGAAGATCAGCGTGCCGTCGAGCCGCGACAGGCCGGAGCCGCCGCTCTCCTCGCGCACATAGATGCCGCCCATGCCGAGGGCGGCGGCGGCGCGCAGCGTCTCCAGGGGGAAATGCTCGGCCTCGTCCCATTTCTGGGCATGGGGCGCGATCTCCTCGCGCGCGAAATCCTGCGCCATGGCGCGGATGGCCTGCTGGTCTTCCGTCAATTCGAACATGGCACCCTCCCGATCATGTGTCTGGCCGCCGGTTGGCCCGGCGTGCCGAAGGAAGGCGCATGGCGCTGGAACCGATCGCGTCATGCGCCTGAGGCGTGCGCGCGGCCGGGTCCCGCGAAGGAACCCGGCCGTTCGGCTCAGTTCATGGTGGGGATGACGAATTCCGCGCCGTCCTTGACGCCCGAAGGCCAGCGGGAGGTCACGGTCTTGGTCTTGGTGTAGAAGCGCACGCCATCCGGCCCGTGCTGGTTGAGATCGCCGAAGCCGGAGCGCTTCCAGCCGCCGAAGGTGTGGTAGGCGATGGGAACCGGGATCGGCACATTGATGCCCACCATGCCCACCTGCACCTTGGACGCGAAGTCGCGGGCAGCGTCGCCGTCGCGGGTGAAGATGGCGACGCCGTTGCCATATTCGTGCTCGGTCGGCAGGCGCAGGGCCTCCTTATAGTCCGGCGCGCGGACGACGGAGAGCACCGGGCCGAAGATCTCTTCCTTGTAGATGCGCATGTCGGCGGTGACGTTGTCGAACAGGCAGCCGCCCATGTAGAAGCCGTTCTCATAGCCCTGGAGCTTGAAATTGCGGCCGTCCACCAGCAGCTTGGCGCCTTCGTTGATGCCGATATCGACATAGCTCTTCACCCGCTCGAGCGCCTCGCGGGTCACCAGCGGGCCGAAATCGGCGGTGACGTCGGTGGAGGGGCCGATCTTGAGGCTCTCGACACGGGGAACCAGCTTCTCCAGCAGCTTCTCGGCGGCATATTCGCCCACCGGCACCGCCACCGAAATCGCCATGCAGCGCTCGCCGGCGGAGCCGTAGCCGGCGCCGATCAGGGCGTCCACGGCCTGGTCCATGTCCGCGTCGGGCATGATGATCATGTGGTTCTTGGCGCCGCCGAAGCCCTGGATGCGCTTGCCGCTCGCCGCCCCGCGCGCATAGATATATTGCGCGATGTTGGAGGAGCCGACGAAGCCCACCGCCTGGATGTCCGGGTCGTCGAGGATGGCGTCCACGGCTTCCTTGTCGCCGTTCACCACGTTCAGGATGCCGGCGGGCAGGCCGGCCTCGATCATCAGCTCGGCGAGCTTCATGGGCACGCCGGGATCGCGCTCGGACGGCTTGAGGATGAAGGCGTTGCCGCAGGCGATGGCGGGGCCGAACTTCCACATGGGGATCATGGCCGGGAAATTGAACGGCGTGATGCCGGCCACCACGCCCAGCGGCTGGCGCATGGAATAGACGTCGATGCCGGGGCCGGCGCCGTCGGTGAACTCGCCCTTCAGCAGATGGGGAATGCCGCAGGCGAACTCGATCACCTCCAGGCCGCGCTGGATGTCGCCCTTGGCGTCGGGAACGGTCTTGCCGTGCTCGCGGGCGAGCAGATCGGCGAGGGCGTCGTAATCGCGCTGCACCAGTTCCAGGAATTTCATCATCACGCGGGCGCGGCGCTGGGGATTGGTGGCGGCCCAGCCGACCTGCGCGGCCTTGGCATTCTCCACGGCGGCGCGCATCTCGGCCGCCGAGGCGAGCGCCACGCGGCCCACAACTTCACCCGTCATGGGCTGCCACACGTCGCCATAGCGCCCGGACGTGCCGGCAACGTGCTTGCCGCCGATGAAATGGCCGATATCGCGCATGATGCGCCTCCCTGCTTTTAAGCGTTTCCCAGATTTTGGCGTCGCTTGTTGGCCGGCACAATGGCCTATCATTTTTTGCACATCTAGAGCTATTATTGCACGGTCACTGTGCGGATTTTCATATGCCATCGGCCGTGTTCGACTGGGCGGACCTGCGCCATTTCCTGGCCATCGCCCGCACCGGAAAGCTCACCACGGCGGCGCGGCTGCTGGGCGTGGAGCATTCCACCGTCAGCCGCCGGCTGACCTCGCTGGAGCGCAGCCTCGGCGCGAAGCTGTTCGACCGCCAGCCCGCCGGCTACGTGCTCACCAGCGCGGGCGAACGGCTGATGACCACCGCAGAGGCCATGGAGACCCTCGCCGCAGGGGCGCAGCAGGACATCGGCGGGGCGGATCTCGGCGTGTCCGGCGCGGTGCGCATCGGCGCGCCGGACGGGTTCGGCACCTTCTTCCTCGCGCCGCGCATCGGCGCGCTGGCGGCGCTCCATCCCGCGCTCGACATCCAATTGCTCGCCATGCCGCGCGTGTTCAGCCTGTCGAAGCGCGAGGCGGACATCGCCATCTCCATCAGCCGGCCGAAGGAAGGGCGCCTGCATGCGAGGAAGCTCACGGACTATCGCCTCGGCCTCTATGCCGCGCGCGATTATCTCGCCCGCCACGGCCCCATCGAGAGCCGGGCGGCGCTGCTGCGCCATCCCTTCATCAGCTATATCGACGATTTGATCTACACGCCCGAGCTCGACTATGTGCCGCTGGTCTCGCGCGACCTGCGGCCGCGCCTGAAAAGCTCGAACCTCGTGGCGCAGTTCATGGCGACGCGCGGCGGGGCGGGGGTGTGCGTGCTGCCCAATTTCATGGGCGATACCGACGACGCGCTGGTGTCCATCCTCCCGCAGGAGGTCTCCCTCACCCGCAGCTTCTGGCTGCTGACCCATGCCGACATGCGCGATCTCGCCCGCGTGAAAGTCGCCTCCGACTTCATCGCCAAGGCGGCGCGGGAGGCGCAGGCGCTGTTTCTGCCGGCGGTGCGGGGGTCGTAAAGGCGGGCCCCGTCTCCGTTTACTCGGGATAGGTCTCGCCCCCGTCCAGCGTCGGCTTGTGGAACAGGATGAAGACCAGGGGATTGCCCGGCTCGGCCATGGCGTCGCTGCGCTGGCCCGTGACCGCGCCGGCCACGCCGCTGGTATATTCCGCCACCACCTGCCCGAAGCTGTCGCGCTGGACCGCCACCTTCTGCCCGGCCTCGACCTTGTCGTTCAGCTTCACCAGATGCTCCACCAGCCCGCCCTTGCTGGCGAGAATCGGGAACGCGCTGTTGCCGATGAAGACGCCCACATCCTTGCCGGTGCGCCCCATCGGCCCCGGCACGATGCCGTAATGCTTGAGGACGTTCATCGTGCCTTCCACGAACAGCGCGGCCATTTCGAGGTTCAGCACGCGCGCGGCGCCGATCTCCGGCGTGAAGGCGGGGATGCCCGCGTCGATGAAGGCATTGTGCAGCACGCCGGGATAGACGTGATTGTCGAAGATCTGGCCCACGGGATAAAGCTCCGCCATCGCCTTGATCGCGGGCACATCCATGCCGGCGATATTGAAGGCGGTGACGTCGAAGCCCGTGGTCCCGGTGTGGAAATCGATGGCGGCATCGGCGTTCGGCCGCAGCAGGCGGTTGAACAGCAGCCCGGCATGCCGGCTGGGGGCGGTGAGGCCGTTCTCATTGCCGGGCCATTCCCGGTTCATGTCGATGAGATCGGCGCCCCGGCCCTCGTTGGGCCAGCGGCGCTGCATGCCTTCCAGGGCGGGACGGGAGACGTCCGTCACCGCCATCACCGTGCCCGACATCCGCCGCGGATCGAGCTGGTTCATCACGCTCTGCACGGTGTGCACGGAACTCATCTCGTCCCCATGCACGCCGCTCACCAGCACCACCCGCTTGCCCGGCTTTGCCCCCTTGGCGACGGTGACGGACACATACCAATATTGCCCCGTGGGCATCTGCACGCCCTGAAAATACAGGAAATGCTTCTGCCCCGGCGCCAGGTCGTCCACGTTCAGGGCGCTGACCACCTGCTTTCCCCGGATCGTGTCGCCGGTATAGACCGTGCCGGAGGACGCGCCGGCGGGCGGCCCGGCCGGGGGCTGGGACTGGACCTGAGCCAGGGTCTGCGCGTTCGCGGCGCCGGCATCGGCGACCAGCGCGGCCGAGGCGCCGATCGTTGCAAGGGACGCGATCATGAAGTCGCGGCGATCGAGGCGTTCGTCCGGCTGGTTTGGCATGGGGCGGCCCTGCGCTGAAAATCCACGTTCGGGGGCCACCATACACGCCGCATGCGGATCTCTCCCCGTGCCCAAGGGTCAGCGCCGAACGCAATCGCGGCATCGACCGGCACGGCCCGCCGGGAGGCGGACATTCAATGGCGCCCCGACACCGGAACCCGCGTCCCCACCTTGACGCGGAAGCCGGCTCCCCTTATACGAGCGCCTTCCCGATACATGCGGGTGTGAGACGAGGGGCCGGGTTCGGCCCTGGGCTTCCGCGTCCGTGACCAACGAATTTGAAGGACTTCTGCCATGTCCCGGCGGTGCGACCTGACCGGCAAGGGGGTTCTGACTGGCCACCTCGTGAGCCACTCGAACCACAAGACCAAGCGCCGGTTCTTGCCGAATCTCTGCAACGTGACGCTCGAGAGCGAAGTGCTCGGCCGTTCGGTGCGCTTCCGCGTCAGCGCCAACGCGCTGAAGAGCGTGGATCATCGCGGCGGCCTCGATGCCTTCCTCAAGAAGGCCCGCGACGAGGAACTCTCCGTGCGCGCCCTCGAGATCAAGCGTCTCGTGGTCAAGGCCCTCGCCGAGGCGAAGCCGGCCGCCTGATCGCATCTCGCGATCGACGGTGGGCGGTCCGCCATGGCGCGCCTGTTTCCGCTGCAATCCGAACCGCGGGCGTTTGCGCTCGCGGTTTTTTTCATGTGCGCCGCGGTGCTCACCGCCAACATCCTGGTGCAGTTCCCGTTCGAGCCGTTCGGCCTTGCGGATTATCTCACCTACGGCGCCTTCACCTATCCCGTCACCTTCCTGGTGAACGACCTCACCAACCGCCGCCTCGGCCCCGCCCGCACGCGGCGGGTGATCTATGTGGGGTTCGCGCTGGCGGTGGCGCTCTCCGCCCTCCTGGCGACGCCGCGCATCGCGCTCGCCTCGGGCACCGCCTTCCTGGCGGCCCAATTGCTGGACGTCACCGTGTTCGACCGCCTGCGCCGGCGCGCCTGGTGGATGCCGCCCTTCGTCTCCGGCCTGATCTCCAGCGCCATCGACACCCTCGTCTTCTTCACCCTCGCCTTCGCCGGCACCGACCTGCCCTGGCAGACCTGGGCGGTGTTCGACTATGGCGTGAAGCTGGCGATGATCCTGCTGTTCCTCGGCCCCTATCGCGCCCTCATCGCCCGCATGCCGGCCTGGCCCGGCCCGGCGCGCGTGCGGGCCTGACTGCGGCCGGCAAACTTCGGCATAGCGAATTTCGGCTTGGCGAATTTCGCCCGAAATCCCTGTTCAGGGGCGCGGAGAAGCGCGGGAAAGGGTCCGTAAACCCCTGTTCGTCCGCGCTAAGCCATTGTTTCACGTGAAACATTTTTGCCCGGACCGGCGTGTGTGCGGGCGAAATCCGGCAACATCTAATTCTGCTCCCGCAGCAGCCGCCGGATCACCTTGCCCGAGCTGGTGAGCGGCATTTCCTCCAGAAACACGATCTCGCGGGGATATTCGTAGCCCGCCAGATTGTTGCGCACGAGCGCCTGCACCTCGGCCTTCAACGCCTCGCTCGGCGCCACGCCATCCTTCAGCACCAGGAAGGCTTTCACCACCTCCGTGCGCACCGGATCCGGCTTGCCGACCACGGCGGCGATGGCGATATCGGGATGGCGCAGGATGCAATCCTCGATCTCCGCCGGGCCGATGCGATAGCCGGCCGAGGTGATGACATCATCGTCCCGGCCGAGGAAATGGATATAGCCGTCGCCATCCTGGCGGGCGAGGTCGCCGGTGAGCATCCAATCGCCGGAGAATTTCTCCGCCGTCGCCTCGGGGCGGTTCCAATATTCCAGGAACATCACGGGATTAGGCGCGCGGATGGCGATCTGCCCCATCTCCTCGACGGCGCACGGCGTGCCGTCCGGGCGCAGCACGGCAACCTCATGGCCCGGCAGGGCCTTGCCCGTGGCGCCGGCCCGCGCCACCCCCATGGCGGCGTTGGAGCCGATGACGTAATTGCATTCGGTCTGGCCGTAGAATTCGTTGATGGGCACACCCAAGGCCTCGCGGCCCCATTGGAACGTCTCCGCCCCCAGCGCCTCTCCCGCCGACCCCACAGTGCGCAGATCGAAGCCGAAGCGCTCCTTGGGGCGCGCCACCGCCCGCATCATCTTCAGCGCGGTCGGCGGAATGAAGACATTGCGCACCTGCGCCTGCGCCATCAGGTGGAACGCGCGCTCGGGATCGAACTTGCCCGGCGGCTGCACCACCACCGGCACGCCCAGCGCCAGCGAAGGGAACAGCGTGTTCAGGAGCCCGCCGGCCCAGGCCCAGTCGGAGGGCGTCCACATGCGGTCCCCGGCCTTGGGCAGATCGTCATGGGTGAATTGCATGCCCGCCACATGGGGCAGCAACACGCGATGCCCGTGCAGCGCGCCCTTGGGCTGGCCGGTGGTGCCGGAAGTGTAGATCATCAGCGCCGGATCGTCCGGCCCGCTGTCGATGGCAAGCGGGGCGGCGCTTTCGCCGGCGCAGATCTCGGCAAAGCCGGCGACGCCTGCCGCCGCCCCTTCGGTGCAGACGACCAGGGAGAGGCCCTCGGGCCGCACCGGCAGCTTGGCGAGCCCCGCCGCATCGGTCACCAGCGCCGTGGCACCGGAATCCGCCAGCCGATAGGAAATGGCATCGATGCCGAACACCGCCGCCAGCGGCACGGCGATGGCGCCGAGCTTGTAGATGGCGAGATGGGTGGCGAGCACCTCGAGCCCTTGCGAGAGCAGGATCGCCACCCGGTCCCGGCGCCCGATTCCCCGCCGGGCAAGCGCGCGCGCCAGCCGGTTCGAGGCAGCGGCCACCGCGCCGTAGCTCAGGGGTGAGAAGCCACCTTTCGAAGGCAGGAACAGCGCCGGGCGGTCCGGCTCCCGTTCGGCCCAGCTGTCGCAAGCATGAACCGCGATGTTGTAGCGCGCAGGAACGTGCCATTGGAACGCGGCGCGACGGCGTTCATACTCACCGGATGCGGTCAACTTCACCTTCCTGCTTAAAGCTTAGGCAGGAAGGCAAGCTAAAGCTCTGTTGCGTCCGCGTCCATCCTCATTGTGCGATGCACCCGCAAGAGGCCAGCCGCTCCAGCGTCACCGCACTTTTTCCGGCTGCGCCAGCACCAGGGCCCAGTAGACCTTGTATTTCGAGCGCGGATTGAAGGCGGTGGCGATGCCCATGCGAGTCACACCGGGGGTGAGCATGTTCTTGTTGTGGGGCGGGCTGTCGCGCCAGCCGGAGAAGGCCTCGGCGAGGGTATGATAGCCGGCGCCCACATTCTCCACGGCGATCGCGGGGTCATAGCCCGACGCCTTCATGCGCATGACGAAAGTGCGTCCGCCGACCTCGTGCGAGAGCGTGTCGGCCTTGGCCATGGCGTCGGCCTGGTCCTGGGCGACCCGGCTCAAGGCGGGGTCGATGACGACGGCGGAAAGGCCCTTTCCGGTCCGGTAGGCACTGATGATGGAGGCGGCGGCGGCCGGGTCCACGGGCTGCCCGCTCTTGGACAGATCGTCATAGAAGGCGGGCTTGGTCGGCTCCACGTCCGTCGTGCCGCAGGCGGCCAGCAGGAAAGAGAGGAGCACGATGAGGGGAGCGGCGCGCATGCGGCCTCCAGGACAGGAAGGGTTTCGGCCCGCTATGTGAGGGCGGCAAGGTTTAGGAAGCGTTAGCACCCCCTCCCTCAGGCGCCCTCCGGCTGTTGCGCCGCGCCGAGGATACCGGGACGGTCGGGCTTCCCATCCCCCGTGGCTGGCGCGGGAGGCGAGGACGGGGCGGGGGCCTCAAGGGCAGAAGACGGCGGCACCAGCTCGGCCGGCGGCTCGGGGGCTGCGCGCGGTGGCGGGGGAACCATGTCGGCCGGCGCGCGCGCCAACGCGGCCCAAGGTTGGCAAGCTAGGCCGACGCCCGCCTTGCGGAAGCGCGAGAGAATGGCGAAGTGCAGATCGCTCTTCACCGTCAGCCCGTAATCCACATTCGCCACCACGCAGCGCAATTCGAAGCCGAGCCCGGCATCGGAGAATTTGGTGAGAAACACGCGCGGCGGTGGCGATTGCAGCACCTGGGGGTGGTCGCAGGCGCAGGCCACCAGAATGTCGCGCACCTCTTCCAGGTCGCCATCATAGGTGACGTTCACCGCCACGATCACCCGGCCCGTGGTGTTGGAATGGGTGAAGTTCTTCACCATGCCGGAGATCAGGTCGGAATTGGGGACGATGACGGTCGCCCGCTCGAAGGTCTCGATCTCGGTGGAACGCACGCTGATGCGGCGCACGTAGCCTTCCTCGCCCTTCACATTGATGGTGTCGCCCACGCGGATCGGCCGTTCCGCCAGCAGGATCAGGCCGGACACAAAGTTCGACACGATCGACTGCAGACCGAAACCGATACCGACGGAGAGCGCGCCGGCCACGAGGGCGATGTTCTCGAGGTTGAGCCCGATCTCCCCCATGGCGACCATCAGGGCGACGATGGTGCCGATATAGCCGACGATGGTGGCGATGGAGGATTGCAGGCTGGGCTCAAGACCCGTGCGGGGCAGGAATTTGGTCGAGATCCAGCGCTGGATGGTGCGGGCGATGAAGATGCCCGCCATCAGCAGGACGACCGCATAGACCACGTTGCCGAGCGTGATGGTGGTGGTGCCGATGCGCACGCCAAATGAGGTGCGCTCGATGGTATCCATCACGTCGGCGGTGAAGGTGCCCCAGCTGCCGATGACCACCAGCAGGCCGATGGCGAGCAGCATCAGCTTGAGCAGCGCGGCGATCAGCGTGCCCAGCAGGTCCAGCCGCTCCTGCCGCAGGCCGAGAGTGCGGGATAGTTGGCGGGCATGGATGGCTTCGGGTGTCAGGCTGCCGAAGAAGGCCTCGATCAATGCGTTCAGCACGTAGAGGGCGGCGATCACGGTGGTGGCGACCACGATCCGCGCGGAGACGAACGCGGCGAACCCGACATATCCCGCCACCAGCGCGCCGGCGAGCCCGGCCAGCACCAGCCACATCAGGAAGCGCACCCAGGGCACGCTGCTGGTCTGCGTCTCTCCGCCGGCCTCGTCATCGCCCTCGCGGGCGAGCACCACCAGCATGCGCGAGGTGAACAGACCGATCAGCAGCGCCATCACCGCGCTGGTCGCCACCGTCAGCGCCACCGGGGCGAACAGGGCGCGATGGATGGAATTGAGGAAGGCCGCGATCGAGAGCGTCCACACCATCCAGGTGAAGTAGCGATAACCAAGGCTGGCGGCGGCGTTCGACAGGGGCGGCAGGCGTCGCCAGGACTGGTCCGGCGCCAGCACCGCCCGCGACACCGCAAGGCCGATGGACTGGATGAATACGGCCACCAGCAGCCCGTGGATCACATCGGCCGCACGCGGCGGCGTGATGTCGAAGCCGGCAAGGAAGGAGAAGGCCGCAATCACCGCCAAAGGCGTCGTCAGGGCGTTGAACACCGCCATCTTCACCGCTTCGCGGGCGGAGCGGAGCCGCGAATAGCTGGCGCCTTCCGCCGGCGGGGGACAGGCGAACCTGCGCCGCAGGAAACGCCCGCCCGCGAACACTAGACCGAAGATCAGCAGCGCGCCGGCGGTGATCGCCGCCAGCACCGGGCCGCCCTGGCGCTGCAGGGCGAAGGCCAGCCAGTCGTTCGCCAGGAAGCGGAGCGAGCGGCCCTCGCTGCCGAGCCCGCTTGCCGCCCCGGTCCACAGGCTCGGGTCGAGGATGCTCATGGAGCGGTCGAACAATTGCCCGGTGAACAGGCTGCGGCGGCGGCTCGACAGGCGGTCCGACAATTGGTCCGCCCGCACGAGCAGCGCGCGGTTCTGCTTGATGACCGCATCCAGCTCCGCGATCAGGCCCTGCATGCTCTCGCGGTCGGCGGTGACGGAAGGATCCTCCGGCGGGGCGCCGGCGGCGGGCGGCTCGCCCAGCTCCTGCGCGCGGGTCTTGGCATTGGCCAGGCGCGGCACCAGGGCATCGGTGCGCTGGGCCAATTCCCGGCGCACCGGATCGAGGCGGTTGCGCAATTCGTCGAGATCGTCGGCGCGCAGCCCCTCCACCGAGAGCGCGCCCTCGATGCTGTCGAGCGAGGAGCGCGTCGCGTCCACCTTTTCCCGCGCGGCCTGCACGGCAGGATCGCTCGCGGCGGCAGCGAGCCCAGGCAAAGCCAGGCTGCCGAACAGAACCGCGATCAGAAGTCCAGCCAAAGCGGCGGCGCGCGCGATGGGTCGCGACATGAGAAACCTCCAGGGGGCGCCCGTACAGAAGGCGCCCTTATAGGAAAGCGAAGGCGGCAGACTGATGGCCGCCCGCAAATCGCCCGGCGGGCCCGAGGGCAGCGGCACGCCGCGCGACTGTTTCCATTCGCGGGCGAAGCGCACTAAGAACAGGAAAACCTCGACGCGGACCTACCTCCATGACCAGCCCCCTTCCCGTCAAGAGCGAAGCTCCGATCGCGGTGCGCGATCCCCTCGCGTTGGCCCAGGCGCTGCTGCGCGCGCCCTCGGTGACGCCGGATGCCGAAGGGGCGGTGGCCCTGGTGGCGCGGATCCTGGAGGGCGCGGGCTATGAGGTGACGCTCCTGCCGTTCGACAGCGCCGGCCCGCGGATCGCCAATCTCTATGCGCGGATCGGCACCGGACATCCCAATTTGTGCTTCGCCGGCCATGTGGACGTGGTGCCGCCCGGCAACGAAGCCGCCTGGAGCCACCCTCCGTTCGGCGCCGAGGTGGTGGATGGCCAGCTTTATGGCCGGGGCGCCGTGGACATGAAGGGCGCGGTCGCGGCGGCGCTGGCGGCGGCGTTGCGCCATGGCGCGCCGAACAAGGGCGCCATTTCCTTCCTCATCACCGGTGACGAGGAAGGCCCCGCGCTCGACGGCACGGTGAAGGTGGTGGAATGGCTCAAGGCCCGCGGCGAGCGGGTGGACCATTGCATCCTCGGCGAGCCGACCAATCCCTCGGCGCTCGGCGATGCGGTGAAGATCGGCCGGCGCGGCAGCCTTTCGGGCGTCATCCGCGTGCACGGCAAGCAGGGCCATGTGGCCTATCCCCATCTCGCGGACAATCCGGTGCCCCGCCTGCTCCGGCTGCTGACGGCCTTGACCGCGCAGCCACTCGACGCCGGATCGGCCCATTTCCCGCCGTCCAACCTGGAAGTGGTCTCGGTGGACGTCGGCAATCCCGCGTTCAACGTCATTCCCGCGGAGGCCGAGGCCAAGTTCAACGTGCGCTTCAACGACCAGTTCACGCTCGACAGCCTGAAGGCCGAGATCACTCGCCGCCTGGCCTCGGCGCATCGCACCGGCTCCTATGAGGTGAGCTTCCGCACCGGGGCGAGCACAAGCTTTCTCACCGCGCCCGGCCCGTTCGTCGATCTGGTCAGCGGCGCCATTGCCGAGGTGACAGGCCATATGCCCGAGCATTCCACCTCCGGCGGCACGTCCGATGCCCGCTTCATCAAGGATCTGTGTCCCGTGGTGGAGTTCGGCCTTGTGGGCCGGACCATGCATGCGGTCGACGAGTGCACCCCGGTCAGCGACCTCGAAGACCTCACCCGCATCTATGAGCTGATGATCGCCCGCTATTTCGCCGCCTTCGCGGCCTGACCCTTTCGGAACCGACCCATGAGCACCCCCGGCGCGGAAACCCTGACCCATCTCGACGTGAACGGCCGCGCCATCGCGGTGCGCCGCCTTCCAGGGCAGGTGCCCGGCGTCATATGGCTCGGCGGCTTCAAGTCCGACATGATGGGCTCCAAGGCGCAGATGCTCGCCCATTGGGCGGCCCAGCGCGGGCAGGCCTATGTGCGCTTCGATTATTCCGGCCACGGGGAATCCGCCGGCCGGTTCGAGGATGGCACCATCTCCGCCTGGGCGGAGGAGGCGCTCGCCGTGTTCGACCGCGAGACCAGCGGCCCGCAGATCCTGGTCGGCTCGTCCATGGGCGGCTGGATGGCCCTGCTGCTGGCCCGCACCCTTGCCGCGCGGGGCGAGCGCCGGCTGAAGGCCCTGGTGCTCATCGCCCCCGCGCCCGATTTCACCGAGGACCTGATGTGGGCGCGCTTTCCAGCCGAGGCGCAGCGCGCGATCCTGGAGACCGGCCGCTATGAACGGCCGTCCGAATATAGTGCCGAGCCCTATGTGATCACCCGCGCCCTGATCGAGGATGGACGGCAGCGTCGCGTTCTCGGCGCGCCGTTCGCGGTGGGGTGCCCGGTGCGCATTCTCCAGGGCGCGCAAGATGAAGACGTGCCGTGGCAGCACGCCATGCGCCTCGTGTCCTGCCTCGCGGAGGACGACGTGGTCTTCTCCCTGGTGAAGGATGGCGACCATCGCCTGTCCCGTCCCGAGGATCTGGAGCGGCTTACGGCGGTGCTGGAAGAATTCGTCTGAGCGTGCGCAGCTTGACCAGGCACGCGGGGCACCGCACATCTGACGCTTGGCCGCGAAAAGTCGCGCGGCGAAGGAACGGGCGTTGAGCGAAGTCGTCTTCTACCATCTGGAGCGGCGCCCCCTGGAGGACGCCCTGCCCGCCCTACTCGAAAAGAGCCTGGAGCGGGGATGGCGCTGCGTTGTCCAATGCTCCTCGCCCGAGCGGCGCGACGCGCTCGACGCCCATCTGTGGACCTATAACGAAAGCTCGTTCCTGCCCCACGGCACGGATGCGCAGCCCCAGGTGGAGCGCCAGCCGATTCTCATCACCACCACGGAGGAAAACCCCAACGGGGCGCAGGTGCGCTTCCTGGTGGACGGCGCGATCCTCGCCGATGCCGCCCCCTATGTGCGGGTGATCCATATGTTCAACGGCCGCGACGAGGAAGCCGTCGCCGCCGCCCGCGACCGCTGGCGCGAGGCCAAGGCCGCCGGCCACGCCCTCACCTATTGGCAGCAGGACGAAAACGGCCGCTGGGTGCGCAAGGCCTAAGCCGCTAGCCTGCGGCTATTTTCCCCGGTCGGACCGCAGCCCCTTCAGCAGCGATCCCACCACCGGCACCAACAGCGCGGGCAAGGCGGAATCGAAGGGGTGGCGCACCGCATTGGCGATCACCTTCACCTCACCCTCCGCCTCGCGCAGGTCCGCCGCAAGGGCCTCGATGGCCGATTTGTGGATTTCGTTGGCGAATTCCAGATCGCGCCCCGGCTTGATGGCGCTTGCGATGACCGCAGCAATGCCGGCGACAACGATATTTCCACCGCCCACCGCAACGGCCGCCCAGATCGGCCCCCACAGCTCGGACAAGGCGAGATAGGCGGCGACGCCCAGCATCAGCACGCCGCCGGACGCGATCAAAGCGGCAAAGGCGTAGATGCCGGACCGCGCCAGCAAGGTGCGCAGATGAATGTCCGCGATGATGGAATCGGCGCGCCAGAGAACCCGCAGGTTTCGCAAGCTATTATCGAGTTTCATGATGAACGTCCCCAGGCGCGTCCCACCAGGACGCCGAGAAGGAAAGCCGAGGCGACGGAGACCGCCGGATGCGCGGAAACGGTGGCGTCGGCTTGCGCCTTCGCGTCCGTCACCGCCTCCTGGAGATCGCGCACCAGAGCCTGCAGTTCAGTGAGGCTCGGCTCGGGCGCCTCGGAAGCGCTGTCGTCTGGCGGGAGAGCCTGGTCGTGGGGCGCCTCGTCGGGCGCAGCATCGGGTGCCGGCGCGGCTGCGGGCTTCGCGCGGGACCTGGTCTTGTGAGGCGCGGCGGGCGCGGGATCGGCGGCCGCTTGCGCCGCCAGTTCGGCCTTGAGGGCGTCGAGTTCGGGACGGCGGGTTGCCATGGCGGGCCTTTCGAAGAAGCGGCCGTGTAACGGTCTCGCTACAGCTTAGGCGCAGAGCCCGCGCCCGGCAAAGTCCTTTGGAAGGATGCGCCCACGAGGCCGGCGCGCCTTGAGGCGCATCAACCCGAGGCTGGCCTTCCAGCAAAGAAAAGGGCGCGACCAGAGGTTCGCGCCCAAAGGTGTCAGGGAGGACCTTACCAGAGCTGCCCCGGAACGTTCGACATGGCGAACGCCGCAGGAGCAATGCCGAACGATGTCAATTTCACATGCATTCGTCAATGTTTTAATTAAATAACATTATTTTTCGTTTAATTAGAGGCAGGCCCTGGAGCGCAGGCGTGCTAAAACAACGGAAAATTGGAGGCGCCCGTGACCGCAACATCCCGTCATATCGACTATTTCTTTTCCGTCGTCAGTCCCTGGACCTTCCTCGGCCACGCGCCCGTCATGGCGGTTGCGGCCCGGCACAAGGCGCAGGTGCGGTTCATTCCGGTGGATCTAGGATCGGTATTCGCGGAATCCGGTGGCCTCCCGCTTTCGAAGCGGGCGCCGCAGCGCCAGCGCTACCGCTTGCTGGAACTCCAGCGCTGGCGGGTGAAGCTGGGAGTGGATTTCCATATCCATCCGGCGCATTGGCCGTTCAACGGGGCCTTGGCCGATAAGGTGCTGATTGCCGCGCTTGCCCGTGGCCTGGATATCGAACCCGTTCTGCCGCTTATCTTTTCCGGCGTCTGGCAGAATCAGCAGAACCTCGCCGACCCCCAGGTGATCACCGCCTTGTGCGATACCGTCGGGCTGCCGGGCGCGGACCTGATCGCCGCCGCCGGAACCGCCGAGACGGATGCCGCCTATCGCGCAAACCGGGAGCAGGCCCTGGCCGCCGACGTCTTCGGCGCCCCGGCCTATGTGCTTGATGGAGAAGTATTTTGGGGCCAGGATCGGATCGAGCTGCTGGACGATGCGCTCGCCAGCGGCCGGGCGCCGTTCCGCCCGGTGTAGCGGTGATAGTGCCGCGGTTCGGCCCACTTCCCCTGCGACAGTCGCAATCACCATGCCTGACGGGAGACGGACGATGCAATGGGCTTCCATGGGCCGACCAACCCTCGCGGGCCTTGGGTTTGCGGCCCTTCTTCTGATGCCGGCGCACGCCGCCGAGCCGGCCGCGCCCGGCGCTCCGGCGCCGGCGGGGCCGCGCTACACCTTCTCGCCGGTTGAGGGCGGAGCGCTGAAGCTCGATACCCAGAGCGGGCAGGTTTCCTTCTGCGGCAAGGGTTCGGCGGGCTATTCCTGCGAGGCGGTCCCGGATTCGCGCGACGCCTATGAGGCGGAGATCGCCCGCCTCCAGGCGCGCATCGCGACATTGGAAGGACGGCCCGCGACCGCCCCCAATCCGGGATCATCCTACCTTCCAAGCCAGTCGGATTTCGACGCCGCCCTCGATTATGCCGAGCGGGCCTTCCGCCGCCTGCGCGACCTGGTAAACGGCACCCCAAGCGGCGACCGCACCTGACGAACACCGGTTTCATGGCCGATCACCGCGCCATGAAACCACTCTTCGGGGCGATTTCATCCGGATTTCCTGCGCAGTGTGAAAAGCCCCGCCCCGCCTGCGCGCGAAGGCTGAATTATGAGCGAACCTCACATCCGTTTCGCCCCGGCCACCCATGCCCCGACCGGCCGGCCGCGGGCACGCGGGCTCGGCCTGAAGCTGCCGGGTACGGCGGGCGTGCTCAATGCGATCACGGATGTGGCCGGGGTCAGCGTGGGGATGACCACCCTCACCGCGCCGCAGGAGGGCATCCTCACCGGCGTCACCGCCATCCTGCCCCGGCCGCCCGATGCCCTGCTCGAACCCATCTGGGCCGGCGCCTTCTCCATGAACGGCAATGGCGAGATGACCGGGGTGCACTGGATCCACGAGGCCGGCTGGTTCACCGGGCCCATTACGCTCACCAACACGCTCTCGCTGGGCATCGCGCACCACGGCACGGCGCGCTGGATGTGCCGGCGCTTCGGCCCGGTGATCGGGGAAGACCTGTGGGTGCTGCCCGTGGTGGCTGAGACCTATGACGGATATCTCAACGACATCTCCGGCTTCCATGTCACGGAAGAGCATGTGCGCGCGGCCATCGACGGCGCGCACGGCGGGGCGGTGGCGGAAGGCTCGGTCGGCGGCGGCGCGGGGATGATCTGTTATGAATACAAGGGCGGCACCGGCACCGCCTCGCGGATCGCCCGGACCCCCACGGGCACCTTCACGGTGGGCGCACTGGTGCAGGCCAATCACGGACTTAGGCCCTGGCTCACCGTGTGCGGCCGGCGGGTGGGCGAGACGCTGACCGACAGCCTGCTGTGGACCCGCGAACGCGGCTCCATCATCGTCATCCTTGCCACCGATGCGCCCTTGCTGCCGACCCAGATGCAGCGGCTCGCGAAGCGGGCGGCCATCGGCATCGGCCGTGGCGGCACGCCCTCGGGCAATAATTCCGGCGATATCTTCCTGGCCTTCACCACCGCCAATTCGCCCGGTCCGCTGCCGGAGCCGCCGCGCCTGAAGCTGGAGGCACTCTCCAGCGACGATCTCGATCCGATTTTCCTGGCGGCCGTGGAGAGCGTGGAGGAAGCGGTGCTGAATGCCATGCTCGCCGCCGACCCCGTGACCGGCAAGCGCGGGCGCGCCGTGGCGGCGCTCGACGGCGCGCGGCTGTTGGAATTGGTGCGCTAGACCGATCGGCCCGCCCGTGGCGCACGCGTTTCCCGGCGCCATCCCCTGAAACGACAAGGCCCTCCTTTTGGGAGGGCCCTGAATAAGATGTCGACTGCGGCGAAGATGACGGTGGCGGGGCGCGCCCGCCGCCGCGCTATTCCTGCGATCGCGCGTCTTAAACGCGCGATCGCGAAACCGCGTCCTCAGGCCATGGAGCCATCGGCGAAGGTCTGGCGGCCTTCGTAGATGCCGTAGGTGAGATAATGCACCAGCGGGTTCACCTTGGCCTCCGCCACGTCCTGATAGGCGGCAAGGTAGGACGAGCTGTCGAAATCGACAGAGGGGTCACGCCCCTCGGCCGCGCCGTACAGGAGATAGTGGGCCAGCGGATCGACACCCGCCTTCGCCACGTCCGCATTCGCCGCCAGATAGGCCGAGGTATCGAACACCGCGTTCGGGTCACGGCCTTCCTTGATGCCGAATTGCAGATAATGCTGATAGGGGTCCATGCCGGACTGGCCGACATCCACATTGTTCAGCACGTAATATTCCCGGTCGAACCCGTTCACCAAGGTCTTGCCGATGGCTTCGTAGATCTGGCGGCCTTCCGCCTGGCCGAACTGCAGATAGTGCGCGAGCGCACCCATGCCGGACTTGGCCACATCGGGGTTGTGCGCCAGATAGAGGGCGGCGTCGAAATTGGCCGAGGGGTCGCGGCCTTCGGCGGCGCCGCTGTTCAGATAATGGGTCAGCGGGTTGTAGCCCGCCTTCGCCACATCGGGATTGGCGGCGAGATAGGCCTTGCCGTCGAAGAAAGCGTTGGGGCTGCGCCCCTCCGCCGCCCCGAAGCGGGCATAGTGGGCTTCGGCATCGAGCCCGGAGGCCAGCACGTCCGGGTTGCTGAGCAGGTAATAGAGGTCGTCGACGAACGGGTTGTCGTCGGCGCCGTTGATCACGCGGTCGCTGAATTCCAGCTTCTCGATGCCGGACAGCAGGTCGTGCGTGCCGCCCGGGCCGGAGACCACGATGCCCTGGGCGGTGAAGGCGAACTTCGCCTCGGCGAAGCTGTGGGCGAACACCGCCGTGTCGATGCCCTGGCCGCCCTTGACCACATCCTCGCCGGCGGTGAGCACGAAGCGCTCGTCGCCATTGCCGCCGGTCTGCGTCGGCGACTGGATCACCGTGTCGGTGCGGAAGTTGAGGTTCTGGATGCGGGTGTCCAGCTCCATCGGCGTATCCGCCTCGTCGAAGGCGGTTTCCTTGGTGGCGTGGTGGGCGGAGATATAGTCGTTGAACGCCTTCTGCTCGCCGAGCGCATTGGCCGGCACGTTGGGCGCAACGGTGAAGTCCACCGCCTCGTCCAGCGCCGGGCCGACGGTGCCGTCGGTCAGGAGATAGCGGAAGTTCTCGCCGTTCGCCTTGGTGGGATAGCCGTCGCCGCCGTTGGCGGTGAAGTTCAGCGTCACGACGCTGATCTTGGCGGGGGCGAGCGGGTTCACGATGCCGTCGTTCACCAGGACGGCGAGGACGGTGTCGTTCTCGTCGATCAGCGCCACGTCGGTGATGCGGTGGCCGGCCGGCAGGTCCGGATCATAGGCGAAGCGCACGCCGCCGATCTGCGGGAAGCGGCCCTGATTGCCGCCCGCTGCGACGCCGTGCTCCAGGATCGCCAGCAGGCCGGCGGCCGTGGTGTCGAACACCATCAGCTTGTTGTCGAAACGCAGCGAATTCTCCACGTCGAGCTGGGAGATGCCGCCCTCCTGCTTGCCCGCGTCGGGATTCGCGGCAGGCCCGATCTTTTCGCCGGTCGCCGGGTCCACGGCGCCGATCTGCGCACGGATGCCGCCGCCGTTCTTCAGCGACACCACGAAGGCGCTGTCGCCCAGCGCCTTCTGGGCGAAGGCGCCGTTGGCGTCGGCGGAGAGGTTGCCGAAATTGGTCTCCTGGCCGCGGACGAAGGTGCGCTCGCCTTCCAGATAGACGTCGGTGTAGCCGAACACCTTGCCGTCCTTGGAATCGATGACGCCCGACACCGTGTCGGTGATGTCGCGCACCTTGTCGCCCTTGGAGCCCTCGGCGAAGGCCTTGGCGATGTCGGCACCGTAGGCCGCTTCCAGCGTCTGCTGGTTGGACGCATAGGCGCCGTTGATGTCCACATTGGCGGCAATCGAGGGAAGGACGATGTCGCCATTGGCGTCGAAGTCCACCACCAGGCGGCCGAGATAGCTGTATTCGTTATCGGTATTGACGATCAGCGTGGTCTTGCCGTCGGTGCCGGCGGTCACGATGGGATAGGTATCGGCGAAGTCGGCGCCGTGGCCGGGGAAGGAGCCTGGAACGTCCGTGCTGTCGCCGAGGCGGGTGTGCGAGCCGGCGGCCATGATGATGTCCACGCCGTGCAGCTTGGTGGCGAGGGCGCGCTCGTTGTTCAGATCCTGCAGGTGGCTCTGCAGGATGATCTTGTTGAGGCCGGAGGCCAGCATCTGGTCGATGATCGGCTGGAGCTGGGCCGCCAGCAGGTCCATATCGTCCACTTCGACCGAGTTGTCGCCGGGCTCGCCGGCCTTCGGGAAGCCGTTCACCTCGGTGCCGGAGGGCGAGGAGATGCGCTCCAGGATCTGGGTGGTGGCGCCGAGGATGCCGATCTTCTCGCCGCCCTCGGTGACCGTCACCCACGGGGCGATCTTGCCCTTGATGCTGGCCGCGTCCTGCCCGCCGGTGGTGGTGAGGGACTTCACGGCGCTATCGCCGGAGAAGTCGAGATTGGCGGAGACGGTGGCGTACTGGGCCCCCACCCAGGCGCCCGCGCCGCGGATCGCATCGGCATAGACCGCCGAGCCGAGGTCCCATTCATGGTTGCCGATGGCCGAGACCTCGACGCCGAGCGCGTTGAGGATGGCGACGTCGGGACGGCCCGGCGCGGTGGCGCCGATGAGCGCGTTCAGCGCCGGATCGGTGCCGGCGTTGATGAACGGGCCGGGAATGTAGTTGTCGCCGCCGCTGAGGATCAAGGTGTTGGCATATTGATCGTCGAAGCGGTCGACCAGGGCCGCGAGGATCGGCGCGGTATCCTCGGCCAGCAGGCCGGCTTCCGCGTCCGACAGGTGCAGGAGCTGCAGCGTGTAGGTCTTGGGCTCCGCCAGATAGGCGGTGACGGAGCCGCTGATCTCGTTCGCGGTCAGCACCAGGCCCTTGCCCGTGGGGCTGTCCACCGGAGCGATGTATTTCACGATCTCCGGGCCGTAATCCTGCGAGGTGGCCGGGGTGTAGCTCACGAACTGGATATGCTCGGGGTCGGTGACGTCATAGGTCATGATGCCGCCCAGGCGCTCCAGGCCGACGAAGGCGAAGAAGCGGCCGCCGACATTGGCCACGTCCACCGCTTCCGGCTCCGCCGCCTTGTTGTCCGAGCGGGTATCGAAGCTGCCGCCGTTCTCGCCGTTGAACACCGTGGCCGCATTCGGCAGCGCCGCCGCGATCGCCTCGAACTCGCCGCCGGTTTCGTCCACCTTGACGATGGTGCCGTCCGCATTGACGCGGAACACCGACATGCCGCGCCCGCCGAAGGCATAGATGGCTTCAAGGCCGGGGGTCGAGGGGTCGAGGTCGCCGTCGATGTTGGAAATGGTCAGCCGGCCGGCGCCATCGTCATTCTTCAGGATCGCCTCGTTGGAGCCGAAGATCGCGTTGTTGAGATCCACGTCCTTGAGGCGCACCTCGTCCGAGCCGTCGACGCGGGAATCGCCCTCGTTGGCGGTGACGAAATAGGTGACGCCGCCCACCGTGAAGGTGGCGATGGCGTCGGGCATCAGCATGCCGCGGATCGGATCGTTGCCGATGGAGATGGCGCCGCTGTTGCCGGGGCCGTCACGATCGGAGAAGTCGCCCGCATTGCCGGGCAGGGAGAAGTCCACATAGCCGAGCGGCAGGATGGACTTGAGCACCGGTGTCTTGCCGGACACGTCGAACACGCCGACCGCGTTGACTTCCTGCAGCGTGACGTAGGCAGTCTTCCCGTCGTCGGAGAGATCGATGTATTCGGGCTCGATATTGAGCGAGGCAAGCGTGCCCGGCGTGATGCGGATGCCGAGGGCGCGCAGCGCGTCTTCCTGGCCGTCGAAGCCGCCGAAGCCGGTGGTGGAGGCGGTCGCGGCGGCGGCGCCGGCCGACATGTCGATGATGGAGATGGAGCCGGCCGGGTCGCCGACGCCGGCGACCGGCTCGCCCTCGTTCGCCACCAGGATCTTGGAGCCGTCGGGCGAGAAGGTCAGCATGTCGGGCAGCACACCCACTTCCACCGTCTTCACCAGGGCGCCGGTGGCGGTGTTGTAGAGCGCGACAAGGCCGTTCGCCATGCCGTCTGCGTTCTGCACCGCGACCGCGAGCGTCGTGCCGTAGACCGCGACAGAATTCATGCCGCCGTAGCCGGCGAGCGCGCCCACGTTGATCTCGCCGATCTTGGTCATGGCAGCTGAGCTGGAGATGGAGACGATCTCCACCTTGTCCGTGACGTTGTTCATCACGAACATGTTCTTGGTCAGCTTGTCATAGGCGAACACCTCGCCGGACTCGGTGCCGGACCCGGTCTGGTAGGCCCCGAGGCGCGTCAGCGTCAGCGCATCGCTGCCGGTGGGGGTGGTGAGCGAGCCCGCGAGCGAGTTCGCCATGTCCTGAATCTGGATGCCGCTTACCGTTCCAGCCATGGTAGCCCCTAATAGTTAGCCAGCTTGAAATGCTTCAGGTGGCAAAGTGACGTAAGTGCCGAATAACCCGGCGCTCCGTATATCAGGCGGCATTTGATCGATTTGTGACGTTTCAATGATTTAGATTTCTCTATATTTCCTGTGAAATAGCCTAAGCCGGCTCAAAATTCGTTTTATCTGCGCGCATTCCGCGACGTATTCCGCAGAGATTCGCGTACAGTGACTTGATCTGGCTTTGCGAATGAATGTTCATACCATCGCTTCACCTTGCGCATTTTTTATGCCTTTGGGGCATCCCCAACGTCCGGTGCGGCCGCGTAAAAAATTGGCGGGCGGTGCGCGGCGCGCGCCTCTTGAATGCCGCGCCGTTCCGGTGTCGGCTCTGCGCGAAGGCGAAACGGATTCGGCGCGCGGGGAGAGCTTGGGATGGACATCGCGATTGAAGCGCCCGATTGGCGCGCCCTCGACCAGGAGGCCCGCGATCGCGCCTTCAACAATTCGGCGGCGGTGGCCGAAAGCGCCGAGATCCTGCGCGGCTGGGGCGAGCGCTCGGCCGCCCTGCGCGCGCAATGCGGCCTCACGCTCGACCTGCCCTATGGCCCGGGCCCGCGCAACCGCATCGATTTTCTCAAGGCGGGCGAGAATGCCCCCACCCTGGTGTTCATCCACGGCGGCTATTGGCAGATGCGGGCGAAGGAGGATTTCACCTTCTGCGCCGCCGGGCCGCTCGCCCACGGCATCAATGTGGCGCTGATGGGCTATACGCTGGCGCCCGACGCCACCATCGACGAGATCAGCCAGGAAATCCGCACCGGCCTGCGCCATCTCACGCGCGAATTGCCGGCGCTCGGCGGCGATGTGGACCGGGTGTTCCTCTCCGGCTGGTCGGCCGGCGGGCATCTGGCGGTGATGAACCTCGACCACCCCCTCATCAAGGGCGGCCTCGCGATCTCCGGCGTGTTCGATCTGGAGCCCATGCGCCACATCTATATCAACGCCAAGCTCGGGCTCGACGAAGCGGCGGCGGCGCGCAATTCGCCCACCCTCCTGCCGGGGCGCGGCGATGTTCCCCTGATCCTCGTGGCCGGCAGCGCCGAACTGCCCCTCATGCGCAAGCAGACCGCCGATTTCGCCGCCCATCGCGCGGCGCAGCACCTGCCGCTGCACTATGAGGAAATCCCCGACACCAACCACTTCACCATATTGGAGACCATGGCCGATCCCTCGGGCCGCATCGCCCAGCTCATCACCGCTTTGGTGAAGGGTGTCGCGCTCTGAGGAGGCCGGCATGAGCCAGTTCCGCCGCGCCCGCGCGCGCGTCACCGCCCTCGATATCTGCGCCCAGGCGCGGCTGGAGGTGGAGACGCGCGGCGAGGGCTTCACCGATCTCACCCGCGAGGCGCGCGCCTTCCTCGCCGAGGTGGGCGCGCGGGACGGCATGCTGCATTTGTTCTGCCGCCACACCTCCGCCTCGCTGACGATCCAGGAAAATGCCGATCCCGACGTGCGGGTGGATCTCCTCACCGCCCTGCGGCGCCTCGCCCCGGCGGACCATTCCTGGGTGCACGATCTGGAAGGGCCGGACGACATGCCCGCCCACATCCGCACGGCGCTCACCGCCAGCGACCTGTCGATTCCGGTGGCCGACGGCGCGCCGTTGCTCGGCACCTGGCAGGCGATCTATCTCATCGAGCACCGCTCCCGCCCGCATGTGCGCGAGGTGGTGCTGAGTTTCTGCGGCGAGTCGGGGCGATAGGACGCCTCCCGCACCGCCGGATAGGCGTCGTAGAGGCCGCACGAGGCCACGGGACCATCCGCCCGACGCACCGATCAATTCTGCGAGATTGTCAGCACACTGAGCCCTGGTATCCCCGTGCGCACACCACACGGAGCGGCCGCGGCGGTTTCCGTCATTGCAACACTTCCATGGCCGCGCGGCGCGCAAGCGCCCGCGACGCCGCGCACGCATTCGACGCCGGCGCGCGGGACGCCGAGGGCAGGAGCGGCTGGCCTGCGCGGAAATCCTTGTAGAAGATGGCCCTGCCGTCCTTCGTGGTGATCGCGCTCATGGTCCTGTCCTCGGTTGGAAGCGATTGGCGTCCGGCGCCTGCAAGATCGTTTTTTCCGGTGGCAAGCCGCGAGCGCCGGCCTGCCACCGGGATGGTCGTTAGCGACATTTATCGGGCAAAAACCGACCCATGATTCCTGCCGAACTGACGCCATTCGAAATCGCCCTCCTCCTCTATCCCGGCATTCAGATCGCGGCCCTCCATGGCCTCACGGATCTGTTTGCGCTGGCCAACAGAGAAGCCGCGGCCCGCTCGACCGGCGCGCCGCGCCTGCGCGTCGCCCATTGGGCAAGGCTGGACGATGGAAGCTTCGCGCGCGGCTTCGATACCGATCCCGGCCGCGGCGGCACGCCGCGGGTGGTGATCCTGCCGCCCACTCTGAACGAACCGGTGGACCGGAAGGTCGCGGCACCCTATGCGCCGTGGCTGAAGGCGCAGCACGCGGCCGGAGCAACCCTCGGCTCGGTGTGCGCCGGTGCGTTCGTGCTCGCCGAGAGCGGGGTGCTCGCGGGCCGCACCGCAACCACCCACTGGGCCTATGCGGAAGCCCTCGCCACGCGCTTTCCGGAGGTGCAGGTCGACCCCGACAAGCTGGTCATCGACGACGGGGACATCATCACCGCCGGCGGCTACATGGCGTGGACCGACTTGGGGCTGAAGCTGGTGGAGCGCGTGCTCGGGCCGAGCGTGATGATGGCGACCGCACGCTTCATGCTGGTGGATCCGCCGGGACGCGAGCAGCGCTTCTACAGCCCGTTCGCGCCGCCTTTGCGCCATGGCGACAAGGCGGTGCTGAAGGTGCAGCATTGGCTGCGGGACCAGCACGCGAAAGACGTGCATTTGCCGGACATGGCGGCCCAGGCGGGGCTGGAGGAGCGCACGTTTTTGCGCCGGTTCCGCAAGGCCACGGGCATGAAGCCGATCGAATATTGCCAGTATGTGCGGGTGGGCAAGGCCCGCGAGATGCTGGAGCATTCCCCAAGCACGGTGGAGCAGATCGCCCGTGAGGTGGGCTATGAGGACGCCGGCGCATTCCGCCGCGTGTTCGCCAAGGTGACCGGCCTCTCGCCGGGGGATTATCGCCGCCGCTTCGCGCCCGGCCTCGCCGAGGCGTGAGGCCCCCAGCTCCCCACATCGCAGCCCGCACAAATGAAAATGGCGCGACCGCAAGGCCGCGCCATTCTCCGTAACACTGGAAAGATCAGGCCGCAGCCGAGACGCTGTCCTTGGTGGGAACCTCGGAGATGGTCTTCAGGATCTGCGAAGCGATCTGGTAGGGGTCGCCCTGGGAGTTCGGGCGGCGATCCTCAAGATAGCCCTTGTAGTCGTTCTTGATGAACGAGTGCGGCACGCGGATGGAAGCGCCGCGATCGGCCACGCCATAGCTGAACTTGTTCCACGGCGCGGTCTCGTGCTTGCCGGTCAGGCGCATGTGGTTGTCCGGACCGTACACGGCGATGTGGTCTTCAAGGTTCTTGTCGAAGGCCGCCATGAGGGCTTCGAAATAGTCCTTGCCGCCGACTTCCCGCATGTACTTGGTCGAGAAATTGGCGTGCATGCCCGAGCCGTTCCAGTCGGTGTCGCCGAGCGGCTTGCAGTGGAACTCGATGTCCACGCCGTACTTCTCGGTCAAACGGAGCAGCAGGTAGCGCGCCATCCACACTTCGTCGGCAGCCCGCTTGGAGCCCTTCCCGAAGATCTGGAATTCCCACTGGCCCTTCGCGACTTCCGCGTTGATGCCTTCGTGGTTGATGCCGGCTTCGAGGCAGAGCTCGAGGTGCTCCTCGACGATCTCGCGGGCCACGTCGCCGACATTCTTGAAGCCGACGCCGGTGTAATAGGGGCCCTGCGGGGCCGGATAGCCATGCTCGGGGAAGCCGAGCGGACGGCCGTCCTTGTAGAAGAAGTATTCCTGCTCGAAGCCGAACCAGGCGCCTTCGTCATCCAGGATGGTGGCGCGGGCGTTGGTGGCGTGCGGGGTGACGCCGTCCGGCATCATCACTTCGCACATCACAAGGGCGCCGTTCTTGCGCGCGGGGTCGGGGTAGACCGCGACCGGCTTCAGCACGCAATCCGAGCTGCGGCCTTCGGCCTGATTGGTGGACGAGCCGTCGAAGCCCCAGAGCGGAAGCTCATCGAGGGTGGGAAAATGGTCAAATTCCTTGATCTGCGTCTTCCCACGCAGATTGGGGACGGGTGTGTACCCGTCCAGCCATATGTACTCGAGTTTGTACTTTGTCATTACGAGCCTCTCGTGAGCTGATGACGCGACGTTTGACCGTGTTCGGCTGCGCGACCCCGAAAAGGGGTCGGCAGCGAATGGCGTGCTCGGCCGCCAACTGGCTGACCCTTCCTAAGCATTTCCTATGCCAACTCCGGCGACTGGCTGGACCGGACATATCCGGCCGAAAAACCCACCCCAGCCCCGACCCGTCCCAGGCCCGCACAAGATAGGCGGCTCAGCATGAGGCTGAATGGCGTGCCCAGGAAATGAACAGGCTCCATTTGACAGCAACCCCGTCAGCAGCCGCAGGGTGCGGCTGGAACTTCATGCGTAACCGCACGTTCCATCTTTGTGGAATGCTAGCCGAAGATGCAAAAACCGAAGTGCTGATAATGTAGTCAAACGGTGATTTTAAAAGAGGCAGCTTGTATAAAACGCGGGCAGACCATGCTATGCTCACCCAACGTCTGATGCGTTATCGCACAGCACAAACCGAGAGAGAGATAGAATGGCTACGAGTCAGTATCAGGGATCTGCAAAGATTTACGCCTTCCCCGCCGGCGGGCGCGCGGGTGTTTCCGGCCGGCAGACCCCCGCGAAGCCGGCGAACGACCTTGCTGCGATGCAGATCGCGACCATGAATTTTGGCAGCAGCTGGTACCACGAGGCTGCAATTCAGGACGCGGAGACGCCGCGCAAGCGCTGAATTCAAGACGTCCACGCAACCGATGCAACGTTCGTCTTCAAAACACTTTCACATGATCTAAGGGCCGGCCCGCATATGCGCCGGCCCTTTTTATTTGCAGACCCCCGCCCGCGTCACCTTGCCTCGCCACAAAACCCTTCTCCCGCTTGGCCCCGCCACGCACCGTGCCGCAAAATGCGTTCCCGAACCCAAAAATGCTTAATTTTTACGCATTGCTGCCTTTTGAATAGGCATCGTACGGCGGCCGGCTGTTTGACGTGTGGTCCGCGGCGATTGCACCGTGTTTTGACCTGCCCGCTTGACTCCGCCCCGTGCCCTATGCCCTCAAGGCACGGGTGGGTAAGCCGGCTTGCAACGCGCGCCGACGGGTCGGATCATTCGCTTGTTTCCGATTCGGGCGCGGGCCTCAAGCAAAGGCCGGTGGGCAAGCAAAAGCCGGTGCGACCGGGGGGAGAAGCCATTTGGGAGACGCCAACGCCTTCCGGCTCGTCATCGCCGACGACCATCCGATGTTTCGCGGCGCGCTGCGCGAAGCGCTGACCGCGCTCTATCCGCAGAGCGAGATCGCGGAGGTCGGCACGTTCGACGATCTCCACGCTCTGCTCGAGAAGGAAGCGGATTTCGACCTGATCCTGCTCGATCTCACCATGCCCGGCGCGCGCGGCTTTTCCGGCCTCATCTATCTGCGCGCCCAATATGCCGGCGTGCCGGTGGTGGTGGTCTCCGGCAATGAGGAAGCGCCGATCATCCGCCGCTGCCTCGATCTCGGCGCCTCCGGCTTCATTCCCAAGACGCTCGGCGTCACCGCCATGCGCGACGCGGTGGCCACCGTGCTCGCCGGCGGAAGCTGGGCACCGCCGGACATCAACCTCTCCGGCCGCGGCGACAGCGAATCCGACGCCATCCTCGCCCGCCTCTCCACCTTGACGCCGCAGCAGGTGCGCGTGCTCATGATGCTGTCCGAGGGGCGGCTCAACAAGCAGATCGCCTATGAATTGTCGGTTTCCGAGGCGACCGTGAAGGCCCATGTCTCGGCCATCCTCCAGAAGCTCGGGGTGGAAAGCCGCACCCAGGCCGTCATCGCCGTCTCCAAGGTGGAATCCGGCCTGTGGAGCCACGGGCAGGCCTGAGCCCTTTTTCGAGACCGCGCCCCGGGCCGCATGGTGGCGGCCCGGATGTCCCACGCTGGAGACCCTTCATGAGCCTCACATCTGCGAATGCGCGCGTTTCCTCCGCATTCGCGGCGCTCGCGGTCTATCTGCGGCCAAGCGTGCTGGTGGTGATCCTGCTCGGCTTCTCCTCCGGCCTGCCGCTGGCGCTCACGGGCACCACCCTGTCGGTCTGGATGACGGAGGCGGGGGTGAACCTCGCCACCATCGGCCTGTTCTCCCTGGTGGGCCTGCCCTACACGCTGAAATTCCTCTGGGCGCCCATCGTCGATGCGCTGGACGTGCCGGTGCTTTCGCGCTGGCTGGGCCGGCGGCGCGGCTGGCTGCTGGCGACGCAGATCGTGCTCGCCTTCGCCATCCTGTTCCTCGGCATCCAGAACCCAGCCTCCGCGCCGTTCGCCGTGGCGCTGGGGGCGGTGATCGTCGCCACCGTCTCGGCGACCCAGGACATCGTGGTGGACGCGTTCCGCGTGGAGCGGCTCGACACCAGCGAGCAGGCCGCCGGCATGGCGGGCTATGTGGCGGCCTATCGCATCGGCATGCTGGTCTCGGGCGCCGGGGTCATCGCCATTGTCGCGGCGCTGGAAGTCTATGGCGTGCCGCGCGCGCAGGTGTGGACCTGGGGCTATGTGGCCGCCGCCCTGTTCATGGGGGTCGGCATCGCGGCCACCTTCCTCGCCCGCGAGCCGGAAGCTCAGGTTAGGCACGACGGCGACACCGCGACCCGCGAGGGCAGCCCGTTGAAGCGCGTCGTCGCAACCGCAGTGGGGGCGTTCAGCGAATTTCTCTCGCGCGATCAGGCGGTGACGATCCTGCTGTTCGTGCTGCTCTATAAGTTCTGCGATGCGCTCGCCGGCGTGCTCACGGCGCCGTTCGTCATCTCCATCGGCTTCGACAAGGCGACCTATGCGGCCATCGTGAAGGGCGTGGGGCTCGCCGCGGCCCTGCTCGGCGGCTTTGCCGGCGGCGCCCTGGCGCGCGCCTATCCGCTCGTCACCTGCCTGTGGATCGGCGGCATCCTGCAGATGACCTCCAACCTCGCCTTCTCCGCCCAGGCGCTGATCGGCGTGAACGTGCCGGCGCTCACCGCGACCGTGGTGGTGGAGAATTTCACCGGCGCCATCGGCACGGTGATCTTCGTCGCCTATCTCTCGGCCCTGTGTGGCGCGCGGGCGCACACCGCCACCCAATATGCCCTGCTCACCGCGCTCACCGCCGTGGGCCGCACCTTCCTGGCCTCCGGCGGCGGCTATATCGCGGAGGCGACCGGCTGGGCGCTGTTCTTCGTCATCACCGTCATTGCCGGCATTCCGGGCCTGATCCTGCTGGCCTGGCTGCAGGCACGCGGCCATTTCAAGTCGCTGGCGAAGAAGGATGCGGTGGCGGAGCAGCCGGCCGGTTAAAGCGCCAGCCGCTTCACGCTGCGCAGCGGCGTCTTCTCGGCGATACGGGCGAGCGCATGCGCCAGAGGCTCGCGGGCAACCGCCATGGCGAAGGCGTTGGCATGGAGCAAGCGCGCCTCGTCCTCGACGATCCCCACATGGCCCGGCCAGAACAGCAAATCGCCCCGCCGCAACGGAGCATCCAGCGGCACGGCCACGCCGAGGCCGGCCTCCTGCTGGTCGCTGTCGCGCGGCGCGGCGATGCCGCAGGCGGCAAGCGCGGTCTGCACCAGGCCGGAACAATCGAGCCCGAAGGCCGAGCGCCCGCCCCACAGATAGGGCGTGCCGAGGAACCGGGCGGCCACCTCCACGAAGTCGGCCTCCAGCACATCCAGCGGCACCACATGCACGGCCGGCAAGAACCCGTGCGGCGTCACGGCGAAGGCGCCGCGCATCTCGCGCACCTCCACTTGCGCGCCGAACGGCAGCACCGCGCGCGGCGGCAGCTTGATGTCCGGGCCGGGGAACAGGAAGGTGCGCGGCGCCCGCACCTTGTGGGTCGGCTGCGGTCCGGGGGCGGCGAGTGATTCGCTGGGCAGATAGCCCACATAGCCGTCGCTCTCCAGCTGGCCCCAAGCCCAGCCCTCGCCCTCATCCTCATAGATGGTGACGATCTCGCCCTGGAGCGCCTCGGTATCCAGCGCGGCGGTGGAAGAGGGCGCGCGCCGCACCGCCGCCACCGGCTCCACCACGCGGCGCTTCACGCCCTCGTTGTAGAACGGCGCATCGACGATGCCGCGCAGGCTCTCGGCGGCGAGGTTCGCCTTGGCCGGGGTCAGGCGCGGGTCGCGGCCTTTGGGAAGCTCGCTCATGAAACAGGCCTCATGCGCCGTAGCGCTCGGCGATGAGGGCGTCGAGCGCGCGGATGGTCTGCGCCTCGCCGCCTTCCGGCCGGCCGGGGCGGGCCGAGGCGTTCCAGGCATAAATGTCGAGATGCAGCCAGGATTTGGCGGTCTCGACGAATTTCGCCAGGAACAGCGCGGCCGTGATCGAGCCGGCGAAGCCGCCCGAGCCGGCATTGTTGATGTCCGCCACCTTGGAATCGAGCATCGCCGCGTACGGCCGCCACAGCGGCAGGCGCCAGAGGGGATCGGCCTGCGCCTGGGCGTGGCGGGCAAGATCGGCGGCGAGCGTCTCGTCGTCCGTATAGGCCGGCGGCAGATGGGGACCGAGCGCCACGCGGGCGGCGCCCGTCAGCGTGGCGAAATCCACCAGCAGATCGGGGCTGTCCTCATCCGCCAGCGAGAGCGCATCGGCCAGCACCAGGCGGCCTTCCGCGTCCGTATTGCCGATCTCGACGCTGAGGCCCTTGCGGCTTGCGAAGATGTCTCCGGGGCGGAAGGCATCGCCGGCGATGGCATTCTCCACCGCCGGAATCAGCACGCGCAGCCGCACCTTCAAGCCGCGCGACATGATGAGATGGGCAAGGCCCAGCGCGGTCGCGGCGCCGCCCATGTCCTTCTTCATGATCAGCATGCCGGAGGAAGGCTTGATGTCGAGGCCGCCGGTATCGAAGCACACGCCCTTGCCGACCAGCGTCACCTTCGGCGCGTCTTCCGGGCCCCAGGCAAGATCGAGCAGGCGCGGCGCACGGGTGGCGGCGCGGCCGACCGTGTGGATCAGCGGAAAATTGCGCGCCAGCAGATCGGCACCGACGATGGAGCGGAAGCTTGCCCCGTGGCGGGCGGCGAGGCGGCGGGCGGCATCCTCCAGTTCGGCGGGGCCGAGATCGTTTGCCGGGGTGTTGACCAGGTCGCGCACCAGGCTCACCGCCTCGAAGGTGCGCGCAAGCGCCGCGGCGTCGTCACCTGCGCCGAGCTTCAGGCGCGCCTGCCCCTTGGAATTGGCGCGATAGCGCGTGAAGCGGTAGGTGCCGAGCGCGAAGGCGAGGGCGTCCAGCGCGCCGATTTCGCCTTCCAGATGATAATCGCCTTCCGGCAGCAGCCCCGGCAGGGCGCCGGCGGCGAACGGGTCGCCCTTTTCTCCCGGCACGCCGAACAGAAAGCCCGCGAGCCCGCCATCGCTGCCCGACAGCGCCAGCAGCTTGCCGCTTTCGCCCTTGAAGCCCGCCGCTTCCGCGAACCGCCGCGCGGCGGGGGCGAGGGCCGCGGTCTTGAAGCCCTCCCGGGTCAGCAAGTGCACGGGCAAAGAGGGCGCGGCGGCGGGGGCGAAGCAATCGGGCATCACGGTCGACATGGCGGTCTCCTTGCCCTGCTGGTTAGCATGGCCCCGGCCCGGCGAGCCAGCACGGCGGCGCGATGGCCCGCAGCTGTGCTATGCAGCTCCCACGGCCTCCCGCCCCCCTCTGCCGCAGCCGCGAAGGTTGACCCGTGGCGCGGTTTCTGTCCTAGTCCCGCCGCTCCTGGACCATAGATATTCGATGACCACAGACCGATACAACGCGCGCGACGCCGAACCCCGTTGGCAGAAGATTTGGAAGGACCGCGGCATCTTCCGCACGCGGAACGACGATCCGCGTCCCAAATTCTTCGTGATGGAGATGTTCCCCTATCCGTCGGGCCGCATCCACATCGGCCACGGGCGCAATTATGTGATGGGCGACGTGCTCGCGCGCACCAAGCGCATGCAGGGCTTCAACGTGCTCCATCCCATGGGCTGGGATGCCTTCGGCCTGCCGGCGGAGAATGCCGCCATCGAGCGCGGCATCCATCCCAAGGCCTGGACCTACGAGAACATCGCCTCCATGAAGGAGCAGCTGCAGCTGCTCGGCCTGTCGCTGGACTGGAACCGCGAGATCGCCACCTGCGATCCCTCCTATTATGTCGAGCAGCAGCGGATCTTCCTCGACTTCTTCGACAAGGACCTCGCCTATCGCAAGGAGAGCGAGGTCAATTGGGACCCCATCGACAACACCGTGCTCGCCAACGAGCAGGTGATCGACGGGCGCGGCTGGCGCTCCGGCGCGGTGGTGGAGCGGCGCAAGCTCTCCCAATGGTTCTTCCGCATCACCGATTTCGCCCAGGACCTGCTGGACGCCATCGACACGCTGGACCGCTGGCCGGACCGCGTGCGCCTCATGCAGCGCAACTGGATCGGCCGCTCGGAAGGCCTGGAAGTGCTGTTCGAACTGTCCAAGGCCCATCACCGGGAGAAGATCCCGGCCGGCACCGCGGCGGTGAAGGTCTATACCACCCGCCCCGACACGCTGTTCGGCGCGTCGTTCCTGGCGCTCTCGCCCGATCATCCCCTGACGGCGGCGCTGGCGGCGAAGGACGAGGCGCTGGCCGCCTTCATCGTCGCCTGCAAGAAGGGCGGCACCACCGCCGAGGCCATCGAGACCCAGGAAAAGATGGGCTACGACACCGGGCTGAAGGTGGTGCATCCGCTGGATTCCAGCCGCACCGTGCCGGTGTACGTCGCGAATTTCGTGCTGATGGACTACGGCACGGGCGCCATCTTCGGCTGCCCGGCGCATGACCAGCGCGACCTGGACTTCGCCCGCAAATACGGCCTCACGGTCACCCCCGTGGTGCTGCCGCCGGATGCCGACCCCGCCACCTTCACTGTGGGCGACATCGCCTATGACGGCGAGGGAACGCTGTTCAATTCCCAGTTCCTCGACGGCATGAGCGTGGAGGACGCCAAGGAGGCGGTCGCCCGCCGGCTGGAGCGGTTCCGCATCGGCACCGAACCGCAGGGCAAGCGGCAGGTGAACTTCCGCCTGCGCGACTGGGGCATCTCGCGCCAGCGCTATTGGGGCTGCCCGATCCCCATCATCCATTGCGAGACCTGCGGCCCGGTGGGCGTGCCGCGCGATCAGCTCCCCGTGACGCTGCCCGACGATGTCACCTTCGACATGCCGGGCAATCCGCTGGACCGCGCCAAGGCCTGGCGCAACGTGCCCTGCCCCAAGTGCGGCGCGCCGGCGAAGCGCGAGACCGACACCATGGACACCTTCGTGGATTCGTCCTGGTATTTCCTGCGCTACGCCAGCGACGACGCGTCGAAGCCGCTGGACAAGGACGCGGTCCGCCATTGGCTGCCGGTGGACCAATATATCGGCGGCATCGAGCACGCGATCCTGCACCTGCTCTATTCGCGCTTCTTCACCCGCGCGCTCAACGCCTGCGGCCGCGTGGACATCAAGGAGCCGTTCGCCGGCCTGTTCACCCAGGGCATGATCGTCCACGAAACCTATAAGGACAAAGCCGGCCGCTGGCTGTTCCCGGAGGAGGTGAAGCTCCTCGGCACCGGCAAGGCGGTCAAGATCGACACCGGCGAGGACGTGGCGATCGGCCCACCGGAGAAGATGTCCAAGTCCAAGCGCAATGTGGTGGCCCCGGAAGTGGTGGCCGACACCTATGGCGTGGATTGCGCCCGCTGGTTCATGCTGGCCGACACCCCGCCCGAGCGCGACAGCGAGTGGACCCAGTCCGGCATCGAGGGCGCATGGCGCTTCGTGCAGCGCGTGTGGCGTCTGGTGCACGAGGGGATCGCCCTCGGCGCGCCGGCGGATGCGCCGGTGCCGGAGAGCTTCGGCCCGCAGGCCACCGCCTTGCGCCGCGCTTCCCATGCCCTGGTCGCCACCGTCGCCGAGGATGTGGAGCGCCTGCGCTTCAACGTGGCGGTCGCGCATGTGCACGAGTTCGCCAATGCGTTCGGCCAGGCGATCGCCGGCGTGCGCGCCGGCGAGGTGGCGCCGGACATGGCGTTCGCCTTGCGCGAAGCGGCCGAGATGCTGGTGCGCACCATCGCCCCCATGACGCCCCATCTGGCGGAGGAATGCTGGGCCGCGCTCGGCCATGAGGGCCTGGTTGCCGAAGCCGCGTGGCCGCAGGTGGACCCGGCGCTGCTGGTGCAGAACACCATTACCCTGCCGATCCAGGTCAACGGCCGCAAGCGCGACGACATCGTCGTCCCGCGGGAGGCGACCGCCGCCGAGGTCGAAGCCGCCGTGCTCGCATTGGACAGCATCCAGCGCGCTCTCGACGGACGGCCGCCGAAGCGTATCATCGTGGTTCCACAGAGGATCGTGAATGTTGTCGCCTGACCGCGCCGCGCTGCTCGCCCGCCTCGGCCTCGTGTGCGCCCTCTCCGGGGCGCTCGCCGGCTGTTTCCAGCCCATGTATGCGGCCAATTCCACCGTCGCCGGGCCTGCCTTGCAGGACCGGCTGCAGGATATCGAGATCGTCAAGATCAACGGGCGCATCGGCAACGATCTGCGCAACGACCTGATCTACAATCTCACCGGCGGCGCGGGAAATCCCGCCAACGCGCCGTACAAGATGTTCATCACGGTCAAGTCGTCCAGCTCGTTCGCCATCGTCGACACCCAGTCCGGCCTGCCGGAAGCCAAGACCTTCCGCGTGGAAGGCGAATGGAAGCTGGTGCGCGCGGGCGAGGAGACCAAGCCGCCGCTCGCCTCCGGCCGCGCGGCCGCCGCCGTCTCCACCGACGTCAGCGAGCAGCGCTTCGCCAATTACAGCGCCGCGCGCGATGCCGAGAACCGGGCCTCACAGGTGGTCGCGGACCAGATCAAGGTGCAGCTCGCAGCCTTCTTCATCAAGAACCCGACCGGCACGCCCGCGCCCGGCGGACCCTCGACCGGCAGCCCGCCGGTGCCGCCGCCGCCGGCAGCCGCCCCGGAGACGCCGGCCGCAGCCCCGGCTACCGCTCCGGCCACAACGCCGGCGCGCTGACCCATGGTTGCGGTGCGGGCGGGCGAGGCGGACGCCGCCCTCGCGCGCCGCGATCCGAAGCGTCCCGTGGTGCTGATCTACGGCCCGGACATGGGATTGGTGCGCGAGCGCGCCGCCGGGCTCGTGCGCCGGGCCGTGCCCGATGCCGCCGACCCGTTTGCCGTGGTGCGGCTCGACGGCGACGAAATATCCTCCGATCCGCGCCGGCTCATGGACGAGACCCGCACCATCGGCCTGTTCGGCGGCCAGCGGGTGGTATGGATCCGCGCCGGCAGCCGCAACATCGTTCCCGCCCTGGAGCCGGTGCTCGCCGAGCCCTGCGACGCGCTGGTGGTGGTGGAGGCCGGCGACCTGAAGAAGGGCGCCCCGCTGCGCGCCCTGTGCGAGGGCGCGCCGAACGCGCTCGCCATTCCCTGCTACGCCGACGGCGAGCGCGACCTGATGCGCCTCGTCGATACCATGCTGGGCGAAGCGGGCCTCGCCATCGACCGCGACGCGCGCGACCTGCTGGTTTCCCTCATCGGCGGCGATCGCCTCGCCTCGCGCGGCGAGATCGAGAAGCTGGCGCTCTACGCCAAGGGCAACGGGCGTGTCACGCTGGACGATGTGCGGGTGATCGTGGGCGATGCCTCGGCGCTCGCCATGGACGATGTGGTGGACGCGGCGCTCGCCGGCCAGCCGGCGCAGACCGCAACCGCCCTCGCCAAGGCCTGGGGCGCGGCGACGCGGCCCGATGCCATTCTCGGAGCGCTGCTGCGGGCGCTGATGTCGCTGCACCAGATGGCGCTGGCGGTGGAGGGCGGAAGCAGCATCGAGCGGGTGATCGACCAGGCCCGCCCGGCCGTGCATTTCTCCCGCAAGCCTTTGGTGGACAAGGCCCTGCGCGCCTTCACGCCGGAGCGCTGCCTGCGCGCGATCCTCACCGTGGACGAAGCCATCCTCGCCTGCCGGCGCAATGCCGCCATGGCCCAGCCGATCACCGAGCGGGTGCTGCTGAATCTCGCCGTGCGCCGCCGCGACGCCGCCTGAGCTGCGCCCCTCAGCGCCCGAGCATGGCGTCCAGCCAGTCGAACATCTCACGGTTGAAGAGCGCGCGGGCGCCGCTCTCGCAATGCGCCGCCGCGCCATCCTCCGCCTTGAAGACAGCCAGGCGCTTGGTGCAGGCGAGGCGCTCGAACAGGCTTTCCGCCGAGGCGCCGATGGCGTCGCCCTGCGCCTTGCAGACCATGGTGGGGCAGGCGATCTCCTGCGCGCGGCCTTCCAGGGTGTAGGTGGAGATCGACTGCACATAATCCCACGGCGTCGCCACGCCGTTGACGAACAGGCCGCGCCGCAGGCCCCAGCCCTTGGTGGGGCTGCGCATCATGCGCTCCATCATCCGGCTCAGCACCCGGCGGGTGAGGGGATTGCCCTTCGGCAGGCCGCGTCCGAGCCAGCCGGGCAGGCGCGACCGCATCTCCTCCAGCAGGGAATATTGGCCAGGGTCCGCCACCAGGGCCGCGAGGCGCGGTTCGCCGCTCGCGCCCCGCGGCGCCAGATAGCCGCCGAGGCTGATGCCCAGCAGCGCGATCTGGTCGGGCGCGACGCCCGGCTGGGTGAGGACGAAATCCACCACCGGCCGCAGCACGTTTTCCCAGTCCGGCCGCAGGTGCAGACCCTGCTTGAACAGGGCCTCGCCTTGTCCCGGCCCGTCGTAGAGCAGCACGTTGTAGCCGCGCTCCAGCGCCGCCGCGCCGCTGTAGAAGAAGTTTTCCTCGGCCGTCCCGTCATAGCCGCCGGTCACGATGAGGGTCGCGCGGGGCGTATCGGTCACCGAAGGCCGCAGGAACAGGCCGTGGAGGCTCGTCTCCTCGAACGGGATGCGCACGCTCTGCGCCGGGTGCTCCATGAGCGCGCAGGCGCGGGCGAAGGCTTCCGCCTGCCGGTCATAGGCCCGCACGGCGCGCTCCTCGAGCGGCCCCGCCAGGAGGAACACATAGGCGGTGCGGAAATAATTGGAGGCGCGCAGGAAGGCCTGGCGCGCGCTGGTGCCCCGGCCGGCGGCAAGGCTCGCCTGCCCGGCGTCGTAGAGCCGTTCGGCGAGCGCGTTCCATTCGCTGTACCAGCGTTCCGTATCGCCATCGGGAATGCGCGCGGCGAGCGCCAGGCATTCGCCGATGTCGGCGCCGTGATAATAGGTTTGGCCGAGCGTGCGCAGAAATTGCGCATCGAACAGTTCGTCCCTGAAACGCAGGCCCATCGCCTCTCCCCAGCCCCGCCGAACGCGGCTTTGGGCAACATATCAGACACACGCGCGCTGTCGCGATGCGAAGGAACGGGCGTCCTCACGCGCCATCGCATGGCTGGCAATACCGCACCGCACTTGCTGCATCGCATCATTTTGATCAGGATCAAATCTGACCCTCAGCGCGGATCTGCCCATGCCCCTTGTCGCTCCTGTCCCTCGCGGTCGCCGCCTTCGGCATCGGCACCACGGAATTCGTCGTGATGGGGTTGCTGCCGGACGTGGCGCGCGACCTTGGCGTCACCATTCCCCAGGCCGGCCTGCTGGTGACCGGCTACGCACTGGGCGTGGTGGTGGGGGCGCCGCTGCTGGCCATCCTCACGGCCAACTGGCCGCGCAAGACCACGCTGGTGGGGCTGATGGCGGTGTTCATCGGCGGCAACATCCTGTGCGCGCTCTCGCCCAGCTACGGGCTGCTGATGGGCGCGCGCATCATCACCGCATTCTGCCATGCCGCCTTCTTCGGCATCGGCTCGGTGGTCGCGTCCGACCTCGTGCCGCGCCACAAGCGGGCGCAGGCGATCGCGCTGATGTTCGCGGGCCTCACCATCGCCAATGTGCTCGGAGTTCCGGCGGGCACGGCGCTCGGCCAATGGCTCGGCTGGCGCTCCACCTTCTTCGCGGTGGCGCTCATCGGAGCCGCGGCGCTCGCCGCCCTGGTGGTGCTGCTGCCACGCGGCCTGCCCATGAAGAGCGGGCGTATCCTGAGCGAATTCCGCGTGCTGGGCGATGTCCAGGTGGCGCTGGCCATGCTCATCAGCGTGCTGTGCTCGGCCAGCCTGTTCAGCGTCTTCACTTACATCTCGCCCCTGCTGGCGCAGGTGACGGGGCTTTCCGCCAATGCCATCACGGGCGCGCTGCTGCTGTTCGGGGTAGGGCTCACCGCCGGAAACATGCTGGGCGGCAAGCTTGCCGACTGGCGGCTGATGCCCTCGCTCATCGGCACGCTGGTGGTGCTGATCGCCGTGCTGGTGCTGTTCGTGCCCGCGAGCACGGCGCCGCTGCCCGCGCTCGTGGTGCTCACGGTGTGGGGCGTGCTCGCCTTCGCGCTGGTGCCGGTGCTGCAATTGCGCGTGGTGGACACCGCCGCCTCGGCGCCGAACCTCGCCTCCACCCTCAACCAGGGCGCCTTCAACCTCGGCAATGCCGGCGGCGCCTGGATCGGCGCGGTCGCCATCACCCACGGTCTCGCCTATCAGAACCTGCCGTTCGTGGGCATCGCGCTCGCCTGCGTGGCGCTCGCGCTCGGGCTGGTCTCGCAGCGGCTCGACGCCCGCGCCCAGCCGGCGGTGGCCGAGCGCTGCTGAGGGAGCGTTAACCTTCTGGGCAAGCTGTGCCGGCGCAAGAGGCTCCGGGACCGGCGCGTTTACCACTCGGCAAAGGAGCATCCCCTAGCGTCGGGACCCAAGGACGGGCGTTCCCCCGTCTGAGACCGCCGCGCGGGATGCGCGGACGAGGGTGCGCGATGAAGCTTTTGCTGGCCCGCTTCGTAAGGGAAGAACACGGCTCGACGGCCCTGGAATACGGGCTGATCGCCGCCGGGCTATCCATTGCCATCGTCACCGTGCTGACCCAGATCGGCCTGACGTTGGCGCGGCTGAAGGCCGGCGCCGCAGCGGCGGGCAATTGAACGGCGTGGCCTTCCTCCCGCTCGACCATCTGCTGGTGCTCGGCCTGTTCCCGGCCGCTCTGGCGGTGGTGATCGCGACCGATCTGTCGCGCCGCATCATTCCCAACCTCATCATTTTCGCCTTGGCCGGCGGTTTTGCCGTGCTCGTTGCCTCCGGCCGCGTCGATGAATTGCCGCTGCGGCTGATGCTGGCCGCCGGCGTGCTGGCCGCCGGATTCTGGCTGTTCGCCCACGATCTCATCGGCGCCGGCGATGCCAAGCTCGCGGCCGCGCTCGCCCTATGGCTCGATCCCTCCCAATTGCCGGCCTTCGCCCTGATCTGCGGCGTGCTGGGCGCGCTGCTGGTGGGCGGCGTCACGCTCTGGGCGCGTGGCGGATGGCGCGGCCTCCGGATGGCCGGAAGCCTGCCCTATGGCGTGGCGCTCGCCGGCGCGGGGCTGGCGCTGTTCCCAAGCTCCAGCCTGATGACCGCCCTGGTCTGACGCGCCGCCGATTTTCCTCCGGGCATTTCTTAAATCGTTTCAACCCTTTGACGCGCAACGCCCGCGGCCACGCCGCCCTGCCCTGCGCGATGCCCCCTCGACAGGGGAGGGCGGGTGGGGTTCAAAGGCGGCTCGGTTGAGAGAGACACATCATGAGCCTTCCAAGCCCGCTCCCCTTCGTCGCCCGCGCGCCCGTCATCCCGGTGGTGGTGATCGAGCGCCTGGAAGATGCCGTTCCCCTGGCCCGCGCCCTGGTGGAAGGCGGCCTGCCGCTGATCGAGGTCACGTTGCGCACGCCGGTGGCGCTGGAAGCCATCCGCCATATCGTGCGCGATGTGGAAGGTGCGCTCGCCGGGGCCGGCACGGTCACCGACCAGGCGCAGGTGGAAGCCTCCCTCGAGGCCGGCGCCGCCTATCTGGTGAGCCCCGGCACGACCCCGCGTTTCGCCGAATCGCTGGCCCAGGCGCCGGTGCCCGTACTGCCCGGCTGCGCCACCACGAGCGAAGCCATGGTGCTCTCCGGCCTCGGCTTCGAGGTGCTGAAATTCTTCCCCGCCGAGGCCTCGGGCGGCGTCGCTTTCCTCAAATCCGTCGCCGGGCCGCTGCCGCATCTGCGCTTCTGCCCCACGGGCGGCATCGGGCCGGCCAATGTGGCGAACTATCTCGCGCTGCCGAACGTGGTGGCGGTGGGCGGCTCCTGGGTGGTGCCGGCGGACCTGATTCGCGCCGGCGACTTCACCGCCATCCGCGATCTCGCGAGCGTGGCCGCAGCACTGCCCCGGGCCGCGAAGTTCGGCTGAGAGGGATTCTGCCGCCATGAGCCGGGCGCCTGAGGCGCCCGGACGCTCAATGGGCCGATAACCCCTCTTGTGCCATGCGCGGGATGATGGCGCCGCGATGCAGGATCACCGTGCCGGCGAGGCGGTGGCCGGCGCGCGCCGCCTCCTCCGGGCTTGCGCCCTTCAGGCGGGCGGCGAGATAGGCGGCGTTGAAGCTGTCGCCCGCGCCGGTGGTGTCCACGGGCCTGACTTCCCGCTCCACCGGCACCTCGACGATGCGGCCCTCGGCATAGACCAGCGCGCCGCCGGCGCCGTTCTTCACCACCACCTCGCCGACCCCATAGGTGGTCATGCGCTCGATGGTGGCGTGCGGCGAGGCATCGCCCCAGAGCGCCGCCTCGTCTTCGAAGGTGGGCATGGCGATGGACGCGCGCTTCAACGCTTCGGCGAACACCGTGCGGGCGCGCGTGACATCCCCGCCCCAGCCGCGCGGGCGGTAATTCCCGTCGAACACGCGCCACGCGCCGCGCTCGCCCGCCATCTCTAGCGCGGCGAGGAACCGGCCGAGCCCGACATTGGAATAGAGCGACAGGGTGATGCCGGAGAAATAGGTCGCCCGCGCATCCACCAGGATTTCGGCCACGCCCTGCCAGCCCTCAAACTCGAACAGCGAACGGGCGGGCGCGGTGTCGCGCCAATAATGGAAGGTGCGCTCGCCGCGGTCGTCGGTGGTGATGAGATAGAGCCCCGGCACCCGCCCCTTGGCGATCAGCACCGCATCGCGCTCAACGCCCTCGGTGGCGGCAAGGTCGAGGATCTGGGCGGAATAGGCATCGTCGCCGAGCGCGGTGGCATAGGCGGTCTCGATGCCGGCACGGGCCAGATAGACGGCGGTGTTGAAGGTATCTCCGCCGAAGGCGAGCCCGAACCGGCCGTCATTGCCGCGCGCCAGTTCCACCATCACTTCGCCGACGCAAACCACTTTGGCCATTGCACTTCCTCGCACGCATCCGCCCGCACCTTTGGCCAAAGCCAGCGGCTGGCGCAAGTCTAATGGTTTTAGGCGGGTGCGGCGGTGGCGCGCCGGGCTAATCCAGCGGCCGCGCCACGGCGGCGAGCCAGGTGGCGGGGCGGGTGCCGATATTCTCCACCACGACGGCGGGCGCGGGCGCGGCGGGCGGCGGCACCTCGCCGTAGCGGCGGCGCAGATCCTCCGCCCGGCGCTCGTTATTGGCGATCAGGCACAAGGCGCGCTGCTCGAAATTGCCGATGCCGCGCGGCCCCTCGAACGGCGCCACGCTCTGGCAATCGAAATTGCGGTACATGCCGTAGCGGATCTGCGCCTCGTCGAGCAGCAGGCGCCAGCGGTTGCGCTGCGACGGCAGAAGGTCCGAGCGCGCGTTGATCACCGCGAAGGCATTGGCGAGCGCCGCCTCCAGCACCTTCTCGGACACTTGGATGGCATCGTAGAGGCAGCGATTGTAGTCGCGCGCCAACACCTCGCCGCTGCGACAGCGGGCGGTGGCGGGCCAGGGCTCCGCCGCCGCCGCTTTTGCCGGCGCGGCCAGCGGCTGGGCCTGCGCCGGCGGTGCGCCGAGCAGGAGGACGAGCACAAACACGCGCCGCGCAAAAATGCGGCCGGGGAAATTGCGGGCGAAGGCGCGGCGTGTCATTCCCCCTCCGCCCGCCGGCTGCTCAGGCGACCTGCCGCTGCGCCAGGAAGGCCGCGATGCGGCCAAGGGCGGCGCGGATATTCTCGGCCGAATTGGCATAAGACAGCCGCAGATAGCCTTCGCCATAGACGCCGAAATCCGGCCCGCCGATCACCGCCACGCCCGCATCCTCCAGCAGGGCGGAGGCGAGCGCTTTGGCCGAGGTCCACCCGGTGCCGGCGATGTTCGGGAAGGCGTAGAAGGCGCCGCCCGGCGTCGCGCAGGAAATGCCCGGCAGCGCGTTCAGCCCCTCCACGACGATGTGGCGGCGGCGGTCGAACTCCGCGACCATGGCATGCACCGCGTCCTGCGGCCCCTGAAGGGCGGCGATGCCGGCATATTGGGTGGCCGCGTTGACGCAGCTCCAGGCATTCACGGAGAGCTTGCGCACCTGCTCGTACAGGCCCTTCGGCCAGATGGAATAGCCGAGCCGCCAGCCGGTCATGGCATAGGTCTTGGACCAGCCGTTGAGCAGGATCAGCCGATCGCGGATTTCCGGATAGGCGAGCAGGGTCTGGTGGGTTTCCCCGTCGAAGACGAAATGATCGTAGATCTCGTCCGACATGATCGCCACGTGGGGATGGGCGGCAAGGCCCTTCACCAGCTTGTCGATCTCCGCCTTGGGCGTGACGCCGCCGGTCGGGTTGGCGGGCGAATTGATGATCAGCAGCCGGGTCTTCGGCGTGATCAGCGCCAGCGTCTCCTCGGCCGAGAAGGCGAAGGCGTTCGCTTCGCGGATCGGCACGGGAACCGGCGTCGCGCCGGTATGCTCGATCATCGATCGGTAGATGGGGAAGCCGGGATCGGGATAGAGGATCTCCGCGCCCGGCTCGCCGAACAGGCGGATCGCCGCATACATGGTGACCTTGCCGCCGGGCACGATCATCACAAGGCCGGGGTCGACTTCCACGCCGTAGCGCTTGTGGAGATCGCCCGCCACCGCCTCGCGCAAAGGCGCGATGCCCACCGAGGGGGTGTAGCCGTGCTGCCCGTCGCGCAGCGCCTTGATGGCGGCGTCCACGATATGCTCGGGGGTGCGGAAATCGGGCTGGCCGATGCCGAGATTGATGATGTCGCGGCCCTGGCTCGCGAGCGTGGTGGCGCGCGCCAGCACGGCGAACGCATTTTCCTCGCCGATCCGGTCGAAGGCGGCGACGGTTTTCAACATGGGGTCTCTCCCTCGGGCTCCCGGCGGCGCCAGGAACCCCTTGCTGCTTCCTCGGGTTGTTCCCCGGGGCCGGACGGGGCTCGTCCTCACGCCACAGGGCTTGAGCGCACCGATAGCACCAATGAGCAAAAAGGAGAATTTCCATGGCTAACCGTCTCGACGGACGCAGGATCGCGGTCCTGGTCGCCAACGGCTTCGAGAATGTGGAGCTGACAGAACCGGTGAAGGCCCTCAAAGCCGCCGGCGCCGACGTGAAAATCGTCAGCCCCGAGAAGGGCGAGGTGCAGGGCGTCAACCACGACAAGCCCGCCGACCGCATCAAGGTGGATGTCGCGCTCGACCAGGCCGATGCGAAAAACTTCGACGCTTTGCTGCTGCCCGGCGGGGTCATGAACCCCGACGCGCTGCGCATCAATGAAAAGGCGCTCGCCTTCACCCGCGCCTTCTTCACCGATCACAAACCCGTGGCCGCGATCTGCCACGGCCCGCAGGTGCTGATCTCGGCCGGGCTGGTGAAAGGCCGGTCGATGACCGGCTACAAGGCGATCCAGGTGGATCTCGCCAATGCCGGGGCGAAGGTGGAAGACAAATCGGTGATGGTGGACCAGGGCCTCGTCACCAGCCGCAATCCCAAGGACATCCCCGATTTCAACGCGAAGATGATCGAGGAATTCGCCGAGGGGAAACACGGCGGCCAGCGCGCGGCGTGACGATCCCTGCCTGAGTGAAACGCCCCATGCGCGGGCTTCGCCCCCGGCCACCCGGCCGGGGGAGCGGTGTTCAATCGCTGGCGAGGATGTGGTTGCGCACCAGCGGATAGACCTGGCCGGCCCATTTGCGCCCGCTGAACACGCCGTAATGCCCAACGCCCGCCTGCATGTGATGGCGCTTGCGGTGGGGCCGCAGGCCCGAACAGATATCCTGCGCCGCCATGGTCTGGCCGATGGAGCAGATATCGTCCCGCTCGCCTTCCACGGTGAGCAAAGCGGTGCGGCGGATCGCCTTGAAGTCGATGGGATTGCCGCGATAGGTCAGCTCGCCCTTCGGCAGGAGATAATCCTGGAAGACGTATTTCACCGTCTCCAGGTAGAATTCCGAGGCCAGATCCAGGACCGCGAAATATTCATCGTAGAAATGCTTGGTGGTCTCGGCCTTCTCGAACTCGCCGGCGGCGAGGTTCTCGTACAATTCCATGTGCGCCTTCACATGGCGGTTCATGTTCATGCTGACGAAGGCGGTCAATTGGATGAAGCCGGGATAGACCTTGCGGCCGGCGCCCTTGAAGCCCATCGGCACGGTGGCGATGAGGTTCTTCTCGAACCATTCGATGGGCTTGGAGGTGGCCAGCTCGTTCACCTTGGTGGGATTGATGCGGCAGTCGATGGGGCCGGCCATCAGCGTCATGGAGCGCGGATAGGCGGGGTTGCCCTCCTGCGCCATCACCGCCGCCGCGACCAGAACCTGCACGCACGGCTGACACACGCCCAGGATGTGGCAGCCGGGACCCATGAATTCCAGAAACTTGATGACGTGCTCGACATAATCGTCGAAGCCGAAGGCGCCGTGCTCCAGGCTCACGTCGCGGGCATTGTGCCAATCGGTGATATAGACGTCGTGGTCCGGTAGAAGGGTCTTCACCGTGCCCACCAGCAGAGTGGCGAAATGGCCGGAGAGCGGGGCCACCACCAGCACCCGCGGCTGCGGCACCGTGGTGTCCTTCTTGAAATGCAGCAAGGTGCCGAAGGGCAGCACGTGGGCCGGCTCCTCGGTGACGTCCACCTCCTGGTTGCCCACCACCGTGCTGGAAATGCCGAACGGCAGGCGCGCGTGGCTGAGCCCGGCGCGTTCCACCATCTCGAACGCCGCCGAGAGATGGCGCATGCCGGTGCGCATGCTCTCGGTGCTGAACAAGGAGAGGAAGGAATTATCCAGCGCGCGCCGGGCCATGTGGGCCCCGAAGCGCAACGGGTCCATCAGATCGGACTGAGTCTGGTAAGCGAGGTACATCATGATGCCCTTCGCTGCCGGAAAGAGGGGGGCTGGGTCCTGGAAGACAGGTTCTTTTTCATCGCGTTTGAACGCCTTTTACCCGCTGGATACCCGCTGAGCGTGCCGCGCCGACGACCGAGCCGGCCCGCAATTCGACCTGTCCGAAAGAGCTAAGGCTTTGGCGCAATTTCTGTTCTACAGCTTCCCTAGGCGCTCGATCGGATGTACTTAGAAAAGGATATTGGAGCGGGGGGTGGTGCATTGCAACACACAACCGCTAAGATTGCTTCAGATGCCTTCGAGCCAGCGGTGACGTTCATGAGCGCCCTCACCATTTCGAGCAAGAACTACTCCTCCTGGTCCCTGCGCGGCTGGCTGCTGTGCAAGATGGCGGGACTCGCCTTCGAGGAGGAGCGGGTGCCGGTGGACGATCCGGACGCGAAGGCCGAACTGCTGCTGCTCTCCCCCTCTTTCCTTGTGCCGCGCCTGGTGCACGAGGGCGTCACCGTGTGGGATACGCTGGCGATCGCCGCCTATCTCAACGAAGTCTTTCCCGAAGCCCATCTTCTGCCCCCCGACCGCGCGGCGCGGGCGCACTGCCTCTCCATCTCCGGCGAGATGCATTCCGGCTTCGCCAACATGCGCTCGGCCCTGCCGATGAACATGAAAGCCCATTTTCCCGGCTTCAAGGTGTGGGCCGGCGCCCAGGCGGATATCGAGCGCATCCTGGCCATCTGGCGCGGCTGCTTCGCCGCCCACGGCGGGCCGTACCTGATGGGCCCGAGCATCACGCTCGCGGATGCCATGTACGCGCCGGTGTGCTCGCGCTTCGCCACCTATGACGTCGCCCTCGACGCCGCCTGCAGCGCCTATCGCGACCGCATGATGGCCCATCCCTTCATGCAGGAATGGATCGCCGGCGCGAAGAGCGAGCCGGACGAGCTGGAAGAGCTGGACGTCGAGTTCTGAAGGCATCGCCCGCCCGCCGCCTATTCGGCCGCCGGCCGCAGATAGGCGAGCAGGCGCTTGGCATAGGCGGGCAATACGTCTTCGCGCCGCACCGCGATCACCAGCGTGCGGCGCGCCCAGGGCTCGTCCAGCGGCACGAAGACGAGGGCATGGCTCTCGCGCAATTGCTGCGCCACCGCCGCCGGGATCACCGCGAGCCCCACATGGGCCTCGATGTGCGGCCCCACCATGGTGGCGACCGCCGCAAACCCGTTCACCCGCACCCGATACTTGAGCGCCCCGCCGGCCCGCACCGCGTTGCGGTCCACCAGGCTTTGCAGGCCATTGCCCTCGGGCAGGCCGACGAACGGCTGATCGAGCACATCGGCGATGCGCAGGCGCGCGCGCTGGCACAGGGGATGGCCGCGCGGCATGGCCACCACCAGCTGGTCTTCCCGATACCGCGTCAGTTGCAGCCCCGAGGTGTCGGCGGCGTCCGAGGTGATGCCGAGATGGATCAGCCCCTCCGCGAGCGCCTGGGCGATCTGCCAGCTCGGCCGTTCCTCCAGATCCATGTCGATATTGGGATTGGCCGCGAGAAAGCGGGCGAGGTCCGCCGAAAGGCCGTGGCCGAAGGAGGCGGTGTTGCACCACAGGCGCACATGCCCCTTCAATCCCTTGCCGTAGCCGGCGAGCTCGCCGCGCATGCGCTCGCTCTGCGCCAGCATCAGGCGGGCATGATGCACCAGCGCCTCCCCGGCCGGCGTCACGGCGATGCCGGCGCGCCCGCGCTCCAGCAGCGGCGTGCCGATCTCCGCCTCCATGTCGCGGATGCGCGCGCTCACCGAGGCCAGCGCCAGATGGGTGCGGGCGGCTCCAGCAGTCAGGCTTCCGGCCTCCACGACATTCAGGAACAGCCGCAGGTCTGAGAGATCAAAGCGCATGGAAGGAGCTTATCCTACGGAAATTCCGAAGGCTAGAAGCGGAAGTTCCACATTGCCGCGACGGGGCGGAAGCAGCATGTTCGCGCCCATGTCCGACTGGCCCCTGCTCACCCTCATCTTCATCACCTTCGCGCTGGTCCTCGCCGGTGTCGTGAAGGGTGTCATCGCCATGGGCCTGCCGACCATCGGCGTCGGCCTGCTCAGCATCGTCATGCCGCCCTCCCATGCGGCGGCGATCATCATCATTCCGGCGACCGTCACCAATGTGCTGCAATTGTTCAGCGGCCCGCGCGTGGTGCCCAATGCGAAGCGGTTCTGGGCGCTGCTGGCGATGCTGGCCACCGGAACGCTGGTCGGCGGCTATTGGCTGGGCGGGCTGAGCTCCCACTGGGCGCCGCCGCTGCTGGGGCTGACCTTGTCCATCTATGGCGTGCTTGGCCTGCGGGCAATTCATTTCCATACGCCCAGCGGCTGGGAAGGCTGGCTCTCGCCGGTCATCGGCCTCGCGTCGGGCTTCCTCACCGGGACCACGGGCGTCACCGTGATGCCCTCCGCGCCTTATCTGCAATCGCTTGCCCTGGAACGGGAGGATTTGATCCAGGCGCTCGGCCTCACCTTCACGGTGGCGAACTTCACCCTTGCCTTCGCGCTCACCGGCGGCGACGCGCCGCTCGCCGACCCGCATGCGGTGATGCTGTCGCTCATTGCTTTGGTGCCGGCGCTGATCGGCATGGAGGCGGGCCGCCGCATGCGCCTCACCTTCTCCCCGGCGACGTTCAAGACCTGCTTCTTCGCCGGCCTCCTCGGCCTCGGCATCTTCATGCTGGCACGCGGCATCCTCGCCTGAGCGGCCAGATGAAAATCCCCGGCCGGAAGCCGGGGATTTTGCGTTGGGGACCCTTTCGGATCAGTCGTCGATGCGGTGCACGTCGTGGACGACGATGGCCTTGCTCTTGTCCGGCTTCACCAGCCATTGCGGATGGCGCAAGGTCTTCACCGTATCCTCGAACCCGGACGCCCAATGGTCGCGCATGGACGTGCCGGAGAATTCGTAATCCTTGAAGTCGCGCTCGTAATCCTTCTCCTGATAGATCAGGTGGCAGATATTGACCGCGCCCGACTTCTCGTAATCGGAGATCACCTGCAGGTCTTCCTCGGTGCGCAGCTGCTCGGGAATGCGCAGCACCGCTTCAGCATGCCGGGATCGCAGCAATTGCACCCGGCGGAACAGGTCCGTGGTGTAGCGCGTGCGGCTGGAATAGACGATGTCCTTCTGCCGCTCGATCACCTGGAACATGTCGCGGGGCAGATCGCCGCGCGCGGAGAACAGATCCACCTGGAATACCAGGGCGCCCGGATGATCCGGCTGGTCCAGCAGCCATTGCAGCGGGGTGTTGGAGACCACGCCGCCGTCCCAATAATATTCGCCGTCGATACGCACCGGCGGGAACGCCGGCGGCAGGGCGCCTGAGGCCATCACGTGCTCGGGGCCGATGCGGTGGGTGGTATTGTCGAAATAGATGAAGTTGCCGGTGCGCACATTCGCGGCGCCCACGGAAAAGCGCTTCGACCCATTGTTGATCAGGTCGAAATCGACCAGCTTCAGCAAGGTTTCGCGCAAGGGTTCGGTGTCGTATAGGCTGGTGGCGTTCGCCGAGCCGGTGGGCAGGAGCCAGGGATTGGGAAAACGCGGCTTGAAGAAGCCCGGCTGACCCAGATTCATGGTCACCATCGCACTCATCTGGTTGCGCAGCGCGCGGAACACGTCGCCATCGGGCGTGAACGGCCAGATCTTGCGGCCGGAGACCGTCTCCCAGAATTCCCGCAGGCGGGGAATGCGGTTTTCCGGCGTGTTGCCGGCAATGATCGCCGAATTGATCGCGCCGATGGAGACGCCGGAAATCCAGTTGGGCTCGGCGCCGGCGATCGAGAGCGCTTCATAGACGCCCGCCTGGTAGGCACCAAGCGCGCCGCCCCCCTGGAAGACCAGCGCGACACGGTCGTAATCCTTGACGATCTCGCTGATATCGTTTGGATTTTCACACATCCGCGTACGCATGTCGTTCCCCATCAGCTTGGCGGCCAGCGGCGCGTTCGGCGCGCGCGGGGTGGGGCTTTGCCGCCACCTCGCGCCGGACCACGCCGTCGTGTTCGAAGAAGGCAGAATCAGGCGCCGAAGCGCAAGCGCCAAGAGGCGGCACGCGCCAAGGGGCGGCAAGCGCTCCGGGCCGGATCATTTCGGCTCGGTCATGTAGTCGTAAACCACTTCGCCCATGCCGAGCGTCAGGTCGGCGCGCAGGTGCAGGGCGGAAACCACTTCCAGCACCGGCAGCTTGGCGACGTCCGCCATCACGTGCGGGTAGAGGCCGAGCGCGGCCGGGCCGGTCCAGCATTCCTTGAGCTGGATGTCTTCCAGATAATAGCGGACCAGCTCGCAGATGCGCGGCGTGGCATCCACATGGGGGATGATCTTGATGAGGAAGCTCGGCGTCTTCAGGGCGGCGAGCACCGCGTCCTTGTCGGCCTGCTTGTGCTTGTAGCCCATGGTGGCTTCCACGCACAGGGTCTTGCCGTAATGCAGACGGCCGACCAGAACGTCCTTTTCCACTTCCATCTTGGGATGGGCATACTTCTTGGGGAAGCCCCACAGCTCGCGGCCGCCGGCGATCGGCGCCTCGTCGTCCAGATACATGGAATGGACGTAGCCGCCTTCCACGCCGTTGAACTTCACCGGGATCACCTGTCCGGTCTCGGTGTAATCGCCGAAGCCGGTGGAATCGGGCATGCGGATGAATTCATACTTCACCAGCGGCTCGTAGACTTCGAGCGGCTCGGGCACGACGCGGCGCAGCGCCTCGATGTCGGTGCGGTAGGTGATGATGAGGAATTCGCGGTCGAAGAAGCGATAGGGTCCCGGCGGATAGGCGGGATTCGTCAGGGGCATGGAATAGGCGTTGCGGCGAACGTCCTCGATCTTCATGGAGCATCTCCGACCGGCATGGTGCATCTCGCGCCTGCGAGATGACGCTGACGTTAGCCGATAGCCGTTCGACGTGACAGCCCCGCGACGATCACAACCAGACCAGGCCGGCGCAGGAGTTGAGCCGCGCCGCCCGCCGGCGCACAGCCTAGAATTCCAGCAGCCCGGCGCTTGCGCCCGCCGTGCCGAACGCCACCGCGCCGCCATCCTTGCGCCAGGCAATGGCCGAGACCGGCGAGGCGTCGGGCGCGCGCAGCAGGATTTCCGCGCCGTCGGTCAGGCGCACCATCAGCACCATGCCGTCGTCATAGCCGCAGGCCATCACCGGGTCCTTGGGATGGCAGGCCACCATGGTCACCCGCCCGCCGCTGGCCGAAGGCGCCAGCATGGAGGGCTGCTTGCCAATGGGGCCGTCCTTGGTGGCGAACGGCCAGAGCACCACTTCGGTCGAGCCGGAGGAGGCCAGCCACTTGCCGTCATGGGTGAATTCGAAACTCTTCACCCGCGCCGGATAGCCGGTCATGCGCATGTGCGCGCCGTCGGCGAGGCGCCAGCCGTGCAGCGAAGGCTCCTGCATGGTGGTGATGATGAAGCGCCCGTCCGGCGAATAGGTGACGCCGAGATGGGAGCCCTTCCATTCCAGCACCTCGGGCTTTGCGGCGGCGTTGGGATACCACAGGCTCACCCCGCCATAATGCGCCACCGCCACCCGCAGCCCCTTGGGCGCGAAGGCGAGCCCGCCGACGGTGGAGGGCGCGGTGAAGCTGCGCGCCTCGCCCTTCGCCGGCACCATGTGGGCGACCTTGCCGGCGGAATAGGCCACCGCACCGTCCGCTCCCAGTGCGATCCGGTCGATCCAGCGGCCCTTCTGGGTAGCGACGGTCTTCGCTTCACCGGTGGCGAGCACCTCCATCACCTTGCCGTCGTCGCCGCCGGTGACAAGGCGCTGCCCGTCGCCGGCGGCGCACAGCACCACGCCGTCGTGCAGCGCGAGCGTGCGGTCCGCGCCGGGAAACAAGGCGGTGCCGGTCTCGGAAATGAAAACGCAGGTGCCGCGCAGGAACGCAGCGGAGGCGGTCGCCCCGTCGAGGGCGAAGGTGCGCACCTTGTCGGTGAGCGAGGACGGCGTGGACGGCATTGAGGGCGACATTCCATGAAGGCGGTCGGATGCCGCCTTCATAAGCCAAGGCCGCCGCCTTGTCTCACTTCGGGGCGCCATGCGGGCGGGGTTCCTCTGGATTTCCCTGCGCTTTGATGGCCTAAGGGGCGGCTCTCCTGGTTGCCGTGCTCCATGTTCGATACCGCCCTGCCCATCGACGCCGTTCTGCCTGCCCTCACCGCGACGCTGCGCGCGCGGGCGAGCGCCGTGCTGGTCGCCCCGCCGGGCGCGGGCAAGACCACGCGCGTGCCGCTGGCGCTGATGGACGAGCCGTGGGTCGCCGGCCGGCGCATCCTGGTGCTGGAGCCGCGCCGCCTCGCGGCCAGGGCCGCCGCCCACCGCATGGCGCAGACGCTCGGCGAGCGCGTGGGGGAGCGGGTCGGCTACCGCGTGCGCCTGCGCTCGGAAGTATCCCGGCGCACGCAGATCGAAGTGATCACCGAAGGCGTCTTCACCCGCATGATCCTGGACGATCCGGAATTGTCCGGCATCGCGGCGGTGCTGTTCGACGAATATCACGAGCGCAGCCTCGACGCGGACCTCGGCCTCGCCCTCGCGCTCGATTCGCAAGGGGCGCTGCGCGAGGACCTGCGCCTGCTGCCCATGTCGGCCACGCTGGACGGCGCCCGCGTCGCCGCGCTGCTGGGCGGGGCGGGCGAGCCGGCGCCGGTGGTGGAGAGCGAGGGCCGGGCCTTTCCCGTCACCACCCGCTATCTCGGCCGCGATGCCCGCGCGCCCATCGACGCCCAGGTGGCGGACGCGGTGAAGGCCGCGCTCAGCGCCGAGCGCGGCTCGGTGCTGGCATTTTTACCCGGCGCGGGCGAGATCCGCCGCACGGAGAACCTGCTGCGCGCGCAGGTGCGCGATTCCGCCGTCGATATCGTGCCGCTCTATGGGGCGCTCGATGCCGCCGAGCAGGACCGCGCGGTGCTGCCCGCCCCGGCGGGACGGCGCAAGGTGGTGCTCGCCACCTCCATCGCCGAGACCAGCCTCACCATCGAGGGCGTGCGCGTGGTGGTGGACGGGGGGCTTGCCCGCGTGCCCCGCTTCGAGCCGGACGTGGGGCTGACGCGGCTCGAAACCGTGCGCGTCTCGCGCGCCGCCGCCGACCAGCGGCGCGGCCGCGCGGGCCGCACCGAGCCCGGCGTGTGCTATCGCCTGTGGGGCGAAGGGGAGACGGCGAGCCTTCAGCCCTTCGCGACCCCGGAGATCCTCGCCGCCGACCTGTCGGGCCTGGTGCTCGATCTTGCGGTTTGGGGCGTGCGCGATGCACGCAGCCTCGCCTTTCTCGATCCACCGCCGCTGCCCGCCCTCACCGAGGCGAAGGCGCTGCTGGTGCTGCTCGGCGCGCTCGACGAAGACGGCGCGGTGACGGCCCTCGGCCAGCGCATGGCGCGCCTGCCGCTGCCGCCGCGCCTCGCCCATATGGTGGTGATGGGCGCGGATGCCGGCGCGGCCGCGCTGGCATCCGAGATCGCCGCGCTCCTGGTGGAACGCGGGCTCGGCGGCGAGAGCGTCGATCTTCTCCACCGCCTGGAGGCGTTCCGCCACGACCGCTCGCGCCGCGCGGACGACGCCCGCCGCCTCGCGGAGCGGTGGGCCGATCTTGCCGGCGCGCGCGGGGCGAAGACGAGTGAGCCTCCTTCCCCCGCCGCCTTGCTGGCCCTCGCCTTTCCCGACCGGGTGGCGAAGGCGCGCGGCGACGGCACGCGCTTCCTGCTGGCCAATGGGCGCGGCGGGGTGATGGAGCCGTCCGCCGCCCTCGCCAAGGCGCCGCTGCTTTCGGTCGCGGAAATTTCCGGCCGCGCGGAGGCCGCGCGCATCTCGCTTGCCGCCGCGCTGTCCGACGAGGAGCTGGAGCGCATGTTCGCAAGCGAGATCCGCACCGGCATCGAGATCGGCTTCGATGCCGAGGCCGCCGCCGTGCGGGCGCGCGAAACGCGGCGGCTGCGCGCCCTCGTGCTCGCGGACCGGCCACGCCCGGTGCCGCCGGGTGCGGAAACCGCGCAGGTGCTAGCGCAGGGCATCGCGGGCCTCGGCCTGAACCGCCTGCCCTGGACGGCGCCGCTCGCCCAATGGCGCGACCGGGTGGAATTCCTGCGCCATGCGGAGGGCGAGGCCCAGGGTTGGCCCGACCTTTCCGACGCAACGCTTTCCGCCACGGCGGACGTCTGGCTCGCGCCGTTTCTCGACGGCAAGTCCGCGCTCGCGCAGATCGGCGCGGGCGATCTCGGCAATGCGCTTCACGCTTTGCTGCCCTATGCGCTCACCGCCCGCCTGGAGGCGGAGGCGCCGACCCATTTCGACGCCCCCTCGGGCTCGCGCCTGCCCATCGATTATGAGAACCCCGAAGGGCCGCTGCTGGCCGTGCGGGTGCAGGAACTGTTCGGCCTCACCCGCCATCCGGCCATCGCGGGGGGCAAGGTGCCGCTGATTCTCTCGCTGCTCTCGCCCGCCCACCGGCCGATCCAGGTGACGAAGGATCTCCCGCAATTCTGGCGCGGCTCCTGGCGCGACGTGCGCGCCGAAATGCGCGGGCGCTACCCCCGCCATCCCTGGCCGGAGGACCCGGCGCGCGCACCGCCGACGCACCGGGCGAAGCCGCGCGGGACATGACCTCGCCTGCCGTAACGGCAGGATGGATGCCGAAAGCGGCGCGGCCAGCTTGCCTTAGGCGCCTGCATCGTCCATCAAAAGCCGGGCAGACGTGGGAGGGTGGACGGTGGTGCGAAATCCGGGACGTGAAACCGCAGAGCCGCGGGCACCCCAGGGGCGAGGCCGACTGCGCACGCTCGCCGGCGCCCTGGCCGCCGTTCCGGTTCTGCTCTTCGCCTCGCTCGCGCAGGCCGCCGTGCCGGGCGCGACCAGCGTGAACGGTGCGGATCTGAACCTGCTCTGGGGCATCCCGTTCGCCGGCATGCTGCTGTCCATCGCCCTGTTCCCGCTGCTGGCCAACCATTTCTGGCACCATCATTACGGCAAGGTGGCGCTGTTCTGGGCCGCCTGCTTCGTGGTGCCGTTCGCGCTCACCTTCGGGCCCAGCCTGACGCTGCACGAAGTGGTGCATACGGCGACGCTGGAATATATTCCTTTCATCATCCTCCTGTTCTCGCTGTTCACGGTGTCGGGCGGCATCCTGATCGCCGGCAATATCCACGGCACGCCGCTGACCAACACCGCGATCCTCGGCTTCGGCACGGTGATCGCCAGCCTCATCGGCACCACCGGCGCCTCGATGGTGCTGATCCGCCCGTTGCTGCGCGCGAACGACAACCGCCGCTACAACGTGCATGTGGTGGTGTTCTTCATCTTCCTGGTGTCGAACATCGGCGGCTCGCTGACACCGCTCGGCGACCCGCCGCTGTTCCTGGGCTTCCTGAAGGGCGTTACCTTCTTCTGGACCACCACCCACCTGTTTCATGACACGGTGGTGGTCGCCGGCATCCTGCTGGTCGCGTTCTATCTTCTGGACCGCTATTTCTATTCCAAGGAAACGCCACCGCCGCTGCGCGATCCCACCCCGGACACCGAGCGCGTCAATGTGCGCGGATTGCAGAACCTGCCGCTCCTGTTCGGCATCATCGGCGCCATCCTTTTGAGCGCGCTGTGGAAACCGGGCATCGTGTTCGATGTCTACGGCACCCGCGTGGAGCTGCAATGGGTGGTGCGCGACGTGCTGCTGATCGCCATTGCCATCGTCTCGCTCGCCATCACCCCGCGCCTCGTGCGCGAGCGCAACGGCTTCGACTGGGAGCCGATCCTGGAAGTGGCGAAGCTGTTCGCCGCCATCTTCCTCACCATCATCCCGGTCATCGCCATCCTGCGCGCAGGCTCCACCGGCGCGCTCGCGCCGCTGGTGGACCTCGTCACCGATCCGAACGGCCAGCCGGTGAACGTCTGGTATTTCTGGCTCACCGGCATCCTGTCCTCGTTCCTGGACAATGCACCGACCTATCTGGTCTTCTTCAACCTCGCCGGCGGCGATGCCTATCGCCTCATGGGGCCGCTGCAGGTGACGCTGGAGGCGATCTCGGCCGGCGCGGTGTTCATGGGGGCCATGACCTATATCGGCAATGCGCCCAACTTCATGGTGCTCTCGATCGCGCGCCATCGCGGCGTGAAGATGCCGAGCTTCTTCGGCTACATGGGCTGGTCCTGCGTGTTCCTCCTGCCCTGCTTCGCGCTGATTACCTTCTTGTATTTCATCTAGAGGGCGCTCCAGATCGCCCTCCAACTCTTGAAGAGAGACGGATATTCCGGCTCTCGCGGCGGGGCGAGACGGAGCGAGGCCATGTCCTTCACCCGCGAACAGATCGCCGCAGCGGCCACCGCCGCCGCCATCGCGCCGGATGCGGTGGCGCGGCTGCTCGCCGCCTTGCCGGAGACGCCGGCGACGGGCACCGCCGCGATGGCGAAACCGCGCTTCGATCTGACCCATCTGCTCTGGTATGGCGGGGCGCTGATCATCCTCGGAGCCATGACGCTGTTCGCCACCCTCGCCTTCGCGCAGATGGGCGGGGTGGCGCTGACGACGACCGCCATCGTCTATGCCGGGGTCTTCCTCGTCGCCGGCCATTATCTGTGGCGGCGCGGGCTCACCACGCCGGGCGGGCTGATGGTCGCCATCGCGGTCGGCATGGCGCCGCTCGCCGTCTTCGGCATCCAGGACAGCCTCGCGGCCTGGGGACCGCAGGGGACACCCGGCACATACGTGGATTTCTACCGCTGGATCCACGGCAGCTGGGTGCCGATGGAGCTGGCGACCCTCGCGGCGGGCGCGCTCGCGCTTTATTTCTACCGCTTTCCCTTCATCGTCGCGGTCGTCGCCTTCGCCCTCTGGTTCCTCTCCATGGATCTCGCCCCGGTTCTGTTCCACCGGCCGGACCTGGGCTGGGAGGAGCGGCGCGACGTCTCGCTCTATTTCGGCCTCGCGGTGCTGGGGATCGCATGGGTGGTCGATCTTGCCGCGACCCGTGCCGATTTCGCCTTCTGGCTGCATCTGGTGGCGGCGGTGACCTTCTGGGGCGGGCTGACCTTTCAAGACGGCGGCACCGAATGGTCGAAGGGGCTCTATTGCCTGATCAATGTGGGCCTGGTGCTGCTCGCCATCTTCCTGGCGCGACGGGTCTATGCCGTATTCGGCGCCATCGGCATCTGCATCTATCTCGGCCACCTGGTGGTGGACGTGTTCCAGGATTCCCTGCTGTTCCCCTTCGCGCTGTCCGCGCTGGGCGTGGCGGTGATGGGCGCGGGCCTGTGGCTCTACCCGCGCCGCCAGATCTTCGCGGCCTGGATCGACCGCACCTTGCCCGCCCCGCTCCGCCGCCTGCGCCCGGCCCACGCGCGAGGCTGACGCCAGCCGCGCGCGGCTGACCCCGGCCAGAAACCGGCCGGGCACCGGCGCGGCAGGTGGCTCAGGCCGCGCAGCTGAGGAAGCCGTCCTCCAGCTTCGTGCGGTCGAGATTGCGGCCGATGAAGACGATGCGGCTCTGCAGCTTCTCCTCCGGTTTCCAGGGGCGCTGGTGATCGCCGTCCAGGATCATGTGCACGCCCTGGAACACGAACCGATCCGGGTCGTCCTTGAACGCCAATATGCCCTTGGAGCGCAGGATGTTCGGCCCCTCGGTCGCCACCAGCTCCTGCACCCAGGGGAAGAATTTGTCCGGGTCCATGAGCTTGTCGGTGGCAATCGAGACCGACTGCATGTCCTCATCGTGGAAATGCTTCAGCCCGCCATGGCCGTGATGGTGGCCGTGCCCATGATCATGGTCGTGCCCATGGTCGTGTCCGTGATCATGGCCACAGTCCGGCCCGCAGACGTGGTCCGGGTCGTCCTGCTCCAGGAACGCCGGCTCCAGCGACAGGATGCGGTCGAGATCGAACGCGCCGCGGTCCAGCACCTGGTCGAGGGCGATCGCCGACTTCTGGGTGCGGTGGAGCTTGGCATAGGGATTGATGGCACGAATGCGCGCCTCCACCTCGGCCAGTTCCTCGGGGGTGACGAGATCGGTCTTGTTGAGCAGGATCACGTCGGCGAAGGCGATCTGGTTCTTCGCCTCGGGCGCGTCCTTCAGCCGGTCGGTGAGCCATTTGGCGTCGGCAACGGTGACCACCGCGTCCAGCTTGGTGCGCGCGCCCATCTCCTCGTCCACGAAGAAGGTCTGGGCGACGGGGGCGGGATCGGCAAGGCCGGTGGTCTCGACGATGATGCCGTCGAAGCCGCCCCTGCGGCGCATGAGCCCGTCGATGATGCGGATCAGGTCGCCCCGCACGGTGCAGCAGATGCAGCCGTTGTTCATCTCGAACACTTCCTCGTCGGCGCCGACCACCAGGTCGTTGTCGATGCCGACCTCGCCGAACTCATTGACGATGACGGCGTATTTCTTGCCGTGCGGCTCGGAGAGGATGCGGTTCAGCAGCGTGGTCTTGCCGGCGCCGAGATAGCCGGTGAGCACGGTGACGGGGATTTTTTCGGACGCGGTTCCAGACATGGTCTCTCCTGTGCGGGCTTCGGCCCCGCCACATGCCGGGCGGCAGGCTCGCGCCGCCGCCCGGTCAAATGAAAATCCTTTGCCCCAGCCCGTGGCGCGGATCAGCTCGACAAAGCAGCCGAAAGCGCGCGCAGGTTGGACTGCACCATGTCGATGTAGGTGGTGGCAGGGCCTTTGTCATCGGACAGGGCGTCGGAATAGAGCGTGCCGCCCACCTTCGCGCTGCTTTCCTTGGCGATGCGGTCCATCAGGCGCGGGTCGGACACGTTCTCCAGGAACACCGCCGGCACCTTCTGCGCCTTGATCTGGCGGATGATGCGGCCGACATCCTTGGCGGACGCCTCGCTCTCGGTGGAGACGCCTTCCGGCGCCAGCAGCTTTAGGCCATAGGCGTCGCCGAAATAGCCGAAGGCGTCGTGCGAGGTAATGATGCGGCGGTGGTCGTCCGGGATGGCGGCGACGGCCTTCAGCACATCGGCCTGGAGCGCATCGAGCTTGGCGAGATAGGCGGCGGCATTGGCGGTATAGACGTCCTTGCCGGCCGGGTCGGCGGCGATCAGGCCGTCGCGGATATTGGCCACATAGACCTTGGCATTGGCCACCGACTGCCAGGCGTGGGGGTCGATCGCGCCATGGGCGTGCGCCTCCTTCTTGCCCTTGGGCTTCTCGTCGTCGTCCTGCGGCTCGTCGGCGGTGCGCTCGCGCGGCTTGATGCCGGTGGTGGCGACCACCACCGTCGCCTTGGTGCCGGAGGCCTTCACGAGCCGGTCCATCCAGCCCTCGAAGCCGAGGCCGTTGACGAACACCACCTTGGCGGCGGCGAGCTTCTTCGCGTCGTTCGGGGTCGGCTGGTAGACGTGGGTGTCGCTGTTGGGGCCGACGATGGTGGTCATGGCGATGCGGTCGCCGCCGACATTCTTCACGAAATCCCCGAGGATGGAGAACGAGGCCACCACCGGCAGCTTCGCGGCGGGGGCGGCGGCATCGCTCTGGGCGAGCGCCGGGGTTACGCCGAGCACGAGTGCCGCGGCGAGCAGGGAACGACGAGAGAGCATGGCTTACTCCGTTAGGCTTCGAGATGCCGTCTTCGGACCCGTCCGGACACGATGCCGCCGGCTGGCCCGACGAGCACGGAGACCGCATAGGCGGTGCCTGCCACCAGGATGATGGCCGGCCCCGAGGGGGCGCCGAAATGGTAGGACACGAGCAGGCCGACGACCCCGCTCGCGAACGCAATGCAAGTGGCCAACGCCACCAGGGGCGTCAGGTCGCGCACCCAGAAGCGGGCGGTGGCGGCGGGCAGCATCATCAGGCCCACCGACAACAAGGTTCCAAGGGCGTGGAAACCGCCCACGAGATTCAGCACCACCAGCGCCAGAAAGGCGATGTGGCTCGGCCCGCCGGCCCGGCTCACCGAGGCAAGGAAGGCCGGGTCCACGCATTCCAGCACCAGCGAGCGCCAGATGATGGCCAGCGTCACCAGGGTTAGCGTGGCGATGCCGGCCACCAGGATCAGCGTCGGGTCGTCGAGCCCCAGCACGGTGCCGAACAGCACGTGCAGGAGATCCACGTTCGAGCCCTTGAGCGAGACGATCATCACGCCCAGCGCCAAAGAGATCAGGTAGAAGGCCGCGAGCGAGGCGTCCTCCTTCAGCTCGGTTGCGCGGGCGATCACCCCCGCGCCCACCGCCACCAGCAGCCCGGCGGCGATGCCGCCGAGCGTCATGGCGTAGAGATTCAGCCCCGACACCAGGAAGCCCAGCGCCGCGCCGGGCAGGATGGCATGGGCCATGGCGTCGCCGGTCAGGCTCATCCGCCGCAGCATCAGGAACGCGCCGACCGGCCCGGCGCCGATCGCCAATGCGAACACGCCCACCAAGGCGCGGCGCATGAATTCGAATTCCGCGAACGGACCGACCAGCAGGTCGTAGGCGTTCATGGTTCAGGCCGCCGCGCTGCAGGGCGCGGCGCCGTCCTGGGGCGCTTCGGTCATGCGGCGGGCCAGAAGCAGATTCTCCGGCGCCAGCACCTCGGCGGTCGGGCCCCACGCAACCGGCGTGCGCGCCAAAAGCAGGGTCTGCGGGAAATGCGCGCGCACCAATTCGAAATCGTGCAGCACCGCGAGCACCGTGCGCTTTTCCCCGTGCCAGCGGCGCACCAGCTCCAGCAGGTCGGACACGGTCTTGGCGTCGAGCGCGTTGAACGGCTCGTCCAGCAGGATCAGGCGCGCATCCTGCAGCAGCAGGCGCGCGAACAGGGTGCGCTGCATCTGGCCGCCGGACAACGTGCCGATGGGGCGGCGCTCGAAGCCGGTCAGACCCACCGCGGCGATGGCGTCGGCGATGCGGGCGTGGTCCGCCTTGCCGATGCCGCCGAACAGGCCGGCGCGACGCCACAGGCCCATCGCCACCAGATCATAGACGCTGATGGGAAAGGAGCGATCCACCTCGGCCCCCTGGGGCAGATAGGCGATGTCGCGGGAATCGAGCCCGCAGCGCTCGATGGCGCCGCCGAGCGGGCGCAGCGCGCCGGAAATCGCCTTCATGAGCGTGGACTTGCCGGCCCCGTTCGGTCCGCAGACCGCGAGCAGGGCGCCCTCCTCCACCGCCCCGTCCAGGTGATGGACCGCCGGATGGCGCTCATAGCCGAGCGTGAGGTCGCGGAAGCGCAGCTGAATGGGGGTGCTCACGAGATCACCCACAGCACGCCCGCCCACATGACGGCGCTCAGACCCGCCACGAACGCCAGCCGCGCCCCGAGCGAGGAGCGCAGCACCGAGAACGTCACCGGCCGGGCCACCGCCACCACGCCGGAAGGCCCATGGCCATGGCTGTGGCGATGGGGCGCGGCATGGGAAGCAGCGCGGGACGGGGCCTGGGAAGTGGGATCGAGCAACGTCATGGGCATTTTGATACAGAGTATCTTTACGCCTGTCCAGCATGACCAAGGGCGAGCCGCTCCACTTTTTCTTGAACGCGGCGCAGCGCCTTGCCAGGCGCGGATGCGGCGTCCATATCCGGCCCACCGTGGGCGCGCGGCGGGTGGAGCAGAGCGAGATGAGTGAGCAGCGCATTTCCGGCCTCAGCGCCGCCATTCTCGCGGGCGGCCAGGCCCGGCGCATGGGCCATATCAACAAGGCCCTGGTGACGGTGGGCGGCGTGCCGGTGATCGACCGGCTGATCGCCCGCCTCGCGCCGCTGTGCGAGGAACTGATCGTGATCGCCGCCGATCCCGAGCCTTATGCGGCGCGCGGGCTTACGGTCTATCCCGATATCGAGCCCGGCAACGGGGCGCTGGGCGGGCTGCATACCGCCCTGACCCGCGCGAGCGGGGACAAGGTGTTCGTGTGCGCCTGCGACATGCCCTTCATCTCCCCGCCGCTGATCCACCATTTGAACGCCAGCCTCGGCGCGCGCGACGCCGCGGTGCCCCGCGACGGCTATGGCCTGCAACCGCTGCACGCCATCTATGCCCGCCGCATCACGCCGCTGATCCCGCCCTTCATCGCGCGCCGCGCGCTGCGCATGGACGGCTTCATCGCCGCCCTCGATGCGGTGATCCTGCCGCCGTCCGATGTGGCCGCCTATGCCGCGGAGGCGGAGATCTTCTTCAACGTCAACACCCCGGCGGACCTCGAACAGGCGCGGCTCAAGGCGCGGGAAGCTCCGCAATCGCCCCAGGATGAGCCGGCGCGCGCGCCGCGCTAGGGTCCCGGCACATCGCGAAAAACGGGAAGGAAACATGCCAGACGTCGGGGATCCCAGCCTCTATGAGCGCATCGGCGGCGAAGGCGCCGTGCGGGCGCTGGTGGGGCGTTTCTATCATTTGATGGACACGCTGCCGCAGGCTGCCGAATGCCGCGCCATCCACCCGCCGAGCTTGGAGGGCAGCGCGCGCAAGCTGGAGGAATATCTGACCTATTGGCTGGGCGGCCCCTCCGATTACGTGGCCCGCAACGGCCATCCGCGCCTGCGCATGCGCCATTTCCCCGCCGCCATCGGCCCGGCCGAGCGTGACGGCTGGCTGGCGTGCTTCCGCCAGGCGCTGGCCGAAACGGTCACCGACCGCACCGCCGCCGCCGAGCTTCTGCCGCGCGTGGAGGCGCTCGCCGCCCATATGCAGAATCGGGCCTGACCGCCGCCCTCTCCCAAGCGCGGGCCAGTTCGCTTCACGGGGCGCGGCATCAGGGCGGCAAAGCGCCGCGCCACGCGTGCCGGGCCATCGACCGATTCTGAAGAGGCCGCAACCCACCCCGCCCGCGGAGATGCACGGGGCGCGGGCATGACGCTACGGCAGCGTCCCGCAGGCGCGGCGCCGGGTTTTCGCGCATCGCGGGCGGTGCGCCCGCACCGGCGCCCCACATGACATTTTTATGTCGTCCCGGCCCCGCGCCACGCCCGCAAAATCCCGTCCCAAGCCTTGTGTTTCTTCACTTTTCACCGGGCAAGTGTTGACGGCGGGACCCGCCGTCCGCATGGTGCGGCCGCGCTTACATCTGGGCGTTGACGAGGAGTATTCCCCATCATGAGCCAATGGCCGGTTCACGCGAAAATCGATGGACCCATTGTGATGATCGGCTTCGGGTCGATCGGTCGCGGCACGCTGCCGCTTATCGAGCGTCACTTCGAATTCGACAAATCCCGCTTCGTGGTTATCGACCCCGTGGACAAGGATCGGGCTCTGCTGGACGCGCGCGGCGTGCGCTTCATCCAGTCCGAGGTGACGGCGGAGAATTATCGCGACCTGCTCACCCCGTTGCTGACGGCGGGCGGCGGGCGCGGCTTCTGCGTCAATCTCTCGGTGGACGTGTCCTCGATCGCGATCATGGAACTGTGCCGGGAAATTGGCGCGCTCTATGTCGATACGGTCATCGAGCCCTGGAAGGGCTTCTATTTCGACAACACGCTCGGCCCCGAGGCGCGCTCCAACTACGCGCTGCGCGAGGGCCTGCTGGACGCGCGCCGCCGCTCCCCCGGCGGCCCCACCGCCGTCTCCACCTGCGGCGCCAATCCGGGCATGGTGTCCTGGTTCGTGAAGCAGGCGCTGCTCAACATCGCCGCCGACACCGGGCTCGACCGGCCGGAGCCCGCCAGCCGCGAGGAATGGGCGCAGCTCGCCCGCGCCCTCGGCGTGAAGGGCATCCACATCGCCGAGCGCGACACCCAGCGCGCCCGCGACCCCAAGCCCGCCGACGTGTTCGTCAACACCTGGTCGGTGGAAGGCTTCGTCTCCGAGGGCCTGCAGCCGGCCGAACTCGGCTGGGGCACGCACGAAAAGCAGCTTCCCCCGGACGGGCGCACCCATGCCAGCGGCTGCGGCGCCGCCATCTATCTCATGCGACCCGGCGCGGACACCCGCGTGCGCAGCTGGACCCCGACCCCGGGGCCGCAGTTCGGCTATCTGGTCACCCACAATGAGGCGATCTCGATCGCCGACTATCTCACCGTGCGCGACGGGGCGAACGTGCTCTACCGCCCCACCTGCCATTATGCCTACCATCCCTGCAACGACGCGGTGCTGTCGCTGCACGAGATGTTCGGCGCCGGCGGCGTGCAGCAATCGTCCTGGAAGATCCTCGACGAGAACGAGATCGTCGACGGCCGCGACGAGCTGGGCGTGCTGGTCTATGGCCATGCCAAGAACGCCTATTGGTACGGCTCGCACCTCTCCATCGAGGAGGCGCGCGAACTGGCACCCTATCAGAACGCCACCGGCCTCCAGGTCACCTCGGCCGTGCTCGCGGGCATGGTGTGGGCGCTGGAAAATCCCGAAGCCGGCATCGTGGAAGCCGACGAGATGGACTTCCGCCGCTGCCTCCAGGTGCAGGCGCCCTATCTCGGCGAGGTGAAGGGCACCTATACCGACTGGACGCCGCTGACCAAGCGCGTGGACCTGTTCCCCGAGGACATCGACCTCGAGGATCCCTGGCAGTTCAAGAACATCATCGTGCGCTGACCGCGCCGGCCGCATCGTGCGCTGACCGCGAGGTCGCGAACCGCCGCCGCTCGAACGAGGCCCTCCCCGCCGGGGAGGGCCTTTTTCGTTTCCCGCCCGCCCGCTCCTCACCGCAACGTGCACGCCGGCTGGGGAGAATGTGGCGCCGCCTGTGCGCTCCGCCATTTTTATGCCGTCGCGGCAGGTGCCATAATCGGATATTGGCTGAAGCGCAGTCGCTTATCCCAGCCTCCGGAGCCGCTGATGCATGTGAAGGTCCGCCTCGCCGCCCTCCTCGTTTCCCTCCTGCCCGTTCTGGGCCTGCCGGGGACGATCCGCGACGCGGCCGCGCAGGGCGCCTCGACCCCGGCCGCAGCACCCGCCGACGCCGGCCCGTTCCGCTTCGCGACCTCGCTGATGGGCACGCCGAAATATCCGGCGGATTTCAAGCATTTCGACTATGTGAACCCGGACGCGCCCAAGGGCGGCACCGTGCGCCTGTCCGAGAACGGCACCTTCGACAGCTTCAACGCGATCATCACCCGCGGCACGCCGGGCGCGGGGCTCGGCCTGATCTACGATACGCTCACCACCCAATCCCGCGACGAGGTGGCGACCGCCTATGGCCTGATCGCGGACGGCATCCGCTTTCCGCCGGATTTCTCTTCCGTCACCTATCGCTTGCGGCCGGAGGCGAAATGGCATGACGGCACGCCCATCACGCCCGACGACGTGATCTGGTCATTCGACGTGCTCACCAAGAACAATCCCGGCCAGGCCTTCTATTATCGCCATGTGAAGGACGTGCAGAAGACCGGCGAGCGGGAGGTGACCTTCACCTTCGACCAGGGCGGCAATCGCGAATTGCCGCAGATCGTCGGCGAGATGATGGTGCTGCCCAAGCATTGGTGGACCGGCACCGACGGCACCGGCCGGAAACGCGACATCACCCAGGGCACGCTGGAGGCGCCGCTCGGCTCGGGCGCCTACAAGATCAAGTCCTTCGTGCCCGGCCGCACCATCGTGTACGAGCGGGTGAAGGATTATTGGGGCGCGAACCTGCCGGTGAATGTCGGCACGAACAATTTCGACGAGATCCGCTACGAATATTATCGCGACGACACGGTGGAGCTGGAAGCCTTCAAGGCCGACCAATACGACTTCCGCGTCGAGATCTCGGCCAAGAACTGGGCCACCGCCTACGACTTCCCCGCCAAGACCGACGGCAAGGTGCTGCTCGAAACCTTCGAGAACCGCGCCTCGGGCGTCATGCAGGCGTTCGTGCCCAACCTGCGCCGCGCCAAGTTCCAGGACCCGCGCGTGCGCCGGGCGCTGAATTACGCGCTCGATTTCGAGGGCATGAACAAGACCCTGTTCTTCGACCAGTATGAGCGGGTGAACAGCTATTTCAGCGGCACCGAGCTCGCCTCCTCGGGCCTGCCCGCCGGCCGCGAGCTGGAGATCCTAACCCCGCTGAAGGACAAGCTGCCGGCCGAGGTCTTCACCCAGCCCTATGTCAATCCCGTCAACGGCACCGACCAGGACCGCCGCGCCAATCTGCGCAAGGCGGCCGAGCTGTTGAAGCAGGCGGGATACGAGGTGAAGGGCAAGCAATTGGTGGACGCCTCGGGCGCGCCCTTCACCATCGAGATCCTGCTGTCGAGCCCCTCCTTCGAACGCGTCGCCCTGTTCTACAAGCCGGCGCTGGAACGCCTCGGCATCGGCGTTTCGGTGCGGATGGTGGACACCTCGCAATATATCAACCGCATCCGCTCGCGCGATTTCGACATGATCGTCGCGAGCTGGGGCCAGTCGCTCTCGCCCGGCAATGAGCAGCGCGATTACTGGGGCTCGGAATCCGCCACGCGCGACGGCTCGCGCAATTATGCCGGCATCTCCAATCCGGCCATCGACGCGCTGATCGAGAAGGTGATCTACGCCACCAGCCGCGAGGATCTGGTGGCCGCGACCCACGCGCTCGACCGCGCGCTGCTGTGGAACGAATATGTCATCCCCGCATGGACGCTGCGCTACACCCGCACCGCCCGCTGGGACCGCTTCAGCCATCCGGAAAAGCTGCCGCGCTATTCCTATGCCTTCCCCGAAATCTGGTGGTGGGACGCGGCCAAGGCGGCGAAGGTCGGGACCCGCGGCCAATGAGCGATTTCGATCGCCGCACCCTGCTGCGCCTCGCCGCCGCCGGCGGGGTCACGCTGCTCGCCCGGCCGGCGTTCGGCCAGACCCAGGCCGCGCCCGACGGCAAGACGGCGGCGGAGGCGGAAGGCGGCGCATCGACCGCGCCGGGGGTGGAGCGGCACGGCCTCTCCTCCTTCGGAGAGCTGAAATATCCAAAGAACTTCAAGCATTTCGACTATGTGAACCCGGACGCCCCCAAGGGCGGCACGTTCTCGCAGATCGGCCCTACGGCGGCCTATAACCAATCGTTCCAGACCTTCAACTCACTCAATGGCTATATCCTGCGGGGCGATGGCGCCCAGGGGCTGGCGCTGATCTTCGACAGCCTGATGGCCCGCGCCACTGACGAGCCGGATGCGCTCTATGGCCTCGTCGCGTCCGGCGTGACCATCGGCGAGGGCGGCCAGCTCTATACCTTCCGCCTGCGTCCCGAGGCGCGCTTCCACGACGGAACGGCGCTGACGGCGGAGGATGTGGCGTTCTCGCTCAACACGCTGAAGGCGCAGGGCCACCCGCTGATCCGCCAGGCGCTGCGCGAGTTCACCGGCGCCGAGGCGGACGGGGCGGGCACCGTGAACCTGCGCTTCACCGCCCAGCGCCCGCGCGACGTGCCGCTCTATGCCGCGAGCCTGCCGATCTTCTCCAAGGCCTATTACACCAAGCACAAGTTCGAGGAGACGACGCTGGAGCCGCCGCTCGGCAGCAGCGCCTACAAGATCGGCCGCTTCGAATCCGGCCGCTATATCGAATACGACCGGGTGAAGGACTATTGGGCCAAGGACCTGCCCGTGAACGTGGGGCGCAACAATTTCGACACCGTGCGCTTCGAATATTTCCGCGACCGGGATGTCGGCTTCGAGGCGTTCAAGGCCCGCGTCTATCTGTTCCGCGAGGAATTCACCTCGCGTGCCTGGTCCACCCAATATGATTTCCCCGCACTGCGCGACGGCCATGTGAAGCGCGACGTGCTGCCGGACGACACGCCCTCGGGCGCCCAGGGCTGGTTCTTCAACACCCGCCGGCCGAAATTCTTCGACCGCTCCGTGCGCGAGGCGATCTCGCTCGCCTTCGATTTCGAATGGACCAACAAGAATCTGATGTACGGCCAGTATGAGCGCACCTGGTCGTTCTTCCAGAATTCCGACCTGATGGCGCAGGGCAAGCCCTCGCCGGCGGAAGAAAAGCTGCTGCGCCCCTATGCCGAGCGCCTGCCGCAGGATGTGTTCGAGGAGGCCTATGCGCCGCCCGTCACCGACGGCTCGGGCCAGGACCGCGCCCTGCTGCGCCGCGCGGCCGCCTTACTGAAGGAGGCCGGCTATACCATCCAGCAGGGCAAGCTGGTGGACGGCAAGGGCCAGCCGCTGCAGATCGAATTCCTGGACGACGAGGGCTCGTTCGAGCGTCACACCGCCCGGTTCATCGGCAATCTGAAGCTGCTCGGCATCGACGCCACCTATCGCATCGTCGATCCGGCGCAATATCAGGCGCGGCTGAAGGATTTCGACTTCGACATCGTGGTGCGCCGCTATTCGGTGTCGCTCAATCCGGGCGAGGAATTGCGCGCCTATTTCGGCAGCGAGGCGGCGCGCACGCGCGGCTCGAACAATCTCTCCGGCATTTCCGATACCGCCGTGGACGGGCTGATCGACGTGGCGCTGGGCGCGCAGACCCGCCCGGACCTCGTCACCGCCGCCCGCGCGCTCGACCGGGTGCTGCGCTCCGGCCGCTATTGGGTGCCGCAATGGAACAAGGCCTCCCATTGGGTCGCCTATTGGGACCTGTTCGAGCGCCCCGCCGTGAAGCCGAAATATGATCGCGGCGTGCTCGACACCTGGTGGCAGAAGCCGGCAACCTCCCTTCCGCCCGTAAAGGGCGGTTGACGCCGCCCGCCAGAGCCCGCACCGTCGGCCCGAACCTGGAGACCCGATGCTCGCTTATATCATCCGCCGAGTCGCCCTCATGATCCCGACCATTCTCGGCATCATGCTGGTTTCGTTCGTGGTGGTGCAGTTCGCGCCGGGCGGCCCGGTGGAACGGGTGATCGCGCAGCTGACCGGCGACGGCGCCTCCGCCACCTCGCGCATTTCCGGCCAGGGCGGCGATTTCGCCGGCGGCGCCACCTTGCCGGGCGGCGGCGGGGCCGATACCTCGGCCTCGAAATATCGCGGCGCCCAGGGGCTGGATCCGAAATTCATCCAGGAGCTGGAGAAGCAGTTCGGCTTCGACAAGCCAGCCTATGAGCGCTTCTGGCTGATGATCAAGAATTACGCGACCTTCGATTTCGGCCGCTCCTATTTCCGCGACATCCGCGTCATCGACCTGATCGCGGAGAAGATGCCGGTCTCGATCTCGCTCGGCCTGTGGATGACGCTGTTGACCTACGCCATTTCCATCCCGCTCGGCATTTCCAAGGCCATGCGCGACGGCTCGCGCTTCGATGTGTGGACCTCGGCGGTGATCATCGTCGGCTATGCCATCCCGTCCTTCCTGTTCGCCATCCTGCTGATCATCCTGTTCGCCGGCGGCTCGTTCCTGGACTGGTTTCCGCTGCGCGGCCTCACCTCGGACAATTGGGCCCAATTATCCTGGCCGGAGCGCATTCTGGATTATGGCTGGCACCTGGTGCTGCCGCTCACCTCCATGGTGCTCGGCGCCTTCGCCACCATGACCTTGCTGACCAAGAACTCGTTCCTGGAGGAAATCCGCAAGCAATATGTCACCACCGCCCGCATGAAGGGCCTCTCCGAGCGCAGCGTGCTCTATCGCCATGTGTTCCGGAACGCGATGCTGATCGTCATCGCCGGCTTTCCCGGCGCCTTCATCTCCGCCTTCTTCACCGGCTCGCTGCTGATCGAGACCATCTTCTCCCTGGATGGGCTCGGCCTGCTGGGCTTCGAGAGCGTGCTGAACCGCGATTATCCGGTGGTGTTCGGCACGCTCTACATCTTCTCCCTGGCGGGCCTCGTGGTCGGCCTCCTGTCGGACCTCACCTATATGCTGGTCGATCCGCGGATCGATTTCGAGACCCGGGACGTCTGAGCCATGACGGCCCTGCCCACCCTTCCCCAGACCGCTCCCGCCACCCCGCCGGCCCCCATGCCGGCGGTGAAGCCGACCAAGCGGCCCTTCTTCTCGCCGCTGAACCAGCGGCGCATCGCCAATTTCCGCGCCAACCGGCGCGGCTGGTGGTCGTTCGTGCTGTTCATGATTCTGTTCGTGCTCAGCCTGTTCGCGGAATTCATCGCCAACGACCGGCCGATCGTGGTGCGCTTCGACGGCGCCTATTATTTCCCGGTGCTGACCGCTTATCCCGAAACCACGTTCGGCGGCGATTTCGAGACCACGGCGGATTATCGCGATCCCTATCTGCGCAAGCTGATCGACGAGAAGGGCGGCTGGATGATCTGGCCGCCGGTGCATTTCAGCTATTCCACCCACAATCTGGACCTGCCGACCCCCGCCCCCTCGCCGCCCACCTGGATGCTGAGCGAGGAGCAGTGCAAATCGGTGGCCGAGCGCAAGGGCGCCTCCGGCTGCTCGGGGCTCGAATACAATTGGCTCGGCACCGACGACCAGGGCCGCGACGTGCTGGCCCGCCTGATCTACGGCTTCCGCATCTCGGTGCTGTTTGGGCTCGCGCTCACCATCATCTCCTCGGCCATCGGGGTGGCGGCGGGGGCGGTGCAGGGCTATTTCGGCGGCTGGGTGGACCTTCTGTTCCAGCGCTTCATCGAGGTGTGGACCTCCATCCCCTCGCTCTATCTGCTGCTGATCATCTCCTCGGTGCTGGTGCCCGGCTTCTGGGTGCTGCTGGGCATCCTGCTGCTGTTTTCCTGGGTCTCGCTGGTAAGCCTGGTGCGGGCGGAATTCCTGCGCGCCCGCAATTTCGAATATGTGCAGGCGGCCCGCGCCTTGGGCGTGAACAATTTCACCATCATGGTGCGGCACCTGTTGCCCAACGCCATGGTGGCGACGCTCACCTTCCTGCCGTTCATCCTCTCCTCCTCGGTGATGACGCTGACCGCCCTGGACTTCCTCGGCTTCGGCCTGCCGCCCGGCTCGCCCTCGCTGGGCGAACTGCTCTCCCAAGGCAAATCCAACGTGCAGGCCCCCTGGCTCGGGCTCGCCGGCTTCTTCACCGTGGGCTTGATGCTGAGCCTCCTGATCTTCATCGGCGAGGCGGTGCGCGACGCCTTCGACCCGCGCAAGACCTTCGGGTGAGGTAGAGCCATGACCCCCTCCCCCCTCCTTTCCGTGCAAGACCTCTCCGTCGCCTTCCGCCGGGTGGGCGGGGATTTTCTGGCGGTGAAGAACGTCTCGTTCGATGTCGCGCCGGGCGAGACGGTCGCGCTGGTCGGCGAATCCGGCTCGGGCAAGTCCGTCACCGCGCTCTCGGTGCTCAAACTCCTGCCCTATCCCGCCGCGAGCCATCCCACGGGCAAGATCCTGTTCAAGGGCCGCGACCTGCTCACCTTGCCGGAGCGCGAATTGCGCGGCGTGCGCGGCAATGACGTGACCATGGTGTTCCAGGAACCCATGAGCTCGCTCAACCCGCTGCACACCATTTCCCAGCAGATCGGCGAGATGCTCATCCTCCATCGCGGCATGGGCGGGCCGCAGGTGCGCGAGCGCACGCTGGAACTGCTGCACGAGGTGGGCATTCCCGATCCCGAGCGGCGGCTCTCCGATTACCCCCACCAGCTCTCCGGCGGCCAGCGCCAGCGCGTGATGATTGCCATGGCGCTCGCCAACGAACCGGATCTCTTGATCGCCGACGAGCCCACCACCGCGCTCGATGTCACGGTTCAGGCGCAGATCCTCAAGCTGCTGAAGGATCTCCAGGCCCGCATGGGCATGGCCATGCTGTTCATCACCCACGACCTCGGCATCGTGCGCAAGATCGCCGACCGGGTGTGTGTGATGAGCAAGGGCGAGATCGTCGAGCAAGGCGGGGCGGAGGAAACCTTCCTCCATCCCAAGCACCCCTACACCCAGGCGCTGCTGCATGCGGAGCCCAAGCCCGATCCCGCCCCCGCCGCGCCGGACGCGAAAGTGGTGGTCTCGGCGCAGGATCTCAAAGTCCATTTCCCCATCAAGCGCGGCATCCTTCGCCGCACCATCGGCTATGTGAAGGCGGTGGACGGGGTCACCCTCGATATCCATGAGGGCGAGACCCTGGGCGTGGTGGGCGAATCCGGCTCGGGCAAGACCACGCTGGGGCTGGCCTTGCTGCGCCTCATCTCCTCCAACGGCCCCATCGCCTTCCTCGGCAACCGCATCGACGGCCTGCGCTTCAAGCAATTGCGGCCGCTGCGGGCGGACATGCAGATCGTGTTCCAGGATCCCTACGGCGCGCTCTCCCCGCGCATGTCCATCGAGGACATCGTCGGCGAGGGCTTGCGCGTGCATCAGAAGGGGCTCGACGCCGACGCGCGCGAGCAGCGCGTGATCGCCGCGCTCGCCGATGTCGGCATCGACCCGGAAAGCCGGCACCTCTATCCGCACGAATTTTCCGGCGGCCAGCGCCAGCGCATCTCGATCGCGCGGGCGATGGCCCTCGAACCCTCGTTCGTGGTGCTGGACGAGCCCACCAGCGCGCTCGACATGTTGGTGCAGGCGCAGATCGTGGAATTGCTGCGCGCCCTGCAGCGGCGCCGGTCGCTCACTTATATGTTCATCTCCCATGACCTGCGGGTGGTGTCCGCGCTGGCGAGCCGCATCCTGGTGATGCGCAACGGCAAGATGGTGGAGGAAGGCCCGGCGCGAGAGGTATTCCAAAACCCGAAGGAAGCCTATACCAAGGCCCTGTTCGCCGCCGCCTTCAACCTGGAAATCGCCCAGCCGGGAGTGACCGCGCAATGACCGAGCCGAGCAGGACCGCGCCCCCGCGCGCCCATGGCGATGCGGCCGCGCAGGCTGAGGTGTCCCCGCCCCATCTGCTGGGCAAGGGGTTTCGCGACTATCTGCGCTATGAGGTGAAGCTGCATCACGAGCCGGGTGGCGCGGCGGAGACGTCGCAGCGCGATATCGTGGTGGGCGGACGGGTGGTCGCCGTGCTGTGCTTTGATCCGGCGCGCGACCGCGTGGTGCTGATCCACCAGTTCCGCCTCGCCGCCCATCTCGCCACCGGGCTCGGGCGGATGGTGGAGATCGTCGCCGGCCGGGTCGATCCCGGCGAGGCGCCGGCCGCCGCCGCCCACCGCGAATGCCTGGAGGAGATCGGCGTCGCGCCGACGCGGCTGGAAGAGCTGTTCAAATTCATGCCGACGCCGGGCGTGACCGACGAAATCTGCACGCTCTATCTCGGCATCGTGGATTCCCACGCTTTGCCCGCCCGCGCGGGCCTCGCCCATGAGCACGAGGTCACGGCGCCCTTCACCTTGAGCCTGGACGATGCGCTCGCCATGCTCAGCCCCGGCTGCGTGATGAACGGCTACACCCGCATCGCGCTGCAATGGCTGGCGCTCAACCGCGCCCATCTGGACGCGCTCGCAGCCAAGGCCCGGGCCGAAGTCTGAGCTTCGCCCCAAGCTTTGCCCCCCAAGCCTTGCCGTGTGCCTCGGCGCTAGGCGCCGAAGCCGAGCTTCGCGAGTTCGCGCTCCAGGGCGGCGCTCACCAGCACCCCCTCCTGCGCGGCATGGGCGCGGGCGGCGATGCGGCGCGAGCCCGGAAGGCGCGCGCCCTCCTGGCCCTCGATGGCTTCCACCAGCCGCGCCAGATGGTCGAGATAGCCGGGGCCGCCCAGCGCGCCGGGATGGATCGCCACCAAGGTCTGGCCGATGGCGGGCGGCGGGCCTTCGCCGTCGAAGAAGGACGGGGCATCGATGGCGAAAGTGGCCGCGTTCAGCGCGGCGGAGAGCACCTCCACCATGAAGGCGAGCGCCGTGCCCTTGGCCTCGCCCATGGGCACCATGGTGCCGGCAAGGCCGGCCTTGGCATCGGTGGTGGCGCGCCCCTCGGTATCCAGCGCCCATCCCTCGGGGATCGGCTCGCCCTTCTGCGCGGCGGCGAGGATATAGCCGCGCGCGACCTTGGAGACGGAGAGATCCACCACCGCCGGCGGCCGGTCCAGCAACGGGGTCGCGAACGCGATGGGATTGGTACCGAACACCGGGCGCCGCCCGCCCCAGGGCGCGATGGAGGCGGGCGCATTGGTGAAGGCGAGCGCGATCAGCCCCGCTTCCGCCATGCGCTCCACCGGGTGGCCGGCGACGCCGAAATGGCTAGAGCGGCGGATGCCGGCAATCGCGATGCCCATCTCCTTGGCGAGCGGCACGAGGTGTTGTTCCGCGAGCCGCACGGCGGGATAAGCGAAGCCGTTGGCGGCGTCGACGCCGACCACCGAAGGCGCGGCCTTGCGGTGCGTGGGCACGGCATGGCCATCGATCTTGCCCGCAAGCGCCTGCAGGCCGTAGCTCGGCAGCCGGGCGAGCCCGTGGCTGGGCAGGCCGTCGGCTTCCGCCGCCACCAGCGCCTCGGCGACCACGGCCGCGTTTTCCGCACTGGTGTTGAAATGCTGGAGCGCGGCGGCGGCATAGGCACGCGCGCCGTCCATATCGAGCCTGCGGCCCTCGGTCATAACGGGTCTTCTCCTTCAGGCCGCGCATCGAACCGTGTGAGGTCGAAGGCGGCGACATCTTCAAGCAGGGCCACGAAGGCGCGGGCGCCGAAATCCGCCGCCGCCGCGCCCTTTTCCGCGCTGGCCGGGCGGGCATCGCCCATGGCGCCGGCGGGGCTCAGATCCTCGCTCATCCAGCCGAAGCCGACGGGATGGTTCGCACGCAACTGGGCGAAATCGCGCTCCATGGCGAGGCTCCAGGGGGCGAAGTCGCGCGCCTGCGCCATGTCCACCAGATCGGGGCGGAAGGCGAGCATCAGCGAGGTCTCGATATCCCCGCCATGGATGCCGTGTGCCCGCTCCTGCGGCGCGAACAGCCCGTCCGGATAGCCGAAACGGTGCATGGAGACATTCACCGCCAGCATCTTGTGACGCACCCGAAGCGTGCGGGACACGAGATCCATCACCGGCACATTGCCGCCGTGGGTGTTGAGCAGCACCAGGCGGCGGATGCCGGCGCGGGCCACCGCATCGCCGATCTCGGTCCAGGCGCGCAGCGCGGTTTCCGGCGACAGGGTGAGCGTGCCGGTGAAGGAGAGGTGCTCGTCGGACTTGCCCACCGCCTGGATCGGCAGGAACAGGGCTGTCATGTCCGGGCGCAGCAAGGGCAGGATGCGGTCGATATAGCCCTGGGAAATGAATGTGTCGGTGCCGAGCGGCAGATGGGGCCCATGCTGTTCCACCGCCGCGAGGGGCAAGATGGCGATCGCCGCCGCGCGGTCCAGCGCCGCGAGCGCCGGCGACGACAGCGCGGCCCAGAATCGGTGTGTCATGGAAGAACCCGTGGCGTCATGCCGGTGTCATCGTGGTCGCGGGGCGGGCGCTTGGGGCGGCGCGCCCGCGTTTTCGGCGCGGACATTAGGAGCGTGTCTGCTGCACCGCAAGCACGCCGGCGCGGCCCTTGTCTCCCAATCGGCACAAGACCTTCGCAAAATTGTAAGCCGGCGCGTGGATAAGGTAGGCTGCGCGCGGCGATCGACGGCCTGCGGACGATTGTGCTGGGGCGCGCCAGGGGGTTGGGATGAAGGATCCGATCGCAAAGACCATCGGCTACCGGCTCACACATACGGCGCGGCTGCAAAAAGCCCTGTCCGCGCGCCTGCTGGCGGACCTCGGCTTGTTTCCGGGGCAGGAATCGGTGCTGAAACTGCTGATCGACGAGGACGGCCGCACCATGGGCGATCTCGCCACGGCCTTGCGCGTGCGCCCGCCCACGGCCTCCAAGACCATCGCCCGCCTCACGACGCAGGGCCTGGTGGAACGCCGCGCCACCGACGGCGACGGGCGCCTGGTGCGCGTGTTCCTCACCGCTGCCGGCCGCGACAAGGGCAGCGCCATCGACCATGTCTGGGAAACCCTGGAAAACGAGATGGTCGCCGGCCTCGAAAGCAAGGAACGCAAGCGCCTGCGCAAATTGCTGCGCAAGGTGGAAAAGAATCTCGCGCTGCGCCTCGGTGCCGATGGCGGCGCGGACGATGATGTCGAGCCCGCGGACGACGAAGACGACAATTGAGCGCCGGAGCACCCTCCCGCCGGGCGGCTCTGGTTCACGCGCACGGTCCGGCGCAGGCGCCGAAAGCGCCGCGACGGCACCGCAGCCATGGCCGGCGATTTTGCCGCTCGCGCGGCCCCGCTCCGCGCGCATGGGCCATTTCCCGATCCATGCAAGATTAGAGCTTTGCCCGTGCCGCACGCTCGCGGTATTGCTTAAAATCTAATCGATTAAGAGCCGAATCTTCACTTCGGCCGGAAAGGGGAGCCATGTCCAACGCCATCGATCTCAATGGACGCTGCGCGGTCGTTACCGGAGGGGCGCAGGGCATCGGCCGCGCCGTGGTGGAGCGCTTCCTCGCCTCCGGCGCCAAGGTCGCCATCTGGGACCGCGACGCCGGCCTGGCGCAGAGCGTCGCGGACACGCTCGGCCGCGACAAGGTGGTGCCCGTGGCGGTGGACGTGACCAGCCTCGCCGAGGTGGAGCGCGCCCGCGACGAAACCCTCGCCGCGCTCGGGGCGATCCATATCCTCGTCAACAATGCCGGCATCGCCGGACCCAATCATAAGACGTGGGACTATCCCGCCGACGCCTGGGCGCAGGTGATGGCGATCAATCTCAACGGCCCGTTCCATTGCTGCCGCGCCGTGGTGCCGGGCATGATCGCCCAGAATTACGGGCGCATTGTCAATGTGGCCTCCATCGCCGGCAAGGAAGGCAATCCCAACGCCTCGGCCTATTCCGCTTCCAAGGCCGGCGTGATCGCATTGACGAAATCGCTGGGCAAGGAACTGGCGGAATATGATATCGCGGTGAATTGCGTCACCCCCGCCGCAGCCAAGACCGCCATCTTCGACCAGATCAGCGAACAGCACATCGCCTACATGCTCTCGAAGATTCCCCGCAACCGCTTCCTCAAGGTCGACGAAGCCGCCGCCACCATTGCATTCGCCGCCTCGGCGGACTGCTCCTTCACCACCGGCGCCGTGTTCGACCTGTCGGGGGGCCGCGCCACCTATTGACCAGCAGCGCCGCGCGGGCCGCGGCGCCGGGAAGCCTTCCATGAACATCGCCGGACACAAGGTGCAGGTCTCGGGGCGGCGCGATTCGACGCTCGTCGGCATCGGCCTCATGTGCCTGGCGGTGATCTGCTTCGCGCTCAGCGACGCGACGGCCAAATGGCTCAGCGGGCACGTGAACGTGTTCGTCGTGGTGTGGGCGCGCTATGTGGTGCAGTTCGTCCTGGCGCTTCTGGTGTTCAATCCCTGGACCGTGCCGGGGCTGATGCGCACGCGCCGGCCGGGGCTGCAATTGTTCCGCTCCGCCTTACTGTTTGCCTGCACCGCGCTCAATTTCTACGCCCTGCAATATCTGCAGCTCGACCAGACCGTCTCCATCATGTTCTCGACCCCCTTCTTCGTCGCCTTGTTCGCCGGGCCGATGCTGGGCGAATGGATCGGGGTGCGGCGGTGGGCGGCGATCCTGGTCGGCTTTGCCGGCATCGTGCTGGTGGCGCGGCCGGGCGTGGGCGGCATCCATCCCGCCGCGCTGCTCTCGCTGGCGGCGGCGGTCTGCTATTCGCTCTACGGCATCACCACGCGCATGCTGGCGGCGACCGACGCCTCCGCGACCACCTTGTTCTATTCCTCCCTGGTGGGCGCGGTGGTGGCCTCGGTGCCGCTGTTCTGGGTGTGGGAAACACCGCACGAGCCGATGGTGTTCGGCGCCATGCTGGAATTGGGCGTGGTGGTGGGCGCGGGGCATTTTCTGCTCATCCTCGCCCACGCCCGCGCGCCGGCGGCGACGCTCTCGCCCTTCATCTACACCCAGATCATTTCCATGATCGTCCTGGGCTGGCTGATGTTCGGCAATCTGCCGAGCGGATGGACGCTGGCGGGGGCGGCGGTGGTGGTGAGTTCGGGAATCTATCTTCTCTTGCAGGAGCGAAAAGACCGGGCGCGCAAGACCCTCTATGCGACGACGCCCGAGTGAGGAAACAGGGAAAAGTCCCGCCGCTTCCTCGCTTTCGTCAAATTAGGCCTTATGCTGCAAGGCACAGAATTCGGACCGCCATCCATGCCCGCCCCCCATTTGCTCGTCGTTGAAGGAAATACCGCCGACGCCCGCGCCCGCCAGGTGAAGTTCGGTGGCGAGGCGGCGAGCGAAGGGTATGCCCGCCTGCTGCGCGACCTTTGCCCCGGTGCCGTGGTCGATATCTGCTATCCGGCCGACCCCGGCGCCAATCTGCCCGACGCGGGCGGGCTCGAGGGCTATGACGGCATCGCCATCACCGGCTCCTCGCTCAACATCTACAATGGCGGCCTGCCCATCGAGCAGCAGATCGAACTGCTGCGCACCGCCTTCACCACCGGCACGCCGGTGTTCGGCAGTTGCTGGGGCCTGCAGCTCATCACGGTTTCGGCCGGCGGCGTGGTGCGGCGCAATCCGCGCGGGCGGGAGGTCGGCTTCGGCCGCCGCATCCGCATGACCGAGCACGGCGAACGCCATCCCATCTTCATCGGCAAGCCGCGCGTGTTCGAGGCCATGACCGTGCATCTGGACGAGGTGGAAACCTTGCCGGAGGGCGCGCGCCTGCTCGCCACCAACGACCATTCGCAGGTTCAGGCCGCCGAAATCCCGGCCGGCGCCAGCACCGCCTGGGCGGTGCAATACCATCCCGAATATCCGTTCCGGGAAATGGCCGCCATCTTCCGGCGGCTGAGCCCCTCCCTGGTGGCGGAGGGCTTCTTCCAGGACGAGGAGGCGCAGGAGAGCTTCATCGGCGATCTTGAGACGCTCGAGCGCGAGCCCGGCAACCAGCCGCTGGTGTGGCGTCACGGGGTGGACGGGGCCGTGATCTCCAAGGATCTGCGCACGGTCGAAATCCGCAATTGGATCGAACAGCTCGTGCTTCCCACCCGCGCGGCGCGCGGGCGGGGCTGACGGCGCCTTCGCGCACCGCGCCACTATGCGCCGGGCGGCCCGCGCCGGCGGGCCCGGCTCCGCGAAACCAGGCCTGAGACGAGCCGCTTTAGACGAGCCGCGTTAGATGAGCGACCTCAGATGAGCGGCGGCACATCGGCCGTGATCGGCACCTCGATCACCACCGGGCCGTCGCCCGTGAAGCCGGCGGCGACGCGGGCCTTCAACGCCGCGAGATCGGAAATCCGCTCGGCATCGCAGCCATAGCCCTTGGCGAGACTGACGATGTCGATGCCGGGAATGTCGAGCCCCGGCACGCCGGGCGTCTCTTCCAGCACCGCGAACGACTTCAGGATGCCGTACTGCCCGTTGCGCAGCACGATGAAGACGATGGGCAGCTTGTTCTGCGCCGCGGTCCAGAGCGACTGCACGGAATATTGGAACGAGCCGTCGCCGATCACCATGAGCACCGGCCGCTTGCGCCCCGTGTCCCGCTCGCCGAGCGCGATGCCCACCGAGGCGGGCAGGTTCCAGCCGAGGCCGCCCGAGGCGAAGGTGAAGAAGGTCGCCGGCTCGGTGATCGGCCAGTGGCGATGCAGATCCGCGAGGTTGGAGGGCGATTCCTCCACCAGCACCGCATGGGCGGGCCGCACCTCGGCGAGCGCCGCGAACACGTCGGCGGCGGTGGGCACGCCGTCCTTGCCGCCCGGCGCCTGTTCGGGATGAACCGCCGGGTGCGGCGCCATGCGATGCGGCAGCGGCGCACCGCGGCTCGCTTTCGCGGGAGCGGAGGGGGCTGACACCAGCTCCAGCAGCGCCTGCGTCGCCAGCACCGCGTCGCCCACCAGGCTGTCGCCCACCGGCGCGCGGGCGGTCTCGGCCGGGTCGTCGGAAATGTGCAGCAGCTTCAATCCGGCGGGCAGGTAGTCGCCGGCCACATAGGGATAATAGCGGAACACCGGCGCGCCGATGACGATGGCGACGTCATGGCCTTCCAGGCGCGCGCTCAGCGGGCCGATGGCGAACGGCAGGCCGCCGGCGAACAGGGGATGATCCTCCGGAAACGGCGCGCGCTCGCTCGCCGGGGCGGCCCATACGGTCGCGCCCAGCTTCTCGGCCAGGGCCACCGCCGCCGGCCAGCCAGCGCCGCGATCGATGGCGGCGCCGAAGATCAGCGCCGGCGCCTTGGCCTGGGAGAGGATCGCGGCGAACGCCTTCAGCCGGTCGAAATCGGGGGCGACGCGATGGCTCACCGTGCGCACCACGGCGGTGCCTTCCAGCGGCTTGTCCCAATCGTCCAGCGGCAGGGACAGGAACACCGGGCCTGCGGGCGCCTGCAGGGCGGTGGCATAGGCGCGCATGAAGGCGGCGGGCACGTCCTCGGCGCGGGCGGGCTCATAGGCCCATTTCACCCAAGGGCGCGGCAGGAGCGTGGAATCCACATTGGTCAGCCACGGCTCCATCAGCAGCATCTCGCGGGTCTGCTGTCCGGCGGTGACGATGAGCGGCGTCTTGTTGAGGCTCGCCGTGATGAGATTGCCCATGGCATTGCCGAGGCCGGCGGCGGTGTGGACGTTCACGATCGCCGGCTTGCCGGTGGCCTGGGCGTAGCCGTCCGCGATGGCGATGGCGGAAGCTTCCTGAAGGGCGAGGTGATAGGTGAAATCGGAGGGGAAATCCTTGAGGAAGGTTTCCTCGGTCGATCCGGGGTTCCCGAAGAAGGTCGTAAGGCCAAGCTTACGCAACAGATCGTGGGTTACCGAGCGCACGGTCGAGTCGGTCATGCTTCCTCCAATCCGGCAGATGGATGTCCGGCACCGATTACATCACACAGACAACTTTCCTTAGGATGCCCTCCATTTCCAGGGCGACCTTCAACTGTCCCCCGAAAACGATTCGCCGGAAAGATCTGCATGAAATGTGCGGCGGGCGCCGGACACGGGTGGCCCGGCGTGTCGGCGGGCAAGGGCCGGACGGAAGCCGCCCGCCACGCGCCTCGCGTGCCGTGGATTCATCGATCGCGAACGTTCGCGCGAAAAGCCGGTTTCATCCGCCGAAAAGCCGGCGAGACGGCGCACGAAACCGCCATTCGTCTTCGCCAAGCCCTTGTTTCACGTGAAACATTTTGCCAGCGACTGCCGCAAGCGCGAGCGCTAGAGCTTCGCCGCCAGCGCCTGCGCCACCTTGGAGGCCGGCACCCGCCCGAGCGCGGCGGTGATGTCCCGGCCTGCGGCGGCGAGCTTGTCCAGATCCACGCCCGTCTCGATGCCGAGGCCCTCCAGCATGTAGACCAGGTCCTCGGTGGCGAGATTGCCGGAGGCGCCCTTGGCATAGGGGCAGCCGCCGAGCCCCGCCACCGCGCTGTCCACCACGCCGATGCCGAGATCGAGGCAGGACAGCACATTGGCGAGCGCCTGCCCGTAGGTGTCGTGGAAATGCACCGCCGTGCGCTCCACCCCGATCGCCTCCACCACCGCCCCCGCCATGGCCTTCGCCTTGTCCGGCGTGCCGACGCCGATGGTATCGCCGAGCGAGATTTCGTAGCAGCCCATCTCCACCAAGGCGCGCGAGACCTCCACCACTTTCTCGACCGGTACCGCGCCCTGATAGGGGCAGCCGAGTACGCAGCTCACATAGCCGCGCACCGCGATGCCCGCGACGGCGGCGGCCGTGATGACGGGAACGAAGCGCTCCAGGCTCTCGGCGATGGAGCAATTGATATTGCGCTGGCTGAACGCCTCCGAGGCGGCGGCGAACACCGCGATTTCGGAGACGCCGCTTTCCAGCGCCCCCTCGAGCCCCTTCATATTGGGCACCAGCACCGGATAGCGCACGGTTTCGCGCGGCCGGATGGCCGCCAGAACCTGCGCCGTATCCGCCATCTGCGGCACCCATTTGGGGGAAACGAAGCTGCCCGCCTCGATGGTGGTGAGGCCGGCATCGGCCAGCGCCTCGATGAGCGCCACCTTGGCCGCGAGCGGAACGGTGCCCGGCTCGTTCTGCAAGCCGTCGCGCGGCCCCACCTCGACGATGCGCACCCGCTCCGGCCGGCTCACGCCACATCCTCCAGCACCAGCAGTTCCGCGCCCTCGTCCACGAGATCGCCGACGCCGAAGGCGACGCTCTTCACCCGCCCGTCGCGCGGGGCGGTGACCGTGTGCTCCATCTTCATGGCCTCCACCACCACCAGGGCCGTGCCCTTGGTCACATCTTCCCCGGCGCTGACGGCGACGCGGATGATCGTGCCCGGCATCGGCGCCACGAGGCGGCCGGCGGTGCCAGTGGCCTCGATGCTGGCGAGGCGCGGGTCGATATGGTCCAGGCTGCGCTCGGTGCCGGCGGAGAAAATGGTCAGCCGCGCGCCGCTGCGCACCACACGGGCGCGGGTGCGCACCCCGTCGAGCCGGGCGATCAGGCCGCCGTCCTCAGTGCTCGTGCCCTCCACCGCCATGCGGCCACCCGGAAGATCCAGCAGGAAGCCGCCGTCGGTATAATGGGCGCGCACCGGAATGCGGGCCTCATGGTCGGCGAACGTCAGGTCCACGAAGGCGGAGCGGTTGAGCCGCCAACCCGGTGCGAGGCCCCAGGGCGACCAGGGATCGGCGGGATCGGCCGCGGCGGCGGAAATCCGCGCCTCGTCCAGCAGCAGAAACAAAGCCGCGAGGGCCAGCACCCGGTCGTCCACCGGCAGCGGCGCCGGCAGGAGCGTCGCGCGATGCCGCTCGATGAAGCCGGTGTCCAGCTCGGCCGCCGCGAACGCGGGCTCCGACACTATGGCCTGGAGGAACATGCGGTTGGTGGGCAGGCCCACCACTTCGGTCGCCGCCAGCGCCGCCGCGAGCCGGCCCAGGGCCTCCGTGCGGTCGGCGCCCGAGGCGATGATCTTCGCGATCATGGGGTCGTAATGGATCGACACCGAATCCCCGGCGCGCACGCCGCTGTCCACCCGCAGGCCGGCGAGATCGAACGGCAGGCGCAGATGGTCGAGCCGTCCGACCTGAGGCAGGAAATCGCGCGCCGGGTCCTCGGCATAGAGCCGCACCTCGATGGCATGGCCGATGAGGGGAATGTCGGCCTGAGTCAGCGGCAGCCTTTCGCCGCGCGCCACCCGGATTTGCCATTCCACCAGATCCTGCCCGGTGATGGCCTCGGTGACGGGATGCTCCACTTGCAGGCGGGTGTTCATCTCCATGAAGAAGAAGTCGTCGCCCTCGGCGATGAATTCCACCGTGCCGGCGCCCACATAGCCCACCGCCTTTGCGGCATCCACCGCCGCCTTGCCCATGGCGGCGCGCCGTTCCGCCGAGAGGCCGGGGGCCGGCGCCTCCTCCACCACCTTCTGGTGGCGGCGCTGGATGGAGCAGTCGCGCTCGTGCAGATAGACCGCATTGCCATGGGTGTCGGCGAACACCTGCACCTCGATATGGCGCGGCTTGGTCAGGTATTTCTCGATCAGCACGGTGTCGTCGCCAAAGGCGTTCTTCGCCTCGCGCTTGGCGGAGGCGAGCGCCTCGGCGAATTCCTCCGCCGTCCGCACCACCTTCATACCCTTGCCGCCGCCGCCAGCGGACGCCTTGATGAGCACGGGATAGCCGATCTCCCCGGCCTTGCGGGCGAGCAGGGCTTCGTCCTGGTCCTTGCCGTGATAGCCGGGCACGAGGGGCACGCCGGCCTGTTCCATCAAGGCCTTGGCCGCGCTCTTGGAGCCCATGGCGCGAATGGCGGAGGCCGGCGGGCCGACGAACACGATCTCCGCCCGCGCGCAGGCGTCCGCGAAATCCGCATTCTCGGACAGGAAGCCATAGCCGGGATGGATCGCGTCCGCCCCGCTCATGCGCGCGGCATTCAGGATGGCGTCGATCTTCAGATAGCTCTCCCGCGCCGGGGCGGGGCCGATGGGATAGGCCTCGTCCGCGCGCTCCGCATGGAGCGCGCGGGCATCGGCTTGCGAATAGACCGCGACGGTCTTCAACCCCATGGCCTTGGCGGTGCGCATGATCCGCACCGCGATCTCGCCCCGGTTCGCCACCAAGAGGGTGCGGATGGGTCGGGTCATGCTTGCCCCCATTCGGGTTTGCGTTTTTCCAGGAAGGAGGAGACGCCCTCGCGGCCGTCGGCGCTGGCGCGCGCGTGGGCGATGCGCTCGGCGGTGTCCGCGATCAGCTCATGGGTCAGCGGCCGGTCCACCGCCGCCACCAGGTCCTTCGCCGCCTTGAGTGCCGCCGGGCTCGCCGCTTTCAGGGCCTTGAGATGCTGGGCGATGGCGCCGTCCAGTTCCTCCATCGGCACCACTTGGTGCACGAGGCCGAGTTGGAGCGCCGTGTGCGCCGAGAAGCGCTCGGCGGTGAGGAAATAGCGCCGCGCCTGCCGCGCCCCCATGGCCCGCACCAGATAGGGGCTGATGACCGCCGGGATGAGGCCGATGCGCACCTCGGTGACGGCGAATTCCGCTTCCGGCACGGCCACCACGATGTCGCTCGCCGCGATCAGCCCCACCGCCCCGGCGAAGGCCGAGCCCTGCACCCGCGCCAATGTCGGCTTGGGGCAGGTGTCGATGACGTGGATGAGATGCGCGAGCATGCCCGCATCCGCCACGTTCTCGTCATGGGAATAGCCGGCCATGCGGCGCATCCAGTTGAGGTCCGCCCCGGCGCAGAAGGATTTGCCATTGGCGCGCAGCACCACGGCGCGGATCGCGGGATCGCTGCCGGCATGATGATAGGCGGCCGTGAGCAGGGCGATCAGGGCGTCGTCGAAGGCGTTGTGCACCTCCGGCCGGTCGAGCGTGAGGGTGGCGATGCCGTCTTCATGGGATACGATGAGGCTCATGGACCTGTTCTCCGCCGGTAGGATGTTCCGTGGCGGACTTTGGCGGAGCGGCTGTGACAGGCACGATACAGCTCCGCCCAAGATTGCGGACAGCCGCCGGGGCGCGACGAAAACTCGCTCACATGCGGAACACGCCGAAGCGCGTCTCCCTGTCCGGCGCATTGAGCGCGGCGGAGAGCGCGAGCGCCAGCACCATGCGGGTATCGGCAGGGTCGATCACCCCGTCGTCCCAGATCCGCGCGGAAGAATAATACGGGTGGCCCTGGCGGTCGTATTGGGCCTGGATCGGCGCCTTGAAGGCGGCCTCCTCCTCGGCCGGCCAGGCGCCGCCCTTGCCCTCGATGCCGTCGCGCTTCACCTGGGCGAGCACGTTGGCCGCCTGCTCGCCGCCCATCACCGAGATGCGGGCATTGGGCCACATCCACAGGAAGCGCGGGTCATAGGCGCGCCCGCACATGCCGTAGTTTCCGGCGCCGAAGGAATTGCCGATCACCACGGTGAATTTCGGCACGCTGGCGCAGGACACCGCGTTCACCAGCTTCGCCCCGTCCTTGGCGATGCCGCCGGCCTCGTATTTGCGGCCCACCATGAAGCCGGTGATGTTCTGCAGGAACACCAGCGGGATATTGCGCTGGCAGCACAATTCCACGAAATGCGCGCCCTTCAGCGCACTCTCGGAAAACAGGATGCCGTTATTGGCGATGATGCCCACGGGATAGCCGAAGATGCGGGCAAAGCCCGTCACCAGGGTCTGGCCATAGAGCGGCTTGAACTCGTCGAACTCCGAGCCGTCGACGATGCGGGCGATGATCTGGCGCACGTCGAACGGCTTCTTGGGATCTTCCGAGACGATGCCGTAGATCTCTTCCGCATCGTAGAGCGGCGCCTTCGGCGGGCGGATGTCGAGGTCGTGCCGCTTCACCCGGTTGAGATCGCCGATGATGGTGCGGGCGATGCCGAGCGCGTGGGCATCGTTCTCCGCCATATGGTCGGCGACGCCGGAGACGCGGGTGTGCACGTCCGCACCGCCCAGCTCCTCGGCGGTGACCACCTCGCCGGTCGCCGCCTTCACCAAAGGCGGGCCGCCGAGGAAGATGGTGGCCTGGTTCTTCACCATGATGGACTGGTCCGCCATGGCCGGCACATAGGCGCCGCCGGCGGTGCAGGAGCCCATGACCACCGCCACCTGGGCGATTCCCTCGGCCGACATATTGGCCTGGTTGAAGAAGATGCGGCCGAAATGCTCGCGGTCGGGGAACACCTCGTCCTGGTTGGGCAGGTTCGCGCCGCCGCTGTCCACCAGATAGATGCAGGGCAGGTGATTCTCCCGCGCGATGGCCTGGGCGCGCAGGTGCTTCTTCACCGTCATGGGGAAATAGGTGCCGCCCTTCACCGTCGCGTCATTGGCGACGATCATGCATTCGCGGCCGGACACGCGGCCGATGCCGGTGATGATGCCGGCGGCGGGCACATCGCCGCCGTACATGTCATAGGCGGCGAGCTGGCTGAGTTCGAGGAAGGGCGAGCCGGTATCCAGCAGGGTGCGGATGCGGTCGCGCGGCAGCAGCTTGCCCCGCTTGAGATGGCGCTCGCGCGCGACTTCCCCGCCGCCTTGGGAGATGCCTTCCACCTTTTCGCGCAGGTCGCTGACACTGGCGAACAGCGCCTCGCGGTTGCGATGATAGGCTTCGGAGCGGCGGTCCACCGCATCCTCGATGATCGCCATGAGCGCCTCACCCCTGAGTGTCGATTGCGGAAGAAGGAACGCCCGGAACGCCCCGCCGAAAAGGCGAGCGAAACCTCGACGCGTCGTCCTCCCGTGCCGCTCGTTGTCGGCTTAGAAACGATCGTACGTTTTTTTATGAGAACCGCAAGGGCAAATCAGGCGCGCGCCTTGCGCTTGGCGCGGGCGGGCGGCCCCTCCGCCGCAGGGAGCGGCGCTTCCAGGGACGCGGCCAGCGCCTGCGGCGCTCCCGGCGCGAGACCCTGGGTGACGAGGTTGCCATAGATCTCCACCAGATCATCCTGGCTCAACCGCCCGTCGGGCCGGTACCACATGCAGATCCCTGTGAGCATGGAGATGATGGCGTAGGTGGAAACCTTCGGCTCGCGCACCTGGAACACGCCCTGCGCGGAGCCCTCGCGCAGGATCTGCTCCAGAAGCCCTTCATAGCTGCGCCGCATCTCGACGACGACGGCGCGGTGCTCGTCGTCCAGCGAGCGGATTTCCATGTTGGCGATGAAGACGTGGGCGCGCCGCGTCATGTGATAGCGCAGGTGAAAGCCCACGAATGCCTTCAGCCGTTCCAGCGGCGTCTCCAGCCCATCCAGGGCCTCGCGCGCCTTCGCGGTCAGGTCTTCCATGTGATCGCGCACGATGTCGAACAGCAGGCTCTGCTTGTTCTCGAAATACTTGTACAGCGAACCGGACTGCAGCCCGACCTCGGCGGCGAGTTGCCGCAGGCTCATTGCTTCGTAGCCGTGCTTGTAGATCAGCAGCACCCCCGCCTGGCGGATCGCCTGGGCGGTGCGGGCACCGTTGGAACCGACTGTACGCGCCATCTTTTTCTCAATGTGCAATCGCGCTCTTGGGCGCACGATCCTCGGAAATCGGCTGAGGCCGCCGACCCCCAGCGTCCGGCATAGAGTGAGCGCAGCGCGGCGGGGAAGCAAGACGCAAGCGGCCAAAAATGCCCTTGACCGCGAGAGAAAAAGAACGTTCGATTGTTTCCTGAAAACCCGGCGGAATGATCGGGACCGGCGCGCCACGCCAAGACGGGCGCCAATGACGGGAGAGACAGCATGACCAAGGCAGGGATGCGCCTTCAATCTTTCTGCATCAATATGGCGTGGGATGCCCGTCCGCTATAGTGGACCCACCCTTCGTCGTCGATGAAACCTGTATCTCCCAGAATGTAATAGTCGCCGCCGAACTGGAATCGCGTCTTTGTTCTTGCATCGTCCTTGAAATAGGACCGGAACCAAAACAAAGGCGAGCGTTCCACGTCGATGGCGAGGATGCCTTCGGAGCCGGCAGGCAATTCGGCGCCGTGCTTGTCGAGCACCGCAAGGGCAAAGCCCGGCATCACGCGGCCGACCGAGGAGCGGCGCGAGGCGGCGGGATCGCTGGGGTCGTATTTCATCCCCACGATCATGCCGGTCTCGCGGTGGCCATACTGATTGATCAGCGGCACTTCGAGCTTCTGCGTGACCCAGGAAATGACGTCGGGCGGCAGCGGTTCGCCCCCCACCGTGACCATGCGGATGGCGAAGGGCGATGTGACGTCGTTCGGATCGCCACGCCGCCACGCCTTGATCTGGGACGGGGCGGCCGTGAGGTTGGTGACGCGGAACTTCGACAGCACGCGATAGCCCTGCGAGACATCGTAGGGCCCATCGCAGAACAGGATCGAGCAACCGATCAGGAGAGGACCGATGAGACCGTAATAGATGCCGTATTCCCAGCCCTGGTCGGCCATGTTCCAATAGACGTCGTCGTCGCGGACATCCATTCCGATCCGCATATATTGCTCGATCGCCGCCAGCGCCCGCACCGGCGTCAAAAGACCCAGCCGGGCCTCCACGAAGCTCGGGGCATAGGTCATGGTGAAGGGGTCGTTGGCGCCGTAGGTTTCCACCGCTTCGAGCGGCTCGGATGCATAGATGGACGACCAGAACTGGGTCACCTTGCCGTCGATCCGGTTGATCTGATCGCCCTCGATCAAGCAGACGAAGGTCTTCTCGTTGATGTAGCGGGAGGCGCGATCGATGAGGAACCGGTTCGCCACCACGGCCTTGACGCCGCCGGCCTTCAGCCGGGCTTCGACGGCCGCGGGCGAATAGGTGGAGAAGAGCGGCATGTAGACGGCCCCGATCCGCCAGATAGCGAGCGCCGTGATGACCAGTTCCATGCCCTTGGGCAGCAGGACGGCGACCCGGTCGCCCTTCCTGATGCCCGCCGCCGAAAGAACACGGGCAAATCGAGATGAATATTCCGCGAGCTTTCCGAAGCTCAATTCCGAGGTCTGGCCCGAGACGGTCTCGTGAATCATCGCGGGATGGGCGCGTTTTACCGCCAGGTGTCGGTCGCACAGCAGATGCGCCAGTGCAATCTTGCTGCCGCTGTAGCGGCCGGGATGGGCCGCGGGGCGGGCCATATCTTCCTCCACCGGAAGACGGGCGGCGACCTGACCTTTGCCAGTCACGAACTTCGCGAAGAACGCGCCGAGGGAATAGCATCGCTCGCGGGCGTCGTAGGCGAGCAGGGTCTCGAAGACCAGGGTCGTTGCGAGGCGATGGGCGGTGGCCTTCGACAGGCCGGTGGCCCGGATCAGGTCGGCGAGGCGGACGGGATGCGGGGCGGCATTGGCCACCACCCGCAGCACGGAAATGGCCCGCCCGAGGCTTTGCGCGCCCTTGGGCGCGGCCGGATCAAGTTCGTCGTTCATGTCCTACAATGTGAGACAAAAAGGGGCATACCGCAATATTTCGGATGGCCATATGCGATGTCCCTTGAAAGAAGCAAACGTTCGCTAGATAATCAATTCAATTCATCTCACAATGTGGGATGTGGCCAAAGAAGCCACCCGCTCATATGCGGAATTCGGGAGGGGAACATGTCGACAGGCAAGGGTCCTGGCGCGTCCGTCGCCGACTCGTCGTTGTTGAATGTCGATAACATTTCGCTGCGCTTCGGCGGCCTCAAGGCGTTGAGCAATGTCGGATTTTCCGTCCGCAACGGCGAACTGTTCTCCGTCATCGGCCCGAATGGTGCTGGAAAGACGTCTTTGCTGAACTGCATTTCCGGGCGCTACTCGCCGCAGGAAGGCCGCATCTCGTTCGACGGGCAGGACATCACCCGCCTGAAGCCGAACAAGCGGGCCGCCGCCGGCATCGGCCGCACGTTCCAGAATCTCGCCCTGTTCCACCACATGAGCGTGCTCGACAACATCATGGTCGGCCGCCACCATTTGCTGAAGAACAATCTGTTCACCGGCGCGATCTACTGGATCGGCGGGGCGCAGAAGGAAGAGCTGGAACACCGCAAGGCGGTCGAGGACGTCATCGACTTCCTCGAAATCCAGCACGTGCGCAAGGCCACCGCCGGCACGCTCTCCTACGGCCTGCGCAAGCGCGTGGAGCTGGCGCGCGCCGTCGCCCTGCAGCCCAAGCTGATCCTGCTGGATGAGCCGATGGCCGGCATGAACCTCGAAGAGAAAGAGGACATGGCCCGCTACATCGTCGATCTCAATGAAGAATGGGGCATGACGATCATCATGATCGAGCATGACATGGGCGTGGTCATGGACATTTCCCATCGGGTGATGGTGCTCGATTTCGGCCGCAAGATCGCCGAGGGCCTGCCCGCCGAGGTGCTCGCCAATCCCAATGTCCGCAAGGCCTATCTCGGCGAGGAGGACCTCGTGGTCGAAGATGCGCCGGTTCTCCAGGCCGTATCCGCGTGAGGCAGCCATGAGCGTGAAAAGCCCCGCCTCCGCTTTGCCCGACGTGGCGATCTACGACACGTTTCCCAAGCTGCTCGCGCTCAATGCGCGCCAGCACCCCACGGATACCTGGCTGCGCGAGAAAGACCTCGGCATCTGGAACGCCTATACCTGGCAGCAGGTCAACACCCGCGTGCAGAACATGGCCCTCGGCCTGCTCGATCTCGGCGTCGCGCGCGGCGACGTGATCTCGCTGCTCGGCGACAACCGGCCGGAATGGCTGATGGGCGAGATCGCCATCCATGCGGTCGGCGGGCAATCGCTCGGCATCTATCGCGATGCGCTGGCCGACGAGGTCGCCTATCTCGTCACCTATGCGGGCGTGGCCATCATCTTCGCCGAAGACGAAGAACAGGTGGACAAGCTCCTCCAGCTGGAGGACCGCATCCCCACCGTGCGGCACATCATCTATTCCGACCCGCGCGGGCTGCGCAAATATGAGGATGCCCGCCTGGTTTCCCTGGCCGATCTGGAAGCCCGCGGCGCGGCGCGCGCGGCGGCGGAGCCGGACCTCTACGAACGCCTCATCAATCAGGGCTCGGGCGCCGACGTGGCAATCCTGTGCACCACGTCGGGCACCACCTCCCATCCCAAGCTCGCCATGCTCACCGGCGGGGCCGTGCTGCGCCATTGCGCGGCCTATCTCGCGGCCGACATGCGCGGCCCGGACGACGAATATGTCTCCGTGCTCCAGATGCCCTGGATCATGGAACAGATCTACGCCTTCGGTCAGGCCCTGCTCTCCCGCATGAAGGTGAACTTCGTCGAGGAGCCGGAAACCACCATGGCCGACATGCGCGAGATCGGCCCCACCTTCGTGCTGTTCGCCCCGCGCGTGTGGGAGCAGATCGCCGCCGACGTGCGGGCGCGCATGATGGATGCCTCGGTCCTCAAGCGGGCGATGTTCGACTTCGGCATGAAGCTCGGCCTCGCGGCGCTCGATCGCGGGCAGCGCTCCAAGCTCGCGGACTTCATCCTGTTCCGGGCATTGCGCGACCGCCTCGGCTTCTCGCACCTGAAGTCGGCCGCCACCGGCGGGGCGGCGCTGGGGCCGGATACGTTCCGCTTCTTCCTCGCGCTCGGCGTGCCCATGCGCCAGCTCTACGGCCAGACGGAATTGCTCGGCGCCTATACCATCCACACCGCCAGCGACGTGGATTTCGACACGGTCGGCGTGCCGATGAACGGGGTGGAAATCCGCATCGACGATCCCGATCCCAACGGCTTGGGCGAGATCGTCACCCGCCACGGCAATACATTCACCGGCTATTACAAGAATCCGGAAGAAAGCGCGAAGTCGTTCGTGGATGGCGGCTGGATGCGAACCGGCGATGCCGGCTTCGTCAATCCGCGCGGCCATCTGGTGGTGATCGACCGCGTGCGCGACATGGCGCAGACCGCCCATGGCGACCGTTTCTCGCCGCAATATATCGAGAACAAGCTGAAATTCTCTCCCTATGTGGCGGAGGCGGTGATCCTGGGCGACGGGCGCGAGCATCTCGCCGCGATGATCTGCATCCGCTTCCCCATCGTTTCCAAATGGGCGGAGAAGAACCGCATCTCGTTCACCACCTATACCGACCTCTCGGCCAAGCAGGAGGTGACGGACATGCTCCGCCGCGAGGTGGAGCAGGTGAACAAGACCTTGCCCGAGAAGCAGCGCATCTCGAAATTCCTCCTGCTCTACAAGGAGCTGGATGCGGACGACGGCGAGCTGACGCGCACCCGCAAGGTGCGGCGCGGGGTCATCAACGAGCGCTATGGCGAGATCATCGACGCCATGTATCGCGGCGATCCGAACATCGACGTGGACACCACCATCGCCTTCCAGGACGGCACAAAGCAGCGCATCCGCACCACGCTCAAGGTGGTGGACCTGAAGCTCGCGCCCCCTGCCGCCGGTTCGAGCAAGAAGAGGGCCGCATGATGGCGACGGCTTTGCGCGCGCGCGATGTCGCTCCCTCTCCCGCGTGCGGGGGAGGGCTGGGGTGGGGGCCTGCGCGCGGCGCGGCCGACGACGCTCACCTCGCGCCCTTCCCCCTCCCAGCTTTCGCGCGGCCTTTCCCCCTCCCCACCCTCCCCCGCACGCGGGAGAGGGCTTTTGCGGGCGCACGGCAATGACCTTTCAGCTCTTCATCCAGCTCTGCATCAACGGCCTCATCATCGGCACGCTCTACGGCGTGGTGGGCATGTGTTTCGTGCTCATCTACAAGGCCTCCCAGGTGGTGAACTTCGCCCAGGGCGAATTCCTGCTCATCGGCGCCTGGGCCTGCTGGTGGCTGCTGACCTATTGGCAGATCCCCTTCATCTGGGGCTTCCTGATCTCGCTCGCCTTCATGATGCTGTTCGGCCTGGCGCTGCAGATGCTGGTGCTGCGGCCGCTGATCGGCGAGCCGGTGATCTCGGTGATCATGGTCACCATCGGCCTCTCCATCTTCTTCCAGGCGCTGATGAAATGGATGTTCGGCACGTTCGCGCAGCCGTTCCCGCCCATCTTCGCCGTCAGCAAGGTGGATATCTTCGGGCTCCAGGTGCAGAGCGCCTATCTGATGTCCACCGGGGTCAGCGTGCTGATCATGGCGGGCTTCGCCTGGTTCTTCAAATATTCCAAGATCGGCCTCGCCATGCGGGCCACCGCCTTCAACCAGCAGGTGGCGCAATCGCTCGGCATCTCGGTGCGCCAGATGTTCGCCCTCTCCTGGGGCATCTCGGCGGCGGTGTCCGCGGTCGCGGGCGTGGTGGTGGGCATCGTCAACGGCGTGTCCTCCGCGCTCTCCTTCTTCGGCATCAAGGTGTTCCCGGCGGTGATCCTCGGCGGGCTCGATTCGGTGTTCGGCGCGGTGGTGGGCGGGCTCATCATCGGGCTCTTGGAAAACATCGCCCATTATTTCGACAGCCAGTTCCTGCACTGGGGAAACCTGTATGAAATCATTCCCTTCTACGTCCTCATCATCATTCTCATGATCAAGCCTTACGGCCTGTTCGGCACCCGCGACATCGAAAGGGTCTAGCGCCATGGCCACCGACACCATGCGCCCGTGCGGCGACTATCGCACCAGCTACCGCGCCGACCAGACCATCTTCGATACCCGCCTGACCTTCGCCTTCATCGTCGGCGGCGTCATCCTGCTGGCGCTCGCGCCCCTGTTCCTCAGCACCTATTTGCTGAGCCTGCTGATCCAGATCGGCTATCTCGGCATCGCCGCGCTGGGGCTGAACATCCTGGTCGGCTTCTCCGGCCAGATCTCCATCGGCCATGCGGTGTTCTTCGGCTTCGGCGGATTTGCGTCCGCCTATCTGGCCGAACACGGCGTGCCGGTGCCGATCGCGATCGTGCTGGCGGGGGTGTGGACCACCGCCGTCGGCCTGCTGTTCGGCCTGCCCGCGACGCGGGTGAAGGGGCTCTACCTCGCCATCGCGACGCTCGCCGCCCAGTTCATCCTGCAGGACTTCTTCGTGCGGGCCACCTGGTTCACCGGCGGCTCCTCGGGGGCGGTGGCGGCGCCGTTCACCATCCTCGGCTTCGACATGTCCGGCGACCGGCGCTATTTCTACGTGGTGCTGGTGTTCGTGGTGGTGATGTATCTGTTCGCCGCGAACCTCATGCGCACCCGCGACGGGCGGGCGCTGATCGCGGTGCGCGATCATTATCTCTCCGCCGAGATGATGGGCGTGAACCTGGCCAAATACCGCACCATGGCGTTCGGCATCTCGTCCTTCTACGCCGGCATCGGCGGCGCGCTCTATGCGCACTATATCGGCTACATGTCGGTGGAGGGATTGGACATTCTGTTCTCCATCCAGTTCCTGGCGATGATCATCATCGGCGGGCTCGGCTCCATCATGGGCTCGCTGCTCGGCACCATCTTCATGGTGCTGCTGCCGGAGCTGACCGGCGCGCTCGCGGGCATGCTGCAGGGCAGCGCCATCGACAAGGCGCTGCATCTGAAGGACGGCATCACCTACATGCGCGAGATGCTGATCGGCGCCACCATTATCCTGTTCCTGATCTTCGAGCCGGACGGGCTCGCCCATCGCTGGAAGCAGATCAAGGCCTATTGGAAGCTCTACCCCTTCTCCTATTGAACAGGCCCGCGGACCGGCGCCAGCAACGAGCGGCGGCCGCACGAGGAAACACCCAAACCCAAGGAGACGTGCATGAAACGGATCGCCACCACCCTCGTCAGCGTCATCGCCCTTTCGGCGGCGGCGCCGGCCATGGCCCAGTCCATCAACATCGGCCATCTCGCGGACTATTCCGGCGGCACCTCGGACGTGGGCACGCCCTACGGCCAGGGCGTGCAGGACGCCATCGCCTATATCAACAAGAACGGCGGCGTGAACGGCAAGCCCATCAATTCCGACTTCAACGAATACGGCTATCAGGTGCCCCGCGCGCTGGCCGCCTTCAAGAAATGGGTCGGCAGCGACAAGGTGGTCGCGATCCAGGGCTGGGGCACGGCCGATACCGAGGCGCTGGTCGCCATGGTGACGAAGGAAGAGATTCCCTATTATTCCGGCTCCTATGCCGCCACGCTCACCGACCCCACCGGCAAGGGCGGCCCCAAGAGCGAGCGCGCCGCGCCGTACAATTTCTTCTACGGCCCGTCCTATTCGGACGCCGCCCGCGCCGAGGTGCAGTGGGCCGCCGACGACTGGAAGGCCAAGGGCGGCCAGGGCAAGCCCAAATGGGTGCACATGGGCGCCAACCATCCCTTCCCCAATTCGCCCAAGGCGGCGGCGGAAGCCTATGCCAAGGAACTGGGCTTCGAGGTGCTGGAGCCCATCACCTTCGCGCTCACGCCCGGCGACTACACCGCGCAGTGCCTCACGCTGAAGCAGTCCGGCGCGAACTACGCCTATCTCGGCAACACCGCCGGCTCCAACATCTCCGTGCTCAAGGCATGCGAGACCGCCGGCGTGAAGGTGCAGTTCTTCGGCAATGTGTGGGGCATGGATGAGAACGCCATGAAGGCGGCCGGCAGCGCCGCCAACGGCGTCATCTTCCCCGTGCGCACCGCCGTGACCTGGACCGGCGAGGCGCCCGGCCTCTCCACCTTCAAGGACATTTCCAAGATGTCCGACCCGAGCGGCAATGCCTATCGCCCGGTGCACTACATGGCCGCCATCTGCACCGTCATGTACATGAAGGAAGCGATGGAATGGGCCGACAAGAACGGCGGCGTCACCGGCCCGAAGATCCGCGACGGCATGTACCAGAAGGCAAACTGGGTGCCCAAGGGCACGGAGGGGGTGTGCAATCCCTCCACCTGGACCGCCAGCGACCACCGCCCCACCACCACGGTCGATCTCTATCGCGCCGTGGTCTCCGGCGCCACCGAGGGCAGCGTCTCCGACCTCGTGAAGAGCGGCGCCATCAAGCTGGAGAAGGTCACCACCATCAACCTGCCGCGCAAGACCGACCTGCTCGGCTGGTGATCTGACGGCTTGCGCGATGTACGCCCTCTCCCGCGTGCGGGGGAGGGTTGGGGAGGGGGCCACGCGGGCCGCCTCCCGGCATTCCCCCTCCCTGCCCTCTCCCGCACGCGGGAGAGGGGTCTGCGCCCGGAACCTGACCCATGTCCAACGCCGCCCTCAAACTCGATGTCCGCCCCGAGGCCGCGCCGGCGCCCATGCTGGCGGTGAACAATATCGAGGTGGTCTATAACGACGTCATCCTGGTGCTGCGCGGCCTTTCGCTGAAGGTGCCGGAAGGCAAGATCGTGGCCTTGCTGGGTTCCAACGGCGCCGGCAAGTCCACCACGCTGAAGGCGATCTCCGGCCTGCTGAAGACCGAGGACGGCGAGATCACGCGCGGCGACGTCACCTTCCTCGGCGAGCGGCTCAACGGCATCGAGCCCGACAAGATCGTGCGGCGCGGCATCTTCCAGGTGATGGAGGGGCGCCGCATCATCTCGGACATGACGGTGCTGGAGAATCTGCGGCTCGGCGCCTTCACCCGCAAGGACAATGGGGTGAAGGACGATATCGAGCGCGTGTACGGCTATTTCCCCCGCCTGAAGGAGCGCACCGGGCTCGCCGGCTATCTCTCCGGCGGCGAGCAGCAGATGCTGGCCATCGGCCGGGCCATGATGGCGCGCCCCAAGCTGATCCTGATGGACGAGCCCTCCATGGGCCTCTCGCCGCTGATGGTGAAGGAGGTGTTCTCCATCATCAAGCAGCTCAACCAGGACCTCGGGGTGACGATCCTGCTGGTGGAGCAGAACGCCCGCGTGGCGCTCTCCGTGGCGGATTTCGGCTACATCATGGAGCAGGGCAAGATCGTGCTGGACGGCACGGCCGAGCAGCTCGCGAACAATGAGGACGTGAAGGAATTCTATCTCGGCCAGGGCGGCGGGGAGGAGCGCAAATCCTTCAAGAACCTGAAATCGTTCAAGCGCCGGAAGCGGTGGCTGTGAGGCCGGACCCGGCCCGGGCCCCTGCCAACCCTCCCCCGAACCGGAGTCGGATGTTTCCGACTTCGGTACCTGGCCGTGTCGCACTCGGCAAAAGCCGAGTGCGAGCGGAAGAGGGCTTTCAACCTGTGCGCGCGGCAAGCCCCCTCTCCCGCGTGCGGGGGAGGGCTGGGGAGGGGGCCGCGCAGCGGCAAGGGAGCAAGACATGAACGACCGCAGCCGCCATTACGACGCCGCCGAAACCCGCGATCCCCATCTGCGCGAAGCCGCGCTCATGGAGGCGCTGGCGGCGCAGGTGGCGACGGCCCAAACCCGCTCCGCCTTCTTCGGCGCCCTGCTGAAGGATGTGGACCCCAACGCCATCACCAGCCGCGCCGCGCTCGCGCAGCTGCCCGTCACGCGCAAGTCGGACCTGCTGGAGATCCAGCCGAAAAACCTGCCGTTCGGCGGGCTGAACGGCGCCGCGCCGGGGCAGATGGCGCGCATCTTCATGTCGCCCGGGCCGATCTATGATCCCGAGGGGCGGCGGCCCAATTACTGGCGTTTCGCCCGCGCTTTGTTTGCCGCCGGCTTCCGCGCCGGCGAGATCGTGCACAATTGCTTCTCCTATCACCTCACCCCCGCCGGCTCGATGGTGGAGAGCGGCGCCCATGCGCTAGGCTGCGCGGTGGTGCCGGGCGGCGTCGGCCAGACCGACCTGCAATTGCGCGCCATCGCCGATATCCGCCCGCACGGCTACGGCGGCACGCCCTCCTTCCTCAAGATTCTGGTGGACAAGGCGCGCGAGGAGGGCGTGGACATTTCCTCGCTGAAGAAGGCGCTGGTCTCGGGCGAAGCGTTCCTGCCCAGCCAGCGGGCGGAGATGAAGGCCGCCGGCATCCTCGCGCGTCAATGCTACGGCACCGCCGACCTCGGCCTTGTGGCGTATGAGAGCGAGGCGGAAGAGGGGCTGATCGCCGACGAGGATCTGATCATCGAAATCCTGCGCCCCGGCACGCCCGACCCCGTGGAGCACGAGGGCGAGGTGGGCGAAGTGGTGGTGACGCTGCTGGAGAGCGATTATCCCCTCATCCGCTTCGCCACCGGCGATCTTTCCGCCGTCCTGCCCGGCATCTCCCCATGCGGGCGCACCAACACGCGCCTGCGCGGCTGGCTGGGGCGGGCGGACCAGGTGACGAAGATCCGCGGCATGTTCGTGCATCCCGTGCAGGTGAGCGCGGCGGTGAAGAAGCATCCCGGCATCGCGCGCGCCCGCCTGGTGGTGGACCGGGCCGGCGACAGCGACGACATGCTGCTGGAGGTGGAAGTGGCCGACGGCGGCGCGCTCTCCCAGGAGGCGTTGCTGGAGGATGTGCGCGCCTCCACCAAGCTGCGCTGCCGCCTCGCTTTGCTGGCGCCGGGCAGCCTGCCGGCGGATGCCAAGACCATTGACGACCGCCGCCCGGTGGGGTGAGCCCTGCTCCGAACGGGCCCGGCAACAACCGCCCCGTCATGCCCGACCGTTTGCCCCCTCCCTAACCCTCCCCCGCGCGCGGGGGAGGGGGCTTTCAACGCCCGATTCCGGCGCGGTTCCAAACCGGCTAAAACCGTTCAGCGGTTGGCGCCGAGTTGGTCGCGATATTCCCAGCTGCCGTCGGTGCGCCGCACCAGGGCGCGGGAATAAAGATAGGCCGCCGTGCAGGCGTGGCGTGGCACCAGCGGCACCTGCTGGCCGACGCTGAGCGCCTTGGTTTCCACCACCACGTGCTCTTCCTTCATCATGCGGATGGCGCCGCCGCCCTCGAACCGCTTGGCGAGCGGAATATCGGGCGAGATCGCCTTGGAGCCGGCGTCGAGCGTCGCCGTCTCCTCGCGCACCGAGAGCACGGTCGCGAGCACATAGGCCGCCACCTGCCAGTCGAGATCCTCCAGGTCCGCGCCGTGCTGGGCGCTGGAATAGGTGAAGCTGCCGGGCGAGACCCAGCGCGCGAGATCCGCCGGCCAGAGGTTGAAGGAATAGCTGCCGGCGGCGATCAGATCGGTGGAGAGATTGCGCGCGGCGGCGAGCGCCATCAGTTCGCGCACCGCCTGCATCACGCCCGCGAGCCGGCCTGCGCGCGCCGTGCGGTCGGCATCCTGGATGTGGCCGTCATAGGCATGCCAGCCGGCGAACAGGCCTGCCGCCGCGATGCGCTCGGCCAGTTCAACGGCAACCGGCGCGATGGGCAGGCCGGTGCGCCCGAGGCCGGGATCGAGATCGACCCGCAGCCCGATATTGCCGGCCGGAGCCGCCTCCAGTTCCCGCGACCAGGCGGCGAAGCCTTCCGGAGAATCCACCAAGGCCTCGATGCGCACGGCCGGATTGTGCCGCGCGGCGGCGGCGACGCGGCGGATCGCCACCGGATTGACGGTGGGATAGGCCCACACCACCAGCGAAGCCCCCGCTTCGCTCGCCATCTCCACTTCCGCCGGCACCGCCGCCTTGAAGGCGCGCACGCCGCGCGCGATCATCAGCTCGGTGATCCAGGGCGCGCGATGGGTCTTCACATGCGGCATGAGGCGGGCGATGCCGCCGGCGCGCGCCGCTGTCTGCTCCAGATTATGCAGCACGCCCTCCTCCAGAATGACGAAGCACGGCGTCTCCACGGGGAAAGGCGGCAGCGGCAGCGCGCTCGGCTGGCCGGCGGCCGATGGCATCTGCGCGGTTTGATCCTGGCTCAGCATCGCGGCATTCCTATTAGATATACGTGAGATATACATAGACTGAGGTTGCGGCTCAAGGGCTTTATCCCTTGCCGCGGCGTCAGGCATTTCCAAGCATCCGAGGGATTTCCCAGCGGAACGGACACTCTTGCGCGGTGTCTGCAGCCCTGCATAGGCCCGCGCCACACGTTACGCCAATTGCGGCGCCAATTGGCGCGCCATCTGCCGAATTCGGCGGCACCTCTTGCCCAACATTCGTTCGTCCCGCACTGCAAAACCGCCTTGATCGGAGCTTTCGTATATGTGACGTATATATGGAATTCGGACGATGCCAGCGCCGAGGCAGCCCGAGAACAGGGGACGACTGCGGTGTCCGCGATTATCGAAACCAGAGACCTGCGCAAGTCGTTCGGCGCCGTCGAGGTGCTGCGCGGCATCTCGCTTTCGGTGGCGCAGGGCACGGTGGTGAGCCTGATCGGCGCCAGCGGCTCGGGAAAAAGCACCTTCCTGCGCTGCCTGAACTATCTGGAGCAGCCCACCTCGGGCGCCATCATCATCGACGGCGACGTGCTGGAAGCGACGCCCGCCTCCAACGCCCGCCAGGACCGCAAGACCATCACGCGCATTCGCACAAAGCTCGGCATGGTGTTCCAGCAGTTCAACCTGTGGCCGCACATGACGGTGCTGCAGAACGTGACCGAAGCGCTGACCCAGGTGAAGCGGACCCCGGCCAAGGAAGCCGCCGAGATCGCGCGCCATTTCCTGCAGAAGGTGAATTTGATCGCCAAGCAGGATGCCTATCCCTCCCGCCTCTCGGGCGGCCAGCAGCAGCGGGTCGCCATCGCGCGGGCGCTCGCCATGCAGCCCAAGGTGATGCTGTTCGACGAGGCCACCTCCTCGCTCGATCCCGAGCTGACCGGCGAAGTGCTCCAGGTGATGCGCGACCTCGCGCAGGATGGGATGACCATGCTTGTGGTCACCCACGAGATGGGGTTCGCGCGCGATGCCTCCGACCGGGTGCTGTTCCTGCACGAAGGGCGCATCGAGGAGGACGGCACCGCCGCCCAGGTGTTCGGCGCCCCGAACAGCGAGCGCTGCCAGCGCTTCATCGCCTCGTCTTTGAAATAAGCGCCATGTTCACCTATCTCGCCAGCACGTTCGACCCCGGGTTGCTTTGGGAATACCGGGAAACGCTGCTGCAAGGACTTCAGCAGAACCTCATCATTTTCTTCCAGTCCGCCGTGCTCGCGGTGCTGCTCGCCTTCGTGGTGGGCAATGCGCGGGCCAGCCGGAGCCGGCCGGTGCGGTGGATGGCGATCTGCTATTCCGAATTCTTCCGCAATACCCCGGAATACGTGCTTCTGGTCTGGATCTATTTCGTGGTTCCGCTGATCATCAGCAAGATGATCGGCAGCCGCGCCGGCTTCAGCCCCCATGTGGCGGCCGTGCTCGGCCTCGGGGTCGCCTACAGCGGCTTCCTGTCCGAGACGGTACGCGCCGGGCTGCGCTCGGTGCCGCTCGGCCATGCGGAAGCGGCCACCGCGCTCGGCCTCTCCCCGTTCGCCACCTTCCGCCGCATCGTGCTGCCGCAGGCCATCCGACGGATGCTGCCGGAAGCCACCAACCAGATGATCTCCCTGTTCAAGTCGACCACCATCGTGTCGCTGATCTCGGTGCACGACATCTTGTACCAGGTGTCGGTCATCAGCTCTTCGGAGATGCGGCCGATCCCGCTCTACACCGGCGTGGCGCTGCTTTACTGCCTGATCATCATCCTCGCGACCTATCTGCTGAACCGGCTGACCGACCGGTGGCGGCGACGCGGCTGGGCGTAAGGCGAACCGATGCTGGATAATTTCAATCGCCTCGTGCTCGCCAACATCGGCATGCTGCTGGATGGGCTCGGCGTCACGCTCTACATCTGCTTCTGCGCATTCGCCTTGTCGATCGTGCTGGGCATGCTCGCCTGCATGGTGCGCATGTGGGTGCCGCAGCTGCGCTTCGTGGCCATTGCTTATATCGAATTCTGCCGCGCCACGCCGATCCTCGTGCAATTGCTTTGGGTGAACTACGTCTGGCCCGATCTGTTCGGCTTCCCCGAGACCGCGATGCAGGCCGGCATCCTGGCGCTGGCGCTGCAATCGAGCGGGTATCTCGCCGAGACGTTCCGCGCCGGCTTCGAGGGTCTCCCGAAGGGACAGCGGGAGGCGGCGCTGGCGGTCGGCCTCAGCCGCTGGCGGATCGTCACGCGCATCGAGGCGCCCCAGGCGCTGCTCGTGGTGGCCCCGCTCATGATCAACCAGCTCGCGGTGGTGGTGAAGTCCTCGACCCTGGTTTCGGTGATCTCCAACCCGGACCTGATGTACCAGGCCTTGAAGATCGTCAACCAATGGTACGAGCCCATCGAGGTGCTCACCGTGGTCGCGCTGACCTATTTCATCGTGCTGTTCTCGCTTTCGAGCATCGCGAACCATTTCTACGTCCGGTTCCAGACCAAATACGGGCTCGCGGCCGGAACCTGACGCCGGAACTGCCTTCAATACATCCAGAGATAATAGAGGGGATGGTCGTGAGCGAACAAACTGATGTGTCGAAACGCGCCTTGCTGGGCGGAATGCTGGGCGTCGCGGGTGCCGCTGCGATGATCGGCGGGGCCGGCGGTGCCAAGGCCCAGCTTCTGGAATCGGGCATCGATCCGAAGTCCGTGCTGGCGAAGGTGAAGAAGGGCGGCCAGCTTCAGGTCGGCTATGCCCTGCTGCCGCTGTGGTTCTTCAAAGATCCGAAGAGCGGCGAACTGAAGGGCGTCTACAAGGATCTCGTCGATATCCTCGCGCGGGATCTGGAAATGACCGTGCAGTGGAAGGAAGTGAGCTTCGCCAATTCCACCATCGACCTGCGCTCGGGCGAATTCGACCTGTTCGGCTCGTCCGCCAGCTTCACCGTGCCGCGTGCGACGGTGGTGAATTATGTCGGCCCGCTGTGGTCCAAGGGCAGCCTGCCGGTGATCCGCAAGGCGGATGCGGAGAAGTACAAGACCGCCGCCGACCTCAACAGCCCCGACGTGGTGATCGCGGTGAACGCCGGCTCGGCGGACGAGCAGCGCATGCCGGCGATCTTCCCGAAGGCGAAGATCATCGGCATCGCCGGCCAATATGCCATGGCGGCCGAGCCCGTGCGCGCCGGGCGCGCCACCGCCTGCATCGTCGGCGATACGGAAGCGATGGCGCTGGTGCGGCGCAATTCCGATTGGGCCTCCATCGTCGAGCCGGGCAAGAGCATCGACAAGCGGCCCAACAGCTGGATGATCCGCTACGGCGATGTGCCCTGGAAGAATTTCCTGGATTCCTGGTGCTATTACATCACCACGAACGGCGAACTGCAGCGCATCTACGATCGGTACGCCACCGATATCTTGTGAGGGTGAAGACGCGCACCTGCGCGGCGGGAGGCACGAGGCGCCTCCCGCAGGGCGGCGCGGCGCGCATCAGCCCTTCGGCGAGACCGCCTCACTCGGACCCGAGGCGAAGCGGATCAGGTCGGCGTCGAGGCCGGGGGGCTTCAGCGTCGTCTCACTGAGGATGCGCAGCAGGCGTTTCTGCGTCTGCCGCGCATGGGCGGGCATCAGGGTGGTCAGCGCCGCCCTGTCGCGCGCCTCGAGCGCGGCAATGATCTCGTCGTGTTCCTTCAGGTTCACGTCGAACTGCTCGTCCAGGCGCGGGCCCTCCGCTTCCTCCACCTTGTAGATCATCACCAGAAGGCGGCGCACATGGCGATGAGCCGAGCGCGAGAACTCGAAGAACAGCGAATTGCCGATGGACCGGCTGATGCGCAGGTGGAATTCCTCGTTCAGCCGGGTGATGTCCAGATAGGCGCGCTTGTGCACCTCGCGCTCGTAGCGCGCCTCGATGGCCTTGAGGTCGTCCAGCAGCGTGGAATCCTCGAAGCGGCACAGCTGCGCGCTGATGGATTCGGCGATCTGATAGGCGACCACCACCTCGTGGATCTCGCGAAAGTCCAGCTTGCGCACATAGATGCCGCCGCGATTGGGGGCGATATAGACCATCCCTTCCGCCGCGAGACGGTTGATCGCCTCGCGCGCCGGGGTGCGCCCCAGCTTGAACTTGTTGATGAGCAGCGCCTCATCGATGCGGCTGCTGGGCTCCAGGGACATGTCGATGATCTTGGCGCGGATCAGCTCCACCGCTGCGTCCGTCTGCGAGGCGGATTTGGGCGGCGCAGCCTTCGACAGCGCGGATTTGGACGGCTTGCCGCCCTCGCCCGCGGCGCGCGGCCGCCGTCCCGCCGCGGGCTTCGCGACGGCTCGATCTTTCCCTGTCTGTGCCATGGGCGGTGCGCTTCCTCCAGCCATCTTCCTGCCCGGACGCTGAAAACGAGCGCCAGCCGCGCCCCGTCCGAATGCCGGACAATAGCACTTGCCAATGATATACGCGACGTATATTTAATCCCGGCATCATCGAAAACCAGCCGGCGCGCGCCCTGCGGCTGCCCGCCGCGTGCCGATCGAAGGTGAATTCCCTCATGTGCGCCTCCCGAGCGTTCCCGCCCCCTTTCAGCACCCCCGCCGACGCGCGCGCCGCGATCCGAGCGGCGGACTATGCCGGGCCGACCAGCGCCATGGCGCGCGGCCACGTGCAGGCCAACATCGTCATCCTGCCGCGCGAGCATGCGGCGGATTTCCTGCGCTTCTGCCAGCTCAATCCCAAGCCCTGCCCGCTGCTGGAGATGGGCGAGCCGGGCAGCCCCGCCCTGCCCGGCCTCGGCGCCGACATCGACATGCGCACGGATCTCTCGGCCTATGACCTGATCGAGAACGGGCAGCATGTCGCCACCGTCTCCGACATCCGCGAATACTGGTCGCAGGATCTCGTCACCTTCGCCATGGGCTGCTCGTTCTCGTTCGAGGAGGCGCTGGACGAAGCCGGCCTCGGCGTGCGGCACAACGAGCTCGGCCTCGTCGGCCCCATGTACACCACGAACATTCCCACCCGCCCGGTGGGCGCGTTCGGCGGCCCGCACATCGTGACCATGCGGCCCTACACCCCGGCGAAGGCGATCCGCGCGATCCAGATCACCGGCCGCTTTCCCGGCGTGCACGGCGCGCCGATCCATTTCGGCGATCCCGCTGCCATCGGCATCGAGAGCCTGGACGCGGTGGAATATGGCGGCGACCAGGTGCCGATCCATGCGGACGAAGTGCCGGTGTTCTGGGCCTGCGGCGTCACCTCCCGGCGGGCGGTGGAAAGCGCGAAGCTGCCCTTCTTCATCGCCCACAAGCCGGCCCACATGCTGATCACGGACCGGCGCAACGCAGAGATGGCGGTGTTCTGAAATGTCCGCTCCCATCTGGACCTCCGCCGATATTTTCGCCCGCCTGCGCGCGCTGGAGATTCCCGTTCCCGAGCGCGTGCAGGCGCAGGGCGGCTATGCCCTCGTCAGCGTGCATGGCGGCATCGCCTACACCAGCGGCCAGCTGCCCCGCCTCGATTCCACCGGCGGCATCATCGGCGGCTGCCTTGCTGCCGGGGAGTCCCTGGACCTCGCGCATCAGGCCGCGCGGCTGTGCTTCGCCCGCGCGCTGCGCGCCCTCCACCAGGAGCTGGGCGATCTCGCCCGCCTGGAGCGGCTGCTGTTCATGCGCGGCTTCGTCAATGCCCGCCCGGACTTCGCCAAGCATGGCGCGGTGATGGATGCGGCCTCCGATCTCGCCATCACCCTGTTCGGCGAAAGCGGCCGCCACGGCCGCTCGGCGCTGGGGGTCGCGAGCCTGCCGGCCGGCGGCCTCGTTGAAATCGAACTGGTGGCGGCGGTACGCGCCGCCTGAGCCGCCTCGCGGCCCTGCCTTTCCTCCCCTTCCTTCTTGTTGTGAGACACGCCCGTGGGTGACAGCATCGATTTGATTGAAAGCGTCGTATCGCGGCACGTCCGCCGCGACATCTCGCGCCTGACCGCCTTCGCGAAGGGCAATCTCGGCCGCGCGGCCCAGTCCATCGCCGGCACGGCGCGCCCGCATGTGGGCATCGTCGCCGGCTTCTACATCAAGCATGCCGAGCCGCCCTCGCCGGAAACCGACGGGCTGATCGGCATGGCGCATCTGGCCGCCGGGTTCCGCGCGGCGGGGTTCGATGTCACGGTCATCACCGATGCGCCCTGCGCCAAGGCGGTGTGGGCGGTGGTGGATGCCCTGCCGGAGCCGGTCCATCTCGAAGTGGTCGGCGTCGACGAGGGCGCGGTGCTGCGCCTACGCGAGCGGCTCGCGACCCAGACCTCGCCCCTCACCCATCTGGTCGCGGTGGAGCGGGTCTCGCCGGGGCCGGATGGCAAGCCCCATCGCGAGCACGGCTGGGACATGTCGCGCGAGACCGCGCCCCTGCATCTGCTGTTCGACGATCCGGCCTTTGCCCGCCCCTGGACCACCATCGGCATCGGTGACGGCGGCAACGAGATCGGCATGGGCTCGCTGCCGGCGGATATCGTGGCCAGCGACATTCCCAACGGCGCCGTCATCGCCGCCCAGACCCCCTGCGATCACCTGATCGTCGCCGGGGTGTCCAATTGGGGCGCCTATGGTCTGCTGGCCGGGGTCGCCGCCGCGCGGCCGGACCTTGCCGAAGCGCTGCTGCGCCATTTCGACACCGCGCACGAATACCGCTTCCTCACGGCAGCGGTGGAAACCGGGCAGGCCATCGACGACAGCCGCGTCGACCGGCTCGGCAAGCCGCAGATGAGCGTGGACCGCATCCCGGTCGCCGAGCATGCGGCCCTGGTCGAGGAAATCCGCGCGCTGGTGGTCGCGGCCTGACAGCCAACGCGCGGCGCCGCGCAGGAGCGGGCGGAGCCCCCGGAGAAGCCGATGCGCAGCATTGATCTCAACGCCGATCTCGGCGAGGGCTTCGGCCGCTATGTCTGCGGCGACGACGCGGCGCTGCTGGCGCTGGTGTCGTCCGCCAGCGTCGCCTGCGGCTTTCATGCCGGCGATCCCGACACCATGGCCCGCACCTTCGCCGAGGCGAAGCGGCGCGGCGTGCAGGTGGGCGCGCATCCCGGCTTTGCCGATCTCGCCGGCTTCGGCCGGCGGCGTATTCCCCACAGCGCGGGCGAGATCGAGCGGCTGGTCGCCTACCAGATCGGCGCCGCCCAGGCGCTCGCGCGCTATTGCGGCCACGAGATCACCTATGTGAAGCCGCACGGCGCTCTCGGCAATCTCTGCGAAACCGATGCCGACGCCGCGCTGGCGCTGGCGCGGGCGGTGAAGGCGGTGGATGGCCGGCTCGCCTGCCTGTGCATCGCCGGCAGCGCGCAGGTTGAGGCCGCCGAGCGGCTCGGCCTCGTGGCGGTGTCAGAGGTCTTCGGCGACCGCGGCTATGGCGACGACGGCCGCATGGTGCCGCGCGGACAGCCGGGCGCGCTCATCACCGACCCGCAGGCGGTGGCCGAGCGCACCTTGCTGATGGTGCGGACGGGCACGCTCGCCACCCCCAGCGGCCGCCTGCTGCCGGTGCGCATCGATTCGGTCTGCTTCCACGGCGATGCGCCCCATGCGGTGGAAAGCCTGCGCCGGGTGCGCGCGCGCCTCGCCGAGGAAGGCATCGCCGTCGCCCCGTTCGCGACGGTGGCCAGATGAGCGCGGGATACACGGCCCCGCGCTTCCTCGATGCCGGCGACAGCGCGCTGGTGGTGGAATTCGGCGCCGAGGTGAGCCGCGAGATCAACGAGCGCGTGCTCGCCCTCGCCGCCGCGCTGGAGCGCGCGCCGCCTAAGGGCATGGTCGAACTGGTGCCGACCTATCGCTCGCTCATGATCCATTACGACCTGATGGCGATCGGCCGCGACGACCTGGCCGAGGCGGTCGCTCGGCTGCTCGATGCGGCGGCCCCGGTCACCGCTACGCCCACCACTTGGGAGATTCCCTGCTGCTACGATCCCGCCATGGGCGAGGACCTGCCCCATCTCGCCGATCTTCTGCGCATGCCGGTGGAGAAGCTGGTGTCGCTCCACCACGGCGCGGAATACCGCATCTATATGTACGGCTTCGCGCCCGGCTTCTGCATGCTCGGCGGCCAGCCGCCGGAGCTCAACGTCAGCCGCCGTTTGGAGCCGCGTCCGCCAGCGCCGGAAAACCTCATCAAGACGGCGGCGGGGCTCACCGAGATCAGCACCTTTTCCATGCCCACCGGCTGGTGGATTCTCGGCCGCACGCCGGTGCGCATGTTCGCCCTGGCGCGCACGCCGCAATTCTTCGCGAAAGTGGGGGACCTGGTGCGCTTCCGCCCCATCGGGCGCGATGAATTCGCCGCCCTCGATGCGCGTGCGGCGGCGGGCGAGATCATCGCGCGCGAGATCGCGGCCCGAGAGATCACAGCGTGACGGCGGGGGTCGAGATCCTCGCCACGGCGGGCGGCGCCACGCTTCAGGATGGCGGGCGGCGCGGCTATCTGCGCTACGGCGTGCATGTGGCCGGACCCATGGATCGCGCGGCCTTCGCCATGGCCAATGCGGCGGCCGGTGCCGTGCCTGGCGCCGCCGCCATCGAGATTTCCATCGGCGGACTGGAGCTGACGCCGCGCGGACGGGCCGTGCGGCTGGCGATTGCGGGCGGGGATTTCATCGTCCGGCACGGGGAGCGACAGCTGTCCGCCGGCTGCCGCCTCACGGTGCAGCCCGGCGAGCGCCTGTCGGTGAAGGCCGGGACGGCGGGCATGTGGTGCTATCTGGCGTTTTGCGACCGCCTGGACCTGCCCCAGGCCCTTGGCGCGCACGCCACCCACGCCCGGACCGGCATCGGCGGCCTTGCCGGCCGGGGGCTGCGGGCGGGCGATTTTCTGCCCCTCGCGCCCTCCCCTGCCGAGGGGCCGGCGGATGGCGCGTTCGCGATCGCCGATCCCGCGGCGGGGGCGCCGATCCGGGTGATGCTGGGGCCGCAGGACGATTTCTTCGCGCCGGACCAGATCGCCGCCTTCTTCGCCGCCGAATGGACCGTCTCGCCCAAATGCGACCGCATGGCCTATTTCCTGAACGGGCCGAAGCTGGCGCACCTGAAGGGCTTCAACATCATTTCCGACGGCATCGCCATGGGCGCGATCCAGGTGCCGGGCAACGGCCTGCCCATCGTGCTGATGGCCGATTGCCAGCCCACCGGCGGCTATCCCAAGATCGCCAATGTGATCACCGCCGATCTCGGCCGCTTCGCCCAGATGCGCCCCGGCACGCGCTTTCGCTTCCAGGCGGTGGCGTGGGAGGCGGCGCGCGCGGCCAAGCGCCGGCTGCTGGACGCCATGGCCGGCATCGAGCTGCGCGCCCTCGCCCGCGCGCCCGACCTCTCCTCCGAGCGGCTGCTGGGCCTCAATCTCGTGGGCGGGGTCTGGGGTCCGGGACACGAGGCCCGGCCCCTTTAGACAAACCGCCGAAGCGCGGCGGCTATTTCGCCTTGAGCTCGGTTTCGATCTGCAAGGTCACCTCGTCGCTCACCGCCGGCACATAGGTCTTCATGCCGAAGTCCGAGCGCTTGATGACCGCCTTCGCGTCGAAGCCAATCGAATAGGTCTTGTCCAGCGGGTTGGTGCCGGCCTTGTTGAAGGTGGCGTCCAGCGTAACGGGCTTGGTCACGCCGAGCAGGGTGAGATCGCCGGTGATCTTCGCGGTCTTGCCGGTGGCGACGATCTGGGTCGCCTTGAAGGTGGCGGTGGGGAATTTCTCCACATTGAAGAATTCCGCGCTCTTCAGATGCTTGTCCAGCGCCGGATCGAGCGTGCCGACCTTGCCGGTGTGCAGGGTCACGGTGAGCGTGCTCTTTTCCGGCGCGGCGGGATCGAGCACCAGCGTGCCCTCGGCGGCCGGCAGAAGACCCGTGTAGGTGGAGAAGCCGAGATGCGTCACGCTCCAGCTCACGCGGCTGTGGCCGGGATCCAGCACATAGGTGCCGGCCTTCACCTCGCCGGGATCGCTGGTGCCGGCATCCTGGGCACGCGCCGGAAGCGCGAGCAGGGTGAAGGCGAGGGCGACGGCGGAGAGGCGCGCGAATGTCATGCTGAGATGTCCCGTGGGGGCGCGGCCTGCCGGCCGGCGCCTGGAGCGGAGGACGCTACGAAGCGGCAGCTGCGGGTTCAAATGAAGGATTCGTGAGAGGCGCCGACGGGGCGAAGAGGGCCACCGGGCGATCACCGGCGCGCCTGGCCCGCACGGGCGGAAGCGGCCGCCAAGGTGACCGTCCCTCAGAGTCGTCTTATGACCTCGACATCCCAGCCGGCGAGCACCTTCCCGTCGCTGGATCGCTCCGTCAGCTGGAGGGTCGCAGGGGGTGGATCCCGCCACATATTGAAGATGGCGTTGAGGTTTTGTTCGTCCAGACGAAACGTTGTGGTCCTGCCGGAGTAAGTACAGCTGACAACAGCCCATCCACTCATACAAGAAAGGCGCACCTGCCTGGTGCCGGAAACCTCCAGAACCCTGGGGGCAGGCGGGACAAGCTCGTACTGCATCGACACTCCTCCCCGGCGGAAACAGTCCGCTCAGATATGGACCACGATACCCACCGGCGACAGCACGCACTTTGCGACCGCCAAATCGGCCGAGAGGCACGTACCGGAGATTTTCATAAACAATTAAAGCAATCAATAGTTGTATATCGGCTTGCGGGTCATCGCTGCGGGCAATGCGCGGTCCGCCGCTCACGCTCACGCGAAACCGGTCGGCCAGCGCCGGACGCGCCAGGTCATGGGAAAGAGGCTTCTTGAAGTCGGCGGCGCGCTGGCCCTTGGGCCGCGCGTGACCTATTCCGCCGCGTCGATCTCCGCGACCGCGCGGGCGGTGGCGACGCCATAGCGCTTGGCCACATAGTCTTCCACCATGGCGCGGAATTCGCTCTGGATGTTGGGGCCGCGCAGGGTGGCGACCTTCTTGCCGTCCATGAAGATGGGGGCGGAGGGGGTTTCCCCCGTGCCGGGCAGCGAGATGCCGATGTCGGCATGCTTGCTCTCGCCCGGGCCGTTCACGATGCAGCCCATGACCGCCACGTTGAGCGCCTCGACGCCGGGATAGGACTTCTTCCATTCCGGCATGCGCTCGCGGATCATGTCCTGCACGCTCTGCGCCAGCTCCTGGAACACGGTGGAGGTGGTACGCCCGCAGCCGGGGCAGGCCGCCACCAGTGGCACGAAGGTGCGCAGGCCCATGGTCTGCAGGATTTCCTGCGCCACCTGCACCTCGCGGGTGCGGTCGCCGTTGGGCTCCGGGGTCAGCGACACGCGGATGGTGTCGCCGATGCCGGCCTGCAGCACCACGCCCATGGCGGCGGTGGAGGCGACGATGCCCTTGGAGCCCATGCCCGCCTCGGTGAGGCCGAGGTGCAGCGCATAATCCGCGCGGCGGGAGAGTTCGGTATAGACGGCAACCAGGTCCTGCACCGCCGAGACCTTGGCGGAGAGGATGATGCGGTTGCGCGGCAGGCCGATATCCTCGGCGAGCTGCGCCGAGAGCAGGGCCGAGCGCACCAGCGCCTCGCGGGTCACGGCGCGCGCCTCCGCCGGGTGGGCAAGCTTGGCGTTCTCGTCCATGAGCGCGGTCAGCAATTCGCTGTCCAGCGAGCCCCAGTTCGCGCCGATGCGCACCGGCTTGTCGTGTTTGATGGCGGTTTCGACGATGGCGGCGAACTGCCGGTCCTTCTTGTCGCCGAAGCCCACATTGCCGGGATTGATGCGGTATTTGTCCAGCGCCTCGGCGCAGGCGGGGTGATCGGCCAGCAGCTTGTGGCCGATATAATGGAAATCGCCCACCAGCGGGGCGTCCACGCCCATCTTCAGCAGCCGGTCCTTGATGCGCGGCACGGCGGCGGCGGCCTCGTCCCGGTCCACCGTGATGCGCACGATCTCAGATCCCGCGCGGGCGAGCGCGGCCACCTGGCGCACCGTGCCGTCGATGTCGGCGGTGTCGGTATTGGTCATGGACTGGACCACCACCGGCGCGTTGCCGCCCACCATGACCTTGCCCACGGGAACGCCGACGGTGGCGCGGCGCAGCGCGGGGCCGGCTTCCAGCAATTCGGTGGGCACGACGGGCTGCTGCGTCATGGGAGCGTCCTGTGATGGGCGGCGGCACCCCCGTCCCGCAGACGAAGGCGCGATTTGGCTAGCAGGTAGGCCGCGCGCGGGCGAGCGTCAATCTTTCGCGCGCCGGCCACCATTTCACTCGCGGCAACGTGCGCAGCACCCGGCGATCTCCAGCACCCGCTGGCGCGGCTCGAACCCCTCCGCGCGCGCCGCCCAGGAGAGGTCGCGCCCCACCGCATGGGAGCGCACCTCGCGGGTGTCGCCGCACTGCTCGCAGATCAGGAACACCACCACCTCGTCCTTGTCGTGCTCATGGCCGCAGGCCAGGAACGCGTTGCGGCTCTCGATGCGATGGGCGAGCCCCTCGCTCACCAGGAAATCCAGCACCCGATAGACCGACATGGGCGGCGGCCGCTCGCCCGCGGCGCCGAGCCGGTCCACCAGCTCATAGGCGCCGAGGGGCACGTGACTTTGCGCCAGCGCCTCCATCACCCGGCGGCGCAGGGGCGTGAGGCGCATGCCCTTGCGCGTACACAATTGCTCGATCCGCGCCATCGCGCCCGAGATGCAGGCCGCATGGTCGTGATGATGATGGGGCGAGGCGGCGGAACCGGGCATGGACATCTCGAATTGGAAACGCGCGCGCTGGATCGCGGCTTCCGCGGCCCGCCACAAGGCGGCGCGCCATGGAACGGGCGCCCGGCGGGCAGCGGCTTGTGAAACAATGTAGCAATCCATGGCGCGCTTTTCCATGGCCGCGCCATTCAAATGCCCCACGTCCGCCGCGGAGCGGGTCCTATCCTTGTTTGCATTGCACCGCGGCGGCGGAGGGAGCAAGGTCGCCCCGCGAGGCCGTGAGCGCAGCGTGACGCCAGCGTCACACCGCCCCGCTAAACCATCGCCATCGGCCCCCGTTCCGCGTGCGGGCTGCATCGAGCTTGAGGGATAGAACCATGCTGAAGGGTAAGGTCGCTGTCGTCACTGGGTCCACCAGCGGTATCGGGCTCGCTTATGCGCGCGCCTTCGCGGAGCAGGGCGCGAACGTGGTCATCAACGGCCTCGGCGACGCCGCCGCCATCGAGGCCGAGCGCAAGAAGATCGAGAGCGACTTCGGCGTCAAGGCACTCTATTCCGACGCCAACATGCTCAATGCGGAAGAGATCGGCGGCATGGTGAAGCTCGCCGAGACCGAGTTCGGCGCCTGCGACATCCTGGTCAACAATGCCGGCATCCAGCATGTGGCGCCGATCGAGGAATTCCCGATCGAGACCTGGAACACCATCATCGCGATCAATCTCACCGCCGCCTTCATCGCCACCCGCGCCGCCATCCCCGGCATGAAGGCGAAGAAGTGGGGCCGCATCATCAACACCGCCTCGGCCCATGCGCTGGTCGGCTCGCCCTTCAAGTCGGCCTATGTGGCGGCCAAGCACGGCATCGCCGGCCTCACCAAGGTGACCGCGCTGGAAACCGCCACCTTCGGCATCACCTGCAACGCCATCTGCCCGGGCTATGTGTGGACCCCGCTGGTGGAGAAGCAGATCCCCGACACCGCCAAGGCCCGCGGCATGACGGAAGAGCAGGTGAAGAAGGACGTGCTGCTCGCCGCCCAGCCCACGAAGGAATTCGTGACGGTGGAAGAGGTCGCCGCCCTCGCCGTGTTCCTCGCCTCCGACAATGCCCGCTCCATCACCGGCTCCATGCAGCAGATCGACGGCGGCTGGGTCGCCGAATGATGCCGGCGGTGCCGGAGGCCGCACGATGAGCGTGCGCGGCGGCGCCAAGGCCGGCGGGCCGGACGCATCCGACGCCACGCCGCCGGGGGAGATTTCCCCCGGCAAGGCGGCCGGGGCCGAGGGCGCGAAGACCAAGGGCGCCAAGCCCAAGGGCACGGGCAAGGCGGCGGGGGCCAAGGCCTCCGCCAGAGGCGCGGGCGCAAAGCCTTCCGGCGCCAAGCAGATCTCCCTCGCGCTCCAGGGGGGCGGCGCCCATGGCGCCTTCACCTGGGGCGTGGTGGACCGCATTCTCCAGGAAGAGCGGCTGGTCATCTCCGGCATTTCCGGCACCAGCGCCGGCGCGATGAACGCCGTGGTGCTGGCCTCGGGCCTCGCCAAGGGCGACCGCGAGCAGGCGCGCGGCGCGCTGACCCAGTTCTGGCGCGACGTCTCCCGCGACGGGCGCATGTCGCCGATCCAGCGCTCGGCCTTCGACCGGCTGATGGGAAACTGGTCGCTCGCCAAGAACCCGGCCTATCTCGCGCTCGAAGTCGCGAGCCGGTTCTTTTCCCCGTATGATTTCAACCCGCTGAACATCAATCCGCTGCGCGAGATCATCGACGCCCATGTGGACTTCGCAGCGATCCGCGCCTCGGACGTGAAGGTGTTCATCTCCGCCACCAATGTGCACACGGGGCGCGCGCGCATCTTCGGCCATGCCGAGATGACGGCGGACGCGGTGATGGCCTCGGCCTGCCTGCCGTTCCTGTTCCAGGCGGTGGAGATCGACGGCGTGCCCTATTGGGACGGCGGCTATATGGGCAATCCCCCGCTGTTTCCGCTCTATGAGAAGGTGGACGCGGACGACATCGTGCTGGTGCAGATCAATCCCGTGGTGCGCGAGCAGACGCCCCGCACGGCGGCGGAGATCCAGAACCGCATCAACGAGATCACCTTCAACGCCTCGCTGCTCTCCCAATTGCGTTCCATCGACCACGCCACCCAATTGATCGAGCAGGGGCTGCTGACCCGCTGGACATTGGGCGGCTCGGGCTACCGGCGGGTGCGCCTGCACCGCATCGGCTCCGACCAATTGGTGGATTTCGACCTCTCCTCCAAGCTCAATGCCGAATGGGCCTTCCTGCAGCATCTGCGGGACATGGGCCGGCAGGCGGCGGAGGATTTTCTCGCCGCCCATTTCGACGACCTCGGCAAGCGCTCCACCCTGGACCTGCGGCTGGAACTCGCCGACTAGGGGCGCCGGCGGGCATTTCGCCGGTTGCCGGAATTCATCGCGCGAATTTCGCCCGAAACGGCGGTTTCATCGGCCGGAAAGGCGCGGCGAAGCCCCCGTAAACCGCTGTTCGTCTTCGCTAAGCCATTGTTTCACGTGAAACATTTTAAGCGCGCCGCCAGCATTTGCAGGCGCTCCGCCGCACCGGACGGCCGGCGGAGCGCCCGTCGACCTCAGCGATTGTCCTTTTTCGCCTGGGCGGTGGCGACGAATTTCGTCACCCGCCCCGCCTCGGCCGGGCGCGAGAGGGAATCGACGCGCTTGCGGGACTTGGCGCGCATGCCCTCGTTGGCGGTGGGGCCGCCGTCGGGATGGTGCGGCCCGCCGGCCGCCTGCTTCAGCGCCAAAGCATGGCGGGCATTGGCCATCAGCTCCTCGCGGGCGGCTTTCTCGGTGCGGCGGGTCATCTCGCGGCGGGCGCGGGTGAGCGCGTCGGTGAGCACCGAGGCCTTCTGCCGGTTGCCGAGATCGGCCTTGTCGTAGCGCACATCGCCCGGCCCCTTGCCTCGCAAGGCCCGGCGCTGGCCGTTGGCGATGGTCTGCGCCCGGTCCCGCCGCTCCCGCAGATGGCCGATGAGCGCATGCAGTTCGGCATGGGGCATCTCGGCGAGCGCCGGATGGCGGGCCTTGTCCACGAACTCCAGCTCGGCATCCGACAGCACGCGGCGCTCGTTCTTTCTCGTATGGGCCATGGCCGAAGCTCCCTTCCATAGACAGATGGCCGACAGTGCCACGCCTTCACCGCGCCGTCATGACACCGCGCAACAGCTAAGAGGCTTGAATCGCGTGTGTTTTTGCTGCGGCGCGGCAGGTTGAGCGGGACCCGGGCCCCGCGCGGTTAAAATCGTGCTATGCGGGCGCATCGTCTCCAGCCCGAAACACCGCCGATGAATCCCGCCCCCGCCGCCCCCGCGGACTTCCAATCCCCCCTCGCGGCCCGCGTGCTGCATCGCGACGGCATGGTGCTGGTGCTGGACAAGCCGGCGGGCCTGCCGGTGCATCCCGGCCCGAAGGGCGGGGAAACGCTGCACGACCACCTGAACGGCCTGCGCTTCGGCCTGCCGCGCGCGCCCGAGCTGGCCCACCGGCTGGACAAGGACACCTCGGGCTGCCTGGTCCTCGGCCGTCATGCCAAGGCGCTGGCGTTGCTGAACAAATTGTTCGCCACCGGGCAGGTGGACAAGATCTATGTGGCGCTCACCAAGGGCGCGCCGGAGGCGGACGAAGGCCGCATCGACCAGCCGCTCGCCAAGCGCTCGCCCCATCGCGGCTGGTGGATGCAGGCGGTGCCGAAGGGGTCGCCCGGCGCACTCGATTCCATCACCGACTGGCGGGTGCTCCATCGCGGCGCGGGGTTGAGCGTGCTCGCCCTCTCCCCCGTGACGGGACGCACCCATCAATTGCGCGCGCACGTCTCCCATCTCGGTTTCCCGATCCTGGGCGACGCGATTTACGGCGGCGCCTCGCGCCTTCCCGGCGGGCCCATGCTGCATTTGCATGCGCGCCGCATCGTCCTGCCGGTGGCGAAGAATGGTCCGAAGCTGGACGTCAGCGCGCCCCTCCCGGCGCATATGGTCGAGACGCTGCAGGCGCTTGGCCTCGACGCGGACGAGATCGGCGCGAAGGCGGACGCCGCCTTCTCCTGAAGCTCACCGCGTCACAAGACGGATGCCGAGCGCGATCGGCACGATGCCGGCGAGATCGAGCAGCGGCACGTGCTCGCCCAGCAGCAGCCAGCCGAACAGCAGCCCGAGCGGCGGCATGAGGAAGTGCAGCGCGCTCGCCTCGGTGGCGCTGGCGCGGCCGAGGATAAAGTACCACAGGCTATATCCGCCGATGGAGACGGCCAGCACCATGTAGGCGAACGAGCCCACCAGCGCAGGCGTCAGGTTTACCGCGCTCACGCTCTCGGTGGCGAGGGCGAGCGGCAGCAGCGCGAGCCCGCCGGCCAGGCTCTGGACACCGCTCGCCATGAACAGATCGGCGGACGTGCGCACCCGCTTGTAGACCAGCGTTCCCGCCGAGAGCGCCACCAGGGCCGCGAACACAAACAGCGTGCCGACCACGTCCTCATGCCCGCCGCCGATCCGCGAGCGCAGAACCACCACCACCCCCACGAGGCCGAGAACCAGCCCCAACAGCTTGCGGCGGGTGAGGTGCTCGCCAAGCACAGGCCCGGCCAGGAAGGCGACCAGCAGCGGGTTCGCACTGATGATCACGGCGGCGAACCCCGAGGAGACGGTCGAGATGCCGACGAAGCTGAAACCGAGATAGACCGCGTTGTTCAACACTCCGGATAGGCCCAGCATCGCGAGTTCGCGGCGCGAGATCGGCTTCAGCCGGCCGGTGAGGGCGCAGCCCACCAGCAGGATCGCGCCGGCGAGCAGGAACCGCACCGCCAGCAGCAGCAGCGGCGGGCAATCCACCACCGCGATCTTGGCCGAGACAAAAGCCGAGCTCCACAGCACGCAGAACAAGGCGACGAGCGCCGGCGTCGCAGCGGCCGGTGCGGACGCAGCGGAAATCGGGGCGGCGGCGGTGGGTTTCATGACGAGGAATCCTTGGCACTTCCGGGCCAGCCGGCTGTGCTTGCGCCGCGTTCTTACCGGCAGAAACGCGCATTGAAAAATTAAATGTCATGATCTCTAATAGTGGAAACACGAATGAATGACCCACCATGCTGGACCTTGATCTCCTGCGGGCCTTTGTCAGCGTGGTGGATGCCGGCGGCTTCACCCGTGCCGGCGAACGCGTCCACCGCACCCAGTCCACCGTGAGCCAGCAGATCCGCCGGCTTGAGGAAGCGGCCGGCTGCGCGCTGTTCCATCGCGGAGGGCGGGGCGTGCGGCTCACAGAGGAGGGCGAGCGGCTGATCGGCTATGCCCGCCGCATCCTGGCGCTGAGCAGCGAGGCGCAGGCCGCGCTGCGCCAGGAAGCGCCGCAGACCATGGTGCGCGTCGGCATCCCCGACGATTTCGCCTTGATCCCGCTGACCCGTACGGTTGCGGCCTTTGCCCGGGCGCGGCCCGACGTGCGGCTTTCCGTACGATGCGGCATGTCGCGGGACCTTGCGGCGGATCTTGCCCGCAGCGATCTCGACATCGCCCTGCTGAAGCGCGAGCCGGCGCCCGCCGAAGCTCTCGCCGTATGGCCCGAGCACCTGATCTGGATCGCCGCCGCCGACGACGATATTCCCCCGCTCGCCCCCGTGCCTCTGGTGGCGTTCCCGCAAGGCTGCATCTATCGCAACCGGGCCATCCATGCCCTGGAGGCGGCAGGCCTCACCTGGCGGATCGCCTATGAAAGCCCCAACCTCATGGGCGTAAAGGCGGCAGTGGCAGGCGGGCTTGGCATCGCGCTGCTGGAACGGCGCAGCCTCACCCCCGCGCATCGCCAGCTCGGGCGGGCCGAGGGGCTGCCCGATGTGGCCGACGCCGAACTGGCCTTATGCCTTGCCCCGCACGCGGGAGAGGCCGCACGCGAACTCGCCGGCATCCTCGCCCGCTTCTGCGATGCCTCCGCCCCGGCGGAGCTCGCCGCCTGAACGGGCGGGCCATGGAGGCGGGGATCAGCTCTTCAGGCGATAGCCGGTCTTGAACATCCACATGACGATGCCGAGACATATGCACAGGAACAGCAGGGTCATGGCGAGGCTGATCTCCACCCCCACGTCGGAGATGCCGAAAAAGCTCCAGCGAAACCCGCTCACCAGATAGACCACGGGATTGAACAGCGTGACGGTGCGCCAGAACGGCGGCAGCATGTCGATGGAATAGAAGCTGCCGCCGAGAAAGGTCAGCGGCGTGACGATCAGCAGCGGCACCAGCTGCAGCTTCTCGAAATTGTCGGCCCAGATGCCGATCACGAACCCGAACAGGGAGAACGTGACCGCCGTCAGCACCAGGAAGGAGAGCATCCAGAACGGATGCACGATGTGCAGGTCGACGAACAGCGAGGCCGTGCCCAGCGTGATCAGCCCGAGGATGATGGATTTCGAGGCCGCCGCGCCCACATAGGCGATCACGATCTCCACCGCCGAGACCGGCGCCGACAGCAGTTCGTAGATGGTGCCGACGAAGCGCGGAAAATAGATGCCGAACGAGGCGTTGGAGATGCTCTGCGTCAGCAGGCCCAGCATGATGAGGCCCGGCACGATGAACGCGCCATAGCTGACCCCGCCGATCTGAGCCATATGCGAGCCGATCGCCGAGCCGAAGACGACGAAATAGAGCGACGTGGACAGCACCGGCGAGATGATGGATTGCAGCAACGTGCGCCCGGTGCGGGCCATTTCGAAGATGTAGATCGCGCGGATGGCATAGATGTTCATTGCGCGTCCCTCATCAAGCTCACGAAGATGTCCTCCAGCGAGCTTTGCTCCGTGTGCAGATCCTTGAAGGCGATGCCCGCCCCGGCGAGATCGCGCAGCAGGTCGGCAATGCCGGTTCGCTCGCCGTCCGCCTCGTACGTGTAGATCAGGTCCGAACGATCGGCGGACAGGGCCAGCTGATGGGCGGACAGGGATGACGGGATCGAATCGAGCGGCGCCGCGAGCTGCAGGGTGAGATGCTTCTTGCCGAGCTTGCGCATCAGCGTGCGCTTCTCCTCCACCAGGATCAGCTCGCCCTTGCGGATCACGCCGACCCGGTCCGCCATCTCCTCCGCCTCTTCCAGGTAATGGGTGGTGAGGATGATGGTGACCCCGGAATCGCGCAGCACCCGCATGACCCGCCACATGTCGCGGCGCAGTTCCACGTCGACGCCCGCGGTCGGCTCGTCGAGGAACAGAATGCGCGGCTCGTGGGACAGCGCCTTGGCGATCAGCACGCGCCGCTTCATGCCGCCGGACAGCGTCATGATCTTGCTGTCCTTCTTGTCCCAGAGGGACAGGTCCCGCAGCACCTTCTCGATATGCGCCGGATTGGGCTTCTTGCCGAACAGCCCCCGGCTGAAGCTCACCGTGCCCCACACACTCTCGAAGGCGTCGGTGGTGAGTTCCTGCGGCACGAGGCCGATCTGGCTGCGGGCGGCGCGATAGTCCTTGAGGATGTCGGCGCCATCCACCGTGACCGTGCCGCCGCTGGGATTGACGATGCCGCAGACGATGGAGATCAGCGTCGTCTTGCCCGCCCCGTTGGGGCCAAGCAAAGCGAAAATCTCGCCGCGGCTGATATCGAGGGAGACGTCCTTGAGGGCCACGTGGCCGGACGCATAGGTCTTGGACAGATGGCTGATGGAGAGGATCGGCTGCATGGCGCGGGGTATAGCGCGGGACGACCGCCCGGTCGATATCGCAAGCGCGTGACCGGATGGCGGAGCCCGTCCAAATCGGGCTGCGAACGCGCGGGGCGGGGCGTATCAAGCCCCTGGAGACACACGCCCCGGAGCATCCCATGCGCAGCGAAGAACCCAGCTCGGCGGAGGCCATGTGGCGCGCGGTCGAGGCCCGCGATCGCACGCAAGACGGCGCTTTCGTCTATTGCGTGCGGACCACGGGGATTTATTGCCGGCCGTCCTGTCCCTCGCCGCGGGCGCGACGGGAGCACGTAACCTTCATGGCCGATGGGACAGCGGCCGAGAGCGCGGGCTTCCGCGCCTGCCTGCGCTGCCGGCCCGGCATATCGCAGCGGTCGTAGCGCTGGAGGGACCCGCGTCTTGGTTCTGCGCCGCCGTCTGCCCAAGCGCGGCCGGACCTCAGCGCTTGGAGACGTGCTCCGGCTTTCCCTTCCGTTTGGTCGAAGCCATTTTCTCAAGCTCGGCCTCGCTCATGGACTCCGCCATGGAGCGCGACGCGCCTTTCAGGTCTCCCTTTGCGGTCTCGCCCCGCTTGGCGGAAAGGGCGGCGCCGGCGGCCATCTGTTGGGCTTTGGATTTTGCAGGCATGACATCCTCGCAGCTTGCTCCCCTGCGGGATGAACACGCGTCGGGCCGGAAGGTTCATTGCCTGTCCGGCGTCACCCCTCGAACACCGTCTTGAACCGGGCATGCGCATTTTCGATGTGGATGCGCATGGCGGCGGCGGCGCCGTCGGCGTCTTTCTGGCTGAAGGCGTTCAGGATCCGCGCGTGCTCGACGATGGCGTCCTGAGTGACGCGGGCATGGAAGCGCAGGCGGAACAGGTGCAGCTGAACCCGTTGCTGCGTGATGATGTCATGCAGCAGGTCGTTCTGGCTCGCCTTCGCGATCGCCGCGTGGAAACGGGCGTCCTCCTGCGCGAAGGCATTATAGGCCGCTTGGGCATCCTCGGGCTTGGACTCGTGCATCTTCGCCGCCAGCCCCGTTATCCCCTGCAATTCTTCCGCGGACATGAGCACGGCCGCCCTGGCGGCCGCCGGCGGCTCGATCAGCAGGCGAAGCTCGCACAAATTGTCGAACTGCTTGCGCGTTAATTGCGCGGCCGCGCGGTAACCGGAGAGGTGGACTTTCACCACCAGCCCCTGCACCTCCAGTTGAGAGAGCGCCTCACGGATGGGTGTTTGCGAAACCCCCAGTTCCCGTGCCAGCCCGTCAACCCCAATACGCTCGTCTGGCTGGATCTCTAGGGACATCAACTTCTTGAGCAGGATGTCATAGACTTCACTACCCAAGCGTATGGGCTTGGAAATCTGATAGATACTGCTCATTTGGCGCCCCAGATATGTTTTTGAGGGGTTTTCTCTTTATAACGACAAAAAAGTCAACGATATGTCCACTTACGGACGCCAATCCCCTTGACTTCAGGAAATCCTAGCAGCCATGTTCGCGGCCATCAATTCCGATATCAAATCGGATCGGATATAGGGAGACACATATGGTCCTGTCCCGCCGCACGGCTATCGGCTTGCTTTCCGCCGCTGCCCTCCTGGGTTCCTTCGGCGCTGCCTCGGCGCAGGAAACCATCAAGATCGGCCTCACCGCGCCGCTCACCGGCCCGGCCGCCGAAATCGGCCACCTCCAGACCGAAGGCGCCAAGCTCGGCGTCGAGAAGGTGAACGCTGCCGGCGGCGTGCTCGGCAAGAAGTTCGAGCTGGTGATCGAGGATGACCAGACCACCAATCCCGGCATCGTCCTGGCCTTCTCCCGTCTGGTCAGCCGCGGCGATCTCGCCGCCGTGCTTGCCTCCGTGCGTTCCACCCAGGTGAACGCCATTTCGGCCGATGCGAAAAAGGCCGGCATCCCCGTGTTCTTCGGCGGCACCGATCCCACGCTGACCCATTCGGGTAATCCGTGGCTGTTCCGCGCCCGTCCCAATGACATCTATTCCGCCAAGGTGATCGCCGATTTCGGCGTCAACCAGCTGAAGAAGAAGAAGTGGGCGGTGCTCCACTCCACCGACGCGTTTGGCTCAAACGGCGCCAAGGCGCTGATCGAGCAGTTGAAGGCGCTCGGCGTCGAGCCGGTGCTGGTACAGGGCTTCAACAACGGCCAGGCGGACCTCACCCCGGTGGTGCTCGCGGTGCGTCAGTCGGGCGCCGACATCATCGCCACCTACACGCCGTTTGAAAACGACGTGGCCGTGCTGGCCCGCCAGCTCAAGCAGTTCGGCGTGACCGCCCCGTGGGTCGGCTCGGCCTCGGTCGCCTCCACCACCGCCATGCAGCTGGCCGGCCCGGCGCTCTACGGCACCTATGCGGTGGCCGATTTCAACGCCGATGCCAACCCGCTCGCCAAGGCCTATTTCGAGGAATTCTCCAAGAAGGTCGGCCGCGCGCCCGACTATACCTCGGCCTGGACCTATGATTCCGTGCTCCTGCTGGCGGAAGCCATCAAGAAGGCCGGCAGCACCGATCCCGCCAAGGTCCGCGAGGCGATCCTCGCCATCAAGGACTTCCCCGGCACCGAAGGCACCTACAATTTCGACGAAAACGGTGATGGCCTGCGCGGCTACAACATCGTCAAGAACGAAAACGGCAAGATCGTCTTCGACCGCCACATCGCCTTCGACAAGTGATCGCCTGATCGCTTTCACACCCCGTGCCGGGCCCGCCGTTTGAGGCGCGCCCGGCACGGGATGTCTTACGCCCTCTCGCGCACAGGATCGGCGATGAGCTTGCTTCCTCAGCTTCTATTCACCGGGATCGGCATCGGCAGCATCTATGCCATGGTCGCCCTCGGCTTCGTTCTGCTCATTCGCTCGGCCAATGTGGTGAACTTCGCGCAGGGCGAGTTTTCCATGCTCGGCGCCTATTTCATGGTCATCCTGTTCGCCGGCTTCGGCGTGCCCTATCCCATCGCCCTCATCGGGGCGGTGGTGCTGATGGCGGTGTTCGGCGTGATCTTCGCCGGCATCACCTATTGGCCGCTGCGTGATCGCGGGCAGATCCCGGTGATCATCTCCACCATCGGCGCGACCATTCTTCTGTCGAACCTGATCCTCGCCACCTACGGGCCGAGCCCGCAGGTGCTGCCCGGCCTGTTCGACGGCTCCGGCTTCCTGGTCGGCAACATCTTCATGGACAGCCAGTATCTCTCCATCATCGCGGTCACCATCGCGTTGGTGACGCTGCAATATCTGGTGTTCGAGAAGACCATGGTCGGCAAGAAATTGCAGGCCACCTCGCAGGACAAGGAAATGGCGAGCCTGCTCGGCATTCCGGTCATCGCCATGATCCTCGGCACCTTCGCCTACAGCGCGGCCCTCGGTGGCCTCGCCGGCATCCTGGTGGCGCCGATCCTGTTCGTGTCCGTGGGCATCGGCCCGCTGATCGCGCTGAAGGCCTTCGCCGCCAACATCATCGGCGGCTTCGGCTCGATCCCCGGCGCCATCTTCGGCGGCCTGCTGATCGGCATCGTGGAGACGCTGGGCGCCGCCTACATCTCCGTTCCCTACAAGGACGCGTTCGCGTTCCTGATGCTGCTCGCCGTGCTGCTGGTTCGTCCGCAGGGGCTGTTCGGCGAACGCATCGCCGAGAAGGCGTGAGGAGGCACCCATGAAAACCGCAGCCTCGCACCGCAACCGCGGTCTCCTGTTCGGCGGCATCGCCATCCTCGCGGTGATCGCCATCGCCTTCGTGGCGCCGACCCACGGCTATTACCTCAACATCATGATGCAGGCGGCGACCTATGCGATCGCCGTCGCCGGCGTCGTCATCGTGCTGGGCTATTGCGGCCAGCTCGCCCTGTGCCAGGCCGCGTTCCTCGGCATCGGCGCCTATTGCGTCGCCCTCGGCACGGTGGATTACGGCCTCCCCTTCTTCGTCGCGCTCGGCATGGGCGTCGTGCTGACCGGCCTCGGCGGCATGTTCCTGGGCTTCGCCTCCCTGCGGCTCGGCGGGCATTATCTCGCCATGGTGACCATCGGCTTCCAGATGATCGTCACCATGGTGCTGACCAATTGGATCAGCCTGACCCGCGGCCCCGACGGGGTGTCCGGCGTGCCCCGGCCGGTGATCGGCCCGCTCGATCTCTCGGGCGGCTCCACCTATCTCGGCCTGTGCATGGTGTTTCTGGTGGTGGTCACGCTCTATGCCGCTTTGCTGAAGACCAGCCGCCTCGGCCGGGCCATGCAGGCGGTGCGTGACAATGAGATCGCCGCCTCCACCTGCGGCATCAACGTGTTCCGCACCAAGACCGTCGCCTTCGGCATCAGCGCCGCGCTCGGCGGTCTCGGCGGCGGCCTGTTCGCCGGTGCCTTCTCCTACATCTCCCCGGACCAGTTCACCTTCAACGAATCCATCGTTCTTCTCACCATGGCGCTGCTGGGCGGAGTGCAGTCCCCCATCGGCGCCTTGCTGGGCACGGTGCTGCTGGTGCTGCTGCCGGAATGGCTGCGCTTCCTGCGCCAGGCCTATCTGGCCGTGTACGGCGCGGCGGTGATCGCGATCATGATCTTCCTGCCGCGTGGCGTGTGGGGGCTGTTGACCGACCGCTTCTTCAAGCCCGCCCCCGCCGACACCAGCCCGGTGACGCCCCTGCCCCTGCTCAGCCGCACCGGCACCATGTCGGCCGACGTGGTGCTGGATGTGACCGGGCTCGCCAAGCATTTCGGCGGCCTCAAGGCCCTCGACGGCGTGGACTTCAAGGTCCGCAAGGGTTCGGTGCACGCGCTGATCGGGCCCAACGGCTCGGGTAAGACCACCATGCTCAACGTCATCACCGGCCTCTATGTGGCGACGGCGGGCCGGGTGAAGCTGCTGGGCCAGGACATCACCGCCCTGCCGCCCCACGAGCGCACCAAGCGCGGCATGTGCCGCACCTATCAGAACATCCGCGTGTTCCGCGGCCTGTCGGTGCTGGAAAATGTCACCATCGGCGCCGAGCGCCCCGGAAACGATATCTCCGGCTCGGATGCCACGGTGGAGCGGGCGCTGGCCGCGCTCGACTTCGTCGGCCTGCGCAATGTCGCGCATCTGCCGGTGGGTGATCTGCCCTACGGCCACCAGCGCTATGTGGAGATCGCCCGAGCGCTCGCCGGCTCGCCGGAAATCCTGCTGCTGGACGAGCCCGCCGCGGGCCTCAACCTGACCGAGAAGGGCGAGATGGCGGAGCTGCTCAAGCGCCTGAAGGGCCATGGACTGACCATCGTCATCATCGACCACGACATGAAGCTGATCGAGCAGGTGGCCGACCGCATCACGGTGCTGAACTTCGGCCGCGGCATCGCCGACGGCGATCCCAAGTCCGTGCTCAGCCATCCCGAAGTCATCGCCGCCTATCTGGGGGAGCCGCAAAATGAAGCTGCTTGAGATCAAGGGGCTCACCGCGCGCTACACCGCGAGCGACGTCCTCAAGGGGTTGAACCTCACCGTGAACGAGGGCGAGATCGTCGCCCTGCTCGGCTCCAACGGCGCCGGCAAGAGCACCACGCTGCGCTCGATCTCCGGGCTGATGCCCAACACCTCCGGCGAAATCACCTTCGCCGGCACCTCGATCCTGGGCATGAAGACCGGCGCCATCGCGCGCCTCGGCATCGCCCATGTGCCGGAGGGTCGGCGCCTGTTTCCCGGCCTCACGGTGCGCGACAACATCCTGCTCGGCTCTTCCAACCGCTCGGGCGTCAGCCGCGCCCAGCTGGAGCGGGAGGCCGACGAGATGTTCGCCTTCTTCCCCGACCTGCAGCGCCTGGAACACGCCTATAGCTGGACCCTCTCCGGCGGGCAGATGCAGATGGTGGCGGTGGCGCGCGGCCTGATGGCCAAGCCCCGGCTGCTGCTGCTGGACGAGCCCTCGCTCGGCCTCGCGCCGAAGATCGTGCAGCAGGTGTTCCGCATCATCGCCCAGATCCGCGAGCGCGGCACCACCGTGCTGCTGGTGGAGCAGAACGCGAACATGGCGCTCTCGGTCGCCGACCGCGGCTATGTGCTGGAGGCCGGCGCCCTGCTGGTGTCCGGCAAGCCCGATGAATTGTGGAACAACGACCAGGTGCGCGCCGCCTATCTCGGCGGGTTCGCGGCCTCGGCGTAATGCCCGGCGGCTCGCCGCCTCTCCCGAACCGGCGGCGCCGTCCGCCGCCGGCTTCATCTTCCAACCGGGACATTCCCAGATGACGAAAATCGCTCTTGTCGGCTGTGGCCTTGTGGGAGGCTCCTGGGGCCTCGTATTCGCGCGCGCCGGCTTCGACGTGACGCTCTACGATCCCTCTCCCGCTTCCCTCCAGGCGGCGCTCGATTTTGCCGCCGGCGCTGCCCCCGGCCTTGCCGAACAGGGCCTGCTGAACGGCGAGACCCCGGCCGCCGTGCTCGCCCGCCTGAAGCCCGCCGGCAGCCTCGCCGAGGCCGTGCGCGATGCCGACTACATCCAGGAAAGCGCGCCGGAGCGCCTTCCCATCAAGCAGGCGCTCTACAAGGAACTGGCCAAGCTGGTGAAGGCGGACGCGGTGATCGCCTCCTCCACCTCCGGCCTGCCCGCCTCCTCCTTCACCGCCGACATCGAGGGCCGCGAGCGCTGCGTGGTGGCCCACCCCATCAACCCGCCGCACCTGATTCCGCTGGTGGAGATCATCCCCGCCCCCTGGACCGCCGCGCGCGTCGTGGAGCGCACCGATGCGCTGATGAAGGCCGTGGGACAGGTGCCGATCCGCCTCAACCGCGAGATCGCCGGCTTCGTGGTCAACCGCCTGCAGAGCGCGGTGCTGGGCGAGGCGTTCCGCCTGGTGGAAGACGGCATCGTCTCCGCCACCGACGTGGATGCCGCCATCTCCGAGGGGCTCGGCCTGCGCTGGTTCTTCATGGGCCCGTTCGAAACCATCGACCTGAATGCCCAGGGCGGCGTCGCCGATTATTGCGCGAAGCTCGGACCCATGTATTACGATCTCGCTAAGGAACAGGCCGACCCGCGCCCGTGGAGCGAAGCGCTTGTCGCGCAGGTCGAGGCGCAGCGGCGCGCGAAGACTCCTGCGGACAAGCTCGATGCCCGCAAGGCGTGGCGCGACCGCTGCCTCGCCGCTCTGGTGAAGGCCAAGCGCGCGGTCCTGAAGGAAAACGCCTGACCGGCGGCGGAGGCCCCTCCGCCGCCCCACGCCACCGCTCAGAGAGTGCCTGCCATGCTGCTTGGAGTTATCGCCGACGATTTCACCGGGGCGAGCGACATCGCCAACACCATCGCCAAGGGACTAGCGCCGGAAGGCGGCCTCAAGACGGTGCAATATCTCGGCATTCCCACCGTTCCGGCGGCGGATGACGTGGAAGCCTGCGTCATCTCGCTGAAGAGCCGCTCCATTCCGGCGCCCGAGGCGGTGGCCCAGTCGCTGGCGGCGCTCGACTGGCTGGAGGCGCAGGGCTGCCGCCAGGTGATCTTCAAATATTGCTCCACCTTCGATTCCACCCCCGAAGGCAATATCGGCCCGGTGGGCGAGGCTTTGGCGCAGCGGCTCGGCGAGAAGGGCGTGATCGCCTGCTCCGCTTTCCCCGATGCCGGGCGCACCATCTACAAGGGCCATCTGTTCGTCGGCGACCGGCTGCTGAACGATTCCGGCATGGAGCATCATCCGCTCAACCCCATGACCGATGCCGATCTGCGGCGCTGGCTGCAGCTTCAGTGCAAGGACCCGGTCGGGCTGGTGGACTGGACGGTGCTCCAGCGCGGCCCGGAAGCGATCCGTGCGGGCCTCGCCGCGGCGGCGGAGAAGGGCGAGCGGCTCGTCATTGTCGATGCCCTGACCAATGCCGATCTGCTCGCCATCGCCGCCGCCTGCGCCGATGCCCGCCTGATGACCGGCGGCTCGGGCATCGCGCTCGGCCTGCCGCGCAACTTCATCAAGGCCGGCCTTGCCAAGGGCGGCAACCCGGCGGTCGAACTGATCGGTGGCCCGGAAGCGGTGCTGGTCGGAAGCTGCTCGCGCGCCACGCTCCAGCAGATCGAGATCCACCGCAAGGACCACCCGGTGCTCGCCATCGACGTGGACAAGGTGATGGACGGCTCCATCACCGCCGGCGATCTCGTCGCCTTCATCCAGGCGAACCCCGGTAACGCGCCGCTGGTCTATTCCTCCTCGAAGCCCGAGCAGGTGGCGGCGCTGCAGGAAAAATACGGACGCACCGAGGTCGCCCACAAGCTGGACGGCATCTTCGCGCAGACCGCCAAGGCGCTCTACGACGCCGGCATGCGGCGCATCGTGGTGGGCGGCGGCGAGACCTCCGGCGCCGTGGTCTCGGCGCTCGGCGTCACCTCGTTCCGCATCGGTCCGGAGATCGACCCCGGCGTGCCGGTTCTGGTGGCGGAAGATGGCACCGGCCTTGGGATGGCGCTCAAGTCCGGCAATTTCGGCGCGCCCGATTTCTTCGGCAAGGCGCTCGGCGCCATCGCCGGAACGGCGGGAGCCTGAGCCATGGCAGAAGCCGCCACCCGCGATCTCCTGGTGCGCCTCTCGCGCTCGCTGTTCGAGCGCGGCTATTCGGTGGGTTCGGCGGGGAACATCTCCGTCGCGGTCGAGGACGGGGTGCTCATCACCCCGACCAATTCCTGCCTCGGTTTTCTGGAGGCCGGCCGCATCTCCAAGCTCGACCGGAACTGGAACCATGTTTCCGGCGACAAGCCCTCCAAGGAAGTGTTCCTCCATCGGGCCTTCTATGAAACGCGCCCCGGCACCGGCGCGGTGGTGCACCTGCATTCCACCTATGCGACCGCGCTCTCCTGCCTGCCGGAGATCGACCCCGCCGACTGCATCGCCCCGCTCACGCCCTATGTGGTGATGCGGGTCGGCAAGGTGCGCCTGCTGCCGTATGTGCGGCCGGGTGACCCGGCCATGGGCACCATGATCCGCGAAGAGAACGGGGAATGCGCCGCCGTTCTGCTCGCCAATCACGGGCCGGTGGTGACCGCAAAGGACCTGCAGACCGCGGTCTATGCCGCCGAGGAGCTGGAGGAAACCGCCAAGCTGCTGGTGCTGCTGCAGAATCGTAATCCGCGCCTGCTCACCCAGGCGCAGATCGACGAGCTGAACACCGCATTCCCCAAATAGGCAGGGCCGCTCCACGATGACGATGCCGTCGCCCACCTCGCGCACCCTGGCGCTCATCCACACGGTCGCAGGCCTGGTGCCGGTGTTCGAGCAACTGACCCGCCAGTACCTGCCCGGCTGGGAAACCTTCAACATCGTGGATGAAAGCCTGCTGCGGAATACCATCCGCGCGGGCGAGCTCTCCCGCCTCACCATGCGCCGGCTGGCCGGCACTGTGTGGTCGGCGGTGGATGGGGGCGCGGATGCGGTGCTCGTCACCTGCTCCTCCCTCGGGCCGGCGGTGGATGCGGCGATCCCGCTCTGCCCGGTGCCGCTGTTCCGGGTCGACGACGGCATGGCCTTGGCGGCGTTGGAGAAAGGCACCCGCATCGGAGTGCTGGCCACGCTCTCCACCACCCTCGTTCCCACCACCGACCTGTTGAAGCGCCACGCCGCCCAGGCGGGGGTGCGGGTGACGCTGACGAGCGGCGTATGCGCGGGCGCGTTCGCCCGCCTGGCGGCAGGAGACCGGGCCGGACATGACGCGCTGGTGCGGGCGGAACTCGCCGCCATTGCGCCGAAGGCGGACGTGGTGGTGCTGGCCCAGGCTTCCATGGCGCGCGCCCTTGAGGACCAGGGGGATAACGGCTTTTCCATCCCCATCCTCACCAGCCCGGAACTCGGGGTGCGATATGTGCAGCGCGCCCTGGAGCGCGCCTGACACGGCGGTACCCGACGTTGCGCACTTGCCGCATGCCGCGCAAATGTTTCACGTGAAACCAAGGACTTGCGGCGGACGAACCGCGGTTTAAAGAGCCTTCTCCGCGGTTCTCGGGCCGATGACACCGCGATTTCGGGCGAACGTTCGCTCAACATTTCGGCGCATGGGAAATCCGTCCGCCAAACGCACCCGCGCCCGCCGAGCCACCCGTGCGGCCCGTGGCCGGCGCCCGTTTCGCCGCCGCCTATTTGGCCAGCGCGCGGGACAGCTCCCCGCGGGTTTTCTCGGCGCGCAGGCGGGCGCGCCAGACGCCGGCCTCCACCATGCCGGCGATGACATCGGCCATCACCTGCGCCACCGCCTCGCTGCCGCGCACGTTCATGGTGCGCTGGGACACCACCACCGAGAGCCGCCAGGAGGGGGTGGGATCGACGATCCGCACCGCCACCATCTCGCCGCGCGCCATCTCCTCGGTCAGGGCGAAATGCGGCATGATCGCGAACGCCGTGGACTGGCGCACCAGCTTGGCGATGGCCGGCAGGCTGTCGCAATCCATGGCGGCGGGCACCACATCGTGGCGGGCGGCGAACTGCTCCACCACCGTGCGCAGCACGTTGGGCCGGCCCGGCAGCACGATCGGCAATTCGAACATGCGCTTGAAGGAAACCTCGCCTTCCGCCGCCAGCGGATGGCCGGGCGGAACGAACAGCATCAGGTCCTCGACCATCATCTCGGTCCAGGCCACGTGCTCGAAAGCCTTGTGGTCGTACAGCAGCGCCACGTCCAGCCGGCCGAGCTGGAGGAATTCGTCCAGATAGCCGGTCATCGCCTCCACCACATGCAAGGTGATGTTGGGCTGGTGCACGGCCAGGGCGTTGATGAGGGGAATGGACAGGCCCCGGCAGGCGGAGGTGGGCAGGCCCACGGAGACGCGGCCGGACGGGTTCGCCGATTGCGAGCGCACCACATCCTTCACCCGGTCCACCTCCTGGAGAATCCGGCGGGCGTGATCGTAGAGTTGCTGGCCGATTTCCGTAGGGGTCACGCCGCGCGCATGGCGCACCAGCAGGTCGACGCCCAGTTCATCCTCCAGGTTTTTCATCTGCTGGCTCAGGGAGGGCTGAGCGACCCGCAGGATTTCCGCGGCACGCGAGAAATTTCCGCTTTCCGCAATCTGGACGAAGTATTTGAGCTGGCGAAGATCCATAGACCACCTTTGCAAGCCCTGAATTCTCACGAGGGGACTCGATTTGTCAAACGACTTCCCAAGCGCCAAGCTGCTTAAACTATGGGCAGCATTTTATGAAAAAATGTTATTTTTTAATTAGTTATGTCATTATAGAGAGCATCACTTCTGCCTATAAAATGCCTTCATAGGCGCACCCTATATCGCCGATTGGAAAATCATCTTTGTCGATGGGCAGGACTTGTCGGTAGCTTTATTGTGCAGATGGGAACAGGGGCGAAATGCCCACACATCCTGTAGACAACAGGAGAATAAATACATGCCTTCACACAGCTTTTTACGTGGCCAGCTGATGGCCGCGACGGTGATGCTCGGCCTGTCGTCCACGCTGGCGATGGCGCAGCAGCAGCCCTGCATCGGCAATTCCGCCGCCACCACCGGCCCCGCCGCGTTCGGCGGTGCCGCCATCAAGATGGGCGCCGAAATCGCCATCGACGAGATCAACGCCAAGGGCGGCGTGCTCGGCAAGAAGCTCAGCTTCGTGCAATATGACGATGCCGGCGCCCCGCCGCGCGGCGTGGACAACACCCGCCGCATCGCGCTCGCCGACAAGTGCGTCGCCATCCTCGGCGGCTATCATTCCACCGTCGCGGTCGCCCAGGCCGAGCCGGTGAACGAAATCGGCATTCCCTATGTGGGCGTGCTCGCCGCCAATACGAAGGCGATCGAAAACGGCGCCAATCCCAATTACATGTTCCGCGTCTCGGCGAAGGACAAATGGGTGGCGCGCTTCCTCGTCGAGCAGGCGCTGAAGGCCTCCAAGACCGGCAAGATCGCGTTCTTCTACGAGAACACCGGCTGGGGCAACGGCGCCCTGCCGGACGTGAAGGACGCCATGGCCAAGGCCGGCAAGGAGCTGGTGGCCGCCGAAACCTTCAACTGGAACGACCAGGACATGAGCCCGCAGGTGATCCGCGCCCGCGACGCCGGGGCCGACGTGGTGCTGTTCTGGGCGCTCGATCGCGAGGGCAACCAGATCCTGCGTTCCATGGACAAGGTCGGCTACAAGCCCACCGTCATCGGCGCCTGGGGCATCGCCGGCAATCTCGGCGAGCTGGCCGGCCCGCTGGCCGACGGCGTGGAAGTGATCCAGACCTACACCTTCATGGGCGACATGGACCCCAAGAAGAAGGCGCTGTGGGACAAGCTGCAGGCCAAGTACGGCCTGAAGCAGCCCTCCGACGTGAAGATGCCGTCGGGCGTCGCCAATGCCTATGACGCGGTCTACATCATCGCCGCCGCCATCGAGAAGGCCGGCGCCTTCGATTGGAAGAAGGTGCACGACGCCCTCTACACGGTGAACATGGACGGTCTGGTGGCCGAATATAAGCCCGCCTTCGACGCCAAGGACCCGGAACGCCAGGACGCGATCCTGCCGAAATACTACAAGCTGACGGTGTGGGTGGACGGCAAGCTGCTGCCCATCGAGCAGACCAAATACGGCAAGACCAACTGAGGTCCTGCGGGCCCCTGGTCGTTCTCCTCCGGAGGGCCCGGCCCTCCCCGGCCTTCCTCCTCCCTCGCCCTCCCCCGCACGCGGGAGAGGGGACGCGGAGCGCAAGGCCTCAGGAGGTTTCGGAGGAATGCCAAAGCCAAGCGCATCCTGCTCCCTCCCCCGCGTGCGGGGGAGGGGTGGGGAGCGGGCCGCGCGGCACGACCAGGACATCAGCAACAGCGGCCAACACACGGGCAGCGCAATGACCACCTTCATTCAATACACCCTCTCCGGCCTCGCCATCGGCGGCATCTATGCGCTCGTCGCGCTCGGGTTCCACATCATGTGGACCGCCGCCAAGGCGGTGAATTTCGCCCATGGCGACACGCTGATGATCGGCGCGGTGCTCGCCGTGCTCGGGGTGGATGCGGGCCTGCCGCTGTGGCTCGCCTGCGGGCTCGGGGTGGTTGCGGGCGCGGTGTTCGGCGTGCTGCTGGAACGCTTCGCGGTGCGCCCGTTCACCGGCGGCACCACCTCGATCGGCTGGATGCTCACCACCATCGCGGTCGGCATCATGATCGAGAGCCTCGCCACCATGCAGTTCGGCGGCTTCTCCCGGCCCCTGCCCTCGCCGGGGGTGGAGAAGGCCGTGCACATTCTCGGCGCCGGCGTCTATCCGCAGGAATTGCTGATCCCCCTGGTCGCGATCCTCGCCATGGTCGGCCTCAAATTCATGCAGAAACACACGCTGGTCGGCCGCGCCATGCAGGCCGTGGCCCATGACAAGCGCGCCGCCGCGCTCATGGGCATCGACGTGAACCGCATCGTCGCCCTCTCCTTCGGGCTCGCCGCTTTGTTCGGGGCGGCCGCCGGCATCCTGGTGGCGCCGGTGATCCAGGTCTCCGCCACCATGGGCACGCTGCTGGGGCTGAAGGGCTTCGCGGTCGCCATCATCGGCGGCATCACCTCCGCGCCCGGCGTGGTGATCGCCGGCCTGCTGTTCGGCGTGATGGAGAAATTCGTCGAGGGCTACATCTCCACCGCCGCCCGCGAAATCATCGGCTTTTCCTCCATGATCCTGGTTCTTCTCGTGTTTCCGCAGGGCCTGTTCGGCAAAAGGGAGGTGCTTAAGGTATGAGACACCTCACCGCCCTCGGCTTCCTCGTCTTCGCCGCGATCCTGGTCGCGGTGCCGCTCACCGCCGGCAACGAGTACGAACTGCGCCTGTTCATGCTGTTCCTGATCTACGGCGTCATCGCCGTGGGCCTGAACGTTCTGGTGGGCCTCACCGGCCTCGTCTCGCTCGGCCAGGCGGGCCTGTTCGCGCTCGGCTCCTACACCGGCGCGATCCTCGCGGTGCGGCTCGGCTTCGACATGCTGAGCGCCAGCATCGCCGCCGCGATCGTCTCCGGGGTGTTCGGCGTGCTGCTGGCCTATCCCACGGTGCGGGTGCGCGGGGTGTATCTCGCCGTCGTCACCATCGCCTTCGGCATCATCGTGGAGAACGTCGCCATCGAGTGGCAGTCGCTCACCGGCGGCACCACGGGCCTCTCCTCCATCCCGCGCCCCAACATCTTCGGCTATCGCATCTCCGGCTTCGCCTTCTACGGCGTGCTCGCGGTGACGCTGTTCCTGGCGACGCTCGCCACCCACAATCTCAAGCTCTCCCGCTACGGCCGGGCGATGCTCGCCGTCTCCCAGAGCGAGACGGCGGCACGGGCGCTCGGCGTCAACGCCACCGCCATGCGCACGCTCGCCTTCGTGGTGGCGTCGGTCACGGCGGGGATCGCGGGCAGCTTCTACGCCTTCCTCAATTCCTATATCTCGCCCGACATCTTCACCTTCTCCGACAGCGTGCGCTTTCTGCTGATGGTGATCCTGGGCGGGGCGGCCTCCACCTTCGGGCCGGTGATCGGCGCCTATATCCTCACCTATCTCCCGGAATTCCTACAGCAGTTCCAGCTCTGGCAGAAGTTCGCCTATGGCGCGCTGCTGCTGGTGGTGATGTTCGCCTTGCCGCGCGGCATCGTCGGCACGCTGTGGATGCTGGTCACCCGGTTCAACCCGCAGAAGCGCGAGGCCGATCCCGCGGAAGGCATTCCCGCCGAACAGAGCCTGCGCCACGACGTGCGCGAAGGCGAGGCAGAGCTGGTGGCGCGGGATCTCACGGTGCGCTTCGGCGGCCTGACCGCCCTTTCCAAGGCCTCGCTGCGGGTGAAGCCGGGCGAGGTGCATGCCCTGATCGGCCCGAACGGCGCCGGCAAGTCCACCTTCGTCAACACCATCTCCGGCTTCTACAAGCCCACGGAAGGCGAGTTCGAACTGGACGGCATTCAGCTCACCGGCAAGCGCTCCCACGAGATCGCCCGCATCGGCCTTGCCCGCACGTTCCAGAACACCGAATTGTTCGGCGAGCTGACGGTGCTGGAAAACGTGATGGTCGGCTATCAGCAGCGCCTGACCTACGGCATCGCCGACGCGCTGCTGCGCACCCCGCGCCTGCGCCGCGAGGAAAAGGAGAGCCGGCGCGCCGCCATCGGCCTGCTCACCTTCGTGGGGCTCGATGCCTATGCCAACGAGCAGGCCCGCTTCCTGCCCTTCGGGCTGCAGCGCCGCCTGGAGATCGCCCGCGCGCTCGCGGCCAAGCCCCGCCTGCTGCTGCTGGACGAACCCGCCGCCGGCCTCACCACCCAGGAAATCGACGAGCTGGAAGCCATGATCCGACGCATCGCCGCGCTCGGCATCTCGGTGCTGCTCATCGAGCATCATGTGGAGCTGATCATGGCGGTCGCCGACACCGTGACCGTGCTGGATTACGGCCAGGTGATCGCCAGCGACACCCCCGCGATCGTGCAGGAGGATCCACGCGTGATCGAGGCCTATTTCGGCGCCCCCCTCGACGCCGCAACGGCGGAGGACGTGGCATGAGCGAGAGCGACATCCTGCTCGACATCCGCAGCCTGGAACTGCGCTACGGCGCGGCGGTGGCGGTGCGCGACATCTCGCTGAGCGTGAAGCGCGGGCAATTGGTGGCCGTGATCGGCAATAACGGCGCCGGCAAATCCTCCATGGTGCGCGGCGCCACCGGCCTGGTGCGCCCCTCGGGCGGCCAGGTGCTGTTCAAGGGCGAGGACACCACCCGCCTTTCCGCCAACAAGAAGGTGGCGCGCGGCCTCGTGATGGTGCCCGAAGGGCGCCTGCTGTTTCCCGACCAGAGCGTGGAGGACAATCTCATCCTCGGCGCCTATGCCCATGGCGGGCTGAAATCCGAGCGCTCCAAGGCGACGCTCGAGAAGGTGCTCGGCCTGTTTCCGCGCCTCAAGGAACGGCTGCCCCAGCAGGCCGGCTCCATGTCCGGCGGCGAGCAGCAGATGCTGGCCATCGCGCGCGGCCTGATGGCGGAGCCCGAGCTGCTCATCATCGACGAGCTCTCGCTCGGCCTCGCGCCCAAGATCGTGGACCAGCTCATGCGGGTCCTCGCCGACCTGAATGCGGCCGGCCTCACCATTCTGCTTGTCGAACAGCTTGCCTCCTACGCGCTCGCCATCGCCGACCACGCCTATGTGATCGCCAACGGACGGGTGGCGCGCCACGGGCCGAGCGCGGAGCTCGCGCGCGATCCGGAGGTGATGGAGGCCTTCCTCGGCAAGAAGAAGAAGGCGGCGGCCTGAACGCGTCCGACGCCCCCGCGATTTCACCCGAAAACCAAGCCCGTCAAGGAGCGACCATGTCCAAAGTCATCGACCTCTCCCTCCTCATCGAGGACAATATGCCGGCCCACAAGCTGTTCCAGCGGCCGGTCATCACCACCCATCTGAGCCATGAGAGCTCCAAGGCCTTCGACCTCGGCGTGCCGGGCGACGCGATGACCTTCCAGACCAATTTCATCGCCATGATCGACCATGTCGGAACCCATGTGGACGCCTTCCGCCATGTGAATGCCGAAGGCGCGCCGATCGACGAAATGCCGCTCGACATGTTCATGGGCAAGGCGGTGTGCTTCGACCTGCGTCATATCCCCGACCTCGGCGACATCACGGTCGCGGACATGGAAGCGGCGGAAAAGGCGGCGGGCGTGAAGGTGGACGGCCATATCGTCCTGCTCTGCACCGGCTTCCACGCCCGCAATTATCCGAGCCTGGATTCGGTGTGGAAGAATCCGCTCCTCACCGCCGAAGCCACCAAGTGGCTGCATGCACGCGGCTCGAAGATGCACGGCGTGGAAGGCCCCTCCACCGACAAGCCCACCGACAACATCTTCGCCCAGCACCGCCTGTGCCGCGACCTCGGGATGAGCCATTGGGAATGGCTGGTGAACCTTGAGGAACTGGTCGGCAAGGGCGAGTTCCAGTTCTTCGGCGCGCCGCTGAAGTTCAAGGGCGGCTCCGGCTCCCCGGTGCGCGCCTTCGCCATCCTGAACTGAGCTGAGCGCAACGCCCTCCCTTAAGCGCAACATGCCCCCTCTCCCGCACGCGGGAGAGGGAACCCTCGTTTGCCCCCGGAGAGCCCCATGTCCGCCGAATTCGACACCATGAGCGCCCTGGACCTGCGCCGCCGGATCGGCGCGCGCGAAATCTCTCCGGTCGATCTCACGCGGCGCGCGCTCGAGAAGGCGCAGGCCACCCAGGGCACGCTCAACGCCTTCTTCCTGCTGATGGAGGACGAGGCCATGGCCGCCGCCCGCGTCGCCGAGGATGCGGTGATGAAGGGAGCGCCGCTCGGCCTGCTGCACGGCCTGCCGTTCTCGGCCAAGGACCTGATGGCGGTGAAGGGACAGCGCTATGCCTCCGGCTCGCGCACCATGGCGGACAATGTCGCCCAGGTGGATGCGCCCGCCGTGGAGCGCGCCAAGGCGGCCGGCGGCATCCTCATCGGCAAGACCACCACCAGCGAATTCGGCTGCAAGCCGGTGGGCGACAGCCCGCTGACCGGCATCACCCGCCACCCCTGGAACCTCGACAAGACGCCGGGCGGCTCCAGCGCCGGAGCGGCGGCATCGGTGGCCGCCGGCATCACGCCGTTCGCCCTCGGCACGGACGGCGGCGGCTCGGTGCGCATTCCCTGCGCCTTCACCGGGCTTGCCGGCATCAAGGGGCATTTCGGCCGGGTGCCGGTGTGGCCCACCTCGGCGACGCCCACCCTCGCCCATGTGGGGCCCATCGCGCGTTCGATGGAAGATGCGGCGCTGCTGTTCTCCGCCATCGCCGGGCCCGACCGGCGCGACCCCTTCGGCGTCGCCGGCCCGGTGCCGGACGTGATGGGAGCGACCAAGGCTTCGGTGGCGGGCATGCGCGTCGCCTACAGCCCGACCCTCGGCTATGCCCGCCCCGCGCCGGAAGTGGTCGCGATCACCGATCGCGCGGCCAAGACGTTCGAGGCGCTCGGCTGCGAGGTGGATCTGGTCGAAAGCGTCTTCGACACCGACCCGGCGGACCTCTGGACGGCGGAATTCTATGCCGGCGTCGGCATTCGCCTGCGCGCCTTCATGGAAAACCAGCGCGATTTGCTGGATCCGGCGGTGGCCGAGGTGCTCGCCCCCGCGCTCGCCCAGGAGATGCGCAGCTATTATGCCAGCGTGTTCGAGCGCTATGCTTTGCGCGAGAAGCTGCGCACCTTCTTCGAGCGCTACGACATCCTGATCTCGCCGGTGCTGCCCGTGACCTCGCTCGACGCCGGCAAGAACATTCCCGACAGCCTGCCGGACCGCAATCTCGTGTCCTGGGTGTTCTACACCTATCCCTTCAACCTCACCGGCCAGCCGGCCGGGGCGGTGTGCGCGGGGATCGCCGACGACGGCATGCCGGTGGGCCTGCAGATCGTCGCCCGCGCCTATTGCGAGGAGGACGTGGTGCGCGCCGCCTGCGCCTATGCCCGCACCCAGCCGGCCGGATACAACGTGCGGCCGTTCAACGCCTGACGTCCACGGGCTGCCGGGGCCGGGCGGCGGCGCTGCGGGCCAGTCCTTTTGACTTGCGTCTGGTGCGTGCGTTCCATGCGCAGCGAAAGCTTTGGCATGGACGATCGTGCGACTTTTGCTTTGCAATATACTTACCCAGCGTCATATATGCAATGCACACCGGGCGTTTGACACCGTCATCTGCCGTCCATACCCTTCCTGTATAATAATGTAATTAAGAATTACATATAAATGCAGGGATGAACGCCATGGACAAGACCCGCCGATCTTTCATCACCTCGATGGCGGCCGCGGCCGCCACCACCCCGCTGATCCTCTCCGCCAATGCGCAGACGGCCGCCAGCCCGCAGGCCCCGGCGGCCAAGCCCGCGTCCGCATCGGACGCCGACAGCGCCTTGAAGCTGCTGAGCTTCAAGCTCCAGAACGGGTCGCCGGCCCGCATCGGCGTCGCCCTCGCGGACGGAACCGTGGTGGACCTGGTGGCGGAAGCGGCACGGACCGGAAAGACATTATCCTTCGACCCGAGCGACATGGTCTCGCTGATCGCCGCCGGCGATGCGGGCCTCGTGGAGGTGCGCGAGCTGGTGCGCGGCGACGCCGCCGGCCGGTCGAAGGACACGGAAATCGTCTATCTCGCGCCCATCCCGGACCCGCGCCGCAACATCTATGCGGTGGGCTGGAATTATCTGGAGCATTTCGCCGAAGGTCAGGCCGTGCGCATGACCGACGTGAAATATCCCGAGCATCCGGTGTTCTTCACCAAGGGCACCCATTGCATCAACGGCCCCTATGATTCGATCCCGTTCGACCCCAAGGTCTCGACCATGATCGACTGGGAGGGCGAGCTGGCGGTGATCATCGGCAAGCACGGCCGCAATATTCCCGAGGCCGAAGCCATGGATTACGTGTTCGGCTATTCGGTGATCAACGACACCACCGCCCGCGATGTGCAGAACGCGCGCCACGGCGGGCAATGGTTCAAGGGCAAGAGCCTAGACGGGCACGGCCCCATGGGCCCCTGGATCGTCACCAAGGGCGCGTTCGATCAGAACGACCTGCACCTGGTGACGCGGGTCAACGGGGTGGTGAAGCAGGACGCCAATACGGGCCAGATGTATTTCAAGGTGCCGCGCATCATCGCCGAACTCTCCCTCGGCCTCACCCTGGAGCCCGGCGACATCATCGCCAGCGGCACGCCTCCAGGCGTCGGCTTTGCGCGCAAGCCGCAGGAATTCATGAAGCCGGGCGACATCATGGAAACCGAGATTTCCGGCATCGGCATCATCCGCAACGAGATCAAGGCGGTCAGCTGACGCGGGCGGGAGAACGCCCTCCCTGCGCGGGGAGGGGCGCCGCCGGAGTGGCTGTCAGAGGCCGGGCGCAGCCCCGGCCTCATCCTCCCAGCGCACGGAAATCTCGATCAGATTGGCATCGGGATCGCGGATATAGACCGAGCGCAGCGGCATGGTGGCGCCGATGCGGCGCACGGGGCCGGCGGCGATGGGCACCTGGCACGCCGCGAGATGGGCGATCACCTCTTCCAGCGGCACCGCCGAAAGCAGGCACAGATCCACCGAACCGGGCGTCGGCTGGGCGGCGACGGCGACGATATCCTGCTTCGACCGGCCGTCCTGCAGGTTGAATTTCTGCGCGCCGAACGCGAGCGCGATCCGGTTCTCGCCAAACACCTCTTTGCGCATGCCGAGGACGCGCGTGTAGAAATCCACGGTGGCTTCGATGTCCGCCACGGTCAGCACGATATGGTCGATGGATGCGATCTGCACGCCTTGTCTCCGGCAAGTCAGTTACGGCCCCGGAAGGTAGAGCAAGCCGGCCCTGGCCGCCAGCGCGGCGCCCCAGTTCGGCGCCCCAGTTCGGCGCCTTAGCGCCTGCGGCTGGGCGCGCGGCCGCTGATGGAGCGAACGAGGCCGGTTTTCACGCTCGCCACATGCTCGCGCATCAGCATTTCCGCGCGATAGGCATCGCGCAGCAGAATGGCGTCGTAGATGCGGTGATGGTCTTCGTGCCGGCGGCGCACTTCGAGATATTCGAACGACACCACGTTGCGGTGGGAGGATTGCGGCACGCTCTGGCACATGCGGATCATGTCGCCCAGCATCCGGCAGCGCGAGGCGGCGTGGATGGTGTCGTGGAAGGCGAAATTGACCGCGCCATAGCCGATCCGGTCGGATTCCTCCAATTCCTCCTTGGCGAGAATGGCGTCGCCATCGGCGAGCGCGCCCTCGATCACCGCCCGCTCCGCGTCGCTCAGGCCGCGCTCGGCGGCGAGCCGGGCCGCCAGCGATTCCAGCATGGTGCGGATCTCATAGGCGTCGACGATCTCGGAGGTGAGGAAGCGGCGCACCGAATAGCCGCGGTTCGGCGCATATTCCAGCAGCCCCTCGCTGGCCAGGGATTGCAGCGCCGAGCGCACCGGCGTGCGCGACACGCCGAGCCGCTCGCTGAGGCGCACCTCGTGCAGCCGCGCGCCCGGCTCGAAATCGCCCGAGAGAATCGAGGCGCGAATCCGGTCGGCCACTGAGAGCGAGCGGGTGGGCGCGCGTTCCCCATCCCCGCCGTCGGCAGAAAGGTCCGGGGCAGAATCGCTGAGCGCGTCGGAAACGGTCGCTGACATGCCGGGTGGTCGCTCCTTTTGATCAGCCATAGCCGCCATACCCGAACCCGTCCAGGGATACAATCCAGCCCCACCGCGAAGCCGGCCTCCGGAGCGGAACCTGCCCCAGCTAGGACCGGGAATTAAACGACTTCAAGCCTATAATGGTGGCAGAACCGGGTGAATTTTTGAGCAGAAATTGTATACATTAATTATTGACGGTGCGGAGATTGTACGCAATTTTTGCGTCTCCAGATCGCGCCAGGAAGGACTTCCGGCTCCATGTCCGTCCCCTTTGCCACCGCAGGATCGCCGGCGCCCCATCGGCGCGCATCGCGCGCGCTGCCGGGCCGGGACGGCGTGTGTCTGCGCTTCGGTGGGGACGTCGCATGAGGGTTCGCGTCAGCCTTCCACGCACCAAGGCGACGATCCTCGCGGGCCGGCCGATCCTGGCCGCGAATCCCGGCGGGGTCTCCCTGCCGGCCGTCGAGGCGTTGGCCGCCTGCGGCGCCGACTGCCTGTTCATCGATTGCGAGCGCACGGCGGTTTCGGTGGAAAGCGTGCCCATGCTCGCCCGCGCCGCCCAGGCCTGCGGCATGAGCGCGGTGGTGCGCTCTCCCTCCAAGGACCCCGCGATCCTCACCCGCTATTTCGATTGCGGCATCGACGGGCTCGTCCTGCCCCAGGTCGAAAGCGTGGAAGCCTGCGTGATGCTCCATGAGACGGCGCGCGCCGCCACCCGCGGGCGGGAAGCCGATCTCATGCTGATCGTCCAGATCGAGAGCGTCGAAGGCCACGCGAAGCTCGACGCCATCGCCGCCGTCCCCGGCATCGACCTGATCCTGGTGGGGCCCAACGACCTCGCCCATTCCATGGGGTTCCTCGGCGATACCAACCATCCCGAGCTGATCGCGGCGGTGGACGACATCACCTTGCGCCTCGCCGCCGCCGGCCGCGCCTTCGGCTTGCCCGTCACCGGGCACACCACCGCCCACTGGGTCGGGCGCGGCGCCACGTTCCTCTATGCGACGCTGGAAACCCTGCTGCGCCCCGGCGTGGTCGCCATCCGGCAGGCGGCCGTCGCATGAGACACCGGCCTTTTTCCCGCATCGCTGAATTTCGCGGAGAGTTTCGATGACCATGCTGCCACGCGAGCGCGCGCCCTATTCCGCCATTGTCGACCGCCCGCCGCTCAAGCTCCCCGGCACGGCGCGCGTGGTGCTGTGGACCATCGTGAATTTCGAAGTGTGGGACATCGCCCGCCCCATGGCGCGCCAGGTTCTGCCCGCGCCCACCGGCCAGGTCCTGCTGCCCGACGTGCCCAACTGGAGCTGGCACGAATACGGCATGCGCGTCGGCGCCTGGCGCTTCTTCAAGCTGTACGAGAAGCTCGGCATCCGCCCCACGCTCTCCATCAATGCCCGCGTCACCGAGGATTATGAGCGCGTGGCCGCCCAGGCGCGCGACGCCGGGTGGGAATTCATGGGCCACGCCTATGACCAGGGGCCGATCCACAAGCAGGAAGATCAGCGCGGCATGATCTTCCGCTCCATGGACATCCTGGAGAAATTCACCGGCACGCGCCCCAAGGGCTGGCTGGGACCGGGCCTGACGCAGACCCTGGAAACCCCGGAAAACCTCGCCGAGGCCGGCGTCAAATATATCGGCGACTGGGTGTGGGACGACGAGCCCTGCGACATCACCACCGCCAAGGGCCCGCTGGTGACGCTGCCCTATACGGTGGAGCACAACGACATTCCCATGATGGCGGTGGCCCATCATGAATCGCCTTATTGGGTGCAGCGCTTCAAGGACAGCCTCGACCGCCTGCATGCCGAGGGCGAGGAGCGCGCCAAGGTGCTCGCGGTGGCGATCCACCCCTACATCTCCGGCCAGCCGCACCGCATCAAGTATCTGGAACAGATCTACGAATATGCCGCCAGCCTCGGCGACGTGCTGTTCTGGAACGGCGCGGAAATTCTGGATTGGTATCAGGGCACGAAGGCAAAGGCGTGAGCGCATCCATGAGCACCGCCTTCGCCGTTCCCGTCCCCGAGATCGTCGCGCTGCCCGTGGTGGGCAGCGCGGCGCGCTTCCCGGTGCGCCGCGTCTATTGCGTCGGCCGCAATTATCTCGCCCATATCCGCGAGATGAAGGAAGCGGAAGACGAGCGCGACCCGCCGTTCTTCTTCCAGAAGCCGCGCGACAGCATCGTCGCGGACGGCGCCACCATCCCCTATCCGGCGGATACCAGCGATTTCCAATATGAGATCGAGCTGGTGGTGGCCATCGGCGCCACCGCCCGCAACATCGCCGTCGAACAGGCGCAGGACGCCATCTTCGGCTACGGCATCGGCATCGACCTCACCCGCCGCGACCGCCAGCGCGACTGCCGCGACAAGCGCCTGCCGTGGGAAGCGGGCAAGGCGTTCGATCTTTCCGCCCCGTGCGGCCCGCTCTATCCCGCCGGCACCGGCGGCGACCCGGCCCACGGCGCCATCACGCTCAGCGTCAACGGCGTCGAGCACCAGCGCGGCGATCTTGCCCAGATGATCTGGAACGTGCCGGAAATCGTCGCCAACCTCTCGCGCTCCTATCGCCTGGAGCCGGGCGACCTCATCATGACCGGAACCCCGGCCGGTGTCGGCGCGGTGCAGCCGGGAGACCGCATCGTCGGCGCCATCGCGGGGTTCGGCACGCTGACGCTGACCATCGGCGCACCGGAGGCCTGAGACATGCTGCCCACCGAACGCATCGCCTTTTCGCCGATCTCCCGCCGGCCCAAGCTGACGCTGCCGGGCGGCGCCCGCATGGCGGTGTGGGTGATCGTCAATATCGAGGAATGGAACCCGCGCGAGACCATGCCGCGCACCGTCCTCACCCCGCCGGCCGGCGGCTCGCCCACGCCCGACATTCCGAACTGGGCCTGGCACGAATACGGCAACCGCGTCGGCTTTTGGCGCATGCTGGAAGTCTTCGACGAGTTCGCCCTGCCGGCCGTGCTGGCCATCAACGGCTCGGCCATCTCCAGCTACGCGCCGATCGCGGAAGCGGCGCTCGAGCGCGAATGGGAATTCATGGGCCACGGCTTCTCGCAGAAGAACATGCAGAAGGTGCCCGACGAGCGCGAGGACATCGCCAAGACCACGCAGGCGATCGAAGCCTTCACCGGCAAGCGCCCGCGCGGCTGGCTGGGGCCAGGCCTGACCGAGACCTGGGAAACCCCCGACATCCTGGTGGAACAGGGCTATGACTACGTCTGCGACTGGGTTTTGGACGACCAGCCGGTGGTGCTGAAGACCCGCACCTCCCCCATCGTCAATATTCCCTACACCCAGGAATGCAACGACGTGGCGATGATGCTGATCCAGCATCACAAGGCGAGCGAATATTACGACCGCGCCATCGACCAGTTCGAGCAGATCCACCACGACAGCCGCGACAGCGCGCGCATCATGGCCCTGGTGGTGCATCCCTACATCATGGGCGCGCCGCACCGGCTGAAGCATTTCCGCAAGATCTTCGAGACCATGAAGGCGAAGGACGACATCGCCTTCATGACCGGAGAACAGATCTACGACTGGTATCTCGGCCAGCGGCCCGACGCCCTCACCGAGGCGGCTGCGGGATGACCGGCCTCAACGCCTTCCAGCTGCTCAACGGGCTCACGTTCGCGGCCCTGCTGTTCATCGTGGCCTCGGGCTTCACGCTGATCTTCGGCCTGCTGCGGATCGTGAACCTCGCCCATGGCGCGCTGTATCTGCTGGGCGGCTATGCGGGCTATGCGGCGGCGAGCGCCACCGGCAACTTCTTCCTCGGCATCCTCGCCGCCATGGCCGCGGTGGCGGTGACCGGGCTGGTGCTCGACCAAGGGCTGCTGCGCTTCGTGCGCGGATACGAACTGCGCCAGGTGCTGCTGACGCTGGGCGTCGCCTTCATCCTGAACGACATGACCCTGGTGATCTTCGGCGGCGACACCTACACCGTCCCGGCGCCGGAATTCCTGCGCGGGGCGGTGCGCTTCGCCGGGCTGTTCTATCCCAAATACCGCCTGTTCGTGCTGGCGCTGGGCATCCTCATCTTCGTCGCGCTCTGGCTGCTGCTCAACAAGACCCGGCTCGGCGCCCTGATCCGCGCCGGCGTGGACGACCCCGAAACCATCGAGGCGATGGGCATCAACATTCGCCGCATCTTTCTTCTGACCTTCATGCTGGGGGCGGCGCTGGCCGGGCTCGGCGGGGCGGTGGGCGGCGCCTTTCTCACCCTCTATCCGAGCGCGGACGCGGAGATCCTGGTGTTCTCGCTGGCGGTGGTGATCATCGGCGGGCGCGGCAGCCTCATTGGCGCCGCGGTGGGCGCGCTGATCGTCGGCCTGCTGAATACGGTGGGACAAGTCATGTTCCCGGAATTCGCTTATTTCGTCATCTTCGGCCCCATGGCGGCGATCCTCGCCTTCCGCCCGCTTGGCCTGTTCGGAAAGGCGGCGTGATGGCGTCCCCGGTTCCCAACCCCGCTCCGCTGCCCGCCCGGGACACCGGCATGTCCCGCCTCGCCATGGGCGCCGTCGCGGTGGGCGCCTTGGTGTTCGCGGTGCTGCCGCTGCTTCTGCCCACCTATCAGGTCAGCATCCTCACCGAGGTGCTGATCTTCGCGGTGCTGGCCATGGCGGTGGATATTCTGGCCGGCTACACCGGCCGCACGCCGCTGTGCCACGGCGCCATCTTCGGCGTCTCCACTTATGTGGTGGTCTATTGGACCGCCCATATGGGCGGCTCGCCTTATGTGGGCGCAGGGGTCGGCATCCTCGCGGCGACCGGTGTCGCGGCGATCTTCGCGCTGCTGGCGATCCGCACGTCCGGGGTCTATTTCCTGTTGCTCACCCTCGCGCTCGGCATGATCGTGTGGGGCGTGTGCCTGCGCTGGACCAGCGTCACCGGCGGGGAAAACGGCCTGCGCGGCGCGGTGCGGCCCTCAGCCCTCGCCGATGGATTCTCCTTCTATTATGCCGTGTTCGTGGCGGTGGCCGTGGTCGCCTTCCTCATGTGGCGGTTCGTGCGCTCGCCGTTCGGGCTGACGCTGCGGGGCATCCGCGACAGCGAGAGCCGCATGCGTTCGCTCGGCTACAATGTGCCGGCGCACCTGTTTCTCGCCTTCACCGTCTCCGGCTTCTTCGCGGGCATCGCCGGCGCGCTCTACGCCATGTTCAACGATTTCGTCAGCCCCTCCACGGTGGGCCTCTCCCAATCGGTGGAGGGCCTGCTGATGGCCATCACCGGCGGGGTCGGCACGCTGTTCGGCGCGTTCATCGGGTCGTTCGCGATCATCGGGCTGGAGAACCTCGTCAGCCTCTACACCGAGCGCTGGCAGAGCGTGCTCGGGGCGATGTTCGTCCTCATCATGATCTTCGCCCCCGAAGGCATTCTCGGGCGCATTCGCAGGTTCGTGGCGCAACGCCGCCGCTGAAGACGACAACAAACAATTCCAGACAGGAGCGGGACAGATGGATCGCAGGACGTTTCTGAAATCAAGCGCCGCGCTGGCCGCCGTCGGCACCGTGGCGATGCCCTATGTGGCGCGCGCGCAGGCCAGCGGGCCGATCAAGATCGGCGTCATGGCGCCGCTCACCGGGGTGGTCGCGGCCGGCGGCCGCGAGATGGTGGACGGCTTCAACATGTATTGGGAAGAGCGCGGCTTCCAGTCCGGCGGCCGCAAGGTGGAGATCGTCGTGGAAGACGACGCCTCCAACCCCGATACCGCGCTCCAGAAGGCCCGCCGCCTGGTCGAACAGGCCAATGTGGACATGCTGTTCGGCAATCTGCTGGCCAACACCGGCCTTGCGGTGGCCAATTATGTGAAGGGCAACGGCACGCCCTATTTCATCCCGATCATCGCCGCCGACGACCTCACCCAGCGCAACCGCATCAAGAACGTGATCCGGGTCGCCGGCTATACCGCGAGCCAGTTCCCCCGTCCGCTCGCCGATTGGTGCCTCAAGCAGGGCTATCGCAAGGTCGCCACCATCAGCCAGGACTATACGTTCGGCCACGAGCAGTGCGGCGGCTTCTGCCAGACCTTCACCGAGGGCGGCGGCAAGGTGCTGGGCCAGTTCTGGCATCCGCTCAACACCTCGGACTTCAGCCCCTATCTCGGCCAATTGGCCAATCTCGGCGCCGACGTGATCTTCTGCATGGAGACCGGGGCCGACGCCGCGCGCCTGATGCAGCAATATGCCAGCTTCGGCCTGAAGGGGCAGATCCCGCTGGTGGGCGCCATGAACGTCACCGACCAGTCGGTGATCCGCACCATGGGCGACGAGGTCGAGGGCGTGGTCGTCGCCGCGCATTTCGCCGAAGGCTCGGACAATCCGCGCACCAAGGAATTCGTGGCGGCATACGGCAAGAAATTCTCCAAGCTGCCCTCGCTCTACGGCTTCTCCATGTATTCCGGCGCCATGTGGATCGACGAAGCGCTGAAGCCGCTCAACGGCGCCACGGCGGACCGCGAGGCATTCCTCGCCTCGGTGATGAAGACCGACCTGGTCAACTCGCCGCTCGGCACGACGGTGAAGCTCGATGCGTTCGGCAATCCGATCTACGACGTCGCCATCCGCAAGGTGGTCAAGAATGCGGACGGCAAATATTGGAACGTGCCGATTGCTTCTTATCCGCAGGTGTCGCAATTCTGGAAATACGATCCCGAAACCTACATGAAGCAGCCGCCCTATTCGCGCGAGTTCCAGGGCATCAAGAAGAGCTGAGACGCCGCAGCGGAGCCGCCTTCCCCCCCTTTGGAGGCTCCGCGTCGGCTGGCGAGAGGGGTGGGCTCAGCCCTGACGCCGACCCCTCTCGCTTCCCCCTTCGCCGGCAGGCTGGCCGGCTAGAACCGAGGCGCCCCGCGTCGTGACCGATTTTCTGCAACTCGATTCCGTCACGGTCCAGTTCGGCGCGCTGCGTGCCGTGGATGGCGTGTCGATCCGTGTCCGCGAAGGCGAGCGGCGGGCCATCATCGGGCCCAATGGCGCCGGCAAGACCACGCTGTTCAACGCCATCACCGGCGTCGTCGGTGCGACCTCCGGCCAGGTGATCTTCGCCGGCAAGGACGTGACGCGCGCCCCGGTGCACGAGCGCGCCCGGCGCGGCATGAGCCGCACCTTTCAGATCACCAATCTGTTTCCTAATCTCACGGTGGCGGAAAACATGCGCCTTGCCGTGCGGGGCCTCTCGCCGCGCAAGTTTTCCTTCTTCGGCCAGGATGTGCTGGATGCGGAGGAAACCCGCCGGGCCGGCGCGGCGCTGGAGATTTCCCGCCTGCACACGCGGCGCGACGCGACGGTGAAGGAACTCTCCTATGGCGAACAGCGCCAGCTGGAGATGGCCATGGCGCTCGTGGCCCAGCCCAAGCTGCTGCTGCTGGACGAGCCCGCCGCCGGCCTCTCCCCGGCCGAGCGCGTCATCGTTTCCGACATCATCCGCGCCCTGCCGCGCGAGCTGACCCTGGTGCTGATCGAGCACGACATGGACCTGATCCTCTCGCTGGTGGACTACGTGACCTGCCTCAACAACGGCAAGCTGCTGGTGGAGGCGCCGCCCTCGGAGATCCGCGGCAATAGCGACGTCCAGGACGTCTATCTTGGCAAGGCGCGCCACAATGCTTGAGGTCGCGGACATCCATTCCTATTACGGCGACGCCCATGTGCTGCATGGCGCCAGCCTGAACGTGGGCAAGAGCGAAGTGGTCGCCCTGCTCGGCCGCAACGGCATGGGCAAGACCACGCTCATCCGCTCCATCATGGGGCTCTCGCCTCCCAATGTGCGGCAGGGCGCGGTGCGCTGGAAGGGCGACAGCCTGCTCGGCGTCGCCCCGCACCGCATCGCGCGCGCCGGTATCGCCCTGGTTCCCCAGGGCCGGCGCCTGTTCCCCTCGCTCACCGTCACCGAACACCTGACCGTACTCAAGCCCGCCAGCGCCACCCACGGCTGGACCGTGGCCAAAGCCTTCGAATTTTTTCCGCGCCTGGCGGAACGCCGGCATCATCGCGGCAACCAATTGTCGGGCGGCGAGCGGCAGATGCTCGCGGTGGCGCGCGCGCTGATGATCGACCCCGAGCTGATCTTGATGGACGAGCCGTCCGAGGGCCTCGCGCCGGTGATGGTGCAGCATCTGGAAGGCATCATGATGGAGCTGAAGCGCGCCGGGCTCTCCATCCTGCTGGTGGAGCAGAATCTCTACAGCGCCCTGGCCGTGGCGGACCGGGTCTACATCCTGGAAACCGGACGCGTGGTACACGAGGCGCCCGCCGCCGAGATCGCCGGCCAACCCGAAACCCTCACCCGCTTCCTCGGCGTGCACTGAAAGGCCTCACCATGACCGAAGATGATTGGACGAGCCGCATGCGCGCGCTCAACGGCGTGACCCTCGATGCCGCCCAGGCGGCGGCCGCGCGCGACGTGGCGCTGGGGATCAACGCGACCATCGAAGCCGGCGCGCGCGAGCGGATCACCCTCGCCGATGCCCCGTGGAGCTTCGCGACCCTGTGCGCCAGCTTCACCGCGCCCGCCACCAAGACGAAGGCCAAGCCATGAGCGCCATGCACGAATGGGGCGTCGTCGCGACCGCCGACGCCATCGCCAAGGGCGAGGTTTCCGCCGAGCAGGTGGCCACCCACGCCCTCGACCGGCTGGAGCGCATGGGCCCGCGCTTCAACGCCATCATGCTGATCACCCGCGACAGCGCGCTGGAAGCGGCGCGGGCGGTGGATCAGGCGCGGGCGCGGGGCGAGACGCTCGGCCCGCTCGCCGGCGTGCCGCTCGCCCACAAGGATCTCTATTACCGCGCCGGGCGCGTGTGCACCGGCGGCTCGCTGATCCGCAAGGATTTCGTGCCGGACGTCACGTCCACCGCCCTGGAACGTCTGGATGCGGCCGGCGCGCTGGATCTCGGCACGCTGCACCTCGCCGAGCTGGCGCTCTCGCCCACCGGCTTCAATGCCCAATACGGCCATGGGCTGAACCCCTGGAACACCGCTTATGGTGCGGGCGGTTCGTCCTCCGGTTCCGGTGCGGCGGTGGCGGCGCGGCTGGTGCCGGCGGCGCTCGGCTCGGATACCGCGGGCTCCATCCGCCATCCCGCCGGCATGTGCGGCATCACCGGCATCAAGCCCACCCACGGCCTGGTGCCTTTGTTTGGCGCCATGCCGCTCGCGCCCTCGCTGGACACGCTCGGCCCGCTCGCCACCAGCGCGCGGGACGCGGCGCGCCTCCTCTCCGTAATCGGCGGGCCGGATGCCCGCGACGCCTCCAGCGTGAACGCGCCGGTGTGCGACTATGAAGCCGCGCTCACGGGCGATCTTGCCGGCCGCACCATCGCGGTGCCCAAGGCCTATTATCGCGAGGCGGCGACGCCGGAGATCAACGCGCTGCTGGACGAGAGCCTGCGGGTGATGCAGGCGGCCGGGGCGCGCGTGATCGAGACGGCGGTGCCGGACATGGCGCTGGTCAATGCGCTCATCATGCTGGTGATGGCTGTTGAGGGCGCGACCCTGCATCGCAAGGCGCTGGTGGAGCGCCCGCAGGACATCGGCGCCCAGGTGCGCGCGCGCCTGATGCCGGGCCTCTCCTACCCCGCCACGCGCTATGCCGAGGCGCTGATGATGCGCGCCACCATCGCCCGCGAATGGCTGGCCGCAGCCATGGGCGAGGCGGACATGGTGCATATCCCGACCTTCGCCATTCCCGTGCCGACCATCACGGAGACCACGCAGGCGGATTTCGCCACCGTGCTCGGCAAGCTCACCCATTGCACGCGCGGCATCAATTATCTCGGCCTGCCGGCGGTCGCGGTGCCGTGCGGCTTCACCGAGAACGGCCTGCCCGCCTCGTTCCAGCTGGTTGGCCGCCCCTATGCCGAGGGGATGCTGCTGCGCGCCGCAGACGCTTATCAGCGGCTGACGGATTTTCATAAGCGCCTGCCGCCGGACTGCGGCGCGCTCTGAGCCGACCCCAGTCGATCGCACATGCGGCGGGGGACGCCTCCCCGCCGTCCACGCCTGAAAAACGCTGCTCCAAATGGAGCCGGCGCGCTTCCGCGCGTCTGCATTAATGCGAATTCTATTTATTAATCAATGACTTGCTCAAAATATGAGCTTGACCCGCACGGCGGCATTCCGCTTCATGTTCGCAGATATCTGATCCGATATATCGCTGAGGATGACATGTCCCGCGTTGAAATCCGCAATTTGCGAAAGACCTATTCGACCCCGGGGGGAAGCCAGGTGGTGGCCCTCCAGGACTTCAGCCTGGACATCGCCACGGGGGAGTTCATCTGCCTGCTCGGCCCGTCCGGCTGCGGCAAGACCACCGCCCTCAACATTGTCGCCGGCCTGCTCAAGCAGTCGGGCGGCGAGGTGCGGGTGGACGAGCGCAAGGTCACCGGCCCCGGTCCCGATCGCGCCTATGTGTTCCAGGACTATGCGCTGTTCCCCTGGCTGACAGTGGCCGAGAACGTCGCCTTCGGCCTGGAATCCCAGGGCTGGCAGGCGACCCCGCGGCTGGAGCGGGCCCGCGCGATCCTCGCCGTCATGGGGCTCGAAAAATTCGCCGATGCCCATCCCAAGCAGCTCTCCGGCGGCATGCGCCAGCGCGTCTCCATCGCCCGCGCGCTGGCCGTCAATCCCAAGGTGCTGCTGATGGACGAGCCGTTCGCCGCGCTCGATGCCTTCACCCGCGCCCAGCTTCAGGACGAGTTGCTCTCCATCTGGGAGGCGCTCAACAAGACCGTGCTGTTCGTCACCCACAATATCGACGAGGCAGTGCAGCTCGCCGACCGCATCGTCGTCATGACCTCGCGGCCCGGCCGCATGAAGCTGGTGGTGGAGAACGACCTTCCCCGTCCGCGCGACATCACTTCGCCGGCCTATCTCGAACGCGTCAATCAGGTGCGCGCCTCGCTCGGCGAGGAGATGGGCCTCGGCCACCACAAGACCTATCGCGGCCTCGCCGAGATTCTCGGCGCCGACGTGCCGGCCCCGGCCAAAGAGGGAGCAAGCCATGTCGCCAATTGATGCGACCCCTTCCACCGTCGCGGAGAGCGGCGCCCGCTCGTTTATCGACCGCCTGCGCGGCCCGCGCGCGACGCGCTTTGCCCACGCGGCGGTGGGCTATCTGTTTCTGGTCGGCGTGGTCCTGCTGTGGCACCTCGCCGCCACCAGTGGTTTCTATCCGCGCCATCTCCTGCCGACCCCCGGGGAGGTGGCCCAGGCGGTGCGGGAAGCGTTCGCCGACGGCGACCTGATCCACAACGTGGCGCGCTCCCTGGAGCGCCAGGTGGTCGGCTATGTGGCCTCCGTCATCGTAGGCCTGCCGCTGGGCCTGGTGGTCGGCTGGTCCCGCTGGACGCAGAGCGCGCTGCAGACCACCATCCGCATCATCTATCCCATTCCCGGCGTCGCCTGGGTGCCGCTGGCGATCCTGTGGTTCGGCCTCGGCTTCAAGTCGATCATATTCGCCATCTTCATCACCGCCGTGTTCCCGATCCTGGTGAACACCGCGGCCGGCGTCGCCGCCATCGACGAGCAATATATCCGCGTGGTGAAGGTATTCGGCACCAAGCCGCTGCGCGCCTTCCTGCGGGTGGTGATCCCGGCCGCCATGCCGTTCATCCTCACCGGCCTGCGGCTCGGCTACGGCACCGGCTGGCGCGTCATCATCTCCGCCGAGATCCTCGCCGCCACCGACGGGCTCGGCTTCATGATCGACAACGCCCGCTGGCAGCTGCGCCCGGACCTCGTCATCGGCGGCATGCTCATCATCGGCATCGTGGGATTGCTGGTGGAGACCGTGTTCTTCGATTGGCTCGAGCGCCGCACCATCGGGCGCTGGGGCATGCAGCGCACCGACTGACCCCACCCTTCCAGAGCAGAACAGGAAAACCGACATGACACGGCACGGATTTTCGTTCCGACCCGGGCGGTTGATCGCGGCGCTTTCGCTGTGCGCCGCCACGCTGTTCGGCGTCGCGCAGGCAAGCGCCGCCGAACCTTATCGCCCGCGCATCTTCGCCGGCTATCCCGGCTGGGATCACCTGATGCCCTTCCTCGACGAGGAGCTGGGCATCTGGAAGGCCTATGGCATCGACCCGATCTTCGACAGCGGCTCCTCCCAGCGCGTGAGCCAGGTGCTCCAGACCGGGGAATGGGACGCCGCCTACACCCAGATCGCCACCGCCCTCACCTATCGGGCGCGGGGCCTGCCGATCGTCATCGCCGGCGCCTCCAGCTACGGCTCGGCGACCGTGGTGGCCCGCAAGGACCTCGGCTCCGACAAGGACATCAAGAATTTCGGCATCGTGCGCCAGCTCGATACCATGCACCTGCTGGCCGCCGAGCACATCCTGCCGAGCCACGGCATCGACCCCAAGGGCGTGAAATTCATCCAGGTGCCCCCGCCCGAAGCGGGCATCGCGCTCGAGCGCAAGGACATCGACGCCTATTACGTCTACGAGCCCTACGCCTCGCAGATGATCGAGAAGGGCCAGGCCAAGCTTCTGTGGGACTGGCGCGAGGTGTTCGCCAATGGCCAGATCTATCGCAACGCCCTGGTGCTGAACGAAGACTTCATCAAGGCCCATCCCGAAGAGGCCCGCAAGGTGGTGTGGGCGCACCTCGCCGCGCTCGACATCATCGAGAAGGATCCCAAGCGCGCCGCCGAAGTGCTCGCCCGCCGCGCCAAGACCACCGTGGAGGAAGCCATGCTCGGCTACACCAAGGCGGGCTGGGACCAGCGCACCATTCCCGAGGACTTCCTCAAGCTCACCGAGGAGGATCTGATCAAGTGGAAGGTGTTGCGCGCCCCGGTCGATCTGAAGGCGGCGGTGGATTTTTCGCTCCAGCAGGGATACCGCCCGCCGGACGCGAAGTGAGCGGATGAATCCCGAGCGAGGACGAACATCATGGCCCTGACGGACGGTGAAAAGCTGCTTCTCGGCAGCATTCCAAGCCGCAAGGACGCAGTGCTGCAGGTGCTGCGCAATGCCATCATCGAGGGGCGGCTGGGACCCGGCGCGCGCCTGGAGCCGGACCGCATCGCGGCGGACCTCGGATGCAGCCGCATGCCGGTGCGCGAGGCGCTCAAGGTGCTGGAAGTGGAAGGCCTCGTCACCTGCTACCCGTTCCGCGGCACCGAGGTGTCGCAGCTGCGGGCCGAGGAGGTGGCGGAGCTGTTCGCCATGCGCACCGCCCTCGAATGCCTCGCGCTCACGCGGTCCGTCCCCAACCTCACCGACCAGGAGCTCGCCAAGATGGGCGAGATCCTGGCCACCATGGATGCGCCGCAGGAGCGGGCGCGCTGGCGCGAGCTGAACCAGCGCTTCCATTCCATCATCAACGGCGCCAGCGGCTGGCCGCGCCTCGTGGAGCAGATCGACATCCTGCGCCGGAACGTGGAGCGCTACGTGCGGATCTGGGTCGACGCGCAGGGATACGAGACGCCCCAGCGCCAGCACTGGGCCTTGTACGAGGCCTGCCGCGCCCGCGACGTGGGCGCCGCGCAACGGGTGCTGACGGAACATTTCCAAGACACCGCCGAGATGGTGCAGCGGGTGGCCGCGGAACGCGCGATCGCGTCCTCCGCCCCGCAGCACTCCGCCGAGACGAACTGACTTCAAAGGACCGAACATGCCGACAGTCGCGGAATGGTTTCTGCGGGGCCTCGCGCTCCATGACGTGGATGCCATCTTCATCAATCCCGGTACCGACACGCCGGCCCTGCAGGAGGCCTATGCCAGCCTCACGCACCAGCAGGTGAAGCTGCCCAAGCTCATAACCTGCCCGCACGAGGTCATCGCCTCGGCGGCCGCGCAAGGCGCCTATCTCACCACCGGCCGCGCCCAGGTGGCGCTGGTGCATGTGGACGTGGGCACCGCGAACGCCGCCGGCGCGCTCAACGATGCCCGCGCCTCCCAGATTCCGGTGCTGCTGTGTGCCGGCATGTCGCCGTCCGCGCTGGATTCCTCGGTGCCCGGCGGGCGCTCGAAATTCATCAACTGGCACCAGGACGTGCCGGACCAGCACGCCTTGGTGCGCAATTACACCAAGTGGACGCAGACCGTCTCCGTGCCCGCCGCCATCGGCCCGGCGGTGGACCGCGCCTTCCAGATCGCCAACAGCGAGCCGCAGGGGCCGGTCTATATGGCGTTCCCGCGCGAAACGCTGATGAGCGAGGTGGAGGACGGCGGGCTCATCGGCCCCGCGCGCATCCGCTCGGTGCGCCAGGGCACGCTGTCGCTGGAGGAAGCGGAGGCGATCGTCGAACGCCTCATCGCCGCCCGCAACCCTCTGCTCGTGACCGCCTATGTCGGCCGCACGCCGGAGCTGCGCCGCGCCTTCGTGGAGCTGGCCGAGCTGACCGGCGCCGGCATCACCGAATATCGCGGCCGCTTCAACGCGCCCCTGGAGCACCCCCAGCACCTCGGCTTCAATCCCGAGCAGGAGGTGGTGAAGGCCGACCTGATGCTGGTGGTGGATCACGACGTGCCGTTCGTGCCCGCGGACCTGAAGCTGCAGGACGACGTACACATCATCCACATCGGCAACGATCCGATCCAGCAGCGCTGGACCACCTGGGGCTTTCCCAGCGACACGGTGCACAGCGTGAACGTGGGCCGCGCGCTCGATGCCCTCATCGCCGTCGCCCGCACGCGGCAGGACGATCCACGCATCGCGGCCTGCAAGACGGCGCTTGCGGCGCGCCATGACAAGATGGTGGCCGACCGCGATCAGCGCCGCGCCGCCGCGCTTTCGGGCGGCGCCATCTCGCCCATGGAGGTCGGCGCGATCCTGGCCCGCGTCGCCCCCGAGGCGATGGTGATCGAGGAGGCCGTGACCTCTGGCAATCCGTTCGCCTATGGGTTCACGCCCGGCGAAGAGGGCAGCTATTACCGCAATGGCGGCTCCTATCTCGGCTGGGCGCTCGGCGCGTCGTTCGGCGCCCGGCTCGGCGATCCCGACCGGCTCGTGGTCACCGTGGTCGGCGACGGGGCCTTCATGTTCGGCGCGCCCACGCCCGCCCTTTGGGCGGCGCGGCAGAACGGCGTTCCGCTGCTGGTGATCGTGCTGAACAACGAGAGCTACAATTCCGTGGTCCTCGCTTCGCGCCAGGATTTTCCGGATGGCGCGCAGGAACAGTTCGGCCACGTGGGCAGCCTGCTGCCCCAATCGCCCGCGTTCGAGACCCTGGCGGAAGCGTGCGGCGCCTTCGGGCGGCGCGTCACCCGCATGGACGATGTCGAGCCGGCGCTTCTCGAAGCGCTCGCGGCCGTCCGCTCGGGCCGCAGCGCGGTGCTCAACATCATGACCGAAGCCTCGCGGCGGCCGCTCTGAGCCCGTCGCCATTCCTGATCGAGGAGAGTGCCATGTTCACCCCCGGTGGAGCGGAGCCGCTCGGCCTTTACATCAACGGCGCCTATGAGCCCTCGGCCTCCGGCCGTGTGCTCGACGTGCGCAATCCCAAGAACGGCGCCCTGGTGGGCCGCGTGGCGGAGGGCGATGCCGCCGATATCGAGCGCGCGGTGCAGGCGGCGGAAGCCGCCTTCCCCATCTGGTCCGGCCTCTCGGGCGCCGAGCGCGGCGACATCATGCATCGCGCCGCCGCGATCCTGAAGGCCCGCCTTCCCGAGATCGTCGGCATCGAGGTGGACCAGATCGGCCGCGCGCGGCGCGAGATGACCGCGCAGCTCGCCCGCCTGCCGGAATGGTTCAGCTATTTCGGCGCCGTCGCCCGCACCCATGAGGATACGGTGCCGCCGTTCGGCGGCAATTATCTCAACTACACCCGGCGCGTGCCGCTCGGCGTGGTGGGGCATGTCACGCCCTGGAACCACCCGCTGCTGATCCTGGTGAAGAAGGTCGCGCCCTCCATGGCGGCCGGCAACACCATGGTGGTGAAGCCGAGCGAGCTGGCGCCCATCACGCCGCTGCTGCTCGCCGAGGTGTTCAAGGAAGCCGGCGTGCCCGACGGCGTCTACAATGTGGTGCCGGGCTTCGGCGGCACCGCCGGCTATGCCCTGACCACCCATCCCCGCATCAAGAAGATCGACCTCACCGGCGGCACCGAGACCGGCAAGGCGGTGGCCGCGCTCGCCGCGCAGAACCTCACCAAGGTTTCGGCCGAGCTGGGCGGCAAGGCCTCGGTGGTCGTGTTCGGCGACACCGATGTGGACCGGGCGGTCTCCGCCACCCTGTTCGCCTCCTTCATCGCCGCCGGCCAGACCTGCGTCCAGGGCGCGCGGCTGGTGGTGCACCGCTCCATCCACGACGCGGTGGTGGAAAAGCTGGTGGCCCGCGCCAATGCGATCCGCATCGGCGATCCCCAGGACCCGACCACCCAGATGGGCCCCCTGGTCTCCGAGAAGCAGCGGGCGCTGACCGAGCGCTATGTGAACATCGGCCTCGCCGAGGGCGCGACGCTTGCGGCCGGCGGCAAGCGGCCCGAGGGCGCGGCGTTCGACAACGGCTTCTTCTTCACGCCGACCATCTTCACCAACGTCACCAATGAGATGCGGATCGCCCAGGAGGAGATCTTCGGGCCGGTGGTGTGCGTGTTGCCGTTCGAGACCGAGGCGGATGCGATCGCGCTCGCCAACGGCACCATTTTCGGCCTTGCCACCTCCATCTGGACCCGCGATCTCTCCCGCGCCCACCGTGTCGCCCACGCCATGCAGAGCGGCATCGTGTGGATCAACGACCACCACCGCATCGACCCCTCCTCCCCCTGGGGCGGGTTCAAGATGAGCGGCATCGGGCGCGAGAACGGCCTGATCGCCTACCAGGAATACACCCAGATCCAGAACGTGATCGTCAACCTCTCCGATGCGCCGTTTGATTGGTACGCGGAAGACGGTGTCGAAAAGAGGTATTCGTGATGCGTATCGACATCCACAGCCACGTCATTCCCCCGCGCATTCTCGACGCCATCGCCGCCGATCCCAAGGGATTTGCCGCCCGGGTCGAGGGCACGGGCGCGCAGCGGCGGATGGTGCACGAGCAGGGATACGTCTATCCCCTGTTCGAGGAATTCATCGACCCCGCCGCCAAGCTGAAGGTGATGGACCGCAAGGGGCTCGATCTCTCCATCGTCTCCACCGCCCCGCCCATGTTCTATTATTGGGCCGAGCCGGAGCTGGCCGCCACCGCCGCGCGGCTCGTCAATGACGGCATCGCTGAAATGGTCGCCACCGCACCCGACCGCCTGCGCGGCATGGCGAGCGTGCCCATGCAGCATCCCGAGCTCGCGGTCGCCGAGCTGGAGCGCGCGGTGAAGACCCACGGCTTCCGCGCCGTCGAGATCGGCACCACCATCGAGGGCGTCCAGCTCGCCGACCCGCGCTTCCGCCCGTTCCTGCGCAAGGCGCGCGACCTCGGCGTGCTGGTGTTCATCCACCCCTATTATGTGGGCGCGAAAGCCGGGCTGGAGGCCTATTACCTCACCAATCTCGTGGGCAATCCGGTCGACACCACGGTGTCGCTGGCCAACCTGCTGTTCTCGGGCGCGCTCGACGAACTTTCGGGGCTGAAGCTGCTGGTCGCCCATGGCGGGGGCTATCTGCCGTATCAGATCGGCCGCCTCGTGCACGGGCAAAAGGTGCGCGCCGAACCCAAGGCGCTCACCACCTCCTCGCCGCGCGACCTGCTGCGCACGCTCTATTTCGACACCATCCTGTTCGACCCGCAGGCGCTGCGCCATCTGGTGGACGTGGTGGGTGCCGATCACGTGGTGCTCGGCACCGACGCGCCGTTCGACATGGGCGACGAGACCCCGCTGGAGAGCCTCGCCGCCGTGCCCGGCCTTTCGGATGCGGAGCGCGAGCGGATCGGCGCCGGCACCGCCCTGGCCTTGCTGGACGGGGCGGCCTGACCCTCGCCCGGTCTTGAACCCGTCACGTCTGAGCGAAACGCCGGCTCCGGTCACAGACCGGGGCCGTTCGCATCAGGCAGTGCGCGGCGCGCGATCCCCGCGCACCATGCCCACCAGCTTCATGATGACCGGCCAGAACAGCATCAGCAGCGCGAGCGTCGTGATGGTGCCCACGAGCCCATTGGACCAGAACACACCCATGTTGCCGCGCGCGCCGATCATGGCCTGGCGGAAGGCGTCCTCCGCCTTGTCGCCCAGCACCAGGGCCAGCACCATGGGCGCCAGCGGGTAGTCCAGCTTCTTGAACACATAGCCCACCACGCCGAACGCCAGCATCAGCCAGATGTCGAACATGGCGTTCTGCACCGCGAACGCGCCCACCGCGCACGAGACGATGATCATCGGCGCGATGGTGGCGAACGGCACGCGCAGCACCGCCGCGAACAGCGGCACGGTGGCGAGCACGATGATCAGCCCCGCGATATTGCCGAGATACATGGAGGCGATGAGGCCCCAGACGAAATCCGCATGTTCGGTGAACAGCAGCGGACCGGGCTGCAGCCCCCACACCATCAGCCCGCCCAGCAGCACCGCCGCGGTGCCGGAGCCGGGAATGCCGAGCGCCAGCATGGGCAGCAAGGCGGAGGTTCCGGCCGCGTGGGCGGCGGTCTCCGGCGCCAGCACGCCGTCGATGCGACCCTGGCCGAAGCCCTCCTTGTCGCGGGCGAAGCGCTTGGCGAGGTTGTAGCCCATGAAGGACGCCGCGATCGCCCCGCCGGGCGTGATGCCGAGCCAGCAGCCGATCGCGGACGAGCGCAGCAGCGTCACCCAATAGCGTGGCAGCGTCTTCCAGGTCTCCCACACCACCTTCATGCGGATGACCGCCTTCTGCCCCTTGAAGGCCAGCTGGTCCTCCATGGTGAGCAGGATTTCGCTGATGCCGAACAGGCCGATCACCGCCACCAGGAAGTCGAACCCGCGCAGCAGCTCCACCGAGCCGTAGGTCATGCGCAGCTGGCCCGACACCGTATCCATGCCCACCGCCGCCAGCAGGAAGCCGACGATGAGCGAGATGACGATCTTGTGCTTCGCCTCGCGCCCCAGGCCGACGAAGGAGCAGAAGGTGAGCAGATAGACCGCGAAGAATTCCGGCGGCCCGAACCAGATCGCGAATTCCGCGATACTGGGCGCCAGGAACGTGATCAGCAGCACCGCCACCAGCGAGCCGACGAACGAGGCGGTGAACGCTGCCGTGAGCGCTTCGGCCGCCTGCCCTTTCTGCGCCATGGGATATCCGTCGAACGTGGTCGCCACCGACCAGGCTTCGCCCGGAATATTGAACAGGATGGAGGTGATCGCCCCGCCGAACAGCGCGCCCCAATAGAGGCACGACAGCATCACGATGGCAGAGGTCGGGTCCATCGAGAAGGTGAGCGGCAGCAGGATGGCGACGCCGTTCGGCCCGCCGAGTCCGGGCAGTACGCCCACCAGGATGCCGAGCGTGATGCCCACCAGCATCAGCAGCATCTTGTCGAAGGTCAGCAGGACTTCAAAACCGTGCATCAGGGAGAGGAGTGCGTCCATGTCGATACTCCTCAGAGCCCGAAGGCCGCTTCGAGCGGACCCTTGGGCATCAGAACGGTGAACTGGATGTCGAAGACGTAGAACATGAAGGCGGTGAAGATCGCCGCCGTCAGCAGCGCCTTCCACACCGGCGCCTTGCCGAGCCAGATCATGAAGCCCGCCACCAGGATGAAGCTCGCCACATAGATGCCGAGCACCTGGATCAGCGCGACGAAGATCAGCGTGGGCACGAACACCTGCATCACGCGCCGCGCCTGTCCGCGCGTGACGAAGCCGTCCCGCCCGTTCGTATCGGTCAGGCTGCGCGCCACGCCGACCAGGGACGCCACCGCCATGATCATGCACAGGTAGAAGGGAAAATAGCCCGCCTCCGGCCCATCGGGGGCCCATGCGATGCCGACCTTCCAATTGTCGTAGGCCAAGGCGAGGGCGATCAGAAACAGAAGCACCGAAACCGAGAGATCGACGGTCCGGCGGGAGATCACGGCCCGGTCGTCGGGCGCGGCGGAAGGGTGAAGGTCGGCGGACATGGCGGACTCCGCAAATGACAAAGGCGTACGGCCGGGTCGATCTCGTGACGGGGCGGCGGCATCCCACCCTCCCGCGACGGGAGGGTGGGCGGGGCACCCGCCGTGGCGACGGCGGATGTGCTGGAGCACTGGCGTTGCCCTGACTTCACGCCAGGCCCGCAGCGGCCCCGGCGCCTTCCCCCGCACGTGGGAAGCGCTGTGGCGATGCGGCACGCCCGCGCTTCAGGCGGCCGCAGTTTTCCGCCCGGGAGTGCCCCGGTGCGGCGCTCAGTTGGAGGCGATGAAGCCGGCTTCGGTCATCAGGGCCTTGTGGCGCGCCTCGTCCTCCTGGAGGAACTTGGTCATCGCCTCGCCCTCGATATAGGCGGCCTTCAGCGCCTGGTTCTTCAGATAGTCCTTGTATTCAGGCGTCTGCGCGATCTTGCGGAACAGATCCTGATAGAAGGCCACCTGATCGGGCGTGACCTTTCCCGGCAAGAAGATGCCGCGCAGCATCGTGTAGTCGATGTCGAGCCCGACTTCCTTGCAGGTGGGGATGTCCTTCCACGCCATGTCGGGCGTGACCTTCTCGTCGTAGGGCAGGCGCGTGGTGTCGAACAGGCACAGCGCCCGCACCTGCCCGGCGCGCCATTGGGCGACGTTCTCGGACGGATTGTTGACGTTCGCCTCGGTGTGGTTGCCCACCAGCTGGGTCGCCGCCTCGCCGCCGGACTTGTAGGGGATGTAGGCGAACTTCGCGCCCGTCGCCTTCTCGATGGCGGCGGTGAGGATCTGGTCCTCGCGCTTGGAGCCGGTGCCGCCCATGCGCAGGGTCTCGGTGCCGGCCTTCTTGGCGGCGGCGGTGAATTCCGCCGTGGTCTTGTAGGGCGCGGTGGAATTCACCCACAGCACGAATTCATCCAGCGCGATGATCGCCACCGGCGTCATGTCCTTCCAGGAGAAGGGCAGTTTCGCCGAGAACGGCAAAGTATAGATGGACGACTGGGCGATGATGAATTTGTAGGGGTCGCCCGCGCTCGCCTTCATGTCCATCAGGCCCTCGCCGCCGGAGGCGCCGCCTTTCAGCGAGACCACGGTCGGCACCTTGAGCAGATTGTTCTTCTGCACGGCGGCCTGGATCATGCGCGCCATCTGGTCGGTGGCGCCGCCGGCGCCGGCCGGCACGATGATCTCGATGGGCTTGGTGGGCTCCCAGGCGAGAGCGGGGGCGGCGGCGCACAGGCCGCCGGCAAAGATGGCGGCGACGGCACCGCGTTTAAGCTCGGCACTCCACATGGCTTCCTCCTTGATGTCCGGCGCCTTTGCGGCGCTCGTTCGGGTGAGAGAGTCTCGGTCGGCGCAACTATTGCGCCGCCTCCTGCGCCTCCCGGTTCTGCTCCACCCCCGCCGCAAGGCTGCGGGAGAGGAGGCGGGCGACATGGATCGCGGAACGTTTGGCGCCGTCCGCGATCTGATGCCGGCAGGAGGTTCCGTCGGCGACGACAATGGCGTCCTCGCCCGCCGCGCGCACGGCCGGCAGAAGCGAGAGTTCCGCCATGGCCAGCGACACGTCGATGGTGTCGGCCCCATAGCCGAACGCGCCCGCCATGCCGCAGCAGCTGGATTCGATGGTGTCCACCTTCAGGCCCGGCACCAGACGCAGCGTCTTCTCGACCGCGCCCATGGCGGCGAACGCCTTCTGATGGCAATGGCCGTGCAGCAGCGCCGTGCCCTCGATCGCGCCGAGCGGCAAAGAAAGACGGCCCTGCTCGTGCTCGCGGGCCAGGAATTCCTCGAACAGCAGGGCATGGGCGGCGAGCCGGTCCGCCGATGCGCTTTTCAGCAGCGCCGGCACCTCGTCGCGGAACGTGAGCAGGCAACTCGGCTCCAGCCCCACCACCGGCACGCCGCGCGACACGAACGGATCGAGCGCGGCAACCACCCGCTCGGCCTCTGCCTTCGCGAGGTCCGGCCGTCCCACCGAGAGGAAGGTGCGGCCGCAGCACAAGGGCCGCCCGCCCTCCTGGGGCCGCGCGAGATGGACCCGGTAGCCGCCGGCGACGAGCACCTCCAGCGCCGCGTCGAGATTCTCCTTCTCGAACACCCGGTTGAACGTATCGGCGAACAGCACCACGTCGCGCCCGTCGGGATCGCCGAACATGCCGCCCTTGGGGGCGAACACATCGCGCCGCCAGCGCGGCAGGGTGCGGCGGGCGCTGAAGCCGGTCAGTTTTTCCGACAGCTGCGCCGCGCCGGGCAGGCGATCTCGCAGATTGAGCAGCGGCGCGATCTTGGCCGCGAGCGGCGCATAGCGCGGCAGCCAACCCACGAGCCGGTCGCGCAGGGAATGGCCGTATTTCGCCGCCCGTGCCGCCAGCACCTCGATCTTCATGCGGGCCATGTCCACGCCGGTGGGGCATTCGCGCCGGCAGCCCTTGCAGGAGACACACAGCTTCAGCGTCTCGGCCATGGCGTCGGAGGTGAAGGCATCGGGGCCCAATTGGCCGGTGATGGCGAGGCGCAACGTATTGGCCCGGCCGCGCGTCACGTCCTTCTCGTCGCGGGTGACGCGATAGGACGGGCACATGGTGCCGCCGGAAAGCTTCCGGCACGCGCCATTGTTGTTGCACATCTCGACCGCGCCCTGGAACCCGCCGCCGGCGCCCGAATAGGCCGACCAGTCGAGCTGCGTTTCCATGGGCTGGCCGGCATAGCCGGGGCCGTAACGCATCACGCTGCGATCATCGAACTTCGGCGCCCGCACGATCTTGCCGGGATTGTAGAGGCCCTGCGGATCGAAGCGGTCCTTCACCTCGGCAAAAGCGTTCACGAGGCGGGTGCCGAACATGGTCTCGTGGAATTCCGAGCGCACGATGCCGTCGCCATGCTCGCCGGAATGGGAGCCCTTGTAGGATTTCACCAGCGCGAATGCCTCCTCGGCGATGGCGCGCATGGCTTTCAGATCCTTGTCCTGGCGCAGGTTCAGCACCGGGCGCACATGCAGGCAGCCTTCGGAGGCGTGGGCATACCAGGTGCCGCGCGTGCCGTGCTTCTCGAACACTTGCGTGAGACGTTCGGTATATTCGGCGAGGTGCTCCAGCGGCACCGCGCAATCCTCCACGAAGGACACCGGCTTACCCGCTTCCTTCATGGACATCATGATGTTGAGGCCGGACGTGCGCACATCGGCGATGGCCGCCTGGAGGGCCGGGTTCAGCACGTCCACCACCCCGCCCCATTTGGCGCCGGAACGGTCCCAGCCGAAGCCGAGATCGCCCATCATTTGATGCAGGCGCTCCAGGCGCAGGGCGTTCTCTTCCTCGCTCTCCGCGAATTCCACCAGCAGGATCGCTTCCGGCGTGCCGCGCACGAACTGGCGCAGGGTCGGGCGGAACATGGCGATGTCGGAGGCGAGCGCGAGCAAGGTGGAATCCACCAGTTCCACCGCGATGGGCTTCAGCTTCACCAGATGCTGGGCCGCGTCCATGGCCTCGTAGAAGCTGCCGAAATGGCACGCGCCAAGCGCCCGCTTGCCGAGCACCGGCCACAGCTTCAATTCGATGCGGGTGGAAAAAGCGAGCGTACCTTCCGAGCCCACCAGCAGATGGGCAAGGTTCAGCGGCTTGCCCGGCAGCAAGGCGTCGAGATTATAACCGCCCACGCGGCGCTGGACCTTGGGAAACCGCGCCTTCACCTCGTCCGCCTCGCGGGCGCCCAGCGCCAGCAGATCCTGCGCCAGCGGCAGGAGCGGCGAGCCGGTCTCGATCTCGTGCAGATTGGGGGAGACCGCGCCGAAATGCGCCGGCGTTCCATCCGCCAGCACGGCATCGAGCGAGATCACATTGTCCCGCATGGTGCCATAGCGCAGCGAGCGGCCGCCGCAGGAATTATTGCCCGCCATGCCGCCGATGGTGGCGCGCGAGGCGGTGGACACATCCACCGGAAACCACAGGCCGTGCGGCTTCAGCTGGCGGTTCAGCTCATCCAGCACGATGCCTGGCTCGACCACGCAGCGCCGCCCCTCCACGTCGAGGTCGAGGATGCGCGTCAAATGCTTGGAGCAATCCACCACAAGGGCGTCGTTGAGGGTCTGGCCGCACTGGGAGGTGCCGCCGCCGCGTGGCAGCACGCGGGCGCCCTCTTCCCGCGCCAAGGCGATGGCGCGCTCCGCCTCGTCCACCGAGCGAGGCACGACCACGCCCACGGGCATCATCTGGTAGACCGAGGCGTCGGTGGCGTAGCGCCCGCGGCTGAAGCGGTCGAACAGCACGTCGCCGGTGGTCTCGGCGCGGAGCCGACGTTCCAATCCGGGCATCAGGCGTGCCGCCATCCTCGCTTCTCCCACCCTGGCGCCTTCGCTTCCGGTCTGTTCGCCGGACTTGAAACTGATTTTGCATTCATAATTCATTTCATGCAAGATGCGTTTCGCGCGCTGCCGTCGCCGCGCCGCGTCCGGCTTCCGGCCGGCGCCGGCCGACGAGGGCCAACGGCCTGAAACAGCGCGCTAAATCGCGGCGGGATTTTTCCGGTCGCCAAACGATCCAAGGGGAGCCAAACCCGATGGCCAGCAATTCCGCCCGCGTCGCGGGGCGCCATTTCCTGCAGATTCCCGGCCCGACGCCGGTGCCCGACCGCATCATGCGGGCCATGGACATGCCCGTGATCGACCATCGCGGACCGGATTTCCAGAAGCTCGGACGCCGGGTGCTGGACGGCATCAAGACCGTCTTCCGCACCAGCGCCCCGGTCATCATCTACCCCGCCTCGGGCACGGGTGCATGGGAAGCGGCGCTGGTGAACACGCTCTCCGCCGGCGACAAGGTGCTGATGTTCGAGACCGGGCATTTCGCCACCCTGTGGAAGAACATGGCGCTGAAGATCGGCATCCAGCCGGAATTCATCGCCTCCGACTGGCGCATCGGCGCGGATGCCGCCGCCATCGAGGCGCGGCTGAAGGAAGACAAGGCGCACGAGATCAAGGCCGTGTGCGTGGTGCACAACGAGACCTCCACCGGCTGCATCACCCTGGTGCCGGAGATCCGCCGCGCCATCGATGCGGCCGGCCATCCCGCCTTGCTGATGGTGGACACCATCTCCTCGCTGGCCTCGATTGATTATCGCCACGACGAATGGGGTGTGGACGTCACGGTGGCGGGCTCGCAGAAGGGGCTGATGCTGCCGCCCGGCCTCTCCTTCACCGCCGTGAGCGAGAAGGCGCTGGCTGCCACCAAGACCTCCAAGCTGCCCAAGCTGTTCTGGGCGTGGGAAGAGATGCTGGGGCCCAACCGCAACGGCTTCTTCCCCTACACGCCCGGCACCACCCTGCTCTACGGCCTCGCCGAGGCCATCGACATGCTGCACGAGGAGGGGCTGGAGAATGTCTTCGCCCGCCACGATCGCCATGCGGAAGCGACGCGACGCGCCGTGCGCGCGTGGGGACTGGACGTGCTGTGCCGCGAGGCGAAATATTACTCCTCCTCACTGACCGCGGTGCTGGTGCCAGAAGGCCATGATGCCGACCGCTTCCGCCAGGTGGCGTTGGAGCATTTCGATATTTCGCTCGGCACCGGCCTCACCAAGCTGCAAGGCCGGGTGTTCCGCATCGGCCATCTCGGCGATACCAACGACCTGACCATTCTCGGCGCGCTCGCGGGCGTGGAGATGAGCCTGGAGCTGGCCGGCATTCCGCACCGCAAGGGCGGCGTGCAGGCGGCCATGGACTATTTCGCCGCCGCCGCGCGCCATCAGGTGCCGGTCGCCGCCGAATAGCGCGCGCTGGACGCCGGCGCGGGCGATCTCGCCCCGCGCCGGAGCGGAACCCTTCTCGCCTCAGGAGAGCGAGTGTTCCATGCCTGAAACCACGCCAAAGGCGCTCATCGCGCGACGCAGCCTGCACGGCGAGCTCGTGCCGCTGCTGCGCGACATGATCCTCGGCGATGAATTGCAGCCGGGCGACAAGATCCCCGAGCTGGCGCTCTGCGCCCGCTTCGGCGTCTCGCGCACGCCTTTGCGGGAAGCGCTGAAGGTGCTCGCGGCCGAGGGCCTGCTGGTGCTCACGCCCAATCGCGGGGCCATGGTGGCGCGCATCTCGGACGAGGAGATCGACGCGTATTTCCCCATCATGGGCGCGCTGGAAGCGCTTGCCGGGGAGATTGCCTGCACCCGCATCACCGAGGCGCAGTTCGCCAAGCTCAAGGCCATGCACGACGCCATGGTCGCCCATTATCAGGCGGGCGAGGTCGCGCCTTATCTCAACCTCAACAAGGCGATCCATGCCGCCTTCTTCGAGATCGCCGGCAATGCGCCACTGACCCAGCTCTATAATAATCTGATGGTGCGCATCCATGCGGTGCGGTTCGTGGCGAAGAAATCGCCGGCCCGCTGGCGCGAGGCGGTGGAGGACCATGATCGCATGATGGAAGCGCTGGCGGAGCGCGACGGGCCCCGGCTCGGCCGCATTCTGCGGGATCACCTGCGGCACAAGGCCGGCATGGTGCATGAATCGCTCGCCGGCCTTGATGCCCGGGGAAATCCCCTGGCGGAGACGCCCGTCCCGCGCGCAGCGGAAAAGCGTGCGGCCAAAGCCGCCGGCAAGCCGAACGCGCCGGGCCCGAGCCGAACGGCGCCGGCCCGTGGCAAGGCCGCCGGCCGCGTGCCGCGCCCCAAGACCGGCGCCGAATCAGCGACCTGACGTCTCCTGGCTGGGAACGGCGCCGCGCGTGGCGTAAAGCGTCGGCCGGCGCTCCTCCAGATAGGGATTTTCCGCCCGCGCGGCGTCGTAGGCGCGCGGCTCGATCCGCGCCATCAGCAGCGCCTCGGCCTCGCCGGCCCGGGCCAGATCCTCGCCGTCCGGCGCCGCGATCACCGAGCAGCCCTGGTAGGTCAGCCCGCGCTCGCTGCCGCACAAATCCGCATAGGCGATGAAGACATGGTTCTCCAGCGCCCGCGCCGGCACGAGGCTGAGCGCGATGCGCCGGCAGGACGGGGTCGCGGCGAGTGCGGTCGGCACCACCACCAGATCCGCCCCCGCAAGGGCAAGGCCCTGCACCATCTCGGGGAATTCCACATCGTAGCAGATCAGGAATCCTACCTTGAGGCCGGCGATTTCGACGATGTCGGAGTAGGCACCGGCGGCGGTGAACGCCGCCTTCTCGTCCGGCCCATAGAGATGGCATTTGCGATAGACGAAGGGGCTGTCCTGCGGCCGCGCCAGGACGAGGCTGTTATAGATCGCGCCGTCCGCCCGCTCGGGAAAGCCCGCCACCAGGGCCAGCCCGGCGCGCGCCGCGATCTCGCCCAGGCGGCGGACCAGCGGGCCATCGCGCGGCTCAGCGAGGCGCGCGATGTCGGCGCCGATATTGTAGCCGGTGACGCCCATTTCCGGGGTGACCAGCAGATCGCAGCCGAACGCCCCCGCGGCCATGGCGGCCTGCTCGATGCGGGCGAGATTGGCGACCGGGTCGGCGGCGGCCGGCGTCATCTGCAATAAGGCGATCAGCATGAACGCTCCGTCGGAAGGCCGTGCGGGGGCGGAATTGAAGCTCAGGCCTCCGCCGGCCGCACGCCCAGGAAATGAAGGATGAACTCGCGCAATTCCTCGATGTCCGTCGCGATGCGATCATCGCCGCGGCTGGCGGAGGCATGGAAGATGCCATCGAGGTGCAGGCCGATCAGCCGGGCCATCTTGGCCGTGTCCACGGGCCGGTACAGGCCGGCGGCGATGCCACGCGCCAGGGTCTCTTCCACCAGGACGCGCTCGTCGCGATAGAAATCCGCGATCAATTGGTCGACTTGCGCGTCGCGGGCATTGAGCGCCGCGTAGTCGGCCATGATCTTCACCATGCGCGTCACCGTCGGGGCGATCTCGATCTGGATATCGAGCCAGGCACCGATATCGGAGAGCGGATCGTTGTCGCGCGCACCGCGCCGCGCCTCGTAGCCGGCCATGATCTGGTTCAGCGCGTGGGCGAGCACGCTGCGGAACAAATGGTCCTTGTTCTCGAAATAATGGTAGATCAGCCCCACATTGATCCCGCAGGCCAGCGCGATGTCACGCACGGTGACGATGCTGTAGTGGGACGTGCCGAACAACTTCAGCGCTTCATCCAGGATGAGTTCTGACCGCTTGGCCGGATCCAGGCGCTGGCGCACCGCCTTCACGTTCATTCAAAACTCTCCCTTCGGGCGAAGCATCGCATGCCCCGCCTGCCGCGGCCACTTCGGGTTATCCCGTAGGTCATAGGGCGAAAACCCGCTTTTCGCTGCCGATATCTCAGGCAATACCCGCTCGCAATTGCACAAGATAGGGCTTTTAGGGCCTTGCGGCATAAGGCTTTGCATAAATGTTGTGCGGTGCAAAAATCCCTCTTGCAGGTGCGTATTAAACGCTCGCTTAATAAGCGTCGTCTTGTCGCATTCGACCGTCGGAGTTCGCCTATGAACCGCATTTTCCGCGCCGTGGTCCTGCTCGCCCTCCTCTGTAGCGCCCTGTTCGGCGCCGGCCCGAATCGCGCCGAGGCCGCCGAGAAGAAATCGTTCAAGATGGGCTATTCCATCTATGTCGGCTTCATGCCGCTCGCCTACATGAAGCAATCCGGTATCCTCAAGAAGTGGGCCGATAAATACGGCATCGATATCGATATCGTGCTGGTGAACGATTACGTCGGTTCCATCAACCAGTTCATTGCCGGTGATCTGGACGCGGTGGGCGTCGCGGGCATGGACGGGCTCACCATGCCGGCCGCCGGCGGCGTGGATACCTCGATCTTCCTCATCACCGATTTCTCGAACGGCAATGACGCGCTGCTGTCCAAATCGGCCAAGTCCGTCGCCGAGCTGAAGGGCCAGGATATCTACCTGCTGGAATTCAGCGTCTCCCACTATCTGCTCGACCGCGCCCTGGTGATGAACGGTCTGCATGGCGTCGGCGCGGTGAAGACCATCAATATCTCGGACGCCGATATCGCCTCCGCCTATCTCACCAAGCCGGAACTGAAGCACGCCGTCTCCTGGAAGCCCATGACCGCCGACATGCTTGCGGGCAGCAAGGAGTCGAAGATCCTGTTCGACAGCTCCAAGATCCCCGGCGAGATCATGGACGTCTTCATCGGCAAGACCGAGGTGCTGAAGGACAATCCGAACTTCGCGAAGGCGATCACCGGCGCCTGGTATGAGGCGCTCGCCACGCTGAAGGCCGGTGGCGATGCGGCCAAGCCCATCAACGAAATCATGGCCAGCGCCATGGGCACGGACGTTCCCGGCCTCCAGTCGCAGGTGGAGACCACCCATTTCTTCTACACGCCCGGCGAGGCCGCGGCCTTCCTCACCGCCGCCAGCACCAAGAAGGCCTGGGACTATATCCGCACCTTCTGCTTCGACCGCGGCCTGTTCGGCCAGGGCGCGACCAATGTGGACGCCATCGGCATCATGATGCCCGACGGCAGCGTGCTCGGCGATACAAAGAACGTGAAGATGCGGGTCAACGCCTCGTTCGCCCAGGCGGCGGCCGACGGCAAGCTCTGACACCCAGCGAGAGAAGGGAGGGCTGATCCTTGCGACGCATCATCAATTATCCGCCCGCGCGCGGCCAGAAGCTGATCCTGGGCATCCTTCCCTTCCTCGCCATCCTGATGATCTATCTGATGGCCTCCGAGGCACGCCTCGCGGTCAATCCGGGGGATAAGCTCATCCCCGGCTTCGCGTCCTTCTATGCCGCCATGGAGCGCCTGATGGCGCAGCCGGACCGGTCCAGCGGCCAATATCTGTTCTGGTGGGATACCTATCTCAGTCTCTGGCGCCTGTGCGTCGGGCTCGGCATCTCGGCCCTGCTGGGCTGCGTGCTCGGCATCCTCATCGGCTTCATTCCCCATCTGCGCGCCATGTTCGAGCCGGTTCTGGCCGCGCTCTCCCTGGTGCCGCCGCTGGCGGTGCTGCCGATCCTGTTCATCATCTTCGGCCTCGGCGAGGTGTCGAAGATCGTCCTGATCGTGTTCGGCGTCGCCCCATTCCTGATCCGCGATGTGGTGCTGCGGGTGGAAAGCCTGCCGCGCGAACAGATCATCAAGGCGCAGACGCTCGGCGGTTCCACCTGGCAGATGATGACCCATGTGGTGCTGCCGCAGGTGATGCCGAACCTCATCAATTCGGTCCGCCTCTCGCTCGGCGCCACCTGGCTGTTCGTCATCGCGGCGGAAGCCATCACGGCGGAAGGCGGGCTCGGCTATCGCATCTTCCTGGTGCGCCGCTATCTCGCGATGGACGTCATCCTGCCGTACGTCGCCTGGATCACCCTGCTGGCCTTCCTGATGGATTACGGCCTGCGCCGCCTCAACACCCGTGCCTTTCCCTGGGCCGCGCTGAAGGAGAGCTGAGGTGACGGCGATCAAGATCGACAAGGTCTGGAAGGAATACGGCGACACCGTCGTGCTGGAAAACGTCAGCCTGGAGCTGCCGGACCACGAGTTCCTGGTCATCATCGGCCCGAGCGGGGTCGGGAAGACCACCCTGCTGCGCCTGCTGCTGAGCCAGGAGACCCCGACGCGCGGGGAGATCCTGATCGACGGCAAGCCGATCGCCAGCGAGCCGACCGCCGATCGCGGCGTGGTGTTCCAGCGCTATTCGGTGTTTCCCCACAAGACCGTGCTGGGCAATGTGATGCTCGGCCCGCAATGGGCGCAGGCGCCCCTGCTCGGCCGGCTGTTCGGCCGCAAGCACCGCGCGCTCAAGGACCGCGCGCTCGCCCTGCTCGACCGCGTCGGCCTCGGTGCGGCGGCGGACAAATATCCCCAGCAGCTCTCCGGCGGCATGCAGCAGCGCCTGGCCATCGCCCAGGCGTTGATCATGGAGCCCAAGGTGCTGCTCCTGGACGAGCCGTTCGGCGCGCTCGATCCCGGCACGCGCAAGGCGATGCACGTGCTGGTGCGCGAATTGTGGGAAGAGCACGCCATGACCATCGTCATGGTCACCCACGATCTCGCCGAGGCATTCGCCCTCGGCACCCGCGTGATCGCAGTCGACCGTCCGCGCCGTGATCCCCAGGCGCCGGGGCGCTACGGGGCGACGATCACCTCCGATTTCGAAGCCAAGTGCCGGATCGTCCGCGAATCCGAGCGCTTCGAAGCCGCCCGCGCCAAGGCGCGGCAGGACCACGGCCAGAGCGGGGCCTCGCCCCCCGCCGCGGCGATGGTTCACCCCTTCCCCCTCAAGGCCGGCGCCGCCTAACAGCCTCGCCCGCCTTCAACATCAAACGCCTAGGAGCACGCCACATGGTCGCGCAACCCTTTCACTTGGCCTGGTTCATGAACTTCACCCCGGACGAATGGCGCGAGCCGTTCGGCAATGGCGGGTATCCCTGGGATGGCCGCTTCTATATCGAAATGGCGCAGACGCTGGAGCGCGCCTGCTTCGACTACATCATGATCGAAGACAAGCTCATGGTGCCCGAGACCTTCGGCGGCTCGCGCGACTTCGCGCTGAAGAACGCCATGATGGTGCCGAAGCACGACCCCGCGCCGCTGGCCACCGCCATGGGCATGGCCACCAGCCGCCTCGGCGTGGTCGCCACCATGTCCACGCTCGCCTATCCGCCCTATCTGCTGGCACGGCTGTGCTCCACCATCGACAGCCTGACGCGCGGGCGCTTCGGCTGGAACATCGTCACCTCGGCGGAGGATCTCGCCGCGCAGAACTTCGGCATGGACAAGCTGCCGCTGCGCGAAACCCGCTACGAGATGGCGGACGAATACATGGAAGTGGTCAGCAAGCTGTTCGACAGCTGGGATAGCGACGCCGTGGTGCTCGACCGGGAGAACGGCATCTATGCCGACCCGTCCAAGGTCCGCACCATCGACCACAAGGGCAAGTATTTCCAGGTGCGCGGCCCGCTCAACACGGTGCCCTCCCCCCAGGGCCGGCCGGTCTATGTGCAAGCCGGCGCCTCGCCGCGCGGCCGCGACTTTGCGGCGCTCCACGCGGATTCCATCATCTCGGTCGCCAGCGGCGTCGCCGAGATGAAGAAGTTCCGCGATGACATCCGCGCCCGCGCCGTGAAGCTCGGCCGCGACCCCAACGCCATCAAGGTGCTGTTCTGCATCACCCCGACCCTTGGCGAGACCGAGGCGGAAGCAAAGGCCAAGTATCAGCGCCTGGTGTCCTCGCCCCATTTCATCAACGACACCCTGTCCTCGCTCTCCGCCATCACCGAGATCGACTTCTCCAAATACGACGTGGACAAGCCGCTGCCGGAAAAACTCGTCACCAATGGCGAGTCGGGCACGCTCGACAAGTTTCAGCAATGGGGCTCGGGCAAGACCGTGCGCGAGCTGGTGGTGGATGGCGGCGGCGGCCTCGTCTCCTCGGTGGAGCTGATCGGCACGCCCGACCAGGTGGCGGACCGCATGGGCGAGGTGATGGAAGAGGTGGGCGGCGACGGCTTCCTCATCACCACGCCGGTGCTGCGCGTCTCCCGCCGGTACATCATGGAAGTGGCCGACGGCCTCGTCCCCGCGCTCCAGCGCCGGGGCCTGACCCGCACCGCCTACACCCACCAGAGGCTGCGCGACAATCTGCTGGAATTCTGACGCCGGCGCGGCGGCCGCCCCCGCGCGCCGCCGCCGCTCCGACCTGGACCCTGGAGAGAGGCAAATGAACGAAGCATCGCACCCCGGCGCCGTCGGCCCGGATGTTCTCGACACCTTGTTCCGCACCGCCCGCTCGCACAACACATGGCGCGACGGCAAGATCTCCGACGAAACGCTGGTCGAACTCTACGACCTGCTGAAGATGGGGCCCACCTCGGCCAATTGTTCGCCCGGCCGTTTCGTCTTCGTGCGCACGCCGGAAGGCAAGGAAAAGCTGCGTCCCGCCCTCTCCAAGGGCAATCTGGACAAGACCATGGCTGCGCCCGTCACGGTGATCGTGGCGCAGGACGAAGCCTTCTACGACCATTTGCCGAAGCTGTTCCCCCATGCGGACGCCAAGTCCTGGTTCACGTCCAGCCCCGACGCGGCGCGGGAAACCGCATTCCGCAACAGCACGCTGCAAGGCGGTTATCTGATCCTCGCCGCGCGTGCGCTCGGGCTCGACGCCGGGCCCATGTCCGGCTTCGACAAGGCCAAGGTGAACGAGGCCTTCTTCGCCGGCACGCGCTGGACGGCGAACTTCTTGGTCAATCTCGGCCATGGCGACCCATCCGGCGTATTCGGCCGCCTGCCGCGCTTCGATTTCGCGGAAGCCTGCGTGCTGGCATGAGCCCGGTCGCGCCGCCCGCCACTCCCCGCCATCCTGGAGGGATCATCCCCATGAACCTCGGCCACACCCCGCCGGCGGACGCCGGCCCCCACGGCGCACCGGCCGTGACCCAGCAGAGCTATCGCGATGCCATGTCCCGCGTTGGCGCGGCAGTGAATGTCGTCACCACCGATGGCCCGGGGGGGAAGGCGGGCTTTACCGCCTCGGCGGTGTGCAGCGTCACCGATACCCCGCCGACGCTGCTGGTGTGCCTCAATCGCGGCTCCTCCGTCAGCGCGGCGTTCCAGGCCAATGGGGTTCTGTGCGTCAACACGCTCGCGCCGAGCCACAAGGCCCTGTCCAACCTGTTCGGCGGCAAGACGCCCATGGAGGAGCGGTTCGCGGCCGCGCAATGGGCGCCTTGCGCCACCGGCGCGCCCATGCTGACGGACGCGGTGGCGGCGTTCGATTGCCGGGTGGCCCGCACGGTGGATGTGGGCACCCATTGCGTGCTGTTCTGCGAGGTGGTCGGCCTCGCCGCCGGCGGGGCGCCGGAGGCGCTGATCTATTTCGGCCGGCGCTATCACGCGGTGCACGACGGCACCTCGCAATGAGCGCGCCGGCGCCCTTCCCGCAGCTCTGAACCGGGAACCGCCCGGCGATCAGGCCGGGACCTGCTCCCCGCGCCAGGCCGCGCCGACGCCCGCCAAGCGCACGACCAGATCGAAGGCATGTTGCAGCGCCGAGGGATCGGCCTTGTTCTGGCCGACAATGTCGAACGCCGTGCCTTGCGAGGAGGTCACGATGGGCACCGGCATGCCGCCGAGAACGGTGACGTTCTCGCCGAACGCGACGGTCTTCAGGGCGATCTGGCCCTGGTCGTGATACATGGTGACGATCAGGTCGGCATCGCCGCGCAGGGCGCTGCGGAACAGAGTGTCGGCGGGGAACGGGCCTTCCACGTCGAGTCCGTCCGCCTTCATCCGCGCGACGGCGGGAGTGAGGACCTCGATCTCCTCCAGCCCCATGGCTCCGCCTTCGCCCGCATGGGGATTGAGCGCGGCCACGCGGATGCGCGGCTTGGCGACGCCGGCGGCACGGGCCGCACGAGCGCCGATCTGCGTCGCCTCCAGGATGCGCTCCACCGTGATCGCCCCCGCGACATCCTTCATGGGAATGTGGGAGGTGACACGGGTGGTCCAGAGCGGACCGCGGTTGATCAGCTCGAAACAGGCCTCGTGCCAGTTCAGCAGTTCCTGGAAATAGTGCATCTCGTCGAGCGCGTGATGCCCGGCGAGTTTCATGGCCTGTTTGTTCAGCGGCCCGTAGAGGATGCCGTTCACATGCCCGGCGGCGGCGGCCGCGGCCACGGCCTGGAGGCTCGCGAGGGTGTGGCGCCCGGCCTGCGCGGAAGCGATGCCGGGCTTCAGGGTCTCGCCGTCGGCGAGCGGCACGTCGATCAGCGTCACGAGGGCATCTGAGGCGGCGCTGGCGGCGCTGTCGGCAACCGGCTCGACATCGATGCGGACACCGGCGATCGCTTGCGCGCGCGCGAAGACCTCAGCATCCGCGAACAGGGCGACCGGCACCTTGCGGTTGGCGGAAAGTACCTTGGCGACCACTTCCGGTCCCACGCCGGCGGGGTCGCCGAGCATCATCCCAATACGAGCCATTTGCGTCTCCGATCACCTGATTGACTTCTTGTTAGCCGTCGATTAGCACTAGTGCATACGTATGCGCAAGCAGAGCCGGGACCCTCGTCCAGCCGCGCGGAAGTGCAACGGAATGGCCCGCCGGCACACTCAAAGAGCGGAGCCAGGGCGGAAACGAGAGGAAGCCAATGCTCGATATCAGCGAAGCGATATCGCCCGTCCAGCGCGCCGAAGCGGCCGCTGCGGAAGCGAAGCGTCTTTCCGGCATGGTGGTTTGCGAGGGCCGGCTCCAGGCCGCGCTGACCGACCACACGTTCGAGGTCGATAATCCCGCCACCGGCCGCATCATCGGCCACGCGCCCCGCTGCGGCAGCGCCGATGTCGACCGCGCCGTCGCCTCCGCACAATCCGCCTTCGCGGGCTGGCGCCACCTCACCGCCCGCGACCGCGCGGCCTTCCTGGTGAAGGCCGCGGCGCGGCTGGAGAGTGAGGCGGAAGCGATCGCCCAACTTTCCGCATTCGAGACCGGCAACGCGCTCGCGACCCAGACTCGCGGCGAAGCCGCCACCATGGTGGACATCCTGCGTTTCTTTGCCGGCCTCGCCGGCGAGGTGAAGGGGCAGACCATTCCCTATCTGGACGGCCGCCTGCTGTTCACCAAGCGCGAGCCGCTTGGCGTGGTCGCCGCCATCATTCCCTGGAATGCCCCGCTGATGCAACTCGCATCCAAGATCGGCCCGGCGCTCGCGGCCGGCAATACGGTGGTGTTGAAGACCGCGGAACAGGCGCCGCTCGCCGTGCTGCGGTGTTTCGAGCTGATGCAGGAAGTGCTGCCGCCGGGCGTCACAAATTGCATCTCGGGCCTTGGCGAGGAGGCGGGGCGCCTGCTGTGCGAGCATCCCCGGGTGCGTAAGGTCACCTTCACCGGATCGAGCGCGGTGGGCGTGAAAATCCTGCATTACGCGGCCGACAAGATCGCCCCGGTGACGGCCGAACTCGGCGGCAAGAACCCGAGCGTCTTCCTGCCCGACATGGATCCGGCGGCCGCAGCCGACGGCGTGGTGCGCGGCCTGCGGCTGCAGCGCCAGGGGCAGTCCTGCACCGCCGGCACGCGGGTCTATATCCACGATTCCATCTATGACGAAGTGGTGGAGCGGGTGCTTGCAATTATCCCCACCTTCCGCGTCGGCGACCCGCTGGACGAGCGCACCCAGGTGGGTTCCATCATCTCCAAGTCCCAGTTTGACCGCGTGGAGCGCTATGTGCAGATGGCGCGCCAGACCGAGGGCGCGCGCATCCTCACCGGCGGCGCGCGCCCGCAGGACCCGGCCCTGAAGGACGGCTATTTTTACCAGACCACCCTCATCGAAGGCATCCCGCATTCGTCTGAGGTGTGCCAGGACGAGATCTTCGGACCGGTGGCGACGCTGGCGCGCTGGACCGATTTCGCAGCGGTGATCCAGGAAGCCAACGACGTCAAGTTCGGCCTCGCCGCCACGGTATGGACCAACGATCTGTCCAAGGCCTTCCAGTTCATCGAGCAGGTGGATGCCGGCTTCGTGCAGGTGAACCAATATGCGGTGGCCGAAGCGAACATCGAATACGGCGGCACCAAGATGAGCGGCATGGGGAAAGAACTTTCGCTCGAAAGCATGCTGCATCATTTCACCTGGTCGAAGACCGCCATCATCAATCCAAATATTTCGGCCTAGGGAGCCCGTCATGCGTGTAGCATTCATCGGCATCGGAAACATGGGGCGCCCCATGGTCCGCAATCTGATCCATGCCGGTCACACCGTCTTCGCCTACGACCTTTCGGTGGCCGCCCTCGACGAGGCCGTGCGGCTCGGCGCCCATGCGGCGGTGTCGCCCCACGGCGCCGCAACCGAGGCGGACGTGGTGATCTCCATGCTGCCCACCGGGCAGAATGTGCGCGACCTTTATCTCGGGCCGGACGGCCTCGTGGCGAAGACGCGCGCGGGCACTCTGCTGATCGATTCCAGCACCATTTCGAGCACCGTCTCGTCCGAGATCGCCGTCGCGGCCCGCGCCGCCGGCAAGAGCATGATCGACGCCCCGGTCTCCGGCGGCACGCCGGGCGCGGAAGCCGGCACCCTCACCTTCATGGTGGGCGGCAGCGCGGAGGACCTGGAGCGCGCGCGCCCGCTGCTGGAAGCCATGGGGAAGCGCATCTTCCATGTCGGCGGCAACGGCGCCGGCCACACGGCGAAGCTGTGTAACAACATGCTCTCCGGCGTGTGCATGGCGGCCACCGCCGAGGCCCTGGCGCTGGGCGTCGCCAACGGCCTGGACCCGGCGGTGCTCTCCGAGGTGATGCGCAATTCCTCGGGCACGAACTATGCGCTGGAGCGCTATCATCCCTATCCCGGCATCATGCCGAACGTGCCGTCCTCCCATGGCTACCAGGGCGGTTTCCGCTCCGAGTTCCAGCTCAAGGACATGCGTTTGGCCAAGCAGCTCTCGGCGGAATACAAATCCCTGAGCCCGCTCGGTGATCTCGCGTGCGACCTGTTCGCGCTGCATTGCCAGAGCGGCAACGGCCATCTCGATTACGGCAGCATCATCAAGATGATGATGAAGGTGCCCGAGGGCGCGGCGCCCGGTGCCGCGAGCGCAGACGACCAGATGAGGCGCGCAGTCTAGACCGGACGAGGTCTCCCACCGCCATAAAACAAAACGGCGGGGGAGGAGGAAACGCATAACGCCAAGGACGACTCGCGTGGCGCGATGGAGGCGGCATTCCGTTCGAGGAATCCCGCCGTCCCCCGCGTTCCGCCGCCGGCTCCCATACGGCGCCGGAGGACGGACTGCGCCGAGTCGCCTCACCACCGGAGGAGGGACATGGGCTACGCGATCGAAGCGCGTGACCTGAGCAAGCAGTTCAACGGCTTTTTCGCCGTCAAGGACGTCAGCCTGCAGGTCGCGGAAAATACCATACACGGCATCATCGGCCCCAACGGGGCTGGCAAGACCACGCTGTTCAACCTGCTGACCAGTTTCCTGAAGCCGACCCACGGCTCGATCCATTATCGCGGGCGCAACATCACCCATCTGGAGCCGGCCGCCGTCTCGCGGCTCGGCCTGGTGCGCTCGTTCCAGATCTCCTCGGTGTTCGACCAGCTCTCGGCGCGAGACAATGTGCGCGTCGCGCTCCAGGGGAAGGAGGGCGGAAGCTATTGCTTCTGGCGCTCCACCGCCGCGCTCGCCCGCTTCGACGACCGCGCCGACGAACTGCTGGAGATGGTGGGCCTCACCGCCTATGCCGACACCGCCTCGGGCTCGCTTGCCTATGGCCGGAAGCGGGCGCTCGAGCTGGCCACCACCCTCGCCCTGGAACCGGAAACCCTGCTGCTGGACGAGCCCATGTCCGGCCTCGGGCCGGAAGACATCGGCCCGATCACCGAGCTGATCCGCGCCGTGGCGAAGGGGCGGACTGTGGTGATGGTGGAACACAATCTCCCCGTCGTCGCGACCCTTTCCGACACCATCACGGTGCTGGCGCGCGGCCAGCTTCTCGCCAGCGGCACCTATGCGGAAGTCACCGCCAATCCCGAGGTGATCACGGCCTATCTCGGGGAGGACGACGATGACGAATGAGGCGACCTCCGCCGTGCTCTGCGTGCGCGACCTGCATGGCTGGTACGGCGATTCCCACGTGCTGCACGCAGTCTCCTTCGACGTGCGCCCCGGCCAGCTCGTGACGCTGCTCGGCCGCAACGGCGCCGGCAAGAGCACCACGCTCAAAGCCATGATGGGCCTGCTGGACAAGCGCCGGGGCTCGATCCTGTTTCGCGGCAAGGAGACCATCGCGGCCCAGGCCAACCAGATCGCCCGCCAGGGCCTCGCCTATTGCCCGGAGGATCGCGGCATCTTCGCCACCCTCTCGGTGGAGGAGAACCTGCGCCTTCCCCCGAAGATCCGAGACGGCGGCATGGGGATCGAGGCCATCTACCGCCTGTTTCCCAACCTCAAGGACCGCGCCAAGAGCGTCGGCACCAAGCTCTCCGGCGGCGAGCAGCAGATGCTCGCCATCGCCCGCATCCTGCGCACCGGCGCCGACACCCTGCTGCTGGATGAGCCGACCGAAGGGCTCGCCCCGGTCATCGTCAAGCAGATCGGGGCGGTGATCCGCGAGTTGAAGGGGCTCGGCTACACCATCCTTCTGGTGGAACAGAACATCAAGTTCGCAGCCAAGGTCGCCGATCAGCATTACGTCCTGGAGAACGGCCGCGTGGTGGAACACATCCCCCATGCCGCCCATGCCGACGAAGTGCGCGGCATCGCCAACTATCTGCACGCATAGGAGGGCGATATGCACAATTTAATGGATACCCTCTCCAATTTGTCGATTGATGCATTCATGGGCCAGCTGATGCTCGGCCTCATCAACGGCGCCTTCTATGCCATGCTGAGTCTTGGCCTCGCCCTGATCTTCGGCATGCTGAACATCGTGAACTTTGTGCATGGTGCGCAATACATGCTGGGCGCCATGCTGGCCTGGATCCTGCTCCAGACCCTCGGCATCAATTATTGGGTCTCGCTGCTGCTGGCGCCCTTCATCGTCGGCGCGTTCGGGCTGCTGCTGGAGCGTTTCGTGCTGCGGCGGGTCTATGCGCTCGATCCCGCCTACGGCCTGCTGCTGACCTTCGGCATCGCCCTGCTGCTGGAAGGCAGCTTCCGCCAGAAGCTCGGCTCCTCCGGGCAGCCTTATGCCATCCCCGCGGAGCTGCGCGGAGGATGGGACCTCGGCTTCATGTACATGCCCACCTATCGGGCCTGGGTGCTCATCGCTTCGATCACCATCTGCTTCGCGGTCTGGTACGTGTTCGAGCGCACCCGCCTCGGCTCCTATCTGCGCGCGGCGACGGAAAAGCCCCAATTGGTGCGAGCCTTCGGCATCGACGTGTCGAAGATGATCAACCTCACCTACGGCCTCGGCGTCGCACTCGCCGCGGTGGCGGGCGTGCTCGCGGCGCCGATCTACCAGGTGAGCCCGCTCATGGGCTCCAACATCATCATCGTGGTGTTCGCGGTGGTGGTGATCGGCGGCCTCGGCTCCATGTCGGGCGCCATCGTCTCCGGCTTCCTGGTGGGGTTCGTGGAGGGATTGACCAAGGTGTTCTATCCCGCCGCGTCCAGCACCGTCGTGTTTGTCCTCATGGCCTGCGTCCTGCTGGTGAAGCCGGCCGGCCTGTTCGGAAGGAGGGCATGACCATGCTCATGGCAAGTCCCGTCAAGACTCCCGTCGCCGCCAAGGCCGCCGACGCGCGCCGGCGCCAGATCCTCGCCTGGGGGCTAGGCATCGCGGTTCTCGCGGTCTTCCCCTTCATGGTCTATCCGCTGTTCGCCATGAAGGTGCTGTGCTTCGCTTTGTTCGCCTGCTCCTTCAACCTGCTGTTCGGCTTCGCCGGCCTGCTCTCGTTCGGCCATGCCGCCTATTTCGGCATCGCGTCTTACGTGACCGCGGAATCGGCGAAATACTGGGGCCTCACCCCGGAACTCTCGATCCTCGCCGGCACCGCGGTCGCGATCGTGCTCGGAGCGGCGTTCGGCTGGCTGGCGATCCGCCGGCAGGGGATCTATTTCTCCATGATCACCCTGGCCCTGGCGCAGATGGTGTTCTTCTTCTGCCTGCAGGCGGAATTCACCGGCGGCGAGGACGGCATCCAGAGCGTGCCGCGCGGCGATCTGTTCGGCGTGATCCCGCTCGGCAGCCACATGGCGATGTATTATTTCGTCATGGTGGTGTTCCTGATCGGCTTCCTCATCATCTACCGCACCATCAATTCCCCCTTCGGCCAGGTGCTGCGGGCGGTGCGGGACAATGACATCAAGGCCACCTCGCTCGGCATCAAGACACGCCACGTGAAGCTGGCCGCGTTCGTCATCTCCGCCGGGGTGGCGGGACTCGGCGGCGCCACCAAGGCGCTGGTGTTCCAGCTCGCCTCGCTTACGGATGTGAGCTGGCAGGCCTCGGGCGAAGCGGTGCTGATGACCGTGCTGGGCGGGGCAGGAACGCTGACCGGGCCTGTCGTGGGCGCGCTCATCGTCACCGGCATGCAGCAATATCTCGCCCAGTTCGGCTCCTGGGTGACCATCATCCAAGGCGCGATCTTCGTGGTCTGCGTTCTGGCGTTCCGCCGCGGTATTGTGGGCGAGCTCGACCGCATCGCCCATCTTCCCACTGTGTGGCGGCGGCGGCGGGCCGAACGCCGGTTCACCCCGGCGCCGCGCCCCACGACGGATTTCTGAGCATTTTCAACGGAGTTCCCATGGCCTACAAACTCAAAACGGGCCGCGACCAGCAGCTCGTCGCGGATGACGACAAGAAGATCCGCGCCACCGTGGAAGCCATCCTCGCCGACATCGAAAGCCGGGGCGATGCCGCCGTGCGCGAATTGTCCGCCAAGTTCGACGGCTGGGACCGAGACGACTACCGCCTGAGCGATCAAGAGATCGAGGAGTGCCTCGCCCAATTGTCCAAGCGCGACATCGAGGACATCCAGTTCGCCCAGGCCCAGGTCCGCAACTTCGCCCAGCACCAGCGCGCCGCCTTGCAGGACATCGAGGTGGAAACGCTGCCGGGCGTGGTGCTGGGGCACAAGAACATCCCGGTGAACTCGGTGGGCTGCTATGTGCCGGGCGGAAAATATCCGTTGCTCGCCTCGGCCCATATGTCGGTGGTGACGGCCAAGGTGGCGGGCGTTTCGCGCATCGTCACCTGTGCCCCGCCGTTCCATGGCAAGCCGGCGCCCGCCATCGTCGCGGCCCAGCATCTGGCCGGGGCCGACGAGATCTATTGCCTGGGCGGCATCCAGGCCGTGGGCGCCATGGCGCTGGGCACGCAGACCATCGCGCCGGTGGACATGCTGGTGGGCCCGGGCAACGCATTCGTCGCCGAAGCCAAGCGACAATTGTTCGGCCGCGTCGGCATCGACCTGTTCGCCGGCCCGACGGAAACGCTGGTGATCGCCGACGAGACGGTGGACGGCGAACTCTGCGCAACCGACCTGCTGGGCCAGGCCGAACACGGGCCCAATTCCCCGGCGATCCTCCTCACCACGTCCGAGAAGCTCGCCCGCGAGACCATGGCGGAAGTCGAGCGCTTGCTCGGCATCCTGCCGACGGCGGCGGTGGCGCGGCAGTCCTGGGAGGATTATAGCGAGGTCATCGTCTGCGAGGACGAGGCGGAGATGGTGCGGGAAGCGGACCGGATCGCCTCGGAGCATGTGCAGGTGATGACCCGCGACCCGGATTATTTCCTCGCCAACATGACCAATTACGGCGCGCTTTTCCTCGGCCCGCGCACCAATGTCTCGTTCGGCGACAAGGTGATCGGCACCAACCACACCCTGCCCACCAAGAAGGCGGCCAAATATACGGGCGGGCTGTGGGTCGGCAAATTCATCAAGACCGTCACCTATCAGCGCGTGCTGACGGACGCCGCCTCGGCGATGATCGGGGAATATTGCTCGCGCCTGTGCATGCTGGAAGGCTTCGCCGGCCATGCCGAGCAGGCCAACATCCGCGTGCGGCGCTACGGCGGGCGCAACATTCCCTACGCCACGGCGGCAGAATAGGCGGGAGGCGATGGCGGCCCCCGCCTGCGGCGATACAGCCGCAGATGGAAGGGCCGCCAAAGACCGGGCTATAAGGTGGCCGCGCGCATGCGCCGGACCATGGCGGAGGATGGATGAGCAAGATTACCTCGCGCGACGTGGCGCGCGCCGCGGGCGTGTCGCAATCCACGGTCTCGCGGGCACTTGCCGGCGATGCCCGCATTTCGAGCGATACGCGCGAGCGCATCCTCTCGGCGGCGCAAAGCATCGGCTATACGCCCAACGAGCTGGCGCGCAGCCTCCTGAGCAACAAGTCGAACATCGTCGGGCTGGTGATGGGGGACCTGCTGAACCCCTTTTATCCCACGGTGCTGAACGGCTTCGTCGCGGCTCTGCAGGAGCTCGGCAAGAGGGTTCTGCTGTTCACCGTGCCGCCGGGCGGGGAAGTGGACGACGTGCTGCCGTTCCTTCTGCAATATCAGGTGGAAGGGGTGATCATCACGTCCTCCGCCTTGTCCAGCAAGATGGCCAATGCGTGCGAGCGCAACAAGACCCCGGTCGTGCTGTTCAACCGCGCCACCTACAAGGAGGCGGTCTGCTCGGTGTGCTGCGCCAATGTTCAGGCGTCCTTCGACCTCGCGGAACGCCTGATCGAGGCGGAGCACGACCGCTTCGCCATCATCGGCGGGCGGGCCGACACCTCGACCCATATCGAGCGCAAGCAGGGGCTGGAAGAAGCGCTCGCGCGCCATGGGCTCTCGCTGGTCGGCGACGAGATGGGCGACAACACCTATGAGGGGGGCTTTGCTGCCGCCCTGCGCCTGCTGCGCTTCCGCAGGCGGCCCAATGCCATCGTGTGCGTGAGCGACGTGATGGCCATGGGGGCGCTCGACGCGGCGCGGTTCGAACTCGGCCTGCGCGTGCCGCAGGACCTCTCCATCGTCGGCTTCGACGATATCCCCTCGGCCTCCTGGCCGAGCTACCAGCTCACCACGGTGCGCCAGCCGATCGCTGCCATGATCGAGCGTTCCCTGGCGCTGCTGTTCGACCCGGAGCGAAAGACCAAGCGCAAGGCGATCACCGAGCGCCTGCCCGGTGAATTGATCGTGCGCTCTTCCGCACTGATCACCTCGAAATACCCGGCTGAATAACCCCGCGCGCGCCGGGAAACGACCATTGACATGCGCGCACGCCTGTGGATGCATACGTATGCACAAGCACTGAAAAAGTGAAAAACAAAAGGTAAGGGGAGAACGCCAAAATGAAGAAACCATTCTCGCTTCCCGCGCTGGCGGTGGCCCTCGCGGCCAGCCTGCCGTTCGGCATGGCCCATGCGGCAGACGGCGTGAAGATCGGTGTGCTGACCGACATGTCCGGCCTGTTCTCGGACATTTCCGGCCAGGGCTCCGTGACCGCCGTGCAGATGGCCATCGATGATTTCGGCGGCAAGGTGCTCGGCCAGCCCATCGGCCTCGTCTATGCCGACACGCAGAACAAGGCCGACATCGGCGCCGGCATCGCCCGCCAATGGTACGAGACCGACAATGTCGACATGATCACCGACATCTCCAACTCCGCGGTGGCCATCGCGGTGGTGGATATCGCCGCCTCGCTCAAGAAGATCGCCATCGTCGTCGGTGCCGCCACCTCGCGCATCTCCAACGACAAGTGCACCCCCTATTCCATCCATTACGCCTTCGACACGATTTCCTGGGCCAACGTCACCGGCAAGGCGATCCTGAAGGACGGCGGCGACAGCTGGTTCTTCCTCACCACCGACTATGCCTTCGGCCTGGCGCTGGAGAAGGACACCGCGCAGATCGTCAAGGATGCCGGTGGCAAGGTGGTCGGCTCGGTGAAGACACCCCTCAACACGCCGGACTTCTCCGCCTTCCTGCTCAGCGCCAAATCCTCCGGCGCCAAGGTGATCGCGCTCGCCAATTCGGGCGGCGACACCATCAACGCGGTGAAGCAGGCCGAGGAGTTCAAGATCACCAAGGACGGCAAGCAGCGCCTCGCCGTGCTGGGCGGCTACATCACCGACATGCACTCCATCGGCCTGAAGACCGCCCAGGGCCTGCTCTATACCGAAGGCTTCTACTGGGATCTCAATGACGAGACCCGCGCCTGGTCCAAGCGCTTCTACGAGAAGATCGGCCGCATGCCCACCGTCACCCAGGCGGCGGATTATTCCTCGGTGCTGCATTATCTCAAGGCGGTCGCCGCCGTCGGGTCCAAGGATAGCGACAAGGTGATGGCGGAGATGCGCAAGACACCGGTGAACGACATGTTCGCCAAGAACGGCATCATCCGCCCCGACGGCCGCATGGTCCATGACATGTACCTGCTCCAGGTGAAGAAGCCGGAAGAATCCAAGTATCCGTGGGACGACATGATCGTCAAAGCAGTGGTGCCGGGCGACGAGGCGTTCCAGTCGATGGAAAAGGGCTCCTGCCCGCTGGTCAAGCGCGGCTGAGGACCGAGAAGCCGGTGCCTCGCCTGCCGCCCGCTCCGCGCCCGTTCGCAGCCTGACAGCGAACACGGGCACGGACCGCCGGCTGCGGGCGGGGCACCGGCCCCCAACACTCGAGGGACACCATCATGTTGCTGGAAGGAAAGGTCGTGGTCGTCACCGGCGCGGCCACCCCGCGCGGGATCGGCTTTGCCACAGCGACCCGCTTCGCCCGAGAAGGCGCCCGCATCGCCATCCTCGATCTGGACGGCAAGGCCGCCGCCGATGCCGCGGCACGCCTTGGAACCGCCCACATCGGGCTCGCCTGCAACGTCACCGATCCGGCGCAGTGCGCGCACGCCATCGGCGCCGTGCTCGCCCATTTCGGCGCGCTCGACATCATCGTGAACAATGCGGGCGTCAGCCAGCCGACCCGCCTCATGGACGTGGACCGCGCCAATTACGATCTGGTCATGGACGCGAGCCTGCGCGGCACGTTCAACATGAGCCAGGCGATCGTGCCGCATTTCCGCGAACAGCATGCCGGCGTCATCGTCTGCATCGGCTCGCTCGCGGCCCTGCGGGGCGGCGGCGTGTTCGGCGGCCCACATTATGCCGCGGCGAAAGGGGGCGTGCACAGCCTTGCCAAATCCATGGCGCGCGAGCTTGCCGCCGACGGCATCCGCGTCAATGCGATCGCACCCGGCCTGGTCGATACGGACATTTTCCAGGGCCAGCTCACGCCGGAGCGGCGGCGGGCGGTGGAAGAGGCCGTGCCCATGGGCCGCCTCGCACGCGCCGACGAGATCGCCGATGCCTGCCTGTTCCTCGCGAGCGATCTCTCCAGCTATGTCACGGGCGCCGTGCTGGACGTGAACGGCGGGCTGCACATGCATTGAGGCCGGCGCGCCGCCGCGTCGCACGGCCGAGGCCGCCGGGATGACACCCGGCAGGCCCCGCCGGCCTCAGCCCAGCGCCTCTTCCAGGCGGTCGGCGATGGTGCGCAGCACCTTCACGCGGGCGAAGTGCTTGTTCTCCGCCTCCACCAGCGTCCAGGGGGCGTAATAGGTGCTGGTGCGGTCCACCATGTCGGTCACGGCCTGCTCATAGAGCGGCCATTTTGCCCGATTGCGCCAGTCCTCGGGGGTCAGCTTGAAGCGCTTGTAGGCGACGCGCTCGCGCTCGGCGAAACGGCGCGCCTGCTCGTCCGGGGTGATGGCGAGCCAGAACTTCGCCAGCACATAGCCGCCGTCATACAGCTGGCGTTCGAAATCATTGATCTCGCCATAGGCCCGCGCCCAGACTTCCGGCGCCGTGAGGTTTTCCACCCGTTCCACCAGCACCCGGCCGTACCAGGAGCGGTCGAATACCGCGGTGGAGCCGCGCGCGGGAATGCGCCGCCAGAAACGCCAAAGATAGGGCCGCGCGCTTTCCTCATCGCTCGGCGCGGAAATGGGATGAACGCGGAAATGGCGCGGGTCCAGCGCCTCCCGCAGGCGCATGATGGTGCTGCTCTTGCCGGCCGCGTCGCTGCCCTCGAACGCGCACACAAGCCCCCGCTTGGTGAACGCGCGGGAATTGGTGAGATGGGTGATGCGCTGCTGCTCCGCATCCAGCTGCGTGCGATAGCTCGCCTCGTCGAGCTTATGGCTGAAATCCAGCGTGGAGAGAATGCTGACCGCCGGCAGCGCCGCGGGACTCGGATGGTGGGCCGGCGCGCGCGCCGGAACGGGCGCCGCGCAGGCGGCGGGCGGCCGGTCGGTCGCGTGCGTGAGGACCTCCATCAGGGCGTTCCCCACCGCGATGGCGCAATAATGAGGATCGGTGGCCGGCACGATGGTCCAGGGCGCGATGCCCGTGGAGGTCTGCCGGAATGCCTCTGCCGCGCTCGCCTCCAGCCGGCGACGGGTCTTCTTGCTGGAGATGCGCGACCATTCCCGCACCACCGGCCGGTCATAGGGGGCCTCATCCAACGCCTTCAGCCGCGCCTTGGCGTCCTCGGGGTCGAGATAGAGCCACAATTTCAGCAGCAGCACGCCCTCGGCGTGGAGCATTGCCTCGAAATGGTTGATTGCGTCCAGCGCCTGGGTGAGATCCGCGCCGTCGGGCCCGCCAAGGGCATGGGTCTCGATGGGGGCGTGATACCAGGAGCCGAGGATGATGCCGATTTCCCCATGGGCGGGCATGTCGCGCCAATATTTCCACACCGCCGGCCGCGCGCGTTCCTCGTCGGTCGGCGCTTCGTAGGTGAGGGTCGTGAGCTTGCGCGCGTCCAGCCAGCCGTAGAGCTGGTTGAGGATCGCCCCCTTGCCCACGCCATCCGCGCCATTGATGAGAATGAGGATGGTGCATCGCTTCTGCGCGATCAGCTCGGACTGGAGATCAAGCAACCCCTCGCGCAGGCCGGGTTCCAGGGCCTTGAAGCTCGCCTTGTCAAGGCTGCGCTCGATCTTCATGGAATCGAACATGAAATTCCTGTCTGCTGCCGAGCGTCAATCTCCGGCCGCGCGGACAGAGCGTCAAGTGGGGCGCGGGGGTGCCTGCTCCCTGGCCCGGCACCGGCGGATAATACGATGCTACCTCCTTCACGTTAGCGTTTTCAAGCGGGGGGCGGCCTTCCTTTACTGTCCTCCCGGAAATACTGTTTGGTTTATTTTTCCTGAATGAACCAATTGGTTGAGAAGGTGGCTTGTAAAAGTCGCTCGACAATCCCCACTCGCTTCCGCCATGCTGGCGTCACCCGGATGCGTTAATGATTCAGATCACAATGCATTAGTTGGTCACGGGGCAGGAGGCGCGCATGTCGAGCGGGAACACTGACACCGTGCTGGGCGCGCTGACGGATGACCAAGCGGACGCGGATGCGCAACGCCAACAAGGCGATCCCGGTGTCGTCTCAGCCCTAACCTGGGCGTGGGGCACGAATACGGTGCTCGACTTCGATCCCACACGCGATACGCTGGATTTCGGCTGGTTCACCGCCGACACGTTCACGGTGGCGGAAGTCGCCGGCTCGGTGGTTATCTCTATCCCGTCCAGTGCCGAAACCTATACGTTGCGCGGCGTCACCCTGGCAGAGCTTTCGCTCGCCAATATTTCCGCGCTGAATGCCTCGGCGCTCGTCGCCTGGAGCCGCATCCTCGATCCCGGCGACGGCGCCTTCGGCGACTATGCGGGCCTCGGCAAAGAGGTGGACATCACCTGGGGCTGGGCGACCCACCAGACCATCGCCTTCGACCCATCCCACGACATGCTGGATTTCGGCTGGATCGGCGCCGCCAATTTCACCCTGTCGGAGATCGACGGCTCCACCGTCATCGCGCTTCCCGCCACCGACCAGACCTACACCCTCGCCGGCGTCGGGCTGGCGGACCTCTCCTTGTCCAACATCACGGCCGATGACGCGTCCACGCTGATGGCGTGGAACACCGCGCTCTCCGCCGCCCGCGCCGCCGCGCCGAGCGGGCCCCTGGACGACTCCGCCGCGACCAGCCCCGAGGCACCGACGGAAACCCCGGCGGAGCCTGTTTCGTCCACCCCGGTCGTCATCGATACACCTGTTTCCGAAACACCTGTGGCCGAAGCGCCGGTCACCCAGCCGCCGGTGGTCGAAACGCTCGTCGTGGAAACGCCTGTGGTGACGACCCCGGTGGCGGAGACACCGCCCGTCGCGGAGGTGCCGCCGGTCGAGGCACCGTCGAGCGGCACGCCCGTGGAAACGCCCGCTGCGACGAAAGGGCCGATCCTCGCTGGCTATTATGCCGACTGGACGGTCTACGACCACAATTACACGATCTCGGACGTTCCCGCCGGCCAGCTCACCAATCTCATCTATGCCTCGGCCAATATCGATGCCAGCGGCCACATGGTGCTGGTGGATCCCTATAGCGACACGCAGATGCTGTTCTCCGCCGCCGACAGCGTGGACGGCATTGCCGACACGGCGGGCCAGGGCCTGGCGGGCAGCTTCAACCAGATCGTGGAACTGAAAGCGGAGCATCCCGACCTCAAGGTCTCGATGATGATCGGCGGCTGGACCCTCTCGGCCAATTTCAGCGACACCGCCGCAACCGCCGAAGGGCGGGACACGTTCGCCCAGTCTGTGGTGGATTTCCTCAAGACCTATCCCATGTTCGACGGCGTGGACCTCGATTGGGAGTTTCCCGGCGGGGAGGGGGCGGCGGGCAATTCGGTGCGCCCGGACGACGGCGCCAATTACGCCCTGCTGGTCGCGGACCTGCGCCACGCGCTCGACGGGCTGGAGGCAGAGACGGGGCGCGACTACACCATCTCCGTCGCCTCTCCGGTCGGGGCGACGAAGATCGCCAATTTCAATCTCGCCGGCCTCGATCCCTATGTGGATTGGTTCAATGTGATGGCCTACGACTTCCACGGCACGTGGGAGACCACCACCGGCCACCTCGCGCCGCTGGTGGATTCCGCCGACGGCACCGGCATCGAAAGCGCGGTGGCGAGCTATCTCGCGATCGGCATCGACCCCGGCAAGATGGTGCTCGGCGCGCCGCTCTATACCGCCGCCTGGAGCGGGGTGGCGGACGGCGGGGATGGCGGGCTCGATGCCGCGAGCACGGGATTTCCCGTCGGCTCCTCGGTCGGCCATTATGATTATGCCGACATCCTCGGCAAGCTTGAGGACCCGAACAGCGGCTGGTCGCTCTATTGGGACGATGATGCGCAGGCGGCCTATGTCTACAATGCCAAGCTCGGCATCTTCTCCTCCGTCGAGACCCCCGCCTCGGTGGCGATGAAGGCGGAATGGGCCCAGTCCCAGGGGCTGGGCGGCATGATGTTCTACGATCTCTCCGGCGACGCGACCGGCAGCTCGGAGAGCCTCGTCAAGGCGGCCTATGAAAGCTGGGTGCAGGGCAAATCGTTCTCGGACATCGCCAATGCCTCCAGCCTGACGCCGGACAAGGTGATCGGCGGCAACGGCGTGCTCGACAGCGTGGTCTCCACGGCGCCGGTCGCCCATGCGCCGGAAACCATCGACATCACCTGGAACTGGGGCAAGCAGGAGGTGATCACCGACTTCCAGCCCTCGACCGACGTGCTGAATTTCGGCTGGGTCTCGGCGGACAGCGTGGTGCTGAGCGAAGTCAACGGGTCGACGGTGATCGCCCTGCCGGAGAACCTGCGCACTTATACCCTGAAGGGCGTGGCGCTGGACCAGCTGAGCCTCGCCAACGTCACCGGCTATGATTCCAGCATCATCGACGAATGGGCCGCGACCCTCGACGCCGCGCACAAGGCCGCGGATGCGCAGGCCGCTCTTCTCGGCGTCTCCACCGATACCCATACCCTGACCGGCTGAGCGAACGGCGCCGAAAAGCCTGGAGCCGGCTGCGCTTTGCATGCATGGGACGCCACAGACGCGGACTTTGCCTATTTTTGACCCACGATGCTCTTCGTGCGTGCATCCAGTCATGCGGGGTGCAGCGGAACGCGTTGAATCTGCGTGCGCCGCATCTGGCACGTGATTTGCTGAAGGTAGGGCAGAGTTGGCGGCTAGGGTTCCGGCATCGCATCACGCGATGTGCTGGTCCGAGAGCTGCCACCGGTCCGGGAGACATCCGGCCGGGTGCACGGCGGGATAAAAGCCCGGGAGACCTCGGTGGCCAAGGAATTGGCGGCACTGGAGTCTCGCCAATTCCTCATCGTTTGACCTAACGAAGGGGAATAGAATATGCGCTCTCGCTTCTCGAAATTCTTGGGCCTTGCCTGTGCCGCGGCGCTGATCGCCGGCGCATCCCCGGCGCTCGCCGCGCCGAAGAAGGAATTCAAGGTCGCCTGGTCGATCTATGTGGGCTGGATGCCCTGGGGCTATGCCGCCGAAACCGGCATCGTGAAGAAATGGGCCGACAAATACGGCATCAAGATCGACGTCACCCAGTTCAACGACTATGTCGAATCCATCAACCAATACACGGCCGGCGCCTTCGATGCCCTGACCGTCACCAACATGGATACGCTCTCCGTGCCCGCCGCCGGCGGCGTGGACACCACCGCCGTGATCGTCGGCGATTTCTCCAACGGCAATGACGCCGTGATCCTGAAGAACAAGACCGACCTCGCCGCCATCAAGGGGCAGAAGGTCAATCTGGTCGAATTCTCGGTCTCCCACTACCTGCTCGCCCGCGCGCTCGAATCCATCAAGATGAGCGAGCGCGACGTGAAGGTGACCAATACTTCCGATGCCGACATGGTCGCCGCCTACAAGACCAAGGCGGTCACCGCCGTCGTCACCTGGAACCCGCTGGTCGCCGAGATCCTGGCCGACAAGAACGCCCACAACGTGTTCGACAGCTCCAAGATCCCCGGCGAGATCATGGACCTGCTGGTGGCCAACACCGCGACGCTCAAGGACAATCCGGACTTCGGCAAGGCGCTGGTCGGCATCTGGTACGAGACCATGGCGCTCACCACCGCCAAGAGCGAAGCTGGCATCGCCGCCCGCACCGCCATGGCAAAGGCCTCCGGCACCGACCTCGCGGGCTTCGAAAGCCAGCTCGCCGCCACCAAGCTGTTCGACAAGGCCTCCGACGCCGTGGCGTTCGTGAAGTCGCCGGCGGTGGGCACCACCATGGACCGGGTGCGCAAGTTCCTGTTCGAGAAGAAGCTGCTCGGCAACGACGCCAAGTCCGCCGACGCGGTGGGCATCGAGCTGGCGGACGGCAAGATCCTCGGCGATGCGAAGAACGTGAAGTTCCGCTTCACCGACACCTACATGGCGGCCGCCGCGGACGGCAAGCTCTGACGCGCCGCTGAACCGCGACGGCAGATCGGAGATCCCCTCCATGCGTCTCATCAACCGCAGACCGGACCGCACGGCGGGGCTCCTGCTCGCGATCCTGCCGTTCGCCCTCGTGCTGCTCGCCTATGTGCTCGGCTCGGCCGAGCGCCTGGCGGAAAACCCGGCGGACAAGCTGCTGCCGAGCCTTGCGACCATCGGCGACGCGATCGCCCGCGTCGCCTTCATCCCCGATGCCCGCACCGGGGATTACGTCCTGTGGTCGGACACGCTGGCGAGCCTGGAGCGGCTGGCCAGCGCGCTGGCGCTCTCGACGATCATCGCGCTCGTCGCGGGCATGCTCATCGGCCTGCTGCCGGGGGTGCGGGCGCTGCTCGCCTCGTTCGTCGGCATGGTCTCCATGGTGCCGCCGCTCGCCTTGCTGCCGATCCTGTTCATCGTGCTGGGCCTCGGCGAAGCCTCGAAGATCGCGCTGATCGTCATCGGCGTGACGCCGTTCCTCATCCGCGACCTCGCCATGCGGGTGCAGGAGTTGCCGCGCGAGCAGATCATCAAGGCGGAGACGCTCGGCGCCTCCACCTGGCTGATCGCGCTGCGCATCGTGCTGCCGCAGATCCTGCCGCGCCTCATCGACGGCGTGCGGCTCTCGCTCGGCCCTGCGTTCCTGTTCCTGATCGCCGCCGAGGCCATCGCCGCGGATTCCGGGCTCGGCTATCGCATCTTCCTGGTGCGCCGCTATCTCTCCATGGACGTGATCCTGCCCTATGTGGCCTGGATCACGCTGCTGTCCGTGCTCATGGATTTCGCCCTCGCCAAATTGCGCGACGCCGCCTTCCCCTGGTTCGGAGGGGCGAAATGACCGCGATCCGGGTCGAGCACCTCTGGAAGGAATATGGCGAGCAGATCGTGCTGGAGAACATCTCCCTCGATTTCGCGCCCCGCTCCTTCGTCGCTTTGGTCGGGCCTTCCGGCTGCGGCAAGACCACATTCCTGCGCATCCTGCTCAGCGAGGAGAAGCCGACGCGCGGCCGCGTGCTGATCGACGGCAAGCCGCTCGCCGGGGAACCGGGCGCGGACCGGGGCGTGGTGTTCCAGCGCTACAGCGTGTTCCCACACCTGACCGTGCTGGGCAATGTGCTGCTCTCCGCCGAGATTGCCGGCGCGCCCCTCATCGGCCGCCTGTTCGGTACCGCCCGGCGGCGGGCGGAAGAGGAGGCCCGCGCCCTCATCGCGGAAGTGGGACTCACGGGCGCGGAGGGGAAATATCCCGCCGCTTTGTCCGGTGGCATGCAGCAGCGGCTCGCGCTCGCCCAGGCCATCATGCGCAAGCCGAAGATCCTGCTGCTGGACGAGCCGTTCGGCGCGCTCGACCCCGGCATCCGCGGCGACATCCACGCGCTCATGCTCAAGCTCTGGCACAGCTGCGAGATGAGCGTGGTGATGGTGACCCACGATCTGCGCGAAGCCTTCACCCTCGCCACCCGCGTCATCGCCTTCGAGCGCAAGCGCAACCGCAGTGAGGAGCGCGAACGCTTCGGCGCGACCATCGCCCACGATATCGAGGTGTGGCCGAAGCGCATCGCCGGCCAGCCGCCCCTTCCATCCTCCGATCGGGACGGCCCGATCTCCCCCGAGGACACCGGCCGGGACGACCCGGCGCTTCTGTCGGTCTGAGGAGAGACGCATGACGATGAACGACGAGACACGCGCCCTCATCGAGGCGAACAAGCGCCGCTATGAGGAATTGAAGGCCGCCGGCCAGGATCATGCGCCCAGCGCCCTGCCCCCGCCCACCGAGCGCTGGAGCGTCATGCTCCCGCCCGGGCCGCTGCATCGGGAAATCATTCCCGGCGGCTGGTACTGGACCGTGAAGGTGCTGGCGGGCGAAGCGCTGCGCATCTCCCTGCCCGAAGGGCCTTCCGCCGTTGCCATGATCGCCTGGAACGCCGCCGACACCTCCGAGCGGCTGAACTATGCCGACACGGTGAAGGTCCAGTGGACCGCCGCGCTGGGCAAGGGCCGGGTGATCTTCTCCGACATGGGCAAGGTCATGTTCTCCATCGTCGAGGACACGACGGGTGTGCACGATGCCCTGATGGGCGGCTCGACTCCGGCTTCCAATCGCGCCCGCTATGGCGCGGGACCGCTGCGCAACACGCGGGACAATTTCATCCTGGCGGCGGGAAAGCTGGGCCTGGACCGGCGAGACATCCCGCCCTGCATCACCTTCTTCGCGCCCGTGCGCACCAACCAGGCGGGCGATTTCGTCTGGCAGGAGGAGAAGCGCCAGCAGGGCGATTTCGTCGACCTGCGCGCGGAAATGGATGTGCTGGTCGCGCTCTCCAACTGCCCCCATCCGCTCGATCCGAACCCGGCCTACGACCCCAAGCCCGTGGAGGTGGTGCGCTTCCAGGCGCCTGCCCCCGCAGCCGACGATCTGTGCCGCACCGCCACCCAGGAAGCCGTGCGCGGCTTCGACAATCTCGCGCGCTGAGGGGAGACGACCATGAACAGCAGCTTCTTCGCCGCCCCCGTGCACGATCCCGCCAAGGCCATCGCGTCGCATGACATCCCCGCCCAGGCCCCCTGGTCCGGCCTCGTCAAGCGCGGGCAGTCCATCCGCATCATCGACCTGGAAGGGCAGCAGGCGGTGGACACCCTGTTCTATCGCGCCGACGATTTCGCGGAGCGCTACTCTTCCCAGGACACGCTGCGCGTGCAGGGCTCGGCCTATGTCTCCACCGGCACGCGGCTGATCTCCAACGAGGGGCATCTCATGCTCACCGTCACCGCCGACACCTGCGGGCGGCACGACACCTCGGCGGGCGCGTGCTCCTGCGAGTCGAATACGGTGCGGTTCGGCCACCACACCAAATACCTGCATGCCTGCCGCGAGAACTTCGTGGTGGAAGTCACGAAACACGGCATGTCGAAGCGCGACATCGTGCCGAACATCAATTTCTTCATGAACGTGCCGGTGGAGCCCTCGGGCGAGCTGGCGATCGTCGACGGCGTCTCCAAGCCGGGCGATTACGTGGAGCTGAAGGCGGAGATGGATGTCCTGTGCGTCATCTCCAATTGTCCGCAGATCAACAACCCCTGCAACGGCTTCAATCCGACGCCGATCCGCGTCCTGATCTTCGCCGCGACCGAGGGCTGAGCTTTGTTCACCAAGGTCCTCATCGCGAACCGGGGCGAAATCGCCGGCCGGATCATCAAGACATTGCGGCGGATGGGCATTTCCTCCGTCGCGATCCATTCCGACGCGGACCGCTTCACGCGGCCAGTCCTGGACGCGGACGAGGCCGTCCGCATCGGCCCCGCCCCCGCCAGCGAGAGCTATCTCGACGTGGAGGCAGTGATCGCCGCATGCCTCGCAACGGGCGCTCAGGCGGTGCATCCGGGCTATGGCTTCCTATCGGAAAATGTCGCGTTTGCGCAACGGCTTGCGGAAGCGGGCATTGTGTTCATCGGCCCCCGGCCGGAGCATCTGACCGCCTTCGGCCTGAAGCACACGGCGCGCGAGATCGCGCAGAAGAGCGGCGTGCCGCTGCTGCCGGGCACCGGCCTGCTGGAGGACGTGGAGGAAGCGCTGAAGGCCGCCGAGGCCATCACCTATCCCGTCATGCTCAAGAGCACGGCCGGCGGCGGCGGCATCGGCATGCAGCTGTGCCATACGCCGCAGGAGCTGAAGGAGACGTTCGAGCGCGTCCAACGCACCGCCCGCGCCTCCTTCGGCGATGCCCGGGTCTATCTGGAGCGTTTCGTCTCCGAGGCGCGCCATGTGGAAGTGCAGATCTTCGGCGACGGCAAGGGCAAGGTGATCGCCCTCGGCGAACGCGATTGCTCGCTTCAGCGCCGCAACCAGAAGGTCGTCGAGGAAACGCCGGCCCCGCTGCTTTCGCCCGAGACCCGCGCGCGCCTTCACACAGCGGCCGTGAAGCTGGGCGAGAGCGTCTCCTATGCCTCGGCGGGCACGGTCGAATTCATCTATGACCCGGCACGGGAGGATTTCTATTTCCTGGAGGTGAACACCCGCCTGCAGGTGGAACATCCGGTCACCGAGGCCGTGTTCGGCATCGACCTCGTGGAATGGATGATCCGCCAGGCCGCCGGCGAGGAGGTCATCCCCGCCGCCCCCCTCGTGCCGAAAGGCGCGGCCATGGAGGTGCGCGTCTATGCGGAAATCCCCCACGCTAATTTCCAGCCCAGCGCCGGCCTGCTGACGCAGGTGACATTTTCCCCCGAGGCCCGCGTGGATACCTGGGTGGAGACCGGCACGGAGGTGACGCCCTATTACGATCCCATGCTGGCCAAGGTGATCGTCTCCGGCACAGACCGCCCCGCCGCGCTCGCGGCCTTGCGGGCGGCTCTGGACGAGACCGCCATCAGCGGCATCGAGACCAATCTTGCCTATCTGCGGGCGATTGCGGCGTCGGACCTGCTGGCCTCCGGCAAGGTGGCGACCACGGCGCTGAAGGATTTCGCCTTTCGCCCGGAGAGCATCGAGGTGCTCAGCCCCGGCGCGCAGTCGAGCCTGCAGGAACTGCCGGGCCGCCTGCATCTGTGGCACGTGGGCGTGCCGCCGAGCGGACCCATGGACGCGCGCTCGTTCGCCCGCGCCAATGCGCTGGTGGGCAATAAGGAAACCGCCGTCGCCCTGGAAATGACGGTGAACGGCCCCACCCTGCGCTTCCACACCGACGCCGATGTCGCCATCGCCGGCGCCCACATGCCGGCGACGCTGGACGGCACGGTGATGCCCCACGATACGGCCTTCGCGGTGAAGGCGGGGCAGGTGCTGGCGATCGGTGCCATTTCCGGTGCCGGCCAGCGCGCCTATCTCGCCGTGCGCGGGGCGTTCGCGGCGCCGGAAGTGCTCGGCTCGCGGGCCACCTTCGCCCTCGGCCTGTTCGGCGGCCACGCCACCGGCACGCTCAAAGGCGGCGACGTGCTGCACCTCAACCCGCCCGCGACCCGTCCGGCGCTGCCGGACACGGTATCGGTAGAGGCCGCGCCGCTGACGCGGGAATGGGAAATCGGCGTCGTCTACGGCCCCCACGGCGCGCCGGATTTCTTCCAGGACGACGACATCGCCGACCTGTTCGCAGCCACCTATGAGGTGCATTTCAACAGCGCCCGCACCGGCGTGCGGCTGATGGGCCCGACCCCGCGCTGGGCGCGCACGGACGGCGGAGAGGCGGGGCTTCACCCCTCCAATCTGCACGACAATGCCTATGCGGTGGGCGCCATCGACTTCACCGGCGACATGCCCATCATCCTCGGTCCGGATGGGCCCTCGCTCGGCGGCTTCGTCTGCCCGGCGGTGATCGCACGGGACGAGCAATGGAAGATGGGCCAGCTGAAGCCCGGGGACAAAGTGCGCTTCCACCCGCTGGCACGGCCGCAGGACCCGGTCGCGGGACCCGCGGTGAGAAGCGTGCCCGAGGCCGCGTCCCCGATCCTCAAGCGGCGCGACGACGGGCCGGTGCGTGTCGTCTATCGCCGGCAGGGTGACGATAACCTGCTGGTCGAGTTCGGCGACATGAAGCTCGACATCGCCTTGCGATTGCGGGCCCATCTGCTGGCAGCGGCGGTGGAAGAGGCGAAGATCCCCGGCCTCATCGACCTCACCCCCGGCATTCGCTCGCTCCAGCTTCATTATGACGGCACGCAGGTCTCGCGCGGAAAGCTGCTCGGACTGCTGGATGAGATCGAGCAGTCCCTGCCTGCGGTGGAGGACGTGGTGGTGCCGAGCCGCATCGTCCATCTGCCGCTGTCATGGAACGACGAGGACGCGCAGCTCGCCATGCGCAAATATCAGGAGCTGGTGCGCCCCAACGCGCCCTGGTGCCCTTCGAACATCGAGTTCATCCGCCGCATCAACGGGCTGAAGGACGAGCAGGCGGTACGCGATGTGGTGTTCGACGCGCGCTATCTCGTGCTCGGTCTCGGCGACGTCTATCTCGGTGCGCCGGTGGCCACCCCCATGGACCCGCGCCATCGCCTGGTGACCACCAAATACAATCCGGCCCGCACCTGGACGCCGGAAAACGCGGTGGGCATCGGCGGCGCCTATATGTGCATTTACGGCATGGAAGGGCCGGGCGGGTACCAGCTCTTCGGACGCACCATCCAGGTGTGGAACACCTGGCGCACCACGCCGGTGTTCAAGCCCGGCACGCCCTGGCTGCTGCGCTTCTTCGACCAGATCCGCTTCTTCCCGGTGAGCCATGCCGAGCTGATGGAGGCGCGCGCCGCCTTTCCCCACGGGGCCTATCCGCTGCGCATCGAGGAGACCCAATTCTCCTATGCGGACTATGCGGCGGATCTCGCCCGCAATGCCGGCGAGATCACCGCCTTCAAGGCGCGCCAGCAGGCCGCCTTCGATGCCGAGCGCGCCCATTGGAAGGAACAGGGGCTCGACAGCTTCGTTGCCGACGAGGGCATCGCGGGCGGCGAGGAGGAGGCCATTCCCGAAGGCTGCTTCGGCGTCAGCGCCACTGTTCCGGGCAATGTCTGGAAGGTGCTGGTGGAAGAGAATGTCGAGGTGGCGGCGGGGGATACCATCGCCATCATCGAATCCATGAAGATGGAAATCTCCATCACCGCTCATGCGGCAGGGCGCGTGCGCGCCGTGCGCATGGTGCCCGGCCGCACGGTGCGCACCGGAGACGTGGTGGCCGTTCTGGAGGCGATATCGTGACCAGCAAATCTCGCGAAACCCCGCTCAGCGGCCTCGATACCCATGCGCCCGCCCGCGGGCAGGTGCCGATCGCGGTGGTCGGCGCCCATCTCTCGGGCATGCCGCTCAACGGCGAACTGACGGGCGCGGGAGGCGCGCTCGTGAAGCGCTGCCGCACCGCCCCGGACTATCGCCTCTTCGTGCTGCCGGACACCACACCCGCCAAGCCCGGCGTGGTGCGCGAGCCGGGCTTTTCCGGGCCGGGACTGGACGTGGAAGTGTGGGCGCTGGACGCGGCCGCGTTCGGCGCTTTCGTCGCCCGCATCCCGGCACCGCTCGGCATCGGCAAGATGACCCTGGACGATGGCTCGCAAGTGCCGGGCTTCCTGTGTGAAGCCCACGCGGTGGCGGGCGCCCAGGAGATTACGGCCCTCGGCGGATGGCGCGCCTATATCGCATCGCGGCAGAGCTGAACCCTTGCACCGGAGGCGCAGCGGCGTGCGCCCTGCGCCTCCAATCCCTTGGCTCATGCTGCGCCGCAACCGCGACGAAAGAAGGATTTAGATCGATCTAATTTTCCGTTGACCGGCGGTTTTGCCTCCCCTAGAGAACCCTGGCCGAACGCCGAAAAGACGTCGGCGGGGGAAAACGCCGCATGGATGTGAGGAAAGGCAAAGGCGCGTCCGCGCCCGGTCGCGCCCCGACCGAAACCGCCCCCGGCGGCGCTGCCCTTCCGCTTGCCCATCGCGTCACGTTGAACGACATCGCGGCCCATGCCGGGGTCTCGCGCGCCACGGTTTCCCTGGTGCTGCGCAAGAGCCCGCTGGTGAAAGAAGACACCCGTCAGCGTGTCGACCGGGCCATGACCGATCTCGGCTATGTCTACAACCGTCGCGCCGCCAATCTCCGCTCGGGCGCGTCCCGCACCATTGGCCTCGTGCTGTGCGAGATCATCACGCCCAACTATTCCCAGTTCACCGCCGGAATCGACGATGTATTGGACGCGGAAAGCTATGTGGGCTTCATCACCAACACGGCGGAGGACGCCACCCGCCAGAAGCGCGTGCTGGTGCGCATGCAGGAGCACGGCGTCGACGGTATCGTGCTCGTGCCGGCGGAGGAAACCCGCGCCGACGCGCTGGAGGAGGCCCACTGCGCCGGCCTGCCCTGCGTGCTCGCGCAGCGCCGGGTGGAGGGCTTCGCCGCCGATTATGTGGGGCCGGATTATGCCGCCGGCATGGAACTCGTCACCGAGCATCTGATCGGCCTCGGCCATCGCCATATCGGGTTCATCGGCGGCGTTCGCCGCATCGCGCCGCTCAGCGAGCGCCTCGCCGGCTTCCGCCGGGCCCTGCGCCGGCACAAGCTGAAAATCGGTCCCATCGTGCCCTGCCCGGTGCTCGACCGGTCGTCCGGCTATGCCGCCGCGCGCGACCTGTTCGCGGAGGAAAATCCGCCCACCGCCCTCGTCTGCTACAACGATATCGTCGCCTTCGGCGTGATGCTGGCGCTCACCGAGCGCGGGCTCGAGCCGGGCCGGGACGTCGCGGTGGTGGGCTGCGACGACGTCGCCGAGGCCGGCCTCCACCGCCCGGGGCTGACCACCTTCACCACCGATCCGCGCGTGGTCGGACGGGAAGCCGCGCGGCTGCTGCTACGGCGGATCGAGAATCCGAGCCGGCCGCCGGAGCAGATCATCGTGCCGCCGCGCCTGATCATCCGCCAGTCCTGCGGCGCCGCCGGACCGGGGCGGGCGCTCGCCCAAAAGGGCGGACATGCCGCCATCGCGGCCAAGGCGCCGAAGGCCCGCCGCTCCTCACCTCACACCCTCAAGGGAAGCGCAGGGACATGAACTACGTCTTCCAGTTCGGAGAAGTCTTCAACGCCTGGCAGGACCTGCTCTATGGCGCTTGGCTGACGATCCAGCTCTCGGCCATGGCCATGGTGCTCGGCCTGATCGTGGCGGTGGCCGGCGCGCTCGGCAAGACCGCCGGACCGCGCCCGGTGCGCTGGCTGGTGGACGCCTATGTGGAGATCATCCGCAACACGCCGTTCCTGGTGCAGATCTTCCTGATCTTCTTCGGCCTGCCACGTGCCGGGGTGCGGCTCGACGCCAATGAAGCGGCGCTCCTCGCCATGGTGGTGAATGTCGGCGCCTATGCCACGGAAATCGTGCGCGCCGGCATCGAGACCATCCACAAGGGCCAGATCGAGGCGGGCAAGGCGCTCGGGCTCAAGCCCATGCAGGTGTTCTCTTATATCGTCATCTTTCCCGCGCTGAAGGCGATCTATCCGGCGCTCACCAGCCAGTTCATCCTGCTGATGCTCACCTCCAGCGTGGTCTCGGCCATCTCGGCGGAAGAGCTGACCGCGATAGCGAACAATCTGCAATCACAGACCTTCCGCTCGTTCGAGATCTACCTGGTGGTCACCGCCATGTATCTCGCCATGTCGCTGATGTTCTCTGGCGTTTTCGCGCTCATCTACAAGGTGGTCTTCGCGCCCACCGATGTGGCCCGCTGAGGAGGATGCCATGATCCGTCAATTCACCTCCGCGGAACTGCTCTTCCTCATCTCGTCCGTGCGCTGGACCCTGCTGCTGTCGCTGATCGCCTTCATCGGCGGGGCGACCGGCGGGCTTCTGGTGGCGTTCGCGCGCACTTCCACCTGGCCCTGGCTGCGGGCGACCGCCGCCGGCTATATCCAGATCTTCCAGGGCACGCCGCTGCTCATGCAGCTGTTCCTGGTGTTCTTCGGCGCCACCTTCCTGGGGCTCAATATCGATCCGCTGGCCGCCGCCGCCATCGGCCTCACGCTGAACGGTGCGGCGTTCCTGGGCGAGATCTGGCGCGGCTGCATCCAGGCCATTCCCAAGGGCCAGTGGGAAGCGTCCACTGCGCTCGGCCTGCATTATTTCACCCGCATGAGGGAAATCATCCTGCCCCAGGCGGCGAAGATCGCGGTGGCACCGACGGTCGGCTTCCTGGTGCTGCTGGTGAAGAGCACGTCGCTTGCCTCCATCATCGGCTTCGTCGAGCTCACGCGCGCCGGGCAGATCGTGAACAACGCCACCTTCCGCCCGTTCCTGGTGTTCGGCGTGGTGGCGGTCATCTATTTCATCCTGTGCTGGCCGCTCTCGCTTTATTCGCGCCATCTGGAGAAGAAGTTCGGAACTGTCTCGCGCTGAGGAGCGGGACGCATATGGATCGATCCAATCCGCGCCGCCCCTCATCGGCGCGCCTGCCCCGCCAGGGGCCAATCGGAGGAAAGCACATGTCCCTGATGTCCGTTCTGACCACCACGCGACGCGCCTTCGCCGCCATCGGCCTTACGGCGCTCGCCGCGACGGCTTTGCCCCATGGCGCCTCGGCCCAGAGCATCGACGATATCCTCTCGAAGAAGAAGCTCCAGGTCGGCATGCTGGTGGACCTGCCGCCGTTCGGCCTGCTCAACACCGAGGGCAAGCCCGAGGGCTATGACGCCGACGTCGCCAAGCTGATGGGCAAGTATCTCGGCGTCGATGTGGAGATCGTGCCGGTCACCGGGCCGAACCGCATTCCCTATCTGCTGACCAGCAAGGTCGACGTGCTGGTGGCGACCTTCGGCATCACGCCGGAGCGCGCGAAGCAGGTGCAATTCTCGATCCCCTATTCGGCGATCGAGATCCAGCTGATCGGACCGAAGAAGCTGGACATCAAGAGCCTCGACCAGACGGTGGGCAAGAAGATCGCGGTGGCCCGCGCGTCCACCCAGGATACCGCGCTGACGGCGGCGGTTCCCAAGGGCGCCACCATCATGCGCTTCGACGACGACGCCACCGCCGCCCAGGCCTTCGTTTCCGGCCAGACCGACCTGCTCGGCGCCAACAACCTTATCGGCACCCAGCTCGCCGAAGCGAACCCGGACATGGGCATCGAGCGCAAGATCACGCTGCGCAGCCAGTACAACGGCATCACGGTGCGCCGCGGCTCGGCTGACTTCCTCCAGTGGATCAATACGTTCCTGTATTTCGTGAAGAACAATGGCGAGCTCGACGCCATCAACCAGAAGTGGTTCAAGACCCCGCTTCCGGTGATGCCGACCTTCTGATCGCCGCAACATGGGCCACGGGCGCACGCGTCCGTGGCCCATCGCCAGACCCGACCGCATCCATCGGAGACTTCGTCATGAACACCGCCCATGAAGGCCAAAGCCAAGGCCAGAGCCCGGACCTCGGCGCCGTGGCCGCGCCCTCCAAGCAGAGCGGGCCGGTGATGATCCGCATGGAAGCCGTCGAGAAGCATTACGGCACCTATCACGCGCTGAAGAACGTGAACCTCACCGTCACCCACGGCGAGCGGATCGTCATCTGCGGCCCCTCCGGCTCAGGCAAGTCCACGCTCATCCGCTGCATCAATGCGCTGGAGCACCATCAGAGCGGGCGTATCGAGGTGGACGGGGTGGAAGTCGGCACCTCCTCCCGCAACCTCGACAAGGTCCGCGCCGAGGTGGGCATGGTGTTCCAGTCGTTCAATCTGTTCCCGCACCTCACCGTGCTGCAGAATTGCACCCTCGCCCCCCGCAAGGTGCGCGGCCTCGCGCCCAAGGACGCCGAGGCGATCGCCATGAAATATCTGGAGCGCGTGCGCATTCCCGAGCAGGCGAACAAATATCCCGGCCAGCTCTCCGGCGGCCAGCAGCAGCGCGTCGCCATCGCCCGCGCGCTGTGCATGAGCCCCAAGATCATGCTGTTCGACGAGCCCACCTCCGCGCTCGATCCGGAAATGGTCAAGGAAGTGCTCGACACCATGACCTCGCTCGCCCAGGAGGGCATGACCATGATCTGCGTGACCCATGAAATGGGCTTTGCCCGGCAGGTCGCCGATCGGGTGATCTTCATGGACAAGGGCGAGATCGTGGAGGAGGGCCCGCCCGAGGAATTCTTCGCCCATCCCAAGAGCGAGCGCACCCGCACCTTCCTCGGCCAGATCCTGCATCACTGATCGGGCGCCGCACCCGGCGCCCCCTTCCACCCGAGCCCGCGCCACCCCAAGCAGAAGCGAGATCCGCCCGTGAGCCGCGCGTCCCTCATCGCCCTGGATTGGGGCACGTCTTCCCTGCGCGCCTATCTGCTGGATGCGCAGGGCGCCATCCTGGCCCGCTGCGAAACCGCCGAAGGGCTGATGGCGGTGAAGGATCGGGCCTTCGCGTCCGTGCTTTCGCGCGTCGCCGGCCCCTGGGCGGCCGCGCACGGTCCCCTGCCGATCCTGCTGTCCGGCATGATCGGCAGCCGCCAGGGCTGGGCCGAAGCGCCTTATGTGACGTGTCCCGCCGGGCTTGGCGACCTCGCCGCCGGCCTGATGGCGCTGCCTGTGGAGGATGCCGCCCTCGGCCCGGTCCATATCGTGCCCGGCCTGCTGGTGGACGATCCTAAGACCCCGGACGTGATCCGCGGCGAGGAGACCGAAGTGTTCGGCGCCCTCGCCTTGCTGGGCCGCAGCGAGGGGCTGTTCGTCCTGCCCGGAACCCATTCCAAATGGGTGCTGGTGGAAGGCGGCCGCGTCACCGGCTTTGCCACCTTCATGACCGGCGAAATCTTCGCGGCCCTGAAAGGCCATACCATTCTCGGCCGCATGATGGGGCAGGGCGCGCCTTCGCCGGCGGGCTTCCGCGCCGGGGTCGCCGCCTCGCGCGACCTGCACGGCCCCGGCGCGCTGCTGTCGCGCCTGTTCACGATCCGCGCCCTCGGCCTCACCGGGCGCCTCGCCGATGCCGACAGCGCGGATTTCCTGTCCGGCCTGCTGATCGGCGCGGAGCTGGCCAGCGTCACCGATGGCCGCGAGACCTTCACGCTGATCGCCAATGCCGCCCTGACGCAGCATTATTCCACCGCCGCCGAGCTGCTCGCTTTGCCGCATGACCGCGCCCCGCCCGATTGCGCGGCCGCCGGGCTATCCGCGATCGCCCGCGCCGCCGGCCTCCTCTGACCACCGATACCGGAACACGTTCCATGACACTCACCTTCAACCAAGCCATGGCGCGCTGCCCGCTCGTCGCCATCCTGCGCGGCCTCAAGCCGGAGGAGGCGCTGGACGTGGGCGCCGTGCTGGTGGAGGCAGGCATCGCCATCATCGAAGTTCCGCTGAATTCGCCCGATCCGCTGAAGTCCATCGCTCTGCTGGCGGAGCACTTCGGCACCGACACGCTGATCGGCGCGGGCACGGTCATGTCGCCGGCGGACGTGGCGGATGTGGCGCAGGCGGGCGGGCGGCTGATCGTCATGCCCCATTCCGACGGCGCGGTGATCCACGCCGCCAAGGCGAGCGGCCTCATTTGCACGCCCGGCGTCGCCACGCCGACGGAAGCCTTCGCCGCCCTGCGCGCCGGCGCCGACGCGCTCAAGCTGTTCCCGGCCGAGGGCCTCCCGCCCCAGGTGCTGAAAGCCTGGCGGGCGGTGATGGTGGGCGCGACGCTGCTGCCGGTCGGCGGCATCGATGCGGGCAACATGGCCGCCTACCGCGCCGCCGGGGCCGATGGCTTCGGGCTCGGCTCGGCGCTCTACAAGCCCGGCAAGCCGCTCGAGGATATTGCCCGCGACGCCGCCGCGCTCGTGGCGTGCGCCCGCGGCCTGTTCCACTGAGCGCGCACCCTCACCGTCCCCACAAATCGCATACGCGGGTGGCGGCGGTGTCGCGGGTCTCGCCGGCGAGGAACTCGGCCGTGGCACCGGCGGGCATCGGCCGGGCATAGAGAAAGCCCTGGGCCACCTCGCACCCGCGCTCGCGCAGGAAGCGCGCCTGGCCCACCGTCTCCACGCCCTCGGCCACCACGCACATGCCGAGGTTCTTCCCCAGCTCGATCACCGTGCAGACAATGGCGGCATCGAAGGAATCGCTCTCCGTATCCTGGACGAAGCTGCGATCGATCTTGATGGTGTCGATGGGCAATTGCTTGAGATGGGTCAGCGCCGCATAGCCGGTGCCGAAATCGTCCAGCGCCAGGTTCATGCCCGCATCGTGCAACTGGCCGAGGATCGGCGCGACGAAATCCGAATTGCGGCCGAGAAAAACGGTTTCGGTAATCTCGACGTCGAAATGGCTCGGCGTCACGCCCTCCTGCCGGAGCAGGTCGAGGATCTGGTTGGCCAGGTCGCGATGGGTGAACTGGGCCGGCGACAGGTTCACCGCCACCCGCCCCACGGGATAGCCCTGGTCCAGCCATCCGCGCACATCGCGCGCCACCTGCCGCAGCATGGTTTCCCCCATGAGAAGCGCAAGCTCGGGGTCCTCGAAGGCGGTGAGGAAGCTGTGAGGTTGAAGAACCTGGGTGGTGGAGCGCTTCCAGCGCATCAGCGCCTCGAAGCCCATCAGCTGGCCGGTGATGAGCGAGACCTTGGGCTGGTAATAGGGCGTGATCTCATTGCCCGCGACCGCGTTGACCAGGGAGCGGTTGAGCGAGATGCGCTCGTTCATGGCCCGCCGCATGGCCGGGGCGTAGAGCACCGCGCGGTTGCGGCCCTCCTGCTTGGCGGCATAGAGCGCGAGGTCCGCGTCCTTCATCAGCTCACCGGGGGCGTAATCGGCATTCGGACAAGCGGCAAGGCCGATGCTCGCCTTCGTCGAAAGCGAACGATCCTGATAGACCAGGGGATGGCGAAAATCGGCGATGATCGCCTGGGACAGGGCCTGCGCCTCCTCCAGTGAGATGGCGCCGCGCAGGAGGATGACGAATTCGTCGCCGCCGAGCCGCGCCACCAGGGCGCGATCCCCCGCGAGCCGCTCCAGGCGCCGGGCCGTCTCCACCAGCAGGGCATCGCCCGCCGCATGGCCGAGCGTGTCGTTCACGTCCTTCAGCCCATCGAGATCGACAAGCAGCAGGAAGATCGCGCCGGGCCGGGTGCGCGCCTCGCGGATCGTGGCGTCGAGCTGGGCCTGGAAGGCGGCGCGGTTGGTCAACCCCGTCAGGGCGTCGTGGCTCGCCGCATAGCGGATCTTCTGCTCTGCGGCGAGCCGGTCGGTGATGTCGATGACGCCGGAGACGAGGCAGGCCTCGCCGTCGATCTCGATGAAGGTGGCCGCCACCAGGACACTGCGCAGTTCGCCATGGCCGAGCCGGATCTTGGTCTCGAAATTGGTCACCGAGCCGTCGCGGATCAGGCGCTCCAGGAACACCCGGCGCGCCCCGAGATCGGCATAGATCTGCCACACCGACTGAACGCCGAATTCGTGCGGCTCGCCGCCGAAATAGCTCACGCCGGCGGCGTTGTAGCGAACGATGCGCCCGCTCTCCAATTCCGTGATGAGCAATGGGATGGGCACCGCCATGAAGGTGCGCTCCAGCAGGCGCTCGCTTTGCGAAAGCACCTCGCGGGCAGCCTTCTGGTCCTGTGTCGCGACCCATTCGAGCCGGCTCTGGCGGTTGTTGCGCACCAGAACGAGGATCAGCGCGGCGTTCAGCATCACCACCGCCAGGGCGAGCCCGAGCGCCGTGTCCGATTGCGGCGGCAGGCCGAGATAGCCCACCAGCATCAGCACGCTGCAGAGCACGCCGCTCGCGACCGACCAGCGGAACGACACCGGCACCACGAGATAATAGATCGCCGGCAGCAGCAGCACGACGAACAGCGCGATGTCGCTGCGCGAGTTCACCAGCACCGCCACGCCAACCGCCGTGATCCATTGCCAGATGACGATGATCCGCTGCACGGCGCGGAAACTCAGGGCGCGGTTGACGATGGCCGCGCAGACCAGGGACACGAGGATCACCGCGCACCGGGCGTAGACCGCCTCGTAGAAATGCGACTGGCCTTCAAATCGCCAATCGCTGAACAGGAACAACGCATTGAGGACGGACGAGAGGAGAAACAGCACGCGGCTATGCCGCACCAGCTCACCGAAACGCTGGCTCCGGAAGACTTGTTCGCGGATCGGCTCGACGAATTCCCCCGTCAAGGAGTTGAGTCGTCCGTCATCCATCGTCGATCCCGCCGCCTCCCTTTTTCGCTGAATTTATCTCTCAAACGCGACGTAGGGATAGTGCACCCGAAGCGGGTGCCTAGAAATGCGCGAGGTATCCGCCGTCCACAACCAGGACATGCCCAGTGATATAACTTGCAGCCGGCGATGCAAGGAATACCGCCGCGCCGGCGATTTCTTGCGGTTGCCCCCATCGTCCCAGGGATGTGCGGCGCGAAAGCCAGTCGCCGACGGCAGGGTCCGACGCCATGGCGGCATTCGCGTCGGTGGCGAAATAGCCGGGCGCGATGGCGTTGACCGTGACGCCGTGCGACCCGAACTCCGCCGCCAGCGCCCGCGTCAGCGCCTCCAGCCCGCCCTTGGCGGCGGTATAGGCGGCATCGCCCGCGCGGGCGATCGGCCCGGCGATGGACGTGATGTTGATGATGCGCCCCTCGCCCCGCGCCGCCATGCCGCTCGCCACCGCCCGCATCAGGCGCGCGGGGGCAATCAGATCCACGTCCAGCAGGTGATGGAAGGCCGCGTCGTCCAGCTCGAAGAAGGGGCGGCGGTCGCGCGCGCCGGCATTGTTCACGAGGATATCGACCGGGGGCGCGTCCTCCAGCGCGTGGGCGACCGTGGCGGCGTCGGAAATATCGAACGGCAGCAGGCTCACCTTGCCGAAATCGGCAAGGCGTGTGGCGGCGGCGACCAGGCGGGACCGATCCCGCCCGTTCAGCAGCACATGCGCGCCGGCCTGGGCCATGCCCTTGGCGATTTCAAACCCCAGGCCCGCCGCGCTTCCCGTGACGAGAGCGGTGCGCCCGGCAAGCGAAAAAAGCTGAGACATGCCGCGCTCCCGACGCATTGTGACAGGAGCCTTGGCAGATCCCTCCCGCGATCACAAGACGGCGCTAGAGCAATCGGCCCGCAAGCAGGGCGCCGAGAATGGCGGAGAGGAACAGGGCACCGTCGTGCAGGGCAAGGCCGAGGCGGGAGGGTACGCCCTTCTGGTAGATCCAGCCGGTGCAGCCGATGGTGGCGAGCGACCAGCCGGCGCCGACCAGGATCAGGGCCACGGTCCAGCCCCAGGTTTCCGCCGATTTCAGCGCCGGCAGCACCGGGCTCGCGGCGGGCAGGGCGAGCGCCAGGGCGACCAGCCCGAGGCCGGCAAGGGCCAGCGGGCGCGGGGCGATGCGGGTGCCGAAATAGGCCAAAGGCGCGGCCGGCGCATACATGGCGGCCACGTGCAGGGCGATGAAGCCGAACACCGCCCCCTCGCCGATGCCGCAGCCGAGCAGCGCCAGGGGCGCCTGCGCCATCAGCAGGCTCATACCGAGCCAGGCCAGCGCGCCGCACAGCGTGGGCACGGCGATGGCCGCCAGCGGCATGGTCAGCTTTTCGCGGAACCGGGGCGCGGCATCCGGCGCCATCAGCACCGCAACGGCGAGCGACAGCGTGTGGGCGAGCGCGGCCAGCACGGCCGAGCCGACCAGGAAGAAGGGCGAGAACAGCCATTCCGCCCCCATCGCCAGAAGCGGGCCTGCGAAGGCCGCGAGCAGGCCGCCGGTGAGCACGCCGGCGGCGGCGGCAACCGGCCGGCCGGCGGTCGCCGCCGCTTCGTGCCGGTAGAAGAAGGAAAAGCCCTGGGCCATGCCCAGCCAGAGGGCCCCAAGACATACCCAGGCGAACTGCATCTGCAGCAGGCCGACGGCCAGCAGCGCCCCGCCGCCGATCCCGAGCGAGGCGCCGAGGGCAAAGCCGGTGCGGCGCCCGAAGGCATCACCAAGAAACGAGGCGGGGAAGGAGGCCAGCGCCGCGCCCACCAGCATGGCGGCGAACGGCACGGTCGCGTAATGGGGATCGCGCGCCAGCGCCGCGCCCGCCAGGGGCAGGATGCCGCTCGCGAGCGTCTGCGCCAGCACGGCGAAGGCAAACCCCAGCGCCAGCGCAAACGGCGGCGCCCGCCGCGCGGCATTGTCATTGGCCGGCGGATCGAACTGCGGGTCGCAAATGCACACCAGCATGCCGGCGCGCGGTCCCGGCAGGGGTGTCGCGGGCTTCATGGGCGCGAGTCCCGCTTGGCCGGAGAGCGGGGCGCGGCCGGCAGGTCGTCGTCGCTCAGCACGCGGAAGGCGGCGCCGTCCAGATCCTCATACTGGCCGCTCTTGAGGCTCCAGAGGAAGGCGAACAGGCCGATCAGCCCGAGCCCGAGCGCGATCGGCACCAGATAGAGCAGGACCGTCATGCGCGCACCTCCTCCCCCATCGCCACCGGCTCCTGCCCGGCCGCCGGCTTGGCGGCGCGCAGGGCATTGAGCGTGACCAGGATGGAAGACCCGGACATGGCCAGGGCCGCGACCAGGGGCGTCACATATCCGGCCACCGCCAGCGGCACCGCGATGAAATTATAGCAGATCGCGAGGCCGAGATTCTCCCGCATCAGCCGGCCGGCGGTGCGTGCGCCGTCGAGGGCCGCGAGCACCGGGGCGAGCCGCTGGCCGATGAAGACGGCATCGGCCTGGGCCTGCGTCACCGCCGCGCCGCTGGCGGGGGAGAGCGAGACGTCCGCCGCAGCCAGGGCGGGCGCATCGTTCAGCCCATCGCCAACCATGCACACGCGATGCCCCTCGGCCTTCAGCTGACCGAGGACCGCGATCTTGTCGGCCGGGCGCAGGCCGCCGGCATAATCGGCGATGCCGAGCTGGCCCGCCACGGGCGCGACCGCTTCCGGCCGGTCGCCCGAGAGGATGCGCACGGCGATACCGCGCGCCGTGAGCGCGTCCACCACGGCGCGGGCATCGGGCCGCACTTGCTGGGCGATGCCGATGACAAGCCGCGCATCGCCGAGCCGGAACGCGATCAGCGAGCAGTCCGCCGGCAGGTCCGCCGGCATTTGCGCCTCGCAGAACGCCAGGCTGCCGAGCCGGGCTTCGCCCTCCGGCAAACGAGTCATGACCCCCGCGCCGGCCACTTCCTCCACCTCGGCAAAGGCCGGGCCCTGCGCCGAGCGGGCGAGCGCGGTGGCGAGCGGATGGCGGCTCGACAAGGCGAGGCGCGCGGCAAGGGCGAGCAGGCGCGGGTCGGCGCCTTGCGGCAGGCGCAGCACGGCCTCGGGCAGGGTCAAGGTGCCGGTCTTGTCGAACACGACCGTGTCCACGGGCGCGAGGCGCTCCAGCATGTCGCCGGCATTCACCAGCAGCCCGGCGCGGAACAGGCGCCCGGTCGCCACCACCTGCACCACCGGCACCGCCAGCGCCAAAGCGCAGGGGCAAGTGATGATGAGCACGGCGACCGCGATCATCACCGCATCGTGCACGCTCGCGCCCAGCGCCAGCCAGCCGATGGCCGAGACCAGCGCGGTCAAATGGACCATGGGCGCATAGAGGCGCGCCACCCGGTCGGCGAGCCGCACATAGGCGCCGCGTGCGCTCAGGGCGCCATCCAGCAGGCGCTGCACGTCGTCGATCAGCGTGCCCTCGCCGCCGGCTGTGACGCGCACCGTGAGCGCGCCCGAACCGTTGAGGCTGCCGGCGTAGAGGGTGGCGCCGGGGCCCACCAGGCGGGGCAAGGTCTCGCCGGTGATCAGCGCTTCGTCCACCGCCGAGGCGCCGGAGACCACTTCGCCGTCCGCACCCACGCGCTCGCCCGCCGCCACCAGGATCAGGTCGCCCGCGGCCAGCGCCTGCACCGGCACCAGCACCGGAACCCCGTCGGCCCCCAGGCGATGCGCCATCTCCCCGCGCAAAGCTGCGATGTTGCCGGCAACCGCACGGGTGCGCCGGCGGGCCTCATGGTCGAGATAGCGGCCCGCCAGGAGGAAGAACAGCAGCATCACGGCGCTGTCGAAATAAGCGTGCTCCTTGTGCAGCGCGGTTTCCAGCACCGACATGCCGAGCGCCAGGATCACGCCCAGCGAGATCGGCACGTCCATGTTCAGCTTGCGGGTGCGCACGGCGCGCAGCGCGCTCTGGAAGAAGGGCTGGCCGGCATAGGCGGCCGCCGGCAGGGCGATGAGGGCGGAGAGCCAGTGGAAGAAATCGCGCGTCTCGGGCGTGATGTCGGTGACGTTGCCGGACCAGACGGAAACCGACAGCAGCATCACGTTCATGGCGGCGAAGCCGGCGACGCCCATGCAGCGCAGCAGCCAGCGGGCGCGGCGCGCCTCTTCCTCCTCCACCCGGCCCGCGAACGGGTGGGCGCGATAGCCCAGGGATTCCAGGCGCTGCACCACCTCGGCGGGCGCGCCCTCGCCGCTCCAGGCGACGGTCAGGCGGTGGGTGGTGTAGTTCAGCCGGGCATGCACCACGCCGGGCAGGGATTTGACGCCGTTCTCGATGTCGCTGATGCAGGCGGCGCAATCCACGCCGTCCACGGCGAGGCTCACTTCGGCGCGGCCCTCCGCGTCACGGGCGAGAAAGATGGAATAATCGACGGCCTCGGCCATGTGCGCAGCACCCGGAAATCACGCGACCCCCGCACCGGCGCCCCTAAGGCGGGCGCGGCTAGTGCAGTTGAACCCGGTTCTTGGACCGAAACAGGCGCTGCCCGCCTTGCGCAAGATCAAGCATCAGATCCCATTGGCCGGAATGGGCGGTGGCGGCGCCCTTGTAGCGGCCGTTGCCGAGGTCCGCGAGCGCCAGGACCACATCGCCGCGCGCGTCGGTGGGGTGGAATAGGCGCGCCGTCACCTCGAGCCCGCTCAAGGGCTTGCCGGCCGCGTCGCGCACGATCAGCACGATGTGGCGCTCCAGGCCCTGGCTCTCGACATCCGCTTCCACGTTCCAGCCGCGCGTCGCCTGCTGGGCCGCCGCCTCTTCCTCGCTGCGGAAGGCCAGACCCGCCTTGTAGGAGCTTTCGGTTTCCACGCCGCCGAACGTGGTGACGGCGAACCGGGCCATGATCACATTCACGCTCACCACCACGCCGAAGAAGGCGAGGGTGATGAGCAGCACCATGCGGCCGGTGAGTTCCCGCGGCGGCTTCTGAGCAAGGCCGAGCTGTGCCATCGTCTATTCCCCTACGGCGCGATGAAATGATCGCTGGCACGGGCGGCGACGCCGGTCGCCGTGTCGCGGATCTCGAAGGTCACCGGCAGGGAGGCGCCGGCGGCAAGCTTGTCCTTGGTGGTCACGAGCACGCGCACCTCGCGCGTCTGGTCCGGTCCGACGAGCAGGGCGTCATGTTCCGATCCCGCGTCGGTGCCGACCACGGTGAGGCTGGCGCCCGGCACGCCCGAGACCGAGAGCGCGAACGTGCGGTCATACAGCTTCTTGTTGATCAGCCGCAGCGTATAGGCATTGCGCAGCGCGCCGTCGGAGAGGCGCACGAACACCGGGTTGCGGTCGTGGATCGCCGCGAGGCCCTCGGTGGAGCGGTTGACCAGTGTCGCCAGCATCAGCCCGCCGATGCCGCAGATGAGCGCCGCATAGAGGATGGTGCGCATGCGCACGATGCGCCGCACCGGCGCCTCGCCGCGCGCCCGCGCCTCCAGATTGGCCTCGGATTCATAGGTGATCAGCCCGCGCGGGCGGTGGATTTTGTCCATCACATTGTCGCAGGCGTCGATGCACAGGCCGCACTGGATGCAATCCAGCTGCAACCCCTTGCGGATGTCGACGCCGGTGGGACAGACGTTGACGCATTGGTTGCAGTCGATGCAATCGCCCGCCGGCTTGCCCTCGGCCCGCAGCTGCGCGACCTTCTTCAGCGAGCCGCGCGGCTCGCCCCGGTCGTAGAGATAGGTGACGTTGAGCGCGTATTCGTCGGTCAGCGCCGCCTGGATGCGGGGCCAGGGGCACATATAGGTGCACACCTGCTCGCGCATGTGGCCGGCCAGCACATAGGTCGTGAAGGTGAGCACCGCGATGGAGGTATAGGCGGTCGCCGAGGCCTGGAAGGTCGCCAACTCGCGCACCAGGGTCGGCGCATCGTCGAAATAGAGCACCCAGGCGCCGCCGGTCCACCAGGCGATGAGCAGCCACAGCGAATGCTTGAGGGTCTTGTGGGCGATCTTGTCGATGGTCCAGGGCGCGTTGTCGGCGGCGATGCGCTCGCGCCGGTCGCCCTCGATCATCCGCTCCACGGCCATGAACAGGTCGGTCCACACCGTCTGCGGGCACAGATAGCCGCACCAGACGCGCCCGGCGACCGCGTTCATCAGGAACAGGATCAGCGCCGCGAGGATCAGAAGGCCGGCGATATAATAGAATTCCTGCGGCCAGATCTCGATGAAGAAGAAATAGAAGCGCCGGGCGGGGAAGTCGATCAGCACCGCCTGATTGGGCGCATCCGGCCCGCGATCCCAGCGCACGAACGGCAGGAAGTAATAGATGCCGAGCGTGACGATGAGCACGATCCACTTGATGCGCCGGAAGGTGCCATGGACGCTCTGCGGATAGATGGCGCGACGTGCCGCATACAAAGGCGCGTCGTCGGCGCTGAGGTCGGGCGCCGGGGCAGCCTTGCGGACGGCATTGGTCTTCGCGGCGGGAGCGGTCATCACATCACTGATCTTTTGCCCGCCCCCGTGGGGAAAGGCGTGGAAAGGGAGGGCGGCACGCCCTCGCAGGCGAGGCCCTCCGCCGGCGCGTCGCAGCGCGGCGGAGGGATCGGCTTTCCTATTGGCCGCCGCCCAGCGTGTGCACGTAGACGGTGAGGGCCTTGATGGTGGTGGGCGACAGGCGCGCCCCCCAGGCCGGCATCACGCCGCCCCGACCATAGGTGATGGTCTGGACGATGGTCGCCTTGTCGCTGCCGTAGAGCCAGATGCCATCGGTCAGGTTCTTGGAACCAAGCTCCTGGTTGCCCTTGGCATTTTCACCGTGGCAGACGGCGCAATTGGCCTTGAACACCGCCGCGCCCTTCTGCACGCTCGGCGTATCCGCCGGCACCAGGCCCGTCAGCGAGCGCACGAAATCCGCCACGTCGGAGATTTCGGCCTTGGAGAGCACGGCGCCGAACGGCGTCATGTTGCCCTGGTGGCCGGCATCGTCGCCGGAGCGGATGCCGTGGGTGATGGTGGCCTGGATCTGCTCCAGCGTGCCGCCCCACAGCCAGTCATCGTCATTGAGGTTCGGGAAGCCCTTCGCCCCGCCGCCGCCCGCCCCGTGGCAGGGCGCGCAATTGTCGGCGAAGGCGACCCGCCCTTCCGCCCGCGCCAGCGAGAGCAGCTCGGGGCTCTTCTCGATCTCCTGGAGGGAGGCGGTCGCGAGGCGTTCGGAGGTTGCCGCCCGCAGGGCCCGCAGGTCCGCGAGCTGGCCCTGCACCGCGGCACGGGAATTCCAGCCGAGCACGCCGGTCGTATAGCCGGAAATCAGCGGCCAGGCGGGGAAGGCGATCCAATAGCAGACCGCCCAGAAGATGCAGGCGTAGAAGGTCCACAGCCACCAGCGCGGCAGTGGATTGTTGAGTTCGCGGATGCCGTCCCATTCGTGGCCGGTGGTGGCGGTCCCGCTCGCGGCGTCCACGTGTGCGTCATGGCTCTCGTGTGCGGTGCTCACGGGATCAATCCTCCTTCAGCGGAATTTGGGCGGCCTCGTCGAAGTTCTTCTGCATCTTCTTCGAAGGCCAGAAGGCGTAGACAATCACACCGACGAAACCGAGGAAGAACAGCATCAGTCCCCAGGTCTGCGCGAATGACGCCAAGAACATGTAGATGTCACGCATGGGTCACCTCACATTCGCCTTGTCGTCGTAGAGCTTGAAGTCCACGAGCGTGCCGAGCATCTGGAGGTAGGCGATCAGGGCGTCCGCTTCCGTCAGCTCGCCCGGATTGCCGTCGAAATCGCGCACCTGCGCCTTGGGATAGCGCTTCTGGAGCGCATCCATATCGTCGGCATCGGTGGTGGACTGGGTCTTCAGGTCGGCCTGCGCATTGGCGATCATCTCGTCTGTGTAGGGCACGCCCTCCACGCGCAGGACCTTCATGTCGTCGGCGATATGCTTGGCGTCGAGCTTGTTGTGCGCGAGCCAGGGGTAGCTCGGCATGATCGAAGCCGGCACCACCGAGCGCGGGTTGTTCAGGTGCTCGAGCTGCCACAGGTCCGAATACTTGCCGCCGACGCGGGCGATATCCGGCCCGGTGCGCTTGGAGCCCCATTGGAACGGGTGGTCGTACATGCTTTCCGCCGCCAGCGAATAATGGCCGTAGCGCTCCACTTCGTCGCGCAACGGGCGGATCATCTGGCTGTGACAGTTGAAGCAGCCCTCGCGCAGGTAGATGTTGCGCCCCGCCAGTTCCAGCGGCGTATAGGGGCGGATGCCATCCACCTTCTCGATGGTGCTCTTGAGGTAGAACAGCGGCACGATTTCCACGAGGCCGCCGATGGAGATCACCACCAGCACCCCCAGGAGCAGGATCAGCGAGTGCTTCTCGAAGATCGCGTGCTTGCTCCAGATCGAAGCGGTCTTGGTCGACATCTCTATCTCCGTCATTCGGCGGGAGCGAGCGCGGCACCAGTCGTCTCGGCGACGGTCTCCGGCGAGCGAATGGTCATGATCACGTTCCAGGCCATGATCAGCGCGCCGATCAGGAACAGGATTCCGCCCAGCGCCCGGATCACATAGAGCGGGTGCATGGCCTCGACGGTTTCGATGAAGGAGTATTCAAGGAAGCCGAGCGAGGTATAGGCGCGCCACATGAGGCCCTGGAGGATGCCGGCGACCCACATCGAGGAGATGTAGAGCACGATGCCGAGCGTCGAGATCCAGAAGTGCCAGTTGATCGCCTTCACGGAATACATCTCGCGCTTGTTCCACAGCCAGGGCACCAGGCAGTAGATGGCGCCGAAGGAGATGTAGGCGACCCAGCCCAGCGCGCCGGAATGCACGTGGCCGATGCCCCATTCGGTGTAGTGGCTGAGCGAATTCACCGCCTTCACCGACATCATCGGGCCTTCGAAGGTGGCCATGCCGTAGAAGGCGACGGACACCACCATCATGCGGATGACCGGGTCGGTGCGCAGCTTGTCCCACGCGCCGGAGAGGGTCATCAGGCCGTTGATCATGCCGCCCCAGGAGGGCATCCAGAGCATGATGGAGAAGGTCATGCCCAACGTCTGCGCCCAGTCCGGCAGCGCCGTATAGTGCAGATGATGCGGGCCGGCCCAGATGTAGAGGAAGATCAGGGCCCAGAAGTGCACGATCGACAGGCGATAGGAATAGACCGGCCGGTTCGCGCGCTTGGGGATGAAGTAATACATCAGCGCCAGGAACCCGGCGGTCAGGAAGAAGCCCACCGCGTTGTGGCCGTACCACCACTGCACCATGGCATCCTGCACGCCCGACCACAGAATGTAGGACTTGGGCGAGAACACCGAGACCGGGATCGCGGCATTGTTGCCGAGATGCAGCACGGCGATGGTGAGGATGAAGGCAAAGTAGAACCAGTTCGCCACATAGATATGCGGCTCCTTGCGCTTCAGCACCGTGACCAGGAACACGAGGAAATACGTGACCCACACCACGGTCAGGAACAGGTCGCTATACCATTCCGGCTCGGCGTATTCCTTGCCCTGGGTGATGCCCAGCAGATAGCCCGTGCCGGCGATGACGATGAACAGATTGTAGCCCCAGACCACGAACCAGGGGGCGAGATCGCCCGCGAGGCGTGCCTGGGAGGTGCGCTGCACCACATAGAAGGAGGTCGCGATCAGCACGTTGCCGCCGAAGGCGAAGATCACCGCCGAGGTGTGCAGCGGGCGCAGCCGGCCGAACGAGATCCAGGGCAGGTCGAAATTCAGCGCCGGAAAGGCCAGCTGGAGGGCGATGATGACGCCCACGAGGAAGCCCGCGATGCCCCAGAACACGGCCAGCAGCGTGCCGACCTTCACCGGAGCCATGTTGTAATTGGGTTTCCCGTCGATGGTCTGCGGCGGCAGCACCGCGTCGCGATCCATGTAGCGGTTGCCGATGGCGAACACCGCGGCAACGCTTGCCGCAGCGAACACGAAGGCATGGAAGGCATAAGCCGAGGTGTGGGCCTTGGCGGCCACCACAACGGAGAAGAAAGCGAAAAACGAAAACACGACCAGGAGACCAATTTCCCCAAATGTCATGCTCTTCGTGGTCGGTGTCTGGACAATGGACATTGGGCACCCCTTGCGCGGGGGCGGCGAAACCGCCCTGCAAGCCTTGGGGGCAAAATGGGCCGCGACGGCTCTTTCTCCTTGATACAGGTCAAAGCTAAGGGATCACCCGGAGGCCCCATTGCCGCACCTGGGCCGCAAAATCGCCGCGATCAGTCGAGCGTCTGCCGGAACCGCGCCACGGCGATGCCCATGGCGATCAGCATGAGAAGCGCCAGAATGGCGATGTCGAGCTGAAGGTCGGCGAAGGTGGACGCCTTCAGCAGGATGCCGCGCACCATGCGCAGGTAATGGGTCAGCGGCAGGCATTCGGAGATCCACTGCGCCCACACCGGCATGCCGGCGAAGGGAAACATGAAGCCGGAGAGCAGGATGTTCGGCAGGAAGAACATGAACGACATCTGCACCGCCTGGAGCTGGTTCTGCGCCAGGGTGGAGAAGGTGTAGCCCACCGCGAGATTGGCGGTGATGAACAGCAGCGTGACGATGCTGAGCAGCAGCAGCGAGCCTTCCACCGGCACGCCGAACAGCACCACTCCCGCGCCGAGGATGAGCACCGCCTGGAGCACGCCCACCAGCACATAGGGGATGATCTTGCCGAGCATGATCTCCACCGGATGGATGGGCATGGAGAGCAGGCTTTCCAGCGTGCCCCGCTCCACCTCGCGCGTCACCGACAAAGCGGTGAAGATCAGCATGGTCATGGTGAGGATGGTGCCGAGCAGGCCGGGCACGATGTTGAGCTGGGACGTGCCGGCGGGATTGTAGCGCCGGTGCTGGACGATCTCGAACGGCATCGCCCCGGCGGCGTCCACGAAGCGGATCTGCTTGAGCGCCGTGCCGACGATGCCGGCGAGCGCGCCCAGCGCATTGCCCGCCGCCACGGGATCGGTGGCGTCCGCCGCCACCAGCAGCTGCGGGTCCTCGCCGCGCCGCAAAGCCCGTTCGAAGCCGGCGGGAATCTCCACCAGGAACAGCACCTCCCCGCCGCGCACCATGTGCTCGGCCTCCGCTTCGTTGCGCGCCTCGCGGGTGAATTCGAAGAAGGCGGTGTTGCGTAGCGCGGCGAGGATCGCCCGCGTCACCTCGTTGTTCTCGTGGCTGAACACTGCCGTCGGCAGATGGCGCGGCGTGGTGTTGATGGCATAGCCGAACAGCACCAATTGCAGCAGCGGGATCATGATCATGGTCGCGAACGTCACCCGATCGCGCCGCAGCTGGATGAATTCCTTGCGCACCATCGCCGAAACGCGGCGGGCGAAGCCCGGAATGCCGATCATCGCAGCGTGTCCTTCGACCGGCTCATGAGGTCGATGAACACATCCTCCAGCGTCGGGGAATCCTGCTGGAAGGAGAGGTCCGGCCGCGTGCGATAGGGCGCCAGCGCGGCGTCCAGGGCGTTCAGGTCGCGCCCGGAAATGTGCAGGCGGTTGCCGAACGGCGCCACCATGTCGACCCCGGCCGCGGATTCCAGCTCGCGCGCCAGCGCCGCCATGGTGCGGCCGGGATCGGCCCCGGCCACCGCTTCAACGGTATAGGTGGAGAGGCCGGAGGCGGCGATCACGTCCGGCACCCGCCCTTCCGCCAACAGATGGCCATAGGCGATGTACGCGATCTCGTGGCAGCGCTCCGCCTCGTCCATGTAATGGGTGGAGACCAGCACCGTCAGCCCTTCCGCCGCGAGCGCGTGGATCTGCGACCAGAATTCGCGCCGCGCCTGGGGATCGACGCCGGCGGTGGGCTCGTCCAGCAGCAGCAGCTCGGGCGAGGGCAGGATGCAGGCGCCGAGCGCCAGGCGCTGCTTCCATCCACCGGACAATTCCCCGGCGAGCTGCTTGCCGCGTCCCTCCAGGCCGAGGCGCTCCAGCGCCTGCTGGGCGGCGCGCTCGGGCTTCGGCACGCCGTAGAGGCGGGCGACGAATTCCAAATTCTCGCGCACCGAGAGGTCGGCATAGAGCGAGAATTTCTGCGTCATGTAGCCGACATGGGTGCGGATTTCGCGCGCCTGGGTGAGGATGTCGAGCCCAAGGCAGGTGCCGCGCCCGGCGTCCGGGGTCAGCAGGCCGCACAGCATGCGGATGGTGGTGGTCTTGCCCGAGCCGTTGGGCCCGAGAAAGCCGTAGATCTGCCCCTTGCGCACGCGCATGGAAAGATTGTCCACCACCACCCGGCTGCCGAAGGATTTGCGCAGCCCCTCCACCTCGATGACGATCGCGCGGCCGTCGCCCTCATCCGGGGGCGGCGCGGGCGCCGGGGCCACTGGGCCGGGCGCGCTCACCGCGCCGGTCCCGCCAGGGTGACCGTGACCGGCTGCCCCGGCCGGGCGGCGGAGGGATCGCGCGGGCGCGCCTCCACCAGATAGACCAGCTTGGCGCGCTCCTCGCGGCTGTAGATCACCGGCGGGGTATATTCGGCGGCATCGGAGATGAAGGACACGTCGGCCGTGAGCGGCGGGCAGCTGTCGCACGAGACCGCCACCGGGGCGCCGAGCGCGATCTCGGCCAGGGCCGCCTGCGGCACGAAGAAGCGCACCTTCACGAGCCCCGGCGGCAGGAGGGAGGCCACCGGCCGCCCCTCCGGCACCAGTTCGCCCACGCGATAATAGAGGGTCTGCACCGTGGCGTCGGACGGCGTCTTCAGGGTCCGGCGGTCGAGCCGGATCTGAGCGGCGTCGCGATTGGCCTGCGCCTGCATCACCGCCTGCTGGGCGGCGGCGATGTCCTCGTCGCGTGAGGCGATCTTCGCATTGTCGATCTGGCGCCGGATCTCGTCGAGGCTGGCCTGGTTCTGGTCGTATTGGTGCTGGGCGGTGTCGAGATTCGCCTGCGAGGACGCGCCCTTCGGCACCAGGGTCTTCTGGCGCTCCAGCTCGATGCGGGAGAGATCGAGCGCCGCGCTCGCCCGGCGCTGGGAGGCATCGAGAATGGCGATCTCCTCCGGCCGCTGCTGGGCCGCCTTCGCCTTGTCGAGCCGGGCCTGCGCCTCGCCCAATGCGGCATTGGCCGCCGCGAGGTCCGCTTTCTGGACATCGTCCTCCACGGTCGCGATCACCGAACCGGCCTTCACGGCGCTGCCCTCGGCCACCGGCAAGGTCACCACGCGCCCGGCCTCCTGCGGGCCGATGAACAGCAGGTCGCCTTCCACATAGCCGGTGAACTGATTGTCCGGCGGCGCCGAGCAGCCGGCGAGCACGAGCAGCGCCAGCGCTGCGAGGGAGAGGCGCGCGCGGGCGGGGCTCATGCGTCGGTGCTCCCGAGGCCGCGCAGAAGCACGTCCCTGTAGGTTTGGATGAAGGCGCGCACATCCAGCGGCTCGATATGCGCGAACAGGCTGTTCCAGACCAGCGACGTCATGGCGGGGGCGATCACGATTTGCGGGAAGCGGACGGCGGCGTCGCAGGTGATCTCCCCGCGGGCGAGCCCGCGCTCGGCAATGGCGCGGATCAGCGCCACGCCGCGCGAGACCACCTCGCGATGATGGAACGCGGCAAGCTCCGGAAAGCGGGGGCCTTCCGCGATCATCAGCAGGAGGATACCCCGCGCGGGCCCCTCGACGATGCGCGAGATCAATATCTCCGAAATCGTGTGCAGCAGCTCCCGCGTGGTGCCCTGATAAGCGGGCAGCAGGGCCGCGGCATCGCTCAACACCGGCGCCACGGTGGCTTTCACCACCGCCTCGAACAGCGCCTGCTTGTCGGGGAAATAGAGATACAGCGTGCCCTTGGCGACGCCGGCGGCGCGGGCCACATCGTCCAGCCGGGTCGCTGCATAGCCGTGCTCGGTGAATTTCGACAAGGCGGCGGCAAGGATCGCCGCGTGCCGCACCTCGCGGCTATGCGGATCGTTGGCTGCCGTGGCGCGGGGGCGCTTCGGGGATTTCGACGACGGGCGGGGCTCGGTCATGCCCCACGATATCACACAGTGACTGACCCGTCAGTCATCGGCCAAAAAAAGACGTTTAGACCTCGCTTCCGCTCCGTCGGCCATGGAACCGAACCGCTACAGCCACGTTTCCCGAAGTTGACCTAGAGTAAAAGGCAAAGCCCATGGACGGGCTCTCACAAACATTGGGTGCGTTTGCCGTCGCCACAGCGCCCCCATCCGAGTTTCGGCGCGCCCCGCTGTCAGAGATGCTCAGCGCGCTGAGCTTTGCCCTGGATCTCACGGAAGGCCAGCCCGCGGGCCATTGCATGCGGGCCTGCTGGATCGCTTTGGCGGTCGGCCGGCAGATCGGCCTGCCCCGCACCGCCATGTGGGAGCTGTATTATACGACCCTGCTCAAGGACCTCGGCTGCAGCAGCAATGCGTCCCGACTGAGCCATCTCTACATGACCGACGATATCGCCTTTAAGCGCGATTATAAGAAAGTCGCCGGCTTTCCCGGCACCGTCTCCTTCATCCTGAGCCACACCGGCGACCGGGCGCCGCTGACGCAGCGTGTGGGCCAGTTCGCCCGCGTGGTGCGCGGGGGAAGAGCGGCGGCGCGCGAACTCATCGAGACCCGCTGCATGCGGGGCGGCGCCATCGCCCGCCGCATGCGCTTTTCCGACGCGGTCGGCAAGGGCATCGAGTCGCTCGACGAGCATTGGAACGGCAGAGGCCTGCCGCACGGGCTGAGCGGCCTCGCGATCCCCCTCTATGCGCGCGTGGCGCTGCTGGCGCAGGTGGTCGATATCTTCCACATCAGCGCCGGTCCGCGCGCGGCGCTTGCGGAGGTGCGGCGGCGCTCGGGAAGCTGGTTCGACCCGGCTCTCGCGCGCGCCCTGGAAGCGGTGGCGGGCGATCCCGGCTTCTGGAGCGCGCTCGATGCGCCGGATCTGGAACAGCGCTTGCTGAACCAGGCCCCTGCCCTGCATTGCGCCGTGATGGACGATGCGTTTCTGGACGACATCGCGGTCGGCTTCGCGAGCGTCATCGATGCCAAGAGCCCGTTCACGGCCGGGCACAGCGAACGGGTCGCGCTGCTCTCGGACGCCATCGCCCAGCAATTGGGGTGCGATCCCAAGCAACGGCGCTGGCTGCGCCGCATGGCCCTTCTGCACGACATCGGCAAGCTCGGGGTCAGCAATATCATCCTCGAGAAGCCGGGCCCCCTCGACGCCGCCGAGCGGGCCACCATGGAACGGCACGCGGCCCATACCGGCGAGATCCTCAGCCGCATCTCGGCCTTCGCGACGCTCGCGCCCCTGGCGGCGGCGCATCACGAGCGGCTGGACGGCAAGGGATATCCGCTCGGCCTGAAGGGCGACGAGATCGCGTTCGAGACCCGCATTCTCACCGTCGCCGACATCTTCGATGCACTGTCCGCCGACCGTCCCTACCGCAAGGCGATGCCCCTGGACCGGGCGCTGGACATCTTGCGCAACGACATCGGCACGAGCGTCGATGGCCGCTGCGTCAGGGCGCTGGAGGCGGTTCTCCAGGCGGACGGTACCCTCACGGCTCCGCTTTGAGGTGCCCGGACACCTTTTCGCGTAAACCATACCGCCGAGTGTGCGGCGCAACCTTATGAAAAAACTCAATCTGCGGCCAAAATCGGCCTCATCGCTCTTTTGAGGCTAGAGCGCTTCTGATAAGCCGAACCTTCCCCTTGGGGTACTGGGAGGATGAAGGATGACGCGCTTTCGAGTGATGCTGGCGGCTGCGCTGCTGGCAGGTTCCGTTGGCGGCGCTGGCGCGCAGACCATGAGCTACGCGGACGCGGCCGGCATGTTGGCGAAGAGCTGCGGCAAGGACATTCAGAAGTTCTGTCCCACCGTCAATCTGGGCGGCGGCGCCCTGGTGGACTGCATGGACAAGAACATCACCAAGGTGAACGCGCAGTGCAAGGCGGACTATGCGGCCGCCGAAGCCTCGATCGCGAAGCGCCAGGCCGCGCAGGTGAACATCATCAAGGTCTGCAACGCGGATGTGGCGCGGCTGTGCCCCGGCATGGTGCCCCAGGACGGCAATCTGCTGTCATGCCTGCTTGAAGCCACCAAGGTGGTGTCGGCAGCCTGCAACCAGACCATCACCGACGCCGGCTACCGGTGATCGTCCGCCAATCCCGCACTCGCTAAGACAAGGACGACCCCCATGACGTCGCCTCTGATCCGTTTCGCGCTGGCGGCAGCGCTCACCTTCGGCGCGGCTCCCGCCTTCGCCCAGACGTCGCTGAACGACAGCCAGATCCTGCAGGGCCTCCAGGGCCTCACCGACACCGCGCCTGTGATCACCGCGCAGCAGATGCGCGACCAGGTCCAGCAGCACATGGTGCAGTATCCCGGCGAAGCCCTCACCCGGCCCTCGCTGGCCCTGCATCTCGACAAGCTTCCGCAGATCAACGTGCAGATCCAGTTCCGTCTGAACTCGGCGATCATCGAGCCCTCGTCCTACCGGACGCTCGGCTCCATCGCCGATGCGATGCACAACCCGATCCTGCACGGCTATAAGTTCATCGTCACCGGCAATACCGACGTGACCGGCCCGCGCGAGGTCAACCTCAAGCTGAGCCAGGCCCGCGCGGACGCCGTGGTGAACGCGCTCGAGACCACGTTCAACGTCAGCCCCAATCGCCTCGAAGCGGTGGGCCTGGGCGAAGAAGTGCTGCTCGATCCCAAGAACCCCACCTCGGGCATCAACCGCCGGGTGCAGATCTTCACCGTCGGGCGCGTCGGCGCCAAATGAGCCAACGGATCGGCGCGGGACGCTCGCGGCTCCCGCGCCGATCCTTCCTCTCTCACTCATCCGGCTGTGCGGGCGCGCCCCGCTCTCCCCCGATGGTCGCGCTTGAAACCCGCGCGCTTTGCGACCCTTATGCCTGCCGCGCCCCGAAAGAAGGGCAAAGCCTCGTCCGCAGGCACTGACCTAAGGAGTCGTTCATGCTGCCCGAGTTGCGCGTGCTGTATTTCGAAGACCTCACCGTCGGCATGTCGGAGGAGCTGCGCAAGACCATCGTCTCCACGGACGTGGTGGGGTTCGCCGAGGTGACCGGCGACCGCAATCCGATCCATCTGTCCGAGCATTTCGCCGCCAAGACGCCGTTCGGCACCCGCATCGCCCACGGCCTCTATACCGCCAGCCTGATTTCGGCAGTGCTCGGCACGCGCCTGCCTGGTCCCGGCGCGGTCTATATTTCCCAGACGCTGAATTTCCGCGCGCCGGTGAAGATCGGCGACGTGGTGGTGGTGCGGGTGGAAGTGGCCGAGCTGATACCCGAACGCCGCCGCGCGCGCCTCGCCTGCACCTGCAAGGTGGGCGACGAACTGGTGCTCGACGGCGAAGCCTGGGTGAAGGTGCCCGCCAAGGCCGAAGGCGCGCCGAGCCCGCTGCGCCCCGCCGCCGGCTGATGGAATCTGCGCCGGGCCTCAGGCCTCAGCGGCTGGCGCCCGGCACCCAGAGCACATCGCCCGCGCCGCGTGCGTTCACATAGCGGCTGGCCACGAACAGCAGGTCGGACAGGCGGTTCATATATTGGATCGCCGCCGGCCCCACCTTTTCCCCCGGCGACTGGGCGAGCGCCACCATCTGCCGTTCGCCGCGCCGCGCGACGGTGCGGGCGAGATGCAGATAGGCCGCGGCCGGCGTCCCGCCCGGCAGCACGAAGGAGCGCAGCGGCGCCAGATCGCCGTTCAGCCGGTCGATATCGGTTTCCAGCTTCTCCACCTGGGACGGCACGATGCGCAGCGCCTCATAGGCCGGCGGCGGCGCGCCCGGCCGCTCGGGCGTGCACAGATCGGCGCCGAGGTCGAACAGATCGTTCTGGATGCGCGCGAACATGGCGTCGAGATCCGCGTCGTCCGAAAGATGCAGCCGCACCAGGCCGATCACGGCATTGGTCTCGTCCACGGTGCCATAGGCTTCCACGCGGGCATCGTATTTGGCCACGCGCTCGCCGGTGCCGAGGCCGGTCGTGCCGTCGTCGCCCGTGCGGGTGTAGATCTTGTTCAGCTTGACCAATCCGCGCTCCCGTCACCGGCCCATGGCGAAGATGGTGATCATGATGAGCACGATGGCCAGGAACTGGAACAGCACGCGCAATTGCATCAGCTTCTGCGAGCGCTGCGGCGACCCGCCGGCCGCCAGATTGACCAGCCCGAGCACGAGCACGCCGGCGACGCTGGCCAGCGCCAGCGGAATGATCAGATAGATGGTCCAATGCAGCATGTCGGGTACTCTATGGCATGTTCATGCGGGTTGGAAACCGCTTCCGTGCCCGCCGGCGGCTAGTTCAGCACGGCAATCGCGCCGTTGAGGCTCGCGGCATAGCAGCCCCATATCAGATAGGGCACCAGCAGCCACCCCGCGAGGGCATCCACCTTGAAGCAAGCCCGCAGCGTCGCCGCGAGCGCGCCCAGCAGCGCCAGCAGGATCAGCAGGCCGGGCCAGATGGCGTGAAGGCCGAAGAAGACCGGCGACCAAATCGCATTCAGCGCCAGCTGCAGCAGGAACAGCACGATCGCCTGGTGCCGCGCGGGCGAGGGCGGCACCTTGTCCCACAGCCGCCAGAGGCACACCGCCATCATGGCATAAAGCAGGGTCCAGGCGATGGGGAAGGTGGCGTTGGGCGGCGTCCAGGCGGGCTTTGCCAGCGTCGCATACCAGGTGGGGATCTGCGGATAGGTGGTGACGCCGCCGACGAAGCTCACCACGGCCACTAGCGCGAGGCAGGCGAAAAGCCGGAAGACCGATCTCAGGATAGGGAAAGCTCCGGCCGGGGCGGCGGACATGGGCACTCCGTCTACAGGGCCGCGCAGGGCCGGAAAGGCGCAGAGCCTCACGGGCGGAACGCCGGCCGTCAAGGGCGCTGAAAGCGGGAGCGGAGGCGCGCGCCTGCGGCCAAGCTTTGCGAACATTGCCGAAAACGCGGGTCGGCCATGCGGCAAATAACCAGAACGCCGCGCTTTCCTGCTTGAATATTGCTGTATCGCAGCGCAAAGGGCTGTCAACTCACCGTCATGCCGGCGCCCGGCGCCCAAAAGAGTTCATCATGTCCAAGCCTTCGGCCCCGCCCTCCTCCACCGCGACAGGCCATCGCCGCCTGAATGCCTCGGATTATCGCACCCTGCTGCTGTCCGCCCTCGGCGGCGCGCTGGAATTCTACGATTTCATCATCTTCGTGTTCTTCGTCACGGTGCTGGGCCATCTGTTCTTCCCGCCCGGCATTCCCGACTGGCTGGTGCAATTGCAGGCATTCGGCATCTTCGCCGCCGGCTATCTGGCGCGCCCGCTGGGCGGCATCGTGCTCGCCCATTTCGGCGATACGCTCGGCCGCAAGCGCATGTTCACGCTCTCCATCTTCCTGATGGCGCTCTCCACCCTGGGCATCGCCTTCCTGCCGAGCTATGAGACCATCGGCATCGCGGCGCCCGTGCTGCTGCTCGCCATGCGCGTGCTCCAGGGCGCCGCCATCGGCGGGGAAGTGCCCGGCGCCTGGGTGTTCGTGGCCGAGCACGTGCCCGGCCGGCGCGTGGGCCTCGCCTGCGGCATCCTCACCTGCGGGCTGACCTCGGGCATTCTGCTGGGCTCGCTGGTGGCCACCGCCATCAACCGCAGCTTCACCCCGGCCGACATCCACGACTGGGCTTGGCGCATCCCCTTCCTGCTGGGCGGCATCTTCGGCTTCTGCGCGGTCTATCTGCGCTCCTGGCTGGAAGAGACGCCGATCTTCAAGGAGATGAAGGCGCGCAAGGCGCTCGCCGCCGAGCTGCCGGTGAAGCTGGTGATGCGCCGCTATGCGCCGCAGGTGCTGCTCTCCATGGCGCTCACCTGGATGCTCTCCGCCGCCATCGTGGTGGTCATCCTGATGACGCCGACCCTGCTGCAGACCCGCTACGGCATCAGCGCCGCCACCGCGCTCACCGCCAACAGCCTTGCCACGCTGACGCTCTCCGCTGGCTGCGTGCTCACCGGCCTGGCGTGCGACCGGCTGGGCGCGGGACGGGTGCTGACCTTCGGCAGCGTGGCGCTGGGCGCCTCGGTCTATGCGCTCTACGCCCTGGTGGGCGCGCATCCGGACCTGCTGCTGCCGCTCTATGCGCTGGCCGGCTTCTTTGTCGGCATCATCTCCACCACGCCGTTCGTGATGGTGCGCATCTTCCCGCCGGCGGTGGCGTTTTCCGGCGTGTCCTTCTCCTACAACGTCGCCTACGCCATCTTCGGCGGGCTCACCCCGCTGCTGGTGACGCTGGCGCTGCAGATCGACCCCATGGCCCACGCCCATTATCTCGTCGCCATCTGCGTGATGGGCGGCCTGATCGGGATCAATCTGTGGGCGCGCGAGGCGGCCGGCGCCAAGGTGGCGGAGCCGCTGCCCACCGCGTGAGGCCCAAACGGCTTCTCTGAAACGCAAAAAGGCGGTCCGGGCCGAAGCCGGGACCGCCTTTTTCGTGCGGAAAGCTCAGTTCCCGCCTTCCAGCAGGCGGCGGGCGATGACCTGGGCCTGGATCTCGGCCGCGCCCTCGAAGATGTTGAGGATGCGCGCGTCGCACAGCAGGCGCGAGACCGGATATTCCAGCGCGAAGCCGTTGCCGCCGTGGATCTGCAAGGCATTGTCCGCCGCCGCCCAGGCGACGCGGGCGCCCAGCAGCTTGGACATGCCGGCCTCGAGATCCGTGCGGCGGCCCTCGTCCTTGGCTCGAGCGGCAAAATAGGTGATCTGGCGGGCGATCATGGTCTCCACCGCCATCATCACGATCTTGTCGGCGACACGGGGGAAATTGATCAGCGGTTTGCCGAACTGGATGCGCTCCTCGGCATAGCGCAGCGCGGTTTCCATGGCCGCCTGGGCGACGCCCACGGCGCGCGCGGCGGTCTGGATGCGGGCGGCCTCGAAGGTGTTCATGAGCTGCTTGAAGCCCTGCCCCTCCTCGCCGCCGAGCAATTGGCCGGCCGGCACCTCGAAGCCGTCGAAGCCGATTTCGTATTCCTTCATGCCGCGATAGCCGAGCACCTCGATCTCGCCGCCGGTCATGCCCTTGGCGGGGAACGGCTCTTCATCCGTGCCGCGCGGCTTTTCCGCCAGCAGCATGGAGAGGCCGCGATAGCCCGGCTCGGCCGGATTGGTGCGCACCAGCAGGGTCATCAGATCGGCGCGGACGGGATGGGTGATCCAGGTCTTGTTGCCGTTCACCTTGTAGACGTCGCCTTCCTTCACCGCGCGGGTGCGCAGCGAGGCGAGGTCGGAGCCGGTATTGGGCTCGGTGAAGACCGCCGTGGGCAGGATCTCGCCCGAGGCGAGCTTGGGCAGATAATGGGCCTTCTGCTCCTCGGTGCCGCCGCCGAGGATGAGTTCCGCCGCGATCTCCGAGCGGGTGCCGAGCGAGCCGACGCCGATATAGCCGCGCGACAGCTCCTCGGTGACGACGCACATGGCCTCTTTCGAAAGGCCGAGGCCGCCGTATTCCTCCGGAATGGTCAGGCCGAACACGCCGAGGTCCGCCAGCCCCTGGATGATCTCCATGGGGATATAGGCGTTCTTGAGATGCCATTCGTGGGCGTGCGGGGCGACCTCCGCCTCGACGAAGCGGCGGATTTCCGTGCGCATCGCCGCCATGGTCTCGTCGAGCCCGGTTTCGCCCACCGTGCCGCTGTGGCTCTCGCGGATGATGGCGGCCAGCGCGGCGCGGCTCTCGGCGGTGTTGCCGGCGCGCGCCAGCTCGGCGATCGCCGGCTCGGCGCGCAGGGCGGCGATGGTCTCGGCACCGAGGAACAGATCCTCCAGCCGCACGATCTCGCCCTGGCTCATGGGAATGCCGCCGAGGATCTGCGCCACATATTCGCCGAGGCCGATCTGCACCAGCAGGCGCTCGGTCTCGCCAAACGTGCCGGCGGCGGTGAGGCTGTCGGCATAATGCACCAGCTCGCGCACGCCGAAGACGTAGGTGGCGAGCCAGGCGAGGCCGTGGGAGGCGCGCTGCTCGGCATCCAGCAGCTTTGAGGACAGCTTGCCCCCCTCGCTGACCCGCGCGCGCACCTGGGAGGTGGCTTCGGCGAGCACGCTCTGCAGGACATTGGTCGCCGTCCGGCCGAGGGCCACGGCGTCGATGGGGGCGGCATCGAGCGCTTGAAGCGCGGCACTGCTGGACATGGCGGGATTCCTCTGGTTGTGCGGTGCGGAATTTTCTTGTCAGATTATCCCGCGACCGCCGCGACGCAACGGGAGATTTGGCTAAGACGGCACGGCACCGCTCACGCTGCGCTTCCGGGCGGCCCGCCGGCTCAGGCGGCGTCCTTGCGCACCTCAAGCAGGCGCGCGTCAAGCTCGACCAGATTGTCGTGAATATAGGCGCAGCCGGCCGCCGCCGCATAAAGCTGCATCAGGCTCGCCCCCTCGCCGGCGAACGCACCGGAACTGCCGAGGCGCTCCAGTTCCGCCTGAAGGGCGGCCACCGCCGCGTCCGCGGCGGCAAGATCCGGCGCAGGGCCGCCGCGCAGGGCCGAGGCGATGCCACGCACGCCCTGCGCGAGCGCCTGCGCCGCCGCCGAGAGCGTGGGCCGCACCTGTTCCGCCAATGCCGGGGGCAAGGGCTGATCGGCCCCGCGCAGCAGGATGATGACCGAATGCCACAGGCGCCGCCCGCCGCGCACGATGGGGCCGGGGTCGGGCGCGGCATTAAATGGGCCCACACGCTCGCGCCGCGCCTCCCCGGCCCGCACGTCCGCCGCCCGCAAGGTGACGCGCACCTTCTGATTCAACACATCCATGCGCGCCGGATCGAGGCCGCCGTCGAGCAGCGCGGCGACGCCGGCCTCCAGCAGGTCCGCGCTCGCCTCCAGCGCATCGGCCACATGGGGAAACAGATAGCCGAGCGCCTTGTCCGGCAGCACCAGCAGCGCGCAGGCCAGGCCCACCGCGCCGCCGAGCGCGATCTCGAACACGCGCTCCAGGCCGGAGATCCAGGGCTCCACATGGGTCGGATCGGCCAGCATCACGATCACCACCGTCACCGGGGCGAGCTTGAAGCTGGGATTGCGGGCCGCCAGAAAGGCGGACAGGAAGGTGCCGAGCAGCAGCAGCGCGAAGGTGAGGTTCCAGGAGGGGCCGGCGATCATGGCCAGCGCCACGCCGATGCCGCCGCCGGCCAGGGTGCCGAGGCAGCGGTCCACCGCGACCGCGAGGCTCGCGCCGATGGAGGATTGCACCACCAGGATGGCGGTGAGCACGGCCCAATAGCCCTTGGAGAGATCGAGCGCCCACGCCAGCAGAAAAGCGACCGCCGCCGCGACGGTGGCGCGGACGGCCAGGCGAAGATGGGCCGGATCAATGCGTGGCAAGGGGCGTTACCTCTGGAGCTGCCTCTGGACAGATGGCCTCGCGACGGGCTTCTCCTTATCATGGGTGCGCCGCAGAGGAACGCGCCAATGCGGGCAACCCGCCGCGCGGGCCGCGGCGACAAGGAGACGACCCCGGGGATGGTGAAGCGCGCCTACCGAATCGTGATGGATGCGGTGTGGACCTTCGTCGCCGACGACGGGTGGGCCATCGCGAGCCACATCGCCTTGTCGATCCTGATGTCGCTGTTCCCGTTCCTGATCTTCGTCACGGCGCTGGCCGGCTTTTTGGACCTGCGGCCGCTGGCCAACGAGACCATCCAGCTCATCCTCGATACCTGGCCACAGCAGGTGGCGGCGCCCATCGCCCAGGAAATCCGCAGCGTGGTGAGCCACGTGCGCACCGATGTCATCACCTTCGGCGTGGTGCTGGCGCTGTATTTCTCCTCCAACGGCATCGAGAGCCTGCGCATCGGCCTCAACCGGGCCTATCAGGTGAAGGAGGCGCGCTCCTGGTATCGGCTGCGGCTGGAATCCATCGTGTTCGTGGTGATCGGCGCCGCCGGCATGCTGGCGCTCTCGTTCCTGGTGGTGCTCGGGCCGCTGATCTGGCGCACGGTGCTTTATAACGTGCCGGCGCTCCAGCCGCTGAGCGGCATCGTGACCGCCGCGCGGTTCGGCGCCACCACCATCATCCTCATCATCGGCCTGCTGGTGGCCCATCTGTGGCTGCCGGCCGGGCGCCGCTCGCTGCGGGAGGTGACGCCGGGCATCGTCATGACGCTCACGCTCTGGCTGGTGGCCGCCACCGTGTTCGGCTTCTATCTCGCCGAATTCCCGGCCAATTACGTCACCACCTATGCCGGGCTCGCCTCGGTGATGATCGCTCTGGTTTTCCTCTACCTCACGGCCACCATCTTCGTCTTCGGCGGCGAGTTCAACGCCGCCATCGCCCGCGCCCGGGAAGCGCGCCATCTCGCGCGCCAGGACGCCGCCTCCCGCGAACAGATGGTGATGGACCTGTGAGGCCGGCGGATGCGCTCGGCGCTCCGGTTCCCCCGGCGGACGGGCGCCAATCGCCCACGGCCCTGGCGCTGCAACGCGGCGTGCTGCGCCATTTCGCGGCGATGGGGCTCATCGGCATTCCCGAATTCTGCCTCGCCTCCGGCCGGCGGGCGGACATCGCCGCCCTCGACCTGAAGGGCGAAGTGAGCATCGTCGAGATCAAGTCCAGCGTCGCCGACTTCCGCGCCGATTCCAAATGGCCGGACTATCGGTTGCATTGCGACCGGCTCTATTTCGCCGTGACCGTGGATTTTCCCCTGGAGCTGCTGCCGCAGGAGGTGGGCATCCTGGTGGGCGACGCCTTCGGCGCGGCGGTGATCCGCCCGGCACCGGTCCATCCCCTGCCGGCGGCGACGCGCAAGGCGCTGCTGATCCGCCTCGCCCGCGCCGGCGCGGGCCGCCTCGCCGCGCTCTACGATCCCGAGCTGCGGGGCATGAGCGATCTGTAGCGCCCGGTCCGGCGCCGCACTATTTGCCCGCCGCGTCGATCAGCGAGAACAGCACCTGCGGCGCCACCGGCGCGTCCCACCGCTGGATCACATTCCCATCGATGCCGACGAGAATCACCTGGAACGCGCCGGCCGGCACGCCGAAGCGCTGCCGCTGGGCATCCGTAAGGTCTTCCAGCTCGATCACCACGAGATCGCGCGCGAGCACGCCGCCGACGGCTTCGTTCAGGCTTTTCATCTGGGCGGCCATGGGCGCGGACTCGACTCCCGGCGCCACGATGAAGACCACCGGCGCGCGGCCGCGATAGGTATCGAGATTCTGCGCCCGAACGGCACACGGCACCTGGAGCGTCGCCATGACCGCGAGCGCGAGGACCAGGCGAACGAAGGGGGTTCCTGCCATGCCGCCGGATGTCCGCTCGTCGATGAGAATGCGCCGCCCCATGGACACGGGCCGGACCGTCGCGGAAACCCGCGCCTGAAGCCGTAACGCCGACACCCGGCGCCCGGTTCCCGCTTATTGCAACCCTTGCATCAGATTGCAACCGCAGGCGGCATCAGCGCGGCGCGCGCTTGGCGAGGATACGCTGCAGTGTGCGACGGTGCATTGACAGCCGGCGGGCGGTCTCCGAGACGTTGCGGCCGCACAATTCGTAGACACGCTGGATATGCTCCCAGCGCACCCGGTCGGCGGACATGGGATTTTCCGGCGGCGAGGGCTTGTGGTCGGCATTGGCCATCAGCGCGGCGACGATATCGTCCGCATCGGCGGGCTTGGCGAGATAATCCACCGCGCCGAGCTTCACCGCCGTCACCGCCGTGGCGATATTGCCGTAGCCGGTGAGCACGATGGCGCGCGCGCCGGGGCTCTTCTTCTTCAGCGCCGAGATCACGTCGAGCCCGGTGCCGTCGCCGAGCCGCATGTCCACCACGGCATAGGCCGGCGCGCCGCTTTCCACCTGGGCCAGGCCCTCGGCCACCGTCTCGGCGGTGGACACCTCGAAGCCCCGCGCTTCCAGCGCGCGGGCGAGGCGCTGGAGAAACGAGCGATCGTCGTCGACGATCAGGACGGAGCGCGGGCCCTCGATCTCGGGCAAAGTGGGTTCAGACATCATCTTGCTTACCTCTTGGGCGCCTGTTCTTCCAGCGGCGCCGGTTCGGGCCAGGGTCACCTTTCGGCCGTCCTTCAGCCCGGCTTTGCTTCAGCATAGGGGGCGGGAAGTGGGTTTGTCGCGCCGTCGTCGGCGTCCATCTCGATGGTGTTCCGCAGCCAGGAGATCTTCACCTCGGCGCCGCGGCCCGGCATCGCCCGGTTTTCCACCACCAGCGCGGCGCCGGTGCGCTCCAGCAGCGTCTTGGCGATGAAGAAGCCGAGGCCGAGCCCGCTTTCCTCCTCGCTGTTCTGGCGGTCGCGCGCGCGGCTCGTCACATAGGGCTGGCCGATCCGGTCGCTGACCTCGGGCGAGAAGCCCGGACCGTCGTCGCGCACCAGGATTTCCATCCGGGTGGTGGTCCAGCGTGCCTCGATCTCCACCCGCGCGGTCGCGAAATCCACCGCATTCTCCACCAAGTTTCCCAACCCATAGATGAGGCCGGGATTGCGCGCCAGTACCGGTTCCTCGCTGCGATCCTCGGGCAATGTGACGGAAATGAAAATGCCGAAGTCGCGGTGCGGGCCCACCACCTCCTCCAGCAGCAGCGACAGCGGCATGCGGTCGAACGGCGCATCGCCGGAGCCGAGCGAGGTCAGGGTCTGGAGGATGTCGCGGCAGCGCTGCACCTGATCGCGCAGCAGGGTGATGTCGTCGGCCATGGGATGGTCGGGCGCGGTGCCGCGCGCCATCTCCTTCACCACCAAGGCGATGGTGGCGAGCGGCGTGCCGAGCTCGTGGGCGGCGGCGGCGGCGAGGCCGTCCAGCTGCGAGAGATGCTGCTCGCGCGCCAGCACCAGCTCGGTGGCCGCGAGCGCGTCGGCCAGTTCCCGCGCCTCCTCGGTCACCCGCCAGGAATGCAGGCCGATGAAGCCGATGGACACCGCGATGGAGACCCAGGTGCCGGCCAGATACAGGTCTGGCAAAGCCGGGGCATCGGGCCCGGACCAGGGCAGCGGCTGGTGCCAGAGGCCCACGGCGCCGGCGCAGCCCATGGCCAGCACCCCCAGCGCCACCGTGGTGCTCCAGGACAGAGCGGTGGCGGAGATGGTGACCGGCGCCAGATAGAGCAGGGCGAAGGGATTGTTCAGCCCGCCGGTCAGATAGAGCAGGCCGGTGAGCTGAAGCACGTCATAGGCCAGCAGCGGGCCGGCGGCCGCATCCTCCAGCCGGCGGGCGATCGGGAACCGAACCCGCAGCAGGAGGTTGACCATTGCGGAAAGCGACACCACCAAGAGGCAGGAAATGAGCGGAACCGGAAATCCCAGCAGGCCATGAACCACGAGCAAGGCCAGGACCTGCCCGGCCACCGCCAGCCAGCGCAGACGGATCAGCGTGTCGAGCCGAAGTCCGAATGATCTTCCATAAGGGAAGGTCGCTGATCCGTATTGCATGCCTGGGTTCTCTGTGAGGCGTCAGGATATCGTTAGGCTGGCGCAAGCATAATGGTGGATGACATGGGTCAACCGTCTCATGGACCTTTTGTCGAGATTGACCGCTCGAAACACTGGACACACTCTCGTGCGATAAGAAAGAACGTGAGGGACGACCATGGCTATAGGTGAATATGGTGGCGCCGCGCGCCAGCCATCGGCAAACGGGAGCAGCCTGTCCGCGCCCTTGTACTGGCTGTACGAGATGACACACGCGGCGCTCAACCCTTCGCGCGCGCTCGCCGACGCCAGCCGCATGTTCTTTGCCAACCCCATGAATCCCGCGTCCCACACCACCGCCGGCAAGTCGATGGCGGCGGGCTTCGAACTGTTCGAGCGCACCACCCGCCGTTACGGCAAGCCGGAATGGGGCATCACCCATACCACGGTCAGCGGCATGAAGGTGCCCGTCCATATCAACCCGGTGTGGAGCCGCCCATTCTGCCGTCTGCTGCATTTTTCGCGCGCGTTCGAATATCCCCCGCGCCGCCCCCAGCCCAAGCTGGTGATCGTGGCGCCCATGTCCGGCCATTACGCGACGCTGCTGCGCGGCACCGTGGAAGCCTTCCTGCCCACCCACGACGTCTACATCACCGATTGGACCGACGCTAAAATGGTACCGCTGTCGGAGGGCCGCTTCGGGCTCGACGATTACGTGGATTATCTGATCTCCATCTTCCGCAGCTTCGGCGGAGACTGCCACGTGCTCGCCGTGTGCCAGCCGGCGGTGCCGGTGCTGATGGCGGTCTCACGCATGGAAGCGGAGCAGGATCCGAATGCGCCGCGCTCCATGATCCTCATGGGCGGCCCCATCGATACCCGCGAGGCGCCCACCGCCGTGAACCGGCTGGCCATGGACAAGGGCATCGACTTCTTCCGCCGCAACGTCATCACCACGGTGCCGTGGGCCCATCCCGGGGCCATGCGGCAGGTCTATCCCGGGTTCCTGCAGCTCACCGGCTTCATGAGCATGAACCTCGACCGCCATGTGCAGGCCCATTACAACCTGTTCCAGAACCTCGTGAAGGGCGACGGCGAGCCGGCCGACAAGCATCGCGAGTTCTACGACGAGTATCTCGCCGTCATGGACCTCTCGGCCGACTTCTATCTTGAAACGGTTGAAAAGGGCTTCATCACCCATGCCCTGCCCAAGGGCGAGATGACCCATCACGGCCATCTGGTGCGGCCGGAAGCAGTGCGCTACGTCGCCCTCATGACCGTGGAAGGCGAGAAGGACGACATCTCCGGCGTCGGCCAGACCTTCGCCGCCCATCGCCTGTGCGCCAACATCCCGCAGGACAAGCGCGCCCATTACCTCCAGCCGGGCGTCGGCCATTACGGCGTGTTCAACGGCTCGCGCTTCCGCGCGGAGATCGCGCCGCGCATCTCCGACTTCATCATGAACCAGGAGCGTCCGCGCGCCGGGGCCGATAATGTGACGCAGCTGTTCCCGCACTAGCGGTGTCACTCTTTGGCCATTTGGGCTTTTCCCCCGCGCTGTTGCCGCAAAGGGGTAGCCTTTCGGGAAAGAATCTTTTCACATTCGGCGGTAAGCTTGTTCCTGGCCGCTTCTGGCCCACCCTTTTCGTCGGAATGCCATGCTTTTTCGCAGGCAGGATATATCGCCGACCGCGCGGCGCGGCGCCGAATGGATCGACTTGCTGGTGGATGGGGAAACCGTACGGGTCTGTGTACGGCGGCATCCCACGGCACGCCGGCTGACCCTGCGCGTGCGCACGGTCTCGCGCGACGTCACGCTCACCGCGCCGCCCCACGTGCCGCTCGCGGCCGCCAATGCGTTCGTGCAGCGCCATCTGGACTGGGTGCGCGCGCGCCTCGTGCGGCTGCCGCAATGCGTCCCGTTCGCGCCGGGCGAGATCATCCCCGTGCGCGGGGTGCCCCACCGCATCGTCCATCGCGAGAGCCTGCGCGGCGTCGTTTCGGTGGAGATCGACCCGCAGGACGGCATGCACCTGCTGTGCGTGTCCGGGGACCTGCCGCACATCGCGCGCCGCATCACCGATTATCTCAAGCGCCTCGCGCGGGCGGACCTCACCGTCGCCGTGCGCCGCCATGCCGCCGCGCTCCAGGTGGAGGTCGGCGCCATCACGCTGCGCGACACGGCGAGCCGCTGGGGCTCGTGCGCCGCCTCGGGCGACCTGTCGTTTTCCTGGCGGCTGATCTTCGCCCCGCCCCATGTGCTGGATTATCTCGCCGCCCACGAAGTGGCGCACCGGCTGGAAATGAACCACGGCCCGCGCTATTGGCGCGCCGTGGAACGCATCTTTCCCGAACGGAAGATCGCCGAAGCCTGGCTGCGCGCCAACGGCGCCGGCCTGCACAGCTACGGCGCCGAATAAAGCGCGGGCCGTCTGGCCTCAGCGCTTGCGGCCGGCGAGCGAGAAGGCGCCCGCGCCGGAGACGAAATAGAACATCGTGCCGCCGACGATGGCCGCGTTCTTGAGGAAATGGATCTGCTGCCCCATGGCCGCGGCGGGGTCCGCCACATCCCAGAAGCGATGCGCGATCAGCGCCGTCAGCAGCACGAAGCCGCCGGTGAGGAAGGCGGTGAGGCGCGGCACCACGCCCAGCACCAGCAGGATCGGCAGGCCGATTTCGGTGGCCGCCGCCGCGATCGCCATCAGATCCGGCGCGGGCAGGCCGAGCCCGGCGAAATATTGCGCGGTCCCGCCAAGATTGGTGGCCTTGCGAATGCCCGAGGGCAGAAGCAGCACGGCCATCAGCAGGCGGCCCACCAGCAATGCGAGATCGTCGATACGGTTCATGAGTGCCCCTCCGGCAAGTTCAGCAATGACCTGTCATTGGGCCGGGCGCCGATGGCAGGCAACACGGCAGCGCTCACGATGCGGTGACAACCCTGCCGCACCGCTAGTCCAGCGTGCGCTGTCGACGAATTGTGAACAGCAGATGGGCCGCGAGGGGCAGGAAAACCGAAATGCCGGCGAACCGGAACAGATGATGCGCGCTCATGAACGCCGGGTCATATCCCATGGCGAAGCCGAGCACGGTCATGGTCTCCAGCGCGCCGGGCGAAAACGCCGTGATGAGCTTGCCGGGATCGTCGTGCGTGAGGTGCGCCGCCACCAGCGCGCAGGCGACCGAGATCACCAGCGCCACCGCGAACGCGCCGAGCGAGGCGAGCAGGCAGGAGCGCAAGGTCGCCCGGTCGGTGCCGCGAAACCGCACGCCCACCCCCGCGCCGAGCACCACATAGCTCGGAATCAGCAGCACCGGCGGCACGTAGGCGTGGGAAAGGCCGAAGCCGTGCAGCAGCGCGCTGCCGGTCATGGCGCCCACGAGCATGCCGCCCGGCACCCGCAGCCGGTTGAACGCCACCCCGGTCGCCAGGCTCACCGCCAGCAGGATCGCCACATCGGGCAGGGATGAAAGCGGCACCGCGGCCGGCGCGCCGGCGGGATGGCCGACGCGGCCCATCACATGGGGCAGGGCGGCCACCAGCAGGAACAGCCGCATCGCCTGGGAGAAGGCCACCTTGCGCATGTCGGCGGGCGTGGTCGCGGCCATGGCGACCACGGTGCTGAGCGCGCCGGGCGCCGAGGCATAGAAGGCCGATTGCGCGTCCCAGCGCGCCACCCGCACCAGGAACGCCATGCTGCCCGCCATCACGCCGACCACGCTGACCGCGAGCAGCGCCATGGAAATCGGCCAGGTGGCGGCGTGGGTCAGCATGTCCGGCGACATGGCGGTGCCCATGGAGGCGCCGAGCACCAGGAAGCCCATGAACCGCACCGGCGTCGGCACCTCCAGCCGCGCGCCGCACAAGGCGAGGAGGGTGGTGACCATCAGCGCCCCCGACATCCAGGCCGCCGGCATGCCGAGGCGGAAGAACACGAAGCCGCCCAGCGCACCGCTCGCGAGGGTGACGAGGCTCGCCACCAGAAAAGCCCGGCGCGACGGGATATTCACACTCATGAAAAACGCCTGAATGGTTCATTGCCCGGTGGGGCGGGCCTCCAGCCAGCGCACCAGCCGGTCGGCGGCGGTACGCAGCTGCGCTTCGCCGCGGGCATAGCACAGCCGCATGAAGCCTTCACCACCGGCGCCGAAGGCGGTGCCGGGCGCGAGCCCCACATTCGCCTCGTCCACCAGCCGCAGGCCGAGCTTGCGCACGTCCCGTTCCCCTTCGATGCCGAAGAACAGGTAGAAGGCGCCGTCCGGCTTTACGAGATCCACTTTCCCGGTGGCCAGCAGCGCATCCGCCACCAGGTCGCGGCCGCGATGGGCGCGGGCGATCTGCGCGGCCACGAAGGGCTCGCCCTGCGTCAGCGCCGCCACCGCGCCGCGCTGCATGAAGGCGGCGACGCCGGAGGTGGAATATTGGATCAGATTTTCGATCACCTGCCCGAGCGCGGCCGGCGCCTCGATCCAGCCGACGCGCCAGCCGGTCATGGCCCAGTTCTTGGAGAAGGTCTGCACGAACAGGATGTGATCGTCCGCGTCCATCACGTCGTGGAACGAGGGCGAGCGCGCGCCCGCGCCATAATGGAAGCGGCCGTAGATCTCGTCGGCGACGATCCACAGGCCGTGCCTGCGGGCCAGAGCCAGCACGGCTTTGAGATCCTCCAGCCCGGCGACGAAGCCGGTGGGGTTGGCGGGCGAATTGAGGAAAATGGCGCGGGTGCGCGGCGTCACCGCCGCCTCCAGGCGCGCATGGTCCAGCGCGAAGCCCTTGGGGCCGTAGGAGAACGGGACATAGACCGGGTGCGCGCCGGCTTTGAGCGCCGCCGCCGCCGCATTGGGCCAGGTGGGCGAGGGGATGATCACCTCGTCGCCCGCGCCGAGCGCCAGCGCGAAGGCGATCTGGATCGCCTGCATGCCCGAGCCGGTGACGAAGAAGCGCTCGGGATCCGAGGGCACGCCATAGAGGCCGGCGATATAATCGGCGATCGCCACGCGCAGCTCCGGCAGGCCGCGCTGCCAGGTGTAGAAGGTTTCGCCCGCGTGCAGCGCCTGCGCGGCCGCCTCGCAGATGAAGGCCGGGGTCTGGATATCCCCCTCGCCGGCCCAGAGCGGGACGATGCCCTCGCGGTTTCGGCCGTAATTCATCACTTCCACGATGCCGCTTTCCGGCAGGGCGCGCACATGGGCGCGGACCGCATCCAGCAAAGGATCGGCGGCGGGAAGGGGGGAACGGGCGGCGGGGGCGGATGCGGTCATAGCGGACAGCCTGGGCAGAAGCCTTTGGGCGCACGGGCGCGGGAAGGAAGCGCGGCGACCATACTCATGTTCGCGTGCTTGCGCCCATCAATTGGCGTGACCCATCAATCAGCATTGCTGATGTGTGGTTTGCATTCCTGCAAATGACCCTTGCAAGGCGACCCCCTATACCGATCCGCGCCGCAAGCTTAAGTCGAGGGCCATACCGGGCTGCCGCCCGGCCCCTCCACACGGTGACGCCATGAGCTACACGATTGATCAGGCCGCTTTGGACACTCTGTTCCTGAAGGCGCGCTCGCAGAACGGCTGGACCGACCAGCCGGTCAGCGAAGCCGAGCTGCGCGCGCTCTACGACCTCGCCATCTATGGCCCGACCTCGGCCAACACCCAGCCCGCGCGCATCCTGTTCCTGGCGTCCGACGAAGCCAAGGCGCGGCTGAAGCCGGCGCTGATGGAAGGCAATCTCAAGGCGCTCGCCGCGCCGGTCATCGCCATCATCGGCTACGATCTGGAATTCTACGAGAAGATCCCCCAGCTCTTCCCCCATGCGCCGGGCTTCAAGGATCTGTTCGTGAACAATCCCGGCATGGTCGAGCCGCACGCCTTCCGCAACTCCTCGCTGCAGGGCGCCTATTTCATCCTCGCCGCCCGCGCGGTGGGCTTGGACGTCGGCCCCATGTCGGGCTTCGACGCGGCCAAGCTGGATGCGGAATTCTTCCCGGACGGCAAGGTGAAGACCAATTTCATCGCCGCTCTCGGCCATGGCGACCCGGCGAAGGTCATGCCCCGCCTGCCGCGCCTGCCCTTCGAGGAAGGTGCGAAGATCCTCTGAGGACCGGACCGGCCGAGCCGGTCGATCTAGACGCTCTCGCGGGAGGCGCCGCTTCCGAGGCGCCTCTTGCAGGGGGGCGCGCGTTTGCCGAAGTTCGGCGCGCATGTTCGCCCGAATTTCCGGTTTCATCGCCCGAACAGGCGGCGTGATCGCTCCCGAATCCGCCGTTCGTCCGCAGCATCCAAATGTTTCACGTGAAACATTCCGCCAAAAACAAAGGGTTTGCGGGGCCTCAGGGAGCGGCAGAGGCGCGTCCCCGGGTGTGGGGCGGACTTTTCTATGAAGTACCGCCAATAATCTCGCGCACCAGGTCGTCCAGATTTCCGCCCGCATAAAGGTGCCCCGGCAGCGCCGCGCGCCGGGCGGCTTCCAAATCGGTGTCCTTGTCGCCGATGAGGAAGGAGCGGGCCCTGTCCACCGGCCATTCTGCGAGCGCGCGCAGGATCATGCCGGGATTGGGCTTGCGGTCGAAATGGTCGAGCGCATATTCCGCGACGCTGCCCTGCGGGTGAAACGGCGCGAGATAGAAGCGGTCCACATGGCCGCCGTGGCGGGAGAGCGCCTGCGCCAGCGCCGCATTGAAGGCGTGCGCCTGTTCCAGCGTGTAGAGCCCGCGCGCGATGCCCGACTGGTTGGTGACCACGAACACCAGGTATCCGGCCGCATTCAGCCGCGCCACCGCTTCCCCCGCGCCCGGCATCAGGCGCAGGTCCGCCGGGCGGAAGGCATAGCCGATATCGACGTTCAGCACGCCGTCCCGGTCGAGGAACGCGGCAGGACGCAGGGCTTGCGCCCCCGCCCCGCTTTCGTCGTCCATGCTCAGTCCTGGCCGGGATCGGCGCGGAAGCTTGCCGCCTCGATGCCGGCGACGGCGCAGGCCTCGTCATTGTCCGAGGTGTCGCCGGAGATGCCGACCGCGCCGCAGATGGCGCCCGCGGCATCGCGAATCAGCACGCCGCCCGGCACCGGGATGAGATCCCCCACCACTTCGCCGGCCGCGGCGATGAAGAAGGGCTGCTCCTTGGCGCGGCGGAACAGCGAGCGCGAGCCCATGCCCAGCGCCAGGGCGCCACGCGCCTTGCCGATGGCGATCTCGCCGCGCTTCAGGCTGGTGCCGTCCTGCGCGCCGAACGCCTTGAGCGCGCCGCGCCCGTCCAGCACCACGATGGCGAGCGGGCTGAGCTTCTGGGCCACTGCCTGGCGCAGCGCCGTGGACAGGATGGTCTGGGCCTGGTCGAGGGTCAAAACCGACATGCGCGTCTCCCGTGCCGCCCCGTGCGACGGCAGGAGGAGTATTACAAGCCCGCGTTGAGGGAAAGACACCGGGAAAGACACCGAGGCGGTTGCGCCGGCGCGATTTTTTGTCGATGGCAGGGACCACGCGTGGCAGCATCGCGGCGAGGCGGGAGAGGGCCGGATCATGCATCCCATCACCAACACCAATCCCAAGCGGCAGATCAACGAGCCGGGACACCGCCGCAAGTTCCTGGTGGTGATCGACGAAACTCCGGAATGCGATCGCGCGGTCTATTACGCCAGCCGCCGCGCCGCCCGCACCGCCGGCGGGGTGGTGATGCTGGGCATTCTCGAGCTGGAAGGCGCGCGCCAGCAATGGCTCGGCATCGCCGATTTGATGCGCGCGGAAGCCACCGAGGCCATGCAGGCCCATCTCGACGATTATGCCGCCCGCGCCCGCCAGCTCGCGGGCATCGAGGCGGAAACCGTGATCCGCGAAGGCGGCAAGAGCGCCGCGCTGCTGGACCTGATCAGCGAGGATCGCGACATCGCCATCCTCGTGCTCGCCGCCGGAACCGGATCGGACGGGCCGGGGCCGCTGGTGGCCGCCGCCGCCGGCCCGCACGCGGCGCGTTTTCCCATTCCCGTCACGATCGTGCCGGGCGCGCTCTCGGACGAGGAACTGGACGCCCTCGCCTGAGCCGGCCCGGAGCTGGCGGATCGAGGCCGCATGCGGTTTCCCCAGCCGGAGGCCGCGCTGGCCTGCCGCGGCCCTTGCTGCCACCATGACTGAACGGGAGAGGGACGCACGGTGAAATTGTTCGAGGCGCGCAAGCCGGCCACGCTGGAAAGCATCTCCTGGGTGCGCAAGGCCTTGCGGCGTCAACTGTCGCAATTGCGCATCGGCGCGGACATCAGCGACGAGGTGGTGCTGGCCCTGGTGGAGCTGGCCACCAACACCGTTCAGCACGCCCGCCCGCCGGCGCGGGAATTTTCCCTCAGCGTGCGCTTGGAAGGCATCGTGCTCACCGCGGAGCTGGAGGATGACGGCGGCCCGTTCCTCGGCTTCGCGGCGGCGTGGGAGGCGGCGAGCCTTACCCGCGTCTCGCCCGATGCCGTCTCGGGGCGCGGCCTGCCGCTCGCCCGGCATTTCCTCGACCAGGCGAGCTACAGCCCCGGCCCGCCCAACCGGTTCCTCCTGCGCCGCCAGCTGGCGCGCCGCCGGCCCCAATTGCTGGTGGTGGAGGACGAGGAAGTGCTCCTGGAGACCTATCTCGGCCTTCTGGAGCCGCATTATCGCGTGATGGCGGCGCTCGACCTGCGCAGCGCGCTGCTGCTGGCACGCGAGACCAAGGTGGATCTGATCCTCACCGATTTTCACCTCGGCTCGGAGCCAGGCACCGCGCTGGTGGCGGCGCTGGAGGAAGACCGCGACCGGCCGCCCATCCCCATCGTCATGATCACGGCGGATTCCAGCGTGCGCACCCGCGCCCTGGAGCTGGGCATCGACACCTTCCTCACCAAGCCGGTGACGCCGGACGCGCTGCTGGAAACCATCCAGCTCGCGCTCACCCGCGCGCTGCGCCAGCGGGCGCGGCTGTTCCGCTATTTCGGCACGACGCTGGGGCAATTGGTGCAGCCCAATCTGCCGGATACGCTCGGCCCGTTCGCCCTGGCGCTGCTGCACGAAACCGCCGACATCGGCGGCGGCGATTTGGTGGTGCATCTGCCGCGCCCGGGGCGCGAGCGCATCGTGATGGTGGACGTCATGGGCCACGGCATCGATGCCAAGGCCGGCGCCATCGCCCATGCCGCCATGGTGCGCGCGCTGGATCTCGATGCCAGTCTGTCGCCCGGGCAATTCCTGACCCGCTGGTCGGGTCTGATCTTCGGCGAGCCGGCCTTCGATGCCGCCATCGCCACCGCCCTGGTGGTGGATCTGCTGGCGGACGGGCGGGTTGAGATCGCCTCCGCCGGCCATCCCCATCCCATGATTCTCACCGCCGATTCGGCGCGCGCAGTGGCCTGCGAAGGCCCGCTCCTCGGTTTCGCCGACCAGCCGGTCTATGAAGCCGTGCGCCTGACCCTCGCGCCGGGCGAACGGCTTCTGCTCGCCACCGACGGGCTGGACCCGGTGGAACTGGCGAGCGGCGGCAATTGTCCCGACTGGCTGATCGGCGAGGTGCAGAGCCGCGCCGCCCTGCCCTTGCCGGCGGCGATCGGCCGGGCCGCAGCCCGCATCGCCGCCCGCCTCGGCCCCGACCCGCAGGACGATTGGATGCTGATCCTGCTTGAGCGCGTCGATACCGCCGCCGCGCAGGCTCCGCCGCCGGATATGGAGCCGGCCGAGGCCCATCCCGCCGCCGATGCGCCGCCTGGGGCGCCGATGGACATCCCGGCCAGCCACGGCGCGCCCGGCGCGAGCGTTTCCAACGGGCTGGATCTCTCAGGGGTGGCGGCGCTAAGGCAGGCCGTCGGCCCGGCAGCGTTTCAATCCCTCGCCGGGCGGTTCGTGGAGAACGCCGCGCGCCGGTTTGAAGCGTGGGACGCGCTCGTCGATGCCGGCGACGGCGTCGCCCTCCGGCGAGAAGCCCATGCGCTGGCGGGGCTGCTGGGTCAGTTCGGCCTTGCGGGCGCCGCCAATCTCGCGCGGCAGGTGGAACATAGCCCGGATGACGCGGCGCAGCTCGGCCGCGCGCGCGCGCTTTCCGTGCAGGGACCCCAGCAATTGGAACTGCTGAAATCCTGGCTGAAACAGGAGCCTTAACGGGCCGCCGCAGATCGGCGGCCGGTGATGCTCAGCTTCGCCCCTCTCCGGCGGCATAAAGGGCGGCGATGCCCTGCCGATAGGTGGGATAGCCGAGCGTCACGCCCAGTTCGTCCTTCAGCCGGCCGTTGGCAACCCGCTTATTGGCCGCCCAGAAGGAGAGCGCCATGGGCGTCATCTCCTGGGCCGCCTCGTCGAAGGGAATGGCGGCCGGCGGCTCCACGCCCAGCAGCGTCGCGGCGGCAACAATCGGCTCGCCGGGCGCCGTCGGCAGATCGTCGGTCACGTTCACCACGCCGTTGAACCGTCGTTTCACCGCGGCGCGGATGCTGGCGCTGATATCGTCCACATGGATGCGGTTGAACACCTGGTCCGGCTTGTCGATGCGCCGCGCTTCCCCCCGCGCCACCTGCACCAAAGCGTTCCGGCCGGGTCCATAAATGCCGGCCAGCCGCAGAATCGCGACCGGCACATCCCGCGCGCCGCCAAAGCGCAGCCATTCCGCCTCGGCCGCAAGACGCCGCTCCAGGCGCACGGAGCCGGGCTTCGGCTTGGTGCGCTCGTCCACCCAGGCGCCCTTGTGGTCGCCATAAACCCCGAGGGTCGTGAGATAGACCACGGAGCGCAGATGCGCGTTCGCCATCAGCGCCCGCCGGCCCACGGCCAGAACCGGGTCGCCCGCATCCCCCGGCGGCGCCGAGAGCAGCAGCACATTCGCCGTGCGCAGCGCCTGTTCGAGCGTGGCGGAGAGATGCACACCGTCGAACGGCAGGCCCGTGACCGGCAGCCCCGGCCGCGCCAGCGCGGCGAGCGCCTGCGCCCCTTCGCGCGTGCGGCTAGTGCCGATGACGCGGGAAAACAGCGCCGGCTCACGCGCCAGAAGGGCGCGCCCGCAATAACCCAATCCCACCGCCAGCAGCGTGCTCATGCCATCGGTCATGACGCAGCCGGGCGCTTCGGGCAAGAGCCAAACGGGCCCTGCCGCCAGGCGCCCACGGTTCAGGAGAGGGTCGCCTCCCATTCCGCCCGCACCGTGGGGTCCGCGTCCGGCGCGCGCCGCGCCGCAAGCTGCGCAAACGCCGCCGCCGGCATCAGGCGGGAGAGCGCCCACACCGCCGCGCCGCGCACCACCGGCGCCTCATCCTCAAGCCGGGCAAGAATGTGCGGGATGAAATCGGGATGCTGCGAATTTCCCATGGCGATCAGCACATTGCGCGCCATGCGGGCCCGCCCGGTGCGCTTGATGGGACTTTTGGCGAATCGCACACGGAACGCTGCATCGTCCAAAGCGACCAGCTCGGCGAGGGCGGGCGCGCGATTCTCCTCCCGCGCGGCCAGTTTCATCTCGCGCCCGGCCTGGGCGAACTTGTTCCAGGGGCAGGCGGCAAGGCAATCGTCGCAGCCATAGATGCGGTTGCCCATGAGCGGACGCAACGCGCGCGGGATCGGCCCGGCATGCTCGATGGTGAGATAGGAAATGCAGCGCCGCGCATCGATGCGATAGGGCGCGGGGAATGCGGCGGTGGGGCAGGCGTCGAGGCAGGCGCGGCAGTGGCCGCAATGGTCGCCCTCCGGCGCGTCCACCGGCAGATCGAGCGTGGTGGCGATGGCGCCGAGGAAAAGCCACGAGCCGCGCGCCCGCGACACCAAATTGGTGTGCTTGCCCTGCCAGCCGAGGCCCGCCGCCTGGGCGAGCGGCTTTTCCATCAGCGGCGCGGTATCCACGAACACCTTCACATCGCCGCTGCCGGCCTTGGCGAGCAAGGCGCGGGCGATGCGCTTGAGCTTCGCCTTGATCAGCTCGTGATAATCCTCGCCCCGCGCATAGACCGAGATCACCCCGCCCGTGCGCTGGGCGAGCGCGGCGCGCGGGTCCTCGTCCGGCCCATAGTTGAGGCCGAGCATCACCACGGTGCGCACCGCGCCCCATAACGTGCGGGCGTCGGCGCGGCGGTCCAGGGTCTCGGCCATCCATTCCATGTCGCCATGGTTTCCGCCCGCCACCCATTGGCGCAGGCGCGGCCCGGCGGCCGAGGCGGCGTCAGGATCGGCGATGCCGACGGCGTCGAACCCCTCGGCATGGGCGAGGGCGTGCAGATGGTCCTTGAGGGCCGCCATATCCGGGGACGTATCAACCACCGGCGTAGCCCTCCCCCGCATGCGGGAGAGGGGGATTTTCACGCACCGCCGGCCCGTTCAGAAATCCAGGTCCGCATAGGTGCTGGAGGCCGGCATGCCGGGAATGGAATCGTTCAGCAGGCCGCGAAAGGTCGGGCGCGATTTCAGCCGCGCGTACCAGGCCTTTGCGTCCTCGTCCTCGTCCCACGGCACGTCGCCCAGATAATCGGCCACCGAAAGGTGCGCGGCGGCGGCAAGGTCGGCATGGCTCATGCGCTCGCCGGCCAGCCAATTGCGGCCCTTCGCCAGCCAGCCGATATATTTGAGATGGTAGCGCAGATTGGTGCGCGCCGCACGCAGCGCCTGGGCATCGGGCGGGCCGCCGCCTTGGTCGGACTTCATATAGCGCTTGTAGATGCGCTCGCGCACCAGATGCTCGGTGCTTTCCAGAAACAGCTTGTCGTTGAACCAGGCCACCAGGCGCCGCACTTCCACGCGCCCGGCCGGGTCTTCCGGCAGCAGGCGGCGGTCCGCGAGGGCAAGGCCGCGCGTCTCGTCGAGATATTCCGCGATGATGCTGGCGCCGGGGACGGAAGGCGCCTGCTGCTCCACCATCACCGGCGTTTCGCCGGCGGGGTTCAGCGCCAGGAACTCCGGCCGGCGCTCCCACACGCGCACTTCCACCAGCTCCGGCTCGATGCCGTATTCGGCAAGCAGGAGGCGCACGAAACGCGAATGGGGACAGAAAGGATGATGGTGCAGATGCATGTCTGGGGGGTTTCGCCGCTGCGGCTGACCCCCGGTCTAGATCGGTTCTCGCAGTGCCGCAAGACCGAATGGCCGCCAGCGCTGTGGCAATAGGGCCACATGGTGAACCAAACCAAACGCCTGCCCCTAGGTCCACCCAAGCGCCGACGGGTGCTTTTGCATTGCACCGGTTAAGCGAAAATTTCAGGATGCCGCCGCTTCATGGCCCCTGGCCATTTCCCTTCACGCCCGGACTCCCGCGCCATGACCCTCGGCACCATGCTCGAAGCCTTGTTCCTCGGCCTTCTGGAAGGATTCACCGAATTCATCCCCGTATCCTCCACCGCGCACCTGCTGCTGGCCGGGCATTTTCTGGGCTTCGAAAGCACCGGCAAGACGTTCGAGGTGCTGATCCAGCTCGGTGCCGTGCTGGCGATCCTCACGGTCTATTTCCAGCGGTTCCTCAAGGTGGCGGTGGCGCTGCCCACCAGCCCCGGGGCGCGGCGGTTCGTGCTCGGCGTGCTGATCGCCTTCCTGCCGGCGGCGGTGATCGGGGCTGCGCTGCACGGCTTCATCAAGGCGGTGCTGTTTGAAAGCCCGATGCTGATCTGCTTCACGCTGATCTTCGGCGGCATCGTGCTGCTGTTCGTGGATCGCATCGTGCCGGAGCCGCGCTACAACAATGCCATGGGCTTCCCGCCCCTGCTGGCGCTGAAGATCGGCTTCTTCCAGTGCCTCGCCATGATCCCCGGCATGTCGCGCTCGGGCTCCACCATCGTCGGCGCCATGCTGATGGGCGTGGACAAAAGGGCGGCGGCGGAATTCTCCTTCTTCCTCGCCCTGCCCACCATGTTCGGCGCGTTCGTCTACGATCTCTACAAGAGCCGCAACATGCTCTCGCTGGACGACGGGCTGCTGATCGTCATCGGCTTCGTCGCGGCCTTCTGCGCCGCGGTGCTGGTGGTGCGCTCGCTGCTCGATTTCGTGTCCCGCCACGGCTATGCGGTGTTCGGCTGGTGGCGGATCATCGTGGGCGTGGCGGGCCTCATCGGCCTCGCCATCGTCCACTGAAGGGCTGGCGCACGCCCTTCTTTCGGCCTCAGAAGTCGGAGGCGATGCCGCCGACTTCCCAATCCCCATAGCGCACGGGCTCGGTGCCGCCGCGCCCGTTCACTTCCTTCGGCATGGATTTGGCGACCGCGTCGATCGCCGCGCGCCGTTCCGCCGCCTCGGCCAAGGCGCGCTGCGCCGCGGGGGTCAGGGGTTTCTCGGGCGCGGCGCCCGGTGCGCGGATTTCGGTTTCGCTCATGCTGGTCTTCCTCATGTCATAAGCGGGGTCACCTATGGTGCGTCCCCGCCGGCGTCCTTGCCCCTCGTCCTGAGGCATGCTAGCGACCCGCCACCTCGCATGGGGACGAGGACCAGCCTCAAGGGAGACGAGCATGGCGACTCAAAATGGCAGCCCGGCGGACAATGTGGCGCCTTCGCTCAATGTCCTCGCACAATATATCAAGGATCTCTCGTTCGAGAATCCCAACGCCCCGAATTCGCTGGCGAGCCCGGCCGGCCAGCCGGACGTGAGCGTGCAGATCAATGTCAACGCCCGCCCGCTCGCGAACAACGAGTTCGAAGTCGAGCTGAAGGTGGACGGCAAGGCCTCGGTCCAGGGCAACACCATGTTCGCCTTCGACCTCACCTATGGCGGCATCTTCCGCATCCAGGGCATTCCCGAGCAGAGCCTCCAGCCGGTGGTGCTGATCGAATGCCCGCGCCTGCTGTTCCCCTTCGCCCGCCAGATCGTGGCGGACGCGGTGCGCAACGGCGGCTTCCCGCCCCTGATGATCGATCCCGTGGACTTCGCCAGCCTCTATCAGCAGCGCATGATGGCCGAAGCCCAGCGCCTGCAGCCGGTCGGCCAGGCCTGAGGATTGCCGCGCGGGTGAGGGCTTTCGCTGATCGCGGCGGAGCCCTCTCCCTGTGGGGAGAGGTCGGCCGTGCAACGGCCGGGTGAGCGGGTTCGTATTGCCAGGGGCCCAGGCCTTCAGGCGCGACTCGTTCAGGCGCGGGCGGCCTCTTCGGCCCGCACCTCGTCCACGAGATATTGCGCCCAAAGCGCCTTGTCGCCCATCTGCTCGATGAAGGCGCGGTGGAACGCGCGCTCCTCCTGCGTGAGGCGAGGGACGAGGGGAACCGGCCGGGTGCGCGCGGCGATCACGGTTTCCGCCATCAGGCGCGGCGCGGCGCCGCCGGTCTCTTCCACGAGCCCGACCAGCATCGCCTGCCGCCCGCCGAGCAGCTCGCTATAGACTTCCGCCAGCAGTTCCGCATCCAGCAAGGCGCCATGCTTCACGCGGCGCGAGCTGTCGATGCCGTACCGGTTCATCAGCACGTCAAGGCTGTTCTGCGCGCCGGGATGCTTGCGCCGCGCCAAAGCGAGGGTATCCACCACGCGGTCGCGCGCGATGACGGGGCGGCCGGCGCGGGTGAGTTCCGCATTCAGAAAGCCGATATCGAACGCGGCGTTGTGGATCACCAGCGTGTCGTCGGCGATGAAGTCGAGGAAGGCGTCCGCCACCTCGGCGAATTTCGGCTTGTCGGAAAGAAACTCGGCGGAGAGGCCATGGACGTTGAACGCCTCCGTCGGCATGTCCCGTTCCGGGTTGATATAGACGTGGTAGACCGTGCCGGTGAGGATGCGGTTGACCATTTCCACGCAGCCGATTTCCACCAGCCGGTCGTCCTTATTGGCGTCAAGGCCGGTGGTTTCGGTATCGAGGACGATTTCCCGCATGGTCTTTTCCGCTCATTTCCCGGCCTGAGGCCGCCGGCCCGGCCCGCTCAGCGCGCGCACGATGCCGCGCACCTGATGGCCGGCGCTCTCGAACCCACGCCCCGTATCGATCAGGAAATGGGCGCGGGCGCGCTTTAGCGAATCAGGCAGCTGCTTGGCCAGGATGGCGGCAAAACGCTCGCGCGTCATGCCGGGGCGTTCCAGCACCCGCGCTTCCTGCACATCGCCCGGTGCGCTCACCACCGCCACCGCATCGACGCGCTTTTCGCCGCCGGTCTCGAACAGCAAAGGGATATCCAGCACCACGAGCCGCGCCCCCGCCGCACGCGCCCGCTCGAGGAAGGCGATCTCCCGCCCCCGCACGAGGGGATGAACGATGGCTTCCAGCCGCTTCATGGCCTCCGCATCGCCGAGCACGCGGGCGGAGAGCGAGGGGCGGTCGATGGCGCCGTCCTTCGTCACGCCGGGAAAGGCGGCCTCCACCGGTGCAACGGCGTCCCCGCGATAGAGCGCATGCACGGCTGCATCGGCGTCATACACCGGCACGCCTTCCGCCCGGAACAGGCCGGCCGTGGCGGATTTTCCCATGCCGATGGAGCCGGTGAGGCCGAGAATCCACATGGATCAGGCCTCCAGCTGGCCCTTGGCGCGCAAGTCGGCGACGATCAGCTCGCGCAGCGGCGCATCGACTTCCGGCCGCACGCCGAACCAGCGCTCGAAGCCGGGCACGCCCTGGTGCAGCAGCATGCCGAGCCCATCCACGATGCGATGCCCGCGCGCCCGCGCGGCTTTCAGCAAGGGCGTCTCCAGCGGCACGTAGACCGCGTCCGTCACCACCGCATCGGCATTCAGGGACGAAAAATCGAGCTCCAGTGGCGGGTGCCCCTTCATGCCAAGCGACGTGGTGTTCACCAGCAGGGCCGCATCCGCCAAAGGCGCGGCGATCTCAGCGAGGGAAATCGGCACCACGCGCGGGCCGAACTGGTCCGCCAGCGCCTGCGCGCGCTCCACCGTGCGGTTCGCGAGCCAGAGCTTCTCGACGCCGCGCGAGAGCAGGCCATGGACGATGGCCCGCGAGGCACCGCCCGCGCCGAGCACCAGCACCGGGCCGCCCGTGCGGTCCCAACCCGGCGCGCCGGCATCGAGATTGGCCAGAAAGCCATAGACATCGGTATTGCCGCCGTGGAGCCGCCCATCCTCGAACCATAGCGTGTTCACCGCCCCGAGGGCGCGGGCGGTGTCGTCCGCCTCGGCGACGGCACGAAACGCGATTTCCTTGTTCGGCGCGGTCACGTTGCCCCCGGCATAGCCGCGCGCGGCAAAATTCGCGTAGAAGGCCGCGGCGTCCTCAGGCGGCACATCCTCGCCGCCATAGGTGCCGGAGAGTCCGTGCTTCTCCAGCCAATAGCCGTGCAGCATGGGCGAGCGGGAATAGGCCACGGGATGGCCGCTGATGCACAGATTCACGCTCACAACAGCACGCCCTCGTCCCGCAGAAATCCCAGCAGCGGCAACAGCGGCAGGCCGAGAATGGTGAAATGATCGCCCTCGATGGCCGCGAACAGGTTCACACCCAGCCCTTCCAGCTGGTAGCCGCCGACGCTGGTGAGCACCGCCGGCCCGGCGGCATCCAGATAGGCGTCGAGCGCGGTATCCGACAAAGGCCGCATGGTCAGCCGCGCCGTTTGAACCGTCTCGAAAACAACCTCCTCGTCCTGCACCACCACCACGGCCGAATGCAGCGCATGGGTGCGGCCGGCGAGGCGGGACAGCTGCGCGCGGGCGCTCTCCCGGTCCTTCGGCTTGTGGAACACCGTGCCTCCCACCGCCAAGGTCTGGTCGGCGCCGACCACCAGGCGGTCTGGTTCGAGCTTGCGGGCGCCGGCGAAGGCCTTTGCGCGGGCGAGCATGCGGGCGACATCGTCGGGCCCGGCCTCGCAGGCCGGCGCGGCGGTCTCGATGGCGCGTTCGTCCACCTCGCCGTCCACCAGATCCACCGACAGGCCGGCGGCTTCCAGCAGGGCACGCCGGGTGGGGCTGCGCGAGGCGAGCGCGAGGGGATGGAGGCCGCGCCAGAGAGTCATGGCCGGATCGTCCGCTCAGGTCTCGACGATGGCGCGGCGGCGCCGTTCGGAGAGATGGCCGATGATCGCCGCCGCCGTCTCCTCGATGGACCGGCGGGATACGTCGATCAGCGGCCAGCCGTGCCGCGCGCACAGGCGACGCGACAGCGCGAGCTCCTCGGAGACCGCCTCGCGGTCCACATACGCCGTGTTCGGGCTCGCGGCGTTCAACCCCAGGAGACGATTCTGGCGGATCTCGACGATTCGCTCCGCGCTCGCGACAAGGCCGACGATGAGCGGCTTCTTCAGCCGCTCCAGGCCCGGCGGCAACGGAACATTGGGCACCAGCGGGATATTGGCGGTCTTGATCCCGCGATTGGCGAGATAGATGGAGGTGGGGGTCTTGGAGGTGCGCGATACGCCGAGCAGCACCACATCCGCCTGCTCCAGATCGTCGGTCATGTGACCGTCGTCGTGCATGACGGTGAAATTGAGCGCGTCGATGCGCTTGAAATAGGTGGCATCCAGCGCGTGCTGGCCACCGATGCGAGGCTGAGGCTCGCCGCCGAGATAGGATTGGAACATCTGCACCACCGGCGCCAGCACCGAAAGGAACGGCACGCCGAGTTCCCGGCAGCGCTCCTTCAGCCGCTCGCGGACTTCCTTGTCCACCAGCGTGTAGAGCACGATGCCGGGATTGTTCTCGATGTCGATCAGCACCCGCTCCAGCTGCTTCATGGAGCGCACCAGCGGGTACACATGCTCGATCGGCAGCACATTGGCATATTGGGCGCAGGCGGCGCGGCCCACGTTGATCAGCGTCTCGCCGGTGGCATCCGACACGAGGTGCAGATGGAAATAGCTTTCGTTGGGAACGCGCGGTGCCGTCACGTCATATCCTGCCACTTATCCACCGGCCTGTGGACGGTCGGTGCAGAAACGCACGCCCGAACGGGTCATGCAAGGCCGGCGAAAGAGTCATGGGCATCATCGTCCACAATTGAACCCGTGGGGACGGACTCGAAGGTACCCTCTGTGGGCATGTGGGGAAATCTCCCGGCGAGAGCCGATTTACCTTTTGTTAACGATTGTTGTCCGGCTCGGGGCGATGGGTGCGCGGACGTGTCAGCCTGTGGACCGGTTGTCGACGGCGCTGCGAATAGTTAATCAACCGTTAAGACATAAAAGACTCTCTCTTAAATAAGATTCCTTTTTAGATAGTTGGAGCGGGATGACGAACAGCGCGGCGCAGCCTTCCCCCTTTCTCGCCGTGCTCGATGGCGTGCCCCAAGCCATTCCTCCGCTCTGGATGATGCGGCAAGCCGGGCGCTATCTGCCTGAGTACCGCGCGGTGCGCGCAAGCGCCGGCGATTTCCTCACCTTGTGCTACACGCCCAAACTGGCCGCCGAGGTGACGCTCCAGCCGATCCGCCGGTTCGCCTTCGATGCAGCCATCATCTTTTCCGACATTCTGGTCATTCCCCATGCGCTTGGGGTCGATGTGCGCTTCGAGGCGGGCGAAGGCCCGCGGCTGGCGCCGGTGGCCACCGGTGCGGCGATCGCGGGGCTGCGCGGCACGCTCGATCCTGATCGCGTCCAGCCGGTCTACGAGGCGCTTTCGCTGGTGAAAGCGGCCCTGCCCCGTGAAACCGCGCTGATCGGCTTCTGTGGGGCGCCCTGGACGGTGGCGACCTATATGGTGGCCGGGCAAGGCACTGACGACCAGGGCCCGGCGCGTTTGCTCGCGTTGCGCGACCCGGACCTGTTCCAATCCCTCATCGACGTGCTGGTGGAGATGTCCATCGCCCATCTCAACGGGCAGATTTCCGCCGGCGCGGACGCGGTGCAGGTGTTCGACACCTGGTCCGGCGTGCTCGATCCGGCCTCGTTCGAGCGCTGGTGCGCAAAACCCCTGGCGCGGATCGTTGAAGGGGTGCGGGCGGTGCATCCCGGCGCGCGGATCATCTCCTTTCCCAAAGGGGCGACCATGGAGGCGCTGGAAAAGCTCGCCGCCCTGGGCCTCAACGGGATCGGCCTCGACTGGAGCGCGGATCGGCAGGTCGCGCGGGCGAAGCTTGGGGATAAGGTCGCTCTCCAGGGCAATCTCGATCCCTTGCGGCTGATTGCCGGCGGACCTCAGCTCGACGAGGAAATCTTTAATATTCGCAAGGATTTCGCAGGCGCACGGCACATCTTCAATCTCGGCCATGGCATCAGGCCGGAGACGCCGATCTCGCATGTGGAAAACCTTGTGGAAAAGGTGCGGATAAGCCTGTGATCATCCGGTGCGTGAAGGCGCATGCGGCCGAGGGCGGAAGCTGACATGCTCTATCTCTGGATCAAGGCCTTGCACGTGGTGGCGGTCATCTCCTGGATGGCCTCCATGCTCTATCTGCCGCGTCTGTTCGTCTATCATTGCGACGCGCCCAAGGGCTCCGCGCAATCCGAGACGTTCAAGGTGATGGAGCGCCGCCTGCTGAAGGCGATCTCCACTCCGGCCATGATCGTCACCTGGCTCGCCGGTGCGTTCCTGATCTATGAGGGCGGCTGGATTTCCTCGCCCTGGCTGCACGCCAAGCTGGTTCTGGTGCTCGCCTTGTCCGCCTTCCATGGCGAGTGCGTGAAATGGACCAGGGCGTTCGCCGAGGACCGCAACACACGGAGTGCGAAATTCTACCGTATCGCCAACGAGGTGCCGACGGTTCTGATGATCGGCATTGTGATCCTGGTGATCCTTAAGCCTTTTTGATGAGCCGGCAGGCGTCAACGGGGCTTGCATAAAGGGCGGCGATTCCGGTATTGTTCTCTGGCTTTCCTAAACGCAGGCAACGCGCGTTTCGTTTTTACGGCCACGTCATGGGGCCGATACGGAACGTCAGGTGAGATCCCGGTATCCCGGTGTTTCCTGAAGATCTGCGATTCCCCGCCCCTTCCATCTGCCCGGCTTTGGTTCACAAAGCCGCCGGCCCAATTCAAGATTTCGAGGCTTTCCCATATGCGGGAAGTGAAACTCCAGGATCTCAAGTCCAAAACCCCCGTCGAACTTCTCGCCTTCGCTGAAGAAAACGAGGTCGAAAACGCGAGCACCCTGCGCAAGCAGGAATTGATGTTCGCGATTTTGAAACAACTCGCCGCCAGCGAAACCGAGATCATCGGCGAAGGCGTCGTGGAAGTGCTGCAGGATGGCTTCGGCTTTCTGCGCTCGCCCGACGCTAATTATCTCCCCGGCCCCGACGACATCTATGTCTCGCCCTCCCAGATCCGCCGCTTCGGCCTGCGGACCGGCGACACGGTCAACGGCCAGATCCGCAGCCCCAAAGAGGGCGAACGGTATTTCGCGCTTCTCAAGGTCAACACGATCAATTTCGAAGACCCCGAGAAGACCCGGCACAAGATCAATTTCGACAATCTGACGCCGCTCTATCCCGATGAGCGCCTGAAGCTGGAATTTGAGGATTCCTCCAAGAAGGACTATTCGGCCCGCATCATCGACATCGTCTCGCCCATCGGCAAAGGCCAGCGTGGACTGATCGTCGCTCCGCCGCGCACCGGCAAGACGGTGCTGTTGCAGAACATCGCCAAATCCATCACCGCCAACCATCCGGAATGTTTCCTCATCGTGCTGCTCATCGACGAGCGGCCGGAAGAAGTCACCGACATGCAGCGCTCGGTGAAGGGCGAGGTCATCTCCTCCACCTTCGACGAGCCGGCTTCGCGCCACGTCCAGGTCGCCGAAATGGTGATCGAAAAGGCCAAGCGCCTCGTGGAGCATGGGCGCGACGTGGTGATCCTGCTGGATTCCATTACCCGTCTCGGCCGCGCCTACAACACCGTGGTGCCGTCCTCCGGCAAGGTGCTGACCGGCGGCGTCGACGCCAACGCCCTTCAGCGGCCCAAGCGCTTCTTCGGCGCGGCCCGCAATATCGAGGAAGGCGGCTCGCTCACCATCATCGCGACGGCGCTCATCGACACCGGCTCGCGCATGGATGAAGTGATCTTCGAAGAGTTCAAGGGCACCGGCAACTCGGAAGTCATCCTGGACCGCAAGGTGTCCGACAAGCGGGTGTTCCCCGCCATCGACATCACGCGTTCCGGCACCCGCAAGGAAGAGCTTCTGGTTCCGGCTGATGTTCTCAAGAAGATGTATGTCCTGCGGCGTATCCTCAATCCGATGGGAACGGTGGATGCCATCGAATTCCTTATGGATAAACTGCGCCAGACCAAGACCAATCAGGATTTCTTCGATTCGATGAACACCTGATCGGAAATTTTAGGACGTCGGAAAATCCGATAGGCCAAGAATCAGCCGCACAGCCTGCGGCTGATTTTTTTTGAGGTCGGCTGGTGAAGCTTGACCATTAATTTACCCTGATCTCTGCCGATGTTATCGCTATAACTTGGCGGTCCAAATGGCCCGTCGGTTTTGGGAAGTGGCGGTTTGATGCTTGATCCGGTGATCCAGCGGGAAGAGGTGCGCCGCCGTGCCCGGGTACGGCGCGTGTTGCTGGATTCCTCGTTCGTGGTGGCGGATCCGGCGCCGCTCGGAATTCACCGCGTGATGGCGCAATACGCCGTCCATGGCGAACGCATGGCCGCTGCGGCGGGGGTCGGCTTCCAATTGGTGGAGTGCACCGGGGAGGGAGGTTTCGCCCGGCGGATCACGCCGCTCGTCGGTGTTCCGGAACAGCCCGTGGCGACCTCGTCCTCCCTTGCGTCCCGCGTCGCCACCCGCGTCAGCCTGGAGGTTCTGCGCTACGTCAGCCATGTGCTGTCGACGGGAAGCCGGTTCCTTGCCAGCCTGGTGCCGGTGGCGCCGCTGAAGCGGGGCAGCGCATGGCTGGCAGGGATCATGGACGGGCTTGTGCCTGCGGTGCGCGCATCGCTGGTGCCGGCGCCTGCGCGCGGCGAGGCGATCGTCTTTGCGCCGGGGGATGTGCTGTTCTGCGCCGGCTTCTGGCACGAAATGGATTTCAGCCTCTATCGGCGGGCCGCGGCTGCCGGAGCGGAAATCGTGTTTCTGGTCCACGACATTCTGCCGGCGCTCATGCCGACCTATTACCAATATCCCTGGCGCCAGAAGTTTCAGAACGCCCTCGTCCAGGCCCTCGAACTTGGCGGGTACTTCTATGCGGTTTCCGCCCAGAGCCTGAACGACCTGCGCGATTTCGCCCTCTGGCGCGACATGCCTATCAGCGGTTCCGTGGCCTATAACGGCTTTGATCCGCCGGACGAGCGCGTGGCCGCCGCCGGCGCCGTCATGACCGAAGCGCAGCGCGCCGTGCTCGCGCAGCGGCCCTGGCTCATGGTCGGCACGGTGGAGCCCAAGAAAGGCCATCGCGACGCGGTGGCGGCATTCGAGCGGCTCTGGCGGGAGGGCTATGACCGGGCCCTGGTTATCATCGGCCGCCGCGGATGGATGAGCGAGGACATGCTCGAGATCATCTGCGGCTCGCCCTGGTACGGCCAGAAGCTGTTCTGGTACGACGATCTCGGAGACGCCGCCGTCGCCGCGCATTATGTCGGGGGGCATGCGCTGCTGTTTCCCTCGCTCGCCGAGGGATTCGGGCTGCCGCCCCTGGAAGCCGCCACGCGCGGGCTGCCGGTGCTCTCGCGCGACATACCCGTTGTCCGTGAAGTGCTGGGGAGTGCGGGATGCTATTTCTCCGGCATGCCCGAGATGCTGGATGCGATCCTCTCGCTCGAAGACCCGGCGGCCCATGCTGCAGTGCGGTATCGCCTCTCGCGCCTGACCTGGTATTCCTGGCGCACCGTGGTCGAACGGGTGGTGGAGGATCTTCTGCTCTCCCCATCCGCGCGGCAGCAAGGCATGGACCTGCTGGCGGGTGTGCCGCGCGTTCCCGTGACGGGCCGGCAGGACGATTTCCCGAGCCACGCGGGCGAGCGGTTCGCCGACGCCGGCTGACATACCCGTGTCGGATGCATTTACAACCTGAACTCGCCTGAAAGTTGATCTCTTCACAGCGCCGCTGGCGGCCAAACGAGGGTTCCGACGAACCTTTCCTTGTCCGGACCAAAAGTGGCGCCCATCGCTTCAGGAATCGATTCTAGAGGCATCGTCTTTTTCAGGCGGCCGAAAAGAGCGGTTTCAGGCGCGCGCCGCCTGTACAGCGGCGGCGATCGCCGCCGGCTCGGTGATCGGCAAGGTGCAGCGCCCCTCTGCGCAGATGAAGGCCGCGCCGGAGGCCGGCGCGTTCTCCATCCGGGCGCGGGCGAGGCTGCCGGGCGGCAGGTCGGCGGCCTGTGCGGCGCGGATCACCACCCGTGCGAGGAAAGACAGGCGCAAGCCGGCCTGGGCCAGGGCCTCGCCCGCGGCGCCGGTGGTGACGATTTCCGCCAGCCGTAGGCGGGTGTCGATGGCATTGAGCAGTGCGCCGTGGGCGAGCGCATTCGCGGCGGCTGCGGCGGAGAGCCCCCGCAGGATTCGGTCGGCCCGGGTGCGCAGATCATCGTCGCCCACCAAAGCGGAGAGCCGCACCAGGGCATCGGCCGCCACCGCATTATAATTGGGCTGGGCCTCATCCATGGTGGTGAGCGGCCGCATCACGAGCGCGTCCGCATCGTCGGCGGTGAGGAAATAGGCGCCGCTCGCGCTGTCCAGATGGTGGCGTTCCAGCACGGTCAGGAAAGCGATCGCGTGATTCAGCGGCTCCCCGGTGCCGGTCGCCTCATGCAGGGCGATGCCGGCACGGGCCATGGCCGCGAGATCGCTGGCAAGGCCGGGGTAAAGCGTGCGCCCGGCGCGATAGGAATGGCCGAGCCGGTCGCCCTCACTCATCAGATCGACCACTGCTGCAAAGGCCCGTTCGGCCAGCGCGATCCAAGAAGGTTCGTTCAGCAACGCACCGGCGCGGGCGAGGGCGGCGATCATCAGGCCGTTCCAGTCCGCCAGAACCTTGTCGTCGAGCCCCGGCCGCACGCGTTTCGCCCGCGCGGCGAGCAGCTTTTCGCGCAAGGGCGCGAGGCGCACTTCGTCTTCAAGCGCCACGTCGCCCGCCTTGGTGCGGTTGAGAATGACCGCCCCTTCCCAGTTTCCTCCGGGCGTCACGTCGTAAAATCCGGCGAAATAGGCTGCGTCCTCCGCGCCCAGAACCTCCTCGATCTGGGAGGCGGTCCACACATAGAACTTGCCTTCGTGGCCCTCGCTGTCGGCATCGAGGCTGGCGCAGAAGGCGCCGCCTTCGGTCAGCATTTCCCGCTCCAGCCAGCCGACGGTTTCGCGCGCGCGGGCCAGGAAGAGCGGGTCGCCGGTCTCCTGAGAGGCGAGGGCGAGCAGCTCCAACAGCAGGGCGTTGTCGTAGAGCATCTTCTCAAAATGCGGGACCAGCCAATGCTCATCCACGCTGTACCGGGAGAAGCCGCCGCCGAGATGATCATAGATGCCGCCCTCGCACATGCGGTTGAGGGTGAAGGCACAGATGGCCTTCAGCTTTTCATCGCCCGTGCGTTCCCCCGCGCGCCAGATCATCTCCATCAGCCCGGTCTGGGGAAATTTCGGTGCGCCGCGCAGGCCGCCATTGGCCTTGTCGAACAGGCCCGCGATCTGCTGGGCCGCCCGGTCCAGCTCGGCAAGGCCGATGACCACCTCGCCCTGCGGGCGCGCCGCCTTCTCCAGCCGCTCCAGGATGGCGTCCCGGTTCTGGGCTATCTTGTCGGGCGCATCGTGGTAGACTTGGGAGACCTGCTGCAGCACGTCGGTGAAGCCGGGGCGGCCATAGCTCGCGGTGCGGGGAAAATAGGTGCCGCCCCAGAACGGCTTTCCGTCCCCATCCAGAAACATGGTCAGCGGCCAGCCGCCCTGTTCGCCCAATTGGTGGAGCGCGGCCATGTAGATCTGGTCCACGTCGGGCCGTTCCTCGCGATCCACCTTGATGTTCACGAACAGGTCGTTCATGACCCCAGCCACCAGGGGATTTTCGAAGCTTTCATGCGCCATGACATGGCACCAATGGCAGGCCGCATAGCCCACGGAGAGCAGAACCGGCTTTCCCGTGCGCCGGGCTTCCGCGAAGGCTTCGGTGCCCCACGGCCACCAATGGACGGGATTGTCCTGATGCTGAAGCAGATAGGGACTGGTCTCGGACCCGAGGCGGTTTTCGGTCATCGTCCCAACTCCAGTTTCAAGGCCGGTGCGTGATGCGGTCATCGGACACCATCTTTGCTTTGTCCAGCGGGCGCTTGCCCTCGGGGGTCGCGGTGGTGCGCATCTCCGGACCCGATGCCCGGCGCGCCGCTCTCATTCTCGCCGGCGCGGTGCCGGAGCCGCGTCTCGCGCGCTATGTCGTGCTCCGCGCGCCCGGCTCGGAGGAAGCTCTGGACCGCGGCCTGCTGCTGTTTTTCGAAGGGCCGCGCAGCGTCACGGGGGAAGATCTCGTTGAGCTTCATCTCCATGGAGGGAGGGCAGTGGTGGCCGCTATCCTTTCAACCCTCTCGGCGATCGACGGGTTCCGGCCCGCGCTGCCCGGCGAATTCACCCGTCGCGCCCATGCCAACGGCAAGATGGACCTGGCCGAGGTGGAGGGTCTGGGCGATCTGATCGCGGCGGAGAGCGAGGCGCAGCGCCGGCAGGCCCTCGCCCAAGCCTCCGGCGCCCTCTCGCGGCGCGTCGCCGGCTGGCGCGAGAGGCTGATCCGCGCCCTGGCGCTGGTGGAAGCGACCATCGATTTCGTGGATGAGGACGACGTGCCGGAGGATCTCACCGGCCCCGCGCTGCTGGAAACCGGCCTCCTGCGGGAGGAGCTGGCGGCGGCGCTGGCCGATGGTGCGCGCGGGGAACGGGTGCGCGAGGGCATCTCCATCGCCATCGCCGGCCCGCCGAACGCGGGCAAATCCACCTTGCTGAACCGCCTGGCGGGGCGCGAGGCCGCCATCGTCTCGCACCGGCCCGGCACCACGCGCGACGTGCTGGAAGTGCATCTCGAACTCGCTGGGCAGGCGGTGACGCTGATCGACACCGCCGGCCTGCGGGAGACGGACGACGAGGTGGAAGCCGAAGGCATCCGCCGCGCCCGCGCCCGTGCCGGGGCGGCCGATCTGGTGCTGTGGCTGAGCGAGGAGGGGGATGCGCCGCCGCCGGAGCTGGCACACGCCCTCGCTGTGCGCACCAAGGCGGATAAGGCCGAGACCGCCGATGTCGCGCAGGAAAACCCGGGTTCGGCGCTCGTCATCTCTGCCGCCACGGGGCAGGGGATGGAGGCGCTGCTCGCTCGCATCGAGGCGCGCGCGGCAGAGCTGGGCGGCGGGGAACCGGCCCTGATCACCCGCGAACGTCAGAGGCTCGCGCTTCAGGATGCGGTGGCGCATCTCGATCGCGCGCTGACGCGGGCCGGCGGCGGGGCCGAGGATCTTCTGGCGGAAGATTTGCGGCTGGCGGCACGGGCACTGGACGCGCTGGTTGGGCGCGTGGATATCGAGGATGTTCTGGACGCGCTGTTCCGCACCTTCTGCATCGGAAAGTGACGCGCCGGGGGAATGTTTCACGTGAAACATTCCGAAGAGAGCCGAACAGGTCTCGTTAGGGATAGGACATCCGAGAGATGAAGCGGGGAACGCCGCCGGACGGTTCCGACGCGGTGGCGGCGGGCTGTGCTCCTTCCGCTTGAGCTCAAGAGATAACGCCGCCTCGGCCGTTGCAACGCTAAGATTTTCGGGCGACCGGGCCGGAATGTTTCACGTGAAACATTCTAGGGTGCGTAAGCCCCCTCGGGTGTGAACTCCAAAATGTTTCACGTGAAACATTCCGAGCGCGGAAGTTGGAGCCTGGCGCGAACATCGCTCGGCGCGGGTAGGTGAGGTTTTGCGCGTGAGCCCCGGTGTATAAAGAGGCGTGCTTTTCCACGCGCCTTGCATCGCCGCTTCGCGGACCGCCCACATGCCAGCGGGCTGTGATGACTCGTGGCACGCGCCGCGGCGGGAATGTTTCACGTGAAACATTTTGATTGGCAGTCACCCCTCATGGCGTGGGAGTCAGCGGTCCAGGCGATCCGTACGACTGGCCGAATGTTTCACGTGAAACATTTTCGAGGTGCTGTCGTGCTGCAGGTGGCGGCTGGAGCATCGAATCTTCGGAACGCTGCCCGTGCCGGGTCACCATCGAGAGACTGCAGGCGGCAGGTCCTCGGCCTGCGCCGCGCGAATGTTTCACGTGAAACATTTTGCGCGGACCCTCTGCGCCGATTGCGGAGGGCCGGCCGGCAGGCGAGGGGGCAGGCCACCGGGAGTTTGGCTGACCGCTCCCCCGGCCGCACCTTCATCCAACAGCGGGGCATCGTCGCTCTGGCCCGATAGGGGCAAAAGGAATGCGCGCCTCGCCAATCCGGTCCATCCTCCACGCGCATGCCACCCCGTAAAAATGTTTCACGTGAAACATTCGGCGCGATCTCGCCGTCTGCCTTCCCTTGTCCTCGATAAGCAGCCCCCCAAAAATGTTTCACGTGAAACATTTTCGCGCTGACCGCGCTCCGAACCGCGCTCCCTCATGCCGCCCGCCTTGACCGCGCCGTGAAAGTGCCGTTCCTGTCGGTCCAATCCTGAAAATCCGGCGAACCTCCGCCGATGGCCGTGCGCCGCGAGAGCTGAATGACCAAGCTGGAAACCGTGTTCGATGTGATGGTGGTGGGCGGGGGCCATGCGGGCTGCGAGGCGGCGGCGGCTGCGGCGCGCCTCGGCGCGCGCACCGCGCTCGTCACCCATAGCCGCGCGACCATCGGCGCCATGTCGTGCAACCCGGCCATCGGCGGGCTCGGCAAGGGCCATCTGGTGCGTGAGATCGATGCGCTGGACGGGCTCATGGGCCGGGTGGCGGACCAGGGCGGCATCCAGTTCCGCGTGCTCAACCGCCGCAAGGGCCCGGCGGTGCGCGGCCCGCGCGCACAGGCGGACCGCAAGCTCTATGCCCGCGCCATGCAGGCGGCCCTTGCCGCGCAGGAAAACCTCACCATCGTGGAAGGGGAGGCGGACGATCTGATTCTTGAGGGCGGGCGCGTCGCCGGCCTGCTGTTGGCGGATGGACGCGCTTTCGCGTGCGGCGCCGTTGTGCTTACCACCGGCACGTTCCTCAACGGCCTGATCCATATGGGCGAAGTGCAGATCCCCGCCGGGCGCATGGGGGAGAAGCCCGCGCTCGGGCTCTCGGGCACGCTGAAGCGCCTTGGCCTCGCGCTCGGCCGGTTGAAGACCGGCACGCCGCCGCGCCTGGATGGCCGCACCATCGATTGGGCGGGGCTTGAGATGCAGGATGGCGACGCGCCGCCGGAGGCCTTCTCCAGCCTCACGGTCCGCCTGCCCAATCCGCAGGTTCAGTGCGGCATCACCCGCACCACGCAAGAGACCCATGATGTGATCCGCGCGAACCTCTCGCGCTCGGCCATGTATTCCGGCCGCATCGAAAGCACCGGCCCGCGCTATTGCCCCTCCATCGAGGACAAGGTGGTGCGCTTCGGCGATCGCGATGGCCACCAGATCTTCCTGGAGCCCGAAGGCCTGGACGACCCGACCATCTATCCCAATGGCATGTCCACCTCGCTTCCCGAGGAGGTGCAGCATCTCTTCCTGCGCACCATTCCCGGCCTGGAGCGGGTGGAGGTGCTGCGGCCCGGCTATGCCATCGAATATGACCATGTGGACCCGCGCGAGCTTGCCCCGACCCTTGAGGCGAAGCGTGCGCCCGGCCTGTTCCTCGCCGGCCAGATCAACGGCACCACGGGCTATGAGGAGGCGGCCGCCCAGGGCCTGCTCGCCGGGCTGAATGCCGCGCGGCGCTCCGGGCGGGCAGGCAGCGGGGCAGGGGAGGCGGGCGACGGCATCGTCATCGACCGGGCCGAAGGCTATCTCGGCGTGATGGTGGACGATCTCGTCACGCGCGGCGTCACCGAGCCCTATCGCATGTTCACCTCGCGCGCCGAATATCGCCTCACCCTGCGCGCCGACAATGCCGACCAGCGCCTCACCGCGCGGGGCATGGCGCTCGGCCTCGTGGGGGCGGAGCGGGCGGCGCATTTCTCCGCCAAGATGGCGGCGCTGGGCGGTGCGCGCGATCGCGCGCGATCGCTGAACGTGACGCCCAACGAGGCGGCGGCGTTCGGGCTGAACGTGAACAAGGACGGCCAGCGCCGCAGCGCGTTCGATCTTCTGGCCTATCCGGACATCGGGCTGGAGCAGGTGGCGCGCATCTGGCCCGAATTCTCCGATCTGAGCCCGGCCATTGCCGAGCAATTGGAGATTGACGCGAAATACGCCGTCTATCTGGATCGCCAGGCGGCGGATATCGCCACCTTGCGGCGCGACGAGGATCTGCTTTTGCCGGAAGGCATGGACTATGCCCCGCTGCCGGGCCTGTCCAACGAGCTGAAGCAGAAGCTCGCCCGCGTGCGCCCGCGCACCATCGGCCAGGCCGGCCGCATGGAAGGCATGACCCCCGCCGCGCTCGCGCTGCTGGTGACCTATGCGCGGCGGCAAGGGACAGTGTCGGGTGGGCGCGCTGAAATCGCGGACGTGGAGCAGGCGGCAGGTTGAGGCGCGCTGGCGCGGGAAGGCGGAGGCGAATCGTCCTTGCCCTGCGCGGTGGGCCGGGTTGGGCGTTCATGTCGGGGATTGAGGTCGGTCTGTCACCTTGTCGGGACTTGCCGGTGTGAATCCTGGGGAACGTAACCCGTAACCCGGCCCAAAATTCCGGTGCGCGCATTCGGCGAAAAACGTTCTGCCGAATCTGCGGTTTCACGTGCGATAAAGCCGCGGAAATGGGCACGAAAAGCGCATGAGAAACTCTTCGGATTCGGCGAAGGCAGCCGTCGCGCAAAATGTTTCACGTGAAACATTTTCCCGGCTGGAAACCATCGCCTCCCTGCTAACCAAATGGCAAAAAACGATAAATCTCGTTTCGCCCGGAACCATCCCGGAATTGTGGACGCGCCACATCGCCGATTCTCTGCAACTTTTGACCCATGTGGGAGGGGATGTTCGTGCCTGGGTAGATCTCGGTTCCGGCGGCGGATTCCCCGGTCTCGTGGTGGCGGCGGTGCTGGCGGAGCGGCAGGGCGCCCATGTCGATCTGGTGGAGAGCGACAGCCGCAAGTCCGCCTTCCTGCGCGAAGCGGCGCGCCTCGCGGACCTGCCGGTGCGTGTGCATCCCCAGCGTATCGAGCAGGTGGCGAGCGCTCTGGCGCCTGGAAAACAGGTGGTTTCCGCCCGCGCGCTGGCGCCGCTGCCCAAATTGCTGGGGCTCTCCGCGCCGTTTTTCGAGGCCGGCGCCATCGGGATATTTCCCAAGGGCAAGGATTGGCAGCGCGAATTGACCGAAGCCCGCAAAGACTGGACACTCGACCTCGAACTGCGCGACAGCCTCAGCGATCCCCACGGGAAGATCCTGGTTGTGACGCGCGCCCTCAAAGCGGTCCCGTCCCCGGCCGTCCCCGGCGGACACATACGCGGAAGCGCACATGACTGATCTTTCCGTCACCGCCCCCATCGTCGGCGGCGTCACGCCGCGCATCCTGGCGCTGGCGAACCAGAAGGGCGGGGTGGGCAAGACCACCACGGCCATCAATCTCGGCACCGCGCTCGCCGCCATCGGTGAAAACGTCCTGGTGGTGGACCTCGACCCCCAGGGCAATGCCTCCACCGGCCTCGGTATCGACCGCGGCCGGCGCAAGCTGTCCACCTATGATGTGCTGAGCGGGGAAGCCAGCATGGCGCAGGCGATCGTCGATACCGGCGTGCCCTCGCTTTATGTGGCCCCCTCTACGCTGGACCTCTCGGGCCTGGAACTGGAGATCGCTGGCGAGCGCGACCGCGCCTTCCGCCTGCGCAACGCCTTGCGCGACATGGCGAACGACCCGGAGGCGCCGAAATTCACCTATGTGCTGATCGACTGCCCGCCCTCGCTCTCGCTCATCACGGTGAATGCGATGGCGGCGGCCCACGCCATATTGGTGCCGCTGCAATGCGAGTTCTTCGCGCTGGAGGGGCTCTCGCAATTGCTGAAGACCGTGGAGCAGGCGCGCACCGCCCTCAATCCCGATCTCACCATCCACGGCATCGTGCTGACCATGTACGATGCGCGCAACAATCTCTCCGACCAGGTGGTGGCGGATGTGCGCCAGTTCATGGGCGACAAGGTCTATGAGACCGTGATCCCCCGCAATGTGCGGGTGTCGGAGGCGCCGTCCTATGGCAAGCCGGTGCTGCTCTATGATCTGAAATGCGCGGGCTCCCAGGCCTATCTGCGGCTGGCCTCCGAAGTCATCCAGCGCGAGCGGGCGGCCCGCGCGGTCGCGGCCTGAGGCGGCTGGTTCCAATGGGGAAGAAGGACATGGCGGAAGAAGGCCGTTCGCGGCTCGGCCGGGGGCTCGCGGCGTTGATCGGCGACATGGGGCAGGACGATGCCCGTCCGGCGCCCAGCCAGAAGGGCGCCGGCACCCGCAAGGTGCCGATCGAATTCGTGCGCGCCAACCCGCGCAACCCGCGCCGCACCTTCCTGGAAGAGGGGCTGGACGATCTCGCCAGCTCGATCCGCGAGAAGGGCATCATCCAGCCCATCGTGGTGCGGCCGGTGGCGGAGCATCCCGGCAGCTTCGAGATCGTGGCGGGCGAGCGGCGCTGGCGCGCGGCCCAACGCGCCGGCCTGCACGAGGTGCCGGTGGTGGTGCTGGAGCTTACCGACCGCGAGGCGCTGGAAATCGCCATCATCGAGAATGTGCAGCGCGCGGATCTGAACCCGGTCGAGGAGGGCCTCGGCTACGAGGCGTTGATGGCGCAGTTCGACTATACCCAGCTCGACCTGTCCAAGGTCATCGGCAAGAGCCGCTCGCACATCACCAACACCTTGCGGCTGCTGAAACTGCCCGAGAGCGTGAAGGCCTATCTCGCCGACGGCCGCCTTTCCGCCGGCCATGCCCGGGCCCTGCTCGCCCATGAGGACCCGGCGACCATCGCCCGCGACGTGGTGGAGAAGGGCCTCAGCGTGCGGGACGTGGAGGCGCTGAGCAAGGTGAAGGAGGCGCTCTCGGCCGCGCCGGCCGCCAAGCCCGCCCCCGCCCCCAAGGATGCGGACACCCGCGCGCTGGAAAAGCGCCTCACCGACGCCCTCGGCCTCGCCGTTAGCCTCCAGGCCAAAGGCGAGGCGGGCGAGCTGCGCATCCGCTATGGCGACCTCGATCAATTGGACCTGATCTGCCGCCGCCTCGGCGTCGCGTGACGCCTCTGCGCTGATTCCGCAAGGGCTTTCCCGCGTTTCCCCGCCCGCGGGCCCGGCCGCATACCCTTCATGTTGCAACGCGTCATGCGCGTGTCACGGCGTGGTGCGAGGTAACGGGAGGTTTCCGGCTCGATTGAGGGGGTTCGATGACGGCGCACACTGCGGCCAAACCGGCGCACGCCCATGGGGCGGCGCACGGGCACGGGCACAGCGAAAAGCCGGTGAGGCTCGATCGCAAGAACGGCGCACCGGAAGTTTTCATCTTCTTCGCCCTGCTCATCGGCGGGCTCGGCTACACGATCTGGTCCATCTGGACCGACGTGCAGGCGACCTCCCCGGGCGTTCTCACCTTCGCGCCCTTCATACTGCTCGTCTTGGCGCTGCTGATCGCGCTCGGCTTCGAGTTCGTGAACGGCTTCCATGACACGGCGAATGCCGTGGCGACGGTGATCTACACCAATTCGCTGCCCGCCCATTTCGCGGTGGTGTGGTCCGGCGGCTGGAACTTCCTCGGCGTGCTGCTCTCCAGCGGCGCCGTGGCGTTCGGCATCATCTCGCTGCTGCCGGTGGAGCTGATCCTGCACGTGGGCACCGGCGCCGGCATGGCCATGGTGTTCGCTTTGCTGATCGCCGCCATCATCTGGAACCTCGGCACCTGGTATCTCGGCCTGCCGGCGTCTTCCTCCCACACCTTGATCGGCTCGATCATCGGCGTCGGCATCGCCAACCAGCTCATCCAGGGCAAGAGCGGCGTCGCCGGCGTGGACTGGAGCCAGGCCGCCAACGTGGGCTATGCGCTGCTGCTCTCCCCGGTGGTCGGCTTCTTCGCCGCCGGCCTGCTGCTGCTGACCATGAAGGTGCTGATCAAGAACCCGGCGCTCTATGCCGAGCCCAAGCCCCATCATCCGCCGCCGTGGTGGATCCGCGGCCTGCTGGTGCTCACCTGCACGGGCGTCTCCTTCGCTCACGGCTCGAACGACGGGCAGAAGGGCATGGGCCTCATCATGCTGATCCTGATCGGCATCGTGCCCACCGCTTATGCGCTGAACCGCGCCATCGATTCCACCGACGTGGCGCAGTTCCGCGCGCTTGCCGCGGTGACCCAGGCCTCGCTGGTGAAGGCCTCGAACGGCGTGGCGGCACCCGCGGATTCGCGCCAGGCCCTGACCGACTATGTGCGCGACCGCAAGCTGACCCCCGAAACGGTCCCTGCGCTTGCGGCTGTCGCCGGTGAGATCTCCACCCTGGTGGGCAATCACGAGACACTCGCCCAGGTGCCCGCCGCCGCCGTGCCCAACATGCGCAACGACATGTATCTGGCCTCCGAGACGATCCGCCTGATGGGTCGCCTGAAGGAGCCGGTCTTCAACACCGAGACGAGCGACAATCTGAGCGCCTTCAAGCGCGCCCTGGACAATGCCACCAAATTCATCCCGCTGTGGGTGAAGGTGGCGGTGGCGATCGCGCTCGGCCTCGGCACCATGGTGGGCTGGAAGCGCATCGTCGTGACCGTGGGCGAGAAGATCGGCAAGACTCATCTCACCTACGCCCAGGGCGGCTCTGCGGAACTGGTCGCCATGGGCACCATCTTCGCCGCCGACATGTACGGCCTGCCGGTCTCCACCACCCACGTTCTGTCTTCGGGCGTGGCGGGCACCATGGCGGCCAACAAGTCCGGCCTCCAGCTCTCCACCGTGCGCAACCTCGCCATGGCCTGGGTGCTCACGCTGCCGGTTGCGATCATTCTCTCCGGCGGGCTCTACCTCCTGCTGCGCCAGCTGATGTGATCCATCTCGTTCCGATGATTGGGCGCGGCATCGAAAGGTGCTGCGCCCTTTTCTTTGCCCGATGCCGCCTGCCTTGCGATGGGAACAGGCCGGCGGCGACGGCGATGACAGGGGAAAGGGTGGCCGGCATGATTCCCTTGCCCGCCCGTGTGCTCTAGCCTGCGGCCATGACCAGCGAAGGCCTCAATCCCCACGCCGACCCCTCGGATATCGTGCCCGCGCCGGCCGATCCGCCGGCCGGGCGCGCCGGTGCACGCGGGGCCGCGCGCGAGGATGCGCCGCGGGCGGGCGAGGGGCACGTGACCCCGGTCATGGCCCAGTTCGTGGAGATCAAGGCGGCCAATCCGGACTGCCTGCTGTTCTACCGCATGGGCGATTTCTACGAATTGTTCTTCGAGGATGCCGAGCAAGCCTCCCAGGCGCTGGGCATCGTGCTCACCAAGCGCGGCAAGCATCTGGGCGAAGACATCCCCATGTGCGGCGTGCCGGTGTCGCGCGCCGAGGAATATCTCCACAAGCTGATCGCCCTCGGCTTCCGCGTCGCGGTGTGCGAGCAGCTGGAAGATCCGGCGGAGGCGCGCAAGCGCGGCGGCAAGAGCGTGGTGCGGCGGGACGTGACCCGCCTCGTGACCCCCGGCACCCTCACCGAGGACGCCTTGCTCGATGCGCGGCGCGACAATGTGCTTTTGGCGGTCGCGCGCACCCGCGCCGGCGGGGAGGGCGAGGCCCATGCCTATGCCCTGGCCTATGCGGACGTCTCCACCGGCGGCTTCCGGGTCGCCTCAACCAGCCGGGCCGACCTTGCCGCCGACCTCGCGCGCATCGAGCCGGCCGAAGTGCTGATCTCGGACGCGCTGTATGAAGACGGCGACCTGCGTGAGATCTGGGATCATCTTCCCGCCGTCACGCCTTTGCCGCGCCAGGGGTTCGAGGGGGCGGGCGCGGAAGGCCGGCTGGCCGGATTCTTCGGCGTCGCGACGCTGGAGGCGTTCGGCGCCTTCTCCCGTGCGGAGCTGATCGCAGCCGCCGCCGTCGTTGCCTATGTGGAGCGCACGCAGCTCGGCGCGCGGCCTGCTCTGGCGCCGCCGGTGCGCGAGGCCGACGGCGCCCTGATGCTCATCGACGCCGGCACGCGCGCCAATCTGGAGCTGGTGCGCACGCTGTCCGGCGAGCGGCGCGGCTCGCTGCTGGCGGCGGTGGACCGCACCGTGACGGCCGCCGGCGCACGCCTGCTGGCGCGGCGCGTCTCCGAGCCGCTCACCGATCTTGCGGCCATCCGCGCACGGCATGATGCGGTGGAATTTCTCTCCGACAATGCCGAGATTCTCGCCATCCTGCGGCGCGGCCTGGCCGGTGCGCCGGATCTCGCGCGGGCGCTGTCCCGGCTCTCCCTCGGCCGCGCGAGCCCGCGCGACCTTGCTGCCATCGGCCGGGGCCTGGAGGAGGGGTTCGCGCTCGCGGCCGCCTTTGCCGAAGAGCCGCCGCGCGATCTTGCCCGCGCCATCCTGGCCCTTGCCGGCATGGACCGGGAATTGGCGCGTGACCTCGCCGCCGCGCTGGAGGACGAGCCGCCGCTCACCCGCCGCGACGGCGGCTTCATCCGCGCCGGCTACGATACCGATCTCGACGCCACCCGTGCCTTGCGCGACGAGAGCCGGCGCGTGGTGGCGGCGCTGGAGCGCCGCTATGTGGACGAGACCGGCATCCGCTCCCTGAAAATCCGGCACAATGCGGTGCTGGGCTATTTCGTCGAGGTCACCGCCCAGCATGGCGACCGGCTGCGCGAGGCGCCGTTCTCCGCCACCTTCGTGCATCGCCAGACCTTGGCCGGGGCGGTGCGCTTCACGAGCGTGGAACTGGGCGATCTGGAAAGCCGGATCGCCAGCGCCGGAGAGCGGTCGCTCGCGCTGGAACAGCATATTTTCGATCGCCTCGCCGCCGCCGTGGTGGCGCAGGCGGGCGAGATCCGCGCCGCCGCCGAGGCTCTTGCGGAGCTCGACGTATTCGCCGGCCTCGCGCGGCTCGCCGTGGACGAGCGCTATGTGCGTCCCGAGATGACGGCGGGCGTGGATTTCGAGGTCCAAGGCGGGCGCCATCCGGTGGTGGAACAGGCCCTGGCGAAGGGCGGGGGGCCGTTCGTCGCCAATGATTGCGATCTGTCCGCCCCGCCCGGCCAGGAGGCCGGCCGCATCTGGCTGGTCACGGGCCCGAATATGGCCGGCAAATCCACATTCCTGCGCCAGAACGCGCTGATTTCCGTGCTGGCGCAGGCAGGGTCGTTCGTGCCGGCGCGGGCGGCGCGGCTCGGCGTGGTGGACCGCCTGTTCTCACGCGTCGGCGCGGCGGACGATCTGGCGCGCGGCCGCTCCACCTTCATGGTGGAAATGGTGGAGACCGCGGCGATCCTCAACCAAGCGACGCCGCGCTCGCTGGTGATCCTGGACGAGATCGGCCGGGGCACCTCCACGTTCGACGGCATGTCGATCGCCTGGGCGAGCCTGGAGCATCTGCACGAGATCAATCGCAGCCGGGCGCTGTTCGCCACCCATTTCCACGAATTGACCGCGCTGACCCAGCGCTGCGACCGGCTGATGAACGCCACCGTTAAGGTGGCGGAATGGCAGGGCGACGTGGTGTTCCTGCACGAGGTGATCGCGGGAGCGGCGGATCGCTCCTACGGCATTCAGGTGGCGAAGCTCGCGGGCTTGCCGCCCGCCGTGATCGCCCGTGCAAAATCCGTTCTGGCGGAGCTGGAAGCGGCGGAACGGGCCGCCCCGGCGCAGAAGCTGCTGGATGAGCTGCCTTTGTTCGCCGCCGCCCGCCGCCCGGAGCAGCAAGGCCCCGCCCGCGAGCCTGCCCCCGCCTTGACGGCGCTGGACGCGCTCGACCCCGACAGCCTCACGCCGCGCGAGGCGCTGGAGGCGCTTTATAAGCTCAAGGCGCTGCGGGCGCAGAAGGCCGTCTAAAGGACCAAGCGGGCCGGCGAACTGCCGGTCAGCCCCCGCCCGGCGCGGGCGCGGTCATGGGGGCGGTGCCGGCATCGAGCGGCGGCGGTGGGGGGGCGGCCTGCGGCTGCCATTCCCCCCAGGCGGTGAAGGCATCCTGGAACGCCTGTTCCCCCGGCGCGCCCTTTTCGAACGCGATGATCGCCCGCTTGTTGTTGGTGTAGACCACCGGGATGTCGATCCACGGGCGGGTCTGGAGCAGCTGGATATTGCGCTGGCGATCCGCCGGCACCGCCGAGAGGCCCACAAGGAAATAGGTCGGATTGACCCGCACCGAGAGCCCGACCAAAGGCGCGCCTTGGGCGCCCTCGGCCTGCTTCATGCGGATGCCGGGCACGTTGGTGATGCCGCCATAGGGGAAGTCCGCCGGCAGCGTAAAGCCGATCTCGATGGTGTGCGAGGCGGGCAAGGTCTGGTCGGTGTTGCGCCGAAGCACGAACGAGAGCGCCATGCGCCGTTCGGGAATCTGCAGTTCGGCGCGGATGCCGGTGTCGGGTGGCAGGCCGGGACCGGCATTGAAGGTCTCGGTCTTCCAGGTCACCGTGCCTTCATAGCTTTGCAGACCCTGCGGGCCGGAGGCGCTTTCCTCGAACAGGACGGCGCGCTGCGTGCCGCTGGTCGGGCGCTGCGGCACGGGTGCTGGGCGGCGGGCGGCATCCCCCGTGGCCTGGGCCACGCGATCGGCGCTCTTGGCCGGCTCGCTCGTGCCCTTCGCGGCATCGGCGGCCTGTGTGGCCGGAGCCGACGGAGACGTGGCCGAGCGCGAGAAGACGATCTGCTCCAGCGCTTCGTGATTCACCACGGCGAGCGCGATGCCGCCGACCGCCAATATGGCGAGGGCGAAATAGATGATGGTGCGCCGTCCGCGGCCGGTGGCCTTGGTGTCGTCCGCGGCCGGCATGCGCGGGCGCGGCGTGCGGCTGGCGACCTTTGGCTTGCCGAGGGTCGGGCGCTGGTCGGTGGCGGACTCATCGCCGCCCGCGTCCGGGGCCGCGCTTTCCGGCGGCGGCGGAAAGGTGGGACGCGCCGCGGCTTCGCCGAGACGGCGGCGTGGCGGTTCATTCGCGCTGGGAGCCGGCGGCGGCGCGGCGTCGCCTGGCGCTGCAGCCGGCTCCGGCGCGGGCGCGGGCGCGGCGGGTTTTTCGGGTGGCGGCGGCGGCTCCACCGGCGCGGGTGGCGGTTCCGCGACCGGGGCGAGGGCCTTCTGCTCCGCCTCGATCCGGCGGATGGCTTCTTCCAGCGACTGGCGCTCGCGGGTGATCTCCCCTTCCGGCAAGGGCGGCTCGACGCCGCGCAATTGCTTCAGGAGGGTGTTCCGCGCGCGGTCGAACATCATCTTCCGCGTCTCGGCCGTGTTGGACGGGAGACCGGCGATCGCGCGAACCAGGAGCGGGTAATAATCAGCCATCAGCGCTTAAATCTGGAGGAAAGCAGCAAAGCTTTGGTTAAGCTTGAAACGGATTTTGCACCAAAATTGTGTCATCCCGTTCCGGGCTTGTCGAAAGCACAGCCACCGGGCAGCCGATCAGTTCCTCGACCCAGCGCACATATTTCACCGCCTCGGCCGGAAGATCGGCCCAGGAGCGCGCACCGGCGGTGGATTCCTTCCATCCGGGAATGGTCTCATAAATCGGCACGGCCCGGGCCTGCTGGCCGCTTTCGGCGGGGAGATAATCGATCTCCTTGCCGTCGAGCATGTAGCCGACGCACACCTTCAGTTCCTCGAAGCCGTCGAGGACGTCGAGCTTCGTCAGCGCGATGCCGTGAATGCCGCAGGTCTTCACGGTCTGGCGCACCAGCACCGCATCGAACCAGCCGCAGCGGCGCGGGCGACCGGTGACGACACCGAATTCGCGGCCTTTCGTGCCCAGCGCCTTGCCCACATCGTCGGTCAGCTCGGACGGGAACGGACCTTCGCCCACCCGCGTGGTGTAGGCCTTGGTGATGCCGAGCACATAGTCCAGCGCGCCCGGCCCGACCCCCGATCCGTGCGCCGCGCCGGAGGCGACGGTGTTGGAGGAGGTGACATAGGGATAGGTGCCGTGGTCGATGTCCAGCAGGGCGCCCTGGGCGCCTTCGAACAAGATCTTCTTGCCGTCGCGGCGCGCCTTGTCGAGCAGCTCCCACACCCGGTCCATGAACGGCAGGACCTTGGGGGCGATGGCTTCCAGCTCGGCGATCAGCGCCACTGCATCCACCTCGTCCAGGCCGAGGCCACGCCGCAGCGGATTGTGGTGGCTGAGCAGGCGTTCCACTTTGGCCGGCAGGCTCGAGAGGTCGGACAGGTCCACGAGGCGGATCGCGCGGCGGCCGACCTTGTCCTCATAAGCGGGGCCGATGCCGCGCTTGGTGGTGCCGATGCGGGTGCCGGGATTGGCGCCTTCGCGCAGGGCGTCCAGCTCGCGATGCAGTGGCAGGATCAGCGGGGTGGTCTCGGCGATGCGGAGCCGGTCGGGGCCGACGACGACGCCCTGGGCCGCGAGGCGCGCGAGTTCGTCGACCAGCGCCTGGGGATCGAGCACCACGCCGTTGCCGATGACCGAGAGCTTGCCCGGCCGCACGACACCCGAGGGCAGCAGCGAGAGCTTATAGGTGACGCCGTTCACCACCAGGGTATGGCCGGCATTGTGGCCTCCCTGGAAGCGAACCACCACGTCGGCCTGCTCGGAGAGCCAGTCGACGATCTTGCCTTTTCCTTCGTCGCCCCATTGCGAGCCGACAACGACCACGTTGGCCAAGGTGAGCGGTCCTCCGCCGGGGCGCGGCCGGATGCGGCGCGCGCGAACAAAGCAAAGCCCCGGTTTGTCCGGGGCCTGATGGGTGCGTCTTACGGGATCGAGGCTTGCGAGGCAAGGCGTTACCCAGCCACGGCCCTCCCTTGCGTCATGCGCCTGGCGCAACGGAAGGCGCCGGGAGAAGCGGCGTTTTCACCCCGAATTGCGCAATCCCGCCGAGATGCCGTTGATGGTGAGCTGGATGCCATGCAGCACCTTGTCCCCCACATCTTCGCCCGCCAGCGCACGGCGGTGCAGCTTCAGCATGTGCACCTGAACGTGATTGAGCGGGTCGAGATAAGGGAAGCGGTTGCGGATCGAGCGGTCGAGCAGGGGGTTGCCCTCCAGCAGGCGCTTCTGGCCCATGAGGGCGAGCAGCAGCTCGATGGAGGTCTCGTATTCGGCGCGGATGCGCTCGAAGATGCGGGCGCGGAGCAGTTCGTCCGGCACCAGTTCCGCATAGCGCGAGGCCACCGCCAGCGAGCTTTTCGAGAGCACCATGTCCATGTTGGACAGGAGCGTGCGGAAGAACGGCCATTCCTTGTACATGGCGCGCAATTGGGCGAGCCCGTCCTGCGGGTGCGCGGCGAGGAAGCCCTTCACCGCCGTGCCGAAGCCGTACCAGGCCGGCAGCATGAGACGGCACTGGGCCCAGGAGAACACCCAGGGAATGGCCCGCAGCGCCTCGATGGAGCGCGTCTTGTTGCGCGAGGCCGGGCGCGAGCCGATGTTCAGTGTGGCGATCTCGCTGATCACGGTCGAGGACCAGAAATAATCCTCAAAACCGGGCGTTTCGTAGACGAGGCCGCGATAAGCAGTGAAGGCGCGGGCCGACAATTCCTCCATGAAGGCGGAGAATTCCGGCCGCGGATCGGCCTGTTCCGGCTGGAGCAGGGTGGCGTCGAGCGTGGCGGAGACCAGGATCTCCAGATTGCGCCGGCCGACATCGGGATTGGAATATTTGGAAGCGATGATTTCGCCCTGCTCGGTCACGCGGATCTGCCCGTCCACGGCGCCGGCGGGCTGGGCGAGGATGGCGTCATAGCTCGGGCCACCGCCGCGCCCCACCGAGCCGCCGCGCCCGTGGAACAGGCGCAGCCGCACATTGTGGCGCTGGAACACCTCGATCAGCGAGGTCTCGGCCTTGTACAATTCCCAGCCCGAGGTGACGAAGCCGCCGTCCTTGTTGCTGTCGGAATAGCCGAGCATCACTTCCTGCTCGCCGCCGCGGCTGTCCACCAGGCTGCGGTATTGCGGAATGGCGAGCGTGCGGTCCATCACCTTGGCGCAGGCCTGCAGATCACCGATCGTCTCGAACAGCGGGATGATGTTGAGCGCGCTCGTGCCGCTCGCCTGCACCAGCCCCACTTCCTTCAGCAGCAGAGCCACTTCCAGCAGGTCCGAGACGCCCTCGGCCTTGGAGATGATGCAATTGGGGATCACCGCGCCGCCGAGCATGCGGTGCGCGTGTGCGGCCTCCCGCAGGATCGCGAGTTCCGACTGGGTCTCTTCCGAATAGGTGAGGAAGGGCGAGGCGAGCGGGCGGGCATTGGTGAGCTCGCCCGTGAGCAGAGCGATGCGCGCCTCTTCGTCGAGGCCGGCATAATTGGTGCCCGGCGAGACCGCCTCCAGCAGTTCGCCGACGGTGCGGGCATGGACGTCCGAATTTTGCCGCAGGTCGAGGCTGGCGAGGTGGAAGCCGAAGCAGTCGGCCGCGCGCCGCAGGTTGCGCAGCCGGCCCCGCGCCAGCACGCGCGAACCGTTTTCGCACAGCGAATGGTGGATGATGTCGAGATCGGCCCGGAAAGCGGCCGCGTTTTCATAGGGCGGATAGGCCGGATCGGCCGGCTCGGATGCGCCCTTCAGCGCCGCCTCGCTCGCCGCGAGACGCGCCGCGACGGTGGCGAGGGCCCGCCGATAGGGCTCGTCCTGATGGCGGGCGGAGGTGTCGGGCGAGCGGCCGGCGAGTTCGGTCAGATCGGCGGAAACCGGCACCAGACGGCTTGCCAGGGAGAGTTCGGCGGCGAGCGCTTCCACTTCCTCGCGGTGAAACTGCATGGCGCGGTCGCGGTGCAGCTCCACGGTGGTGCGCAGCACGTCGGCGGTGACGAAGGGGTTGCCGTCCCGGTCTCCGCCGATCCAGCTGCCCACCCGCAGGAAGGAGGGCACATCCACGGGACCGGCCTCGGGGTCGAGCTGTTCGAGATGGTCTTCGATGGCGCAGAACAGGCGCGGCACCTCATGCAGGAAGGTGTAGTCGTAATAGGAAAGGCCGTTCACCACCTCGTCGAGCACGGTCAGCTTGATGCGCCGCAGGATGGCGGTCTGCCACAAGGTGAGCACGGCGCGGCGCAGGGTCTCGATGTCGCGCGCCGCCTCCTCGGGCGTGGCTTCCAGCCGCTGGCGCCGGTCCAGCAGCGCGCCGATTTCCATCTCTCGATTGAGCGTGCTCTTGCGGCGCACCTCGGTGGGATGGGCGGTGAGCACCGGGCTGACCAAAGCGGTGTCGAAGAAGGCCTTCAGCGCATCCGGGCTCTTCCCCCCGGCAGCGGCGCGGGCGAAGGCGTTGGCCAGCGTGCCGACACGCGGCGCGGACCCGGCGATGGCGTGGGCGCGGTTGCGGCGGGTGTGGTGCACATCCTCGGCGATGTTGGCGAGGTGCGAGAAATAGCTGAAGGCGCGAATGATCCGCACGGCGGTGTCGGACTTCAGGCTCTCCAGCAGGCCTTCCAGCTCCTGGCGCGCGCCCTCTTCGGAATCACGGTGGAAGCGCAGGGAGGTTTGGCGGATGCGCTCCACCAAAGCGAAAATGTCGTCGCCCTCCTGCTCGCGCACGGTGTCGCCGAGGATGCGGCCCAGCAGGCGGATGTCCTCCCGCAGCGGGCGATCCTTATCGCTGGTTTCATCCGTCGGCTCGTTCAACCCCGCCCAGACCGCACTCGACATGTGCCTGCCCCCGTCGCCGCTTCGCTTATTCCTCTTTAGTCTAACGAGCTTTTTTGCATGAGCGAAGCAAATGCTGCGGTCCTGACAAGGGGACGCCTCACAAAAGACCGCAGTGCGAAAGCACTCGCGGGTTCGCGGCTCCACCACTAGAGTGAAGCCGGCACAACACTTTCGCCTCTTGCCAAGGGGGCGTTGGATGGTGACAAGAGAAAACCGGCCCGTGGGCCGGCTAAAGCATGCGCCCCCGTGTGGGGCGTCGGGGGGTCCGGGGGGTCCATGGTCCAGTCGCTCGCAGCCGCGCGTCCACCGCTTCCATCAGCGCCGACCGCGCTCGACCATGCGCTGCACGCCGCCCGCCCGGCCCTGTGGACCGTCGTGGTGTTCAGCTTCTTCATCAATATTCTCGGGCTCACCGGCTCGCTCTACATGATGCAGGTCTATGATCGCGTGCTGGCGAGCCGCAATCTGCAGACCCTGGTGCTTCTCACCATCATCGTCGCCATCCTCTACATGGTCGCCGCCGGGCTCGAGGCGCTGCGCACGCAATTGCTGGTGCGCGCCGGGGCGAAGTTCGACGAGAGCATCAAGGAAGAGGCGTTCGACGCCGTGCAGCGCGCCTCCCTGCGGCGGCCCTCGCCCAGCCATGTGCAGGCGCTGCGGGACGTGGACACGGTGCGCGAATTCTTCGCCGGCCCGGGCCTGATTTCCTGCTGCGATGTGCCCTGGGTGCCGATCTACATCATCTTCGCCACCCTGCTGCATCCCTGGTACGGCATTCTGGCGGTGCTCAGCTGCGTGATCTCCGGCGTGCTCGCCTTCGCCAACGACAAGGTGACGCGGCCGATCCTCGACCGGGCGACCAAGGCCAACATCAGCGCCAATAACGAGGCCACCACCACCTTCCGCAATGCCGAGGTGCTCCAGGCCATGGGCATGGTGCGGCAATTGCGCGAGCGCTGGATCACCCATCGCGGCGCCGCGCTTGGCTGGCAGGCGCTGGCTTCCGACCGGGCGGCGTTCCTGATGGCCGCCACCAAGTTCAACCGCATGTTCATGCAGAGCCTGATCCTCGGGCTCGGCGCCTATCTCGCCATCAACCGGGAAATCTCGCCGGGCATGATGATCGCCGCCTCGATCATCGTCGGGCGCTGCATCCAGCCCATCGAAATGGCGATCGGAAATTGGAAGGGCATCGTCGCCACCCGCTCGGCGTTCCGCCGGGTGCAGGAGCTGCTGCGCATGTCGCCGCCCCCCGCCACGCGCATGCGCCTGCCCGATCCCACCGGCGCCCTGCAGGTGGAAAACCTGATCGCCCATGCGCCGGGCCGCGACATGCCGGTGCTGCGCGGGGTGTCGTTCGCGGTGCCGGCGGGCGCCGTGCTCGGCATCATCGGCCCGAGCGCCGCCGGAAAATCGAGCCTCGCCCGCGTGCTGGTGGGCGTGTGGCCGGCCAGCGCCGGCGCGGTGCGGCTCGACGGGTCGGACCTCAGCCATTGGGATCCGGAGCAGCTCGGCCGCTGCCTCGGCTATCTTCCGCAGGACGTGGAGCTGTTCGCCGGCTCCATCGCCGACAACATCGCCCGCTTCACGACCCGCGACGAGGCGCAGATCGTCCAGGCGGCGCAGATGGCCGGCGTGCACGAGATGATCCAGCGCCTGCCGCGCGGCTACAATACCGAGATCGGCGAAAGCGGCGCCTCGCTTTCCGGCGGCCAGCGCCAGCGCATCGCGCTCGCCCGCGCCATCTACGGAAATCCCGCCGTGGTGGTGCTGGACGAGCCCAATGCCAGCCTGGACGCCGCCGGCGAGCAGGCGCTGATGGTTGCGGTGCAGGCGCTGCGCAAGGCCGGTCGCACGGTGGTGCTGGTCACGCACAAGACCAACAGCCTCGGCCTGTGCGACTATGTCCTGCTGCTGAACGAGGGCGTGGTGCACGGGTTCGGTCCGCGCGACGAAGTGCTGGCGAAGGTGCTCGGCCCGCGCCTGGTGCAGCCGGCGGATGCCCCCGCGGCGGCACATATCGGCGGCCAGGCCGCCGGGGCTTGAGGGGAAGCAGATGTCCATTCGTCCCGAAAGCCCCATCGAGACCCTGAAAGACGTCGCCGGCACCGCCCGCGCGCGCTCCGGCGCCGCCCTGCGGCGGCTCGGCGACAGCCCGCTCGGCCAGACCGCGCTGACGCGCCTTGCCGCCGCGAGGGACGCCAGTGCGCGCTTCGTGCGCGAGGTGATCCTGCCGCCACCGCCGCCCGAGATCGCCGATGCCGACAACGGCATGAAGGCGCCGGTCGCCTCCAGCGATTTCCGCCGCGTGGCAACCATCGGCTATGGCGTGATCTTCCTCACCTTCGGCGTGTTCGGCGGCTGGGCGGCGCTGGCCAATATCGACAGCGCGGTGATCGCTTCCGGCGTGGTCTCGGTGGAGAGCAAGCGCCAGGTGGTGCAGCACCTGGAAGGCGGCATCGTCGCGGAGATCCACGTCAAGGACGGACAGAGCGTCGAGCGCGGCGCGCTGCTGTTCCGCCTCGACCCCACCAATCCGCAATCCAGCTACGATTCCCTGCGCACCCAGCTCGACACGCTGCTGGCCAACGACGCCCGCCTCACCGCCGAGCGCGAGCATGCAAGCGCCATCACCTTCCCGCCGGAACTGCTCGCCCGCGCCGACGAGCCGGCGGTCAAATCCATCCTGGCCGACCAGGTGGCCCAGTTCCGCGACCGCAAGGCCTCGCTGGAGGGGCAGACGGCCATCCTCAACAGCCGGATCGTCCAGGGCCAGACGGAGATCGACGGGCTCGCCCGCGAGCGCGCCTCCGCCGACCAGCAATTGTTCTATATCGACGACGAACTGGCCGGGGTGCAGCAGCTCAACGACAAGGGCCTGGTCTCCAAGCCGCGCGTCGCCCAGCTTCAGCGCGAGAAGGCGCGGCTTCAGGGCACGGTGGGCCGCAACATCGCCGATGCAGCCAAGGCGGCCAACACCATCAGCGAAATGAAGATGCAGATCCAGCAGCTGGATCAGAAGCAGCAGGAAGAGGTGGCCGGGCAGATCGTGGAGACGCGGCAGAAAATCGCGGATGTGCGCGAGAAGCTGAACGTGTCCAAGAACGTGCTGAGCCGGATCGATATCCGCGCCCCGCGCTCGGGTATCGTGCAGAACATCAACCAGAAGATCTATACCGTCGGCGCCGTGGTGCGACCCGGCGACACCATGCTCGAGATCGTGCCGCAGAACGACGATCTGATCGTCGACGCGCAGATTCCCACCACCGACATCGACCGCCTGCACGGCGGCGTCACCGGCGTGGAGGTGCGCTTCCCCGCCTTCCATTCGCGCACCACGCCGCTCATCCTCGGCGAGCTGCGCACGGTCTCGCCCGACCGGCTGATCGACGAGACCACCCACCAGCCCTATTTCCAGGCGGTGGTCGCGGTGGCGAGCACCGACATTCCCGAGGAGATGAAGGCGCGGCTGCGCCCCGGCATGCCGGCGGAAGTGGTTTTCAACACCGGCGAACGCAGCGTCATGAGCTATTTGACGCGCCCCCTCACCGATGCGCTGACCCGGTCCTTCCGGGAGAAATGAGCGCCGCGCGCGGAGCGGCGCAAACCCGCGCCAGCTTCCGCGTTGACACGGTTTCGGGCCACTCCTAGGTTGCCGGCCCCAAGGTTTTGCTGCGCTGCGTGGTTTGCGGCGCATGGCTCCGGCGCGGGAGGTTTCCGCAGCCGCACTTAAAGTGGGTCGGGAGGAGCGCTCAACAATGAAGATCCTGGTGCCTGTCAAGCGGGTGGTGGACTACAACGTGAAGGTCCGTGTGAAGGCGGACGGGTCCGGTGTGGAACTGGCCAACGTCAAGATGTCCATGAATCCGTTTGACGAGATCGCGGTGGAAGAAGCCCTGCGTCTCAAGGAAGCGGGCAAGGCGACCGAGGTGGTGGTGGTTTCCATCGGCCCGGCGCAGGCCACCGAGACCCTGCGCACCGCGCTCGCCATGGGGGCCGACCGCGGCATCCTGGTGAAGGTGGACGGCGTGGTGGAGCCGCTCGCCGTCGCCAAGATCCTCAAGGGCGTGGTGGGCGAGGAAGCCCCGCAGCTCGTGATCCTCGGCAAGCAGGCGATCGACGACGATTCGAACCAGACCGGCCAGATGCTGGCGGCGCTGCTCGGCTGGGGCCAGGGCACGTTCGCCTCCAAGGTGGTGCTGGAAGAGGGCGCGGCCCTTGTGACGCGTGAGATCGACGGCGGCCTGCAGACCGTGAAGCTGTCCCTGCCGGCCATCGTCACCACCGACCTGCGGTTGAACGAGCCGCGGTATGCCTCTCTGCCCAACATCATGAAGGCGAAGAAGAAGCCCATCGATGAGAAGACGCCCGACGCCTATGGCGTGGACGTGGCGCCGCGCCTGAAGGTGCTGAACACCGCCGAGCCGGCCGGCCGCAAGGCCGGGGTGAAGGTGGGTTCGGTGGCCGAACTGGTGACGAAGCTCAAGGATGAGGCGGGGGTGATCTGATGACGACTTTGCTGCTCGCCGAACACGACAATTCGGTTCTCAACGGCGCCACCGCCAAGGCCCTCACCGCCGCCGCCGCTTTGGGCGGCCCGGTGCACATCCTGGTGGCCGGACAGAACGCCGCCGCGGTGGCGGAAGCCGCCGCCAAGCTTTCGGGCGTCGAGAAGGTGCTGCTCGCCGATGGCGAAACCTATGCGCACCGTCTCGCCGAGCCGCTGGCGGCGCTGATCGTCTCGCTGGCCCCGGCCTATGACGCGATCGTCGGCCCCTCCACCTCGGTGGCCAAGAACGTGCTGCCGCGCGTCGCCGCGCTGCTGGACGTGATGCAGGTGTCGGACATCGTGAAGGTGGTTTCGCCCGACACGTTCGAGCGGCCGATCTATGCCGGGAACGCCATCCAGACCGTGCAGGCGACCGACGCGAAGAAGGTCATCACGGTGCGGACCGCCTCGTTCGGCGCCACGCCCGAGGGCGGCTCGGCCAGCGTCGAGACCGTCGGCGCGGCGGAAAACCCGGGCGTGTCTTCGTTCGTGGACGAGGCCATCGCCGCCTCCGACCGGCCGGAACTGACGGCGGCGAAGATCATCGTCTCCGGCGGCCGCGCGGTGGGCTCCAAGGAGAAGTTCGCCGAGGTCATCGAGCCGCTCGCCGACGCGCTGGGCGCGGCGGTCGGCGCTTCGCGCGCCGCCGTGGACGCGGGCTATGCCCCGAACGACTGGCAGGTCGGCCAGACCGGCAAGGTGGTCGCGCCCGAACTTTATGTGGCGGTGGGCATCTCGGGTGCGATTCAGCACTTGGCGGGCATGAAGGATTCCAAGATCATCGTGGCCATCAACAAGGACGAGGAAGCGCCTATTTTCCAGGTTGCGGACTACGGCCTTGTGGGCGATCTGTTCTCCATCGTGCCCGAGCTGCAGGCGGCGATCGCCAAGGCGAAGGGCTGAGGGCCCGCCCGGCGCCCATCGAAGCCGGGCACATCCCCATGCGGCGCCGGTCCACCCGGCTCGGCGTCGGCCGGGGCCATCTCGGCCCCCAATATCGGAAAGACGAGAGCATCATGCCGCTCGAGATCAAGAAGGTCGGGATCATCGGCGCCGGCCAGATGGGCAACGGCATCGCCCATGTCTGCGCGCTCGCGGGCTATGACGTGGCGCTGAGCGATGCCGACCCGGACCGCATCCGTTCCGGCCTTGCCACGATCAACGGCAACATGGCCAAGCAGGTCTCCAAGGGCACCGTCACCGAGCAGGCGCGCCAGGATGCGCTCCAGCGTATCGTCGGCGCCCCGACCGTGGATGGCCTGGCCGAATGCGACCTCGTGATCGAATCCGCCACCGAGCGCGAGGACGTGAAGCGCAAGATCCTCGCCGATCTCTGCCCGGTGCTGCGGCCGGATGCGTTGATCTCGTCCAACACCTCGTCCATCTCCATCACCCGCCTCGCCGCCTCGACCGACCGGCCGGAGCGCTTCATCGGCATTCATTTCATGAATCCGGTGCCGCTGATGGAGCTGGTGGAACTGGTGCGCGGCATCGCCACCGACGACGACACCTTCGAGAGCGCCAAGCAGTTCGTCACCCGGCTGCACAAGACCTATGCGGTGGCGGAGGATTTCCCCGCCTTCATCGTCAACCGCATCCTGCTGCCCATGATCAACGAAGCCATCTACACGCTCTATGAGGGCGTCGGCTCCGTGGACGCCATCGACCGGGCCATGAAGCTCGGCGCCAACCATCCCATGGGCCCGCTGCAGCTGGCGGATTTCATCGGCCTCGACACCTGCCTTGCCATCATGCAGGTGCTGCACGAGGGGCTTGCCGACAGCAAGTATCGCCCGTGCCCGTTGCTGGTGAAATATGTCGAAGCCGGCTGGCTGGGCCGCAAGACGCAGCGCGGCTTCTACGATTATCGCGGCGAGAAGCCGGTTCCCACCCGCTGAGGCGGGCGCCGATTCCCCAGCGTACGGTGCGCCGTCGCGCAGTGCCCGTCGTTCCCGTTTGCGTGTTCACGCGCCGCCGTCCCTGATCTCGCCGCAAACCGGGCCTTGCCTGAGCGCGAAGGTCGGGGGAGCGGCGGATGCTGACACGGCGCGCGATTGTCCTGGGCGGGCTTGCGATGGGCGGGCTGACGTCGGCCCTCGGAGGGCTTGGCGCATCAGCCCAGCCCCTCGGCGGCGCGGCCGCCCTCACCGCGAACCTGCGGCCCGGTAGCGCGGACCCATTCCAGGCCCTGATCGATACCGAATGCGCCCGCGCGCGGATGCTGCGCGCGGCGCGGCTGGCGCTGGTGCTCGGCGTGGTGGATCCGCAAGGGCAGGGGCGCCTGCTCTTTGCCGGCGGCGCCGACCTCACCAATCCGCTGGGCCAGCCGCTGGCCCTCGACGCAAAGACGCCGTTCGAGATCGGCTCGATTTCGAAGGTCTTCACCTCCAGCCTGCACTTCAAGCGCCACGGCCCGTTCGAAGGCACGCTCGGCACCTGGCTCGGCGGCAGCGCGCGTCTGTCCCCGGCGGTGGAGGGGCTGCGCCTCGCCAATCTCGCCACCTACCGCCCGGGCCTGCCGCAGGACAACCAGGGCGGCGCCTATCCGCCGCGCACCATGGCCGGGTTCCAGAACCTGTTCGACTTCCTCTCCAGCTACAACCCGCCCATGGAGCAGGGCGCCTGCTATGCCTATTCGAACCTCGGCTGGGCGCTGCTCGCCATGGCCGGGACCGGCATGGCGGGCACCGATGCCGACGGCTTCGCCGAGCGCTACGACCGCCGCCTCGGGGATTATTGCGCGAGCTTCGGCGCCGGCGACACGGGCTGGTTCCGCCCCGGCATGAAGGCCCGGCTGCCGCTCGGCTATACCAAGCAGTGGCAACCGCTGCCACGCGATGCGCCCTATCGGCCGACCCACGCGCTTGCCGTGGGCGCTGGCGGGATCGTCAGCACCGGGGCGGACATGCTGGCCTATCTGCGCCTGAACATGGGCCTGACGGAGGGCGGGCTTGCCGATCCGGCGCTCGCCTATCAGCAGGGCGCCGATTTCTCCGCACCCGCCTGCGCGGGGGGAACCGCGCCGCATACCGCCTATGGCTGGTTCCGCGCACAGGTGAATACGGGCCAGGGACCCGTCACCGTGCTCAACAAGAATGGCGGGGTCGCCGGCTTCACCTCCTGGATGGGCTTTTCCGCCTGGCAGGGCAGCGGCAAGCCGTCCGGCGGGGGCGTGTTCGCGCTGTGCAACGGCCCCTCCGCCACCCCCATCGGCATGCGGGCGATGAAGCTGCTGCTCGGCGTTTGAGTGTTGCCGCAGGTTGGCGAATGCCGAATGCAGTCTCGCGAAGCTTCAGCCCTGGCCGTCGCCGACGGCGCTCTTGATGAGATGCTGGGCATCCTCGCTCGCCCATTCGGCCGGGCCGGCGAGATAGCCGAGCTCGCAGCCCTGGGCATCCACCAGCAGGGTGGTCGGCAGGCCGAAGCCGCGCCCCACCGCGCGCAGGGCCTGGAAGGTCTTGGTGCCGGAATCGGCATAGAAGGCGAGGTTGGAGATGCCGATCTCCTTCAGGAACGCCTTCGGCTTTTCGGCATCGCGGGTGTCGAGATTGATCGCCACCACCTGGAAGTTCGCCCCGCCCAGGCTCTGCTCCAGCCGGTCGAGGGCCGGGATTTCCTTACGGCACGGCACGCACCAGGTGGCCCACAGATTGACCAGGAGCGTCTTGCCCTTGAAATCCGCCAGCGTCTTCGGCGTGCCGCTGCCGTCGGCGAAGGAGAGGGGCGGCAGGCGGCGCGGCTCGGTGGCCAGCGTAAAGGCGGCGATCTCACCCTTGGCCAAAGGGGAAAGGCGCTTCGCCGCTTCCACCGCCGGGGCGCAGGCGGGATCGCGGGCCGAACTGGCGCTCTCGGGGGCCGGGGCGGCCTGTGAATTCGTCGGCGATGAAGCGGCCGTGACCGCGGGTGCATTGCCGGGAAGGGCATTCATCCCGTATAGGGCGAGCGCGCCGGCCACGGCGCCCGCAAGTGCCGCTCCTGCCACCACAGCCAGCATGCGCCCTTTGCCGCCACGGGCGGGGCCGGCGCGGTGTTCGGCGGGGGAAGGCGGCAAGGTCGGCTCGGTCATCAGCGGAGATCCGTCATGAGCAACAAGATGTGGGGCGGGCGCTTCTCCACGGGCCCCGATGCGATCATGGAGGAGATCAACGCCTCCATCGGCTTCGACCAGCGTCTTTTCGCCCAGGATATCGCCGGTTCCAAGGCCCATGCCACGATGCTGGCGACGCAGGGCATCGTCGCGGGCGAGGATGTCGAGAAGATCCAGGACGGTCTAGACACGATCCTGTCAGAGATCGAGGCGGGCAAATTCACCTTCCGGCGCGATCTGGAAGACATCCATATGAATGTGGAGCAGCGCCTTGCCGACATGATCGGCCCGAGCGCGGGGCGCCTGCACACCGCGCGCTCGCGCAACGACCAGGTGGCCACCGACTTCCGCCTCTACGTGCGCGACACGGTGGACGCGCTCGACGCGCAGATGGCGGACCTGCAGCTCGCGCTGTCCGAAAAGGCGCTGGCCCATGCGGCGACCGTCATGCCCGGCTTCACCCATCTGCAGACCGCCCAGCCGGTGACCTACGGCCACCATCTGATGGCCTATGTGGAGATGCTGTCGCGCGATCGCGGCCGGCTGCGCGATGCCCGCGCGCGGCTGAACGAATGCCCGCTCGGCTCGGCGGCGTTGGCCGGCACGTCCTTCCCCATCGACCGGGACATGACCGCCAAGGCGCTCGGCTTCGACCGGCCGACCGCGAACTCGCTGGACGCGGTGTCGGACCGTGATTTCGTGCTGGAGACGCTCTCCGCCGCATCCATCTGCGCCGTGCATCTCTCGCGGTTCGCGGAGGAGGTGGTGATCTGGACCTCGCCGGCCTTCTCGCTGATCAAGCTCTCCGACAAATTCACCACCGGCTCCTCCATCATGCCGCAGAAGCGCAATCCGGACGCCGCCGAGCTGGTGCGCGCCAAGGCGGGCCGCATCATCGGCGCGCTCACCGGGCTGCTGGTGGTGATGAAGGGCCTGCCGCTCGCCTATGCCAAGGACATGCAGGAAGACAAGGAAGGCGCCTTCGACGCCTTCTCCGCGCTCTCCCTGGTGATCGCCGCGACCGCGGGCATGGTGCGCGACATCGAGCCCGACGTGGCGCGCATGAAGAGCGCCGCCGGGCAGGGCTATTCCACCGCCACGGATCTTGCGGACTGGCTGGTGCGCGCGGCCGGCCTGCCGTTCCGCGAGGCGCACCACGTCACCGGGCGCATCGTCGCGCTCGCGTCCGATCGCGGCATCGGCCTGCACCGCCTGTCGCTGGAGGACATGCAAAGCGTGGATGGCCGCATCACGCAGGATGTCTTCAGCGTATTGTCCGTCACCCGCTCCGTGCAGAGCCGCGTATCCTACGGCGGCACCGCGCCGAGCCGGGTGCGCGCGCAGGCCAAGCGCTGGCTGAAGCGCCTCCAGGCGGAGGCGGCCAAGGCCTGAGGCGGCCGAAAAGAGGATCGCACCGCCGAAAACGGCGGGCGAAAGGCGGCAGGGAGGGAGGCACCCATGGTCGCGCACGAAGGGCCCAACGGCGGCGCGGACCCCGCGCCCTGTTTCGATGCCGCGTTCCGAGCGCGGCTGCATGATCTGCTGGCCTGGCGGCGGGACGTGCGGCACTTCCGCACTGATCCGCTGCCCGGCGGCACCCTGGCGCGGCTGCTGCAGATGGCCTGCCTCTCGCCCTCCGTGGGCCTGAGCGAGCCCTGGCGCTTCGTGCTGGTGGATGATCCGGCACGCCGGGCGGCGGTGCGCGCCTGCTTCGAAAGCTGCAACGCCCAGGCGCTCGCCAGCCAGTCGGCGGACAAAAGCGCCGCCTATGCGCGGCTCAAGCTGGCGGGGCTCGATGATGCCCCGGTGCATTTCGCTTTGTTCGCCGATCGCGAGACCGCCCAGGGCCACGGGCTCGGCCGGCTCACCATGCCGGAGACGCTGGATTATTCGGCGGTGATGGCGGTGCAGACGCTGTGGCTCGCGGCGCGGGCGGAGGGCATCGGCCTCGGCTGGGTCTCGATCCTGCCGCCGGAGCGCATGGGCGAACTCATGGACGTTCCGCCCCACTGGCGCTTCATCGGCTATTTCTGCCTCGGCTATCCACGCGTCGAGAGCGCGGTGCCGGAGCTGGAGACCCGTCATTGGGAGCACCGCCACCCGCCGGAAGGCTTCGTTCTCCAGCGCTGAGGCAGGGAGGGCAGGGCAGGAAAGCGCCGGGCCTCCCTCTTCCCCCTCCCCAACCCTCCCCCGCACGCGGGGGAAGGGTCCGCTCGGTGCCCTGTGTCGCCGGTACCGCACTCATGCGCGACAGCGGCGCTGCGGTGCGGTAGAGAGAAGGGCCGCCGCGCGCGGGGCTCGCCTTTGGCGCATCCCTCGCTATAGTGGCGTCGAATTTTCTTGGATGGCCTCGCCGTGTCGCATCGCTTGCCTGTCTCCCTGGCTTTCCTGTTTGCCTTGGCGCTCGCCGGCTGCGGCGTGAAGGGTCCGCTGGAGCCGCCCGGCACCAAGCCGCCGACCCCGCCCGGCCAGAAGGCTGCCGCCGCCGGCAGCACAACGCCCAATACGGCGCCCAACACGACCGCCAGTGGCCCCGCCTCCACCGCGCCCCAGGGCTCGGCGGACAATACCGCCGGCCTGGTGACCACCGACGACATCATGTCCACCAACACCGCCCAGCCGGGCAGCGCCGATGCGCGCGCGGCATCGGGCAATGCCTATGTCGCCCCCAACACCCCCGGCGATTCGGTGTCCCGTCCGGTGACGCAGACCCCCAATATCGCCAAACGTCCCTTCATCCTGGACGGGCTGCTCTGACGCGCCCGGAGCCGCCATGCATCATTTCGACTATCGCGACGGCCGCCTCCAGGCGGAGGACGTCGACCTTACCGCGCTCGCCCACGGCGTCGGCACGCCCTTCTATTGTTATTCCACCGCGACGCTGGAGCGGCACTATCGCGTGTTCACGCAGGCCTTTTCGGGCCGCGACATGCTGCTATGCTATGCGCTGAAGGCCAATTCCAACCAGGCGGTGATTTCCACGCTGGCCCGGCTCGGCGCGGGAGCGGACATCGTCTCCGGCGGGGAATTGAAGCGCGCGCTCGCGGCCGGTGTGCCGGCGGAGCGCATCGTGTTTTCCGGCGTCGGCAAGACCCGCCAGGAAATGGCCGATGCGCTCGATGCCGGCATCAAGTGCTTCAACGTGGAAAGCGAGCCGGAGCTGGAGCAGCTCTCGCAGGTGGCGACCGCGCGCGGCGTCATCGCCCCGGTGTCGCTGCGGGTCAATCCCGACGTGGACGCCAAGACCCACGCCAAGATCTCCACCGGCAAGTCGGAGAACAAGTTCGGCATTCCCATTTCCACCGCCCGCGCGGTGTATGAGGAGGCCGCGCGCCTGCCGGGCATCCGCGTTGCCGGCGTGGACATGCATATCGGCAGCCAGATCACCGACATGGCGCCGTTCGAGAATGCCATCCTGCTGCTGGCGGAGCTGGCGCGCGACCTGATCGGCGCCGGCCACACGCTGCGCCATCTCGATCTCGGCGGCGGGCTCGGCGTGCCCTATGCGGCCAGCGACCCCGTGCCGCCGGCGCCCGATGCCTATGCGGCGGCGGTGAACCGCGCGCTGGGCGACCTCAAGCTGCCGCTGATCTTCGAGATGGGCCGCATGATCGTGGCCAATGCCGGCATCCTCGTCACCCGCGTGCTCTATGTGAAGCAGGGCGAGGGGAAGACCTTCGTGATCGTGGACGCGGCCATGAACGATCTCATCCGCCCCACGCTTTACGACGCCCATCACGACATCCTGCCGGTGGTGCAGCCCACCGCCGGCGCGCCGACCCTGGTGGCGGACGTTGTGGGGCCGGTGTGCGAGACCGGCGATTATCTCGCCCTCAACCGCGCGCTGCCGGAATTGCAGGCCGGCGACCTGTTGGCGGTGATGACCGCCGGCGCCTATGGGGCGGTGCAGGCGGGCACCTACAACACCCGTCCGCTGATCCCCGAGATCCTGGTGCGGGGCGGCGAATATGCCGTGGTGCGGCCGCGCGTTTCGGCCGAGGCTCTGATTGCGCTGGATCGTCAGCCGCAGTGGTTCGCCTGAGTCTGTAGGGAAAAGCGGAACAGGCTGGTGTGCACGGGGTTGCTCCTGACGAAAGGAGACGCTCATGCACCCGCCAAGATTTCACGATGATCCGCGCCCGAGCCGCAGCGTACCCCCGAGCGACAGCCGCAGCGAGCCGGATGCCGGCACATCGCGGCCGGCTGCCATGCGGAGCGGTCTTGCCCTGACGCCGAACGAGGAGCGGGCGCTGCGGTCCTTCACCACCGACCCCTCGTACGGTCCCGCGGCCGCGCCGCTCGGCACCGATGACGAGGCGGCCGGCGTTACCCCGACCACCGTGCGGGCCCATCCGCCCGTGTTCTCGCCCGCCTCGCCCGAAGCAGGCGATCCGCTCACGCCGTTTCTCAGCGCCGAGGATCCGCGCGCGGGCACGCGGCTGCATCCCACCTGGGCCATGTGGAGCGTGATCGTGCTGGCGATGGCGGCGGGCGCGGCGGTGCTGACCGCCCTGGCGATCTAAAACCGGGCGAGGGGGTGCACGAGCGAAAGCGAAGACCGCCGGCTCACGCTTTCAGGTCCAACTCCACGCGCATCACGGTATAGTCCTCGCCGCTCTTGGCGACGAAACCGAGGTCCTGCGCCATGTGCATCATGGGCAGATTCTCCCGCAGCACGTCGCCATAGATCTTCTTGAGGCCGCGCTTGCGGCCATAGGCGATGATCTCGTTCATCAGCCGATAGCCCAGACCTTTGCCCTTCATGTCCGAGCGCACCATGATGGCGTATTCGGCGGTCTCGTTGTCCGGGTCGGAAATGATGCGCACCACCCCGCGAAAGCCGCCGTCCTTGTCCACCGCCACCAGGGCCATTTCCCGGTCGTAGTCGATCTGCGACAGGCGCGCCGCCAATAGGTGCGGGAAGTCCTTCAGCGAGCCGAGAAACCGCATGCGCACGTCGCGCGGGTCCGAGCGGCGCACGATGTCGACGATGCCGGGCTCATCCTCGGGCCGGATCGGACGCAGGTCGAGCACCAGCCCGTCGGGAAGCTCGATCTCGCTCACGAGGCCGGTGGGGAAGGGCTTGATGGCGAAGCGCTCGGTGCCCACCACCTCGGTGGGATGCACGACGATGCGCGCATCGAGCGCGATCACCCCGTGCTCGTCCGCCAGCAGGGGGTTGATGTCCAGCTCGGCGATCTGCGGCAGGTCGCCCAGCAGATCGGAAATTTTCACCAGGGTGGCGGCCACCGCGTCGAGATCCACGGGCGGATGATCGCGGTAGCCGGCGAGCAGCTTGGAGACCCGCGTGCGGCCGATCATTTCCAGCGCCAGAACGCCGTTCAGCGGCGGCAGGGCGACGGCGCGGTCGGCGATCACCTCCACCGCCAGCCCGCCCTGGCCGAACAGCACCACGGGGCCGAAGGTGGGGTCGTTGGCGATGCCGGCGATCAGCTCCTGGGCATTGGGTCGGCGGATCATGGGCTGGACGGTGAAACCTTCGACCCGCGCTCCGGGCATGCGGGCCTCCAGCGTCGCCAGCATGTCGCGCGCCGCTTCCTCCACCGCCTTCGGCCCATGCAGGTCGAGCCGCACGCCGCCCACGTCGGATTTGTGCAGCACGTCGTGGGATAGAATTTTCAGCACCAGGGCGCCACCCATTTCGGCGGCGATGCGCCCCGCCTCGGCGGGGTCACGGGCGATGCGGGTTTCCACGATGGGAATATCGTAGGCCGCAAGCACCGCCTTCGCCTCGAACTCGCTCAGCGTCGAGCGGCCCTCGGCGATCGCCTGCTGGATCACATCCTGCGCCTTGGTGCGGTCCGGCTCGTCGAACGAGCGGGCCGGCGGGGTTTCCATCAGCAGGGTCTGGTTGCGCTGGTAGGACACCAGATGGGCAAACGCGCGCACCGCTTCGTCCGGGGTCTCGTAGGTCGGCACATGGTGCGCGGTGAAGTTGCGGCGGGCATCGGCGACCGCGCTCTCGCCCATCCAGCAGGTCAACACGGGTGCCCGCGGGCGCAGGGCGAGGGCGGCGATCACCGCTTCCGCCGCCTGGCCGCTGTCGGCCACCGCATTGGGGCTGTTGAGCACCAGCGTCGCGTCGGTGCCCTCGTTCTCCATCAGGATGGCTAGGGCGTCGGCATAGCGCTTGCCGTCGGCATCAGCGCCGATGTTCACCGGATTGGCATGGGACCAGGCGCGCGGCAGGCAGGCGTCGAGCTTCGCCAGGGTCTTCGGGTCGAGCGTGCCCAATTGGCCGGGCATGTCCTCCAGCGTGTCGGTGGCGATGATGCCGGCGCCCGCGCTGTTGGTGAGCACGCCCACCCGCTCGCCCTTGAGGCGGATACCCGAGGAGAGGGTGGAGACCGCCTCGAACAATTCGCGCAATTCGTGCACGCGCAGCATGCCGGCGCGGCGGAAGGCGGCGTCATAGACCATATCGGAGCCGGCGAGCACGCCGGTGTGGGAGAGCGCCGCCTGCGCCCCCGCCGCGCTACGCCCGGCCTTGATGACGATCACCGGCTTGGAGCGCGCGGCGATGCGGCCCGCCGACATGAATTTGCGCGCGTCGGTGAGGCATTCCACATAGAGCAGGATGGCGCGGGTGGAATTGTCGAGGGCCAGATAATCCAACAGGTCGCCGAAATCCACGTCCGCCTTCTCGCCCAGCGAGATCACATGGGAAAAGCCGAGCCCGCGTGCGTGGGCCCAATCCAGCACGGCCGTCGCCATGGCGCCGGACTGGCTGACGAAGGCGATGTGGCCGCGCGCGGGCATCAGATGGGCGAAGCTGGCATTGATGCGCGGGCCGGTGGAGATGAAGCCGAGGCTGTTCGGCCCGATGATGCGCAGCAGATGCGGCTTGGCCGCATCCAGCACCTGCTGGCGCAGCGCGGCATCATAGATTCCGTCAGCCACGTCATAGCCGGCAGTGGTGATGATGGCGGCGCGGCAGCCCTTGGCGCCGAGGTCGGCGATCGCCTGCGGCACCTTGCTCGGCGGGGCGACGATGACGGCGAGGTCCACCGGGATCGGCAGCGCCTCGATGGTGGGATAATTGAGCGAGGAGCGGATCGCCCGCTCGCCCGCCTTCACGGTGAGGATCGGCCCGTTGAAGCCGGCTTCGAACAGATTGCGGGCGATGACCGTGCCGATCGATCCGGCCCGGCTGCTGGCGCCCACCAGCGCGATGGCGGCGGGCGCGAATAGGGCGTCGAGATTGCGCATCGTCATGGGCGGAACCTTCGGGCGGGACCTTCGGGCAGGAACGCGGACAGAGCGATGGACGTTCGCGGCGATCATGACGCATTCCCGCGACGACCGGGAGACGGCGTGTGCGGGTTTGGACCGTGCGGCTTCAGATTGCGATGCGGCGTCAGGCGCCGCGGGCGAGGCTTTCCCGCACCGCATCGCTCAAGGCGTTGCTCAGCAGCGGTTTTTCTATGATCGCGACACCGGCCGAAGAGGCGCGGCGCCGCACGTTGTCGGCGGGGTTGGTGGTGATGAGAATGGCGGGAAGGGAGACGTGACGGGCTTTCAGCTTCCCCAGCAGCTCCAGGCCGTCCTGGCCCGGAAGGTAATAATCCACGACAATGCAGCCGCGGCTCGGCAGGTCGGCGGCCAGAATGTCCTCCGGCCCGGCGAAGGTGCGCACATCGAAGCCTTCCAGCTCCAGGGCGAACTTCAGCGAACTGCGGATCGCCGGATCGTCGTCCACGAGCAGAACCACATTGCCGGGAACGACCCGCGCATTCTGGTTTTCACCGGCCATCAACACCGCCATGCGCCTCTTTCATGAGACTCGTCAGCCGCGGCGACGGGCCCGTACCTCGCACTGTCGGCGGGTGAAGTATTTCGGGAAGGCGGTTCAAGGGCCTTGAGATAGATCAAGGCCGCGCGATGTCTGGCGCCGGCGGTTCAGTCCACCGCACGGCCGACCCCGGCGAGCAGCGCCATGCGCACCAGCTCGGAGAGGCTGGCCGCCTTCATCTTGGTCATCACATTGGCGCGGTACACCTCGACCGTGCGCGGGCTGATGCCGAGATCGTGGGCGATCACCTTGTTGGCATGGCCCACCAGCAAAAGCTCCAACACCTGGCGCTCGCGCTGGGAGAGCGCGGCGATGCGCTCCTCCACCTCGCTGCGCACGGTGTCCTGGTGGTGGTGCAGCGCGGCCTGGGTGAGGCAGGCGCGCACCGCGGCGAGCAGGGCGTCGTCGTCGAACGGCTTTTCCAGGAATTCGGCGGCGCCGAGCTTCATGGCCTCCACCGCCAGCGGCACGTCGCCATGGCCGGTGACCACGATGACCGGGATCTTCGAGCCGCGGGTGTTGAGATATTGCAGCAGCTCCACCCCGCTGAGGCCGGGCATGCGCACGTCGGTGATGATGCAGCCGGCGGTCGCGGGGACGCCGCCGTCGATGAAGGCTCCGGCGGAGGTGTGCGCCTGCACCTTGAGCCCGGCGCTTTCCAGCAGGAAGCAGAGCGAATCGCGCACCGCGTCGTCATCGTCGATGACATGGATCGGCAAGGCATCCTGGGGAAAGGATTCAGGCATTGCCGACGGCCTCCTCTTGCACGGCGCGCAGGGTGAAACGGAAGATGCTGCCGCCCTCGGGGTTCGGTTCGGCCCAGATGCGGCCGCCGTGCGATTCGATGATGGTGCGGGAAATGGAAAGCCCCACCCCCATGCCATGCTGCTTGGTGGTGATGAAGGGCATGAACAATTGGTCGGCGATCTCCTTGGAGATGCCGTGGCCGGTGTCGGACACGGAAACGGCGACCATGTCGTCTTCCTCCGGTTTGGTCTGCACCATCAGCATGCGCCGCGGCGACTCCATCATCGCTTCCATGGCGTTGCGGATCAGATTGAGCAAGACCTGCTGCACCTGCACCTTGTCCGCCAGCACGAGGTCGCAGGACGGATCGAACCTGAACCGCACCTCGATGCCGTATTCCTTGGCGCCCACGAGGGCGAGGGCGCTCGCCTCTTCCACCATTTTGGACAGGCTTTCCACCTGCCGCTCGCTCTCCCCGCGCGAGACGAAGTCGCGCAGCCGGCGAATGATGTTGCCGGCCCGCAGCGCCTGCTCCGCCGCCTTGTCCAGCGCGCCCTGCAGCTGCGGCAGGTGCTGGGATCCGTCCTGCTCCAGCAGGCGCCGGCAGCCCTTGATGTAATTGGCGATGGCGGACAAGGGCTGGTTCAGCTCGTGGGCCAGGGTCGAGGCCATCTCGCCCATGGCGGTGAGGCGCGAGATGTGCACCAGCTCGGCCTGCAGTTCCTGGAGCCGGGCCTCGGTGGCCTGGCGCTCGGTCAGGTCGCGGATGAAGCCGGTGAAGAACCGCCCGGAGCCCGAGCGCATTTCGCCCACCGACAATTCCATCGGGAAGGTGGAGCCGTTCTTGCGCAGCCCCACCACCACGCGTCCGATGCCGATGATGCGCCGCTCCCCGGTGGTGAGGTAGCGCTCCAGATAGCCGTCGTGCGCCGCCTTGTGCGGATTGGGCATGAGCACCGAGACGTTGCGGCCGATGGCGTCGGAGGCGGTATAGCCGAACAGGCGCTCGGCGGCGCTGGAGAAGGATTGGATGACGCCGCGCGCGTCGATGACGATCATGGCGTCCGGCACGGTGTCGAGGATCGAGGAAAGATGCGCCTCGCGCGCCAGCAGCGCCCGGTCGCGCGCGGCGGCATCGAGCTTGGTGCGCCGCAGCCGCTCGCCGAGCACGCTGGCGCACAGCCCGAGGAGCGCGAACAGCAGCGCCGCCGGGAGCGCGGCCGGGGCGGCGCCTGCGCCGGTCGAGGCCAGGGCGGCCTGCGCGCCGAGCGCGATCGCCACCGCCGGCAGGCTGGCGGCAAGGCCGCGCCCGCTGACCAGCACCACCGCGATGCCGCAGGCAAGCAGGGCCGCCGGGCCGAAGGCCGGCCAGCCGAGGAGGTCGCCGGCCACCACGGCGACCATGACCGTGAACGCGCCGGCGAACAGGCTGGTGAACGCCTCGCCGGTGAAGCTGGCCATCTGGCCACCGCTCCGCGGCGCCTCCGCGTGGGAGACAGGGTCGGTCTCGTTCTGGCTGGTCATCCCGCCCGTGCGTACCTCATTTCGGAGCACCGCCGGCGCCACGCGCCTGCCCGCTACCGCCGCCGCTTACATGCACTTTGGCCCACTCCGCGCCTCCGGGAAATCCCTTAGGGAGTCATACTTAAGGGTTCGATCCGAATTTATTGATCGAGAGCAACGACCTAAGCCTTTACCGAACCTTTTGGAGGCCTGTTCGATGCCCGCCACCGCCGCCGCAATCGTCACGAACCGTGCCTATCCCGCCGTGTTGCCCGCCGTCATCCGGGAGGAAGAAGACGTGCTGAGCCCCGCCGCTGCCGTGGCGCGCATGGGAACCGTCGTCAGCTTTGCCCGCAACGCGGAGATCTTTGGCGAAGACGAGCCCGCCGACCACGTGTTCGTGGTGCTCTCGGGCGTCGTGCGCATCTGCAAGCTGCTCGGCGACGGACGCCGCCAGATCGAGACTTTCTGCCTGAAAGGCGACGCCTTCGGCTGGGAGACCGGCGAACGCACCCGCTTTTCCGCCGAGGCCGTGACCGACTGCCGGCTGGCGCGGGTGAAGCGCTCCCTGCTGTTCAGCCGGGCGGTGGACGACAGCACCTTGTCCCGCGCCATCTGGAACCTGACCTTCACCGAATTGCACCGCGCGCAGGACCATCTGCTGCTTCTTGGCCGCAAGACCGCGCAGGAGCGGGTGGCGACCTTCCTTCTCGACCTTGCCCGCCGCTCCAGCCCGGCCGATGTCAGCGAAGTGCATCTGCCCATGTCGCGCCAGGATATCGCCGATTATCTCGGCCTCACCATCGAGACCGTCTCGCGCACCCTGACTCAGCTTGAGGGTTCGGCGACCATCGCCCTGCCGTCCTCCCGCTGCATCGTGCTGCGCGACCGCAACGCGCTGCGCCGCCTCGACAGCTGAGGCGGGGGCCTTTCGCTTTCGCCGGAAAGGTGTAAGGTCGGCGCCAAGCTTAAGCTTGAGTTCACCCCATAGCCCCGCCGTCTTGTCGATGGGGCACTGCGCATCAGGCATCGCTTTCTTCCCCGGGCGCGTCCCGGCAATTCATGTCGCCTCGGGCACCGGGCCTCGCCGGCCGGTTGTCTGCCAGCGCTGGCGGGATGGCCGGGACACGCGCGGGGATGGGGCGCTTGCACCGAAAAGGCGCACGCGCGGTCCCGCCGTTTGGAGCCACGCCCCCTTGAGGGGCCGGCGTCCGCCCGCCAGGGCATCCTTCTGCATGGTCCCGATTCGTGCACGCGGCACCGAGGGTGCCCGCCGATGGACGCGCCTCTTCATTACGATCCGACCACAAGAAAAGTCGCCACCTGATGTCCGGTGCACCCGCGCGGACTGACGATCCACTGGCCTCACACCGCCGCCGCATGCCGTCGTGGCGGCGCGCCCGCGTCCGGCTGCGGGGCGAGATAGGCGTCGAACACCGCGCAGACCGTGCGGGTGAAGGCCCGCGCGGGCTCAGGCACACGCACGCAGGCGCCGTCCCGCACCGCCAGGCCGTCGGCGATCAGGGGATCGAGGGCGGCAAGTTCGTCCGCGAACATTCCGGCCTCGGCGCCATGGGCCGCGCACACGGCATCCAGATCCACCGCGAGATCGCACATCAGCCGCTCGATCACCGCCCGCCGCAGCCGGTCGTCGGCCGTCAAGGCGCGGCCACGGGCGATCGGCAGCTCTCCCTGGGCGATGGTCTGGTGCCATCGGGGGGTCGCCGGCAGGTTTTGCACATAGCCCTGGGGCAGGGCGCCGATCGCCGAGGGGCCGAATCCCAGCAGCACGGGGGCGTCGTCGGTGGTGTAGCCCTGGAAATTGCGCTTCAGCGTGCCGGCCTCGGCGCGGCGCGCCATGGCATCGTCTGGGCGGGCAAAATGGTCGAGCCCAATGGATACATAGCCGGCTTCATTTAACAGGTTCGCGATTGTTTCCGCCTGTTCCAATCGCGCGGCGGGGCCGGGCAAGGCGGCTTCCGGGATCAGCGCCTGGTGCTTCTTCATCCAGGGCACATGGGCATAGCCGAACACCGCGATGCGGCTCGGCTCAAGGGCCAGGGCATCGCCGAGGGTGCGCGTGACGGAGGCGACGCTCTGGTGCGGCAGGCCATAGATCAGATCGAGATTGATGGCGTCGATGCCGGCCTTGCGCAGGGCATCGGCGACGGCGGCGGTTTCGGCGAAGCTTTGCCGGCGACCGATCGCCTCCTGGACCCGCGGATCGAAATCCTGCACCCCGAGGCTCGCCCGGTTGATGCCGGCGGCGGCGAGCGTATCCACCTTGGCCTGGTCCATCACGCGCGGGTCGATCTCGATGGCGACCTCGGCGTCAGGCCGGAGCGCGAAGCGCGCGCGCAACAGCGCCATGATGCGTAGGAAATCGGGATTGCCGAGCATGGTCGGCGTGCCGCCGCCCCAATGCAGATGCCCCACCTCCAGCCGGCCGGGCAGGTGCGCGGTCACGAGCTCGATCTCCTCGATCAGCCGGGCCGCATAAGCCACAAGCGGCGTCATCCCCCGCGCCACCGTGGTGTGGCAACCGCAATAGAGGCACAGCTCCGCGCAGAACGGCACATGCAGGTACAGCGAGGCCGGGACCTCCGCCGGGATCGCGCCGAGCCACCCGGCATAGGTCGCGGCATCGACCTCGGGGCCGAAATGGGGGGCGGTGGGATAGGAGGTGTAGCGCGGCACCGGGCGGCCGGCGCGTGCGAGCAGGTCTGCATTCATGATGCGGGATCGTGCGCGAAACGCCGGCAAATGGCTTTGATTCACCGCAAGAGCGCCCGGCGTGCCGGTCGCACCGAAGCGCCACCGGCAAACATGCGCCGAAAAGCGCGGAAATCGCCCCGAACAGTGCGGAGAAGACGCGGAGGAAGGCTCTTCCGCGCGATTCGTCAGTGCTTGAAGTGGCGCACGCCGGTGAACACCATGGCGAGGCCGGCAGCGTCAGCGGCGGCGATCACCTCCGCATCGCGCATCGATCCGCCCGGCTGGATGACCGCCGTGGCGCCCGCCTCGACGGCGGCCAACAGCCCGTCCGCAAAGGGGAAAAAGGCGTCGGAGGCGACCACGGAGCCCTTGGTCAGCGGCACCGTCAGCCCGGCCACCTCGGCGGCGTCCTGGGCCTTGCGGGCGGCGATGCGGGCGGAATCCACCCGGCTCATCTGGCCCGCCCCGATGCCCACCGTGGCGAGGTCCTTGGCATAGATAATTGTGTTTGATTTCACATGCTTAGCCACGCGGAAGGCGAACCGCATGTCGGTCAGCTCGGCCTCGGTCGGCTCCCGGCGGGTGACCACCTTGAGGTCCAAATCGTCGATGGAGGCATTGTCCCGGCTCTGCACCAGCAGCCCCCCCGCGACGGTGCGCACATTGAGGCCGGGGCTGCGCGGATCGGGCAGGCCGCCGGTCAGCAGCAGGCGCAGATTCTTCTTTGCGGCTATGAGGTTAATCGCTTCGTCGGTGGCGTCGGGAGCGACGATCACCTCGGTGAAGATCTCCACCATCGCCCGCGCCGCTTCGGCATCCAGGGTCCGGTTGACAGCGATGATGCCGCCGAACGCCGAGACCGGATCGCACGCCAGCGCCTTGGCATAGGCCTGCGCCAACGAGCTTCCCTCGGCGACCCCGCAGGGGTTGGCATGCTTCACGATCACCACCGCGGCGGTGCGGGCAGGGTGAAACTCCGCGACGCATTCGAAGGCCGCGTCCGTGTCGTTAATATTGTTGAACGACAATTGCTTACCCTGCACCTGCCGGGCGGTGGCAACGCCTAGCCGCTGCTCGGAGGTGGCGTAGAAGGCCGCCGTCTGGTGCGGATTTTCGCCATAGCGCAGGGCCTCGATCAGCTTGCCGCCGACCGCACGATAGGAGGGCGCCTCGGCCTTCACCTCGACCGCGAACCAGTTGGAAATGGCCGCGTCATAGGCGGCGGTGCGGGCATAGGCGGTCTGCGCCAGCTTGCGCCGCAGGGCCAGGGTCGTGCCGCCATGCAGCTCGATTTCCGCCAGCACGGCGGAATAGTCGGAAACATCCACCACCACTGCCACGTCATTGTGGTTCTTGGCCGCCCCGCGGATGAGAGCCGGACCGCCAATATCAATGTTTTCAATGGTTTCATCGAAATCGGCGCCGCGCGCGACCGTGGCTTCGAAGGGATAGAGATTGACCACGACCAGGTCGATGGGGGGAATGCCGTGCTCGGCCATGGAAGCCTGGTGGCCGGGATCGGTGCGGATCGCCAGGATGCCGCCATGCACGCGGGGATGCAGGGTCTTCACCCGGCCGTCCATCATTTCCGGATAGCCGGTCAGGTCCGCCACATCCACCACGGCAAGGCCGGCGTCCGCCAGGGCCTTGGCGGTGCCGCCCGTGGAGACCAGCTGCACGCCGGTCTTGACCAGCGCGGTGGCGAAGGGGATCAGGCCCGCTTTGTCGGACACCGAGATCAGGGCACGGGTGACGGGGCGCACGTCGGCGGGCATGGGGCAACTCCGGATCTAAATTGCGCCCGCCCTATCACGGAGTGGCGGTCGCCGTCACCGGGTGCGGGCGGAAGAGCTGCCCCCCACGGGAAGCGGGGGTTGGCGCTCGCGGGTGCGCACCAGCGTCCACAGCACGCGACCGGTTTCGGCGAGCGAGCCGGAAATCACCAGCTGCACGGTGCGGCGCGGGCCGTCCGGGGCCGCGAGATAAATGCTTTCTTCCAGCAGAACGCTTTGATTGGGCGCGAGAAAGGCCCAGGCTTCCCCGCCGGGGAGGGCCAGCAGCACGGTGCTCGGATCGTCGAGCCGCTCCACCGTCACGCTCGGATGCAGGTGGAAGCGGATGGCGAAGGCGGTGGCGGGCAAGGTGGCCGGCGCGCCTTCCGCCGGTTTGAACAGATCCTCGCCATCGAGCCGCGCGCCCTCGCTCGCCAGGCGGAACGAACGCTGGTGGACGACGCCGAAGCTCGCGGCATAGCCATCGTGGCTCGCGCGCAGCATGAGGGCATCCTCTCGCTTGCCCCGTTGCACCGGCACGGTTGTTGGGCCCGAGACGATGGGGAAACCGACGAGCCTTCCAAGCCATTTCCATTGCAAGAAACGGGCGGAGGAGGTGTCGCCGATCACCGCGGTGCAATGGGCGGCGGTGGCGCGCGCGACCTGCCACCAGGTCTCGCGGTTCATCGCGGTCATCCCGCAATTGACGAAGATGCGGTTGCGCCCGCTGGAGAATTCGAACGCGAGGCAGCTCGCGTGCGCCTCCCAGCCGGCGGCCAGCGGCGGGGCGATGCCGGTATCGGCGATCAGCACGCTGCCCTTGGCGTCGAGCCGCTGGAAGCCGGAATGGGGCGCATTGGCGACCGGCGCGCCGCGCGCATCGTCATAGGCGAGAATGGTCGCCAACTGGTCGGCGGCGGTGTGGCCCATGCCGTGGAAATGGGCGAAGGCACCGTCTCCATGCCGGAAGAAGCGCAGCATGGGCATCATGCGATCGATGGCGTTCATCAGCGCCTGCGGGGCCGGCTGGTTGCGCGCGGCGAAGGCATGGCGCAGGGGCAGCAGGTCCAGCAGCAAAGCGATGAGGCTTTCGGGATTGCGCGTGATGATGCCGCCGTCCGGCAGGATCTGCCGGTCCAACTCCTCTTCCAGGCGCCGCTGGGAGACCTTGAGCAGCCGGCTCTGGTCCGACATGCACAGGCCGGCGAACACCAGGGCGATCGCGGAAATCAGGCGCGGATAGCCGTCCGGCGCGGCGATCGCGCTGCGACGCAGGTGGCGCACCTGCCGGGCGAGGCTGCGCATGAAGCGGCGATAGAATTCGTGGTCCGCGTCCTGGAGGATGAACGGCGCCTGGGTGAGCCAGGAGATGATGCGGCGGGCCGTCACCTCCGGCTCGGCGGCGATGGCGCGGGCTTCGCCGGGATTGCGAATCCAATCCCCGACGATGGCGCGGGCATTGGCGCGGGCGATGGTGGTGCTGGCCGCCCGCAGATGACGCAGCCAGCCGAAGCCGTGCAGCGTCTGCGCCCATTCGTGCGAGGGGGGCTCCAGCTCGAACGGCGTGCGCCCGTCCAGCAGGGCGATCTTGCCGGCGAAGGCGAATCGCCCGGCATAAATCTCGCTGGCCCGCGTGGCGTCGCCCGTGCGCAGGTCCTGCGGGGCGATAAGCAGGCGCTCGGGCACCGGAATGCTCACCCGGCCGATGGACAGCGGCAGGCCGGGCAGGCGCGCAAGGAACATGCGCCAGCCCTGCCCCGCGACGAAGGCCGCGAGGCGCATGCGTTCTGCCAGGGCTCCGCGGGTCATGCCTGGTGACTACCCCCGACGGCGCGTGCCGCCTTTCACTATCCGTGCGGCAAAGAAGCCGTCGAGGCCGGACCGTTCCGGCTCTCCCCGCACCCAATCACTGGGCAGAGTGCGCAAATCACCTTGAGGAGTGATGAACGCGGCGAGGCCGGGCACATCTTCTGGTGTCAGCGGGGCTCTTTCCGCGTCGGGACGGGCGGAAAGCAGGCGGGCGATCTGCGCTTCGCCTTCCTCCGGCTCCAGCGAGCAGGTGGAATAGACCAGCACGCCGCCGGGTTTGAGCAGGTCGAGCGCGTGGTCCAGCAGCCGGCCCTGGAGCTCGGCGAGGCCGGCGATATCGCCCGGACGCTTGTTCCAGGCGATATCCGGGTGACGGCGCAGGGTGCCGGTGGCGGTGCAGGGCGCATCGAGCAGGATCGCGTCATAAGGGCCGCCGGAAAATTCCGCCGCATCCGCCTCGACGACTTCGGCCGAAAGCTTGAGGCGGGCCAGATTTTCGGAGAGGCGCACCAGGCGCTGGCCGGAGCGGTCGAGCGCGGTCACCTGGGCACCCGCCGCGACGAGCTGGGCGGTCTTGCCGCCGGGGGCAGCGCAGAGGTCCAGGACATTCAGGCCCTTCACATCGCCGAGCAGGCGGGCGGGGAGGGCGGCTGCGGCGTCCTGCACCCACCATTCACCGTCCTCATAGCCGGGCAGCGCCCGTACCGGGCCAGCATGGAGGATGCGCACGCTACCGGTGGGCAGTACCTCGCCCCCCAGTCTCTGCGCCCAGCCTTCGGGATCGGATTTCACGGTGAGATCGAGCGCCGGCTCGTGGGCATGCATGGCGCAGATCGCGGCGGCGCGTTCGGCGCCATAGGCCTTGGCCCAGCGCTGGCGCAGCCAGTCGGGCGTATCGGCGGCAACGGTATCGATGGCGGCGAGGCGCGCGGCGCCTTCGCGCGTCAGGCGGCGCAGCACCGCGTTGATCAGGCCGGCAAAGCCCGAGGTGGTGCCGTCGCCACGTGCGATCTCGACCGACAGGCCGACCGCCGCATGATCCGGAACGTCCATGAACAGGATCTGTGCCGCGCCCACCAGAAGCACGGTTTCGACCTTGGGCGCGGATTTCGGAAAGCCGCGGTCCAGCATGGGGCCGACCACCGCGCGCAAGGTGCCGAGGCGGCGCAGGGCGGTGGCGACGATGCGGAAGGCGAGCGCCCGGTCCCGCGGCTCGAGGCCGGCAGCATTGTCGAGCGCGTCCTCCAGCGCGGTGCCGCCGCGCAGCACCCGGTCCAGGGCATCGGCGGCGACCAGGCGGGCGCGCAGGCCGGCAGCTTCCGGGGGGCGCCGCTCGGGCGACCGGGACGCGGTTCGGGCGGCGGATCTCGGGTGGGACGGGGTTTTCATTGCGCGCACCTAGAACCATGCGGCGCGCTTGGCAACCGTTCCAATGGTTTCCGTACCCTTTCGAAGCGTCAATTCTGCCTGAACCGGGTGTTTCCGCCCCGCCCTATCAGCCCCAGGGGCCGCGCCGCTGCGCATTGCCCGCGCCGCCCCAGGGCCCGCGCGGCGTGCCGCCGACGGGTGCGGCGGCGGGGGCGGTCGCGAAGCCGCGGGAGCCCATCTCCTGCGCCAGCTGGCGCAGGGCGGCGATGCGGTTCTCGGTGGCCGGGTGGGTGGAGAATAGATTGTCCATCCGCTCGCCGGAGAGGGGATTGATGATGAACATATGGGCGGTGGCCGGGTGGCCCTCGGCCTCGTAGTTCGGGATCTGATGCGCGGCGCCGGAAATCTTGGCGAGCGCGGCGGCGAGCGCCATCGGATGGCCGCAGATCTCCGCGCCGGTGCGGTCCGCCACATATTCGCGCGAGCGGGAAATGGCCATCTGCACCACCATGGCGGCGATGGGGGCGAGGATCGCCATGAGAATGGTGCCGACCATGCCGAAGGGCGAATTGTTCTCCCGGTTGCCGCCGCCGAAGAACAAGCCGAAATTCGCCAGCATGGAGATGGCACCCGCGAAGGTGGCGGTAATCGTCATGGTCAGCGTGTCATGATGCTTGATGTGCGCCAGTTCGTGCGCCATCACGCCCGCCACCTCTTCGCGGGTGAGCATCTGCAGCAGGCCGGTGGTGGCGGCAACCGCGGCATTCTGCGGATTGCGCCCGGTGGCGAAGGCGTTCGGCTGGGAATTGTCCATGATATAGACCTTCGGCATGGGCAATTGCGCCCGCGCCGCCAGCTCTCGCACCATGGACACCAGCTCCGGTGCGGTGCGGTCGTCCACTTCCCGCGCGCCGTACATGCGCAGGACCATCTTGTCCGAATTCCAATAGCTGAACACGTTCATGGCCGCCGCGACCAGGAACGCGATGAACATGCCGCTCGTGCCTCCGAGGGCGAAGCCGACGGCCATGAACAGAGCGGTCAAGCCCGCCAGCAGGATCGCCGTCTTCAGATAATTCATTCTCTCCTCCGCAAGGCGGCCCAGCCGCCTCTTCAACTCCTCCATAGGATGGGAATGGCCGACATCTCCCGCAAGGTCATCGGGCTCAAGGGGAGAACAAAAGCATATCGGCAGACCACAGTGATTCGGTCGTGGTTCGTTCGCTTCGCGTTCCGATCTGCCGTATGGGACCATCCCGGTTTGGGACCCGCCCTTTTCGTTTGCCCCGCCACACCTTATCTTATGGCCATACAAGCGGCTCCGCCGCGCCCCTTTCCCGCAAGGATGCGACTCATGTTTATCCAGACGGAGCCGACGCCCAATCCGGCGACGCTGAAGTTCCTGCCGGGCCGCGATGTGCTCGGCGAGGGCACGCTCGATCTGAAGACCTCCGACGAGGCCAGCCGGTCTCCGCTTGCCCAGCGCCTGTTCGACGTGGACGGCGTGGGCGGCGTGTTCCTTGGCTCGGATTTCATCACCGTCACCAAGACCGAGGGGGATTGGGCCCATCTGAAGCCCGCGATCCTGGGCGCCATCATGGAGCATTTCATGTCCGGCGTGCCGGTGCTCGCCGATGGCGCGGCGGCGGATGGCGACGATGCGGACGAATTCTTCGCCGAGGCGGATACGGACACGGTCGCGACCATCAAGGATTTGATCGAGACGCGGGTGCGCCCGGCGGTGGCCAATGACGGCGGCGACATCACTTTCCGCGGCTTCAAGGAAGGCGTCGTGTTCCTGAACATGAAGGGCTCATGCTCGGGTTGCCCGTCTTCCACCGCGACGCTGAAGAACGGCATCGAGAACCTGCTGCGCCACTTCGTGCCCGAAGTGATCGAGGTGCGCCCGATCTGAGCTGTGCCCCGCTAATTTGCGGCACGGACGGGGATTTGGCACTATCCCCTTCCGTCAGATGCGTTTTCGATGGATTGTGAACGCGGGATTCGGGCGTCCACAATCATCATGCTAGTTCTTGCCATAGATACCGCACTGACCGCCTGTTCGGTGGCCGTGCTGGACGCGGAAAGCGACACCATCGTCGCGGGCGATTCGTTGCTCATGGAGCGCGGCCACGCCGAGGCGCTTATTCCCATCGTCGAACAGGTGATGGCGGACGCCGGCCTGGATTTTCCGAACCTCGACCGCATCGCCGTCACCGTGGGGCCCGGCAGCTTCACGGGCCTGCGGGTGGGACTTTCGGCCGCGCGGGGATTCGGGCTGACGGCGCGCCGCCCGGTGGTCGGCGTCACCACATTGGCGGCCCTCGCCGCGCCGTTCCTCGCCATGGACGACAGCCTGCCGGTGGTCAGCGCCATCGATGCCCGCCACGGCCATGTGTTCCTGCAGATGTTCGGTGCCGGCGGGCGCACCTTGATCGCGCCGCGCATCATGGCGGCGAAGGACGCGGCCCGCTCCGCCGCGATCGGCGCCATCCGGCTCGTCGGCTCGGGTGCCGCGCTGGTGGCGGAGGCCTGGCCGCCCGGCGAGACGGCGCCGTTCAGCGTGGATGTGCAGCCGGCGCCAGATGTGGCCTGGGTCGCGCGACTCGGCGCCGTGGCGGACCCGGCGCGTGCCGAGCCGCGCCCGCTGTATCTGCGCGCGCCCGATGCCAAGCCCCAGGACGGGGCGCGGATCGCACGCCGGTGAGCCTGCTGAGCCTGTTCTCGCGGCCACCCCGGCCGCCTTATATCCGCGCCGCCGAAGCGCGGGACAGCGAGCATCTTGCCCGCATCCATGCCGCTTCCTTCCATCGCGGATGGGGGGTGGACGAGTTCGAGCGCCTGCTGAGCGAGCGCGCGGCGCGCGCGCACCTGCTGTGCGCCGCCCCGAAAACGCCGCCGGTCGGCTTCGTCCTGTCCCATGTGGTGGCGCCGGAAGCGGAGATTCTCTCGGTCGCCATGCTGCCGTCCGCACGGGGCAAGGGATATGGCGCGCTACTGCTGGACCATCACTTGCGGCGGCTGGTCTGCGAGGGGGTCACGGTTTCCCACCTGGAGGTGGAGGAAAGCAACCAGCCCGCGTTGCGACTTTATCGTGCCCTCGGCTATGTGGAGCGCGGCCGCCGCAAAGGCTATTATGCCGGTGGCACGGATGCCCTGGTGATGCGCCGCGATCTGTGACCTAGGGTTGCAGGGGCGATCGTCGCCTTGCGGGGACAGGCGCGGGCGGCGATAAGAGCGGCGACTTGAGTGAGGATTGGCTCTTGAGCGACACCATTAGTGCTATCGAGCACGCTTGCTCCGCCAAGGGCATGCGCATGACCGATCAACGCAGGGTGATCGCGCGCGTGCTGACGGCGGCGGAAGATCATCCCGACGTTGAGGAATTGTATCGCCGTGCCAGCGCCATCGACGACAACATTTCCATCTCCACCGTCTATCGCACGGTCAAGATGTTCGAGGATGCCGGCATCATCGAGCGCCACGAGTTCGGCGACGGCCGCGCCCGCTACGAGCCGGTGCCGGAGGAGCATCACGACCATCTCATCGATTTGCGCAGCGGCAAGGTGATCGAGTTCCGCTCCGAGGAGATCGAGCGGCTGCAGGAAGAGATCGCGCGTCGTCTCGGCTATCGCCTCGTCGGACATCGCCTGGAACTGCATGTGCTGCCGCTAGACGAGGAGCCGTCGTGACCGCTTCCAAGGATGACGGAAATATCTTCGACGAGCTGGCCGGCGGCCGGCCGAAGCGCCCGCGCAAGCAGCGCTCGTTCTTTGGCCATTCGGCAGAACCGATGCAGCGCTCCAGCTTCGATGCGGAGCCGATGCCGGATCTCGGGCCGGATCAGCCGCGCCTCGGCCGCTTCTTCGATACCGTGCGCGTGGGCGTGATCCTGACACTGGTCGGTCTCGTCACGGTCATCGGCATTCCGCTGCAATGGCTTTCGCTCAAGCTGCATCTGCCCAGCCGACGCTCGATTCCCCTGCTTTATCATCGCATTGTCTTGTTCCTGATCGGCGTGCGCAGCCATGTGCGGGGCGCCCCGGCCGCGGGCCGTCCGCTGCTGCTATTGTCGAACCACGCCTCCTGGCTCGACATCTGCGTGCTGGGGTCCCTGACGCCACTGGTCTTCGTCGCCAAGAGCGAGGTTTCGCGCTGGCCCCTGATCGGCCTTTTGGCAGCCTTCCAGCGCACCATCTTCGTCGATCGCCAGCGCCGCCATGCCACCGGAAAAGTGAACTCCGCCATCGCCGCGCGGCTTTCGGAGGGCGATCCCGTGGTGCTGTTCGCCGAGGGCACCTCGAGCGACGGCAACCGGATCCTGCCGTTTCGCTCGGCGCTGGTGGGCGCGGTGCGCGAGACCTTCGAGGCCAATGGCAAGGTGCTGGTTCAGCCCGTGTGCGTCGCCTATGTGAAGATTCAAGGCATTCCCATGGGCCGGTCGCACCGGGGCATCGCCGCCTGGTTCGGCGACATGGACCTCGCACCCCATCTGCTGGAAGTGCTGCGGCAGGGGGCCATCGACGTGGAGATCACGTTCGGTGAGCCTGAGGATCTCGACGGCGCTGCGGATCGCAAGGCCGTGACCAAGGCGAGCGAAGAGGCCGTGCGGCGGCTCAGCGAAACGAGTTTGATGGGCCGTGCACCCGCGGTCTGAGTTCCCAAAACGCCAATTTGCCGGTAAGACGAACGTTCCAGGTTTTCAATCGGGGGCGGACTGCGCAGGCGTCACGGGAGCGTCGCGCCCATGCGCGATGGTGGAGTTGGCAGAACGCGAAACATGCACGAACCCCGCAAGCTTTATGTGAAGTCCTTCGGATGCCAGATGAACGTCTACGATTCCAATCGTATGGCCGACACGCTGGCGAACGAGGGCTATGTGGAGACGAACGATCCGGCGGATGCCGATCTCGTCATCCTGAACACCTGTCATATCCGCGAGAAGGCGGCTGAAAAGGTCTATTCCGAGCTGGGGCGCCTGCGCAAAGCCAAGGCCGAGGAGGGGCGGGACACGCTGATCGCCGTCGCCGGCTGCGTCGCCCAGGCGGAAGGCGCCGAGATCATGCGCCGCTCGCCGGTGGTGGATCTTGTGGTGGGGCCGCAGAGCTATCACCGCCTTCCCGAGCTGCTGGCGCAGGTGAAGGCCGGCGTGCGGGCGGTAGACACCGACTTCCCCGTCGAGGACAAGTTCGACCATCTTCCCGCGCCGAGCGATGCCGCCACCCGCAAGCGCGGGCCGACCGCCTTCCTCACGGTGCAGGAAGGCTGCGACAAGTTCTGCACCTTCTGCGTGGTGCCCTATACCCGCGGCGCCGAGGTCTCCCGGCCGGTGGCGAAGATCCTGGCGGAGGCGCGGCGCCTCGCCGACCAGGGCGTGCGCGAGCTGACGCTGATCGGCCAGAATGTGAACGCCTTCCACGGCCTCGGCCCGGATGGCGCGGTGTGGACCCTCGCGCGCCTCGTCTATGCGCTGGCCGACATTTCGGGCATCGCGCGGCTGCGCTACACCACCAGCCATCCGCGCGACATGGGCGAGGACCTGATCGCCGCCCACCGCGACCTGCCCGCGCTGATGCCCTATCTGCACCTGCCGGTGCAATCGGGCTCGGACCGGGTGCTGGCGGCCATGAACCGCAAGCACGGCAAGGACGTGTTCCTCGATATCGTTGCCCGCATGCGCGCCGCACGGCCCGACATGGCGCTTTCGACGGACTTCATCGTCGGCTTCCCCGGGGAGACCGATGCGGAGTTCGAGGAGACCATGGAGCTGGTGCGCGAAGTTGGCTTCGCCGGGGCCTATTCCTTCAAATACAGCCCGCGTCCCGGCACGCCCGCTTCCGATCTGGAAGGCCAGGTGCCGGAAGAGGTGAAGACCGCGCGCCTCGCGCGCCTTCAGCAGGCGCTGGAAGCCTCCAAGCGCGCCTTCGATCGCTCGTGCCTCGGCCGCACCCTGGATGTGCTGCTGGAAAAGCCGGGGCGCCAGGAAGGCCAGTTCATCGGCCGCTCGCCCTATCTCCAGTCGGTTGTGGTGAGCAACCCGCCGGTCGGCATCGGCGATTTCGTCACCGTCACCATCACGGACGTGGGGCCGAACAGCCTTGCGGGCCGCGTCATTGCTGTTCCCTCGCCCGCGCACGCATCCGCGTTCGCTGCCATGGAGGCTTGAGCATTGCGAAGATCAGGCGCCGATAAAGACCGTCCTTCTCCTTCGGCGCAGGCCCCCGCGCGGGCGGCCATCAGCGATCCCTGGGCCATCAATGGCGAAGATACCCCCGCCCAGGTGGTTCTCGCCTTCGATGATAACCGCTTGGCGACGCTGCTGTTCGGCCATTACGGGCGCAACCTCGCGCTGATCGAGCGCAAGCTCGGCGTGAAGGCGGATTCGCGCGGCAATCATGTCAGCTTGGAGGGCGGGCGCGAGGGCTGCGAGCAGGCGCGCAAGGTGCTGGAGCATCTCTACGAGACCCTCAAGCGCGGCCGCGACATCAGCGTCGGCGACGTGGAGGGCGCCATCCGCGAGGCGGTGGCCCAAGGCTCGCTGTTCGATTTCGACCCCGCCGAGGGCCAGGCGTTCGACGAGATCCAGCTGCGCCGCCGCCCGGTGCGGGCGCGCACGGCCGCGCAGGATGCCTATATCCGCGCCCTGAAGCGCAACACGCTGAACTTCGGCACCGGCCCGGCCGGCACCGGCAAGACCTGGATCGCCGTCGCCTACGCCGTCCACCTGCTGGAGCGGCGCATGGTGGATCGCATCATCCTCTCGCGGCCTGCGGTGGAGGCGGGCGAGCGGCTCGGCTTCCTGCCCGGCGACATGAAGGAGAAGGTCGATCCCTACCTGCGCCCGATCTATGACGCGCTCTACGACCTGATGGACCGCGCCTTCGTCGAGCGGGCCCTGCAGACCGGCGAGATCGAGATCGCCCCGCTCGCCTTCATGCGCGGGCGCACGCTCTCCAATGCGGCGGTGATCCTGGACGAGGCGCAGAACGCCACCTCCATGCAGATGAAGATGTTTCTCACCCGTCTGGGCGAAAATTCCCGCATGATCGTGACCGGCGACGCCAGCCAGACCGATCTGCCCATGGGCCAGACCTCGGGCCTCGCCGAGGCCGTGCGGCTGCTGGAGGGGATCGAGAGCGTCGGCATCACCCAGTTCAAGGCGGCCGACGTGGTGCGTCACGAATTGGTGGGCCGCATCGTTGGCGCCTACGAGGCCCATGAGGCGGCGCGTATTGCCGCCAAGGCGGGCTGAGATGGCGCCCGCCGCATCGATCGCACCTGCGCCGGACCGGTTCGCCGTCGACGTGCTGGTCGAAGACCAGCGCTGGGATGGCGTGCCGGACGCGTCTGCGCTGGCCGAGCGGGCCGCCCAGGCGGCGCTCGCCGCCTGCGGGGATGCGTTCGAGCGTGCGGCCGAGATGAGCGTGACGCTGACGGACGATGCGCGCATCCGCGTGCTCAACCGGCAATGGCGCGACAAGGACAAGGCGACCAACGTTTTGTCCTTCCCCGCCGCCGAGGTGCCGGAGGATGTCACGCCCGAGCCATTGGGCGATGTCATCGTGGCGCTGGAGACCGTGCTCGCGGAGGCGCAGGCGGAAGACAAGCGCCCGCAGGATCATCTGGTGCATCTCGTCGTGCACGGCACGCTGCATCTGCTCGGCTTCGACCATGAGGACGACGCCGAGGCGGAAGAAATGGAAGAAATGGAGCGTGGCATCCTGGAGGGGCTCGGCATCTCCGACCCCTATGCGTTGCCCGCGGAAACTTGAGGCCGACCCCAAAGGGAGACCATGTCCAACATCGACCAGTCGAGCGACCCCGCCTCAGCGGAGCCGCAAAGTTTCATCGATCGATTGCGTGCCCTCCTCGGGACGTTCCGACCCCATGGCTCCTTGCGCACCGACCTCGTCGAGGTGCTTGAGGAGGCAGGCGGAAGCTCCGGGGAGGTGAGCGAGTTTTCGCCATCCGAGCGCAAGATGCTACGCAACATCCTCCATCTGAAGGAGGTCGGCATCGGCGATATCATGGTTCCGCGGTCCGAGATCGTGGCGATCCAGAAGGACGTGTCGCTCGGCGAATTGATGGTGGCCTTCGCCAACGCCGCCCATTCCCGCCTTGTCGTGTTCGATGACGATCTGGACGACCCGGTCGGCATGGTCCACATCCGGGACCTTCTCTCCTTCATGACGGGTCCGCTGCCGGACGGCGCGGAAGACCATCCCGCCGACAAGGAAATCGATCTTTCGAAGGTCGATCTGCGCCAATCGCTGACCGACGCCGGCCTGGTGCGGCGGTTGCTTTATGTCCCGCCGTCCATGCCGGCGGTGGATCTGCTGGTGTCCATGCAGGCCGCGCGCACCCATCTCGCCCTGGTGATCGATGAATATGGCGGGACCGACGGGCTGGTCTCCATCGAGGATGTGGTCGAGGAGATCGTCGGCGAGATCGAGGACGAGCACGACGACGAAGCCGCGCTGATTCAGCGCCAGGCCGACGGCAGCTTCGTCACGGATGCGCGCACCCCGCTCGAAGATGTGCTCAACGTGCTGGGGGAGGACTTCGCCCCCGCCGACGTTGCAGATGAAGTGGACACCCTCGGTGGCCTCATCGTCACCCTCGCCGCGCGGGTACCGTCGGTGGGCGAGATCATTTCCCTGCCCGGCGGCCATAGCGTCGAAGTGCTCGATGCGGACCCGCGCCGGGTGAAGATGCTGCGTATCATTCCGCCCGCGCACGAGGGGAACGACGTGGCAGAGGCTTCGGACGGCGAGCAGGCGTGACGCGCCTTGCCCTGAAGCTGGACCACCTCGCCCGGAGGGTGAGCGCGCTCGAGGGGTGGCGCCGCCTTGCCGTGGCCTTTGCGGCCGGTGCCCTTGCGGCACTGTCCACCGCGCCCTTCGGTCTGTGGCCGGTGCTGGCCGTGAGCTTTCCCGTGCTGGTGCTGTTGCTGGACGGAACACGGCGCGGCACGCCACGTCCCTGGCGCGTCGCGGCCGCCATCGGCTGGTGGTTCGGCTTCGGCTATTTCCTGTGCTCGCTATGGTGGATCGGTGCCGCTTTCCTGGTGGACGCCGATGTCTTCGCCTGGCTCCTGCCGGTAGCGGTGGTGTGCCTGCCGGCGGGCCTCGCCCTGTTTCCCGCCCTAGGTCTGCTCGCCGCGCGCCTGCTCTGGTCGCGCGGCCCAGCCCGCCTGTGCGCCCTTTCCGCCGGTCTCGGGGGCGCCGAATGGCTGCGTGGCCATGTGCTGACCGGCTTTCCCTGGAACACCTTCGGCTATGCCCTGGCGGAGAACCTCGCCTTGGCGCAGAGCGCGGCGCTCATCGGCATCGGCGGGCTGACATTCGTGACCATCCTCCTGCTCTCGGCGCCGGTGCTGGCATTTTCCGCAGCGGTACGCCCGCGCCATCTGGCCTTCCTCGCTGCGGCGGTGATCGTGCTGGGTGCGATGTATGCCGGCGGCAGCCTAAGGCTCGCCCGCACCCATGTCGGCTCGGTGCCCGGCGTCAACCTGCGGGTGATGCAGCCGGCTCTGCAACAAGATGAGAAGTTCGCTTACGGTAGGCGCGAGGCGATCCTGGACGATTACCTGGCGTTGAGCGCCCAGACGAGCGCGAGATACCCCGGTGGTCTGACGGACGTCAGCTTGTTGATCTGGCCCGAATCCGCCTTTCCCTTCCTTTACGAGCGCGAACCCTGGGCGGCCCGTAAGATCGGCGAGAGCTTGCCGCGCAATCTGGTTCTGGTCACCGGCGCAGCGCGCTACGGCGCCCCGCCCGAGGGGCAGATCTCGCCCTATTTCAATTCGATTCGGGTGATCGCGGCGGACGGCACCGTTTTGCAAAGCGTCGACAAGGTTCACCTCGTCCCGTTCGGCGAGTACCTGCCGTTCCAAGCGTTTCTGGAGCGCATGGGGCTGGAGCAACTGACCCGGGTGAGGGGAGGCTTTTCGGCCGGGGATGCGCTGCGGGCGCTGAATATTCCCGGTGCGCCCCTGGCCGGCCCGCTGATTTGCTACGAGGCGATCTTTCCAGGCGCGGTCATTCCGCAAGGTCCGCGCCCCGGTTTCCTGCTCAACGTGACGAACGATGCCTGGTTCGGTGAGACGCCCGGCCCCCACCAGCACTTTTTGCAGGCGCGTATCCGCGCGATCGAGGAAGGCTTGCCCTTGGTGAGGGCGGCGAATACGGGCATTTCCGCAATAATCGACCCACTGGGACGGATTGTCGCATATTTGGGATTGGACATTCGTGGCGTGGTGGACGGATACCTACCTCAGGCCTTGGAGAATCCGCCACCCGCTGCGCGCGCCGGTAGTTCCATCGTCCTATCCATATTTCTTCTAATTCTTATACCCGCCGTCCTCAGTGTCGAAGGCTTGCGGATCATGCAAGCTGCACGCAAAAGTTGATCGACGCGCCAACCATGTATGCGTATCTTCGCGCCGTCAGGGCAGCCTTCGCTATGCGAAGTGTGACACATTTCCGATCCAGCCGGAGAGAACATGGCCAAGAAGGCGCCAAATCCTATTGATAAATACGTAGGTAGCCGTGTGCGTATGCGACGCATGATGGTTGGGATGAGTCAGGAGAAGCTTGGTGAGAGCCTCGGCATCACCTTCCAGCAGATCCAGAAGTACGAAAAAGGCACGAATCGGATCGGCGCAAGCCGATTGCAGCAGATTTCCCTCGTACTCAGCGTGCCCGTCGCCTTCTTCTTCGAAGGCGCCCCATCCCTGGCCACCGACTCCGAAGGTTTCGGAGAAGCGCACTCGCCTGCCTATGTCTCGGATTTCCTTGCGACATCCGACGGCCTCGTCCTGACCCGCAATTTCATGCGCATCACCGACGCCAAGATCCGCCGTCGAATCGTGGAACTGGTGACCGCGATCGCTGGCGAGGAGGAGGCCGCGGAGCGGCCGGTCTAATGCTGCGAGCAACGCGAGTCGGTCTTGACCGGCTCGCGGCCCTTTGACACAAGCACCCGTGAGCTCCGTCGGTGGGCGAGAGGAAGCAGATGTCGCGTCAATCCTATTTGTTCACCAGTGAGTCCGTGTCCGAAGGCCATCCCGACAAGGTGTGCGACCGCATCTCGGACGAGGTGGTCGATACCTTCTTCCGCGTGTCGGAAGAGGAGGGTTTTGATCCCTCTCAGGTGCGTGTGGCGGCCGAGACGCTCGCCACCACCAACAAGGTCGTGATCGCCGGCGAGACCCGCGGCCCTTCGACCATCACCAAGGACCTGATCGCCCACAAGGCGCGCCTTGCCATTAAGGACATCGGCTACGAGCAGGCCGGCTTCCACTGGGAGAATGCCGATATCGACGTGGTGCTGCATGCGCAGTCCGCCGACATCGCCCAGGGCGTCGATATCGACGGCAACAAGGATGAAGGCGCCGGCGACCAGGGCATCATGTTCGGCTATGCCGTGCGCGAGACGCCCGAGCTGATGCCCGCCCCCATCTTCTATGCCCACAAGATCCTGAAGACGCTCTCGGAAGCCCGCCGCTCCGGCGAGACCCGCGCCCTCGGCCCGGACGCCAAGAGCCAGGTCACCGTGCAGTATGAGAACGGCAAGCCGGTCGGCGTGACGCAGATCGTGCTCTCCACCCAGCATCTGGACGAGCACCTCACCTCCCACGACGTGCGCTCGCTGGTGGAGCCCTACATCACCAAGGCCTTGCCGGAAGGCTGGATTTCCCCCGAGACGGTGTGGCACGTGAACCCCACCGGCAAGTTCGTGATCGGCGGGCCCGATGGCGATTGCGGCCTCACCGGGCGCAAGATCATCGTGGACACCTACGGCGGCGCGGCGCCCCATGGCGGCGGCGCCTTCTCCGGCAAGGATCCGACCAAGGTGGACCGCTCCGCCGCCTATGCCGCGCGCTATCTGGCGAAGAACGTGGTTGCCGCCGGCCTTGCCGACCGCGCCACCATCCAGCTCGCCTATGCCATCGGCGTGTCTGACCCGCTGGCGGTCTATGTGGACCTGCACGGCACCGGCCAGGTGGAAGAAGCCAAGCTGGAGAAGGTCCTGCGCGAGGTGGTGAATCTGCGCCCGCGCGGCATTCGCGAGCATCTCGGCCTCAACAAGCCGATCTATGCCCGCACCTCCGCCTATGGCCATTTCGGCCGCACGCCGGATGCCGACGGCGGCTTCTCCTGGGAGCGGACGGACCTTGTGGACGCGCTGAAATCCGCGCTCTGAGGTTTCACGTGAAACATTTTCGGTCGGCGGGCGGGGCGCCTTTCCCGCCCGCCGAACGTGTTTTTCCGGCGCTTCTCCGTGCGATCTCCGCGCTTCTCCGCGGGAATTCGGCCGAATGTGGTTCCCGAACTTCGGCGCGGGGGTAAAATCCTGCCGCGTGCCGCCGGTTTCAGAACGAAGGCCCATGATTGCCGAATATGACGAGAAGGGCGCCTTCTACGGGCGCCGGGTGGGCAAGCCGCTGCGGCCCAACCAGGCGGCGACCCTGCGCGATATTCTTCCGCGCTATCTGATCGACCTCGATACCATCACCCCAGAAATGTCCCTGCGCGATCTGTTTGCCGGCGCGGTGGACGAGGTGCGGCTGGAGATCGGCTTCGGCGGCGGCGAGCATCTGCTGGCCCGCGCGGCTGAGGCGCCGCGCACCGGCTTCATCGGCGTGGAGCCCTTTCTCAACGGCATGGTGAAGGCGGTCACCGCGCTGGAGGCGGTGCCGCGCGAAAACGTGCGCCTGTTCGACCGCGACGCGGCGCTGCTGCTGGCGCGCCTGCCCGAAGGCTCACTCGCCGGCGCGAGCCTGCTCTATCCCGACCCCTGGCCCAAGCGCCGCCACTGGAAGCGCCGCTTCGTGCGGCAAGACAATCTGGACCTGCTGGCCCGCGCGCTCAGGCCGCGCGGCACCTTCCGTTTCGCCAGCGACGTGCCGGACTATGTGGACTGGACCCTGCGCGAGATCCGCGCCCACGGCGCCTTCACTTGGCAAGCCCGCACGGCGGACGATTGGCGCCTGCCCTATGCCGGCTGGCCCGGCACCCGCTACGAGGCCAAGGCGCTCAAGGAAAGGCGCGTGCCGACGTATCTGGAGTTTGTGCGGGGGTAGGGAGCTTTTGCGCTCTCTTATGTGCATTGACCTGCAATCAAGAGCGCATAAATTGTGGGTCTGTTGTGATCGCGTTTTGTGATTAACCCTGCGTTTGGTGCGACTCTCCGGTGCTGCGATGACCGAGCATGATCTCAAGGAATTTCTCGACGCGATGAAGCGCGTGCGAGCTGAGCATGCCACGACCCCGAAGAAGGCGCGTAAATTCCTGATGAAGGAAGGCGTGGTCGATAAAGACGGCGAGTTGACGGGTCATTATGCCCGCAAGAATCGCCTCCGTCGTAAGAGCGCCGCCTGAGTGCATCGGCTGAATACCTCTTTTGTGCTGGGGTATCACGGTTGCGAACAGGCCGTCGCGGATCAATTTCTAGTGGGTAATCCCTTTACGCCTAGCACGAATGCCTATGATTGGCTCGACCACGGCATTTATTTGTGTTTTGGGCGGTAAAACATTCGAAGTTGAAACGCTCTCCGCGATAGTCAGCGAGAGATATACCCGACTTGTCTTCTTAATTTCTTCTATTATTATGTTTCCGCGTCGATAAATCGTGGGAGGATTAGTATGGAAGCGTCTCCGGCAGGGGTTATTCAGTATTTTAACGGAGAAAAACAAAATATTATCCCATTATTTCAGCGTCCTTACTCATGGAAAAAGGTAAACTGGCAAGCTTTGTGGGATGATATATTAGTTCAATATGATGCTGAGGATAGATCAACTCATTTTATGGGAACAATAGTCTCGGTTCCAGCGCGGAGCGTTCCGGTTGGTGTTAGTAAATATTTGATAATTGACGGTCAACAACGACTTACCACGATCTCGTTATTTCTCGCGGCATTGCGTGATTCCGTCGATGAAGTTACATCGGCACGAATTCAAGAAGTTTATCTTACGAATAGATTTCGCTCTGCCGAAGATACACTGAAATTCGTCCCGACACAGATCGACCGAGATGTATATAAGTCAATCGTTTTAGACCGTCATATTGTTGACGATCAAAATCTTATGTCTGAGGCGTATTCGTTTTTTAAAACCAAGTTAAATCAAGGGTTTGATCTAGATGGAAATCCAGTAGACGTGCAGAGAATACTAACAACACTTGAGCATAGTCTGCAGGTTGTAATGATAAATTTAGGAGATGAAGATGACCCGTATTTAATATTTGAAAGTTTAAATTTTAAAGGTCAACCACTCACGCAAGCTGATCTTGTTCGAAATTATCTTTTAATGCGATTTCGGCATTCGATGGCTGCGGGAGGGGAGCAAGAAAGAATATATGTACAGTATTGGGTTCCAATGGAAGGCAGACTTAATGAAAATCTCACGGAATTTCTTCGTCATTATGCAATGAAAGAAGGGGAGAACATATATCAAAAAGGCATATATTCGGCGACAAAGGCCAAGCTGAGAAGTATGAGTGTCTCAGAAGAGGTTGAGTCAGAAATCTCTAAAATGAATAAATTTTCTATTTATTATGCCAAAATATTGGAGCCTAACTTAGAGTCAAATGCAAAAATAAGGAAAAAATTGCAAAACTTGAAAGAACTAGATGTCGGAACATCATATCCATTGCTTTTAAGATTAATGGATGTTCGAGAGTCTGGTATAATTGACGTTGTTGCTCTTGAAAAATGTTTGAATTTGATTGAATCATTTGTGATACGTCGCGCGGTCGCAGGTCTGCCGACAAATGCATTGAATAAACTATTCCTGCAGTGGGCGCGACAATTTCCGGCAGAAGCGCATGAGGCTTGGCTGCTCACTTCTATGTCTGCAGGTGCGGGCGGGCGACGTTTCCCAGGTGATGCGGAGTTCAAAGATAGTTTTTGTAGATTGCCTCAATATGGTCGAGGATCAACCCGATTTATCTTATGCGCACTAGAGGAATCATTTGCACATCGCGAGCCGGCAGATCTCAGCCAAGCGACCATCGAGCATGTAATGCCACAAACTATAACCGACGCGTGGCAACAAGCTCTTGGTCCATCGGCGCGAGATATTCATGCAAAATACATAGATACAATTGGTAATTTAACTTTAACAGGGTATAACTCAAACCTGAGTAACCTGCCATTCGAAGAAAAAAAGCGCCTCATGCAAAGTACGCATATTGAGTTAAATCGTTCAATAATTGAAAAAATTTCGTGGAACGAGGAGGACATAACAGATAGGGCGGAAAAATTATCTCGTATTGCGCTTGAAAGGTGGCCCGGTCCGCCCCCAAATGTTTTTGAATGATTTGGTTGGGTGGCGTCAGTGCCTAAAGGCAGGTACGAGTTTCTCCGCGGAATGATCAACGGGGGCGTATCAAACCCCCGCCCTTGCATCCCCCGCCGTTCCGTCTATATTAGCGCTGTCCCCAAACGGGGATACCTCAGAGCCATCGTCGTCGAAGGTGATGAGAGTGGGCCCCGGCCGGGACCCGCTCGATTTTCGTTTACGCGATCGTCTGCGGGGCGCAGAAGTCCCGCACGCTTGTGTTTCCGAAGCCTTCGATCCCGTCCGCGCCGCCGCCCCCTCGGGCGCAGCCGGTGCGGGGAAGCGGCGGACAGGCTCAAGGTGCGGCGCAGGCGTGCCGCTGAAAACACGGCGCACCCGCGCCACAGGAAAAGAAAGACGTCCCGGAGGGACATGACCGATACGCAAGCGACCCACGGTGTGGAAACCGCAGACCTGAACGAGCCCCGCCTCATCATCGAGACGGGTGTGGCCGCGCGCGTCGCCGGCATCGTCGGTCCCGTGCTCGCCGGCCTCGGCATGCGCCTCGTGCGCGTGAAGCATACGGCCCGCGACGGCGGCACGCTCCAGATCATGGCCGAGCGGCCCGACGGCTCCATGACCATCGACGATTGCGAAGCGGTCTCCCGCGCCGTCTCCCCCGTGCTGGACGTGGAAGACCCCATCGCTTCCGCCTATCGCCTGGAAATCTCCTCCCCCGGCATCGACCGGCCCCTGGTGCGCCTCACCGATTTCGACCGCTGGTCGGGCCATGAGGTGAAGGTGGAAATGGCCGTGCCGCTGGACGGCCGCAAGCGCTTCCGCGGCATCCTGCTCGGCACCGAGGGCGGCCTCGCCCTGGTGCGCCGCCCCGATGCGCCCGCCGGGGAAGATCCGGTCTCGCGCCTGCCGGTGGCCGATATCGGCGATGCCCGCCTGATCCTCACGGAAGACCTCATCACCGAGGCGCTGCGCCGGGCGAAAGCCGCCGGCCGCGCGCTGGAGGATGCGGAGGAAGAATTGGCCGACGGCGCGCTCGACGATCTCGCCGCCGAAGCCGCCGAGGCTTCCGCCCCCGCCAAGGCGGCAAAACCCTTGCAGCCGCGCAAGCTCGCGAAGCCCAAGGCCGACAAGACCCAATCGAAGCTGCCGGCCCGCAAGGCCAAGGGCGGCAATGCCAAAGCGAAGGAGACGCACTGATGGTTGCCGTCAGCGCAAACCGGCTCGAGCTGCTGCAGATCGCCGAAGCGGTCGCCCGCGAGAAGACGATCGATCGCAGCATCGTCATCGCGGCGATGGAAGACGCCATCGCCAAGGCCGCGCGCTCGCGCTACGGCCAGGAGACGGACATCCACGCCGACATCAACCCCAAGACCGGCGAATTGCGGCTCGCCCGCCATCTGCTGGTGGTGGACGAGGTGGAGAATTTTGCCACCGAGATCACGCTGGAAGGCGCGCGCCGGCACAATCCCGCCGCCCAGGTCGGCGACACCATCGCCGATACCCTGCCGCCGTTCGATTTCGGCCGCATCGCCGCGCAGAGCGCCAAGCAGGTGATCGTGCAGAAGGTGCGCGAGGCCGAGCGCGATCGCCAGTATGACGAATACAAGGACCGCATCGGCGAGGTTTCCAACGGCCTCGTGAAGCGCGTGGAATACGGCAATGTGGTGGTCGATCTCGGCCGCGGCGAAGCCATCCTGCGCCGCGACGAGCTGCTGCCGCGCGAAGTGGTGAAGACCGGCGACCGCGTGCGCGCCTATATCTACGACGTGCGGCGCGAGCCGCGCGGGCCGCAGATCTTCCTCTCGCGCACCCATCCCCAGTTCATGGCGAAGCTGTTCGCCCAGGAAGTGCCGGAAATCTACGACGGCATCGTCGAGATCAAGGCGGTCGCCCGCGACCCCGGCTCACGCGCCAAGATCGCGGTGATCTCGCGGGATCAGTCGGTGGACCCGGTCGGCGCCTGCGTCGGCATGCGCGGCTCGCGCGTGCAGGCGGTGGTGAACGAGCTGCAGGGCGAGAAGATCGACATCATCCCCTGGAACCCGGACATCGCCACCTTCATCGTCAACGCGCTCGCCCCGGCCGAAGTGGTCAAGGTGGTGCTGGACGAGGAGCGCGAGCGCATCGAAGTGGTGGTGCCCGACGCCCAGCTCTCGCTCGCCATCGGCCGGCGCGGCCAGAACGTGCGTCTTGCCTCCCAGCTCACCGGCTGGGACATCGACATCATGACCGAGCAGGAAGAGAGCGAGCGGCGCCAGAAGGAATTCGCCGAGCGCACCACCATGTTCGCGGAAGCGCTCGATCTCGACGAGATGATGGGGCAGCTGCTCGCCTCCGAAGGCTTCGCGAGCGTCGAGGAAATCGCCTATGTGCCGATTTCCGAACTCGCCTCCATCGAGGGCTTCGACGAGGAGACCGCCGGCGAACTGCAGGCGCGCGCCCTGAAGCATCTCGCGGACGTGGAAGAGGCGCTCGACAATGAGCGCAAGGAACTGGGCGTGGAAGACGCCCTCGCCACGGTGCCCGGCGTCACCTCCAAGATGCTGGTGGCGTTCGGCAAGCACGATATCAAGACGGTCGAGGACCTGGCCGGCTGCGCCACCGACGATCTGACCGGCTGGTCGGAGCGCAAGGATGGCGAGACCACCCGTTTCCCGGGCGCGCTGGACGGCTTCGATCTGACCCGCGAAGACGCGGAACACATCATCATGCAGGCCCGAGTCGTGGCCGGCTGGATTTCGCAGGACGATCTCGACACCCCCGCCGATGGCGCGGATGACGAGGACCCGTCCGACGAAGCCCAGACCTGAGAGAAGTGGAGATGACCCGGCGTGCTGGCAGCGAGTTTGATCGAGGAAGAGACCGATGGGGGGCCGCGCGGGCTTGTGTCCGCGCGTGCGCCGCTGGCGCGTCTGTGCCTCGCGACGCGCGCCGTCACGCCGGTAGCGCAGATGATCCGGTTCGTGGTGGGACCGGACGGGACCATCGTCCCGGACCTCGCCGCTAAGCTTCCCGGCCGGGGCGCCTGGGTCACCGCGACCCGCGCCGCCCTCGCCGAAGCCTTGAAGCGCAAGGCATTCGGCCGCGCGTTCAAGGGCAAGGGCACGATCGCTTCCGATCTGGCCGACCTCATCGATACCCTCATGCTGGCCGACACCCGCGGCGCCTTGTCCATGGCGAACAAAGCGGGCCGGGTCATCACCGGCACCACCAAGGTGGATGCCGCCCTCCATGCGGACCCCGTGCGCGTGCTGCTGCATGCTGCCGACGGCCGTCCGGACGGGAAACGCAAACTCGACGGCATCGCCCGTCAGAGAGAAGCCGCCGGCATGAGCCCGGTGGACATCGTCGACTGTTTATCGGGCCTCGAATTGGACTTGGCGCTCGGGCGGTCAAATGTGGTACACGCTGCGCTGCTCGCGCATCCGACGACCGCGGGATTTCTCGCGCGCTGCCGAAAGCTCGAGCGCTGGCGGATGGGAACATCCGCCCGCGCACCGGACGGGCATGGCCTGACGCTCGACCGGATGCCAGGAACGGATACGGAATGAACGACACTAAGACACCCGGCGACAAGACGCTCCACCCTGCCACCGGCAAGACGCTGACACTCAAGCGACCCGTGGAGCAGGGCACTGTGCGCCAGAGCTTCAGCCATGGCCGCTCCAAGGCGGTTGTGGTGGAGAAGGTGAAGCGCCGCGTCTTCGGCCCGGGCGACGCCGCGCCGGCGAGCGCGACCCCGGCTGCGCCGGCGGCCCCTGCGCCGCGCCCGGCCGCGCCTGCTGCGCCCGCCGCCGCTGCCGGAACCGCTCCGGCGGTGCCGCGCCCTGCTGCGCCGGCCCCGGTTCGCGCCGAAGCGCCCGCCGCCCCGGTGGAAGCCAAGGCGCCCGAGCCGACCCCGGTTGCGCCCGCCGCTCCGGCGGCCAAGGCCCCGGCTGCGCCGGCCCCTGCCGCTCCGGCGGAACCCGCGCCTGCGGCTCCCGCTCCGGCCGCGGCGCCCGCGGTCGAGGCCAAGGCGCCGGTCGAACCCGCTCCTGCCCCCAAGGCCCCCCCGGAACCCGTCTCGCAAGCAAAGCCGATGGACGCAAAACCCGCCGAGGCAAAAGCCCCCGAATCGCGTCCCGTCGAGACGCGCCCCGCCGCTCCGGCCCGGACCGGCGAAGGCCGCACCGGTGCGTCCGGTTCCTCCTCGCGCCCTGCCGGCGCGTCCGGCGCCGGTGCCAATCGCACGTCCGGCGCCCCCCAGCGCGGCGGCCAGTCTGCCTCCGGCCAGGCCCAGCGCACCGGCCAGGGCGCGCCCCAGCGGGGCGGTGCCGCGCCGAGCGGCGAACGCCGTCCCGGTGCCGGTGGCGCACCGGCGGGGCGTCCCGGTTCCAACCGCCCCGGCGGTTCGGGCGTGGTGCTGCGCACCCTGACCGATGAAGAACGCAACATGCGCGCCAGCGCCCTCGCCGACGCCCGCGTCCGCGAAGTGGAAGAGCGGCGCATGGCGGAAGAGCGCCGCATCGCCGAGGAAGAGGCGCGTCGCCGCGCCGAGCGCGAGCGCATCGAACGCGCCGAGCGCGAGGCCGCCGAGGCCCGCAAGCGCGAGGAAGAAAGCCGCCGCGCCAACGAGGACGAGAGCAAGCGCCGCGCCGAGCAGGAGGCGCGCAAGCGCTTCGGCGGCGAGGACCAGAGCGGCGCTGCCGCGCGCTCCGGCACCGCTGCCCCCGCGACCACCACCGCCCGTCCGATCACCGCGCGCCCCGCCGGCACCACCGCCACGGAGACGAGCGAGGAGGACGAGCGCAAGGGCGCAGCGGTCCGCCGCGGCCCCGCCGCGCCGCGTCCCGCGCCCCCGGCCAAGCTGCCCAAGGGCCCCGGCGCCGAGAAGAGCCGCGGCCGCCTCACCCTCGTCACCGCCTTGTCCGGCGACGAGGAACGCCAGCGCTCGCTCGCCTCCTTCCGCCGCCGCACCCAGCGCATGACCGGCCACCGGGTGCAGGAGACCAAGGAAAAGATCAGCCGCGAGGTGATCCTGCCCGAGACCATCACCATCCAGGAACTCGCCAACCGCATGTCCGAGCGTGCGGTGGACGTGATCCGCATGCTGATGAAGCAGGGCCAGATGGTGAAGATCACGGACGTGGTCGACGCCGACACCGCCCAGCTGATCGCCGAGGATCTCGGCCACACGGTGCGCCGCGTGTCGGAATCGGATGTGGAAGAAGGCCTGTTCGACACCGTCGACGCGCCGGAAAACCTGCAGCCGCGCCCGGCCGTCGTGACCATCATGGGCCATGTCGACCACGGCAAGACCTCGCTGCTGGACGCGATCCGCAAGACCGCGGTGGTCTCCGGCGAGGCCGGCGGCATCACCCAGCATATCGGCGCCTATCAGGTGACCTCGCCCTCGGGCAGCAAGATCACCTTCATCGACACCCCCGGCCACGCCGCCTTCACCGCCATGCGCGCCCGCGGCGCCAAGGTGACGGACATCGTGGTGCTGGTGGTGGCGGCCGACGACGGCGTGATGCCCCAGACGGCGGAAGCCATCGCCCACGCCAAGGCGGCGGGCGTGCCGATCATCGTCGCCATCAACAAGATCGATAAGCCCGACGCCAAGCCCGAGCGGGTGCGCAGCGAGCTGCTCCAGCACGAGATCCAGGTGGAAAGCCTGGGCGGCGAGACCTTGGAAGTGGAAGTTTCCGCCACCAAGAAGCTCAATCTCGACAAGCTGCTGGAGCTGATCGCCCTGCAGAGCGAACTGCTCGACCTCACCGCCGATCCCACCCGCCCCGCGGAAGGAACAGTGGTCGAGGCCAAGCTCGATCGCGGTCGCGGCCCGGTGGCCACCGTGCTGGTCCAGCGCGGCACGCTGCACATCGGCGAGATCGTGGTGGCGGGTGCCGAATGGGGCCGCGTGCGCGCCCTCATCAACGACACCGGCGCCAATGTGGACGAAGCCGGCCCCTCGGTGCCGGTGGAAGTGCTCGGCTTCAACGGCACGCCGGAGGCGGGCGACCGCCTCGCGGTGGTGGAGAACGAAGCCCGCGCCCGCGAGATCACCGATTACCGCCAGCGCCAGAAGCGCGAGAAGGCGGCGGCCCGCTCCGCCACCATGCGCGGCTCGCTCGAGCAGATGATGAGCCAGGTCAAGTCGACCGGCCGGAAGGAATTCCCGCTCATCATCAAGGGCGACGTGTCGGGCTCGGTGGAAGCCATCATCGGCGCGCTGGAGAAGGTCGGCAACGACGAGGTCCAGGCCCGCGTGATCCACGCCGGCGCCGGCGGCATCAACGAGAGCGACGTGACGCTGGCGGAAACCTCCGGCGCCGCGATCATCGCCTTCAACGTGCGCGCCAACAAGGAAGCCCGCGATGCCGCCGCACAGGCCGGCATCGAGATCCGCTACTACAACATCATCTACGACCTGGTGGACGACGTGAAGAAGGCCATGAGCGGCCTGCTCGCCCCCATCAATCGCGAGACGATGCTGGGCAATGCCCTCATCCTGGAGATCTTCGCGGTCTCCAAGGTGGGCAAGGTCGCGGGTTGCCGGGTCACCGACGGCACGGTGGAACGCGGCCAGCATGTGCGCCTGATCCGCGACAATGTCGTGATCCACGAAGGCAAGCTCGCCACGCTGAACCGGTTCAAGGACAGCGTGAACAGCGTGGTCGCGGGCCAGGAATGCGGCATGTCGTTCGAGAACTACCAGGACATGCGCGCCGGCGACGTCATCGAATGCTACCGCGTCGAGGTCATCCAGCGCTCGCTGTGATGATCGCCTGACGGCCCGCGCTTTCGGCCTCCTTCCCCGTCCGGGGCTGGAGGCCGTGCGCGTCCCCGCCGGCCGGCGCCATGCGTTCGCCGGGTTTTCGGGTATGATTGCCATCGAGGCCGGACGGTCCAAACCCGCCGGCCTCATGTTTTCAATTGGCGCTTAAGATCCGCGCAAAGCGGCGCGCCGAGAAGGTTTCGACAATGAAGACTCAAACTCGTTCTGGACCGGGCTCGGGCCCGAGCCAGCGCATGCTGCGCGTCGGCGAACTGGTGCGCCATGCCCTGGCCGACGTGCTCGCGCGCGGCGATGCCGTCGTGGATCCGGTGCTTTCCGGCCGCATCATCACGGTGCCGGAAGTGCGCATGTCGCCGGATCTCAAGATCGCCACCTGCTATGTCATGCCGCTCGGCGGACAAGACATCCAGCCGGTGCTGAAGGCGCTGGCGGCGCACCAGAAGGTGCTGCGCACCGAGGTCGGCCGCCGCGTGGAGCTGAAATCGGTCCCCTCCCTGCGCTTCATGAAGGACACCTCGTTCGAGGAAGGCGCGCGCATCGACGCGCTGCTGCGCAAGCCGGAGGTGCTGCGCGATCTCGAACACGAGCCTTTCACCCTCGACGACAAGACCAAGACGGAAAACGAATGATGCGGATCGAGGATGAAGCCGGCGCGGCGACCCTGGACGTGAACCCTGGCCTGAACCAGGACCCGGCCGCCGGCCCGCTGGTGAGCGAGGCGGATGCCCGCCAGAGCGAATTCGGCGGCCGCGCCCCGCGCGAGGGCGAGCGCCCGCGCTACAAGAGCGCCGATCCGCGCCCCCGCCCGCCGCGCGCGCCGCAGGATCCCGACCGCCCGCGCCTGCCGAAGCGCGACATCGACGGCTGGGTGCTGCTGGACAAGCCGGTGGGCATGACCTCCACTCAGGCGGTTTCGGTGGTGAAGCGCCTGTTCAACGCCAAGAAGGCGGGCCATGCCGGCACGCTTGATCCGCTCGCCTCCGGCTGCCTTCCGATCGCCTTCGGCGAGGCCACCAAGACCGTGCCCTATGTGATGGACGGGCAGAAGACCTATCGCTTCACCGTGCGCTTCGGCACCGAGATGGACACCGACGATGCCGAGGGCACGCCGGTCGCCACCAGCGACGTGCGGCCGAGCGACGATGAGATTCTCGATGCGCTGGAGCAGTTCCGGGGCGAGGTGATGCAGGTGCCGCCCGCCTATTCCGCCCTCAAGATTGGCGGCGAGCGCGCCTATGATCTCGCCCGCGAGGGTGAGCAGGTGGTGCTGGAGGCCCGCCCGGTGGTGATCCACCGGCTGGATCTGGTGGCCCGGCCCGACGCCGACCACGCGGTGCTGGAAGCGGAATGCGGCAAGGGCACCTATGTGCGCGCCATCGCCCGCGACCTCGGCCGCATGCTCGGCACGCGCGGGCACGTCTCCATGCTGCGCCGCGCGGCGGTGGGGGCGTTCCTGGAGGAGCAGCTGGTGACGCTCGACGATCTGCGCGCCCGCGCCGATGCCGGCGAGGGGCCGCTGTTCGAGGCGCTCGACCCGGTGGACTGCGCGCTGGAGGACCTGCCGCAGCTCTCTTTGTCGCCGCAGGATGCCCATCGCCTGCGCTGCGGGCAGAACGTGTTCCTGCGCGGCCGCGACGCGCCGATCTTCGACGGCCATGTGGCGGTGAGCTGCCAGGGCAGCCTGGTGGCGATCGGCGACATGGTGGAAGGCGAGATCCGCCCGCACCGCGTGTTCAACTGGTCGCGCGCCATGCCGCGGGCCCTGCGCCGCACGGCGTGAGAGAGATCCTTCCCCGGCTAATCTTGGCTCAATAGCTCGCTTCGCCGAAAGGGGGCTTGCCCCCTCCCCAACCCTCCCCCGCACGCGGGAGAGGGGGGTCATGGGGCTTCCGGTACCCTGCAGCCCCCATAAACCCGGCCCATCCCCTCTCCCGTTTACGGGCGAGGGAGGGGGAAGAGGCACGAAGGGTTACCGGCGCGGGAGGCGCAAGCGCCCCGCGGCGCTGGCGGGAAAACGCCGTCGCGGCGCCGGTTTCAAGAACCACTGGCGCTTGAGGGGCTTTCGTGTATGGTGCGCGCGTGCAGCTCCCCTGGGATTTTCCCGAGGCCTGCGCGCGCCCTTTTATTTGACCGCGCTGGACGACATCCCGGCCCGGCCGAATGGGCAAGGCCCCCACAGCACCGTGTTCCGCAGCCTGTTTCGCAGCTGCGGCCCGTGCGCTTTGGCGGAGCCTTTGGTTTTCTTCTGACTGAAAGGATCATCCGATGTCGATCACGGTCGAGCGCAAGCAGGCGCTCATTCAGGATTTCGGTGCCAAGGCCGGCGACACGGGTTCGCCGGAGGTCCAGGTTGCGATTCTGTCCGAACGCATCGCCAACCTGACCGAGCACTTCAAGTCCCATAACAAGGACAACCATTCCCGCCGCGGCCTGCTGAAGCTGGTCTCCACCCGCCGCAGCCTTCTGGACTATCTGAAGCGCAAGGACGAAGCCCGCTACAAGGCGCTGATCGAGCGTCTGGGCCTGCGTCGCTGATGCCGGCGGAGCCTGTCGCGGTCGAAAAGGTCGGACCTTTTCCGAGGCAGGCTCCGGTGCACCGCCCGTGAGGCGGGGCACGACGTGTCGGGCATGGGGCCCGCCGCGCAAAAGCGAAGCTCAAGGGAAAGTCATGGCAGGATCGCCGGACGCAACCGTCGCACGCCTTCCCGATGCGGGAAGCGCGGGCGCGCGGTGCGTCCGGCCGTCTTGCTCATGGCTCTCCCGCTTCGAAGGACGAGAGAGATAATTCCATGTTCGATATTCATCGCGAGGAACTGGATTGGGGTGGACGTACCCTGATCCTCGAGACCGGCAAGATGGCGCGCCAGGCAGACGGCGCGGTTCTGGTCACCTATGGCGACACCAAGGTTCTCGCCACCGCCGTTTCCGCCCGTGAGGCGAAGCCCGGCATCGATTTCTTCCCGCTGACGGTCAATTACCAGGAAAAGACCTATGCGGCCGGCCGCATTCCCGGCGGCTATTTCAAGCGCGAAGGCCGCCCGAGCGAAAAGGAGACCCTGGTCTCCCGCCTGATCGACCGCCCGATCCGCCCGCTGTTCGCCGACGGCTATCGCAACGAGACCCAGGTGGTCATCACCGTGCTGGCGCACGATCTGGAGAATGATCCGGACATCGCCGGCATCGTCGGCGCCTCCGCCGCGCTCACGCTCTCCGGCGTGCCCTTCATGGGCCCCATCGGCGGCGCCCGCGTCGGCTTCATCGACAATGAATATGTGCTGAACCCGACCACCGACGAGCTGAAGGAAAGCGCCCTCGACCTGGTGGTCGCCGGCACCGCCGACGCCGTGCTGATGGTGGAATCGGAAGCCAAGGAACTGCCCGAGGAGATCATGCTCGGCGCGGTCATGTTCGGCCACCGCCACTTCCAGCCGGTGATCGAGGCCATCATCCGCCTCGCCGAGAAGGCCGCCAAGGAGCCGCGCCCGTTCGCGCCCGCCGACAATTCGGCGCTCGAGGCGAAGATCCGCGAGATCGCGGAAGCCGACCTGCGCGCCGCCTACAAGATCGTGCAGAAGCAGTCCCGTTACGAAGCGGTCGGCGCTGCCAAGTCCAAGGTGAAGAAGTATTTCGAGGAACTGGCCATGGACGGCCAGCCCGCCCCCGCCAGCCAGCAGGTCGGCGAGGTGCTGAAAGAGCTCGAAGCCAAGATCGTGCGCTGGGCCATCCTCGACGACGGCATCCGCATCGACGGCCGCGACGTGCGCACCGTGCGTCCGATCGTGTCGGAAGTCGGCGTGCTGCCGCGCGCCCACGGCTCGGCCCTGTTCACCCGCGGCGAGACCCAGGCGCTGGTCGTCGCCACGCTGGGCACCGGCGAGGACGAGCAGTTCATCGACAGCCTGGAAGGCACCTATAAGGAGCACTTCCTGCTGCACTATAATTTCCCCCCCTTCTCGGTGGGTGAAGCCGGCCGCATGGGTTCGCCCGGCCGCCGCGAAATCGGCCACGGCAAGCTCGCATGGCGCGCCATCCGCCCCATGCTGCCGCCGAAGCATGAATTCCCCTACACCCTGCGCGTGGTCTCCGAGATCCTGGAATCCAACGGCTCGTCCTCCATGGCGACGGTCTGCGGCGCCTCGCTCTCGCTGATGGATGCGGGCGTTCCCCTGCGCCGTCCGGTGGCCGGCATCGCCATGGGCCTGATCCTGGAAGAGGGCAAGTTCGCCGTTCTTTCGGACATCCTGGGCGATGAGGATCACCTCGGCGACATGGACTTCAAGGTGGCCGGCACGGACCGCGGCGTGACCGCGCTCCAGATGGACATCAAGATCGCCGGCATCACCGAGGAGATCATGAAGGTCGCCCTCGGCCAGGCCAAGGAAGGCCGCGCCCACATTCTCGGCGAGATGGCGAAGGCGCTGACCTCCGCCCGCTCCGAGCTGGGCGAGCATGCGCCCCGCATCGAGGTGATGAACATCCCGGTGGACAAGATCCGCGAAGTGATCGGGTCCGGCGGCAAGGTGATCCGCGAGATCGTCGAGAAGACCGGCGCCAAGATCAACATCGAGGACGACGGCACCATCAAGATTGCCTCCGCCAATGGCGAGTCGATCAAGGCGGCGATCAACTGGATCAAGTCCATCGCCTCCGAGCCGGAAGTCGGCCAGATCTATGACGGCACGGTCGTGAAGGTCGTGGACTTCGGCGCCTTCGTGAACTTCTTCGGTTCCAAGGACGGCCTGGTCCACATCTCCCAGCTCGCCAAGGAGCGGGTGAACAAGACCTCCGACGTGGTCAAGGAAGGCGACAAGGTCAAGGTCAAGCTGGTCGGCTTCGACGAGCGCGGCAAGACCCGCCTGTCCATGAAGGTGGTCGACCAGGCCACCGGCGAGGATCTGGAAGCCAAGGAAAAGGCGGAGCGCGACGCCGCCCGCGACGCGGCCAAGGAAGAGACCGAGGCCGGCGCCGCCGAGTGATCGGCCGGTTTTCACCGCATCTGAACGGAAAGGGCGGCCCTCGGGCCGCCCTTTTCATTTGTGCCTTGCTCTCATGGTTCGGCGCCGGCGCCCGGCGCGCGCCTCACGCGAAGCGCCGTGAGCCGGCGACGCAGAGCACCACCCCGGCGGCGGCCGCCACCATGGTCCAGGCCACCGGCTCGCCCAGCAGCAGCGCTGCGAGCGCCAATCCGAAGAAGGGCTGGAGCAATTGGAGCTGGCCCACCCCGGCGATGCCGCCCAACGCCAGACCCCGGTACCAGAAGATGAAGCCGATCAGCATGGAAAAGACGGAGACATAGGCGAGGCCCAGCCATGCCGGGGCGCCGATGCCGCTCCAGGCCTGCGGCAAGGTCGCGCCGGCGATCGCGGCCATGACCGGCAGCGCCACCACGAGCGCCCAGGAGATCACCTGCCACCCGCCGAGGCGGCGGGAGAGACGGGCGCCTTCCGCATAGCCGAGGCCGCAGACCAGGATCGCCGCGACCATCAGCAGGTCGCCGACGAGGGAGGCGGAGGTGCTGCCCGCGAGGGCGAAGCCGGCGACCGCACAGGCCCCGGCCACCGAGAACAGCCAGAAGGCCGGCTTCGGCCGCTCGCCGCCGCGGATCACGCCGAACAGGGCCGTGGAGAGGGGCAACAGGCCGATGAACACCATGGAATGGGCCGAGGTGATGTGCTGCAGCGCCAGGGCGGTGAGCAGCGGAAAGCCGACCACCACCCCGAGCGCCACCACCGCCAGCGGCAGGAGATCGCTCCGCGCCGGGCGCTTCTGGCGCAGCAGCGCGAGCAGCGCCGCGCCGAGCAGAGCGGCGATGACCGCGCGCGCCGAGGTGAGGAACAGCGGCGAGAATCCGCCGATCGCCACCCGCGTGGCGGGGAGCGAGCCGCTGAAGATGATGACGCCGAGGAGGCCGCTGCCCCAGCCGTCCGTCGCATGCTGCATGGTGCGTTTCCCGCTTCTCTCGCGGCGAATAGCCCATGCGCGGTTGCGGCGACAGCCACACAGCCATACGGTGGAGCCGAACAGTACCGACCAGGGAGCCCATACAGTTGGCGAACAGCGACGCTGGAGCCGGCATCAGCGCGATGCGAACCGGCGCGGTCATGGACGAGATCCGCCGCCGCATGGCCGGCCGGATCCTGACGGCCGGGGAAAAGCTGCCCTCGATCCGCAAGTTCGCCCGCGACATGCAGGTGTCGCCCTCGACGGTGGTGGAGGCCTACGACCGGCTGGCGGCGGAAGGGCTGATCCGCTCGCGTCCCGGCTCCGGCTTCTATGTGGCCGGCGCCGTGCCGCAGGTCGCGCTGCGGGATGTGGAGCCGAAGCTCGACCGCGCCATCGATCCTTTATGGGTGTCTCGCCAATCGCTCGATGCCGCGCCGGACATCCTGCGCCCGGGCTGTGGCTGGCTGCCGGCCGACTGGATGCCGGAGGCGGCGCTGCGCCGGGCGATCCGGGCCCTGGCGCGAGCCGAGGCGAGCGTGCTCACCGATTATGGGTCCACGCGGGGATCGCTCGCCCTGCGCCGGCTCCTGGTCCGTCAGTTCGCGGCCGAGGGCATCGAGGCGGGTTCGGACCAGATCCTGCTGACGCCCTCGGGGTCGCGGGCCATGGACCTGCTCTGCCGATTCCTGCTGAAGCCCGGCGATACGGTGCTGGTGGACGATCCCTGCTATTTCAATTTCCAAGCGGTGCTGCGCGCCCATGGCGCGCGCATCGTCAGCGTGCCCTATACGCCGAACGGGCCGGATGTCGCGCGCTTCGCCGAGGTGCTGGCGGCCCACCGCCCGCGCCTCTATCTCACCAATGCGGCGCTCCACAATCCCACCGGCGCGACGCTCTCGCCCCAGAGCGCCCATCGCATCCTGACGCTCGCCGCCGCCCACGACCTGACCATCGTGGAGGACGAGATCCTCGCCGATTTCGAGCCGGAGCCGTCGCCCCGCCTCGCGGCGCTCGACGGATTGTCCCGCGTGATCCGGATCGGCAGTTTTTCCAAGACCCTGTCGGCCTCCATCCGCTGCGGCTACATCGTCGCCCGGCCAGATTGGATCGAGGGCCTCATCGACCTTCAGGTGGCGAGCAATTTCGGCGGGCCGAGCCCGGTCGCGGCCGAGCTGGTGTTCGCAACCCTGAGCGACGGCAGCTATCGCAAGCATCTGGCCGGGCTGCGCAGCCGGCTGGCGAAGCGCCGCCGGGAGGTGATCGGCCAGCTGGACGCGCTCGGCATCCGTCCCTGGACGCTGCCGCGCGGCGGCTTCTTTCTCTGGTGCCGCCTGCCGGACGGGCAGGACGCGGGGCAGCTCGCAACCGCCGCCTTGCACGCGGGCGTCGTGCTCGCCCCGGGCAATGTGTTCAGCGTCGCGCAATCGGCCGGCGACCTCATGCGCTTCAACGTCGCCCAGATGAATAACGACGCCCTGCGGGTGATCGGACAGGCGCTGCGGTGACCGGCAGGCCGGCGTGCGGTCAGGCCGCCCGCACGGTGGTGAGGAAGGTGCGCACCTGGCCGCGCAGAAGCTCCGCCTGCTGCGACAGGCCGGTGGCGGAGGAGAGCACCTGAACCGCGGCATTGGAGGAAGCCTGGGCGGCCCGTTCCACGCCGGCGATGTTGGCGGTCACCTCATTGGTTCCGGTGGCCGCCTGCTGGATGCTGCGCGCGACCTCGCCGGTGGTGGCGTTCTGCTCGTCCATGGCCGCGGCGATGGCGCGCGAACCGGCGTTCAGTTCGACGATGGTGCGGCTGAAGCCGGTGATCGCGCCGAGCACGTCGCCGGTCGAATCCTGGATGCCCGAGATGCGCTCGGAAATATCGGCGGTCGCCTTGGCGGTCTGTCCGGCGAGTTCCTTCACCTCCTGCGCCACGACCGCAAAGCCGCGCCCCGCGGCGCCGGCGCGCGCGGACTCGATGGTGGCGTTGAGCGCCAGCAGATTGGTTTGCCCGGCGATGGTGTCGATGACGCTGACAATGGAGCCGATCTGGTCGGCGCAGGCGCGCAGTTCGCCCATCTGGCCGTTGGTATTGTCCACTTCGCTGACCGCGCGCTCGGTCATCTGCGTGGAGTGGCGCAGGCGCTCGCCGATGGCCCGCGCGGAGGCGGAGAGTTCCTCCACCGCCGAGGCGACCGACTGCACATTGGTGGTGGCAAGGCCGGCTGCGGCCGCGACGGCTGCGGCCTGGGCCGAGGTTTCCTCGGCGGTGGAGCTGAGGGTTTCCGCCGCCTGCTGCAGTTCGGTCGCGGCCGAGGCCACGGTGTCGACCACGGCGCCGATGGCGCTTTCGAACTGGTCGGCGAGGGCGCGCATCTCCGCCTTGCGGCGCTCCTCGGCGGCCCGGTCCTCGGCCAGGCGAAGCTCGCGCTGGTGCTCGGCCTCCGCCAGGCTGTCGCGGAACACGGTGAGGGCGCGGGATTGGTCGCCCACCTCGTCGCCCCGGCCGGCATAGGGAATGGCGGTGGTGAGGTCGCCGCCGGAAAGCCCCTCCATCGCTTCGCTCATGCGCTTGATGGGGGCGGCGATGCCGAGCGCGGAATAGGCGGCCGCCGCGATCGAAGCGCCGATGGCGACGATCGAGAAGATCAGGATCTGCGTCATGCCGCTGTCCAGCGCCTGGGCGGATTCCTGCTCCGCCTCCTCGGCCTGGAGCCGGCTTTCGTGGGTGACGTGCTTCAGCACCGCCGTGGCCACGGTGAACGCAGGCTTGCTGCGCTGGCGGATGATCTCATCGCGCGCCTGGATTTCGGCGAGGCCGGCGCGGATCGAGGCCACATAGGCCTCGAACGCCTGGCCGGCGAGCACGAGCGTGTCGCCCGCGCGGTCGTCGTCGCCGATGGAGGCCTTGATCTCGCCCAGCGTCCGCTGACCGGATTCCTCCATGGCCTTGATCATGGTGAGCTGCTTGGGATCCCCCTCGGTGACGTAGATCAGCGAGGCCAGGTTGATCTGGTCCAGCAGCAGATCGAGGGTCTCGGCCCGCTGCGCGGCATTGTTCTTTCCGGCATTGCCGAGGTCGACCGCCAGCATGGAGAAGGCCGAACGGGCGCGCAGGCGGATCGCCGGGCGGGCATCTACGGCGTCGAGCTGTGCGGCCTCGGAACGGGCGATGTCCGCCACCGCCGCGCCGATCTCGTCGAACCGCCGCTTGAGTTGGCGGAATTCCTCGCGGTCGTCGTCATGGGTTTCCAGCACCAGCAGCCGGTCCAGGCCCGCCTGGGCGGTGCCGATATCCTTCAAGGTCTGCTTCAGCAAGGTGTCGTTGTCGATATTGGTGAACGACAGCATCAGCTCGGTGGCATTGGAGCGGACGGCGCTGAGGAGCGTACTGACCTTCTCCGCTTCCTTGAGGATCTCCGCCTGGAGATGCACATCCGACGCCGCGGCGTCGATCCGCGACATGGCGATCTGCCGACTGACGATGACGCCGCCGGAAAGCAGGATCAGCAGGGTGGATGTGATCCCGAGTTTCAGGCCGATGCCCAGGCGAATGGCCATTGTGTCCGTCCAAGATTGATAAGCGCGCTATCAATCCGACCGGACGCTTGTCTGGGGCTGTCGCGTTACGTCCCGCAGCTAGGTTCCGCAGCCGTGCGAGTCGATGAAGTCCAGAACGCTGACCATGGGTTGGGGGGAGATGCTCACCAGACCGTCAAACGGCCCGCTCATCTCCGAAATGAGGAACAGCGCGCCGGCGATGGACGCCGCGCAAAGAAGCAGCGAGCCGACCACCACCATATTGGGCGGGGAATACAAGCCGAAGCTGACGAAGATCAGCGCCAGCCATGCCACCAGGACCACCACGAAGGCGGTGGGAATGGCGGCGGTGGAATCCTGGCTGACGGTCCACCGGCTGGTCAGCACGGTGCGCAGGCCATTCTGCACATTCGTGCGCACGGCCGTATCGTCGGCGGTCGTCGGCGCCCACTCGTGAACCATGCCGTCGAGCTGGAGCAGGATCTGCCCCGAGGTCGCGGGATTGCGGCGCGCGGGCAGGTCGGCGGCGCTGGTCCAGGTCTCGTGCAGGACGGCGCGGATATAATCCGCCAAAAGCACTTGAGCCGCGCAGCTCTGCGGCTCGAAATGCCGCATGTCCGTGTCGAGCGACAGCAGGTTCAGGGCGTAGCTGCTCACATCCTTGCTGGCGTTGCTGAAATTGCCGCTGACGGAGGCGGTCATCAGCCCCAGCACCAGCGACGCCATGGCAGCGATCATGCCGACGCCCAGCTTCACGGCGTCCTGGCTGTCCTTGCTGAGATGATGCGCCGGAAGCGAGGGAGCGATTCGTATGGCGACCGCTGCACCGCCAAATAGAGCGATAAAAACGATAAAACCGAGGGTAAGAGCATCCATTTCTGATCCACAGGTGCGGTGCCCGGGGGTGAATTCCAGCTAAGACATGGACATGATCTTGGCAATAGCGGATCCGACTACCTTTAGGGAAGGGCGCGCTCGGCTGCGCCCTACGTGCATGCGCGTCAGGAGAGCCGCATCGCCTACGACACCCAGATGGCGCAGATCCGGGAGGCCTGCCGGTCTCCGTCTATCGCAAATACGCCGCCCTGGAGCCGCTGTACCACGGGCCGTTCTAGGCGCGGGGACGCTCATTTGGGGATTGCGGCGCGCAGGGCGCCGGCCAGCGCCTCCATGTGCGCGCGCCCGGTGCCGCAGCAGCCGCCGAGAATGCGCAGGCGATAGTCGCGCCGCACCTCCATCATGGCTTGGGCGAAGGCCTCGGGCTGGCCTTCCTCCAGGCGGTCGAGATCGTTCAGCGCCTCGGGGGGCAAGGTGGAGGCATTGGCCTTCAGCCCGGCGAGCCGGCCCATGTGCGCGCCGAGCGCGGGGGCGGCGCGTTCTGCTGCGGCGAAACGGGTGGGATGGGTGCAGCCCACCATATAGTGCAGCGGCGGCGGGGCGAGCGTGGCATCGAGGCGGTCCATGACCTCGGCATAGGGCGTGCCGTCGCGCAGGGTGCCGTCGGTATTCACCACCGGCGCCAGCACATAGGGCAGGCCGGTGGCGGCCATGGCGCGGGCGACGCCCTCCAGCTCCGCCGCGCCGGCGAAGGTGGGGGCATAGAGCAGGTCCACGCCCAGCCCGGCGAGGATCTGCGCCTGTTCGCCATGATATGCGGCGGCGGTGGCCACGTCCGGGGCGTGGGCGGCGTCATAGCCGTCGCCGCGCGGGCCGATGACGCCGGCGATCATGGCGCTGTCCTCGAGGCCCCTTTCGGCCCGCAGCTCTTTCAGCAGGCGCACCGCTTCCCCGTTCACCCGCGCCACATCGCCCGGCGCCGCGAAGCCGAGCCGGGCGAGGCAATCGCGATGGGCGCGCCAGGTGGGCGTGCCGATCTGGATCGGCAGGTCGTGCCGGGCCGCGATATCGAGATATTCGCCATAGATGCCGGCGAGCACGGGCCGCTCGCCGTCCCGGAACAGGGGCAGGAAGGCGGCGAATTCCGGCAGGTCGAGATGCGCTTCGAAGATCAGGCGGGTTTCGAGGCCGCCGTCGGCGAGAATGGCGGGAGCGGTGCGCAGCAGGTGTTCAAAACGCGCCGCCATGCCCGCCTCCCGGTTGCGGGCCGCTATTCGGCGGCCTTGGCCGAAAGATCGCCGGCGAGCTTCGCCTCGGCGTCTTCCTGGGCCTTCAGCACGTCGGGATGCGGCATGGAGATGATGTTGTAGCCGCTGTCCACGAAATGCGTCTCGCCGGTCACGCCGGTGGAAAGGTCGCTGAGCAAATAGAGCGCGGAATTGCCGACCTCCTCGATGCTGACCGTGCGGCGCAGGGGGGAATGGCGCTTCTGATAGTTGAACATCAGCCGCGCGTCGGCGATGCCGGCGCCCGCCAGCGTCCGCACCGGGCCGGCGGACAGCGCGTTCACGCGGATGCCGGCCGGGCCGAAATCGGCGGCCAGATAGCGCACGCTGGCCTCCAGCGCCGCCTTGGCGACGCCCATGACGTTGTAATTGGGCATCACGCGGGTGGAGCCGCCGAAGGTCAGCGTCAGCAGCGCGCCGCCCTTGGGCATCAGGTCCGCCGCCCGCTTGGCGATCTCGGTGAAGGAGAAGCAGGAGATGATCATGGTGCGGGAGAAATTCTCCCGGCTGCTGTCGGCGTAGCGGCCCTTCAGCTCCGACTTGTCGGAGAAGGCGACGGCATGGACCACGAAGTCCAGCGTGCCCCATTCCTCCCGCAGGCGGGCGAACAGCCCGTCCACGCTGGCGAGGTCCTCCACGTCGCAGGGCGCGATGATGGACGAGCCGAGGCTCTCCGCCAGCGGGCGCACCCGCTTGGCCATGGCCTCGCCCTGGTGGGTGAAGGCCAGTTCGGCGCCCTGACCGGCCAAGGCCTTGGCGATGCCCCAAGCGATGGAATGGTCGTTGGCCACTCCCATCACGAGGCCGCGCTTGCCTTTCATCAGGTCCTGCATTGCCTGCTACCCCAGGTGCGACCCTTCGGGTCGGAAACATTTCAAACGGCGATTATCAGACCTTGCCGTCAGAAACCATCGCCAAGTCGCCGGGGCGGCTTCGAACCCGATCACCTGGCATTTCAGAACATGACGGCCGCGCCTTTACCGTGGCGGACCGTCGCATCCCCAGGCAGGCTCAGGCGTCGAGATGCTTCAGCACGAGGCTGGCATTGGCGCCGCCGAAGCCGAAGCCGTTCGACAGCACATGGCCGAGCTTCGCATTGTCGACCCGCTCGCGCACGATCGGCATGTCGGCGAAGGCCGGGTCGATCTCGTCGATATGGGCGCTCTTGGTGATGAAGCCGTTCTGCATCATCAGAATGGAATAGATCGCCTCGTGCACGCCGGTCGCGCCCTGGGAATGGCCGGTGAGCGACTTGGTGGCGGAGATCGGCGGGCATTTGTCGCCGAACACCGCGCGGATCGCCTCGATTTCCTTCAGGTCGCCGATCGGGGTGGAGGTGGCGTGCGGGTTGATATAGTCGATCGGCGCCTTGATGGAGGAGAGCGCCAGCTTCATCGCCCGCTCGGCGCCTTCGCCCGAGGGGGCCACCATGTCCGAGCCGTCGGAGGTGGCGCCATAGCCGGCGATTTCCGCATAGATGCGGGCGCCGCGCGCCTTGGCGTGCTCCAGCTCCTCGAGCACCAGCACGCCCGCGCCGCCGGAGATGACGAAGCCGTCGCGGTCCTTGTCATAGGCGCGCGAGGCGACCGCGGGGCGGTCGTTGAAATTGGAGGACATGGCGCCCATGCCGTCGAACAGCACGGAGAGCGTCCAGTCCAGATCCTCGCAGCCGCCGGCGAAGATCATGTCCTGCTTGCCGAACTGGATCAGCTCGTAGGCATTGCCGATGCAGATGTTGGTGGTGGCGCAGGCGGCCGAGATGGAATAGCTCAGGCCCTTGATCTTGAACCAGGTGGAGAGCGTCGCCGAGGCGGTGGAGGACATGGCCTTCGGCACCGCGAACGGGCCGACGCGCTTGGGGCCCTTGGTGCGGGCGGTGTCGGCCGCTTCCACGATGGTCTTGGTGGAGGAGCCGCCCGAGCCCATGATGAGGCCGGTGCGCTCGCTGGAAATCTCGGCCTGCTCCAGGCCCGCGTCGCGGATCGCCTGGTCCATGGCCACGTGGTTCCATGCGGTACCCCCGCCGTGGAAGCGCATGGCGCGCCGGTCCACGACCTCGTCGGCCTTCAGCGTCGGCGCCCCCTGCACCTGCGAGCGGAAGCCCAGCTTGGCATAGTCTTCCGCGAACGTAACGCCGCTGCGGGCTTCGTGCAGGCTGGCCAGGACTTCCTGGGTGGAATTACCGATGGACGATACAATGCCCATACCGGTCACGACGACGCGACGCATGTCACCTCCCTAAATCGGACCGGCACCTTGGCCGGCAATCGTGGCGGAGCGGTGTCAGCCGCCCACCGGCGCCGCCGCGTCCGCCTGGAACAAACCGACCTTCAGATCCTTGGCGCGGTAGATCACCGTGCCGTCGGCTTCCAGCCAGCCGTCGGCGATGCCGAGCACCAGCTTGGAGCGCATGACGCGCTTGAACTCGATGCCATAGACCACCTTGGAAACGGTGGGCAGCACCTGGCCGGAAAATTTCAGTTCGCCGAGGCCGAGCGCCCGCCCGCGCCCGCTGGAGCCCAGCCAGCCGAGATAGAAGCCCACCAGCTGCCACATGGCGTCCAGCCCCAGGCAGCCCGGCATCACCGGATCGCCCTTGAAGTGGCAATCGAAGAACCACAGGTCCGGCCGCACGGCGAGTTCCGCGCGCATGAAGCCCTTGCCGAATTCACCGCCGGTCTCGGAGATCTCCGCGATACGGTCGAACATGAGCATGGGAGGCAGCGGCAACTGGGCGTTGCCGGGACCGAACAGTTCGCCGCGTCCGCATGCGAGGAGGTCTTCATACTCGAAGCTGGTCTGCCGCTCGGCCATTCTAACGGGTATCGCCATTCTGCCCACGAAGGGGTGAGTTTCGTTATACCTCAAGGTCCGGCAAGGCCAGGCTCAAGGTTGCGCGCGTTGTGAGCGCGGGCACTCCCTATCATAGGAGGGGGCGCGCTCAAAGTCATGAAAGCGTCACGCCGTCCCCTATGGCGCGCGGCCGCCCCGCGTGCGGCCCGGGCCTCTGGTGCACGTGGCCATCCGCCGCTGGCCTCGGGTCCGATCGTGGTCGCGCGCCGCCTCAACGCCCGCCGAGCGGGGAAAACCGGCGCAGAAGCGGCCAGCGGTCGCAAGCCGAGGGCACCAGCCCGAGCACCACCGTCAGCAGGGCGCCGAGCGCCAGCACCGGCGCCGCCAGCAGGAACAGGGCCAGCGGCCCGGCCCAGGCATTCGCCGCGACCACCGCCGCGAGCAGGAACAGCGCCACCAGGGCGAGCCGGCCGAACGGATAGGCGATTCGCGCATAATGGTAGGAAACCGCCAGCGTGAGGGCGAAGCGCAGCACCTGCGCGGCCAATGTCGCGCCGATGGCGCCGGCGACCCCATAGCGGGGGATGCACAGGAAATAGAGGGCGATGACCACCCCCGCCGCCACCAGATTGATGGCCAGCGGGGCGAAGCCGTCCTTGCGCAGGAAACAGCCTACCGCCACCAGCGACGTGGATTCCTGCACCACATAGATCAGCGCCAGCCACGGCACATAGACGGCGGCGGCATGGAAGGCCGGCGGCGTCATGAGGGTGATGACGAACGGGCCGGCGAACGCGACGCCCGCCGCCGCCAGAAGGGTGATGATGATGCCCACTCCCACCATGCTGGCGCTGCGGTCCGCGCCGTGGGGTTCCTCCAGCACGATGAAGCGCTTGGGCATCCACCACATGTGGAACGGCTGGAGCAGGACCGCGGTGAGCACGCCGATGCGCACCGCGACGCCGTAAAGGCCGAGTTCGGCCGGGTCCACCGCGTCGGCCAGGATCCAGCGGTCGAAGGTGCCGAGCGCGAATGCGGCGATGCCCGAGAGCAGCAGCGGCACCACATAGAGCGCCAATCCCGGCCAATCGATGCCGCGCAGGCGGATGCCGGTGTCCTTTACCACCAGCCACACCATGGCGAGCGTCTGCGCTGCGGCGGAAACGGCGGTGGCGATCAGGATGCCGATGACGCCGAAGCCGGCGAACAGCAGGCTGATGGAGAGCAGCGCGAACAGCACCGTGCGGCCGAGGCTGAGGGCAAGGAAGGTGCCCGCCTGTCCGCGAATCCGCAGCCAGGTGAGGCCCACCGCCAGCAATCCCTCGGTGCACAGGGCGATCAGCAGCATGCGCACTTCCCAGGCCGTGGGCGTGCCCGGCAGAACCTTGGCGAGCGGCACGGAGAACAACAGCCCGGCGGCGCCGAACAGAAGGGCGGTGAGCAGGGCCACGCCGAACATTTCGGCGCACACCCGCCGCCGCGCGTCCCAATCCGCCGCCGCGCCGACGAACCGGCTCAGCGCCGTGGGCAGGGCGAGGGCGAACAATTGCGAGCCCACGTCGGCGAAGGCGAGCAGCACTTCCAGATGGCCGTAATCGTCTGCGGAGAGAAAGCGCGTGTTGACCGGCAGCAGGATCAGGCCGATCGCCCGCACCATGATGATGCCGGTGGCGTAGTACAGGCTCTCGCGCACCCCGGCCGGCAGTCGCTGGAGGCTGAAGCGGGTCCAGAACGTCATTGCGCCTCTATCCGCCCGCGATCCGTTCCGGCGATCGCGCGGAAGATTCCCTTTTCCCTCAGTCCGCGCAAGCCATTTCGGCCGCCTGCTACGGCCCGCGTCGTGGCGGGTGCGGCGTGAGCGCCGCTATGGACGGGGGCGCGGCCCGTGCTAAGGCAGGCGGGAAGTTCGGGGGGACCATGCGGCCGATCTGTTCCATCGTCATACCGACGCGCAATTGCCTTGCCTATCTGCCCAAGGCGCTCGAGAGCATTCGCCTCCAAGGGGTGGACGGGCTAGAGATTCTGGTGGCCGACGACGGCTCCACGGACGGCACCGATGCCTTTCTCGCGCAGGAGGCGGGCCGCTGGCCGGCGCTGCGGGTGCTGTCCACCGGCGGCATCGGGCCGGCGCGGGCCCGCAACCACGCCATCGATCGCGCCGAAGGCGAATTGATCGCCTTTCTCGATGCCGACGACGTGTGGCTGGAGAACAAGCTCGCACGGCAGCTCGCCTTCCATGCGGCCAATCCCGATGTGGCGCTGACCGGCACCGACTATCGTTTCGTCAATGAGGCGGGCCAGACCTTCAGCACCTTTTTCGATCTGGTGAAGCCGGACGAATTCTTCTTCGGCGCCCCGGCGTTCCAGCGCATCGCGGACCCCTGCGCGGCGCTGCTCGGCTGCAATCTCATCGGCACCTCCACCGCCATGGCGCGCACGGCGGTGCTGAAGGAGGCCGGCGGCTTTCCGACCGACGTGCCCTCCGCCTCCGACTGGGCGCTGTGGCTCAGAATAGCCGACCGCCACCCGGTGGCCATCTCGGGCGCGACCCTGGTGGACTATCTCGACCGGCCGGGCAGCGTCTCCAAGAATGTGGCCGCGCGCATCGCGGCGCTGCATGCGATCGTCGATGCCTATGCGGACCGCACCAGCCCGGCGATGGTGAAGGCCATCCGCCGCGCCCGCACCCAGATCACCCTCGTGGAGGCGGAAGCCGACCTTTCGGCCGGCCGGGCGTGGGCCTCGCTTGCCGGGCGACTCAAGGCGTTTGCCGGCGATCCCTCGCCGGAAATCGCGCGCGGCATCGCGGCAAGCCTGCTGGTGAGCATCGGCGCGCGCTCGGTCTGACCACGTTTTGCGCGTTCGCCTGCCTGTTTGGCGGGCGCGGAGGTCGCAAAGCGGCCGGATAGCGGGAAAGGGGCCTGCCGCCGCGCGCGGGGCTTGCATCGCGGCGCGCCGGCGGCGAATCTCTTCGGGCAGAAGTGAGATCCTCATGTCCGACAGCGCAGTGATCGTCCGCCGCAGCCTTCATGGTGCCCTGGTGCCCCTGGTGCGCGACCTGATCCTCGGCGGCGAGCTTCAGCCCGGCGACAAGATCGCCGAGCAGGCCCTGTGCGCCCGGTTCGGCGTGTCGCGCACGCCGCTGCGCGAGGCGTTGAAGGTTCTGGCCGCCGAGGGATTGCTGACCCTCACGCCCAATCGCGGCGCCATGGTCGCGCGCCTCTCGGATGGCGAGATCGACGCGCTGTTCCCGATCATGGGGGCGCTGGAGGCGCTGGCGGGGGAACTTGCCTGTGCGCGAATCACCGACCTCCAGCTCGCCGAGCTGAAGGTCATGCACGAGGCCATGGTGGCGCATTATCGCGCCGGCCAGTCCGCGCCTTATCTCAATCTCAACCGGGCGTTCCACGAGGCGCTGTTCGAGATCGCCGGCAACGCGCCGCTGACCCAGCTGTACAATTCCATGATGGTGCGCATCCACGCCATCCGCTTCGTCGCCCGCAAGTCGCCGGCGCGCTGGCGGGAGGCGGTGGAGGATCATGAGCGCATGATGGAGGCGCTGATCGCCCGCGACGGGCCCACACTCGGCGCGATCCTGCGCGAGCACCTACGCCACAAGGCGCAGATGGTGCACGAATCCCTCGCCGGCCGGCCCGCCTCGGAGGCAGAGGAAGCGGAAACCGCCACGCGTCAGCGCAAGTCCGCGCCAACGGCTTCTGCGACCGAGGAAAAACCGTCCGCCCGCAAATGGGCGGCGAGTTCGTCGCGCACCCGCACCACCAAGCCCGGCCCCTTGAACACCAGCGCCGAATAGAGCTGCACCAGGCTCGCCCCCGCGCGGATCTTGGCATAAGCGTCGGCGCCCGAGGCGATGCCGCCGCAGCCGATCAGCGGAATGCGGCCCTGCGTGAGGCGGGCCAGCGCGGCGAGCCGCTCTGTGGAGAGCGCCATGAGCGGCTTGCCGGAGAGGCCGCCGGTCTCGGTCTTGTGGACGCTGCGCAGGCTCGCGGGCCGCGACAGCGTGGTATTGCCGAGGATGATGCCGTCGGCACGGGTTTCCAGCACAACTTCGACGATGTCGGCGAGCGCCGCGTCGTCGAGGTCGGGGGCGATCTTCACCAGCAGCGGCGGCCGGCCGGCGGGATCGGGAATGCTTTCGTTGCGGGCGGCGAGCGCGTGGCCGATCAGCCGTCCCATCTCGGTGCGGGCCTGCAGGTCCCGCAGGCCCGGCGTGTTGGGCGAGGAGAGATTGCACACGAGATAGTCGGCGAGGCGGCAGGTGGCCGAGATGCCGGCGGCGTAATCCTCGCTCGCGTCCTCGGTTTCCTTGTTCTTTCCCACATTGGCGCCGACGATGCCGCCGGACCCGAGCCGCTTGCCCAGCCGGTAGATGAAGGGGGCGAGCCCCTCCGAATTGAAACCGAAGCGGTTGATGACGCCGTTATCCTCGTCCAGGCGAAACAGGCGCGGCTTGGGATTGCCGCTCTGCGGGCGCGGCGTCACCGACCCTGCCTCGACGAAGCCGAACCCCATGCGCAGCAGCGGGTCGAGCACTTCGGCATGTTTGTCGAACCCGGCGGCAAGGCCGATCGGATTGGGAAAGTCCAGGTTCCACACGCGGGTCGCGAGAATGGGGTCGGCCGGCGTCCGCACGGTCGGCCCGAAACCCGCGCGCAAGGCGCGGATCGCGAGGGCATGGGCGGTCTCGGGCGAGATGCGGCTCAGCGCCGGACGCAGAAGCGGGTAGAGATCCATCGCGCGGCGACTATTCGGCCATCTGCGCGACGCCGCCATGGGCTTTCGACCAGGAGTGGGGATCGTTGAGGAAGGATTCGATCTCCGCCACCTGGGCCGCGGGGAACAAATTCTGCCGCTTCACCTCGGCGAGAATGTCCCACCAGGTGAGCAGGCGATGCAGCGACAGGCCGGATTCGGCGAACACGCCCGCCGCCTCGGCGAAGATGTCGTAATAGAAGAACACGAAGCAATGCTGGCATTCCGCCCCGGCGGTGCGCAGGGCGTTGACGAAATTGACCTTGCTGCGCCCGTCGGTGGTGAGATCCTCCACCAGCAGCACCCGCTCGCCGGGCGCCAGATGGCCCTCGATCTGGGCGTTGCGGCCGAAGCCCTTGGGCTTCTTGCGGATATATTGCATCGGCAACATCATGCGGTCGGAGATCCAGGCCGCGAACGGAATGCCCGCCGTCTCGCCGCCGGCGACGCTGTCGAACTTCTCGAAGCCGATTTCGCGGTAGATGGTGGACACCGCGAAATCCACCAGCGCCTGCCGCACGCGCGGAAACGAGATCAGCCGGCGGCAATCGATATAGACCGGGCTCGCCCAGCCCGAGGTGAAGATGAAGGGCTCGCCGGACGAGAAGCGCACCGCCTCCACTTCGAGAAACATGCGCGCCGAAAGCTCGGCAATGGTGGCCTTATCCGGGAAAGCTGTGACATTGGCCATGATCGGCGGCGCCCCTGGTTCGTTCGTGTGCGGAAAACGCATATATCAGAGCCCGCGTCCATGGGCACCCGGCCGTGTGCCGGTGAAGATGTGCGCCCCGTGCAGGGCTGGCGGCGTACGGCCGCAGGGGCAGGCTGGCGGGTCGGGCGGGCAGGTTCGGCGGCGGAAGCGGGGGCGGCGTGGCGGGCGGGGACATCTGGCAATTGTTGGATTCGCGCGGCATCGGCGGCATCGAGCGCCATGTGGCGATCCTCACGCAGGCGCTGAATGACGCGGGGCGGCCGGCGCGCGCCGTACTGCTGGCAGACCATGGCGACCATGATTTCCTGCGCCAGCTGCGCGCCGCCCACGTGCCCTTCACGGTATTGCCGGGCGGCTTCCAGCCGCTGCGCGCTGCGCTGGCGGACGCGCGGCCCGCCTTGCTGCACACGCACGGCTACAAGGCGGGCATTCTCGGCCGGTTTGCAGCCCGCCTAGCCGGCATTCCCTGCCTGTCCACCTTCCATGCCGGCGAGAAGGGGCGGTTTCCGGTCTCGCTCTATCAGGCCATCGATGCCGCCACCGCGCGCCTTGGCCCGCGCATCGCGGTGAGCGAACCGATCGCGCGGACCTTGCCGCAGCCGGTGTCGGTGATCGGCAATTTCGTGCCGGTGCCGGATGAAGCGCCCCCGCCGCCGTCCTCCCGCACGGTCGCCTTCGTCGGCCGGCTGAGCGTGGAAAAGGGGCCGGACCTGTTCTGCGCGCTGGCGGAGCGATTCGCCGGCGCCCTGTCGTTCGAGATGTTCGGCGACGGCCCGATGCGATCGGCTCTCGAGGCCGCCCACGGCGGCCGGGTGCGGTTCCACGGCATGGTGAGCGATCCCGCCGCCATCTGGCCGCGGGTCGGCCTCCTGCTCATGCCCTCGCGGGCGGAGGGCCTGCCCATGGCCGCCATCGAGGCCATGGCGGCCGGGGTGCCCGTGGCGGCAAGCCGGCTCGGCGCGTTGCCGGAGCTGATCGGCGATGGCATGAGCGGCTACCTGTTCGCGGCCGGCGATCTCGATGCCGCATCGGCCGTTCTGGAGCGCTGGGCGGGCGCGGACGATGCGGCGCGCGCCGCGCGGTCCCGCAGCGCGTGGGAGCGGGTGCATGCCGCCTATGGCCCGCGGGCCCGGCTGCCTCAAATTCTCGCGCTTTATGATGCCGCTCTCGCAGCGCGGGACGGGCGCGTGTAGACTCGCGCCATTCCCCGCTGCGCCGCGAGTCCCCGCGTGACCGAACGCCTTTTCGATCCTCCCGCCGATCCGCGCCCGCGTCCCTGGCGCGAGATCGCCATCGCGGTGGGTGCGGTGCTTGCGGTGTTCGCGGCGTGGCTCAGCGTGACCGAGCCGGTGGTGCCGATCGCCCTGGCGTTCGGACTGATCTTCCTGATCTTCGCGTTCCGCTGGCCGTTCGTGCCGTGCATCCTGTTCATCATCTTCTCCTTCCTGCGCATTCCCGAGGTGTTCCCGGTCCTGCTCAATCTGAAGATCCCGCTGCTGCTGGCGGTGCTCACCATCGTGGTGATCGGCTGGCACCTGTTCTTCCTGCGCACGATGAAGGTGTTCTGGACGCGCGAATTGAAGATCTTCGCGCTGTTCTTCTTCTTCTGCACGGTGTCCGTGGTGTTCGCGAAGAGCAAGGATCTCGCTTTCACCTTCTGGTCCGACGTGTTCGTGAAGATCGGGCTGATGACCTTCGTCGTGGCCTGGGCGACGCGCAAGCCGGAGGATTTCAGCCTCATCAGCCGGTCGTTCTGCGTGTTCGGCTCGGTGGTGGCCATGGTCGCGATCTATAATTGGATGAACGGCATCGGCCTCGTGGAAGGCACGCGCGTCACCATCGGGCGCGACATCCGCTCGCTGCTGGGCGATCCCAACGATCTCGCGCTGGCGCTGCTGTTTCCCTTCTCGTTCGCCGCCGCCTTGCTGATGGGGCGCTGCGGCTGGCCCGACCGTCTGCTCGGGGCTATCGCGTGCGGCACCATCTTCTGGGGCATCATGTGCACGCAGAGCCGCGGCGGACTGCTCGGGCTCGCGGCGGTGGCGGCGGTGATCGGCAGCCGGTTCGTGAAGAGCAAGCTGGTGCTGATCGGCGGGGGGCTTGCCTTCCTCATCATCCTGTTCGCCGCCGCCGGCATTTCCGGGCGCTCGTCGGGCGGCGCGAGCGAAGGGGCGATCGTCGACGAATCGTCCGAGGGTCGGCTCACCGCGTGGCGCGCCGCCACCAGCATGGCGATCCACAATCCCCTCACCGGCGTCGGCATCGCCAATTTCACCGCGAATTATTTCGAATATTCAGACACCTGGGACGGCAAGCCCCATGCCGTGCACTCCACCTGGTTCGGCATTCTCGGGGAGATCGGCGTGCCCGGCTTCGTCACATTGATGGTGCTGGTCGCCTGCATGTGGCGCATGTGTTTGCACTCGTTGAAGGCGGCGCAGGCGCCGGAGGTGGACGTGCGATTGAAAATGTCTTCGGTGGCGTTGCTGGCCGGCCTCGCGAGCTTCTGCGTCTCGGGCACCTTCCTGACCCAGGGCACCACCTGGCCGCTCTACGTCATCCTTGCCCTCAGCGTCGCGCTGGATCGTGCGCTCGCGCCGCCGGATCCGGAGGGGGAGGTGAACTTTCTGCCGCCGCCGCGCCCCGCCCCGCGGGCGGGAGGGCTCCATGCCCAAGCGGCCGCTGCGTCCGGCCATGGCGAACGGGCCGGCCATGGCGGCTGATCTGATCGTCTTCGGCGAGGATTGGGGCGGCCATCCCTCCTCGACCCAGCATCTCATCGGCCATCTGGCGCGCACCCATAAGATCGTGTGGGTGAATTCCATTGGCCTGCGGCGTCCGCGCCTGGGCGATATCCGGCGCGTCGCGCAGAAGCTCGCCGCGCTCGCGGGAACGCCGGATGCCGTTGGTGCGCCTGCGGCCGATGCGCCGGGCGTCGCGCCCGGCTTCCGGGTGGTGGCGCCCCGCGCGGTGCCCTGGCCCGGCAATCCGCTCGCCGAGGCGGCGAACGCCCGGCTTCTCGGCGGGCAGCTGCGCGCCGTGATGGCGGAGGAGAACATCGTTCGGCCGATCCTGTGGACCTCGCTGCCGAGCGCATTGCCGGTGGTGGGAACGCTGGGCGAACGGGCGGTGGTGTATTATTGCGGCGACGATTTCGGCGCCCTGTCGGGGGTCGACCATGCGCCGGTGCTGGATATGGAGCGCCGGCTGGTGGAGAAGGCCGACCTCGTGATCGCCGCGAGCCCGGCGCTTGCGGAGCGCTTTCCCCGCGAGAAGACGGTGCTGGTGCCCCATGGGGTGGATGCGCGCGTCTTCTCCAGCCCCGCCCCGCCCGCCGCCGATCTGCCGGAGGGCAAGGTCGCCGGCTTCTACGGCAGCGTCTCCGACTGGCTGGACGTGCCGATGCTGGCGCGCGCGGCGCAGGCGCTGTTCGACTGGACCTTCGTATTCATCGGGCCGGTGCGCACCGACGTTTCGGCTCTGACGCGGCTGGAGAACGTGCGCTTTCTCGGGCCGCGGCCCCACGCGGCGCTGCCCGCCTATGTGCAGCATTGGACGGTGTCGCTGATCCCGTTCCGCGACACGCCGCAGATCCGCGCCTGCAATCCGCTGAAGCTGCGCGAATATCTCGCCAGCGGCACGCCGGTGGCGGCGACCCGGTTTCCCGCGCTCGAACCCTATGCGCATCTGGTCAGCGCCATCGAACCCGGTGGCGATCTCGCGGGCGCCATCGAGGCGGCGGCCAACCAGGCGGGCGGCGCCCTGGCGCGGCTGCGCCAACTTGCGGTGGCGCAGGAAGGATGGGACCGGCGCGCCGAGGCGGTGGAGACCGCGCTCGGCCGCTTCTGAGCGCGCGGCGCGAACGCCGTAGTGAATCATCTATTAAGGCTGATGACAGTAAACTTGCCGCCTATGATCCGCCGATTCGGGGATGGGTGGATCGGGGAAGGGGTGATGGGGAGCCGGCGTGGTCCAGAACGCTTCGCCGCCGTCTTTCTGTGGGCCATGCTCGCAGGAGGCCTGGGCGGCTGCGCCGGTCCGCGCGACCCCACCGCGCTCATTCCCGCTCCGGTGCAGAACACGGTGATGGCCGAAGACAAGCTGCGCGAGGCGCGCGCCGCCGCGGCGGCGCAGAAGGGCGAGGGGACCGCCGTGAGCGTCACGGATATTCTGGCGCGTGCCCGCGCGGTTCAGGACCAGCCGGCTGCCGCCCAGGCGTCGGCGAGCGCCTCCGCCACCGCGTCTTCCGGGGCATCGGCCGCGATCGCGCAGGCCGGGACAAACGCGCCTCCGCCCGATGCGGCGACGCCGGAGGCCGCCGCTGCCCGTCGCGCCCTGATGGCGCAGGCGCAAGCGCTCGCCCCCGCGCAAACCCCATCTTCCCCGCCAATTGCGGCCCGCACCGCGTCCGCGCGGCAGGTCAGCGCCTTCGCCGCCGAGACCACCGGAACCCTGCCGCGCGGCGGCACGCGCGCGCCGCTGATCGACATCGTGTTCGAGCCGGGACAGGAAGCACCCGGCGCGGCCGATGCGGCGGCGCTCGCCAAGGCGGTGAAGGCCGCGCGGCTCGGTCCCGGCCGCCCGGTGACCGTGCTGGCCGGCCCCGGCTCCGGCGCCGATCCGTTCGCCCAGGCGCTGCTCGCCAACAAGCGGGCGCGCGCGGTCAAGGCCCTGCTGCCCCAGGATATCCCCGCCGCGCAGCTCTACGACCCGGATCTTGAGCCCGACACGGTGCGCATCATCGCCGGAAGCCGCGAATGAGCGCCTTGTTCGAAAACACGTCGGATACCCTCGCCTATATCGCCCAGGTGGCGTGGCGGCGCAGGTTCCTGGCCTTCATTCCCCTGCTGCTGCTGCCGCCGCTCGCGGTGGTCACCGCCATGGTGGCCCCCAAGCGCTATGAGGCGCGCATGACGATGCTGGTGCAGGAGCCCTCCAAGCTCAATCCGATCCTGAAGGACATCTCCATCAACCCGAACCTGAAGGAGCGTATGTCCGCTTTGGTCGCGCTCGCCCATTCGGAGGTGGTGCTCGGCAAGGTGCTGGAGGATCTCGGCCGGATCGGGCCGACAACCGATCCGCGCGACCGCGACTATATGGTGCGGGCGCTTTCGCTGGCGGTGAACATTCAGCTGGTGGGCAACGACATCATCGAGATGCGGCTGCGCTCGGGCGATCCGCTCTCGCCGGCGGCAACCCTCACCGCCATCGCCAACCGCTTCGTCGAGCGCCTGGTCTCGCCCGAGCGCACGGCGGTGCAGGACAGCGAGCGCTTCCTCAAGCAGCAGATGGACGAGCGCCGCGCCAGTCTCGATCAGGCCGAGCAGGCATTCGCCGCGTTTCGGTCCGCCAATGCGGACAAGCTGCCGGCGCTCTACAACGCCACCGTCCAGCGGCTCGCCGGCCTGACCCAGCAGCTGGAGGAAAAGCAGATGGCGCTCGGCAGCGCGGATGCCGCGCTCCAGGACCTGCGCAAGCGCCTCGCCAGCACCAATCCGCTGATCGGCCGCATCGAGGAATCCATCGTCCAGGTTTCCGCCGAGCTGGCGAGCCTGCGGGCGCGCTATACCGACGCGCATTCCGAGGTCCAGGCCGCCGAGCGCAAGCTCGCGCGGCTGGAAGAGGAGCGCCAGCGTCTGCTCGGCTCGGCGAAGAACATCGAGACCGTGGATCTCGACCGGCTGTGGAACCTCGCCGCCGGCGTGACCCAGCCCGGCGAGAACGGCCAGGCCCTCGGCTCCGCCCCGCTGCTGGTGTCGCAATTGCAGCGCCTGCAGGAAGCGCAGGCCCGGCGGGTGACGCTGGCCAAGGAAGTCGAGCAGATCAAGGAAGTCACCGCCACCCTGCAGCGCGACATCGCCGCGTTCGGGCCCATCGACCGGCAGCAGCAGAAGCTGGAGCGGGACGTGGGCATGGCGCGGGACAATTACGACGCGCTCGCCAAGCGGTATGAGATGGCGCGGGTCACCGGGGCGCTCGGCGTGTTCGAGGCGCCCGAGCGCGTGAAGGTGCTGGAAGATCCCGACAGCCCGGCCCGCAAGGTCACGCCGGGCTATGTGGTCTACATCCTCGCCGGCATCGTTGCCGGCATAGCGCTTGGAGCAGGGCTGGCCGGCATGGCGGAATTCCTCGATACCCGCCTGCGCAAGCCGGGCGATTTCGCGCGCATCTTCGGCGTCCCCGTCATCGCGCGCATTCCGCGCATCGAGACCTCCGGCGAAGGGGTGCCGGCATGAGCGCTCCGCCGGACGAGGCGCGGTCGTGATTCTGTAACGAAAATGGTGATTTAACCGCCCATCGCGCGGATATCTCCGGCCCGGCGGCGCCCGATGGGCCCGGGCCGCGTCCACCGGCGGGGAGCGCACGCGTCTTTACGCTCCGCAATGGGCCAGCCCACCTTCAGTAACGAGACCAGATGGGGCAGGATCAGATGGGTTGCGATGCCGAGGCCGGCGCGCAGCAGGCCTCGTTCCGAACCGGGCGCCGCGCGCTCGTTCTCGGCAGCCTGTTCACGCTCGCCGGGTGCAGCGCGCTGAAGCCGCCGAAATCCACCCAGGTCAGCGCCAAGATCACCACCGACCTGTCGATCAATCCGGCGCCCGACGGCACCGCCACGCCGGTGAAGCCGGACGGGCGCGATGGCCCGCCGCCGCGGGCATGGCGCCGCCAGCGCGGGCGCGGCAGCGATCAGGACCCGGTGGAAGCAGGGCGCGCCACGGGTCGGAAACGGCCGGATATTCTCCCGCAGCCGAGGCCATCGCGCTTTTCCTGACCGGCGATATCGGCGTTCAGCATCTGGGCGAGCGGCTGGCGACCTGCGGGGTCGCGCCCGACCAGATCGCCGCGGTGTTCGCCCATTTCGCCGCGGTTGCGGCTGGCGCTGGGGGGTTGCCGCGCGTCAGTGCGCCGGCTTGGGGGCGTCGGCGGGCTTGGCATCCGCCGGGGCCGCAGGCGCGGCGGAGGCCGTCGGCAGGGGCTTGGGCGAATGGGCCAACGAGTTGAGATAGGCGATCAGGTCCGCGCGCTCGGATTCCTTCGGAATGCCGGCGAAGGCCATGGCGGTGCCCGGCACGAAGCCCTTGGGATTGGTGAGGAAGGCGTTGAGATCCTGCGGGGTCCAGTCGCCGCCCTTGGCCTGCATGGCGGCCGAATAGGCGAAGCCGGGGACGCTGGCCTTCTTGCGGTCCACCACGCCGTAGAGATCCGGGCCGACCTTGGCGCCGGCGCCTTCCTGGAAATTGTGGCACGAGGCGCAGCGCTTGGCGACGTTCGCGCCCTTTTCGATGGAGGCGGTGGCGAACAGCTGCTCGATCGGCACTTCGGCGGGCTTGGCTTCGGCCACATTGCCGCCGGCGGGGCCTTCCGGCACGGCGATTTCATAGCCGGGCTTGGCGGGCGCTTCGGGTGCGAAGAGAATTTCGGAAACGATGCCGAGGCCGATTGTCAGCGTGAGCGTGCCGAGCAGCGCGCCCGCGATTTTGTTCAATTCGAAACTATCCATCGGCGCTTCGCTCCTCGGAGCCCCTAAATTCGCGGTCGACCGGGCAAAAACTTGGGCTGTCGCCCCAATTAAGGCGCAGCCGGTCGGACACTAATCACTTTGATTGGCGCCGTGCAACCCGTATAAGGCGCGCCCCAATGCCACGTTTCGCGCCGGTCGCGGCGCATTCCCGCCCCAAGGTTGCCACGATCATGAACGCAGCGGAAGTTCTGGTGTTGATCCCCGCCCGCATGTCGGCCACCCGCCTGCCTGGCAAGCCGCTCGCCGATGTCGGCGGGCGCAGCATGATCGTGGAAGTGGCGCGGCGAGCGGTCGCAGCCGGGATTGGCCGCGTCGCCGTGGCCACCGACACCCAGGAGATCGCCGACGCGGTCCGCGCGGCCGGCCTCGAGGCGGTGATGACCCGCGCCGATCATCCCTCCGGCTCCGATCGCATCCACGAGGCGCTGACGCAGATCGACCCGCAGGGCCAGATCCAGATCGTGGTCAATGTGCAGGGGGACCTGCCCACCATCGCCCCTGCCACCATCGCCCGCGCCCTCGCGCCGCTCGCCGACCCGGCGGTGGACATCGCGACACTGGCCGCCGAGATCGTGCTGGAGGAGGAGCGCACCGACCCGAACGTGGTCAAGGTGGTCGGCTCCCCGTTCGCGCCGGGCCTGTTGCGGGCGCTCTATTTCACCCGTGCCACGGCGCCCTATGGGGCGGGGCCGCTCTATCATCACATCGGCCTTTATGCCTACCGGCGCGCGGCGCTGGCGCGCTTCGTGGCGCTGCCGCCCTCGCCGCTGGAGCAGCGCGAGAAGCTGGAGCAATTGCGGGCCATCGAGGCGGGCATGCGCATCGACGTCGCGGTGGTGGACGCGGTGCCGCTGGGGGTGGATACACCTGCGCACCTGGAGCGGGCGCGCGCGCTGCTCGCCGCCGAGCGCACATCGGGAGATTTGGCATGAGGACGTTGGCATGAGGACGCAGGCATGAGCCGCCGCATCGTTTTTCAGGGTGAGCCGGGCGCCAATTCCCACATCGCCTGCCGCGAGACCTATCCCGATTACGAAGTGGTGCCCTGCCACACCTTCGAGGATGCCTTCGCCGCCGTGGAGGGCGGGGCCGCCGATCTCGCCATGATCCCGATCGAGAACACGGTCGCCGGTCGGGTGGCGGACATCCACCATCTGCTGCCGCGCGCCAGCCTGAAGATCATCGGCGAATTCTTCCTGCCGCTCTCCCACCAGCTGATGGCGGTGAAGGGCGCGACCCTCGCCACGCTGAAAACCGCGCAGAGCCACGTGATGGCGCTCGGTCAATGCCGCAAGGCGTTGCGCACGCTTGGTTTGACCGCGGTGATCGGCGCCGATACCGCCGGCTCGGCGCGCGAGATCGCCGAGGCGCGGGACGTGACCCGCGCGGCCATCGCCTCGCGCCTTGCGGCGGAACTCTATGGGCTGGAGATCCTGGCCGAGAACATCGAGGACGAAAGCCACAACACCACGCGCTTCGTCATTCTGGCGCGCGAGGGCGAGTGGGCGGCGGCGGACGACGGGGCGGTGATGACCTCGTTCGTGTTCCGGGTGCGCAATGTGCCGGCGGCGCTCTACAAGGCCATGGGTGGGTTTGCCACCAATGGGGTCAATATGACCAAGCTCGAGTCCTACCAGATGAACGGGGAGTTTACCGCCACCCAGTTCTATGCCGAGGTGGAGGGCCACCCGGACGATCTCCCGGTGAAGCGGGCGCTGGAGGAGTTGGCGTTCTTTTCCAGGGAGTTGCGCATTCTCGGCGTGTATCCCGCGCATCCCTTCCGCCGCACCATCGTGCGCGGCGACTAGGCGCTGTCGGCAGCTTTCCACGAAGGGCCGGCGGTGCGCCCTAATGATCGAAGCGCAGGGTGATGCGGGCGCGCCCCGCCGCCCGGCCGAACGTGACGTGGTCGCCCAGCTTCACCAGCAGATAGGCGGCGAACCCGGCCACTTCCTTGGCGTCGCCCAGCAGCGCCTCGGGGGAGGGGCGTTCCTTCGGCACCTCCAGCACCTCGCCGTCATAGAGCACGAACACGTCGAGATGGGTCTCGTCGAAGCGGGCGCGCAATTCCACCGGCCCCTCGGCGATGCCGGTGTCCACCAGCACTTCCAGCGCCTGCGCCGCCACCGGGATCGCGGCGGCGATCACGTCGCGCCGGGCGCCCCAGAGGTCGCCCTGGCGTTCCAGAAAGTCCTGGGCGGTGAGGAAGGCGTTGGCGCCCTCGGGTACCAGGAACGAGCTTTCCTTCGAGATGCCGATTCGGAACAGCAGGTTCAGCGCGATGGCGCAGCACGCCGCAACCGTGAGCGGGGTGGAGAACAGCGGCTGGATCCAGAACGGCAATTGTCCCCTCAGCGGCAGCAGCGCCACCGAGAGCCCCGCCAGCACGGAGAGACCGACCAGGAACACCCGTCGTTCGCTGAGCCGGCGGGAGAGGATGAGGTCCATGCCGGCCACCAGCAGATAGGCCGAGGTGTAGAGCAGGATGCCGCCGATCACCGGCGAGGGAATCAGCGTCAGCGCCATGATCGCCTTGGGGAAGAAGGCGGTGGCGAAGATCACCACCCCGGCGAGGATGCCGATGCTGCGCGCCGTGGCGCCGGTGGCGAAGGCGAGGCCCACGGCCGAGGAGGACAGGCCGGACTGGAAGCCCGAGGTCATGCCGTTGAGGATGTTGCCGATGCCGCAGGCGGTCACCGCGCGCCCCGCCGCCTGCATGTCGGCGCGGCGCCATTCGGCATCGTTCATCTTTTCCAGCGAGACCGTGACGCCGAGCACGTCCACCAGCCCCATCATCACCAGCAGCGCCACCAGCGGGAACAGGCGCGGCTCCAGCGCCAGCGAGGGCAATTGCAGGTGCGGCAGGGCGATGAAATCCGCCTTGGCCAGCATGGCGCCGAATTCGGTGGGATCGACGCCGCTGACGGAGGCGAGCACCCAGCCGCTGGAAGCCCCCACCAGCACCGCGAACAGCTTGAAGCGGCGCGGCGCGAATACCGTGACGCACACGATCAGCGCCAGCGTCACCATGGAGACGGCGAGCGGCCCGAGGTGCACATCCGTGCCGCCGGCATCGAGCCCGAGCGCGCGCCGCAGCGCCGGCCCGGCCAGCGAAACGCCGAGCATGGTCACGGCGACGCCGCACACCTCGGGCGGCAGCAGCACGCGCAGGGGACGCACGAGGCGGGCCATGAACAATTGGCACACCCCGACCAGGATCGTGGTCGCCGCCATCAGCCCCAGCCCGCCGATGGTGAGCGCCTGCACCGCGAGCGGAATGGCGCCCGCGGCGGGAATGTGGATCGCCAGATAGCCGCTGCCGAAGCGGGTGCGGCAGCATTGGATGATGGTGGAGAGCCCGATGCACATGGCGCAGGCGCTCAGCATGGCCTCGACCTGATTCTCCGGCAGCCGCGCCTCGGTGGCGGCGACGATGGGATAGATCAGGAAGGTCAGCGCCAGCATGGCGTGCTGGGTGGACAGGGGAATCAGGGCGGAAAGCGGAACCTTGTCCTCTAGCCCGTAGACCAGGGTGGAAGGCCGGCGCACCGGGCGGGGCGCGGTGCCGCGCTCGGGCGCGATCAGCCGGCGCAGCGGGCGCAGGGCTGCGCGCACCGAGCCGCGCCAGCGCGCGGCGCCGCCATGCCTGTGATGGGCCCGGCGGCCATCCTGATGCGGCCCGTCCTCATGCGGGCCTGGGTTGATCTGCGGTCCGGAGCGGGGCTGTTGATCCGGCACGTGGGCTCTTTCAGACGGTCGCGCCTTCGACAAAGGCGCGGATGAGGTGATGGGCGATGGCGTTCGCCGGCGGAACGAACAGTCCTTCGGGGTGCGCGCGCACCAGCATCTTCGCGGTTTCCTCACGGGAAAACCAGCGGGCGCCCGCCAGTTCGTTGGCATCCATCGTGATCGTCTGCGAGGTGGCCTCGGCCATGCAGCCGAACATGAGCGACATGGGGTAGGGCCAGGGCTGGGACCAGCGATAGCGCACCGCGCCCGTGGTGATGCCGGTTTCCTCCAGCGTCTCGCGCCGCACCGCTTCCTCGATGGTCTCGCCGGGCTCGACGAAGCCGGCGAGGCAGGACCACATTTCCGGGGCGAAATGCGGCGCCCGCCCGAGCAGGCACTGATCGCCGCGATAGGTCAGCATGATGACCACAGGATCGGTGCGGGGAAAATGCTGGGCGCCGCAGCTCGGGCAATCGCGCCGCCAGCCGCCTTCGATGGCGCGGGTGCGGGTGCCGCAATTGGCGCAGAAGCGATGCCGCCCGTGCCAGGCGAGCATGGCCTTGCCGCAGGCGAGCGCGGCCAGATGATCGGTGGAAACCAGGCCCTGCACGGCGGTGGAGCGCAGATCGGGCACCAGCAGGCCGCGCGCCTCCAGGCGCTCCTTCTCGGCCGGGTCGAAGCGAGCGGCGAAGCGCGGCGCGCCGTCGGCGAGGCCGAGGAAGATCCGCTTGCCGCTGCCGAGCGCGGTTGCGGCATCGGCGGTGAACAGGGGGTCGCGCAGCGGTTCTCCCGGGTGGAGCACCACCCATTCGCCGCCGAGGAGATAGAAGCGGGCATCCTCCCGCTTGGCGAGGTCTTCGACCGAACCGCGCAGATGGGCGGCGCGGTCGAGTGGGCTGCCCTGGTAGCCGAGGGCCGGCCAGGGTCCGAGATCCGTTAGGGAAAGCAGTGGCATGGCCCCTGAGGGTGGCAGTGCGAGACGGCGCCGACCGTGGCATGGGCGACACAGGGTGGCAAGGCCGGCGCGCGCGACGCCGCGGGAAAGCACGCGCGAAAGGCCGCTCTGCGCGCGAAGCGCTTGCCTGCGGGCGCGGCCTGCGGCACATCTCGCGGCGCCATTCACTAAAGGCCATGCCGATGTCCGCTCCCCTGTCCCCGCTCGCCCCCCGGCTGATTCCCTATGTCCCGCCGGTCGGGGGCGTCCGGTTCGCGACCGCCTCAGCCGGCATCAAATACCAGGGCCGCACCGACGTGCTGCTCATGGCGTTCGCGCCGGGCACCACGGTGGCCGGCGTCACCACGCGCTCGCTGTGCCCTTCCGCTCCCGTGGAATGGTGCCGGGCGGCCCTGCGCGGTGGTCGGGCGCGGGCGCTGGTGGTGAATTCGGGCAATGCCAATGCCTTCACCGGCGAAGCCGGCCGCGACACCACCGCCGCCACGGCCGAATATGCCGCCGCGGCGCTGGGCTGCAAGCCGTCGGAAGTGTTCCTGGCCTCCACCGGCGTGATTGGCGAGCCGATGGACGCCGACAAGTTCGAGGCACCCCTCGCGGACGCCGCCACCCGCCTCGCCAGCGAGAACTGGACCGAGGCGGCGCGCGCCATCATGACCACGGACACCTTTCCCAAGCTCTCCACCACCACGGTGCGGCTGGGCGAAGTGGACGTGACCATCGCCGGCATCGCCAAGGGCGCCGGCATGATCGCGCCCGACATGGCGACCATGCTCTCCTTCATCGTCACCGACGCGCCGATCGCCGCCGACGTGCTCCAGAAGATGCTGTCGAAGGCGGTGGGCTCCACCTTCAACGCGGTGACGGTGGACGGCGACACCTCCACCTCCGACACGCTGCTGCTGTTCGCCACCGGCGCCTCCAAGGTGCAGGGCGTCGGCACCATCAAGCGATGGGATGATTCGCGCGTCGAAGGTTTCCGCGCCGCGCTGAAGGGCGTGATGGCCGATCTGGCGGAACAGGTGGCCCGCGATGGCGAGGGCGCCCGCAAGCTGCTGCGCGTGCATGTGAGCGGCGCGGTGTCCAAGAAGTCGGCGCGGCGCATCGCCATGTCGATCGCCAATTCGCCGCTGGTGAAGACCGCGGTCGCCGGCGAGGACGCCAATTGGGGCCGCGTGGTCATGGCGGTGGGCAAGGCCGGCGAGCCGGCCGACCGCGACCTCCTGGCCATCTCGTTCGGCGACATCCAGGTGGCCGCCCATGGCGCACGCGACCCGGATTACGACGAGGGGATCGTCTCGCGCTACATGAAGGGCGATGTGATCGACGTGCGGGTGGACCTCGGGCTCGGCGACGGCAAGTTCCGCGCGCTCACCTGCGATCTCACCAAGGAATACATCGCCATCAACGGCGATTATCGCTCGTGAAGATCGTCCTCGTCGCCGCCTGCGCGCTCGTGGACGCGGACGGCCGGGTGCTGGTGGCCCAGCGCCCGGAGGGCAAGCAATTGGCCGGCCTCTGGGAGTTTCCCGGCGGCAAGGTGGAGGCGGGCGAGCGGCCGGAGGAAACCCTCATCCGCGAACTCAACGAGGAACTCGGCATCACGGTGAAGGAGGCCTGCCTCGCCCCCCTCACCTTCGCCAGCTATGGCTATGAGACCTTCCATCTGCTGATGCCGCTGTGGATCTGCCGCCGCTGGGACGGGCCGGTGGTGGCGCGCGAGCATTCCGGGCTGAAATGGCTGCGCCCGGCGAAGCTGCGCGACCTGCCCATGCCCCCCGCCGACGCGCCGCTGATCCCGGCGCTCATCGACCTGCTGGGGCCGTAGCGCGCCTTCGCCGAAAATGCGGTTTGCCGAAATGTGCGGCGAACGTTCGGGCGAAGAGGCGGTGTCATCGCCCGAAAAGGCGCGGAGAAGCCTCACCGAACCGCTGTTCGTCCGCGCCAAGCCATTGTTTTAAAATCAATGTTTCACGTGAAACATTGCCGGTGAGATCAGATTGCGTCAGGTCAGCGGCAGCAGGGCTGCCTTCAGCGCCTCCGGCAAAGGCACCGGGCGGCGGGTGAGGCGGTCCACATAGACATGCACGAAATGCCCCTGCGCCGCCGCCTGATCGCTGCCCTGGAACAGGCCGATCTCATAGCGCACCGAGCTGGAGCCGAGCTTCGCCACCCTGAGGCCCGCCTGCACCACGGCGGGATAGGAGAGGCTGGCGAAATAGGCGCAGCGGGTTTCCACCACCAGGCCGATCACCGGGCTCTTTTCGAAATCCAAGGCGCCCTTGGAGATCAGATACTCGTTCACCACCGTGTCGAAATAGGAATAGAAAACCACGTTGTTCACGTGGCCGTAGACATCCATGTCCGCCCAGCGGGTGGTGATGGTGAGAAGATGCGGGAAGGCGGAGATCAGCGCCGGCTGCTCGCGCCCCGCGCCCTTGGTCCCGCCGTCCTTTTGCTCTTGCCCCGTGCCGCTCATGCCCAGGCCGCCTGATAAATGGCCAGCGCATCCGCCTCGTGCACGGGGCGGGGATTGTTCACCAACAGGCGGCTCTGCTTCATGGCATCGGCCGCCAGCATGGGCAAATGGTGTTCCGGCACGTGCACTTCCCTCAGGCAACGGGGCAGGCCGAGATCGATGGAGAGCGCGGCCAGCCGCTCGACGAAACGTTCCGCCACCTGCGCGTCCGTGCCCGCACCGATGTCGGGAAAGGCGATGGGCGCGATCTGCGCATAGGCACTCGCGGCGGCCGGCAGGTTGAAGCGCAGCACGTGCGGCAGCACAAGGGCATTGGTGAGCCCGTGCGGCAGGTGGTAATGGCCGCCGAGCGGATAGGCGAGCGCATGCACCGCCGCCACCGGTGAATTGGCGAACGCCTGCCCCGCCAGCAGCGAGCCGAGCAGCATGGCTTCGCGCGCCGGGCGGTCCGTGCCCTGGTGCACGGCGGTGCGGATGTTCGCCCCCAAGAGCCGCAGGGCTTCCTTGGCGAGGCCGCGCGAGATGGGATTGTTGTTGGGGCTCGCCGAGGCATAGGCCTCGATGGCATGGACCATGGCGTCCACGCCGGTCGCCGCCGTCACATGGGCCGGCAGGCCGAGGGTGAGGTCGGCGTCCAGCAAGGCGATGTCGGGGATCAGGCACGGGGAGACCACGCCCTTCTTCACCGTCTCCCCCGTGGTGACGATGGAGATGGGCGTGACTTCCGAGCCGGTGCCGGCGGTGGTGGGCACCAGGATCAGCGGCAGGCGCGGCCCCTTGGCGATGCCGACGCCGTAGATCTCGGTCAGCGCCTCCTGGCCCAGCGCCAGCAGCGCCACCAGCTTGGCGACATCCAAGGAGGAGCCGCCGCCGAGCCCAAGCACGCCCTGCGCGCCCATGGCGACGGCTTCGGAGGTCGCGGCGAACACCACGTCCTCCGGCGGGTCGGCCACCACCTGGTCGAAGATGCGGTGGGCGATTTCCGCCGTGCGCAGGGCTTCCAGCGTCGGCGCGAGAAGGCCCGCCTTGACGATGCCGGGATCGGTGACGATCAGGATGCGCGAGACGCCCCGCGCCGCGAACAGATCGCCCACCCGCAGCGCCGCGCCGCTGGCGCACACGATGCTCGGCGTGGTGTTGAACACGAACCCGGACATGGCTCCCCCTCAGATGTTCGCGCGGGCCGCGAAACGCGGTCTATTCTGGCTGTTCCGGCCCGGCCGGGGAATCCCCCGCCGTTTTCACTTCCTTCGTTCCGAGCGCGTCGGCGAGGCGCATGCGGGCGGAGCCGGGGCGCAGCGGCTTCTGCTGGCTCTCGTGCGGCGCCCAGCCCGACAGCCAGACGATCTCGAAGGTGGCGCGCACCTTGCCGTCGTCATCGGCGAAGCGCTCGGCATAGAGTTCCGCCGCCCGCAGGGCCGTCGCGCGCCGCAGCGGCACGCGCCGCCGCTCCGCCAGCGCATTGGCCGCGCCCATGCGGCGCAGGTCGGCGAACAAGGTGAAGGGCGAGCCATAGCGCACCGTCACGCGGTCCACGTCTGTTACCGGCAGGGCGAAGCCCGCGCGCTGGAGCAGCGCGCCCATGTCGCGCACGTCGGCGAACGGCGCGACGCGGGGCGAGAGGCCGCCCGTGGTCTCGCTCTCCGCGACGGCGAACGCCTCGCGCAGTTCAGCCAGGCTCGAGCCGCCGATGAGGGCGGCGATGAACAGGCCGTCCGGCTTCAGCGCGCGGCGGATCTGGGCCAGGGCGCCGGGCAGATCGTTCACATATTGCAGCGAGAGCGCGGAGACGATGAGGTCGAGCGAGGCTTCCGCGAACGGCAGCGCCTCCTCGTCCGCCACCACGGCCGGAAAGGCGGGGCCCATCGCGGCGGCGAGCGGGGCGGCGCGGAACACCGTGTCGATGCCGGGATGGCGCGCCAGCGTCTCGGCGACGGCATCGGTGGCGCTGCCGAGATCGAGCGCGCGGGGGAATGCGCGCTTCACCGCCAGCAGCCGGTCGCCGATATCCTCGGCCACGCGATCCAGCAGGAAATCCGCCGCGCCAAGCGTGGCGGCGCGGGCGAGACGCCGGCGCAGCAAGGGCCGATCGAAGACGAGAGGGCTGCTCATGGGCGCCATATAAGCGCGCACCATGCGGCTTGCACAGGCCGCTTCATTCGCAGGTGGACAGCGTCACCGGGTCCGCGCCCTCGGGCACCAGCGCCCCCATGGGCCGGCAGGTGCCTTCGATGCAGACGCGATAATCCGCCGTCGCGCCCGAGCGGCGCAGCACGATCTGCTTCTGCGGCGGCAGGGCGGGATGGGCGACATAGCGCCCGTCCTTGAGCACCGCCCCTTCGGGCGGCTCCATGCCCGCGCCGGAGCCCTCGATCCTCATCTCGGTGAGCACGAGGCCGGCGGGGCTTGCCCGCCAATCCTCCTCCCATGAGGTCTTCTGCACCGAATGGGTCCAGGCCAGGGTCATCAGCGCGGCGAGGCGCAGCGTGACCCCGCCGCCGGCGAGGCAGATCAGGCTCACGCCGCGCGCGCCGGCGCGTTCCGCACCCGGATCAGATGCCAGGCCAGGAACGCCACCAGCAAAGCGAAGGCCGCGATGTCCGACATGGGCACCGAGGCGACGAACAGCAGCGCGGCGATCCCCGCCACCACCCGTTCGATGATCGACAGCGGCCCGAACAGCCAGCCGATGGCCACCGCGCCCAGCAGGCCGATGACGATGCTGGCCTTGAAGAACACATAGGCCACCTCGACCCAATAGCCGTACAGGGCGGCGATTTCCCCGCCCTGCTGAAGCATCAAGGTGGGCTCGTAGACCGCCATGACGGGAATGAGGAAGCCGGCCAGGGCGATGCGGCACGCCTGCCACCCGATGGCGTCGGGCGAGGCTTTCGCGATCGGCGCGGCGGCGAGCGCTGCGAGTGCCACCGGCGGGGTGAGGTCGGCGATGATGCCGTAATAGAACACGAACATGTGGCTGACGATCAGCGGCACGCCCAGTGTGAGCAGGGCCGGCGCGGCCAGCGAGGCGGTGATGATATAGGTGGGAATGGTGGGAATGCCGGTGCCCAGGACGATGCTGGTGACAATGGTCAGCAGCAGGGAGAGCCAGAGCGTGTCCTTGCCGATGGACACCACCCATCCGCCGAAGATGGTGGCGGAGCCGGTGAGGGTGAGCACGCCGATGACCGTGCCCACGATGGCGCAGGCCATGCCCACGGGCAGCGCCTGCCGCGCGCCTTCCGCCAGCCCGTCGCGGCACAACACCAGGGTTGCCCGGCCGCCGCGGGTGATCAGATTCCCCAGCACCAGGACCAGCACCAGGGCGACGATGACCACCACGCCGAATTCGAAGAAGGCCGCGCAGACGAGCCCGAGCGCGATCCAGAAGGCCAGCCGGATCAGCGGCTTGGAGGTCTCGCTGGCGAGACTTTGGCCCAGGATCAGCACCACGGTCAGCGCAAGGCCCACGGCGCCGGCGAACAGCGGCGTGTATCCGGCGAACAGCAGATAGACCAGGACGATGAGCGGCAGGAGCAGGTACCAGCCCTTGCGCAGGGCCGGCAGCATCAGGGGCACCTTGTCCTTGGGAATGCCCATCAGCCCGCGCTTGCCGGCTTCCAGATGCACCATCCAGAAGGCGGAGGCGAAATAGAGGATCGCGGGAATGATCGCCGCCTTGACGATGGTGGCATAGGGCACGCCGATGGTCTCGGCCATGATGAAGGCGACCGCGCCCATGACCGGCGGCATGATCTGCCCGCCCATGGAGGCGGTGGCTTCCACCCCGCCGGCGAACGCGGAGGAATAGCCGAAGCGCTTCATCAGCGGGATGGTGAACTGGCCCACCGTGACCACATTGGCGACGCCCGAGCCGGAAATGGTGCCCATGAGCGCCGAGGAGAACACCGCCACCTTTGCCGGCCCGCCGCGGGCGCGGCCGAACAGGCCAAGGGCGAGGTCGTTGAACAATTGGATCATTCCGGCCCGTTCCAGGAACGTGCCGAACAGGACGAACAGGAAGATGTAGGTGGCCGAAACCGCGATCGGCACGCCATAGATGCCCTCGGTGCCGAACGACATCTGCTCGACGATCTGCTCCAGCGAATAGCCGCGATGGTCGAGCGGGGCCGGCAGATATTGACCGAACAGGCCATAGGCCAGGAAGCCGCCGCAGATCAGCGGCAAGGCGGGCCCCATCATCTGCCAGGAGACCGCGAACACCACCACCACCAGGGCGATGCCCATGATGAAGTCCGCGCTAGAGAGATCCCCGGCGCGCAGGATCAGGTCGTTATAGAAGATCCATTGATACAGCCCGGTGGCGAAGCCGACGAGGCCGACCCCCCAGCCGAGCGCGAGCGTGAGCTTGGAGGTGCTGCGGTGGTTGGCGATGAGGGCGGCCGAGATCAGACACAGGAAGCCCACATGCAGGCCGCGGATCACCTGGCTCGGCAGGATGGCATAGGTGGAGACGAACAATTGGTAGGCGGAAAAAGCGATGGCGATCCAGAACAGGATCTGCCCCTTCAGCCCTTCGCCAAACCCCGGCGGCAGGCCGTGCTCCATATCGTCGATGGGCGCGAAAGTCTGCGGTGGCGTGACGTCGGCATCGGCGGATAGGCTCGGCGCGCTCATCTTCACTCGCTCCAGAATCGCTGGCTCGGGATCGTCCGGGCCGCACCGGCCGGCGGCTCTTTGCCCTCGCGGCAGGCGGCGGGAATGGGAAACGGGCGCACCGCAAGGGCGCGCCCGTTCACGTCATCTTTGCGAAGGTCAGGGCGAGACGCCCTTTTCCTTGAAATACTTTTCGGCACCCGGGTGGAAGGGCACCGGCGAGCCCTTCACCGCGCCCTCCAGCGAAATCGCCTTGGCGGCGGCATGGGCGGCCTGGAGGTCCGGCAGATTCTCGAAGATCGCCTTGGTCATGGCATAGACGTCGGCGTCCTTCATATCCTCGCGCACGACGAGGAAGTTGGGCACCGCGGCGGTGGCGACGTCCTTCTCCTGGCCGGTATAGGTGCCGGCGGGGATCACCGTCTTCAGATAGGGCGTTCCCACCTTGTCCACGACGCTGTTGGGAATCTCGACCACGTTGATATCGACCGCCGTGGCGAGATCCTTAATGGAGGACACGCCGAGGCCGGCCGACTGCAAGGTGGCGTCGAGCTGGCGGTTCTTCATCAGCTCGACCGATTCCGCGAAGGGCAGATATTCCACCTTGCCGAGGTCTTCATATTTGAGGCCGGCGGCGTTCAGGATGGCGCGGGCGTTCAATTCGGTGCCGGATTTCGGCGCACCCACCGAGAGGCGCTTGCCCTTCAGGTCCGCGAGCGTCTTGATGCCGCTGTCCTTGGACGCGACGATCTGGATGTAGTTGGGATAGATGGCGGCGAGCGCCCGCACCTTCTTGAGCGGCGCCTTGAAGCCGGCCTCTTCCTTGCCCGCCCACCCGTCGGCGAGGCTGTCGGCGAGGGTGAAGGCGATCTCGCCCTTGCCCTGCTGGATCAGGATGAGATTTTCCACCGACGCCTTGGTGGCCTGCACGGAGGGGCGCACGTCCGCCACCTTGGTCGACAGGATATTCGAAATCGCGACGCCCATGGGATAATAGACGCCCGAGGTGCCGCCGGTGAGGATGTTGACGAATTCCGCCGCCTGCGTGGCCACGGGCGCGCAGGCCAGCGCGACCGACAGGGCAACCATCTTCAGCCTTTTCATGAACGCTCCTCCGATATCATTTGGCATTTTTCCGGAAGGCTAACGCCTTCGACGGCAAAGACCACCTGCTTTCTTGCGGCTGAGACGAAAGTCTAAACCGCCGACCCTGGTCCCGACCGGCCTTGGAACCGCGTTTTCACGGGCGCGGCCCATTGATCCCGGCGTTTCGGGGCGCTAGTGACGGGGTGAAATAATGAATCCCACAAGCCCTAAGGGCGCGGGATGCCGCTCTCCCGCGGGAGAGCAAAGGGAGCGCTCATGCCATCCGACCCCACGCCGTCCGACCAGGAAATCCTCCTCGCTTTGTTCGAGACCGCGCTCGCGGCCGCCGTGCCGGAGGGCAAGTTCGAGGGGCGGCTGCCGGAGCCGCCGAAGGGGCGCACCATCGTCATCGGCGCCGGCAAGGCCTCCGCCCGCATGGCGCGCGCGTTCGAGGACGCCTGGCAGAAGCCCTGCGAGGGGCTCATCGTGACCCGCTACGGCCATGGCTGCGAAACCCGCCAGATCGAGATCGTCGAGGCCGCCCACCCGGTGCCGGACGCGGCCGGGCTGAAGGCGGCCCAACGCATCCTGGAACTCGCCCGCTCGGCCGGGCCGGATGACCTCGTGATCTGCCTGATGTCGGGCGGCGCCTCCTCCCTGCTCACCCTGCCGGCGGAGGGCATGACGCTCGAGGACAAGCAGGCGCTCAACAAGGCCCTACTGCGGTCCGGCGCGCCCATCGGCATCATGAACCAGGTGCGCAAATCCATGTCCGCCATCAAGGGCGGGCGCCTCGCGGCGGCCATCGCCCCAGCCCGCTGCGTCACTTATCTCATCTCGGACGTGCCGGGCGACGATCCCCGCTCCATCGGCTCCGGCCCCACCATTCCGGAAAAGTCCGATCCCGAGGCGGTGCTTGCCCTGATGCGGGCCTATGAGGTGCCGGTGAGCCCGCAGATGGAGGCCGTGATCCGCGCCAATACGGTTTCCGGCGATGCCTTGCCGGGGCAGGAAGTCCATATGATCGCCACCCCCATGATGGCGCTGCACGCGGCACGGGAGAAGGCGAAGGCGTTTGGCCTTTCGGCCGTCATCCTCGGCGACGCCATCGAGGGCGAGGCGCGCGAGGCGGCTACCGTGTTCGCCGGCATCGCGTTCAGTGCGTCGGCCCATGGCGAGCCGGCCAAGGCGCCCTGCGTGCTGCTGTCCGGCGGCGAGACCACGGTGACGGTGCGCGGCAAGGGACGGGGCGGGCGCAACGTGGAATTCCTGCTCGCCCTGGCCATCGCGCTGAAGGAAGCAAAAGGCATTTCCGCCATTGCCTGCGACACCGACGGGGTGGACGGCACCGAGGACAATGCCGGCGCCTGGTTCGACGACCAGATCCTGGCGCAGGCGCGGGCTGCCGGCGTTTCGGCGGCGGATTTCCTCGCCAATAACGACGGCTACAGCTTCTTCGAGAAGCTGGACCGGCTCGTCGTCACGGGTCCGACCCTGACCAATGTGAATGATTTCCGCGCCATCCTGGTCCGCTAGAATTAGGGAACCAAGCCCGTTATTGCTGCGGCGCAGCAGCCTTGCGTCCGCCGCATGGCGCGCGGAAATTGAGCTGGGTCAAATCACTAGCTCCTCTTTCCAGGGGGTTAGCGCAGGCTTGACTTGTGAGTGGATGGGTCAAGGTCCTTGACCTTTGCTGCGGTGCACATAGATTGCGGGTGGAGGAACCGGGGGGTCCGGACCATGGGTCAGGAGACCACCATGAGCGATCAGGCCGCGCCTGGAATCATTCGCAAGCTTTGGCCCGCCGAGGCCCAGCTGTTTCGCGAACATCTTCTCCGCCTGGATAAGGAGAGCCGGCGCAATCGTTTCGGTTCGGCCGTCTCCGAATCCTTCATCGAGCATTATGCCGAGCGCGTCTTCCGGTCCGGCGCGGTGATCCATGGCTGTTTCGTGGATGGGGTGCTGCGGGCGGCGGCGGAGCTTTATCCCTTCTCCGGCGTGCTGCCGCGCGAGGCCGAGGCGGCCTTCAGCGTGGAGAGCGCGTTCCAGAACGGCGGGTTCGGCACGCATTTGATGGAGCGCACCATCCTCACCGCGCGCAATCGCGGCATTCGCACGCTTTATATGAACTGCCTCGCCCACAATCGCCGCATGCAGCAGATCGCGCGCAAGTTCGACGCCGATCTGAAGTTCGAATCCGACGAGGTGGTCGCGCAGCTGACCGCGCCTTATCCCACGCCGCTGTCCCTGGCGCGGGAAGCGGCGGCGGATGCCCAGGGCGTCTCGCGCACGCTCTTCCAGGCCCAGGTGCGGGCGACCGGCCGCGTGATCGACCTGCTGCTTCCCAGCTCGCGCGCCGCCTGAGGGCCGGCAGCGGCTCGGCCGCAAAAGACGCTTAGTGGGGCACGCTCTTGGAGAGCAGGTTCACCACCAGCACGCCGGCGATGATGAGGCCGAGGCCGATGACGGCGGGCAGATCCAGCTTCTGCCCGTAGACCACGAGGCCGATGGCGGCCACTAGCACGATGCCCACGCCCGACCAGATGGCATAGGCGATGCCCACGGGCAGCACCTTCAAGGTGAGCGAGAGGCAATAGAAGGCCACCGCATAGCCCAACACCACGATGACGGAGGGCACCGGCTTGCTGAAGCCCTCCGCCGCCTTGAGGGCGGAGGTGGCGATGACTTCCGCCGTGATGGCGATGAGGAGCAGCACGTAGGTCATGAAGCGAGGTGAGCCCAGAGGCGATTCCGCGTCAATGCGGTTTTGCCTTTCGTGGCCGCGCGATACCGTCACAGCCTGCGGGCGGCGGAGCGCGCGCGGCGGCGGCGAAAGGGCTCCGGCGGCCGGGCAAAATGTTTCACGTGAAACAATGGGCTTGTGAAACAAGGGCTTGGCGCGGACGAACAGCGGTTCGAAGCGCTTTCTCCGCACTTTTCCGGGCGATGACACCGCCTTTTCGGGCGAATGTTCGGCCTGCATGACTCCGGGCCCCCAAAAGGTCCCGCACATTCCCTTACGGCATATCGGATAGACCCTGTCCCGGCGCGACGGCGCCGGGCGATTGGCCGGGCGGGCGCGGGCGGCTCCTCCGTGCCCGCCTCAATGGAAATTTCGCCCCTTCGGCAAGGCCGCCTGCGCCGTGCCCTGGAGTGGCGCCGCGTGGGTGGAGCGGCGGCGGTGCGGCGCCTCGTCGGGGTCGCGCGGATCGCGGCCGGGGCCGCTTGTTTCACGCGGATCGCGGCCGGGGCCGCGCTTGGCCTCGTCCGGCGGCATGGCGGGATCGATGGGCGGCCCGGTTCGATCCAATTCGTCGATGAGGTGGCTCCAATCCTCGATCTTCTCCGCGACCAGATGGATGACGCTGCTCTCGTTCTGCAGCCGGCCGGTGACGCCCACGAGGCGCGCGCCCATCACCTGCGGGCGGAAGGTTTCGAACACGCGGGGCCAGACGATGACATTGGCAAAGGCCTGCTCGTCCTCGATGGTCATGAAGATGACGCCGCTCGCGGTGCCCGGCCGCTGGCGCACCAGCACCAGCCCGGCGAGGGTGAGGCGCCGTCCGCTCGCAAGCTCCGGCAGGCGGCCGTTGGGCGTCACGCCGCGCTGGTTCAGCCGGGGGCGCAGGAAGGCGAGCGGATGGGACTTCAGCGACAGTTTCAGATGCCGGTAATCGGCGATCACCTGCGCGCCCGGCGGCAACACGGGTAGGTCGACCTCGGCCTCGCGCACGCTCTCTTCGCGCGCGGACGCGGCGGCGCGGAACAGGGGCAGATCGTCCTTGTCGCCGGCCCGGCGCAGGCCGCGCACGGCCCAGAGCGCGGCGCGCCGGTCCAGCCCCAGGGAGCGGAAGGCGTCGGCATCGGCGAGGCGCTCCAGCACCGCCGGGGCAAGGCCGGTGCGCAGCCACAGGTCGCGCACGCAATCATAGCCCGGCCCGCGGCGCTCCGCGATGCGCCGGCCCGCTTCCTCCTGCAGGCCATCGATCTGCCGCAGGCCGAGCCGCAGGGCGTGGGTGGTCTTCACGTCGCCGGCCATGTCGCCATGGCGGGGATGAATGCGCGCGGCGGCGTGCGCCGCCCTTGCGCCCTCTCCCGCTTGCGGGGGAGGGTTGGGGAGGGGGCACGCCGCCTCGGGGCACGGGCGTGCGGCGGGACGGGAATGGGGGCTTTGCGGGCGGGACGCGGGTGCGCCTTCTCTTCCTCCGGGCAGTTCCGACTCTGCACGTCCTCCCTCTTCCCCCTCCCCAGCCCTCCCCCGCAAGCGGGAGAGGGGGGGCATAGCCTTGAGGAGGGAAAGCTCGTGATCGACAGCCTCTGCGGGAGGGGCCGAAAGGGCGCCGCCGCCGACCTCCGCTTCCAGCGTGTGGTCCCAGTGCGATGAATTGATGTCGGCGGGGCGGATCTCGACCCCATGCTCGGCGGCGTCGCGCACCAATTGGGCGGGGGCGTAGAAGCCCATGGGCCAGGCGTTCAGCAGGCCGGCGGCGAACACATCGGGATAATGGCACTTGATCCAGGCCGAGACATAGACCAGCAGGGCGAAGCTCTCGGCATGGGAACGGGGAAAGCCGTAGGAGCCGAAGCCCTTGATCTGCTGCCACAGGCTTTCCGCGAAGGCGCGCTCATAGCCCTTGGCCAGCATGCCGCGGATCAGCTTGTCCTTGAACGTGTCGATGGTGCCCACATGCTTGAAGGTGGCCATGGCGCGGCGCAGCTTGTCGGCCTCCTCCGCCGTGAAGCCGGCGCCGACGATGGCGATCTGCATGGCCTGTTCCTGGAACAGCGGCACGCCGAGCGTGCCTTCCAGCACCTCCTTCAGCTCGGGCGAGGGATAGACCACCGGATCCAGCCCCTGCTTGCGGCGCAGATAGGGATGCACCATGCCGCCCTGGATCGGGCCCGGGCGCACGATCGCAACCTCCACCACCAGATCCTCGAATTTCGTCGGCTTGAGGCGCGGCAGCATGGTCTGCTGGGCCCGGCTCTCCACCTGGAACACGCCGATGGAATCGGCGCGCTGGAGCATGGCGTAGACGCGCGCGTCGTCCGGCGGGATGTCGCAGATGCGCTTGAAATCGTGCCCGTACCGGGTGTTGAGCAAAGCGAAGCACTTCTGGATCGCGGTAAGCATGCCGAGCGCCAGCACGTCCACCTTCAGCAGGCCCACCGCCTCCAGGTCGTCCTTGTTCCATTCGATGATGGGCCGCTCGTCCATGGCCGAGCGGGTGAGCGGCACGGTCTCGTCCAGCCGGTCGTGGGTCACCACCATGCCGCCCACGTGCTGGGAGAGGTGGCGCGGAAAGCCGATCAGGGCGCGGGAGAGTTCCAGCGTCAGCGCCAGCCGCCGGTCGGCGGGATCGAGGCCGAGGCGCACCGCCTCCTCCGCCTTCACCCCGCCGGAGGACCAGCCCCAGATGGAGCCGGCGAGCGCGCCCACCGTATCCTCCGAGAGGCCGAGCACCTTGCCCACCTCGCGCACCGCCGAGCGGGTGCGATAGGTGATGGTGGTGGCGGCGAGCCCGGCATGGGCCGCGCCATAGCGCCGGTAGACGAATTGCAGCACCTCGCCGCGCCGCTCGTGCTCGAAATCGATGTCGATGTCCGGCGGCTCGTTGCGGTTGCGGGAGATGAAGCGCTCGAACAGGAGCGAGGCCTTCATCGGGTCCACCTCGGTGAGGCCGAGGCAGAAGCAGACCGCGGAATTGGCCGCCGAGCCGCGCCCCTGGCACAGGATGCCGGCGCCCCGGGCGAAGCGGACGATCTCGTCCACCGTGAGGAAATAGGGCGCATAGCCGAGCTCGGCGATGAGGCCGAGCTCGTGGCGCAAGGTGGTATTCACCTTGTCCGGTATGCCTTCGGGATAGCGCGTGCGGGCGCCCTCCCAGGCCAGCGCTTCGAGCGCCGCCTGCGGCGAGGCGAACCCGTCTCGCGCCTCGCGCGGATAGGTGGGCTTCAACTGGTCCAGGGAGAAATCCAGGCGGGAGAAAAAGGCGAAGCTCTCCGCCACCGCTTCCGGCAGGGCGCGGAACAGGCGGGCCATCTCGGCGGGCGGCTTGAGGTGGCGCTCGGCATTGGGGGCGAGGCGCGTGCCGGCTGCATCCAGCGTCACGTGCGTGCGGATGCAGGTGAGAATGTCGTGCAGCGGGCGCTGCTCCGGCGCGTGATAGAGGGCATCCCCCACCGCCAGCACGGGCAGGCGCGCGCGCCGCGCGAGGTCGGCGAGGCGCGCGAGGCGGCGCGCGTCGTCCCCGCCATGGGCGAGGGCGGCGGCGAGCCATATCCGGTCCGGCGCGGTTTCTTTAAGTTGGTTAAGAAGTTCCGCGAATGCCTCCGGCGGGCGGCGGGGCGGCAGCACGGCGAGGCACAGGCCCTCCTGGAAATCCAGCAGATCGGCGCGGGTGAGGCGGCAATCGCCTTTCTCCGCCCGCATGTTGCCGGTGGTGAGCAGGCGGCAGAGCCGGCCATAGGCGGGCCGGTCGGTCGGATAGGCGAGGATGTCCGGCGTGCCGTCGCAGAACACCAGACGGGCGCCGATGGCGAGGGGGAAATCCAGCGCCTTCGCCATGGAATGGGCCCGCACCACGCCGGCCAAGGTGTTGCGATCGGCAAGGCCGATGCCGCGGTGGCCGAGCGCCTGCGCCTGCCGCACCTGATCCTCCGGGTGCGAGGCGCCGTGCAGGAAGGAGAAATTGCTGGTGGCGGCCAGCTCCACATAAGGCGGCGGGGCGGGCGGCGCGGCGCGCAGGCTGGACCTGCGGGCGAAGGCGGGGGTGAGGAGATCGCCGCTCATGCGAACAGCCCGTGCACGTACCACGCGGGCCGGCTGGTTTCCGCCCCATAGAGCCCGGCGCGGAACAGCCAGAGGCGCAGCCCGTCATTCGTTTCCACGCGAAAATAATCCCGCGTCGGAGTGTGGAGCGCGCCCTCGAGCAGAAGGTCCGGGTGCGCGGCGGGTGGCAGTCCTGCAAGGCGCAGGGCGGGTTCGCGCCACCAGGGGGCGGCGATGCGCTCGGGTCCCTCCACGCGCGCCACATGATGGATGCGGCGCCGCCAGCGGAAGCGCACGGGCGCGCCGTCCGGCACCTCGGCCACGGCCTCCACCGCTTCGGGCGTGGCGAACAGGCGCTGGGGGCGCACGGCGCCGCCGGCATCGGGCCGCTCGGCGGGCCGCGGGGATGCGGGCGGCGGGGAAGACCGGCGACCACGCGTCGGCGGGCTAGGGGCCGAAACCGGCGCCGGCATCGGCGTGGGCGATATTGCGGCGTCGGGCGCGCGGGGCAGGGCGATCAGGACGGGGGCCGGCCGGGCCGGATCGGCAGGGGGCGACACGGGGCGGGGGCGCGCGGGGAAGGGGCGCGCGGGGAAGGGGATGGCCTGTGCCGCCTTCCCGTCTTCCAACCCTTTTCCTTCTTGCGATGGTCTTTCTTGCCGTTCGCCTGCCGCCGGCGCGCCTTGCGGCGACGGGCGAACGGCGGTTTTGTCGAGGGGCGCAAAAGCCAGGTCCGGGGCGGCCTCGAGGCATGCGGCTTCGCTCCCGGCCAGGATCCGGGCCGGGTCGGCGAGCGCGCCGGCATCGAACGGCAGGCGCCGGCGCGCCAGGGCGGTGGCCTGTCCGGCCTCCTCGGGCAGATGCGCGTCGGCGACGGCGAGATGCTGCACCCGGCCGGCGCCGAAGCGGGCGGCGAGCCGGTCCACGAGGCTGTCCAGGGCGGCCTCTTCCGCCTGCCGGGCATCGAAGCCGTGCTGATGGGGCGCCATGTCCTCGGCCAAAGTGACGCCGAGCCGCAGCAGGTCGAAGCCGAAGCCGGCATCCAGGCTCGCCACCTGCGCCACTTTCTCCGCGAACAGGCGGCGGATGGCGAGGGGATCGCGCAGCGGCCGGCTGGCGCCCACCTTCAGCCGCGTCACCTGCCCGTCCACCCGGAACAGGGTCAGCTCCAGATGCCGGGCGCCCTGGCCCGCGCGCTCCAAGGCGGGGGCCAGCTTGGTCGCCAGATGATGGGCAAGGCCCAGCACGTCCTCAATGCGCTCGATGGGGTCGGACAGGCTGCGCTCGGCACAGAAGCGCGGCGGGGGAAAGCGATGGTCCACGGGCTCCCGCGCAAGGCCGCTCGCCTGGTCGAGCCGCCGCAGCAAATCGGTGCCGAAGCGCGCGGTGAGCGGCGCGCGCGGCTTGCCGGCGAGATCGCCCACCCGCGTGAAGCCGAGCCGGGAAAGGGCGGCGAGACCGCCCGCGTCCAGCCGCAGGGCGGCGAGCGGCAAGGGGGCGAGCAAGGCGGCAAGGTCGGCGCCCTCTTCCGCCACCAGGGCCGGGCGGGCGCCGAAATGGGCGAACGCCCAGGCGGCGCCGAGGGTGGCGGCGATCGCGGCGCGGTTGGAATAACCCCGCGCCATCACGCGGGCGCGCAGGTCCGCCACCAGGGCGCGCTCGCCGCCGAACAGATGGGCGCAGCCGGAAATGTCCAGGATCAGGGTGTCGGGGGCATCGAGGGCGAGCAGCGGCGTATAGCGCTCGCAGGCATCGGCCACATGGCCGAGCAGGCGCGCGTCTGCCTCGGGCGCATGGTCCACCACCTGAAGATCGGGATGGCGCGCGCGGGCATCCGCCAGGGAGAGGCCCGGCACGAGGCCGAGGCTGCGCGCGGCGGCGTTGAGCGCCGCGAGCCGCAGCGCGCTCTTCTCCAGCACCAGGGTGGCGCGCGGGGCCGCGCGCATCTCCGGCGGCAAGCTGCGCTCGATGCGGTCGGTGGAAAGGCGGTTCAGCCACAGGCACAGATAGCGCCGGCCGGGCGCGGCAGGTGCAGTCATGATCCGGCCTCGCGCGTTTGGCTGGAAGAGAGGGGAAAGGCGCGGGCGGGCGCGGCGGAAAGGAAGGCCGGGCCGTCCAGGGCAAAGGTCCAGCGTCCCAGCGGGCCCAGGCGGTTGCGCATCAAGGCGGCCTCAAGGGTCGGCAGGCCGAGCCCGCCATAAGAATCGCGCGGCGTGCTTGCGGCGGGCGCGATCACCCAGCGGGATAAAGCGGCACAGGCGGCGGGGTCCGGCCTTTGGCGCAGCAGCAGGCCGAGCACCGGGTGGGCGCGGGCCGCGAGGGAGAGCCGCCGGGTCGCCGTGAGGGCTTCGGGAAAGGGGGCGCCCACTTCGCCGAGCACGGCGGACAGCCCGCCGCATTTGAGGCCCTCCTCCATCACGAACAGCACATCCTGCGGCTTGCGCACCCGCACCAGCACCAGCGCGCCGCCGCACAGGCCGAGTTCGGCCAGGCCGGGCGCATAGAGGCTGCCCGCTTCCAGCTCCGCCAATTCGTGCTGCACCATCAGCACCGGGCGCGAGAGCTGGACGGCGGCGCGGGCCGCGAGCGCCAGGGCGAAGGCGGTGAGGGCGGCTTCCGCGCCGGGGCCGCGCGCCGCGGCCTCGTGCAGCGCGCCGAGCGTGAGCCCGCCGCCCAGCGCCGCGTCCAGCGGCGGGAGGCCGAGGGGCAGGAGCGGCCGCGGCGGGGCAAGGTCGGGGCCGGGATCGTCGAAGGGCGCCTGCTCCTGATCTTGCTTCTGGTCTTGGTCCTGTGCCCGCGTCTGGTCCCCTTTCCGGCGGCCCGCGCTCAGGCCGCTATGGTTCCCGCCGTCATGGTCCCGGCTGTCATCCCCGCCCCAATTCTCCTGTCCCCAATCGTCTTCGTCCCAATCCGCCGCCTCGCCCGCCGACCAGGGCACGGGCACGCGCGCCGGCAAGGGGGCGTTCGCCCCCCGCTCGATGGCGGAAATGCAGCGCCGCAGGCGCGCAAGCTCGCCCGCAGCGCGAGTCGCGCTCGGATTGGACATGGGCCGTCCGTTTCGCTGGCAGCATTCCGGCGCGCGGCGCACCCTCGCCGCCCGTGCGCAATGCCGGGATCTCATGGGGGAAGCGCGAGAGCCGATCCCCGGCTTTCGCCGGCCGGGGTCGTCCACGTGTTCCCTATTTGTTCTTATAGATTCCGGAACGGCGCGGGAGAGTCAAGCGCGCCGGGAGGGATCAGCGCTCGGTCAGCTTCAGCTCGATGCGCCGGTTACGGGCCTGGGCGTCGTCCGTGGTGCCGGGATCGATGGGCTGGTATTCGCCGAAGCCGGCCGCGATCAGATGGGAGGGCTGCACCCCTTTGGCGATCAGATACTGCACCACCGCGATCGCACGGGCCGCCGACAATTCCCAGTTGGAGGGAAATTGCGGGGTCGAAATGGGCCGGCTGTCGGTATGCCCGTCCACCCGCAGCGCCCAGGAAATATCGGGCGGGATCTGCTTTTCCAGATCGAGGATGGCGCCGGCGAGCTGGTCGAGCGCGGGGAGGGCCTCCGGGCGCGGGGTGGCGGAGCCGCGATCGAAGAACACCTCGGACTGGAACACGAAGCGGTCGCCGACGACGCGGATGTCCGGCCGGTTACCGAGAATCTCGCGCAGGCGGCCGAAGAATTCGGAGCGGAAGCGGCTCAGCTCCTGCACCCTCTGGGCAAGCGCCACGTTCAGCCGCTGGCCGAGGTCGGCGATGCGGGTCTGGCTTTCCTTGTCGCGCTGCTCGGAGGCGTTGAGCGCCTCTTCCAGCGCCGCCATCTGGCGCCGCAAAGCGGAAATCTGCTGGTTCAGCAATTCGATCTGGGCGAGCGCGCGGGAGGCGGCATCCTTCTGGATGTCCACTTCGCGCGAAAGCGCCCGTTCGCGCGAGGGGTCGGGCGCCGCCGGGGCGGCGCTCAGCTGGCCCTTGAGGCGGTCGCGCTCGGCGGTGGTGGCGTCGAGATTGGCGCGCAGGGCGCTCAATTCGCCTTCCGCCGTCAGCCCGGTCGCCCGCTCCAGGGACAAAAGCTCGGTGAGCTGGCGGATCTGCGCCTGCAATTTCTGCATGGCGTCGTCCTTGCCCGAGATGTCCTGGGTCAGGAAGAACTGGGTGATCATGAACACGGAGAGCAGGAAGATGAATACCAGCAGCAAGGTGGACAAGGCGTCCACGAAGCCGGGCCAGTAATCGATCGTGCGCTCGCGGCTGCGCCGGCCGAGGGCCATGCTCAGGCCCCCCGGCCGCCGCGGCCCGGCCCCGGCGCGTCCGCGTCATAGGTGTCCAGGGTCTGGTCCAGCCGGTCGACGATGCGGCGCAATTCCTCCTGCTGGCCGGTCTGCACCTCGATCATCTGCTTCATCAGCGCCTGTTCGGAGCGCATGTGGGTGACCAGGCCCTGAAGGCTCTCGGCCAGCTGGGCAACCGCCGAGGTCACGCGCTGGGAGCCGGCCTCGTTCAGCGTGCGCTCCAGCTTCGCCATGGCATCCACCAGAGGTGCCACATCCAGCTGCGGCGGGGGCGGCAGGGCGAGGGGAGGGGCGGCCGGAACCGCCGCCGCGCTCGCATGGGGCAAGGCGGAGAGCGTCGGCATGCGCTCGCGCGGCATGGGCCCGACCGGATCGCCCAGATCCTCCACCGTGGTGGAGAGCCAGTCCTCGAGATCGGTATAGAAGCGGCTCTGCGCCTGGCCGGCCTGGAGATCGAGGAAGCCGAGGATCAGCGAGCCGGCGAGGCCGAACAAGGAGGACGAAAAGGAAATGCCCATGCCGGCGAGCGGGGCGGAGAGGCCGCGCTTGATCTCGTCGAACATGGAGCCGCTGTCGGGCCGCACCTCCAGCGAGGAGATCACCCCGCCGATGGAGGAGACGGTCTCCAGCAGGCCCCAGAAGGTGCCGAGCAGGCCGAGGAACACCAGCAGGCCGGTGAGATAGCGCGCGGTGTCGCGCGCCTCGTCGAGCCGCGTGCCGATGGAATCCAGGATCGACCGCATGGTGGATTGGGAGATCGCCATGCGGCCCATCCGGTCGCCCAGCAGCGCGGCCATGGGGGCGAGCAGGGTGGGCGCGCGGGCAACGGCGAGGCCGGGATCGGCGAGGCGGAAGGAATTCACCCATTCCACCTCCGCGAACAGCCGCGACACCTGGCGGATGGCGAGGATGATGCCGCAGGCCAGCACGCCGAAGATCACGGCATTAAGGCCCGGATTGTTGAGGAAGGCGGCCTGGATCTGCTGGTAGAGCACCGCGGCGAGGGCGGCACAGAGCAGGAGGAAGATGATCATCCGCACCAGGAAGATGCGGGGAGAAGACACCTTTACGTACGGATCAACGACACGCGCCATTTTCGCTCCCGCAGGCCGTTCCCCTGACAACGGACTATGGCACACATCGGTTCAAATGGAACCGCGCCCGGCGCATGGCCGGGCAAATTGGAGCGGTGCGAAGATAGGGCGCAACCGAAGCCGGGGCGGCGGCCTTCCCGCGCCGCACGCCGTGGCGCAGGGCGGCAACCGCAGGTCGGCGCTCGGGAAATAGGCCTCAGGCCGCCTTCAGCAGCGCCAGAAGGTCGCGCCGCATGTCCTCGTTGCCGGCGATCACGTCGCCCTTCTCGAGGATCTGGTCGCCGCCGTCGAGATCGGACACATAGCCGCCCGCCTCGCGCACCAGGAGGATGCCGGCCGCCATGTCCCACGCGGAGAGATTGCGCTCCCAGAACGCATCGAACCGTCCCGCCGCCACCCAGGCGAGGTCGAGCGCGGCCGAGCCAGTGCGGCGCAGGCCGGCGACCTGGGTCTGCACCTTGGCGAGTTCGCGGTTGAAGCGCGCGTGATCGCCCCGGCCCATGTGGGGCAGGCCGCAGCACACCACCGATTCGGCAAGCTTGCGGCGCCCCGCGACGCGCAGGCGGCGGTCGTTGAGATAGGCGCCCTGGCCTTTTTCGGCGACGAACAATTCGTCGGTCACGGGATTGAAGATGACGCCGGCGAACGGCGCGCCGTTGCGCACCAGCGCCACCGAAATGGCGAACAGGGGAATGCCGTGCAGGAAGTTGGTGGTGCCGTCGAGCGGGTCGATGACCCACTCATTGGCCGGATCGGTGCCTTCCACCCGGCCGCGTTCCTCCATCAGGAAGCTGAAGCCGGGACGGGAGCGGGAGAGTTCCGTGAACAGAATCTCCTCGGCCTTGCGGTCCGCCGCCGAGACGAAATCCGCCGGGCCCTTCACCGATACCTGGAGATTTTCGACCTCGCCGAAATCGCGGGTGAGGCCGCGCGCGGCCTTGCGGACGGCCTGGACCATGACGGTGATGAGCGGAGAGCGGATCATGTCTCGAAAAACCATTCCTGCCATGCGGCATGGGCGCCGGCGCCGTCCGTCGGGGACGATGGGCCGGCCACGCCGCTGTGAGGGCGCAGACCCGGCGGCGCGAAGGCGCTCCGCTCCTGGCCGGTTCTGCAAAAGGAGGCCGCGCGTGCGACCGTCAATTGAATTGAGCGCGATCCTCTGCCCGTCCCGCAAGGCCGCGTCAAGGCTGGACCGCGTTGGGGGTGAGGGCGATCCACTTGCGGGCGACGTCTTCCGCCTTCTTGCGATCCTCGGGCGAGAGGCTCTCAACCACCCCGTCGAGATAGGGATCGCCGAGCCCCTGCGCCTTGGCCAGCATGTGCCAAGCGGCGGCGGCCACCTTGTTCTGCGGTGCGCCGCGTCCCACCGAGAGCACGCGGGCATAGCGGTTCTGGGCGATCGCATTGCCGGCGAGGGCGGCCTTGCGGAACAAGGCGGCGCCCGCCGCCTCATCCTTCGGCACGCCATTGCCGTTGAAGGTCGCGATGGCGAGTTCCACCTCGGCGGTCACGTGATCCTGCTGGGCGGCGGCGGTCAGATATTTGATCGCCGCCGCCTTGTCGACAGGCACGCCGTTGCCGGCATTCAGCAGCACCGACAGGGCATATTGGGCATCCGCGACCCCACCGTCGGCGCCCTGCTTGAAATAGGTCGCCGCCTTGGTGAAATCCTGCGTGACGCCGCGCCCCTGGAGATAGATCAGGCCGAGATTATAGGCGGCGGCCGGATTGCCGGTCTTGGCCGATTGCTCGAACCATTTCTGCGCGGCGGTCTCATCCACCGCCTTGCCCTGTCCGGTCAGATTCATCATGCCGAGCGCGAACATGGCGTTTCCGGACCCGGCCTTGGCGGCGCGCTCGTACCATTGCGTCGCCTTCGCGGGATCGTAGGGCACGCCATAGCCGCGCGCGAACAATTCCCCGAGCAGGGTCATGGCGGCGGGATCATTGCCGGCCTCGACCCGCTTCATGGCTTCTTTATAGGCAGTCAGATAATTGCCCGCCTGATAGGCGCCGAAGGCCACGTCCACGGGGCCGCTCGGCGTCGGGGCGGGCGCGGCTGCGGCCGGTGGCGCCGCCGGGGCGGGCGCGGGTTTGGCGCCATTGGCCCCGTTGCCGCTCTTGGCGCTGGCCGCACCCGTGGCAGGGGGCTTCTGCCCGGTCTGCGGCTGCGCGCATAGCGGCGCGGCAAGACCGACCAGCAGGAGTGCCGTCGCGCCGGCGCGCAGTGCCAGGCTCCGGCCCCGGAACAGGCCTGGGCTTTGCGGGCGCGTTTCGGCCCGAAAGATGTCGCGAACCACGGGCAACCGCATCAAGGCGCGGTCTCCACCGCTGCGATCCGGGCGGCGATCTCGCCGATGCGCGCTTCCGCATCGGCGCCGGTGATCCAGTCGCCCGACAAAGCGATGAAATCGGCCCCGGCGCGGGCCAGCTGCTCCGCTTCCTCGGCGGAGGTGGCGACGCCCACGCAGGGCACCTCGAACACTTCCGCCCACCAGGCGATCATGTCGAGCACATCCTCGAACGGCGGGGCATCCGCCTCCCAGCCGCCGAACAGCACGTAATCGGCGCCGGCCTCCCCCGCTTCCATGGCGTCGTGGCGGGAGGTGAGGCCGCCCGCGCCGGCGATGCGCGCCGGCTTGAGGGTGCCGATGGCTTTCTTCAGCGCCGCGACGCTGGAGAGGTGGGCGCCGTCGGTGTCGATGTCGATCGCCACATCGGCGCGTCCATCGACGATCAGGGCGGCGTCCGCCTCCTGCACCGGGGCCATCAGGCCACGCAGCCGGTCCTTCTCGCCCTTGCCCTCGCCCATGCGGGCGATGACGGCGGCCACGTCTCCGGCGCGCACCCGCGCGGCGACGGCGCTGCGGCCCAAGGCCGGCGCGGCGGGAAGGATCAGCATGAGCCGGGCGCCTTGCGCCTGCTGTGTGTTCGACATGGGTCCGATCGGTCTGCCAAGAAGCGGGCGAAAACACGGCCGACGCACTGCGACCGTGCAGGATGGCTAAGCACGCGCTGGTCAGCTGGCATCGCAAGCTGACCGGATAACGCGTTCTCTCATAAATGCTTAGAGACGGGTTCACCGCTCAGGTTGTTTCAACCTCAGCGGATCAGGCTCTAGTCCGACTGGGCGGGAAAAAGCAAGCGCCGCTCGCCGCTGAAGGGGTCGCGAAGGCGTTTCCGGGCGTTTCCCGCCCGCCTTGCCCCTCTCATGTCCTCCGCGCGACACGAAAAAAGCCCGCCCCCGATGCGGGGACGGGCTTTTTCAACTGATGGAGGCAGAGGCTCAGGCGGCCTTCTGTTCCTGCGCGCTGGTCCACTGGCCGAGGGCGGCGAGCGAATTCATGCGGGCACGGTGGGTGAAGGCGGCCTGCGCGGCGGCAACATTTTCCGCCTTGCCGGACCAGGCCTTCTGCGGCGCGGCCTGGAGGGCGCGGCCGTAGGAATAGGTGAGCTTCCAGGGCAGGCCGCCCAGCTTCACCATGGCGTCGAGATGGGCGGTGGCGTCCTCGTCCGACTGGCCGCCGGAGAGGAAGGCGATGCCCGGCACGGCGGACGGCACGCAGCTCTTGAGCACGCGCACGGTCTTTTCCGCCACGTCCTCGACCGAAGCCTGGGTGCGGGCCTTCTTGCCCGGCACGATCATGTTGGGCTTCAGCACCATGCCTTCCAGGCGCACGCGCTGATAATACAGTTCCTCGAACACGGTCTTGAGGACCCATTCGGTGACTTCGTAGCAGCGGTCGATGCCGTGGTCGCCGTCCATCAGCACTTCCGGCTCGACGATCGGGACGATCTTGTTTTCCTGGCACAGGGCCGCATAGCGGGCCAGCGCATGGGCATTGGCGCGCAGGGCGGTGTAGGTGGGGATGCCGGCGCCGATGTCGATCACCGCGCGCCACTTCGCGAACCGGGCGCCGAGGTCGTAATATTCCTTCAGCCGGCCGCCGAGGCCGTCGAGGCCCTCGGTGATGGTCTCGCCGGGGCAGAAGGCGAGGGGCTTGGCGCCCGCGTCCACCTTGATGCCGGGAATGGCGCCGGCATCCTGGATCAGTTGCACGAGGGGCGTGCCGTCCTTGGCCTTCTGGCGGATGGTCTCGTCGAACAGGATGACGCCGGAGATGTAGTCCTGCATCGCTTCCTTGGTGCGGAACATCAGCTCGCGATAATCGCGGCGATTGTCCTCGGTGTTCTCGACGCCGATGGCGTCGAACCGCTTCTTGATGGTGCTGGTGCTCTCGTCTGCGGCCAGGATGCCCTTGCCGTCGGCCACCATTTTCTGCGCGATCGCGTCAAGCTCAGCCGTCATCATTTCGTCCACCCATCTGAAAAGCCGCTTTTGCGGCCGATTTGACCCTGGAACCGATTTTAGCAAACACGCCTCAGCGGCGCAGCGCCTCCACGCCCGGCAGCGCCTTGCCTTCCAGCCATTCCAGGAACGCACCGCCGGCGGTCGAGACATAGGAGAAGTCGTCGGCCGCACCGGCGTGGTTCAGCGCCGCCACGGTATCACCGCCGCCGGCGACCGAGATCAGCCGCCCCTCGGTGGTGGCCTTGCCGACCGCCTGCGCCACCGCCACCGTCGCCGCATCGAACGGGGCCAGCTCGAACGCGCCGAACGGGCCGTTCCACACCACCGTCTTGACCGAGCCGAGCTTGCGCTTCACCAGCTCGACCGTGGCCGGGCCGGCATCGAGAATCATCTCGTCGGCGGCCACGTCGTCGATACCGGCGATGCGGTGCGGCGCGTGGGCGGCGAAGGTCTTCGCCACCACCGCATCCACCGGCAGCACGATCTCGCAGCCGCGCGCCTTGGCCTTTTCCAGAATGTCGCGGGCAGTCTCGGCGAGATCATGCTCGCACAGCGACTTGCCCACCGAATGGCCCTGCGCGGCCAGGAAGGTGTTGGCCATGCCGCCGGCGATCACCAGCACATCCACCTTGCGGCAGAGATTGCCCAGCAATTCCAGCTTGGTGGAGACCTTCGCGCCGCCCACCACCGCGAGCACGGGGCGCTCGGGGGCTTCCAGCGCCTTGGTCAGGGCCTCGATCTCGCTCTGCATGGCCCGGCCGGCATAGGCCGGCAGCTTGTGGGCCAGGCCCTCGGTGGAGGCGTGGGCGCGGTGGGCGGTGGAGAAGCTGTCGTTTACATAGACGTCGCCGAGCGCGGCGAGCGCGCTGACGAAATCCGGCGCATTCTTTTCCTCACCCGCATGGAAGCGGGTGTTCTCCAGCACCAGCACCCCGCCCGCCGGCAGGTCGGCCACGGCGGCTTCCGCTTCCGGGCCGATGCATTCGCCCGCGAAGCGCACCGCGGCGCCGAGCCGCTCGCGCACCGCCGGCATGACGGCGGCCAGGGACTGGCTCTCGTCGCGGCCCTTGGGGCGGCCGAAATGGGAGATCAGGATCGCCCGCCCGCCGCTGCGGGTGATCTCCCGCACCGTCGGCTCGATGGCTCGGACGCGGGTGTCGTCGGTCACGCGGTCCCCGTCCATGGGGACGTTGAGATCGACGCGGACCAGCACGGTCTTTCCGGCGAGGTCCGCATCGTCGAGCGTGCGGAAGGCGGTGATGTCGGCATCGGCGACGGCGGTCATGGGCATGCCTCCCTCACCCGCCGATCAGCCGAGCTTTCCGAGCGCGACCGCCGTGTCCGCCATGCGGTTCGAGAAGCCCCATTCATTGTCGTACCAGGAGAGAACGCGCACCAGCGTGCCGTCCATCACCTTGGTCTGGTCCATGTGGAAGGTGGAGGAATGGGGATCGTGGTTGAAGTCGATGGAGACGTTGGGGGCCAGCGTATAGTTCAGCACGCCCTTCAACTCGTTCTCGGCGGCGCGCTTGATGGCCTCGTTGATCTCGGCGACCGTGGTCGCGCGCTTGGCGACGAACTTGAGGTCGATGACCGATACGTTGGGGGTCGGCACGCGGATCGAGACGCCGTCCAGCTTGCCGTTCAGCTCCGGCAGCACCAGGCCCACCGCCTTGGCGGCGCCGGTGGAGGTCGGGATCATGGAGAGGGCGGCAGCGCGGGCGCGGTAGAGGTCCTTGTGCACCTGGTCCAGCGAGGGCTGGTCGTTGGTGTAGGAGTGCACCGTGGTCATGAAGCCGTGCTGGATGCCGACGGCATCGTTCAGCACCTTCGCCACCGGGGCGAGGCAATTGGTGGTGCAGGAGGCGTTGGAGACCACGACATGCTCGCCCGTGAGCTTCTCGTGATTGACACCGTAGACCACCGTGATGTCGGCGCCTTCGGCCGGGGCCGAGACCAGCACGCGCTTCGCGCCCGCGGTCAGATGGGCCGAGGCCTTCTCCTTGCTGGTGAAGATGCCGGTGCATTCAAGCGCGATGTCGACGCCCAGCTCCTTGTGGGGCAGCTGCGCGGGGTCGCGCACGGCGGTCACCTTGATCTTGCCCTGGCCGCAATCGATCGTGTCGCCGTCCACCACCACTTCCGCGGGGAAGCGGCCGTGCACGCTGTCGAAGCGCAGCAGATGGGCATTGGTCTCGACGGGGGCGAGGTCGTTGATGGCCACGACCTGGATGTCGGTGCGACCCGATTCGATGATGGCGCGCAGCACGTTGCGTCCGATACGACCGAAACCGTTGATGGCCACCTTCACCGTCATGTCTTCCTCCATTGGCCGACCCTTCAGGCCGGTGCCATATCTTGACCACTTACGACGCCGCACCCGCGCGCCGCGCTATTCTTTCCCGGGCCCGCGTGCGGCCCCACCAATTGGAGTGCCGCATCCTCCCCCAAGGGTGCGGCGCTCATAAGACAGCGCCTTGCGGCTCAATCCTGGCGCAGCTGCGCCAATGCCGCGGCAACCACGGCCTCAGCCGTAATGCCGAAGTGCTTGTACAGTTCCTTTGCCGGGGCGCTGGCGCCGAAGCTGCTCATGCCGATGAAGGCGGCATCCGAGCCGATGATCGCGTCCCAGCCCATGCGGATGGCGGCTTCGATGCCGACCTTGGCCGGGGCGTCGCCGATCACGGCGCGCCGTTCCGCCGCAGGGCGGGCGAGGAAAAGCTCGAACGAGGGCACCGAGACCACGCGGGTCGCGACGCCCTGCGCTTCCAGCAGCTTCTGCGCCTCGACCGCGAGCGAGACTTCCGAGCCGGTGGCGAACAGCGAGACCTGGGCCTCCCCCGAGGCGGGGCTGATCTCATAGGCGCCTTCCGCCGAGCGGTTGGCATCGTCGGTGGAGCGCAGCAGCGGGAGGTTCTGGCGCGAAAGAATGAGCGCGCTCGGCCGGTCCTTGGCCTTGAGCGCGATTTCCCAGGCTTCCGCCGTCTCCACCGTATCGGCCGGGCGCAGCACCAGCAGGTCGGGAATGGCGCGCAGGGCGGCGAGATGCTCCACCGGCTGGTGGGTGGGGCCGTCCTCGCCGAGGCCGATGGAATCGTGCGTCAGCACGTGGATCGCCTGCGTCCCCATCAGCGCCGCGAGGCGGATCGCGGGGCGGGAATAATCGGAGAACACCAGGAAGGTGCCGGAATAAGGAATGATGCCGCCGTGCAGCGCCAGGCCGTTCATGGCGGCGGCCATGCCGTGCTCGCGCACGCCCCAATGGACGAAGGTGCCGGCGAAATCGTCCGGCGAAATTGCCTTCATGCCCTTGGCGCGGGTGTTGTTGGAGCCGGTCAGGTCGGCGGAGCCGCCGAGCATCTCGGGCACCACCGGGGTGAGGGCGTCCAGCACGATCTCGGAGGATTTGCGGGTCGCGACCGCGCCGCCGTCCGCCACCGCCTTGGCCTTGGCCGCCTTCACCGCCGCGTCGAGCGCAGCCGGCAGGATGCCGGAGACGCGGCGCTCAAACTCGGCCTTGTCGTCGGCGGGCAGCGCGGCGAGGCGCTCGGCCCAGGCGCCGCGGGCAGCGGCGCCGCGGGCGGCGGCTTCCGCCCAGGCCTTGCGCGCATCGTCCGGGATCTCGAACGCGCCGGCTTCCCAGCCGAGCGCGGCGCGGGTCGCGGCGATCTCGGCGGCGCCGAGCGGCGAGCCGTGGGCCTTTTCCGAACCCGCCTTGGCGGGCGAGCCGAAGCCGATGGTGGTGCGGCAGGCGATCAGGGTCGGCCGGTCCGAGGCCTTGGCGGCCTCGAGCGCCGCGCGGATGGCGACCGGATCGTGCCCGTCCACGCGCGTCGTCGCCCAATTGGAGGCGGCGAAGCGGGCGAGCTGGTCGGTCGAGCCGGAGATCGAGGTGGCGCCGTCGATGGAGATGCGGTTGTCGTCCCACATGACGATCAGCTTGGAGAGCTTCATGTGGCCGGCGAGGTCGATGGCCTCCTGGCTGATGCCTTCCATGAGATCGCCGTCGGAGGCGAGCACGTAGGTATAGTGGTCCACGACCGAGGCGCCGAAGCGGGCGGCCATCAGGCGCTCGCCCATGGCCATGCCGACGGCGGTGGAGATGCCCTGGCCGAGCGGGCCGGTGGTGGTCTCGATGCCGGGGGTGACGAAATTCTCGGGATGCCCCGGCGTCAGCGAGCCGAGCTGCCGGAAGCGCTTGATCTCGTCGATGCTTACGCCGTCCACGCCGAGCAGGTGCAGCAGCGCGTACAACAGCATGGAGCCATGGCCGGCGGAGAGGACGAAGCGGTCGCGGTCGGGCCATTTGGGATCGGCCGGATCGAACTTGATGATGTCGGAAAACAGGACCGTGGCGATGTCGGCGGCGCCCATGGGCAGGCCAGGATGACCGGAATTCGCGGCTTCCACGGCGTCAATGGCGAGGAAGCGGATGGCGTTGGCCATGCGGTCATGGCGTTCGCGACTGGACATACGGGGCAAGTCTCCGGCGCCGAGGGCGCCCTTATGGGCAACGAGGCCGAGCGGCAGATGCCGCGGCGCGGCAGTGATAGCAGCGCTGCCTCGGGTGTCAAACGCAGCGGAAGTCGTAGGTCAAGGGATCCTGCATCCAGCGGGCCGCGCCGGATGGTCGCGCCCGCGAGGCGCGCGCTGTTGCCATTTGTTCGCAAAGGCATTTTCCCGCAGCGCGATCGGCGGGCGAAATCGCAGCGCGGCGGGCGAAATTTGGCCGATAATGTCGCAGGTTTATTTGCCGGCCTTGGCCAGAAGGGTGCGCAGCGAGTCCCGTCCGCCGCCCCATTGCACGTCCGCGATGCGCCAGCCGGCGCTGGTGCGCACCACCTTGTAGACGATCGATTTGTTCTCGTCGAAATTCTGGAACTGCGCGGTCACCAGCGCCTCGCCCGGCGATACCGCCTTGGTCTGGTAGGTGACCGGAGACAGTTCAAAATCCTGTCCGTCGATGAAGGGATCGAAATCGAGGCGGGGCGCGGCCCGCTTGGCATCCGCCACCAGCAGCTTCGCCAGGGTCGGATCGAAATAGGCCTTGGTGGTGGCCGGGTCGTTATAGTCGAAGCTCACCGCCGTCTCGGGCGCGGTGTCGAAATAATTCTGATACAGCGCGCGCACGACGGCGTCCGCCGCCTGGCCGGCCTGCGCCGAGGCGGGCGTGGGCTTGGCGCCCTGCGCCGCCGCCGGCAGCGCGTGCGTCCATACCGCGACCAGCATGGCGGCGATCACCAGCAGGACGTGCCCCGCCATCCGCTTTCCGCGCCCCGCCGCGCCAGTGCGCGCCGTGTCGTTCCCCGTTTCGCCCATCGCGTTCCCACCCATCGCGCCCTGATTCAGTCATGCCGTGCGTCCGCGCGGCCGGGCCTTCGGCAGCGGGTTTTGCCCCGTCTGCCGGCCCGTGGTCTCTTGCTCGCCCTAATTCCCGTTGACAAGTGGCAAGATGGCTCTGTTTTCGCTCCGACTCAGCTACACTCGAATTTCATGTACGCCTTGAAGCAACGCCCGGCTGAGACTGGACCCATCGAAACGGCAACGCAGCGCCTGCATGCCGCGCTCGATGCCTTGACCGACGCGCTGGAGCGGCGGCGCGATGCCGATCGCCATCAGCAGGCGTTGCTGGCGCAGCTCCATGCCATGGGGAACGACCGCGCCCGCCTCGCCGAGGAGCTGGACGGCGCGCGCGAGAAGGTGGCGGAGCTGGGCGAGGTGGCGCAGGAAGTCACGCGGCGCCTGGATGTGGCCATGAGCACGATCCGCGACGTGCTCGCGACCCACGGCGGATAATATGGCGCAAGTCAGCGTCACCATTGCGGGCCGCTATTATCGCATGGCCTGCGACGAGGGGCAGGAAGAGCATCTCATCCGCCTCGCCCGCGACATCGACAGCCGGATCGCCCAATTGCGCACCGCCTTCGGCGAGATCGGCGACCAGCGGCTCACCGTCATGGCCGCCGTCACCATTGCCGACGAGCTGGCCGAGGCGCGCAACCGCATCCGCGCGCTGGAAAGCGACATCGAAGGCCAGCGCGATGCGCGCGCCTCCGCGCTCGCCCGCATGGAAGCAAGCGAGGAGGCGGTCGCCCGCTCCATCGACGAGGTGGCCGAGCGCCTGGAAAAGCTCGCCCGCGAGGTCGGCCCGGCGCCCACCGCCAATGTGGGCATGGGCTGATCCGCCAACCGGCGGTTCTCGGGTTAAGCACGCGTGTTTGTTACCTGGGTAAATTTCAAACCGCCCCTGGCGTCCGGGGCGCGGCGGGCCTACATTCAGTCGGCGGGGCTGTGGGGTTCGTTAGGAGAACATTCCCCGGGGCCTTATCGATCCTTAAGGGAGCTGTACCTGACCTTGCCCGTGGGCTTGGCCATACGGCGCCCACCTACGCTGTAGGTTTCCCGGGATCGACCTCCGACGGCTTTTGCGGCTCCGCACATGACTTTTTCGCTGTCCCCTTCCGATACCATTGCCCACGGCGCGGACGATCCCGCGTCGAAGCGCGACGCGGCCGAACGGCGGGAGGAGAAGTCCGCCCTGCGCCGCGCGGCGCTCGCCCGGCGCGCCGCCATGGGCGAAGAGGCACGCTCCCACGCCTCCCAGCGCGCGGCGCTCAATGCCATGTCGCTGCTGGAAAACGTGCGGGGCCGCGTCGTTTCGCTGTTTGCGCCTTTCCGCGACGAAATCGATACCGCTCCGCTTGCCGCTCTGCTGTGGGATGCCGGCGCGATCGTCGCGCTTCCCGTGGTGCTGAGCCGGGACGAACCCTTGCTGTTCCGCCGCTGGCAGGCGGGCGATGCGCTCGACCTCGTGGGCGGCTACCGCATTCCGACGCCCGCGTCCCACGCGCCCGAACTGGTGCCGCAGGATCTCATCGTGCCGCTCGCGGCGTTCGATGCGCGCGGCTTCCGCATCGGCTATGGCGCGGGCCATTACGACCGCACCCTTGCCGGTTTGCGCGCGCGGGGCCCGGTGCGGGCCTTCGGCTATGCGTTTTCCTGCCAGGAAGTGCCGCAGGTGCCCGAAGAGCCCCATGACGAAAGGGTGGACGGGATGATAACGGAGGCGGGGGTTTTTCTCTGCGGCGGTTGAGCGGTCGATATGCGCATTCTGTTCCTGGGTGATGTGGTGGGTCGGCCCGGCCGCGATGCCCTGACCTCCCGCCTGCCGGGCCTCATCGCCCAATGGCAATTGGATCTCGTGGTGGTCAATGGCGAGAATGCCGCGGGCGGCTTCGGCATCACCGAATCCATCTATGAAGATTTCCGCGCCGCCGGGGCCGATGCCGTGACGCTCGGCAACCACGCCTTCGACCAGCGCGAGGCGCTGGTGTTCATCGAGCGGGTGGACCGGCTGGTGCGCCCGGCGAATTATCCGGCCGGCACGCCGGGGCGCGGCGCCATCCTGGTGGAAGCCAAGAACGGTGCCCGCGTGCTGGTGGCCAACATCATGGGGCGCACCTTCATGGACCCCATGGACGACCCCTTCGCCGCGCTCGACCGGGTGCTGGAAGGCGCGGAGCTGGGCCACATGGTGGATGCGGTGGTGATCGACTTCCATGCCGAGACCACCAGCGAGAAGCAGGCGTTCGGCCATTATTGCGACGGCCGCGCCACCCTGGTGGTGGGCACGCACACCCATGTGCCCACCGCCGATCACCGCATCCTCACTGGCGGCACCGCCTTCTGCACCGATGTCGGCATGTGCGGGGCCTATGACGGCGTGATCGGCATGGAAAAGGAGGAACCGCTGCGGCGCTTCACGCGCAAGATCGGTTCCGGCCGGTTCGAGCCGGCCTCCGGCCCCGCCAGCCTTTCGGGCCTGGCGGTGGAGACCGATGACCGCACGGGGCTTGCGGTGAAGGTGTCTGCCGTGCGCCTCGGCGGGGTGCTTGAGGAGGCCCGGCCGGGCTTCTGGGAAAATTGACGAAGCGGAATCCTTGAGGGGCTTCCTTGCCCTTCGCCCACCCGCCGACCTATAAGGCCGGCTCCATACAAGAAGGCCCGGCTCGAGCGGCGCCCCGATGGGCGCGCGGAGGTGAGGCCGAACAGAAATCGGAGGCGGTCATGGCCGGACATTCACAGTTCAAGAACATCATGCACCGCAAGGGCAAGCAGGACGCGGTGCGCTCCAAGCTGTTCTCCAAGCTGGCGCGCGAAATCACCGTGTCGGCCAAGATGGGCCTGCCCGACCCCAACATGAATGCCCGCCTGCGCGCCGCGATCCTCGCCGCCCGCGCGGAAAACATGCCCAAGGACAATATCGAGCGCGCCATCAAGAAGGCCGGCGGCGCCGACAGCGAGAATTACGAAGAGATTCGCTACGAGGGCTACGGCCCCGGCGGCGTCGCGGTGATCGTCGAGACGCTGACCGACAATCGCAACCGCACGGCGGGCGAGGTGCGCTCCTATTTCACCAAGTCGGGCGGAAACCTCGCGGAAACCGGTGCGGTCTCGTTCATGTTCGACCGCGTCGGGCTGATCGAGTTCGATCCCGCCAAGGCCAGCGCCGACGCCATGCTGGAAGCGGCCATCGAAGCGGGCGCGGACGATGTGGCCTCCTCCGAACACGGGCACGAGGTGATCTGCGCGGTGGAAAATCTCAACGAGGTCCAGCGCCAGCTCGAACTGAAGTTCGGCGAGCCGCGCAAGGCCGGCCTCGTGTGGCGCCCGCAGAACAATATCGCCGTGGACGACGAGACGGCCGAAAAGCTCCTGCGGCTGGTGGATTCGCTGGAGGACAATGACGACGTCCAGAGCGTCACCGCCAATTTCGAGCTGTCGGACGCGATGGTCGCGAAGATGAGCGCCTGAGCATCGGCTCAGCCGCGCCCTCTGATCGAAGAACCGTCCGCCGAGCCGAATGGCGGACAGCTGCGTCCTGCGTGGCACCTGCGCTCACGTGGCGCAGGCCGCGCCCGCGCGCGCCCTCCTGCAAAACCCTCCCGCCTGCGCGCCCGGATCCCGCGAGGACTCTTGTCGCGGCGTGCCGCGCCGCATTATGCTCGTTTTCGTAACGTCATTTGGGCGCGAGGAGCCGTCGTCAAAGCAAATGCGCCGTCATGTGACGGCACTTGGGGGTGGGACTCTTTTCAGCCGGCCGCGACTCTGCCAATGGTATCATTCAACAGCGGTAGACAATTGCATAATACCTCCACGTCTGTAATCAGGCCGTCATGGCGGCAGGACTAATTGCAAGCGGTATCGCGTGCGTTTGGCACGGTGTAAGGTTGTCAGCAACGTAAGCGTGTATTGGACTTGATTCGGGAACGACCCGGGGGAGCAAGCGTGTCAGGGCGGCGGCGGATCTTGTGCCTCATGGAAACGCTCAATGCGCATCAGCCGAATGCATGCGCTTACTTGCGCCTCTTGCTGCCCCTGACGAAGCCCATCGTGAAGGAAGAATTTGATATAACCTTCGGCGATATCGACAATTATCAGCACATGGATGCGGATATCGTCATTACCCAGCGCGTGGTGCTGAAAACCTTGAAGCGCGCGGAGCGCTTGGTTTCTTATTGCGCGCGCAAGGGCGCCCGCCTGGTCTACGACCTGGACGACGATCTCCTTTCCCTTGCGGCGGACCATAACGAGCATTCCTATTATCAGCAGATGCGGCCTCTGGTGACCTTCCTGCTGCGGGAATCGCATGAAGTGTGGGTTTCCACCGAGGATCTCGCCCGGCGGCTCGCGCCGTTGTCCGACAAGCTTGCCGTGCTCCAGAACCATCTCGACCCCCGGGTCTGGCAAGCGCGCCAGCCGGCGCCTTGCGACGGTCCGGTGCGTTTGCTCTTCATGGGGACGACCACGCACCAATCGGATTTCGACACCTTGCTGCGGCCCGCGCTCGCGCGGGTGCGCGAGCGGGTGAGCCGGGACATCTCCCTCACGCTGATCGGCGTCATGCCCAACCATGCGGTGTGCGAGGGATGGCAAGCCATCCGCCCGCCCGATCATGTGTCGGTATCCTACCCCGCCTTCGCGAACTGGCTCATGGACCAGGGGCCGTACGATATCGGCCTTGCGCCGCTGGCCGATAATCAATTCAATCAGTCGAAGAGCCGGCTGAAATTCCTCGAATATTCTGGCCTCGGCCTCGCCACCGTGGCCAGCACCGTGGGTGAGTACCGTGAGGCCATCGTCGACGGGGTCAATGGAAGGCTGGGGGGAAATTCGGCGGAAGCGTTCGAGGAGGCCTTGTTCTCCTTGATCACCAACGAGGATCTGCGGCTGGAACTTGCCGGGAATGCGTCACGTCTGGTTGCCGAAAGCCTGGCTGAAGCTCACTGCGTGGAGCCTCGTCTTGAGCGCCTGCGGGGGCTGGAAGTGCTTGCGCCGCCGCTCGCGGCGCAATAGGGGCGGTCCTCTGGCCCTGAACACCCCACCATTCGCCGACTATTTGTCGGGGCATCACATTCTTGAAAGGCGTCATCGCAGGCTGCTAGATCAGCCTGCGGTTCTCGCTCTGCCTGGAAAAGGCGCAAGTACGCATGCGTTTAGCGGTCACCGTGACAGGCGCAGGCGGGATCGGAGACGGGTATGATTGGCTCTTCGTTGTCTTTGGGGATCACCCTGACGACGCCGGCGTTTTTTGAGCCCAAGCGGGTCGCCCTGCCTCCCGTCTTCGTCGAGCATTTTCCGTTCGGCTTCTGGCTGATGGATGCGCTGCGGCCGCGCCTCGTGGTTTCGCTCGGGCTGCGCACGCCCAATCCTCATCTGTGCTTTCTCCAGATTGCGTCGCATCTCGATCTGGCGACCCGTTGCGTTGCCATTTCCGGCTGGAGCGACGAGCGTGAGGGGCGGCAGCCGGCGGGTTTCGACCCCGCGTTCAGCCGCGACGACATTCGTGCCTCCGAAGTTCTGCTCGCCTCCGCCGAGATGGCCTACCGGGACTTTCCTCCCGGCAGCATCGATCTGCTCTGCCTCGATGCGGTTCCCCTGGGCGCCCTTGCGGACGACACGCTGGCGCTCTGGCTGGACCGCCTGTCCGACCGTGCCGTCATCCTGGTCCATGGTCTCAGCGAGCCGGGCGGGGAACGCGTGTGGCGGCAGCTGCGCGTGCGCTACGGCAGCTTCATCTTCACCCACGGCGAGGCGCTCGGCATCCTCGCCGTTGGGCCGCGAATCGCCCCGCTGCTGCGTCCGTTGTTTGATCCGGCGCCCTCCGCCGGCTTTCAGCAAAATGTCCAGCTCGCCTTTTCCCGCCTCGGCAAGGATCTGAAGCTGGCCCTGGCGCCGCAGGGGCGCCAGCCGGCATTCGGAAGCGACGCCGCGCGCGCGGCCCAGATGGAATTGCTGCGGGAATCGGAGCGCGAACGGGCCGAGGCGCTCGGCAAGGAAGCTGCCCGCCTGCGCACCCAACTGCAGGAAGAGACCGCCCATATCCTGGCCCTCGAACAGGAGCTGCTGCAGAAAGAGGGGCAATTGCTCCATCTGGTCCAGCGTCTGCGCTCGTTCTCCTGGCTGCTGCGGCAGATGGTGAAAACCATCCGCATCAGCCAGCGCCGCCTGGTGGGGCGGGTGGCCAAATTGTTTGGCGTGCGCACCGCCTCCTATGTGATGGACAAGAGCCGCAAGCGCCTCGCCCGATCGAACCTGTTCGATCCGGTCTATTATCTGCGGCGCTATCCCGACGTGGGCGCCGCCGGCATGGATCCCCTGACACACTATCTGGCGCACGGCGCCAAGGACGGGCGGGATCCCAATCCCGTGTTCCGAACCCTTTGGTATGTCACGCAATATCCCGATGTGGTCGCTCTGGGCGAGAACCCGCTGCTGCACTACATCCAGCACGGCAGCAAGGAGGGGCGCATGCCCAGCCCGGATTTCGATCCCCGCTGGTATCTCGCCGCCAATCCCGACGTCGCCGCCCTCGGCATGGACCCGCTCGCCCATTTCCTTACCCATGGGCGCTTGGAGGGGCGGGTCGGCGTACCGCTCGTGGAAGCCGAGGGGCTGGCCTTTCTGAAGGCGACGCGCCGCCACACGCTGGACCTCGCGAGCTTCGTGCCCTCGCCGATCCGCCATCCCGCCCGCGACCTGCTGCCCATGGACGAGGTCGCGGTGGTGATGCCGGTCTACGCAGGCTACGAGGAGAGCCGCGCCTGCATCGAGAGCGTCCTCGCCTCGCGGGCGCGCAACGAGACCTTCGGGCTGCTCATCCTGGTCGACGATTGCGGCCCGGAACCCGCGTTACGCGCCTATCTGAGGGAGGTCGCGGAGACCGCCACGGGGGTGATGCTGCTGGTCAATGAGGAGAACACGGGCTTCGTCGCCAGCGTCAATCGCGGCATGATCGAAGCGGGCGTGCGCGACGTGATCCTGCTCAACAGCGACACCGAGGTGCGCGGCGACTGGGTGGATCGCATTGCGGCGCAGGCGGCGGCGGATCCGCGCATCGCCACCGTCTCGCCATTCTCGAACAACGCCACGATCTGCAGCTATCCCGACATCGGCGAAGGGCTGGGCCTGCCCGTGGGGCACACCCTCGCCGCGCTCGACGAGGCCTGCGCCACCGTCAATGCGGGCCGTTCCGTGGACATTCCGACGGCGGTCGGGTTCTGCATGTTCATTCGCCGCGCCTGCCTGGAGGACGTCGGGCTGTTCGACGAGGACACGTTCGGCAAGGGCTATGGGGAGGAATCCGACTTCTGCTGCCGGGCGAGCGCGAAGGCTTGGCGCCATGTGCTCGCGGGCGACGTGTTCGTCTACCACGCGGGCAATGTGAGCTTCGGCGGTGCCGCGAACGCGCGCAAGTGCGAGTCCGCGCGCCTGCTGCGCGCGCGCTATCCGGATTATGAGGCCGCCGTCGGCCGCTGGGTGCGCGAGGACCCGGCCTTTGCCATGCGCCTCGCGATCGAGGCGAGCCTGATGCGCGCGTCCGGCACGCCCGTGATCCTGCACATTCTGCACCCCTGGGGCGGCGGCACCGAGAAGCAGGTGGTGGATCTGATGGCGCTGACGGCGGAGCGCGCGATTTCCCTCACGCTCATCATTACGCCGCCGGATGATGAGAAGCCGGATTTCGGGCTGGCCCTGTTCATTCCCGATGCCAAGGGCGGGCGGCGGGTGGACATGCGCGTCGGCCAGCTCGGCGAGGTGGCCCAGCTCCTGCGCGCGTTCGGCCTGCGGCGCATCCATGTGCACCACGCACTCACCGCGATGGATGAGCTTGCGCCCTTCCTCGCGCTGATGAACCTGCCCTATGACGTGTCGATCCACGATTACGCGCTGATCTGTCCGCGCATCAATCTGGCGCAGGCGGGCGCCTATTGCGGCGAGCCCGACGAGCGCGGGTGCCTGGCCTGCCTTGCGGCCGATCCCAAGCCCTTTTCACGCGACATCATCTGGTGGCGGGAGCGCGGCATTGCGCTGATCGAGCATGCGGAGCGGGTGATCTGCCCCTCGCGCGACGTCGCCGACCGGATTCGCCGCTACGCGCCCTATGCCAATCTCATCGTGGTGCCGCACGAACCCGACCTCTATCGTCGGCCGCAGCCGGTGCGGATTCCGCAGATCGGCCCGGACATTCCCATGCGCGTCGCCGTCCTTGGCATCCTTGCCGAGCACAAGGGGGGAGCCTTCCTGCTGGATTGCATCGAGTACAGCCGGTCCATCCGCGCGCCGCTGGAATGGCAGGTGATCGGAGAGTTTCCCAACAAGCTCGACGTGCGGGCCTCCAGCCTGCGCCAGCATCTTTCCATCACCGGGCGCTACAAGCCCGACGAACTGCCGGAGCTGATCGCCAAGGCCGACCCGCACCTGATCTTCTTTCCCCAGCACTGGCCGGAAACCTACAGCTTTACGCTGAGCGAGGCGTTCGCCGCGCGCCGGGCGGTGCTGGTTCCGCCGCTCGGCGCGTTTCCCGAACGGGTCGCGGGAAGCACTGGCGCGTTTGAATATGCGCTGTCGGAGACCCCGCGGCAGGTGGTTGAGGACCTGCTGGCGCTCCGTCTGCGCTTCATGGACCCGGTGCCCGAAACCCCGCCTCTCGCCCCGCACATGGGCACGGCGATCCGGGAAAACGCGGATTTTTATCGCTCCGCTTATATTTGAGCGCGGCGCAAGCCTCCGCTTGAGCGGCAGGCGGCGAGGATTTGGGTGCGCGCGCCGGCGGGACGGTCATTCCGTTACGGCATGGGTCGGGAATAGCTGAACCGCCCGGGCCGAGCGTCATCGGCCAAGCATCAGTCGCGGCGCGGAAGCTGAAGGCAGCGGGGAGTGCCTCGCGCACCGGCCACAAGGCCTGGCGGCAGGATCCTTCGCCCGGCGGATACGGATGATCGCGTGGGGTGTGTACGGGTCATCGTTGAAGGACCGAGGCGGGAATGAATCCCGCCTTGATCTGAAGGGACTGGAAACCGCAGGAGGATCAGGCGGCGAGCCGGTCGGCGGTTTCGCGCAGTTCGCTGATGGCCGCCTCGATTTCCGCGCGCTGACGCTCGAGCTGGGTGAGCTGCGAGAGGCAACGGTCGCGGGTCAGGGCGAGATCCTGCACGTTCTGGCCTTCATGCGCCGCAACGAGCGAGCGGATTTCGGCGAGGGTGAAGCCGAGGCGCTTGCCCTTGAGGATCACCGAGAGGCGGTCCCGATCGGTCGCGGAATAAAGCCGCGCAAGGCCTTCGCGACGGGGGCTCAGCAGGCCCTTGTCCTCATAGAAGCGCAGGGCGCGCAAGGTAACCCCGAATTCCCGCGAGAGATCGCCGATGGTGAAGACATTGGGGGCCCCGAAGGCCCGGTCGGTCTGCGCGATGTTTTCGCGAACTTCGAAACCGTTTGCGTCCATGCACACTCTCCTGAAGGTGGTCGCGATCGAGAACGGCAATCGCGCCATTCCACGACCAAGGCCCGCAAAGTGATTTGAAACCGAGGGAGACAGTCCAGCGCGTGGCGTCCTGCCGCGTTCGCCGGCTCCCCCGATCTGTGTACGAACATAGGGAAAGCCGGCTCACCCAGGGAGAAGGTTGCAGGCTCCCTTAGGGAAAGTAACCGTTACTTCTCTGGCCAAATCCCTGCAAAATCGGGCTTTAACTCGGCGTTTACCAAACCACGTCAAAGATTCGGAACTTCTTGTCGCGGCGTTGCGCTTCGCATCGCCCCATCCCAGCCGTAGGAGGCGGGCATGGACCGTTTGGAAACAGCTGCCCGAAAGTTCCGTGTCGAACCGGGTCCTGAGCTCGATCCGGTCGGCGATCTGCGCCGCCGAATCGAAGGGGCGCACGACCTTTTTGCGCCCTCGGCCATCGAGACGCTGCGCGCCGAAGTGGAACGACTGCGCGAGGAGCTGCGGGAAACGGCGCCGCGCGCCGCGGTGCGGGAAATCGGCCGCGCCCTCACCCATCTTCACGGCCAGATGAGCGAGGTGCAGGCCATCGAGCCGGCCCGCATCGCCGCCGATCTCAACGACATCAAGCTATGCCTCGGCATCCTCTCCGCCGGCGAGGGGCGGGACGGACTTACCGCAGCGATGGAGGGGCTCAGCCGGAAGGTCGACCTGCTCAACAGCCAGGCGGTCGATGCCGAGGCCCTGGCGCGCCTGCAGGCGCAGACCACGGAATTGAAGGATCTCGTGGCGCGCGCCCTGGAAGATGGCGGCGCGCTCGCGGGCCTTGGGGCTGCCTCCCGCGCGGATCTCATGCGGATCGGCGCGGACGTTGTGCAGCGCATCGAGGTGACGGGCGCGGCGATGGAGCGTTCCACCCGCGACCTGATCGCCCGCCTCGAGGAGGCGCCCGCAGCTGATTCGACGGGCGAGGCGATCCAGCAGCAGCTCGCGGACCTGACGGGGCGCCTTGCCGCTCTGTCGGAACAGGTTGGTGCCGTCGGCGGCGGCGCCGTGCTGGCGGAGAAGGTGGCCCTGCTGCTGGACCGGCTGGAACAGAGCGGCGGACCGCAGGCCGATACCTTGCAGCCGCTCGCAGATGCCCTGGAGCGCCATGTCGCGGTGCTTGCCGAACGGGTCCAGGTCAGCGCCGATCACCAGGCGCGGCTGGATGGCATCGAGGCCAATCTGCATGCGTTGACGCAGGAATTGGAACGCTTCCGCTACGCCTCCGCCGATGTTTCCGCTGAAGCGGTGCAGGCGGTGGCCATGCGCCTGTCCGCCCGCGACGATGCGCCGGCCGTGGTCGGTCTCAAGCGCGGCCTCGCGGCGCTGGAGGCACGCCAGCAGGATTTCGAGCGGCGGACCCAGGATTTCTTCGCCGCCGAGGCGGAACTCGGCCTGCGCGACCTTGCCGAGCAGGAAATGGTGCGGCCCCCTTATCATGCGCCGGAACCGGTGGTGGACTTTGCGCCCGACCTGGACCTTCCCCCCGATGTGGAAGCGCCGCGTTTCGACGCCACGCGCCCGGTGTTCGACGGCGCCCTGGACGAGGTGGATTTCGCCGACCTGAGGCCGCACCATTTCGCGGCCGATGACCGCCGGGAAGAGGATGTGACGCCGTTTGCGCCGGTTGGGCCGGGCAAGGCCGAGCCGCCGGCCGGTCCCACGCCCCGCCCCGTGCTCAGGAAGAGGTCGTTGTTCGTCCAGCGCGAGGACCGCGCCATCCGCAAGGCGCGCCAAATCTCGCGCAAGCGGGCTGCGGCGGACCGCTTGCGCCGGGGCATTCCGGTCGCCGGACGGGTTGCCATCGGTGCCGCCGTGCTGGGAATCCTGGTTCTTGGTGCCGCGCAGTTCTCAGGGCCCATCTCAACCCTGTCCCACTCCGTGGCACATTCGGTCTCCGGCTCCTTCACACGGCTCGCCCACGATCTGGAGACCCGGGCGGCGGTGAGCGCGCCGAGCGGTGCGGCTAAGGCTACGGCCACGGCTGCGGTGGCCGCCGTCAAGACGCCGCCGCCGGTCAATGCTCCCGCGCTCGGCGACCTGCCGCCGCCGGTGGGCTCGCCGGCCCTGCGCACCGCAGCCCTTGGCGGAAATCCCGCCGCCGCCTATGAGGTGGGCATGCGCTACGTGGATGGCAAAGGCACGGACATGAATCCCGTCAACGGGGTGAAGTGGCTGTCCTACGCGGTTTCGAAGGGCTCGGTGCCGGCGGCCTATCAGCTCGGCAGCCTGTATGAATACACCAATCGCGACATCGATCAGGCCCGCGCGCTTTATATGTGGGCGGCGGATCGCGGCAATGTGCGGGCCATGCACAATCTGGGCGTGCTGGCGTCAGAGGGCACGGACGGGAAATCCGACTGGCCGGCGGCCATCCGCTGGTTCCGCATGGCGGCCGATCTCGGCCTGCGCGACAGCCAGCACAATCTCGGCGTGATCTATTCGCGTGGCCTCGGCGGCACGCCGGATCTGGGCGAGGCCTGGAAATGGTTTGCTCTGGCGGCCAACCAGGGCGATACCGAAAGCGCCCGCAAGCGCGACGACATCGTCGGGCGGGCGGATGCGGAAACCCTGCGCAGGGCGCAAGCCGCCGCGATCGCCTTTACCCCGGGCATCATGGACGAGGCCGCGAACACCACCGCGAGCAAGCCGGAATGGAACCAGCCGGGACCGGATGACACACCCCGCACCGTCTCGGCAAAATCCAGCAGCTAGGCCTCGCCTGCCGTAAGGTGATTTTGACGGCCAGGATCTGAGAGCGGGGGCGCCACGCGCTCCCGTTCGCGCGATCCCCCTCGCGGCGCGGCCCCGCCTCGCGCATGGTGAGAGGATGAAACAGCACGCGATTCGGATCATCGGGCTCGATCCCGGCCTGCGCCGTACCGGCTGGGGGGTGATCGAGGCCGAGGGTTCGCGCCTCTCCTTCATCGCCTGCGGCACCATCCTGCCGCCCGAGGGGGCCGCGATGGCGGTGCGGCTGGCCACGCTCCACCGGGAATTATGCGCCGTCGTCGCCGCCCATGCGCCCGACGAGGCGGCGGTGGAAGAAACCTTCGTGAACATGAACCCGTCTTCCACCCTCAAGCTCGGGCAGGCGCGCGGCGTGGTGATGCTCGCGCCCGCCCAGGCTGGTCTGGAGGTGGCGGAATACGCCCCGCTTCTGGTGAAGAAGACCGTGGTCGGCGCCGGCCGCGCGGAAAAAGGGCAGATCCGCATGATGATCGGCGTGCTGCTTCCCAAGGCGACGCCGCAGACGGAAGATGCGGCCGACGCTTTGGCGGTGGCGATCACCCATGCCCATCATCGCGGCGCCGCTGCGCTGCGGCGCGCGGCGCTGTAGAGTGCGGCAAGGCGGAGGCCGGCACGGCCGCGACGCGGGGGAATGGCATGGTGTGGGGGCAGCTTGCTCTGGTGGACGCGGCGCTGTTTGCCGGTGCCGCCTTCTATATCAACGTCGCCGAGCAGCCGGCGCGGGCGCAGCTCGATCCGGCGGCGCAGCTGCGCCAGTGGAAGCCGGCCTACACGCGCGGCTTCGCCATGCAGGCGACCCTGGCCCTGCTGGGCTTCGTGCTCGGCGCAATCGCCTTTGCCTTGTCCGGCCAATGGCGCTGGATGGCCGGAGCCGTGCTGATGCTGGCGAACTGGCCGTTCACGCTCATTGCCATCATGCCCACCAACCGCCGGCTCCTGGCCACCGAGGAAGCTCTTGCCGGAACGGAAAGCGCGCATCAGATCGCCTGCTGGGGACAATTGCATATGGTGCGCACCGGCCTCGGGCTCGTGGCCACCTTCGTTTTTCTCTGGGCGTCGCTGAGCGGCAAGGGCGCGTGAAGGCTTCAACATGATCGGCAAGCTTAAGGGCGTCATCGACAGCTATGGCGAGGACCATGTGATCCTCGATGTGCATGGCGTCGGCTATCTCGTCCATGCCTCGACCCGTACGCTCCAGGGCCTGCCGCAGGCCGGGGAGGCGGCGGTGCTGTTCATCGAGACCTTCGTGCGGGAGGACCAGATCCGCCTGTTCGGCTTCGTCAGCGAGGCGGAGCGCGAATGGTTTCGCCTGCTGCAGGGCGTGCAGGGCATCGGCACCAAGACCGCGCTGGCGGTGCTCTCCACCTTGCGCCCGGCCGAACTGGCGCAGGCCATCGCGCTAGGTGACAAGGCGACCGTGGCGCGCGCGCCGGGCGTCGGCCCGCGGGTGGCGACGCGCATCGTCACCGAGCTGAAGGACAAGACCCCCGTGCTCTCGGGCGTCGACCCGGTACTGGCGCAGCTTGCCGGCGAGATGGCCACGGACCGGGTGCCGGCGCCGGTGGCGGATGCGATTTCGGCTTTGACCAACCTCGGCTACGGCCCGCCCCAGGCCTCCGCCGCCATCGCCGCCGCCGCGCGCGGAGCGGGGGAGGGGGCGACGACGGAGACCTTGATCCGGCTGGGATTGCGGGAACTGGCAAAATGATCAGGGCAGGTTGAGCTGCCAGGACACGCCATAACGGTCGTTGACCCAGGCGAACCTCCGGCTGAAGCCGTAATCATCCGGCGGCATCAGCGCCGCGCCGCCTTCCAGCAAGGCGGCCGCGAGGGTGTCGATCTGCTCCGCGCTCTCGCAGGTGACGAAGAAGGAAAAGGACGGCGTGAAGGTGAAGGCATGCTTCACGAAGCTGTCGGTGCACATCACCTCCTGCCCGGCCAGCGTGAAAAGCGCCGTCATGATCGAGCCTTCCGGGCCGGGACCCTCGGGCCCGTAGCGGCGGACCTCACCGAGCGTGCTGCCGGGAAAGAGCGACAGATAAAAGGTCATGGCTTCCTCGGCCTTGCCCTCGAACATGAGGAACGGACGGACGGCGACGCTCATGGCGGCTCCTTTTCGCGGGTGGTCCGGGTTCGGACCGGCTCCAATTGACCAAGGGGCAGGAGATAGAAACCTAGGCAGGATCGCCGCGGCCTCCTAGTGTCTGGCGACGCCGCCCGAAAGAGTCTCGACCGATTCCATGAACCCACGCCTCCTCACGCCGGAAAAGCGCGACGACGATACCGCCGACACGACGCTGCGGCCGCAGCGGCTCGCCGATTTCGTCGGCCAGGCGCAGGCGCGGGCGAATCTCGAGATCTTCATCAAAGCAGCGCGCGCCCGGCAGGAGGCGCTGGACCACGTGCTGTTCGTCGGCCCGCCGGGCCTGGGCAAGACCACGCTCGCGCAGATCATGGCGCGGGAAATGGGTGTCGGCTTCCGCTCCACCTCCGGCCCGGTGATCGCCAAGGCGGGCGATCTCGCCGCCATCCTCACCAATCTGGAAGAACGCGACGTCCTGTTCATCGACGAGATCCACCGCCTGTCCCCGGCGGTGGAGGAAATCCTCTATCCCGCCATGGAGGATTATGAGCTGGACCTCGTCATCGGCGAGGGGCCGGCGGCGCGCTCGGTGAAGATCTCGCTGCCGAAATTCACCCTGGTGGGCGCGACCACCCGCTCCGGCCTGCTGACCACGCCGCTGCGCGACCGGTTCGGCATTCCCGTGCGGCTGGGCTTCTATACGGTCGAGGAACTGGAATTCATCGTCACGCGCGGCGCACGGGTGTTCGGCATCGGGATTGCGGCGGACGGGGCGCGGGAGATCGCCATGCGGGCACGCGGCACCCCCCGCATCGCCGGCCGCCTGCTGCGGCGGGTGCGCGATTTCGCCTTGGTGGCGGAGGTGGAGACCATCGACCGCGCCATCGCCGACCGCGCCCTCTCCGCCCTGGAGGTGGACAGCGCCGGCCTCGACGCCATGGACCGGCGCTATCTCAACGTGATCGCGCAATTCTACGCAGGCGGGCCGGTGGGGGTGGACACGCTGGCGGCGGCGCTCTCCGAGCCGCGCGACGCCATCGAGGAGATCGTCGAGCCGTTCCTGGTGCAGAAGGGCTTCATCCAGCGCACGCCGCGCGGCCGCGTGCTCACCTCCGGGGCATACCGCCATCTCGGCCTGCCGGAGCCGCAGCGACCATCCTCCGCCTTGCCTCTGTTCGACGAGGAAGAGTAGGTCTTGTCGCCGTCCCGCGCATGCGGCGGGGCGCAGGGGCTGATCGGCGCAACGGCGAGAGAGACGGCATGAAGAACGACATCAGCGGCGAACGCGCGACGGCACCGGGCGAACTGGAGGCGCACCCCCATCTCTCGGGGCGCCTCATTCCCGGCGGCCATGCGCTGGCCCTGCGGGTCTATTACGAGGACACCGATTTCTCCGGCATCGTCTACCACGCCAATTACCTGAAGTTCATGGAGCGGGGCCGGTCCGATTACATCCGCCTGCTGGGCGTGGCGCAGGGCGCCTTGTTTGCCGAGGCTGCGGCGGAAGCGCCCGGTTTTCACTTCGTCGTGCGTTCCATGCAGCTCGATTTCCTCAAACCCGCCCGCATCGACGACGTGCTGGAGGTGGTGACGCTGTCGAAGGAGGTCGCCGGCGCCTCCATCATGCTGGGCCAGAGCGTGCGGCGGAACGGTGAGCTTCTGGTCTCCGCCAATGTGCGCGTGGCCTTTGTTTCCCAAGGGCGCGCGCGCCGCATTCCCGATGCCCTGCGCCTCGCGACGCTGGCCGATGCGGAGCGCGCGGCGCAGGACGTTGCAGCGCAGCGCTAACGCTTCCTTAAGCATGATCGTGTGTTCTCTGTCGCAGCGTCGCGCGATCTGCCGCGGCGCGGCGAAAATCCAACGCGGTCAAAGTTTGGACAGAGTCCGCCGGTCAATGAGCCCGCACTCTTCAAAACGGAAGCTGCAGGCGCCCGCATTGCACCTCGCGCTGCAACGCGGTGCGAAGCCGAGGATATGAGATGATGTCTGGCGAGAATGCGCGGTGCGGCCGATGAAGCGGCTCCTCCTTGCGACGGCGGCGCTGCTGGCCCTGTCTTGCGCCACCGCTTTGGCCCAGGGCACGGGCAATGCTCCGCCTCTGGCCGCCCCCGTGGCGAGCGGCGCGCTCGATGCGCCGAGCGTGAACATCTCGCTGATCAGCCTCTTCATGCAGGCTCACATCGTCGTCAAGCTGGTCATGCTCGGCCTCGTCGCGGCGTCGGTGTGGGTGTGGGCGATCATCATCGACAAGACATTGGCGTTCGGCCGCAACCGCCGCGCCATGGACACGTTCGAGCAGGCGTTCTGGTCCGGCCAGAGCCTGGAGGACCTCTATCGCTCGCTGGCCGGGCGCCCCAACCATGCCATGGCGGCGATCTTTGTCGCGGCCATGCGGGAGTGGAAGCGCACCTATGAGGGCGGCGCGCGCTCCTTCGCCGGCCTCAACCAGCGCATCGAGAAGGTGATGGACGTGACCATCGCCCGCGAGATGGAGCGGCTGGAAAACCGGCTGCTGGTGCTGGCGACCGTGGGCTCCGCCGGCCCCTTCATCGGCCTGTTCGGCACGGTGTGGGGCATCATGACCTCGTTCCAATCCATCGCCGCCTCGAAGAACACCAGCCTCGCGGTTGTGGCGCCGGGCATCGCGGAAGCCTTGTTCGCGACAGCGATGGGCCTCGTTGCGGCCATTCCCGCGACCATTTTCTACAACAAGTTCATCTCCCAGGCGGGCCGGCAGGCGCAGCGTCTCGAAGGCTTTGCCGACGAGTTCTCGGCGATCCTGTCGCGCCAGATTGACGAACGGGGCTGAGGGCGCGCCATGGGCATGTCGGCAGGCGGCGCGGGGGGATGGCAGGGACGGCGCTCGCGCCGGCGCCGGGTCTCCGTCATGGCGGAAATCAACGTGACGCCCATGGTGGACGTCATGCTGGTGCTGCTGATCGTGTTCATGGTGGCGGCGCCGCTGATGACCGTGGGCGTGCCCGTGGACCTGCCGCAGACCCAGGCCAAGTCCATGGACCAGGACAAGGACCCGCTGACCATATCGGTCAACGACAAGGGCCAGATCTTCATCCAGGACACCGAGATCAAGATGGACGACCTGGTGGCCAAGCTCCAGGCCATCGCCAAGAACGGATTTGACGAGCGCATCTTCGTGCGCGGTGACAAGAAGGTGGACTACGGCACGGTGATGCGCGTCATGGGCCGCCTCTCGGGTGCCGGATTCAAGCGGGTCGCGCTGGTGACCGAGGTCGAACAAGGGGGTTGAGAAGGATCAGGATGCGCGTCGGCTTAACCGCATCATCCATAGCGCACGGGGCTGTCCTCGTGTTCGCCTTGGTGTCCTTCTCGGGCCCGAGACCCTTCGACGCGCCTCCGGAGACGGTGACGGTGGACGTGATCTCCGCGTCCGACCTGTCGCAGCTCACCAAGGGCAACCAGAAGGGCAAGAAGGCCGAGCCGCCGAAAGTGGTGGCGGAGAAGGTCGATGCGCCCAAGCCCGCCGACAATCCCGACCTGAAGGTCACCGACAAAGCGGAAGTGCAGCCGAGCGCCGCCGTGCCGCCGCCTCCGCCGCCGCCCAAGGTGGAGGAGCAGAAGCCCGCTCCGACCCCGCCCAAGGCGGAGAAGCCGCCGGAGCCCAAGCCCGAGCAGCCGAAGGCCGACGAGGCGTTGAAGGCCGAGCCGAAGAAGGAAGAGCAGAAGCAGGAGGCCAAGGCCCCGCCGCTGCCGCCGAAGAAGCCCGACCCGCCGAAGGAAGTGCCCAAGCAGGTGGCCGACGCCAAGACGCCCACCGACCAGAAGTTCGACGTCGACAAGATCGCCGCCCTGCTGGACAAGCGCACGCCCCAGCGTAACGCGGCGGCGGCCGATGCCATTTCCCACACCGCCTCGCTCGGCGCGACGGCGGGCGCGGCCGCGACCCTGACGCAGAACGAGCTGGACGCGCTGCGCGCCCGCCTGCGCGAATGCTGGAACCCGCCCGTCGGCGCGGCCGAGGCGCAGGACATGCAGGTACTGATCCGCGTCAACTTCAATCAGGACGGGTCGGTCATCGGCAGCCCTGTTCTCATCGAAGGCTCCGCGACGCCCTACGGACCCGCATTCGCGGAGAGCGCGATCCGCGCCATCCGCCGCTGCTCGCCTTATTCCTTCCTGCCGCCCTCGAAATACGAGGTCTGGCGCACCATCGACATGACCTTCACGCCGCGCGACATGTTCCGTGGCTGAGGCGTTCCGCACCCGATCTGCCGAAACGAGAAAAGAATGACCCTTCTGAAGCGACCCGCACCGTTCGAGGCCTCCGGCACCCTGCTGTCCCGCCGCGCCCTGGTAACGGCGGGGGGCGGCGCCGCGGCCGCCCTGGCCCTCGGCGGGTTCCCCGCGCCGGCGCGGGCCGCGCTGAAGCTGGACATCACCTCCGGCACGCCGCAGCCGATCCCCATCGCCATCACCGATTTCATCGGCGAGGGCGAGGTGGGGCGCGGCGTGAGCCAGGTGGTGAGCGCCGATCTGAAGCGCTCCGGCCTGTTCGCGCCCATCGAACCCAAGGCGTTCGTGGAGAACATCACCAATCCCGACCAGGCGCCGCGGTTCCAGGACTGGCGCGTCATCAACGCCCAGGGTCTCGTCACCGGCCGCGTCACACGCCAGGGCGATGGCCGGCTGAAGGCCGAGTTCCGCCTGTGGGACGTGTTCGCCGGCCAGCAATTGCTCGGCCAGCAATATTTCACCCAGCCCGAGAACTGGCGCCGCGTCGCCCACATCATCGCCGACGCCATCTATGAGCGGCTGACCGGCGAGAAAGGCTATTTCGACACCCGCATCGTGTTCATCGACGAGAGCGGCTCGAAGGAGCGGCGCATCAAGCGGCTCGCCATCATGGACCAGGACGGCGCCAACGTGACCTATCTCACGCGCGGCGACGACCTGGTGCTGACCCCGCGCTTCTCGCCGACCAGCCAGGAAATCACCTACATGTCCTACGGCCGGGCGGATCCGCGGGTCTATCTGCTGAACATCGAGACCGGGCAGCGCGAGATCGTCGGCAATTTCCCCGGCATGAGCTTCTCGCCGCGCTTCTCCCCGGACGGGCAGCGGGTGATCATGAGCCTGCAGCAAGGCGGCAATTCCAACATTTTCGTCATGGATCTGCGCTCGAAGACCACCACGCGCCTCACCGACGTGGCGGCGATCGACACCGCGCCCTGCTATTCGCCGGACGGCCGCCAGATCTGCTTTGAAAGTGATCGCGGCGGCACTTCGCAGATCTACATCATGGGCGCGGACGGGTCCGGCGCCCGCCGCATCTCGTTCGGCAACGCGCGCTATTCCACGCCGGTCTGGTCGCCGCGCGGGGATATCATCGCCTTCACCCGGCAGGCGGAAGGCCGGTTCGGCATCGGCGTCATGAAGACCGACGGTTCCGGCGAGCGCGTGCTCACCGAGGGGTACCATAACGAAGGGCCGACCTTTGCGCCCAACGGCCGCGTCATCATGTTCTTCCGCGATCCTGCCGGCTCGGCCGGGCCGCAGCTCTTCACCATCGACGTGACGGGCTATAATGAGCAGCGCGTGCCGACGCCGAGCTATGCCTCGGATCCGGCCTGGTCGCCGCTGCGCTCCTGATCCCACCTTGTTGCGTTTGCGCCACACTTTGGCGCAAACGGGTGCCATGGTTTCGGGTGGTGTTAAGGATAACGCCCTGATTTCAGTGGCTTGGCGCCGATTTTCGCAAAACGTCCAAAAGCGTGGCGCGGCCGCCTTTTGCGGCCCGCATCTTCGCCATCATGATGCCACGGCCCCGCACCACTGCTGCATTCGCCGCATGCGGGGATACGCCTGCACGCGGTTCGGGCGACCGGCTGCCGGCCGTTGCCGGACGCCGGGCTGCGCAAGCCGGCGCCCTGCTGCGGCCGGCGTCGCTCACGAAGCATTAACCACGAGAGACGGTAGGCGCCCGCGAACGGGCCTCCGCCGCGCTCTGCGGACGCCGGACGGAGCCTGCGGAACCTTCGCTTAAGAAAGCGGCTGTTACACGAGGTCTCCGGCTTGCGTTGAGAAGGGAGTCACCGGAATGCGTTTCTTTGGTTTTGCTCGCGGCTTCCGGTTCGCCGCTCTATTCGGGTTCGCGCTGGCGCTGGCCGCCTGCGCCAATAATCCTGACCAGAACGCCGCGGGTGCCGGCGGCGCCGGTGGGCCTCCCGGTTCGCCGCAGGAATTCGTGGTGGCAGTGGGCGATCGCGTGTTCTTCGATACCGACCAGACCGATCTCTCGCCCCAGGCGCGCGCGACGTTGGATCGTCAGGCCCAGTGGCTCCAGCAGTACAGCCGCTATACCTTCATCATCGAAGGTCACGCCGACGAGCGCGGCACGCGCGAATACAATATCGCTCTCGGTGCCCGCCGCGCCCAGAACGTGCGCGATTATCTCGCTTCGCGCGGCATCGACCCGGCGCGCATGCGCACCATCTCCTACGGCAAGGAACGCCCGGTGGCGGTGTGCAACGACATTTCCTGCTGGTCGCAGAACCGCCGCGCGGTGACGGTGCTGAACACCGGCGGCGCCTGATCCGCGATCCTCGCCTTCGTTCGTTCTCCCTTCGGCCGAGCCGGTGCCTTCGGGCGCCGGCTCTGTCGTTTTCTCGGGCACGCGCGCGACCCGTCGCGTGGGCGCCTTCTGCCTCTGCCCGGGTCACACTTTGGACGCGATCCCTGGGCAAAGCTGCGACAGATGCGGGGCTTTTACCCATGTCCCTGACCTCAACCCTTTTCGCGATTCGGACCATGATGCGCCCGCTTTCCGGTGCCCGAGCGCTTCTGTTCGCCGCCTGCCTGAGCGTGGCGGCGGGTGGCGCGCAGGCGCAGAACAATCCCTTCGGCGATCTCTTCAAGCCGCCGGGAGCGGTGCAGAGCGAGCAGGCCGCGGCCGCTGCGCAGTCCGAGAATGTCCTGCGCATCGACCGGCTGGAAAACCAGCTGCGCACGATGACCGGCCAGATCGAGGAATTGCAGTATCGCAATCAGCAGCTGGAGCAGCAATTGCGCCGCTTCCAGGAAGATATTGAATACCGATTGTCGGACGGAAAAGGGCCGCGCCCCAGTCCGCCCGCGGCCGGCGCCGCCCGTCCGGTGGGTGCGCCTGGCGCCGGGCCGGCGGTCATGCCTCCTTCGGTGCCGCCGGTTGCTGCCCCGGTCGTGCCGGGCACCGGAAAGCGGTCCGACGCCTTCGATCCCAATGAAGATCCCGTCGCCCCCGGTGCGCCCCAGCCCCTGGGATCGCCGGCGAGTGCATCCGCCGGGCTCGCCCGGCCGAGCGTGCCGTTGGAGATCGGTCCGGGCGGCGGCGGGGCTGCGCCCTCGCGCGCCGGCGCGCCCGCGCAGACGGCCGCCCTCACGCCCGCCGGCAGCGCGCGCGAGATGTTCGACGCCGGCTACGGGCAGATCCAGCGGCAGGATTATGCGGCGGCGGAGCAGACCTTCCGCCAGTTCCTCCAGACCTATCCCTCCGACCGGCTGACCCCGGATGCGGTCTATATGCTCGGCGAGAGCCAGTTCCAGCGCCAGTCGTTCAAGGACGCGGCCGAGCTGTTTCTCCAGGTCTCGACCAAATATCCCAATTCCACCCGCGCGCCGGAATCGCTGCTGCGCCTCGGCCAATCGCTCGCCTCGCTGAACGAGCGCGAAGCGGCCTGCGCCACGTTCGGCGAAGTGGATCGCAAATATCCCCGCGCCTCCTCGACCGTGCGCCAGGCGGTGGAACGCGAGCAGAAGCGTGCCGGCTGCTGACGCGCCGCCATCCGCGTCGTGTCCCGTCGGGGATGCCGAACTCCCCGCGCTGTTTTCTTTGCTTTCCGCTTATTCCACCGTGCTTCTGGCCTGCTCCGGCGGGCCGGATTCCACCGCCCTGATGGAACTTGCCGCCCGATGGGCGCGCCTTTCTTCCGCCTCACCCCGGCTGCACGCCGCCACGGTGGACCACGGCCTGCGCCCCGAAGCCGCCGAGGAAGCGCGGCTGGTCGCCCTTCACGCCCACCGCCTTGCGATTCCCCATGCAATTCTGACCTGGGCCGGGCCGCGCATTACCGGCCGGATCCAGGAAAGCGCGCGCGCCGCCCGCTATGCGCTGTTGGTGGCCCATGCCCGCCACGTGGGGGCGCAGGCCATCGTGACGGCGCATACGCTGGACGACCAGGCCGAGACGATCCTCATGCGCCTCGCCCGCGGCTCCGGCCTCTCCGGTCTTGCGGGCATGCGCGCCTCTTCGCGGCGGGAGGGCTTGGCGCTGCTGCGTCCCTTGCTTGCCTTTCCCAAGGCGCGGCTGATCGCAACGCTTGAGGCCGCCGACATTGGCTTCGTCAGCGATCCCTCGAACGCGAGCCCGAAATTCACGCGGGTGCGCCTGCGTGCCCTGATGCCGGTTCTGGCAAGCGAGGGCCTGGACGCGGCCGGGCTCTCCCGGTTCGGCCGACGGGTGGCGCGGGCCGAGGCGGCGCTGGAGCAGGCGACGGCCCGGGCGCTCGCGGATCTGGCGCCGGAGCCCTGGCCGCCCGCCGGGCCGATGCGCCTTGCGGCAGCGCCCTTCTTCGCCTTGCCGGAGGAAATCGCCCTGCGGGTGCTGCATCGCGCGCTCGATGCGGTGGGCGACGAAGGCCCGGTGGAACTGGCCAAGCTTGAGCGCCTGCTCGCCCGCATGACCGCCGCGCAGGCCGAGGGCCGCAGCGTTTCCGCGACCCTGGCGGGCGGGCGTATCCACCTCGCGCCCGGTCGGCTGGAGATTGCGCGAGCCTTGCCGCGCCGTGCCCGCCGCGTGGGCAATAGCGCATAATTGAGTCTTCTGGCTGCTGTTCTCCTTGGCAAGACACGGGCCGCGACCTATTTTAGCGTGGGACGCAAGGTGAGCGATGACGCAGAATGGCCATTCCGGGCAACTGGAAGCCCGATGCGGGGGCGCTGTCGCTGCGCTCCTCGTGAGGAATTTATGAACGCCAACCTTCGCAATTTCGCCCTGTGGGTCATTATCGTTCTGCTGCTTCTGGCGTTGTTCTCGCTCTTCCAGAGCCCGGGACAGCGCACCAGCGCGAACGACATTTCCTTCTCGCAGCTGCTCTCCGACGTGGATCAGGGCCGGGTGCGCGATGTCGTGATCGAGGGGCCGACCATTACCGGCTCGTTCACCGACGGCCGCGCCTTCCAGACCTATGCCCCCAATGACCCCACGCTGGTGCAGCGCCTGTATGGAAAGGGCGTCTCCATCACGGCGCGTCCGATCCAGGACAACGTGCCCTGGTTCGTCAGCCTGCTGGTGTCCTGGCTTCCCTTCATCGCCCTGATCGGCGTGTGGATCTTCCTCTCGCGCCAGATGCAGGGCGCCGGCGGCAAGGCCATGGGCTTCGGCAAGAGCCGCGCCAAGCTGCTGACGGAAGCCCATGGCCGCGTCACGTTCGAGGACGTGGCGGGCATCGACGAAGCGAAGAGCGAACTCACCGAGATCGTCGAATTCCTGCGCGACCCGCAGAAGTTCCAGCGCCTCGGCGGCCGCATCCCGCGCGGCGTGCTGCTGGTCGGCCCCCCCGGCACCGGCAAGACCTTGCTTGCCCGCTCCATCGCCGGTGAAGCGAACGTGCCCTTCTTCACCATCTCCGGCTCGGATTTCGTGGAAATGTTCGTGGGCGTCGGCGCGAGCCGCGTGCGCGACATGTTCGAGCAGGCCAAGAAGAATGCCCCCTGCATCATCTTCATCGACGAAATCGATGCGGTGGGCCGTCATCGCGGCGCCGGTCTCGGCGGCGGCAATGACGAGCGCGAGCAGACCCTCAACCAGCTGCTGGTGGAGATGGACGGCTTCGAAGCGAACGAGGGCATCATCCTCATCGCCGCCACCAACCGTCCGGACGTGCTCGACCCCGCCTTGCTGCGTCCCGGCCGCTTCGACCGTCAGGTCGTGGTGCCGAACCCGGACGTGGTCGGCCGCGAGCAGATCCTGAAGGTGCATGCCCGCAAGATCCCCATCGCCCCGGACGTGAACCTGAAGGTGATCGCGCGCGGCACCCCCGGCTTCTCGGGCGCCGACCTTGCGAACCTGTGCAACGAAGCCGCCCTCATGGCCGCCCGCCGCAACAAGCGCATGGTCACCATGAGCGAGTTCGAGGACGCCAAGGACAAGGTGATGATGGGGGCGGAGCGCCGCTCGCTGGTCATGACCGAGGAAGAGAAGATGCTGACCGCCTATCACGAGGGCGGCCACGCCATCGTGGCGCTGAAGGTTCCGGCGACGGACCCGGTGCATAAGGCGACCATCATCCCCCGCGGTCGTGCGCTCGGCATGGTCATGCAGCTGCCGGAGCGCGACAAGCTCTCCATGTCTTACGAGCAGATGACCTCGCGCCTCGCCATCATGATGGGTGGCCGCGTGGCGGAAGAACTGATCTTCGGCCATGACAAGGTGACCTCGGGCGCGGCCTCCGACATCGAGCAGGCGACCCGCCTCGCGAAGATGATGGTGACGCGCTGGGGCTTCTCCGACCTGCTCGGCCAGGTGGCGTATGGCGAGAACCAGGACGAGGTGTTCCTCGGCATGTCCATGCAGCGCCACCAGAATATTTCCGAGGCGACGGCTCAGACCATCGACAAGGAAGTGCGCCGCCTGGTGGACGAGGGCTATGCGGAGGCGACCCGCATCCTCACCGAGAACCGCGAGGGCCTGGAAGCCCTGGCGCGCGGGCTGCTGGAATATGAAACCCTCTCCGGCGACGAGATCATCGATTTGCTCGGCGGCAAGCCGCCGGTGCGCGACACGGTGATCGAGCCCGCCAACCCGCGCGGCTCCGTCGTCCCCACGGCGGGCAAGAACCGGCCCCGTCCCGATGGGCCGGCCGGCAGCATAGAGCCTCAGCCACAGGCTTGATGACGCCGCCAGTTGTACCCTTGAAGATGCCCGCTTTCAGCGGGCATTTTCATGTTATGGGTCTGCGATCCGGACGCCGGCGGGCAGGCGAGGTGGAGCGATATCCCGGCCACGCGTCGGCGATTCGCGCTGCGATCATCGATGCGCCGGGCCGGCGGATCTCTGCGGAGCCAAGACTTTGCAGCGCGGGAAGTCAGTGACGTTCCTGCGCTTTTCCTTGCGACGCCAGAGGAGCTGGGTATTGTTTGGCGTGGGATCAGCTTTTTGCGCGACGCGGTAGGTTCTCGTATTTTTTGGGAAGACAATTGCGATATTACCGTGCGCGGGGTTTAGGGCGGAGACGCATCGAGGTTTCAAGAGAACAGGCATCCTGAGCAGTTGCGGCTGAGCCTGTTGTCACAATGAAAGAAGCTGGCTCATCCTATATGCATGGCCGCCGGGGGCAAACGTGTTGATGGAAACGGAGAGGGGCGAGGTTCACGAATTGGAGGCATTGCGCGCGGCGCTGGATGCCGAGCGCGAGCGGCATGCGCGCATGGCGAGCGAAGCCGCCCGGTTCAAGCAGGCTTATGAAAAGGAGGCGGCCGAGCATGCGCGGCTGCTGGGCATCGTCCAGAGTGACTTCGGTCTGGAGCGCGATCGGCTGAAAGCCGCGCTCGACCGTGAAGTTGCCCGTGCCGAAGACCGCGCACGCCAGCACGAAAGCGAACTCGCAAGCCTCAGCTACAGGCTGGAAGCCGCCCATCTTCGCGTGGAGCTGGAGCGCAACCGGCGGCATAATCTTTCGAAGCTCTTTCGCTCGCGGCCCGTTGCCGCCCGGCGCGGGGCGCGCGGCGTGCTCGGCCGCCTGATCCGCCGCTTCGGCGGCGGGGAACTGGAAGCCAATTGTCGCCTGCTGCTGGATTCCGGGCTCTTCGACAGGAATTTCTACACGCGGCAATATCCCTTGCCCGATTCGCTGCTCGTGGAGCCCGTGGTCGATTATCTGCTGCGGGGCGGGTTCGAGGGCTGCCGGCCCAATCCGGTTTTCGATTCGGAATTCTATTTCGCGACCTATCCCGACGTGCGCAACGCCGGCATGAATCCGCTGTGGCATTACATCAGCTATGGCGAGGCCGAGGGGCGCATCCCCAGTGCCTCGTTCAGCCCCTACGCCTATCGCGAGGAGCATCCGGAGCTGGAGCCGTGGCAATCGCCGCTCGCGGACTATCTGGCGCGGCACGCGAACCAGGAACGCGAGAGGTCGGGCTTCAAGGGCGCAGTCGGCGCGATCTGGGATGCCGGCATGCGCCAGCTGCGCTCCTATCGCTACGCGCGGATGGCGAAGACCAAGATTCCCGCGCTGCGCGCGGGCCTCGCGGCGCTCGATGGGCGCTATCTCAGCTTTCGGCCCGGCCGCGGCGGGGTGCAGGAGGTGCTTCCCGCAGCGCGCACCGGAACTTACGAATGGCGCGGCCAGCCGTCCGGCTACACCTATATCGCCCCGCGCCGCCCGGCGGATCTCGATGCGCGCATTGCGCGCTTCCGGTCCACGCCCCGCTTCTCCATCGTCGTGCCGCTTTACAATACGCCGCTGGATGTGTTTCGTCGCATGGTGGCGTCGGTCGAAGCGCAATGGTACCCGCACTGGGAGCTGATCCTGGTGGACGACCGGAGCCCGCGCGAAGAGGTGCGGCAGGCCCTCGCCGCGCTCAAGGATCCCCGTGTCGTCATCAAGACGCTGACCGAAAATCAAGGCATCGCCGGCGCCACCAACGAGGCCATCGCGCTTGCGGGCGGAGATTTCCTGGTTTTTCTCGACCATGACGACGAGCTGACCGAGGACTGCCTCTACGAGCTCGCGGCATGCATCGATCGGGACGACCCCGATTTCATCTATAGCGACGAAGACAAGATCGCGACCAACGGCACGCTCGTCGAGCCGTTCTTCAAGCCCGACTGGTCGCCCGATACGCTCATGAGCCTCATGTACACCTGCCACGTCAGCTGCGTGCGGCGCAGCCTGGCGCTGAAAGTGGGGCCGCTGCGTTCGGAATATGACGGATCGCAGGACTGGGATTTCGTGCTGCGCGTCACCGAGAATACCCACAAGATCTCGCATATCCCGAAGGTCCTGTACCATTGGCGCATCATTCCCGGTTCCGCCGCCGCCGAGTTCGACGCGAAGCCGGAAGCGCTCGCGGCGGCCGTGCGGCTGCGCCTGGACGCAATGCAGCGCCGGGGCGTCAGCGGCACCTGCGAGCCGGTGGAGGGCCTGCAGGCCTATATGCGCGTGAGGTATGATGTTATAGATACGCCGCGTGTCTCGATCATCATCCCGTCCAAGAACAATTGGGCCGTGCTGCGCCAATGCCTGCGCTCGATCCAGGAAAAGAGCGTTTATAAGAATGTCGAGCTCGTCGTTGTCGACAACGGATCGAGCGAAGCGGACACCCTCGCTTATCTCGACAGCCTCGCCGGCGAAGACGGCGTGCGGGTGGTGCGGCACGATTTTCCGTTCAATTTCTCCGAGCTCTGCAATGTGGGCGTGCGCGCCTCCTCGGGAGAGATCCTGCTGTTCCTCAACGACGATACCGAGGTGGTCACGCCCGACTGGCTCGACCGCATGGTCGGCTATGCCCAGCAGAGCCATATCGGCGCGGTCGGCGCCAAGCTGCTCTATCCCAAGTCGCAGCGGGTGCAGCATGCCGGCGTGATCTATATCGCCGATGGTCCAAGCCACGCCTTTCTCGGCGCGAATGCGAAGGACCCCTGCTATTACGCGCGCAACATGCTCGATGCGAACTGGCTCGCGGTCACCGGCGCGTGCCTGATGGTGGAACGCAGCAAATTCGAGACCGTCGGTGGGTTCGACGAAGCCTTCCCGGTTGCCTATAATGATGTGGACCTCTGCTTCCGCCTGGTGGAGGCCGGCCTCTTCAACGTGGTGTGCCCGGCTGCGGAACTGCTGCACTACGAATCCATGAGCCGGGGCATCGATCACATCAGCGCGGAAAAAATGGCGCGGCTGCGCGCTGACAAGCGGCGGCTGGACGTGGCGCACCCGCTTTTCTTCATGCGGGATCCCTTCTTCTCCCCTAATTTGCATCCCAACGACCTTACCTTCCGCGTTCCGTCGTAAGCGCGTGGTGCGTAAGGTCCAAGTGAGTACGCGGTGACATACGCCTGTGCTCGATTGCGGCGCACCTTCGGGGTGTAGAGTGTCTGTCGGCGGAAACCGTTTTGTGTGACCGTGCCGAGGGAAGGGCGAAAGGGGTCCGGTTTTGACAATGAATGCGGCTTTGGAGGCAGCGGATATCGTCTGGTTCGATGTCTGCGAGACCTTATTCATCCGCCCATTGGTGGAGCCGGAACACCTTTTCGACCTGGTGGGTGCGCGCGTTGGCATTGTCGAATTCAAACGGCGTCGCATTGCCGCCGAAGCGCTGGCGCGTAGCGAAGCTGCGGCGCGCGGCGCAGCTGTGACGCTGGACGGTATCTATGAGCGCCTCGAGGCGACGCCGGCGCAGCGCGACCTCGCCAGGAGAACCGAATACCGATTTGAACTCGCCCTGTGGCGGCCCGTCCCCGATGCGGTCGCGAGCTATCGCGCGGTGGCTGCCGCTGGCCGCGCCGTGCTGGGCGGCACCACGCACCTGCCGGCGGGCTTCTTCGACGAATTGCTGGCGCTGCATGACCTGCCGGCCGCGCCGGTGATTCTTTCGGATGCGGAGCGGGAGGCGGATGGCGCGCTCTCTCAGGCGGAGCTGATTGCGCGCCATATGAATGTGCGGCCGGATCGCGTCGTCCCGTTCGCCGAGGGACCAGCCGACGACGACGATTTGGCGGACCCGCCGGAGCGTCCCGTTACCGAGGGAATTGCCTCGCTGGCCTATGGATTGCGCCGGATCGGCGGGGATGGGCTGGGCGGTGCCTGCGCCGCGCTCGGGTTCGAGATCGCGGGGCCGGCTCTCGCCGGTTTCGTGCATTGGCTCGGCGAGCAGGCGCGGCGCGATCAGATCGACTTGCTGCTGTTCTGCTCCGGCCCTGGCATGGCCCTGATCCGGATCGCCGACGGGCCCTATCCGCCGCTCCTGCCGCGCTACGGCTATTTCGCCACGGGTCCCGCCGCGATCCTGCTGGCGGGAACGCACGATCGCAATTTCGACGCGCGCATTGAGCTTTTCATGGCCGGATGCCACGGCATGCGCGCCTTTGAAGTGCTGGAGCAGTTCGATATTCCCGTGCCCGCTCCGTTCATGATGGCGGACATCGGCCTCGGCGACGACGTGGTGATCGATCACGTCACCGAACCGCTGCTGCGACGCTTCCTCAGCGCGTATCGGTGGGAGATTCTCAAGATCGCGCGGCGCAATCGCCGGGGGCTGTTCCGTGAATTGCTGGATCTCGGCGCCGGGCCGAATATGCGGGTGGCGCTGGTGGATCTCGGCTGGGACGGAAGCCTGCTCGAATCCTTCATCCATACCGTGCAGGATATGATCGAGATCGAGATCTTCGGTTATTCCTTCTGCCTCCTGGATACCCAGGAGAGCCGGCGCCGGCAGGGGCTGCTCAACCTGAAGGGCCTTCTCTCGCGCAGCAGCCTGCCGCCCGAGCAGCTCGCTGCCATCGGCGCCAATCACGCCGCGATCGAGCTTCTGTTTACGCCGCCGCATCGGGAAATCATCGGGCTCGACGATCTGCCCGGCGCCGTCGCGCGGATCGAGAGCGGCAAAGGCTACGGCTCGGAGCGGCTGGAGGCCGTGTCGGCCGAAATTTCGGAAGGGGCGGCGTCTTTCGCGGCGTTGTTCAACACCTTCTGCGCCCGAGCCGGGTTCGAGCCGGACCCCATCGCGGTGTGCCAGCCTTTCCTGGCGGTGGCGGCGGATGCGCAGGCTGTCGCCGGGCCGGTGGTGGCGGCGCTCGAGGTGCCGGCTACGGCCTGAGCGATCGTTTGTCTCGATATCAAATGAAGAAGCCGCCCTTTCGGGCGGCTTCTTTTTTACGCGCGCTCCGGCTCCTGCCTCAGGAGGCGTGGGACGGGGCGGGGTGGGGGACGCCGTGGGCGTCCGTGCCGTGGCCGGCGGCGGCGGGTTGAATGTCCGGCAAGACTTCGCCGTGCTGCACCAGCGGGCGATTTCCGGCGAGGCGGCGCAGCAGTACGTAGAACACCGGGGTGAGGAAGATGCCGAATACCGTCACCCCGATCATGCCGGCAAACACCGCCACGCCCATGGCATGGCGCATTTCCGCGCCCGCGCCGGTGGAGGTGACCAGCGGCACCACGCCCATGATGAAGGCCAGCGAGGTCATCAGGATCGGCCGCAGGCGCAGCCGGCTCGCCTCGATGGCGGCTTCGATGGGCTTTCGCCCTTGGAATTCCAGCTCGCGGGCGAATTCCACGATCAGGATCGCGTTCTTCGCCGACAGGCCCACCAGCACGATCAGGCCGATCTGGGTGAACACGTTGTTGTCCCCGGCGCTGAGCCAGACCCCGGCCATGGCGGCGAGCAGGCCCATGGGCACGATCATGATGATCGCCAGCGGCAAGGTGAGGCTCTCATACTGGGCGGCGAGCACCAGGAACACCAGGAAGATCGAGAGCGGGAACACCCACACTGCCGAATTGCCCGCCAGGATGTCCTGATAGGTCAGCTCGGTCCATTCGAAGCCGAATCCCTTGGGCAGGGTTTCGGCCGCCACCCGCTCGATGGCCGCCTGCGCCTCGCCGGAGGAGAAGCCGGGCGCCGGCCCGCCGTTCACGTCCGCCGAAAGGAAGCCGTTATAGCGCATGGCCCGTTCCGGTCCCGCCGCCGAGCGCACCTTCAGCAAAGCGGAGAGCGGCACCATCTCGCCGGTCCTGGAGCGGACCTTGAGCTGGCCCACATCCTCCGGTCGGGCGCGGAACGGCGCGTCGGCCTGGACCCGCACCGTGTAGGTGCGGCCGAACTTGTTGAAATCGTTCACGTAAGACGAGCCGAGATAGATCTGCATGGTGTTGAAGACGTCTGTCACCGCCACGCCGAGCTGCCGTGCCTTGGTGCGGTCGATGTCGGCGAACAATTGCGGCACGTTCACCTGGTAGGAGGAGAACAGGCCGATCAGCTCGGGCTGCTGCATGGCCTTGGCCATGAACGCCTTGGTGGCTTCGTCGAGCGCCTCATAGCCGAAGCCCGCGCGATCCTCCAATTGCAGCTTGAAGCCGCCGATGGTGCCGAGCCCCTGCACCGGCGGCGGCGGGAACATGGCGATGATGGCTTCGCTGATGGAGGCGAATTTCTTGTTCAGCTGCATGGCGATCGCGCCGCCGTTCAGCTCCGGCGTCTTGCGCTCCTCGAACGCCTTGAGGCCGACGAACACGATGCCGGAATTGGAGGAATTGGTGAAGCCGTTGATCGACAGGCCCGGGAAGGCGATGGCCGATTCGACGCCGGGCTGCTGGAGCGCGATGTCGCTCATGCGGCGGATCACCTCTTCCGTCCGGTCGAGCGTGGCGCCGTCGGGCAATTGGGCGAAGCCGACGAGATATTGCTTGTCCTGCGCCGGCACAAAGCCGCCCGGAACCGCGCGGAACAGCACCACGGTGCAGGCGACCAGCACCAGGTAGAAGCCGACCATGATGCCCTTGCGGGAAATCGCGCCCTTCACCCCGTTGCCATAGGCGCGCGAGCCACGCGAGAACATCGCGTTGAAGCCGCGGAACAGCCAGCCGAGCGAGCGGTCCATGATGCGGGTCAGGCGATCCTTCGGCGCATCGTGGCCGCGCAGAAGAAGGGCCGCCAGGGCCGGCGAGAGAGTCAGCGAATTCACCGCCGAAATCACGGTGGAAATCGCGATCGTCAGGGCGAATTGCTTGTAGAATTGACCCGACAAGCCGGTGATGAAGGCGAGCGGCACGAACACCGCGATCAGCACCAGGGCGATCGCGATGATCGGGCCCGACACTTCCTTCATGGCGCGGTAGGTGGCTTCGCGCGGGGCCAGCCCCTGCTCGATGTTGCGCTCGACATTCTCCACCACGACGATGGCGTCATCGACCACGATGCCGATGGCCAGCACCAGCCCGAACAGGGTCAAGGCATTGATGGAGAAGCCGAAGACATACATCACGCCGAACGTGCCGACGATCGAGACCGGCACCGCCAGCAGCGGGATGATGGAGGCGCGCCAGGTCTGCAGGAACAGGATCACCACCAGCACCACCAGCAGCACCGCTTCCAGCAGGGTGTGGATCACCGCGTCGATGGAGGCGCGCACGAACTGGGTGGTGTCGTAAACGATGGAATAATCCACCCCGTCGGGCATGTTCTCCTTGATTTCGGCCATCACCCGGCGAACTTCGTCGGCAATGCGGATGGCGTTCGATCCCGGCGCCTGGAACACCGGCACCGCGACGGCCGACTTGTTGTTCAGCAGCGAGCGCAGCGCATAATCGGCGGCGCCCAGCTCAATGCGGGCGATGTCGCGCAGGCGCACCACCTCGCCATTGTCGCCGCTCTTCACGACGATGTCGCCGAACTCCTCCTCGGTCTGGAGGCGGCCCTGGGCGTTGACGGAGAGCTGAAGGTCGAGCCCGTCCACGCCGGGCGAGGCGCCCACCGTGCCGGCGGCGGCCTGCACGTTCTGGGCCTGGATCTCGGCCACCACATCGCTGGCGGAAAGTCCGTGCTCGGCCACCTTCTGCGGGTCCAGCCACACGCGCATGGAATAATCGCCCGAGCCGAACAATTGCACGTCGCCCACGCCGGCGATGCGGGCGAGGCGGTCCTTCACGTTCAGCACGGCGTAATTGCGCAGATAGGTCATGTCGTAACGCCCGTTGGGCGACAACAAGTGAACCACCAGCATCAGGTCCGGCGAGCTCTTGATGGTGGTGATGCCGAGGCGGCGCACGTCCTCCGGCAGGCGCGGCTCCGCCTGGGAGACGCGGTTCTGCACCAATTGCTGGGCCTTGTCCGGGTCGGTGCCGAGCTTGAAGGTGACGGTCAGCGTCATCAGCCCGTCGGTGGTGGTCTGGCTGCTCATGTAGAGCATGCCTTCCACGCCGTTGATCTGTTCCTCGATGGGCGTGGAGACGGTTTCCGCGATCACCTTGGGATTGGCGCCGGGATAATTGGCGCGCACGACGATCTGTGGCGGGACCACCTCGGGATATTCGGAAATCGGCATCACCCGCAGCGCCAGCAGGCCGCCGAGAAAGATCAGGACCGAGAGCACGCCTGCGAAGATGGGGCGGTCGATGAAGAATTTGGAGAGATTCATGACATCCTCCCCCGCAGGGGCATAAGCGGTCGGGCCCCGCGGGCGGGCGGCCCGGGAGCGGAGAAAACGCGGCGACAGGTGACGCGGCCCAGCCCCGAGGACGATCCCCGGGGATGGGCCGGCAGGATCAGCGTTGGGCGACGTCCTCGGGGGCGGCGGCCTGGGCGGTTTTGGTGACGTCCATGGGCACGGTCTGCGGCACCACCAGCGCGCCGGGGCGAATGCGTTGGAGCCCGTTCACCACCACGCGGTCGCCGGCGGAAAGACCGCTGGTGACGATGCGCAGATTGCCCACCGGCTCACCGAGGGTGATTTCGCGATAATTGGCCTTGCCCTCGCCATCCACCACCAGGACGAACTTCTTGTTCTGGTCGGTGCCGACGGCGCGTTCGCTTACCAGCAGGGCGTCGGAATTGGTGGTGCGGCCCATGCGCAGGCGGGCGAACTGGCCGGGAATGAGGCGGCCGTCGGGATTGTCGAACACCGCCCGCACCCGCACCGTGCCGGTCTTCGCGTCCACCTGATTGTCGATGAGCTGCAGATGTCCGCGCACCGGCGTGCCGTTGCTGGTCACAGTGAGCATTTCCACCGGGATGCGCTCCAGGGGCAGCTTGTCGGTGCCGTTTTCCGGCGAGAGGCCGGCGAGCGCCCGCAGCACCACTTCCTCATCCGCATGGAAGCTGGCGTAGATGGGGTCGGTCGAAACCAGGGTCGTGAGCACCACGGAGCCGGGGCCGGCCGAGATGAGATTGCCCGCCGTGACTTCCAGCTTGCCGACGCGGCCGGAGACCGGCGCGCGGATCTCGGTATAGCCGAGGTTCAGCTCGGCCGATTGGAGCGTCGCCTGGGCGGCGCGCAGATTGGCCTGGGCCTCGCGATGGGCGTTCAGCCGCTCGTCGAGGTCGCGCTGGGCGACGGTGCGCGATTCGAACAAACGCTGGCCGCGTTCCAGATCCGCCTTGGTCAAGGCGACGCGTGCTTCCGCGGCAGTGACCTGGGCCTGGGTGCGATCCACCTCCGCCTGGTAGGGCGCGGGGTCGATGGTGATGAGCAGCGCGCCTTCCTTCACCAGCGCACCCTCGCGGAAATGCACGGCCTGGATTGCGCCGGCGACGCGCGAGCGCAGCTCCACGCGCTCGATGGCCTCGAGCCGGCCGGAGAATTCATCCCACACCGGGGCATCGCGCTTTTCAATGACGGCGACCGAAACCGGCACGCCGGCCGGCGCCTTTGCGGGGTCGCTGGCCTGGGCGGCGCCGTGGGGCATGACATAGGGAATGGCGAGGCCGCTGGACAAAGCGGTCGCCGCAACGGCGGCGATCAGAAGGCGGCGCGTGGTGAGGATCCGGGTCATGGGAGCGTCCTGGCGTTCAGATAAGGGCGGGATGTGCCGGCAGGCCGGGCCGCACGGCGGCCCGAAGCTCGGCGAAAAAGGCGGAGAAGAGGCTGCGCAGGCGCTCGGCCCAGTCGGCCTCGCGCGATGCAGCCTCGGAGAGGGAGGCGGGCCAGCCGGTCGGGCTGTCGAACACATGGGCGTGCACACACACCTGCGCCTTGCGCAGCTTGTCGGCATACCGGACGCTCTCGTCCCGCATGGGGTCGTCTTCGGCCGTCACCACCAGCGCCGGCGCAAGTCCGGACAGGCGCGAGGCGGAGGCGGGCGCGGCATAGGGGTGGGCAGCCTTGTCGGCGGAGCCGAGATATTTCTGCCAGCCGTCCGCCCATTTGCAGCCGACCGGGCCGGCATCGGCCTCGCGGATCGAGCAGGTGGCGAGCGAGGGGTCGAGCATGGGCGAGATCAGGATCTGCCCCGCGAGCGGCGGGGCCTTCTGGTCGCGCGCCATCAAGGCGACGCCGGCGGCCAGATTGCCGCCCGCCTCTTCGCCGGCCACCAGCAGCGGGGCGCGCTTGGTGCTCCATTTGGCGCGCTCGCGGTTGAGGCCTTCGAGGGCGGCGAACGCAATGTCGAGCGGATAGGGAAAGGGCTTTTCGCACGCCAGCGGATAGTCCAGCGACACCACGGTGGCGCCGGCCTGGGCTAGAAGGCCCGCAATGGTGCGCCCGGCATCCAGCGTGCCAGTGATGAAGGTGCCGCCGTGCAGGTGGAGAATGAGCGGCGCGGCGCGGGAGGCGCCCGGCCGGCGCAGAACGCGCACAGGCACCGCCTCGCCGCACGACATGACGATCCGATCTTCGCTCCAAGGCAGGGGCATTGTAGGGGTCCAGATTGCCGCGAAATCCGCCAATCGTTCATCGGCGTTTTGCGATGCGTCATGGATATGCTCCTAAGTCGCTTGAATAAAGATGCAATTTTTGACAACATTATTTCCATATGTGAATAATGCGGGATAAATCGCATCGGAGTGCTGTTGATTTGGATCAATTTGCTGCAATGCGGGCGTTCGTCGGCGTGGTCGAAGCTGGCACATTCACCCGTGCTGCCGATCTGCTGCGCGTGCCGAAGCCGACACTCACCAAGCAGATTCAGCAACTTGAGGCCCATCTGCGCACGCGCTTGCTCAACCGCACGACCCGGCGGGTGACGGTGACGCCGGACGGCGCGGCCTATTATGAGCGGGCCGTCACGCTGCTGGCCGACCTCGAGGAACTGGACGGGTCGATGACCCAGCAGCAAGGCACGCCGCAAGGGCGGCTGCGGGTCGATATCAGCCCCAGCCTTGCGCTTCTGGTCCTCATTCCCTCACTGCCCGATTTCCACACCCGCCATCCCGATATCCAGATCGATCTTGGCGTCACAGACCGGCCGGTGGACCTCCTGAGCGAGAATGTGGACTGCGTGATCCGTGGCGGCGAGATCACGGACCCCTCGCTGGTGGCGCGCCGGATCGGCGACCTCGGGATGATCACGTGCGCCGCGCCCGCCTATCTGGCGCGCCACGGCACACCCACCCATCCGAGCCAGCTTGAGAACGATTTCCCGGTCGTGCGTTATTTCAGTGCCCGCACCGGCCGGTATTTTCCGCTGGAATTCGTGCGCGACGGGCAGACGTTCGAAATCGACGGCCGCTACGCGCTCTCGGTGAACGAGGGCAATTCCTACCTCGCCGCCGGCGTTGCCGGCCTCGGCATCATCCAGGCGCCGAGCTTCCTCGCCCATGCCGCCCTCGGGCGCGGCGACCTTGTGCCGGTGCTGACCGCATGGAGCACGGAGCCGTTACCGCTTCATGTGGTCTACCCCCCCAACCGTCACCTGAGTGCGCGGCTGCGGGTGTTCGTGGATTGGATCGCCGAGCTGTTCGCAGCCCATGACCTCATTCAGCGACGCTCGACCTTGCGGTGATTGTCAGGCGGGGGTGCGGATGACCCAGTGCTTGCGCATGGTTTCCAGCACCTCCCAGGTGCCCGAAAACCCCGGCTCCAGCACGAACGCATCGCCCGGGCCTGCGTCGATGCGGATGCCATCGTCTCCGGTCACGACGCAGCGGCCGGAAAGCACGAGGCAATATTCCCATTCCTCGTAATTCACCCGCCATTTGCCCGGCGTCGCCTCCCATTCGCCCGTGCAGAGGCGTTCGGCGGGGGCGTCGTAGGTGATCCAGACGCGGGTCTGCGGATTGCCGGAAATCACCACCTCCGCAGCGACCGGCGTCGCCTCGGCGGCCTGTTCTTCGCACGTCAGCTTGTGCAGGCGCATGATTGTCCCCCTAGATCCGAAGCACGCAGGCGCCGCCGGTCAGGCCCGCCCCGGCCGCGGTGAGCACGAGTGTTTCCCCGGGCCGGAAGGCCCGTTCCCGGTGCGCAAGGGAGAGGGATAGAGGAATCGTCGCGGCCGAGGAATTGCCATAGCGGGCAATGCTGCGCACCACCTTTTCCGGGGCTATCGCGAGCTGATGGGCCACCATGTCCAGCATGCGGGCATTGGCCTGATGTGGTGCCAGCCAATCCACCGCGCCGGGGGCGACGCCGGCGATGTCGAGGGCGGTCTTGGCGGATTCGGTCATCATCCGCACGGCGTGGACATAGAGTTCCCGGCCGTCGGTGATGGTCATGCGGGTTTCTTCGAACGGCAGGTCCGGACCGAACGGCCGATTGCTGCCGCCGCCGGGAATCGCGACCAGATCATAGCCCGTGCCGTCGGACGCAAGCGAAACCCCGAGAATGCCGGTGTCCGGTTTGGCGGATGGCGCCAGCACGACCGCGCCGGCCGCGTCGGCGAACAGCACCGCGCTGCCCCGTTCGGCGGGATTGATGCGGCGGCTGAGGATATTCGCCGCCACCACCAGCGCCGGCTTGCGGTGCAGCCGCACGAAGCCTTCCGCCAGCACCAGCGCATACAGAAAGCCGGCGCACGCCCCCGCAAGATCCGCCGCGCCGGAGCGGGTGAGGCCCAGCCGGTGCGCCAGCAGCGGGGCGGTGGGTGGCAGGAGCTGGTCCGGCGTCGAGGTGGCAAGCAGCGTCAGGCCGATATCCGCGCGCGGAAGGTCCGCCTCGGCAAGGGCCATTTCCGCCGCGCCCTGGGCGAGGCCCGAGAGCGTGTCGCCAGGCTGTGCCCAGCGGCGCGCCTCGATGCCAGTGCGGCGGGCGATCCAGCCGGGCTCCAGCGCCAATTGCGCTTCCAGCTCGGCATTCAGCACCTCGCGCCCCGGCACGGCATGGCCGAAGCCGACGATGCGGCTGGTGGAAAACGCGCTCATGAAGGGGTCCCGAACAGGCCCGCCGCGGCGCCAATCGCATCATACAGCGCGTCCAGCTCGGCGGGGGTGATGCAATAAGGTGGCATCAGATAGAGCACATTGCCGAGCGGGCGAACCAGGAAGCCGCGCTCCAGGAAGAAAGCCCGCAGCTTCGGGCCCACCTCGGCGAGATAGCCGCCCTTCGCCACTTTCAGATCCAGCGCCGCGATCGTGCCGCAGCGCCGGGGGTCTCCGAACCGCCCGTCGCCCGCGAACCGCGCGATACGTTCGGCCTGGAGGGAACAGAGCGTCGCGACCCGTTCGCGCACCGGCTCCTCTTGCCATACCCGCACATTCGCGAGGCCGGCGGCGCAGGCGATGGGGTTGGCGGTATAAGACGAGGAATGGAAGAAGGTCTTGGCGCGGTCGGTGGAATAATGCGCGTCGAACACCTCGCGCGTCGCCAGCGTTGCGGCGAGCGGGATGGCGCCGCCGGTCAGGCCCTTGGAGGTGCAGAGGATGTCCGGCGCGATGCCGGCCTGTTCGCAGGCGAACAGGGTGCCGGTGCGGCCCCAGCCGGTCATCACCTCGTCGGCAATGAACAAGGTGCCGGTCTCGTGCGCGATGCGCTTCAGTTCCGCGAGCACCTGCGGCCCATACATGCGCATGCCGCCGGAGCCGAGGATCAGCGGCTCGACGATGATGGCGGCGGCCTTTCCGGTGCGGGCGAAGCCTTCGAACGCGTCCAGCGTTTCCTGTTCGCGGCCCGGCGCGGGGAAGGGGATGGTGTCCACCTCGAACAGCAGCGGCTCGTAGGCGGCATTGAACACGCCGCGCGCGCCCACGCTCATGGTCCCGATGGTATCGCCGTGATAGCTGTCTTCCATCACCACGATGCGGCTGCGCCCCTCGCCGCGATTGCGGAAGGTGCCGAGCGCCATCTTCAGCGCCACCTCCACGGCGGTGGAGCCGGAATCCGAATAGAACACATGCTCCAGCCCGGCCGGGGCGAGCTTCACCAGTTCGCGCGCCAGCGCTTCCGCCGGCGCGTGGGTGAAGCCGGCGAAGATGATCTGGTCCAGGTCCTGGGAGGCCGCGCGGATCGCTTCCATGATGGGCGGATGGCGATGGCCATGGGTGATGACCCACCATGAGGAAATGGCATCGAGGATCCGCTTGCCCTCGGCCGTTTCGAGATAAGCGCCCTCGGTTCGCGCGATCAGCGGCGGCGCCGGCTCGGTCGCGTGCTGGGTGAAGGGATGCCAGACGGGAGAGGCGCTCATCATCAGGTTCCCGCGCGCTTCGGCGCAAAATCGGCGAGGGTGAAGGCGGCCGAAAAGGCGGCGGCCAGCGCGTCGGGGGTTAAGGAATCGAGCCGCGGAAGGCGGCCGAGGGTCCTTGCGCCGGAGAAGGCGGCGATTGTCTCCTGGCTGTCCCTCATCTCATCGCCGACGAAAGCGATGCCCAGCAGCGGGATGCCGCGCTTCTTCAGGGCTTCCACCGAAAGCAGTGTATGGTTGATGGTGCCGAGCTGCGTGCGCGCGCACAGCACCACGGGAAAACCCCAGTGGGCGAACTGGTCGATGGTGAGCAGCGTGCGCGTCAGCGGCACCATGAGCCCGCCCGCACCCTCGATCACCAGCGGGCCTTCGACGGCCGGCGGCACAAGCCGCGTGGGATCGATGGCGATGCCGTCCAGCTCCGCCGCCAGATGGGGCGAGGCCGGGGTGTTCAGGCGATAGGCTTCGGGCAGGATGTGCGCGGCGGGCAGGCGGGCGAGCCGCCGCACCAGTTCGCTGTCGGTCTCTTCCTCCAGCCCCGATTGCACCGGCTTCCAGTAATGCGCGCCGAGCGCGCCCGCGAGGGCGGCGGAAAAGACGGTTTTGCCGATACCCGTATCGGTGCCCGTCACGACCAGGGGAGAGCTCATGCCGCGATCTGCTCCAGCGCCTCGGCGATGGCGCCCATGAGGCCGTCGATGATCGCCTCGTCCACGTTCAGGGTGAGCGAAATGCGCAGTCGCGCGGTGCCTTCCGGCACCGTGGGCGGGCGGATGGCGCGGCAATCGAAGCCGGCGGCGCGCACATGCGCCGCCACTGCCGCCGCGCGCGCATTGGAGCCAAGGATGACCGGCACGATCTGCGAGTCGCTGGCCGGCCAGCCCATGGCGCCGAGCCTTTCGCCCGCGTGCGCCACCAGAGCGGACAGGCGGGCGCGGCGTTCCGGCTCGTCCTTCAGGATGCGCAGACCCTCACGCACCGCAGCCGCCATCAGGGGGGAAGGGGCGGTGGCATAGATGAAGGGGCGGGCGCGGTTCACCAGGAAATCTATGAGAGTGGCATGCCCGGTCACCAGCGCGCCGGAGGCGCCGAGCGCCTTGCCGCAGGTGTGCAGGGTGATCAGCGCATCGCGCCCTTCCAGATGGGCGGCGCGCCCGCGCCCTTCCGGGCCGAACACGCCGGTGGCATGGGCTTCGTCGGCGATCAGGAAGCCGTCGTGCCGCTCGGCAATGGCGATGAGGTCGTCCAGCGGCGCGGCGTCGCCGTCCATGGAATAGATGGTCTCAACGACGATCCACGGCGTGCCCCGCCCGCCGCGCGCCCGCCAGGCGGTGATCGCATCTTCCACCGATTGGGCATCGTTATGAAGCGCCGCCACCGTCTCGGCCTTGCCGGTCTTCATGCCCTCGTGGACGCTGGCGTGGATGAGGGCATCATAAACCACGAGGTCGCCACGCTGGGGCAAAGCGGAGAGCAGGGCGACATTGGCGTTATAGCCGCCGCCGAAAAACAGCGCGCGGCCGGCGCCGAAGAATTCGGCCGCCTCCGTCTCCAGGGCCTCGTGCTCGGGATGATTGCCGCGCAGCAGGCGCGAGCCGGCCGCGCCTACCGGTACGCCGCGGGCGATCGCCGCCTCGACCGCCGCCGCGAGACGGGGGGAGGCGGCCAAGCCGAGATAATCGTTGGAGGCGAAATCATATCCCGCCCGGCCTTCCAAGGCCCGCCGCCGGCTCTTGGCCTTGAGGCCGGCGAGGGTGGCTTCGAACCGCGCGAGCCGTCCGCTCATTGGGCGACGTCCGCCTCCTCGGGCGAAATCCCCAATCGGCGGAACAGGGCGGTGTCGTGATCCTCGCCGGGATTGTCCGCGGTGAGCAGGCAGTCGCCCACGAAGATGGAATTGGCGCCGGCGAAGAAGCACATGGCCTGCAATTCGTCGCTCATCTCGGTGCGGCCGGCCGACAGGCGCACATGGGAGGTGGGCATCAGGATGCGGGCAAGGGCGATGGTGCGCACGAAATCGATGGGATCCACCGGAGCCGCATTCTCCAGCTTGGAGCCGGGAATGGGGATCAGCATGTTGATCGGCACGCTTTCCGGCGGCACGTCCATATTGGCGAGAGTGAGCAGCATGTCGATGCGATCGTCATTGGTCTCGCCCATGCCGAGAATGCCGCCCGCGCACACCTTGATGCCCGCGTCGCGCACGTTGGAGAGGGTCTCCAGCCGGTCGGCGAAGGTGCGGGTGGTGATGATCTCCTTATAGAAGCGCTCGGACGTATCGATATTGTGGTTGTAATAATCGAGCCCGGCTTCGGCCAGCTGGGCTGCCTGGGGCGGGGAGAGCATGCCGAGCGTCATGCAGGTTTCCATGCCCAGGGCCTTCACCCCCTCCACCATGGCGATCACCATGTCCATGTCGCGCTCTTTCGGGCTGCGCCAGGCCGCGCCCATGCAATAGCGCGTGGCGCCGCCTTCCTTGGCCTTGCGCGCCTCCGCCAACACGCGCTCCACTTCCATCAGCTTGGAGGCCTTGAGCCCCGTGGGCGCATGGGCCGACTGGCTGCAATAGCCGCAATCCTCGGGACAGCCTCCGGTCTTAATGGAGAGCAGGCGGCTCATCTGGACCTTGTTCGGGTCGAAATGGCGCCGGTGAACGCTCTGCGCTTCGAACAGGAGATCGTTGAGAGGGAGGTTGTAGAGCCGCTGCGCTTCGGCCCGGGACCAGGCATGGGCCGGCGCAACGCCGGAATTGGTGCCCGAAATCTTGCCCGCGCGGGGCTCCTGAGGAACGGCCATCGCCACTGACATCGTCTCGCCCTGTCATGAACTGTCACAACAGGGATTATACCCGAACCCCCGCGTGACCAAGCCGAAAGAGCCCACCCTGTCCGCTCGGCGGTCGAGCGGCGGTCTCTAAGAGTGTGTGCGGCGGCGCGCGGCGGCGCCCGAGGCTTAAGGAGTGTGGGCGCCCTAAGCGATCTTTCCGGTATTGCGCGTGCGGCCAAGGAGCGACGGGGCGGGTCCGCGGCAAGAAAAGATCGCGGGAACAAAGGGGGAGGTGGCGCATTTCTATGCTGACGCTGGGCGGTTTTGACCGTCCGGCGCCGTTCTGCGTGGCCGCGGCGGTGCGTCATCCCCAGGCTGAGGAGTTACGCAAGTTATTGTATTTCGTAGAGATTTTTGTTTTTAGCCGGATTATTTTCCACAGGATGTCATGTTGGGTTCATTTTTGTGGATGTGGGTGAGTTGACAGTTTT
>JBDZDL010000004.1:0-635750 GCA_040049195.1 Xanthobacter sp. VNH20
TGGCGCTCAACGTCATGGCCAAGGAGAGCAGCAAGGCCTCGCTCCGCGCGAAGTTCAAAAAAGCAGCTTGGAATCAAGACTATCTCCTCAAACTCCTCGCGCTAGTCTGAAATGCGATTACCCTGGGCCATGCTGCAGATGCACGCCGAGCCCCCGGCCGCCGCCAAGTCCTTCGCGTGGCAGTCGCTCTATTATGATTTCGAGCGCGAGATCATCCTGCGTTCGGTGTTCGGGCGCTTCCGTGTGAACGAGCTGGCTTTGGCGCGCCATTTCGACGTGGGGCGCACGGTGGCGCGCGACCTGCTCATCCATGCCCGCGAGGTGGGCATCGTCTCCAAGGGCGAGAAATCCCATTGGTGGATCGTGCCGCTGGACGAAGCCCGCTTCCACGATCTCTACGAGCTGCGCATCCTGCTGGAGCCGGTCGCGCTGGAAAGTGCCATCGGCCGGATCCCGACGGCGCAGCTCGACATGGTCGAAGCCCGCCTGAAGGACGTGATCGCGCGCTTTCCGCAGGTGGACATTTCCGACCTGGACGTTCTGGAGGCGGATCTACACATCGATTGCGTGGGCCATGGCGGCAATCCTGAAATCATCGAGGCCCTGCGGCGCACGCGCTGCATTCTGGTGTCGGGCAAGCACATCCAGGTGGCGCTGAAGCGCCCGACCCTGGTGGATCCCTTCATGGACGAGCACCTCGACATCGTGCGGGCGGTGCGGCGCGGTAGCGGGGCTGTGGCGAAGAAGGCGCTGGTGGCCCATCTGCGTGCCTCCAGCCAGAAGGCCGCCGAACGTCTCGCCGCCTTCCGTGCCTCTCAAAGCGTGCCCCACCTGCCTTATATCGCCTGAGCCATCGGCACGCGCCGCTGCCCCGCCGCGCGGGTGGGGATCCACGACTCCCAGCTCTGGCGTTGAGCAGGATGGGACATTTTGGCCGCCCATCGGCTCTGTATTTCCCCACCGGCAGGCCGCAGGATAGGCGCGGGGAGTCGGGGATGATCGAACGCCTAAGGCACGGGTGGGGTGGCGCGCGCGCCGTGGCGTGGACGGTCGTCTATGCGCTCGTGCTGCAGATCGTCGTCACGAGCGCGTTCCTCGCCAGCCGGTCCCTCGCTCCATCCTCCGACGCGTTCCAGATCTGCCTCAACGATCCCTCCGCGCCAGGGCCGAAGGGTGACGGCGACGAGCGCTCGAAGGCGTTCGTCCATTGCCCCCTGTGCCTGTCGCGCGTGGATCTTGGGATCCTTCCGTCTGCGTCGGCGACGCCCGTCATCGAGCGTCTGGCGGTCGTATTCCGGTTCCAGCTTCACGAGGGTGCAGGCCCGGTCTTGTCCGGTGCGCGCGTGGCGCACCGGCCTCGCGGACCGCCAATGCTGGGCTGACCTCCGCCGTCGCGTCCGCGCACGGCCGTTCCCTCCTGTTTTTCCCCAAATCGCCGAGCTCCCGGAGCGGCAGCGCGCCCCTGCGCGCCGTGCCGTGGTTCGCGGCTGTCGAAATTTGGAAACACCATGACACCCCCACCCATCAAACCATTTCACCGCACCTTGCGCCGAACGACGGCCTTGGTTCGTCCCTCCCTCGCGGCTCTCTGCCTCACCCCGTTCGCGCTCAGCGGCGCGATGGCGCAAGCGGTGCAGGATCTGCCGACCATCGTGGTCCGGCCCTCGACCCCGGCCGCCGTCGTCAGCGCACAAGGCTTCGGCCCCTATACGCCCGTCGACACCGCCTTCATTTCCGCCCCTGAAGCCCAGAATGCGACGCTGTGGACCAGCGATTCCGGTTCGCTCCTCTCCCGCATTCCGGGGGGCGCGACCTGGGGCGCGGGCGGCGTGTCGAGCCTGCCGGCCGTGAACGGCATGGGCGCCGACCGGGTGCAGGTCGCCATCAACAACATGATCTTCAGCCCGGCCTGCCCGAACGAGATGAACCCGCCGCTGTCCTATGTGAACCCGGCGATGATCTCTTCGGTGAAAGTCTATACGGGTACGGCGCCGGTGAGCGTCGGCGGCGACTATACGGGCGCGAAGGCGGACGTCACCGTCGCCCCGCCGAAGTTCACGCCCGGCCAGGCGCTCAATGTCTCCGGCAGCCTGTCCGGCTTCTACCGCAGCAACGGCAATTCCTACGGCACCGATTTCAACGGCACCGCTTCAAATCAAGATACCAGCGTCACCTATACCGGCGGCTGGGCGCGCGCGAGCGATTACACGTCCGGCAACGGCACGGTCATAAAGTCGACCATGTATGAGACCCAGAACCACGCCTTGACCATCGCCAAGCAGGTCAACCAGAGTCTGTTCACCTTCCAGATCGGCGGTCAGTTCATCCCGTATCAGGGCTACGTCAACCAATATATGGACATGGTGGACAACAAGAGCATCTATGCCAACGGCAGTTATGTGGGTGACTTCGACTGGGGCAAGCTCGAAGCCTCGCTGTTCGCCAACCGCGTCCGCCACACCATGGGCTTCATCCAGCCGGACAAGACAGGCGAGATGCCCATGGACACCCGCAGCACCGACCTCGGCTATAAAGTGAAGGGAACGATCAACGCGTCCCCCATCGATATCGTGCGCGTCGGCAACGAGCTTTATTATAACAATCTCGACGATTGGTGGCCGCCGGTGGCAGATTCCATGATGATGGGGCCGAACACGTTCGAGAACATCAATAACGGCCAGCGCCTGCGCTTCGGCTATTTCGGCGAATGGGAACGCCATCTCGACGCACAATGGACCACCATCATCGGCCTGCGCAACGATATCGTCTGGATGAACACCGGCGACGTTCAGGGCTATAATGAAATGATGTACGGCGCGAACGCCGCCGCCTTCAATTCCCAGAGCCACGCGCGAACCGACTTCAATATCGATGGCTCGGCGATCCTGCGCTATGAGGCCAACGCCTTCAGCCTTTACGAGCTCGGCCTGTCCCGCAAGACACGTTCGCCGAACCTGTACGAGCGCTATGCCTGGTCCACCAACGGCATGGCCATGCAGATGATCGGCTGGTTCGGAGACGGCAACGGCTATGTGGGCAATCTCGATCTGGTGCCGGAAAAGGCCCACACCGTGAGCTTCACGGCTGATTGGCACGATCAGGCGCAGAAGGTCTGGCAGGTGCGGGTCTCGCCCTATTACAGCTATGTGCAGGACTATATCGACGTGCGGCGCTGCGCCCTTCCTGGATGCCTCGCCAACCTGCCGAACAACCTCACCGCCGACAACACCTTCGTTTATCTGCAGTTCGCCAATTACGACGCCTGGCTCTATGGCGTGAACATCGACGGCAAGCTGGCGCTGTGGGACGATCGCACCTACGGCCAGGGGGCGTTCCGCGGCAGCCTGAACTTCGTGCGCGGACAGCGCACCGACGGGGTCAACCTCTACCACATCATGCCGGTCAACGCGACGCTGGCACTTGACCACACCCTCGGCAATTGGAGCTCGAGCGTCGAGGTCCAGCTCGTCGGCGCGAAAACGAATGTGAGCCAAGTGCACAACGAGTTGGAGACCTCGGCCTATGCGCTGCTGAATTACCGCATCGGCTATACGGCGGGCCAGCTGAAGGTCGATTTCGGCATCGATAACATCCTGGATACGCAGTATGACCTGCCGCTTGGCGGCGCGAACCTGGTCAATTACCAGGTCACCAGCATGATGGGCACCTCGGCGGCCTGGGGCTACCCGGTTGCCGGGTATGGACGCTCGATCAATACACGAGTGACCGTATCGTTCTGAGGCTTCGCCAAAGCAAGCGGCGGCGGGGCGAACTGGTCATCTCCGTCGCGCGCGCTCCAGCGAGGACATGCCGCTGGTTGCCCTCGGCTTAACCGCATTCGCGCCGGTGGCCGTCCTGGCGCGCGATGTCCTGCCGGGGATGCTGGTCCTGTAACAGGCTGGTGTGGGGGCGGCGCGGCGCTTTCGCCCGCCCTTCGCCCGAAACCGGCAGAGGAGCCGCAGCCCATGGGCATCATCAAGCTGAGACCCGTGCCGTCTCCCGAAACGCAGGTGCGCACCGTTGCGATGGTGGACGGACGCCTGAACAGCGCCGATCTCTTTCGGGTGGCGCGCATGGTGCGCATCGTTCATGGCGATCAGGTCTATACCCTGACCCTGACATCCAAGAACAAGCTGATCCTCACCAAGTAATCGCCCGCATGCGGGGCGGGCTCAGACGCCGCTCCCGGCGCGGGACGCGTTCTGCGGCGGGCGGCGGCCTCGGCGGCGACCCGTCTGGGTCTCGGAGGTTCATCTGATCTTCGGCATGGCGCCGGCCGCCATCGGCCTTGCCGCCGGCCTGCTGGTGCAGGGGATCTTCTTCGCGCCGTTCGACCTGCCGCCGTTCGGCTTGAACGTCACGGCGCTGCTGGTGCCGCTGTTCGCCCTGCAGCGCGGCATCGGGCTGCCGGGGCCGCTGCTGCGGCTCAGCGCCAGCCGGGCTTGGGCGGCTCGGCGGCCTCCCCGGCGTGCGTGTGCTGCTGCGCTTCCAGGTGGCGCACCAGGATCTCGCCCGAACTGGTGCTGTGGACACTGGCACAGCGCTCCGCGAGATCCGGATCGCCTTCGGACACCGCCGTCACCAGAGGCACGTGATTCTCGATCAGCATCGCCGAGCGGGGCAGGATGGCGTTGGACGAGGCCATGAACATGCGCACCTGCTGCTCCACCACATCGTACTGGCTGGCGAGGCGGCTATGGCCGGCGAGGCTGACGATGGTCTTGTGCAGGGATAGGTCGGCCTCGGTGATCTCGCGGCCGTCGCCGGAATCCGCCGCCGCCTTCAGCGCATCGAACGCGATCTCCATGCGCGCGCGCCGGTCGGGGTGGCTGGCGGCGAGGCGGGCGGCGAGCCCCTCGAGGCTGGCGCGCAACGTATAAAGTTCCCACACGTCGTGGGAGGTGAGGGTCGCAACTTCCCAGCCCGAATAGGGGCGCTGCACGATCAGCCCTTCGCCCATGAGGCGCTGGAGCGCGGCGCGGATGGTGCCGCGCGACAGCTCGAATTGCGCGGCGATCTCCATCTCCGTGAGGCGCGTGCCCGGCTGAACCTCGCCCGAGACAATTGCCTGCCGAAGCGCGTCCGCCGCCGCCTTATCCAGGCTGCGCTTGGCGACCGCCGAGACCATTTTCAGAGCAGCCATCGGTTACTTGCCTTCTCTTTAATCGTTTCGAACTCGAATTTTAGTCAATTTATCCATTGACCAACTAAATCTGACGTTATCAGATAATTGTCAACAATCAGCGAGAGACGCCTGCCCACCATAGGGCCGAGCGGAAGACGAAAAAAGGTACAAAATGCCAGTCTCGGTTGCGACGCCCAGCCAATCCGCGATTTCCACCACGGCCGCCGGCGGTTCCGGCGGCTCGCGTTCCTTTTCGATGCCCGACCAGCGTATCGTCAAGGCGGAGGCCATCCTCATTTCCGTTCCGTTCGAGTCCGGTGGCGTCCCGCCGTGGAGCTTCGGCGGCGCTCCGCGCACCCAATTCGACACCCTGTTCGTGCGCCTCGAGACCGATGCCGGCGTCGTCGGCTGGGGGGAGGCCTTCTCCCGCGGCGAGGATCGCGGGCTGAAAATGCTGATCGAGACGCGGGTGCTGCCGCTGGTCATGGGCCGCCGCGCGTGCGAGATCGCCAAAACCAAGTTCGATCTGGAGTTCCAGCTCCAGAATTTCGGCCGCGTGGGCCCGATCATGTACGGAATTTCCGCCGTTGATCTGGCCCTGTGGGACATCGCCGCCAAGTCTGCCGGCCGGCCGCTGGTGGACCTGCTGGGCGGCCCCTTCACCGACCGCATCGGCGTCTACGCGAGCCTCATGCGCTACGGCAATTGCCCCGACGTGGAGCGGGCGACGCGCCGCGCGGTGGATCTCGGCTACCGCCATGTGAAACTCCACGAGGTCACCGTCCCCGAGATCCGCGCGGCAGTGGAGGCGGCGGGCACCGATGCGGTGGTGATGCTCGACACCAACTGCCCGTGGTCGGTGACCGAGGCGCTCCGCTATGACCGCGAGCTCGGCTCTCTCGACCTGTTGTGGCTCGAGGAGCCCATCTGGCCGCCGGAGGACTTTCGCGGCCTTGCCATCGTGCGCGCCACCGGGCGCCACCGCATCGCCGCGGGCGAGAATGCCGGCTCCCTGCATGACTTCGTCGCCATGATCGACGCCGGCGCCATCGACATCGCCCAGCCGGACGTGGCCAAGACCGGCGGCGTCACCGAACTGATGAAGATCGCTGCCCTGTGCGAGGCGGAAGGCGTGGAATTCGTGCCCCATTGTGCGCTGTTCGGCCCCGGCCAGGTGGCGACGCTCCACATCAACGCCGCCCAGCGCGCGACGCCGCTGCTGGAGCGCCTGTTCTGCGATTTCGAGGCCGAGATCTACGGCGGCGCGACGCTGCCCGTCGACGGATACCTGCCGGTGCCGACCGCGCCCGGCCTCGGCCTCGACCCCGACCTCAATGTGATCGAGCGCTACCGCGTCGCGTGATGCTTCAGCCGGAGGAACCGAACATGGGCCCCATCAGTATCCGGAACATCACCAAGTCCTTCAGCACGCCCGACGAGGCGGAGGCTGTTGTCGCCCTCGATGATGTGTCGTGCGAGATCAAGGCGGGCGAGTTCTTCTGCATCATCGGCCCGTCCGGTTGTGGCAAGAGCACCCTGCTGCACACCATCGCCGGCTTCTCCAAGCCCACCATGGGCGCGGCGCTGCGCAACGGAGCGCCCATCACCGGCCCCGGCCCGGATCGCACCGTGATCTTCCAGGAATACGGCCTGTTTCCCTGGATGACCGTGCACCAGAACGTGGAGTTCGGCCTCCAGGCGAAGGGGGTCGGCAAGGCCGAGCGTAAGGAGATCGTCGATGGCTTCATCGATCTCGTGAGCCTGACCCGCTTCGCGAGCCGCTACCCGCACGAGATCTCCGGCGGAATGAAGCAGCGGGTAAGCATCGCCCGCGCCCTCGCCCCCGACCCCGATGTGGTGCTCATGGACGAGCCGTTCGCCGCGCTCGATTCTCTCACCCGTGACCTGCTGCAGGAGGAGATATTGAGGATCTGGGAACGCACCGGAAAAACCTTCGTGCTCATCACCCACAACATCGAGGAGGCGGTATTCCTCGGCGACCGGGTGATGGTGATGACGGCGCGCCCCGGCCGGGTGAAGGCGGTGGTGGATGTCGACCTGCCGCGCCCGCGCGATCCCTCCATCCGGGCGCATGATCTGCGCTTCCTGGAGATCAAGAACGAGCTGTCCCATCTTCTGCGCGCCGAAGTGGTGCGTGCGGCGGCCGCGTGATGGCGACGCAAGGAGACGGCGCCATGGCCGCACCCGACACCAGAGCCGTCCGCTCCGCCGGGGCCCAGGCGCGCACCCGCGCGTTCCGCTTCCTGAAGGGCGCGGCCGCACGACTGCGCCATCTGGTGCTCATCCCGATCCTGCTGCTGCTTTGGGAAGGCGCCGTGCGCAGCGGGCTCGCGAACCCGAATATCTTTCCGCCGCCGACGGCGGTGTTCAAGGCGACGGTCGACCTTGCCGAGGCGGGGCTGTTGTGGGCGGACATCCGCGCCAGCGTGCTGCGCGTCGCCGTGGGCTTCGGCCTCGCCGCGGTGACGGGCATCTCGCTCGGCCTGCTGCTGGCCATGAACCGCAAGGTGGCGGCCTATATGCTGCCGCTGGTGGAAATCTTGCGTCCGATCTCGGTCATCGCCTGGATTCCGCTCGCCATCCTGTGGTTCGGCCTCGGCGATCACTCCGCCTGGTTCATCATCTTCATCGGCGGCTTCTTCCCGATCTTCACCAATGCCTACACCGGCGCCTGCTCGGTGGCGCCGATCCATGTGCAGGTGTCGCAATGCTTCGGGGCAGGGCGGTGGCTGTTCCTCACGCGGGTCATGCTGCCGACGGCGGTGCCTTACATCGTCACCGGCCTGCGCGTGGGGCTCGGCGTCGCCTGGACCTGCGTGATCGCCGCCGAGCTGATCGCCGCCACGTCGGGCCTTGGCTACATGATCCAGCTCGCGCGCTCCATGGTCGAGACCGAGAAGGTCATGTCCGGGATGATCGTGATCGGCGCGGTCGGCTTCCTCATGAACAGCCTGATGCTCTGGCTCGAGCACGCGCTCGTCGGCTGGAAGACACCCAACTGATAACCAGAGGAGAAAACAACATGTCCGATACAACGCGAGCCCGGCCCCTTCGGCGCCGCGGCACGGTGGCCAGCGTCCTTGTCGCCACCGCCCTCGCCTTCGGCCTCTCGGGGCAGGCGCGCGCCGCCGACCCGATCAAGGTCACGGTCGGCTACCAGTCGCTCTGGGCCGCCGGCGGCGAGGTGGTGGAAGTGCTGCGCCACACCAATATCTTCGAGCTCAACGGCATCAAGGCCGACTTCAAGACCTTCACCTTCGGCGGCCCGCTGGCCGAGGCGGCGGTGGCCGGCGACATCGACAACGTGTTCGCCGCCGATGCCCCGGTGCTGCGCGCCATGGCCCGCATGCCCGGCTCCAAAGTGCTGATGCGCACCCATGATGCCCGCTTCGGCATCCTGGTGCGCCCCGACTTCCAGGGCGGCCTTGCCGACCTCCGCGGCAAAAAGGTGAGCGCCCCGTTCGCCACCACCACCTTCCCGCGCTCGGTGAAGGCCATCGTGGCGGCCGGCGTCAAGGATCCGTTCAAGGAGATGACCATCGTCAACCAGGACATCGCCGAGCAGACCGCGGCGATGCAGGGCGGCCTCGTGGACGCCGTCATCACCTGGGATCCGACCATGGAGCGCCTGATCGAGGCCAAGATCGCCAAGCCTCTCTGGATGGCTCCGCGGGGCGAGAACATCGGCCTCCAGGGCCTTTCCGGCAAGTGGATCGAGGCGAATGGCCGCGAAGGCGAAGTGAAGTTCATCAAGGCCTGGATCATGGCCACCTGGTGGGCCTCCAACAATCTCGAGCAGGCCCGCGGATGGTTCGCCAAGACCTCGCGCCTCGACCCGCGCCTGCTGAAGATCGCCACCGACTTCGACCGCAATCTTGCCAATCCCATCAAGAGCCCGGCCGACGTGGACCTGATGGTGTCGCAGGCCGACATCGACGGCGCCCAGGCGGTGATGGACTTCCTGTTCGACAACAAGCTCCTCAACACCAAGCTCGACGTGAAGCCCTTCTACGACATGGAGCCCCTGAAGCAGGCCCACGGCGAGATCGTTGCGGGCAAGCTTCCCGCCGTGACCGACATCAAGGTCACCACCCCCTGAAAGCACGCCGTGAACGGCTACGGAGACTTAAGATGGTTCTCGGATACGAACTTGTCGGCACAGGCAAGGAAGGCGTGATCGTCTTCAACGACTGGCTCGCGGATTGCACCAGCTGGAAGCCGATGCATCTCTACTTGGATACGGAACGCTTCACCTATGCGTTCGTGGATATCCGCGGCTACGGGCGGTCGATCAAGCTGGAGGGGGAATACAGCGCCAAGGAGGCGGCGGCGGACGCCTTCGACACCGCCGACAGCCTCGGCTGGGATCGCTTCCACATCATCGGCTTCTCGATGACCGGCATGGTGGTGGAGCGCATGGTGCTGATGCACCCGGAGCGCATCAAGAGCGAGGTCGCGGTGGGGCCCGTCTCCGCCGCGGCGATCAAGATGGACCCGGAGCGCCGGGCCTTCTTCGAGCGCACGCTGGTGGACGACGATGCGGTGCGCGAGCTTGCGGCGCGCATCACCAACCACAAGCTCACCAAGCAATGGTCCGAGCACAAGCTCTGGCTGGCCCGCAATACCCGCAACAACGTGGCGGTGCGGCGCTATCTGGACATGTGGACCGTGGAGGACTTCTCCGATGAGGTGAAGGCCGCCCGCCCGACGCCGCCGCTGCTCGTGGTGGCCGGCGTGTGGGACCAGGCCGGATTCCTGCCTGAGGAACTGGCCGCGACCTTCCTTGCCTGGCATCCCAATGCCGAGATGGCGGTCATCGAGAACTGCGGCCACTGCCCCATGCAGGAAACCCCCATCTACCTCACCACCCTGTGTGAGGACTTCATGAACAAGCACGCGGCCTGAACCCACCGCGTGTTTGATCATGCACCGCCGGCGGGCTTTCCCGCCGGCGGACGCCCGTCGCCCTGCCGCGTTCCGGAGGCCCCCCATGGACCTCGCCTGCCATCCCCGCCTGCGCCTCGCCCATCTGCCGACCCCGCTGGAGCGGCTCGACCGGCTGACCGAAGCCCTCGGCGGACCGGAAATCTGGATCAAGCGCGATGACTGCACGGGCCTCGCCACCGGCGGCAACAAGGCCCGCAAGCTCGAATACATCATGGCCGAGGCCTGCGCCGCCGGCGCCGACACGGTGGTGACGGCGGGCGCGGTCCAATCCAACCATGCGCGCCAGACGGCGGCGGCAGCGGCCCGGCTCGGGCTCTCGTGCCACCTGCTGCTGGAAGCGGCCGCCTTCCGCTCCGATGCCGCTTATGCCGACAACGGCAACGTTCTGCTGGATCGCCTGCATGGCGCCAGCCTGGAATTGCGCCCCCACGGCGCCGACATGGCGCGCGAGCTTGCCGCGTGCGCCGAGCGCCTGCGGGCCGAGGGGCGCAGAGTTCACCTGATCCCGATCGGCGGCTCCGACGCCACCGGCGCGCTGGGCTACGTGTCCTGCGCGGTGGAGCTTGCGGCGCAGGCGGGGGCGGCGCGGATCGCTTTCGACCATATCGTCACCGCCACCGGCAGCGCCGGCACCCAGGCGGGCCTTCTGGTGGGCCTGCGCGCGGCCGAGGTGGGCACGCGCGTGCTCGGCTTCAGCGTGAAGGCCGGGCAGGCCGAGCAGGAGCAGAAGGTGCACGCGCTCGCCGCTGACACGGCGGCCCGGATCGGCCGCCCCGCCCTCGTTCCACGCGCCGACGTGGCGGTGGATGCGGCCCAGGTGGGCCACGGCTACGGCATTCCGACGCTAAAGGCGATCGCCGCCATCAGAATGTTTGCCGCCCTGGAGGGCGTGCTGCTTGATCCCGTTTATACCGGCAAGGCAGCGGCGGGCCTGATCGACCATGTGCGCAAGGGCCGCTTCGGCAAAGGCGAGGCGGTCTGCTTTCTCCATACCGGCGGTTCGGCGGCGCTGTTCGGCTATGTTGCGTGCTTCGATCCGCGCCCCGCCATTCCCGGGAGAATTTCGCCATGCCCATCGTGACGCCACGGCGCATCGGCATATTGGGCGGCATGGGGCCGCAGGCGACCGTGCTGCTCATGGACAAGCTCATCGCCGCCGTGCCCGCCGCCGACGACCGCGATCACATTCCACTCATCGTCGACCAGAACACGCAGGTGCCCTCGCGCATCCGGCGGCTGATCGAGGGCACGGGGGACGACCCGGAGCCGGTGCTGGTGGAGATGGCGCGCCGCCTGGAACAGGCCGGGGCCGAGGCGCTCGCCATGCCGTGCAACACAACCCACCATTATGCGGGCGCCATCGCCGCCTCGGTGCGCATTCCCATGCTGAGCCTGGTGGAGGTCTCGGTCGAGCGGGCGCGGGCCCTGGCGGTGGAAGGCGACGGCCGGATCGGCATTATTGCCTCGCCCGCGGTGCGGATAACCGGGCTGTTCGACGCTCCGTTGCGGGCCGCCGGCCTGACGCCGGTGTATCCCGCCGACGAGGTGGCGGTGCTCGACGCCATCCGGCGCATCAAGGCGGCCGGGGTGGATGACGAGGCCCGCCGCGCCATGCGCCGCGCTTCAGCCCAGCTGCGCGCGGACGGCGTTCAGGTGCAGATGGTTGCCTGCACCGAGCTATCCCTGATCGTTTCCGAATGCGACGCGGGGAGCGTGGCCTTCGACACGCTCGACGCGCTCGTGGACGCGATCAAGGCCTTCGCCTTGCGGCAAGGACCGCCGCTGGACGTGCTCTGAACGACTCCGCTCAACACGACATCCGCCGCTGCGGTGACAGGCATGTGAACGCGAGTGGACATGACGAGATCTTCCCGCGGGGCGGCTCAGCCGGTGAGCTTCACGAGATACTTGCTCCAGAAGGCCAGCAGCGGGCCGGTGAGCTTGAAGCGGTCCAGCGCCACGCAATCGTAGCGGCTGAGCAGCGCCGCCGTGTCGGCGGCGCCGTTGTCCAGTTCGCTCAGCACCATGGCCTGCACCGCCGCCTCGACCTCGTCGTTCGCCTTCCGAGTCCGGTAGGAGCGTTCCAGCCGGTCCAGCCGTGCGCTTTCCTCGGCCGAGAGGATGGTGCAAGCCCGGTGCAGGCTGCGCGTCATGCCGATGGCGTAGGCGATGTTGCTCCGCTGGAAGATCTCCGGCTTACCGACGATCTCGTCCTCCAGCTTGCCACTGGTGATGGCGACGATCATCTGTCGGTTCTTGACGACGATCTTCTGCTGGCTCTCCTGCGCCTGCACGCCGGTCGAGGCAAGCAGTATGACGGCGGCGAGGGCGAGATGCTTGTTCATGGGGCAGTCTCCGTCCGTTTCGGTGATCCGATGGACGAGACGTAGCCGCAGGCCCGCCGTCGCGGTATTGCGTGGGCTTGCTCCGCCTTGCCGGCGGATGCCGGCGCTCAGTGCAGCGTTTGTCGGTGGCCCTCGCCGCCGACCTCCGGCACGACGGGGGCTTCAGGCTCGAACCGGCCGTTGCGGGCGACATAGGGGATGCCCGGCTCGAGTCCGTTCCGCCCGACCTCGGCGGCGATCCATCGTTCGGTCCCGGCGTCCCATGCGACCAGCAACGCGCGATTGTCGCCGCTGACCCGCCCGTCCCGCGCAACGACGACGGAGTCCGAGCCACCATGGAGATCGACCGTTTTCGAAGTGGGGCCGATCGCGACGCCATGAGTCCCCACCCGGGCCATACCGGTTCCCATGGCGATGGCGATGCCACCGTTGCCAGCGATCGCGGCGGAACCGTCCGGTTCTGAGATGGCGATGCCGCACCAGCCGCCGGCAGCCAGTCCGCTCGAGGTCCGACGCTCGCCTCCAGACCGGCGGCTGAGGGCGATACCGAGCTCGCCGGCGAGCGCGCGGCCGGTCTCGCAGAATGCCAACCCACCGCGCCCGACCCGCGCGACACCCAGGCCGGTTACGCGGGCCACACCGTAGTCGCCCGCATGCGCCTCGCCGTCGCAGATCGCGAATCCCTCGTCACCGGCCACGGCGAGCGTGGTATCGCGACCCATGGTCCGGTCACCGCGCAGGACGTTGTAAGGCGTTTCGACGATGAGCTCATCGGTGTGGTAGAGATGTGACGGCGGCGGCGGCGGCATGGGTTCCATCCGCGAGGGAACCCGCGCGACACCCCCGTGCCCGGCCAGCGCGACATGGCCGTCGAGCGCGGTGTCGGCTCCGATGGCGCGCAACGCCGCCACGGCGCCGCGCAAGCTGCCCCGGTAGAGCGCGGTCCCTCGTTGGAAGCAGACCGCTTCGCCGCCACCCTGCTCGAACGCGTGCTCGCCCTCGACGCGGACGAGACAGCAGAGGGCCCCATCGATCAGCGGCAGCTCGCCTTGACCGAACGGTGCGCCCAGCCACCATTCACCGTCCTTGCGTCCGGCCTCCAACTCGGCTGACGGAATATCGGCGCACAGAAGGATGATCTGTCCCTCCTGCATCGCCTCCGGTAGAATCTCGGCCAGCGGATCGTGGCTGCGGGCGGCCTCCCACCAGGGCACGCCTGACGCGAAGGTGGGGGCCTGGGAGGGAGCGCGAGCCTTGGCCTTTTCTTTCCAGGCCAAGAAGGAGATATCGAGAACCTCGACGTTTTCGTCGCGGGTGTGCCTGGTCAGCTCGCCGTTCCAGATGGAGTAGGTGCCGGGCTCCAGCGCTCCGCCACAGGTTGTTATCCGGGTAAAGCCGCTGTCCGCGCCCAAACGGCAGATCAGCGTCGCTTGCCGGCCCAGGCGGACACGGCTGTTATGCTGCGACGCTGCCGCGATCACGAGGGCCTCGTCGGCGATGACCAGGGTCTCCATGTGTTTCATCGCGACGCCGATTCCTCCGTGGCCGACTTTCAACCATCGGCCGCCACTGCTCGCCACAGCGACGGCCTTGTCTCCAGCAATCACCATTCCGTCCGTGGCGCGCGAGATGGCGATGCCTTCGCGGCCCACTTCGACGGTGCATAAATTGCCGCCCGAGCGAGCGATCGCCACGCCGCAATTGCCCGCCCGCGCCGTGCCGCCGCTCTCGACCACCGCCACCCCCGCCGTGCCGGCGAATGCCGTGCCACGCACGCCGGCCAGCGCCACGCCAAAGGAGGAATATTCGACCTCTCTGAGGGGGCGCCGTGGGTTCAGGGTTCCGGGCGTCCCGGCCTTGGCGAGACCGCAGAAGCCGGCGCGGGCAAAGCCCTCGTCGCCTGCGATCGCTGTGCCGTAATCGCCTGCGATGGCGACGCCGGAGCGGTCCTGAAACGCCGACAAGGGCGTCTTTAGGGACGCCCCGCTTTTGTAGGCGGCGAAAATACTCAGCGCCGTCTCGCGCGCACCACGAAACAGCACGAAACCGGAGGCGAAACGCACCACACCGGGCTGCATCGTCCCGTCCTCGCCCGCCGCCCATTCGCAAGGATCGTCCTGATCGATCTGGACCACGGCCCATACAAGGGAGTCGAGATGAGCCAGCGCGTGCGGGGCTTCAAGGTCGAGAAGTCCTGTGAAGCGGAGCGGCCTCTTGAACTCTCCCTCCGAATCCAACGGCCATTCGATGCGCTCGAAGCGCCCGAAGGACGGCAATGCCAGATCGTAACTTTGGGTGGCGCTGGACAGCACCAGATAGGGAAAATCATCCAGTTTCTGCATCGCCCCCCTCCTTCATCATCGGTGTGCGGCCGCAGGTGCGGCGCGATGCGCCGCCAGACGCTCTCGGAGATGTCCGAGGATGCTGTTGTAGTGATCTTACCCGTTCCAGAAAACGAGGAGGCCGCGTTGGTGGATCGGGCTCTTCGGTTCGATGATGACATGAGCTCGTCTTCAAAGGCTAGCAGATCAATCCCAGCAGCCGGCGCACCTGCACCCAGGGCACATGCAGCCCAGGCTTAAACGCATGCACGCTGCCTCAACCGGCGTGAAGCACGGCAGGATGGACCGCCGCCGAGCCATCGCCGGCGGTTTTCGCGTGGGTCATCGGCCGTCTCCGAATAAGGGCGCGGGATCGATCCATTGTCCGTTTCGCCGCAGGCTGAGTGTGAACGGAGACGAAGTCGTCCTGCCGAGTGTGACGCCTGGCAGAACGCATCGCCCGACGCCAACGCGCGCGCGTGCCAGCGGCCCATATCGCAGCTCGCTCCCGTCCCGCTGCCGGATCCAGACGAACCGGCCCATGCCCGGCTTCGTTTCGCGCAGCACGACCCGGCCGCCCAACACTGTCCTGACCACTTGGCCGCTGCGGGTTCGGAACACCGTGCTCGGCTGGAAGACCGCTATGCCCATGACGGGGTGCAGGCGAAACCCGAAAGGGCGCTCGATCGCAGCCGTCACCGGAGGCGGCCGGGCGACGCCTTCCGGGCACGTGGAGGCGCCCGCCGAGGCAGGCTGCGCGAGCATCGCGCCCAGCACGGCAGAGAGGAGGAGAAGAGGCCTCACGACCCCGCCCCCTCGATCGGGTAGAGCTCCATCTCCACCGGCTCGTCGTCGCCAGGCACCCGCTGGAGGCACGGCACCGGCTTCCGTCCTGCGCTGGTCGCGCAGAGCAGGTTGTGACTTGGTGCGCCATTGGTGCAGGCGCTGAAATCGATCCCGACCCGGGTAGGACCGTTGCTCGTGCGGTACGTCACGCGGGCACAGGCAGCGACGTCGCCATAGAACTGGCTTTCGCGGACACGGCCAGAGCCGTCCCGTTGAAGGCAGAGGATTTCGGCGGCATTGGTGCGTTCGGGCTTCTCGCCTTTGGGCAACACCATCCAGCAGCCGCCGGCGGCGAGAGGCGAGCGCGGGTCGGCGCCGGCCTGCGAGGGTGAAACGAAAAGGGTCGAGGCGATGAGCAAGACATAGGCTGAACGAGGTCGCATCGAACGCTCCTGTTGCATGGACGTGCCGGTCGCACGGTGTCCAGCCTGAACAAGCGGACTGGGCGGGGGAATTGTCGGGCGTTGCGGTCGCTTGCGCGGCGTCGTTCCGGCCTTACTGTGAGCAGAACGCCTCCCTCACCATGCAGCGGCCCTTAGCGTCATGCTGGCACTCCGCGAGTGCCGCACTCCGTGCGGCCGCGAGCGAACCGCGCCAATACGCCCACCAGTTGCCATCGCCCGTCGTCACGAGGGCGGCGCAAGCGTTGGAGAACCAGACCCTCACCCTGCAGCCCGGAAGTCCCTCGGCCTTACAAAATTGCACCGCCACGGCCTCTGCGCGGGCGCGAGAGTCGTAGCCGTAAGATTTTCCCCAGCTCAGGCCGCCCTTGTCGCTGTCGGAGACCGCGATGGCTCCATATCCGCCTCCGGAACGGCCGGTATCGCTACCGGGCGCATAAGTGCCACCGGGCCTGGGCGCGTAATTCGGTCCGGCGCAGGACCGGTAGCATTCGTTGTCGGTGCCGTTGCACGTCATTGAGCAATGATTGTTCTGGGCGGCCGCTGGAAGGGACAGAAGCACCGCTACGGCAGCGGCCGCACTCGCGAGATACAACCGGGCGATCGTGAACATTGCGGATAACCCCATGTGAATCTGAAAACCGAGGCACCGGGCGGCGAGTCGAAGTCACGTCGCACCGGGCGAAGGGCCGTCAGGGCCCGAAGAACTCCGCCGCCGCATCCGCGATCTGTCGCTCGGGATGTGCTCGGCAATAGGCGATGATCTCGTCGGCGATGCCGTCCGGGCCGGTGAAACGCCGATGAGACTCTCCGGCGCCCGATTGGACACGGCCCGTGAGATAACCGAAGCTCCATTGCAGCGCGGCACGCCCTTCCGCCAGACGCGCCTTGGCGGGGGAGTCCAACACGCGGCAGGACAGACCGCCCGCTCCCTCCAGGCGCAGAACTGTGCTCTGGGCCGCCGTCGCTGCGCAAAGAAGGCACAACGCCAATCCGGTTCTGGCGATCGATCGACTATGTCGATACCCTGGTCTGATGATGGACATTGGGCCCTCGGCCGATCGAAGAAAGATTTAGGTGTTTTTCGCCGTCGAGGCGGCATCTGTCGATTGCGCGTGATTGCCGGGCGTTGATCCGGGATGCCGGGCCAGCAGGCGCGGGCTTGCGGCCGTGGCCGCGTGTCACCCCCTCGGGCCACTGCCGGCTTCGGCGAGCCTTGTCAGGGCACGGGGCAAGGCCGCGCAAGCCGCCGCAATCCCCGCCGGCATCGCCGGACGGATCGAACCAGCGGCCGCGCAATGCAGCGCTCTGTCAGACGATCACGATGTACTCGGCGCTCGAAACCGTCACACCACCTGAGTAACGCCGCTGCAGGCGGCGCAGATTGGTCAGGAACCGGGCCGTCTCCTCCTCGTCGAGCGCGCCCGGCTCCGCATCCATTCCTCGCGGATCGAGCAGCCCGCGACAGTCTGCATCCCAAAGCAGCGCCGTGGTCGCCAGGAACCTTCCGGGTTTGGGCTGCACGGGCGCCGCATCGGGCATCAGCAGCAGCTTTCCATCAACCAGGCGCGGGAGGGAGGGGGATGGCAGCCACAAGATCGTTTCGCGCCAGCTCAGGTCCCAGGATCTGCGTCCGATGGGGCGCGTATCACGCGCAAGCAGCGTATAGGCCATGGCGGGCTCGCGCTCGATCCCGCACACGGCGATGCGGCCTTTATGCCGACCCGCCTTGAAGACCACAGGTCCGTCGCCGCCGGACGGCAGAAAGCCGTCGAAGCTGCGATCGGCCGCGAATTTCTCGATCACGAGCCGCACCGCTCCCTGGGAAGTTACGCCCGGCGCCAGTTCACCGAGCAGCGCGTCTTGCGCCCGGTCGAGCGTTTCGTCGTCCTCGATGCGCGCCGCCGACTGGACGCGCCGGATGAATTCGTAGAGCGGCAGCGTGAACTCGGATGGCACCAGTGGCTCGGTCAGTCCGGTCAGTCCACGCGCTTGCAGGCTTGCCTCAAGTCGCTTGTTGACGATCGTGGCGAGTTTGGTGGCGGTCTCCAGGGAGAACCCATAGTCGCCGTAGAGCAGTTTCGAGAACTTCGGCGCGCTGCCTTCCCATCCTCCTTCCCCGAATAACTGAAAGGCGATCTCGGACTCAGGCAGAGGCATGCCGACGAGTTCCCGAAAGGCACGCCATTTCAGATACAGGCCGGGGTTTGTCGCCATATCATTTTATCAGCTGCGATGATTCAGCCTCATCATGATGCTGTGCAGGAGCTGCGAAGACAATTGTGGTGAGAAGCGAAATACCGAATGTCTGGTCTCCGGTGCGGGGCGTCGCGGATACGGGCGTGCGCCCGTCCTCGGCTCCGGTGGAGCCGGCTAATCGGCGATGGGCGCTCTGGGCATGTATTATGGAGGGGTCTCAAACCTTCCCCTCAGCCTCGCCGTCCGCAGGAGGCGCCCGCCGGACAAGGGTGATGCTCAGAGCCACGCCGCCGGCGAGACAGAGAGCGATGCAGAGGACGGCGACGATGAGCGCCTGCGTGATGGCGGCCGGATCGGTTCGCGCACCCAGCACCTGGTAGAAGATCCCACCGATCACGGCGACGCTGAGGGCGGTGCTGACTTGGAGGGTCGAGCTGGCGATGCCGGCGATCATGCCGGCAAAGGCCGGCGCGACCCGGCCTGTCACCATCCGCATCAAGGTCGGCAGCGCGAGCCCTTGCCCGAAGCCGATGACGAACAGGAGGGCGGCAAGCGGCATCGATGCGGGATGCACGCCGGTCAGCGTCGCCGCGATGAGCCCAGCCAGCCCCAGGAATCCGACAACCTCCAGCCCCATGCCGATCGGATTGACATAGGCGCCGCAGAACCGCCGGAGAAAGGGCGTCGACAGCGGCCCGAGCAGGAATCCGGCACCAAATGGCAGGAAGACGAGGCCTGCCTGCAGCGCGGTCAAATGCAACGCGTCTTGCAAATAGACAGAAAACAACAGGAAAAAGCAGCCGATCGAATAGAACAACAGCGCGATCAGCAGCGCGCGGGTTAGTCCCGGCGCCCGCATGGCACTGGGATCGAGCAGGGGGGCCTCGCCGGCGCGTGCCAGCCGGGTCTCATAACGCCAGAAGAGCCCTGCCAGCAGGGGCGCCCCGACGAGCGACAGCCAGGACCAGAGCGGCCATCCAGCTTGACGCCCCTCGATCAGCGGCACGATCAGCGCACCGAGCGTCAGCATCGAAAGCGCCATGCCGCCGAGATCCAGCCGGCGTGGGTCGCGCGCACGCGTCTCTTTCAGCAGCGGAATGCCGAACAGCAGGACGAGCGTCGCCACCGGCAGGTTGATCAGGAAGATCGCGCGCCACCCCAGCCCCATGATATCGAGCGAGATCAGGAGGCCGCCGAGCGCCTGCCCGATCACCGCGGCCAGGCCGAAGACCGCACCATAGATGCTGAGAGCCAGCGGTTTCTCCCTCTCCGGAAAAATAACCTGCACCGAAGCGAGCGCCTGCGGCGCCATCACCGCGGCCGTTACGCCCTGCAAGGCGCGTCCGGCGACGAGCACCCAGGGCGACCAGGCGAAGCCGCACAGCGTCGAGGCGGCGGCAAAGCCGATTAGGCCAAGGAAGAACACGCGGCCGCGACCAAACAGATCGCCAAGCCGCCCACCGGTTGTCAGCGTCACGGCATAGAGCGCGGCATAGGACGAAATGACGAGCTGCTCGGCGGAGGAGGAGGCGCCCAATTCCCCCCGGATCGAGGGGAGCGCCACATTGACGATGAAGAAGTCGAGGGGCGGCAGGAACGCGCCGACCAGCAGGATCACGAACATCGTCCAGCGCCGCGGCTCGAGCAGGGCATCACCGTCCCGGACCCTAACGGCCGCAAGGGGCGGGGCTTCGCATGTTGTCGCGCGCATGAGTGTGTTTCCGTTCTTGAAAGTAAACTTCGCGACGGCCCATCAATTGAGGCCGCCCTATCCCGTCCCCACCGCCGAGTCCTAGGTGCGGATATCGAAGTCGGTCGCGATGGAGATGTCGCGCCAGCCGGCTATGTCGGCGCGGAAGGCGTCCAGCTTCTGCTCCGCTATCGCGTGGGCGCGCGACCCGATCGGGAGATGCAGCGGCGGATCGGCGGCATCGACGGCCTGCAGCATCACGGCGATGGCTTTGGCCGGGTCGCCCGCCTGCCGGCCGTTATTGGTCTCGCGGTAATGGCGTCTCGCCGGCACCGTCTCGGCATAGGCGGCGATCTCCCGCGCGGCGGTGATCATCGAGCGGCCGAGAAACTCGGTGCGGAAGGGGCCGGGCTCGACGATGATCACATGCACCCCGAGCGGCCGAAGCTCCTGCGCGAGCGCTTCGGACAAGCCCTCCACGGCAAATTTGCTCGCGTTGTAGAAGCCGAAGCCGGCCGAACCGGCGATGCCTGCGCCGGAGGAGAGATTGACGATGCGGGCTCCGGCACGTTTGCGCAGCGCCGGCAGGGCGGCCCGGGTCGTTTCGATGAGACCGAAGAGGTTCACCTCGAACATCGGCCGATATTCGTCGGGCTCTCCCTCTTCGATCGCGCCGATAAAGCCGAACCCGGCATTGTTGACGAGGACGTCCAGACCGCCGAACGCGCTTGCCGCCAATGCCACGGCCTTTGCGGCGTCGCCGGCGCGGGTAACGTCCAGTGAAATGCTGCGTACCGTTTCCGGATAGCGGTCGCACAGCGATCTCAACCCATCCCTCGAACGGGCGGTGGCGACGAGGCGATCGCCGCGCGCGGCCACGGCCTCGGCGAGTTCCCTACCTAGGCCCGACGAGCATCCTGTGATCAACCAGGTCTTCATCACGTCCTCCTTCAGCATTGGGACCGGGTACCGCATGCGCCGACGCAATAAGCGGCCAGCGCGCAGCTACGCCCAATCGGAATGAGGCGAATGTAGGTGATTGGATTTGTTCGATAACTGACAGTATCGTACGAACGCCGTTCATTCTTGTGGGGGTGGCGATGGAGTGGAGCGACGTCAGGATTTTTCTCGCCATAGCCCGTACCGGCACGCTGGGCGCCGCCGCCCGCATGCTTCATCTGAGCCATCCCACGGTCGGACGCCGCCTTCGGGCTCTCGAACAGGCCACCGGCCACACGCTGTTTCAGCGAACGGCCGACGGTCTCATTCCGACGGAAGAAGGCAACGCCGTCATCGCGCTGGCGGAGCAGATGGAGGACGGTGCTCTGGCCATTGAGCGGCGTCTCGCCGGACAGGAGCAAGCCCTTCAGGGCACCTTGCGCATATCCTCGGCGGACTGGTTCGGCGCTTATGTTCTGCCGCCGATCATTGATGATTATGCGAAGGCCTATCCGCACGTTGATCTGGAAATTCTCACCGGCACCCGCCTGTTCAGCCTTGCGCAGCGGGAGGCGGATATCGCCTTTCGGATCGTCCCGTTCGACAGCCCTGATGTCGTGCAGCGACGACTGGCCCGTATGCCCTACGGCGTCTACGTCGCGGCAACCTCACCCGAGCCGGTGTATGGTGACGGGGCCGGCTTCCGGCTCATCACCCACGACACGTCGACCGGCCAGTTCCCGGATATTGCCTGGCTCACCGAGAGCTTTCCGAACGCGAAGCCGCTCCTGCGGTCGAACAATCGGAATGTGCAGGCGCGGATGAGCTTGCAGGGCATTGGCATTGCCGTCCTGCCACAAGTGGTGGGACGTCAGATCGTAGGGCTCCGCAAACTCGATCTGCCGGTAGAACCGCCCTCGCGGGATATCTGGATGGGCTATCACCGGGACATCCGGCGCCTTCAGCGGCTGCGGGCCTTCATAACCGTTGTGACCGATCATATGACGAAGACACCACTCCAACTGTGAACGCTGCGGTCGGTATTGTCAGCGTTGTCCGACGTTGTTGGTGGGTGGTCCGGAAGCGGACGCTTCTGTTGCCGGAACCGTAAAGTGAAGTTCACCATCGACCCCGAGGAATTATAGCTTAGACTTTCCCCATGGGATTCTTGACCTTCAGCATAAACCTCACCCTGGACGGCTGCGTCGACCATCGGGAGGGAATTGCCGACGACGAGACCCACGCCTTCTTCACCCGCCTCATGGACGAGGCCGGGGCGATGCTGTGGGGGCGCGTCACCTACGAAATGATGGAGCGCTACTGGCCCGCCGTCGCGCACGGCACCGTCGACGCGCCTCCCGCGATACGTGAGTGGGCGGTCAAGCTGGAGGCCAAGCCGAAGTATGTGGTGTCGTCGACACGCACGGCCTTCCCTTGGACCAACAGTCACCCCATCGCCGGCGACCTGTGCACGGCCGTGAAGAGGCTGAAGGAGGCAACACCGGCCGGCGTCCTGCTGGGGAGTGGGATGCTGGCGACCGCGCTGGACCGGATGGACCTGATCGACGCGTATATTTTCCTCGTCCATCCCAGGATCGCCGGCCACGGCCCGACTCTTTACCAGAGCGGGCTTTCCGCCACGCGACGGCTCGCGTTGATTTCAGCAAGGCCGCTCCAGAGTGGTGCGGTCGCCATGCATTATCGGCGGGCTGAATGATCCCCGCCGTCCAGGCGGCCGGCGGATCCAACAGCACCCACAGGCGGGCAATTCGACCATCGACGATGTGTGCCGCATCCGTCCCGGTGACGGCAACCGGTCCGCCTTCCGGTCCCGCTTCCCACGGAAGCACAGCGAGTCCGTGATGGTCCACGGCCGGGCGAAACCAGCGAGCGCGCGCTGATAGTGCGGGCGGGCGCCTGTGTGGGGGATTATTCGGCCCGGACGCGGGAGCGGATCTGGGAGCAGGTGGTCGTCCATGTCGAGCAGGACGATGCGGTGATGGTCTGGAGGGCCGCGACCGACCAGGGGTTCGATTTCGCCACAGTGGGGACGAACCGGCGCATGCCCGTGGATTTTGACGGGCTCAAGCTGGTCTCCTTCGCACCAAAGGCGTGAGTGTGCCGTACCTGCAAAAATTCCGGTAGCCTGACGGGCGCCGGAAATTCTAATCTGGATCAATCGTTTGCAATTGGACTGTTCCCCGCATGCGCGGGGATGAACCGAGCGGGTTTGCGTGGTGGGTCTGTGAGATCCCCTGTTCCCCGCATGCGCGGGGACGAACCGGACAGTGGATACCATTCGCCCGAGCGTTTGCTCTGTTCCCCGCATGCGCGGGGATGAACCGCTAACCATCTCAGTGGGTGGGGATCCATGGGACTGTTCCCCGCATGCGCGGGGATGAACCGTTGACCGCGCCCGCGCGCTGGAAATGTCGCCGCTGTTCCCCGCATGCGCGGGGATGAACCGGCGGTGGACCGTGTGCCGCACCCGACTCGTACCTGTTCCCCGCATGCGCGGGGATGAACCGGAATTTGGCCAGTCGGCTGTAGGTCGTTTCAGCTGTTCCCCGCATGCGCGGGGATGAACCGTTGGTGGAGGCGCGCACCACCATCCCCATCCTCTGTTCCCCGCATGCGCGGGGATGAACCGTTGTGCGACGTGACGATCGGAACAAATGGACGCTGTTCCCCGCATGCGCGGGGATGAACCGCGATATTCACTTCTGCCTGTTCCGCTGCGGCACTGTTCCCCGCATGCGCGGGGATGAACCGGGGACGCCGCGCCTCTGCGAGATCATCACGCACTGTTCCCCGCATGCGCGGGGATGAACCGACCGATGTGCGCCGGATCGGCGCCCGCCCCGACTGTTCCCCGCATGCGCGGGGATGAACCGCCGCCTCAGAGGGCGGCGGCTTAAACGCTGCTCTGTTCCCCGCATGCGCGGGGATGAACCGGGATGGTCTCGCCGCGTCGAGGATGTCAGGAACTGTTCCCCGCATGCGCGGGGATGAACCGAGCACCGATCCCGGTGTGACCAATATCCGCAACTGTTCCCCGCATGCGCGGGGATGAACCTTGAACCGGCGCATCCTCAAAAGCGCCGCGGGCCTGTTCCCCGCATGCGCGGGGATGAACCGTATATCCTTTTCAACGCCTCTCTGCGGTTGACCTGTTCCCCGCATGCGCGGGGATGAACCGGTCGCGCAGAACCTTGAAGGCTTTCGTCGAAACTGATCCCCGCATGCGCGGGGATGAACCGACCGCTTCGACATGAGCATGATCTTCGGCGTCCTGTTCCCCGCATGCGCGGGGATGAACCGTTCGATGACCTAGGTTGTTGCGATTCGATCCTCACGTCGCAGATGCGGCCGAGGCGACGCTGTTTCATCCAAGCCAGCATGCCCGGCGGCTGGCCGACGGGCGACTGGAGGTTCAGCTGCGGGCCGGCGGCCAGTCGGAGATGGCCCAGCATCTCTTCACCAGGGGCGATGCGGTCGAGATCGTGCGGCCGGCAGAACTGCGTGACCTGATAGTGCAGGAACTCGAAGCGGCGCTTGCCCGCCATCGCAAACACCCCAAAGCCTAGTTCGTCCGACCACGATTGTCGTGGACGGGGACGATTGTCCCGCTCCAGGTGATGGAGCTGTGTCTTAATCCTTTCGAGCATTTCATGCTGATCCGTTATGTGTCCGCCCTCGGTGCCATTGGGTCCGCCGAGTGGGAGCAACTGTGGCGCACATCAGAATTGTGCCTGGTTCAACATCCATGGCGGCAGGATCGGACTTGCCGAAGCCACCCGCGCTGGCTCCGGCGATCTCGACGTCAACGCGGGTGGCGGTAGCGCCTGTTACGATGGCGTTCGGCAGCTCAGGCGACCTGTTGCCGAACCCGCCTTCTCTGCCGCTCCGGCGGCGCCTCGACTGGTTGAGCGAGACCGTGCGGCTTGATGAGCGGGACCGCTCGATCTTGGGACTGGTGGCGCGCGTCTGTGCCGTGCGGGAAGTGAACGAACTCTACAGCGCGTTGACCCACGATTTTGCACGGGACCATTTTGGCGGGGAACTCAGGCCGGATCTGGATCTGCGCCATCTCTCGCGGCTGGGCGCAAGCCCGTGTCATTCCCGGTTCCAGGCAAGCCTTTGAATTAATTCAGCAAAATTCCCTTGACACAATTGGCGCCCACTTTCGGGAGAGAAAGAGAGCGAGACTCAGCGGAAGGCGTGGCTGAGATCCACCCGTCGGGCAAAGGCCCCCTTACAGAAACCGGGAGCCGAGAAAATGCTGCGGGTGGGGTCAAAGGTGGGGTTGAAACCGGGAAGTCTGAAGTTCATCCAGCAAAATCAATGACTTATGCGAAGTCATTGGTGGAGCCGAGGGGAATCGAACCCCTGACCTCTGCAGTGCGATTGCAGCGCTCTCCCATCTGAGCTACGGCCCCGGTCGTTGGGAGGCGCCATTTAGAGTCGGGGGCCATGGCCTGTCAAGCAGCTTGCCCGGCAATCCAATGGGGAAAACGCGCATGGCATTGCGGCACGCGGGCCGGGCAGGCGTGCGGGTGCCGGACGGGCGCCCAACCCGCCGTTGCCGTCAGCGTCCGCCCGGCGTGGAGCGGGGGCGCTCGGTGTTGCGGGCCATGCGAGTCGGGCCCAGCAACCGCAGGATCTGGTCTGTCACCACGCGTGTATCGCGGTCTGCCACGGAGCCCGGCGCATAAGTGGAAACCGCTTCCCCGGCGGTGAAGGAGCGGACGAAATTGATGTCGTAAGACAAGGGCGAGCTGACCGGCAGGCCGAATTGCGTAAGCTCGGGCCCGATCTGCTGCCCTTCGAGGGTGCCGGGGTCGACCTTGGTGGGCACCACCAGCGCCTTGGGCCCCGGACCGCGGAGCATGGCGCGCGCCTCGCCCAGGCGAGCGATGGTCTGCTTCAGCGAACTGATGTCCAGGCTTGAGGGGCCGCACGGCAGCACCAGCAGATCCGACAGTTCCACGCACACTTCGAAGCTGAGGCCGAGTTCGCCCGGGCAGTCGATGATGGCGAATTCCCCGCCGCTGCGAAACACGCCCTTGATCCAGGACACCAAGTTGGCCTTGGTCAACACGTCGTTCCGCACGGTGAAGCGCAGCCGCCGCGGCAACGCCCAAGCATAGGCGGAGCCTTGTGGATCGGCATCGATCAACGTGACCGAGCGCCCCAGCCGGACGAATTCCCCCGCCAGGTTCACCGCCGTCGTGGTCTTGCCGACGCCGCCCTTGCGCTGGACGACCGAAATTATCTGCATCTTGAGCCCGAATGTCCCGCAAAGCCGCGTCCGCCCGACCGCGGATCTTGACCGTCCCTTGTCCGCGTATCGGGCCGGGGAGCCAAACGCAAGCGACAGCTGATCACAGGTGAATCTCGCTGGCCCTGACGATGTCCTGAAGGCTGCCGAAGGGGCCGCGGCGCTGGAGTTCTGCGGCCTTCTCGCCGGCGGCCGCCGGAAACGAGGGCTCCTTCAGGCGCAGGAAGGCATCCTGCACATTCTTCGCCGTGAAGCTTACCGCCATGGAAACTGCGCCGCCCCATCCGCCGATCAGGGCGCAATTGAGCCGCTGCTCCAATTGGCGCGGCACGATCAATTGCGGGCGCCCCACCGCAAGGCCGACCTCAAGCGTGCCGAGCCCGCCGTGATGCACCAGAACCCCGGCCGCGCCGATGGCGGCGGGCAGATCCTGAGGGGTCTCGTGAATGCGGATGCCCTGGTTTGCGAGGGCGGCGCGCTCCTGGGGCGAGGCATCGCGCACATAGGCGCTGCCGGTCGGGTCCAGCCGGGTGAGGGTGGCGAGCAGGGCCGGGGTGCTCGGGTGCGAGAGGCTGAGATAGGCGAACCAGCCGCAGGTGGCGGGCGCCTCCACCGGCGCGGGCAGCGGCTGGAGCGGACCGACCGACACGCCCGGCGCCCGTCGGCGGGCATAATTGTCCAGTTCGGGCAGGGTGATGATGAAGGGTTGCGCATGGCGCAGAATGCCGGGCAGCGTCTCGGGCGCGGGTCGTCCGCGCCGGCGCTGCACGGTGCGCACATGGTCCAGGAGCTCCTGTTCGTCGAGGCTCGGGCGGCGATTGCCGAGCGCATCGAAGGTGGGCCCATCGGCCGGCGGCAAGGTGAAGCCGTCGCCGAGGACGATCACCGGCATCGCGCCGGAGATGGCGAGACACAGCAGCGGGCAATAATCGCCGATCACCAGGTCGGGACGAACCATCTCCAGCACCTGGTCCCAACCGCGCAGCAGCGCCTCCAGCCGGGTCGGCTCGTTGAAGCCGATGAGGCCGAGGATGTCGCCATAGGCCCCCACGCTGAAGGGCAGCCGGCCCTGCGGCAGCACGGCATAGGGCGCCTGCATCAACGTGAACCCGTGATCCGCCAGGCGCGTAGCCGCAAGGCCGAGGTCGCGGACCGCGAACACGCACTCATGCCCGCGCTTTACGAGTTCCTGGGCGACCGGCAGCAAGCGTGAGACGTGACCGAGGCCTTCCCCGAGTTCCCAAGCGAATAGCACCCGGCCCATTCCGTCTTCCCTATATTGATGCTGCCCCTCCATACGGGAGAAGCGGCGGCAGGTCTTGTGTCGAAAGCGAGAAAAAGCCAGAACGGCGCCGGCATGCGCCTTCGCTTCGGTCTCTAGAGCTGCGGGGAGCAAGAGGCAACGGCGCTTTGTGCAGTGCACGAAGCCCCCTATGATGGCCGGCAGCAAGGTGGTGGCGCGGGCGCCGCGCATCGAATCGGGAGGCACAAACCATGGCTACTGGCGTGAAGGACGTGTTCGAAGGCATCCGCGAGGTGCTGGAAAAGCGCAAGGCCGCGCGGCAGGATCAAAATGCTGTCGAGCGGATCGCGACCGCCCTCGAGGTTCTTGCCGATGAAACGTCCATTATCCGCACCGAGCTTGCGTTGATCCGGATGGCAAGCCTCCAGCGTGCCCAGAAATCCGATGTGCCCCAGAAGGGCGCGCCGCAGAAGGGTGCGCAGCAGAAGGGGGCGCCGCAGAAGGGCGCGCCGATCCGGGTGCCAGAGGAAAAGGAAGCGGCGGACGAGGAATAAGCGGCTTCAGGTGCGCGCCTCTCCGGAGGCGAACCGCATGGTCCATACGCGTGATGCCACCACCCGACCCAGTTGTTCGCTCATGCGGATGGGCGTGCATCGGCTGAGCGCGAGGATCGCGGCGGCCACGAAGGCGCGCTGCGTTTCCACATCGCCGGTGAGTACGGAATAGGTCGCGAGCGGCTTGCCACGCAATTCACCCTTGGCGGTGAGACCGAAGCGCAACGTGATCTCCGATCCCGCCGTGCCGGGAGGCGGCGCCCAACAAGCGTAAAGCGCCTTGGACAGCTCGGCCAGGGTTTCGACCGGCACCGCATTCACCGGCTGCCGCTCTTGCTCTTCCGCCCGGCTGGCGCCGGGGGCCAGAGTGAGGCAAGCCGCGAGGCACACCAGGACGAGCAGGGACGCGCCCCGCTGCCCGAAGAGTCTGCGCCAGATGCTCCCGGTGCCGCGCGCGGGCAAGGCCCGCCAAACCGGCCGGATGGGAACCTCATACGCCAGACGGGTGCTCATCGCCGATGCCTTGCCTCTGCCGGGTCAGTCGGGCCGCGTCTTGTTTTCGATATGGCTTGCCACTTCGAGCAGGGCCTCGGCAAGCGCGCGCAACTGGGCCGCATCGAGCGAGATCTGGACCGCGGGCAGGGGCTGGTCCGGGGCGCGGGGCACGCCCACCTCCAGGCGCAGGCCGCCGGCCCGCCCGTCGAAGATCGCCGTGGTGAAGGCTTGCAGAGGCCACACCTTCAGCCGCCCGGCGGCGTCCTTGTCCCAATCGTCGAATGTCATGACGGAATTCATTGCGCTTTCGCTCATGCGGCTGGCTGCGGAAGGCGGCCAAGCGGGTTTCACGCGCACCGCCTGAAGCGATGGACCACCCTCGTTCTAGAGCATGGCGCGCGGGAGGTGAACTCTCGGCCGCAACCGGGCGGCGGCCCGTGCACGGCGACGTCTTCAACCTCTGGTGCACTTAGTTTAAGCAAGGAGCGCCATCGACTGGATTGAATGGCGACGGTATAGCTGTGCTGAGGGAACGGGAGCCGCGCCAGATTGATTTCCGTTATCATTCCCACCAAGAATTCCGAACGCCAGCTTGTGCTTGTGCTTGCGGCGCTGGTTCAGGGCGTGACGGCCGGTGTCTTGCGCGACGTTATCCTCGCGGACGCCGATTCAACGGACGATACGGCGGCCATCGCGGATGCGGCCGGCTGTACGCTGTTCACCTCGATGCACGACATGGGCGTGCGGCTGCGGCAAGGCGCGGCGATGGCACGCGGGCGCTGGCTGCTGTTCCTGCAGCCCAATTCGATTCTCGAGGAAGGCTGGCCGCGCGAAGTGTCGACCTTCCTGGAGACCGTCGAGCGGCGCGGGCTCGGCGACAGGACGGTGGCGACGTTCCGCCTCTCGGTGGATGGCTACGGCTTCAAGCCGCGCTTCGGCGAGGCGGTGGCGGCGGCGCGGCTGGCGCTGCTCGGCCTCCCGCAGGCCGGGCAGGGACTGCTGATCTCGCGCAAGCACTATGAGCGGCTCGGCGGTCACCCGTCGGGCGTCGCGCCGCAGAAGCGCCTGTTCTCCCGCATCGGGCGGCGCCGCATCCATGTGCTGCGCGCCCATGTCCTGCTGCCGGAGAAGGCGCAGCGCGGCGTCTCAGAATAATCGCGGGTCCGGCCGCCGGTGGCGCCGGAGACCTGTGACCTCAGAAGCCCTTGGCGACCGCCTGGGGAATGGCTTCGCGGCTCAGGCCGCGCTGGGCGAGTTCGCTGTCGGACATGCGGCTGAGACGCTCGTAGCGATCCGCCATCACGCGGGCATCACGCACGGCCGCGAAGAATTCCGAGACCTGGGCGGCGAAACGGCCGAACAGGGAGGTCTCGCGAAACGGGTGGGCAGTGATCGTGCTCATGATCGTTCTCCATCAATGGTCCTTACATAAGGGAATATCTCGCATTGCAACATAGGGTTTTGTGCATGGCACCATTGCGCATGATGTATGCCAGCCTGTGGAGAAGTGATTTTCGCCGGCAAGGCTCTGGACCCCGGCGAGCGAATTGCGTATAGAGCGCCCTCGCCCGACGGGCTCACGCCCGCTCGAACGCCGATGGTTCGGCGGCGACAATCTCCGCTGGTCGACCCTGTCACGGCGCGGCGATTGGGGGATAGTTCAACGGTAGAACTGCGGACTCTGACTCCGTCAATCTAGGTTCGAATCCTAGTCCCCCAGCCATCTTTCAAATCATTGCAGAAATCGTCCCAACGGCAGCGGACGCGATGCGCCGTTTTACGGGTCATTTTCAACCGTCATTCTCGAGGATCGCGGAGATCTCCTTCGTGCTGTGTCTGGTCGGGCTGGCGATGTCCGCCTCCGCCCAGCCGGTGATCGCGAGGCGCCTCACCGCGCTGCCTCGGATGTCGTGAAACGTCAGGTCGGCAATGCCAGCCTTGGTGCGCGCTTTGCCCCGGCTCGCGCCAAATCTCCCCTCCGTCCATGGGTCTCCGTCCAAGGTCGCGCGCCGAGGGCGGGGACGTTCACCCCGTTGAGCCCAGTGCCGTCGCAGCGTGCGACCATCGATGATTGCCGGCACAAAAGGCCGCCCCGAGGCGGCCGAGGGATAAGATGGCCGAAGGCCCGTGCGCTTTCGCTTCAGGGGAGGCAGTGATAAACGTGCCGCTACATGCGAGGGACGATGCTGGTACGGGATTCGAGATCAACAACCAAAGATAGACTTGCGCGCTTTGCACCTCTCGCAACCATAGTGCTGCTTTCGGCTGCCGTGTTCATTGTAATTCTGTTGAACAGAATTGATTGGCCAATTATCGATGATTTTTCTCTGATCATTTGGCATAAGGGCTACGCGGAGGGAAACACAACTTTATTAAATATGCTTAAATTTACAAACGGTAGTCATCCGCTTGGGCTTCTGGCTATAATATCGGCGATATCTTTTGAACTATTTGGTATTAGTATAACCCCGCTCATATTGATGAGCGTCGTATGCATAGTGGTTTCTGCCTCTCTTCTCTGGTTCGCATTTGGAATTCAGCGCGACGATGGTTTGTCGCCCATTTTCATTGCCGCCGCATTTGTCCCAATTCTGTTTCACCCCACACAGATCAAGCACTTGATGTGGGGTTTCGAATTGAGCTGGTTCATGATCCTTCTTGCCCTGGCGGCGTGCGTGTTTTTGGTTGAGAGAGGCGGAAGGTGGGTCGCTCTCTCACCTCTGATTGCCGCTGCCGCCTGTCTTTCTTCGGCGCACGGGATTGTCGTGCTGCCATGCCTGGCCCTGCACCTTTGGCTTAAGCGCGACGCGCCTTATCGCTGGCCCCTGATTGCCGTCTGCGCGCTCGCTTCTGGCGTCGCCGCTGTCTCCCTGGCGCGCCTATCAGAGCAATCGGCGGCGCGTGCTCCAGACCTTATTACCCTGCTCTCAGTTTATGCCGGCGTGGTCGGTGGCGCGTTCGGATTTAAAGGCCACGGCCTATCCATATCCCTTGGTGTCTTGCTTCTGGCGTGCTGCCTGTTTATCGGCATCCATGTCGTTCGATCCCTCCGGACCTTAACCCCCGTCGACCGCGTTGCTACGGTCTTGATCGCCGGCTCGTTGATGATGGTTGCTGCATTCACGGCTGGCCGTTCGGCATATGGCTTAGTCTGGGCCTTGGGGACCTTTCACGCCGCCCCGATGATGGCGCCAATGCTTCTGGCGATCTTCGTGTGGTTCCTCATCGTTGGCTGCGCGCGTCGGCCGGCTCTCTCTATCGCCGCCGTGGTGTTCGTGCTGGCGAGCACTCTCACATCCTTGCCCTATGCGGTCAGTGAGGCCAGGGCCATGCTGGCAAGGCAACAGATCGCCTTGCTGATATCATGCGACCGTGGCCAGCTCGCTGAGTTTTCCTCCGCCGTCAATTTCGGGACCGACGCGTATGCCGCCTCAATGCGTCGAGCGATGGTTCCACTGCACCCTCTGTGCGGGCAGCCCGTACCGCAGCAGATCCAAGAGATGGTCAGATTTCCGGATCTCTATCGCACCATGATCGCCGCCGACCCAAGGGCGGAAATGCCGCTGCGGTCGATCTGGGAGTTTTACATCATGAGCCCGGATCTGCAGCGAATGTTTGGTTCCAGCGGAGAGGAGCGGGCAATGCGTCTACTCGATTGGGCGACGACCCAAGCCAAGGTGGGGCATATATTCCACCTAGATTATCAGAAGTCTGGAGAGGAATACTTCAAGTCCCGATGATTAGCGCGTCGCGTAAATCATGCCTTAAGGCATCTTGTTGACGGGCATGTTATGTATAATCGTCGTTTTTAAATTTATTATTTCATCATGTTTTCGATTTTTGACTTAATATATGCGTTTACATTAAATGTATTCGGCTTAAAATTTTGAGTGCGAGCGCCTGTTTTATGGTTTTTCATTGTTCTTTTTTATGATTATTTATGATCGTTTACACTCGAAGTGTTCTTCCGGGATCCAATCTGTTCGGAGTGGAAATGCTCGAATCTAATATTCATAGACTTATTGCAGTTATTTCAGCTGTTGGTGTCGTCAAAATAGGTCATATTCTTAATTTATCTGAATTAAAACAATGGATATTAGCTGGAATGTCTCTAGTTTTATCTCATTTTATAGTAAAATATATTGTTTCATTTATTCGGCGCAAGTGATGGCGTCCTTCCGGGGTAAGGGCGGGCGGGCGCAGGCGCTCCGGGTCCGGCCCCGCCTGGGCGCAGGTGAGGGCGATCATGTGGAACACGTCGTCCTCCGAGCAGCCCCGCGACAGATCATTGGCCGGCCGGGCCAGTCCCTGCAGCACCGGTCCGATAGCTTTCGCTCCGCCCATGCGCTGGGCGATCTTGTAGCCGATGTTGGCGGCGTCGAGATTGGGGAAGACGAAGACGTTGGCATCGCCGCAGATGGCCGAGCCGGGCGCCTTCGCGGCGCCGACGGCGGCGACGAACGCGGCGTCGAACTGCAATTCGCCCTCGATGATGAGGCTCGGCTCCAGGGCGCGGGCGATGCGCACGGCCTCCACCACCTTGTCCACCCGCTCGTGTCGCGCGCTGCCGGCGGTGGAGAAGGAGAGCATGGCCACCTTCGCCCGTTCGCCGGTCATGGCGGTGTAGGAGCGCGCGGAGGCGATGGCGATGTCGGCCAGCTCCGCTGCGTCCGGGTCGATCACCAGCCCGCAATCGGCGAACACATAGGCGCCCTTCTGGGCGTGGTACTCCTCGCACAGGATCATCAGGAAAAAGCTCGAGACCAGCTTCGCGCCCGGCGCGAGGCCGATGATCTGGAGTGCGGCCCGCACCGTCTCGGCGGTGGTCGCCACCGCCCCGCCCACCGTGCCGTCGGCATCTCCCATGCGCACCATCATGGCGGCGAAGGCGAGCGGTTCCAGCATGCGGCGGTGCGCGGCGGCAAGGTCCATGCCCTTGGCGCGGCGCAGGGCGTGCAATTCCCCGGCATAGGCCGCGCCATGCACGGAGGCCGCCGGATCCTCGATGAGGATGCCCCGCGCATCCCCATCGAGGGCGGCCAGAACCTCCGGCGGCGAACCAAGGAGGATCGGGCGGGCAATGCCTTCGCACACCGCCCTGCGGGCGGCGGCCGCGACGCGCGGATCGGCGCCCTCCGGCAGCACGATCCTGCGGGGCGATGCGCGCGCGGCGTCGATGATGCGGTCGAGGGCGAGCATGTCGGGCCTCATGGCACGGGGCGAGGGGAAAGCGGCGGGAAGCGGGTCAGGGGAACGCCTCCCGCCGCGAGAGCCGGATCCGCTCGGAGTGAATCGCCCAGGCGATCCAGCACGAGCGGTGAAACCGTCTCTTTTCACTAAGTTAGAGGGCGATTGCCCGCCCCCGTGGAACCTCCATGGGGGCGGATCGCGCGCTCGTCAGCGGGCCATCTGCGCGCGCATGTCATCCCGCGCGATGCCGGCGACCTTGACCGGCTTTTTCATGGCGTCGCGGCGGAAGGGTTCGCCCAGCTCCTGGTTCAGCACCACTTCGATGAAGGTGGTGATGCCGGCTTTCTGGTCGGCCGCGGCGGTGGCGATCGCCTCCGTGAGCGCGGCTGGCGTGTCCACGCGCACGCCCTTGAAGCCGCAGCCTTCCGCGATCTTCGCGTAGGAGAGCTTGGGATCCAGCTCGGTGCCGACGAAATTATTGGCGTACCAGAGCGTGGTGTTGCGCTTCTCCGCGCCCCACTGGAAATTGCGGAACACCACCATGGTCACCGCCGGCCATTCCTCGCGGCCGATGGAGGTCATCTCGTTGATCGAGATGCCGAACGCGCCGTCGCCCGCAAAGCCGAACACCGGCATTTCGGGGCAGCCGATCTTCGCGCCGATGATGGCGGGGAAGGCATAGCCGCAGGGTCCGAACATGCCGGGCGCGAGATATTTGCGGCCGGCCTCGAAGGAGGGATAGGCATTGCCGATGGCGCAATTGTTGCCGATGTCGGTGGAGATGATCACCTCCTTCGGCAACGCAGCCTGGATGGCGCGCCAGGCCTGGCGCGGCGACATGCGGTCCTTGTCGCGGATGCGGGCTTCCTCGTTCCAGGACGTGCCGGGGTCGTCGTCCTCATGGTCCATGGAGGCGAGCTGCTGAAGCCAGCGCGAGCGGGTCTGATGGATCAGCGCGGCGCGCTCCTTCCGGCCGGCATCGCCGGCGCCGGGCAGGAGCTGGGCGAGCAATTGGCTTGCCACCTCGCGCGCATCGCCGCAGATGCCGACCGAGATCTTCTTGGTGAGGCCGATGCGGTCCGGATTGATGTCCACCTGGATGATCTTGGCCTCGCGCGGCCAATAATCCATGCCGTAGCCGGGCAAGGTGGAGAAGGGATTGAGGCGGGTGCCGAGCGCCAGCACCACATCGGCCTTCGCGATCAATTCCATGGCCGCCTTCGAGCCATTGTAGCCGAGCGGGCCGACGGCGAGGGGATGGCTGCCGGGCGCAGCGTCATTGTGCTGATAGCCGGCGCACACCGGCGCGCCGAGCGCCTCGGCCAGCGCCATGGCCTCGGAAATGGCATTGCCGATGACCACGCCGGCACCGTTGAGCACCACCGGGAACTTGGCTTCCGACAGCAGCTTGGCGGCCTCGGCGATGGCGTTCTTGCCGCCGGTCGGGCGTTCCAGGCGCACGATCTGCGGCAGCTCGATGTCGACCACCTGGGTCCAGAAATCGCGCGGGATGTTGATCTGCGCCGGCGCGCAGGCGCGCCACGCCTTCTCGATCACGCGGTTCAGCACCTCGGCGACGCGCATGGGGTCGCGCACTTCTTCCTGGTAGCAGACCATGTCGGAGAACATGGCCATCTGGGAGACCTCCTGGAATCCGCCCTGGCCGATGGTGCGGTTGGCCGCCTGCGGCGTCACCAGCAGCATGGGGGTGTGGTTCCAATAGGCGGTCTTCATGGCGGTGACGAAGCCGGTCACGCCCGGCCCGTTCTGGGCGATGGCCATGGCCATGCGGCCGGTGGCGCGGGTGTAGCCGTCGCAGATCAGGCCGGCGTTGGTTTCGTGGGCGCAATCCCAGAAGCGGATGCCCGCCGCGGGGAACAGGTCGGACACCGGCATCATGGCCGAGCCGATGATGCCAAAGGCTTCGTCGATTCCGTGCGCCTGCACGACCTTGATGAACGCCTCTTCGGTGGTCATCTTCATGGCAACATCAATCCTCTGATGGAAAGGGAAGGAAGGCGGCGGTCGCGCCGCCTTCGGGTCCGGGTCGGTCAGCGCGCGCCCTTCAGCGCGCGGCTTGGGGCGAACGCTGCGCGATCGTGGATGACTGCGCCCCGGGAACCGGCACGCGGATCGCCATGGCGGAGACCATGCTGACCAGGGCGGCGAAGACCACATAGGCACACACGTGCCACGGCAGGCCGTTGCCCTGGGCGAGCAGATAGGTGGCGATGATCGGGGTGATGCCGCTCGCGACGATGCCGGAGAACTGGTAGACGAACGAGATGCCGGTATAGCGCACCCGGGCGTCGAACAGGTCCGAGAACAAGGCGGCTTCCGGCCCGTAGCACATGGCGTAGAGCACCCCGAACGGGAAGATGATGCCGAGCGCGATCAGCGGCATGGAGCCCGAGGACATCAGCCAGAAGGCCGGATAGACCGAGAGCGCCAGGAGCAGGGAGCCGACGGCATAGGTGCGCGGGCGCCCCCAGCGATCCGACAGCCGGCCGAACATGGGAATGGTGAACACCATGACGAACGCGGCCACTGTGACCAGCCACAAGGTGGACGTGCGCGGCACCTTCACATAGTTCGCCAGATAGACGATGGAGAACACGGCGAAGACGTTGAAGAACACGCCGTCGATATAGCGCACGCCCATGCCCAGCAGGACATTGCGCGGATACTCGCGCAGCAGGGTGAAGAAGGGAATGGTGGCTTCCTGGTTGTTGGCCTTCACCTGCTCGAATTCCGGCGTCTCGTGCACCTTGAGGCGGATATACATGCCGACCACGATGAGCGCGACGGAGCCGACGAAGCCGATGCGCCAGCCCCAGGACATGAATTGCTCGTCCGGCAGCATGGACATGAGCGCCGTGACGCCCGAGGCGAGGCACAGGCCGAGCGCGAGGCCGATCTGCGGGATCGAGGCGTAGAGGCCGCGCTTGTTCTCCGGCGCGTATTCGTACGCCATCAAAACCGCTCCGCCCCATTCGCCGCCGATGCCGATGCCCTGCGCGACCCGCAGGAGCAGCAGCAGGATGGGCGCGGTGACGCCGATCTGCGCATAGGTGGGCAGAAGGCCGATCGCCACCGTGGCGACGCCCATGATCATCAAGGTCATGATGAGCATGGTCTTGCGGCCGAGCTTGTCGCCGAAATGGCCGAAGATCAGGCCTCCGATGGGCCGCGCCACGAAACCGACGGCGAACGTGGTATAGGCCAGCAGGATCGACACCACCGGGTCGTCGCCGGGGAAGAACAGCTTGTTGAAGACGATGCCCGCGGCGATGCCGTAGAGAAAGAAGTCATACCATTCGATGGTTGCGCCGATGAGGCTGGCGCCGACAACCCGCCTTAACTCGCGGCTTGAAGCTCCTGCGTGTCCTGCCATGGTGTATTCCTCCCGTCCTTGGTTTGTTTTGGGGCGTTGTCTCGCCCTGTGCTGTTGTTCAGGCTGTCCTCGCGGATCATGTCGGCGGCTTTTTCTCCGATCATGATCGCGGGAATATTGGTGTTGCCGGAGGTGACCGCCGGCATGACGGAGCAATCCACGACCCAGAGGCCCTCGACGCCGCGCACCCGCAGGCGCGGATCCACCACCGCGTCCGGGTCCACGTCGGCCCCCATGCGGCAGGTGCCGGCGGGGTGGAAGATGGTGGCGCCATAGTCCCGGGCGAAGCCAAGCAGGCCTTCGTCGTCGGTGACACCGGGGCCGGGGAGCTTTTCCTCGGCCACATAGCTGCGCAGCGGCTCGGTGGCGGCGAGCGCGCGGGCGAATTTCAGGCTCGCCACCGCGCAGCGCCGGTCGGTCTCCGTGGCGAGGTAATTCGCGGTGATCCTGGGCGCCGCGAGCGGATCGGCTGAGCCGAGGCGCACGGTGCCGGTGCTTTCCGGGCGCAACTGGCACACCGAAAGCGTGAAGCCGGAATGCTCGTGCACCTTGCCCCCGGCCATGTCGGCGGAGAGCGTGCCGATGTGAAACTGGATGTCCGGGGTCTTGGAGTCCGGCAGGACGCGCGTGAACAACCCGCCCTGGTTGATGCCGATGGCGAGAGGCCCGCCACGGAACAGCAGATATTCCAGCCCCATGCGCAGCCGCCCCGTGAGCGAATTCAGCGCATCATTGGTGGTGATGGGCTTGGTGCAGCGATAGAGCAGGCGCAATTGCAGATGATCCTGCAGATTGCCGCCGACGCCGGGGCTGTCGACTTTCACCGCGATGCCGTTTTCCTGCAGGTGCGCCGCCGGGCCGATGCCCGAGAGCATGAGCACTTGCGGCGACTGGACTGCGCCGGCCGAGAGAATGACCCCGCGCCGCGCCTTCAGCGTGCGGATGCCGCCGGCGATGCTCAGCTCGACGCCGCTTGCCCGCATGCCCTCGAACAGCACGCGGCGCGCCTGCGCCTCGGTGAAGATGGTGAGGTTGGGCCGCCCCCGCGCCGGGGCGAGATAGGCTTTCGCCGCGCTCACGCGCATGCCGTTGCGGGTGGTGAGCTGGAAATAGCCGACGCCCTCCTGGGTGGCGCCGTTGAAATCGTCCGTTTCCGGCACGCCGAGGGCGCGCCCAGCGGCTTTCACCGCCTCAATCAATTCGTGCTTTCGGGGAATGGAACTGATGGTGACCGGGCCGCCCGTGCCGTGCAGCGGATCTGCGGCAAAGGACTGGTTGTCTTCGAGCTTCTTGAAATAGGGCAGCACATCCTGCCAGCCCCAGCCCGCCGCCCCGCGCGCGGCCCAGCCGTCGTAATCCTCGCGCTGTCCGCGCACCACCACCAGACCGTTGATGGACGAGCACCCGCCGAGCACGCGGCCACGCGGCCAGTAAATGCTGCGTCCGCCCATGGTTGGCTCAGGTTCCGTGTGAAATCGCCAGTTGAGGCGGTCGTTCCACATGGTCTTCCCATAGCCGATGGGCACGTGAATCCAAGGGTTCGTGTCTCTCGGGCCAGCTTCTACCAGCGCCACGCGGCTTTTGCCGTCTTCGCTGAGGCGATTGGCCAGCACACATCCTGACGACCCCGCGCCGATGACGACGAAGTCGAAGTATTCCTCGGCTTGCATTGGCAGTTTCCTCTCTGCGGAACCTACGATGCGACGAAGGTCGGAGGGGAGTCAATCCAATAAATGAAACGAAACGTCTCATTAAATGAGATTTTTGTTGTGCATTGCGGAAGGTCGTGTGCATCCGCAGCACCAGGACGCGCGGCTCTTTGATTTGGCCGCGCAAGCCTTTAAGGGTTGCTCCGCAGTGCAGCAGGCGAGACAGTGGAATGGCGGACGTCAGCAGAAAGCCGGAAAAAACGGACGAACGCGACGGCGCCTCGGCCATGCTGCGGGCGCTCCATCTGCTCGGCGAGGTGGCACGCTCCCCGGTGCCCCTCGGCGTGCCCGAATTGTGCATCCGCCTGAGCCTGCCCAAGCCCACGGTTCACCGCCTGTGCCAGAAGCTCGAGGCCGAATCCTATCTGCTGCGGGACCCGGACGGGCGCCGCTTCGCCGCCGGTCCGCGCTTCCTGCGCATGGGCTTCGACATGCTGCGCAATTCCGTAAGCTCGGAGCGGCGCGGCATTCTCGAACAATTGGTGGAAGTGGCGGGCGAGACCTGCAATTTCGTCACCCGGGTCGGCAACGAGGCGGTCTATCTCGATCGCGTGGAGGCCAGCTGGCCGCTGCGCATGCATCTGGAGGTCGGCTCGCGGGTGCCCATGCATTGCACCGCCAGCGGCAAGCTGTTCCTCTCGGCCATGCGCCCCAGCCAGCGTCGGCGGATCTTGCAGACGCTCCACCTCAAGGCGCACACGCCCAACACCTTCACCAGCGTCGCGGCGCTGGAAGAGGAGCTGGAGCGCATCGCGCAGCGCGGCTACAGCACCGACGACCAGGAATTCCTGGAGGGCCTGTGCGCCATCGCGGTGCCGGTGAAGGATGGGCGCGGCGAGATCGTGGGCGCGGTGGCGTGCCACGGCCCGGTGCCGCGCTTCTCCCTCGAAAAGGCCGAAGCGCTCCTGCCGCACCTGATGCGCGCGGCGGCCCAGCTGGCCGCGACCCTGCCGGAGTGATCCGGCCGCTCAGCTGATCAATTGACGAAGACGGCCGCCAGCGGGTCCGCGCTTTCCATGCGGGAGGCCTGCTCCAGATGCCAGACGATGTTGCTGGCCGCGCGCGCGACGGCAAGTTCAAGCTGAGGGGCGGAGCGGGACGCGGACAGGGCCGCCTGGGTCTGCGCCACCCCCGCGACGAAGCACAGGGAGGCCGCCAGGAGTACGGCGGTCTGGAGCTGTTGAAGATGGTTCATGGCAGATCGGAAAACGGTTCGCGGCAGAGCAAAGTTGGCTAGAATTAACACAGCATATCCCGCACTGCAAAATCCCAGTGTCGTGAATGCTGCATAGCAGCAATGTTGCCGGGGCCTAGGGCACCGGCTGGGCTCTGCTCCAAGTGAGGCCAGCCGACCGGCGCGGCATTCAGGCTGGTGCCCGGAAACCGCCGGGAGCGATGCCCGCACCTCCAAAGATCGGTGGCGGCTACAGGTTTTGGAGCCGGTGCCGCGCGGCGAGTTTCCATAATCAATTGAAAAATATAGAAAATTAGTCTGGCATAGGCTTTGCGATGTCCTCCGCAGATGAGCGCGAGGTTTCATGCATACGCATTTTGCCCTTGATTTCGACGGCACCATCAGTCCCGTCGACACCACCGATCTGCTGCTCGCGGCGTTCGCCGATCCGGGTTGGGAGGATATCGAGGCGGAATGGCGGGCCGGCCGCATCGGCTCGCGGGAATGCCTTTCCCGCCAGGTCGCGTTGATCCGGGCCCGGCCGCAGGACCTTCATGCCGTGCTGGCGGGCGTGACGCTCGATCCCGACTTCATCCGCTTCGCCACCGCCGCCTGGCTGCGCCGCGCCACGCTCTCCGTCGTCTCCGACGGGTTCGATCTGGCGATCGTGCATCTGCTGCATGCGCACGGCATCGATCTTCCTGTGGTCAGCAACCGCATGATCCAGGTGGGCGCGGATGGGTGGCGCGCGGAATTCTCCACCCAGGGGGAGCGGTGCGGCAGCGGCACCTGCAAATGCGCCGCCGTGCCGGCCGACCGGCGCGTGATCCTGATCGGCGACGGGCGCTCCGATTTCTGCCTCGCCCGCAAGGCCGATTTCGTCCTCGCCAAGGGCGAGCTGGCCGCCTTCTGCGCGGCGCAGGGCATTCCTCACAGGAAGATCGCGGGGTTCGCCGATGCCTTGAGCTTCATCACCTCCCGCGACCGGCCGGTCATGCCCGCCCTTTCTTCCTTCACCCGCCCGCAGTTCGAGGATCTTCATGCTTGATCGCACGCTCGCCACCGCCGCCGACACCCTCGCAGAAGAGCGGGCGCGCCTTCATGCGCTCGAAGCGGCCTATTGCTCCCATGGCGATACGGTGCACTACAGCGAGGCGCCTAAGATCTTCGAGCGATGCGAGGGATCCTTCATCTATGATGATGAGGACCGCGCCTATCTCGATCTTCAGATGTGGTATTCGGCGGTCAATTTCGGCTATGCGAACCCGCGCCTGAACGAGGCCATGCGGCGGCAGCTCGACCGCCTACCGCAGGTCGCGAGCCAGTATCTGCATCGCGAGAAGATCGAGCTTGCGGCCGAGATCGCCGTCGGGGCGCAGGAGCGGTTCGGCCGCAAGGGGCGGGTGCATTTCAACGTCGGCGGGGCGCAGGCGGTCGAGGATTCCCTGAAGCTGGTGCGCAATGCATCGGAGGGGAAAAGCCTGATGTTCGCATTCGAGGGGGGCTATCACGGCCGCACGCTCGGCGCTTCCGCCATCACCTCGTCCTATCGCTACCGCCGCCGCTTCGGTCATTTCGGCGAGCGCGCGCAGTTCATTCCCTTCCCCTATCATTTTCGCGGCCCGCGCGGCATGGGCAAGGAAGAATACGGCGCGCTCTGCGTCCGGCAGTTCGAACGCCTGTTCGAAAGCGAATATAACGGCGTGTGGGACCCCAAGGCCGGCAAGTGTGAATACGCCGCCTTCTATGTCGAGCCGATCCAGGGCACCGGCGGATACGTCATTCCACCCGCGAATTTCTTCCCCGAACTGAAGCGCGTGCTGGACAAGCACGGCATTTTGCTGGTGGTGGATGAAATCCAGATGGGTTTCTACCGCACCGGAAAACTGTGGTCGATCGAGCATTTCGGCGTCCAGCCGGATGTGCTGGTGTTCGGCAAGGCCCTCACCAATGGCCTTAATCCCCTGTCCGGCATCTGGGCGCGCGAGGAGCTGATCAACCCGCAGGTATTCCCCGCCGGGTCCACCCATTCCACCTTCAACGCCAACCCGCTCGGCACGGCGGTGGCGCTGGAAGCCATGAAGATGATGCGCGAGGAGGATTTCGCCACCAGCGTCATGGAGAAGGGCGCCTATTTCCTCGCCGGCCTTCAGGAACTGAAGGCCAAGCATCCCATGGTCGGCGATGTGGACGGCCTCGGCATGGCGCTGCGGGTGGAAATCTGCGAGCCGCACGACAGCTACACGCCCTCCAAGGCGCTGATGGATCGCATCGCGGACGAAGGGCTGAAGGGCGATCTCGTCCATGGCGGGGAGCGTTTTGGCCTGGTGCTCGACGTCGGCGGCTACCATAAGAACGTCATCACGCTCGCGCCCGCGCTCACCATGTCCTACGGCGAGATCGATCTGGCCCTGGCGCTGCTGGACCAGCTCTTCACCCGCGTCACCCTGCGGTGACCTCCATGCGGATGCGGGTGATCGATCTCGACGGTGCGGTGGTCGGGCAGGCGCCGGTTCAGGGCTGGCTGGATACCGTGGGCGGCGATCTGATCTGCGCCCGCGATCTTGCGCCGCGGCTTCGCCTGCTGGCGAACCGCGCCGCGCTTCGGGCGCTGGGCGAGCGCCTCGGCCCGGCCGAGCCGAACGAGATCTATTTGTACGGCTCGGGCGATTTCCACCACCTGAGCCTGCTTTTCATCGCCCGGCTCGACCGGCCGGTCAGCATCGTTCATTTCGACAATCACCCGGACTGGACGCGCTGGCCGCGCAGCATCAATTGCGGCTCCTGGGTGTGCCGCGCGCTGGATCTGCCGCAGGTGGCGCGGGTCGTGACCATCGGCCCGTGCAGCGCCGATCTGCTCTCGCCGCAGGTCAAAGGCGCCGATCTTGCGGCATTGCGCGCGGGCCGGCTGGAAGTGCACCCGCTCGCCTCCGCGCGCACCTTCTACGCCGGCCCCGCCTTCGAGAGCCCCGGCGCCTTCGCCACCGCCGGCACGTCGCGCGCGGGCATGCGCTGGCGCGGGGTGGGGGAGGGGGATTGGCTGGGCCGGATCGACGCGATCACGCGCAGCCTGCCGGACGCCCCGGTGTGGATCACGCTCGACAAGGACGTGCTCGGCGCCGACGAGGCGATCACCAATTGGGATCAGGGCCGGCTGAAGCTCGATCAGGTGCACGCGGCCGTGGCGCTCATCGCCCATCGCCGCCGAGTGCTCGGCATGGATGTGTGCGGCGACTATTCGCCGGACCGCGGCAGCGGACTGGTGCGCGCGCTGCTCGCCTATGGCGACCGCACGCAGCGCCCGGTGCCCGCGCGGGATCCGAACCCCATCAACGCGGGCACCAACCTTCGGATACTCAGGACCATGGAATCTATTCTTCAATGAAGACATCCATCATCGCCTTGTTCGCGCTCTCCATCGCCTGCGATGTGTCCGGCCAGCTCGCGTTCAAGCTGGGGGCGAACCGGCTGCCGGCGGCGCGCGCGGTGGGCGCCGGCCTGTTCGCGCTGTCGCTCGTGAGCGAACCCTGGCTGCTGGCGGGGCTGGCGATCTATGCCCTGGAATTCCTGGTGTGGACGCGTATTCTCGCGCTCGTGCCGCTGGCCATCGCCTTCCCGCTCGCCAGCCTCAACATCCTCGGCATCACGCTCGCGAGCCACCTGTGGCTGAACGAGCGCATCGGGCGGCGCCAATATGCCGGCGCCGTTCTCGTCACAGCGGGCGTCGCCCTTGTCGCCACCAGCCTCTGAGGAATGCGCATGTCCATCGATCGTAGCCTGCTGCTGGAAGGCGGCCCGGCCGGCGTCCTGCTCATCCACGGCCTCGGCGGCACGCCGGCGGAGATGCGCCAGGTGGCGCGCCGGCTCGCGGCCGCCGGCATGACCGTATTGTGCTGCCAGCTCGCAGGCCACGGCGGCAGCGAGGACGCGCTTGCCGCGACCTCGTTCGAGGATTGGTACGCCAGCGCCGAGGCGGCCCTCGCCACGCTGGAGGCGCGGTGCGCATACGTTCTGGTCGGGGGCCTATCCATGGGCGCGCTGCTGGCCGCGCTTCTGGCGGCGCGCCAGCCGCAGCGGGTGCGGGCGTTCATCATGCTGGCCCCGACCTTGCGATACGACGGCTGGTCGATCCCGCGCTACAGCTTCCTGCTGCGCCTGCTCATCAATACGCCCCTCGGCCGGCGCTATCGGTTCGTCGAGCGCGAGCCCTATGGCCTGAAGGACGAGCGCACGCGCGGCATCGTCGCCCGCGCCTTGCGGCAGGGAAACGGGGATGCCGGGATCTTGGCGACACCCGCCCAGGCGCTGCGCCAGCTCTGGCGGCTCGTTGCAGCGCTGAAGCCGCGCCTGCCCGAGATCCGCCAGCCGGCCCTCATCGTCCATGCCCGCCACGACGACGTCGCGAGCCTCGATAACGCCTTCTTCCTCCAGCGCCGGCTGGGCGGGCCGGTGGAATCCCTGGTGCTGGAGGACAGCTATCATCTGGTGACGCTGGACCGTCAGCATCGCCTCGTCACCGAAAAGGTGGTGGCCTTCGCGCAGGCCATCGTCGCGGCGCCGGTGCTGCCCGCCCATCCGGCCGGTCCACGCCGGCAGACACCGGCGATGCGCGAGAAAGCGGAGGTGGTCCATGTCGCATGAGGCTCTTCTCGCCCCGTGGCCTGCCTCCGTGCCTCTCGCAGCCTCCGCCTTCACCGGCGGCACCATGCCGGGCATCCGCGCCATCGAGAAAGCGGACTGGGACGCGGACCGGCCGGGCGAGAGCGAAGGCTGGGACTATCTGCGGACCTGCGAGATCGATCCGCCGCAGGCGATGGAGCTTGCGGCGGTCACGGTGAACGATGGCAGCGGATTTGTCGCCGGCGCGTGCCTTTTCACGCTGAAATATCGCCTGGACACGCCCTTTCAGGACGGCCTCCCGGGCCGGGTCGGCGCGGCCATCGCCGCGCGGGCGCCGGGCCTGATGGAATGGCGGATGCTCGGCGTCGGCTCGCCCTTCACCGAGCGCTGCCCCCTCTCCCTGCACCCGCGCGTTGCGCCGGGCGAACGCCGGCAGGTGGCCGCCGCCCTGTGCCAGGCCGTGGAGGCGCAGGCGCGGCGGCAGGGCGCGTCGCTGATCGCCTTCAAGGATCTCGCCGCGCCGGACCTGGAGCGTCTTTCGCCCGCGCTGTCCGCCGCCGGCTATGTGCCCATCGAGAGCCTGCCGGTCGCGGTGCTGGATCTCGCCGGTTGCCGCGATCTCGACGCCTATCTTGCGCGCCTGTCGGCGGCGACCCGGAAGGATCTGCGCCGCAAGCTGCGGCGGGCGGGCAAGGTGGACGTGGAATGGCGCACCTCGATCGCCGGGATCGAGCGCGAGATCGGCGCCCTCTACGAGTCCACCCGCACCCGCAGCCAGGTGCGCTACGGCGATTTCGAGGAATTGCCCGGCGATTACTTTCCTCGCATCGCGGCCGCCCTTGGCGGGCAGGCGGTATTCGCCTGCTATCGTGTGGACGGGGTGCTCGCGGCCTTCAACCTGCTGCTCATCGAGGGCGATCGCGTCATCGACAAATTCCTCGGCATGGCCTACCCGCTTGGCCCCGACCACGACCTCTATGCCCTGAGCTGGTTGGAGAATGTGCGCTTCTGCCAGCGCATCGGGCGCCGCTATCTCCAGACCGGACAGACCGCCTATGCCTCCAAGCTGCGGTTCGGCAGCGCGCTGGAACCGCGCGTGCATCTGGTGAAGCACCGCAATCGCCTGATCCATCAGGCGATCCGCCTCGCGGCGCCGCTGTTGTCGTTTCCGCGCTGGGACCCGGACCTGCGGCGTGAGCGGGAAAGGCGCGCCCCATGAAGCCCCTGGCAAGCGTCAATCCCTCCGCCCTCCTGCTGTTCGCGACCTTCCTCGCCGCCGATACGGCGACCCAGATCGCCTTCAAGGCGAGCGCCCAGGCGATCGGCGATCTTCCCCTCGGGGGCGCTTTCCTGGCAGCGGCCTGCGCCACGCCGGCGGCCTGGATCGCGGTCGCGCTCTATATCGTGACCTATGTGCTCTGGATGATGGTGCTCCAGGGGAGCACCTTGAGCCGCGCGTTTCCGCTGACCGCGCTCAGCTATGTCACGGTGCCCCTGGTGGCATGGATGGCCTTCGGCGAAACCATCGATGCGCGCGCGTGCGCCGGCATCGTGCTGATCCTGTTCGGCGTCGGCCTCATCGGCGCCGAGGACGAGGCCGAGCATGCCCATCGCCCCGCCCGCGTTCTGGAGCATCCTTCATGCGTCGATTGATCGCCGCCGCCCTTCTTCTCGCCTCGGCTTCCGGGGTCGCTGCGGCGCCCGACATCTCCGGGGTCTGGCTCACCGACGATGGCGAGGCGGCCGTAGAGCTGCATCTGTGCGGCACCACGCTGTGCGGGCATATTGTGTGGCTGAAGACACCCCGGGACGAGGCGGGCCTGCCCGTGCGCGACGAAGACAATGCCGATGAAACCCTGCGCGGCCGGCCGCTGTGCGGTGTCGAGGTGATCGCCGGCCTCGTGCCACAGGCAGACGGCTGGGAGGGTGGCTGGATCTATGATCCCGAACGCGGCGCGCGCTATAGCGCGGCAATCCAGCAGAACGGCAAGGATTCCCTTGCCGTCACTGGATTCGTGGGCGTGAAGGCGCTCGGGCGAGCCCTGGTCTGGAGCCGCGCGCCCGCGGTGCTGCCGCGTTGCGACGGCGCTACGGGCAAGGGCGGGCATTGAACCCGCCATGACGCAATGCCGGCAAACCGCATTCGCCTGGTGGTCCCGGCTGCCGCTGCGCCTGCGCCTCACCCTGTCGTTTCTGCTGGTGAGCGTTCCCCCGGTTCTGATCGCGAGCTTCATCGCGGCGCAGGTCATTTCCGCCGCGTTCGAGCGCAATGTGGAGCAATGGATCGGCGAGATCGCGCATTTCCTGGCCAATGAGGCCACGGAGGGCAAGGAGGAAGCCCAGCACGCAACCGCCATCGTCGCCGCTGCCCTGTCGCGCCAGAGCACCGGTGTCTATGCCGGCGGGGCGGACCCCATCGGCCCGTTCGCGGATCTGCTGGCCTCCGTGGGCTATGATTTCGTGCGTCTCTATACCGAAGACGGCAAGGTTCTGTTCTCGGCCGGAGACATCGAGCTGCTTCAACCGCTGCCGCGCGAACCGGTCGCATCGATCTTCTTCGTCAAGGAGCAAGGACAGCCGGCCATGATGGTCGGCGCGGTGCAGGCACTGCGGATCGGCGGGGTGGATGCCTTCCTGTTCGTCGCCAATGTGCTCGACGAGCAATTCTTCAACGCGCCGCAAAGCATACGTTCCCTGGACCTGCATCTGATCGAGGTGTCCGAGAAAGGGCAGTTGCGGGATCTCGCGCGCGGCGGCGGTCCGGCGTTCGAGGTGCCGCCCAATGTCCTGGCCGAGCTGCGCGCCGGGGCGGACAGCGCGTTGCTGCCCCATCGGGTCAACAACGGCTCGGCGGTGGCCTTCGCCGCGCTTCGCGATGATCGCCAGCGGCTCGTCGGCATCATCGCCTGTCGCCTCACCGGCGTGCCCGCGGCCTTCGAACGTCTCGGAACCCTCTGGCTGTTCATCGCGCTGGCCGGCATCGCGGGCCTGCTCTCGCTGCTCGTGGGCATGGCGATGTCGCGCCGGCTCAGCGACCCGCTGCGCGCGCTCACGCGCGGCGTGCGCGCCGTCGCGGAGGGGGATTACCACACCCGCGTGCGGGAGGAGGGCGGGCGCGAGATCGAGGACCTGGCGCGAAGCTTCAATGCCATGACCGCGCAGCTCGAAACCCTGCGCCGTCTGGAGGCGGAGATGCGCCATCGCGCCCAGCTCGCCACCCTCGGCGAGGCGGCGGCGGTGATCGCCCACGAAATTCGCAATCCCCTCGGCATCATCAAGACCTCGACCGAGCTGGTGCGCCGCAAGACGCAGATGGCGCCGGGCGAGGATCGGCTGATGACCTTCGTGCTGGACGAGGTGAACCGCATCGAGCGCCTGGTTCAGGAATTGCTCGATTACGCGCGGCCGGCCCAATGTGAGCACGTCCTCATCGAATTGGTATCGGATGTGGTTCGCCCGGTGCTCGATTTTGCGGCGCCGGAACTGCAGCGGCGCCAGGTGACGCTGGCCGTGCGTTTGCCCGACGATCCGGTCCGCGTGATGGGCGATGCCGACCGGCTGTATCAGGCGTTGCTGAACCTGCTGCTGAACGCGGCCGACGCCGCGCCGCAGGGCGGCCACATCATCGCGCGGGTGGTCCCGGAGGCCGGCGGCGTCGGCATCGAGATCGAGGACAATGGTCCGGGCGTGGCACCCGAGATGCGCGACCGCGTCTTCGAGCCGTTCGTCACCAGCAAAGTGAACGGCACCGGCCTTGGACTGGCCAAGGTTCAGGCGACAGTGCAGGCGCACGAGGGAACCGTGGAGTATCGTGACGCGCCCACCGGCGGGACGATCTTCACCATCCATCTGCCCTTGCACGCATGATGAGAAGGCCGAATGGCACCCAATATCCTTGTCGTCGATGACGAGCTCCGCCTGGGCGAAGTGTTGGAAGCCGCGCTCGTGGAACGCGGGTTCGACGCCGCTTCGGTGAACACGGTCGATGCCGCGCTCGCCTATTGCAAGACCCATGCGGTGGACGCGGTGCTCAGCGATTTGCGGATGCCCGGTCGAACCGGGCGGGACCTGCTCCACGCGCTGAAGGAGGGGCGCCCCGAGCTGCCGGTCATCATCATGACCGCCTATGCGACGGTGCGCGGCGCGGTCGATCTGGTGAAGGACGGTGCGTTCGATTATGTGGCCAAGCCGTTCGAGCTGGACGAGGTGGTCGCCACCATCGAGCGCGCGCTCAAGATCCGCGCCGTGGTCAGCGAGAATGCCCGGCTGCGGACCGAGCTGGAAGGGCGCTACAAATTCGACAATCTGGTGGGCCGCAGCCCGCCGTTCGCCGAGGTGCTGCGGCAGGTCAGCGAGGTGGCGCAGAGCCGGGCGACCGTTCTGCTCCAGGGCGAAAGCGGCACCGGCAAAGAACTGGTCGCCCGCGCCATCCACTACAACAGTCCGCGCCGCGACCTGCCGTTCGTCGCCGTCAATTGCGCGGCGATCCCCGAGACGCTGATCGAGAGCGAATTGTTCGGCCATATCAAGGGCGCCTTCACGGGGGCGACCGGAAGCCGCGACGGCCGCTTCACCGCCGCCGACCGGGGCACGCTGTTTCTCGACGAAATCGCCGACATGCCGCTGCCGGTGCAGGCCAAGGTGCTCCGCGCGATCCAGGAACAATGCTTCGAGCCCCTGGGAAGCAGCAAGAGCGTGAAGGTGGACGTGCGCATCATCGCCGCCACCCACAAGGATCTGCACAAGCAGATCGCCGCCGGCGGGTTCCGCATGGACCTGTATTACCGCCTCGCGGTGTTCCCCATCACGCTGCCGCCGCTGCGGGAGCGGCGGGAGGACATCGCCCTTCTCGCGACCCATTTTCTGCAGCAGGCGGCGCAGGACATGGGCAAGCGCATCACCGGGCTCACGGCGGGCGCCATCGCCGCCATGACCCAATATCCCTGGCCCGGCAACATCCGCGAATTGCAGAACAGCATGGAGCGCGCCGCCATCGTCGCGCGCGGCAGCGAGGTTGGGGAGAAGGACCTGCTGCTGTTCGGCCTCGACGGCGGTCCCGGCGGCGAGGCGCGTGCCCTGCCGTCGGATCTCGATGGGGAATTGGCGCGGATCGAGCGGGATTTCGTTCTCGAAGCCCTGAAGGAGGCGGGCGGGGTCCAGGCGCGGGCCGCCGAACGGCTGGGCATCACCGAGCGGAGCCTTTGGCATCGCATCAAGAAATTCGCGATCAAGGTGTCCCGTGTCGCTGAAAGCCCGGAATAATGGCCGCGCGCGGCGGCTGCGGCCGACCGCGCTGCTGCTCGTGCCCCTTGCCCTCGCGGTCGCCATGGGCCGGCCGCCCGAGGCCCGCGCGGGCGATGGGGAAGAGGCCGGTGCCGGCTGGATCGTGTCCATCGGCGGCACGCTGGCAAGCGCCCCGAGCTTTCCCGGCACGTCCAAGGTGGGGCCCAGCTTCATGCCGAGTTTCGACATTCGCCGCGCCGACGAACCCGCGACCTTCAGCGCGCCGGACGATGATTTTTCCGTATCGATGCTCAGCTTCGGCGGCCTCTCGCTCGGCCCGCTCGCGTCCTTGCGCGATTCCCGGCCGAGCGGCGCCCTGCCGGGGCTGCCGGGCTATTCCTCCGCGATCGAACTCGGCGGGTTCGCCGAGTTCTGGCCCATCGACCATGTCATCCGCACCCGCGTCGAGCTGCGCCAGGGCGTGAACGGCGGCGACGGCCTCACCGGCACGCTGGCCATGGATGTCGTGCATACGATGGACAAGTTCACCTTCGCCATCGGCCCGCGTCTCAATCTGGCGGACGCCAATGCCATGCAGACCGAGTTCGGCGTCGGCGCGGTGACGGCGGCGCTCAATCCCACGCTGCCGGTCTATGAGGCGGCCGCGGGCGCGAAATCGGCGGGGCTTGCGGGCTCGGTCAGCTATGAGGTGTCGCCCGAATGGACCGCCAGCATGTTCGGCGGCTACGACCGGCTGGTCGGGTCGGCGGCGGCGAGCCCGATCACCAAGCGCCTGGACGGGACCAACCAGATCACCGTCGGGGTCGGCTTCGAGCGGGCGTTCCAGTTTCCCTGATCGGGAAGACGGTTTCCTGCGCGAGGCGCGCCTTGACATTTGCGCCCGTCCGCCGACCCTCGGCGCAGGGAGGGCGTGATGATCGACCATCGGACGGACCAGAAGCAGCCCGGCGCCGGGCACCGCGTGATGCGCTGGGATCAGGTGGAGCGTGCCGCGAAGGATCTCGGCGCGGACAAGTTTCGCGTGTTCGGCGCCCATGAGACCGGGCAGGGGGGCGAAGAGGGCTCCACCATCTGGTTCGGCGCCACCTTCCTCGATGCGGACGGCAAGCGGGCGGAGGTGATCTCCCCGCCGTTTGAAAACATTTCGGCGATGAGCTTCATCGAGGGGTTCGACGCCGCCATCGCCCGCGCCTTCCTGGCGGATCTCGCCGAGCACGTGCGCCGTGCCGCGGCGGTGCGCAAGTTTCGCGAAGAGGGCCTGGCGCCCCCCTCGGACGAGGCCAATTAGCCGCGTACGACCCCGTCGGATTTTTACACCTGGAGCGGAACCATAAATGGGCGCCGCCGTTTTTCCCGAACAGGTCTGAGGGGGAACCGGCCATTGGGCGCCATGAAGGAGCACTTACCGCATTTGGATGACGTGCCCCGCACAATTCTCGTCGTCGAGGACGAACCCCTGGTCCGGCTGGTGATCGCGGAAGCGCTGCGCGACCAAGGGTTCCGCGTGGTGGAAGCGGCCTCCGCCGAAGAGGCGGTGCTCGCGCTCGCCTCCGGCATTGCGGTGAATCTCGTGTTCACGGACGTCCGCATGCCGGGTGTGCTCGATGGCATCGCGTTTGCGCAATGGCTGAAGCGCGAGCGGGCGGACCTGCCGGTGCTGATCACATCCGGGCATCTTGATCGGTTGGAGAGCGGAGACGCGACCGCCTTCATTTCCAAGCCTTATGCGCTGGCGGACGCGGTGGCGCGCATTTCGGCCATGCTGGATCCCTCTTCGAAGGAGAACATATGAGCGAAGCTGAAACCCTTGTGGAGGAGCGGCCGCGTGTCCTCGTCCTGGACGCGGACATCGTGGTGCGCCATGTGCTGGCCGAATATCTGCGCACGTGCGGCTATCAGGTGGCGGAGGCCGCGAGCGCGGACGAAGCGCTCGACCTGCTGACCAATGCGGAGCAACCCTTCGATGTGATGCTGGCCGATGTGGCCGCCCCGGGCCGGCTCGCGGGCTTCGCCCTGGCCGCGTTCGTGCGGGAGAACCATCCGGCGATCGAGGTCATTCTCGCCGGCACGCCGGCCAAGGCCGCGAACGAAGCCGCCGAACTGTGCGACCAGGGCCCGCACCTGTCCCGTCCCTATGAGCCGCAGTCGGTGGTCGAGCGCATCAAGCAGCTCATGGCGGCGCGCGCCCGCAACCGCTGAGGGTCTTCTGCACGGGACGAAAGGCGCCGCTGGGGCGCCGGTCTCATTTCAGCGCGTAGCGCACGCCGATGCGGAATTGATGGGCGTCGATATCCTGCACCATCGGCGTGCTGGCCAGGGCGGAAACGCCCGGCATCTCGATGGAGAGATAGCGATAGCCGACGTCGAGGCTCAGGCCCGGCGTGATCGCCCAGCTGACGCCGGCCGCCAATTCCCAGGTGAACCGCCAATCCTGCGTATGGATGCCGCCCACCGCCAGGAACGGATCGCGCTCCAGCGAGACGATGCCGAAGCCCAGGCCGCCGCCCACATAGGGGGTGAGGCCGTTCCAGGTGGCGATGTCCCAATAGGCGCTGGCGAGCGCGGTGGTCGCGGAGATCTGCACGCCGCCGCCGCTGGCCGCCGCATTGAACGGCGCCATGTAATCCATGGTGAAATCGGTGCGCAGCCACGGCAGAAGGCGATAGCCGATGCCGCCGCCGAGGGTCCATGTGTCGCCCTCGCTGCTGACGGGAAACGCCAGGGCGCCGGCGCGCGTGGCGGCGGAAGTGGCGGCATAGCCCGTGTCGGCGCGGAAGTACCAGCCGGAGGGCGCATCGTCCTCCACCTCGGGCGCGTTCAGCGTGAAATCGCCGGCCTTGCCGAGGAAACCGGGCGGCAGGTCGGCCGCCAGGCTCGCGGAGGTCTGGCTCACGGAGGCGAGCAGCAGCATCGCGAGGGCGAGAAGGGCGGGGCGGGGCGAGGGCAGGGGCATCATGGCGAGGATCCGAACGGGGGCGGGAGGTTTCCGTCCCGCGCCGTCAGACCTTGTCAGCAGATGCTTAAATGCCCGTTAACCCTAACAAATCTCTTTCACGCCCCCGTCCGCCCGCCGATGCGGGCCTGGTGCGGCCTCAGGCGGCGACCCGTTTCAGGGCGTCGATCACCTCGTCGACCACGGTCTCCACGAGGTCCCGGTCGTCGCCTTCGCCCATGACGCGGATCACCGGCTCGGTGCCCGAGGGGCGAATCAGCAGCCGGCCGTGATTGGCGAGGCGCCGCTCTGCATCGGCGATGGCGACCCGGACGTTCTCGTTCTCCAGCGGCGCGCCGGACTGGTAGCGCACGTTCTTGAGGATCTGCGGCAGCGGCTCGAAGCGGTGGCACACTTCCGAGACCGGGCGTTCCGTGCCGGCGACGACCGCCAGCACCTGGAGCGCCGCGACCAGGCCGTCGCCGGTGGTGGAATAATCCGACAGGATGATGTGGCCCGACTGCTCGCCGCCCACATTGTAGCCGTCGGCCAGCATGCGCTCGAGCACGTAGCGATCGCCCACCGCGGTGCGGGCGAGGGTCAAGCCCACGTCCGCGAGATAGCGTTCCAGGCCGAGGTTGGACATCACCGTGGCCACGATGCCGTTGCGCGAGAGGCGGCCGTCGGCCTTAAAGCTCTCGGCCACCACGGCCATGATCTGGTCGCCGTCGATGATATGGCCCTTCTCGTCCACCATCAGCACGCGATCCGCATCCCCGTCGAGGGCGATGCCGATGTCGGCGCGCACTTCGCGCACCTTGGCGGAAAGGGCGGCGGGGGAGGTGGACCCCACGTCGCGGTTGATGTTCATGCCGTCCGGCTCGGCGCCGATGGCGATCACGTCCGCGCCCAGTTCCCACAGGGCCTCCGGCGCGACGCGATAGGCGGCGCCATGGGCGCAGTCCACCACCACGCGCAGCCCCTCGAACGACTGGCCGCGCGGCAGGGTGCGCTTGGCATATTCGATATAGCGCGCATGCACCCCTTCCAGCCGCTTGGCGCGGCCGATCTCGGTGGGCTTGGCGAGCTTGCGCGACATGTCGCCGTCGATCAGGTCCTCGATGTCCAGCTCGATGGCGTCGGAGAGTTTGAACCCGTCCGGCCCGAACAGCTTGATGCCATTGTCATCGAACAGATTGTGCGAGGCGGAGATCATCACCCCGAGGTCGGCGCGCATGGAGCGCGTGAGCATGCCCACCGCAGGCGTCGGCATGGGACCCAGCAGCAGCACGTCGAGCCCGACCGAGGTGAACCCCGCCACCAGCGCATTCTCGATCATGTAGCCGGACAGGCGGGTATCCTTGCCGATCACGACCCGGTGGCGATGCTCGCCGCGGCGGAAGGTCAGCCCGGCCGCCATGCCCACCCGCAAGGCGAGATCCGCCGTCAGCGTGGCATTGGCGCGACCACGCACGCCGTCCGTGCCGAAATACTTGCGTGCCATACTTTGGGACCCCCGCACCCTGGTTCTGTGACGGTTTACCGCCTGGAGGCGGCGGAGAAGCGGCGGGGGGTCGCGCTTCGTCCGTTCCAAGCCAGGCGCCAAACCAAATTCGCGCAGCGATTGCCGCCATGTAACATGGCGCGGCGGCATGGCGGGTCAATTTTTGTGAGCGCAGGTGACAATCCCCGGCTCAATGGCGCGAACCGGCGCCGCGCGCGCGGAATTCGCGCGTTGCGATTGCCCGATCCGGCACACGGGTGCTACCGCTGCAACTGTTGTCTTCGCCAGGAGTGTCCCGCCCGTGCCTTCCATCGACCTCGATGTGCTCACCATCGGCAATGCGATCGTCGACGTCATCGCCCGCGCCGAGGAGGATTTCCTCCTGGCCCAGGCGATGCCCAAGGGCTCCATGACGCTGATCGACGAGGCCCGCGCCGAATCGCTCTATGGCGCGATGGGGCCGGGCGTCGAGGTGTCCGGCGGCTCGGCGGCCAATACGGCGGCGGGCGTCGCCTCGTTCGGCGCGCGCGCCGGCTTCGTCGGGCTGGTGCGGCAGGACGGGCTCGGCACCGTGTTCGCCCACGACATCCGCGCCGCCGGCGTCGCTTATGCCACCCCCGCCGCCGGCGAGGGCCCGGCCACCGCGCGCTGCCTCATCCTGGTGACGCCGGACGGCGAGCGCACCATGAACACCTATCTCGGCGCGGCGCAGAACCTCACCCCCGCGCAGATCGACGCGGCCGTGGTGGCGAGCGCCGGCATCACCTATCTGGAAGGCTATCTGTGGGACCCGCCGCCGGCCAAGCAGGCGTTCCTGAAGGCCGCCGAGATCGCCCACGGGGCGGGCCGCCAGGTCGCGCTCAGCCTGTCGGACGCCTTCTGCGTCGATCGCTACCGCGCCGAATTCCTCGATCTGCTGCGCACCGGCGTGGTGGACCTCGTGTTCTGCAACGAGGCCGAGGTGAAGTCGCTCTATGAGACCGCCGAGGTGGATGCCGCGCTGGTGCAATTGCGCCGCGACGCGCGCCAGGCGGTGGTGACGCGCAGCGAGAAGGGCGCGGTGTTCCTCACCGCCGAGGCCACCGTCACCGTTCCCGCCCATCCCGTGGCCGAGGTGGTGGACACCACCGGCGCGGGGGATCTGTTCGCCGCCGGCTTCCTGTTCGGCCATGCCACCGGCCGCGATCCGGCAACCGCGCTGCGCCTCGGCGCGCTGGCGGCGAGCGAGGTCATCTCCCATCTCGGCGCGCGGCCGCAGAAGGATCTGGTGGTGCTGGCGCAAGAGGGCGGCCTGCTGAAGTGAGCGAGCTTGTCGCGCAGGAAGACGGCGCCACGCGCGCGTTGCGCCAGATCGACGGCGGGGCGCGCACCTTGCTGGTGCTCGGCGGCGCCGGCACGGGCAAGACCACTTTCCTGCACGAATTGCGCAAGATGCCGCGGGGGCGCCAGGTGTTCCTGGCCCCCACCGGGGTCGCCGCCCTGCAATTGGGCGGGCAGACCATCCATTCCTTCTTCGGCATTCCCCCGCGCATCCTCAATCCCGACGAGGTGAAGCCGCGCGTGCAGGTGCGCCGGCTGCTGAAGAAGCTGGACCGCGTCATCATCGACGAAATCTCCATGGTGCGGGCGGACCTGCTGGACACGGTGGACCGGGCGCTCCGCATCTCGCGCGACAATTCCGAGCCGTTCGGCGGCGTGCAGATGGTGCTGGTGGGCGACTTCCTGCAATTGCCCCCGGTGGTGCCGCTGGCCGAGCAGGACATGCTCTCCCGCATGGGCTACGAGGGCCCGTTCGCGTTCCATGCCAAGGCGCTGGCGGAGCAGGAACTGGCCCGCGCGCCATTCCTCACCGTGCATCGCCAGAGCGACCGCGCGTTCATTTCCCATCTGGCGAACCTGCGCCGGGGCGAGCGCATGCGCGAGACGCTGGAAGCGATCAACGCCGCCTGCGTGCGGCCGCACCGGGGCGGCGTGCAGCCGGTGCTTCTCACCCCCACCAATGCGCGGGCGGATGCCTATAACCAGCGCGGCCTCGCCAATCTGGCCGGGGAAGCGCGCGAGTTCGCCGGCGTGCTGAAGGGCGAGTTCGGGCTGGAGGGCGATCGCCTGCCGGTGCCGGAACGCCTCGTGCTCAAGCCCGGCGCGCGCGTCATGACCTTGCGCAACGATCCCGCCCGGCGCTGGGTCAACGGCTCGGTGGGCACGGTGGTCGGCATCGGCGCCCACAGCGCCATGGTGCGGCTCGACAGCGGGTCCACGGTGGAGATCGAAAGCTTCACCTGGGAGCGCATCCGCTATGGCTGGGACGAGCCCTCCGGCCGGATCGACGTGCAGGTGGTGGGCGCCTATACGCAGCTTCCCCTCGTGCCCGCCTGGGCCATGACCATGCACAAGGCGCAGGGCCTGACCCTGGAAGACGTGCGCATCGATTTCGACAACGGCGCCTTTGCCGCCGGGCAGGCCTATGTGGCGCTCTCGCGCGCCCGTTCGCTGGAAGGCATGTCGCTGGTGCGCGAGATCCGCCCTTCCGATATCCGGGTGGACCGGCGCGTCGCCGCCTTCATGGCGGCATTCGAAGCGGGGGAAATGTAGCGGCTCACCCGCGCGCCCGAGACCGCGCAAGCCCCGCGCAAGCTTCGTGCGCAAGGCTCGGCTTACCGTTCCAAATCCGCAGTGCCCGTTCGATCGAAAAGCGTGGCACCGGCCTGCAGCGGCGAGGTGATGCCATGACCACGATTTCCAGCCTGGGATCCGAACACGGCGGCCACGATGTCGCGAAGGTGCGGCGCGTCGCGCTTCAGGCCGTCGAGGCTTCCGTCATCGCCGGCAACATCCCCGATGCCCAGCGCATCCTGGCCCGGATGGCCGACGACATGCGTGCCGCGTCCAGAGCGCCGGTCGCGCCCCCCGCCGCCGTCTCCCCGGCCGAGGACAACCCCTATCGGCCGGTGATGAAGGCGGATCTTTCCGAGGTCGGGGCGGCCGCCCATTCCAAGGGCGAAAAATAGCCGTTCGGCTTCCCGCCGCGTCCGCCATCGCCCGTCAGGACCTCGCCATGACCATCGACCTCGGTTCCACCTACGCGACCTATCGCTATCTGTCGAAGGACATGGCCAGCACGCTGAAGGCGCAGGCGAAGGACCCGCAGGTGGCGCGCGAAACGGCATATTTCCAGGCCAATATCGGCAAGATGAAGACCGCCGACGACCTGATCAAAAACTACCGCCTGTTCAACTATGCCATGACCGCCTATGGCCTTGCCGACATGACCTATGCCAAGGGCTTCATGCGCAAGGTGCTGGCCAGCAACCTTTCCGACAAGAACAGCTTCGCCAATCGGCTCAACGACCAGCGCTTCATCCAATTCGCCAAGATGTTCGCCTTCAACACCTATGGCGACAAGACCACCTCCACCCAGTCGCTGCAGCAGACGGTGTCGGCGAAATATGCCCAGCAATCGCTGGAGGACACCGCCGGGCAGAGCGACCAGGGGGTTCAGCTCGCGCTCTATTTCAAGCGCATGGCGCCCACCGTGACCTCGGCCTACGGGCTGCTGGGCGACGCCGCCTTGTGGAAGGTCTGCAAGACCGTGTTCGGCTTCCCGGATGCCATGGCCAATGCGGACATCACCAAGCAGGCCACCGTGGTCAAATCGCGCCTCAACATCGCCGACCTGCAGGATCCCGCGAAGGTCGACAAGATGCTCCAGCGTTTCGCCGTGACCTGGGACGTGACCAACAACGCCACGTCGAGCCCGGTGCTGCCGCTGTTTGATTCCGCCTATTCCCAATCGGTCAGCAGCGGCACCAGTGCGGGCCTGCTGAACCTGCGCTACGGCGGCTAGGGCGCTCGCCGCCCCTCCTGGATGGTCCGAAAGCGGGCCTGGAGAGGTCCACTGCGGGCCGGCGCGGCGCGCACGGGCGTTTCGCGCCGCTTGCCGAAATCATCGCCGAACGTTCGCCCGAAATGGCGGTTTCGTCCGCCGAAAGGGCGCGGAGAAGCTCCACGAAACCTATGTTCGTCTTCGCTAAGCCATTGTTTCACGTGAAACATTTTGGCGCCGAGGGCGTGGGTGGAAGACGCCGGGCGAAAAATGCCCGGCGGTTCCGCTTATGTGTCGGGGCGCGGCCGCGGCCGCGGCTTTGCGCTCAGGAGAGGCGCTCGACCGCCATGGCGGTCGCTTCGCCGCCGCCGATGCAGAGCGAGGCGACGCCGCGCTTGAGATCGTATTTTTCCAGCGCCGCCAACAAGGTCACCAGCACCCGCGCGCCGGAGGCGCCGATGGGATGGCCGAGCGCGCAGGCGCCGCCGTGGACGTTCACCTTCTCATGGGGCAGGCCGAGGTCGTGCATGGCCGCCATGGCCACCACCGCGAACGCCTCGTTCACCTCGAACAGGTCCACATCCTCCAGGTCCCAGCCGGTGCGCGCGCTTAAAGTCCGGATGGCGCCGATGGGGGCGGTGGCGAACAGGTTCGGCGCCTGGGCATGGGTGGCATGGCCGCGAATGGCCGCGAGCGGGGTAAGACCGCGCTTTTCAGCCTGGGACAGGCGCATCATCACCAAAGCGGCGGCGCCATCGGAGATGGAGGAGGAATTGGCCGCCGTCACCGTGCCGCCTTCGCGGAAGGCGGGCTTCAGGGTCGGGATCTTCTCCAGCTTCGCCTTGGGGGGCTGCTCGTCCGCGCTCACCACCCGATCGGTCTTGCCCGACTTGACGGTGACGGGAACGATCTCCTTGGTGAAGCTTCCCTCGCTCATGGCCTTCTGCGCCCGCTCCAGCGAGGCGATGGCGAAATCGTCCTGCGCCTTGCGGGTGAATTGGTAGGCCTCCGCGCAATCCTCGGCGAAGGTGCCCATGAGGCGGCCCTTGTCATAGGCGTCCTCCAGGCCGTCGAGGAACATATGGTCCAGCACCTTGCCATGGCCCATGCGATAGCCGGAACGGGCACGATCCAGCAGATAGGGGGCGTTGGTCATGCTCTCCATGCCGCCCGCCACCGCCACGTCGGCGCTGCCGGCGTGGAGGAGATCGTGGGCGAACATGGCGGCCTTCATGCCGGAGCCGCACATCTTGTTGACGGTGGTGGCGCCCGCCGAGAGTGGCAGGCCGGCGCCGATGGCGGCCTGCCGCGCCGGCGCCTGGCCCTGGCCGGCGGGAAGGACGCAGCCGAACACCACCTCCTGCACCGCCTCGCGCGCAAGGCCCGCGCGCTCCAGCGCGGCGGCGATGGCGGCGGAGCCCAGCTGCGGTGCGGTCATGTCCTTGAGATCGCCCTGGAAACCGCCCATGGGCGTGCGGGCGGCGGAAACGATGACGATGGGATCGTGGGTGCTCATGGTGTCCTGCTCCCTCAGCGCGGTGGCATCCGCAAGGCGCCGTCCAGGCGAATGACTTCGCCGTTCAGCATGGTGTTTTCGCAAATGTGCTGGACCAGGGCCGCATATTCGGGCGGCCGGCCGAGGCGGGAGGGGAAGGGCACGCTCTTGCCGAGCGCGTCCTGGATCTCCTGCGACATCCCCGCCATCATCGGCGTCTCGAAAATGCCCGGGGCGATGGTGACGACCCGGATGCCGAGCCGCGCCAGTTCGCGGGCGATGGGCAGGGTGAGGCCGATCACGCCGGCCTTGGAGGCGGCATAGGCCGCCTGGCCGATCTGCCCGTCATAGGCGGCGATGGAGGCGGTGTTGACGATCACGCCGCGCTCGCCATCGGCCTGCGGCGCTTCCTTGGCGATGGCATCCGCCGCGAGACGGATCATGTTGAAGGTGCCGATGAGGTTGATGTTCACCGCCCGGGCGAAGCTCTCCAGCCGGTGCGGACCCTCGCGGCCCACCACCTTCTCGCCCGGCGCGATGCCGGCGCAGTTCACGAGGCCGTGGAGATGGCCGAACGCCGCCAGCGCGAGCGCCACCGCCGCCTGTCCGTCGGCCTCCTGGGTCACGTCGGTGCGGGCGAAGCGGGCGCTTTCGCCCAGCTCCTGCGCCACCGCCTCACCGCCCGCCGCATTGATATCGGCGATGACCACCTTCGCCCCGGCAGCGACCAGATGGCGCGCCACGGCGGCGCCGAGGCCGGAGCCGGCGCCGGTGACGAGAAAGACTTTGTCCTTGATCTGCATGGTTCAGCTTCCGCCCGGCTGCGCGCCTGTTGACTGAAAACGCAGGGGAAACCGGCGCCCACATCCGCGCGGAGGCGAAGTGGGTTGCTCCGTGGCTTTCTCCCTGTGCCGCGTTCTTGTTGTCCTGCACGGCGTTTCGACGGTGCGACTTAACGCCGGGATGATATGGCAATCCATGCCCAGCTTCGCATAAAATGATGATCGGTTTTGCAATGAGGGTGCCTGTGCCGGCGGCGGTTTCCCAGAATGACGCGGGCCGGCGCATGATTTCGCCGGGCTTTGTGGAGGATGCGCTGGCGTGCGTGCGCGCCCGCGGTCTCGACCCCACCTCATTGCTCGCCACCGCCGGGCTGCCGAGTGTGGTGCGCGAGCCGGTCTCGGCCGAGCAATATGGTGTGCTGTGGCGCGAGATCGCGCTGGCACTGGACGACGAGTTCCTCACGCTCGGCCTGCGCCCCATGCGGCCGGGCAGTTTCACCTTGCTCTGCCAATGCGTGCTCCATTGCGTCAGCCTCGAGCAGGCCTTGCGGCGGGCGCTGCGCTTCCTCAACGTGATGCTGGAAGAGCCTGCGGGAGAATTGACCGTGACCGATGGGGTCGCGGAGATCATCCTGCGCGAGCGGGGGCCGGCGCGCTCGGCCTTCGCCTATCGCACCTATTGGATCATCCTCCACGGCATCGCCTGCTGGCTGGTGGGGCGGCGGATTTCCTTGCGGCTGGTGGATTTTCGCTGCGGCGAGCCGGACCGGGGGGCAGAATATCGCCAGTTCTTCGGCGCGCCGGTCGCGTTCGGCCAAAGTGTCAGCCGGCTCGCCTTCGATGCGGAGTTCCTGCGCTTGCCGGTGATCCGCCAGGAGAAGGCGCTGAAGGAATTTCTCCAGCGGGCGCCGGCCAATATCCTGGTGCGCTATCGCCACGATGCGGGGCTGACCGCCGGGGTGCGCCGCCGCCTGCGCGATGTCGCCCCCGTTCAATGGCCGCGTTTCGAGGACTTGGCCCGGCAGATGCGGCTGCCGTCCTCCACCCTGCGCCGCCGCCTGCGGGAGGAGGGGCAGAGCTATCAATCCATCAAGGACGAGATCCGCCGCGATCGCGCCATGGCCCTGCTTGCAGAAGGGACGCGCCCGGTGGCGGAGATCGCCGAGGCCCTGGGCTTTGCCGAGCCGAGCGCGTTTCACCGCGCCTTCCGCAAATGGGCGGCAATGAGCCCGGCGGCCTTCCGCAGAAGTCGCTCCGTCGCCCCCGGCCCCTGATCTTCCAGTATAATTTCCATTTCTATGGGCTGACGAAGAGGCCGTGCAAGTCTTCGCCGCACCTTCATCCGGGTGACATGCTGCGGCGTCAATAATCCCCCGCCGACATCGGCATCGGAATTTCGCGCATGATACCAAGTATCATTTTTGCGCATCCAAACGGCGGGGACGACCCAAGACATGAAACCGAATTGGCTCGCAATTCTTGCGGTGGCGATCGCCCCGAGCGTCGCCCTATTGCCCGCCGCCGGCTGGGCGCAGAGCGGTGAAATCCGTCACACCAGCAAGGACAATGCGCAGATCTATCCCATTGATCGCGCGGTGCTGCTCTCCGGCAGCGTGTTCGACTTCAAGGTCGAACTGCCGATGGTGACCAAGCTCGAGGACGTGAAGATCCTCGTGAATGGTGAGGACTACAAGAGCGCGTTCGGCAAGGCGCCGACCTTCATCGAGAAGGAAAACGGCGACGGCCCATCCTCGGTCGTCATCAAGGGCGCGTCGCTAAAGACCCCAGGCGTCTATAAGGTCGAGGCCTCGGTGGGCGATTTCCGCGAGAGCGTCACCTGGGAGGTGTTCGGAACCCCCGCCACCGCCAAAGCGAAGAACGTCATCTTCCTGCTGGGCGACGGCATGGCCGTTTCCATGCGCACCGCCGCACGGATCATGTCGCTGGGCAATACCCAAGGCAAGGCCAACGGCAAGCTGAACATGGACCATCTGCCGGCCATGGCCTTCATCGGCACCTCGTCCACCGATTCCATCGCCGCCGACAGCGCCAACACCATGTCGGCCTTCATGACCGGCCAGAAGAGCGCCGTGAACGCGCTCGGCGTCTATGCGAGCCGCGCCAAGGGTTCGCTCGATCAGCCCCGCCAGGAAACCATCGCCGAGGTGATCCGCCGCAAGGCCCCCGGCAAGGTGATCGGCGTCGTGTCCAATGCCGAGATCGAGGATGCCACCCCGGCCGCCGTCGTCGCCCACACCCGCCGCCGCGCCGACAAGGCGGAGATCGTCGGCATGTTCTTCGACGTGAAGCCGGACGTGATCCTGGGCGGCGGCTCGGCCTATTTCCTGCCGAAGAGCACGCCCGGCTCCAAGCGCAAGGACGATATCGATTATATCGCCAAGTTCCGCGACGCCGGTTACGGCTTCGCCTCCACCAAGGACGAACTGGCGGCCGCCGCCGCGGGCAACAATTCCGGCAAGCTGCTGGGCCTGTTCCATACCGCCAATATGGACGGCACGCTGGACCAGAAGTTCCTCAAGAAGGGCACCGTGGACAAGTTTCCCAACCAGCCTGACGTGCCGGACATGATGGTCGCCGCGCTGGACATCCTCTCCAAGAATCCCGAGGGCTTCTTCCTCATGGTGGAAGGCGCCGAGATCGACAAGAACGAGCACCCGCTCGACTGGGAGCGCGCCGTGTTCGAGACCATCACCTTCGACAAGGCGGTGGGGATCGCGCGCGAATTCGCCAAGACCCATCCCGACACGTTGATCGTCGTGACCGCGGATCACACCCACGGCGCCTCGCTCATCGGCACCATCGACGACGACAAGCCGGGCACCGAGATGCGCGAGAAGGTGGGCACCTATCGCGACGCCGGGTTCCCCAATTATGAGGACAAGGACGGCGACGGCTATCCCGACCGGATCGACGTTTCCCGCCGCCTCGCGATCTTCGCCAACAATTTTCCGGACTATTACGAGACCTTCCGTCCGAAGCTCGACGGCCAGAACGTGCCGGCGGTGAAGAATGAGAAGGGCGAGTATGTCGCCAACGAAGCCTATAAGAACGTGCCGGGCGCCGTGCTGCGCATCGGCAACATTCCCAAGAGCGAAGACACCGCCGTGCACGCCGTGGACGACGTGGTGCTTCAGGCGCAGGGGCCGGGCTCGGAAAACATCCATGGCTATATGGAAAATACCGAGATCTTCCGTGTGATCGCGGAGGCCATGGCGCTCGGCGAAGCGCAGCAGCGCGCCGACGCCGCCAAATAAGCGTGCAGATAAAACAAGCAGGCCTTTAAACGCGGCGCTATCGCCGCTCGGGCCGGGGCCGGGAGGGGCCGCCCCTTCCGGCCTTCGGCATGGCAGGACGCATCGGCATGACCCAGCTCATTTCGCCCCCATCGCTCGCCCGGCGCCGCCTGCTGCGGGTGCTGGCGGGGGCCGTGGGTTGTGCGGTGCCATGGGGCGGCGCTCTCACGATGGCCCAGGCCGGCGAGGTTCTGGATTTCGACGAGCTTTATGCGAAGGTCACGGTGCTGGGCCTGGAATTTTCCGAAAAAGTGAAGCAGGCCAAGGGCAAGGCGATGACCATGCGCGGCTACATGGCGCCGCCGCTGAAGGCCGAGGCGAAATTCTTCGTCCTCACCAAGATCCCCATGTCCATCTGCCCCTTCTGCTCCTCCGATGCCGACTGGCCGGACGATATCGTCGTGGTCTATCTGCGCGACCGGCAGACCTTCGTTCAATATAACGCGCCGATCGAGGTGTCCGGCACGCTGGACGTCGGGTCCTGGATCGATCCCGAAACCGGATTCGTCAGCCAGTTGCGCCTCAACGACGCGCGCTTCCGGCCGGTGTGACCATGCCGGACCTCTCGCTGGAGGCGGTCCGCGTCTCCTTTCCCGGCCTTGCGGCGCCTGCGCTGGAGATCCCGGCTCTGCGTGTGGCCGCCGGCACCCGCCTTGCGGTGACCGGGCCATCCGGCGCCGGCAAGACCACGCTCATCAACCTCATGGTGGGCCTCACGCGCCCGGACAGCGGCCGCATCGGCTGGGGCGAGACCGACCTCACCCGTCTTGGCGAGGGGCGCCGGGATCGCTTCCGTGCCACCCATGTCGGCCTCGTGATGCAGAATTTTCATTTATTTCCCGGCCTCAGCGCCCTGGAAAACGTGCTGCTGCCGGCGCGGTTCTGGAGCCTGCGGCTCGACCCTGCGCTGAAGGCGAGGGCGCTCGCCTTATTGGAGCGGGTGGGGGTGCGGCGGCCCCGGCAGAAGGTGGAGACGCTGTCGCGCGGGGAAATGCAGCGCGTGGCGGTTGCGCGCGCGGTGCTCATGAGCCCCGAGGTTCTGGTGGCGGATGAGCCCACGGCCAGCCTCGATGCGGAAGCGGGAGATGCGGTCGCGGGGCTGCTCTGCGAACTCGCGCAGGAGCAGAGCGCGACCTTGATCGTGGTGACGCATGATGCCCGCCTGGTGGCGCGCATGGCGCGACATCTCACGTTGGTGGATGGCCGTATCGTTGCCGACGTTCCTGTGGTTCGTGCGCATGGTGCGGCGGAGGCGGTGGAATGATCCCGTTCGGATTCATCCTCGCCGACCTGCGGCGTTTATGGCTGGGCGCCGTCGCCATCGTGCTGCTGATCGCGCTCGCAACCGCTCTGGGCATCGCCGTGCAATTGCAGGAGCGCGCACTGCGCCTCGGTTCGGCGCGGGCGGCCGACCGGTTCGATCTCGTGGTTGGCGCGGCGGGCAGCGAGACGCAGCTGGTTCTGTCCTCCGTGTTCCTCCAGGCCGCGCCGCTGCCGCTGATGGACGGAAGCGAGTTGAGGGCGCTCGCCGAGGACCCGCGCGTCGCCTATGCCGCCCCGGTCGGGTTCGGCGACAGTTTCGAGGGTCTGCCGATCGTCGGTACCATCGCCGCCTTCGCGCTGGAAGCCGGCGGTGGCGCACTGGCCGAAGGGCAGGTTTTCGATGCGCTGGACGAAGCGGTGGTCGGCGCGCTTGTGCCGCTGCGTCTCTCCGGCATCGTGAAACCGATGCACGGTCTGCCGGGAGAGGGTGGGCATACGCATTCGGAAATCGAATATCACGTGGTCGGCCGCATGGCACCGACGGGCACCCCGTGGGATCGCGCAATCCTCGTTCCCATCGAGGCGGTGTGGCGCCTGCACGGCATGGGCGGCGATCATGTCTGGCCGCGCCGGGCGGAAGGAGAAGCCGAGCATTCTCATGGCATTGCCGCCGCTTCCGATCATCTCGGTTCACCTTGGCCGCAGGCGACGCCCGGCGTGCCGGCGGTGATCGTGAAGGCCCGCACCATTGCCGATGCCTATCGATTGCGGGCGCAATATCGCAAGCCGCCCACGCTCGCCGTCTTCCCCGCGGAGGTGCTGGTGCGGCTGTACGGAACCCTCGGAGACGCGCGTCTCCTGCTCGGCGGCATCGCGCTCGGTGCGCAGGGGCTGGTGATCGTCGCGGTGATGCTCGTCAGCGCGGTCCACCTTGCCCAGCGGCGTGGGCAGATCGCTGCCCTGCGGGCGCTCGGAGCGCCGCGTCGGGCTATTTTTACCTTGGTCTGGAGCGAGGTGATGGCCCTGGTCGGGGTGGGCGCGATGCTCGGATTGGTCCTGGGGTTTCTCGCCGCGAGGGCGGTGGCGGCGCAACTCACGCGCCAGAGCGGAATCGTCCTGCCGGTCGAGTTTGCGGCCGACGATCTAGCCTTTGTCGCCATGATGCTGGCGGTTGCGGCGCTGGCGGCTTTGGTGCCGGCGGTGATGGCCTATCGCCAGCCTGCAACCCTCGGCCTTTCGGCCTGAAGCACGGCTGGCGCGGCACTGCACCGAGAGAGGTGCTTCCAGGCGAGGGTGAATTTTAGCCGGAACACGGGGCCGGCGAGGGCGTTGAAAAGCCAGGGGCTGAAAATTGGCATAGAAACAGGAGAGAACCATGGCCAACGATATGCGTGGCGGTTCGGGAAACTTCGCCAATGATCCTCAGAAGGCTTCGGAAGCGGGCAAGAAGGGCGGACAGGCCAGTCCCGGCAACTTCGCCAACAACCCGCAGCGTGCAGCCGAAGCAGGACAGAAGGGCGGCGAGCACCGCCAGCAGAGCCAGTCCGGCGGTGGTTCGGACGGTCGCCAGCAGCAGGGCGATCATCACCGCAGCGGCAATTTCGCGGATGATCCCCAGCGCGCCTCGGAGGCGGGCCGCAAAGGCGGCCAGCGCTGAACCATCCGTTAAACCAGCATGCGAGGCCCGCCCCTTCCGGGGCGGGCCTCGTCCATTTTTTGGAGTGGATTCAAAGTCTTCTCAGGCGAGGTTAAAGCTTTATTAAAACAATTTTACATCGTGAAATACACATCAATCCAGTCATCTTGCGTGATAATGGCTTCCGTCTTATCCCTGTCATGACCGCCCGTCCCAATTCCCCTGGGTGATCCGGGAGCTTCGCAGGCTGCTCCGGATCCGGCAGGATAGCGCGCGGACAGGTTGAACGAAGCGGGAAGACGTCTCCCATGTCACACCTTACAGGCGCGCGGGCGGGCGCTCTTTTCCCCTGGTTGGATGAAGTGGCCGAGGACCTTGATACCGGGCATGCGGACAAGGCGGCGCTGCTTCCCGCCCTCGCCGCGTCCGGCGTTTTCCGCACCGGCGTGCCGGAGGATTTGGGTGGGGCGGGTGGATCCGTGGTGGATGGCGTGCGCGCCGTCGCCGAGGTTTCGGCCCGTTCGCTCGCCGCGGGCTTTGTGCTGTGGGGGCACCGCACTTATATCGAATATCTGCTGCAGAGCCCCAATGCGGCCTTGCGCGAACGGCAGATCTGTCCGCTGCTGGCGGGCGAAGTGGCCGGCGCCACCGGCCTCTCCAATGCCATGAAATTCCTCGCCGGCTTGGAAGGCCTTCAGGTGAACGCCCGCGTGGCGGGGGCCGGATTTTCGCTCGACGGCAAATTGCCCTGGGTCACCAACCTGCGGCCCGAGGGATTTCATGTGGCCGCTGCCGTTGCTTCCATGGATGGTGGCGCGCCATTCGTTGCCACCCTCGCGTCGGATGCCGAGGGACTGGTGCGCTCCGCCGATCTCGAATTGATCGCGCTGCGCGGCACCAATACCGCGGCGGTCGCGCTGACCAATGTCGCCATAACCGACGGCAACATTCTTCACCCTGACGCCCGCGCCTGGCTGCCGCAGGTGCGCCCGGCCTTCCTCGGGCTGCAGATCGGCATGTCCATCGGCCTTGCCCGGCGTGCGTTGACCGAGGCCGCTGGGCATATCGCCGATGCCGGCCGCCATGTGCTGAGCGGACCGATCGGAGAACTCACGAGCGCCATCGATGCGCAGGAAAATGCCCTGTTCGAGGGGCTCGCCAGCGGCGCCTTCGCCGAAAAGGCGGCACCGCTCTTCAAGATCCGCATCGCCCTCGCGGAACTGGCCGATGCGGCCGTTGGGCTGGAACTGCAGGCTTCGGGCGGGCGGGCCTATCTGGCCGGGCCGGGCCGCGCTTTAGCCCGCCGTTGGCGCGAATCCGCTTTCCTGCCGGTCATCACGCCGAGCCTCGTGCAGCTCAAGGCAGCGCTTGCCGACCATGCGGCGAAGGCTTCGGCTGGAAGCGGGCAGGCGGCATGAGCACCCCCGCACCGGTCCTCGAGGCACATGACATCGCGCTGCGCTATCCCGGCGCCGCGCAGAGTGTCCTGTCGGGCTTCGATCTTTCGCTCGCGCCGGGCGAGGTGGTGACCATCCTCGGCCCGAGCGGGGTCGGCAAATCCAGCCTGCTGCGTGTGCTCGGCGGGCTCCAGGTGCCCACCTCCGGCACCGTCCTGATGGACGAGGCGCCACTGCGCGGTGTGCATCCGCGCGTCGCCGTGGCGTTCCAGGACCCGAGCCTGCTGCCCTGGCTGACGCTCGAGAAGAACGTCGCCTTCGGGCTCGATTTCAAGCACCAGCCGCAATTATCCCGCGCCGAGAGGGAGGCGCGGGTGGACGACGCCATTGCCGAGGTGGGGCTCTCCCATGCACGCCGCCAGCATCCCGCAGCGCTCTCGGGGGGCATGGCGCAGCGCGCGGCGCTCGCCCGTTGCCTCGCCCGCAAGCCCAAGGTGCTGCTGCTCGACGAGCCGTTCGGCGCGCTCGACGAAGTGACCCGCGCCGAGATGCAGATCCTGCTGCGCAAGGTGGTGGTCGACACCGGCACCGCCGCCATCCTCATTACCCACGACATCGACGAAGCTTTGCTGCTCTCCGACCGCATCGTGCTGCTCGGCGGCGCGCCGGCGCGGCAGATCGGCCAATGGACGCTTTCCCTGCCGTTCCCTCGTGACGATGCGGTGGAGGAACTTGGCACCTTGCGCATCGAAATCCTCACGACCCTTCGCAATGCGGTTCGCCGCCAGCACACGGACGTCAGCCATGCCCACGCATGATTTCTTCTCCCGTCGCGACATCATGAAGCTTTCGGCGCTGCTCACGGCTTCGGGCGCGCTGCCGCTGCTGAACGCCTATCAGGCGCGCGCGCAGGAAGCGGACGCCCCCGTGCGCATCGGCTATCTGCCGATCACGGATGCCACGCCGCTGCTGGTGGCCCACGCGAACGGCTATTTCGAAGCCGAGGGCGTCAAGGCGGAAAAGCCGGTGCTGCTGCGCAGCTGGGCGCAGATCGTGGAGGCCTTTATCTCCGGCCAGGTGAACGTGGTGCACCTGCTCTCGCCCATCACGGTGTGGGCGCGCTTCGGCTCCAAGGCGCCGGCCAAGGTGGTGGCGTGGAACCACATGGCCGGCTCCGGCCTCACGGTGCTGCCCGAGATCAATTCGGTGCAGGATCTCGGCGGCAAGACGGTGGCGATCCCGTTCTGGTATTCGATCCACAATGTGGTGCTCCAGGCGCTGCTGAAGGAGAATGGCCTGACGCCGGTGACCAAGCGCACCGGCGCGCCAGCGGCCAATGAGGTGAACCTCGTTATCATGGCGCCGTCCGACATGGTGCCGGCACTCGCCACCAAGCAGGTGGCCGGCTACATCGTCGCCGAGCCGTTCAATGCGGCGGCCGAGGTGCAGGGAATTGGCAAGGTGCTGCGGTTCACCGGCGATGTCTGGAAGGACCATGCGTGCTGCGTCGTGTTCATGCACGAGCGCGACCTGAACGAGCGGCCCGAATGGTCGCAGAAGGTGGTGAACGCCATGGTAAAAGCGCAGGTGTGGACCCGCGAGCATCGCGCGGAGACCGCCTTCCTGCTCTCCAAGGATGGGCCGAACAAATATACCCCGCACACCCAGGCGGTGCTGAACAAGGTGCTGGCCCCCGCGCCGGGCGACGAAGCGGCCTATATCGCCTCAGGCGCCATCCGCCATCCGGAGTGGCGCGAGAACCGCATCGATTTCCAGCCCTATCCTTATGCCAGCTACACCGAGGAGTTGGTGCGCCGGTTGAAGGGCACGCTGATCGAGGGCGACCATGCCTTCCTCGACACGCTGGACCCGTCCTTCGCCGCCAAGGATCTGGTGGACGACCGGTTCGTGAAGAAAGCGGTTCTGGCATCTGGCGGGCTGAAGGCGTTCGGCGTGCCGGACAGCTTCGAACGGCAGGAAACGATCGTAGTGTGAGGAAGGACGGGCGCGCCGTTTTTCCGCTTTCGGGCGCGCTCTTCTGCTTTCCTCCGAGCTGCGGACCCTCCCACTCCGCACACGCCTTATGCATCCTCTCCCGCTTGCGGGAGAGAGGAGCGGGCGGAGAAAATCGGCCCTCGCGCCGACAAGCTTCACGGCAAAGACTTTTTCCTTGAGCAGACACCACCCCATGACGAGCCGCCCCGAGATTTCCCGCTCCGCGCTTCCGGTGCCCGTCTCGGCGCAGGCGGCGCCCGTGCGGGCGAAGGGCCAAAGCTCGTTCGCCGCCCGCCTGTCGCTCGGTTTTTGCGGGCTGGCGCTGGTGTTCGTCCTGTGGTGGATCGGCACGGACGTGCTGGCGCAGAAGGGCTCCTTCCTCGCCCGCTTCTCGCCGCTCACCGCCGTGCCGGCGCTGTTCGACCTGCTGCTGCATTCCGATCTGCCACTGCATGTGTTGATGAGCCTGCAGCGCATTTTCATCGGCCTCGCCTTTGCGCTCTTGATCGGCGTGCCGCTGGGCCTCGCGGTCGGCAGCTTCCAGGTGGTGGAGGCTGCGACCAGCCCGGCCTTTCAATTCCTGCGCATGATCTCGCCGTTGTCCTGGATGCCGATCGCCGTGATGGTGTTCGGGGTGGGCGACAAGCCGATCTATTTCCTGCTCACCTTCGCCGCGGTCTGGCCGATCCTGCTGAACACGGCGGCGGGCGTGCGGGCCCTCGATCCCCGTTGGCTCCAGCTCTCCCGCAGCCTTGCGGCGACGCCGCTGGAGACTTTGTGGCGCGTGGTGGTGCCGGGCGTGCTCGGCCATGTGCTGACGGGCGTGCGGCTCGCCATCGGCATCTTGTGGATCGTGCTGGTGCCCTGCGAGATGCTCGGTGTGTCGGCGGGGCTCGGCTATTTCATTCTCGATACGCGCGACCGCCTCGCTTATTCCGAACTGATGGCCACCGTGCTGCTCATCGGCATTCTCGGCTTCGCGCTGGACAGCTTCGCGCGTGCCCTCTACCGCGTATGGGCACCGGCGGGCTAGCTTCGCAGACCGAGCAGGGTCGTCATGCGATCAGCCGGCCCGTTCACCGTGCCGGGCGCGCGGGCCGACGGGCGCCGGCAGCATCTCAGCCGTTGCTTCCTCCCGGTGCGCCCGCGGCGGGCGCACCCTCGGCGAGGAGCTTTACGCCGCCACGCCACGCCTTGCCGGTGGGACCGGTCGGCAGGGCATCCACCAGATGAATGGTGTCCGGCACCTTGAAGCGTTCGATGCGCTCGGCGCACCATGCCTTCAGCGCCTGCCCCTCCAGGGCGGATCCAGCTCTCGGCACCACGGCGGCGTGTACCGCCTCGCCGAGGCGCGGGTCGGGCACGCCGGCGCACAGGGCGTGGGCGACATCCGGATGCTGAAGCAGCATCAGCTCAATTTCGGCGGGCGCGATCTTGTTGCCGCCGCGCGAAATGATTTCCTTGATTCGCCCGACAATCTCCACGAAGCCGTCGCTGCGCAGACGGGCGATATCGCCGGTGCGGAAATAGCCGTCGCGGAAAGAGTCCTGTGTGAGCGTGGGATTGTCCAGATAGCCGAGCATTCCAAACGGCGTGCGGATAGAGAGTTCGCCGGAGGCTTCCGGCTCGACCTCTTCGCCCGCCGCGTCGAGAATGCGGTAAGTGACGCCTTCCGTGGGCCGGCCGACGGAATTCACCCCGCCCATCCGATCGGACGGCAACAGGCAGAAATCGCACGAGCCCGTTTCCGTCAGACCGTACAGGTCGAAGACGTCGGTCTGCGGCAGATGGAGATCGAGCTGAGCGGACAGCAGGGGCCCCAGCGCTTCTCCGCCAGTGAGGATGGCGCGCAGGCCCGGCGCGACGACGGTTCCATCGCCGAACATCGCGCGCAGCATCGAAGGCACGCCGGCGAACACCGTGCCGGAGGGTAGCGTCTCGCGCATGCCCTGCGGGGTGAATTTGGTCACCAGCCGCAGCCTGGCGCCCCGGCTGACGGACAGCAGGCCCACCCACACGCCGAAGATGAAGATGAGCTGGAGCGGCAGGATCACCTCGTCGTCCGGGCCGATCTCGAGCAGCCGCGCAAGCACGTCGAGTTTCGCCGCGAGGCCGTCATGGCCCACCACCACGCCCTTGGGACGCCCGGTGGAGCCGGAGGTGAAGATGATGAGCGCCGCCTTCTCCAGCAGCGGGCGGGGGGGCGGTGGCGCATCGGCCACTCGGATCAGCGCCGCACCGTCCAGCAGGAACCGGGCGCCGGTCTGGCTGCGGACCTCGGCGCGGGTGGCTTCAGCGGCGGCCGCATGGATCGGGACCACCACGCCTCCGGCACGCCAGACGCCGAAGAGGGCGGCGAGGTCGGCCGGCCGGTTGGCGACCGAGACCAAAATGGGTTCGTGGGGGCCAATTCCAGCGGCACCGAGCTGCGCCGCCACCGCATCGGCGGCGGAGGCCAGCGCCGCGCCATTGGCAAATCCGTGGTCTGCATCACCGACCACACGCGCCGTCGCCGCAGCGGGCTGCTCCAGGAGATGGGCGAGAGTTCCAGTCATGACGATGCCTTCGGAAAGCGCGCATCGCGCCAGGTCAGGGCTGCCTTTAATCCCTCGCGCCGGGCGATGTCCATGAATGCGATCTTGTCAGGCGAGCCAGCGCCCTCGATGGCCAGGTCGATGGCGAGCGCGCTTTCCAGGGCATCGAGCATGCCCTGTCGCTCCAGGGCGAGATTAAGCGCGCGCTTCGTGTCCTTCACCAGGCCCGGCTCGATGGCGCCCATGTGCCGCCCGATCCTCAGAGCCTCCTCATCCAGCGCATCGGCGGCGACCAGCCGGTTGACCATCCCAATTTCGACCGCGCGCCTTGCCGATACCCTGTCCTCGCCCATGAGGATGATTTCCTTCGCGATCTTGGGGCCGACGATCCAGGGCAGGAGCATCACCACGATGCCGGCGCCGAACTTCAGTTCCGGCTCGCCGAAGAAGGCATCTTCGGTGGCGATGGTCATGTCGCAGGCGAGCGCCAATTCGCAGGCCCCCGCGAGGCACGGCCCACGCACCGCCGCGATGGTGGGCTTTGGGCAGTGCCAGAACCGCATGACCGTATCGAAATCATTGCGCAGCAGCGGGCGCCATTGCGTGACGCCCGTTGGTTGCGTTTCCATCTGGGCCTTCAGGTCGAAGCCGGAGGAGAAAGCGGTTCCGGCGCCGCGCACGATCACCGCGCGCACCGCCGCGTCGGCCTCGGCCATGTCCATGGCGATGTTGATCTCGTCGAGCATGTCCTGGTCGAGGGCGTTCGTGCGCGCCGGCCGGTTGAGGGTCAGGCGGGCCACGCCGTCCAGGACTTCGTAGATGATCTTGCCGAACGTAGTGGCTTTCATTTTTCTCCTCGCGAAGTGGTCAACGGCGCCCCCCGGCCATGGCGATCGCCTCCGGCCGTTGCCGCAGGCGGATCATGGCGAGAACGCCGAGAAAGGGGCCGACGGCCAGCAGGCAAAAGGCGTAGCGCCATCCTAGGAAGTCCACCGCATAAGGTAGCAGGTGAATACTTGCCAGGGTGATGAGAAAGCCCACGCAGGTCTGTACCGTGAGCATGGTTCCGACCAGCGCACGGTCCGACAGTTCCGTCACGGCGGCGGAGAATTGCGCGGAATCGGAGATGACGCTGACCCCCCACACGAGAGCGACAGGCAAAAGCAGCCAAGGCGATCCTCCGAACAGGAAGCCAATGCCCACGGCACAAAGGCCGCTCACCGCCATGGATGCCGCGGTCACCAGCGTACGGCCCAGCCGATCGGCGGCATAGCCGCCGAACAGGGCCCCGGCCGCGCCGATGCTGACCACCGAGAAGGTGGCGATGCGCGAGTCGAACGGCGGATGCTCGCCATAGCGGGCGGCAAAGCTTGCGGCCATGAACGCCCCGATCCAGGCCCACATGGCATAAAGCTCCCACATGTGGCCGAAATAGCCGAAGTTCGCGAGGCGCAGCGCCGGCCGGCGAAAGCCGTCCAGGGCATTTGCGAGCCGCAGCGGCGGCGCCTTCGTGTGATTGGGGCCGAGCTGTGCGAAGCGGATCAGCAGCGCCGCGAGGAGCGCGCTCGCTGCCGCCCCGGCAACCGGCGCCCGCCAGTCGAGCCCGCCGATGGCGGCCATGGCATGAGGCGAGGCCGAGCCGAGGGTGAGCGCCGCCACCAGCATGCCGATCAGCAACCCGAGATCCCCCTTCGCCCATGTGGCGGCGAGCTTCATGCCCACCGGATAGACCCCCGCCATGCACATGCCCGTTATGAACCGCAGCACGGCCACCATGGGGTCGGTGGGTTCGCACAGCAGGATCGCCCCATTGGCCAGCGCCGCCACCAGGGCGGACAGCGAGAAAAGCGTGCGCAGATCGGCCCGGTCGGCGAGCGAGAGCAGCGCGCTGACCAAGGTTCCCGCCACGAAGCCCGCCTGCACCGAACTGGTGAGGAGCGCTTCCTGGAACGGCGAGAGCGGCCAGTGGGCCCGGATGGCGCCGAGCGAGGCCGTCGTGGCGAACCAGGTCGCCATGGCGGCCACCTCGGCGATGACCAGGATCACCAGGGAGCGCGTCTTGCCGATGGTCAGGTCCCGGGTCGAAAGCCGAACGCTCACATCATTGAGCCTTCTTCAGCATCGGGCAGAGGTCTGGTGACATGGGGCGGAACGCTTCGTCCCCCGGAATGGTGGCGACGAGCTTGAGATAGTCGTACGGCCCCTTGGATTCGGCGGGCGATTTCACCTGCCAGAGATACATGTCATGGATGGTGCGCCCGTCCGCGCGGATCTTGCCCTTGCCGAACAGTGGATCATCGGTGGGCAATTCCTTCATCTTGGCGACTACCGCGGCGCCGTCCCGCGCCTTGGTCTTGTCCATGGCGGCGATCGCCTTCATCCAGTGTAGCGTCGAGGCGTAGGTTCCAGCCTGGTTCATGGTGGGCATGCGGCCGCTGTTGCGGGCTCCGAAGGCCTTGCCGAAGGCGCGGGTGCCGTCGTTCATGTCCCAGTAGAAAGCGTTGGTCAGCATCAGTCCTTGCGCGGTCTGGAGGCCGAGGGAATGCACGTCGGACAGGAAGATGAGCAGGCTGACGAGCTTCTGCTTCTGCGAGAGGCCAAATTCGGCGGACTGCTTCACCGAATTGATGGTGTCGCCGCCGGAATTGGCCAGCGCCACCACCTTTGCCCCACTGGATTGCGCCTGGACGATGAAGGAGGAGAAATCTGCGCTCTGGAACGGCGCCAGCACATGCCCCAGGACCTTGCCGCCATTGGCCGCGACCACCTCGCTCGCGTCACGCTCCAGCGCATGGCCGAAGGCATAATCCGCCGTGAGGAAAAACCAGGTGTCGCCGCCCTGCTTGATCATGGCGCGGGCGGTGCCGTTGGCGAGCGCCCAGGTGTCGTAGGTCCAGTGCACCGTATTCGGGGTGCAGGCCTTGCCAGTCAGATCGGACGTGCCGGCGCTGGCGACCAGGAGGACCTTGTTCTTGTCGCGCGAAATATCCGCGACCGCGAGCGCCACCGAGGAGGTCGGCAGGTCCACCACCGCGTCGACTTTTTCCGTGTCGTACCAGCGCCGCACGATGGAGGAGCCGACGTCCGGCTTGTTCTGGTGATCGGCGGAGATGACCTCAACCTTGAAGCCATGGGTCTCTGGCTTGAAATCCTCCACCGCCATCTGCGCGGCAGTCACCGAGCCGGGGCCGGCGATGTCGGAATAGAGGCTCGATTGATCGTTCAGCACACCGATCCGGAACACGGGAAGGTCTGCCGCGTGGGCGGCGGCCAAGCTCGAAATCAAGACGGCGGCGACAAGTGGGGCGCGCATGTCCCTGTCTCCCTGCGGTTTCCTGCCGCAGCGTCTGACGGCCACGGTCATCTGAAACCAGAATGCCGAACCTGCTATTTGTCAAACAAATATTTAAAGTTGATTTGGACCTGCGCTTCTGACACCAAGGAACAGGACAGCTGCCAGTGAACAGGGACATGAACGGAACCTACGGCCAGATCATCACCTCCAGTGCCGCGAGCCAGATTGCCGACCAGATCCAGCAGGCGATCATGGATGGCCGCTTGAAGGTGGACGACCGCCTGCCCACGGAAGAGGAACTGGCCGCGCAATACGGCGTGTCCCGTCCCACCGTGCGGGAAGCGCTGAAGCGGCTGGCCGCGCGCCATCTCATTCGCTCGCGCCGCGGACCCACGGGGGGCACCTTCATCACTGGCCCCTCGCCCGAGGAGCTCGCCCACAGCCTGGGCACATCCGTGACCCTGCTGGTGGCCACCGACGGCGTGACGCTTGACGAAATGGCCACAGCGCGGTTGGAGATGGAGGCCGTCTGCTGCCGCCTTGCCGCACAGGGTCGCACGGAAGCGCACCTTGCCGGGCTGCGGGAGGAAATCGCCCTGCAATGGGATAAGAGCATTTCCGACCAGGACTTTTGCGCCTCCGACGTGCGGTTTCACCGCCTGATCGTGGACGCGGCGGGCAATGCGCTGCTGCGCTTTCTCATGAATGCCCTGGTTGAAGCGCTCATGCCCGTGAGCAACATGATCATCGTTCGGGTGCGCGATCGCATGGAGATCGTGGCCCATCACGAGCGCATGCTCGCGGCCCTGGAAGCACGCGACGGGAATGGCGCGGTGGCGGCCCTGGAAGGGCTCGTGCACTACATTCGTGACCAATATGCCAAGGCAGCGGAGGCGCGCGCCGCCCATCGCCGCTGAGGCAGAGTTTCCGCGTGCCGACGGGCGCCCTGAGCGAACCCGTGCCGCGGCCCGATGGCGCCGCAACAGCCAATGAAGGAGGAAATGACGTGAGCGAGACGTTTCGCGCGATCATGGCGAGGAAGACCGAAGGCGGGCAAGCCATCGCCATCGAGACCATCACCGAGGGCGACCTGCCCGAGGCCGATGTGACGGTCGATGTCGAGTATTCTTCCTTCAATTATAAGGATGGCCTTGCGCTCAAGGGGCTCAGCCGCATTCTGCGCGCCCTGCCCATGGTGCCCGGCATCGACTTTGCCGGCACCGTGCGCGCCAGCGCCAGCCCACGTTTCGCGGCGGGCGACAAGGTGGTTCTCACCGGCTGGGGTGTGGGCGAGACCTGGTCCGGCGGCTTCGCCGAGCGCGCCCGCGTCAAGAGCGAATGGCTTGTGAAGCTGCCGCAGGGCCTTTCCACCCGCCAGGCAATGGCCATCGGCACCGCCGGGCTCACGGGCATGCTGTGCGTGGATGCCTTGGAGCGCTACGGCATCACCGACGGCGGCGATGTGCTGGTGACGGGAGCGGCCGGCGGGGTCGGCAGTGTCGCCGTGCGCCTGCTCTCCCGCCTCGGCTATCGCGTCCACGCGCTCACCGGCCGGCGTAGCGAGGAGGCGTTCCTGAAGTCGCTCGGGGCCGTGGAGATCGTCGACCGCGAAGCCTATCAGGCAGCGGGCAAGCCCTTGCAGGCCGAGAAGTGGCATGGGGCGGTGGACACCGTGGGCGGCACGCTGCTCGCAAACGTGCTGGCGTCGACCCGCTATGGCGGTGCCGTGGCCGCCTGCGGGCTGGCCGGCGGGACCGACCTTCCCACCTCGGTATTCCCGTTCATCCTGCGCAATGTGGCCCTGCTGGGCGTTGATTCGGTCAATTGCCCGACCGATCGCCGCACTGCCGCCTGGACTCGCATCGCGGATCTGCTGAACGAAGAGGATTTCGCCCGCATGACGCAGGAGGTTCGGCTTGAGGACCTGCCGAACGTGGCGGATGCGATCCTCAAGGGCCAGATCCGCGGCCGCACCGTGGTCGCCCTCTAGGCGCACGGCCGGACAAAACTCTCGGCACATCAAGCCTTCGCGGCGCAGCCCGCCGCGGAGGCCATCTCGAAACTTCAGCCGCCCAACTCGGGTTTGAAGCGGCGCTTTATGCCGGCAGAACGACCACTTTCGTTTTGACAGGCGTGCGGTCGTACAATTCGATCATGTCCTGGCTGAGCAAGCCGACGCAGCCGCTCGTCACACCTGAGCCGATCGATTCCGGGTCGCTCGTGGCATAGATCGTGTAGAGCGTGTAGGTGCCGTTCTGATAGAGATGAAGGGTGCGGGCGCCGAGCGGATTGTCGAGCCCACCGGGCATGCCGTTGGCCCATTTGGCCGCCTCCGGCTGGCGCTTGATCATTTCCTTGGGCGGCGTCCAGGTGGCCCATTCGCTCTTGCGTCCGACATAGGCATCGCCGCTCCACAGGAAGCCAGCGCGGCCGACATTGGCCCCATAGCGCGTCGCCTTACCATCCTCTTCGACGCGGTAAACATAGTAATTACCAGGATCTACGACGATGGTGCCGACGGCTTCCTTAGTTTCGTAGGGAATAGTCTTGCGGAAATATTTCGGATTGACCTTGCTGACATCGACAGCCGGGATCGGGAACTTCTCGGTGGGCACCGGCCCATAGACCTTCTGTGCCTCGGCGAGGCTCATGTAGTCCGTGGTCGAGCAACCGGCCAGCGCTAGCGCGCCGAAACTGGCGGCCGAACCCGCGAGAAACGACCGGCGGTTGAGAAGCCCCGCCCGGCGTTCGAACCGAGCGATCTCGTCCATCTTGCCGGCATCGACATTATGCCCGTCCATCATCATGATTTTGGACTTCCTCTGTCCTGTTGCCCAAGGGAATGCTGCAGCACCCGCGCGCTGGGCCTCTTTCCGGGCGGACATTGCCGTCCTCCGGCGCGACTGGCAAGCTTGATCGAACGAGGGCACATCATGCCGCCCCGCGGAGTAACGCCTCGTGGCGAGGTGCGAGGCCCGGCAAGCGCGGCGCGTGCGGGTCTCAGTTCGGTGCTTCCTCGGATGAGCCCACTTGGGTCGGCGCGTCATCTTCCGCATGGGGCGGTGGAGGCCGAGGGCGCGGCGCATCCGTGTGGCCAAATCCAGCTTGAGCCCGGCAAGGCAGAATATTCTCAAATACAAGCGAACGGGCCGGCGGCTTGAGCCAAGTCTATGAAGAGGCTGCAAGGTTTGATCGCGCGCTTGGTTCGATTTTCAGCATTACGTTACGTAATGTGTAAACGAGGGCGGCGGATGCTTTGCTTCTGAAACTTACACCGCACTGCAACAATACGGCCGCACGCCATCCCACCTCTCAGCTTTGTCATGACTCTGCGATTGCCTCGCTCAGCAGCCTGACATTACCTTATAGTTGCACTGGCCTATTCAAGCCGGTTGCTCTAAACGATTGAAGTGGGACGGTCGAATTCACCATCCACGATAATATGTGCCGCAAAAAGCGGCATTTTGGGGAGTGAGACATGCGATTGAGCAGACTAATGACCGCAGCCGCGGTCAGCATCGCCATGGCTGGAACGGCACTGGCAGCGGACCCCATCAAGATCGGGCTCACCGGACCGTTCACTGGTGGCTCCTCCTCCATGGGCGTCAGCATGCGCGACGGCGTGAAGCTGGCGGTGGCGGAAATCAACAAGGCCGGCGGCGTGCTCGGACGGCAGTTAGTGGTCGTCGAGCGTGACGACGAAGCCAAGAACGAAGTCAGCGTCCAGATCGCCCAGGAGCTGATCAATAAGGAAGAAGTCATCGCCACGCTTGGCTTCATCAATACCGGTGTCGCCCTGGCTTCTCAGCGCTTTTATCAGGAAGCTGAAATTCCGGTGCTGAACAATGTGGCCACCGGCACGCTCATCACCCAGCAATTTGTCCCGCCGAAGGATAAGAATAATTACGTCTTCCGCACCGCTGCCAACGACATCATCCAGAGCGCGATGATCGCCAGCGAGGCGGTCAAGCGGCAAGGCTTCAAAAAGCCGGCCATCCTCGCCGACAGCACGAATTACGGTCAGCTGGGTCGGCAGGATCTGGAAAAGGCTCTTGGTGCGCTGGGCGTTAAGCCTGTCGCGGAAGAGAAGTTCAACATCGGCGACACGGATATGACCGCGCAGCTGCTGCGCGCGAAGGAAGCCGGCGCCGACGTGATCCTCACCTATGCCATCGGTCCCGAGCTGGCTCAGATCGCCAATGGCATGGCTAAGCTCGGCTGGAAAGTGCCGATGATCGGCTCCTGGACCCTGTCCATGGCCAGCTTCATCGATACCGCGGGCGCGAACGGCGAGGGCGCGATGATGCCCCAGACCTTCATCCAGACCCCCGACACGCCGAAGCGCAAGGCCTTCATCGACGCTTACCAGGCCGCCTACAAGGTGGATCGCATTCCCTCGCCGGTCTCGGCCGCCCAAGGCTATGATTCGGTCTATCTGCTGGCCGCCGCCATCACCCAGGCGGGCTCCACGGACGGCAAAAAGGTCCGCGAGGCGCTGGAAAACCTGAAGACGAAGGTCGAGGGCGTCGTCACGGTCTATGACAAGCCCTTCAGCCCGACGGATCACGAGGCGATCACCCCCAACATCCCGGTGTTCGGCGTCGTGAAGGGTGGCCGCGTCGTTGTCGCGCATCCCGAAGACATCGCCGGCGACAAGGCGGTCCGGGTCAAGCCCGCCACCAACTGAGCCGTCGATCCGGAACATACCCCCTCGCGAGCGCGCGAGGGGGCTCCTCAATGCTTCGGGAAGACCCATGAACATCCTATCGCAGCTCATTGTCAGCGGAATATCCGTCGGCATGATCTACGGCGTGATCGCCTTTAGCTATCAGCTTACGTTTGCGACCTCGAAGACCCTGAATTTCGGGCAGGGAGAGGCGCTCATGCTGGGGGCCCTGGTCGGGCTCACGACGATCAACTTCCTGATCGGTCAGGCCATCGGCACCGGCTTTGCCTATCTGCTGATGCTGCCGGTCGTGTTCGTGTTCGGCCTGTGTCAGGGCGTCGTGGTCGAATGGCTCGGCGTGCGCCGTGCGGTCCAGGCGAAGTCCGAAGCCGGCTGGATCATGGCGACCATCGCGCTTGGCATCATCTTCCGCAATCTGGCGGAGAACATCTGGGGTCGCGACGCGCTGCGTTTTCCTTCGCCTCTGCCCGAGGCGGCGATCACCATCGGGCCGGTGCGCATCCAGCCCATGGAAATCGCCATTGTGCTCGGAGCGCTGGCCGTGATGCTCGCGGTGGAGATCTTCAACCGCCGCTCGATCTTCGGCAAGGCGGTGGTTGCCACCTCCAACGACAAGGACGCCGCCGACCTGATGGGGATCAATACCAACCGGGTCATCACTTTCTCCTATGCCCTCTCCTCCATGACGGCGGCGCTGGCTGGCGTGCTGATCGCCCCGGTCACCCTCACCGGGGCCACCATGGGCGCGGTGCTGGGCCTCAAGGCGTTCGCAGTGGCCATCATCGGTGGGCTGTCGAGCGGCATGGGCGTCATCGTCGGGGGATTGATCCTCGGCATCACCGAAACACTGACCGGCTTCTATATTTCCACCGGCTACAAGGATGTTCCGGGCCTCGTGCTCCTTCTGCTGGTGCTGTCGCTGAAGCCCTCGGGCCTGTTCGGCCGCGCGACGATCAAGAAGGTCTGAGCCGATGCAGCTGAAGCTCCTTGGGTCCGTGCTGGGCCTTGCCGCGCTCATCGTGCTGCCGTTCGCGGTGGCGAGCCCCTATTATCTCCACCTCGCCGTCACCATCGCCATCTATTCGATCCTTCTGCTGGGGCTCGACGTGGTGTTCGGCTACACCGGCGAAGTCTCCATCGGCCATGCGGCCCTGTTCGGCATCGGCGCCTATACGGCCGGCGTGCTGGCCATGCATTTCGGCATCGGCTTCTGGCCCGCCATTCCGCTCGGCATCATCGTGGCGGCGCTGTTCGGCGTGGTGTTGGCGTTCCCGGCGCTGCGGGTGACCGGGCCTTACCTCGCCATGGTGACCCTCGCCTTCGGCACGATCGTGCAGATCCTCATCAACGAGATGAGCGATGTCACCAACGGGCCGCTGGGCATCAAGCTCAACACCCCGCTGTTCCTCGATCTGCGCTGGTTGGGGGACACCATTCCGCTCTTCGACATGTCGCTGAAGCGCATGAAGGAAGTGGAGTATTATTATATCTGCGCCATTGGCCTGGTGCTGACGCTGGTGGTGATCAACCGCATCCTCGCCTCGCATCTCGGCCGCGCCTTCGAGGCGCTGCGTGACAGCCCCATCGCCTCGGATTGCATGGGCGTCAGCGTCTACAAGCACAAGGTGCTAGCCTTTGTGATCAGCGCGGGGTTTGCCGGCTTCGCGGGCGTGCTTTTCGCTTATTCCGAGCAATATATCGCGCCGAACAATTTCGGCTTCGAACTGTCGGTGCAATTCCTGCTCGCGGTCACCGTGGGCGGGCGCAAATCGCGGCTGGGTCCAATTCTCGGTGCCGTGATCATCGTGTTCCTGCCCAACTTGCTGTCCGACATCCAATTGTTCCGCTACATCGCCGGCGTCATCGCAGTCATCGCGCTCATCGCGGGTGCGCGCAGCTTCATCACCCAGCCGGAGCGGCGGGCGCAGAACGCCATTCCGGTGGCGCTGTGCATCGGCTTCTTCGTCTTCTCGCTGATGCTGGAGAAGATCACAGACTACAAGCTCGCCGTCTTTGGCGTGATGATTCTGTTCGTGGTCTATTATCTGCCGGATGGCATCGTCGGCTTCCTCAAGCGGTTGGCCATCCATCTGTGGCCGCGCCTGTTCCATGCGCACGCCATCATCAATGCCGAAGCGGCGCGCAAGGCCGTGACGGCCACGAGCCACGCGGCGTCCGAAGGGGTGCTGCTGGAAGTGGGTTCGGTGGTGATGCAGTTCGGCGGCCTGAAGGCCCTGGACCGGGTGTCCATCGCGGTGAAGCCGGGGACGATCCACGGGCTGATCGGGCCCAACGGTTCCGGCAAAAGCACCATGATGAACGTGCTGACCGGCATCTATGTGCCCACCGGCGGCTCCATCCGCTTCCGCGGCCAGGATATCGCCGGGCACACGTCCTCCGCCATCGCCAAGAGCGGCATCGCCCGCACGTTCCAGAATGTGCAGTTGTTCGGTGAGCTGACCTTGATCGAAAATGTGTTGGTCGGCTTGCAGCACAGCTATCAGGCGACCTTCCTCGACGTGGCGCTCGCCTTGCCGCGCATCCGCCGGGAGGAGCGGGCGGCGCGGGAGCGGGCCATGAGCCTGCTGGCCTTCGTCGGCCTGGAGGACCTTGCCAATGAGGAATCCCGCAATTTGCCCTACGGCAAGCAGCGCCTCCTGGAGATTGCCCGCGCGCTGGCCCTCGACCCGCAGCTTTTGCTGCTGGACGAGCCGGCCGCCGGCCTCACCGCACCGGACATCAAGGCCCTCATGGAGATCATCCGCAAGGTGCGCGATGCCGGCATCACCATCGTGTTGATCGAGCATCACATGGATGTGGTGATGAGCGTGTGCGACACGGTGAGCGTCCTCGACTTCGGCCAGAAGATCGCCGAAGGCCGGCCGGCCGAAGTGCAGAACAACGAACGGGTCATCGAGGCTTATCTCGGCGGCGCAGCCGTCCCTGCGGAGTGAGGATGCCATGCTTGAGGTCACCGATCTCGTCGCCGGTTATGGCAAGGTACAAGTGCTGCATGGGCTGAGCCTGAAGGTGGAGAGCGGCCAGCTCGTCACCCTCATCGGCTCCAATGGCGCCGGCAAGACCACAACGTTGCGGGCGCTATCGGGCATGATCGCGCCGCAGTCCGGCTCCATTCGCCTCGGCGGGGAGGAGATCGGGGGCCTGCCCTCGTTCGGCATCACCCGCAAGGGCATGGCGCATTCGCCCGAGGGCCGGCGCGTGTTTTCCACCTTGAGCGTCAAGGACAACCTGATCCTCGGCGCCTTTCCGCGCCTCACCGGCTCACGCCCCAAGGGCGATGTGGAGGCTGATCTGCAGCGGATGTTCGAGCTGTTCCCCCGCCTCAGGGAGCGGCGAGACCAGATGGCGGGCACGCTCTCCGGCGGCGAGCAGCAGATGCTCGCCATGGCGCGCGCCCTGATGCTGCGCCCTCAGGTGCTGTTGCTGGACGAACCCTCCATGGGGCTGGCGCCGCGGCTTGTGGCGGAGGTTTTCGCCACCATCGCGCGGCTGAAGGCGGAAAAGATCACCATGCTGCTGGTGGAGCAGTTTGCGGCGGCGGCGCTGGAAGTGGCGGATTTCGGCTATGTGATGGAAAACGGCCGGCTCACCGCGTCCGGTCCCGCGACAGCGCTGCGCAGCGACCCCGCTGTGCGCGCGGCCTACCTCGGGCATGCCCATTGAAGGCTTCCTAAGGGCGCCGGCAAGCAGGCCCGACGGGATGCTGGCGGCTGGCGTCAGGTTCCCCAGACGGAGGCAGGGCGAAGGCGCGGGCGTTGTCTCGATGCCGGTCGTTCATGTGCACGCGCGTTTGACATGGTGCCGAGCGGGAGCATGTTGCATTTTAGATTGCGCGCTCTAAAACCGAGGCGAACAGCGCGCGAGCGGCTTTCACCATGGCCAGGCCCAGAGAGTTTGATGAGGAGGTCGCGCTTCGCGCGGCCGTCGAGTGCTTCTGGGAACGCGGCTACGAAGCAACCTCGGTGCGCGATCTCGCCACGCGCATGGGGATCACCAACGCAAGCCTGTATAACGCGTTCGGCGACAAGCGCTCGCTCTATCGCCGCGCACTCGATCGCTATGTGGAGCTGAGCTTTTCCGATCGCGTGGGCCGGTTCCAGGCGTTGCCGCCGCGCGAGGCGATTGGCGCCTTTTTCAAGGAAATCGTCGACCGATCGGTGGAGGATACCGGGCGGCGTGGCTGCATGCTGGTAAATTCAGCCCTCGAAATCGCACCCTATGATCCGGAATTCCAGTGCGTGGTCACGAAGGTCCTGGTTCAGGTGGAGGCGTTTTTTCGTCAATGCGCCATGATCGGGCAGGCGGAGGGGACGATCGCCCGCCGCCAGTCCGCCGAGGATATCGGGCGCCTCCTGCTCGGCGTTCTGCTCGGGCTTCGCGTTCTCGCGCGCCACCGACCGGAGCGCGCCTTGCTGGAGGGGTTGGTGCGGCCGGCGCTGGCCTTGCTCGATGACGCCACGGTTGGCGCGCCGGATCCGCTTGTATGACGCTGGCATCGCGCGAACAGGAATGGGCGGAGCTGATGCGCGCTGCGATCGCGGGCGATGCCGCAGCCTATCGCGGGTTCCTGCAAGCGCTGACTCCGCATCTGCGCGCCATGGCGCGCCGGCGCTGCGATAGCTATGGATCGCCGCACAGCGATGCGGAGGATGTGGTGCAGGAGGTTCTGCTGGCGATTCATCTGAAGCGCGGCACCTGGGATCAAGACCGCCCGATCGGTCCCTGGCTTTCCGCCATCGTCCGCAACAAGATGGTCGATACCTTGCGGCGGCGGGGGCGGCATGTCGACATTCCCATCGAGGATGTGTCCGACGTCCTGCAAGCCGACGAGCCCCCCGATGCGACGCAGGCACACGATATTGACAGGATCCTAAGTACCTTGAAGGGCCCACAACGTGATATTGTTCGTTCCATATCGGTTGACGGCACCAGCGTTCGGGAAACGGCGGGTCGCTTGAACATGACGGAAGGTGCGGTGCGGGTGGCATTGCACCGGGCATTGCGAACACTCGCGGCGGCATATCGAGGCAATGTGTGAAGACTGAGGATCTGATCGGAGTGCTGGCGCAGGATGCCCCCGTCGCATGGAGGCTTTCGAGCCGTCTGGCGGTGGCCTTCAGCCTGGGCGCGCTGATTGCAACGACCCTGTTCGCACTTGCGGTTGGTGTGCGTCCGGATCTTTTGGCGGTCGGAGGAAGCGCCCGCTTCCTGTTTAAATTCTCGTTTGCGCTCGCTTTATTGCTGGGCGCCGCCGGTGCGGTCACGCGGATCGGCCGTCCGGGGGTGGGGCCCGGCCCCTGGGCGTTCCTGCTCGTCGCCCTTCCCATCGCACTGGCCCTCGCCGTCATGGTGGAATTGTTCGTGACGCCGGAAGCGCTCTGGGGCACGCGTCTGGTCGGGCGGAATGCCGCTTTCTGCCTCACCGTCATTCCGATTCTGGCCTTGGCGCCCCTGGCGTGCCTGATCATCGCGCTGCGGGACAGTGCGCCGTCGCGGCCGGGCTTTGCCGGCGCGGTGGCGGGCCTTGCGGCCGGCGGCATCGCCGCCACCCTCTACGCCTCCCATTGCCCCGACGACAGCCCGCTGTTCGTGGCGGTTTGGTATTCATCGGCCATCGCCATGGTGGTGGCCGCGGGCTATCTCATGGGCGCGCGGTTCCTGCGCTGGTGAGGCCCGGCCGGTTAGCGTGATAGATCCGCCACCGTCCGGCGACTTCCTCCACGGGGGTGAAAAGCGCCGAATGGGCGAACGGATCATGGTTCCACGCGGGGTCTTGCGGCGTGAGCAGGACAACGTTGCAACCGAAATCCCGCACCAGCGCCGCAAGATCATCCCGGCTGCCGGTTCCGGCGAAGACCCGTTCGAACAGATCGGCCGCCCCGGCGCGTGCGTCCGCGGACAAGGTGGCGAACGCCAGGACCAGTTCGGTACCGGCAAAGCAGGAGCGACGGTCAGCGAGTAATGCCCAGGACAGGTTGATGGGCCACGGCACAAGAGTGCCCATCATCGCGGGATTGCTCGCGATCCGCTCCTGCGGCGTGGTCTGGCGGCGCACGGCCGCCCACATGGCGGGCGCATCGCGGAAGCGGGCGGCGTCGGGTGAGAGATCGCCGACCATGTTGTTGCGAAGCAGGATGAGGCCGTCCGGCAGGGCGAGGCTTGCCAGGATCAGCGCGGCGGCAATTCCGGTCACCCGCCGCCGTGCGAGGCATCGCGCGAACCCGGCGCCGGCGAATGCGGTCAGGATCAGCAGGCCGGGCAGGACCGCGCGCCACCCAAGATCATTGTTCTCGCCGACCGTGCTCACCAGCAGCGCGCCGCCGCACAGGCTGGCGAACGCCCCCGCCGAAAGCGCGGGAACCAGCGGGTCCTTCAAGCGGAATGTGGCGATCGCGCCGAGGATCCAGGCGGTGGGAAACTCGATGACCAGCAGGATCAGCCAATAGGCCGGAAGATCGAGCAGGCGGCGCCAATCGTCGGGGATCGCAGGGCCGAGGACTGCGAACGGCGAGACCACGATCGGCACGCCTCCGGCGCGCCCGGACGCGGCGGCCAGTTGCAGGCTCAACAGGGGAAAGACGAGCATCAACGCCAGCGCGCCTGCGCTCGCGATTGCCATCAGGAACGAAAGGCGCGCGCCGGCTGGTGCCCTCCATAGCAGGACCAGCGCCGTCGTACCGGCGCAGAGCAGGAAGGTGACGCCGCCCACCCACAGGGAGCTCTCAAAGCCCGCGGCGATCACCAGGGCCAGCACGAGCACAAGAGCGAGCGTCTGGCTGCGAGGCTGGAAAGAACGCGTGCGCGCCAACCGCTCCATCAAGAGCAGGGACAGGACCACGGTTGCAGCCGAGGCGACATGGTGCGGGCTCCAACTGGTCTGGAACAGCCAGCCGGCAAGGCCCGTGGCCGGCTCCAGCGCGGCATCCACCGCGTCGGCCCTGAACAGCGCCGAAAGCACCGGGCGCAGTGATCCCCCCATCGCAGCCACGAGAACGAACAGCGCGCCGCTGACACGCGCGCCGGACAGGCGGAAGGCCAGGCCGCACATCAAAGCGAGGGAGGCGAAGCCCGTGAACCAGGTGGCTGCGATATCCGCCTCCCAGCCGGTCGCGCCCGAAAGGCGGGCAAGCTGGGCCGCGCCGAACAGCCAGAAATAATAATAGGCCGTGCTGCCGGGCCCCTGCGCCGTGCCGAGAAAGGGGTTGGCCGGCGGCACGCCGGTGCGCACCATCTCGTCCACCAGAGCGATCTTCGCGTGGTCGTAGATCGGGCTCGCCAGCGCGACGCCCTCGGGCATGAGCTTGGGCAGGATGGCGAGCGCAGGCCCCACCGCCACCAGCCCCGCCGCCGCGAACATCCAGAATGGCAGGGCGCGCGGGGCGGGTTCGCCCTCTTTTGCTGCCGGCAGGAGGATCGCGGCTCCGCCGATCACGAAGGTTGCCCCGAGGATAATAACCGCCGTGAAGCCGGCAGCCGTCGCGGCGTGCAGGGCGAAGGTGCCCTGGACCGCCCAGCCAAGCGTGGGCGCCATAGCCAGTGCAAGGTCACGCCCCAGAGGTAGCCGACGGGCGATCAGCCAGCCGACCGGCACCCAAAGCAGGAGCGCCAGCAGGGCACAGAGTATCGCGGCGGACGGCGTGGCCATGATGTTCCGTGCGTTGATCCTGCCGCGCGGCGAGGATGGCTGGTCAGAGGCCGGCGAACCAGTTGAAACCCTGGTCTTCCCAAAACCCGCCGGGATAGGTGTTGGTCACTTCGATGGCCCGGATCCATTTGGGATTCTTGAAGCCCAGCTTGACGGCGGTGCGCAGGCGCAATGGCGCGCCGTACGGATCGGTAATCGGCTCGCCGGCATATTTGGTGGCGAGGATGGTTTGCGGATGCAGGGCCGAGGCCATGTCTATGCATTCCATGTAATCGTCATTGCCATGGAAGGCGACATATTTGGCGTTCAGATCCGCGCCGATGCGCGTGAGGAAATTGCGCAGATTCGGGCCGGACCATTGGCCGATATAGTCCCAGCCCTCGACGCAGATGTGCTTGATGATAATTTCCTGTTCGGGAAGCGCATAGACCTGATCGAGGGTCCAGGGCCGCTTGTCCGAAATCAGCCCGGCGAGTTCGAGCTTCCAGGTGGAAAGGTCGATGGGCTTGACGTCCTCGATCTCATAATACGCGTTGAAGCGGGGCGGCTTGACCACCTGATCCACCGAATAGGTCGGGGCGAGCTTGTTGGGATTGAACAGCAAGGCCTGCACGCGATCATTGAAGGATGACACGGTCCGCAACGCGCCCTGCACCGATTGGCGATCGGAGATGTCGCATCCCGTGAGAAAGCTGAGCGCACCGAGGCTCATCGCCCCCCGCAGCAGCTTGCGCCGGTCGATCTCCGCGACCAGCTTGCGGTTCTCCACCAGAAGCGATGGGTCCGGCTGGAGTTTCGGGCGAAAACGGGAGGGGGTGCGGGCGCGGATCATCGTCGGGCCTTCGGCTCAATGCGTCGAGGAGGTGGGGGCGGGACCTGCGGCCACCTGCGGGCCGCCGGTGAGCATGGCCAGGAGGGTTCGCGGCACGAGCAGCGCGAGCATCACATGCACCACCATGAACAGGCAGATCGCGGTCATTCCGATGAAATGGGCGAGGCGGGCGCCCTGGAAATCGGAAAACAGGGCGACCAGGAAAGAAAATTGAACCGGCTTCCAGATCGCCAGGCCGGAGATCACCTGCACGATGATGACCAGGATCACGCCCACATAGAGCACCTTCTGCACCGCATTGTAGTGCGTGAGGTCCGTGTGCTTGAGGCGGAAGGTCAGCGCCGCGATCGCTTCCGTAATCACCTCGCGCGGGCGGATGGGGAGCAGCATGCGCCGGAAGCGGCCGGAGACGAGGCCGTAGGCCAGATAGATGAGGCCGTTTATCATCAGGATCCACATGCCGAAGAAGTGCCATTGCAAGGCATGCTGCGCCCAGATGCCGAGCACCATCCAGTCCGGGAAATGCAGAAATCCAAACAGAACTTCGTCGTTATAGATTTTCCAGCCGCTGCCGATCATGATGATCATCGCGACCGCATTGGTCCAATGGACGATGCGGATGAGAAGGGGATGCATCTTCATCGCGGTGGGTCCGTTCAATCCTTGAGCGCCAGGCGTCAGCGGCGGCTGATTGCGATCCGAATGATGTCGTTCTTGTCGATGGGCGTGCCCTGGGCGGGGTCCCATGTGGCCAGTTTCGGCACATCCTCGCGGGGGATATCAAGCAGGTTGATGTGCCGTGCGAGGATCGCGACCGTTTCGATGGGGATCGGCACAGGCCGTCCGCCGCGTCCGAACCAGCCGCCTTCCGGCATGACGAGAACGATTGCGCCGTCCGGCTTTCTGGCGACTTCGGTCACATAGCCGAGTATGCGGTCGTCGAAATCCTGGACCGGGATGCCGATCAGGTCGCCGACGCGGACCTTCTGCGGGAACCGGGCATTCATCCGCTCTTCCGGCGTCTGGTCATCCTCGCTCACGGCCTGCTGGCCCTGGGTGTGGGCGCCGCCGGGCAAGCCGCCGGCGCGCGCGGGAAGCGGGGCCAGAAGCAAGGCGAGGAGCAGGGGCAAGGCGGTTCGGCGCATATCAAGCGAGCCTCACGGAACGGGCGAGCCGGCTGACCTGCCGGGGATCGGAAAAGGTGTCGGCCTGAAGCATGAGGCGCCGCCCCATGGCGAGGGCGCGGCGCTCGCAGTCGGCGCGCACGACTTCATCCGCGATGGTCTCGAATTCCGGGATATGGGCGAGGCCGAGGATGCGCCGATGCATCTCGATGCCGGCAAATCCGAGCGTGTCGCGCCAGATGTCCCGCAGCAGGGCGGCGCGGGCGGCTTCGGCGCCCTGGGCATCGCCTGAATCCTCGAACAGTTCGGCAAGGCCGAGCATGCCGCTTCGCTCGGTGCGCCAAAGCTGCGCGAACTCCTTCTCGAAGCTTGTCCAGACGCCCTCCATGAGCTGGAGAATCCAGTCTTCATATGCGCCGCGCGCGCGTTCATCGGCGCCGAGGCCGGCCTGGGCAAAATAGGCCATCAGCAGATTGCCCAGGAACGCCCCGATGTCGAAACCCATGGGGCCGTAGAAGGCGAATTCCGGATCGATGACGCGGCTGTCCTGCGCCGTCACCATCACCGAGCCGGAATGAAAATCGCCGTGCAGCAGGGTTTCCGCGCGGGTGGCGAATTTGCGCTTCAGCGCCGCCGCCGCGAGCTTGAGATCCCGGTCGGCGCGCACAGCGGCGGCATCTTCCTCCAAGCCGGGCGTGATCCGGTTGCGCGGCGAAACGCAGAACGGATCTGTGAAGATCAGATCCTCGCTGATGCCGCACAGTTCCACATTGCCGGCGAACAGCGCGAGGTCGCGCTTGCGGTGCGCCGTCTCCAGCGCGAAATCCGAGCCGCGAAACAGCGTGCGCGCCAGATACTGGCCCATTTGCCGGTCGAGCTGCGGCAGCACTTCGCCGGCCATCAGGCTTTTGCGCAGGATCACGTGGGGTGCGAGATAGTCCATGACGATCAGGGCCTGTTCCTGATCGAAGGCATGGACCTGTGGCAGCCGGCCTGGATCGCGCTGCCCCAGGCGGACCAGGGCGTGATATTCGAAATAGCTCCGCTCCAGCGACAGGGGCCAGCTGTCGCCGACGCAGCGGGCATAAGGCAGCGCCTGCTTTGCGATCACCGAACCCAGCGGCCCTTCGATAATGAAGACGAGATTGAGATTGCCATCGCCCACCTCGCGCACGCGCCAGTGCTCGGCCGGCCCGAGCCGATCTGCGAGGCCCGGCGCCGTGGCGAGCCGGCGGGGCAGGGTGCCCACATCCAGGGGCTCATAGGGGCGTTTGTCCAGCACGCGGAGCTCCATTGGCTTGTGGCATCCTCGCGTCCGACGATGAGCGCACGAGATGCCCAGAAAGGATTTCGCGGGCCGCGCCGGGTTCGTTACACCGCGCCCGCCTTTTCTCGGCCGGCCAGGTTCAACTCGCCGCGAGCACCACCACGCCGAGGCCCACCAGCAACGTTCCGCCCAGGCGCTGCGGCGTGAGTGGCTCTCCCAGCAATTGCCAGGAGGCCAGCGCCACGAACACGAAGCCGAGGCCGAGGAAGGGGTAGGCGAAGGAGGCTTCGACGCGGCTCAGCACATAGACCCACACCGCGACGCTGATGGCGTAGCAGGCAAGGCCGCCGAGAATGCCGGGGCGCAGCAGCACCTGCAGCAGGCTTGCGAGGGTCCAGCCGTCCGAGGCGCCGAGGCCCGAGCGCGCACCCCAGCGCAACAGGATCTGCGCTGAGGCATTCAGCGCCACGCTGAGCAGGATGACGGCGATGAGAAACAGGCGGCTCATGATGTTTTATGCCTGGGCAAGTTCGGCCATCCCGTCTTCGAAGGCGATGGCCGGCTGCCAGCCGAATTGCGCGCGCAGGCGCGAGGAATCCGCCGTGATGTGGCGCACGTCGCCGAGCCGGTAGCGGCCGGTCACGACAGGCGCAGGGCCTTTCAGTGAGCGGGCCAGCGCTTCGGCCATCTGGCCCACGGTGCGGGGGGTGCCGGACCCGACGTTGAAGGCCGCGACGCCCTGCGCGTGCATCTCGCACGCCTGCACCGTCGCCGCCGCGATGTCGCGCACATGGACGAAGTCGCGCCTTTGGCCGCCATCCTCGAACACCTGGGGCGCTACGCCATTGCGCAAGGCGGAGGTGAAAATCGCGGCCACGCCCGCATAGGGCGTGTCGCGTGGCATGCCCGGCCCGTAGACATTGTGATAGCGCAGCATCGCCGCGGAACCGCCGGTGACTCGCGCCCAGTTGGAAGCGTAGAATTCCTGCGCCACCTTGCTGCTGGCATAAGCGTTGCGCGGATCGAATGGGGTGGCCTCGCTGACGAGCTGTGTGCTCAGCCGGCGGCCGCAATGGGGGCAGGGCGGCTCGAAATCGCCGGCTGCCAGGGCCGCCTCGAAACGTGGTGCCGGCCGCACCACGCCATGTTCGGGGCACAGGCCCACGCCTTCCCCATAGACCACCATGGAGCTGGCCAAAGTCAGGCGCGGCACGCCGGCCCGCGCCATCGCCGCGAGCAGAACCGCCGTGCCAAAATCGTTGGAGGAGGCATAGTCCGGCAGGTCGCCCACATCCACGCCAAGCCCGACCTTGGCGGCGAGATGGAGCACCGCATCCACCCCTCGGACTGCCGTGTCGACCGCTGCCGCGTCCCGCACGTCGCCGTGGTGAAACTCCACGCCGGGCGGCGGCGTCCAGGGCTTGCCGCGATGCACGTCGGCCCGCAGGGAATCGAGCACCCGTACCTCGTGGCCGCGCGCCCTCAGGCGGGCCAGGACGTGCTGGCCGATGAAACCCGCTCCGCCGGTCAGAAGCACATGCATGTCACTGCCCTCCCGAAAGCGAGGTAAGCGGCGCGCCGGCGTCGGCCCGACGCAGGGTCCAGGCCAGGCGCGCGAAGGTGGCGGTGATCTTCCAGGCCGCCTTCGCACCGGCGACGAGGTTGCCGGAGACCTTGGATTCCCCACCCCGGCGACACCGATGGTCGACCGGCACCTCCCGGATGCGCAGGCCAGCGGCGGCGGCGCGCATCTGCATTTCCAGGTTCCAGCCATAGGTCATTTCCGCCATGCCGAGCGCGCGCAGCGTTTCCACCCGCAGCGCCCGCAGAGGCGACATGTCGGTGAATTGCACGCCGTACGTCCGCCGCAGCAGCAAGCCCGCGAGCCAGCCGGCGGCGATCTGCTGCGGCGTCATGCTGCCGGCCTCGCGCTGTCCCCTGAGCCGCGAGCCCATGACGAAGTCCGCTTCCCCGCGTGCGATCGGCCCGATGACCGAGCCAATGAAGGCCGGAACGTCGCTGCCGTCGCCATCGAGGAAGCACACGATTTCAGTGCCCGGCGCGATGGCGGCGAGGCCCGCCGCGCAGGCCCGTCCGTAGCCGCGCATGGGCGCGGGCACTACCCGCGCGCCGGCCGCTGCGGCGCGGGCGGCGGTGCGGTCGGTCGAGCCGTTGTCGACTACGATCACCTCGCCGATGCCCTGTGCAAGCACCTCGCGGACCACGTCGGCGATCGGCTCTTCCTCGTTCAGGCAGGGGATGATGATCGCGGTCTTGGGGCGGTGGGAGAGGGGCGTGCTCATGCGGTCACCAGCGCGTCGCGGCGCTGCCGCACGAAGGCTTCCGTGCGGGGTGCGCGCTGGAGCGGCCCGGTGGCGAAGGGCGGACGGGCGCCCTCCAATTCGCGCTCCAGCAAGGCAAAGGAGTCCGCATCGTCCACGTCGTACCAAGGATCGAGCGCGATCACCGGCAGGTCGATCTCGCGGGCCCGCTCAAGCGTGTCCGCATAGACCGACGGCGTGCTCCACGGGATGTCGGCGAACAGGCGCGGGTGCGGCTTGGAGAGGCCGATCAAAGTGTATCCGCCGTCGAGCGCGGGGCTGAGGACGAGATTGTCGCCGCGCAGCACCGCCGCCACCGCAGCCTCGAGGATCGCGCGCGGCAAGGTGGGGCTGTCGGAATTGATCACGATCGCCCCGGCGTGCCCCGCCGCCAGCAGATCGCTGATCCCGCTCTCCAGGCGCACCCCAAAATCGCCCTCGGCCTGCAAAACGAGGCCGAACCCATCCGGCAGCAGGGCGCGCAATTGGGTTTCCGATCCGGCCGGGGTGTAGACGGCATAACCCTCCGCCAGCCCGGTGCCGGTCAGGCTTGCGATGGTCGCCGAGAGATCCTGGATGAAGCAGGCGGAAATGCCGGCGCACTCCTCCGGCCGCAGGGGCGGAGAGAGCCGCGTCTTCGAGCGGCCGGGCGTCGGCGTCTTGCAGATGATCGCGATCGCGACCGATGGTGTCGCCTCATATCCGTGTGTCATGTCAGATCACCACCGTGAGCGCCTGGAGAAGGTCGCGATACAGATCTTCCGGATCCTCCAATCCCACCGAAAGGCGCAGCAGATCCTCAGGGCAGGGCGAATCCGCGCCCTCGATGGAGGCGCGGTGTTCGATCAGGCTCTCCACGCCGCCGAACGAGGTGGCGCGGCGCCACAGCCGCACATGAGCCGCCACCGCGATGGCCTGGGCGCGATCGTCCAGGCGGATCGACAGCATGCCGCCGAACCCGCCGCTCATCTGGCGGGCGGCGGTGGCGTGGCCGGGATGATCCGTAAGGCCGGGATAGAGCACCGCCCGGATCGCGGGATGCACCGCGAGGCGTCCGGCCAGCAGGCACGCGGTCTGGCTTTGCGCCAGGACGCGCAGGTCGAGCGTCCGCAATCCCCGCAGAAGCAGGAAGGCGTCGAACGGGCTGAGGAAGGCGCCGTGATTCCGGCGGATGTCGTGGATCCGCGACCAGGCCGAGTCCACGCGCGCCGTCGCCACGACGCCGGCCACCACGTCGGAATGGCCGTTCAGATACTTGGTCGCCGAATGCACCACGAGATCGCATCCGCAATCGAGCGGCTGGCTCAGGATCGGGGTGGAAACGGTGGAATCCGCACACACGATGGCACCGGCGAGGTGTGCGATGGCGCAGACCGCGCGGATGTCCGTGATGGTCCACAACGGGTTGCTGGGCGTCTCGATCCAGACCAGCCCAGTCTTTCCCGGAATGATCGCGGCGCGCACCGCCTCAAGGTCCGTCATGTCCACGAAGGTGACCGCGTGGCCGTAGCGGGGAAGGTCCTGGAGCCATTGGCGCAGGCCCCAGTACATGACCTTGGGTGCGACCACGTGGGTCGGCGCCAGCGACAGAAACACCGCCGTCGCCGCCGCCATGCCGGAGCTGAACATCATCGCCTCGCTGGCATGCTCCAGCTCGGCGATCAGCGCCTCGGCCTGATGGATCGATCTGTTGTCAGACCGCCCATAGACGAAGCCGGTGCTGTAGCCATTGTCCGCGTCGCGGATGAAGGTGGTCGCGACATGGATCGGCGGTGTGAGCCCGCGCGTCGCCGGATCGCCTGCACCCAGCGCGCTGGCGGCGAGCGTGCGTCGCGTCAGAGAAGGAACGTGCCGGTCGTCCATCCAGGTTTATTTCTCAATCGATTGCGCAGCTATCGATTGGTATTCGCCAGGACGCGGCGGTTCGTTACACGCTCACACGCGTGTGATCGTCCGATGCCGGGAGGGGCCGGGCTGTCGGGCGCTGCGAGCGTTCGCGACAGCCGCGCGCAATGGTGCCGCGCGACCTCAGCGCGGGGCGGCGGCGGGGAGGTCGGCGCCGATGCGCTCCAGCATATAAGGAACGAAGGGGTTGGAGGAGACGCGCAGCAGCATGTCCACGCCCACATCCAGCGCGCCATATTCGCCGTGCGGCGCCATGGTGCCGAGCTGGATGCCGAAATCGTCCGCCGGGTCCGGCCTCAGGCCGTAGAGCCCATCCTCGAGCGGGAAGGGCACGGCGATGTGGGAGAGCGAATAGATTTCGCGCGGATAGGACAGGCCGAGCGGGCGGTGGCTCTCGCGGCTGGAGCCCGCATCGCTCAGCCGCTCCTCCGCCTCGCCGGTGGCAGGCGAGATGTTGGCGATCACCGCTGTGCGGAAGGTGCGTGGGGCCGGCGGCAGCAGGCGGCTCAAGGCGGTGTCGGCCTCTTCGCTCAGGAACGGCGCGAAGGTGGAGTTTCTGTTCACGTCGAACAGCACCAGCTCGCTGCCGTTGGCGGGCAAAGTGGCGAACAGCAGGTCGATGACCGCCTTCGTGCTCACGGTGTGGTCGAGGATCGACTGGAAGGCGAGCACGGGGGCGAGGCCCTCCAGCCGGCCGCCGCGCAGATGGGTGCGGATCGAATCCTGGAGCACCTGGGTCAGGCGGAAGGATTCCTGCGCCGCCTTGACCGGAAAGGAATTGTATTTGAACGGATTGAACTCGGGCAGCAGGTTCAGCCACGCGGCCCTGGCGAACGGCGGCAGCACCGCCGGGATCGCCGCGAGGCCGGCGAAGCGGGCGAACGGCGTGATGCCCACCATGGGCGAGACCAGCACGAGCTTGTTCGCCCGCGGCAGTTCCGGGGCGTCCAGGGCGTCGAGGGAATATTTCAGCGCGAGCGCGGCGCCGTTGGAATAGCCCACCAGATGGATGGGCAGCGAAGGCCCGGCCCGGCGCTTGGCCTCGCGCATGACGAGGCGGGTCGCGGCGAGCCAGTCCGGCCATTCCGCGACCGTCAGCCCGCCCGGCACGGTGCCATGGCCGGGCAGGCGGATCGAGATCGCCACGAAGCCCGAGGCCGCATAGCGCCGCGCCACGTGGCGCAGGCTGTAGGGGGAATCGGTGAGGCCGTGCAGCAGCACCGCGACGCCGCGCACCGGGCCGTTCGGCTCCAGCACGAAGGAGCGGTTGAAATCCTGCGCGAAGCGGCCGGGATAGATCGGGCTGTCGGCGAAATAGCGGTCGGCGGCGACGCGGTCGCGGGCGGGGAGCTTGTCCGTCACCTCGGTGCGCACGCTCTCGAACAGGCGCTGCTCGGTGGCGAGATAGGCCGGCCAGTCGGCGCGGTCGAGCTCGGCGATGCTCAATTCCTTCGGCACAAAAGTGTGCCACGGCTCCAGCGGCGGGCCGCGCAGGGAATCCACCGCCCGCCCCACGAACAGCACCAATGCCAGCACGCCGAGCACGATCACCAGCCGGCGAACCGCCTTCATCACCCACGGGCGCATGGTCTTTTCTCTCCGGGCCGGCGCGGTCGAATCGGCGGGCCGCCGGCATTATGGACCGCGCACCGGGAGAAAGGCGCGCCCGCCTGATTTTCTGCCCCGCCAAAGCTTGTGATGGCGGGGCGTTTGAAAAAATGTTTCACGTGAAACAATGGCTTAACGCGGACGAAGTGGGGTTTCGTGGCACGTCTGCGCCGCTTTCCGGCACACCGAACCCGCTCTTCGGCCGAACGTTCGCCGCACATGAATCCGCGCCGCGCCGCGCGCGAGAGGCTGCAGTCGCGGCTAAAGCGTCCGCCGAGAAGCCGGGATCCAAGCCGGCCGGATCCCGCGGTCTCTCACTCGTGTTTAGAGCCGGATCGCATCAGGCCCTAGGGTGGGCGCGAAACAAGGGAGCCCATCCCATGGCAGAACGTCCCGTCCGGCAACCCGGTCCCGACCATCCCATTACCGTATCGCGCCATCCCGGGCGCATCGTCGTCTCCGCCGGTGGGCGGGTGATCGCCGATACGCGCGAGGCGCTCATGCTGCGCGAGGCGTCCTATCCCGCCGTCGCCTATATCCCCCGCAAGGATGTGGACATGGCGGCGCTGGCGCGCACCGATCACGCCACCTATTGCCCCTACAAGGGCGATTGCGCCTATTTCAGCATTCCCGGCGGTGGCGCGCGGGCGGACAATGCGGTGTGGACCTACGAGGCGCCGTTTCCGGCGGTGGCCGAGATCGCCGGGCACCTGGCCTTCTATCCCGACCGGGTGGATTCCATCGAGGACAAGCCGCTCACGCCCTGAGCGGCTCACGCCCTGAGCGGGGAAGCTTCAGGCGGTGGGGGCGGGCTTGTGCACCCGCTCCGCCGTATCGAGCGCCTGGGTGGTGTCGCGGGACAGGTCGGCGGCGAGGAAATCCGCGCTCTCGGGAATGGCGATGCGGAAATCCTCGATCCGCTCCAGGGCGAGCGTGATGGCCGCGCCCGCGCAATCCAGCACATGGCCGCCGAAGCGGTGGTCGTCGCTGAGGAAGTGCACATGCCAGCCGGGCACGCCGAGCCCCTTGGCATAGGCGGGGGTCCAGAAGCCGATCATCGCGCCGTCCACGTCGCGGCATTCGAACTCGGCCTGGTGGGAGGTGGCCTGAACCAGCGTCTCATGGGCGCCGGCCTTGCAGGCCACGCGATTGTGCACCCGCGCGAAATGGCCGGAGAGGCGCACGGCGAAAAACACATTGTCGGTGTGGCGCAGCGCGTCGAGCTGCGCAACCAGTTCCTGGATGGAGGCGAACGGCGCCAGCGTCACCGGCGCCTCGGGGGAAAAATGGGTGACGATGGCGAACGGCACCTGCTGGGAATCTTCCGCCCGGCGGATGGAACCGTCGCCCCGCATCTGGAAGAAGGCGCCGTCGAGCGCGATCATCTCGCCGTCGAGGTCGACGAAAGTGCCGAGCCCGAAATCCCCGTGCTCGCGCAGCGTGCCCACCGAGACCACGCCCTGGAACAGCCCTTCCACCAGCGCCCCGGAGGTGGAGACCTGGAACAGCGTGCCGTGGTCCACCTGCAAGGTATCGGCAAGCGCGCGCGAGACGATGTGGGAGAGTGTCTCCCCGCTCTCCTGGGTGGCCGCCTGGAGGGCGGTCCACAGTGATTGGGAAATCTCGCAATTCAAGGTCGGCATGGCGGGCCCTCCGCTTACGAGACAACGTTGTCGTGCATGGCGGCGCCAAGCGCGATGTTGTGGCGATAATCCACCGGAATGTCGATCAACACCGGCCCCGGCGTTTCCATGGCCTTGCGCAGGATCGGCACGAACTGGTCCGCATGCTCCACGCGAAAGCCCGTGGCGCCGAACGCCTCGGCATATTTCACCGTGTCGATCGGGCCGAAATCGATGCCGGAATGGCGCTGGTATTTCATCATCTCCTGGAACGCGACCATGTTGTAGGTGCCGTCGCGCCAGATCATGTGCACGAAATTGCACTTGAGGCGCACCGCCGTCTCCAGCTCCTGCGCGGAGAACAGGAAGCCGCCGTCGCCGGAGACCGAGAGCACCTTGTCGTTCGGCCGGGCGAGGCAGGCGGCAATCGCCCAGGGCAGCGCCACGCCCAGGGTCTGCTGGCCGTTGGAGATCAGCAATTGCTCTGGCCGGAAGCTGTAGAGATAGCGCGAATGCCAGATGTAGAAGGAGCCGATGTCGAGGGCGAGGGTCACGTCCTCGGTGATGAAGGGCTGCAGGTCGGCGATGATGCGCAGGGGATGCATCGGCATGCCGGCTTCCCGCGCGCCGGCCGCGCGCACCTCCTCCAGCTCGCGCCGGGCCGCATCCAGCGCCGCATGGGGCACGAGGCGCGGGCGGCGCGGCAAAGCGGCGGCGATCCGTGCCAGCGTCGCGGCGATATCGCCATACAATTCCACCGCCGGGCGGTAATCCAAGTCCACGGCGGCGATGACATGGTCGATATGGATCACCGGGCGGGTCTTGCCGGCGTTCCACAGGCCCGCGTCATATTCGATGGGATTGTAACCGACGGCGATCACCAGGTCGGCGGCATCCAGCAGGCGGTCCGAGGGCTGGTTGTGGAACAGCCCGACCCGGCCGCCGAAGCAGTCCAGCGCCGCGCGCGGCACCACGCCGGCACCCTGATAGGTGCACACCGTGGCGAGCGGATGGGCCGCGAGCAGCGCCCGCACGGCGGCGGCATTGGCCGGGCGGCTCGCGTCCATGCCCAGCAGCAGCACCGGCAGGCGCGCGGCCTCGATCAGGCGCACCGCTTCGGCGATCTCCTCCTCCGGCGCGGCGCCGAGGCGCGGCACGCGGGCGGGGGTGAGCACGCGGTCCGGCGCCGGCTCGTTCATCACATCGTTGGGCAGCGAGACATAGGCCGCGCCCCGCCGGCCGGATTCCGCCGCGCGGAAGGCGTTGGCGAGGATCTCGCCGATGGACTCGCCCGCCTCGATCTCGGCCGCATAGCGCGTGACCGGGCGGAACAGATTGACCGTGTCGAGGCTCTGGTGGGTCTGCTTCATGATCTCGGCGCGCGGCACCGAACCGCCGAAGCCCACCAGCGGCATGCCCTCGGAATTGGCGGTGGCAAAGCCCGTGACGAGATTGGTGCAGCCGGGGCCGGAGGTGACGAGGCACACGCCGGCCTTGCCGGTCATCTTGCCCATGCCGGCGGCGATGAAGGCGGCGTTCTGCTCGTGCCGGCAGACCACGGTCTCGATGCCCGAGCCGTTCAGGCACTCATAGACCCGGTCCACCTTCGCGCCGGGAATGCCGAACACATGCTTTACGCCCTGCGCCTCGAGGTTGCGCACCAGCACCTCGGCTCCGCACATTTCGTCCATGGCGTTTCCCCGTTCGGTCGTTGCCGAAATGCCCGATTATTGGATCGGGCCCTAAAGGCTTCGCATTAACGCGGCACGCCGCCAACGGGAAAATGATCCATGTGCGGACCTCAGGTCGCCGGGGTTTCTTCCTGCGGCGCGCGGCCGGAGAACAGGTCCGCCACGGGGCGGCTGGCGGGATGGTGGGCGCACAGGGTGAGGCCCGCGATCAGCAGCGGCACGCCGATGAAGGCGCCGGGCACGCCCCACAGGAAACTCCAGAAAAACACCGCGAACAGCACCATGAAGGGCGAGGCGGCGAGCGCCTTGCCGGCGATGCGCGGCTCCAGATAGCTGCCGGAGAGGAACTGGATCACGTTCAGGCACACGAACACGAAGGCCGCGCTCTGCCAGGATTCGAACTGCACCAGGGCGAACAGGGTCGGCAGCAGGGTGGCGACGAACGGGCCGATGAAGGGAATATAATTCATGGAAAAGGCGATGACGCCCCAGGCGGTCGCCAGCTCCATGCCCGAGGCGAGGGTGAAGCCCCACACCACGAGGCCGGTGGCAAGGCTCATGAGCGTGCGCACCAGCATGTAGCGCTGCATCTTGGCGCCGATGTCGGCGCCGGCCGAAAGCATGAAGGGGCCGAACGTTCCGGTGCGCAGGCCGGCGAGCTGGCGCTTGAAGATGTCCACCTCCAGCAGGCCCAGGATGACGAACACGAAGGTGACGATCAGGAAGCTCGCGAGGCTCTGCATGCGGCTCGACAGATCCTGGAACACCAGCAGCAGCCAGCGCACGTCGAAATGCTCGGTGATGATGGAGGCCATCACGAAGCCGTGGCCTTCCAGCCAGTCGTGGGCCTGCCCGTAGAGCGCCTGGAAGCGCGAGGCATTGGCGAACACCCATTGGCCGACGCGGGCGAAGCCCCACACCACGAGGCTGATGATGGTGCCGACCACCGCGAGCGTCGCCAGCAGGGTCGCCAGCGCGGCCACGACGCCGGGCAGATAGCGCTGCAGCGCCTTCTGCAGCGGCCAGACGATGGCGATGACGAACAAAGCGAACACCACCGGGGCGACGATGGACTGAGCCTCGGAGATGGCGGCGAACACGATGACCGCCGCGACGATCCCCACCAATATCCTGACCACGCGATCCTTGATCATTCCCGCCCCTGTGCCCCAGCCGGCGGGCCTTGGGGCCGCGGCGATGTCCAAAAAATTCGACCAAGCCGCGCGGCTCACGCCTGCGGCGGCATGGTACCGTGCCGCACCGACATTTCCATGCCTTTGATCTTCTCGTAAAGCTTGATGTCGCTGGAATAGGGCCACCAGGAATAAAGCAGCAGCTCTAGCGGGTGCCACAGCCCCACCCAGCCGGCGATCAGCAGGCCCTCGCCGAACAGATAGCCGAGCAGGCTGTCCGAGCCGAGCCATTTGTCCAGCGCCGTGGAGAGCGCCAGGCAGACCACCAGGAAAATCGCGCCGACCCGCAGCGCGCGGCGCCCTTCCAGGCGCACCTCCAGCATCTTGCGGCGGCAATATTGGATCTGGGACTCGCAATAAGTGGCGAGCGCGCGGGGCAATTGGCGCACCAGCGCGTCGTCAGCGGCGCCTTCCGGCAGCCAGATGACAGCCTTGGTGCGGCTGGTGCGCCAGTCCTTCTGCGCCCGCAGCGCGTCCATCACCTGGTCGATGCCCGACAGGTCGATCACCTCGCCCTCGAACGGGTCGACCTCGGGCACGCGGAAGAAATTCTTGATGTTGCTGAGCTGCAGGTGGATTTCGCCGGGCGTCGCGGTCATCGGGTCTGCCTGGATGGATGGGCCGGGAAACGGGCGGCGGCTGGGGGCGCGGCGCGGCGGGGGCCGCGCACCATGGTTAAGCTCGGGCTTACACCATTTCGCGCGCGGCGGAAATTCACCGTGCGGGCGCCTGCCGCCGCCGGACGGGCGCGCGGTTTTGCTTGAAACCGCGGCCGATTTCCGCTTTGCAGGAAGGCGGAAGCGTCAGGGGACGAGCCGGGGGGATCGCGTGTCGCCATCGATCAGGGCAGGGCGCCGGCGCGCGGCGAAGGGCACCCAGGCGACCGGCCTGCGGGCAGCCGCCTTGCGGGCTGCCGGCTTCGGGCCTGCGGGCCGGCGCGTGGCCTTGCTCGCCGTGGCCGCGCTCCTGGCGCTGAACGGTTGCGCGCCCCATCCCGAGGGCGTGCTGGTGCCCCTCGCCCAGGCCGCGCCGGGCGCCTCCCAGGTGGACATTCTCGCGGCCACCACCCGCGCGCCCACCGACCAGCCGGGCGTCCTGTTCACCGGCGAGCGCGGGGATGGGCTCTCGCTCACCAATATCGTGGTGTCCATTCCGCCCAATCGGGAAGTGGGCTCGATCCAGTGGCCGCGGCCCGGCGCCGCCGACCCGGCGCGCGATTTCGCGATCGCGGATGTCTCCACAGTGCCGCGCGCGGGCGTGCTGGATTGGTTCAAGGGCGCCAAAGGCAGGAAGCGGCGGGTGCTGATTTTCGTGCACGGCTTCAATACGCGCTTCGATTCCGCCGTGTTCCGCTTCGCCCAGATCGTCCACGACATGAATGCCGACGTGGCGCCGGTGCTGTTCTCCTGGCCCTCGCGCGGGCGGGTGCTGGACTATGTCTATGATCGCGAAAGCACGAACTTCTCGCGCAACGACCTCGCCTATGTGATGCGGGCGGCGGCGCGCTCGCCTTATGTGGACGACGTGGTGGTGATGGCGCATTCCATGGGCGCCTGGCTCGCGGTGGAATCCCTGCGCCAGCTCGCGCTCCAGGACGGGCGCATCCCGGCGAAGATCTCCAATGTGGTGCTGGCCTCGCCCGATCTCGATATCGACGTGTTCCGCCGGCAGGTGGCGGAGATGGGCAAGGACCGCCCGCGCATCACCATCTTCGTCTCGCGCAACGACCGTGCGCTCGGCCTCTCGCAGCTGATCGCCGGCGGCGTCACGCGGGTGGGCGCGATCGATCTCACGCAGCCCGACAAGGCCGCCCAGCTGGAGCAGGCCACCGGCATCGTGGTGCTCGACCTGTCGGGCCTTGAGAATGGCGACGCGCTCAATCATTCCAAGTTCGCCACCAGCCCCGAAGTGGTGCAATTGCTCGGCACGCGCCTGTCCTCCGGGCAGGATCTCGGGGACCGGGAAGGCGGCAGCGGCGCGGAAGCCGTGCAGGTGCTCGGCGCCGCCGTGGGCGGGGTGGTCACCGCGCCCATCACGGTGTTCACCGGCGGCCTGCGGAACTGAAGCGGGGCCGAGTTTCGCCGGCCCCGGTGTCGGATGGCGTCAGAACGCGCCGGATCAGAACGAGCCGAGCGCACTGCCCAGCACGATCACCGCCACCAGCGCCAGGATCGCGCCGACCACCGCCACCATGACGATGTCGACATAGCTCTTCGCGTGGGTGGAGCCGCACACCGCCAGCAGCGTCACCACCGCGCCGTTGTGCGGCAGGCTGTCGAGCGTGCCGGCGCCGATCACCGCGACGCGGTGCATCAGCGCGGGATCGAGCCCGGTTTCCGCCGCCAGCTTCATGTAGGACGCGCCCAGCGCATCGAGCGCGATGGTCAACCCGCCGGAGGCCGAGCCGGTGAGCGCCGCCAGGATGTTGGTGGCGATGGCGAGCGACACCAGCGGCCCGCCCTGGATGCCCAGCACCCAGGTGCGCACCAGCTCGAACGCCGGCATGGCCGCCACCACGGCGCCAAAGCCCACCAGGCTCGCGACGCTGAAGGCCGGCAGCACCGAGGCATTGGCGCCCGCGTCCATGGTGGCCCGCAGGTCCGGCAAGCGGCGGAAATTGAACGCCAGCAGCACCAGGATCGCCGCCGTCAGCGCGGTCGCCACCGCCCACACGCCGCCCACGGCGGAGAGCGTGGTGGAGCCCCAGCGCTCCTCGGCGAGGAAGCTCACGTCGAGCCGGGGCAGGACCACCATGGACATCAGCAGGTTCACCAGCACCACGACCACCAGCGGCGTCGCCGCCACGAGGAACGAGGGGCGCGTCGTGCTGTGGGCGCCGTGGGAGAGTTCCGCCGTGTCGAATTCGTGGGAGGCGGTGGCGCGCTCGCGGATGAACGGGTCGTCGGCCACCCCGGCATCCAGCGGGGTTTCATCGCCGAAGCCCTCGCCTTTGGCGCGTGCGGCGCGCTCCGCCCGCATCAGCCACCACATGCCGAAGCCCAGCATGATGAGCGAGGCGATGACGCCCAGCCCCGGCGCCGCGAACGGCGTGGTGCCGAAGAACGGCATGGGAATGGCGTTCTGGATCGCCGGGGTGCCCGGCAGCGCCGACATGGTGAAGGTGGAGGTGCCGAGCGCGATCGCCGCCGGCATCAGGCGGCGCGGAATGCCGGCCGAGCGGAACAGGGCGATCGCCATGGGCGCCAGCACGAAGAAGGCGACGAACAGGCTCACCCCGCCATAGGTCACGATGGCGCCCGCCAGCACCACCGCGAGAATGGCGCGCTTCTCGCCCAGCTTCTCGGTCATGGTGTCGGCGATCACGGTCACCGAGCCGCTGTCGTCCATCAGCTTGCCGAATAAAGCGCCGAGCAGGAACAGCGGGAAGAACTGCGCCACGAAGGTGGCGGCATTGCTCATGAAGGTCTGCGTCCAATGGGCGAGCAGCGGCTCGCCCGAGAACGCCGCCGCCACCAGCGCCGCGATGGGCGCCAGCAGCAGGATGGACCAGCCCCGGAAGGCCAGGAACAGAAGCAGCCCGAGGCCGAGGAGGATGCCGAGAAGTCCCATGGCTCACACGCCTTCCAGCAGCACGTCGAGATCGATGGAGGAGCGCTTGCCGAGATTGTCCGCATCCCGCGCCAGGAACGCCTCGGCGGACTTGCGGCCCTCGGCGTGCAGCATGGAGATGAACTCCCATTCCGCATTGAGCTTGGAGGAATAGCCGAGCGTGGACATGAGCGCGTTCGGCACCATGTGGATGCGCATCTTCGCCCATTGCGCGCCCTCGCTGTGGCCGGGGTCCGCGACCTGGCGCAGCAGCGCGATCATGCGCAATTCCTTCAGCAGCACCGCGTTGAAGGACACCTCATTGAGGCGGTTGAGGATTTCCCGCGCCGAATTGGGCGTGCCGGCGCGCTCGACGGGATTGATGGGGATGAGGATCGTGTCGTCCGAATCCAGCTCGCGCACCAGCGGCGTCATGGTGGGATTGCCGGAATAGCCGCCGTCCCAATAGCTCTCGCCGTCGATCTCGATGGCCTGGAACATGGTGGGCAGGCAGGCCGAGGCGAGCAGCACGTCGGGCGTGATCTCGGCATTGCGGAACACCCGCCCGCGCCCGGTGCGCACATTGGTGGCGGTGATGAACAGGCGGATCGGCGAGGTCTTCAGCCGCTCGAAATTGATCAGGTCGTCGAGGATGCCGCGCAGCGGGTGGGAATTGCCCGGGTTGAGGTCATAGGGCGAATACAGGCGCGACATCAGGTCGAGGGTGACGAACAGCGGGGAATTGTCGAGCGTCCAGCGCCCCAGCATCTTGTCGATGGGGCCGCGCTGGAACGGGCTGAAGCGGGCCGCCTCCGCCACGCGCTTCCAATAGGCGGCGAGAGCCTTGCGGGCGCCTTCCGCGCCGCCTTCGGCGAAGCCGTCCGCCAGCACCGCCGCATTCATGGCGCCCGCCGAGGTGCCGGAAATGCCGTCGATGCGCAGCCAGTCCTCTTCCAGCAGGCGGTCGAGCACGCCCCAGGTGAAGGCGCCGTGCGAGCCGCCGCCCTGGAGGGCGAAGTCGATCAATACCGGGGTGCGCCCGCTGGCGGTGGGTTCGGTCTGCATCATGCCCTCCAATGTCCCGCACGTGTCGTGCCCGGCCGGACCGCAGGCTGCGGTCCGGCCGGCTAGGCTATGCCGTCGCCGCTTCGGAGATGTGCTCCGGCGGGGCGTCGGGTCCGAACCAGCCGACATAGAGCGCCGGCAGGAAGATCAGGGTCAGCATCGTGCCCACCAGCAGGCCACCCATGATGGCGAAGGCCATGGGCCCCCAGAACACGGTCGGCGCGATGGGGATCATGCCGAGCACCGTGGAAATGGCGGTGAGCATGATGGGCCGGAAGCGGGTGCAGGAGGCGGCGATCACCGCATCCTGAACCGTGGCGCCGCGCGCCCGCTCGGCCTCGATCTGGCCGATCAGGATCACCGCATTCTTGGTGATCATGCCGATCAGCGCGAGGATGCCGAGGATGGCGACGAAGCCGAGCGGCCGCCCGGAGGCGAGCAGCGCGGCGGAGATGCCGATCAGCCCCAGCGGCGCCACCGAGAGCACCAGCACCAGCCGCGAGAAGCTCTGGAGCTGGAACATCAGCACCGTGAGCATGATCAGCAGCATCACCGGCACCACCGCCAGCACCGAGGCGCGCGACTTCGCGCTCTCCTCCACCGTGCCGCCGGTGACGATGTGGTAGGAGCGCGGCAAGGTCTGCGCCAGCTCCTGGATCTTCGGCGCCAGCGCCGCCACCACCGTTTCCGGCAGGGCGCCGGCGGTCACGTCCGCCTGCACGGTGAGGGTGGCGACCCGGTCGCGCCGCCACACCACGGGATAGTCCTGCACATATTCGAAGCTGGCGAGCTGGCTCAGCGGCACGGTGCGCCCGCTCGGCAGGGGCACCTGCAGGCTGGCGAGATTGGCCAGCGAGACGCGCTGCTCGTCGGTGGCGCGGGCGACGACGTTCACCAGATAGATGTCGTCGCGCACCTGCGTCACCGGCGTTCCGGTCATCACCGTGTTGAGCACGCCGGCCAGCGCCTGGGTGCTGAGGCCGAGCAGGCGCGCCTGGTCCTGGTCGACGCGGATGCGCACCTGCCGCCCCGGCTCGATCCAGTCGAAATTGACCTTCTCCACCTTGGCATTGGAGGCCAGGACGCCGGCGAGCTGGAACGCGATCTGGCGCACCTGCTCGATATCCGGCCCGCTGACGCGGTATTGCACCGGCCAGCCCACCGGCGGGCCGAGTTCCAGCGGATAGATGCGGCCCACCACTTCCGGGAATTGCTCCGCCAGCACCTTTTCTAGTTTCACCCGCAGGCGCTCGCGCGCGGCCACGTCCTTGGCGACGATCACCGACTGGGCGAAGAAATCGTTGGGCAACTGCACGTTGAGCGGCAGGTAGAAGCGGATCGCCCCGCGCCCGACATAGGAGCTGAAGCGCTCCGCGTCGGGATCGGCCCGCACGATGGCGTCGAAGCGGTCGGTGATGTCCGCGCTGTTATAGATCGAGGCGTTCTGCGGCAGGCGCAGGTCCACCAGCAGCTCCGGCCGGTCCGAGGACGGGAAGAATTGCTGCGGGATCAGCGGAAGCGCCAGCACGGAGAGCACGAACAGGCCGACCGTGATGGCAACCGTGATCCAGCGCGCCTTCAGCGCCGCCGTCAGCAGGGAGCGATACATGCCGAGCACCTTGCTGGGCTTCTCCGGCGCGTTCGCCTTCTTTTTGTCCGGCGCTTTCAGGATCGCCACGCCCAGCAGCGGCGCGAACAGCACCGCCACGAACCAGGAGACGATGAGCGCGATGGAGACCACCGCGAACAAGGAGAAGGTGTATTCGCCCGCGGAACTCGCCGCGAAGCCCACCGGCACGAAGCCGGCGACCGTGACGAACGTGCCCGCCAGCATGGCGAACGCATAGGTGCGGAAGGCGAAGGTGGCCGCGCTCGCCTTGTCGTCGCCGGCCGCGAGGCGGTTCATCATGGCGTCGGTGGTGGTCATGGCGTCGTCCACCATGAGCGCCAGCGCGATGATGAGCGCGCCGAGCGAGATGCGCTGCATGTCGATGCCGGCGAGTTCCATCACCGAGAACACCACGGCTAGCGTCAGCGGAATGGAGAGCGCCACCACCATGCCGGCGCGCACGCCGAGGCTGATGAAGCTGACCACCAGGATGATGCCCACCGCCTGCCAGAGCGAGGACATGAACTCGCCGATGGCGGTGTCCACGGTCACCGCCTGGTCCGCCACCAGATGCGGCTCGATGCCGATGGGCAAATCGGCGGTGATGTCGGCCATGGCGCTCTTGAGGCGCGACCCCAGCGCGAGGATGTCGCCGCCGTCGCGCATGGCGATGGCAAGCCCGATGGCCGGCTGGCCGTTCACGCGGAACAAAGGCTGCGGGGGGTCGGCATAGGCCCGGCGCACGGTGGCGATATCGCTGAGCCGCAGCACGCGACCGTTGACCACGAAATTGACGTTGGCGATGTCCTGCTCGGAATCGAACGCGCCGGAGACGCGCAGCGCGATCACTTCCTCCCCGGTCTGCACGCTGCCGGCGGGGCTGACGATGTTCTGGTTTTGCAGCGCGGCCAGCACCGCCGAGCGGTCGATGCCGAGGCTCGCCAGCTCCTGCATGTTGAACTCGACGAAGATCCGCTCGTCCTGCGCGCCCAGGATCTCGATCTTCGACACATCCGGCACCTGGAGCAGCTTGGAGCGCACCTCCTCCACATAATCGCGCAATTCGCGCTGGCTGAAGCCGTCAGCCGTGAAGCCGTAGATGATGCCGAAGGTGTCGCCGAACTCGTCGTTGAAGCCGGGGCCCTGCACGCCCTGCGGCAGGGTGTGGCGCATGTCGCCGATGCTCTTGCGCACGTGGTACCAGATGTCCGGCACCTCCTGGGCGGTCGCGCTGCCCTTGAGGTTGACGAAGATGGTGGTGACGCCGGCGCTGGTATAGCTGCGCAGGAAGTCGAGCTTCGGCGTTTCCTGGAGCGTGCGCTCCAGCCGCTCGGTCACCTGCTTCAGCGTGTCCTCGACCGAGGCGCCGGGCCAGGAGGCCTGCACCACCATGGTCTTGATGATGAAGGTCGGGTCCTCGCCCCGGCCCAGCCGTTCATAGGAGAGCAGCCCCGCGAGCACGGCGACCGCCATGAAATAGATGACGATGGAGCGGTGCTTCAGCGCCCATTCGGAGAGATTGAGGCCGCTCACAGCTTCGCCCCCAGCAAACGCACCTTCTGGCCCGGATGGAGCGCCTGGACGCCGGCCGTGACCACGATTTCCGCATTCTTGAGGCCGTCCGCCACGGTGACGGTGGCGGGCGAGAAGCGGGCCACATCCACCTGCCGCAAGGCCACCGTCTTGGTCGAGGGATCGAAGATCCAGACCGCCGGCTTATTGTCGATGCGGGTGAGGGCGCTGGCCGGAATCTCGATCACCGGCCCGGTGTCCACCGCGACCGAGCCATTGACGGTCGAGCCGAGGCGCATCGCCTCCGGCGGATTGATCAGGCCCACGCGGATCTGGAACGTGCGGGTGACGGGATCGGCCTGGGGCGCCACCTCGCGCACCCGGCCCTTGGCCGTCGCCCCGCTGCCGTCCGCCAGGGTCACCTGAACCTCGGGATCGGCGGGCAGGTCGCGCAGCACCTGGGCGGAGACGTCGAACACCGCGTCGCGCCCGTCCTTGCGGGCCACCTGCACGATGGCCTGGCCGGGCTGCACCACCTCGCCCTGCTCGGCGCGGCGGGCGGTCACGGTGCCGGGCGCATCGGCCTTCAGTTCGGTGAAGTCCACCCGGTCGGTGGCGATCTTCACCTGCGCCTCGGCATCCTCCACCCGCGAGCGGGCGGTGAGATAGGCCTGCTCGGCCTGCTCATATTGGGCGCGCGGGGTGAAGCCGCGGGCGAGCAGGGCGCGCTGGCGCTCATAGGTGTTGCGCGAGACGCCGAGCTGCCCCTGCGCCGCGCTGAGCGCCGCCTGGGCGGAGCGCAGGGCGTTGACCTCGTTCTGCGGGTCGAGGCGGGCGATGACCTGCCCGGCCTCCACATGGTCGCCCACATTCACCAGCCGCTCGATGATCCGCCCGCCGATGCGGAAGGCGTAGGTGACCTCGTTCATCGCCTCCACATGGCCGGTGAAGGTGAGGTCGTCCGGCGTGTTGCGGGTCGAGACCTTGATGGCGCGGACCGGCCGGACCTCGGGGGCGGCGGCGGTCTGCTCGCCGCCGCAGGCGGTCAGCGCGAGGGGGGAGAGCAGCACCGCCGCAAGCGCGAGCCGCCGTCCGGTGCTGTGCGCCTTGGCGCGCGTCTTCAGTTTGCTCGCGGACACGGAACGCTCCTTTTTGGCCGGTGCATGCCGGGACGCGCCGAGGCATCACGCATAAAGCACCAGCTTGGCATTGGGGTGACGGGGATGCGGGGAAGCGGAATACAGGCCCGCGCGCGGCGGTTTACATTCCGATTATTGGAGATCGCGGCACGCGGCTTCCGGCCCTGGCCAAATGGACTTGGGCTTTGCCCGCCACCGCGCGACATTTCGGGCGAAAGCGTCATGGCGCGGCCCCTACGGCGACCGCGAGCGCGATCACGAGGCCGGCCAGCAGCAGGCCCGCCACCCCGAAGCGCCGCAGCACGTCGTCGAGCCGGCCGACGCCCGCGAGCCCGCGCGCGAGCAGCGGCCCGAGGCGCTCGGCGAGCACCAGGACATCGCCCGCCGGCACGTCGGGAAGCGCCGGGCCGCGCTGGTGCAGCGCGAATGCGAGCGCGAGGCCGAGCAGCACCGGCACCGCCGTCTTCTCCACATTCACCAAGGCGAAGGCGGCGGCGAGGCGCTCGCCGGTCACCAGCGGATAGAGCGTGAACGGCAGGGCGAGCGCGAGCACGCTCAGCACGATCCAGGGCGCGAGCAGGCCCTGGGAGGGCAGGGGAAAGGCGGCGCGGCCCTTCGCGCTGTCGCGCAGCAGCAGCACGAACTTCGCCATCAGCAAGGTGGTGCCCGCCGCCGAGAGCGCGAGCAGGAAGCCGGCCGCGCCCTCGCCCATGGGTCCCTTGATGGCGAGCTTCGCCAGCGCCCCGCCGGTGAAGGGCAGGCCAGCGAGGCTGAGGCCGAGAAGGCCGGCGAGCGTGAGCACCGGCGTCACCGCGCCCGGCGCGCTCGCCGCCGCGATGCCCACGGCCAGGAACAGCGCGCCCTTCAGCAGGATGTGATTGGCGGCATAGAAGGCGGCGATGGCGGCTGCGGCGCTATCGCCCTGCACGAGCGCGCCGCCGATGACGGTCGCGACGACACCCATCTGGCTCACGGTTGAATAGGCCAGCACGCGCTTGGGATGCTTCTGCGTGAGGCCGAGCGCGATGCCGTAATAGGCGGTGACGATGCCGGCGACACTCAGCGCGAGGCCCCAATGCGGCGTCGCGACGCCGAGCGGCAGGAACCGCAGCAGGCCGATGACGCCCGCCTTCACCACGATGCCGCTCAGCACCGCCGAGGCCGGCACCGGGGCCACCGAATGGGCGAGCGGCATCCACACATGCAGCGGCACCAGCCCCATCTTCAGCCCGAAGCCCACCATCAGCAGCAGCAGGATTGCCTCGCGCCAGGGCGAGAGCGGCAATTGGGCCACCGCGTCCCGGATCAGCGGATTGGCCTGCGGGCTGCCGGAGGCGAGCATGACGAAGGCGGCGATCAGCAATGCCTCGCCGAACAGGGTCAGCGCGAGATAGACCATGCCGGCGCGGCGCGCCTCGGCCGTGTCGTCATGGGCGGAGAGGCCGAACGCGGCGAGGCTTACCAGCGCGAAGGCGAGATAGAAGCTCGCCACATCCGCCACGATGAACACGCCGAAACTGCCCGAGAGCGTGAGCAGCCACCACACGCAAAAGCCGCCCCGGCGCGGGTCCTTGGCGAGAGATGTGGCGGCATAGGTGCCGGCGGCGATCCACAGCAGCGCCGCGCCGCCCAGAAGGATCGCGCCGGGCACGTCGAGAAAGAAGCTGATGCGGAACGGCGCCGGCGCCACCAGCACGAAGATGTCGCGCGGCACCAGCAGCGCCGCCAGCAATCCCGGCACGGCCGCGGGCGCCAGGAGCAGCGGGGCGATGCGGCGCACCGGCCGGCCGGCGCAGGCGAGCGCCAGCAGGAACGGCACCGCCGGGGCCGCGACGAGCAGGATGGCCGCGAAGGTCATGGAGCCGCCCCCTCCCAGCTCGCCGGCCGGCCGATGGCGAGAAACGCCGCCGGCTGGAGCGGCACGAAGCCGAGCGCCACCGCGCCGAGCGCCAGCGCCAGGGCCACCATCTCGCGCCAGCGCGCGACCGGCACCGGCACCACCTCCGCCACAGGCCGCTGCAGCGCCGGCAGCAGCACCCGCAGCACATAGCCGGCCGCGAGCAGCCCGCCGACGAGGATGACGATGGCGATCCACCAGGCGCCCTGCTGCACGGCCGAGGTGAGCAGCATGACCTTGGCGACGAAGCCCCCGCTCGGCGGCAAGCCCATCAGCGAGAGGCCGCCGAGCCCGAAGGCGAACACGCTGATCGGCACGATGCGGCCGATGCCGGAGAGCTGGGCGATGCGGTCGTGGCCGACGGTTTCGGCGATCACGCCCGCCGCCATGAACATGGCGGCCTTGGACAGGGCATGGGAGACGAGGTGCAGCGCCCCGCCGGTCCAGGCGATGGCGCCCCATGCTCCCGCGCCGGCACTCGCGGCGGCCAGCGGGAACATGAGGAACAGATAGCCGATCTGCGCCGCCGTCGAATAGGCGATCAGCAGCTTCAGCCGCGCCTGGCGCAGCGCGAACACGCCGCACAGCACCACCGCCCCGGCGCCCAGCGCGGCCAGGATCGGCGCGACGGCGGCGGTCTGCGCCGGGGTCGCGATGTCGTACCAGAAGCGCACCACGAGGAAGATCGGCGCCTTGATGACCACGGCGGAAAGAATGGCGCTGGCGGCGGCGGGCGCGCCCGCATGCGCGGCGGGCAGCCACAGATAGAGCGGAAACAGCGCGGCCTTCGCCAGCATGCCGGCGGTCATCAGGGCGAGGGCGGCAAGCAGCGCCGGCTCGCCGTGGGCGCGCTGCGCCAGCAGGATGATGTCGAGCGTGCCGTAGGTGCCATAGAGCAGCGCCGCGCCCAGCAGGTAGAGCACCGAGCCGAACAGAGCGAACAGCAGATATTGCAGCGCCGCCGAAAGCGTCTTCGCGCGCCCGTCGAGGCACACCAAAGGCACGGCGGCGAAGGTGAGCAGCTCCAGCGCCACGTAGAGCGCGAACAGATCATCCGCCACATAGACCAGGTTCAGCGCGCTCCACACGCCGAGCAGCAGCATCCAGAAGGCGAGCGGCATGCGCGGCGCGTCCGCCCCCGGCGCGGTCATGGCGAACAGGCCGGCGGAGACGATCACCACCGCCGTCACGCCCAGCATGAAGGCGGAAAACCCATCCGCCCGCAGGCCGACCCCGAGCGGCGGCTTAAATCCGCCGAGGAAATACGCCAGCGGCGCGCCGCTGCGGGCCACCTCGAAACAGAGGACGCACACGATGGCGAGCCCGGCCGCGAGGAACACCAGCGCCGCGCGCTCGGCCACGCGGCTCTTCAGCAGGAGCAGGGGCGCGAGGCCGCACAGCGGCACGATGACGGCCAGCACCAACAGCAGGCCGAGCGGGGAAGCGTGCACGGAGGCGATCAGGCTCATGACGCCGCCTCGCGCTCGGTCGATGCACCGGCGGTCGCCTCGTCCCCGTCCTCCGCTTCCGGCGGCAGCGCCTGGAGCCGCCGCACCAGCGCGACCGCGAGCGCGGTGGCGGAGAAGGCGACCACGATGCCGGTGATGACCATGGCCTGCGGCACCGGATCGCCGCCGAAGCCGGCGCCCGCGCCGCGCCGCGCGATCACCCCGAACAGCAGGAAGATGCCGCCGCCCAGAATGTTGAACGCCAGGATGCGGCGCACCGCGTCGCCCTGCACGATCAGCCCGTAAAGGCCGATGGCCACCAGCGCCGCGCCGGTGAGGCCGAACAAAGTGGGGGTGGAGAGCAGCGCGCTCATGGGGAACTGTGCCCCTCGACGGGCAAGGGGCCCGGCGGCTGGGGCGGGTCGAGCACGAGGAGGCCGAGCGTGACCGCGATGGACGCGGTGATCGCGGCTTCCACCACCAGGATGATGGGCTTTGCGATGCCCTCGGGATAGGCCAGGAACGCACCGGCGAACACCACGCCGAGCGCGCCGACGGCGAGGAACAGCGCCGGGCCGAACAGCAGCAGCGCCCGCAGCCTGCGGCTTCCGGCGGCCGGCGGGGCGCGCAGGCCGGCGAGCAGCACCAGCAGCCAGGCGGCGGCGAGCACGGCGCCGCCCTGGAACGCGCCGCCGGGCGTGTCCGCGCCGGTCCAGAACAGATAGAGCCCCATGAGAATGCCGAGCGGCGGCAGGATCCGTGCCAGGAACACCAGAGGCGGCGTGGGCGCGAACCGCCACAGGGGTGGCGGCGCGCCGGCCCAGTCGCGGTCGGCGGAGAGCGACCACACGCCGATCAGCGCCAGCAGCAGCACCACGGTTTCCAGCAGCGTATCGAGCGCGCGATAGACCAGCAGCACGGCGGTGACGGGATTGCCGAGGCCGGTCGCCTCCAGATGGGCGGCGGCCTCGTCCGCCAGCGAGGGCGCCGGCTCCGGCAAGGTCAGCACCAGCGCCGCGAGGCCGCAGAAGACCGCGAAGGCGATGAGGGCGGCAAGCCCGCGCACCGCCACGCCTTGGGGCGCGACGGGTTTTGCGGCCGCGGCGGTGCGCAGCAGTACGAGCCCGGTGACGCCGCTGCCGATGGCGGCCTCGGTGAGCGCCACGTCCGCCGCGTCGAGCCGCACCCACAGCAGCGCCAGCACCAGCCCGAGCCCGACAAAGCCGATGGCGGCGGCGAGCGCCTCGCGCGCCAGCAGCACGCGCAGCGCCAGCGCCAGGGCCAGCACGCCGAGAAAACTGTCGAGGACGAGGCTCATGTCGGACCCCCTTCCGGCGAAGGGGCCGCCGAATCCGCGAGAGCCTGCGCACCGCGCTCCCCGTGGGCCAGCTGCGCGAGCAGTTGCGCCACGGTGCCGGAGGCGATCTGCACCAGCGCCCAGACCGCCAGCATCTTCGCACCATCCAGCACGCTGCCCGCCTGGGGCAGGAGGCCGAGCACGATCAGCGCGAGCCCCACATTGTCGGCCTTGGTCAAGGCATGGAGGCGGGAGAGGGAATCGGGAAAGCGCAGCAGGCCCAGGGTTCCGGCCAGGAAGAAGCCGGCTCCGGCCAGGAGGCACAGGAGGGTGAAGACGTCGCGCGCCACGCTCATGGGGTGGGGCTCCGCTGCGGCGGTGCTTCGGCCGGCGGCGCTTCGGCCGGCGGGGCGGCGCGCACGCTGTGGAAGGCGGCGGCGGCAAAGGCGGCGAGCAGGGCCAGCAGCAGCGCCACGTCCAGAACCGCCGGTGCGCCGGTGCCGGCGGAGATGAGCAGCAGCACGGCGACGCCGGCGGAGCCGAGCAATTGCACCGCCATCATCTGGTCGGCCGCGCCCCGGCTGCGCCACAAGCGCACCAAAGCGGCGGCGGCGAAGGCCAGCAGGCAGGCGGCAAATCCGAGGAAGGTTTCAGCCATCACGGGCGCCGTCCCCGATCGCGGCGCGGAAGGCCGCTTCGTCCCGGGTGAGATCGTCGCGCACCGCGCTGGCGGTATCCAGGCAATGCAGCAGGAGCCCCGCGTCCGAATCGCCAAGCGGCAGCGTGCCCGGCTGGAGCGAGGTCACGGCGCAGAAGGATTGCCGCTCCAGCCCGCTCGGGCAGCGCGTCGCGAAGGTGATGAAGCCGGGCTTGATGCGCACGGGGGTCTGGAACGCCCGCAGCCCCACATCCCATCCGGCGCTGACAGAGCGGCGCGCAAAGCGCGTGGCGAAGGCGAGCAGCGCGGCGGGCTTTGCGCGACCGGTGCCGGGCGCAAGCAGAGAAAGGCTCGCTCCTGCCGCCAGCGCGCAGATCACGGCGCCCGCGCCGAGATCCAGCGCCGAGACGCGGCCGAGCATGATCCAGAACAGGAAAAAGCAGAGCCAGCGGCGGGCGAAGGCGGGGCCGGAAACGACCGGCTTCGTCTGCTCCGCCATTGGGGTGCGCGCCTCTCCGGTTCCCGCCATTCCGGTTCCTGCCATCGCGGTTCCTGCCATTGCGGCACATGCCCTCGTGACGGCCAGCCCACGTTCGGAGCGTCCGGTGCGGGTCGAAAATTCTCGTCTGGGTGCTACGTCATCGGTCCAATACCGCAGAAGCCGCGAGAAAATCCTTGGGAACTTGTATCGCTGGGCCTTGGGCGTTGCAACGCTCGCGCTCCCGCATCGCACGCAAAGTGGAGGTAGGACCCCCGCCATGCCTTAACGTCACGTTTTGGAATGGATCGGCGAGGCTATTTGATCTGTTCAAAAAACATAAGTCTGATCAAATCATTAGAACAATCGAGATCTTCCGGTCGGCGCGGTTTGCCTGCCGGGGATGCCGGCCGGCGCAAAAGCCGGTCGCGAAAATTGGGATGGGCGGAACAGGCGCGGGATTCTGCGCCAATTGCCGGGCCGCTCGAATGCGGCATAACTCGATGGCCGGCGCATAAATACTCGGCGGTCGGCGCGATATCTCCTCAGCGGCAATGCAACATTGAACCGCTCTGGAGATCGACATCAATCGCCTGTCTGTTTTGCTCACCGGCCAACTATCCATTCGGCGGTTTTATGAAACCTCCCTCGTCGGGAAAATAAAGTTATGAGCAATCTGGTCGTGTTTGGGTTCGATGGCATCCATGCCGCGGACGAAGTCCTGAACAAGCTGCGCTCCCTCCATGTCGAACACCTGATTGATCTTGAGGACGCCTGCGTGGTCGAGCGCGATGCGGAGGGCAAGGTTCATATCAAGCAGGCCGTCAACCTCACCGCCATCGGCGCGGCGCGCGGCGGCATGTCGGGCGCGCTGTGGGGCACTCTGGTGGGCATCCTGTTTCTCAACCCGCTGGCCGGCATGGCGATCGGCGCGGTGGCGGGCGCCGGCACGGGCGCGCTTTCCGGCTCGCTGGTGGATTTCGGCATCAACGACAGCTTCATCAAGGATTTGGGCAGCACCATTCCGGCCAATTCCTCGGCCCTCTTCGTCCTGGTCCGCTCGGTGACGGAGGACAAGGTCCTGCCCGAGGTCGAGCCTTACAAGCCCCGCATCCTGAAGACCTCGCTCTCCAACGAGGCGGAAGAGCGCCTGCGCACCGCCCTCACCAAGGCGGCCTGAGCACGGCGCCACGATTCGGCGCCCGTCCCGCGCGGGCGCCGACAGAACGAGCTGCCGCAATGCGCAGCAAGGGAGGATCACATGACGCAGACCACCGGGCCGTTCGGCGATGCCGGGCCGCATTATGTCTCCACCGGCCATCTGCCGTCGGGCGAACGCATCGACCAATTGGTGATCGAGGCGCACGCGCGCTTCAAGGACAATGGAGAGGGCGCCAATTCCGCGGTCTATCCGGCGCTCGCCCGCGTGCCGCGCGATCTGTTCGGCATCTGCGTGGTCGGCACCGACGGCATCGTCCATGAGGTCGGCGATACCGACGTTGGTTTCACCATCATGAGCGTGTCGAAGCCGTTCGTGTTCGCGTTGGTCTGCCAGGCCATCGGCCCGCGGCTGGCGCGGGAGAAGATCGGCGCCAACGCCACCGGGCTGCCGTTCAACGCGCTCTCCGCCGTGGAGCGCAGCGCCGACGGGCTGACCAATCCCATGGTCAATTCCGGCGCCATCGCCACCACTTCGCTGGTGCCGGGCGATTCGGCGCAGGCCAAATGGCGCTTCATCCACGAGGGCCTCTCCCGGTTCGCGGGGCGCACGCTGCCGCTGAACGAAGAGGTCTATGGCTGCGCCTCCGACACCAATTTCCGCAACCGCTCCATCGCCCGCCTGCTCCAGAGCCTGTCGCGGATCTATTGCGACCCCAAGGAGGCGACCGACCTCTACACGCGCCAATGCTCGCTCAACGTCACGGCGCACGATCTTGCCGTGATGGGCGCGACGCTGGCCGACGGCGGGGTCAATCCCATCACCAAGGAGCGTGTCGTGGACCCCATGGTCTGCCATTACGCGCTGGCGGTGATGGCGACCGCCGGGCTCTACGAGACTTCGGGCGACTGGCTCTATGAGATCGGCCTGCCGGGCAAGAGCGGCATCGGCGGCGGCATCGTCACGGTGTCGCCGGGCAAGGGTGGCCTCGGCACCTTCGCCCCGCCGCTCGATGCCGCCGGCAACAGCGTGAAGGGCCAGCTCGTGGCGCAATTCCTCTCGCAGAAGCTCGGCATGGACCTGTTCCTCTCGCAGCCCGCGACCTGATTTTCGCCGGCGCCGCGCGCGCCGGACCATCGGTGAACCAACAAGCAAGAACCGGAGAAACGCCATGTCGGCCCAAGCCGCCGCGCGCGCGGACGCCTCTTCCGCGCAATCCTCCTCCGCCCAGTCCTGGGTGCCGATGATCGCCATCGCGCTCGGGCAGGTGATCATGTCGTTCAATGTCGCCTCGCTCCCGGTCGCGCTCGGCGGCATGGTGGCGAGTTTCAACGTGCCGCCCACGACGGTCGGGACCGCCATCGTCATGTATTCGCTCTCGGTCGCCGGCTTCGTCATGCTGGGCGCCAAGCTCAACCAGCGCTTCGGCGCGCTGCGGGTGTTCCGCATCGTGGTGGTGCTGTTCGGCTGCGCCCAGGTGCTGATGACCTTCAGCCCCAACGCCACCTTGATGATCCTCGCCCAGGGCCTGTGCGGGGCGGCGGGCGCCGCCTTGGTGCCGGCGCTGGTGGCGCTGATCGCCGAGAATTACACCGGCACCCAGCAGGCGACCGCGCTCGGCGCGCTCGGCTCCGCGCGCGCGGCGGCGGGCGTCACCGCCTTCCTGGTGGGCGGCATCCTCGGCACCTTCATCGGCTGGCGCCCGGCGTTCGGCATCCTGATCGTGCTGTCGGCGGTGGTGTTCGTGCTCAGCTTCCGCCTCAAGCCGGACCATGGCCGGCCGGAGGTGAAGATCGATTTCGTCGGCGTGGTGCTGGCCGCCGCCGCCATCATCATTCTCTCGTTCGGCTTCAACAATCTCAACCGCTGGGGCCTCGGCCTCGCGCGGCCGGCGGCGCCGTTCGATGTGTTCGGCCTCTCGCCGGCGCCGGTGATGATCATCATCGGCATCGTGCTCGGCCAGGCTTTCCTGGTGTGGACGCGCCGCCGGCAGGCGGCCGGCAAGACGCCGCTGCTGGCGCTGGAGGTGATCGCTTCGCCGCAGGAGCGCGCCGCCGTGTTCGCCATGTTCTCGGTGGTGGCGCTGGAGGCGGCGCTGAACTTCTCGGTGCCGCTCTATATCCAGATCGTCCAGGGCCGCTCGCCGCTCGCGACCGCCATCGCCATGATGCCGTTCAACCTCTCGGTCTTCTTCTCGGCCATGCTGATCGTGCGCTTCTACAAGAGGCTCACCCCCCGGCAGATCGGCCGCGCCGGCTTCCTATTGTGCACGTTGGCCCTGCTGTGGCTGGCGTTCGTGGTGCATAACGACTGGAGTTCCGGCCCGGTGCTCGTCGGCCTCGTGCTGTTCGGCATCGGCCAGGGCTCGCTGGTGACGCTGGTGTTCAACGTGCTCGTCACCTCCTCGCCCAAGGAACTGGCGGGCGACGTGGGCTCGCTGCGCGGCACCGCCAACAATCTCGCCGCCGCCATCGGCACGGCGGTGGCCGGCGCGCTGCTGGTGGGCCTGCTCTCCGCAAGCATCATGCGCGGGCTCGCGGACAATCCCACTTTGCCGCCCGAAATCCAGAGCCAGGTGGATCTCGACGCCATCACCTTCGTCAGCAACGAGCGGCTGAAGGGGGTGCTGGAGCGCACGACGGCAAGCCCGGCGCAGGTGGCGGAAGCCGTGCGCATCAATACCGACGCGCGGCTCGCGGCGCTGAAGATGGGCCTGCTGCTGATGGCGGGCTTGGCGCTCGTCACCATCATCCCGGCGGGGCGGCTGCCGAACTATATTCCCGGCACCATCCCGGCCGAGGGGCTGGAAGAGAAACCCCGCCCCACCGCCGCGCGGCGCTGAACGGGCCATACCGCAAAAAGGGGAGGGCCGGGCCCTTCCCCAAACCGGCCACATCGCCGAAACGGCGGTGAAAAAAGTCAGGGGCCCGTGCTCGCGCGCTGCCGCGGAGGACGGGCCCCCTTTCGGGCGCTCCCTTGGACGTGTCCCATTCGGCCCTGACCGGGCGGGCGGTGATGCAGCATCCGCCCGTCCGGGCGCCCGAACGCGACGTCAGCGGACCCAGCGTCCGGGAATGAACACCCATTCGCCGCCGCGATGCACCCATTGCGGGCCCACATGACGGAAGCCGGGGCGGTTGCGCTCCCAGCGGCCGGACACCCAGACATAGCGGCGGCTGCGCGAACTCCACATCCAATAGCCAGGCACCCAGACATAGCCGGGCCGAGCCGGCGGGCGCGCCTCGTGCCGGGGCGCGGGCGGCCCGTTGAAATTGGGCGAGCGGCGATTGGGGATTTGCCATTGCTGGGCCTGCGCGTCCTGCGGCAGCGCGAGGCTCGCGAGCGGGGCGGCGGCCACCGCCGTCAGCAGGGATCCCAGGAAGCGTCGACGCGACAGCATGCTTTCACCTTCAAGCGCCCGCCGCCGGAGCGGCGCGTGAAAATGCCGGCTTCCCGGAAAGGATGGGTCTCTTTCCGGGAAGCGCTATCGGAGCAGGGGGGCTCCGAGGACCGCCTCCGGCCGGGTCGGGGGGACGCCGGCGAGGGGCTGAGCAAAACTAGCGCGGTCTGCCCCCTTTGCGATGAGCGTGCCGTCCCGCCTGTGTGCGCCACATCCCAATCAGCTGGTGCACACGGCGCAATCCTGCGCCGTTGCGGGAATCACAACGGCAAAGGTTCAACCTTGGCCGTTCCTGCGCTAGGATGGTGTCTTGGGGGCTCCTGCGGGAGCAGGCGGAAACGACGTGTCTTTCGTGGCGATGAAGCAGAAACAGGCCGGAGCGTCGGTTGCGGGCGCGCCGGACGACGACGCGGCCTCCTCGCCGCTCGCGCCCCTGCATTTCAGCACGGCCGCGCTGCCCAAGGCGGAGCAGTTCGACGGCTGGCATGATTTCATCGCCTCCACCGTGGATCTTTCGCTCGTGACCGCGCCGGCCGTCGGGTTCGAGGCCGACAAGACGGTGTGGGATCTCGGCCGCTTTGCTCTCACCTCCGCCCGCATGCCCGGTGCCGGCTACCAGCGCAGCTGGCGCCACCTCGGCAAGGACCCGATCGACCATTGGTGCCTCGTGCTCTATGAAAGCGAGATCCCCGGCCGCCGCGCGCCGCTGGGCTTCCGCTCGCTGGCGCGGCCGTTCGTCGGCGCCGGCTCGGACCGGCGGGTGCTGACCCTGTTCATCCCGCGCGATCTTTTCGCCGGGACGTCCGCCGCTTTCGATGCGGCCCCACCGGACATTCCCGATACCGGGCTCGGCGGTCTTCTGGCCGATTACCTTCTGAGCCTGGAACGGCAGCTGCCCCGCATGACCACGGCCGATGTGCCCGCTGTCGCGGAGGCCACGCGCACCCTGCTCGCGGCTTGCATCGCGCCGAGCGCGGATTCGCTGGTCCAGGCCCAGGCGCCGTTGCTGCGCACCACGCTGGAGCGGGCGCGGCGGGTGATCCAGGCCAATCTGAATTCCCCCACCCTGACGCCCGCCGGCCTGTGCCGCGTGCTCGGCATCTCCCGCTCACGCCTCTACCGTCTGTTCGAGAATCTCGGCGGCGTCACGCGCTATATCCAGCGCCAGCGGCTGCTGGCGGCCCTGGGCGCGCTCAGCGATGCCGCGGATGCGCGGGCCATCGGGCAGATCGCCGAGGCCTTCGGCTTTGCCGATGCCTCCGGTTTCAGCCGGGCGTTCCGTGGCGAATTCGGCTTCAGCCCGAGCGATGCCCGCAGCGCCGCGCTCGCCGGCCTGCCACGCGCCCCGGTGCCGGCGCTGCGTGTCCTGGGCGGAGAAACCCGCGATCTTGAAACCATTCTGCGCGGGCTCCAGGCCTGAGACGCCAGGACAAGGCGGATAGCGCAGATTTCGTCCCGTGTTGTCATGGAAACGTAACGCTAACCGATCAAGCGTTCAGCCTGATTGGTGCATGCGCACCCGAGGGAGGCACATATGGCATCTCGCATCCTGACGTCGGCGCTGGTTGCCGCCACGCTGGCCTTCGCGGGCCCGGCATCCGCGCAAACCGAGATCCAATGGTGGCATGCCATGTCGGGTGCGCTCGGGGAAAAGCTGGAGAAGATCGCCGGCGATTTCAACGCCGCCCAGAGCGAATACAAGATCGTCCCGGTATACAAGGGCTCCTATCCGGAGACCATGACGGGCGCGATCGCCGCCTTCCGCGCCAAGCAGCATCCCGCCATCGTGCAGGTGTTCGAGGTGGGAACCGCGACCCTGATGGCGGCGAAGGGCGCGGTCTATCCGGTCTACAAGCTGATGGCCGACGCGAAAGAGCCGTTCGACACGAAGGCCTATCTGCCGTCGGTCACCGGCTATTATTCCGACACGGCGGGCAACATGCTCTCAATGCCGTTCAATTCCTCCACGGTGATCCTCTATTACAACAAGGATCTCTTCACCAAGGCCGGGCTCGACCCCAGCGCCCCGCCCAAGACCTGGCCGGAGGTGGAGGCCGACGCGAAGAAGCTTCAGGCCGCCGGGGTGCCGTGCGGCTTCACCACCCAGTGGCCCTCCTGGGTGAATGTGGAAAACCTCTCGGCCTGGCACAATATTCCCATCGGCACGAAGCAGAACGGCATGGGTGGGCTCGACACCGCGCTGGAGATCGCCAATCCGCTGGTGGAACGGCACTGGACCGCGCTGGCCGAATGGCAGAAATCCAAGATCTATGATTATGGCGGCCGCCAGTCGAAGGCCGATCCGAAGTTCTTCTCCGGCGAATGCGCCATGTCCGTCGGCTCGTCCGCGGCGCGCGCGGCGATCCTTGCCAATGCCAAGTTCGACCTCGGCTATGGCATGCTGCCCTATTGGCCCGACGTCAAAGGCGCGCCGCAGAATTCCATCATCGGCGGCGCCTCGCTCTGGGTGTTGAACGGGCGGCCGAAGGAGGAATATCGCGGGGTCGCGAAATTCTTCACCTATCTCTCGCGCGCCGACGTGCAGGCCTGGTGGCACCAGCAGACCGGCTATCTGCCCATCACCCAGGCGGCCTACGATCTCTCGAAAAGCCAGGGCTTCTACGAGAAGAATCCCGGCACCGACATCTCCATCCTCCAGATGACGCTGAACCCGCCGACGCAGAATTCCAAGGGGCTGCGCTTCGGTTCGTTCGTGCAGATCCGCGACGTGATCGAGGAGGAATTGGAAGCGACACTGGCGGGCAAGAAGACGCCCAAGGAGGCGCTCGCCACCGCCCAGTCACGCGGCAACGAGATGCTGCGCGCGTTTGAAAAGGCCAACCAATAGGCCTCTTCGAGGTGCTCGCCCCGGTGACCTGACGGGTCCTAGCCGGCCTGGGGATAGAGCGGGGCCAGACGGCCGCGCTGCCGCTTGCGGGTGGCGCGGGCCCGCGCGGCGCATTCATCGCGCAGGGCCGCGAGGCAGGCGGCACCGCTCCAGCGCCCGTGGCTCGCGCCATAGAGATGCTGGCGCAGATCCTCCGCCGCCTTGGCCATGGCCGGGGTGCGGAAGGCATGCGCCTGAATGCGGTTTGCGGCGGCGGAAGCCGGAGCGTCTTGCGCGCGTGTCCAGGCGAGCAGGGCGGCGTGGGCGGCGACGGCATCGTCCGCCTTGCAGGCGGCGCGCAGATCTTCAAGCGCGGAGGCGGCGCTGGCGCTGGTGATGATCCGGCCCCGCATGGCGCGCGCGGGAGCGGCGCCGCGCGCGGCACGGGCCCTGCGAGCTCGCAGCAGCAGCGCGGTGAAGCCGAGCACCAGCAGGGTTGCGGCCAGGGCGGCGCCGGTGCGCAGGTCCAGCCGCTCCGCCAGCCAGCGCGGCAGAACGAGCTTCGCCTCCGGCGCTTCCGCCGGCGGGCGCGGCAGGACGACGGGGGCGGCCTGCGGTGCCTGGGGCGGCGGGGCGGCGGGGCGCGCCTGCGCGGAAGCGGCAACGGTGAAGGTCTCCGCCGGGAGCCGGGCTGTCTCCTGCTTCTTGGTGTCGGTGTTCCACCAGCCCACCTCCAGCCCCGGCAGGGTGACGGTGCCGTCGCGCGTCGGCACCACCGAAATGGTCTTGGTCAGCACCGCGCCGGGCTTTCCATTGATGAGCGCCTGGTCCGAGCGGCTGGATTCCTCATATTGGCGCACGCCGTCGGCATCGGCGATCGGCAGGGGCGGCAATTGGTTGGGCGTGGCGCCGACGGCTTCGAGCGTGAGGGTCCGCGTCAGCGTCTCGCCCACCTTGGCCTGGGCGAGCGGCGGGTTCCAGGTGCTGGAGAGGGTGACGCCCTGCGCCGGCAGGAACCAGCCCGTGGCCTCCGCCGGACGGGCCTTCACCTCGATGCTCACCGGCTCGGAATGCAGCGTGACCTCGCGCCCGAGCGCGGGATCCGGCCCGGCCATGGGCACCGAAGTGCTGCGCCCGAGCAGGCGCGCCATATCCGAGGGCAGCGGACCGGCCCGGTAGCCGGGCAATTGCGCCTCCAGCGTGATCGGCCCGATCTCGATCGACCCGCTGCGCTGCGGGCGCATGATGTAGCCCTGTTCGATCACCCGATAGCGCTGGCGGCCCACCACCTTGCTGAACACCCGCTGGTCGCCGATCTTGGTGAAGGTCGCTCCCACCGCCTCCGGCGGGGTCAGGCGGCCGCCCAGCAGGGGGCCGCTGGTGTAGATGCGCACCGCAACCGGCATTTCCCCCTGCACGTAGGGCGCGGGCCCCATGGGCTCCACCTGCACGAACAGCGGGCGCGCCTCGGCCGGGTCCACGGCGGTGGCGGCATCGACCGACAGGCGGATCGGCGGGGTGCTCTGGCCGGCGAGGGTGAGGGCGGGAACGCTGATTGCGCCGGACCGCTTCGGCGCCAGCGTCAGGATCCATTCATTGACCTGGGTGCGCCGGCCGTTGACCAATTCGATCCGGCTCGCCCGGTTGCGGTCGAGAATGTCGAAATCGCGCGCCAGGGGCGAGAGATCGGGCGGCTGGGTGCCGTCGCCGCCCACCAGGGTGATGACCAGCTCGAAGCTTTCCCCCACCGACAGCGTGGTGCGATCGACGCTGGCGGTCGGCCCGGCGGCGCGGGCCGGGGCGGCGCACGCGAGCGCCGCCAGCACGAGGGCCAGCATCGGCAGGAAGCGGAACATGGGGCGGTGCGCTGTCATCACTCAGTTCTGCGGCGGGTCGACGACGCCCGCGCCGCCATAATGGCTGCGGATGCGGGCGCGCAAAAGGCCGGTCGGATCGTCGGGCACCAGGCGCAAGGTCTGCTCGCGATTCTGGTCCTCCTCGGTCAGCGGCTTGGGCGTTCCCGGCTGTTGGGGCGGCTGCGGGGGCGGGGGCTCCGGCGGCTTTGGCGGCGCGGGGGGCGGCTCGGGCGGCTTCTGTTCCGGGGGCTTCTGCTCGGGCGGCTTCTGCTCCGGTGGCTTCTGCGGATCGGGCTTTTGCGGATCGGGCTTCTGCGGTTCAGGCTTGGGCGGGGCCTTCGGCGGCTCGGGCTTCTGGGGAGGGGCCTTGGGGTCCGGGGCGGGCGGCGGCTGATCGGGCTTCTTGTCGTCGCCCGGCTTCTGCGGCTGGTCCTTCTTGTCGTCCTTCGGCTTGCCGTCCTTGCCGGGCTCGTCCTTCGGCTTCTGGTCGTCGGACTTCTGATCCTTCTTGTCCTGGTCCTTCTTGTCCTGATCCTTTTTCTGCTGATCCTTCTTCTGCTGGTCGAGCAGCTTCTGAACCAGTTCGCGGTTGAACACCGCATCGGCCCGCACCGGGTCGTCCTGGCCGGGATGGGCGGCGATCGCCGCGTCATAGGCCTTGATGGCGTCTTCCAGCTTGCCGGCGCGGGCGAGCGCGTTGCCGCGATTGTAGTCTCCGTCCGGCACCCTGGCATAAGCGGCGGCGGCCTCCGCGAAGGCGCCGGCCTTATAGAGCGCGCTCGCCTGCCATTGCGGATTCTCGAAGCTGCGCGCGGCGGCGCCGTAGTCGGAGCGGGCGAACGCGTCGGCACCTTGCTGGTCGGGGGTGCGCCACAGGCCGTTCCATGTGCGCGATCCCTGCGCATCGGCGCCGCCGGTGGCGGAGCCCTGCGCGGGCGCGGCTTGCGAGATCGTATCTTGCGGGTTCGCGCCTTGGGCCAGGGCATCGCGCGGGGCCAGCGCGCCAGCGAGTGCCACCACCAGCAGCACCGCGATCCAGCCGCGCCGGAAGGCCAGCGGCGCCAGGGCGAGGACACCGAGCAGCAGCCAGGGGCCCATGTCCAGCCATTGGTCGGCGGAAAGGCCGCTGTCCTGCAGCACGGTGTCCAGCGGCACGGCCGAGCTGGCGCCCTTGGCGAGAACCGTGTCGAGGTCGCCTTCGTCGATGGTCATGGCGGAGAAGCTGCCGCGTCCGGCCGCCGCCACCTCGCGCAGGCGCGCTTCATCCATGCGGGTGGTGAGCACGGTGCCGTCGCGTCCGCGCAGCACGCCGCCGTCGAAGGACAAAAGCGGGCTTCCCGCCAGCGTCCCGACGCCGATGACATTCACCCGGTATCCCGCCTGTGCCGCCGCGCGGGCGGCGGCGATCGTGGCCGCCGGATCATCGCCCGCCCCGTCGCTGATGAGCACGATGCGGCCCGCCGGCGCGCCGGCATCGCGCAGCAGTGCGGTGGCGCGGGCGAGCGCGAGGTCGGCGCGGTCCGTGAGCACCGGCATCAGCTCGGTGGAGAGTTCGGGCAGCATCTGCGCGATGATCCGCGCGTCCTCAGTCAAGGGGGAGGCGACGAAGGGGGCGTCGGCATAGATCACCAGCCCCACCTGTCCGCCGCGCATGCGGGCGAGGATGTCGTCCACCTTGTGCCGGGCCGCGCCCAGCCGCGAGGGGCTCTGGTCCGTGGCATTCATGCTCTGGCCGAGGCTCAACACGATCACCGTGGGATCGCGCCGGTCGAGCGCCGGCGTCGGCAGCTTCTGCCAGGTGGGGCCGGCCATGGCGAGCGCGGCGAGCACCCAGCCGAGCAACAGCGCCAGCACCGGCCAGCGGCGCGCCCGCGCGGTTTCCTGCACCGAGAGATGGCGCAGCAGATGGGCATCCACCAGAGTGCGCCACTGGCTGCCGCCCGCGCCGATCCGCCGGAATGCGAGCGCGGCCAGCAGCAGCGCGGGCACGATCGCCCACAGCCAGCCCGGCCGCAGGAAATGAAAGGCCGCCGGCAGCAGGCCGGTGAACAAATGGGGCAGGGGGAGCGACGACAGGTTCATGGCCGTCCACCGACGCCGGGGGCCGTATCGCCCGATGCCGCCGGGCGCGGCGCGCTGGCGGCACGGCGCCGGGCGAGGGCCGGCGCGAGAAGGACCGCCGCGAGAACCAGGCTCAGCGCCAGGGCAAAGCCCAGCGGCCACTGGAACAGCGCCACCGTGGGCGCGAGATAGAGCGGTTCGCCCGCCGCCGGTTCCATGAGATTGATGTCGTTGTAGATCGCGGCGAGGCCGGCGCCGTCGCGGGCGCGGAAATAGCGCCCTCCGGTCATGGCCGCGATCTGCGCCAGCGCCGCCTCGTCGAGGTCGGCGGACGGGTTCACGATCTGCTGGCCGATGGCGAGCCGGTCGGCGCCCACCCCGATGGCATAGATCTTCACGTGCTCCTGGCGCGCCAGCTCGGCCGCGTGGATCGGGTCGAGCACGCCGGAATTATTGGCGCCGTCGGTGAGCAGCACCAGCACGCGCTTGTCCTCGGGCCGCTCCTGCAAGGTCTTCACCGCAAGGCCGATGGCGTCGCCGATGGCGGTTTCCTGCCCGGTCATGCCGATGGTGGCCTGGGACAGCAGGTCACGCGTCACGTTGCGGTCGAAGGTGAGCGGGGTCTGGATATAGGCCCGGCTGGAGAACAGGATCAGCCCCACCCGGTCGCCGGAGCGGCGGGCGATGAAATCGTCCGCCACCGCCTTCACCACCGAAAGCCGGTCCGTGGGCAGGCCGTCCTGCGTCAGATCCTGCCGCGCCATGGAGCCGGAAAGGTCCACCGCCATCATCAGGTCGCGGCCCTCGACCGGGATCGGCACCGGCTTGCCCACATAGCTTGGGCGCATGGCGGCAAGCACCAAAGCAAGCCAGATCAGTGTGAGCAAAGCGAGCTTCACGCCACGCCGCACCTTCGCGCCCGCGCCTGTTCCCGGCGCGATCTCCGCGAAGAACGGCACCCGCAGCGCCCCGGCGCGGCTGCGCCGGGCGGCGGGCAGCAGATAGCGCGCCAGCAGGGGAAGAGGCAGCAGCGCGGCCGCCCAGAGCCATTGGAACTGGATCATGCGTTGCTCCGCACCCAGCGGCGCAGTGCCGCCACCAGCGCGTTGCGCGGCACGCCGTCGCCACCGGGCGCATGGGCCGGCAGATAGGGCGCGTCCGCGACGAACGCGGCAAGCGGCGGGGCAAGGCCCGCCTTGCCTTCGGCGAGCACGCGTTGCCATTCGGCGCCGGTGAGCGCCGCCGCAGCCGGGTCGCCCGTGCGCGTCACCAGGATGCGGCGGATCAGCACCGCGCCGGCGGCAGCCACCGCGCGGGCGTCGCGATGGCGCGCGGTGTCGCGGGCGATGGCCTTCAATTCCTGGTCCACCCGATACGCCAGCGTCTGGCGCCGGCGCCATTCCAGGAACGCACCGATGATTGCGAGCAGGACCACCAGCCCCGCCAGCATCCACCAGCCCGGCGCCAGCGGCCAGAAGGACACCGGCCCCGGCAGGTGGATGTCGCGCAGCCCGGCCAAGGGATCCTCGGCGGGCGCGCCGGGCAGGGTTGCCGGGGCATCGGGAAGGGAGAAGGCCTGCGCCAGCTTCATGCGGCGGCCTTCCGGGCCTGCCGCCGCGCATTGCGCAGCCGCTCGGGACGCAGCTGGGCCGCCGGGTCGTCGCCGGTCTGGAGCTGAACGAAGGCCATGCCGCGCAGGCGGGAGAGCGCATCCAACGCCGCGCGGCGGGCGGCGAAGCGGGCGGCATAGGTCTCGCGCGCCACCCGGTTGTCGCCGTCCAGCAGGCGCACCGCCGCGCCGTCGCTGACCGGATAGGCGCCGCGCGCCGGCATCGCCTCTTCCAGCGCGTCGTAGACGAAGATGTTCGTCACCTGCGCCTGGAGCGCGAGGCGGCTCAGCTCGCGCGCGGCGGCTTCGGTGAAATCGTGGAAATCGCTGATGAGAAACACCAGCGTGCCGGGCCGCGCAGTGCGGCGCAGGCGCGCCACGGCATCGGCCAGCGAAGGCTCGGGCCGAGGCTGCGCCGGCATTGTCCGCGCGCCCTTGGCCGAGGGCGAAAGCTCGAACCCCTCCTGCGTGCCGTCGGCCATGGCCTTGACGAAGCCGAGGATGCGGCCGCGGCTGCGCTGGGGGCTATAGGAATGAAGTCCTGATGGGGTCACGATCACCCCTCCCACCCGGTCGCCGGCCTCGATCGAGATCCAGGTCAGCACCGCCGCCGCCTTCGCCGCGAGCACCGATTTGAACGTGTCGCGCGTGCCGAACCGCATGAAGCTGCGGCAATCCAGAAGGATCAGCACCGGGCGCTCGCGCTCCTCCTGGAACAGCTTGGTGTGGGTGCGCCCGGTGCGCGCGGTCACCCGCCAGTCGATGGTGCGGATGTCGTCGCCGGCCTGATAGAGGCGCACCTCGTCGAATTCCATGCCGCGCCCGCGGAACGCCGAGCGATAACCGCCGAACTGCTGGCTGCGCACCTTGCCGCGCGGCGCGAACGCGCTTTTCCCGCCCTCCGGCCGCGCCGCGATGAGTTCCTCGAGGCGGGCGATGAGGCCATAGGCAGCGTCGGCTGGGGCGTCGCTCATCTGTGGTCCTCGCGCGGGCTCACTTCACCGGCACGCGGGCGATCAGCGTGTCGAGGAAGTCGTCCGCATTCATGCCGTCGGCCTGCGCCTCGAAGGTCAGCAGGATGCGATGACGCAGGGCGGATTTCGCGATCGCCTGCACATCCTCGGGCACCACATAATCGCGGCCGCGCAGCCAGGCGAAGGCGCGTGCGCAGCGGTCGAGCGCGATGGTGCCGCGCGGGCTGGCGCCGAACGCGATGACGCCGGCGAGGTCCTTGCCGTAGCGCTGCGGGGTGCGGGTGGCGAACACGAACTGCAGCAGATATTCCTCCACCGCCTCGGACATATAGGTGGCGAGCGCATCGCGCCGGGCGGCGAAGATGGCGGTCTGCGAAACCCGTTCGCCGAAGTCGATCACCTCGCCCTGCGCCTCGCCGCGCACCAGCCGCAGGATCTGCCGCTCGGCGGAGAGGTCCGGATAATCCAGCTTCACATGCAGCAGGAAGCGGTCGAGCTGGGCCTCGGGCAGGGGATAGGTGCCTTCCTGCTCGATCGGGTTCTGCGTTGCCATGACCAGGAACAGCTTGGGCAGCACATAGGTCTTGCCGCCCACCGTCACCTGCCGCTCGGCCATCGCCTCCAGAAGCGCGGCCTGCACCTTGGCGGGGGCGCGGTTGATCTCGTCCGCCAGAATGAAATTGTGGAACACGGGGCCGGGCTGGAAGCGGAAGGAGCCATCCTCGGGCCGGTAGATGTCCGTGCCCGTGAGATCGGAGGGCAGCAGGTCCGGCGTGAACTGGATACGCTGGTCGTCGCAGTCGATGGCCTTGGCGAGCGCCTTGATGGCCTTGGTCTTGGCGAGGCCCGGCGCGCCTTCCACCAGCAGGTGCCCATCGGCCAGCACCGCCACCAGCAGCAGTTCCACGAACGCGGGCTGCCCGAGGATGCAGGTGTTCATATAGGCCGCGAGGCGCTCGAACACGAGATGCAGGTCCTCGGGAGCGGCCGCCGTTGGGGCAAGATGGGCGTGTGCGGCGTCGCGGGTCGGGTTCATCAAGGGTCAATCCGGTCTGGGTTTGCGACTCTATAGCCAGTGCTGCGTCGCACCGCACCTTTGTGGAGATGATTTTTATGTAATGTGAAGGGCAGTGGGTGGTAGCCCGCGGCGGTTTCGCCTCGCTGCGTGACTTCGTCGCCGCCCCGGCGCGGCCGTCCCGGTTCCGGCAAAGCTTGCGGCATGGCGCTTGCATCGACCCTCATCGAGCGAGGGAATTGGCGCAAATACGCCAATCTGCGACGAGATCGGGGACGACGACATGACCGATATGGTCGAACTGCAGAAGCGTAAGCAGCCGATCAATTTGGCCGTGGTTCACGTGGACCCGGACGCCTTTGTGGCGAGTTTCATGGGCTGGCTGGAGATCACCGCCTTCATCACCGCCCAGCGCGCCGGCACGGCCGCCATTCCCGCCGACGGGGTGACGCCCGCCCTCACGCCCGAGGATCTGAAGAGCGCCGGTGTCCGCAATGTCGGAAACGATGCGCTGTTCGCCTTCTGCATGACAGCGGCGCTGAAGGGCGACAAAGCGGCGGTGGACACCGTGGACGCGGCGCTGAAAGCCAGCATGGGCGAGGATTATCCCGGCGCGCTCGCGGTCGGCTATTTCCGCGCCCACAACGAAAATCCCATCTTGCTGGAGGATTTCGTCGGTGTCGCCGGGCGCAAATGGCTGGAAGGCGACAGGCCGCCGCCGCCCATGCGGGCGCGCGAGGACTGGAACACCGGCCTGCGCTTCTTCGAGAAGGCCCGGCAATCCAACTTCATCCAGGAGGTGCTCTACCCCCTGGCCCGTTGGATGCGCGCCCGCTGGAGCCTGATCGCGGAGAAGGAAGCCGCTTTCCTGCATCATATCGAGGACAATCTCCCGGTGCTGCGCGAGGCCCTGGAAGAGCCGCGCAACGACCAGCCCTTCATCGCCAACCTGCTGCTGAAGGCGGCGCCGGCGGTCGATATGGAATTGACCGAGGAATACCAGGGGTTTCTGCGCTCGCTGGCGCGCCGCTAGCGGCCCGGCGCCGCGCGCAGGGCGTTGCGCGATCCAAATCCGACAGGCGCCCGGCGCCGGGTCGCACAATGTCCGCTTTCGCACACGCCGCCCCATCCGTTTCGAAAGGCAGGGTCCCATGAACGAGCTGTTCGCCATTTGCTCCACCTATGAGATCGACGATGGCGGCGCGCGCGGCTTCGTGCTCGCGCGGCTGGACGAGACCGGCGCCAGCAAGCCCTGGCCGATCATCGTCACGCGCAAGTCCAACGCTTTCTTCGGCTTCGAGAATGCCTGCCCGCACCAGGGCACGCGGCTCGACACCATTCCCGGCGAGTTCCTGGACGAGGACGGCAATTTCCTCACCTGCGGCAAGCACCGCGCCCAGTTCGACCTCGATACCGGCCAGTGCTTCATCGGCCCGTGCCAGGGCCAGGCGCTCACCCCGGTGGAACTCGTCATCGACGATGGCGACGTGTGCCTGGTCGGCATCGAGCTGGCGGAGGAGGACGGGCTCGACATCGAGGAGCCCGACACCTTTCCCGAGGTGATGATCACCAGCGACTGAGGCGCTGCGGCGCCCCCACCGTTTTTGCGCCCCGCGACAGGCGCGTTTTCTCCCGACGTCGCGGGTCGCCCCGGCACTGATCCGCCGATGCGAACGACGGCCACGCCTCGACGAGCCCCGTCGATTCACACGAAGGATCAAGCCCATGACCGCCGTTTCCGACACGCCTTTCGCCAAGCTCGAAACCGAGGGACGGCTTTTGAAGCCGCTTTTGAGCGCCGATACCCATGTCGCCGGCCGCTTCGGGTATCGCGGCGACATCGCCTTCGACGGGCCCGAGACCCTGCTGAAGGAAGTGTTCTCCGTATCCGAAAGCGGCAAGTCGGCGATCGGCTTCCTGGCCGGCACGATCAAGGAATATGAAAGCCTGCCCAAGCTCGTCGAGACCTTCGGCGACGCCTTCGACGAGGCTGGAAACTACTTCATCTATATTGCCGATCTGCCGCAGGGCAACCGCTTCTACATTCGCTTCGGCAATGTGAAGGTGTTCGCCATCTATATCGACGAGACCAGCGTGTATAACGAGCTGATCGATACCTTCTATGTCGACAAGATCAAGCTGAAGAAGTTCGACACCTCCGCCAAGCTCGATGCATTGGCCGATGTGGGTCTGAAATATTCGAGCCTCTCGGATTATAAGGAAATCTCGTTCGAGGACGGTCTGAAGATCAAGAACGCGGCCTGAGGGGCGCGCGATCCGATCTGCAAGGTAAAGCCCGGTCAGTCCTGCGTACTGCTGCTCCAGGTGGTATGCAGGACACCAGGATGCTTTTCGATTTCGGCGATCACCGCATCGATTTCGCTGGCGTCCACCGCGGTGCTGACCAGCGTGGCGAGGATTTCCACCTTGTCGTTGCTGCGCTCGGTCACCTCCACATCGCCAACCGGATAATGGGCCGCTTCCAGGCGCTCCACCAGCAGGTCGCGCACCTCGTCCAGGGCGGTGCTGGTGGTGATGACGAGCACCTCGTAGGTCTGTTCCGCGCTCTTGTCGTTGATGGGAATGCGGTTGATCAGGTTCACCACCGGCCGCAGCAAAGTGTTGCCAGCCAACACGAAAGCGGTGAGGAGGGCGGCTTCGGCGAGCATGTCGGTGCCGGCGCAGGCGCCCACCGCCGCCGAGCACCACAAGGTGGCGGCGGTGTTGAGGCCGCGCACGTTCATGCCTTCCTTCATGATCACGCCGGCGCCCAAAAAGCCAATGCCGGAAACCACATAGGAGATCACCCGCACCGCCTCCGTCGTCCCGGCGATGCGCTGGGCCAGATCCACGAAGGCGGCGGCGCCGATGGCCACAAGCACGTTGGTGCGCAGGCCGGCGGTGCGTTGGCGATACTGGCGTTCCGCGCCGATCAGCAGGCCGAAGACGAACGCCGCCGAGAAGCTGATGAAGGTGTCAAAAAACTGCAATAAATCAAAAGTTTCAGCGAATTTCATGATTCCGCGGCCCCGCACGCTCCCGCCGCCCCAGCCTTAGCAGTCCGGGCGGAAATTTCCACCGCCGCCGGGGCGGAAAATTTCCGGCTCGGAAAACCCGCGCGCCGCCGCATGTGCGGGCGGGGACGGTCGCGGGGGCAAGCCGATGTCTTCGCCGCGGGCGTCGCGAACGGTGAAACGCGAAGCCGTGGAACCTTCAGCCCTGCCGTGCACTTGCTCAGCTTGAGGCAAGGCTGCGGGGACACGCTGCGCCTTGCCGCTGGACCGTTTCGGTTTCGTGCTCCGTGCCCCCGAGGAGGGCCGCCCATGTTTTCGCCCGCTGAACCCCGCTCCCTTGCTCCCTCTCCCATGGAGAGCCACGATTTCGATCCCGGCACGGCCTTCTGCCTGCGCTGCGGCTGCCATCGCAACATGGTGCTGCGGTTCGAGCGCATCTGCATCGAGGCGTCGAATGTGGTGGCCATGTCCCATCTGCGGGCGCGGGCCCGAATGCGCGAAGCGCTGGCGGGAAAGGCGACGCCCGCCAGGCGCTGAGCGGGTTTCGGGTATATAGGAAATTAGTCCTTGACAGCGATACCCTGTAGGACTATATTCATCCCATGTTCGAGATTTGCGCCTGACGGCGGCGGCCCGCACCGCCGGCGCGGCGCGCCTCCCGCCTCGGACCCCCGATCCCACTCGCGAGATCCTGATGCCCCGCACCCCGCCCAAGGCGGCGGGTCTGGCGCGCGCCCTCTATGAGGCCGGCACGCCGATCCGCCAGATTGCCGCCGAAACCGGCCTCTCCTCGGCCTCCGTCTATTTCTGGGCCGACCGCATCGTCGATCAGGACGGCACGGTGCACCACGCCCCCGCCGCGCGACGCTATGGCGGGCGCACCGAAAAGCCGCCGAGCCGGACGCGCCGGCGCGCGTTCCTGGCGCGCCTGTGGCATGCCGCCGAGCGGCAGATGGACGAAATCGACGCCCGCGTCGCCGCGTTGGATGAGGCCGAGGCTTCGCCCCCACGGGCCGGCGCGCGCGACAGCGAGAAGGACGCGAAGGCGCTCGCGGTTCTGGCCCGCGTGGTGCGCGAGCTCGCCGTGCTCGACGGCGAGAGCGTGGGCGGGAAATCCCCGCCGGCGAACAAATGCGGCGCGGCCGCGCCATCAGAGGAGGGCATGCGTGGGCGAAACCTCGACACCTTCCGCCGCGAGCTTGCGCGCCGCCTTGATCGCCTGCGCGAAAGCGGGAACGGCGCCGAGCCTGCTGGCTGAATTGCCCGAGGCCGATGCCCGCCTGCTGCTCGCCGATTGGGAAATGTGGGCGCGGCCGGACCAATTGCCCCCCGAGGCCGCCCAGGGCGGCGGCCCCTGGTCCACCTGGCTGGTGCTGGGCGGGCGCGGCGCCGGCAAGACCCGCGCCGGGGCGGAATGGGTGCGCGGCCTCGCGCTCGGCCGCCCGCCATTCGCCGAACGCCCGGTGGGCCGCATCGCCTTGGTGGCGGAGACCATGTCCGACGTGCGCGAGGTGATGGTTGAAGGTGTCTCGGGCCTGCTGTCCGTCCATGCCGATGGCGAGCGCCCCGCCTGGGAGCCCACGCGGCGCCGGCTCGTCTGGAGCAACGGCGCGGTGGCCCAGGGTTTTTCCGCCGAGGACCCGGAAAGCCTGCGCGGCCCGCAATTCGAGGCCGCCTGGCTGGACGAGCTGGCGAAATGGCGCCGCGCGGATTCCACCTTCGACATGCTGCAATTCGGCCTGCGCCTGGGCGAGCGACCGCGCCAGATGATCACCACCACGCCGCGCCCCTCCGCCCTGCTGCGGCGCCTGCTGGCCGACCCTTCGAGCGCCATCAGCCGCGCCCGCACGGCGCAGAACGCGCTGCATCTTGCCCCCGGTTTCCTCGATGCGGTGCTCGCCCGCTATGGCGGCACGCGCCTCGGCCGGCAGGAGCTGGACGGCGAATTGATCGAGGACCGGCCCGATGCGCTCTGGTCCCGCGCGGCGCTCGAGGCGGCGCGCGAGGAAGAGGCGCCGCCGCTGGTGCGGATCGTGGTCGGCGTGGACCCGCCGGCTTCCTCCCGCGCCGGGGCGGATGCCTGCGGCCTGGTCTGCGCCGGCATCGACGCCTCGGGCATCGTCCATGTGCTGGCGGATGCGAGCGAAAGCGGCTTGCGCCCGGCGCTCTGGGCCGCGCGGGCGGTGGCGCTGTTTCGCCGCTTCGCGGCCGACCGCATCGTCGCCGAGGTGAACCAGGGCGGCGAGATGGTGAGCGCCGTGCTCGCCGAGGTGGATCCGAGCGTGCCGGTGGAGCAGGTACGGGCGACACGCGGCAAATTCCTGCGCGCCGAGCCGGTGGCCGCGCTCTACGAGCAGGGCCGCGTGCGCCACGCCGGCGCCTTTTGCGCGCTGGAGGACGAGATGTGCGATTTCGCTTTGGACGGGCTCTCCAGCGGCCGTTCGCCGGACCGGCTGGATGCGCTGGTGTGGGCCGTCACCGCTTTGGCCCTCGGCGCGAAAGCCGCGCCGCCGCGGGTGCGGGGGCTTTAGGAAGACCCCCAGCCCTCTCCCGTGGGGGAGAGGGTCGGGTCAGGGGGCAGCGCTCCAATTTCACGCCAGCCGGTCCGGCCGCTCCCGGCGCGGCGCGCTTTCGCCGCCATGGGGCGGTGCTGCCGGATCGAACCTCGTCCAGCCGTCCTTGCGGTATTCGTTCGCGCGCGTCGCGGGGTCGATGGACGGTGGCGCGCGCAGGATGGTGCGGGCGGCGTCCAGCCGCGCCGCGTCCACCTTCGCCACCACCAGCGCACCGCCGCGCCGGACGCTTTCGGCGCAGGCATGGGCATCGTCCTCGGCAAGGCCGCCATCCATCAGCGCGCCGATGATGCCGCCCGCCGCCCCGCCCACCGCCGCGCCGGCGAGGGCGCCGGCCGCCGTCGACATGAGCCAGCCGCCGGCGAGAACCGGGCCGATGCCGGGAATGGCGATGATGCCGAGCCCCGCCAGCAGCCCGCCCGCCCCGCCGAGCCCGGCGCCGATGCCCGCGCCCGCGCCGGCATCGTGAATCACTTCCGCGACGTGGTCCTCGTGGGCCTTGTCCCGCTCGTCCTGCGGCGCGGCCTCCGCGCTCTTGGCGACGATCGAGATGGCGTCGCGGGGAATACCCGCCATCTGCAGCGCGCGCACCGCCGCGGCGGCATCGTCGTGGTTGTCGTAGAGGGCCGTCACGGTGGTGGTCATTGGGCTTCGTTCCTTGCTCGCATCGCAGGGGCCTCGACGGCATCCCCGTCGCGCGATCGCTTCAGGTGATCTTGCCTGCCAAATCCGGTTTGCGAAATCCGGCGGCGTGCGATCCCGCGCCCGGCTACTCGCCTTTCAACGTCTTTACCGCTGCCGCGTTCCCCGGCTTGCCAGCAAGGAGCCTTCCGCATGCTCTCTTCCTTCCTCGCCCCGCTGCGCGCCCGCCCCGCCGAGGCCAAGGCCAGCCGCGCCGCCGCCCTTGTCGCCTTCTTCGGCCAGGGGCGGGCCCGCTGGTCGCCGCGCGACTACGGCTCGCTGGCCCGCGAGGGGTTTCTGCGCAACGCCATCGCCTATCGCGCCGTGCGCATGGTGAGCGAGGCCGCCGCCAGCGTGCCGCTGCTGCTCATGCAGGGGCCGCGCGAGCTCGACCGCCATCCGCTGCTGGACCTCCTCGCCCGGCCCAATCCGCGCGCCCAGGGCGCCGATCTGCTGGAGGCCTGTGCGGGCACCTGATGGTGGCCGGCAACGCCTATCTGGAAGCGGTGGCGGTGGAGGGCGTGGTGCGCGAGCTGCATGTGCTGCGCCCCGACCGGGTGCGCGTGGTGCCCGGCCCGGAAGGCTGGCCGGAGGCGTTCGACTACACGCTCGACGGGCGCACCCTGCGTATCCACCAGGATGGCGCGGAAACCGCCGGCGTGCCGCCGATCCTGCATCTCACTTTCTTCAATCCGCTGGACGATCATTACGGCTTCGCGCCGCTTGAGGCGGCGGCGCAGGCGCTGGACCTGCACAATGCCGCCACCGCCTGGAACAAGGCGTTGCTGGACAATGCGGCACGCCCCTCCGGCGCGCTGGTGTATGGCGGCGCGGGCTCGCTCAGCGACGAGCAGTTCGAGCGGCTGAAGGGCGAACTGGAGGCGAGCTTCCAGGGCCCGACCAATGCCGGGCGCCCGCTGCTGCTGGAAGGCGGGCTGGATTGGAAGCCGCTGGCCATGAGCCCCAAGGACATGGATTTCGAGGCCGCGCGCAACGGGGCGGCGCGCGAGATCGCGCTGGCGCTCGGCGTGCCGCCCATGCTGCTCGGCATTCCCGGCGACAACACCTATGCCAATTATGCCGAGGCCCATCGCGCCCTCTGGCGGCTCACCGTGCTGCCCCTGGTGAAGCGCCTCGCGGCCTCGCTCTCCGCCTGGCTGGCGCCGGCCTATGAGGAGGGTCTCGCCTTGGTGCCGGACCTCGACCAGGTGGAGGCGCTCTCTTCCGAGCGATCGGACCTGTGGGCGCGGGTGGGCGCCGCGGATTTCCTCACCGATGCGGAAAAGCGCGCGGCCGTGGGCTACGGCACCCGCGGACCCGGCGGTTAGGCCAGGTTATGGACGCGCTGATCCGCATCTTTGCCGAGCGCGGCGACCTTGCGCATCTCGCGCTGCTGCTGTGGGCGGCGAGCGCCTCGGCGGTGGCGTTCCGCGCGCTCGCGGGGCTCGCGCGGGCCACCGAGCGGCTCGACGATTTCGTGCGCGAGCTGGCGCGCTTCAACGCCCGGAACGGTGGCGAGTGAGCCCCTCCGCGTCCCGGCCGCCCTTCGCACCTCCGCCTCTCGCCCGCGCCAGTCCCCCATCCCATTCCCAACCGGAGATCCTCCATGCGTGCTCCCGGCCGCAAGGCGTCCATGCCGCGCATCCGTGCGTTCGGCCCGACCTTCCATCGCTCCACCGCGGCGCCGAGCGCCCCCGCTCCCGGCGGCGTGTTCCGCGACTTCGTCGCGGCGCTGGAAAAGCTGGAGCGCGCCAAGCGCCGCAAGCCGCGCGACGCCGATCCGAAGGGCGCATGAGCGGCCCGGTGCGCAACGCGCTTTTCCCGCCCGGCGCGGGGGAAGCGGGCGCCGACATCGCCGGCTATGCCTGCCGTTTCGAGATGCTCGATCTCGGCCGCGACATCATCGAGCGCGGCGCGTTCGCCGCCTGCCTCGCCGCGCGCGGGCCGGGCGCGGTGCGCATGCTCTACCAGCATGATCCCGCCGAACCCATCGGCGTGTGGACCCATATCGTCGAGGATGCGCGCGGGCTCTATGTGCGCGGGCGCCTCGCCGGCGATGTGGAGCGGGCGCGCGAGGTGGCGAGCCTGATCCGCCTCGGCGCGCTCGACGGGCTCTCCATCGGCTTCAAGGCCGCCGCCGCCCGCACCGATCCGCGCACCCGCGTGCGCCGCATCTCCCGCATCGATCTGTGGGAGATTTCCATCGTCACCTTTCCCATGCAGCCCGATGCCCGCGTGATCGCGGCGCCCGGCGGGGAAGACGTGCGCGGCCGCCTCTCGGCCCGCCGCGTGCCCGCCTGACCACGGCCGGCCCCCGCGCCCCGATCCGGGCGGAGCCTTCGGCATCCGCTTTTCCTTCCCTCTCCCACAGGACCGATCCATGACCCATCCTTTTAGCGCCCCCGAGACCAAGGTGACGGCCCCCGAGGCGAACGAGGCCCATTTCGACCTCATGCTCGCGTTCGAGGCCTATAAGGCCACCAACGAGCAGCGCCTCGGCGAGATCGAGCGGCGCGCCGCCGATCCGCTGACCCAGGAGAAGCTGGCCCGCCTCGATGCCGCCCTCGACAGCCAGAAGGCCCGCCTCGACGCCCATGTGGCGAAGAGCCGGCGCCCCGCGCTCGGCGGCGCCCCGGAGCAGCGCTCGGGCGCGGCGCTGGAGCATGGCGACGCCTTTTCCGCTTATGTCCGCACCGGCGAGAGCGGCGGCTTGAAGGCGCTGGAAGCCAAGGCGCTCTCGGTCGGCAGCGGCGCCGATGGCGGCTATCTGGTGCCGGCGGAAACGGAGCATGAGATCGGCCGCCGCCTCACCCAGCTGTCCCCCATCCGCGCGCTCGCCAGCGTGCGCACCATCGGCTCCGGCACCTACAAGAAGCCGTTCATGAAGAGCGGCCCGGTGGCCGGCTGGGCGGCCGAGACCGCCGCCCGCCCCCAGACCGACAGCCCGGTGCTGGCCGAGCTCGCCTTTCCCGCCATGGAGCTTTATGCCATGCCGGCGGCGACCCAGGCGCTGCTGGACAATGCCCAGGTGAATCTGGAGGAGTGGATCGCCGGCGAGGTGGACAGTGCCTTCGCCGACCAGGAGGGCGCGGCCTTCGTGAATGGCGACGGCGTCGCCAAGCCCAAGGGGTTCCTCGCCTATACCAAGGTGGCCGAGAGCGCCTGGACCTGGGATAAGGTCGGCTATGTGGCGAGCGGCGTTTCCGGCGGCTTTCCCGCCACCAATCCGTCCGATCCGCTGGTGGATCTGGTCTATGCGTTGAAGGGCGGCTATCGCCAGAACGCCAGCTTCGTGCTCAACCGCCGCACCCAGGCGGCGGTGCGCAAGCTGAAGGACGAAAGCGGCGATTATCTGTGGGCGCCGCCGGCCGTGGCGGGCCAGGGCGCGAGCCTGATGGGCTTCCCGGTGGCCGAGAGCGAGGACATGCCGGACATCGCGGCCGATGCCTTTTCCATCGCCTTCGGCGATTTCCGCCGCTTCTATCTGGTGGTGGACCGCGCCGGCGTGCGGGTGCTGCGCGATCCTTATTCCGCAAAGCCCTATGTGCTGTTCTACACCACCAAGCGGGTGGGCGGCGGCATCCAGGATTTCGACGCCGCCAAGCTGCTGAAGTTCGCCGCGAGCTGAGGGCGGGCGGGCAGGGGAGGGGGGCCTGCGGTTCGCGCTCAGTTTGCGAGCACGATGCAGGCCCCGCCCGCCTTGTGCAGCCTGGCGCAGAGCGCGTTCGCTTCCGCTCGCGTCTGGGCCGGAAGCCGCACACGGTAGAACGGCCCGCGTCCGCGCCCCGGCACGCGGGTGCCGATGATCATGGGGGCCTTGTCGCCGATCTGCGCCGCGAAGCGCGTCGCCGCCCGGCCATAGGCGGCGAGCGCCACGCTCTTGGAGAAGGCGCCCGCCACCTGCACGCCCCAGGGCGCGAAATCCGGGCTTTCGTTCACCGCGGCGAGCGCCGGCTCGCCCTGGCGCAGGGAGGCGACCACCATGAGGCAGCTCTTGCCGTCATCGGACATGCCGTCCGCCGCCGGCTGTTCGCCGCGCTTCGCCGCCGCCCAATCCTCGGCGCTGCGGCCGGTGATGAGGCGCACATACAGGCGCGTTTCCGATGGCAGGCCCGAGCGGCCGGCGAGGAAGGCCTCCACCCGGCCGGGGCCGGCATTATAGGCCGCCGCCGCAAGGCCGAGATTGCCGAACCGGCGCTGAAGATCGGCCAGCAGGCTTGCCGCCGCCGGCAGCGCGGCCTCGGGATCGAACGGATTCTTCAACCCGCGCTCGGCGGCGGTGCCGGGCATGAACTGGGCGATGCCCTGTGCGCCCTTGGAGCTGACCACATGGCTGCGGAACGAGCTTTCGCGCCAGATCAGCCGGGTGAGGAACGGGGTGGGCAGGGATTCCCGGCGCGCCGCATCCTCGATCAGGCGGCAGAGGGCCTGGTCCACGCTTTCGCCGCCCGCCGCCGCCGCCGATTGGACCCAGAGCGCAGCCGCGAGGCAGGCGAAAAACAAGGATCGCACCGCGCGGAAGACGGCGCGGGCGCGGGCCATCTCAGCCCTTCACCGGGCTGCCGAGGGCGCGCGCCGTGGAGGTGATCCAGTCGCGGTGCAGGCCCACCAGCGTCACCCCCGTGACGCCGCCGCAGCCGCGCGCGCCGTTGGGGCCGGTGGCCCAGCCGATGACCCCGGCCACCTCGCCCTCCTGGAAGGCGGGGCCGCCGCTGTCGCCCACGCAGCCGCCCGCGAGCCCGCTCTGCGGCGACAGGCGCGCCATGATGCCGCCCGTGGTGCCGATGGATGGCAGCAGGGCGGTGCGCAGCTTGCCCGCGCTCTTCTCCGCCCCGTCGGCGGTAACGCCGAAGCCGGCGATAAGGAAGAACGCGCCGCGGGGCGGCAGCCCGCCGCTGGCGATCCGCACCGGGCTGAAGCGCTCCGGCAGCGGCTCGGACAGCTTCACCAAGGCGAGGTCCGGCGTCGGCCGGCGGGTGCGGAACTGCTCGCCGTTGAAGGCGGGATGGACCGCGATGCGCAGCGCCGGCACCAGGCGCGGCGTGCCCTCGCCGATCAGCGCCACGGCATAGTCCCCGGCCGGCTGCACGCAATGGGCGGCCGTGAGCACCAGATCCTGCGCCACCACGCTGCCGGTGCAAGAGGCGCCGCGCGTCGAGACGATCAGCACCGTGTGCGCGGCGATGTCCTGCGGCGCGGCCTCGCCGCCGACAATGGCGTGCACCGGAAGCGCGCCGAGGCTCAGCACGCCCGCGAGCAGGCCGGCGAGCAGCCCAGACCCGCGCCGTCTGCGATTGCGGCGGGCGGGGGCGGGCAAGGGATCTGTCGCGTCAAGGGTCATGGCCCGTTTCTGCCGGCCCGGCGGGCCGTTCGTCAATGCGGCGCGGCGCGCCGCTTTGTTTCTTTCAGCGGAGAGTCCCATGTGTGAACGCATCGACGGGCCATCGGCCGAGCCCCTCGCGCTCGCCGAGGCCAAGGCCTTCCTGCGCATCGACAGCGATGCCGAGGACGCGGTGGTGGCCGCGCTGATCGCCGCCGCCCGGCAATGGGTGGAGAGCGAGACCCGCCACATCCTGCTGCACCAGACCTGGCGTCTCACCCGCGATGCCTGGCCGCCGAGCGGCCTGATCGCGGTGCCGCTCGCCCCGGTGCGCGCGGTGCTGGCCGCCCGGATGGTCGCCGAGGATGGCACGACGCAAGATCTTCCGCTCGATCTGTTCACCCTCGCCGGCGCGCGCCTGCCGCCGCTGATCGCGGTGGACCTCACCCGCGCCCCGGCGCCGACGCGGCGGCTCGGCGGCATCGTGCTGGAGCTTCAGATGGGCCACGGCGCGGCGCCCGAGGAGGTGCCGGCGGATCTGCTCCAGGGGGTGCGCCAGCTGGTTGCGTTCCTGCACGCCCATCGCGACGAGCCGGGCGACCAGAGTCGCATGCCCGACAGCATCCTGGCGCTGCTGCGCCCCTATCGTTCGGTGCGGCTGTGAGCGGCGCCGGAGATCTGCGCCACCGCCTCGTCCATGAGACGGCGGTGAGCCTGCCCGACGGCGCGGGCGGGGCGAGCACCACCTTCCTCGCCGTGGACCAGCTCTGGGGGCGCATCGAGAGCCCGGCCGGCGATCCGACGCTGAGCGCCGAGCGGCGCCTGGCGACCCTCATCCATCGCATCACCGTGCGGGCGCCCAACACGCTGTCGCGCGGCGACCGGCTGACGCTGGGCGCGCGCGTCTTCGCCGTGGAGGCGCTGAGCGATCCCGATGGGCGCGGGCGCTTCACGCGCTGCCTGTGCCGGGAGGAGCAGACATGAGCAATCCCGTTTCCGGCCTCGACGGACTTGCCCGCCGGCTCGCCGCTGAATTTGCCCCGCGCCTCGCCCAACAGGCGGTGGACGGGGCCGCACGCGATCTCGCCACCCGCCTTGCCCCCGCGCTCGGCCGGCCGGCCGACATCCGCGCGCAAGGACAAGCGCGCCTCGTCGGCACGGACGATCCGGCCGCTGTGGCGCGCGAGACCGGCACGCTGGCGCGGCCGGCGGACCCCTGGCTCGCGCCCGTCCTCGCCGAACTGCGCCGGAGCGTGACCGCATGAGCGTGCCCCTCACCAGCCCCGCTTTGGCCCTGCGCACCGCCATCCGCACGCGCCTCTCGGCCGATGGCCCGCTGCTCGCCTTGCTGGGCGGGCCGCGGGTCTATGACCTGCCCCCGCCGGACGCCGCCTTTCCCTTCCTCACGCTCGGGGAAGCGGTGGTGGCCGATTGGTCCACCGCCACCGAGGCCGGCACCGAGCAGAGCCTGACCTTGCACGCCTGGTCGCGCGAGAGCGGGCGGGCGGAAGCCTTCGTGCTCGCCGCCGCCGTGCAATCGGCGCTGCACGACGTGCCGCTCGCGCTCGCCGGCCACCGCCTCGCCAATCTGCGCGCCACCACCGCCGAGGTGCGGCGCGACGAGGACGGGCGGACCTTCCACGCCCTGGTGCGCTTTCGCGCCGTCACCGAACCTGTTTGAGGAGATCCCCATGGCCGCGCAGAAGGGCAAGGACCTGCTGCTGAAGATGCACGACGGCACCAGCTACGTCACCGTGGCGGGGCTGCGCTCGCGCACGCTCGCCTTCAATGCGCAGAGCGTCGATGTCACCCATTCCGATTCCGCCGGGCGCTGGCGCGAATTGCTGGCCGGCGCCGGTGTGAAGCGCGCCAGCATCGCCGGCAGCGGCGTGTTCAAGGACGCCGCCTCCGATGCCTTGGTGCGTGCCGCCTTCTTCGACGGGACGCTGCGCGACTGCCAGGTGCTGATCCCCGATTTCGGCATCGTCTCCGGCCCGTTCCAGGTAACCGCGCTGGAGGTGGCCGCCGAGCACGACCGCGAGGTGACCTTCGACCTGACGCTGGAGAGCGCGGGGGAAATCACCTTCGCCGCCCTGTGAGGCGCCTTCCCTCGTTCCGCCCCCTCTCCCGCTTGCGGGGGAGGGCTGGGGAGGGGGCCATTGCCCGCCCCAAATCCATGAGGAGATCCAGATGCCCAACGCCCATCGCGGCGAGATCGAGGCCGTGCTCGATGGTCGGCCGCGCACCCTGGTGCTGACGCTCGGCGCGCTTGCGGAACTCGAACAGGCGTTCGGCGCCAGCGACCTCGTCGCGCTCGCCGAGCGGTTCGAGACCGGCCGCCTGACGGCGCGCGACGCGGCGCGCGTCATCGCCGCCGGCCTGCGCGGCGCGGGCGAAAACGTGAGCGACGCGGAGGTGGCGCTCCTGCGGGCGGAGGAGGGGGCGGTCGGCTATGCCCGCATCGTCGCGCGCCTGCTCTCCGCCACGTTCGCAGGCGCCCCAGATACCCGCCCTCAGCCGCCGCAGACGGCCTGAGCGCGCCCGCGCGGCCCTTCCCCTGGGAGGAGGCCATGCGGGCCGGGCTCGGGCTTCTGCGGCTGCCCCCGGACCAGTTCTGGCGCATGACGCCGCGCGAGCTTGCCGCCGCGCTTTCCGCCTTCGGGCCGGGGCCCCGCGCCGGCCTCGGCCGCGCGGATCTGGCTGATCTTATGCGCCGCTTTCCCGATACCCCTTGAGCAGGAGAACCCCATGACCCCCGTCGATGGCATTTCGGTCAAGGTCGATGCCGACACGCGCCCGTTCCGCGACGCCTTGGCCGATAGCGAGCGCCTCGCGCGGGGCTTCGCCTCCACCTTGACCGGCGCCTTCACCGGCATCGCCGTGAAGGGCAAGGACGTGGGCGACGTGGTGGAGACCATCGGCGCGCGGCTCTCCAGCCTGGCGCTGAACCTCGCCCTGAAGCCGGTGGAGCAGGGGGTCGCGGGGGTGTTCTCCAGCATATTGGGCGGCAATGCCTTTGCCGGTGGCGGCGTGATCGCCGACGGCGCGGTCCGGCCTTTCGCCAAGGGCGGCGTGGTGGCCGCCCCGACCTATTTTCCCCTTGGCGCGGGCGCGGGCCTGATGGGCGAGCGCGGCGCCGAAGCCATCCTGCCGCTGGCGCGCGGTGCCGACGGATCGCTCGGCGTGCGCACGCAGGACGGCACGGCGCGCCCTTCCGTGACGGTGAACGTCAGCACGCCCGACGTGGCGAGCTTCCGCCGCTCGGATGCCTATCTTTCCGGCCTCGTGGCGCGGGCGGTGGCGCGGGCGCAGCGCGGCGCCTGACCCCTCGCTCCGGCCTCGCCGGCGGGTCTCAGCGCGCCGGCTTCCACGGGTCGACGGCGGGGCCGGAATTGCCGCTCGTGGTGGTGCTGCTGCTGCCGGGATTGGGCGCATTTCCCGCCGTGTTGCCAGAACCGGCATCCATGCGCACCGCGCCGCCCACTTTGATGCAGGTGTCGGAGCCCGGCGCCCGCTGGAACCCCGCGCCGAATTGCGCGCACGGATTGGCGCCGGCCTTCACGGTGTCGCCGGCCAGGGCGCTGCCGGCGCCCGACAGGCCGAGAAGCGCCGCCAGGGCCAACCGGCCACGCAGCGTGCGCGTGGCCGCGCCGGCGCGGCGCGCGGGGGAGGGAATGGCGAAAAGAACACCCATGGCATCCTCGTGACGCGGCCCGCAAAGGCGATAGGGGAACGTCCCCGCGCGCAGTTTAGACCCATAGATCGTGGCGCGTCCAAGGCAATGCCGTCATCGGGCCACGGGCATCCGAAGCCGTTTCGTCCAAAAGGCGCGCGCTCCTCGTGACATCCGGCAGGCGGCCACGACATGCGGCAGGCGGCCACGGAAAGCACCGGACGAGCTTTGCCCTATCGTTAGGAGTGCGGGCGAGCGTCCGCCAAAGCGAAACGTTCGCGCTTCATGTGCTGCATCGCCGTTTCAAACGCGGCGGCTAAAGCCAGCGCATTCCAGGCGCACATACCCCGGAACACGGGCTTGCCGACGGACCGGGATCTCACGGCGGCGGAATCCCACTGCGGCGCGATCTCTCGGTGAGAGAGGCTGTCCGCCGTTGGGCGCGGCGGTCGCAGATGCGACCGGCCGGGCGATCCGGCCGGATATCTTCGTGCCTCCGCCGCAGCGGAGGCCGGTGCGCTTCGGCCGTGTGGCCTCAGCTCTTCTTGGCGGGCGCCTTTGCCTTGGGAGCGGCCTTGGCGGGAGCCTTGGCCGGCGCCTTTGGCGCGGGTGCGGCGGCCTTCTTCGCGGCGGCGGACTTGTCCGCGGCAGCCTTGATCGCGGCGACCTTGCTGACCGTGCTGGCCTTGGCCGGGGCCTTCGCCGTGGCCGCCTTGGGCGCCGACGCCGGAGCGGCTTCCGCCTTCACGGCTGCGGCCTTCGGCGCAGCAGCCTTGGGCGCAGAAGCCTTGGGCGCGGCGGCCTTTGCGGCCGCGGGCTTGGCTGCCGGCTTCTTCGCCGCGGGCTTCTTGGCCGCAGGCTTTTCGGCAGGGGCTTCGACGGCGGGAGCCGGGGCGGCCTTCGCCTTTGCGGCGGGCTTGGCCGCAGGCTTCGCCGCCGGCTTGGACTTGGTCTCCGGCGCCTTCGCTGCGGCTTTGGGTGCGGCAGCCTTCGGTGCAGCGGCCTTCGGCGCGGCAGCCTTGGCGGCCGGCTTCTTGGCGGGCGCCGCTTCTGCCGCGGGCTTCGCCGCCGGTTTGGCAGCGGCCTTCGGGGCTGCGGCCTTCGCAGGCGCCGGCTTTGCGGCGGGCTTCGCCGCAGCGGTTTTCGGAGCTGCTGCTTTCGGGGCTGCGGGCTTCGCAGCGGCGGACTTCACAGCAGGGGACTTCGGTGCTGCCGCGGGCTTCGCTGCGGCGGGTTCCGGCGCTTTCGCCGGGGCGGCGGCGGCGGGCTTTTTCGCGGTCTTCGTGGCCATGCTTCGGCTCCATCCTCAACGAGGAGTTGGAAGTCAAAGCTTCCCACTAATCTATGTCAAGACGCTGGATACTGAAAACACCTCAGAATTGGGAGGTTTTGAAACAATATGGCATCCTTTCATGAGGTTTTGTTCCCGCTGGACGTCGCCTTGGGCGCCTCCGGCGGTCCCGAGCGGGTCACGCAGGTGGTGACCACCGCCTCGGGACGCGAAGAGCGCAACGCCCGTTCCGCTGATTCGCGACGCCGTTTCGATGCCGGTTACGGCGTAAAAACCCTCGCCGCCCTGCACGATGTTCTGGCGTTTTTCGAAGAGCGGCGCGGACGTCTTTACGGCTTCCGCTGGCGCGACCGGCTGGACCAGTTCTCGTGCCCTCCGGGCACCGCGATTTCGCCGCTCGATCAGACCCTCGGCACCGGCGACGGGGCGCGCTCCGCCTTCGCGCTGACCAAGACCTACGGCGTCCTCCACGCCCCCTATGCGCGGGCCATCGCCAAGCCGGTTTCGGGGACCGTGCGGGTCGCCGTCGGCGGCATCGAGCAGGCGGAGGGAATTGCCTTTGGCTGCGACCCTGCGAGCGGTCTCGTGACCTTCCTGCCGGGGCATGTTCCCCCGCTCGGCGCGCGGGTCAGCGCGGGCTTCCAGTTCGACGTGCCGGTGCGCTTCGACACCGATTTTCTCGAGGTCAATCTGACCGCCTTCGCCGCCGGGGAAATCCCCCGCATTCCGGTGATCGAAATCCGCTGAGAGGAGCCGACATGCGCCCGGTGCCAATTGCCCTTCAGGCCGCGCTCGACAGCGGCGCGACCACGCTCTGCCACGGCTGGCGCGTCACCCGCCGCGACGGCGTCACGCTCGGCTTTACGGACCATGATCGCGACCTCCTGGTGGAGGGCCTCGCGTTCCGCGCGGCGGGCGGTATCGCGGGGAGTGAAAGCGTTGTCGGACAAGGGCTCGGCGTCACCGGCGCTGAGGTTTCCGGCGCGCTGAGCGCGGACACCCTGAGCGAGGCGGACCTTGCTGCGGGCCGCTTCGACGGCGCGCGCATCGACCATTTGCTGATCGACTGGAGCGCGCCGGAAAATCACCTGCTGCTGCGGCATGGAACGCTCGGCGAGGTGCGGCGCGAGGGGGCCGCCTTCACCGCCGAAATCCGCTCTCCCTCCGATGCGCTGAACCAGACCCGCGGGCGATTGTTTTCCGCCCTGTGCGATGCCGATCTCGGCGATGCGCGCTGCGGGGTGGATCTCACCCGCGCGCCCCATCTGCGCACCGGTGTCGTGGCCAGCGTGGAGGGCGCGCTGAGGCTGCGATTTTCCGGTCTTGGAAGCCTCGCTTCGCAAGCCTTCCTGGCTGGGCGGCTCAGCTTCACGTCGGGTCTCAACGCGGGCTTCTCCACCGAAGTGAAGCAGCATGAGGCGCAGGGCGAGACGCCCCTGTTTCAGCTCTGGCAGCGGCCGCCGGAAGGTGTGGCGCCGGGCGACGGCGTGCAGCTCACGGCGGGCTGCGACAAGCGCTTTTCCACCTGCCGCGACCGCTTCGCCAACGCGCTCAATTTCCGCGGCTGCCCACACATGCCGGGCAATGATTTCGTCATCACCATCGCGGTGCCGGGCGAGGGCGGATACGACGGCGGAGCCCTCGCATGAGCCCGCACGCGCCGACACGCGCGCGCGTGGTGGAAGAGGCGCGGACCTGGCTCGGCACGCCCTATCTGCATCGCGCCTCGGTGCGGGGCGCGGGGGCCGATTGCCTCGGGCTCGTGCGCGGGGTTTGGCGCGGCCTCTATGGTACCGAGCCGGAGCCGCTCGCGCCCTACGCGCCGGACTGGGCGGAGGCGTCCCGCAGCGAGACCCTCGCGCGCACCGCCGCGCGCCATCTGCGGGCGATTCCGCTCGCGGCCGCGCAGCCCGGCGACGTGCTGCTGTTTCGCTTCCGCGCCCATCTTCCCGCCAAGCACGCGGCCATCCTCTCCGCCCCCGGCTTCATGATCCACGCCTATGACGGCGTGGCCGTGTGCGAGGGCCATTTCACGCCCTGGTGGCGGCGGCACCTGGCCTATGCCTTCGCGTTTCCGGGGGTGGAATAGCGGGCGGCGCCTGCGCGTGCGGCATCATCGCATGCCCCCTTTCCCAACTCTCCCCCGAAGTCGGGAGAGGGGGCCTGTTGCGTGCGCGGTGAGAGCCGCTCGTGCCGCTGTGTGGGCCCACTCCCTCTCCCGCCTGCGGGGGAGGGTTGAGGCGGGGGAAGCCCCACGCGCCGTGCATGCGCGCCCACCTGTCTTCATTCCAATCCAATCGGAGGTCCTCAATGGCGACGCTGCTTCTCGGCGCGGCCGGCTCGCTCGTGGGCGGCGCGTTCTTCGGGCCGCTGGGCGCGGTCGCCGGGCGCGCGCTCGGGGCGCTCGGCGGATCGGTGGTGGACGGCGCGCTGCTCGGCGGCAGCCGCTCCAACGTGGTGCAGGGATCGCGCCTGTCCGACCTCGATGTGATGACCTCCAGCGCCGGCGCGCCGGTGCCGCGCGTCTACGGCCGCGTGCGCCTCGCCGGGCAGGTGATCTGGGCGACGCGGCTGGAGGAGGTGGTCTCCACGCAGGTGCAGTCCAGCGGCGGCAAATCCAGCCGCGCGCAGAAGGTGACCACCACCACCATCTCCTATTCCTATTTCGCCAGTTTCGCGCTCGGCCTGTGCGAGGGCGAGGTGACTCGCATCGGCCGCATCTGGGCCGATGGCAAGCCGCTCGATACCTCCGGCCTCACGATGCGCGCCTATCTCGGCAGCGCCAATCAGCCGCCCGATCCCTGGATCGAGGCGAAGCAGGGGGCGAGCAATGTGCCGGCCTATCGGGGCCTCGCCTATCTCGTGTTCGAGCGCCTGCCGCTGGCGAAGTTCGGCAATCGCGTGCCCCAGATCACCGTGGAAGTGGAGCGCGCGGTGGGCCGGCTCGAACCCCTGGTGAAGGCGGTGACGCTGATCCCCGGCTCCACCGAATTCGGCTACGAGCCGGGGCAGGTGCAGCGCGTGCTGGGGCGCGGCGCCTATGGTGCGGAGAACCGCCATGTGACCGGGGCCGAGAGCGATTTCGAAGCCTCGCTCGACCAGCTCCAGGCGGCCTGTCCCAACCTGCAGCGGGTCTCGCTGGTGGTCACCTGGTTCGGCGACGATCTGCGGGCCGGCGTCTGCACCGTGCGGCCCAAGGTGGAGCGCGCGGTGAAGGACACCATTCCCTATGGATGGACGGTGGGCTGGATGCCGCGCCTGCTGGCGCCCATCGTCAGCGACCATGACGGCCGCCCGGCCTATGGCGGCACGCCGAGCGATGCCAGCGTCATCGCGGCGATCCAAAATCTCAACGCGCGCGGGCTGAAGGTGACGCTGAACCCATTCGTGATGATGGACATCGCGCCCGGCAACGGACGCGGCGATCCCTGGAGCGGCGCCGCCTCCCAGCCGGCCTATCCCTGGCGCGGGCGCATCACCTGCGATCCCGCGCCGGGGCGCTCCGGTTCGCCCGATGGCGGGGCGGGGGCGGATGCGCAGGTGGCGGCGCTCTTCGGCACCGCGCAGCCGGGGCATTTCTCCAATTATTTCGGCGGCATCCTCTACATGGGGCCGGCCGAATGGAGCCTGCGCCGCATGGTGCTGCATTACGCCTTCCTGGCGCAGATGGCGGGGGGCGTGGAAACCTTCCTCATCGGCTCGGAATTCGCCGCGCTCACCCGCGTGCGCGGCGCCGGTGGCTCCTTTCCGGCGGCCCAGGCGCTGCGCGTGCTGGCGCAGGATGTGAAGGCCATGCTGGGGCCCGGCACCAAGGTGTCCTACGGCGCCGACTGGACCGAATATGGCGCGCAGAGCTTCCCGAACGGCGACGTGCGCTTTCCGCTCGATGCGCTGTGGGCCTCGCCCGTGGTGGACTTCATCGGCGTGGATTATTATCCCCCGCTCGCCGACTGGCGCGATGGCCGCGCCCATCTCGACGCGGCCTTGGCGGAGGGCCCCTACGACCTCGATTATCTCACCGCCAACACCCGGCGCGGCGAAGCCTTCGACTGGTTTTATGCCGATGATGCGGCCCGCGCCGCGCAGGCGCGCACGCCCATCACCGACGGCATCTATGGCGAGCCCTGGATCTATCGCCAGAAGGACCTCTGGTCGTTCTGGAGCAACGCGCACCACGAGCGCACCGGGGGCGTGCGCGCCGCTGTGCCGACCGCCTGGACACCCGGCTCCAAGCCGTTCCGCCTGACCGAGGCCGGGTGCCCGGCGGTGGACAAGGGCGCCAATCGGCCGAGCACTTTTCCCGACGCCAAATCGGCGGAGGGCGGCCTGCCGCCCTTCTCCAACGGCGCCCGCGACGATCTCATGCAGCGCCGCACGCTGGAGGCCGTGCTCGGTGCCTTCGATCTCGACGCGGGCGCGGGCGATGCCGACAATCCGCCCGCGCCGGCCTATGGCGGGCGCATGGTGGAAGAGGGTGGCATCTTCCTGTGGACCTGGGATGCGCGGCCCTATCCGCAATTCCCGCTCGCCCGCGACGTGTGGGCGGACGGCGCAAATTGGGAGACCGGCCATTGGCTCACCGGCCGGCTCGGCGCGGCGCCGCTCTCCGGCATCATCGAGACCGTGTGCGCCGATCATGGGGCGGAGAATATTTCCGCGACCGGTGTGCTGGGCGTGGTGGACGGCTTCATCGTGGACCGGCCCATGTCGGCCCGCAGCGCGCTGGAGCCGCTCGCCCGCGCCTTCGCCTTCGACGCCCGCGAGGAGGGCGGCATCCTCGCCTTCCGCCCGCGCGGCGGGGCAGTCGCGGCGCGCATCGATGCCGCCGACCTGGTGGCGGGCGAGGATGGCGCCGCCCTTTCCCTCGTGCGCGCGCAGGAGAGTGAACTGCCGCTGGAGGTGGATCTCAGCTTCATCGATGCCGGCGCCGATTATCGCACCGCCAGCGTCGGCTCGCGGCGCCTGGTGGGCGCGAGCCGGCATGTGGCGCAGACCGAAATTCCGGTCGTCGCGTCCGACGCCGTCATGGTGCGCGCCGCCGATATCTGGCTTCAGGATCTGTGGGCCGGGCGCGAGAGCGCCACGTTCGCCCTGCCGCCGTCCCAGATCGGCCTCGTGCCCGGTGACGTGGTGGAGATCATCGACGGCGCACGCACGCGGGTGCTGGAAATCACTCGCATCGAGGATGCGGAAGCGCGCGCCGTCACTGCCCGTTCCATCGAGCCGGAGGTGTTCGATACGCCCCTGCAGGGGGTGGCTGCCGGCAGTGTGGCGTTGCCGCCGGCCTATGGTCCGCCGGCCGTGCAAGTGCTGGACCTGCCGCTGCTGACGGCGGGAGATCCGGTGCCGCTGCAATCGCTCGCCGCCGCCGCCGCGCCCTGGCCCGGCACGCTCGCCGTGTGGCGCTCCGCCGACGGGGCGAGCTTCGAGGCGGTGGCCGCCTTCAGCGCCTCCTGCACCCTGGGCGAGACGCTGGACGATCTCGCGCCGGGGCCGCGCTGGCGGTTCGATCGCTCGACAACGCTACGGGTGCGGCTGGATGGCGGACTGCTGCTCGGCGCCAGCGAAGGTCAGGTGCTGGAGGGCGCGAACGCGCTGGTTCTGCTGGCCGAGGGGCGCGCGCCGGAGATCCTGCAATTCACCCAGGCGGAGCTGGTGGAGGGCGGCCTGTTCGCGCTCTCCGGCCTGCTGCGCGGGCAGGCGGGCACCGAGGCGGCGGGCGACCTGGCATGGCCGGCCGGCACCGGCATCGTGCTGCTGGATGGGAATATCGCAAGCGTCGCGAGCGGGGCTTCCGCTTATGGCCGCGCCTATATCTATCGCGTGGGCCGCGCGGACCGCGACCATGGCGACGCCTTCGTCACCGAGGTGAGCGCGCAAGTGGCCGGCGCCGCGCTGAAGCCCTATGCGCCGGTGCACCTTTCCGCCCGCCGGGAAGGCGGCGACATCGTGCTTTCCTGGGTCCGCCGCACGCGCACCGAAGGTGATGGATGGGATGGCGTCGACGTGCCGCTCGGCGAGGCGGTGGAAGCCTATCGGCTGGAGATTCTCTCCGGCACCTCGGTGGTCCGCGCGGTGGAGGTGGGCGCGCCCGCCTTCACCTATGCCGCCGCCAACGAGATTGCGGATTTCGGCGGGCCGCAAAGCGCGCTGGCTTTCCGCGTCGCCCAGCTTTCGGCGGTGCTCGGCGCGGGGGCGTTCGCCCAGGCGACGCTGCCCGTGTGAGGCACTGAAGCTACGCCTTCCGGCCCTGCCCCTTACCCCAACCCTCTCCCCGACGGGGAGCGGGAGGCTCGGGCGTGCGTACTCGCTCCCATTCTGTCCCATCCCAAGGAGGCCCCATGTCTTCCGACCAGTCCGCGCGCTTGGCGCTGCCCTATCTTGCGGCAGCGCAGGCGCAGAAGCATGTCACCCACAATGCCGCCGTGCGGGCGCTGGATGCGCTGGTGCAACTGGTGCTCCAGAGCGTGACCCAGCCGAGCCCGCCGGGCGCGCCCTCCGATGGGCAATGCTGGTACGTGCCGGCGGGTGCCACCGGCCTCTGGAGCGGCAAGGCGGGCACTATCGCCACCTACGACACCGGCGCGTGGGACTATCTGCCCTGCAGCGCCGGCTTTCTCGCCTATGTGGCCGACCAGGGCGCGCTCCTGATGTTCGGCGGCACCCTGTGGGCGGCGCCGTTCGCGGGCACCGGTGGCCTCCTCGCCAGCAGCCTGCATGGCGCGGGCATCCGCGCGCAGGTGCTGGAGGAGGATCGCCCCCTTTCCGGCGCCAGCGTGGACACCAGCATGGTCATTCCCGACCGTGCCATCGTGCTCGGCGTTACCAGCCGCACGCTGACCAGCATCACCGGGGCGACGTCCTACGATGTCGGCATCGCCGCCGAGCGCGCGAAGTTCGGTGGCTCGCTCGGCATCGGCGCCGGGGCCACCAACGGCGGCGTCATCGGCCCCACCGCCTTCTATGCCCCCACCGCCCTGCGCATCAGCGCCAATGGCGGGGCCTTCACCGGCGGCAGCGTGCGCCTGGCGCTGCATCTGCTGCTGTGCCCGGGCCCCTCGGCCTGATCGCACGATAGCGCTCCCTCAAATGGAAAGATCCCGACCATGGCTTATGATTCCGCCCGCGATCCCCTGCGCGGCCATGCCGCCTCGGCCTCCTCTCCGGCCCGCCAGGTGCGCGTGCTGGTGCCGTCCGACACCGTCGATCTCGATCCCTATGCCAAGAGCCTGTGGCTCTACGTGCCGCCGGATGTGGCGGGCGGCATCGCCAGCGTGCGCGTCACGGCGGTCGGCGCGGCGAGCGATGCCGACACCGTGGACTTTCGCGCGCTGAGCGGCCTCCAGCCGCTGCCCCCGGTGCAGATCCGCCGCGTGTGGAGCACCGGCACGACGGCCGGCGTGACTCTCTATGCGCTGGCGGATCTGTGATGCGGCTCGGCCTGTCGCTCCCCAGCGCCGCGCTCTATCGCCAGCGCGGCCAGCTTCCGGCGCCGGAAACCGCGGGTCTGTTGGCGCGCATGAGCGTTCCGCCGAGCCCGGCCCGGCGCACCCAGATCGACATGCTGGTGAAGAGCCTGATCGCCGCCGGCATCTGGACGAAACTCGAGGCGCTCTACCTGCTGGCTGCCCATGACGCGCAGGCGGCCCGCCTCAACCTCGTGCCGTGGACCGGCATGGTGACGAACCTAGTCCCCAACAGCACCATGCAAGGGGCGGTGGTGGGCGGCGCGTTTCCGACCGGATGGTCGCAGGTCGCCACGTCTAACGGGATAACCCGTTCGGTCGTGGGGCTCGGCACGAGCAACGGATTGCCGTACGTGGATATGCGTTGGACCGGGACCGCATCGTCCGCATACGTCGACATGACGTTTGCGCCAACTATCTCGGCAGCGCCGGGCGACCGTTTCACGGCGTCGGTGATGCTGGCTCTAGTGGGAGGGTCTACTACGGGCCTGACAGCCCTCAGGATCGTCACGTACGCGGCTCCTGGAAACAGCGATAACAACACTGTAGAGCTTCTGCCCACCCTGTCCGGCATGACCCAGCGTTTCACCGGCACGCGGTTGCTGACCGTCTCCGGCATCACAGGGGTGTCGCCGCGCATTGCCCTTGTGCCCACCGTAGGCGCCACGATCGACATCACCCTGCGCATCGCCGCCCCCCAGATCGTGCGCATGGACGTGCCGGGCAATTTCGTCCCCACCAGCGGGGCTGCGGCCTCCCAGGTGCAGACGCTCTCAAGGTTCGACCTCAGCGCGGTGAACTCACCCGCATTCACGGTGGATCGTGGTTATACCGGCAACGGGACCACCAACTATCTGGATACGAACGCCAATCCGGGCGTCGATTTTGGCCGGATGACCTTGAACGCCGCGAGCTACGGGACTTGGGTCTCCAGCGAGAACGCGGTGACCGCGATGGCGATGGGCGATATTGCCAATCTGGTGCTGATCCAGCCTCGGAATGAGTCGGGTTCGGCGGCGGCGCGGATCAATGATGGCGGAGGCATCACCCGAGGGGTGCCGAGTTCGGTCGGGCTCACGGCGGGCAACCGCGCGGCGGCGACGGCCCGGTCGCTTTATAAAAACGGCGCGGAGCTCGCCACAGATACAACGGGCGTGTCGGTTGCCATGCCGGCCGAGCTGTACCTGCTGCGGCGCGGCGCCACCTATTACCCCGGCCAAGTCTCAGCGGCGTTTGCCGGATCATCCCTCACGGCGGCGCAGCATCTCGCGCTTTATTCCGCGCTGCGGACCTACCTCATGGCCCTGGGAGCCGCATCATGAGCGACATCTGTCTCCTGCTGACTGCGGCACTGGCCGAGGAGGTGCGCGGCCCCACGTCTCCCGGCGCCGCGCTCGCGCCGCTGCTGCTGGCCGACGGTGTCACCTGGGTGCTGCCGGAGTGCGTGCGCGATGATCCCGCCCATGCGGTCCGCCGGCCGCAGCTCGCCGCCTGCGCCACGCGAATCGTGCTGCCGCAGGAGTGGTGCCGAACCGATCCGGCCCTTTCGGATTAGAATTTCAGTACACGTCTTGCCAGACGTTGCAGTAGGGATTTCCGTTGTATTGCGTTGTTTTATATACGGACGTCCCGGTGAAATAATAACAATCAAGCTCGTTGTCGCGCGCCAGATAGCTATACACCAGGCCGACTGAGTTTATTTCAAGATAAAAAGAAAAGCTCACGAACATCAGCGTGAAAATCAAAAACATGCGGCCAAGCGTGTATTCCACGTCACATCCCCATTACTGGCGAAGCGGGTTCCGTGACCGGCCTGGTCGCGCTGCACCAATGATTCCCCGTTCTTAACGAAAAATTATAGGAGCTGTGCATGGTAGCGTCCAGTTTCGACGCCGCTCTGGCGCGCGTGCTCGTCCATGAGGGCGGCTACAGCGATCACCCCGCCGATCCCGGCGGCCCCACGATGCAGGGCGTCATCCAGCGGGTCTACGATGCCTATCGCACCGCCAAGGGTGCGCCGCGCCGCTCGGTCCGCCTGCTGGAGCGCGCGGAGCTGGTGGAGATCTACCGGCGGCAATATTGGGACGCGGTGCGCGCCGACGAATTGCCATCGGGCATCGATTACGTGGTGTTCGACGGCGCGGTGAATTCCGGCCCCGCCCAATCGTTGAAATGGCTCCAGCGCGCGCTCGATGTTCCGGCGGACGGGGCGATCGGCGCGGTGACGCTCGCGGCGGCGGCGGCCTGCGTCGATCGCGCCGGCCTGGTGGACGCGATCTGCGACCGCCGGCTGGCCATGCTGAAAAACCTAGCCACGTTCAAGGTGTTCGGCGCGGGCTGGAGCCGTCGCGTGGCCGACGTGCGGCAGGCTGGCCGCACCTGGGCGCAGGCCGGCGACGATGCCGCCCTTGCTCGAGTTCCCGTGCTGCCGCCGGATGCCGGCCCGGCGGCAGCGAAGGCGCCGGCGTCCAGCGCCGCGCCGCTGCCCGGCCCACAGGCCGGAGCGGGTGCTGCGGCTGGCGGGCTGATGGCCTCGGCGGTCGCTGAAGCGGCGCGGCAGGTGGCGCCGCTGGCGAGCGGGTCGCCCTCGCTCTCGCTGGTGTTCACCGGCCTCACCCTGGCCGGGCTCGTGCTTACCTGCGTCGGCATCGGTGCCGTGTGGTGGGCGGAGCACGCCCGGGCGCGGCAGGCGGGCGCTCTCGATCTCGCCGAGGCGGCTGGCGCCACCTCCGGCGTCCCGGCGCGGCCATGAGCACGCTCGCAGAATGGCTGGTCTATCAGGTGCCCTGGTGGCTGCTGGCGCTCCTCGGTCTCGTGGGGACGCTCGCGGCAGGCTGGTTCCTGGGGCTCCGGGCGGCCCTCGCGGCGGGGCTCGCCGCGCTCGTCTTCATCGCTGGGCGCAGGGGCGCCCAGCAGGGTTGGACCGATCGCGAAGCCAAGGGAGAACGCGATGCGCAACGGGCGATCGATGCGGCGCGCGACGCGCGCGCTGGTGCTGAGCGGCGTGACCGCGATGCTGGGCGGCTGCGCGACGACGACGGGTGGCGCCGAGACTAAGGTGTTCTGCGCCAGCGCCGCGCCCATCACCTGGTCGCGCGCGGATACCGATGCCACCATCCGGCAGGCAAAGGCGCACAATGCGGTGGGCGTCGCCCTGTGTGGCTGGCATTGATTCGGCCACATTGATGCGCCTGACATCATGGTCGCGCTCTGGCATGGTGGGGCGTCACGGGAAAATGGGGAATGGCGTGCGGCTGCTGGTGGTCGAGGATGATCCGGATCTCAATCGCCAATTGGTGACGGCCCTTGGCGACGCCGGCTATGCGGTGGACACCGCATTCGATGGGGAGGAGGGGCGGCATCTGGGAGAGACCGAGCCCTACGACGCCGTGGTGCTGGATATCGGCCTGCCCAAGCTGGACGGTATTTCGGTGCTGGAAGCCTGGCGCCGGGCCCAGCGCACCATGCCGGTGCTGATCCTCACGGCGCGTGACCGCTGGAGCGACAAGGTGCAGGGCTTCGATGCCGGCGCCGACGATTACGTCGCCAAGCCGTTTCACATGGAGGAGGTGCTCGCCCGCATCCGCGCCCTGCTGCGCCGGGCCACGGGGCACGCCACGAGCGAATTGGTGTGCGGCACGGTGCGGCTCGACACGCGCTCCGGCCGGGTGACGGTGGCAGGCAATGCCATCAAACTTACCAGCCACGAATATCGTCTGCTGTCCTATCTGATGCATCACACCGGCCGCGTCGTGTCGCGCGCGGAGCTGGTGGAGCATCTGTACGACCAGGATTTCGACCGGGATTCAAATACCATCGAGGTGTTCGTCGGCCGCCTGCGCAAGAAGATCGACTGCGATCTCATCCAGACCGTGCGCGGCCTCGGCTATCTGCTCGTGGCGCCGGACGCGCCGCGATGAGGCGGAGCGCCCCCGGCGGTGGAAACCCAGACTGACCCGGTGGGCCGGGACCGCTCCGGCGGTTCGCTGGCATTCCGCCTCTTCCTGTCGGCCGTGGTGGTGACCGCGGCGGTGCTGCTCATCGTCGGCTTCGTGTTGTCCTCGCTTTATCGCGGCAGCACCGAACGCGCCTTCGACCGCCGGCTGGACATCTATCTGAAGACCATCGTGGCCGAGATCGCCGGCGGACCGGCATCGGTCGGCACCGAGCTTCCCCCGCCCCAGGTGCTGGGCGACCCCTTGTTCCTGTTTCCGCTGTCCGGCTGGTATTGGCAGGTGGCCCGGGTGGACCGTGGGGGGCAGCGGCTGCTGACCTCGCGCTCGCTGGTGGAAACGGTGCTGCCCTCCCTTAGCGGCACCGACCTTTCCGCCGCGCGCGAGGGGCTTCAGGAAGGCTATCTGCCGGGTCCCGAGGGGCAGCGCCTGCGGGTGGTGGAGCGGGTGCTCGACCTCGGCGAAGAGGGGCGCTTCATCATCTCCGTGGCGGGGGATGCCTCCGAGATCGACGATGAAAGCTCAAGCTTCAACCTGGCGCTGTTCGGCACCTTCGGTGTGCTCGGGCTGGCGTTCCTCCTGATCGTGGCGTTCCAGGTGCGCTTCGGCCTGCGGCCGCTGGGACGGCTCTCGGCGGCGCTGGCGGCGGTGCGCTCCGGCGCCACCGAGCGGCTGGAGGGCAGCTATCCCGAGGAAGTGGCGCCGCTGGTGCGGGAGGTGAACGCCCTCATCGACGCCAACAAGGAGGTCGTCGAGCGCGCGCGCACCCATGTGGGCAATCTCGCCCATGCGCTGAAGACGCCGCTTTCGGTGCTGATGAATGAGGCCGGCGGCCGCGACGATCCGCTGGCGGCGCGCGTGCGCGATCAGGCCGGCACCATGAGCGACCAGATTTCCCACCATCTCCAGCGCGCCCGCATGGCCGCGCGCGTGTCGCTTCCAACTACGGCCTGCGATCTGCGGCCGATCCTGGTCTCGCTTGCGCGCACCATGGAAAAGATCCACCGCGATCGGGATCTGTCCATCGATCTGCGGATCACGGACGACCTGCGCTTCCGCGGCGAGCGGCAGGATCTGGAGGAGATGCTCGGCAATCTCGTGGACAATGCCTGCAAATGGGCGGCGAGCCGGGTGGAGGTGGAGATGTTCGCCGAGCTTCCCCGCTCGCCGGCCGATCGCGCCTATGTGCGCTTCGTCATCGATGACGACGGCCCGGGCCTCAGCCCGGCAAAGCGCGCCGAAGTGGGGCGGCGCGGCCGGCGCCTCGACGAGAGCAAGCCCGGCTCGGGCCTCGGGCTGTCCATCGTGCAGGAATTGGCCGCGCTCTATGGGGGCCGGCTGGATCTCGGCACCGCGCCCATCGGCGGATTGCGGGTGGAATTGATCCTGCCGGCCATCTAGGTGCCATCGGCATGGCATGGCGGCGCCTGGGTGCGGCACCGCCCGCGCTTGCCAAAGTTTTCCATTCGCCTAAATCCTTGGCATGGGTTCGTCATGCCTGTCCCGCTGCGGCAACGCCGGGCTTTGGGCGGAGAGATGAGGCGTTCATGGGCGTGCGAATGGGGGTGGCGGTCGCCAGGCTGAGTGCCGTCCTGGGAGCCGCCCTATGGCTCTCTGCCTGCGCCAGCAGCGGCGGCACGGGTGGGCCAGCGGCCAATGTGCTCGCTTTGCCGTCTCTGGATACCGGTGCGGCCGATACGGGCGGGCCGGGGGGCCTCGTCGGCGGGCCGCTGGGGCGCGGCCTCGACGAACAGGACCGCGCACGCGCCTATGCCGCAGAATTGAACGCGCTGGACAATGGCGGCCCGGGATCGCCGGTGGGCTGGCGCAGCGAGAGCGGCGCCTATGGCACGGTCATCGCCGGCCCGGCTTATTCGCGGCCGGGCTATCTCAAATGCCGCGATTACTCGCATACCATTTATGTGCAGGGCAAACCCCAGGCGGCGCGCGGCATTGCCTGCGTCGCCCGCGAAGGCAGCTGGACTTCCGTTGCGCCGTAACGCCTTCCGCTCAGACCGGCGGCGGGGTTTCCAGCGCGCCGTTCGGGCTCAGCTTGTCGATCAGGCCGGGAAGATATTGGGCCATCAGATTGGGCAGCATGTCGGCGGGCAGGCCGAGCCGGCCGGCCACTTCCGCCAGCACCGGCATGTCCAGCGCATTGGTCAGGTCGGCGGCGCTGATGGGCAGGTTTTCGCCATTGGACAGCCAGGACGTCACCTGCTCGCCGAGGCCGGCGGACTTGAGCTGCTCCAGAAGCCCGTCGAGATTGCCGTAAGGCGTTCCGGCCAGTGCGCTGTTGAGCATGGCGGGCAGATTCTGGCCCAGGCCGCCGCTGAGGACGGAATTCAACAGGCCGCCGAACAGGCCGCCGCCTTGGCCGAGCGCGCCGAGCGAATCGAACAGTCCCATGGTATTCCCCTGTGTGCGGCCCATGCGGGCCCGAAGGCTGAGTGCCCTTCCCTTACCAGATACCCGCCGGCGCCGCGACCGCCGCGCGCGGAAAGCCGAGCGCCTGCGCCCTGCGGCGCGGCGCCGCCGCGACGGAAAGCATCCTTTGCAGCGTCGCGTTACTCCGCTAACGCCTGGGCACGATGATGCCAGCCTCCCTGTTCGCAGCCTTCGCCCTGATGACCGCCGCGGCGGTGATGGCTGTGCTGTGGCCGCTGGCCCGCCGCCGGCCGCTGAAAGACGAGACGGCCGCGGACCTGGCCGTCTATCGCGATCAATTGAACGAGCTGGAGCGGGACCAGGCGGCCGGCCGGCTGCCCGCCGCGCAGGCCGAGGCCGCGCGCATCGAGGTGTCGCGCCGCATGCTCGCCGCCGCCGACGCCCCGCCCGAGCCGGTGCAGGATCCGGTCCGCGCCCGGTCTCGCAGGCGCATGGCCGCCTGCCTCGCTCTGGTGGGCGTGCCGCTGGCCGCCGTGGGCCTGTATGCCTTGCTCGGCACGCCGGGCCTGCCTGGGGCGCCGCTCGCCGCGCGCCTCGCCGCGCCGCCGGACCGCACCGACGTCGCGATCCTGGTGCGCAAGGTGGAGGACCATCTCGCCGCCAATCCTCGCGACGGGCAGGGCTATGAGATCCTCGCGCCGGTCTATCTGCGGCTCGGCCGTGTGGACGATGCGGTGCGCGCCTATGCCCAGGCGATTCAATATCTCGGCGACACCTCCGAACGCCGCGCGGCGCTGGGCGAGGCGCTGGTGGTGCAGGCCAACGGCGTCGTGACGAAGGACGCCGCCGCGACCTTCCAGGCCGCGCTCGCGCTCGACCCCACCTCGCCGCGCGCGCGCTATTTCCTCGGCCTTGCCGCCGAGCAGGACGGCCGCAAGGCGGACGCCACGGCGATCTGGACCAAGCTGGTGCAGGATTCGCCGCCGAATGCGCCCTGGTTGGGGCTGGTGCGCACGGCGCTGGAACGGATCGGCGCGCCAGTGCCGCCGCCACCCTCGGCGGCCGGCCCCTCCGATTCGGTGATGCGGCGGGACGCGGCGCCGGTGCCGCCCGCCGTCGGCGCGCCGCCCGGCCCGACAGCGCAGGACGTGCAGGCGGCGGCCCAGCTCGACGCCGCCGGCCGCGCACAGATGATCCAGGGCATGGTGGACCGGCTTCAGCAGCGCCTCGACGCCGATCCGAAGGATCTCGACGGCTGGCTGCGCCTGGTGCGCGCCCGAATGGTGCTGGGCGAGCGCGACAAGGCGGCGGCGGCGCTCTCTTCGGCCCGCGCGGCGTTTGCGGACGATGCGACCGCGCAGGCGCGCCTCGCCGCCCTTGCCGATGAATTGAAGATCGGGCCGGAGGCGGGCAATTGAGAACGCACGCGTTCCGCATCATCTTAGCCGCATCATGCGGGAGCCGCCGCCTCAGGCCGTGCGCTCCGGGAGCAGATCGCCGTGACGCGTAAAGGTCGCCGCCTCATCCTCATCGGGTCCGCTCTGGCCGTGCTGGCGCTCGCCGCGGGCCTGATCTTGACCGCGCTCAACGACACCATCGTATTCTTCCGCTCGCCGAGCGAGATCGCCGAACACCAGGTGGGACCCGGCACCCGGCTTCGCCTGGGCGGCCTCGTGGAGGCGGGCAGCGTGAACAAGCAGGGCACGGCGGTGCGCTTTTCCGTTACCGACGGCAATGCCCATGTGCTGGTGAACTATACCGGCATCCTGCCGGATCTGTTCCGCGAGGGGCAGGGCGTGGTGGCCGAGGGCGTGGTGCAGACCGACGGTTCCTTCAAGGCCGACACCGTGCTCGCCAAGCATGACGAGCGCTATATGCCGCGCGAGGTCGCCGACGCCTTGAAGAAGCAGGGGCACTGGAAGGAGGGCGAGCCCGGCGGGCCGCCCGCGCCGGCGCCCGCGCGGAGCACCGTGCAATGATCGCGGAAATCGGCCAATACGCCCTGATCCTCGCCCTCGCTTTGGCGCTGGTGCAGATGGTGGTGCCCGCCTGGGGCGCCGCCAAGGGCGATCCGGTGCTCATGGGCGTCGCCGTGCCGGTGGCGCTGGCCATGCTGGTGTTCGTGGGCGGGGCCTTCGCCTGCCTGGTCGCGCTCTACGTGACCTCCGATTTCTCCGTGGCCAATGTGGTGGAGAATTCCCACTCGCAGATGCCGCTCGTCTACAAGATTACCAGCACCTGGGGCAATCACGAGGGCTCCATGCTGCTGTGGGCCCTCGTGCTCGCCGTGTTCGGCGCGCTGGTGGCGCTGTTCGGCGGCAACCTTCCGGACCGGCTGAGGGCGAACGTGCTGGCCGTGCAGGCATCCATCGCCACCGCCTTCCTGCTGTTCATCCTTCTGACCTCCAACCCGTTCCTGCGGCTGATGTCGCCGCCGGGCGAGGGGCGCGATCTCAATCCCGTGCTGCAGGATCCCGGCCTCGCGATCCACCCGCCGCTGCTCTATCTCGGCTATGTCGGCCTCTCCATCGCCTTCGCCTTCGCCATCGCCGCCTTGATCGAGGGGCGCATCGACGCCGCCTGGGCGCGCTGGGTGCGGCCCTGGACGCTCACCGCCTGGATCTTCCTGACCCTCGGCATCGCCATGGGTTCCTATTGGGCCTATTACGAATTGGGCTGGGGCGGCTGGTGGTTCTGGGACCCGGTGGAGAACGCCTCCCTGATGCCGTGGCTCGCCGCCACCGCGCTGCTGCACTCCGCCGTGGTGATGGAGAAGCGCGATGCCCTGAAGGTGTGGACCATCCTTCTCGCCATCCTCGCCTTTTCGCTTTCCCTCATCGGCACCTTCCTGGTGCGGTCCGGGGTGCTGACCTCGGTGCACGCCTTCGCCACCGACCCGCTGCGCGGCGTGTTCATCCTCGCCATCCTGGTGGTGTTCATCGGCGGCAGCCTCGCCCTGTTCGCGCTGCGGGCCGGGGAATTGCGCCAGGGCGGCCTGTTCGCGCCGATCTCGCGCGAAGGTGCGCTGGTGTTCAACAACCTTTTCCTTACCGCGGCCACCGCCTCGGTGTTCGTCGGCACGCTCTATCCGCTCGCGCTCGAGGCGCTGACCGGGGCCAAGATCACGGTGGGGCCACCGTTCTTCAATCTCACGTTCGGCGGGCTGATGCTGCCGCTGGTGTTCGCCATGCCGTTCGGCCCGCTGCTGGCGTGGAAGCGGGGCGACCTGCTCGGGGTCGCCCAGCGGCTCATGCTGGCGGCCGGCTTCGCCGTGGTCGCGGCGGTGGTGACGGCTGCGGCGAGCGAGACGCGTGGGCCCGTGCTCGCGCCGGTGGCCATTGGCCTTGCCGTGTTCATCATCGCCGGGGCGCTGACCGATATTGCGGAGCGCGCCGGCATCGGGCGGGTGTCCGCGCGCCTTGCGGTGCGTCGCCTCACCGGCCTGCCGCGCTCCACCTTCGGCACCGCCATTGCCCATCTCGGCGTGGGCGTCTGCCTGCTCGGCATCGTGTGCGAGAGTGCCTGGAGCCTGGAGAAGATCGCCGCCGTCAAGGTGGGCGAAACGGTCACGATCGGCAGCCGGGACCTGACCCTGGCCCGTGTCGACAATCGCGCCGGGCCGAATTATTCCGCCCGCGTCGCGGTGTTCGAAATCCGCAACGGCGGCGTCTCCCAGGGCATCGTTGAGGCCGCAAAGCGCCAGTTTGCCGCCCGGCAGATGGCGACCACCGAATCCGGCATCCGCACCTTCGGCTTCAGCCAGCTCTACGTCTCCATCGGCGAGGAGCATCCGGACGGCAGCCTCTCCATGCGCGCCACCTGGAAGCCGTTCGTGACCCTGATCTGGCTCGGCGCCATCGTCATGGCGTTTGGCGGGTTGCTCTCGCTCGCCGACCGGCGGCTGCGCGTCGGCGCGCCGAGGCCCGCGCGCATGCGGCGTGGCGCGATGCCGGCGGCGGCGGAATAACGCCATGCTGCGCCGCCTATCCGCCCTTCTCCTCCTCACGCTGGCCCTGGCGCTTGGCACTGCCCTTGGCGCCGCCCCGGCGCTCGCCGTGCAGCCGGACGAGGTTCTGGGCGATCCGGCTCTCGAGGCGCGGGCACGCGAGCTCTCCAAGGAGCTGCGCTGCATGGTCTGCCAGAACCAGTCCATCGACGACAGCGATGCTCCGCTCGCGAAGGATCTGCGCATCCTCGTGCGCGACCGGCTGAAAGCCGGCGACAGCGACCAGCAGGTGCTCGATTTCCTGGTGGCGCGCTATGGCGAGTTCGTGCTGATGCGCCCCGTGCTCTCCTGGCGCAACGCCCTGCTGTGGGGCGCGCCGCTGCTGGTGCTGGGGGCAGGGGGGCTTGCCGCCTATCTGGCGATCCAGCGCCGCCGCCGGGCGACGCCCGCGCTTGTGCCGCTGACGCCCGACGAGGAAGAGCGGGTGCGCCGCATCATCGCCCAGACGCCTCCCGTGCCGCCGGCCGGAAGCTGATCGCACGTCGCGGCCCGGCACATCGGGGTCTTAACGAAGCTCACGCAGCCGTGACGCGCCTTACGGATCGGTAATCCAGCCGCCAGCCGGCTGTAAGTTTCCCCGCCTTATGTTCGCTCTCGACCTTGCCCCACGGGGGGCAGACAAAAGAGAGACGAATGATCCCATGACCGGCTTCCCGCGCAAGTCCACCCTCATCCGTCGCCGTCGCTCCGCTCTGCTCGGGGGCGTCTTCGGCCTCGCCGTCACCGGCATCGTGGTCGGCCAGTTCATCCCGCCCTATTCCATGCCGGCCAATGCGCAGATCACCACCAGCCAGCCCGCCGGCACGTTCTCCTTCGCCGATACGGTCGAGAAGGTTTCGCCCGCCGTGGTCTCGGTGAAGGTCAAGAAGGACGTCAACGCCCAGGAAATGGCCATGGGCGAGGACGGCCCCTTCGGCGGCGATGTGCCCCCCCAGATCGAGCGTTTCCTGAAGCGCTTCGGCCTGGAAGGACAGGGCGGCCCGCAGGGCCAGATGCCGATGCGTCCGCGCGCCGATCGCGGCGAGAAGGGCGAGCGCCGCGTGGTCGGCCAGGGCTCGGGCTTCATCATCTCCGCCGACGGCTATGTGGTGACCAACAACCACGTGGTGGACGGCGCCAGCGAAGTGGACGTGACCACCACCGACGGCAAGGAATATACCGCCAAGGTGATTGGCGCGGATTCCCGCACCGACGTCGCTCTGCTGAAGATCGAAGGCAAGACCGACCTGCCGTGGGTGAAGCTCGCCGATGGCGCGCCGCGCGTCGGCGACTGGGTGATCGCGGTCGGCAATCCGTTCGGCCTCGGCGGAACGGTGACGGCAGGCATCGTCTCGGCCCGCGGCCGCGATATCGGCTCCGGCCCCTATGACGACTTCATCCAGATCGACGCGCCGATCAATCGCGGCAATTCCGGCGGCCCGACCTTCAGCCTCAATGGCGAAGTCATCGGCATGAACACCGCCATCGTCTCCCCCTCGGGCGGCAACGTGGGCATCGCCTTCGCCATCCCCTCCGAGACCGTCAAGACGGTGGTGAACCAGCTCCGCGACAGCGGCAAGGTGGCGCGTGGCTATATCGGCGTGCAGATCCAGCCGGTGACCGACGACCTCGCCTCGGGCCTCGGCCTGAGCACGTCGGAAGGCGCGCTGGTGGCCCAGGTCCAGCCCGGCACCCCCGGCGCCAAGGCCGGCTTGAAGAGCGGCGACGTGGTGGCGAAGGTGAACGGCGATACCATCAAGGACGCCCGCGACCTGACCCGCAAGATCGGCATGATGAAGCCGGGCGCCAATGTCGAGCTGTCGGTGATCCGCGACAACAAGCCGATCAATGTCGCCGTCACGTTGGAGCAGATCCCGAACGAGCAGCAGCAGGCGAGCCTCAAGCAGGACGACGGGGATGAGGCTGCCGGCACCGGCCTGCCGCGCCTCGGCCTCCAGCTCGCCCCGGCCAAGTCGGTGAAGGGCGCTGGCTCGGACGGCGTGGTCGTCACTGACGTGGAGCCGAACGGCCCGGCCGCCCAGCGCGGCATCCGGTCCGGCGACGTGATCCTGGATGTGGGCGGCAAGACCGTCTCCAACCCCAAGGACGTGCGCGACGGCCTCGCCGCCGCCAAGGCCGAGAACCGCAAGGCGGTGCTCATGCGGGTGAAGGGCGAGCAGGGCGTGCGCTTCGTCGCCATCACCATCGACGCGAAGGCGAAGGGCTGATCGTCTCTTCCCCAACCCTCACGGCGGGCTTCGCCCGCCGCCTCGGGGCGGCACCGGAGTAGTTCCTTCCGTCACCCTGTGCCGTTCCGATCCCCGCGGTGCGGGAAGCTGTAGCGCTTCCCGCACCGCGTTTTTATTCGGCACTCTTCGCGCGGCCCCTTCAGGCCGTTCCCCGGCTCGCTTTCGGCGCTAGGATGAGATGGACGCGAATCTCGAACAAGGTCTGACCTTCTCCATGCGCCTGCTCCTCATCGAGGACGACCGCGACGCGGCGGACTATCTGCGCAAGGCTTTCCGCGAGGCCGGCCATGTGGTGGACCACGCCGGCGACGGGGAGGAGGGGCTCGCCCTCGCCCTCGACGGAAAATACGACGTACTGGTGGTGGACCGCATGCTGCCGCTCAAGGACGGCCTCAGCATCGTCTCCGATCTGCGGCGGCGCGGCGACACCACCCCGGCGCTGATTCTCTCGGCGCTCGGGCAGGTGGACGACCGGGTGGTGGGCCTGCGCGCCGGGGGCGACGATTACCTGCCCAAGCCCTACGCCTTCACCGAATTGCTGGCGCGCGTGGAAGCCCTCTCCCGGCGCGGCGCGCCGCAGGCGGCGGAAACCATCTATCGGGTCGGCGATCTGGAGCTGGACCGGCTGGCCCATCGCGTCAGCCGGGGCGGCAAGGACATTCCCCTGCAGCCGCGCGAATTCCGCCTGCTGGAATATCTCATGCGCCACGCCGGGCAGGTGGTGACGCGCACCATGCTGCTGGAAAACGTGTGGGATTATCATTTCGATCCGCAGACCAATGTGATCGACGTGCATGTCTCGCGCCTGCGCTCCAAGATCGACAAGGGCTTCGACGTCCCGCTGCTGCACACCGTGCGCGGCGCCGGCTACATGATCCGGGTCGGGCTGCGGTGATGGCCAAGCGCCATCGCCCTTTCCTCCTGCCGGCCTGACGCGATGCGGATGCCCCGCAACATGCTGCAATTGGTGCGCACCACGGCGTTCAAGCTGCTGGCGGCCTATCTCGTCGTGTTCGCGCTGTTCTCGGTCGCCATGATCGCCTATGTGGCGTGGCACACGCGCGCGCTGATCGAGAGCCAGGTCGCGGAGAATGTGGAAGGCGAGGTGCGCTTCCTCGCCGAGCAATATCGCCAGGGCGGCATCCAGCGCCTGGTGATCGTCATCGACCGCCGCACCCGCCGGCCGGGATCCTCGATCTATCTGCTGACCAATTTCACCGGCGAGGTGATGGCCTCCAACGTCTCCGACCTGCCGATCGGGCTGCTGGACAAGCCGGGCACGCGCATCACGCCCTATCGCCGCTCCGATGAGCCGGGAGCGAAGGAGTTTCTCGCCTTCGTGCAGGTGTTCCAGCTGCCCGGCGGCTACCGTCTGCTGGTGGGCCGCGACATCGAGGAGCGCGACACGCTGCGCCAATTGGTGGTCCGCCCGGCGCAGGGCGCCCTGGTGCTGATTCTGGTGCTCGGCATCGCCGGTGGCATCTTCGTGACGCGGCGCGTGCTCAAACGCATCGAATCAATGACCGCAACCTCGGAAACCATCATGGCCGGCGATCTCTCCGGCCGGCTGGCGGTGGACGGTACCGGCGACGAGTTCGACCGGCTCGCCCAGAGCCTCAACACGATGCTGGACCGCATCGAGGCGCTCATGGTCGGCCTCAAGGAGGTCTCCGACAACATCGCCCACGATCTCAAGACACCGCTCACGCGCCTGCGCAACCGCGCGGAAGAGGCGTTGCGCGGGGCTCATTCGGAAGAAGAATGGCGCGCGGCGCTGGAGGCCACCATCGAGGAAAGCGATTCCCTCATGCGCACCTTCGACGCGCTGCTGATGATCGCGCGCGCCGAGGCAGGGCAGGCGCGGGACAATATGGTGGACCTCGACCTCGGCGCCATCGCCGAGAATGTCGCCGAGCTTTACGAGCCGCTGGCGGACGAACAGGGCATGGACCTGCTGGTGGACGCGCAGCCGGTGGAGGTTCACGGCATGCGCGAGCTGCTTGCCCAGGCGCTCGCCAATCTGGTGGACAACGCGCTGAAATATGGCCGCGGCGCCGATGGCGGGCGGGGGGAAATCCGCGTCAGCCTGCGGCGCGAGGGCGAAGAGGCGGTGCTGGAGGTGGGAGATCGCGGGCCGGGCATTGCGCCGCAGGATCGCGAACGGGTGGTGGAGCGTTTCGTGCGGTTGGATGCCAGCCGCTCGCGCCCTGGCTCCGGCCTCGGCCTCTCCCTGGTCGCGGCGGTGGCGCGGCTGCATGGAGGCAGTCTCGCCTTCTCCGACAACGGGCCCGGGCTGCGCGCGACGCTTCGTTTGCCCGCGAAAACGCCATAAGGGCTTGCGCTTAAGCACAGCCTCATGCCTTTAAGTGAGGCAAATGTCCGCTTCCTCCGCTTCGCCCCCTATTGCCGCCGCCTCACTTGCCGCCTCGATGTGGGAAGGCCCCGTGCTTTGCGATGCTGAGGCGGCAAAGATCAAGCTTGGCTATGCGCTGGAGGGCCTGGACCCGGCCGGCCGCGCGCGGGTCGCGCAGATCCTTACGGACTATCCGCGGGCGCGTGATGTGCTGCTGGGTGTCGCGGAATCCTCTCCCTTCCTCCACGACCTCATTCGCACCGATCCCCGGCGCCTGCTACGGGCGCTGGAGCGCGCACCGGCCGCGCATATCGCCGCCCTCACCGAAGCTTGCCGGCAGGCGGTCGCGCATGCCGCCGACGAGGCGCAGGCGATGACGGCGCTGCGCCAGATGCGGGCGGAAGCCGCGCTCACCATCGCCTTGGCCGATATCGGCGGGGCCATGGACCTGGTGCAGGTGACGCGCGCGCTGACCGATGTGGCGGACACGGCGCTCGGCGCGGCGCTGGATTTCCTGCTCGCCGAGGCGGTCACGGCCGGCAAGCTCCTGCCGCCCGATCCCGCGCATCCCGCCAAGGGGTGCGGGCTCGCCGTGATCGCCATGGGCAAGCATGGCGCGCGCGAGCTGAACTATTCCTCCGACGTGGACCTGATCGTGGTCTACGACCGTGACGTGGCCCCCCTCGCCGAGGGCGTGGAGCCTTCCCCCTTCTTCGTGAAAATCACCCGCGCCCTGGTGCGCATGCTCCAGGAGCGCACCGGCGACGGCTATGTGCTGCGGGTGGACCTGCGCCTGCGGCCGGACCCCGGTTCCACACAAGTTGCGCTCTCCACCGCCGCGGCGCTTGCCTATTACGAGCGGGAGGGCGCGACTTGGGAGCGCGCCGCTTATATCAAGGCGCGCCCGGTGGCGGGCGACCTCGCGGTGGGCCGCGAATTTCTCTCCGATCTTGCCCCGTTCGTCTGGCGCCGCGTGCTGGACTATCGCGCCATCGCCGACGTGCACGCCATGAAGCGCGAGATCCATGCGTTTCGCGGGCACGACGTGGTGGCGGTGGAAGGCCACAATGTGAAGCTCGGCCGCGGTGGCATCCGCGAGGTGGAATTCTTCGTCCAGACCCAGCAGCTCATCGCTGGCGGCCGCGATCCGAATTTGCGGTCCTCCCGCACGCTGGAGGCGCTCGACGCGCTGGTGCGCGATTTCTGGATCGCCGGTGCCGTGCGCGACGATCTGGCCGAGGCCTACATTTTCCTGCGCCGGGTGGAGCACCGCATCCAGATGGTGGCGGATGCCCAGACCCACACCTTGCCGGAACAGACCGACGCGCTCGGCGCCTTCGCACGCTTCATGGGCTATCAGACCCGCGACGCCTTCGCCGCCGCGCTGGTGGATCGCCTGAAGCGCGTGCAGCACCATTACGCCCAATTGTTCGAGGACAGCCCGCCCCCGGCGGTGCTGGACGGGCAATTGCTGTTCCCGGTGGACCACGACGACCGCCAGACCCTGGCGGTGCTCGCCCGCCTCGGCTTTCGCGATCCGCCCGCCGCCAGCACCGTGGTGCGCGGCTGGATGGCGGGGCGCCATCGCGTGCTGCGCACCGATGTGGCGCGCGGCCAGCTCGCCAGCATCGCGCCGCTGCTGCTGGAGCAATTGTCGCGCGGTGGCGATCCCGACGGGGCGCTGATCGCGGCCGACAATTTCTTCGCCGAACTCTCCGGCGGCCATCTGATGCACGCCTTGCAGCGCCATCCCGATCTGGTGCGGCTGCTGGCCACCATCCTTACGGTTGCGCCGCGCCTCGGCGAAACGCTGGCGCGGCGGCCTTCCCTGCTCGACGCTCTGCTGGACCCGGCCTTCTTCAACAAGCTGCCCGACCAGGCGAGCCTGGAGCAGCATCTGGAAACCCTGCTCGACACGGCGCACAGCGACGAGGAGCAGCTCGACCGCGCGCGGCGCTTCCGCCAGGAACAGCATGTGCTCATCGGCGTGCGCATCGCCTCCGGCACGCTGCCGGCCGCGCGCGCGGGCGAGGCCTATGCGCGCCTTGCCGAGGTGATCATCCGCGCCCTGCATGCGCGCGTCTGGGCGCGCTTCCAGGAGGCGCACGGCACCATCGCCGGCGCGGAGACGGCGGTGCTCTCCATGGGCAAGCTCGGCAGCCGGGAAATGACCGCTGGCTCCGATCTCGACCTCATCGTGCTCTATGATTTCGACCCGGATGCCGACCCCGCCTCCGATGGCCCGCGCCCGCTGCACGGAGCGCAATATTTCGCCCGCTTCACCCAGCGCCTGGTCACCGCCCTCACCAGCCTCACCAATGCCGGCAAGCTCTATGACGTGGACCTGCGCCTGCGCCCCTCCGGGCGCTCCGGCCCGGTGGCGACGCGGCTGCGCTCATTTGAAAATTACCAGCGGGACGAGGCCTGGACCTGGGAGCACATGGCGCTGACCCGCGCCCGAGTGATCTCGGCGCATCCAGATTTCTGCCAACGCGTGGAAGGGGTGATCCGCGACGTGCTGGCCCGGCCGCGTGATCCGCGCCGCATTGCCGGCGATATCCTGGACATGCGCGGCGCCATCGCGGCCGAGAAGGGCGAGTCCGACCGCTGGAACCTCAAGCATGCCCTTGGCGGGCAGGTGGATGTGGAGTTCCTGGCGCAATATCTGGTGCTGGTGCATGCCGCCGACCACCCGCAGATCGTCGATACGGCGACCGCGCGCATCATCGCGGTGGCGGGCGAGCTGCACCTGTTGCCGGCGGAGGACATCCATCTCCTCGCCAACGCCTGCCGGCTCTACCAGGATCTGACGCAGGTGCTGCGGCTCGCGCTCGACACCCATTTTCTGCCGGCCGAGGCGAGCCCCGCCCTGAAGGCGCTATTGGCCCGCGCCGGCGAGATGCCCGATTTCGCGACCTTGGACGCCCATCTGCGGGAAACCCAGGACCGGGTGCGCGAGATTTTTACCCGCGTGCTGGAGCAGGCAGTGGCCTGAGCCCCGTGTTCGGGCGGGGCGGGCGCCTCACACCACCGAGGTGAGGCGCGGCGTCTCGTTGGAATTGGCCGCGCCGCCATCCAGCGGCAGGCGGATGATGACGGTGGTGCCCACCCCTTCCTGCGAGCGGATGCGCATGGCCCCGCCGTGCAGCTCGGTCAGCGACTTGGCGATCGCGAGCCCGAGGCCCGAGCCCTTATGGGTCTTGGTGAACTGGCTTTCCACCTGTTCGAACGGCCGGCCCAGCTTGGCGAGCGCATGCTTGGCGATGCCGATGCCGCTGTCCTCGATGGCGATCACGGCGGCTCCGCCGTTCACCCGGGCCTTGATGGCGATGCGCCCCCCCTCGGGCGTGAACTTCACCGCATTGGAGAGCAGGTTCAGCAGGATCTGCTTGAGCGCCCGCTTGTCCGCCCGGACCGCCAGACCTTCGCCGGCCTCGGCGGTGACGGAGATCTGCTTCTCCTGTCCCTTGAGCGCCATGACGCGCAGGGCGTCGGTGACGATCTCGTCCAGCCGCACATCCTCCAGCTCCAGCTGCATGCGGCCGGCCTCGATCTTCGACATGTCGAGAATGTCGTTGATGACGTCCAGCAGATAGGTGCCCGAGCCTTTGATGTCGCCGCAATATTCCGCGTACTTTTCCGATCCGAGCGGGCCGAACATGCCGCTTTCCATGATTTCGGAAAAGCCGATGATGGCATTGAGCGGGGTGCGCAGTTCGTGGCTCATATTGGCCATGAACTCGCTCTTGGCGCGGTTGGCGTCCTCGGCGCGGTTCTTCTCTTCCGAATATTTCTCCGCCAGCTCGGCCAATTGCTGGGCCTGGAGCTCCAGGGTCTGCTGGGATTTGCGCAGGTCGGCGACCAGCGCCATCAGGCGCTTCTCATTGTCCATGAGGCGTTCCTCATGGCGCTTGAGCGGGGTGATGTCGGTGCCCACCGAGACGTAGCCGCCGTCTTTCGTGCGGCGCTCGGCGATCTTCAGCCAGCGGCCGTTGGAAAGCTGAGCCTCGAACGCCCGCGAGCCTTCTTCCGGCTTGTCCTCCGGCTTCAGCGGCGTGCGCGTGACGGGGTGGCGGCCGACGGTGGCGATGGTGTCGAATGAAGTGCCCACCTGGATCGCGTCGTCCGGCAGCTCGTGCAGGCTCTGGAATTTGGAATTGCAGAGCACGAGCCGGTTCTGGCTGTCCCACAGCACGAAGGCTTCCGAGATGCTCTCGATGGCGTCGCGTAGACGGGTATCGGCGGTCACTGTGCGCTCCGCCATGCGCTGGGCCTCGGTGACATCCATGGCGATGCCGATGAGGTGCGGGCCGTCCTCGCCACCCTGCTGCACCACCTCGGCGCGCATGCGCAGCCACACGAAGTCGCCGCGCGCGGTGCGCATGCGGAACACCCGGTCCACCGAGGCGCCGGGACGGTCCGCGAGGTCTTGGGCCAGTTCGTAGAGGTTCACGTCGTCGGGATGCACCAGCTTGGCGATGTCGCCGAAGGAAAGCAGGTCGTCGCGCCGATCCAACCCGAGGATCTCGAACATGGTGTCGGACCAGTACATGCGGCCGCGCGCCATGTCCCAATCCCACATGCCGCAGCGTCCGCGATTGAGCGCGGTGTCGATGCGCACGCGCACGGTGTCGTAGATGTGGTCCGCCTCGCGCGCCCGGCTTGCCTGCCAGTGGAAGGAGAAGCCGAGGATGAGCAGCACCGCCCCGGTGGTGGTGAACAGCGTCACCGTCAGCGTGGTGCTTTCCGACCAGGTGGAAAGCGCCCGCGCCATGGGCTGCATGTAGATGATCTGCCCGAGCGGCGGGTTGAGGTTGCGCACGGTGGCGAGCGCGCTGTCCTCGCCGAAGGGGATTTCCAGCACGCCGGCGCGCTCGGCGAACACGGTGAGCGGCTGCGAGGGATCGAGCACGTCGGCAAGGTTCGCCGCCGGGGGCAGGCCTTGCGGCGCCGAGGCGAGGATGCGGCCCTGCGGATCGGTCACATAAATGCGACGCCCGCCCAGCGTTGCGCGGGGCGGGAGGGAGTCCTGCAAGGCCTGTCCCACGCGGGCGAGATTTCCGCCCAGGCGCTGGCTTAGCCCTTCGGCGGTTGCGAGCGCGAGGAGACTCAGGTCATCCTTTGCGTTGTCGATCACGGCTTGGCGGTGGCTGTGCACCTGCACAGCGGCGCCGACGCCGATGACGACCAGGAAGGTGATGATCAGCGCCGGGACGATCCGGCGCAGAAAAGGCTCGGCTTCGAGAAGCCGTTGGTAGGCGGGTCGTGCTACGGATTTTGCCAATCCACCTATGGCATGACCGCGCACACCGACGCTCTCAGCGTTGGCGCGTGCCATCGCCGGCCCCTCCTCCGGTGTCCGGTCTTAGGGCGGCCACGCCCCTCGACCTATCGTCCTCACAAGACTTGGAGGGACGTGCCGCATCTCTCCGAATCGGGGTCGATTGGACTCGAATCGGGGGGGTGTTGTCTAGAGTCCGCGAGAGTCAAGACCGCAAAAATTCACGCAATTCGCGGGTTCTTTTTACCCTCGGCGGTGTTCCACGGCACGGCTCAAGCTGCGTTGAGAGTGCGAGGGGCGCTCTGCGGCGCGGCGAGCATCACGGGTGGGGATTCAGCCGGGTGGATCCAGCGCGAATAGACCTCAACCATGAAGTCCACGAATACCCGCACCTTCAGGTCCTGGGTGGCGCGCGCCGGGAATAGAGCGACGGTCTCCAGCGGTTCGCGACGCTGCCAGTCCGGCAGAACCACCTCCAGCTCTCCGGCCTCCACCCGCCGACGGGCGAGGCAACGCGAGATCATGAGGATGCCGGCTCCGCTCAGGGTCTGCCGCAGGGCCATGATGGGGTCGTTGGTGACGAGTGCGGGCTGAACCTGCAGATCTATCGGGCCGCCGGGACCGTCCAGGTCCCAGTGCAGCGGCCCCGGGCGGCTGCGGATCGCCACCAGGTCGTGCAGGCCGAGTTCGCTTGGATGGGACGGGCGCCCCTTGCGGTCGAGATAGGCGGGGCTCGCGAGCAGGTTCAGCGTCTGCAAGCCGAGCGAGCGCACATGATAGCTGGAATCGCGCACCGGCCCCGGGCGCACCGCCACGTCATAGCCATGCTCGGCCAGATCGAGCGGGTGATTGTCGAGGGTCAGGTTGAGCTGCACCTTGGGATAGCGGGCGCGGAAGGTCGCAATTTCCGGCTCCAGGATCAGGATGGCCGGCGCATAGGTGATGAGCACCTTCAGCGGCCCTTCCGGTTCCTTGGTCAGAGCGCGGGCGCTCGCTTCGGCGCGGTCCAGAACCGCGATCGCGTCGACGCACTGGTTGTAATAGGCCTGCCCCGCTTCGCTCGGCCAGACCCGCCGCGTGGTGCGGTGGAGCAATTGCACGCCAAGCCGGTCTTCCAGCGTCTTCAGCTTGCGGCTGACGGAGGTTGCGGGAAGACCCAGCTGCGTGGCGGCGGCGCTGAAACTGCCGCGCTCCACCACCCGCAGGAACACCTCAATATCATCGAAGCGCGCCATGGCGTTGCTCCATCTTGCGAACGGAAATGGGCGCGGCGCGCATTGCTGCGCACCGCGCCCGGTCCGGACCTTCGAAGCTATATGGGGATCACTCGGCCGCGCCGCCAATGCCCCGGTTGCCGATGTGCAGCTGGGCGCGATCAGCGGCGTTCATCGTGGTGGGCTGGGCGTTCTGAGCCGGGAAGATCGCATTCAGCGGATGGCTGGCGGTCGGGGTCGCGGCATAGCCGAGCGGGGCAACGGCGAACGGGTCGGTGGCGGGCGCCTCGCGGGCGGATTCGGCCGCGACCGCATAAGCTTCCTTGTTCAGCGCGGTCACGTATTCATCGGCGCTTGCGGCACCGGAAACAGTAAGGGCGGCGCCGATAGCGAAGGCGGCAAGGGTGAGGTTGCGCATGGAAAGTCTCCTGCATGGGGAAGCCGGCTGGGCCGGCGTGTTGATGCAGGAAACCTAGTCCTCTGCGGTGGGCGGGATAATAGGCCAATTGCGCAGCTTATTATCCCGTTTTTGTCGATAATTTCTGCGTTACCCGAGGGATCTCATCGCAATGTCGGCCACATCTTCGGACAGGCCGGGCGTTTCGGCAACCCGTCGCAGCGCCTTTTCTGCCCGCGCGGCGCGGCCTTCTTCCAATTGCCGCCAGGTCTTGAAGGCGGAGAGCATGCGCGAAGCCACCTGCGGATTGGTCCCGTCCAGGCCCAGGACCACTTCCACGAGGAAATCGTAGCCTGCGCCGTCCGCGCGGTTGAACTGAGTGGCATTGCCGGTGGCGAACGCGCCGATGAGGGCGCGCACGCGGTTCGGATTGGTCATGGAGAAGAAGGGCATCAGCGACAGGCGCTTCACCCGCTCCAGCGTTCCCGCTTCGGGAATCATGGCTTGCAGGCTCAGCCATTTGTCGATCACCAGCGGGTCGTTTTCGAACCGGCGGAAGAAGGCGTCGAGCGCCTGCGTGCGCTCGGGCGTATCGTGCTGGGACAGCACCGCGAGGGCGGCGAAGCGGTCGGTCATGTTGTCCGCCCGCTCGAACTGCGCCAGGGCACGGGCGAGCGCTTCCGGTGTGCCGGGCACGGTGAGGTAATCGAGGCTCAGATTGCGCAGCGCGCGGCGGCCGGCGGAGGCCGCATCGGGCGAATAGGGGCCGGAGGTCGCAAGGCTCGCATAGGCGGCGCCGAACAGGTCGCTGAGGCCCTCGGCGAAAGCCTTGCGCAGCGTTTTGCGGGCGGCGAAGACGGCATCGGGATTGACGTTGCGCGCCAGTTCCCGCGCCACTTCGGCTTCCCCCGGCAGCGCCAGGGCCTGCGCCTTGAACGCCGGATCAAGCGCCGGGTCGCTCAGCAGCAGGCGGGCGGCCTCCACCAGCGCCTTGGGGTCCGGCAGGACGCCGGTGCGGGCACCCTCCTTCAGCAGGGCGAAGGCGAGGCCCTGGATGGCGTCGAAGCGGTTGAACGGATCGCTGTCGTGGGCCGCCAGGAACACCAGATCGTCGCTGGTGAGGTTGGACGACAGATTGACCGGGGCCGAGAACCCGCGGTTGAGCGAGGCCACGGGCCGCGTGCCGACGCCGGTGAAGACGAAGCTCTGCTGCGGCGCCGTGACTTCCAGCACGCCGTTTTCCACGCTCGTTCCGTCTTCCAGAACCAGCGGCATGTCGCTGCCATTGGGGCCGACGAGGCCGAGCGCCAGCGGAATGACCAGCGGCTGCTTTTCGCTCTGGCCCGGCGTCGGCGGGGTCGATTGGGCGACGTCCAGGCGGTAGGTGCCGGCGGCGGCATCATAGGTGCCGGTCACGTCCAGCCGCGGGGTGCCGGCCTGGGAATACCAGAGCGCGAAAGCATCGAGATCGCGGCCCGTGGCGTCCGCGAAGCATTTCAGGAAATCCTCGATGGTGGCGGCGTGCCCGTCGTGACGGGCGAAATAGAGATCCATGCCGGCGCGGAACCCCTCCTCGCCCAGCAGGGTCTTGAGCATCCGCACCACCTCGGCGCCCTTCTCATAGACGGTCGCCGTGTAGAAATTGTTGATCTCCCGATACACCTGCGGCCGCACCGGATGGGAGAGCGGGCCGGCATCCTCGGTGAACTGCTGCGCCTTTAGCAGGCGCACGTCGGCGACGCGCTTCACCGGGCGCGAGCGCTGGTCAGAGGAGAATTCCTGGTCGCGGAAGACGGTGAGGCCCTCCTTCAGGCAGAGCTGGAACCAGTCGCGGCAGGTGATGCGGTTGCCGCTCCAATTGTGGAAATATTCGTGGGCGATGATCGCCTCGATATTGGCATAGTCGGCGTCGGTGGCGGTCTCAGGCGTCGCCAGCACGTATTTGTCGTTGAAGACGTTGAGGCCCTTGTTCTCCATGGCGCCCATGTTGAAATCCGACACGGCGACGATGTTGAACACGTCGAGATCGTATTCCCGGCCGAACACCTGCTCGTCCCAGCGCATGGAGCGCTTCAGCGCGTCCATGGCATAGGCGGCGCGGTCGGCCTTGCCCGGCTCCACATAGATGCCGAGTTCGACCGGCCGCCCGGAGGCGGTGACGAAATGGCTCGGCACCTTGTCGAGCCTGCCGCCCACCAAGGCGAACAGATAGCTCGGCTTGGGCCAGGGATCGTGCCAGACGGCATAATGGCGATTGGTGCCGGCAATCGGCCCGCTCTTCTCCAGATTGCCGTTGCCGAGCAGGACCGGCGCCTCGTCCTTGTCGGCCTCGATGCGGGTCGTATAGACGGCGAGCACGTCGGACCGGTCCGGGAAATAGGTGATGCGGCGAAACCCCTCCGGCTCGCATTGGGTGCAATAGTTCGCGCTGGTGCGGAACAGGCCCATGAGCTGGGTGTTCGCGGTGGGATCCACCAGGGTTTCGATTTCCAGCATCAGGCGGTCCGCCGGCGGGGCGGGAATCGACAGCGCCTGGGGAGTCGCCTCATAGGCCCCCCCGGCGAGCGGTATGCCGTTAATCGCCACGCGCACCAGCGTCAGCCCGTCACCATCCAGCACGATCGGCGCGCCGGCGGTGCCCGCAGGATTGCGGCGCAAGGCAAGGCGGGAGACCACGCGGCTGGCCGTGGGATGCAGCGAAATGTCGAGATCGACGGTATCCACCAGCCATTCGGGCGGGCGGTAATCGGCCAGGCGCACGGGTTGGGGCTCGGCTTCACGCATCGATCACTCCGGAACAAGCAACAGTAAGCGCCTGCGGCGCGCGGGAAGACTAGGCCGTCGTCCGGTATGGGGGAAGGGGCGGGAGGCGGTGTGGCGAAACTGCGATGGTTCCCCTTCTTCGCAACAGCAAAGGTAGAAATATTTCTGTGGCCCATCATCACAAAGTATCCGCATTTCAGCCAAGGCTTCTCCGCATGGGAACCTTAGGCCTGCCTCCGGATTTCAAGCATCGGAGGTACATTTCATGGTTCGCTTCGAAGCTCTGGATGCTTGGCGTGGGATCTGCGCGCTGTTGGTGGTTCTATTCCACTTCTGTTTCGTGTTTGTTTCTCCGCTCATGGCAGCGCCGATTGTCTCGAACGCATTTCTGTTCGTGGACTTTTTCTTTGTGCTCAGCGGCTTCGTGGTGTGTCACGCGTATCGCGATCGCCTGGGGGATGCGCCGTCCTGGCGCGCCTTCGTGGTGCGGCGTTTTGGCCGGCTCTGGCCGTTGCATGCCGCCATGCTCGCGCTCTTTATCGGTTTCATCGCACTGGTGAATGTGCTGCCGCATCCGGAGCGGTTCACCTTCACCCTGGGCCCGAGCGAATATTCCGCCATCGCCATTCCCATCCATGCCCTGCTGCTCAATGCGGTGGATCTGCACGGCATGGCGTGGAACGCTCCGAGCTGGAGCATTGGCGCTGAATTCTACACCTACCTCCTGTTCGGCGCGGTGTGCGTGCTGGCGCTGCGGCGCCTCAGCCTCGCCGCCGCCGTGCTGGTGGTGGCCAGCATCGGCCTGCTGGCGCTGGTGTCGCCGACCTATATGAATTCGACGGCGGATTTCGGCCTGTTCCGGTGCGTCGCGGGCTTCTTCACCGGCGTCATCGCCTATCGCCTGCATGAGAAATGGGGCGATAGGCGCCTGCCGCTGGCGACGGCGTGGGAAGTGGGCATCGTCGCCCTCGTGGCCCTGTTCGTGATTCGCGCCAGCCATGGCCCGGACGCCGTGCGGGCGCTCAGCCTTGCCGCGCCGCTGGCGTTCGCCGCGGCCGTGCTGGTGTTCGCCCGCGAACAGGGGGCGGTCTCGCGCCTGCTGCGGGCGCGCCCGTTCGCGGCGCTCGGGCGCTGGTCCTATTCCATCTACATGACGCATCAATTGGTGCTGATGGCGGCCGCCTTCCTCGCCTGGACGATCGCGCGCGCCACCGGCTTCGCCCTGGAGCAGGAGGTGATGGTGGAAGGGCACGCGAAGACGCTCTACGACCTCGGCGGCCTCTGGCAGAGCCATGCGGCGCTGGCGGGCGTGCTTGCCGCGGTGCTGGCGCTCTCCGCCTTGACCTATGCGCGCATCGAGGAGCCGGCGCGGCTCGCATTCAACGCGATGGCCAAGCGCATGGAGCGCGGGGAGGCCGTGCGCCGCGCCTTCGCCCAGGTGCGGGCGCGGCGAATCTCCAATATGGCGTCGGCGCACGTGCGCTGATTGAAGCTGGCGCGGCCGGCGGGTTTTTCCCGCCGGCCGCGCCTTTTTTGCGTTCGGGCGTCGGCCGGGTCAGGACTTGAGCGCGTCCAGTTCCTCGATCAGCTCGGCCACCGTGCGGTCGATCATGGTGCGGGCGAAATCGTCGATCGGCAGGCCGGTGACGCGCTCATAGCTGCCGTTGGCGCAGATCGCGGGAACGCCCGCATAGACGCCTTCGGGAATGCCATAGCTGCCGTCGGACGGCACGCCCATGGAAACCCAGTCGCCGTTCGAGCCCTGGAACCAGTCGTGCATGTGGTCGATGGCGGCGTTGGCGGCGGAGGCGGCCGAGGAGGCGCCGCGCGCCTCGATGATCGCCGTGCCGCGCTTTGCGACCGTGGGGATGAACGTATCGCGATACCAGGTCTCGTCATTGATCAGCTCGGGCAGGCTCTTGCCGCCAGAGGTGGCGAAGCGCCAGTCGGCGAACATGGTGGGGGAATGGTTGCCCCACACGGCCATCTTCCGGATGCTCGCGACCTCGATGCCGGCCTTGGCGGCGAGCTGGGAGAGGGCGCGGTTGTGATCCAGGCGGAGCATCGCGTTGATGTTCTCGCGCGGGAAGTCCGGCGCGTTCTGGGCCAGGATGGCGGCATTGGTGTTGGCGGGATTGCCGACCACCAGCACGCGGGCGTCGCGGCTCGCCGCCTCGTTCAGGGCGCGGCCCTGCACCTTGAAGATCTCGCCATTGGCCAGCAGCAGGTCGCGGCGCTCCATGCCCTTCGAGCGCGGGCGCGAGCCCACCAGGATGGCGGCGTCCACATCGCGGAAGGCAACCTTCGGATCGTCGGTGATGGTGACGCCGGCGAGCAGCGGGAACGCGCAATCTTCCAGTTCCATCACCACGCCGCCCACGGCGGCCTGGGCCTGCGGCAGGTCGAGCAGCTGCAGCACCACCGGCTGGTCGGCGCCGAACACGTCGCCGTGCGCAAGACGGAACAGCAGGGAGTAGCAAATCTGGCCGGCGGCTCCGGTCACTGCGATACGCTTGGCGGGACGTGTCATGAGGCTGAGCTCCAAAACGGGATCGGACGCGCGTGCGCCCGGCTCAGGCTTATAAGACGGCTTTCCCGACGTTTCAGCAGGGATTTGTTCTAAAGCGCGGGTGTTCTGAAGCGCACGGCCCTCAGCTTGAGGCGAGCCGCGCTTCCAGCGCCTCGTAGAGCGGGTTGTCGGACGCAAACACATATTCCAGCGCCCCGACCGTCACCATGCTGGCGCCCTTGGCCCGCAGAAAGGTGGCAAGGCCGTGCAGCGTGTCCGGCGGGCAGTGCAGCGTGAGCATGCCCGAGGAGGTCGGCCCGCCGAATGGGGCGACGCAGCGGAACAACTCCACCGCCTTGGCCACGAGGTCGGCATCGCAGCTGCTGAAACGGGTGCGCACCTCGCGCATGGTGCGGGCGCGCTTCTCCGCCGCCATGCGGTCGAAGATGGCGCGGGCGACCGCGCGCGTCCCGGCATTCCAGGGCGCGGTGAGGGACGCCACCAGATTGGCCTCCGAGCGCAGCATCACCCCGTCGTCCACCACCTTCAGCGCATTGGCGGACAAGGTGGCCCCGGTGGTGGTGATGTCGACGATCAATTCGGCGCTGCCGGCGGCCGGCGTGCCCTCGGTCGCGCCCGCGCTTTCCACGATGCGGTAATCGACGATGCCGTGCCGGGCGAAGAAGGCGCGGGTGAGGTTCACATATTTGGTCGCGACGCGGATGCGCCGGCCGGTGCGGCTGTGGAAATGGCTCGCCACATCGTCCAGGTCGTCCATGGTGCGCACGTCGATCCAGGCCTGCGGCACCGCCACCACCACATTGGCATGGCCGAAGCCGAGCTTCTCCAGCAGCGCGACGCGGGTGTCGGCGTGGGAGATGTTCTCGCGCACCAGATCCTCGCCGGTCACGCCCACATGGGCGGTGCCGGCGGCGAGCGCGGCCGCGATCTCGGACGCCGAGAGATAGGCGACCTCCACATTCTCCACCCCGCCGATGGCGCCGCGATAGTCGCGGGCGCCGCGCGCCTGCAGCAGCGGCATGCCGGCGCGGGCGAAGAAGGCCTGGACGTTCTCTTGCAGCCGGCCCTTGGAGGGAACGGCGAGAATCAAGGTGTCGCTCATCGTCCCGCCTCCCCATCGGCCGGGCCCGTCGCGGCCTGGTCCATCGCTGCATGATCCAGCTGCGCGAGGCGCTCCACCCACGCGGCGAGGCCCACGGCGGGAACCACAGCGCCGCCGCCGAGCCGCTCCAGCAAGCGGTCGTAGCGCCCGCCCGCCACCAGCGGCCCCTCGACGCGTCCGTGCGGGTCGTGCAGCTCGAACACCATGCCGCTGTAATAATCGAGCGGCCGGCCGAAGGCGGCCGAGAACTGGATGTCTGAAAGGGCGATGCCGTGGGCACTGATGAAGCCGGCGCGGCGGTCGAACGCGTCGAGCGCGGCGTCGAGCGCGATGCCGGCATCCTTCGCGAGCGCCCGCAGGCGGGCCGAGGCCTCGTCCGGATTGCCCTTGATGTCGAGATAGCGCCCGAGGATCACCGCCGTTTCCGACGACAGGCCGTTGCCCGCGTCGAGCGAGGCCTGTTCCAGGAACCGCTCGGCGATCTCCGAAACGCTGCGGCCGCCCACCGTGGTGATGCCGGCGATGGAGAGCAGGTCGGTGATCAGCGCGCGCGCGCCTTCCGGATCCGAGCCGGTGAGCGCATTCAGCACGCCGGCATGGCTCGCGCCATTGGTCGCGCGCTCGGCATTGAGGCGGGTCAGGTCGGCGTCGAGGCTGCTCTGGCCGAAATCCTTCAGCAGCCGGCGCCGCCAGGCCGGGGGCAGGGGCAGGGCTTCCAGCAACGCCGCGAACAGGGCGACGTCGCCGAGGCGGATCGCCAGGGCCGGCACATTGTAGATGGCGCAGGTTTCAAGGCCGAGCGCGAGGATCTCCGCGTCCGCCGCTTCAAGATCGGTGCGGCCGAAGGATTCGACGCCGGCATGGCGGAACTCGCCGCTGCTCTCGCCGCGAAAGCGGAACACCGGGCCGAGATAGCTCACGAAGGTCGGCAGCGGCGCGCCGGACTGGAGCACCTGCCGCGCCACGGGAATGGTCAGATCCGGCCGCAGGCACAGTTCCTGCCCGTCCATGTCGGTGGTCAGATAGAGCTGGCGGCGGATGGATTCGCCCGAAAGGTCCAGGAACACGTCCGCCGGCTGGAGAATGGGCGTGTCGATGCGCGCGAAGCCGGCGGCCTCGTAGCGTGCGAGAAGGGCATCGTCCAGGGCGCGGCCTGTGCGCTCGGGAAATCGGCTTTGCGCCTTGGAGGGCATGAAATTCGTCCGCCGCGGTCCGGATAGGGCTCAAGTGTTCGCGCGGCTTCTAGCAAAGGCGAAGCCCTCAGGCCACCCCGGCCTGCCGGAACGGCGCTTAAGCCTCGCGTCCGGCTCGGCTATGGTGCGCGCAAACGACCCGGGGAATCGGCGCGGCCGGTCCGCCTCCGGTGCCCCCACGCGAAAAGGAAAGCCCATGGCCGACGCTCCCAAGACTCCCCTGCCGGCCAAAGGCGCCGGCGCCGGTCCGGCCGTCGCAACCCTCTCCTTCGAGATGGCCCTCGCCGAGCTGGAGGGCATCGTGCAGCGCCTGGAGCGCGGCGACGTGCCCCTGGAGGAGAGCATCGCCATCTATGAGCGCGGCGAGGCGCTCAAAGCGCGCTGCGATGCGCTGCTGAAGGAGGCCGAGGCGCGGGTGGAGACCATCACTCGCGATTCCGACGGCCGCCCGAGCGGCACGGCGCCGCTCGATCCGGGCTGAGCTGTGCCAAAGGGGGACGCGCGCCGCCCCTGGGGCCGAACGCGCGGGGAACACAGCGTGTCCGAATCGCGGGCCGCGCCGCGTGCGGGCTTTGTTCTTTTGAGGCGAGGTCCGGTCAGTAGAGGCCGGGGATGATGCGCTTGGTGCGGGCGCAATAGGCGTCATATTGCGCGCCGAAGGTCTCGCGCATCATCGCCTCTTCCTGGCCGACCCGGAAGAAGAACAGGATGCCGAAGCCGATGAGGCCGGAAAAGCCGGCCAGCAGGTTCGGCAGCAAAAGCGCCTGCGCCACCGCCCACAGGAAGAAGGCGGAATACATGGGGTGGCGCACCTGCGCATACACGCCCGACGTCACCAGCTGATGCGCGTCCTTGATCTCCAGCGTCACCGACCAGTTGCGGCCGAGATCGCGATGGGTGCGCCAGAACAGCCAGAGCGAGACCGCGAACACGGCGATGCCGGCGGCCACCTGCAGCGGGGAGGGGGCATAGCCGAGCGCGCGGGGAAAGCCGGTCGCCGCATAAAACGCCGGAATGATGCCGAGCCCGAGCGTGGAGATGGACAGCAGCACCATTTCCCGCGTGGTGCGGTGGCGCCGGTCCGCCACCCGCGCCTTGCGCGCCTTGCGCTCGAACGGCATGCGGATGACGTACCAGGCGATGACGCCGAGCGCCCAGGCCAGTTTCGCGATGGCGAGCGTGCTCATGGGCGCTTCCTGCTTCTGCTTCTGGAATGTGGCCGGGCACGGCCGCCGGATCTGGGATGCGCCTTCGCGCGCGCCGGCGGTTGCGCGGGGCCTGCGGGCGCTGCGGCCGGTTCGGTCGCCTTGGCCGGGGCCTCGCCGCCCACCGCCGTTAATTGCCGATCGGCCAGGGGAATGAGCGCGCCGTCCGACGCGAAGATCGCCATCGGCCCGTCCATCTGCCGCACCATCTCGTCGAAGGTCACCGGCGCGCAGACGAAAGCATAGAAATCGTACGGCGCCTTGCGGTCGTTCGCGAGGAAGAACTGGCAGTGCAGCCGCATCACGTCGAAGCGGAAGCGGGCGTAGGTCTTCGGCGTCAGCAGGCCGCGAATGGTGATCTGCCGCACGAACGGCCGGCGCCGCCCGTCCGCATTGCCGGCGTGGCCGAGCGTGACCGGATTGACCTTGTAGAAGCTGACGATGTCGTCGCGCGCCTGGAATTCCGCCCAGCCCACGGCCGGGGCGGCATGCACCTTGTGCGCGGCGGCGCGCAGGCGGGTGCCGGCGGGATGCAAAGCGAATTTCGCGGTGGTGGAGCCGAGCGTGAGCAGGCGGATCGGGATGCGCGTGCCGAATTTCGGGTCGCGCGCCAGCACCTGCGCCATGAGGCTGACCACATGCATGGCGCCGAGGCTGTGGCCGGCGATGACGATCTCGTCCACGCCGCCCTTGCGCGCCACCTCGCGCACCCGCGCCGCGAAGGCGGCGACCCGCGCATCGATGTCGGGATGGCGGCCGCGCGCGTAATCCACCGAGAATTCCGCAAGATCCAGCGATTGCTTGAGTCGCAGCCGCTTGCCCAGCGTCGCCATGAGGCCGAAGAACACGCCGGCGGTGGCGATCGCACCGAGCAACAGCGCCGGGATGGGGCCGAGCGGCGCGGCGGAAAAATAGGCCGCGCCATAGCCGGCGGCAAGCGCTGCGGCGGTGATGGCGAGCAGCACCACATAGGTCAGCACGAAGAAGATGCCGTAGCGGTGGCTGAGGCGGAAATAGCGCACCACCGTGCCGCTCGCGATCATGTCGGCCAGCGCGCGGGTCGTGCCGAGAATGTGCGACCAGCGGCTGCGCGCCATGTCGGCGCGCACGAATTCATCCCAGGCGAGCAGCTCGAACCGGGTCTGCGTGGACCAGCCGGGACCCATGGCGTGGGCATTCCAGGTGGCGCCGGTCGCTGTGGGCGCGATGGCGTGATCGCAGCCGGTCTCGACGTTCCACACCTTGGCGAATCGGTCGATCTCGCGGGTGAAGACCTTGTGGTGGCCTTCCGCGCTCATGGGATCGAAGCCCGCCACGAAGAAGAAATGGCGGCGGAGCGTCTGGTCTGGTTCGTGCACGGCCATGGTCGATGGCCTTCTAACGGAGCACGGCGCGCGATGAAAGGCCCTGCGCCCGTACCGCGCGCGCCAGGCCGCGTTGGAGCCGCCGCGCGGGAGTGCTACCACACATGGGCCAAGCGCCCGCATATGGGCCAGCGCCGCGCGGAGGACCGATGACCTTGACCGACACTGAGGCCAATGATGCGCCGCCGGTGAGCGTGATCCTGGTCTCCTACAACAGCGGCGCGGTGATCGGCCGTGCCATCGCCTCCGTGCCCGAAGGGTGCGAGGTGATCGTGGTGGACAATGCGAGCCGGCAAGGCACCCGCTTCATGGCCGATCTGGCGCGGCCCGCGCGGCTCATCGCCTTGCCGCGCAACCTCGGCTTCGGCACCGCCTGCAACACCGGCGCGCGGGCGGCGCGGGGGGAATATGTCTTCTTCCTCAATCCCGACGCGGCCCTGTCGCAGGGGGCGCTGGAGCGCCTGGTCGCGGCGGAACGGGCCTATGGCCCGGCGATCATCATGCCCTCCATCCTCGGCGATACCGGGCGGCCGATGCGTAAGGAAGGCTCGATTCTCGAGCCGGTGGCGCGCGGCGCGCGGCTGAAGGCAGAGGAGATCGCGGGCGATTATTGCACGCGGTTCGTGCACGGCGCCGCTTTCCTCATGAAGCGCCAGGAGTTTCTCGACCTCGGCGGGTTCGACGAGCAGATTTTCCTGTATCACGAGGATGACGACCTCGCTCTGCGGGCGCTGGCGCGCGACCTGCCGATCGTCGTGGTGCCGGGCGCGCAGGTGTCCCATAGCGGCGGGAAATCCAGCACCTCCTCCTGGGGCGCCACATTCGCCATCAATCGCTACAAGAAGCGCTCGGAACTCTATGTGCGCCGCAAATATGGGCGCTCCACCCCGTTCGCACGCGATCTGCTGCGCCTCGCCGGCGGCTGCCTGCTGGCGCTGGCGACCCTCGACATGCATCGCTTCATGATCCGCGCGGGCAAGCTTGCCGGTCTCCTCGACGGGCCGGGGGCTCCCACCGGGCCGGCCCATGACGGCCAGGGGTAGTGCACGCCTCGGGCGGTAGCATCATCCCAATGGATGGTTAACGGGCCTGGCGGTGCGCGTTGCACATGACCATCTGTGTGTGTAAGGCTTTTTTGTCCCGGATACCGGGTACGATCCCCGGCTCAGCCGCTCGGGTCGGCGCAAGAACCGGCGACGCCGGCGGATGAACAGGGCCGGCGATGCCGGCAGATTGAACAGGGCCGGCGATCCCGGCATGTGCGGAGTGTTCCGTGACCGCTTCCAAGACCCCGCTTCTCGATACGGTGCACAGCCCCGCTGATGTGCGGCGCCTGCCCGACGAAAAGCTGCCCCAGCTCGCCGACGAGCTGCGGCTCGAAACCATCGACGCCGTTTCCGTGACCGGCGGGCACCTGGGCGCGGGCCTCGGCGTGGTGGAATTGTCTGTTGCGCTGCATCACGTTTTCGATACCCCGCACGACCGCCTGATCTGGGACGTCGGGCACCAGTGCTATCCCCACAAGATCCTCACCGAGCGGCGCGACCGCATCCGCACCCTGCGGCAGGGCGGGGGCCTTTCCGGCTTCACCCAGCGGGCGGAGAGCGTGTACGACCCGTTCGGCGCCGCCCATTCCTCCACCTCCATTTCCGCCGGCCTCGGCATGGCGGTGGCGCGCGACCTCTCCGGTGAGGAGCGCAACGTCGTCTGCGTCATCGGCGACGGCGCCATGTCGGCGGGCATGGCCTATGAGGCCATGAACAATGCCGGCGCCATGGACAGCCGGCTGATCGTCATCCTCAACGACAACGACATGTCGATCGCCCCGCCCACGGGCGCCATGTCGGCCTATCTCGCCCGGCTCATTTCCGGGCGCACCTATCTCTCGCTGCGGGAAATCGGCAAGCAGCTCGCCGGCCACATGCCGAAGTTCGTCGAGCGCGGCGCCCAGCGGGCGGAAGAGTTCGCGCGCGGCTTCTGGACCGGCGGCACGCTGTTCGAGGAGATGGGCTTCTATTACGTGGGCCCCATCGACGGCCATAATTTCGAGCATCTGCTGCCCGTGCTGCGCAATGTGCGCGACGCCAAGACCGGGCCGATCCTGGTCCACGTCGTGACGCAGAAGGGCAAGGGCTACGCGCCCGCCGAGGCCTCCGCCGACAAGTATCATGGCGTCGTGAAGTTCGACGTGGTCACGGGCGCGCAGGTCAAGGCCAAGTCCAATGCCCCGACCTATACCCGCGTGTTCGCCGAGAGCCTCATCAACGAGGCGCGGCACGACGACAAGGTGGTGGCCATCACCGCCGCCATGCCGAGCGGAACCGGGCTCGATCTGTTCGGGCAGGCGTTCCCCAACCGCACCTTCGACGTCGCCATCGCCGAGCAGCATGCGGTGACGTTCGCGGCCGGGCTCGCGGCGGAAGGCTACAAGCCGTTCTGCGCGCTCTATTCCACCTTCCTCCAGCGGGCCTATGACCAGGTGGTGCACGACGTGGCGCTGCAGGGCCTGCCGGTGCGCTTCGCCATCGACCGCGCCGGCCTCGTGGGCGCGGACGGCGCGACCCATGCGGGCGCGTACGATATCGCCTTTCTCGGCTGCCTGCCGGGCTTCACCATCATGGCCCCGTCCGACGAGGCGGAGCTAACCCACATGATCGCCACCGCGGTCGCGTTCGACGAGGGGCCGAGCGCCATCCGCTTCCCGCGCGGCGAGGGCGTGGGCGTGGAGCGGCCGGAGCGGGGCGAGGTGCTGCCCATCGGGCGCGGCCGCCTGCTGCGCGAGGGCACGGACGTCGCGCTGGTCGGCCTCGGCACGCGGGTCGGCGCCTGCCTTGTGGCGGCGGAACGGCTGGCGGATCTCGGCATTTCCGCGAGCGTCGCCGACGCCCGCTTCGCCAAGCCCATCGACCAGGACCTCATCGGCCGCCTCGCGCGGGAGCATGAGGCGCTGATCACGGTGGAGGAGGGCTCCATCGGCGGGTTCGGCAGTCAGGTCATGCAGTTTCTGAGCGACGCGGGCATCCTGGATCGCGGGCTCAAGCTGCGCACCATGGTGCTGCCGGACATCTATATCGACCAGGAGACGCCGGCCCGGCAGATCGCCCAGGCCGGGCTCGACGCGGACGGCATCGTGGCGAAGGTGCTCTCGGTGCTGCAGCGCCCCGACCGTATCGGCTTGACCCGGCGGGCCTGAATCAAGAGGCCGGGTCGCGCCCGCGCAGGGCGGTTTCGGCCCGGTCCGTCCTTCCATCCGGTCCTCATCGCGCCCGACCTATGCGGCCAGGCCCGGATGTTCCGTACCGTTGATGGTGTGCTTTCAGTTCTTGCAGGCGCCCTCGAACGGGCCGAAGGCTTCCGGTGCGCCGGCCAGCGCCACTTGCTGCTTGGCGCCCTTGGTCTCGACCACCAGAAGCTTGCCGCTGGCGAGCAGGGCCTTCAGATCGGCCATCTTCACACCGGCTTCCACATCCACCGCGCCGCTTTCCTCATTGGCCACCGCGCGGCCGACGAGATCCTTCTTCACCTTGCCGGCGGTCAGCACGATGTGGGCGGTTTCCTCTGCCTTTAGCCCCTTGGAGCCGATGTAGGAGCTGACCAGGACCATGTCCTTGCCCTTGTCGCAGGTGAAGCTGACGATCGACTCGTCCGTCTCCGGTACGCCGAAGGTCAGGGTTGCCCCGGTATCGCTGTTGCTGCTGGCCCACTGCATCTTCACCTGGGCTGCCGCGGGCATCGCGGAGGCGGCGAGAAGCGCGAGCGCGAGGACCTTACGATACATGCTCAATTCCTCACAAAATGGCGCGGGATCATAACCGCCCGTCAGAAAAGGGGAAGCCGCGCGGGCTGCCCCAATGTCAGCGTGGTGAATATCGGTTATATATTACCTGTATCCCAGCTTTACCTGGATGCCAGGCAGGCGCGCTCGAAATCCTGCAGGCGGGCACGGGCGCCGGCGAACGGCAGGGTCTGTGTCTGCCCGGCGAGGCGGATGGTGAGGGTATCCCCGTCGCGGAAGATGTCGAACACGCGCGGTTCCAGAGTCACCGCCGCCTCCACCACCAGGAGGCCGTCGCTGGAGCCGAGAAAGGCGCTCGCCGCAAGCTCAAGATGGCGCTTGCCGCTGGAGAGCGACAGCGCCACCCCGTCGCCGGAGCGGATCTTAGTGGAATTCACTTCCAGGGCGATCTGAAGCAATTGCGCCGAGGGCTGGCATGTGGCGGCGAACACCGGATCGGCGGCGCGGGGCTGCCCGAAGCGCAGCACATAGGTGCCTTCGCCCCGCACCAGGCTCCACACGCGCGTATCGGCGGGCGTCTGGGTCTTGGACGCGGTGGATTTGGTTGTGCCGGTCTTGGTTGTGCCGGTCTTGGAGGTATTGGCCTTGGCGCCGCCAGCCGCGAGGGGCAGCGCGACAAGCGCCAGGGCGCACAGGGCTGCGAGGGCGATACGCATACATTCTCCCATCAGGCAGCCGGCGCGTCCTCTTAAAGGCCGCCTGCTCCGTCGCTTGCCGTTTGCCTCTCCCCCAGCCATCGCATATCACGACCGGCCGGCCGCGCGCGATCAGATTTGCACGGCTGGCTTAACGCGAATGCGGTTCCCTTAACGCGGGTATGTTCATGGCGCGGCAGCGCATCGACAAGCTTCTGGTCGCGCGCGGCCTGTTCGACAGCCGGGCGCGCGCGCAGGCCGCCATCCTGGCGGGGCAGGTGCATGCCGACGGCAAGCGGGTCGCCAAGCCCTCCGACGAGGTGGCCGAGGATGCGGCCATAGACGCGCAGGACATTCACCCCTTCGTCTCGCGCGGCGGGCTGAAGCTGGAGGCCGCGCTGGACGCCTTCGCCATCGACCCCGCCGGGCGCGTGGCGCTGGATGTCGGCGCCTCCACCGGAGGCTTCACCGACGTGCTGTTGCGGCGCGGGGCACGGCGTGTCTACGCGGTGGACGTGGGGCACGATCAATTCCACGCCCGCCTGCGCGGCCATCCCGACGTGGTGCTGCTGGAAGGCACCGACGCCCGCGTGCTGGATCGCGCCTTGGTGCCGGAGGCGGTGGAACTGGTGGTGATCGACGTGAGCTTCATCTCGCTCGCCCTGGTGCTGCCCGCCGCGCTGTCCCTGGCCGCGCCGGGTGCCCGCCTCGCGGCGCTGGTGAAGCCGCAGTTCGAGGCCGGCCCGGCCCATGTGCGCAAAGGCCTCGTGCGCGATGCCGCGGTCCATGCTGCCGTGTGCGCGCGCATCCGCGAGACGGTGGAGGGGCTGGGCTGGAGCGTCACGGGCCTCATTCCCTCGCCCATCACGGGGGGCGACGGCAACCATGAATTCCTGATCGGGGCGGTGAAGCCATGATGGAAGCCGTCATCACCCGCATGGGCGGGCAGGGGGATGCGATTGCTGAAACGGCGGACGGCCCGCTGTTCGCCGCTTATGCCTTGCCGGGGGAAACCGTCGCTGGGGTGCGCGAGAAGGACCGGCTGAAGGTGGAGACCATCGTTTCCGCCAGCCCGGACCGCGCCGTGCCGGTGTGCATGCATTTCGGCGTCTGCGGCGGCTGCCTGCTCCAGCATTGGCGCTCCGCGCCCTATCAGGCGTGGAAGCGCGGCCTGGTGGTGGAGGCGCTGGCGCGCGAGGGCATGGCTGCGCCCGTGGGCGATCTGATCGACGCCCATGGCGCGGGGCGGCGGCGGGCGATCTTTCACGCCCGCCAATATGGCGCGCGCACCGTCGTGGGCTTCGCCGAGCGCAAGTCGCACGCCATGGTGGCGCTGCGCGAATGCCCGGTTCTGGCACCAGGCCTCGGCCGGGCGCTTGCGGCCGCCCAGGCGGTGGCCGATGCCCTGGCGCCCTTGAAGAAGCCGCTGGATCTGCATGTCACCGCCACCGAAACCGGGCTGGATCTCGACGTGCGCGGCTCAGGCCCCCTGCCGCCGGACCTGATGGTGGCGCTTGGCGCGCTGGCGGAACGATTCGACCTCGCCCGCCTCACCCGCCATGGGGAACTGGTGCTCCAGCGCGCCGCGCCGGTGCTGACCATGGGGCTCGCGCGGGTCGAGCTGCCGCCGGCCTCGTTTCTCCAGGCGACGCAGATGGGCGAGGAGACGCTGGCGGGGCTCGCGCTCGGCGCGGTCGAAGGCGCGAAGCGGGTCGCCGACCTGTTCTGCGGCGTCGGCACCTTCGCGCTCCGCCTCGCCCAGACGGCGCGGGTGAGCGCCTATGAGAGCAACGCCCCGGCGGTCGCGGCCCTGCAGCGCGCCGCGAGGGCCACCGCGCGCCTCAAGGGCGTGGAAGGCGAGGTGCGCGACCTGTTCCGCCGGCCGCTGGTGGCGGAGGAACTCGCCCGCTTTGACGCGGTGGTGATCGACCCGCCGCGCCAGGGGGCGGAGGCGCAGGCGCGCGAGCTGGCGCGATCCAAGGTCGCGCGGCTGGCCTATGTCTCGTGCAGCGCCGTCACCTTCGCCCGCGATGCCCGCATTCTCACCGAGGGCGGGTTCGTGTTGCGGTCGGTGACGCCGGTGGACCAGTTCCGCTATTCGCCCCATGTGGAACTGGTGGGTGTGTTCTCCCGCTAGCGGGTCGGCATTCACGGCTTGACGCTGTTCCGCGTCATGTCCCGGCCATGACGACCGCGAGGCGAGCGAGCCGGCCGCGCACCTGCCGTCAGGTGCCTCGACATCCACCGGGTCGGTGAATGTCGATCGGATCTTGGATGCCTCCGGGCCCGGCAAGCGGGTTTTTCGTGCATCCGAACCGTCGCCGAAGTTTGCGCCGAACCTTCGCCCGAAATCGCGGTTTCGTCCGGCGCCAAGCGGCGGAGAAGCGCCAGTAAACCGCTGTTCGTCCGCGCCAAGTCATTGTTTCACGTGAAACATTTTTCGCCGGCCGGGGGCGGGGGGCGCGTCATGGCCCGATCAATTGTTCCAATGTTCCTGCCACAGGCGCTCGCCGATCAGGCAGGAAACGCGGGCCGGCTGCACCACCTTGATGATGGGCAGGCCAGGGGCGGGAAGCACGACCCCGGCCACCTCAAGAACCAGCTTGGTCTTGATCGCACGGGCGAATTCCGCTTGCTCCCGCACCGGGATGACGAAGGCGCCGGGGCCGCCGATCACGCAATCCTCGTAATAGAGATCGAGGTCGGCGATATCGAGGAGCGAGTTGCTGGCGCGCTTCAGCAGCAGCGGCAGGCCGTTGATGGTAATGCCGCGGGCCACCACTTCATCACGCGCCCGCTCGACCGGCGCACCCTGGTTGTTCACCCCATCCCCGGACACATCGATGACTTTGCGCAGGGGGCGAAAACCACTGTTCTTGAAAAGATCCGCTGAAAAATACAGGCCGCCGGAAATGGAGGTGCGGTACACCCGGCGCAGCGGCGCGGCGCGGATTGCCTCGGAGACGGTGCGCGCGCTCTCCGGGCCGTCGATCACCTGCCAGGGAAGGACCACCCTCTGCTCGTGCTCGCCCGCCCATTCCACATAGGTGACCACGATCCGTCCGTTTGGGCCGAGCCGAAGGGCATCGAGGAATTCCGGCGAGATCAGCGCGGCGGCATAGCCCTCCCGCTGCAGCGCCTGTTCCTCCGGATCCATGGAAAAGGAAACATCCACCGCCAGCACAAGCTGAACGTCGACAGGCAGGTCCGCGGCAGCGAGCGGCGGCGCCGCAAGCAGCGTCAGCAGGGTGAGAAACGCGATCCAAAGGGCCAGGACGCGGGGCTGGCGCACGATCCGCTGTGTCATGGCGCCTCCGGGAGGTGTCAGCCGCGACGAACGATCGCCGCATGCTGCCACCTTCCGCGGCGGTGCAAAAGAGGTGAGCCGGCGCTTTTATCGGGCGGCGGCTTTTCCGTCAGCTTTCCAGGTGCTCGGTTTCGACGATCTCGATGCCGAAACCCGCAAGGCCCACATAGGTGCGGGCCTTGGAGGCCAGCAGGCGAATGGAGACGATGCCGAGATCGCGCAGGATCTGCGCGCCGAGACCGACCTCGCGCCAGTGGCGATCACGCTCCAGCTCGCTGGGTGTTTTCTCGCCGGGACCCATGGCGGTCGGCGGAACGCCGGCGGTGCCGTCGCGCAGATAAACCAGCACCCCGCGGCCCTCGGCCTTGATGCGCTCCAGCGCCTTCTGGATCACCTTGGCGCCCATGAAGGCATCGGCCACCGGGTCCGCGCGATGCAGGCGCACCAACACATTCTCGCCATCGCCGATGCGGCCATAGACAAGGGCCAAGTGGTTCACGGAGTCGAACGGGGTGACGAAGGAGAAGCCCTGCAATTCGCCGACGCTGGTGGGCACGGGGAATTCGGCCGACCGGCTCACGAGCTTTTCGCGCGCTTGACGATAGGCGATCAGGTCGGCGACGGAGATGCGGTGAAGCGTGTGCTTCTCCGCGAAGGCGGTGACCTGCGGGCCGCGCTGCACCGTGCCGTCGTCATTCACCAACTCGGCGATGACGCCGATGGGCGGCAGGCCGGCGAGGCGGCACAGATCCACCGCCGCTTCCGTATGTCCGGAGCGCATGAGCACGCCGCCATCCTTGGCGATCAGCGGAAACACATGGCCGGGCCGCACGAAATCCCCCGCACCCATATTGGGATTGGCGAGCGCGCGCACGGTATTGGTGCGCTCCTCCGCCGAGATGCCGGTGGTGGTGCCGTGCCGCACGTCGATGGAGACGGTAAAGGCCGTGCCCATGGGGGCATCGTTGTTCGCCACCATGGGCTCCAGCCGCAGGCGCTTGGCCTCGGAGGCGGGCACGGGCGTGCAGACGATGCCGGAGGTATTGCGGATGACGAAGGCCATCTTCTCCGGCGTGGCGAGGGAGGCGGCGAGGATGAGGTCGCCCTCGTTCTCACGGTCGTCATCGTCGGTGACCACGACCATCTCGCCACGGGCGATGGCTTCAATGGCAAGCTGAACGCGGGATTGAACGGTATCGGTCACAGGCAAACCTCGGATGCGGGGCGCGGGAAGGCCGAGAAAGTCGTTGGGCGTGACGGCGTGGCCCGTGGCCTCGGCGATCCGCTCGGCGGTTTCGCGGGAGATCCACGCGCGCGCGTCATTGCACAGCGCCGTCACGCTGGCGGGCGAAAGCCCCACCTGCCTGGCAAAGGCGCTCCGCTTGGTCCCGGTGCTTTCGAGCCATTCCGCGAGCTTCATGCCCGGAAGCTAGCAGGGGTTATTTTCAGTGACAATGAAATATTGAAAAATTCAGTGTTGCTGAAATCAGGCCTTCGAGAAGGGCCATGCGGGAGGTACTCCCACCTGACCACGATGGCGCAGCAGGTGGTCGGCCAGAACGCACGACATCATCGCCTCCCCGACAGGCACGGCGCGGATGCCGACGCAGGGGTCGTGCCGGCCCTTGGTGATGAGGTCGGTTTCGGCACCGAACTTGTCCACCGTCCGCCGGGGCGTGAGGATGGAGGAGGTGGGCTTGACCGCGAACCGGGCGACGATAGGCGCTCCCGTGGAGATGCCGCCGAGGATGCCGCCGGCATGGTTCGAGAGAAAGGCCGGGTGCCCCTCATTGCCGAGGCGCATTTCGTCCGCATTCTCTTCCCCGGTGAGGCGCGCGGCGTTGAAGCCTTCGCCGATCTCCACGCCCTTGACCGCATTGATGCCCATGAAGGCGGCGGCGAGGTCCGCGTCGAGCTTGGCATAGAGCGGGGCGCCGAGGCCTGCGGGCACCCCTTCCGCCACCACTTCCACCACCGCGCCGACCGACGAGCCGCGCTTGCGGATGGCGTCGAGATAATCGGTCCACAGCGGCACCGTGCCGGCATCCGGGCAGAAGAACGGATTCTCGTTCACTTGCGCCCAGTCCCAGCGGGCGCGGTCGATCTCGATCTCGCCGATACGCACCAAAGCGGCGCGCACCTGCGCCTGCGGCAGCACCTTCGCGGCGAGCGCACCGGCGGCCACACGGGTGGCGGTCTCGCGCGCTGAGGAGCGTCCTCCGCCGCGATGGTCGCGGATGCCGTATTTGATGTCGTAGGTGAAATCCGCATGGCCGGGACGGTAGCTGCCGGCGATGTCGGAATAATCCTTCGAGCGCTGGTCCACATTCTCGATCAGCATGGCGACCGGCGTGCCTGTGGTCACGAGCCCGCCTTCGGGATGGTCCAGCGTGCCCGAGATGATCCGCACCTGGTCCGGCTCGCGCCGCTGGGTGGTGAAACGCGACTGGCCGGGGCGGCGCCGATCGAGCGCGGCCTGAATTTCCTCGAGCGTGAACCGGAGTCCTGGAGGACAACCATCGACCACGCAGCCGATGGCGGCGCCATGGCTCTCGCCGAAGGTCGTGACCCGGAACATGTGGCCGAACGTATTGAAGGACATGGCCTGCCTGTGTGATGTGCTGAGGTTGTCTAGGTCGGTCCAGGAAAAAGCACAATGTCTCGGGCGGCCCCGCCGCGCGGGGATCCCGCCGCGATAAAGGCGCGCGGCTTCACGAAAATACCGCACGGCCTCGCCCATCGCGGCGCGCCTGTGCTATGGAGGGGCGGACGGAAGGGTCCGATTTTCCCGCCATGCCCATCATCGAAATTGTTATTGTCCTTTTTCTCGTTCTCCTGAACGCCGTTCTTGCTGCCGCGGAACTGTCCATCGTCTCGGCCCGCCCGGCGCGGCTGCGCCATAAGGCGGACCATGGGCACAAGGGCGCCAAGGCCGCCCTCGCCCTGGGGGCTGAGCCCGGCCGCTTCCTCTCCACCGTCCAAATCGGCATCACCTTGATCGGCATCCTGGCCGGCGCCTTTTCCGGCGCGAGCCTCGGCGCTTATCTCGGCCAGGTTCTTGAAGGCGCGGGCGTTGCCGTGCGCCTCGCCGAGCCGATTGGCTACGCCGTTGCGGTCGCCGGCATTACTTATATCTCGCTGGTCGTGGGCGAATTGATTCCGAAGCGGCTCGCGCTCCAGAATCCCGAGCGCCTCGCATGCATCGTCGCGCCCATGATGGTTGGCCTTGCGAAGGTCGGCGCGCCGGTGGTGTGGGTGCTCGACGTCTCCACCCGCGGCGTGCTCCGGTTGCTCGGCAATTCGGGCGGTCAGGAAGGCGGCGTCACCGACGAGGAAATCCGCGCCATCATCAACGAGGCCGAGACCGCGGGCGTGATCGAGCCCGCCGAGCGCCGGATGATCTCGGGGGTCATGCGCCTTGCCGACCGTCCCGTCACCGCGATCATGACGCCACGGCCCGACGTGGAATGGGTGGATATTTCCGGCAGTGCCGACGAGGTGCGCGACATCATTCTTTCCACGCCTCACAGCCGCCTGCCGGCGTGCGACAAATCCCCCGAGGAGACGGTGGGCGTCATCCAGGCCAAGCGCCTGCTCGATGCCTATCTGAAGGGCGAGACACCCGACCCGCGCACCTTCGTGCAACCCGTCACCTTCCTGGTGGAGACCGTGGGCGCGCTGGAGGCCATGCGCACCCTGCGCGGCGCCGAGGTGCCCATGGGCATCGTGGTCGACGAATATGGCGACATGGTCGGGGTGGTGACCGGCTATGATCTTCTGGCGGCCATTACCGGCTCCATCTCCGACGACAGCCAGCATGACGAGCCCCATGTGGTGGAGCGGCAGGACGGCTCGTTCCTGATCTCCGGCGATGCGCCGGTGGACGAACTGCGCGAAGTGCTTCAGCTGAATTTCCCGGTCGACCGTGGCTTTCACACGGTGGCGGGGTTCGCGCTTTCGCAGATCAAGGAATTGCCGCAGGTGGGCGCCGTTTTCGATTCGCTCGGCTGGCGCTTCGAGATCGTCGACATGGACGGCCGCCGGATCGACAAGGTGTTGGTCTCGCGCCCGCCGGTGCTGCACCGGCAGAAGACTGCCGGCCCGGCGCACTGATCGGCGGCTGGTGGGTTCACCGCGCCGGGTCGCTATTCCGCGACCCGGAAACCGCCCCCCGCCAGCACATAAACCGCTCCTTGCCGCACCGGCAGCAGCGCCGCCTCTTCCTGGGGCATGCCGGCCTTCGTGTGAAGCAGGGCGCGAATGACGCCGCCATGGGTCACCACGACCGCATCCTGGTCCTGTAGGCGGTCCAAGGCGGTGCCGGCCCGCACGCACAGCATTTCATAGCTTTCGCCGTCGGGCGGCACGAAGGTCCAGGGCGCCAGCTCCCGCGCGCGGACCGCCTGGCTGTCGCGCCGCTTCAGCTCCGGCCAGGTGCTGCCTTCCCATCGCCCGAAAGACAGTTCGGCAAGGTGTGGATCCAGATGATAGCCGGACGCGGGCAAATCGAGCGTGGTGCGCAGGATGCGCATGGTTTCCACCGCCCGCATCAACGGGCTCGACACGAAGGTCAGCGGCGCCACGTCGCCCGCCAGCTGGTGCAGCACCCGGCCCACCTGCGCGGCCTGTGCACGGCCGAGGCTGTTCAGCGGAATGTCGTGCCGCCCCTGCAGCCGGCCGGCGACGTTCCAATCGGTTTCTCCGTGGCGAACCAGGAACAGGCGCGCCATCTTATCGGCCCGTAAGGGTCAGGGTGTGGGTGTACCATTGGCCGATCGGCGGATAGGTCACGCGGATCTGCGCGGTCCCGGTGCCGGTTCCGGTCACGATGGTTCCGGCAAGGCGCTGGCCCTGGCACACCAGGTAGCCATAGTCGGTTCCGGTCACGATGAAGGTGCCGGGGCGGATCGAGAGGTGCACGCCGGGCGAGGCGCTGATCACTTCGATCGACGGAGGCCCGATATTGAGGCACTCCTGATTGGCCGTACCCGCCGCAAACAGGATGCCGCCGCTGCCGCCGCCGGTGAAATAATTGGTGACATAGGCATCGGGATCATTGTCCGGGCCGGCTTGCGCGGAAGAGCAGGCTGCCGCGATGGAAAGACACACGGCCGCGGCTAGCGCCCGTGCCTTCATCCGCCCCCGCATCGGCCCCCCCTGCATCGCCCCCTCCATCGTGCCTTATGTCTGGCGCGCTTTTTCCCGACGGAACGCGCTGCTCAGCGGGCCGGGATCATGACCTGGTGATCGTACCACGCCCCGATGGGCGGATAGGTCACGCGCAACACCACGGCCCCCCCGGCGCGCGGTCCCTTGCCCGAGACGCGGACCACATTGCCGACCATGGGCTTGCCGTAGCACAGCGTCGAGCCCGCATCCGTGCCGGTCACCGTGAAGGCACCCGGCGCGATCGAAAGCTTGGCGCCCGGCGGGGCACTGATCACCTGGATCTGCGGCCGGCCCGCGGGCTGGCAAAGCAGGTCTGCAGTGCCTGCCCCGAACAGGACACCCGGCGCGGCGCCGATCACATAGGCCGGCGGGCTACCTGCCGGCGCGCCCTCGCTCGGCGGGTTGACGTAATCGGGGAAGATCGCTCCGCCCGGCCCGAACAGACGGTCGCGCAGCGGATAGGCGTTGAAATCGGGAGGGGCGCCGCCCGAGCCCACCGGCACCTGGATCTGCATCTGGGTCTGCGCCTCGGCGGCACCGCCGCTGGCAAGCAGGGCAAGGCCCAGAAAGAGTGCACGGGTGTGGATCTTGGCGGAGCGAATCATCGGCCTCTCCTCAATCCCGCACGAGCGCCAGGTCCGGCGCGTCGGGATGCTTCATGCCAACGATATGATAACCGGCGTCCACATGATGTATCTCGCCGGTGACACCGCGCGAGAGATCGGAAATCAAATACACGCCGGCGTCGCCCACCTCGTCCGTGGTGACGGTGCGGCGCAGCGGCGAATTCAGCTCGTTCCACTTGAGAATATAGCGGAAATCACCGATTCCCGAGGCCGCCAGGGTCTTGATGGGGCCGGCGGAAATGGCATTCACGCGGATGTTCTTCGGGCCGAGATCGGCGGCGAGATAGCGCACCGAGGCTTCGAGCGCGGCCTTGGCGACACCCATCACATTGTAGTGCGGCATCCACTTCTCGGCGCCGTAATAGGTCAGCGTCACCAGCGAGCCGCCGTTCGTCATCAGCTTCTCGGCCCGTTGGGCGATGGCCGTGAACGAGTAGCAGGAGATGAACATGGTCTTGGCGAAATTGTCCGCCGTCGTGTCCACATAGCGGCCGTCCAACTCGTCCTTGTTGGAGAAGGCGATGCAGTGGACGAGGAAGTCGATGCTGCCGAACAGCTTTTCCGTTTCGGCGAAGACCGCGTCCAGGGTGGCAGGCTCGGTGACGTCGCAATGGCCGACCAGATGGGCGCCGAGTTCCGCCGCGAGGGGCTCCACGCGCTTCTTCAGCGCCTCGCCCTGATAGGTGAGGGCGATCTCGGCACCGTGGGCGCGAGCGGATTTGGCGATGCCGTAGGCGATCGACCGATTGTTAGCGACGCCGAGAATCAGCCCGCGCTTGCCTTTCATGAGACCGCTCGCGTTGCTGTCGCTCGACATTCCACCACTCCTCACTCGTTGTCCTGTAACAGGCGGCCTCCTATGGCACGCGGGCGATGGGGGTTCAAGCGAAGGCGAAACGACAACGCCCTGCGAGAACGCGCTTGCCTCCCTGCCGAAGCGCATGCTAGAGGCAGCGCCCTGGTTCGGAGTGTAGCGCAGTCCGGTAGCGCACCACGTTCGGGACGTGGGGGTCGCAGGTTCAAATCCTGCCACTCCGACCAGGGAAGAGCGATTTGCTTTTCGGCCCGCTGATCGTACAAGCGATGCTTGTTTCCCGACGCGGATCTGTGGATGGCCCACATTTTTGGTATCATTTTTTTCCTGGTTTCCCGTCGTGGTGCGGGTCAAGGTAACGGTTCGTGCGAACTGTTGTCCACCAATCGCATGCCGGGTTGAGGGGTGATTCGAGTCGGGCGCGGGGCGGCTGAGTCGCGAATCGGTCCATCCCGGCCACTCGCAACCCTGCGAGGCAGGCAGATCTCCCCTAAAAGGCTGCTGCTCCGGTTGCGATATGCGCGGCGCCGCGCACAGGTGGGGAGGCCGATGCCGCCGCGCGGCCTGCGGCTTAACGCGAATCGCTGTACCGATGGTGCGCGACCGGTGGTATTTCAAGATCGAAGTGTCAGGGCCGATTCTCTCGCGATCCTTCGCTGGGTCGACGTTAGGGCAGGTGCTTGCTTCGCGTCAGAGTATGTGAGATGGTTGATGAGGTAGATATATGCTGAAAAAAGACGTTGGTTGTTTTTTATTTTGAGTATTCTTTTGGGTGGTGGGACTTGAGATGATCGAAACATCTGTTCCAAATGCATCGCGTGAAGTGATTATTGCTGGTCATTCGCATATTTTCGCGATGGGGGCTCCGAATAGCTATAAAGGCGAACGGCAGCTTCAGCCGGTTCCTCAATTCGAAAATATGTTCTTCTTGATGGAAGAGTGGCGTGGAAATCGCACGCCGGAATATTGGGCGGCGCTTGCGGAAAATGCGCGGGATCGCATTATTGTTATTTCCTTCAATGGAAATCAACATAATGCGAGCTTTCTCTTTCGCTCAGGCCCCGCATTCGATTTTTGGGACGCAGACGACAGGGGAAATCTCCTGCCGGGCGCCGATGTGATCCCGCGCCTGATGGTTCGCGAGTTTTTCAAGCCGTCCTTGGCCGGGTTGGACTCTGTGGTTGCAGAAGCGATGGACGGCGGGGCCGCGAAGGTGATCGTTCTGGGCACGCCGCCCTGCAAGGGCGATCTCGACTTCATTCGCAAGATTGTCTTGGGGTCAGAGTATTTCCGCCGCGCTGCCGAGAAGATCGGTTGCGATGTTGAAACCGTGGCGATTACCGACACTTCTGTCCGCGTGAAGCTGTGGGGCGTGCTGCAGGAGATGATGGCCGATATTGCGGAAAAGCGGGGAGCGACCTTCGTTCCCGTTCCGAGCGCCGTCCTCGACGGGACGAGGTGCCTGAAAAGCGAATTTTGGGCGAATGATGTCACCCACACCAATGCGGCTTACGGCAACCTCATCCTGAAGCATCTCTCCCTTTCTCTGAATCTGGACGAGAACGATGGATCATCCCTATAAAACCGCGCCTTCCCGCGCCTTCTGGAAACGCGCGGTTACCGAAGGATGGAACCTTGAGGATGTTGCAAATTCGAGCGCGCCATTGTTGCGCATGTCCGACAAGGTCGCGTCCGCTGGCAGTTGTTTTGCCGCGAACATCGTGCCGTATATTGAAAAAGCAGGATTCTCGTACTTTCGTGCGCGCAAGCCGGTCTCGGCTTTCGGAAAGCTGAACGAGGATAACTTTAGCTATTCAAAGTTTTCCGCCGCCTACGGCAATATTTATACGCCACGTCAGGCCCTTCAACTGATCCGCCGCGTGCGGGGTGAGTTTCAGCCGCGCGAAGATCGCTGGATCGGGGAGGGAGGTGTCATCGACCCTTTCCGTCCGGGATTGCGGTTTCCGGCGGTTTCGAGCGCCGAGTTCGACCTGCTGACCGCACAATATCTGCGCGACGTGAGAACGGTCCTCGAAGAGGCAAGTGTTTTTGTATTTACGCTCGGCCTGACGGAGGCATGGGTTTCGCGGTTGGACGGCGCGGTTTTCCCTGCCTGCCCCGGCACGATCCGCGGCGTTTTCGATCCGGATCTGCACGCGTTCCATAATTTTACGATGGACGAGGTGAGAAGCGACCTGTTCGCATTCATCGAGGCGGTGCGCACCTTCAACCCGTCCATGCGGTTCATTCTCACCGTGTCTCCTGTCCCGCTGGTTGCGACCATGACGGCGTCCCACGTCCTCCCGGCGACCGTTTACAGTAAGTCCGTCTTGCGTGTGGCCGCTGAGGAGGCCGCGATGCTGCTCCCGGACGTGGATTATTTCCCCGCGTACGAGATCGTGACCGGGCCGCAGGCCCCTTATGAGTTCTTCGAGGCCGATCGGCGTGAGCCGAGCGAAATTGCCATCCGGAGCGTAATGGACGCGTTTCTTGCCCGGTGCGAAGGAAGCGTGCCGAGCGTGTCTCAATCGCCGCGCATCGCCGCGTCGCTGCCTCCCGTTGCTCCGGCCCCTGCCGCAAGGAGATCGGAACTTGCGCCGGGTTCCGACATTGATCAGCCGTCGATCTCCAGCATCCTGGCGGATGCCGAATGCGAGGAAGCGGCATCGGGGCTCTGAGACGGGCATCGAGGTGGCAAGGAAGAAGCTGTGCTGACACGACGGGATTTCACGCGCGGCGTAGTCGGCGCGGGTGGGTCGTTGCTGCTTCCGCGTGGAGCGTGGGCCGCAGCCAGAAAGCGGAAGTTCGACATCGGGCTGATCCGGTGGGATGCCTGGTACGCGAAGTTCGGCAGTTCGGTGTTTGCGCAGGATAATCTCGCCAGCACATACAGCGCGCGCGCGCCGAGCCATTGCGCCTTCCCCGCTGCCGACCAGATCGATTGCGACGGCACGCAGGCTGACATGGACCGAGAGATCAGTCTCGCGGCGGACGCGAGCGTGGCGTACTGGGCATTTTGCTGGTACGCGCAAGAATCCAGCCTGCGACGGGCCTGGGATCTCTACAAATCCAGCAGTCTCAAGAACAAAGTCAAATGGTGCGCGATTTTACCTGCCTCCATGCTGGGCAGCGCGCCGTTTTCACCTGCGGTGGTGGAGAAGCAGTTCGATTTCTGGATTTCGCAATTTTCCGAGCCGGAATATTATCGCACCCTGGATCAGGGTCGGCCGCTGATGTTCATCCTCTTCAGCCGCAAAGATATCCTGTCGTTCGACAACAACATGTCCCTGCTCGCGGACACGTTTCGTGCCTTCCGGCAAAAGGTCCGTGCGAAGCTTTCGCTCGATCCGTTTCTGGTTGGCATGGCGCGGCCCGCAAATCTCGAGCGGATGGACCAGATCCAGGCTGATGCGCTGAGCAGCTATATCGCCTTGATGACCGGCCGCGGGCAACAAGCCTATGCAGAACTGGATCGCCAGACGCGCGCGTACTGGAATGCGCTGGCGGCGACCGGAAGGCAGATCATTCCCATCGCAATGACCGGATGGGATATTCGCCCCCGACTTGACCATCCCGTGCCTTGGGAGGGTCCGAAGGACCGCACGAAAACACCTTATTTTTCGATCGCGACGCCCGAGGAATTCCGGCGCCATATCCTCGCGGGCCTTGAGTTTATCGACGCACATCCGGAGAGCTGCCGCACGCGCTCGCTGCTGGTTTATTCTTGGGATGAGTGCGACGAAGGGGGGTGCATCCTTCCGACCCGCGGAGATCCGACCGCCGGCCGGCTGAGCGCCCTCGCGGAGGCGCAGCGCCAGGCGTCCCAGGGAAATCAGCACCAGTGACTTCGCCGGCCGGCGCTTCCCGCTCCAAAAAGGGGGGGAAGCGTTCCGGGCTCACAAGCCTACCAGCGGCAGTGAAGGCCGCCATACGGGCCGCGATAGCAGCCGCCGCGTCCCGCCACCCACCAGTCTATGAACAGGCTGGCCGACTCGCCGGACTTGGGGCCGGCATCGCTCAGCACCTTGATGGTGTAGGTGAGCGTATCGCCGGACAATTCCGGATCGGTGAGCTCGACCACCGAAACGTCGCTCTTGCCGTCCACCGTGACCGAGACGGTGGCGTTGGGCGGGTCCTTCTGGAAGCTGTCTTTGCCGACGGTCCAGAATTTCACGAAATCGGCCGTGGCGGTGTCGCCGGTCATGCGCTCGGGGCGATCGGCGAACATCACCGTCTGCGGCGCAACGCCCTTCAGGACCATCTTGTTGCCGGTAATCGTCACGGAATCGGCCACCTGGACGAACAGCCAGTTCGCGGGAGGCATCGGCTGCGCATTCGCAGGCAGGCTTTTGGCATCTTGGGCCAGGGCCGGCGACAAGGCGCAGGTCAGGCTGAGAAGGAGGGCACCCCATAATGCTTTCATTGCGCTTCCCCTGGGTTAATTTGTGAACCTGAGTTGTTGTAGCGCTCTAGCATGAACCTGTGACGATCCTGCGCAAGGCGCGATGCGTCCGCCCCCCGTGCGGCACCGCATTTGGGCCATCGAAAGGTGCTGAATCAGCTTTCCTCACGGATGAACACGGCCGCCAGCATGAAGAGGCCGCAAGCGAAGGCGGCGAACAGCGCAAGTCCGTGCAAGGTGAGCTGCATGGCGAAGCCGGCCGCGAGCGGGCCGATGAGCGCGCCGCCGCCCCATGTCAGCCCCATCACCGCATAGATCCCGACCAGCGCGCTGCCCTGGAAGCGGCTGCCCACGACGGTGAGCATGATGGTGTAGATGCCGACGAAGGCGCCGCCCCAGAGGAACAGCAAGCCGTAGGTCGCAAGCGGGCTTTGCAGGGCCAGCGGCCACAGAAGCGCGCCCCCGGTCGCCGTTGCGGCCAGCGCGATTACCAGATGGCGCCGGTTCATCATGTCGCCCAGCCAGCCGATGGGCAATTGGAGCACGATCGCGCCCACCATCATGCAGGACATGAGCCGCGCGGCATCCTGCTCGGCCCAGCCGAGATTGATCGCATAGAGCGCCAGGAACGACAGGCCCGCCGCTTCGATGGCGGCATTCAGCACGGTCGCTGACATGGCGAGCGGGGCGAGGCGCAGATAGTGCATCGGGTTGGAATGGCTCGGCGCCTCGAACACCGGCGCCTCCACCCTGGGCGAGGCGACGAACAAGGCGGCGACCACCGCCATGCCGGCGCCCACCGCATAGGGCAGGATCCCCTGCGCCCCCACCAGGGAAAGGATCAAGGGCCCGAGCGCAAAGCCGATGGACAAGGCGGCGGTATAGGCCGCCATGGCACGGGCACGGGTCTGCTCGGTGGAGAGGCTGTTGATCCAGGTCTCGGAGAGCACGAACAGGGATTCGGAGGCGGCCCCCAGCACGAAGCGCAGCGGGAACCATAACCAGATGGCCGGTGTGAGGGGGAATGCCATCAGCGTCAGCGCTGCGAGCCCCAGGGCGGTCAGGATGAGGCGACGCGGGCCCACGCTCGCCACCAGACGCGGAAGGACGAGGGCGGTGGCCAGGACGCCAACGGCGTGCATGGCCGCATTGGCCCCGATCACGGCGTCGCTGATGCCGCGCCCCGCCAGATCGAGCGCGATCAGCGCCGCGCTCAGGCTGTAGGTGAGGCCGAACATCATGGCGGTGAGAATCACCGCGCCGCGCGAGAGCAGGTGCGCGGGTGCGGCGGTGCCGGCCTCCGGGGTGGTCATGCGGCGGGTGCTTTCGATTTGGGAAGAAGGAAGGCGAGGGCGCCTTTCAGGCGTTCCAGCCAGGTGATTTGGGTCGGCTCAACCAGGCGCTGGAGCGCGCGCGCATAATCCAGCACCAGGCCGGGCGTCCAGGTCATGGCTTCGGCATGGGCGCGGATGGCGGCCGCCAGCCAGAGATCGGGATTGCCCATGAGGCGCAGCAGGCGCAGCCAGGGATAAGGCGTGGCCAGGGTGCCCTCCAGCGCCGCGTCGAGGGCGGAGGCAACCGCGACCGAGCAATTGCGGTTGGTGAGATTATAAGTGTTCTCTTGCCGGTAGCCGATCCAGAAGGCGCGCAGGCGACGGGCGTTGAAATTGTGGAAGGTCACCTGCGCATCGGCATCGCACCAGCCGGCCCGCTCCACCTCGTAGGAGGGCTGGAAGCGACCGGGAATATCGTTGTCCGCCGTGGCGCGCAGCGCGTTCATGAACGCGCCGGCACTCTGCTCGATCTCCTGCGCGGGATAATGGCTGATGTAGACGTCCGGCCGCAATTCCAGCGCGGAATGGCCCGTTGATATGGTGCCGTGCCGATCCAGCGCGGCGATGTAGCGATCCACGACGACGCGTCGATTGGCGACGTCCGCCGAGCCGACCGGCGTCCACACCCGCACCACCATGGCTTCGGAGGATTTCGGGTGGGGATCCTCCCCCAGCAGCACGGGGGCGTGATCGTACCAGGCGCGCGCGCCGAACATGGGCAAGGTGAGGATCGCCGCCTCCGGTTCCAGCGACTTGATCATTAGGCTCATGCGGATCAGCACCCAGCCTGAAAAGAGCAGAAGCAGGCCCACGCAGAAATGGATGTTCTTCGTCCGCGGCACCGGCCAATCGGCGGCGATCACCAGCGCGAGGATCAGCTCGAAGGCGCCCCACGCCACCACCACGCGCCAGTTGCGGAAGCGCACGACGCTGGCGGTGCAGATCCGCGTCACGCCGTCGAAGGCGAAGGCGCCGGCAAACAGGATCGTGACGACGTAGGTGTTGGTGTCCGGATATTGGATGATCAGGTAGCCGATAACGATCAATCCGCCGGCTTTGAGGGCGGAGATCGTACGGCTCACGCCCGCTTGACCCGCCAGCGCCGTCAGGACGGCGAACAGGCCCTCCAGCAGAAAGACGAAGCCGAGCACCCCATTGGGCAGAAGGGTCTTTCCGTCCTGCGCATCGACGATCAGGAATGCGCCAGCGGCGACCAGCAAGGCGCCGAGCCCCGCCATGACGAACCACCGCTGACGCAGGGAATCCGAACCGATGAGAAGGAACGCGATCTGCCCCATGAATGACCCGTTGCCGTTGTGCTTAAGCTTGTCCGCGTGTCGCTGCACGTGGGCTATTTAGGTACCTGGGGACGCTGCGGGCGTCCAGCGCTCGGAACGATGATGCAGGTGTTGGAAGAGGGGTCGGGAACACGGCCAGGGTTCCGCCGTTGATCTCCCGAACCTGAACACGAACGATGCGGAGGCCGAAATGGGCGACACGGATATTGAACGGTTGAAGGCCGATGCCTCGGGAAACACCGCCTTGAGCGAGACGCTGGCGGAAGCCGTTGCGGACTTCGTGACCGCCGACGATGCGGTCAATTTCCTTGCTTCGCGCGGCTTCGACCTGTCGACCCGCGATCTGACCGAAGCCGCCGCTGCAGAAGCGCGCGACGAAACACCGGTCGGCGAAGGCGAGGGCGGCTACGGCGCGCTCATGCGATTCATCGTCAACCACTGACGATCGAACTGAAGCAAAAGGGCCGGCACCCGTCTGAGGTGCCGGCCCTTGCTTTTTCAGCGACCGCATTGCCTCACAGAATGGTGCCCCGCAGGAATACGTAGGCCACGCTGAAATAGATGATGAGGCCGGTCACATCGACCAGGGTCGCAACGAAGGGTGCGGAGGCGCTCGCGGGATCAAATCCCACGCGCTTCAGGATGAAGGGCAGCATCGAACCTGCGAACGAGCCGAAGGTGACGATGCCCACCAGTGCCGCGCTGATGGTGAATGCGAGCAGAACCCAATGTTCGCCATAGTCGAAAATGCCGAGTTCCTGCCACACGGAGATGCGGATGAAGCCGATGACGCCCAGGATGGCGCCGAGCACCACGCCGGTGGGGATTTCGCGCAGCACCACGCGGAACCAATCGCCCAGCTTCACCTCGTGGAGCGCGAGCGCGCGGATGATGAGGGAGGTGGCCTGCGAGCCGGAATTGCCGCCGGAGCTCATGACGAGCGGAATGAAGAGCGCCAGGACGATGGCCTTGGAAAGTTCATCGGCATAGACCTGCATGGCACTGGCCGTGAGCATTTCCGAAAGAAACAGCACGCACAGCCAGCCGGCGCGCTTCTTGATCATCTGCATGAAGGAAATCTGCATGTAAGGCTCGTCGATGGCCTCCATGCCGCCCATGCGCTGCACGTCCTCGGTCTGCTCCGCGATGATGGCGTCGATGATGTCGTCGAAGGTCACGATGCCGAGCAGATGATGCGTGCTGTCCACCACCGGCAGCGCGATCAGATCGTATTTGGCGATCAGCCGGGCCACATCCTCGCGGTCGGTGAGGGGCTTGGTGGTGATGACCTCGTACGGCTGCGCCAGCGACATCATGGTATCGGTGGGCTTGGCCGAGATCAGCCGGCGCAGCCGCACCACATTCACCAAGCGCTTCGAGGTGGGGTCCAGAAGATAGATGGCGTAGATGGTCTCGCGGGAGGCCTCAACCTCCCGCAGATAAACCAGCGTCTGCTCGACCGTCCAGTCGGCGGGAACGCTGACATATTCCGTCGTCATCAGGCTGCCGGCGGTGTTCTCCGGATAGGTCAGCAGGTGCGCGATGGCGGCGCGCGTGTCCGGCGAGAGGCGATGCTGCAACTCCTGGCGAATCGGATCATCGATCCAGCGTAGGATATCTGCGGCGCGATCGCTGGACATGCCTTCCAGCAGCGCCACCGCCTTCTCCTGGGGCAGCGTCTCGATGACCTCGCACGCCAGGTCGAAATCGGGCTGGTCCAGGACCTCGACCGCCCATTCGGTCGGCAGGGTGGTGACGAACTGCACCACCTCCGGGAGCTCCTTTTGATTGAGGAACTCGACGATATCGGCGACGTGGCGGCGTCCCGCGTTTTCAGGCAACAGCGTCGCCTGCACCGGATCGATGGTGTCCTGCTTCATGATCCTGAGCTCCCAGCCCGGCGTGTGACGCCACGCACGATGTCAAATCAAGCCTGTATGATGAAGGGGTAAAGCGTGTGTGACAGGGCCGTGCGGAGCGCCAAGGTCATGCGGCGCGAAATGTGCCGTCCGCGTCGAGCAGTTCCAGCTTGCCGGTGGCGACTCCGAAATAGGCCCCATGGAGCGCGAGCTTGCCTTGGGCGATCCGTTCGCTGAGCCAGGGAAACGTGCGCAGATTGTCGAGCGACAGGCGCACGCAGCACAATTCGCAGAAGCGCTGTCGTTCGGCGGGGGGCAGGTCGGCTTTCAGCGTTTCGGCCCGCGCCGGCTCGGCGATGGTGATCCAGCTCGCGACGAAGTCGCGGGCGACCGCCGGAGCACCTTCCAGGAGGGCGTGGACGCCGCCGCACTGGGCGTGGCCGAGCACGACGATGCGCTCGACTTCCAGCACCCGCACCGCGAATTCCAGGGCCGCGCTGGTGCCGTGATAATTGCCGTCCGGCTCATAGGGCGGCACGAGATTGGCGACGTTTCGAACCACGAACAATTCGCCCGGGCCGGCATCGAAGATGAGCTGTGGATCCACCCGGCTATCGGAGCAGGCGACCACAAAGGTATGGGGCTTCTGGCCTCGCGCGGCGAGGCGCTCGAAAAGATCCTTGTGAGTGGGCCACGAGACTTCGCGGAACCGACGGTATCCTTCGAGCAGAGAGTCCATGCTGTTTCCTCGCTTCGTGCAAACGGGGCACAAAAGAGCGTGCTGCGTCAGCGGTCAAGCGTTCCGCAACGCGATACGGAAGGATTGTCCGGCAAGGGCAGGGAACGCACGCCCCAATCGCTGCGTTTGAGCTCCAGAGAGCAAAACCTGAGAGGAGTGAAGACGATGCGCGGTTTTGTACTGTGGTTGCTGGGCGTGCCGTTTTCGGTGATCGTTCTGCTTTACCTCTTCAACGTTCTTTAATCGGCCGGCCCGCGATCCGACCGGAAAGCGGGCCGTCGCTTCCGCGATGGGGCAAACAGCCGCTGCACAGTGGGCAAATATTAGGCATAAGATTAATTCGTAATCACATTCTCGATGCTGTATACAAATTAGGCGGCGCCCCTCCGGGCCCGAGTGCGCGCCGCTGAACCCTCGCGGGGTTTGTCAGAATTGTGGCACGTCCCTTGCTCTTCGTGATCGCTGGCTTCGCGCCGGCCGACGAACACGGAGAGAGCGTATGCTCGAATTTCTGGGACGGACCACCAAAGGCATCGGGGCGCTGGCGGCAGCGGCCGCCCTCGCGGCAAGCATCGGCACCGCCGCGGCGCAGGAGACCATCAAGGTCGGCATCCTGCATTCCCTTTCCGGCACCATGGCCATCAGCGAGACCACGCTGAAGAACGTCATGCTGATGCTGATCGACGAGCAGAACAAGAAGGGCGGCGTGCTCGGCAAGAAGCTGGAAGCGGTCGTCGTGGATCCGGCTTCCAACTGGCCGCTGTTCGCGGAAAAGGCGCGTGAACTCATCACCAAGGACAAGGTGTCGGTGGTGTTCGGATGCTGGACCTCGGTGAGCCGCAAGTCCGTTCTGCCGGTTTTCAAGGAGTTGAACTCGATCCTCTTCTACCCCGTGCAATATGAGGGTGAGGAAAGCGAGCGCAACGTATTCTATACCGGTGCCGCCCCCAACCAGCAGGCCATTCCGGCGGTGGATTACCTCGCCAAGGAAGAAAAGGTGGAGCGCTGGGTGCTCGCGGGCACCGACTATGTCTATCCCCGCACCACCAACAAGATCCTGGAAGCCTATCTGAAGTCCAAGGGCGTCAAGTCCGAGGACATCATGATCAATTACACCCCGTTCGGTCAGTCCGACTGGCAGACCATCGTCGCCGACATCAAGAAGTTCGGCTCGGCTGGCAAGAAGACGGCGGTGGTGTCCACCATCAATGGCGATGCCAACGTGCCGTTCTATAAGGAACTGGCCAACCAGGGCATCAAGGCGACCGATATCCCGGTCGTTGCCTTCTCTGTGGGCGAGGAAGAGCTGGCCGGCATCGACACCAAGCCGCTGGTCGGCCATCTGGCGGCGTGGAACTACTTCATGTCGATCAAGACGCCGGAAAACGACGCCTTCATCAAGCAGTGGCAGACCTTCATGAAGAACCCGAAGGCCGTCACCAACGATCCCATGGAAGCCCATTACATCGGCTTCAACATGTGGGTTCAGGCCGTGACCAAGGCCGGCTCGGTTGACCCCGACAAGGTGATCGACGCCTTGCCCGGCACCAAGCAGCCGAACCTCACCGGCGGCGTCTCGGAAATGCTTCCGAACCACCACATCACGAAGCCCGTCTTCATCGGCGAGATCGAGGAAAACGGCCAGTTCAATGTGGTTTGGAAGACCGAGAACCTGATCCCCGGCGAAGCCTGGTCCAAGCAGCTCGAGGGTTCGAAGGACCTGGTGGCCGATTGGGTGCAGCTGAAGTGCGGCAATTATGATTCCGTCAAGAAGGTCTGCCTCGGCACCGCCACCAAGTGAGCGTTTGACCGCTCCAAACAGCCGTCCCACCGCGCGCACACCGCGCGTTGGGTGAGCCTTCGAAAGAAGGCAAGTCGCGGCGTCGTCCGTCTGCTTCGGGGGGAGCAGACGGACGCATCGCCACCGCTCCCAGGCGAGGCCGAGATGACGATTTCCTTGATGCGGTTGGCCCTGTCCGCCCTGCTGGCCCTGATTCTCCTCGGGGCGGGGCCAGGGTTCGTGACCGAGGGTCGTAGCCAGAGCGCCGCAGATATCGCGCCCGCCGTGGCAAAATTTGCCGCCGACAGTTATTCCGATACCGAGGCGGGGCTCGCTGCCCTCGCCCTCAGTCCAAATCCCCAGGCCGCCGTGATCGTCGAGGCGGTCGGAGATGGGCGCCTCGTGTTCGATCCCGAGACGAAGTCCGTTTATGTGAAGACCAAGGCTGGCGCGCTCACCGACGCAGCCACCGGCGCCGCTGTGACCGGCGCCCCCGCGGATCTCAAGACGGTTCGTCTCAACAATCGCGTGCGGCGTGCCGTCGAGGCGGCCGCCGGCGCCCTGGCCCTGGTCAGCCCCGATCCGCAAAAGCGCCTCGAGGCCGCGGGAGCCGTGTTCAAATCGCGTGATCTCGCGGCCCTTCCGGCGCTCCAAGCCGCCATAGCGAAGGAGCGCGATCCGGCCATCAAGGATGCACTGGCCCAGGCCCAGGCCGCCATCGTGCTGACCAAGGCGGATGCGCCGGAGGCCGACCGCATCGCCGCAACCAAGCTGATCGTTGATCGCGGAGACCAGGAGGCCCTGGCCCTGCTCGCTGGTGTCCCTGCGGATGCCTCGCCCGCACTGCGCACTGCCGCCGATGCGGGCATCGCCAAGATCAACCGATCCCTGGCGTTCTGGAACGTCGCGCAGAACGTCTGGTACGGACTCTCGCTCGGTTCGGTGCTGCTGCTTGCGGCCATCGGGCTCGCCATCACCTTCGGTGTGATGGGCGTCATCAACATGGCCCATGGCGAGATGGTGATGCTCGGCGCTTATACCACCTTCGTGGTGCAGGAGCTGATCCGCACCAAGGCGCCCTATCTGTTCGACTGGTCCCTGGCCATTGCCTTGCCGCTGGCCTTCCTGTTCACCGGCGTGGTCGGCATCGCCATCGAGCGCACGGTGATCCGCTTCCTCTATGGCCGCCCGCTGGAAACCCTGCTGGCCACCTGGGGCATCTCGCTGATGCTTCAGCAGGCGACGCGCACAATCTTCGGCCCCACCAACAAAGAAGTTGGAGCGCCGTCCTGGATGTCCGGGGCGTTCCAGCTCGGGCAATTGTCGATCACCTATAACCGCCTGTGCATCATCATCTTCGCGCTCGGCGTGTTCTTCGCGCTCCTGGTGGTGCTGAAGCGCACTTCCCTCGGCCTTTATGTGCGCGCCGTCACCCAGAACCGCCGCATGGCCGGCGCCATGGGCATCCGCACCGGCCGCATCGATGCGCTCACCTTCGGGCTCGGTTCGGGCATCGCCGGCATCGCCGGCGTGGCGCTCTCGCAGATCGACAATGTGAGCCCGAACCTCGGCCAGGGCTATATCATAGACAGCTTCATGGTGGTGGTGTTCGGCGGCGTCGGTAATCTCTGGGGCACGTTGGTCGCCGCCTTCAGCCTCGGCATCGCCAACAAGCTGCTGGAGCCGTTCGCGGGCGCGGTGCTCGCGAAAATCGCGCTGCTGGTGTTCATCATCCTGTTCATTCAGAAGCGCCCGCGCGGCTTGTTCGCGCTCAAGGGCCGGGCGGTGGAATCATGAAGGGCCTCGGCATCGTTGATCGCCCTGGGGCGATCTTTCTGGTCTTGGTGGCCGCCGCGGCCATCCTTGTGCCCATCGCCAATCTGGTGGTGCCGGCGGGTAGCCCGTTCCACATCTCCAACTATCTCGTGCCGCTGCTGGGCAAATATCTCTGCTATGCGCTGCTGGCGGTATCGGTGGATTTGGTGTGGGGTTATTGCGGGGTGCTCTCGCTGGGCCACGGCGCGTTCTTCGCGCTCGGCGGCTACGCCATGGGTATGTATCTGATGCGCCAGATCGGCGCGCGGGGCGTCTACGGCAACCCGGTGCTGCCGGATTTCATGGTGTTCCTCAATTACAAGGAACTGCCCTGGTTCTGGTATGGGTTCGACTGGTTTCCGTTCGCCATGATCATGGCCCTGGTGGTTCCCGGCATCCTCGCCTTCGCGTTCGGCTGGTTCGCCTTCCGCTCGCGCGTCACCGGCGTGTACCTTTCCATCATCACGCAAGCCATGACGTTTGCGCTGATGCTGGCATTCTTCCGCAACGACATGGGCTTCGGCGGCAATAACGGCCTGACCGATTTCAAGGACATCCTCGGTTTCTCCATCTCCGCCGACGGCACGCGCGTGGCCTTGTTCGTCCTCTCCGCAATCGCGCTGGCGGCGGGCTATCTGCTGTGCCGGGCGCTGGTGACCTCCAAATACGGCAAGGTACTGGTCGCGGTGCGCGATGCGGAAAGCCGCACGCGGTTCCTCGGCTACCGGGTCGCGAACTACAAGCTGCTGGCCTGGACCGTCTCGGCCATGCTCGCGGGCGCGGCGGGGGCGCTGTATGTGCCGCAGGTGGGGATTATCAATCCCGGCGAGTTCGCCCCGGCCAATTCCATTGAGATCGTCATCTGGGTGGCGGTCGGCGGGCGTGGCACGCTGGTGGGGGCGGCGCTCGGCGCGCTGATCGTGAATGCGGGCAAGACCTGGTTCACCGGCGTGCTGCCGGAAGCCTGGCTGTTCGCCCTCGGCGCGCTGTTCGTGCTGGTGACATTGTTCCTGCCGCGTGGCGTGCTCGGCTTGTGGGGCAGCCTTTCGGCCAAACGCCACAAGCCCGCGCCAAGTGCCGTGGCTTCGGCCAAGCCGGCGGAGTGAGACCATGGAAGCAAGCCAAGCCCTCACCCCGATCCTTGCCCAATCGCTGTTGTATCTCGACAATGTCTCGGTGGTGTTCGACGGTTTCCGCGCGCTCAACGCCTTGTCGTTGACCATCGAGGAAGCCGAGATGCGGGCCATCATCGGTCCCAACGGCGCCGGCAAGACCACCATGATGGACGTCATCACCGGCAAGACCCGCCCCACCAAGGGCGAGGCCCTGTTCGCCGGCGTGCACGACCTGACGCGCCTGGACGAGGCGGCCATCGCGGAACTCGGCATCGGCCGCAAATTCCAGACCCCGACCGTGTTCGACATGCACACGGTGGAAGACAATCTGCTGCTGGCGGTGAAGGCGGACCGGCGGCCTTTCTCCAACATCTATTGGCGTCGCACGGCGCATGAGCGCGAGCGCATCGATGCGCTGCTGGAGCGTATCCGCCTGAAGGACCATCGCGGCCGCAAAGCCTCGGAGCTCAGCCATGGGCAGAAGCAATGGCTGGAAATCGGCATGCTGCTGGCGCAGGAGCCGCGGCTTCTGCTGGTGGATGAGCCCGCCGCCGGCATGACCGACCAGGAGACCGCCGACACCGCCGAACTGCTGCGCGAGATCGCCAAGACCCGCGCCGTTGTGGTGGTGGAGCACGACATGCAATTCGTGCGCGACCTGGACGTGAAGGTAACGGTGCTGCACGAAGGCTCCGTGCTCGCGGAAGGGCCGCTCGATCAGGTGAGCGCCGACGAGCGCGTCATCGAAGTCTATCTGGGGAGGTGAGGGATGCTGAAGGTCGAGAATCTCGATCTCTATTACGGCGCCGCCCACACCTTGCGCAGCGTTTCGTTGGAGGCGATGCCGGGGCAGGTGACGTGTGTGCTCGGCCGCAACGGGGTCGGCAAGACCTCTCTGCTGCGCGCTATCGTCGGCCAGCGCGCCATCGCCGGCGGCTCGATAAATTTCGATGGCCGTGACATCACCCGCTTGCCGACACCGGATCGTGCCGCGCTCGGCATCGGCTTCGTGCCCCAGGGGCGGGAGGTGTTTTCGCTGCTGAGCGTGAAGGAGAATCTGGAGACCGGCTTCGCCCGCCTCGCCCGGAAGGACAAATATGTGCCGGACGAGATTTTCGAGCTGTTCCCGGTGCTGAAGTCCATGATGGGCCGGCGCGGCGGTGACCTTTCCGGCGGGCAGCAGCAGCAATTGGCCATCGGCCGTGCTCTCGTGACGCGTCCGCGCCTGCTGGTGTTGGACGAGCCGACCGAGGGCATCCAGCCGTCCATCATCAAGGATATCGGCCGGGCCATTTCCTATTTGCGCGACAAGGGGGATATGGCCATCGTACTGGTGGAGCAATATTTCGAATTTGCCCGCGATTTGGCCGACCGCTTCATTCTGATGGAGCGCGGCGAGGTGGTGGCGAGCGGGGACCGGAGCGGGCTTGATGGGGATGACGTCCGCCGCCTCATGGCGATCTGAGGATTTGCCCCCGATCCTGATGAGCGCAGCGCCGAAGCGCCAGCGCAGCGTGGGGCGCCTTCGGATCGCCGCAGCCGGGGCGCGCGGGCGAACCCACTTGCAGGAGCTTGAGGAGCAGGGCGCTTTGCGCGGTCGCCTGCCGCGCAGCGACGGCGGCGACATGGAGGCGGTGATCGTCAACACCTCCGGCGGGGTCGCCTGCGGCGATACGTTTGCCATCGAGATCGATGCACGCGACGGCGCGCGGCTGACGATCTCCACCCCGGCTGCCGAGAAAGTTTACCGGTCCGATGCAGAAGAGGCGTCGATCCATGTGCGGCTCGCCGCCGGCCATGGTGCTGCCCTGCATTGGCTGCCGCAGGAAACGATCCTGTTCGACCAGGCGCGCCTGGCCCGCCGGTACGAGGTGGACCTTGCGCCCGAAAGCCAGTTCCTCGCCTTCGAGGCGCTGGTGCTGGGGCGAGCCGCGCGCGGCGAGGTGATGAAGGGCGGTGCGTTGGTCGACCAATGGCGGGTGCGGCGCGGCGGCGGCCTGATCTATGCCGACGCGCTGCGGCTGGCCGGTCCCATCGGCACCCTTCTGGCCAAGCCTGCGATCGCCAACGGCCGACATGCGCTGGCCACCTTGCTCTATGTGGCGCCCGACGCAGAAGCGCGGCTCGAGGATGTGCGCGCGGCGCTCGGAACATGCGCCAGCGCGTGCGGCGCGAGCGCCTGGAACGGACTTCTTGTGGTGCGCTGGCTTGCCGAGGACATCGAGATGTTGCGGCGCGACGCCACCTCGTTTTTGATGACGTTCCGGGGTGCGCCGCTGCCCCGCGTCTGGGCTTCCTGAGGAGATAGGCCTTGCTGCTGACGCCGCGCGAAAAGGACAAGCTGCTCATCGCCATGGCGGCGGAAGTGGCGCGCAAGCGCCTCGCCCGTGGCGTGAAGCTCAATTTCCCCGAGGCGGTGGCCCTCATCACCGATTTCGTGGTGGAAGGCGCGCGCGACGGGCGCACGGTGGCCGATCTCATGTCCGCGGGTGCCCATGTGCTCACCACCGATCAGGTGATGCCGGGCATTGCCGAGATGCTCCACGATATCCAGGTGGAGGCGACCTTTCCCGATGGCACCAAGCTCGTCACCGTGCACCATCCCATCCGCGGCGAAGCCTCCGACGACGTGCCTGGGGAGATCGTCACCGCGCCGGGGCAGATCGTGTTCAACGAGGGCGCGGAGCGGGTGACGCTAACGGTGGCCAATACCGGCGATAGGCCGATCCAGGTCGGCAGCCACTATCATTTCTTCGAGACCAACCCGGCGCTTGCCTTCGACCGCGACAAGACGCGCGGCATGCGGCTCGACATCGCCGCCGGCACCGCCGTGCGCTTCGAACCCGGCGCCACGCGGGAAGTCACGCTGGTGCCGTTCGGCGGCAAGCGTGAAGTGTTCGGTTTCCGGGGCGCGGTCTCGGGAAAATTGTGAGGCCTGCCCGCCGGCATTCGACGGCCTGAACGGCCGGACCATCGCCTATGTGAACCGGCACAATCGGTTCTGACCAGGATGAGCCCATGTCCACCCCCGCCCACCTGCCCCGTTCCGCTTATGCGCACATGTTCGGCCCCACCACCGGCGACAAGATCCGCCTTGCGGATACGTCCCTGGTGATCGAGGTGGAGAAGGACTTCACCATCTATGGTGAGGAGGTGAAGTTCGGCGGCGGCAAGGTGATCCGCGACGGCATGGGCCAGAGTCAGGTCACAAACGCCAACGGCGCGGTGGACACGGTGATCACCAATGCGGTGGTGCTGGACCATTGGGGCGTCGTGAAATGCGACGTGGGCCTCTCCGGCGGGCGCATCGTGAAGCTCGGCAAGGCCGGCAATCCCGATGTGCAGGGCGGGGTGGACATCATCATCGGCCCCGGCACGGAGGTGATCGCGGGGGAGGGCAAGATCCTCACCGCCGGCGGGTTCGACAGCCACATTCATTTCATCTGCCCGCAGCAGATCGAGGAGGCGCTGGCCTCCGGCGTCACCACCATGCTGGGCGGCGGCACCGGACCGGCCACCGGCACCTTCGCCACCACGTGCACGCCCGGCCCCTGGCATATCGCCCGCATGATCGAGGCGGCCGACGCCTTCCCGATGAACCTTGCCTTCGCGGGCAAGGGCAATGCCTCGCTGCCCGCATCGCTGGAGGAGATGGTGCGGGCGGGCGCCTGTGCGCTCAAGCTACACGAGGATTGGGGCACGACCCCCGCCGCCATCGATTGCTGCCTTTCGGTGGCGGACGCCTTCGACGTGCAGGTGATGATCCATTCCGACACGCTGAACGAGAGCGGCTTCGTGGAGGACACCATCGCCGCCTTCAAGGGCCGCACGATCCACGCCTTCCATACCGAGGGCGCGGGCGGCGGGCATGCGCCGGACATCATCAAGGTGGCCGGCCTGCCGAACGTGCTGCCGTCCTCCACCAATCCGACGCGGCCCTATACGCGCAACACCATCGACGAGCATCTGGACATGCTCATGGTGTGCCACCATCTCGACCCCTCCATCGCGGAGGATCTCGCCTTTGCGGAAAGCCGCATCCGCAAGGAGACCATCGCTGCGGAGGATATTCTCCATGACCTCGGCGCGCTCTCCATGATGAGCTCGGACAGCCAGGCCATGGGCCGCGTGGGCGAGGTGGTGATCCGTACCTGGCAGACCGCCGACAAGATGAAGCGCCAGCGCGGCGCCCTGCCTGGCGAAACGGGTGACAACGACAATCTGCGCGCCCGCCGCTACATCTCGAAATACACCATCAATCCCGCCATCGCCCATGGCATGTCGAAGCACATCGGCTCGGTGGAGCCGGGCAAGCTCGCCGACCTCGTGCTGTGGTCGCCGGCCTTCTTCGGCGTGAAGCCGGACCTGGTGCTGAAGGGCGGAGTGATCGCCGTGGCGCAAATGGGCGATCCGAACGCCTCCATTCCCACCCCGCAGCCGGTGCATTACCGCCCCATGTTCGGCGCCTACGGGCGGGCGCGCACGGGCTCTTCGCTGACTTTCGTCTCCAAGGCGGCGATCGAGGACGGGCTGGCGGCGAAGCTCCAGGTCGCCAAGCAATTGGTGGCGGTGGAAAATGTGCGCGGCGGCATCGGCAAGAAGGATATGGTGTTGAACGGCGCGACGCCCCATATCGAGGTGGACGCCGAGACCTATGACGTGCGCGCCGACGGGGAATTGCTCGTCTGCGAGCCGGCGGAGGTTCTCCCCATGGCGCAGCGCTATTTCCTGTTCTGAGGTTTTTCCATGCTTCGTGCCACCGCCGTCGTTCGCCGTGCCGCCGTCCGCGAGGAGAAGGTGGTGGACACCATCCTGCTCGACCATCAGGCGCGGCATCGCCGCCGCGTCGCCATGACCGGGGCCAAGGGCCTGGATTTCCTGCTGGACCTGGAGAAGGCGACGCTGCTGGACCATGGCGATGCGCTGAAGCTGGAAGACGGCTCGCTGGTGCGCGTGGAAGCCGCGCCCGAGAAACTGATCGAGGTGCGCACGGGAAGCCCGCTGCGGCTGATGAAAGTGGGCTGGCACCTGGGCAACCGCCATGTGCCCACCGAGATCACGGAGGACGCGCTTTATATCGCCTATGACCATGTGCTGGTGGAAATGGTGCGCGGCCTCGGCGCCAGCGCTGCCCCGGTGCTGCGGCCCTTCCGCCCCGAGCGCGGCGCCTATGAGGCGGCGGAAGCCCATGGGCACGCTCATGATCATGGGCATTCCCACGATCATGACCATGGGCACGCCGGCCATGACCATCACGGCCATGACCATCACGTCCATGACCATCACGGCCACGAGCATCACGCCCACGCCGAGGCGCACGCGGGCGCGCACGCGTGCGGTTGCGGCCACGACCATAGCCATGATCACGGCCATGCCCATCATCAGGCCGGTCACGATCACACCCACGGCGATCATGCGCATCACGACCACGGGCATCACGGCGAAGCGACGGCCGCCTCCGCCAGCGCCTCCGCCCATGTGCACGGGCCGGAGTGCGGCCATGACCATTCTCACGACCACGATCATTCCCATGACCATAGCCACGGCCGGGATCCCTCCCATCGCCATGGCTGATCATGCCGCCGTCCCGCAAACCGGGCCGGCCGATATTCTCCCGCTCCTGGCGTGGCTTTCCCCGGCCTTTCCCGTGGGCGCCTACGCCTATTCCCACGCTCTGGAATGGGCCGTGGAGGCCGGCGACATCCGCACCGATGCGGACCTTGCCGGCTGGCTGGAAGACCTGCTCCTGCACGGCCTCGGCCGCAACGACGGCATTCTGTTCGCGCAAGCGATGGCGGCGGCCGGGGCGGGGGACGGTGCGCGTCTGATCGAAGTCAATGCCCTTGCGGTCGCGCTCGCCCCTTCGGCCGAGCTGCGGCTGGAGACCTGCCAGCAGGGGCGCAGCTTTCTTGACGCCGTGTGCGCCGCCTGGCCGGCTGCCGCTCTGCTCGCGCAGGCCGGCCTGCTCAAGGGTGAGGTGGCCTATCCCGTGGCGGTGGGCCTTGCCGCCGCCGCCCATGGCGTGCCGCCGCAGCTGGCGCTCGGAGCTTTCCTCTTGGCGATGATGCAGAATCTGGTATCCGCCGCGATCCGCCTCGCCCCCATCGGCCAGACGGCGGGAACGCGGGTCGTGGCCGCTCTCGCGCCGAAAGTGCAGGTGCTGGCGGCCGACATTCCCGCGCTTACCCTGGACGACCTGGGCAGCGCGACCTTCCGGGCCGATCTCGGCTCGTTCCGACACGAAACCCAATATACGAGGCTGTTCCGCTCATGAGCACATCGGCAAATGGTCCGCTTCGCGTCGGCATCGGCGGCCCGGTGGGATCGGGCAAGACGGCGCTGATGGAAGCGCTGTGCAAGGCCTTCCGCAACCGCTACGACATCTGCGCCATCACCAACGATATCTACACCAAGGAGGATGCGCGCATCCTCACGGTGGCCGGCGCGCTGGAGCCGGAGCGCATCCTCGGGGTGGAGACTGGCGGCTGCCCGCACACGGCGATCCGCGAGGACGCGTCCATCAATCTGCGGGCGGTGGCCGATATGCAGGCCAAATTCCCCAATCTGGACATCGTCTTGATCGAATCCGGCGGAGACAATCTCGCCGCCACCTTTTCCCCGGAGCTGGCCGACCTCACCATCTATGTGATCGATGTCGCGGGGGGCGAGAAAATCCCGCGCAAGGGCGGACCGGGCATTACCCGCTCGGACCTGCTGGTGGTGAACAAGACCGACCTTGCTCCGATGGTGGGCGCCGACCTCTCGGTGATGGAGGCGGACACCCAGCGCATGCGCGCCGGGCGGCCGTACGTCTTCTCCTCCATCCGCAACGCCATCGGGGTGGAGGTGGTGACGCGCTTTATCGAGAAGGCGGGGGGCCTCACCGCGCGCGGGTGAGGCACCCGCGCATTGGGTCAGTGGTAGCCTTCGCCCTCGCGCACCTTGCCGCGGAACAGCCAGTAGACGAACACGATGTAGCCGAGGATGACCGGCAGCAGGAAAATGACGCCGAACAGCATCAGGATCTGGCTCGGCGCGGCGGCGGCGGTCTGCCACACCGTGAGGCTGCGCGGCACGAGATAGGGGAAGGTGGAGATGCCGAGCCCCAGGAAGCCCAGAACGAACAAGGCGATACAGCCAAAGAAGGGGGCATATTCCGCCGTTCCCTTCAAGCCGCGCCACACCAGATAGGCCACCGCGGCCGTGACCAGCGGGACCGGCGCGAGATAGAAGATGTTCGGGGTCACGAACCAGCGCTGGGCGATGCGGTCGAAGGCCAGCGGTGTCCACAGGCTAACGATGGCCATGAAGCCAAGAACCACCGGAAGCAGTGTCAGTGCGGTCTTCCGCGCCTGGGCCGCAACCGGGCCGTCGGTCTTCATGAGGAGCCAAGTGCTGCCCAGGAGGGCATAGCCGCCCACCACGCTGACCCCGCAAAGCAGGGCGAACGGCGTCGCCCAGTCGAACGAACCGCCGGCGAACTGGCCGTTCTGCACATTGATGCCCTGCACCAGCCCGCCCAGGACCACCCCCTGGCAAAAGGCGGCAAGGGTGGAGCCGGCGGAGAAGGACAGGTTCCACCATCGCCGGCTGGTCAGCGCCACCCACCGGAATTCGAAGGCGACCCCACGAAATACCAAGGCCAACAGCATGATGATGATGGGCAAGTAAAGCGCCGGCATTACCACCGCATAGGCTTTGGGAAAGGCGACCCAAAGACCGCCGCCACCGAGCACCAGCCAGGTTTCGTTGCCGTCCCAGAACGGGGCGACCGTATTCATCATCTGGTCGCGCTCGCGCTCTTCCTTTGCGAACGGGAACAGGATGCCGATGCCGAGGTCGAAACCGTCGAGCACCACGTACATGACCACCGCCACCGCGATGATGAGCGACCAGATGACGGGGAGATACCATTCCATGGCCTATTCTCCTCACGAACCGGATGCGATGGCTTCGCGGCCGGCTTCATGCGCGGCTGCGATGGGGCGGCTCGGCGTGTCATTGCCGGAAGGCGCGATGGCGGATCCGCCAGGTCCCTTCACAATCAGGCGGTTGATGTAATAAATGCCCATCGAGAAGACGATGCCATAGACGAGGACGAACAAGACCAAGGTAAAAGCGACCGACCCCGCACTCACCGGGGAAATCGCATCCGCGGTACGCAGTATGTTGTAGGCAAGCCAGGGCTGGCGACCTTGCTCCGTGACGATCCAGCCTGAAAGGATGGCGAGAAAGCCCAGGGGCCATGCGAGATGAGCGAGGTAAAGGTACCACCGGCTATCGTAAAGCTTGCGCTTGTAGAGCAGGAAGGCGCCGACCCAGCCGAACAGGATCATCAGCACGCCGATGCCTACCATGGCGCGGAAGCCGAAGAAGGGGCCGATGACGGGCGGCCGGTCATTCGGAGCAAAGTCCTTCAGCCCAGGGAACAGCCCATCCAGGGAATGGGTGATCATCAACGAAGCGCCGCGCGGGATTGAGATCTCGAAGAGATTCTTCTCCGCCTTTGCATCAGGCCAGGCAAAAAGAACCAGGGGCGCGGGCTTCGAGCCGTCCCAATGGGCTTCGATGGCGGCGATCTTTGCCGGCTGATACTTCGCGGTGTTCAGCCCATGGGCATCGCCCACATAGGCCTGGATCGGCGCGACGATGGCCAGCATGCCGATCGCCATCTGCATCATGACGCGGGATTCTTCCGGAAACTTGCCCGCCAGCAGATAGCGCGCGCCCACCGCCAGCACCACCAGGGAGGTGGTAAGATATGCCGCGAGCAGCATGTGCGGCAGACGATGCAGGAAGCTGGGATTGAAGATAATCTCAAGCCAGTCAAGGGGATAGGCGAGGCCATCGCGCATCTCATAGCCGGTCGGCGTCTGCATCCAGGAATTGGCGGAGAGGATCCAGAAGGCCGACATGGCGGTGCCGACCGCGACCATCACGCAGGCCAGCACATGCAGCCAGCGGGGCACGCGGTTCCAGCCGAACAGCATCACGCCCAGGAAGGTCGCCTCCAGGAAGAAGGCCGTCAGCACCTCGAAGCCGATCAGCGGGCCGATGACGCTGCCCGTCACCTCGGAGAAGCGGCTCCAATTGGTGCCGAACTGATAGGATAAGACAATGCCCGAGACCACGCCCATGGCGAAGCTCACGGCGAAGATCTTGGTCCAGAAACGGGAGAGGCGATGGAAGACGTCGCGGTCCGTCTTGATCCACAAGAGTTCTAGCGTCGCAATAAAAGCGGATAGCCCGATGGTGAAACTCGGGAAGATGATGTGGAAAGACACGGTGAACGCGAATTGTAGACGCGCCAGAACGACCGGATCGAGATCCATTGCTTCTTCCCCCTTCGGCGGAAGAGGCGGGTCCACTATCCCCGCCCGGATTGGATTGAGCTTGGCCAACGCGCACTCAACGTAACCGACTTCTAGGCCGGGCTCCAGCACCAAAGGAATGCGGCAGGTGCGCCTAGAGGCATTTCGCCGCCCGGGCTGGGTATTTCGTCCAATCAGGGAAAAAGGTGAGCCTTTTCAAGGCTCAGGTCGGTGGGACGACCGGCTGGGCGGGGGCCGAAAAGAGCCCGCATATGGCGGCGATCACGCTCGCCTCGAGATAGGGCTTCAGGAGCACCGGCACCGTGCGCAGATGGGCGGGCAAGGCGGAGTCTTGCCCGTAACCGCTGCAAAACAAAAGAGGAATCCCACGGCGCGTGAGAATCTCGGCGGCCGGAAGAACGTCCTCGCCGTGGAGGTTGCGGTCCAGGATGGCGGCGTCGAGGGGCAGGGTGCGGGCCGCCGCGACGGTCTCGGCGAGGGTGCCCGTAGGGCCGATAACGGTACAATTTTGCCGCAAAAGCGCGTCTTCCAGAATGAGCGCCACAAGCATCTCATCTTCCGCGACGAGCACGCGCTTGCCCGACAAAGTCATGTTTCGTGCCGCCCCTCAGCAAATGTCCACCGGACTAAACCACCTATTCGCCCGAATGTTCCGCGTGGAAATGAAAATGCGCGCAAACCGGGCGGCCGCGCGCATATTCAACATGCAGAAAAAGTGAAATAATCCCCCGCACCCGAGGGGGAGGGATCAGTCCTTGGCGCGTTCCACGTAGGAGGCGTCCGCGGTCATCACCACCACGCGGGTGCCGGTGGCGATGTGGGGCGGCACCATGGTGCGCACGCCGTTGGAGAGCATGGCCGGCTTGTAGGAGGAGGAGGCGGTCTGCCCCTTCACGGTCGGCTCGGTATCGACGATCTCCAGCGTCACGCGCTGGGGCAGCTCGATGGCGATGGCGACGCCGTTGTGCATGGAGATCATGCACTCCATGCCTTCCTGGAGATAGACGGCCATATCGCCGATCACGTCCTTGGGCACGGTGATCTGGTCGTAATTCTCCGGGTTCATGAAGGTGTAGCCGTCGCTGTCCTGGTAGAGATAGGTGTGCGGACGGTCTTCCACATAGGCGCGCTCCACCTGCTCGGTGGTGCGGTAGCGCTCGGAGATCTTCACCCCGTCGGAAATGCGGCGCATGTCCATCTGCGTGACGGGCGTGCCCTTGCCGGGATGGATGTTCTCGGCGCTCAGGATGACGTAGAGCTTGTCGTCGATTTCGACCACATTGCCTTTGCGCAGAGAGCTGGCGATGACCTTGACCACGGTGTTTCTTCCTCGAACGGCTTGGGGCGCCCGGGCGCCCTTGATCGGGGCGCAACATAGCGATCTTCTCGCTTTTCGCCACCCTTGCCGGCTGCTTTTGTGCGCCGACGCAAGTGTTTTTCCGCGCGGCCCACAGTTTTGAGCGCCGCTCCCTCCCCCTGGTGGAGCCCGGATCGCCACCAGGACCGGCGCCCGTTCCTCGCCGCGCGGGGCCGCATCACCAAGGCCATTCGCGCCCATTTCGAGGCCGAGGGCTTCACCGAGGTGGAGACGCCGATCCTCCAGATCTCGCCCGGCAACGAGGCGCATCTGCACGCCTTTTCAACCACTTGGCGCGCGCCGGATGGGGTGTTGACGCCGCTTTATCTGCGCACCTCGCCCGAGTTCACGGCCAAGAAGCTGCTGGCGGCGGGGGAGACGCGCATTTTCGAGCTCGCCCGCGTGTTCCGCGATCGCGAGCGCGGCGCCACCCACCATCCCGAATTCACCATGCTGGAATGGTATCGGGCGGGGGAGCCCTATGAAACCCTGATGGAGGATTGCGCCGCGCTCCTGGCGCTCGCCGCGCGGGCGGGGGGCGTGGAGCGCTTTTCCTGGCGCGGACAGGACTGCGACCCGTTCGCACCGCCCGAGCGGCTCACCCTTGTGGACGCCTTCGCCCGCCATGCCGGCATCGCGCTTTCGCCCTTGCTGGCCGCGCCGGGGGAGGAGCCGCAGGCCGCCCCCCTGGCGCAGGCGGCGCGCGCGGCCGGGGTGCGGGTGGCGGAGGACGACACCTGGGCGGACATTTTCTCCAAGGTGCTGGTGGAGCGCATCGAGCCCCATCTCGGCCGGGGGCGGGCGACGCTACTGTGCGACTATCCCACCAGCGAGGCGGCCCTGGCCCGGCCCAAACCCGCCGACCCGCGCGTCGCCGAGCGGTTCGAGCTTTATGCCTGCGGGGTGGAACTGGCCAATGCCTTCGGCGAACTGACCGACCCGCACGAGCAGCGCCGCCGCTTCGAAGTGGAGATGGCGGAAAAGGCCCGCCTCTATGGCGAGCGCTATCCCCTGGACGAAGGCTTTCTGGCCGCCCTCGCTTTCATGCCCCCCGCCAGCGGCTGCGCCCTGGGGCTGGACCGCCTGGCCATGCTGGCAAGCGGCGCGCGCAGCGTGGACGATGTGCTGTGGGCGCCGGTGGAGGTTTGAGGGGCTGCAGGCAAATCCCCTGCGATGTGGTAAAACGCTCAACAAATAGGTGGCGGCGACTGGCACGGGCTAAACCAATACAAAGCCATGAGCAAAAAAATTTCACATCTTCGCCGCCCTGCGTCCCGGCTGGTGCCGATCGACCAAATTGAGGTCCCATCGGACTTCCGGTACGATCCGCCGTTCATCAAACTACTGAAACAAGCGGATGCGGGGTCGATTGCGGTCGCCTTCACGCGCATACGCACAGACCTAGTAACCAGCGGCTTCTTTGTTCGAGAGGGGCAGGCTACTGTCCATGTCTCTAACCTCAAACAACATAATGTGCCTCTGTTGGAAGCCATTATCCGTCGTGGGGACCGACCACCGCTAGGGCTTTATTGGAGTTCTCTTAGTCCACATCCGAGTAAGCTAGTTTGCCCGGACGATGAAGCGGCTCTCGCTGCCTACGAATCTCTCGGCATCAAATATGCGCCAGCGATGATCTATTCTCCGCGCGAGGTGCAACGGGAGGAAGGATCCATTTGGAGCCGGATGAAAAAGGGCATTGCTTCATACGATCGCGCTTTGGCCCCAGAGATTAACCAATACGCAGCATCGCGCCGCGTCTGGAATGCTCCTGATATCGAGGGGCTTGCGGTGTTGCGGCGCACCTGCGCCGACACCCGAGGTGAAATCCGGACATTCCATGCAGGGAGTAATAACGGTGTACACTATCACCAGATGCTGCACGCGCTACTACTTCGGCATGAACGTGTCCTCGATACAATCGGGGAACTGCTTTCCGCGGGGCGCTTAGAGCCCGCCTGCGCGGTCGTGCGTATGGCCTATGAAGCCTTCCTCGGCTTTTACGTGGACTGGTTGGCTCCCTCGTTTATCGGCCCGCGCCTCCAACTTGTGTCCCGCCTAAGCTCGCTCAAAGGTCATACGCTCACATCGAAAGAGCGGGCAAATGAGGAATATAAACGCCGCGTACTCGGTGGTTTTGAGACTTTCCTCACCTCGGTTCAGGCGAAAGCTCGAATATCCCCACTGGGCGAATACTTTCACGACATCGCTTACCCGCCGCTATCCTGGGTCGCCCACCAGAGCTATGGTGTCCTCGAACGTGAATCGCTGCATTTCGAGGAAGAAGCGCCAGAAGATAATCCTGGGCAAATTCGGACACTGCTCAACTGGTTGAACGTCATCACTACTGCTCTTGTACTTCGCGCACGGAACGATGTTGGCTGCTCAGAGGGTGTGGCCATTGAAATGGAGAACGCTAGGGAGGAAGCTGGCGAAAGCGGCCGCCCGTGACCTGCCGTGTTTATCGGGAGGCTCCAACTCCTGAGAAGATGTAGCCATGACGAGCGGGGCGGTGAACAATTTCGCCCGAGGTGCGCGAGCAAGCCGTAGCCCCCCGATCACGCGCAGGTGTTCGCGTCGCCCGGTAATCGAGAACCCTCCCCCCTACCTCCCGCCATGATCCCGTGCCAAATGACGCGGCCGCTTTGCCTGCGGCCAGCACGAGGATATCGCCATGGATTCCACGCCCATCGCGCCTGCCGCCGATCCCGCCCTGGAAGGGCTCGAGGGATTGGTGCGCGAACCCCTTTCCCGGCGCGGCTTCGTCATGACCGGCCTGATCGCCGGCTTCACCCTCGCCACCACCTCCGTGGAAGCCCAGGCCATCCACACCGATGCCGTCGGCCTCGTCGCCGGGGAAGTGAAGATCCCCACCGCCGACGGCGACATGCCCGGCTATCGCGCCATGCCGCAGGGCAACGGCCCGTTTCCCTTGGTGATCGTGGTGGAGGAGATTTTCGGCGTCCACGAATATATCAAGGACATCTGCCGCCGCCTCGCTAAGCAGGGCTATTGCGCCGTCGCCCCCGAGCTTTATGCCCGCCAGGGCGATCTCACGGGCATGACCGACATCCAGCAGATCGTCCGAGACGTCATCTCCAAGAAGCCCGATGCGGAAATGCTGTCGGATCTCGATGCGGCGGTGGCCTGGGCGGTGAAAAGCTCCAAGGGCGATGAAAACCGGCTCGGCATCACCGGCTTCTGCCGCGGCGGGCGCTCCGTGTGGCTTTATGCGGCACATAATCCCAAGCTGAAGGCGGCCGTCGCCTGGTACGGCCCCATCGGCGGCGCGCGCACCGACATCCAGCCCAAGACCGCCGGCGATGTGGCGGCGGAGATCAAGGCCCCGGTGCTCGGCCTCTATGGCGCCGCCGACACCGGCATTCCGGTCGCGGACGTGGAGAAGCAGCGCGACACGGCGCGTGCCGCCGGCAAGACGGTGGAGATCGTGCTCTATCCCGACACGCCCCACGCCTTCCATGCCGACTACCGCCCGAGCTATCGCAAGGAAGCGGCCGAGGACGGCTGGAAGCGCATGCTCGCCTGGTTCAAGCAATACGGCGTCGCCTGAACGGGCGCGATCGGCGGGTGTGCGGCCGGCGGCATGGCGGGGGTGCGTTCCATGCTCCCCCCGGCCGCCGATCCGATTTAAACTCGGGTCGAAAGGGGCGCGGACGTCATCGCCGCCCGCGCCACGCCGTGCCGGGAGAGCCCATCATGCCGCGCCGTTCCGATGTTTCCGTCTCCAGCGCCAAGGCGTCCGTGATCGGCGCCTCGGCGGCCGGCGCCGTGTCGTTCGGCGCTTTCGCGGTGGGGGCCCTGGCGGTCGGCGCGCTCGCCATCGGAGCGCTGGCCATCGGCCGGCTCGCCATCAAGCGGGCGCGCATTCGCACGCTCACCATCGATGAGCTGACGGTCAAGAAGCTCACCATCCTGCAAGAGCAGGGCACCCCCGGCGGCACGCCCCAAGGATTCCCCGAAGGAACACCCCAAGCCGCGCCCGAGGCGTGAGGGCCGGGGCTATTGCGCCGCCGCGGTGGATGCGGCCGCGGTCGCCGCCGGCGCCGGGGGCGCGGCGGGCAGGGGCCCGATATTCTGGTTGAAGCCATAAATGTGGATGCCGTCGAGCTCGATATTGGTCGGCTGGTTGCCCACCTCGGCGCCGCGGGCGGCCAATTGGCCGCGCAGCGAGGGCGCAAGCGCCACCAGCTGTGCGAACTTGCCGTGGTTCATCGGGTCCATGGCCTTCACATTGGTCATGTCGACGACCACCGCGCCCAGCCCCACGAGTTCGTTGTCATTGGTATAAGCGCCAAGCCGCACCTTGCCGCCGGCCAGAAAGTCGGAAAAGCCGAGCGCCTTATCGTCGCGCGAGATGATGACGATGAACGGTTTTTCCGGCTTGCCGAACCGCTTCAGCTGGGACTTGAACACGTCCACGTCGATATCCGGCGCGGCCAGGACCACATTGCCGATGCGGTTGGGGGGGATGCCCTTGCCGCCGATCTTCATCTGCCGCAGCGCCTCCACGGTCACCCAATTGCCCATGGAATGGGCCATGATGGTGATCTTCTCCGCCTTGCTGGAGGCTACCAGGCTGAGCGTGCGCTCCAGATTGTCGCGCGCGGCGGTGGCGCTGTTGTTGTCGTAGACATAATCCTCGGTCTTGCCGCGCGAGGCCCAGCTGAACAGCACCGGAACGCCCGGCACATCCGAATCGTGGGCCATCTGCGTCAGGCGGTAGAGCGCCTCGGAGAACATGGTGTTGTAGCCGTGGACGAACACCAGAACGTTGCGGCTGCCGGCCGGCAGCAGGGCGAGCTGGGCATTGAGGTCGCGCACGAATTCCTGGTCGGTGTCGCGATAGACCGCTTCGTGCACCACCATGTCGGTGGCGGGATTGCCGGGCGCCTGCTTGGGCCATTCGATGCCGCCGGGCTGGTGCGCGGGCGGCACGGTCAGCGTCACGGTGGCAAAGTCGAGCCCGTTCCCGCGCTCGCCGCTGAACAGGGTGCCGGGTCGCGGGTCGCGCGCGCGGGTGGTGGCGACGAGGACGGTATGCGGCTTGGCGCCCGGCGCCTCGGTGAGGTTGGGGGCCAGCACGTCGGCGCCCGGCCGGTCGGCGCAGGCCGAAAGCAAGGTGGCGGCGGCGAGAAGCAGGGCGAGGAAGGGCAGGGCGGAGGGGAGTGCGGCACGCTTGGTCTGCACGATGGCGGAGCCGCCGACGTGGCGGGAAATCTGCCTGGATATGTAGATCACCAATGTCCGCCTCGATGCCGGTCGTTCTGCGACTTGAGCATAGCAGAAGCACTGGCCGGGCGGCGATCAGCATTTTTAGCCAAATAGAGATGTTGAACAGGGACATGCGGGCGTGGGCCGCAGCGGGCTTTGCGGGATGAATCGCCTCGCATCCCGGCCCTCACTGCCGTAGGGAAAGGGGAGGTTCGAAATCACCTCTCCCCGCCGGGGAGAGGTCGGTCGTGCAGCAGATGGGCGCGGGACGAACGCGCCGCTCAGCCGCGCTCGTCGAGCGGATGGGTGCGCAGGCGCATGGGGTCGTAGAAGGGCGTGCGCACCACATTCGCCTCATAGCTCTTGCCGTCGTCCACCACGGTGACGGCGGTGCCGAGCGCGGTGAGGCTGGGCAACAGCGAAACCAGCGCCAGCGATTTCATCAGGTGCTGGCTGAACACGGTGGAATTCACCGTGCCGACTTCCTGTCCGTCCTTGAGGATCTTCGCGCCGGGGGTGATGGCGGCGGAATGCATCACCTCCAGCCCGGCCTGGTGGGTGCGCTCCGTGCCCTTGCGGCGGATGAGGGCCTCCTTGCCGCGGAAATCCGGCTTGGAGAGGTCCACGGTCCAGTCCATCAGCACTTCCCAGGGGGTGGTGTCCTTGTGCGGCATGTCGAAGGGGAAGAACAGCAAAGCGGCTTCCACGCGGCCGATGTCCAGGCAATCCCACGACACCGGCATGATGCCGTACGGCTTGCCGGCCTCCAGAATCTTGTCCCACACCTCGACCGCGTCCTTGGCCTTGACGAACACCTCATAGCCGCGCTCGCCGGAATAGCCGCCGCGCGCGAGGGAAACGTCGATACCGTAGAGGGTGGTGCGCGCATGGCCGAAATAGGGAAGGGCGGCCACATCCAGCGGCGTGTCCGGCTGCAGGATTTCCAGCGCCTTCGGCCCTTGCAGGGAAAGGATATGCACGTCGTCGTCGCGCGCGAAGGTGACGTCCAGCCCCTCGGTGAGGAGCGGGAGCACCTCCTCGGTGGCGCCGCCGCCGTGGGAGAGGCGATAGGCGGTGGGGCTGTCGCAATAGATCAGCACGTCGTCGATCAGCCCGCCGTCTTCCCCCACCATGGAGGAGATCATGGAACGGCCGGGCGCGATCTTTGCAACGTCGGAGGTGACGAGGCGGTTGAGGAAGGCGGTTGCGTCGGGGCCGGAGACATTCACGATTTTCAGCGCCGACACGTCGATGAGGCCGGCGCGGGTGCGCACCGCCGCCGTCTCCTCATAGGGATCGGTGGCGTAATGCTGGGGCAAAGCGGTGTCGTTCCAGGATTCTTCAAGCTTCGACCCGAGCGCGCGATGGCGCTCGTTCAGGATCGACTGGCGCAATTGCGTCGGGCTCATTCTTTGCGTCCCCTCAGGCTCTGCAAGGCGCGCCATCCTTGAGCGAGAGGCATTTTCTGTCAATTACTTTTCCTGAGAAGAAATCTTTTGGCTAAGATGCCTAATATTAGGGCGATGTAAAAACGCTAAGTCATTGCCACTGAATATTTTGCCCAAATCGCAGGCGTTTACGTGCCTGCTTTTGGTTCTTGCGTCCGACGGTGCATTTGGCAATCTGTTTCTACGGCGGCAAAAAAGTTCACTGAGGGGAACAGCTACGCCGGGACATTCACCGCTCGCGTGCTGAGGCGCCGGGCGTTCGGAGCAAGCGTCATGTCGCAAGTCAAAATGTGGGGCCAGGAGGAATTCTGGGGCCTCGGGTTCGAGTGGGACCCGCAATGGCTGCTCACCCCCGCGCAAAAGGAATTGCAGGCCAAGCTCATCGCTCTGTGCGAGACCACGCTGCGCGCCAATGCGGTGGAGAGTGACGCGCAATACATCTATCCGCGCAAGAATTTCGAGGCGCTCGCCACCCTCGGCCTGCTGGCGCTCACCGTGCCGAAGGAGCTCGGCGGTCTCGGCGAGAGCCATGTCTGCGCCGCAATGGTGGTCGAGACCATCGCGCGCTACGGCTGCCCCTCCACCGCCATGTGCTACACCATGCACCTCGGCGCGGTCGCGGCGGCGCTGCTGCGCTATCACGACAACGCCCGCCTCACCGACATTCTCAAGCGGCTCGACGCCGACGTGCTGATCGGCACGCTCTCCTATTCCGACCCCGAGACCGGCTCGCATTTCTGGTATCCCATCTCGTCCAAGGCGGAAGCCTTCGGGGACGGGTGGAAGATCACCAAGAAGGCGTCCTGGACCACCTCCGGCGGCTTTGCGGACTGGTACATCCTCCAGACCACCAGCCCCGGCTTCTCGGGCGATTATTCCGATCTGTCCTGCTTCCTCGTGCTCAAGGAGGACGTGAAGTCCAACCCGTCCGAATGGGACGGCCTCGGCCTGCGCGGCAACCAGTCCGGCCCGATCCAGGTGGAAGGCGTGGTGATCCCCAAGGACGCCATGGTCGGCCCCATCGGCGACGGCGCGAAATCCAACGACGAGGTGGTGGACCCGTTCTTCCTTACCTGCTCGTCCGCCTGCTGGAACGGCATTTCCATGGCGGTGATCGACATCGCCAAGCGCCACACCACCCGCAAGACCCACAATGACGTGGGCATGCGCGTCGCCGATTATCCGACCATCCAGGATTATGTCGGCGAGGCGATCATGGACACCAATGCGTGCCGTGCGTTCGTCTTCCAGATGGCGCAGGCGCTCGACAGCGTCACCAATAATTGCGACTGGTCGATCCATAAGGACCTCGACGCGCTGCCGCGCTCGGCTCTGCTGCACTGGCTGTGGCAGGTGAAGTTCGAGGCCGCCAAGAACGTCACCCACGTCACCGACAAGATGCTGCATGCCTGCGGCGGCACCGGCTATCGCCCGGCGCTCCAGATCGAGCGCTACTTGCGCGACGGCAAGGCCGGCTGGGTCATGGGCCCCACCAACGAGGTGCTGCGCCAGTTCGTCGGCAAGGCCTCGCTGCTGGGCTTCGAGAGCCTGGATTATTGGAACAAGTCCATCAACCAGCGCGTGCTCAACAATGAAGTGAAGAAGATGGACGACGCGGAAAAGCGCGCCTTCGCCGAGAAGCTCCTCGCCGAGCTTCAGCCGGCCAAGGTGGCGTGAGCGCCGCCGCCATGCAGCCGGACGCAGGGCCGCGGGGTGCGGGCATGTGCCAGGGGGGGCAAGCCTTGTCCCCCTTGCCGGCTTCCGTCACCTTCCCGGCTTCGGGCGTTCCGCACGGCGCCGGCGGCCTTGCCGTCGCCGGCGAACGCGGGAGCGAGGAGCGCCTTCAACTCATGACCCGCATTGATCTCGACGCCCGCTTCGACCCGCGCGAACTGCGCAACGTGCTCGGCCGGTTCGCCACCGGCATCGCCGTGGTGCTCGGTCGCGACGCGGAGGGGCCGCTGGGCGTGACGGTGAATTCCTTCTCCTCCGTCTCGCTCGATCCGCCGCTGATCCTGTTTTCCATGGCCCGCTCGCTGCATTCGCTGGCGCGGCTGGAGAAGCTCAAGTTCTTCACGGTCAATGTGCTGCTGGAAGGACAGGAAGAACTTTCCAATCGTTTCGCGCGCGGCGGCGCGGACAAGTTCGCCAATCTCGAGCTTCACGAGGGTCATTCGGGCGCCCCCGTGCTGCGCCCGGCCCACGCCTCCTTCGAATGCGCCGCCTATGCCCATTATGACGGCGGGGACCATGAGATCTTCGTGGGCCGCGTGGTGCATTTCCATGCCGAAGGGGAGGGCGCGCCGCTCATCTATTACCGCGGGCGCTACCGCTCGCTGACAGATCCGGACTGAAGCCCATGGATGCCATCACAGCGCCGCCCCAGTCTTCCGGTTCTCCCGCGCCCCGTTCGCTCGCGGAGCGGCGCGTGGTGCCGGGCGGCGGCTGTGCCGCCTTCGCGCTGAAGGCGGGCGATGAAATCCGCATCACGGATCCCGAGGGCCTCCAGGCGGCCGACCTCTTCGCCTTCGACGCGGCCGGTGCCGATGCCGCCCCGGCGCTGGGGCTCGACACGGCGCCTTTGGGCGCGCCGCTCGCCGCCCGCCTGACCGGGGAAGGGGGCGCGGACGTCGCCCGCCTGCTGGCGCAGCGCAGGATCGACACGCAGGCGCCCGCCCGCACCATCCTCGGCGTCAGCGAGGCGCCAGGCGCCCAGGCGCGGCTGACCGCGCTCAAGGATCTTCTGGTGGTGATCGCCGCCGCCGGCCCGCTGATGGCGCCGGACGAGCAGAGCCCGCCGACCGAGCTGAAGGTGGACATTTCCCGCGTCGCCGGCTCCCTGCCGGAGTTGCCCCCGCCGCTGGGCGACGTGGTGCTGGACCTGCGCATTCCCGCCGCCCGCGCCAAGGCCTATCGGGTGAAGGCCGGCGACTACATTCAGATCATCGACGTGGAAGGCCGGCAGTGCTCCGACTTCCTCGCTTTCGACGCCAAGGCGCTGGAGGAGGAGGGGCTGGAATATGGCCTCGATTCCACCACCACCCGCACGCTCATGGGCTCGGCATTTCCCGGCCCCGGCCTGCACTCGAAATATTTCGACGAACGCCAGATGCCCCTGGTGGAAGTGGTGCGCGACACGGTGGGACGGCACGACACCTTCGCGCTCGCGTGCTCGGCCAAATATTACGAGGACATGGGCTATCCCGGCCACGACAATTGCTCGGACAATTTCAACCTCGTCCTGAAGCCTTACGGCATCAAGGAAAAGCGCGGCTGGCCGGCGATCAATTTCTTCTTCAATACCTGCGTGGAAAGTTCCAACGCTTTGACCATGGACGAGCCGTGGTCGCGCCCCGGCGATTATGTGCTGCTGCGGGCCATGACGGACCTTCTGTGCGCCTCCTCATCCTGCGCCGACGACATCGATTCCGCCAATGCCTGGAATCCGACCGATATTCATGTGCGCGTCTATGACGGCGGCACCCCCATCTCCAAAGGAACCGCGTTCCGCATGAGCCCCGAAGCCGAGCCGCGCCTGACGCGGGAGAGCGCCTTCCATCCAAGGATCGCGGAGCAGACCCGCAATTTCGTCGAGTATCGCGGCTTCTGGCTGCCCACCTGCTTCACCGGCGCGGGCCCGATCGCGGAATATTGGGCGTGCCGCGAAAAGGCGGCGGTGATGGACCTCTCGCCGCTGCGCAAGTTCGAGGTGACGGGACCGGACGCGGAAGTGCTGCTCCAGCGCACGGTAACGCGCGACATCCGCAAGCTTTCGGTCGGCCAGGTGGTCTATACCGCGCTGTGCTACGAGCACGGCGGCATGATCGACGATGCCACCGTTTTTCGCCTCGGCCCGGCGAATTTCCGCGTGGTGTGCGGCGAGGAATTCACCGGCAAATGGCTGCGCGACAAGGCGGCCGAATGGGGCCTGAAAGCCTGGGTCAAATCCTCCACCGACCAGCTCCACAACATCGCCGTGCAGGGGCCGATGAGCCGCGAGATCCTGTCCGAAATCATCTGGACCTCGCCCGTACAGCCTTCGATCGCCGAGCTGAAATGGTTCCGCTTCGCCATCGCCCGCCTCGGCGGGCCGCAGGGGCCGGCGCTGATCGTCTCGCGCACCGGCTATACCGGCGAACTCGGGTTCGAGATCTGGTGCCATCCCAAGGACGCGATCGCGCTGTGGGATGCGGTGTGGAAAGTCGGCGCGCCCAAGGGCATGAAGCCGCTCGGCCTCACGGCGCTGGACATGCTGCGGGTAGAGGCCGGCCTCGTGTTCGCGGGCTATGATTTCTGCGACCAGACCGACCCGTTCGAGGCCGGCATCGGATTTGCGGTGGCCAATAAGGACGAGGATTTCGTCGGCCGCGAGGCGCTGCTGCGCCGCAAGGCCAATCCGGCGCGCAAGATGGTGGGGCTGCTCATCGGCTCCAACGACGATGTGGGCCATGGCGACCCGATCTATAGCGGCCGCGCCCAGGTGGGCGTCGTCACCAGCGCCACCAAGTCGCCGATCCTGAAACAGAATATCGCGCTGGCGCGGCTCGACATCGCGGCGGCGGAGGCAGGCGGGGCGATCGAAATCGGCAAGCTGGACGGCCACCAGAAGCGCATTCCTGCTGAGATCGTGCCGTTTCCGCATTTCGACCCGCAGAAGACGCGGGTGCGGGCTTAAGGCGGCGCCGGCGCGCGGTTTTGCGGCGCGATGCCCCCTCCCTGATCCCGGCGTGCTCCCTCTCCCGCTTGCGGGGGGAGGGCTGGGAAGGGGGAAGCGGGCGTAAGCAGGCCCGAGCGTCTCGGCCCGTTTCCTGCTTGCCCGACAGTGTGAACTGAACCGGAAGGCATCATGAGCGATCAAGGCATCAAGAGCCGGCCCAAATACGCCCCGCTGGAGCTGGACCCGGCAGGCCGGCACCATCTGCTGGTGGTCGAAGGGCCTGCGCTGCCGGCGGAGGCGCTGGCCGAGGGGTTCGAGCCGGCCGCATGCGAGACCTGGACCGTGGTGAACCGCAGCGCGCTGCTGCCGGTCTGCGTGGTGGACGCGCAGGGCGACAGCGTGCGGCCGTTCCGCTCCAACGGCCATCTGTTCTCGGCCCTGGAGGAACGCCTCGCCCGCGAAACCATGGGGCTGCGGCTCTATGGCGCCGGTTCAGAGCCGTTCCTGTGGGATGTGTTCCGCATCGCCGAAGCCGCCGGCATGAGCCGGCAGGAGGTCCGCCTCGCCCATGCGGGAACCAAGGCGCGGCGCGTGTTCTGCGTGCATTGCCGCACCTATGGCGAGGGGGTGACGACCTCGATCTTCACCTGCGCCGGCTGCGGGGCAAGCCTGTTCGTGCGTGACCATTTCTCCCGCCGGCATGCCGCCTTCATGGGTGTGCAGGTGGATGCCGAAGTGCCCGGCGACGTTCCCGACGCGGAGGAGCTTTACGCATGATCGCCTCAGGCCCGATCCCCGTGCGCATCCACGAGATCGAACAGCTTTCGCCCACCCTGAAGCGCTTCGCCTTCGAACCGCTGCATGGCGGCCCGCTGCCCACCCCCTCCGCCGGTGCCCACGTCATGGTCACCTTGCGCCACGAGGGGAGGGTGATGAAGAATTCCTATTCCCTGGTCTCTCCGCCCGAGAGCCGCGCGCGGTACGAGATCATCGTGCGCCATGTGGCACAGTCGCGGGGCGGCTCGCGGTTCCTGCACCAGAACGTGGCGCGCGGCGACGTGATCGAGATCGGCGTGCCGGGCAATCTGTTTCCGCTCGCGGCCAAGGCCCGCAAGCACCTGCTGATCGCAGGCGGCATCGGCATCACCCCGTTGCTGTCCTATGTGCCGGCGCTGAAGGCGCGCGGCGCCCGCTTCGAACTGCACCAGCTCTGCACCGCCGAAGAGGCGCCGGTGTTCGAGAAGCTGTTGGCGCCCCATGCGGCCGGCGAGGATATCTTCATCCACGGCAACGGGCGCGCGGCGTTCGATCTGGCGGGGATTTTGGCGCGCCAGCCGCTCGGCACCCATGTCTATACGTGTGGCCCGCGCGCGCTGATGGATGCGGTGGTCTCCAGCGCCGCCGCGCTCGGCTGGCCTCCCGGCAAGATCCACCGCGAGAGCTTCGGCGATGCCTCCGGCGGCCTGCCGTTCAAGGCGGTGCTGGCGAAATCCGGCATCGAGGTGCAGGTCGCGGACAATCAGACCCTGCTGGAGGCGATGGAGGCGCAGGGCATCGCGGCGCCGTGCCTGTGCCGCGGCGGCGCCTGCGGGGAATGCAAGCTCGATGTGCTCGACGGCGAGGTGGAGCACCGCGACGACTTCCTCTCGGCGGAAGAGAAGGCCTCGCAGAAATTCATCATGCCCTGCGTCTCGCGGGCCCGCACCGCGCAGGTGGTGATCGATTTCTAAGGGCGCCCTCCCCCGCAAGCGGGAGAGGGGACATTCCCGAGACTTTCTTCGTGACCGGAAGGACTTTTCATGACCCTTCAGTTCAAGCCCAACGAGACCTTCCGCCGCGATTTCACCTATCGCAATTCAAGCGCGGCGATCCTGCACTTTCCGTTCCCGTTTCCCGAAGACCAATACATGTATTCGGTGAACATCGAGCCCCATGTGAAGGGCGGCGCGAGCCCGGCCTATGACCATGTGTTCGACGTAGACGAGCATTATGTCGCCGAGTGCCGGGAGCGGGCGCTCGTTCTGGCGGAGGATCCCAAGCGCTGCCAGGTGCTGCCCCACATGATGGCGGCGCAATGGGATACGCTCGAACTCCTGATGGAGAGTCTCGCCGCCGATTATCCCGAGCATTTCTCGCTCACCAAGGCGGGGGACCTTTGGACCTGGGTGAACCGGCCGCTCGGCATCCACCAGAGCTTCACCTTCGGCAAGGCGGAGACGCTGCCGTGCCCGCCGTTCGAATACATCACCCGCCAGGCGCAGGGCGATTTCACCCTGCAGGACCAGCGCGAGGACAATCTCTATGTGGACGGCGGCATGGTCACCACCCAGGCCGACTGGTCGCTGGAATTCGACATCGGCATGAGCTTCCACGAATGGCACGGCCCGGTGCCGCTGGCGCACGAGAAGGGCGTGTTCGACCGCGCGCTGAAATATCTGCTGCGCCTGCAATATGGCGCCCCGGTGCGGCGGCTGAACTGGACCATGACCATCAACCCCCGCCTCGACACCTCGCCGGAGAATTACCCCGTGTGGGGGCCCGACAAGGCGAGCGTCACGCCGGAAAATGTCGGGCAGAAGGTGCATCTGCGGGTGGAATTGCAGACCCTGTTCCGCCTGCCGCGCTCGAACGCGATCCTGTTCGGCATCCGCTGCTATCTGGCGAGCCTGGAGGAGGTGGCGCGGGTGCCGAAATGGGGCAAGCGGCTGCATCGCGTGCTGCGCGACCTGCACCCCGATATCCAGGCCTATAAGGGCCTGCTGCGCTTCCGCGAAATGGCGGTGGACTATCTGGCTCCGCTGGATGACGGCGCCGAACTCAGCAAGGGCATCCAGAGCGAACTGACCCAATTGTGAGCGAAGGGGCGGGGCCGCGGCGGTCCGCCCCCCTTTCGCCTCTAGGCCGGCGCGGCGGCTTCCTGCACGCCGACGATCTCCCTGGCTTCCTTCACCATCGTCGCCGCCGCGAGCCCCACCAGGGAAATCGCCGGCAGCATCAGGATGGCGTAATGATAGGCCTGCGCGGAATATTGGCCGGTATCGCCCGAGCCGCCGACCAGATCCAGCACCAGCCCGAAGGCCCATTCGGCAACGCCGCCCAGCAGCATGATGATCATGTTGGTGGAGGCGAGGGCGGTGCCCGTGACGGTTTGGGGATTGTGCTCAACCACGGTGGCAAAGCAGATCACCTGCGAGCATGAGGCGAGCCCCAGGAGAAGCAGAAGCAGATAGGCCACGGGCAACGACATGTTGGGGATGACGGCGATGACGAACGTCACCACCAGGGTCGCCGCGCTGGCATAGAGCAGGATCGGCCGGCGAATGCCGAGCCGGTCGGAGGCGTATCCGGCCAGCGGCCCGCCCACCAGCCAGCCCACATACATCATGGAGACCGCGCCGGTGGCCTCCAGCTTCGAGGCGCCGGTGATGGCGGAGATGTATTCCGCGCCCCACAGCGCGCCGAGGATCGACAGCGGCATGTAGAGCGCCGCGCCGATGATGCCGAGATACCAGCTTTGCGGGTTCGCATAGACGATGCGCAGCGCTCGCAGCACGTTCGGCTTGTAGGGATGGGGCACGTCCGTGCCGGCCGGCGGGCGGCTCGGAATGACGAACACGATCAGCGCGGTGACGCCGATGCCGACGAAGCCTGCCCCGATCAGCGCGCTTTGCCAGCCCATGGTTTCCACCAGGCGGGCGATGCCGGCATTGCCGATGATGGCGCCCGCCATGCCGAGCGACGTGGTGAGGCCCGAGAGCCGCGCCAGCATGGAGCGGGGAAACCATTCGGCCGCGATATACATGGTGCCGACGAAGGCGAAGGCCGAGCCGAAGCCCTGGGCGAACCGCGCCGCCACCAGGAAGAAGCTGTTGGACCCGATGATTTCCAGAAATGCGCCGGAGGTGCAGATCAGGGCCGAGAGCACCAGCACCTGCTTCACCCCGAAGCGGTCGATGATGGTGCCCGAAATGAGCTGCATGGGCGAATAGATGAGATAATACGTGCCCGCCGCGGCGCCCAGGGCGGCTGCCGACAGCCCGAAATGCACCTGCAGTTCCGGCTCCATGGCCGAGGGGGCGACGCGCACGAAGAATTCATACAGATAGAACAGGGCTGCGGTGCCCCAGATCATCCAGCCGTGCAGGGATGCCTTTCCCTGAAAGCCGGGTCCGCGATCCTCGATAAGCATGTCCCCCGCTCCACTGCGACCTCTTTAAGGCAAGGTCACATGAAGCAATCGGAAGGCCAAGTTCTTTTGCTGCCGCGCTGCGGCACATCCCGCGGCAAATGTGGAAAAGCCTCGGGGGGCCTGAGCCCCCCGAGCATCCGCGCGATCTGGCTCCGCGCGCCTCCGCTCAGGCGGCCCGCGCCAGCACATGCACGCTGAACAGCTGCTGCGGATCGGTCCACGCCGTCTCGCTTGTCCAGCCGGCAGCGGCGGCGAGGTCCGCGAAGCCCTCCAGCGTGTATTTGTAGCTGCATTCGGTGTGCAGGCTCTCGCCCGCGGCGAAATGATAGGCCGCGCCGTCCAGGTGGACGGTCTGCGCGCTGGCGCTCACCAGATGCATCTCGATCCGGCTCGCAGGGGCATTGAAGAAGGCGCGGTGGACGAAGGCGGACAGCTCGAAATCGGTACCCAGTTCGCGATTGGCCCGAACCAGCACATTCTTGTTGAACTGCGCCGTCACGCCCGCCGCGTCGTTATAGGCTGCATGCAAAAGGCGCGGATCCTTCACCAGATCCACACCCACGACCATGCGGCTGCCCGGGCCGAGGGTTTCGCGGGCCTGGGCGAGAAAGTGCTGCGCGTCCGCCGGTTCGAAATTGCCGATGGTGGAGCCGGGAAAAAACCCCAGCAGCGGCCGGCCTTGCGTCATCTGCGGCAAGGCGAAGCGCTGGGTGAAATCGTCTGCCAGAGGGAGGATCTCGATGCCGGGATAGGCGCGGCGCAGGTCGGTGGCGGTGCGCTCCAGGAACTCGGCAGAAATATCCACCGGCACATAGGCGGCGAGATGGGGAATGCGATCCAGCAGCAGGCGCACCTTCACGCTGGCGCCGCTGCCGAATTCCACCAACACACCGCCCGGCGGAAGCAGGGCCGCCAGATCTTCCGCATGGTCGCGCAGGATGCCGATCTCCGTGCGGGTGGGATAATATTCGGGCAGCTGGGTGATCTGCTCGAACAGGACCGAACCGGCGGCATCGTAAAAATATTTCGGCGCGAGCCGCTTCGTGCGGGAGGAGAGCGCGAGCGCGAGATCGCGGGCGAATTCCGCGCTCGGGGCGAGCGGCTCCGCGCGTTCGGCGACGTAGGACAGGGACATGAGGTCTCCTCGATCAGATCGCTTCGTCGGCGAGGCGCAGTCCAGTGAACTGCCAGCGCTGATGGGGATGGAAGAAATTGCGATAGGTCGTCCGTTCGTGGCCGATCGGGGTGGCGAGCGAGGAGCCGCGCAGCACCATCTGGTTCACCATGAACTTGCCGTTGTATTCGCCAAGCGCGCCCGGAGCCGCCCGATAGCCGGGATAGGCGCCGTAGAAGCTGCGCGTCCATTGCCAGACCACCCCGAAGGCATCGGCGAGAAGGCCCTTGCCGGCCGCCACCTCGAACGCCTGCTCGGTGGGCAGGGATTTGCCGGCGAAGCGCGCGAAGGCGTCGGCCTCATAATAGCTCACATGGCAGACCGGTGCCGTGAGATCCACCGGGCGCAGGCCGCCGAGGGTGAGGGCGAACCATTGCCCGTCCACTTGGCGCCAATAGAGCGGCGCTTCCCAGCCGCCGGCCTGGGCGGCGCCGAAGCCTTCCGAGAGCCACAGGAGCGGATCCCGATAGCCGCCGGCTTCCATGAAGGCGAGCCAGTCCCCATTGGTCACGAGGTGGCGGTCGATCTTGGTGGGAGGCACCAGCACCTGGTGGGCGGGCCCCTCATTGTCGAAGGAAAAGCCGGAGCCCTCGTGCCCGATGCGATAGATGCCGCCGGCCACCAGAACCTGTTCGCGCGGGTCCTCACCCACGTCCGGCCCGGTGGAGGGCGCGGTCCAGGCGGCATCATAGGCCGGGTCCGTGGGGTTCAGGGAAAACGCGTGGAGGATGTCCGTCAGCATCAATTCCTGATGCTGCTGCTCATGGTTGAAGCCAATCTCCATCAGCGCGGCGAGGCCGGGGAGGCGGGCCTCCTCCACCTCTTCCAGCAGCGCGATCACCGCTGCGTCCACATGGGCGCGATAGGCGCCAACCTCCTCGGCGGTGGGGCGTGAGATCAGCCCGCGCTTGGGCCGCTCGTGGCGCGGGCCGGCGGCGACATAATAGGAATTGAACAGAAAGGCGAAGCGATCGTCGAACGGCACATAGCCGGGCGCGTGCTCGCGCAACACGAACTGCTCGAAGAACCAGGTGGTGTGGGCGCGATGCCACTTGATGGGGCTCGCATCGGGCATGGACTGGAGGATCTGGTCCTCGGGCGAAAGGGGTGCCGAGCGACGCTCGGTTTCCCCACGTACGGAACGAAACGCCGCGATCAGGCCGGACCGCAGGGCAGATGCCTCGGTGTCGGTGCGGGCCTTGGACGGGGCGGACGCGGCCTGGGATTGCCAGGACATGGGCTTCTCCATTGTCCGCCGGGCGTGATGCCTGACCGGGACCTAGATTAGGTGGAACGTCGGGTCGGCAAGGCGGTTCCGAAAGGGGGCGCGGGATTTTTTTCATCACCGGTGGACTTATGACAGCCGCCTTGCCTCATAATGCCGCAAGGGAGATTCTATTTCAAAAAATGCCGATAACCTCTGACAAACCTTCGCTGCGCCGCCTGCAATATGCCGCTTTGCCGTATCGGCAGCGGCAGGACGGGGAAGTGCAGATTCGCTTGATCACATCGCGCGAGACGCGCCGCTGGGTGGTGCCCAAGGGCTGGCCCATCAAGGGATTGACGCCATCGCAGACGGCCGCGCGCGAAGCCTATGAAGAGGCCGGTCTGATCGGCGCCATGGCGCATGCCGCAGTCGGCCTTTACAGCTATGAGAAACGCCTTTCGCCGACCCGCTCGGTGTCGTGCGACGTGATGGTGTTTCCCATGAAGGTGAAACGCTATGTGAAGAAATGGCCGGAGCGGCTGGAGCGTGTCGGCTTTTGGTTCAGCGCGGAAAGCGCGGCTGCCGCGGTTCAGGAAGAGGGGCTCGGCCAGCTCATCCTGCAATTCGCCGCCGCGCTCACCGCGCGGCATGCCGCCAAGCTGGCCGCGCAGGAAGAGGAAAAGGCCGCCAAGAGCGGCGCGAAGGGCGCTCATAAGCGCAAGGGGCTTGAGGGGCCCGCCGCCGCCGGGGGCGAAGCCGCTGCGGCAAAGGCCACGCCAGTGCGCGACGCCGAACCCGTGGCCGCAGGCGAGATGGTAGCCAAGAAGCGCGCGCCCAAGAAAGCCGAAGCGAAGAAACCAGAAGCAAAGAAGGCGGCCCCCAAAAAGGCCGAAGCCAAGAAGGCCGAGCCCAAGAAGGCTGCCTCCAAAAAGGCTGCGCCCAAGAAGGGGGCAGCCGGGCCGGGTGACGTCAAGAAAGCCGACTTCAGCGCGGCGAGCAGCGCACCTCCGAATGGCCAGCACTCTGACGACGCCGCCTCCGGGAATGGCGATGTCGCGCTCGGCGGCGATGCCGGGAACCACGCACCGGAGAAAATTGCGACCGAGCTGGCGAAGCCGCGGAAACCGCCGGCTAAGAAGTCTCCGCCCGGAGAGCCGGTGGGGAAGAAGCAGCCGAACAAAGCCGCAGCTGTGAAGGCCTTGAAAGCGGGTCCGCAGGGTGATGCGGCGGCCTCCGCCGCGGGCTCGGGCGCCGCCATCGAGCTGCGCGGCGCCGCTCCGCCACCGCAGCCCACCGAGCCCTCCCTTGAGGACGGTGCGGGCGCACAGCCGGCCGCCAGGAAGAAGGCTGGTCCCCAAAAAACGGCGGCTGAGAAAAATGAGCGCAAGAAGCCCGGCAGCAAAAAGGCGGCCGACAAGAAGACCGGCGCCAAGAAGGCCGTCGGCAAGAAGGAGTCCGCTAAAAAGGCGAGCCCCAAGAAGGGCGCGCGCGACTCGTCGTTGGGCGTAGCCTCCGCCGCGCCGCCTGCCGCCGTGCGATAGGCGGGTGCGCCGGCCGATGCGCTCACGTCCGATCGTTGAGATCGCATGACCGTTCCGAGCAGGGCGCGAACACGCAGGCGAGCCCCCTCGCTTGACTTTAAGTGCGACGACGGTCCTCGCATTGCCTGTCGCGTGGGCAATTGCTGCGCTCCCGCTTCCGCTGTTTGAATTGACATGAAACCATGTCACACATGCCCCGGCTTCGGGCTGACGGGGCGGTTTTCGGCGGATCGAAATCCGCCGGCTCCACCGGCCGGAGCCGCCGCGCCGCACCAAGCGGGCGCGGTGGATATCCGCAGCAAGCTTTAAGGAAACCGGCCATGAGCGATCTTGTCTTCATCGCCTTCCCCACGGAACAGCGGGCCGTCGAGGTTCGTGACAAGATCCTGGGCATGCAGAAGGAATATCTCATCGAACTCGGCGATGCGGTCATCGCCGTCAAGGATGAGAACGGCCACATCAAGCTGAACCAGCTCATCAACACCACCGCCACCGGTGCCATGTCCGGCGCGCTGTGGGGCACGCTCATCGGCTTCATCTTCATGATGCCGCTGGTGGGCACGGCCATTGGCGCGGCCTCTGGCGCGCTCGGCGGCGCGCTGACCGATGTCGGCATCAACGATCAGTTCGTGAAGGATGCCGCCGGCGCGCTGCAGCCCGGCACGGCCGGCCTGTTTCTGCTGATCCGCAAGATGACCACCGACAAGGTGCTGGAAGATCTGCGCGGCGTCGGCGGCACGGTGATGAGCACGTCCTTCGACCATACCAAGGAAAACGCGCTGCGCGACGCCCTCGCGGCCCATGCGGCGGGTGAAGTCGCCGCTGAACCCGCCCCGGCTCCCGCCGCCGGCCAGGCCCCTGCCGCGCCGACCGCCTGAACATTTCGCAACGGCGGATTAAAACAAAGGGACCGTTCGCCAGGCGAACGGTCCCTTTTCATTTGCGCCTTCGGCAGGTGCGCTCAGCGCCACCAGCCGCCCGGCTGATAAACCCAGGTATTGCCACGCCGCACCCATGTGCCGTCGCGATAGCGGAAGCCCGGACGGCCGGCGACCCAGCGGCCCGGCACCCAGACATAGCGGCGGCGGCGCGGATCCCAGGTCCAGAAACCCGACACCCACACCCAGCCCGGCCGGGGCGGGGGCGGGCGGCGCTCGATCCGCAGCGGCGGCGGCGGGGGTTGAATGAAGATCTGGGCATCGGCCTGGCTCGACGCGGCGATGGGCGCGGCAGCGGCAATGCCGGCGGTGAGCAGACCGCCGAGGAGGGACCGTCGAGAGATCATGGGCGACACATCCTTGAATTCATCCGATGCGCCGGGTGGGCTCTGCGGTCCCATCCGGCGGCAGACGGCCGATTTGGCAGGCCCTTATGGCGTTTTTGAGCGACATTGCGCCATCCCGAAGGCAGCGGATCCGTCGCCCTCAGGCATGGCGCCATAAGTCCTTGAAGCCGTTATGGCAGCTATAAGGCGCGGATGAAGATCGCGTTAACCTTGTCGCGAGAAGAGGCGGCAGGTTGGGGCCGCCAATCGCCCAATGGACCGCGACCTCAGTGTGCCAGGAACAGCGGCACCGGCGAGCGCTCGATCAAGGCGCGGGTAAAGCCGCCGAGAACCCATTGTTGCAGCCGCGAGTGCACGAACGCACCCATCACCACCATGTCGCCCCGGAACAGACCCACCTGGCCACGCAACGTCTCGGCCGCATCGCCGTCGCGCACGCCGATGTCGTTCACGCTCACGTTGACGCCGTGGCGCACGAGGTTCGGCGCCAGCTCAGCGCCGGGAATGGCGTGGGCCAGATCCTTCTCGCCCTTGATGCAGAGAATCTCCACCTCCTTCGCGGCCTTGAGCAGCGGCAGGGCGAAGGCGACCGCGCGGGTGGCGCGTTCGCTGCCGTCCCAGGCGATGACGATGCGCTCGGCGCGGAAAGTGGTGACGCCCGGCGGCACGGCGAGCACGGGGCGGCCGCCGCGGGTGACCACGTTCTCGATGATGTCGCGGCCGATCTCCATGGCCTCGGGCGTGGTCTCCAGCACGGTGATGTCATGCACTCGCGCCTGGCCGACGAAGGCGTCCAGCAAGTCCGCCAGCGGCAGTTGCAGGGTTTCCACCGAGCAGGTGAGGCCAGAGGCATCCGCCGCGCCGCGCGCGCGTTCGACCGTCGCCGCCGCCGCCTCGCGCACCCGGCGATTTTCCGAACCGGCGAGTTCATCCGCGAAATGGCTCAGCGCGCTGCGCGGCACGCTGACCTTCAGGGCCGCAGCCTGCACGGTGATGTGCGCCGCATTCGCCTGGGCGAAGGACAGCCCATAGGCCAGGGCGGAACTGGCGCGATCGGTGCCTTCTTCCGTCACACCCACAAGGATGCTCTTGAAATCCGAGATAGAGGCCACGGCGTTGCTCCTCACTGTATTCATTATATTTTTACGTTACGGCACATGGTGGGCGTGGCGGTATGATTCAAGTCAAAAGCCCGCGCCGGTCTTCCCTTGCTGCCGTCGGCGCGGACCCGTGTGCTAGAACGGCACGGAAAGACGGGCGCTCAGCTCTTGCGCGAGGAAATCATTTCCCATCTGCGCCTTGTATTCGGCCCGCACCTCATAGCGCTTGGCATTCACCAGCTGGAGCCCAGCCGTCACATCCAGCAAGGTCGCGGGCATGGGCACGGAATTGATGAAATTCGGCACCGACGGCGCCGAACCGACGAGGCTGCTCTGGAAATCCAGACTGTCGTTGGACAGGAAGGTTACACCCACGCTGCCGTAGGGCCGCAGCCAATAATCCGGGCTCAGATCCAGGCGGGCGCCGACTTCCACCGCCGGGCTGAAGGCGAGCGTCCATTCCTTGAGCGAGGAGATGGAGAGGTTCAGCGGCCCCGCCTGGGTCTCGGAATAGCCGGGCATATAGGTGTAGAGCAGGTCGAGGTCGGCATAGGGCCGCAGATACCAATTGGCGAAGGCGAACTCGTAGGAGGCGCGGGCGCGCGCGCCCGCCGTGAAGACGCTGGCATTGCCATCGGCAATCCACCGATTGGTACCGATGACGATGTTGCGGGTGTTGTCATAGCTGCCAAAGCCGGCGTGCCCGGCGAGCGAGAACAGCCATGGCCCCACCTGATGCTTGACCGACAGGGCACCGTCCGCACCCTCGCCATCCGACGAGCCGAAGCCGTTTTTGGTGGTGAGCGAGGTGTCGGAATAGCCGAAGGTCGCGCCCACGAACCAGTCCGTCATCACCTCTTTCTGCGTGCCAACGCGATAGGTGAGGGCGTCCAGTGTGAAGCCGCTGCCGTTGCTGTCGGCATATTGCTCGGTGCGGCTCCCGATGACCCGCGCCCAGGTGCAGTCGGTCTCAGCGAGCAGGGTTCCCGTGCCGGAGAACACGGGGCAGCTCAGCGCGGCGGTGAGCGATGCGCGGGCGCCGCGGGTCTGGTTGACAGCGGCGGCCTGCATCTGGTCGCCGGAGAGGTTCTGCAAGGCCTGCTCATAGCCGGCGGCCGTCTGCACATTGGCGAGGCTCGCGAACACGGAGGACAGGCTGGTCGAGGTGGCATTCCAGGATTGCTGGAGTGATTGCGCCATCGCCAATTCGTTGGTGGTGAGGGGCACCCCGGACGGCGTAAAATTGGCGCTCGGGGTCAGCAGCAGCTGATTGTCCTGCTGTAGAAGGCCGAAATTGATGACCCCCAGCGGCGAGGGCTGGATCACCTCGGCGCTGCCCGTGATCGCGCCGGTGCTGGACAGAATGACGTAGGTGAGCGGCAGCAGGTTCGCGCCGACCAGCGCCTGCACGCTGCCGCCCAGGCTCGTCGTGCCGGAGACATTGAGGACGTCGTTGGTTTGCCCGGCATTGACGGCGGCATTGATGTCGATGCCCAGGATGCCGCCCGGGCTCTGGATGTAATTGCCCTGCAGCATGGTGGAGAGCTGCACGTTGGGGCCACCCGGATTCAGCGTTCCCGCATTGGTGAACGTGCCGCCATAAGGCACGCCGTCGAACGTGGTGCTGGTGCCGAGCCCGACCAGCGCTCCGGGGTTGAAAAGAGCGCCGGCCGCATTCTGGAACGTGCTTGCCAGGGCCTGCGTCAGGTCCACATTTCCCGAGAGGGTGCCGGAATTGGTGATGGCGAAGGTGCCGTACGTGCCGACGATGGCTGTGCCGGAAGAAGCACTGACCTGGCTGCCCGCGCCGAGGGTGACAGTATTGTTCGTATTGCCGCCTTGCAGCACCAGCGCTGCGCCCGCGCCGCTGCCGCCGGTCAGCGTGCCGGTGAAATTCACATTGATCGCACCGCCGCCGCCGATAATGGCGCCGTTCACGGCCTGGAATCCGCTTTGCGCGAAGATGCCTGCAGAACCAGCACCGGTGGCGGAGATGGTGCCGGACAGATCGATGCTCACGCCACCGGCGCCGCCGGCATAGACGCCGTAATCGCCGCGCAGCGCGCCGGTGGCGGGAGGAATCGCGATGCCCTGGGTCGAACCGATGGCGCCGCCGCCTGAGCTAAGGCTTTGGGCGAAGATGCCGTGGGCGTTGGCGCCCGTGGTGGAGATCTGCATCCCGCCTTGGGTGTTCGGGGCCATGGCGATGCTCACCGCGCCGCCGATGTTGGAATTGATCGGGGGGTTCGAGTTCGGCGGCAGCAGGGTCATGCCGGACGTGTTCATGGCGCCGCTATAGCCGCCGCCGCCGCCGATCGATTGGGCGAAGATGCCGATCGCACCGGTGCCCGAGGTCGTTATGGAGCTGCCGCCGCCGAGCAGAATGTTAACATTGCCGCCATTGCCGATGCCGCTGCCGCCGACTCCGCCGTTGACGGTGACGGGCATGGTTGGGCCCGCGCCGTCGGTGGCAAAGCCACCGCCCCCGCCGATGGATTGGGCCAGGATACCAAACGCATTATCGCCGGTTGTGGTGACGGTGCCGGTGTGGGTGATGTTGACTATGCCGCCACCGCCGCTGGACAGCGAGGAGCCGCCGATGGTGAGGGCGAGCGTGCCGTTGGCGGCGTACAATTGCTGCGCATAGGCGGCGGCGATGGTGTTGAGATCGACGCCGAGCCCCAGAAGACCCTGCACGATCTGGTTTTCCAGGGAGAGGATCTCGGCATTGGTGGGGCCGGTCAGGCCGGCCTGTTCGGGATTGATGATGGACACGCCGCCGCCACCGCCGATCGCCTGCCCGACGATGGCGTGGGATTCGCTCCCCGAGGTCTTGATGGTGCCGGAATTGGTGATCTGAACCGTGTCGGCCCCGCCGGTTGCGCCTTGCTGGACATTGTTGTTGTTGGCGTTCGCGGCCGTGGAGCCGCCCACCGTGATCGCGGCCGTGAGCGAAAGGCTGGTCGAATCCACCGCCAATCCGCCAACGCCGCCGCCGCCGCCCACGCTCTGGGCGAGGATGCCGAAGGCGGAATCCCCCTGGGTGGTGATATTCGAGGTATTGGTGACGGTGACCAGATTGCCCGTTCCCGCTGCCCCGCCCGAGCCGCCCACGCCCACGTCCACATTGATGACGTTGCTGCCGGCGAGCGTGGCGCCGCCGCCATTGCCGCCGCCGCCGCCCACCGATTGGGCGAAGATGCCGAAGGCCGCGTCGTTCTGCGTGGTGATGGTGCCGGCATTGGAAACGGTGACCACGCCACCATTGCCCCCCGCGCCCCCATTTCCGCCCACGGCGACATTTGCCTCTGTGGTCGGGAACGACAGTTTGAGGAGCTCGGAATTGGCATAAGCGGGGAGCTTGGCCGCGAGGATGGCTTTCAGCTCGGATTCGATGGTGTCGGCGAGCACGCCGGCAAGAGCGCCTGCTGGATCGGAAGACGCGGTGCCGCCGCTGCCGCCGCCGCCGCCAACCGATTGCGCATGGATGCCGTGGGCGCCATCGGCGGTGGTGGAAATGGTGGCGCCGGCCGAATTCACGACGGTCACCGCGCCGCCATCGCCGCCGCTTCCCCCCTTGCCGCCGACCGAAATGTTGGCCTGGTAATCGTCTGTCCCCGCCGCCTGACCCGCCGCCGCCGTCCCGCCGCCGCCGCCCACCGACTGGGCGAAGATGCCGCGCGCATCCACGCCCGAGGTGGAGATGTCGCCGTTGTTGGTGACGTTGACCGTGCCGCCGATATTGCCGGATCCGCCTTTTCCGCCGACGCCGACGGAGGCGGCGAAGGATTCGTTGAACGAGAACGGGATGATGCTGGTGCTGAGATCGACGCCCGCCTGCTGGCCCGACCAGGACCAGGGCAAGCTCACCGAGGTGCCCGCCGCCCCGGTGCCGCCATTGCCGCCGCCGCCGCCGATACTGGACGCATAGATGGCATCCGCCGCGAACCCTGAGGTGGTCAGCGAGGTATTGCCATTGTTGACGACGCTCACGGTTTGGCCGATGCCGCCGCCGCCGCCCTGGCCGCCCACCGCCACCGACGTCGCGACCACGAGCGAGGAGCCGTAGGTATAGGTCGAGGTCGCGGCGTTGCCGCCATTGCCGCCCCCGCCGCCGATGGATTGGGCGAGGATGGCATAGGCCTGATCGCTGTCAGTCCTGATGAAATTCAGGTTGCTGACCGTGACATTACCGCCATTGCCGCCCTGCGCGCCCGTGCCGCCGACGCCGACGGTGACGCCGATATTCGGGATTTCGCCGTACCCGAGGCTATAGGAACTGGAATTCGCGTTGCCGCCGGATCCGCCGCCACCGCCGATGCTGAGCGCCGCGATGCCCGCCGCGTCCAGGCCCTTGGTGGTGATGCTCGACGCATTGACCACCGTGATGTCGCCGCCATTGCCGCCAAAGCCGCCGCCGCCGCCGACCGCCACCGACACGCTCGGCACCACGAAGCTTGCGGCGGTGGTCCCCACCGAGCCGCCTGCGCCACCCGCGCCGCCGACGCTCAATGCGTATAGGCCGATCGCGGAATCGTTGGTGGTCGCGATGATGCCGGAATTCGACAGGGTCACCCCGCCGCCCGAGCCGCCGCCGCTGCCGTTGCCGCCCACCGTGATGGAGATGGGCCCGAGCCCGTCCACCGCGCCGCCGGAATCGCCGCCGCCGCCAATGGACTGGCCGAACATGCCGTAGCCCTGGTCGCCATAGGTGGAGATGTTGCCTGTGTTGGTCAACGAAATGCCGGCGCCCGCGCCGCCGTTTCCGGCATTGCCGCCTTGCTCGTAGACATGGCCGTTCGCCGCCCCGCCCGCGCCGCCGCTGCCGCCCTGACTGAGGCCGTAGATGCCATAGGCGCCGGTGCCGTAGGTGGTGATGGCGGCGGAATTGGTCACCGTCACCGCGAAGTCCGCGGAAAGCGAGCCGCCCGTTCCGCCGTCGCCGCCCGATCCGCCGTTGGAATCGAACGTCTCCGAGGACAGGCCGCCGGCGCCGCCGTTGCCGCCCAGCGCGGCAGCATAGATGCCGTAGGACGATGTCCCGTAGGTCGTCAGAATTGCGGCATTGGTGACCGAAACCGTGTCGCCGTTGCCGCCGGAGCCGCCACCCCCGGCATTGCCGACGGTGCCATTCTGGTTGGACCCGGTGCCCGCATTACCGCCGATACTGAGCGCGACCAGGCCGGGCGAGGCCGACCCGCTGGTGGACACGGAGGTTGAGGCATAGGCCGTGAGGACGCTGGTGCTCGCCGTGCCACCGTCCCCGCCGGCGCCGCCGTTCGCGTCGCCGGCATTGGCTGCGGATCCGTTGCCGCCCGTGCCGCCCTGGCTGACGGCGCCGAGGCCCGCCGAATTGGCGCCATAGGTGACGGCGTATGCCGCCACACCGGCGCTGGTGCCGAAATTCAGACTGGCCGCGCCGCCCCCGCCGCCAGCCCCGCCATGGGCGCCATATCCGCTTAGCGCCGATCCGCCCGCACCGCCGGTGCTGGCGATCCATGCCGCCGGAGAGTAGGAATAGTCCGCGCCGGCCAGTGTCGTGCCGGTCGTCACATTGCCGGTGAAGTTGAGCGTGACCCGGCCGCCCGATCCGCCTGCGGCGCCGGAGCTGTTGCCTGTGCCCGCCCCGCCGGTGGATTGGAGCAGCAGCCCGGCTGAACTCGCCCCCGCGGTGGTCGCGCCGCTATCGGGCAAGGCGAGGTTTGCGGTCACCGTAATGGCGCCGCCGGCCCCGCCGAGGCCGGCGCTGGTGCTGATGCCGCCGAAACTGGTGGCGAGCAGCGCGGGGGCATTCGTATTGCTGGTGGAAATGATGCCGCCCGCAGTGACGGAGATGGACCCGCCGATGCCGCCGGAGGCATCCGCCCAGATCGCGCTCGATGAAGGACCTTGGGTGCCGATGATCGAGGAGGCGGTGGTGGTGATCGTGACCGAGCCGCCGCTGCCCGCCCAGCCATTGCCGAGCGCGCCGGTTCCGGCCGCACCGCCGGCGGCAGTCACGGCAAGGCCATCGGACTGGGCTCCGGAGGTGTAGATGGTTCCGCTATTCGTCAGAGTAATCGAGCCGCCGGTGCCGCCATTGCCACCATAGCCCTGGAGATTGCTCGAATCGGGGTTGGGATTGCTGCCGCCGGTGCCGCCGATCGCAGTGGCGAAGATGCCGGCACTGCTCTGGCCGGACGTGGTGATCGCGGCGCCGTTGGTGACCTGCGTGGTCCCGGCGTTGCCACCCGTGCCGCCGTTGGAAAAGCTGCCGCCCTGGCCGCCGGCCCCGCCGTCGCTCGCCGCATAGGCGCCCGCTGAATTGGCGCTCGTGGTCTTGAGTGAACTTCCGGAATAGGCGAGCAGCGTCGCGCCGCCGCCGCCGCCGCCCGTGCCACCGTTTCCGCCGTCTCCGAAACTGTCCCCGGGCGAGGCCGCAGAGCCGACCCCACCGATCGCGGTGACGCCGGCTGCCGGAGAATAGGTGCCCGTGGTCGAGATCAGAGCGGTGCCGCCCTGGGCCGTGCCGAGGGTGACGCTGGCACCTCCGCCGGTTCCGCCGAGACTGCCGTCGTTGTCGCGCGAGGCGGTGCTGGCGCCGGCCGCGCCGCCGTTAGCCACCGTCCACACCGCTGCCGAAGCGGTCGATCCGGTGGTGGAGAGCGTGCCGGAGACGAGCGCCGTGGCCGTGCCGCCTGTGCCGCCTGTGCCGCCAGTATCCGCCGTGCCGCCTGCGCCGCCGGTCGCCGTCACCTCGAGCGCCACGGAGCCCGTGCCCGACGTGGTGGGCAGGGCGTTCGGGTTCGCCGTGAGATTGACGGTGGCGCTTGCCGTTCCGCCATTGAGGCCGGCGCCGCCGCTGGTATGGGCGCCGCTGTTGCCGCCATTGCCGCCGAGGGCGAAGACGCCGATGCCCGGGGCATTGGCTCCCGAGGTGCTCACCGTGCCCAGCGCCGTGATGGTGGCCGTGCCGCCGGTTCCGCCCGCCCCGCCGGCTCCCGGTGAATCGGCCCCGGCAGCATGGCCGCCGCCATTTCCACCCGCGCCGCCATTGGCCTGGGCAAAAAGGCCGAAGGAGGACGCTCCGGTCGTCACGATCGTGGAGGTCGCGGTGGTGGTGACGTTCGCGGTGCCGCCCGTGAGCCCGGCGCCGCCGCTGGAGCCCATGGAATTATATTCGCTGGCGCCATAGCCGCCGACCCCGCCATTGCCGCCGTTGGCGGCGGCACCGACGCCGAAGGCCAATCCTCCGGTCGTGGTGATCGCGCCGGTATTCGTCAGGGTCACGCTGCCGCCGAGCGCGCCGGTGCCGCCGGCGGAGCCGGATCCTTCGTCGTCGCCGCCCGCGCCGCCGCCGCCGCCGCTGGCGTCGGCCCGGATGCCCGCGGAACTGTAGCCGGAGGTGTTCACCGTCCCGGCGTTGGTGGCGATGATGGTGCCGCCCTTGCCGCCGTTGCCGGCATTGCCGGCGCCGTAATCATTGCCGGGATTCTCGCCCTCGGCGCCGGTTCCACCGAGCGCATTGAGAAGGATGGCCGCGGCATAGGAGCCGGAGGTGGTGATGGTTCCACCTGGCGCATTGGTGGCGTTGGCGGATCCGGCGCCGCCGCCATTGCCGCCATTGCCGGCGCCAGAGGCAAAGCCGCCGTCGCCGCCCATGGCGCCATTGCCGCCGTTGGCGATAGACAGCAGGCCGCTGGCGGTATTCGAGATCAGGATCAGGCTGCCGCTGTTTGTGACGGTTGCAGTGCCGCCAATGCCGCCGGACCCGCCGTCCGAACCGCCGTTGGAGCCGGATCCGTCCTGGCTCGCGCCGCCGTCTCCGCCGGAGGCGAAGGCGTTCACGGCCGAGCGCACAGTCGCGGCGCCGGCCGGAATGGAGATGGTGCCGGTGTTGGTCGCCTGCGCGATGTTGCCCGTACCGCCCGCGCCGCCATCGGAGGGGCCATGCAAGAAATGGTCGCCGTCCTCACCAGCTTCCGCACCGCTGCCGCCCAGGCCGCCATTGGAAGTGGCGTAAATGGCGAACGCTGTGGTCGAGGCGTTGCCAACCTGAGCCAAGGCACCCGGATTGCCCGGTCCGCCGGGATAATAATTGTCCGACGAGTTCGACCCCTGCGTGCCGTTGCTGTCGGCCGTGTACCAGGTGGCATTGTCGGTGAGGCAGTACGTGGCGACGCAGGTGAAGCTTTGCCCCGCCGCTCCGTTCGCGGAGAGCAGAAGGACGAGCGAGCCGCCGAGACAGACCGAGGCCAGAGACGTGGATGCCAGATAACGTGACGCGCGCGCAGACCGCTCTTCGCAGGCCCGGACCCGGAACGGCAAATCCATCTTTCGCCCCCGAAAGAACCCCCTCCCGCGCGCCATGAGCGGCTGGAGCTTTGCTTTGGATAGCAAAGCTCTCCAGCTCCGTCACGGGGAGGAAAGGAGCGCGAAGGGATTATTTTTGGCTGCGATCGGCGTTTGAACCCGCCGATTGTCCGCCCGGCATCGAGATCTCGAACGGCGGCATCGGGGGCTCAATTTAGGCGAGCATCCGGCTAAAAATACCCGCATATCCCGGATTCTGCAGGCCGAAGCCAAAAGCGGGTCGGAGCAATCGCCGCAGGCGCGCTCCACCAGCTTGCCCTTGGGGCCGATAGCTGCCCCGGACCCTCGGTGCGGACCGCCTCGAAGAGGCCATCGAGCCGGCCACGGGGCTTTGGCCGGAGCGCGCTAATCCGCTGCTTCCTCCGGCCATTGCTCGTGGCGCAGCGTCGCTTTGATCTTCTTGAAGCGCTCCACCGCCGCGGGCCCGCGCTGCAGGGCGACGCCCGTGGCAAGGGCATCCACGATGGCCATGTGGGCGATGCGCGTTGTCATGGGCGCGTAGATGAAGGTGTCTTCCTCGGTGTCGATATTCACCACCACATGGGCGATGCGCGCGAGCCGCGAGCCGGTGCGGGTGACACAGACGATGCGCGCGCCGCTGGCTTTTGCCACCTCGGCCGTGCGCAGCAATTCCTTCTGCTGGCCGTGATAGGAGAACATGAGCGCGACATCCCCGCTCTTCAGGGTCGCCGCAGCCATGGTTTGCAGCGAAGAATCCATGTGGAGCACGACGGGAATATCGAAGCGCAGGAATTTCTGCTGCGCATCGAGGCCCACCGCGCTGGTCAGGCCGAGCGCGAACACGTCGATGCGGTTCGCGGAATTGAGCAACACCACCGCCTCTTCCATGGCCGCGAAATTGATTCGCTCGCGCACCGAGCCAAGCGTGTTGATCGCCGCGTTAAACACCTTTGAGGTGATGCCGAGCATGTCGTCGCCGGCCTCGATATCGGCATGCACATAGGGCGTGCCGGAGACCAGGCTTTGCGCCAGCTTCAGCTTGAAATCCGGAAATCCATCGCAGCCGATGGCGCGGCAGAAGCGCAGGATCGTCGGCTCGCTCACGTCCACCTCGGCGGAGAGGGAGGCGATGCTCATGTGGATGACCGGGCTCGGCGCCGCGAGAATGAGATCCGCGACCTTCTTTTCCGATTTGCGCAATTGCGGGCGCACCTCGTCGATACGCCGAAGCAGATTCACCCGTGCCGTCATCCCACCCTCCTGCGACCTGAAGTGATACACGCCGGGGCCGCGTTCTCCAAATTGTAGCTGAGCTACATATTTTTGCGAGATGCATCGAGAATGGATGACGCAGAGGCATTCCGGAAAGCGCGAGCGCGGCTAATGCGCCGGTAAAAAGACGCGTTCACACAGGTTTTGAACGAAGGCATATGTCTCCGTTTCGATTTGGATGTCGCTCCAAAAAAATGTTTGAAAATTCCAAAACAGCGATATGATTGCGAGGCACGGGCGAAACGCCAATCAAACGCCCGGCCAATAAACTGGGAGGAAACGGTGGCGTCTGCTGCGTTCTACGCGGCGCGCGGCCTTCGTGCCGGCGCGGTCTGCGCTCTGCTGGCAACGGGACTTCATGCTCCCGCTTTCGCCAAAGATACCCTCGTGGTCATGGGCCACAAGGTGCATCAGGATTCCGCCACCGTCGGGCCCGGCGGCGATGTCACCACGCAATGGAAGCAGGCGAAGGACGCCGGCGTCGATTGGATCACCCTCGGCACCGACCCGCTGCGCGAGCGGCTGTTTCGCGAGCTGAGCCTCGGCACCACTTCGGTCAACGTGGGCTTCATTCTGAACACCCAGGCCACGCCCCAGATCGCCAAGCTGTTCGAGCCGCTGAACGATTATCTCGCCAAGGATCCGATCGAGAATTGGGACGATGTGGTCAAGGGTCCGGTCGCGGCGCTGACCTTCGACGGAAAGATTTATGCGATCCCCTATCGTCAGGCGACCCAGGGCTTGAACTATAACGAAGCCATTTTCGAGGAGCGCGGCGTTTCCGGTCCGCCGAGAACCATCGAAGAGGTGCTGGACGACGCGCGCAAGCTCACCTTCACGCGGCCGGACGGCACGAAGGTCTATGGCCTCGTGCTGGGCGCCTATTCGCACCAGCTCACCTTGTTGCGCGCCATGGGCGGCGAATTCATCACGCCCGACCTGAAGTTCGGCGATACCGCGAAGCTCGCGGCCTATTTCGCCACCATTCGCGCCTTGTTCAAGGATGGGGTGCTGCCGGAGGCGACCCCCACCTTCGACCAGAACACGCCGCTGGAATGGATGCTGCAGGGCCGGGCGGCGATGGTGATCTATCCCACCGCACGCAATGCCCAGATGAACAATCCCAGCATGTCCAAATATCCCGGCCGCATCACCACCATCGCGGTGCCGCCGGCCAAGGACAGTGGTCTTGCAACCGCCCCGGGCCAGTATGAATTCTGGGCCATGGGTATTCCGAAGAACAGCAAGAACAAGGACCTGTCCTGGAGCTTCATCAAGCAGCTCTCTTCGCCGGACAGCACCATTCGCGAAGCTTTGAACGGCAACGGACCGATCCGCGCCTCAACATATGACGACCCGCGGGTGCGCAAGGCCATGCCTTATGCCGATGACGAGCGCAAAGCATTCCTCTCCGGGTCCTTGCCCATTCCGACCTTCGACAATGCGACGAAGGCTGCCGACATCTGGAAAGAGACATTCGAGGCGGTGATGCTCGGGCTGGTGGAACCCCAGGCTGCCGCCGACCAGCTCAAGCGACGCATTCAGCCGCTTCTACCCAAATGAGCGGCCCTCCTTTTCCTTGATGGAGACAGGGGCGGCGCGAGAGGACGACCTGCGGTCGGCAAAGCCGAAGCCGCGCGTATCTCCACGCCTTCCGTGCCGACCTCTGTGCGCGAAGCGCGCGGGGGGATCGTTCAAAGTTCATGAGAGGCTCGCATGCGCCGGCTCAGTGCCATTCCTTTTCTTCTGACATCGCCGGCCAATGTGCTCACGGGCGTCTTCATCGTCATTCCGGCGATCTATGTTCTTGTGCTCAGCTTCTCGGCTTCCAGCTACGGCACCGCGCCGACCTTCGTGGGCCTTGCGAATTACGCGACGCTGTTGAGCGATCCGTATTTCTGGCGGGCCTCCTGGAACACTTTCATCGTCGTTAATGCCGTGGTCTATATCGAGCTGGCGCTGGCGCTCGGCCTCACCGTGCTGCTCATGTCCACGCGCCATTTCCGGCGCACGATCATCACATTGCTTTTGCTGCCTTACGCGGTGAGCGAGGTGGTGGGCGTGCTGATGGTGAAGTTCATGTTCGACCCCGGCGTCGGCATGGCGTCACGGGCGCTCACCAGCCTCGGCCTGCCGGAAATCGCCTGGACCACGCAGCCCAACCAGGCGCTCGCCCTGGTGATCCTGCTCAGCGTCTGGCACCACGTGCCGTTCACCTTCCTGATCGTCTACACCGCGCGGCTGAGCTTGCCGGGGGAATTGTACGAGGCGGCGCGGGTGGACGGCGCCAACGCTTGGCGCCGCTTCACAAATGTCACTTTCCCTCTGCTGCTCCCCGCGGTGCTCATCGCGCTTCTGTTCCGCTACATCTTTGCGTTCCGCATCTTTGTGGAAGTCTGGCTGCTCACCCGCGGCGGCCCCGCTCGGCAAACCGAAGTGCTCGCGGTGTACCTCTACAAATCGGCGTTCAGTTACGACGATTTCGGGCTCGCTGCAGCCACCGCCTGGGCCATGGTCATCCTGTCTCTTCTTATCGCGACACCGTATCTGCGGCTCATGTACAAGAGGATGTTTGTCGATGCGCGCTAATCGCCTGCTCAAGTCTCTCGGCACGGCCGGGCGCTGGGTGGCGCTTGGCGGGTTCCTGGCCTGGTCGATCTTTCCGCTCTATCTCGTGGTCGCCTCCTCGTTCAAGCCGGCGCGAGACATATTCGAGGTTCCGCCTCGGCTGATCTTCCAGCCGACGCTGGAAAATTACGTGCGCCTCTGGAACGATTGGCCGGTCTTCTTCGACGGGTTGATCAACAGCCTCATTGTCACGCTGGGCGCGACGCTACTGACCGTCGTGGCGTCGGCGCTCGCGGGCTGGGTGTTCTCGCGCTTCTCAAGCCGCTTCCTGACGCTGTCCGCCTTCTCGATGATCGTGCTGCGATTGCTGCCACCCATCGTAATTACTTTGCCGCTGTTTCCGCTGGTGAATTACGTGGGGCTCAACGACACGCATCTCATCCTGATCTTGCTGTACGCGACCTTCTTCATCAGTCTTGGCTCCTGGATCATGAAGGCGTCCTTCGACCAGATCCCGCGCGAGCTGGAAGAGGCGGGTGCGGTGGATGGCGCTTCATTCGCGGGAATTCTGCGACACATCTCCATGCCACTGGGTATTCCGGGCATGATCGCGGCGGGTGTCTTCGTGTTCATCTTCGCGTGGAACGAATATCTCTTCGCCTTCATCTTCACCACCACTGCGGCGAAGACGGCGCCGGTGGTGCTGAGCGAGATCATGGGATCGGCGACCGGAGTCGATTGGGGCGTGCTGTTCGCGGCCGCAACGATCCAGCTCGTGCCCATCGTGGCCGTCCTCATTCTTGCCCAGAGATACCTGATCGAGGGTCTCACCTCGGGATCGGTGAAGGGCTGAGTTCTTTCCATCCAGGACAGATTTTCCAAACAGGAGGAGCGTCATCATGACGACGATACGCCAGGATTTCGATGTGGTGGTTGTGGGTGCCGGCATGGCCGGCGTGTGCGCCGCCATCGCGGCAGCGCGCAACGGGGCGAACACCTTGCTGATCGACCGCTATACCTTTCTCGGTGGCAATGTGACCGCCGGGCTGCTGGGCAATTTCCTGACCTTCCACAATATGAAGGGCGAGAAAATCTGCGACGGCATCGCCCAGGAAGTGGTCGACGGCTGCATCGCGGTGGGCGGCGCGTTTAAGGAGCACGACGGTCATCTGCCCAACGCCTATGGCAACGCCTATTCGGTGACGCCCATCGACGGTGAGGCGCTGAAGCTGGTGGCGCAGAAAATGTGCCTGGAGGCCGGCGTCACCCTTGCGCTCAATACCTACACCATGGGCCCGTTGATGGAGGGCGAACGCGTCGCCGGCGTGCGCGCAGTGAACAAGAGCGGCGAAATCGAATATGGCGCCAAGATCGTCATCGATTGTAGCGGCGATGCAGATGTGGTGGCGAAGGCCGGCGGCGCGGTGTTGCAGGGAGACAGCGAGGGCCGCACCATGTCCATCAGCCTGTTCTCCCGCCTCGGCAATGTGGATCTGCAGAAGCACTTTGAATATGTGAAAGAAAATCCGCAGGAATTCATGCTCGCGGAAGATCCCTATATCGGCAAGACCAAGGCCGAGAAGGCCGCCGAACTCAAGGAGTGGAAGGATTTTCCGCTCGTCACCGGCCATTACACCGCGGTGAAGGAAGCGCAGAAGAAGGGCGAGTTCCATCCGAACCGCCAACGCGTCGTCTTCAGCATCACCCCCATCCCGGGCGTTGTGACGCTGAATTCGACCTCCATGCTTGGGCTCAACCCGGTGGACGGAGACGATCTGACCAAGGCCGCCATCGAAGGGCGAGAACAGATCTACAAGGTCGCCGATTTCTACAAGAAATACGTGCCGGGCTTCGAGAATTCGTTCGTGCTCGATTCCGCGTCCGCGCTCGGTGTGCGGGAAAGCCGCCGCATCGTCGGCATGGAGACGCTGACCGACGATTGGTGCGTGGCCGGCACGAAGAGCGACCGCGATATCGCTCGCGGCGCCTATTGCCTGGATGTCCATCAGGCCTCTGGCATCATCGAGCACAAGCATGTGGAAGGCGGGGAATCCTACGGCATTCCCTATGGCTGCCTCGTTCCCATCGCGCTCGATGGGGTGCTAGTGGCCGGCCGCTGCCTATCTTCAGAACGCTTCGCCAATGGCTCAGCCCGCAACCAGGCCCATATCCAGGCCATGGGACAGGCGGCGGGCACCGCGGCGGCCATGTGCGTGAAGGGCAACACCCAGCCGCGTCATGTCGACGTGGACGCGCTGCGCCAGAGCCTGACGCGGCAAGGCGCGATCGTCTGACCGGCAGAGGCGAGGAACATCCCATGGCGTCGATCCAACTGAACGCAGTCGCCAAGCGCTTCGGCTCGGCCGAAGTGCTTCGCTCCCTCGACCTCGAAATCCCGGACCGCAAGCTCACGGTCCTGCTCGGACCGTCAGGATGCGGAAAATCCACGCTCCTTCGGCTGGTGGCGGGGTTGGAGGAAGTGTCCTCGGGCGAGATCCGGATCGACGGCAAGGTGGTGAACGACCTCGGCCCGAAGGAACGCGGCTGCGCCATGGTGTTCCAGAATTATGCGCTCTATCCGCATAAGTCGGTGTTCGAGAACCTCGCCTTTCCGCTCCGCATGGAGCGGATCGGCGCTGTCGAGATCAAGCGGCGGGTGCAGGAGATCGCCCGCCAGCTCCACATTTCCGAACTGCTGGACCGCCGCCCGAAAGACCTCTCCGGCGGCCAGCGTCAGCGCGTTGCCATGGGCCGGGCCATGATCCGCCAGCCCAAGGTGTTCCTGTTCGACGAACCCTTGTCGAACCTCGATGCGGAGCTGCGCGTGCGCCTGCGGCTGGAGATCAGCCGCCTGCAACGCGAGCTTTCCGCCACGATGATCTTCGTCACCCACGACCAGGTGGAGGCGATGACGCTCGCTGATCGGATCGTCATCATGCGCGGCGGCGTCATCCAGCAGGTCGGCGCGCCGCTCGAGATCTACCGCAAGCCCTCGAACCGTTTCGTCGCCGGCTTCATCGGATCGCCGGCGATGAACATATTCGATGGCGTCGAGGCTAGGGACGACAACGGCGAAAGCTCTTTCCTCCTGAAGGACGGGTCGGCATTGAAGCTCGGACGGGGTATTTCCGGGCGTGTGACCCATGTCGGTATCCGGCCCGAGCATGTGGTTTTGGACGGCGCGCAGAGCGCGGGAACCTTGAGCTTTCCGGGCGAAAGCCTCCAATTGATGGGGATAGAAAACCTCGGCGACCGCAGCTATTGCCACCTCGTCACGCCGATTGGTCCGCTGAGCATTCTTGTGCCGGCGGGCTATGCCATGAATCTCAACAGCATCCACACGATCGGATACAGCCCTGAAGATCTTCATCTGTTCGATGAGAATGGCACAGCCATCTAATCCGCGCTGAGGTCGTTATTTCACATCCCATTGGCACATCCGGAAATCGCCGCGCCTGCGACGCATATCCAGATGGACATGGTTTTTATGGGCGCTATCGGCACCGGGGCCGAGGACCGTGAGAAAGCGTGCGCAGGCGCTGGCACGGATATCTTCGCGGATCGTCCGGGTGGCGGGATCGGTGCTCGAAAGTTCAATCACACGCCCGTCGGTGAGCCGGAGTCCGAGCAGATCGAGCGCGTTGCCGCTCGCGTGCTCGCTGATCTGAGCGCCGGCCTGACCGTTCCGCGGACGGCAGGCATATCCGCCCACCCCTGTCAGTTGCGCCAAATCCGCCCCATGGCGTTTTGCGATTGGGGCGAGGTCCTCGCGAATCCAGGTGGTCACTTCGAGGGCAAGGGTGCACCGAATGGTCACGGCGCTGTCCAGGGACACGGGCCGGGCCCCAGCGGCATCTACCCGTGAAAAGGTCACGGCGCCGGGAATCGCGCACGCGCCTGTCGCCTCTCGGGTGTCCTCAGAAGCGACGGGGAGGGCCTCGCCGCCGCGGGCCGCAAGCTCCGTAAGGCAGGTTGTAAGCGCCGCATCGCCTGGATCCGTGCCCTTAGCGTCGCTGGTGGCAGAAGCATCGCCCGCCGGTTCTTGATCGCGGGGGCGGGGCAGGGGAAGCGGCGGCACGGCGGGTGTCGGGCGAGATGTCGCGTACTTTTGCGGCGCAGGGATCGGGAAAGGCGCGGCGACGCCTACGGGAGGGGTCACGGGCCTTTCTTGGGCTATGGCCAAATGCGGCCCAGCGATCATCACCACGCCTGCCGTCCATGCCAGCCCCACCAGCCTTGCTGAGCGCATCAGGCGAGGGCGTCTCGTCGTGACGGATACAGGTGGACCGCTCGCTGAGACGACCTCGTGCGTCCCGCATGCAACCCTTCCGCTGGTCGCGGTGTTGGCTTCGATCCGATGCACATTGGCCCCCGTTCCTTCCTAAACGCTTGGTTTCCAACGCGGTTCCGCCTCGGATGCGGATCGGCCTTCTCCGCGCCGTGTGTCATCAACTGAAACGTGAAGTGCCGGCGGGGATCCGATTGCTGCAGCGCACGTTGAACGGGGACAACGGGCGTCCCACGCGGCGGCGTCTGTCCATCGTCCATATGAGGGGAGTGATCCAGTGCAGACCCCATGCATCCTGGCAGTCACCCGGCGGGAATTATTGATCGGAACCGCGCTTTCCGTGGCGATCCCCGCTTCCGCTGCGCCATCTGCAGCGATCGCGCAAACTGGCGTAAAATCAATGAATTCCAAGGTTTCCTTCGACGTCAACGGCGTGTCGCAGCAGCTCGAGCTCGACAACCGAACGACATTATTGGACGCGTTGCGCGAACACCTGCATCTCACCGGCACAAAGAAGGGGTGCGACCACGGACAATGCGGGGCCTGCACGGTCCTGGTGGACGGCAGGCGCATCAATTCGTGCCTGACGCTCGCCGTCATGCACGAAGGCAGCCAGGTCACCACCATCGAGGGGTTGGGGACGCCGGATAATCTCCACGCCATGCAGGCCGCGTTCGTGAAGCACGACGGCTACCAGTGCGGTTATTGCACACCCGGGCAAATCTGCTCCGCCGTGGCGATGCTGGGGGAGATCAAGGCCGGCATTCCAAGCCACGTGAGCGCCGATCTGACCGCGACCCCTGATGTCACGGCCGAGGAGGTACGCGAGCGAATGAGCGGAAACATCTGCCGGTGTGGCGCCTATTCCAACATCCACGATGCCATCACCGAAGTTGCCGGGAGGCAGGCATGAAGTCCTTCACTTATGAGCGGGCGGCGTCTCCCGCCGAAGCCGCCGCTGCGGCGTCGCGTGTCCCGGATGCCAAGTTCATCGCCGGCGGGACAAACCTGCTGGACCTTATGAAGCTCGAAATCGAAACGCCCGGGCATCTCATCGACGTCAACGGGCTCGCGCTCGACAAGATCGAGCCCACGAACGATGGCGGCCTGCGCATCGGCGCTTTGGTTCGAAACACGGATCTTGCCGCGGACGCCCGCGTTCGCCGCGATTACGGCGTCCTGTCCAGGGCGCTGCTGGCGGGCGCTTCAGGGCAATTGCGGAACAAGGCCACAACGGCCGGCAACCTGCTTCAGCGCACACGCTGCCCTTATTTTTACGACACCAATATGCCCTGCAACAAACGCAAGCCCGGCAGCGGCTGCGCGGCGATCGGCGGCTTTAGCCGGCAGCACGCCGTGCTTGGAGCAAGCGAAGCCTGCATCGCCGTCCATCCAAGCGACATGGCGGTGGCCATGCGGGTGCTCGACGCGACCGTGGAAACCGTCAAAGCCGATGGCACGACGCGCAGCATCGCGATCGCGGATTTCCACCGCCTGCCCGGCGATACGCCTCAGGAGGAGACGGTGCTGGAAGGAGGGGAACTCATCACCGCGGTGACGCTCCCCAAGCCCGTCGGCGGAACGCATATCTATCGAAAGGTGCGCGACCGGGCCTCGTACGCGTTCGCTCTGGTGTCCGTCGCCGTTGTCGCGCAACGGGACGGCACGGGCCGCGTGGCGCTCGGAGGCGTGGCGCATAAGCCGTGGCGTCTGGAAGCTGCCGACGCTCAGATGCCACGCGGCGCCAAGGCGGTGCACGAGCGTCTTCTCGCCGACGCGAAGCCCACCAGCGACAACGCATTCAAGCTTCCACTGGTTCGACGCACGCTCGCCAGCGCGCTCGCCGAGGCGAAGGGCTGATCCCATGAAATTCGATACTCCCGCGACCACCAACCCCATCGACCAGCTCAAGGTGGTCGGCCAACCGGTCGATCGCATCGACGGACCCCTGAAGACCACCGGCACCGCGCCCTATGCCTATGAGCATCACGAAGGGCTGGAGAACACGGCCTATGGCTATGTGTTGGGTGCGGCCATCGCGAAGGGGCGCATCGCTTCCATGGATCTGTCGCGGGCCAAGGCTGCCCCCGGTGTCATCACCATCGTCACCGCGGAGACTGCCGGCGCGCTGGATAAAGGAACCAAAAACACGGCGAAGCTCTTGGGCGGTCCCGAGATTGAGCATTATCACCAGGCTGTCGCCGTGGTCGTTGCGGAAAGCTTCGAGCAGGCGCGGGCGGCCGCACAGCTCATCCGTGTTGATTATGTGAAGGCCGATGGCGCGTTCGACCTTGCGGACGCACGAAAAGGCGCAACGGCGCCGACCGATACTCAGGCAGACAGCAAGCGTGGGAATTTCGCCGCCGCATTTGCCGCCGCGCCTGTTAAGCTCGACGAAACCTACAGCACACCCGATCACGCCCATGCGATGATGGAGCCGCACGCCACCATTGCCGCATGGTCCGGCGACAAGCTGACACTCTGGACATCCAACCAGATGATCGCGTGGGGCGTCGGCGACATGGCGAAGACGCTCGGCATTCCAAAGCAAAACGTGCGCCTTGTGTCGCCCTTCATCGGCGGTGGTTTTGGCGGGAAGCTCTTTCTGCGGGCGGACGCGCTCATGGCGGCCCTCGGCGCCCGCGCCGCGCGCCGGCCGGTAAAGGTGGCGCTGTCGCGGCCGATGATATTCAACAACACTACCCATCGCCCGGCCACGATACAACGCATCCGCATCGGCGCTGCGCAGGACGGAAAGATCACGGCGATCGGTCACGAAAGCTGGTCCGGCGACCTGCCGGGAGGCGGGCCCGAGCTTGCCGTGCAGCAGACACGCCTGCTCTATGCGGGCGAGAACCGCATGACGGCGCTTCGCCTTGCAGAGCTCGATTTGCCGGAGGGCAACGCCATGCGCGCACCGGGCGAGGCGCCGGGCATGATGGCGCTCGAGATCGCCATGGACGAGATGGCGGAAAAGCTCGGCATGGACCCGATCGAATTTCGTGTCGTCAACGATACGCAGGTCGACCCCGAGAACCCCGAACGACCGTTCTCTCAACGCCGGCTCGTGGATTGCCTGCGGCAGGGCGCCGAGCGGTTTGGCTGGAGCGCGCGAACCCCGCATCCGGGCAGGGTACGCGACGGCGATTGGCTGGTCGGCATGGGCGTGGCGGCGGCCTTCCGCAATAACCTCGTGATGAAGTCTGGCGCCCGCGTGCGGCTCGACAACAAGGGCTTCCTCACGGTCGAGACCGACATGACCGACATCGGCACCGGGAGCTATACCGTCATTGCTCAGACGGCGGCCGAGATGATGGGCGTGCCTCTCGAGAAGGTGCGTGTGCGCCTCGGAGATTCCACCTTCCCCGTATCTGCGGGCTCGGGGGGCCAATGGGGCGGCAACAGCTCGACTGCCGGGGTCTATGCCGCGTGCGTGAAGCTGCGCGAAGCGGTGGCCCAGAAGCTGGGCTTCAATTCAGCGGATGCCGTGTTTACCGGCGGCACTGTGCGCTTGGGCAACCGCAGCGTTCCCCTCGCCGAGGCGGTGGGTCAGGATGGCTTGGTTGTCGAAGATGCGATGGACTATGGCGACCTCAGCAAGCGGTATCAGCAGTCCACATTCGGCGGTCACTTCGTGGAAGTCGGTGTGGATGTTGTGACCGGCGAGGTGCGTGTGCGGCGCATGCTGGCCGTGTGTGCTGCCGGGCGTATCCTCAATCCCAAGACCGCCCGCAGCCAGGTCATCGGTGCCATGACCATGGGGGTGGGAGCCGCTTTGATGGAAGAGCTGAAGATCGACAAGCGGCTCGGTTTCTTCGTCAATCATGATCTCGCCGGCTATGAGGTGCCGGTTCATGCCGACATTCCGCACCAGGAGGTCATCTTTCTCGAAGAGACCGATCCCATGTCCTCGCCGATGAAGGCCAAGGGCGTGGGCGAACTCGGGATCTGCGGCGTCGCGGCCGCGGTGGCCAATGCGATCTACAACGCCACGGGCGTCAGGGTGCGCGACTACCCGATCACTTTGGACAAGCACCTCGATCGGCTTCCCGAACTCAGCTGAACCCAGGCGCATCGGCGACCTGGGACGGCCCGCAGCGCCAGCGATCACGCCGGGATTTTCCAGTCCTGGCGGTCGCGAAACGACTTCAGGCAAAAGTCGATGAAGAGCTGCACTTTCAAGGAGCGATGGCGGACCTTTTGCGTGACGATGTAGATGGAATCGTCGAATCCAAACGGCGTCGCCTGATATCCCGGCAACAGAGCGACGAGGCTGCCATCCTCAAGATCGGGGCCGATGTTCCATGTGGGCAACAATGCGATGCCCAATCCCTTGAGAGCGCCCAGGCGCAGAACATCGCCTCCGTCCGATTGCAGGCTGCCCCGGACTCGGCATTCGGTCAGCTCTCCGTCCTTCATGAAGCGCCAGATGGGCTGATTGAACTCGGAATAGAATGTCAGGCAATTGTGCTCCGTCAGATCCTCCGGCCGCTCGGGCAGAGGATTGCGCGCGAGATAGGCCGGGCTCGCGCACACCACGCGCCGGCTTGAGACAAGCTTGCGGATCATCAACGAGGGGCTGTTCACCTCGCCCACGCGCAGGGCCACGTCGATGTTCTCGTCCACCAGATCCAGCGGTCGGTCGGAAAGCCGCAGATCCACGCATAAGCCGGGATGCTGCGACAGGAAATCCGGGAGGCGCGGCGCCAGTTGCCGGTTGCCGAATGACATGCGGGCGTGGACGCGCAAGGTGCCGCGCGGGGTTACCTGCAATTGGCCGATCTCGGCGTTCAATCCCTCGATTTCACTCAAGATCGGTTCGATCCGCGCCAGATAAAGCTGTCCGGCCTCGGTCAGCGTCAGCTTTCGGCTGGTCCTGTTAAGCAGCCGCACGCCGAGACTGTCTTCCAGCGCATTGATGCCACGGAACACAGAGGCCGGCGAAACGCCAATCTGCCGCCCCGCTGCCGACAAGCTGCCGCCCTGCACCACCCGGAGGAAGAGTTGCATATGGGCAAGTGTATCCATGGCCTCGATCTTTTCATTTGGTGAAAAGATGGTTTGTGTGACGGATGATTGTCAAGGGTTTGATCTGATGTCCTTATCAGGCCATCCAACGAACTGGGGACGTGGCGGGAAGCAATCGCCCCCGTTTCGAAGGCATCTTCGAGAGCTGCTCCGGGAGATGAGTCAAAAACAAAACTAATAACAATAATTTAAATAGGAGAGGATCATGTCGGGGCACCAAAACTCGCTTCAGGCGAGAGATGGCGCACGTCCATTTCGAAATAAGAAGTGTGATTTTCTGCTCTTGCCTGGGATGCAATCTAAGGTAGAGCGCGTGCCCGAGGTCGGGCAATGATCTCGCCAGCCGAGCGCAAGTTGAGTTTGGGTATCGCGCCCGATGTCCAGCTGTCTTATTGCGCGGACGATTTTTCCGATCCTTGGACAGAGCCGGACCTTGTGGTGATGCTGCATGGCATCGCCGAGGAGGCTGCCATTTGGCGTCCCTGGGTGCCGCATCTGGCGCGGAGCCACCGTGTCGTCCGGCCGGACCTGCGCGGTTTCGGAAGCTCCTCGCCTTTGCCGAGGGAGCGAGTGTTCTCGCTTTCGGATTGGGCGGACGATATCGAGAGTCTCGTCGAAAGCCTCGGCGCGGCCCGCGTGCATCTCGTGGCCACCAAGCTCGGTGCGCTCGTCGCCTGCGAACTGGCGCAGCGCCAGCCGCCCTGGCTGGCTTCGCTGACCCTCGCGGGCATGCTGGCGTCGGCCAGCAGGTCGCTTGGGCCCTGGGTCGAGGAATGGGTCGCCGAGGTCGAGCGCAACGGTGTCGAGGGCTGGGCGCGAATGACCATGCCCGGGCGCATGGGTCCTTCGCTTTCGCCGGCCGCCCTGGATTGGTGGGTCGGCCTCATGGCCAAGGCCGCGCCGGAGTCGGTGATTGCCTGTCTGCGCCTGTTACCGGGTCTCGACGGCCCACCCAATCCCGAACGGATCGCGTGCCCGACCCTGTTTCTCGTCTCCGCAGGTGGCGATCCCGCGCGGAACGGATACGACCAGCGCCCGGCGATCGCCGACGTGCGGCGGCTTCAGGAGCGCATTCCCAATTCCCGGCTGGGGTTCGTGGAAGCGGATTCCTACCACATCGCGGCGACCCACCCGGACGCCTGCGCCGCAGCCACCGCACGCTTCATTGCAGACATCACGTCCACAGCCGATGGCCGGCACCGCCAACCCTACGTAGCAGCATCCGGCATGCGCCGCGCGGCAGGAGACATCAGATGACCGACATCGTCGCACCAATCTCGGTGCCCAAGGTGGCCGAAAAGCAGAAGGCGGGGCCGATGGCCGTTCTGCGCATCACCAGCGGACATTTCCTGGAGATGTTCGACTTTATCCTGTTCGGCTTCTACGCCACCAGCATCAGCCGGGCGTTCTTTCCATCCTACAGCGAATATGCCCAGCTCATGCTGACGTTCATGACGTTCGGCGCGGGGTTCCTGATGCGGCCTGTCGGCGCGATCGTGCTCGGCGCCTATGTCGACCGGGTCGGACGGCGCAAGGGCCTTTTGATCACGCTTGGCATGATGGCGCTGGGCACGGTGCTCATCGCCTTCACCCCGAACTATGCCACCATCGGCGCGCTCGCGCCGTGTCTCGTCCTGATCGGTCGCCTCGTGCAAGGGCTCTCCGCCGGCGCGGAGTTGGGCAATGTGGCGGTCTATCTCACCGAGATCGCTCCCCCCGGCCGCGAAGGCTTCTATGTCTCCTGGCAGGCGGTGGGCCAACAGGTCGGGATCATCCTCGCGGCCATCATCGGCTACGTGATCAATGCCATCCTTTCGGCGCAGCAGATTGACGACTGGGGCTGGCGCGTTCCGTTCGTGATCGGCTCCATGATCGTGCCCCTATTGTTCGTCCTGCGGCGTTCGCTCGTGGAGACCGACGTGTTTCTGGCCCGCAAGCGCCGCCCCACCAATGCGGAAATCTTCCGCTCCGTTGCGCGGAACTTCCAGGTGGTAATCGCCGGCATGCTGCTGGTGACCGGCACAAGCGTGTCCTTCTACCTGCTGAGCATCTACACGCCCACCTTCGGCAAGACCGTGCTGCACCTCAGCATCCTCGACAGCCTCATGGTGTCGCTGCTGAGCGCGATCTTCAACGCCGTGATGTTCCCGGTGATGGGCGCGCTGTCGGACCGGATCGGCCGCAAGCGCCTTCTGCTCACCTTCTCCGCGCTGATGATCCTCACCGCCTATCCGGTGCTGCATTGGCTGGTGAGCGCGCCGAGCTTTCCGCGCATGTTGATCGTCCTGCTCTGGCTGAATTTCGCTTATTGCGGCTACACCGCCGGCATGTATGCGGGTCTCACCGAGGTGATGCCGTTGGAGGTGCGCACCACCGCATGGTCGCTCGCGTTCAGCCTCAGCGTCGCGACCTTCGGCGGCTTCACGCCGGCGATCGTGACCTGGCTTATCGCCGCCACCGGCGATCGTGGCGCCCCCGGAATCTGGATGGGTGTGGGCGGCCTCTGCGGCATGCTCGCGACCCTTTATCTCTACCGGCGTGGCCGCAAAGGCGTCGGAGCCGATTCCCTGCGGGCGGCGCGCTGATCTCTCCGCGGGCGCGCCCAGCCGGCGGGCCCGCATTTCTCCACCACGGAGGTTCGTATGAGCACTTTGAGGCCACTGACGGTGAGCCAAAAACTCGCCGCGTTCGCACATGGCTTGCGGTTTGAAGATCTGCCGGCCGATGTGGTCGAACAGGCCAAGGATCGGCTGCTGGATAGCCTGGCCACCGGGATTGCCGCCAACGGGCTGCCGGTGCCGAACGTCGCCATGGCAATCGCCCTGGGCAATCAGGGCCCAGCCACCATCCTCGGGGCCGAAGGCGGATATCCCGTCGTGGATGCTGCCCTGGTGAACGCCACGCTGATCAACGGCCGCACGCAGGACGACTTTCTCGCCAAGTCCCATCCCGGCGCGGTGGTGGTTCCGGCTGCGCTGGCGGTGGGCGAAGCGGAGGGTGCGAGCGGCCGCGACTTCCTGACTGCCCTCGTCATCGGCTATGACGTCGTTGCCCGCGCCTATCTCGGCGGACCGGGCATGTTGCCGCGTTTCCGCGCCACGGGCGTTGCCGGTTGCATCGGCGCCGCCGCTGCGGCGGCCAAGCTTCTGCGTCTAGATGCCGAGCAGACCGCCAACGCGCTCGGCTGCTCCGCCGTGTTCGCTGCCGGCATCGGTGCCGGCTTTCTCACCGGCACCATGGATGTGAAGCTCAATGTCGGCATGGCGTCCCGCAACGGCGCGACGGCGGCCTTGATGGCGCGTGCCGGCGCCACTGCCTCGCCGCTGGAATTCGAGGGCGAGGCCGGCTTCTACAAAGCCGTCGCCAATACCGCCGAGCATGCCGAGCGCGCGGTGCACGGGCTCGGCGAACACTTCCTGATCGCCGATACGATCTACAAGGAATTTCCCGTCTGCATCTTCGTGCAGACACCTGTAACCCTGGCGCGCGGCCTTGCCGAGCAACTGGGCCGTGCGGTCGCCGAGATCGAGAAGGTGACGGTCACGGTGTCGGACCTTACCTACACCAATCCGGGCTTCACCAATGTGGCGCCCTTCGCAAGCGCCCTCAACGCGCGCGTCTCCGCCCGCTTCTGCATCTCCGCCGCCCTGCTGGGACGGCCGATCGACGAATACGAATATTATTCGAACTACACCGATGCAGACGTTCTGGCGCTCGCCGAAAAGATCGATCTCGTATTGGATCCGGTGCGCGCCGACATTGTCGATGTCGAAATCCGCACCGCCCATGGCAAGGTCGTATCGGCCAGGGGCGGGGAAGGGGAGACCCTCCATCCCACGCGTCAAAAGATTGCGGGCAAATTCACACGCATCACCGGCACCCTGCTCGGCACCCGTGGCGAACGGATCCTGGAGATGGTGCACAAGCTCGATACGCTGGAAAACATTGGCACCCTGGCGCAGTTGCTGCGTGCCAATCGGCAGCCGGGCGGCGCAGCGATCGTCTCGGAGGCAGCGCAATGATTGGTTGGAGAGCCCGTATCGGCTTCTTGGTCCCGCCTGGAAATCCGACGGTCGAACCGGAAATGACCGAGCTCGCCCCCAAAGGGGTCTCGGTCCATTTCACACGGATGGACGCGTCCGGGCCAGCCGGAACCCATAGCGGCCAGACGGAGCGCAACCTCAGCCAGGTCGCGAGTGTGCCGGCGGCCTCCAAGCTGCTGGCGATGCTGAGCCCGAACGTCATCGTGATGGCGCACACCGCCACCAGCTACACCATCGGCAAGGCACGGGAGGCCGAGCTGGTGAAGCAAGTGGAGACCGAGACTGGGACCCGGTTCATCACCGCCTTCGGCAGCGCGCTCGCAGCGTTCGCGCATTTGGGCATCCGCCGCATCGGCTATGCGACGCCCTATGGCGAGGACGTCACCCTGGAGGGCAAGGCCCATTTCGAGGCCCATGGGGTGGAAGTTCCGCGCTATGCCCGCCTCGAAGGCGTTCGCAACATCTATGAGGAAACCCCGGAGCGGGCCTACATGGCGGGCCGGCAGGCCTATGTGGAAGGGGTCGACGCGGTCTTCCTCAGCGGCGTCGGAATGCCGACGCTGGCGGCCTTGCAGCAATTGGAAAACGACATCGGCAAGCCGGTGCTGTCGGCGGCGGGCTGCATGATGTGGAACGCGCTGCGCATCGCCGGAATTCACGAGCCCCGGCCCGGTTATGGCCGGCTCTACGCCGGCCTTTGACCAAGGGGCGAACCGCTTGAACAGGGGGCGTCACCACCCCCTGCCGCATGCCGAGTGGGTATTTTTAAGAACAGGTCGCGCATTTGGTCGCGTTTTGGCATCGCGCGCGCGAGCATCTGGCTGGCGGGCGAGACCCGCCTCACGTGCCGCAGAACGTCCGCAGGACCTCCTCGCCGGGGGCGGGCGGCGCGGTGAACGGATCGTTTTCGGGCTTTTCCGCATAGGGTGTGGCAAGCGCCGCGACCAGTTCATGAAACGGCGCATAGTCACCATCAGTCACGGCCGCGCTGATGACGGATTCGATGCGATGGTTGCGCGGGATGAGGCGGGGATTGACCCCCATCATCGCGCGCTCCCTTTCCAGTGGGGAGACGGGCTCCCGCCGCAGCCGGTCCTGGTATCGCTCGTACCAACCATTGAACCGCTCTGGATTGGAAAAGAGCTTCGTCAGTTCGGCCGGAGCGCCTCCGTTGACCGACGGCTGCGAGAGGGCCCGAAAGGTGAGGGTGAAATCCGCCCGCCCGTCGTGCATCGTCAGCAGAAGCTCCTCGATCAGCTGGGCGTCCTCTGACATGGCGGTGCTGAGCCCGAGTTTCGCTCGCATGTGACGCAGGTGGGCATCCTCATATTGGATTGCGAACCCGGCGAGCACCTCCTGGGCACGCGCAACCGCATCGTCCACGTTCGTATCGATGAGGGGCAGCAGGGCCTCGGCCAGCCGCGCCAGATTCCAGACGGCGACGCGGGGCTGGTTGCCGAAGGCATATCGGCCGAATTCGTCGATCGAACTGAACACCTTGGCAGGGTCGTAGGTGTCCAGGAAGGCGCAGGGCCCATAGTCGATGGTCTCGCCCGAGACCGCCATGTTGTCGGTATTCATCACCCCGTGGATGAAGCCGAGCGACATCCAGTGCGCGATGAGGCTGGCTTGTGCCCGCACGACATGATCGAGCAAGGCGAGGTAGGGATTTTGCGCCGTGCCGGCCTGCGGATAATGCCGCGCGATGACATAGTCTGCGAGGCTTCGCAGGGCCGCGATATCACCTTGCGTAGCGGCATATTGGAACGTCCCGACCCTGATGTGGCTCGAGGCGACACGGGTGAGAACCGCGCCAGGAAGCCCGATTTCGCGCTGGACCCGATCGCCGGTGGCAACGGCGGCCAAAGCGCGCGTGGTGGGAACACCGAGCGCCGCCATCGCTTCGCTGACGATGTATTCGCGCAGCACCGGGCCGAGGGCCGCGCGCCCGTCGCCGCGTCGGGAATAGGGTGTGCGGCCGGCCCCCTTCAGCTGGATATCGCGCCGGTGGCCGCTCCGGTCCACCACCTCTCCCAGAAGGATGGCGCGCCCGTCTCCGAGCCGGGGAACGAAGGTGCCGAACTGATGCCCGGAATAGGCGAGCGCGATCGGGGTGGATGCGTGCGGAACCGCGTTTCCGGAGAGGGCCGCGAGCCCTTCCGTGCCACGGAGCCATTGGGCGTTGAGGCCCAGGTCGGCGGCCAGATCGTCATTCAGCCGGATCAGAACCGGCTGGCGGACGGCGCTGGGACGCACGGGCGAAAAGAGGCTTTCTGGAAGCGAACTGAACGTGCTCTCGAATGCAATCGCCATGACTGGACCTGGTTGGAGTGGTCGTTCGACGGTGCACAGATACATGGGCATGGAAAACCACTAGGACAACCGGCCGCCGGCCTCGCCCAGCGGTTTCGGCGGCGCCGAACCACATCGCCTGCTGCAGGTTTGCGGTGCGCGGCCACGGGGCCATAAGCCTCAGCCATCAAAGCATGCGAATCAATGGCCAATGGCACGGCGCTGAATTATGGTGCCGCCGTTTTTCTAGCCTGATCTCTCGCCGTGACTCCCGCCGCCCGACTACAAGCGACCCTTGAGCTGATGCGCGAAGTCGAAAGCATCGCGCGTCCCGCCGATGCCGTCGTGTCGGCGTGGTTTCGCGACCGCCGCTATCTCGGCGCGGAAGATCGCGGCCTCATCTCGGATTTGCTTTATGCGTTGCTACGCCATCACGCCCGGCTGGGCTGGTGGCTGGCAAAGCACGGGCGCGAAGATACACCGCGCAACCGATTGCTGGCTTGGCTCGTGCTCCATGCAGGCAAGACGCGGGATCAGATCCAGGCCCTGTTCAACGGCGGAAAATTCTCGCCTGCCTTGCTCAGCGATCACGAGCGCGGATTGCTGGTGAAATTGCTGGGCTGCACGATCGACCATCCCGCGATGCCGGACGAGGTGCGTCTCGAATGCCCATCCTGGGCGCTCGAGCCTCTGCGGCGCCGGTTCGAGAGCGCATTCGGGCCGGAGATGGCGGCGCTTCTGGCGCCAGCTCCGCTCGATCTGCGGGTCAATCCTCTCAAGTCCACGCGAGAGGACGTGTTGCGCGGGCTGCGGGATCTCGGCCTGGGCGCGGAGGCGTCTCGCTTGGCGCCTTACGGCATTCGCGTGAAGGAGCGTCCCTCGCTCTCCGGCCTGCCGATGTTGAAGACCGGCGAGGTCGAGATTCAGGACGAGGGATCGCAGCTCGTCGCCATGCTGGTCGATGCCCGTGCGGGCGAACGTGTCGTCGATTTCTGCGCCGGCGCCGGCGGCAAGACGCTGGCCATCGCTGCGCAGATGGCGAACAAAGGCCATGTCGTGGCCTGCGACGTCTCGGCCAGCCGCCTGAAGCGCAGCGCGGAGCGTTTCCGCCGTGCGGGATTGCATAATATCGAGACCCGGCTCCTGGAGAGCGAGCGGGATCGCTGGGTGAAGCGCCACAAGGGCGCTTACGATCGTGTGCTGGTCGACGCGCCGTGCAGCGGCACCGGTACGTGGCGGCGCAATCCCGATGCACGTTGGCGCGCTCTGGGGCCCGGACTGGACAGTCTCCTGCCACTACAAGCCGAGATTCTCGCAAGCGCGGCGCGGCTCGTGAAGCCGGGCGGGCGGCTTGTCTACGCCACCTGCTCCATGTTGCCGCAGGAAAACGAAGAGCAGGTGACCGCGTTCCTTGCGGCGCATCCGGCCTTTCGGATGGTGCCGTTGCACGAGGCGGCGCCGCAATTGAGCGTATCGGCGCATCCCGACCATCTGGCGCTGACACCCGCGCGCCACGATACCGACGGGTTCTTCGCCGCCGTGATGCAGCGCGCGGACATGCCATCGGTTGCCTGAGCGCGGGCGCTACCGGCCCGCGCGGCGTGTTTACTTTCTGATCGGAACGCCCTTGGTGGTGAAGCGCTGCGCCCCGACCGGGCGGCTTGTGGGGCGTTTCGTGCCGGCGGCCTTGCCGGTTCCCGGCGGCTGATAGGTCGGCACCAACTGATCGGGGCGCGAGCCGATGAGATCGGAGCGGCCCATCTCCTTCAGCGCCTCCCGCAGAAGCGGCCAATTGTCGGGATCGTGGTAGCGCAGGAACGCCTTGTGCAGCCGGCGCTGACGCCCGCCCTTGATCGCCTCCACCTTCTCGCTCGCCCCGCGCCGCACGCCGCGCAGCGTATTGACGCCGGTATGGTACATCGCCGTGGCCGTGGCCATCGGCGAGGGCAGGAATGTCTGGACTTGATCGGCGCGATAGCGGTTCTTCTTCAGCCAAAGCGCGAGGTTCATCATGTCCTCGTCGGTCGTGCCCGGATGGGCGGCAATGAAATATGGGATCAGATAGTATTTCTTGCCGGCCTGCTTCGCCGCCTCTTCGAACATCTCCTTGAAGCGATCGTAGGTGCCGATCCCCGGCTTCATCATCTTGTCGAGCGGCCCGCGCTCGGTGTGCTCGGGCGCGATCTTCAGATAGCCGCCCACGTGATGGGTCACGAGCTCCTTGACGTATTCCGGGCTCGTCACGGCGAGGTCGTAGCGCACACCGGAGGCGACCATCACCTTCTTGACGCCCTTCACCTCACGCACCTTGCGATAGAGGCGGATCAGGTCGTCGTGCGAGGTGTTCAGGTTCGGGCAGATGTCCGGGAAGACGCAGGACGGCAGCCGGCAGGCGGCCTCGATCTTGGGATCCTTGCACGCCATCCGGTACATATTGGCGGTGGGCCCGCCAATGTCCGAGATCACGCCGGTAAATCCTGGCGTCTTGTCCCGGATCAGCTCGATTTCGCGCAGGATCGAGCCTTCCGAGCGGTTTTGGATGATGCGGCCCTCATGCTCGGTGATAGAGCAGAAGGTGCAGCCGCCAAAGCAGCCGCGCATGACGGTCACCGAGAACTTGATCATGTCCCAGGCGGGGATTTTCGCGTCCCCATAAGAGGGATGCGGCGCGCGCGCGTAGGGCAGGTCGTAGACCGCGTCCATCTCTTCGGAACTGAGCGGGATGGGCGGCGGGTTCAGCCACAGATCGCGATCGCCGTGGCGCTGGACGAGCGGGCGCGCATTGCCGGGATTGGCCTCCCGGTGCAGCACCCGTGACGCGCGGGCATAAGCTTCCTTGTCCTGCTCCACCTGTTCATAGGACGGCAGCCGGATCACGGTGTCGCCCGAATGGCGCGCCGCCGCCTCATCGGCGGAGTCGAGATCGTCCGCGTGCAGTTCCGAGTAGTGCGCAGGCACTTTGCGAAACAGCGCGACGCCGCGGATCGACTCTAGATCGCGCGGCGTTTCTCCGGCAGCGAGGCGGTTCGCCACCTCGACGACGGCGCGTTCGGCATTGCCGTAGATCAGCAGGTCCGCCTTGGCGTCCGCCAGGATCGAGCGGCGCACCTTGTCGGACCAATAATCGTAATGGGCGATGCGGCGCAGGGATGCCTCGATGCCGCCGAGCACGATCGGCACATCCTTGAACGCCTCGCGGCACCGCTGCGTGTAGACGATGGTGCAGCGATCCGGCCGCTTCCCGCCTTCGCCGCCCGCCGTATAGGCATCGTCATGGCGCAGCCGGCGGTCCGAGGTGTAGCGGTTGACCATCGAGTCCAGATTGCCGCCGGTGACCCCAAAAAACAGGGTTGGCTTGCCCAGCGCCTTGAACGGCTCCGCCGATTGCCAATCCGGCTGCGCGATGATGCCCACGCGGAACCCCTGGGCCTCCAGCAGCCGGCCGATGATCGCCATGCCGAAGCTCGGATGGTCCACATAAGCGTCGCCCGTGATCAGCACGATATCGCAGGCGTCCCAGCCGAGCGCCGCCATCTCGGCGCGGCTCATCGGCAGGAACGGCGCTGCCTTGCCTGAAGGCGGCCGGTGTGTGGATAGGGCGTTCAAGGGTTTTTCGACCGCAGCTCGGGTGTCCATGGGGTCCACGCATAAGGCGCCAGTACCGCGAATTCAACTAAAGGCGTTTGCCGGCCGAGCAAATCGGCGCATGGATTGCCGGGCGCGGCGGCGAGAAGGACGCCGGCCCGTGCTGTGATCCGGGAGGTTCAAGCGGCCGAAACGGACAACCGTTCGAGATCTGCGAGCAAGGTGGGACCGGCCGGGTTCCATCCCAGCTGTTCCCGCGTCTGAACGCTTGAGGCGGGCGCATCATGCTTCACGAACGATGCGAGCCAGCCGAAATGGGCATCGACCTCATCCGTGCCAATGGATTTGACCGGCAGATCGAGGCGCCGGCCAATCACGTCCACCATGTCCCGAAATGCCACGCCCTCTTCGGCGACCGCGTGATATTTGGCGCCCGGCTTGGCCTTCTCGATCGCCAGCCGGTACAGGCGGGCAACGTCCAGAACATGGGCCGCCGGCCAGCGGTTGCCGCCATCCCCCACATAGGCGCACACGCCCTTTTCTCGGAACATGGCGATCGCGTAGGAAACGAGCCCCTGCTTTTGCGTATCGTGCACCTGCGGAAGCCGCATCACCGATACGTTCACCCCCGATGCAGCGAGAGCGGCCGCCGCCTCTTCCGAAGCCGCGCGCGGGATCACGTCGGAACCGATCACCGCCCCGTCTTCCTGGGCTGACTGGCCGGGAACGGTGTTGGCCATGCCGGTGCCAGAAGTCACGATCAAAGGCCGGTTGGAGCCTGCAAGCGCCGATCCGATCGCCGTGATGACGCGCCGATCATCCTCACCATTTGCCACGAACTTCGAGAAATCGTGGTTGAAGGCCAAATGGATCACGCCGTCCGATCGGTCTGCCCCGCGGGAAAGGCTGTCCAGGTCCTCCAGCGATCCGCGATGGGCCTCGGCGCCGGCGGTCGCCAGGGCCGCCGCGCTCTCATCCGAACGTGCCAGGCCGAGCACCTGATGGCCGGCGGAGATGAGCTCCTTGACCACGGCGGAGCCGATGAATCCGGTCGCGCCAGTCACAAAAACACGCATGCGCACAGTCTCCTGTTTACTGGAGACCTATGTCCGCGCTCGCGATATTCTGGTAAAGTAGTGATCTTATCAAGGTATAATAACTAACAGCATGGATATCCCCGGCGCCCAGGACAATCCACTCGGCTCCTATCTCAAGGACCGCCGGTCGAAACTCGATCCTTTGGCGCTTGGCTTCTCGCCGGCCCGCCGGCGCACGCCCGGCCTGCGGCGCGAGGAGGTCGCGCAGCGGGCCAATATCAGCGCCACCTGGTACACATGGCTGGAGCAGGGGCGCGGCGGCGCGCCCTCCGCCGACGTGCTGGACCGGATCGCGCGCGCCTTGATGCTGACCGATGTTGAGCGCGAGCACCTGTTCCTGCTCGGCCTCGGGCGCACGCCAGACGTGCGCTATCGCAAGAACGAAGGCGTCACCCCACGCCTGCAGCGTGTGCTGGATGCGCTGAACCCGAGCCCTGCCTTCATCCGCACCGCCACGTGGGACATCGTCGCCTGGAACACGGCGGCGACGGTGATCCTGACCGACTATGGAAAGCTGCCGCCCGAGCAGCGCAACGTCCTGCGCTTCATCTTTCTCGATCCGCGCGTCCGCGCGGCCCAGTATGATTGGGAAAGCGTGGCGAGGTTCGTGGTCGGCGCCTTCCGCGCGGATGCCGCGCGGGCGGGAGCGGCCGCGGAAGTGAAGCCCCTGGTCGACGAAATGTGCCGCCTCAGCCCCGAGTTTGCGGCCATGTGGCGCGATAACGACGTCCACGGCCATGGCGAAGGCATCAAGCACTTGCGACACCCAATTCTCGGCCCGGTGTCGTTTGAATATTCCGCATTCGCGGTGGACGGCCGGCCGGACCTCGGCATGGTGGTCTACAATCCGGCAAGCCCTGCCGATGCCGAGAAGATCCGGTCGGTGCTCGGATCCGCCCCAAAGCAAGAGTGAGCTACATTCTTTGGCTGGAAAATCAGAGATGGACAGGCCGCGGAACCGTCTCCTCCCGCTTCCGGCCGACGATCGCCGAACGTTGCCGCCCTTGCCTTGCGGCTGCTCGATCACAGGTAGGTGTCTATAGCCGGCGACGATCGCTGCAACCGCGCGATCAAAGTCCCATGTGGGCGCGGACCAGCAGGTGCTAAGCCGCGATGCGCTCACGGTAGTGCTGAAGCACGCGTGCAGCGCCGTCTGGCGAGAACACTGACCGCAAGCCTCCGGCCGAGTCCTCCGCCGCGATCTTGGCGCGCTCGGCGATCATCGTTTCGGCGTGCGCCACGGCCGCCCAATCCCGCCCCGAGGTCAGAGCCTCCGCCAGATCGGCCGCATCCGCCAAGGCGAGGTTCACGCCCTCGCCGGCGAAGGGCGACATCAGGTGGGCGGCGTCCCCCAACAATGTCAGGCCGGGCCGGCTGGTCCAACGATGGCCGATAGGCAGAGCCGAGAGCAGCCGAACGGCAAGAAGGGTGCCTTGCCGGATCATCTCCGTCAGCTTGGGTGCCCAGCCGTCAAACACCTCTGCCATCGCCGCGCGCACCTGTTCGGGCGACTGCCGGACGAGGGCCCGGGCCTCCGCCTCCGGCGCGCGCCAGCCCGCATAGCCACGGATGTGGCCGTGCCCATTGCGCTGCGCGACGAGCGCCCGGTTGTCGCCTACGGCAAACATCTTGCCACTGCCGGCCAATTCCGCGACGAACGGGTGCGTCTGCGCCTCGAAGCCCAGTTCGACAAACACAACTCCCTCATAGAGAGGCTCGGCATCGGACAGCAGAGGCCGCACCCGCGACCATGCACCGTCCGCGCCGACCACGATGTTGTAGGCCGCGGCGCCGTCCTCGGTGACCACTTCATGGGTGCCGTTGGTCCGTGGGCGCACGTCGGCCACCTTGGCGCCCCAACGCACGGTTCCCTCGTCAAGGGAGTCCAGCAGGATAGTCCTCAGATCGGTGCGGTCGATCTCCGGCCGCTCGAACCCGTCGCCGACGTAATCGAACAGCAGTGCGCCGGACGGATCGTAGAGCCGGTCGCCCTGGTCCTCGGGCCGGGCATGGGCACGGAAGGCTGCCTCAAGTCCGCCGAGACGTAGCGCGCGCTGGCCCGTCTCCACGTGCAAATCCAGTGAGCCGCCCTGCGGGCGATGGGCGGCATGGGGATCGCGCTCGAAGACGGTCGCCGGCATGCCGCGGACCTGCAACAGGCGTGCGAGCGTCAGCCCGCCAGGGCCGCCGCCGATGATCGCGATGCGGGGTGAGATTGCCATGTTGGATCCCTCCGGTTACATAGGGTCCTATACTATTAACATAGGGTCCTATGCAATGGGTGATGCCGAATGGAGCCCGATGCGGACGCCGGGGCACTACATCAGCCGGATCGCTCGGGCCTTCGCCCGGATCGGCGACATCCGGCTGCGCGAGCTGGGCTTTGCCACGGCGCAATTGCCCGTGTTGACCGCGCTCAAGGACGGCGGGAGGCTCTCGCAAACCGAGCTGGCGCGCTGGGCCAAGGTGGAGCAGCCGAGCATGGCGCAGCTTCTGGCGCGCATGGAGCGGGACGGGATCATCCGCCGCGAACCGGACCCCAGGGATCGCCGCAGCAGCCTCATCGCGCTGACGGACGAAGCGCGCGCGAAGCTGCCGGCCGGCCGGGCCATCCTGGAAGCCGGCAACCGCGAGGCGATGCAAGGCCTGTCCGATGCGGAGGTCGCGACCCTGATCAGCCTGCTGCAACGGGTGCTCGCCAATGCCGAGGAGATGGAGCGGCGGGCGGCTCCCTAGTGACCGGAAATGGCAAACGAAGACGATGGCGCCGGCACCTTTACACTAAGTAGAATTAGGGGGCCGCGGAGGTCAGCCTGCCGGAATGAAACGCAGGGTGCCAGCTTGGCGCGTTGGCTTTCCGGTGTCGCTCGTGTGATTGATGCCGTCCATGACGGGCACCTCGAAGAAATCGAAGGGGCTTACTCCGTCGAGGCAAGCGACGTTAACAGCGTACAGGCTCTGATCGGATCGTCGTTGATGGTGCGTGTAAATCCCGCAGCGCGAACAGAAGAAGTGCTGTGCGGCTCCAGTATGGAAGCGATAGCTCGTCAACATCTCCTCCCCCTCGAGGATCCGGATCCCGCCCATTTCGGCCATCACGACGACCGCACCGCGCATGCGGCAATAGGAGCAGGTGCAGCGCCTGATGGAGTTGAAGCCGTCGCTGAGTGCCGCCTCAAAGCGCACGGCCCCACAATGGCACTGGCCACACCGGGCGTTCGTATCGCTTACCATCTCGTTCCTTCTCGAATTCTCACGCGGCGCGGCCATGTATAGGCGCGACCGCCGTCACTCACCGCCTTGCCAGCCGCGGCCCGAGGGCAAGGGCCAGCGGCAGATTGACCAGGGCCGCGGCTGCGGTCCCCAGCGTAGCGACGACGGGGCCAGCCTGATCTCCTACCGCGCCGAATAGCAGCGGCGACAGCGCCCCAGAGCCGATCACGCCCGTATAGAAGATGGCGAAGGCGCGCTCGGTCCGGTCAGCGGGCACCAGTTCCGGCACGGTGCCGTAGAGCACCGACGAGGTGCCGTTCAAGGTGAGTCCCAGCAGCGGCAGGGCAATCATCAGCGGCAGGAGCGGCAGGACGGCGGCGAGCGCGATCATGAGAGCCGTAAGACCCTCGGTGCTCAGGGTGACGGCGACGATGCCCCAGCGCTGGGCGAGCCAGCCGCAGGCGAGCTTGCCCAGCGCGCCGCCGAGGAAAACCAGGGCGAACGCCGCCCCGATGAGCGGCTGCGACGCGCCCTTCATTTGCAGCAGAAATGGCAGGAACGTCAGGAAGCCCATACGCACGCCGGTATCGATCACCCCGATGGAGAGCAGCAACGGGAAACCACCCCCGCTGCGTCGCGGCGTGCTGGGTTGAGAGGCTGAGGTCGGCGGCGCTGGTTCGATCCTCGGCATGGACAGAGTGAGCACTGCGGCGACGGCGACGCCGGCGAGGGCGAGCAGCCATAAAGACGGCCGCCACGGCGCGATGGACAGGCCGAGGGACAGCGCGGCCGGAATGATCGCCTTCCCAAGGTCGCCGCTGAAATTATAAGTGCCGAGCGGCCCGCGCGCCGCAGATCCGTAGGCGCGCGCCACCGCGCTGGAGGCGATCGGATGCTGGACGCTGGAGCCGGCACCGGAGACGAGAAGCGCGGCATACAGCCCCATCGCGCCGCCGCTGAAGCCGGCCAGCGCATAGCCGGCCGCGGCGAGTACCGTCCCCAGGATCAACACCGCCCGTCCGCCGACATGATCGGCGAGCCAGCTTGCGGGCACCTGCAGCGCGGCCATGGCGCCGGCATAGAGTCCACGCAGCAGTGCGAGCGCGACATAGTCGAGCCCGAATTCGGCCCGCCATACCGGAAGGAGCACGTAGATGGCGTCGGTGTAGCCGTCATGCAGCGCGTGCGCGAGGCCGGAAAGGGCCAAAGTGCGCCTGCGGTTCGGCGGTGTGCAGGGTTGCGCCGGCGAGGTGATGGTGGAGGCGATGTTGGATGAATTTGTCACTTCACAACTGTGCACCTGCTAGAATGCGGCGCGCAAACGACTAATTTGCTCCATCGATGTCAGATAAACTCACATGACAGCTCCCTCGAAAGACCGACCTCTGCCGCCTCTCAACGCTGTCCGCGCGTTCGAGGCTGCCGCGCGCCGGTCAAGCTTCAAGGACGCCGCGGCGGAACTCGGTGTCACCCATGGCGCGGTGAGCCGGCAGATTCGGCTTCTGGAGGAGTGGCTCGGTCCGCCGGCACTGTTCCGCCGCCTGAGCCACGGGGTTGCCCTGACGGCGGAGGGGCGCGCGCTACTCGGTGAAATTCAGCCGGCGCTCGAGCGCATCGGCCGAGCGGCGGCGATCCACGGCCGGAAGGCCAGCGGAACGGTGGTGCTTCGGGTTAATGCGCTCGCCACTTTCAGTTTGCGTTGGTTGGTGCCGAAGCTCGGGCTGCTGCGGGAGATGCATCCCGACATCGAGATCGAGCTGACGACCAGCAACGAGCCGGTGGACGGGCTAGCCGGCGACTATGACCTGGTCATCCGCGGCGGGCCTGATGCGTTCCACGGCTTCGCGGCCCGCTCGCTGCTCTCGGAGAGACGGCTCCCCGCCTGCAGCCCCGCGTTGCTGCGACGCCAGCCGCTGGATGAGGTGGGAGATCTGGCACAGCACACGCTTCTCCATGTCGCCAGCATGCCCAGGCTCTGGCGTGACTGGCTAGCGAGGACCGGGCATGGGTCTCTCGAACCGCAGGCGATGCTGACGCTGGATCATTTCTATCTGTCGATCCAGGCCGCCGTGGACGGCCTCGGGATAGCAATGGCACCGTCCACCTTGATTGAGGACGACCTGCGCGCAGGCCGGTTGATAACGCCCTTTCCGCACATCTGGCTGCCGTCGCGCAGCTATTTCGCCTACACGCCACTTGACTCGCCGCTACGCGTCGCCAGCGACCGAGTATGCGCGTGGATCGAGGGCTTCGGCAGCTCGCCCCCAACGCAACTCGGTGAGCGGTAGAGATCGGCCATCGTCCTGGCGAGGTTTAAATGTCCGCTTCCCAGCTGGCAGCTGACGACTGCTCCTGGCGCAATTAGAAGCCGGGTCCGATGGGAGGGACGCCGCTCAGAACTCAACGCGCCGATAGAACTCCAGGTCCGCGTGCCGAGATGACGTCGGAACCTGGATTGATCTGATTGGGCGGGCGGATCGTCGATTGCACGGCGAGGGCTATTCCGCTATGGAGCCTGCGTCGGAAAAGGCAGACTTGGTCTGGTCAGTCCAAGTCCTTTCGGTAACGAAAGCTCTGGTCTTTGGCTTCGTGCCGGGGATCCCCGCGACGAACCCTGACGCTCTCGCGAGCGCCGTCGTTCGTGCGAGCGATCCCCAGCCCGAGGAACGCTCCGGTCGAACATTCGACCAAGGAGCACCCATGCCTAATCATCATCCCTCTACCTATGACGTCGTCATCGCTGGCGCCGGCCCGGTTGGGCTCTTCCTGGCCTGCGAACTCAGGCTCGCGGGCGTCTCCGTACTGGTCCTCGAACGCGCGGCCGATCCACGCTCTCCGCTGAAGGAGTTGCCGTTCGGCATGCGTGGCCTTTTGGCGCCCACGCTTGAGGCCTTCGATCGCCGTGACCTCTTGAACGCGGTCAAAGGCGTGCAATGCTTTAACCAGTCCACCGGCGCCGCCAAAGCGGCCTCCCACTGGATGCAGCAGCCGCGTCGCCCTGCCGGCCATTTCGCCGGCATCCAGTTCTTCCACGAGAACATTGACATCGCGCGCTGGCTGTACCGGTTGCCTGGCCCGGCGGGATTTAACCTGACCCTAGACATGCAATCCCTTGAAGCTGTGCTCGCAGAGCGGGCCACCGCCATGGGGACTGAGATACGGCGCGGCTTAGGCGTCGAGGGCTTCGAACAGTCGCACGACCTCGTCATTGTCCAATGCGGCGGTGAGAGCTTCCGGGCCCGCTGGTTGGTGGGATGCGATGGTGGCCGCAGCCTGGTGCGCAAGGCCGGCGCCTTCGCTTTCATCGGCACCAACCCTGAGTTTACCGGCTATTCGGTCGAGGTCGTGCTGGCCGATCCAGACGCGCTCAAACCTGGGCGAACCTACACGGCGACCGGCATGTACACCTACGCTGCGCCCGGAGTGATCGCCATGGTCGAGTTCGACGGTGGTGCCGCTCACCGCACCTTGCCGCTTACGTTGGACCATGTACAGGCGGTGCTGCGGCGGGTCACGGGCCTCGACGTCACCGTGAGCGCCCTCAAGCTCGCCACGACTTGGACCGACCGCGCCTTCCAGGCGACCGAATACCGCCGGGGGCGCGTGCTCCTGGCGGGCGACGCGGCGCACATCCATTCACCGCTTGGAGGTCAGGGGCTGAACCTCGGCCTTGGCGATGCCATGAATCTGGGCTGGAAGCTCGCCGCCACGATCCAAGGTCACGCGCCTGTCGCGCTGCTCGACAGCTATGCCGCCGAGCGCCGGCCGGAAGGCGCCCGCATCCTCGACTGGTCGCGTGCCCAGGTCGCGCTGATGCGGCCCACTCCGAGCACCCGCGCGTTGGAGACCATCATGCGCGACCTGATCGCCACCGGCGACGGCGCTACCTATTTCGCCGAGAAGATCTGGAATGTATCCTTGCGCTACGACCTCGGCTCGCTCCATCCGCTCGTTGGCCGCAGCGTCCCTGATTTCGCGTTCCTGAGTGGCCCACGGACCGGCCAGCGCCTGCGCGACGGCAAGGCTCTGTTGCTCGACTTTGATCCGGGCGCGCCGCTTAGGTCGATCGCCGAGCGCTGGCCGTCCCGGCTGTCCTACCTCTCTGGCGAGCCGAATGATCGGTTGGGCCTAAGCGCCGTGCTGGTGCGTCCGGATGGGTTCGTCGCCTGGGCCAGCGAGCGTGTCGGCGATGACGAAGGCCTGCGGGAGGCCGCCACGCGATGGATCGGCGAGGGCTCGGCCACGTTCGACAGCTTCGCTTTTCAACCGCGGCAGCGTCACGGCGATCACGTCGGCGAAGACACGGGCGAGCCCCATCCAGGCAGTTGAGCTCGCCTCGTTAAGAAACGACGCCGATCAGGATATGAGACGCGTCCATTGGCGTATCAGGCCGAAGGGCTCTCAACCACGCTTCAGCGTCCAAATGCGCTTGCAGGAGGGGCAACTCTGCGTCCGCTGGATTCTTGGTCCGGAACGAGATGAGGATTTCCCAATTCCCGGCTGCTTCCCTGAGCGTCAAGGGAACCGCTCGCCGATAGCGAAACACGCCATGCCGGGACCTCTGCAAATAGGGCAGCGATAAAAGCCTACGACTCAAGTTGTATCCCTCGGCTTGTATTGCCAGGGGGGCTAGGTGTTTGAAAAATAAAGAAATGGTGCGCAAGAGGGAATCGATTTGATGGATCAACTTTATGATTTTAAAATTGAATGAGAGGTAGAAAATTTTTCATGCCTACAGACATGCCTACATTTTTCGCGGCTGCAACTTCGTTAGTTCGGTCCGCAAAAAGCGGAATCCCACTGCATTTCACCGCGTATCTTTGAAAGCCATAGCAGCCTCGCGCGCGCGAGGCCAAGCGATATTGAGCACTGGGCCGCATTCGGCTGAATCCGATCGTCGGCTAATCGCAGTTTTGCCTAAAACCGCGAGCTGGCGTGCATAGCCGCTTGGTCTCCAAATATCGGCCATGACTTCCACAAGCCACATCGATGATCAGAGCTTTGAAACTCGGGGCGGGCAGGCAGGGTAACTATAGGCTCTGATTCGAGATCCAAAATATTAGATCCGACTTGAAGCCGAAGCGCCTCCTCGGCGCGAGTTGCTTGACAAGACAACGGTATTATGATACAATACAGAGGCGGAGACTGCCGCCAGCCTCACGAAAGATCACATCATGACTGTCAAATCTCAGGCCGCTTCGCACGGCGTTCTCGTGCTCTTCAATTCGACGCCGTCCCAAGCCGCGAAGTTCGAAGGCGAGGCCGCTGAAAAGGCGCGCGCTGCTGCGGAGGGCCTCGACCATCGCACCGTCACGCTGAACCCGGCGAAGGACGCCAAGCTCATCGCGAGTCTCGCGCGCGGCGCCTTCGACAAGGAGGGCGTTCCCCTGCTCGGCGCCGTCACGCCCCGCATGGTCAGTGAACTCTTGGCTGTGGCCGATAGCGCGGCCAAGGCGGCGCCTGTCGTGCAACTGATTCCGAAGGCCGCTGAGGCCAAGGCGGCCACGAAGGCGACGACGACAGCGGCGACGCTCGAAACGGCCGCAGAGACGGCCTCGGGCGCCACGGATAAGCCTGTCTCTGCCGTGGCCATCGCATCGCAAAACATGCTCGACGGCGGCAATCTCGGTGTCGTCAGCAAAGAGGTCGCCGTGGGGCTCTGGCCCGAGATTGCGAGCGGCCACCTGGTGCTGGCGCCCGACTATGAAGAGGGCGAGTTCAATGGCTGGTGGCCGGCGGAAGTCATCAACCGCGACGCGACCCGGGCCACGCTCAAATGGCATGGCTTCGACGATCTGCCGGTGATCACGCGGCCGATCAGCCAGCTCGCCCTCATGCATCCCGATTGCAAGGCGTGAGCGGGAAGCTGGGAGGCCTCAAGGCCTCCCAGCACTTATTGCCTGGGACCGGGGCGGACAAAGGCTAAGGCCGTTTGCGGCCACCCTTCAGTGGCGACGGCGGAACTGCATCTGCAGGAGGCTTCTGCAGCAGATCGGCAACGGGCACTTCGAGCACATCCGCCAGTCTATCGAGAAGATCTATCGTGGGATTTTCCGTCTGGCGCTCGATGCCACCGACATAAGCGCGATCAATGCCGGAATCAGCCGCGAGTCGCTCTTGCGAGACTCCGCGAGCCACGCGCAATGCGCGGACATTCCAAGCCAAAATAGCGCGTCCTTTCATGCGCTCGAAAGCAGCAGTCAGATGGCTATTAAACCACTGGCTATTGCCATCATGTATGAATATCTTCGTTGCGAAATACCTCCACGCCTCAGAAAGGACCCCCTCCGATGGCCTCTCCCAGGCTGATCAGGACGCTTGCGCTGTGCGGCGGCCTTGGCCTGCTCGCCCTCCCTCACTCGGCTGAGGCCGAGTACGGCTACAAGGACCGGATCTTCGAGCAGAAGTACGTCCTTCCGGAAAAGCCGAGCGACAGCGAGCTGGTTCTGCTCCGCCTGTCGCTCATGATGATCGGCATCACCCCCGAGCAGATCGACGGCTTCTTCAGTGCGGAACTGGCGCAGGCCATGGGCGGCCTGTGCGATTGGGCGGCGCTTCAGAAGAAGGCCGTCTCGCGGCCGCCCCCGTCGCCCGCACAAGATCTCATCGCCCAGGCGCCGGAGCCTTTGTCGAAGCTTGACGCAAAGCCCCGGCCGCCCGAGGTGACCGACACCGAGCTTTGCCTGGCGCAGACGGTGCTCTTCAAGAAGGCCTATGGCGATAGCCTCTCCACCGATCGGCAATTGAGCGATCTGGCGGCCGCGACCCGCAGGCGCTTCGCGGCGAACTGGATCCCGCAGGCCGAATTGCAGCGGGCGGATGTGCAGACCGCCGCCCAGCGGCTCTGGACCATCCTCTGGCGCACGAAACGCCTCGCCGGTGTGGGCATTGCCGTCCCCGCTGCCGATGGCGGTGCGCTGGAGGACATCCCCATTAAGGACGCCCTGAAGCAGCTCATGGGGGACGAGCCCTACGCCACCATCGATCGCCGCCTGACCGAGATCGAGGAGGAGACGGCACGTGCCCTTCAGGCGCGCGAAGCGGCGCGCAAGCAGGAGAACGCACAGCGCCAGGAGGAGGCCCGCCTTCAGGAGGAAACGCAGCGCCAGGATGAGGCGCGTCGTCAGGAAGACACGCGCGCGATGCGCGATGCCGAGGCGCGCGAGAGGCAGGCAAAGACCCAAGCCAATGTCGCCGCCGATGCTTTGGACGCGGCTCAAGCGCGTGTGGCGCGAGCGCGCCAGGCCGTGCAGTCGGCCGAGCGGCGCTTGCAGGAGCGGTCTGCCGCGATCGAGGCCGATCAGGCGCGCCGCATGCAGAGCCTGGCCATGGGCATGGCGCGGGGCCCATCCGGCATGGCGCAGGCGTTCCAGGGTCTGGCGGGCGGCGGCGGTCCCGATCCCCTGGCGGGATTGCGCCGCGAGCGGGCACAGGCGCAGCGCGAGCTCGACCAGGCCATGGCGGCGCTCGCCACGCTGCGGTCGGCGCAGAAGACGGCTTCGCCATCGCAGGCCGCATCTTCAGTACATCCGGGGGAAGAGCGCTGCGTCGAAGGCGGCCGGTGCACCATCGTCGAGCGGACAGTCTTCTGCCGCACGCCGCAGCAGTTCACCACCTTGCTCTCGGAACGGCCGGGACCGGCGCGGCGGCGCGTGCGCGACATCCTCACGGAGGCCGGCGAATGCACCGTGCTCGACGTCGGCGACACGCTCTCATGGACCGGGCCGCGCCTTGCCATCCAGCCGAGGGGCGAGGCGGCGGCAACGCTGCTTCCCGCCCAGCTCGCCGATGGCCGCACCGGCTTCGTGCTCAGCGGCGGCGTCGGGATGGCCGCGCCCGCTACGGCGCAGCGCTAAGCCGGGATCCCACGCTCGTTTCCATCGCGTCATCACATCATCGCGTCACTACTTGGGGGAAAGCATGAAAGTTCTGATGAAAAACCCGAAGACGGGCGAGCTCAAGCGCATCAAGGTCGGCTGGAGCTGGGTCCTGTTCTTCTTCTCCACCTTCTTCGGCATCCCGCTGTTCCTGCGCCGCCTCTATGTCTGGGGCATCCTGATCAATGTGATCAACTTCTCCACCACCATCAGCCAAAGCTTGGCGGATCTGGAGCCGAAGGATGTGGCCCTGGTCGCGCTCACGGCCTGCATCCTCGATCTCACCTTGATGATCTTCTTCGGCGTCAAGGGCAACGAACTGACGGCCAAGAATTATCTGGAGCACGGCTGGGTGTTCGCCGATCCGGACGCGCAGGAGACCTGGTACGCCAAGACCCGATGGAGCCTCGCCATCGACCGGCCGCCGTATCGCACTGAGCCGCATCCCATCGAGCCCACTCGCACCGAGCCGACCATGCGGAGCGAGGGATGATCGCGCGCACGAGATGGATCTTCGCAAGCGTTGCCGTCGTCGCGCTCCTGGCGCTGGCGGCTTCGTCATCCCAGGCATGGTCGCAAGAGCCGGATTGCGATGCGCCGGACTATCGCCCGGCCGATTTGCGCAAGCCCATGCGCTTCTTCTCCCCGCCGACCGCGATCTGCAGCGGCAATGCCGTCGAGCGCTCAGACCTTGCCGTCGGCATGATCACGCCGGAGACCCCGCAAGCCTTCGCCGCCTTCGCCCGCGACAATCCCGATGGCGGCATGCTGCAGTTCGTCTCGCCGGGAGGGGATCTCGCTTCCGCCGCCAAGCTCGGAGAGCTGATCCGCAAGGCCGGCTTCGGCACCAGCCTCGGCGAGGTCTGCATCGGCGCCTGCGCCTATGCCATCCTCGGCGGCGTGAAGCGCTACATGATCACCCGGGAACTCGGCGCCGAGGATGCGGGCGATCTCTTCGACCGTTTCGAGGGCGCCACCGGCACCCGCCTCGGCGTGCATCAGTTCTCCTTCTCGGGCACGCCGGCCTACGCCCAGCAGATCATGGGGCGACTGATCGACTATACGCTGAGCATGGGCATCGATCCCCGCTTCCTAGCACTGGCTGCCAAGACGCCGGAAGGCGCGCCCCGCTGGCTCACCCCGGACGAGATGCGCGCCTGGAACATCGACAACACCGCGCGCCGCTACGCTCCCCTCAGCCTAGAGGCCGCCGGTGGCATGGGCGCCGAGATCGGCGCCACTGCCGAAGTGGCCAGCAGCCGCTTCGACGATACGACGCGCCTGCGCCTGTTCTGCCGCAAGAGCCGCAAGACCCCTCTCGTCGCCTTGGTGTTCCAGCCGGGCTCGCGCGACACGGCGCTCGGGCAGAAGACCAGCCGGGCGGATGATGTGCTGAGCATGCTCGAAAACCTCGACATGGAGGTGCGCTTCGAGCGCGGCGGCACGCGCAAACTCGCCGCGCGGGTGCTCGATATCAAGCCCAGCCCCACGGCCGAGGCGCCGTTCCAGCTCATCGCCGTTCTGGAGGTCTCGGGGGTGACGTTCCAGGAGCTGGAGGCCGTGGTCGCGGTCTCCTTCCTGGACGCGGGCGATCTCTCCCGCGCCGACCGGTCGATCCAGGACGCCCTGCGCTTCCGCGTCTTCGGGGATCGAAGGCTCATTCCCCTCGCCATGGCCAACTGCACGGAGTGAACTCCCGCCAGTCCCTGTCCATCAAGGGAAACACAGACATGATTGCCGCACTCATGGCATCCGTGCTCGCCGCAACGCCTGTCGCCTGGATCATCAAGAACGGTGTCGATGGACAATCCCGGCGCCCCTATTCCATCGCCATGTTGCCGAGCGACAAGGCGATGCTCGCCTTCGAATGCCAGGATGACCGGGATATCATGGTCGGCCTCACCATCCGCCCCGATCTCATGCCGGCCAAACCGACCGCTCAGAGGGCGACGTTCCGGGCTGGGAATGCCGCGCCGATCTCCATCGACATGGCCGTCGAGCCGAGCAAGGTCGGGCCGATCTTCATCGTCCGGCTTTCGGAGAACCAGCAGGCCTCCAGCCTCGCAACCTATCTGATGCGCAGAAGGGGGAATTGACCGCATCGATCGCAGGCCAGAGCTTCACCTTCCCGGATGACGGCCGAGAAGATGCCTTCATCGCCATCCTCAAGGCCTGTGGCATCGCCCCGTTGCCGCTGGACCACGATCTCTGAACGGCTATCCTCGCCGTCCTTGGTCGGAATGGCATAGCTCTGTTGCCGCTGGACCACGATCTCTGAACGGCTATCCTAGCAGGCGCGGCGGGTTGCCGTCCGCCGGCGGTTGCCGCTGGACCACGATCTCTGAACGGCTATCCTGGCGGCGCTGGAGCCCTTGATCAGCACTTTGTTGCCGCTGGACCACGATCTCTGAACGGCTATCCTGAAATATGGATACACAGCAAGCTTCAAATTGTTGCCGCTGGACCACGATCTCTGAACGGCTATCCTTTTCCATTTCCAACGCACCCGGACGACTAGGTTGCCGCTGGACCACGATCTCTGAACGGCTATCCTCGGGACGACCTCCGGTGCAACCCGCCTCCAGTTGCCGCTGGACCACGATCTCTGAACGGCTATCCTTTGGCGTCACCGGCAGCGGATCGGTTCTGAGTTGCCGCTGGACCACGATCTCTGAACGGCTATCCTCGGGACGACCTCCGGTGCAACCCGCCTCCAGTTGCCGCTGGACCACGATCTCTGAACGGCTATCCTATTTGGATTAGACGCTTCACTCAAAGCCTGGTTGCCGCTGGACCACGATCTCTGAACGGCTATCCTTTGGACTGCACCGTGAGCACGTCGCCGCCGTTGCCGCTGGACCACGATCTCTGAACGGCTATCCTCGGCGTCATCGGCGTGTGGATCTGGCCAGAGTTGCCGCTGGACCACGATCTCTGAACGGCTATCCTTGGAAGAACTCAATCTGACGATGGAGCCCCGTTGCCGCTGGACCACGATCTCTGAACGGCTATCCTTCGAATTCCCGTGCTGAGGTGGTCTCCGATGTTGCCGCTGGACCACGATCTCTGAACGGCTATCCTGAAGCCACGCCGTTGTCATGGCCGGTGTTCGTTGCCGCTGGACCACGATCTCTGAACGGCTATCCTTTTCACGGTCGATGGTCGACGGCATCAGACGTTGCCGCTGGACCACGATCTCTGAACGGCTATCCTACGGGTCTGGAAGCTCCTGCAGCGCCTGCAGTTGCCGCTGGACCACGATCTCTGAACGGCTATCCTTGAATAGGTGGCCTGGATTGCGGCGGGGGCGTTGCCGCTGGACCACGATCTCTGAACGGCTATCCTGCTGCCGGCTGCATGGACTCGATGCGCCGGTTGCCGCTGGACCACGATCTCTGAACGGCTATCCTGTTTACGACGTCTGTGACGGCAAGGCCTTGGTTGCCGCTGGACCACGATCTCTGAACGGCTATCCTCCTGGCTATCACTCTCAAGATACACGTCTGGTTGCCGCTGGACCACGATCTCTGAACGGCTATCCTGTGAAGCGAAACGTAGAGGCAGGTGAGATGGTTGCCGCTGGACCACGATCTCTGAACGGCTATCCTGGAACACGCCGCCGGTGCCGCCGGAGACCGGTTGCCGCTGGACCACGATCTCTGAACGGCTATCCTGACACGAAAGCGCCATACCGGGCAGAATTCAGTTGCCGCTGGACCACGATCTCTGAACGGCTATCCTGGCTGTGATCGACAAGGCCGCCCTCGCCGGGTTGCCGCTGGACCACGATCTCTGAACGGCTATCCTCCGGCAATGATATGATCTGCATCCGGGATGTTGCCGCTGGACCACGATCTCTGAACGGCTATCCTCCCGGTCAGGAACGGAGACCCCCGCGCTCGGTTGCCGCTGGACCACGATCTCTGAACGGCTATCCTGTTCCCGAACCGCAAGAGCAACCCGATGAGGTTGCCGCTGGACCACGATCTCTGAACGGCTATCCTAATCCATGGCATCCGCATCGGCTCCAGTAAGTTGCCGCTGGACCACGATCTCTGAACGGCTATCCTGAGGTGTCCGAGATGCAAACGCCTGAGATCGTTGCCGCTGGACCACGATCTCTGAACGGCTATCCTCATTTCTCTGTCTTCGTCAGCCGCCGGGTCTGTTGCCGCTGGACCACGATCTCTGAACGGCTATCCTAAATACTCCGTGATCCCCGATGCGATCTCGGTTGCCGCTGGACCACGATCTCTGAACGGCTATCCTCTCCATCACCGCGTCCAGCCTGCGGCGGGAGTTGCCGCTGGACCACGATCTCTGAACGGCTATCCTTAGTACGGCGGCAAGCGCGGCGGCACCAAGGTTGCCGCTGGACCACGATCTCTGAACGGCTATCCTTCTGCCGCATAGACGTTCGAGAAGTCGTCGTTGCCGCTGGACCACGATCTCTGAACGGCTATCCTGCGATCCTCCTCTCGGAACTCGCCTGGGATGTTGCCGCTGGACCACGATCTCTGAACGGCTATCCTACAGGCTCGTCATGATGCCCGGATCAAAGCGGTTGCCGCTGGACCACGATCTCTGAACGGCTATCCTCACCCCGCATCGTTCCGCATCCTCGAACGCGTTGCCGCTGGACCACGATCTCTGAACGGCTATCCTCGCGATGACGATGACAGCCGCCAGCGCCCAGTTGCCGCTGGACCACGATCTCTGAACGGCTATCCTGACATGTAATTATTCAAATAAAATAATTCCGTTGCCGCTGGACCACGATCTCTGAACGGCTATCCTTCCGCATACCCGGCGATTGACCGCGCTAGGTTGCCGCTGGACCACGATCTCTGAACGGCTATCCTCGGTACCGAAAATGACCGTTTTTCCATCGAGTTGCCGCTGGACCACGATCTCTGAACGGCTATCCTCCAAATGGCGCTTGATGGCGTTCCAGCTTTGTTGCCGCTGGACCACGATCTCTGAACGGCTATCCTTGCGGCCTCGGCGGCGCTCTGCGCGGCGACGTTGCCGCTGGACCACGATCTCTGAACGGCTATCCTCCACGCCCACGACAGCCGGTCGCCGGCGCGGTTGCCGCTGGACCACGATCTCTGAACGGCTATCCTATGCCTATACGCAGCTCAGGCGGGGCACACGTTGCCGCTGGACCACGATCTCTGAACGGCTATCCTCGACGTCAGTCTGCGCCTGACCGTGATCGATGTTGCCGCTGGACCACGATCTCTGAACGGCTATCCTGGATCTGCCGCCATCTCCTTGATCTCAAAGGAGGTGGCGGCGATCTGGAAGGCCGGAAAATCGGGCATTTCATCAAAATAGAGCGAGCTGATCGGGATTTTTGCGGGGGCGCCGCCGCCGCTGACCCGAGAATCGGACGATGTTCTCATACTGCCGGTCCGTAAAGGTAAGGATGTGGACCTCGCCTTGCGCGGGCAAGTTCGATTCGATGCGGCGCATATATGCCTCGAACTGCTCCTTGCCATTGCAGAAGCGCGCATAGACGGAAAATTGACTTTTCTCGAAGCCCTCGTCGAGCAGAAACTGCCGAAACTTGGTGGCGGCGTGCATCTCAGCCCGGCTTCCCACCGGCAGGTCAAACATCACGAAGATCCACATGAGCCGGAATCCACTGAGTTGCGTGGCGGTCATCGAATGAGGGCTCCGAGCCCAGCCAGTTCCAGCCGCGATGGCGGGCGGGGCAGCACAAGGTCGCCGGACCGTCCGGTTTGAAACGCCGTTGCTAGCGTCTGTGCCGTGCGCTGTGCCGCTCCGGCGACTGTGGTGGTGGCGCCCTCCCCGGGCAGGTCAAGGGCGATGAGACCGGCGAAGGCGCGCTTGGCCTCGGGCGAGACCGTATCGATACCCGCCGCGACCAGCCTCAGGGCCAACGCATCCACCAGGGGGCGCAGCGGTTCCATCAGATCATCCGCCAGCGCGAATGCGTTGGTGCGGTTGGCATGGTGGATGCCCATGGAGGGGTGCAGGCCTGCCGCTACCGCCGAGCGGGCGCACAAGGATCGCAGGATTGTGTAGCCATAGTTCAGCAGGGCGTTCACCCCCTCTGCCTCCCGGTCGCGCCGAAAAGCTTCGCCCATCAGCAGAGGCCAGTAGCGCCGCGCGGCCTGCGCTTCCACATTGTCCGGATCGCCCGAGCGCACCTTGCGGGCGAGCAGGTCGAAGGCCGAGGCAGAGATGCCGCAGGATTGAAGCACCGCCGCCTGCCAGGAAATCTTGGCGACGACCACCTGTCGCCAGAGCTGCTTCAGCAGAGGGCGACCGGCCTCGAGCTGGGCACGGATGCGCGCGTTTTGCGCATGATGCCCCTCCAGCGGTAGACATACGGCCACCGGCGCATGGTTCGGGCCGCACAGAAGCAGGATGGCCCCGCGCTCGGCCAGCGCGACCACCAGATTGGTGGTCCAGGTGACGCCGTGGGCGTGGATGATGACCGCGCACACATCGTCGAGGGGAATGCGCCCGACCTCACAGCGCTCCTCGGTCACCACCAGAAAGCCCCGGTGGGCGGACAGGTGGCGGCCATCGGTGGCGATGTCGACGATTCGATCCACCGCTTGCCTCCGTCAGTCCGCCGGTCTTAAAGACGCGGCCGGTTTGCGGGCCGGGAAGCCTGGGTCGAACACCCGCCCGGCTTCATCCACGCGCACCTGGCGCGCCTTCAGCTTTTTCAGGCCTCCGGCCGTGGGGGAGGTGTATTCGAACGGATCATCGGCGTTCTTGGAGCGGGTGCGCAGATCCCCACCCTCGTTTGGTGGGACGAGGGTGACCTGTCCATTCTGCCAAAGCTGCAAGACCTTCATGAGGCGCCGCTCACCGGCGGTCTCAACGGCGAGAATATCGTCCTTGTGCAGGCGTAGCACCTTGCGTGCGGTCGGGCACCCGGCCTTGACGCGCGAGGTCCAGCCGGGCTGGTGGGCCTCGAACATGGAAATCACCTCCGGCACCCATTTGCCGTCCGGCATTTCCCACACGTCGCAACGATAATTGGAATCCCCTTTGTAGCCTTTGTAGGCCGAACCTTCGCGATCCCGGATGGGGATCACCGACAGGGGCTCGATTACCCGCACGCGGCGGATATTGCGGAATTGGAGCGGACCAAGCTCAGAAAATTGCGCGAGCCGCCGCTCGAAATCCTTGCCCTCGCGGCCTTGGGTGAAATCACGCAGGGCGGCACGCAAATCGGGATCGCGCACGCGACGTTTGCCGGAAGCATCGTCCGCTTCCAGCTCCGCGGGCTTCAAGCCGCCGAGGGGCACGCGATGCACCACCTCGTCCGGGCGGCCGTCCTTGACTAGGCCATACGCCGTGTCGTTGTGGAGCCGACCCGCCGTCTGGTCGCGGCCGCTGGGAAGGCCCACCTTGGAGGTCGTGCCATGATCCGGCCTGTGGCTGACCATGATGGCGTTGACGGCGGCCTTGAGGTCGTCGCGGAAGGTAGGCCACGGATCCGGCACAACCACCCTTTCGCGGCCTTCCTCGCCCTCTTCACCGGAGACCCGCGCCATGCGTTGCAGCATGCCACGATCGAGAATGCCGATCACGGCAGCATCGATGGCGTGGTGGCGATGGTCCAAGCGGTTCTTGGGCTGGTCGGCGCCGCCGCCGAAATTATGATCGGGCAGCAGGCTGTTCAGCCCGAGCTTGCGGCGCACCAGTTCGGTGAGGCGCCCGGTGGCCACCCACACCCGGCCGGACCCTTCACCGGTGCCTGGATAGAGAGCGGAAAGATACTGGCGCGCCATGCGCGAGAGATATTGCGTGTCGACGAGATGGCGGGCGATGAAGCCCTCGCCCTCGAATTTCGTCATGGCGTCCGGCTCGAACCGCCAGCGCTTCTCCCTGGGCAGGCGGCTTGCCAGCTCGGCGATCTGGACCCAGCGATCGGTGTGGCCCCAGGCCGCGAAGGGAGAGCGCTTGCGCTTCTCGCGGTTGGCCTCCCTCAAGCACAGGATGCGGTTGGCGTTGGAATCGTCCAGCGTCGCGCCGAAGGGCAGGATGTGGTCCACCTCCACCTTGTCCGAGAACAGCATGTCGATGGAGATTTGCGCACCGGTATAGACGCAGCGGCGGTCCAGGACATTGTCGCGGTTCAGTTCTTCCCACAGCTTAAGCCGGGCGCGGTTCGCGCCGGTGTCCGCCTGCCCCAGCGCGGCAAGCTTTTTCGAACGCTCCTCGGCATCGCGCCGGTTCTTTGTGTTCTCGCGGCTGCGGCGCTGCTTTTCGTCGTCTGTCAGCTTCAGCTCGCGGGCAAGCTCGATGACGATGCCTTCCGGTGCGCCGAACCTTCGGATGAGCACGTTCACCAGCCGCCGCAGCTGGTTGAGCCCGATATGCACGGTGGGATTGGTGAGCCGGCCGATGCGCATTTCCACCGGATCGGAGGGCTCGGCGGTGCCGGGCATGATGTGCTGCTCCAGCACCACGCCATAATAGGGAAGCGCCGCGTTCCCCTTCTTGTCCGTGAAAACCTCCCCGGTCCGGAAATCGCTGTGGTGGCCGAGCCCGGCCTTTGCCACAGCCTTATCGTAGGTGATGACCTCGGATTCGAGGGCCGCGATGAGGCGGGTCGTCGCGGTGCGGCCGAAGCGGCCATAGCCCTGCGGCAGGCGAACCCCGGCAACGGCTTTCGCCTGTTCCGGCGTCAGCTGCCAGGCGTTCTCGAGCCAGGCCGTGAGCGCGGTTTCGTCCTCCTCCTCCTGGACGCGGGCGATCACCTCCCATTGCGCATCGGGCGCAAGATGCTGCCAGCGCGTGCCGAACCGGCTCTTGTGGCCGAGCAGGGCCGCCACCTCGTCACCCTTCAGATCGCCGCGGTGTTCACTCTCCTTGTTGAAGCGCGCATCGGAATCGAGCTTCAGCGACTTGCGCAAGCTTTCGAAAGAGACCTTCGCCTTGTCCTTGAGCTTCAGCAGCAGGGTGTTGCGCTGATCCAGGGCGAGGGGCTGGGCCTTCTCGCCGGCCCGCACCACCATGAGGGCGTTGACCTCTTCCAGCAGCCGGCGGCGTTGGAACAGGGGATGCGCCTTGGGCAGACGGTCCTCTCCGGGCACCAGTGTGCATGTGCCCACCTTGGGCCGCTTGAGCGGGCGCTGGTGGAAGATGATCTCGAACAGGCGATCATGCATCCGCGACGTCAGCACGCCCGGGTGATACGGCGCCTGTGCTTGCCAGATGGCGTCGAACTCCTCCTGCAGAAGCTCCCGGCCGGGATAGAAATCATAGCCATCGCCGCGGGCATTCTCGCCCGCCTCTGGCCGCAGGCGGGTGCGCACCGAGGGGATGGCATTCGGGTCAGTGGCGCTGGCGCGGCGCATGTGTAGAAACTCGCCGAAGGTGCGGGCTCCCGCTTCGTCCATCGCGGTGCACAGACGATCTATTCCGACTGCGATCTTACCGGCGTCGTCCTCCGCGCCTCGGTCGGTCTTGCGGTTCGACTTGAAACCCCGACGCTGGTCGATGTGAAACAGCGCGCGGCCGATTTCGTGGAGGGTCAGCGGAACATCGAGGGCGCGGGCGCGCAGCGCGAACGGATCGAGACCTTCCAGGGCCAGACGCGCTTCTGCCTCGACAGGGAAGAGTCCGTCCAGCTCCAGATGCTTCAGAAGGGCGCTTTGGCGTTGCTTGAAGCGATCACGCCGCCGCCGCATCGCGCGGGCGGTACGGCGCTCGACAGCGAGCGGGGTGCCCTGCTGATCGCCGCGGCTCGGCGCCCGACCATCCCCGAACAGTCGAACGCCGGCGGCGAGGACGGCGATTGGCGCCCCATTTTCGTCGAGCTCAAGAGCACACCAGCCGATGGAACCGGCACCGAGATCCAAGGAAAGTCGCCAGTTCATACCTTACTCCTAAAAGTTGCAGCATTTTTCAGGTCTAAACCAACTACGGTCAAGCTGGCGCCTCTTGACCCGAAGGAATTTCTCATCAACAGTGTGATCTTAGAGATCGTGGTCTGGCGGTTAACAAGCAGCCAGTCTGCACCAGATAAGGGCGACGCTCCGGCGTCGCCTTTTTTTGTTTCAGCCCTTGCGCCTGTGCGACAGGCAACCGCTGCGGTCAACGTCGGCCCGCAAGGGTTGCATCGCATCCGGGGGAAGCAGGATGTTTTTTTGCACGGCTGTCAGTTCGGCCGCTCTTTCGCTGACCGCTTGCTTTCCGAGTGGCCTGAACGCCCGGGATTAACGCAAGTCATCAAAGGGTTCGATACGGCTGATGGTGGCCTTGCTCACGCCTGTGATTCGCGCAAGTTCGCGCACGCTCTCTCCTTCCGCCCTTCGCTTGGCAACGAAGGCACGTTGATCGGCCGAAAGCACATGCTTGCGGCCGAATCGCACGCCGCGTGCTTTGGCGCGAATGCGGCCTTCACCAGTCCGGGTTCTTATGAGTTCTCGTTCGAATTCGGCAAGGCCACCAAGTACGGTGAGCATCAGGCGGCCATGCGGCGTTGTCGTATCGGCCCATCCATCGCTGAGAGACTTGAACGCCGCGCCGCGTTCGGCAATCTCGGCGAGAATATTGAGCAGATCTCGCGTCGAGCGCGCCAAGCGATCAAGCCGAACGACGAGGAGCGTGTCACCGGCTCGCAAGGCGGCCAGACACTTTCGCAGCTGCCTGCGATCAGCTTTGGCGCCGCTGGCCGTCTCTTGGAACAGCTTCTCGCAGCCAGCGGCCCTGAGGTGTTCGATCTGGCTATCTAAAGTCTGCCCATCAGTTGAGACGCGCGCGTAGCCAGCAATCATTTGTGCATTATGAGACTATATTATGAGACAGTCAACGCGTTGATATTTCAGAGCATAAATATCGTCTCAAATATTTTGATTTTTGAGACGACGTGCCAAAGGGATTCGGGAATCTGCCTACAGCTAGCAGCTAGCTAATTTTTGCGAGCGCCATATTAAAATTGGGTCCTTGATGGATTAGCATCGTTGTTGGCGGCTTCGCCACCGATGTCGGACGTGCCACGGCGAGGAGAGCTCCGCCCTGATATCTCCATCTGCCGTGGCGCGTCCCGCTCGCCTTCATCCTGGCTATATATCGATAAGGTTTAGGTAGAGCGCCTTGACCACTGCATGGGTCTTGTTCGTCGCCGATAGTTTTTTCATGGCATTCCGGATATGCGTTTCAACGGTATCTTCCGATATTCGCAGGATATCCGCTGTATCCGAAACGGTCTTTCCCCGCGCTGCCCAGCTCAACACATCGCGTTCACGGTCCGTGAGGGAAATTGCCTCCGGCAGCTCCGGTGAAACGTCGCGAAAGCGTGGCCGCCGGCGGCGTTCTTCCTCTGAAATATCCACCATCTTCTGCGCCCAATAGAGCATCACCACGTGCAAATGAGTGCGGTTGTGGAGAAGAGCGAAGCGAAATCGCGCCAGGGTGTCCGTCCAGAAGAAGGTCACTGCGCTTGAATAGGCGCGCCCGAGCGAATCCACATAGTGGAAGGGAACGACAAGACCTTCTCTGAACCCGTGGTCCCACGCCGCCATCATTGTTTTTAGCGGACCGGGAATGCGCTTTCCGTTTCGCTTTGGTAGTTTTACCGAGGACCAGTCGAAGGAAATATTGGTCCGTCGCCACGTGGAAATAATGGGATCCACGTGCACGAATCCCTCGGAGCGATAAGACCGCGCCCAGGCGCCCGGAACGGTCGTAATGACGATGGGATTATCGTCACCTGGGCGCAGGGCGTCGATGAAGGTGTAGGAGGAAAAGCCGAAACTCTCGGCGATCTTTTGAAGGACGGCCGTTAATTCGTCGATGGACGCGGCGCTTTCTATGCTTGAGATCGCCTCGTCCAGATCCCATGCCATCGCCAGCGTCTCCCCTGCGCCAAACCTCACGGTTTCCCGTGATACCGGATTATGGCTGTCTGCATAGAGTCCTTCCAATGCTATTGGGGGGGGACCAATAATGCAGCCGACCCGACTGACTGCAAATATCTTCTATCCAGACGCCTACAAAACGCTGGTAGATGATATCTTCCGATTAAGAAAATCCATATTCATCAATGAACTGGGCTGGGCGCTGACGAGCGTTGACGGCCTCGAGATGGATCAATTTGACCGCGACGACACGATACATTGCGGCCTCTTTCTCAATGGATCGCTGATCGGCACATTCCGCGCCATTCGTTGCGATCGACCGTACCTGAGCGCCTCGGTGTTCCCGGACCTTGCGACACACCGGGGCTATCCCGACTGCGATGGGTGCTGGGAGATCAGCCGCTTCGGCCTTCTCAAGCAGCATCGGCGGCACGCCGCGGCCCTCTATGCCGTGATGTTCGGCTTTGGCTGGGCGCACGGTGCGCGGGCGCTGGTGGCGCTGGCTGACGCCACCTATGAGCGCTTCCTTCAAGCCTCGGGCATCGTGACCGCCCGCTATGGCGAGATGCAGGTGATCGGGGTCGACGCGCACGGCCGCGATATCCCAGCCGTGGCTGGCGAAATCCCGCTGGATGCGCAAACCCCGGCCCTGGTGGCCCGCATGCGCGCTCTTCTCCAAACCGTGGAGGTCTCCGATGAGACACTGGTTCTCGGACCTCGTCGCATTTCGGCGTGATCCCCTCGCGTTCTTCCTGGATCGCGGGTCGCGCGCCGGCTCGCCTCTTGAGCGCCTATCCATGGGGCCGGGGGAGGTGTTCCTGGTCTGCGATCCTCAGCTCGTGCGCCAGATCCTGAAGGCGCCGACAGCGGACATCGACAAGGGAAAACTGATCCAGAAGCTGAGCGCGGTCATCGGGCGCAGCTCCATGACGTTGTCGGGGGAGGCTCACGCGGCCCGCCGGCGGGTGCTGCATCATCAGCTGGCGCGCGGGCTGGCCGCCGGCTACGTGCCGCAGATCTCCGCCTTGATCCGTCGGCAGGCCGCAGCGCTTGCGCACGAGACAGGCTTCGACGCGCACCACGCCACGGCCCGGCTGACGCTCCGGGTGATCTGCACGATCCTCTTCGGCGCCGGAGCGCTGACGCAGGCGGATGAAAACCTGCTCATTGAGGCGATCCAGGAGGTTGAGGACGACCTCGCCGCGGATATGTTCCGGGTGTTGCCGCATTTGCCATGGGTCGCGCGGGCAAAGGCCGTGAAGATGCGTGCCGCCCGGGACAAGATGGGGATCGTCGTCACCCGAGCTCGGACACGCGCGGGGGAAAGCAGCCTTCTGGCTGCCCTCGAAGCCCTAGACCTTTCCGACTCCGAAATCGCCGACGAGGTTCTGCTGCTTTTGCTGGCAGGGCACCACACGACCGGCTCGGCGGCGGCTTGGGTGCTCCACCATCTGGCACAAGATCCGGAGCTCTGCGACGAGATCGCGGAAGAGGCCGAGGCTGTCAGCGACTCGGCGGGCGAGCCGCTCGCAGCGCGTCTTCCCGCAGCAACGAAAAGCCAGGCGTTGGTGCGCGAGGTGCTCCGTCTTTACCCCTCGTCCTGGTGGATGTCGCGAGAGGTGCAGCGGCCGCTCGAACTCGGCGGCCAGAAGCTGAAGCAAGGAGCATCGCTCCTGATCAGCCCCTGGCATCTGCATCGGGATCCGCGATTTTGGGAGCACCCGGAACGGTTCGAGCCGGCGCGCCAGCACAATGGGCCGGCCTATATCCCGTTCGGGTCCGGTCCTCGGGCGTGCGTGGCCATGGGTGTCGGCCTGCTCGAGCTCCAGCTGGTGGCGCTGGAATTCGCCTCTGCCTACCTGATCTCGTCCGCCGGCGGGCCAGTCGATCGCCCCCGCCCGTCGATCACTCTCATTCCACCGGCGCTGCCGCTGCGGCTCGCGCCGCGGTTGAAATCCACTCCAATGAACCGAGCATGGGCGACATGATGACAAGCGTCCAAAATAACGACGCGGCGAAGAATGACGATGATGCCGATGCGCCTCCGGCAGATCCGAAATTCCTGATCCAGTTTCTCTCCCAAGCCGTCGAAGAGGCGAAGGCAATTGACGATACGGTCGGTCTTCTGGTGGCCGCAGCGGTCTATCGCCTGGATAAACTGGTGGGGAAACGGCCGAAGAAAAAGGGCAGAGTTTAGAAAACCGCGGCCCGCACCGATTGGCGCCTCGCTCCCTGATCGGGGGGCGAGGCGTCTTGATATTTATTACACGAGCGATAGTCACCCCGATCAGGACGCCCGCCTGCGCTAAAGTTCCGCAATTGCGGCGCCCGGATCTTTTCCTCCACACGATCGCCGACGTTCTGTCCAAAGCATCGTCGTTCATCTACCCAGCGGCACCGGAGACCACGGAGTCGAGTGGAGCGCGATCACCGCCACATGCTGCGCATGCGCGCGCCCACATCAATGCGCACATTCCGCGCGGCCGCCTGTGCCTGAGCCTCCGCCCCGGCGACAGGCCAGGTCGTGTGCTCGAAGTGGTGGAGAAGGGATTTCGGGATAAAGCGGGTGCGCGATGCATAGACGTGGCGATCACCTTGCGCCGCCTGGCCATGAGTGAAGAAGCGCTGCGGAATCATCAGGTGCAGATTGTCTTTCGCGCGCGTCATGCCGACATAGAGCAGCCGCCGCTCCTCTTCGATCTCATCCACGTGCCCCACCCCGAGATCGGAGGGAATGCACCCATCGACGACGTTCAGGATGAAGACCGACTTCCATTCCTGCCCCTTCGCGGAATGGAGCGTCGACAGGATGAGATAGTCTTCGTCGAGGGTCGGAACGCCCGCCTGGTCGCTCGTCGCATCCGGCGGATCGAGCGTGAGTTCAGTCAGAAACCGCTCGCGCGATGGATAGCCGGAAGCGATCTGCTCCAGCTGGACCAGATCGGCCAATCTCGTGCCCACGTCCTCGTGGATGCGTTCGAGGTGCGGTTCATACCAATGCCGCACCAGCTCGAATTCCCCCGGCCAGCCAGCATCATTGGCGCTGACCGCGCGCAGCATGGCGACGAAGCTGGTCCAATCGTCTCCCGCCCGCGCGGGAGCAGATACCGTGGACAGGCCTTCCAGGGGATTGGGATGAGCCGCCATGGCGTCCAGAGCCCGTTGCGCCGAAGCGGGGCCCACGCCTGGAAGCAACTGCATGACTCGGAAGCCGGCGACCCGATCGCGCGGGTTCTGCACCAGGCGCAGCGCCGCCAGAAGGTCCTTCACGTGGGCGGCGTCGAGGAACTTCAACCCGCCGAACTTCACGAAGGGAATGTTGCGCCGTGTGAGCTCGACCTCCAGGGGACCGCTATGATGGGAGGCCCGGAACAGAATGGCTTGTTGCTTGAGCGACATCCCCTCTTCCCGATTCTCCAGCACCCGATGGGCAATGAATCGCGCCTGGTCCATCTCGTCCTTCACCGTCACCAGCTGGGGGCGATCAACGGAGGTGCGCTCCGTCCAGAGGTTCTTCGTGAACCGCTCGGGGGTGAGCTCGATCACCGCGTTCGCCGCCGAGAGGATCGGCTGCGTGGAGCGATAATTCTGCTCCAGGGTCACGACCTCGGCCGGAGGACTGAACTGAGCGGGGAATTCCAGGATGTTCCGGACGGTGGCGGCGCGAAAGGAATAGATCGATTGGGCATCGTCCCCCACCACGGTCAGTCCTCTGCCGCCCGGTTTCAGCGCCAGCAAAATGCTCGATTGGAGACGGTTCGTGTCCTGATACTCGTCCACCATCACGTGATCGAACCTGCCACCGATATCCTCTGCCAAGAGCGGATCCGTCACGAGCTGGGACCAGTAGAGAAGCAGGTCATCGTAATCGAGGACGTTCTGGGCCTGCTTGGCTTCCACATATCCCGCGAAGATCCGGCGAAGCTCGTCGTGCCATCCGGCGCACCAGGGAAAGAAGCGCCGGAGCACTTCCTCGAGCGGCAGTTCCGCGTTCACCGAGCGGGAGTAGACGGCAAGGCAGGTGCCTTTTGTCGGAAAACGGCTCTTGGTCTTCGAGAACCCCAACTCATGGCGCACCAGGTTCATCTGGTCCGCGGAGTCCTCGCGGTCGTGGATGGTGAAGGCCGGGTCGAGACCCATTTGCTCGGCATAGTCCCGCAGGATGCGCGCGCCGATCCCATGGAAGGTGCCGGCCCACATGAGGGCATCGGCGGATAGTCCGCCCTTGTCCCCGAGTACCCGATTGCAGATGCGCTCGACCCGGCGAGTCATCTCGGACGCGGCCCGGCGCGAGAAGGTCATGAGGAGGATACGCCGCGGGTCGGCACCATTGACGATGAGGTGCGCTACGCGATGCGCCAGAGTGTTGGTCTTTCCGGATCCGGCTCCCGCGATGATCAGCAGCGGCGAAGGCGACGAGCAGCGGCCATTCCAGACACCGTGCTCGGCCGCGCGCCGCTGCTCCGAATTGAGAGCGTCGAGATAGGCAGCGGTCGCAGCCAAAGATTCAATTCCCCTCCGAGCCTCGGTGAACGGAGGTTGTCAGATTCTCGTTTTGTTCGCAATGACGTCGGTATGTGGATCTGCGTTTAAGAAGCGATGCGACCGCGATCCGTCGTTCCCCAAGCTCCGTCCCAGTTGAGTTGGCGTGCGGAGAGGTCGCGGCTAAATTCGGCCTCCCGCTTGGTTGCGACCCAACAGGCAACCGTCGCCGGTCCTATCGCCCACCCGGCGCAACGCGTCAGGAGCTGAGGTTAGCCGCTACGGCGACGAATGGCCGGTTTGGGGCCGGGAGCGGAACGTCTGGTGTTGACTGGGTTTGATAACAAGCTGCCATTCGGCGCAGTTCGTGGCAGGCATAAAGAGCGCAACTAAAGCGACTGTCCCGTCTGTCGAACAATCGTCTCCAGGCGGACAAATCGCGGGTCGGCGATTGCAACTGGCCACGATTCACGCACTGCGATGAGACACTTGCGAAGCTCACCCGCAGCCCACGGCTGTTCGCCAGTCACGACAAGGTCGATAAACTCCAGCGTCTGTTGTGGGAAGGCTCCGCAATGGCCAGCTTCCAGCAGGAGCGAGAGCGTGTAGTCAGGATGCCGCAGGGGTAGCAGCCAGCTGCGAAGCGAAGCGAGCGCCTCGGGAAACTTAACTCCAGAGGCGATTACCAAATGCGCGAACTTTTCGGCGACGGGCGGCGTCCTGATGCTGTGCGATTTTGGCCATATAGCGTTAAGAAACGGCCTCGCTCTGTTTTGCCAATATTCAACCCTGCGGTCAGCTGCAGCTTGCAACCCATCCACTAAGGTTTGGGCAGCACGTACCAGTCCTTCATGAGGCAAGCTCGCCATGGCGGCACGCAACTGTGCCTTGTTGAATATCTCACCTTCGTCCAATGCAGCGTAGGTCAGAAGCGCAGCGTACTGCTCTGCTACTTGATCCAATTCGTTGTAATAGCGGGAGGTTTCGAGAAAATAGTACTTAATCTCTTCGACCAACGGCCGATAGAAGCGCGGCGACCACAAGAAACCGATCCATGCTATTCGAGCGTTGGCCGGCGACAAATCCCAATTTAATTGTGGAATGAGCCACTGCACGCTCCACGCTCGGTCAACACGAAACAAAGTAATGGCGTTTGTGCAAATAATCAGCCGCCCGTGAATGTAGGCTGAGACCGATATATCGCAGATTGAGGTCAGTATCTCCGCAAATTCATGATTTAGTCTCTGATCATCTTCCAGCCCGCCCGAGTACCAATAATCAAGGACGGCTTCAGTTGTTATACCAACCGGATGGTTGATCGCCGCGGCAATGGCGTCGTCGCTCCCTTGGTCGCTCTCATCACGATGAACGGCAAGGATGCGGCGCGCCAGCGCAAAGAACTGATCGCGCTGATCGGCGACGGATTTAGCGATGGCCTTGAGCCACCACGGGAGCGCGTGACCGATCTCAGCAATCACCGCGTCGGGAGCGCTTGCAAGGGGCCGAGCAATCACACGCCACGAGCGCGGGACGAACTCCTCCTCAGACCACGCCTGCAGCGCTTGCCGCCAGCGGAGCGGTACCCACTCGTCGCGCGCTGCAAGGTGCAAAAGCGCGGTAGCCGTCCGCCTGAAATCGTGGCGACACCGATCCCGCCAATCATCCTCCTGGCGAAAATCATCCTGATCCTTGTGCTCGCGCAGCCACGCAACAAGCTCTTTGGTGGTCGCAGGTGTGACCGAATATTGGCCCCATGACCCATCGCTACCCATCCAGACCGGAAATTCATCCCGCTCGTCGGCTGGCGCCCACTGAGGATAGGTTTCGGCTAGTGATTGAACTCGCCATGCCGCTTCTGAAACCAAGTGTCCGCCGGCGTCCCTGAAAGCGGTTAGGCGAAACCAGATATCCCGGTCGACGATGCGATTCAGCGTTGCAGGCTCGCGGTCTTCATCAAACATGTCGACAGGCGGACCCCGTAGGATAGCCTGCTGAAGCCTCTCCGACTCTGCTGGTGGCAGTACCGGCGCCAGGACCACGATCAGGCGCATTGCTTCGCGGTGCGTCTCGATCGACCACAGCCACCAGCAATGCTCGGACAGTAGTCTCTCGAGTGCTTCCGCTTGGGGGAAAAGGTCATACCGCGCTGCCAGCGCAAACAGGCCGAGCCGCTTGAAGATCGGATAAGGAAGTTCGAACCAGCGGTGCACTTCGCGAAGCGCGCGCGGCGGCGCCCGGTCGGCCGCCGCCAGCCATGAGTCTCGAGCCAGTTCGATAAGGACAGTCCAGTCGTGATACTTGCGATTCTGCGGATGCTCAGAGATTGAGGGCTGTTGCCAATAGGAGCGATCCGAGCGGTCATCCGCCGCCTGCAATCCGCGCATGACGTCCATTGCGTCGAGTAGCAATTCAGTGGCGTCGCTCAGGAGGTCGGGCAGTGCGCCGTGCCATTCTGTGCTCTTGCCGATTTCTCTGAGCGCGGCGTGCACGTGGTTCGCTGCAAGCACGATTTCCCATTCGACTAACTGGTCGGGCCGCTGGTGCGCATCTCCGTCTTCGCTGTTTTCGCCCTCATCCGAATAGCGGTAGGGAGCTCGAATCAGAACTCGCGGTGACAACATTTCACGCATTTGCATGCGTAGCAGAGCCGTCAGACCCGAGCGTTTCAGCCGCTTCACCCACGCATAGATGTCGAAGTGCCTCGTCCGATCGGAAAGCCGGTCGGCCAGAACGATGTGCCACAGCGCGGCCATCGCAGGCGAAGGGGGCCGGTCATTTAGTTCGTTCTCGAGGAAGAAGCGGAAGTTATCGTCGACACGTCCGCCTTGGCTGGCCACCCAGATCAGCAATTCCGGATTATCGACATGACGAGCGAGCCAACGCGCAATGTAGGACATCACATTGTCCCAGCGCGAGAATGTACGATCCGAATAGTGAACCAGTCGCATCCATGACGAGCGCATGTAGGGCGCTGGACGCGAGGTCAGGCTGTAGGACAGTTTCTTGTCTTCGAGCTCGGCTGGTCGGACACCGAAGCGGATAAGATCGCGATGTCCGAACCGATCCTCGGCCAGAGCCGAAAGCCATTCGATTGATGGAAGCGGATCGTGCACCGTAAGCACTTTAGCGGGCAGGCCACTCTCGTCGCAAAGCGCCCAAAGCATCCTGCCGACAAAGTTGTCCTGCCTCGTGCTACCTGTCGGCCTCAATGAGGCGTATCGCGAGACAATAGCTTCTTTGCCGCGGACGCCATCCCGATAGGTCTCAGCCCATGCGTGCAGGGTTTGATGGAGCAACGTGTGGCGATTTTGGTTCCGGTAGAGGATTGGAGTCACGTTCTTCGCACCCCAATCCTCGGCGCTTTGTTCCTCTTTGCCTCGCGCGTGGTTGCCAAACGCAAAGACCTCGATAGGCGCCTCGCCAAGCAGCCGGTCGGCAGCAAGCGCGTCCATCATGTAGCGCATGACGGGATCGTTTATGCTGTAACCAACGAAGCACACGGAATGATTGCGAAATAGTTCGCTGACAAAACGCGCTGCCCAGCGTTCGGTCAGGTAGGCAAGACCAAAATCACCGCTGGAGATGACCAAGCGATCGAGGTCCGACTGGGTCGGGCTTTCCGGCAGTCGTCCATGAAGGTATACAACGCCATCCCACTTCTTTTTCGGGACAGGCAGAAGCGGCGCCGCAAATACATCCAGCGTGAGGCCACGTCGACGTGCCGCCTCGTCGAATAGGCGATCGAAGTTCGTCGTGATCAGGCGCGAATGGCCGGTCTTATTCCTGGCAAGCGTGAGCAGTGCCTCATGTGTTCTTGTTGCACCCGGAAGAGCTAGATTTGGGGTCAGAATCTTCGCCAGCGCATGGCGAACCGCGGCTCGGCCATCCACCAGCCGGCTTTCGAGAAGGCTTATGGTAGTGTCGTACTGACTCCCGTCGAGCGCTGCCCTTTCAAGGGTGCTCGGCGTTTCACCGAGGTCAGCGTAGATGCGGCTGACGAGCCCATGAAAGCCCGGCAAATTTGCGGGATAAGATATGCCGGCACCGCAAAAAAACACCACGCGGCCATCTTCATGCGCCTGCAGCAGCGCTTCCGGCACATCTGGGCCGTTCTTTATGAACTGCATTCTGAGAATACCTCGTAACACCGAGTTTCAAGGACTCGCTTGGCGGGAGCAAGCACATTGCCTTCGTTGTCCCCGCTGCAGAAAATGAGGTGCGTACCGAGGTCGCGAAGCAAGAGGGTGGCCTTCGGCGCCGCATGCCTGAGTCCGGACGGCCCGCCTCCAATCGTCGCCCTTTTAACGTCGGCCGGTTGATGTCCGCTTTCAGGCAGTTGTGGCAAAGTTTCCAGTGACCGATATGGGGGCGCAAAGCGGACGTCGCTGAAAGCGGCAGTCGAGGGGCCGCTATGGGTCAACTCAACTGCAGCCCTCTGCGCAAACAGGCGGGCTCCCAATGCGGATCTGCAAGCCTGACCATAGCCTCGAGCGGCCAGGGGACTACCTTTCAGCTACAAAGGAAGGCGCAGTACATGCACTGCGCCTTCCGGAGGTTTATGCAGCTGCGGCTTCTTCCACCGCCCCGATGATTTTATCGAGGTCGAACATGATCACGTCGGTCCTCGGCTTCGCCAAGCCTCGGATGCGGATTTGGCGAACATAAAGCCGCTGCTCCTTTCCCGGCAAAACAAGACCGCGCGCTGCGAGCACGCGAAGAACATCCAGGTCCTGCATGGGCACCAGTTCCGCAAAACGTCGCCGAAACATTGCCAATTGAGTGCGCCCTTCGTGGGAGCGACGCACTCCCCATGCTTTCTCAAGCGCGGCGGGGTCCAATTTTTCACCCGCTTCCACAAGCGGAAAGAAACGATTCTTATTCGCCTTGCGTTGCAGTATTGCAAGGAATTCGTCCGCCCGGCATTCCGCAGGACGCACCTCCTTCCAAGCTTCCCGATATACCTTTCGGATTGCATTTCCAGCCTGCTTCTTGGTCCAGGGTGCAAGACCGTAGTCCGCCGCGAGCATCGCTGCGGCATAGGGAGCGGCAAACTTGCGCGCGAAGCGGCGAGCGAAAGTGGCCGACTGAGAGAGCTGGCGGTTCACAAATTTTTCGGAATACTCCTTCGCTCTTCTAGGACCTTCGTTGTCGCTAATAAAGGCCTTCACAAACGCTGGAAGCAGTACGCCGTAATTGTTAGCGATGGTTTGTTCCGCCATGGCTGCCAGCTGCGCACGCTTGGCTGCCGATTGCTGCAGATCAAAGATCCCGCCATCATCAGGGTGGGGAACAGGTACGCCGATAAGACGAACCTGCTCCCCGCCCTTACGCTGTGCCGCCCCGCGGGCCTCCAAAGGCTCCTCACCCGACGAAAGCCCGATCACCAAGTAGCGCACGTTACGTAACGCTGTGTCAGCTGTAGCCTTGGCGGAACGCTGGCGCCCCTGACCTCCCGCAACTTTGAATGCAAGGTCGCTGAAATGCTGTCGGCGCTGCGCTGTGGTACCTTCGATACGGCCGGCCTCATCCAATACCAGAAGAGAATCGTTGCACGCAGCCGCCTCTTCCTCAAGGGCCCGGGCAGTTAAGTCAAATGTGCGGAGCGAGTCGCGTCCAGCACGTTCAACCACGGACTGTGCAGCAATGGCGGCAAGGCTTTTGCCTGTAGAGCTCTCGCCAAAAAGGTGAAATACGACCCCTTCATCGTATCCCATCGGGCGCAGCAAAGGCCCGGCAAGGGCTGCGGCGATGACAAATGTCAGATAGCTCGATTCTGCGCATGGCTCCTCAAACCCCAAGCGCCACGCCTTTGTAGTGCCGTTCCGCAATGTGGAACGAAGCTCCGGTACGAGAGGATGCAGATGGCCTTTCTTGCCTACGATGCGATCCTTCAAGATATAGGCGCCTTTATGCCAGCCACAGACCGCAGTGCTCTCGACGATCGGGCAATTCTCTGCGGAAAGAGCGTGCCTGAGATTCTCAAGCCAGTCCGTGTCCGTGGGGATCTTCGCTCCCTGGGCGACCAGCGTTCGTTTGGCACCCCGAGGATCATCCATCTGAGAGCGCGGAAGGAGCATCCTGCCTTCACTGCCATCGACCTTTTCGAAGATGACGCATACGAACCAGTCCCCGTCGTCGAGATTGTGATGAAGCATGCAGGCGCGGACCCACGGCGTTTTTGCGCGCGTCATGTCAGTTTTCCTTGAAAGGGTGAGCCACCGGCGGCTCACCGGATGGCCGAATAGAGAGAGCGCGCGCGCAGGCAGCGCGCGTGCAGTTTGTCGATTTGTTTTTGCAAATGAGGCTGTAGATGCCTCTAGAAGGGCTGCGGAAGCGCCTTCAGGGCACTTCTGCATAAATGCTCAGCGACATCACCTTCGGCCAATTTAGCCGATGCGCATGCCGATAAGCTGATGGCGATCCGGCATCAGCATGCCCATTCGCCAAAGATCATGCTCGCGCAGATGCTTGGGCGGCACATTGATGAAACGCTGTGCCTGCCGACCATTCTCGGCGACATAGGCCACGCGACCTTCCGGTAATGGCTTCGTCGCATAGGCAAGTACGTGAACGAGATCGCCGTCTGCGATTTCCTTGACCATCACAGGTTTCGGTACTGCTGCGTTCGCCTTTACGGAGAGAGCAGCCTTGAGCTCTTCCTTCGTCGCCCCCGTCAGTACGGCATGGAGGTGGCCTTGCCAGACGCTGTTCGCCCCCATCGTGTTGAAGCTCACGTCGACGTAAGCAATGCCGCGAACGCCTTTAAGGTTCTGAAGACGGCCCTGGATCCACCGATGCGGCGTGGCAGGCTTGAGGTCCGCCAAGCGACCTAGTTGGAAGCTCCAGGATTCGAGCACGACGGTCACGAGGAATGCCTCGCGCGGCACCTCCTTGATCTTGTCGTGGACCGCGACAATGATTTCAGAGCGATATGCCCAGTTTCCTATCAAGCAAGCGGCCTGGCACCGTTTCGGAACACGACAAATGTCATCCTGTCTGCAATAGCCGATCGCTTCCCATTTACATTTATCGTTACCTTTGTGACGACGCATCATGGAAGCCTGTTGCTTTGACACGCTAGCGAACGTCTCAAAATCGTCAAAGCCTCGATCGCGAAGCGCGCGTCGAATGCTCGAGCGATACCGAATATTGGCCGGCAGCGGGAGATTTGCAGGCCGGCGCATCACTTTGCTCCCTTCTCGATGAGGTCAGTGATGTCGGATTCACGCCATACCGTAATGCGCATTCCAATCTTGATAGGCTGCGGATAGCGGCCGCTCTTCACGCCACGCCACCATGTGCTCTTGGATACGGGAATCGGGCCTTCAGGAGAGAGGACTTGCGACAACCGCAACAGCCGCTCGGAGGGCGCTTTGAAACCTTCCATCATCGAATTTCTCCTAGTAGTTTGATGATCTGAGATTGGCAGCGACAGCTGATCCTGACGGGGCGGGCCTCGGATCCCCTGTTGGCGTCGGCGTCCTCCAGGGCAGGCAAATTGGCTGTGCATGGGGCTCTCGTGGCTTTCCAGGCATGCGTCATCGATCTCGCAGACGGCGAGGGATGGCTGCGAACCGGAACTTGGTTGATGTGGGGACGTGCGGGGGCTTTCGCGGCGCCCGTCATGGAGGCCGCGCAGGCAAGCATCAGGGTTTCGCCCTGCGCTAGCGCAGCACGAACTCCATCCGATAATTAGTGGAAACTAGGTGATGGCAGGCGCGTGTAAGCCGCGCCGCCTTGGAGCCCTTGAAACCCGACCGGATCGTCTTGGACGATGATGGCTAATGTCGTTGTTGGCGGGCCTAGCCCTTGACGAGAATCTCGATGCTTTCCACCGGAACGCCAAGAGATCTCGACAGCGCTTCCTTCGCCTGCGGGATGGTCAGGACCGGCAATTTCGCGTCCTCAGGCAGGTCGTCCTCTTCGCGGCCGCGTGCGTCGTCGGAAAGGGTGTCGATATCGGCCACTTCACCCGACGCAGCCTGGCCGAGGCTGATGAAGCTATAATCCCAACGAAAGCGGGATTTCGAGCCGCGGCGCCCGAGAATGAATTCGCCGCACTCCGCTTCCTGGAGTTTTCGCGCCAACGCGATGGCTTCGCTGCGATCGATCCTGGCCTTCACCGCGATACGATCGATCGTCGTGAATTCCGTCTCTCTCTCGCGGCTCGCCCCCCAGTCGAAAATGAGGCGGGCTGGCGCGTCATTCTTGTACAGGGTGCGAATTTTCTTGACCACTCGCTGCTTGACGTCGCTCGCCATGACCTCACCGATCTGCCCTGCGCCGAAGCGCTTTCGATGGGTATGTTGTAACGAGCTAGTCCCCGTTATTCAAGTGCTATTTTCTCTTATTTTGGTCTTTTAGCTATCTAAGAGCCAAAATTCGCGAAAATTTGTTTATTTACAATGGGTTATAAGGCGGAAAATTTTTGCATCGAATCAAGCCTCGGGTTTCAACGCCCGAAACTCATCCAGCATGTCCGCCCAGGCCTGCATGAGCACCACCCGCTCCGGCCAGTAGGTCGCCCGATTATAAGCGCGGCGGATTTCGTTTTGGTCGATATGGGCGAGCGCCGCCTCGATCACATCCGGCGAGAAGCCACGCTCGTTCAGGATGGAGCTGGCGGTGGCGCGGAAGCCGTGGGCCGTCATCTCGTCCTGCGTGAAGCCCATGCGCCGCAGCGCCGAGTTCAAAGCGTTCTCGCTCAGCAGCTTCTTGTTCGAGCGGATGGAGGGGAACACGAGTTCCGCCTCGCCCGTAAGCGGCCGGATCTCCGCCAGCACGCGAAGAGCCTGCTTCGAGAGCGGCACCTTGTGCGGCCGGCGCATCTTCATGCGTTCGGCGGGAATGCTCCAGACGGAGGTTTCGAAATCGAACTCGGCCCAGCGTGCGCCGCGAACTTCGCCAGGACGACAGAAGGTGAGAGCTGTGAACAGCAAGGCGGACCGCAATGTCGGCCAACCATCATATTCGTCGATCACGCGCATCAGGCCGCCGAGCGCCTGTGGCTCAATCAAAGCGGCCCGATGGGTGACTTTCGGCCGTTCAAGCGCATCACGAAGAGGGAATGTCGGGTCCGTCTCGGCCCGCAATGTCGCGATGGCGAAGCGAAATACGCTCCCAATGGCGGCGCGCATCCGTCGTGCCGTCTCAAGCCGGCCACTGCGTTCGACCTGTTGCAGGATACCGAGAATCTCAGCTGGCGTGATCTCTGCGATCGGCCGAGGCGCCAAGCTTGGGCCGGCGAGCTTCTCCAACATCCAGCGGTTCTTTGCGAGAGTCGCTGCGGCAGCTTCACGTGCTTCCAAGCGTGCAAGATACTCAGCCGTGATCATGCCGAATGTGTTGCCGGACGCTGCAGCCGCGGCCACCTTGTCGTGCTTGCGGACCGCTGAGGGGTCTTCACCGTTGAGCAGTAGTCTTTTTGCTTCGTCGCGCTTGAGGCGCGCATCGGCCAGCGACGTGGTGGGATAAGGCCCGAAGGAAAGCTGCTTCGGCTTGCCCCCAAATCTGTAGGCCAGGCGCCAGATACGGCTGCCGTTCGGGCTGACGAGCACATGCAAGCCGCCGCCATCGAACAGCTTGTAAGCTTTGTCCTTCGGCTTGGCGTTGCGAAGCGCGAGGTCTGTTAGAGGCATCTGTAGGCATCTCTTTTGCAGGCACGAAGCAGATGCCTACGAACATGCCTACAAATCGATGAGATGCAACGGCACGCAGAGCGACACCATGAACCCTAGAAATGGGCTCAAGTCATTGATTTTAGATGATTTTGAAACCTCGGAAGGCGATATGAAATGAGGAAATGGTGCCGCAAGAGGGATTCGAACCCCCGACCCCCTCATTACGAATGAGGTGCTCTACCAGCTGAGCTATTGCGGCCCTGAAGCGTTCAAGGCTTCCTGCCTCGGGCTTCGGGGGCCCATCAGCCCCCGCGTTGCTCTGCCTGTGACCACGCTTCCGCGCAGCCCATGGCCGAAACAGGCGCTCCTCATACGTGGAGCCGTCGCGAGATTCAAGGGTGCCATGCATCGGCACTGGCCCCATCCCCTGCAAAAGCTTCCGAACGGCGACTCTTGCCTCATGGTGCCGACACGGCTAACCCTTGGACATGGCCGCCGATCCGAAGACACCCGCGCAGGATAAGTCCGCTCGCCTTGCCCAGGCCTTGCGGGCCAATCTTGCCCGCCGCAAGGCCCAGGGCCGCGCCCGCAAGGAAGAGGCCGATCGGCCCGCGACCGGCAATGGGGCGACGACGGACGTCATTCCGGAGGAGCCATCTCCCGAGCGGGACGAAAAAATCTGAATTTCCGCTTAGTCTGAATTTCCGCTTAGGAAGGTGCGCTGGTGCCCGCGGGTGGTGGATTGAAGCCGGCCATCATTGTGCCGGAGGGCGAGCCTTGCTAGACAACGCGTTTACCCGACGGCCGTGACGAGGGGCAGGGCGGCCGCCGGGCACCAGGAGCGTTCAGCGCATGGATAAAATTCGCATCGTCGGCGGGTCTTCCCTTGAAGGCACGATTCCCATCTCGGGCGCCAAGAATGCCGCCTTGCCGCTGATGATCGCGAGCCTGCTGTCCGAAGAGAAGCTAATCCTCGAAAACGTGCCGCGCCTCGCCGACGTGGCGCTGCTCCAGCGCATCCTTGGCAATCATGGCGTCGATATCACCACCAACGGCAAGCGCAACGGGGACGATCCCCATGCCGGCCAGACGCTGGAGATCGACGCGCGCGTGATCGTCGACACCACCGCGCCTTATGACCTCGTGTCGCGGATGCGGGCGAGCTTCTGGGTGGTTGGGCCGTTGCTGGCCCGCATGGGCGAGGCGCGGGTCTCGCTGCCCGGCGGTTGCGCCATCGGCACCAGGCCGGTGGATTTCCACCTGGATGCCCTTCGGGCATTGGGCGCGGACATTGAGATCGACGCGGGCTATGTGCTCGCCCGTGCGCCGAAGGGGCTGCAGGGCGCGCGCATCGTGTTCCCGAAGGTGTCGGTGGGCGCCACCCATACCGCCATCATGGCGGCGGCCGTCGCCCATGGGGATACGGTGATCGAGAATGCCGCCTGCGAGCCGGAAGTGGTCGATCTTGCCGACTGCCTGGTGAAAATGGGTGCTCGCATATCCGGCGCGGGTACGCCGCGTGTCGAGATTCAGGGCGTGCCGCGCCTGCGGGGGGCACGCCATGCGGTTCTGCCCGACCGCATCGAGACCGGCACCTATGCCATGGCCACCGCAATGGTCGGGGGCGATGTGATGCTTTCCGGCGCGCGGCCGGATTTGCTGGAGAGCGCGCTCGACACGCTGCGGGCGGCGGGCGCAGAGATCGACGCCACCAATGAGGGCATCCGCGTGCGCCGCAACGGTGCTGGTATCACGGCCGTTGATGTGACGACCGCCCCGTTCCCCGGTTTCCCCACCGATCTTCAGGCGCAGTTCATGGCGCTGATGACCCGTGCGAAGGGGCGCTCCCGCATCACCGAGACGATTTTCGAGAACCGCTTCATGCATGTGCAGGAATTGGCGCGGCTCGGTGCCAAGATCCAGCTGGATGGCGATACCGCAACCGTCGAGGGCACCGAGCGGCTCACCGGCGCGCCGGTTATGGCAACCGATCTGCGCGCTTCGGTTTCGCTCGTCATCGCGGGCCTTGCGGCCGAGGGCGAAACCATGGTGCAGCGGGTGTATCACCTCGACCGTGGCTTCGAGCGACTGGAAGAGAAGCTTTCGCGCTGCGGCGCGCAGATCGAGCGCATCAGCGGCTGAGGAATTTGCGCGCGCAGCATCGCGTGCAACGATGGGGCGGCATGCAAATGTACTCCGTCCCTTGATGGATGGCGTGGGCGTCGCCATCTGCCGTTCATCACAAGAAGCGATAAGAAGGCCGCACGCCGATGGAAAGTCTCAAGCTTCTCGCCATGGATGGCGAAGACCTCGCCATCATCTCGGCTCATCTTCAGGATGCGGTGATCAAGGTGGAGGATATCGGCTTCCTGCCGAGCAGTCGCCGGTTCGCCCTTCTGCTCAATCGATTCGACTGGGACCAGATGGAAACCGCGGACGAATTGGTGCGCCGGCGGGCAGGGCTACATTTCGAGCGCGTCAGCGCCGTGCAGGCCCGTGGCTTCGACCCACGCAAGAGCGACACGGTTCTGAACTTGCTTGCGGTCACGTTCGAGCCCACGGACGACCCCTCCGGCCATATTTTGCTGACTTTCTCCGGCGGCGCCGAAATCCGCCTGTCGGTGGAGTGCATCGAGGCGCGGCTGAGCGATCTCGGCCCCGCCTGGGGATGCACCTGCGCGCCCAAGCACGATCCGCTGCCGGATGTGAATGTGGGCTGAAACGGGCGACGGGGCGAGGATCGCGCGATGCGTCGCACCCGCCTCGAGCCAGAGCGGAGCGGAAAAGGCATTCAACTTTTCCGGCACATGCTCTAGGGAGACGGCATGCCGATCCGTCTTCATACCCAGCAAAGCGATTTTCCCGCCGCCTTCGCCGCATTTCTCGCCAGCAAGCGGGAAACCGATGCGGATGTCGCCGCCGTCGTCGCGCAGATCATCGCCGATATCCGCGCGCGGGGCGATGACGCCCTGATTGAAATCTCCGCCCGGCTCGACCGGGTGAATCTCGCCGAACGGGGCATTCGCGTCACCGATGCGGAGATCGACGCCGCGCTGGCCTCTATCCCGGCGGAGACGCGCGAGGCCTTGGAGTTCGCGAAGGCCCGGATCTTTTCCCATCATGCGCGGCAGAAGCCGCAGGACGAGCGTTATACCGATTCAGTCGGCGTTGAGCTTGGCCAGCGCTGGACCAGCGTGGATGCAGTGGGGCTTTACGTGCCCGGCGGAACCGCCGCCTATCCCTCTTCGGTGTTGATGAATGCGGTGCCGGCGAAGGTCGCTGGCGTGCCCCGTGTGGTCATGGTGGTGCCGGCGCCCGACGGGGAGATTGCACCGCTGGTGTTAGCCGCCGCCCGTCTCGCCGGCGTCGACGAGGTGTATCGGGTGGGCGGCGCGCAGGCCGTGGCCGCGCTCGCCTACGGCACCCAGACCATCGCCCCGGTGGACAAGATCGTCGGACCCGGCAACGCCTATGTGGCCGCAGCCAAGCGGCAGGTGTTCGGCAAAGTGGGCATCGACATGGTGGCTGGCCCATCCGAGGTGCTCATCCTGGCGGACGGGGAGGCCAATCCGGACTGGATCGCCGCCGATCTGCTGGCGCAGGCCGAGCACGACACCGCCGCCCAATCGATCCTCGTGACCGACAGCGCGGCGCTGGCGGATCAGGTGGAGCGCTCGGTGGAGAGCATGCTCGCCACCTTGCCGCGGGCCGAGATCGCCCGCGCATCCTGGCGCGACCACGGTGCCATCATCCTGGTGGACGACCTCGCCGCCGCTGTCCCGCTGGTGGACCGCGTGGCGCCGGAGCATCTGGAGATCCACAGTGCCGATGCCGAGGCGCTCGCCGCCGGTATCCGCCACGCGGGTGCAATCTTCATCGGCGCCTATACGCCTGAAGCCATCGGTGATTATGTGGGCGGCACGAACCACGTCCTGCCGACCGCGCGCTCGGCCCGTTTTTCGTCGGGCCTCGGCGTGCTGGACTTCATGAAGCGCACCTCGCTGCTGAAATGCACGCCGGAAGCCTTGCGCGTGATCGGCGGAGCGGCGGTGCGCCTCGCCGAGGTGGAGCGCCTGCAGGCCCACGGGCGCTCGGTCCTCATCCGTTCCAACGCCGGCAGCCCGGACGCCTGATGCCATGACGCAAAGCTCCCGCACCGACCGCCTGTGTAGCGTCACACTGGACGAAACCTCCATTGGTCGCGGCGGGCCCGATGTGGAGCACGAGCGCGCGACGGCCATCTACGATTTGCTCGAAGACAATCGTTTCGCCCTCGCGACCGATCCGGGGGACGGGCCGTACACGCTTCATATCGGCCTGATGGACAACCGCCTGGTGCTCGACATCAAGCGCGAGGGCGGCGATCCGGTGGTGCAGCACCACCTCTCGCTCACCCCCTTCCGGAAGGTGGTGAAGGACTATTTTCTGGTGTGCGAAAGCTATTACGACGCCATTCGCACGGCTTCGCCCACCCAGATCGAAGCGATCGACATGGGGCGGCGCGGGCTCCACAACGAAGGCTCGGAACTGCTGCAGGAGCGGCTGAAAGACAAGATCGACGTGGATTTCGATACCGCCCGCCGCTTGTTTACCCTGATTTGTGCGCTCCATTGGAGAGGATGAGTTGGACGAGCCTCCCGCGGTACCTTCGCGCTCAGCGCGGCCGCAATCGGTTCTTTTTATCTGCGGGCAGAATGTGGTGCGCTCCGTCATGGCCTCCGCCTGGGCGAAGCATCTGTTCGGCAAGTCGCTTTATGTGGGTTCAGCGGGGGTCATAGCGGGCGAGGCCGATCCGTTCGTCACCGCGGTGATGGAGGAAGTGGGCCTCGACGTGCGCCGCCACCGGCCCAAAAGCGTGGAGGAGCTGGAAGAACTGGAGGGATTGGGGTTCGATCTCGCCATCTCGCTGTCGCCGGACGCGCACCATCGCGCGCTGGAAATCACCCGCACCAATGCCCTCGGGGTGGAATATTGGCCGACCGCCGATCCCACGCTTGAGACCGGCAATCGCGAGCAGCGGCTGGACGCCTACCGCACCGTGCGGGACGAATTGGAACGGCACGTGCGGGCACGCTTCCGCCAGGGATGACGGTGCGCCCGGCTTGGCCAAGACCGTGCCGAGCGCTTTGGTATCTTCTCGGCTCCCACCTTTGGAGGAGACCTTCCCAGCCTTTCTCCGCACCTGAGGCGGGAGGGGGAGGTCCTGGAAGGCGGAGGTCCACGCTTATTTCATCAGGTCGAGGCCCTTCAGCAGCGCGGCATTGAAGCCGGCCGGATCCTGGATCTGCGGCGCGTGGCCGAGATCGGCAAATTCCACCAGCGTGGCGCCGGGTATCGCTTTCGCGGCTGCCTTGCCGAGTTCTGGATAATGGCCGAGCTGCTTCTGCACATCCGCCGGCGCCGCCGCTTTGCCGATGGCGGTATTGTCCTTCATGCCGATGAGCAGCAAGGTGGGCGCCTTGATGTTATGGAGTTCGTGCACCACCGGCTGGCTCAGCACCATGTCCGAGGTGAGCGCCTGGTCGTAGGCCACCTTGTCCTTGCCGGCGCCGAGATACATGCCGGCGAGCATGTCGACCCATTTGTCGTACTCGGGTTTCCAAGTGCCGGCATAATAGGTGTTCTGCTGATATTTCTTCATGCCGTCGAAGTTGTTGCGCTGCTCGCCCGCAAACCATTGGTCCACCGTAAGCGAGGGCACGCCCTTTTCGCGCCAGTCCTCCAGGCCGATGGGATTGACCAGCACCAGCCCGGAGACATCCTGCGGGAAGGTCAGGGCATAGCGGATGGCAAGCATGCCACCCATGGAATGGCCCATGATGATGGGGTTTTCCACGTCGAGCTGCGCGAGCAGGGCATGGGTATTGGCGGCGAGCTGGTGCAGGGAGAATTGGTAGTCCTGCGGCTTGGAGGATTTGCAGAACCCGATCTGGTCCGGCACCACCACCCGGTAGCCGGCCTTGGTGAGCGGCGCGATCACCCCTTCCCAGGTGGCGCCGCAGAAATTCTTGCCGTGCAGCAATACGATGGTGCGTCCGTTCGCCTGCTCCGGCTTCACGTCCATATAGGCCATGTGCAACGGCTGGCGTTGCGAGGTGAAGTCGAATCGCCCCACGGGGTAGGGATATTCAAAGCCCTCCAGCTCCGGGCCATAGGCGACGCCGCTCTGGGCGGCGGCCGGCAGGGCGGAGAGGGCGAGCAGGAGACTGGTGGCTGCGAAACTCATGCGCATCGCGCGTGTCCTCGTTCCAAATCCCCCCGGCCGCGTTCTAGCAGCGCTTTATGAACGGTCGGCGGCACCGGGATGATGCAGTCACCCTCCGCTCCCGCCGCAGCACCGCCCTGCGAATGCGCGCAAACGGGCGTTCACACGCGCAACCCTTTGCGCTAGCGTCCGCGCGCCGCGTGCCCCGTGCTGCGCGGCGTTTTTTCAGTCGGTTCGAGGTGACGCAGACGTGAACGACAGGGTGAAGCTCGTATTGGCCTCCGGTTCGCCCCGCAGGCTCGCTCTGCTCAATCAGGCCGGCATCGAGCCGGACCTGCTCATGCCCGCCGACGTGGACGAGACGCCGGATAAAGGCGAGCTGCCACGCCACCTCGCCCAGCGGCTCGCCCGGCAGAAGGGCGAATTGGTTGCGGCCCGCGCCAAGGAAGCCGGCATGTCAGCCATCGTGGTTTCCGCCGACACGGTGGTCGCGGTGGGCCGGCGCATCCTGCCCAAGCCGGAGCTTCAGGGGGAGGCGGAAGAATGCCTGCGCCTGCTCTCGGGTCGCGCGCACCGGGTGTTCACCGGGCTCTGCGTGGTCTCCGCCCGCGGGCGTTCGCGCACGCGCCTCGTGGAAACCCGCCTGCGGTTCCGTCGCCTCTCGCACGACGACATCACAGCCTATCTCGCCTGCGGGGAATGGCGCGGTAAGGCCGGCGGCTATGCCATCCAGGGCATTGCCGGTTCGTTCGTGGTGAAGCTCATGGGTTCCTATAGCTCGGTGGTCGGCTTGCCCCTGGCGGAAACCGTCGCGCTGCTGACGAGTGAGGGCTATCCGGTCCGCGCCGGCTGGGCGGAGCGCGCGGCGTGAACGACAATAAGCCGAAGGGGGCGCGGGCCACAGTGCCGTTCGTCTCCAGCCCATGCCCCATCTGCGCCAAACCCTCTGTTGAGCGTTATCGGCCCTTCTGTTCCAAAAGGTGCGCGGACGTGGACCTCAACCGCTGGCTCAAGGGCGCCTATGCCATTCCCGTGGTCGAGGACGAGGATGAGGACGGCGAAGGCAGCGCCCCCGAGCGGGAGGGCTGAGCGCCGTTGCACCTCAAGGGCAGGGGGCTGCGTTGCAGCTCCATTTGGCCGGCTCGCTTGTGATCGGGCGGCCGCCTTGACGATGCCAGGGCACAAAGGCGAGGGTGCCGGCCCGGTTACACGGCTACGCTTGCAGGAGTTAAGTCGATGAGCGCCAGCGCCCCTCCAGCTTCGAACGCCGTTCCCACATTTCGCACCGATGCCTTCATTGACGGCCGCTTCGTTCCTGCCGCGAGCGGCAAGCGGTTCGCCGCCATCAATCCCGCCACCGGGCAGGAGCTGGCGCAGATCGCGTCTTGCGACGGCGTCGACGTGGATCGCGCCGTTTCCGCCGCCCGGGCGGCGTTTGAGGATCGTCGCTGGGCCGGTTTGAAGCCGGGGGAGCGCAAGCGCGTCCTGATGCGTTTCGCGGATCTGGTCCGCGCCCATCGTGACGAACTGGCGCTGCTTGAAACGCTCAACATGGGCAAACCCATCTCGGACGCGAAGTCCATCGATGTGCGCGCCACCGCCGATTGCATCGCCTATTACGGCGAGGCGGCGGACAAGATCTATGGCGAGGTCGCACCCACCAACGACGAAAATCTCGCGCTGATCCTGCGCGAGCCCCTCGGTGTCGTCGGCTGCGTGACGCCGTGGAACTTCCCCATGATCATGGCAGCGTGGAAGTTCGCGCCGGCGTTGGCCATGGGCAATTCCGTGATCCTGAAGCCTGCAGAGGAATCCCCGCTGACCGCCCTTCGCCTTGCGGCGTTGGCGCAGGAAGCCGGCATCCCGGACGGCGTATTCAACGTGGTGCCCGGCCTTGGCGAGCAGGCGGGCGCTGCGCTAGGGCTGCACATGGACGTGGATGCCATCGCGTTCACCGGCTCCACCGAAGTCGGGCGTTATTTCATGCGCTATTCGGCCGACACCAATCTGAAGCGCGTGGGCCTGGAACTGGGCGGCAAGACTGGCTTCGTGGTGGCCCACGACGCGCCGGATCTGGATGCGGTCGCCGAGGCGGCGGCGGCCGGCATCTTCTTCAATCAGGGCGAAATGTGTACGGCTGGTTCGCGCCTGCTGGTGGACAATCGCATCAAGGGCGAATTGGTGGAGCGTATCGCCGCTGCCGCCGCTCAATGGATGCCCGGGAATCCGCTTGACCCGGATACGCGGGCCGGCGCGGTGGTGAGCCGCGCCCATCAAAGCCGCATCCTTTCTGCCATCGACCAGGGCCTCGCCGACGGTGCTCGTCTCGTTGTGGGCGGCGCGGCGGTGCACGAGGAAACCGGCGGTGCGTTCGTGGCGCCCACCATTTTCGACGATGTTTCGCCCGGCTCAGCGCTTGAGCAGAAGGAAATCTTCGGCCCCGTGCTTTCGGTGATCGGCTTCGACGGGCTGGACGAGGCGGTGAAGATCGCGAACGGCACGGTTTACGGTCTCGGCGCCGCCATCTGGAGTGGCGACCTCGCCGCGGCCCACAAGGTGGCGCGGCGCTTCAAGGCCGGCGTTGTCTATGTGAATTGCTTCGACGCCGACGACATGACGGTCCCCTTCGGCGGGGTCAAGCAATCCGGCTTCGGGCGAGATAAATCGCTCCGCGCGCTGGAAAAATACTCCGATCTCAAGACGGTCTGGACGCGGCTGTAAGATCTGCTCAGCTATCCTGCGCACGTTGAAGCAGCAGCGCCCGTTCGGTCGCCTCGCAAGTGCCCTTCAGGCCGCCCGGAACCGGCACGCTCTCCAGTTCACGGATGCGATGGGTTTTCCCATACAGCATGCGCGTGTGCTCTGTGCTTACGGCGAACGGCGGGCCCGCGATGAGGGATTGATCGTAATCGAAGCAGATCAGGAGCTGTGGCGCCCCGCCGGTAATGTCGATGAGATGGGCGGCGTAGCGCGCGCGGAGGGGATCGGGCAGGGCGACCAGAGCCGCCCTATCGTACACGGCATCCACCGGTCCGAGCGTTTCCCGGGTCAATTCGAAAATGTCGCCGATGAAGATGTCTATGCCCGTGGCGCTGCACCGTGTGAGTGGGCCCAGAGCTGAAATCTCAGGCGAGACGCCAAGGTCGGCGAACAAACCCTCGACAGCGAGCGCACTCAGCTCGGCGCCGACGACCTCAAAACCTTGCGAGAGCAGCCAGGCAATGTCTCGCGTCTTGCCACATAAGGGCACGAAGATGCGAGCGCCGGGGCGAAGGTCGAGATGGGCAAGGTGCTTCACCAGGAGCGCATTCGGCTTGCCTTCGTGAAAGGCGATCTGGTTGCTTTCCCACTTCGATCGCCAGAAATCCAAATCCATACGGGCAGTCTCCGGTGCGCGGACGCATTGGCCGCTTTTGTGGCGACTTAGCACATACCTGGGCGCCGGGAGTCGCCTTTGCCGGGGTGGAGCTTTGGTCGCTGCGCGGGCAGGGCTCTGCTGTCCAAAGCGGCAATCCGATCCGCTCGGAGCCTCTAAGCCAAGCTTGTTAAAAGGGCAAGGCGGCCCTAAGGAAACCCTGTCCTTTCGGCTCTGAGGGAGCACCGCAATCGTGACGTCCGTTCCCCCCTCCAATTCCACCGCCCATTGGCGCCATCTGGATGCCGAGCATCATCTGCATCCCTTTTCGGACACGAAGGCGCTGAATGCGGAAGGGGTGCGGGTGATCACCCATGCGGAGGGGAATTTCATCTTCGATTCCGAGGGCAACAAGATCCTCGACGGCATGTCGGGCCTGTGGTGCTCCCAGGTCGGGCACGGCCGGCATGTCATCGTCGATGCGATCGCCGACCAACTGCGCAAGCTCGATTATTACAACACCTTCTTCAAGACGACCCATCCCGCCGCCGCCGAGCTTGCGGCCGCCATTGCGGCCGTCGCCCCAGAAGGGATGAACCGCGTGTTCTTCACCTCCGGCGGATCGGAGGCTGTGGATACGGTGATCCGCATGGTGCGCCACTATTGGGCCGCCATGGGCAAGCCAGACAAGCATATCTTCATCGCCCGGCATAACGCCTATCACGGCTCCACCGTCGGCGGGGCGAGCTTGGGAGGCATGAAGCCCATGCACGCCCAGGGCGGGCTGCCCATTCCCGGCATCGTCCATGTGCGGCAGCCTTATTGGTGGGCTGAGGGCGGCGACATGGACCGCGAGGAATTCGGTCTTTTCGCTGCGCGCGAGGTGGGCCGCGCCATCGATGAGGCTGGACCGGAGAATGTGGCGGCATTCATCGGCGAGCCGATCCAGGGGGCGGGCGGCGTCGTCATTCCGCCCGCCAGCTATTGGCCGGAAGTACAGAAGATCTGCCGCGAGCGCGACGTGCTGCTGGTGAGCGACGAGGTGATCTGCGGTTTTGGCCGCACGGGCGAGTGGTTCGGTTGCCAATATATGGGCGTTCAGCCCGATCTCATTACCTTCGCCAAGGGCATCACCTCCGGCTATTTCCCCTTAGGCGGGGTGATCGTCGGCGACCGGGTCGCCGAGGGCTTTATCGAGCATGGGGGCGATTTCAACCACGGCTTCACTTATAGCGGCCACCCCGGCGGGTGCGCGGCGGCGCTCGCCAACCTCAAGATCATGCACGAGGAAAAGCTGGTCGCACGGGTCAAGAATGATATCGGCCCCTATCTGCAGGAGCGCTGGCTGAAGCTGGCGGCGCACCCGCTCGTGGGAGAGGCGCGTATGATCGGCCTTATCGGTGCGTTGGAGTTGACCCCGGATAAGGCCAGCCGCGCGAAATTTGCCGGCGAGCAAGGCACTGTTGGCCTTATCGCTCGCGACTTTTCCTTCGCCGAAGGGCTTGTGATGCGGGCGGTGCGCGACGGACTGATCCTCGCTCCGCCCTTCACCCTGAGCTATGCCGAGGCGGACCAGATCGTGGCCACCGCCGAACGCGTGCTGGACCTCACGCTTGCGGAGCTCAAGCGGCGGGATCTGCTGAAGGCGGTATGACGGGAGCGCGCATACCGCTCCCCTCTCTCCATAAGGCCAAGCTTTGGGTATTTGTAATTGCGGCACGCGTCGAGCGGAGCCGCGTTCAAAATAAGAAGCTTGGCAATAAAGAAACGAAACATGGCTTCCGGTTGCAGCCCAAACATCGCAACCGAATATTACAGGTCTTCACATTTTTATCCTCTGGGGAACGAAGCGCGCGGGCCTTCGTTTGAACCATCGACCAACCGTCGAGAGGAGATCAACATGAAGTCCCCGATCTATATTGCCGCGGTGGCTCTGGCCCTTGCATCCCCGACCGCCGTCTTCGCCCAGGCTTCCACCGCGACCGGCGCTGTGGGCGGTGCGGCCGTGGGAGCCGTCGTCGGCGGCCCCGTAGGTGCTGTGGTCGGTGGCGCGGTGGGCGCCACCATGGGCGCGGCAGCCGAGCCCCCGCAGGAGGTTCGTTCCTACGTGATCAAGGAAAACCGTCCTTCCATCGCCTATCAGCGTGAAGTGGTGGTGGGCGAGCCGCTGCCGCCCAGTGTTCAGGTCTATTCCGTGCCCAATCACGACGAATATGCCTACACCGTCGTGAACGACCGCCGCGTCATCGTCGATCGTGGCAGCCGCAAGGTGATTCAGGTCGTCACGCCCTGAAGCCCCACCTAGGTCATGCACGGCGCCTGTTCGCGCGTCGGGCGGTGAGGAATGCGATAACCCGGTCGGGGCACCCCGGCCGGGATTTTTTGTCGCCGCGTCGCAGAAATTGCATCCGATTTGGATCGGGAGGGCCCGGTGAAGCGCCAAACTGGATGGGATTGGCCGCGCCGATCCCTGGCCGTTATGTGAAGATGGACCCATCGCCATCATAAGGAGAATGGGTCGGCCGTGGGCGATATGGCCGCGCCCAGCTGCCCTGAACAAGACTGATGAACACATTCCGCGCCCAGGTCGTCCTGCTGCTGTGTGCGCTGGTGGGGCTGGACGACGCCAGTGCCGCGCAGACCTTGACGCTCAGCTGGCGGACCAGCGGCGGCGCCCTCGTCGCGGAGCGGCAGGTCGCCGTGGCGGAACTCGAATCGTTCCCGCCCTTCCATATCGATACCGCCACGCCCTGGACGCATGGACGCCAAGCCTTCGACGGGCCCAGCCTTCTCGATCTGTCGCGTCTTTTCCCAGGAGAGATCAAGGAAGCGCGGGTGGAGGCGCTCAATGATTATTCCGCTGCCATTCCGGCCGAGGACCTGACCTATTCCGGCCCGATCCTCGCCACGCGCCGCAATAAGCTTTCGATGCCGGTGCGCGACAAGGGGCCGTTCTGGATCATCTATCCCATCGACGCGGAGCCTCGGTTCAATTCCGCGACCTTCCGCGAGCGCATGGTGTGGCAGGTCAAGTCCATTGAATTTATCGTTCGATAAACTGACCACGCGCGGCATGCGCTTCGTCTCCGCCGCCATGGTGGTGACGACGATCGTGTTTTTTGTCGCGACCGTGATGGTTTACAATTCTACGGACAGTCAGCGATCGATGCTGGCGAAGAAGATCCATAATTCCGGCTGGATCGTTTATCAGGCCCAGTTGGAATTCCTCAAGGCGACATCTCGCCTGCGCCTGGCCGCCGTTTCCTCCCATGCCGATGAATTCGAAGCGCTCAAGCTACGCCTGGAACTGCTGCGCTCGCGCTTGCCCATCCTCTATGAATCCGACGAAGCCGATCTGCTGCCGGGGTTGACCGGTTACAAGCCGGACCTGCAGATCTTTGAGCAGCGCCTGGACGGCATGATCGATGCCCTTTCGCATCCCGATCTGTTCGAGGTCAGCGGCGCAGACGTCTTCCACGAATGGGACATTGAATTGCAGCCTCTGGGGCGCCTGTTGCAGCGCGTCCTGCTATCGTCGGTCTCCTATAACGAGGCGACGGCGCAGATCGAGGCTCAGCTCGATGCCAATCCGGCGCGCATTCCGCTGCTGCTTCTCTTCGCGTCCGGCACCATCCTGGTGCTCATCTTGCTGGCGACGGAGCGGCGCGTGCAGATGCGCCTCACGCAGGTCATGCAGGGGCAGGCTGCATTGCAGTCCATGGAATCCAGTCTGCTGGCGGTAATCCAGGCAACGCCGGCCTGCGTGATCGTGTTCGATCCCGCCAGCGAGCAGGTTCGGCTGATCAATCCGGCCGCGCTGGCGGTCGTGGATGCGCCGCTCAGCGATCCGGACTGGAAACGCCTCACCCGGGCGGCACGCGAGGTGGCGGTCGATACGAACGGCAACCCCTGGGGCAGCATCACCATGACGTTCTCGCGCCGGCAGGGCGATGTGGTCTCCTTGCGCGGCAGCCTGTGCGAGGTGCTCTGGCACGGCACGCCGCAAGCATTGCTGGTCGTGGCGGACACCAGCCGCATCCGCCATGCGGAGCTTCAGGTGATGCAGGCCGCCAAGCTTGCGAGCCTGGGGGAGATGGCCACGGCCATCGCCCACGAGCTGAACCAGCCTCTTGCCGTGATCAAGATGGCCACAGCGAACGCCGCGCGCCTGCTGCAATCAGGTGCTGGCCACGAACTGGTACAGGCTAAACTCGATCGGATTCAAGGACAGGTGGATCGCGCCAAGCGCATTACCGACCAGGTGCGCCGCTACGCGCGCATGCCGACCGACCATTCCACGAGCTTCTCCATCCGTGCCGCTTTGGAATTGGCCGCGGGATTCGTAGCTGAGCAATATCGTGCGGCCGGCATCCAGCTGCTGCTTCGGTTCAACGTCTCGCCGGATGTGATGGTCATGGGCGAGCAGATCATGTTCGAGCAATTGATCGTCAATCTCCTGGTGAATGCACGCGATGCTTGCGAGACCCATGCGTTGGCGCAGGGAGGGGCTCCGCCGCGGGTCCTCGTGCATTGCCGGGTCGAGGGCGATCACGTCATCATAGAAGTGGACGATAACGGCGGCGGCATCGCTCCCGATATCCTCCCGCATCTGTTCGAGGCCTTCACCACCACCAAGCCCGCGGACAAGGGCACCGGCCTCGGCCTTTCCCTTTCACGGACCGTGGTGCGAGACATGGGCGGCACCATCAGCGCGGCCAATCTGGCGGAGGGGGCACGGTTCACGGTGGATATTCCGAGGCTGGCCGCTCCGGTTTCGGCGATGGCAGAATGACCAAGCGCCGCACCCTGCTGATCTGCGACGACGAGCCCGAGCTCGCGGAGGAGCTCGGTGAATTCTTCACCGCCACTGATTGGCACGTGCGGACCTGTCATTCCGCGCGCGATGCCCTCACGGTGCTGCTCGAAGGGTATCATCCGATATGCCTGATTACCGATCTCCGGGTCGGTGAACACGACGGAGCCGAATTGGTGGCGGCCGCGCGCCTGTTGCCAAAAGATTTGCAGCCGCAGGTTGTTGTGATAATTACGGGTCACATTATCAACGAAGCCGAGGCAGCTGATTTCGACGCCGACCTCCTGTATGTGAAACCACTCGATCCCATCCTGATGGTCGACCAGATCGAAGCCGTCCTCGCGCAAGCTGCAAGCGCTAACAGCTTGTAGCTGCGAGGTAGCAATGACAGCGCGGGCTCGATCCGTTTTTATTCTCGATGATGAACAACCATTGTGTGAGGACCTGTGCGAGCTGATTTCAGCCGCCGGCCACAGCGCGCGCTGGTGTACGGATCCGCGCAAGCTCAATATGTCGGAACTTGCTAGCGTCGACGTTGTATTGCTTGACCTTGGCCTGCCGGCCATGGACGGCATCGATATCATGAATCGGCTGACCGCCTTCGCTGAGCCGCCACGCCTCATCTTCATCAGCGGTGTCGGCGAGGATGTGCTTCGCGTGGTGGCGCAAGTGGCCGGCGAACAGAAGCTCATCGTGCTCGGCGCGCTGACGAAGCCCTTAGACCCTCAGCAATTATTGCGCCTGCTGGACTATGCGGATTGCGGGGCGGTGGCGGAGGCCGTGCCGCGCCGGGGGCGTCGCGCCATCCTGCCGGCACTCAAGGCGAGTCTGGCCGCGGGTAGCTTGCCCGTGAGTTTTCAGCCGAAGGTGGAGGTGCAGACCCTGCGCTTCGCCGGTGCGGAGGCCCTGTTGACGGGCGTGCTGCCGGGGGTGGGGCCGGTCAGCCCCGTAGACATTGTCGCGGCGGCGACTTCCGACCCCTCGGTGCTGGTGCATCTGACCCAATATGTGCTGGGAATCGCCGCGCGCGGCTGCGCGCAATGGATCAAGGCGGGCTGGCGCGGTCCCATCAGCGTCAACCTACCGCTGGAAGTGGTGCTGCAGCCGGATTCGCTGCGCAACCTGATCCAGACCGTGGAAGACGCACAACTTTCGCCAGCCGACGTGATCTTCGAACTCACGGAGGATTCATTATACGATTCCTGCGCCGAATCCATGTCGATGCTGGCACGCTTGCGCATGGCCGGCTTCGGCCTCGCGCTCGACGATGTCGGGCGGCGCCAGAGCGGCCTGCTGCAGTTGTCCGCGCTTCCCGTGACGGAAATCAAAATTGATCTTCAGATCGTGCGTGACGCGCGGACCTGGACCAAGGCCCGCAATATCTTCGCTTCGATCGCAGAATTGGGCCGCAAACTGGGCGTTAAGGTTGTTGCTGAGGGCGTTGAATTTCCCGACGATCTAAAGCTCGCGCGCACTTTCCCAATCGATTATGTTCAAGGTTACTTGATTTCGCCGAAGCGTCCCCTGCCAGAATTGTTGCGCGCGCTCAGTGCGCAGGCTGGGAGCGAGGCGGCAGGCGTTGAGTGGAACACTGGGGCCTAGATTATGGAACAGGACATTGAATCGGCACCCCGCGTTCTTTTGGTCGACGACGATCCGGACGTTCTTGCGGAGCTGAGCGAGGGCCTCCTGGCACTCGACATGCCCACGCGCACCGCCGAGACAGCCGTGGAGGCGCTCGACCTGGTCGCCCGTCACAATGAGCTTCAGGTCATCGTCACCGACCTTCACATGCCGCGCATCGACGGCATCGAACTGCTCCAGAAGCTGGCGGTGCGCCGGCGCGTAAAGCCGCTCGCCGCCATTGTCATTACGGGTCACGCCTCGCTCGACCGCGCCGTGGGTGCGCTGCGCCTTCATGCCGTCGATTTTCTCCAAAAGCCACTGTCGGCCGAGGAAGTGAAGCACGCCGTGGAACGTGCGCTCTCGCTGGTGGAGGACGAATCCAGCACCTCGCCACAGGCGCCAATCGTCATGCCGACTGCGCGGCCGAATTATCTCAAGGCGCTGGTGGCCGCACGGGCGGATCGCGATGCGATCTTCCAGGCCGGACTGTTCTCCGATCCCGCCTGGGACATGCTGCTGGATCTGGCAGTTGCAGAGGCGACGGGTCGCCCGATTTCCGTGACCAGCCTGTGTATTGCCTCGGGCGTGCCCACCACCACGGCCCTGCGCCGCATTGAGGATCTGAAGGAGGCCGGTCTGCTGGACCGGCTCCCCGATCCCGGCGATCGCCGCCGCGTTCTGGTGGAGCTGACGGCCGTGGGGCGTGAGCGCATGGAAGCGTTCGTCCAACGGCAGGCGGGCCGGCTCGGGCTTAAGATCGGCTGACGCTGCAACGCCCTTGGATTGTTTGCGGTGGGGCCAGCAGGCTGGTCTGCTCGGCAATAACCTTGATCAGGTTCAGCACGCCGCCGATGGAATTGGCGGCCGCCGAGAGGGCGCGGATATTGTCGCTGGTACCGCCGGCTTCGCCCAGGCGGCTCCCTGCTGTCGCATATGGATGCCAGGATCAGCCGCGTGTTAAACGCAGAAGCGGGACCGAAGCCTGCGGCTTAGGTGAATGGGGGGTCGAGGACCAGTAGAAAAAGAAAGCCGCCTTGTCGGGCGACAAAGCGGCTAGGGCGTTGGGCAGCGGGAGATCAACCGACGAATTGATGTCCGATGTAACGCTTCGCATCGATGACGTCGTGGCCGAGGCGCATGCGCAATTTCTTGCGCAGCTTGCTCATGTGGCCCTCGATCACGCTCTCATCCACGTCTTCATTGAAAATGCCGTAGATCGTGTTGAAGATCTGTGTCTTGGTGACGCGGCGCTTGCTGTTCTTGACCAGGTATTCAAGAATGTGGCGCTCGCGGCGAGGCAAGGACAGGGGCACACCGTCCACCGCGGGGTCGCGCCCATCGAAATACACGCTGAGCCGACCGGTGGTCGCGGGACCATTATTGGTGTTCATGCGCCGCCAAACCGCGTCGGACCGGGCGACGATCTCCCGCACATGAACCGGCTTGCGCACCACGTCATCGATGCCCGCAGTATAGAGCTCGAGCGTCTGGGACAGAGATTTGATGTCTTCCAGGGCGATCACGGGAGCGCGGGAATGGGTGCGTATCATTTCCGGATAGGAGTTCCGAGATTCAAAGTCGCCGAGCAAGAAACCCTGAACCGCTCCCAGATCCTGATCAGAAGCAGATTGCAGCCATTCCTTGAATTCGCCATGTCCGAAGCCGAGGGATGAAAATCCTTCGCGGGAAAAGCCGGAAACATAGCTCTCGGCGACAGATGCGCGGGGATCGACAACCACATACATGGGACTTCTCCTCATAAACCTTGGCCGTTCGGCTCGGCTTATTTATTTGCTCAGAGTTTCTTCCGGTGAGAGCGTGCGGCTCCAGATCCGTTATTGAATTGGTAAGAAGTATTTGAATCGCCCACAACCAGATTTGGCGCGGATTTGGAGCGCCATCTTCAGTGGTTTCGGCTTAGCGGTGCGATATGGAGCGGGTTTTTTACGCAAAATGGTGTTCTGGTGAGGAGAGGTGTTCCCAACCGGTAACATGCGGGGAGACTTCCTTCCGTTTCCGCGGGCACACTCTTCCATTCTGGGGGTATTTGGAACGGTTCAAAGGTGAGATGGATGCGCTTTCCGCCTGTGCACATCCTGGGGCGACCGCCCGGGCGCGGAAAACTCGACGATGGCGCCGAGGGCCGTTTGGTGGGGACGGCTTAAGTGGCGTTGAGAGAATGGAATTGCCGGTCCTGAATCTAAACGCCCGGCACGAAGGCCGGGCGCTGGAGGTACTACTCTGAATTTTATTTTCGGCTTGCCGCGCGGATGCGACGCTTCTTATGGAAGCTGCAGCGTCACGCCTCGAACACGGTATCGATCTTGCCCTTCAAAGTCTGAGCATTGAACGGCTTGACGATATAGTTGCTGACGCCGGCCTTCTTCGCAGCGATGACGTTTTCCGACTTCGCTTCGGCGGTCACCATGATGAACGGGGTCTCCTTGAGAACCTCGTCGTCCCGCACCCGCTTGAGCAGTTCGTATCCGGTCATGGGCTCCATGTTCCAGTCGGAGATCACGAGGCCGTACTTGTTCACCTTGAGCAGCGAGAGCGCTTCGGTTCCGTCCGATGCTTCATCCACATCCTCAAAGCCGATTTGCTTCAAGAGGTTACGAATGATCCGGACCATGGTCTTGTAGTCGTCCACCACAAGAATTTTCATCGAAAGGTCTACCGCCATGGGACGCTCCGTTTGAGGGCATAAGAAATGCCGACCGAGAGATGTCTCATCGGCTCCGTTCGTTTCTTTTACCGGAGGTCGCCTTGCGCGAAGCTTGCAGCGCCGCAGGTGGTGGGCTGGTGTTCGGGGTCAGAATTGAAATATAAGGGATCAGCTTAATCTATGAATACTGGAGATGAGGATGTCCGCGAGTCGGCGACCGTTTCGCATTGAAGCTTCGACGCGCATTCCCGCCGCGGCGGACTTTGCTCCGCAGATCGCAGTCGATGGCCAGCTGGAGCGCATTCTGGCTGAGCTCACCCAGATGCGGAGCGAAATCGAGACGTTCAAATATCGCAACCCGCTGATCGATCGGGAGCGCGAGCGCAACGCGCTGTGGGCGGGCCTGGAGACCATCCAGGAAGCGATCCAGAGCACCAAGTCGGAAATCGCGGCCCTGCATGCGGAAGGCAACGGTGGCGAGCAATTGTATCGGGCCACCGACGAGCTCGATGCGGTCGTGGCGGCCACCGAGACCGCCACCGAGAACATTCTGAGCGCGGCCGAAGATATCGAGGCCCTGGCCACCAAGCTCTCGCGCTCCCTGTTGGGGGATGACCTGGCGTTGGCGGAGGCGATCCAGGCACAGACCATCAAGATTTTCGAGGCCTGTAATTTCCAGGATATTTCCGGTCAGCGCATCGGAAAGGTGGTGAAACTTCTGCGGTTCGTCGAAGAGCGCATTTGCACCATGGCGGACATCTGGGGTGGTGCGGCAGAAGTGGCGACCGCGAGCTCCATCATCCCGCCCGCCCGCGAGGGCGACGCCGCCCTGCTCAACGGCCCCGCGCTGGCCGACGATGTGAATGTGGTCTCGCAGGACGACATTGACTCCCTGTTCAATTGATCGGTCCAATGCAAAGCCCCGCGCCCGCCGTTTCCATGACGTGCGGGCGCGGGGTTTTTTGTTTGGTCAGAGAATTGGATGAGGTTGCGGAGCGCGTGCCGCTTCAGCTCGTGCAGAGGGTGCGTGCTTCCGGCGTCCAGTCTCCCATCCCGGTTTCCACAAGGCGGCGGATGACGGCACAGACATAGCGTTTCTGGCCGGCGACATTGTGCTTCGAGGCATTGTAGCGCGCGACCGCCATCGTCCAATTGCCCTGGCTCTTGCGCCAATCCCGCAATTCCTGCGCGGCCACCTCGACATTCAGCCGCGGATCGAACATCTGCTCCACCGAGCGGAATTTTTTGCCGTGATAATAATAATTTACCTGCAGGCAGCCGACGTCGATCAGGCTGATGCCTTGCGCCCGCGCCGCATTGAAGGCGCGCATCGCGTCGGGAAGCGAGGTCGCGAGATAATCCTTACCAGCGATGTTCAGCATATATTGCTGAAGATGGCCGTTCACCCCGGTTTCCTGCAGGCCCACCGCATAGAGAACCGGCAGCGGAATGTTGTAGATCGCCGACGCACGGGCCAGCTCGCGCTCGCACACATTCGAGGTGGAAGCGGCGCTGCTCTTCCTTTTGCCCGGCTGCACCGAGGGCATCTGCGCCGGCTTTGCTGGCGCCCGCGCGATTGTGCCGATGGGCGCCGTAACGGGAGCCGAAGCGGGCATCGCAGGAGCCTTCCGCGCACCGAGGGGCTCCGGTACGCCGGTGGAGAATGTTTGCGCGCTTATGGGACTAGCGAGAGAAATCGCCCCGGCCAGAGCTGTCGCGATTGCCCTTTTCATCGCCCTTTGTCCCTTTCTGATTGGAAGAATCGGAAGGCTGGCGGCCGGAGCCGCCACCCGATTGACGCTCGCTGCCGTGCTCCTCGCCAGATGCGGGGGGCTCGGCCAGGAACGGTCTGGAATCATGCCCGGTCATGCCGGTAAATCCGGCTGCGTCGGTGGTGATGATCTGGAGGTCGTCCGCCTGATAGCCCGCGGAGCGCAGGATTTCCCCCAAGGCGTCGCGATCCTGTTCCAGCATCCGCGCCGTGTCGGGATTGCCGGCGCGCAGCCGCACCTCCAGGCCTTGCGGGGTCAGGCGCAGGCGCACGTTAACCGTGCCGAGGTCGTCGGGATGAAGCTGAATCTCCAACACCCGCACGGGCCCGGCGAGTGAACTCGGGGCCGTGCCCGTAATATCCGGAGCGCCGAGGCTCGCCATCTCGTTGGAGATCGCCTCGGCGACCTGGCGCACCGTGGGTATCTCGGCAAGCGCGCGGGCGCCGGTCGGGGCCACCGGGCTTCCCATCGCGGTGGATTGCGGCCCGGCGAATGGCTCGGGGGAGGAAGTGCTCTTCGCTTCGGCCTCCTGCTCTTTCTTTTGCGCGGCGTGCGCATCCTGAACGCGATCCGCCGGCGCGGCTGCTTCCCCTTGGGCGAGGACGGCGTCAGCCGTCCGCAGGGCCGCGCCCTGGTGGGCCAGGTCCGTCGATGGACGCGAGCGGGTCGCGCGGCCCGTGTCAGGTCCTATCGGAGCAGACGACCGGCCTGCGGCCACCACTTGCGCCGTGGGCTGGAAGACCTGCGATCGCGACATCGCCAAAGACTGTTCCTCCACGCCCGCGCGGACGGGAGACACTGGCGTGTGACCATTGTCTGCAAGCCGAGCCGACGGTGGCCCGGAGAGGGGGCCGGCCGGCATAGCGGCGGCGAGAGTCTGCGCGAAAGGCAGGGTTTGGCCGGTCAGGTTCCGGATCGGCGCGAAATGGGTCTCCCGCGAGATGACGGAGACCTGAATCGGCCTCGCTTGCTCCCCAACCTCACTGTCGGCTGAAAGGATGTCGGAGGTTTGGGTGGCGCGGGTGTCGGCGCCATCCCCATTTTCGGCGGCCGCCATCGCGCTTGCGGTCGTATCCACGCTTCCAAGCATCGTGACGAAGGCAACACCTGCTGCATCCTCCTCCGCCCGCGTGAGAATGTGCGGTTCATCCCGCATTGCGGCATCACCCGAAGCTGCGGATGTCGTCTGCGACGCGGCCGGCTCGGTCCCCTCCTTTGGCTGGGACGGCGGGAGAGGGGGCTGCGGAAGGTCTGGCGGCATTATGGAGAGCGGGTGTGCCGCGAGATGCGGGATTGTCGGAAGATCCGGTGCCGCCTGAACCGGGGAATCCGACCGATCCTCCGCCCTGTCCCCGTCCAGCGGCGCGGCTTCCACCGCTGCGCGCGCGGGACGGCCCAGGGCCAAAAGCAATTTGGACAGCGAGCCCGGCCCGCTTGTCGTGGCGGAGCGGCCAGGACGGGCCGGACGCTCGCCCGCCGGCGGCATATCGGAAGATGTCGTCTCGTCCGGCGTGGACATCAGCACGTCTTCGGCCGGCGCAACGGCGCAAGCTTGCGGCGCGTCGCAGCCGCCGGCGGCCGTAGGGTTCGGATCAGGGGCGGGGGAGGCAATCTGTTTGAACACCGCAGCGAAGCCCTGGTCGGCCCCGCCGTCCATGCCGTCGGGGGGATTGCCGAGCCCGGCACCCGCGCGCGCGGACGCCTTGCCGGCGGCGACATCACCGCGTCCTGCACCCTGGCCGATAGAATAATCGAGCGCTGTCATCGCGGAGCCTCCTTCAGAAGCTTGTCGATCTTCGCCAACGTGCCGCGTGCCTGCTCCTCGATGGCGGAGGGCGCGGGATCGGCCTGGGCAGTGGCCTGCGTCGCCGGGGCTTGCGGCGCGCCGGCCTGTGGTGGCTTCGCGGCCGAAGCGGGCACAGGGGCGCGTGCCGTTTCGGAGGCCGCGTTCTGGGGCGTTTGGGATAGAGGCGTCGCCGCGGCTGAAGATGCGATCACGGGGGGCGATCCGCCGGCACCCGGCGAGGCGGCCTGCGCAGCGGCGGTTTGCGCCGGAGCGCGCGCCGGCAACGAATCCGGTGCTTTCGGTGCGGATCCAGGCGGCGTGTCCGCGACGTTTGGGGCGGTGCGCACAAGGTCGGCGGCCACCAGGGCCGCATCCAGCAAAGTCGCATCCGGCGGTGCCAGCCGGTCACGATCCAGCGCGGCGAGCTCGATCTGGGCCTGTTGAAATCCTTCGTGGGTGGCGGCTAGCGCGGCAGCCTTGTAGAGGCGGGCGCGTTCGGCATCGCTGCTGAGCGGCGGCGCGCTTTCGAGCGCGCGTTCGGCGGCCGTGATGGTGGTCTTGGCCTTGCCCTGGACGACCGCACTGCGTGCCACCAGCAGGAAGATTTCGCGCCGGCTCGCTTGGTCCAGCGGCTGCAGCAGTTTGTCGAGGCGCTGGAAGCCATCCGGGGCATCGATGAAGGGCATGCGCGTGAGCGCTGCGGCGAAGCGCTGGCGGAAGTTGCCGGCATAGACAGAGTGGGCGAAGCGGTCGAGATATTGCCGGGAGAGCCGGCCGAACTGGTTTGGGTCGTCACTCTGGCTGGCGACAAGGATCTGGCGCCGCAGCGCGGCTTCCTCGACCAATGTGCCGGGCATCAGAAGGCGCGCCAGGTCGAGCAGACGCGCGGCCTTTGTGGGGTCCTTACGCACCGTGGTGGCCGCCTGGGCGATCGCCACCTGGGCGCCGAGCGCGTTCGGCAGGGTGCGCGCGTCGATCTCGCCGAACAGGCGCAGCGCCTGCTCCTCGCGCCCCTCCACATAGGCCAGCGCGCCGCGCAGCAGCCGCTCGTCGAGCGCCGGGAGCGGCTCCTGGGCAAGTATGCCACGCAGCACGGCTGGGTTGCCGCCGCTCAGCACGTGGATCACCAGGGCGCGGGCGTTGCGCGGATCCTGCCATACCGAAGGGGCAGCGGCTTTGAAATCCTGGTCGATCTGCGCCAGCATGCGGCGTTGGCCTTCGACGGCTTCCACGGATCCCGCGGCGACCTTGTCCTGCAGACGTTGCAGGGCGCGAACCGCGTCCATGGGTGAGATTCCGTTCGCCATGGCCGGCGGCGGGGCGACCACCAGGGCTTTTGCGGGCGGCGACGCAGGGGTCTTCGCGTCAGCCTTGTGGTCGCCGCCGCGGGTATCCTTTTCGGCCGGAAGGCGGGATGCGGCGTCGGCGGGCGCGGGGGAGTGACCGTCGCTTTTGCTTGGGACTTCGGGTCCCTGTGCCTGCCCCTGCGGCGCTCCGCCTTTGGCCGCCTCACCTTGCGCGTCACCTTGGGCTTCACTTTGGTTTGCGCTGCCGTGGGCGACGTCGCCATGCCCCGCGGCGGTTGGTTCCGCATTGGCATGATCCGGGGGGGGCGGCGTCATCTCGGCCTGTGCCACCTGGACCGCAGACTCATGGGGCTGTTCCGGTGCCGTCGTCACGGGCTCCGGTGCCGCGGGAGCCGGCGCGGATTGTGAAGTGGCAGCCGCCGCCGCCACTTCAGGTGCGCGCTCCGCTGCCGGCTGGGCCGGCGGATTGGTGGCGGGACCAGAAACGGCACGGTCGGGCTGACTGGCCTCCTCGACGATGGCATCGGCGGCGGCGGCAAGGGCCGCGAACGGCGCGCGGTTCGCGGCGGGCTGAAGGTTGGGGGTCGGAGCATAGGGGCTCGAGACGCTCGGCGGCGGAAGCAAGGGTAATGCCGCGCCCGGAAGCGCGCGCACCAGTGCCTGTGCGGACACGTGATCCATCGGCGTCGCCGCCGGGGCCGAAGGTGCGGCCTGCGTGGCGACCGCCGGGGCAAGCGGGGGCCTATCGCGCCGGGGTGCGATCTCCGCGCGGCGGATCTCGGACGGCGCTGCGAGCGGCAGAGGAATGCGGTTGGACAGGGCCGGGCGTTGGGGGGAAGGAGCGGCGTCGATCGCAGCGGCGCCCGCAGGTGCCGCCTGGGGATCGGGGCGGGTGCCCTGAACGGGTAGTTTTTTAGGCCAGTTGGGGGCCGCTTGCTCGCCAGGCGTGCGCGTGTCGGCCCAAGGATCGAGCGCGGCCGCGGGCGCCGACAGCAGGCACAGCAGGCTCGCCCCCGCGAGCAGAATGCGTGCACATGCGCTCATTGCGTCGGCTCGCGCAGGAGGATTTCGATGCGACGGTTGCCAGCCGCATAAGGGTCGATGCGATTTTTCAGATCGCGGTCGGCCACGCCCTCGATGCGGCGCACGCGTGCCTCCTCGAGCCCGCCGCGCACCAGCATGTAATAGGCCATCTGGGCTCGCGCCGTTGAAAGGCGCCAATTGTCATAAGTTTCCGAGCGGAATGGCCGCCCGTCGGTATGCCCGCGCAAGATGATTTCGCCCGAACGCGCGGCCAAAATCTTCGCGATCTTCTCCATGGCACGCACCAGCTTGGCGTCCGGAATCGCGGAACCCACGCCGAACATGGAATAGTCGATGTCGTCGGTGAGGTTGATGACCAGGCCTTCCCGGGTGGCCTTCACCTCCAGGTTGGGTGCATGGGACGCACCCATGGTGGATTTCAGCGCCGCGCCGAGTTCGGCTTGCAGCGCCTGCGCGGCCTGCATCTGCGCCGCCTGGCCTTGTGCGGACGATTGCTGCCCGTTCTGCGCCTGTCCGGCCTGCGCCTGTCCGTTGGTGACGGGACCGGACTTCTGCGCGGCGCCGGCGCTCTGTCCCTTGGCCGGCGGTTGTGCCGCCTCGATGGCCTGGGCCGTGTCCTTGTCTTGGACGGTCTGCGCGTCGGGACGCGGCGCAGTCACGTCCGGACGTGCGCCGGCGGGGGCGACATTGGATTTAACGGCGCCTGGAGTATCGGTCTTGACCTTGCGGGCGGCATTGGTCTGCCAATAAACCGGATCGAACGGATCGCGCGACGTGTCGCCGGCGCCGCTACCCGGAGAACCGATATCGCCGATCGCGGTATCGGCCGTGACGTTGCCGGGGCTCGGGTCGGCATTGGCTGCGAGCTTGTTGAGCACCGCGTAGGGATCCTGGAACGCGCTGCGCTCCTTGTCGCCCTGCTGGCGGTCGTCGCCCGCGCCGGTCTTGCCGCCGGAGGTGTTCTTGAGCGAATTTTGCTTTTCACCCTCCGAGGAGGTTCCCTTCGCCTGGGTGTCCTCGGGGTCATTCAGGCCCTTGATCTCAGTGATGGAGGACGCAAGGTCCACCGGGTTGAAGTAATTGGCGATCGCTTTGCGGGTGTCCTTGTCGGTGGCGTTGATGAGCCACATGATGAGGAAGAAAGCCATCATCGCCGTCATGAAGTCGGCATGCGCGACCTTCCAGGCGCTGGAATGGGCTTCGTGTTCCTCATCGTGGTGGCGCTTGATGATGATGATTTCGCCGTGCTCGGCCTTGTTGGACATGATGCTTCCTCAACCCTGGATCGTGCGCAGGCGCTCAGACCAGGCGGCAAGCTGCGTTTCCATGAGCGTGTCTCCGGCGACGACGCGAATCTCGGGGCCGTCCTCCTCTTCGAAGGCGAGTTCCGGCGTCTCGCCGAGACCGGTGCGCATGGCCTCGAGCAAATCCCTGGGGCCGCTGATCCGCACCGCCGCACCGGGGCCGCCGGCGAAGCGCGCGCGCACCAGGGCGCACAGGTCGGTGACCGCCTTGGCGCGGAGTTCGGGTTCCAGGAACGGCGTCAGCACATGGGCCACAGTGTCGCCGATGCTGCGTTCCAGAACGCCGATGGCCTCGTGGATTTGCTTGGCCAGGACCTCGCCCTCGTCCCGTGCCCAGCCCGCGCGCGCGCCGGCAAGGCGGGCGTCGAATTCGGCGCGGTCCTGGATCCGGGCTTGCGCCGCCGCCTCGTTCGCGGCGGCAAGGGCCGCGCTGCCTTCGCGCCGGGCAAGGGCCACCGCGCGCTCCAGATCTTCGACCGTGATGCGGGGCGTGAAATCGGGGTGCGGCACTTCGGGCCCAGGTGCGGGGGGCGCAGATCTCTTCGGCGCTGCCGCCTCGGCGCTGCGCGCCGTCGTCGCCGCGCCGACATCGGGCGCCTGCGGACGTGTCATGGTCTCGATCACGCTGGCGGCGCGCGCCTGCGGCGTGCCCGCATTGGCTTTTACGGGACCGAAATGGGGAAGGTGGCGCGACAGAGCGTGCATGGTCAGACCTTCGCCTCCTGGTGCAGCCATTGCCGCAGGATCGCCGCCGCTTGGGCCTCATCGAACTCGACAATCTGTTCCAGCCGCTTCTGCGGCGACCGGTTCATGCGGCTCGTCAGATCCTCGATCAGATTGACGGAAGTGGCGGCGATCGCTTCCGGATGCCCCTCGCTTCCCACGTCCGCCGGGAGGCCGGGCGGCCCCGCGACCACCGGAACGCTCGGAGGAGCCAGCATGGCAGCTTCGATCGCCGATGCATCTTCGCTCTCCGCCTCGATCTCGGGACGGGCCAGGATGGCGCGAACGGCCGGGCGCAACCCGAACCAGATCAGCAGGCCCGCGACGATCAGGATCGTGACGGCATTGATCAGCGTGCCGGCCTGGCGCAGGAGCAGTTCGGTCCAGGGCAGCGGCGGGATCGGCTCGAGGGCGCGGCCGCCGTCGGCGAAGGAGACGGCGGAGACCTTCATCTTGTCGCCACGCTCCTTGTCGAAGCCTGCCGCCGAAGCGACCAATTGCTCGATCTCGTAAAGCTGCTGCTCCAGCGGCACAGCGTCGGCGCCCTGGGGCGCGGAGGCCAAGAGGCGGTCCTTGTTCAGCAGCACCGCGACGGAGAGATTCTGAAGCGAGTAGCCTTCGTGAACGGTCTGAACCGTGCGGGAGGAAATCTCGAAATTCGTGATCTCCTCTTTGTGCGTGTTGTTCTCGTTGGAATCGGCGCTGGCATCGTTGTTGGTCTGGGCCGCCGGCACATTCTGCTGCACCGAGGTGTTCGGCTGCTTCGTGCGGTTCTGCGACTGGCCGCTCTCCTTCACCGTGCGGACCGACCGCTCGGATTTGGAGGCGGGATCGTAGATGGTTTCGTGGGTGGTGGTCTGGTCGGTGTTGAGGCGCGAGGAGACGGAAATCTCGAAATTGCCGAGGCCGAGATAGGGAGTCAGCGTGCGGCGGATTTTCTCTTCGGTCTCGCGATTGACCTGCTGCTGCAAGAGCGACTTGCGCCCTGCGGCCGCGCCTTCGCCGTCGCTTGCGCCCAGAACCGCGCCGTCGGTGTTGAGCACCGACACGGTATCGATCTTCATGCCCGGAATCGCCGAGGCCACGAGCCGGCGGATGGCCTGGGCGGTGGAGGCGTCGTCGGAATTCTCGGTGCGGATCACCACCGAGGCGGACGCCATCTGCTGATCTCGGCGGAACGAGCCTCGGTCGGGGAGCACAATGTGCACCCGCGCCGCCTTGATGCCCTTCATGGTCTGGATGGTACGTGCCAGCTCGCCCTCCAGGGCGCGCACGCGGGTGACCTCCTGCATGAACGATGTGAGGCCGAACGAGCGCACGTCGTTGAACAGCTCGTAGCCTGAATTGCTGCTCTGAGGCAGGCCCTTGACCGCCAGCAGCATGCGCGCGCGGGCGGTATCGGGATGTCCCACCAGCACCGCCGTGCCATCGGCGCTGACATCAAAGGAAATGCCGGCATCCTTGAGGGCGCCGCCGATCCGGCTGACATCCTCGCGGTTGAGGTTGGCGTAGAGCGTCTCGCGCTCTGGCTGGCTGAGAAAATACGCCCCAAGTCCCACAACCGCCACGACGGTCAAGCCGATCACGCCGAGCGCGATCAGACGCCGGGCGCCAAGCGCCATCAGGTTGTTCCACAGGGCAGACAGTTGCTCGCGGCCGATCATCGGCGGGATCTCATCTCGATTGCATCCTTGGGAGCGCCGTAACCGCGCCCCGGTGGGGATCGGACGGAGCCTTCGGCGGAGGTCGATCGGGCACGCGCGTCGGCCGGTTGGCTTCGGCGCTGCATGTGCCTGGCGTGCAATCTCGGGACTTAATCTTGCCTGGACGTTGCAAACACAAAGGCCACGCTCCAGAGGCTGGAACGTGGCCAAGTCGGCCGTCCGGGCGCGGACGACGGAGGAGCTTCAAAACGCGCGGAACACCGCGCAAAAAATGGAAAACCGCGAACGGGACGGCCGCGCCGGCGAGCGGCGCGGCGTCCCTTAGTGGATCAACGGAACAGCGTCATCACGTTCTGCGTGGAGTTGTTCGCGATGCTGAGGGACTGCACCGCCAACTGCTGCTGGGTCTGGAGCGCCTTCAGCTTGGTGGATTCCTCTTCCATGTTGGCATCCACGAGCGAGCCGATGGAGGAGGTGTTCAGGTCGATCAGGCTCTGGGCGAAGGTCTGCTGCGAGCCCAGGCGGGTCGAGGTGGTGCCGAGGGTGGTGGCGCCATTCTGCAGCTTCTGCATCGTCGCATCGACGATCTTCACATAGGCCTGGATCTTCGCCAGATCGGCGCTGGTGTTGCCCAGGGCGGAGACGTCGAAGTCCTTGATCGCTTCGGTGCCGGCCGTGGCCGTGCCGCCGATCTTGTACTTCGTGTCCATGAAGCCCTTGAGGCTGCCAGCCGCGGTGTCGACGGAAACCGTCGCTCCGCCAGCGACGTTCGCCGCAGTCGCGACAGCCGTCACCGCCACGTCGGTGGTGGAGGAGGTGCCCGACGAAGTGGCCGCGGTCGCAGCGTTGTAGATCGCGAACGCGCCGGTATCGATGGCCGTGGAGCCGACCGTCACGGTGCTGCCGGTACGGGAGAAGGACGACAACAGGTTCTTGGTGCCGTTGAAGCCGGAAGCGCTGGTGTCGACGGAGAGCCAGTTGGAGCCGTTCATCACCGAGTTGTCGGAGGTCGTCTTGATCTGGCTGATGAAGGACGAGATTTCCGTCTGCAGCTTGGTGCGATCCACGTTCGGCGAGAGGGCCGCCGTCAGATCGTTCTTGATGCTGCCGAGGGTGGCGATGATGGCGTTCACGCCGCCGCTCGCCGCATCGACCGAGTTCTTGTCGAGGCTCATCGCGTCCTTAACAGCACCGAGCGCACCGTTGTCGGAGGTCAGGGTGGTGGCGATGGACCAGTAAGCCGCGCCGTCCGAAGCAGAGTTGATCTTCTTGCCGGTGGAGACGTGGTTATTGGTCGTGTCGAGCGAGGTATTGATGCTCCGCAGGGTCTGCAGGGCAACCATCGCGGAGGTGTTGGTGATCATGCTGGTCATGGCGAAATGTCCCTCGATTGGGTTTGATGGATTTGGTGATTTCGGGGGGACATGCCGGACTTCAACCGGCATGGAAGGGCGGCATCATGCCTTTGGGGCCAATCTCATTTGATCGGCACTCTGCTCGGTCGAGCAGTCAACCTTCCATGGACCAGACACTAGCCCGGCAAGCTTGTGCGAGGCTTGCATGAGGCGATCCGCTTCGCCCAGCGGCGCAAAACAAAAAGCGCGCCGGTCGGGCGCGCTTTGGGGGAAAAAGTCGAGGGAGCCTGCAGCGTCAATAGAAGGAGCGCACCAACCCGCTCACAAGGATGTTCCATCCGTCGATCAGGATGAAGAACAGGACCTTGAAGGGGAGAGAGATGACCGATGGCGGCATCATCATCATGCCCATGGACATCACCAGCGTCGCCACGATCATGTCGATGATCAGGAACGGCAGCACGATCAGAAACCCAATCTCGAAGCCGCGCCGCAGCTCGGAAATCATGAAGGCGGGGATCAGCACGCGCATGTCGATTTTCTCGTCCGGCGCGTTCGCCGCCTTTGGCGGGGCGGGCAGGGGCGCGGCGAGCTTGCGGTCGGGTTTCTCGGCATTGGCCTGCGCGATATCCGCAAACAATTGCAGGTCCTTGCTGCGCACCTGGGAGAGCATGAAATCCCGGAAGGGATCGGCAATCCGTGCGATCGCTTCCTGTTCGGTGATCTTCTGTTCGGTCAACGGGCGCACGCCATCCTGCCAGGCCCGCTCGAAGGTCGGGCCCATGATGTAGAAGGTCATGAACAAGGACAGGCTGATCAGCACGAGGTTCGCGGGCGTGGACTGCAGGCCGAGCCCGGAACGCAGGAAGGACAGGGCGATGGCGAGGCGCGTGAAGCTCGTCATCATGATGAGCAGCCCCGGCGCGACCGAAAGAACGGTCAGCAGCGCCACCATCTGGATGATGCGCCCGCTGGTGCTTCCGCCACCGCTATCGGGCAGCAATTGTTCGAGATTGAGCGTCTGCGCGGCGGCCGGCGTGGCAGCGATCAGGAAGGCGCCCGCAAGTGCAGCGCCGCCGGCGATGAGCAGGGCGCGCGCGGGCATGGCCAGCCTGGTCACTGCACCACCAGCGTTTCGAGCACCAGCTCGCTGACCTTGCCCTCGGAGCGGATGCCGGCGCGTTCGTTGAGATCCTCGCGCAGATGCTGCAGGGCGCTTGGACCCTCCAATTGGCTGAGCGAAAGCGTGCGCACATAGGCCATGATGTCTTCGCGAATCTCGCTTGCGGTGAGCTGCGGGTTCGCCAAGGCGCCGGTCTTGAAAATGATCGTGGATTCAAGGCGTGCGAAGGTGCCCGAGGGGGCGGCCAGGTTCACCACCACCGGCTTCAGGGCCTGGGAGGAGAGGTTGCCGGTATAGGCGAGCGGCTCCGGCTTCTTTTCCGGCTCGGCGGGGGGCTTGGCGGCGACCACCTTTTCAACGGTGCCGGCGAGCTGGTAGCCGAGGCCACCGCCCATCACAACGCCGAGGACCGTGAGGATGAGCAGCGCGACAATCATGCCGCCGCCTTTCTTGGCGGGCGCGGCCGCCGGTTCCGCGGCGGCTTTCTTCGAGGGGAGGACGGCCATTTTCTCTGTCTTCTCCACCTAGAAGGGAACGACCATGTCATAGATGCGCTGACCCCATGCGGGCTGCTGTACATCGGTCTGCCGACCGCGTCCGGCGTAGGAAATCCGCGCCTCGGCGATCTTGTCGTAGGGAATGATATTGGTCGCGGAGACGTCGAGCGGATTGACGATGCCGCCGATGTTCAGGACGCGCACTTCGTAATTCACCAGGATTTCCTGCGAGCCGCTGATGACCAGATTGCCGTCCGGCATCACTTCGGTGACCACCACCGCGATGGAGAGGCGCAGCTTCTCCGACCGGTCGATGGTGCCCTTGCCGGTGGTGCTGGTGGAGGAGTTGGTATCGAGATTGCCGGAGCCCGCGGCGGCGTTGGCACCCTTGCCGAAGCCGGAGAGGCTCAGAGCGGCATCGGCGCCGAGCCTGGTCTTGGAATCGCGCGAGCGGTCGGTCGCGTTGTCGAACTGCGCCTTGTCGTCGATGGCGATCGCAACGCGGATCACGTCGCCGACCTTGGAGGCGCGCAGGTCGCGATACATGCTCTGCCCGTTCGCCTGATCCCAGGTCGACCGGAAGGCCCGCTGAGCCGGCTGGCGGAACGCCATGGGTACCGGCTGGCGCGTGGTGTCGAGCCCGGTGCCCACCGGTGTCAGGGCGGGCCCGAAAGCGAGGCTGTCATAGGTGGTCTGGCAGCCCGCCAGCGTGATCGCGAGGCCGAGCGCCGAAACCACGCGCACGATAGCCGGCCGATTGGGAAGCAGATGCATCAGCTGGCCCGCCCGTCGACCGTGCGGCGGCCGAGGCCGACCATGATGGAGGTGAGCCGGGCCGCGCGGGGCGGGTCCATCTCGTTGAGGATGGCGCTCGCCACGCGCGGGGTCAGCTTCGCCAACACGGCGGCGGCGGCCTCCTCGCTCATGGCGGAAATCTGCGCGGAGGCGGCATCCGGGCGCATCTGGGAGATCACCGAGATGAGGGAATCGTCGGCCTTTTTCAGGAACACTTCACGGCGCTGCAGCCAGTCCTGATATTCCGCGCGCTTGGCTTCCAGCGCCGCGATGCGGGCCTCGATATCCTTCTCCATGGCGGCCAGCGCTTCCTTCTGCCGCGCGAAGCGGGCGTCGGACGCGGCGTTCACGATGCTGCGGCAGTATTGAATGGCATTGTCCTCGCGTCCCGCATCGGCGATGGCGACTTCCTGTGGCTTGGCCGCCGGCACGCTCTGGGCATGAGCTTCGCGGCCGATGCCAATCAGCGCGCCGCATAGCATCAGCAACATGGGCAGGGGCAACGAACGGGGGCGGCTCGGCCCCTTCTGGGCGGTGTCGCGCCGCATCAGGATCGCGCCGTCGAGCAATTCGACGAGATAGCGTTTGTCTTCCCGCAGGCGCTTCATCTGCGCCTGGACCAGCAGCGAGATGCAGGCGGCACCGGTGACGAGACCGGTGAGGAAAAGCAGCAGAGATGGAAGCAGAGCGGACGTGGTTGCGGTCATCGAGCATCCTCCCGTTCGATTGGGCACGGGCTCTGCGGCGGCGGGCGGCCGTTGCCGTCGCCGGCCAGCAGAGGGCGCGGGTTTCAGGATCAAAGCCGGATGTCGCCGTGACAGGCTTGTCGCGCTGTCGTGCGGGTCCCGCAGAATGGTGTTCCATTCTTGCGCGCGGGCGACTTTGCGCCGCCTCACGTCCCGCCTCTCTCCATGATTCCGTTCTAGGAGGAGTGGCTTGCGCGACGCTGACCGCCGCGCCGCCCTGGCGGCCTACTGGAAGACCAACTCGGCCTGGAGCGCGCCGGACGTCTTCACCGCCTGGAGGATCGAGATGATGTCGTTCGGCTTCAGGCCGAAGCGATTGAGCCCGTTGACCAGGGTTTGCAGATTGGTGCCGGAGACGATGCCGATGGGGCCGCCGGTTTCCTGCGCGGTGATGTCGGTGCGCGGCACCACCACCGTCTCGCCATAGGAGAAGGGCGCGGGCTGTGACACCACCGGCGTCTCCTGCACCTGCACGGTGAGATTGCCTTGAGTGACGGCGAAGGTTGAGATCTGCACGTTGCGCCCGATCACGACCGTGCCGGTGCGCTGGTCCACGACCACCTTCGCGGGCGTGTCGGGATTGACCGTGAGATCGCCCAATTCGGCGATGAAGCGGGCGGGATTGGCCTGCGGCGGACGCTGCACCACCACGGTGCGCAGGTCGCGCTCACGGGCAAGCGGGCGGCCGTAGCGCTCGCGCGTATAGCCGTTGATCACGTCCGCCATCATGGCGGCGGTTTTGAAATCTGGATTGTTGAGATCGATGACGATCTCCGGCAGATCGCGCAATTGGCCAGAGAGCTGCCGCTCCACCAGAGCGCCATTGGCGATGCGCCCGGCCGTGGGCACGCCCTGGGTCAGGGTTTCCGCCTGGCCGGTGATGGCGATGCCGGAAACGAGCTGGCCCTGCGCCACCGCATACACCAGATTGTCGGCGCCGCTGAGCGGGGTCGCGAGCAAGGTGCCGCCGCGCAACGAGGTGGCATCGCCCAGCGAGGCGATGGTGACGTCGATGCGGGTGCCGATGGCGGCGAAGGCGGGGAGATTTGCGGTCACCGCCACCGCGGCGATGTTGCGGGCACGCAATTGCAGCCCTTGCACATTGATGCCCATGCGGTCGAGCATGGATTGCAGGGCCTGTTCGGTGAACGGGGAATTGCGCAGGGTGTCGCCGGTGCCCTGAAGGCCGATGACGAGGCCGTATCCGATCAACTGGTTGTCGCGCACGCCCTGGACGCTGGAGATATCCTTGATCCGCGTGCCGGCGATGGCAGGATCGGCATCTGCGATTCCACTGGTCAGCAAAAGTCCGAGGACGGCCACCAGATGCAAGAGGCCGCGAAGGGGAGCGCGGGTCTTCATTTCATGCTCACGCGCACGGAACCGTCGGCTTGGACAACCCCGAGGATGGTCTGGCCGCTGTCCATGTTCTTGAGGCGAACCACGGCGCCGGCGACGCCGGATTCCAAGGCCGTTGCATAGCCGGAAATGGAGAGGCCGCCTTCTTCCAGGCGCACCCGCGTCGCGGCGCCCTTGATGACGAGGGGAATCTCGGAGACCGAATTGAGCGGGATCGGCTGCCCGGCCACCAGCAGGCGGCGTGCCGCCTTGCCGATCAGCGACGGCGCGCCGGCCATCGTGCCCGAACGGGCGACGGCGGACTGGGGCATCATTTTCTCGGTGAGCATGCCGGCGGTGATGACATCTCCAGGGAAGATCGTCACGGCAGGAACCGGCACGGGAATATCCTCGCTCGCCGCCACCGCTTGTGCGGGCGCGCGCGGCGCGGCGGGTTCGCTGGCTGTTGGCGCCGGGGGCGGCGGCTCTCGGCCGGCTTCGGCCTGTGCCGCCATGGCGGAGATGGACTGTGCATGGCCGGCGACCGGCATCGCGCAGGAGAGCGCGAGCAGGCCGAGCGCGGCGAAGCTCGATGGAACGCGGCCGAACCGGAAAGGCATGTGCGCACCTTCGGTGCGGGACGCGCGAAGCGGCGCCGGCGCTTGGTGATGTGCGGACACGAAAAACCTCATCACGATCATCGGATACCCTTGGAGACCGTGCTCGCCATGTCATCGGCGGCCTGGATCACCTTCGAGTTCATTTCATAGGCGCGCTGGGCGGATATCAGCTCGGTGATTTCCTTCACCGGATCGACGTTGGAGCCTTCCAGATAGCCCTGGTTGATGGTTCCGAAACCCACGTCGCCCGCAACGCTCACCACCGGCTGGCCGGAGGCGGCGGTCTCGCGATAGAGATTGTTGCCGAGCGGGTCGAGGCCTGAATCATTGGCGAAGTTCGCCACGCTGAGCTGGCCCAGCAATTGCGGATTCTGTTGGTTCGGGATCTGAGCGTAGACCTGCCCGGAATCGTTGACGACGATGCCCGTCGCGTTGGCGGGGAAGGTAATGGCCGGCATCACCGCATAGCCGTCGGAGGTGACGAGCTGTCCGGCGGGGCCCTTGTTGAAGGAGCCGGCGCGCGTATAGAGCGTTTCGCCCGACGGGCTCGTGACTTCGAACCAGCCGCGCCCGTTGATGGCGAGATCAAGCGGATTGCCGGTTTGCGCAAGGGGGCCCTGGATGTGCAGGTTGCGGATGCCGACCGTGCGCACGCCGAGGCCGATGCGCGCGCCTTCGGGAATCGGGCCCGCCCCGTCCTGGTTGGGCACCCCCTGGGCGCGTTCCGCCTGGTACAGCAGATCGGAGAATTCGGCGCGGGCGCGCTTGAACCCCGTGGTGTTGATGTTCGCGATATTGTTTGCGATCACCTCCACATTGGTCTGCTGGGCGGACATTCCGGTTGCGGCAATGGCTAGGGCGCGCATGTCTTATCCTCAGATCGCCATCCGGCTGATTTCCTGATAGGCGGCGACAACCTTGTCGCGCACCGCGATCGCAGTTTGCAGGGTCTGCTCCGCCGACATGATCGCCTCGACCACATGGTGAACCGAGGCCTTGCCGGAGATGCCGGAGATCGCCGCGCGCTCGCCCTGCTTGAGGGTGGTCACGGCGTCGGACGACATCTGCGAGAGCATGTCGGTGAAATCGGAGGGCGCGGCACCGGCGCCGGGGGCGACCTTGGACGCCGCCTGCGTCGTCATCTGGGTGTCGGTGCGCGTCGCGCCGAGGCTGGTGCTGGAGGTGCGCGAGAGCGCGCTGAAATTGACTGCGTCGATCATGCTCAGCTCCTCAGGAGATCGATGGTCATCGCCACCATGGAGCGGGCCTGCTTGATCATCTGGAGGTTGGCCTCATAGGAGCGGCCCGCCTCGCGCATGTCGGCCATTTCCAGCAGGGTATTCACGTTCGGCATCTTCACCTGCCCGGAGGCATCGGCGGCCGGATTGCCGGGATCGTATTCGGTCTGGAACGGCGCGCGGTCGCGGCCGAGGGACTTGATGCGAACCGTCGAGGCGCCGAGCGCGCGGTCGAGTTCTGCGGAGAACTGGACGGTCTTGCGCGCATAGGGATCGGCGCCCGGCGTGTTGCCGGTGGAGCGCGCGTTGGCGACGTTTTCCGCCGCGATACGCAGGCGGGTCGACTGGGCTTCCAGTCCAGCGGCGGCGATGCCGGAGGCCGCCCGCAGCGGATCGATGGTGAGAACGCTCATGATCAGGTCTTCACGCTGGCGAGCATCATGCGCTGGAACGAGCGCACGACATTCGTATTGAGGGAAAAGGCGCGGTTCACCTCATCGGCCTTGAGCATTTCCTGCTCCAGGCTCACGGTGTTGCCGGAATGGTTCACGTCCCAGCCCTCGGCCTTGGAAACCTTTGTGGTCGGCGCTCCGGCATTCGCCACATCCATATGTCGGGCCGACGTGAGGTTCATCGAAAGATGCGTCTTGTCGAGCACCGCCGTGAAGGGCTCCACGTCCGCGGCCTTGAAGCCCGGCGTGTTGGCGTTGGCGATGTTTCCAGAAATGGCGGCCTGACGGACCGACGCCCATTGGGCGTGGCGCGATGCAAGGCTGAACAGAAATAGGGGCTCCAAACCGACCTCCCGGATGACCTGTCTGGAAGCTAGGTTCAGAACCTTGCCCCAGGCTGGCGCTTGCCGGCTGCCTCTATTGGGTGACGATCCGCACGTCCTCCAGCGCCGCCGCAAAGCAGGCGAGGTCCTCCTCGGGCGTGCCGGCGGCACGGGCAAAGCGGATCGAATCGATATCCACACCAATGGCGAACTGGTCGAAGACCAGGCGGAAGAAGGCGCTCAGGGTGGCGTGATGAAGTTCCAGGCTGAGGCTCATCATCGGCGCAACGCCCCATTCGGCGCAGCTCGTCGCCTGATGGGCGTAGCGCAGGATGCCGGGTTTCAGGGACATTTCCGCGGAAGAGGCGAGGATGTCGGCGATGATGCTTTCCTGCCCCGCGCTCACATAGGACAGCATCAGCCCGGCGTTGGTGAACGCGAGCTCAGTGATGACCTGCTTCAGTGCGTTGGCGAGCAGTTTCTCGTACCGCTCGATCTCGGCGTGGTCCAGGCGCTGGATCTCGAGGATGTGGGGGCCGTCACCGGGTCGCATTGGGCTTCCTCGAGTAAATGAAGTAAAGTATTTTCGCCACTGGGCGATAGAATTCGTTGGGAATCCATTGATCGACCTGGACCGCGTCGTACATGGCGCGGGCGAGGGCCCTGTCTTCGATCACGGGAATGTCGTTGCGCTCGGCGATCTCGCGGATCTTGAGCGCGATCAGGTCCATGCCCTTCGCCACCACCAGCGGGGCCCCGCCCTTGGCACGGTCGTATTGCAGGGCGATGGCGTAATGGGTGGGGTTGGCGATCACGAGCGAGGCCTTGGGCACGTTGGTGAGCATGCGCTGGCGTGCCCGCTGCTGGGCGAGCGCGCGCATGCGCGCCTTCACCATGGGATCGCCCTCTGCCTGCTTGAATTCGTCCTTCAGTTCCTGGTGCGACATGCGCAGGTCGGCGCGCCAGTGAAATCGCGCCCACACCAGATCCGCTCCCACCAGCGCGATGGTGCCGATGCAGACCGCCGAAACCAGGCGCGTGGACAAGGAGAGTACGACCGAGGGAATCAGCAGCGGATCGGAGAACATCGCGTTCACCATCTGATACTGAAGCGAATACAGCAGGATCGCGCACACGAGGCCGATGACGAAGAACTTGAACAGCGATTTGCCGAACTCGACATGGCCTTGGGTGCCGAAGATGCGGGACCAGCCCGCCACCGGCGAGACCCGCGACCATTTCGGCGTGATGCGGTCCAGCACCACCCGTGGCATGTTTTGGAACACGGTCGCCACAACGCCGGCCAGCGCGAGAATGATGACGATGGGCGTGAGAAAGCGCGCCGCCACCATGAGCAGGCCCATCAGCAGATCCACCGCATCGCCGCTCTCATCCAGCCGGAAGCCGCCGGGATCGTCGATGAAGCGCGCAAGATCGTCCGCGAGCCGGCGCACCGGATTCGAGGCGAAGAACGTCAGGCAAAGGAGGATGCCAACCAGGGAGGCGAACAGCGTCACTTCCCGTGAAAACGGCACATTGCCCTTTTCGACGGCGTCGTTGATCTTCTTTTCGCTCGCCTCTTCTGTCTGGCTCTCCTTGTCCGGGGCTTCAGACATCGGCTGACGCCCTAGCGCACATAGGTGTCTTCCTCGTTGCCGGAATTGAGTTCGATTTCGCCGCGTCCCGCCATATCGAGCGCGAGATCGGTTACGGTGCGGCGGGCGTCATGGACGTCGCGCTGGGCCACCGGCTCTCCGCCGCCCAGTTCCTGCTCCACCATGCGGCGCACACGTGCCCCCAGTGACTGCAGGATGATCTCGCGGAAATCCAGGTCCGTCCCCTTGAGGGCGAGGACCAGCTTGTCGTTGGGCACCTGGTCGAACAGGGCGGTGCGAGCTTTCGGCGTCAGCTTGATGATGTCGTCGAAGGTGAACAGCAGGCCCTTCAGGATCTCGGCGGACTTGGGGCGCGTGGCGGCGAGGCTGTTGAGCACCGTCTCCATGTCATCGCGCTCCATCTTGTTGATGATGTCGGCCATGCGAGCATGCGGATCTGCGCCGGCATTGCGCGAGAAGTTCATCATGAAGTCTTCATGCACGGTCTTTTCGATGACCTGCATGGTATTGTCGACGATCGGCTTGAAGGTGAGCATGCGCCGCATGATGCCGTTGCGCCGGTCCTCCGGAATGAACCCCATCACCTTGGCGGCGCAGGCGGGCTTCACCTTGGACAGCATGAGGGCGGCCGTCTGGGGATGCTCCTTCATGATGTAGGTGGCGAGCACATTTTCCGAGACCGTGGAGATGCGATCCCAGATCGAATGGTTCGACGCGCCGCGCAGCTCCAGCATGATCTCGGCGATCTGCTCCGGCGGCAGCACGCCGGTCAGCAGGCGCTCCACGTCGGCCGCCGTGCCCACCAGATTGGCTCCGGCGACGAAATGGGTCGCGAAGTCCTCGATGAGGTTTTCGATCTGCGCATTGCTGACCGGTTTCAGTTCGGCGATCGAGCGGGTGACGAGCTTGATCTCGTCCGCCTCGAAATGCTTCATGATCCGGTTGGCGACCGGCGCGCCCATGGTCATGAGCAGCGCGGCCACCTTGTCGGTGCCGTGCAGCGGCCGGCTCTTGCTTGCCGCGTAGGAGGGGGATGAGGTGGGCATCGTGCGGCGCTATCAGGCGATTTCGGGGCCGCTCGGGCCGACGATCTCGGTGAGCGACACGCCGAACCGCGAATTGTCGTCCTCCACCACCATCACCTCGCCGCGCGCGATGACCCGCCCGTTGACCACCACGTCCACCGGCTCGCCGACCCGATGATCGAGCGGCACGATGGCGCCGCGGCCGAGCTTCAGCAGATTCGAGACCGGCATCGAGGCCGAGCCGAGCACCACCTGGAGCAGCACGGGAATCCGCATCACCGATTCCAGGCCGCGCCCGGTGGCGAGGGTCTCTTCGCGCACGCCGCCGACACGCGCGAGAAGCGCTTCGTCCTGGGCATTGGCGGCGGCTTCGTTCAGCTCGATTTCATCGACAGGCAGGTTGGCCATGTGAACTCCCCTTTTATGTATTCGTGTAACGAACGATGTATTTCTAAGTAAAAATGGCGATCAGCGGCGCTTTGCATCGCGCGACGGCGGGCGGTTGTTTTCGCCGGCGGGCTGCCGTCCGCCATCCCGGCGGTCCATTTCGTCGATGAGGGCATGGGCCTGGTCGATCCGGGTGGCGAGCAGGATCAGCGTTTCCTTGCCGTCGAGGTCGAGCGTGACCAGCGCGTCGCGCGCGGCGGTCAGGGCGCGCGAGGTATCCGCGAGCGCGCGCTCGTAATCGGCGTTCAGCACGTCCAGCCGCTTGAGCTTGCGATGGACCATGACCACGCAGACCGTGGTGGCCAGCAAGGCTGTCAGCAGCAGCAGGTCAGCGGGGAAAGAGGTCATTCAGAAACTCCTGTTCTTGGCTGATGAGGTCGTCCACCCGCAGCACATAGGAGCCTTCCGCCTGGCCGAGGTGGCACCAGAACAGCGGCTGATCCTTGCTCTCCAGCTTGATCCGCGTGCGCGGCGTGGCCTGCAGCTTGATGACCTGGCCGACCTTCAGCTCGGCGATGTCGCCGAGCGGGAAATGCCGCTCTTCCAGGATCGCGCGGACCTTGACCTGGGTGCGGTTGACCTCGCCGCGGATCTGCTGCGTCCATTTCGGATCACGCCCGCTGGATTCGGCGGGCGTCGTGCGCGAGAGGGTCTGGCGCATGGGAGTGAGGGCCGATTGCGGAATGATGACGAACATCTCGCCGCCGCGGTTCAGCGCCTGGAGGAGAAATTTCGTTACGATCGCGAGGTTGTTGCGCCGCCCGATCACGGCGAAATCCATGCGGGTTTCCTGGCGCTCGAACGTGAAGGTGGTGTCGGTGACGGGTGCGAAGCTCGAGCGCAGGACCTTGCTCATCTGCTCGAAGAGCAATTGAGCCACGCGCGATTCGATGTTCGAGAAGCTGCGCTCGTCGTCCACCGGCGGCTCGGAGCCATCGGCGCCGAACAGCACCTCCATCATGGTGAAGATGAAATCGCGGTCGAAGCCGACGATGATGTGGCTGTCCCAGCTCGGCGCGTGGAAAATGCCCGCCACCGCCATGCCTTCGTACATTTCCAGCACGTCGCCGATGCGTCCGCTCTCCACGCTGGAAAGGGAATAATAGGCTTGCGAGGCGGCGAGCGTGCGCAGGCTGTCGGCGCAAAACGTGCTCATGCGGTCGAAGATGACGTGCAGCATGGGCAGCCGGTCGAGCGAGAGCCCGGCCGCGTCCAGCAGCATGTCGCGAATGTCCTGGTGCTTGTGTTCGCTCATGGTCAGGCCGCCTGCTGCTGTGGCGCGGAAGAAGAGGAGGGTGCCGAGGAGATGACCTCGCTCTCGACTTCATCGATGCTCGGCCGGTCGCCTGCGGAAATCGTCTTGCGCCCGTGTTCCAGCGCGATCGGCGGCAGGGCGCCGTTCATGAAGGCGATCAACGTCTGTTTGGTGATGATGAAGGGCGCGCACTGCTTCTCGCGGGTGATCTTCACCTTGTGCGCCAGCGGGCCGAGGATCGCGTAGGACGAATAGATGCCGAAGAAGGTGCCGATCAGCGCCGATCCGATATAATGGCCGAGGATTTCCGGTGACTGGTCGATCGCGCCCATGGCCTTCACGATGCCGAGCACGGCGGCGCAGATGCCGAGCGCGGGCAGGCCTTCGGCCACCGTGCTCAACGCGCCGGCGGGCTTGGTTTTGTGCTTCTTGATGGTGGAGATTTCCTGCTCCATCAGGCCCTCGATCTCATGCGACTTGGCGTTGCCGATGATGATGAGGCGGGCATAGTCGCAGATGAACTGCGTCAGCTCCTTGTCCTTGAGGATGGTCGGGAAGTGCGCGAACAGCGTGGACTCGCCCGGATTGTCGATATGGGCTTCCACCTCATTGCGCGGCTTCTGGCGCATGTCGCGCATCAGCGTGTAGAGCAGGCCGAGCAGCGCGATGAAATCCTTGCGCTTGGGGGCGACGCCCATCGCGCCCTGCACCACCGCCTTGCCGGTGTCCTTGATGGTGGACATGGGGTTGGCGATGATAAAGGTGCCGAGAGCGATACCGCCGATGATCACGTATTCGAATGGCTGCCACACCACATCGATGTGGCCGCCCATGGCCATGAAGCCGCCGAACGTCGCGACGAGGCCTAGGATGATGCCGATCAGGACGCCCAAGGCGCTTCTCCTCCTGTGCTGTTGGCCGGTGGTACGGCGCGTGGGTTGCGCGAGGCTGGAGTGTGCTGGCCGGGTCTGTTGAACCGGGTTCAAGCGAAGGCGTCGGCCGCGCCGGAACGGCTGCTGAGAACGCGAGCGCGCGCAGCAAAGGCTCGAGCAAGCTTCACCGGCGAAGGTCCGGCAATGCGAAGGTCCGGCGGGCTCGATCTCCCGTCGGCCGCCCGCCCGCAATCGCCCCCGGAGGCCGCTCATGTCGTCAAGCGCCTATGTCGCGCTTTCCGCCCAGATGGCGACGGATCGTCGTCTCTCGACCGTCGCGAACAATATCGCCAACGCCAACACGGCCGGGTTTCGCGCCGAGCATGTCCGTTTCGAGTCGCTGGTATCGCAAGCGGGCGGACGGTCGGTTGCGTTCACGTCGGCCGGCGAGACCTACACTTCGTTGCGCGCGGGGCCGGTGAGCTACACCGGCAATCCGCTCGATGTTGCCGTGCAGGGCGAGGGCTGGTTCGCCGTGAAGGGGCCCGACGGTACAGCCTATACCCGCGACGGGCGTATGCACCTGGACGACCAGGGCCAGCTGAAGTCTATCAATAATTACCCGGTGCTCGACAATAGCGGCGGGCCGATCACGCTCAATCCCGCCGCCGGGCCAATCGGCATCGGCTCGGATGGCAGCATCACCCAGGGCGGAAACACCGTCGGGTCGATCGGCGTCTTCACCATTTCTCCCAGCGCCAGGCTCAAGCGCGGCGAAAACTGCACGGTTATTCCGGATGGCCCTGCAGAACCGGTCCGCGATTTCACCCACAACAAGGTCGCGCAAGGCTATGTCGAAGGCTCGAACGTCGATCCCATCATGGAGATGACGCGCCTCATCCTGGTGCAGCGGGCGTTCGAGGAAGCCGCGAGCGCCGTTCAGCAGAGCGAAAACGGCACCGATTCGGCCATTCGCACCCTCGGCCCCACATGATTGCGCCCGCTTTCCTTTCCGCATGCGTGGGGGCATCGATATGAGCGCTTTGCTGAAGCTGCGCGCGACCCTCGAATCCGGGCTGGAGGACAGTCCCCCGGTGCGCGTCGGCGGCGTCGTGCGCGAGGTGGCTCCCACCCATTTTCGCGTCTGCGGCCTCTCTCACCTGGTGAAGCTCGGCGAGCGCGTCGGCATCGACGTGGAGGGGCGCATGCGCATCGGTGAGGTGGTGCGGGTGGACGATGCCGGCGCCGTGGTAAAGCCGTTCGACGAGCGCGCGAGCATCGGCGTCGGCGCCACGGCCTATCGGATCGGGCCGCTGACGCTGACCCCCGATCCCAGTTGGAAGGGGCGGGTGGTGAACGCCCTTGGCGTGCCGCTCGACGAACGCGGGCCGCTGATCCGTGGCACGATGCGGATGCCGCTCGATGCCGAGCCGCCGGCCGCCATGAGCCGCAACCGCATCGAAAAGCCGCTGCGCACGGGGGTGCGCGTGATCGATATTTTCACCCCCATCTGCGAGGGCCAGCGTATCGGCATCTTTGCCGGCTCGGGTGTCGGGAAATCCACGCTTTTGTCCATGTTCGCGGGCTGCCAGGGTTTCGATACAGTGGTGGTCGCCCTGGTCGGCGAGCGCGGCCGCGAAGTGCGCGAATTTCTCGAAGGGCCGCTGGCGCCCAATCGCGACAAGGCGGTGGTGGTGGTGTCCACCAGCGACGAGAGCCCCATGATGCGGCGCCTTGCGCCGCAGGCGGCCCTGGGCATTGCGGAATATTTCCGCGACCGGGGCGAATCCGTGCTGCTGATCGTCGATTCGGTCACCCGCTATGCCCACGCGGCGCGCGACGTGGCCCTGGCGGCCGGCGAACCCGCGGTGGCGCGCGGCTACGCGCCGAGCGTCTTCTCCACCTTGCCGAAGCTGCTGGAACGCGCGGGGCCGGGTCCGCAGGGCGCGGGCAGCATTTCCGGGGTGTTCTCGGTTCTGGTGGACGGCGACGACCACAACGACCCGGTCGCCGACGCCATCCGGGGAACGCTCGACGGACATATCGTGCTCGACCGCGCGATCGCCGACCAGGGGCGGTTCCCGGCCGTCAACGTGCTCGGCTCCATCTCACGGCTCGCTGATCTGGTCTGGACGCGGCCAGAGCGCGACCTCGTCCAGAAGCTCAAGGGCATGATCGCGAGGTTCGAGGACACCCGCGACCTGCGGCTGATGGGTGGCTACCAGCCTGGCAGCGACCTCGACCTCGACCGCGCGGTGGATTTGGTCCCGCGCATCTATGACTGCCTGCGTCAGGATCCCCATTCCCCGCCCAGCACCGACCCGTTCCGCGAACTGGCCGAGGCGATCCAGGGGTGAGGCGATCCAGGGCGGAGGCCCGGCAGGTTCACACAAGCTAAGTTTGATCAGATGGCCCGAAGGGTGAAGCTTCGCGGCAAGCCCAGGCCGTTCCGGCGTCGCGCCAAACCGAGGACAGAGATACATGAGCCTTTATGGAATGCTGCGCACGAGCGTGTCCGGAATGAATGCCCAGTCGAACCTGCTGAGCACGGTTTCGGACAATATCGCCAATTCCGGTACCGCCGGATACAAGAGTTCCTCGACGGAATTCTCCTCTCTCCTGCTCCAGACCGATAGTTCTTCCTACGAATCGGGCTCCGTGGTCACCGATGTGCGCCACGCGGTCAGCAAGCAGGGCAATCTTTCCTATTCCGGTACGTCCACGGACCTTGCCGTGCAGGGCAACGGCTTCTTCATGGTGCAGGACCCCTCGGGCCAGACGCTGCTCACGCGCGCCGGCGGGTTTCAGGTGGATGCCGCCACTGGCAATCTCACCAACAGCGCCGGCCTGACGCTGATGGGCTACGACATCGCGGACGGCAAGAGCCCCAACGTGGTGTTGAACGGCGCCGGCGGGCTTGCGGCGATCAATCTGCAGAACACCAAGCTGGCCGCCAATCCCTCCACCACGGGTGCGTTCGCAGCCAATCTGCCGTCCAACGCGGCGGTGGTCGCGGCGCCGACGGCGGGCGCCAATGCGGCCGCGTCTTCGTTCAGCCAGAAGTCCTCGCTGGTGGCCTATGACAATGTGGGCAACCAGGTGACGCTCGACATCTATATGAGCAAGACCGCCGCCTCGCCCGCCACCTGGGAAGTCGCCGTGTTCGATCAGGCGGACGCCCCCGCGACCGGCAATTTTCCCTATTCCAGCGCCGCTTTGGCCACCCAGACGCTGACCTTCGACAGCTATGGCAATCTCGCCTCCGGCGGGTCGATCAGCCTCGGCGTTCCCGGCGGCCAGACCCTCGCGATCGACATGAGCGGCATGACCCAGCTCGCCGCCAATTACACGCCCCTGACCGCGAGCGTGAACGGCAATGCGCCGAGCTCGGTCTCCGGCGTCACCATCAACAAGGACGGCACGGTGTACGCCACCGATTCCAACGGACGCCAGTCGGCCATCTTCAAGATTCCGCTGGCCACGGTGGAAAGCCCCGACCATCTCACGCCGGTGGCGGGCAACGCCTTCATCGCCAATCAGGAATCGGGCGCGGCACAGGTCGGCTTCGCGGAGACCGCCGGCGTCGGCAGCGTGGTTTCCGGGGCCACAGAGCAATCCAATGTCGATATGGCCTCGGAACTGACCAAGATGATCGTCGCCCAGCGCGATTATACGGCGAATTCGAAGGTGTTTCAGACCGGCACGGAATTGCTCGATGTGCTGATGAATTTGAAGCGGTGAGCGTATTTATTCTTCCTCTTGATCTTGTGAGTGCGTCATGAGCCTGACGACGGCGTTCAATACCGCGCAGTCCTCGCTGCTCACCACGGCGACGCAGCTTGCGACGTCGAGCCGGAATGTGGCCGGCGCGGGAGACCCTTCCGCATCCCGCAAGATCACCGTCACCACCACGACGGCGGACGGCTCCGCACGCGTGGTCAACATCACGCGCGCCAGCGACAATCTGCTGTATGAGCGCACGCTCCGCGCCACCTCGGCCAGCGCGGGGCAGCAGGCGGTGCTGCAGGGGCTGGGACAGCTTCAGCTCACGGTCGGCGACACCACCTCGTCCACGTCTCCGGCGGCCAAGCTCGGTGCGCTCGACAATGCGCTGAACACCTATGCCAATGCGCCCGACAATACGACCCTCGCAACGGCGGTGGTGACTGCGGCCAGGGATGTAGCCATCGGCCTCAACGCGGCGACCATGACGGTGCAGCAATTGCGCGGCACCGCCGACAGCAAGATCGCCGATGCCGTGAGCCAGGTGAACGATCTGCTGACCCAGTTCCAGGCGCAGAACACGGCGGTGGTGGTCGGCAGCGAGAACGGCACCGACGTGACCGACGCGCTCGACAAGCGCGACGCGATCCTCTCCAAGATCGCCGAGAAGATGGGCGTCACCACGGTGACCCGCGCCTATAACGACATGGTGGTCTACACCGATAGCGGCGCCACCTTGTTCGAGACCACGGCTCGCACCGTCTCGTTCAAATCCACTCCGGTGTTCGATGCGGCGACCTCCGGCAATTCGGTGTTCGTGGATGGCGTATCGGTCAGCGGTCCGTCGGCCGCCATGCCGGTGCAAAGCGGCGAGATCGCGGGCCTCACGACCGTGCGGGACTCGCTGACGGTCACCTATCAGAACCAGCTCGACGAGATCGCGCGCGGTCTGGTCGCGACGTTCGCCGAAAGCGACCAGACGGCGAGTGGCGCGCCGACATTGCCCGGCCTCTTCACCCCTGGCTCGGCGAGCGTGCCTGGCACTCTGACTCCCGGCCTCGCGGGCGTGATCGCGGTGAATTCGGCGTTCGATCCCACGGTTGGCGGCAGCCCCGCCCTGCTGCGGGACGGCGGCGCCAATGGCGCGGCCTACGTCGTCAATACCGCGTCCGCCGCCGCATACAGCGCACACCTGCAGGCGACCGTGACCACGCTGGAGGCGGCGCGGACCTTCGATCCCGCCGGCCAGCTGTCCTCGGGGACCGATCTTGCGACCTTTGCGGCGGGCTCCGTGAGCTGGCTGGAGGCGCAGCGGCAGAGTGCCTCCGCCGCGTCCGACAGTGCGAGCGCCGTGCTCTCCCAGGCCTCCAACGCCCTGTCCACGACCACCGGCATCAATCTGGACCAGGAATATGCCGCGCAGCTGGAGCTGGAGCGCAGCTATCAGGCCTCCTCGAAGCTGATCGGCGTGGTCGGGCAGCTTTACGATTCCCTCTTTGCGGTCATCAGGTGAATGACATGATGAGCTCTTACATCTCCACCCTGTCGTGGACGAGCGCGGCGCTGAACACGCTGCCGAAGTTGCAATCGGAGGTGTCGAAGGCCAACACCGAGATCGCAACCGGCCGTCATGCCGACGTGGGGCTGACGCTCGGCATCACCACCGGCCGCAGCGTGGATCTGCACACCAAGGAAACCGCGGTGCAGTCGCTGATCGACGCGAACGCGCTGACCACAAATCAGCTCAGCCTCACGCAAAATGCCCTCACCGACATTGCCAACACGGCCAACGGCTTTCTCCAGAGCCTGATGTCCGTGCCCGACACGTCCGGCGGTGCGGCTTCGCTGGAGGCGCAGGGCCGAACCTCCATGAACGGTCTCACGGCGACGCTGAACACCAGCGACGGCAAGCGGTTCATCTTCGCCGGCGTGAACAGCGCGGTAAGGCCGGTGGCAGACTATAGCGCCGCTCCGAAGGCGGCGCTCAACGCCGCGTTTGCTGCCAAGTTCGGGCTCGATCCCACCGATCCGCAGAACGATTCGCAGATCGCGAATATTACGCCTGCCGCGATGTCGAGCTTCCTCGACACCGAATTCGCGAACATGTTCAAGGATCCTGCCTGGGGCACGTCCTGGTCGTCCGCGTCCAACGAGAATCTGGTCAGCCGGATCTCGCAGAACGAGCGGGCGACCGTCTCCACCAACGCCAATACCAAACCCATGCGCGAGCTGGCCATGGCCTATGCCATGGTGGGCGATCTCGGCATCGGCAAGATGTCCGCCAGCACGCTTCAGGTGGTCCTCGACAAGGCCCGCACGGTGGTGGGTTCCGCGGTTTCCGGCGTCACGGACACCCAGGCGGCGCTCGGCGTCACCCAGCAGCGGGTGGCCAGCTCGAACGACAGCATGGCCCAGGTCGTGGCGGCGACGCAGGCCCAGATTTCCGCCCTGGAAGGGGTGGACCCGGCGGAAGCCAAGACGCGCATGGATACGCTGACCACGCAGCTCCAGATGTCTTACGCCACCACCGCCAAGCTCATGCAACTGAGCATTCTCAATTACGTCTAAAGCAGCCGGAGGAGGGCGCGATGTATCGGTTTTCATATGACGAGATCTTCGAGGAATCGGGCGCCGTCACACGCGAGCGCGAGCGCATGGCGCTCGACCATGCGATCGAGCTGCTGACCGTGGCCGCCGACGCCGGCCCGAATTCCCGCGAGGCGACCGCCGCGCTCGAATATCTCCAGAGGCTGTGGGCGTTCCTGATCCGCGACCTGGCGAATCCCAACAACGAACTGGCGGAAGCGCTGCGCGCGAACCTCATCTCCATCGGCTTGTGGATGCTGAAGGAGGCCGACCAGATCGTGCAGGACCGCTCGCAGAATTTCGCCGGACTCATCGACATCAACCGGACCATCCGGGATGGGCTGAGATGAGCAAGACGATGCAGATCAGCCTGCGGCCGGGAGAGAAGATCTATATCAATGGCGGCGTCCTGCGGGTGGACCGCAAGGTCACGTTGGAGCTGCTGAACGATGTGACCTTCCTGCTGGAAAGCCACGTCATGCAGGTGGAAGACACCACGACGCCGCTGCGGCAGCTCTATTTCGTCGCCCAGGCCATCCTGGTCGATCCAGCCAATGCGACGACCGCACGCACGCTGTTTTTCCAGCAGCTGGCGGCGCTGTTCGGCTCGTTCTCCAACCAGACCGTTCTGCTCGCGCTGGATGGGGTCGCCCAGCTGATGGAGGGCGGGCGCACGTTCGAGGCGCTGCGCACCCTGCGCGCCCTGTTCCCGATCGAGGACGAGATCCTGGGACGCGGCGTCCAGCCGCCGCGCGCGGCCTGAGGCCTAAGTCGGCCTCGCGCAACCTTCATGGGCCATTGAAGCGGCAGGAGGATCTCAGATGACAGCGATTTCCGGCCTTCAGGGGTCCACGACCGGCCAGACGGCCACCACCTCTTCCTCCACTCCCGCCGGCAAGCCGGCGAGCGTGGATTACAATTCCTTTCTCCAGCTCCTGGTGGCCCAGCTGAAGAACCAGGATCCGACCTCGCCGATGGATTCCACCGCCTATATGTCGCAGCTGGCGTCCTTCTCGCAGGTGGAACAGAGCGTGGCGAGCAACACCAAGCTCGATTCCCTGCTCTCCGCCACGGCGCTGCAGACCGCCGACCGGGCGCTCGGTCGCACGGTGACTTCGGCGGACGGCTCTGTGAGCGGCAAGGTCACCTCGGTGCAGATCACCTCGGCCGGCCCCATGGCGACGCTCGCCAACGGCTCCACCATCGCCCTCGGCGCCGGCGTCACGCTGTCCTGACATGAACCAGGCCGATGCGCTGGACGTGGTCCATGCCGCGATTTGGACCATCGTCGTCGCCGCCGGCCCGGCTGTCGCGGCCGCGATGCTGGTCGGCATCGTCATCGCCTTGCTTCAGGCGCTGACGCAGATCCAGGAGGTCACGCTGACCTTCATTCCCAAGATCATCGCGGTGCTCGTGGTCTCCGCGCTCACCGCGTCCTTCATGGGCTCGCAGATCCTCGCCTTCACGGAAGGCATCTATGGCCGCATCGCAACGGGATTCTAAACCTATCGCACGGCGCCCGGACTGCCCGCAGCCGGATGCGCCAAGCTCGCCTCGGGGGGAGGGGCGCCAGACGATGTCCGACGTTCCGGTAAGGGTCGCAGCGGTGCCGCCGCAGTCACGGCGTGATATCGGCTTTGCCATCGGCATCGTCACGATCCTGGCGATCCTGTTCGTCCCCGTCCCGCCGTTCCTGATCGACATCGGACTCGCGCTGTCCATCGCGCTGGCGGTGCTGATCCTCATGGTCGGGCTATGGATTCAGAAGCCGCTCGACTTCTCGGCCTTTCCCACCGTTCTGCTGCTCGCGACCATCCTGCGCCTCGCCCTCGGGGTCGCGACGACGCGCCTTATCCTCGCCCATGGATCCGATGGAGTGAACTCGGCCGGGCACATCATCCACGGCTTCTCGCAACTCGTCATGAGCGGCGATTTCGTCATCGGCATCGTGGTGTTCATGATCCTGGTGACGGTGAATTTCCTTGTCATCACCAAGGGCGCGACCCGCATCGCGGAAGTCGGCGCCCGCTTCACCCTCGATGCCATCCCCGGCAAGCAGATGGCGATCGACGCCGATCTCAACGCCGGCCTCATCACCGACAAGGAAGCGCAACTGCGGCGCTCCGAGCTGGAGGAGGAGAGCGCCTTCTTCGGCTCCATGGACGGCGCCTCCAAATTCGTGCGCGGCGAGGCGGTGGCGAGCCTGATCACCATCGCGGTCAATATCTTCGGCGGCATCATCATCGGCGTGACGCGCCACGGCCTGCCGCTCTCCGAGGCGGCGGATATCTACACCCGTCTCTCCGTGGGCGACGGGCTGGTGTCGCAGATTCCGGCGCTCATCGTGTCGCTTTCCGCCGGCCTGCTGGTCTCAAAGGGGGGAACGCGCGGCCGCGCGGAAGTCGCGGTGCTCGGACAGCTCGGCGCCTATCCGCGCGCCCTGTTCGTTTCCGCCGGCCTGATGTTCGGCCTCGCGATCATGCCCGGCCTGCCGTTTGTGCCGTTTGCGCTGCTGGGCGGGACGATGGCGTTCGTCGGTTATTCCATCCCCCGCAAGCTGGCACGCAAGCGGGCCGAGGAAGACGCCAAGCAGCAGGAGAGCGACGAACAGGCGGCACGCGAGGCGCAGAATTCGGTCAAGGAATCCCTGCGCACGGCGGAAATCGAGGTCGGCATCGGCAAGCAGCTCTCGGGCCAGGTCCTGCGACTGCCGGTGGAAGTACAGAGCCGCATCGCGAAGATGCGCCGCAAATTCGCCCTGCGCTACGGCTTCGTGGTGCCCGATATCCGCATGACCGAAAGCCTGAGCGTTCCGGCCAAGAATTACCAGATCCGCATCCACGGCACCGTGGTCTCCTCGCAGGAGATGCGCATCGGCGAACTGCTCGTGGTGCTGGGCGACGGCGAGCGGCCGGACGTGCCGGGCGACGACACGCGCGAGCCCGCCTTCGGCATGAAGGCGATGTGGATCCCTGAGGCCTATGCCGGCGAAGTGAAGCGCGAGGGCTTCTCGCCCATCGACAATATCAGCGTGATCCTGACCCATCTCAGCGAGGTGATCGCCAACAACCTGCCGCAGCTCCTTTCCTACAAGGACATGCGCAATCTGCTCGATCGGCTGGATCCTGAATATAAGCGCCTGATCGAGGACATGTGCCCGGCCCAGATCTCCTATTCCGGGCTCCAGGCGGTGCTGAAGCTGCTGCTTGCGGAGCGGGTCTCGATCCGCAACCTGCACCTGATCCTGGAAGCCATCGCCGAGATCGTGCCCCATGCCCGCCGATCCGAGCAGGTGGCCGAGCATGTGCGCATGCGCATGGCGCAGCAGATCTGCGGCGATCTCGCCGAGGGCGGCGTGCTGCGCGTGCTTCGGTTGGGCGGCAAGTGGGATCTCGCCTTCCACCAGAGCCTCAAGCGCGACGCCAAGGGCGACGTGGTGGAGTTCGACATCGACCCGCGCCTTGTGGAGCAGTTCGGCATGGAGGCTGCCACCGCGGTGCGCGAGCATCTGCGCGAAGGCCGGCCGTTCGCGCTGGTCACCGCTCCGGACGCGCGCCCCTACGTGCGCATGATCATCGAGCGCATGTTCCCCGCGCTGCCGGTGCTTTCGCACGTGGAAATCGCACGCGGGGTGGAGGTTCAGTCCCTCGGGACCATCTCGTGAATGCCTTGGCGGCGGAGGGCGTGATCTCGGCCTTCCTCATCTTCTGCCGCATCGGCGGGTGCCTGATGCTGATGCCCGGCGTGGGCGGGCGGCACCTTTCCCCCCAGTTCCGCCTGTTCCTCGCCATCGGCTTGTCGCTGGCCTTCGTGCCCATGCTTCAGCCGGGCGTGGAGGGATTCGTGCGCGGGGCGAGCGCCTTCACCCTGCTCGGCGCGATTGGATCGGAAACCGCGACCGGCGCCATGATCGGCCTGCTGGCGCGGATCTTCTTCCTTGCCCTGCAATCCATGGCCAGCGCCATCGCCCAATCCATCGGCCTCGCCTCCATGGCCGGAACGATGATCGAGGATGACGAGATGCTGCCGCCCATCGCCACCCTGTTCGCCTTCAGCGCGATGACTCTGCTGTTCGTCAGCGACCAGCATCTCGAGCTGGTGCGCGCTCTCTTCGACAGCTATCGCCGCCTGCCGCCCGGCACCGTGTTCACGGCGCGCCTCGGGCTGACCGACGTGGTGGACCAGCTGACGGCCGCGTTTCTGCTCGCCCTGCGGATCGCAAGCCCGTTCATTATCTATTCCATCATCGTCAATTTTGCGGTGGGCATCACCAACAAGTTCACGCCTCAGCTTCCGGTCTATTTCATCGCGACGCCGTTCATCACCGCCGGCGGCATGCTGCTGCTTTACGCGATCATGGACCAGCTGCTCGCCGGATTCATGATGGCGTTCGGCCAATGGCTGGCGGCAGGGTAGGGGAGCGCGCAGGGACATGGGCGACCGCCGGGCAACCACAAAGCGCATCGTCGGTGTGCGGGCGCAGATGCATCGCACCGCCGAATGGGATCTCGCCCGCATCCGCAAGGACCAGGCGGAGCTGGAGCGCGATCGCGCAAGCATCATGGAGACGCTGAACAACACCATGTTCGGCCCGCTCCTGGTAGACATGGTCTCGCGCTCGCTGACGCGCCTCTCGCAGGAGGCGACACGCCTCGCCACCGAGGAGGCGGCGCAGGCCGCGCGGGTGCAGGAACAGGCGTTCGCCCTCAAGCGGGCCGAGCGCATGGCCGAGCAGGTGGCGCGCGAAACACGCGCGCACGAAGACCGTAAGGTCTTTCAGGAGCTGACAGAATCCGCCGCGTTGCGGCCCGGTGCTTCCGCGCCGACGGATGCAAGCTTCACATAAGCAAGCGCCCGCAAACTGCCCGGGTCGAAACACCGTTTGATGATCGGGCCATGGGCATTCAACTCACCACAGACATTGTGATGGACGTGGTCAAGGCCGGCAATCCGGCCCGCACCCAGAAGATCACGTCCAACCTCAAGGCGCTCGGTTCGGGCTTCTCCCAGGCCATGAGCCAGGAGGGCGCGCTCGGCGCGGCGAACGGCCTGGCCTACGCTTCGACGTCGTCCGTCGGCCTCCAGAATGCGACCGCCCTCACGAAGACCTCCGCCGCCGTCTCCGGTCCCGCGGCTACCGCCCACCGGCGGTTCGAGAGCATGGTGCTGTCGCAATTCGTGCAATCCATGCTGCCGAGCAAGGCGGCCGCCGTCTATGGCAGCGGCAATGCCGGGCAGATCTGGAAGTCCATGCTTGCGGAAAAGGTCGCCGATCAGGTGGCCAAGCACGGCGGCATCGGCATAGCGGACCGCATCGCATCGGCCCAGGCGCGCCTCACGCCCGCGGCTTCCGCCGCCGCGCCTTCGCTCCCGGTCGTGTCGGCCACCAGCCCCGCCGCCTGAGGATGTGACAGATGAGACACGAAGAGTCCAACGTCCTGCCGCGCCTGCTGAGCCCGGAAGGGCCCGCGCGCGAAACCATGATCGCGGCCCTCGACCGGCTCGAAGAGATCATCGATCAGGAAACCGGCTCGCTCGAAGCTCATCTGCCGATCGATCTGCACGAGATCAACCGCCGGAAGAGCCGGAGCCTGCTGGAGCTGAGCCGCGCCAGCCGGGCGCTGCCTCCGGAGGTCGATCCCGCCGTCGCCCACCGGCTCGGCGTGGTGCGGGATAAGCTCGCGCGCAATCTCTATCTGCTGTCCATCAACCTCGCCGCTTCCCAGGAGATCAGCGGCATCCTGGCCAATGCCCTGCGTGACGCGGAATCCGACGGGACCTATTCCAGCATGCCGTCCAAGGACGGGGTCTGAGCGATGGTCCGCTTCATCATCATCGGGCTCTGGGTGTGCGTGGTCGCGCTCGGCTCCAGCTACGGCGCCGCTTATTGGGCGGCCGGCGTGGCGAAGGCTAAGACCACGGACCCCTATATGCCGGGGCTCGAATACAAGCGCCTTCAGCCGATCACCGTGCCGATGATTATCGACGGCCAGGTGAAGGGCTATGTGCTCGCCAAGCTGGTCTTCACCGCCGATGCCGCCACTTTGCGCCAGCTGCCGCTGGATCCGGCGATCTTCGTGGTGAATGACGCGTTTTCCGAGATCTACAACAACGGCCGCGTCGATACCGGGAAACTGTCGAAATACAACATCAAGGACATGATGGACCGCATAAAAGTGAGCACGAACGCGCACTTGAACGGTGATGTTATTCAAGAAGTGCTCGTCGACTCCATCAATTACATCGACAAGACCGACATGCGGGCGGGGAGCGGAAGCAACGCGCCCATCAAGCCGGCAGAATCCGCTGCGCCTCCGAAGGCCGCGCACTAGCAGAACGAGGGCGAACCGTGAAGATCATTGGGAAAATCTACAGCATCGTCGGCGTGCTCGGATGCGCGACAGCGCTGGTGTGCGCGGTTTCTCTCTGGGGCCTCGGCCGTGAGGCCGACATCGCCAGGAGCCTGGCTGAAACCTCCCGTCGGGCGTTCCTGACGGAGCAGCTGAACGGCGAAGTGACCGTCGTCGTGATGGAATCACGCGGCCTCTACATGGCAACCGACACGAATACCGCCAAGCAGTTTGCCACCGGCCTTACCAAGGCTCTGGATCGGATCGATGAGAAGCTGGCCGAGCTCAAGGCGACGACACCGCCCGCCGATGCCGCGACCTTCGCGCGCGTCGTCGCCGATCTCGCCAAGTTTCGCGAATTCCGCACCGAGACCGCGCGGGTCGCGCTGAGCGAGGGTCCGCAGGCCGCCAACCGCCAGGGCAATACCGAAGAAAATCGGAACAATCGCAAAGCGTTGCAGGAATCCCTGCGGGTCTTTACCGCAAAGATCCAGGACACCTTGGCCCCGATGCGCGCGGAGCAGGAGGCCGTGCAAAACAGCGTCCAGGCGATGATCATCGCGATCTTCGTCATCGGGCTCACGGTCGGCATCGCCATCGCCTTGTTCATCGGCAACAAGATGCTCAGCGGTCCCATCGTCCGCGTGTCCCGCACGCTCCATGACCTCGCGTCCGGCAAGCTCGACGTCACGCTGGAGAAGCCGCACTCGAAGGATGAGATCGCCGATCTGTGGGACAGCACCGAGCAATTGGTGGCGAAGCTGCGAGCCGCGGACGATCTGCGGGCGCAGCAGGAGGTTTCCGCCAGCCGCGCAGAGAGCGACAAGCGCGCCGCCATGCAGCAGCTCGCGAACCAATTCGACGCCGAGGTTTCCGGCGTCGTGCGCACCGTGGCGGACGCCGTCACGCTGCTGGAGCGCAATGCCAGCTCCATGAGCACCTCGGCGGCCGAGGCCAGCCGCCAGAGCAGCATCGTCGCTGCCGCCGCCGAGGAAGCGACCGGCAATGTTCAGACCGCGGCCTCCGCTGCCGAGGAACTTGCCGCCTCGGTGCGGGAGATCGGCGCCCAGGTTTCCTCCGCCGCGAAGATCGCCGGCGAGGCCACCGACCAGGCCAGCGAGACAGCCGAAGTGGTGCGGGGCCTCGCTGCCAGCGCCGCACGCATCGGCAAGGTGGTGAACCTGATCACCGACATCGCCTCGCAGACCAATCTGCTGGCCCTGAACGCCACCATCGAGGCGGCGCGGGCCGGGGAGGCCGGCCGCGGCTTCGCCGTGGTGGCCCAGGAGGTCAAAACCCTGGCGGAACAGACGTCCAAGGCCACCGACGAGATTTCCTCGCAAATCTCCGCCGTCCAGGGCGCGACGAACGAAGTGGTGCGCGCCATCGAGGGCATTTCCGGCACGATCCGCCGCATCGACGAGATTTCCACCGCCATCGCCACCTCCATCGAGGAACAGGGCGCGGCCACCGGGGAGATCGCCAAGAACGTCCATCAGGCGGCGCGCGGAACGCAGGAAGTCTCTTCCAGCATCACCCAGGTGAGTTCGGTGGCCGCGACCACCGGCAAGGTGTCCGGCGACATTGTGCACGCCGCAACGGATCTGTCTTCCCAGGCGGCGAACCTGCGCCGTCAGGTGAACATCTTCATCGAGCGCGTGCGGGCGGCCTGACCGGTCCCGCCGTCTCCAACGGGCGGGGGCACAGTCCTTTCCCGCAAACGAAAGCCGAGGCCGGCGATCCGGCCTCCAACGTACCTGCTCCCGTGCGCCGGCGTCTCACACGCGAGACGTGCGGCGCGGTCCGACCTTGCCGTTCTCCGGCGCGGCCGGGCGGTCCCGCGGGGCGCCTGAACTACTTGTCTTCGACCCGGAGTTGAACCCATGGACGATCTGCTGCGAGAGTTCCTGACTGAGACGAATGAGAGCCTCGACGTCGCCGACGTCGAGTTGGTGAAGTTCGAGCAGGATCCGAACAACGCTCAGATTCTCAACAACATCTTCCGCCTGGTGCATACGATGAAGGGCACCTGCGGCTTCATCGGCCTGTCGCGCCTGGCAACGCTGGCCCATGCCGCGGAAACCTTGATGGACCAGTTTCGCCAGGGCATCCCGGTCACCACCGAGGCGGTCGATCTGGTGCTCATCACGGTGGACCGGATCAAGGAAATCCTGGTCGAGATCGAGGCGTCGGAGGGTACCGAACCCGCCGGATCCGATGAGGATCTGATCTCCCAGCTGGACGCGCTCTCCGCCGCTCCGGCCGCTGCCGCTGCGCCGCCGCCTGCGCCCATCGCAGCGCCGGCGCCCGTGGCTGCAGCCGTTGCCGCACCCGCCAAATCCGTGATGAACGGCGCCGCCGCTCCGGTCAGCGAGCCCAAGCCGGGCGTTGCGGCGGTGATGCAGCAGTTGGAACGTGCCCTCAAGCCCGGCGAAGTTTCGCTGGATGAATTGGAGCGGGTGTTCCGCGAAACCGCCGTCGAGCTGCCCGCCGCGCGGGAGAAGCTGGCGGAACTGGACAATGTCAAGGCGTCCGCCACCGCTCCCGCCCCGGCCGCAGCAGCTTCGCCCGTCCCCGCTTCGCCCGGCGCCGCGCTTCCCGCGGTGCGTGACGCGGCGCCGGCCCCCACCGCCGAGCACGAGGCAAAGGCCGCCCGCGCGGAAGATCACGCGCTGAGCGTCTCCAACCAGTCCATCCGCGTCAACGTCACCTTGCTCGAGCACCTGATGACCATGGTGTCCGAACTGGTGCTGACGCGGAACCAGCTTCTGGAAATCGCCCGCCGCGACGAGAGTTCCGACTTCAAGGTCGCGCTTCAGCGGCTCTCGAACGTCACCGGCGAGTTGCAGGGCGCGATCATGCGCACCCGCATGCAGCCGATCGGCAATGCCTGGCAGAAATTGCCCCGCATCGTGCGCGATCTGGCGCAGGAACTGGGCAAGCATATCGAGCTCGAGCAGATCGGCGCGGAAACCGAGCTGGACCGGCAGGTGCTGGAGCAGATCAAGGATCCGCTCACCCACATGGTGCGCAATTCCGCCGACCACGGGCTGGAGACCACCGAGGAACGCCGCCGCGCGGGCAAGCCCGACAAGGGCACGATCCGACTCTCCGCCTATCACGAAGGCGGCCACGTCATCGTCGAGATCTCCGACGACGGCAAGGGCCTCGACGTCGCGCGGATCAAGGCCAAGGCGCAGGAAAACGGCCTCGCCACCGCCGCGGAACTGGCGAAGATGCCGGACTCGCAGGTGTTCCGCTTCATCTTCGCCGCCGGCTTCTCCACCGCCGCGAAGATCACCAACGTCTCCGGCCGCGGCGTCGGCATGGATGTGGTGCGCAGCAATATCGAAGTCATCGGCGGGGCGGTGGACGTCACCTCCCGTCCCGGCGCCGGCTGCACCTTCACCATCAAGATCCCGCTGACCCTCGCCATCGTTCCGGCGCTGATCGTCGAGGCCATGGGCGAGCGGTTCGCCCTGCCGCAGAGCTCGGTGGTGGAGCTGGTGCGCGTGCAGCCCAATTCCTTCCATCAGGTGAAGCGCCTGAAGGAAGCGCCGGTGCTGTGCCTGCGCGAAAAGCTTCTGCCCATCGTTCCGCTCGCGCAATTGCTCGGCATCGCCGACGAGAGCAAGGAGCAGAAGTTCGACGATGCGCTGATCGCGGTGCTCCAGGTCGGCAACCAATTGTTCGGCGTGGTGGTGGACGCGGTTTCCCACACCGAGGAAATCGTGGTGAAGCCCATGGCCTCGGTGCTGCGCCAGCTGCCCATGGTCTCCGGCAGCACCATCCTCGGCGATGGCCGGGTGATCATGATCGTGGACCCGGTCGGCCTCGCCAAGGTTGCCTCCTCGCCCGACGAGAATCTCGGCGCCGACCTGCAGAACACGGCCGCCGCCGCGGCCGCCGCACAGCAACAGACGACGCCGCTGCTGCTGATCCGCGCCGGTTCGGACGAACTGAAGGCGGTCCCGCTGTCTCTGGTCACGCGCCTGGAGGAGCTGGAAGTCAACAAGGTCGAGCACGTGAACGGCCACCCGGTGATCCAGTATCGCGGGGCCCTGATCCCGATCGTCTACGTGAACGAGAAGGTGAAGCGCGCCACGACCGGCACCCAGCCGATGCTGATCTTCTCGGACGAGGGCCAGACCATGGGCCTGGTGGTCGACGAGATCGTGGACGTGGTGGACGCCCACCTCGACATGCAGCTGTCCTCCGACGCGGAAAACCTGCTGGGCGCGGCGATCATCGACGGCCAGGCCGCCGAGATCCTCGATGTCGGCCATTATGTCGAACAGGCGTTCGGCAGCTGGTTCAAGCGCCTCTCGGGCACGCGGGACAAGTCCGGCGGCAAGCTGCTCGTGGTCGATGACAGCGCCTTCTATCGCAACCTCATCGAGCCGGTGCTGAAGGGCAACGGCTTCGAGGTGACGGCCTGCGGCTCGGCCCGCGAGGCGCTCGACCGGCTGGGCGGGGAAACGCGCTTCGACATCATCGTCAGCGACGTCGAAATGCCCGGCATGGACGGCTTCCAGTTCGCCCAGGCGGTGCGCGGCGATCCGCAGATCCGCAACCTGCCGATCATCGCCCTGGCGGGCGAGGGCGCCTACGACCTGGTCGAGCGCGGGCGCGCCGCCGGATTCACAGACTACATCGCCAAGTCCGATCGCGCCGGTCTGATCGCCGCGCTCAAGGAATTCACCGGCGCCATCCATGGAGAAGCGGCATGAGCCAGCACGTCGTCATCAAGCAGGACGTGAGCCCCGGCGGTTCGCAGTTCGTCACCGTCCGCATCGGGCCGCAATTGTTCGGCCTGCCCATCGAGGCGGTGCAGGAAGTGTTCGTGCCCGATCACGTCACCCATGTCCCGCTCTGCATTCCGCAGATCGAGGGGGTGCTGAACCTGCGCGGCCGCATCGTCACCATGGTGAACATGCGCCGTCTGCTGGGGCTTCCCGATGGCGGAGAAGCCAGCATGGCCGTCGGCATCGAGCACAAGGGCGAATCCTACGGGCTCATCATCGATTCCATGGGTGAGGTGATGATGCTTGACCACGCCGCGTGCGAGGCCAATCCCACCAATCTCGACCCGCAATGGGCCGGCCTCACCGTCGGCGTGCATCGCCTGCCGGGCGAGCTGCTGCTGGTGCTGGATGTCGAACTCGCCTTGGCCCGCCTCACCACCGATCGCGCGGCGTGATGCCCGGCCGCCCAACAGGATGAACCCATGAAGACTTGCCTTGTGGTCGATGATTCCGGCGTCGTGCGCAAAGTCGCGCGGCGCATGCTGGAAGACTTATCCTTCAGTGTGACCGAGGCGGCGAACGGCCTGGAAGCCCTCGCGGCATGCGACGTCGCCTTGCCGGATGTGATCCTGCTGGATTGGAACATGCCGGTGGTGGACGGGCTCGGCTTCCTCACGCGGCTGCGCGCGCGGCCGGCGGGCCTGGTGCCGCTGGTGATCTTCTGTTCGACTGAAAACGATCTTGCGCACATCTCGACCGCGATTGCGGCCGGCGCGAACGAATACATCATGAAACCTTTCGACTTCGATCTGCTTCGCGAGAAGCTGGAGGAAGTCGGCGCATTGGAAAAGGCAGTGACATGAGCCCGCAGGCGCTGACGCCCCCCGGAACTCCGCCCGCTGGCGGACCGATACGCGTGATGATCGTCGATGATTCCGTGTTCGTGCGCGGCATTATCTCCAGCTGGCTCGACAGCGACAAAAGCTTCGAGGTGGTCGCGACCCATTCCAACGGCAAGCGCGCGGCGGACGACGTGGTGCGCACGACGCCTGATGCCATCATTCTCGACCTTGAAATGCCGGAGATGGACGGCCTCACCGCTTTGCCGCTGATCCTGGAGCGCCGGCCGAATACGGTGGTGCTCGTGGCCTCCGCGCTCACAAGGCGCGGGGCCGAGATCAGCCTGAAGGCGCTGAACCTCGGGGCCGCCGATTATCTCGCCAAGCCCAGTGCGGAGCGCGGCAACATCGCGGCGGAAGAGTTCCGCACCGAGCTGCTCGGCAAGTTGCGCGGGCTGGTCGATCGCGCCAGGCGACGCGGTGCGGCCACGGCTGGCTCCCCCGCTGCGTCCCCGCTGCGCCCTGCGGCCGCGCCAGCCTCTGCGGCCGGGACCGCTCCGGCTTCGCCCGCAGCCGTCAAGGCGCCGACCGGCGGGATCCCGCCCCAGCAGCCGGCGGTGGCACGGCCTGCCGTGTCCAGCACCCCGGCGGCGGCTCCTGCCGGCGGGGCGGCGAAGATCGCCCGCAAGCGCCCCTATTCCATGTCGCCGGTGGAGATCATCGCGGTCGGCAGTTCCACCGGAGGGCCGCAGGCCCTGACCCGAATCTTCAGCGATTTCGGTGCCGCCCTCGCCAATGTGCCGGTGGTGATCGCCCAGCACATGCCGCCCACCTTCACGGCCATCCTGGCCGAGCATGTGGGGCGCGCGGCCGCGCGCACGGCGGGCGAAGGGGTGGATGGCGAGATCCTCAAGCCGGGGCGCATCTATATCGCCCCGGGCGGCAAGCACATGCTGCTCGCAAAATCGGGCAACGACACCGTCATCCGCCTGTCGGACGGTCCGCCGGTGAACTTCTGCAAGCCCGCGGTGGACCCGCTGTTCGACAGCGTCGCGGCGATCTATGGCAGCCATGTGCTGGCCATCGTGCTCACGGGCATGGGCAGCGACGGCGCCAAGGGCGCGGGCGTCATCGCCGATGCCGGGGGCAGTGTGATCGTGCAGGACGAGGAATCCAGCGTCGTCTGGGGAATGCCCGGCGCAACCTATGCGGCCGGGAACGCCAGCGAATTGATTTCCTTAAACAATATTGGCGCCAAGGTCACGCGCCTGCTGATGGGGGGACGGGCATGATCTCCGCAGTTGACTTCGAGTCGGTTTCCAGATTCCTGAAAGTCCATTCCGGGCTGATCCTCGCAAGCGACAAGCAATATCTGCTGGAAAGCCGTCTTCTGCCGCTGCTGCGGAAGTTCGAGCTTCCCGATTTCGCCCGCATGGCCGCGATCATCCGCGAGCAGCCATCAGGCGTCATCGCCGAGGCGGTGCTCGAGGCGATGACCACCAATGAATCGCTGTTCTTCCGCGACAAGTCGCCGTTCGAGCACTTCACCAAGATCATGCTGCCGACCTTGAATGCGGCGCGCCGTCCGGGCGAGCCGCTGCGCATCTGGTGCGCCGCCGCCTCCACCGGGCAGGAGCCGTATTCGATCGCGATGACGCTGCTGGAGAACCCGCACCTCACCGGCGGACGGCGGGTGGAAATCATTGGCACCGACCTGTCGGGGGAAGTGCTGGAGCGGGCGCGGCAGGGGCGCTACACCCAGTTCGAGGTTCAGCGCGGCATGCCCGTGCAATTGCTTCTGAAATACTTCGAGAAGGATGGCGACAACTGGCGGGTGAAGCCGGCGCTGCGCGCCATGGTCGATTACCGCAAGCTCAACCTGCTGCATAATTTCAGCAATCTCGGCATGTTCGACATCGTATTCTGTCGCAATGTGCTGATCTATTTCGACGCCGCGACCAAGCGGGATATCCTCGGCCGGGTCGCCCGCGTCACCCGTCCGGACGGCTATCTGCTTCTGGGCGGGGCGGAAACCGTGATGGGTATTTCGGAAGCCTTCCGCTCGGTGCCGTCGCAGCCGGGCTATTATGTGCCGTCCGTGCCGGCCCTGGCGGGCGCCTAGAGCGTTTCGCGCGAACGCGCCATTCATTTCACCAAAGCAGGCCAACCCTGGCAAAAAGGGCGCTTGAAAGGGCGCCCTTTTTGCTGCGTCACGGATGATGCGTGGGCCGATCGCGCTGTGGCGACTGCGGTGCCTGCGGCGCGGTCTTCTAGGCCATGCCCGCGCTTGCGCCACGGTAAGGCCGGGCCTCGCCGGTCATGTCTGCGGGCACGGCGGGCAGCGCGATGGTGAACACCGCGCCTGTCGCATCGTTCTCCACGCTCAGCGTGCCGCCGTGATCGCGGATGATACCGAAGCTGACCGACAGGCCGAGACCCGTGCCCTTGCCGACCGGCTTGGTGGTGAAGAAGGGTTGGAACACCTTTTCGATGACCGCGTCGGGCACGCCGCCGGCATTGTCCTTCACGCGGATGTAGACCATCGGCTTTTGCCCGTCCGACCGGCACGGGGAGACCGACAGCTCGATGGTATCGAGCCCTTGAGCCTCGCCGCCGCCCCGCGCACGCTTTTCGTTGATCGCGTCGGCCGCGTTCTGGAGCAGGTTGATGAGCACCTGTTCCAGCTGGTCCTGGCGGCACATGACCCAATCGTGGTCGCTGTGGCCGCGCACCTGGACGGTGATGTTCTGCAGGCGCAGCTGCGCGCCCACCACCTGGAGCGCGCCCTCGATGGATTCCGTCGGCTCGGAAGGGGCGAACACCTCGTCGCTCGTCCGGCCGAAGATGCGCATGTGGTCGATGATCCGGCTCATGCGGATGGTCTGCTGGAGGATGCGGTTGAGCTTGGATTCCAAATGATCGTGCGCGAGGCCGCGCCGCAGCCCGGTGAGGCCGTTCGCGGCGGCGAGGCGGATCACGCCCAGAGGCTGGTTGATTTCGTGGGCAAGCCCGGTGGCGACCTCGCCGAGTGAGGCGAGCTTGGACATCTGGTAGAGCTTGTTCGCCTCGATGCGCTGCGAGGTCTGGTCGAGGGCGAACACGACCACTTCCTGCGTCGCGCCGGGATTGCTGCCGGGCCGGATCGGCTCCAGCGGCGCAATCACGACCTGGACCTCGTATTCCTGCCCGTCACGCGTGAAATGCTCCAGGCTGAGCAGGGGACGGCGCAGCATGGAGAGGGTGGCGCGGAAGGTATCGGTGGAGACGAAATCCAACATCAGCTCGGCGATCACATTGCCCTCGTCCTCGCTCACCTGCGCCACGCCATCGACCGTGACATGGATCACGCACACCCCCGGCACCCGGCCGATGGCCTGGAGGAACAGCGCCTCGCGCTGGCGCGCGCTCGCCTCGATGATGCCGGTGCGCATGCGATCCTGGAGCTGAAGGTAGCGCGCGGCGATCACCGCGACGGCGGCCAGCATCAGGAACAGGCCGATGAAGGTGATCCAGATCACCTTGCGGAAATCGTTCGTCTGCGCCCACACGAAAGCCTTGTCGAAGGCGACCACGACGATGATGGGATAGCGTTGCGAGCGCACGAAATAGCCGATGCGGTCGATGCCATCGATGACGCTGCTGGTCTCGTAGGTGCCCTCGTTCATCGTCAGCATGCGCTTGAAGGTCTGGCTGCCGGAAACATCGCCGCCGAAGCTGGTGTTGGCGGAGGCGCGCGCGCGCACGACGCCGTCGAAGCCGATCAGCGCGATCAGGGCGTTGGGCTCCGTGCGCACGCGGCTGTAGAGGGTGAGGAATTCCTGGATGTTGAACGAGGCCACCACCACGCCGGCGAAGCTGCCGTCCTCCGCATGCAATGCGCGGGTAAACTGGATGGTCCATTGCTTGGACACCCGCCCGAGCACGGGCTTGGAGATGAACATGCTCTCGCCCGCGCTGCCGTCCATGTGCACGCGTATATGCTCGCGATCGGAAAGGTCGATCTGCGGGGCGGCATAGTCCGGCTGGTCGGAGCTGGTGGCGACCAGCTTGCCGTTGCGGTCGACGATGCTGAGCAGCACGATCGAACTCGGCAGGGAGAACCCGCGCAGCGCCTCATGAGCCTGCTGGCGGGTCCATTTCGCGGAGAATTCCCGGTCGAAATTCTGCAGGGCCGCATCGATGGGCGCGACGGTCTGGTCGAAGCTGTTGAGCACCAGATAGGCGTTGCGCTGCGCCAGCTCGCGGAATTCCTTCACTTCCGCATTGTGATGCAACGTGAACAGCAAGATCGCCCCAACCAGGGTGATCGAGGCCAGCAACATGATCGAGCCGAGGACCACCAGGGCGCGGCGCCCGAGGTTCAGGGCTTGGAAGAGCCGGAGAAGCCTGCGCACGCTTCAGCTCTTTCCATCGCCGCCGCTGGGCGCAAGCACGCGGTTGAGCACGCGCTGCAGCTCCTCCATCACGAGCGGCTTGGGCAGGCATGCCTCCACGCCGGCATTCACCGCCCGCGTGATGTCCTCGGAGGAGGCGTGCCCCGTCATCACGATGAATTTGAACGCGCGCTCGGGATAGCGCAGCTGGATTTCATTGAGCATGCGGATGCCGTCGAGATCCGGCATGCGGATGTCGGTGAGCACCACGTTGACTTGCGGATGTGTGTGGACAAGCGCCAGCGCCTGCGCCGCGTTGCGGGCAGAATGGGCCTTCAGATCGTCGAACCCCAGGGCCTCGATCAATTCGTCGAGATATTCGGGCTCATCATCCACGATCAGCAGATGGGACATTTCTCACCGGGCCTCCGCCGCCCGCCAGGTTTGGTCCCGGGAGAACGACGCTGGTGGTTCGCTCCGGCCCGGAAGGACCGGCGAGCTGAACCTACTTCAGCCAGCACGCAGAGCGGCGCGAGGTCAAGATGAGATGCTTCCGCTTTGGAAGCATTGCCGCCGGCGGCATCACCGGCGGCATGCGGTTCAGCCGGGCTTGCTGGCCGAGAACACCGGGCAACGGGCGGAAAAGCGCTCCAGCCAGCCCACCAGCTGCGGATGGCCCTCGCGCCAGGTGCCGGGGAGGCGGAAGTCCAGATATTCGAGCGCGCACGCAAGCGTGATGTCGCCGACATTGGGCTCGCCTTCGGGCGGCAGGTCGGCTTCCAGCTCCGCGAGGGCGCGGGCTACCTTGCCGGCCTGGATCTCCACCCAGCTTTCGACGCGCTTGTCGGCGCTGCGGTAGCGCCCTTCATAGACCTGCAGCAGGGCGGCATCCATGATGCCGTCGGCGAGCGCTTCCAGCCGCAGGGCGGCGAAACGCGCGTCGGCCTCCTCGGGCAGGATGCGTCCGCCGCCCGCCACATGGTCGAGATAGGCGAGGATCACCGGGGAATCGAACAGGGCGGGGCCGTTGTCGCGCAGCAGAACGGGGATTTTGCCGAGCGGGTTCTGCTGGCGGACGGTGTCTTCCGCATTCATGGTGTCGGCGGTTTCCAGCTCCAGCGGAATACCGAGATGGTCGGCGGCGACGCGCGCCTTGCGGGCGAAGGGCGAGGAAGGCGAATAACGCAGGCGCATGAGGCTGGCTCTTCTGGCGTGAGGGTCCCGCAGCAGAGCTAAACCCCTTTGCCATATGCGAGAAGGGGCTTCGCGGATTTTTTCGCATGGGGTGCGCGCAGGGCGCGAACTCAGCGCTCGGGCACGATCCAGGAGATGCGCGAGCGGCCTTTGCCGTCATGGGCGAGCAGCGGCGCGAGCGCGGTGAGGATGACCCGCATCTCGTCCGCCAATGTGAAGGGCGGATTGACGATAATGAGCCCGCTGCCCGAGAGGGCCGTGGTGGTGCGCACCTCGGCGAAATCCAGCTCCACCCGCAGCGTCTTCGGCAGGCCCACCTGGGCCACCTCGCGGCGGAACGCATCCACGGCCCTCAAATCCTTAATGGGATACCAGAGCATCAGAATGCCGGTGGCGAACCGCTCGCGAAAGGTGGTGAGGGCGCCGACGAGGCGCTGGAACTCGCCGCCTTCCTCGAACGGCGGGTCCACCAGCACGACCCCACGCCGCTCGCGCGGCGGCAGATGGGCGGCGATGGCGTTCCAGCCGTCCTGCGACAGCACTTTCACGCGCGGATCATCGCCGACATTCTTCTCCAGCTTCGCGCGCTCTTCGAAATGCAGTTCGGAGAACAGGAAGCGGTCCTGCGGCCGGGCGAGCGCCATCGCAAGGGCCGGGGAGCCGGGATAGCGGCGCGCGCCGGCATAGGTGCGCAGATGGCGCACCGCGTCGAGATAGGGCGCCAGCAGTTCGGCCGCCGGGGCGGGAAGGTCGGCTTCCAGCACGCGCTCGATGCCCGCGTCCGCTTCGCCGGTGCGCTGCGCCGAAGCGCCGCCGAGATCGTAGAGCCCGGCGCCCGCATGGGTATCGAGCACGCGATAGGGCGTGTCCTTCTTGTTGAGATAGGCGAGCACGCGGGCGAGGGCGGCGTGCTTCATCACGTCGGCGGCGTTTCCCGCATGGAAGGCGTGGCGATAATTCATCGGCGATACGTCATGGGCGGCGTCGGCTTTCGCTGCGCCCTATCGCGCGGGCGCCGGCACAGGGGGAACCTGCAGGGTGCGCCCGGCCCGGCATCCCCGCCGGTCCGCTTCGGGACAGGGCCGAAATGTAAGGTCCTTGCTGAAGCAAACCCGCACTTCGCGCAAGCGGTTGGCGCCGCAATCGACAGCGATCATCTCGTTCGTGAGGCCGGGATTGGCGGCGATGAAGGCGCTCTCCACCTCGGCGGGGGTGACCGTGCTGGCCTCGGCGGGGGCGATGAAGGCCGCCGGTATGGTGATTTTCTCGCGTGCCGCCCGCAGCTTGGCGAAGAAGGCCTCGGGCGGAAGACCCGAGCAGGTGCCGTGCCGGCGCCATTCATGGATCACGAGACCGCGGCTCGGCATCAGGTCCTGGATGCCGTTGAGCGTCTCGTTGGGAATGTAGGGGGCCGGGTTCTGGCAGGATTGGGGATAGCCGCGCTCGTTCTGCGGCCACAGGCCGTGGACGATGAAGCCGAACGGCCGGCCGGTGCGGCATTGGGCGCCCTCGGAACGGGTCTGTTCCGCGCAATAGGTCGGCGACCAGGACAAAGCGAGGATATAGAAATCAAAAGCGCCGGGCGTGCCCGGTGTCTCAGCCCGCGCCGCACCCGCCGCCGCGAGAAGCAGCAGCAGCGCGGCGGCGCAGAAGCGTCTAATCACGGACGGGCCATCTTGCAGCCGGGGGCATAGGCCAGGTTGCGGTCGAGCCCTTGGACGCACCATTCCACGCCCCAGGTGTAGCCCTGGAAGCTCGAGTCCTCGATGATGGAATAGTCGATCTGGTGGATCTTGTTATCCGAGAGCACCACCTTGGCGGTGCAATAGCGGCGCGGCTGGAACGCCTCGCCCCAGGGGCGGAAGGCGGTTTCGCGCACGTTGGAATAGGACACGATGTTCAGCGGCGCGTTCCAATACATGCGCTCGGTCTCGGCGAAGCGCATGGAGATGGTGCCGAGCGCGAGCGGCTCGGTGCAGGCGGGAAGGTCGCCGCTATAGCTGTCGTTGGGCAGCCAGAAATTGTCGAGAATGCTCGCAGCCTTGGCAGGCACTCCAACGGCGAGACCGGCCAACAGGGCCGCGATCCCGGCAAAAGCCCGCCCGCTGCGCATCGTGCGACCCATTCCCACTCTCCCGTCACTTCAATCCGATATTTGGCGGGACGATGGAACCGGCAATTGTCCCGGTCAAGCGCAGCAGAGACACACCGGCCGAAAAAGCGATCGTCCCGCCATCCTTGTGCTGCGAAATTCCGGCATCATGCCGCTTCGGACCGAACTCCGCGCCCGCCCGGGCGCCATGGGCAAGGCCGCCCCGCCATCACGCTGCCGCAGCATCAACGAGAGGGATGCCCGCATGTCGCACACCCGCTTCGCCCCCGAGATCATCGGCGCATCGCAAGCGGTGGGAGAAGGGCCGGGCGCCCTGGCGCGCTTCGAGACCGGGCGCGAGGCGGCGCTGCGCCTGCGGCCGGACCAGCCGGTCTATTGCTTCCGCCCCTCGGTGCTGCGGGCGGATGCGCGTGCCTTTGTTTCCGCCTTTCCCGGCAAGACCGCTTATGCGGTGAAGACCAATGGCGAGCCCATGGTGCTGGAAACCCTCGCCGGCCTCGGCATCGCCGCGTTCGATGTGGCGAGCCCGGCGGAATTTGCCGCGGCCCGTGCCGCCGCGCCGAGGGCCGAGCTGCTCTACATGCACCCGGTGAAGGCGCAGTCCGATATCCGCCTCGCCTTGGAGCGCTACGGAATTTCCGTGCTGGCGCTGGACCATGAGGACGAGGTCGCCAAGATCCTGCGCATGGTGCGGGCGCTCGATCTCGACCCGACGCAGATCGCCTTGTTCGTCCGCATTGCCAGCAAGGGGGAGGCGGCCTACGAACTCTCCAAGAAGTTCGGCGCGGCGCCCATGCACGCGGCCGAATTGCTCCAGCGCATCCACCACATCGGCTTTCGCTGCGGCATCGCCTTTCACGTGGGCAGCCAAATGGTGGACCCCGCCACCTATGAGCGCGCCATCTCGACCGCCGCCGAGGTGCGGGACATCGCCAAGGTGCCGATCGCGGCGCTCGACATCGGCGGCGGGTTTCCGGCCCATTACGCCGAGGACCCGCGCCGCCCGGCGCCGGCCCTGCCGCCCTTGCCGGAGCTGATGGGCACCGTGATGGACGCGGTGAAGCGCAACGGCTTCGCCGATACGCCCCTGGTGGCGGAGCCGGGGCGCGTGATCGTCGCCCGCGCCTTTTCGGTGATCGTGCGGGTGCTGCTGAAGAAGGGGCAGCGGCTTTATATCAACGACGGCATCTGGGCCTCGCTGTCCGATAGCTGGACCGGCAAGATCCTGCTGCCGGCCCGCCATATTCCCGATCCCGCCCGCCGGCGGCGAGCCGGTTCCTCGGACAAGGTTGTGCCGTTCCGCATCTATGGCGCCACCTGCGACAGCGTCGACGTGCTCTCGCGGCCCTTCTATCTGCCCGAGAGCATCGATACCGGCGACTGGATCGAGATCGGCCATATCGGGGCTTATTCCCTGTCCCTGCGCACCCATTTCAACGGCTTCTACCCCGACACCTTCGTGGAGGTTGCGCGGCCGTTCGAGGCGGATGGCATGGTGGCCGGCTTCGCCGAGCCGGAGCGGCGGGCGAACGTAGAGGAAGCTTGAACGCGACACGGCCGAAATCGGCGCAATGGCAACAAAATGCCGTCGGATTTCATGGTTAATCCTGCATCATCTGACTGTTCCTACAGACATTGATGCAGCCCCGCGGGGCGTGCATGGAGATCGCCATGGCCACGGCCCTGCGGGATGGTGTGCGTCAACTTGAGACGACGGCGCGCATCTGCTTGATGGTGCTTGCCCTTGCAAGCGGTGTTTATACCTATATCGGCGTGCGGGAATTGCTGGACGGCAGCGCCACGGCGGTGTTCTTCGCGGCCATCATCTATTCGGTCGCGGTGTCCGTCGGCATCTATGCCTTCTGGACCTTCATGATGCGCTTCCTGCCCCATGTGGAGGATGCGGCGAGCCGGGCCCTGATGTTCGGCGCCATGGCCCTCGGATCAGTAATGATCGTCGCCATGTGCTCGTGGCTGAATGCGAGTGCGCTCGCGGGCTCCGCCGCCATCGAGCAGCACATGGGCCGGGCGATCGAGGAGTACGATCGCGCGCTGGAGGAAAATCACGGCAAGGCGCTGGCCGCGCAGGGTCTCGCGCCCGATATCGCCATGGCGGCGGCGCGCTTCTCCCAGCTGGCGGATGCCGAGCGCACCGGCTCGCTCACCGGCACCACCGGGTCCGGCACCGTGGTGCAATTGCTGACGCAGATGGCAAGCCAGCTCGGCGCCCTTTCGAAGGAGGTCGCGTCCTCCGGCGACAAGGTGAAGGAGGCGTACGACCAGGGCGCCAAGCATCTCGCCACCATGCGCGAGCTGGCCTCCGGCTCGGGGCGCGTGACGCCGCGCGCCGATGCCTTTGGTGGCGAGGCGACCGCGCTCGCCGGTGTGCTGACCGCGCTCCAGCAAGCCTCCATCGCGCCGGCGGTGAAGCGCGCGGCCACCGATTTCGCCTCCGGCTTCATCGCCCCCGCCGCCGATGGGCGCTCGCCCGACGTGGTCGGGCGGCAGAACGAGGTGGTGGGGCGCGTGCAGGGCGCGGTGGCGGCGCAGTCGAAAGCGCTCGCGGGCGCCGCCGACAAGGTGATCCAGATGCCGGCTTACGTGCCGCCGCGTTTCGAGCACATCTCGCCCGCCGAAGCGGTGCTGCGCTATGCCTCCGACTTCATCCCGAGCTGGGCCGGCGCCATCTCCATCGACCTGCTGCCCGCCGTGCTCGTGTTCATCCTGTGCATCGTGCACGCCAGCCTGCGGCGCGAGGGCCAGCCCCAGGCGGGCACGGACACCATGACCGCCGGCGAGCTTCTGGCCGCCCTGCGCATGGCCCGCGCGGTCGAGCAGGCGCATGCGGATTTGCGCGCGCCGCTGGTTCCCGACCTCGCCGTCGCGCCGGCCGCGCCGCAGCGCGATGAAATCGCCGAACCGGCGGAGGCGCCGCATCCCGAGACGGCCCGAGCGGTTCCGCCGCAGCCGGTGCAGCCGCCCGAGCCCGCGGACGAGGAAAAGGTGACGACCTTGCACGGCCACGGCCTGCGCCCTGCCAAGCGCGACTGATCGCCATGACCCCGGCCGTCTTCCTTCAGGCGCTGCGCGACTGGCGCCGGCGCCCCGACGATGCCTTGCTGCATTTGCTGTTCGCGGCGCTGCTGATCGCCAGCGCCGCCATGCTGGTGCAGGATTTCGGCCAGCTGCGCAAAGCCCAGGCCGCGCTCTCGGCGCCGGTTCCTGGCCTGGAGACGCCGCCCGCCGCGCCCCTCGGTCCGGCGCGGGAGGGCGGGCCGGAGGCGCCCGCGGCGGATGATGCGCTCAACGCGCCGATGACGTTCGACCTGCAAAGCGACGGGCGCCTTGCCGCGACCGGGACCATCGCGCCCGGCACGGCGACCCTGTTCGCGGCGGAGGTTGAGAAGCGCGGTTCCTATGTGAAGACCGTGGTGCTGCGCTCGCCCGGCGGTTCGGTTCAAGATGCGCTCGCCATGGGCCGGCTGATCCGCGCCAAGGGATTTGCCACCGAAGTGCCGACGGGCGCGTATTGCGCCTCCTCCTGCCCGCTGGTGTTCTCCGGCGGAACGGAGCGGCGGGTGGGGAAAAAGGCCGCGCTTGGTGTCCACCAGGTGTATGGCGCGGCCGTGCCGGCAGGCACCGCACCGCCCGACGGTATGGCGCAGGCGCAGCGGGTGTCCGCCGAATGCCAGCGCTATCTGCGCGACATGGGGGTGGATCTGGAAGTGTGGCTGCGCGCCATGGAGACGCCGAAGGACAAGTTGTTCTATTTCACGCCCGAGGAAATGGCGCGGCTGAAACTCACCACGCCGGCCCTCGTGCCGCTAGCGAACCCGGCGGCGGCGCCTGTGCCGCCGCGCGGGTAAGCGCGCTCACATGAAGAGCTTTTCCTTCTCCAGCCCGGTGTAGAGCGAGGCGACATATTCCCCATAGCCGTTGTAAATCAGGGTGGGGCGGCGCTCGCCGGTGGCGATGTCCTTCTCGGTCGCCTGGCTCCAGCGGGGATGGGAGACGGCGGGGTTCACATTGGCCCAGAAGCCGTATTCGGCGCCCTGCACCACTTCCCAGAAGCTCTTCGGCCGCTTCTCCACGAACGAGATCTTGACGATCGCCTTGGCGGATTTGAAGCCGTATTTCCAGGGCAGGGCCAGGCGCAGCGGCGCGCCGAACTGGTTGGGCGCGGGCTTGCCGTAAATGCCCGTGACCATGAAGGCGAGATCGTTGGTGGCTTCCTCGATCGTCACCCCCTCCACATAGGGCCAGGGATAGAAGCGGCCATATTGGCCGGGCGCCACGTCGCGGTCGAGGAAGGTCTCGAACCGCACATATTTCGCCCCGCTCAGCGGCTTGGCGTAATCCACCAGTGCCTTCAGGGGAAAGCCGGTCCAGGGCACGGCCATGGACCACGCTTCCACGCAGCGGTGGCGATAGAGCCGCTCCTCGAGCGGCATGGCCTTGAGCAGATCGTCGATGGCGACATCGCGCGGCTGTTCGACGAGGCCGTCGATATGCACCGTCCAGGGGCGCACCTTCAGCTTGGCGGCGGCCTTGGCGACATCGTAATTGGTGCCGAACTCGTAATAATTGTTCAGCGTGCTGGCCGCGTCCTCGGGCGTCACCGGCCGGTCGAGCGTGTAGGTGGGATTGCGCTTGGCGGGATAGAGGCTCGCGGACGGGTCGGCTTGGGCTGCGCCTTGCGCCGCCGCGAGGCCGGGAAGAACGCCGGCGCCGATCAAGCCCGCGCCTGCGCCCAGCAGCGCGCGCCGCGAGAGAAAGACGCTTTCGGGCGTCGCCTGGCTTTCCGGGATTTCCCAGCCGCGTTTCTGTCGAATGAGCATGAATGGCCTCCGTCGCTCGGAGCATTGGGAGCCAACGCTGGGGGAGGCAATTCAAACGCCCGTGTAAACGGTATTGGGGTATGTGTCTCACGGTGGCGTGAGACCTCCGCCACCCGTCGCGGGGGCTCGCCGCGTCAGCGCGAGAGCACCTGCTCGTTGGTGCGAACCGGGGGCAGGGTGGCGCGCAAGGTGAGCGTGGCGGCCGCGAGCGAGATGCTGAGCCCGCTGTCGGCCGAGACGCTCAGCGGCTGCAGGGCGATGCCGAGCTTGGCGTCCTTGGCCATCAGCACGTTCGCGGAAAAGCCGGGACCCAGCGATGCACCGCTGGAGAGGCCCACATATTGGCCCGAGAGCGCGCCCGGCCCGAGCTTGGGCGTGGTGGCGAGCACCGCCCAGAGCATGCTGCCCTGGTCCGAGACGCCGAAATCCAGGCCCGCCCGGTCGAGGGTGCCGGTGTAATATTGGTTCATGCCGAGCGCGGGGCGAAATTCGCACTCCACCTTGCGGGTGGAGCCGAAGCCGTAGGCGATGGCGGATTCGCCCCGGCATTCCAGCAGGCCGGATTCCACCTTCTGCATTTCGGTCTTGGCGGGCTCCGGGGCCGGCGGGGCGGGCGCCACGGGCGCGGCCTGCGGGGCCGGGGCCTGCACCGCCTGAATGGTGGGCAATTGCACGGCGGTCTGGGCCGGGGCGGGTTGATCCGCTCCCGGCACCAGTTCGAGTTGCGCGGCCGCAAGCGGCGCGACGAGCACCGGCATCACAGCCGAACCGAGGAGAAGGGAGCGGAGGAGCGAGGCCATGTCGTGTCCTCCGTTCGGCTTCACTTTGCCGGGGTGAGGGTCAGGTCGGAAACGCCGGCAGCGAGCGAGACGCCGGTGGTGCCCTGGAGCGAGAGCGGCTGCAGCGCGATGGTGCTCTTGGAACCGCCGAGCAGCACGTTCGCGCCGCCGCCGAGGCCCCAGGCCGCATCGGCGCTCACGCCGACATATTTGCCGGCGAGATCGCTGGCCGCGGGCGAGGTGTGCGGGGCGAACACCGCCCAGCTGAGCGTGCCCGCGTTGTTGACACCGATATCGATGCCGAAGCGCGACACGGTGCCCTTATAGGACGCGCGCACCACGGGCGCGCTGGGCGTGCCGGTGAGCAGCTGGCAGCTCATGTCGCGCACCGAGCCGATGATGAAGCTGACCGCAGGCGCGACCTTGCATTGCAGAACGCCGACCTGAATTTTCGGCGCGGTCTGCGCCAGGGCGGAGGTGGCCATCAGGCCGCCGGCCAGCAGGGCGCCAATTACTGTATAGATTCGCATGGAATCCCCCAATTGTCTGACGGCTCAGTCGTACGTCCGCGACGGAAGGGGTACAATAGAGGAATATACCTAAAGTCGGGCTCGGTGCCCTGAAATGTCCCGCCGCCGAGGCGGCGGGACAAAGCATGCGACGATCGGCGCAATGATGCGCCTTGGCCGCCAGGCTCAGCGCAGGGTCAGGTCAGCGACGCCGAGGGCGAGGTTGACGCCGGTCTGGGCTTCGACGGAGAGCGGCTGCAGGGCGATGGTGTTGTTGGAGCCACCGACCAGCGCGTTGGCGCCGAGGCCGACGCCGAAGGCGGCATTGGCGGAGGCGCCCACATAGGTGCCGCGCAGGTCGTTCGGGCTGATCTTGCGGGTCGGCGCGAGCACCGTCCACATCAGGGTGCCCTGGCCATTCACGCCGATGTCCAGGCCGAAGCGGCGCACGGTGCCGGTGTAGGAGGCGCGGGGAACGTGGCGAACCGCCGGACGCAGGGTGCAGGACATTTCGCGGATCGAACCAATGATGAACGCAACGTTCGGCGCCATCTGGCAGACCAGGGTCCCGACCTGGATGCGGGTCTGGGCCGCGGCGGGCGCGGCGCCGAGCGCGAGGGCAGACGCGGCCAAAGCGGCAGCGAAGCCGGCCTTCAGAGCAATCTTCATGGTATGCTTCCTCCAATGAAACGCCGGCTGGCGGGGGGGCAGGGCCGGCGCCGTTAAGCCTTAGCCTGGACCAAGTGTTCCGCCAACGCTTACCAAAGGCTCAAGTTCCATCGCAGACGCGCGGTTTTTGAAGATTCCGCGCGCCCTGCGACGAATAAGTCACGCTGGACGCAAGGCGGGGCTCAGGTGAGGGCCCCGCAGAAGCGCTGGATGCGCGTGCAGGCTTCTTCCAGATCGCTGGTGGCGGTCGCATAGGAAATGCGGAAGGCGGGGCCGAGGCCGAAGGCCGAGCCGTGCACCACGGCCACATTTTCCGCTTCCAGCAATTCGGTCGCGAAGTCCTCGTCGGTGGCGATCACCTTGCCGGACGGGGCTTTCTTGCCGATGGTGCCCGAGCAGAAGGGGAACACGTAGAAGGCGCCTTCCGGCTTCGGGCAGGTGAGGCCCTTGGCCTGGTTGAGCATGGACACCACCAGGTCGCGCCGCTCCTTGAACACCGCATTGTTGCGGGGAATGAAGTCCTGCGGGCCGTTCAGCGCTTCCACCGCCGCCCATTGGGCGATCGAGGAGGGGTTGGAGGTGGACTGCGACTGCAGCGTCCCCATGGCCTTGATGAGGGCCTCGGGGCCGGCGGCGTAGCCGATGCGCCAGCCGGTCATGCAATAGGCCTTCGACACGCCGTTCATGGTCAGCGTGCGGTCATAGAGCAAGGGCTCCACCTGGGCCGGCGTGGCGAACTTGAAGTCGTCATAGACGAGGTGCTCGTACATGTCGTCCGTGAGCACCCACACATGGGGATGCCGCACCAGCACGTCGGTGATGGCCTTCAACTCGTCATGGGTGTAGGCCGCGCCCGAGGGGTTGGACGGGGAGTTGAAGATCAGCCACTTGGTCTTGGGCGTGATCGCCGCTTCCAGCACGTCGGCGCGCAGCTTGAAATTGTCCTCAAGCGTGGTGGGCACGCTCACCGGCGTTCCGCCGCAGAATTCCACGATATCGGGATAGCTCACCCAATAGGGCGCCGGCACGATGACCTCGTCGCCGGGGCCGACGGTGGCCACCAGCGCGTTGAACAGCACCTGCTTGCCGCCGGTGCCCACCGAGACCTGGCTCGGCTTGTAGGTGAGGCCGTTGTCGCGCTTGAACTTGGCGACGATGGCGGCCTTCAGCTCGGGAATGCCGTCCACGGCGGTATAGCGCGTCTCGCCGCGGCGGATGGCGGCGATGGCGGCTTCCTTGATGTTCTCGGGGGTCTCGAAATCCGGCTCGCCGGCGCTGAGCGCGATCACGTCGCGGCCGGCCGCTTTGAGCTCCCGCGCCTTGTTGGAGATGGAGATGGTCGGCGAGGGCTTGATGCGCTTCAAAGCGGGCGAAAGGAGGCTCATGGCCTTTGACTCCGGACGCAGGCCGGCGGCGCCGCACGCGAATGCGCTGGTTCCGTCGGACGCGAAGGGTGAGACGAAGCGCCGGTCCACCGCAAGGCAAGCCGGCATGCGGCACTTTATTAGTCGAGGGCGATTTCCCGGACAAGCAAGCAATGTGAATGGGTGGGACGCAATGCACTGATGGATTGCCGGCGCCCACCCCCGGCGCCGCGTCTTGCGGGGGGCTGCGGAACCCTCCATCTAGGCGGGGGCCGAGAGGGAAATGCCGTGCTGACGCTCTATTCCACCCAGGCATCGGGAAATTCGTACAAGGTGCGAATGCTGCTGGCGAAGCTCGGCCTGCCGTTCCGCCTGACCGAGGTGGATATTCTTTCCGGCGAGCACCGCACGCCCGAATTCCTCGCCAAGAATGCCGATGGGCGCGTGCCGCTGCTCGAACTGCCCGGCGGGGCGACGCTGGCCGAGTCGAACGCCATCCTGTTCTATCTGGCCGACGGCACGCCTTTGCTGCCCGCCGCCCCTCTGGCGCGGGCGGAGACCCTGCGCTGGATGTTCTTCGAGCAGAACAACCACGAGCCGGGCATCGGGCAAGCGCGGTTCTGGCTCCAGCAGGTGCGGGGCGGGCGCGAACTGCGCACCCACGACATCGACCGCTGGATGGAGGAGGGCTATGGCGCTCTGAAGGTCATGGAGCGCCACCTCCAGGGCCGCGCCTTCTTTGTGGGCGAGCGTTTGTCCATCGCCGACATCGCGCTCTATGCCCACACCCACGTTGCCCACGAAGGCGAGTTCGACCTCTCCCCGTTCGGAGCGGTCCAGGCGTGGCTGCAGCGGGTGGAGCGCGAGCCCGATCATGTCCAGATCGACTGGCGCCCCCTGGAGCAGGCAGCCTGACGCAAGCTTCACCGGATAATGTAAGAGTGCGCGCGGAAGAACCGGAGCGCGCGCTCTGCAACCTTATCCAACGTAAAGACTCGCGCTCGCGTGATCTAAGTCACGAAAACGCCACGCTTATTCCAGCACCTGCCGTGGCGTCGCCACAATCGCGGCTTGCTTGAAGAGCAACTCTTGGTGAGTCGCAGGGAACCGATTCGCGGCAATCCGGCTTCTATAGGTCAGTCGAAACGTCCGAGGCGAAGCGATGTCTGAGTTTCGTGAGTTTGCCGTGCTCGAACACGGCGTTTCCTCCGCCGATCCCGAGGCCTTGGCGCGCGCGGTGCGCAATCACAAGCAGGGCGATGCGCTCGCACAGGTCGCGCTCACGATTGCGTTGATGTTGGCGATTTGCGCCGTAACCGTGGTACTGTCCTTCGATCGCGCAAGCGCATCGGTCCTCAACGCCGCGGAGGCGACCATGTCCAGTTCGCTCCTCTCCACCTCGCTGCTCTCGCTCTCGCTGTTCGGCCTCGTGGCCCTGGCGGGCGCGACGCTCATGGCGCGCCTGCGTGCGCCGCGTCCCCAGCCGGTGCCGGTTCGCGCCAACCGCCGTCGCATGCCGCGCTGATCTTTCCGATCCGGCTTCGGTTCGTTCGACGATTTTTCAAAGTTTCGGCGCGTCCATGCATGGCCGCGCCTTCCCCTATGAAACGCGCAGATCCGCGCCCGCGCCTGATCTTCAGAACTTCTGGAAGATGAAATAGGCGCCAAGCGCGATGAAGCTGAACCCCAGCGCGTGGTTCCAGCCCAGCGGCTCCTTCAGATACAGCACCGAAAATCCGGCGAACACCACCAGCGTGATGACCTCCTGCATGGTCTTGAGCTGGGCGGTGGAATAGGCGGCCGACCCGATACGGTTCGCCGGCACCGCCAGGCAGTATTCGAAGAAGGCGATGCCCCAGCTCGCCACGATCGCCAGCAGGATCGGCGCGGATTTGTATTTCAGGTGCCCGTACCAGGCAAAGGTCATGAAGACGTTCGAGGCAATCAGCATTCCGATCGGCAGGATCGCAGAGGTGGAAAACGGCATGGCGGTTCCATCTGGAAAGAGCGCCCGCGAGCCGGGGCGAGGCGAGACGACGCCGTCATGGCGCCGAGGTGCTGTTGTACCGGTAAATTTGCATTCCCCAGAACCTGCGCCGGCACTACACTTCAATTGCCTGAAAGGCGAGGCGAAGTGGGGTCCGGCGTAAAGTGGATGAGGTGACGCACTGGGGAGAAAGCCCTTTATTCGAGCATGTGGATGCGGCTCTCCTGGTACTCCACGAGCCGCCCATGACGATAGAGGCGGCAAATCCCGCGGCATCCCGGTTGTTCGGCCTCGAGCTCGGCCCGCTGCCCAGCGCGGCGGCGCATCTCGGCGCCGAGGTGCCGGAGGCTTTGCGCGCCGCGATGGAAGGCGCCACGGCGCGCGGCGAGGCCCGTGCCGTGCTGCGCTTGCCCTGCCGCACTACGCACGGCGTGCGCACCTTGACCTTCTCGCTCGGCGCGCTGCCGGAGGCGCCGGGGCGCTGGCTGGCCACCGTCTTCCCGGCCGTGGCGGGGCAGGGCGAGTGGCCGAGTTCGCTTGCTGAAATCCTTCATGCGCTTCCTGTCGGCGTCGAACTCTACGACCGGGATCTCAACGCGCTGCTCTACAACAAAGCTTCGGACGATCTGTTCTTCTACCCCGAACACGCCGTCGTGCATTTCGAGGATTGGTGGAGCCTCGGCTTTCCCGACCCGAAGGTGCGTGCCCTGGTGGTGGAGGAATGGCGCCAGCGCATGGCCGCCGTGGCGCGGGATCCCGAGTCGATCCAGCAGACGGAATGGCTGGTGCGCTGCCGCGACGGCACCGACCGGGCGGTGCAGTTCCGCTTCCGCTGGGTGGGGCAGACCTATGTGCTGGTGCTCTCGGATGTGACCGCCCAGCGCCAGCTGGAACAGGATCTGCGGCGCCTCGCGGGCTCCGATCCGCTGACCGGGCTGCTCAACCGCCGGCGTTTCCTGGAGCAGGCGGAAGCGGAGTTTGCCGCGCCCCTGGAGGAGACGGATTTGTCCATGCTGATGCTGGACATCGACCATTTCAAAGCGATCAACGATGCCCATGGCCATGCCACCGGGGATGCCGTGATTTCCATTGTCGCCGAGCTGTGCCGCCAGATCCTGCGGAGCGAGGACGCCATCGCGCGCATGGGGGGTGAGGAATTCGCGGTGCTGATGCCGCACGCGGGGCCGCGCATGGCCATGGCGCTCGCCGACCGGCTGATCGCCGAGGTCGCCCACGCGCCGGTGGCCGTGGGCGAACGGCGGATCCCGGTGCAGCTGAGCATCGGCGGCACATCGCGCTGCGCCGCGGATGGGAGCGTGTTCGACGTGCTCGCCCGCGCCGATCGCGCCCTCTACGCCGCCAAGAATGCCGGGCGCAACCGCGCGATCTTCATGTCCTAGACCTGCGCCGGCACGATGCCGGCCGGCGCGGGCCCGCGCTTATTGCGTGGAGGAGCCGGTTTCCGGCGCGGGAATCACCCGCACCGGGCGACGGCCGGGCTGCTCGGCGGCGGGCGCCAGCGGCGCGGCCGAAGTGGAGGGCGCGGTGTCGAGCGGCGCGGTGGCCGGGCGCGAGGGTGTCGCCGCCGCGGCCTTGCCCTTGGCGCCGGCGGAGGCCGGATCAGTCGCCGGGCGCGGCTGGGACATTTCCTTGGCCTGCTCCTCGGTCACCAGGATATCGCCCTTCTGAAGGGTGGAGGAATCCTCGAGGCCCGAGAGCGCCTGCGACCAGGATTGGCCCGGCGCGCGGCAGGAGCACGTGGGCACGAGCTGCTTGCGATACATCAGCGCCGTCGGCAGCGACATGTAGGGCTTGCCGTTGATGGAGGTCGCTTGCTGGATGTCCTCGCCGGGGTTGCGATAGCTGAAGAGCTGCGCTTCCGTTGCCGGACATAGGCGCCGGCACTGGGCCTCGTCGCTGGCGAAGCGAGACGGCACGGTGGCGTAGGAAATCGGGAAATAATAGCCGTCGCAGGTGCGCACGCACACGGTGCGATAGGTGGAGGATTTCGGCAGCTCCATCGGCGCGACGTCGAGGCCCGGACCGCCTTCCTCCGGCTCGCTGTTCACCGGACCGCCGAACAGGGCTTCGAAGAAATTGCGCTGACGCGGCGGCTGGCGCTGGGCCGGCTGCCCCGCGCCCATGGCCTGGGCGGCGGCGCGATATTGCTGGCCGCAATTGGCCTGCGCCAGGGCGAGGATCAGCTGGCGGCGCTGGCCGTCCTGGTCGCCGCCGCGCTCGGCGCTGGCGATGGAGGCGCGCAGGCGCGAAATCTGGTCGTCCACCACGTCGCACTGGGGCGGGCGCGGCGGGCCCTGGAAAATGAAGAAGCCGCGCGGCGCGTCGCAATTCATCTGCTTGGCCTGGCTGTTCAGCCGGTCCAGATCGCCGCGCATCCGCGCCAGCTGCGCCGCGCGCCCGTTATTGGGATCATTGGTGCTGCGGTCCAGCGAGGCGAGGGCGCCTTCCAATTGCAGGCAGCTCGGGCCGGCGCCCTGGCTCGCGCCGCCCTGCGGCTGGGCCTGGGCCTGCTGGCCGTAGCCCGGCGGGGGAGCGCCATAGCCGGGCGGCGGCGCCCCGTAGCTTTGGCCGGGGGCCTGCGCCAGCGCGGGGCCGGACATGAGGGCCAGACACAGGCCGAACACGCGAACCGATTTCATTCTCTACCCTGTTCGGACCCACCCAGGCCGATCACCGAGGCCCTTATAGCGCCATTCGGGGCGGTCAATGGTGACGAAAGTTTGATCGGGGCTGGAAAAGTCCGTCCGCCGTCAGGAGCGACCGCGCATGCGGATGTTGAAGCTGTCGTAGGAATATTCCGCGATCTGCCACCACAGCAGCTGTTCGGAACGGATGCTGACCAGGCTTTCCAGGGCTTGCTTGAAGCTCGGATTCTGCGCCGCCAGCGTGTTGTAAAGCTCGAACGAGGCCTTGTAGCCCGCTTCCAGGATCGGCGTGGAGAAGGCCCGCAGCTCCGCCCCCTGCTGCACCAGCCGGCGCAGGGCGGGCGGGTTCACCGCATCGTATTTCGCCAGCATCCAATTGTTCGCGGCCTCGCAGGCATTGGCGAGAATCGCCTGGTAATTCTTGGGCAGCTTGTCCCACTGGTCCTTGTTGATGAGCAGGTGGAGCATGGCGCCGCCTTCCCACCAGCCGGGGTAGTAATAATATTTCGCCACCTTCACGAGGCCGAGCTTCTCGTCGTCATAGGGGCCGACGAATTCGGCGGCATCGATGGTGCCGCGCTCCAGGGCGGGATAGACATCGCTCGGCGGCAATTGCTGCGGCACCACGCCGAGCTTGGCCAGAACCTGGCCGCCGATGCCGCCGATGCGGAACTTCAGCCCCTTTAGATCCTCGACCGTATTGATTTCCTTGCGGAAGAAGCCGCCCATCTGGGTGCCGGAATTGCCCATGGGAATGCCGACCGTATTGTACTTCGCCAGCACGCCATTGATGATGTCGGCGCCGCCGCTGAAGAACCACCAGGAATGCTGCTGGCGCGAGTTGAAGCCGAACGGCACGCCGGTGCCGAAGGCCAGGGTGGGATCTTTGCCGATATAGAAATACGTGGCGCTCTGGGCGCATTCCACCGTGCCGTTCTGCACCGCGTCGAGCGCCTGGAGCCCCGGCACGATTTCGCCGGCCGGAAAGGTCTGGATCTGGAACTTGCCGTCGGTGGCCTCGCTCACCATTTTCGAGAGAGTCTGCGCGGTGCCGAAGATGGTATCGAGCGAACGGGGGAACGAAGAGGTCAGGCGCCACTTCACCTCAGGCTGGCTCTGCGCGAGCGCCGGCATGGCGAGGGTGGTGGCTGCGGTCGCGGCGATCGCGGTGCCGGAAGCGCCGAGAAAACGGCGGCGTGCGGTATCCATGGGGATCTCCTGAGCGTCTTCGTTCTTATGTCTTGGTTGGGGCGTCTTGATTTTGTCGCGGGAGAGGTGTCACGACGGAACGGTGGCGTCAATCGCGGCGTCTGCCTGCCGCGTCGCAGCATCGTGAACCCGCGTCCTTCTGTGAGGATTGAGCTTATGTTTCGGCCGACCTGGATAGCCGCTTTGCTGGCGCTCGCGATTGCCGCACCTTCCGCGGCCGGCGCGCAGGAGCCGGACCTGATCTTCAAGAAGTCCACGGTGTGGAAATTCCTGACCCCCGACGACAAGCTCGCGGTCTATGGCATCGACGATCCGGTGGTGTCCGGCGTCGCCTGCCATTACACCACGCCCGAGAAGGGCGGGATCTCGGGCATGGTCGGGGTGGCGGAGCAGACTTCGGACATCTCCCTCGCCTGCCGGCAGATCGGCCCGATCTCGTTCACGAAGAAGTTCGAGCAGGGCGACGTGGTGTTCCGCGAGAGCCGCTCCTTCTTCTTCAAGAAGATGCAGATCGTGCGGGGCTGCGACACCAAGCGCAACGTGCTGGTCTATCTCGTCTATTCCGACAAGCTGATCGACGGCAGCCCGAAGAATTCCACCTCCACCGTGCCGATCATGCCGTGGGGGACCTCGGGCGAGGTGCCGCGTTGTGCCGATTTCCTGAAATAGCGCGGCAGCGGCGCTGCGCGCGCGGGATTCAGCGCGTGTGAACGGTCAGCGCGTACAGGTGATGGCGACGACGGCGGGGCAGTTCTGCCCCGTGCAGACGGCGCGCGGGGTCTGCTGGGTGCTGGCGATGGGGACGATGCCGCTGGCGTCGGCGATCCGGCCATAGTCGAGAGCGCGCGTATAATCGTGGGTGTGGCACCAGGCCGTGGCGACCTGTTCGCCGCACCGTTCGCCGTTGGCCAGGCACATGTCGACGCCATAGGCGTCGGAATTTTCGATCAGGAAGATTCGCGTCTCCGCCGACGCGGCGCCCGAGACGAGCATGAAAGCGGCGGCGAGAAGCAAAGCGGGTTTCTGCATGGGCAGATCGGGAACCTCTGAGGGACCCGAGGGCCTGATACCGACATCAGGCGCGGGGGCCGCAGGAATGACGCGCGAAACAGATACGCGATACCGAAGCGGGATTGGCATAGCCGCGTCGCAGCATTTTGGTCAACCCTATCCCTGGGGCACGAGGCGGGCGCACGATCGCGCCGGCTGAAATCGGCGGCGCGGCCATAAAGCGCCCGCCGGAGCGCGGAATCGGCTTGACGCTTGCGTGATCGCCTCCCATTGTCCCGCGCCATGAACGGCCAGATTTCAGCGCGCCCGCGCGCCCACCTGTCGATTATCTGCGGTTAGCCCGAATAGCTGGCCGCGGCCGTCCTATGCTGCACCCCTCTTGAGGAGTTTGGACGCCCCGGCCGGCCCGGAGCGGCGCCAGCGCGTCCAATAGGTCCAAAGGGGAGCACACGATCCATGGAGCTGCGGCTCTACAACACCCTGACCCGGTCGAAAGACCCGTTCCGGCCCATCGATCCGGCCAATGTGCGGATGTATGTGTGCGGCCCCACGGTCTATGACCACGCCCACATCGGCAATGCACGGCCGGTGATCGTGTTCGACGTGCTGTTCCGCCTGCTGCGGCGCCTCTATGGCGAGCGGCACGTGACCTATGTGCGCAACATCACGGACGTGGACGACAAGATCAACGCGCGCGCGGCCGAGCGCTCGATCTCGATCCGCGATTTGACCGAGGAGACCTACGACTGGTTCCGCAAGGACACGGCGGAGCTCGGCTGCCTGCGCCCCACGGTGGAGCCGCGCGCCACCGAGCATATCGCGGAGATGAAGATCCTCATCGAGCGGCTGGTGGCCTCCGGGCACGCTTATGTCGCGGAGGATCACGTTCTGTTCAACGTGCCGGCCATGCCGGATTATGGCCGCCTCTCGCGCCGCCCGCTGGACGAGATGATCGCCGGCGCGCGCGTGGATGTGGCCCCCTACAAGCGCGATGCCATGGACTTCGTGCTGTGGAAGCCGAGCGCGGAGGGCGTGCCGGGGTGGGATTCGCCCTGCGGCATCGCCGTGCCGGGCCGTCCGGGCTGGCATATCGAGTGCTCGGCCATGTCGTGGAAGCATCTGGGCGAGACCTTCGACATCCATGGCGGCGGCATCGATCTCGTGTTTCCCCACCATGAGAACGAGATCGCCCAGACCCGCTGCGCGTTCGACAGCGGCGTGATGGCGCGGGTGTGGATGCACAACGGCTTCCTGATGCTGGAAGGCGAGAAGATGTCCAAGTCGCTGGGCAATTTCGTCACCATCCGCGAATTGCTGAACGACTGGCCGGGCGAGGTGCTGCGCCTCGCCATGCTCTCCACCCATTATCGCCAGCCCATCAACTGGACCCGGCAGGGCATCGGCTTTGCCGCCAAGACGCTGGACAAATGGTATCGCATCGTCGGCGACGAGCCGGCGGAGAGCGAGAGTGAAAATCCGTTCGAAGCGGAGATCGCCGAGCGGCTGGGGGACGACCTGAACTCCCCGTCCGCCATCACCCATCTGCATCATCTCGCCGAGGTCGCGGAGGATGTGGATTCCTCCTCGGCGCTGAAGCGTCGTTTCAAGGCGGCGGCCAATCTCATGGGCCTGCTGCAGGAGACGGAGAGCGAGTGGAGGGCCCGCCAGGCCCAGGATGCGGCGGTGGACCCCGCCATGGTCGAAGAGCTGATCGCCGCCCGCAACGCGGCGCGCAAGGCCCGCGACTTCGCCGCGGCGGATCATATCCGCGAGCAATTGGCGGCGAAGGGCGTGGTGTTGATGGACGGCAAGGACGGAACCACCTCCTGGGAGGTGACGCGGTGATGGCAAAGACCCCCGATTCCGAAGCCGCCGATGCCTTGCCGCGCCCGGCGCTGCGGCCGCTGCTGCCCTCGGATACCGAGACGCTGGCGGCGATCTTCCGCGCCTCGGTTGAGGAACTGACCGGCGAGGATTACGACACCGACCAGCAGGAAGCCTGGATCGGCGCGGCCGACGACGAGGCGGCCTTCGGTGCCCGCCTCGCGGCGGAGCTGACCCTGGTGGCCACCATGGGCGGCACGCCGGTGGGCTTCATCGCGCTCAAGGGCGATGAGCTGATCGACATGCTCTATGTGCATCCGGGCGTCGCCGGGAAGGGCGTCGGCACGCTGCTGTGCGAGGCGGCGGAGACCATCGCCAAGGCGCGCGGCAAGGAAACCCTGACGGTGGACGCCAGCGACACGGCGCAGCGCTTCTTCGCCCGGCGCGGCTATGTGCCCCAGCGGCGCAACACGGTGCCGCTCGGCAATGCGTGGCTCGGCAACACCACCATGCAGAAGACCTTGCCGGAGCTGAAGGCCCAATCGTCATGACCGCCGCCGCCGCGGCTTCCGCCCCGCAGGCCGCGCCGGATCCGGCGCGCGAACGCCTTTATCTCTATGACACCACCTTGCGCGACGGGGCACAGACCCAGGGCGTCGATTTCACCCTGGCCGACAAGCTCACGGTCATCGGCCTGCTGGACCGGCTCGGCATCGATTATGCCGAGGCCGGATATCCCGGCGCCAATCCCACCGACACGGCGCTGTTCGCGGAAAAGCGCCCCGCGCGGGCGAAGATCGCCGCCTTCGGCATGACCAAGCGGGCCGGGCGCTCGGCCTCCAACGATCCCGGCATCGCCGCGCTGGTGTCGGCCCAGGCGGACGCGGTGTGCCTGGTCGCCAAGGCGTCCGCGTTCCAGGTGCGGGTGGCGCTGGAGACCAGCGAAGAGGAGAATCTCGCCTCGATCCGCGAGAGCGTCGCGGCGGTGGTGGCCGCCGGGCGCGAGGCGCTGGTGGATTGCGAGCATTTCTTCGACGGCTACAAGGAGAAGCCGGACTTCGCCCTGGCCTGCGCCCGCGCGGCCTATGAGGCGGGCGCGCGCTGGGTGGTGCTGTGCGACACCAATGGCGGCACCCTGCCGCATGAGGTTTCGCAGATCGTCGGCGCGGTGACGGCCGTGGTGCCCGGCGATCATGTGGGCATCCATGCTCATAACGACACCGAACAGGCGGTTGCCAATTCTTTGGCCGCCGTGCTGGCCGGCGCGCGGCAGATCCAGGGCACGCTGAACGGGCTCGGGGAACGCTGCGGCAATGCCAATCTGTGCTCGCTCATCCCCACCCTGGCGCTGAAGGCGCCGTTCGCGAGCCGGTTCGATCTCGGCGCGACCGCTGGAGCGCTCGCGGAAATTGCCCCGGTCTCGCGCCATCTCGACGAGATGCTGAACCGCGCGCCGAACCGCCATGCGCCTTACGTGGGCGAGAGCGCGTTCGCCACCAAGGCCGGCATCCATGCCTCCGCGCTGATGAAGGACCCGACCACCTACGAGCATGTTCCGCCCGAAAAGGTGGGCAACCGGCGCAAGGTGCTGGTCTCCGACCAGGCCGGCCGCTCCAACGTGCTGGCCGAGCTGGAGCGGCTCGGCGTCGACGTGGACAGGCAGGATCCCCGCCTGGTGCGGCTGCTGGACGAGGTGAAGCAGCGCGAGCACCTCGGCTATGCCTATGAGGCGGCGGACGCCTCCTTCGCCCTGCTGGCGCGGCGCATGCTCGGCTCGGTGCCGGATTTCTTCTTCGTGGAGCGGTTTTCCGTGCAGGTGGAGCGCCGCTACAACGCGCGCGGCGAGCTGGCCACCGTGGCCGAGGCGGTCGTGAAGGTGAAGGTGGACGAAGAGACCCTGATCTCCGCCGCCGAGGGCAATGGCCCGGTGAACGCGCTCGACCTCGCCCTGCGCAAGGATCTCGGCAAGTACCAGCCCTATATCGCGGGGCTGCGGCTCACCGATTATCGCGTGCGCATCCTCGACGGCGGCACAAGCGCGGTGACGCGGGTGCTGATCGAGAGCGCGGACGAGACCGGCGCGCGCTGGACCACGGTCGGCGTCTCGCCCAACATCATCGACGCCTCGTTCGAGGCGCTGCTGGATTCCATCACCTGGAAGCTGATCCAGGCCGGCGCGCCCGCCGCGCGGGGCTGAACGCCCCAGGCCGGAGCGTGCTTTAAGCGCTCACATGCCCTGGATGGCCGTGCTCGCGGCGTGGATGTCGGCTTCCTTCACCCCGGCCGCGGCGGCCTGGAGCATGGGCAGGATCTGTCCGGCATCTTCCGCCACCAGCAGGTTCACCGGCGTCGTGCCCCGGATGAAGGCGTTCGCCCGCATATGGTCGAGCAGCGACAGGAACGGGTCCCAGAAACCGGCGATGTTCGCCACCAGGATGGGCTTGCGATGCTGGCCGAGCTGGGCCCAGGTGAGCTGCTCCACCAGTTCCTCCAGCGTGCCGACCCCGCCCGGCAGGGCGACGAAGGCGTCCGCGCGCTCGAACATCAGCTTCTTGCGCTCGTGCATGTCGGTGGTGACGACGAGTTCGCCGCCATGGTCGAAGGCGCGTTCGCGGGAGATCAGGAATTGCGGGATGATGCCCGTCACTTCGCCACCGTTGCGCGCCACGGCGGTCGCGACTTCCCCCATCAACCCCACGCCGCCGCCGCCATAGACGAGGCGCACGCCGTTGCGGGCGAGGATTTCGCCGAACCGGCGGGCTTCCTCGAGGAAGATCGGGTCCGAGCCCGGGGAGGAACCGCAATAGACGCACACGCTTTCGATACGTGCCATGGGGCCTGCTTTGATATGTGTGTTCACTGTCTGTCACATGGCCGACGTTACCCGCCGGCTCCTTCAAATTGATGATGCGCCGCGACGAATTCGTGACGCGGGAGAAAACAACGACCCCGCCTTGTTTTGGTTCAGATCATCGTTTATCGCCGATGGCCGATGATTGATGCTTTCCCTTCCTCGGCCGAATCGGAGCAGCTTGCGCTGCAATTGCGGGCGCTCGCCCATCCCGCGCGCCTCAAGGTGCTCGAGACCCTCGCGCGCCACGAGGCTTGCGTGTGCGGGGAAATCGTCGCCGGTCTCCCCCTGGCGCAATCGACCGTGTCGCAACACATAAAGGTTCTCGCGGAAGCGGGCCTGGTGCGCGCCACGCTGGACGGTCCGCGATCCTGCTATTGCATCGACCACGCGGCGCTGAGCGCCTTGCGCGGCCGCCTCGATGGCCTGTTCGCCGCGCTCGCTTCGGCGGGCGATGCCGCGCGCACGGCAGCGCTTCAAGAATAAGTAGGTTTTGATGTCCGATTCTTCAACGGCCCGCGCCTCGCGGGAGACAGCACGCGGCGCCTTCAAGGCGGTTGCGGCCGCCGGCGGCGCCCTGACGAAAACCGTCGCCGCTTTGTGGCCCTATCTCTGGCCACAGGATCGCGCCGATCTCAAGGCGCGGGTGGTGGCGACCAGCGCGCTGATCGTGCTCGCCAAGCTCGCCACCATGGCGGTGCCCTTCTTCTTCAAATGGGCGACCGACGCGCTCACCGCCCGGCCGGACGGGCAGGGCGACATCGATATCGCCTGGTTCCTGGCCGCGCCGGTGCTGCTGACGCTCGCCTATGGCGGCGCGCGCCTGGTGATGGCCGGCATCACCCAATTGCGCGACGGCATCTTCGCCAAGGTGGCGCTGCACGCGGTGCGCAAGCTGGCGCTCCAGACCTTCGAGCATATGCATGCGCTCTCCCTGCGCTTCCATCTGGAGCGCAAGACCGGCGGGCTGACCCGCGTGCTGGAGCGGGCGCGCGAGGGCATAGAGACCATCGTGCGCATGCTGGTGCTCCAGCTGGCGCCGACCGTGCTGGAAATGGTGCTGGTGCTGGTGGTCCTCGCCTTCGTCTTCGACTGGCGCTATGTGGCGGTCGTGGCGGTGACGGTGGCGCTCTACACCTGGTTCACCTATGCCGCGAGCGAGTGGCGCATTCAAATCCGCCGCGACATGAACGAGAGCGACACCGAGGCCAACACCAAGGCCGTGGACAGCCTGCTCAATTACGAGACCGTGAAATATTTCGGCGCCGAGCGGTGGGAGACGGCGCGCTACGACCGCTCGGTCGCGCGCTATGAGAACGCCACCGTGCGCACCTTCACCTCGCTGGCGTGGCTGAACGCGGGGCAGGCGGCGATCTTCACCCTGGGGCTCACCTCCACCATGGTGTTGGCGGCGTTCGACGTGCGCTCCGGCCGCCAGAGCCTGGGCGGCTTCGTCATGGTCAATGCCATGATGATCCAGCTGTACCAGCCGCTGAACTTCCTCGGCATGATCTATCGCGAGATCAAGCAGGCCATCGTCGATATCGAGGCCATGTTCGCCGTGCTCTCGCGCGATCCCGAGATCGAGGACAAGCCGGGCGCCGGGGCGCTCCAGGTGAATGGCGGCACGGTGCGCTTCGAGAATGTGCGCTTCTCCTACGAGAACGACCGCGAGATCCTGAAGGGCATTTCCTTCGAGGTGCCGGCGGGGCGCACGGTGGCCATCGTCGGGCCGTCGGGTGCCGGCAAGAGCACCATTTCGCGCCTCATGTTTCGCTTCTACGACGTGAAGAGCGGGCGCATCACCATCGACGGGCAGGACATTCGCGATGTGACGCAGGAGAGCCTGCGCGCCGCCATCGGCATGGTGCCGCAGGATACCGTGCTGTTCAACGACACCATCGCCTACAACATTCGCTACGGCCGGCAGGATGCCTCCGAGGCGGAGGTGGAGGAGGCGGCGAAGCTGGCGCAGATCGATCCTTTCATCCGCGCCATGCCCAAGGGCTACAAGACCGAGGTGGGCGAGCGCGGGCTGAAGCTCTCCGGCGGCGAGAAGCAGCGCGTCGCCATTGCCCGCACCATCCTGAAGGCCCCGCCCATCCTGCTGCTGGACGAGGCGACCTCCGCTTTGGACAGCCATACGGAGAAGGAAATCCAGAACGCCCTCGAGCGGGTGTCCGAAGGGCGCACGACGCTGGTGATCGCGCACCGCCTGTCCACGGTGATCGGCGCCGACGAGATCCTGGTTCTGTCGCAGGGCACGGTGGCCGAGCGCGGCAGCCATGCCGAGCTTCTGGCCAAGGGCGGTCTTTATGCCGCGCTCTGGCGGCGCCAGCGCGAAGCGGACGACGCCCGCGAAAAGCTCGCCGCCGCGCAGGAAAGTCACGTGCCGGTGCTCGACACGGATGCCGCGCCGGCGGTGCGGCTGGTGGACCATCACGAGGACGAGGCGAGCTCGGCGGCCTGATGGCGTCGGGCCGGGCGCGCGTTCTCTGGCCGCCCCCTCACCCCAACCCTCTCCCCGGCGGGGAGAGGGGGCTTCTCGCGGCGCCGCACGCTGTGCTGGCCGGCTCCTCACCTCTCCCCCACGGGGAGAGGTCGACCGCGCAGCGGGCGGGTGAGGGGGCTCAGCGGAACGGCAATTCTAGCTCCTGCCGGAGCATCTCGGCGACGCCATCCAGATTATCGTACACATCCTGGTTCGACACGCGCACGAGTCTGAACCTGCACGCATGCAGATAGGCGGTGCGTCGGCCATCGCGGTCGCGCTCCGTGACGCCATCGTGGGTGACCCCGTCCACCTCCACCACCAGCGATGCGGCGAGGCAGACAAAGTCAACCACGAACGGGCCGACGGGATGCTGCCGGCGAAACTTCCACCCCACGAACCGACGCCCCCGCAGCAGGCGCCAAAGCACCGCTTCGGCCGAGGTCTGTTCGTGACGCAAGCGTCTCGCGCGTGTGACGAGAGAAGTCATATCCCCCAGGTCCTGCCCCGCCTCGGTTTTGCCGAGGGGAGGGGCGGTACGCAAGACCTCATCGCGCGGATTGGGGTGTTCGGGTTAAAGGCGTGTCTTGCCCCCCAGCCCTCTACCCGTTGGGGAGAGGGGGGCTTCTTGCAGCGGCGGGCGCCGCGCTGGCCGGCTCCTCACCTCTCCCCGTCGGGAGAGGTCGACCGCGCCGCGGGCGGGTGAGGGGGCGTCTCCCCTCCACCGGCACCGACTGCCCAATTTAAAGGCGCTGCCTCCCCGCGCTTCCCCGCCGCCCGAGCGGAAAGCCGGATGCTCAGGCTCGCGTGCGCGCTGCCGAAATCCGCGGCGAACATTCGCCCGAAATGGCGGTGTCGTGCGGCGAAAAGCGGCGGAGAGGTCTCACGAAACCACTGTTCGTCTGCCGCAAGTCCTTGGTTTCACGTGAAACATTTTGCGGAACACCGCGCCGGGCCTGGAGCACTCCCGCCAGATGCACGCGCAAAGACCTGAAAAAACGCCTGCGCGAAAAACCGCGGTCCCTTCCCCCGCCCCCTCCCGGCGGCCCGCGCCGGGCGCGCGCCGCACGATCGCCATTTGACGGCGGGGCAGGGGGTGACTACCTGTTTTCTCCGCGCCCCGAACGCGCGGCCTGATCCGGAGACTTGAGTGTCCATCGTCGCGTCCGTCCGCAAGAGCCTCGTTCCCATCCATCGCGAAGGCTATCCCTTCATCGCCATCGCGGTGGTGATCGCCCTCGGCCTGCTGATGGTCTCCACTTTCTTCGGCATGATCGCGCTGGGGCTCGCCCTTTGGACGACCCTGTTCTTCCGCGATCCGCCGCGCGTGACCCCGTTGCGCGAGGGGCTCGTGGTCGCGCCCGCCGACGGCACGGTGTCGCAGATTTCGCTCGCCGTCCCGCCGCGGGAGCTTGACCTTTCCGACACCCCCCTGCTGCGCGTGTCGATCTTCATGAACGTGTTCAACGTGCACGTGAATCGCGCCCCGGTCTCCGGCCGCATCGAACGCGTCGCTTACAAGCCGGGCATTTTTCTCAACGCCGACCTGGACAAGGCGAGCGAGGACAATGAGCGCAACGGCCTGGTGTTCCGCACCGCCGCCGGCCCCATCGGCTGCGTCCAGATCGCCGGCCTGATCGCGCGGCGCATCGTGTGTTTCGTACGCGAGGGCGAGGAATTGGGCGCGGGCGAACGCTTCGGCCTGATCCGCTTCGGCTCGCGGGTGGATGTGTATCTGCCGGTCGGCACGCGGGTGCAGGTGGCGGAAGGCCAGCTGACCACGGCGGGCGAGACCGTGATCGCCGATTTCGCCGCGCCGGGCGTGCGCGACACCGCCTATCGCGTGAGCTGAGAAATGGCCGCCTCCCTTCCTCCCCTCGATCCGCAGGGCACGCCGCAGGTCTGGCGCCTGGGCAAGATCCCGGTCCGCGTTCTGCTGCCGAACCTCGTGACCTTGCTGGCTTTATGCTCCGGCCTCACGGCGGTGCGCATGGCGATCGAGGGGCGGCTGGAGCTGGCGCTTGCGGCGATCGTCTTCGCCGCCATCCTGGACGGGGTCGATGGCCGGCTGGCGCGGGCCCTGAAAGGCACCTCCCGCTTCGGCGCGGAGCTGGACAGCCTCGCCGACTTCGTCAATTTCGGCTGCGCCCCGGCCCTGATCCTTTATCTGTGGGGCCTCGACATGGTGGGCTCCATCGGCTGGCTGGTGGTGCTGATCTTCGCCATCTGCGCGGCGCTGCGCCTCGCGCGCTTCAACGTGATGCTTGACGACCCCAACCGCCCGGCGTTCGCGGCGGACTTCTTCACCGGCATCCCCGCGCCCGCCGGCGCCATCGTGGCGCTGCTCCCCGTCTATCTCGACCTGCTCGGCCTGCCGCGCGGCGGCGCTACGGCCCCGGTGGCGCTGGTCTATTGCCTGTGCATCGGCCTGCTCATGATCTCCAAGGTGCCGGCTTATTCCGGCAAGACGCTGGGCAAGCGCGTGCGGCGGGACATGGTGCTGCCGCTGTTCGTCGTGGTGGCCATGTTCGTCGGCCTGCTCGCCAGCTACCCCTGGACCGTGCTCGCGGCGTGCAGCCTTTTGTACCTCGGCTTCCTGCCCTTCTCGTTCCTGCGCTACCGCCGGCTGATGGCGGCCCATATTGCGGAAACCGAAGCCGCCCCGCCCCCCACCTGACCGTCCCATAGCAGTAACATCCGCCGCGCGACCCCACGTCGCGCGGCACATCCCGTTGTGCCAACATGATGCTATTTGTAGAATATTCGTATATTCGCGCTCATGTGCAAATGCATGCAATGACGCCACATATGCCTAATTTAACGGCAAATAGCCTGAGATAAGCGCCGGCTTAGCAGCTATTTTTATTATCCAAGCCTTTGAAAATGAATGATAATTAAAAAACGGTATGCAATTGGCACATCCCTTGAATGAGAGAGCGCAGGGACGCTTTCTCAGATGGGGATCGAAGGCATGAATCGTCGCGAGTTTATCAAAACGGCTTCTGTAACTGCCACCGCCAGCGCGGCGGGGGTTGCGGCACCGGCGGTGTTCTCTTCCGCGCAGGCCCAGGCCCGTTCGGAAACCTTGCTGATCGTCTCCGAGAGCGGGCCGAACAATCTCGACGTCCAGGGTGTTGGCACCAATGTGCCCGGCTATGAAGTCAGCTGGAATTGCTACGATCGCCTGATCACCCATCCCATGAAGGATGTGAATGGCACGCCCTATTACGACCGCGACAAGATCGAGGGCGAGCTGGCCGAGGACATGACTCTCGGCGACATGTCGGCGACCTTCAAGCTGAAGAAAAACGCCACCTTCCAGGACGGCACCCCCGTGACCGCCAAGGACGTGAAATGGTCCATGGACCGGGCGGTCAGCGTCGGCGGCTTCCCCACCTTCCAGATGAAGGCCGGCTCGCTGGAGAAGCCGGAGCAGTTCGTGGTGGTGGATGACCACACCTTCCGCGTCGATTTCCTGCGCAAGGATCGCCTCACCATTCCCGATCTGGCGGTGGTGGTGCCGTGCGTGATGAATTCCGAACTGCTGAAGAAGAACGCGACGGCGCAGGATCCCTGGGCCCTGGAATATGCCAAGCAGAACACTGTCGGCTCCGGCGCCTACAAGGTGACCAAATGGACCCCCGGCACCGAAGTGGTGTTCGAGCGCAACGAAAAATGGGTCGGCGGCCCGATGCCCAAGATCAAGCGGGTGATCTGGCGCATGGTGCCCTCCGCCGGCAATCGTCGCGCGCTGCTGGAGCGCGGCGACGCGGATATCTCCTATGACCTGCCCAACAAGGATTTCGTCGAGCTGAAGGACAGCGGCAAGCTGACCATCATCTCCACGCCGTATTCAAACGGCCTGCAATATATCGGCATGAACGTCACCAAGCCGCCCTTCGACAATCTTAAGGTTCGCCAGGCGATCGCCTATGCCATTCCCTACCAGAAGATCATGGATGCGGTTCTGTTCGGGCTCGGCAAGCCCATGTTCGGCGCTGCGCCGGGGGGCGTGAGCCAGCCGGTGTGGCCGCAGCCCGCCCCGTTCACGACCGATCTCGTCAAGGCCAAGCAATTGCTGACCGAGGCCGGCTATCCCAACGGGCTCGAGACCACCATTTCGTTCGACCTCGGCTTTGCCGGCGTGAACGAGCCCTTGTGCGTGCTGCTGCAGGAAAACCTGCAGGAACTCGGCATCAAGACCACGATCAACAAGATCCCCGGCGCCAACTGGCGCACGGAGTTGAACAAGAAAGAGCTGCCGCTCTTCACCAACGTGTTCTCAGGTTGGCTGGATTATCCCGAATACTTCTTCTTCTGGTGCTACCACGGGCAAAATTCCGTGTTCAACACCATGAGCTACAAATCGGCAGCGATGGATGCTTTCATCGACGGCGCCCGCGCCGCAGCGGCGAACGGCGACAAGGTTGCCTACGATGCCGATGTGAAGGGCATGATCGACCTTGCGTTTGCCGATGTGCCCCGCATCCCGCTCTACCAGCCGTATGTGAACATCGCGATGCAGAAGAACGTCTCCGGCTACGAATACTGGTTCCACCGCCGGCTGGACTATCGCTCCTTCGTGAAGAGCTGAATGTATCGTCCTCCGCGCGTCTCCCTCGCCTGCGGCGGCTCCCTCACCCTCTACCCAATGGGGAGAGGGACTCCTTCGGTGCGGAGGCAGGGGGTCCGATTCACGGGCGCAGGCGCGGTCTGTTCCCGGTCTTTCGGGGAGGGGTGGAAAGGGAGCATCGCGGGCGGGCGCGTATCCCGCACCAGCTGAAAGGAAGCTGTGATGTTGAAGCTCATCGCCAGCCGCATCGCCACCGCGATCCCGAGCCTGATCGGCGTGGTGATCGTGACCTTCATGCTTACCCGCGTGCTGCCGGGGGACGCCGCAGCCTATTTCGCCGGTCCCGCCGCCACTCCTCAGGCCATCGCGGAAATCCGCACCAAGCTCGGCCTCGACAAGCCGCTGCCCGTGCAGTTCGTGGACTATGTTTCCGCGCTGGCAAAAGGCGATCTCGGCTCCTCGCTCTCCACGGGCCAGCCGGTGGCGAGCGAGATCGCGAGCCGGCTGCCCGCCTCCGCCGAACTCACGCTCTCGGGGCTCATCCTGGCGCTCGCCATCGCCATTCCGTTCGGAATCATGGCGGCGGTCAGGCAGGGCACATGGATTGATCATGCCTGCCGCGTGATCACCACCGCCGGCGTGTCTCTACCTGTGTTCTTCACCGGCTTGCTGCTGGTCTATGTGTTCTATTTCAAGCTCGGCTGGGCGCCTGCGCCACTCGGGCGGCTGGATGTGTTCTATACGGCGCCACCCACGGTCACCGGCTTTTATCTCATCGACAGTTTGATTGCCGGGGATTTCGAGACGTTCCGCTCGGCCGCCGCCCAATTGGCGATCCCGACGGTAACGCTCGCCATCTTTGCCCTCGCGCCGATCGCCCGCATCACGCGCGCCTCCATGCTCTCGGTGCTGTCGTCGGAATTCGTGCGCACGGCGCGGGCGGCGGGGCTGACGCCGTACAAGGTCATCATGGTCTATGCCTTCCGCAATGCCATGCTGCCGGTGATCACCACGCTCGGCATGGTGTTCTCCTTCCTGCTCGGCGCCAATGTGCTGGTGGAGAAGGTGTTCGCCTGGCCGGGCATCGGCTCCTATGCGGTCGAGGCGCTGATCTCCTCGGACTATGCGCCGGTGCAGGGCTTCGTGCTCGCCATGGCCGTTCTCTACATCGTCCTCAATCTCGTGATCGACCTCGCCTACGGCGTCATCGATCCGCGCGCACGGAGCGAAGCATGACCCTCGCCAACCCGGCCGATCGCGGATCGGCGTCATCCTCCAGCGGGCTCGCGGCAACGCTGCGCCATGCGAAATATGTGATCTCGGAGAATCCGGTCACGGGCCTCGCCTTCGGCATGTTCCTGGTGCTGATCCTGGCGGCCGCCATAGGCCCCTATATCGTGCCGTATGATCCGCTCGCGAGCGATACCAAGGCGGCGCTTCAGGCGCCCTCCTGGGCCCATTGGTTCGGCACCGACCAGCTCGGGCGCGACATGTTCTCCCGCGTGATCGTCGCGACCCGGCTGGACATGGGCATCGCCATCTTCTCGGTGGCTTTGGTGTTCGCGGCGGGCGGCATCGCCGGCATCGCGGCCGGCTTCTTCGGCGGCTGGACGGACCGGATCGTCGGCCGCATCTCCGATACCATCATGGCCTTTCCACTGTTCGTGCTGGCCATGGGTATCGTCGCGGCGCTGGGCAATACGGTGACCAACATCGTAATCGCCACCGCCATCATCAATTTCCCGCTCTATGCCCGCGTCGCACGGGCGGAGGCGGCGATCCGCCGCCAGTCGGGCTTCATCCAGGCGGCACGGCTCACCGGCAACAGCGAATGGCGCATCCTGCTGACGCAGATCCTGCCCAATATCCTGCCCATCATGATGGTGCAGATGTCGCTGACCATGGGCTACGCCATCCTCAACGCCGCCGGCCTGTCCTTCATCGGCCTCGGCGTGCGTCCGCCCACCCCCGAATGGGGGATCATGGTGGCGGAAGGGTCGGCCTTCATCGTTTCCGGCGAATGGTGGATCGCGCTGTTTCCCGGGCTCGCACTGATGTTCGCGGTGTTCTGCTTCAACCTGCTGGGTGACGGTCTGCGCGACATCGTCGATCCCCAGCGCCGCACCTGAGGGGGCGTGCCATGCATGGTGTGATCGATATGACGCAGGCCTCTACCCCAGCCCCCGCCGAGGATGCGCGCGGCCCGCTGCTGGAGGTGCATCACCTCACGGTGGAGTTCGCCACCCGCAAGGGCATCGTGACCGCGGTCAAGCAGATGGACCTGACCGTCCGCAAGGGCGAGACCGTGGGCATCGTGGGCGAGAGCGGATCCGGTAAGTCCGTCACCTCCTACACCCTGATGCGCATCCTCGACCGGGCAGGGCGGATTGCGGAAGGCACCATCACCTTCTCCGGCATCGACGTCGCCAACGCCACGGAACGCACCATGCGCGACCTGCGCGGGCGGGAGATCTCCATGATCTTCCAGAACCCGCGCGCGGCGCTCAATCCGATCCGCAAGGTCGGCGACCAGATCGGCGACGTGCTGCTGCACCATCTCCAGGCCGAGCCGCGCAATGTGAAGGCGAAGGTGATCGAAATCCTGGAGCAGGTGCGCATTGCCCGGCCCGAGGAGCGATACCATGCCTATCCGTTCGAGCTGTCGGGCGGCATGTGCCAGCGCATCGTGATCGCGCTCGCGCTCGCGTGCCAGCCGCAATTGCTGATCGCGGACGAGCCCACCACCGGTCTCGACGTCACCACCCAGAAGGCGGTGATGGACCTTGTGACCGAGCTGACGCGGGCGCGGGGCATGTCCACCATCCTCATCACCCACGACCTCGGCCTTGCCGCCACCTATTGCGACACGGTGGTGGTGATGGAGAAGGGCAAGGTGGTGGAAACCGCGCCGGCCGAACAGGTTTTCCGCGCCCCGCAACATCCGTACACGCAGAAACTGGTGCGCGCGACGCCACGGCCGGGGATCTCGCTGAGCGATCTGTTGCCCGAGGTGCCCGTTGTTTCTCCACCTCTCCCCGAGGGGGAAAGGGCTGTGCCGCAGGCGGCGGGAGAGGAAGCTCCGGTCTCATCGGCAATGCCCGCACCTCACCCCGTCCCTCTCCCCGCCGGGGAGACGGGAGTATCGGGAATGCCCCTCCTCAAGGTGGAAAACCTCTTGAAGGAGTACCCGCGCCAGGGCGTGCCGATGGGCTTTTTCGCCGGCCTGTTCGGCAAGAAGGCGCCGCCGGAGGAGGCCATTTTCCGCGCCGTCGACGGGCTCTCGTTCGAGGTGAAGAAGGGCGAGAGCGTCGGCCTCGTGGGCGAGAGCGGGTGCGGCAAGTCCACCACCTCCACCATCGTCATGCGTCTCATCGATGCCACCTCCGGCAAGATCACTTTCGACGGAACGGACATCGGCGCCATACCGGCGAAGGAGTTCGCGCACCATCCCATGCGCCGGCGCATCCAGATGGTGTTCCAGGACCCGACCGACAGCCTTAATCCCCGCTACACGGCGGCGCGCGCCATCGCCGATCCGCTGCTGCGCATGGGCGAGCAGTTCGGCATTCGCGGCGCGGCGCAGATGCGCGCGAAGGTGGAGGAGCTGGCCACAATGGCAGGCCTGCCCCTGGACCTGCTGGACCGTTTTCCCCACCAGCTGTCCGGTGGGCAGAAGGCCCGTGTCGGCATCGCCCGCGCCATCGCCCTGAAGCCGGACCTGGTGATTTTGGACGAACCCACCGCAGCCCTCGACGTGTCGGTGCAGGCGGTGGTCCTGAACCTTCTGGAAGAGCTGAAGCAGACGCTCGGCATGAGCTATCTCTTCGTTTCCCACGATCTGCACGTGGTGCGTCTGTTGTGCGACCGGGTCATCGTGATGCGCCAGGGCAAGATGGTGGAGGAGGGGACATCCGAGCAGGTGCTGGAAGCTCCCAAGGCCGCCTATACGCGTGAATTGATCGCCGCCATTCCCCATCCCCCGGCTTAGGGAACTGCCATGTCCCATCCTGTCGAAAGGACCATTCCCGCCGTTTCCGACGGGGCGCTGGAGCTGATGCTGGACGGCACGATCGAGGCCTTCGCGCTGAAGATCGAGCCGGACTGGCGGACAGAAGCCCTGGTCAACCTGCGGCTGATCGCGGACGCGGCCAATCTGGTGCGCGGCCTCGATCTCGGCGATGAGTTTGATCCTGCCCCGGTGTATCGCCCATGAATCTTGCCCTCGATCCCAAGGCGACGGCGGGCGTGCTGTCCGCATCCGCAACCGCCGCAGAAATCGCCGCCGCCGTCGCCGGCGGAACGGTCACCGCCCGCGCGGTGGTCGAGGCCGCGCTCGCCCGCATCGCCGCGCTCGATCCCAAGGTGAACGCCTTCACCGACGTGACGGCGGCCCGTGCCCGCGCCCGCGCCGATGCCCTGGACGCCGCCCGCGCAAATGGGGAAGCCCTAGGTCCGCTCGCGGGCGTTCCGTTCGCCGTGAAAAATCTGTTCGACATCGCCGGCCTGCCCACCCGCGCCGGCTCGAAGATCAATCGCGAGCTGCCGCCCGCCACCCGCGACGCAACGCTGGTGGAGCGGCTGGAGGCGGCCGGTGCGGTGCTGGTGGGCGGGTTGAACATGGGCGAATACGCCTACGATTTCACCGGCGAGAATGTCCATGACGGCGCCTCGCGTAATCCCCATGCGCTCGACCATATGACGGGAGGCTCCTCCGGCGGTTCGGGTGCGGCGATCGCCTCGGGCGAGGTGCCTCTCGCGCTCGGGTCGGATACGAACGGCTCGATCCGCGTGCCGTCCTCGCTTTGCGGCATCTTCGGGCTGAAGCCCACCTATGGCCGACTCTCGCGCGCCCGCAGTTTCCCGTTCGTGTGCGCCTTCGATCATCTCGGGCCGTTCGCCCGCTCTGCGGCGGACCTCGCGCTCGCATATGATGCCATGCAGGGCGCGGATGGCGACGACCCGGCGGTCGCCGACCAGCCGGTGGAACCGGCCTTTCCGAGCCTGAAGCAAGGGATCGGCGGGCTGCGCATCGCGGTCGCCGGAGGCTATTTCCGCCAGCGCGCCATGCCGGAAGCCCTGGCGGTGGTGGACAAGGTGGCACAAGCGGTAGGCGCCACGCGCGCCATTGATATTCCGGGCGCGGCGCGCGCCCGCGCCTCGGCCTATATCATTACGGCCGCGGACGGGGCGGCGCTCCATGCGGAACGGCTGCGCACCCGTCCGCAGGATTACGATCCTGCGGTTCGGGACCGGCTGATCGCCGGGCTTGCCATACCCGCCGCCTGGACCACGGCGGCGCAGCGCTTCCGCCGCCATTTTCGCGCGCAGATGCTGGCCCTTTTCGAAAATGTGGACATCCTGCTCGCCCCGGCGACACCGACGCGCGCGCCCAAGCTCGGTCAGAAGACTTTCGTTCTCGATGGGATCACCCTGCCGGTGCGCCCCAATCTCGGTCTTTTCACCCAGCCGATCTCCTTCATCGGCCTCCCGGTGGCGGCGGTGCCCGTGTGGCCTGACGACGGCCTTCCGCTCGCGGTGCAGGTCATCGCGCCGCCGTGGCGCGAGGATCTCGCGCTGCGGGTTGCTTATGAACTCGAAGCCCGCGGCATTGCCCGCGCGCCTGTCGCATCGCTTTAGGAGCGCGTATGGAGATCGATATCCCCGAGATCGTGGCCGAGGTCGCCGAAGCCTTCGCGCGCTATGAGGCGGCGCTGGTTGAAAATGATGTGCCGGCGCTGGAAGACCTGTTCTTTGACGATCCACGTACCATTCGATACGGCGGCGGCGAGAATCTTTATGGCATGGACGCCATCCGTGCGTTCCGCCGGGCCCGCTCGCCCGCCGGGCTCATGCGCACGCTCAGCGGCACCGTCATCACCACCTATGGCCGGGATTTCGCAATCGCCTCAACTCTGTTTGCGCGCGACTCCACGCCCGGGCAGATCGGCCGCCAGCAGCAGAGCTGGGTGCGCTTTCCGAATGGCTGGAAGGTGGTGGCGGCCCATGTCAGCAGCATTCCCCGGCCGCCCGACGATGCGGCCTGATTGCCTCAGGCAAGATCTTTTCCCCCGTGTCCCACGAATCCGGTAGCGTCGTGTCATGACCTTTTCAGCATCCTCCACCGAGGCGGCTGCCCGCGTCGCGCGGCCCCGTCGGCGCCGCGCCCAGACGAGGAGTGTGACGCGCACCGAGGAATTGCGGCTGCAGATCGCCGACGACATCGTGGGTGGTCGCATCGCGCCCGGAACCCCGCTGGAGGAGATGGAGATCGCCCGCCGCTATGGCGTCTCCCGCACGCCGGTGCGCGAGGTCATTCGCGATCTTGCCGCCTCGGGCCTCGTGGAGACCCGGCCCCATCGCAGCGCCTTGGTGGCGAAGCCGAGCTTCGAGCGGTTGCGGGGCATGTTCGACGTCATGGCCGAGCTGGAGGCTCTGTGCGCCGGTCTGTGCGCGCTGCATATGACGCGGACGGAGCGCGGCCAATTGCAAGCCATCCATGCCGATCTCGCGGACCTGACGCGCAGGGGCGACGAAACCAATTACACCTTCCTGAACGAGCGCTTCCATACCTTCCTGTATGGCGGGGCGCACAATGATTATCTCGCCGAGATCACGCTTGCGACACGCGCCCGGCTGCAGCCCTTCCGGCGGGCGCAGTTCCGAAATCTCGGCCGCCTCGCGCTCTCCTATGCGGAGCATGACCAAGTGGTGACGGCCATCCTGCGTGGCGACAAGGCGGAGGCTGCAAACGCCATGCGCGCCCACATCATTACGGTCGAAATCGCGTATGAGCGCTACGCGGAAAGCGTGTGAGGCCGCAGCGTGGCGGCCCCACACCTTTGATCAGACGGACTTTGCGGACAAGCTTTCCACATAGGCGCGGAAGCCGCTGAATGCGGTGATGTCGACACAGCCTTGCACGCCGGCCGCCTCCGCGAGGAAGCCAGCAACGCGCCTCCCGTCAGCCAAGATGACGCTGCCGAGACCGAGCGGCGCGGGGATCTGCGCTAGCAGGCGGCCGACGCCCTCGAACGGCAGGGACCAGACCTCGCCCGCGAGCGATCCTCCACCCTCGCCGACACGGGTAACGCCCGGCCGGGGCACGCCGCCGGGCAGCAGAGACATCCGATAAAGTGGGGCGGTGTTAACCGTTCCCACCAGCCGCCCGCCGAGGGCGACCAGCTCCCCGTTCAGCCCCATGCCGGACAGATGGGCGCCAAACACGCAGATATCGAGCCTGCTCGCTTCAGCCTCCGGGGTGTCCGGTGCGACCGGCGGGGCGGTTTCCCCCGTCGCGCCCAAGGGTAGGCCGGTGGAAGCTGCGAACGCGCGGGCGATGGTGGCGAGCTTGGCATCGTTGCCGGCGGGGGCCAGCAGCGTGATGCCATAGGGCACGCCGCTCGCGGCGATGGCGGCCGGCACGGCGGTGCCGCACATGTCCAGCAGATTGACGAAATTGGTATAGGTGCCATTGCGCGAATTGAGGCGGATCGGGTCGGCCAGCACGGCGTCCAGCGTATAGGCCGTCGGCGCGGTGGGCAGCACGATGGCATCAAGCGATGCGAGCACGGGCTTCACCTTGGCCTTCAATTCCTGAAGGCGGTATAGGGCGCGGAATAGATCCGCCGCCGATCCCTTGGCGCCCGCCTCGGTGATGGTGCGCGTGACCGGGTGGACCGCATCCGGATTGGTGGTGAGCAGCCTTTCCGCGACGATCCAGCGCTCAGCGACCCAAGGGCCTTCATAAAGCAACCGTGCCGTTTCGGCGAAGGGCGCGTAGTCGAATTCCATCAGTTCGGCACCCGAGGCACGCAGCCGATCAAGCGCGTCCTCGTAAGCCTTTGCGGCGTCTTCGTCGCCGAAGAATTCACGTTGGGCGACCGGCAGGATGCCGAGGACCGGCGCCGCCGGCGCGGCCATCGGCCCGAGGGGCAGGGCACGCGAGAATGCGTCCGTGGGATCGAAGCCGGCCATCACCTGAAGCGCTGCCATGGCATCGTCCACCGTCATTGCAAAGACCGAGATGGCGTCGAGTGTGCGACAGGCCGGCACGAGGCCGGTGTTGGGCACGAGGCCGAGGCTCGGCTTTACGCCCACGATGTTCTGAAGCATGGCGGGAACCCGGCCCGAGCCCGCGGTGTCCGTGCCTAGCGCCAGCGGCACGATGCCGGCGGAGACCGCCGAGGCCGAGCCGGAAGAGGAGCCGCCCGGCACCAGATCGGCCTTGAAGGCATTGCGTGGAATGCCATAGGGCGAGCGCGTGCCGACAAGGCCGGTGGCGAATTGATCGAGATTGGTCTTGCCGATGATGAGCGCGCCGGCTGCCTTGAGGCGAGCGATCACGGTGGCATCGGCGGTCGGCTCATAAGCGAAGGCCGGGCAGGCGGCGGTGGTGGGCAAGCCGGCGACGTCGATATTGTCCTTCACCGCGATGGGAATGCCGTAGAGCGGCAGGCTGGTGTCGCCATCGCGTTCCAGCGCGGCCGCTTCCGCCAGCACGTCCGTTTCAGGGCGCAGGGTAATGAAGATCGCCGGATCGTCATGGGCGGCGATACGCTCATAAGTCTGGCGCACCGTGTCGCTGGGAGAGCGTGATCCCTGGCGATGTGCGGCGAGAAGACTGGCGACCGTGGGCATGCGGAGCTCCGAAGCAATTCGCCATGAGCTAAGCAGGAACCGGGCCACACAGGACGTTTCTGACCGCCGTGCCGCGCGCCTTCTCAAAGGCGCGCGGGCGCTGGAAAAGCCAATACCGGCCGGCGACCATGCCTACTGGTCAGCGGCTGGCTGAGCCGCCAAACACGCATGGAAAATGTCTACTTAATAAGCATATGCTCATTAAATAGACTTATAAATCGCCATTGCATGCATATCACGGCCTTGCCGGATTGGATGGCGTGACGCCCGGGGGCGTAGCGGGCGATGTCGTGGGGGGCGCGGGCTCGATGACCGTCGGCACATTGGCCGGCGCGGTTTCGGTCGGATCCGGCGTGCCGCGGCCGGAAAACATGACCGCCGCCGTCATGGCCGCGACCAGGACGACGGCGCCCACTGTGAGGGTTGTGCCGCGAGACATGTGGCTCCTCCAGAGCTGTTTGACCTGACGTTATCAACGCCGGAAGAGCGGTCTGGTTCATTGCGTCCTAATGCCGGACCCTGTCCGGCATTAGGCAGGTCTCAGTCGCGGAAGACCACGGTCTTGTGGCCGTTGGGAATGACCCGGTCCTGCAAATGCCAGGAGAGCGCGCGGGCCAACACCCGGCGCTCGATATCGCGCCCCTTGCGGACCAGGTCGTCCGGGCTGTCCTGATGACTGATGCGCTCCACGTCCTGTTCGATGATCGGCCCTTCGTCCAGGTCGGAGGTCACGTAGTGGGCGGTGGCGCCGATCAGCTTCACGCCGCGCAGATGGGCCTGATGATAGGGCTTGGCGCCCTTGAAGCCGGGCAGGAAGGAATGATGGATGTTGATGCACTTGCCGGACAGTTTCGCCGAGAGCCCGTCCGAGAGCACCTGCATGTAGCGCGCAAGCACGGCCAGATCCGAGCGCGTCGACTGGAACAGGCTCCAGATCTGAGTTTCCTGCTCCAGCTTGGTCGCTTTGGTCACGGGCAGATGGTGGAACGGGATGCCGTCGAAATCGAGATGGGCGTAGGTCTCGCGCGGATGGTTGGAGACGATGCCCGTCACGTCCATGGGGATTTCGCCGATGCGCCAGCGATAGAGCAGGTCCGCGAGGCAATGATCGAATTTGGACGCGAGCAGCAGCACACGGCGCTTCTCGTTCTGGGAGCGCAGCGTCCATTGAAGGTTGAGAGGCTGTGCCACCTCCTCAAACTGGGCGCGGATCGCGGCAAGGGTCGCGTCGCCCTCGACCACGTTGAACACGACGCGCATGAAGAAGCGGCCGCTTTCCGTATCGTCGAACTGCTGGGCTTCCAGGATGTTGCAGCCGTGCTGGAACAGGAAGGTCGATACGCCCGCGACGATGCCGGGGCGGTTGGGGCAGGAAAAAGCGAGAACGAATTGGTCCGAAGGCGTGGTCATGGGACATCCATCACGTCGAAGAGGAATTCAGGAGCGAAGCGGAAAGCGCGCGGCGCGCCGCCTTCAACCTCGTCCGGTGCCCATGAGCTGGATGCCGAATTCCCCGCCCGCCCCGACGAGTGCCCGCAGAAAGGCCGGCACGAAAGAGCGCGGCACCGCGAAACGGTAGGTGGGCGCCACATCGGCCTGCCAGATCAGCAAGGGGATCAGCGCCACCAGGGTCGCGGCCGCATCGCCGGCCTTGAAGATACTGGGGTCGAGATCAACCGGCACCAGCTTGGCAAGGGTTTCGCTGGTGCGCGGACCGGAAAGCTGGATCACCACTTGTCCGTCGCTCTGGTCGGTGAGTGCGGCGGCTTTGCCGAACGCATGCGCGAGGCGCGCCAGCAAGGGGTCGCCAGTGATGCCTTCGGCGACCGCCAGGAAGCGGCCCGGGCCGGTCCCGATCAAGGTCAGGTCCCCGGCGGATGCGGCGCGCGGTCCGCTTGGCAGTGCGATGCCGAGACGCTCGCGCGCGATTTCCGCCACCGTTTCAAGCCCGTTCCGGCGCACAACCACTTGGGCGAGCGCGACCGCGCTGATGACTGAAGCGACAACGCCGGGCGCACCCGCCTGCGCGCCGTAACGCCCTTCGGGCACGAAGGCACTTGCGGGAATTTCAGCAAGAAGCTCAGACACGCAGCCGCTCCCCTTCCGGATCGACGAAGCCGGGATCGCACACTTCCACCTCGATGTCGCCACCTCGAACCGGGTCATAGGCGCGCACCTTCTGGCCGATCCGCGCCCGTCCCCCCTTGAGGAAGCCAAGGCCTATCCAATGGCCGAGGCTCGGCGAATAGGCGACCGAGCTCATGTAGCCCTCGTCGTTTTCCATCACCGCCGCGGCGCCAAGGAGCAGGAAATGGGCACCGGCCCGCAGCCGTTGGGCGCGGTCCACCGGCTTGAAGCCGATGAAGCTTGGACGGTCTGGATCGGCGAAAGCGGGCCGAGCGGCCATGACGCGGCCGATATAATCCTTCTTCATCGACGCCATCTTGCCCAGGCCGAGGTCGCGGGCGCTGGTCTGCCCGGTCAGCTCGTTGCCGGAGACATGCCCCTTTTCGATACGCATCACGCCAAGCGCCTCGGTGCCATAGGGCGTGATGCCAAACGGCTCGCCCGCCGCCATCAGCGCGCGCGTCAGCGCCTCGCCCTGGCGCGCGGGCACGGCGATCTCGTAACCCAGCTCCCCGGAGAAGGAGAGGCGGAAGATGCGTGCCTTCACGCCGCCGATCACCTGGCCTTCCACCACGCCCATGAAGGGCAGGCCTGTGTTGGAAACGTCGAGCGGCGCATCCACCACCTTGGCCAGCACCTCGCGGGATTTCGGGCCGGCAATGGCTATTTGCGCCCATTGCTCGGAGATGGAGGCGAGCTGCACGTCCAGCTCCGGCCACAGCACCTGTAGGCAGAATTCAAGGTGCTGATAGACCTTGGCGGCGTTGGCCGTGGTGGTGGTCATCACGTAATGGTCGTCGGCGAGCCGCGCCGTGGTGCCGTCGTCCATCACAAGGCCGTCCTCGCGCAGCATCACGCCATAGCGCGCCTTGCCTACGGCGAGGGTGGAGAAGGTGTTGATATAGACCCGGTCGAGAAATACGCCGACATCGCTCCCCTGGAGGTCGATCTTGCCGAAGGTGGAGACATCGATGAGGCCGACGCTGGAACGCACCGCTTTCACTTCCCGGGTGACGGTTTTCAGCCAGTCCGTCTCGCCGGGTTTTGGGAAATACTGGGCGCGCAGCCAAAGGCCGGTTTCCACGAACACCGCGCCTTGCTTGCGCGCCCAGTCATGGGTCGGCGTCGGGCGCGTGGGCCGGAAATCCTTGTCGCGATGGTGGCCCGCGAGGGCGCCCAAAGCCACTGGGGCGAACGGCGGACGGAACATGGTGCTCCCGGTCTCGCCGATGCCCTGGCCGGTCAGCTCGGCCATGATGGCGAGCCCCGCCATGTTGGAAGACTTGCCCTGGTCGGTCGCCATGCCGAGTGTGGTGTAGCGCTTCAGCAATTCCACCGCTCGGAAGCCTTCCTTATAAGCGACGGCGATATCCTTGGCCGACACGTCATTCTGGAAGTCCACGAACGCGAGGCCCTTCGACCCCTGCACGTGCCAGAAGGCGGAAAGGGAGGTTGGTGTATCGACCGTCTTCGGCTGTGGCGCGGGAGTTGCCGTGAAGCCGGCAGCGCTGGCGGCGGCAGCGCCCTGTTCGACGCCCGTGGCGAAGCAAGCGTCGAGCGAAAAGCGCCCCGCCGCAGCACCCGCCACGCTGAGGCCAGGCGGTACCGCATCGGGCACGAAGGCGGCGAGCGTGGCGTCGTATCTCGGCCGTCCGCCAAAATAGCTGGTGAGCGCGAGATTGGGCGTCGCCCCGCCGGAGATGCCGAGCACCTGCGTGGCAATGGTTTCGGTGCCGCTCCCGCTGCGCACGGTGAGGGAGGAAAGCTCCTTGCCGCTGGTCGCGATCACTTCGCCACCGGCGATCACGCGAATATCGCGCGTCTTCGCTGCCTGTTCCAGGGGCGCGGGAGGCGCCGCGCGCACGTCGATGATGGCGGTGATCTTCACGCCCACATCGGCAGCGTCGAAGGCCGCGCTCCAGGCGTGGTCGTTGTTGGCGAACACAACGGCATTGGCCCCGGGAGACACGGCATAACGCACCGCATAGGTCCGTAGCGCCTGGGCCGACATGACGCCCGGCCGATCGTTGCCGCCGAACACGATGGGCCGGTCGAAGGCGCCGGCGCACAGCACGGCGCGCTTCGCGATGATTTTCCAATAGCGCTGGCGCGGCTGGAACGGCGCCGGCACCGGCAGATGATCGCCCACCCGCTCCAAGGCGCCGTAGGTGCCGCCGTCATAGATGCCGAATACGGTGGTGCGAGGCATCACGCGGACATTGGGGAGCGCGGCGAGTTCGCCGCAGGCCCGCGCGAGGAATTCGGCGGGCGGGGCGTCATCGATCGGGGTGCGCTCGCTGTTCAGCCTGCCGCCGAGGATCACGTCCTCGTCCGCCAGGATCACCCGCGCCCCCGCGCGCCCGGCGGTGAGCGCCGCAAGCAGGCCCGACGGACCACCGCCGATCACCAGCACGTCGCAGAAGGCGAATGCTTTCTCGTAGCTATCCGGGTCCGCCTCTTCCGCCGCCCGTCCAAGCCCCGCGGCGCGGCGGATGGCCGGCTCGTAGAGCTTTTCCCACAGTGCCGCCGGCCACATGAAGGTCTTGTAGTAGAAGCCCGCGCCAAGAAAGGGCGACAGCCATTGGTTCGCGCTTAGCAGGTCGAAGGAGAGCGAGGGCCAGCGGTTCTGGCTGGTCGCTTCCAGCCCCTCGTACAATTCCGCCATGGTGGCGCGGGTGTTGGGTTCGCGCCGGGCACCGGTGCGCAATTCCACGAGCGCATTCGGCTCCTCCGAGCCGGCGGAGAAGATGCCGCGGGGGCGGTGATATTTGAACGAGCGGCCCACCAGGCGCACGTCGTTGGCCAGCAGCGCCGAGGCGAGCGTGTCGCCGGCGAGACCGGTGTAGGGCTTGCCGTCGAAGGTGAAGGACAGTGGCTTGGCGCGGTCGATCAGGCCGCCGGATGACAGACGGCTCACGACGTCACCTCGCCAGCCTTGGAGGCGCGCGCAAAGCGGGCGCCCGAAATGGCATGGGTGCGTGTGTCGCGCTCAACCACCAGCCATTGCCGGCAGCCGGCCGCGTGATACCAAAGCTCTTCGTGCGGCCCGGCGGGATTTTCGCGCAAATAGACGTATTGGAAGAACGCCTCTTGCGGGTCCGCGGTTTCGGGGTCCGGCCGCGTGAGCGTGGCATCGCCGAGATAAGAGAATTCGTGGGCGTCGCGGTGCCCGCAATAGGGACAGGGAATGCGCATGTCAGTGCAGGTTCGGCTGGGCGCCGACCCCCTTCTCGTCGATCAGATGGCCGGTTCGGAAACGGTCGAGGCGGAAGGCCGCATTCAGCGCGTGGGGCGCGTCCTTGGCCAGCGTGTGCGCGAAGCACCAGCCGGAGGCAGGCGTCGCCTTGAACCCGCCATAGCACCAGCCGGCGTTGAGATAGAGGCCCGGCAGATGGGTCTTGTCGATGATCGGCGAGCCGTCCATGGACATGTCCATGATGCCGCCCCAGTGGCGCAGGATGCGCAGCCGGCCGATGCGTGGGAACAGCGCCATTCCGGCTTCGCATACGTCTTCGATGACCGGCAGATTGCCGCGCTGGGCATAGGAGTTGTAGCCATCGATGTCGCCGCCGAAGACGAGGCCGCCTTTGTCCGACTGGCTGATGTAAAAATGGCCCGCGCCGAAGGTGATCACCCCCGGCACCAGCGGCTTCAACCCTTCCGAGACAAACGCCTGCAACACGTGGCTCTCGATCGGCAGGCGCATGTCCAGCAGCCGCGTCAGGCGCGAACTGGAGCCGGCCACCGCCAACCCCACCTTGCCGGCGCGGATCGGTCCGCGCGTCGTCTCGACGCCCACCACGGCGTCATCGGCGCGTATGAAGCCCGTGACCTCGCAATTCTGGATGATGTCGACGCCGAGCTTGCTGGCCGCACGGGCATAGCCCCACACCACGGCATCGTGTCGCGCCGTGCCGCCTCTCTTCTGCAGCAGGCCGCCCTGGATGGGAAAACGCGCCTGATCGAAATTGAGGAACGGCGCCATCTCGCGCACCTGATCACGGTCCAGCAATTCGCTGTCCGCTCCGTTCAGCCGCATGGCGTTGCCGCGCCGGGCATAGGCATCGCGCTGGGCGTCGGAATGATAGAGATTCAGAACGCCGCGCTGGCTGACCATGGCGTTATAATTGAGATCCTGTTCCAGGCCTTCCCACAGCTTCATCGACCATTCGTAGAATGGCTCGTTGCCCGGCAGCAGGTAGTTTGAACGGATAATGGTGGTGTTGCGGCCGGCATTGCCCGAGCCGATATGGCCCTTCTCCAACACCGCCACATTGCGGATGCCGTGCTCCTTGGCGAGGTAATAAGCCGTCGCGAGCCCGTGCCCGCCGCCGCCGACTACGATCACGTCATAAGCGGGCTTCGGCGCGGCGTCGCGCCATGCCGGGGTCCAGCCCTTCTGGCCGTTGAACGCGTTGGCAAGGATGGAGAGGACGGAATAATGCGACATGCCGATCGGCTCACTCACGCGGACGAAACGCCCGTATGAGATTCCATACCGCAACTGAAAACGAGGCATGATATAATTATTGCTTATAGTATGGAGCCGGCTTATGGCCTTGCGAGGCATCGTCCAGCGCGCCGAACCCTTGCCGTTTGATCTGCGGGTGCTGGAGATCTTTTTGGCGGTCTGCGAGCAGGGCGCGATGGCGGGCGCCGCCCGCCAACTGGGTCTGACCCAGCCGGCGGTGTCGCAGGCGGTCGCGGACCTTGAAGCACGCACCGGCGCTGTGTTGTTCGATCGTTCGGTGCGCCCCTTGGGCCTAACTCGGGCCGGCGGCGTGCTGCGCCAGAGAGCGAGCGCTCTGCTGTCGGAAGCCCGCCAGATCGCACCGATGCTGCGGGAAACCGAGCATAGCCGCTTGCCGCTTCTGCGCGTCGGTCTGGTGGATTCCCTCTCCCGCGCGCTTGCCGCCCCTCTGGGCGTGCATCTCATCGCTTTGGCGGATCAGGTGTCCATCCTCTCCGGCCTGACGGCCTCCCATGCCTCGGCACTGCTCACGCGGCAGATGGACCTGCTGCTGGCGCCGGATGAATTGGAGGAGATCGAAGGGCTGGAGCGATTCCCGCTGCTCACCGAGCCTTACATTCTGATCGCGCCCGCCGGCACCACGAGGCCAGCACGCGTGGATGACCTGATGGATCTGGCGGCACGTTTGCCGCTGGTCCGGTTCTCGGCCCGGTCGAAGACCGGCATCGAGGTGGAACGGCATCTGCGCCGCCTGAAACTCGACCTTCCGCGCCGTCTTGAATTCGACACGCCCCAATGCGTCACCGCTATGGTGGCGCAGGGCGCGGGTTTTGCGGTGACGACACCCCTATGTCTCTTGGAGGCAGCGGTGCCGATGGAGCAACTGGCGTGCTGGCCGCTACCCGGCCCTGCCTTCCAGCGCAATCTGACCCTGATCGCCCGCCGCCAGGAGCTCGGGCGTCTGCCGCGCGATGTGGCCGCCTTCTGCCAGGCCCAACTGGAAGACACGTGCTGGCCCGTGCTGCGAGCGGCAATGCCTTGGCTCCACGAAACCTCCCGCACGCGTTCTTGAGGCATTCGACGGCCGAGCGGCCGCCGATTTTACCCCAGTGCATCGAGCGTCGCGTCAGTTGCACGACTCGCGGCGCACCGTGGTGGAATCGCCCATGCCGTTTTCACGATGGACGGTCTTCGACGAGCAATTGATCGAGCCCGTGGTGTCCGGATCGTGGCGCTCGATGATCACCCGGTCGCGATCGTGATTTGATGCGGCACCGCCAGCCACGGCGCCGGCACCAGCGCCGACTGCCGCTCCGACCGGGCCGCCGACCACAGCGCCAGCCGTGCCGCCGGCAACCGCACCAGCCGCAACACCTTCTTCGCCGGCATAGGCAGAGGAACCTGCGAGCAATGCCGCAAGGCTGATCGCATATAGGGTCTTCTTCATGGGAACCTCCTGTTGCATTCGCGAAAGCAACGGCGGGGCCCATCTTGGGTTCCCATAAGAAGGGACCTGGAAATACTATTATTCCAGCGCTCCAGCCAAGGTATCGCTTCGGGAGGCGCAGCAACCCACAGGTAAGGTCGCAAAGAAAAGCCCGGCGATAGCAGCGCCGGGCCGAGGGTCTGTTCTTGGGATTTGCCGGCTCTCAGATGTCCAGCGTGGTTTCCCGTTCCCATTGGGTGAGGTGGCGCGAATAGGCGTTCCACTCTTCCATCTTCAGCTTGACGAAACCGGCGACGAAGCTCGGCCCCAGGCTTTCGGCGAGCACGGACGAGGTCTCCAGCGCCCGCAGCGCGTCCAGCAGGTTGAGGGGCAGCTTCTTCGCCCCCTCCACTTTGTGGCCGTCGGTGTACATGTTGATGTCGAGCCGCTCGCCGGGATCGCGCGCATTGGTGATGCCGTCGAGCCCGGCCGCCAGCACACCGGCCTGGAGGAGATAGGGATTTGCGGCGCCGTCGGCGAGGCGGAATTCGAACCGGCCGGCGTCTGGAATGCGGATCATGTGGGTGCGGTTGTTGCCGGTATAGGTCACCGTATTGGGCGCCCAGGTGGCGCCGGAAATGGTGCGCGGGGCATTGATGCGCTTGTAGGAATTCACCGTCGGATTGGTCAGCGCGCAGAGCGCGTCGGCATTGTGGATCAACCCGCCGATGAAGCTGTAGCCGAGATCGGAGACGCCGAGCTTACCGGCCGCGTCCGCGAAAGCATTCTTGCCGTCCTTGTCCCACAGCGAAACGTGGCAATGGCAGCCCGAGCCGGTGAGATTGATGAACGGCTTCGGCATGAAGGTCGCGCGCAGGCCGTGCTTCTCGGCGATGCTCTTGACCATGAATTTGAAGAACACGTGCCGGTCGGCGGTGACGAGGGCGTTGTCGTAATTCCAGTTCATTTCGAACTGGCCGTTGGCATCCTCATGGTCGTTCTGGTAGGCGCCCCAGCCGAGCGACAGCATGGCGTCGCAGATTTCCTTGATGACCGGATACTGGCGCATCAAGGCGGACTGGTCGTAGCAGGGCTTCACCGCCGTATCGGCGGCATCGTGGATGCCCGTGCCGTCGGCGTTGGTGAGGAAATATTCGCACTCGACGCCGCTCTTCATCTCGTAGCCGAGGGCAGATGCGGCCGCGAGCTGGTTCTTCAGAACCGTGCGCGGCGCCTGCTCCACCAGCTTGCCTTCCATGTAAAGGTCGGACGCGAGCCAGCCGATCTCCGGGTTCCAGGGCAGCTGGATCAGCGAGGTCGGGTCGGGGATCGCGAACAGGTCCGGGTCGGCAGGCGTCATGTCGAGCCAGGTGGCGAAACCGGCAAAGCCGGCGCCATCCTTCTGCATGCCCGCTATGGCCGACGCCGGCGCCAATTTCGCCCGCAGCCCGCCGAACAGGTCCACGTAGGAGATCAGGAAATACTTGATGCCCCGTTCCTGGGCGACCTTTTCCAGATCGGCATCGGGGGCGAGGGCGGCAACTGCGGCGCGGCCATCGGCTTCGCGCATGGGTTCGGGCAAGCGGATCATGTCAAATCCTCTGGGAAGGTCTTGTCGTTGTGCTCCCGACGCGCCCCCGTGAGGCGCACCGGTCCGGTCGGGCGATCAATAGGCGCCGCCCTTGCCGGGAATCCAGTTGGTGCCTGCAAGCGGCACGCCAGCCATGGCTGCCGATTCAACCGTGAGGGCGACGAGGTCCTCCGGCTCAAGATTGTGCAGATGGCTCTTGCCGCAGGCACGCGCGATGGTCTGCGCCTCGAGCGTCATGACGCTGAGATAGTTGGCGAGCCGACGGCCGGCCTTGACGGGGTCGAGCCGCGCCGAGAGCACCGGGTCCTGGGTCGTGATGCCCGCCGGGTCCAAGCCCTCGTGCCAGTCGTCATAGGCGCCGGCGGTGCTGCCGAGGGCCTCGTATTCGGCTTCGTATTGCGGGTCGTTGTCGCCCAGCGCCACCAGGGCCGCCGTGCCGATGGCGACCGCGTCCGCACCGAGCGCGAGCGCTTTGGCCACATCCGCGCCATTGCGGATGCCGCCGGAGACGATGAGCTGCACCTTGCGGTGCAGGCCGAGGTCGCGCAGCGCCTGCACGGCCGGGCCGATGGCCGAGAGAATGGGCAGGCCCACGTGCTCGATGAACACATCCTGCGTCGCCGCCGTGCCGCCCTGCATGCCGTCAAGCACCACCACGTCGGCGCCGGACTTCACCGCGAGCGAAATATCGTAATAGGGGCGGGAGGCGCCGACCTTCACATAGATCGGCTTTTCCCAGTCGGTGATCTCGCGCAGTTCGCTGATCTTGATCTCCAGATCATCCGGTCCGGTCCAGTCCGGATGGCGGCAGGCCGAGCGCTGGTCGATGCCTTGCGGCAGGTTGCGCATGGCGGCGACGCGGTCGGAGATCTTCTGCCCGAGCAACATGCCGCCGCCGCCGGGCTTGGCGCCCTGGCCGATCACGATCTCGATCGCGTCCGCCTTGCGCAAATCGTTGGGGTTCATGCCGTAGCGCGAGGGCAGATATTGGTAGACCAGGGTCTGGGAATGACCCCGTTCTTCCTGCGTCATGCCGCCGTCACCAGTGGTGGTGGACGTGCCGACGGCCGAGGCGCCGCGTCCCAGCGCTTCCTTCGCCTGCGCGGAAAGCGCGCCGAAGCTCATGCCGGCGATGGTGACGGGGGTCTTGAGGGTGATCGGCTTCTTGGCGAAGCGCGTGCCCAGCACCACGTCGGTGCCGCACTTTTCACGATAGCCTTCAAGCGGGTAGCGCGAAACCGAGGCGCCGAGGAAGAGCAGATCGTCGAAATGGGGCAGCTTGCGCTTGGTGCCGGCCCCGCGAATGTCATAGATGCCGGTCGCCGCCGCGCGCCGGATCTCCGACAAGGTGTGCGGATCGAAGGTGGCGGAAAAGCGGGGCAGGGTGCGGGGGACGTTGGAGTGGGCGCTCATGATGGGGTCGTCCTCACGCATCAATAGGCATCGACATTGTCGATGTGGAAATTGTAGAGCCGGCGGGCCGAGCCGTATCGCTTGAATTCGGACACGTCGATGGAGCCGGCAAGACCCGCTGCCGCCAGTTTTTCGCTGAGCAATTGCTTGTGCTCGTCGCGCAATTCCTTCTCGATGCAGTCGGCGCCCAGGCTTTTCACCGAGCCGCGCACAAACAGCTTGGCCTCGTAAAGGCTGTCGCCCAACGCCTCGCCGGCATCGCCGAATACGATGAGATTGCCCGACTGGCCCATGAAGGCGCTCATATGGCCGATGGAGCCCTGCACGATGATGTCCACGCCCTTCATGGAGATTCCGCAGCGGGCCGAGGCATTGCCGTCGATGCGCAGCATCCCGCCATGGGCCGTGGCGCCGGCCGCCTGGCTGGCGTCCCCCAGCACATGGACGAAGCCGCTCATCATGTTTTCGGCGACGCCGACACCGGCATTGCCGTGGATGATGATGCTCGCCTGCTGGTTCATGCCGGCGCAGTAATAGCCCACATGACCCTCGACCTGGATGGTCAGAGGGGCGTCCACGCCGGCTGCCAAAGCGTGCCGGCCATTCGGGTTCAGCACCCGCCAGAGCTTGGCGTTGGTCTCGCCGGTCGCCTTGTGCAGCGCGCCGTTCAACTCGCGCAGCTCGCTCTGCGCGAGATCGAAGGTGATATCGGGGCTGAAGGCGTTCATGCGGCGCGGTCCCAGAAATAGACGGTGGCAGGCTCGGGCTCGAACACGCGGGCATTCGCAATGCCGGGCAGGTTCACCAGAGCGCGGTATTCGGAGGCGAAGGCCACATATTGGTCGGTCTCGGCCATCACGGCGGGCTTGCATGCGATGGGATCGCGCAACACGCCAAAGCCGCTTTCCGTGCCGACGACGAAGGTGAAGAAGCCGTCCAGATCCTTGAGGCCCGCTTCCAGCGCCTCGCCCAAGGTGGCGCCATTCTTCATGCGCCAGGTGAGGTAGCCGGCGGCAACTTCACTGTCGTTCTCGGTGGCGAAGGAAATCCCCTCGCGCTTCAATTGGCGGCGCAGATCGTTGTGGTTGGAGAGCGAGCCATTGTGCACCAGGCACTGGTCGGCGCCGGTGGAGAAGGGATGCGCGCCGGCGGTGGTGACCGCGCTTTCGGTGGCCATGCGGGTGTGGCCGATGCCGTGTGTGCCGCTCATCTTCGGCAGGTCGAAGCGCTCGGCGACCTCGCTCGGCAGGCCAATTTCCTTGAAGATCTCCATGCGCGCCCCGGTGCCGACAATGGCGACTTCGGGATGCCGTGCGGCAAGAGCAGCCCGCACCGCGGCTTCCTGGTCGGCCGGAACCTCGATCACCGCATGGCTCGCGCGCACGACGAGGCGCGGATCGCCGCCGACCACCACCGACAGCGAGTGGGCAAGGCCTTCGAAATCATAGCCTTCCACAGCCCGAAGAGAGAGCTTCACATGGTCCGCCGCGCCGTTGCCATAGATGGCGAAGCCGGCGCTGTCCGGGCCGCGATCGGTCATCACGCACAGCATGGAGGAAAGCATTTGCCCAAGCTCTGGCTCGAGCTTGGGGTCCTTCAGAAAGATGCCGACAATGCCGCACATGGCTGAACTCCGGTGGCCGAAACATGGCCGTCTCCAGAGTGGTACGCCCCAAGCGCCGCCTCGTCAACGCGGGCGGAATAAAATTTTCCCTCTAGGAAAAAGATGCCGATGGGGGAGGCTCAGCGCGGGTCGCGGCTATAGACGATCACCGAGAGATAGGACATGGGGGTCACGATCAGATCCTCGGGACCATGGGCTGCGCCGGAATCGAACATCAGGGAGTCGCCGGGCCGCAGATGATAGGTGCGGTCGGCGTGGCGATAGACCACTTCGCCGCTCAGCATGTAGATGAACTCGACGCCGGCATGGCGAAACCCGGTATAGGTCGCCGCGTCTTGCGAGAGCGTGATGAGGTAAGGTTCAACCACGATATCGCCGCCCAGCCCGTGGCCGAGCAACTCATACTGGTGGCCCACCTTGGTGCCACGCCGCTCGATGATGACGCCCTGGTGCGCGCGCACGAAGGAACAGTCGCGCCGCTCCTCGAAGGTGGAAAATAACGTGGTGATGGGCACGTTCAGCGCCTTGGAGATCGCCTGGAGCGTCGCAAGGGAAGGGGAAATCTGCCCGTTCTCGATCTTCGACAGCATTCCCACCGAAATGCCGGCGGCGCCCGCGAGGTCGGAAACGGTGAGGTCCAATTGCCGGCGGATGGCGCGCACCTGAATGCCGAGGGCATCTTCCAGGGTGCTGGCAATGGCTGCGGGAGCACCCGACCCGGTCTGATAGTCGACCACCTCGGCGGCCTCGCTTGCGGCCTTCGTCTTGCGCTCTGCCACTCTCTTGCCCCTGGTCCCGCGGAACTGTGCTTCGTGTGCATCTTCCCGTGTCTTGGGCACAATGGCTAGCGTTTCTGCGTGCGTCGCCGTGCGGGCGTCCCGCACCGCCGAACGCCGCAGCCTCTCAGGCGGCAGAGCCATTGGATTGGGCAGGCGCGCCGCTCTCGCGTTGCAGACGGTCGAGATGCTGGCGGATATGCGCGGCCTCGGCCGCCGAGGACGCCAGCGCGATCGCCTGGCCGAAGGCGATTCGCGCCTCGTCCACGCGGCCGAGTTCCGACAGAAGCGCGCCCTTCAGCCCGAAGAAATGGAAATAGCCCGAAAGGCGTTGCCCCAGCGGCTCGATCATCGCGAGCGCCGCGCCGGGCCCGCGCACTTTTGAAACCGCCACGGCGCGATTGAGCGTCACCACCGGGGAGGGCTGGAGCTGCTCCAGCATGGCATAGAGGAGATCGATCTGGCTCCAGTCGGTATCCTGCGGATGTGCCGCCCGCGCGTGTAATGCGGCGATGGCGGCCTGTACCAGATAGGGGCCGGGCCGCCGATGGCGCATCGCCTTGTCGATCAGCGCGAGACCTTCCGCGATCATGGTCGCATTCCACAGGGTGCGGTCCTGGTCGTCCATCAGCACGATGGCGCCGTTCGCATCCAGCCGCGCCGCCGAACGCGCGTGCTGGAGCAGCAGCAGAGCGAGCAGCCCCATGATCTCCGGCTCGGTCTGGAACAGGCGCAACAGCAGGCGGGCGAGGCGGATCGCCTCGTCGCACAGCGGGCGGCGCGCTCCGGCGTCGGCGCCGGTGGCCGAATAGCCCTCGTTGAATAGCAAGTAGACCATGGCCGCCACCGCCGCGAGCCGTTCCGCGCGCTCCACCGCTCCGGGCGTTTCGAAGGGGACGCTGGCCCGCGCGATGCGGCTCTTGGCGCGGGTGATGCGTTGCTCCATAGCGGCATCGCTCACCAGGAAAGCCCGGGCAATCTGCGGCACGCTGAGCCCCGAGACGATGCGCAAGGCCAGCGCGACCTGCTGGGTTGCCGGCAGTTCCGGATGACAGCAGATGAACAGAAGGCGCAGAACGTCGTCGCGATAATGATCGCCGTCGAGCCGCTCGGCGAGGTCGTCCTCGGCGTCGCCGAGCTCGGAGAGATGTTCCTCCGGCGGCAATGGCGCGAGCTTGGCGCGCCTGCGGGTCTCGTCGATGCCGGAATTGCGGCCGACCATGATGAGCCAGGCGGCGGGATCTCGGGGCGGCCCATTCTGGGGCCATGTCCGCAGGGCGCGCAGGCAGGCCTCCTGGACCGCTTCCTCGGCGAAATCCAGATCCCGGAAATAGCGCAGCAGGGCGGCGACGGCCTGCGGGCGCGCGGCGGCCAGCGTCGCGTCGATCCAGGCGAGGTCGCTCACGCGCCCGCGCTCCCGGGATGGAACAGCGCGATCGGCCGGATCTCATAGGCGCCGCCGGGATTGGCGCGGCCGAGCACGCGGGCGGCATCGAGCGCTTCCTCCAGCGTGTCGAACTCGACCACATAGAAGCCGAGCAACTGCTCCTTGGTTTCCGCGAACGGCCCGTCGATCACGAGGGGCGGGTCCTGGTCCTTGCGGAGCGTGGTGGCGGCCGTGGTGGGCAGCAGCCGCGCCACTGGGCCAAGGCGACCGTCCTTTTCCAATTTCTCATGAACGGTCATCAGCTTGGCCATGACCGCATCGTCTTCTTCCTTGGACCAGGAACAGACGACATCCTCGGAATGGTAGCAAAGAATGGCATAGAGCATCGGGCAGCTTCCTCGTCCTGTCTAAGACGGGCAAGGTTACCCTCAGCCGACAGGTGCGCGGAATTAAAACCGGAATTCTATTGCATGCCCCTAGGGAAATTTCGCGTGCGGGTGACGGAACGCCAAACGCCCGCGTACGGCGAGGCCGCAGCAGGCATTGGACAACACGGACGGATTGGGAAGAAAAGCGGATCAGGCGCGCTTTTTGCCGATGGCGATGCTGGGCATTTGGACCGGCATGCCCTCCGGGCGCGGGATGAGGCGGATATCGCTTTCGAGCACCACGCGCTCATGCTTTTCGGCCGAGGCGCGCACGCGATAGGAGCATTCCCCCCGTTCGAAAGGCATCAGCGCAACGATATCGTATGCGCCCGCTGTAGCCCGGTAAAACGGACCGATGGAAAGCTCGACGTGATCGCCGAGTGAAAATTTATGAATTGACATGAAAATACTATACGCTCTTCACGTCCGCAGAGCTACGACTTTACCGATGTGAGGTCGTGTTTGTTTTGGTGCGCGTGGGGTGCCGGGGGGCCCATTTTACGCGCGCGGTCTTGCCGTTCTATTTTTCCGAGTGCGCGAGCGGCACGCCCCGACAGAATGCGGGCTGTCGATCCGGTGGCCGAATTGTTGGGTTGCTGTCTGTCGTGTTTAAGTTCAGGCGCACCTTCATATTTGATCTGAGTGATGAACCGTTTTCTTGTGATCGTGGCTGGGCCGATCATCAGGCAATCCTCCGCCGTGCGGGTCTTTCCGGCTGCCTCCTTCCTATCCCGAGAGGACATCAGCCATGACACCTTTTATGTTGCCGCTGTTGACCGGAATCCTGTGCGGGCTGCGAACCATGACGCCGCTGGCCATGGTGAGCTGGGCCGCCGTCCTCGGCCGGCTTTCGCTGGAGGGCTCGTTTCTTTCCTTTCTCGCCACGCCGGTCGCCGCATGGGTTCTGACCCTCTTCGCCCTCGGTGAATTGGTCGCCGACAAGCTGCCCTTCACCCCGAGCCGCAAGGTGCCCATGCAGTTCGGCGCCCGCATCGTCAGCGGCGCGGTCTGCGGCGCGGCCCTTGCGACGCCCGCTGGCCTGGCTTTGGCCGGCGCGGCCCTGGGCGTCGGGGGCGCGGTCATTGGCACCTTGGGCGGCGCGGCCGTGCGCGGACGGCTTGCCGCGCGGCTCGGCCGCGATCTGCCGGCGGCCTTGATCGAGGATGCGGTCGCCGTCTTCGGTGCGCTGCTGATCCTGGGGAGCCTGCGATGAACCAGAGCTTCGATGCCATCATCATCGGCGTCGGCCAGGCCGGTCCACCGCTCGCCGGGCGCCTGACCGGGGCGGGCATGAAGGTGGCGCTCATCGAGCGGCATCTCATCGGCGGCACCTGCGTGAATACCGGCTGCATGCCCACCAAGGCCCTGGTGGCGAGCGCCTATGCCGCGCACATGGCCCGTCGCGCGGCGGATTTCGGGGTGATCGTGCCGGGCGACGTGGGCATCGACATGAAACGCGTGCACGCCCGCGCGCACCAGGTGACGATGAACGCGCGCAACGGGCTGACCGCCTGGATGGAGGCCATGGCGGGCTTGACCCTGTTCCGTGGCCACGCCCGGTTCGAAAGCCCGATGGCCGTACGGGTCGGCGACGATCTCCTCACCGCGCCCCGCGTCTTCGTCAATGTAGGCGGGCGTGCCCTGGTGCCGGACATGCCGGGTCTTGCCGATATCGATTATCTCACCAACACGAGTATGCTCGATCTCGATGTGGTGCCGCGCCATCTGGTGGTGGTCGGCGGCAGCTATATCGGGCTCGAATTCGCCCAGGCCTTCCGTCGCTTCGGTGCCGAGGTCACGGTGCTGGAGAAGGGGCCGCGCCTCGTCGCCCGCGAGGATGAGGACATCTCCGCCGAAATCGCGCGCTTTCTCAGCGCGGAGGGCATCACGGTCCGTACCGGCGTTGATGTCCTCTCCTTTGCCAAGGACGACGAAGCGGTTCGCGTCGCGATTAAAGGAGATGGCGGATCGTCGGAGATCCGGGCCAGCCATGTCCTTGTCGCCATCGGACGGGTGCCCAATACGGGCGATCTGGGGCTCGAGGCGGCTGGCATCGAACGCGATGAGCGCGGCTATATCCGCGTCGACGACCATTTGCAGACCAATATCAGCGGTGTCTGGGCGATGGGGGATTGCAACGGCCGGGGCGCCTTCACCCATACGGCTTACAATGACTTCGAGATCATCGCGGCCAACCTGCTCGATGGCGCGGACCGGCGGCTGTCCGCCCGGATTCCCGCCTATGCGCTCTATACCGACCCGCCGTTGGGACGGGTTGGCATGAGCGAGGCGCAGGCGCGGGCGAGCGGCCGGCCGCTGCTGGTTTCCTCCCGCCCCATGGCGCGGGTCGGGCGCGCGGTGGAAAAGGGCGAGACCATCGGCTTCATGAAGATGGTGGCCGATGCGCAGACGAAACGCATTCTCGGCGCAGCCATCCTCGGCACCTCAGGCGACGAGGCGATCCATGGCATTCTCGACATGATGAATGCGGACCAGCCTTACGACGTCCTGCAATGGGCTGTGCCGATCCATCCCACTGTGTCGGAACTCATTCCCACCCTGATCGGTGATCTGAAGCCCGCATCCTGACGGCTTTCCAACGATCGCCGAGATATCTGCTGCAATGCATTATTTCGGCGGCATTCGCTATTGCATTGCAGCAAAAGTGGCCTATCTCCCATCCACATGGATGGTGTGGGGATGGTTGCGATGACGGCGCTGGTCAAGGACATTCGCCCTAAGGGGCCGGACACGGAAAAGATCACGATCAATCTGGGCTTTGTGGACCTTGGTCACATCGACCTGTTGGTCCGGGAGAATTTCTATTCCAACCGGACCGATTTCATCCGCACCGCGATCCGCAATCAGTTGGATCGCCATGCGGAAACGGTGCAGAAGTCGGTCGCGCGCAATCAGCTGGATCTGGGGCTGCGCCATTTCAGCCGCCAGGATCTGGAAAACGTTCAGGCCGCCGGCGAGCGGCTGGATATCCAGGTGCTGGGCCTCGCCGTCATCGCCCCCGATGTGCCGCCCGAACTTGCGCGCGGCACCATTTCTTCCCTCCAAATCCTCGGCGCCCTCCAGGCCAGCCCGGCGGTGAAGGCGGCGCTGAGCGACCGCATGCGCTGATTCCTCGCCGCTCCGCCTGCGCGCAAGCGTGGGCCCCTATTTTGCTTCCAACAGGAAGGCGGCCCCGCTGTGTCGCAAGCCTTTCAGTCCAGGACGTTCTCAATGCATGTGCCCACCAAGATCGACATGATGGAGGCCACGCGGCTGACGCGGGAAGGCCGACTGGAAGAGGCCATGGCCGTTCTGCGCGGCGCCATTTCCGGGGAGCATCCGTAGCATGCTGAGGCTCGTGCCCCCTCCAGGGGCCGCGAGGACATCAATCTGATGTCCGGGCACACTGGCACCACCTGGGCTCTGCCCTTCGAGACCGCCCCGCCGGCCGCGCCTGCCGGCAAATCGGTGGTGGATTATCTTCCCGAGGCCCTGCGGGGCTTCCTCAGTCCCGACGCTCCCTCCGCTGAACCGGGGCAGAGCGGGACGTTCGAGGAGCATGTCTATTCCAACAACTCCGGCAGCCGCAGCTATAAGCTTTACGTGCCGACCTGCTACCGCGGGCAGCGCTTGCCGCTGATCGTGATGCTCCACGGCTGCACGCAGTCCCCGGACGATTTCGCCGCCGGCACGCGCATGAATGAAATTGCCGAGGAGCATGGCCTCTTCGTCGCCTATCCCGCGCAGGTGCAATCCGCCAACGCCTCGAAATGCTGGAACTGGTTCAATGCCGCGGACCAGAAGCGCGGGCAGGGCGAGCCTTCGCTGATCGCCGGCATCACCCGGCAGGTGATGCAGCAATATGAGGTGGCGTCCGGCCGGGTCTATGTGGCGGGTCTTTCGGCCGGCGGCGCGGCCGCGGCCATCATGGGGGCCGCCTATCCCGATCTCTATTCGGCGATCGGCGTGCATTCCGGTTTGGCGTGCGGAGCGGCGAGCGACATGTCGTCCGCCTTCATGGCCATGCGCCAGGGCAGCGGGGTGCCCTTCGTCTCCCGCACCCAGAGCGCACGCGACGGCGACGGCATCGTGCCGACCATCGTCTTCCATGGCGACCGGGACAACACGGTCCATCCCGTCAATGGCGATCACGTGGTCACCCAGTCGCGCGGTGGCGCCGAGCTGGACGAAGTGGTGACGGAGGGAAAAAGCCCAGACGGCACCAGCTACAGCCGCACCGTCCTCACCGATCCACGCGGCCGCGTGGTGCTGGAGCATTGGGTGCTGCATGGCCTCGGCCATGCCTGGGCGGGCGGCAGCGCCAAAGGCAGCTTCACCGACCCGCGCGGGCCGGATGCCAGCCGCGAGATGGTCCGGTTCTTCCTCCGCCACGCGCACGCCGCTGCGGCGGAGTGAGCGAGCGCCGCTGGGCGGTACCGTTGTTTTTTCGCCGCGTTGGAAGGTGCATACGGCAGGCCGATACCGAGCTCGGCCGTAGCCGTGAAAAACATTCCTGCCGCAGGGGCCGGCGGCATTGATATGCGCTCGCGGCCCGTGGCTATATGGCGTCCGGCTTTCTCGCACGCGGGTGCCCCATGACCACTTTGAACGTCGATCTCAGCGCGCAACTGCAGCAAACGCTGGGACAGCAGGGCGTGTGGGCCTATTCGGTCTATTTCGATTCCTCGGGCGCGCCCCAATGGACCACCCTGGTGGAGAATGGCGCCGTAACCGCCAGCAGCTCCATCGTCTTGCCGGAGCCCTACAATAGCGGGAAGGTCTACTTTCTCGTCCAGAGCCAGGACAGTTCCCAGCCCTACGATCTCCAGACGCTCATCACCGGCGAGGAGGATATTTCGTGGAACAACGCTGCGGCCTATGATTTTAGGTACGACAGCTTCGAAGTGACGCTGAAGAACCTGCCAGGCGACGTGGGCAACCTGACCTCGGTCGAAGGGTTCGGCCTGCCGATGCAGGTGGGCATCACCTATGGCTCCGGCGCCACCCAGACCACGGACAGCCGCGGCTACGGCATCACCGGCGCCAGCCTGTTCCAGGCGATCGCCGACATCAATTCAAGCAACACCTACGTCTTCGACTATACCAGTGGGCCGTTGCAGGGCGACCACCGCGCCGGCATCTCGCCCTCCCAGGCGGTCAGCGTCGGCGCGCCCAACAGCTTCAGCGCGTCCGACTGGAACGGCTACGTCACGAGCCTTGAAACCAGTGTCGCGAACCAGCCCATCTCCATCGCCGGCTTCTTCAACGGCGCGCCGGATGCCAACGGCAACTGGCACAATGCCGGGTTCTTTTCCTATTCCCTGCAATGGGACGGAACGAACTTCTGGCTGGCGCCGGATGCCAGCAGCCAGATCCAGGGCTATATCAAGATTTCGCCCACGAACCTGGAAAACAGCATCTATTCGACCCTGGGTTCGGTCGAGATCTATACCAACCAGTCCACGCCCTACCAGATATATGGTGACTCCTCGCCCGAGATGAACACGGGGGAGAACAACCAGTGGGGCGAGGTGCTTACGCAGTTCCTTACAGGGTTCACCGCCGGCTTCTACAACACCACGGGCCAGTCCTACAATTCCGCGATCACCGCCCCCATCGATCTCAATTCCAACTGGAACTGGGACCCGACCTATGCCTTCGGAAAGAACCTGACCAGCGGCGTGACGCCGACCTATATGGATCCCTATTCTGAGATCTATTATTTCAATTCCAATTCCTACGGGTCCGGCTATTCCGACAATTTGATGAAGCAGTACAGCGTCGGCGGGCCGCTGATCTCGGTCTACGATCCCTCGCTGGGAACCAATGTCTCCACCATCAACCTGACCCTGTACGATGATGGCGAGCAGCCGCAGGGCTATATTCCGCCGGTCATCTATAATTATATCGCGCCCGGCGTGGGAGGCTATGCCGAGCCGGTGTGGGTGGGCGACGGCACCAATATCGTCATGTCGTTCGCCAACCAGAACATGGTGCTGGCCGACGGCACGCCGATCACGCTGCAATTCTATGCCGGCGAGGTCGATTCCGTCCCACAATGGAAGCAGGTGACGATCACGCCGCCATCGGGCTCAACCCTCTGGCAGAACTGGAACATCGCCTACGATTCCTCCACCGACACCTATTCCGCCAGCGCGCAGGCGGGGTCTTCGCAGCCGGAAGGCAGCATCCTGATCAACAACATTCCCAAGGCCGCCGATGGCGTGGCCTGGTATCAGGTGCTGGTGGGCGACGGCGACGCGCAGAAGACGTTCAACCTCTATACGACCATGTCCGGCTCGCAATTCCTCAATCCGGACTATGCCGGGCAGGCGGGGAGCCTCGCCGTGGACGGGCTGGCGCTGGTGACGCCGCCGTCCTCGGGCGACCAGACCATCCCGACCTTCACCCTCAGCTTCGCCTATAGCGGCACGACCACGCTCGATCCCTCGCTGCTGGTGCCGAACACCAACGCGAACTTCATCGCCACCTTGCCGACGCCCAATGCGCCCGTGGCGGGGACCCTGGCGGGCGATGTCTTCACGGCCGCCGCCAATCAGGTCAACCAGGTCACCAACGCCATCACGGTCAGCGATGCCGAGGTGGCGTTCGGCTGGACCGGGCTGAATTCCGCCCCCGGCACCACCTCCTGGGTGTCCGGCTACACCAACAAGATCGGCGCGCTCAACGTGGCGCAGATCAGCTTCGCGGGGCAGGGGGTGAGCGGGCCGCAGCCGATCACGGCGGTCGCGGATATCGACGGCCAATGGTTCACCGCCGCCATGCAGCAGTTCGGCAATGGAACCTATGCCGTTACGATGCATGAATATTCCGCCTCCGACACCGGCTTCACGACGCCGCTCGGCCCGGTCTCCAGCCCGCTCACCCTGACCGTCAGCGTCGCCGATCTGGCGCTTCAGGCGGCCGGCAATGGCGGGCTTTCCCTGGTTGCCGACGGCACGACCACCGGCAATTGGGTGCGGCTCGATGTGCTGCACGCGACCCAGGCCAGCGGCGCCACGCTGCTGCTCTACGCAGTGGATTCCCACGGGCAGCTGGTCGGCCGCGACGGGGCGGTGGGGGGCAGCGTGACGCTGCAGGATGCGATCCTGGCGAGCGTGGGTGCCGCGCCGGACGATCACGGGGTCAACCTGCTCAAGGGCGGGCAATCGGTCTGGCTCGGGACTGGCGAGCAATTGCGCTTCGCGGTGCTCACCGGGGATCACGTCCTCAACCCCACGCCCGCGGTGGATGTCACCAGCCAGCCGGGCGGCGGGCTGCATATCGCGGTCGCGGGGCTGGAGCTCAATGCCACCACCGACAATACGCTGGCGGATGCGGCGGTGCTCGCCGGCAGTCAGCGCATGAGCGGCCTGCCGGTGGTCTATCTCCAGCATGGCGAGGCGCTCGACGTCCAGATCACCGGCAGCAGCGCCAACACCAACACCCTCGGCTTCGTGCATATCGACGTGGATGCCGCGACCGGCGACTGGAGCGTGGGCGGGGTGCCGGCGGGCGACACCGAAGCCTATATCGCGGCGGTGCGCAGCCATCTGGATCCCAACATGACGGCGACCAGCGGCGGGGCGTTCGACCAGGCCACCCATTGGACGGTCTCCGGCGCGACCGGCTTCTACGCGCCGGTGCTGCTCACGCCCTCGGGGGAGACTTTCGTCATCGGCGAGACCAATCCCGGCGGGCGCGAGCAGGTGCGCATGTATGGCGAGAACACCTTCGGATTCGAGGATCTCGCCTACAACCAGGGGTCGGATTTCGACTATAACGACATGATCGTGCGGCTGACCCCGGCCTCCGGCCTGTTTTTTTGAACATCAGGCGCCATCCCGCCTGGAACCGGAAAATGTTTCACGTGAAACAATGGGTTAGGAAGGACGAACAGCGGTTTACTGGTGCTTCTCCGCGCCTCTTTGGCGGTTGAAACCCGCAATTCGGGCGAACGTTCGCGGATGAATTTCGGCGAACTGGACTGTCCTGACCAGCGCCGCTCGACCGCCTGCCGCCGGACGCAGCCGCCGCAGGGGAGGGCGCCGCAGCGCGCGCCGCTCCCGCGGCGCCAGCCGCCGGCCGCGTCCGCCCGCGTCATCTAAATACCGAAGCGGCCGCAAGCGCGGTGGGGCGCGCCATGGGATACCGCGCGTACAGAATTTTTTCGCGTAATTCTCCAAAGCGCAGTGCAATCCCCGCGACGAAACGCTAGTAATGTCGAAACAAATAGAAAAGGGCAGCCCGCCGCTTGATTGTCATGTGATGGCGGCGTGGCTTTTGCACCGGCACTTCTTGGGGGGAACATGGGACAATACAGGCGACCCTTGCGGGCGTTCGCGGTTTCATGCCTGGCGCTGCTGGGCGGAGCAAGCTCTAGCGTTGCTATAGCCGCCGAAGCGCCTCCGTTCATGAACATCATCGTGGGTGGGGCCGCGCCCAGCGCCGCCGAGACGGCGAAGCAGGACGTTCTGGCGCTGAACACCGCCATGTTCGCGCTCTATGGTGATTCCGGCCGGATCATTTCGGAGAATATCCTGGCCCAGCATCCCGTCATCCTGGCGCTGTTCTCCGGCGCGGGCGGGCGGCTGCTGCTGTACCGGCCGGGCCAGGCGCGCCTCGAGGCGCCGCCGGTGCCGGAGGTGTACCAGCTGCTCAAATCCATCGGCCACAGCACCATGGTGCTCTCGGTGCTCGCCGGGCCCCATCTGGACAAGCCCACCGACCTCAGCTGGGTTTCGCCCATGACCGCGTTCCGCGCGCAGATGCAAGCGGCGCTGGACAGCCTCGACAAGACCTCCATGCCGGCCGACTGGCGGCCGAACAATGCGCAGATCCTGAAGGACAATATCGCCTTCATGGACGAAAGCCTGAAGAAGGGCGTCATCACCTTCGACGCATTGGCCGCCTTCACCAAGAAACAGGGGCCGCAGCTGAAGAAGAGCATCGCCTGGGCCGCGCAGACGCAGGTCAACCATTGGATGGGCGTGCTGGCCGAATGGAAGGCCATGCTCGGGCCGGACTGGGACAAGACCTATGGCGCCAGCAACACCATCTATGTCGCGCGGCAGAACAACATTCTCTATAGCGTGCTCGCCCAGTTCTTCGGGCCGGACGCCATCAATTCCCGCCTGATCCTGATCGAGACCGTGTCCTTCACCACCACGCCGGAAGACATGCTCGGCTCGCTCACCCGCATCATCGCGGACCGCACCGTGGGCGGCCTGTTCTTCGGCAACAATGCGGTGATGGATTACGAGCTGATGGGCGGGGACGCGCGCGACGCCATCATCGCCGACGCCACCAAGCGCGGCATGACGCCGTTCCTGCCGCCGCTGGTGCCGTTCGGCTCCAAGCAATGGCCGACGCTGATTACCCCCGGCCCCGGCCCGGCGACCCTGTCCCAATTGCCCTGAGGCCCCCACCCGGCGCGTCCCTGGCGCGCCGGGCCCCTGATCCGCGAAACCCTTGCGTCACGGCGACGGAGCGATTGCTGTCATGGACATCAACACCATTCGCCATATCGAGCGTCCGCGCTCGGCGGCCGAGGTGACCCATTGGCGCGAGGGCCTCGCCTGGCTGTCCGGCGGCACCTGGCTGTTTTCCGAGCCCCAGCCCGCCCTCGATACGCTGATCGACCTGCGGGGGTTCGACTGGCCGGACCTGGAGGCGACGCCGGACGGCCTCGATATTGCCGCCACCGCCCGCATCGGCGCGCTGGATGGCCTCGCGCTTCCGCCGGAATGGACCGCCGGGCCGCTGCTCTCCATCTGCTGCCGCTCGCTGCTGATGTCGTTCAAGATCGCCCATGAGGCGAGCGTCGGCGGCAACATCTGCATGTCCCTGCCGGCCGGCGCCATGATCTCGCTCACCGTCGCGCTCGAAGGCACCTACACGCTCTGGCCGCGCGAGGGCGCGCCGCGCACGGTGAAGGCGGTGGATTTCGTCACCGGCAACCATGCCAACATCCTGGCGCCGGGCGAATTGCTGCGGGCGATCCATCTGCCCGCCTCCGCGCTGAAGAAGCGCTTCGCCTTCCGCCGGTCTTCGCTCTATCACCTCGGCCGCTCGGCGGCGCTGCTGATCGGCACCAGCGGACCCGACGGCGACCTGTTGCTGACCATCACCGCCTCCACTTTCCGCCCGGTGCAACTGCATTTCGCGGCCCCGCCGAGCGCGGAAGAGGTGCGGCACGCCATCGATGCCGCGATCCCGCACGACGGCTATTTCGACGACGTCAACGGCCTGCCCGCCTATCGACGGCATCTGACCTACCATTTCGCCGAGGAAATCCGCGCGGAACTCGCCGGACGGGGACCTGCCGCATGAACTTCTCCATCGACGGACACAGCTTTTCCGCCGAGCCGCGCCCCGGCCAGTGCCTGCGCACGTTCTTGCGCGAGCGCGGCGATTTCGGCGTCAAGAAGGGGTGCGACCAGGGGGATTGCGGCGCCTGCACCGTGTGGGTGGATGGGGCGCCGATCCATTCCTGCCTGATGCCCGCCTTCCGCGCCGCCGATCGCAAGGTCACCACCATCCAGGGGCTCGCCAGCGGCGAGGACCTGCACCCCGTGCAGCGCGCCTTCCTGGACGCCCAGGCGTTCCAGTGCGGCTATTGCTCGGCGGGCATGATCATGACCATCGCCGCGCTCGATGAGGAGCAGCGCGCCGACCTGCCGCGCAGCCTCAAGGGCAATCTGTGCCGCTGCACCGGCTACGCCTCGATCCGCGACGCCATAGCGGGCGTGGTGAACGTGAGCGAGGACATCGCCGGCAACGCCTGCGGCGCCAGCCTGCCGAACCCCTTCGGGCCCGGCATCGTCACCGGCCACGCCCGCTACACCATGGACGTGGAGGTCGCCGGGCTCGCGCATCTGAAGGTGTTGCGCGCGCCGCACGCCCACGCGCGCATCGTCTCCATCGACAAGGCGCCCGCGCTGGCGGTGCCCGGCGTGCTGGCGGTGTTCACCTGGGAAGACGTGCCGCGCCGGCTCTACAGCACCGCGACCCACGAGGACCATCTGGTCGATCCCGACGACACCTACATGCTCGACGACGTTGTGCGTTTCGTCGGCCAGCGGGTCGCCGCGGTGGTGGCCGAGAGCGAGGCGGCGGCGGAAGCCGGCTGCCGTGCGCTGAAGGTGGAATACGACGTGCTGCCGGCGGTGTTCGATCCCGAACTGGCCATGGCCCCGCAGGCGCCGGTGCTGCACCACAAGGGCGGCGAGGCCCATGGCAATGTGTTCGCCGAGATCCGCGGCGAGGTGGGCGACATCGCCGCCGGCTTCGCCCAGGCGGACGCCATCCACGAGCGCACCTACACCACCTCGCGGGTCCAGCACGTGCATCTGGAAACCCACGGCTCCATCGCCTGGAAGAGCGCCGACGGGCGCATCCATGTGCGCACCTCCTCCCAGGCGCCCTTCATCGCCCATGAGAAGCTGTGCCATCTGTTCGGCTTCGTGCCGGCGGACCTGCACGTCTTCACCGAGCGCGTCGGCGGGGGCTTCGGCGGCAAGCAGGAGATGCTCACCGAGGATCTCTGCGTGCTGGCCTTGCTGAAGCTCGGCCGGCCGGTGAAATGGGAATACACCCGCGAGGAGCAGTTCATCGGCGCCAGCACGCGCCACCAGATGACCACCCGCGTGAAGCTGGGGGCCAAGGCCGACGGCACGCTGACCGCCATCGAGATCAAGGTGGTATCCAACACCGGCGCCTATGGCGGCCACGCCAGCGAGACGCTGGCGGCCTCCCTCGCCAGCCCCATGAGCGCCTATCGCTGCGCGAACAAGAAGGGCGAGGGCTTCGTCGTCTATACCAACATGGTGCCGGCGGGCGGGTTTCGCGGCTATGGCGCCTCGCAGAGCACATTTGCCATCGAATGCGCGATGGACGATCTCGCCAAGCTCCTCGGCCTCGACCCGTTCGCCCTGCGCCGCCGCAACATGGTGACCGCCGACGATTGGATCGAGGCGATCTGGAGCGGCGTGTCGGACGTGGAGTTCGGCAGCTACGGCCTCGACCAGTGCATGGACCTGGTGGAGAAAGCCCTGGCCACCGGCGAGCGGCGGCCCAAGCCCGAAGGCGCCCATTGGGCGGAGGGCACCGGCATCGCGCTGGCCATGCTGGAATCCGGCCCGCCCACCGAGCACCGCTCCGGCGCGGTGATGGAATTGCTTCCCGACGGGCGCTACCACCTCGCGGTCGGCTCCACGGAAATGGGCAACGGCTCGGTGACCTCCCATCGCCAGCTGGCCGCGAGCGTGCTCGCCACGCGCGCGGAAGACATCGACATCATCAATGCCGACACCGACGCGGCGCCTTTCGACACCGGCACCTTCGCCAGCACCGGCACGGTGGTGGCCGGGCAGGCGGTGACCCTGACCGCAACCGCGCTGCGCCAGAACATCCTCTCCTATGTCGCCCGCATCACCGGCACCAAGCCGGGCGACTGGACGCTGGAGGGCGGCGCGGTGGTGAACGGCAACACGCGCATCGCGCTGGCGGAGCTTCACGCCACCGGCACGGCGGCGGGCCATCGCTTCCAGGCCAAGCGCAAGGCCTATCTCTCGCCCCGCACGGTGGCCTTCAACGTGCAAGGCATCCGCCTCGCCGTCCATCGCATCACCGGCGACATCGAGATCCTGCAGAGCGTGCACGCCGCCGATATCGGCCGCCTCATCAATCCCATGCAGTGCCGCGGGCAGATCAACGGCTCCATCGTCATGGGGCTCGGCTGGGCGCTGACCGAGCACATGGATTATGACGAGAGCGGCCACATGAAGAACGCGGCCTTGCGCAATTACCGCATTCCGAGCTTCGCCGACGTGCCGCGCACCCAGATCCTGTTTGCCGACACCTATGACACCATCGGCCCGCTGGGTGCGAAGGCGCAGGGGGAATGCGCCATCAATCCCATCGCGCCGGCCATTTCCAACGCCTTGTTCGACGCGACGGGGGTGCGGTTCGCCAGCCTGCCGTTCACGCCCGATCGCATTTTCGACCAGCTGCAGCCCCGCCCATGAGCCCTTCGCCCGTGCGCACCCCGCCCAGTCCATCCTCCGCCGTCACCATCGTGACGCAAACCCGCGTGCTGCCCGGCTTCGAGGAGGCGTTCGCGGTGTGGCAGGAGCAGACCAGCGCCTCCATCGCCGCGCTTCCGGGATTTCTCGGCCAGACCCTGATGCGCCCAAGCCCGCCCGCCCAGGTGGATTGGGTGATCCTCCAGCGCTTCGAAAGCAGCGCCGCCGCCATCGCCTGGCTCAATTCGCCGGCCCGCCTGGCGCGCATTGCCGGCGCCCAATCCATGCTGGTGGGGCGCGATGACGTGCACATCGTGCCGGACGGCGCCTCCGGCGTGCTGCCCGCCGCCGTTTCGGCGGTGATTTCCACGCGCATCAAGCCGGGGCAGGAACGCGCCTATCGCGCCTGGGAACAGCGCATCGCCTCGGCCCAGAGCCGGGCGCCGGGGTTCCAGGGCTATCGCTTCGAGCCGCCGATCCCCGGCGTGCAGGAGGATTGGCTCTCGATCCTGCGGTTCGACAGCGAGGACAATCTCCAGGCCTGGCTCAATTCGCCCGAGCGCAAGGCGCTGCTGGCGGAAGCGGAGCCCTTCACCGAGGAGTTCCACGCCCGCATCGCCCGTTCCGGCTTCGACCAATGGTTCGCAGGCAGCGGCGCGAAAGGGCCGCCGCCGGCGGTGTGGAAGCAGAACATGATCGTTCTGATGCTGCTCTACCCGGTGGTCTACCTGTTCGGCATCGCGGTGCAGACCCCTCTGCTGATGGGGTGGGCGGGTCTCGCGTTTCCCGTCGCGCTGTTCATCGGCAATGTGGTGAGCGTGCTGCTGCTGAATGTTCTCGTGCCCTGGGCGAGCGGGCGCTTCGGCTGGTGGCTCAGCCCGGCGGCGCCCTCGTCCAGGCTGGACCTGCGCGGCGCGGCGATCATCACCGCCATCTACGCGGCCTTGCTTGTCGTGTTCACCCTCTCGTCCTGAACCGCTCCGGCCCCCGCTGCACCATCCGTGGCGGCCGCCGCTCGGCGCTGCCGGAACGGCGGAAACCCATCCTGCGCAAGGATCGCCGGGTCAGTCATCCACAGGTGCGCCTGTCGTTTCTGTCGGCTATGGACAGAGCGCGGGGGAGACACTATACACACCCGTCTCCAAGAGGTTTCGGCCTTGCGGACGCCCAGGTAGCTCAGTTGGTAGAGCATGCGACTGAAAATCGCAGTGTCGGTGGTTCGATTCCGCCCCTGGGCACCATTTGCTCTTTTCAGAGCGTCTCACAAAGCTTCAAATTCATTTAAAATCAACGGCTTGAACTCCTGGGAGCGTCCGCTTCGCCATCGCGACATTGCGGGCCGAGACGGACCCGACATTCCCTCTTCGGGATGCGCTTGAACGGCCGGAGCATCCCCGCCGAGCGCATGAATATGGGCCGGCCGCCCAAGGTGCCGCTTTCGAAGCAGGCCCTTCGTGTGCTGGCGGAGATCCGTCCGCTTACGGGCGAGGCGGAACGTCGCCGGCGGGCGCCGTGGCATCCCGAACGCAATCGCAACGACCTCACGCCTATTCAATGTGGTGCAAAATCGCACTGCATATGAATAGTCATGTCTAAATGGCTATAAAACACATGCCTATTCAGACATGAAAATCAGCATCTCTGACATACATCAACATCATCGGTTGTCTGCATCACAAACACAGACATTCGATCATGAGATATCTGTCAATTATGAAATGTATGAAAGCGGGGCCAGTCTTGCCGCTTCTAAAATTCCCGTTCGGGCCATGATCTTCAACACGCAACGCCCCAGGTGCCGCGCAGGGTGCGCGAAACCCCACCTTGGCCGATCGATAGCTGCGCCGGCCCGGTGCTGCTGTCGCTGGCGGGGTGATGCGTGATGCGCCCCGTGCGACGAAGCTTCAGGCTGATCCCGTCGCAAACTGCAGCTTCCCTTGCATCCATGAACGCGTCGGCATTCGCGATGTGGCAAACATGAAGCCCCGAAAGCGTGCGGAACATCAGCTCCCCGTCGATCAGTTGGACAAAATCCTTGGGGGAGACGCTAAACAAAAACATGCAGCCGCTTTGCTTCGAGCTCGTCTCGTCATCCTCGGAAAGTGGCACTAAATTTACGCCACCTTGCGGTGGCGGGCTCGCATTGCTTTGGGCATGCCCCGTCTCCCCGGCAAGAGCACCACGCTCCGCAGTAAGCGCGACCGCTGAAATCGATGGGACAAGCACGGCGAGGGCCGCGAGAACACGCAATCCAATCATCAACGCGGCTCCCAGGGGGCGAAGCAGCTTAAAGCGGCAGAGCGACGCTCGCTTGTCACAGCAGGTTTGAATTCGGATTTCAACATGCTGATGTGTGCTCTTGCCCCCTGCCGAGGCTCGAAATCGGGGCTCCATCTGAAGCAGGTCACCCTCAACATCTTGCGCTACCGCGATTTCCTCAATTGCCGCGATAGGTGGTATATGAGCCCGGCGAGAGCAGAAGGGGCACGTGGAAGTGCTCCTCCGGATTCCAAACCGTAAAGGCGACCTTGACCGAGCCGAGATAGGCGCGCGCAGGCGTCGCGTATCCATGACGCGCAAAGTAGGTCGACGTGTCGTAGCGCCATTCATAGGTTCCTGCAGCAAGGCGTCCGCCACCCAGCAGATCGCGTTCGCTGGCGCCAGCTGCATTTGTGACGAAGGCTTCCAGGCGCGTCATGCCGCCATCCTGATCGTGGCGCCAAAGCTCGACGCCCAGCCCGCTGGCGGGGGTCGCTCTTACGACATCGAGGACATGGGTCGAGAGGCTGCCCGTCGGCGCCGGACGAACGAGATCCATGAGCCGCATCCAGCTGATCGCCGAAATCTCTTCGAGCGCTTCCGCCCGCTCCACCTCGTCACTCGCGGCCAGACGTCGTTCAAAGGTCGCGAACAGGGTGTCGAGCGAGGCCTTGCGGACCGCGAGGATAAAGGGGAAGCCGAAGCGTTTCTCATAGGCAGCGTTCAGCGCTTCGAGCCGCGCGGCGGCGGCGGCATCGAGCGTGGCGATGCCCAGCGCCGACTGCTCCGCGATGGACTCCGGAGTGGTTCCTCCACGCAGGCTCTCGGGCGAGAGCGGCGGGTGGACGCGCAGAAAGGTCACGAGCGCCTCCCGGTCGAGCGCCGAAAGCGTGGCCATCATGGCGCGATGCAGCACCGTCAGCGTCGGGAACGGGCGGGCCGACGCGACCTCGCGGGCGACCCAGGGGGAGTGCTCGAACACCGGAGCAAGGGTCGCGACGAATTCGGCATCGGATGCGTCGTTGAGCGTGGCGAGGTCGATGACGGCCTGCATGCCGTTCTCCCGATTGATCATTTCACGAAGCGCGAGAACCCTGCGAGGCGTTCCATGAGAACCATGATCAGCGCGGTTGCGATGATGATGACGCCACAGGCGGATGCCGCGCGGCCGTCGAGCTGGTTCTGGATGATGTCCCACAGGTAGATTGGCAGGACCTGCGTGCGCGCGTCCTGCAGGAAAAGCGAAACCGGGACGTTGTCGAAGGAGGCCATGAAGGCGATGAAGGCACCGGACGCGACGCCCCGGCTGATCAGCGGCAGTGTCACGTGCCGGAACGTGTGGAAGCCCGACGCGCCGAGGCTGCGCGAGGCATCGAGCAGCGCCGGATCGAGCTGCGCCAGGCTCGCCAAGGTCGTCCGCATCACGAAGGGAACGCAGACGACAATATGGCCGATCGCGAGCGTCAGCGCCGAGGCGCGCACACCCAGCATCGAGAACAGCATCAGCGTCGCGAAGCCGAAGGCGAGTGCCGGCAGGATCAGCGGCGACATGAACAGCGTTTCGAGCAGACGGGCGAAGCGACTATGGCTGCGCGCGATGGCAAGAGAGGCCGAAACCCCCATGACGACGCAGGCGGTGACGGTCATCGCCGCAACCTTCAGGCTCACCCAGAGCGCAGCATGAAGCTCGTTCGCGTCGGCGAGCGCTGCGTACCAGCGAAGCGAGTAGCTCGCGGGCGGAAAACGCAGCGATTCTTCGCCGGTGAAGGAGAGGATCAGGATGACCAGTGTCGGGCCCGCCAGCACGACGATCGAGACAAGCGCGAAAAAACCGAACACGGCCGAGAAGGAGAGCGCCTCCCAGTTTCTGTGCATAGTCTCCTCCTAGCCGTAAAGCTTGGCCGCGCGGCTGCGCGAGAGCGCGACGAGCATGCCGACGATGACGAGCACGGAGGCCATGAAGATCACCGATACGGCAGCGGCAAAGGGCCAGTTCTGCAGATCCATGGCCTGCTGGAAGATCAGCATCGGCATGTAAAGCAGGCGCGAGCCCCCAATCAGCGACTGGGTCACGAAGGCTGTGACGCAGGCGGTATACGTCAGGATCGTCCCGGCGATGATGCCGGGCAGTGAGAGTGGCAGCGTGATCTTGAAGAACGTGCGCCAGGCTCCTGCGCCCAGCGCCTGAGACGCGCTCTCCAGATTGGGGTCAATGCGTTGCAGGGTCGTGATGAGCGGCAGCACCATCAGCGGCATCTGCACTTGCGCCAGCACGATCACCACGCCCGTTTCGCTGAACAGAAGCCGCAGGGGTTGCGCGGAAAGGCCAAGCGCGAGAATCGCGTCGTTGACCATGCCATTACGCCCGAGGATGATGATCCATGCGAAGGTGCGAACCACGACGCTGGTTACGATCGGAAGGACGATCAGAAAGATCAGCGGCGCCTGCCAGCGCGCAGAAACACGGGTCGAAAGCCAGGCGAGCGGGTAACCGAAGAAAAGGCACAGGGCGGTCGCCTTGAGCCCGACGATCAGCGTGTCGGCGAGAACGGCGATATTCAGCGCATCGGCGACAAAGGCCCCGTATTGGCCGAGGCCCAGCCCTCCGGTCATCTGCCGCTCGGCCTGAAAGCTGACGGAGATGAGGAGGCCGAGCGGGGCGACGAAGAACAGCGTGAAGAAGCCGGCGAGTGGAAGAGCGAGCGCCCACTCTCGGGAACGCGAGAATGATGCGCCCGCCATGGTCAGACCCGGATTTCGCGGTTGAAGCGCTGCGTCCAGGCGGCCCGGTGCTGGTTCACCGTTTTCCAGTCGAAGAACACCATCTTGTCGAGATCCGCTGGTGAGGCGGCGATCTTTTCGGCCACCAGCCCGGAAAACGGCACCTTGCTGTTGGTCGGGATGACGTTCCAGGGGGACTTCTGCATCTCGCTCTGCACTTCAGGCGCTATCTGGCTGTCGACATAGGCATAGGCAAGCTCGGGCTTCAGCGCGCCTGCGACGACATGCATGGTGGTCTTCCAGGCCGGCGTGCCGGTGTTGACGCGGACGAACTCGATCGGAACGCCCTTGGCCTTGAGTTCCTCGGCGAAGTTGAAGTTCTGCACGCCAATATCGATTTCGCCCTGCTGGAAAAGCGCGCCATGGGCGCCGAAATTGGCCGAGACGGCGGCGAGGTTCGGCAGCAGGGTCTTCAGTTTGGCGAAGCCCGGCTCCATGTCTGCCTCGGTGCCGCCAGCGAGCCGATTCACGTCGAGCAGGAAGGCAAGACCGAGCGTCGAGGCGAGCGACGTGATGCCGACGCGGCCCTTGAATTCGGGTTTCCAGAGGTCATCCCAGGAGGTCGGCGGTGTTTTCACCGTCTTCGGATTGTAGGCGATGCCGATGGCCTGCATGGTGATGGCCGGGCCGTAATCACCCTTGAACGGCGCGTTGAGCGCGGCGAAATTCGGGGACTTCGCCGGGTCGTATCTGGCGATCAGGCCCGCATCGATCGCCTCGAGCGCCGGCCCTTCATCCAGCATGGCGACATCGAACGGGGGCTGGCCGCCCTTGGCGGCGGTGAGCTTGGCGATCTGCTCGGTGGCGAGCATCGGCGATTGCACAACGCTCGCCGAGGTACGCTTGGTGAAATAGGGGGCGAGCACCTGCTTCTGCACGTTTGCCCAGGTGCCACCGAAGGTCGCGGCGACGAGTTCTTCGGCTGCCAACGCGCAGCGCGGCAATACGCTCAGGCCGGCGGAAGCGGCGACGGAGGCGAGCAGCCCTCGCCGCGAGATCTGAAAGGTCATCACATTGTCCCCTGTTATTGGATCTCAGCCATTGGGTCCGCAAACAGACCGCTGACCTGGGCAGGCTCGATGAAAAGGTAGACGGTGCCCTCATGCGGAGCGGAGGCCTCGCGAGGCCGGGTGACCTTCAGCGTGGTGCCGTCGGCCAGCGCGACTTCGTAGATGAGCGCCGGCCCGACCGGCATGACGGCGGTGATCCGCGCTTCGATCGTGCCGGCTTCGGGCGTGACGGACAGACGCAGTCCCTCGGGGCGAACCGCCATCAGAACCCTGTTGCCGACGCCTATGCCGGCCCCGAGTCTCGTCTGGATCACAGCGCCGCCGGCGAGGCGCACCACGGCCCTCCCGTCAGACGCGTCCAGAACCTCTCCCTTGATCAGGTTGGCGGTGCCGACGAAGGTGTTGACGAAGAGCGAGGCCGGCCTGTCGTAGATTTCGGCGGGCGAGGCGAATTGTTCCAGATGGCCGCGTGAGAGCACGGCGATCCGGTCCGACATTCCGAGCGCCTCTTCCTGATCGTGCGTTACCATCACCGTCGTGATGCCGGACTGGCGCTGGAGTCGCTTGATCTCGATCTGCATGTCGAAGCGCAGGTTCTTGTCGAGCGCGCTGAAGGGCTCATCGAGCAACAGGATTCGTGGCCGTATCGCCAGGCACCGCGCCAGGGCCACGCGCTGCTGCTGGCCGCCGGAGAGCTCTCTGGGAAGCCGGTCGCGGAAGGCCGCCATCTGGACGACTTCGAGCATCTCGGTGACAGTCGCGACGACCTCCGCCTTTGGCCGCCCTGCGGCAACGGGCCCGTAGCCGACGTTCTCCGCGACGCTCATGTGCGGGAAAAGGGCGTAGTTCTGGAAGACGATGCCGATCTGGCGCTTGCTGGTCGGCAGGTCGGAAATCGAGACGCCATCGACCAGCACGTCGCCGGAGCTCTGCCGCAAGAAGCCGGCGACGATTTTCAGCAAAGTGGTCTTGCCGCAGCCGCTGGGGCCGAGCAGCGAAACCAGCTCACCGGGGCGGATATCGAGATCGATGTCCTTGGCCGCGAAGACGGCGCCAAAGGCGTGGGTGACCTTGCTCAGTGTCAGCCCGTGCCCGGTTGAAACGCTCATCGGCACGACGCCTTCGCTTGACGGTGACGGATGGAACCCGCCTGAGCCCCTATAGTCCGCGCTCCACCCATTGCCGTCCATTATAGATTTGATAGTTGTTCATACGCATTTTGCGTATGGAGTGGCCTATGCCGATTTCGCTCGTTCCCGCCGCGCTGCGCTATGCCGAGCAGGTTGCCCGCTCCGGATCCATCCAGCGCGCGGCGAAGGATCTCAACGTCGCGGCCTCGGCGATCAACCGGCAGATTCTCCAGCTTGAGGAAGCGCTCGGCGTGGCGTTGTTCGAACGCATCCCGAAGGGGATGCGGGCAACACCGGCCGGCGACGTGATGATCACTCTCGCGCGCCGCTGGCGTGCCGACGAGCGCCGCGCCGCAGCCGAACTGCGGGAGGTTCGCGGCGTCAGCCAGGGCCATGTACGCCTCGCCGCCATGGACAGCCACGTGAACGGCATTCTTCCCGCCCTGATTGCGGAGCTTGAGACACGCTATCCGCGGATCTCCCTGGACGTGGAGGTGATGAGCACGGATGCTGCCGTAGCGGCACTGATCTCGGGAGAGGCCGATATCGCGGCGGTCTTCAATCTGTCGCCGCATCGCGACATCCATGTCCGCTGGACAGTCGAACTGCCATTCGGCTGCGTGGTCGCACCCGACCATCCGCTTGCGCAGCGCCCTTCCGTCAGCCTGCAGGAAGTCGTCGCCTTTCCGCTTGCGCTCCAGAGCCGGGCCCTGATGATCCGTCGTTATCTTGAGGCGCGCCACGGCTGGCTCTTTGCCGATAACCGGAAGATTTTGGAGACAAACTCGCTTCAGCTCGCAAAAATCCTCGCGCGCGAGGGAAGCCATGTCACGCTGACCTCGGAGCTCGATGCTGCACCGGAACTGGTTGCCGGCACCCTCGTATTTCGGCCGGTCCGCGACAGTAGCGCGGAGCCGCAAAGCGCGAGCATCGCCATCGATGGACGCAAGCCTCTCACCCGGGTCGGGCGCGTCGTTGCGGAACTGCTGGAAGGACTGATCACGACCGTCCTCGCGGATGCACGGGGGAGCTAAGCAGCTCGCTTTAGGCGAAGGATGGACGCGAGGCGAGGCACTCATGCGGTCGACCGCTGCGCCGCTTTCGAAACGCGAAAGCGGCCGCGAATGTCCTACGCTGGGCTTCTATTCGGCGGCGCGTGATCGGGGAAGGAAGGCCGTGGTAAGTCCGAGCAGCGGCAGGAACGCCGTAAACTTGTAGACCCAGACGATCCCGTAAAGATCGGCAAGATGTCCAAGCCCTGCAGCACCGATGCCGCCAAGGCCGAACATCAAGCCGAACATGATGCCGGAGACGAGCCCCACGCGGCCCGGCACGATCTCCTGGGCGTAGACCACGAGCGCTGCGAACGCGGATGACAAGACCAAACCTATGATGATCGCGATAACGCAGGTCCAGAACAGGTCGGCATAGGGCATCAGGAGGGCGAAGGGCGCAACGCCGAGGAAGGAGATCCAGATGACCGCTTTTCGACCGATGCGATCTCCGATCGGTCCGCCGGCGAATGTTCCAGCCGCGACAGCCGCCATGAAGCAGAACAGATAGACCTGCGACTGCTGGATGGTCACCCCGAAGCGCTCGATTAGATAGAAGGTAAAGTAGTTGTTGAGCGCCGCGATGTAGACGAATTTGGCGAACATCAGCACACCGATAACCGTGAGAGCGCGCACGATCTCGCTGCGGCTGTGCTTGATGCTCGCACCCGTTGGGGTCTTGGCGACCGTTTTGGGCGCGTGGTGCAGACGCCACCGCGTCACGCCCCACAGCACCCATATGGCCATCACTGCCGCGATCGCCAGCCAGCCGACGGCAGCTTGCCCAAGCGGCACGATGATCGCGGAAGCGATGAGCGGACCGAATGCGGACCCGGTATTCCCTCCGACCTGAAACGCCGACTGCGCAGTGCCGAAGCGGCCTCCGGACGCCATTCTGGCGATGCGCGAAGCTTCCGGGTGAAAAGTGGCGGATCCAACCCCGATTACGGCGCCCCCCACGATCAGCATGAGATAAGAATTTCCGCCCGCAAGCAGGCCGATGCCAATCAATGTGACGAACATCCCCATCGGAAGAAGATATGGCTTTGGGTGCTTGTCGGTGTAGAGACCGATCCAGGGCTGAAGCAGTGACGCCGTAAGTTGATAGACAAGCGCCAGCCATCCGATCTGGGTAAAGTTCAGCGCATATCTGTCTTTCAGTAATGGGTAGATGGCGGGCAAGGTTGCCTGAATTAAATCGTTAAGCAGATGGGCGAAGGCGACCGCTCCAACGATCTTCACGATGAGCACCTGACCATCGTTCAAGACCGTGGTCGCGTTCATTTCCATCGCAGGCGGCGAAAATTCCAGTGTGACTCCTTCAGGAGAAGCGGCGTCAGCAGGCATGGCAAACTCCTTTCGGAGGTTTACCTACCATCGCCAGGGGTGTACCGCTTCGCCAGATGAGCCAATGAACTCTTCGAGTGGGACACGCGCATGGGCATGCTCGACCACAGGGAAAGTGTGCCGCGCCCGGTCGTGGCCGTTTCTGAAGAATATCCTTCCGCGTATCGCATCGCCGAGCATCGCCACCGCCGCTCACAGTTCCTCTACGCCACGAGCGGCGTCATGGCGGTGACCACTCCGAACGGCTCATGGGTCGCCCCGCCCGAGCGCGCGATCTGGATACCCAGTGAAACGCCGCATTCCGTTCGCATGGTGGGGGATGTCAGGACGCAAAGCGTGCTGCTTCATCCCGATGTGACCGCGCGGGTGGGCCGTGATTGTGAGGTTGTCGGCGTCTCTCCTCTCCTTCGCGAGCTTTTGGTGGCTGCGTCGGCGGTTCCAGAGCAGTATGACGAACAGGGTCGCGACGGGATGGTGATGAAGCTGCTCGTCGCGGAGGTTGCCTCAGCGCCGGTGGTCCGCCTGGCGGTGCCCTTTCCCAGGCACCCGAAGCTGGCAGAACGATGCCATTCCTTCCTGGATCGCCCGGTCGCCAGCACGACAATCGGGCAGTGGGCAGATCAGCTGGCGATGAACCGCCGTAGCTTCACGCGCCTCTTTCGGCGCGAGACGGGCATGAGCTTTGCTGAATGGCGGCAGCAGGCGTGCATCGCGGCGGCCTTGCCCCGGCTGGCGGAGGGCCAGCCGATTACCATGATTGCTCTCGATCTCGGGTACGAGAGCCCCAACAACTTCACCACCATGTTCAAGCGCGTGGTTGGGGTTTCACCGAGCCGCTACATGATGTCTTCCAAAGCTGGCGCCGGGGATCGCGAGGCCGTTTTACCCGGCGCGCCGACGAAGCGGCTGCGTTAGATCTCGACGAAGGTGATGGCTGCCAAGGCGCCGAAGGGCCCCGACCCGAGCGGCCGCCCACATCGAGCGTCCGTGTCTGCCGCGGCGGCGACATCGATGCATTACCTCGGCCGGACCGCGAGGAGCGCCCCTTGCCTGGTGAGATGTGCGTGGAAGCGCTCGCCGTAATCGGAGTCGACCGCGGCGATCACGCTGGGGCGAGCGGCGAGGGCCGAACGCCATACCGACATTCGTGGCAGCCCGGCGAAGAATGGTTCTCCGACATCGGGATCGAGCACATCGAAATAGCGGAAGGCCGGCGCGGTGACCGCATCGACCATGCTGAACGTCGCCGCATTAAAGAAAGGACCCTCGCCAAGCTCCGCCTCAAGGCGCTGGAGCTTGTCTCGGAATGCCGCGCCCTTCGAGGCGGCGGTGTCGCCATCCTTGGCGTTCAGAAATCCCCAGGCCTCGCCGAGCATCGACGAGACGAATTCGATCCAAGCGCGGTGACGCGCTCGATCAAGGGGAGCGGGCGGATTAAGGCGCGGGCCGGCTTGGCTTTCCTCCAGATACTCGCAGATGACCATGCTCTCGAAGAGGATTGCCGTATGGCCGTCACCCTGGGCGACGTTGAGCACCGGCACCTTGCCCATCGGACTGAGGGAAAGAAACCAGTCCGGCTTGTCTTCCAGATCGATGTTGATCCGTTCAAATGGCACGTCCTTTTCGCCGAGCACGATCGCTGCGCGCTGAACGAAGGGGCACAAGGCATGACTGATGAGGGTGAGTTTCGATTGCTTCACGACAAAATCTCCACGGTCATTCGAGCGCCCCAAACAGGGGCGTTCGAATGCGATTTCAGCGATTGGTCTTGAGCACGTCTGTGGTCTGCTTTGGCGTTTACTCTCAGCCGTTGAGGGTGCGGCCGCCGTCGACGACGATCTCCGTGCCGAGCGTCCAGCTTGACTCGTCGGACGCGAGGTAGAGGACTGCGCTGGCGATCTCTTCAGGCGTGCCGAAGCGGCCGAACGGGATCGTCGCGCGGATGTCATTGTCCACTTGCGCGCGGTAGGCGTCCGGGATGCCGAGCTTGTCGTAGAGCGGCGTCTCGACCGGGCCGGGGCTGACGGCGTTGAAGCGGACCCCACGGTCCAGCAGCTCTGTCGACAGCGTCTTGGCCATGTTCAGAAACGCGGCCTTGGTAGCCGCGTACACCGAGGAGCGGGCCGCCCCCACATGGGCATTGATCGACGTGTTCAGCACGACCGAAGACGGGTTTGCGAAAACCGGTAGCAGCGCCTGAATGAGGAAATACGGGCCCTTGACGTTGATCGCGAACGAGCGGTCGAATGCCTCCTCCGTCCAGTCCTCGATCGGTTGCCAGACTGAGACGCCGGCGTTGAGAAACGCGACGTCGAGCTGACCAAATTCGGCGGCGACCTTCCGGGCCAGCTCGCGCTGCGCTTCGACGCTGGCTGAATCCGCACTGAGCACGCTGACTTGCGGGCCGAGTTCGACCTTCGCCTTAGCCAGGGTATCCGGATTCACGCCGGTGACGATGAGACGGGCGCCCTCTTCGAGGAAGCGCTTGGCGGTGGCGAGGCCGATGCCGCTCGTGCCGCCGGTGATCAGGATGCGTTTGCCGGAAAGGCGTGACATGCGGGTTCTCCTTGAATCGCGGGATCCAGCCGACGCGGCCACTCCTCACAATCCGAGAGATGGACCTATGCGTTCTCTGGCATAAGCTGATGCTTTCGCATAATATCAATACAATGAATGCATATATCGGGATGCCATGGACCGCTTCTTGCTGATGCAGTGCTTTGCGCGGACGGCGGAGATGGGCAGCTTCTCTGCAGCGGCGCGGGATCTCGGGCTAAGCCAGCCAAATGTCAGTCGATACGTGGCGGCGCTCGAAAGCCATCTTGAACGCCGGCTTCTGCAGCGATCGACCCGAAAGCTGCATCTGACCCCCGAGGGCGAACGGTACTACGCCGAGGCGCGCCGCATCCTCGATGCCGTAACCGAAGCGGAATCCTCCCTCAGAAGCGAGGTGGCCCCCGCCGGGCTGCTGCGGGTTGCCTGCCCGACTGCGCTCGCCCACGAGTTCGTCATGCCGCAGGTCCCATCGTTTCTAAGAGCGTACCCGGACCTCGAACTCGATTTGCAGATCTCCGATCGCTTCGTAAATCTGATCGACGAGGGCGCCGAGCTTGCGCTGCGCATCGGTCAATTGAGCGACAGCGCCTTGCGGGCGCGACGCATTGGGATGTTCCAACGCGTATGTGTGGCCGCGACGGGATACCTCGAAGAGCGGGGCTCTCCGCAGACGCCGGAGGATCTCGGAAAGCACGATTGCATCGTCTACTCTCTCCTTTCGACCGGCGCTGCGTGGCGTTTCGCCGAAACCGAGGTGCCTGTGTCCGGCCGCCTGCGCGTGAACTCTCCCCAAGCCGTACGCGAAGCCGCCCTGGCGGGGCTTGGCATCGCGCTCGGGCCCTCCTGGCTTTTCGAAGAAGGACTCAGGGCCGGCCGGCTCCGGCGCGTGCTCCGGGGATATGAGGCACCGCCGGTCCCTATTCACATGCTCTACGTCGCCAACCGCCTTCTTCCCCGCCGTGCCGTCGTCTTCATGGACTTCATTGCGGATGCGTTCGGCAGGGTCGAAGCCCTGAACGCGACCGCGTAGACTCCCCTCGCATCGTCGCCTGAAGCGTGCGGCCTCACTCAACCACGGCCGTACGGGAGGAACTGACTGTGCGTTGATCGAGGCTGGGCCCGCGCCTCGTGCTCTGCTCTCGAACGGCTCAGAACGATGATGCTCGGGCTTCCAAGGGCGTCCAGAGATCGAAATCCAACCCAATGGTTACGCGAGCCCATGAGCGAAAAATTGTAGCGTCAGCCGCGTCTTGACATTCGTTCGCTACCTTGCGATATTTGCAAGGTAGCGAACGAGTTGAATGGACCTTCGCGGCATGCAGGACGAACATCTGACTGTGGGGGCATGGACAAAGCGATGCTACTTTGCGGGACGGGCCCTGATGGACGCGACACTGCGACCGTACGATCTCGGTTCGACGCAGTGGTACGTTCTCTGGCATCTCGCAAATTCTGGTCCGACGGTGCAGCGCGACCTCGGGCGTGCGCTTGAGCTGGAACGGGCGACATTAAGCGGGATCATCGCCGCGCTGGTTCGCAAAGGTTTGGTCCAGCAGACCTCGGACGGAGAAGACCAGCGCCAGCGTCTTCTGACACTTACGAGTTCGGGCGAAGCCCTATGGCGCGAACTCCCAGACCTCTCATTTATTCACCAAGCTGCTTTTGACGGCATCGCCGAGACCGATCTGGCCACGACGATCCGCGTCCTTCGATTGGCGACCGAGCGTCTACAGACCCTCTCACGAAAGGCATGAGCTCATGACAATCCTGATAACTGGAGGGACAGGTCTTGTCGGCGAGCGGCTTGTTCCGCGGCTGGTGAAAGCAGGTCTTGAGTGCCGGCTGCTGCTGCGGAGAGGGAAAACCTGCCCCGCGGGCGCAACGGCCGTGACTGGCGATATTCTCGACCCTTCGACGCTGCCGGAAGCTGTTCGGGGTGTTTCGGCGATTGTGCACCTGGCCGCCGTCTTTCGAAGCCCGGATACGGATTTGATATGGAGGAGTAACCTGGAGGGCACCCGCAATCTGATCGCCGCCGTGCGAGCCGATGCGCCTGACGCTCGCTTCATCATGGCGAGCACGTCGAATGTCTATAACAGGAGCTCCACCCAGCCCGGCCGGGAGACAGATCGTGTCGAGCCGGAACAAGCCTACCCCGCCAGCAAGGTCGCAGCCGAGAAACTGCTGCGCGAGAGCGGCTTGAACGGGTCGATCTTACGATTCCCGTTTGTTTATGGCGATGGCGACGGCCACTTGGAGATGCTGCCAAAGCACCTGGTCGCCTCCGGCTTCCATCCAGCCAATCGGATGAGCACGATACACCATCGCGATATTGCAACGGCGATTAGAATGGCGCTGGCAGGCAGCTTCGATGGCCGCATCGTCAACATCTCCGATGAAGCGCCGACGACGGTCTATGAACTGGTAGGACTTGTGGGCCACCAGATGGAACCCTCGGCCGAGGCGATGCAAAATCCCTGGTATCTCCACGTCGATGCATCGCTCGCGCGGAGCCTTGGTTTTCGGCCGACCGTGAGGACGGTTTATCAGGCCGCAGAGCAAGGAATGATGTGAGGACAGCCCAGTGGACCAAGCCAGACTGACGCTCATCTACAGCGACTATATCGCCTGCCTCAACGAGCGCGACTGGGCGAAGCTTGGCGAGTTTGTCGACAGCGATGTTGTCCACAATGGCCTTAAAATCGGATTGGCCGGTTATCGGGATATGCTCGAACAGAACGTCCGAGACATCCCCGATCTGCGTTTTGAGACGGATTTACTGGTAGTTCAACCGCCGCAGATCGGCAGCCGGTTGAAGTTTGATTGCCGGCCAATCCGGTCGTTCTTTGACCTGCCGATCAATGGTCGCCGCGTGATCTTTTACGAAAATGTCTTCTATCGTTTCGATCGGGGCCGCATCGTCCAAGTGTGGTCGATTGTGGACAAAGCAGCGATTGAAGCTCAGCTAGGGGCGTGACAGTGGCCGCGTGAAAGCTCCTCTCCGGCCTTGGGATCGCCGCGCCACATCCCACAGCGCCAGGCATCCCGAGCTAAGTCGATTGGCTGCTCACGCCGAGAAGCTGCCCTGGCCCCAGCGGGGCGTGAATGGTGACCATGGGGTCGTGAGCTTTCAGGCGGGAGCCGCTCCCGGCAAAGGCGGACACCTATCGCGCACGCCCAATTTTTCTGTTATAAATCATAGGCATAACCTTTTGCCTCGATTCCGCCTCTGTTCCTTCAGGGCCTCTCACGAAGCTTCAAAATAATTTAGAATCAATGCCCTGAGCCGGTTTTCCGGCTTCGTTGCGCCCCTTCGCGGGCCCGCACACGAAAAAAGCGCAGGGCAAATCGCGTGGATCCGCCCTCCGCTCCAGCTCGCGAACGCTGTGACGGGAAGCTGGGCATCTTGCGCCCGCTTCCCGTGAATGCTCGGCTGGCGCCTGTCAGCCGCCGCACTTCGGCAGCAGGGCGGTCACGTCACGCACGAGGTCGGGCATCACCTCTTGCGCCGTGCGGCGGCCGGTGACGAGGGCTTCGGTGTAGCCCTTGATGACCTCGATCACCTTCAACGAATTGTCGCCGGGGAAGGACACCCATTCGGTCAGCACAGGCAGCTGCTTGATGCTGGTCATGTGGTTGGGGCTCTTGGCGTAGAAGTCGCCCAGCATGTCCGGGGTCTTCACGGCGGTTTCGTTGCCGGGCATGTAGCCGGTGAGGTTGACCATCTGTGTCTGGCCGACCGGGCCGGTGACAAACTTCACATATTCCCACGCCGCCTTCTGGCGCTCCGGGTCCTTGGAGAACACCATGGCCACGTTGCCGCCCGCAGGCAGCTGGCCGTTCTCGGCGGCCAGGGGGAAGGCCAATGTTTCGAAGGCGAAGCGCTTGGCGATCTGGCGCTCGGCCGCAGCCACGTAGGAGGTGGAATCGGCGAGGATGCCGATGCTGCCGGCGACGAACGACTGCCGCGCCTGCCCGAGCGCGAGATTGGGCATGCCGGACTTGCCGAAGGATTCCAGCGTCTTCAGCGCCCACATGCCCTTGTCGTCATCGAAGGCGACCGCGCAGCCATCCTTCAGGATCTTGCCGCCGCGGCTGGTGACCAGGGACTGGAACAACCAGTTTCCGGTCTGCTCCCACTGATAATAGAAGCCGGTGGTGCCCGGGCCGCCGGCCGCCTGGATCTTCTTGCCGGCCTCGAGCAGCTCGGGCCAGCTGGCGGGCAGGGCATTCGGGTCGAGGCCCGCCTTCTTCACGAGATCGGCGTTCACATAGAGCACCGGGGTGGAGACGGCGAACGGCAGGCCGTATTGCTTGCCCTTCCACTGGCCGAGGGCGGCGAGCGTCGGGTAATAGCCGAGCTTGTCGAGCCCGCCGTCGGCCTGGATGTCGGCGTCCAGCGGCGCGCCGAGGCCGCGATCCACGAACAGGCCGATCTGGTTGATGCCGTTGAAGGCGACGTCCGGCAGGCGGCCGGTGATCTGGTCGCGCAGGATCTGCTGGGCAGCCTCCTCGTAGCCGGCCACCGGATTGCGGAATTTCACCTTGATGTCGGGATGGGCCTCGCTGAAGCGCTTGGCGAGGTCTTCCTGCAGCTTATTGAAGGTGCCGGGCGTGGTGTAGAGCACGTCCAGCGTCACCTCGGCCCGTGCCGCCGCGGTGGACAGCAAAGCGAGCAGGGTTGCGCCGGCGACCTTCAGGCCGAGGCGGGGCATACGGTCAAGCATGTGGGTCAAGCTCCGTGGAGGGTTACTTCAGGGCGGAGGCCGCGAGCCCGTCGATGAAACGGCGCTGGGCGATCAGGAAGGCGATGAGCAGCGGCGCCACGATGATGGCGGCGCCGGCCATGAGCGGGCCGAGGAACTGGCCGGCCTCGTCGTCGCGGAACAGCAGGATGCCGAGGGCAGGGGTGGAGATGTCCTCGCTGCGCACGGCGATCAGCGGCCAGAACAGGTCGTTCCAGTGTGCGACCACCGAGAAGATGCCGAAGGCGGCGAGCGCCGGGGCGCTCATGGGCATCATGATGCGCCAGATGATCTCGAACTCGCCGAGCCCGTCCAGGCGCGCGGCGTGGATCACCTCGTCCGGGATGGAGCGGAAGAACTGCCGCATCAGGAAGATGCCGAAGGCCGAGATGATCCACGGCAGCACCAGCGCCGAATAGGTGTCCAGCAGGCCGAACACGTACAGCAGCACGAAATGCGGGATGGCGAGCGCCTGCGGCGGCACCAGCAGGCCGATGAGCACGCAGGCGAACAGCGTGTCCCGCCCCTTGAAGCGCAGCTTGGCCAGCGCATAGGCGCACGGCACGCATACCAGCAGCTGGAGCGCGAAGATGAGGCCGCAGACCAGCGCGCCATTGAGCAGGAAGCGCAGCATCGGCGCGGCGGTGAAGGCGGTGGCGTAGTTCTCGAACCCGGCGAAGCGCGTGGGCCAGAGCTGGAAGTCCGGCTGGAAGATCTCCTCCGGTGGCTTCAGCGAGAGGCTGATCATCCAGATGAAAGGCAGCAGCGCGAAGGCGCCGGTGAGGACCAGCAGCGCGTGGCGCAGGATGGGGCCGAGGAGGCGGGAGAGCGGGCTCATGCGTAGTGCACCCGCCGCTCGAGGAAGCGCGCCTGCGTCAGCGTGAGGGCCACCACAATGGCGAGGTACACCACGGTGAGGGCCGCGCCATAGCCGGTGCGCAGATAGTCGAAGCTCTCCGCATAAAGCCGCGTCAGCAGCACTTCGGAAGCGTAGTTGGGGCCGCCCTGGGTGAGCACCCGCACGCTGTCGAACACCTCGAAGGCGCGGCTCGCCGTGAGGATGACCACGAACATGGTCACCGGGCCGAGCATGGGCAGCGTCACCAGCCGCAGCCGGGCGAAGGGGCCGTCGCAGCCGTCCACCGCCGCGGCGTCGTAAAGCTGCTGCGGCACGGCCTTCAGGCCGGAGACGAACAGCACCATGGCAAATCCGAAACCCTGCCAGATGCCGATCAGCGCCAGCGCCAGCAGCGCGGTGTGCTCATCGCGCAGCCAGTTCAGGCCGGCGATCCCGAACACGCCGAGAAGGCGGTTCACGAGGCCGATGGTGGGATGGAGCATGGTGCCCCACACGATGGCCATGGCCGACATGGTGGACATGACCGGCAGGAAGTGCACCGCGCGGTAGAAGCCGCGCAAACCGGGACTGGCCTCGATGAGCAAAGCGACCAGCAGGCCCAGCAGCACCGTGCCCGGAACCACCAGCACGACATAAAGGGCGGTGTTGCCCAGCGCCTTCCAGAACAGGGCATCGGCAAACAGCGCCTGGAAGTTCGCGAGGCCGATAAAGTTGAAGCTGGCGCCGCCGAGTTGCCAGTCGGTGAGCGAGAACAGCACGACGGCGAGTGCCGGGCCGAACAGCAATCCGGCCAGCAATATCACGGCGGGGGAAACGGCCAGCGCAGCTATTGCGGCCTCGCGCGCGCCGTGCCGCCGCGCCTTGGGAACGGAGGGGTGTGCCTGCTCCATGGCTGTCACGCTCATGCCGCCACCTGCTCGTAGGTCGCGCTGCGTCGTCCGGCGCCGTCGAAGGCCAGCAGGCGCCCGGCATCCAGCCACAGGCTCACCGCGTCACCGATTGCGAAGCGCGGCGCCTCGGGGGAGAGACGCACGACCGCCGGCTGAACCGGCCCATCCCGCAGCACCACGTGCAGGAACAGGTCGGAGCCGAGGTTCTCGATGTTGGCCACCGTCCCGAGCAATTGGCCGTCGGCCGGCGGGCCGAGGCGGGAGGCCTCCGGCCGGAAAGCCACGTGCGTTGCCGAGGCGGGAACGCAATGGGGCAGGGGGAGGCCTTGCCCGTGCCAATAGGCGGCGGGGAGCACGTTGATCTTCGGGCTGCCGATCATCTCCGCCACGCGAAGATCCTGCGGGTCGCGATACAGCTCTTCCGGCGGGGCCACCTGCAGCAGCTCGCCGTGCATCATCACCGCGACCCGGTCGGACATGGTCATGGCCTCCGACTGGTCGTGGGTGACATAGACGAAGGTGACGCCGAGGCGGCGGTGCAACGCGGTGATCTCGGCGCGCATTTGCACCCGCAGCTTGGCGTCCAGGTTGGACAGCGGCTCGTCCATGAGGAACACGGCGGGATGGCGCACCATGGCGCGGCCGAGCGCCACGCGCTGCCGCTGGCCGCCGGAAAGCTGGCCGGGTTTGCGCGCGAGGAGATGGGTCACGTCGAGCATGGCCGCCGCCTGCTCCACCTCTGCCCGGATGCCGGCTTCGATAACCCTGCGGCCCGGCACCAGCGGCCCGAGCAACGGCAGGCGCTGGGCGAAGGAAAGGCGGCGGGTGCGCAATGGCAGCGCGATATTGTCGAACACGCACAGGTGCGGATAGAGCGCATAGGACTGGAACACCATGGCGATGTCCCGCTCCTTGGGACGGGTGCCGTTCACGCTGCGCCCGTCGATGGAGACGTCGCCCGCGTCCTGCTCTTCCAGCCCGGCCAGGATGCGCAGGAGCGTGGACTTGCCGCAGCCCGACGGCCCGACCAGCGTGAGGAATTCGCCGTCGCGGATGTCGAGCGAGACCCCCTTCAGGATCTCGGTTTCACCGTAGTGCTTGCGGATGCCGTCGAGCGTTATGGTCGCCATGTCCGCCTCCTGTCAGCCACGCTGGAGTGCCGTGCCGTCCATGCCGTTCGCCGGCTGGCGCAGGTGGGCGAGAACGGTGGGGGCGATGTCGATGACCGACGCCGCGCCGGAGCGCACGGTGCCGGGCGCAAATCCCGGCCCGCGGGCCATCAGGAAGGGCGATTGCTCGCCCGCGCCGAGGCCGCCGTGCTGGCCGGCGCCGATGGTGTCGTCCTTCCCCTCGGAGCGCTGCGCGGCATAGCTGGTGCCCGGCACGCCGAAAGCGTTGGGCGTGCCGTCGGCCCGCATCGAGACGGCGAGGGCGAGGCCGTTCTCGTCGCGATGGCCGACGGTGGCGAGGTCCGCGCGGGCGATGACGCGGCCGGCCCAGTGCCGGCTGGCGAGGAAGGCTGCGATCTCCGCCTCGCGCGCCAGGGCGGCGGGGCCGAGATAGACGAGGAAGGACGTGCCGTTGGAGGCCACCACCACGTCGGTGGAGGCAAGGTCCGCCTTGAGGCCGGCGGCCACCAGTTCCGCCTCCACATGGATGACTTCGCGCACGCTCTGGTGGCCGTGGTCCGAGCCGATGAGGAAGAGGATGTCCTCCTCCGGCGCGAGGGCGCCCACCGCCGTCATGACACGGCCCGCATTGGCGTCGGCCTGTTTCAGGATGGCGAGGTGCTCCGGCGAGCCGAGGGGCAGGCTGTGCTGGGAGGAATCCGGCTCGCCCAGCCACAGCACCGCGAGGGCAGGGGCGTCCGCGCCCTGAACCGCCTCGGCGATGAAGCGATCGGTCATCACGCGCTCGCCGGCGGCATCCAGCGAAATGCGCATCTGCCGGTCCTCGGGCAGGGGCGTGCGGCCGGGGCCGAACGATCCGGCCCGGTGGTAGACATGCCCGTGCCCGTCCGGATCATGGGCATAGGCCGCGCCGGGCGAGACATTGTTGAAGATCACCACGCCGCCGGCGTCGCGCAGCCGCTCGGCGAGCGTCGGCACCGCCAGCGCGTGGCCGGTCACGGCGCGCTTGTGCTGGAGAAAATCCGGGCGCCCGGCATCGTGCCGCACGAGACGGCCGTCTTCCACCAGCGCCATGGTGTTGCCCTGCAGGCCGTGGCGCGCCGGATGGCAGCCGGTGGCAAGGCTGGACGACACCACGCGCGTGCAGGAGGGAAAGACCGTGTGATAGTCGCGGAAGCCCTCCGCCCGCGCGGCGAATGCGGCAAGGTTTGGGGTGGTCTCGGGCGAGATCAGGTCCCGCCGCAGGCCGTCGAGGATGACGAGAATGGCGCGGCGCATGTCAGGCCACCCTTTCGTTCAGCAGCACGGAGAAGATGTCGTAATTGCGCAAAGGCGCGGCCTGCACCGCGGCCCGTGTGACCGGGCGCGAGACAATGAACGGCACCACCTGCTCCTCGAGCCCGCCGTGGGAGCGCAAGCGCGCCCCGGCCAGCTGCGAGAGGTCATGGTCGCGGGCGTGGCTGCCGATGGCAAAGCCCTTGGCCGCCACCACGGCGATGTCGCCTTCGCGATCCTCCGGCAGCGAGAAGCGCAGGCAGGCTTCCTCGCGCGGCGCGGCGAGGCTGACGCCGGGCGCGCGGCGGCAGAAATCCAGTACGTCGGCCAGCGCCACGTCGGGGCGCATCAGATGCACGCGCACGAAGCTGCCCAGCGCGCCGTGATGGCGCACGAAGGGATCGGTGATGGGGCAGATCACCCGGGTGGCGCCGGCACCGAACGCCGCGTCCAGCAGGTCGCCCAGATAGGTCACGGCGGGCGCGCCGTCGGCCTGCGCCATGTCGCTCATGCCGTGGTCGGCGACGACGCCGACGACGGCGCCCAAGTCCACAAGGCGGCCGAGGCGTTCATCCACCGCCGCCATGAAGGCGAGGGCCTCGGGCGTGGCCGGCGCATGCTTGTGCTGCACGTAATCGGAGAGCGAGAGATAGGAGATATCCGGCCGCACCGTCTCCATAAGGCGGATGCCGGCGTCGAGCACGAACAGGGAGAGGTCTGCGGAATACTGGTCCGGCACGCCGCGTCCCACGAGGTCGCAGACACCGGAGATGCCATTCTCGGCCTCGGTGGCCACGTCCGCCTTCTCGGCGGAGAAGACGATGCCCGTCACGCCCCGGCCGAGCGCCTTGCGCAGCTTGTCCTTGGCGGTGACGGCGGCGACTTTCGCCCCCGCTTGGGAGAAGGCGGCCAGCACGCTCGGCGCGCGCACCGGAGTGGCATCGACCATCATGATCTCGGCGCCGGTTTCCCGGTCGAGATAGAAATTGCCGGAGACGCCATGCACGGCAGGCGGCGCGCCGCAGATGATCGAGACATTGTTCGGGTTGGTGAACGTGGGCATGGCGGCCAGCGCCAATGCCGAGAAGCCCTCCCGGCGCATGCGATCCAGGGTCGGGATCACGCCTGCGGCGCTGGCGGCGGCGATATAAGCGGGGTCGCAGCCATCGAAACAGACGCCCACCACCGGCATCCGCGGCCAGGCATAGAGGCGGCCATTCACTTCAAGGGGGGCCTTCGGGCTGCTCACGGTGCTGCTTGTCATCTCATCATCCAGGGCGGGCCATTTCGCTCGCGGTCGTCGCCCTTCTATGCGGCGAGTGGCGACACATTTGTGACGATGTGGGGACAATTGTGTCTGTCATCTGCGTGCGCTATGCATCGATGAATCGGGAGGCGGCGGTGCTGGAAAAGATCGACAAGCGGGCGAAGCAGGACGAGCGCGAGGCGCAAGGCGATGCTGCGCTGATGGCCCGCATCTGCTGGCACTATTTCAAGGAGGGCCAGACGCAGGACGCCATCGCCCAGCATCTCCAGATCACCCGCAAGCGCGTGAACCGGGTGCTTGCCGAAGCCCGGGAGAGCGGCTTCGTGCAAGTGACCATCAACAGCGAAACCAGCGCCTTCGGCGAACTGGAGCACGCCCTGGTGAACACCTGCGGCCTGCGACGCGCCATCGTGGTGCCATCGCCGATGGATGGCGGCGACGCCCGCCCGATCGTCGGCGCAGCTGCGGGGGATTACATTTCCGAGCACCTGCCCGAGCCCGGACTGCTCGGCATAAGCTGGGGCGGTACGGTGAACGCGGCGGCCCAGAACCTGCGGCGCCGCGTCGGCGGAGGCAACGAAATCGTCCTGCTTTGCGGCGGCCTCGCGCAGAGCACCCGCGTGAACCCCTATGACAACGCCGCCATGATGGCCCGCGCGCTGAACGCCACCTGCCACTATGTGACGGCACCCATGTTCGCGGACACGCCGGAGCTGCGCGATGCCTTTGTCGCCTCGCAGGCCGTGCGCGGCGTGTTCGATCTGGTGCCGCGGCTGCACATGGCGCTGCTGGCGGCGATCGACCTCTCGGCCCAATCCAAAGCCCTGGAATATGGGCTGATCGACGACGCGCTCTGGCGCTCCCTCCAGCAGGCGGGCGCCGTGGGGGACATTTGCGGGCACTATCTCGATGCGGATGGGCAGGTGGTGGACCATCCGCTCGGCGCGCGCGTGGTGCATCCGCCGCTCGCCATTCTGCGCAGCGTGCGGGAGGTCGTATTGGCGGCCGGCGGCGCGCAGAAAGTGCCCATCATCCGTGCGGCGATCCGGGCCAAGCTGTGCCACGTGCTGATCACCGACGAGCAGGTGGCACGCGCGCTCCTGTAACGATCACGCCATCGCACCGAAACGGGCATCAAAGCCGAAGCGGCTTGATGCCACGTCGGGCCGCGATCGATGCCGACTAAACAGGCTTCAGCTGGAGCCCGCGTCCAGTGCGATCTCCCGCACGAACTCCAGAAACGCCCGCACCTTCGCCGGCGGGAGGTGGCGCGAGGGGTGGTAGGCGTAGAGCGGGTAAAGCTCCTCCGACCATTCCGGCAGGACCTGCACGAGGTCGCCGGCTGACAGGATGGGCGCAAGGCCCACGGCGAGGCCCTGGAAAATCCCCTGGCCCGCCATGCAGGCGGAGACCGCGACCGAAGGATCGTCCAACACGAGGCGGCTCGTCACCTTGACTGCGACGTGTTCGCCGTCGCGATGGAACTCCCAGGGAAACGGCAGGCCGGTCTGCGGATCACGGAACAGCAGCGCCTCGTGATGGACAAGGTCGTGCGGCGCGCGCGGCGTGCCGTGGCGCTCCAGATAGGCGGGGGCGGCCACGCTCACCACGCGGGTGTCCAGCAGCTTGCGGGCGATGAGGGAGGCCGCATCCGGCGGACCGAAGCGCACCGCCACGTCGAAGCCCGCCATCATCTCCTCGCGATAATTGCTGGTGGCGAAATCCAGCGACAGCAGCGGATAGCGCTGCAGAAATTCTTGCAGCTTCGGGGCGAGCACCATGCGGGCGAACCATGGGTCGACCGAGACGCGCAGGCGCCCCCGCACCACCGCCGCCGCGCCGGCCGCCTCGGCCGCAGCCTCGTCGAGCCCGGCGAGCAACGGCATCACCTGGGCGTGGAAGCGCCGCCCCTCGTCCGTCAGGCTGACCTCGCGCGGGTTGCGATCGAAGAGGCGCACGCCCACCCGTGCCTCCAGCCGCGCGACAGCCCGGCTCACGCCAGAAGGCGTCAGGCCCAGCATCTCGGCGGCGCGGGCAAAATTGCCCGCTTCGGTCACGGCGGCCATGACCCCCACGCCCGTCAGCAGTCGCGTATCGAACACCATGCCCCGCGCGCTCCGCCTCGGCTTTATGTGTGAATATAAGTCAACATAACATCGATCTTAATGCGCGTGAATCATGTCGCGGCACGACATACATCCTCTCCATCACGGAGCGCGCGGTGCAATGAGCCCTGCATGCCTCGCGCCGGGCGCTCCCATAAGCTTCACCGGAGAACGACCATGTATGCCATCACCGGAATCACCGGGCAGGTTGGCGGTGCGCTGGCGCGCAGCCTGCTTGCCGATCGTCTGCCCGTTCGCGCCGTGCTGCGCGACGTGGCGAAGGCGGCCGAGTGGCGCGCCAGGGGGTGCGAGGTCGCCATCGCCGAGATGAACGACGCGGCAAGCCTCGCCGCCGCCTTCAAGGATGCGGACGGCGTCTTCATCCTGCCGCCGTCCGAATTCGACCCGGAGCCCGGCTTTCCGCAAGCCCGCCGCGTCATCGATGCCGTGGCCAAGGCACTTGGCGCGGCCCGCCCCGCTAAGGTGGTGTGCCTCTCCACCATCGGCGCCGATGCGGCCCATGAGAACCTGCTGACCGCCCGCACGTTGATGGAGCAGGCGCTCGGCGGCCTCGACCTGCCGGTCACCTTCCTGCGGCCCGGCTGGTTCATGGAGAATGCGCAATGGGACGTTTCCGCCGCCCGCGACGAAGGGGTGCTGCGCAGCTTCCTGCAGCCGGCCGATAAGCCCTTCCCCATGATCGCGACCGAGGATGTCGGCCGCACCGCCGCCGCGTTGCTGCGCGAGGACTGGAGCGGAACGCGTGTCGTCGAGCTGGAGGGGCCCGTCCGGGTCTCGCCGAACGACATCGCCCGCGCCTTTGCCGCCGCGCTGGGGCACCCGGTCGCGGTGGAGATCGTGCCGCGCGAGAGCTGGGAGGGCATTTTCCGGGCGCAGGGCGCGCGCAACCCGCAGCCGCGCATCCGCATGATCGACGGCTTCAACGAAGGCTGGATCGACTTTCCCGATCAGGGCCGCGCGGCACGCAAGGGGGGCGTCACCCTTGAGAGCGTCATTGCGAAACTGGTGAAGGCCGGCTGCGCCAAGACCGAGGCGTGAGCGGCCGCCTCATCGGCTAGCGCTCCGAGCCGATCATCGCGCTGATCTTCGACGCCAGCGCGTCGAGCGTGAAGGGCTTTGAGACCATCTCCATTCCTGGTCCCAGAAACTTCGCCTGCTCGACGGCGCGCTCGGCATATCCCGTCGCAAACAGGATCTTCAGCTTCGGCCTGTGCTCGCGCGCGAGCGCGGCGAGCTGGCGGCCGTTGATTCCCGGCAAGCCCACGTCGGTGATCATCAGGTCGAGGCGAATATCGGACGACAGGATCGGCATTGCCGCCTGGCCGTCGCTCGCCTCGATGCAGGTGTATCCAAGGTCGCGCAGCACCTCGCCAATGAGCAGGCGCACGCCGGGATCGTCTTCGACCAGGAGAACGGTTTCGCCCGCGCCCTTCGGCGTATTGGTGTGGGGGCCGCCTTCCTCGACGACAAAGCCGCCTTCGTGCCTTGGAAGATAGAGGCTCACCGTGGTGCCGGCGCCGGGCGTGCTTTCGATGCGCACGTGCCCGCGCGATTGCTTGGCGAAGCCGTAGATCATCGACAGCCCGAGGCCCGTGCCCTGGCCGATCGGCTTGGTGGTGAAGAAGGGCTCGAAAACCTTGGCAAGCACGTTCGGCTCCATGCCGATGCCGGTGTCCCGTACGCGGATCAGCGTATATTCGCCGGGCTCCAGCACGTCCTGCCGGTGCTGCTCGGGGGCGGCAACGACCAGATTCGTGGTGGAAATAATCAGCTTTCCGCCTTCCGGCATGGCGTCGCGTGCGTTGATCGCGAGGTTGAGAATCGCATTCTCCAGCTGATTCGCATCCGAAAGCGTGGGCCACAGATCGGAGGCGAGGTCGACCTGAAGCCGAGTCTGCTCGCCCAGGGAGCGATTGAGCAGTTCTTCCATTCCGACGATGAGGTCGTTCGCGTTCACCGCTTTCGGATCGAGCGGCTGGCGGCGCGCGAATGCGAGCAGGCGGTGCGTGAGGGCGGCGGCGCGGCTCGCGGAAGTGGAGGCCGCGTCCATGAAGCGCTCCACATCGCCATACTGGCCGGCCTTGATCCGCCGCTTCACCAAGTCCATCGCGCCGATGATGCCGGTCAGCAGATTATTGAAATCGTGGGCGATACCGCCGGTGAGCTGGCCGATGGCCTCCATTTTCTGGGATTGCCGCAGGCCTTCCTCGGCCTCCTTCAACGCCTGCTCGGCCTCGCGCTCCGCCGTCACGTCGCGCCCCACTGCCTGCAAAAGACCGTCGGCCGCCACCGCGCTCCAGGCCACCCGGCGGACGCCATGGTCGCGGGTCCGGATCCGCAGCTCGAACAGGCGGGGCGCGTGAAACCGGGAGAAGGAGTGAAGAATGGCCTGGAATTCGGCCCGGTCCTCATCGGCGACAAAGTCGGCGATGTTGGCGCCCACCAGAACCTCTTCGCTCCAGCCGAACAGCGGGCCCCAGGCGGGGTTGATGGCGTTGATGGTGCCGTCAAGCTGCGCCACCATCATCACGTCGGTGGACAGACGCCACATGCGATCGCGGTCCGCGGTGCGCTCGGCGACCCGCCGCTCCAGCGTCTGGTTGAGGTTCCGCAGCGCTTCTTCGGCGGCGCGGCGCTCGTTCACGTCGCGCAGGATGGCGGTGACGAACACGCGCGAGTCGCTGAGCCAGCGGGAGGCGGACGCCTCCATATAGCTGAGGGAGCCGTCCTTGCGCCGGACCACAACTTCCAGCGGGTGATGAAAGGCCCCGTGGGCGAGCACGGTGTTCCATGCCGCCGCCCATGCGTGCTCATCATGCAGAAGCGGGGCGATGGGGCGGTTCAGCAGGTCCTGAAGCGGGTATCCGAGCTTGCTGGCGGCAGCCGGATTGGCGAATTGGATGATCCCCTCGACATCCAGGGTGAGGATGGCATCGGACGCGCTGCTCATGACCGCGTCGTAACGCGCGTTCTGACGCTCGCGCAGCACGCGCTCGCGATGCACGGCCGTGGTGATGTCGGCGATCTGGATCAGGCACCAGGCATAGGGTTTCTCACCCACCGGGCGGACGGTGACGTTATGAAACAACTCCGCCCCGGTCCGGGTCTTGATCGGAAACAGCTGCGGATGAAGCGTGTGGGTCAGGAAGGCCGATGTACCCGCTTCAAAGGCTTGGGAAATGGCGGAGGAGAGCCCGCGCATATGTTGGCCGGGAAAAAGCGCGTCGAGTTTCCGGCCGGTGACTTGGTCCAAGGTCAGCCCGCTGGCGGTTGCGAGCCATTCATTCCATGCGATCACGCGTTGGGCCGGATCAACGACGATGAGGCCGGTGTCCTGGGCGTCCACAACATCTGCCCAGAACGTATTTTCAGGTCGTGGCATGGCTTCAGCCGGTTGTACCCACCGTGCGCTCGATAAATTCACCGAGCAGATCCTTCAGTGTCGCAAGCGACGGCATGTCCATCAGCATCGCAATATAACCGCGAATGTCCCGTTGTCGGACGGCGAAGTCGATATACAGGAACATAACGACGTCATCAGCCTCAGAAATCGGGCTCAGGGCAAAAAAATCCGTCCCCTGTCCACGCAGGATTTCCGGCAAGGACATCTTAAGGCTGCGCTTCAACAGATTGGCGATGGTGGCGAGGCAACTGTTCAGGATGATGTTACCGGTCTCGGCCAGCGCCTCCTGCTCCAGTTCGATGATGTCCTCGAGCGGCAATTCACCGCCCGTGACGGCCCGCACCAGCTCGAGGCTCTTGGTCTCGGGAAAGATCAACATGGCGCGGCCGGCGATATCGCCTTCGAACGCCTGATGGACCGCGACCAAGTTGCGGTCCTCGCGCTCTTTGAGGATTTCCACCGCGCGCGCGGAACTCACGAGCGCCAGGTTGGGAACGGAGAGCAGCACCTGCTCCCCGACCATTTCGCGCAAGCTGACGGCGGCACGGCTCACGCCGAGATTTACCAGCTCGGTGAGGGCGTCCAGTTCCAGATCGGAGAGGACCGGTGCTGCGCTTTGCATTATGGGGCCGCCGGCTTCGGGGACTCCGCCACGCTGCTCAGGAAGCCAGCCAGCAACTTCTCGGTAATCGGCTTCTCGAGGAAGACGGCACCCATATCGGTCGCGCGCCGCACGATTTCCTCCTGGTGATTGGCCGACACCACCGCGAGCGGCAAGGTGGCGTCCATCGCTCTCAGCTCCGCGGCCAATGCGAGACCGTCGCGACCGGGCATGTTGAAGTCCAACAGGGCGAGATCCACCTTGTTCTTCTGCATCTGGGCCAGGGCCTCGTCTGCATTCGCGGCCTCCAAATGAGACCAGCCGGGACAAAGGGACCGCAGCGCCCTGATGACAGACATGCGGGCCAGTTTGCTGTCATCGACAATGAGGACGGTCAAGCTCATGAACGCTCCGGCAAAACAAATTAAACATCTAAATCCAGGCTTGCGCCATATCAACGCTCTACGGCCCACAAAGATGCATCACCCGCCGCCCTTTTTGAGCGCGGGCGCGATCCAGGTCCGCAGGAAGTGGCCTGCGGGCGGCCCTTCCAGCACCACGGCGGTGGCAAGGAGGATCTGTACAACCGCTGCGTGCGACGTCTCGCATCCACGCCAATCCACCAGGGCGCCCGGATGGGTGCAAAGGTGCCCGAGCAGCGCCTCGGCGTCTTCTGCAGGACAGGCGCCCTCCAGCACGATCAGGTCGGGACCGACGATCCTCACGCTCATCGCAGCATCTCCTGCACGTCCAGCACGAGCAGGACGCGGCCATCGCCGAGCAAGGTGGTTCCGGCAATGCCCCGCATCCCGGTGAGGATACCGTCCAGGGGCTGGAGGATGACGTCGATCCGCTCGCCGAGGCCGTCGACCTCAAGCCCGCCCAGCTGCGCCCCCATGCCGATCACCACGACATTCGCATCGGCCGTCGGCCGGCCGTTTTGGGTTTCGCCGAGCACGCCGGTGAGCGGCACCAGCGGCACGGTGCGGTTGCGCAGGGCGAACGCCTCGGCGGCCCCGATGCGCACGATCCGCGCGCGCGGCACCCGCACGGTTTCCACCACCATGTCCATGGGAATGCCGAACGCCTGTCCGCCCGCGTGCACGGTCATCACGCGGGTCACCATGATGGTGAAGGGCAGCGTGAAGCGCACCGTCGTGCCGCGATCGGGCGAGGTTTCCACCGCCACGCGCCCGCCGAGCCGGGTGACGGCGGCGCGCACCGCATCCATCCCCACACCCCGGCCGGACAGGTCCGTCACCGTTTCCGCCGTGGAAAAGCCGGGCCGGAAGATCAGGTCCAGGGCCTCGGCATCGCTCAGGGCGGCAACGGCCTCGGCCGTGGCGATGCCCCGTGCGACGGCCGTCTGGCGGACGCGCGCCACGTCGATGCCGCCGCCGTCGTCCCGCACCTCCACCACCACATGCTCCCCCTGGCGCGCGGCACGCAAAAGCACGGTGGCCCGCCTCGGCTTTCCGGCCGCGATCCGGCGCGCCTCGGGCTCGATCCCGTGATCGAGCGCGTTTCGGATGACATGGAGCAGCGGCTCGAACAGTGCCTCGACGATGGCCTTGTCCGCCTCGGTGGCCTCCCCCTCCGTGACCAGCTGGACCGATTTTCCAAGGCCCGCGGAAATCTCCCGCACCAGGCGGGGGAACCTCTGGAAGACCTGGCGCAGGGGGAGCACCCGCAGGCGCAGGACCGCGCCCTGGAGTTCGTCCATCAGCCGCTCCAGCAGCGCGTGCTGGTCCTTCAGCCCGGCCGCGACGGTGGGGAGGTCCGCGCCTTTTTGCGCCAGCCGGGAGAGGTGCCCGACCGCATTCTTCGCGATGGTCAGCTCCCCGGTGAGCTTCACCAAGGCATCGATCCGCTCCACATCGATCCGCAGGGTCCGCGCGGCGGTCTCCGGCGCGGCCGGCACGCCCGGTGCTTCCGCGTCCTCTGGAGCGGCGGGGCCGGCCAGCGCCAGGAGGATGGCGGAGGACAGGATGCCGGGATCATTGGCCTGTTCGCTCGCCTCCAGGGCGCGGGAGACGGTGTCTGCCTGGGGGCCCGCGCCGATGCGGTGCAGTACGTTGACGGCAACCCGGCCGGCCGACGACAGCCGTCCGGAAGCGCCTTCCGCCCCAAGGTCCGCAAGCAACCGGATCTGCGCGTCCAGCAACGCCCGCGCCGGGGGCGGCAGGGACACATCGTCCGGCCGTTCCGTCTGCGGGCCGCCGAGAGGCACCAGGTCCACCTGGTCGCGCATGGCTTCGAACAGGCCGGCGACCGCTTCGGGCGGTTGCGAGAGCAGGGCCAGGAAGACCAGGCGGCAGGTGAAAGGGTCCAGTTCCTCCGGGGCGGGCCAGGGGCCGGCAGGTTCCAGGCGAAGGGCAAGCAGGCCGGGCAGAGCCGCCATGGGCTTCAGCGGGTCCTCGCCGCGGAAGAAGCAGTCCGGGTCGGGCCGATAGCGCAAGGCGGTGCGCGCGGCTTCCCCCTCTGTGCCCGCCGCCTCCAGCAACGACTGCACCCAGCGATCGGCGGAATCCGCCGCGGGAGGCCCCGCGTCTGGGATCCCGTGAACGCGGCGCTCGATGGCGGCCGCGCCTGTCTCGGCGTCGGCCGGTAGCGCGCCGGTCGCTTCGATATGATCGAGCCATTGCACGACCTGATCGAGGCAGGCGAGATAATCGCCGATCTGCGCCGAGGTCATCGGCTGCGCTCCGGCGCGGAACTGGGCCAGCGCGTCTTCCGCGGCGTGCAGCGCCCGCGCCATGGCGTCGAAATCGACGATGCCGGCCCCGCCCTTGAGCGTGTGGACCGCACGAAACGCGCTGTCCAGGCGGGCCCCGTCGCCGGGCGTGCGTTCGAGCGCGAGCAGATCCTCGGTGGCCTGCGCCACCAGTTCGCGGGCCTCGATCAGGAATTGCTGAAGCAGTTCATTCACGCGCCCGCTCCACACATCAGCGCGACGTATTCGGCAAGAACCGCTTGGCGCACCGGCTTCACCAGGTAGAAATTCGCCCCGGCCGCCTGCGCCGCCGCGAGATCCTGTGGCCCGGCCTCGGTGCTGATGACCAGAGCCGGTATGGCGCACAGCGGCGGGGCTTGCCGGCGCAGGGTTTTCAGGAAGGTGAAGCCGTCCATCTGCGGCATGTTCACATCGACCACCACCAGGTCGGCCGGCGCCAGCAGCAGCTTCTCCAGCGCCTCGAGCCCGTTCAGCGCCTCGTCCACCTCATAGCCGGCGCTTTCGAGGGCTTCGCGATAATAGAGCCGCACGAGGCCGGCATCGTCCACCACCAGAACCCGCTTCCTTGCATCCTCAGCCATCGGCACGTCCTCCGGGCTTCTGATAGACGATGGCATCGGCATATCGGCGCACCTCGAATAGGGGCGATATGCGGCTCATGGATTCCGTGTGCCCAAGGCAAAGATACCCGCCGGGCGCGAGGTTCTCGAACAGATTTTCCGCCGCCACCCGGCGCGAGGCGGGATCGAAATAGATCAGCACATTCCGGCAGAAGATCACGTCGAAGACGCCATGGCCCTTGGTCTCGCCCGGCACAGATAAATTGACCGGCGTGAAGCGCACGGACTCACGAAGCTCGTCGATGATGCGCCAGCTCTCCGGCCCGGTCTGGACGAAATATTTCTCCACCAGCTCGGCCGGGAGCCGCATCAGCGCGCGCCGGCCATACTGCCCTGCGCGGGCGGCCTCCAGGACGGCGGTGTCGATATCGGAGCCGATGATCTCCACATCGTAGGCGTCCACCTGCGGCCAGTTCTCCAGCAGCCAGATCGCGATCGAGTAGGGCTCCTCGCCGGTGGCGCAGGGGGCCGACCAGATGCGGATGGGCGCGCCGGGCAGCTTGCTATTCAGCCGTCTGGTCAGGAGGTCATTGGACAGGCAGCGGAACTGGTGGTCCTCACGGTAGAAATAGGTCTCGTTCACCGTGAAGGCGTTGATGAACCGCTCGATCTCGCCGTCCACGTCGCTGCGCAGGCGAGAGAAATAGCTCGCGAAGGAGGAGGATCCCGTCGCGGCCATGCGGTCGGCGATCCGCCGCTGCACGAAATAGCGCTTGCTGTCGGAGAAAAGCATGCCGGTGCGCCGGTAGAGGAAGTCGCAGAGCCTGCGGAACTCCTCGTCGGTTTCGCCTGCTTCATTCACCACGGTCGGGTCTTTGCGAGGCGATGCGCTGGCTGGCGATCTTGATCGAGAAGGTCAGGAAGGGGTCGCTGATGAACCGGCGCGCGCATTGCGCCAGCGCCGGGAGAATCTCTTCGCCCCCGCAATCGGCGAGCACATCCACGGCTGCGGCGCAGACATTGGCCTCATGTTCGTTCGCCAGCAGCACGCCGAGCATGGCGTGCATCTCGGCAAGGGGCAGGGTGCGGCAGAGTTCGCAGGCGAGCAGGCGCACGTCGCCATCCGCGTCCGCGAACAGCGCCGGCAGATGGCCGGCGGTTCGCTCGGGCATGGCGCGCAGAGCATCGAGCGCCGCGGCGCGCACCTGGGCATCATCGGATCGCAGGTGCGGAAGAACGGCTTCGACGCTTTCGTCCGTGTTGATGAGGGCGAGGCTCGTGAAGATCGCTTCGCGGACCCGCGGGTCCTGCTCCTGCGTGAGCGCGACCCCGAGGGCGGCCACGTTCTGGGCCGAGCCGCCGGCGGCGCGTGCGGCCGTCCAGCGCTCTTCGCTGGAGCCGCTCGTGAGGCCGGCCCGCGATGGCGCAGGTGGCTCGGTGGGCTTGGATGAGGTGGTGCGGATCAGGGGCATGGGGGCGCCAATCCGAGAAGGCAGCCGGCGATGGCGGGGAGGGGCACGACGAAATCGGCGCCATCCCTTCGGACAAGTTCGCCCGGCATGCCCCACACGACGGCCGTCTCCTCCGCCTCGGCGATTGTGCGCCCGCCCTGGCTGTGCAGCAGCGCCATCGCCTCGGCGCCATCGTTTCCCATTCCGGTCATGAGGATGCCTATCAGCTGACTCGCGAGCAGATGGTCCATCGCGCTGCGCACCAGGCGGTCGGCGCTGGGATGCCAAGGATATCCCGCCTGGGCCGGCGCGGCCATGGCCACGAGGCCCGCCGCCCGCCGCGCGACGATGAGATCCGCATCGCCGCGCCCGATATAGACGTGGCCGGGGCGCAGGAGGGTCGGCTGGGCCACTTCCTGAACGGTCACGGCGCACAGGTTGTCGAGGCGCCGCGCCAGCGGCCCGGTGAATGTCGCGGGCATATGCTGGGCGACCAGGACCGGCCAGGGAAAGCCGGCGGGAAGCGCGGTCAGCAGGGTTTCAAGCGCCGGTGGCCCGCCGGTGGATGTGCCCACCAGCACGAGGCCATCGCCGGAGGCCTGCGGAACACGCGCCTGCCGGGGCAACGCCTTCGGCTTTGCGCTGACGGTGGCACGGGTACCAATGCGATGACGCACGCGCTCCTTCAGCCGCAGGCTCGCCTTCAGCTTCGCCTGTGCGGCCGCACGCACCTTCTCGACCAGCTCGGCGGCCATGGATTCGATATGCAGGGAGACGGCGCCTGCCGGCTTCGCGACGAAGTCCACGGCGCCCAGGCGAAGCGCCTCCAGCGTGGCGTCGGCGCCGGCCGCCGTCAGCGAGGACACCATCACCACCGGACGCGGACGCTCCACCATGATGCGGTCGAGGCAGGCCAGCCCGTCCATCTGCGGCATGTGGATGTCGAGGGTGATGACGTCGGGCTCGAAATTGGCGAGCTGATCGAGCGCCTCGACGCCGTTCCGCGCGAACCGCACCTCGAAGTCGGGCTCGGCGGCCAGCACTTGGCCGAGCAGCTTCCGCATCAAGGCTGAATCGTCGACCACCAGGATCTTGATCACAAATCAACGGGCCCCTTGCCGGCGGGCGAACGCATCCAACAGGCCCTGTTCGGCGCGTGTCAGAAGCTCCTGCGGATCGAGCAGCAGCACCATGCGCCCTTCTGCCGGCAGGTTGACGACGCCGTGGACCAGCCGGGTGTCCTCTCCCGCGAGGTCCGGCGCCGGCTCGATCAGGTCGTGTGAGGTGCGCAGCACGTGGGACACGGCGTCGACGATGATACCGGCGCGGTGGCGCGCGGTGCGGGTGACCACGAGCCGGCGGGGGGCGTCGCCCTCCAGCGGAGGCATGCCGAACCGGCGGCGCTGATCCACCACCGGCAGAACCTCGCCGCGCAGGTTCACCACGCCTTCCAGGAAGGCCGGCGTCTTGGGCACGCGCGTCAGGCGCGCCGGCACCGCCGCCACCTCGTCGACTGCCTCGACGGGCAGGCCGAATTCATTCTCCCCCAGCCGGAAGACGAGATAATGCAGCGCCTTTTGCTCCTCGGCCGCGGCCTCGGCGCCGGTCTCAGTCGCGGCATATCCGGCCGCCAGACGCTGCATGATGTCCTCCTTGAACAACTGCTCGGGGGCAAGCACCGAGATCAGCCTGCGCCCCTCTTCCGCCCGATAGATGGACCTGATTCGCGCCTCGCCCCCGGTGCGGGCCGCGAGCACGGCGGGAACGTCTTCCATCAGCTCCGGATCGACCGGCAGGACGGATCGCATATGGTCCACCAGCAGCCCGACCAACGCGCCGTGGACGCTCGTAACGACCACTTTCTCGCGGCCGTCCGGTTCGCCATCCGGCAGGCCAAGCAGGCCGCGCAGTGAGAACAGGGGCAGCAGGGTGTCGCGATAGGACATCATGCCGAGCACCAGGGCTTCGGCCCTGGGCACGAGGGCGAAGCGCTTCGGCACGGGCACGATCTCGCGCGCATCCTCCAGCGCCAGGGCATATTCCTGCCCCGCCACCTCGAACGTCACCATCCGCCCGCGATGGGCCGTGCCTTCCCCACCGTCCCAGGCCCGCTGGAGATCGGGCTCGGCGCGGGATCCCGCCGCGCGCGCCGGACCGCGATGGGAAGCCCTTTGCGCGAAGCTGCTGCCGATCAATCCGGCGATGTCGAGGATCTTGGCAACGGCCCCCGCGCCGCCGGGGGCATAGGCAAAGGTGCCGTGCAGGCGCTCTCCCGGGCCGGCGGCGAGTTCCGCCTGCCGGGTTTCGATGCCCGCCGCCTCGACCAAGACGAGGGCCTCGACCTTGTCCACCGTCAGGGCGACGGGCGCCGCCCCTTGCAGGACGATCGCGACGCCCGAAGGCGGGGCATTGCCCACTTCGCGCTCCAGCAGCCCGCGCAGGCTTGCGACCGGCAATGCGGCGCCGCGCAGGTTGCCGATGCCGAGCAGGCTCTTCGGCGCCATCGGCACGCGGGCCAGATGCGGGACGCAGATGATCTCGCTGACCATCTCCACCGGCAAAGCATAGAGGTCCGCATCCGACCGGAACGTCAGGAAGCGGCGTCGGTCGCCCGCGGGCGCGGAGGCGTGCGGGCCGGGGTCAGCCATTCCGCGTCTTCAGCTCATCGGCGAGCGAGGCGATTTCCTCGATCGCTGCCGCGAGGTCTTCTGCGCCCTTGGCCTGTTCGGTCGCGGCGATGGCCGCCTGGCGGGACGCGGAGCCCGCCTCTTCGGCGGCAGCGGAGATTTCCCGCGCGCCCGCCGCGGTCTGCTCCGCGGCGGAAAGAATATCGCCGGCGCCCTGCTGGATCTGCAGGCCGGCGGCGCGGAGAGCGGCGATATCCCCGTCCAGCTTCTGCAGGACGGCGAAGATCGCAGTGTTGTTCTGCAACTGTGCCTCGGCGGATGTGAGGAACCGCTCAAGGTCGCGCTTCAGCGCATTCACCTGATCGAGAATGTCCCGGACCGTGTCCTTGACGTTCCCCATGCTCTCCGAGGCTTCCTGGGCGAGGGCGCGGATATCCTTGGAAACCACCGCGAAGCCCCGCCCGAATTCCCCTGCGCGCGCCGCTTCCACGGCGCCGCTTACGGCCAGCATCGTGGTCTGGACGGCGATCAGCGTGATGGCATCGACCGTCTTCTCGATGGTCCGGCCCAAAGCCTCGATGCGCAGGATGGCGGCCAGATTATCGCGCGCGGCTTCCAGCGCGGTCGTCATGCCGCGCGAAAGGCTTTCGATGGAGGTGCGGCTGTCCTGCAAGGCCGACGTCATGAGCTGCATGCGGTCGCCTGCGATGATGGCGTTCTGCTGGGCGAGCCTCGCGCTGTTGACGATCTGCTCCAGCGCGGCGGAGGTCTGTTGCGTGGCGGCGGCCTGCTGCTGCGAGCCGCGGCTGATCTGCTCCACTGCGACCATGATCTGGCTGGCTGCGCTCGAGAGCTCCTGGATCGTGGCCGAAAGCTGTTCCGCCGTGGCGCCGATCTGCTCGGCCGCCGCACCGTCCGCGCCCCCCGAGCGCACAGCGTCGGTCAAGGTGGCCAGCATTTGCGCGGCCGCCTGCCCCTGGTCGAGCGCTTGGGCCTGCTGGAGGACCGCTTGCTGGGCTTCTGCGGCGGCGGCGGATTGCTGCTCGGCCGCCGATGCGACCTGTTCGGCCCCCCGCTGCGCCTCGATCGCCGACCGCTCGGCCTCCATGGCCGCGGTCAGCGTCTCTTCGCTGCCCTCGGCGAGCCGGTTCATGTCCTGGCGGACGGCATCGAGGGTCTCGACAACCAAAAGGCCCGCTTTGGCTTCCTCCGCCGCCGTTTGCGCCGACGCCTGAACGGAGGCGGCGACGCTCCGCACGTCGATGCTGATCTGCCCGGCCAGCTTTCGCACCTCTTGCGCGCTGAGATCCGACTGCTCCGCCAGCGCGCGGACCTCCTCGGCGACAACGGCGAAGCCGCGTCCATGGTCGCCCGCGCGCGCCGCCTCGATGGCGGCGTTCAAGGCCAGCATATTGGTCTGGTCGGACAGGCCGCTGACGGTCTGGCTGATCACGCCCATGGCCTGCGCCCGCTGCTCCAGCGCCGAGATCACGGCGACCGAGGCGCCCTGGCGCTCCGCGTTGCGGTCGATGGCCTGCGCGACGGTCGTGATCTGCACCGTGGCCTCGGACAGCGCCTCCTGCACGGTTTCCGTTTTGCGGCGGGACGATTCCGCATGGGCGCGCGCCATGCCGAAGCTGCGCGACATCTGCAGGATGGCCGCAAGCTGTTCCTGCGATGCGCCGGCGGCCTCTTCGGCGCCGCTTGCGGTCTGCTCCATGGCTCGGCGCAGCTCTTCCGCCGCCGCGGATGCTTCTCCAAGCCCGCCGGCGAGTTCTTCGGTTGCCACCGCGAGACGCTCGGAAAGCTTGTCGTGGGTGGATTGCGCGGGACCTTTGCGCCGTTGCGCGGCAGCGGGAGAGGAAGGTGGCGTTGTTTCCGAATGAGCGTTTCGCGCCCGTGTGGCGATTTTTGAGCTTTTCACCAGGGCCATGCTGCGCTCGCTCTAGAAAAGGACCTTGAAGCTAAGTGCCTTGTTTAGCACGGGAAGATCATTGCGCACAAAGGTGACAGCCGTGCCGGCGAAAGGCATCGCGCGTTCTGGCGCGTCGCGTGAGCACCACGGACCAAGAAGCACGCGCGCCGCCCGCAGGTCGCGCCTTTGCGCGTTATACAGCTTAACTGTACAGACAGACTTTACAGATAAACTGTATATATGGCATGCTCGAACGCATGGAAGATCCACACGATCAAGGTCCGGGCCGCGCCGCCGCGCTTGCGACCGAACTGCGGGCCACCTTCGGCAAGCTGAAGCGGCGCCTGCGCGCGCAGGCGGATATGGGAGATCTGACACCCTCGCAGGTGTCGGTGATTCTGCGCCTCGAGGCGGACGGCGCCGCCACGACCTCGAGCCTCGCCCGGTCGGAGGGCATGCGTCCGCAGTCCATGGCTGCGGTCGTCGCGGCGCTGGAGACCGCAGGGCTGGTGCGCGGCGCGCGGGACCCGAATGACGGGCGCCAGACTCTCCTTTCGTTGACGGACGAGTGCCGCACGCGGATGCGGGACGGGCGCGCGGCGCGCCAGGACTGGCTGTCGCGCACCATCGCGGTGCGCCTCACGCCTCAGGAGCAGGACCAACTCGCCGCCGCCATCGCGCTGGTCAAGCGGCTCATCGACGACTGACGGTGTTCGCGCCGGGCCACCCAAAAGGCAGGATCCATGGCATTGACTGCGCTCGACCCGACCACCGCCGTGCTGGTTGTCGATCTTCAAAAAGGCCTCATCGGCACCGCCACCCTTCACCCCATGCACGACGTGGCGGAGCGGGCAGGGGCGCTGATCGCGGCGTTCCGGCGTCACCGGCTGCCCGTCGTTCTCATCAATGTGTCAGGCGTCGCGCCGGGCCGCACGGAACAGGCGCGCCGCCTGCCGGAGGTGCTGCCGGCGGGCTTCACCGAATTCCTACCCGAGCTCGGCCAGCAGCCGGACGACATCGTCATCACCAAGCAGACCTGGGGCGCCTTCGCCCGCACCGATCTGGAAGCGCGGCTGCGGGCGCTCGGCGTCACTCAGGTCGTGGTCGCGGGCGTCGCCACGGGCACCGGCGTGGAATCAACCGCACGCCAAGCCTATGAGGCCGGCTTCAACGTCACCCTTGCCATCGACGCCATGACCGACGCGCGCCCCGAGGCCCACGCTTTCAGCCTGCGGCACGTCTTCCCGCGGCTGGGCGAGACCGGAACCACCCAGGACATCATCGACCTGCTCGCCAAACGGAGCGCCTGAATGGCTTGGCCGCATTTTCTCCCGCTCTTTTTCGGGGGCGCATTCCTGGCGAACGCCGTTCCCCATCTGGTGGCAGGCATGCTGGGCCGCCCGTTTCAGACCCCCTTCGCCAAGCCGCCGGGACAGGGCCTGTCCTCCTCGACCGTCAATGTCCTGTGGGGCTTCTTCAATCTCGCGGTCGCCTATGTGCTTCTCTGCCGTGTCGGCACATTCGCGCCAAGCGACACCGCCGACATCATCACCTCCGCCGCCGGCGCCTTCGTGATCTCCGTGTTCGCCGCGCGGCACTTCGGCCGCTTCCACGGCGGCAATGTGCAGGAACGGCCTTGAGACTGCCGGGCAGCGGCCCCTTCCGGTCGCTCGCGAACCATAATTACCGGCTCTGGGCCGCGGGCGCGCTGCTGTCCAACATCGGCACAGCGATGCAGCGCACGGCCCAGGACTGGCTCGTGCTGACCTATCTCACGGCGCATAGCGCCTCGGCGGTCGGCCTCGTCATGGCGCTCCAGTTCGGTCCGCAACTCCTGCTTCTGCCCTGGACGGGCTCCGCTGCCGACCGTTTCAACCAGCGCCGGCTGCTGATGGCGACCCAGGCCGGCATGGGCGTGCTGGGCCTCGGGCTCGGAATGCTGACCCTCTCGGGCGCTGTCGCACTCTGGCATGTCTATGTCTTCGCCTTCCTCTCCGGCTGTGCGGCGGCGTTCGATGCGCCGGTGCGCCAGACCTTCGTGGCGGAACTAGTGGGCGATGCGGATCTCCCGAATGCGGTCGCGCTCAATTCGACCTTGTTCACGAGCGCGCAGATGTTCGGCCCCGCGATCGCCGGCCTGACGATCGCGGGGATCGGCACCGGCTGGGCGTTCGTGATCGACGGGGTCTCGTTCGGGGCGGTGCTGGCCTCGCTGCTCCTGCTGCGCGTGCACGAATTGCGGCCGAACGCCAGGGCGCGGCGCGCGAAGGGCAGCTTCGTGGAAGGGATCCGCTACGTGCGCGGCCGGCCGGATCTGCGGATGATCCTGGTGATGCTGTTCCTGATCGGAACCTTCGGCATGAACTTTCCCATCTTCACCGCGACCATGGCGGTGATGGTCTTCCATGTGGACGCGCGCGGCTTCGGCCTCCTGTCCTCGATCATGGCAATCGGCGCGTTGGCCGGCGCGCTGGTGGCGGCGGCGCGTCGCGAGATCGGGTTTCGCACGCTGCTGGGCGGGGCCGCCGTGTTCGGCCTCGGCTGCGGGCTCGCGGCCATAGCGCCGGGCTATTGGCTGTTTGCCGCCGCTTTGCCGCTCGCCGGCGCGGCGCTCCTGACTTTTGCCAACGCGACCAACGGGCTCATGCAGTTGTCGACAGAACCTTCCATGCGCGGGCGGGTCATGGCCCTGCGCATCGCCATCGCCTTGGGCTGCACGCCGCTCGGCGCGCCCTTGTTGGGTTGGGTGGCGGACACCTTCGGCCCGCGCTGGTCCATGGGCGTGGGGGCGGCCTCTGGCTTCGCCGCGGCTGCGGTGGCGGCTGTCTTCCTGATCCGATCCTCCCGCCGGACTGCCCATCCCGAACTTTAAGATGGGCAAACGGACCGGCAACGGGACCGGCGGGCGTCTCGCTTCCGGCGGGCTGGGCCCGGCGGGTGGGCGATGCTCACAAATTTTTGATCTGGATCAAATTGAGATGCTGAGCCGGGCTCTCGCTGCGGCTGAGCAGGGCGTCGAGGCGGCGGCCCTGCTCCGTCAGGCTGTATTCGACATGCAGGGGCAGCGCGCCGATGTCCCTGCGGATGACGAACCCGTTCGCTTCCAGATCCTTGAGGCGGCCGGAAAGCACGCGGGCGGAGATGGGGCCCGGCAGGGCGCGGCGCAGCGCGCCGAATCGCAGCGTTGTATTGCGCCCCAGGGCCCAAACAATATGGCTCATCCATTCCTGCGCGAGGAATTTCAGCAAATGATCGAGCTGGCACCCCGCAGTCTCGTCAAGTGTTTCGCCCTTACCAGGGGCCTTTGCATCCATAGTATCTTCCCGGTTACTACTTTTTTTCCAAACCGATTTGTGGCGCATAGGGTGCGGAATTTGGATCACCAAGTTCCGGAGTAACCAAAAGGTGGCCGCATGCTTCAAGCATCCCCCATTCCGGGCAAGGGACTGCTTTCGCCCGATGACCACACCCTGATCCTCATCGACCATCAATCCCAGATGGCGTTCGCCACCAAGTCCATCGATGCGGTCCTGCTGCGCAACAATGCCGCCATGGTGGCAGCGGCGGCGGCAGGTTTCAACGTCTCCACCATCCTGACCACCGTTGCGGAGAAAACCTTCTCCGGGCCAATGTTCGACGAGATCAAGATGGCTTTTCCCGATGCCGTGCCGATCGACCGCACCAGCATGAACAGCTGGGAAGACAAGAACATCACCGCCGCCGTGAATGCCGCCGGCAAGGGGCGCATCGTGCTCGGCGGTCTGTGGACATCGGTGTGCATCGTCGGGCCCGCCTTGTCAGCCATCGACCAGGGGTTCGAGGTCTATGTGATCGCGGACGCCTGCGGTGACGTTTCGGACGAGGCGCACGAGCGGGCCATGCAGCGCATGATCCAGGCCGGCGCCCGGCCCATGACGTCGTTGCAATATCTGCTGGAACTCCAGCGCGATTGGGCGCGCGGCGAGACCTATGAGCTGACCACCGGCATCGCGCGGGTGCATGGCGGCGGCTACGGTCTCGGCATCATCTACGCGAAGAGCATGTTCGGCGCCTCCGAGGCGCACTGACGCCTCCGAAGATCTGTTGAGCGGACATCACGACATGGGGGCGTCACAGGATGATCACACACTCACAGTGCCAACCCGATAATCCGGGCCGTCGGGATCTTTTAACGTTCGGTGCCGGCGCTGCCGCCTTCGCGGTACCGTCGGCTCCGTGCGCCGCCGCGCCATCGGCGGGGGCACCCCCGTTTCCAATCCAAAGCTGAAAGGACCGATACCATGGGCTTCGTCACCACCAAGGACGGCGTTGATATCTTCTTCAAGGATTGGGGTCCCAAGAGCGCCCAGCCGATCATGTTCCACCACGGCTGGCCCCTCTCGTCCGACGATTGGGACGCGCAGATGCTGTTCTTCGTGAACCAGGGCTTCCGCGTGATCGCCCACGACCGGCGCGGCCACGGCCGGTCGGCCCAGGTGAGCGAAGGCCACGACATGGACCATTATGCCGCCGACGCCTTCGCCGTCGTCGAGCATCTCGACCTGAAGAACGCGGTCCATATCGGCCATTCCACCGGCGGCGGCGAAGTCGCCCGCTATGTCGCCAAGCACGGTGAGCCGGCTGGCCGCGTCGCCAAGGCGGTGCTGGTCAGCGCGGTGCCGCCGCTGATGGTGAAGACCGAGGCCAATCCCGGCGGCCTGCCGCTGGAGGTGTTCGATGGCCTGCGCGCGGCGCTGGCCGCCAACCGTGCGCAGTTCTTCCTGGATCTGCCCACCGGTCCTTTCTACGGCTTCAACCGGCCGGGAGCGACCGTGTCCCAGGGCGTCATCCATAATTGGTGGCGCCAGGGCATGATCGGCTCCGCCAAGGCCCATTACGAGGGCATCAAGGCGTTCTCGGAAACCGACCAGACCGAGGATTTGAAGGCGATCAGCGTCCCCACCCTGGTGCTGCACGGCACCGACGACCAGATCGTGCCGATCGCCGATTCCGCGCTGCTATCCGTCAAGCTGCTGAAGAACGGCACGCTCAAGACCTATGAGGGCTATCCCCACGGCATGCTCACCACCCATGCCGACGTGATCAACCCGGATCTGCTCGCCTTCATCAAGGCGTGATCCAACCCCGGCGCGTACGCGCGCCGGGTCCACCAAAATGCAGGGGGCCTCGGTGACAGATTCAAATTCCGGTACCGTAACGGTCGTGCTGGTGCATGGGGCCTGGGCGGATGGGTCCAGCTGGCGCGGCGTCATTCCTTATCTGGTGGCCGAGCAAATTCCGGTCGTGGCGGTGCAGAATCCGACCACGTCGCTGGCCGACGACGTGGCCGCCACCAAGGCCACCCTGGATGCCATCGACGGCCCTGTGGTGCTCGTCGGGCACAGCTGGGGCGGCACTGTCATTACCGAAGCCGGCAACGACCCGAAGGTGAAGGCCCTGGTCTATGTCGCCGCCTTCGCCCCGGATGCCGGCCAGTCCACCGGGGATCAGGTCGCCGCCCACCCCGCGCCCCCGGGCTTGAGTGGCGTCGTTCCCTTCGGCGCCGGCGCCCTCAAGATGAGCACAGACAGCTGGATCAGCAATGTGGCGCAGGATCTCCCGGAAGCCGACGCCCGGGTGCTTGCCGCCGTGCAGCCGCCGCTGGCCCTCGCCACCTTCACCGACAAGATCGGCCGTCCGGCCTGGGCGCAGCGGGCCAACTGGTACATCGTGTCGAGCGAGGACCGGGCGGTGAGCGTCGCGCTTCAGCGGCAGCTGGCCCAGCGTCTGAATGCGCACACGAGGGAACTCGCGGCGAGCCACATGTCGCTGCTGTCGCAGCCGCAGGCGGTGGCGGACGTGATCCGCACGGCGGTTGCGGCGGTGTCGGGCGCCTGAGCAACACGCCGGCGGGTGCACGGGGAGAGGATAACATGAAGCTTTATCTGGTCTCGCTGGCCGTCGGCGTGCTCGTCGGCGTCATCTATGCCCTGCTCGATGTGAAATCCCCCGCGCCACCGGTGGTCGCCCTGCTCGGGCTGCTCGGCATATTGATCGGCGAGCAGGCGGTGCCGGTTGCGAAGCGGGCGCTCTCCGGCCAGCCGGTGACGCTGTCCTGGTTCATGAGCGAATGCGCGCCGCCGATCCTCGGGGCACCCCGCAAATCTTCTACATCCGTTCCGCCGCCCGAAACGAGAAACCCGTCATGAGCCTCTCCCGCCGCACCCTCACCGCCGGCGCCGCAGCCATGGGCGCGGCCTCGCTGATCGGTGGCCCCGCCAACGCCCAGACTTCAGATCATCCGAAGGCTTCCCCCATGACCGCCGGACCGACGCCCGCCGAAAAGACCCAGGCCGAACTGATCCTCGTCAACGGCCGCTTCACCACGCTGGACCGCTCCAATCCCGCGCCCGAGGCGGTGGCCATCGCCGGCGGGGTGTTCATCGGCGCGGGCACCGAGGCCGAGATGCGCGCGCTCGCCGGCCCGCAGACGCAGGTCATCGACCTTGGCGGACGCCGCGCCGTGCCCGGCCTCATCGACAGCCACATGCACATCATCCGCGGCGGGCTGAACTATAATCTGGAGCTGCGGTGGGATGGCGTGCGCTCGCTCGCGCAGGCCATGGAAATGCTGATGCAGCAGGTGGCGAAGACGCCCGCGCCCCAATGGGTCCGGGTGGTCGGTGGCTTCACCGCGCACCAATTCGCCGAAAAGCGGCTGCCGACGCTGGAGGAGATCAATCTCGCGGCCCCCGACACGCCGGTGTTCATTCTCCATCTGTACGACCGGGCCTTGCTGAACGGCGCGGCCCTGCGCGCGGCGGGCTATACCAAGGACACGCCGAACCCGCCCGGCGGCGAGATCCAGCGCGACGCCAACGGCAATCCCACGGGCCTGTTGCTGGCGCGGCCCAATGCGACGATCCTCTATGCGACCCTCGCCAAGGGGCCGAAGCTGCCGCCGGAGTATCAGATCAATTCCACCCGCCATTTCATGCGCGAGATGAACCGGCTGGGCGTCACCACCATCATCGACGCCGGCGGCGGGTTCCAGAACTATCCCGAAGATTATTCCGTCATCGAGAAGCTGCACGCGGACGGCGAGCTGACCGTGCGCATCGCCTACAACCTCTTCACCCAGAAGCCGAAGCAGGAGCTGGCGGATTTCGAGAGCTGGTCGAAGCAGGTGAAGCCGGGGCAGGGCGACGATCTCTATCGCCACAACGGTGCCGGCGAGATGCTGGTCTATTCGGCGGCAGATTTCGAGGATTTCAGTTTCGAGCGGCCGGACATGCCGCCCTCAATGGAAGGTGATCTCGAACCCGTGGTGCGCCTCTTGGCACAGAACCGCTGGCCCTGGCGGCTGCACGCCACCTATAACGAAACCATCACCCGCGCCCTCGACGTGTTCGAGAAGGTGAACCAAGACGTGCCGCTGAAGGGCCTCAACTGGTTCTTCGACCATTGCGAGACCATTTCCGACCGCAACATCGACCGCATCGCCGCGCTTGGCGGGGGCATCGCGGTCCAGCACCGCATGATGTTCCAGGGAGAGGATTTCGTGGAGCGCTACGGCGCCAAGGCGGCCGAGCGGACCCCACCCGTCAAGCGCATGCTGGAGGCCGGCGTTCCGGTCGGCGCCGGCACGGACGCGACCCGCGTCGCGAGCTACAATCCCTGGGTCTCGCTGTCCTGGCTGGTCACCGGCCAGACGCTGGGCGGCCTGAAGCTCTATCCCCAGCAGAATCTGCTGAACCGGGAAGACGCGCTGCGCCTGTGGACCGAGGCCAACACCTGGTTCTCCACCGAAGTCGGCAAGAAGGGGCAGATCAAGGCCGGGCAACTGGCTGATCTGATCGTGTTGGACCGGGACTATTTCTCCGTGCCCGAGGACCAGATCCAGGACATCGAGAGCGTGCTGACCTTGCTGGGCGGCAAGCCGGTGCACGGCGTCGGCGATTTTGCCGCTCTTGCGCCGCCGCTGCCGCCTGCGATGCCCGATTGGTCGCCGGTGCGCACCTTCGGCGGCTATCAGAAGCGGGCGCAGGCGGAAGACCGCCGCTATGCCTTCGTGGGCTGCGGCTGCGCCAGCGCGTGCGGCGTGCATGGGCACGCCCATGCCAAGGCGCTCGCGACCGCCGCGCCGGCGCGCGACGAGGGGGCCTTCTGGGGTGCGCTCGGCTGTTCCTGCTGGGCGTTCTGAAACCGGGCGCCGCGCGGTGCGTGAACCGGCGGCAAGATGAGGCGAAGGCCATGGCGACAAGCATCCTCGGCGGCGTTCAGGCGTGCGCCGACGCCATCCTGCGATCCCCCGCGACGGCGCTTCTGGCGCGCCTCGCGGTGGCGGCGCCGTTCCTTTTCAGCGGCTTTGCGAAGCTGGCGGATTTCAACGGGGCGATCGGCGAGGTGCGCGGGCTCACCGGGCTGGAGCCGGCGGCGCTGTTTGCGGCGCTGGTGATCGCGACCCAGCTCGGCGGCTCGGCCCTGCTCATCGCGGGTGCGCGGCTCACCTGGATCGGCGCCGCGCTGCTCGCTGCCTTCACGGCGCTCGCCACCTTGAGCGCCCATGCCTTCTGGCTGAAGCCGGCGGCGGAGCAGGTGCTCAACCGCAACATCTTCATCGAGCATATTTCGATCATCGGCGGGCTCGCGGCGGTGGCGATCCTCGCTGCGCGGACGGAAAGGCGCGGCCCCGACGGCGGGGCGGGGGTCAGCGGTCGCCCTTGAAGGCGAAGCTCGGCAGGCGCAGCACCCATTCGCCGGAGCGCTTGAGGTGCAGGCGCATCTCGCGCTCCGCTCCGGCGGGGTCCCCATCGAGGATCGCCTGGGCGACGCGCACATGGTCCTGGTGCGAGCTTTCCATATTTTCCGGCTGCATCACCTGTCCCACCTGGAACATCACCACCGGCAGGTGCAAGGTTTCGATGAGGTCGGACAGCATGGTGTTGCCGCTGATCTTGACGATGCTGCGGTGGAACAGCCGGTTGTGCTCCATGAAGAGATGCGTCTTCAGCATCTCGCCAGACGGACGCACCGTATTCCAGACGCTGATGAAATAATCGCGGTTGGCGTCGATGCCGATATGCTCGGCGGCAAGGCGGGCGGCGAGGCTCTCGAGATTTTCGCGGATCTGAAACAGCTCGCGCACCTGCTCGCGTGAGAGCCGGCGCACCACAGCGCCGCGATTGGGGATGATTTCCAGCAGGCCGTCGGCCTCAAGGCGGCGAAACGCTTCGCGCACCGTTCCGCGGCTGATGCCGATTTCCGCCGTCAGGTCGCCGGCGATCAGCCGCTGGCCGGGAACGAGCCGGCCGGCGAAGATCGCATCGCGCAGCCGCTGGACCGTGTGTTCCACGGTCTGTCCGTGCCGGGCATCGAGGCCCTCTCCATTCAGCTCCATCGCCACCCTCTCACCGCTTCGACCGGATTAGCACAAGAGGCCTTGACAGGATATCTATCCAACAAGATTATCCTACAATCCTGGCTGAAACGAAATCAAACATAAAGCCGGGTGGGGTCAGCAGCCCCGGAGAGAAACGCCGCCCGCAAGGGCCAGTCCTGACAGGTCTCGCCGCGACAGGTCGCGCGGGCTCATCCAGCGGACAAGCGAGGTGCCCCATGGTTCCACACCCATCTGAGGCGTAGTACGCCCGCGTCAGCGCCGGCTCTTCTCCAGCGGAGCCGCCGGCCGCCGCGGTGCGTCGCACGCAATCCCTGAACGGCATGGAGTTCCCGGTCGGCGCCGATTTGGCCCGGTGGGGCGGCCCTGCGCCTTTCCTCGCGCATTCGTCTCGGGCTCGGCGCCGCAGGGAGCGCTGCCGCATGCCCCGATCATTCCGGCCCGCCGCGGGCGGCCGGCAGAAGCACGCGGCCGCGGGCCGCTGGATTTTCACCTCAAAGGACGACACACATGGATCTTGGGATCAAAGGGCGGGTGGCCATCGTGAGCGGCGGCAGCCGAGGCATCGGCCGCGAGGCTGCGCGCGAATTCCTCGAAGCGGGGGTCAAGGTCATGATCTCCTCGCGTCATGGCGATCAGGCGGCGGCCACCGCCGCGGAACTCGCGCAGCAGACCGGCGGCGAAATCCGCGCCACCCAGGCGGATTCCCGCCAGCAGGCCGATGTCGAGCGCCTCGTGAAGGAAACGGTCGCCGCTTATGGCACCGTCGATATTCTCGTGAACTGCGCCGGCGAGATGTATTCCGGCCGGTTCGAGGAGATGACCGACGAGGGCCTGCAAAACCAGCTCAACACCAAGCTGTTCGGCTGGATGCGGGCGATCCGCGCGGTGGCGCCCATCATGCGGGAGAAGAAGTGGGGCCGCATCGTCAGCCTCATCGGCGGCGCCGGCAAGGAGCCGGACCCCTACATGTTCGGCTCGGCGATCACCAACAGCGCCCTGCTCAACATGACCAAGTCGCTCTCCACCGAGTTCGGGCCGGACAATGTGCTGGTGAACGCCATCTGCCCCGGCTGGGTGGCGACCGACCTGTGGCGGCGCAACGAGGAGGGCCTGAAGAAGGACCTCGGCGTCCAGTCCACCGAGGAGGCGCGCAAGCTCGCCGCCAAGAAGAACGCGCTCGGCCGCTTCGGCCGGCCGGAGGAACTGGCGAATGCCATCGCCTTCCTGTGCTCGGAGCGCGCCAGTTACATCACCGGCGTGTCGCTGAACACGGACGGCGGCCGCCTCAAGGGGCTTTGGTGAGCCCATGGACCTCGCGCTGACAGGACGCACGGCGATCGTCACCGGGGGCTCGCGGGGGATCGGCTTCGCCATTGCCGCCCGCCTGCTCGCGGAGGGCGCTCGCGTGGCGATCTGCGGGCGCGACACCGCCCGGCTCGATGCGGCGGCCGAACGGCTGCGCGCGTCGAGCGGGTGCGAGGCGGGCAGGGCGGGGGAAGCCGTGCTCGCGGTGGCGGCGGATACTTCGGTGTCCGCTGATCGCGACCGGCTGGTCGAGGCGGCGCTGGAGCGGTTCGGGCGTGTGGACATCCTCGTCAACAATGCGGGCACCCACGTGCGCGCCACGGTGGACGACATGACCGACGCGCAGCTCCAGGGCCAGCTCGACGACAAGCTGTTCGGCTTCCTGGGCATGATACGGGCGGTGCTGCCCGGCATGCGGGCGCGCGGCGATGGCCGGGTGGTGAACATCATCGGCCAGGCGACGCGTCATCCCCATCCCGACCGGCTGCCCTCGGGCATCGCGAACGCGGCGGCGCAGGCCATGTCGAAAGCCTTGGCGGACGCGCTGGCGCGGGAGAACATCCGCATCAACACGGTGTGCCCGCAATATATCGAGACCGATATTCTCGCGGGCGTCATCGCCAAGGAAATGGCGGACCGGAACCTCGACCGCGCGAGTGCGGCGTCCGGTTTCACCCGGGCCAATGTGCTCGGGCGCCTCGGCACGGCGGAGGAGGTCGCGGACCTTGTGGCCTTCCTGGTTTCGGATCGGGCGGACCATGTCAGCGGCAGCTCGGTGTCGATCGACGGCGGGTATCACCGCCACGTGTTCGGATAGGCGGGCGCCATGGATCTGAGCTTGTCGGGAAAGACCGCCATCGTCTCCAACGGCTGCTCCCCGTTCGGGTCGGCGGTGGCCGCGCGGCTCCTCCAGGAGGGGGCGCGCGTCGCCATCGGCGGACAGGACGCCCGTGCGCTCTGGGGCGCCATAGCGGCGCTGGGCGCCCACGGGGAGGCCCGCGCGATCCCCATGCCTGAGGGCGATCCGGCTGCAGGCATGCCGCAGATGGTGCGCGCCGCAGTCGTCACGTTCGGGGCGCCGGACATTCTAGTGGCGGATGTGTGCGCACCGCTGGAAGGAACGCTGGACGCGGTGCCGGCGGAGCGCCTCGCGCAGTATCTGCGGGACGGGCTGGTGGCGCTTTGGGCCTTCGTGCAGGCGGGCGCCGCCCATATGCCCAAGGAGGGCGGCGGGCGGATCATCGTGCTCGTCAATGCGGCGGGCAAGATTCCCAGCAGCGACTTTCTGGCGGCGGCCGTCCTTGGCGCCGCGCAGCATGCTTTCGTAAAGTCGGTGTCCGACCATTTCGGACCCAAGGGCATAACGGTCAACGCGGTGTGTGTGGGCGCCGCGGCGCCCGGCCCCCAGGCCAGGAGCATCGGCGCCGAACCCTATCTCGGGCGTGGCCTCGGCCAGCAGGAGAGCGGGTGGGGCACCGCACCGCCCCTCGGCCGCTGGTGCACACCCGACCAGGTGGCCGACGCCGTGGCGTTCCTCGCCTCGGCCCGCGCCGGTTTCGTGACGGGCGCCAATATCGACGTGGATGGCGGCCAGCAACGCATGATCTTCTGAACGGGAAACAGGCATGATCGAGCTTCAGCACATCAGCAAGACGTTCAAGAAGAAGGAGAGCGCGCTTCATGCCGTGGAGGACGTGAACCTTTCGATCGCGCCGAAGTCCATCGTCGCGCTGATCGGCCCGTCCGGCTGCGGGAAATCCACGCTGCTGAACATGATCGCCGGCCTCTATCCGCCGAGCGAGGGGCAGGTGTTCTATGACGGCGCGCGCGTCACCGACGTCAATACCAACGTCGGCTACATGACGCAGAAGGACAATCTGCTGCCGTGGCGCACGGTGCTGGACAATGTCGCCTTTCCCCTGGAGGTCGCCGGGGTGCCGCAAGCGGAACGCTATGCCGCCGCCGCGCAGCTGATCGACCTCGTGGGCCTCTCGGGATTCGAGCAGAAATATTCGCACGAATTGTCGGGCGGCATGCGCAAGCGCGTCTGCCTCGCGCGCATGCTGATCTACAAGCCGAACGCCCTGCTGCTGGACGAGCCGTTCGCGGCGCTGGATGCGCAATTGCGCATCGCCATGCACGCGCTCCTGATGCGCCTGTGGGAGGAGCAGCAGCAGACCATCTTGTTCGTGACTCACGATCTGGTGGAGGCGATCACGCTGGCCGACCGGGTGGTGGTGTTCACCCGCCGCCCTGCCAGCATCGTGCTGGAGCAGGAGATCGATCTGCCCCGCCCGCGCGACGTTCACGAAGTGCGCTTTACCGAACCGTTCCACCGTATTCACAACGCCCTGTGGGACCGCCTGCGCACTCAATATGACGAGGTGCGCCTATGACCCCGGCGAAGGTGGCCGCAGAACCGGAGACCAGCCTCATGCAGACTCCCCGCTCCGCCCCCGGCGGCAAGCAGGCCACAAACGAGCCGCGCCGGCTCGCGGACATGGGCACGGGCCGGATGGTCTGGCTTCAGGTCCTGCTCGGGGTCGCGCTGCTCATCGTGTGGCAGCTGGCCTCCGGCCGGCTGGTGGACAATTTCCTCATCAGCAATCCCATCGCGATCGCCGGCCGGCTCTGGACCTGGACGCTGAACGGCTCGATCTTCATCCACATCTGGGCGACGGTGTACGCGACCGTCCTCGGCTTCGCGATCGGCGCCGTCGCCGGCGTCGCGGGCGGCGTGTGGCTCGGCCTGTCGCCGTTTCTCAGCCGCCTGCTGAACCCCTATATCTGGGCCTTCAACGCCGTGCCGAAGGTGGCGCTCGCGCCACTGTTCATCCTGTGGTTCGGCCTCGGCATCGAATCCAAGGTGGCGCTGGCGGCGATCCTGGTGGTGTTCCTGGTGTTCGTGAACACCTATGCCGGCGTGCGCGAGGTGGACCAGGACCTGATCGACGGCGCCCGCCTCATGCGGGCCTCTAAGCGGCAGATCCTGATGAAGGTCATCCTGCCCTCGTCGCTGGCGTGGATCTTCGTGGGATTGAAGACGGCGGTGCCATTCGCGCTGATTGGCACCATCATCGGCGAGATGATCGCGGCCAACCGGGGCCTCGGCTATCTGGTGCAGCGCGCCGGCAGCGATTTCGACACGGCCGGCGTGTTCGCCGCGCTGGTCGCGATCGCCGGCCTTGCGGTGGTGTTCAACGAGATCGTCGGCACGGTCCAATCGAAGCTGGACGGCTGGAAGGTCATCAGCCGCTGAGCCGTGTGGCGCAGTTGGAAGAAAAGAAGAAAAGCCGAGCCTCGCAAAAAACAAGGGGCCGGCGCATCGGGAGGAACAGATGAAACAGCACCTGAAACTGGCGCTGGCCGCACTTTGCGCCAGCTTTCTTTGGCAAGGCGCGGCGCGCGCACAGGAAACCGTGCGCATCGCCAATATCGGACACGGCTATTATGCCGGCCCGCTCTATGTGGCCATGCGCGAGGGCCTGTTCGAGAAGCACGGGTTGAAGGCGGACGTCACCTTCATCAAGGGCGGCGCCCTGGTGTTCCAGGCGGTGCTCGGGCGCAGCGCCGATTTCGGCGTGCTGAGCTATGAGCACGTGCTGACCGCCGCGGCGCAGGGCAAGAACATCGTCTCGGTGTTCAACGTCACCACGCGGCCGTTGAACAATCTCATCGCCACCAACGCCTTCTACGATGCCCATCCCAACGCCACCATCGAGCAGAAGGTGCGGGCGCTGAAGGGCAAGAAGGTGGGCGCGCCCTCCGCCGGCGGGTCGGGCGAGAAGATGCTCGGCGTGCTGGCGAAGCGCTACGGCCTCGCGCTGCCGGGCGACGTGGAGCTGGTCTATCTCGGCACGGATGCCGCCTCCTATGTGGGCGCGTTCCGTGGCCGGCTGGTGGATGCCGGCATCCCGTTCGAGCCGGCGGGCGCCGTCGTCGAACAGGAGGGGCTGGGCAAGATCTTCATCAATCTGATGAACGGCGAAATCCCCGAGTTCCGCGACCTGGTGTTCATGACGCTGGCCACCCACCCCGACATGCTGCGCGAGCGGCCGGAGACGGTGCGCAAGGTGGTGGCGGTGTTCGCGGAAGCGCAGAAGATCCTGCTCGACCCGGCGCGCGGCAAGGCGATCATGGCCGCCGAATTCCCCGACATGTCCTCCGCGACCAATGACAAGGCCTACGAGATCGTGCGCCAGATCTGGAGCACCGACGGCCGCATGACCCTGGAGGGCGCGAAGAAGGTGTTCGACTTCCTTCAGCCCGCCGGCACCACCCCCATCGTCTACGAAAACACCTTCACGAACGAATTCCTGCCCAAGAACTGAGGCTGCAATGACGTCCGAAATCCAAAGCGAGGAGCACTGGGCCCGAAAGGGCCCGGTGTCCCTGTTCCTGTGGCGCAAGCGTCTGGCGCAACCCGTAGGGGACGGCCGCCCGCCGATCATCCTCGTGCACGGCTCCTCCACCTGCGGCATCCCCTCCTTCGACCTCCAGGTGCCGGGACAACCGGATTATTCGTTCATGGACTGGCTGGCGCGGCGCGGCTGGGATGTGTGGACCCTCGACCACGAAGGCTATGGCCGCTCGACCATCACCGACGGCAATTCGGATGTCGCCAGCGGGGCGCAGGATCTTGCCGCCGCCCATGAGGTGATCGCGCAGGCGACCGGCTCGCCCCACGCTTATGTCTATGGCATGTCCTCCGGTGCGCTGCGGGCGGCCCTGTTCGCGCAGAATGCGCCGCAGGTGGTGCAGCGCCTGGTGCTCGATGCCTTCGTGTGGACCGGCGAGGGTTCGCCCACGCTCGCCAAGCGCAAGGAGGGCATCGCCTCGTTCCGGGCCAGCAACCGCCGACCCATCAGCTATGCTTATATCGAGAGCATCTTCACCCGTGACCTGCCGGGCACGACCCATCCGGCCGTCATCGCCGCGTGCGCCGAAGCGCAGATGGCGCTCGGGGACAGCGTGCCCACCGGCACCTATCTCGACATGACCACCAATTTGCCCCTGGTGGACCCGCAGAAGATCGCTGCGCCCACCCTGATCGTGCGCGGCGAGCACGACGGCATCGCCACCATCGAGGACCTGCTGGAATTCTTCCGCCAGCTTCCCGCGGGCGACAAGCGCTTCGCCAGCCTGCCGGGCATTGCCCATGTGAGCCCGCTTGGCATCAAGCGGCACCTGCTCTGGAACGCGGTGGACGAATTCCTCACCGCCGGCACGGCCTGAGCGGGCGCGGGCGAGACCCTCTCCAACGAAAAGCCGGGGCGCGCGAGCGCCCCGGCTTTTTCGTGTCCAACCTGTCCAGGCCTTGCCGGCCGGCCCTCACTCCTTCACGGCGCCGGCCAGCGAGGAGACATAGTGGTTCACGAAGAAGGAATAGAGGATGCAGATCGGCAGGGAGCCCACCAGAGCCCCGGACATCAGCGCGCCCCAGCGATAATTGTCGCCGTCGGTGAACACGGTGACGATGGCGATGGGCACGGTCTTGTTCGCCTCCGACTGGATGAACACCAGCGCATAGATGAATTCGTTCCAGCACAGGGTGAAGCAGAAGATGCCGGCCGAGATCAGCCCCGGCACCGCCAGCGGCAGGATGATCTTCAGCAGGATCTGCAGGCGGGAGGCGCCGTCCATCAGCGCGCACTCTTCCAGCTCGTAGGGAATGGTCTTGAAATAGCCGATCAGGAGCCACGTCGAGAACGGGATCAGGATGGTCGGATAGGTCAGGATCAGAGCCAGCGGGCTGTCGAACAGGCCGTAGGCGGAGACCACCACGGCGAGCGGGATGAAGAGCACCGAGGGCGGCACGAGATAGGCGAAGAAGATCATCACGCCCATGAAGCGCGCCCCGCGGAAGCGGATGCGGGTGATCGCATAGGCCGCCAGCACCGCGGCCGCGAGCGAGAGGGCGGTCGCCGTCACCGAGACCATCATGGTGTTGAGCAGCCAGCGCGGATAATGCGAGCCGAACAGCAGGTCCTTCAGGTGCTGCAAGGTGGGCTGCCACACCCAGAAAGGGTTGAAGGTGTTGAAATCCGTCAGCTCGGCCGTGGATTTGAACGAGGTCAGCGTCATCCAATAGAAGGGGAACAGCAGAACGAACAGGATGATGGTGAGCGGGACATACAGATAGACCACCCGCTTCGGCAGGGTCTCCAGATAGTCCATGCCCTCGCCCTCGGGGGCGGATTTCGCCTTGCGCCCGAGCCGGGCCGCCGATGTGTCAGCCATGGTAGCCTCCGTGGGATGGGTCATTGGTCGTTCCCCTGCTGCCATTTCTGCCGCTGCAGGCCGAACCACGAAATCATGATGGCGCCGAGCAGGAACGGGATCATCGCCACCGCGATGGCCGATCCTTCGCCCAGCTGGCCGCCGAGAATCGCGCGCTGGTAGGAGAGCGTCGCCATCAGGTCGGTGGCATTGGCCGGTCCGCCGCGCGTCAGCACCCAGATCAGCTGGAATTCGGTGAAGGTGAACAGCACCGAAAACGTCATCACCACGGCGATGATGGGGGTGAGCATGGGATAGGTGATGCGGCGGAACATCTGCCAGCTCGACGCGCCGTCGATGGTCGCGGCCTCATAGAGCGAGGCCGGCACGGTTTGCAGCCCGGCGAGCAAGGTGATGGCGATGAAGGGAATGCCGCGCCACACATTGGCGAAGATCACGGATGCGCGCGCCAGATCGCGGTCGCCGAGGAAGTTGATGTTGTGGTCGATCAGCCCGAGCGATTTCAGCGACCAGGAGATGACCGAGAACTGGCTGTCCAGGATCCACCAGAAGGCGATGGCCGAGAGCGCGGTGGGCACGATCCAGGGCAGCAGCACCACTGCCCGGATCAGCGCCTTGAACGGCAGCCGCTTGTTCAGCAGGATCGCGAGGTAGAAACCGATGACGAATTTGAAGATGCTCGCGCCGGCGGTAAAGATCAGCGTGTTCATCACCGCGATGATGAAAACCGGATCGTCGATCAGCCAGATATAATTGCCGATGCCGATGAACTCGCCCGGGCTTCCCATGCGCGTATCGGTGAAGCTCAGCCACACGCCATAGGCGAGCGGATAGGCGAGGAACAGGATCAAGAACGCCACCGCCGGCAGCATGAACCAGATGGCCTGGAAGTTTCGATTTCCGCTCAGCGCCATCCACCGCGAGCGGCGGACGGGCGTTTCCGGCTTGGTTGCCACGTTCGCGATGGCGTCTTGGGCGTTCATGGTGAGGCTCATCCCGAAATCTCTGCGCTGTTCAGCGGGCGTCGTGGGCCGCCCGGCGCGGGGAGCGTCGGGCGGCCAGCGAAGGTCGTGCCGGCTCAGCGATAGATGCGCTGGGCCGAGCGGGCGGCGTTCGCCATGGCTTCCTTCTCGTTCGACCGGCCGGTCGCCACGGAGGCGAACATGTCGACGATGATGAAGTCCGCCAGTGCCGCCGCCGCGCGGCGGTCGAGCGCGCCGCGGAAGCCGGGCCACAGGCTGCGGGCGGTGGCCTCGCGGAAGATCTTGATCTTCGGGTCGGAGGTCCAAACCGGGTTGGAATCGTAGGCGTTCAGCGTCTGGGTCAGGTAGCCGCGCGAGCTTTCCAGCCACGGGTTCATCTGGTTGGCTTCCATCAGGAACGCCATGAACGCCTTACAGGCCTGCGGATACTTGGTGTATTTGAACGCCACCAGCGGGAAAGCGAGTTGCAGCTCGGTGGGCTTGCCGGCGACGCCGATGGGATAGACCGCATGGTCCATGTCGGCGGCGAGCGCCGCCATCTTGGCGGCCTGCTCCTTGGCCCCCGCGTCCGCGCCTTCCGGCACCTTCGATTGCGCCAGGGCGTTCTGGTAGATCGAGCAGCCGTTGTTGGTGAGATAGCATTCGCCGGCCGCGAACGCCGCATTGTTGGTGGGGTCCAGCCAGGAGGCGGTGCCGGGCAGGAAGGTCTCGTAGAGCGCCTTCACATAGCGCAGCGCATCGGCGGTTTCGGGCGCATCGATGATGACCTTGCCCTTCTCGTCCACCAGCGAGGCATTGTGGCTCCAGAGCGCCCAGTGCAGCCAGGCGTTGGCGTCCGCCGTCGCGCGGCCGAGCGGCAGGCCGGCGGGCGTATTGTTCGCCTTCAGCGCCTTGCACAGTTCGAGGAAGGCGGCGTTGGTGGTCGGGAATTCCGAGAACCCGGCCTTCTTCACCGCCGAGATGCGGTAGTTGATGTAATTGCCGTTCACCGCGACCGGAATGCAGATCCACTTGTCGCCGCTGCGGCCGAAGGTCGACGAGGCGCCGATCCAGCCGCCGTATTTGCCGCCCAGATAGTCGGCGACATCGGTGACGTCCACCGCATGGTCCGGGAACAGGTGGGGCAGGGAGAACAGGCCCCAGAACATGTCCGGGCCGCTGCCCACGTTCACCGCCACCGAGGCCTTGGGCTGGATGTCGTCCCAGTTTTCGGAAACCACCGTGATCTTGGTGCCGGTGGCCTTGGTGAAGGCCTCCGTGATCGCCATGAAGGCCTTGTCCTCGGCTTCCAGATAGCGGCGCCAGCGGGTGATCCGCAGTTCCGATCCCGCTTCCGGCTTCCACGAATTGGTGGCGGCCCAGGCCTTTGCGAAGGAGAGAAGATCAGTGCTCGCGGCCACGCCGACGGCGGCGGCCCCGGTCAGGAATGTTCGACGGTCCAATGTCATCAGGCTTTCCTCCCACCAGGATCTTCGGAAGCGAGATCCTTTGTTTTTGAGCTTTGGATGCGCAGCTAGTTGAGGCGTGCCCCCGTGACGGCGTCGAACAGGTGTTCGATGCCGGCGTCGGGCGCCACCGTCAGCCGGTCGCCCGGCGCGATCGCGAGCCGCTCGCGCAGCACGCAATTGATGTCCTGCCCGGCGACGCGCGCGACCACGTGGGTCTCAGCGCCCGTGGGCTCGACCACGACCACTTCCACCGGCACGCCGGCGGGATCGAGGCGCAGATGCTCCGGCCGCACGCCGTAAACCGCCGGCCCGGTCTTTACCGCCCGCGTCTGGAGCGGCAGCACGATGCCTTCGCCCAGCGCGAAGCCGGCGGGGGTGATGGTGCCTTCCAAGAAATTCATGGCCGGCGAGCCGATGAAGCCGGCGACGAACTGGTTCGCCGGGGTGTCGTAGAGGTCGAGCGGGGCGCCGATCTGCTCCACCACGCCCTCGCGCATCACCACGATCTTGTCGGCCATGGTCATGGCCTCGATCTGATCGTGGGTCACATAGATCATGGTCGTGCCGAGCTTCTGGTGCAGCTCCTTGATCTCCGCGCGCATGGTCACGCGCAGCTTGGCGTCGAGATTGGAGAGCGGCTCGTCGAACAGGAACAATTGCGGATCGCGCACGATCGCCCGGCCCATGGCCACGCGCTGGCGCTGGCCGCCGGAAAGCTGGCGCGGAAAGCGGTCGAGCAAATGGGACAGGCCGAGGATCTGGGCGGCGCGGTTTACCCGCTCCTCGATCTTGGCCTTGGGCGCCCGCTGCAAATCGAGCGAGAAGCCCATGTTGGCGCGCACCGTCATGTGCGGGTAGAGCGCGTAGTTCTGGAACACCATGGCGATGTCGCGCTGCTTGGGCGGAACGTCGTTCACCACCCGCTCCGCGATGCGGATCTCGCCGCCGGAGATGCTCTCCAGCCCGGCAATCATGCGCAGCAGGGTGGATTTCCCGCATCCGGATGGGCCGACCAGCACGACGAATTCCCCGTCGGTGATGTCGATCGACACCCCATCGATGATCGCGGCGGCGCCGAACCGTTTCTTGACGTCACGCACTTCGACTGAGGCCATCGTCTTCATCTCCCTGTTGGTGCGAGCCGCGTTGGCGCGGAATTCTTGTTGGGCCGGCGCCGCATGCGCCGGCCGGGGCGCGTCAATGGATGAATTGCCCGCCGTTCACGTCGAGGATGGAGCCGGTGACGAAACGGGCGAGGTCGGACGCCAGGAACAGGCAGACGCAGGCGACGTCGTCCGCCGAGCCGAGGCGGCCGAGCGGGATGTCGGCGGCGATCTGCGCCTTGCGCTCGGCACTCATCTTGCCTTGGAAAATGTCGGTATCGATGGTGCCGGGGGAGACGGCATTGACGCGGATGCGGTCCTTGCCGAGTTCGCGTGCCAGGGATTTCGTCAGGCTGTGCACGCCGCCCTTGGCGGCGGCATAATGCGGGCCGCCGAACAGCCCGCCGCCGCGCTGGGCGGCGACCGAGCCGAAGCACACGATGCTGCCGCCGCTTTCGCGCATGTGCGGCACCGCCGCCTGGCACATGTTGAGGGAACCGCGCAGGCTGACGTCGATCACCAGGTCGAACTTCTCCTGCGTGATCTCCATCAGGCTGTCGCTCTGGCTGACGCCGGCGGCATTCACCACCACGTCGATCCGCCCATATTCGGCCAGCACGGCGGCGATCAGCGCATGGCACTGGTCGGGGTCGGCGACATCGCAGGCAAAGCCGCGATGTCCGGGGCCGATGCCGGCGGCGGCGGCCTCAGCGGCGATGGCGTCGAGATCGACGATCACCACCCGCGCGCCTTCGTCGGCGAAGCGTTTCGCCGTGGCGCGGCCGATCCCGCGTTCGGACGCCGCGCCCGTTATGATCGCGACCTTGCCTTCGAGCAGCATGTACAAACTCCAGTTGGGTGGCGGCGCCGTCAGTCGGCGGTCCAGCCGCCGTCGATCACGAGGGACGAGCCGGTCATCAGGGCGGAGGCGTCGGAGGCGAGGAACACCACCGCGCCGATCAGGTCTTCCACCTTGCCGATGCGGCCGAGCTTGATCTTGCTCAGCACCTCGGCGCGGAACGTGGGATTGCTCAGGAAATTTCCCGAGAGCGGCGTCTCGATGAAGGTGGGCCCCAAGGTGTTGACGCGGATGCCGTAGGGAGCGAGGTCCACCGCCATGGCCTTGGTCATGCCCTCCATGGCCCATTTGGAGGCGCAATAGACGGTGCGCGTGGCCGCGCCCACATGGCCCATCTGCGAGGACATGTTGATGATCGAGCCGCCGCGCCCGGCCGCTGCCATGCCGCGCGCCACCGCCTGCGCCACGAAATAGGCGGCGCGCACGTTGAGCCCCATGATGACGTCGAAATCCTCCACCGGCACGTCGAGGAACGGCTTGGTGCGGTTGGTCCCGGCGTTGTTCACCAGGATGTCGTAGGGCGCCCGCCCTTCCAGCGCCGCCGGGATGGTCTCCACGGCGCTCACGTCCATGCACAGCGTATCGGCGGAACCGCCCTCGCGGATGATTTCATCCGCCGCCGCGCCGATCTCGTCGCCCGAGCGGGCGGCGAGGGTGACATGGGCGCCCATGGCCGCGAGCGTGCGGGCCGAGGCGAGGCCGATGCCGCGCCCCGCGCCGGAGATCAGCGCGCGCTTGCCCGTGAGGTCGAAGGCGGGGACGTATCCGCCCGTGTGGTGGTCGGTCGTGTTCATGGCTACCCCTATTCCGCGGCCGTGGCATAGGGGATGTTCCGCCCGCCATACCGCCGCACGCGGATGTTGGCCTGCTCGGCATGGCCGGCAAAGCCTTCCAGCATGCAGAGGCGCGAGCAATATTCCCCGATCATCGCCGAGGCGGCGTCGGTGGTGACGCGCTGGTAAGTGACGGTCTTGATGAACTTGCCGACCCAAAGCCCGCCGGTGTAACGGGCCGCGCCCAGCGTCGGCAGGGTATGGTTGGTGCCGATCACCTTGTCGCCGAACGCCACATTGGTGCGCGGGCCGAGGAACAGGGCGCCGTAATTGCGCATGTTGTTCAGGAAATAATCCGGGTCGCGGGTCATCACCTGCACATGTTCGGAGGCGATGCGATCGGCCTCGCGGACCATTTCCTCGTAATCGTCGCACACGATCACCGCGCCATAATCGGCCCAGGATTTCGCGGCGATCTCGCCCGTGGGCAGGATGGTCAGCAGGCGCTCCACCTCGGCCATGGTCTCGCGCGCCAGCTTCTCCGAATTGGTGAGCAGGATGGCCGGGGAGTTGGGCCCGTGCTCCGCCTGGCCGAGCAGGTCGGTGGCGCACATTTCCGCGTCCACGCTCTCGTCGGCGATCACGAGGGTCTCGGTGGGGCCGGCGAACAGGTCGATGCCGACGCGCCCGAACAGCTGGCGCTTGGCTTCGGCCACATAGGCGTTGCCGGGGCCCACCAGCATGTCCACCGGCGCGATGGTCTGGGTGCCGATGGCCATGGCGCCGACCGCCTGCACGCCGCCGAAGCAATAGATCACGTCCGCGCCGGCGAGATGCTGGGCGGCGACGATGGCCGGTGCCGGCTTGCCGTGGAACGGCGGGGCGCAGGTGACGATATTGGGCACGCCCGCCACCTTCGCCGTGACAACGGACATATGGGCGGAGGCGAGCAGCGGATATTTGCCGCCCGGCACGTAGCAGCCGACCGAATTCACCGGGATGTTCTTATGGCCGAGCACCACGCCCGGCAGCGTCTCCACCTCGATGTCGCGGAGCGCGTCCCGCTGGTGCTGGGCGAAATTGCGCACCTGCTCCTGGGCGAACTTGATGTCCTCGATATCGCGGGCCGAAAGCTCGGCGAGACAGTCGCGGATCTCGCGGTCCGTGAGGCGATAATCGGCCCGATCCCAGCCGTCGAACTTCACCGAAAGCTCGCGCACCGCATCGTCGCCGCGCGCCTCGATGTCGGCGAGAATGCCCTCCACCACGGCGCGCACCTTGGCCTGGTCGGCGGCCTTGTCGGCGCTCTGGCGCCCTTCCTTGAGTATCCGCATGGTCTGCTCCCGCCACCTTCGGGTGGCCTGTTGGCTGTGAGGGGCTGCGGCTCAGGCCGCGTCGCGGCTCTTGGGCGGGGTGGGCTCGACGCCGGCCCAATCCTCGATCACCGTGGAGATGCGCGAGCAATCGTCCTTGCCCATGCCCTGGCTCATGAAGAACTGCCACATCTGGCGCACCGATGCGCCGAGCCACATGGGCACGCCGGCGCGGTCCGCCTCCTCCAGGCACAGCACCACGTCCTTGTGCATCAGCTCGGTGCGGAAGTTCTGATTGTAGGTGCGCGGCACCACGAAGTTCGGATAGGCGACTTCCGAGACCCAGGAGCGGCCGGAGCCGGCATTGATCACCTGGAACAGCAGCGCGGGGTCGATGCCGCCCTTTTCCGCGAACGCCATCGCCTCGCCCACCGCGATCATGTTGGTGGCGGTGAGGATGTTGTTGGCGAGCTTCACGGTCTGCGCCTGGCCGACCTCGGTGCTGATCTCCACCACCGTGCGGGCGAAGCTGTCGAAGAAGGGGCGGGCCTTCTCCACCGTCGCCTTCGGGCCGGCGGTCATCACCGCCAGCGTGCCGTTCACCACGCCGATGGGCCCGCCGCTCACCGGCGCGTCGAGGGTGGCGACGCCGCTCTTGCCCAGCACGTCCGCCACATGGCGGATCATGGTTGGGCCGATGGTGGACATATCCACGTAATGGCGCATGGCGCTGCCCTCGCAGAGCCCGTTCTCGCCCAGCGCCACATGCTCCACGATGGCGGGAGTGGGCAGGGAGGAGAACACGATCTCGGCGGCATCGGCGACCGCACGGGGGCTCTTGCCGGCCGTGGCGCCGAGCGCGACGGCGCGGTCCACGGCGGCCTGGTTGAGGTCATAGACATGGACGGCGAGGCCCTTGCCGCGCGCGCGCTCCACCATGGCCGCGCCCATGGCGCCAAGGCCGACGAAACCGTAGGTTTGCGGGATGTTCGAGGTGTTGGAAGACATCGCAAATTCCTTCGCTGGGCCTGGCGTCACGGCTGAACGTGGCGCGGCTGCGCATCGTGGTCGTAGAGTTCGAGAATGGCGGAGGTGTCCCGCTCGCTGCCGCCGAGGGCGACATAGCGGTCGTAGAGGCGCAGGGCCTCGTCCATCATGGGGGTCGGCGCGCCGGCGGCATCCGCCAGCTCCTTCACCATGTGCATGTCCTTGACGAGCTGGCGCGTATAGGCGCGCGGGCGGAAGTCGCGTTCGGCGAAGCGCGGGAAGATCTGGCGCAGCAATTCCCCGTCCGCATGCCCGCCGCTGACGCAGGCGGGAACGCGCGCCACGTCGATGCCGGCCTGTTCCGCGAGCTTGGCGCCCTCGGCCAGCACCACATAGAGGCAGGAGACCATCAACTGGCTGACCATCTTGGCGGTGAGCCCGGCGCCGGTGGGCCCCACATGGGTGAAGGCGGAGGAAATATCCGCGAACAGCGGCGCGAGACGCGCGATCTCGTCCTTCGGGCCGCCGGCCATCACGGCGAGTTTTCCCTCCGCCGAGGCGGGCGGGCCGCCGGAGACCGGCGCGTCGATCCAGGCGCAGCCGGTCGCCTGCGCAAGGCGCGCGGCGAAGGCGCGGCAGCGCTCCACCTCGATGGTGGAGAAATCCACCAGCACCTGCGGCGGGCGCATGACCTGCGCGACGCCGTCCGCCCCGAACACCGCCTGCTCCACGGCGGCCGGGGTCGGCAGGTTGAGCAGCACGGCGTCCGCGCCGGCCACGGCATCGGCTGGGTCGAGCGCGGGCTCGGCGCCGGCAGCCACGGCCTGGGCCAGCCGGTCGGCGCTGACGTCAAAGGCGCGCACGGTATGCCCGCGGGCGATGAGACGCGCGGCCATGGGGCCGCCCATCAGGCCCACGCCGATATAAGCGAATGTGAGCCTAGTCGATGGCATAGAAGCGGATCGCGTTGTCGTGGAACAGCTTGGTGCGCTCTTCCAGCGAGAAGCCGGAGGTGATGGTCTTGTAGCCGCTGAAGATCGTATCGAGATCGCCGCAGACGCTGTCGACAGGGAAATTGCTGCCGAACATGCAGCGATCCACGCCGAAGAAGTCGATGATGGAAAGAACGATGTCGCGATTATTGTCGACCGTCCAGGGAATGCCGGGCAGGCCGATGCCGGAAATCTTCACCGCAACGTTCGGGCATTTGGAGAAGGCGCGCATGGCGGCCTTCCAGCCGGTGATGCCGTTCTCGCTGCGATCCGCCGGCAGGCCGGAATGGAGCAGGATGATCTGCGTATCGGGAAACGCGCGGGCGAGGTCCGCGGCATCGTCCAGGTGCCACCAATGGGTCTGCAGGTCGAACCGAAGGCCGTTCGGCTTCAGGTGCGCGAAGCCCTTGCGCCACACCGGGTCCATCATGGTGCTCTGCACCGAGGTGCCGGGCGTCTTGCTGCCTTGGGGCTTGTGGCGCACGCCCCGCACGAACGGGAAGGCCGCGAGGCGCGCCAGCACTTCGGCGACATTGGGCTGGTCCATCCAGGCCTGCCCAACGGCGACGTTGGGCCAGCCGGTCTGCTTGCGCATCTCGGCGATGAATTCCATCTCGCCGATGGGATCGGTGGGGTCCCATTCCGCCTCGATATAGACGGTCTTCACCACCTGGTGGCCCTTGGCGTCCTTCTTATAGTCGTCCGGATAATATTTGCGGCAGATGGCGGAATAATCGCCGTAGCGGAACGGGATGAGCGGCTTCTCGCACAGCCAGGGGTAATTTTGGGTGGTGGGGTCCCAGAAATGGACATGCGCGTCGACCATCGGGAAAGAATCCACGACTGCAATCTCCCTTATTTTTCTTCGCTCGGGTTCCGCTCAGGCGGAGAGGGTAGCGGTTGATTTCAAGGCGGGGGCAGGGGTGGGGACCCTGTCGGACGCGAGACTTGCGGCCAGCAGGAGCGTCGCGCGCATCGCGCCGGGATGCGCCTTGCCTTGGCCGGCGATGTCATAGGCGGTGCCGTGGGCGGGCGTGCAGATGGGGAAGGCAAAGCCGCCGAACAACACCACGCCCTTCTCGAAGCTCATGAGCTTCATCGCGATCTGACCCTGGTCGTGATACATGGTCAGCACGGAATTGAAGTCGCCACGGCTGGCGCGGACGAACACCGTGTCCGGCGAGAAGGGGCCGTCGCAGTCGATCCCGCGCGTGCGCCCCTCGGCGACCGCGGGCGCGATCACCTCGATTTCCTCATGGCCGAAATTGCCGTTGTCGCCGGCGTGGGGATTGAGCCCCGCAACCGCGATCTTCGGATGGGCGACCCCGCCTGCGCGCATGATGCGATCGGTCATCACCAGGCGCCCCAACACCGCCTCGCGGGTGATGAGCGGGGCGACCTGCGAGAGCGGAACGTGGGAGGTGACGCGCCCGGTCCAGATGTCGGCCACGTTGAATTCGGCGACGCCGGTGCCCGCGCCGAGGATCTCCGAAATGAAGACGATCTCGTCCTGGTACGTCGGATAGGCGAGGCGCATCGCGTATTTGTTGAAGGGCGTGAAGCACAGCGCGTCCAGCACCCCCGCATCGGCGAGGCGGATGCCGGCGCGGAAGTTCTCCAGCGCGAAGGCGCCGCCCTCGCGGGTGGGCGCGCCGGCCGGCAGGTGGCTCAAGTCAGCGTCGGCGCCCACCTCGACCATCACATGGCCGCCCGCGGCGGCGATCGCCTCGCGGCTGAGATTTTGGAGCGGCAGGGGAGAGAGATCGAGCGTCACGCCGAAGGTGGCTGCGCCCGCATCCAGCAGCCCCCGGTTGCCGAGGACGACCAGCTGCATCGCATCGCTGATGGCGGGGTCGGCGAGCATTTTGGCGGCGAGTTCCGCGCCGATCCCGCCCGGATCGCCCATGGCGAGACCCATGACGCACCGATCCGGCCCGCTGAAGGCGGTCGAAAATCCCATGCTTGGCTCCTCCCAAGGGGCGATCTGTCGCCGCCCTCTCAAAGTGCATACAGTGTTCTGCACGCAGTGGGCAGCCGCTTGCAAGCATTTTTTTTTGCGCTAGACACGGGAGAGAACAACTTCGAGTTTGCCGTGACCTTGCTCCGTGGGCCAACCGCCGCCGTGGATTATCAGGAGGTGCCGATTCAGCAGCGCACGCTGCATGATGAAGTCGCCATGCGTATTCGCGACATGATCGTGGAAGGGCGCCTCGATCCCGGAAGCAGGATCAATGAAGTTCAGCTGGGAAAATCACTTGGCGTTTCCCGCACGCCTTTGCGCGAGGCGTTGAAGACGCTCGCAAGCGAAGGTCTGGTAGATCTGGTGCGCAACAAGGGCGCCATTATCCGCAAGTTCGCGCTGGATGAGACCATCGACATGATGCGCGCGCTTGGCGCGATCGAGCAGACCTGCGCGCGCATGGCGTGCGAAATCGCGAGCGACGAGGAGATCGCCCGCTTCCGCGCCACCCATGACGAGATGGTCGCCGATTATGAGGCGCGCAATCGTCTCGCTTATTTCAAGCTGAACCAGCAGCTCCACCAATTGCTGGTGGATATGTCCCACAACGAAACGCTCGCGCGCTTTCACCGCACGGTTCAGGAGCGGCTGCGGCGGGTGCGCTTCATCGGCAACGACAAGCCGAAAATCTGGACCGAGGCGGTCAAGCAGCACATCGAGATCGCGGCTGCATTGGAGGCGCGGGACAAGGAGAGATTGCATCTCGTCCTCGAGCGCCATCTGGACCTGACGCTCAACCGCCTCCAGGATGTCTCGCAGGAAAGCGAGCTTTAGGGCATTTCGAGCGCAACCACTTTCGCGCCCCCCGCCGGCTCAGCCCAGCAGGGTCCTGTCCGGGCCGAAGAAGGGATGCGGCCCGTCGTATTGTCCGATGAAACTCAAATGCGTCACCAGCCGCCCGCCGTCGAAGCGGTGCAGGTGCAGGCCCGGTGGTTCCATATGGAAGCCCGGCTCCCCTGCCGGGTCGAAATCCAGGCTCACGGCATGGGCCGGCGAGGGACAGATGGAGGCCGGAACACCCGCAAAACGGGTGAAGACCGTGCGATGCACGTGGCCGCAGATCAACGCCAGGACCTGCCCGTGGCGGGCGAGAACCTGCTCCAGCGCCTGCCCGTCGCGCAAATTCTGCAGGTCCATGTGGCGGATGCCGGTCAGGAACGGGGGGTGGTGCAGCGCGACCAGCGCCGGGCGCTCCGGTGCGGCGGAAAGCGTTTCATCGAGCCAGGAGAGCGTGCGGGTGCCGAGTTCGCCGTGGGGCGCGCCCGCGACGGAAGAATCCAGCATCACGAGGCGGACCGGAAAATCTTCCACCACATAGTTCAGCTTGCCCGCCTGCGCCTGCGCCGCGATCTTCGGAAACGCGGCGGCGACGCCCGCCGTGCTGTCGTGATTGCCGGGAATCGGCAGAAGCGGCACGGGCAGCGCGTCGGTGAGCGCACGGAAGCGCGCGTATTCCTCCGGACGGTCGAAATCGGTGAGGTCGCCCGTGACAAGCACCACCTCGGGGCGGGGCGTGAGCGCCTGAAGGTGGGCGACCGCCCGCTCCAGGTGAGCTGCGGTGTCGACCACGCCATAGGCGAGCGTGCCGGAGGGGCGGATATGGGTATCGGTGATCTGGGCAATCAGCATGGACTCACACCGGAACGAGGCGGGAAGGGTCGATGGCGAGGCCCACGCGGGCGCCGAGCGTCAGCGCGTCCTCGGGGGCAGTTTCGACGATGATGCGGGTCCCGTCGGGCGCAGCCAGCACCACGCGCTGGCGCGCGCCGAGGAAATGCACCTGGGCGATGGTGAAGTGAAGCCCGGTCTCTTCCGGGGCGCAGATGCGCGCGACTTCCGGCCGGAAGGCCAGTGCCGCCTGTGCCGCGTCCGCGCCCGCATGGGGCAGGAATCCGGCGGCGGTCTCGAAGCGGCCGCTGCGCACGCTGCCCTCCAGGCGATTCGTGGTGCCGACGAAGCCGGCGACGAAGGCGTCGGCGGGGTGAAAATAGATCTCACGCGGGGTGCCGATCTGGGCAATGGCACCCTGGCGCATCACCACGATGCGATCGCCCAGCGCGAGCGCTTCCGCCTGGTCGTGGGTGACATAGATGGCGGTGATGGCGAGGCTGCGCAAAAGCGCGTCGATCTCCGTGCGCAGATGCTCGCGCAAGGCGGCGTCGAGGGCGGTCAACGGCTCGTCCAGCAGGATGGCGCGCGGCCGCACGGCGAGCGCGCGGGCCAGCGCCACCCGCTGGCGCTGGCCGCCGGAAAGCTGGTCGATGCGGCGGGTCGCCAGCGTGTCGATGCGCATCATCTCCAGCACCTCGGCGGCGCGCTTCAGCCGCTCCGCCTTGGGCACACCGCGCACGCGCAGACCATAGGAGACGTTCTCGACAACGTTCATGTTGGGGAACAGGGCATAGGATTGGAACACCATGCCCACATGGCGCTTCTCGATGGGCAGGGCGGTCACATCGGTGCCGTCGAAGGTCACGGTGCCACCGGCTTCGGGCGCCTCCAGCCCGGCGATGATGCGCAAGGTCGTGGTCTTGCCGCAGCCCGAGGGGCCGAGCAGCACCAGCGTCTCGCCGGCCGCGATGGAGAGGTCCAGCGGCTCCAGCGCGCGCGTGCCGTCGGCGAAGGTCTTGGCGCAGCGCGTCAGCGCGATGGCCGCGCCATGGCCGGCGAGAGCAGCGGCAGGGGCGGGCGGGGCAGAGTGGTTCACGGGCGGGTTTTCCGGTTCACGGCCCGGCGCTCGCCGCCGACGAACTGGATGGCGAGCAGCAGCGGCACGATCATGATGAAGAAGACGAGCGTATAGGCGCTCGCGATTTCGAGCCGCATGGAGGCATAGCTGTCGGCCAGCCCCACGGGCAAAGTGGCGGTGAGCGGCGTGTGCAGCATCCAGGTGAGGTTGAATTCGCCAATGGAGAGCGTCACCACCATCAGCGCGCCGGCCAGGATGCCCGGCCGCGCATTGGGCACCACCACCTGGATGAAGCGCTGCCAGGGCGAGGCGCCGAGACTCGCCGCGCCTTCCTCCAGCGTGCGCACATCCACCGCCGCGAGCACCGCCATCACGGCCCGCAGCATGAAGGGCAAAGTGTAGAGCACGTGCCCCACCAGGATGAAGGCGTCGCTCGCCCGGAACGCGCGGATGCCGCCATAGGCGAGGATCAGCGCCAGCGCCAACGCGAGGCCGGGGATGGCGACGGGCAGGGTCACGATCTCCTCCACCAGGCGCGAGACGCGGCCGGGCTTCCTCACCAGCGCCCAGGCCGCGGGCACGCCGATCAGCAGCGTGACGGCGAGCGTGCCGAGGGCGATCAGGATCGAGCGGAAGATCGTGGGGGCATAGAGGCCCCACACCTGGCCTACCCATTCCAGCGTGAGGCCGGAGCGCACCCCCTGGAAATAATTGACCGTAAGGCCCGCAAGTATGCTCGTGAGGGCCGGTACAACCAGAAACGCGGCGGCGAGCAGCGTCACGATAAGCTGAAATGCGAAAACGAGGGGGTTGGTGCGCATGGCTCTCACCCTGCCGCCGCGACGCCGGCGCCGGCGAAATTGCGCGTCGCGGCCAGCACGCCCCAGGTGATCAGACCCAGCGCCAGAGAGAGCGCGCAGGCGCTGGAGAAATTCGCGGCCAGGGTGAATTCCGTATAGATCGTCATGGCCAGCACATCGATGCGGGTGGCGAGCGTGAACGCGGTGCCGAACGCGCCCATGGCGGTGGCGAACGCGATGGCGCCGCAGGCCATCAGCGCCGGCGCCAGCCCCGGCAGGATCACGTCGCGCAGCACCTCGAACCGTCCCGCGCCGAGCGAGCGCGCGGCCTCCGACAAGGCGGGATCGAGCTTTTCCGCCGCCGCCATCAGCGTCACCAGCACGCGCGGCAGGGAGAAATACACATAGCCCGCGAACAGGCCGGCCATGGAATAGGCGAACACCCATTTGCCGAGCCCGAGGCTCTGGGTGAGGCCGCCGAGCAGTCCCTGGCGGCCTGCCAGCAGGATGATCATGAAGCCCACCACCACGCCGGGAAAGGCGAGCGGCAAGGTGAGCATGGAGACGAGGAGGGCCCGGCCGAAGAAGCGGTTCTGCGCCAGGAACAGCGCCACAACCGTGCCGATGGCGAGCGTCGCCAGCGTGACCCCGGCGGAGAGTGTGAGGGTGGCGATCAGGGTCGCGAAATGGCGGGGATTGGTGAGGATGACCAGATATTCCGCCATCCCGTTCGGCCCCTCGCCAGCCACCGCCACCACCCGCACTAGAGGCAGCAGGAAGAAGGCGAGCACGAACACGCCGAGCGGTAGCAGCAGGATATTGGCCAGGCGATCGGCGCTGTTCATGGGGGTCCAAGGTCTCGGGTCAGGGTGGTCCCCTCTCCCGCGTGCGGGAGAGGGCATTTGTGGGGCACCCAGGGTGGGAGGCGCCTATTTCACCTCGGCGAGATACTTGTCCGAGAAGCCCTTCTGCACGCTCTCCATCCGGCCGTAATCCACCGGCTTGGCGCGGGCATAGTCGGCGGCGGGCAGGAAGCGGTCGGCGACCTCCTTCGGCAGCGGCACGTCGCGCACCGGGCGCAGATAGGCGTTGGCCCACATGGCCTGTCCCTTGTCGGACAGCACATAGTCCAGCACCTTCTTGGCGGCGTCCGGATGCGGGTCGTTCTTCACCAGGGTCATCACATAGGGAACGACGATCGAGCCCTCGCAGGGAATGACGAAGGCGAAATTGCCCTTCTCGCTGTATTTGGCGCGATAGGCGTTGAAATCATAATCGAACAGGATCGGGATCTCGCCGGAGACCACGCGGGCGTAGGAGGTCTGCTTCGGCACGATCGGCTGGTTGGCGGCGAGCTTCTTGAAGAAGTCGAGGCCGGGGCCGAAATTCTCCAGCGAGCCGCCGAGCGCGTTGTTCACCGCCACCGCGCCCACATAGCCGACGAAGGCGCTGGAGGGGTCGAGATAGCCCACCATGCCCTTGTATTCGGGCTTCAGCAGGTCCGCCCAGCAGGCCGGCACCGGCGCGCCGCCCAGCGCATCCTTGTTGATGAACAGGCCGAGCGTGCCGGAATGGATGGTGAACCAATGGCCCTCGGGATCCTTCAGGCCGGCCGGGATCTGCGAGAAATTCTTGGGCTCGTAGGGCTGGGTGACGCCGGCCTCCTTGGCCTTGATGCCGAAGGTCACGCCGAGATAGGCGACGTCCGCAACCGGGCTCGCCTTTTCGGCGATGATCTGTGCCAGCGACTGGCCGGAATTCTTGTTGTCCGGCGGCACCTCGACGCCGGTGTCGGCCTTGATGGCCTTGAGCATGCTGCCCCAATCGGCCCATTCGGTGGGGCAATTGTAGCAGATGGCGTCCGCCGCCTTGGCGGGTGCGAGCGTGGCGGGCAGCAGGGCGGCCGCGAGCAGCGGCACGGCGAGCAGGGACTTGAGCGCTGAGAACGTCATGCCTTGGTCTTTCATAGGGTCGCACAAAGGGGTGCCCGGCCCAGGGGGCCGGACGGGTCGGGGACGCGGTACGGAAAGCCGGCCGTCAGGCAGCCGGCGCGGCCGACCCGCCGGCGGGCGGACCGGAGAAACGGAGGGCGGCGCCGGGCTCCGGCGGCGCGGCGGCGAGGGTGCCGGTGAGGCGCAGATGGTAGGGCAGGTGCTCGACCGCCCGGCCGGGCGCGCCTTCGAACATGTCGAACAGCCGCTCGATGGCGCGCGCGCCCATGAGGCGGGTCGGCTGGTCCACGGTGGAGAGTTCCGGCGTCACGAGGCGGCCGATGGCGATGCCGTCGAACCCCGCCACCGACATGTCGCCCGGCACGCTAAGCCCCATGGCCCGCACGGCGGCGATGATGGAGAGCGCCAGCAGATCGTTGGAGCAGATCATGGCGGTGGGCCGCCCGTACGCCGCGAACAGGCTTTCCAGCGCAGCGCGATGGGCCGGGGCGTCGGCGATATAGTCCAGCTCCAGCACCGGTTCCGGCACGAGGCCGGCTGCCGCTATGGCGGCGAGATAGCCCTGGTGGCGCAGGCGCGAGCGGTCGGACGAGGAGAAGCGCCCGGCGATGAACAGGATGCGCCGATGTCCCTGGGCGATCAGCGCTTCGGTGAGCGCGCGGGTGGCGGCGGCATTGTCCACCGTCACGGCGGGGCGGGGAATGCGCTGCGGCTCGTTATAGACCAGCACATAGGGGATGCCCTCGGCATCCAGCATGTCGAGGGTGGGATTGGCGTCGGGATCGGCGACGGTGAGCACGAGGCCCGCCACGCTCTGCGCCACGAGGGTATCCACCACGGCGCGCTCGCGGTTGGGATCGTAATCGGTGGCGGTGACCAGCAGCGCATGGCCGCGCACCCGCGCTTCCGCCTCGATGCCGGCGACGGAGCTGGCGAACACGGGGTTGGTCAGGCTCGGGATCACCACGCCGATGGTGCGGGTGCGCAGGGTCTTCAGCGAACGGCCGATCTCGCTCGGGCGGAAGCTCAGTTCCGCGATGGCCGCGCGCACCCGGGCTTCCGCCTCCACGCTCGCCCGCGCCGTGCCGTTGATGACGCGGCTGACGGTGGCGATGGAGCAGCCGGCGCGCTCGGCGACGGTGCGGATGGTGACTGTGCGCGCCACGGCGGCTCCCGGAGTATGTAACCGTTTTCACGGCTCTCCTAGGGCCCCGATGTTACAGCCGTATGACGTGACCTAGCGCAATGCGATAAGGAAGTGGGTGTGCAACGGTGTACGCAACGGCAGGATCGACCGACGCGATGCGCTTACCCAAGATCAAGGTGGAACGGCTCTACAAGCAGATCGCGCAAGCGCTGATCGAGCATATCGACAGCGGCGCCTTCAAGCCGGGCCAGACCTTGCCGGCGGAGCGGGAACTGGCCAAGCAATTCGGCGTCAGCCGCACCTCGGTCCGCGAGGCGCTGATCTTCCTGGAGATCGAGGGGCGGGTGGATATCCGCACGGGGCAGGGGGTCTATGTGCGCGACCCGGCCGCAGCCCCGCTTCCGGCGACGCAGGAGGCCGACCCGCACGGCGCCGGCGCGGTGGAGCTTCTGGCGGCGCGCGAGGCGGTGGAAAGCCGCACCGCGGAGCTGGCCGCCCTCAACGGCTCAGAGGACCAAAGGGCGGCGCTGCGCCGGGTGACGAAGGAATTCGACGAATACCCGGTCAATAACGAGGCCTTCCTGGCCCAGGACAAGCGGTTCCATCTGCTGATCGCGGAGATGACGGGCAATCAGGTGCTGAAGGAGGTGGTCGAGTTTCTCTGGGACAAGCGCTATGGCGCGATGTTCAAGCAGCTCGAAGCCAATTACGCCGCCGACGAACTGCCGCTCGCCATGAACAAGGACCATCGCCAGATCGCCGAGGCGATTCTGGCTGGCGATCCTGCGGCGGCCGAAACCCGCATGCGCCGCCATCTCCAGAACGTCTATGCCCGCCTGTTCGACAAGGCCGGCGCTGGGGAGGGCTAATCCCGCACGGCCGCGCCGGCCTTATGGGACCAAGCCTTGCGGGCGCCTTCCCACAGCCCGTTCAGATACACGGCGCCGAGGGCGCGATCATGAAGGCCGTAGCCGGGCCGCCCGGTTTCGCCCCAGATCATGCGTCCATGGTCCGGCCGGAAATAGCCCGTGAAGCCGGTCTCGAAATACGCCAGCACGATCTCCGCCATGTCGAGCGAGCCTTCGGAGGAAAGATGCGCGGTTTCGAAGAAGCTGCCGTCCGGCTGCGCCTTTACATTGCGCAGATGGGCAAAGTGAATGCGGCCCCGGCCGCCGAACGCGCGCACCATGGCCGGAACGTCGTTTGAAAGGTCCGCGCCGAGCGACCCCGAGCACAGGGTCAGGCCATTGGCCTTGTCATCCACCGCATCGAGGATGCGGGCAAGGTCCGCGTGATTCTTGACGATGCGGGGCAGGCCGAAGATCGGGCGCGGCGGATCGTCGGGGTGGATCGCCATCAGCACGCCCGCTTCCTTTGCCGCCGGGATCACGCGCTGAAGAAAATAATTCAGGTTTTCCCAGAGCTCGGCTTCGCTCACATGGGCATATTCGTCAAGAAGGAAGCGCAGTTCCTCGGGCGCATAGCTGGCGTCCCAGCCGGGCAGGCGAATCCCCTCGCGCGGGTCGATGCGGCTGATCGCCTGCGCGTCGAAAGCGAGGGTGGTGGAGCCGTCGGGCAGCTTCATGTCGAGCGTGGTGCGCGTCCAGTCGAACATGGGCATGAAATTGTAGCAGACCACCTTCACCCCGGCCTTGCCGAGACGGGACAGGGTCTCGCAATAATTGCCGATCAGCCGGTCACGGCTGGCCTTGCCCAGCTTGATGTCCTCATGCACCGGCACGCTCTCGATGACCTCAAGCTTAAGCCCGTGCGCCTCCACCTCGTCCTTGAGGCTGACGATCCGCTGGAGCGGCCACGCCTCGCCCACCGGCACGCCATAGACGGCAGAAACGATGCCGGACATGCCGGGGATCTGGCGGATGTTGGCGAGGGTGACGGCATCGTCCTTCCCATACCAGCGGAACGTCATCTTCATGGCGGCCTCCCCGGCTGCGGTCGCGGTCCAGTCCGGCGGACTGGTACAGTGGCTGGACCAGCCGCGCAACGAAACCGAAATGCGGTTTCGATCCGGATTTCGGCACGGAAGAGCGGCGGATGAATTTCGGGCCGCGAACTTTCACCGAATATTAGCGATAAGCGGCCGAATTTGATGAGAACATATTGCGAACATCGAACAAAACAGGTACGAAACCGGGGTAGCGAATAATCCTTGCACGCGGCGGAGAGCACAGCGATGACTCAGTCCACACTCAGACTCGTCGAAGGTTCCTCCATGGATAAGACGAAAGCGCTCGACGCCGCGCTCTCACAGATCGAGCGGCATTTCGGCAAGGGCTCGATCATGCGGCTCGGCAAGACCGGAAAAGCCATTGAAATTGAAAGCATTCCTTCCGGATCCCTGGGGCTGGACATCGCGCTCGGCATCGGCGGGTTGCCGCGCGGGCGGGTGGTCGAGATCTTCGGCCCCGAATCCTCCGGCAAGACCACGCTGGCGCTGCATACCGTTGCAGAAGCTCAGAAAAAGGGCGGCGTCTGCGCCTTCATCGACGCCGAGCACGCCCTTGATCCCATCTATGCCCGCAAGCTCGGCGTAAACCTGGACGATCTCCTTATTTCTCAACCGGATGCGGGCGAACAGGCGCTCGAGATCTGCGACACGCTGGTCCGTTCGGGGGCGGTAGACGTGCTGGTGGTCGATTCGGTCGCCGCTTTGACCCCGCGCGCCGAACTGGACGGCGAGATGGGTGACAGCCAGCCCGGCATGCAGGCCCGCCTGATGAGCCAGGCCCTGCGCAAGCTGACCGCGTCCATCTCCAAGTCCAACACCATGGTGATCTTCATCAATCAGATCCGCATGAAGATCGGCGTGATGTATGGCTCCCCGGAGACCACGACCGGCGGCAACGCCTTGAAATTCTATGCCTCCGTCCGCCTCGACATCCGCCGCATCGGGATGATCAAGGAGCGCGACGAGGTGATCGGCAACCAGACCCGCGTCAAGGTCGTGAAGAACAAGCTGGCTCCTCCGTTCAAGCAGGTGGAATTCGACATCATTTATGGCGAAGGCGTTTCCAAAACGGGGGAACTCCTCGATCTTGGGGTTCGCGCCGGCGTGGTGGAAAAGTCCGGCTCGTGGTTCTCCTACGACAGCCAACGTCTCGGCCAAGGGCGGGAGAATGCCAAGGCATTCTTGAAGCAGAATGTTGAGGTCGCCGGGCGAATCGAAGCGGCGGTGCGCCAGAACGCAGGCCTTATAGCCGAACAGATCCTCGCCGGCTCCCCGGAGGAGGATTCTGCAGAGGTCGCGGAGGACTGAGTGTCTGGGTTAAACGCCGGTTAGAGAAGGCGGGGCCCGGCTCCGCCTTTTTAACGCGCGCGAAGCCATTGGCCCGCTTCGGCGCATAAGATATGCGAATGATATATCGTACTGGCCGGAAGGCATCGAAAACGCTTTTCTGGACAAGCGGAAACGGCATCGTTAAACGATCTTCGCTTACGCATGGGGGCTTTGGCGTTGTCCGGGCCCATGTGAGAACCGACGCTGCGCCCTTCCGCGCGTCGGGGGAAATCCAGTCAAGGGTATGGTGGCCGGCACATGAGCGGCGTGAATGAGATCCGGTCGACCTTTGTCGATTATTTCGTGAAGCAGGGCCATGAGGCGGTTCCCTCCTCGCCCCTGGTGCCGCGCAACGACCCCACGCTCATGTTCACCAATGCGGGGATGGTGCAGTTCAAGAATGTCTTTACGGGCATGGAAAAACGCCCCTACTCGCGGGCGGTGACCTCCCAGAAGTGTGTTCGCGCGGGCGGCAAGCACAACGATCTGGACAATGTCGGCTACACGGCGCGGCATCACACCTTCTTCGAGATGCTAGGTAATTTCTCGTTCGGTGACTATTTCAAGGACCGCGCGATCGAGTTGGCCTGGAACCTCGTGACCCGCGAGTTCGAGCTGCCGAAGGACCGGCTCCTCGTCACGGTCTATTCCGAGGACGACGAAGCGCACGCTTTGTGGAAGAAGATCGCCGGACTGCCGGACGAGCGCATCATCCGCATCTCGACCTCCGATAATTTCTGGGCCATGGGCGATACCGGCCCCTGCGGCCCGTGCTCGGAAATTTTCTTCGATCACGGCGCTCACATCCCCGGCGGCCCCCCGGGCTCCGCGGATGCCGACGGCGATCGCTTCATCGAGATCTGGAATCTCGTGTTCATGCAGTATGAACAGCTTCCGGGCGGGGAGCGCCTGTCACTGCCGCGTCCCTCGATCGATACCGGCATGGGGCTCGAGCGCATTTCCGCTCTGTTGCAGGGCACGCATGACAATTATGAAACCGACCTCATGCGGGCGATCATCGCCGAGGTCGCGGAACTCACCGGCGTCTCGCCGGACGGGCCGCAGAAGGCCAGCCACCGCGTCATCGCCGACCATTTGCGCGCCTCGGTCTTCCTAACCGCTGATGGCGTGCTGCCTTCGAACGAGGGGCGCGGCTATGTCCTGCGGCGGATCATGCGGCGCGCCATGCGCCACGCCCAGCTGCTCGGTGCGCGCGATCCGCTCATGTACCGGCTGGTGCCGATCCTGGTCCGGGAAATGGGCCGTGCCTATCCCGAGATCGTGCGGGCTGAAGCGCTCGCAACGGAGACACTGCTGCTCGAGGAGCGCCGTTTCCGCCGGACGCTGGAACGCGGCCTGCTGATCCTGGAGGAGGAAAGCGCCGGCCTCACCAGTGGGGCGCGGTTTCCCGGCGACGTGGCCTTCAAGCTTTACGATACCTATGGGTTCCCGCTTGATCTGACCGAGGACGCGCTGCGCGGTCGCGGAATTCATGTGGATACCGACGCATTCAAATCCGCGATGGAGCGGCAGAAAGCCGACGCGCGCGCCGCATGGCAGGGGTCCGGCGAGGCCGCCACGGATGCTGTCTGGTTCGCCTTGCGGGAGCGCGAGGGGGCGACTGAGTTCCTCGGCTATGATACGGAGCGCGCCGAGGGCGTGGTGCGGGCTCTTGTCCGCGATGGCGCCGAGGTCAACGAACTCAAGACGGGTGAGCAAGGGCTGCTCGTGGTCAACCAGACCCCCTTCTATGGTGAGTCCGGCGGGCAGGTGGGCGATAGTGGCCGCCTGGTGGCCGAAGGCGGTGTCTCGGCCGATATTCTCAACACCCAGAAGAAGCTGGGTGACCTGTTCGTCCACGATATCGTCGTCAAGGAAGGCGTGTTGCGGGTGGGGGCACCGGTTTCGCTGTCAGTGGATCATGACCGGCGGTCCGCCATTCGGGCAAACCATTCGGCGACCCATCTGCTGCATGAGGCGCTCAGGCGCGTGCTGGGCGACCATGTGGCTCAGAAGGGGTCGCTTGTGGCGCCGGATCGCCTGCGTTTCGATTTCAGCCATCCCAAGCCCCTTTCGCCGGCCGAACTAGCTCAGGTGGAGGATATCGCCAACACCTACGTGCTGCGGAACGAGCCCGTCGACACGCGGCTCATGGCGGTTGACGAGGCCATTGAATCCGGTGCCCGTGCGCTCTTCGGCGAGAAATATGGCGACGAGGTGCGTGTGGTTTCCATGGGCACGGATCCCGGCAATGGCGCGCCTTATTCCGTGGAGCTGTGCGGCGGCACCCATGTGTCGCGCACCGGTGATATCGGTATCGTGTCGATCGTTTCGGAAGGCGCTGTGGCCTCCGGTGTGCGACGGCTCGAGGCGCTGACCGCGACTACGGCCCGCCGCCACCTCAATGCGGCCAATGCGGCGCTCCAATCGGCATCCGCGAGCCTGAAGACGGTGCCGTCCGAGCTGGATGCGCGGATCACCGCTTTGGTCGAGGAGCGGCGCAAGCTGGAACGTGACCTTGCTGATGCCCGCAAGCGCCTCGCCATGGGTGAGGCGGGTGGCGAAGAGCCGGTGCGCACCGTCGGCGACGTGAAGCTGATGGCAAAGCAAGTCGCCGGCATTGAACTCAAGGACCTTAAGGGCCTTGTCGATGAAGGCAAGAAGCGGCTTGGCTCCGGCGTGGTCGCGATCGTCGGTGTCACCGACGATGGCAAGGCGGGTTTGGTGGTGGGGGTAACCTCGGACCTCATCGCCCGATTCGATGCGCAGAAGCTGGTGCGCGCCGGCGTCGAAGCGCTGGGCGGTAAAGGCGGCGGCGGCCGACCGGACATGGCGCAGGGCGGCGGTCCAGACGCGGCCAAGGCGGATGCGGCCCTGGCGGCGATCGAAAGCGCGCTGGCGGGGTGAGGCCGTGCCGGTGCGCCGGCTCGGTTCGCAGCAAGACGGCAGCGGTCCCGCGTGGAACCTGACGGATGATGGGCCGCTTTAAGGGCGAACCGGGTGGTGTCTCAAGCCTGCGGTTTCGTCCGGTCTTCGCGGTTCGGTTCGAAGGGAACCCCAGCGCACGCGATGCGGCGATTGGGCATCGTGCCGCTCAAGTTTGCCTTTGTGAGTGCGCCTGACATCGTGCCACGATGGGTCGTTGGGCCTTAGGGTCCCTCCACCCGAGGACCCGCGACGTCAAGCTTCATGGGAGAACCTGCCCCCGATGCCGGCCGCAGGGCAGAAGCCGCCACCTATGCTGTTTCTTTGGCGCCTGCCGCGGCACGCCTTGCGCAAGCGCGTGTTCGCCATCCTGGAGCGCGACGCCGTCCGCGATCCCACGGCGCAGATCGTGCACGCTTTTCTGATCGTCCTCATTCTCGCAAATACTTTCGCCGCGATCGTCGAGACGGTGCCAAGCATCGGCACGCCCTACCTGTCGGGCTTGCATCTTTTCGAGCTGTTCTCGTTCGTGGTGTTCGCCATTGAATATGGCCTGCGTCTCTGGGCGGCGCCCGAGAACCCGCGTTTTCGGGGGATGCGCTCGTCGCGCGCGCGGCTGAGTTATGCTGCGACCCCAGCCGCAATCATAGATTTGCTGGCGGTCATGCCGTTCGGGCTGCTGCTGCTGCTGAACGCGGATCTGCGCATCATCGCGCTGTTCCGACTCGTGCGCTTCATGAAGCTTGCGCGCTATTCCCCCGGCATCGCTTCGCTTCTGGAAGCCATCCGGATCGAGCGGCATGCGCTGCTTGCCTGTCTGGGCATCATCGGTGCGGTGGTGCTGCTGGCTGCGTCTGTGATGTACGTGGTGGAGCACGAGGCGCAGCCCGACAAGTTCGGCTCGATCCCGCTTGCCGCCTGGTGGGCGGTGGTGACGGTCACCACCGTCGGCTATGGGGATGTCGTGCCGGTCACGCTTGCGGGCCGGATGGTGGCGGGCGTCACCATGATAACAGGCTTGGTCATGCTTGCCCTGCCGGTGGGCATCATCACCTCTGCGTTCGCGGATGTGATCCGCCGCCGCGAGTTCGTGGTGAGCTGGGGTATGGTGGCCCGGGTGCCGCTGTTTGCCGAATTGGATGCGGCGGGAATCGGCGAGATTTTACGCCTCCTCTCTTCGCACACGGCGGAGCCCGGCGAAGTTCTCATGCGGCGGGGCGATGTCGCCCGCTCCATGTTCTTCATCCTCTCCGGCGAGGTGCAGATCGAGCTGGATTCAGGCCCGTTGCGCCTGGGCGAGGGGCATTTCTTCGGGGAAATGGCCTTGCGCACCGGTCGGCTGAGGAGCGCCACGGTACGGGCGCTCTCGCGGACGCAATTGCTGATCCTGGAAGGAAAGGATTTTACCGACCTCCTGGCCCGGCGGCCGGAAATCGCAGATCGGATTGCCGACCTCGAACATCGCGAGGAAGCGCCCCATGCGCTGCGGCCGCGCGGCGATATTTCACCAGAGGAACTCGACGAGGCGGACCGTCAACCGTCATCGGACGCGTGACGGGGACGGGGCGCCGCGCAGCGCCCCGTCCGTTAGCTTCTCAGGCCGCCATGGCCTTGGTCAGGTTGTCGGAAACCTTGTCGAGGAAGCCGGTGGTGGAGAGCCACTTCTGGTCGGCGCCGACCAGCAGGGCCAGATCCTTGGTCATATCGCCGGCTTCGACCGTGTCGACGCAGACCTTCTCCAGCGTATTCGCGAACTTGGCCAATTCGTCATTGCCATCGAGCTTGGCGCGGTGGGCGAGGCCCCGCGTCCAGGCGAAGATGGAGGCGATGGAATTGGTGGAGGTTTCCTTGCCCTTCTGATGCTCGCGATAATGGCGGGTCACAGTGCCGTGAGCGGCTTCCGCTTCCACCGTCATGCCATCGGGAGTCATGAGCACGGAGGTCATGAGGCCGAGGGAGCCGAAGCCTTGGGCCACGATGTCCGACTGCACGTCGCCGTCGTAATTCTTACAGGCCCACACATAGCCGCCGGACCACTTGAGCGCCGAGGCGACCATGTCGTCGATCAGGCGATGCTCATAGGTGAGCTTGCGGCTCTCGAACTCTTCCTTGAACTCGGCGTCGTAAATCTCCTGGAAGATGTCCTTGAAGCGGCCGTCATAGGCCTTCAGAATCGTGTTCTTGGTGGAGAGATAGACGGGATAATTGCGGTTCAGGCCGTAATTCAGCGAGGCGCGGGCGAAATCGCGGATCGACTCGTCCAGATTGTACATGGAGAGCGCGACGCCGGCGCCCGGGAACTTGTAGACTTCCTTCTCGATCTTGGTGCCGTCCTCGCCCACGAAGGAGATCGTCAGCGTGCCCTTGCCGGGCACCTTGAAATCGGTGGCGCGGTATTGGTCGCCGAAGGCATGGCGCCCGACGATGATCGGCTGCGTCCAGCCCGGTACGAGGCGGGGCACGTTCTTGCAGATGATCGGCTCGCGGAAGATGACGCCGCCGAGGATGTTGCGGATCGTGCCGTTGGGCGACTTCCACATTTCCTTCAGGTTGAATTCCTTCACGCGGGCTTCGTCCGGCGTGATGGTGGCGCATTTCACGCCGACGCCATGCTTCTTGATCGCCTCGGCAGCGTCGATCGTCACCTGGTCATTGGTGGCATCGCGATTTTCGACCGAGAGATCGTAATATTCCAGGTCGATATCGAGATAGGGGTGGATCAGCTTGTCCTTGATGTACTGCCAGATGATCCGCGTCATCTCATCGCCGTCGAGTTCGACGACAGGATTTGCCACCTTGATCTTCGCCATGTGGACGACCTTTCGGGGCGCTCTGAGAGCGTAAAGAGAGTCAATGGGGGATGCCGTATCGGCCCGCGCCCCGCTGGCGCCGCCGGCATCCCGCCCGGGCGAGGCCGCTATAGCATTCACGCGCCAGAAGAAGAAGCGCATGACACCTCGACTTTGGCCGTGCCCACGGGCTAGAGAGCCCTTAAAGGAAAAAATTGATGCCCGGCGCAGGAACTGACAGCACGAAGCCCTGGATCGGCGGTGGCCCGGTGGTCATTTTGGTTGAACCGCAGCTCGGCGATAATATCGGCTCGGCGGCGCGGGCGATGGGCAATTTCGGCCTGTCTCGCTTACGTTTGGTCAATCCGCGCAACGGCTGGCCCGATGACCGGGCCCGCATCTTCGCCGCCGGCGCGGATCGCATTCTGGAGGAGGCGACCCTTTTTCCCGATTTGCGCGCGGCCCTCGCGGATGTGAATTATGCGATTGCCGCGACCGCCCGCGAGCGCGGCATGGCCAAGCAGGTGCTTGGCGCCGACGCAGCCGCGGCTGAGGCGGCTGCCCGCCTCGCGCAGCGCGAGGACGTCGCGCTTGTGTTCGGGCGTGAGCGCACCGGCCTCTACACCGAGGAGGTCTCCCTGTGCGATGTCATCCTGACCTTGCCGGTGAACCCTGCCTTCGCCTCGCTGAACCTCGCTACGGCGGTATCAGTGGTGGCGTACGAATGGTTCAAGCACGCGACCGGTGGCGCATTGCCCTTCTCTTCGGCGGAAAAATCCCCTGTGGCCGAAAAGAAGGACCTCCTGGCCTTCTTCGACCATTTGGAAGGCGAGCTGGAGGCGGCAGCCTTTTTTCGCTCGGCAGATAAGCAGCCGTCGACGACGCGGAACATCCGCAACATCTTTCATCGCATCGCGCTCTCCAAGCAGGACCTTGCGACCTTGCACGGGATGATCACCTCACTGGTGGAGGGGCGGATCGGCCGGGAGAAGCGCAAGAGCGAGCGCAATGCCAAGGCTGAGGCGAAGCGCGCGCGAGGCCTTGCCGACCATGGATCTTCGCCTGTCGACGAGGAGGCGTGAGCGCAAACCGTCCACAGGCAAGTGAGATGGCTTCGCTTTTTTTCGCGCCAGGGGTTTCCTTCCCCGGCCGGCATTGTTACATACACGCCACTGACACGCCGGTTCGCCGGCAAATCGTCAGCTCTGACGCGGGGTGGAGCAGCCCGGTAGCTCGTCAGGCTCATAACCTGAAGGTCACAGGTTCAAATCCTGTCCCCGCAACCAGCGTGCGTATATGAAAGCGGCTCTGCTTGGTGATCCAAGCAGAGCCGCTTTCATTTTATACGTACCGAGACGACGGTATCACCTTCGCAGCGTTCGCCTATTCATCCCGGCCGCGCATTCTCAATTTGACACCGAATGAAAGACGGGCAGCGCGAGAGCCGCCCGTCCGTTGATCGTTCAGGCGCTGCGATACAGCTTCGTCATGACGAACTCGCGGTGGCCGAGGGATTCGGCAGCCGTGAGCCGGCCGTTGGCGGTGCGCACGATCATGTCGATCAGCGCATCGCCAGCCTGCGGGATCGTCATGTCGCGGCGCAGGACGCCGGAGACGTCCACGTCGATATGGTCGCCCATGGTGCGGATGGTGCGCGGATTGCCGGAGATCTTGATCACCGGAACGATGGGATTGCCGATCACATTGCCCTGCCCGGTGGGGAAGGTGTGCACGACGTATCCGGCGGCCGCCATCAGGGTCACGCATTCGGCGGCTGCCGAGGACGTGTCCATGAAATAGAGGCCGGGCCCCTTGGCGGGGGCCTCCGCAGGCTCGAGCGCGTCAATATAGGTGCACTCGTGGCCGATCTTCTCAAGATTGCCGAGGGCCTTTTCCTCGATCGTGGTGAGGCCGCCGGCAATATTTCCCTTGGTCGGCTGGCTGTCCGAAAGGTCGTCGGTCTTGTAGGCTTCGATGACGTCGTCCTGATAGGACTTCCACATCTTGTACCACTTGTCCGCGATTTCGGGGGAAGCCGCACGCTCCTTGCACAGATGCTCGGCACCGGTGATTTCGGAGGTCTCGCCGAACACGCCGTAGATGCCGTGCGGGATCAGCTTGTCGTACATGTTGCCGACGGTTGGGCAGGAGGACAGGCCCGTCGTCGTGTCGGATTCACCGCATTTGGTGGAGATCCAAAGATCGGTGATCGGGCATTCCTCGCGCTGGAGCTCGGTTGCCCATTGCAGGAAGCGCTTGGCCTGATAGCTGGCCTTGGCGATGGTCGCGATATCGCCATGGCCCTCGATGCCAAAGCCCACGACCGGCTTGCCGGTCTTGGCGATGCCCTGAACGACGCGGTTGGTCCACTGGTCCTCGATTCCGATAACGATGACCGCTGCCACGTTCGGATTGGAGCCGATCCCGATGAGGGTGCGGAAATGGATTTCCAGATCCTCGCCGAACTGCAGACGTCCGTACGCATGCGGCAGCGCCAGCGTGCCCTTCACATTGTTCGCCACGGCCTCGCAGGCCGCGTTCGAAAGATCGTCGAGCGGCAGGATGACCACGTGGTTGCGCACGCCGACGCGGCCGTTCTCGCGGCGCCAGCCCATGATCGTGGCATTCGCATAGTCACTGGAAGCGCGCTCCGCCGAAAGGGCGGGGGTGACGAGCTGGTCCGGCGCACTGCCGGCGAACGGGTTCGTCGGGCTTTCGCCGTTGATCGTGATGTTCTCGGACATGTTCGGCCTCACCAGCGCTTCGTCTTGGCATTGTGGACGTGGACGTGCTCGCCCTTGGCGATATCGGCGACGATCCGGCCGACATCTTGTCCGTACTTGATCAAGGTATCGCCGGTCTTCAGATCCACCAGCGCCACCTTGTGGCCGATGGGGATGTCGCTCTTCACGAACACCTCAAAGGTGGAATTGTCTTCCGTGATGACGCCGAAGGCCTGCGTATTGGCGCCGAGACCCTCGACGACCGCGACCGCCACATTGTCCTTGGGGCTATGGGCGAGGACGTGCGGAATGCCGTCGCCATTGCCTCGCGTTTCTTGATTTGCGCTCATTGTCTTGAGGTCCTCCTATGCCGGCCCGGGGTCCCAGGGCTCGCCCTGCCTTCCCATGTCTTTTATAAGACATAAGATATGATAAAAGGTCAATTGCCTTTATGCGCTGAGGCCGCGCGTGGCTGCGCGGGCTCGAAAAATCAGTTCCCCGCCTTGTCGTGCATGTTGGCGAAGAACAGCTCTTTCCAGCTCTCCGCGCGACGGCGGATCGCCTTCGTGCGCGCCATGAAGTCGATATATTGCTGGATGCTCTGTGGCGTTGTGGTGAAGGTCACCTGGGGATCCGTGAGGATCTGTTGAATGAGAGCGAGGTCGCTCGAATCCTTGGTGAGGCGCACATAGGTGGCGGCAGCGGCGGGCTTGTCGGCGTTTATGATGCCGATCGCCTTTTCCAGGGCGGCAGTGAAAGCCTCGTAGATCTTCGGATTCTGGTCAACGAAGGAGGAGGCGGCCCAAACGACATTAAAGGTCGAGGGTCCGCCCAGGATATCGAACGTATTCAACACGGTGTGCACGCCCGGCCGCTTCAGCTCCAGTTCCTGAATCGGGGCGGCGGTGAAATGGGCGGTCACCTGTCCGGCGAACATGGCGGCCATGCCGTCGGGGTGGGACAGGGTGACGGTGAGCTTGTCGAGATCGTTGCGATGGGCCTCGCCCAATTCCTTTTCCGCAGCCATCTGAAGGAACATGGCCTGCACCGAAACCTTCACCGCTGGCAGGGCGATCTTGTCGGCATCGGTGAAGTCCCGCAGCGACTTGATGTTGGGATTGGTGGTGTTCATCAGCAGCGGCATGGAATTCATCGCCGCCACGCCCTTGACCTGCATCTTGGTGCCTTCGGTCTTCGACCACAGCAGCACCAAAGGCGGCACGCCGCCGGCCGCGAACTGGATGGCGCCGGAGAGGAGCGCGTCGTTCATGGCGGCGCCGCCGGCGAGCGTCGAATAGCCAACCTTGAGGTCCGGGATGCCGCGCGCGGCCGCTTCCCTTTCCACCAGCTTCTGGTCCTCCATGATCATCAGCGGCAGATGGCCGAGGCTTGGCTGCCGGGCGATGTGAATCTCCGTCATCTCCGCCGATGCTGCGCTTATGCCTGCCAGCAGGATCGCGGCGGCCAAGATCCCTCGTGTTCCGAACATGCGTGTCACTCCCCTTGTTTATTGGTCTTGATGGGTGCGTGCGCGCTGCAGACGGTGCGCCTATCCGGGCGCTGCGCGGCGAATGACAGGCGCGGGCACGCTCTCGATCATCACATTGATGCAGGCGGGCCTTCCGCTCGCGTGCGCCCGTTCGAGCGCATCGGGCAATTCGTCCGCGCGGGTCACGCAGGCGCCGAAGCCACCGAGTGCGGTGACCACCTGGTCATATCGGGTCGGCAGCAGGTCGCAGTGGCGGGCGCGCTCGGCTCCGAAGCTGCGAAGCTGGATTTGATGCTCGGCATTCCATCGGGCATCGTTTCCGACGACCGCGATGATCGGCAGGCCGTAGCGCACGGCGGTGTCGAACTCCGCCATGTGGAAGCCGAACGTTCCATCGCCCAGGATCGCCACCACCGGCGCCTGGGGAACGAGCGCCTTGGCGGCGATGGCGAACGGGACGGAGACGCCGATCGTACCGGAGACCCCATTCACCAGCCGCCTCTCGGCCTTGATCAGGGCCTGCGGCCATTGGCCGATCTCGCCACCGTCGCAGATCAGGGTGCCGCCGGGGTGCCGGTCCAGAAAGGCGCCGACCGCGCGGCACAATTCCACCGGGTGCACGCGGCCCGGCGCGCCGGTGGTGCGGGTCCAATCCTGCGGGATGTAGCGCAGCGCCTCCTGCACCTCGGCGAGCCAGGATCCTTCGTGTCCTGCGCCGGTGAGCGCCATGCCAAGGTCGGCCAAGGTCGGGCGCGGGTCGGCTATGCCGGAGGCCAGCAGGCGCGGCCCCTTGTCCCGCGCGGCCCGCGCGATCAGCTCGGCGTCGGGATCAAGCACGATGAAAGTACAGGTCTCGGACACGGCGGGCGCATCGCCGAACTTCAAGGTGAAATCGAGCGCCTTGCCCACCAGGGCGATGACATCCGCCTTCGCAAGAATCTCGGCAAAACTGCCGAGGCTCGGATCGTTGATGCCGCGCGGGCTCTCCATGCCGATCACCGGAATGCCGGTGGCCGTCTCCAGTGCCAGCATGGCCGCCCGGCCGGAGACGTCGCACAGCGCGGGGCCACAGAGGACCAACGGCCGCTTCGCCTCGCGCAGCAGATCGGCCGCTTTCGCGAGCAATGCCGGCTCGGCATGGCGTACAGGAAGGGGCGCGGGGGAGGGCGGTGTGAAGCTCGTAGCGATCACGCTTGCTTCCAGCAGGTCCACCGGCAGGCTGAGATGCACCGGACCCGGCCGTCCTTCCCGCGCGATGCGCACGGCGCGTGCGAGATCCTCTGCGAGGCCTGCGGTACTGGCGGCGGTCCAGGAGGCCTTGGTCATGGGGCGGGCGATGTCGGCCTGCGCCATTTCTTGGAACGCGCCGCGGCCGAGCTCCCTCAGGCCGGCATGGCCCGAGAGCAGGAGAACCGGGGATTCCCCACCGAGCGCGGTGAACAGCGCAGCCGCGCCGTTCGAATGGCCCTGGCCTCCGGTCACCAGGGCGACGCCGACCTCGCCCGTGAGGCGGCCCCAGGCGTCTGCCATATGCACGCAGGCTGCTTCCTGTCGCACGTGGACGATCTCGATCCCGGTCGACAGAAGCGCGTCGAACACGGGCATGATGTGATTGCCCGACAAGGTGAAGATGCGCGTGACGCCGAGGTTTTCGAGCGTCCGGGCGACGATGTCTGCCCCGCGAAGCGTGGTCATGTGGTGTTCCCGCAATGGAGAGGCGCGCGCGCTCGGCTTATGCCGCATCGTCGAGCAGGGATTGCCCCGGGCGCACGCGCGTGAACGCAACGGGCTCGGTGGTGATGGAAAGACTTTCGCCGTCGCGCCGCACTTTCGTATAGCGCGAGGCCGCGAGGTCGGAGGTCTCAGGAAAATCTTCGCGGAAATGCGCGCCTCGGCTGTCCGTGCGCGCGAGCGCCGCGGCGCAGATGGCTTGGCTCACCGACACCAGGTTTTCCAGGTTCAGCCGGTCCATCCAGGTGAGATTGTAGCGCCGTTCGGCATCCGGCGCTCCGCACCGCGCCACGGCCGCGGCGAGATCCGCGAGGGCAGAACCCGCCCGCCCCAGGCCTTCCGCCGTGCGCAGGATGCCAACGTCGTTCCACATGGTGTCGTAAAGCGCGGCGCGAATGGCCGGCAAGTCGCGCGACGGCCGGCCAAGCGGACCGAATGCGCGCTCCAGGCTGCGGGCCACCGCCTCGCTGTCTGGATCGGCGAAGCTGCCCTCGCGCGTGACGGCTTTCGCCATGGCTTGTCCGGCGAGCCCCCCGAAGACGGTGGAATTGGCGACGCCGTTTCCACCCAGCCGGTTGGCGCCGTGCACGCCGCCGGTGTCCTCGCCAGCGGCATAGAGGCGGGGCATCTCGGTGCGGCAATCGCCGGCGAACTCCACGCCGCCCATCATGTAATGGGCGGTGGGGATCACCTCGACCCGGCCGCCGGCCAGATCGAAGCCGCAATCGGCGCAGCGCTCCACCATGCCTTTGAAATTCTTCGCGACTTGCGCCGGGCCAAGATGGCTCATCTGAATATGGACGCCGCCATTCTGCGTCGCGTAGCCATCGCGGATGCGGCGGATGATGGAGCGGCTCACCACGTCGCGCGTCGCGCGCTCGCCGCGCGGGTCGTAGAGATGCATGAAGCGCTCGCCGGTGGAATCCAGCAGCCAGCCTCCGGCCCCGCGCAGCCCCTCTTCCAGCACCGTGCCGGTCATGCGCGTGTCTTCGCCCGCCAGCAGGCCGGTGGGGTGGAACTGCACCATCTCCATGTCGCGCAGCGGAAGACCCGCGCGCAAGGCCATGGCGAGGCCGTCGCAGGTCTTGTCGCCCGATGGGGTGTGATACTTGTACATGGTCGGCCCGCCGCCGGTGGCGAGCAGCGTCGCCCGCGCCCGCACGAACACGGGTTCGCCGGTGCGCATGTCCAGCATGACCACGCCCGCAAGGCCCGAGCCGTCGGCGGCCGGGATCAGGTCCAGAGCCCGGTGATCTTCCAACCGCCGCACGTCGCGCCGCCACACCTGCTCGGACAGGCGGTTGATGATTTCGATGCCGGTCAGATCACCCTTGTGCACCGTGCGGTCGAAGGTCTGCCCGGCAAAGGCCTTCTGGTGGACGCTGCCGTCGGGATTGCGATCGAAGAAGCAGCCGAGTTCGTTCTCAAGCTCGCGGATGCGCACCTGCGCTTCCGTCACAAGGGTCCAGGCGAGATCCTGGTTGTTGAGCCATTTGCCGCCCTCGATCGTATCCATGAAATGGCGCTCGACGGAATCGCCGGGCGCGAGGGCGACATTGTAGCCGCCTTGCACCATGCGGGTGCAGCCGCATTTGCCGAGCAACCCCTTCACTGCCACCGTCACCTCGAGGTCGGGGGCGATTTTCTTGGCATGAAGCGCGGCGAACAGGCCGGCGCCGCCGGCGCCGAGGATGAGGATATCGGTTTCCACCATGCGCAGGGCCGGGGTCATTCGCTGGCTCCGATGCTGGCGAGAACCGCGTCGCGGCGCGCCGCGACTGCGTCCTGGACATTGGCGAACAGCGAGCCGCCGTGGGAATCCATTCCCACCAGAAGGGGGCCGAAATCGCGGATGCGGAAGCGCCACAAGCTCTCGGGATGCAGATCGTCCATGTCCACGTCCTCGATCTGCTCGATCCAGGTGGTTTCGAGCGCGGCGGCGCCACCGACAATCGCGAGATACGCCCCGCCCAGCTCGCGGAACGCGTCCAGCGTCGCCGGCCCCATGCCGCCCTTGCCGATGATGAGCCGAACGCCCTCGCGCTCCATGAGCGGCTTGGTGAACCGCTCCATGCGCATGGAGGTCGTGGTGCCGATGCAGAACGGCGTGTAGCCGGCTGGCGCATTCGTCGAGACCGGGACCTTGTGCACGTTGGGCGCGGTGTGGATGACCGCATGGCCGTTGAGATCCATGCGGGTGCGGCGTCCACGGTCGAACATATGGATCAAGGTCGCGTCGCGGATGCCGTACAGCGTGCGCCGCAAGGTGACCGTGTCGCCGATCTTCAGGCTGCGCGCCGTATCGGCGTCGATCGGCATGTCGAGGACATGATGGGTCATGGGGCGATCCTCAGCTGAAGGCGATGCCGCCGGGTGTCAGGGTTGCCAGGGCGCGCCGCGCCGAATGGCATTGGATGTTCACGGCCACGGGGTTCTGCGTGATGTGCGTCGCCGCCACCTCCACATGCACCGCGAAGCTGGTGGAGCGTCCGCCAAGCCCCTGAGGACCGATGCCCAATTCGTTCACCGCCTGCGACAGCTCCGCCTCGATCTTCGCGCCTTCCTCGTCGGAGCAGACGGTGCGCAGGGGCCGCGTGGCGGCGATCTTGGCGAGGTGCATACACAGGTCCGAGGTCCCGCCAAGCCCGACGCCGACGATGGTGGGCGGGCAGACGCGGCCGCCCAGTTCCACCACCCGGTCGATGACGAAGCGCTTCGCTGCCTTGATGCCGTCGGAGGGCAACAGCATCTTTAGGAACGACCCGTTCTCCGAGCCCGACCCCTTGGGGATCATCTCGATGCCCACGGTCTACTCGCGGGTGTCGAAATCCACATGGATGATGGGCACGCGAATGCCGCAGGAGGTCTGGTCGTTCTTGCGGGTGATGGGATGGACCACCGAGGAGCGCAGCGAGTTTTCCTTGGTCGCCCGCTCGCAGCCGCGCCGGATCGCCGCTTTCAGCTCGGCCCCGTCGAAGGTCACGTTTCGGCCGATGGTGACGTTGTAGATGGGAATGCCGGTGTCCTGGCAGAGGATATTCTTGGTGCGCTCGGCGACCGCGATATTCTCCACCATGGTACCAAGAATGGTCTTGCCCGTGGCGTCGGTCTCGGTCTGCACGAGGGTCTTGAAGCCGGCCTTGATATCCGGCGGCAGGATCTTGAGGGCCTGCACGTACAGTGCCGCGCAGACGTCCTCGACTTCTCCGATGTCCAATTCCATGGGATCACTCCTAAATCAGAAAAAGCACGCCCGAGGCGAGGATCATCGCGGCGAGCATCTGCTTGAAGCGCACCTCGTCGAGATGCCCGTAGATGCGCAGTCCCACGAAGGCGCCGATACACAGCGGCGGAAGCGCGAGAAAGAACAGAACGATACCGTTCTGATCGATGGCGAACATGCCGACCAACGCCAGCGTGAGGATGTGGGCGAACAGGATGAAGGGCTGGTAGACCCCCCGCGCGACCGGCTTCGGCCAGCCCCGCAGCTGCGTCCAGATGGTGGGCAGGACGCCGGAATAGCCCCCGAGACCGCCCAATATTCCGCCGAAGAAGCCAACCGCCGCATCCGCCGCTCGCCCTCCGCCGGAGACATGGGGCAGGCGCGGCGCGAGCAGGGCATAGATTCCGTAAAGCGCCATCCCGGCGCCGAGCGCGAGCTTGAGGGAGGCGGAATCCACGCGCGTCAGCATCATGACGCCGATGGGAACGCCGATCAGCGCGCCCAGCAGGAAGGGGGTGAGGCGCACCCCCTCGATGGATTGGCGGATCGGCCAGACCAGGGTGATGTGAAGAAGCGTGCCGCAGGCAACGATCAAGGCCGTGGTCTGGATGGGGTCGAGGGCATGCAGCCAGATCGCCGAGGCCGCGATGGCGAAGGCAAAGCCCGCGCCGCCCGCCGCAAGCGCGCCGATGAACGCGCCGGCCCACAGGACGGAAAGGGTGGCGAGGGGCACGCCGAACATCATCGTCATGCCCCGCTCAGCAGAAACGCGAGGCCTATCGCGGCCGCAGCAGCGCAGCATGCGCCCACGAGCGCACCGGTGCGGGTGCGCAGAGACAGCCATTCTATGGCCAGCACCCGCAGCCCGAGCGCCATGTGCAGCGCGAGCGCGCTCACCATGCCCCATTCGGCGATCCGCACGGGCCAGTAGTGGGTGATCTGGAGGAAGGATTCGAGCTTGTCCGCGCCGCCGAGGGCCGTGCCGAGGGCAATGAAATGCATCGGCAGAAAAACCGCCAGCGCGACGCCGGAGGCGCGATGCAGGACGGCAGCGAGGAAGCCGGGCTTGCGACGGGATGCGCGCAGATGCGTGTGGGCGATGCTCATGGCCGGTACACCGCGAACGCCGCCCGAAGGCCGAGCACGAGGATCAGCAGGCAGAACGCCACCATGGCGAGATCGAGCGAGCGCCCACGCCAGGTGGTCCATTCGCGCAGCACGCTGCGCAGGCCGATGGGCGCGTGGATGGACGCGGCCACGACGAACAGGGCGTAGAACGCCAGGAACCAGCGGTTGCCGTTTGTGCGGGCGAGGATTTCCCCGGCCGACAACCCGCCGCGTACGGCATAGATCATCGTTGCCAGATGCACGCTGACGGCCACCGCGAGGACGAGGGCGGTGGCGCGCTGGGCAAGGTAGAGCATGGGTGTCATCGTCCGCCTTTCCAGATCCGCTTCGCGGTGGCGCGCTTCAGGCCTGCGATGGAAAAGGTCGGCGTGAGGCCCTTGGGGCAGAATTCGGTGCAGCTCATGTGGCTGTGGCAGGAGTGGCAGCCCGCATCGCCCGAAACCGCAGCAAGCCGCGCATCCTGCCCCCGGTCACGCACGTCATTGACCAGTGTCCAGGCGCGGTTGAGGGCCGCGGGTCCAAGATAGTCCGGGTTCCACGAGACCACGTCGCACGCGGAATAGCAGACGCCGCAATTGATGCATTCGATGCCGGCATCCGCCTCTTGGCGCTCCGGCGCGCTGGGCGCCACGGGGATGAAATCCGCCGCAGGCTGCGCACCCGGCTCGAAATAGCCGTGGGCCTGCGTCCATTTCTGGAAAAACGGCTCCATCTCGACGGCGAGATCCTTCACCACCGGCAGGTTGCGCAGGGGTTCCAAGGTCAGCAGGCCGTTCTCCTCGACCTGCGCGACGCGGGTGCGGCACGTCCAGCGCGGGCGGCCGTTCACGATCATGGCGCAGGAGCCGCACATGCCCACGCGGCAGGCAAAACGATAGGCGAGGGTCGGGTCCTGCTCGCGCTGGATCTCGGTGACGACGTCGAGCACCGTCTGGTTGGCGCGCCGGGGCGTGGCGAAATCCTGGAATCCGCCCGCCTCGGCTCCGCGCCAGACGCGCACTGTGAGGTCCCCGTCGGGGAGCGCGGTTTCGGTGGAGATTCGAGTGTTCATCGTTCTTCTTCGGTTCGAATGGGGGCTGCCGGCGGCGGCCCGTTGCACCGGCGAACGGCGGTCAGCTACCCGAAGCGGTGTGGATGGGGGCGAAAAACAGATCGCGCCAGTCCTTCGCCTTCGCGGTCACCAGACCCGCGCGGTTCATGTAATCGAGATAGGTCATCATCTTCTGAGGCGTGGTCGTCCATTGGTTCTGCGGCGAGGTGATGAGCGCGACCGCCTCATCCTCCGACATTTTGGAGTTTTCCGCCTTGAGCCAGAGCGCCGCGATACCTTTCGGGTCGGACTTGATGCGGGCCATGGCATCTTCCAGCGCCGCGAGAAACGCCTTCATCACCTTCGGGTTGGATTCCGCGAACTTGGTGGTGGTCCAGACGAGATTGAAGGTGTGCGGCCCGCCGAGCACGTCGTAACTGTCGAGCACCTTGTGGGCGCGCGGGTCCTTCAACTCCAGTTCCTGGAAGGGCGAGGAGCCGAAATGCGCGTTGATCTCCGAGCGTCCGCCCATCATCGCAACTTGCGCGTCGGGATGACCCATGGAGACCGTGAGCGGGTCCAGCTTGTTCTGCTGCCCCTCGCCGAAGGCCTTCTCGGCCGCCATCTGCAGGGTGACGGCCTGGATCGAGGTCTTCACGGTCGGCAGGGCAATCTTATCCTTGTCGGTGAAGTCCTTGATGGTCTTCACGCTGGGATTCACCGTGACCAGGTAGAGCGGCATCGCGTTCAGCGCTGCAACTCCCTTCACGCCGATGCTCTTCTGGGTGCGTCCCCAGATGGTCAGCATGGGACCGACACCGCCGGCGGCGAAGTCGAGATTGCCGGACAGCAGGGCCTCGTTCATCCCCGAGCCACCGGTGAAGCGAAGCCATTCGGTCTTCACATCGAGGCCGAGGTCCTTGGCGTGCTTCTCGAGCAGCTTCTCCTCCTCCATCACCGTGAGCGGCAGGTAGGAGATGCCGAACTGCTTGGCGAGGCGAACCGTATCCACCTCGGCTGCGGCGGCTCCGGCGAGACTCACCGCGAAGGCGGCGGCAAGGCCCAGCGTCTTCAGGAAGTCCTTGGTCATGCGTCCCTCCCATGCCGCGGCATTGCGCAGCTTCTTGTGATTTGTTGGCGTCTTCGAAGCAGGGGGAGCGGCGGACATTGCCGCCGCGCCCGGGTTTCAGGCCTGCATGCCCCAGCGGGCGATGGTGCGCTGCTCGATGGTCTGGAAAATCAGGTTTTCCACAACGAGCCCGATGATGATGACCGTGAGGAGCCCGGCGAATACGTTCGGAATATCCAGCAGGTTCTTGTTCTCGAAGATGAACCAGCCGAGGCCGCCGGAGCCGGAGGAGACGCCGAACACGAGTTCCGCCGCGATCAGGGTGCGCCAGGCGAAAGCCCAGCCGATCTTCAGGCCGGTCAGGATGCTTGGAAAAGCCGCCGGAATCAGGATTTTCCAGATGAAACGCGGACCGCCGAGGCCATAATTGCGCCCCACCATCTTCAGCGTCTTGCTCACCGACAGGAAGCCGGAATGCGTGTTCAGGGCGATCGCCCAGGTGACCGAATGCACCAGAACGAACACGAGGCTGCCGTTTCCAAGGCCGAACCAGATCAACGCCAGCGGCAGCAGCGCAATGGCCGGCAGCGGATTGAACATGGAGGTCATGGTTTCGAGAAAATCTGTGCCGATGCGCGAGGCGATGGCCACAGCCGTGAGCACGGCGGCGAGCACGATCCCGAGGGCATAGCCTGCCAGCAGCACCTTGATCGAGGCCCAGGCGCGAGCCGGCAGCACGCCGTTCATCACATTATGGAAGAAAGCGCTAATCGTGGCGCTGAATGTTGGGAACAAGAGATCGTTATTCAGGATGCGCCCGTAAACTTCCCATACGATAGCCAAAACAATCAATATCATGATCTTACGCACGACCGAGATATTGTAGATCATCTCCATCGTGGAAAGGGGCTTTTCGACGATGGTCATCGTCGCGACGGGCTCTTCCTCCCGCACGATCTCGGGGCGCAGGGCGTGCACGTTCGAGAGGGCGTTCGCGGACTCACGCATCGGCCGTCTCCTTGATTTCGTCCGAAAACAGCATGTGCTGAATGCGCTTTTCGAGCTGCGCCGCGGCCGGGGATTCCGCGGCGCTGTTCAGCTCGGCCTTGACCCGTCCGGGATGGGGCGAGAGCAGCAGAATGCGGTTGCCGATCTTGATCGCTTCGGCGATGGAATGGGTCACGAACAGCACGGTGAACTTGGTGTCCTCCCACAGCATCAGGAGCTCGTCCTGCATCTTGCGGCGGGTCAGGGCATCAAGCGCCGCGAAGGGCTCGTCCATCAGCAGGATGTCGGGTTCCATGGCCATGCCGCGCGCGATCGCGACGCGCTGCTTCATGCCGCCGGAAAGCATATGTGGGTAGCTATCCGCGAATTTTGTGAGGTTGACCTTATCGATATAGTGCATCGCACGCTCATCCGCTTCGCGGCCATGCAGACGGCGCGAGGCTTCGAGCGCGAAAGCCACGTTTTGGCGCACGGTCTTCCATGGAAGAAGTTGGTCGAATTCCTGGAACACCATCATGCGATCGGGACCGGGCGCGCGGATCACCTGTCCCTTAAGGCGCATTTCACCTTCCGTGGGTGACATATAGCCTCCCACCGCCTTGAGCAGAGTGGACTTGCCGCAGCCCGAGGGACCGAGAAGAATAAAGCGGTCGCCCTTCATCACGTTAAAATCGACCCTATAGGTCGCTGTGATCAAAAGATGCGGCGTTTTATATTGCAGCGTTACGCCTTTGACCTCCAGAAGAGGTTCCTGCACATCCATATTTGGACCTCCCTAGGAATAAGCAGCTTTTCTGCTTTATTCTTTTAATTCTATAGCGCTCGCGCAGAACATTAAAACTGGCGGGAGCGGAGTCGGCATGTCCTTCGGATCGTGTCGCTGAATCAGGTTTGCGATGATTACGGGGCAGGGCGGTGCGTCGGCCTCGGCATCAGGTCACCCTTTTCCCTCGTCGAACGGCGAAGCATGCGTGGCGATGGGTCTCTTTGGCGGACCCCTGCATGCTCTTTCGCCTATCGTCCATCAGACGCTAACGGAGCCTCCTGCGGATGTAAAGTGGTCTAATATCATTTATAAGACTTGAGGCGGCGCAAGTCGGCCCCATGATATGCCGCAATGGTTTGTGGCGGCTGGCTTTGCGAATGCGCGGGCAGGCGAGCGCGACGCGGACGGGGCGAAATCCGCCGAGCGCGCGTTCAGCTGAGTTCGGAAAGGTAGTGAAAACCGTCGGTGAGGCAGATGCTCACCCGCCATTCGACCGGCGTCTGTTCCAGGGACAGGGCAAGGCGATCAATCAGCAGAGCGGGCGTGCCTTCAGGAACACCCAGGGCCGCCGCATCGTCCCCCGCAACGGCGATCGCCTTCAGCTTTTCCCGGGCCCGGCCGACGCCGATCCCGAATTTACTCGCATAGAGCCCATAGAGATTGTTCGGTATCGGCGCCTCGCCAAGGCTAGGAAACAGGCTCTCGGGCAGGGCGAGGTTTTCGACGATCAGCGGCGTTCCATCCAGCTTGCGGATGCGGCGGATGCGGATCACCTTGCCGTCTCTGGGAAGGCTGAGCGCCTCCCGTTCCGCGGCGTTTGCGCGCCCTCGGGCGGTGCTGACCACCTGACTCTCGGGAAAGCGACGCTCCCCATCATCGGCGACCAGCTTGAAAAATTGGAAGAGGATACGGTCCTCGTCATGGCTCGCGACGAAGGTGCCGCGGCCCTGGCGGCGTACCACCAGGTTTTCGGCCGCCATCTCGTCCAGGGCCTTGCGCACCGTGCCCTGGCTTACGCCAAGCTCGGCGGCGAGCTGCATCTCGCTCGGCAGGGGCTGCCCGGGGGCCCACACCCGGTCCACAAGACGACGAATAAGGGTCTCGCGCACTTGGCGATAAAGCGGCCGAAATCCGAGGCTTTCCGGTCTTTCCGCCGCGTCCGCGCTGGTGCCCCGTGTCATCCCGTTCCCGTCGATTCTCACATGATCCTCCATTTATGCATGAGGTTGGGGCCTCGCACCAGAGCCCGGGATGTATCGCTTTTATCTTGTGTCATCTGTCTTATATATAATAGCGTACGCCATCTTGTGCGCCAGCGCATCCAGGATCTGCCGCAACGGCGCCCTTCGATTGCTTCGCGGCTAAACCCACGGACCTCCCATGCCCGAAATCCTCGTCACCGAATTCATGGACTCGGCCGCGCTCGACGCGCTGCGGGCAGATCATGATGTGCATTACGACCCCGCGCTCGTGGACAAGGCCGGTGACCTCGAGCGGATGTCGCGGGGCGTGCGCGCGCTGATCGTGCGCAATCGCACCCAGGTGCGCGCGGGCCTGCTCGCCCATGCGCCGGACCTGCAGGTGGTGGGGCGGCTGGGCGTCGGGCTCGACAATATCGATGTGGAGGCTTGCCGGGCGCGGGGCATCGAGGTCTACCCAGCCACCGGCGCCAATGATGTGGCCGTCGCGGAATATGTGGTCTGCGGTGCCCTGATGTTGCTGCGTCGCGCGTATCACGCGAGCGCCGAGGTGGCCGCGGGCGTGTGGCCACGCACCCGCCTCATGGGGCGCGAGGTGAGCGGGAAGCGGCTCGGTCTCATCGGGTTTGGCGCCATCGCCCGGGAAACCGCCCAGCGCGCCCGTGCGCTCGGCATGGAGGTGGTGGCCTTTGATCCTTTCGTGGCCGCCGACGATCCCGCTTGGCGTGTACTCGATGTGGCCCCCCAGGCCCTCGACGATCTGCTCGCGCAAAGCGACGCAATAAGCTTGCATGTGCCGCTGACGGCGCAGACCCGCAACCTCATAAATGCCGCCGCCCTCGATCGGATGAAGGCCGGTGCGGTGCTGATCAATGCCGCGCGAGGCGGGGTGGTCGATGAGGCGGCGCTTGCCGTCGCGCTCAGGCGCGGCGCAATCGGCGGCGCGATGCTGGATGTCTTCGAGACCGAACCCCTCGGCGCGGGAAATTGCCTCTCCGATGTTCCGAACTTGATCCTCACACCGCACATCGCCGGGGTTACGGAGGAATCGAACGTCCGGGTGAGCGCGCTTATCGCCACGAAAGTCAGCCAGTTCCTGAAAGGTCGGCCATGAACACCGCGACGATGAACACCCCGACCAGTGCCTTGCTTTCCCTCCATGATGCCCGCGCGCTTGCCGCTGATGCGCTGATGGCTTCGCGCACTGGCGAAAACAACGCGCGGGTCACCGCCGCCGCGCTGGTGGCGGCGGAGGCCGACGGAATATCGAGCCACGGCCTCGCGCGCATGGCGGCTTATGCGCAACAGGCGATCTCGGGAAAAATCGACGGGTTTGCTGAACCCCGGCTGGAATGGACCGGGCCGGCGACCCTTCGGGTCGACGCGGGCACCGGCTTTGCTTTCCCCGCGATCGGCCAAGGGCTCGCGGCCGGCGCCCAACGTGCCAGGGACACCGGCGTGGTCGCGGTCGCGGTGCGGGCGTCCCATCATGCCGGCGTCATGGGGCATCATGTGGAATGGTTGGCGGACCAGGGGCTTGTGGGTCTCGCCTTTTCCAACTCGCCGGCGGGCATCGCCCCCTGGGGCGGTTCGCGGGGCGTTTTCGGCACCAATCCGATCGCCTTTGCCGTGCCGCGCGAAAAAGGGCCGGCGCTGGTCATCGATGCCTCACTGAGCAAGGTCGCGCGCGGCAAGATCATGATCGCGGCTCAGAAGGGCACGCCGATTCCGTCCGATTGGGCGCTGGATTCGCAGGGCCAGTCAACCAGCGACGCCAAGGCGGCGCTCGCCGGCACCATGCTGCCCATCGGCGATGCCAAGGGTGCCGCGCTGGTGCTGATGGTGGAAATCCTGGCCGCGGTGCTCACCGGCGGGCAGTTCGGATTCGAGGCCAGTTCTTTCTTCACGGCCGAAGGGCCGGCGCCGCGTATCGGCCATCTCTTCCTGGCGCTGGACCCCGTGCGCCTCGGCGGCGTGGATGTCTTGGCGCGGCTGGAGGTTCTGCTGGCGGCCATTCTCGGCCAAGAGGGAACCCGATTGCCCGGAGAGCGCCGAATCGCCGCCCGCCAAAAGGCCGAACGCGATGGGATCCGTGTGGATCCGGAGATACTGGCCGATCTCCTGCGGCGCGCCGGCAGAACCTGATCCGTCAGGTCGGTAAAAAGCGTCCCGCTATTCACCGCATTTCAGGGGAGATTCCGCGCGCCAGGCGCGGATCTTAGTCCGCGAGGGCCCAGCGGGAGAAAGCGAGGCCTTCCACCTCGAAGGCTTCGCGCTTGATCCGCAGGCCCACGGGGCTCTGCCGTCCCTCGCGTTTCATGGCGAGATCCAGCATTTCGCGCGCGCCATAGCTGAGCACGACGCGCTGGCGCACCGCGTGTGCGTCCTCGATCTCAACCATATCTTCCGCGCATACCGCCGTGATGCTGAAGGTGGACTGCCCCGCCCGATCAGAACCGGCTGGGGTACGCTCCCCTCCCGGGACGCTCGGGCTCTTGCCATGCCGCAACGACGCCGGAGCGGAAGGAGCGCGCGCCCCAAATGTGTCGAGCACTGATGCGAAGAGATTTTGTACGGCGATTTTTGTCATGGGCGGCAATGCACAAATCCGATAACCTCATCTGAGATTAATCCTATCAACGTATGTGAATATAAAAAATAACAAAATTTACGTGTTAAAATGAAGATCCCGGCGCGTTTGGCGCGAGGCCCGGCGACAGGTCCGTCTGGCAGATGAAATGCTCGAACGCCTCGGCTGCAAACCGCAGATTGTGCCCCTTCAAGGTGAGCCTGTAGAGCGGCCGCTGAACCGACAGGCCTTGCACGGGCACCACTTTCAGCACCCCGAGCGCGATTTGATCTTTTGCCGCGGCCGCCGAAACGATCGCGATGCCGAGGCCCGCCGCGACGACCTGCTTGATGGCTTCGGTGCTGCCGACCTCCATGATGATCGCGGGGCGAATCCCGAACCCATCCAACGCCATGCCCACCACCTCGCGGGTGCCGGATCCCTCTTCACGCACGATGTGCCGCGCCTGGGCGAGATCGGAGGGAAGGATCGGCCCCTCCATCCGGGCGAGGGGATGATCTGCCCCGGCAATCACCACCAATTCGTCGGTCAGCCAGGGATGGGTGATCAGGTTGGGATGCTCGACCGGTCCTTCCACCAGGGCCACGTCAATATCGCGGGCCAAAAGCCGTTCGGCGATGTCCTGGGTGTTGGCGCTGGTCAGGCGCAGGTGCAGCTCGGGATGGATGTCCTGGAAGGCGCCGAGCAGGCGGGGCAGGACGTAGGTGGCGATTGTGGTGCTCGCGCCCACGTGCAATTCGCCCTGTGTCAAACCCCGCAAGGCCTGAAGCTCCTCCTCGGCGCGCCGTTCGGCGGCAAACAGCGCGGTCGCGTGGGAGAGCAGCACGGTGCCGGCTTCGGTGAGGCGGACCCCGCCTGGACTGCGTTCCATCAGCACGCAGTGCAGTTGCGCCTCCAGTTCCCTTACCCCCTTGGACACGGCGGGCTGGCTGATGTTGAGCACCTCGGCGGCCCGCGAGAAGCCGTGCTGCTCCGCAACTGTAGTAAATAGACGAAGTAAATGGAGATTTATCGCCATAACCGCACTTCATGATGGAGTGAGCAAACTGTATTTGCGCTTCTGGTGCGCCTGCGTGCACTAATAATTTTGAAGAAAAAGAGTGTGGGTTGAGCCGTGTCGAAAGCCTTGCGCTGGCTGATGGATGTTACCCCCGGAATCGGGCTGTGCGCAGCCGTGACCGGGGTCGCCTATTTCATACAGATCGTCGAGGAACGCATCAGCGGGCATCCGTATGTGGAAGCCCTCGTGCTCGCCATCCTGATCGGAACCGTGGTGCGCTCCTTCTGGGCGCCCGGTCCGCGTTTCAAGCCCGGCATCGCCTTCTCCGGAAAGATCCTGCTGGAAATCGCCGTCATGTTCCTCGGGGCCTCCCTCAGCGCCGCCGCATTGGCGGCAGCCGGGCCGACGCTTCTGGTGGGTATCGCGGCCGTGGTCGCGGTGGCGCTGTTTGCCTCCTACGGGGTTGGAAGATTGCTCGGCCTGCCTCACAAAATGGCCCTGTTGATCGCTTGTGGAAACTCCATCTGCGGCAATTCCGCAATCGCCGCCGTGGCGTCTGTGATCGAAGCGGAGGGGGACGACGTCGCTTCTTCCATCTCCTTCACGGCAATACTCGGGGTCATCGTCGTGCTGTCCCTGCCGCTGCTCATTCCTGTGCTGGGCTTGTCCGACACCCAATACGGCGTCCTGGCGGGCCTCACCGTCTATGCGGTGCCGCAGGTGCTCGCCGCGACCGCGCCTGTCGGGCCGCTCGCCATGCAGATCGGCACCGTGGTGAAGCTGGTGCGTGTGCTCCTGTTGGGGCCGGTGGTATTCTGCGCCGCGATTGCCCATGGGCAATCCCTTGCCGCCACACGGGCCGTGCCGGTGGGCGCTTCGGTCGTCGCGCGGCCTCCGCGCCTACCGATGCATAAGCTGATCCCCTGGTTCATCATCGGCTTTGTCGCGTTTGCGGTTCTGCGGTCGCTCGGCCTGCTGCCGCAGGCGCTGCTGCCGCCGCTCGCCCTTGTGACCACGGTCTTCACCGTGCTGTCCATGGCGGCACTCGGCCTTGGCGTGGATCTGCGGGTGCTCAGCCGGGTGGGCGGGCGTGCGACGCTCGTGGTCACGCTCTCGCTTTTGCTTTTGCTGGGGGCCAGCATCGCCCTTATCCGGGGCCTCGGCGTCATCTGACTTCGGTCTTGGAATTCAGCCGCTTATCATGAAATGGCGGCTGGAGCGGCGGTGGAGCTGCGCACCACCAGTTCGATCGGTAACTCGGTCCATTGGTCCTGTCGCACGCCTTTCAGCTCGGCGAGCAGATGCGCTGCGACCGTGCGGCCGAGCTGCGCCGTGGGAAGGTGCATCGTCGTCAGAGGCGGGGTGACGTGGGCGGCGATTTCGAGATTGTCGATGCCGACGATCGAGATCGCTTGCGGCACCGGGATTCCCCGTGCCTGCGCTTCGAACAGCGCGCCGACCGCCAGCAGGTCGTTGCCGCCTATGATCGCCGTCGGCGGCTCCGCATGCCCCAGGAGTTCGGCCATTCCGGCCCGCCCGCCAGTGAGGGTAAAGGGTTGTTGAACCACGCATTTCTCCGGCAGATCGAGGCCGACGGCAGCGAGCGCGGCGCGCACTCCAGCCACCCGCAGGCGAGCGCGGTCGTTGGAACTGGTGTAACCGGAGATCACGCCGAAGCGACGATGGCCGAGGGCGAGCAGATGTTCTGCCACCTGCCGCCCCGCAGCCTCGTTATCAAAGCCGATGGAGGCGAAGCGGGGATCGAAGGACCAACTGAGGATCACCGGCACCGTGGCCGCACCCAGCACGTCCCACGTCTCCTCCAAATGATCGGCCCCCACCACCATCAGCGCATCGACGCCGCGCGCGAGCAGGGCGCGGACCGAAACCGCCTCCTGTTCGGGAGAATATTCGTGTGCGGCCACAAGGAGTTGGTAGCCGTTGGCGGCGAGTTCGGTCTGCATGGCCTGGATCGCGCGGGCGAAGATGGCGTGGTCGAGCGTGGGCACCATCGCGCCGATGGTGAGCGTGCGGCCGGAGGCGAGGGCGCGGGCGGCGCCGCCGGGCACATAGTTGAGGCGACGCACCGCATCGCTCACCTTTTCCCGCGTTTCCTGCTGGACCAGGTCCGGCCGCGAGAGCGCGCGCGACGCGGTGGCGGAGGACACGCCGGCCAGCCGGGCCACGTCGTCGAGGGTCGCCTTGCCCTTGGGTTTCATGCTCTTCTCGCCACTTTCTACGCTACTTTTCCGGCGATTTATTTCGCATTTCGGCACATTTCCGCCGATGAACTTCAACAGCAACTAGAAACTTACTGAAAAATAGGGCGTCGCCCGTTGACAGGCAATCGAGGTCTGATAGCCTCAAATGAAAGCGCTTACATTGAGTTGTCAATGCCGCGCTCGGACGCCTCCGCAGATGAGGCGCTGAATGCATGGGAGGAAGGAATGCCGCTCGACCGTAGGTCTGCGGTTGGTCTTGCGACCGTCGCCGCGTTCGTGGCGGCGTGGTATCTTGCAACCAGCGCAACGGGATTGATCTCGCCCGGCCGGTTTCCGGCTCCGGGCGATACCTGGGCTGCGGCGACGCAGTCGCTCGGGCGGGGGTATGCGGACGCGACCTTGCCGGTGCATGTCCTCCAATCGCTCAAGCTGGTGGTGCTCGGCTTCCTGGCTTCGATCCTGGTCGGCGTGCCGCTTGGCCTGCTGATGGGCTGGAACCCGGTCGCCGAGGCGCTGCTGAACCCGGTTTTTCTGCTGCTGCGCCCGATCCCGCCGCTGGCCTGGATTCCGCTCGCCATCCTCTGGCTCGGGCTGGGCGATGCCGCCAAGATCATGGTGATCTTCTTCGCCGCCTTCGTGCCCTCTGTCATCAATACCCATGCCGGGGTGCGCAACATCGACCGGCCGTTGATCGAGGCGGCGCGCATGCTCGGCACGCCGCGATGGCGGTTCGTGCGCGAGGTGCTGGTGCCGGGCGCCGCGCCGATGATCTTCACCGGTTTGCGCCTTTCGCTCCAGGCGAGCTGGACCACCCTTGTGGCCGCCGAGCTTGTGGGCGCGCTGGCGGGGCTTGGGCATGTGCTGAATGTGGCCCAGCAAGACCTGTTCCCCGGCATGATCCTGGTGGGGATGATCTCGGTTGCCATCTTCGGCGCGCTCACCACCGGCGTGCTCGCTTATGCCGAGCGCCATGTGGTGACCTGGGTGCGGGTGAAGGGAGCGAGCGTATGACCGCGACCCTCTCGCCGCTTCATCGCCTGGCGCTCGGCATCGTCGGCTTCCTGGCTTTCCTCACCTTCTGGGCCGGGCTGTCGGCGAGCGGGCTCGTGAATCCCGCCTTCCTGCCGGGTCCGGTCTCCGTGGTGACGCGGCTGCTCGCGCTGCTGACGACGCCGTTCGCTGGCGGAACGCTTCAACTGCATCTGGCTTCCAGCCTCCAGCGGTTCGCCAGCGGCTATCTGCTGGCGGTGGCGATCGGCATCCCGCTCGGCCTGCTGATGGGCCGCTTCCGCCTGCTGGACGATATCGTGACCCCGCTGTTCGATGCGCTGCGCTTCATCGCGCCGATCGCCTGGGTGCCGTTCGCGGCGCTGTGGTTCGGCACCGGCTTCGGCGGCCCGGTGCTGATCATCTTCTCCGGCGCGTTTCCGCCCTGTCTTATCAATGCCTATCGCGGCGCGCGCTATGTGGATGCCCGCTATCTGGAAGCCGCCGAGATGCTCGGCACGCCCAATCGGCGGATCATCACGGAAGTCCTGCTGCCCGCCTCCATCCCCTCCATCGTTTCCGGCCTGCGCATCAGCGCGGGGCTTGGCTGGCAATCGCTGGTGGGCGCGGAGCTGATCGTGGCCTCCACGGGGGTCGGCTATCTGATGGTCCAGGCGCAGAGCGCGGTTTCAACACCCACCGTGATGGTCGGCATGCTGGCCATCGGTTTCGTCGGCGTCCTGATCGACGTCGCCCTGCGTTGGGTCGAAGCGCGCATCGGCCGCCGGCTCGGAAAAGTGTGAGGACCCATGAGCAGCATCCGCTTCGACACTGTCGGCAAGACGTTTGGAAATGCGGTTTCCGTCCTCGAAGGCATCAATCTCGATGTGGCCGACAAGGAATTCCTTGCCATCGTGGGCCCGTCGGGCTGCGGCAAGACCACTTGCCTGCGGCTCGCGGCGGGGTTCGAGTTTCCCACCTCCGGCCGGGTGCTGGTGGGCAACAGCGTGGTCACCCGGCCGGGGCCGGACCGGGCCGTGGTGTTCCAGCAGTTCGCCTTGTTCCCCTGGAAGACGGTGGCCGAGAACATCGAGCTTGGCCTGCGCAACAAGGGCATGGCGCGGGAGGAGCGGCGCACCCGCGTCGCCGATGCCGTGGGCATGATCGGCCTCGGCGGCTATGAGGAGGCCTATCCCCATCAATTGTCGGGCGGCATGCAGCAGCGCGTCGCCATCGCCCGCGCCTATGTGCTCGATCCCCAGGTGCTGCTGATGGACGAGCCGTTCGGCGCGCTCGACGCGCAGACCCGCGTGGTGATGCAGGAAGAACTGGTGCGCCTTGCCCGCCGCAACCCGCGCACCGTGCTCTTCATCACCCACGGGGTGGAAGAGGCGGTCTATCTCGCCGATCGCGTGGCGATCATGAGCAAGCGGCCGGGTCGCATCAAGGAAATCGTCGACGTGAAATCGGTGCGCCTTGCCGACAATTGGGAGCGCCACAGCCGCATCGAGGATGTGATGGACCTGGACTCCTTCGTCCATCTGCGCACGCACATCTGGAAATCACTACGCGAGGAAAAGGCAGGCACCGGCCATTAAGGACGGGCCGCCATCGAGAGCCGCAAAGCGGCCGATCTGGGAGGAACATCACATGAAAACAAGCCTGAAAGCAGCGGTCCTGGCTCTTGGCCTCGCCACCGCCATCGCCCCGGCGGCACGTGCCGAGGAGCAGAAGATCAACATTTCCTATCAGCCCTCGCTCTATTGGGCGCTGCCGTTCTACATCGCCTCCGAAAAGGGCTGGTGGAAGGATGTGGGGCTCGCGCCCACGTTCGCAACCTTCCCGGCCGGCGCGCCGCAGGTGGCCGCTGCCCAGGCGAGTTCCTGGGATGTGGGCGGCACCGGTTCCGTCCCCGCCGTGCTCGGCGCGGCGCGCTTCGGGCTGATGACCATCGGCATCACCAATGACGAATCCAAGACCAATGCCATCATGGCGCGGGGCGACAAGGTGGAGGCCCTGCGCAAGGACCCCAAGAAGCTGGCCGGCCAGAAGCTGCTGCTGACCACCAATTCCACCGCCGATTACGCCGCGCGCAATTGCCTGAAAAAGTGGGGCCTCTCTTCCTCCGACATGCAGTTCGTCAACCTTGGGCAGGCGCAGATCATCTCGGCCATGATCTCCAACAATGGCGACGTGGTCGGCGTGTGGGCGCCCAATACCTATACGCTGGAAGAAAAGGCCGGCGCGAAGGTGCTGTGCTCCGGCGCCGACGCCGATGCCGTGGTGCCCGGCGCGCTGGTGGTGCGGGCGGATTATGCCAAGCAGAATCCCGAGGCGGTGGCGAAGGTGCTCGCGGTCTATGTGCGCGCCTGGAGCTGGGCCAAGGCCCACCCCAAGGAGGCGAAGGCGCTTGCGAAGCAATTCTATGCCCAGGGCGGGGTCGAGGCCTCCGATGCTGCCATCGATCAGGAATTCGCCCTGCGCCCCACCTTCACCCTCGCCGAACAGCTGCGCCTCATGGATCGCAGCAAGGGCGCCTCGGAGCTGGACGCCTGGCTGTCGCGCATCGGCACCTTCATGAGCGATGTCGGCACCATCCCGACCTCGCCCGACCCCAAAACCTATGTGAGCGACAGCTTCATGAAGCAGGTGGGCGCCGACCCCAAGCTGAAGGCCTTCGCCACCGAGTTCGACAAGTCCAACTGACGCCGTTCGCGGCGGCGCCGGAGCGTGATGATCCAACACCGGCGCCGCTGGCCGGACCCCATGGAGACTGAAGATGGCGATCGAGTATCTGAAGCGGGCCACCAAGACCCCGGAGAGCGAAACCGGCACCGCGCGCCAGGTGGTCACGGACATGCTCGGCGAGATCGAGCGGCGCGGCGAAGAGGCGGTGCGCGACTATGCGCTGAAGCTGGACAAATGGGACGGCGATATCCTCGTGACCCGCGCGGAGATGGAGCGCCGCGCCGCCGAGGTGCCGGAGATCGTGCGTCGCGACATCGATTTCGCCGCCGCCCAGGTGCGCCGGTTCGCCGAGGCCCAGCGCGACAGCGTGCAGGACTTTTCCGTTCAACTGCTGCCCGGCCTGGTCGCGGGGCAGAAGCTGGTGCCCTGCACGGTGGCCGGCTGCTATGTGCCCACCGGCCGCTATGCCCATATCGCCTCGGCCTATATGTCGGTGGCGACCGCGAAGGCGGCCGGCGTGCAGACCGTGGTCGCCTGCTCGACGCCGTTCCGGGGGCAGGGCATCCACCCGTACGTGCTCTATGCCATGAAGGTGGCCGGCGCCGACATCGTCATGACGCTCGGCGGCGTGCAGGCGATCGCCGCCATGGCCTTCGGCCTGTTCACCGGCAAGCCGGCGGACATCATCGTCGGGCCCGGCAACAAGTTCGTCGCCGAAGCCAAGCGCATGCTGTTCGGCAAGGTCGGCATCGACGTGTTCGCCGGCCCCTCCGAAGTGGCGGTGATCGCCGACGAGACGGCGGATGCGCACATCGTCGCGGTGGATCTGGTGGGGCAGGCCGAGCATGGGCACGAAAGCCCGGCCTGGCTGTTCACCTCCTCCCGCGTGCTGGCCGAGGACGTGATGCGCCGCATTCCCGGCCTGATCGCCGAATTGCCGCCGGTCGCCCGCGATGCCGCGACCGCCGCCTGGAACGACTATGGCGAGGTGGTCGTGTGCGACACGCGGGGGGAATTGGTCGAGGTGTCGGACCGCTACGCCAGCGAGCATCTGGAGGTGCACGCGTCCGATCTCGACTGGTGGCTCGCCAATCTCTCAAATTACGGCTCGCTGTTCCTGGGCGAGGAAACCACGGTGGCGTTCGGCGACAAGACGTCCGGGCCGAACCACATCCTGCCCACCAAGTTCGCCGCCCGCTACTCCGCCGGCCTCTCGGTGCATAAATTCCTCAAGCCGCTCACCTGGCAGCGCATGGACGCCAACGCCTGCAAGACCATCGCCCAGGCGACGGCCCGCATCTCGCGGCTGGAAGGCATGGAAGCCCATGCGCGCACCGCCGATGCGCGGCTCGCAAAATATTTCCCCGGCCATAATTTCGATATGGGTGTTCCGGTCGATGCCTGAGACCTCTTCGCGCTTCCGCCTTCAGGCCCTGTTCGACCTGACCGGGCATACGGCACTCATCACCGGCGGAAACTCCGGCATCGGGCACACCTTGGCCCGCGCGCTCGGCCTTGCCGGGGCCTCCGTCGTGCTGGTTGCGCGCCGGCCCGCCGATCTGGAGGCCGCCGACCGGGGCCTGCAGGCGGAGGGCATCGCCAGCCAATGGATTTCCGGCGACCTCGCTCTGGCCGAGGGGCCGGACGCCATCGCCGCCGAGCTGGCGCGGCGCGGCTGCGTGCCCGACATCTTGGTGAATGCCGCCGGGATCAACCTGCGCCAGCCGTTCATGGATGTGACCATGGACGCGTTCGACACGCACATGGCGGTGCATGTGCGCGCGCCGTTCCGCCTGGTGCAAGTGCTGGCGCCGGCGATGGCGGCGCGCAACTGGGGGCGGATCGTCAACATCGCCTCGCTCCAGTCCTTCCGCGCCTTTCCCAATTCCGCTCCTTACGGCGCGGCAAAAGGCGCGGTCGCGCAGCTGACCCGTGCCATGGCGGAGGAATGGTCGGCGAAGGGCATCACCTGCAATGCCATCGCGCCGGGCTATTTCCCGACGCCCCTGACCCGCGCCGTGTTCGAGGATGCCGAGCGCACGGCGCGCAACGCCGCCCAGACCGCGATCGGCCGCAACGGGGCGCTGGAAGATCTGCACGGCGCCGTAGTCTTCCTCGCCTCGGACGCATCCGCCTATGTCACCGGGCAGGTGCTGGCGGTGGACGGCGGCTTCACCGCCAAATGAGGGTTTTCCCATGAGAGCGCTGGTCTATACCGGCCCCCATTCCCTTGTGCTGGGCGAAGTCCCCGAGCCGGTGCCGGGCAATGACGAGGTTCTGGTGCGCGTCGAGGCCGTGGGCATCTGTGGGTCCGACATGCATGCCTATCATGGGCATGATGCGCGCCGTCCCGCCCCTCTGGTGCTGGGCCATGAGGCGGCCGGGCGCATTGCCAGCGGGCCGCGCGCGGGAGAGCGCGTCACCGTGAACCCGCTGGTCGTATGCGGCACCTGCCGGGCCTGCGAGGCGGGGCGGGCGCATCTGTGCCCGTCGCGCCAGATCCTCTCCATGCCGCCGCGCCCCGGCGCGTTCGCCGAACTGGTGCGGGTGCCCGAGCGCAATCTGGTGGCGATCCCGGAGGATTTTCCCATTGCCAAGGCGGCGCTCGCCGAGCCGGTGGCGGTGTCCTATCACGCGGTGAACCAGGGGGCGCGGCTGCTGGACATGCCGCTCTCGGCCGCGCGCTGCCTGGTCATCGGCGGCGGTGCCATCGGCCTTGCGGCGGCGCTGGTTCTCGCCATGCAGGGCGCCGCCGAAATCTTTGTCGCCGAGCCCCACGCCGGACGCCGGGCGACGGTGGCGCGGGCCGGAGATTTCCGGTGCTACGCGCCAGGGGAAGCCGGGGCGCCGGAGGACAGCAGCATCGATCTCGTCATCGACGCGGTGGGCGCGGTGGCGACGCGGGCGAGCGCCAGCGCGCTGGTGCGGCCGGGCGGGGTGATCGTCCACGCCGGGCTGCTGCCGGGGATGGACGGCTTCGACGTGCGCCGCATCACGCTTCAGGAAATCATTGTCAGCGGCACCTATTGCTACACGCCTGCCGATTTCCGCGCGACGGTGAATGCCCTTGCCTCGGGGCGCCTCGGCGCGCTCGACTGGTTCGAGGAGCGCGACCTGTCGCAGGGCATTGCCGCGTTCCAGGATATCGACACGGGACGCGCCGCCGCGGCCAAGATCGTGCTCCGCCTCTAGGGCGAGCCGGGGCGTTGACGGGCCGGCCTCAGGAGGTCACGCGCACTTCCACCGACATGCCGAGGCTATCGTGGCTCGCACCCACATAGGTGCCGGAGACGGGAACCGTCTGCTCGATCGTCCGCGCCACGGACACGGGCACGAGGTTGGAGGCGCCGACCCCGCCATTGGTCGGGTCGAACGTGATCCACCCCGCGCCCGGCACATAGATTTCAGTCCAGGCGTGGGTGGTGCCGGCGTTCGTGCTGCCGAGCAGCGTGGAGCCGGGCGTGTGCAGATATCCTGATACGATCCGCGCGCCGAACCCGAGGCTGCGCGCCGCCTCCGCCAGGAGCACCGCGAAATCGCGGCACGACCCCCATCCGCGATCCAGCGTGTGGAGCGGGGTCTGCGTGCCTTCCTCATCCCGGCTCTGATAGCGCACGCTCGCGGGAATGCCCGCGTTCAGATCCTTGAGCAGCGCCAGAGTGTTGGTGGGATTCGAGCGCACGAAGCTCCGGGCCCAGGCCTGAAGGCGCCCGGCGGGATCGGCATATTGCGGGCGCGTGAGTGCGCCGAGGTCCGTCCATTCATCGTCGGAATGGCGGAAGGGATAATTCATCGCCGAGCCTGCGATCTCGAACACCGGCCAAGCGGAGGCATAATGCTCAAGCTCTGCCGAGCTTTCGACCGTCAACGTTTCCGAACTCGCGCTGAAGGAAGCGGTGGCGACCGCATTGCCGAACACGTCCTGAGTCCAGCTCAGCACGCTGGCCGGAAAGGTCGCGACCTTCATGGTGATGAGCCGCAGGTCCAGGCTCTCGCGCGGGCGCAGCATCAGGCGATGCGGCCCGAGGACGACCGGCTGGCGGTAAAAATAGGTGGTGCGATGATGAATGCGAAGCTGAACCATTCACCATTATCGTCGCGCTTCGCACTCGCAGCAATCGCGGACCGGCGTGATGCGGCCGCGAACCACAGCTTTGCGCCCGGCGCAGGGTCCGTCAGGCCCGGCTGCGGAAGGTGATGAATTTATGCGCGGCGAAATTCACGAACACCGGCAGCATGATGGCGATGGCATGCGCGCCCGCCTCCGCCAGAGGCGCCGGGAGAAACGGGGAGAAGGCCCGATCCAGCCCCACCGAGGCGCCGAGCACCACGGGAAAGGCGAGGGCATTGAACAGGAAGAACCAGGACATTTCCGTGTGCATCGGCTTGCCCGAGGCCGGAAACACGAACAGACGGTTCAGCGTGAAGGCGGTGAGAAAGCCGACCAGATAGGCGAGGCAGACCGAGACCCAATAATTGAAATAGAGATCGAAGCCGAACCGGCTGGCGAAATTCATCGCCGCGGCGAACCCGCCCGCGAGCAGGAATTTGCCGAACTGGCCGTTCACATAAAGGGCGATCAGGCGCTGCATCTCATCTCTTCAATCGCTTCGCGGGCTCAACCGAAGACCGGCTCGCGACGCGGAACATGATCGGTGCCGATCGCCGCCGCCATTTCCTTGGCGAGCCGCGCGCCTTCGGAAACGCCGCGATCCTCGGGATAATAGAAGCAGGTGTCGGCGATCTGCAGGCCGGCGATGGGCGTGCGGATCGGCGGGATCTTCGCGGCGAACCCTGGCTCGCACAAGGGCTGCGCATAGCGCAGCCGGCCGACGCGGGAGGCGAGGCGGTCGCCCTCGGACAAGGCCGGATTGACGCGCCGCAGATAGCTGTAGCTTTCGGCGATCAGTTCCTCGTCGGACCATTGCCACTTCTTGTGGTCGTGCGGCATGTAATAGGGCACGTAGACCACCGTATCCGGCATGGCCCGCAGGTTTGAAAACTCGATGATGCCGGGGATCTCGATCTCGGAATCCACGATGTTGACCCAGAAATGCGGCGTCACCGAACGCTTCAGCTTATGCAGCACGCAGATCACGCCGATGTTGCGGATCGCGTCATAGGCGTCCTTCGAGGCCTGCGGGAGGCTCGGCACCAATTGCGAGACGAACGGCGTCGGCACCGTGGAGATGACGGCATCGGCGGGAAACAAGCGGCCGCCCGCCGTCACGCCGGTGACCTTGCCGTCGGCCGTCTCCACCCGCTCGCAGGGCGTGGAGAGATGCACCCGCCCGCCGCGGCCCTCGATGGAACGCATCAGCGCATCCACCAGGGTCTGCGAGCCGCCTTCGATATGGCCGAGCTGTTCCTGGAACAGGGACTGGCGCGAATTGCCGATGCGCCGCACGCGCGTGGCGATCCAGGCGGCCGAGACGTCGTCGGCATATTGGTAGAATTTCAGCTCCATGAGGCGGCGCCAGAGCTTGTCATAGACGCGCGCGCCCGAGCCCTTCTCGATCCAGTCGCGGGCCGAGACCGTTTCCAGATCGTCGAACGAGCGGCGCTTGGAGGTCGCGAACATCTGCAGCCCGTAGCGCAGCTTCTCCACCGGGTTCAGCAGGGAGGTGGCGAGCAGGGAAATGGGATCGCCCCATTTATGCAGGCCGCCGTCCTTGAAATAGGCCATGGAGGTCGGCCGCCACCGCATCTTGTCGGCGATGCCCAGTTCCGCCATCAGCGCGAAGGTCGGCGCGTCCGGCTTGCAGACGAAATGATAGAAACGCTCGATGGAAAGCCCGTCGAAATCGAAATGCGCCGCCATGCCGCCGGCGACCGCGTCGGCCTCCACCACATCCACGTCATGGCCGAGGTTGAGGGCGTAATGGGCCGCCGCAAGGCCCATGGCGCCCGCTCCGATGATGACGGTCTTCGTCATGCGGGTCGCTCCTAGAAGTCCAGGATGATTTGGGAATAGCGCGGATCGAGGAAGGTTTCCTCGAACGCCTGCTTCAGAGGCGTTTCCGGCACGTTGAAGATCTTCGGCCAATCGATCACCGGAAACACCTCGGGGATCACCAGGGCCTGGAGCTGGTTGACCGTGAACGGCGGATTCTTGTCCACCAGCGCATAGGTCTTCAGCAAGGCGTAGAAGGCCGCATAAGGGATCTTGACGATGCGGGCCTTGGCGCCGGTGATGCTCTTAATGAGCCGGATGATGTCGATATAGTCGATCTCGGTGCGCCCGGAGATATCGTAGGTGCCGGTGATCCGGCTCTCGATCGCCGATGCGATGATGGCGGAGAAATCGCCGGCATAGAGCGGCTGGCGGCGGAACTTGCCGGAGCCGGGGATCGGGAACACCGGGACGCGGTCCATGAAACGCCGCAGCCAGCCGAGGTGCTTGCGATCGAACCATCCGAACATCAGCGTCGGGCGCAGCACAACATGGGGCGTTTCGACCGTGTCGACGAAGCGCTCCTGCGCGGTCTTCGTCTCCACATAGAAATCCTTGGCTTCCGAATTCACCACGGATGAGGAGATGGCGACGAAATAGGGCACGCCATGCTGGCGCACCGCCTCGATGATCCGCTCCGTGGCCGTAACGTTATTGGCGACGAACTCCGAGCGGTCGAGCCCGCCGATCTGCGCTTGGTTGACCACCACGGCATCGGCACCGGCGAAGGCGTCCATCCAGGGACCGGGCTGGCTGAGATCGGCCTCGATCACCTCGATGTCCGGGTGAAGCTGCCGCAGCCGGGCGGTGTTCGCAGGGTGCTTGTCGATGCCGACGACCCGATAGCCGCGGGCCTTCAGGCGCGGCACGAGATTCTGTCCGACGAGTCCCGCGGCTCCGGTGACGATGATGGTCTTCATGGGTGGCCGGCACCGATGCGAATTGGAGTGCAGTGCGAAAGTGCGCCCTCACATGCCAGAGCCGCCCCGCCCTTGCAATGGCCGGCGCCGGCGCAGCGCTGCGGGCGGCCCCAGAACGCGCCGGCGCGTGGGGTGGCGCGCGCGGCCGGCTGGTTTATTCTGCCTCTTCTCCTCGTGCTGTTCCGGACCCCCATGATCGACCGCATCGTGAAGCCCGCCGCCTTCGCCCTCGCCATGGGCGGGATTGCGCCCGCCGTTGAAGCGCAGGACGCGCCGCCGGCCGCTTTCGTCGACGTGGCGTCGGTTCTGACCGGCGCGCGTTTCGACGTGCGCTACCACGGCGCCGACAATTTCGTCGGCGCGCGCGTCGACGGCTACGAGGCCGCGCGGTGCTATCTCACGCGGCCCGCCGCCCAGGCCCTTGCCGGGGTGGAAGCGGACCTGCGCAAGACGGGCCTCGAGCTGCTGATTTTCGATTGCTACCGGCCGACGCGGGCGGTGGCGCATTTCGCGCGCTGGGCGGCGGACCTCGCGGACCAGCACACCAAGGCGCGCTATTATCCCGACGTGGATAAGAAGGACCTGTTCGCCGAGGGCTATATCGCGGCCCGCTCCGGCCATTCGCGCGGCTCGACGCTCGATCTCACGCTGATCGACGCCGCGAGCGGACGGGAGCTGGACATGGGCACGCCGTTCGATCTGTTCAGCCCGCGCTCCTGGCCGGGCGACACCTCCGTGACGCCGCAGCAGCGGGCGAACCGGCGGATGCTGGCGGACGCCATGGTGCGCCACGGCTTCGTGCCGTTCGAGAAGGAGTGGTGGCACTTCACGCTCGCGAACGAGCCGTTTCCCGACACCTATTTCGATTTTCCCATCCGCTGAAGCTGCGCGGGCGCGACCGGCGCTCAATGGGCGGTGGCTTCCTCGATCTTCAGCCGCCGGCCCCAGGCATCGAAGAAATGGCCTTCGTTGAGGACCAGCCGGTCCGCCTTCACGCGCGCCTCCACAGCCCGCAGACGCGCCCGCGCTTCCCCATTGAGCAGCGGACCGCCGGAATCGAGCACCGGGAAGAAAGCCGCGCCGTCCCATTGCTTGCCGGAGCCCGCGAACAGCGCGACGATCTGCGGCCAGCGGATCTCGTCGCCGATGATGTTGAAGAAGGTGGAGGCCAGCGGCGCCACTTCCAGCCCGCCGATCTTCACCAGCACCACGAGCGCGGTGAAGGCCCCTTCTTTCGAGAAGGTTTCCTGCAGCCAGAGGTCGAATTCGGTCGCATCATCGCGGCCGGCACGCTTGCCGCCGCCCGCCTTGCGGCTAGTAATCGACACGGGGTGTCTCCGGGATGTAGTGCTCGAAGAGATACCAAAACGGGCTTTCGCGCGTCTCGCTGTACCAATTCTCGAACGCGGCCAGTGCAGCGGCAGGATCGGGCTCCTGGTCCGCGTCGCTTGATCCGCTGCCCGGTTCGACGGGATGCGCGGCGGCAAACAGGGCGAGGGCGACGGGGGCGAAGCGGCTGAGGACCGCATCGCGGGCATCGCTCATGTCGTCCCAGCCGAGGCGCACGCGCAGATGCGCCTGAACCGCCGCCACCGCCAGTTCCGGCGTTTCCGCCCCTTCGGCCAGGGTGGCCAGGGTGGCCATCAAATTGCTGCGGCGATAGGCGTGGGCGCGGGCATTGGCGAGCACGGCCGCGCGCGCCTCGGTTTCGCGTCGGAAGTCGACCTCGGCCTGCTCCGCGGCTGCGGCTGCCGTCTCAAGGCTGGCGAGATAGGCGGAAAGCACGGTCATCGGCGTCCTCGCGCCGCCTTGGCGGCTTCTGCCCCTTTGCGCGCGGGCGTGCCCGTGCGAGCGGGTGGGCTTGGCGTTTGCGGGCTTGGCGTTGGTGGATTGGGAGTTGCTGGATTTGGCGTCGGTGGATTTGGCGGAAGAGAGTGGGAGTCGAACCCACCAAGGACCGGCTCGCGGCCCCTCCCGGATTTGAAGTCCGGACGCCCCACCAGGGACGCTTCTCTTCCGTAGGTTTGCGGCGCTCCCGCCCGTTCCTGTGCCGGCGCATCATCGCCCGGCGCGCGGAACAGGTCCAGCCGATGGGGATTGATGCGGCGCAGATCGCCCCGGCGCAAGGTCACGCCGTGGCGATCGAAGAATTCGAGGATCTGGATCGCCACCTTGCGCCCGTTATCCACCTCGTCACGGAATTGGGCGGCGGTGAAGCTGGCGTGCTCGGCGCCCAGGCGCGTCACGATATCCACCATTTCGGCGACCGTGCTGCGCAGGAAGAAATGATCGTGCGCGATCTCGTCGACGCGTCCCATCCGCCCGAGCAGCTTAAACATGCGCCGCACGTCTGCTTCGGGTTGGGCGCGCAGGTTCGCGATGTCACGCACGCGCGGCGGGCGGAATCGCTCCGCGCCCTGGAGCAGCGGCAGCGCCTGCGCCCACAGCGTTTCGTCGCGCGCCGTCAGCCGCACCTCGAAATGCGCGCGCCGCACCCAGGCGCCATCGAGCGCGATCTCGCCCGCGCGCGCCATGGTCTGCAAGGCGGCGAGGAAGGCGGGGGCGGGGAGGCGAGGGGACAATTGCAGGCGCAGGCGCTCGCGCCCCATGCCCGCCAGATCGGGATTTTCCGCGTGATAGGCTTCGAGCCGGGCGATCAGGGCGTCGTGCAGGGCCTGCCAACGCCCGGCGGACAGCGCGAGCGCGCTCTCGCCCATGGGCAGGCGCACGAGATTGAGGGCCTCGGCGATCGTATCGGCCTCGGACTGCGCGAGGGCGCGGTCGCGCACGAAGGCAGGCAGGTCGAGATAGAAGGGCGCGGTCTCGCACAGGGCAAGGACCGCATCGCGCGGGTCGCGCAGGGCATGGGCGGCGAGCTGGGCGATGCGCTCGGGGCTGCGCCGCTTGCGGCTCGGCGCGCGCAGGTCGAGAAAGCGCCCGCCGCCGATGGTGCGCTGGGCCGAGGTGTCGCGCACCACATAGCGATCGCCCGCGGCCGCCGCGATCGGATGCTCCAGAACCAATTGCACCAGGCCGCTCGCGCCCGGCGCGAGGGACTCGCCGAGCAGCACCACACGGGCGCCGACTTCCCGCGATGCGGTGTGCAGGCGCACGGGAAACCATTGGCCCACCGGCTTCGCCTCGCTGGCGAGCACGGTCAAGGTGGCGTCGATATGATCGCAGGGCGCGTGGAGGCTCGGGTCCAGCACCACGTCGCCGCGGGCGATGGCGTCCTTGGTGATGCCGTCGCCGACAAGATTGAGGCCGCAGCGATCGCCGGCTCGCCCTTCCTCCGCCGGCCGGTCCTGGGCGCGGATGGAGCGCACGCGCGCGGCGAGGCCGGAGGGACTGACGACCACGCGGTCACCCACCCGCACCACGCCGGACAGCACCGTGCCGGTGACCACCGTTCCCGCGCCCGAGAGGGTGAAAGAGCGATCCACCGCGAGGCGGAACCGGCCGGAGGCGGCGCGCTGCGCCAGATGCTTGGACGCGTCCACGAGGCGCTGGCGCACCTGCGCCACGCCTTCGCCCGTCACGGTGGAGACCGGCACGATCTCCGCGCCTTCAAGGGCCGTTCCCGCGAGCGTGGCCGCGATCTGCGCCGTGACCTCGGCGCGGCGCACCTCGTCCACGAGGTCCGCCTTGGTCAGGGCGACGAGCCCACGGGAGACGCCGAGCAGATCGACGATGGCGAGATGCTCGCGCGTCTGCGGCATCACCCCGTCGTCCGCCGCCACCACCAGCAGCACGAAATCGATGCCGCTCGCCCCGGCCAGCATGGTGTGGACGAAGCGTTCGTGGCCCGGAACGTCGATGAAGCCCAGCGTCTCGCCCTTCTCCAGCGGCAGATAGGCAAAGCCGAGGTCGATGGTGATGCCGCGCGCCTTCTCTTCCTTCAGGCGGTCGGTATCGACGCCCGTGAGCGCGCGCACCAGCGATGTCTTGCCGTGGTCGATATGGCCGGCGGTGCCGATGATCATGGCAACGGCTCCGGGGCGGGAAGGGGCAAAGCGGCGCGCCGTTCGGCCTCCGCTTCCTGGTCCGGCGAGAGCGTGGCGCGCACCGCGTCCATGAACGGCGCCGCAAGGCCGCTGCCACCGTGATAGCCACGCAGGAGCCATTCATAGGCGGCGAGCGGATCGCGCGGCGCGCCGGAGCCGATGTGATGGGCGGCGCCCAGCATGGCCTGGCCGTCGGCATCGCCGCGCTCGGCGCCGCGCCGCCACCAGCGCGCCGCCTCGGCCGGGTCGCGCTCGACCCCCAGGGCATTGTGATAGAGCATGCCGAGGCGGGTCATGGAGGAGGCTATTCCCTGGTCCGCCGCCAGCACCGCGAAGCGGCGGGCGGCAGCGGCGTCGAAGGGGACGACCTCGCCTTCCAGGAGCATCCAGCTCAGCATGTCCTGAGCGGGCGCGTCACCCTGGTCGGCGGCGGCGCGATAAAGCTCGGCCGCCCGCAGATAATCCTGCGGCGCGCCTTCGCCCTTGAAATACAGGGCCGCGAGATTGCGCTGGCCCACGGGATCGCCATTCTCGGCGGCGAGATGCAGCCAGCGGAAGGCGAGGGCGGGATCGCGCTCCACGCCCAGCCCCTCGGCAAAGCAGGCGCCGATATTGTTCTGCGCCCGGGCGCCACCGGCACGCGCCAGCCCTTCCCAAAGATAGAGCGCGGTTTCGTAATCGCCCGCCTGCGCCGCCGCGAGCGCCTCGGCCATGCGGGCCTCGGGATCAGCGGGCGCGGCCTGCGGGTCCTTTGGTGCTGCGGACGGGGCGGCCTTGCGCCCGCGCAGCAGGTCAAGCCACCCCATGGGCCCGCTCGCTTTCTGGTGCCGCGAACTGAGCGATCGCGGCGCTGAAGCCCGTCTCGTCCAGCAGGCACCGCAGATCCAGCAGCACCGCCCCATCCTCGATGCGGCCGATGACCGGGACCGGTAAGGCGCGCAGCGCGCGCGCCAGCGCGTCTAGCGCCCGCCCGCTGCGGTCCACGGGCGCGAGGGCGAGCGCGACGCTCGGCAAGGTTTCCAGCGGCAACGCGCCGGAGCCGATCTGGCTCTTGCAGGGCACGATGGACACCGTGAACCCGGTGCCGAGGCGCGCGGCGAACAGAGGCTTCAGCCGCTCCGCCAGCGCCTGCATCTCGGCGAGCGGCCGGGCGAGCAGACGTAGCGTCGGCAGGCGGGTCGCGAGCCGGTCCGGATCGCGATAGAGCCGCAAGGTGGCTTCCAGCGCCGCAAGGCGGATCTTGTCCACCCGCAGGGCCCGCTTCATGGGGTTCTTGTTGATGGCGGCGATCAGATCCCGCCGGCCGACGATGAAGCCGGTCTGCGGGCCGCCTAGCAGCTTGTCGCCGGAGAAGGTGACGATATCGGCCCCGTCATCGATGCTTTCCCGCACCGTCGGCTCGTGCACCAGGCCGTAGCGCGCGAGATCCGCCAGCGTCCCGGAGCCGAGGTCGTGGAACAACGGCACTTCGCGTTCGTGCGCGATGTCGGCGAGGTCACGGGGCGAGACTTCGGCCGTGAACCCCTCGATGCGGTAATTGGAGGTGTGCACCTTCACGACCAGCCCGGTCTGCGGGCCGATGGCCCCGGCATAATCCTTGGGATGGGTGCGATTGGTGGTGCCGACCTCCACCAGAGTGGTGCCGGCCCGGGCCATGATGTCCGGCATGCGGAAGGCGCCGCCGATCTCGATCAGCTCGCCGCGTGAGACGATGGACTCCTTGCCGAGCGCGAGGGTGTTGAGCACCAGCAGAACGGCGGCGGCATTGTTGTTCACCACCGTCGCATCCTCCGCGCCGGTGAGCTCGCACAAAAGCGCGCGCACATGGTCGTCGCGCTCGCCGCGCTTGCCGCTTTCCACGTCGAATTCCAGCGCCACCGCGCTGCGCATGGCCGCGGTGGCAGCTACGATCGCTTCCTCGCTGAGAATGGCGCGGCCGAGATTGGTGTGCAGCACCGTGCCGGTGAGATTGAAGACCGCGCGCAGGCTCGGCTGCGCCTCCGCCTCCAGAACGCGCAGCGCGGCGCCCGCGAGCTCGTCGGCGCTGGCTGCCGGGGCACCGGCACGGGTGGCGGCGCGGGCGGCATCGAGCGCCGCGCGCACGGCTTTCGTTGCAGCGGCGCGGCCGTGACGGCTCAACGCGGCCCGGGCCGTCTCCAGATTGAGCACCTGATCGACGGAGGGAAGCGCACGCAGGGCGTCGCGCGCGGCGAGGGCGGGATCGCGCATGGCGGCCGCCTCAATAGCCGAGCAGGAACGGATTGAACGTGCCGCGCCGATAGGGGCCGTCCCGCATCAGCAGATCGAGCCCGAGCCAGGCGACATCATCGGCGACCGGCTCCGCCGCCGCATCCTTGTTCTGATAGAAAAGCTTCGTGTAGCTGTGGCAGGAATCGCAGGTCTCCGCCTTGGCGGCGCCCGAGGCGCCTTCGACCTCCTGCAATCCGATCCCCTTGGTCGAGCCGCACAGCACGCACCGCACGCGCACCTGGTTCCACAAGGTGCCGCACAGCGAACAGGCGCAATAGCGCGCGCCCGGCGCGCTCGGCCATTCGACGATCAGGCTGGAGACCGGCGGCCCGCCGCAGCAGGGGCACACGCCATCGCCGAGCGTGACCAGCGCCTTCGCATCGAGGCGCGCCGCGAGGCGGGCGAAATGCACCTGGAGCGCGGCGGCCACATAGATGTGCTCCGCCATCGTCTCCGCGGGAATGGAATCCGCCAGCACGTTCAGGATCATCGCTTCCCGAGCCAGCGGCGGGGCGCGCATGACCGCATCGAGCGCCGCGGCGGCCGCATCGGGCTTTTCCACCGCCTGCATGGCATGGAGAAGCCGGTCGAACGTGGTGCCGAACGCGTCGTCATAGGTGAATTGCGCCCGGTCCAGCGGCGGCATGGCGAATTCCGCCGCGCGCTTGCGCGCCGCCCCGTCGGGAAGGATCGGCTCGGGCAGGCCATCCTGGATGTCATGCTGCGCCTGCACCAGCTCGGCGAGGAACAGCAGGTACGGCCGAAGCTCGCTGTGCGGCGCCAAATCCCGGAAGCGCTGGGCCCGTTTGGCGAACAAAGCGGGCGGATCGGGAAATATGGCCAGGGGAGGCTGGGCGATGCCGCCAATGACACTCGGATCGGGTTCAATGGCGCCCGGATCGCCGGAAAACTGTGACATGCCAATCCTCACGAACCCCACGGGCCACGTGGTTCAAACTCAGGGACAGAAGCACGGGGGCGGAGCCGCCTTATCGGCACTCCGCCCCCACGCGTTTCAGACCTATGTGACCGCGCGCCGGAATCAAGGGGCGCCGGCCGAGCGCCACCCCCCGTGCGGAGCCATCATTCCGCCGGCGTGCGACCCGGCTTGTCCTTGGACACCAGCTCGCGCAGCCATTTGCGATGGTGGCGCCAGGCCCATCCGCCGGTCACCTGACCTTTCGTCATGGCGCCAATGGTGCCACGAACCCAGATCGCCGCATAGACGTGGACGATCCATACGCAGATGATGGCGACCGCGGCCAGTGCGTGCACGAGGATCGCGACCCGCTTCTGCGGAATGGTGGTGAACTGGTAGAAATACTGGTCCCACACCACGAAGCCGCTGGTGATCAGCACGATGATCAGGAACGACATGCCCCAGAACACGAACTTCTGGCCGGCATTGTATTTACCCACTTCGGGCAACCGCTCCTCATGGCCGCCAAGCACGTCGCGAATGCGCGCGAGCCAGGTGCCGTCCTCCGCCTTCCACAGGTTCGCACGCCAGAAGCGCAGGAACAGGCCGGCGAAGGAGAAGAACAGCACCACGCCGATCCACGGATGGATCGCGCGCGTCCACTGTCCGCCGCCGAACAGGTTCGTGAGGAAGAACAGCGAGGGGCTGAACAGCGCCATGCCGGAAAGCGCCAGCAGGATCAGGCTGATGGCCGTGATCCAGTGGTTGATGCGCGCACCGAGCGTGTAGCGGTCGACGGTGACGGGGCGGCCCTTGTGGACCCCGTCGCCGGATTCGACGTCATAGTCATTGCTCATCGCGGGTCACTCCCGGTGAGTTTTTCGGCGTTTTCCTCATCCTCGTTGCTGACCTTGTTGGGGCCGGCGACGAGATGGTGGAGCACGCCCGCTGCGGCCGCGAGGCCGATCGCGGCGAAGCCGACGTACTTCGTCATGCCCTTCCAGATCTCGACCACCGGGCTGATGGTCGGGTTCTTGGGCAGGCCGGCGTAGATTTCCGGCTGGTCCGCATGCTGCAGCACATACATGACGTGGGTGCCGCCGACGCCCGGCGGATCATAGAGGCCGGCATTGGCAAAGCCGCGCGACTTCAGATCCTTGATGCGCCCGTCGGCCCACTTCTTCATGTCGTCCTTGGTGCCGAAGGCGATCGCCTGGGTGGGGCACGCCTTGGCGCAGGCGGGCCACTGGCCCACCGCGACACGGTCCGAGCACAAGGTGCATTTGTACGCCTTGTGGTCCACCTGCGAGATGCGGGGAATGTTGAAGGGGCAGCCCTTCACGCAATAGCCGCAGCCGATGCACTTATCGTGGTCGAAATCCACGATGCCGTTGGAATATTGCACGATCGCGCCGGGCGCCGGGCACGCCTTCAGGCAGCCGGGGTCCGCGCAATGCATGCAGCCGTCCTTGCGGATCAGCCATTCCAGGTTCTGCGTTTCCGGATTGGTCCATTCCGTGAAGCGCATCAGGGTGAAGGTGTTGGGCGTCAGGTCCGGCGGGTTGGTGTAGGTGCCGTTGAACGTCCCGATCTCCTCATGGAGATTGTTCCATTCCAGGCACGCCGCCTGGCAGGCCTTGCAGCCGATGCACTTCGACACGTCGATGAGCTTGGCCACGGCGGTCTGCGTCTGGGCGGGCGGCGTTATGGTGGACGCCGACCGACGGATCAGATCCTGCTGCCCGTATTTCGGGGCAACGGGGGCAACCGGGGGATTTGGGGCTGGGGGAAACATTATTTCACCTCCCTCACGCCACCGGCCCGGTGGAGGGCTCGATGTTGACGCAGAACGCCTTGAACTCCGGCGTCTCGATGTTGGCATCGCCCACGAACGGCGTCAGCACATTGGCCGGGAAGCCCTTCTTGGCCGCGCCGACAAACCCCCAATGGATGGGGATGCCGACGATGTGCACCGTCTTGCCGTCGCAGACGAGCGGCTGGATGCGCTTCGTCACATAGGCCTTGGCGAACACCGAGCCGCGCTTCGACCACACGCGCACCCATCCGGCGTTTGAAATGCCCTTCTCCTTTGCCAGTTGCTCCGAGATCTCCACGAAGAATTCCGGCTGAAGGACCGAGTTCACATGGTTGTTCTTGGTCCAGTAGTGGAAATGCTCCGTGAGGCGATAGGAGGTCGCCGCATAGGGGAAGTCCGACGAGCCGACTTCCGCAAACTGGGCGAAGTCGTCCTTGAACACGCGCGCCACCGGATTGCCCCGCACCTTGGGGGCGATCACATTGGTGATCGGGCTCTCGAACGGCTCGTAATGCACCGGGAACGGGCCCTCGCGCATCATGCCCCGGGCAAACAGGCGGGACACGCCTTCCGGGTTCATGATGAACGGGCCGACATCCTGCGGCTTGGCGGTGGGCGCGATGTCCGGCACATCATATCCGGTCCATTTGGCGCCGTCCCACCACAGCAGCTTGCGGGTGTCGTCCCAGGGCTTGCCGTTGATGTCGGACGAGGCGCGATTGTACAGGATGCGCCGGTTGGCGGGCCACGAGAACGACCATTTCAGATAGGCGCCGGTGTCGTCGGGATCGGAATTGTCCCGCCGGGCCATCATGTTGCCGGCCTCGGTGAACGAACCGGAATAGATCCAGTTCGCGCACGCGGTCGAGCCGTCGTCGCGCAGCACGCCGAATGTGGCGAGCTGTTTGCCGGCTTCCAGCAGCTTCTTGGTCGGATCGTTGGGGTCCGCCACGTCCGAGACCACGTAGCCGTTGAGCTCCTTGGTCAGCTCCTCGGGCGTGGGCTCGTTGGGGTCCTTGTAGTTCCAGGTAAGATTGACGATCGGGTCGGGGAACGCGCCCCCTTCCTTTTCGTACAGCTTCTTCATGCGCAGATAGATCTGCGACATGATCCAGGTGTCCGGCTTGGCCTCGCCCGGCGGCGTGCCGGCGGCCCAGTGCCACTGGATCCAGCGACCGGAATTCACCAGCGAGCCCTCGTCCTCCGCAAAGCAGGTGGTGGGGAGCTGGATCACCTCGGTCTGGATCTGCGCCGGGTCGGCCGGGTTGTAGACGCCGTGGTTTTCCCAGAAGCGCGCGGTCTCGGTCTGCAGGGGATCCATGATCACCAGCAGCTTGAGCTTGGCGAGGGCCTCGGCGAGCTTGGCCTTGTTGGGGAACGCCTGCAGGGGGTTGAAGCCCTGGCAGATATAGGCGTTCATCTTGCCCTGCTTCATCAGCTCGAAGGCCCGCAGGATGTCGTAGGCCGGCACGTCGAGCTTGGGCAGCCAGTCGAAGGCGAAGTTGTTTTCCGCCGTGGCCGCTGGTCCCCACATGGACTTCAGGAAGCTCACCATGAACTTCTTGTAGTTCTGCCAGTAGCTCATCTGGTTCGGCCGCAGCGGCTTGAACCCGCGGCTCGACATGTAGGTCGCGAAGTCGGGTTCCTTCTCCGTCGGCAGCGTCAGATAGCCGGGGATCATGTTGGACATGAGCCCGACGTCGGTCAGCCCCTGGATGTTGGAATGGCCGCGCAAGGCATTCATGCCGCCGCCGCGCACGCCAATATTGCCCAGAATGAGCTGGAGCATCGCCATGGTGCGGATGTTCTGCGACCCCTTGGAATGCTGGGTCCAGCCGAGCGCGTACATCGAGGTCATGGTCTTGTTCGGCGCCGAGCATTCGGCAATCATCGACGCCACCTTCAGGAACTTGTCCTTCGGCGTGCCGGTGATCCGTTCGACCATCTCCGGGGTGTAGATGGAGACGTGCTGTTTCAGCAGGTTCCAGACGCACCGGGGGTTTTCCAGCGTATCGTCCACCACAGCATAGCCGTCGGCGCCGATCTGGTAGTCCCAGGTCGAGCGGTTGTAGTCCCGCTTGGTTTCGTCATAGCCGGTGAACAGGCCGTCCTTATACTCGAAGCCGTCCTTCACGACATAGGTCGCGTTGGTGAAGGCCTTCACATAATCCCACTGCACCTTGTTGTTCTGGATGCAGTAATTGATCACGCCATTGAGGAACGCGATGTCCGTGCCCTGGCGGATCGGCGCATAATAATCCGACACCGCCGCCGACCGCGTATAGCGCGGATCGACCACGACGAGCTTCGCGCCACGGGTGGCTTTCGCCTCCGTAACCCATTTAAACCCGCAAGGGTGCGCCTCGGCGGCATTACCGCCCATGATGACAACCAGATCCGTGTTCTTGATATCAGTCCACGAATTGGTCATCGCGCCACGGCCAAAAGTTGGGCCCAAACTGGACACCGTGGGGCCGTGTCAAACCCGCGCTTGGTTGTCGAATACCAACATGCCGGCGCTGCGCACGACCTTGTACGTGCACCAGGCGGTTTCGTTCGTGGTGGCCGATGCGGCGAGGAAGCCGGTGGTCACCCAGCGATTGACGGTCACGCCGTCATTGTTCTTGGCGATGAAGTTCTTGTCGCGGTCGTCCTTGAGGACCCGCGCGATCTTGTCCAGCGCCACATCCCAGCTGACCTGCTCGAACTTGTCGGAGCCGGCCTTGCGTAGCATGGGGTGATGCAGGCGGGTCTTGGAATGCACGATGTCGAGGAGGGCCGCGCCCTTCGGGCACAGGGTGCCGCGATTGGTGGGGTGGTCGACGTCGCCCTCGATATGGGTGATTTCGGCTTTTTCGCCCTTTTTCAGATCACCCTTGGAATAGATCAGGATGCCGCAGGCCACCGAGCAATAAGTGCAGGTGTTGCGCGTCTCAGTCGTATTGAAAAGGCGGAAGGGGCGGATGGAATCTGCGTAGGCTTGTTCTACGCCTCCGAAGCCGAACGCTCCGAGAGACGTGCCTGCGATTCCCGCACCCGCCGTTTTCAAGAACTGGCGCCGCGAGAGCTCCATGTTCATCGAAGAAGACCTCCGATAAGTGCCCCCAACGGGGGACAATCAAAAGGGGAAAAACTCACCCTTGTCCGGGATTCCGGCTCCTCACGACGGTATTTTGGAATTGGAACCATGTCAAACTTCGCGAGCACAAATGCGCGTGTCTCAAGAAAACGACGCGCTCTCATTTGCTTTTTACTCGCAAACATTTTCAAGGCGACGCTGCGTCAGCGAAATGAACATTTTAAAAATTGCTGCAGATGCGAAGAACATTGCGCGCGTCATATGTCTTTGCCAGACGTACCACGAAATATTGATGGCGTACCGATTGACCGATCCGAGGGGCAGGCGCACCATTTGCGTGTGGACTTGACGCCGGCTCCCGAGGTTCGGGGCGATATTTCGGATGCCATAATCCCTTGCCCATACGGCAAGGGAAGGGCATTCGTGTGCGCGCTGTTCCGTCTCCGCGATTGGCCCAGTGCAGGGCCGCTCAGCTGTAACATCAAGCCGAAGCAAGGGATGCGCGGCGCTGAGGGCCGACCGCAGGCTTTCGTTGCGCTGCTGTTGCCCGCGCTTTTCACCGGCCTGCTGTGTGTTTCCGCCCCCGCCGCCGCCCAAGGAAGTGCTGGCCTCCTCGTCACGGGCGAAGACCACGCCCTTGCGTCCGCCGCCGCGCCGCCGCTTGCGCTGGAAACGCTCGTCCCTGTGGGGGCGCCAGCCGCGGTCATCGACAGCGCCGCACTTCGAGGGCGGGTGGTGCTGGTGCATTTCTTCGCCACCTGGTGCGAGCCCTGCCGGGAAGAATTGCCGGCGCTCAATCGCCTCGCCGCGCGCTTCGCCGACCGGCCCATGACCCTGCTTTCCGTGGACGTGGGGGAGGTGGACGCGCGGGTGCGCCGGTTCCTCGACACCACCCCGGTCGCGTTTCCCATCCTGATGGACCGAGAGCGGCAGGCCGCACGGGCCTGGGAGGTCAGCGTGCTGCCCTCCAGCCTGCTCGTGGGACCGGACGGCCGCGTGCACGCGCAGGCGCAGGGCCCGGTGGATTGGGATCGCGCCGAGAACGACCGGACGATCGCCGCATTGTTTCCCCTCAGCTCCCCGGCCCACCCGGCCCAAGATTTAACCAATCCACCTTCTGGAGGACCCACACAATGATTACGCGTCGCGATTTTGTGGTTTCCGGTGCGGCCCTTTCCGCCGCCGCCCTGCTGCCGGCCGGAGCCTGGGCGCAGACCGTGTTCGCGCCCCAGCCCGGCGCCTGGCGCAATTTTCAGGTGGTGACGCGCCTGGACGTGACGAAGCCGGATGGCAAGACCGACGGCCCGGTGCGCGCCTGGGTGCCGCTGCCGGCGTTCTCCGAGGACCAATGGTTCCGCCCCGGCGGCAGCACCTGGTCCACCAATGCCGCCACTGCCGAGGTAGTGGGCGATCCGAAATTTGGCGCGCAGATGCTGGCGCTCGAATGGTCGGCCAGCCAGCCCGCGCCCTCGGTGGAGATCACTAGCAAGATCGCCACCCGCGACCGGGCGGTAGACTTGTCCAAGCCCGGCACCGCCGCCCCGCTCGGGGAAAAGGAGCGTGTGACCTTCCTCGCCGCCACCGACCTCATCCCCACCGACGGCATCGTCAAGCAGACCTCGGACAAGATCACGTCCGGCGCCAAGGATGAGGTCACGAAGGTGCGCGCGATCTATGAATGGATCGTGGAGAACACCTATCGCAACCCGGCAACCCGCGGCTGCGGGGTGGGCGATATCGCGGCCTTGCTGAAGAGCGGCGATCTCGGCGGCAAGTGCGCGGACCTGAATGCCCTGTTCGTCGGTTTGGTGCGCGCCGCCGGCATTCCCGCCCGCGATGTCTACGGCCTGCGCGTGGCGCCCTCGAAATTCGGCTACAAGAGCCTCGGCGCCAATTCCGAGGTGGTGACGAAGGCGCAGCATTGCCGCTCGGAAGTGTTCCTCTCCGGCTACGGCTGGGTGCCCATGGACCCCGCCGACGTGCGCAAGGTCGTGCTGGAGGAGCCGCCGGGAAAGCTGGGCATCGACGATCCCAAGGTGGTGGCGGCCCGCAAGACCCTGTTCGGCGCCTGGGAAGGCAATTGGATGGCCTATAACGTGGCCCACGACGTGGCGCTGCCCGGCTCCAAGGGGCCGAAGGTGGGCTTTCTCATGTATCCCCAGGCGGAGACCGTGGCCGGCCGGCTGGATTGCCTCGACCCCGACACCTTCCGCTATTCCATCCGCGCGACCGAGATTTCGGTCTGAACCTTTCGCGTGCCGAACCCCCGCCCTTCGCGGCGGGGGTCTCGCCCGACGAACCAGTGAGGGACTCCCCGCATGACTGATACCGCCTTCCGTCTCACCAGCCTTGCCCATGGCGGCGGCTGCGGCTGCAAGCTTGCCCCTTCCGTTCTTCAGGAATTGCTGGGCGGGCAGGCGATGTCGCAACCGTTCGCAAAGCTGCTGGTGGGCACGGAAACGGGGGATGATGCCGCCGTGTGGGATCTCGACGGCGATACCTGCATCGTCGCGACCACCGACTTCTTCATGCCGGTGGTGGACAATCCCGACCATTTCGGCCGCATCGCCGCCACCAACGCCATCTCCGACGTCTATGCCATGGGCGGCACGCCCATCATGGCGCTGGCGATCCTGGGCATGCCGCTCGGCAAGGTGGACACGCAGGTGGTGCGGGAGATCCTCCAGGGCGGCGCGGCGGTCTGCGCGGCGGCGGGCATTCCCGTCGCGGGTGGTCATTCCATCGATTCCGGCGAGCCCATCTATGGCCTCGCCGTCGTCGGTACGGTGCGCAAGAGCCAGATCCGCCGCAACAGCGACGCCAAGCCCGGCGATGCGTTGATCCTCACCAAGGCGCTGGGCATCGGCATCTATTCCGCCGCCTTCAAGAAGGAGGCGCTCTCCCCCGACGCTTATGAGGAGATGATCGCCTCCACCACTTTGCTCAACAAGGTCGGCGCCACGCTGGCGCAGGACGAGGCGGTGCACGGCATCACGGACGTCACCGGTTTCGGGCTGCTCGGGCATGGGCTCGAAATGGCGCGCGGCTCGGGCGTGCGCATTCATATCGAGAGGAAGGGCTTGCCGGTGCTCTCCCATGCGGAGGCCCTGGTGCGTCAGGGTTTCGTCACCGGCGCCTCCCATCGCAACTGGACGAGCTATGGCGCGGGCATCGAGCTGCCGGCGGGCATCGAGGATTGGCAGCGCCACCTGCTGACCGATCCGCAGACCTCCGGTGGCCTGCTGGTGTCGGTGGCGCAGGAGCAGGCGGACCGCGTGCTGGGCGAGATCCTCGCCGCGGGCTATCCCGCCGCCCGCCGCATTGGTCGGGTGGAGGCCGGGGAGGCGAAGGTTCTGGTGGACGCCTGAGCCCGTCGGCCGGTCCCGTTCGGCGCGCCTTTCGGGGCGCATCCGCGGGCAGGCTCGTGCGCTGCAAGGGAACGCCGAGCCCGCGTCGGGCGTTGCCGTTGTGAAAACACAACAGCCCGGAGGGCGCGCCTGTGACCCACTCAAATAAGGCGGCGAAACTTTTCGCCGCACTCATCGCCTCCGTCGCGCTTGGCGCCATCCTTTCGGGCGACGCGGCGGCTCAAGCCGTCGTGACTCCGCCGCAGCCGGGAAGCGCACAGGTGCCGGCCGAAAAGGCCGGGCCGCCCCTCAATGCCGACAAGGGCTGCGATGCGACGGCTTCTGCGGCGGGGACCGCCCCGGCGGGCGGCGATGGATCCGGCACGGCGCCGGGCGGAGCGGGTTCGTCCGGCTGGTCCGGCGGCACCGGGGGCTCGTACATCGGCACCGGCCCGAGCGGGCCCACGTCCGGCTCCCCCACGGAGCATCCGGCGACTGTCGAAGGGGTCAACCCTTCCGTGGTCGGGCCTACCCGCAAGGATTGCTGAATAGCTCAGATGAAGCCGGCAGCCGTGAGGATCGCGCGCGCTTCGTCCTGCGCGCCGGCGGCGGCCGCGATCCGGCGCCAGGATATTTCGCCAAGATCGTAATCGGCCTGCCGGAGCACCACGTCCGCCGTGGCGTCGGAGGCATCGCCGCGCCGCTGCTCCACGCGCGCGATGAGGGTGGAAACGGGCGCGTCGAGCCATAGGCCGAGGAAATCAAGGCCGGCTTCGCGCGCCACGGCTTCGATGGCGTCGCGCTCCTGCGGCCGCGCATGGACCGCATCGGCGATCACCGCCTGGCCCGCCGCCAGCGCCAGTGCTGCCCGTGCGCGTACCCGCTCATAGACCGCCTGCGTCGCCTCCGGCGTATAGGCCAGCGGCGGCAGCGTCTCGGTTTCTCCGACGCCCGCCATGCGCTTGCGTTCGATGTCGCTGCGCAGGATCACGGCGCCCGGCGCCCGCCCGATGCCGGGCGCGAGCGCGGCCGCGAGCGTGCTCTTGCCCGTGCCCGATAATCCGCCAATGGCGAGCAGAACCGGCTTTCCTGGGGCAAGGAACGCCTGCGCCTGGGCGAAATAATGGGCGATCTCGCCGCGTGCGGCCGCGTTGCGCTCCTCGGGCACATGGGGGAGGCCTGCCGCTTGTACCTTGGCTCGGATCGCGGCGCGCAGGCTGAGAAACAGAGGCAGCGCCGCGAGCGCCGTATAATGCTCGTCCGGCCCGGCCCACAGATACCGGTTCAACACCCCATTGGCCGCGTCCGAAAGGTCACGCTCCCAGAGATCCATCAGCAGGAAGGCGAGGTCGTAAAGCACATCGCAAACGGCGATGCCGTCGTTGAACTCGATGGCGTCGAACAGCACCGGCGCGCCTTCCAGCAGCACGATGTTGCGCAGATGCAGGTCGCCGTGGCAGCGCCGCACATACCCCTGCGCCGCCCGCGCCCGCAGCAGCGGCGCCACCGCTTCCAGCGCGTCGGCAGTGGCCTGCGTGAGGGCGCGGGCTGCCTGCGGCGGGAACAGCTCCGGGTTCTCGGCGAAGTCGGCGGCATTCTGTTCGACGACGCTGGCGAGCGGCCCGATGGCGTCCGCCGCGTCCCGCATCACCGGGGCACGGGCATGGGCCGCGCTCACGGCGCGGGCGAGGGCGGCGACGAGGGCAGGGGTGAAGGCCTCCCTCTCCAGTCGGTCGAGGGTTTGGGCCTCGTCGAACCTGCGCATCTTCACCGCATACTCCACCGCGGTGCCGGCGCCATCCAGGGCAAAGCCCTCGGCCGTGCGCACGATGGGCACGACGTTGAGATAGATGCCCGGCGCATTGGCGCGGTTCACCTCCAGCTCGCGCTCGCAGGCGGCGTGGCGCTTTTCCAGGGTGGAGAAATCCATATAGGGGAAGGCGACCGCCCGCTTCACCTTGTAGGCGAACGCGCCCGCGAGGAACACGGCGGCGCCATGGGTATCGATGCGCGAGACCCGCGCGCCGCCATGGGTCGAGGGGTCGGCCAGAAAGGCGAACACCGCGTTCTGGTCCGCGACCACATGGCTGTCCATGGCCCAAAGCTCCGCGCGCCGGGGAATGCCTGAATATCCTTATGCCGGAAGCTGGCCGCCTTGATACGCCTCATTGGTCCGGCGCGGATCAAGGGGCAAGCTCGCCTTTGCCCTGCTGGGTCCCGGCGTGCATAGGGACGCACTCGCTCAAGCGACTTTATGGAATCCTTATGCCGGCCGGCAAATCCCGGATCGCGGCTTTATGCGCGGCGGGTCTAGGACAGCTCCACGCAAGGAGTGCTCCATGCTTGACCTTATCTATCTCGTTCTCGGCTTCGCCTTCTTCGCTTTGATGGCGCTCTACCTGCGCTTTGCGGCGCAAGCCTGAGGAGAAACCCATGCTCGACCTCGTTCTCGGGGCGGCGGTGAGCCTCTCGCTCGCCGCCTATCTCGTTTTCGCATTGGTGCGACCCGAGCGGTTCTGATCGCCCCCGCGCCAATCCCCCCAACGCTTTTCTCAGGTGATGCAACGCCATGACCTCCAATGGCTGGCTTCAGATCGCGATCCTCTTTTTGGCGGTGGTGGCCAGCGCCATCCCGCTCGGTCGCTTCATGGCCCGCGTGTTCGCGGGTGAACGCAACTTTCTGACCCCCGTGCTCGGCCCGGTCGAGCGCGGCCTCTACCGCCTCGCTGGCGTCGATCCGGACAAGGAACAGGGCTGGGTCGCCTATACGCTCGGCATGCTGGCGCTGAACGCGGCCGGCTTCGCTCTGCTGTACGCGATCCTGCGCCTGCAAGGCGTGCTGCCGGTGAACCCGCAGGGCTTCGGCGCCCTGTCGCCGGATCTCGCCTTCAACACGGCGGTGAGCTTCGTCACCAACACCAATTGGCAGGCTTATGTGGGCGAAGCCACCATGAGCAATTTCAGCCAGATGGTGGGGCTGACGGTGCAGAACTTCCTCTCCGCCGCCACCGGCATCGCGCTGGCCATCGCCCTGGTGCGGGGCTTCGCCCGCTCCGGCGCGGCGGGCGTGGGCAATTTCTTCGTCGATGCCACCCGCTCGACGCTCTACATCCTGCTGCCGCTCGCCTTCGTCACCGCCCTGATCCTGGTGGCCACCGGCATGCCGCAGACGCTGGACGGTTCGTTCGCCGCCACCACGCTCGACGGCGCGCAGCAGAACATCGCCATCGGCCCGGTGGCCTCGCAGATCGCCATCAAGCAGCTGGGCACAAACGGCGGCGGCTTCTTCAACGCCAATGCCGCCCACCCGTTCGAGAACCCGACCGCGCTCGGCAACATGCTGCAAGTGTGGCAGATGCTGGTGATCTCCACCGCCATCGTGTTCGCCTTCGGCCATCTCATCGGCGACAAGCGGCAGGCGAAAGCCCTGCTCGCCGTGGTCTTCATCCTGCTGATCGCGGGTGTGGCCGTCGCCTATTGGGCGGAAGCGGCCGGCACGCCGGTGCTGCAGCAGGCAGGCCTCGACCCGGCCGGCGGCAATATGGAAGGCAAGGAAGTGCGCTTCGGCCTCGCGCTCTCGGCGCTCTGGGCGGCGGTGACGACCGGGCTTTCCTGCGGCGCGGTGAACGCCATGCACGGCTCCTTCACCCCGCTCGGCGGCCTGGTGCCGCTGGTGCTCATCAAGCTGGGCGAGATCCTGCCGGGCGGCGTCGGCTCGGGCCTCTACGGCCTGCTGGTGATGGCGATCATCGCCGTGTTCGTGGCCGGCCTCATGGTGGGCCGCACCCCGGAATATCTCGGCAAGAAGATCGAGGCCAAGGAAGTGAAGATGGCGGTGCTGGCGAGCCTCGTGCTGCCCATCTTCGTGCTCGGCTTCACGGCGCTCGCCGCCAATCTTCCGGGGCCCGCGGCCGGCATCGGCAACGGCGGACCGCATGGCCTGACCGAGGTGCTCTATGCCTATGCCTCCGGCACCGGCAACAACGGCTCCGCCTTCGCCTCGCTCTCGGCCAATACGCCCTGGTGGAACACCACGCTCGGCTTCGCCATGCTGTTCGGCCGCTTCGCCTACATCGTGCCGATGATGGCGATCGCCGGCTCGCTCGCCGCCAAGCCGCGCCTTGCCGCTTCCACCGGCACGTTCCCGACCCATGGGCCGCTGTTCGTGGCCCTTCTCATCGGCGTCATCTTGATCCTCGGCGGTCTGCAATTCTTTCCGGCATTCGCTCTCGGCCCCATCGCCGAGCAGGTGCAGATGCTGGCCGGCAAGACCTTCTGAGGAACGGAGCTTAAAATGTCCGCGAAATCCGTCTCCTCCATCGCCAGCCCCGACCTGATCGGCCGGGCCGCGATCGATGCCGTCAAGAAGCTCGATCCGCGCTCCTTGATGAAAAATCCGGTGATCTTCGTCACCGAAGTGGTGGCGGCGCTCGTCACCGCCATCTTCCTACGCGACCTTCTCACCGGCGCGCCGGTGTCCTTCACCGGCCAGATCATGGGCTGGCTGTGGTTCACCGTATTGTTCGCCAATTTCGCCGAAGCGGTGGCGGAAGGGCGGGGCCGCGCCCAGGCGGAAAGCCTGAAGCGCGCCCGCACCGACACGGTGGCGAAGAAGCTCGCCGACCCGAAGAATCGCGAGCGCTTCACCCGCGTCTCGGCGCTGGACCTGAAGGTGGGCGACTTCGTTCTGGTGGAAGCCGGCGACCTCGTGCCCGGCGACGGCGAGATCATCGAAGGCATCGCCTCGGTGAACGAGGCCGCCATCACCGGCGAGAGCGCGCCGGTGATCCGGGAGAGCGGCGGTGACCGCTCGGCCGTGACCGGCGGCACCACCGTGGTGTCGGACTATGTGGTGGTGCGCATCACGGCGGCCGCCGGCTCCTCCTTTCTCGATCGCATGATCGCCCTGGTGGAAGGCGCCGAACGGCAGAAGACGCCGAATGAGATCGCCCTCACCATCCTGCTGGTGGGCATGACGCTGATCTTCCTCATCACCGTCGTGACGCTCTACGGCCTCGGCCTCTATGGCGGCACGGAACTGGCGGTGCCGGTGCTGGTGGCGCTGCTCGTGACGCTGATCCCCACCACCATCGGCGGCCTGCTCTCGGCCATCGGCATCGCCGGGATGGACCGCCTGGTGCGCCATAACGTGCTGGCCATGTCCGGCCGCGCGGTGGAAGCGGCGGGCGACGTGGACACCCTGCTGCTGGACAAGACCGGCACCATCACGTTCGGCAACCGCATGGCCACCGAGGTCATCCCCGTGCCGGGCGTGAGCGAGCGCGAAGCCATGGAGGCGGCGGTGCTCGCCTCGCTGGCCGACGAGACCGCCGAAGGCCGCTCCATCCTCGCCCTGGCGCGGGAGACCTTCGGCATCGACGTGACTCTCGTGCCGGAGGGGGCGAGCTTCGTGCCCTTCTCGGCGTCCACCCGCATCTCCGGTATCGACCTTGCCGGGCGCAAAGTGCGCAAGGGCGCGGTGGATGCGGTGCGCCGCTTCGTGTCCGAAGGACTGACCGGCAAGGCGAGCGAGCCGGCCGAGTTCAAGGCGGCGGTGGACCGCATCGCACGGTCCGGCGGCACGCCGCTGGGCCTTGCGGAGGGCGGGCGCCTGCTCGGCGTCATCCATCTGAAGGACGTGGTGAAGCCCGACATCAAGGAGCGCTTCGCCGAGCTTCGCCGCATGGGCATCCGCACGGTGATGGTGACCGGCGACAACCCCGTGACCGCCGCCGCCATCGCCTCGGAAGCCGGCGTCGACGATTTCATCGCCGAGGCCACCCCGCAGGACAAGCTGAGCTATATCCGCAACGAGCAGCGGCGCGGCCGGCTGGTGGCCATGTGCGGCGACGGCACAAACGATGCGCCCGCCCTGGCGCAGGCGGACGTGGGCGTGGCCATGCAGACCGGCACCCAGGCCGCCCGCGAAGCCGGCAACATGGTGGATCTCGACAGCGATCCCACCAAGCTCATCGAGATCGTCGGCATCGGTAAGCAGCTGCTCATGACGCGTGGCTCGCTGACCACCTTCTCCATCGCCAACGATGTGGCGAAATATTTCGCCATCATCCCGGCGCTGTTCATCGTCGCGATCCCGGAATTGAGCGTGCTCAACATCATGGGCCTCTCGACGCCGCAGAGCGCCATTTTGTCGGCGGTGATTTTCAACGCCCTGATCATCATCGCGCTGATCCCGCTCGCTTTGCGCGGCGTGCCCTACAAGCCCGCCAGCGCGGAAAGCGTGCTTGCCCGCAACCTGTTGATCTACGGCCTCGGCGGCATCCTGGTGCCCTTCATCGGCATCAAGCTGATCGATCTCGCCGTGACCGCACTTGGTCTCGCCTGAACTGGCCTCGCCTGAAGGAGGCGCATATGTTGTCCCAGCTTCGTCCCGCAATCGTCCTGGTCGCCGCATTCACGGTGATCACGGGCATCGCCTATCCGCTCGCCGTTACCGGCGTCGCCCAGCTGGCCTTCCCCGCCGCCGCCAACGGCAGCCGGATCGAACGCAACGGCGTGGTGGTCGGCTCCGCCCTCATCGGCCAGAAGACCGAGGGCGCCGGCTATTTTCATCCCCGGCCCTCGGCGGCCGGAGACGGCTATGATGCCTCCAACTCCTCCGGCAGCAATCTTGCGCCCACCAGCGCCAAGCTGAAGGACCGCATCGTCGCGGACGTCGCGACGCTCCGCGCCGACGGCATCACCGGCGAAATCCCCGCCGATGCCGTCACCACCTCCGGCAGCGGCCTCGATCCGCACATCTCGCCGGCCTATGCGCAGGACCAGGTGAAGCGCGTCGCGGCCGCCCGCAACCTTCCGGAAGACAAGGTCCGCCAGGTGGTGGCGCAAAATATCGAGCCGCGCGAACTCGGCATTTTCGGCGAGCCGCGCGTGAACGTGCTGAAACTGAACATCGCCCTGGACGCGCAAAAATAGTTGCCACGGAGGGGCCGGTCCGCGAAGGATCGGCCCGTCCATTCCCGCAGCGCCGCCGCCGCGCGCACCAAAAAGGGACTTGAAATTGCAGGACAAGCCGCGCGCCTCGCCGGATGCCCTCCTCGCCAAGGCCGAGCGCGAGGGCAGGGGGAAGCTGCGCGTGTTCCTGGGCGCGGCGCCGGGCGTCGGGAAGACCTATGCCATGTGCCAGGCGGCACGGGCCGCCAAGGAAGGCGGCATGGACGTGGTGGCGGGCATCGTCGAGACCCACGGACGCCGCGAGACCGAGGCGATCACCCAGGGGCTGGAGATCCTACCGCGCAAATCCATCGCCTATCGCGGCCGCCTCGTGCCGGAATTCGATCTCGATGCCGCTCTCGCGCGCCGACCGGCCTTGCTGCTGGTGGATGAATACGCCCACACCAATGTCCCGGGCAGCCGACACCCCAAGCGCTGGCAGGATGTGCGCGACATCCTCGATGCCGGCATCGACGTGTGGACCACGCTCAACATCCAGCATCTGGAAAGCCTGAACGAGGTGGTGCAGCGCATCTGCGGCGTGCGGGTGCGCGAAACCGTGCCGGACACCGCGCTCCAGGAGGCGGACGAGGTGGTGATGGTGGATCTGCCGCCGGACGAACTGCTGAAGCGGCTCGCGGAGGGCAAGATCTACATCCAGGACACGGCCGCGCGGGCGATCGAGAATTTCTTCAAGCCCACCAATCTCACAGCCCTGCGCGAACTCGCCCTGCGGCGGGTGGCCGCGCGGGTGGACAGCGACCTTGTGGAGCACATGCAGGGCGGCGCCATCGAGGGGCCGTGGGCGGCGGGGGAACGTATTCTCGTCTGCGTCGGGCCGGATGCCTCGGCCCAGCGGGTGGTGCGCGAGGCGAAGCGGCTCGCGGACCTTGCCGATGCGCCCTGGTTCGCCATCACCGTGGAGCGGCCCGGCGCTTTGCCGAGCGTCGCCGAGCGCCAGCGCATCCAGGAGGCGCTGCGCCTTGCGGAAAGTCTCGGCGCCGAGACGCGGGCCCTTGTGGGCAATGATCTGGTGGCCGAGCTGCTGCGCTTCGCGCGGTTCGAGAATGTGACGCAGATCGTGGTGGCGCAGGCGCGCCCCTCGCGCCTCAACCGCCTGTTCTGGCGCACCCTTGCCGATGCCCTTGTGCGCAAGGCGCGCGGCATCGCCGTGCATGTGGTGACGTTCGGCGAGGAAAACGAAGCGCCGCCGGTTCGCCCGCCGCGCCCCGTGGCGCCCCATGGCGATACGCTCGGCTATGTGGTGGCGGCGTGCTCCGTGGCCCTTGCGACGATCGCGGGGGAGGGGCTCACCCAATTGGTGGCGCTGCCCAACGTCTCCATGGTCTATCTGCTCGCGGTGCTGGTGCCGGCGATCCAGTTCGGCGTGCGGGCGGCGGTGTTCGCCTCGCTGCTGTCGGCGCTGACCTACAATTTCTTCTTCATCGACCCGGTCTACACCTTCACCATCGCGCGTCCGCACGAACTGCTGGCGCTGGCGATCTTCCTCATCATCGCGGTTCTGATCTCGGCGGTGGCCGGCCGCTCGCGCGAGCGTGCGGAAGCGGCGGCGATCCGCATGCGCGCGGCGCGGCGGCTGTACGAATTCACCCGCAAGCTCTCCGCTTTGGTGGATTCCGGCGCGGTGGCGGAGGCGGCGGCCTCCGAGATCCAGACCATTCTCGGCCGCTCCACCGCCATTCTGGTGCCGCAGGGCACGCAAGTGGTGCTGGCGGCGGCGTGGCCGCCGGAAGACCGGCTCGACACCGCTTCCATGAGTGCCGCGCGCTGGGCGCTGGAGCGCAACGAGCCGGCGGGCGCCGGCACCGGCACCTTGCCGAGCGTGCCCTGGCTGTTCCTGCCGCTACGCGCCCGCAATGCGCAGGTGGGCGTGATCGGCATCGAATGCGCGGGGCCGGCCGGTGCGCTCGATCCGGAATCGGCGGTTTTGCTGGATACGCTCGCCGACCAGACGGCGGTTGCCCTCGACCGCTCGGCGCTCGCCGATGAGATGGCCGGCGTGAAATCGGCGGCGGAAACGGAGCGGGTGCGCAACATCCTGCTGGCCTCCATCAGCCACGATTTCCGCACGCCTTTATCGTCCATCCTGGGGGCTGCTACCTCGTTGATTGATTACGGCACGCGCATCGCGCCCGAGCAGCGGCGCGACCTGCTCTCGCAGGTGCGCGAGGAGGCGGAGCACCTGGACGGCATGGTGCGCAACCTGCTCTCCATGACGCGTCTGGAAGCCGGCGCGCTCGATCTGCGGCGCGACTGGACGGATATCACCGAGGTCATCCATCAGGCGGTCGCGCTCGCCAAGCGGCGCGGCGCCACGCAATTGTTCGCGGTGGAGAGCGAAAAGGACCTGCCGCTGGTGTTCGCGGATCAGATTCTGCTGAACCAGGCGCTTGCGAACGTGGTGGGCAATGCCGTGCGCTATGCCGGCCCCGGCGCCCATGTGGTGCTGGCGGCGCGGCGGGCCGGGGATCGGCTGGAACTCTCCGTCACCGACGACGGGCCCGGCATCGCGCCCGATCTTCTGCCCCATGTGTTCGAGAAATTCGTGCGCGCCGTGCGCGAGGCGGCCGATGGCGGGGAGGGGTCCGGCCTCGGACTTGCCATCGCCAAGGGCATCGTCGAAGCGCACGGCGGCAGCGTGCGCGCCGAAAGCCCGGTGGACGGTGACCGGCGCGGCGCGCGGATCATTTTTTCGCTTCCGATCGGCGGCGAGCCCGCCGCGGCGGCGGTGTGAGGACGGTGCCATGAGCCTCGGCAAGATCCTGGTGGTGGACGACGAGCCGGCGATCCATCGTTTTCTGGCCCCGGCTCTGACGGCCGCCGGCTACGAGGTGGCGGCGGCGGAAGACGGCGGCCGCGCCTTGCGCGAAATCGCCACCCATCCGCCCGACGCGGTGGTGCTCGACCTCGGCTTGCCCGACATGGATGGCAAGGACGTGATCCGCCGTCTGCGCGGCTGGTCGCAGGTGCCGGTGATCGTGCTGTCCGCCCGCGACCGCGAGGCGGAGAAGATCGAGGCGCTGGACCTCGGCGCCGATGATTTCGTCAACAAGCCGTTCGGCATCGGTGAACTCATGGCGCGCATCCGCGCCGCCCTGCGCCATCGGGCCGGCGACGTTTCGGAAGACCCGATCCTGCGCGTGGGGCCGATCGAGATCGACCGTCCGCGCCATCGCGTGACGCGCGACGGGGAGGACGTGAAGCTGACGCCGAAGGAGTTCGACCTTCTGGTGTTTCTCGCCCGCCACGAGGGCAAGGTGGTGACGCACCACCAATTGCTCACCACCGTGTGGGGACCCGCGCATGGGCAGGATACGCAATATCTGCGGGTTTATGTGGGGCAGCTGCGGCAGAAGCTGGAGCTGGACCCGAGCGCGCCGAGCCTCATCATCACTGAGCCGGGCATAGGTTATCGCGCCGGCGGCATGGGGTGATGCCGCGCGTCCGCTCCGGGCGAAGCGGGTGCCCGTCGCGTTGACGTGACGGGCGATATTGAAAAACGGGGCGCGCGCTCAGGCGGCGTGCGAATAGGCCCCGAACCCTTCAACCGAAAGCCCGAATGCCTGTGACCAGGTTTCAAAGGCGACCCAGGCGCGAGCCCGCATTTCCGGCGTGCGGGCGTGCTCCATCTGGGCCAGCAGCATTTCGGCATATTCTCCAACCTCGTCCCGCTCATGGGCGCGCAGGAAGCCGATGGCATCCTCCAGGCCCCGGACGTGGTGGTCTTCCCCGCCAATGAAGATACGCAGCGGACGCAACACGTAACTTGGGGATTGTGTTTGCATCTTATTCCCTCCAAGGCCGCGTGTTCCCCACTTCCCTGCGCTCCAACGCTCACATGCTCCGCCCCGTTCAAGGAAGCGAAGCGCGAAAGAAAACGAGCCACAAAAGAAGGGATCGCCCACAAGCGTGACGCCCGCGGACAACAAGGGCCAAACGCACGCGCTGGCTTCAAGTTCCATCGGTTTGGAAAAAAATTCAAATTCGATTTCGAAGAAATTTCGAAGAAAGGCGCGCACACCGTAGCGGGGTAGATGGACGCCGCCGCCGCCTCCTTTTCGAGGGCGCGATTCGGAGTCTTGGCGGTATCGCGAGGCGGCAGGAAAGGACGCGGCCGCGCCCGGATCACCACCCGCATGACCTTGCGCGAAGCAGCAAATACATGCGGCATCGCATTATTTATTTTGCGATGCGCGAAGGGCGGCTACCCGGTCATCCTTCAGCCTAGGTCCCCAGCTCATCGCCGTGGGGAAACGGTTACTTCCCCGGATGGCCTGGAACGCCCGGCCGGGATCTGCATTGTCGGCGCATTCCATCAACGTGAGGCTTGAGCATGATGCGCCATTCCCTCCTTGCCGCTGCGGTTCTGTTTTCGACGGCTTTCGCCGCCGTCGATGCCGAGGCGTTTCCGGTTCAGCTCCCGCCGGCGGCGGCGACGGCCAATGTGATCCAGGTGGCCCAGGGCTGCGGCGTGGGCTGGCATCGCGGTCCCTATGGCGGCTGCCGCCCCAATGCGCCGCGTCGCTGCTGGTGGCGCGCCACCCCGTGGGGTCCCCGCCGCGTCTGCAACTGGTAATCGCCGCACGCCATGGCGGAGCCGGACCCGTCCGGCTCCCGTCAGATCGCTTATCGCCGGCGATTCCGGCGCTTTTGATTTCTGGGGTAGTGTGGGCGGTGGGGAAACGCGCGGAGGCCGCCCTGCGAAGCATTGGTTTCAGCTCCTGGGAAAGCGTGATCGCAACCCTCGTCGGGCTTGCTCTGGTGACACTTATCGGGGTCGGCATCCGCCTGATGGTGATGGCGACGATTCAGAAGCGCCGCGAGCGCATGAACCGCCAGATCAACGAACGACTGCGGACGCTCATTGCCGCCTACAAGACCCTCGGCGGTTCGTTCACCGGCGATCTGAGTGTCGATCCCACCCATTTGCGAGATCTTCGCCGCCGCGGCGAACCGGCAGCCGAGGGGGATTTGGGTGAGGTTCTCGAGCCGGTCGCGGGTTCTGAGCGCGCCCGACGCGTGCGAGATGCGGTGGAAGCCGCGCTTTCCGACATCATCCTTCTCGGCACCGACGAGCAGGTCCGCCTCGCCACCAGCGCAGTGCATGAGCTGGTCTCGGGGCGACCGGTGCATACACACGATCTGGTCGTCTCGCTGCGGAACTTCGTGCGGGAAGCGCTGGATCTCGATCCTATTCCGCCGGATTTGGTCATCCCGCGCCAAGGGCCCGCCCGCCCCACCGGCACGGGCGGGAAAGGCAAGGAGCGGGGCGGGGAGGAGGCGCGCCGCGGCGCCGGCGAAAAGGGCGGAGGCTTAGGTGCGGGTGGAGGCTTAGGGGCAGGCGGCGGTGTTGGGCTCGGCCTCGGCATGGGCGCTGCCGCCCCTCCCGCGATGAAGGTCGTCAACCGGCTTCCGCCGGACGATGACGAGAATTAGCCCTGGGGGGCGACGGTCGAGCGGGGAACGGTCGAGCCCGTCTCCCGCCCCGACCATTGTGGCTATCGCGTCGCGCTGAGAATGCTCGAGATGATGCCGCTGGTGATCCCGGCCAGAATATAGCTGTTGCCGTCGCGAACCCAATGATAGCCGCGCGGCGGCTGGCGCAGGCCGTGACGTCGATAGTCGGAAACGACTTCGCCGCGCCCATGCGGCATCCGGCCGCCCTTCTTGCGCCACGCGTAGGAATTGGCCTTGGGCCCGGCCGGCCGATGATAGCCCGGGCCCGGGTTCACATGCGCCCCCGGCGGCGGCCCGGGCTGATGATAGCCGGGCTGTCCGTAAGGCGTTTGCGCCTGGGCGAGGGAGGCCATGGCGACCGGCGAGGCCGCAAGCGAGATGGCAGCGAAAATTGCTATTCGATTCCGCATCTAGAACCTTCCGATGTGGGGAATTGCGCCGGCGCAGAGATGGCGACGCAGCAGGACAACTGTCCCGCATCGGTAGAGGTTCCTAATTCCGCAGGGAGAGGGCGTCGGCACAGTTGAAGGGGCGCCGACGCGTGCCGTCTTTGCTCCGCCCGCTGGCGCCGGCTGAGGGGCTGGAAGGAGGGGAGCGGCTGGCCGCGATGGGGAAGCGGGCTAAGGTTCAGGCCCGACACGATGTGGGTCGAAGATAAAATGAGCGCCTGTCCAGGTCGATGGCCCATATCTTCTTCAAAACTTCGAAGCGCTGAGCATACGGCGCGAATGCGATTTTCTGAGGCGTTCGAGTCTCCTCCCGCCACATCGCCCTGAGCGTTAACCGCTTACCTCATTGCAGGCATGTGACGTGTTGAACCGAGGCGCCGGGCGGGAATCGCAGATCGTTCGACGCGTGGGAAACGGCGCTCGCGCGTGCCGTGGTCCGCCGCGCCTGCCCCGATAGGCCCGATGTTCCGATCCGCGCGCACAAGCAGGATAGTGAAACTGGTGGGCCCGGCAGGACTCGAACCTGCAACCAGACCGTTATGAGCGGTCAGCTCTAACCGTTGAGCTACAGGCCCCCCGCAACGTCCTACCAATCCCTAGCCGTGTGAACAACCGGCATAAGCGCGCCTTCGCCCCATTGGCGCCGCCTTCCCACAGTGGTGTGTGGGGCACACTGTTAGCGGAGCGTCCCATGTCTTTTCCCGTGTTCCGGCGCAGCGCCCTTTGCGGCGGTCTTCTCGCCCTGGCCCTCTCCGCATCCCTCGGCACCGTCGGCGCACGCGCGGAAGACCTGTCGCGCGCAACCCTCACCGTGATCGGCCAGGGCGAGGCGAGCGCCACGCCGGACATGGCAAGCCTCTCCACGGGCGTGCTCACCGTGGGCAAGACCGCCGATGAAGCGCTTTCCAGCAATTCGAAGAGCGTGGCCGATGTGATCGCGGCCATCCAGGCCGCCGGCGTCGAACCGAGGGATCTTGTCACCTCCGGCTTCTCGATCCAGCCGCAATATGTCTATCCCCAGCAGGGCCAGCGCGAGGCGCCGCGCCTGACCGGCTATGAGGTGCGCAACACGGTGAACGTGAAGGTGCGCGACCTTTCCAAGCTCGGCGGGCTTCTGGACAAATTGGTGCAGGCGGGCGCCAATCAGGCCAGCGGCCTCAGCTTCTCGCTCCAGGACCCGAGCGCCATCGAGCAGCAGGCGCGCCTGGCGGCGGTCGAGGATGCGAAGACGCAGGCGCAGAGCCTCGCCGAGGCGGCCGGCCTGCGCCTCGTGCGCATCCGCCGCATCAGCCCGACGCACGACATGGGCGGGGTCGCGCCGGCGCCGATGATGATGAAGGCCGACGCGCGCGCGGTTCCCGTCCAGGCCGGAGAGACCACGGCCCGTGCCCAGGTGACAATCGTCTATGATGCCGAGCCGCGCTGAGCGGGTTCAGGTGATGTCGTCGCGCTGGGCTTTCGCGGCGCGCTGAACGGACGCTGGAGGCAGCAGAAGGGTGAGCGCCTCCGGCATGATGCGATAGTGCAGGGGCATGGTCTCGCGGGTGATCTCGCCGTCGGTGGCCACCCAGGCGCGCCGCCGGCGCGGGGCGTGGATGGTCAGCGCCTTGGCCCGGAAGGAGTGGATGCCGGGATTGTTGCGCCAGGAATCCACCAGCAGATCCGCGCCCACGCGGATCTTGGCCAGCGCGCCGCGCTCCTCGGCGATGTGGATTTCCAATTCCCCGCCATCGAGGCGCGAACGGTGCCAGCCCGGCGCGTCGAAGGCATTGTTCGTCACCAGCGCCGCATAGGCATCGATGGGTTCGCGCCGGCCCTCGATCTCGATTTCCAGCGACAGGCGGCCCGAGCGGGTGAGCGCCTTGCCGAGCGCCATGAGCCAGCCGACGATGCGCCCGCGCGAATCGCGCACGGCTTCGCGCGCCAGCGCCATCTGGGAAAAGAAGCCGACGCCGGAGACGCCGTGGAAGGCGCGGCCGTTCAGGGTCGCCACGTCCACCCGCATGGGTTCGGCTTCGCGCAGGCCCTGGAGCGCGCCCGGCAGGTCGCGCGGCAGGCCGATATCGTGGGCGAGAAGGTTCATGGTGCCGAGCGGCAGCACGCCGAGCGCGGTTTCGGTTTCGGCAAGCACGGACGCCGCGTAGCTCAGCGTGCCGTCCCCGGCGCCGACCACCACCGCATCATAGCCCTTGCGGCGCGCGGAGCGGATCGCCTCGATCATCTCCTCGCCCTGCAGCACCACCACGTCCACTTCTTTTCCCGGCTCGGTCAGGGCCTCATCCACCTCCTTGCGGAGGCGCTCGGCGCCCAGATCCTGCACGGTGCCGGCTTTTGCATTGAGTACGACCAGGGTTCGCCCCATCTTTTGACTCCGAGTGCCGCCGGGATGAAAACCGTGGGCGTGTGGCTTGGCTATGGGCGATAAGGATTGCGCGAATGGCAAACATTGAGGGAACGCAGGCGCGGCCGTGGATATTTCGTTTGCGCGCCGGCCTTCTGCTGCTGGTGGCTTTGGTGTTCTTCTGCATCTCGGGCGGAAATTTCGTCGCGCGCCAGTTCGGACTCACCTGGGTTTGGGCCCTCGGGTTGGCATTCGTGTTCGCTCTTCTGGTGGGCTACGGCGTGTCGCGCCTGACGCGCGCCATGTACTTGTCCGGTGGCGCCGTCGTGACCTTGCTGACCACATATCTTGCCTACGACTTTCTGCGGAACGCGGTCGGCTGGTCGCAGACGACCTCGCTCATTCTGGCCGCCGTGCCGTTCGTGCTGATGGGCGCCGCCTTCTGGGATTTCCGCCGGTTGAAGGAGGAAATCCGCCGATGGGCGGATGCGCGCTGACCCGAGCGCGGTAGGGGAACGAAAGCATTGCCTTGGTGGTTCCACGGTGGAAATCCTTCTGTGGAGTGGGGCAATGCTGAAATACGCCATCATCTTCCTCGTGATTTCCATGATCGCGGGGGCGATGGGATTCTTCAACGTGTCTGCGGTCGCGCGCCGCATTTCCTTTGTGCTGTTCGGAATTTTCATCGCATTGGCGGCGCTGGTGCTTCTGTTCTTCGTGCTGCTCGGCCATGCAACCGGCTCCGCCGCCCTTCTCTCTTCCGTTGTATTTACCTAGCGTGATGTGTGGCGCGGCGCGCGCATGTCAAGGGTGTACGACGCCAAGGGTGTGCGGTGCGGCAGGAAGTGACGTTTTGGGAGTTGAGCCGATCGCTCCGGCGCAATAGCCTCTGGTGGATGAAGCCGGACAACGGCTTCGCGGGGTCTTCCAGAGGAGAATAATGATGCGTCGCCTTGCCCTCGCCGCGGCGTTCGGGATGGTCGCCTTCGGCGCCATGCCAGCGCTGGCACAACAGAAGGTGGTGAACGTCTATAATTGGTCGGATTATATCGACGAGTCGGTCTTGGAGGATTTCACCAAGGAGACCGGCATCAAGGTTCGCTACGACGTTTTCGACAGCAACGAGGTTCTGGAGACCAAGCTTCTGGCCGGCAAGACCGGCTATGACGTGGTGGTGCCGAGCGGCTCGTTCCTTCAGCGCCAGATCACCGCGGGTGTGTTCCAGAAGCTGGACAAGTCCAAGCTGCCGAACCTGCAGTATGCCTGGCCGGAAATCACCAAGCGCCTGGCGGTGTATGATCCCGGCAATGATTATGCCGTGAACTATATGTGGGGCACCACGGGCATCGGCTATAATGTGGACATGGTGAAGCAACGGCTCGGCGACATTCCGCTGAACACCTGGGACATCGTGTTCAAGCCGGAAAACCTCTCCAAGCTGAAGGATTGCGGCGTCTATTTCCTCGATGGCCCGGAAGAGGTCATTCCCTCCGCCCTGCGCTATCTCGGTCTCGATCCCAATTCCAAGAACCCGGACGACATCGCCAAGGCCGGCGACCTGCTGATGACGGTGCGCCCGTTCATCCGCAAGTTTGATTCCTCCGGCTATATCAATGCGCTGGCGCGCGGCGACATCTGCATCGCGGTGGGCTGGTCGGGCGACGTGTTCCAGGCCAAGACCCGCGCCGCGGAAGCCGCCAAGAAGACCAAGAAGAAGCCGGTCGAGATTGCCTATGCCATTCCCAAGCAGGGCGCGCTCATGTGGTTCGATAATTTCGCCATCCCCAAGGACGCGAAGAATGTGGATGAGGCGCACACCTTCATCAATTACATGATGCGTCCGGAAGTTGCCGCGAAGAACTCGAACTATATCTCCTATGCCAACGGAAACCTGGCATCGCAGAAGTTCATCGACAAGGCGATCCTGGACAATCCCGCCATCTACCCGGACCAGGCGACCTTCGACCTGCTGTTCACCGTCACCACCTATCCGATGGACATCCAGCGCGTGGTGACCCGCACCTGGACCAAGTTCAAGCGCGGCAAGTGAGCCCGAAGGGGCTCCCCACCTGAAGCCAATGGCGCCCCGCGACTCGCGCGCGGGGCGCTTTTCTTTTGCGCGGCCTCAGCCGCGCGCGCGCAGTTCGCGCCGCAGGATCTTGCCCGTGGCGGTCATGGGCAAAGCGTCGGTGAAGGCGACATGGCGCGGATATTCATGCGCGGAAAGCCGCTCGCGCACATGGCGCTGGATGTCGGCCACCAGATCGTCGCTGCCGGCATGGCCATCCTTGAGCACGACCCAGGCCTTCACGGCCTCGGTGCGCACGGGGTCCGGCACGCCCACCACCGCGACGAAGGCGACGGCGGGGTGGCGCAGGATGCAATCCTCGATCTCGCCCGGCCCGATGCGATAGCCGGCGGAGGTGATGACATCGTCCGAGCGGCCGACATACCAGAGATAGCCGTCCTCATCCTGGCGGCCCATGTCGCCGGTGAGCAGGAAATCGCCCACGTATTTTTCCGCCGTGGCTTTCGGATTGTTGAAATATTCCAGCATCATCACCGGATCGCCCCGGCGCACCGCCACATGGCCCTCGACGCCTGGGGGCAGCACGGTGCCGGCATCGTCCACGATCCGCACGTCGTGGCCGGGAATGGGCTTGCCCATGGCGCCGGGCCGGATCGGGAAGAAGTTGGAATTGGACCCCACCACCAGATTGCATTCGGTCTGGCCGTAGATCTCCCGCGCCTCGACGCCCAGGCGCGTCTGCACGAAGTCGCCCAGCTCCGCACCCAGGGTTTCGCCGCCCGTGAGCAGCGAGCGCAGGTTGAGACCGGCCGGGCGACGCACATCCGCCTGCCGCAGCAGTTTCAGCGCGGTGGGCGGGAGGAAGACGTTGCGCACCTTGTGGTCCGCCATCAGCGCCATGGCCGCATCCGGATCGAACTTCTTCGCCCGATAGGCGAGCACCGGCACGCCGAGATACAGGCTCGGGAACAGCACGTCGAACAGGCCGCCGATCCAGGCCCAGTCCGCCGGCGTCCAATGCAGGTCGCCCGGCTGGGGCATGTATTGGTGGACGAATTCGATGCAGGGCAGATGGCCCAGCAGCACGCGATGCCCGTGCAGGGCGCCCTTGGGATTTCCCGTCGTGCCCGAGGTGAAGATGATGATGCCGGGATCGTCCGGGCCTGTATCCACCGGGATGAATCGATCCGAGGCGCGGGCGAGCGCGTCGTCGAAGGAGAGGTTGGCCGCTTCGCCCTTGTCCGGGCCGATGACGAAGACATGGGTGAGGGCGGGCAGCCGGTCGCGGATGCGCTGGAGCTTGGCGAGGCCGGCGAGATCCGTCACCAGCACCTTGGCGCCGGAGGCGTTGAGACGGAATTCCAGCGCCTCGTCGCCGAACAAAGTGAACAGCGGCACTGAGACCATGCCCGCCTTGAACGCGCCGATATGGGCGATGGCGGTTTCCGGCGCCTGCGGCAGAAACACCGCGACCCGGTCCATGCGCGCGAGCCCGCAGGCTGTCAGCACATTGGCGAAGCGATTGGTGAGGGCGGCGAGATCCTCGAAGGAATAGCGCGTCACCGCGCCGGTTTCCTCCACGAAGATGAGCGCCGGCTTGTTCGCGCCCGTCGCATGCGCGTCCGAGCAGGCGACGCCCATGTTGAACCGCGCCGGAATCTCCCAGCGGAAGTGACGCACGAGCGCATCATAGGTTGAGGCCGGGCGCAGCATGATGTTTCCTCCCGCCGGTTTTCCGCTGTCTCTGCGAGAGGCGCGATCCGGGCTTTTATGGAAACGATCGAACGTTTTTTTAATGCCGACGTCAAGATGAATGGAAGCCCCTGCGCCATCGCCTCACCTCTCCCCGTCGGGGAGAGGTGAGGCCGCAAAGCGGCCGGGTCAGGGGGCACCCTTAGCCGCCGGGCGGCACCGCCCGGCGCGACGGTCCGCCGATCAGGCCACCAGCCCGAGGGCGCTCGCGGCCTGGTCGCGGATGGCGGCGATATTGGTGCGATAGCCCTCGATGCCGCCCTTGAACACGGCGGAACCGGCCACCAGCACGTCGGCGCCGGCCTTCACGCACAGGGCACCGGTCTGCGGGTTCACGCCGCCGTCGATCTCCAGGCGGATGTCGCGGCCGCGGATCATGTCGCGGATGCGCTCGATCTTGGGCAGCACGTCGGGGATGAAGGCCTGTCCGCCGAAGCCGGGATTGACGGTCATCACGCAGATCAGGTCGGTCTTATCCAGCACATAGTCCAGCACCCGCTCGGAGGTGGCCGGGTTCAGCGCCACGCCGGCCTTCTTGCCGAGGCCGCGAATGACCTGGAGGCAGCGGTCCAGATGGTCGGTCGCCTCCACCTGCACGGTGATGATATCCGCGCCGGCCTTGGCGAAGGCCTCCAGATAGGGCTCCACCGGCGAGATCATCAGATGCACGTCGAACACCTTGTCGGTGCAAGGCCGCAGCGCCTTGATGATGTCCGGGCCGAAGGTGATGTTGGGCACGAAATGGCCGTCCATCACATCGAGATGGATGTAATCGGCCCCGGCCGCCGCCACGTCGCGCACTTCTTCGCCGAGGCGGGAGAAGTCGCTGGCGAGGATCGAGGGAGCGATCAGCGGGACATTCATGGCTTCAACTCCTCAGCGGCGGCGTCCATGCGGCGCCCGTCATATGGGGACCAGACGGGCGCGCCGCCACATCCTTCAATAATAGCTGGCGATCTTTTCCACTTCCTCGCGCGAACCGAACACCAGGGGAATGCGCTGGTGCAGCTTCTGCGGGACGATGTCGAGGATGCGGGTCTTGCCGTCGGTGGCAGCGCCCTGCGCCTGCTCCACCAGGAAGGCCACCGGATTGGCCTCGTAGATCAGGCGCAGGCGGCCTTCGCCATAGCCCTTGCGGCTGTCGCCGGGATAGAGATACACGCCGCCGCGGGTGAAGATGCGGAACGCATCGGCCACCATGGAGCCGACCCAGCGCATGTTGAAATCCTTGCCGCGCGGGCCGTCCTTGCCGGCGAGGCAATCGTCGATATAGGCGCGCATGGGCGCCGCCCAATGGCGGACGTTGGATTGGTTGACGCCATATTCCTTGGTGGCGGCGGGCACTTCCACGGCGGCGCGGGCGAGGATGAAATCGCCGCTTGCCCGGTCCAGCACGAACACCTGCGTGCCCGCCCCCACGGTGGAGACCAGCAGCGTGGAGGGGCCATAGACCAGGAAGCCGGAGGCGAGCTGGGCCGTGCCCTTCTGCTTCAGCGCCTCCACCGGGTCGGGGAAGTCTTCGGGGCTATAGGGCAGCACGGAATAGATGGTGCCGATGGAGACATTGGTGTCGATGTTCGAGGAGCCGTCCAGCGGGTCCACCGCCACCACCAGCGTGCCGGCTGCGTTCAGCGGGATCGGGGTCTCGCTTTCCTCGGAGCCGAGGAACGCCACGGGCGCCGCTTTCAGGGCGTCCACGATCGCCTCCTCGGCGATCACGTCCAGTTCCTTCTGGGCATCGCCCCCGGCATTGGCCTCGTCGCCGCGGATCTTGGCGAAATGCTCGGCGAGGGGGCCGCGCGCCACCATGTCGGCGATGGTCACGCCGGCCTGCGCGATGCGCTCCACGGCTGCGGCAACGGCCTTGCGGGTATCATCCTCGGCCGCCCAGCTTCCGAGATAGCCTTGCAGGGTCACGACGTCGCTCACCTTGTGCCTCCATCATCCGCCGCGGGAGATGCCCCGCTCGTTCGGCGCTCTTATGGCGCACGACGGGGGAGCCGTCGAGCTTTGGCGTGTGTCGTTCACCGGCCGCGGTGGATTTCCACGCCCACATCGCCGAACACGCCGCTGATCGGCGCGCCCGGCTTGTGCACCACCACGCGCACCTGCTCGATCTGCGGGAAATGGTCCAGCAGGCGCGCGGCGATGCGCTCGGCGAGCGTTTCCACCAGGTGGACGATGTCGTCCTCCACCACCGCCCGCACATGCTCGTAGACCGTCTGGTAGGAGACGGTGAGGGCGGGATCGTCGGCCCAAGCGGCGGGGCGCGTGTCGAGCCACCAGTCCACATCCACCACGAAGCGCTGGCCGAGCTGTTGCTCGGCATCGAACACGCCATGGCGGGCGTAGAAGGGCAAGGCGCGCAGGAACAGGCGGTCGCGACGCGGCACCGCGGCGGCGGGCTCGGCCTCGGCCGCTTCGAGGGCTTCCGGGTCGCTGGGATCGATCATGGGGCTCACGCGAGGCTGGGGGTGGCGAGAGAGGAACGAGGGTGCGAGGACCCGCCCGCGAAAGCAAGCCAGGCAAAAGCAAGGCGGGCGACGGCGACGGCGGGCGCGCAATCTGCCGCGCGCGCCGCAAGGGCGGGATCATGGGTGAAGACGGCCCCGACATCCAGATAGGGCCGGGCGACCCGCACCGCGAGCCGCTCGGCCAGGAAGCGGCCGATGCCGGCGCCGACGATCGGCGCATCGGCGGGCAGCGTCGCGCCCGAGAGCACGCAAGCGAGCGCCCCGTGCAGTGTATGGAGCTGCACCGCCGCCGCATAGGCCGCGAGCTGGCGCGCCTGCTCCAGCGTTGCCGGCCCGAGATCGCGCCCCACCATGCGCAGCAGCCGGCGGGCGCTCGCCTCCACGGTCTTCGGGCCGCCGTCCGCCGAGGGATGAAGGTCGCCATGCTCCGGCAGGTCGCCGGTGAGGCGGTAGATGTCGGCGGCGGTCGCGAAATGCTCCGCCATCAGCGGCACGAAGCTGCCGGCGAACGGCAGCGCGGGCGAAAGCGCCATTACCGGCGTGCGCGCCACGCCGCCATAGACCAGTTCGCCGCTGGCGAGCCGCTCGGCATCGCTGAAGCCGCGCGCGGTGACGGCACCATCGGTGAAAGGAATGAGATCAGTCGTCGTGGAGCCGATATCCACCAAAACGCCGCACGGCAGCTCGGTGGCGAGCGCGGCGGCGGTGGCGTGCCAGTTCGCGGAGGCGATGCCGTTCACATGCGCGGTCGCGGCGGAGACGGGCACGAGGCCGTCCGGTCCGGCATAGATCAGGCATCCGGGGCCGAGGCGCGCCCCGAGCGCCGCCGCCAGCGCCGTGACGCCGGTTGCGCGGTCGGGCCACAGATCCACCAGTTCGCCCGTCATGGTGACGGCGGAGGGCAGGTGCGGGAGCGTGCCGAGGGTGGCGAGCGCCGCATCCAGCTGGTCCGTGCCGCGCCAGAGCGCGCACGGGGTCATGTCGACGGCGCGCAGAACACCCGCGTCATCGAAGGCCGCGCGCTTGAGATGGGCGCCGCCCACGTCCCAGCCGAGGAAGGCGAAATCGCTCATCGCACCTTCACCTCCACCGGCACCGCCATGGGCAGGTGCGGCAGGGCGGGCGGGCGGCCGTCGCGGATCAGCTCCGGCAGGAAGGCGGCGGGATTGATGCCGAGGCTGGCGTGGAGGCCGGCGTAGGAGGTGGTGATGCGGGGATTGACCTCCACCACCACCGGCCCCTCCTCGGTCAGGATGAGATCGATGCCGACGATGCCGCTGAGGCCGGGAATGGCGGCGACCACGGCCCGCGCGAGCGCCGCGAGCGCGCCGTCCGCATCCGGCAGGCACCCCACCGTGAGCCCGGTCAGCGAGAGGCGGCCCGCGTCCTCGGCGATCTCCTGGAGATTGGCGGTGAGCAGGGTCGTCCCATCCGGCCGGCACAGCACCGTCAGGCTGGCGGCGACCCCGGCCACATAGGGCTGAAGGATCAGGCCTTCGGGCGGCAGGTGCGCCCCGCGCAGGGCATCGAGGCTGCGCCAGACATGGGTGTGCGTGGCGCCCGCGCCGTCGTCCGGCTTGGTGACGAGGGGCAGGCCGAGCTTCTCCGGCATCGCATCGAGCGGATAGGTCGGGATATGGGGAATGCCCGCCGCAGCGAGCCGCTGCGCCGTCAGGCTCTTGCGGCCGGCGATTCGCAGCGCGGGCGCATCGCTCGCGATCACCCGCGCCGCGCCGGTGCGGGCCAGGGCCACGAGGCGCTCCAACAGGCCGTCGGTTTCCGGCGCCACCGGCCAGACCACATGGGCTTCGCCCGCAAGGCGCGCCCAGACCGCCCAGGGATCCTCGCCTTCCGCCACTGGAACGCTGTCCGCGCGCGGCGGCGCGAGGCGGTCGTCATGGCACAGCTGCACCTGCACGCCCGGAATATTCTCCAGGTCGCTCACCATTGCATCGCGCATCAGCGTGCCCTCGGGCAGCAAGGCCTCGGGAAGCGCCTTGTCGCGCAGGCCGCCGGATGTCACGAACTCGCAGACAAAGACGCGCATGCGCTTTCCTTCCCGGACCAGGCTCGGACACGAAGATGCAGGTTATCCCGGTCATCGATCTTAAGGGAGGGTTTGTGGTGCACGCCCGCCAGGGGGCGCGCCATCTTTATGCGCCCATCGTCTCGCCGCTGGTGGCCGGCAGCGCGCCGCGCGACATCGTGGCGGCCCTGCTGGCGCTGGCGCCGTTCAAGACCCTCTATGTGGCCGACCTCGACGCCATCGCGGGGGAGGGCGACAATGCGTCCGCCATCCGCGAGCTGCGCGCGGCCTTTCCCGCGCTCACCTTGTGGGTGGACGCGGGCGAGAACAGCGCCGCGGCGCTCGCCGCGCGTCACGCGGCCGATGCCGGCCTTCCGGTGGTGGGCAGCGAGACCCTGGCCGATGCGCAGGCCCTCGCCGATATGGCCGGGATGGATTTCGTGCTCTCGCTCGATCATGACGCGCAGGGGCCGCGCGGCCCGCAAGCGGTGCACGTGTCGCCCGCCCTCTGGCCGCGCCGGGTGATCGCCATGACGCTCGCGAAAGTCGGCTCGGGCGCCGGGCCGGATCTGGAGCGGCTCGCCGATATCCAGGCGCGGGGCGGCGATTTGGCCCTGTTCGCCGCCGGCGGCGTGCGCCATGTGGGAGATCTCGAAACGCTTGCCGAGAGAGGCATCAGCGGCGCGCTGGTCGCCACCGCCCTGCACGACGGCCGCCTTTCGCCCGAAGATCTCGCGCGCTTTTCCTGAGGCCCGCTCAGCCAAGGCCGTCGCGCTCCAGGCCGTCGCGCTCCAGGGCGTGCGCGAGCACGCTCGCCACCGTGAGATCCGCGCTGGTTCCGGGATTGAGGCCGCGCTTTTTCAAGAATGCATCGAAAATCAACAGGGAGATGTGCCGCGTCTCCGACCTTGTGAAGGAGGTCCTGATGCGGATCGTCTCGCGCGCCTCCTCCAGCACCGCCTCGGCCGTGTCCGCGCCGAACTTGCGGGCGATATGGCTGTCGGGAAAGGCCGTGAGAAAATCCAGATAGACCGCCTGCACGACCTCTGGCGCAAATGGGTCCGCGCAGCCCTGGAGCCGCGCGCCGCCGATTTCGAACACGTCCTGAAAGCCGTGGACATATTGAAAGGCAATGCGGTCGCGGGGCGCGGCTTCGGCCATGGCCGCCTTCAAGTCGACGGCGGCGGGAAAGCGCACATCGGCGCGCGCCGTGCCGAGCCCGCCGGGTTTGGCGGCGGCGATGGCGCGGAAGGCGCAGGCCGCGTCTTCGATCGTCAGCGTCTCCAGCGCCGCGTTCAGCCGCGCGCGCAGCGTGCCGGGGCTGGGCGAGAGGGCGGCGTGGACCAGCGGCGCGCACAGCAGCACGATGCCGAGATTGGTGTTGCAGCCGGCCGCCGCGAGCGAGGCGGAGACCGCTCCCTCGATGCGCGCGCCAATCCCGAGCCCCGGCGTTGTGAGCGCGGGCGCGGCCGCCGCCGCGGCGCGCTCGAAGTGCGCCACATCCATGTCGTGCCCGGCCGCGTGGACGTGCACGTTGCCGGGCTTCAGGGTCTGCAACTCGGACCGGCAGGCGCGTTCAAATAGCGCGGCGGCGCGCTCCGGTGTCATGCCATCGCCCTTTCGCCCGCGAGCAAAGCGGCCAGCGGCGCGGCCATGTCCAGCCCGGTCGCGGCGTGAAGGCCGCTCCAGGCGGGCATGGAATTGACTTCCAGCACCAGCAGGCGCCCGGCCGCGTCCGCGATCAAATCCACGCCGGCGAAATGCGCGCCCACCGCCCCCGCCGCCGCGACCGCGATCTCGGCCAGCGCGCCGGTGGGGGGCACCGGCTCGCCGGTCGCGCCCTGGTGGATATTGGTGATCCAATGGCTGGCGACCCGCCGCATGGCGCCCTCCGCCCGGCCGCCCACCACGAACACGCGATAATCCGCATGGCGCTCATCGGCGGACGGGACGAAATCCTGGAGATAATAGACTCCGTCCATCTCTTCCGCGCCCGGCAGCGCTTCCTTCGGCGCGAGACGGCGCAGGCCGCGTCCCTGCGCGCCGAACAAAGGCTTCAGCACCGTATCGCCCGGCGCCGCGTCCACCAGCATCTGCGCCGCCTGCGGGTCTTCCAGCACCAAGGTGCGCGGGGTCGGCAGGCCGGCGCGGGCGAGGAGAAAAGTGGTCATGCTCTTGTCGATGCAGCGCTCGATGGCGCGGGCATCGTTCATCACTTTGACGCCGGATTCGCGCAGCGCATGCAGCACGCCGAGCCGCAGGGTGATCTGCTCCGTGGTGCCGCCGGGCATGATGCGCACGAAGGCGCTCTGCGGCAGCGCCGCCTCGAACCCCGGCAGCAGCAGGCCGTGGGGTGTCGCGCCCACCGCGAAGCCGCAGGCTTTCAGCGAGAGCAGCCGCGCCGCGCGGCCGCGCTTCTTCAGCGCCGCGACCAGCCGGCGGGTGTGCCAGTCCGCCCGCTCGGCGAAAATCGCAATGCGCGGATCGAATGCGGGGGACACGGATAATCAGCCGGCAAATGAGCGGGCGATCAGCGCCGGATCGATCGCCCCGGCCGAAAAGCTCACGCCATGCTCCACGGCCGTGACCAGCACCTGCGCCGGCGAAAACAGCAGCGGGTCGATGCGGTAGAAATCGCACTCATAGGCGGCGAACACCTCGGCGAACGGCCGGCCATGATCGCGGGAGGTGAGGCTGGGCAGGTTCTGCGCGAGATCGCGCGCGTCGTCCGCCGGCCCGCTCACATAAAGCTGCACCTCGCCGCCATAGAGGGTCGCGTCATTGGTGCGGCCCATGGCGGCGATGAAATCCGGGGCCGGCGGCGGCACCGGCGCGCTGCCGCGTCCGTCCAGGATGCGATCCAGCGGGAAATGCAGAGCATGCGCCTTGTGAAGCGCCACCTCCAGCACCCGCGCCGCGATCTGTACCCCGCCCGCAAGGCTGCTGGTGGGCGTGAGAATGAGGGTGATTCTCTCCCCCGCGACGGCGGTGGCGGCGCGAATGTCGGCGATCACCTCGGCCGGCGGCATCTGGCCGGTTTCCAGCACCAGGACGATGTCCTCCCCCTGTTCGCGCAGGCCGAGTTCGGCAAACAGCGGCTCCTTCGCCGCCGTGGCGCGGCCGGGGCCCGAGCCGAGGGCGAAGAAATCGCCCGCCGCCAGCTGCCAGCCGGCATATTGGCTGCCGAGGCAGGCGAGCACCGGGTCGCAGCTGCCCACCGTGACCAGGGTGGTCCAGGGCGCGAAGCGGTCACAGGTCTGGAACGTCACTTGCCCGAGCCCGCCGAGGCAGATTTCGGCGATCCGCCGACCCGCCTCCAGCCCGCCGCGCGCGGCAATGCCGGCATCGACGATGCGGGCGCCGTGGGGACCGGTGGAGAGCGAGAGGCGCAGCGCATCCGCGTCGCGAACCAGCGCCTCCACCAAAACGGCGGCGCGCCGCGAGAGATCGGGGCGGATCATGCGTCGCTGCTCGCCACCTGCTGGCTCTGCGGCAGGCCGAGGCGGCTGCGCATTTCGGCGAGCCCGTCGCGCACCTGGGCCACGGCCGCCGACATGTCGCCGGCGGTGCGCTTCACCGTGCAGATGGGCGCGCCGGCGGGGATGATGGTGCCGGCAGCGGTGCGGTCGCACACATGGTCCGGCCATGCGCCGGCGGGAATCATCACGTCGCTGTCGGCATAGAGAATGCCGGCGGCGGTGGCGCCCTTGGGCTGCGGCAGCCCCTTGGGCAGCTTGCCGCCGCAGGCCGCCAGATGCAGCGCCAGCAAGGGCGGCATGGGCTCCACGTCGAAAATGTCGATGCTTGCGCCGATCCGGGGATTGATCTCCACCAGCCACCAGCGGTCCGCTTCCACCAGCACGTCCACCGAGATCAGGCCCACGAGCCCGCACACGGTGGCGATGCGCAGCGCGCCGGCGATGATGGCCGCCGCATGCTTGGCCGGCAGGGGCACCGGCCCCACCGCGCCGCCATAGCGGAACGGATGGGTTGTATCGGCGTGCGACCATTGCCAGCTCGCGCCGACGGGAAGGGCTTCCTTTCCATTGGAAAGGACAAGCAGCGAATAGGCGGTGCCGCTGACTTCCCGCTGCAGATAATGCCCCGGGGCGGGCGGGCCGGTTTCCTCCGGCGCGCGGCGGCGGATGTGGCTGCCGCCGGCCCCGCCGATCTTCTTTTCCAGCAGCGGCCCCTGCGCGAGTTCGCCCTGCGGGGTATCGAGCGTCACCGGCGGAAAGGCGATGCCGAGATGGCCGCACAGGGCGGCGAGCGCCAGCGGGTCCTTCAGCACGCGCACCGTCTCGGCCATGTTGCCGAGGATCGGATTGCGCTCGGCGATGCGGGTCATCAGCTGCGTGTCGTCCTCGAACCCGCCGCCCAGCACCACCGGCAGGCCGGGCGGGGAGAGGTTGGTGAGCGCCTGGATGAGATCGTCGCCATCGAAGGAGAAGCCGTTCTTCTTGTGCACGCGCACGCAGCGCGCGGCATTGGCGCAGGTGTCGAGATCGGCGAACAGATCGAGGGAAAGCGCCGCGAAACCGGCGCGCGCGGCGCTCGCCGCCAGGGGCCGCGCGGACAGGGCGATGACGGCGAGATCCATAAGCTCAACCCGCAGTTTGCAACGCCGCGGCCATCTGTCTGGCCAGCGCGAAGGCCTCGTCGAGGCCGATGAAAAGGGCCGTGTCGGTTTCGTGCATGCGCCGGAGCAACGCATGCTGGACCCGGTATTTCAGATTCCCGACGGCGAGGGCTCCGATACCGACACCATGAGGCAATGCGATGCCCTTGTCATGGGGGCCGATGCCGGCGATGCCGGCGGGCGGCACCGCATTCACGTCGGCGGCGACTTTCAGCTCGCGCGCGGACGCAAGGTGAGCCGCCGTGAGGATCTCCACCCCGGCCCGACCGGCGGCGAGGATCACTTCCGCCTCTCCCACGAGACTGTGCTTTTCCGTATCGTTGCGGGCGACGACGGCGGTGAGGGCGACACCGAAGCGCTCATGGAAATCGTCGGCCTTGGTGGCAACGCTGGCGATCTCGCGATGGCCGACCAGCATCACCTGCGCCCCGGCTTTCGCCGCCATGACGGCGGCGATGCCGCCGACGACGCCCGTGGCGCCATAGACCTGCACCCGCGCGCCCAGAAGGCCGCGGGTGCCGCGTTCCGCAAGCGCCTGTTCCACCAGCGCCACCATGGCGGCGGCGGTGGTGAACGCGCCGGCCGGATCGGCGAAGATGGAAATCTCGAACGGCGCAAACAGCGCGGCGCGCGCGGCATCGGCCATGTCGAGCGCGAGCCCGGCGTCCTTGCCGCCGATGAACAGGCCGGTGCGGGCCGCGGCCTCGGGGGCGCGGGAGAACATCATGTCCTGCGTCAGGTCGCGGACCTGATCGAGCGCCACGTCGGAATAGGGCATCAGGTGCGCATAGCCGGCGTCCACCGCCATGTTCACATCGAACGGGCTGACGTGGGGCAGGGGCGAGATCAGGTGCAGAATGGGGGCGGCGGTGGCCATGGCCGTCTTGCTCCGTCCGGGGAAACAGGAAAGCGGGTGGCCGCGCCTTGGCGTCGGACGGCTAGGGCAAATCCTGCTGTGGCAGGCCCTGCTCCGGCAGATCGACGATACGGGCGCCGCGGTTGTTTCCCCGCACGCATGCGAACGAGAGGTTCGCGCGATCAGCATAGCGGGTGCGCAAGGCGTGCAAAAGCGCCTCGCCGCGCGCTGCGCTCTCCACAATGGCGAAGCCGGTCGGCCCCCAGGAGGTCTGGCCGACGCCCGAAATCCCGTTTTCCTCAACGAAGGCAAGGGCATGCGCCACATCCGCGCTGGTGTGGCGCCCGCCGCCCTGGGCCGCGGCATAATGGTCGCCCAGGTGCCTCTGCACGGCACCGACCGCCATGCCGAACCCCGCCGCATCACCTTCCGCTAGGGCGGGTAGCGCCTGCATCAGCACCAGGTGGCACAGATGGGCGGCGAGCGTTTCCGCAAACGGCGGCAGCGTCTCCATGGCGCGGGTCTCGGCCTCGCCGGACAGTCCGCTTTTCGCGGCGTCGAACACCAGCAGGATGCGCCACGCCTCGGGCACCGGCAGGCGGGCGAGAATCGGTGGGGCAGCCCCCACATCCTCCGCCGCCGGCGCCACCGGCTTGCCGCCGTCGAGGATCACCCCGCCGGTTTCGAACGCGCCGATGCCGATGGCGGAGCGGCGGCCGCGCGCCAGCACGCGGGCCGCATCGCGCACGTTAAGTGGCCGGCCGGCGAGGCGCGCCACGCCCGCCGCCACCGCCAGCGCCAATTGGGTGCCGGAGCCGAGGCCGCCATGGGCGGGCAGCGCGTGCGCGATGGAGATGGCGAGCGGCAGGTCGATGCCAAGCGCCGCGCGCACCAAGTCGCGCGCCCGGCCGGCGCGCGCGGCATCGGGACCAGCCAGGCTGTCCTGCGCCGCCCTTTCGATGCGGACGCAGGTTTCCGGCGCTTCCAGGGTGAGGCCGAGACTGCCGAAACGCCGGCCCAGCGCGCCGCCGAGGTCGAGAAAGCCGAGATGCAGCCGCGCTGGCGCGTGGATGCGTACGCCGGCGGCCGGGGCGGCGCGACCGAGCGTCACCGGGCGAGTTCTGCCTTGAGCTTCGCGGCCTGGTCCGCCAGCACCGCATTGTCTTCCCGGAACGAGACCGGCGGCTTCAGCGCGACGCCCTCATGGCGGGGAATCACATGCACATGCAGGTGGAACACCTCCTGCCCGCCGGCCGCCTCGTTGAACTGCTGCACCGTGATGCCGTCGGCCGCGAACACGTGCATGGCGGCCTTGGCGACCTTCTGCGCCACCTGCGCCACATGGGCGAGGTCGTCGGGCGCGATGTCCAGCAGGTTGCGGGCCGGCGCCTTGGGAATCACCAGCGCATGGCCGGGCGCGCGCGGCATGATGTCGAGGAACACGAGCGCGCGGTCGTCCTCGTAGATCTTGTGGGCCGGCAGTTCGCCGCGCAGGATCTTGGCGAAAATGTTGGCGGGATCGTAGGCGGGCGTCTCGCTCATGATTACCTCCCGGTGCCGGATGGGTGTCCCGCATCGCAAGGGATGCGTCCCGGGTCAAGCGCAAACGGGCGGGGGCGCCGCAGGTGGGCGCCCCGGCCTGCGGTTCATTCCTGGGTCTGGCTCTGGCTCTGGCCGTGGCGCGAGGAATAGCTCACGGCATTGGCCGTGGCCTCCTCGCTGGTGTTGATGCCGGTGCCGCGCACCGGGGCCACGCCGAGCGAATCCAACGCCACCGCCACCCGCACGTGCTCCTCGGTGGCGCAGACCTTGCGCCCGCAGTCGAACGCCACCCAGCCGAGCTTGGGCACATGCACTTCCGCCCATTCGCGCGCGGTGCCGGGCTCGTCGTCCTGCGTCGCATAGCCGGAGATGTGCCGCGCCGGAATGCGCAGATGCCGCGCGGCGGCGGTGAACACATGGGCGATCTCGCCCGAGGTGCCTTCGCCTTCCGCGAGCACCGCGGCGGCCGCGCGGGCCAGGGCGGCGCTTTCCACGGGAATTTCGTCGATGGCGTCATGGACCAGCGCCATCAGGGCATGGGCCTGCGCCAGCGGGCCGTCCGCGGCCGCCGCCTCGCCGGCCAGCGTCTCGATCGCGGCGTCGGGCATCGTGAAGTCGGTCTGCCGCAGGAACAGCGAGGGCGGAAAGCGCTCCACCGTGCCGCGCACCACGCCGGTCATGTCGCGGGTCTCCACATCGCCCTCGGCAAGCAGGGTGATGTGGTCCAGCGGCCCTTCGACCGAGAAGGTGTGGCACAGGTTTCCGAATGCGTCCTCGTGGGAATAGAGGCGGCAGTCCGGCTGCACATCCAGCGGCCAGCGCACGATGTGCTGGCCCTCATGGTTGCGGGGGGTGAGCTTGATGGTGGCCGTGGCGATGCGCAGCCCCGGTTCCAGTTTGTGGATGATCTGATGGTAAATGCGGACCCGCATCGTTCTGCCCTCGCCTCATCCAATCCCGATCGGCACCGCCGGCGGTCAGACGAGATATTGTTCCGTGATTTCAGCGGCCAGCTTGTTGTTGTCGGTGATGAACTCACTGATGAACTCGTGCAGGCCGCTCTGGAAGATATCCTCGATGGTCCGGTTTGACAGCCGCGCCTGCGTGGTGCGGGCGAGCCGCTGCGCGGGACCCTGCCGGCCATAGGCGCCGGCGATGTCGTCCAGGCAGCGCGAGAGATTGTCGTAGCAGCTGGCGAGCGAGCGCGGCATGGCGCGGTTGAGGATCAGCAGGTCGGCCACCAGCCAGGGCTTCACGCTGTCGCGATAGACCCAGTGGAAGGCGGTGAGCGCCGAGACCGAGCGCAGGATCGAGGCCCATTGGAAATAATCCAGCGGCCCGCCCACATGCTCCTGCTCCGGCAGCAGCACGTGATACTTCACGTCCAGGATGCGGGCGGTGTTGTCGGCGCGCTCCACATGGGCGCCGGCGCGGGTGAACCAATAGGCGTCGTTGCGCAGCATGGTGCGGAAGGTGGCGCCATCGAAGCGCAGCGAGGTTTCCTTCACGAACGCCAGGAAGCGCGCCAGCTCCTCGCGGCTCAGCGCCTTATCGGGGAACGAGCGCAATTCGATCCAGGACGAGTTGATGACATCCCACATTTCCGAGGTCAGCGCGGTGCGCACGGAGCGTGCGTTGGTGCGCGCGACCTCGAAGCAGTTGCGGATGGAGCTGGGGTTGTCGAGGTCGAAGGCGAGGAAGGAGACCACATGGTCCTCGCTCGCTTCTTCGAGCGGGCCGTGGCGGGCGATGAATTCCTCGGCGCAGCCGGCCGTAAGCACGGCGGAGCCCCACTCGTTGGTCGGCCCCTCGGAGGGCACGGGCGTGTAGGAGAGGCGCTGGGCGACGTCGAGGATACGCGCGAGACAATCGGCGCGCTCCACATAGCGCGACAGCCAATAGAGGTTTTCGGCGGTGCGGGAGAGCATGATCAGCCCATCTGGCAGAAGGATGAGAAGGGTGCCGCGGATGCGGCACCGCGAGACATGTCGAAGCCGCGGTTCAGGCGTCGAGAACCCAGGTGTCCTTGGTGCCGCCGCCCTGGCTGGAATTGACCACCAGAGATCCCTCCTTCATGGCGACGCGGGTGAGCCCGCCCGGCACAATGCGCACCTTGTCGCTGCCGGTCAGGATGAACGGGCGCAGGTCCACATGGCGCGGCGCGATGCCTTTTTCCACCAGCGTGGGGCAGGTGGAAAGGGCGAGCGTCGGTTGGGCGATGAAATTGGCGGGGTCGTGCTTCAGCTTGGCGCGGAAGATCTCGATCTGCGCCTTGTCGGCCATCGGGCCCACCAGCATGCCGTAGCCGCCGGAGCCGTGCACTTCCTTCACCACCAGCTCGCTCAGATGATCGAGCACATAGGCGAGATGCTCCGGCTCGCGGCAGCGCCAGGTGGGCACGTTCGGCAGCAGGGGTTCTTCACCCAGATAGAAGCGGATGATGTCCGGCATGTAGCTGTAGACGGCCTTGTCGTCCGCGACCCCGGTGCCGACCGCATTGGTCAGCGTGACGTTGCCGGAGAGATAGGCGCTCATCAGCCCCGGCACCCCGAGCACGCTGTCCGGCCGGAAGGCGAGGGGATCGATGAAATCGTCGTCGAGGCGGCGATAGATCACGTCCACGCGCTTCGGGCCCTCGGTGGTGCGCATGAACACCACATTGTCCTTCACGAACAGGTCGCGGCCCTCGACCAGGTCGACGCCCAGCTTATCGGCCAGGAAGGAGTGCTCATAATAAGCGGAATTGTAGATGCCGGGGGTGAGGATCGCGACGTTCGGCTCGCTGCCGCCGCGCGGGGCGAGCGAGCGCAGGGTGGCGAGCAGGTCGTCGGCATATTTCTCCACCGGCGCCACGCGATGCTGCGCGAACAGCTCGGGGAACAGGCGCAGCATGATCTCGCGGTTTTCCAGCATGTAGGACACGCCGGACGGGGTGCGGGCGTTGTCCTCCAGCACGTAGAAGGTGTCGGGGTCGGTGCGCACGATGTCGATGCCGGCGATGTGCACATAGACATTGTGCGGCACGCGCTGGCCGTTCATCTCGGGCCGGAAGGCGGGGTTCTGATAGACCAGATCCTCCGGCACCACGCCGGCCTTGAGCACCTCGCGCTTGCCGTAGACGTCGCTGATATACATGTTCAGCGCCTTCACGCGCTGCTCCAGGCCCTTCGAGAGCCGGCCCCATTCCTCGTTTGTGATGATGCGCGGGACGATGTCGAACGGGATCAGGCGCTCTTGCGCGTTCTGCTCGCCATAGACGGCGAACGTGATGCCGATCCGCCGAAAAATGAACTCCGCCTCCTTCCGGCGCTGGTCCAGAATCTCGTGGGGAACCTTGCTCAACCACCGATTGAGCGAATCGTAAGCTTGACGGACCGTGCCGTCTTCACAGGACATCTCGTCGAACGCGCGCCGCATTGGGACTGCCACTCCGCTTGATTGAATCCTATGTACAAACATCGTGCCAAGGAAGAGATAATGGCAGCAAGTCCAACCTTCGCCTCTGCGGCTGAATGGCAGTGACTAAGTTTTAGGCAAAAACCCGCCGATTGTCATCGGGCGGGGCAAGGGAAGGCGACATGAGCGAAGCACTCGGCGCGCAAATTGTCAGCGCGGCTCTCCTGGTGATCGGCGACGAAATCCTCTCCGGCCGCACCAAGGATAAGAACATCGGCCATATCGCCGAGCGACTCACCGAAGCGGGCGTCGATCTGCGGGAGGTGCGGGTGGTGTCCGATGCGGAGGACGATATCGTCGCCGCGCTGAACGCCCTGCGCGCCCGCTACACCTATGTCTTCACCACCGGCGGCATCGGCCCGACTCATGACGACATCACCGCCGACGCGGTGGCCAAGGCGTTCGGCGTCTCCATCGACGTGGACCCCCGCGCCCGCGCCATGCTGCTGGAACACATCGCCGAGAAGGACCTCAACGAGGCGCGCCTGCGCATGGCGCGCATTCCCGCCGGCGCCGAGCTGGTGGTCAATTCCGTGTCCAAGGCGCCCGGCTTCAACATCGGCAATGTGTATGTGATGGCCGGCGTGCCACGCATCATGCAGGCGATGCTGGAAGAGATCATCCCGACCCTGCGCTCCAACGCCCCCATGCTGTCGCAGACCGTGCGGGCCGATGCGCGCGAGGGCGATATCGCCGCGCCCCTGAAGGCGATCGCCGAGCAATATCCCGAGGCCACCATCGGCTCCTATCCGTTCTTCGACGAGAGCGGGCCCAACACCAATATCGTGGTGCGCTCGCGCGACCCGCAGGTGGTGGAGGCGGCGCGCGATGCGGTCTCGCGCATGGTGGCGGATCTGGCGCGGGCCCGCGCCTGAGGGTTATGCTGCGCCGCACAGTTCATCCGCGCCCGCGCTTGCGCTTGCGAGGATGAACGATCATTTCGTCGAAGAGCGTCCCACCCCGTCCGCGTCCCGCCGAGTCTCCCGTCCACCACCCCGGCGCTGCCGCCGGCGCTCCCGGCCGGGTGCGCGGCGCGTGCGCCTGGCGGAAGGTGCGGCGCCCCCTTTTCGCCTTCGCCGCCCGGCGAGCATGGAGCGATGCTGAATGACTGCCCTCAAGTTCGGCTACGGCCAGCCCTTCACCCGCCTGGAAGATCCCGCTTTGCTCACCGGCGCCGGCCGCTATGTCGGCGACATCGCGGCGCGGGCCGAGGCCTTGCAGGGCTTCGTGCTGCGCTCGCCCTATCCCCATGCGCGCTTCGCCTTCGGCAATCTGGAGGCGGTCAGCGCCATGCCGGGCGTTCACCTGGTGCTGACCGCCGCCGATTTCGAGGGCTGCGGCGGGCTGCCGGTGGCGGCGAGCGTGGCGGTGGTGGGTGAGGCCCATATGTGGAAGCCCCATCATCCGGTGCTGGCGGAAGGCGTGGTGCGCCATGTGGGCGAGCCGGTGGCCTTCATCGTCGCCGAGACGCTGGACGCGGCTCGCGATGCCGCCGAGGCGCTGGAGATCGACTGGGAGCCGCTCGACGCCGTCGCCGACATGGAGGCCGCCATCGCCGACGGCGCGCCGCAGGTGTTCGCGGAACGCGCGCACAACATCGCCTTCACCAGCGAGCTGGGCGACGCGGCGGCAACGAACGCGGCCTTCGCCCAGGCGCATCGCGTGGTGAAGGTGCGGCTGGTGAACAACCGCCTCGTCACCAATTACATGGAGACGCGCGGCGTGCTGGCGGAGGTGGAGGACAGCGGGCGCGTGCGCCTCACCCTCGGCAGCCAGGGCAGCCATCTGCTGCGCGACGCCATCGCCGACAAGATCCTGCACTGGCCGCGCGAGGACCTCCATGTGGTGACGCCGGACGTGGGCGGCGGCTTCGGCACCAAGATGTTCCCGTTCGGCGAATATCCGCTCGCCGCGCTGGCGGCCCGCCGGCTGAACCGGGCGGTGGCCTGGATCGGCGATCGCAGCGAGCATTTCCAGGGCGACAGCCACGGCCGCGACAACATCACCACTGCCGAGCTGGCCATGGACAAGGACGGCCGGTTCCTGGCGCTGCGGGTGGATACGCTGGCCAATCTCGGCGCCTATATCGCTTATTACGGCGCTTATATCCCGGTGGGCGGGGCGAGCATGCTGCCCGGTCTCTACGCCATTCCCGTGTTTCATGCGCGGGTGCGCGCCATCTATACCCATACCGTGCCGGTGGACGCCTATCGCGGCGCCGGGCGTCCCGAGGCGGCCTATGTGATCGAGCGCCTGGTGGACGCCGCCGCGCGCGAAGCCGGCATCGCGCCGGAGGAGCTGCGGCGGCTCAATTTCATCCCGCCCTCCGCCATGCCGTACCAGACCTGCTCCGGGCGGCTGTATGACAGCGGCGAGTTCGACGGCCACATGACGCGGGCGCTCGAGGTGGCGGACAAGGCGGGCTTCGCCGCGCGCGAGCAGCAGGCGAAGGCGCGCGGCAAGCTGCGGGGCTTCGGCTTCGCCTCCTATATCGAGGCCTGCGGCGGCGGCTCGCCGGAGCCGGCCTATCTGCGCCTGGAGGCCGACGGCACCATTTCCCTGCGCATCGGCACGCAATCCACCGGGCAGGGCCACAAGACCGCCTATGCCCATCTCGCGGCCTCCCATCTGAAAGTGCCCATGGACCAGATCGTGGTGCACCAGGGCGATACGGACGCCACCAAGACCGGCGGCGGCACGGGCGGCTCGCGCTCCATTCCCGTGGGCGGCGCGGCGGTCTCCGGAGCGGCGCGCCGGCTCGCGCAGAACCTGCGGGAGCTGGGCGCCGAGGCGCTGGAGGCCGACGCGGCGGACATCGAGCTGGAAGCGGGCGGCGTGGAAGTCGCCGGCACGGACCGGCGCCTGTCGCTCGCCGAACTGGCGGTGCATCCGGCCGCCACGCCCGAGCTGCTGAACGCCCAGGACGCCTTCGCCCCGCCGGAAGCCACCTATCCCAACGGCACCCACGCCTGCGAGGTGGAGATCGACCCGGACACGGGCGCGGTGGAACTCGTCTCCTATGTGATCGTGGACGATTTCGGCGCCCTCATCACCCCGGCTCTGCTGGAAGGGCAGGTGCATGGCGGGGTGGCGCAAGGGGTGGGGCAGGCCCTGCTGGAGCGCACGGTCTATGACGCCGAGGGCCAACTCCTGACCGCGAGCTTCATGGACTACGCCCTGCCGCGCGCGGAAGACCTGCCGCCGATCCATTTCGAAACCCGCAACGTGCCCTGCGCCACCAATCCTTTGGGCGTGAAGGGCGCGGGCGAGGCGGGGGCCATCGGCTCCTGCCCGGCGGTGATGAATGCGGTGGTGGATGCCCTGTGGCGTTCGTACCGCATCGGCCAGATGGATATGCCGGCCACCCCGGCCGCCGTGTTCGCCGCCATCGCCGCCTCACGCTGAGCGGCGCGTCTACTTCTCCACGCGGCGTGGCGAACCCGCGGCCGCGTCTTTCGTGAGTCATGCGCGGCACCGCGCCCGTGCGTGGCTCGGCGGGACGCACGGCCGTGGTTCCGCTTGCCCGGCGCTCAGCGAAATGCTCGGGCCGCTGGCATGTGGATCGGACATGACTCCTTTACCGGTCTCCGGGCTATATGGCGGTTCTCGCCATGGCGGTGCTCCCTGCGGGGGCAGCGCGCCAGACAAGATTCCATAATGAACGCAATCGCCGGTATCCTCTTTCAGCTGGGCGCGACGCTCACCTTCGCGATCATGTCCGCCCTCGTGCGCGCCGTGGCCGACGACGTGCCGAGCGGTGAGATCGTGTTTGCCCGCAGCTTCCTGGGCCTGCTGCCCGTGGTGGTGTGGCTGGCCTGGCGCGGGGAGTTGCGTTCGGCGCTGGTGACCCGCTCGCCGTTCGGCCATGTGGTGCGCGGCACGGTCGGCGTTGGGGCCATGTGGGCCGGGTTCGCCGCGCTGGCCTTCATCCCGCTCGCCGAGGCCGTGGCGATCACCTATGTGACCCCGCTGGTGGCCGTGGTGCTGGCCGCGCTGCTGCTGCGCGAGCGGGTGCCGAACTATCGCTGGTGCGCGGTGGCGGTCGGGTTTCTCGGCATTCTCATCATGCTCTGGCCCGCGTTTTCGCCGAACGACCTGCGCACCGAGGGCGTGCTGATTGGCGTCGGCTTCGCGCTGGCCGGGGCTGTGGGCGCCGGTTTCGCGGTGACGCAGGTGCGCCGCCTGACCCAGACCGAGACCACCGGCGCCATCGTGTTCTATTTCTCCTCCGTGGCGAGCGTCGCCGGCCTCGCGACGGCGCCCTTCGGCTGGACCCTGCCGAGCTGGCGGGAAGGGCTGGCGCTGGCCAGCATCGGCATTGCCGGCGGCCTCGGGCAGATTTTCCTGACCGCCGCGAATCGCCATGCGCCGGCCTCCGTGGTGGCGCCCTTCAATTATGCGACCCTCCTGTGGGCGGTCATGTTCGGCGCCATTTTCTTCCACGAATGGCCGCATCCGCTCATGTTCTGCGGGGCGGCGCTGGTGGTGGCGGCGGGCGCGGGCCTGGCCTGGCGGGAGCACCGCCGCGCGCCGCGCACCGTGCCGTAGGCATCAAGAGTGAAGCCCGGCGCCGAGAGATGCGCGGCATCGAGGCAGGAGACGACTGGCCCATGAAGGCAAGACCATGAGCCCCGCGCCCCGCAAGTCCGCCCCCGAGGACCTGCACTCGGACACGGGCGAGGTCGCGCCGCCGCGCGTGCCGGATCTGTTCTTCGGTTTCCTGCGCATCGCCCTTTCGGGATTCGGCGGCGCGCTGCCGTTCGCGCGGCGCGAACTGGTGGAGCAGCGCCGCTGGCTCGGCCCGCGCGAGTTCAACGAGCTGCTCTCCATCTGCCAGCTCATGCCGGGCCCGAACATCGTGAACATGTCGTTCTGCGTGGGCGCGCGATTCGGCGGCGTCCTGGGCGCGGCGGCGGCTTTCGGCGGCCTCATCATCGCCCCCTGCATCATCGGCATGACGCTGGCGACGCTCTATGTGCATTACGGCCAATTGCCCGCCGTCTCGGGCATGCTGCGGGGCATCTCGGCGGCGGCGGTCGGGCTGTTTGTGGCGCTGGGGCTGAAGATGGGCTTCGTCGAGCGGCGCAACCCCATCGCCTTGGTGTTCGCCGCGCTCGCCTTCACCGGCGCCGGGCTGATGGGCTTTCCCCTGCTGCTGGTGATCCTGGTGCTGGCGCCGTTTTCCATCATCGCCGCATGGCGGTGGTCGCGATGAGCGGGCGCGATCCCCTGGGCGATCTGGTCGCCCACATGTTCGTCATCTCGTTCCTCGCCATCGGCGGGGCGAACGCGGTCATCCCCGAGCTGCACCGCATGGCGGTGGAGGCCAATGGCTGGATGAGCGGGGATACGTTCGCGGACCTGTTCGCCATCGCCCAGGTCACGCCCGGGCCAAACGTGCTGCTGGTGACGCTGATCGGCTGGTATGTGGCGGGCATTCCCGGCGCCATCGCCTGCACCTTCGTCATGTGCGTGCCGGCGGGGGCCGCGGCCTATGGCATGTCGCGCCTGTCCCACCGCTTCCGCGACGCGCCGCTGCGCATCGCCATTCAGCGCGGTCTGGCAGCGCTCACCATCGGCATCGTGCTGGCGAGCGCCTACATCCTCATGCGCCTCGCCGACACCCATTGGCTCGCCTATGGGCTCACCGCCTTCGCCGCCATCGGCGCGTTGACGACGCGGCTCAACCCGATCTGGCTGATCGCGGTGGGCGGCGCACTGGGCCTTGCCGGGCTGGTGTAGGATCGAAGCGAAATTCGGCGATTGGCGGGTTTGTCGGGCGACGCGCGCCTCGCCGAAATTCATCTGCCGAAGTTCGCCCGAAATCGCGGTTTCATCGGGCGAGGGGGCGCGGAGAAGCGCCACTAAACCGCGATTCGTCCGCGCTAAGCCCTTGTTTCACGTGAAACATTTTTCGGGACGGCGGCGGGCGGAGCCTCAGAATGCCTTGAAGGTGATGATGGTGCGTGTGTCCTGGATGCCCTCCAGCTTCTGCACCTTCTCGTTCACGAAATGGCCGATGTCGGTTTCCTCGGGCACATAGAATTTCACCAGCAGGTCGAAATCGCCGGCGGTGGAATAGATTTCCGAGGCGATCTCCGCATCCGCCAAAGCGTTGGCCACCTCATAGGATTTCCCGAGCTGGCATTTGATCTGGACGAAGAAGGCGATCACGGAAACTCTCCTTGGCACGGCCCGCCGCGGGCGGCGCCAAGGTGGCGAAAAGGGCGCCGCCTTGCAAGCGTATAGGCCGGCCGGGAAGGCCGCCGTCGGCCGGGCTTGATGGGCGGGCAGGGGTTCTCTACATCTAAGTCATCTCGTCGGGGTGTCCCGCATCATGCGGGGCTGAGAGGCGCGTCCAACCCGCGAACCTGATCCGGATCATGCCGGCGAAGGAAACCGAGATTGCGCAGGGCGGCCGTTCGGGCCGCCTGTCCCACCGCATCTTCCGGCTTCCCGCGCCATCCTCGATGCCGTCGGAGCTGCCGCGTGTCACAGAGCCTCATCCCCATCGCCGTAACCATTGCCGGCTCGGATTCCAGCGGCGGCGCCGGCATCCAGGCGGACTTGAAGACCTTCTCCGCCCTCGGCGTCTATGGCGCCAGCGTGCTTACGGCTTTGACCGCGCAGAACACCACGGGCGTCACCGCCATCCACGACGTGCCGCCGGATTTCATCGGCGCGCAGATCGACGCCGTGTTCAGCGACCTGAAGGTCGCGGCGGTGAAGATCGGCATGCTCTCGCGTCCTGCGGCGATCCAGGCGGTGGCGGACGGGCTGGCGCGGCACCAGGCCCGCACCATCGTGCTGGACCCGGTGATGGTCGCCGCCTCCGGCGCTCGTCTGCTGGAGGATGCCGCCATCGCCACCCTCAAGGAGGTGTTGCTGCCGCGCGCCATGCTCATCACCCCCAACCTGCCGGAGGCCGGCGCCCTGCTGGATCGGCCGGTGGCGCAGGACGAGGCGGAGATGCTGGCGCAGGGCCAGGCGCTGCTGGCGCTCGGCTGCCGTGCCGTGCTCATGAAGGGCGGCCATGGCTCGGGGCCCGAGAGCATCGACCTGCTGGTGAGCGCGGACGGGGTGCTGCGCCTGTCCGCCCCGCGCCATACCACGCGCAACACCCACGGCACCGGCTGCACGCTCTCCTCCGCCATCGCCGCCGGGCTTGCCAAGGGCGCGGATCTGGAAGGCGCGGTGCGGGCCGCAAAGGCTTATATCACCGGCGCCATCGCCGCCGCCGATGAACTGGACGTGGGCCATGGCCACGGCCCCGTGCACCACTTCCATGCCCTCTGGACCAATTGAGCAAATTGGACTGAACCCGCTTGCATGAACGACTTTTCGCAGTATCGTCCGGTGCGGCGAACGATCGTTCGGCAAAAGGGATAGGGCATGGCGCAGCAACGTGAGAAGGGCAGCGAGCGGGGGCCGGAGGACGGTGCCCAGGCGATGACCGGCCAGCTCGGCAAGACCATTCAGCGGCTCCGCAAGGCCTATAATCTCTCGCTTTCCGAACTCTCCGAGCAGTCCGGCGTGGCAAAGTCGATCATCAGCCAGATCGAGCGCAACGAGACCAATCCCACCCTCGCCACCGTGTGGCGCCTGTCTCACGCGCTGGACATGACGGTTGAGCGCGTCCTCGCCTCTTCCGACGAGGCGCCCTTCATCGAGAAGATGACCCGCGCCGAGACGCCGATCCTGGTCTCGCAGGACGGGCGGTGCCGGCTCTCCATCATCGGCTGGATCAAGACGGTGGAGTGGCTGCAATATTACGAATTCCTCGCCGAGCCGGGCGGGGAGTTGGAGTCCGACGGCCACCAGATCGGCTCCATCGAATGCCTGACGGTGACCGCGGGCACCCTCACGGTCGAGGTAGGCGGCGTGACAGAGACCGCGAAGGCGGGCGAAACGCTGCGCTATCGCTGCGACCGCCGCCACGTCATCCGCAACCTCGGCACCGAGCCGGCCGCCGCCTTCATGGTCTGCCTGCTAAAGGCGGCTGTGCTCGACTGAGGGGCGGGCGCGGGCCAGCCCTCAATAGACGTCGCGGCAATAGCGGCGCTGTGCGGCGAGCTGTTCCAGCGCCTCGGTTCCGATCAGCTCGCTGAGCACATGGTCCACCGCCGGGGCCATGCCCTGGAGGCTGCCGCACACATAGATCGCCGCTCCGCTCTCGATCCAGCGCACCACCTCCGCGCCGGCTTCCTTCAGGCGGTGCTGCACATAGAGGTGCTCCGCCTGGTCACGGGAGAAGGCGAGATCCAGCCGCGCCAGCGCGCCGGCGCTTTGCCAGGCGGTGATCTCGTCGCGGAAATAGAAATCGTGCTGCCGATTGCGCTCCCCGAAGATCAGCCAATTGGCGTCCTGCCCGGCGCGCACGCGGCGCTTGAGATGGGCCCGCAGGCCCGCAAGGCCGGTGCCGTTGCCGATGAGAATCAACGGTCGGGCATCGTCCGGTCCGTGGAAGGCCGGGTTGGACCTGATGCGCAAGGCGATCCGCGCGCCTTCCGGCGCATGGTGGGTCAGCCAGCCGGAGCCAAGACCATAGCCGCCTTCGGGTGTCCGGGTCTGGCGCACGAGGAGCTCGATCCGTCCGTCCTCGGGAATGGAGGCGATGGAATATTCGCGGTGAGGCAAGGGTTTGAGGCCGTCCGCGATCTCCTGCGCGCTGGCGCCGGACCGATCCTGCGCAGGCTGGAGGCTACGCGCCAAAAGCTCGCGCAGGGGCAGAGTCTGTCCGCCATGCTGGACCGGGGCGTCGCCGTCGAGCTTCAAGGCAACGAGCGTGCGCCGGACGGTTTCCATATCCAGGCGCGGGCCGATCTCGGCGATGTCGCCAGCGGCCCAGCCGGTGGGTGTCCCGTCCCGCTCCAGCGAGAGATGGAAGGTCGGCAGCCCGGCGCTGCCGGCATTGAGCAGGCGGCGGCTGGCGAGGCGCCAGTCCTCATAATGGGGCTGGCTCCAGTCGGGCAGGGTGGTGAGGCCGGACAATGTGCCGAGATGCTGCTGCCAATGGCGCAGCGCGCCCGCGTCCTCCATGTCGACATCGATGCGGTCGAACAGCGGTGTCGCCCCGTGGGTGCGCAGCCAGGCGTCGAGTTCCGCGCCGAACCCGCAGAAGCGCGAGAACGACCGGTCGCCCAGCGCCAGCACGCCATAATCGAGGTTCGCCAGCCCGGCGTGCCCGTTCTGCGTGCTCATGCGCCGGGCGAAGGCGCGGGCGGCGTCGGGGGGCTCGCCCTCGCCGAAGGTGGAGACGACAAACAGCGCCCGCTTCGCTTTTGCCAAGGCCTCGGGCGCAAGGCCGGCGAGGGAGGCCACCGTCACCGGCAGGCCGGCCGCCTGCAGAGCGTTGGCGCTCTGCCAAGCGAGGCGCTCTGCGGTGCCGGTCTGGCTCGCATAGGCGACCAGCACCGGCGCGGTGTCGGGCATGGCGACGGCGACCGGCGCGGCGGCCGCGCGGGCCTCGCGCTTCTTCTTGCGGCGGTCGAGATAGAGCATCCAGCCGGTGATGGCGAACAAAGGCATCAGCAGGCTCGCCACCATCATCAGCAGCGTGCCGGTAAAGCCGAAGAAGCTGCCGGAGTGCAGCGGGAAGATGCTGCCCATGAGCTTCTGCCCGGCCGGAAGATCATCGTAGCGGCGATGCTCGCGCACCTGGCCGGCAGCATCCAGGACCAAGGTGTTGTTCGCCCGCTCATGGGCCGGGTTCACGGGCTGGTAGGTGACGGTCAGGGTCTGAGCATTGCCCTGCGGCAGGCGCACGGTGGCGATGCTGAAGCCGCCGGATTCGCGCACGAACGCGGGCCAGAGCGCGGCAAGATTCAGCGGCGCGCCGCCGCGCGCCTCGCGTCCTTCCCGCGGCGCGCGCTCGCCGGTGGGAGGCGGGCCGGCTTGTGGGCCCGCGGGGCCTGCACCCGGGGCTCCAGCGGGGGCGGGCGGCGGCCCGGCCGGGCGCGGGCCCTGCTGCGCCGGGCGCGGTGTGCCAGTGAGATCGAACAGCGCGCCGCGATACCAGTCGTAGGACCAGTACAGTCCGGTCAGCGAGGCCAGCAGGTAGAAGGGCAGCACCCAGGTGCCGATGACCGAATGCAATTCCCACAGGAAGCTGCGGCCCCGCCGGCCGAAGTCCAGCCGCAGCCAGTTGCGCCAGTCCAGCGCGCGGCGCGGCCAGCGCAGATAGAGGCCCGAGAGCGACAGCACGATCAGGCCGATGGTGGAGGCGCCGACGATCTGCTTTCCGACATCGCCGGCCGCAAGCCAGCGGTGCACCTGCATCACGAAGCGGAAGAAGGCCTGGCCCTGCACATCGCCCAAGAGCGTGCCGTCATAGGGGTTCACGTAGCGGTTCTCGCCGCGCGGCCCGCCCGGGCCCGCCGCCGGTGCGCCGGCCGGAGCGGGTGGGGGCGCGAACGTGACCCGCGCGGCGCGGGTGGGATCCGCGGAAACCATCAGGGCTGTCGGAGTCTTGCCGGGCGCGTTGGCGCGGATGCGCTCGAGCAATTGGTCCGGCGCGAGTGGGCCGGGCGCCGCCGGCTGGACAGTGATGACTCCGGGATTGAGCGCAGCGAGGATTTCGTCCTCGAACGAGAGCATGGCCCCGGTGACGCCCACTACCGCCAGCACGATGCCGGCGGTGATGCCGAGAAACCAATGGATCTGAAACCAGACGGCCTTCAACATGCTCAATATCCTGGGGCCACGCGGGCATACGTGGCAATAAATAGCCAGGCTATGGCATATCAATCGGACTTATGTTCCTCAATACGCGGACATGTGAATGGAATGATTATAAATCCAGACTGGGAAGCAAGACTCGTCTGCTCCTTACCTCAGGGATTTATTACAGATCGGCAATGAAACATCCGGAAAGGCGCGGGCCTGCGGGATGTTTCATTGGGTCGCGGGCCGGATCAGAAGCTGATGGCGAGGCGCCCGTTCAGCGCATTGTCCATGCCCTGATCGGAGAATTGCCCGCCATAGCTGATGCCCACCACCATGTTCGCGGTGGCGCGGAAGTCGAGCCCGGCATTCACCAGCGCCGCATTGCGCCCAATGGGGGCACCGCTCACCGTGAACGGGGTGCTTCCGCTGGCGAAGGCGAAGCCGATATCGGGATTGATGTCGCCGAAGGCATATTGCCAGGCAAGGCCGCCACGCGCGGTGAGCGTGCCGGTGCCGAGGGCAATGCTCTGGCTTACGCGCATGCCGAGCGTGGTAAAGGTGTTGTCCTGCGTCATGCCGCCGGAGGTGAGCGCGGCGGCGCCGCCGGATTCGGTGAAGCCGTCCATGTCCAAATGCACATAAGCAAGGCCTGCGAAGGGCTCGAAGCGGGTCGCGCCGGCCATGAAGCCCTGCGCGATCTCGCCGAACACCTGCGTGGTGGCGGCCTTGCTGTCCGAGGAGAGGCCGTTCAGGAAGCCGGGGAACTGCACCGTGCGGCTGGTGGAAAGATCGTGCCAGCCGTAGGCCGCGCCAAGCCGCAGGTCCGTCTGCGCGAAGCGCGTGCTGGCATAGACGGCGAGGTCGTAATTGTCGCTGGTGCCGGAGGAGGCCAGGGCATTCACATCATAGGTGGATTGGCTGTAACCGCCGGCGATGCCGAGGCGCCAGGCCTCGCCCACCGGCGTATCGATGCCGGCAATGACGCCGCCGATGGAGCGCGAGAGGCTCGCGGTGTCGGCTGTGGCGTCGCTGCTGCCCCAGGCGCCATAGCCCTGTAGCCATGCGGTGGCCGCGAGACCGGGCGCGAGCTGCGTGGTCTGCGGCCCCGCCAGCGGTGCGCCGCCGGAGGCTTGGCGCTGGCGGGCGCCGATCGCCTCGCGCAGATAGATGGATTGTTCCTGCAGCACCGTCGCGGCGGAGGCGTAGATCTGGCCGGAGAGGGCGTCGAATGCGGGCGGGGCGGTCGTGCCGTTCAGCCCGACCACGGCTTGCAGTACGGCGTTGGAGGTGGGCAGGGAGCCGAGCGCGACGCCCACCGCGCGCTCATTGGGCGTGCGGCCCGCCGCCGCGAGGGCGGAGGTGTCCAACACCACGTTCACGCCGAGCGTGGTGCCGGAAAGTGTGGTGGTCAGGTCCAGGAAGGGATAGGCCGTGCCAAACGGGTCGTTCACGCTGGCGAAGGCGCCGGTGATGCCCGCGTTCGACGTGAGGAGCGTGTAGGAGCCGAGCTGCGGCGTCGCGCCGACCCCGGCGATGATGGTGAGCGCGGCCCCGGAAATCGTGACCGGCCCAGCGGCGGCAATCAGATCGCTCTGCCCCGGCGCGCCGATCTCCGCCTGATAGGTGGAGCCGGGTGAGAAGCTGACGGCGCCGTTGACCGTGAGGGTGCCGATGGAATTGCCCGGCGCGACAACGCCAGCATTGGCCAGGGCGCCTTTGAGAACGCCGGTTCCCTTGAAGGTGCCGGTGTTGGAGACGTCGCCCTCGATGGTGCCGTTGTTGGTCAGCACCCCGCTGTTGGTGATCGCGCCCGTGACCGTGCCGCCGGCGAGATTGGCCATGGTGCCGGCATTGATCACCGCGCTGTAGAGGGCGCCGCCGTTAATCAACGTGCCGTTGCTGTAAAGGGCGGCATCCACCGAAGTGAAGGTGCCGGAATTGAGCAATTGCGCATTTGCCGCGACGCTGTAGCCGCCCGCGCTCACGAAATTCGCGCCCGACAGGATCGTGAGGTCGCCGATGATGGAACCCGTGACGGCGAGCGTGCCGCCGCCCACCACGGTGCCGCCGGTATACGTGTCGGTGCCCGCGAGCACGAGCGTGCCGGTACCGAGTTTGGTGAGCCCGCCCGGGCCGGAGATGTCGTTGCTCCACACGTCGATCGCATTGTAGCCGCCGGCTGCGGCATTCATGGTGACGGTGACGTTCTGGGTGAATGCGCCATAGCCGCTTGCCGCCGAATACAGGTCGAGCCGCGCCCATCCGGTCTGGTAATCGTCGAGCGGCACGCCGGACGGCAGTTCGGTGCTCGCCAGCACGTCGCGCAGCTGCTGTTGCGACAAATAGGGAAAGCGAGCGGAAATCAGCAGCTCGGCATTTTGGGGAACGATCGGCGCGTCGGTGGTGGACCCCACCGAGGGCAGGTCATAGGTGATGGACGAGATATATTGCTGGCGGGCCAGGCTGAAGGCCGCGGCGCTGGGGAAGGTGCCTGCGGCGATGCAGCTCGCCACGTTCCCGGCGCAGCCGGCATAAGGCACGGCGAGCGCGCTGCCGAGCTGGACGTGCAGCTCGGCCGAGGCGGCGGTCGCCACCTCGAAGAAATTGCTGGAATAGTTCGGATTGTTGGAGAGAAGCTGAACCAGATTGAACATCGCCGCGATGCGCCCGCCGATCACATCGGTGGGATAGTGCACGCCGAGGATATTGCGGCTGAGGCCGAATTCCTGCCCCGCCACCAGCAGCGCCTGATATTGCTCCGGCATCATCCAGGCATAGGTCAGCGCGGTGCTGTTACCGGCGGCGGAATGGCCGCTGGGAAAGGCGGCGGACGGGGTGTTGTCGATCCATTGCTGGGCCTGCGAGGCGGGACCTGTGAGCGAAAAGGCATCCGCCTGTCCCGTGGTCCAGGGATTGGCCGCGATGCTCGGCGAGGTCAGGAACGGGCGCGGGTCGCCCACGCTGCCGGGGACGGTATAATTATAGGCAATGCCGTAGATATTCGTCGGGGCGTATGCGTCCTTCAGGGCGGAAACCTGCAGCGTATCGTTCAGCACCAGATTGAGCAGGTTGACCACATTAGCTGGCAGCAGATTGGCGTTCGCATTCTGCACCATGGTTGGCGCCAGCGGCGTGTTCACCATGTTCCAGACATTTGCCGAGACGCCGTTCGGCACGAAGGGGCCGATGGCGTTCAGCACCGCGAGATTCTTCTGGTCGTAGGTCGAGCTGAAGTAGATCTCGTTTTCCTTCGCCATCACCGCTTGCAGAAGGGCTTGGCCCTGCGCCGTGCTGAGCAGGGTCGCGAAGGCCGAAAGCGCACCCACCTGGCCGCTGGTCTGGAACGCGATGCAATCCGCCGTGAGGCAGGCGCTCTGCGCCGCCGCAGGCGTCGCTGCCGCGAGCGACAGAAAAAATGCCGAGGCGCATGCGGTTATGGGTCCGGCACGCCGCGACGCCAAAACCCGATGGCTCACGAACGGTTTTCCGGCCGGACTTGCGCCCGCCGTTTCGCGACTGCCCGCCGCCAGGAAGAAATTGAGCATCGTCCCCCCCCCACTCAAGGGGAAGGTGCAGCTTTCCTCATCCGGAGACAAGTTAATGGTGTTATAGAGGTGACTATAGGCTTCAGATTCACCGGCCCTGTCGCCAGCAAGCCGCAGTATCCGAACATGAGATACAGCGGCGTTGGCCTCAGCGCTCGACGAACGCCTTCTCGATCACGTAATGGCCCGGTTGCGACTGGCTGCCTTCCGCGAAGCCGCGGGATTCCAGTAATTGCACCAGGTCCTTGAGCATCGCCGGGCTGCCGCAGAGCATCAAACGGTCGTTTTGCGGATCGATGGGCGGCAGGCCGATATCGGCGAACAATTGTCCGTTCTCGATCAAGGAGGTGATGCGGCCCTGGTGGCGGAACGGCTCTCGCGTAACGGTCGGGTAATAGATCAGCTTGGCCTTCACCTCGTCGCCGATGAATTCGTTCTCCGGCAGTTCCTTGGTGAGATACTCGTCATAGGCCAGCTCGGCCACGGAGCGGCAGCCGTGGATGAGGACGATCTTCTCGAACCGCTCGTAGGCGTCCGGGTCCTTCACCACAGAGAGGAAGGGCGCAAGGCCGGTGCCGGTGGAGAGCAGATAGAGATTTTTGCCCGGCAGCAGATTGTCCTGGATCAGCGTGCCGGTCGCCTTGCGGCCGACCAGGATCTTGTCACCCACCTTGAGATGCTGGAGGCGCGACGTGAGCGGCCCGTTCTGCACCTTGATGGAGAAGAACTGCAGGTCTTCCTCGTAATTGGCGCTGGCCATGGAATAGGCGCGCAGCAGCGGCTTGCCGTCCACCATCAGGCCGATCATGGCGAACTGGCCGTTAAGGAAGCGGAAACCGGGATCGCGCGTGGTGGTGAAAGTGAACAGATTTTCGGTCCAGTGGTGGACGCTCTTCACCGTTTCTTCGTTGAAATTGCTCATGGCCGGCCAGTCAGGAGGAACGCGGAACGAAGCAGGGAACCCACGCCATATGCGTGTTTAACCTGATCGTTCTGTGGGATAGATGGTTCCACTGTAAATCATGCCCTGTCGGCGCGCTACTGCTGCGCCGCATCATCGACAAGATGTGACAGGGGCTGCGGCAATCGACCATGCGCCAGATCAAACGGCGGGGGCACATCCCCGCCGTTCGCTTAGGTCAGATGCCTTCGTCGGCGAGGCGCAGCAGATAGGCGCCATAGGCCGATTTCGCACGCACCTTGCCCTGAGCGCGCAATTCGTCGGCGGTGATGAAGCCGGCCCGGAACGCGATTTCCTCCGGAGCGGAGATCTTCAGGCCCTGGCGCTTTTCCAGGATCTGCACGAATTGCGCAGCTTCAACGAGGGAATCCGGCGTCCCGGTGTCGAGCCAGGCGAAGCCACGGCCCATCAGGCTGACGTGCAGCTCACCGCGTTCCATATAGACTCGGTTGACGTCCGTGATCTCGATTTCGCCGCGCGGGGAGGGCGCGAGATTGGCGGCGATGTCCACGACGCGGTTGTCGTAGAAATAAAGCCCCGTCACCGCGAGGTTCGAGCGCGGCGCCGACGGTTTCTCCTCCAGCGAGATCACCCGCCCCGTTTCGTCGATCTCGGCGACGCCGTAGCGTTCGGGATCATGCACCGGATAGCCGAACACGGTTGCGCCTTCGGTGCGGGAAACGGCCTGCTGCAAAAGTTCAGGCAGGCCGTGGCCGAAGAAGAGGTTGTCGCCCAGCACCAGCGCCACGCGTTCGTCGCCCACGAAGTCGCGGCCAACGATGAACGCATCGGCGAGGCCGCGCGGCTGGTCCTGCACCGCGTAAGTGATCTTGATGCCGAACTGGCTACCGTCCTTCAGCAGCCCCTGGAACAGCGCGCTGTCATGGGGCGTGGTGATGATGAGAATGTCCCGGATGCCCGCCGACATGAGCGTGCACAAAGGATAATAGATCATCGGCTTGTCGTAGACCGGAAGCAGCTGCTTGGAGACCACGAGGGTGATCGGGTGCAGCCGGGTGCCGGATCCCCCGGCGAGGATGATACCTTTCACGTGGGCTCCTTGAGGGTCGATGCGAGCAGCCCGTCCACCACTTCGACCACGCGCGCGCGCCAGGGCGGGGCGCGATAGCCGAACGTGCGCTCGAACAGGCTGGAATCCAGTTCCGAATTGGCGGGTCGCTGTGCGGGTGTTGGATAGTCGGCGGTCGTGATGGGCGCGACTTCAGGCGTGCGGCCGGTGTAACGCGCTGCCTGAGCGACGATTTCGCTGGCGAAGCCGTGCCAGGTCGTGGCGCCGTTGCCGGCCAGATTATAAGTGCCCCAGCGCGCCGTCCCGTCCGCGACGGCCTGGGCGGCGGCGAGGATGCCTTCTGCAATGTCGCGCGTGGCGGTGGGGCAGCCGTGCTGGTCCGCGACGATCGTGAGGCGATCGCGCTCCCCGGCAAGGCGCAGCATGGTCTTGAGGAAATTGGCCCCATACACACCATACACCCAGGAGGTGCGCAGGATGAGGTGGCGTTCGTTCTGCGCCCGCACGGCCGCTTCGCCGGCGGCCTTGGTGCGTCCGTAGATGCCGAGCGGGGCGATCAGATCGCTCTCGAGATAGGCACCGGTCTTGGTGCCATCGAACACATAATCCGTGGAGATATGGATCAGCGGGGTGCCATAGCGGGCGCAGCGCTCGGCCAGCAGGCCGGGCGCCTGCGCATTGGCGCGGGTGGCGAGGTCCGCTTCCTTCTCCGCCTTGTCCACGGCGGTGTAGGCGGCGGCATTCACCACCATGGCCGGGCGCTGGGCCTCCAGCGCCCGCGCGACGGCTGCGGGGTCGCAGATGTCCACCTGGGTGCGGTCGAAGGGGACAAGATCAACGCCGCGCGCCGCGGCGAGAGCGGTGAGTTCCTGGCCAACCTGGCCCTTGGCGCCGAACAAGACGATGCGCATCAGGAAGCGAGCCCCAGGCGCTGGCCGGCATAGCGCGTGCGCAGCGGCTCCCACCAGCCGGGGTTGGCGAGATACCATTCGATGGTCTTGCGCAGCCCGGTTTCAAAGGTTTCGCGCGGGCTCCAGCCGAGCTCGGCGTTCAGCTTGGAAAAGTCGATGGCATAACGCGCGTCGTGGCCCGGCCGGTCGGTGACGAAGCGGATCAGATCCTCGCGCTTGCCGATGCGGGCATCCGGACGGATATCGTCGAGAATGGCGCAGATGGTGCGCACCACATCGATATTGCGCCGCTCATTGGCACCGCCAACATTGTAGCTCTCGCCCACCCGGCCCTTCGAGCCGATCAAGTGGAGCGCCTCGGCATGGTCTTCCACGAACAGCCAGTCGCGCACATTCTCACCCGCGCCATAGACTGGCAGGGGCAGGCCCTCAAGCGCATTGAGGATGATGAGCGGGATCAGCTTTTCCGGGAAATGATACGGGCCATAATTGTTGGAGCAGTTCGACATCACCACCGGCAGCCCGTAGGTGTGATGCCAGGCCCGAACAAGATGGTCCGACGAAGCTTTGGAAGCGGAATAGGGCGAATTGGGCTGGTAGGGCGTCTCCTCGCGGAAGAAGCCCTCGGCGCCGAGGCTGCCGAACACTTCGTCCGTGGAAATGTGTTGGAAGCGGAACGCGTCCCGCGCCGCGCCCTCCAGGCTCCGCCAATAGCGCAGGGCCTCCTGCAGCAGCGTGTAGGTGCCGATGACATTGGTGGTGATGAAGGCGGAGGGACCGTCAATCGACCGATCCACATGGCTTTCCGCAGCGAGATGCATGACACGGTCGGGACGGAAACTCTCAAGGGCAGCCTGGAAGGCGGCGGCATCGCAAATATCCGCCTGCACGAAGCTGTGCCGCGGATTGTCCATGACCGGTGCCAGGGAGGTCAGCGTCCCCGCGTACGTTAGGCTGTCATAGGTCAGGACATCCGCCGACGTGGATGCGATGAGATAGCGTACCAGAGCGGAACCGATGAAGCCCGCTCCGCCGGTAACAAGAATGCGTTGTGCCATTTTCGCCCCGTCGTGCCGTCACGCGTAGATGAACGGGCTGTCATAATCCTTCAGACGCGGCCATTCGCGATCCTTATCGGACAGCAAGGGATCCGACGCCGGCCATTCGATCGCAAGGTCGGGATCGTCCCAGGCAATGCCGCCCTCGCTTTCGCGGGAATACGAACCGTCCACCTTGTAGGCCACCTTGCTGTCGGGTTCTATTGTGCAAAAGGCGTGAGCGAAACCGTGGGGGATGAATAATTGTTCGCCCTTTTCCGCGGTCAGCGTGGCGCCCACCCAGCGGCCGTAGGTCGGGGACCCCTTCCGGATATCCACCGCGACATCGAAAACCGCGCCGGCGATGACGCGCACCAGCTTTGCCTGGGCAAAAGGCGGGGTTTGAAAGTGAAGCCCGCGAATAGTTCCGACAGGGACCGAGAGGGACTCGTTGTCTTGGATGAAGCGCGAGGTAATGCCGTTCGCGCTATACCGCGCCTCAACATAAGTTTCGCTGAAATAGCCGCGCGGATCTTTGAACCGCGGCGGAACAACCAGGATAACCTCGGGAATAGCCAGTGGGGTGAAAGACGTCATATTAAAGCGCGCAGCCCCCTGCAAAGGTGTTTCGGGAAACTAGCCTTGGGTCCACGCAAGGTCAATGAGCAGTTGCAGCATTTTCAGGGCGGGCGGGGCCTCCATTCGCGGGGTCAGCCCGCCCCGTATGCGGCATTGCATCATGCGCGATGGTAGATGTCCTCGATGCGCACAATATCGTCTTCGCCGAGATAAGATCCGGTCTGCACTTCGATTAATTCAAGATCGATCCGGCCTGGATTGGCCAGGCGGTGCACCCCGCCCAGGGGAATATAAGTGGATTCATTCTCGCGTAACATGAAAGTCCGGTCGTCCACCGTGACCTCGGCTGTGCCGCGCACGACGACCCAATGCTCCGCCCTATGGTGGTGCTTCTGCAACGAGAGCTTCGCACCGGGCTCGACGACGATCCTCTTCACATGGAACCGCTCGCCCCGGCAGATGGTCTGATAGGTGCCCCAGGGCCGGTGGACCTTCAAATGCTCGTCGGCGGCATTGATCTTCGCGGCCTTGAGCGAGGCGACCAGGGCCTTCACGTCCTGGCTGCGATCCGACGGCATGATCAGTACCGCGTCCTCGGTAGCGATCACCGACATGCCCTCAAGTCCGATGCCGGTCACCAGAGGGCCATCGGAGCGTACATAAGAATTGTGGCTGTCCAGAAGGGCGACCGATCCCTGGACGACATTGCCTTCCGGGTCCGGCATGCCGATTTCACGCACCGCATCCCAGGAGCCGATATCGGACCAGCCGAAGTCGCCGTCCACCACGGCCGCATTGGCGGTGTGTTCGAGCACGGCGAAATCGATCGATTTGGCGGGGGCCGCTTCGAAGGCTTCGCGGTCGAGGCGGATGAATCCGAGATCGTCGGTCGCATGGGCGACGGCTTTGAGCGCGGCATGGGTCAGGTCCGGTTCGAACCGTTCCGCCTCGGCGATCATAAGGGCCGCCGGAAACAGGAAGTTTCCGGAATTCCAGAGATACCCCTCTGAGAGGTAACGAGCTGCAGTCGAGCGGTCTGGCTTCTCCACGAAAGCTGCGACCGCGTTACCGCCTTGCGGCAAGGGGGCTCCAACCCGAATATAGCCATAGCTTGTGCGCGGTGAATCCGGGACGATGCCAAACGTCACGATCTTGCCGCCTTCGGCGACGCTGGCGGCTTTTGAAACAGATTCAATAAAGGCGGAGGGCCTCTGAATCACGTGATCCGCGGCGAGGGCCAGGACCAGCACATCGTCTCCATGCAGCTTCTGGGCAAGGGTGGCCGCCGCGATCAAAGCAGGGGCGCTGTCGCGCCGCGCCGGCTCGAGCACCACAACGGCGTCGATCCCAAGCTCGGCCGCTTGGCGCCGAGCAAAGAAGCGAAAATCATCATTGGTCACGACGATGGGGAGATGGAACCTTTCCCCGGCCGCAACGCGCAGGAGCGTGTCTTGATAGAGCGTGTTCGGCCCCGCCAGCGATAGAAACTGTTTGGGTAGAGACTGACGGGAGAGGGGCCAAAGCCGTGTTCCTGTACCTCCCGCTAAGATCACGGGGACAATTTTCCGCGTTGTCGACATTGGCGCCTCATCCGCTCACTCACGGTTTGATGGCACCCGGAGCCCTGTCCGTCCAGCCCCAGGTAGCTGCAAACCAAGGCCAAAAAAAACCGCTCGGAAATTGCTGCAAGTGCACAATGAGCCACCAAATGGGTTGATTCGCACCTCCCGAGGTCGGTATAAAATGGGCGGGAGAATGTGGGGAAGCTCTTAATGGTCGACCAGGTTCAGACAGATATTACCGAAGCCATAGCGTCTTCGGGTGTTTTTGATGCCGTGTATTATGCAAGTAAAGCGCAAATGGCTGCGGATGATTCTGCTGCTTTGATCGCCCATTATGTTGAAATTGGAGAGAAAGTCGGCCTTCCTCCCAATGCATTCTTTGATCCGCGTTGGTATGCTGAGAACAACTCAGATGCTACCGATAACCTATTATATCATTATATCACTGTTGGTGAGGCTGCAGACCGAAAGCCCTCGCCCTTGTTCGATAGTGGTTGGTATAAAAAAGAATATGATATGCCTGCGGATGGAGGGTTGGCGCTTGTCCACTACCTGCGGGAGCGGTCGTCAAATTTGTATTCGCCGAACCAATATTTTGATATCGCATATTATCTGAAACACAGTCCGGATGTTGCTGGTGCGAACATCGATCCGTTTGAGCATTTTATAAATTGGGGCGTATTTGAGGGTCGCCGCTGTCATCCTGCTTTTGACGCGGTCTATATTTGGAAAACCTACCTTAATAATGACCGCACTAAAAATCCATTTCGTCTTTTCATGTATTGGGGAGAGGTTTTTGGATGGCGCGGAACGTTGGATACCAACGCGCCGACGATTCCGCGCGAGGTCAAGAAATTCACGAGCGCGGGACCCTATTTCGAATCTGCCGCGCAGCGCACGAGCGGCATTAAAAAGGCACGGGTTCTCGCCTTCTATCTTCCCCAGTTCCATGCCATTCGTGAGAATGATGAATGGTGGGGCGCGGGATTTACGGAATGGACGAACATTCCACGCGGCGTTCCCCGCTTTGCGGGTCATTATCAGCCTCGCGTTCCGCGTGACCTCGGCTTTTATGAGCTTGGCGGTCGCGAGATCATGCAGCGTCAGGTCGAGCTCGCGCGTGGCGCCGGGCTATCTGGTTTTTGTTTCTATTATTACAACTTTAACGGGCATCGACTGCTCGAGAAGCCCCTTGATACCTTATTGAACGACCGTTCTATTGCGTTTCCGTTTTGTATCATGTGGGCCAATGAAAATTGGACGCGGCGCTGGGATGGCATGGAAGCCGACGTGCTGATGGCGCAGAATTATGCGCTTGAAGGGGAGTCGGCGATCGTGGCCGACATGGCCCGCTACATGAAGGATGATAGGTATGTCCGGATTAACGGACGTCCCTTCCTCGGCATTTATCGCGCGGATGTTATTCCCGAATGCAAGGCGGCAATCGAGCGTTGGCGCAAGATCTTTAGGGAAGAGCAAGGGCTTGATCCCTATATCGTGATGTCGCAAACCTTCGGTAATGTCGATCCGCGCGCCTTCGGTTTCGATGCCGCCATGGAGTTTCCGCCGCACAAATTCGGCAGCCTTGTGCCGAGAATTAATCACCAAATCGATATTCTAGATGATGATTTTAGCGGCGACGTGCGCAGCTATGACGACTTTGTCCGGCTGTCTTTGGAGGATTTTCCCAAGGATTATAAGCTTTTCAAAACGATTTTTCCGATCTGGGACAATGACGCGCGCAAACAGGGTTCGGGGATGGTGGTGCATGGAAGCACGCCACCGAAATTTCAGAACTGGGCCTCTGCGATCATCGACCAATTGGTCATATCCGAGCCGCAGGACGAGCGGATCATGTTCGTCAATGCTTGGAACGAATGGTGCGAAGGAACGTATCTGGAGCCGGATATTCATTACGGATACGCCTTTATCAATGCCCTTTCCCATTCCATCAGCGGAAAGAGTGTGACCTCGAAGCGTAAGATCCTTTTGGTCGGGCACGACGCGTTCCAGGCGGGCGCGCAGCAGCTGTTGTTCAATATTGGTGCTGTGCTCAAGGGTCGCTTCGGATGTGAGATTGCGTTCGTTCTGATGGACGGCGGGGCCATGGCCTCGCAATACGCCAAGCTGGCCGCGACTTATGTGGTCGATCCCAAAGAATCGTTCTGGCCGGCGCTTGTTCAGCATCTCAAGGAACTGCGCAATAACGGCTTTGAGACGGCGATCACAAATAGCGCCTTTTCGGGCCACGCAACTCTCGCATTGCGCGAGCTGGGTTTTGAAATCTCATCACTCATTCACGAATTGAGCACAATCGTCACGAAGTACTACGGTTCGGACCGGTTGCGCTCGCTGTTTAAACATTCTCACAATGTGGTTTATCCCAACCGCTATGTGGAGCGTGAGATCACCGCGGTGTTCGGTCGGCCCCAAGGGCGGACCATGGTGATCCCTCAGGGGCTTTATTCGCGAATTGCGCCTGTCGCCGAGGCTTATCAGGAGGTGCGTCAGCGCCTGAATATTCCCCCTGATGCAAAGATCGTGATGAACGCTGGGTATGCCGACCTGCGCAAGGGGATCGACCTGTTTCTCGCGGCGGCTTCTGCGACGCGAGAATTGGACCCCTCGGTCTATTTTGTATGGATCGGGAATGCGGATCCAACGGTCGACGCCTGGTTGGTGGATCCTGTGCGCCAGGAGGCCTCGGCCAACGTCCGGTTTGCCGGCTTCCAGAGTGAAGTTGCCGCCTTCTATACCGCCGCGGACGCGTTTTTCCTGACGTCCCGAGAAGATCCCTTCCCTTCAGTTGTATTGGAGGCCTTGAGCCTCGGCTTGCCGGTCCTCGCGTTCGACAAGGGGGGCGGGTTTGTCGATCTGTTGAAGGATCATCGCCTCGGTTCGCTGATCCCGAGCGGAAATATCCGTCTCGCTGCGAAAATGATCGTCGATACCGTCACCCATCGGGAAAGAGAATCGGCGAGTGAGCGCCTATATCGGTCGCAAAAAATTGCCAAGGACTATGATTTTGCTAATTATTGTCATTCATTGATCGCTCTCAACCAGAGGATTCCCAAAATATCGGTGGTGGTGCCGAATTATAACTACAGGAATTGTATCGAAGCGCGGCTCTTCTCCATTTTTGACCAAACCTTCCCGGTTTTCGAAGTGATCGTTCTGGATGATTGTTCCACGGACGGAAGTGTGGAAGAGCTCGAGCGGATTGGAGCTTCCGGGGTACGGGAGTTCGTTCTGATAGAGAATGTGGTCAATTCGGGGAATGTTTTCGCTCAGTGGGCGAAAGCTGCGGAGACCGCGACCGGTGAGCTCATTTGGATTGCGGAAGCAGACGATCTTTCAGACCCGTCTTTCCTGGAAAATATGGTGACCTTCTTCGCGGATGAATCCGTCTCCTTTGCGTTCAGCGATTCGCGGACAATCGACGAGCACGGTTCGCCCCAATGGGACAGTTATAAGGGCTATTACGAGACGCTTTTCCCCGGCGCTCTGTCCAAGACCGATGTGTTCGCCGGCCGGGAGTTCGTGGAAAAATACCTGTCGGTCAAAAACGTGATCATGAACGTCAGTTCGGGTGTGTGGCGGCGCGATGCGCTCTTGGCTGCGCTCGAACGCTGCCGTGCTGATCTGGCCAATTTCAGAATGGCAGGTGATTGGCGGCTCTATATCGATGTTGCCCTTTCTGGGGGGCGCATCGGCTACAATGCAACTCCGATGAATGTGCATCGCCGGCACTCCGGAAGCGTGACGCATGCCTTGAAGAAGGATAAGCACCTTCAGGAAATCCGCGGGATCCAGCAGATCGTCCGCAAGGCGGTGGGGTCTTCGGTGAAGCGGAAGCAGGATGCTTATTACGCGGAAGTAGCCGAGAGTTTTGGCTTGACCGACGCAGAAATCGCGCACGTTGATTAGGTCCGGCAGGTTGAGGATGAGAGGCGGTAACCCCAGAATATTGGCTGGGGTGGCTGCCGGGCTTCCCTTCTGCGCAACTTAGGATGAGCGTGCCATGCGCATTGCGATGATCGGAACGGGGTACGTTGGACTGGTATCCGGAGCGTGTTTCGCGGATTTCGGCCATCGGGTCACATGCATCGACAAGGACGC
>JBDZDL010000005.1:0-332571 GCA_040049195.1 Xanthobacter sp. VNH20
CGTCATAATCCACGGCGACCGTCGGCGATGACGATGAAATTGTCTTTCCCATGAGATGGCGTTCCCTGATTTCTGTTGCGGCTATCAGGATACCCTCCCGGCCGCCGCTACGCCCTCATGGGATCTGGTCGCTGGGCGGGCTGAGCGGAACCCTGGCGATGGCCCGCGATGGCCGCGCCGCCGGGCCCGCCGTCCTGCTTCTGCCGGGATCCGGTCCGCTGGATCGCGACGGCAACGGGCCGTCCATCGCAACGGACCTCTATCGCCAGCTTGCGCTCGGCCTCGCGGGGGCCGGCTACCGGGTGCTGCGCTACGACAAGCGCGGGGTCGGCGGGAGCCGCGATCTCGTGGCGCGCGAAGAGGACCTGCGCTTCGACCAATATGTGGACGACAGTGTCGGCGCGCTGCACGCGCTCGCCGCGCGGGCGGACGTCTCGAGCCTCATCGTGATCGGCCATAGCGAAGGCGCGAGCGTCGCGACACGCAGCGCCGCACGGGTGCCGGTGGCAGGGCTGGTGCTGCTGGCCGGCGCCGGCCGGCCGCTCGCGGATATCCTGCGCGACCAGTTCGTTGCCATGAATCTCACCGATTCCATGCTGGACAAGGCGCTGACCATCCTGCGCACGGTCGCCGGCGGCGGGCGGGTGGGCGATGTGCCGGCGGCGCTGCGCATGGCCTTCCGCCCCTCGGTGCAGCCCTTCCTGGCCTCGGAATGCGCGGTGGACCCGGCGCACGATCTCGCCCGCGTGCGCACGCCAACCTTGCTGGTTCAGGGCCTGCGTGACCTTCAGGTGAACGGCCAGGATCTCGCGGCGCTGCGTCGCGGACGGCCGGACGCCGAAGTGGTCACGCTGGCCGACGCCAACCACATGTTCAAGGTGGCGCCGGAGGACCGGGCGGCGAATTTTGCCCTCTACAAAAACCGCGCCGCGCCGCTGCACCCGGGGGTGCTGCCCGCGCTGGTGCGGTTCATCGAGACCCAAGCCTGAGGCGAGGCCCCAGGCAGCGGCGCGCGGGACGCTTTTTGAAGAAACAGGCGCAAAAAACAGGGGCAGACCGGGACGACCTCGCCCCTAGCCCTCCACCCTGCCCGCTTCCCAGCCCAATATGGCCCGCTTGCGCGTCAGGCCCCAATGATAGCCGGTGAGATCGCCATTCTTGCCCAGCACCCGATGGCACGGCACCACGAAGCAGATGGGATTCTTGCCCACCGCCGCGCCCACAGCCCGCGCCGCTTTCGGATTGCCGATGCGATCGGCGATGGTGGAATAGGTGGTGGCCCGCCCCATCGGAATGCGCAGCAGAGTTTCCCACACCCGCACCTCGAAATCCGTGCCGATGAAGACGATGCGCAGCGGCTGGTCCTCGCGGCAGGCGGCGGGGTCGAATATGCAGCGCACCAAGGGCGCGGTCGCCGCCGGCTCCTCCACGAAGCGGGCATTGGGCCAGCGGGCCGACATGTCGGCGAGGGCCGAGCGCTCCTCGCCCACATCGGCGAACGCGAGCCCGCACAGACCGCGCGGAGTCGCCATGGCGAGCGCGAGGCCGAACGGCGAGGGATGGAACCCGTAGCGGATCACGAGCCCCGCTCCGCCGGTCTTCCATTCTCCCGGCGACATGGCCTCGTGCACCACGAACAGATCGTGCAGCCGGCCGGGGCCGGACAGGCCCAGTTCCAGCGCGGCGTCGAGCACATTGCCGCTCTGCGCCAGCACCTGGCGGGCGCGGTCGAGCGTGACGGCTTGCAGAAACGCCTTGGGCGTGAGGCCGCACCAGCGGCGGAAAACCTCGGTCAGCGCGCGGCTGGTGACGCCGGCGGCGCGGGCGATCTCCTCCACCTCCGGCTGCTGGCGCATGTGGGTGGTGACGTAGGCGACGGCACGGCGCACCACGTCATAATCGGCGGCGGCGATGTCCAGCTCGGTGGCGGGGGTCAATGGAGCAAAGCCAGCCACCGGGGGCAGCGTCAGCGTGGGGGAATCGTGCAGCAGCACGGGCGTGGCTCCTTCTAGGGATCGAGGCGCCATATCACCAGCTTTTGTCATGGGCGCCCACCCGATTTCCCCGGAGAATCAGAACACCGTGCGGGTGACGCCGCGCTTCACTTCCAGCAAGGCGGCGTTGAGATCGTCCGCCAGCTCCCCCTTCTGCACCGGACCGAGATGGATGCCTACGGGCGTATGATGCCCGCGTGAAACCAGCGCCATGTCGATGGTGCCGAATTCCTCCACCTCCCGCCGCCACAGGCGGGTGAAGAAGGGATTCATCTGGAAATCGCGGGCCTCGCCGCGGGCCGGCAAGTGGCGCACCTGGATCAGGCTGGGCGTGACGCGAATGTATTCACGCGCCGCGGCGGAGCGGAAATTGGCGCGGAAGGCGAAATAGATCAGCGCCACGTCGAGGCCAAAGAAACCGAAGATCGGCCAGGCGCCCATGGCCAGGAACATGGCGCCGCAAACGAAGCTGATACTGCCCACGCCCAGCATCAGCAGCAGAAAGCCGCGCTGCGACAGCGAGCGGTGCGGCGCCATGGTGGCGGCGAACACCGTCGGTTCCCCATCGTCAGGGAAAGGCAGGTCATTGGCCTTCGTCATGGGTGGGATTATAGGGACAAAATGGCGCGAAAAACCACATCTCCCCAAGCCGGCTCTCAACTTGTCGCGACGCCCTCCGAGTCCGCAAAGACCCGCTTGGCGCCCAAGGCGAAGGCCTCCGCCGAGACTGTCACGCCGGGGAAAACACGCGCCTTGGGGAAGGCCGCCCCGCCCGCCAAAGGCACCTCGCCCGGTCGGGCGGCAAAATCCGCCACCCCGCCCCCTTCTCCCGCTTCGGCCAACGGACGGCTGAAGAAAGAGGCAGCGGCGGGCCTCGTTCCCGTGCGTCGCCGCGCGGTCGCCAATGCCGCCGCCGCCGCGCACGGGCGCACCGTCGCGCCCTGGAGCGAGGCCGAGATCGTCGAGGCGTTCACCCGGTTCGAAATGCGCGATCCCGAGCCTAAGGGCGAATTGGATTATGTCGATCCCTTCACCCTGCTGGTGGCGGTGGTGCTCTCTGCCCAGGCCACCGATGTCGGGGTGAACAAGGCCACCAAGGGCCTGTTCGCCGCCGCCCCGACGCCCGCCGCCATGGTGGCGCTCGGGGAAGAGGGCATCGCCGGCTTCATCCGCACCCTCGGCCTGTTCCGCGGCAAGGCGAAGAACGTGGCCGAACTCTCCCGCCTGCTGCTGGAGCGCCATGGCGGCGCGGTGCCGGTGGATCGCGCGGCGCTCGAAGCGTTGCCCGGCGTCGGCCGCAAGACCGCGAACGTGGTGCTGAACATCGCCTTCGGCCTGCCAACCATCGCGGTGGACACTCATCTGTTCCGCGTCGCCAACCGCACCGGCCTTGCGCCGGGCGCCACCCCGCTGGAGGTGGAACTGGGCCTGGAGGCCCGCATACCCGAGCGCTTCAAGCGCCACGCCCATCACTGGCTGATCCTGCACGGGCGCTACATCTGCAAGGCGCGCCTGCCCGATTGCCCGATCTGCCCCATCAACGACCTGTGCCGCTGGCCGGACAAGCCGATCTGAACGGCGGGCGGGCCGCGCCTTCTTAATCCGCCGGCTTACCGGCGGCGCCGCGCTCCACATGAAGAGCAAAGCCGCTCGCGCCGGGATCGCCCAAGCCGGGACGAAGCTGAAGGCTCGGGATGGCGTAATCCCCGCCATTCTGCTTTCGGTAGGGGATCGGCGGGGTCGTCGCCAATGTCCGCAGCCGCTCGCGCAGGCGCGCCGCAACTGCCTCGAAGCCGGCCGCATCAAGACTATTTACACGGAAGGCAACGAACGCAGGAAGCACGTCGTAGCCGGGATAAAACAGAATGCCGTGATTGATGGGGAACAGAAGGTCATCGATCGGACCATTCACCCCGCGTGCCGAATAATGCTCTTCCCAGCCGCCGGTCGTCACGATCAGCATCGCCCGCTTGCCGGCGAAGGTCCCTTCCCCGAACCGGTTTCCCCAATGCGTGTCGCTATGCTCTCCCACGCCGTAAGCAAAGCCATAGGCATAAACCCGGTCCACCCACCCCTTGAGGATGGCCGGCATGCTGTACCACCACAGCGGAAACTGAAGGATCAGTACATCGGCCCATAAGAGCTTCTCCTGCTCAGCCCGCACGTCGTCCGTCAGAGCCTGGGCGGCGAAGGCTGCGCCGGACGCCGCCGCCGGCTGAAGCCGGGCATCGGGCGGCAGAAGCGGGAAGTCCGCCCGGTCCACTTCCGATTTCCACCCTGCGAGATACAGATCGCTGACCTGGACCTCATGGCCTTGAGCGAGGAGCGTGCTCACGGCCACGTCGCGCAGGGCTCCGTTCAGCGAATTCGGGTCCGGATGAGCAAAGACGAGCAAGACGTTCATGATCAGCGATCCGATGGCGGGACGGATGCACACGTAGCGCGCCGGCGGTCGATCCGCTATATGAGCGAAATGGATATAATTGTTCCGTTTAATGGATAAATCAGACGTCACGCTCGAACGCTTGCGCACCTTTGTCCGGGTCGCGGACCGCGGCAGCCTGTCGGCGGTGGCGCGCGAGCTGGGGGTCGGTCAATCCACGATCACGCGGCAATTGCGTGAGCTGGAGGACGCCGTCGGCGTCCCCTTGCTCAGCCGCACCACCCGGCGCGTGACGGTGACGCATGAAGGCACCCGCTATTACGCCAATGCCATGCAAATCCTGCGTCTCGTCGAACAGGCCGGCGAGGAGGCACGCGGCACCCGGGGGGCGGCTGCGGGGACGATCCGGATCTCGTGCACCGCCGCGTTCGGCATTTTGCACCTTACGGCGATGATCTTCGCGTTCCAGGACCTCTATCCTCACATCAGCGTCGACCTCAATCTAACCGACGACCGCATCGATCTCGTCCGGGAAGGTATCGACATCGCGGTGCGCCTCGCCCCGCTCACCGACAGCACCCTGAAATTGCGGGCGCTCGGCCAAAGTCAGCGCATTCTGGTGGCTTCTCCCGCCTATCTGGCGGCGCGCGGCAAGCCCGCTTCGCCCCAGGATCTGCCCGCACACGAGAGCATTCGCATGTCGAATGTGATCGGCAGCGAAACCCTCGTTCTTCAGGGAACGGACGGCGTGGACCATGCCATGCCCTTTGTCGGGCGCTTTCGGGTGGACCACGGTCTCGCCGTACGCGCCGCGCTGATCGCCGGACGCGGCATTGCCGCCGCACACCGTTGGTTGATCGACGACCTCCTCGCGCAGGGCCGAGTGGACGTGATCCTGCCCGACTATCGATTGCCGTCCGTCCCGCTGAATATGCTGATCGTGCCGGAACGCGCAGGAATCGCACGCGTGCGTCTGCTCATGGATTTTCTTGCCGCCCGCATTGCGGCTCTGCCGGGCATCGAGACTTCGCCCACCGGGAAGATCGATCGGTCCTAGGGCGCGAGCTGTTTAGACTGCATCGCCATGTTTAGGCCTCGATCAGCCGCTGCGTCGGCACCGTCTTCAGCCGCTTGTGGAGGTGCACCATGAAGGCCGTGCCGAAGACGGGCATGATGAGATTGAGAACCGGCACCATCAGCAGGGGCGTCATCAGCAGGCCGGCGATGAAGATGCTGGTTGCGTTCGCCTGGCGCAGCGCGCGCGCCTGGGCGGGCGAGGAAAAGCGCATCGCAGCCATCTCGAAATATTCCCGGCTGAGCAGATAGGCATTGGCCAGGAAGAAGGCGATGAGATTGACGCCCGGCACCAGCAGCAGCAAAAGCGCCAGGATGTTGACCGCCAGCACCAGGACAAAGAAACGCGCCGAATAATAAAGCGAGGTCGCCAGCGGCTGCGGCGTGCCCACCGGGTCGTTGGGATAGCTCGCGCGCTCCACTTTCTCCGCCACCTCGTCCACGAACAGGCCGGCGACCAGCGAGGAGGCGGCCGGCACGAGATAGGCGATGCCGAACACCAGGCCGAGGCCGGTGACGATGGCAAGTGTGGTATCGAGCCAGGGATAGGGCAGCTCGGTCAGGTATTCGACGGCCACGAACAGGCCGATGCCCAGCACCGCCAGCACCCCGAGCCCCAGTAGCACCGACCTGAACAGAACGCCGCGCAAGAGCGGCGAGAACACCTGCCCGAACGCGGTGAAGGCGGCGGCGAACATGAAGGGCCTCGCGGGTGACAGAAAAAGACACCCCTCACGTAGGGTGCGCCGCGGCGGGCCTCAAGGGTTCATGACGCGCGAACTATGGATTGACGCGCACCGGAAAATCCACATGGAACACCCGCCGCTGCCCGAAGCGCTGGATATAAGCGCTCTTGATCTCCCCCAGCTTGGCGCTGGCGTCGGGCGTGTTGGGATGGACAATCAGCAGCAGGCGCGTGCCGGGTCGCGAAAGAGCGAGCGCGGCGGCGGTCGAGAGGGAGGCGGCAGGCACCGGGTCCGGTGCGAGCGCGGGGGTCGAAGCGGTCCCTGCGGGCGCCGCATTGCCCACGGACGTGCCATTGCCGGCAGGGCCGCCGCTTCCGGCCGGCGCCGCGGCGGATGGCGATGCCGCGCCCGTGGCGGCAGATGCGGGGGCGGCAGGGGCCGGCGCGCCCGCGCCGGCGAGGCCCTGCGCCTCCAGAACCGTCAGCCCGCCGGGAAAGCGCGGCGCAACGATTTCCGCGACGAACTGCACCCATTGCTGCTCGCTCACACCGCGCCCGTCGGGCGTATTGAGGCTGAAGAACAACTGGCTTTCCAGGAAGACGCTGTCGGCCCATGGCGTCGGCTGCCAGCCGGGCGCGGACACGGCATTGTCCTGCGCGCGGGCCGGGCCGGCCAGCAGAGCCGCCAGCAGCAGCGGGGCAAACATTCTCGGCGCGCGCATCTTCACTCCCCCGCTTTTCGCGATCCAGGCGCTGCCCGGTTCTTCTGCGGCTGCCGCGCGGCCTCACTCGCCCGCGGCGGCCTTGAGGTTCCACGCGAGGGTTCGCAGGATCGCCTGATCGAGGCCGACGGTCCTGCGCACGCCCAGATCCTGGGTGATGGCATCCACCGCCGGCACATAGCGCCCCGGATTCCACCCCGAATCCGCGGCGCCCTGAATCTCATATGAGCCGTTCCCGACCAGCCGGGCAACCCGCGCCGCAAGCTCGCCGATGGAGACCGCCTCGTCCGATCCCACATGGTAAAGCCCGCCCGTCGGCCCGCGTGCCAGCAGGCACCACAGCCAGGCGGCGAGATCGCCGGCATAGAGATAGGAGCGCACCGCCCGCCCGTCGCCCTTGACGACGACCGTCCGCCCCGCCAGTGCGTCGCGAATGAAATTGCCGATGGCGAAGCGCGAATCGAGGGGTTGGAACGGACCGGCGAAGGCGAACAGCCGGGCGATGGACACATCCAGTGCGAATTGGCGACCATAAATCGCGCACAGCATTTCCGCCGCCCGCTTGCCTTCCCCATAGGCGTCGCCGGCATTGGCGCTATCGGGAACGCCGGCGAAGCTCTCCGCCATATGCGGCAGGGTCCAGGGCTGACGCCCCAGCACCGCGCCGGTGCTGAGATGCAGGATCCGCTTCACGCCCTTGGCGACCGCGAAATCGAGCACCCGGCGGGTTCCGAGCACGACCGTGTCGAACATGGCGCGCGGATCGCTCATGCCGAGATCGCCGGCGGAGTCGGTGGCGCCGTGAATGAAATGGGTGAAGTCACCGAGCGGATAGGCAAACTCCCGCACATCCCCGCGATGACAGGAAAATCCCGAGGCGGCGGCAAGGTGCGGGGCGCGCGCCGCGAAGCCGTCCGGATCGCGGGTGAGGATGACCGCGTCGATCCCGAGGCCCAGCCGCACCTCCGCCCGCGCGAGCGTTTCCAGCAGCCAGCGCCCGACGAAGCCGGTCCCGCCGGTAATGAACAGGCGGGCTCCCCGCAGGGCCTCCCACGCGGGGCCGACCGCGTCGACCGCGAGATCGAGATCGTCTTCCAGCTTCCAGGTGAGGTCGAAGGCGTCGAGAGCGCCGGGCCGCAGCTGGGTCGTCCACCTTGCCTGTTGCATGTCTCCACCATGGCCGTTCAAGCACCGTCAGGCCTACCCTTCGCGCCTTTCGTGAAGCTGCCCCGGCAGCGAAACAGCCGCCTTTCGGCTTATGGAAAAATGAGAACGAACATTCGCTCTTGACCTGAGACAGGACGCTCGCCATGCTGAGAGCGAATGTTCATTCTCACTCTCTGAGGTTCCATGGCCCTGGGCGCCCCCGATATTTCCGCGCTCGATCACCGCTCCGAGCAGCAGAAGCGCATCCTCACAGCCGCCGTGCAGTGTTTCGCCCGCGACGGGTTCCACGGCACGTCCATGCAGAAGATCTGCGCCGAAGCGGGCATGAGCCCCGGCGCGCTCTATCGCTATTTCCCCTCCAAGGAATCCCTCATCGGCGCCATCGTTGAGGGGGAGAGCGCGGAGCGGGCCAAGCTGTTCGAATATCTCGAACAGACGCCGAGCCTGATCGACGGGCTGACTGAATGCATCGCCGCCCTTCTTTCCAAGGAGAGCATCGACTGCGCCAAGCTCGGCCCGGAAATCATGGCCGAGGCGATCCGGAATGAAAAGCTGCGGGAGGCGCTGCAGCCGGCGGAGGATGAGAGCCACGTGCTGCTGCGCGCCGCGCTGGTCTCAGGCATGGAGCGGGGCGAAATCGATCCCGAGGCCGACCCCGACACGCTGGTGATGCTGCTGAAGGTGATGGGCGACGGGATGATCCTCCACAATCAATTGCACCCGCAATGGAATCTGCCGGATCGCCTGCCCGCCTTCGCCACCCTGGTGCGGCGCATGTTGGCGCCGGAAACGAAAACCTTGCGGCCATGAGCATCAGCTTGCCGCAATTTCCGTATCGTCATGCGCCCGCGCGCTCGCCCCGGCCTGCCGATGCGCCCGTGCCCGGACACAGAGAGACCGACCGACCCATGCCCCGCCTTGCCCGCAGCGCCCCGATCCAGACCTCCAAGCGCCCCGCGTCGCTGCCGCATCGCCTGCTTGCCGGCGCGCTCTTCGCCGCAGCGCTCGCGGCGCCCCAGTTCATTCCCCCCGCCCTGGCCGAGGCTCCTGCCGCCGAGGCCGTGAAGGGCCTGACCGTCAGCGTCACCCATCCCGAAAAGCGGGAGATGGTCGAGACGCTGCTGGTGACCGGCTCCCTGATCGCCCGCGAGGAAATCCAGGTCGGCCCGGAGATCGAGGGCTATCGCCTCACCGAGATTCTCGCCGAGGTGGGCGACAGGGTGAAGCAGGGACAGGTGCTCGCCCGCCTCAATCGCGAGGTACTGGAAACCCAGCTCGCCCAGAACACCGCCAACCGGGCCAAGGCGAAGGCCGCCATCGCCCAGCAGCGCGCGAATCTCGACCAGATGCTGGCGCAGGAGGCTGAAGCCACCTCGGCGGTGGAGCGTTCGCGCCAGTTGCGCAAGACCGGCGTGGTCTCCCAGGAGGCGCTGGACGAGCGCGAGCGCGCCGTGAAGGTCGCCGCCGCCCAGGTCGCCGCCACGCGGGAAGCCCTCGCCGCAAGCGAGGCCGACGCGGGCCTGGTGGAAGCGCAGCGCTCAGAAATTGAGCTGAAGCTGACACGGACCGAGGTGAAATCCCCCGCCGCCGGCGTCGTGCTCGCGCGGGATGCGCGCATCGGCGCCATCGTATTGTCCACCCGCTCCGAGCCGCTGTTCCGCATCGCCCGCGACGGCGCCATCGACCTCGATGCCGAGGTGCCGGAAGCGGTCATGCCGCGCATGCAGGTGGGGCAGAGCGTCAGCGTGACCCCGGCAGGCTTCTCCGCGCCGCTGAGCGGCAAGGTGCGTCTCATCTCGGCGCAGCTCGACAAGGCGACGCGCCTCGGCAAAGTGGAGATCGCGCTCGCCGACGATAATCGCCTGCGCCCGGGCACCTATGGCCGGGGCCTGATCGAGATCGCGCGCCGTGCGGGGCTCGCCGTGCCGCAGTCCGCCGTCATGTTCGACGCCAAGGGCGCCTATGTGCTGGTGGTGAAGGACGGGGTCGTCGCGGAGCGTCGCGTCGAGCCGGGCCTGAAGGGCGAGGGCCGCATCGAACTCGTCTCCGGCGTCAGCGCCGACGATCTGGTGGTCGTGCGCGCGGGCGGCTTCCTGCGCGAAGGCGACCGCGTCACCGCGGTCGAGGCGGACCGCACCGCCGGAGCGAAATAAGCGCCATGGCCCTCAATATCTCCGCCTGGGCGATCCGCAAGCCCATCCCCTCCCTGGTCCTGTTCGTGGTGCTGACCGCGCTTGGCATCGTGCATTTCCGCTCGCTGCCGGTCACGCAGATGCCGAACATCGACGTACCCATCGTCATGGTCTCCATTTCCCAGCCCGGCGCCGCGCCGAGCGAATTGGAAACCCAGATCACCAAGAAGGTGGAAAACGCCGTCGCCGGTGTGGCGGGGGTGAAGCACATCACCTCCTCGCTGTCCGAAGGCTCCTCCGTCACCACCATCGAGTTCCATCTGGAAACGGCGGTGGACCGGGCGGTGAACGACACCCGCGACGCGGTCACCAAGATCCGCACCGAACTGCCCCAGGCCATCGAGGAGCCGCTGATCCAGCGGGTGGATATCGAGGGACTGCCCATCGTCACGTTCGCGGTGGCTTCGCCCACGATGAACGCGGAGGAGCTCTCCTGGTTCGTGGACGACACGGTGGCCCGCACGCTCCAGGGCATTCGCGGCGTTGCCCAGGTGAAGCGCGAAGGCGGCGTGGATCGTGAGATCCGCGTTGCGCTCGATCCCGACCGACTGATGTCGCTCGGCATCACGGCCGCCGAGGTCTCGCGCCAGCTCCGCGCCACCAATTTGGACGTCTCGGGCGGACGCGGGGAAGTCGGCACGCAGGAACAGTCGATCCGCACGCTGGCCGGCGCCGCAAGCGTGGACGACCTCGCCGATACGCGCATCGTGCTCTCCAACGGGCGCTATGTGCGGCTGAAGGATCTCGGCACCGTCAGCGACGGGGCGGCGGAACAACGCGTGTTCGCGCGGCTGGACGGTCGCCCCGTGGTGGCCTTCGGCGTCTATCGCGCCAAGGGCTTCTCCGACGTGGTGGTCTATGACCGCACCCAGGCCGAGGTCGAGAAGCTGGTCGCGGCCCACCCCGACGTGTCCATCACCATGATCGACACCACCGTGCGCTACACCAAGGCGGACTATCAATCCGCCATGCACACGCTGATCGAAGGCGCGATCCTGGCGGTCATCGTGGTCTTCATCTTCCTGCGCGACTGGCGCGCGACCCTCATCACCACGCTCGCGATCCCGCTTTCGATCCTCCCCACCTTCTGGGTCATGGACGCGCTCGGCTTCTCGCTGAACGCGGTGAGCCTGCTCGCCATCACGCTCGTCACCGGCATTCTGGTGGACGACGCGATCGTCGAGATCGAGAACATCGTGCGGCACATGCGGCAAGGGAAATCCCCCTATCGCGCGGCCATCGAGGCGGCGGACGAGATCGGCCTCGCGGTGGTGGCGACAACCCTCACCATCGCCGCGGTGTTCGTGCCGGTGTCCTTCATGGGCGGCATCGCCGGGCAATATTTCAAGCAGTTCGGCATCACCGTTGCGGTGGCAGTGCTGTTCTCGCTCGCGGTGGCGCGGCTCATCACGCCGCTGATGGCAGCCTATTTCCTGCGCGACCACGGCCATCGTGAAACCGGCGACGGCTTCATCATGCGCCATTACGTGCGCCTGCTGGGCTGGTCCGTGCGCCATCGGTTCGCGACCATCGCCATGGGCTTCGGCGTGTTTGCGGGGACCATCTTCCTCTCCACGCTGCTGCCCTCGGGCTTCCTGCCCAACAACGACATCTCCCGCTCCATGCTCTCCATCGAGATGCCGCCGGGCACCACGCTGGCGGAAACCCAGGCGGTCTCCGACAAGATCACGGCCGACCTGCTGAAACAGCCCGAGGTGGCGAGCGTCTACGCCACCGCCGGCACCGGCGGACAGGGCGGCATGGCGATGATGGCGAGCGAGGTGCGCAAGGCGCAGATCGTCGTGAACCTCAAGCCGCGCCACGAACGCAGCATCGACCAGAAGACGTTTGAAACGCGCCTGCACGACGAGCTGGCGGCGCTGCCCGACATGCGCTTCACCTGGAGCCCCAACGGGCAGGCGGCGCAACGCGGCTTCTCCATGATCCTCTCGGGCAATGACGGCGAGGCGGTGGAACAGGCGGCGCTGAAGCTGGAGAAGGAGGTGCGCGACCACGTGCCGACCCTCGCCAACGTCGTCTCCAGCGCCGCGCTGGACCGGCCGGAAATCCGCATCGTGCCGAAACTCGATCAGGCGGCGCAGCTCGGCGTCTCGGTGGATACCATCGCCGAGACGGTGCGCATCGCCACCATCGGCGACATCGCCGCGAACCTCGCTAAATTCTCGGCCAAGGATCGCCAGATCGATATCCGCGTGCAGATGGACGAAAAAGCCCGCGCCAAGCTCGCCACCTTCGATGCGCTCAAGGTGCCGACCTCCAAGCCCGGCGTCTCGGTGCCGCTTTCCTCGGTGGCGGACGTGAGCTTCGGCAAGGGCCCGACCTCGCTGGACCGCTACGACCGCGCCCGCCGGGTGGCGGTGGAAGCGGACCTGGTGGGGGACACGCCGCTCGGCGCGGCCATCGAGGCCGTCAAGGAGCTGCCTGCCGCGAAAAACCTGCCGCAGGGCGTCATGCTCAAGGAATCCGGCGATGCCGAGATCATGGGCGAGGTGTTTTCCGGCTTCGCGCTCGCCATCGCGGCGGGGGTGATGCTGGTGCTCGCCGTGCTGGTGCTGCTGTTCCAGGACGTGCTGCAGCCCATCACCATCCTGGTGGCGCTGCCGCTCTCCGTCGGCGGCGCGTTCATCGCTCTGCTGCTCACCGGCAATTCCATCTCGCTGCCGGTGGTGATCGGCTTCCTGATGCTGATGGGCATCGTGACGAAGAACGCCATTCTGCTGGTGGACTTCGCCATCGAATCCATCGCCAAGGGCATGGACCGCACCACGGCGCTGATGGAATCCGGCCGCAAGCGCGCCCAGCCCATCGTGATGACCACCATCGCCATGGCCGCAGGCATGCTGCCCTCCGCGCTGGCGCTCGGGGAAGGCGGGGCCTTCCGCGCGCCCATGGCCATCGCGGTGATCGGCGGGCTCATCGCCTCCACCGTGCTGTCGCTGGTGTTCGTGCCGGCGGTGTTTTCGGTGATGGATGATTTCAGCCACATCATGGGCCGCGTGTTCGGCCGGTTCGTCGGCAAGCGGGACGAACATCCGGACCACGAGCACGACGCGCACGGGCCGGACGCGCAAGGTGGGCAGAAGCACCTGCCCTTCCCTCGCGCGGCCGAATGACATCGCGCGCCCCGGCCGGAAGGGGGTGAAACGGCCGGAGCGCGCCTGCAGCGGAATGCCTGCGCTCAGCGCAGGCCGCCCGAAGCAAAGATGATCTCACCCGTCAGCCAGCCGGCATCGGCGGAGGCGAGGAAGGTCGCAACGCGCGCGATATCCTCCGGCTGGCCGCCGCGCCCGAGCGGGGTCTGGGCGATCAGCTGCTTTTCCATGTCGCTGCCGTTAATCCCAATGGCCCGCGTGCCTTCCGTATCCACCCCGCCGGGGCTGATGGTGTTGACACGGATATGGCGCGGGCCGAGTTCGTTGGCGAGCACGCGCGTGATGGCGTCCACCGCGGCCTTGGTGGCCGTATAGACCGACGACGTCGGCAGCGAGACGGCGGTCGCCGCCGAGCTGATATTGATGATGCTGCCGCCCTCCGCGGGGAACAGCTTGACCGCCTCCCGGGTCGCCAGCAGCAGGCCGAGGACATTGGTATCGAACTGGCGGTGGAAGTGCTCCTCGTTCACCTCCTCGATCGGCGCGAACGTGTAGACGCCGGCATTGTTCACGAGAATGTCCAGCCCGCCGAACGCGGCCTTCGTTTCGGAGAACAGGCGCGCCACGTCGGCGGCCTTCGCCACATCGCCCTGGATGGCGAGGGCCTTGCCGCCGGCAGCCTTGATCTCCGCCACGACGCGGTCCGCGCCTTCCTTGCTGGACGCGTAATTCACCGCCACCGCGGCCCCTTCGGCCGCAAGGCTTTTCGCGATGGCGGCGCCGATTCCCTTGGAGGCGCCGGTGACCACCGCGACCTTGCCTGAAAGCTTGCTCATCTCATCTCTCCCAACCGGAACGATTCGATAATTAGATAAACATCGAATTGATGTGCGGCGTAAATGGGAAGGCCGGCTGGGGTTGCAAGGGGCCGTTGCGCAGGAAGCGTGCCGGAAATTTCGGGACGGCCGCGCAAGGCGGCACAAATGCCCGCTCCTGCGGCTCAGATCTTGGAAAGCTGGTCGAGATAGGCGCTCAGCACGTCGCGACGCAGCACGAGCTTGGCGAATTTGCCCTCGCGCACAATGTCCACGAGGCCCGCGGTCTCAAGCTCTTTGAGATGGTGGGAAATGGTCGCGGCGCTCACGGAATGGCACTCGGCCAGCGCAGTGCAGGCGAGTTGCGCGCCGGCGGCGCCGATCTCCTTCAGCATCTGGTAGCGGCGCGGCTCCGCCAGGGCGCGGGCGATCTGGGCAAACTGCTTCTCGCTCAGATGAATGGGTTCCGCTGCCGACATGATCTCAGGACTCATATACGAACGGTCCGTCTCCCCAGCCGTCTCTTCGCGCAATATGTGGTTGCCCTACCGCTTTGACAACGCCATGGGCGGCGCCTCGCCCTCCGCCCTGCCCTGCCCCGGCGCGCGATTCCTCTTCGCCAGAGGGTATTGAAAATCTATTTCACATTCATTTTAGGCGTCTTGACTTGTTCGCCAAAACGAACGATGTTCTGCCGCAGGAAACACGAAAGATGGGTGCGGCCATGATGCGCTGCCTGTGTATGCGAATGTGATTGCGGCCTGATTGAGCGCCGCGCCTTTTGCCGCCCCCAAACTCCCTTCCAGCCGTCGATTGCCTGGGCCCCGCAACGGACCGCCAGGACGAACGCATCTCGCGTTCATAACCGACGAAAGCCGGAGATGATCGTGACCGCCATCCTGCCTATTCTTGCCGCCTCGGCACAGGAGGCCGACCCCCTGGGAAGGCCTACGTCCGTGCAAGATTCCTCTGAACTTCCCGTTATCCGCTTCGAGCATGTCGGCAAGACCTATGCCGCGCGCCAAGGCACGCCGCTGGTCGCGGCCCTGGAGGACGTGAATCTTTCTGTGCCGGAGGGCGCCATCGTCGGCGTCATCGGCCGCTCGGGCGCCGGCAAGTCCACCCTCATCCGCCTGGTGAACGGTCTAGAGACGCCAACTTCAGGGCGCATCGTGGTGGATGGAACGGACATCACGGCTCTGTCCGAAAAAGGTCTGCGCGAGGCGCGCCGGTCCATCGGCATGATCTTCCAACATTTCAACCTGCTGGCCCGCCGGACCGCTTATGAGAATGTGGCCCTGCCCCTGGAAATCGCCGGCGTCGCGCGCCGCGAGATCAAGGCGCGGGTGGAGCCGCTGCTCGATCTGGTGGGCCTCGCCGACAAGCGCGATCGCTACCCGGCCGAACTTTCCGGCGGGCAGAAGCAGCGCGTCGGCATCGCCCGGGCGCTCGCCACCCGCCCGCGCGTCCTGCTCTCGGACGAAGCCACCTCCGCCCTCGACCCCGAGACCACGAACCAGATCCTCGCGCTGCTGCGCAAGGTGAATGCGGAACTGAAGCTGACCGTGCTTTTGATCACCCATGAGATGGCGGTCATCAAATCGGTTGCAAACCGGGTGGCGGTGCTGGACGGCGGGCGCATCGTGGAAGAGGGCCGTACGTTTGAAATCTTCGCCCATCCCCGGCACGCGACCACCAAAGCCTTCATTTCCGCCATCACCGGCGCCGCGCTGCCGGCGCAGGTGGCGGATCGCCTGAAGCCGGCCCGCGTCGGCGAGGCGCAGGCGGTGCTGCGCATTGTCTTTACCGGCACCCACGCGACCGACCCGGTGCTCTCGCGCATCTCGCGCCTGCTCGGCGTGGATGTGAACATCATCCAGGCCCAGGTGGACGACATCGCGGGCGAGCCGTTCGGCGTCATCGTGGTGTCGCTGCCGGGCGACATCGCAACCGTGGCGGCCGTGCAGGCCGCGGTCACCGGGCTTGGCCTCGGCGTGGAGGTGCTTGGCTATGTTTCCTGAAATCCTACCCCCCGCCATCGTCGATCTGCTGATCGAGGCCACCCGCCAGACCCTCTACATGGTCGCCATCGCCGGGCTCATCGGCACCGCCATCGGCTTGCCGCTGGGCGTGTTCCTCGCCACCAGCCGGGGCGGCGAACTGTTCGCCGCCCCCGTGCTCAATCAAGCCCTGGGCCTGGTGGTGAATGCCGCCCGTTCCACGCCCTTCATCATCCTGGTGGTGGCGATCATTCCCTTCACCCGCCTCATTGCCGGCACGTCCATCGGCACCAATGCGGCCATCGTGCCGCTGACGGTTGCCGCGGCCCCCTTCATCGCTCGCCTGATCGAGGCGGCGATCCGCGAGGTGGACCAGGGCCTGGTGGAGGCCGCCCGCGCCATGGGGGCAAGCCCTCTCCAGATCGTGGCCAAGGTGCTCCTGCCCGAGGCGCTCCCGGCCATCACCCTTGCCCTGACGCTCGCCGTGGTGAGCCTGCTCGGCTATTCCGCAATGGTCGGCGCCGTGGGCGGCGGCGGCCTCGGCGATCTCGGCATCCGCTTCGGCTACCAGCGCTTCATGCCCGACGTGATGGCCGCCGTGGTGGTCGTCCTGATCCTTCTGGTGCAAGCCGTGCAAAGCTTCGGCGATCTGCTGGCCCACCGCCTCGACAAGCGCAACCGACGCGACTGACCCCTTCCGTAAAGGAGATCCGAAAATGAAAGTTCGCTTCCGCGCGCTCGCGACCGCGCTCACCCTATCGTTCGCCGTGACGAACGCTGCCGCCTTCGCCGAGACCATTTCGGTGGGCGTCACCCCCGGGCCCCACGCCCAAATTCTGGAAGCCGTGAAGCCCATCGCCGCCAAGCAGGGCCTCGACATCAAGATCGTCGAATTTTCCGATTACGTGGTGCCGAACACCGCGCTTGAATCCGGCGAATTGCAGGCGAATTCATTCCAGCATCAGCCTTATCTCGACAATCAGGTCGCAGATCGCGGCTACAAGATCGTCTCGGTGGGCCAGACGGTGAATTTTCCGATCGGCATTTATTCCAAGAAGTTCAAGAGCCTGGACGATCTGCCGGTGGGCGCGAGCATCGCCATCCCCAACGACCCGACCAACGGCGGGCGCGTCCTCCTCCTGCTGGCGGATAAGGGCTACATCAAGCTGCGCGACGGCGTCGGCTTCAAACCGAGCGTCGCGGACATTATTGAAAACAAAAAGAAATTCAAGATCGTCGAAATCGACGCAGCCCAGCTGCCGCGCTCGCTCCCCGACGTGGACGCGGCCGGCATCAATACCAATTATGCCAAGGAAGCCGGGCTCGATCCGGTGAAAGACCCGATCCTGCGGGAAGACCCCAAGGGTCCCTATGTCAACGTCATCGCGGTGCGGGCGCAAGACAAGGACAAGCCCTTCGTGAAAATCCTGGTCGAGAGCTATCGTTCTCCCGAGGTGAAGGCGTTCATCCTCACCACCTTCAAGGGCGCTGTGCTTCCGAGCTGGTGAGACAGCTTCGTCAACCCACCCCTCTCTCCGGGGAGAGGGGCATTTTTCAGGCGTTGGCTTCGAGGCGCGAGATCACGGCGGTGCGCGCCTCGTCGATCTGCTGTTCGTAATTGTCCGCGAGCGGCTCGCCCAAGGCATTTTCCAGCACGCCGCGCACCGCATAAAGCGCGGCCAGTTCGGCCGGATGCTCCAGATCGTCCCGCGCATCCTGTTCCGCGGGATCGTCCGTGATACGCGAGATCAGGTCCAGCAGAACCACGGCCACCGAACGGTCCAGCGTCATCACCACATCGCCGCTGGGCAAGGTGACGGAATCGGTGAGCGGCTCATTCTGGGGCGCTGACATGGGTGTTTTTCCGTTCGAAAATCAAAAAGCAACCCTATAGGGCGTTTGCGGCAAGGGCGCGACCGTGCGTCAGCGCCGAGCGATCAGAAACAAGCGCGGAAAAGCCAGCAGCGCCTTGCCGTCTGCCCGCAGCGGGTAGGCCGCCGCAAGGCGGGCTTGGTAGGCGGCGAGGAAATCGCCACGCTCCGCCGCGTCGAGCGGGTCGAGGAATGGGCGCAGGCCAGTGGACTTCAGCCATTCCACGATCGCGCCGTGCCCGTCGAGCGGGTGATAATAAGTGGTACGCCAGATATCCACCTGCGCGGCTCCGGCGATCAGGAGATTATAATAATCGCCCGCCGAAGGCAGCTCGGTGCGGGCGCCGACCGCCCCGGCCAGCTTCTCCCTCCACGGTCCGTCCAGCGCGGTCTCGCGCATGGCGACATGGGACGGCTGGTCGAGATTGTCCGGCATCTGCACCGCGAGCACGCCGCCCGGAGCAAGCAGGGAAACCAGCCTTGGAAACAGGGTTTCATGCTGCGGCACCCACTGCAGGACCGCATTGGCGAAGATCAAGTCCGCCGGCCGATCGAGCGTGAATGTGGAAGCATCGCCCGCCTCGAAGCGCGCCTGTGGCAGACGTTCGCGCGCCGCCTCCAGCATCGCGGGCGAGGTATCGATGCCGAGCACATCCGCGCCGGGAAACCGCTGTGCCACTAACTCCGTCGAATTGCCTGGCCCGCAGCCAAGATCGACAGCGAATTTCGCCTCGGCGAGCGGAACGTGTGCAAGAAGATCGCGCGCGGGGCGCGTGCGCTCATCCTCGAACTTGAGGTATTGGCGGGCGTTCCAATCCTCGGCCATGGCAGCACTCCGCGCTTCAAGGCTGAAAAACGGGCGGCGCACCGCCCGCTCTCAAATCAGCGGCCGAACTTCTTATAGTGAATACGCTTCGGAATGATGGAATCGATGCCGAGACGCCGCTTCTTGTCTTCCTCGTAATCCGCGAAATTACCCTCGAACCATTCCACATGGCTGTCGCCCTCGAAGGCGAGCATGTGAGTGGCGATCCGATCCAGGAAGAAGCGATCATGCGAGATGATGACGGCGCAGCCGGCATAATCTTCCAGCGCCTCTTCCAGCGCCCGCAGGGTTTCCACGTCCAGATCGTTGGTGGGTTCGTCGAGCAGCAGAACGTTGCCGCCGCGCTGGAGCGTGCGGGCGAGATGTACGCGATTGCGTTCGCCGCCCGAGAGCATGCCGACCTTCTTCTGCTGGTCGCCGCCCTTGAAGTTGAAGGCCGCGCAATAAGCGCGCGAAGGAATTTCCTTCTTGCCGACATAGATGATCTCGTTGCCGCCGGAGATTTCCTCCCAGACGGTCTTCTTGTCGTCCAGCGCGTCGCGGCTCTGGTCCACATAGCCGAGCTTCACCGACTCGCCGATGGTGATGGAGCCGCTGTCCGGCTTCTCCTGGCCGGTGATCATGCGGAACAGCGTGGTCTTGCCCGCGCCGTTGGGCCCAATGACGCCGACGATGCCGCCCGGCGGCAGCTTGAAGGACAGATCGTCGATCAGGAGGCGGTCGCCGAACGCTTTGTTGAGATGATCGAAGGCGATGACATTCTGCCCCAGGCGCTCAGCCACGGGAATGACGATCTGGGTCGCCGAGGGCATGCGCTCGGAGGCCTTCTCCAGCAATTCCTCATAGCGCTGAATACGCGCCTTGCTTTTGGCCTGGCGGGCACGGGGCGAAGTGCCCATCCATTCCTGCTCGCGGGCCAGCGCGCGCTGACGCGCCTCGTCCTCGCGACCTTCCTGGGTCAGGCGCTTCTGCTTCTGCCCCAGCCAGGAGGAATAATTGCCCTCGTAAGGGATGCCACGGCCGCGATCGAGCTCCAGGATCCAGCCGGTGACATTGTCGAGGAAGTAGCGGTCATGGGTGACGATCAGGATCGCGCCCGGATAGGACCGCAGATGACCTTCCAGCCAGGCGGTGGTTTCCGCGTCCAGGTGGTTGGTCGGTTCGTCCAGCAGAAGGAGTTCCGGCTGCTCCAGGAGCAGGCGGCACAGGGCGACGCGGCGGCGCTCGCCACCCGAGAGCTTGGCGACGTCGGCGTCGTCCGAGGGGACGCGCAGCGCGTCCATCGCCTGGTCCACCTTGCTGTCGAGATCCCACAGGCCCTGGCCTTCGATCTCGTCCTGCAGGCGGGTCATCTCGTCCGCCGTCTCGTCGGAATAATTCATGGCGAGCTCATTGTAGCGATCGAGGATCGCCTTCTGCTTCGCCACGCCATCCATGACGTTTTCGCGGACGCTCTTGGAGGGATCGAGCTGCGGCTCCTGGGCGAGATAGCCCACGCGCACACCTTCCGCCGGGCGCGCCTCGCCGGTGAAGTCCTTGTCCAGACCGGCCATGATCTTCAGCAGGGTGGACTTACCGGCACCGTTCGCGCCCAGCACGCCGATCTTGGCGTCCGGGTAGAAAGACAGATGCACATTGTCGAGCACCTTCTTGCCGCCTGGATAGGCCTTGGTGAGGCCATGCATGTGATAGGCATATTGATAGGACGCCATGCGTCACCGGCTCCGGAAAAGGGATGCAGGAAAGTTGCCGTCGTTCTAGCCTCCTGTGAAGACGCGGGCAAGCAAGCCCGTCGGAGATCCTAGGGAGACGCACATGGGCGGACCGCACGATCATCCCCACACGCATGGCAACCACACGCATGACGCGGAGGCCGGCGATACCCCCATCCCCTCCCCCGGCATCGACTGGCGCACACAGGGCGTGAAGGTGATTCCGGGCGATAATCTCGACCCCAATACCGCCCAGACGCCGGGCATGAACCGGGCCACCGCCATCAATCGGGCTCGCGCCGGCGCCGAGAAGCTTTGGGCCGGCACGGTGCATATCCATCCCGACGCGAAGACCGGAGCGCATCACCATGGCGATCTGGAAAGCGTGATCTTCGTAGTGAAGGGCAAGGCGCGCATGCGCTGGGGCGACCATCTGGAGTTCACCGCCGAGGCCGGCCCCGGCGATTTCATCTACGTGCCGCCTTATGTGCCCCACCAGGAAATCAACGCCTCCGTCGACGAAACGCTGGAATGCGTGCTCGTACGCTCTGGGCAGGAGCCCGTGGTGGTGAACCTCGATATCGAGCCTGTGGAAAAACCCGCCACCGTCAAATGGATCGACTCGATCCACAAGGAATAAGCCGGCGAAAGGGTTTTCTCCTCATTCTCTGGCATCGCGGGGCGAGGCTCCATGATGCCAGGCGGGGGATTTTTCCCCAGGCCAACGAGAAACGGCACGAAAGCCTGTTGCAATCCCGATTTCGTTTTGGCATAGACACGCACCTGCCCGGCGGCACACCGCCACGGCAGATGGATGCGGGTGTAGCTCAGGGGTAGAGCACAACCTTGCCAAGGTTGGGGTCGAGGGTTCGAATCCCTTCGCCCGCTCCAGTTTCTCTCAGGAAAATCAAATGGTTGGCAAACGCCCTTTTGGGCGTTTTCTGCTTCCATCATCTTCGGCTGTGCCGCGTGGAAGCGGAATGGAAGCAGCGCGACGAAAGTCGCCGGCTATCATGGCGTGCGTTCGGCGGCTCTCGTTCAGCGCGGGCAAGCGAGAGCCTGACCTCCACAGCATTCAAGATGAGCCCCCGGCTGGGGGCTCAGCCCTTTTGCGGAGGAAACACCCCAATCATCTCGAGAGTGTCAAAGAGTGAGAGCTTGACCGGGTTTGCCATGACGGGTCGAGGACCGGGAGAGGTTTCCGGCGCCCGTCATGGAGTTTGGTCCCATGACTGAGGTTCAGGTCCTGAATGCGCGCCGCGATGCAGCCGGCGGATACAGGGTGGATGCGAGCCGCGGCGGGGTGATCGGCCGTGTGTCCTCCGAGTGGTTCTGCCGGCCGGCGGACGAGCGTTACCTGTCCCTGTCTGAGCTGTATGGCGCGGTGCGCGGGCGGTCCGACCGGAGCCGGACGCGCACCGTGGAGAGCGCACCCGCTGAGATGATAACCGGGGACATTCGGCGCCGGCGGCCCGGTCCGAATGCCCGCCTGGTCCTTGGGCCTGAGGATCATGCGGCCTTGAAGCCGGGGATCCGCGCCATGATGCGCTGGAGCTCGCGATCGTCCGAAATCCCCTGGAAGTCGTATCGTGGGGTGTAAGGGGCTTCGAGAAGGCGAACTTCCTCGTCGGTGAGCGCGATCGACAGCGAGGCGACCGCATCGTCGATCTGGGTCGCCGTGCTGGCGCCGACGATGGGCGCGGCGACAACCGGATTCATCCTCAACCAGGCCAATGCGATTTGCGCGCGGGAAACGCCACGTCCCACGGCCACCGTGCCGACCGCCTCGATGATGACTTTGTCGCTCTCGGAGGTTGCAGCCGTGTAGAGCATATCCGCGAACGGGTCGCTGCTCGCACGTGCCGTCGCTTTCGCATCGCCCCAGGCACGCGCCAGCCGGCCACGGGCGAGCGGGCTCCAGACCATGGTGCCGATGCCCTCATCCTTGCAGAGCGGCAGCATCTCACGCTCTTCCTCGCGGGCGAGCAGGTTGTAGTGGTTCTGCAGAGTGACGAAGCGCGCCCAGCCGTTGGCCTTCTGCATATGCAGGGCCTTGGAGAATTCCCAGGCATGCATGGATGAGGCGCCGATGTACCGTGCCTTCCCGGCCTTGACCACGTCGTGCAGCGCTTCAAGCGTCTCCTCCAGGGGCGTCGCGGGATCGTTGCGATGGATCATGTAGACATCGACGTAATCGGTCCCGAGCCGGCGCAGGCTGTGGTCGACCTCCGCCATGATGGCTTTGCGGGACAATCCCTTGCCGTTCGGCCCCGGCCGCGTGGGATGGCGGACTTTGGTGACCACCACGACGTCGTCGCGGTTGGCAAAGTCCTTCAGCGCCCGGCCCAGGATCTCCTCGCTGGAGCCTTGCGAATAGAGATTGGCGGTATCGAAGAAATTGATGCCCTGCTCGATCGCGTGCCGGATTAGCGGCCGGCTCTCTTCCTCTCCCAGCGACCAGACTGGGTGGCCGCGCTTCGGATCGCCATAGGTCATCGCCCCGATGGCAATGGGCGAGATGTCCAGCCCCGTGTTTCCGAGCTTGATATAATTCATGATGGTCCCTATCGTGGCCGAACGGAGAGCTCTCCGTTTAATCTGCCCGGTTTAACGGAGAATTCTCCGCTTATCAAGTTCCGGTTGCGATGCCATCAAGGAAAACGTCGTGTCCGAAGGTCCTCCCACGTCGAAGCGCGCCGATGCCTTGAAAAACCGCGAGCACATTCTCGAGGTCGCCCACGACGCCTTTGCCGAGTCGGGGCTGACGTCGCTGAACGAGATCGCCAAGCGGGCGGGCGTCGGCGCCGGCACGCTCTATCGCCATTTCCCGACCCGGGAGGCGCTGATCTTGGCGGTCTACCAGCACGACATCGAGCGGCTGGTAATCGCCGTCGCGAAGCTGCTGACCGAGCAGCCGCCACTGCAAGCCTTCCGAACCTGGTTCTTCACGCTCGCTGATTATATTCGCGTGAAGCATGGCCTTGGCGAGGCGCTTAATAGCCCGACAGCGCAGGATGCCATCCGCGGTACCTATGCGCCTGTCATGGCGGCGGTAGATGCGTTGATCCGGGCCTGTGTGGCCGATGGCAGCATGCGCCCCGGGCTGCGCGCCTCCGACGTGCTCCTGCTCATGGGCTTTCTCTGGCGCATCCCACCTAGCCCGGAGCGCGACAGCCAGGCCGAGAGGATGATGGATCTTGTTCTTGCGGGCCTCGCGGGGGTAGCCCACCTCCCCGCGCACGACGCAGGTCGAGAGGAATAGGCAATTATTAGAGCGGATCAGGCTAGGCGGCGGGCGGTCCTATTTCTATCTTTAAACATATGTTGCTTCATCATCGCCAATGACCCATCAGGAGGCCGGGATGATCGTCTCAGGAAGCAAAACCGCTGACCAGGATGAGATGGTCGTGTTTGCCCGCAGCCGGATCGCCGATATCATCGCGCGTCATCTCGGCGAAGGTGGGCAAGGCGAGACGTCGGTCGCAGGCCTGACCATCCATGGCAAGACCGGCCCTGCCGAGCCGACGTCCTTCCTCTACGACCCCTCTTTCGCCCTCATCGCCTGTGGGTCGAAGCGTGTCGTCCTGGGCGATGAAAGCTATGTCTATGACGAATCCCATTTTCTGCTGACGTCGGTTGGACTCCCGACCATCGTGCAGGTTCTCGACGCCTCGCCATCCCAGCCCTATTACTCCATCAAGCTGAACATCGATCTGGAGTTGGCGCGCGAACTCATGTCCGAGGTTGCGCAATACGGACCAGAACCGACCGCCGGCACCGGCATGGCCATAGGCCCCGTCACGCCCCCTCTTGCCCTCGCGGCCATGCGGCTGGTGGAACTGCTCGACAGCCCTCAGGACATTGCGATCCTGGCGCGAGCGTTGCATCGGGAAATTCTCTATCATGTCCTGACGAGCCCCATCGGCGCCCGTCTTCGCCAGGCGGTGCAGCTCGGATCGCGCACCAACGGGGTTGCTGCGGCGATCGAATGGATCCGCGAGAATTTCACCGAGGTTCTCAGGATTGAGGAGCTGGCCGAGAGGGCCGGCATGGGCGAATCCACCCTGCATCACCATTTTCGGGCCATCACCGCGATGAGCCCGCTGCAGTATCAGAAGCAGCTGAGGCTACATGAGGCGCGGCGGCTCATGGTGAACGACCGGATCGATGCGGGGCTTGCTGCCTTGAGGGTCGGCTATGAGAGTGCCACCCAGTTCAATCGAGAGTACCGCCGCGCCTTTGGCGCTCCGCCAAAACGTGATGTCACCGCGATCCTGGCGCGGAATGCAGCGCCCGCCCGAACGCTGTCTCCATTGCCGTGAATACGCTCAACTCCCGAGGGCTGCGTGGCTGGCTAGAAAGCAGCTTCTGCGAAGCGCAATAGGCAAGAAAAAGACTGCTTCGAGCTAACGCCCGCTCCAGAAAACACCGACCATGCGGGCCCTCCCGACCGTGACATCGATCGCGAATGAGAAGGCCAGCTGGGAAGATCCCTGGGCCAGGAAGAGCGTGGCAACCGGCGAAACGCGCGGGTCTCGCAAAGGAAGCATCGATGACTGACCTCGCCGGAAAAATCGCCCTGATCACCGGCGCATCGAGCGGCATCGGCGCCGCGACCGCCCTGAAGCTGGCCGCTGCTGGCGTCAAGGTCGGCCTCGCCGCGAGGCGGGCCGACCGGCTCGAGGCGCTGAAGGAGGAGATCGTCCACCGGGGTGGCGAAGCTCTCGTTCTGGAGATGGATGTGGTCGATGCCGAAGCGGTGCAAGCCGGAGTCGATCAGCTGGTCGAGGCTTCCGGCGCCATCGATATCCTCTTCAACAATGCCGGCGTCATGCCCGTGTCCGAGATCGATGAACTCAAGACCGGCGAGTGGAACGCCATGGTCGACATCAACATCAAGGGCGTTCTCAATGCAACGGCTGCAGTCCTCCCGTACATGATCCGCCAGCATTCCGGCCACATCTTCAACACGTCGTCGATCGCCGGACGCAAGGTCTTCGGGCCGGGCTACACCGTCTATTCGGCGACGAAATTCGCCGTCAGCGCCTTCAGCGAAGGGCTGCGCATGGAGGTCGGCAAAAAGCATAATATCCGCGTCACCTGCATCCAGCCCGGCGCGGTGGCCACGGAACTGCCCGAGCAGACGACGAACCCGGAAAAGCGCAGGCAGCTCGACGCGTATCGCGCGGCCATCCGCTTCCTCGACCCTGAGGACATCGCCGGCGCGGTGCTCTTCGCCGCCGCTGCGCCCGCTCACGTCAATGTCGCAGAGCTCTTCGTGCTGCCGACCGAGCAGGCCTGACAGGAAGAGCACATCACGTGCGCGTCACTGCCGGTGCGATCGAGGGGATCGGGCAAAAAATCCGGACCATCGGGCTAACCGGTCGGGAGCGGCTTCTCTTACCTTAGGTTAGAAAAGATCAGGCGGCGACATTGCGGACCATCGATCGCTGAACCGCCACCCCAACGCAAATGGAGCGGTCATGCGCCTTCTTGATGTCGGTCTCACTCGGCGCAGTTTCGTCGCTGCGACTTCGGCATTGCTCATCGGTGCGACGCTGCCAGTCCGGAAGAGCGTTGCCGAGCCGCAGCCGGCCGGTGCCTCCCTCGAACCCAACGCGTTTGTGCGCATCGGCTCCGACAACGTTGTGACCGTGCTCAGCAAGCACATCGAATTCGGCCAAGGCGTCCATACCGGCATGGCGACGCTGGTCGCCGAGGAACTCGATGCGGACTGGTCGACCATCCGAGTCGAGACCGCGCAGGCCGACACAGCAGTCTACAAGCACCTGATCTATGGCTGGCAGGGGACCGGTGGATCGAGCGCGATCCGCGAAGCCCACGAGCAGATGCGCCGGATGGGGCCATGGCCCGCCACATGCTTATGGAGGCGGCCGCCAGGGACTGGGCGGTGCCGATCGAGGAAATCCGCACCGACAACGGCATGCTGCTGCACCCGCCTTTCGGGAAGGCGGCACGCTACGGCGCGTTTGCGGCTCTCGCCAGCACTTTGCCGGCACCGGATCCCGCGACGCTGAAACTCAAGGTACCGTCCGAGTTCCGGCTGATCGGCAAGACCTCGCATCTGCCGCGCGTGGATTCGCGGGCGAAGTGCAACGGCACAGCCGTGTTCGGCATGGACATCCGCGAATCCGGCATGCTGACCGCCGTCATCCGCAAGGCGCCCCGGTTTGGCGGAAAGGTGCGGACCTTCGATGCCTCCCGCGCGCTCGAAGTGCCGGGCGTCGTCTCGGTGCGGCAGATCGATACCGGCGTCGCCGTCTATGCGACCGGCACCTGGGCCGCCATCCAGGGCCGGGAGGCGCTCGATGTGACCTGGGACGAGAGCGAGGCGGAGACACGCAGTACCGCCGATATCTTTGCAGTGTTCCGGACCGTCGCCGGAAAGCCGGGCCTGATCGCAGCGGAGCGTGGCGATGTCGAGCAGGCCTTCCGCGACGCCGACAGGATCATCGAGGCCGAGTTTACCTTTCCCTATGTCGCCCACGCGGCCATGGAGCCGCTCTGCGGCTTCATCGCCTGGGACGGGGTCAGCGTGAAGGCTCGGTATGGCTGCCAGATGCACACCTTCGATCAGAGGCAACTCGCCCGCCTGTTCAACCTCCCGGTCGAGAAGGTCGAAATCGAGAACGTCTATGCCGGCGGCAGCTTCGGTCGTCGCATCGACCTGGGCAACGAGGTTCTCGGCCCGGACTTCGCGGCCGACATGGCCGCCGCGGCCGAGGGGATCGGCCCGGGTCAAGGCGTAAAGGTGATGTGGACCCGCGAGGACGACATTACTGGCGGCTGGTACCGGCCCATGATCCTTCATCGCATGCGGGCGGCCATCAAGGACGGCCGGCTCAGTGCGTGGCACGACAGGATCGTCGGCCATTCCTTCGGGGTCGACAGCGTGCTGCGCGCCCGGATGCCCAGCGGCGCCGATGCGCTGATGGTCGAGGGCGCCGCCAACATGCTGTACGGCGTCGGCAATTTCCTGTGCGACGCGCATATCGTGCGGGACAAGGTTCCGACGTCCTCGTTGCGCTCGGTCGGCAGCACCCATACGGGTTATGCGGTCGAACGTTTCATCGACAAGGTGTTGGAGGCGCTCGGCCAGGATCCGGTCGAAGGCCGCATCGCTCTCCTCGGCGGGGCGCCGAAGGAAGTCGGGGTCCTCAAGGCCGTGGCGCAGGCCGCCGGCTGGTCCGGTCCGATGGTTGGCAATGGCCGGGCCCGTGGCATCGCGGTCGGCAGGGCCTTTTCCACCAGCGTCGCCCAGATCGCAGAGGTCTCGATAGAGCCGGATGGGACGCCGCGCGTCCATAAGGTCTGGTGCGCCGTCGATTGCGGCATGGCGGTCAACCCGGATGTCATCAAAGCCCAGATCGAGGGCGGTACCGGATACGGTCTCGGGATCGCCCTGTTCGGCCAGATCGACCTCAAAGACGGCCGCGTCGTGCAGTCGAATTTTCACGACTACCGGGTGCTGCGCCATGAGGAGATGCCGGAAATCGAGGTGATCATCGTTCCGTCCAGCGCAGCGCCGACGGGCGTCGGGGAACTGGGCGTGCCGATGATCGGCCCCGCCGTCGCGAACGCGCTGGCCCGGCTCGGATGGTCGGACGCCGCGCTCCAGCTTCCGCTTCACCCTTCCTCCGCACGACTCTGAGAGGTTTCGAAATGGCATCGGATATCCGACAGACAGAGCGGTTTGCCTTCACGCTGAATGGCCGGGAGGTGACCTTCGAAGGCGACCCAAGCATGCCGCTGCTCTGGTTCCTGCGCGACACGCTCGCACTGACCGGCACAAAGTTCGGATGCGGTGTGGCCATGTGCGGGGCCTGCACCGTGCATGTGGACGGGGCGGCAACGCGCTCCTGCGTCCTTCCGGTCGATGCGGTGCGTGGAATGTCCGTCACGACCATCGAGGGCGTCGCCGATACGGCGGTCGGCAGGGCCGTGCAAGAGGCTTGGGTCGACCTGAATGTCGTCCAATGCGGCTACTGCCAGTCCGGACAAATCATGAGCGCGAGCGCGCTGCTGTCGGACAAGCACGCGCCGACCGATGCCGATATCGATGCCGCGATGAGCGGAAACATCTGCCGCTGCGCGACCTATCTGCGCATCAAGGCGGCCATCCATCAGGCCGCGAAAGCACTCGGGTGATGTCTCGTCATCGGACGCCGCAATGAGGGACCGGGCCATGTCGGGCCTGATCCCGCCGGCGGGCGATGCCGAGCATGTCGGCAACCGCCCGCCTGGGATTTCGTGGAACCCGTCTGTCAGCTGCCTGACGCACCGGCCACGTTATGGAGAATTGCGGCCGGTTGCCTGTTCCCGCGGCGGCTATTGGATGGAGTACCCCCCATCCACCATCAGGATTTGTCCCAGAACGAACGACGATGCGTCCGAGCATAACCAGAGTACCGCCTCGGCCACTTCCTCGGGCCGACCCGTCCGGCCAATCGGATGAGCGGCGCGACCCTGGCGCCCTGGCTGGCAAAGGCAAGTGCGGTGGTCCGGCCGATGCCGGAGCCCGCGCCGGTGATCAATGCGACCTTGCCTCTGAACTCATCATAGCGTGGCATGTATGGGTTCCCCTTCGTTGGTGCGCATGGCCGAAGGGCCGCGCCAATCCGTCAGTCGTCTTCAGACGCTCCGCGCCAATGCCGCGGGCCGATATGGCGGGTAGTCGACGTAACCCTTGGCCCCGCCGGTGTAGTAAGTGGCGCGGTCGGCCGGATTGAGCGGCCAGTCGTTGCGAAGGCGCGCGACCAGGTCCGGGTTTGCGATATAGGCTTGGCCAAACCCGGCCAGATCGATCACACCGTTGGCGATCAGTTCATTCGCCCGCGCCTTGGTCAGGCCACCATCAAGCAGGATGGCGGTGATCGGCGCCACCGAGCGCCACGTGATCAACAGGTCCTTGATGGCGTCGCTGGTGGGTTTCTGACCGGCAGGCGTATTGAAGAAGCCGGTCTGATCCATCACGTGGAAATAGGCGATGCCTCGCTCCCCGAGCGCCTTGCCCAGCGCCACATAGGTCTCCTCGGCATCCTCAAACATCGGCACCGAACCGATCACGCCATAGGGGGTCAAGCGGATGCCGAGCTTGGCAGGACCGATCACCTTGCCGACAGCGTCGACGACCTCGAGCGTGAAGCGCAGCCGCCCCTCCATCGTGGCTGCGCCATAGCGATCGCTGCGGTCGTTGATCAGGGGATTGAGGAATTGGTCGAACAGATAGCCGTTGGCGGCGTGCAGCTCGACGCCGTCGAAGCCGGCCTCCATCGCGTTGCGCGCCGCTTGGACGAAATCCGCGACGACGCGGGCGATCTCATCGGTCGCCAGCGCGCGCGGGCGCGACGCCGGGACAAACCCGATCTGCCCACTGTCATCGCGTCCGAAAGCCATCGAACCTTCGGCGGTGCGATCGGTCGAGCTCACCGGCGCGGTGCCGTTGGGCTGGATGGACATATGGGAGATCCGGCCCACGTGCCAAAGCTGGATGAACATCCTGCCGCCGACGCTGTGGACGGAGTCCGTCACCAGCCGCCAGCCCGCGACCTGTTCAGGCGTAAAGATGCCGGGATTGTAGAAGTAGCCCTGGCCTTCGATCGAGATCGGCGAGCCTTCGGAGATGATGAGCCCGGCGGTCGCCCGCTGGGCGTAATAGAGGGCAACCTGTTCGGTGGCGGCATTCTCAGGGCCGCGAGACCGGGTCAGCGGCGGCATGAAGACGCGGTTGGGGAGATGCAGCCCCGAGAGATCGAAGGGAGAAAACAAATCTGTCATGTCGAGCCTGCCGTGTTCGGTCCGGGCTCTTGACTACCAAACGAACTGGAGCGAAGAAACTTTCTTCAATTCGTTTCACTACGGAATAATTTTCGTCCATGATCCATGCAGTGGAGAGCATCGGCGCGATACAGGCTTTCGTTCAGGCCGCCGACAAGCGGAGCTTCAAGCTGGCGGGCCAAACCGTCGGCCTGACGCCATCGGCGGTCGGCAAGGCCATCCAGAAGCTCGAAGATCAGCTGGGCGTCCGGCTGTTCCACCGGTCCACCCGCTCGATCACCATCACCGATGAGGGGCTGCTCTTCCTTGATCGATGCCGGCGCATCCTGGCCGAGGTGGAGGCCGCCCAAGCCGAATTCGCCGTTGCCGGCGCAGCCCCCCGAGGGTGCCTCAAGATCAGCTTGCCAGTTGAGCCAACGCTCCTCTTGCCCGTCGTGGCTGACTTCAGCGAGGCGTATCCGGACATCGAACTCGACCTCGACATCAACGATCGCTTCGTCGATATCATCGAGGAGGGCTTCGATGCGGTCATACGGTCCGGCGCGCCGAAGGACAGCCGATTGCTTCACCGCAAGCTCGGTACGTTCGTATGGAGGTTCGTCGCTTCGCCGGACTACGTGGCGAGGCATGGCGCCCCCACGGGGACGAGCGACCTCGCCGCGCATCGGTGCCTCCGTCACCGATACCCGGAGACGGGCCGGCTGATGCAGTGGCCCGTGGAACCCGCTTTGGAGGGCGCGGCGGTCCCCGTCACCATTACTGCGAATATGATGGCGCCGCTCCTTGAACTGGCGGAGAGGGGACGCGGCATCGCTTTCCTTCCGCATTTCGCCGTCCATCGGATGATCGAGACGGGCGCTCTCGTGGAAGTTCTGCCCGATGAAAGCAGGGACGTCGGCTCTCTCAACCTCCTGTGGCCGGCGAGCCGCTATCCGCTGCCAAAGGTGCGCGTTTTCGTCGATTTCATCGCGACGCGGCTTGCGCGCGAGCTCGTCGGGCAGCCCCCCGCGGGCTCAGCGTGACACGGGCCGGGGGGCAACCCCTTCGCTACGGCGAGGGAGGCGCGGGCAACGGCGCATTGGCCTCGATCAGCTTTTCCTGTCTGAGCTCGGCCCAGAATTCGACCGGGATCTTCGCCTGCATCGAATTGTAGTCTTCCAGGATCTGCTGGTCGCTGCGCGCCCCGACGACCAAGGCGACGGCCTCTGACGCCGCCGCAGAAAACTGCAGGGCGGCGGTGCGAAGATCCACCCCATGGCGCGCGGCGACGGCGCGGAGCTTTTCGCGCTTTTCGATCACGTCGCGAGGGATCTTGAAGTTCTCCTTGCCGTAATTGTAGCGCGGACTGCCGGAGATGAAGCCGGCATTGAGCGAGGAGCCGATCACCAGCGAAACGTTCTTCTCGCGCACGGCCGGGAATACCTGATTGAGCGCATTGGCGTGATCGATCAGGGAGTATTGTCGGGCGCACAGACACACGTCCGGATCGGCATCCTCGATCACCTTGAGGATCGCGTAAGGTGTGTTCACACCCACTCCCCAAGCGCGGATGACTCCCTCCTCGCGCAATTTCGAGAGCGCCGGGAAGGCACCCTTGCGGGCGATCTCGTACTGCTCCTCCCAGCCGTTCGGGAAATAGGCGAAGTCGGGTGACAGATCGTGAACGAAGGCGATGTCGAGGTGGGACACGCCAAGGCGCTGGAGACTATCCTCGATCGAGCGACGCACGCCGTCGGCCGTGTAGTCGATGACGAGATCGTTCGGCGAGTCCGAGAGCGGAAAGATCTCGGCGTGACGGTTGTTCTTCGACGCCTTGAAGAGCTTTCCGACCTTCGACGAGAGGAGATAGTCATCCCGGCTCTTGGTGTGGAGGAAGTGGCCGAAGCGGCGTTCGGAGAGACCGAAGCCATACCATGGCGCGACATCATAATAGCGCACGCCTACCGCCCACGCCGCTTCGAGCGTCCCCTCGGCCTCCTTGTCGGTGTGCTTGTCGAATTCGTTGCCGAGCGGCACGCCACCCAGGCCGAACTTGAACTCGGGCTTGAAAATCTGCTTTGCGCGATTGGTCATGGGATGGGCTCCTGTCGTTCGCGATTGGGCAGCCGCTGAGCACGGTGCCTGGGCATTCGCGCGAAGGCAGCGGTCGCATGGCCGGGAATACGCGGCGGCAACCTCCTGCCGATGATGAGGTTTGTCAGGAACGTCCCATCGCCCCACTTGGTTCTCGGAACTCTGCGCGATGCCGCGTTCAATTGTGTGATGTCTGACTGCACCGCGCCCCGCGCGTCGATCACAATGGCCTCATCACCATCACCCGCCACAGAAGCGGATCGGGGCGTTCCGCGAGCGCGTGGGAGCGCGGTTGCGCGCGCGGGTCCGCCCGATCAAGCCGTCCGGAGCGTCAGCGGCCGGTCCATGATGGCTGCTTCTCGGAGCTGAGCGGTCCGAAGCGCGAGGCGAGCGGGTTTCGGACATGGCCGACGCGAGACAAGAGATGATCCTGGGATGCCTCGACCCGGCGCCGGAGCGCCTCCAGGTCCACATCGACCATTCGCCCGTCACGCTTGCGGAACCGGCCCGCGACCATGACGTCGGTGATGTTTGAGCGGTCGGCGCCGTGGACGATCGCTCCGGCGGCGTTGTTGGTGCCCAACAGGCTGATCCCGTCGGTCCGCACGAGGACGAGATCGGCCTGTTTGCCCGGCGTGAGGCTGCCGGTGCGATGATCGAGCCCCGCGCAACGGGCCCCGTCGATGGTTGCCGCCCGCAGCAGGTCCTCGACCCGGATCGGCGCGGGCGCCGCTTCGTCTCCGCCGTAACGCCGGCTCTGGGCGGTCGCGCGCTGCAGGGCGAAGGCCACACGCAGTTCCGTGGGCATGTCGCCGCCATAGGCGGTTTCCAGGTCGGTGCCGATGCCGGGGCGCATACCATGATCCACCGCCTGCTGCCAGGCGAAGACCCCGCCGGCGAGGGCGTATTGGGCGTCCGAACGTGGATCGACGGTCACGCGCACATCCCTTTCGGCAAACGCGCGCCAGGTCGCCTCTGGCAGGCTGGTGCAGTGGTTGAAAATCTGGTCAGGGCCGAGCTGATCCTCCAGCCCGTCAAGCATGGAAGCCATCGGCCCGAGAAACTCGATGAGCATGCGCAGGCCGGTCGCGCGCGCGAAGGCCCAGGTGTCGGGATCGAGCGTGCAGAAGATTCCGAGGGTGAGCAGTTGGTCGTCCGATGCGAACCGTGCGCGCTTCAGGCGGGTCAGATCGTGAGGCCAATGCTCCGCCCAGGCGCCGGCTAGAGGCTTGCCGGGCATGTGCAGGGCGCGGATGCCGGCGTCCTGCAGCGCGTCCAGGCATGCATCGGTATGTTCCGGGCTGCGGGCGTTGTGGGACGCATCCACGATCGTGGTCGTCCCCGCGTCCAGGCTGCCCAGCGCCGTCAGCAGATTGCCGACATAATGGTCCTCGGGCCGGTAATGCGGCGCCAGGGTGAGGTGCGTGTCCTGCACATAGGCGTCGAGCGTGTCGACGTTGGGCATGAGTTGCCGCAGCGTGCCCTGCCAGGCGTGACGGTGCGCATCGACAAAGCCCGGGATGAGGATGGCGCGTGATGCATCGATGGTGTCCGCGTCGGCGGCGTCAAGGCGCACTCCGATCGCCGCGATCCGATCGCCCTCGACGAGCAGGTCGGCGTTGACGAGATCCCCGATCGCCTGATCCATCGAAAGAATGGTCGCGCCCGTGAACAGGGTGCGCGGTCGTTGGGTGCTTGCGGTCACGCGTGTCTCCTTGCAACACCCAACTAGTAACAAATCGATACCAGATGTACATTACGCACTCTGACGGCACCTGGTATCACGGGAGTTACTCATGTCCGACACCATCGATCCTGAGCTGCGGCGCGATCGCGTGCTGTTGGATCTCATCGCCGACAAATGGACGCTGTTGGTGCTGGGGTCGCTGTGCGATCACGCGGGCGTCCGCCGCTTCAACGCGATCCGGCGGGACATTCCCGATATTTCGCAGCGCAGCCTCGCCTCATGCCTGCGCCGCTTGGAGCGGAACGGGCTGATCCGCCGGCGCGTCATCGACGGCCGCCAGCTCGGGGTCGAATACAGCTTCACCGCGCTCGGCAGTCGCTGGACGAGCCCGTGACCACGCTCCTCCTTTGGACGGCAAAGCACGCCGAAGGGGTTCGTGCCGCGCAGAAGACGTATGATGAGGCCGTCGAGGCAATCTCGGGCGCGGATCGCGAGGTGGGGTACGCTGACGGGTAACATCTCGTTTTTCAGTGCCGACGTGCTGTGGCCGTCAGGAGGCATGCTCCCGCTCCACGGGGCGATTGCGCGCCTCGAACCGGCTGCCACTGTCGGCATCCGCGCGATATCGCGCCCGCCATTGTCCCGGTGACAGGCCCGTTGCCGCCCGGAAAGCGCGACTCAAGGCGATATCCGACCCGTAGCCGCACAGTTCGGCCGCCTTGGCAATGGAGTGTCCGCCCGCAAGCAGCATCTTGGCCCGGTAGATGCGCCAGCCTGCGATGTAGGCCAGCGGCGACACGCCGACCACGGACTTGAAAAGGACGGCGAAGGCGGAGCGCGACATGGCCGCGCTCCGCGCCAGCATCTCAATGGTCCAGGGCTTTGTCAGATCGTTATGGATGAGGCCGAGCGTTCCGGCCAGCCGATGATGACTGAGGCCGGCGAGCCATCCGGACGGAATATTTCCCTCCGCCTTCGTCCAGGCGCGAACGACCTGGATGAAGAGGGTGTCGACGAGCCGGCCGATCACGAAGTCCGCGCCGAGACCCCGCTCCGCCTCTTCCCGGCCGATCAGGTCGAACGTCGCGAGGAGCCGGCCGGAGCCCCCCTCGCCGAGGGGCACATGCACGACTTCTGGGAGGAGCGCCAGAAGCGGCTCGCCGGCCGTGTGGTCGAATGTCATGCGGGCGGAAATGAACTCGCATGCCGCCCCTGCCCCGCCGAATTCTACGGCGTCGCCGGTCACGCGATCCGTGACCTGCGAGCACGGGGTCAGGTCGCCGTCGGGCATATCCGCTATGGCGCAGTCGGTACCCTTCTTGATGATGAGGCAATCACCGGGGTGAAGCTGAAGCGGTGGCTGCCCGGCCCGGGTGAACCAGGCAGTGCCCGATGCGACAACCAGAAGCCTTGCCTGGCACCCGCTGTTGAACCCGATACCCCAGGGCGCACGCGCGCGGATGCGGACGTAGAGCGAGCTCTCCACGTCCATGGCGTCGAGGACTGAATCGAAAGGGTGCATGGGCACTTTGGACGATGGGTTAGAAAATCAGTTCTCCTGGCAATGGATCGTCCGGTCAACCCCCATTAGGCCTCGGGCAAAGGAAGGGTGCCCGATGAAGACATACCGCTTGCAGAAGATTGGCTCGCTCGATGGCCTGGAACTCTGCGAAGAGCCCCCTCCCCGCACCGGCCGCCGGTGAAGTGCTGGTTCGGATACGGGCCAATTCGCTGAACTTCCGCGACCTCGCCATCCTCCAGGGATGGATGCCCTTCGGCGTGCAAGAAGGTCGTGTGCCGCTTTCAGATGCCGCCGGCGTCGTTGAGGCCATCGGCCCCGGCGTGACACGCTTCAAGGTGGGGGACATGGTTATTAATTCCACCATGCCGAACTGGTTCGGCGGCCCATTCCGGGAACTGCCGCTCCAGTATGGAATCCATCTCGATGGCTGGCTCAGCCAGTATCGCACGGTCAGCGAGCAGGAAGTTGTGGCCATGCCCGCTTTCCTGAGCTTCGCGGAGGTGGCCTCGCTGCCCTGCGCGGCCGTGACGGCCTGGACGGCGCTCGCCGGCGTCGGACCGGGACAGACCGTGCTCACCCAGGGGACTGGCGGCGTGTCTCTGTTCGCCTTGCAACTCGCCAAGGCATCCGGCGCCAGGGTGATCGCGACAACCTCGTCGGAGCCCAAGACGGCGCGCCTGCGCGCCCTCGGCGCGGACCATGTCATCAACTACAGGACGACCGAGAATTGGGGCGAGCAGGCGAAGCACCTGGGCGGAGGGTATGGGATCGACCGGATCGTGGAGGTGGGGGGACCGGGAACGCTTGCGCAATCTCTGAAGGCGGTGGCGATCGGCGGCCAGATCTCGCTCGTGGGTGTCCTCGCCCAGGGCCAGATGCCCGGCTTCATGGACATCTTCATGGCTCAGGCCACCCTCCAACCCATTCCATCCGGCAGCCGGTACGATCTGGAAAACATGCTGAAGGTGTTGGCGCAGCATCGCCTGCATCCGCAGATCGACAGCACCTTTTCCTTCGAAGAGGCAAAGGCCGCCTTTTCGCACTTCGGCGCGCGCGATCTTTTCGGCAAGGTCCTCATCACCCAGGACGATTAAGGGGCGGCGATCCCGTCGATCGGAACCGCCTTCAGCAGATCAATGAAGGCGCGAAGGCCGGGCGGAACCTGGCGATGGCCGGGATAGTAGAGGTAGAGTCCCGGATAGGTCGGGCACCAGTCCTGCAACACGGCTTGCAGTGCCCCGCTCTCCAGGTGAGGATGCGCGAGTCGTTCCGGCACGAAGGCGATCCCTACTCCCCGCAGCGCCGCTTCGACCATCAGCTCGGTGCGGTTGAGCATGGGCGGTCCATTCACTTCGACGGCCAACGCATGGCCATGGCGCTCGAATTCCCACTTATAGGGACGGCCTCCCGGCGTTCTCGATCGGATACAGACGTGCCGCGCGAGATCGTCGGGTGTGAAAGGGGGGTGGCGACTTTCGAGATAGGCCGGCGAGGCCACCACCAGCATTCGGGACGGACCACCAAATCGCACCGCGACCATGTCGTGCGGCACCGCCTCGCCGAGCCGAAATCCCGCGTCGAACCCCTCCGCCACGATGTCCACGAAGGCCGGCTCCGCGACCAGGTCCACGCTCATCTCCGGAAACGCTTCGAGAAACCGGGGCAGAATCGTCTGCACAAGCAGCATGGAGACGGTCTCTGATGCGGTGAGGCGAAGCAGGCCGCTTGGCCGCTCGCGGGCGGCATCTATCTCCGCCAGCGCCAAATCGAGAGCGCCGAAAATCGGCTGAAGGCGCGCCACCAGCCGCTCGCCGGCCTGGGTGGCCGATACGCTACGTGTGGTCCGGTTCAGGAGGCGCGCGCCGATTCGGGTCTCGAGCCCCGTGATCATATGGCTGATGGTCGAGGGAGCCATCTCCATTTCGTCCGCCGCCTTGCGAAAGCTCCGATGGCGGGCAATCGCCGCAAGAGCCCTCAGTTCCAGCAAGGTGGGTTGGTCATTCATGGCCATTCGCCATCATAGCATGCCGAATTAGGCCGGTTATATCGATTAATCCGAATCCTTAAGTCCTGGCGGGTACCGCTCGACAGAGGACTCAAAATGGCGCGCACTTGGCTTATCACGGGGATCAGTAGTGGCTTCGGTCGGGAATTGGCCGAGCAGCTTCTTGCGAGCGGCGATCGTGTCGCCGGCACATTGCGCAAGCTCGACGCGGTGGATGACCTCAAGGCCCGCTATGGCGATCGCCTATGGACCGCTCAACTCGACCTGACGGACGGGCCCGCCATCCATGCGGTCATAACACGCGCCTTCGCCGAACTCGGCCGGATAGACGTGGTGGTCAACAACGCCGGCTATGGGCTCTTCGGCGCCGCAGAAGGGCTCACGGACGCGCAGATCCGCCACCAGATCGACACCAATCTGGTCGGCCCGATTCAGGTCACGCGCGCAGCCCTGCCGCATCTGCGCGCACAGGGCGGAGGTCGCATTCTGGCCGTGTCGACCTATGGCGGACAGGCGACTTATCCCGGCGCTTCCCTGTACCACGCGAGCAAATGGGGACTGGAGGGCTTCTTCGATTCCCTCGCCGGCGAGGTTGCTCCGTTCAAGATCGGCGTAACGATCATCGAGCCTGGCGGCGCTCGGACGGGCTTCCGCAGCACGGCCAGTGAACGCATGGGTGCCGCGCCCCAAGCTTATGACGGCACACCGGTCGGCATGATCCGCACGGTGCTCGACGATCCCATGCGGGCGCCCATGGGGGATCCCGCGAAAATGGTGCGGATCATGATCGACAGCGTGGACCAGGAGCCCGCGCCGAAGCGGATCGTATTGGGCAGCGATTCCTACATGATGATCGAAAAAGCCCTGACCGAAAGGCTCGCATCCGTGCGGGCACAAAAGGAGGCGGCATCGGCGACGGATTTTCCCGCCGACGATTAGGCCTCTTCGCCCCTGATCGAGGGCAGCGCTGTTTCTCAGGCCCGTGGGAATGGGAAGGCATGCTCAATAGCGCGTGGGGTTCGCGGTCATCCGGACGCGCACCTCGCGGGCTGGCGGGGCATCCTCCAGGCCGACGCCTACGGCGGGTACAACGGACTGTATGATCCCGCACGTTCGGGCGGACCGGTCACCTCGGCGCTTTGCTGGTCACATGCCAGAAGAGGCTTTTTCGAACTTGCAGACATCGCCGCAAGCATGCGGCGCGGGCCGAGCGCCGGACCGGTGTCGCCCATCGCCCTGGAGGCAGTGAAGCGCATCGACGCTCTCTTCGACATCGAACGCGGGATCAACGGCTTCAGCGCGAAGGAGCGTCGCGGCGCCCGGCAGAAGCAGAGCCGGCTCGCCGAACTGTTGCCATGGAGCTGGCAAGCACGAAGCTGCCAGACCCCATAGCTGTTTCTCCTTCTCCGCGGCCTTCGCCGGATGCTGACGATGGATCCCCGCCGAGCGACGTTAAGAAGGACCACCGTTAGCGGTTGGAACTTGCCACCTGAGCGAGGCGGCCCTGTCCCTGGAAGCCGAACATCCAACCGGGATACTCCCCGGGAAGTTCGCTGACCTTGGAGATCGCCGCGCGTTCCTCCTGGCTCAGCGAGATACTTGCGGCCTTTAGATTGTCGTCGAGCTGATCCATCCGCTTTGCGCCGACCAGGACGCTGGAAACCACCTTCTGATGGAGCAGCCAGGCCAGCGCGATCTGGGCGATGGACGCTCCATGGGCCTCGGCGATCGGACGCATGACATCGAGCGCATTGTAGCCCCGATCTTCATCCAACGGCGGGAATGGATTCGCAGACCAGCGGCTGCCGTCCGGCGCAGCGGCGCCCCGGAGCTTCTTTCCGCTCAAAAAGCCACCGGCCAAGGGACTCCAGATGAGGAGACCGACGCCCTCGCTCAGCAACAGCGGCGCGATCTCACGTTCGATGTCGCGGCCGGCGACCGAGTAATATGCTTGGAGCGAGGCGAAGCGCGCGATGCCCAGACGTTCGGATACGCCAATCGCCTTGGCGATCTGCCAAGCTGCCCAGTTCGAGACGCCGACATAGCGCACGTGGCCCTGCCGAACGAGATCGTCGAGTGCACGAAGCGACTCCTCGATCGGCGTTGCAGGGTCGAAGCCGTGGATCTGATACAGGTCGATATGGTCGACGCCGAGCCTCTTGAGGCTGTTCTTGGCGGCGTCCAGCAGATGCCCACGCGACGCCCCGGCGTCGTTGGGGCCGCCTCCCATGGGCGAGAAGGCTTTGGTCGCAATCAGGTATTTCTCACGCGGAACGCCCAGGCCGCGCAAAGCTTCGCCCAGAAAGCGCTCAGATGCGCCCTGAGCATAATTGTCCGCCGTGTCGAACAGATTAACACCTGCTTCATACGCTCGCGCAACGAGCGTATTGGCTTCTGCTTGACCAAGACCTCCAAGGGTCGGATGTCCCTCATTCTCGCCAAACGTCATCGCGCCGAAGCCAAGTTCGGAGATGAACAATCCGCTTGTTCCAAGACGGTTATATTTCATGGCATTTTTCCACATCGTGGGACCGGATTGACCCGCCATTCCGGAGAGTCCGGAGCGCACGCTGTCCTATCGGTCGTGGGATCTTATGTGGATTTTGTAATCGCCATGCATCGGAGACGGGTAGCCTGATCCCCTCTTATTTCTGCCTAATTATCTCTCAGGCGAAGATAATAGATACACGGCGTCGGCTGCGGGTGATAGTGCGTAAGGCATGGTGAAATCATCACGCAAGAGCGCCCGGACCAATCCATCGGATGTCGGCGAACTCCTCCGTCGCGAAATCGAAGAGGTCATCGCGCGCCATTCGCGAAGCACAGGCAGTTATGAAACCGCAGTGCCGGGATTGAATGTCGCCCGCATCACCCGTCCGGTTCCTCCGACGACGCATCTTAGCGACGCATCCGTCTGTGTCTGCGTGCGCGGTGCGCGGGAAGTCGCCGTGGGCGATCATGTATGGTCGCAGGGCGAGGACTGGTTTCTTCTCAGCGCCATCGGGTCGCCGGCGATCGTGACTATTACCGACGCGAGCCCCGAACACCCCTATACGGCGCTGAGGATTGACCTCGATCTCGACCTTGCACGACAGGTCATGGCCGATATCGACATACAGGGGGCGGCCGAGGTGATAGCCTCCTCTTCGCAGCTGGGCCGCGTCGACCGTGCATTCCTCGATGCCGTGGCGAGGCTGGTCCGGCTGATCGAGTCGCCCGACGACGTGTCTTTCATGAGCAGCCTCATTCACCGCGAACTTCTTTACAGACTTTTGTCCGGCCCGAGCGGACATCGCCTCCGCCAGATCGTTCGCCTCGGATCGCAAGGTCATCGTATCGCCCGCGCCGTCGCCTGGCTGCGGAGCCACTATCAGGACCGATTGAGGATCGAAGACTTAGCGTCGATCGCCGGCATGGGCGTCTCGACGCTGCACCGCCATTTTCATGACCTCACGGGCATGAGCCCGATCCAGTACCAAAAGCATCTCCGACTGCATGAGGCACGGCGGCGCTTGCTCGACGATGACGCCGATGTCGGCACTACAGCTCTCGGCGTCGGCTATGAAAGCCCCACACAGTTTATCCGCGAATACCGCCGCCTATTCGGCGAACCGCCACTCCGGGACGTCAGGGCGTTGCGGGCGCGCGGAGGCAGTCCATCCTTGGTTTAGCTTCTGATGACCGCATCACAACTTATTGTCTGTACGGGGATCCCGATCGAAGATTTGAATTGCGCCTGTTTTCCAGCGAAACGAACTCGCGCGGTCTGGCCCACCCGGATCACTGCAGGGTGATCAACAGATACTCCATATACCGTTCTGAACCGCCTCCAGCATTGAAGGATTGGTAATCACCTGCCGGCGAGGATCCAGGTGATGAGGTGGGCTTCAGATACCACCATCCTGAAGGCACAAGATCGCTCCGCCGATGGGCAGTGCTGTTCGTCCACTTCTTCAACTCCCGGCAAGGCAATCGCCTACGCCGATGGGTTGGCGCAGGCGATCGGCCTCGACATGGCCTTGGACCGCTGAAGACCGGCCCCGGTTAATTCCAGATCCCGCGTCATGGCGCGCGCGTGAGCGGCGCCAGCACGCGGGCTGGAAAATATCGGAGCAGGCCGGTTGAGGGAGCGCAGTTGACATACTCGAAATCGGGTGCGTCCTGATCCAGGACATAGATCTCGTTGTAGGTGCGCAGCTCCAGCGCCTCTTGATATTTGCGCCGCTCAGCGAGTGCCCGGTGATAGATGGCGAGGTGGGTCGGGTGGTGTTTCGCCCAGGCCTCCAAATGCCCGAGCGAGAGAAAGTGGCCCAGTGAGTAGGCCTCCTGGAGCTCGATGCCCTCTCTGTCCGCCAGCACCACCTGCCGCAATGCGAAGCAGCCCGACTCCGCAGGATTGCGGCGCAGGTAGTCCATTCCCGCATCAAGCTTGGGCCTGACATTGCTCTCGTAACTCTCACGCTGCTCGGCGCCGCAGGCCGCCCATGAGACCCCCGAGCGGATCACCGTGAGGCCCGCGGGCGGACGGATGGCAAGGCGTTTGCCATGCGTCTGCGGCGGCGCCTCCAGCGGCGCAAGCCGCGGCGCCTCGCTCTCCAGAAGGTCCCAGGCCGAGGCGGGGATGCGGTCTCGCGCGGCACCCCAATAACCGGTCTCCCCCATCTGCTCCAGGCGCGAGAACGGGCAAGCGGATAAACCGCGGCGATATTCGGCGAAGGCGATGGTCTCGGCTCGCTCGGGCATGATGCTGACCGGCTCCCACCACTGGCCAAAATCCTCGGTGAGGGCTCGCCCACCCGCGCGCCAGGAGACGATCTCGGGCGCCTTCCCCCAGCGTGCGCAGGCGGCGCGGTCGGGCCAATAAAGCGCGGCCATGTGGTTCGGTCGCCCTTCAAGATCGGTGAAGGTGGCGCGATCGAAATAGGAAGGGGCGTCGGGAGCATCGGACGCCGCCGCGAGGAAGTCCGAGAGCGCGCGTGCTGCGCGATCTCCTTCGTGCGCGGCCATGCCCACGAACAGCACCGCGAGGCGATCCGGGGCGTGGTCGAAGCGCGACGAGTAGCGCGGGATCGGGGGGGCATGTCCCGCCGGCCGGCTCATGGGGTAGAGGCGCGTGGACCGCTCGCTCATCGTTGCTCGGACCCGTTCAGCTCTTGTCCATGGCGAAGGCGCTCAGCTTCGGATCGTCTGCGATCATCTTCAGGAATTTGTCGGTGATGTAGTCCTTGGCGTCGGGTGTCTTGGCCAGCGTGCCGGTGGACTTCAGATACTCGGCAAGATCAGTGTGCCAGACATCCATCACTGAGGGTCCCTTCGAGCGGTCAAACAGCTTGAGCTGCTCGTCAAGTGTGTAGATGGGCCGCTTGTCGTAGTCGACTTCGATAAAGTGATCAGACAGCGTCGTGCCGCCTTCCGGATAGAAGACCTTCATGTAGGCCATGGTCTCGGCGCGGTGCTTCTTTTGCCAGGCGATGGAGCGCAGGTAGACGGCCAGCACCTTCGCCACCGTCTCCGGATGCTCGGCGGCATAGTCCGCGCGCACCACAACTGCTGCGGTCACCGCTGCGCCTCCCTCGCGGCCGGTGCAGATGGGCTTGGCATCCGCCTTCTCCAACAGCGTGTAGCTGAACGGCGGCCAGGCGGCTGCGATGGCGCCGTTGCCGGAGGAATAAGCGGCGATGGTCTGCGCCGGGCCGAGATTGACCACCCGCACGTCGTTGGAACCGAGGCCCATTTTCTTGAGGCAGGCCACCGCTGCGTAATGGCCGGTGGAATTGGTGGTGAGCAGGATCTCCTTGCCCTTCAGGATCGAGGGATCCTTCATGATAGCGTCCGCGTCCTTGGTGCGGGCGGCAACCCAGGCGGTGTCGGATTGGTCGTCCGCCAGCGCGATGGTCACCAGGTTGAAGCGCACCGCGCCGAGCACGGCTGGAGGCGAGCCGGTGCCGCCGATGTCCCACGACTTGGAGGGCGCCGCTGCGATCTGCTGCGGACCAGCAGGAAAGGTGGAAAAGCTCGGTTCCAAGCCCACTTCCTTCCACCAGTTCTTTTCGGTGGCGATATAGAAGGGCAGCGACCAATAGAGGGCCGGCTGGTAGGAGATCTTCACCTCCTCGGCGAACGCAGGGGCAGTGAGCGCCGGCGCGGCGAACGCCAAGCCGGCTGCGAAAAGCGTGCGTGCGAGGACCGCGCGGCGACTGACCATGATTTGAACTCCTGTTCCCGATGTTCTGGAAGGTCTTGTTTTTTGTGATTGTCTCGTCGTCGCGCCTCAGGACGCCAAGGACAGGCGGCGCGTCGCCGCCTCCTCCTGATGGTTGCCCGCCGAGCGCAGGAGGCGCCACAGGCGGGTGCGGATGCGGGTAAAAGATTCCAGCTCCATCACCTCCTCCACAGGGCGCTCCGCCCAGCGCTCGGACTTGCGCAGGGAGCCGACATCGACGATCTCGCGGATGGAGCCGGGACGCCCCGCCATCACCACCACCCGGTCAGCGAGGTAGGTCGCCTCCTCCACCGAATGGGTGATAAACAGCACGGTGCGGCGCTGGCCCGTGGTAAGGCGGATCAGCTCCTCCTGCATCTCGATGCGGGTCTGGGCATCAAGGGCGCCGAACGGCTCGTCCATGAGCAGCACCTCTGGCTCCAGGATGAAAGAGCGGGCGATGGCGACCCGCTGCTGCATGCCGCCGGAGAGCTGATGCGGATAGCTGTCGCCGTGACCTTCCAGCCGCATGGTGGCGAGATAGCGCTCCACCAGCGGGCGCGCTTCCGCCGCGCTCATACCCCGGCACTTCAGCCCAAAACCGATATTCTGGCGCACCGTCTTCCAAGGCAGCAGGGCGAACTGCTGGAACACGACCGCGCGGTCCGGTCCCGGCCCAGCCACCGTCCGCCCGCCTACCGTGACGCTGCCGCTGGTCGGGTGGTCGAGGCCGGCCGCGAGGCGCAGCAGCGTGGTCTTGCCACATCCCGAGGGACCCACGATGGCAACGAACTCGCCATCCGGTACGTGCAGGGTAACTGGCTCCAGCGCCTGGTAAGCTCCCCCTTTGCGCTCGAAGGACCGGGTGACGTCGGTGAATGCGATGCCGCTCATGCGCCCGCCCTCCAGTTCCGCCCGATATAGGCGTCGATCTGCCGTAGACCGAGGTCGATAACGAGGCCGATGAAGCCGATAGTGACCATTCCGGCCATGACGATGGGGGTGTCCACCGAGCCCTGCCCCTGCACGATCAGGTAGCCCACCCCCGAGGAGGCGACGATCAGCTCGGCGCCGATCAGGGACTGCCAGCCGAGCGCCGCCGCCACACGGATACCCGCCATGATGGAGGGCAGTGCCGAGGGCAGCAGCACGTCGACGATCAGCCGCCAGTTGCCCGCGCCCATGGTTCGGCAGGCCTCGATGAGGCGCGTGTCGGTCATGCGCGCGCCGCGGAAGGTGTTGATGACACAGGCCGCGAAGGCGCCGGAGAAGACGATCAGGATCGGTCCGCCTACGCCGGTGCCGAACCACAGGGCCGCGAACGGCACCCAGGCGAGCGGGGCGATGAAACGGAACGTTTCGAAAAACGGCGTGATGGCGAAACGGAACGGCGCGAACCAACCCATCAGAAGGCCCACTGGCACACCCAGCGCCACGGCGAGCGCGAAGCCGGAGAAGAAGCGCCCGAGGCTCGCCAGAAGATGCTGTTGGAGCGTTGCACCGGCGAACGGCACGCCCATATTCTTGACGAGCGCCTGCGCCACGTCCCACGGCGAGGGCAGCAGCATCTTCGGCAGGAGGCCCGACCCAGCGAGGCCGAACCACAGGCCGAGCGCCACCGTGATGCTGGCGGCGGAAAGCAGCGTGAGGCGGATGCCGGCGCCCATTCTTCGGCGCGGCGCCTGCTTGCGCGCGGAGCGTGCTTCGGACTTGGCGAGAACTTCCATCGTCATGGCGTCACCTTCAGCCAGGGCATCATGCGCCGCTCGACAACGCCAAGGAGCCAAGTCATGGTCGCGCCGCAAGCCGCCACCGCCGCCATGGCCACCACGATCATGCCCGGGAAGATGTCCTGCGCCGCGGTCATCAGCACCCGGCCGAGCCCGAAGAAGGCGCCGATCAGCTCTGCCGCAACCAGCGCCATCCAGGAGGCCTGGAGCGACACGCGCAAACCCGAGAAGATGAGCGGCGCGGCACCGGGCAGGATCACGTCCAGCAACAGATGGCGCGGGCCGGCGCCATGCACCCGGGCGGCAGCGATGATGGTGGGATCGACGTTACGCACGCCGGTGAAGGTATTGATGAGCGTCGGCACGAACGCGGTGAACCAGATGACGAAGATCTTCGCTCCATCGCCGAGCCCGAACCAGATGATGGCAAGCGGGATCCAGGCGAGCGGTGGGATCGGCCGGATGAAGGCAACGATGGGCCCGAACACGGCCTCCGCGCTGCGGCTCATGCCCATGGCAAGACCAACGGGCAGCGCAGTGCCGGCGGCCACCGCAAAGCCCATGAACGCGAGCATCACCGAATGGAGGGTGTGCTCGAGGAGCGTGCCGCCTGCATAGCCGGTGGTGGCGAGCTGTACGGCGGCATCCCATACGTCGCCCGGCTGCGGGATGCGCATGGGGTCGAACGTGCGTGCCGATACCCACCAGGCGGCAAGAAATGCGAGCACCGCCGCGCCACCGATGGCGGGGGCGCTGAGCCACATGCAGCGGAGGGGAGTCGAGGCAGCCATCGCTTCCCCTATTCCGCCGCCGCGCCGAAGGGCGCCGGCTGATCCATGTCCCCGTCGAAGCTGGACGGCTCGTCGCTCACGCTCTCCAGCAGGCGGGGGCGCTCGCGGCGCACGCGTAGGGAGAACAGCTCGTGCCGATTGTAATAGCCGGCCATGTCGTGGTGCTGTTTCAGCTCGACCAACATGGAAAGGTCAATCTCGGCCAGCACCAGCCCCTCCCCCTCGGGCGGCCGGTCTGCGAGAAGCTCGCCGGTGGGGCCGACGATCATCGAAGAGGCGCGCGGGCAGGCCCGCATCATCTGCTCCACCTCCTCGTCGCCTTCGCTGGTGGCGGCGATGGTGGCCTCATCGAGCACCCCGGCGGCAACCACGCAATAGACCTTGGCCTCGAAGGCGTGGGCGGCAGTGCGGAAGCGGATGGCGTCCTTTAGGTTGTAGGGCGCGCCGGCCAATGGATTGCGGAACGGCCAGATGGCTGGATAGCAGGAGCAGTGGATCTCCTCGCCCTCGCTCATGAGCACGTAGCGGGCGAGCGGGTTGTTGTTCTCGCCACAGATGAGCCCGCCGATACGGGCAAGAGAGGTCTGAACCACCCGCAGGCCCGCGGCGTCTCCCCGGTTCCAGGACAATTGCTCATAGAAGGTGGGGACCAGCTTCCGGTGCAGGTTCACCACCTCACCGGTGTCCGATATCAGTGCCTGCGAATTCCACATGCAGCCGGGGCTCGTGGGCGAGACCTCGCAGAACCCAAGGCTGACGAAGATGCGGTGGCGCGCTGCGGCGGCTGCGATCTCCCCGATGGAGCCGCGATCGGAAAGCAGCGCGTTCTCCGCGAAGCGGCGGAAAAAGCGGTGGGCATCGATGGGCCGATAGAGGCCGGCCCAGATGGGGAAGCCGGGAATGAAGGATTCCGGGAACACCACCAGCCGTGCGCCGGCCCGCGCGGCATCGGCAATGACCTCCACCGCCTTTGCCACACCACCGCGCAGATCGAAAGGCGGCGCGGCCACGTGCGCTGCAGCAACCACCGCCTTGCGACTGCCGGAGGACCCCGAAATGCCTTCCATACTATAGCTTCCTTCGAATAGCGCGGGGTGCGCCGCGCGCCGCGTTCTGGACCACTTGCAAGCATCGTATCGCGGGAGCAGCATTCGAAAAGACATAAGAAATAGAATAAGAGGTTCGGAATAAATGAACTGCTTTACGCTCCGTGCCCTGCGCACGTTCGTGACGGTGGCCGAGTGCGGCACCATCTCAGCCGCGGCGGAGCGGCTGGGCCGCAGCCAGGGCTCGGTATCGACCACTGTCAGCGAGTTCGAGGCGCATGTCGGGCTGCAATTGTTCGTGCGGAAGCCGGCCAAAGGGCTCGCGCTCACCCCTTCCGGCGAGCTGGTGGCGCTGGAGGCGCGGGGGCTGCTCGCCCATGCAGATGAGTTTGAGAGCATTGCCGGGGCGCTCGGCAACGCAGTGGAAGGCGAACTCACCGTCGGCTGCTTCACCAACCTCGCTCCGGTCGTGTTCGCCAACATCATGGGCTCGTTCTCGGGGCGATACCCGAACATCCGCATCCATATCGAGATCGGCGATCAGGAGGAGATCCTTCAGGGCCTCAAGAGCGGGCGCATCGAAACTGCGCTCACCTTCGATCTCGGCCTCTCGGACCAGTTCCAGGCGGTGCCCATGGCTTCACTGCCGGCCTTCGCGGTACTACCGGAACATCACCCTCTCGCCGGCCGGCAGAGCGTACGACTCGGCGAACTTGCCCCCGAGCCCATGATCCTCATGGATCTGCCGCACACGCGGGAGTACTTTCTCTCGCTATTTTACGCTCACGGACTCGAGCCCAACATCCGCTTCCGCTCCTCCTCCTTCGAGGCGGTGCGCACACTGGTGGGCAACGGGCTCGGCTATTCGATCCTGAACCTCAAGCCTGCACTTTCGACCACCTACGACGGCACGCGCATTGTCAACGTGCCGTTGGAGGATGGGGTGCGCCCGCTCAAGGTGGTGCTGGTGACGCTAAAGCGCATCGCCAAGCGCCGCCTTACCATGACGTTCCAAGATTTCGTCCGCGGCTTCCTGGTGAACTGGAGCAAGGGTCAAACCGCTGCACAAGGGGAGGAAGCGAGCTCAGATCAGGCCCCCGCCCCTTTGTGCTGATTACCCGCGATCCCCGTCGGTCCGGATGAACGACCCCAAAGCGGTACCTTCGGCGGCGCGGGCCGGCGAAAAGTTCGTATGGAGCTCAGAAACCGAGGCGGCGCAGATCTTCGGAGACGAACATCCGGCCGCTGCGATCCTTGGCGCTCGGCAGAGCGGAGACCTTTGTGCGCAAAGCACGCAGCTTGGAACAGTCGCCAGACACAGCGATTCCCGCGGCATTGGCGAACATCAGCCCAGCGAAGACCGTTATGTCCGCCGTCGAGAACGCACCGCCGCGACGAACGGCCGATCCCGCAACACGATCTCGAAATATCTCATTCCCGCCAGGGCCCGATCCGGCTGGCAATCCCCCACCGCTCATTCAGGGCTCTTGAACGCCTGCAGCTCCCCCCGAGGCCGGGCGCCGTCGATCTCATCGCGGCGGAACACAAGCAACCCGCATTCCTCGAAAACACCATACAGCCTGAATTCATCTCCTTGAGCGGTCCATCTTGAAGGCCGCGGGGGAGCCGATCACGATTAATTCGACTGGCTCTTCTTGTCGGCCTCGACAACCGCGGGCCGCGCATCTTGTTTGTCGGCGACACGCACCTTGTCGCCCGTGGTCAAGGTTTCCAGCGGCCCGTCCACCAGCCGGTCGGATGCCGTGACCCCGGAAAGCACTTCCACATCGCTGCCGATATCGTGCCCGATCTGCACACGCTTCAAGGTGATCGTGTCATTCCCATCCACGGTGGCAACCTGAATGCCCTTCTCGCCGAAAATCAGAGCGGTGGTGGGAATCCGCAGCACACTGTCGCTAGGGTTCAGGTGAAAATGGACTTCCGCATAAGTGCCGGGCCAGAGCTTGCCGTCGGGATTGTCCGCCTGCAATTGCACCAATGCGGTGCGCGATTCCTGCGTGATGGCATTGGCTGTGCTCACCAGGGTCGCGTCGAAATGCTGGCCGGGATACTGGATCAATTCGAGGGTCGCCTTCGATCCTGGCTTCAGATCCGCGATGAAGGCCTGCGGCACGCGCACATAAACGCGCACCTTGCGAAGGTCCGAGATCTGGAACAGTGCGGTGCCGGTGTTGCCACCCGCATTGACCAACGCACCGACATCAAGCGTGCGCGCCGTCACGATACCGTCGAATGGCGCAACCAGGGACTTGAACGTCACCAGCGCTTCGACGCGGGCAAGATTGGCGCGGGCGGAATCGAGCGTCGCCTGCTTGGCGCGCGCATCTCCGGTTTTCTCGTCATCGCTTTGCTGCGAAACCACCTGCTTGCCGACAAGCGTGTGGTAGCGCTTGGCGGTGGCATCGGCGAGCACCCAATTGGCTTCCGAAGTGGCGACGTCGAACTTGGCTTGGGCGTATTGCTGGTCGAGTTCCGGCGTGTCGATTTCCGCCAACACGTCGCCCTTCTTCACGTGAGCGCCGATGTCCTGGTAGAAATTCTTCACGTAACCGCTGGCGCGGGCGTAGATCGGCGCAGCCGCGAACGCCTGGATATCGCCCGGCAGGACCAGTTCCTCGGCGCCCTTCCCGCGCTTGGGAGTCACTACGGCGACAGACGGCAGGGATTGTTCCTTGGTCCAGCCCGCCAATTCCTCCTCCGTTTTCGCCCGGCTGCGGACGCCACCGATTGCGACCGCTCCGGCAACGACCAGAATGCCGAGACCAATCAGCAGGAGCAGCCGCGGCTTCGGCTCGCGAATATCTTCCGGTTTGAAATCATCAGAGGACATTGGCAGCTCCGTCGAATCTAAGAAACAGGTGCCCGACAACGGGGCGGACAGGCAGGCGCGGGCAACCCCGCCGGGTGCGGCGTGTCACGGCAGCGCCCCTTCGGTCAGCGTGGGATGCGCAACTTCCTTGCGGACGTGGTCGCGCGCGTGGACCAGGCTGAACAAGGCGGGGACAAAAAACAGGGTGGCAAAGGTCGCGAAGATGAGGCCACCGATGACGGCCCGGCCAAGCGGTGCGTTCTGGCCCGGCTCGATGGCCATCGGGGCCATACCGATGATCATTGCGAGTGCGGTCATGAGCACCGGGCGAAACCGCGTCGCTCCCGCCGCGAGCGCGGCCTTAAAGGCATCAGCGCCGGTCGCCAGTTGCTCCCGCGCGAAACTGATGACGAGGATCGAGTTAGCCGTGGCGACGCCCATGCACATGATCGCGCCTGTCAGCGCCGGAACCGAGAGCGTGGTGCCAGTGGCAAACAGCATCCATACGATGCCCGCGAGTGCCGTCGGCAGCGCCAGCACGATGATGAAGGGATCCAGCCAGGACTGGAAGTTCACGACGATCAGCAGATAGATCAACACGATGGCGAAAGCGATGCCGATGAACAATTGCTGGTAGGCAGAGAGCATGGTGGCAACCTGCCCGCGCAGCACCATCTGGGACCCACGGGGAAGCTGCGGCGACATCTCGGCCATGATCTTGCGGATGTCCGAGGCCACCGCTCCGAGATCGCGGATTGTCGGTGTACCGTAGATATCGACCACGGGCTGGATGTTGTAATGGCTCACGACGGCATGGCTCGCCGTGGGCTCGAACGAGGCCAAACCGCCCAGCAATTGGGTATTGCCGTTGGACGACAGGGGCAGGTTGCGCAGCCCCTCCAAACGGTCCATCGCATATTGCGGCGTCTGGATCGAGACCGGATAGGAGACCTGATTGTCGGGATTAAGCCAGTAGATTGGATTGGTCTGGCTGCTGCCCGCCAGGGTCTGCAACATGCTCGTGGCGGCGCTCTGTTCGGTGAGCCCGACAAGCCCGGCAAGTGTCCGGTTGAACCCGACATTCAACGTGGGTTGGAGGAACGCCTGCTGCACGCGCACGTCAGCCAGCCCAGTCACCGTCCGCAGACGGCTCGCCAAGGCGTTGGCAAAGGTCCGGTTGGCGTCGATATTCGGGCCGACGATCTGAAGATCGATCGGTGCCGGCGATCCGAAATTGAGAATCTGCGAAACGATGTCCGCCGGCAGGAAGGAGAACACGGTGCCCGGGAATTTGCGCGGCAGCGTCTCGCGCAAGGTGCGGACGTAATCGGCCGTGGGGCCGTGGTCCTCGTTCATGCTGATGAGGATGTCCGCATCCTCCACGCCGATGGTGCCGGAATTTCCGTAGGCCACGTTTATGCCGCTGATCGGCAGGCCGATATTGGCGACCACGCTGCGCAGTTCATTGGGAGGGATGACCTCACGGATTGCGCCTTCGATGCGGTTGGTCAGCAAGGTCGTGCTTTCCAGCCGCAAGCCGGTCTGTCCGCGCACGTGCAGTTTGATCTCGCCGGAATCAATGTCCGGAAAGAAGTTTGACCCGAGAAAGAAAGTCAGACCGAACGAAGCGAAGGTAACACAGAGAAATCCCGAGATCAGCCAGACCCGCTTGCGCAAGCCGAAGTGCAGCAGCCCCACATAGCGGCTACGCACCGCCTCGAAGCCGCGTTCGAAGCCGGCCTGAAAGCGTGAGAACACGCCGCCCCTGCCGCCAGGCTTCCCACCCTCGGCGCCGTGGTGCGTTTGATGGCGCAGCAGGAAATTGGCCATGGTCGGCACCAGCGTGCGCGACAGGATGTAGGACGCGATCATCGCGAACACGACCGCCTCCGCAAGCGGCCGGAACAGATAGCCAGCGACCCCGCCGAGACCGAACATCGGCACAAAGGCAATGCAGATGCAGAGGAGAGAGACCGTCGCCGGCACGACGATCTGCTGCGCACCGTCGAGAATGGCCGTCTCCACCGGCTTGCCTTGCTCGAGATGCCAATTGATGTTCTCGATGGTCACGGTGGCGTCGTCCACCAGGATGCCCACAGCAAGCGCCAAACCGCCCAGCGTCATCACATTGATGGTCTCGCCGAGCAGCGAAAGAACCGTGATGGACGTGAGGATGGCCAGCGGGATCGACACCGTGATGATGAGCGTGGAGCGCCAGCTTCCGAGGAAGATCAGGATCATCAAGCCGGTCAGTGCGGCGGCGATGATGCCTTCCCGGATCACCCCCGAAACGGCTTCCTGCACGAACAGCGATTGGTCGCCCACCAGGCGAAGATCGAGACCCGGCGGCAGGGTGTCCTGGATGGTCGGCAGGCGGGCCTTGATGCCGGCAATGATGTCCAGAGTGGAGGCCGATCCGGTCTTGAGGATCGACATGAGCACGCCCTTCTGGCCGTCCAGTTCGACGACATTCATTTGCGGCGGGCTTGCATCATGCACGTTCGCCACATCGCGCATGTAGACGATCGTGCCGTTCACCGCCTTGATCGGCAGATCCTTGAACTCATTGAGACGCTTCGGCGCGTCGTTCAGGCTGATGGTGTATTCGAATTTGCCAATCTTTTGCGTCCCGACCGGCGTGATGAGATTCTGCACCGTCAAGGCGGAGACAACATCCTGAGCAGAGAGGCCGTAGGAGCGCAGCGCCCGCTGATCCAGGTCGATCTGCATCTGCCGCGATTTGCCGCCATAAGGGTAAGGAATGGCGGCGCCAGGAACGGTCACGAGCGGCGGACGGATGACGTTGAGCGCGGTATCGGCAAGCTTCTGCTCAGACAGCGTCTTGCTGGATAGCGCCACTTGAAGGATCGGCACGCTGGACGCGCTGAAGTTAAGAATGATCGGCGGCGTGATGCCCGCAGGCATCTGCTTGAGCACGGTTTGCGAGATGGCCGTGACCTGGGCATTCGCTGTGTTGATGTTGACGTTTGGCTGGAAGAAGATCTTGACGATGCCGTATCCGGCCAGCGACTGAGACTCGATATGCTCGATATCGTTGACCGTGGTCGTCAGCGAGCGTTCGTAAACCGAGATTATGCGTCCCGCCATTTCGTCGGGCGGAAGGCCGCTGTAGCTCCACACGGCCGCGATCACCGGGATGCGGATGTCCGGGAAAATGTCTGTCGGCGTGCGCAGTGCCGACATGACGCCGAAGATCAAAATCAGCAGCGCCATCACCACGAAGGTGTAAGGGCGCGCGAGCGCCAGCCGGACAATTCCCACCATTGACGAGTAGTCTCCGCCCATCCTAGCACGGATCGAGCGAATAATCGCCGCCCCGCCGCCGGCCCCCGCAGGCGATGTGCATATTATCTATCCTCGGGACGATACCGAATAACATCTCGGTCATCTCGGCGGAATGGCCTTGTTCATCCCCAGTTCATATTGCCAGCGACTTCGGGCCCCACCCTTAAGTAAAGTCGGCCGCCGCACCTTTCCTAATGTAAGCAACGTGCCCGAGCGCAAGTGCGCAGCCCGACGCCTTTTCGAAGAGGCCTCGCGAACCCGCAGGGCCCTCCCGCTAGTTTTTAGGCGATGCGACTTAAAACCGATCATGCACAGCGATGTTGCATGGCGCAATTATAGGCACCCATCTCATTGACACGGTTAGATTGATTGCCGACAATCGACAATAATTCCAATCAGGGCGATGAGCCTCCCCCAAGGACCCTTCGGATGCTGAGCGTTAAAGGATTTTACGACCTTCACCTTCACTCGGCTCCGGCGCCTTTCGTGCGCCTTGGGGATAGCGCCGAGGTCGCTCTTTGGTGTGCCGAGGCCGGCATGGCTGGCATCGTCATTAAGAGCCATTTCGAAAGCACGGTCTCAAAGGTCCACCACGCGCGCACGGCGGTGAAGGACGCCTATCCCGATTTCAAGGTGTTCTCCGCCATCGCACTCAATCGTGGCGTGGGGGGTGTCAATCCCGGTGCGGTGGAACTTGCCCTTCAGCAAGGCGCCAAGATCGTTTGGCTGCCCACCCTCGACGCCGTCAATCATGTGGCTGCATTCGGCGCGGCCGGAACTTACGGCTTCGCCGGCATGACGCTGACGTCAAAACGCGCGGCCAAGCCGCAGCTCTACACGGTGGTGGACGCGAACGGAAAGCTCACAGCCGAGACCAAGGAGGTCATCGAGTTGGTGATCGCCTATGACGCGGTGCTGGCGACCGGCCACATCTCAAAAAGCGAGATCCTGGAAACCGTGGACTATGCGCTCGCCGCAGGCGCGAAGCGGGTTGTCATTACCCACCCGGAACTCGCCGCACCGAAGCTCGATCTGCCAACCATGGTGGATCTCGCGAAGGCCGGTTGCTTCATGGAGTTCTGTGCCGTCGACCTGTTCCCGATGTTCCATTGCATCTCGCTGAACGGCCTCATTGAAGCGATCGAAGCGGTCACGCCCGAGCGCACCATCCTTTCCAGCGACGGCGGCCAGCCCTTCCATCCGAAACCGCACGAGTGCTTGCGCGTCATCGCCCACGGCATGCTGGAAAAGGGCGTTCCCATGGAAACAATTCAGAAGATCTGCATCGAAAACCACAAATACCTTCTGGGGCTCTGACCTCTTCTTCCCGCCAATCGTGAGGATGTTCCCGCATGAGCAACGCACGGAATGTCCCGCAGACGGCCCAAGCGGCGGTGCGGCGAAAGAGGGCCGGGGGCGCCTCCCCCTGGCGGGGGGTGCTTTTGGCGACCCCCGCCTTGCTGTGGCTCTGCGTGTTCGCGGTGGCGCCGCTCGCGATCCTGGCCCTGATGTCGTTCTGGACCTCGACCATCTTTGGTCTGTCCACCGACTTTACCTTGGACAATTATCGCACCCTGGTCGCTGACCCTGTCTATCTTCTGGTGTTGCTGCAGACATTGCGCATCGCGCTGATGGTTACGCTGATCTCGCTGGTACTGTCTTATCCGGTCGCTTTCTTTATCGCCAAAGCACGGGGTGGGCGGCGCACGGCGCTCCTCCTGCTCCTGTTCGTACCGTTCTGGTCGAGCTATGTGGTGCGAACGTTCGTTTGGCTGCCGATGCTCGGCCGAAGCGGATTGGTAAACAACGTTCTGGTGCACCTTGGCTTGATCAGCGAGCCGCTGGACTGGCTGCTCTATAATGAAGGCGCGACACAGATCGGCTTGATCTACGTTTATACGCTGTTCATGACCTTGCCGATCTACCTTTCGCTGGATCGGATCGACCCGCAGTTGATCGAGGCGGCATCCGATCTCGGCGCTGGCCCCGTGCGCAGCTTTCTGCGGGTCGTGTTGCCGCTGAGCATGCCGGGCGTCATTTCCGGCTGCGTCATGGTCTTCCTGCTGACCTGCGGCGCCTATGTCACCCCGCAGCTGCTCGGCGGCACGTCCGGCGTGATGATCGGCAATATCATTGCGGTTCAATATACCAACACGAACAATTGGGCGCTCGGTGCCACGCTCTCGATCGCGCTCATCTGCGTCGTCCTCCTCATTCTCGTCCTGTTCGGCCGCCGCGTGCGGCTGAACGATGTATTCCTGAAAGGGTGAGGCATGACTCTGGTGTGGACAGAAGCCCGCCCGATCAAAAAAACAAAGACGGCAAGCAGGCTGCGATCCTATCTGCTTACAGCTTACGTGACGTTTTTCTTCTGCTTTCTCTACCTGCCCATTCTGCTGCTCATTGCGCTGTCGGTAAACGATTCTCAAGTCATGACGGCCACGTTCCATGGCTTTACATGGCGCTGGTATGAGACCGTCGTGGCTACGGAAGGTCTGGTGCGCTCAATCTTCAGCTCTTTGGTGCTCGGGCTGGTCAGTTCCAGCATCGCGACCGGACTTGCGGTGCTGATGGCGCTTGGTTTCCGGCATGATTTCCCGCTGAAGCCGCTGATGATGAAGATCATCCTGCTGCCCATCCTCATTCCGGGCGTCGTGTCCGGCGTCGTCTTCCTTATGTTCTTTGGCTACGCCGGCATTTCCCAGGGACTTTGGACCACGGTGCTTCCCGCTCACGTCACCTGGGTCCTTCCGTTCGCTTTTCTCACCGTATTCCCGCGCATCAACGGGCTCGATCGGAGCCTGGAAGAAGCAGCGATGGATCTGGGCGCGACGCGGCCCATGGTGTTCCGGCGTGTGATCCTGCCGCAAATTCAGCCGGCGATCGTGGCGACCATCCTGTTCGGCTTCACCCTCTCGTTCGACGAATTCATCCGGACCTTCTTCATCTCCGGCCGCGACCGCACCGTGCCCGTCTATCTCTGGGAATTGCTGTCCGATCAGATGGCGCCCTTCCTCCCGGCGGTTGGGGTCGTGGTCACGGCCATTTCAGTCTTCGCTTCGCTGCTCGGCTTCGTGGTCAGCGCCTGGGCCGGACGCAAGGGTGCCAACGCTTCTCACTAAAAACCAACCTAACCAGGGGACCTCCAAATGACCGATCACGGCAAGACTTCCGAACCGCCGGCCTATGCCCTGGCGCGGCGTGAAATTCTCAAGGGTGCTGGCGCGCTGGGGGCACTTGGCGTGCTCGGGATTCCGGGTGCGGCGCTGGCGCAGAGCGCGGCGAAGCCGATTGAGACTTTGGGGATCGGCGCGCTGTTCACCCCGGCGCTGAAGCCGATCGTCGAGAAAGAGGCCAACGTCAGCCTCTCCAACGGGGCGTTCCAATCTTCAGTCGATGCGGTTTCGCGCCTGACCGCCCCGGGTGGCACCCAATATGATCTCATCATCTCGTCCTTCGACTTTTCCCAGCCTGTGGTCATGGGGTTGAAGGCAGGCGACGAGCGAACCCAGCCGATCAAGACGGAGCTCGTTCCGAACATCAAGAACATCAATGAGGTGTCGCAATATGCCCTCAGCCCGCGGGACGGCAAATATTACATCGTCCCGATCTGCTGGGGCTTCGACACGGTGCTCTACAACAAGGATCATGTGCCGGAGAATGATCCCTATACTCAATCCTGGAGCCTCTTGTTCGAGGACAAATATGCCGGCCGCATCGCTTGGTGGGATACCTCGCTGAACATGCTGCTGGCCGCAGGCCTCTATCTGGGCCATGCCAAGCCCGACCTGATGGACCGCAAGGACCTGGACGAGGTGGCGAAGTTCCTCATCTCGAAAAAGAAGAATGTGCGCACCATCTTCACCACGTTCGCGCAGGGCACCAACCTGCTGGCGAGCGGCGAGGTGGTCGTCGCCTACGGCCTCGTGACCATGCGCGTGGAACTGGAGCAGAAGGGCGTCAATATCGCCGGCTCCTGGGCCAAGGAGGGCGTCCTCTCGCTGATCCAGAGCGGCTACATCCCGAAAAGCTCCACCCGCGCCGACACCGCCAACACGGTAATCAACACCATGCTGGACACGACCTATGCCGGCGCCCTCACCCGCGCCTGCGGCTATCTTTCGACCTCCAAGCTGGCCCAGCAGGAGTTCACGCCCGAAGAGCGCAAGCGCTACGGGTTCGGCATGTTCGATGGCACGGTGAAGCATTATCCGCAGAAGATGCCGCCCAACATGAACATGTGGATCGAAACCTGGTCTCGGGTGAAGAGCGCATGACGATCGCCATGGCCACCACCACCGGCGCCAGCCCGACCGCTCCCCCGCCCGGCACGGAGGGAAGCCCTTGCGCCGTCTCGATCAAGGGCATTGCCCGGGTGTTCGCGGGAATTAAAGCGCTCGATCACGTTTCCCTGGATATCCGGCAGGGAGAATTCTTCTCCCTGCTCGGCCCCTCGGGCTGCGGCAAGACCACGTTGCTGCGGATTATCGCCGGATTCGAGATGCCGACCGATGGCGACCTGCACATCAATGGCCGCAGCGTGCTCGCCCTGGAGCCGTACGACCGTCGCACCAATATGGTGTTTCAACATGGCGCTCTGTTTCCGCACCTCAATGTGGCGCAGAACATCGCCTTCGGCCTCGAGATGAAGCGGGTCGCGGTGGCCGAGGTCCGGAAACGCGTGAACGAGGCCCTGGAGCTGGTGCGCCTCGGCGGCTACGGGGAGCGGCGCATCGAACAGCTGTCCGGCGGCCAGCGCCAACGCATCGCCCTCGCGCGCGCTCTGGTCAACAAGCCGGAAGTGCTGCTGCTGGACGAGCCGCTCAGCGCCCTGGACCTGCAATTGCGCTTGCAGATGCAGGACGAGCTGCGCCGCCTCCAGCGCGAGACCGGCGGCACTTTCGTGTTCGTCACCCACGACCAGGGCGAGGCGATCACCATGTCGGACCGCCTTGCTGTGATGCAGAGCGGCCAAGTGCTTCAGGTGGGAACTCCGCGCGAAGTTTACGAACGTCCCGCCCGACGTTTCGTCGCCGAATTCATGGGCCATTCCAACTTCTTCCACGGCACGGTGATACGCGCCCATGCCGGTCGCGCGGACGTCTCGTGCGGCGGCTTCGACATCGGCGGGCGTGCGCCGCAGGACATCCAGGCCGGCGACGAAGTGCTGGTCGCGCTGCGCTTCGAGAAGGTGGAACTCACCCCGTCAAGCGGCCCGGCCACCCTCCACGACGGCACCGTCGTCGAGGAAATCTATATGGGCGCAACGGTAAGGCGCAGCGTCCGGATCGGCGATGGCATCACCCTCGTGTCAGAAGCCTCCAACACGCAAGCGGCACCGGACCTCGGCGTCGGCTGCCAGGTGCATGTCGGCTGGGCTGCCGACGCGCCGAGTGTGCTCAAGGATTGAGACGAACGGCTCAGGTCCGGTAGGCTGGCTCCTCGCGGTCCAGCGTGCGCTTGATGCTTTCGAGATGAAGCCGTCCCGACTCCGCATCGCCCGCCCGCATCTGCCGGGCGGCCGCCTCTGCGATCTCGGGCACCACCGGCAGCAGCTTGCGGCCGGTGGAGAGCGCAAGGCACTGCACCTCGCAGGCCCGCTCCAGATAATAAAGATCGTCCCACGCCTCCGCGATGGTACGGCCGAGCACCATGACCCCGTGGTTGCGCATGAAGATGATGTCGGCATCCCCGGTCGCGCTGGCGATGCGATCGCCTTCTGCATTATCGAGCGCGAGGCCATTGTAATGTTCGTCGACCTTGGTGCGGCCGTAGAATTTCAGGGCCGTCTGGCCGGCGAATACCAGTGGGTCACCCTCAGTCATACTGAGCGCCGTGGCATAGGGCATGTGGGTATGGAAGGCGGCACGGGCGCGCGGCACCTTCAGGTGCATCCGCGCATGGATGAAGAAAGCCGTTGCCTCAGGCGTCCCTTCGCCCGAGATCACATTGCCTTCGAAATCGCAGATCAGCAGGTGTGATGCGGTGAGCTCGCTGAAGGCAAAGCCATACGGGTTGACGATGAAGAGATCGTCATAGCCCGGCACGACACAGGAGAAATGGTTGCAGATGCCTTCTTCCATGCCCAACCGCGCAGCGAACCGGAAGCATGCGGCGAGATCGACTTTCGCATTCCACACCTCGGCGCTGTCCAATGCCGGACGATTGAGCGATCGCGTCTCATCTGCGAGCGGTGCGGGGGTGGAACCGAGCGAATGGGCCATGGGCACTCCTGGCGACGCCGTTCCAAAATTGATGCGGAACGCAAGGGCGGGAACAGCGATCAAATATCAAACGAAACTGAAATCCGGCATGCCAAGGTTGAAAGGCGCCGCTCTTGCTGGCGCCGCGACACCAAGGCCGAGAACCGAAGATATTGTCGATTGTCGGCAATCGATTGATTGTTGTCAATTGTGGCAAGTGGAATCACGCGCTATTTTCACCTCGAGATGAAAGCTGCCGGCAGGTCCGGCGGCAGGGAGATGCTTCGATGGCGGTTGCGCGCAAAGCGATTGTAAAGATGCCCGTCGAAGCCCAGGCGACAGAAGCGCTGCGCCAGGACATTGTTTCTGGCGCCCTCAAGGCCGGCGAGCGGCTCACGGAAATGAAGCTGGCTGCGGATCTCGGGCTCTCCCGCGCGACCATCCGCACCGCGCTGCATCAACTCGCGAAGGAAGGCCTCATCGTCCAAACGCCATATACCGGCTGGGCTGTGGTTAGCCTCACCGCGCAAAGTGCCTGGGAATTATACACGCTGCGTTCGGCACTTGAGGGGCTCGCGGCCCGGCTCGCCAATGAAGCCATGAATGCAGCGGGCCGCAAAACCCTCGCGAGCGCCTTTTCCCGCCTTACCGATGCCTGTGGGCGGGGAGATGCGGACGCCATCGCCGACGCCGACTTCTCACTTCACAAGACCATCATTTCCCTCGCCGGCCATTCGCGGCTCGAGCTGCAATACCGGATCGTCGAGCAGCAGGTGAAAATGTACATCCGCTGCAGCGACGAACTGGTCCCTCACCCGGCGGAGATCGTCGAGCAGCATCGCTCGATCGTGGACTCCATTCTCAGCGGGACACCGGACGAGGCTGCCCGCGCATCCGAGAATCACAATCTCCAGGAAGGCAGAATCCTGGTGGGCCGCATCGAGCAATCGGTGGATTTCCCCCAGGCTGTGTAACGCCATCTCCGGCGCTCCGCGGTCACGCTAAAGCCCGGTGCGCCCCATTGGACCGCGCTTTCCACCTGCAAGGGCCTCGCCGCGGATTGGTTCGAGCGAGGCTGACCTTCCGCGAAGCGAGATACCGGGTGAAGCATTCACCGTAATCGTTGCTCCCTTTGGGAGGAGCGATTAATACCGCCATTGCGATCTTGGGATCATCCGCGCAGTCGGCCATGGTTTTTGAAAGCCCCTCCCCCAATCTCGATAAAGTCCCGGCGCGCGGACGCTCGAACGGCGGGCCTTCACGACGATCCCGAACCTCGCGGCCAATCTATTCGCATCACCGCCCATAGGGTTGGAAACGCCTTGTGGCGCACAGGAGCGGCACCATGGACTATGTAAAACTCGGACGCACTGGGCTCGAAGTCTCGCGGCTGGCCCTCGGCTGCATGACCTACGGTGCGCCCGATCGCGGCAACCACGCCTGGACGATGAACGAGGAGCAGAGCCGCCCGCTGATCAAGCAGGCGCTGGAACTCGGCATCACATTCCTCGACACGGCGAACACCTATTCCGACGGCCATTCGGAAGAGATCGTGGGGCGCGCCATCAGGGATTTCACGCGCCGCGAGGACGTGGTGCTCGCCACCAAGGTCTATAACCGCATGCGGCCCGGGCCCAATGGGGCCGGCCTCTCACGCAAGGCCATCTTCGACGAGATTGACGCCAGCCTGCGCCGCCTTGGCACGGACTATGTAGATCTCTACCAGATCCACCGCTGGGACTATACGACCCCCATCGAGGAGACCTTGGAAGCGCTGCACGACATCGTGAAAGCGGGCAAGGCGCGGTATATCGGCGCTTCGTCGATGCATGCCTGGCAATTCTCGAAAGCGCTCTACACCTCCCGGGCGAACGGTTGGACGCAGTTCGTCAGCATGCAGGATCATCTGAACCTGCTGTATCGGGAAGAAGAGCGGGAAATGCTGCCGCTGTGCGCGGATCAGGGCATCGCCGTCATTCCCTGGAGCCCGCTGGCGCGCGGCCGGCTGACCCGCTCATGGGACGAGACCAGTGAGCGCCAGGAAAGCGATGCGGTGGGCAAGAATCTCTATTCCCACACCGCGCAGGCCGACAAACAGGTGGTTGAAGCCGTCGCGGCCATTGCCGAGGCGCGCGGCGTTCCTCGCGCCCAGGTGGCGCTCGCCTGGATCGCGCAGAAGAAGCCAGTGACCGCGCCCATCATCGGCGCGTCCAAGCCCCATCACCTCACCGATGCGGTGGCGGCGCTGAGCCTGGCCTTGACCGATGAGGAAATCGCGCGCCTCGAAGCGCCTTACGTTCCCCACCGGGTCGCCGGTTTCCAATAATCCGCGGACCACCGCGGTAAAAATCAACGGCGGCCTGTCTCGGCCGCCGTTGATCATTGGGTATCAGCCGAACAGCTTGGCAGCGGTCTTGGCGACGATCTCGCCCTGATGGCGCGCACCCGCGAGGTCGATCTCGGAGGGCTGGCGCGAGCCATCGCCGGCCGCGATCGTGGTCGCACCATACGGCGCGCCGCCGACGATCTCGTCGACGCTCATCTGGCCCTGGTGGCTGTAGGGCAGACCAACCACCACCATCCCGAAATGCAGAAGATTGGTGATGATGGAGAACAGGGTGGTTTCCTGGCCGCCATGCTGGGTCGCGGTGGAAACGAAGGCGGCACCGACTTTGCCGTTCAGCGCACCGCGCATCCACAGGCCGCCGGCCTGATCCAGGAACGCCGCGAGCTGCGACGACATGCGGCCGAAACGCGTGCCGGTGCCGATGACGATCGCGTCATAATGCTCGAGATCGGCAATGCTGGCGACGGGGGCCGCCTGGTCCAGCTTGAAATGCGCGCCCTTGGCGATCTCTTCCGGCACGGTCTCGGGGACGCGCTTCACGTCCACTTGGGCGCCTGCGGCGCGGGCCCCTTCGGCCACGGCGTTGGCCATGGTCTCGATATGGCCGTATGACGAATAATAAAGAACCAGAACCTTAGCCATTTCGGCCTCCGAAAGCGCAAATGCGGCCATCGCCGCGGAAAGAGGCGGCACATTCGCATCTCAAAACATCTAGATCTAGCCGAATAATCTGAACGATAATGATCGAGATTTTCGAATAGTTCGCATTCTGACCCCTAGAGCACCTTCCGGATTCCAGGAGCCACCCATGGCCGAGCCCGGCACCCCCACCTTCGATCAATTGGCGGTGTTCCTTGCCGTGGTGGAAACCGGCAGCTTCGCCGGCGCCGCACGCAAGCTCGGCAGGGCCACGTCGGTCATCAGCTATTCCATCGCCAATCTGGAAGCCCAACTCGGCGTCTCGCTGTTCGACCGCGACACCACCAAGAAGCCAAGGCTTACGGACGCCGGCCGCACCGTGCTCGGCGAAGCACGCTCTCTGGCCAATGGCGTTCATGCGCTCCGCGCCAAGGTGAAGGGCCTGCTGCATGGGCTGGAGCCCGAAATCCATCTCGCGCTTGATGTGATGCTGCCAGCTGCGCGCGTGGTGGATGCGCTGAAGGCCTTCAACGAAGCTTTCCCGACGGTCACGCTGCGCCTTTATGTGGAAGCGCTTGGCGCCGTAACGCAGATGGTCCTCAATCGACAGGCGAGCATCGGCGTGAGCGGGCCGCTCGACTTCGGCCTCGACGGGCTTGAGCGGATCGGCATCGGCGCGGTTGAACTTGTGCCCGTCGCGGCCCCGGGTCACCCTTTGGCGCGGGAAGCGCCAAACCCGCCCGGCGCGGGGCGGGACCATGTTCAACTCGTGCTGACCGACCGCTCCCCTTTCACAGAAGGCATGGATCTCGGCGTCATCGGCACCCGCACGTGGCGTCTGGCCGATCTCGGCGCGAAGCACACCTTGCTGCGCGAGGGTATCGGCTGGGGGAACATGCCCCTGCCCCTCGTGCAGGAAGATCTGGACTCGGGCCGGTTGGTGAAGCTGGACATGCCGGACGCCCAGGGCGCGCCCTATGCGCTCCAGGCCATCTATCGCAGCGACACCCCGCCGGGCCCCGCGGGCGCCTGGCTCATCGCCCGGTTCGAAAATCAGGCGAAGTGAACTCGCACGGAACCTGCTCGCCGCGCCGAAAGCGCGGCACGTATCTTCAGCCCGCCGTTATGCGGCGCCGGCGAGCGGCTGCGACAGGGCGAGCGCCGTCTCGAAATCCGTTGCCCAGCGCACGGCTTCGCCATCCGGCGCAAGGCCCATGCGACGCAACACCTGTTCGGTCTGCGGCGCCAGCCCGCACAGGATCACCTGCGTTCCGCTGTGCCGGCAGCGCCGGACGAACTCGACCACCGCGCCGACGCCCGTGGCGTCAATCATCGGCACCTCTTCCATGCGCAGGATGAAGACGCGCGGCATCTGGCCGATCTGGTCCAGCACCTCGGAAAGGTGCGCCGCCGCGCCGAAAAACAGCGGGCCGCTGACATCGAACACCTCGACGCCCGCTGGCAACAGCGCCCGCACGTCGTCCTCGCCCTCGTCCCCGTTCGACACGACCTCGACGCGGGTCATTCCCGCCATGCGGTGCATGAAGATGACCGCGGCCAGTACCACGCCCACCGCGATCGCCACCGTGAGATCCACCGCCACCGTCAGCACCAGGGTGGAGAGCAGCAGCAGACGGTCACCGATGGGGGCGCTCATGAGGTGGCGGATCTTGCCGATCTCGCTCATGTTCCAGGCAACAACCATGAGGATCGCGGCCAGGCTCGCCAAGGGCACGTAAACCGCGAGCGGCGCGAGCAGCAGCATGACCGTCAGCACGAACACCGCGTGCATCACGCCGGAAACCGGCGTGCGGGCGCCGGCGCGGATATTTGTGGCGGTGCGCGCGATGGCTCCGGTCGCCGGCAGGCCGCCAAATAAAGCGGAGGCGGTATTGGCGAGCCCCTGCGCCACCAGTTCCGCATTGGGACGGTGGCGGCCGCCGGTCATCCCGTCCGCCACCACGGCGGAGAGCAGGCTCTCGACCCCGGCGAGGAAGGCGATGGTCAAGGAACTCGGTAGCAGATCGCGAATGCGGTCAAATGTGATCGCCGGGAAGCTTGGCGCCGGCAACGTGCCGGAGATGCCGCCGAAGCGGGAGCCGATGGTATCCACAGGCAAATGGAAGAACATCGCCGCGAGCGAGCCCAGCAGCACCACGATAAGGAAGCCCGGGGCCTTGGGCGCCACGCGCCGCAGCACCAGAATAAGGGCAAGGGCGCCAATGGACAGGGCCGCCGTGGCGAGCGAGACGGTGGGCGCCGCCGCGATCAGCGCTTCCCATTGGCCGATGAACTCCGCTGGCAGATGGGCAATGGTGAGCCCGAAGAAATCCTTCACCTGGCTGGAGAAGATGATCACCGCGATGCCGGCGGTGAATCCCGTCACCACCGGCTCGGGAATATAGCGCATGAAATTGCCGAGCCGGGCGAAGCCTGCCACCATCAAAATGATGCCGGCCATGAGAGTCGCGATGATGAGGCCGTCATAGCCGTGGGCGGCGATCACATTGGCCACCACGACCACGAACGCACCGGTGGGGCCGCCGATCTGGTAGCGACTGCCGCCAAAGGCCGAGATAATGAAGCCCGCAACGACGACGGTGATCAGGCCCTTGTCCGGGCTGGCCCCGGAGGCAATGGCGAGCGCCATCGCCAGCGGCAGCGCGACGATCGCCACCGTGAGGCCCGAAACCGCATCGGCACGCAGGTCGCTAAATCCGTATCCCTGGGCCAGGGCGGTGAATATCTTGGGAACGAAGCCCTGCCTCTGGGATCGCCGTCCCTGGCCGGGAACGGGCCCTGCCATATCGGTCATCTCGTCTTCCCCATATCGGCCCCGGTGCCGGCATGCGGAAAAACGAGCGCACGCGCAGCGTGGAATCAGGGCAAAAGCCGAACCCGTCTCGGCCTGCAAACGTGAGCCAGACAGGAACACGGCTCCCTAGCACTAAGTTTGCGCGCTGTGGGGTAAACATTCATGTACCAAATCGTCACAGAAGTGTGTTAGTGTTTAGAATGCCGATTTGTAGCGCGCATCTAGAACGGTTCGTGAAGCAATTTGGCTGTGTCCATTAGGCTGCGAGGCGAGAAACGGGTAGCGGACTTGAGGGTGTTTTGAAACTTCTTTTGAGTTGTTCCAAAACGTGTTCAGCACGCATCAGCAAGTTTAGCAATGGTGGATGGCCCTAGCCAGTATTGGCGACCTGACCTCAACGGAAATACACATGAGCCGTAACCGAGACTTCCGAGAGCCGCGCCGTCGTGGCTTTGATGACGACTTCGCCGCCCCGCCGCGCAGCAGTTTTGGAGGGGGCGACCGCCCCTTTTCTTCGCCGAGCAGCAGCTTCAGTGCTCCGGCTCCGTCTGGTCCGCCAATCGACGCCACCGTCAAGTGGTTCAACCCTGAGAAGGGCTTCGGCTTCGTCGAGCTCTCCGACGGTTCTGGCGACGTGTTCCTGCATGCCCGGGCCCTTGAGGCCGCCGGCCAGGAAAGCGTTCCTCCGGGTTCCAAGCTGAGCGTTCGCGTCGGCCAGGGCCAGAAGGGCCGTCAGGTCACGGAAGTGCTCGAAGTCGACACCTCCACCGCCGAGGCAGCCCCTCCCCGCCGTGAACGCACGGGCGGTTTCGGTGGCGCGCCCCGTTCGGGCGGCTTCGGCGCCGCCGCTGGCCCGCGTGCCGCTTCCGGCCCGACCGAAGAGCGTGTCGGCACCGTGAAGTGGTACAATCCCGATAAGGGCTTCGGCTTCATCGCCGTCGAAGGCGGCGGCAAGGACGTGTTCGTCCACGTCACCGTCGTGTCCCGCTCCGGCCTTGCCGATCTGGCCGAAGGCCAGCGCGTCGTGGTGCAGGTGGGTCAGGGCCCCAAGGGTCCCGAAGCCCGCGGCATCGAAGTCGCCGATTGATCACAGAATTTGGGGCGGGATTTCCCGCCTCGCTTCTCGAGACGGGCGTGGCCTCTGAGGTCGCGCCCGTTGTCGCTTATGACAAGGGATATAGCGTTAAAATGGCGCAGCAAGCCGAGGCAGACCTCCAGGGCCTCCTCGATAAATTGAAGACAGCCCAGCGCGAGCTTCTCCTCAATGCCGCTCGGTCCTCGACTTTTCCCTCGGATGGAGCGCTTCGCAAAATTTCCGAGCTGGAAGGCGCAATCGCCGCGACCGAAGCACTTCTGCAGGAAACCGCGCCCAGGCGTTGATCGGGATCAGCCAGAGCAGGACGATCGGGCCTCCGATTGTCCTACCGGCGGGACTTGACGGCCGAGGGCCCCTTCCGACGCCTGCTCCGCCGGCCGGCACGATGGCTAAGGCTCTCGACGGTCACGCCTCGCCCCCGCCCTAGATTCTGGTTTCCGCGGTCGCACGGGCAAATCGTGCTCGTCCCGGCTGCGCACGCGCCGCTGCCCAGCTCGTGCAATATCCGCCCCCGCCGCGGGCTTTACCTCAGCTCGCCCGCTCCACAAGCAGCTTCGCCACGGCGCCCCGCAACTCCGGCAGGCCCGCACCCGTATGGCTGGACGTGGCAAAGACGTGCGGATAAGCCGCCGGCCGCTTGCGAATTTTCGCCTCGGTCTCCGCGAGGCGCTCCGGGAAGGCGCTGGGCTTCACCTGGTCGACCTTGGTGAGCACGATGGCGTAGGATACCGCCGCTTTGTCCAGCAGGTTCAGCACATCCTCGTCCACCGGCTTGATGCCGTGGCGCGCATCGATCAGCACGAACACCCGCGCCAGATTCACCCGCCCGCGCAGATAATCGAGGATGGTCTGCGTCCAGGCCTCGACCTTCTCCTTGGGCGCCTTGGCGAAGCCGTAGCCCGGCATGTCCACCATGGTGAGCTGCGGGCCCACGCGGAAGAAAATCAGCTCCTGCGTGCGCCCAGGCGTCACCGAGGTCCGCGCCAGCGTCTTGCGGCCCGTAAGCGCATTGACAAGGCTCGACTTGCCCACATTGGAGCGGCCCGCAAAGGCAATTTCGAGCCCCAGCATGGGCGGCAGGAATTCCACCGTCGGGGCGGCGGTGAGGAAATTCCATTCTGCGGCGAAAAGAAGCCGCCCCTGTTCCAGGAATTGCGCGTCCAGGTCTGTCGAAGGCTCGGTCATGCACGGCTTATCCGCCGGACCGGCCGGTTTCGCAAGTCTCACGCGGGCTGCCCGTCACAGCCCCATGCGCTGCAGGGTTGCGTCGCGATCCACAAACCGATGCTTCAGCGCCCCGGCGATATGCAGGGCGAGCGCCGCGATCAGCATATAAGCGAGAACCGCATGCAGCAGGCTGACTTTCGCATAAAGATCCGCATTCGGCGCCACGAGATCAGGCAAGGTGAAAAGATTGAATGGCCGGGTCGGCAGATGCAACGGGGATGAGGACACCACAAGCCAGCCGGTAAGCGGCAGCCCCACCATCAGCACATAAAACAGGATGTGCACGACGCGCGCCGCCGCCTCCTGCAGTCTCGCATAGCCTCCCACCGCCAGCGCGCCTCGGGGAGGCATCGTGGTGAGCCTTAGCGCTAGACGCAGGGCCACCAGCGGAAGCACCAGCACGCCGAGGGATTTGTGCCATTGGTACAGCGCGAAGGTTTGGCCGAGATCGAACGTGCCATAGGCCATGGCCAACCCGAGCCCGAGTAGACCCACCAGCAGCGCCGCCATAACCCAATGCAGCCATCGCATCGCCGGGGCCCATCGCTCCACACGCGCCGCGGAGGCCGCGTGCGTATTCATCGGGCAGCGACCTGTGCATAGACGGTGATGCGCACATCATCCGACACCAGCGGCAGGCCGCCGGTCATGCCGAAATCCGACCGGTGGATGGCCCCTTCAACCTGGAAGGCGAAGCCGTCGCGACTGCCGGCACGGTGCTCCGCCACATTCACGTCGAACGCCTGCTCGCGCGTGACACCCAGCAGCGTCAGGTTGCCCACCACCTCGACGGTCTTGTCGTCGAGCTTGCGCACGCGGGTGGAGACAAAGGTGATGTCGGGAAAGCGGGCTGAATCCAGGAATCCGGGGCCGCGGACATAGTCGTCCAAGGCGGGCGCCTGGGTATCCAGCGAACTGGACCCAACGCGGAACATCACCTTGCTGCGCGAGGGCATGTCGAAATCAATGTTGAGATCGGCTGAGAATTTGCGGAAGACGCCTTTGGTGACCGGATAGCCCTTGGCGCCAACCTCGAAACCGATCCGCGTGGCCGAGGGATCCACGGCAAAGGCCACGGGCGCCGCGACCGCTGGCGCCGCACACAGCAAAAGAACGGCACATCCAAGAACCCGCAGCATCGTCATGTCCTTCATCTGAGAAGGACGGATCATAGCTGTGCGACGTGCGGATCTAAGGCGGAGCCGTGCCTTTGTACGTATCATCCATCAAACGTGAGTGAAGCGCCCCACCGTCAGGTGGCGCGCTTCAAATTCACACGAAACGATGCCTGAAACTGCAGCGTTATCCTTTGGCCGGCGCCTTCTTCTTGAAGACGCTTCGGATATTGTCCCAGAGTTCGATCTTGACGCCGTTGCGCTTCATGATCGCCGTCTGCTGGAGCACGGACAGCGTATTGTTCCAGGCCCAGTAAATCACCAGCCCGGCGGCAAAATGCGCCAGCATGAAGGTGAAGATGATCGGCATATAGTTGAAGATCATCTGCTGGGTGGGGTCCGGGGGTGCCGGGTTCAGCTTCATCTGCACCCACATGGTCACGCCCATGATGAGCGGCCAGGCACCGAGCATCAGATAGGACCCGATCACCGGCACGCTGCTGGGGTCCCAGGGGATCAAGCCAAACAGGTTGAAGACGGTGGTGGGGTCGGGCGCAGACAGATCGCGAATCCAGCCGAAGAACGGCGCGTGCCGCATCTCGATGGTCACGAACAGCACCTTGTAGAGCGCGAAGAAGACCGGGATCTGGATCACGATCGGCAGGCAGCCCGCGATCGGATTGATCTTCTCCTTCTTGTACAGCTCCATGGTGGCTTGCTGCTGCTTAACCTTGTCGTCCGCGAAACGTTCGCGGATCGCGACCATCTCGGGCTGCAGGGCCTTCATCTTGGCCATGGAGGTGTAAGACTTGTTCGCCAGGGGGAAGAAGATCCCCTTCAGCATCACCGTGACGATCAGGATCGCGACGCCGAAGTTCCCGACCACGTGGAAGATCCAGTCGATCACCTGGAACAGCGGCTTGGTGATGAAATAGAACCAGCCCCAGTCGATCAGGCGATCGAAGCGGTCGATGCTGTAGCGCGTGGCATAGCCGTCCACCACCGCGACGACCTTGGCGCCGGCGAACAGGCGGGACTGGGACGCCACCGTCGTGCCGGGCTCGATGGTCTTGGCAGCGGCGAGATAATCGGCCTGGAAGGTCGGGACATTGCCGACCGTCGAGGTGGAGAAGCGGGCGTCCACCGCGACGCTCTGATCGGGAATGACGGTCGCGGCCCAATATTTGTCGGTGATGCCGAGCCAGCCGCCGGTGGATTTGAACAGGTTCGGCTTGGCCGCATCCATCTTGGCGTAGGTGACTTCCTGCAAGCCGGCATCGCCGAGCACGCCGATCAGGCCTTCATGCAGGATGTAGAAGCCCTGGGTGTGAGGAATGCCGTGCCGCGACACCAGCGCGTAGGGATAGAGCGTCACGGCGGTGGCGGCGTTGTTCACCACCTCGTCCTTCACCGTGAACATGTAGAATTCGTCGATCGTGAACGTGCGCTTGAAGATCAGGCCCTGCCCATTGTCATAGGTCAGCACGAGGGGCGTATTGGGCGTCAAGGTCGCGCCGGCGGGGGCGGTCCATACCGTATCCGGGCCGGGCAGCGCGACAGAAGCGCCGGGCGCAGAGGTCCAGCCGAATTCCGCATAGAAGGGGTTCGGCGCGCCGGAGGGTGAGAGCAGCACGATGATGGGGCTGCTGGGATCCACCGTCTCATGATATTCGGCGAGCGAGATATCGTCGGCGCGGCCGCCCTTCAGGGAGATGGAGCCCTTCACGCGCGGCGTTTCGATGGCCACGCGGGGGGAAAGGGCGAGCGCCTGCTCGCGAGTCAGTGCCCGGCCGGGTGCGCCGGCCGCATGACTTGCCGGCGGGGTCACGCCATCGGGGCCGGGGGTGGCCGAGGCGGCAGGAGTCTGGCTCTGCTGTTCGGTCTGCTGCGCCTGCTGAAGCACGCGCTGCTGCTCCGCCGCCTGCCGCTGTTTCTCCGCCTGCGGAATGCCGATGAAATATTGCCAGCCGAGGAGGATCGCCAGGGACAAGCCGATGGCGATGAACATATTGCGATTGTCGGTCATGCCGGGCGGGCTCCGTCGGCGGGGGCGGACGTTTCTTTGGTTCTTGGCTTTCCGGCGCCATGCAGCCGGGATACGGCGCGCTCAAGGTCGCGCACCAGATCCGGAAAGGGCGCGTGCAAGGCGTGCAGCCGCGCCACCATCACATAATCGAAGCCCGGGCGGGCCTTTGCCGGCAACACCTGCCGCGCCACTTCCCGCAGTCGGCGGCGGATGCGGTTGCGCACGACGGCATTGCCAACCTTCTTGGTCACCGTCAGGCCGATGCGGGCTTCGCCCTGATCCCTGCGGTCACGCCCCTGCAACAGGAAGCCCGCGACACTGGCACGTTCGGCCTTTGCCGCGGCTAGAAAATCACGCCGCTTGAGGAGCCGATCCAAGATGAACAGCTCCGCAGGCGCAAATCACGCCGAAAGGCGCTTACGGCCGTGCGCCCGACGGGCAGCGATGATCTTGCGGCCATTCATCGTCGCCATGCGCGCACGGAAGCCGTGCCGACGCTTGCGCACGAGCTTGCTCGGTTGGTAGGTGCGCTTCACGGTTCTTGTCTCCGGAGTTTTGACGGCGACATCCGCAATCCTGGACCCTTTCCATCGGCCGAAGCCGTTGGCGCCCACCCGATATCAATCGGGTATAAGACAAGGTCCCAGGAGCCGGAGCCGCCCGAGTTCGGGGTCGGCTTATAGGCGGCGAAGCGCTGCGCGTCAACGCCCTTGGGTCGGCTCCCGCGTGTTGTCCCCGTTTGCCGATGCCATGTCCGCGGCATTTTCCTGAGCGCTGGCATGGGGGGGCACGGGTTCATTCGCAGCCGTGGTCTCGCCCGCGGCCGCTGCAGTTTCCCGCCCTTCGCCAACGGAAGATGCAGTTTCCGACCCCACCGGGCGGCCGGGCAGCGGACCGACGCTGGAGGGGGCATCGTCTGTCCCGTCGCGCAGAACATAGGCGAGCATGCCGCGCGCGACTTCCCGTTCGCCCATGATGATAAAGCCGGCGCCGCCCTGGCGCAGATGCTCCACCTCCGCATCGGAATGGGCGCGGGCGATGATTTCGAGACCAGGGTTGAGCGCCCGCGCCTTGCGCAGGACGCTCGCAGCTTCGAATCCGTCGGGAATCGCCAGAATCAGCCGGCGGGCGCCCGGCAGATTTGCGGCCGCAAGCGCTTCAGGAGCGGCCGCGTTGGCGGGCAGCACCTCGATGTTCGCCTTGCGCAGGGATTCCACGGCGTCGCCGCCATCCTCGATGACCAGAAAGGGAATGCCGCCTCCCCGCAGCCCCTCGGCGATCAGCCGGCCCACGCGTCCATAGCCGACCAGGACCGTATGCCCGCTCTGGGATGTGGGAACGAGCGCAGCGGGTTGCTCCTTGGCCGGACGCTCAACGGCCGGCTCGGCCTTCTTGCGCGTCAGGCGCGGCCGCAAGCGATCCAAGGCCATGAAGAAGAAGGGATTGATGAGAATGGAAAGGATCGCCGCCGCCAGGATCAAGTCGCGGCCCGCTGCTGGCATCAGACCGAGGTCGACCCCTAATGCCGCGAGGATGAAGGAAAACTCGCCAATCTGCGCGAGGCTCGCCGAAATCGTCAGCGCGGTCAGCTTCTCGTAGCCGAACACCCGCACGATCATATAGGCGGCAACCGATTTGCCGATGATGACGATAAGCAACGTGCCGAGCAGTTCCAGCGGCTGGCGCATCAGGATCGTCGGGTCCACCAGCATGCCGACCGACACGAAAAACAGCACCGCAAAGGCATCGCGCAGCGGCAGGGTTTCTTCGGCGGCGCGATGGGACAGCGGCGATTCGCTGAGCACCATGCCGGCAAAGAAGGCGCCGAGCGCGAACGACACGCCGAACAGCAGGGCCGAGCCGTAGGCCACCCCAAGCGCGATCGCCAGCACGGCAAGGCGGAACAATTCGCGCGATCCGGTGTGGGCCACCCAGTGCATGATCCACGGAATGACCCGCCGGCCCACCACAAGCATGAGCACCACGAATGCGGCCACCTTCCCGATGGTGAGACCGAGCGTATATTCGATGTTGGACGAGCCGAAGAGCGCCAGCGCCTCGCTGTTCGCCACGCTGCGCCCGCCAAGCGCGCCGGACATGGCGGGCAGCAGAACCAGCGCCAGGACCATGGCCAGGTCCTCGACGATCAGCCAGCCGACCGCAATGCGCCCCTGCTCGCTCTCCAGGAGACGGCGCTCCTGGAGCGCCCGCAACAGCACCACGGTGCTGGCGACCGAGAGGGCCAGGCCGAACACCAGGCCGCCACCAAGGCTCCAGCCCATCAGATGAGCCAGCCCCATGCCGAGGATGGTCGCGACGGCGATCTGCACCACCGCACCGGGAATGGCGATGGCTTTGACCGACAGCAGATCCTTCAGCGAAAAGTGCAGACCAACGCCAAACATCAGCAGAATCACGCCGATTTCGGCCAGTTCGGTTGCCAGATGCTGATCGGCGACGAAACCCGGCGTGAACGGCCCCGCCACGATGCCGGCGAGCAGGTAGCCGACCAGTGGGGAAACCCGCAGCCGTTGCGCCACCGCCCCCAGGATGAAGGCCAGGACAAAGGCCATCACGATGGTCGCGATCAGGGGTGTGGCATGAGGCACGATCAGGGCTCCGGCGCTAAGGCATTGGATATGCGAGGGGCCGCCCGAAGGGGACGACGGTGCTAGGCCTAGAGGAGACCCAAGGTCAGCTTAGACCAAACGGTATGGCGACACAGGGACGAGACGGTGGAAAAATCGTCCTGGCGCATAAAAAAGGCGCCGCGGGGGCGGCGCCTGTTGTTGCGTGGCGGGAAGGTCACAGCCAGGAGCGCTGCTCGGCCGCCGTCGCCTCATAGGTATTGATGCTGGTGCCCTTTTCCAGCGTGAGGCCGATATCGTCGAGCCCCTCCAGAAGACAGCGCTTGCGAAACGGATCGATCTCGAACCGCACCTTACCTCCATCGGGGCCACGGATTTCCTGCGCCTCCAGGTCCACCGTCAGGGTGGAATTGGACCCACGGCTGGCATCGTCGAACAGCTTGTCCAGATCGTCCTGGGAGACCACCACGGGCAGAATGCCGTTCTTGAAGCAATTGTTGTAGAAGATGTCCGCGAACGAGGTGGAGATCACGCAGCGGATCCCATAGTCGAGGAGCGCCCACGGGGCGTGCTCGCGGGAGGAGCCGCACCCGAAATTATCTCCCGCCACTAGGATCTTCGCCTTGCGATAGGCCGGCGTATTGAGCACGAAGTCCGGGTTCTCGCTGCCGTCGTCCTTGTAACGCATCTCCGCGAACAGGCCGGTTCCGAGCCCCGTGCGCTTGATGGTCTTCAGATAATTCTTCGGGATGATCATGTCGGTATCGACATTGACCATCTTCAACGGCGCCGCGACGCCTTCGACCGTGGTAAACTTTTCCATCGCCTTCCGGCTCCCTTCAGGGCCCGAGGCCCGCCTCATTCGTGCGGCGTGAAAGCCGCGCCCGTTCGCCCGCGCCTTAGCGCCGGCCCATACCGAACAACATGCGTTGCAGGACATCGTCCTTGCGGACGAAGTGATGATAAAGCGCCGCGAGCGCATGCAGCGCGGCCACGATCATCAGCAGGTTCGCGCTATTCTCGTGCACCCAGAGAACCTGCCGCGCGAAATCCCGATCCGGGGTGAAGGGCGAGGCAATCGTCAGCAGCCCGAAGAGCGAGATGCTCTGCCCCCGCAAAAACGTCATGGTGATGCCGAGCACGGGCGTCGCGATCAGCAGCACATAGAGGATCATGTGAACGGCGTGGGAGGCGATATACATCAGCCGCGACAGTGCCGCGGACGGAGCAGGAAGCGGCCCCACGGCCCGCACCACCAGCCGCCACAGCACCACGACCAGGAGCACCAGACCAAAGGAGATATGCAGGCCCCACACCGCGCCGCGCTCGGGCGTGCCGCGCGCGAACAGGTCCACCACATAGGTCAGGCCATACACCGTCAGGACGAGCGCTACGGTCAGCCAATGCAGTGAGCGCATCATCATAGTATAGCGATTTTGGGCAACAAGATCACGCATCGCACCGTCCTTGTAAAAGCCTGGCCTGTGTACGCGAGCCCTGCCCGCCCCGTCCAGAACCCATCTAGTCCTCGACCTGCGATTCCACGCGTTCCATGTCCGCATCCGAGAGGCCGAAATGGTGCCCGATCTCGTGGATCAGCACGTGGGCGATGATCTCCCCGAGGGTTTCCTCATTCTCCGACCAATAGTCCAAAATGGGCCGACGGTAGAGAAAAACCATGTTCGGCAGTCGCCCGGTGTCGGCGACGGCCCCGGCTTGCGCCAGACCCACGCCCTGAAACAGGCCGAGAAGGTCAAACGGAGATTCGGCTTCCAATTCCTCGAGAACATCGTCCTCCGGGAAATCCTCGACCCGCAGCACCACACCGCCGCACAGGGTCCGGAAGCTTTCGGGCAGGCGCGCGAACGCATCCTCCGCGAGGATCTCGAACGCCTCCAGCGAAGGTGCTTCGCGGCTGCGCCAAGCGATCGCATTGTTTCTCGCCGTAGACCCGTTGGGCATCGCTTTCCTGCTCCCGTCTCGCCGGCGCTGATGCCGGCCCCCGCTCCCAGTCGCGCCTAAGGTCTCAAACCCGTGATTATGGTTTCGGAACCATTAATGCCGCCGGGATGTTTAATCACCAGAAGCATTCAGGAGAGTGACCATGCTGCGCAAATTGGCGGTCACCGTGGGTCTGGTGACAATTTTAGGCGTTGCCGCGTATCTGGCCCCGCAGGAAGCCCACGCGGCGACCTTCGCGACCTCGGCATTTTTCAGCTGACAGCCGGCGCTGTCAGACCTCAGCTGCGTAAGCTTAAGGGGCCGGTCCGGCATATCGGGCCGGCCCCTTTTTGATGCCTCAGCCGTTTGGCCAGTGGCGCACGTCCACGAAATGGCCGGCGATGGCGGCGGCCGCTGCCATGGCCGGCGAAACCAGGTGGGTGCGGCCCTTAAAGCCCTGGCGTCCTTCGAAATTTCGGTTCGAGGTGGACGCGCAGCGCTCTTCCGGCGAAAGCCGGTCGGCGTTCATGGCAAGGCACATGGAACAGCCCGGCTCGCGCCAATCGAAGCCGGCCGCGAGGAAGATCTTGTCCAGCCCCTCGGCCTCGGCCTGCAGCTTCACCAAGCCCGAGCCCGGAACCACCATGGCGTTGACGTTACCGTTGACGCGGTGCCCCTCGACGATCTTCGCGGCCTGCCGCAGATCCTCGATGCGGCCGTTGGTGCAGGAGCCGATGAACACCCGGTCAACATTGATGTCGGTGATCTTCGTGCCTGCGGAAAGGCCCATATAGGCCAGCGCGCGCTTCTTGGCGTCGCGCTTCACCTCGTCCGCGATCAGGTCGGGATCGGGCACGAGGCCTTCCACCGAAATCACGTCTTCCGGGCTCGTGCCCCAGGAGACGATCGGCGGCAGATTGGCGCCGTCGATGCGAATCTCGCTGTCGAAACGCGCATCGGGGTCGCTATAGAGGGTCTGCCAGAACCGCATCGCGGCGTCCCATTCCGCGCCCTTGGGGGCACGGGGCTTGCCCATGATGTAGTCGAACGCCTTCTGGTCCGGCGCCACGAGGCCCGCGCGCGCGCCGCCCTCGATGGACATGTTGCAGACCGTCATGCGCCCTTCCATGGAGAGCGAGCGGATGGCGTCGCCGGCATATTCGATCACATAGCCGGTGCCGCCGGCGGTGCCGATGGTGCCGATGATGGCGAGCACCACGTCCTTCGCGCCAACGCCCTCGGGCAGCGGTCCGTCGACCGTCACCCGCATGTTCTTGGCCTTCTTCTGGATCAGCGTCTGGGTGGCCAGCACGTGCTCCACCTCGGACGTGCCGATGCCGTGCGCCAGCGCGCCGAACGCGCCGTGGGTGGAGGTGTGGCTGTCGCCGCACACGATGGTGGTGCCGGGCAAGGTGAAGCCCTGCTCGGGACCAACCACGTGAACGATGCCCTGGCGCACGTCGCGCTCGTTGAAATATTCCACGCCGAACTCAGCCGCGTTCTCGGCCAGCGTCTCAACCTGGAGCTTGCTCTCCGGGTCGTCGATGCCGTGGCTGCGGTCCGTCGTCGGAACGTTGTGATCGACCACGGCAAGCGTCTTGGCCGGCGCGCGCACCTTGCGGCCCGCCATGCGCAATCCCTCGAACGCCTGGGGGCTGGTGACCTCGTGCACCAGATGGCGGTCGATATAGAGAAGGCAGGTGCCGTCCTCCTGCCGATGGACCACGTGGTCGTCGAAAATCTTATCGTAAAGGGTGCGCGGGGCGCTGGTGGGCTCGGTCATGAAGAATGTCCTGAGGGTCGTGCGCTCGTCCGCGCGGAGGCGGCAAGCCGAAACGATGACAGTTTGGAAAGGTCAGCGACCGAGCGCAGCCAGGGCGGCAGTGGTGAACCGACCGAAGAAACGGCCCGGCAGACGCACGTGGTCCGGTACCGCAGCAAACTCCATCGTGGTGCGCGCGAACGGTCCGGCGGCGCAAAACGCCGCCTTGGACAGGCACATGCAGGATGGATCGGAGCGGTTCATGGGGCTTTTTTAGCAGTTCCAGCGTGGCACGACAATGGACAGACATATGCGCCGAACGCTGCGCTGCAATGGCCGCGCTTCGCGGATTTCCTCGTCGAGGTCTGCATTTCGCTCAAAGCGCCGCGAATGGCCATGACGAAGCCCTTATTGCTGCACTGCAGCAAATAGTGTTGACTTTGGCATGGGTGGGACTTGCGGCGCTGGGCGGAGAGACATCATGCGCTTGGAATTCTTTGTCCTCAGTGCTCTCGTCATTGCGGCGAGCGCTGTGATTTTCGGCGATCTCGGACGCGCCGCAGCGCCCGACCAGGCCCAAATGGGGGACGCAGAGGATGCTGCCTACGCGGCTCAAGCGTCCGCACCTGTGACTTTTACCACCGGCTGCCCTGCCGCGGGCGCAACCGCGCTTCGGTTCCTCGATCAGGGCACCTACGGCTCCGAAGCCACCCCGGCGTGCGGGCCCCGCTGATCCTCCGCCGGCGGCGCGCCGATGGCGGCACGGATATAGGGTGAGGCGAAAACCCAGAGCAGGAGAGCGACGATCGCCACTCCGGCAAGCGCGAGAAATGCGGCGCCATAGCCGAACCGCGCGGCGAGAAAACCTGCGAGGGCCGGGCTCAGGGCCGCACCGAGCCCCTGGCACGTGAGCACGACCCCGAGACCGACATTCGCATGCCCCGTGCCGCGCAGGATCTGGGCTGCGAGGCCGGGGGTCGCCACGCCGAGCAATCCCGCCCCGACCCCGTCGAGAATCTGCACAGGCACCAGCGCATAAGGGCTCTGCCAGAGGCCGGCGATGAATCCCCGCACCGGCAGGGCCAGGAGGGCGAGCAGCAGCACCAGCCAATAGCCCCGCGTGCCGGCGAGGCGGGACGCCAGCAGGGCCATGGGGATCATGGTCAATTGGGCGATCACCACAGTCGCCGCCGTGTAGGCGCTCGGATCCGCCCCGCCCTTCGCCGCGATCGCCTGCCCGAGGAGCGGGAGCATGGCGGCATTGCCGAAATGAAACAGCAGCAGGGTCGCCGCCACCACTTGCAGGGGAACGCAGGTGAGTAGGATCCGAAACGACGCGGGACCCTGCGCATCAGCCCCGGATTCCAGCCCGCGTGCCGACTGATAATCAATATCCTGGGGGCGAATGAAGGCGAGCGAGACGAGCGACGCCCCGGCCATCACAGCCATGATCACAAACACGGCCGTGACGCCGAAAAAATAGCCGAAGCCGCCCGCCAAGGCTGCGGCGGCGAGATTTCCCGCATGGTTGAAGGCTTCGTTGCGGCCGAGCTGGCGCGCATAGCCGCGCTGCCCCACGAGGCCGAGCGTCAGGCTCGCGATCGCCGGGCCGATTGCCGCGGCGGCGATGCCGGTGGCGACCTGCGAACTCGCGGTCAGCCAGAAGCTCGGCGATGCGAGCAACGCGATGGAGGCCACCATCACAGCGAGCGCGCACGCCGCGATCAGCATCCGTTTATGGCGCGTGGAATCCGCCAGGGCACCGAGCGGCGTGGTCGCCAACATCCCGGCAAGGCCGCCGACGGTCATCACATAACCGATGGTGTCGGGCGCCCATCCCCGCCCCACCAGAAATATGCCCAGAAACGGCCCGAGACCGTCGCGCACGTCGGCAAGGAAGAAATTGACCGCGGAGAGGGCGCGCGTGGAGCGACGCAAGCTGGGAGCTACCGCAACACCAGATACCACAATCGTCTGCATGATCCCTCGCCGCCCGAAGCGTTCGCACGCGGCTTTGGTTGCCACGGCCCGGTCGGCGAACGGGCCAGGTTCTCCCCGGCCCGTCGTCCCGACACGGCTATAATATTGCGAGGACCAAGCTTGTTCCCCCGCTCCGTGTCAGCGCAGAAAAAAACGGCCCGCCTTGCGGCGAGCCGTTGATCCTCGCGTGGCGGCGAGCCTCACTCGGCGGCGAGGCGCACTTCCGGCTGAGCGGCACGCACCGCCGCATCCACGTGCTTTTCAAACTTGGCGAAATTGTCCTGGAACATGGCCACCAGCTTGCGCGCCGTCGCGTCGAACTCGCCCTTGTCCGCCCACGTCTTGGATGGATAGAGGACGTGCGGCTCGATCCCCGGCACGGAGGTCGGCACGGCGAAGCCGAAATAAGGATCGGTGCGGAAGGAGACATCCTTCAGCGAGCCATCCAACGCCGCCGACAGCAGGGTGCGCGTGACCTTGATGGGCATGCGCCGGCCGACCCCGAACTTGCCGCCGGTCCAGCCGGTGTTCACCAGCCAGCAATCCACCCCGTGTTCGGCGATGAGATCGCGCAGCAGATTGCCATAGACGGAGGGGTGACGGGGCATGAAAGGCGCGCCGAAGCAGGTGGAGAAAGTTGCCTCCGGATCCTTCACGCCCTTTTCCGTGCCGGCCACCTTCGCGGTATAGCCGGAGAGGAAGTGATACATGGCTTGCGCCGGCGTCAGCTTGGCGATGGGAGGCATGACGCCGAACGCGTCCGCCGTCAGCATGATGATGTTCTTGGGCTGCCCGGCGCGCCCGGTGGGGCTGGCGTTGGGGATGAAATCCAGAGGATAGGCGGAGCGGGTATTCTCGGTGAGCCGCCCATCGTCATAATCCGGCACGCGGGTAATGGGATCGAGGATCACATTCTCCAGCACCGTGCCGAAGCGGTCGGAGGCAGCGAAGATCTCCGGTTCGGCCTCCTTGGACAGGCGGATCGTCTTGGCGTAGCAGCCGCCCTCGAAATTGAAGACGCCGTCCGTGCCCCAGCCGTGCTCGTCGTCGCCCAGCAAGGTGCGGGCCGGATCTGCCGAAAGCGTCGTCTTGCCGGTTCCGGATAGTCCGAAGAACACCGCCACATCCCCCGCCGGCCCCACATTGGCCGAGCAGTGCATGGGCATGACGCCCTTCGCGGGCAGCAGATAATTCAGGAAGGTGAAGACCGACTTCTTCATTTCCCCCGCGTAGGAGGAATTGCCGATCAGCACGATCTTGCGGGTGAAATCCACCGCGATCACCGTATCGCTGCGCACGCCGTGGCGCGCCGGATCGGCCTTGAAGCTCGGCAAATCGATGATGATCATTTCGGGCACGAAGTCCGCCAGCTCCGCGTGCTCGGGCCGGCGGAGCATGGTGCGGATGAACAGCGAGTGCCACGCAAATTCGGTATAGACGCGTGTTTTGATGCGATAGGTCGGGTCCGCGCCGCCGTAGAGGTCCTGCGCGAACAAGGTCTTGCCCTCAGCCGCGGTGAGGAAATCCTGGTACAGAGTTTCGAATTGTTCCGGCGTGATGGCGCCGTTATTGTCCCACCAGACCTCGGCCTCGGTCGCCGCGTCGCGCACCACGAACTTGTCCTTCGGGCTGCGGCCGGTATGCACCCCGGTCTCGGCCATCAGGGCGCCACCGGCGGCGAGGCGCCCTTCCAGGCGCTCCAACGCGTGCTCGTACAGCGCCGGCGCATTCAGATTCCAGTGCACGCCCGTCAGATGGCGCAGGCCGAAGCTATCAGCGCCGCAGGCGCTATTGCGAAATCCAGTTTCGAGCACCGAAGTCTCCCTTTTCCGCAGCATGATGCTGGGGGTTTTATCGCCGCCGGCGTTGTTCCCGCGGGAGGGCGCAGACTAAATCGGTGTTCCGCGCGTGTGAACTCACTTCCTCTGCGATCAAAACGATTAAATTGAATTTAAGCTGCGTTGCGAGCACGCTCAGCGAGCGCAACAAGAACTTGCCGCACTGCAACAACATTTGTAACCCGCTCCGGAAATTCGAGCCGCCGCACCTCGTCGCGGCGCTTGAGGTCGCATCCGAAGGGATCCACCGCCAACATGCTCCAGCCATCGTCCTGTGCCCCAAGAAGCTTGAGCGCATACAAGGCGTTGGCGTCGGCATGGTCGGCGTTCATATGGGCGACGATGCCGGCCTGCACCCCACGGAGCGGCTCGGCCCCGGTCCAGTCGGTGGTCACCTCGGACCCCGGCACGGTCAGGATCCGGCCAAACCCCTGCACGAGGTGCGCTTCCTCCACACGCACCCGATAGAATGCGAAATCGGTGAAATCCGCATATCCTCCCGCCGTTTCATGGCGGGCCAGGAAGCGGGCGCGCGCATCGGCGTCGTCTGTTTCGGAGATCCGGCCAAGCAGGCTGGCACGCCCGGCGTTGAGAGGATCGGCGGCGGCTGGAGCGGTCACAAGCAGCGAGACCCGATCGTCGCGCAGGAAGTTACGGGTATGGCGGGCCAGGCGCGAGAGCAGCAGCAGCGGCTGACCCTCGTCATCAAGCGCCATCGCAACCAGGGAAGCATAAGGCGCCCCGCTTTCCTCGAGCGTCGCCAGGGCGGCAAAACCGGCCTCGTGCATCAGGATGCGAACAGCGCGCGCGCCAGTATCCGTGTCGCTTGTCATGGGGATATTTCCTCCGTGCGGCGCATGTTCCGCCCCCACCGGTCGCGGTCAAGTCCGGGAAGCTGCGGACCCGATAACGGGGCGTAGAAGCGATCCATTTGGAAATTCCCAGTTTTCCCGCTATTTTGGTGGGAGATTCTCACATGGTGTCACATTTCGGCCACGGGAAACGGGTTCACCCCCAAGAGGGTCGCACAACGGCCCACACGACCTTGAAAGAGGTGTCATGCCCACTATCGCCCTCGTCGACGACGATCGTAACATTCTCACCTCGGTCTCCATCGCTCTGGAAGCGGAGGGGTATCGGATCGAGACCTATACCGACGGGGCCTCCGCGCTCGACGGCTTCAAGACCTCGCCGCCCGATCTCGCCATCCTCGACATCAAGATGCCGCGCATGGACGGGATGGAGCTGCTGCGCCGCCTGCGCCAGAAGACCGACATGCCGGTGATCTTCCTCACCTCCAAGGATGAGGAAATCGACGAATTGTTCGGCCTCAAGATGGGCGCGGACGATTTCATCAAGAAGCCGTTCTCCCAGCGTCTGCTGGTGGAGCGCGTGAAGGCGGTTCTGCGCCGCGTGGGCGCCAAGGACGGCACCGTTCCGCGCGAGACCGACAGCGCCAAGGTGCTGGAGCGCGGCCTGCTGCGCATGGACCCCGAGCGCCACACCTGCACCTGGAAGGGCGAGCCGGTCACCCTGACTGTCACCGAATTCCTGATCCTTCAGGCGCTCGCCCAGCGCCCCGGCGTGGTCAAGAGCCGCAACGCGCTTATGGACGCGGCCTATGACGACCAGGTCTATGTGGATGACCGCACCATCGACAGCCACATCAAGCGCCTGCGCAAGAAGTTCAAATCCGCCGACGACAATTTCGAGATGATCGAAACCCTGTACGGCGTCGGCTATCGGTTCAAGGAAAGCTGAGGTCGGGCGCCGCCCGGCGCCCCGCGCCCATGAGCATATTCCAGAAGCGGACCGCCGCCGCCAAGGCCGCGCCCCCCTCTCCCGATGCCGACGCGGCGGAAGAGGAGATGCGCGTCTATGAGGCGCGAGGCCGCAAACGCAGCGATGATACCGGCGTCGGCGACCTTTCGGCCGACGGCGCGCCGCCGAAACCGCGCAGCCTGCTCGCCAATCTCGGCCGGCTGCCGCGCTTCGTCGCGTTCAAGAGCTTCTCCAGCCTCACGCGACGTATCGTCCTGCTGAATCTGGCGGGCCTGTGCGCGCTCGTCTCCGGCATCCTCTATCTCTCCGAATTCCGCGCCGGCCTCATCGATGCCCGCGTGCAGAGCCTTCTGGTGCAGGGCGAGATCATCGCCGGGGCCATCGCAGCCTCGGCGCAGGTCGAGACCAATGCCATCACGATCGATCCGGAGCGGCTCCTGGAATTGCAGGCCGGCGAGAGCTACGGCCCCTCGGAAGAGGGGTTCGCGCCGCTGGAATTCCCCATCAATCCCGAGCGGGTGGCCCCGGTGCTGCGCCGCCTTGTCGGCCCCACCCGCACGCGCGCGCGGATTTATGACCGTGAAGGCGTGATGCTGCTCGATACGCGCTCGCTCTATTCCAAGGGCGAGATTCTGCGCTTCGATCTGCCGCCGCCGACCCAGCCGCGCCCTGGCCTTCTGGAACGCACTTGGCGCGGCCTGCAGAGCTGGATCGGGCGCGGCGACCTTCCGCTCTATAAGGAGCTGGGGCCGCAAAGCGGCAAGGATTATCCCGAAGTCGCCTCCGCCGCGCTCGGGCAGAAATCCAGCGAAGTGCGGGTGGACGAGCGCGGCCGCGTCGTGGTCTCCGTCGCCGTGCCGATCCAGCGTTTCCGGGCGATTCTCGGCGAATTGCTGCTTTCGACCCAGGGGGGCGAGATCGACGAGGCGGTGGAGGCGGAGCGCTTCGTCATCGTACGCGTGTTCCTGGTGGCCGCCGCCGTCATGGTGCTGCTCTCGGTGCTGCTCGCGGGCACCATCGCCGATCCCGTGCGCAAGCTCGCCGACGCCGCCGAGCGGGTGCGCCGCCGCATCAAATCGCGCGTGGAGATCCCTGATTTCACGTCGCGCTCGGACGAGATCGGCCATCTTTCCGGCGCCCTGCGCGACATGACCAGCGCCCTCTACAACCGCATCGAGGCGATCGAGAGCTTCGCCGCCGACGTGGCGCACGAACTGAAGAACCCCCTCACCTCCCTGCGCTCGGCGGTGGAGACGCTGCCGCTCGCGCGCAACGAGAATTCCCGCAACCGCCTCCTCGAGGTGATCCAGCACGACGTGAAGCGGCTCGACCGCCTCATCTCCGACATTTCCGACGCCAGCCGGCTGGATGCCGAGCTTCAGCGCCAGGAAGCGGTCACGGTGGATCTGAAGCAATTGCTGGAGATGGTGGTGGGCATGGCGCAGGACGTGCGCAAGGACGATGGCGTGAAAGTCGCTCTGAAGTTCGAGCGCGCGCCCGGCGCCGCAGCCGACTTCACTCTCGTGGGCCACGCCTCCCGCCTCGGGCAGGTGGTGGACAATCTGGTCTCCAACGCCCGCTCGTTCTCCCCACCCGGCGGCACCGTCACGGTGACCTGCCGCCGCCTGAAGGATGGCGCCGAAATCGTCGTGGACGACCGCGGGCCCGGCATTCGGCCGGACGCCCTCTCCCGCATCTTCGAGCGCTTCTATACCGACCGTCCGGACCATGGGTTCGGCCAGAATTCGGGCCTTGGCCTCTCCATCTCCCGCCAGATTGTCGAAGCGCACGGCGGCAAGATCTGGGCGGAAAACCGCACCGCACCGGCAAAAGACGGTGCGGAGGAGACTGTCACGGGTGCCCGCTTCGTCGTGCGCCTGCCGAACGGCTAGCCCATGCCGCCCGCCAGCATCCATGCCAGCTGCGTGCGGGTGGGCGAATGGGGCGTGCTGATCCGCGGGCCGTCGGACAGTGGAAAATCCACGCTCGCGTTGCGGCTGATCCTCGATCCGCCACGTTCCCTCCCGCCTGCTGAGCTGGTCGCCGACGACCGGGTGATTCTCACCGCGGACGCGGAAGGCGTGGTTGCTGCACCGCCGCTGGAGCTTGCAGGGCTCATCGAAGTACGCCGCCTCGGCATCCGCCGCCTGCCGCACATTGATGCAACGCGGCTACATCTGATCGTGGATCTTGGCCAGCCGGATACCCCGCGCTTGCCCGCTGCCTTGGATTTGACTGCCCAACTCCTCGGCTTCGACCTCCCCCGCGTTGCATTTTCGCATGAAACTGACGGCGCATTGATGATTGCAACGGCATTTAAGACACTCTCTTACTGATTCGCCCTGTGCTTTTGTGCGATGCACCCCTTGCGTAATTTTTGAGCCGCTCTGAATATGACCACCCCGCAGCGCGGGAGGCCTCCATCGCTTTGATGATGGAGGCGGAGGCAACATGATCGGTCTCGTACTCGTCACCCACGGCCGCCTGGCCACGGAATTCTGCTCCGCCCTGGAGCATGTCATGGGCCCACAGGCCCAGATTGCAGCCGTCACCATCGGCCCCGACGACGACATGGAGCGACGGCGGCATGACATCATCGACGCCGTGGATCGGGTGCAATCGGGCCAAGGCGTCGTCATTCTAACCGACATGTTCGGTGGCACGCCTTCCAACCTCGCCATTTCGGTGATGAATGCGCCGGATGTGGAGGTGGTCGCCGGGATCAACCTGCCCATGCTGGTCAAGCTCGCAAAGGTGCGCGGCGAGATGCCCCTCTCAGAGGCGGTAGACATGGCCCAGGAAGCCGGGCGCAAATATATCAACATCGCGAGCCGTGTCCTTGCCGGAAAATGACGCTTCCAATGCCCAGCAGGTGAGTGAGGCTTGTGGCGCGCCTGCGCCGGCAGGAGCCCTCGTGCGTGTGCTTCCGATCATCAACAAGCGCGGCCTTCACGCCCGCGCCTCGGCCAAGTTCGTGCAGACGGTGGAGCGCTTCAACGCCACGGTCACGGTGTGCCGCAATGGCGAGGCGGTGGGCGGCAATTCCATTATGGGGCTGATGATGCTCGCCGCTGCACCCGGTACCAGCGTAACGGTAACGGCGTATGGAGAGGAAGCGGTCGCCGTGCTCGCCGCGCTCCAGGACCTCGTGGCCGACCGCTTTGGCGAAGGCGAATAACGCGGCAAAACCGTGGCTGGCTCTTCCGATCGCCTTCCGAAGGGCACATTTGCGTGAACAGAGATAACATTCGTCGGCGCGTCGCCTAGGCGCGCCGCGTCGTTCGTCAGTCGAGTATGCTCACGCACAGCACCGCGCCGCAGGATACCGAACCACGCACACCCACAAGGCGGGTGCGCTTCGGCTTGTCCGGCAAGCTTCTGCTGCTCACCCTGGTGTTTGTGACCGCGGCCGAGCTCGCGATCGTCGTGCCCACCATGGCCAATTTCCGCATCTCCTGGCTTTCCGACCGGGTGGCTGCGGCGCGCATCGCCGCGCTGGTGCTGGATGCCGCGCCGGAGGAGACCATTCCCCCGGACCTCACCCGGCAGCTCCTCGCCAATGTCGGCGCCCAGCTCGTGGTGGTGAAGGCACAGGACACCCGGCGCCTGCTCGCCATGTCCGATATGCCGCCAACCGTCGACCAGCACCTCGACATGCGCGAAATCACGCCCTGGCACGCCGTGTGGGATGCCTTCGGCACGCTTTTCGCCACCCGCGAGCGGACCTTGCGCGTGGTGGCCGAGGCGCCGCGTGGCGAGGAATTCCTGGAAATCGTGCTCTCGGAAGCGCCCCTCCAGCGCGCCATGTGGCATTTCGCAACCACGGTGCTGACCATTTCTCTCCTGGTGTCCGGCCTCGCTGGCGCCCTGGTGTATTTCAGCCTGCACCTGCTGTTCGTGCGCCCCATGCGGCGCCTCACGGAGCGCATGAGCGCCTATCGGGAGGCGCCCGAGGATGCCTCGCGCATCATCACGCCCAGCGGGCGGGGCGACGAGATTGGAATCGCCGAGGAGGCGCTGGCGGAATTGCAGCGCGAACTCTCCCACACCCTCACGCAGAAGAGCCGGCTGGCGGCGCTCGGGCTCGCGGTTTCCAAGATCAACCACGATCTGCGCAACCTGCTCGCCTCCGCGCAGCTGATCTCCGACCGCCTGCTGTCCCTGCCCGATCCGGCGGTGCAGCGTTTCGCGCCCAAGCTGGTGGCGGCGCTCGACCGCGCCATCGCCTATTGCGAGCAGACGCTATCCTACGGGCGCGCCCAGGAGCCCCTGCCCGATCGGCGCGACGTGGACCTCGGCGCCCTGTTCGACGAGGTGCGCGATATGCTGGGCCTGCATCCGGGCGCCGAAGGCAATGTGGATTGGGTGGTGACGCTCGATCGCCCGCTGACCGCCGATGCCGACCCGGACCAGCTGTTCCGGGTCATTCTCAACCTCTCGCGCAACTCGCTCCAGGCGCTGGAAGGCCGAAAGCCGCGGCCGGCCGGGCGGGACCAGATCCGCGTGGCGGCGCGGCGGCGCGATCATGTGGTGGAGATCGAGATTTCCGATACCGGCCCGGGCATTCCGCCCGCCCGGCGCGACCGGCTGTTCTCGGCCTTCCAGGCCTCCGCGCGGGCCGGCGGGACCGGGCTTGGCCTGCCCATCGCCGAAGAATTGGTGCGGGCCCATGGCGGCGAAATCCGCCTTCTGGATCAGCCCGGCGGGGCGACATTCCTGATCACCATTCCCGACCGGGCGCAGGAGGCGCGGCCGCGCGGGCAGCGCCTGCGCGCCGGCTGACTGTTCATGTGACACCTCGCCGCCTGCCGACGAACCCCGGTTTAGGGGCGCTTTCCGTGGCTTCTCTGCGCTTCAAACCGCACGTTCGGCGAAAGTTCACGCGCAACATTTCGCTCGCCCCGCCGAAGCCTCAGAAACCCACCTGCCCACTCCCCTGCGGGAGCGGTCTTCGGACCGAAATCCACTTTAAGCGGAGCTGACAGGGAACTCCTGAGCCGGAGGCGGGAGGCAGGGGAATATCCACAGGGCGGGAAATGGCGCAGCGCACTTTGCTCTTGCCAGGGTAAAATAAAAGCTGTAGCTCACACTTCCTCGCAAGCGGGTCGCCGCTTCGAGCCCTCGGGGCCTCGGCCCCAGGCGATCTTCGGATCGGCAGTGGGAAAAAATGCGCCCGTAGCTCAGCTGGATAGAGCACCAGACTACGAATCTGGGGGTCAGGAGTTCGAATCTCTTCGGGCGCGCCACTTCTGCACAGAACTCTGAACACCGGCTCCGCTGGCGTCCGTTCGGATCGTCGCCTGGGTCCGTCGCAGAGACAGGTAGCAACCCTCCTTGCTCTGCTCGATCACGCTCTCCAGGGAGCTATAAGGCCCGTAGGAATAGCCCGCTCGCAGCAGCAGCAGCAGCGTGGTCAGGGTGCGCGATAGCCGGCCGTCCTAAGAGAGATGAATCTCCAGGAACGCCACCACGAACACCCCGACGACCAGCAGTGCATGGCGCAAAGCAAAATGGTCGCATGACGTATGTTATGCTTATTTTTTGAAAATTTCTCCTGATCGTTGCACGTAAATTTTCGTTTACATCAAGGAAAAGGAGATATTTTCTTCAATTTTATGGTGATGACGATTATTCAATTCGGCTTGTCCCGGCGAATGAAATGATGATAGAGCGCCGCGCCGACATGGACGGCGAGCACTGCGAGCAAGACTCTGGCGCCGATGCCATGCGGAACGCGTGGTCGGAAGTCATGGAAGTTCGGCAGGTGAGTTGGTGTTTCGGAGAAGACGGCAGGACCAGCACCGCTTTGCAAGAGCATGCCGAAGCCGCTGGCAGCCATGCCAAGTATGATCACATAGATGGCAATGTGGACGGCACGCGCCGACCCTGCCTGCCATTGCGGCATGCCGGCGACCGGCTGCGGCTTTTGGTCAACCACAAACCACCAGACCATACGCAGCAAGGTCAGCAGCAGGACGATGATCGCGGCTGGGATATGCGTGCGGAGCAATTCTGCTTTCGTGGCCTCGTCGATCGCGTGCGCGGCTCGAAAGCCTGACAGAAGAGCGACAGCAGTCAGAATGGCGCTCAACCAGTGGATCGTGACAGCTATGGAACCATAACGGTCAGTCATACTCTTCCACATCGGTCTCTCCTTCGAGTTTTCTGCGCAGAGCAAGCAACAAGCCATGCGCAATGTTGATGTCGTTCAATGGAAATCCCTCGGCGAGCGCGTTCGCAGACGGGGCATACGTCTTGGACGCAGCCTCAATGGCACGCTGTCCTTTCACGGTGAGAACCACCAAATGCGCCCGACGGTGATGTGGGTTGGGCTGGAACTGGACTAGGTCGTCCTTTGCCAGATCGTTGACGATGCGCTGGACGTTCTGGCGGTTCGCACCGAGATCGCGAGCGATCCAGGCAACCGGCTGCGGGCGATCCGCCGCGACAATCGCACCGAGAATCTGCCACCGAGCGCTGGTCAGGCCGAGCGGCGCGACCAGTCGGTCGCCCCACGTCAGCATGAGATTGTTCACCCGGAACAGTGTGAGGACCATCTCGGTCAAGGCTTGGGCTTCCTCACTGCGAGTCACATCGTTAATTGTCATACTACACTCCATTTGACATTATGGTGTCAATGCACTAAGTGTGCATCGATGCAAATTGACATCATAGAGTCAATTTGAACGGAGAACACCATGTCCCGCCTGGAACCGCTTGATGAACGATACCCAATGCAACGCCAGCTCGGTCTCGAAGCCGCGCCGGTCGTTTTGATCAACCTCTTCACCCTCGAAGCGGCCGAGGAGGCCCAGTTCCTCGATGCCTGGCGCAGCGACGCGGCATTCATGACGCAGCAGCCAGGCTGCATTTCCACCCAACTCCACCGCGCGCTCGGCGATAGCCCGATGTTTTTGAACTATGCGGTCTGGGGTTCGCTGGAGGCCTTCCGCGCCGCCAGAATTCGTCCCGACTTCGTGACAAAGCGCCTGGCCTATCCGGCATCCGCAGTCGCTAGACCACACCTTTTTCAGAAACTCGCTGTGCCCGGCATCTGCGACGCCTGACTCCGAAAACGGATTTCAGACAAGGAGAAGAGGCATGTCGCTTCTATTCAACATTCTTGCGGTCACGGGGTCGGCGATGTTTGCAGGCGTCATGCTCGCCATCGGAGTCATCCTCGGCGGATACTGGAAGACACTTCCGGCCGCCGATTTCCTAGAATGGTTCTCCCAGCATAGTGGGCTTGTCATGAGGGCGATCCCGACCGTCGTCATTCCTACGCTGATCGGGCTGGTCGGCGCGCTCTGGCTCGACTGGAGCAATAGCGCCAGCCGCATCATCTGGCTTGGCGCGGCCGGTTGCATCCTCGCCGTTCTCGCTATCACCATGAGCTATTTCGTGCCCAGCAACGCGGCGTTTGCCGCGAAGACCATCGCTGTCGATCAGGTTCCGGGGAAGCTCGATACCTGGCTCATGATCCACAACGTTCGCATCGCCCTCGCCATGGCCGCTTCGGCACTCGGCGTGTGGGCGATCAGCCGCTGAGGTGCGCGATGCTCAAGATCGTTCATCCGGTTGCGGGCGCGATTGCGCTACTCACCATCGCAACTTTTTGGATCTCGACAGTTCTTTGTGAGCTGACCGGGTCCATTGCTGCCGTGACTACGGTTAAAATGGCCATCCCGTGGGGATTGCTCATCCTGATCCCGGCGCTCGCGGCCGCCGGCGGTTCGGGCGTCGCATGGTCGAAGGGCCAACGTCAGGGCCTTGTCGGAGCCAAGCTCCGGCGTATGGCCTTCATCGCCGCCAACGGGCTTCTCGTTCTGGTGCCCTGTGTGCTGTTTCTGGCGTCCAAGGCGCGCGCGGGCGAGTTCGATACCACCTTCTACGCGGTGCAGGCGCTCGAACTCGTTGCCGGCGCAACGAACATCATTCTCCTCGCCCTGCAAATGCGGGATGGCCTGGCGTTGGCGAGAGGGCGGCGCGGCAGCTTGCTGGAACCGGGTCGCACCTGATCCACGACCGCCCATTGACCGCGTGCCGAGGCGTGCTCGCCGTGACCGGCATGCTGGAACACGCTGCCCCGCTTCAGGGGCGGGCGCATTCAGTCCCGAAGTTGGGATGACAACAACAGGTCGAGCTGGCGGGAGGCCTCCTCGGAGGCCGCCGCACTGTCCTGTTCCGCGGCTCGAACCAGGCTTTCAACGGTGCGCCGCACAGCTTGCGAACGCACACCCTCGAACCGGCGAATAATGAACAGCGCAGCATCGTGCAACGTCACAAGCGTCTCAGCGCCTCCATCGCCGGCGACGGAGATAGGCAAGGCGAGCTTTCGATTCCAATTGGCCATGCCTGAGGAACGCGGCGGATGCCCATTGGTTGCACCACAGATACGCGACCCGCGCGCAGCGCGCCTCAGAGGGCCGCGCGCATCATTTCCAAGCGGTTACGGAAGGCGAACAGAGATTCGGGCGCGTCCGCATCCAGGCCGGCGAGCAGGAATTCGCCCAAGGCATCGGCGTCCTTCTCATGCAGGAAGCCCATGGCTTCATCGAGCGAGGCGACTTCGCGGTCCTCGGTGCCGATGACGAGGCGCAGGGACGAGGGAGCGGCGGTGGTACGTGAAAACGAGCCCATCTTGGTTCCTTCCATTCCATTCACGGCGCGCCACGCGCCGGCCGCATAGTAAACGCGCCACTAAGGCTGCGGTTCCGCCCAAGAAAAACCCCGCCTCTCGGAGGAGAGGCGGGGCTTCCTGACGCGGCCTATGGGATGCCGGCTTAGCGCTGATCGGGATTGCGCTTCTGGTCGGGGCGCTGCTGGTCGGAGCCGTGCTGGCCCTGGCCGCCGCCGGTCTGGCTCTGCTGGCCGGCGCCGGACTTCTGCCCGCCCTGCTGGCGGTTGCGCTCTTCCTGGGCGCGCTGGCGGTCCTGGTCGGTCTGATTGCGGTCGTCAGGATTGCGATCGTTGGGATTGCCCATGGGACGTTTCCTTATGGTTGAGGGGACTATTCCCCGTTTCATCAACCGACGGTCGTGCGGGGCCGTTCCAGCTTGGCGGCAAATAAAGCCGGCGAAACGAAAACGCCCGGCCGCACGGGGCCGGGCGCAACAGCGTCAGCGAGACGCGAGAGAACGTCAGCGAGAGGCGAGATAGCCGAGCACGAAGCCGACGGCACCCGCCATCAGCAGGGCGGGCAAGGGCTGCTGTTCCACCTGCCGGCTGATCTTGCGGCCACCCGCGCGCACCACGTCGGCGGTATCGCCAAGGGCGCGCTGGGCGGACCCGGCCACCTGGTCATAAACCCCTTCCGCCTTCAACGATCCGTCGCCGACAATGGCTCCGGCAGCTTCCTTGATGCGTCCGCCCGTCTCGGTGGCTGCGCCCTTTAGCGTATTCTGGTCCATGGTTCGCTCCTTGCGTGTCCGGGAGAGAAACGGAAGCTGGGGCGGCAGGTTCCTTGCTGGGTTGAGAATGACGCACGGCTTGCGATCGCCGCGCGGCGGCCCGCGCTCGGGTCCTCGCCTTGTGGCCCTCGCGGTCCACCGCTAAAACGCGCAAGTGAGGGGCGTTCGATGACCAATCCACTTGTCCGCAGGCTTGAACATTACGATCAGGTTTCAAACGAGGAACGCGCGCTCCTTGAAAGCATAACGACGCATGTCATTTCGGTTCCCGCTGGCACGGACGCGGTGCGGGACGGCGACCGGCCGAGTGTCAGCACGCTTCTGCTGGACGGCCATTGCGCGCGCTACAACCTCACCGAGGACGGGCGCCGCCGCATCACCGCCCTGCACATCGCCGGCGATTTCGTGGACCTGCACGGCTTCATCCTGCGCAAGATGGACCATAGCGTCGGCGCCTTGACGGACTGCGCGTTCGCCTGCGTCGACCATGCCATCGTCAAGGACATCACCGAGCACCATCCGCACATCACGCGCCTGTTCTGGCTGAGCACGCTGGTGGATGCGGCGGTGCACCGGCAATGGCTCGCCATCTCCCATGCCTCGGCCGCCAAGCGGGCGGCGCATCTGTTCTGCGAACTTCTAATCCGCAAGCGCACGGTCGGCCTCACCTCGGGCGACAGCTATTTCCTGCCGATCACCCAGGCCGACCTTGGCGACGCGCTGAGCATCTCCAAGGTGCATATGAACCGCACCATCAAGGAATTGCGGGCAAAGAACCTCATCATTTGGGAAGAGGATCGCCTGACCATTCCCGACTGGGACGCGATTTCCGAATTCGCCAGTTTCGACCCGACCTATCTGAGCCTGTCGAAAGAGCCGCGCTGACCGCTCTGGGGCGCCCCGCGAAACGGTATTTATTCCAGCCAAGTTAACCTGCGTTATCTCGCCCCGCCCGCGCTTCTGTCACACCGGCGTATGGAAACGCAGATCACGCAGGACATGGGGCGGGTTTTGGACGGGCTTCGGCATCGGGTGCTGCTGATCGGCGACGAATACGTATTGTCCAGCGATATCGCCGGCATTCTCAGGCGCCACGGGTTTGATGTGATCGGGCCGCTGACCTTTGCAGCGGCCCAGGACTTCCTGCGCGACGGCCTGCATGCCGATTGCGCGGTGATCGATATTCACCTGCACCAGCCGCTCCTGGAGCCGATCGCAGGGCGCTTGCGGGCGGCGAACGTGCCCATGCTGTTCGCGGCGACGCTGGGCATCGCCCGTGTGCCACCTTCGCTCGCCGACATCCCGGTCTGGGGTGATGCGTTCGATCATGAAAGCATCACCCGCCATCTGCGCGCCCTGCTGGCGTGGCGCAGCGAGCGCGGATCAGGCCCCTAGTCCGCCCCCGGCTTTGCGCCGTGCGGCGCCAGATAGAGGGTCAGCCGCGCGGCGGCGTTCTCCAGATGGGTGATGGCGGCGGCCTGGGCGCGCTCCGGCTCGCCGGCCGCAACCGCATCGAAGATCGCCTGGTGCTCGCGCTGCACGGCCTCGGTCAGGCCCTGCATGCGGGCGGTGTTGGAGCGGGCGGCGCGGATGAAGGTGCGCACCCGCCGGTCGAGAAAGTCCGAGAGATCGCGGAAGAACGGGTTTCCGGTCGCCTCGACGATGGCGCGATGGAAGGCGACATCCTCGTCCACGCCGGGGTCGCCTCGATCGATGGCGGCTTGCATGGCGTCGAGCTGGGCCTGGATCTGCTCCAGGTCATGCGCCGTGCGGCGCACCGCGGCATGGGCCGTAGCGGTGGATTCGACCGCCATCAGCAGTTCCACGATGTGGCGGATCTCATCCTCATTGTGGAAGTCGGAAATATCGATCCGGAACGTGGACACCGCGCCCGGCTCGGCCACGAAGGCGCCGGCGCCCTGGCGCGTCAGCACCAGGCCGTCATGCTTCAGCCGCCCCACGGCCTCGCGCACGATCGGGCGGGAGACGCCATAGGTGCCGGCCAGTTGCTGCTCGGTCGGCAGCCGCTCGCCGGGGCGCAGGCGGCCCGAGGAGATTTCTTCACGCAAGCGCTGCGCCAGGGTATCCGCCAGGGAGGGACCGCGTCCGATAATGTCGTGGGTCCGGCTCATCCTCTTCACTCCCGATCGCGCCCTGCCCCCCCGCGCGTGGGACCGGCCGCAACGCGATCGCCTGGGCGGTTGCGCTGCAAGCCTAAATCCATCACGCCAGCGAGGGATAGAGCGGGATTAACGTTGCGGCCGCCGCTGAGCGACAGCGCCCGATCTCACGTCCCGACCTCCTTGAGGCGGAGCCGTCTCCGCCTCAACTCGCGATATACAGACCGCCATTCACATGCACCGTCTCGCCGGTGACGAAGCTCGCCCAGTCCGAGCACAGGAACGCCACCACACGGGCGATTTCCTCCACCGTGCCGAGCCGCTTCATGGGCGTCTGCTCCAGCAGCGCGGCGCCCTTCGCGTCCATCAGGCCGCGCACCATCGGCGTGTCGATCAGGCCCGGCGACACCGCATTCACCCGCACGCGCGGAGCAAGCTCGATGGCCAGCGAGCGCGAGAAGGAGAGCACGGCGCCCTTGGCGGCGGAATAATCCGCATGGGCGAAGCTGCCGCGATGCCCCGCCATGGACGCGAGATTGACGATCGCCGCGCCCTCCGCAAACAGCGGAATCGCCCGGCGGCAGGTGTAGAACACGCCGTCCAGATTGACGGCGATGCCCTGGCGCCAATAGGCATCGTCCATCTCCGCCACCTGCCGCGCCCGGTAGAGCCCGGCGGAGGTGACGAGAAAATCGAGCACGCCGAACCGTTCTTTGACCAGCGCCAGGGCGCGGTCGGCATCCTGCGGGTCGGCGGCATCCTGGCGCGTGGCGAGCACGCGCGCTCCGCTCGGGTCCAGGGTGCGCGCGAACGCCTCGACGCCGGCGGCATCGAGATCGGTCAGCACGCAATTGGCGCCGAGATCGAAGAAGGTCTGCGCGACCGCGCGCGAGATGCCGCCGTTGGCGCCGGTCAGAAACAGGGTCTTGCCCGCGAAATCGAACATCTGATCAACAATTCCCTGATGCGTCGGCTCAGGTGAGGAGCCAGCCGCCGGCCACGTCCACCACCTGCCCGGTCACGAAGCTCGCCTGCTCGGAGGTCAAAAACAGGCACGTGCCGGCCACGTCCTGCGGCGAGCCGAGACGGCGCAGCGGGGTCGCCATGCGGGCGGCCTCATTGGCCTCGGGCGCGGTGCCGCGCATGAGCGGCGTGTCGATGCGGCCCGGCGCCAGCGCATTCACGGTGATGCCGAGCGGGCCGAGTTCCCCCGCCAGATGCTTGGTGAAGCCGATGAGCGCGGCTTTCGAGGCGGCGTAATGCACCGCCACGATGTCGCAATAGGTGCGCCCCGCGACCGAGGAGACGTTGACGATGCGCCCGCGTCCTAAGTCCCGCATGCCCGGCAGCACCACGCGGGTGCAGTTGAACGCGCCGGTGAGGTTCACGTCGATCACCCGCCGCCATTCGGCGGGATCCATGGCGAAGGCGTCCACGCGGCGCTTGTCGGCGCCGCTCTTGGGCGAGATGCCAGCATTGTTCACCAGCACATCGATGGGGCCGAGCGCCGCCGTCGCGATCTCGATGGCGGCGGCGACCGCGTCGTAATCGGCGACGTCTGCGGAAACCGCGACGGCCTTAACGCCGCGCGCCTTCGCGCTCTCGGCGGCCTCCTGGGCGAGCGCGGCCTCATGGTCGAGATAGGCGACCGAAGCGCCGGCATCGGCATGGGCATCGGCCATGGCGCGGCCGATGCCGCGCCCCGAGCCGGTGACGAGAACGACGCGGCCGCTATGGGTGCCGGCCTGCGCACTCACTTGCCCGTCTCCAGCATGATCTTGCCGGAATGGGCGCTCGATTCCATCAGCGCATGGGCGGCCTCAGCCTGCTCCAGCGGGAAGGTGGCATGGATCACCGGCCGCACCGCGCCGCTGTCCAGCAGCGGCCACACATCGCGCCGCAGATGATCGGCGATCGCTGCCTTCAGCGGCACCGAGCGGGCGCGCAGCGTGGAGCCGGTGATGGTGAGGCGCCGCAGCATGACGGGCATCAAATCGATGTCCACCCGGCTCGGCTGCAGGAACGCGATCTGCACCAGCCGCCCCTCCAGCGCGAGCGCGGAGAGATTGCGGGCGATATAGGGGCCGCCGACCATGTCGAGGATCACATCCACGCCCTTGCCGTCGGTGAGGCGCTTCACCTCGGCGACGAAATCGGCGGAGCGATAGTCGATGGCCGCATCGGCGCCCAGCGAGAGGCAGAATTCGCACTTGTCCGGCGAGCCGGCGGTGGCGAACACGGTGGCGCCGGCGTGCTTTGCAAGCTGGATCGCGGTGGAGCCGATGCCGCTCGACCCGCCATGGGCCAGGATCGTCTCGCCTTTGACCAGCCGGCCGCGGGTGAAGATGTTGTCGTAGACCGTGTAGTAATTCTCCGGCAGCCCGGCGGCTTCCAGCAGGGAAAGCGGCTTCGGCACCGGCAGGCACAGCGGCGCCTCGGCGAGGCAGTATTCGGCATAGCCGCCGCTGATCACCAGGGCGCAGACTTCATCGCCGATCTTCGGAGAGGTGACGCCTTCACCGAGCGCGACCACGCGCCCGCCGATCTCCAGGCCCGGGATGTCGGTCGCACCGGGAGGCGGCGGATAGCCGCCGGCGCGCTGGAGGCAATCGGGGCGGTTGACGCCCGCCGCCACCACTTCCACCAGCACCTGGCCGGGGCCGGGCGCGGGAACGGGCGCGGTCTCCACGCGAATGACTTCCGGCCCGCCCGATCCCTCGAAACGGATCTGGCGCATGGTGGTGGGCAAATCTGGCATGGGCAATTTCCTCCGTGCGGCTCTTGTAGAATGGCGGGCCGCAACTCGGATACGAAGTTAGCAATTTCCCACTTGTCAGGCAACTTGGTTATCTGCAAAGTTAGAGGGAAGGTCGCTCCCGAGCGGTCGCTGATGTCGTCGGTCTACGGCGCTTTATGGAGGAAATGATGAGGACGATTGCGCGGGCAGCGCTGGCTGCCGCTATGGTTTTGAGCGCGGCGCCGCTTGCCGGCATCACGCCCGCCGCCGCCCAGCAGACCATCAAGTTCGGCGCGCTCTACCCGTTCTCGGGCGGACTTGCGCTGCTCGGCGATGAGAGCTTCCGCGGCCTGGAAATCGCCGTCGAGGAGCGCAATGCCGCCGGCGGAATCAACGGCAAGACCATCACCCTCATCAAGGGTGATGCGGTGGACCCCAACCAGGCCGTGGGCGAAGCCCGCCGCCTGACCTCGGTGGACAATGTCTCCGCCATTTTCGGCACCTATTCCTCGTCCCTGTCGCTCGCCGCGACCCAGGTGGCGGAGCTGGCAGGTGTCCCCTATTTCGAGCTGGGCGCGGTGTCCGATCCGATCACCGAGCGCGGCTTCAAGAATGTCTTCCGCACCAACGCGACCGCCAAGGATTTCTCGGTCCGCATGGTCGATTCGATCCCGGACGCCATCGCCCCGGCGCTCGGGAAGAAGCCGGAAGAATTGAAGATCGGCATCATCTACGAAGACTCGCTCTACGGTCAGACCATGTCGGGCTATCAGAAGACCCGCGCGGCCGAGAAGAAGCTCAACGTTGTCGAGGCGCTCGCTTATTCGGCGAAATCGGTTGACCTCACTCCGGTCATCCTGCGCCTGAAGAGCGCGGGCGTGGATGTGGTGCTGCAGACCTCCTACCAGAACGACACGGTGCTGTTCTTCCGCCAGATGAAGGACCAGGGCTTCAAGCCCAAGGCGGTGATCGGCGCCGGCGGCGGCTATTCGTTGCGCGACACCGTGGCGGCGGTCGGCCCGGAGAACATGGAGGGCGCGCTGGACGTGGACTTCACCCAGTATCGCACCAATCCGAAGGCGGCCCCGGGCATCGAGCAGTTCGTGACCAAGTACAAGGCCAAGTACGGCACCGATCCGCGCTCGGGCCATAGCCTTGCCAACTATATGGGCGCCAAGGTGTTCTTCGACGCCATCGCCGCGTCCAAGGATCTCACCGCCGACAACATCCGCGCCCAGGTGCTGAAGGTGGACCTGCCCGTGGGCAGCACCGCCACCGGCTGGGGCGCCAAATTCTCCGAGCAGGGCCAGAACACCCGCGCCCTTCCCTTCCTGATGCAGTGGCAGGGTGGCGAACTCGTCACCGTGTTCCCGGAAGACGCCGCCGTCGCCAAGATGAAGGTCGGCGTCGGCACCAACTGAGCCTCCCGGCTTGCACCTTGCGGCCGCCGCCCCAAAGCGGCGGCCGTTTTTCAACCAGACGTCGTCGGCCGTCCCCTCAGGGGCCGTTGACGTTCGCCGTGCCGTTGCCCCCGGCGCTTTCCGCCCGCCCCGTCCGCCTGGAGTCCGCGCGATGGACGTTTTCATTCAGCTCCTGATCAACGGCATCCTGCTCGGCAGCATGTACGCGATCATCAGCGTTGGCCTGACCCTCATCTTCGGCATCGTCCGGGTGGTGAACTTCGCCCATGGCGAGTTCCTGATGGTCGGCATGTACGGCGCCTATCTGCTCGCCGCGAAATTCGGCCTGCACCCTTATGTGTCGGCCATTCCCATCGTGCTGCTGCTGTTCGCGTTCGGCGCCCTGGTGCAGCGCTTCATCATCCAGCCGCTGCTGTCGGCGGAAGAGCATATCCAGATTTTCGCGACCGTCGGACTGTCCACCGCGCTGATGAACCTCGCGCTGATGATCTTCGGCGCCGACCTCTATTCGGTTCCCCCGTCCGTGGTTCAGCATTCCGTCAACATCGGCGGCTTCACCCTGGTGATCGGCCAGATCGTGATGTTCGTGTGCGCCCTGGCGCTGGTGGCGGGTCTGCATCTGTTCATGCAATCCACGCCGCTCGGCCGCGCCATCCGTGCCACGGCGCAGAACCGCAATGCCGCCCTGCTGATGGGCGTGCGCGTGGACCGCATCTATGTGATCGCCTTCGGCCTCGGCGCCGCCTGCGTCGGCCTCGCCAGCGCGCTGGTGATGCCGCTCTATCCCGTGACGCCGACCATCGGCACCTATTTCGTGCTCACCGCCTTCGTGGTGGTGGTGCTCGGCGGCATGCGCTCCATGTACGGCGCCTTCTTCGGCGCCATGATCATCGGCATCGTGGATAGTCTTTCGGGATATTACATCGCCCCCGACCTCAAGGAGGTCGTCTATTTCGTGATCTTCATCCTGATCTTGATCTTCAAGCCGACCGGCCTGTTCGGCCTCGGCCGCGGGACGGAGTGATCCCATGACCGTGAAAGCCACCTCCGCACCCGCCGCGCATCGCAAGGGCCCCGGCCTGCTCGCCGCCGTAACCAACCCGCGCGTCTATTGTTCGCTGATCGCGCTGGCCTTGCTGCTGATCATTCCGGTGGTCTCCGGCTCGCCGTTCGTGGTGCATGTGTTCGTCACCATCTGCGTGTTCGCCGCGCTCTCCACCGCCTGGAACATCGTCGGCGGCTATGCCGGCCAGCTCTCGCTCGGGCACATGGTGTTCTACGGCATCGGCGGCTACACCACCGCGCTGCTGATCTCCCATTTCGGCCTCACGCCGTGGCTCGGCATGCTGGTGGGCGCGGCGCTGGCGGCGATCGTCGGGCTGGCCATCGGCTATCCCTGCTTCCGCCTGCGCGGCCCGTTCTTCTCGCTCGCCACCATCGCGTTCCTGGAAGTGGTGCGCCTGCTGTCGATCCATTTCCACGAGGTCACCGGCGGCTCGGCGGGCCTGATCGTGCCGCTGAAGCTCGGTTGGACGTGGATGATCTTCCGCGAGAAGATCAATTATCTCTACATTGCCTTCGGCCTGCTTCTGCTGTGCATTGCGGTGTCCTATCTGATCCGCAATTCGCGCCTCGGCTTCTATCTCACCGCGGTGCGCGAGCGCGATCCGGCGGCCTTGGCGGCGGGTGTCAACAACACCGGGGTGAAGCTGCAGGCGATCGCCATTTCGGCGGCGCTCACCGCGCTCGTCGGCGCGTTCCACGCCATGTACATGACATTCCTCGAACCGGCGACCATGTTCTCGCTCGCCACCTCCATCGAGATCGCCATGTTCTCGCTGATCGGCGGCCTCGGCACGGTGGCGGGGCCGCTGCTCGGCACGGTGCTGGTGGTGCCGCTGGCGGAACTGGCGCGCGGCTGGCTCGGCGCCTCGGCGAACGGCCTGCACGGCTTCGTCTACGGCACGGTGCTGGTGATCATCACCCTCACCTTGCCCGGCGGCCTGGTCGGCACGTTCGGCAAGCGCGTCGGCCGCTGGATCGACGCCTTGCCCGGCGGCGGCCGCGCGATCCCGGTGCGTGAGGCGCCCGCGCTCACCGCCATCACCGGCACGCCCGGCGAGCCGATCCTGATCGCCAAGAACCTGATGAAGACCTTCGGCGGCCTCATCGCCACCGACAACATCTCGCTCACCCTGAAGCGCGGCGAGATTCTCGGCATCATCGGGCCGAACGGCGCCGGCAAGACCACCTTCTTCAATCAGCTGTCCGGCTTCCTGTGGCCGAACTCCGGCACCGTCTCGATCATCGGGCCCGACGGGGTGGCCGTGACCCCCAAGAGCGCCGACGGCTTCGCCCGCATGGGCATCGGCCGCACGTTCCAGATCGTCCAGCCGTTCGGCAAGCTCACCGTGCTGGAGAACATCATGATCGGCGCTTTCCTGCGCCATCCCAGGGTGGAGGACGCGCGCGCCGCCGCCCTGCGCGTGGCGAAGGTGGTGGGCCTCGACGACGTGAAGGATGTCGAGGCCGGCACCTTGCCCATCGGCGGCCTCAAGCGCCTGGAAGTGGCGCGCACGCTCGCCACCGAGCCCAACATCCTGCTGCTGGACGAAGTGATGGCCGGCCAGAGCCAGGCCGACACCCAGCGCATGGTGCAGCTCATCCGCACCATCCGCGACCACGGCGTCACCGTGGTCGCCATCGAGCACAACATGCAGGCCATCATGAGCCTGTCGGACCGGATCGCGGTGATCGATTCCGGCAAGCTGATCGCGGAGGGCCCGCCGCAGGAGGTGGTGCGCGACCGCCGCGTGATCGAAGCCTATCTCGGGGAGGATTATGCCGATGCTCAAGGTCTCTGAGATTTCGGCCGGCTATGGCCGCACGGTGATCCTCGAAGACGTGTCGATCCACGTCGGGCGCGGCGAGGTGGTCACCATCATCGGCGCCAACGGCGCCGGCAAGACCACCCTGCTGCGGGCGATCTCCGGGCTGGTGAAGCCGGGGCGCGGCGAGATCGTCTTCGACGGCCAGCGCATCGACAAGCTCGACCCGGCGGAGATCGTCGGGCGCGGTCTCGTCATGGTGCCGGAGGCGCGCCAGCTGTTCCCGGTCATGACCGTGAAGGACAACGTGCTGATGGGCTGCTACCACCCGAAGGCGCGGGAAGGCGCCGCCCGGCGCTTCGAGGAAGTGCTGGACATCTTCCCCCGCGTGCGCGAGCGCCTGAGCCAGATGGCCGGCTCACTCTCGGGCGGGGAGCAGCAGATGGTGGCGATCGCGCGCGGCCTGATGGCGGCGCCGAAGCTGCTGATGCTGGACGAGCCTTCGCTCGGCCTTGCCCCCATCATCGTGCAGCAGATGTTCGATGTGCTCGACCGCATCTGCAAAATGGGCACGACCGTGCTGCTGGTGGAGCAGAAGGCGTTCCACGCGCTGAAGATCGCCGACCGCGCCTATGTGATCGAGAACGGCCATATCGCCATCGAGAACACCGGCCCCGGCCTGCTGGCCGATCCTCACATCAAGACCGTCTATCTCGGCATTTGAACCCCCGGAATCCTTCCCATGCTGCATAAGAACTTCATTGCCGGCGATTGGGTCGAGGGCACGCGGGTCAACCGCAACATCAATCCCTCCAATCTCGACGACCTGGTGGGCGAATACGCCCTCGCCGACGGCGCGCAGGCGCAAGCCGCCATCGATGCCGCCTTCACCGCCTTTCCGGCCTGGGCTGCCGCGAGCCCGGAACTGCGCGCCGACGCGCTCGACCGCATCGGCACGGAAATCCTCGCCCGCAGGGAAGAGCTCGGCACCCTGCTCTCGCGCGAGGAAGGCAAGACGCTGGCCGAGGGGATCGGTGAAGCCACGCGCGCCGGCCGTGTGTTCAAATTCTTCTCCGGCGAGGCGCTGCGCCTCACCGGCGACAAGCTCGCCTCGGTGCGGCCGGGCGTGGAAGTGGAAATCACCCGCGAGCCGGAGGGCGTGGTCGGGCTCATCACGCCGTGGAATTTCCCCATCGCCATTCCCGCCTGGAAGATCGCGCCCGCGCTCGCCTACGGCAATTGCGTGGTGTTCAAGCCGGCGGAACTGGTGCCCGGCTCGGCCTGGGCGCTTTCGGAGATCATCGCCCGCTCCGGCCTGCCGGAAGGCGTGTTCAATCTGGTGATGGGCCCCGGCTCGCAGGTGGGCAACGCGCTGGTGAATTCGCCCAAGGTGCGCGCCATCTCCTTCACCGGCTCGGTGCCGGTGGGCCGCCGCATCGCCGGCGATCTCGTGGCGCGCGGCGCCAAGTTCCAGCTGGAGATGGGCGGCAAGAACCCGCTCGTGGTGCTGGACGACGCGGACCTGAAGACGGCGGTGGAAGCCGCGGTGAACGGCGCCTTCTATTCCACCGGCCAGCGCTGCACCGCCTCCTCGCGCCTGATCGTCGAGAGCGAGATCCACGACCGGTTCGTCGCCGCCTTGTCCGAGCGCCTCGCCGCGCTGACCGTGGACGATGCGCTGAAAGCCGGCACCGACATCGGCCCGGTGGTCAGCCAGGACCAGCTCGAGCAGGACCTGGACTATGTCGGCATCGGCAAGGCGGAAGGCGCCAAGGTGATCGGCGGCGAGCGCCTGGAGCGCGGCACGCCCGGCTATTACATGGCCCCGGCGCTGATGACCGAGACCGACAATGCCATGCGCATCAACCGCGAGGAGATCTTCGGGCCGGTCGCGAGCGTGATCCGCGTGCGCAATTACGAGGAAGCGCTGGCGGTCGCCAACGACACCGAGTTCGGCCTCTCCTCCGGCATCTGCACCACCTCGCTCAAGCATGCGAGCGACTTCCGCCGCCGCTCCCAGGCCGGAATGGTGATGGTGAACCTCGCCACCGCGGGCGTCGATTATCACGCCCCGTTCGGCGGCCGGAAGGGCTCGTCCTACGGCCCGCGCGAGCAGGGCGCCTATGCCCGCGAATTCTACACGGCGGTGAAGACCGCATACACGCTGGCGGGATGACATGACTGAGATCACCGGACACACGCGCCTCTTCGGCATCCTGGCCGATCCCATCCACCATGTGAAAACGCCCCAGGCGCTCAATGCGCTGATGCAGCGGGTCGGCTATGACGGCGTCCTGGTGCCCCTTCACGCCAGCGCCGACGATCTCGCCGCCGTGGTCGGCGGGCTCAAGCTGCTGCGCAATCTCGGCGGCCTCATCGTCACCGTGCCGCACAAGACAGCCATCGTCGATCTGTGCGACGAAGTGAGCGAGAGCGCGCGTCTCATCGGCGCCGTCAACACCATCCGCCGCGAGGCGGACGGGCGGCTCGTGGGCGAGATGCTGGACGGACACGGCTTCGTCGCCGGCCTTCGGCGGAACGGCATCGAGCCGGAAGGCCGCAGCGCCTATCTCGCCGGCGCCGGCGGCGCGGCGAACGCGATCGCCTTCGCTTTGGCCCAGGCGGGCGTGTCGCGCCTCACCATCGCCAACCGCACCCGCGCCAAGGCGGAAGACCTCGCCGGACGCCTCGCCGGCCCGTTCCCGAACCTGCAGGTGGACATCGGGACTCCCGACGCCTCCGGCCACGACCTGGTGGTGAACGCCACCTCGCTCGGCCTGAAGGAGGGCGATCCGCTGCCCCTGGACGCCTCCTGCCTGACGCCCGACCAGATCGTCGCCGAGATCATCATGCAGCCCGTCACCACGGCATTGCTCGCGGCCGCGCAGGCGCGCGGCTGCCGCACCCAGCCGGGCCAGCCGATGCTGGATTGCCAGCTCGACCTGATGGCGAAGTTCGTCGGAATGGAACCGTGAACGCGCTGCCCTCCCCCGCGCTCCCGGCCTTCGGCCTGCTGAAGGATCGCTGCGCCCTGGTGACCGGCGGCGCCTCGGGCATCGGCCTTGCGATCAGCCGGGCGCTGCGCGCCCAGGGCGCGCGCCTGGTGCTGCTCGATCCCGATCCGGAGTCGGGCGCTGTCGCGGCGGAGCTGGGCGAGACCGTCGCGGTTTCCGGCTCCGTCACCAGCCGCGCCGACGTGGCGCGCGCCTGCGATGCCGCGGACGCCTTCGGCGGGCTCGACATCGTGGTGGCGAACGCGGGCATATCCTCGAACCAGCCCACCCTCGACGTCACCGACGCCGACTGGCAGCGGGTGATGGACATCAACCTCACCGGCGTCTTCCTCACCGCCCAGGAAGCGGGCCGGCGGATGCTGGAGCGCGGGCGCGGCTCGATCCTGCTCATGGCTTCCATGTATGGCGTCGTCGCCGCGCCGGAGCGCATCGGCTACTGCGTCTCCAAGGCCGGCGTCGTCATGATGGCGAAGGCGCTGGCGGTGGAATGGGCGGCGCGGGGCGTGCGGGTCAACGCCATCGCGCCGGGCTATGTGCGCACGCCGTTCCTGGACGATCTCGCCGCGCGCGGCCGGCTCGATCTCGACCGCCTGCAAAAGCGCACCCCCATCGGCCGGCTGATCACACCCGACGAGGTGGCGCAGGCGGCGGTGTTCCTCGCCAGCGACCACGCCGGCGCCATCACCGGGCAGGTGCTCGGCGTCGACGGCGGCTGGGCCGCCTACGGATATCTCTAAAGATTTGGACGCAGAGAACGGCCCGACCGGCCGATCTTGAGGAGAATGACAATGCCGGACCGCATCGCGCTGCAAGCCGCGGCACCCTGGATCGAGCTGCGCACCACCGAAGCCGACTGGCAGCAGGCAGACCCCAAGCTCCTGGGCGAGCTCCTCACCCAGATGAACCTCATCCGCGCGTTCGAGGAAACGGTGCTCGAACTGGCCGGCGAGGGCCTCGTGCACGGTCCCGCCCATTCCTCGGTCGGCCAGGAAGGCGGCGCTGCCGGCTCCATCGTCGGCCTGCGGCCGGGCGACCAGGTGAACGGCTCCCATCGCGGCCATCACCAGTTTCTCGCCAAGGCGCTCGCTTATATCGCCCCCGGCATCGACCCGAAGGCGGATTTCCCGGCGGGCACCGAGCCGCTGCTCTACCAGTCGCTGGCGGAGATTCTCGGGCTTGAGCCGGGCTTCGGCCATGGGCGCGGCGGCTCCATGCACCTGCGCTGGGGGGACGCCGGCGCCATCGGCACCAATGCCATCGTCGGCGGCGGCGTGCCGCTGGCGGCGGGCGCGGCCATGGCCCACAAGCTCGCCGGCACGGGCGATGTCGCCATCACCTATTTCGGCGACGGCGCGGTGAACATCGGCGCGGTGCTGGAGACCATGAATCTCGCCGCCGCCTGGAACCTGCCGCTGCTGTTCTTCATCGAGAACAATGGCTATGCGGTCGCCACCACAGTCGCGGAAGCGACGCGCGATCCGCGCCTCTCCGGCCGCGGCCCCGGCTTCGGCATCCCCTCCTGGCGGGTGGACGGCATGGACCCGCTCGCGGTCCATCTCGCGACCCAGGAAGCCCTTGCCGTCATGCGCTCGGGCCAGGGGCCTACCGTGATCGAGGCCGAGGTCTATCGCTATTTCCACCAGAACGGCCCGCTGCCCGGCTCGGCCTTCGGCTATCGCACGAAGGAGGAGGAATCCTCCTGGCGCGCCCGCGATCCCATCGACCGCACCGGCCGCGCCTTGGTGAAGCGGGGCGCGCTGAGCCAAGTCGATCTGGACGCGCTGCGCGAGCGCTGCAAGGCGCTGATGGGGGAAGTCGCGGCCCGCCTCGTGGAGCCGGACGGCAACCGGCGCCGCATCCAGGTGGCGCTCTGGCCCGACGTCGGCTTCGTGGATACCGGCATTCGCGGCGACCTGTCCGAGCTGACGGACAAGCGCGCGGAGGAGGCTTCGACCTTCGCCGGCGCCACCACGGAACGCAAGTTCGTGGACGCCATCGCCGACGTGCTTCACCGCCGTTTCGAGACCGACGAGACGCTGGTGATCATGGGCGAAGACATCCATCGCCTGAAGGGCGGCACCAATGGCGCCACACGCGGCCTTGCCGCCGCCTTTCCCGGCCGTGTATTCGGCACCCCCATCAGCGAGGGCGCATTCGCCGGCCTCGCAGGAGGGCTTGCCATGGACGGACGCTACCGGCCGATCATCGAATTCATGTATCCCGACTTCATGTGGGTCGCCGCCGACCAGGTGTTCAACCAGATCGGCAAGGCGCGCCATATGTTCGGCGCCGACGTGGACGTGCCGCTGGTGCTGCGCACCAAGATCGCCATGGGCACCGGCTACGGCTCCCAGCATTCGCTGGACCCGGCGGGCGTGTTCGCCACCTCGCCCGGCTGGCGCATCGTCGCCCCCTCGACCCCGTTCGACTATGTGGGCCTGATGAATGCGGCCCTGGCCTGCAACGATCCCGTGCTCGTGATCGAGCATGTGGACCTCTACCAGACCATGGGGACGATCCCGGCCGAGGACCTCGACTACATCATCCCGCTCGGCAAGGCGCGCGTGGTGCGCCCGGGCAACGATCTCACCATCCTCACCTATTCGGCCATGGTGGCGCGCAGCCGCGAAGCGGTGGAGCAGCTCGGCGTCGATGCCGAGATCGTCGACCTGCGCACCCTCGACCGCGCCTCGCTGGACTGGGACACGATCGGCGAAAGCATCCGCAAGACCAACAATGTACTGATCGTCGAGCAGGGCTCGGTGGGCACCTCCTACGGCAGCTTCCTCGCCGACGAGATCCAGCGCCGCTACATGGACTGGCTCGACCAGCCGATCCAGCGCGTCACCGGCAAGGAAGCCTCCCCCACCATCTCCAAGGTGCTGGAGCGCGCCGCCTATGCCGGCACGCCGGAAGTGGTGGACGGGCTCGCGATCGCCATGGCCGCGCGCGGCACGCCGCTTGCGCCGACCGCATTGACGCAGGCCGCATCATGAGCAACGCGAGCGACACCCACGCCGCGCTGCTGACGCGCCTTTCGCAGATCGTCGGCCCCGCCGGGCTCATCACCGGCGACGCCGACATGGAGCTCTACGCCATCGACTGGCGCCGGCAATTTCCGGGCAAGCCGCTGTGCGTGGTCCGTCCCGCATCCACGGCCGAAGTCTCCCAGATCGTGCGCGCCTGCGCCGAGGCCGGCGCGGCGCTGGTGCCCCAGGGCGGCAATACCGGCCTTGCGGCCGGCGCGGTGCCCGATGCCTCGGGTGCCCAGGTGGTGCTCTCCCTCACCCGCATGAACGCCGTCCGCGGGCTCGACCCCATCGGCATGACGATCGAGGCGGAGGCCGGCTGCATTCTCAAGGTGGCGCAGGACGCCGCCACCGAGGCCGGCCGCCTGCTGCCGGTGAGCCTTGCCGCGGAAGGCTCGGCCACCGTCGGCGGCATCGTCTCCACCAATGCGGGCGGGGTGAACGTGCTGCGCTACGGCATGACGCGCGCGCTGGTGCTGGGCCTCGAAGTGGTGCTGGCCGACGGCACCATCGTCAACGGCATGCGGCGCCTGCGCAAGGACAACGCCGGCTACGACTGGAAGCAGATCTTCATCGGCAGCGAGGGCACGCTCGGCATCGTCACCGCCGCCATCCTGCGCCTCGTGCCGCGCCCCAAGCACACGGTGACGGCGCTGCTGAGCGTGCCCTCCCCCGCGGCCGCTCTGCATCTGCTGGACCTGGCGCAGGACGAATTGGGCGATTCCATCTCCGCGTTCGAGCTGATCTCCGCCCAATCGTTCGATCTGGTGCGCCGGCACGCCGGGCTGACGCCGCCGATCGCCGCCGGCGACTGGTTCGTGTTGATCGAGGCCGGCGCGAGCCTGAACGGCCTGCGCGAGGCGGCGGAGACCGCGCTTTCCGCAGCCCTGGAACAGGAGATCGCGCTCGACGGGGTGGTGGCGGAATCCGGCGCCCAGGCGGCCCAGCTCTGGGCGCTGCGGGAGCACATTTCGGAAGGCGAGGCGCGCGAGGGCAAGAGCCTGAAGCACGACGTCTCCGTGCCCATCACCGACATTCCCGCCTTCCTGGAAGCGGCCGACGCCGCGCTCGCGGCGGGCGCGCCGGGCGCGCGGGCCAACGTGTTCGGCCACGTGGGCGACGGCAATCTGCACTACAACGTGCTGGTGGACGCCAGCCACGACGGCGCCGCCATCAACCGCCTCGTGCACGATGTGGTCTCAAGCTTCGGCGGGTCCATCTCGGCCGAGCACGGCATCGGCCAATATCGGGTCGAGGAACTCCTGCGCCGCCGCTCGGCGGAGGAGACGGCCCTGTGCGCGATCCTGAAGGGCGCCCTCGATCCGCACCAGCGGCTCAATCCCGGAAAGGTGCTGCCGGTCCGCGCGCCCTGAGCGCGGGCCGGAGCCCCAGCAAGAAGAGACCCCAAAGGGGGATGGCATGGAAACGTTCGACTACATCATCGTCGGGGGCGGCACCGCCGGGTGCATCCTCGCCGCGCGCCTCTCGGAAGACCCCAAGCGCAGCGTGCTGCTGCTCGAGGCGGGAGGACCGGACAACGGCTTCTGGATTCCCATCCCCGCCGGTTTCTCCAAGCTTCTGAGCGGTGCCGCGTTCAACTGGCGCTTCACCACCGAAAAGGAAGAGAACACCGGAAACCGCGAGATCGTGGTGCCGCGCGGCAAGGGTCTCGGCGGCTCCACCCTCATCAACGGCATGATCTATGTGCGTGGCCAGCCGCAGGATTACGACGGCTGGGCCCAGCGCGGCGCGACCGGCTGGAGCGCCGCGGACGTGCTGCCCTATTTCAAGAAAATGGAGACCTTCGTCGCGCCGGGCGCCGACCCCTCGCGCGGCACCTCCGGGCCGCTGAACGTGGTGCGGGTGGCCGAGCGGCCGGTGCTCTCGGAGGCGTTCATAGAGGCCGCCGAGGAAGCCGGCTTTGCCCGCAACCCGGACTATAACGGCCCCGACCAGGAGGGCTTCGGCTATTATCAGGTGAACCAGAAGGACGGCCGGCGCTGGACCGTGGTGGACGCCTATCTGCGCCCCGCGCTCGGCCGGCCGAACCTGAAGGTGGTCACCCACGCCCATGCGCTGAAGCTGGAATTCGACGGCCGCCGGGCGAGCGGCGTGCGCTACCGGCTGGGCTCGCGCGATGTCGTCGCGGCCACGCGCGGTGAAATCCTCCTCACCGCCGGGGCGGTGCAATCGCCGCAATTGCTGGAGCTTTCCGGCATCGGGAATCCCGACACGCTCAAAGCCGCCGGCCTGCCGGTGTTCCACGCGCTGAGCGGCGTCGGCAACAATTACCGCGACCATTTCGCCACCCGCATGAACTGGCGGGTGAAGCTGCCCATCACCCTCAACGAGCAGACGCGCGGCGTGAAGCTCGCCCGCGCGGTGGCGCAATATTTCCTCACCCGCACCGGCATCCTCACCCTCGGAACCGGGCTCGCCCATGGCTTCGTGAAGACCCGGCCGGAGCTGGAAACCCCCGACATCCAATATTTCTTCATGCACGCAAGCTATGCCAACGCCGCCGACCGGGCGCTGGACCATCTGCCGGGCATGACCATCGGCGTCACCCAATTGCGCCCGCAATCCGTGGGCTCGATCCATGTGAAATCGGCGGATCCGTTCGCGCAGCCCTCCATCCGCCCGAACTTCCTGGCGGTGCAGGAGGATTGCGACAGCCTCGTCGGCGGCATGAAGATCGCCCGCGCCATCATCGCGCAGAAGGCCATGGACCCCTATCGCGCCTATGAGATGAACCCCGGCCCGGACGTGCAGAGCGACGCGCAATGGCTCAATTTCGCGCGCACCACGGGACAGACCATCTACCACCCCATCGGCACCTGCGCGATGGGCACGGGCCCCTCCGCCGTGGTGGATCCGCGCCTGAAGGTGCACGGGCTCGACGGTCTGCGGGTGGTGGATGCCTCGATCATGCCCACCATCGTCTCGGCCAACACCCAGGCGGCGGTCATGATGATCGCGGAGAAGGCCGCCGACCTCATCAAGGCCGACGCGAAGGGCTGACGCCCGCGATCGATTGGGCACACGCGCCGTCCTGCGCTAGGCTCCCGCGTCGCTATTCCGGTGCCGCATGGACACGATCTGGCTCGAAGACTTCCTGGCCCTGCTGGACGAAGGCGGCTTTTCCCGCGCGGCGGGCAAGCGCGCGGTCAGCCAATCCGCCTTCAGCCGGCGCATCCGGGCCCTGGAGGAGTGGGTCGGCGTGCCGCTGGTGGAGCGCACCACCCATTCGGTGCGCCTGACGGCGGCGGGCGAGCGCCTGCGGCCGGTGGCGGAAGAGACGCTGCGGCGGCTGCATCAAGGCCGGCACGAGGCCCTCGTCGCCGCCCAGGCGAGCGGCGCGACCATCCGCTTCGCCGCGACCCACGTGCTCTCGCTCACCTTTTTCCCGCCCTGGCTGCGCGACCTGGAGGCGCGGCTCGATTCCCCGGCCACCTTCGAGCTTACCGCCGACCACATGGTCGCCTGCGAGAATCTGATGGTGGAGGGCAAGGCGCATCTGCTTCTGTGCCACCATCACCCGGCGGCACGCACGCGGTTGGAGGAGCCGGCCTTTCTCTCCACCACCATCGGCGAAGACCGGCTGGTGCCGGTGGGCACCCCGGCACGGGTGCGGGTCGGCGGGCCGTATCTCGCCTATGCGCCCACATCCGGCATGGGGCGCATTCTCGCGGCCTCGGGCGTGGCGCGCCGCGACGGCGGGGAACCGGCCTTCACCTCGCATCTGGCGGGCGTGCTGGTGACGCTGGCGCGGGACGGGCGCGGCATCGCTTGGGTCCCGCTCAGCCTCGTTGCCGCCGATCTGGAAGCCGAGCGCCTCGCCCGTGCCGGCGGCGCGGACGATCAGATTGCCATGGAAATCCGCCTGTTCCGTCCGCGCGCCCGGCAGAATGCGGCGGTCGAGGCGTTGTGGGCGGCGGTGACGGCACAGGTCGGTCCCGCCGCCTGAGGCGCTATTTCGCCTTGACGACCATCTGCCAGTTGGGCGGAAAAGTCACGGTGACGTCCTGCTTGCCGATGAGATGCGCATAGCCGCGCCAGTTGGCGGCGAACTCCGTGGGCTTGCGCTCCGCCAACGGCGTCGTCACCGCCTGGAAGACGAATTGCAGCAGCAGCAGGCCCGCGGGCAGGCGAAGCCACCGCGCGCCGGGGTCCGCCACCAGGCTCGCCCAGATGAAGGCCGCCATCACCGAAGGGATGAAGAAATAGCGATCCGCATTGGGCGCGTTCAGGCCCTCGATCGCATTGGCGAACTTGTGGGCGGTCGCGAGCAGGATCATAAGCCCAAAGCCGAGGCAGCCGGCGCGCAACACCCGGTCCCGGCCGAAAATCAGGCTGCCCAGCAGGGTGACGATGAACAAAAGGCTGAGCACCGAGATGGGGCCCGTGCACTGAACCATCCAGCGCAGCAGGAAGGTGCTCAGCGCCAGCGGAAAATCCCGAACCGTCCCCGCCGCGTCCACCGTGACCGCCTGTCGCGTCATGAAATAAAGCTGCACCAGCGCGCCCGCCGCCGCGATCGCCACCAGCGCGGCGCCGTGCCGGTCGCGCGCGCGCCAGCACCGCACCGCGCGCACCGCCCAGAGCGGCGCGCTCAGCACCATGAACGGCCCGGTGAGGGCCGCCAGCCCCATAAAGGCCAATTGGCTGATACGCACGAACCGGCTCTCGGGTACGGGCGAGAGCGCGATCACCGGCAAGGCGCACGCCATGATCCATTGCAGATTGGTGGGGGTTACCCAAACCTCGCCCGTGTGGGGCACCACGACCATCAGCAGCGCAAACGCCAGGCCGACCGCGGGCCGCTGCACCGAGACACACACGAGCGCCGCGGTCCACGCCGAAAAGGCAACGCTGGCATAGGCGTAGAAGGCGGGCTGCACCTTGTAGGGAAGCAGGCTGGCGCTCGCCGCGATCAGCCGCGGAATCAGGTGCAGATAGCCCGCATAGGGCTCCAGAAACGGCTGGTAGAGGGGCTCGGAATAGGCCGCGTTCCAGAAGACCAGCCCGTCCTCCGCCCAGAAGGCGGGCGCCGCCAGATAGGGATTGGCCCACGCATACAGGCCAAGGGCGAAGAGGCAGAAGGTCGCGGCGAACAGCGGCCGCGCGTCCGTGCGGGCGCTCGTTCCGGTCTGCACCGCCACATCTGATCGCCCCAACGGCCCCATGCTTCGCCCCCACCCCACACCGCAGATATCATGCGGGGGGACGGCATCAAACATTCATGGAGCCGCAGCGTCAGCCGTCATGCGTTGAACTTGCGAGCGCACTGGCGCAGAACGGGGCGTCGTCGCGCAAGGATCGTTCATGCTCCCATCCGATATCGAGGATCGCAAAGCCCGCGCCCGTGCCTGGTTCGAGGAGCTGCAAGGCCGCATCATCGCCGCCTTCGAGGCGCTGGAGGCGCAGGCGCCCGCCGCGCTCTATGCCGGGCCGTCTGCGACCTTCGAGCGCTCCCCCTGGAACCGCACCGATCACAGCGGCGCGCCGGGCGGCGGCGGCACCATGGCGCTCATGCGCGGGCGACTGTTCGAGAAGGTGGGCGTACACACCTCCACCGTGTTCGGAGAATTCGCCCCCGAGTTCCGCGCCCAGATCCCCGGCGCGGCGGAAGATCCGCGCTTCTGGGCCTCGGGCATCTCGCTGATCGCGCACATGGCGAATCCCCATGTGCCGGCCGTGCACATGAACACGCGCTTCGTCGTCACCACCAAGAGCTGGTTCGGCGGCGGCGCCGATCTCACCCCGGTGCTGGAGCGCCGCCGGACCCAGGACGATCCCGATACCGTCGCCTTCCATGCGGCAATGGAGGCCGCGTGCGCCCCTCACGCGGTGGCGGACTATGCCCGGCTCAAAGCCTGGTGCGAGGAATATTTCTTCCTCAAGCACCGCAACGAGCCGCGCGGCATCGGCGGCATCTTCTACGACTGGCTGGACAGCGGCGATTTCGGCGCGGATTTCGCCTTCACGCAGGATGTGGGCCGCGCCTTCCTGGACATCTATCCCCGCCTCGTGCGGGACAATTTCGCGACGCCTTGGACCGCGGACGACCGGGAGGAGCAACTGGTGCGGCGCGGGCGCTATGTGGAATTCAACCTGCTGTACGACCGGGGCACAATCTTCGGCCTGAAGACCGGCGGCAATGTCGCCTCCATCCTCTCCTCCATGCCGCCGGTGGTAAAATGGCCTTAAATTGCGGTTTGCGGCGCTTCGCCTCGGCTGTGTGATGGCACTGTCATAGAAGCCGTTTAGGCGGAGGGCATCTGTTGAGGAGATGCTGCAATGGCCTTCGCGCCCGGTGAAATCGTTCAACTCAAGTCCGGCAGCCCCGCTTTAACCGTCGTCGCCGTCGAAGGCGAGATCGTCGAAGTGCTGTGGTTCGCCGAGGAAGTGGTCGAATTCCGGACTCAGAAGCTTCCGGCGGTCGCCCTCGACGCGCTGGAGATCGAGGAATTCGATCTCGACGAAGACGAAGAAGAAGACGAAGAGGACTGATTGCTGATCGGGCGCTCCGCCCGGCAGGTCACGTCCCGCGCAGCATTGCACATGCCGCATTCGACACCGCGCGGTGCTCGAACTGGAAGGCCCTTCCCCGGAAGGGCCTTTTTCGTTTCAGGGGCGGGCGAGCGCCATCAAGGCACGAAGGCTCTGCGCGTCTGCGGGAAAATCGGCGGCGATCCACGCTTCTTCCATGCGGGCCAGCGCAGCCCCAAGCGCCGGGCCCGGCTTGAGCCCCTGGGCGATGAGATCGGCGGCGCAGAAGGGCGCGGCCGGCACCGGCCAGGAGCGGGCCAGAGCCAGCAGCGGCGCCACCTCCCCGCTGGCCCAAGCACCGTGCGCCGCCCCCGCCAGGAGCCGATCCTCGAACGCGGCGCGCCCGAGCCGGTAGATGACGGAGCGGGCCTGCCGCGCGTCCATCGCCGCACCCGCCGCGCCCGCCATGCCCTGGAGCCGCTTGAACGCCTCGTTGGACAGCCGCAGCCGCTCGCGCAGCCGCGCCGCATCCTCGCCAATGCGCACGGCCAAAACGCCGAGGCGCCGCACCGCATCGGGCGGCTCGCCGAGCGCGGCTTCCAATGCCGCGAGGCGCTCAAGGGAAATGAGGTCCGGGACACCGGCCAGGATGGTCGGCAAGAATCCGGTCTCGCTCATCAGCCGCACGGTCGCCGCGGCATTCGGCACGGCGAGCAGCTTGAGCAATTCGCTCCCGACGCGCTCGCGCGACAGGCGCAGAATGCCCGCCCGCAGACGGATGGCGGCGGTGAGGGCCGCCGCATCCATGGGTCCGCGCCCATAGGCAGCATGGAAGCGGAACAGGCGCAGGATGCGCAGGTGATCTTCGCGGATGCGCGTTTGCGCTTCCCCAATGAAGCGCACCCGGTGCGCGCGCAGATCAGCCAGCCCGTCCACCAGGTCGATCACCGCTCCCTGCGCGTCGGCATAAAGCGCATTCATGGTGAAATCGCGCCGCGCGGCGTCGGCCCGCCAATCGCGGCCGAAGCGCACCACCGCATGGCGCCCATCGGTCTCCACATCCTCGCGCAGGGTGGTCACCTCGAACGGCGTGCCGTCGGCGACCACGGTCACCGTGCCGTGGGCAAGGCCGGTGGGCACCGCCTTCAGCCCGGCGTCGCGTGCGCGGCGCATGGTCTCTTCCGGCAGGGCGGTGGTGGCGAGATCCACTTCGCTCACCGGCCGCCCCAGCAAGGCGTTGCGCACCGCGCCGCCCACCACGCGCGTCTCCTCGCCCGCGCCATCCAGCGCGCCGAGCACCCGGCGCAGCGGCGCGGCCGTGAACCAGGCGGCATCGGCGAGCGAAGGCGCGCTCATTCGAAGCGGCCGGGAACCAGCACCCCGTCCTTCACCTCGGCGGGGATATAGCGGGTGCCCGGCGGGGCGCCGCGCCCATGCTCGAACGCGAGCAGGCCGAGCGCCATGAGCGCGATGGCGATGACCGACAGCACCCCCATCATGCGCGGCGACCATTCCGCCGGCAGAATGGAGCCGCGCGTCACCAGCAGCAGCAGGGCATAGAGAACGAACGGCGTGAGGAACAGGCCGCCTTCGATGAGGAGGGTGCGCAGCATCAGCCATAGACCCGATCGTACAGATTGCGCAGGATTCCCGCCGTGGCGCCCCAGATGAAGCGCTCGCGATAGGGCATGGCATAGAAATGGCGCAGCACGCCGTTGCGCTCGCCGGACTGCCGCAGATGGTTCGCCGGCGTCATCAGGAAGGCCAGCGGCACCTCGAACGCCTCCTGCACTTCGCCGGGATTGAGCGTCATCTCATACTCGGGGCTCAGCCGCGCCACCACGGGGGCGATCCAGAAGCCGGTGCTGGAGAGATATCCGTCGAGAAACCCCAGGGGCTCGATGAAATGGGCGGCGATGCCCACTTCCTCTTTGGCCTCGCGCAACGCCGCCGCCACCTCGTCCTTGTCCTCCGGGTCCATGCGCCCGCCGGGAAAGGCGATCTGGCCCGGGTGGTGGGAGAGGTGGGGCGAGCGCAGGGTCAGCAGCACGCTCGGCTCCGGCCGCGCGACGATGGGCACCAGCACGGCGGCATGGCGCGGCGCGCGGCGGGGCAGGACGGCGGCGGGATCGGCGGCCAGCGCGTGGTCCCCGTTGAGGCCCGCCGCGCTCGCCTCGGAAAAGGGCGGCGGCGGAGCGTGCCGCAGCCGGGTCCGCGCGCGGACCCGGAAATCTTCGAACGTGTCCATGCGCGTCTTCAGCAACTCCGTCATGTCGAGGCCCGGTCCAGTTCGGCCGCCGCCATCATGGGATAGAAGCAGCCGCCGGAGGCGATGCCGAACATGGCCACGCCCTCGACGTCCCGCACCTCGCCGTGCTCCACCAGATCCACGAACGCGGCGCGGGTGAGGCGCGCCTCCAGCCCGCGCCGTACATGGAGGTAGGGGCGCACTTCGCCAACCCCCTCGCCGGGCGCGAAGCGCAAATCGTGGCCGGGGCCGCAGCGCACGATGTCGTCGAGATTGGTGCGGAACACCAGCACCTTGCCCTCTTCCGCCAGTTCTTCCGCGAAATCCACCGCGAGGAATGGGGCATCCTCCACCATCAGCCCCACCTTCTCGGCCGGTGTCTTCAGCACGAACCGCCCGTCCTCGCGCGTCAGCACGGAGGCGAACAGCCGCACCAGGGCCGGACGGCCGATCGGAGTACCGGCGTAGAACCAGGTGCCGTCGGCGGCGATGCGCATGTCGATATCGCCGCAGTCCGGCGGATTCCACAACTCCACGGGGGCCGGCCCCCGGCCGCCGGCAGCGGAAGCCGCCGCCATCAGGGCGTCGAGCCGCCCCGAACCGCCGGGCGCGGAGGCGATCTGCGCCGGCGCCTGGAACGGCATTTGGGGCGCTGCATCGCGGCTGTCTGTCATGGGCTCCTCGCGATGAGTTGAGCATGCGAACTTGTGCGTATGCGAAGCTGTGGTTCGACGCGGCGCAAACATATCGTAAGCTGGTCGTTCCGGCCTCCGCGAACTTTAGCGTCGGGAAGGTGGATTTGCGGGCCTCGTCTTGCCGTCTTTGGGCGGGAAGATGCCTCGCCAAAGGAGAAGCGTGGATGTCGGCAGCAAGCGAGACGTTCGATCTGGACCAGATGATCATCCGCAATGCGGAAGCCGCCGCGGCCAGCGTGCGCACCGCCCGCAATGCCATCGCCTCGGTCATCTTCGGCCAGGAAGCGGTGATCGACCATGCCCTTATCACCATTCTCGCCGGCGGCCACGGGCTTCTGGTGGGCGTGCCGGGCCTCGCCAAGACCAAGCTTGTGGAAACCATGGGCACCGTGCTCGGCCTCGACGCCCGCCGCGTCCAGTTCACGCCGGACCTGATGCCGTCGGACATCCTCGGCGCCGAGGTGCTGGAGGAAAGCGCCGGCGGCAAGCGCGCGTTCCGCTTCATTCGCGGGCCCATTTTCGCCCAGCTTCTGATGGCGGACGAGATCAACCGCGCCAGCCCGCGCACCCAGTCCGCCCTGCTGCAGGCCATGCAGGAATACCATGTCACCGTCGCGGGGGAGCGGCACGACCTGCCCAAGCCCTTCCACGTGCTGGCCACCCAGAATCCGCTGGAGCAGGAAGGCACCTATCCCCTGCCGGAAGCCCAGCTCGACCGCTTCCTGATGGAAATCGACGTGGACTATCCCGACCGCGATGCGGAACGCCGCATCCTGTTCGACACCACGGGCGCGGAAGAAACCAAGCCGCGCGCCGCCATGAGCGTGGAAGACCTGCTCACGGCCCAGCGCCTCGTGCGCCGCCTGCCGGTGGGCGATTCGGTGGTGGAAGCCATTCTCACCCTGGTGCGCTCCGCCCGTCCCAATGCCGAGGGCCCGGAGCAGAAGCTGATCGCCTGGGGCCCCGGCCCGCGCGCCTCGCAGGCGCTGATGCTGGCGGTGCGCGCCCGCGCGCTGCTGGACGGGCGTTATGCCCCCTCGGTGGACGACGTGATGGCGCTGGCGGAACCGGTGCTGAAGCACCGCATGGCGCTGACCTTCTCCGCCCGGGCGGAAGGCGAAACCGTGCCGCGCATCGTGCGCCGGCTCGCCGGCCGGCTGGGCTGAGGCGCCGCGCGTGGAGGACACCACCCAGCGCTCGGTCGAGCGCGCCTCGCAGGATTCCGCGGCGCTTGCGGCGGCCATGCCCCGCCTTGTGCTGGAGGCCCGCCGCATCGCCTCCAGCGTCCAGCATGGGCTGCACGGCCGCCGGCGGGTGGGGACCGGCGAGAATTTCTGGCAGTACCGCCGCTTCACGGACGGCGAACCGGCGGCGCGGGTGGATTGGCGCCGCTCGGCCCGCGACGATCTCTTGTATGTGCGCGAGCGCGAATGGGAAGCCGCCCACACCGTGTGGATCTGGCCCAATCTCTCGCCGTCCATGGACTATGCCTCGCCGCGCCTCGCGCCGAAACGCGAGCGCGCGCTGGTGCTGGCCTTTGCCTTGGCGGACCTTCTGGTGAAGGGCGGCGAGCGCGTCGGCATGCCCAATCTCATGCGCCCTTCCGCCAACCGGCGGATCGTCGAGCGCATGGCGGAAGCGGTGCTCCACGCCCCCGAGCACCCGGCCCTGCCGCCCGCCTTCAATCCGTCCCCACTATCCGAAATCGTGCTGCTTGGCGACTTCTGGAGCCCCACCGAGGACGTGACCACGCGTATCCGCCAGCTCGCGGGAACCGGCGCCCACGGCCATGTGGTGCAGGTGGTGGACCCGGCGGAGGAGACCTTTCCCTTTTCCGGCCGCGTGGAATTCCACGGCCCGGACGACGGCCTCTCGCTCACCGTCGGGCGCGCGGAAACCTGGCGCTCCGATTATGAGGGGCGCCTCGCCATCCATCGCGCCGCCATCCGCGCGGCGGCGGAGGGCATGGGCTGGGCGTTCGCCGTCCACCGCACCGACCGCCCGGCAAGCGAGATGCTGCTGACGCTGCATTCGCGCATGGGAAGCGGGGAAGCGGTCGCGCCCACCGCCGCCGAGCCCGACAGCCTGAGGAGCCCCGCGCCATGATGGGGCTGCCCCTCGCCTTTTCCGCGCCGCTGATCCTCACCGCGTTCCTGGCGCTGCCGCTGCTGTGGTTCGTGCTGCGCGTGGTGCCGCCGAAGCCGCGCGAGATCGTGTTTCCGCCCATCCGCCTGCTGCTCGACATCAAGCCGAAGGAAGAAACCCCGGCCCGCACGCCCTGGTGGCTCACCGTGCTGCGGCTGGCGCTGGCGGCGCTGGTGATCTTCGCCGCCGCCGGCCCCATCTGGAACCCGCCCGCCGCCACCCCTTCCGCCAGCGGGCCCATGGTGCTGCTGCTCGACCAGGGCTGGCCCGCCGCCGCCAGCTGGGAGGCGCGCAAGGCCGCCGCCGCCGGCTTCATCGACGAGGCGGAAAGCGGGGGACGCGGGGTCGCGCTCATTCCCACCGCCGACGTGCCGAAGGATGTGACGCTGCTGCGCCCGGGACAGGCACGCGACAAGCTGCGCTCGCTGGAGCCGGTGCCTTATGCCCCGCCCCGCAAGGAGGCGCTGGCGCTCGCCGGCCGGCATCTTGCCGCCGAGCCCGAGGCGGGCCTGATCTTCATCAGCGACGGTGTCGATCTGAAGGCGGACGAAGCCCTCTCCGCCGATCTTGCGGCCCTGAAGCCGGCCCATCCGCCGCTTGTTATCTCCGGCGGTGCGGACGCCCCGCTCGCCCTGGTCGCGCCGGAAAATGCTGCCGGCGCCCTCACGGTGAAGGTGCTGCGCGCGAGCGTCGGCGCCGGCCGCGCGGGGCGCGTGGAGGCACGCGACCTGAAGGGCCTCAGCCTCGGCGAGGCGAATTTCGCCTTCGCGCCCGACGCCACCGAGACCGAGGCCCGTTTCGACCTGCCGGTGGAGATGCGCAACGACATCGCGCGCCTGGAAATCGTCGGCCAGCATTCGGCCGGTGCGGTGCAATTGCTGGACAAGCGCTGGCGCCGCCGCACCGTTGGCGTGGTTTCCGGCGCGAGCACGGATACCAGCCAGCCGCTGCTGGCGCCGACTTATTATCTCTCCCGCGCGCTCGGGCCGTTCGCGGACGTGCGCCTCGCCGACAGCGGCGCGCCGACGGAAGCGATCAACCGCTTCCTGGACCAGCGCCTGCCGGTGCTCGTGCTGACCGACGTGGGCACCATCCCGCCCGCCACGCGCACGCGCCTCGCCCGCTTCGTGGAAGACGGCGGCGTGCTGGTGCGCTTTGCCGGCCCGCGCCTCGCCAATGCGCAGGACGACCTGCTGCCGGTTCATCTGCGGCGGGGCGGACGGGTGCTCGGCGGCTCGCTCTCCTGGGAGACGCCCCAGGCGCTCGGCACCCTCAGCCCCGACGGGCCGTTCCGCGACCTCGCGCTGCCCGGCGACGTGGTGGTGACGCGCCAGGTTCTGGCGGAACCCGACGGCGCGCTCGGCGAGCGCACCTGGGCGGCGCTGAAGGATGGAACGCCCCTCGTCACGGGCGCCCGGTGGGGCAAGGGAGAAATCGTGCTGTTCCACGTCACCGCGGACACCTCCTGGTCCAATCTTCCCCTCTCCGGCACCTTCGTGGAGATGCTGCGCCGCGTGCTCGCGCTCGCCGACACCAACGCCCTCGCGAGCGAGCCGGCGGCGACCGCACCCGTGCCCGCCGGCCTCGCTGCGGCGGCCGCGCCGCTCACCGTGGTGCCGCCGAGCCGGGTGCTGGACGGCTTCGGCGCCTTCCATCCGCCGGGCGCGACGGCCCGGCCCATTCCCGCGAACTTCTCCGGCCGTGCCGGTGCCGACCATCCGCCGGGCTTCTACGGCCCCCCGGACGGCCTCATCGCCGTCAACGCCTTGCTGCCGGCGGACCGGCTGGCCCCGTTGGACCTCTCGGCCTTCGGCGCGACGGTGGAGCCTCTGCGCGAAAGCGCGCCGCGCGACCTGCGGGGGCCGCTGCTGGTCGCCGCGATGGTGCTGCTGCTGCTCGATGCGCTGGCCGTGCTGATGCTCGGCAGAGGCCTCAGCCGGCTCGGGCCGCGCGGGGGCGCCGGCAAGGCGACCGCGAAAGCCGGGACGGCGGCGATGCTCGCCTTCCTCGCCGCGTTCGGCAGCCTCGCGCTGGTCGCGCAGCCCGGCCCCGCCTTCGCCGCCGACGAGGATTTCGCCCTGAAGGCGACCTCCCAGACCCGCCTCGCCTATGTGCTGACGGGCGATGCGGAAACCGACGAAATCAGCCGCGCCGGCCTGGACGGGCTGACCAATTTCCTCAGCGCGCGCACGGCGCTCCAGGCCGGGCCGACCATGGGCGTGGATATCGCCAAGGACGAGCTGGCCTTCTTTCCCCTGCTCTATTGGCCCATTCTGCCCAATGCGCCGGTGCCCTCCGCCGCCGTGCTGGCGCGTGTGGATGCCTATATGAAGCAGGGCGGGACGGTGATCTTCGACACCCGCGACGCGCTCGAAAGCCCGCAGGGGCCCGGCGCGCCGCTCTCGCCCGCCGCCGCGCGTCTGCGCGAACTGCTCTCCGGCCTCGACATTCCCGAGCTGGAGCCGGTGCCGCGCGATCATGTTCTGACCAAGGCCTTCTACCTGCTGAAGGATTTCCCCGGCCGCTTTGCCGGAGGCACCACCTGGGTGGAAGCCCTGCCTGCCGCGCAGGAGGGCGAGGACCGGCCCGCACGGGCGGGCGACGGGGTCTCTCCCGTCATCATCACCTCCAACGACCTCGCCGGTGCCTGGGCCGTGGGGCCGGATGGCGACCCTCTGCTGCCGCTCACCCCGGGCGAGCCGCGCCAGCGCGAGTTCGCCTTCCGCACCGGCGCCAATATCGCCATGTATGTGCTGACCGGAAACTACAAGGCCGACCAGGTGCATGTGCCGGCGCTGCTGGAGCGGCTGGGCCAATGAGCGCACGCCTGCTTCCCCTTCCGCGCCGCACGCGGCCCGACCCCTCCAGCCAGGGTAGCGCATGAGCTACGGCCTCGCCTTCGAACCGTTTCTGCCCTGGCCCGTGCTGCTGGCGCTCGGCGCCGTCGCCGCCGTGCTCGCCGGCCTGCTGCTCGTCTCCCGCACGCGCGGCGCGGCGTTTCGCGCTCTCGCGCTGCTGGTGGGGCTGCTGGCGCTCGCCAATCCCTCGCTGACGCGCGAGGAGCGCGAGCCGCTCTCCTCCGTGGTCGCGGTGGTGGTGGACAAGAGCGCCAGCCAGGATTTCGGCGAGCGCACCGCCCAGACCGAGGCCGCCCGCGCCGCGCTCGCCGAACGGCTCGGCCGCCTGCCGAACATGGAAGTGCGCACCATCGAGGCCGACGCCCGCAATGGCGAGACCGACGGCACCCGCCTGTTTTCCGCGCTTTCCGCGGGCCTTGCCGACGTGCCGCCCGAGCGGGTGGCCGGGGCGATCCTGATCACCGACGGGCGGGTGCATGACGTGCCGGCGGATGCCGCCGCGCTCGGCTTTTCCGCGCCCGTGCACGCGCTCATCACCGGCAAGGCCGGCGAGCGCGACCGCCGTGTTGCCTTCGACAAGGCGCCGCGCTTCGGCATTGTCGGCCAGAAGCAGACCATCACCTTCCGCGTGACCGACGAAGGCGCACCCGCCGGCGCCCGCGTGCCCGCCACCGTGCGGCGCGACGGCGAGGTGATCGGCACCCCCATCGTCACCGCCGGCCGCACCACCAGCATGGATGTGGAGATCACCCATGCGGGCGCGAACATCATCGAGATCGAGGTGCCGCCGCTCCCCGACGAGCTGACGCTCATCAACAACCGCACCGCCATTTCCATCGACGGCGTGCGCGACAAGCTGCGGGTGCTGCTGGTTTCCGGCGAGCCCAACGTGGGCGAGCGCACCTGGCGCAACCTGCTGAAGAGCGACGCCAATGTGGACCTCGTCCACTTCACCATCCTGCGCCCGCCGGAGAAGCAGGACGGCACGCCGATCAACGAACTCTCGCTGATCGCCTTCCCGACGCGCGAGTTGTTCCAGACCAAGATCCGCGATTTCGACCTGATCATCTTCGACCGCTATTCCCAGCAGGGCGTGCTGCCGCAGATCTATTTCGACAATATCGTGCGCTATGTGCGCGCCGGCGGCGCGGTGCTGGTGGCGGCGGGGACCGATTACGTGGACCCCGGCTCGCTCTACAACACGCCGCTGGAAGCGATCCTGCCCGGCATTCCCACCGGCAACACCACGGAAGCGCCATTCCGCGCCGCGCTCACCGAGCCCGGCAAGCGCCATCCCGTGACGCGCGCCTTGCCCGGCTCGCAGACCGAACCGCCGCAATGGAGCCATTTCTTCCGCGTGATCGATTCCAGCGTGCGCTCGGGCACCTCCGTGCTCGCGGCGCCCGGCGACAAGCCGGTGCTGATCCTCGACCGGGTGGGCGAAGGGCGCGTGGCGCTGCTGCTCTCCGACCATATCTGGCTGTGGGCGCGCGGCTATGAGGGCGGCGGCCCCTATATCGACCTGCTGCGCCGCCTCTCCCATTGGCTGATGAAGGAGCCGGACCTGGAGGAGGAGCGGCTGAAGCTCTCCACCTCCGGCCGCGACCTGGTGGTGGAGCGCCAGACCATGGGCGACAGCGTGCCCACGGCCCGCATCACCCCGCCCTTCGGCCCCGAGCGCACGCTGACCCTCTCCCAGGTGGAACCGGGCCTGTGGCGCGCGACCACGCCCGCCGACCAATTGGGCCTGTGGCGCGCCGCCAACGGCACCCTCAACGCTTTGGTGAACATCGGCCCACTGAACCCGAAGGAATTCGCCGAGGTCACCTCGACCCGCGAGGTGGTGGCGCCGATCTCCTCCGCCACCGGCGGCGGCATGTGGCGCCTCGCCGATCTCAATGGCGGCGTGCCGCGCGTCGTCACCCTGAGCGCGGGCGAGCGCCTCGCCGGCGACGATTGGATGGGGCTGCGCACCCGCGACGTCTCGGTGGTGCGCGGCATCGGCCTGTTCCCGCTGTTCGCAGGGCTCTCCGGCCTGCTGCTGATGCTCGGGTTTATTGCGGCGACCTGGGTGCGGGAGGGGCGGTGAGCGGAGAGGACCGTACGCAGAGCGTGCGGAGCAATTTTTATTCAAAGATACTTTGCGTCTTCTCCAATCAACATATCTCGAATGTTGTGCGTGACTGGAAATCCATAGCCTTTCCAGTCGGGCCGAAAATGAAGCTGTCCCGCCTCATGATAGCTGCTGGTGTAGATGTCGGCTGCGATCATCTGCATGGCGATCACGAGCGCTTGGACGGAATCGAAGCCGTGGGCCACCATTGTTTGCCGCCCCTCTGGCCAATCCGTCTCATAGCGACAGATCCAAGCAACGCCCGAGAATTCCGGCGCATAGATCCGGATGGGCACTTCGACATCTCCATCCGAGGTGCGCAAATTTAGCGTCCGCTCCGCAATCGTGTTCACCCCTATCCTGCGTCAAAAATACTTCGCATCATCTCCGACAAGCAGATCACGAATGACGGCGGGCACGGGAAATCCGTAACCTTTCCAATCTCCCCAATGCTGAATTTGACCCTCTTTATGGTAGCTGCTTGTATAAAGATCAGCCCCAATCATGCATAAGGCATTGGACAACGCCTGAAGACCATCGATGCCTGTGGCCGCAATCGCTTGCCTGCCCTCCGGCCAGTCGATTTCATAGCGGCATGTCCAATTATTACCGGCCCCTTCCGGGAAAAAGACCCTGATCGCAAGTTCGAAGGCGCGCCCAAGCATTTTCAATTTCAATATGCGATCAACAAACATGTCCCACCTCAATAGCTAAGCGGAGGAAATGGCTCCTCGTATAAGCACGCCGCGTATCTTTCAGAAGCTTGCTTATGGCAGGATGCAAGTCCGACCATATTGCAATGAAAGGTGTCCCGTTGAAATAATACAAGACATTCGGCTTCCCGGGCCGGACTAACACGGCGTGTTGCCGCATACTGCGGACCTCGTGGCATTTTATTTTGGTGAGAACCATGAAGCAGACAAGCTTTCCCTTCGGCTCCAACATCAACCCATTGCCCACCCTCTGGAGTACCTGCAGGGGCACGCGGTTGACCGGGATCGAAGCGTGCCTTTCCTGAGAAATAGTCACGGAGAAGCTTGATCTGAACCCGCAGGTTCGTCAGCTCTCTATCTATGCTCTGCTACTCTCTTAGGTCAGACGTCGACAATGTCATTGCCACCTCCATCGACTATAAAGATGGAGTATTTAATCCTAAAATCAATAGGATTTTTTTCATGCTTAACGCAAGGCGCTCCTAACCTCAATCCAGGCAAGGCGCTGAGCTTAGGGGCGGTCGCGGCGAAAGGGGCAGACGGCACACCTAAAGATTCAAACCCACGTCCCACCAAGGCCTGTTTCAACGAACAGCCACCACCCCCCTCACCCCCGCACGGCGGCCCGCTCTTCCGCCGCGCGCAGCTTTTCGGCCCGCTTGGTGGCGATGGAGGCGATGATGACCGCGACCGTCACCACGCCGATCAGGATCGAGCAGGCGGCGTTGATTTCCGGCGTCACGCCGAGACGCACCTGGGAATAGATGCGCATGGGCAGCGTGGTCGCCCCCGGCCCGGTGGTGAAGCTCGCGATCACGAGATCGTCCAGCGAGAGCGTGAAGGCCAGCATGAAGCCGGAGAGCACCGCCGGGAGGATCAGCGGCAAGGTGATGGTGAAGAAGGTCTTGAACGGCGGGCAGCCGAGATCGAGCGCGGCTTCCTCCAGCGAGCGGTCGAAGGTGACGAGGCGCGATTGCACCACCACCGCGACGAAGCACATGGTGAAGGTGATGTGGGCGAGCGTGATGGTCCAGAAGCCGCGCTCGAAGCCCACCGCCACGAACAGCAGCAGCAGCGACAGGCCGGTGATGACTTCCGGCATCACCAGCGGCGCATAGGTCATGCCCGAGAACAGGGTGCGGCCGAAGAACCGGCCGTAGCGGGTGAGCGCCAGCGCCGCCATGGTGCCGAGCACGGTCGCCGCCACAGAGGAGATGAAGGCCACCCGCAGCGTGACCCAGGCGGCGTCGATCAGCTGGTCGTTCTGGAACAACGACACGTACCATTGGAAGGAAAAGCCCGCCCATACCGTGACGAGCCGGGAGGCGTTGAAGGAATAGATCACCAGCAGCAGGATGGGGATGTAGAGAAACGCGAACCCCAGCACCAGCGAAGTGACGTTGAACCAGGACGGGTTCTTGTTCATTTCCCGGCCTCCAATTGGCGCGCCTGGATGTTCTGGTAGATCACGATCGGCACCACCAGCAACAGGAGCAGCAGCACCGCCACCGCCGAGGAGGAGGTCCAGGACCGGTTGACGGTGAATTCAGTCCAGAGCGATTTGCCGATCATCATGGTGTCCGACCCGCCCAACAGGTCGGGAATGACGAACTCGCCCACCGCGGGGATGAAGCACAAAAGCGCGCCCGCCGCGACGCCCGGCAGGGAAAGCGGGAAGGTGATGAGCCAGAACGCCCGCGCCGAGGGACAGCCGAGGTCCTCCGCCGCCTCCAGCAAGGTGGGGTCGAGCTTTTCCAGCGCCGAATAGAGCGGCAGCACCATGAAGGGCAGATAGGAATAGACGATGCCGATATAGACGGCGAGGTCGGTATTCAGGATCTCCAGCGGCGTATCAATCACGCCCATGCCCATCAGGGCCTGGTTCAGCAGCCCCTCCGGCGAGAGAATGCCGATCCACGCATAGACGCGGATCAGGAACGAGGTCCAGAACGGCAGGATTACCAGCATCAGCAGCGTCGGCTGGATCGAGCGCGGCGCCCGCGCCATGGCATAGGCGATGGGATAGCCCACCAGCAGCAGAAGCACGGTGGAAATGGAGGCGATGACGAGGCTGGAGCCATAGGCGCCGATGAACTCGTTATCGAAGCTCAGCACATAGAAGTAATTGGCGAAGGACAGCTGGGAGACATAATCCTTCAGCCCCGCCCAGCCCTGGGACAGATCCAGCAGCGGCGTATAGGGAGGCGAGGCGAGGATATCCTGGGACAAGCTGATCTTCACGACGATCAGGAACGGCACCAGGAACAGCGCGAGCAGCCACAGATAGGGAATCGCGATGACGAAGAGCCGTCCGCTTCCCTTTTCGCCAGCCATGGGCATGGTGCGTCTCCTTCAGCGGGTCAGGACCACGCCGGCGCTCGGCGCGAAGGTGACGAAGACCTTGTCTTCCCAGGAAATCGGCCGCTCCACCACGCGCGACTGGTTGGGCAGCGACACCTTGATGCGCGTGCCGCACGGCAGTTCCACATGGTAGATGGAGAGATCGCCGAGATAGCCGATGTCCCAGATCTCGCCGGTGAAGCAATTTCGGCTCATGTCCGCCGGTGCATCCAGCGAAATCCGCATCTTCTCGGGGCGGATGGCGAGCCAGGCGGTGTCGCCGGCCGCCGCCTCGACGCTTTGGGCGATCTCGATCGGGGCCGGCGTGACGCTGGAGGCGAGGCGCACGTCGCCGTTGGCGCAGCTTTCCACCTTGCATTCCAGCATGTTCACGTCGCCGATGAAGTCGGCCACATAGCGCGTGGCGGGAGCTTCATAGATGGTGGAGGGCGGCGCCACCTGCACCAGCACGCCATTGTTCATCACGGCGATGCGGTCGGCCACCGTCATGGCCTCTTCCTGGTCGTGGGTCACGATCAGGAAGGTCATGCCCAGCTCCATCTGCAGATCCATGAGCTCGAACTGGGTCTCCTCGCGCAGCTTCTTGTCGAGCGCGCCCAAAGGCTCGTCCAGCAGCAGCACCTTGGGGCGGGTCGCCAGCGAGCGGGCGAGCGCCACGCGCTGGCGCTGGCCGCCGGACAATTGGTGCGGCTTGCGCTGGGCGAATTTCTCCAGCTTCACCAGCTTCAGCATCTCGGCGACCCGGCCGGCGATCTCGCCCTTGGGCATGCCCAATTGCTTGGGCCCGAAGGCGATGTTGTCGGCCACGGTCATGTGCGGGAAGAGCGCGTAGGACTGGAACATCATGTTCACGGGCCGCTTGTAGGGCGGCACGCCGGCGAGATCCTGCCCGGCCAGCAGCACCCGCCCCTCGGTGGGCTCCTCGAAGCCGGCGAGCATGCGCATCAAGGTGGTCTTGCCGCAGCCGGAAGGGCCGAGCAGCGCGAAGAACTCGCGCTCATAAATGTCGATGCTGACGTGGTCGACGGCGGTGAATTCGCCGAAACGCTTGACCACGTTGTCAAACCGGATCAGCGGCGTTGCCGCCGGATCGGTCCATGGCGCGAAGGAGCGTCTCACGGCTCCGATGGTTTGCGTGCGCGCCTTTTCGGTTGCCATCGGCTCCCCCGGTCCGCCTATGCCTGAGGGGAGGCTAGCATCAATCCGGCGCCGCTCAAGTCTTGTGCACGCGTAAAAAACAGAAGGTCGGCGCCCAAGGAAGCGGCAAATCGCCCATCCGGGTAGGGAGAAGCCGGTAAATGGAAGGAGATGCCCGCACCGCATCCGCAGCGGCGCCGGGAATGGCCCATCGCGCCTTCCAGGCCTTGCGTCATGCGGCACCACGCGGGCGGGTCGGGCCCCGGCGCCCGGGTGGCACAGCCAGGGGTGGGGAAGGTTAGGGTCGCTTTTTCGCGCCGATGCAAGGTTGACCACAGATCCGATGGACCACGGGCTTGCACCCTCAGCCGGCTTGTGGCAAGGAACCCCCCACTCGCGGCGGACCACTCCGCCGCCGGGTCGGTTCCGTTCCCTGCGCGCAGGATGCGCGCATATATCGAAGGGCACCCTTCGGTCGGAACCCTAGGATGCTGCGGTAGCTCAGTGGTAGAGCACTCCATTGGTAATGGAGAGGTCGAGAGTTCAATCCTCTCTCGCAGCACCAGCATTTCCAACGGCTCGCTTGACCCCACGCAAACAAGCCGGACAGATATCCGGACAGAAATCGCGAGCCCGGACTTAAGCGGCCGGTCGGCCAAAATGAAAAGGGCTCGCAGCATGCGAGCCCTTTGCCGGCTGGGCGCTTAGAGCTTCGATCTCGGCCAGCTTGTCCACCATGCGCTTGCGGAGGCGAACGTCATAGCCGGACACCAAGGTGAGCGTGTGCTCCTTGTCGAGATGGATCATCGTGACATAGCCACGCGCATCCTTCTCCCAAGTCACTGATTTTCCGAGATGACGCAAAACTGCGTCATCGATCAGCGGACCCTCGAACTTCCCACCGGGGTCGCTGTAGAGTTCGGAGAGCATCTTCTTGATATCACGGATCACATCGCCGTGGCGCTTCTCCGTCACCTCGGCGATGTCCGCGCTGGACATCGACAGCGAGGGTCCGAGGCTGGGGGCTTTCAAAATCAGGGGAAACTGACTACCTTCATGCGCGTTCATTCGCGGCTCCTGCTGTGGATTGAGCTTCAGGAGCGGCGACGGAGCCTGCCAGGGTGTAACCGTCGTCGCTCTTCTCGTTAGCGGCCCCGCTAGGGCTCATCATCCGATCCATCCGTTCCCGAATGCACCGCATGACTTCGCTGTTGAGCGAGGCGCCGTTGCGCTTCGCCTGATCCAAGAGCCACCCCTTCATAAGGGGAGGCACGCGGAATTTAAGCTGAGCGTCTGTTCGCACTTCAAGCCTCCATTGACCACCGTGGTAAGGACATTACAGGAACATCCATCTGAGCGGCAGATTTTTTCTGCATTCCCGCAGCAATGCTCGATTTCCCTACAATTCCCATAATTCACCTATTTATCCACAGGCCTCAGTTTATCTCTGAAGACATGCAGATCCGCCGCGGTGTGGTCACCGTTGCGCTCGTGGCGTCTGCCGAAGACTGCATCCATTGATCGAACATATAACTGATAGCCGGACTTCTGGCTCTACGACACGGGCGGCGCGCCCGGTTGGTCGGCGGCACACACAGCCTCCAAGCCCTTCTTGATCAAGAAGCGGATGGTCTCTGCCCGGCTGGCTTTGCCAGCGGGTACGCCCCACGCGTCAATGGCCTCAACCTCAGCTTCTGGCGCGATCAGAACCACACATACCCCCTTCGGTGTCCGGTAGAGATCGAAAGACGGTTCGAAGGGTTACCTCGGCAATGACGGAAAGGCCTTCTTTGAACGGAACGGAACATGGGTTGAAGAAAACTATATGCCTTTCTGAAAATCAGACGTGGCTTCGTCTATAATCAAGTCGCAAAAATTGCGACTTGATGTTGGAAAAATCGGCCCGCTATTATGCTGATCTACAATCAAGTGGCCAATTTGGCCGCTTGACGGCCCCTCGCCGGGACCGTACGGCAAGTTTTGTCTGATGGATACACTGCCCAGATCAATGTGGGTCGCTTTCCCGGCTCTGTTCCCGCTGCCAATGTCGCTCGGCGTGTGAAATTTCATAGCTCATGCGGCTTGGGAAAAATCCCAAAATCTATGGGAGCCCTCGGCATACGTTAGCCCTGCGTGCCGGTAACGATGGCGCTTACCGATCAGGGGCGGTCATGGATGATGGCCGCGACGACGCGGCGGAGATTGAATAGCATGCCAGAGCAAGCCCGCCGCCTTACGGCAGAAACCATTCTCGCAGATCGGCCCATGCGCCCACAGCAGGTGGCGGAGCGCTGGGGATGCTCGGAGAAGCACGTTCGCAATTTGATTAGGGATGGCGCCTTGGGTCACTTCCGCCTCGGCGGCCGGCTCCTTAGGATCCCGGCCTCGGCTGTGGAGGAATACGAGCGATGCCAAATCCAGCGTGCAAGCTCGGACGACTCAACGGCCGGTGGGTCGCCTCGTGCTGGGCGGGCCGGAAGTACAAACAATTCCGCCTTGAAGCGAGCACTTGCCAAGAGGTAGAGCGCCCGACGCGCCTACTAAAGGAGGGACAGAGGTAATGCCGCGCCGCGCCGCAATTCTCACGCAGGCAGACATGGCGCGGGCGTTCCGCGCCGCGCGTCAGGCTGGTGTGCACATCCGGATCGATGTGGCCGCCGGCACAATCGAAACCATCGACGCGGAAAAGGATAAGATCGTTCCTCTGCCCATCGAGGACGAAAAGCCGATCTTCCTCTGACCCGTTCATTTCAAGCGGTGCTCCGGGTCGAGAGCCTGTTGAGCGATAACCTAAAAGGCGCGGCAGATGAAGGAAGCACCTAAACGCGAACGAATTCGTGCTTTTGAGGCATCAGCTATTTTGGGCGTGGAGGTGCGAACAGTGCAGGCGCTTGCGTGCCGCGGCGAACTGCCAGGTGCGTGCAAGATTGGCGGATTATGGACCTTCGATGAGGCCGCGCTCCGAGCATGGATCAAAGAACGGTCCACGCCAGGAAATCAGAGCGGATCACGCTCAAAACCCGGCGGATCCGCGCGCTCTGTCCGCCGGCAGTCACGCAATCAATCTGACCTCGCCAAAGCCTACGAGGAGATGCTTCAGCGGTTGCGACGGAGCGGGTAATAGAGGCTGTGGGGACTACAACGAGCGGACGGCGGTGGCTCGTGAGTCGAAGGGCTCACCCCATACTCCCGCACGTCGAAAATCAGCGAAACCCGCTTCCACCTCAATGTGAGCGTCTATCTGACGAAATAGCTAACATCGCCAATAAAAAAGCCGCCCGGAAGCGGCTTTGGTTGGGTGTGCTTGGCTCAATTTTGAGCCGTTCAATTCCAATGGGTTATGCCACAATAGGCCGACCCTATGCCGTGAAGTGTTTCAGCCGGCCACACATCACCACTTCGACCGTTGGAATCATGCCGCAATCCGCGCATAACGCGAGAACGTTTCTTTCCCTGCGTCCATTGATATCACGTGAGAAACGTCGATAAGCATGTGAGCCTTTTTGCTCATCTTTTCTGTCGAAAGGACGACAGAAGTGAGAGACGGACGCTCGTCTAGCTTCACGATGTCTGAAAACATCTGAAATTTACTAGCAATCGAGTTCTGGTGGTCAGAAACAAATTCAAACACAGCCTGCTGGCCATCAAGGGTAACCACATTGTGGGCTTCCCAAGTCGCATCGCGACCCGCGATCTCTGCCTTTCGAGACACGTTGGCCTTTCCGAAGAAGTCAGAAACAAGGTCAAACAGAACGCTATTTGACTTGCGATCTTTAGCTTCAGCCGCCCGCAAAACAGCCCGCCCTACTGCCGAAGCTGATGCGTTGGCAACAGCCACGATAGCGCCCTCGATCCGGCTTATCGGCGCCGATGCGACAAAAAGACTTGCGCCATCATACCCAACGCCAAAAAGCGAAGCGGCGTCCTTCGCTGCAGCATCAAAAAAATCGGAAGCCCCACTCATCTCGGCTTCGCGCAAGCCAAGTGCGCAGTCTGAAACAAAGCACTGGTCCCCAGACAGCGAGATATGCGCGGCGGCAAGTGCGCCGCTGGGGTAAGCTACAGGGATGCTCACGACGAACGTCTGCCCCCGCTCGCGAACAGCGACCAAACGCGGGACGGCTGCCTCAAGGGCTTCTTTTAGCGGTCGAATGTCCGTAATCATAACGACATTAAACGCCCAACCAGAGCTGCGCATCCGTGGGCGGGATTGCCCCAGGGTTTTGAATTTTGAGTTTAGCACACGCGTGTGAAAACGCATCTTCGTAAGTCTGAAAATCAGGGTTAATGGCCCTCGCAGCGTGAACCCCTGGCATTATGAGGCGCTTCTCCGACGCGCTCACGTTGTCGGTGCACACGTGCTCGTGCGTTTCACCAGATTCGAATATCCGACCACGGATCTCGCTAGGAACATGATCGTCGGTTCGGTTCATGTGACCGCTGATTGGCCGCCACTCTAGGCGGTAGAGAACGATACAGGTTCGAGAAGCGGGCTGACTACATTCGAGTTGGAATGTTGCCATGTCAGGAAAGTGAGGAAATACCGATATTCGGAACGTCAGCCCTCGCGGCAATGCGCCGTCGATACGGACCCGGCATTCACAAAATGTGATCGGATATTTTCGGTCACGATTGTGCTTTGGGCGCCACCCGATTGGCGCCAGCAATGTTTTGTCGGCCTCCAAATAGGAGACAGCCTCATCCAGCCCCAAGCTCATAAGGCTGCATGAAAGCACAGCTGCAGGTTGACGTGGAGTCCCGCCCGCCTAACTTGCCCAAAAGGGGCCGCCCCTGTTCTGATGGTCCAATTTTGGACCCATTGAAATCAATGACTTGCTACCGCCCATTGAATGCCGATTAGACGGCGGGCGGGTGGCTCGCCGGCGGAACAAGATTCAAAAGGCGCCGACCCTACTTGCGCATCTTTGGCGTAGGCTCGGCCGATCTGCCAATGGGCGTAAGTGCCTCCGCCCCTGCCGCGCTGCGCTGCCATAACCTGACTGGCAGGCAGGTTATGGGAGAGGGTCACCGCATCGATAAATGCGGCCCCTTCCTTTATTCGTGATAATCCCAGAATTTCCGGGATTAAAGGACGCCTCAACAGCCCGTTAGGCGCCGATCGGATTCGACGACACCAGCACAGGGCGCGGGCGGGCCACGCGGACTTCCGTCACCTTGCCGAAAACAATGCAGCCGTGGCGGACCGTGACATTATCCCGCCCCATGATCCTTTCCTTCCGGGGAGATGACATCGCGGCGCACTGATCGAACCTATATCCTTGGTATCCGGAACTTCCTTGATGCTCTGGCTTATCAACGCAGATCCGACCGTTGTGCGTACGGATTTCGTCCGTGTAAGACCATGCCACCTTCACCGGAGGGTCAGAAAACAAACCCCGCCCAAGGACTGACTCGACTCCCCTAGGCCCGGCCACCATAGTGGCACTCTAGTTGGGGGAGGATCGATCAATGGCAGAACGCCGGAGCGCAAGAAATAAGCTCACAAATGATAGTGCCGCATTGAACGCCACCAATCCAAGCACTACGGCTTCTCTGCAAGTCATTGGTGAAGACCCCGATTTGTTTGTGATAACAACCGGCGCCATCGCTGCACTCGCGGCTGTCGCCCAGATAGTTGGCGTTGCTCACCAGATCTTCGCAGGACACACCTTCCGCGCTCCAGAAGGCGCTCGCAATTTTGCCCACTCTCTGGAAGATGAAATTCATAATTTTATCAGGGAATTAGAAGATCTTGAGCGATTTCTAAGAGATAAAACCACAAGCTCTGGGGATTCAGCGTTGGAAGCCCCCAATGAATTCGGGGCCGCAAAGATGCTCCTGATGAAGCGAGATTTCGATACTCTTCGGTCGAAGGTCGACACTATCTCCCATAAGATTCATTTTATAAACGGGGCAACGACCTCTATTATCGCATTTGATAGTGAATTTTCTGCTCAAATTGGAGCAGAAATTCTTAGGTCGTTAGGAGATATTAATGGAAGGATAAATAATCTTAGGACAAAATCCTTTGGAGACGCTTATAGTGAAATAATATCGATGTTGCGAGAAATCGAAAGAGTCTTGATAAGGCTCCGTAATTCTAACTAAACTACTAATGTCTATGCGCATCACGCCGCCATCGCCCCCCACCTCTCTCAACTCCGCTGCCCTCGTGTCGCCCGCGCCCGATCAGTTACAGCCGGCACCCGCCGGAGAAGCTGACGGTTGTTCTCGTCGAGGATCGCTATGGAGGCCGCCATTGACTTATGGATCGCCTCGCTACCTGAGCCGATACTCTCCCGTCCTGAAGCACTCCGCCTCATCCTCAATCCAGCCGAAGCCTTTAAATTTCGAAGTGTTGATGCACCGGTTTAAACAAGGATGGGATATGAGACCGACACCCTCTCGCGACCAGATCACTGACACCACGCCGCTCCGCCTTGGTGTTGCAGCGGCCATCGCCTTCCCGGACGGCTCCATCACCGCTTCTAGCCTGCGGAGGGAGGCGATCAAGGGACGACTTGCCGTGGAGCGCATAGCGGGAAAAGATTACACGACCTTGAAGGCCATTGAGGACATGAGGCTGCTTTGCCGAGTCCATCAAATGGAGCCCGCCTGTGGCTCCAGCCCGCAGAGACAGACCCACGCACGGGTCTCGTCCGCAAGTAATCCGTCTGGGTCACTAGGGATGGAGGAGCGAAGGTTAGCACGGGATGCGCTCCATGCGACCGCGAGGGGGCTGAACGAAAGCTCGCCGCGTTCAGCATCGAAAAATGCCAGCACCACCGATAAGACGTCTGCCGCACAATTGAAGCGGTAAGATGTCCCGCAAATCTGAGGTGGAGGGATAGGCGACGCCAATCAATGCGGCGCGCCGAAGAACCACCGCACGATTTTCGCGATCGCGTCACCCAAGCCGGCCACCGTCACGATGATCGCCGCCACGGTGATGATGAGCCACCGGACCACCGATGCCGCGGCACCCACGCGCCGGGACAGATCAATGGATTTCTCCAGCAGTAGCACGTCGCTCGCCTTCAGCCGCGACAAAAACGCCTGCACCTCGGGATCGAGGCTGTCAAAATGCACGTCGTCCATCCCCGCCCCTCACTTGCACCAGGCGCCGCGGCGCGCGTTGTTCCCCTTCACGTCGGCGATGGTCTGCGGCGTGTCCTTGCTGGACCACGACACCCCCCGCCACTGCGCGCAGACAGCAGGATCACTCGCGCCGGTACCCGTCGTCACGCAGCCGGCAATCGGGATCGAGAGCACAACGAGCAGCAGCATCGTCCGCGCGGTTTGCGGCATTGGTCTTCTCCTGGGAGATCACGGCCTGTTCGGCCTGGTGGGTGGCATAGCCGCGCTCATAGGCGCGGTTGTTGATGGTGATGCCGGCGGCGGCGAGCGCCCCGATGACAGCGACAAAGGCCGCTCCGGCGGCGACAAGCTTCCAGTTGGCGAGAGCCCAGGCGAGCGCGGCCATCAGCCGGCCCGCCGCAGCTTCAGGAAATAATAGCCGGCGACCGCTGCCGCGATGACGATGACCACGGCCAGCGCCCAAGCCATGGGGCCGGGGTTCGCCGCCGCGTTCACCGCTGCCGTTGCCACCGGAATGGCCGCGGCGATGCCCTCGGGGGTCTTGAGCGCGGCCAGCGCTGACGTGTCGGAGATCTTGGCCTTAGCCATTTCGTCGGCCGGCTTGGCCGGGGGCGGCGGCGGCGCTGCGGCGCCCTGGGCCAGCGCCTTGCCGCGGATGCGCACATCGGCGACACGGGACAGCCAGCCCTTACCAAACACCGGAAACGTCTTGAGGCTGCGCAGCATGGCAATGCGCCGGTCGCAAATGTCGTCGATCAGGGCGGCCTTGTCCTGGCACGCATTGGCCGCCTCGATGGTCACCGGCCCGATATCCCCATCAACCGGAACCTTCAAGGCCCGCTGGAGCCACTTCAGGGACTGCGTGGGGCCGGAATTCACGGCGCCGTCGAACACCACAAAATCGACGCCGGGCGGGAGTTCGTCACACCGGCACGCATCCCAATAGGACGTGCGGTAAATGTCGTGCATCTCGTCATCGGAGATCAGCCGCACGGATTGCTTCGGCAGCCCCCGGCGCGCGCGGTAGGCGTCATACTCGCGCTGGATGATCCCCTTCATCGTCGGGCCGCCGGGGTCGGCGGGGTGGTCGGAATACCCGCCCTCATAGGACAGGACACGCGAAAGCGCCGTCGCGAAGCTACTCGCAACCATGGGGCACCTCAGATTGTGATGGAGATAGGGGAGCTATTCGCCCGGCGGCTGCCACTCGGCGTCCGCCACCTCGCGAACGGGCACGGTGGCAAGCAGGGCGTGGTGCATCGCGTGCTCCGGCGCGGTGGCGCAGACCTCCGGCAGGATCCAGCCGGAGCCGTCCAGCAGCGGCACGGGCTCGAGAGCGTAGCCCGGCGCGGTGGGGCCGCGCACGGCCTCCGCTGCGGCGTGGTCGAGAATGAGGAACCTCATACCGATATCCCCAGCATGGCGGCGATGCCGCGATAGACCGCGAGATGCTGCGCCGCCGTGAGGGATGATCCGGCAAACGCCGCCGAGACTTGGCCGGGGTAATAGGTGCTGGAGCGGCGCAGGACATACATGGTCGCCGGCATCGCGCTCGCCGCCTGCGTATCGGATCCGATCGAAACGCCGTTGCGATATAGGTTCCGCGCCGATGCGCCCGAACGGTCGCCAGCGGTCAACCCGAGCGACGTTGCGGTGCCCACCGCCAGGCCGGACAGATCGTTGACGCGCGCGCTGGCCGCATTGGTGGCGCTGCGCGGCTGCACGAGCAGGAGCGTGCCGGCAAGATCGCCCAGCGCGAACCCGTTGTTTGCAAGTTCCGCAGAGATCCATGCCCCATAGGATGCGGAATTGACGGTCGCCCGCGTGAATTGCGTGCTCGGGTTCGCGCCCGCGTCGAGATAGGCTGTCCCGCCCCCGGTATAGCCCCCAGGTGACGCGCCGGATACCCAAGCCGCCCAGGTCGGGCTGTTCGTCTCCGTGATGGAGAATGACGAGCTGCACAGGTTCAGCCGCGCCGAAGCTTGGCTGTAGGAGCCGAAGAGGTATAGGGCGTCGAGGAGGTCCAAAACCCCCGCCGCGCGCAGAATGCGGGCACCCGTGTCCAACCGCGCGATGAAATCCGCCGGGGGCGAAGACATGCGGGCGAGCGCCGCCGCTGCCCATGGATCGCGCGGCCGCGCGCCCCTTCGAAGCCCGAGGCCGAGTCCGATGCGCATCAGGAAAGCGCCTTCACCGCGACCTTGGCACCGGCGGTAAGGCCGAAGTCAATGGCATCGCCCGCCAGAAGCGCAACGCGCGCGCTTGTGGCGGCGGAAACGGCGGTTGCCGTCGGGTCGGGGGTATCGCCCCACGCCACATAGCAATCCGCATCAACCTTGACGCGGGCCACCACGTCAGCGCCCTGCCCCGTCGTCTGGCCGGTCGTGGTGGTGGCGGTCGTGCCGCTGATCGTGAGCGCCTCGGAATACAGCGCCCGGCCATAGACCGAAGATGCGTGAGGCTCCCTCAGAGCGACGCGGTGATAAGAGACGTATGCGGTTGCCATTATGCGGCCCTCCAGATTTCGCGCCAGGCGGTTCCGTCGAAGATGAAAGCGATGCTGGCATTAAGCGTCGGGGTATAATTCGTGCCGCCGGCCAATTTCAGATTGGTCCCGTGCACGAAGGTGCGATTGCCGCTCGTCGCGACGACGAGCTGCATTTTGTTTCGGCCGCCCAGGAAGTTGGTCGTATTGGTCGCGCTGCCGTCTGAAAGAAACACACGGCCATCCGGCGCGCCGATGATCGTGGGGGTCGCTCCCGCACCGCTCAGGAACATGACATCATCGGCTGGGCTGTTGCGCTCGACGATAAGGGGCTGCGTGGCCGTGCCGGAAATCACCACCTTGCCGTTGATGCCGCTGAAGTCGTTGTCCGTCACCTCCACCTGCGTGGGGTCGTACAGCTCGACATCGTTGGTCCACCCCCGAGAGGTATTGTGATGGATCTTGATCTTGTGCTTCGGATCGGTCCCGCCGTTCTGGATGAAGAACATGGAGAGGGGATGCTCCTCGCTCTCCTCTATGGTTCCGGTCACGTCGTGGATATCGACTTCCTGGCATCCGTTCGTGATGCACACACCTCGCACGACCCGTTCGTCCGTTCGGGTGCACAGGATCGTTCCGTCATGAACAAATACGCGCCAGCATGCGACAAAGGAAAAGAACCGAAGCTCTTCTGCCGTTCCGAACCCATTGTTCACATGGAAATCATGAAAATAGATGTCGTTGCATTCGTTGAAGTCGAACGCTTTTGCGAGTTCCGGTGTCATGCCCTCGACGTAGGTGAAGGCGGCATTCACATCTGCGACGTAAAGCGTCTTCATCTTGTTGATTTGGATAATCGTCTGATGCCCGTTGAGATGACCGGACTGAATAACGACCAACGGAAGCGCGACACCGGATGACGCGGTCGACGCGTCCACGACGAAAGGCTTGTGGCAGAGGATCGTGAAATCAGACCAAACGATCGCTTCGAGCCACCCGTGGGCGCGGAACCCGTAGAGACCGCCCTGAATATTGATGCCGCTGAAATTGAAAGAGAAGCAATTAGACCCGTTGTCATTGTCGATCCAGATCGCGGAGCTGTAATCATCCCCGATGGCGACATAGGAGAAATTGTGGATATTCAACCCGCTGACATTCACCATCTTGAGGCCAACAGCCCAATGTGGGTTCTCTTCGTCGCTCCAGTAATTTTTCCCGTGGACGGAAACATCTTCGATCGTCACGCAGATCGTGCCGGGGACGGTCGCGTCTTCTTCCGGATATGTGATGTTGATCGCCTCGCCGCAATCCTCCGTGCCCTCCATCCAGGCAACCATGGAAAACCCGACCAGCGTCACGTATTTGGAGGTTCCGCCGACGTCCGGGTCCCCATACTCGGACTGCGACGTGATGTTGATCTTGATGCCGCCTGCGGCCGACGTGACCAGAAAGCGCGTCGTGTCGATGCCGCAACCCTTTAGGCTGAACGACTTGTTCGTCGCGGTGACCAGCTTATTCAGCATGTACGCCTTGGACGACCCGTGCAGCGCGCGGCCACTGTCGAATGCCTTCTGGATCGCAACCGTGTCGATCTCGTCATCCAAAGACGTGGCGCTCTCGTAGACCCTTTGGGCGGCAAGGAGAGAACTGAATTTCTCGCTCAGCGGGTGCGAAGTGCCGTCCCCAATCGCGCCGAAATCCTCCAGAGAAAGAGAGTCTGCCAGGCGCGAATTGAGGGGGCGGGGAGATCCGTTCGGCGCTTGGTAAGAGATCGGGAGCGGGAGCCGCGGAAGCGTGCGGACGCGAACTTTCATGACACCACCCCATCAACCACGGGAACGGTTCCGACGACCAATTGGGAGACGATGCCCTCGCGCTCGAAGGTCATGCCGACGGCGTATTGGCCGGGGCAGAGGCTGCGCATTTGCTCTTCGGTGATGGTCACCTGAAGGAGTCCGACGCCATCCGTCGTAACTGCCCCGGTGGAGCGCCGCGCCTCGATGACGACCGCACCGTCACGGCGCAAGACGAAGACAACCTCGTCCCCCTCCTCTATGGCGACCAGCGCTTCGGCCGCGTCGTCATAGAGTTCAAATACCTCCTCCCACCGCCCCCGATTGGAGACGGCGTCAAAATCCACGCTGATCATGTGGACGCCTCAGATTTTGATGTAGACGGTCATCGCCAGGAACGGCTGGACGTTCGAATGCGGGAGGCCGCCGCCCTCCGGCTCGGTCTCGAAGCCGTGCGTATGGGCGCCGCCGTCATCGGTATTCCCCGCAGCGCCTGGATACTGCGTCCCTGCGCCGGCGCCGGAGGTGTATCCGCCGATAGCGAAGCCCTTCCCGTGGTGGTGATCGCCATCCTCGTTCGTCGTTCCGACGTGGAAATGCGGCGGCATCTGCGTCGTATCGAGCGTGATCGACTGCGCGCCGCTGCTATGGCCGACATTCAGAACGTCGGTCAGCACGCCGGCGGGGGCTGACGCTCCCATTTGATCCAGACCGACAGCCACGCGTCCGCGCATGTCAGGCAGGGTGATGGTTTTATTCGCCGCCCAATCCGCGCTCGCGCTGCCACCTCGGCCGCCGGAAACGGTCAGGTTGAGCACGGGCCACAGCAGCTCGAACAGGTCCGCGCAATCGTCGCTGGCGGTTTCGGTGGCGCCAGAGGCGGCCGAGCCGATGGTGCGGCCATTGCACCGCGCCCATCCCTCGACGGTGCCGGCGCCAAAGAAAAACTTCATGTCGCCGGTCTTGGCGACGCCGGTCGGGTCAATCGGGTCGGTGGGATCATCCGGCGGGACGGGGACTTCCACCGCCGGCATGTTGTCCACGTCGTAGATGACGGTATCGTCCGGTGCGAGCATGCGCACCCTGAAGAGGCCGGCGGCGAGAAACACCGCTGGGAACCTTCCATGAGAGTCTGAAACGGCGGGGTTTGCGCGCGGCGTCGCAAGCCCATAATCGCTGTAGATGGAGAGCGGCGTCGATGTCCCGCCGACATAGAAATTGGCCTTGGCCCCGATGATGGGCAGACCTGTGACAGCATCAACCTGCTGCATCAGCGATTGAGGCCAGAAAGCTGCCATGGGTTGCTCCAATAAAAAAGCCGCCCGGCTGGGGCGGCTCGCTGCGACTCGCGTGTTGGTTGGAGTTGCGTTAATTTCCAAGTGCTGGCAGCAACGCCGCGCGCATATAGACCCGAGCAAGATTGATGGCCTGGGTCTTCGTCGGCCGGTCGGAGACTTTCGCGAGCAACGCCCGCGCCCGATCCGGGTTCAGCAGTGCGTCGCGAACGATTTCATCCACGCTCTGGAGCCCGGACTTGCGCAGAGCCTCAATGACGCGGCCGAAGTGGGCCCCCAAGCCGCCGCCAGCCGCCGCGCCTAGGCCGCCGCCAACCACGCTTCCCGCCGCGGCGCCGGCGCCTGCGAGCGCTCCAGGGGAGAGAAGGCGGGACAGCCAGGATTGCGCATCTGTGCCGGACTTCGCTGTCGCGAGGGCATCCTGGACCGTATTCGACTGCCCGGGGATCTTCACCGCCGTCAGGGAGCGGTTCGCCCGCTTCAGGTCCGCAGCAATCGCGTGAAGCCCCGCCATTTCCTCGCCGCTGAGAACATGCTTGAGAGCAGGCGCAGATTGCCGAAGGAATTGCTGAAAGGCATCCGAGCGCATCAGGTCCACATTGGACGTGCCGCCCTCGATATTGCCCACGAAGCGCGTGGCGATGTAATCCGCCACCGCCTTGCGCAGGCCTTCGCGCGCCTGCTGGTTTCCGGCCGTCTCGCGGGCGAGGCGTGCCATCTGCTGCACCTGGTCTTGCCGAGAGAAGATACCGCCGATGGTGCGCGTCACATCGGCTGGGTCATCCAGATTGAGCAGGCGCCCCACCGCGCCCTTTTGAAAACTGTCGATCTGTTCCTTCCTCAGAGCCGCGAGGCGGGCAAGGGTCTCCGACGCCTTGATCGGGTCGGCCACCATCTTGTCGATCTCGGGAATGGCCCGCAGGGCATCGGCGTGCGTCTGGCGCCAGCGTTGCACCTTGGAGGGGTCGAGCGTGCCGTCCGGAAGCATGGCATCTCGACGCAGCGTGGCGATGGCATAGGACCCGATCTGAGCCATGGCGCCGGGATAGGCGTTCTTCAGATCCTGCATGGCCTCGAAGCCACGGGGGCCCGGCCTGAAGAAGCGCCCCGGCACAACGCCGGCGGGAAGGGTGTAGTGATCCGAGGCGGCGCCCCGGAGCGTCTCACCCACCGGGCCTTCGTCATAGGTCCGGGATCGCTGCTTGGTGGCGGCCGAGGCGTCCTTCAGTCGTCCCGCAGCACCTTCATCGAAATTGGGGACGAGGTTTTCGGGGAAGAGTCCAGCGCCTTGTACGCCTTGATCTCTCGAAGTGTTGCTAGATCGCCCTCGCGCTTGGCCTGCGCCTCCAGATCCTGGAGGCACAAGGGCCGCTGATGCGGTTCCAACGATGCCAGCGCCCGCTGCATCGCTTCGCCCGGCTTCAGCGGTTGCTTGGTTGGTGCGCCAGTCATCGACCCTCCGCTGAAGGGCGGCCGCCATGGTGTCCATCTCGGACATGGCGCCGGCCTGCACCGCCCGCTGTTCCAGATCCGCCTTCGCGGCCACTGCGCCTTCAATATCACGTTCGATGGCGCCGCGCAGCCGGGACAACCGTCCATATACGACGTTCTTGCCATGCTTGGACAGTTCGTCCGTCAGGGCATCGTTCACACGGCGCCGCAGGGCCACCATCTCCCGAAACGTGATCACATCGGGATATTGAAGGGCAATCCCCAGGCTGCCAGCTTCCTCGCCTCCAAACGGCTTGGCGGACTTCTCCAGGCTCTTCACGATGTCTCGTGCCGTCTGCCGCGTGTCGGTGACATTCAGGTTCAGGCTACCGTTCGGGTCCACCGCGTCCCATAACGCGTCTTCCCGCGCCTTCACCGCCTGCCGCGCCTCAGCCACCTGCTGGCGGATGCGAAGGCCGTAGCCCTCGGGCGTGCCCGTTCCGCCGAGCTTGTCGGTCGCGGCCTGCGCCGCCTTCATCGCGTCGTCCACCGTCTTGCCCAGCGACAGATCCAGATTGGACAGGTTCTGCCGCAGCACCTGAACCACCTGTTCCGGCGCGCCGGCCGGTTGGATACCCTCCAACGCACCGACCCGCGCCGCGTTCTGCTCTGCGCGCCGCGCATTGAATTCGGCGGGGAATTGGCTTGCCGAGGCACGCTCGAGCCCTCCGATCCCCATGTCCCCGGTCATCTGGAACGTGGTGGGCTGGGAGCCGCGCACAAGCTCCCAGTGGGCGGTATCGAGCGCGGCACGCGCGGCGCTTGGGTCCGTGGCGGCGTCCGCCAGCCTGCGGCCCGCTGCCGCCTCCTGCGTCGCCGGATCGGCCATCCGGAAGTCGCGCCACGCCTGGGGTGCCTGCGCCAATCCCCGCGCGCCAGCCAATGCCCCGGCGCCCAGTCCTCCACCGACAAGGTTCCCAGCGGTCTCCGCCAAGGGCTTCCAGGGTTCGGGCACGACATTGCCGGCCATCTGTCCGCCGACACCCGCCGCGGCGCCGACGCCGGCATTCACCGCAACGTCGCTCACCGAGCCAGACCGTCCAATGAAGGGAGCCGCAGCGTTCATGGCGCCCTCGCCCACCACACCGGCACGACCCAATACGCCCAGCGCAGCTTCCGGCGCCAGCATGCCGCCAATGCCCGCCCCCGCGGCGCGCGCCAGCTTCTCCTCCATGCTGTTGGCCTGCACCTGGGCAGGATCATTCACCCCGAGGCTCGCGCCTGCACGCGCGAGAGACCGGCTCCCGCCGAAGCCCCGGGCGTCTGGAAGCTCCGAGCCCGTCAACGCATTGATACCGTGGATACCACGGTTCACGACCCAGGTCGCCGCGTCCACCGGAGCGCCGGCCACGCTGTAAATGGCGTCGTTCAAGCCCGCCGTCAGGTTGTTCCACATGCCGGACGGCGCCGGCTGCTGGGGGGGCGGCGGTGTGGGCGGAATGAGGTCGTCAAACAAACCTGCGGTTGCCTGCGGAGCGGCGGGGATCAGGTCGTCGAAGAGCCCTTGCTGAACCTGCGGCGCCGCCTGGGGCACGCTCTGTGGCGCAGCCGCCGGCTGGGGCCGCATCGCCGCGTCTATCGCCTGCACGCCGGCCGGCCGCGGCGGATCTGCCGTGTAAGCCATGGCTTCAGAACGCGGCACGAATTGCACCCCGCTCAGTCCCTGGTTGGTATCGCGGGCGCCAAGGTCGCGCCCGATCGGCACATCAAAGCGACCCTCAGGGGCATTCCGAAAGGCGCCACCGGTGTCGTGCACCACCACCGGCACGTTGCGCAGCGTCTGCGGCTGGCCCCCGACCGAATAGCTCACCTCAGGAATGGTGTATTCCCGGCCATAGAGCTGGGGATTGCCGGCAATGGTCACGTACGGCGCCCGGCCCGAGCGGAAATCCTCAAGCGTTCGGACCATGGCCTGCCCGTCAGGTCCCGGCCGCGAGGCCTCGTATCCACCTTCCATCCGATCCCCGCCGCGTTGGGGCGAATAGGTGGTGACGCGCTGATTTCCGGGGATCAGGTCATCGAACAGGCCGGCCATGATCAAAGCCCCGCCGGGTTGATGCCCATTTGCTGCAAACGCTGGATCACCGCATCACGCCGCGCGCCCCGAGCAATGGCCGCGCGCGCCTGCGCCAATTGATCGCCACCCTGTGCCTGCGGGGCTGAGGCACCCGGGGCGCCGCCCGGCGCCCCGAAGTTCTGCCCGGCACCAGGAACCGCTCCGGCCTGCCCCTGGAGCTTCGCAAGACCAGCCCCGAGGGCGCCCTTGAATTCGTTCAACGCCGCGAGGTAGTCCGGCAGGCTCTGAGCGGCATTCAGGCGCGCGAATGCCTCTTCCGCTTTCTTGCCCTCATAGTCCGTGATGGCGCCGCCGCCCTTGAGCATCTGCCGCGCCTGCAAGAACGCACCCCCACCCAACTGGTCCATTCGACTCTGCACACGCGCGGCATCGGCCGAAACGTTTGGCATTTTGGACGCCCACGGCCCCACCATGCTCGGCAGATAGGGATCTGCGGCCAGATCATCGATATTCTTGTTGATCTGAGCCGCGATCCCCTGAGCGGCCGGCAATGCCGCCTGCGCCTCGCCCGCCGCCGTGCCCTGCGCCTTCTCCGCCGCCGCCCCGGCGACATTCTTCGGCACCGTCCCAATTGGCTGGCGCGTGATCGGATCAAGCAGGACGAAATGCGTCCCGGCATCGAGCTGGATCGGCTTGTTGGAGATGGTCACACCGGGCGGCATCTGCGAGCGGATCATCTGCCCATTGGTGCCAGGCTGGAGCACCACGGGATTGCCTTGCGCATCCACCCCGAATTGCGGGTTCAGCCCATATTTGGGCTGCTCGCTCGTGCCGGCGCGCTGGCGCATGATATCGAGCTTCTGGCGCTCGAAGTTGTTCTGCGTCTCCTGCTGGCCGAGCCTCAGATAGTTGTTGGAGCCCTCCAGATCGCCGATGGCGAGAAGGCGCTGGGCGGGTGTCATATAGTCCGGAGTTCCATCCGCATTGCGCGGAATACCCTGCTGCCCGACTTCCCGCCGCCCCTGCTGAATGCCGAGCCTCTCCGCATATTGCTGGCCCTGCTCAAAGCTGGGCAGCACGCTCGAAAGGATGCTTCCCCAATTGGCATTGGCCTCGGGCATGCGCCCGATGGAAGCGTCCGCGCGGACAATGGGAAACGAAGCCATTTCACTTCCCTCCAAAGCCGAGCAGCCGGGCACCGAGGGAGACGCCGCCGCCGGTGCCGAGGCCAGCGAGACCGGATGCGAAATTAAGCCCGCCGCCGATCAGATCCTGTGTTGCGCGGCTGTCCTGCGCCGCGCCCTGCATCTGCGCGCTCGCCGTGTTCGTGCCAAGGTTGTTCAGAATGCCGGCCTTGCTCACGCCCGTCGCATATTGCGCGTCGCCGATGCCCGAGGTCAGCCCGGCCTGTGCCCCTGCCGTCTGGAGCGCCAGCGGATCATAGCCCTTCAGCCGGTCCAGCCAGGAGCCATATTCCTGGTTCGCGACGCCGGTCGCATAGTTGATTGCGTCCGCGCTGGTGTTGCCAGATCCGAGCATGCCGCGCGCCGCAGCGCGCCGGTCCAGATTGTCCAACCCCTGGTCAAGGGAGAACTGATACCCCGGCCCCGCCTGAAAGGCGGCCGTTGCCCGCGCGTTCCCCTCCGGCCCATTGAGCCCCAGGGCATCGGAATAGGTCTGCGAGCCCTTGTTGTACGTGCTCGCCAGAGGGTCGAAATATTGCTGCGCCTGGCCGTACTGCTTCGTCAGGGCGTCCGTGCCCTGGTCGAGGTACATGTTGCCGATGTTGGCGCCCATCACGGCGTATTTGGTGGCCGTGTTCGCGGCGTTCTTGCCGCCATTGAAGAGTGCCATCACAAAGTCTCCACGGCCGGCGCCATCGCACGCACAAGCGCATCAATGGCCTGGAAATACTGCCGCCATTCGGGGCGCATCGTCCCATCGGAATTCAGCAGCGGGACGTTCGGCGCCGGCATCGGCCTCATCTTCGGCAACACCGTCATTTGCCCGCCCTCACATCCATGTCCCCGCCCAACAGCGCGACATGCACCGGGTCGGACACCTGCAAGCGCCACCGGCGCCCCTTGGCCCCGGTTCGGCCCAGCTGCCCCGGCATGCGCACGCGCCGCCGCCCGTCGCCTTCCCTGCCCAGCGGGACAACCACCGGGGTTTTCCAGATCACGCCGCCGTCATCCGACCATGAGGCGCGCAAGGTCGGATCGGTTTCAATCGGATCGGCTCCAGCATCGCGCCCGACGCCGACGACAAAATCGAATTCCGTCCGCCCCACCCGATAGGATTTCGGGAAACTGCCCATCTGGATGCTCTCGACAAGCCATTCCAGCGGTTCGCCGGCCTCATCATCGGCCGCGCTGGAAATCTCCAGGATGCGTCCGGACGTGGTGTCGGCCCCCAACCATTTCTGCCCGGCATAGACCGTGCTTCCGATCCTCCACCGCCCCAGGCCGTGGCTTTCCCGCTCGTGCCAGCGCCGCAGTTCGAGGTTATATTCCCACGTCCAATCCGGCGCGGTCAGAGCCCAAAACGGCGTGCCGTCGCAGGTATAGGCCACCGCGCGCAGCGTGGACTTGTCTGCGACGCTCGAAATCGCCCGATCCACATCCGCCGTGCTGATCTTGACCATCTGGTAGCCGTTCAGGGAGCTGACGGCGCCGTCATCGGTCACCATGATAAGCGCGGTCGCAAATCCCTCCTGCACACCCGCCACCGCGCGCGGCGCCAGCAGGCCCTGGTCAATCACGGCCGCGCGCGAAAACGGGAACCCTGGCGAAGGCTCGGCCGTATTGTTCCACACCTCGATCGAGGTCGGCTTGCAGGCGAAGAGCTGCCCGTTATAAGGGATGACGCGGGTCAAGCCGCCCTGCCGCGCTTCGGCTCGGGCCACGGTCAGGGCGTTGATATCGGTATCGTTCAGCCCGGTCGCGAACATGCGCCCGTCGGCGATCGAGAAGAAGAAATAACCGTCGATCATGCACACGGAATTGGGCTGCGGCAGAGAGCTTTCCGCCAATTCCGAAACCGATGACGACGTGATCACATAGGCCCCGTCTTCCGAGACCGCCACGATATCGGGGATCGGCGTCCGGTTGTTCAGCGCCATGTAGACCGGACCGGACCCAGGCAGCACGCCCACATAGGACGCTACGCCGCCCTGGTCGATCCGCATGACGGCGTTCTTATAGGCCGCGAACACATAGTTCCCGGCGCGCAGCAAACCGCGCGGCACGGACTGGCCGGTGTCGCAAAACGAAATGAGCCCCGGCACGCGGCGGATGATGTTGACGCTTCCCGACCCCTCCGGCGTCGTCCCGGCATACGCGTTCAGAAGCCGGCCGGCGCTTTCCTGCGGCGTCGGGCCGGGCGCGCTCTGGACAGGGAAGCCAATCGCCGGCATCAGCGCCCACCATATCCAAGCAGGTCGCGGATGCGCTGGCCCATGCTGCCGCCAGCCTCATACGCATCATTGGCGCGGGCCGCGCGTTGGATGTCATCCGGGACCGGGCTCAACCACTGCGCAGCCGCCGGCACGTCCTCGCTCTCCCACGGGGCGATGCCGCGGCGGGAGTTGTGGCCAAAATTCGCCCGCGCCTGGACATTGCGCGCCTCCACCTCTCCAGAGGCGCCCCGGTACACGTCCATGCGGTTTTTCTTGGTGTCGTCGATCCCGAGCGCAGCCATCCGGTCTCCGGTGGGGTCGCGCCCGAACCCGTCCATGCGGGCCGACGTGCCGCCGGGCCAATTCTCCTGCACCTGTATGGCGTGCTGAATTTCATGCAGGAGCGCTTCCCGCGACCCTGGCTGCGTCGCATCCAACCCGATGGTGCCGGCCAACTCGCTTTCAGCTCGGGCGTACTGCGCGTTCGGGCCATACTCGGGATCGTGAGCGACCCTGACGTCCCGCAGGAATGGGTAGGCGTCATATAGATCCGGGTGACTGAGCACCTCCGGCAACGGCAGATCGCCATAGGGCATCATCGGGCTGCCCGTCTCAGGAAACGGCTTGCCGGTCATGGCCGCCGCCTGGTCGGGGATTTCAAACCGCCACGCGCTGTATGGCCTTTGGAACCATCCGGTGTCTGCCCAGGTATTGCCGCGCGGCGCCCCAGCGGCAGACATCTCCGTCGCGCGCCCCAGGGCGGCGCGATCGGCCGTCAGCGCCCGAGCCCCGCCAAACGTTCCGAGCGCCATTTCCCCGGCCGGGGCAGCGCCGCGTGCGGCGGCGGCCGGCATCGGACCTCCAACCAGCGCTCCAGCCAGATCCGTGCTGCGCCGGATTGCTTCATCGCTGGCAGGATCCGTCCGGCCGGCATAGACATCGCCCGGCAACGTCAAAGCGTCGTAGAAGCTGCGCACGGCCTTTGCCGGCCACGACTGCGTTGCGACATAATCCAGCATCCGGCCGAACCGGTCTTGATTGTCCGCCATCAGAAATACTCGGCCGTCATGACCTGCCCCGTCGGGCGGGAACGGAACATCACCTGCAGCGAGCGCTTGGCCACCTCCGCCTGCGCCTGGATCCTGTCTGCCAGCGCCAGATCGACACGGAACACCATGACGAGGCTCGCCGCGATCACGCGCGAAAGGGGCGTGAACACCTCCATTTCGAACTCGCTCGCGTCGTCGATATAGGCAATTTCCTCCGCCTGAAGCAGGGCGAGCGTCGGCTCAATCTCGCGGTCCACCGCGCGATAATCCTGGTCCCACACCCGATCATCTTCCGTGCGCGCGCGGGAGATTGTCTTGAGTTGCAGGCTTGCCGCAGCGGCGTTGGAGATGAGCGACTTCGCGAGGTCGCCTCCGATGGAAAAGGTCTCGATCAGATCAGCAGCCACCACAGCCCCCACCGCGACGAAAGCCGCCGGCGGGATTTGATCAGCGTTCGGAATGAAGAACACATCCTGCGCATAGAGGCGCGCAATCACGGGAGGGATCGCCCGGTCAACGGCGCCATAATCCGCGTCAGAAGCCCTCTGCGCCAGAGGCTTGGCTTTCGAAACCGCCTTGAGCCGCGCTTCCGCGTTGGCCGCGAGGGTTTGAAGATAAGCCGCGCTGTCAGCGGTCAGTCCGAACGATGCCGTCAGGCTGGCCGCGAGAACCGCGCCGAGCGAAAGAAACGTCTCCGGCGGGATCGAATTGGGGTTGGAGATCAGCACGATGTTTTGCGCATAGAGACGCGTCAGCAGTGCATCGATCTGCCGGTCTACGGTCTGATAATCCGCATCGTTCACCCGCCCGCTTGTTGGGCGGCCCCTGGACACAGCCTTGAGGCGCGCCATCGCATCGGCCGCATTGGCTGCGAGACGCTGGGCCTCCTCGTCCCCCACCGCGAACGCGTGCATCATATCGGCGGCGAGGATTTCCCCGAGCGCGATGAACATTTCCGCCGGGATCGCGTCGGGGTCGGCAATGAGCACGACACCCTCGGAATACAGCCGGTATGTCAGGGGCTCCACGCGGGCGTCAACCGCCGCATAATCCTCACTGCTCGCATCGGCGCCGACGGAAGAGACCCCCAGCGTCTCCAGGGCGAACAGCACCAGTTCATTCCGGGTGCGTGGTGCAGCCGGGAGCGCGCTTGCCGTGCGCAACGACTCGACCTGCCCAACCTCGCCCCCAATGAGCATGTCGAGGGCCAGCATCACCAGCTGCTGACGCGTTTTCGCTGCGCCGGGGAACGGATTGCTGGTGCGGCGGGACTGCACCGACCCAACGTCGCCGCCCGACAGCATATCGAGCACCACGCCGACCAGTTCCTGACGGCTCAGTGGCGTCGAGTTGAGCGGGTCAACAGCGTGCCGAGACTTGACGCTGCCGACGCTGCCGCCCTGAAGGATGGCGAGCGTCGAGAACACCAGATCTTTCCGCGTGCGCGTCCCGGCCATCGGTCAGGCTCCGGCCGGAGGCGCGAGGGCCTGGAGCGCCGCGACCAGTTCGTTTTTCGTGGTCGGGGCATCGGCTCCGATGATCCGGCGCGCCTCGGCCTGGAAGGTCTTCCAGTGGATATCATCCATCTGGGCGAGCAGCCCGGCGGCTTCCGCGAACGATGCGTCAGCAGCCGGGGGCGCTTCGCTCTCCGACTCGAAGAACGGGTTACCTTGAGCCTTGCGCAAGATGCGCTCTTCGACCACGTCAACGGGCTTGTTGGCGGTGAATTCGATGCCGCACCATGTCACATGAGCTGGGTCGCCATAGCCCGGAATATAGGTGATCTTCATCGTCTTCCCTCAAGGATGAGGGGCCGGATCGCGCCGGCCCCAGTGTGAGGATCAGCCGTCGAGGTCGGCGACGTAGCAGATGACGATTTCGCCTGCGCCGGTGGTGGCCGCGGTCCCGCTGAGGGCGGGCGTCGCCGTCAGCGTCGTGTCGGCGGCGACCGCATAGCCGCCGATCGCTTCATCCAGCGGGACGAAAGCGGCGGTGCCCAGCGCGAGGTCGGTGCCGAACAGGTCGTCATCGGCCGTGGTGCCGATATCGAGCACGTTGGTGGAGCCGGCGTTGAAGACGGTCGTCACCATGACGCCGCTCATGGGCTTAATGATCAGCGCGCCGGCGGGAATGGTGCCGAGCACGAGAACCGAACCGTTGTCGGAAAAGGTGAACCCCTTGCGCAGGTAGGAAACGACCTGCTGCGTCGGGACGCGGGCGGGAGGATAAGCCATTTCGGCCTCCATGAATTTGAGGGGAGAGACGGGCGCGAGCGCCCGCCGTTATCAGGCGTTCGGGATCGAGGCGAGATAGCCGGTGACCATGCCCCAGTCCTTCAGGGCGCTGCCGCCCTCGGGAACCTTGGCGAGCTTGCCGATGCCATAGGCCATCTCGACGCCGACGCCCTTGTTGAAGCCGTAATCGGTTTCGTCGAGCTGCGTCGGGCGGGGCATCTGCCCCCAGGCGAAGCCGACGGCCGACTGGCCGCACAGGAAGATCGGCGCAACCGCGATGGAAGACGCGCCGGCGCTCGCCACCGTGGTGAGCCCGTCCATCTGCGGGATCTTGCGGATGATCACGCCGTCATAGAGCAGGTCACCGTCCTGGAAGATCGGATTGCTGTCCATGCCGCGACCTTCGCGGGCGCGCGCATCGCGGTTCGCCGCATATATGGTCGGATCCGCCTTGAAGTCGCGGAACACGCGCGAGCCGACGAAGAGCACGTAATGCTCATAGCCGTCCTCGGTCATGTAGGGCGTGATGTGCGGGTTCGCGCTCTCGGCGATGTCCTTGAGAAGGCCGAGCGTGGATGCCTTGGCGCGGTCGTCGGTGGCGTCGATATTCGCCAGCGAGGAGGCGTGGTTGCCGCTCACATAGTTCCCAACGGCGTTGCCATACAGCACGCGATCGGAATTGGCGGTGTTCCAGGTGTTCTTCTGCGCGGCCGTCGCGGCCGAGTAGAGAATGCCGTTGACACGCTGCCCGGCATTCGAGCCGAGGCCGGCCGGGGGCGAGGCGCTGGGCAGCGCATGCATGGCGAGGATCAGTTCGTCACGCTGCTTACGCTTGCCCCAATTGGAAAGCAGAGGCGTCGCCTTGCCGAAGATGTCGGCGCTGGTCTTCTGCGTCTCCGCCTTATTGGTCTTGACGGCATTACGAGCCCAGTCGATCCACAGCCGCATGCCGTAGTTGTCGATGTTCTCTTCGTTGCCGACCAGCGTGCCGGTTCCGACGCCGTCGCCATCGAGCTGCGTCACCAGCGGGATGTTGACCTGCTCACCACCGGCCTTGAGGTCGTTGATGCGCTGGATGATCGAGGTCGGGCTGTCCCCCATATAGGGAGAGAACTGATTGCCCTGGAAATATTCCAGGGTGATGTCCTGGCGAAATTTTACGAGCTTGTTGTTGCTCTGGATGGTCGTCAAGGCCATGGTCTAGCCCTCAGAATGGCGATCAGCGCCGTCGGCGCGGTCGCGAGCCAAGTGCGAACAGTTCGCCGTCGCTCAGGTCCCGCGCCTCGCTGCCCGCATTCGGGGCTGCTGCGGTTGCGCGGTTGAGGGACGGCATCTGCGTGGGGTTGGAGAGGGCGCGCGCGGCGCCGGCCTCGGCCCGCATTTCCTCAAGCAGCTGCCTGCGGAATTCGGGGTCCTTGGCGAGGCTCTCGCGTGCTTCCTTTGAGATCCGCTCGCGATAGGCAACGACATCGCCGCCGGTTTCGCGCAGGGCCTCACGGTTTCGGTGCCAGTCGAGAAGCGCCTTGCCGGGGTTCGGCGCCGACACGATCCTGTCGCGCAGCGCATAGTCCCGCTCGGTCTTGATGACCTGCTCAAGCTCCGAAAAAGCCTTCTGGAAGCCTTCCGGGTTCTTCTCGGCCGCAAGGTCAAAGGACATATCGAGCCGTTCACGCTGGATCCGCTGCGCGAAGCGCTGCTCCATCTGCGTAAGCTGCTGCTCGATTGATCCTCGGAAGCCTTCCGGGTCGGCGAACATGTCGGGCGGGGGCTGCACCGGCTGGCGCAGCGCCTGCATCTGCCGCTGGAATTCGGCGTTCTCCTGGCGAAGTCGCTCCACTTCGCGGGCAAACTCCTGCCGGCGCTCACGCTCGTTCAGAAGCTCGCTTAGTGGAACGCGGTGGTCCGGAGCGGGGGGATCGGCCTGGGCCGGCTGTTGCCTTTCCGCAGGCTCCGGGGCTTCCGGCTCGGATGCGGGGGGCTCCGGCGGTTCGGCTTGCGCCTCCTCCACCCTCCCAGCGATGCCGAGCGCAAACAGCTCGGCGTCAGAGATATCGGACATGTCGTCTTGTTCGGTCCCGGCCATGAAAGCCTCCGTTCGCGGTATCGTCGCTGATCACGAATTCGCCCTGCGCGCCGGGCGGTGCGGATCGGGGTTTGAGAGCTTCCCGTTGCTCGCGCCGTGTCGTGGTCGCCTACGAATGGAGCTTGAATTCCTGCGCTTGAGAGCGCTTTTCAGCCAAGAATTCTGCGGCTTTCGCCGTGGTATCGAAGGTGTGGAGTGCGGCAACTGCGGCCGCAGACCCGTATTCATGCACAAGCGCGCGGGCCTCGGGGGAAAGCGAGTCGATCAAGCGCATATCGGACCTTGCGGCACTCTTTTTCCATTCCTTCGAGACCCGAAAAGCAGCGACATCAACGAAGTCATGCAATGGCTTTTCCGACGTCCTGAAGGCGAATAAATTGAAGGTTCCATCAGGGAGCGAAATGCGGATAGCTGTCCCGTTATCCATGCCAACCACAGAAAGCATGTGCGGCGGAACACCATTCAGTGCGCACTTGGCCGCTACTTGGCAGAGGAAGTCTGCATCGGTCATTCATCAAAACCCAATAGGCTGTTGCTGCATGGGCAGCCGCGGCGGCGGCATGCCGAATTGATCGCCGCCATATTCCTGCGGCAGCGGCGGCGCCGGGGCGAGAACCGTAGCGAAGTCCTTCGTTGCGCCCGCGACGCTCTTGAGCGCATCGGCGCGGGTCTTGCCGATCTTCGCTTTCGCGTCCTCGATCTCCAGGGCCTGCTTGATGCCGGCGGCCGGGTCCTGCGGCGGTTGGCGCAGCTTCTCTTGGATCGCGAGCGCCTTCTTCTTCACACGGCCCGGAAGATCAGACATTTCGATGATCATTTCCGGCGCCACGGGCACACCGTTTTGCGCCAACGCCGCGAGCACTTGCTCCGTCGCTTGCGCGGACACGATCACGTCCGGCCCTTCCTCAATCACGATGTCCACATCCAGCGAGCCCAGGTCATTGACGATCATGGGCTCGCCCCATTCGTTCACCTGCAAGGCATTCAGCTGAATAAAGCGGAATAGGTCCTCGTCATCGGTCACGCGCAGCCAGCGTTCGGAGGTCCAATATTGCTGGATCGCATTCCAGACCATGCGGTAGACCCGCAGCTTCCAGCCCCGGTAATTGTTCAGGAATGGACCAAGCTCGGCCATGCCGGCCTGCTGTTGCAGATCGATCGCGCGGCCGCTCATGTTCTGCACGCCCGTGCCGATCAGCGACGGGTTGAAACCCTGGTTTTCGATTTCGTTCTTTGCGTCTTCAAGGAAGCGCAGCTGGCCGGCCAGATCCGCCTGGCGCGCAGCGTCGTCCGCGTTCAACTCCCGGCCAGGGTTCTTCTCAATCCAGCCGTCTGGGCGCGCCATTTCAGCCCGCGCCTTCTCGACGTTGTCAACGGCGCCCTTGTCCGCGATCACCCGGCGCACATTGAGCGTATGCAACGCCTTGGAGCGCCGCGCATTGATCTCGTCCTGCGGGCTCTTCAGGTTGCGGATGAAACCATAGCGATCCCCGTCATGATCCACGTTGGCCGAGAAGCCGATGAAACGGGAAACGGTCTTACCTTTCTCGTCCCTGAACGGAGAGACACCGCACATCAGTTCGATGTCGCCGGAGTAGAAGCACCACCGCCATTCGCCGCGCCACAGGTACCAGTGTTCGACCACACGGACCTGCCGTTCGGTCGTGTTCACCCAGCGCTGTTCACGGTCCCGGCTCTGGGCGCTGTCCGCCCAGCCGCCCGACATGAGCGAGTCCACCTTGTCGGCGGCCTCGGGGAACATCCTCTTCACATCGTCTTCGTCGAGCCACTTGACCACGCCATGATAAGCGGCGTCGCTGAAGTCCTGGCGATAGGACCGCGGGTCGTAGAACCAGCTGTCCGCGTCCACCGTGGCAAGGCCGATTTCCGGGTCGCCGTGGTCCCCTTGCTCCAGGTACACTTCCACGACGCCGATGCCGTTGATAGCAGCCGTCAGCGCGGTGGCGGTGTCAATCGTCGGCCAGTCCACCCGGTCCATGGCATAGCGCAGGACCTCGGTGGCGGTCTCTGCGCCATCCTCATGCTCCGGTGTGCGGGGGTAGGCTTTAGGGTCCTGCCTGGAGCGCGAGAGCACGCCGATGGTGCCGTTGATCTTGCGCGCGATGCGGTTGTTCGTCACCGCGGGCTGCCGGCGCTTGGCGAGGACGCGACGTTCTTCCGCCGTCAGCTGGTCGCCGTGGTAATAATGCCGCGCGGTGCGCTGCTCTTCGATCTCCGCGGACTTGGTCGAAGCGAAGTCCTCATAGCGCTGGCGCAACTTCGCGACCGGGAGGCCGTCAACCTCCTCTGTCTTCGTTGCTGCGGCCATCAGAGCACCATGATTGATTGAGTTTCGGTACGCGTTTCGGAGCTGTATCCCGGCGCCTTGGTCGGCAAAGCGGGTTCCGGGTTCTGGCCGAACACCATGCGATCGAGCAGCTGACCGACGAGGCCGAGCGCGTCCACCTGATCGTCATGCTTTCCGGCCGGAAAGCTCAGCATTTCGGAGCGTAGCGCCTCAAGGAACGGCGCCCGCGCGTCCACATAGAGCCCGTTCAGCGACATGCGTCCGCGGATCGATTGTGCCCGCACAGCCTTGTCGCCACGCGTCGGGAATTGCTCCCGATGCACATAGGCCGACCGGCTGCGCATGCGCATTTCCAGAAACGGCCCGATGCCGGCGCGGATTTGCCCTTGCTCCTCAGCCCAAGCCAACGGCTTCCACTGCACGATCATGTCGCAGAGCGCTTCGACCCAACGAGCGCTGTCCGCCTGTCCTCTCCAGAGGTCCAACAGATACATGCGGCCCTCGGGATCGAGCCCGACCACCACGTGCACCGTGTAGTCCCCGCCGCCGGCTGTGACAGCGTAGTCCGAGGCGCCGTAAATCGTGAGCGTCCGCCGGTCTGGCAGATGGCTGCATGTCCGCAGCCACTCGGAGCGGAAATAATCGCCCTCCTCAGGCGCTGGCCTCTGCTGATACAGCGCGGACCATGTGCGCGCCGGCGTCTTGCCTCTCAGCTCCAGAAGCTGCGCGCCATACCCATAATCACCATCCGACCACAGCGGCTCGCCAATCTCGCGCCCGAGCATGTCGCCCGCTTCCGCAATGGCGGGGAGGCTTACCACCTCCCAGTCATCGTGCTGCAGCGCCCGGCCGGCGAGGTCATCCTCATGCCAACGCGTTTGAATGAGCAGCTGCGCCGCGCCAGGCACAAGACGCGTGGTGAAATCGTTGATGTACCAATCCCATATGCGATCCCGGATCAGCTCCGAGTCCGCGTCCTGCCGGCTGCGAACAGGATCATCGATGATGCCGAGCTTCGCACGAAATCCCGCGATGCCCGTTCCAACGCCGGCCGCGTAATATTCCGCTCCAGACGACAGCGCCCAGCGGCCCGCTGCCTGGTTGTCACCCGAGATAGAGACGGCCAGTTCAGAAGCATTGTCCGCAATCAGGTTGCGAACACGCCGCCCCCATTTCTCGGCCAGCTCGGTCGTATGCGAGGCGGCGAGAATGTTGCTCTGCGGATGTCCGCTCAAATACCACGGCGGGAACAGCACGCTCGCGTAGGTGCTCTTGGCGCTGCCAGGAGGCAGGAACAACGCGAGGCGGTTGATATCTCCTCTCGCCAGCGCCTCAAGCTTTTCGATCACAAGCCGATGGTGACGCGCCGGGGCATATCCCCGCGCCCGGCACCATTCAGTGAGCGAGCTTCGAACCGCTCGGCGCCGCAGCAGCTCCCGCGCTGCCTCCTGCGGCGATACGTGCAAGGTCATCGTCGCTCAGATCCGATGCGCTGCGATTGGTGTTCTCCCGCCTCTCGACCCGCAGGCCGGTCAGGACGCCAAGCTCTTTCACCGCGGCAACAGCTGCCGATGGCTGGGAGATATCCATTGCGAGCCGTCGGGCGTCTTGGGCATATCCAATCAGCATTTCGAGCGTGACGGCGGCCCGATCCGCGCCCTGCGACTGGATCTCCTCAACGCGTGCTCTTATGTTTTCAATTGTGCTCAGGCGATGCGCGTTGTGCCTGTTTTCCCTATACCCAGCAGCGACATACGCATCAGAGGAGCTTTTTCCCTTAGCCAGCTCCTGGGCAAACAACTCGTGCCTCTGGTTGCGCAGGATCGGCATCAGTTCAAAATCCCGATCAGCAACGCATCAAAATCGTCCGCCAGATCGAGAGGCCAGTACCATGGCTCCGTCAGATCGCGGCAGTCGCCGGTTATCTGGTCTGGAGCGGCGAAATGCGGGATGATGAACAACAGGGCGTTGTACCGGCGCCGAGCGAATGCGGCTTCTTCCTTGAAGAACAACGCGCCCTCGCAGTCTCCGGCCTTTCCGCATTGCTTCTGGAGTTGGGTGAATTCCTGATGCGCCGCGGAATACTGCCGGCGGAGCGCGCAGAGCTTTTCCCCCGCATCCTCGCTGATATTTGCCGTCCAACCGCCCCAATACAGCCGCTTGCTCTCATCATAGAAAGCGCCCGTCGCAGGGGAATAAACACGCGTCTTCTCGCCCGTTATACGGTTCTGATCATAGACGATGGGCATTCACTCTTTCCAGGCGTCCAGGGCTGGGGTGTAGGCGTCCTGCTGGTCGGCTTCCGCGGAGCGGCGGCGCGCGAGTGCGGCAAGCCATTCATGCTCGTCCGCGGGGCGAAGAACCGGGCGGCGCGCCATATTGCCCAGCGCCACAAGATGCTTCAGCTCCAGCACATGCCGCTTCAGATCCGCGATCTCGGCGCGCAGCTGGCTGATTTCGTCGTTCATGGCCACCTCAAAAAAATGATCACTATGCTCATTTTTCACTTGTGCTCTGGTGTGCATTGTGTACATTCGTCACATGGGCAGCGGCGCTGCGGCGCGACACAGGAGATTTACAATGACTCTCGATATCGAATTCACCGGGCGCATAACCGCAAATGACAGCGAGGTGACGGAAGCTATTTACCGCGCCCTCGAAGTGTTCTCGGCTGCCGGAGTTACCCCAGAGCAGGCTGCGGCAGAAAATGCGGCATCTTTAGAGGATAATTATACGCTTTCAGAGCTTTGGAAACAGGCGGACTACGAAGCTTGCAAGGACATGGGCGACGGCGCAGCGCTGGTTTGGAAATGACCCCAGAAGCATTCCGGGCCTGGAGAGTAAAAATGTTCAGAGAAGACAACACTGACGGTTTTACCGCTGAGGAATTGTCAATTCTAAACGCGGCTCTTAAGATCAGGATGGATCGTGGAGAAAACGAACAATCGGCCAGCGACGCCATTAACAATTCTTGGTTTAAGGGCGCGACCGTGGAGGATCTAATTTGACGCCTGAAGCATTCCGGGCCTGGCAGGAACATTCCGGTCTGTCCGGGAAAAAAATCTCGGAAATTCTTGGGAAATCACCTCACACCATCGTCAGATATCGTCAGCGAGGTGTCCCAGCTGAGGAAAGCCCCACCGTGCGGCTGGCGTTGCGGGCGATCTCCAACAATCTTCCACCATGGCCGGCGGAGTGATTAGTCCGTGCAGTCAAGCCCACGTCGGCTTCAGAATGAAAAACGCCCGAACCTTCTCAGGCCGGGCGCAACTTTCCACCTTGCATTTCGTCGTCACCCTGACATGATTTGCACCATAGGTGCAAGCGTCACGTTTCAGGTTCCACAAAAATCACCGTGGACACCTCATAGGGCCAACCCGGTTTCACGGTGTTGCCCGCCTTCGCAAAGCTCTTCACGCGCACCATGCCCGGATCGTCATCCCGATATCCCCACAGGTCCGCCAGCGCCGTCAGCCCGGCCTCGATATTGCCCAGCGCCGCCGGCACAAGGTCCCGCATCACCAGCGCGTCCAGCTCAGCCGTCACCGCCCGCGCGCTCTCCAGGCGCCCAATGCAGCGCTTGACCGCCTCGAACTGCGCCAACACCCGCTCCCGGCGCTCTTCCTCCGTCTCTGGCCGCTCGGCGGCGAGGTATTCCGCTTCCGCCGGCCGCTCTACGCCCTCCGCCACCATGATCGCCGCCGTTGACACCGTGACAGGCGAGGCGAGCACGAGGTGAAATTCCCGCAGCAGCCCCCGCAGGCGCTCCCCTGCCCAGCATTGGGGTTGGGTGATGAGCCTTGCCAGGTACAGCCGGCCGAGGGCGCTTTCGGCCCGCTGGTCAAGACGCACATCGTCGGGCAGCCACCGGCGATGCGGCTGCGAGGTCGCAACGTCGGTGACGGATTTCGCACGCACCGGTCGCGGGTCTTCGGCAAGGCGCCCGCTCTTGAGCCTCCGGCCGGTCTTTCGGGGGCGCGCCATGGTCATGCCTTATTAGGTGAGGGTAGAGCGGGCCGGGACAGAGCCGGTGACGCGCCCCTGAATTCGCTATGATCCGTCATGCTGCCTCCTGCTCCTGGATGCGTTTGCGCCATTCGCCCGCGATCGATGGCGGAATGAGAGACGACGGGTCGCCGGGCGGGAAACCCCATGACCCTGGCCAGGAATTACGGCTCCAGGTGGCAAAGCATATTTCCGGCGGTGGCAGCCTGCTGGGCCAGTCAGGAGGGGGCGGAGGAAGCGCTTTTCCGCCCCCTGACGGCGCGGTGGCCCCGGCGGCTGTTGCTGGGAACTCCTGCCACAGCTTGCCGTTGAGCCACGTTCGAGCTTGTTTGACGAAGCGCGTACCCTCGTCGCCGCGCCGGCGCACATCCGCCGCAAATCGCTGGGCACCCCCGATGATGTCCTCCGGATCGACACCGGCCGCTACCTGGCGGTCGAAGATCTCCCGTGCTTTCGCCCAATCCTGCGACCCGTCGCGCTTGGGATACGCCGCCTTGAAGAGCTCGAAGGCCGCGTCTCTGGTAGGCTTGCCGATACCCTTTTTTGGAAGCTCGCGCTCACTCGCTAAGAGCGTAAGCTCTTCTACTCTACTCTCCTCTAATAGACTTACTTTGCCCGCAAGCGGCGCTGTGTGTGCATCATTATATTTCAGTGGGTTATCGGAATCACCAATCGCGTAGGCATCATTAGCATTCGCGGATGATGCGTTTGCATTCTCCGACGATGCGTTTGCATTCGCGTAGGCATCATTAGCGTTCGCGGATGAACCATTTTTCGCTCGCCGCGAGGAGCCTCGTCCGCCCTTCGCCGCGTTCCTCCGGTTCTGGCGGATCAGATCCAATTCGCGCCCGCAGCGGTCGTTGGACAAGAGTCCCTCCGCTATCCGCAGCTTGCCCTTCTCAACCAGAGACGCAACGGCACGACGGAGGTGATCCAGGCGCATGTTGCACCGGCCAGCGATGCCGCGCAGGTTGAAGGTTATGGGCCCTTCGTTCAGATAGATCATCTCGCAGATCACGTGGTAGGCGCGGTACTCCAGGTGATCGAGACCTTCGGTCCCGTCCATCCAGCCGACGATATCGTGCCTGTAGAAATCGACCATCAGCGCGGCTCCTCGAAATATTTGGTACCGTTCCGGAGAGCAGACGCCCCGATATCGCAGAACAGGTCCACCGTGACTGTCGGGCCATTTCGGTTCTTGGCTATGATTACCTCCAGCTTGTTGAAGGCGCCGTCATGCTTCGCCACGGCCTCACCATCGCCGGCACGGAACTCAGGTGATTTTTCGATGTAATAGGCGTCCCGGTAGAGGAACATCACCACGTCCGCATCGGCCTCAATATCGCCGCTGTCGCGCAGGTGGTGCAGATCCGGCCGCTTGTCCTTCTCGGCCTCGATGCCGCGGTTGAGCTGCGTCATCAACAGAATGCAGACCTCCTGCTCTTTGCCGATCTCGCGAAGGCCGGCGGTGATCTCCCCAACTTCATAGGTGCGCTGGCCGCGATACCGGTCCGTCGCCTTCACGAACTTCAGATAGTCGATGGCGACGCACCGAAGCTTCTGGCCTTTGCGCTCCATCCGCCTGCGAGCGGCAGCGACACGCGCGCCGATCTCGGACACGGCAAGGCGTGGCGCATAATCGATCTCGAAGGGCAATTTCTCGAACTCCTGGCTCGCCTCCTGAAGGCGCCAGAATTCCTCATCGGTTATGTCCTTGCCGGTCCGGATTTTCGAATGCGTGAGGGGATGCCGCCCATCGTAGACATGATCTGCCACGAGCCGCGCGGCGACCGCTTCGCGCGGCAGTTCCAGGGAAAAAAGCAGCATGCCATTCCCGGCCTTAGCCGACTGCCGCAGCGAACTGGTGCCGAAGGTGGTCTTACCCATTCCGGGCCGCGCGCCGAGCACCACGAGTTCGCCGGGCCGATATCCCAGCATCACGCGGTCAAGATCAAGAAAGCCTGTGGTGGCTCCCTTGGGCTGCTCCTGGCCCATCCGGATGCCGTTCACCTGCTGGAGCAGGGCGCCCGCCGACTGACCGATGCTTTCCCGAGTCGCCTTCGCGTCGGACAGCGCGGCGCGCACCGTGTCGATTTCATCGAACATGGCCGAGAGGTGAGCCGCCGGTGATCCACTTTCTTGCGCCCGCCGGGTCGCCGCCTCGGAGATGCAGCGCAAAGCCCACTGGTCGCGAATGTCCGAAACATAGCCCGGCACCATCATGGCCGGCGCGGCGCTGGCCGTCAGCCGGGCCACATACTGGCCGAACGTCACGTCGCCGATGAACGACACGTTCCAGTTCGGCCGGAGCGCGTCAGCGAGCGTCGCTATGGAGTTAGGCGCTCCGGAGGCGACGCGCTCCATCATGGCCTGGAAGATCAGGCCATGGGCTGGTTCGAAGAAGTGTTCCGGGCGAAGGGTGCCGGACGCAACGGCGAATGCCTCCGGGGCGCTGATGAGGCACCCGAGCAGAGCTTGTTCCATGTCGAGATTTACAGCCGCCGGCTGCCCCTCAACGCTCACGGGCGCACCCCGTCGGCACCATCCAGCATTCGGCGCTGATCTTCCGCCATGAACGCGTCAAGCCACCGCCGCCACGCCTTTCCGGCCGCGATGCCGTCGCGCACATGCATCGTTTCGTGTGCCCTGGCGAACGCAGCCTGATAATCGCGCCATAATTCATCCGCCGTCGCTTGACGATGGGCGTCCAGAGAAACCACGTTATCGCTCATGTACGGTCCTCGCTCATAGAGCCGGAGAGGCAGTCTAAGTGTCGGATCAAAGTGCGCCGGAGTGTGCCGCGTCCGTCTTTCGAGAGCGGATCGTGGTGCCGTTGCTGGTCAGGGTGACGGGCGCGCTCATGGCCGCGCACCACGCCGCGTACACGCACGAGCAGTCGGTGCCGCCGCGGTGACACGAGCGGCAATAACCCTCTCGACCGCATCTTTGGCGGCGTACCAGTTCATGAGCCGAGGGCTAAAATTCCCCGAGCGCCAGCGCCCCCACGTGGAGCGGTCGATCTTGGCCTCGTCCAGCAATCGGGCGAGCGGAATGCCGAACGCGGCGAGCCGCGTTTCGATGGCGCGAATTTCGTCCTGGAGCATCATGCGGGAAATTTAGAGCATTAAAGCTTTATTAGCAAGCATTAATGCATCATGCGTTTATGCATCGATTGGAGCATAAATAGCCATGGCTAACCACGAACCCGCCGCCACTGCTTATCTGCGCTTCGTCCTGCGGGAGATGAAAATCTCTGCCACAGAGCTTGCGAAGCGATCTGGTATTTCGGCGACCACGCTTACCCGCCCCCTCAATGACCCCGACCACAAGTTCACGCTGACGACAAAAACAATAGGCAAGATTGCCGAAGCGAGCGGCATAAGCCCAGGCCCGTTCTTCTCAGCAGGGGATTCAATCACGGCGAGCCTTGCATCAATCTTCGATGATCGCGTGTTCGCCAAGAAGCGATGGGGAGAGCAAGGCGATGCTCCGGACCTCACTCTAATTGTCGGAGAAGCTGAGCCCGGCGTGTGGCGAGAGCCTGAAATCGTCGAAGTGACTAACTATAGTCCTATTCTACTGCGCTCATCGCAATACGAGTCGAAAGACTGCTTCGGCCTAATCATGCGCGGCCGCAGCCTGGAGCGTATTGCCGAAGACGGAGATATTCTTTTTTGTGTTCGATCTGAAGCGACGAGCCGGGCTCTCATGGCAGGCGATGTCGTAATCGTCGAACGCAAATCTCCCGATGAGCGCTTAGTGGAGGTGTCAGCTCGGGTCGTTGGTCACGGTAGCGACAGGCCCACGCTACGGTTCGCAACGACCGAACAACGATTCAGCACCTTGGCAATCCCCCTTCCTGTCGACACGGATAAGTCGATAAAAATCATCGGTGAAGTGCTCTACGTAATTCGCACCGTGCGGGAGCGATAGAGCATTTATGCACTTTTCTGATTGACTGAAAATAGCATTAATGCATTATTATTCCATCGCCACCCGATGGAGCGCCCGAAATGATCCCCTTCCACGAAGCCCCCGCCGCCAGCACCGCCGAGATCAGCGCCCGCCTCAAGGAGATCCGGGCCGAGTTCGACGCCGCCACCGAGGCGCTGGCCACGGTCCGGAACAGCCGCACCAGCGAGTTCGGCCGGGCGCGCGAAGCGAAGCTGGCCCTCCTGCGGGACGAGCGGTGGTGGCTGAACCAGGAGATCAAGCGCCGCCGCAGCGCTTTTCACCCCCTCGCGGCCTGAGGGGAGAGGCACATGAACACGGCCACATCTCAAACCGATCCGGTCCTGGCGCTGCTCACAGAGTATCGTGCGGCATGTGCCACCTTCAATTCCAAGCCCGAGGACGACACCGAAGAATGGGCTCAGTCCACCTGGAGGCGTCTGCAACCTGACATGGAGAATGCACCCATCGCGCAAAGCCTGGCCGGCGCTATTGCCGCTTTGGAATTTGCTGAGCGGGAAGAGGTGGACTTCATGGACTCCCCTGCGACCATTGCGTTTATCCGTTCGGCTCTGGGTTTCCTGCGCAAATTCGATCCGCCGGCGCCCCGCACGGCCACCCGCGCAGAACTGGAAGCCTATAACGAATGGCTCCATATGGAGCGTCGTCTCCTTGCCGCAGAGCTTTATCCTGAGCTGGGTTACGACGCCGAGCGCTTCGTCCCTGTTGGTACGGGTGCCGAAGAATTGCACCTGCCCCAAGGCGTCAATTGGGCGGCAATGCCCTCGCCATCCACCAGGGCTATCCCGGTTCTGATGGCCGTCGGGGCGAACTTCGATCGGATCAGGAAAAATAGCGACCGGTTTCTCTCCGACACCGAGGCGGCCTGCATGGCTGGCGCTCTGGAAATCGCCAAGGCGGAAAGGGGCGCGCAATGAATGCGGTGTCTTCCACCGTCCTCCCGTCCGGACTCGTGGGCTATGCGGTCCCCGGCGACGCGATGCATCCAACACTCAGTTCTCAAGACATAGTGCTTGCGGCCCCGGTTGATGGCCCGGCCGGCGAGGGCCTCTATGTCTTCGATACTGGCGACACGAGTCCGGGCAGCATCGCGATCTATCGCGTGTTGGGTGTCCAACAAGATGGAGAGCAAAGGGCTGCGCTCTCGAAGGACAACGAGCGATATTGGAAGGGCGCCGGCCCCGATCCGGACATTGTGTCCATCGACTGGTTCAAGGCGCACGTCCTCGGCAAGGTGGCCGTGCACTGCCGCGTCGTGGATAGCGGAGTGTTGAGGGGGCTTTCATGACGCACGACCCCATGCTTGCCGCCGCGAAGCAGTATCGTATCGATCTGGCTGCATTCGATAATTTGCCCGCCAATACCTTGGTGGACGATCCAGAAGGCCATGCTCGGGCTGAAGCAAAATGGTGGGCGTTCTACGCCGCAGACACTCTGCCCGAGATTACATCGCCGGCCGGTGCCATCATGGCACTGCGCGTCAGCGTCGAGGAAAACGCCTTCTGTGATAGTTTCTCCCAGCGAATGGCCGAGGCTGCGCTGGCCTTCCTCGAACGTCACCATTGTGATGGAGGGGCATCATGAACCGCGATATCCCCGCAGCCGCCACGCCCAACAATCCACAGCAGATGATCGCTTCCAACACATCGGAGCCAATGCACGCGCTCGTGCATGATTTGTTCAAAGCCCATGCCGAGTTTGATTCCGCCGTATCGGAAGGGAGCCGGCTCGAATGCGAACTGCCTGAGGCAGTCCGTCGGACCAACGTTTTGGACGAAGATATTCATCCAGATGACGATCCGCGATGGCTGGCTTCGCTTCAACGGATTGAGCATTCGGGCCAGGCGCATGACGATGCTTTGCGGCGCGTGCTCACCACCGCGCCCGTCACCGGCATCGGGGCGATCGATATGCTGCTCGCCGTGCGTTCCAATGCCGGGCCGGCGGGTGGGGGATTTGTGACCAGTGCCGAGTTCAACGCCCTCGTTGACAGCCTGCTGTCGTTCCTGACGGGAACGCGCCGCCAGTGAGTCGAGGCATCGGCACATCGCAGTCACTTTTGCTGCGCGCATTGCTTTCGTTGGAAGCTGAACTCGGATCGGGACGACGCGGGCGTCCGGAAGGCTTCGGCCACAGGTTCAAGGTTTGGGCGATCCTTGATCGCGCGTGGGCGCTTTCCCCGGACTTGCGCACCAGGGAAGAAAGCATTCGAAGCCAACACCTTCTGGCCATAGAGGAACGCCGCGCTTGGTTCGAGCAAAAAGCCAAAGAGGGGAACGCCCTCGCGCGCGAATGGATCATGCTTGATAGGTCGTTGACCTTCCACAGCCTCCGGAGAGATCGCGCCCGACAAGTTCGCTCGGTTCCGGTCTTTTTTGAGGAAGCGATTAACCCATCGCGCGGGCTAGCGTCGCTGGAGAAGCGAGGCCTCATAGACCGCTACGCCGTTCAAGGTGGCGGGAGTGCCAAGCTAACGCCGTCAGGCCGAGACGCGGCGCGGGCCGCCATCATGAAGCGCCTAAGTGTCGGATCAAGTTTTCCGCAAACTCACCGGCTGCGAGGGGTTCAAAAATGAGCGTGTCTATTCTGGACACAGACCTTCTGTCCAAGGTGCGGGCGCTCATGGACGGCGGAGCAACCGAAGGGGAGCGCCGGGCCGCGAAATCCCGTGCGGAAGCTTTGGCGAAAAAGGCAGGGATGACGCTGCCCGAGGCGCTGTCAAAATTGGACGATGCAGAGGCGACGCGGAGCATGGCCGATGCGTTCAACGATTTCTTCAACTCGCCTGACATGCGACGGCATAGGGCCGAAGCCGAGGCCAAGCGCTCGGCCAATCGGGAACGCCTTCTGAAGATCTTTGGCTCAGAGGAGGCCATCTTTGCGGAGACAGAGCGCGAGCGACGATTGCGCGTAACGCTGGAGCCGCTGGCGAACTACTGCAAGTATGACGGGGCGGTTGGCTTAGACGGCAAATGGACCGAGACCAAAGAAACCTACATTAACGGCTATGCGGGATGGATTTGCGGCCGACCACCGGCCGCGCTCCGGCACGCGCTGAACGAAGCGTATCCCTTGCCGGTCACCGTCACCGCAGCGTGGGCGGAATATCAGGAATGGGAGAACCTGATGGATGCCCGCTATGCCTTCGAGCCCGACGGAGACATTCCTATTTGGGTGCGCGCTCGACAGGCGGCCCTGTCGTCTATCTTGGACACCTATTCCGAACCGACCCGCGACGGCCTCCGTTCCCGCTTCGAGTGGATGCATTTCCACATCAAGCAGGAGATCCACCGCGACAATAGGAAAGAGTCCGACACCATCACGGCGCTACGCCTGGATTTTGAGATGTTCATGGCGGACATCGAGAACGCTCGCGCTGCCGACGGCGCAAACGCCGCTCCCACCGGGGCTACTTCAACGCCCGTCCATTTTGAGCGCCGAACCAACGCCAACAAGCGCGCGGACGTGCTGTCCATGTTGGACGCGTCCCCGCACCTGTCAGACCGGGCGATCGCCCGGCGCGTCGGCGTATCGCCTCAGACTGTAAATACCTGGCGCCGGAAAATCCGCACCGTGAAACCAAATGCACAGCAAGGAGATTCGGCGTGACAAACCTCCTGCAATTTCCGTCACGGCCCCACATGTTGATCGATGTGGGCAAGGTTATCGAGGCTGACCACGCGCCCGATCGGATCGGCTCGGTTCGCTATTTCTTATTCCACGTGGGCGTGGATGGCGCCACGATCTGCGTATGGGACGGCACCACCCACGCTGAAGCGCTGGAGACCGCCCGCGGCTGGGGTGATGGCGAGCTGATCATCGACCGCACGATGAATTCACGACCTGGATGCCCGAAGCCTCGCGTGCGCGTGCAGGCGAGAGGGGTGCAGCGCGATGGGTGAGCTCATCGACGAGGACACGCCGCTGACCCTTGCAGAGGCCTGCGAAACCATCTTTCGCGACACCATCACCCCGGCTACGCTCAGGGCGGAGGCGGCCAGGGGAAATCTCGTCATCGAGCGGATCGGCCGCCGCGATTTCGTTACGGCGCGGGCGATCCGCGACATGAGGGTCAAATGCCGCGTCGATCCAAAGGCCCCCGCCTCTATCTCGACCCAAAAGAGCGAGTCTGGCTTATCCGAGACGGAACGCGCAAACGTCGCACTGGCTGCGGCGAAGATGAGCGCCAAAAAGCTGAAGAGGCCCTCGCTGCCTTCATCTCCGAGAAATACGAGCCCATCAGCGACAATCGTCCCGATCGGGTCGGCGTCGCGGATGTCCTGAAATTTTATCTGGACGAAGTAGCGCCTGGTCAAAAGGCCCGTAGCACCTCGGCATATTCTGCAGAACGACTGCTTGAGTGGTGGGGGACAAAGAAGCTTCACGAGGTGAAGCGATCGAGCTGCGCGGCCTATGCCGCCCATCGGCAAAGTCAACAAATACCCCAGGCGAAGCGCGGCGATGCTCTGAAAAAGCGCGTTTCCGTGGAAACGGTGCGAAGAGAACTCGCAGTTCTTCGAGCGGCGATCAATGCCTACCATGCCGAGCACATGCTCGACGCCGTGCCAGTTGTGACACTGCCCGAGGCATCTCCTCCGCGCGACCGATGGCTTACCCGGTCCGAGGTGGCCGCGATGCTTCTTGCTGCCCGGCGGCATCCCGAAAAACCCGCTCGCACTGCTCTCGTTCGGTTTCTCCTGATCGGTCTTTACACCGGCACCAGGTCGTCAGCGATCAGGGGCTTGCAGTGGATGCCCAACCTCAAGGGTGGTTGGGTCGATCTGGAGGCAGGGGTAATGCACCGCCGCGCGGTTACCGATCGCCAGACGAATAAGCGCCAGCCGCCATTGCGAATCCCCCCGCGCCTTCTCGGTCATCTTAGAAGGTGGCATGCTCTCGATAATAGGGCGGGATACGTCATCCATCAAAACGGCCAACCGCTGCTGAAGCAGCGGCGCGCATGGGAATGGGCCCGGTCCAAGGCCGGGCTCGGCCAAGACGTGACACCGCATATCCTCCGCCACACCTGCACCACCTGGACCATGCAGGGCGGCGCTGACCTGTGGCAAGCTGCTGGCTTCCTCGGCATGTCGCCGGAAATCCTCTGGCGGGTCTATGGCCACCACCATCCGGACTTTCAACGTGGCGTCTCGGAGCGGATCGGGCGCCGTTAATGTCCGGACAGTTATCGGACAGATATACGCGAACACTTGGAGAACATATCTGTCCGTATCTTCGCGAAAACCGTTGAAAATTCTCGATATATTTCGACGACACTCCATTGGTAATGGAGAGGTCGAGAGTTCAATCCTCTCTCGCAGCACCATCTCATCGCTCCGACATCCCGCATCGAAAGACCACCGCCCATCGCTGCGGCGAGTGCAGGCCGCTCGCATGCACCATCCACCCTCGGCGCTGAACCGCCCCGCAAGCTTGGCACAAGCCCACCCGGTCAGGCTGCTCGCTCTTTGTTTTCAAGGTGAGGGCGGTTCCATGCTCGCGGGTCTGTTTCGGAGCGATGCCCAGAGCATTCTCCAGGCGATCGAGAATTCGCAGGCCATGATCGAATTTTCGATGGATGGCAAGATTTTGCGCGCCAACGCGAATTTCTTGAAAGTCGTCGGCTATTCCCAAAACGAAATCGTCGGCAAGCATCATTCGATGTTCGTGGAACCGGCGTATGTGACCACGCCTCAATATCGCCAATTCTGGGCCGCCCTCGGCCGGGGCGAATTCCAAGTGGCCGAATTCAAGCGGCTTGCGAAGGGCGGGCGCGAGATCTGGCTACAGGCCAGCTACAATCCCGTGGTCGATCGCTCGGGCCGCCCGGTCAAGATCGTCAAGGTTGCGACCGACATCACCGCCGAAACCATGAAGAATGCGGATTATCGCGGGCAGATCGCCGCGATTTCAAAGTCGCAGGCCATCATCGAGTTCGAGCTCGACGGAAAGATCATCACCGCGAACCCGAACTTCCTCGGCGCGCTCGGATATCAGCTCGATGAGATCGTCGGTAAGCACCACAGCATCTTCGTGGATGCGGCGGATCGCGCAACACCCGAATATCGCATCTTCTGGGAGAAGCTTGCGCGCGGCGAATTCCAGACCGCCGAATACAAGCGCATCGGCAAGGGCGGAAAGGTGGTCTGGATCCAGGCGTCCTACAATCCGATCCTCGATGCCAGCGGAAAACCCTTCAAGGTGGTGAAGTTCGCGACCGACGTGACGCCGCAGGTGGACGAGCGGATCCGCCGCGAGGCCCTCGTGGTCAGCATCGATGCGGATCTCGAGCGCATTTCGACCGCCATCTCCGAAACCAACGATCGGGCGAACGTTGCCGCCGCGTCCTCCACGCAAACCTCCAGCAATGTGCAGGCCGTCGCGAGCGGCGCGGAGGAGATGGCCGCCTCCGTGCGAGAGATCGGCAACCGCGTGACCGAAGCGCACCGGATGTCCGCCGAGGCGGTGAAGCACAGCGAGACCACCACCGACATCGTGTCCGGGCTTGTGGGCGCGGTTCAGAAGATCGGCGAGGTCACGCGCATCATCACCACGATCGCGGAGCAGACCAATCTGCTGGCGCTGAACGCCACCATCGAGGCGGCCCGCGCCGGCGATTCCGGACGCGGCTTCTCCGTCGTCGCCACCGAGGTGAAGAGCCTGGCATCGCAGACGGCGAAGGCCACCGACGAAATCAGCGTTCAGATTTCCGCGGTGCAGGCAGCAACGCAGGAGGCCGCCAACGCCATCAACCTCACATCCACCACCATCTCGCAGATCAACGAGATCTCGTCCCACATCGCAAGCGCCGTGGAGGAGCAATCCTCGGTGACGCGGGAAATGTCGCAGAACATGCAGGTGGCCGCGGACAACGTTCAGGGTGTGATGAACAACATGCACGCCATCGCCGGCTCCACCAAGCTGGTCGACACCGCCGCGCGGCAGGTGCGGGAGGCCTCACGCGCCCTGGTGTGACGGAGCGGCATCGGAGTCGCACCCCCGCAACGGGCCGAAAAGGGCCTGCGGCGCGCTGTTCGCCGCCCATCCGCGCGTGTCCGCATCCGGCGCCGAGCGCAGCGGGCCTAGTTTGCCGGGGCAGGCGTGCCCTTGAGCGCCTCCGCCAGGGCACGGGTCTGCGGGGAGACGTCGGCGGCCGGGATCTGCATCTGGGAGAAGGTCACGGGCACGTCCACGTTATAGGCGCGGGTGCCGAGGCCCGATGTGACGATGCGGAATTGCGTCGGCACCGGCGCCACCTGCGCGGCGTCTTCGCCCGCCGCGAGCCGCAGATATTCACTCGGCCGCACAATGATGGGCGATAGGAAGAAGCCGGCGCGCGCCATGGCGGGAATCAGGCGGAAGGTCACCTCGTGCCCCGCCGCCGTCTTCAGCTCCAGGAACACGGGCGGCGCGCGGAACACCAGGTTGAGCAGCCGGCCGAACAGCGTCGGGCGCAGGTCCATGGTCACGAACAGCGGATGCGGCGTCGCCGGGACCGCCATGGTCTCGCGCAGCCGCGCGGTTCCTGTCTGCAGCTGGGTCAGCAAGCCATTGAGCGGGGTGGCCCGTTTGCGCAGCAGCAGCATCTCCTGCAGGCTCTGCACCGGCTCGTATTTGGCCAGAAACAGCGGCCAGAGCGCCCCTTCGGCGAGCGAAGGCAGGCGCCCGTCGATGGCCGAGGGCGCAAACAGCAGATAGTCGGGCGCCCGTGCGCTCTCGAAGAACGCGCGATTGTAGGCGATCAGGGACGGGGAATAGGTCGTATATTCCTGGATCGTGGGGCGCGGACGATAATTGAGCCCGTTGGCCAGCACGCGCGCCTGCATGTTGGGGATCATGTCCACGGTCCCATCCAGCGCCGGCAGCGGATGGGCGGCGCGCAGCGCGGCGAGCGCGCCCTGCTGGACCGCCCCCTGCTCGGCGAGAAAGGCGGCCGGGCCGAGATTGAACGCCACGCCGCGCCGGAACTGCCTCCAGCCCTCGTCGAGGGTGGCGACCGCTTGCGTCCAGGGCGTAACCGGCGGATTCGCCCCCGGCACGGCATATTGCGCGGCGAGGATTGCGGCGACGATCAGGACCATGAAGGCGAACGCCGCCCGCCCCTCGCGCCGGACGCTGTCACTGGCCAGCAGCAGCATGGCGATCACGCCGAGCGCACCCCAGGCGTGGCGCGAATGCATGTCGTGCCGCACGAAGCCGGTCTTGAAGCCGATGAACAGAGCCACGAACACGAACAGGACGCGCGCCGCCTCTGCCCACGCCACGCTGCGATCCCGCCGGGCGCGGACCAGGGCGAGCCGCACCACGCAGCCGAGGAGGATCACCGCCAGCACAAGCCAGCATGTCAGCTCCACCCGGTCGCCGAACAGGCTCATGGCCTCGGTGAAGCCGGAACTCACCTCCAGGCTGGTCTTGAGGAAGGCGGGCAGATCTCCCAGGCTCTGCCCCAACGCAATGAAGAAGAACACCAAGCCGCCCGCCAGCGACACCACGGCGAGAGGGATCCGCCGGGCGCGCAGGCCGAGCCCGTCGATCAGGATCGCCGCCAGAACGGCAACCGGAAGCACGGAAAACTTGGCCAGCGCGATGGCGCCGCACAGGATCATGCCCGCATAGGCCGCGACCCAGCTGCGGTGCTTTTCGGGCCGCTCCAGCACGCCCCACACGGCGAGCACGGCCGGAACCGAGAGCATCGCATCGGTGGAAAATGGGGAGAGGAGCAGGAAGACTGCCACAAGGATAGCCGCGAGGAGCGACCTGGCATTCCAGATAAACCAGATATAATAGGCGAAATATAAAACCAGAAGAGAACGGACAAATACCGCAACGTAAGCGCTATCTACCTGAAAATATTGGGTGTACATGGCGGAAAATGGACCGCCGGTGAACATCAGATCCACGCCATAGCGCAGATCCCGGCCCTGGGCCTCCGCGAGCGTCGCCGCCCAAGATGGATCGAGCCCATCTCCAATAAAAGAAAACTGGAATGGCCGGACGATACTTAAAAGGGAGAGGGCAATAACAACGTACACGACAATCGTTAGGCCAGATTGGATCCAGCTGCGCAGCGTGGTCTGCATGGGAGAGGAAAACCCTTCGGTCCTGCGCGCGGATGAACGCCGGCGGGCGCAAAATAGCGGGCGCCCGGCGAAGGGTCAAACCGCACGCACCTTGAGTTTCCGCGGTCGGGCGAAAAAATGCGTCGCCCCGATGTCGGATCCGGCCCCGCACCCACGTCCTTAGGGAAGGTGCCCTCGTGCATCAGGTCCGCGACCCAGGGAGACGCAGATGAGTTATGTGGATGGCTTCGTGCTCGCCGTGCCGAAGGAAAACATGGCGGCCTACAAGGAACTGGCCTCCCTCGCCGGGACGGTGTGGAAGGAATACGGCGCGCTCGCCTATGTGGAATGCATCGGCGATGACGTTCCCTATGGCAAGCTCACCTCGTTTCCCCGCGCCGTGCAGGCGACGGAGGACGAGGTCGTGGTGTTTTCCTGGATCGTCTATGACTCGCGGGAGCAACGCGACGCGGTGAATGCCAAGGTCATGGCCGACCCGCGCATGAAGCCCGCCATGGAAGCTATGCCCTTCGACGGCAAGCGCATGATCTACGGCGGCTTTAAGACCTTGCTGGAATTCTGAAAGCCGCGCGCCCGCGCTATGCGTCCAGCGTCTTGCGGGCGAAGCTCTCGATATAGTCCACGAGGTCCGCAGCCGCGGTTTCCGCCGCCTCTGCGTCACGGCGGGCGATGGCGTCGGCCACGTCCGCATGCAGGCGCGCGGCCAGCGGCAGGTCGGCGACCTGCTTGTAGTGCAGATACCAGAAGCGGCGCGAAAGGCCGTGCATCAGCCCCATGGAGCGCGTGGCGAATTCGTTGCGCGCGGCCTGCGCGATCAGTTGGTTGAAACTGCCGTCCAGGCGCATGAAGGCGATGTCGTCCTCCTGCTCGCCGGCGCTGCGCATGGCGGCAGCGATCTGCGCGAATTCCGCTCGTTCGCCCTCGGTTGCCCGTTCGGCGGCGAGCCCCGCCATCAGCCGCTCCAGCACGCGCCGCACTTCCAGCAGGCGCAACTGGGTGCGCAGATTGATTTCCGACACCAGCACGCCGCGCCGCGGCAGCACCACCACAAGCCCGTCGCGCACCAGGCGCTGCAAGGCCTCGCGAATCGGCGTGCGGCCGATGCCGAGCCGTTGGGAAAGCGCGAGTTCCGAAAGCGCCGAGCCGGGCGGAAGCTGGAGCGTCGAGATCAATTCCTCCAGCATGCGATAGGCGCGGTCGGTCAGGCTCGTGTCGTCGGCGGAGTCGAGCTCGCCCGCCGCACCCTGGGAAGCGGCCGGCGCCGGCTCCTGGAGCGGCTCGCTTGCGGGCGCCTTTGAAGCCGGTGGTTTCGTACGCCGCGCCGCCGGCCGGGACACCGCGTCCACGGCCGCATCCTCTGTCGGGAGGAGCGTGCGATGCGTCGCCTTTTTCGCCATGGACTCAGCTCCGTGAATGCGCGTCGTCCTGTGTCATCACGGACGCTGGCGATGGTCAAGGCAGGCCCGGCCGTTCGCCCGATCGAATTTCTTCCTTGCAGACATTCAAATCATATACTTATGATATGTTACAACTAAAGACGGGCATAGCCCGCTGGGGAGAACGCCAATGAACATCACCCGCCGCACCCTCATGGGCGGCATCGGGGCCGCTGGCCTCGCTGTCGCCGCCCCTGGCATTTTCGCGCCCGCCATCGCGCAGGCGAAACCCGTGCGCATCGGCATTCTGGCGCCCCGCTCCGGCGCCATGGGCACGGTGGGCGAATGCGGCATCCGCGCCGTTCAATGGGCCGCCGAGCGCATGAACAAGGACGGCGGCATCGCCGGCCGGCCGATCGAACTGGTGATCGAGGAGGAGACCTCGCCCAAGGACACGATCGAGCGCTTCCGCCGCCTGGTGCTGCAGGAGAAGGTGGATTGCGTGCAGGGGCTGATCTCCACCGGCGTCAGCCTGGGCGTCGCCCCCGCCGCCGAGGAGGAGCAGGCGCTCCTCATCATGTGGGACGGCACCACCCAGGACGGCGTGAAGGAGGCCATGCCGAAGTCCAATTATGTCTTCCGCTCCACCGACAACGAGTGCGAGGCGGTGATGGCCTCGCTCCTGTCGATCAAGTATTTCAAGGGCAAGATCAAGCGCATCGCCGGCATCAATCCCGACTATTCCTACGGCCGCAACAATTGGGAAGCGTTCCGGCAAATCCTCGCCCGCGCGGGCATCGAGGTGGAGGTGGTGGCCGAGCAATGGCCGAAGGTCGGCACCATGGACCTCACCTCCCATGTCGCCGCGCTGAAGGCGGCGAAGCCGGATTTCATCTTTTCCTCCATGCTGTTCGCCGATCTGCCGGTGTTCATGAAGCAAGGCTCGGCCGCCGGCCTGTTCGAAGGCGTCAACATCGCGCTTCCCGCCGCCGGCTGGCAGATCAACCAGTTGAAAAAGGAATTCATGCCCGAGAATGTCGTGTTCGGGCACAACACGCTGTACTTCGCCCTGCCCACCGCCTCGCCGCTGCAGAAGGCGTTCGTCGACGATTACATGGGCCGCTACAAGGAAGCCCCCCATTGGGAGGCGGACCGGGCCTATTTCGCCCTCGCCGCCTATAAGGCCGGCGCCGAGGCCGCCAGCAAGGCGACCGGCCGTTGGCCCAAGCTCGAAGAGATCATCGCCTCGATCCCCGAGCAGAAGGTGCAGAGCCTCGGCGGGCCCGGCCAGTTCCGCAAGGACAAGATCGCCGAACAGACCTTCTACCAGGGCCTCTCCACCAACAAGAACACTTACGACTTCCCCACCCTCTCCACCGTGGACAGCTTCACGGCCGACCAGCTCCAGAAGCCGCCGGGCGTGGATTTCTGGGACTGGATCAAAACCTCCAAGCTGCCGGTCTGAGAGGGTACCCGAGACATGACCGTCTTCATCGACGTGCTCCTCGGCGGCGTGTTTCACGCCGCCATTCTTTTCCTCGTGGCCGCGGGCCTGCAGCTGGTGTTCGGGGTCCAGAAGGTCGTCAATCTCGCCTGCGGTTCCTTCTATGCGCTCGGCGCCTATTTCGGCATCACGGCGGTCGGCCTCGCCACCCAGCTCGGCCTGCCGAGCGTGCTGGTGCTGCCGGTGCTGATCCTGGCGGGCCTCGCCATCGGCCTGGTCGGCCTGCCGGTGGAACGGGTGCTGCGCACCGTCTACAAGCGCGACGAAAGCTATCAGCTGCTGATCACCTTCGGCTTCCTGCTGATGTTCCAGGATGTGTTTCGCTTCTTCTGGGGCGCCACGCCCCGCACGCTGGACAATGCCTATCTCGTCTACGGCACGGCTGAATTCCTGGGCGTCCAGGTGCCCACCTACAATCTGCTGGTGATCGCGGCGAGCATCGCCATCGCGCTCGCCCTCGGCCTGTTCCTCCAGCGCACCCGCATGGGCCGCATCATCCGCGCCACGGCGGAAAACCGGAACATGACGGAAGCCATGGGCGTGGATTCCAACCGCATTTTCGCCGCGGTCTTCACCGTCGGCTGCATGCTCGGCACGGTCGGCGGCGCACTCGTGGTGCCGGCCTCCGCCTCCTCGCTCGACATGGCGGTGGAACTGGTGGTGGAGGCGTTCGCGGTGGTGGTCATCGGCGGCCTCGGCTCCATGCGCGGCGCGCTCGCCGGCGCGCTCATCGTCGGGCTGATCCGCGCGGCGGCCATCATGGTGCTGCCGGAAGCGGAAATCCTGTCCATCTACGTGGTCGTCATCGCGGTGCTCATCCTGCGTCCGGCCGGGCTTTTCGGGAGGGCCGTCGCGTGAGAACGGAAACTTCGGTGCGCACGGTGGCCGCGCCCTCGGCCCCGCCGCTCTCCCGCCCCAAGGGCTTGTGGGCGCTGGGGGTGATCGTGGTGGCCATGGCGGCGCTGCCGCTCATCGCCTCCACCTACACCCTCACGCTGATGGTGCCGTTCTTCGGCTTCGCCATCGCCCTGCTCGGCTTCAACCTGCTGTTCGGCTACACCGGGCTGCTGTCCTTCGGCCATGCCATGTTCCTCGGCATCGGCGCCTATGCCACGGCGGTGCTCACCAGCAAGCTCGGCGTGCGCTCGTTCGAGCTGATCCTGCTCACCGCGATTGCGGTGTCGGCGCTCATCGCCCTGCCGGTGGGCTATCTGTGCGTGCGCTACACGCGCATCTTCTTCGGCATGCTGACGCTGGCGTTCGGCATGCTGTTTCACTCGGTGCTGTTCAAATTCTACGGCCTCACCGGCGGCGACCAGGGCATGCGCGTGGTGCGGCCGCTGCTGTTCGGCATCGAATTCGAAGGCGGCAAGACCGCCTTCCTCACCGGGCCGTTCTATTATTACGCGCTCGGCCTGCTGGCGGTGCTCGGCTTCGTCATGTGGCGCATCGTGCGCTCGCCCTTCGGGCTGCATCTGCAGGCGATCCGCGAGAATGCGCAGAAGGCGTCCTATCTCGGGGTGCAGGTTTCGCGCACGCGCCTCGCCGCGTTCGTCATTTCCGGCATCTACGGCGCCGTGGGCGGGACGATCCTGGCGGTGGCGATCGGCCTCGCGGACCCGGAGATGGTCTATTGGACCCAATCCGGCAACCTCGTGTTCATGGCGGTGCTGGGCGGCTCCGGCTCGTTCGTCGGGCCGGTGATCGGCGGGCTGGCCTTCGTCCTGCTCCAGGACAGCGTGATGGCGGCGACCCAATATTGGCGCTTCGTCATGGGCGCGATCCTGGTGCTTCTGGTGATCTTCTTTCCGCGCGGCATCGCCGGCATCGCCGGCGACGTCGTCGCCCGCTTCAAGAAGGGATCTTGATCCATGGCCACCCTTCTCGCCGCCCATGGCGTCTCCAAGAGCTACGGCGCCTTCCAGGCCCTGCGGGAGGTCTCCCTGTCGATCTCGGACGGGGAGTTCATCTCCATCGTCGGGCCGAACGGCGCCGGCAAGAGCACGCTGGTCCACGTGCTCACCGGCCTGCTGAAGCCCACCGCCGGCCACGTACACTTCCACGGCGCCAACATCGCCGGCATCGGCCCGGTGGAGCTGGCGCGCCGCGGCATGGCGCGGGGATTCCAGCTGGTGAACATCTTCCCCGCGCTCACGGTGCGCGAGACGCTGGCGGTGGCCGCCGCCTCGCGCCTGAAGCGCATCCGCAATCCCTTCCGCTCGCTCACCCGCGACAGCGAGGTGCGCGCCGATGTGGAGGAGGTGGCGGATATCTTCAACCTGCGCCACCGGCTCGACCAGCCGGCCTCCGCGCTCTCCCAGGGCGAGAAGAAACTGCTCGACGTGGCGAGCGCCTTCGCCCTGAAGCCGCAGCTCATCCTGATCGACGAGCCGACCTCCGGCGTCTCCACCGGCGACAAGCATTCCATCATGGAGCTGCTGGTCAGCGCGGCCCGCCGGGCGGGGGTGCGGGGCATCATCCAGGTGGAGCACGACATGGACCTCGTGGCCCGCTATTCCGACCGCATCATCGCGCTGCAAAGCGGCAGCGTGCTGGCGGACGAGCCGCCGGCGACCTTCTTCCGCGATCCCGCGCTGATCGCCGCCGTGGTCGGCACGCGCCCGCCGAGCGTTCCCCATAAATCCGCAGCGGAGGCCCGCCCATGCTGACCTTGTCCGGGCTGAAGGTGGATATCGGCGGCAGCCGCATCCTCAACGGCATCGACCTCACCGTGGCGCCGGGCGAACTGGTGTGCCTCATCGGCCGCAACGGCGCGGGCAAGACCACGACGCTGCGCTCCATCATGGGCTATCGCCGCCCGGTGGCGGGCTCCATCGCCTTCATGGGGCAGGAACTGACGCGCCTGCCCACCTTCAAGATCGCCCAGCTGGGCATCGGTTTCTCGCCCGAGGAATCGGAGGTCTTCGGCGACCTCACGGTGGCCGAGAACATCGCCCTTCCCACCTGGACCCGGCCCGGCGGCGAGGGCAGCGCGGCGCGCATCGAGCGGGCGCTGACCGTCTTCCCCAAGCTGCGGCAGTATCTGCACCGCGGCGGCATGCAGCTCTCCGGCGGCGAGCGCAAGATGGTCTCGGTCGCCCGCGCGCTGGCGCTGGATCCGCAATTGCTGCTGCTGGACGAGCCGTTCGAGGGGCTCTCCCCCGCCATCATCCCCATCATCGGCGCCGGCATCGCCGCCATCCGCGCCATGGGCCAGGCGGTGCTGATGGCGGAATCCAACGTCCATCATCTGCCGGAGGATGTGGACCGCCTCTATGTCATCGAGCGCGGCGAATTGATCTTCTCCGGCTCGGTGGCGGCCGCCCATCGCGACAAGGACGTGATGCGCGTGATCGCCGGCGAAGTGGAGCTGGATCCCGCCTGATGATCGCGTCTCCTTCATTCCCGCTGCGCTACCGCGCGGCGGTGCTCCACGCGCCCCGTGCGCCTTTGTCCATCGAAACCGTGGAAGCGCGCGCCCTCGCACCGCGCGACGTGCTGGTGCGGGTGAAGGCCGCCGGCCTGTGCCACACCGATCTCGAAGTGATCGAGGGCGCCCTGCGCTATCCCCCGCCCTTGGTGCTCGGCCACGAGGCGGCCGGCATCGTCGAGGCCGTCGGCCGCGACGCGCAGGGCGTGAAGGTGGGCGACCATGTGGTGCTCTCCTGGAATCCCCATTGCGGCCAATGCTTTTATTGCGACCGGTCGCTGCCCATCCTGTGCGAGGGCTATCTCGCAGAGGGGCCGAAGGCGCGGGCGCTGGACGGCAGCGCCAAGGCCCATCTCGCCGACGGGCGGGAGCTGGGCGCGCTGATGTTCCTCGGCGCGTTCGGCGACTATTGCATCGTGCCGGACCAGCAGGCCATCGCGGTGCCGCGCGACCTGCCGTTCGATGAAGCGTGCCTGATCGGCTGCGGGGTGATGACCGGGGTCGGCGCGGCGCTGAACGTCGCCCACATCCACCCGCGCGACACGGTGCTGGTGCTCGGCTGCGGCGCGGTGGGGCTCGCCGCCGTGCAGGGCGCCCGGCTCGCAGGGGCCGAGCAGATCCTCGCCGCCGACCTCAGCGACGAGAAGCTGGCGCGCGCCAACAGCATGGGCGCGACCCACACGGTGAACGCGCGCACCGGCGACGTGGTGGAGGCCGCGCGCACGCTCACGAACGGGCGGGGCGCGGACGTGGTGCTGGAATCCGCCGGCGCACCCATCGCCTTTCGCACCACGCTGGAGGCGGTGCGCCCGGGCGGCGAAGTGGTCTGGCTCGGCAAGATCGACGTGGCGAACGACGTCGCGTTCCGCTGGGGGTCGCTGATGGGGGAAAAGCGCATCCGCCGCTCCTCCTATGGCGGGGCGCGCCCGCACAGCGATTTTCCCTTCCTCGCCCGCGCCGCGCTGGAGGGGCGGCTCGATCTGGCCGGCCTGATCTCCCGCCGCATCGCGCTGGACGACATCAACGAAGGCTTCGCCGCATTGAAGCGCGGGGAAACCATCCGCAGCGTGATCGAGATGTAGCCAAGGGCGCGTCGGCCGCGTCACTGGCGGGGCCGAGCAAGGCCGCTCAGCCGGCGTGCGGTGCCTCGGGATAATATTGGGGCGCCTCGCGGCGGTCGAACATGCCGTAATCGCGGATGATGCGCACCCGCAGCGCCCGGCGCGCCTCCCCCTCCGCCGCCTCCCAGGCCGGAAGCGGCGCGGCCTCTTCCAGCGGGAAAAGCAGCAGGCTTTTGCCGGGGGTATAGATGCTGTCGTAGATCTCGCATTGTGCGAGATCCACGCCGGAGCCGGCCAGAAGAGCCGAGAATTCCTCTTCCGCGAGGAACGCCCCGGCGGACGTGGTCATCGCCACCTCCAGGATGCCGACGCCCTTGGCGCTGCCGACCTGCGTCGCGTCGAAGCGCTGCTGGAGCGGGGCTTCATCCCCGGCGCTGTCGCTCACCGCCTCGCCGATGCGCAGGTGATAATCCTCGAAGGTCTTGGTGCGCCCCAGTTCCTGCACCGCGTGGTGGCGCCCCTCGGTGCGCCAGCGCACCAGCGCCTTTTCATCCCGCCACAGGGAGAAGGACAGCAGCAGGCCGGGCGTGCGGCGCGCGGAAAAACGCTCCACCGAAAGGAAGCCGTCCATGGCGATGAGGCGCGGCCGCAGCTCCTGCGCCAAGGCGAGATACGCGTCCCATTGATCGGGCCGAGGCCGGACTTCGAAAATCACCGCGAACATGCCGTTTGCCCCGCGCGCAATGGCGCCATTGCTGGTGTTGGACAAGGGTTCCGCACCTTGCGGGCGCCCTGATGAGTCTATAACATATCAGTTCGATATCAATTGCATCCTGGGGATTCGCCAATGAAAACATACCGGGGAGATCGCACCATCGACGGCGTCCACGTTACAGTGGACGATGCCCCCCTGCCAGTGCGCGAGGACATCGCGGTGTTGAGCCGCGACGGCTTCGAATGGAGCTATGAAGGCGAGGCCCCCTCCCAGCTCGCGCTCGCGCTGCTGGCGGATCATCTGGGCGATCCCAAGCGCGCGCTCGCCCTGCACCGCAGCTTCATGCGCGAGGTGGTGGCCAATTTCGCCAATGAATGGGAAATGACCTCGGCCGATATCGACGCGGCGCTGATGGCGGTGGCCGCCTGAGACGAACCCGCGCCGGCAGGCCGAAAGCAAGGCGCGCCAGGGGTTAAACGCGCGCCTTGCATCTGATATGTTAGTCATATATTAGTTTGTTCAACAGCCCAGATGCGGCGGTCACGCCAGGGATGATCCCGCACCGAGAGAAGGAAGACCGCGATGGAACTGACGCAGAGCGTGATGTCGGATCGGCAGCGCAAATACCGCGCGACCTATCGCGAGCGGGTGACCGGCTGGTACAATGGCTGGCTCCACATGCTGATCATCTACACCATCGGCTTCACCGCGCTTTATGTGTACGGGTCCAATATCCATGCGGTGAAATGGTGGGAATGGTTCACCGTCCCGGTGGTCTTCCTGTTCTGCAATTTCTTCGAATGGGCGCTGCATCGCTACATCATGCACCGCCCCTCGCGCATCCCGCTGTTCCGCGCGGTCTACAACCGCCACACGTTGATGCATCACCAATTCTTCACCGAGGAGGAGATGCGCTTTGCCGACCATCACGATTGGCGCGTCACTTTCTTCCCGCCCTATGCCCTCGTCACCTTCACCCTGATGTCCATTCCGGGCGCGGTGATCCTGTCGTGGCTGATCTCGCCGAACGTGGGCTGGCTGTTCATCGCCACCACCACCTCGGTCTATCTCATCTATGAATTCATGCACTTCTGCTGCCACGTGGAAGAAAGCTGGTTCGTGCGCAACATGCCGTTCGTGAATACGATCCGCCGGCACCACACCGCCCATCACGACCAGTCGATCATGATGGAGCGCAACATGAACCTCACCTTCCCCATCATGGACTGGCTGTTCGGCACGTCCGATCTCGATCGCGGGCTGATCGGCCACATCTTCAACGGCTACGACACCAGCCGCGTGAAGACCAACATGCGCCGCACCGCGCGCACCCCGCGCCCGCAGGCCACCTCCCGCTCGGTCGCCGCGGAATGAGCGCCATCGAGCCCAATGTCGCCGCGCTCGTGTGGTTCGCGCTGCTGTGGACCGCCACCTGCCTCGGCTTCCTCATCCTGTGCGGCATGTATCCGATGCACACCCGCCCGCAGGCCGCCCGCAAATCGGGGGCGCTTGCCCTCATCGTGCTCAACAGCGCCCTGTGGCTGGCGCTCGCGGCCGGTACGCTCGCCTTCGGCTATGGCGAATTGCGCATCACGACGCTGATCGTGGTGGGCGGCCTCGTCATGCTGTTCGCGCCCGCCCCGTTCGAGGCCATGCCGGCCATATGGCGGGACGGCCGGCGCGGGCTCGCCGCTTTGCTGGCGGTGCAGGTGGCGGGCCTCGCGGTGTGGCTCGCGATCAGCCAGGCCGGTGCCCCGCTGGTGTGACGGCGATGTGCGCGCCGCAAAACCAAGAGCTTTCTTCGAAGGACCAAGGCCATGCCCTTTCACATCAAGTTCGGCCTCTCGATCATCGTCCTGCTTGTGGCGGCTGCGGGCTATGCCTTGCAGGCGCACCTGGGGCAGACGATGCCGAAATATGCGGTCGCGTTCCTGGGCATCTTCATGGTGGTCGCCATGTGGGTGTTCCCGGAGGTGGAGCGCAAGAAGATCGACCGCCGCTGACCGCGCCCGGCGCGGCGGACGCCGTTCTGCCCTGATCGACGCGCGCCGCTTCCCCCTTCGCCTCCGGCCGCGCCCGCTGCCGGGGGCGCTTTCGTCGGCGCCTCCGCTTCGGGCCGGGCGCGGCGCCTTTGAAAAGGATGGCGCTCCGCCCGCCGGCCGGTCATAAAGTCCCCAGCCGCGACGCGCCGGGAGACCACCATGACCCACACCTTCGCCGACCTCGGCATCGGAGAGGGAGCGGGCCTCTTGTGGCTCTTCCCCGCACCGGCCCGCGGGCGTCCTGAGGGCCCGGCGCGCGGGCGCCGCATGATCGCCGGCCGGTAACGGCCCGCCCGGCCATGACCCAGACCTCGGCGATTTTCGACCTCGCCATCATCGGCGGCGGCGTCAACGGCTGCGGCATCGCCCGCGATGCGGCAGGGCGCGGCGCGTCCGTGGTGCTGTTCGAAAAGGGCGATCTCGCCTGCGGCACCTCCTGCGCCTCCACCAAGCTGATCCATGGCGGGCTGCGCTATCTCGAACACCACGAATTCCGCCTGGTGCGCGAGGCGCTGATGGAGCGCGAGGTGCTGTGGAGCCTCGCGCCCCACATCATCTGGCCGCTGCGCTTCGTGCTGCCCTATCTGCCCGGCCTGCGCCCGGCCTGGATGCTGCGGCTCGGCCTGTTCCTCTACGACCATATCGGCGGCCGCAGGCTGCTGCCGGCCTCGCGCATGCTGAACCTCGCCCGCGACCCGGCCGGCGCGCCGCTGCGGGCGGATCTCAGGCGCGCGTTCGAATATTCCGACTGCTGGGTGGAGGATTCCCGCCTCGTGGTGCTCAACGCGCTGGACGCGAAGGAGCGCGGCGCCGATATCCGGCCGGGCACGCGGGTGATCGGCGCGGCGCGCGCGGACGGGCTCTGGCACATCGAGACGGAAAGCGGCGGCGTGCGGGAGCGCGTGCACGCCCGAATCCTGGTGAATGCCGCCGGCCCCTGGGTGTCCCATGTGCTCGACACGCTGAACCTGCACGAGCGCGCCCATGTGCGGCTGGTCCAGGGCAGCCATATCGTGGTGCCGCGCCTGTTCGATCATGACCGCTGCTACATTTTCCAGAATGCCGATGGCCGCATCATCTTCGCCATCCCCTACGAAAGCGATTTCACCCTGATCGGCACCACGGACCAGGATTTTGCCGGGAGCGTGGACGATGTGCACGCCAGCGCACGGGAAATCGCCTATCTCTGCGCGGCGGCAAGCGAATATTTCACCAGGCCGGTCGCGCCCGAGGACGTGGTCTGGAGCTATAGCGGCGTGCGCCCGCTCTATGACGACGGCGCGAGCAAGGCGCAGGAAGCCACCCGCGACTATGTGCTGGTGCTCGATGCGCCGCGCGGGGCACCACCCCTGCTCAGCGTGTTCGGCGGCAAGATCACCACCTATCGCCGGCTGGCGGAAAGCGCGCTGGCAAAGCTGCACGCCCACCTGCCGGCCGCGCGGCGCGGCGCCCGCCCTTCGACCGCCCGCCCTTCCACCGCCCGCCCTTGGACCGCCCGCCCTTGGACCGCAACCGCCCCCCTGCCCGGCGGCGATTTCGAGAAGACGCGGTTCGACGCTTTGGTGGCGGAGCTGGAGGGGCAATATCCCGCCCTCGCACCCGCCCTGCTGCGCCGCCTCGCCCGCGCCTATGGCACCCGCGCGCGCCGCCTTCTGGGGGGTGTCTCCACGCCAGCCGACCTCGGCGCCTGGTTCGGCGCCGACCTTCATGCCCGAGAGGTGGACTATCTCATGGACCAGGAATGGGCGCGCTGCGCCGCCGATATTCTCTGGCGCCGCTCCAAGCTCGGCCTGCGGGTCTCGGCCGAGCAGGCGGCGGCGCTGGAGGACTATATGGCCGCGCGGCGCCAACGACCGCACACTCCGTAAAAAACCGCGCCAGGAAAAAACCTCGGGGGAAACATGGCCACCTACATCCTCGCCATCGACCAGGGCACCACCTCCTCGCGGGCGATCCTGTTCCGTCCCGACACGTCCATCGCCGCCGTGGCCCAGGAAGAATTGCCGCAGCATTATCCCGCGTCCGGCTGGGTGGAGCAGGAGGCGGAGGACATCTGGGGCACCACGCTCCGGGTGTGCCGCGCCGCGCTCGCGCAGGTGGGCGCCGTGGCCGGCGACATTGCCGCCATCGGCATCACCAACCAGCGCGAGACCACCCTGATCTGGGATCGCGCGACCGGCGAAGCGATCCACCGCGCCATCGTCTGGCAGGATCGCCGCACCGCGCCCCGGTGCGCGCGCCTGGAGGCCGAGGGCCACGCCGCGATGGTGAGCGCCAAGACCGGCCTGCTGATCGACCCCTATTTCTCGGCCACCAAGATCGCCTGGATGCTCGACGAGGTGCCCGGCGCGCGGGCGCGGGCGGAGCGTGGGGAACTGGCCTTCGGCACGGTGGACGCGTTCCTGCTCTATCGCCTCACGGGCGGCCGCGTGCATGCCACCGACGCCACCAATGCCGCGCGCACCCTCCTGTTCGACATCCACGCCGGCGCCTGGGATGCGGACCTGCTCGCTTTGTTCGGCGTGCCCGGCGCCTTGCTGCCGCAGGTGCGCGACAGCTCCGGCCTGTTCGGCGTCACGGATGCCGCCCTGTTCGGCGCGTCCATCCCCATCTGCGGCATGGCCGGAGACCAGCAGGCGGCCATGGTGGGGCAAGCCTGCTTCGCGCCGGGCATGGTGAAATCCACCTATGGCACCGGCTGCTTTGCCCTGCTCAACACGGGGGCGAGGCCCGTCGCCTCCCGCAACCGCCTGCTGACCACCATCGCCTACCAGCTGGAGGGCCGGCGCACCTATGCGCTGGAGGGCGCGATCTTCGTCGCCGGCGCGGCGGTGCAATGGCTGCGCGACGGGCTCGGGGTGATCGCCCATGCCCACGAGACCGGCGCGCTCGCCGCCGCCGCCGACCCCGAGCAGGACGTGATCCTGGTGCCGGCCTTCGTCGGCCTCGGCGCGCCCCACTGGCGGCCGGACGTGCGCGGCGCCCTGTTCGGCCTCACCCGCGCCAGCGGGCCGAAGGAGCTCGCCCGCGCGGCGCTGGAGAGCGTGTGCTTCCAGACCGTGGACCTCATCACCGCCATGCGCGCCGACTGGGCCGCGCAAGAGGAGGAGACCGTGCTGCGGGTGGACGGCGGCATGAGCGCTTCCGATTTCACCATGCAGCGGCTCGCCGACCTGCTGGGCGCGCCGGTGGACCGGCCTTGCGTGCAGGAGACGACCGCGCTCGGCGCCGCCTATCTCGCGGGCCTTGCCTGCGGCATCTTCCCCGCTCCCGAGGCATTCGCCGCGCGCTGGCAGCTGGACCGGCGCTTCACCCCGCAGATGAGCGAAGCGGCGCGCGCCGCCCGGCTCGCAGCCTGGGCGGCCGCCGTGGCGTGCCTGGCGCCGAAATCGGCAACATGACCGCGGATTTCCGCACTCTTCGGCTCGCCGAAATGTCGCGCGCCGAATATTGGGCGAAATCGCGCGTCGAAGAGGTTTCATGCAGCGGAAATTCACGCGAGATTCGCCGAAACAACGTCATTATGTTGCAGTTTCATGACGTGACATGGCGCAAAGACATCGGCGGGCGGGGCGGGGTAATCTTTGAACATGAACCCGCGATGGTATCGAAATCATGTCCTCACATGCCCGCCCTCCGGTTTTCCCGACAGCGATCCCCGGGCCCCTGCCCGCGCTCGATGCGACAGCCGACACCCTGCCTGTGGCGGCGGAGGCGAGCGCAGATCTGAAGGAAAAGCTGCGTATCAGCCACGTCAGTTTTCGCTATGGAAATGAATTGGCCCTGCGGGATGTCAGTATTCCCATCTATGAGCACAAGGCGACAGCATTCATCGGCCCCTCGGGATGCGGGAAATCAACGCTGCTGCGCATTCTAAACCGCATGTATGATTTGTATCCCGACCAGCACGTGACCGGCTCCGTCTTCATGGACGGGCAGGATATTCTATCCCACAGTGTCGATGCCATCGCGTTGCGGGCCAAGATCGGCATGGTGTTCCAGAAGCCGACGCCTTTTCCCATGTCGATCTACGACAATGTCGCCCTGGGCCTGCGCCTCAACGAAGAACTCTCGCAATCTCAATTGGATGGCCGCGTCGAAGAGGCCCTGCGGCGGGCCGCTCTATGGGAGGAGGTCAAGGAGATTCTCCCCCAGAGCGGCCTCAGCCTCTCGGGCGGGCAACAACAACGCCTGTGCATTGCGCGGACCATCGCCGTAAAGCCGGAGGTCGTGCTGCTGGACGAGCCCTGTTCCGCCCTCGATCCACTGACGACGGCGAAGATCGAAGAGACCATCGACGAATTGAAGGCCGACTATACGATCGTGATCGTCACCCACAACATGCAGCAGGCCGCGCGCGTGTCCGAATACGTGGCTTTCATGTATCTTGGGGAGATCGTCGAGTTCGGCCCGGCGGAACAGATCTTCACGATGCCCCGGGACGAGCGCACCCGCCGCTACATCACCGGCCGCTTCGGCTAGGGCTGGCCCATGCAACGCCCAGGCAAGCTGATGCCAGGACACTCCAGCCACTGTCGTCAGCCGTCCCTGTGAGCGCACCGCGCTCCCCTGCGCCGGCGTTTCCTGGCGCAAAAGGGGCACGCGATGTTTGGAGCCTTGCTCCGTAAGCTTTCACCGGAAGCGGACACACCCGTCCGCCCGCTCGAAGTCGCTTCTCCCACAGCCGTCCAGATGCCGGAGAGCCCCAACGGGAACACCTCCTCGGACCAGATCATCTCCTTGATCGAGGCTGATATTCGTCGCGCCCGCGCACGTCTCGCCGAGACCGCCGCGCAGATGGCCGCCGCCTGCGCCGATGGGGTGCGCGGCACCGAGGCCATTCGCAGCAACAGCGACCATCTCGCCGGAAAGACCGAACAGGCCAAGACCAGCGCCGCGGAACTCACCAGCGCCCTCACCGCCCTGGCCAGCACCAATGACGAGATCGGCCGGCAGGCACATGCCTCTGACGAGCTTGCCACCCGCGCTGGTGAGGCTGCGTCCCAAGCCTCTGGCGCCATTGTCGAATTGCGCTCGGCCATTGGTGAGATCAAGGCCGTTGTCTCGCTCATCGCCGATATCGCCAGCCAGACCAACCTGCTGGCCCTCAACGCCTCCATCGAGGCCGCCCGCGCAGGAGCGGCCGGCGCGGGCTTCGCCGTGGTGGCGAGCGAGGTCAAGGGGCTTGCCTCGGCCACCCATCGCGCCACCGGGGAGATTGGCGCGAAGATCGACCGGCTGATGCGGGCCGCCGAAACCAGCACCGACGCAGTGAGCCAGGCCATTGAGGCAGTGGGCGAAATACGTCCCGTCGCATCTGCGGTCGCCGATGCGGTCGCGGGTCAGGCGGACAGCATCGCCGATATCGGCCGGGCCGCTGCCCTGGCGCGCACCTTCGCCGACGACGTCGATGCGGGCGCCCGGTCCATCCGCGCCGCCACCATAGAAGCCGCGTCCGCGGGTGCGACCATCGAAGCCGCGAGCGGCGCCATGGGCCGTGGCGCCGAGGAGATGTCGCGCCACCTTCTGACCGTGCTGCGCCAGACCCCCATGGGCAATCGCCGCCGGCATCCGCGCTGGCCCGTCGAGATTCCCGGCCGCATCACCGCCGCCGGCACCGAGCTTCGCGTGAAGACCGTCGACCTCTCGCTCGGCGGCGCCCTTTTGGCGTTGCAGGACGGGACATTGCGGCCAGGACAGTCGTGCACGCTGGAACTGACCGGGCTCTCGCCCTTGCCGTGCCGGGTCGCGGGCCTGAGCCCGCTCGGTTGCCATCTGGCGTTCGATGAGGTGGGCGCCCCCGCCGTCACGGCCCAGCTCGCCTTGATCGCGAAATCCTACGAAACCATCATCGCACGGGCCGAGCGCGGCGCCGCCGCAATCTCGGCTGCGCTGGAAGATTGCGTTAAAACCGGCAGACTTACGCTGGACGACCTGTTCGACACCGACTACCGCGTGATCGAGGGTAGCGACCCTGTCCAGTATGAAGTCCGCGCGTTGCGGGTGCTCGATCAGACCCTGCCGGCGATCCAGGAGCCGATCCTCAAGGAGGAGGCCAGCCTTTCCTTCGCGGCGGCGGTCGACATCAACGGCTACCTGCCGGTGCACAATGCCCAATATGCCCAGCCTCAGCGCCGTGGCGATCGGGCCTGGAACATGGCCAATGCAAGGAACCGCCGCATCTTCGATGACCGCGCCGGCCTGCTCGCGGCCCGCAACACCGATCCGCAACTGATCCAGGTCTATGCCCGCGACCTCGGCGACAGGGTGGTGGTGATGCGGGAAGTGGATGTGCCAATCCACGTGGCTGGCCGCCATTGGGGCGGCTTCCGCACCGCCTACCGGCTCTGAGCGCCGCCAAGGCGGCGCCCAGATTTTCACGTCTCAGGCCGGAAGCGGGCCGAGGTAATCCAGCTTGCCCACCGCCACGCCGGTATGCCGCAGCAGGGCGTGGGCGGTCGCGAGATGGAAGAAGAAGTTGGGCAGGGCAAAGTCCAGCAAATAACGGTCCCCGCCGGTAAAGGTGGTGGTGCGCACCGTGATCGCCTTCGCCTCGCTGCCGGCGAAAGAAGCCGGATCGAGGCTTTCCAGATAGGCGATGGTGTTGCGGGTGCGCTCGACCAGTTCGGGAATGGTGGTTTCGGTGTCCTCGAACTTCGGCGCGGGCGTGCCGGATAGCCGCTCGCCGGAAAGCTTGGACGTGTCGCTCGCCCGCTGAACCTGACCCGCGAGGGTGAGCATGTCGGGATAGAGGCGGGTGGAGGGAAGGGCTTCGGGCTTGAAGCCGCGCTCTTCTGCGAAGGCGGCGCCCTTCTCCAGCTCCGCCAGAAGGGCGTTGAGCCCGCGCAGGAAAACCGGAACCGAAACCTGATACATGGAAAGTGCTGTCATGGCGTATGCCTGATCGTGTGGGGTCTGATGAGCGGACTTGTAGACCGCTTCGTGCGACGCCCCCAACACAAAGCTGTCAGCCCGGCCCCGCCTCCTGCCGCGTGAGACGGGTGGAATAGCTGTAGCGGTCGGCGGGATGAACGCTGATGGAGACTTCCACCATATCCTGCGGGCTGAGGATGTATTGCCGGCGGATTTCGAGGGCATGCGCGCCGGCTTGCGCCTTCAAGGGGCCGGCCACCCGTTCGGGAATGCCTCCGGCCTTGATGTCCTGCCGGATCTCGCGCATCCGCCGCCCGGAAATCTCCTCCACCAGCGTGCTGTAGATGCCGGCGTGCCCGGCCATCTTCTCGCGCACCTCGGCGGAAAAGACGCCGTCGATATAGACGTCGGTCCAGCAGATCGGCAGCACATCCCCCGGCACGATACGCAGGCTGGAGATGCGCAGCCAGCGGTGGCCCGGCTTGCAGCCGAGCTTCTGCGCCAGCTCGCCGTCCGCCACCACGTCCGCGACCTCCTGGGTGTGGCGCTCCGTCTCCACGCCGAACTGCTGCACCGCCTCGACGGTCGCGAGGGTCTGCACGAAGCCGCCGCTGCGGCTGACCGGCACTGCCGCTTCCACCCGCGTGCCGGCGCTTCGACGGCGACTCACGAGACCGGAGGCCTCCAACTCGCGCATGGCGGCACGCACCGTGGACCGGCTGACCGAGAACTGGTCCGCAAGCTCGAACTCGTTCGGCAGGAAGGACCCCACGGGATGGCGACCGCTGGATATCGCTTCGGCAAGGGCGCGGGCGACGTAGGCGTATCGCGTCTCCAAGGGGGAGAATCTCCTTTTTGCTTCGGACTTCATGAAAGCCCGACCGGCGCCACCCCCGTCAAGCCAGACGATTGACACGCCTTTTATGTTGGTACAATAAATTATGTACGAACATAATTCCATCGGAGGATCCCCCTTGGCCAGCACGGTCTTCGATTCCGCCTTGTTCCGCGACATGTTCGGCACCGCCGAAATGCGGGCGGTGTTCACCGACGAGGCGCTGGTGGAGCGCTATCTCGAAGCGGAAGCCGCGCTCGCCCGTGCCCAGGCGCGCACCGGCACGATCCCGAAAGACGCGGCCGCAGCCATCGACCTTGCCTGCCGCACCATTCAGATCGATTTCAACAAGCTGCGGGAGGAAACCGAGATCGTCGGCTATCCCATCCTGCCGCTGGTGCATCAGCTCGCGGCCGCGGCCGGCGCAGCGGGTGGCTTCGTCCATTGGGGCGCCACCACCCAGGACATCATGGACACCGCCAATGTCCTGCAGATCCGCGCCGCCCTCGACATCGTCGACCGCGACCTGAAAGAGGTCCGCGAGATCCTGGCGGAGATGGCGAAAAAGTATCGCGACACGCCCATGGCCGGGCGCACCCATCTCCAGCAGGCCCTGCCGGTGACCTTCGGCTACAAGGCGGCGGTGTGGCTCTCCTCCATCGACCGCCACATCGAGCGCGTTGCCCAGGCGCGCCCGCGCATCCTGCTCGGCGAGTTCTCCGGCGCAGCGGGTACCCTCGCCTCCATCGGCGAGGGCGGGCTGGAGATGCAGCGCCTGTATTGCGAGGAACTGGGCCTCGCCCAGCCCGCCATCACCTGGCACGTGGCGCGCGACGGCATCGCCGAGGCGGTGAGCCTGCTCGGCCTCATCACCGGCACGCTGGGCAAGATCGCCACCGACGTCATGCTCATGGCGGCGACCGAGTTCGGCGAGGTTTCCGAACCCTTCGTGCCGGGGCGCGGCGCATCCTCCACCATGCCGCAGAAGCGCAACCCCATCTCCAGCGAGCTGATGCTCGCCGCCGCCAAGGCGGTGCGCCAGCACGTCGCCACCATGCTCGACGGCATGATCCACGATTTCGAGCGGGCGACGGGCCCCTGGCACCTGGAATGGGTGTCGCTGCCGGAAAGCTTCCTGCTGACCGCGTCCGCCCTCTCGAACGCCAAGTTCATGCTTGCGGGCCTCGTGGTGCACGAGGATCGCATGCGGAAAAATCTCGGCCTCACCCACGGCCTGATCGTGGCCGAGGCGGTGATGATGGCGGCGGCGCCCAAGCTCGGCCGCCAGCACGCCCATGACATTGTCTATGACGCCTGCCGCACGGCCATCGAGGGCGGCCAGGATCTCGCCGAGCTGCTGGCGCAGGTGCCGCAGATCGTCGAGGCGCTGGGCGGCGTGGAGGCCATCCGGACCCATTGCGACCCGGCCAATTACCTCGGCCTGTCCGGCGCAATGGTGGACCGGGTTCTCGCTGGCCCCGCCCCCGCACCTGTGAAGCGTGACGCCGCCTGAGGCGGGGCTTCACGTACGGATTTCGCCAAGGCAGCACAAGAACGCCACGCAGCGTAGAATTCAGATCTTCAGGGAGACGCCAATGGCCACGATGGCAACTACCGACGGCACGGTTTCGCCGCCCCCGGGAACAACGGTGAAGAAGAAAAAATCGATCTGGGGCAACCTTGGCTTCCAGGTCGCCATCTCCATGGTGCTGGGCATTGGCGTCGGCCTCATCTGGCCGGAGTTCGGCGCCTCGCTGAAGGTGCTGGGCGACATCTTCCTGCGCCTCATCAAGACCGCCGTGGCCCCGCTGGTGTTCCTCACCGTGGTAGTCGGCATCGTCGCCGCCGGCGACATCAAGCGCGTCGGCAAGGTGGGGCTGCTGGCGATGATCTATTTCGAGATCGTCTCCACCATCGCGCTCGCGGTGGGCCTCATCTTCGGCAACCTCTCCGGCGTCGGCAAGAATCTCGGCCACATCACGGCCCCGGCGGCGGCGGCCAAGGGCGCGGCCGCGGCAGCGAAGGCGGCCGAAGGCTCGCACACCACCTTCGACCAGTTCGTGCTGAACATTTTTCCCGACAATTTCATCGGCGCCTTCGCCCGCGGCGAGTTGCTGCAAGTGCTGGTGATCGCCCTGATCTTCGGCTTCGGCCTGATGGCCCTCAAGCCGGAGAAGCGCGCGCCCATCGAGGCCGGGCTCAACACCATCTCCACCGCCTTTTTCGAGTTCATCCACATCATCATGCGCCTCGCGCCCATCGGCACGTTCGGCGCGGTGGCCTATGCGGTGGGGGCCAACGGCACGGCGGTGCTGATCTCGCTGGCCTATTTCGTGGCGGCCTTCTACGTCCTGATCATCGGCTTCATCATCGTGGTGTTCGGGGCGGTGTGCGCGCTGTTCCGCATCAATTTGTTCCATCTGCTGCGCTTCATCCGCGACGAGATCATCATCATGCTCGGCACGGCGTCGTCCGAAAGCGTGCTGCCGCGCCTGCTGGAAAAGCTCCCGCTCTACGGCGCCTCCAAGCAGACGGTCGGCCTCGTGATGCCGACGGGCTACGCCTTCAATCTCGACGGCACCTCGCTGTTCATGTCCATGGGCATCGTGTTCCTCGCCAATGCCTATAACGTGCCGTTGAGCTGGGAGCAGGAGCTGGGCATCCTCGCCATCATGCTGCTCACCTCCAAGGGTGCGGCCACCGTCTCCGGCGGCTCGTTCGTGGTGTTCGCGGCCACGGTCACGGCAACGGGCATCCTGCCGGTGGACGGCCTGGCGCTGATCTTCGGCGTCTACCGCTTCCTCTCCATCGCGCTCGCAACCTGCAACGTCATCGGCAATGCGGTGGCGACCGTGGTGGTGGCCAAGCTCGCGGGCGAATTCGACGAAACGGCACGCAGCCGCCTCGATGCGGCAGAAGCCACCCTTTGAAACACGCTTGAAGGGGAGGCCGCGCGCCTCCCCGCTCTTTTGGAAACGCCGCTCCATGTCCCAGCTTCCCCGCATCGAGAATGACGCCTTCGGCCCGGTCGAGATTCCCGCCGGCCGCTATTGGGGAGCGCAGACGCAGCGCGCGCTTGCCGTGTTCGACGTGGGCGAGGAGCATTTTCCCGCCGGCCTCATCCATGCCTTCGGCCTGCAGAAGATCGCCGCCGCCCGCGCCAACCTGCGGCTCGGCGTGCTCGACGCCGCCCTCGCCCAGGCCATCGAAGCGGCGGCGGCGGAGGTGCTGGCGGGGCGGTTCGACGACCATTTCCCGCTGCGCATCTGGCAGACCGGCTCCGGCACCCAGACCAACATGAATGCCAACGAGGTGATCGCGAACCGCGCCAACGAACTGCTGGGCCAGCCGCTCGGCACCAAGGCCCCGGTGCATCCCAACGACCACGTGAACCGCTCCCAATCCTCCAACGACAGCTTCCCAACCGTGATGCACATCGCCACGGTGCAGGAATTGCGCGCCCGCCTGCTGCCCGCACTCGCCGAATTGCACGGCCAGTTGGCCATCAAGGCATCGGCGTTCGCCGACGTGCTCAAGATCGGCCGCACCCATCTCATGGACGCCGTGCCCATGACCATGGGCCAGGCGTTCGATGCGTTCGCGCGGCAGATCGCGAACGGCATGGCGCGCATCGAAAGCGCCCTGCCCCGCCTGTGCGTGCTGCCCCAGGGCGGCACCGCGGTGGGCACCGGGCTCAATGCGCCGGTCGGCTTCGATGCCGCTTTCTGCGCGGAAGCCAGCGCTCTCGCCGGCGTCACCTTCTCCCCCAATCCCAGCAAGTTCGAGGGCATGGCCGCCCATGATGCGCTGGTGGAGGCCTCGGGCGCGCTGAACGTGATCGCGGTCTCCATGATGAAGATCGCCAACGACATCCGCCTGCTGGGCTCGGGGCCGCGCTGCGGGCTCGGCGAACTCATCATCCCCAACGACGGGCTGACCTCCTCCATCATGCCGGGCAAGCGCAACCCGACCATTGGCGAAGTGGTGGTGCAGGCGGCATTCCAGGTGATGGGAAACCACGCGACGGTCACCGCCGCCGGGGCCTCCGGCAATTTCGAGCTGAACGTCGCCAAGCCGGTGCTGATCTACAATGTGCTTCAATCGATCCGCATCCTCGCGGACAGCGCGCACATTTTCGCCTCCCGCCTGATCGCCGATCTCGACGTGGACCGCGCGCGGCTAGCGGACAATGTGGCGAACGCGCTGCTGGTGGTCACCGCGCTCAATCCGGTGATCGGATATGACAAGGTGGCGCAGATCACCACCAAGGCGCTGGATGCGGGCATGACGCCGCGCGCGGCCGCGATCGCCCTCGGCTATCTCTCCGGCGCGGATTACGACCGGCTGGTGGACCCGACCCTCATGACGCGGCCCCAGGCTTAAGACACCCGGCGCCTCTGCCGAACAGGGCGCTGCGGCGCCGCCCGCGCCCTATTCCCCCGCCATGTCGCCCATGGAGGCAGCGGCAGGGTGCGGCTCGCCCACCTCGGTCACCTGGACCGGGATGAGCCACGTCACCGCCGCCGTTAGCAGGGCGACGAGGAAGACCCCCCAGAAGGTTACGTGCAGCGCCCGCTCGAACACTGCCATGACGGTGGCGTCGTCGTGCACGGCGAGCAGGCCGGTGGTCTGGCCGAGCACCGCGTGGACCCGGCGGGCCAGCTCGGCGGTGGAGAAATGCAGCAGGCCGAGATTCAGCATCGCGCCCACGACGGTCGCACCAAGGACGCTGCCGAGACTGCGCGCAAAGATGTTCGAGGCGGTGGCGCTGCCGCGCATGGACCATTCCACGCTCTCCTGGATCAGCACAATGCAGGTGAAACTCGTGGTGCCCATGCCAATGCCGACCACGAACGAGCCAATTCCCGCAAGGACGGGGTGGCTGGTCGGAGAGAGGAACAGCAGGATCGCGCACCCCGCGGGAAGCATCAGGCTTACCCCGCGCAGCGCCCGGCGCAGCCCGAACACACGGTAGAGACGCATGGATTGGCTCACCGCCAGCGGCCAACCGAGGATCAGCATGGTGAGCGCCAGCCCCGCCACCACCGGCGAATAGCCAAGCACGCCCTGGACATAGAGCGGCAGGATGGTGGTGAGGCCGATCAGCAGGATGCCCACCAGCAGCGCGGTGATGTTGCAGGTCGCGATCAACCGCCGCCGCCACAGGTCGAAGGAAATGATCGGCTCGGCCGCGCGCTGCTCCTGCCACAGGAACAGCAGGCCGAAGACGACGAACAGCGCGCCGAAGCCGGCGATGACGGAGAATGTGCTGTCGGTCTCGCTCAGCATAATCAGCAGGGAAGCGATCGACACGCTGAACAGGCCGGCGCCGAGATAATCGATCCGCGTGGTCCGAGGCTCGACCTTCTCGTGCAGGAAAAGCACGAAGCCCGCCACCGAGAGAACCCCGATGGGGATGTTCATCCAGAAGATCCAGGCCCAGGACACATAATCCACGAGCAGGCCGCCGACCAACGGGCCCACCACCGCCGAGCCGGCCCACACGCTGGCGAGCATGCCTTGTACCCGGCCCCGCTCCTCCAGGCGATAGAGATCGCCGACCAGAGTAATCGTCAGCGGCTGGATCGCTCCCGCCCCGATGCCTTGCAGCAGGCGAAACACCACCAGCGAAACCATGGACCATGCAAAGCCGCACAGAAGCGAGCCGCCGAGAAACAACAGCGTGCCGCAGATCAGCACCGGCTTGCGGCCGAATATGTCGGCGAGCTTGCCGTAGATCACCGTGGTGACGGTCTGGGCGAGGAGGAAGGCGGAAAACACCCAGCTGTAGTGCCCGAAACCGCCGAACTGCCCGACGATGCTCGGCATCGCGGTCGCGACGATGGTCGATTCCACTGCAACCATGAAGGTGCTGAGCAGAATAGACGCGACCAGATAGACGCGATGGCTTTGTGGAACTGCGACGGACATGGACGACCTGGACTCGCGAAATCAGGGCCCTCCGAACCCGGTTCGAGACTCGGGGATGTCGCCGGCACATAAAGGCGCGGACGCGACCATCAAACGAAGGAGCTGGTGTTGCAATTCAAAGGCTTATGAATACGGCGCGCCGACGTGATGCCAGCAGCAGGCGCAAGAAAGCCTCGGGCCCCGTTCTGTACAAGGCACAATTTTGCATGGCTTGCGGGCGGGGTTCCCGCCTCGGGTTCTGCTGGGAGAGCCAGGCCGCGGCAGCCCTTGCGCCGGCACGCGGCGGTGGCGAGGGGGCGGCATTGAACGGAAGACGGGCCCGTTATCCGATCACACAGAGGTGAAGGGATAACGGCTCACGGCGCTATTGGGCGGTCCACCCGCCGTCGACGGCCAGCAAGGTGCCGGTGCAGAAACTGGACTCGTCGCTGGCGAGGAACAGCATCGCGTTCGCGATCTCGTCCGGCCGGCCCAGGCGCTTCATGGCCTGCCGCCCTTCAAGGCCGGCGCGCAGCGCGGCGGCGTCCGGGCTGGTGCGGAACATCTCGTCGAAGAAGGGGGATTCGATGGTGCCCGGCGCCACCGCATTGATGCGCAGCCCCTGGTCCACATGGTCGAGCGCCATGGCGCGGGTCATCGCCGCCACCGCGCCCTTGGAGGTGACATAGGCCGCCCGGTCGCGGATGCCCACCGTCGAAACCGCGGAGGCGGTATTCACGATCACCCCGCCGCCTTGCCGCACCATGTGGGGAATGGCGTATTTGCAGCCGAGGAACACGCCGCGCACATTCACCGCCATGAGCGCGTCGAAATCCTCCACCTCGGTCTCGACCACGCTGCCGGGAATGCCGTAGCCGGCATTGTTCACCAGAATATCGATGCGCCCGCGCGCGCTCGCGATGCCGTCGATGGCGGCGCGCATGTCGGCCGCGTTCGAGACATCGGCCCGCACCGCGTGGGCCGCGCCGCCTTCTTGCATGATCCGCGTTGCGGTGGCGAAGGCCGCCTCTTCGTCGCGGTCCACCACCGTCACGTGGGCACCTTCGTGCGCGAACAGAAGGCACGCCCGCGCGCCGATGCCAGAGCCGCCGCCGGTGATGACGGCAATCTTATTGTTCAACCGACCCATGGTTTCCTCGCCCTTTAAATCCTGCCGGCCGGGACACGGGGGGAGCGCCCCGGCCGGCAAGGTCGCATGCGCTCACGCAGCTCTGTCAAGGGCTCCTTCGCGGGTGACACCCGCTTCGGTGAGCGCGCGGCGCAGGCGATCGAGCTCGGCTTGCGGCAGTTTCATCAGCGGCGGGCGCACCACCGCGCGCTCCTGGCGGCCGAGCATGACGAGGCATTCCTTCATGCGGTTGTGCATGTCCAGGAACGGCGGCGCGTAGAAAGCCTGCGCCAGGGGATAGATGCGGTCGTTGATCTCCTGCGCGAGCGCGAGATCGTCCGCCTGCACCGCCCGCCACAGGGCCACCTGAAGGTCCGGGATCACGCTGCCGGCGCCGGAGAGCAGGCCGTTGCAGCCCATGGTCAGCGAGGCCATCAGCCAGGAGGAGTGCGTGGTCAGCACATTCACCGGCTTCGCCAGCGCCTGGAAGGTGCGGATGTGGCGCTCGTGGAGCATGGGATTGTTGGACCAATCCTTGATGGCCCGGATGCTCGGCACCTTTTCGAACAGCTTCAGCAGGGTGTCGAACGGGTAATGCACCCCAGAGGCTTCCGGATAGGCGAAGCAGATGATCGGCAGGTCGGGCGCGGCGTCGGCGATGGCGCTGTAATGCGCGATGGCCATTTCCGGGCGCAGGTGCCCGCCCATGGACAGCGTGTTCGGCGGGAACACCAGCAGCGCGGAGGCGCCTTCCTGCGCGCCCATGCGCGCCAGGCGCGCGGCTTCCGCCGTGCCGTCCGCATAGACGCCGGAGATCAGCGGCAGGCGCGCGCCGATCTCGTCCAGCGAGACGGCGAGGATACGCTTCTGGTCCTCGAACGAGCAGGCGTGCACTTCGGAGGCGTGGCCATTGACCGTGATGGCGGAAAGCCCGTCCACAGCGGCGACATCGCGCAGGTGGCGGCGCGTCTCGCCCTCATTGATGGAGAAATCCTCGTTCAGCGCGAGCAGGGTGGCGGGAATGACGCCGTGGGGCACGTAATCCTTGAAACGGGGCATGTTCGGCACTCCTATGAAAATTCGAGCGGGGTTCAGTGGCGCCAGAGGCCGCCGGCAACGGTGAGGGCTTGCCCGGTCATGTAGGCGGCCTCATCGGAGGCCAGGAACGCGGCGACGCCCGCCACATCCTCGGGCACGCCGAGCCGGCCGAGCGGGATCGCCGCGACGCGCTTGTCCGAGCCTTCGAGGCCGAGCCGCAGCGCGTCTTCCTCGCCGCGCGCCCGCATGGCGGTGTCGGTGATGATGCCGGGGCAGATGGCGTTGACCGTGATGCGGCGCGGCGCCAGTTCCAGCGCCAGGCTTTCGGTGAGGCCGAGGATCGCGAACTTGGTGGCGCAATAGCCGCCGTAGAACGCCTTGCCGGACTTTCCGAGCCAGGAGGACATGTTGATGATGCGCCCGGTGCCCTCCTGCGCGAGCAGCGGCACCGCCGCCTGGCAGGCATGGAAGATGCCGTCCACATTGATGCGGAACATGGCCTCCCAATGGGCCTTGGGCAGATCGGCGATGGCGCCGAGGCGCATGATGCCGGCATTGTTCACCAGCACGTCGAGCCCCCCGAGGCTATCGCGGAGCACATGGATGGCATCGCCGATGTCCTGCGCCTCGGCGACATCGGCGCGCGCGGATGCCGCCTCGCCGCCGGCGGCGACGATCAGATCCCGGGTCTGCGCCGCCGCCTGCGGATCGAGATCGATCACGCCGATGCGTGCCCCGTCGGCGGCCAGTCGCAGCGCGATGGCGCGCCCGATGCCCGCCCCGCCGCCGGTGATGATGGCTGCGCGGCCCGCCAGCGGCCGCGCCTGCTCGCCCTCGGCCATCACGCGGCCCGCTCTGCGCTCTGCGCGTTCTGCGTCCACTTCATGTGATGCTTGCCGACCGCGACGGTCTCGCCGCGCTGGTTGGTGACGTCCACCTGCGCGAGGGTGCGGCGGCGCTCGGCGTCCACTTCGCTGATGGTATAGGCGACGTGGATCGTGTCGCCGAAGAACACCGGCTTGATGAAGCGGATGCCGTCATAGCCGAGCGAAACCGGGGTCGAATCGATGCCCTGCTCCAGGCTCTTCTCGATCATGCGCGTGGAGGCAGTGGACATGTAGCCCACCAGCAACGCGCCGTGGGCGATGCGCTGGCCGAACATGGAGTTCTTCATGAACTCGTCGTCCACGTGGTTTCCGGAGAGATCCCCCGTGATACCGGCGAACAGATAGACGTCGCTTTCGCCGACGGTCTTGGAGAACTTAACCTTGTCGCCGACCTTGGCGTGCATCACAGTCATGTCTTGGTCCCCAATCAGAAGAAATGCGGCGGGCGTGGTCCTCGCGGGAGCGCCCGTCAGTTGATGGCTTCCTCGCTCTCGCGATCGAAGAAATGCAGGCCGCGCGGGTCGAGCCAGAGCGGCACATGGTCGTGCACGGCGATGGGCGCCTCGGGCGCGATGCGCGAAGCCATCATCAGCGTATCGCCGGCCCGCACGCCGATCACCATTTCCGCGCCGAGCTGCTCGGTGACTTCCACGGGAGCGGAGAAGGCGGTTTCATGCCCGGCCGGGCACTGGCCGAAGCACACCTGCTCCGGCCGCACGCCGAGCGTCACCGGGCGGCGGTTGGTGCGGGCGAACATCGCGGCCCGCTGCGGCGGCAGGCGGATCGAGAAGTCCTGCGCCTCGGCGTGGAAGAAATCGCCCTTCTGGACGATATCCACCGGCAGGAAGTTCATGGCCGGCGCGCCGATGAAGCTCGCGACGAAGCGGTTCTTCGGCCGGTTGTAGATGTCGAGCGGCGTGCCCACCTGCTGGATGCAGCCGTCCTTCATCACCACCACCCGGTCGCCGAGCGTCATGGCTTCCACCTGGTCGTGGGTGACATAGATGGAGGTGGTCTCCACCCGCTCGCGCAGGCGCTTCAGCTCCACGCGCATCTGCGCCCGCAGCTTGGCGTCGAGGTTGGAGAGCGGCTCGTCGAACAGGAACACTTGCGGGTGGCGCACGATGCAGCGCCCGAGCGCCACGCGCTGCTGCTGGCCGCCGGACAATTGCTGCGGCTTGCGCGCCAGCAGCGGGCCGAGGCCGAGGATCTCGGTGGCCCGCATCACCTCCTGCTTGATCTTGTCCTCGGAAACCTTGCGGTTGCGCAGGCCGAAGGCGAGATTGTCGTAGACCGTCATGTGCTGGTAGAGTGCGTAATTCTGGAACACCATGGCGATGTCCCGGTCTTTGGGCGGCAGGTCGTTGACCACCGTGCTGCCGATCTGGATGGTGCCGGTGCTGATGCCCTCCAGACCCGCCACCATGCGCAGCGTCGTGGACTTGCCGCAGCCCGAGGGACCCACCAGCACCAGGAATTCGCGATCCTGGATATGCAGGTTCACGTCCTTCACCACATGCAGCGAGCCGTAGGTCTTGCAGACATCTTTCAGAATGACTTCGGCCATTGGAAAAATCCTCCCTGATGCGCCCCGTTCGGCCTACATGCGCAGGCCGCGGACGACGTATTTCTGTCCGAAGATCGTGATGAGCAGCGCCGGCAGCATGGCGAGCACGGCGGTCGCGCTCATGAGATGCCATTCGGTGCCGGTTTCGGTAACGAACTGCGCCATGGTGACGGTGATCACCGGCGTGCGCTGCGCCGTGAGGATGAGGCCGAACAGGAATTCGTTCCAGGTCCACAGCCAGGACAGGATGGCGAGCGCCGCAATGCCCGGCATGGCGGACGGCAGCGCCACCCGGCAGAACGCGCCCCAGCGGGTGCAGCCGTCGATCAGCGCCGCATGCTCCATGGAGGGGCTGATGCTGTCGAAGAAGCCCTTCATGATCCAGGAGAAGAAGCACACATGCACCGCCACGTGCGGCAGCAGCAGGCCGAGATAGGTGTCGTAGATGCCGAGATTGGTCGTCACCAGATAGAGCGGCAGCACCCAGGAGATGTAGGGCACGGTGCGGAACACATAGATGATGCCGAACCAGCTGCGTTGAATGGGCCCGGTGAAGCGCGACAGCATGTAGCCGCTGCCCACGGTCACGCCGAGCGAGGCGACGGTGGCGATGGAGGACAGCACGAAGCTGTTCCACATGGAATGCAGCACGACCGGCTGGGCCAGCACCTCGGCGAAATTGTCGAGCGTGAATTCCCAGCCGCGCCAGATGTAATAAACGCCCGAGGGCGGGCGCACCGAGGTGAGCAGCAGGATCGCCACCGGCCCGATGAAAATCATCAGGATCGCGATCACCACGAGGGCGAAGAACACCCGCCGGCCGGCGACGCCGAGCAGGCCCAGAAAGCCGCCCGCCTGGGCGCGGGGGCCGGTGGAGGAGACGGCGAGCGACAGGCTCATCGGGAAACCTCCATGGCGCGGTTGACGATGGCATAGAGGCCGAGCCCCACCGCCAGCATGATGATGGCGCCTGCGCCCGCCGCCGCGGCGCCGCGGCCGAGATCGAGATTCACGAACGCCTCCACATAGGCATAGACGGAGAACACCTCGGTGCTGCGCGCCGGCCCGCCGCCGGTGAGCACCCACACCTGGTCGAAGGTGCGGAACGCATCGATGGCGCGGATGAGCACGCACACGGCGATCACCGGCCGCAGCAGCGGCAAGGTGACGTGGGTGAAGATGCCCCATTTGCTGGCGGCATCGATCTGCGCCGCCTCATAGGGCTCCTTGGGCAGGCCCTGGAGCGCGGCCAGCAGGATGATGGTGAACCACGGGGTCCAGATCCACACATCCGTGAGGATGACGATGATGAAGCTCGGCCAGCGTTCGGAGAGCCAGCCCACCTGCGGCACGCCGATATAGGCCAGCAGCGTGGTGAGCACGCCGAACTGATCGTTGAACGACCAGCGCATCATGGTGGCGGTGATCACCGGCGCGATGGTCAGCGGCAGCAGCACCACGGTCTGGATCAGGATGCGGCCGAAGAACTGGCGCTTTAGCAGATGCGCCAGCGCCAGCCCGAACACCAGCGAGAGGGTGACCGACGACACCATGAGGATGAAGGTGTTCGGCAGCACGATCTTCAGGAACACGGGGTCGGTGAAGACCTCCACATAATGGCGCAGGCCCACCCAGGTCTTCTGCGGATTGACCAGCGACCAGTCGCGGAACGAGGCGTTCATGCCGATGAGGATCGGCACCACCTCGAACGACAGCAGCACCAAAGCGGCAGGCGCGATGAGAAGGAGCATGAAGCGCTCCTTCTCCCCGAGCAGGCGCGGCCGGTGAGCCGCGCTGGCCGGCGCCATGCTCATCGCATGGCCCCTTGCTGGATCGCCGGCGCACCTTCCGTGAGCACCTTGGGAATGTCTTCCCGCGCGCCGGTGACGGCCTTGATCAGAATATCCGAATAGGTTTTGTGCACCACCGCCCAGTTTCGGAAGTAATAGGCATCATGCACATGGGCGGAGTCGAACAGGATGCCCTTGACCTGCCGCCACACCGGGTCGGTCTTGTCCAGCATGGCCCACACCTTGCTGTTGGGCGGGGGGCCTCCGGTCTGCTCCCATTGGGCGATCTGGCCTTCGTAATCGGTCATCATGGCGCCGAGCAGGGCTTTCGCGGCTTTCTGCTTCTCCGGCGTCACGCTTTTGGGGATCGACCAGCCCCAGATGTCGATCCAGGAGCGGTGCTCCTTCGACATGGGTCCCTGCGGGAAGCGCGCCATGCCCACATGGCCGGCGGCCTTCGATTTCTTCGGGTCGTTATAGGTGCCGAGCAAGGTGGAATCCGCCACCGTGAAGGCGGCATCACCAGCCTGGAAGATGGCATTCGCCTCGTCGCGCGAATAGGTCGACATGCCGGGCGGGCTGATATTGTTCTTATGCAGGGCATCCCACCAGAATTCGGCGGTCTGCACCTGGCAGGCGTCGGCCGTCATGGGCTTCCAGCCGTTCTTCGAGAGCACGGCATTGTCGCGCTCATAGGCGGGCGCATAGACGTCGCAATTGTTGTTCCAGAGCGACCACCAGAAGCTGAAGAAGGTGTTCGTGAAGGTCATGCCCCCCACGTAGCCCCATTTCACCTTGCCATCCTTCTGGAGCTTCTGGGAAACCTTCACCAAATCGTCCCACGTCTTGGGCACTTCCGCTTCGGAGACGAGATCCGTGCGGTAAAAGAAGATGCCGGCGGTGGTCGCCATGGGAACGGTCGTCGGCTGTCCCTTTTCGTTGAAGAAGGGCTCCAGCTGGCCTTCGGCCACGTTCTTGATTTCGGGAACATCGTCCGTGGAGACGAGATATTGCGCCCAGTCCTGGCCCCAGTCGTCATTGTGCCAGATGATGTCGCATTGCCCGGTCGAATTGTTCGCCAGCATCTGCGTGATTTTGGGCAGATAGATGGAATAGGACATGGGCGTCTTGGTCAGGTTCACGTCCTGCTTCTTGGCCCATTTTTCCAGGATCGCGAGATTTGCCGTCTGAACCGGATGGTTCATGTAGCAGATGGTCAGATCCGTCGCGGCCGAGGCCGCACCGGGTGCGAGGGCTGCGAGGCCCGCCGCCAGCCCGAGCCCGGCCAATAGTCGCGACGATTTGAATTTACTCATGTTTGCTCCTCCCCAAAGCCAAGTGTCTCGCCGGATTCCCGGTCGTGTGACGCCGTTGTTCTGAAAATATGCGTAAGCGCTTCAGGCGCAGACCGGCTCCGCCGCTTCGGCTTTCGCCGGCGCGCCGACGATGCCCTGGGCGAGCAAGTCCTCGATCGCGGCGGCGTCGTAGCCGATCTCTTCCAGGATATCGGCGGTCTGCGCGCCGAGGGGCTGCGGCGGAAGCTTGATCTGCGGCGCCTGCCCGTCATAGCGGACCGGATGGGTGACCAGGGTGATGGGGTCGCCGGTCGCGCCGGTAAGGGTCTGGAAGCTTTGGTTGTGGCGCACCTGCGGGTCATCCACCACGGCCGGATAATCGTTCACCGGCGAATGCCAGATGCCGGCGGCATCGAAAGTGGCAACCAGGTCCGCGGTGGTGCGGGCGGCGAGCGCCGCCGCGATCGCCGGCGTCGCCTGGTCGCGATGCGTATAGCATTGGGCATCGGCCACCCGCTGGTCGGCGGGAATATCCAGCGCCGCACTGAGGGCATCGAGCGAACCGAGCGAAATGGCGATGTGGCCATCTTGGGTCGGATAGATACCGTAGGGTGCGCCGTAATACCAGCCGGAGATATTGCCCGGCTGGCGCACATCATCCGGGCGGACGCCATTGAGATAGCAGGTGAAGGATTCCAGCTGAAGGTCGATGGCGGCCGACAGCAGGCTGACATCCACCTTGCACCCCTTGCCGGTCCGCATGCGGCCGAGCAAAGCCGCCATGATGCCATTGGCGAACAGCGCCGCGCCGTGATGATCCACCGCCGAGACGCCCACCGCCCGCGGGCCGTGCTCCCGGGTGCCGGTAATGGTGGCAAGGCCCGACATGGCCTGGATGATGAGATCCTGGCCCGGCTTGTTCACATAGGGCCCATCCGCGCCATAGCCGGAGGCTGAGGCATAGATGATATCGGGCTTGATCTGCTTGGCCGCCTCGTATCCGAGGCCCAGCTTGTCCATCACGCCCGGGCGGAAATTCTCCGCCACCACGTCGGCGGTGGCGATCAGTTCGCGGGCGATGGCGAGGCCCTTCTTGTCCTTCAGGTTCAAGGCAAGGCTGCGCTTGTTCCGGTTGCCGGCGAGCAGAAGCATGGTCTGGCCGCCCACGTCCTTGTTGGCGCCCCCCCATTTGCGCTGGAACGCGCCCTCGGTGGATTCCACAGCGATCACGTCCGCGCCGAGGTCGGCGAGCTGCTGGATGCCCACCGGGCCCATCAGGAAATGATTGAAGCTGAGGATTCGAATGCCTTTGAGGTGGTCCAACGCCTCGCTCCCTGTGATTTTTCAAGCCCTTGTGTGCGGGCTGTCTCTGAAAACGATTTCAGGATAGAAATGGGTTGAGGGCCTGTCAACCCTTATGGACCTCGGGGCGAAGATCCCGGCATAATCGAAAGCCGAAGGGCTTTGAAAATTCGGCCGAAACTGCAGTTTTAAGGGGCGGATTCTTGATTAAACACAAAACGAAACTGGAAGACGTCGCAAAGCTCGCCGGGGTTTCGCTCGCAACGGTTTCGCGCGTGCTCAACCATCCGGACATCGTCCGCCCAGAACTGCGCGATAAGGTTTCGCAAGCAGTGGCAAGCCTTTCCTATACGCGCGATGCTGCCGCGCGGGCCCTCAAGTCCGGCCGCACGCACACCATCGGGGCGGTTGTGCCCACGCTCGGGATCAGCATTTTCGCCGAGGGCGTCGAGGCTCTGCAAAACCGCCTGAGCGAGCACGGATATACTTTGCTTCTTGCGAATTCGCAGTACGATCTGAAGAAGGAATTGCAGGAAGTCCGAGCCCTCATAGAGCGCGGCGTGGATGCCATCGTCCTGGTCGGCGATTCATCTTCAAACGAGGTCCATGCGCTGATCAAGAAACATGGCATTCCGGTGGTCATTACATATGTTGCGCACTCCAAGCGCGGCACCCCGGCCATCGGCATCGACAATGAGGCGGCGACGCGGGATATGACGCGCTATCTCATGGGCCTCGGGCATCGCGAGGTGGGGGTCATCGCCAACGTTCCCGCCGCCAACGACCGCTCCCGCGCCCGCCTCGCCGGCATCCTGAAAACCCTCGAGGACGCCGGAATCGCCTTGCCGAAGAGCCGCCTCATCAAGGCCGAGCACTCCCTCGTCCAGGGGCGCATGGGCTTGCAGCAATTGATGAAATCCCATCCGCAGATCACCGCCATCATCTGCACCACCGACACCCTCGCCGTGGGCGCGATGACCGAGGCACGAGCGATGGGCATTCATGTGCCGGGAGCCCTTTCCATCACCGGCTTCGACGACATCGAACTCTCATCCCAGCTTGAGCCCCCGCTGACCACGGTGAGCATTCCCGCCGCCGAAATCGGCCGCGGCGCCGCCGATCATCTCATCAATGCCATCGCCGGCCTGCCCATTCCCTTGGTCACCGACCTGCCATTCCGCATCGTCATCCGTGGCACCACGGCCAAGGCCCGAACCACCAATCCGAGGCGCCTCGCACGGGCGTGATGAGGCTGTACCCCAGCGCTGCTCCTCTGCTATATCGATTTCAGAAAACGTTTTCATAAAGTCGATTTCGGAGGTCGCCCATGACTCAGACGCTCGCCCGCCCGTCGACACAATCCGCCCCGCTGGTGCTCACCGACGCGCCGTGCGACGGCGTGCTGGTCGTCACCCTCAACCGTCCGCAAAAGCGCAATGCGCTGAGCCGCGCTCTGCTCATCGAACTCGCCGGCATCTGCACCGATGCGATCGACGATCCGCAGGTCCGCTGCGTGGTGCTCACGGGTGGGCGAGACTTCTTCTGCGCGGGGGCCGACATCACCGAGATGCAGACGTGGGGCTTTTCCGCGCTGGAGCATTCCGGTCGCCAGAGGGCATGGGATGCGGTCGCCGGTTTCCCGAAACCCCTGATCGCGGCCGTGGAAGGCATTTGCTTCGGCGGCGGCCACGAACTGTCGATGCTGGCGGACATGATCGTCGCCTCGCAAACCGCCCGCTTCGGCCAGCCCGAAATCAACATTGGCATCCTGCCCGGCGATGGCGCGACACAGCGTGTGACGCGCGTGGTCGGCAAGTCGCTCGCCATGAAGATGATGCTGACGGGCGAGCCCATCGACGCGGCTACGGCACTCGCGGCCGGACTTGTGGCGGAGGTCGTTTCCCCAGGCCAAGCCCTGGAACGCGCGTGCGAACTTGCTCGCATCATCGCCACCAAGCCGCCGATCGCGGCGCGACTGGTGAAGGAAGCCGTTCTCGCCGCCTACGATACGCCACTCGCCGCCGGGCTGCATATCGAGCGCCGGGCCATCCGTCACGCTTTTACGACGCAAGATCAGAAGGAGGGCATGGCCGCCTTCGCGGAAAAGCGACCGCCGCGTTTTCAGGGCAGCTGAGGGGAAAAGAGGCGTGACGTTTGCTGGGGGAACGTCACGCCACGGCCGGAGATGGACCGGCCTGCCCGCGCTACGCGCGCCGTTCAGCTTTTCCGAATGGTCCTTCTCATTTTTCAGCATTGTCGAATGCACCCTGGCGTACCAGCATCCGCAAAACTCAAGAATGAGATGTCGGGAGGATGCGTATGGACCACGATCAGGTCTTTATCGACGGCAAGTGGACCGCCCCTGTTTCGGGCGAAGTCGTGCCGGTCCTGGACCCGAGCACCGGGGCCACCATCGGGCATATCGCGCGCGGTGGGGAAGCCGATATCGACCTGGCCGTAAAAGCCGCCCGCAATGCCTTCCAGACGGTGTGGGGTGCCACGCCGGCGCTGGAACGCGGACGTCTCCTCAGCCGGCTCGGCTTGCTGATCCTGGATAATCTTGAGGAATTGGCGGAGGTCGAAGCCGCCGACACCGGCAAGCCCATGAAGCTGGCGCGCAACGATATCCGCGTGACCGCCCGCTATTTCGAATATTACGGCGGCGCCGCCGACAAGATCCACGGCGAGGCCATTCCGTTCCTTGCCGGGTATCAAGTGATGGTGCTGCGCGAGCCGCGCGGTGTCACGGGTCACATCATTCCCTGGAACTATCCTGCCTCCATGTTCGGCCGCACGCTGGCGGCCTCGCTGGCGGCGGGCAATACCACCATTCTCAAACCCGCCGAGGAAGCTTCGCTCTCCTGCCTGCGGCTGACCGAATTGGCCCGCCAGATCGGCTTCCCGGCGGGCGTCATCAATGTGGTGACGGGCCTCGGCGAGGAAGCCGGCGCGGCGCTCGCGCGCCATCCGGGCATCGATTTCCTGTCGTTCACCGGCTCCCCGGAGGTGGGCACGCTGGTGCAGCGGGCCGCCGCGGAAAACCATGTGCCCTGCGTGCTCGAACTCGGCGGAAAATCGCCGCAGATCGTCTTCGCCGATGCCGACCAGGACAAAGCGGTGGAGATCATCATCGGCGCCATCGTGCAGAACACCGGGCAGACCTGTTCCGCCGGGTCGCGGGTGCTGATCGAGCGCTCCATCTACGAACCCTTCATGGGCCGCCTGGCCCGTCGCATGGCAGCGGTCGAGGTGGGACATCCCAGCCAGGACCTGGATTGCGGACCGGTGATCAATGCGGTCCAGCGCGACCGCGTCACCGGCTTCCTCGAACGCGCCGCCGAGGACAATGTGGAGATCGCTGCCCAGGGCAAGATCCATCCGCAGGCGTCCAAGGACGGGTATTTCGTGCCTCCGACGCTGTTCGGCCTCGTGCCGCGGACCCACGAGCTGGCCCGCGAGGAAGTGTTTGGCCCGGTGCTCGCGGCCCTGCCGTTCGACGACGAGGACGACGCCCTGCGCCTCGCCAACGGCACAGATTACGGCCTCATCGCCGGCGTGTGGACCCGCGACGGTGGCCGCCAGATGCGCATGGCGAAGGGCATCCGCGCGGGCCAGATCTATATCAACGGCTACGGCGCCGGCGGCGGCATCGAGCTGCCGTTCGGCGGCTTCGGCAAGAGCGGACACGGGCGCGAGAAGGGCTTCGAGGCGCTGCACGAATACACGGTGGCCAAGACCGTGGTGATCGACCACACCCGGTAACGACCGACGCAAAGCGCGCCGTGATGCGGGGCGAGCACCCGCGAGCCCCTGCCCTCTCCAAACCTGTGAGTTCCTGCCCATGACCGGCACTGCCCCGAACCTGGCCGAGCTGCCTGAATTCTCCCGCGCGGCGGTGGTGCGCCGCTTCGGAGAACCGGTGAAGATCGAATGCGTACCCATTCCCCGGGCGCCGGAGCCCGGCGCCGTGATCGTACGCACGACCGCCTGCTCCATCTGCGGCACGGACGTGCATCTTTCGCGCGGCAACCTCTCGCTCACCGTGGACCTGCCCATTATCCTCGGCCATGAGATGGTCGGGCGCGTCGTGGCCATCGGCGCCGGAGCGGAACGCGACAGTGTCGGCCAGAAGCTCGCCATCGGCGACCGCATCCTTTGGACCCACACCGCCTGCGGCCAGTGCTTCTTCTGCACCGTGGCCCGCCAGCCGACGCTGTGCGAGAACCGCCGCGCGTACATGTATGAGAATATCGAGAAGCCGCCGTATCTGCTCGGCGGCTTCTCCGAATATGGCTATGTGCTGCCCCAGTCCGGCCGCGTACGGGTGCCGGACAATCTGGACGATGCGGTCGCCAGCCTCTGCTCCTGTGCCTTCCGCTCGGTGATGAACGCCTTCGACAATCTAGGCCCCATCGATCCGTCAGAGCACGTGGCGATCCAGGGCGCCGGGCCGCTCGGCATATTGGCGGCGGCGGTGGCGCGGGTCGCCGGCGCACGCACCGTGAGCGTCATCGGCGCGCCGGCCCCGCGCCTCGCCTTGGCGCAGGAGTTCGGTGCCACCCACGTGTTCACCATCGAGGGCACGACCCATGCGGACCGTGCAACGGAATTGCGCGCGCTCACCGATGGGCGCGGGCCGGATATTGTCATGGAATTCACCGGCCACCCCGATGCGTTCGGCGAGGGGCTGGACCTGGTGCGCAAAGGCGGGCGCTATCTCACCGTCGGCCAATTGGGCGGCGGCACCACGACCTTCAGCCCATCGACCATCGTCAAGAAGAACATCCGGGTCATCGGCTCCTTCTCGGGCGATGTGAAGTCCTATTGGAAGGCGTTGCAATTCGCCTCAGCCCATATCGACACCATCCCCTTCGGCAAGATGATCACCGGCCGTTTCGCTTTGGCGGATGTGAACACTGCGCTGGAACGCATGCGCCGGCTTGAGGAAATCAAGCCGCTCATCGTGATGACGTGAGGACGGCCATGACAGACACGGTGCAGTTCACCCCCGACCGGTCCGGCCCCCTGGATGGGGTGCGCGTGCTCGACATGTCCCGCCTCGTGGCGGGCAACATGACCACCCATGTGCTGGCGGATTACGGGGCCGACGTCATCAAGATCGAGCGTCCCGGCAAGGGGGACGATCTGCGCGGCTGGAAGGTCGATGGCATCGAGGTGTTCTGGAAGGTCTATTCGCGCAACAAGCGCAGCGTCGCGCTGGACATCCATTCCGAGGACGGACGCGACCTGCTGCTGCGCCTGATCGACACTGCGCAGGTGTTGGTGGAGAATTTCGTGCCGGGGACCCTGGAGCGCTGGGGCCTCGGTCCCGACGTCCTGCACACGCGCAACCCCCGCCTGATCGTCTTGCGCGTCTCCGGCTGGGGACAGACGGGCCCCTGGAGCCTGCGTCCCGGCTTCGGCACGCTGGTGGAAGCCATGTCGGGCTGGGCGTTTATGAACGGCCATGCGGACAAGCCGCCCACCCTGCCGCCCTTAGCCCTGGCCGACATGATCTCCGGCCTCTACGGCGCTTCGGCGATCCTCGCCGCGTTGCGCGCGACGGAGCTCAACGGCGCACCGGGACAGGTGATCGATCTGTCCCTGTTCGAGCCCATCCACGCCATGATCGGGGCGGAAGCGGCGCAATTGCGCATCACCGGCCGTCCCACGGAACGCGCCGGAAACCAATCCTCCCACACCGCGCCGCGCAACGTCTATCGCTGCGCCGACGGGGCCTATGTGGCGATGTCCGGCTCCATGCAATCCATGGCGGAACGCATCCTCGACACCATCGGCCGGCCGGAACTCAAGAGCGATCCCCGCTTCGTGGACAACGACGCCCGCGTCGCCAATCGCGACGAGTTGGACGCCATCATCGGTGCCTTCGTCGCCACCCGCGACCAGGCGGACAATCTCGCCCTCTTCGACGCGGCGGGGGTCACCGTCGGCCCGGTCTGCTCGGTGGCCGACCTCGTCGCGCATCCATACGTGCTGGGCCGTGGAGCCATCGTCGAGGTCGAGGACCGCGACCTCGGCTCGATACCGATGCCCAACATTATTCCCCGTTTCTCGGCGACGCCCGGCATCTTCCGCCGCCCCGCACCCAAGGTGGGCGAGCACAATGAAGAAATCCGGCGCGAGCTCGGTATGCCGGCGCGCGGATCCGCCGTGGAGATTTCCCAATGAGCACTCCCGCGCCCGCATGGCGCTCCCTTTTGTTCATTCCCGTTCTGAATGAGCGCTTCCTTGCCCGCGCCGCGGAGCGGGAGGCCGATGCAATCCAGCTCGACCTGGAAGACGCGACGCCGCCGCGCCAGAAGCCAGACGCGCGCCGCGCCCTTCCGGCGGCCGCCGCGCGGCTCGCGCAGCAGCAGCTCGACGTGATCGTCCGCATCAACCGCCCCTGGCGGGACGCGATGGCGGACATGGAGGCGGCGGTGGGCCCGCATGTGTGCTGCCTCACCTTGCCGAAAGTGCCCGATGCGTCTCACGTGCGTACCATCGCGGAAATCCTCGACGAACTGGAGGCCGAGCGCGGGCTGGAGCGCGGCCACACGCGCCTCATCGTCATGATCGAGACCGCCGAGGGCCTGCTCAACATGCCGGCCATCGCTGCAAGCCATCCCCGCATCGCCGGCATGACGGTGGGCGCGGAGGATCTGGCGGTCTCGCTCGGCGCCTCGCCGACATACGACACCCTTTACGTCCACAACGCCCAGGCCGTCGTCGCCGCACGGAGCGCCGGGATCCAGCCGATCGGCTTCGTCGGCAGCGTTGCCGATTATGCCGACACCGCCGCCTTCCGGCGGACCATCACACAGGCACGCGAGATGGGCTTCACCGGCGGCTTCTGCATCCATCCGAGCCAGGTGCCGATCATGAATGAGGTGTTCGCACCCTCGGCGGACGAAATAGAGTGGGCACGCGGCGCGCGCGCCGCCTTCGAAGAGGCGCTGGCGACGGGGATCGGCGCGGTGACCTTCCGCGGCGCGATGCTGGACCTTCCGGTCGCCGACCGTGCCCGGGCCATTCTTGCGCGGCACGAGGCTGTGGAAAAAATGCGAAAGCCCCGGCCGTAGACGGCCCGCCGAGCCCGAGGACACCATGGACCTTCGCGACCTGCGCATCTTCGTAGCGATAGCCGAGACCGGCTCGCTGGTCGCGTCCGCCAAGATTCTGCACAGCAGCCCCCCCTCCCTGAGCGCGCGGCTGAAAGATCTCGAAGGCGAATTCGGCACCCAATTGTTCGACCGCCAGGCGCGCGGCCTCGCCCTGACCGAACAGGGGCGTGAATTGCTCTCACATGCCTATGCGATCCTGAAGCTCTCGGAGGACGCCAAGGCCAGCATGCTGAGCCGCGGCAAGGAGCCGGTGGGCAACGTGCGCTTCGGCGTTCCCGGTTCGCTGGTGGGGCTGCTGACAGTGCCGCTGATCGAGACCTGCCAGAAAAAGCTGCCACAGGTTCGCCTGCGGGTGGTGGAGAGCATGTCTGGCTACATCGCAAGCTGGCTGCGCGAGGGAACGCTGGATGCCGCGCTGGTGTTCGGCGGCGGTGCGGCGACGGACAAGAGCGCATCGCTCCAGCCGATCGCTGAGGAAGACCTCTATGTCAGCACCTACGATCCGCGCACGGTTGCTCCGCACCTGACCGCAGCGGGGGAAATCCGCCTGCGGGATATCCAGCATCTCCGCCTCGTCATGCCCGGTCCCGAGCACGGCCTGCGGAGCCTCCTCGAGGCCACGGCACGGCGCCATGCCATTCCGCTAAACGTGGCGATAGAGCTCGACGCCTCGCCGCAGATCTTCGAGATGGTGCGACGCGGCCATGGCGTCACCATCGGCTCGCTGGCGGCCCGCGACGCCAGCGCCAATGCCAACGCCGCGGAAGGTGTGAAACTGCATTCCTTCCGCGTCGTCGATCCCGTCGTTACGCGCACCGTGTATCTCGCCACGCCTCTCAACCGCCCATCCTCCCGTGCCACCATGGCGGTGGCACAAACCGCCGTGGACACACTGCTGTCGCTGGCGGATTCGGAGGAATGGAAAGCCCGGCGGCTGTGTTGACGATGCCCCGCGGATCAGAGCTCCAGCATCTCCCGGACATCCTGCGGCGAGGCGATCTCCCGGCCCGCGGCGCGCGCGATCTGGGCCGCGCGATGGATGACCTCCTCATTGCGCGGGCACCCCAGTTCCACATAGGGGAAATCGCCGATGCCGGGAGCGATGTTGCCGCCGCGGCGCGCCACCGTATCGCACAAGTCCAGCAGGTTGCCGCCGACGATGTTTGCAGTCCAGTAATGGCGGGCGCGCGACGGCAGGAAGCGCAGATGCGCTTCGAGGCCGTCCACAGTGCCTGGATGACCGGTGATGAAGGGCGCATCGGTCATGTTCAGCAGGAAATAGGCGGGCTCGGCGGCAAGCCCCATGTCGATCAATGCCTCCGCGCGGCGCATGAAGCCCACCGACCAGCAGACGAGCTTCGGCTTGATGTGCGCGGCCTTCAGACGCTCGACATAGGAGATCACGACATCGGTGCGGTTCTTGTAGACCCGGTCCGTGTGGGAGAAGGTCCGGGTGGCGGCGTCATAGGATTCGAGATTGGCGGTGCCGGTATCGACCGGGACGATGTCCGGCCGGGTCGCGGGATCCTTCGCGAGTTCCATCATGCAGTCCATCCGCCCGTGCGGGTCGTCGTCGCTGGCGATGAACCCAAGCGTAGGCAGGATGAGGATGTCGCACTTAGCCCGCACCTTGCGGATGACATCGGCATTCTCCTCCACGGTATGGAGCGGAGCCCCGTCCGGCGCGCGCGCGTGGAAATGGAGGATAGAGGCTCCCGCCTCCCGGCAGCGCGCTGCGGTTTCGGCGATTTCGTCGGCGGTCCATGGCACGTGGGGATTACGGTCCCGCATGGCATATTCGTTGACGCGCGCCTCGATGATCATTTTTTGCATTTTGGGATCTCTCGAACGTCCGCAGATGCGGGCCGCCTCCCAGCGACCTGCCCCAAGGACGCTAATGGGCCCTGCCGCTCATCGCAAATGACCTTTTTGGGCTTCGTTGTGAGGAAAGCTCACAGCACTTATGGTCTGCACTCCGATCTGTCCGGTGAGGAGCGGCCATGAGCATCCCAAAAGCATCCCTCAATGCATTGCGCGCCTTCGAAGCCACCGCGCGGCTGCGCAGCATGACCGCGGCCGCCGCCGAGCTGTGCGTGACGCACGGCGCGATCAGCCGGCATGTGCGGGCGCTGGAAGAGACCTTCGGCCTCCCCCTGCTGCGGCGGGAGCACCAGTCCATGGAGACGACGCCGGAAGGCGCGAGGCTCTCGGAGGGCCTGACGACGGCGTTCAACCTGATCGACGCAAGCGTCGAGCAGCTCAACCCGGGGCCGCTCACCGTCTCCTGCTCGGCGACCATCATGATGCACTGGCTGATCCCGCGCATCGCCGGCTTCCATGCCGCGCATCCGCACATCGAGGTCCAGTTCAACATGAATTACGACCAAGTCGATTTCGTCCGCGACAAGGTCAGCATCGCCATTCGCAACAGTGTCATTCCGCCACCGCGCGACGTGCTCATCCACGAGTTGATGACGGAATGGGTCGGCCCCGTCTGGGCGCCCACCTATGGGGATGCGCGCAAGCTGCGCGGCCTCGAGGATCTGCGCACGGCCCGGCTGCTTTCCACGAAGACCCGCCCGCACGGGTGGGAGGATTGGTCCGCGCTGGTGGGGCTCTCCCCCGCCATAAAGCCCAATTCGCAGGAATCCTATGAGCATTTCTATCTGTTGATCCAGGCGGCCCTGTGCGGCCTGGGCGTGGCGGTGGTGCCGGCCATGATGGTGCTGGACGAGATCCGCTCGGGCCGTCTGGTTGCCCCCTTCGGCTTCGTCCCAGGGCCGCGCAAGCTGGTGCTGTGGATCGCTCCCCACCTCGGCGCACGACCCGACACCAAGGCCATGGCCAACTGGCTGTCCACCGAACTGAAGAAGACGGCGGACCTCTGTGCCGCCATGAACCCGCCGCGGCTTCCCCACCCCGCAGGGCGCCGAAGTCCGGTGCGCCGCGCCATACCCTCTTTGTGAGTTTTTCTCACGTTACGCTTCGTAAAACTCGTTTGCCAGACCCCATGCCCGGCCATAACGATGAAGGGACAGCAAAGAAGAAGATCATCGAGGAAACCCCAGGAGTTTGGCATGGTCTTTGGCACGCCCGCATGCGCTGGAGCCGGCCGTGGGCAGTAAAACCCCACGCGCCGAATTTTCGGCCCGCTATCTGATCGAGAGTTCCGAACCCTTGGAACGGGCAGCGGAGGTGATTGCCGGCGAGCAATCGAGCGGCACCTTCCTGTCGCTCGCCGGAGAAACGGCGGAGCTGAAGGAACGCTCGCGCGCCCGGGTTGCCTCCATCACGCCCCTGCCGCCCTCGCCCGCCCCCACCCTGCGGAGCGCGCACGCCGAGCGCCGGCTTCGCGACGGACGCCCCGAAGGCGGCTATCACCGGGGTGAAATCGAGATCGCCTTCCCGGTGGCCAACGTGGGCGCCAACATCCCCACCTTGCTGGCCACGATCGCGGGAAATCTGTTCGAGCTTGGGGAAATCACCGGCATTCGCCTGCTCGATATCGATCTGCCGGAGGCCTACGCCCAGCAATTCCCCGGCCCACGGTTCAGCGTCGCCGGCACGCGCGAGAAAGCGGGCGTCTACGGCCGGCCGATGATCGGCACAATCATCAAGCCCAGCATCGGACTCACCGCAGCCGAGACGGCGGATCTGGTGGACGTGCTCTGCGCGGCCGAGATCGACTTTCTGAAGGACGACGAACTTCTGGCCGACCCGCCCTATGCCCGGTTCGAGGACCGGCTGAAGGCGGTCATGCCCGTCATCGAGCGCCACGCCGACCGGATGGGCCGCAAGCCCATGTATGCCATCAATATCTCCGGCTCCATCGACGATATGCTGCGCCGGCACGATGCCGTGCTCGCCGCCGGCGGGACCTGCGTCATGGTGAGCGCGAACTGGACCGGATTTGCCGCCGTCGAGCATTTGCGGCGGCACACGCAGCTTCCCATCCATGGCCACCGCAACGGTTGGGGCATCCTTACCCGCCATCCCTGGCTCGGCTTTGAATTCGCCGCCTTCCAGAAGCTCTGGCGCCTGACCGGTCTGGACCATCTGCATGTCAACGGGCTGCGCAACAAATTCTGGGAGCCGGACGACACGGTGATCGCCTCGGCCAAGTCGTGCCTTGCGCCATTCGGCGGGTTGGCGCCCATCATGCCCATCTTCTCCTCGGGCCAGTGGGCCGGCCAGGCGGCCGATACTTATGCCCGGCTCGGCAGCACCGACCTCATGCATCTGGCCGGAGGCGGCATCATCGGCCATCCGCAGGGCATCGCCGCCGGTGTCGCCAGCCTGCGAGAAGCATGGGAAGCGGCGACCTCTGGCGTCAGCCTCGCCGAATATGCCAAGTCCCATCCGGCCCTGAGCGGCGCGCTCGCCCAATTCGGAGCTTCCGGATGACGGCGCCCGCACGCTACAGGATGGCCTTCTACGGCGATGATTTCACGGGCTCCACCGATGCCCTGGAGGTGCTCGCCTTCGCCGGCTATCGCTGCGCGCTTTTCCTGACGCCGCCGACTCCGGAGACGCTGGAGCGGTTTGCGGAGCTTGATGTCGTCGGCGTCGCCGGCGACAGCCGGGCCATGTCCCCCGAGGAAATGGCCCGTCATCTCCCGCAGGTTTTCCACGCACTCGCCCGGCTCGGTGCACCGCTGGTTCATTACAAGGTGTGCTCCACCTTCGACAGTTCGCCCACGATCGGCAGCATCGGCAAGGTGATCGAACTGTCGCGCGGCGCGTTTCCTCGCATGCCGGTGCCGATCGTGGCGGGGACACCCGCGCTCGGCCGCTTCTGCCTGTTCGGCAATCTTTTCGCCCGCTTCGGCACCGATGGCGACGTCTTCCGCATCGACCGCCATCCGATCATGAGCGTCCATCCCGTCACCCCCATGGCGGAGGCGGACCTCGCCGTTCACATCGCCCTGCAGGCGCCCCTGCGCATCGAGAAGATCATCTTTCCATCCTACGAAACCTCCCGCACCGCTGCAGACGCCGCCTTGAAGAGCGTGCTGGACGGTCAGCCGGACGCGGTTCTCTTCGATGCCGGCACGCCGGACCATCTCACCGAAGTCGGGCGCCACATCGAAAGCCAGGCGCGGGGCGCGGGGCCGCTGTTCGTGGTCGGTTCGTCGGGCGTCGAATATGCCCTGACCCAATGGTGGCGTGAGCGCGATGGTCCGCCGCAACGCATTGAGGCATATGACCGTTTCGCGTCCGCCGACCGGGTGCTCGCGGTCTCGGGCAGCGCCTCGAAACTCACCGCGCTCCAAATCCATGCGGCCATCCAGGCGGGCTTCGCCGACGTGCCTGTTGATGCGCGCGTCCTAGTGGACGACGCCCAATGGCCCGCCGCGCACACAGACATCGCCGAGCGCGCCGTCGCGCTCCTGAACCAAGGGCGAAGCGTTATTCTGCACACAGCACGGGGCGCGGAGGATCCGCGCATCGGCGCCATGATCGATGCGCTGACGGCGCGCGGCTTCTCACATCACGCGGCGAAGCACACCGGCGGCAGAATTCTCGGCGAGCGCCTTGGCCAGATCGTCCGCAGCATCCTGGAGCGCGCGCCCATCAAGAGACTGCTGCTTTCGGGCGGCGACACTTCCAGCCAGGTCACCAAGGTGCTCGGGCCGGACGCATTGGAGATCGCCGCGCGGCTGGCGCCGGGGGCGCCGCTGTGCAGGGCGCTATCGCGGTCGAACGCCATCAACGGATTGGAGATCGCCCTGAAGGGCGGCCAAATGGGAGGAGAGCATTTCTTCGAAAGGGGAAAGCTCGGCAACGCATAAACACAAAGAAGGAGGAGACGCCCATGATCTCGGGAGGACAACGCCAATATTTCGCTTCGCCCCGTGCAGCGAACATCTTGTTGCGCGGCGCTTCGCATCTCGCGGCTTCGTGCTGCGGGCACGTGGTATGACGGCCATGCACACCGAACAGGTCGTGGCGGCGGCGCCTCCCGCTCCGCCGTCCTCCGTGGCTCTGATTGCCCGCCAGACGGAGATCGTCATCGCCCGGATCCTGGAGGTTCCGGTCGCAATTCTAGTCAGCGCCGAGATCCTGATCCTGTTCTCAGGCGTGCTGGCCCGCTACGTTTTTCATCAGCCGCTGGTGTGGTCCGATGAATTGGCCTCCATGCTGTTCCTGTGGCTGGCGATGCTCGGTTCCGCGGTTGCCTTCCAGCGCGGCGAGCATATGCGCATGACCGCGTTCGTGGCCGCGCTGAAGCCGGGCGGGCGCGCCTTCATCGAGGTCGTCGCGGTTTCCACCGCCCTCGCCTTCCTGCTGCTTATCCTGCCCGCCGCGCTCGAATATGCGCATGAGGAATCCATCGTCCGCACCCCGGCGCTGGACCTGCAGAATTCCTGGCGCGCCTCGGCAATGCCGGTGGGGCTCGGCCTAATGGCCGTTTTTGCGGTGTTGCGGCTTCTGCAATTCGCCAACCTGCGCCTCGTGTTCGCCGCGCTGGTGGCGACCGCGCTCGTGGTCGGCATCTTCTGGCTGCTGGGGCCGCTTCTGAAGCCATTCGGCAATCTGAACCTGCTGATCTTCTTCGTCGGCGTGGTCGCGGCCTGCGTCTTCGGCGGCGTGCCCATCGCCTTTGCCTTTGGGCTGGCCACATTCGGCTATCTCATGCTGACGACGCGGACCCCGCCGCTGATCATTGTCGGCCGCATCGACGAAGGGGTCAGCCATCTGATCCTCCTGGCGGTGCCGTTGTTCGTCTTCCTCGGCCAGTTGATCGAGATGACAGGCATGGCCAAGGCCATGGTGCAGTTCCTCGCCAGCATGCTGGGCCACGTGAAGGGTGGCCTGCATTATGTGCTGGTGGGCGCCATGTACCTGGTCTCGGGAATCTCCGGGTCCAAGGCTGCCGACATGGCGGCGGTGGCGCCGGTGCTGTTTCCCGAGATGAAGAAGCGCGGGGCGAAGGAAGGCGATCTCGTCGCCCTGCTCGCCGCGACCGGGGCGCAGACCGAGACCATCCCGCCCAGCATTGTCCTCATCACCATCGGCTCGGTGACGGGCGTGTCGATCGCCGCGTTGTTTACCGGCGGCCTGCTGCCGGGCGGCATTCTCGCGATCACGCTGTGCGGGCTGATCTGGTGGCGCTACCGGGGAGAAGACCTGAGCCACGTCAAGAAGTCCACGGCCCGTGAGATCGGCCGCGCCTTCATCATCGCCCTGCCCGCGCTGGCCTTGCCCTTCGTGATCCGCACAGCGGTGATCGAGGGCGTGGCCACCGCGACGGAGGTGTCGACCATCGGCATTGCCTATTCCATCGTTGCCGGGCTGTTGCTCTATCGCCAGTTCAACTGGCGGCGGCTGAAGCCGATGCTGGTGGAAACCGCGAGCCTGTCGGGGGCGATCCTGCTGATCATCGGCACCGCAACCGCCATGGCCTGGAGCCTGACCCAGTCCGGCTTCTCGCACTCGCTGGCAAAGTCCATGACCGGCCTGCCGGGGGGCGCGGGCACCTTCATGGCCGTGTCCATCGTCGCCTTCATCATTCTCGGCAGCGTGCTGGAAGGCATCCCGGCCATCGTCCTATTCGGGCCCCTCCTGTTCCCGATCGCGCAGGCCCTCGGAATCCACCAGGTGCAGTACGCGATGGTGGTGGTGCTCGCCATGGGCATCGGCCTTTTCGCCCCGCCGTTCGGGGTCGGCTACTACGCCGCCTGCGCCATCAGCCGCATCCATCCCAACGCCGGGATGAGACCGATCGTCGGCTACATTCTCGCGATGCTGATCGGCCTCGTCATCGTCGCGCTTGTTCCATGGATCTCCACCGGCTTCCTCTGAAGCCGGAGGCTCATCTCAGCACAACCAACAACAACCAATACATTCAGGGAGCAACGTCATGACCACGATTATTTCACGCCGCACGTTCACGACAGGCCTTGCCGCCGGCACTGCGGCCGCCGCATTCGGGCTGCCCGTACGCCGGGCCAAGGCCGCCGCCGACTTCACGCTGAAGTTCGCGTTCAATCTCGCGGAATCTCACCCCATCACCACCCGCGCCAGGGAAGCGGCAGCCCGCATTCTTGCCGAGACCAATGGCAAGGTGGACATGCAGGTCTATCCGAACAACCAGCTCGGCGGCGACACGGATATGCTGTCGCAGGTACGCGCCGGCGGCATCGACCTGTTCCTGAATTCGGGCATCAACGTGCTCTCCACCATCGTGCCGTCAGCCTCGATCTATGGCCTCGGCTTCCTGTTCCCCGACTATGCTGCGGTCTGGAAGACGATGGACGGAGAGTTGGGCGAAGCCCTGCGCGTGCGCATCTCCAAGGCCAACCTCGTGCCCATGGACAAGATGTGGGACAACGGCTTCCGCCAGATCACCTCCAGCACCAAGCCGATCGCCACGCCCGCGGACCTGAAGAACTTCAAGATCCGCGTTCCGGTGGGCGCCCTGTGGACTTCCATGTTCCAGGCCTTCGGCGCGGCGCCCACCTCCATCAATTTCAGCGAGATCTATTCCGCGCTGCAGACCAAGGTGGTCGATGGTCAGGAGAATTCGCTAGCGAACATCTATACGGCGAACATCTTTGAGGTGCAGAAATACTGCGCGATCACCAATCATATGTGGGACGCCTTCTTCTGCGTCGCGAACAAGCGCAATTGGGAAGCCCTGCCCCAGGACGCGCGGGACATCGTCGCCAAGAACCTCAACATGGCGGCCATGGCCGAGCGCGAGGACATGGCGAAACTCGCCGTCTCGCTCAAGGGCACGCTCACCGAGAAGGGCCTCATTTTCAACGAGCCGGACACCGCTCCGTTCCGGGCCGCGCTGAGCGACGCCGGCTTCTACAAGGAATGGCGCGCCAAGTACGGGGACGAACTTTGGGGCATCCTCGAAAAGAGCGTCGGAAAGCTCTCCTGATCCTTTCGAATTCAGCGAACGGGGATGGGATGCCGTCCCCGTGTCGCGCGGAGATTTGAGATATGCGTTTGGATGGGAAGATTGCGCTCGTGACGGGCGGCGCGCGCGGCATCGGCTTTGCGGTGGCCAAAGCCCTTGCGCGCGAAGGGGCGACGGTGATCATCGCCGATCTGAATTTGGATGGCGCGAAGGCCGCCGCGCAAGCCATCGAGGCGGCCGGCGGGCGTTCGGGCGCGCTGACGGTCGATGTCGCCGATCCGCCTTCGGTGACAGCCATGGTGCAGGAGCTGGTGCAGGCGCACGGCCGAATCGACATCCTCATCAACAATGCGGGAATTGGCGGCAACACGCCGTTCCTGGAGACGTCTCTGGAGGAATGGCGCCGCATCGTCGGCATCAATCTCACCGGCGCCTTCTTCGTCGCGCAATCGGTGGCCAAGGAGATGGTGAAGAGCGGTGGCGGGAAGATCGTCAACATCGCCTCGCTCTCCGGCCAGCGCGGCGGCAACGGCCGCGCAGCCTATGGCGCCGCCAAGGCGGGGTTGGAACTGCTGACCAAGGTGATGGCCGTGGAACTCGCCCAGCACCGCATCAACGTGAACAATATCGCGCCGGGCGCCATCGAGACGGAAATGGCGAAATACGCCCACGACGCCGCGACCCGGGCCGCCTACACCTATCTGATCCCGATGAACCGGTACGGAACGCCGGAGGAAATTGCCGACGCAGCGGTGTTCCTCTCCTCCGACGAAAGCCGTTATGTGCATGGACATACGCTGAACGTGGATGGCGGTTTCCGCGAGGCCGGGCTGATGTTCGGGCCCGACAAGACGCCACCCGACAAGACGGCACCTTTGCCGCGCAACTGAAGCTCGTCCGGAAGACCAGCGCAGGCGCACGCGCCTGCGCTGGCGCATCATGACCCGAGGGGCAGGTTCGCCGGCGCCGGCCTCGCCGGAACGGTCAGGCGACCTCCACCTCGGCGGGCTTGCGCGAAAGCAGGCTCGTGGCCGGCACGTCGAAGAACATCCGGCAATCGGAATGGGTCTGGAGGATGGATGCCGGGCAGAGCGGCGTGACCGATCCCTCCAGCGTATCGCGCACCGCCGCGGCCTTGCGGGCATCGGCCGCCGCGATCACGATGACGCCGCTCTTGAGGATCTGCGGCACGCTCATGCTGATGGCCTGCTTCGGCACCGCCTCGAAGCTCTCGAACCAGCCTTCGCCGAACTGCTGGCGGCGGCAGGCGTCGTCCAGATCCACCACCTTGAACGCCTTCTTCGCGTCGAAATCGGCGGGGGGATCGTTGAAGGCAAGATGCGCGTTCTCGCCTATGCCCGCGAACATGACATCGATCGGGTGGTGGGCAATCAGGGCGTTGAGCCGCGCCAATTCTGCGTCGATATCCGCGGCATCCCCGGCGATGAAGGTGAACGACCCCAGCGTCGGCAGGCGGCTGGTGAAGCGCGCCTTCAGATAGCCGCGGAAGCTCGCGGGGTGGGTCTCGGGCAGGCCGATATATTCGTCGAGATGGAAGGCATGAACCTTCGACCAGTCGATCGGCTTTTCGACCAGGGCGGCGAGCATTTCAAACTGGCTCGCGCCGGTCGCCACCACGATATTGGCCACGCCGTTCCGGGCGATGGCGGCCGAGATGGCTTGTGCGCCTGCGTCCGCCGCGGCCTCACCCAGCCGGACCTTGGAATCGAAGATGCGCACGTTCATGGGCAGGTCTCCCGGAATTTGTCAGGAACGAGGATTGAGAATGTCGTTAAGGCTGTCGCCGAGCAGGTTGAAGCCGACGACCACGAGGATGATGGCGAGACCGGGAAACAGCGCCATCCAGGGTGCCTCTTCCATGAACTGGCGCGCGACATCCAGCATGCTGCCCCAGGAGGGCGCCGGGGGAAGCTGGCCGAGTCCCAGAAACGCGAGGCTCGCCTCGGCGAGGACGGCGATGGCCATGGTGAGGCTCGCCTGCACCACGATCGGCGGCAGGACGTTCGGCAGGATCTGCTGGGTGAGGATGGCGAAATCCCCGATGCCCTGGGACCGCGCCGCGGCGATGTATTCCTCCGCCGAGACCACCAGCGTCTGTGCCCGGGCCAGGCGGATGAAGACCGGCATGGCGGAGATGCCGATGGCGATCATCGCATTCTCCAGGCTGGGCCCGAGGAACGTGGCCAATGCAATAGCGAAGATCAGGAAGGGACAGGCCAGCAGCGCATCGGTGAAGCGCGAGATCAGCATGTCCGGCCAGCGGCCGAAATAGCCCGCGACGATCCCCAGCGGCAGGCCAACGGCGATCGCCACCACCACCGAGATGATGCCGGCCGAAAGCGAGGCGCGGGCGCCGAAAATGACGCGGGAGAGGATGTCCCGGCCGAGATCGTCCGTCCCGAACAGGTGTGCCGCACTCGGCGCCTCTCGGATGGCCATCCAGTCCGCCGCATTGGGATCGAATGGCGCGATAAAGGGTGCGAAGACAGCGATCAGGATGAAGGCGAGGATAATGCTCGCACCGATCACCGCTGACGGGTGCCAGACCATGCGCTTCAGCAACGCGAAGCGGGCGGTGGGGGATGAACCGGCGGCGCGGGCAATCACGTGCGCATCCTCGGGTTGAGGAGGACATAGGCGACGTCTGCAAGCAGGCTCATGAGCAGGAAGATGGCGGCGGTACAGAGCACCACGGCCTGCACCACGGCATAGTCGCGGCTGAAGACACCGTCGACGATCATCTTGCCGAATCCGGGGATGCCGAAGACCTGCTCGGTGAGGACGGCGCCAGCGAGCAATTCGCCGAATTGCAACGTGCCGAGCGTCACCACCGGGATGAGCGCATTGGGCAGCGCGTGGCGCAGGACGATGACCGAGCCCTTCACCCCCTTTGCGCGCGCGGTGCGCACATAATCCTGCTTCAGCGCCACCAACATGGCGCCGCGCGTGTGCCGCATCAAAATCGCCGCCGTATGGGCGCCGAGCACGATGCTTGGCAAGAGCAGAGATTTCAGGTTTCCCAGCAGACTCGTCGCCGGGCTGACGAACCCGCCGGCGGGAAGCCAGCCGAGATGCACGGAGAACAGCAGGATGAGCATGATGCCCAGCCAGAAATTGGGCACGGACAGGCCGAGGAGGCCGAAGAGGCTGGCGCCGAAATCGATCAGCGAGCCGCGTCTCAGCGCCGCGACAATCCCCAGGGGCACGCCGATCACGACCGCGAAAAGCATGGAAAAGACGGCAAGCTCCAGCGTGACCGGCAGCTTCTCGGCGAGCATGTCGCCGATGGGCAGGCGGGTGCGGATGGAGCGGCCGAAATCGCCTTGGGCGATATCGGCCACCCAATGGACGTATTGCAGAGCGATGGGATCGTTGAAGCGATACTTCTCGCGCAAGTATTCGATGGCTTGCGGGCTGCGCTCCTCGCCCGCGAGGGCGATGATGGGATCGCCCGGCAGCAGCTTCTGGAGGCCGAAGACCATCATGGAAATGAGCACGAGCGTCGGCAGCGCGACGGCGAGCCTTTGCCAGATCAGGCGCAGCACGGCAGCGCTCCGGGCCATTCCGGCGCATGGGTCATCGGCATCCGGGGCTCCTCAGTTCTTCGGCTTCAGGCCGGTGACGCGCAGGAGGCCGTCGGGATACATGACGATGCCGTCCACGCCTTTGCGCGCGGCGAAGAACCAATTGGGATGATAGAGCGGCAGCGTCGGCCGGGCCGCGAGATACATCTCGGTGGCCTTGTCGTACAATTGCTTGCGCTTGGCTTCGTCCGCCTCCCCCCGCGCCTCGGTCAGAAGGGCGTCGAATGCCTTGTCGCAATATTTGCCGGTGTTCTGAGAGCCGTCGCACGCAAAGAACGAGACGAGGGTGGGATCGGGGTCCGGGCGGCCGCTCCAATTGCCGATATAGGCCTGATAATTGCCGCTGAGAAAGCGCTGGGTGGCGGTTGCCGATTCCAGCGGCAAAAGCTTCACCTCGAAGCCTGCCTGCGAGATCATGGACTGGAGGATCTGCGCGACCCGCCCGTCGGACAATGCGTTTCCGTACGTGATCTCGATCGGCACCTTCGGATGACCGGCCGCGGCCATGAGCTCCTTGGCCTTGGCGAGGTCGCGTGCCGGAATGGGCCGCGCCTTGTCATAGAAGGGACTGGACGGCGGCATCATCTGATTGCCGGCGACGAACTCACCGTTGAAGGCGACCTTGTTGATGACGGTGCGGTCGATGGAGAGTTCCAGCGCCTCGCGCAGGCGCGGGTCCTGATTGAACAGCGCCTTGGAGCCCTCGCCATTATTGAGGTTCATCGCCAGATGCGAAACCGCGAGGCCAGGTGCCGAATAGAGGGCGAGATCGGCATTCTCACGCACCGACTTCAGATCATTGGGCGCCACGCGCTCCATGATGTCGAGGTCGCCGGCCCGCAGGCGGGCCAGCCGAACGCTGGAGTCCAGCACATAATCATAGACGATTTCGTCATAGCCGATGGCGGGCGCATTCCAGTATTTGTCGAACTTCTTCACGCGGATCAGATCGCGGGACTTGCGCTCGACGAATTCATACGGGCCGGCGCAGACCGGTGCCGCGCCGAAATTCTCCCCCTTCTCCTTCGCCGCCTTCGGGGAAACCATCATGCCCGCGCGATCGGTGAGCACCGAAAGCAGCGGAACGAAGGGATCGGAAAGCGTGAGCCGCACCTTTTCGGGCGAGATCACCTCGGCCCCGAGCACCGGCGTGATTTCCGCCTTGCGCTTGGAATCCGGCATGGTCTTCATGCGATCGAAATTGAACTTCACCGCTTCGGCGTCGAGCGGCGTCCCATCCTGGAAGGTCACGCTCTTGCGCAGCGAAAAGGTGATGGACTTGCCGTCCGGCGCCCATTCCCAGCTTTCCGCGAGCTGCGGCACGATCTTCAAATCGGGAGAAATATCCACCAGCTTGTCGCACAGCGCAGACAGAACGAACCGCCCCGCATAGGTGCCGTTGGTGGCCGGATCGAGCGCGTCAGGATCGTCCTGGATGCCCACGTGCAGCGAGGCGGCTTGCGCAGCACCGGTCAGCAGAGAGAGGGACAGGGCGAGCGCCCCGACTATGGTTCGCGACCTTGATGAAAGACAGGAAAAATACAGCACCGCTGCGCACTCCTGCGACCTCTGGAGGAAGGGTTTGTTCTTCAGCCCATGCAAGCACGTGATTTTGACTTTGTAAATGTCGTTGACGAAATCGGCCTGAATGCCCCACCTTACCGGTGGGTCGCTGCCGGATGCGAAGGGACGGGGTGAGACGAATGCTGTCTGCACGGGATTTCATGATTTCCGGCCGCTCCGTGGCGGTCGGCGACAAGGGCATGGCGGCCACTTCCCACCCCGCCGTGACGCTGGCGGCGGTGGACATGCTGCGCTCCGGCGGCAATGCGGTCGACGCGGCCTTGTGCGCTGCGGCCCTGCAGGGCGTGGTGGATCCGCACATGATGGGAATCGGCGGCGACTGTTTCGCGCTGATCGCCGGCAAGACCCCCGAGCCCATCGCGTTCAACGGGTCGGGCCGGGCACCCGGAAAGGCGGATGCCGGGCGCCTGCGGGCCGAGGGCCTGACGTCCATTCCCGACGATTCCCCGCACGCCGTCACCATTCCAGGGGCTGTGGACGCCTGGTGCAGGCTGGCGGCCGACCACGGCACGCGGACGCTCGACGAACTCTTTCGCCCCGCCATTCGGGCGGCGGAGGACGGCTTCCTGATCCATCCGCGCGTTGCATGGGATTGGACCCGCTTCACGCCCCGAATTGCCCGCTACGGCCTTGCGGCGCCGGTCTTCCTGCCTGGCGGGGCAGCGCCCGCCGTGGGCGACCGCCTCACCCATCCGCGCTTGGGCGCGACGCTGCGCGCAATCGCCAATGGTGGCCGCGCGGCCTTCTACGAAGGCGCTGTGGCGCAGGAGATCGTCCAGGTGCTCAAAGCGCTCGGCGGTGAGCATGAAGTTGAGGATTTCGCCCGCGCCGCCGGGAATTACGTGGAGCCTATTTCCGCCGGCTATCGCGGCTACACGCTCTATGAATGCCCGCCCAATGGGCAGGGTCTCGCCGCGCTGCTCATTCTGCGCATCCTTGAGGGTTTCGAGCTGAGCGGCCTCAGCGCAGCCGACCGCATCCATCTGCTGGCGGAAGCTACCAAGCTTGCCTATTACCAGCGCGACGCCATCGTCTGCGATCCGGACGTCGTCCCCGTGGATACCCAAGCGGTTCTCGCGGAAAGCGCCATCGCTGCCGCACGCGGCCGCATCCGCCTGGATCGCGTGCTCGATCCGGCGCAGATCGATCTGCCGAACCATCGCGACACCGCCTATATCAGCGTGGTCGACCGCGACGGCCTCGCCGTCTCGCTGATCAATTCCGTGTTCTCCGCATTCGGCAGCGGCATCTATGCGCCGGGCGCGGGCGTTCTGCTGCAGAATCGCGGCGCTGGCTTTTCGCTCAAGGAGGGGCATCCAAATTGCCTCGCCCCCAACAAGCGGCCGCTGCACACCATCATTCCCGGCATGCTGATGAAGAACGGCAAGCCGGTCATGCCCTTTGGGGTGATGGGCGGACAATATCAGGCGACCGGACATGCCCATATCGTCAGCCAGATCCTGGATCTCGGCACCGGGCTCCAACAAGCCTCCGACGCGCCGCGCAGCTTCGCATTTGCGGGCGAGCTTCAGCTTGAGCCGACGGTGCCGCGCGACGTTGCCGCCGAGCTGGAGCGGCGCGGCCATCGCATCGCCTGGCAAGCGGCCCCGCTGGGCGGGTGCCAGGCCATCTGGATCGACCAGGAACGCGGTGTGATGCTCGGCGCATCGGACCATCGCAAGGACGGGATCGCACTGGGCCTTTAGGTCCGCCGAAAGAGGGGATTCTGGCATGGCCTCGCCCGCAGCGCCGGTGCTCACCATCGATCATCTGACCCTGGCCCTGCCCGCCGGTGCCGACCGGCCGTTTGCGGTGGAGGATGTCTGCTTAAGTCTGGAGGCCGGCAAGATCCTGTGCGTGGTCGGAGAATCGGGCTCCGGCAAATCCATGTGCGCCTCTGCGCTGCTGGGCCTGCTGCCGCCTTCGATCAAGCGGGTCAGCGGCGAGATCCGCTTTGAGGACAGGGATCTCCTCACGCTGGACAAGGAGAGCTGGCGCGCCCTGCGCGGGCGCCGCATCGCCATGATCTTCCAGGAACCCATGACCGCCCTGAACCCGGTGATGCGCATCGGCCCGCAGATCGCGGAAGCCTTCGAGGCGCACGGCCTGCTGACCTCCTCCCAGCGCACGGCCCGCATGCTGGCGCTGATGGAGGAAGTGGGATTGCCCGATCCGCCGCGCATTGCCCGCGCCTTTCCCCATCAGCTCTCCGGCGGCCAGCGCCAGCGGGCGATGATCGCCATGGCGCTAGCACTTGAGCCGTCGGTCCTGGTGGCCGACGAGCCCACCACGGCGCTGGACGTGACCACCCAGGCGCAGATCCTCGCCCTCATCCGTCAGCTTCAGCAGCGGCGGGGAATGGCGGTTTTGTTCATCACCCACGATTTCGGCGTGGTGGCGGATATCGCCGATGAGGTGGCGGTGATGGAAAAGGGGTTGGTGGTGGAGCGCGGACAGGCGCAGGAGGTCCTGCACCATCCCCGCCATCCTTATACACGGGCCTTGCTTGCCGCCGTGCCGACCTTGACCCCGCCGGAGCGCGCGCCCATCGGCGACGCGCCCGTCGCATGCGCGGTGCGGGGACTGAGCAAGACCTATTCCAGCGGCGGCGGATGGTTTTCCCCCGCGCGCGCAGTGAAGGCGGTCGAGAACCTCAGCTTCGAGATCCGGCGGGGAGAGACCCTTGGCCTTGTTGGAGAATCCGGTTCAGGCAAGAGCACGGCGGGGCGCATGCTGGTGCGCCTCATGGAGCCGGATGGAGGGCGGGTCAGCCTCGGCGCGGTCGATTTCTCGGCCCTGAGGGGCGAGGGGCTGCGCGCCGCCCGTGGCCGCATCCAGATGGTGTTTCAGGATCCGTTCGCCTCGCTCAATCCGCGCCGCAAGGTGGGGCAGATCATCGCCGACGGTGCCGTCGCGCGGGGCACGCCACGGGCGGAGGCCATGCGCAAGGCACGCGAGATTCTGCCTTTGGTCGGGCTCGATCCCAAAGCGGCGGAGCGATATCCGCACGAATTTTCCGGCGGCCAACGCCAGCGCATCGGCATCGCCCGCGCCGTGGCGCTCGATCCGGACGTGCTGGTGGCCGACGAGCCGGTGTCCGCGCTCGACGTCTCGGTCCAGGCGCAGGTCTTGGAATTGCTGGAAGACCTGAAAATCCGCCTCAAGCTCGCGATGTTGTTCATCACCCACGACCTGAACGTGGCAGCCCAGGTCTGCGACCGGATCGCGGTGATGCGCCAGGGCAGCATCGTCGAGATGAAGCCGACGGCCGAGCTTCTGAGCCGGCCGGAGCATCCCTATACGCAAGCCCTGCTCGCCGCCGTGCCCGGCCGCCGCTTGGCGGATGCTATCTGAGCAGCGGGTTGGGCGCCGCGAAATCCCCGTCGCGGAGGCTGGCATAGGCCGCCAGCGCGGGAACAATGTGATAGAGCACGCGGGTCGGCACGGACGTGAGGACTGCGCGGTTGTCTTCGCCGAGTTCATTCACCCACAAGCCGGTCTGCGGGTCGAGATAATGGGTGAAGATAGCGCTGGCGGTGCTATCCGCCATATGGCGTGCTTGAGATTCGCCGGCGAAAGTCACCTTGGCCACGGACGCGCGCAGCAGCTCGGTCATGGGCCAGAGCGGGCGCATGTCGTCCCGCGGTTTGCCGTCGCGGTCTATGGCGTCGATCATCGGCGTCAGCGGCCCCGTCTCGGCGCCGGCGCAGGCTAAACCGAAACTGTAAAGCCGGTCGGCGAGCCGCGTGGCGCGGGCCGAGCCCGTGAGGGCGCCCTGGCGATAGAGCAGCCACGCCCATTCGAACTGGTGGCCGAGCTGCCGCTCCCGTCCGTGCGCGCCGGGCGCCGGACGCCAGTCGCGCTCGTACCACTCGCCCACGCTGCCGCCGACGAGAAAGCGGCGCTCCAGCAGATCCACCATCTGCTCGGCCCGCAGTTCCCATCCTCCCTCGGAACCGAGGCGGGACAGGATCTGGCAGGCTTCCAGCAGGTGCATGTGCGGGAACTGCCGCCGCTCGCCCGCCGCCAGTCCGTCCTCGCGGTACCCGCCGTGGGGATCGGCAAGATGCGCCTCGAGCCTGCCGGCGATTTCGTTCGCGATCGCAAGCGGCGCCGCATCGCCCGACGTTGCGGAGAAGGCGCCGAGCGCCAGCAGGATGAAGGCAAGGTCGTAAAGATCCGCCGGCGGGGCCGCGCCCTGCCCCTCTGCCGGAACGAGATGCAGGAAGCGACCGTCCCTGCCCCGACAAGGGCCCAGCAGGAAATCGAGTCCATGCCGCGCGGCCTCAAGGCATGCGCCGTCCGGCGCAAGTAGATGCCCCAGGCTGAAGACGTAGACCAGTCGCGCGGTGACCATCACCGTGCGCGCCCCCGTTTCCACCGGCAGGCCATCAGCTCCGACGCTTTCCACATAGCCCGGTTGGCCCGGCCGGACGGTTCGATCGATCCATGCCGGCAGGAACCGATCGGTCAGCCATGCGCCGAGCTGCGGCACGTGCGGATGAAGGCCCGGGGTCACCAGGAAAAGCCCACAGGGAGGAAGCAGGAGGCAGGCACTTGACCCTCATATCGCAGCGTGCGGATGCCGAACGGCTTCGCCGCAGTTGACCCAAAAAGCCATTTCCTGCAGCAATAGTCCATGACCCGAACAAAATCATTGCCCATTCTCGATACCGCTGGCGGGAGACGGCCGTCCCGCCCGTCGCGCGATGCCACGGCGCATCTGCTTCGGCAGGTATCGGTCCAGTCGGTGATCGAGATCGTGCTGCAGCAGGGAGAGGTGTCGCGCTCCGGCATCGCGGAGCTTGCCGGAATCTCGAAGCAGACGGCGTCGGCGGTGGTCAGCCATCTGGAGGACGGCGGCTGGCTGCGGGCGACAGGCGTGAGCCGCAAGGCGTACGGCCGCTCCGCGGTGACATACGAGATCTGCCAGGACGCCGCATTCGTGTTCGCCGTGGATCTCGGATGCACGAAGATCCGAGCGGCGATCGCAGGGCTCGGCGGGCGCATCCTCTGCGAGCAAACGGTGCCGACCGACCAGCGGGGCGGGGCGCGCGTCACCGCGCAGATCGGCGGCCTCCTCGCGCAGATGCGCACCGAAGCGGCCATTCCCGCTGAGAAGATCCATAATGCGGTCATCGGCACGCCAGGCGTTCTCGATCCGGAAACCGGGCAGATCGGCTGTGCGCCGAACCTTGCCGGGTTCGACGGCTTCGATACCGCCCAGGCGCTCACGGCCGCGGTCGGCATTCCGCTGATCGTGGAGAACGACGTCAACCTTGCCATGCTCGGGGAGCATTGGGCGGGCCGCGGCGCCGATGATATGGCCCTGATTTCGCTGGGCACCGGCGTTGGCATGGGGGTGATGGTGAACGGCGCGCTGGTGCGCGGCGCGCGCGGCTTCGCCGGCGAAATTGCCTATCTCCCCTTCGGCGCTCCGCTGACCGAACCGCAGAGCCTGCAGTCCGGCGCGTTCGAGCGGGGCGTTTCCGCCGCCGCCATCCGCGGCCGCTACGAGGCCCACGGCGGCGTGCCCAACCGCACGGTGCGCCAGATTTTCGACCAGCTCCGGCTCGACGAGCCGGCGGCAGCCGCCGCCGTTGAGGAAACCGCGCAGCTCGTGGCGCGCGGGATCGCGACGGTGGTGGCCGTGCTCGATCCCCGCTGCGTGATCCTCGGCGGCAGCATCGGCGCGCGCGAGGAATTGCTGCGCGCCGTCCGCCGCGCCCTGCCGAACATCATGCTGCGCGAGGTGGAGCTGATACCGAGCGGCCTCGGCGACAGGGCGACCGTCACTGGCGCGGTGGCCGTGGCCTTGCGGCGCCTGCATACCGAGCTTTTCGGTATTCAGGACATGCTGGCGACGCCACTGTCCCTTCCGCGCTCGCCGACCCTGACCGCATCGCACGAAGAAGTCTGGCCGGACGATTCGGTCCTCAGCGAGTAGAATGGGTCGCTTGAGAATATCGGGGATGCCGTGCACGAACTTGCCGCACGGCATGGTGAGTAAGAAGCCGAGCACTGCGCGAGTTCAAGTACGAGCAGCGTCCCCTTGGCAGCGGTCTCCCGGACCACCAGGCAGGCGGGCCAGGATGGCGAACCGCGGTCCGCAAAGCGGCTCGCGCCGATGCGCCGCGCAGTCGATTATGCTCCGGCAAGCGCGCGCTGGGCGGCCACCGCCGGAACGTTGAGCGGCACACGGTCGCCACGGCGCTGCACCGCCGGATCACCCGGCCGCCGGGCAAAGACCTCGCGCACCATTGGCGCGAAGAAATCGAGAGGCAGGTTGTCGTACTCGGGATCGAAGCTCGACTGGTCCCAACGCTCGCAGAACTCGACACAATCATCGAAATAAATGCTGTCGCGATAGGCTTCGCGCTTGAACTGCGGCGCCCCGATATGGTGCCCGTAATAGACCAACTGAAAATCAGCGTGGTGTTCTACGGTCCAAGTGCATTGTTCGCGCACGAAGGGGCGCAATATGGCCGCGGCATATTCATCGTGGTTGTAGGGCGCGTAGACGTCGCCGATGTCATGCAGCAGGGTGGCCACCACCCAGTCGATGTCGGCACCGTCGCGCCAGGCGCGCGTCGCGGACTGGAGGGAATGCGCGAGCCTGTCGATCTTGTATCCCGCCAGCGAGTCGGCAAGGCTGCGCAGCCCCTCGACAAGTCGATCGGCGGTGCCCGCGGCGAATTCGGTCTCAAGCTCATGCAGCAGCTTGTAGTCGTCGCGCTTGCCGTCCTTCATGTTGCTGAAACTTACAACGCGCATGCCTGTCTCCTGAAAATTCCAAGTCCTGTCGAAAGCGCTGAGGGTCGGTTCGACTCAACGGCAGACCGCATCAGCGCATGACGAGGGGAAAGCTCTGGCAATCATCCCAGGTGATGCTGTCGCCTTCCTTGTAGATCGTCGGGAAATGGCCGGGGATGATCACGTCGCTCATGCGCATGATCGTGTCGATGCTTTGGGCCGCGACCTCGGGCGTATCGAAGGAGTGGTCGACCCGTCGCCGCAGCGCCTCCTTGGGAAACTTGATCGCGTCGCCCGCGAGCGTGGTCGTCTTTCCGTCGGCGCCGGAAAGCAGAAGGGCCTGGCAGCCGGGCGTATGGCCGGGAGCGGGTATGTAGCGAATGCCGTCGCACAGCTCGCCGCCGCCTTCGAGCAGGGTCAGATCGTAGGTCTTCATCTGCTCCTTGATCATCCAGGGGACCCAATCGTCCTCGGGGTGCGGATTGTCCACATAGTCCCATTCCGCGCGGCTCACGAAGACCTTGGTCGACTTGGGAAACATGTCGATGTTCAGCGAATGGTCGTGGTGCAGATGGGACATGAACACGCGCGTGATATCGGAAGGCGCAAGCCCGCGTTGCTTCAGGCCGGCGCGGATCATCTCGCGGGCAACCGTGCCGCCCACGTCGAACAGCATGGGGCCGTCGGGCGTATGGACGAGGGTGCAGTTGGAGATCGCGATATAGCCGAGGGTAAGCTTGGCGCTGCTGCCGGTGACGATGACGTCGTAGGAAATGTCGGAAGTGGTCATGCTGCGTCCGTCTGTGGCTCGCTGGCCGAGATGAGGTCGTGTTGAATGACTTTGAACACCTCGCCCATACGGTCGAGGAAGGCACGGCTGGCGCGGTCGCGCGGGCGTGGGAGGTCGACCTCGATGATCGTGCGGATGCGGCCGGGCCGCGGCGACATCACGACGATGCGGTCGGCCAGGAACACTGCTTCCTCGACACTGTGCGTCACGAACAGCGTCGCGCGGTCGCGCCTCTCCGTGGTGGCGGCGAACATCTCCTGCATCGCCCGGCGGGTGTATTCATCGAGCGCCGCGAACGGTTCGTCGGCGAGGATCACGCGCGGCTCGTTGATCAGAACGCGGGCGATGGCAACGCGCTGCTGCATGCCGCCGGAAAGGTGGTTGGGCTTGAAGCCGGTGAAGTTTGCGAGCCCGACGATGCGCAGCAATTCCAGCGCCTTGGCCCGCGTCTCGGCGTTCAGCTTGCCGCACATGCGCGGCCCGTAGAGGACGTTGTCGAGCACCGAGAGCCACGGAAACAGGGTGGGCGCCTGGAAGATGGTGCCGCGCTGGGGGCTGGGCTCCGTCACTTCCACCCCGTCGAGGGTCACGCTGCCCGAGCTCGGCCGGTCGAAGCCCCCGAGCATCTTGAGCAATGTGGTCTTGCCGCAGCCCGACGGGCCGAGCAGGACCACGAACTCGCCCGCCCCGATCTCGAGGGAGACCCGCTCCAGCGCGAGCACGGGCGCGGTGTCATTGCGGCCGGCGAAGCGGCGCGTCACATCCTTGAAGACGACGGTCACAGCAGCCTCATACGTTCGCTTGAGCAATATCTTCCGCCCATGACAGACGACTGCGCATGAGCATGACGATGACGCGATCGGTGAGAAAGCCGCACACGCCGATGGTGAGCATGGCGGCGACCACGACATCCATGCGCATGAACTCGTAGCCGTGCCAAAGCACGTAGCCGAAGCCCTCCCGCACCGCGAGCATCTCCGCGAGAATGAGGATGAGCCAAGCGTAAGACGCGCCGATGCGGATGCCGCCGCAGATGCCCGGCAAGGCCGCGGGAAGCACGACCGTGGTCAGCACCTGGCGGCGGCTCGAACCGAGCATCCGGCCCGCGTTTCGCAGATCCGCGGGCACCAGCTTGATGCTCATCACCACCTGCACGTAGACGATGAGGAAGACGCCATAGGTCGTGATGAAGAGCGCCGGCCCGTTGCCGAGGCCGAACAGGAGCACGGCGAACGGCAGGAACGCCGTCTTCGGGATCGGGCGGAGCATCTGGACGATGGGATCGGTCAAACGCTCCAGCAGCGGCACCCACAGCACGGCGAGGCCGAGCGTGATCGCCATGACCGAGCCCAGCACCAGGCCACCCAGAACGCGCGACATGCTGGCCACAAGATCGACCATGAACGTGCCGGAGAAGAAGTTCTTGCCGTCGCTCGTGTTGAAGATCCAGTCGATCCAGCAGGAGATCACGCTCCCGAGGGTCGGGAACATGGAGAACTCGCTGGAACGGGTCATGTCCGCGAGCCACCAGGCGAGGATCAGAGCCGCCGGCACGCCGACCGCGAACGGGTCGATCTTGATCGATCGCAAGATGAAGCCCGGCTTGCGTTCAGCTCTCCGCTCGGTGATGGAGGACGTGACGCTCATTGGATCTGCGCCTTCTTTCCCGCCTTGAAGTCGTCATAGGAGACGTATCCGAGGGATTCCTTCGAGCGCCCCGTCAGTTCGGACACGAAGGTGTAGTTCACCGCCCCGTCCATCTCCCGGGTGACGTCGTTGCGGATCATGCCGAGGCTGCGCATCTCGTCGGACATCCGGTAGAACATCGTGGTGTCCATCTCCGGCCGGGGGGCGCAATTGTCGATGGCCGCCGCCAGCACCGACTCAGGCTGGCCGGCGCGCTTGGCGACGATCTGCATGTAGCGGGCGCGGTCGGTCTTAACCGCCTCCACCGCCTTGATGTTCGCGGCAACCAGGTCGCGCACCACATCGGGCTGCTCGTCGATGAGCTTCTGGGTCACGAACAGGGAGGAGTGGGTGCGCCACGTCAGTTCGAAGAAGCGATCGAGCTGAAGCTTCTGAATGTTGGGCCGGGCGGCCGCGATCGAGGCGAAGGGCTCCCAAATCTGGCCGCCATCGGCATCGCCATTTTCCAGCATCAAGGTGAAGCCGGCCGGCTGGCCACAATCGAGGATGGTGCAATCCTTCTTCGGATCGATGCCGACGGCGCGCAACGCGATCTGCATCATCACGTGCGAGCTGGTCATGGACCGGGTGGCGAGCTTGCGGCCCGCGAGATCCTCGAAGGTCTTGATGCCCTTGTCGGTGCGGGCGCAGATGGCCTGTCCCTTGCCGGCCACGCCGCAGACCGCCACCAGCGACGCTCCTTCCGACCGTGCCGTCACAAGATAGCTGTTGGCGTTGCTCATGGCATCGCAGCGGCCATTCATCATCGCCGCAAGAATACTGGTTCCCGAGGCACCGAAATTGTATTGCTCCGCCTTATACTTTCCCTCCGGCAGAAAGTCGGGGATGGCATAGACCGACATCTCGTGCACGGCCGAAGTATCGGCAATACGCAGAGGGCGAGCGGCCTGTTGCGCCTTGGCGCGACCGCCGATTGCAAAAGTGGAGACCAACCCGGCTGCGCCGAGGATAAGGTCACGCCGGCGAATTGGCAGAATGGTGTTGCTGTTCTGAGCCATATTTATTTCTCGGATATTCGTGACGCAATACCCGGTGGCTCGCGTGCCACCTCTGGACCGCCAGTCTTCGCCCTCGTGGGATGGGGCTTTTTTCTTCGTGGCGTATCCCAAGCATGAAAGCAGGGCATTTCACCGTCAAGCACGAATTTTCATCAAGGAAAATTTGAGCGCATAGGTGAAAGATGGTACCTAGATGGCTGCTTCTGCCTGCAGAGGCGGCACGGAGGATTAAACGTGTATACTTTAGGGGCACGGCTGCGGCAGTTGCGCGCCGAGCGGTCGATGACGCTGAACGAGGTCAGCAAGCTTTGCGACGTGGCTGTTTCGACCCTGTCGAAGATCGAGAACGATCAGGTCTCACCCGTCTACGGCACCTTGAGGAAGATCGCGGTCGGCCTCGGCGTAGCTTTCGAAAGCCTGGTATCGGACAAGGAGCGCGAGACGAGCGGGGCACGCCGCGCGGTGACGCGGCGCGGCGATGCCGCTGAGGTGACCAACGACCGCTATGTCTACAGCATGCATGCCTCGGATCTGATCTCCAAGGCGATGCTGCCGGTGGTCATGACGATCCAATCCCGCACGCAGCCGCATGCGAACGACTGGAGCAGCCACGAAGGCGAAGAGTTCATCCTCGTGCTCGAAGGCGCGGTGGACGTTTATCTCGAACACTACCAGCCGGTCCGGCTCGAGGTTGGCGAGAGCCTCTATATCGACAGTCGCATGGGCCACGGCTTTGTCAGCGTGGGACCGGGCGACGCGCGGCTTATCTGCGTCAGCTACGATCCCAAGCAGTTGAACGGCACGGAGCGCGCCGCAGCCCAGCGCTCCCGCAGCCCGATCGGGGAATCCCCGCGCGTCCAGGCAAAGCACGCCCCGGCGCGCAATGGCGTAGGCCACGCGCGTCTCACAGGAAGCTCGGACTCCTGAGCCGATGGATTCGCGCGCAGCGCGGCGGCTCAGCCGCGGCGCTGTCCTGGCTATCGTCCCGGCTCGCGGCGGTGGGAACGGCGGCAAGGCCCAGGCCGCGCGGGCTTTGCGGCGCTGGTCGGCACCGCAAGGCCGCCGGCCCGCCTACCAACTGTTGCAGAGCCGCATCCAGTGCCGGTGCTCGCGCGGAATGCGGCCCGCCTCGCAGTCGCGCCGTGCATCCCCATCAAGCGCCATCAAACACGATTGGCCTTCGCGCAGGTGCTGGCACCAGCCGCGATCGACCGAGGAGTTGAAGGCCATGAAGCAGGATTGTCCTTCGACATAGGCTTGGCAAAAGCTGCGGTCGCGCCCGTCGAAAGTCATGAAGCAGGATTTTTTCTTGGAACAGATTTCGGGAAGGGGCTGAGCCTGGGCGGAAAAGCTGCCGAGCGCCGTGAGGAGCACCAGCAGTCCGAGAAGTGATTTCATGACGTCCTTCGTTTTTCTTGCGTATCGGTGACGTGTGTCGCGACTGCCAAACGCGGGCACCAGGGATCACGCCTTGTGGCGGATCTTGCCGTTCATCATGGTCAGCTCGACCTTTGCCTTGTGGATGTCGTGCGCGTTGCCTTCGAGGATGTTGCGATCGAGAACGATCAGGTCCGCGAGCTTGCCCACTTCCAGCGATCCCACCTTGTCCTCCATGCGGATCTGATAGGCGGCGCCGAGCGTATTGGCGTGAATCGCCTCGGCCACGGTCAGCCGCTCGTCGGCCGGGGCCAATACCGGGGCGTCGGGCTTGCCGATCAACTGGCGCGTGACGCCCACCTGAATGGAATCGAGCGGTTTATAAGTCGAGAAATAGCCCGCCGCCGGCCAGTCGGTGCCAAACGACACCCGCCCGCCCTGCTTGAGGATCGTCTTGGTGCGGTACATTTGGCTGGCGCGCGGCTGCCCGTAGCGCGCCGTCATGTTCAGCTGCGTGTCCGGATCTGCCGATGACCAATTGGCGGAGAACTGGGCGGTGACACCGAGCTTGGCGAAACGCGGATTGTCGCTGTCGGCCACATAGACCAGATGGGCAATGGCGTTGCGGCGGTCGCGCTTGGGGTTCACCGCCATCGCCTTCTCGATCGCGTCGAGGGCCACGCGCGCGGTGCGCTCGCCGCAGGCATGAACATGGACGTCAAAGCCGGCGGCATCGACGGCGCCGATGAGCTGATGCCACTGCTCCTCGGTGAAGGGCGAGGCGCCGATCGAGCTGGGCAGGTCGGCATAGGGCTCGATCAGCCACGCGGTATAGCCGCCCTGCGAGCCGTCGCCGACGATCTTGACGATATCCACGTGCACCAGTTCGCTCGACACCCGGCTGCGGACGTCCTTGAGCTTCTCCACCACGTCGTCGATCGGCAGGCTCTTCACCGAATAGGATGCCGATACCCGGAACGGGAGGGCATCGCGCTTCTCGGCGTCCACATAGAGATTGATCACCGCGCCCTGGTCAGAGCCGATGGGCGGCACGCCGGCATCGAAGATGGAGGTGATGCCCGCGGCAGCGGCCTTGGGCAGCCAGCCGTCGAGCAGCTTGCCCAGAGTGGCGGCGGTGATCGGCTCAACCGCGTTGACGAGCGAGAGCACCGCGTTTGTCTCCAGCACGTAGCCGGTGGGCTCGCCTTTCTCGTCACGGGCGTAATAGCTGAAGCGCGGGATGGGGTCGGGCGTGTCCCGGTTGACGCCGGCCATCTCCAGCGCCTTGGAATTCACCCAGAGGCTGTGGCCGTCAATGGCGAAGAAGAAGGCCGGCCGGTCGGGCAGGATGCGGTCGAGTTCGGCGCGGCTCGGGCCCTCGGGCGGGAACATATCCACGCGCCAGCCGAAGCCGCGGATCGGGCCGGTGGGGTTTTCCTTCGCATATTGCTCGATGGCGGCGAGGGCGTCCTTCATGGTCGGCAGCTGGAGGTCGATGCCGGAGGTGAGGAACGCCCCGAGCAGGGGATGGGTGTGTCCCTCGACGAAGCCCGGCATGAGCAGGCGCCCCTTGAGGTCGATCACCTGCGTCTTCGGGCCGGCGAGCGCCATGGCGCCGGCCTCGTCGCCCACGTGGATGATGGTCTTGCCGCGCACCGCGACGGCCTTCGCCCAGGGCTGGGCGCCTGAGAGGGTGTAGACCGGCCCGTTGCGGAACACGAAATCGGCTGCGCCGTCGGTGGCGGTCGCCGCGCGGCTGTCCTGCGCCCGCGCCTCGGTGGCGCGGAAAACGGGCGTCAGGGCGGCCGCTGCCGTCATCGCCATGCCGGCACCCAGAACCGACCGACGGTTCAGGCCGCTGGCCCGGCCGAACGCTTCGAAATAGGGGGCCCAACTACACGCCATGCACATCTGCCATCCCCTCCCATTTTTTGGCGATGTGCAGCTGTGCGACTGGCCTTCCGGCACCGCAAATCACTCGCCCTCCAATAGGTTACATTATGTGCGAGCGGTAAAAAAAGCGCTTCTCTTTGCGTCGGGCACGGTCGCGATGCGCCGACACGACACAGCCGCCATCTTGGCCGCGGGGTAGCTTTAACGGGAAGCCTGCAAACGCCCCGCATCTTCTGGCGGCACGCCCTCGCCAATGGCCGCAAGGCCGAACCGCTGGCGATACTCGCGGGGCGCGAGGCCAGTCACTTTGAGGAAGACTTTTCGAAACGAGCCGGGATCCTCGTAGCCGACATCCCACGCGATTTGTTCGACGGGGCGCGTGGTGGTCTCCAGCAGCTCGCGCGCCTTGCCGACCCGAAGATGCTGGCAGTATTCCGTCGGCTTCAGCCCCGTCGCCTTGTGAAAGCGGCGCAGGAAGGTTCGCGGCTCAAGTCCCGCCTTGTCCGCCATCGCCTCAAGCGTCGCATCGCGGGCACCCGTCGCCTGCAGCCAATGCTGGACCTTGAGGACGGCCTCGTCGCCATGGCGCAGCTTGGGGGAGAACACACTGTAGTGCCGCTGCTCGCGGCCCGGCGGGTCGACCAGGAGGAAGCGCGCGGTTTCGAGCATCGCGGTCGGCCCCAGCAGCCGGTCCACAAGCTTGAGCCCCAGGTCCGTCCAGGCCATGAGGCCGCCGGCCGTGATGAGGTCGCCATCGTCAATGACGAGCTTGTCGATGTCCATGCGGGCATTCGGAAACCGGTCCGCGAAGTCGTTGGCATAGAACCAGTGGGTGGTGGCAGGGCGGCCCTCCAGCAGCCCGGTCTCGCCGAGCAGGAACGCGCCTGCGCAGACCGATGCCAGGGTCGCCCCGCGCGCGTGGCGCTCGCGCAACCAGCGCGCCAGCGGCGCCGCCTCGTCAGCGGTGATCGGCGCGATGACGGCGGGCGGCATGACGATGAAATCCGGGTCCCCTGAAGCGCCTGGATCGCTGTCGAAGGCGCGTTCCGCGCCCGCGCCGTTCTCCCGGCCACGCCAATGGCTGACGCGGATGCGCGGCGCCCCGTCGCCGAGGCGGCGATGCACGATCAGGTTGGCGACCGAGAACAGATCCGTCAGTCCATGCACCGCGCCGAGCTGCGCGCCGGGATAGAGGAGGATGGCGATTTCGGCGAAGGGGGTCGGTTTCGTCATTTGTCACTTATGGCCTGAAATCTGTCCATCGCGCCAATCCGAAAGCGGATCGTGCACGGCTACTGTTTCTCCATCGAAGAGCCGCCGGGGACGACGCCCCGGCCACACCGAGGAGTTCCGCATCATGAGCACGGTCACCACCACGGACGGCACTGAAATCTTCTTCAAGGATTGGGGTCCGAAGGACGCCCAGCCCATCATGTTCCATCACGGCTGGCCCTTGTCCTCCGACGACTGGGACGCACAGATGCTGTTCTTCCTGTCCAAGGGCTATCGTGTCGTCGCCCATGACCGGCGTGGCCACGGCCGTTCGAGCCAGGTCTGGGACGGTCACGACATGGACCATTATGCGGCCGACGCCTCGGCGGTCGTGCAGCATCTCGATCTGCGGAACGCCATCCATATCGGTCATTCGACCGGCGGTGGCGAGGTCGCGCGCTATGTCGCCCGCCATGGCGAACCGCAGGGCCGGGTGGCAAAGGCGGTGCTGGTGAGCGCCGTTCCCCCGCTGATGGTGAAGACGCAGAACAATCCCGGCGGCCTGCCGATCGAGGTGTTCGACGGCTTCCGCGCAGCCCTCGCCGCCAACCGGGCGCAATTCTTTCTCGATGTGCCGGCCGGCCCCTTCTACGGCTTCAACCGGCCGGGCGCGAAGATCGACCAGGGTGTAATCAACAATTGGTGGCGGCAGGGCATGATGGGCTCGGCCAAGGCCCATTACGACGGCATCAAGGCCTTTTCGGAAACCGACCAGACCGAGGACCTGAAGGCGATCACCGTGCCGACCCTGGTGCTGCACGGAGAGGACGACCAGATCGTTCCGATCGACGACAGCGCCAGGCTTTCCGCCCCGCTTTTGAAGAACGGCACGCTGAAGACCTATCCGGGCTACGGCCACGGCCTGCTGACGGTCAATGCCGACGTGCTCAACGCGGATTTGCTCGCGTTCGTCCAGAGCTGAACCGCAACATGGCGGGCGCACCCATGGTGCGCCCTGTCCACTGCTTGCCTCGCATCTTCCTATCAGCGTCAGGCGCCCATGATTCCTGCGAGCACCGCACGGCGGTCTTTGCCATCATCACCAGCGCGCTGGTGCCGGCGGCGGCGACGGTGGCGCTTGAAGGCATGCCGCCCGAGCAGACGGGCCCGTTGACCGGCAAAAGCCGAGCGGCCGAGACATCGGCACCGCAATCGGCCCCATCCTCACGTCCGGGGAGACCACGCTGCTCGGGCTGACGGCGGCCGGCGTCTTCGCCGTCACCGCCGGCGTTCTGGCGATGTGCCTTCTCGCCTTCGCCGCAAAGCCGATGGGGACCGCCCTGCCCCTTATTGGCCGGCGGCGTCCTTGGAGCATTTCTTGACGAACGATGTGGCAGCCGCGCCATAGAGCTTCTTGTCCGCCGCCTGCGTCTGGCAGGAGGCTTGGGCGTCCTTCAGGCATTTGTTCATGAAGGAGGTCTTGGCGGCCCCCGTGAGGTTCTTGGCGGCGGAGGTCGCCGCGCACGTATCCGCCATTGCAGAGCCGGCGATCATGGTGAGAAGAGCGGCGGCAAGGATGGTCTTCATTTTCGTTTCTCCCAAGCGGGAGCACGAGCATCCACGTGATTCGCGGCCAGACGAAGACTTCCTCATGGTCAGGCGGGCGATATTCTAGAAAACCTGTTCTTCCGATGTGTAAGTCATCAGCTTCGCTGAAGTGAACGCTCCTCATCGCGAGAGACGCATTACGATAATACAGCCACCGATGCCGTAAGGAGATCGGCGGATCCTGTCGCTGCCGGGTCGCGTCACGGAACATGCCCGCGGCAGCCATCTCGGTGGCGTCGGAAGAGCCGCCCTGCAGCACCGGCCTCAAGCCATGCCAAGCTGAGGGTTTGCACGACCGAAACCCCATGCATTCGAGCCGGTCCGCCTGCCGGGTCGTGTTGCGCTTAAACCACACTCTTAATTCGTATTATTTTAGGATAGACAGGCTGTTTTTGTTAGTTGATAATTTTAATCGAAATTATCAACTTTTGGATTTTCGCATGTTCGCAGTCCGTCACGTCACGCACGATTTCCCGGTCCGAGCCGGGGCCGACACGCGCGCGCTGGACGATGTCTCCCTTGATGTGCAGCCGGGCGAATTTCTCTGCATCATCGGACCGTCGGGGTGTGGGAAAACAACACTGCTGAACATGATGGCGGGCTTCACCCGTCCGACGCGGGGGGAGGTTCTCTATCGGGGCGAAGCGGTCGAGGGGCCGGGCCCTGATCGCACGGTCATGTTCCAGGACTACGGCCTGTTTCCCTGGATGTCGGCCGCCGAGAACATCGCGTTCGGCCTCTCCGCGCGAAAGCTGCAAGGGACGGACCTCAAGGCCCGCGTGTCCCGCTTCGTCGACATGGTCCGCCTGACCGGCTTCGAGGCGCGCTATCCCGACCAATTGTCCGGTGGCATGCGCCAGCGCGTCAGCATCGCCCGCGCCCTGGCGCCGGATCCTGACGTCGTCCTGATGGACGAACCTTTTGCGGCCCTGGATTCCCTGACGCGTGACCTGCTCCAGGAAGAGCTGCTCCGCATCTGGAGCGGGTCGGGCAAAACCTTCGTTCTGATTACCCACAATATCGAGGAGGCGGTCTTCCTGGCCGATCGTATCCTCGTCATGCGGGCGCGGCCCGGCCGGATCAAGGCCAGCATCGACATCCCCCTGCCGCGCCCGCGTGCCCCCGAAATCCGCACCCGCGATCCCGCCTTCCTGGCGCTGAAGGAGCGCGTCACGCGCCTCCTGCGCGAAGAGGCGCCGCACGACCTTCCAGGTGTGCAGTAAGATGAGCGAGCAAAGCCTGATCACCGCGCCTCTCGGCGCCCAGACGGCCGCCGACAGGCAGACGCCGATCGCGACAGGTCCTGGGGCCGTCCGGCAATGGATTGCGCGGGCCGGCCTTGCCGTCCGATCCTTCCTCCTGGTCCCGCTCCTGCTGCTGGCCTGGGAACTGGGAGTTCGCACAGGCCTCGTTAACCCCAACCTGTTCCCGCCGCCCTCCGCCATCTTCGCTGCCCTGCGCGATCTCTCCGAGGCCGGCATGCTGTGGGGCGATGCGCTGGCCAGCGTCACCCGCGTGAGCATCGGCTTCACCTTTGCAGCGCTCGCCGGCATCTCCCTCGGCCTTCTGCTCGGACGCGCGCCGCGCCTAGCGGCCTATCTGATGCCGCTGATCGAGATGATCCGCCCGATCTCGGTGATCGCCTGGATTCCCATCGCGATCCTCTGGTTCGGGCTCGGCGACAGACCGGCCTGGTTCATCATCGCGCTCGGGGCCTTTTTTCCCATCTTCACCAACACCTATCTCGGCGCGCGCTCGGTAAGTGAGCTGCATGTGCGCGTCGCCCGCTGCTTCGGCGCGGGACGCGTGGTGTTCCTGCGCAAGGTGCTGCTGCCGTCCGCTCTGCCCTACATCCTGGCCGGGCTGCGCATCGGCCTCGGCGCCGGGTGGATGTGCGTGATTGCCGCCGAGCTGATCTCCGCCACCTCCGGCCTCGGCTACATGATCCAGATGGCGCGCACCACCATCGAGACCGAGAAGGTGCTCGCCGGCATGGTCGTCATCGGCTTCATCGGCTTTGCCATGAACAGCGCGATGCTCTGGCTCGAACGCGTCCTGACGCGCGGCCGCAGCGCCTGATCCCTCCCCTCCCCTTTCCACTCAAAGGACAGATCCCATGAACCGCAGGTCATTCCTTCTCGGCACCGGCGCCCTGGTCGGCGGGGCGGCGGCAGGTGCGTTTCCCCTGCCCGGTCTCATCCACACGGCCCGCGCGCAGCAGCCCGTGAAAATCACGCTCGGCTATCAGAGCCTGAGGGCGGGCGGCGGGCAGATCTTCGAAACGCTGCGGCGGACCAACATTCTGGAGTTGAACGGCATCGAGGCGGATTTCAAGACCTTCACCTTCGGCGGCCCGCTGGGTGAAGCGGCGGTGGCCGGCAGCATCGACAACATCTTCGCGGCCGATGCGCCGACCTTGCGGGCCGCCGCGCGCATCCCTGGCTCCAAGGTGCTCCAGCGCACCCACGACCAGCGCTTCGCCATCGTGGTGCGTCCGGATTTCGAAGGCGGGCTCGCGGATCTGAAGGGCAAGCGTCTCTCCGGCCCCTTCGCCACCACCGTGTTCCCGCGCAGCATCCAGGCGATCGTCGCGGCCGGCGTCACCGAGCCGTTCAAGCAGATCCGCATCATCAATCAGGACGTGGCGGAACAGGCCGAGTCCCTGCGCGGCGGGCTGGTGGACGCGGTGACCACCTGGGATCCCACCTACGAGCAGCTCATCCAGCAGAAGATCGGCAAGGTGCTGTGGCAATCGCCGACGGGCGCCTCTGGAATCCAGGCGCTGTCGGGTCCCTGGCTGGAGCGATATGGCGAGGAGGGCGCGGTGCGCTTCCTCAAATCCTGGATCCTCGCCACATGGTGGACCTCCAACCACATCGCCGAGGCCGATGAATGGTTCGGCAAGACCTCTCGCCTTGCCCCCAATCTCCTCACCGTGGCGGACAAGGCGGATCGCTATCTGCGCCAGCCGGTGGCCGACATCAAGACGCTGGACTTCACCATCTCCGCCTCCGAGATCGCCGACACCCAGAAGGTGCTCGATTTCCTCCATGAGCAGAAGCCTCTGACCAGCCGCCTGGAGGCCGCCCCCTTCTACGACAACGGCCCGCTGAAGCGCGCGCAGGCGGATGTCGCCGCCGGGCGCATCCCCGAATTGTCCAAGATCGCCGTTGTGAGCTGACGCCATGCCCGAGACAAAGCACCTGCGCTTCAACGCGTTCAACATGGCCGCGCCCAGCCACAACTGGGCGGGCCTGTGGACCCATCCGCGCGATACGTCCGCCAATTACAACACATTGGATTATTGGGTCGATTTCGCCCGCACCGCCGAGCGAGGGCTGCTGGACGGCATTTTTCTCGCCGATGTCTTCGGCGTCTACGATGTCTACGGCGGCAGCGCCGACACGGCCATCGAGGCCGGCGCGCAACTGCCGAATTCCGATCCGACGCTGATCGTGCCCACCATGGCGCATGTGACGAAGCATCTCGGCTTCGGCGTCACCTCGAACCTCACCTATGAGCACCCCTACCAGTTCGCCCGGCGCTTCTCGATGCTCGACCACCTGACCGGCGGACGGGTCGGCTGGAACATCGTGACCGGCTATCTCGAAAGCGGCGCGCGCGGCATGGGGCATGCCCGCAACCGCCTGCATGACGACCGCTATGAGGCCGGGGAGGATTTCCTCACCGCCGCCTACAAGCTCTGGGAAGGCAGCTGGGAAGACGACGCGGCACGGCGCGACCGCGCCGCCAAGGTGTTTGCCGATCCCGCCAAGGTGCACCGCGTCACCCATGACGGCCCCTATTACAAGGTGGACGGCATCCACCTCGCGGAACCCTCGCCCCAGCGTACCCCGGTGCTCTTTCAGGCCGGAACCTCCAAGCGGGGACAGTCGTTCGCCGCACGGCACGCGGAGGCGATCTTCGTCAACGGGCAGACGAAGCCGATCCTCGCCAATGCCGTGCGCAACATCCGGCAGGCGGCAACATCCTTCGGCCGCGCGCCGCACGACATCCTGGTGTTCGCCGGCGCCACAGTCATCGTCGCGCCCACGCGCGCCGAGGCGAAGGATCTGCATGCGGAGTATCGGCGCTACGTGGACGTCGCAGGCCAGCTCGCGCTGGTCTCCGGCTGGACCGGCATCGACTTTTCCACCTTCGATCCGGACGAGGCGGTGAAGTATGTGAAAAGCAACGCCATCCAATCCATGGTGGAGAATCTCACGGTCCACAGCGACCAGCCCATCAAGGTGCGCGACCTTGCCACCCTCGATTGGATCGGCGCGCGTTCGCCCTTCATCGTCGGCTCGCCCCAGGACGTGGCGGACGAACTGATCGGCTGGGCGCGGGACGCGGATCTCGATGGCTACAACCTGTTCCGTCTGGTGGTGCCGGAATCCCTCAACGCCTTCGTCGATCTCGTGGTGCCGGAACTCCAGTCGCGCGGCGCCTTCAAGACCGAATATGCCGAAGGCACGCTGCGCGAAAAGCTGTTTCCCGGCCGCGCGGCACGCCTGCACCACACCCATCCCGGCGCGGCCTACCGCCACCACGGGGCGGCGGAAATCAGCGGGGCGGGCCATGTCCGCAAGCTCTGAGCCCGCAAGCTCCGATGTCGGCGGCGCCCCGTGGGAGCACGTGAACCGGCCGGGATGGCTTCACCGGACCTGGCAGGTCCTGCGGCCGATCTTCGAAAGGTCGCTCGCCATCGTCCTGTTCCTGCTCGCGTGGGAACTGGCGCCGCGGCTTGACCTCATCAACCGCACGTTCCTGCCGCCCTTCTCCGAGGTGGTGGTCCATGGGGTGCAGTTCGCCGCCACCGGTGAACTTTTCGTCCATATCGGGGTCAGCCTGTCGCGCGCGCTCGGCGGCTTCTTCCTGGGGGTGGCCACCGCCATTCCCCTCGGCCTTCTCCTGGCCTGGTACGCGCCGCTGGAGCGCTATTTCAATCCGCTGCTCCAGCTCCTGCGGCAGACCAATCCGGTCTCGCTCTTCCCGGTCTTCATCCTGTTCTTCGGGGTGGGCTACGCCACCAAGGTCGCGATCATCTATTGGGTCGTGGTCTGGCCGATCCTGCTCGGGACCATGGCCGGGGTGAAATATGTGGACCCGGCGCTGGTGAAATATGCCCGGTCCCTGTCGCTCTCCAAATGGCAGTTGTTTTCGAAGGTGATCATCCCCTCGACCATCCCGTCCCTCATCACCGGCATGCGGCTCGCCGCCACCTATTCGTTCCTCATGCTGGTGATCTCCGAGATGATCGGGGCCAGCAGCGGGCTCGGCTTCCTGGTGACGAACGCCCAATACGTGCTGAGCATCCATCTGCTCTATGTGGCGGTGATCGTGATCGCGCTCCTGGGCATCACCGCCAATTATCTCCTGGTCAAGCTCGAAACCCGCCTGACGTCCTGGAAGGGACATGTCAGCGGCGACGAGCGGTTCTGAGGCGGGCGCGCATGAGCATCAAGATCCGCCTGTCGAACGTCAGCAAGACGTTCACCACCCGCGCCGCCGCGGGCGTCGCGCCGGCTCCTTTCGTGGCGCTTCAGAACATCAATCTCGACGTGCGCACCGGCGAATTCCTCACCATCGTGGGGCCGAGCGGCTGCGGAAAATCCTCGCTGCTGGACATGATCGGCGGCCTCTCGAAGCCGTCCTCGGGCGAAATCCTGCTGGACGGAAAACCGATTACCGGCGCGGCGCTCGACCGGGGCATCGTTTTCCAGCAATACGCCCTCTTTCCCTGGCGCACGGCGCTCCAGAACGTCGCCTTCGCGCTCGAGGCACGGGGCATGCCGAAGGCCGAACGCTTCGAGATCGCGCGCGAGCACCTGGCGCTCGTCGGCCTGTCGGAGTTCGAGGGGCGCTATCCCCATGAATTGTCCGGCGGCATGCGCCAGCGCGTCGCCATCGCCCGCAGCCTCGCCCACGACCCGGCCGTGCTGCTCATGGACGAGCCGTTCGCGGCCCTTGATGCCCAGACCCGCGAGACACTCCAGGGTGAATTGCTGCGGATCTGGGAACGTGCGCGGAAGACCGTGATCTTCATCACCCATGGCCTCGAGGAGGCGGTGTATCTCGGTCAGCGCGTGGCGGTGATCACGTCGCGGCCGGGCCGCGTGAAAGCGGTCATCGACATCCCACTGCGCGACCGCGCGAGCACCGAAGATCTGCGCTCGACACCCGAATTCGGGGCCCTGCGCCACCAGGTCTGGAGCCTCATCAAGGATGAGGTGGTCAAGGCCCAGGCGCTCGAGCTGAGCTGACCTTCCTCCCGGTTCAAAACCCGAAAGAACGGAGTTCTCTTCATGTCCATCAGGTCCGTGTTCGGCGCGCTCGTGGCGCCAGCGCTGGTAGCCGGCCTCCTCGCGGCCAGCGGCGGCGCCGCCTCGGCGCAGGAGGAGAAGCCGCTCAAGACGTTCCGCGTGCAGGACATGCCGAAGCGCTGGAACGGCTATGAGCTGCTCTTCCTCGCCGACAAGAAAGGATACTTCAAGGAGCAGGGACTGAAGCTCGAGCTGGTCCCCTTGCCCATCGACCAATACACCATCGCCGTCGACAGCGGGGTGACCGATTTCGCCCTCTCGGCGGACTATATCTATTTCGCCAACATCAAGGCCAAGGGCCTGAAGATGAAGGAAATCGTCAGCTCGAACCCGATCCAGGACGCCTCCGCCGCCGGTGAGGGCGTGTTCGTCTTGAAAGACAGCCCCATCAAGACGCCGGAGGACCTGCGCGGCAAGAAGATCGGGGTGCGCAACGTGAGCTTTTCGGCCGCCTGGTTCACCTTGGATTATATCGGCCGCAAGGGCGTGAAGAAGGATGAGGTGCAACTCCTCACCATTCCCGACCTGCAACTGGAGCAGGTGCTGCAGAGTGGCGCTGTGGACGCGGTCTATGCCTACGGCCCGATCGACGCGCAACTGCGCGCGCGTGGCCTCTACCGGCAGCTGTTCCAGATCTCCGATCTCGCTGGGCGCCCGGTCCAGCGCGGCGGCACCATTGCCCGCGAGGAGTTCATCGCTAAGAATCCCGAACTGGTCCGGGGCTATGTGGCCGCGATCGGCAAGGCTGCGGACTATGCTTCCGCGCACCCGCGTGAGGTGGTGGACCTCGGCATCGAGCTCGGCCGCCTCAGCCCCGAGGTCGCTCCCCTGCTCTACACGAAGACCCCCTATGGGGACTTCAGCGGGGTGAAATGGCCCGCCCATGGCGTGATCAATGGCGATGACGTGAAATTCTGGCTGGGTGTTGCCGAAAGCCAGGGCATCGTGCCCGCCGGACTTCTGAAACCGGAAGACCTCTATACGAACGCGTTCAACACCTTCGCAAAAAAGGACCAGCCCTGAGGTGGATCTCGTCCTTCAGCAAAGCTGCCCCTGCCTCAGTCCTGGCCGGGGGCAGCCCGTCCCACGCGCGCCGCGGGCGATCACCGCCCTCGCGGGCGATCAGGAAGATGCCGGCCCGCCGATGGTGCCCAGCACCTCCATGGCGGCGTCGGGAATATCGACGCGGGAGGCCGCGAGGTTCTCGGCAAGGTGGGCGCTCGATGAGGTACCCGGGATGAGCAGGATGTTCGGCGAACGGCGCAGCAACCAGGCCAGGGCAACCTGCATGGGCGTGGCGCCGAGCTCGGTGGCGACTTCGCTCAATGCGCGGGACTGGAGCGGAGAGAAGCCGCCCAAGGGGAAGAAGGGCACGTAGGCGACGCCCTCGGCCGCCAGTTGGTCGATGAAGCCGTCGTCGCTTCTATGGGCCAGGTTGTACTGGTTCTGCACGCCGACGATCGGCACGATGGCGGCGCCCTGCGCATATTGCGTGGGCGTGACGTTGCTGAGGCCGATGTGCCGGATCAGCCCTTGGTGCTGCAGCTCGGCAAGCGCCGTCAAGGGCGCTTCGATCGATCCTTCGGCCGGCCTATGGACGTCGAACATGACGCGCAGGTTGACCACATCCAGCACATCCACGCCGAGGTTCTTCAGGTTGTCGCGGACGGCGGTCGCCAGAGCTTGAGGCGAGAAAGCCGGCATCCATTCGGCGTTCGGGCCGCGAACGGCGCCGACCTTGGTCACGATGAGCAGATCCGACGGATAGGGATGAAGCGCCTCCCGGATCAGTTGGTTGGTGATGTGCGGGCCGTAGAAGTCGCTGGTGTCGATGTGATTGACACCCGCGGCGCGCGCCGCGCGCAGGACGGCCAGGGCTTCGTCGCGATCCTTGGGAGGACCGAACACGCCGGGGCCGGCCAGTTGCATGGCGCCGTAGCCCAGGCGGTTCACGGTGCGGCCGGCGAAGGAATAGGTCGGGGTTGTCACGGGCGTTCTCCTTGAGGACGCTGGAGGTCTACACCTTGCCACGGTGCGCGATAATCGCCCACAATCCGCACAGCCTGTGCGAGATTCCGAACAATGGCTTACGATCTGGCGGATCTGCACGCCTTCATCGCCGTCGCGCGTGCGCGGGGGTTCCGCAATGCGGCCCGCATCGAGGGCACGAGCGCGTCCGCTCTCAGCGATGCGGTGAGACGGCTCGAAGGGCGGCTGGGCGCGCGCCTCCTGCATCGGACGACGCGCAGCATCAGCCTGACCGAAGCGGGCGCTCAGCTGATGGCCCGGCTGGAGCCGGCCCTCAGCGAAGTGGATGCGGCCTTGTCCGGGGTCGGGCGCTTCGACGACGCGCCTGCCGGCACGTTGAAGCTGAACGTGCCGGTGAGCGCCGCGCGTCTCGTTTTGCCCGATCTCGTGCCGGCGTTCCTGGCGGCCTATCCGCAGATCCGCCTGGAGATCACGGCGGAGGACGATTTCGTGGACGTGCTGGCTGCGGGCGCCGACGCCGGCATCCGGTATGACGAGCAGCTTGACCAGGACATGATCGCCATCCCCATCGGCCCGCGTGTCCAGCGCTTCGCATGCGCCGCCGCGCCCGCCTATCTGGACGCGCGAGGGCGCCCCCGCCATCCCAGCGACCTGCTGGACCACGCCTGCCTTCGTGGCCGCTTCTCAAGCGGCGTGACCCCCGCCTGGGAGTTCGAGCGAGACGGCGAGACGGTGATGATCGAGGGCAACGGCCCGCTGCTCGTCAGCATTGGCCCGGCGATAGATCTCGCGGTGGCTGCGGCGATCTCGGGTACCGGGGTCATCTATCTCTTTGAAGCCTGGCTCACGCCGTTCCTGAAAAGTGGGGCGCTGGAGCCGGTTCTTGGCGACTGGTGGCCGAGTTTCCCCGGGCCTTTCCTCTATTATCCGGGACGGCGGCTGGTGCCTCCGCCGCTTCGCGCGTTCATCGATTTCATTCGGGCGCGACAGCCATCGTGAGGCGAAACCGAAGCAGCGACGCACCTCGGCTTGCCCCGCACGGCGATCCTGGGTGGACGAGGGGCTTGTACTCATCGACCAGATTCAGCCGATCCAGCTCGGCCGCGAGCGTGCCGCCGCGGAGCACGCCGCCGGCGTCGCGTCCTTGCGCGGCTGCCGAGAAGATCCAGCGACAACACTTAGCTAACCGACGAAGTTTTTCTTGCGCGTTTGGCGAACAGGATGATAGTTAGCAACATGGCTAAGCATGATGCCAACCTCTCGCTGCTCTTCCACGCCCTGGCGGATCCAACCCGCCGGTCGATCCTCACCCGCCTGGCGGAAGGATCGGCGCGGGTTACGGAATTGTCGGAACCCAGCGGCCTGCGCCTGCCCACGGTGATGCGGCACCTTTCGGTGCTGGAGGAAGCCGGGCTGATCGTCACCTCCAAGGATGGGCGGGTCCGCACCTGCGCCATCGTTCCCGAGGCCCTGGCGCCGGTCCGCACCTGGCTCGATGAACAGCGAGGACTCTGGGAAGCGCGCCTCGACCGGTTGGAGGCCTTTGCGATGAAGGCGAAGAAGGAGGACACGCAATGACGTCGAACCTCGGTCCCGATGGGATGCCTGCGGCGTCCGATCATGCGGAAGGCCGCTTTGCCACGCTGACTTTCGAGCGGGACGTGGCCGCGCCCTTGTCGGTGCTGTGGACGGCCTGGACCACCCCGGCCGCACGGGCCGTCTGGGCGGCTCCGACGCCCTCGGTCGTCGTGGAGTTCCTGGAGGCCGACACCCGGGTGGGCGGGCGTGAAGTCTCGCTCTGCAAGGCGGACGGTCAGCCAGATATCCGCTGCGAGTGCGGGTGGCTCGAATTGCGGCCGGCGCGGCGCAGCGTGAACTACGAGCTGGTTTCGTCCGAGGGCGTGACGCAATCGGCGGCGCTGGTGACGGCCGATTTCTCGGGCACGCAGGAGCGCAGCCGGCTGGCCGTGACGGTGCAGCTGTCCTCCCTGGCCGGGAACATGGAGGCCGGCTATCGACAGGGCTTCGACGCCGGACTGGACAATCTCGCCGGAGTGGCCCGGCGGACCATGGTGCTCCAGCGCGTGATCCGCGCGCCGCGCAGCATCGTCTGGAACACGTGGATGAACCCCGAGACGCTGCCGCAATGGTGGGGGCCGGAAGGGTTTTCCTGTCAAACCAAAAGGATCGACTTGCGGACCGGCGGCGAATGGCTGTTCGACATGATCGGGCCCGACGGCACGGTCTACCCCAACCACCATCGCTACATCGAGGTCATGCCCGATGAGAGGATCGGCTACACGCTGCTCTGGGGGGAAAGCGGGCCGAAGCACGCCGACGCCTGGGTTTCGATGGAGGATCAGGACGGGGCGACGAAGGTGACGCTGGGCATGGTGTTCAGCACGGAGGCTGAGTTCCAGCAAGCGAAGGGCTTTGGCGCCATTGAACTGGGCCTTCAAACCCTGGGCAAGCTGGAGCGCTTCGTCACGTCTCGCTGAGATGCGGTGACCTCGCGATCAGGCGGCTGCGGCCGCCTCGGTGGTCGCAGCGCCGCTTGCCGGCCAAAGAATGGCGGGCACCTTTCCCCTGTCTCCCGCGCCGCGATAGAAGTAGAAGCGGTCGCTGCCATCTTGCGCCGGCAAAACCGGGCGCGCGGTCCATCGCTAGTCCCGGCTGCCGGCCGGCTCGCATGAGGAAGCGCAAGATGGGCGAGGAGAAAGACTGATGTCGAAGCCGCCATTACGCAGAGCCGGAACCTCTTCACGCGACGCGGCCGAGGCGGCGTTCAAATCGGCGACAACAAAGCCGGTCGAAGCTCCGCCCAAGGCCGCGATCATTCCCAATGCACGGGAAATGGTGTCGCTTCGCATCGATCGTAACGTGCTGGAATATTTCCAGGAGGGCGGCCCCGGATGGCAGGATCGGATCAACGATGCCCTTCGCAAGATCGTCGATGCGAAATCCTGAGCTTTAGGGCCGACAGCACGCATGCAGGCCTCGGGCGCAGATATAATTCGCGAGTGCTCGTCCAGGGGCCATTCGTATTCATAAATTCCCGCAAGGTTGAAGCTTGAGCGCAAAATAGCTTCCTGGGCGGAAGGGAACCATTTACCGGGATTTATCGTTACTTTTCCGTGCACTTCACGCTGCCACAAAGGTGGGCGCTTCGTTGCGCGAAAAGGATAGCCCAAATGACCCGAGAAAAGACGCTCGAAGATCTTTTCCACGATACGCTCAAGGACATCTATTACGCGGAGAGGAAAATCCTGAAGGCCCTGCCCAAGATGGCGCGCGCCGCCTCTTCGCCGGACCTGAAGGCCGCGTTCGAGAAGCACAAGGACGAGACCGAAGTCCAGGTGGAGCGCCTGCAGCGGGTGTTCGAGCTGATGGGCAAGCGCGCCCAGGGCAAGACCTGCGACGCCATCGAGGGCATCGTCGCCGAAGGCGAGGAGATCATCGAGAGCTTCAAGGGTACGCCGGCCATCGATGCGGGCCTGATCTCTTCCGCGCAAGCGGTGGAACACTACGAGATCACCCGCTACGGCACCCTGAAGCGCTGGGCCGAGGTGCTGGGCATGACCGATGCCGCCACACTGCTCGGGCAGACGCTCGCCGAAGAGAGCACCACCGACAAGTCTCTGACCGCTCTGGCGGACGCTTCCGCGAACGCAATGGCCAAGGCGGCCTGATTTCCGCGGCCGCCGCGCCTCTCGGGTGGCCGCCGTTCCGTTCACTGTTTCAAAAGGAGGCCATCATGGGCCGAGGCATTCTGTTGTGGCTGCTGGGCGTTCCGATCCCGATCATCATCCTTCTCGCCTTGTTCATGAGATAGGGGCGCGAGATGACATCAAGCTATCCTAGCTCGACGGTCCCGGGCTCCGCTGAATCCTCCCAGTCGGCGGTAAGCTGGGGGCCCATCGTGGCCGGCGCCTTCGCAGCGGCCACCTTCACCTTGATCCTGATGCTTCTGGGCTCGGGGCTTGGGCTCACCATGGTCTCGCCATGGTCCGGCCAGAGCGCCAGCGTCACCACGTTTGCCGTGTCCACCGCCATCTGGTTGGTCATCGTCCAGTGGCTGTCGGCCGGCGTCGGCGGCTATCTCACCGGACGGCTGCGCACCAAATGGGTCGGTATCCATACCGACGAGACGTTCTTCCGAGACACGGCACACGGCTTCATGGCCTGGGCACTCGCCACTCTCCTGGTCGCCTTCGTACTGGGCTCCGCCTTCTCTTCCCTTGCGGGAACCGGCGTCCGGGCGGCGGCCACCGTCGCGTCCGGCGCGGCCATGGGTGCCTCGGCGGGGGCGACCAGCGGGGCGAGGTCCGGTGGCGGGACCGATGCCACGGCTTATTTCGTCGATGCGCTCTTTCGGCCGACCGATCCTTCCAGGCTCTCGGCACCCGGCGCAGAGGGCGATGCGGCGGCGGCGGCGCAGGCCTCGCGTATTCTCGCCACGAGCGCGGCCGCAGGCGAAGTTTCCCCCGGCGACAAGGCATATCTCGGCCAGCTTGTCGCCGCTCGCACCGGCCTCTCGCAAGCTGATGCAACGGCGCGTGTCGATGCGGTGCTTGCGCAGGCGGAGGCCGCAAAGCTGAAAGCACAACGTGCGGCCGATGCGGCACGCAAGGCGGGCGCGACCTTCGCGCTGCTCGGTGCGCTTTCACTGGTGGTGGGCGCCTTCATCGCCAGCGTCGCGGCCGCCATAGGCGGACGACAGCGGGACGACGAGGAAACCCTCTATCTCGGCGCTGTCCGCTAACATTGATCCCGACCGGCACGAAAGCTGGCCGGGATCTTTTTTATCTGAATTAACGTATGTATCTTATCAAACGTCCGGCCTTATTTTTCGAAATACCTGCATTCGAAGATGCCAGACGATAGAATTCAGGAACTTCGCCAAGATCAGGGCGTTTCCTGAACGCTGCTATATTTCTCCGGATTCCCGAGTCATCGAGCATGCCTGCTCAAGGAGTGCTCGTTATGTCCTCTCGTGCATCCAATCTACAGATCGCTCTCGCCGCCGCGCTGGCGGCCGGAGTGGCCGCGGCAATGGCCAACGCGCTCGTTGCGCGCTCGACCGAGCGCAGGAACCCGCCCAAAGGCAAGTTCGTCACGGTGGACGGCGTGCGTCTCCACTATGTGGAGCGCGGATCGGGCGAGCCCCTCGTGCTGCTGCACGGGAACGGCGTGACCATAGAGGACCTCGAGACAAGCGGCCTGATCGACCTCGCTGCCGCCAAGCATCGCGTCATCGCCTTCGATCGCCCCGGCTTCGGCCACAGCGCCCGTCCGCGCACGACCGTTTGGACCGCACAAGCGCAGGCGAAGCTGCTCCACAAGGCGCTGCGGCAGCTCGGCATTCCGCGCTTCGTGCTGTTCGGCCATTCGTGGGGCGCATGCGTCGCCGTCCGCCTCGCTTTAGACCATCCGCAGGCGGTCTCCGGCCTGGTCCTGGCTTCCGGATATTACTTCCCGAACTTTCGTGCCGACGCAGTCGCGCTTTCCGGCCCCGCGGTGCCGGGGGTTGGCGATGTGCTCCGCTACACCCTCTCGCCGCTCTTCGCACGGCTGATGTGGCCCCTGATGCTGCGCAAGCTGTTCGCGCCGGCAAAGGTGCCGGCGAAGTTTCGGGCATTCCCGCGTGAGATGGCGCTGCGTCCATCCCAATTGCGTTCATCCGCGGCCGAATCGATGCTGATGATCCCTGCGGCCTATGGCGTCAGCGGAAGGTACGCGGAGCTGAAGATGCCTGTCGCCATCGTCGCCGGCGAGGGCGACCGCATCGTGGATATCGACGACCAGTCCGGCCGCCTTCACGACCAAATCTCGGGCAGCACGTTCAAGCGCATCGAGGGCGGCGGGCACATGGTGCACCAGACCGCCACCCGCGAAGTCATGTCCGCCATCGAGGATGTGGCACGTGTTTCCCGCGAGAAGGGCTGGCGGCCCAGCGCACCGGGGGACGCGCTACCGACGGTCAACGCAAGCTAGTGGCCAGCGGAGCGGCGGCTCCCGTCGTCGCAACCGCAGGGGCACAATAGGCTTCTCCGAGCGGCGTTTGCAGCGCCTCCCCCGCGGCCAACTCGGCGACGTGCCTCCTCCACCTATGACGGCAGATCAAATGCCGTGGTGGACTTCCACTATCTCTCCCCGACCTTGGCCGCATGTTCAAGACGGACACCGGCTGTGCCCGGTCCGCGAACGGGCCGTTCTGACTTTCTGCGTGCGCTGGAAAGCTTAAGCGAACCGCACTTTGGCCAACGCCTCCGACCTCTCCCAAAGACGGGCCGCACCGCTCAGGTCAAGCGCTTGCCGGGGCGCCGCCTCCTCGGTCGGGTGGCCGCGCATGCCCCTGAGCCGGTCAGGCCCGTAATAAGCACCGTCCCGTGCCGTGGGATCGGTGGCGGCGAACAACGTTGGCAGCGCGCCCTGAGCGGCGGACTGGAACAGCGTGCGCAGCGTCCGCCGAATGACGTAGGTAACAAGAGGGGGCCGGCCGGGCGCATTGTACAGAAGATTGGTGCGCGAGAGCCCAGGATGCGCGGCCAGGCTGGTGATGCCCCATCCCTGGGCCTGGCTGCGCCGGCTCAGCTCGAAGGCAAACATGATGCAGGCCAGCTTCGATTGGGCATAGGCTTGAAAAGCCTTGTATCCGCGCGCCGCCTGCAGATCGTCGAAGTCAATGACGCCGCTGCGCGCCGCTATGCTGCCGAGGGTGACGACGCGGGCCTCCCGCCCCTTCTTCAGCAGAGCCAGCAACTGCGCGGTGAGAGCGAAATGGCTGAGATAGTTCGTGCCGAACTGCAGCTCGAAGCCGTCGTTGGTTTCGCAACGCTGCGGCGGGGTCATCACGGCGGCATTGTTGATCAGGAGATCGAGGCTGTCCTGCTCGTCGGCAAGCCGCGCCGCAAAGGCGGTGATCGAAGCGAGGCTTGCAAGGTCCACCTCGCCGAACCGCACCTGCGCGCCGGGAACGGCCTGCGTGATCGCGGCCACCGCCTCGGCGCCTTTGCGGGCATTGCGCCCTGCGATCACCACGCGCGCACCGGCGCGCGCCAGGGCCAGCGCATCCTCGTAGCCAAGCCCGCCGGTGCCGGTGACGACGGCCGAACGGCCGTGTTGCGAGGGAATGTCCCCCGCGGTCCATCTTTTCATTGTCGATCCTTGCTTGTGTGCAGAGCCACCGCGCTTTGCTGTCTCGAGACGGTCCATCCGAAGTCGAATGCGAGGGTGGCCGTGTCGCGGCGAATGACCAAGGAGACATCTTGCCGGCACCGCCGCATTCCTTTCCGATGGCGTCGGAGTCCGCGGGGCGGGTCTCATCGCCTCCTCGACGGGGCCAAGTTCCCTCCGACACAGCACGCGACGTCAGGTCCGGCTCGGGCCGCTATGGACCTCGCGCATTGAAGCTAGCCGCCACCGGTTCGCGGACGAATGCCCTAAGGTGCGAACTTCTTGCCTGATCTTCCAAAGAGCGGAATATCGCGGCTGTGATCGGACGTGGGGGCCTGTTGACGATCCCCCGGTCAGCCGGAGACACCTCTATCCGGAAGCCCGATCGTCCACGGCCTGCTCACCGGCGTCGCTTTTGCCGTCTGTTACACGTTGTTGTCACTCCCGCTCACGCGGGCCGCAGACCGAGAGTCGCCACGGCTGGTTCTCGCCGCATGCATTCTGGGCTGGAGCGTCATGACGGCGCTCGGCGGTTTGGCCACGGAATGAAATCGGCCCTCAGCGACCCCTGAGCTTGCTGAGGGCCTTCGACAATGGCCCGACGAAGGCCGAGAGGACGAACAGGCCGAGCCCGCAATATCGGTAAGTGCCTCTCCAGTCCGCCGGCCGCGCTGGGCCCCAGGTGGGCGCCAGCAGCAGAACGATCTGATCATAGGGGACATACCAGTCGAAAGCGTCGTCGTCTTCCTCCGGGGCCAGATAAACCTCTGCGAAGTTGGCGGTGCGCCAGACATTTTCGCTGGGCGAGGAGACCGCACCCAACACGGGCGGCCCCTTCGCCGAGCCGGAGCGGTCATAATGGGCGAAGAACGCGATCTTCTTACCTCGCTTCAGCGTGCCGGTCTGGTCCCGGAAGATCCGCCAGATGACGCCCTCGGCCCTGAAGTCGCCGCGCCCTTGCGTGGGCCATCGCGTGATGCGGATCTGGACATGGGCGTCCGCTGCGCGGCGGACCTCGGCATAGGCAGCGGGTGCTATGGCCACGGGACGGTCCTCCGTTGCGCGCGGCCGGTCACTGCGCCGGCCGCGCCGGCTCCGCACCGCCCGCCTGCTTCACAAGAAACTCGTTCACATGGCGGCTTCCGAGGCCCCCGCCGATGGTGGCCGGCGTCTTCAGGACGGTGTCCGGCGAGGACTGCCCCTGGAGCGTGCGCCCGACGACGCTGTCCGGCGCCACGTGGACCTTCACCTGCTGCTCCGAGCGGAACCAGGCGGCCGACCCGATGAGGAGAGCGACGAGGCCGAGGCGGAAGAGGGTGTCAGAGCGGATCATGGTGGGTCTCCTTGGTTGGCGCTCGCGGCGCCGTTCGCTGGAGACATGAATGACTCGAATACCCTCTTCGCTCCATTGCGCGCCGTTGCGCCATGTTGCGGATGCGGGTGGCCAAGGAGAGGAAACAAGGAAAGGCAAGACCGCGCAATGGCGGCGTTGGTCGGTGGCGGGCGAAGACTGGCATCGTCATTGCGAGGCCGAACATGCTCTCCCGTCGTCTGATCCTGTCGCTCTTTACACTGTCTGGAGCCTATACCGCGGCGAATGCCGACCGCAAGCCGTCCCTGCCGGCGGCGCTCATCGTGCGGCCGCGCATGCCGTCCGCGCCGCTCTCGGCGCATCTCGATGCGTTGGCGCCTCTTGTCTATGCCGCCGCGCTGGGGCTCGGGCTTCAGAAGGCCTGGGGGCTTTTCCCGGCCGATGTGGAAACGCGCATGCGCTCCACCCTGGCCTGGGCGGAAGATGCGCTCGCACGGCCCGGCTTCGTCGAGGTGCGTGCGAAGACGCTGCGCGCCTATCGGCGCATCGGCACCGAGGCCGCCATGCGGCTCGCCTCTCGCGGCAGGGAGAGCGAGGAGGTCGGCGCCGCCATTGCGTCCATCACTTCCATTTTTGCACGAGAGGGGCATGACAGGTGAGTATCAGTCTTTCAGCCAGTACTATGCGCGTGCCTCTGTCCGATCGTCTTGCCTGGAGGTTTCCGTGCCCGAATTAAAGACATTCCCCTTTTACGTGCTGTGCGGCGTGACCCAGGGGTGGTGGCTCCGGATCCCGCCCTTCGGCCGGTTCGAGGTTGTGCCGGCCAAGGGGACCGTTCCGGTCTGGCTGACTGGACTTCTTGAGGCGTCCGGGCCGGCCTACCTCGCTCACCTCACCTGCCCCTTATGGGCGGTGATCGAGCTGGATGTGGATGATCACGCCAAGCTTGATCTCATTAAGGATGGGACCCTTTCGGAGCGGATCGTTCGTTTCCGCTCCGGCTTCGTGGTCTATCGCGGCGACCGGCGCACCGCTCTCGATGTCTTCACAACCATGACATCAGGCGCCGCCGCATCGTCGCCCTTGCGCAGCCTGCAGGCCAAGACGGGGGTCGCTCGCACCGGTGATTACGGGGTCGCCATCGCGGGGGACGAGGGATTTGCCCAGGCGGGACGCTATGGAAGCGCCGAATGCGGTGCGTTCGGCGTGGCGATGGCGGGGGAACGAGGTACCGCGCTGGCCGGGTCCCATGGGCTTGCCGTTGCGGGAGACGGCGGTGTCGCTAAAGCAGGAAATGGGGGCGTGGCGGTCAGGCGGTTTGGGAGCGGCGGCATGGCAGAGGTTGGGGACAGCGGGGTTGCCGCAGCCCAGGAGGCCGAATGTGCCGTCAAAGGGGGCCGCGGATCGGTGGTGGTCTTGCAGGTTGGCGGCCAGATGTTCGTCGGGCCGGAGGGAATTGGGGTGGCGATCATGCCCGTCAAGACTGTCGTCGTGAGCGATGACGCTCTCGCGATCCATCGCCCTCCGCTTGAGCCCGGCACACTCATATGGCTCGGGCGAAATGCCACCCTGATCTTCCGGGAGCGCTTCGGGGGCCAATGGAGGGGCACCAGGTCCATTTCGACAGAGTCCGAAGACGTCCGCGCCGGCGCGGTTTACGAATATACCGAGCACGGTTTTCGCCTCATCCCGGATCTCACGCGCAGCTATTTCGATAGCGTTGACGAGCTTGAGACGGAGTATTCACCGCCGGATGACAGCCCAAAGCCCGATGTAGAGACGGAGGACTTCCCCTTCTTCGGCACGCAACGTCCCTGGTGGGACGAGGCGTTCTCCCATGATTCCGAAGCATTCATTCTCAAGGAAGCAATCGGAGAGGCGGACCTTGTCGTCCTCACCCGCGCCATTCCGGATGCCGACCTGAAGGCGGGGCGCACAGATGGCGGCTGGTGGCTCGGCGCGCCCTGGGGCCAGGGAGACGCCGGCTTGCAACCTGGCGCGCCGTGCGCGCTTGTCCGGGTGGAGGGCGCCCACGAGGTGTGCCAGGAACAGGGCGGTGTCGTCGCATTCCGCTCGGGTACGACGCTCTACCGTGGCACCTTGCACGGCGCGGTCGCCGCCCTCCATGCCCTTGGCAAGGCCCCCCAATGGGGCTCTCGCCTGGCGTTGGCTGAACGGGGGGAAACCGCCCGGGTTCCGGTCGGCTTCGTGGAAGTCCCATCGCCTCCCGAAATGGTGGATGAGACGGAACGCCATCCGCTCGAAAAGCCGGACGTCGTTGTGTTGCGGGGGGACCGGGCCATTGGGGCGCAACCCTCCCTTGCCATCGCGCGAGCCGAGGGTTGGGCCATCTGCGGCGGAGAGGCCTATGCGGGACGCGAGGGCATGGCCTGCGCCTTCGGGCACGGTGTGGCGCGCGCGGACCAGAGGGGCCTTGCCATCTGCGAACGGGGCCGCGCTGTCGTGGAGAAAGCGGGTATCGCCTGGAGCAGGTTAGTTCACGGCGACGACCTCGGTGTTCACGGGGGTGTCACTGGCGGGCAGGCCATCACTAACGGATGGGAGGGTGTCGCCGTCGCAAGCCGGGACGGCGGATCCGCGGCCACCGGAATCAAAGGGATTTCGGTGGTGATGGCCGCGGGTGTCGCGGTATGCGGCGGTGGGGGCGCCGCCATCGGCGCCGGCAAGGGTTCGGTCCAGGCCCAAGGTGGCAGGTTGTCCGTGGTGGTGGCCCGGCATGGGCGCGTCAGAGGCGATAAGTATGCGTTGCTGGTTGCGCGGGATAAGCACAGCGGGCAATGGGTTTGTGGTCTCGTGGGGCAGGACGGCATCGCGCCGAATGTTGATTATGTCGCCCGTAATGGACGCCTGGAGCCATGGCTGGTGTCCAAGACCGCGCTTCAGCAGCGCAGACGCCGGTGGCTCCATTAGGTTTGCGAAGCAAGTGCCGGCAACGGGCCGCAATGGCCGCAAAAGCACGCAGCCGCGAGTGTCAGGTCACACGAACGGAGATCGTCCCATGAAGCGCATTATTCTCGCCACACTGCTGCTGCTCACCGCCGCATCGAGCGGGCAGGCCCAGGAGGCCAAAGGCAATTTCCAGGACCTGCGCATGGTGATGCGCCTCACCATGGGGGTCGCGGGCGACCTCAGCGGAGTAACGCCGGAGGAGAGCAGCCGGCGCGCCGCCTATCTCCTCGGCTTCGCCACGTCCTTCTTCCTGCGCTGTCCGGGCCTCACCCAGGCCGAGGAGGACGCCTTCGGCGAGCGCATGAACCGGCTGGTGAACGATCCCACCAAGGAGCAGATCGTCGCCACGCAGATCCGGCCCGGCATGCTCGACGGCAAGGCCTTCTCCGAAATCTACGGCTGTTCGGACAGCAATTCGGGCGTCAAGAACACCCGGGAATTGCTGGTGGATTATGTGCGGGACCTCAATAGGAACGTCAAATGATCGGCCCGCTCACGGCACCTCGACGGAATATTCCGCGCCCCACGCGGTGAGACTGTCCGGGCGGCGCTTCTGCAGGCGCCGCAGATTCGTGAGGAAGCGGCTTGTTTCCTCCTCGGTGAGCCCCGCCGGCGGAGGATTGGCGCCGCGCGGATCCAGCATCGGCTGGATGGCGGGGTCCCACACAAGGATCGAGGTGGCGAGGAAGCGCCCCTTCACCGGCAAGACGGGAAAGGCGTCCACCATGAGCGGCAAGGTGCCGTCCTCCAGGCGAGGCCGGGAGGGCGCCGGCATCCAGCGCAGGGTCTCTCCCCATGGAAGATCCCAACTGCGCTGGCCGGCCGGGCGCGGGTCGCGGACCAGGAAGGTGTAGGCCATGGCGGGTTCGCGATCGATGCCGACGACAGCGAGGCGGCCCTTATGCTTGCCGGGCACGAACACCACCGGGCCTTCATCGTCCGACGAGGCGAACGGCTCGAAGAACCGGCCCATCTCATATTGCTCGACCACCAGGCGCGGCATGCTGCTTGAAGCCGGCGCCGGGGTGATCTCCTGGAGCAGGGCGTCCTGCGCGCGGTCGAGGGCTATGGCGTCCGTCACCGCGCCCGCCTCGGCGATCCTGCGCGCGAAGTCGTGCACGTTGCCGGACAGGTCGGCGGGAGAGAGCCCCTCCGTGCCCAGCGGTGCAAGGCCCCGGCTCTTGCGCGAGAGGTCCAGCCGGCGATTGATGAAGTCCGCAAGCACGTCGGCGATCTCCGGCGAGCAGCCATAATCTCCGTACAGGAGCTTGGAGAATTTCTGCGCCCCGTCACGCCCCTCGCCGAAGATGACGGAGCCGATCTGCGCATCGGACTGCGGCACGCCGATCAGTTCCCGGAACAACCGCCATTTCAAATAAAGGTTCGGTATGGTCGCCATGGTCTAACCGCCTCGCATTGATTCCGGCAAAAAGTGCGACGCCCGCTTCATCCTGTCCAGCTATTGGCATCTGCAACACCGCACAACGCCCCGCAATGCCGCTCGGCTAAAGGCGCCGGTACATCTCTCCCATCGGATCCGCCGCGGATCCATCGCACCGGGAGATGAAGCCATGAAGATCTTTGCCGCCGCAGCTTTTGCCGCCCTCGTCCTGTTCTCGGGCGCCGGCGCCCAGGCGGAAGGGACCGGGAACAAGATCGTCGTTAAGAACCGCCAGATGATCGTCGCCATCACCAGCGGCAAGCTGGAGGACGAGATCGTCGACCGGCCGGCCATCATTCAGAAGAGCAACCTTGCTTACATCATCGGCATGACGCGCAGCGTGCACCGTGCGTGCGGTGTTCTTTCGGCCGCCGACAGCGCCAGTCTCGACCGGCTGGAGCAGTCCTTCCGGGCGGAGAAGGCCCGGGACGAGTTCGCGGCCGCCATGCAGGTCATGGTCGTGAGCGAGCTGGACAATGGCGCTTCCGACACCGCCGCGCTTCTCACGCGGTACGACTGCCAGGCGCTCCAGCAGTTCAACCTCACCGGCCCGCTCCTCGCGTTCTGGAACAAGTATCTCGCCGCCCTGATGGGCTGACATCTGCGTGCCAACGAGGAAAGGAGCACCGCAGTGAAAGTGATCCCGTATATCGCCGCCGCCCTGCCCATCGTTATCGGCCTCGGGGCCTTCTTCCTTCCGCACTTGTTGGCCAACTCTCCCGCGGAGGAGGAGGCTCGGCAGGAGGCCAATGCCGCGTTCGAGACGTTCCGCGCCAAATGCGGATCGGACTATGTGGTGGCCATCGATGTTGCGCCGCCGCCGGCTGGTGGCTTCACCCAGAGCCTTTCTCCGGTTCCCGCAGCGACACCTTCCGGTCATACCATCTACGTCATGTATTCCGATGTGCGCCTGGATGGACGGGAGAATACCTCGGACGTGGATCATCGTAACGGCATCGAATGGAAGGGCGTGCTGACCTACAGCGCGGCAGCGGGCCGCCAGATTTCGGTGGGCAAGAATGGGACAAGGGGCAAATGGAGCGACTGGCAGCCGGTGGGCGCGGTCTACACCGTCTCTCTCGCTCTGAAGGATGGCACGTGGACCCGCAGTGTCGGTGAAATCCCGCTTGTCGCCGGGCTGGGGCGCTATGCGACGCTGCGTCGGCCCTCATGCTCAGAGGTGCCGGCGGGCTAAATCTCACTTCGAGGCAAAGGCGTCGAAGGCCCTCAACTCCCCGGTGATCAGGTCATCGATCTGCGCCGGGGAGCGCGGGTCACCCAGCGTGCCGGATACGTAGACCTGCGGCAGAGCCGGGCCGAATTCCCCCACCGCTGCGTTGCGTTGGCGCAGCAGGGCGGCGCGAACGGAGGGGTTGCCGATGCAGTCCTGCAAGTCGTCCGGCCGCCCCTTGATGGGATCGATGAGGCGAGAGAAGGCAGCGAGCCGATCCGCTGTGGCAGAGAGGTGAAGCCAGTCCTCCATGCCGTTGAGAAGGAAGCCAAAGATCCGAAACCGCACCTCCGGATCCGTCGCGCAGGCGGCCACCTGCGCGGCCTGGAAGGTCGCTTCGTCTCCATCGCGCCAAATGGGGCGGATCTCGAAGCGGACCTTCGCTCGTTCGGGAAACGCGCGCAGCAAGGGACGCAACGTGTTGTTGAGGAACGACCGGCAGTCGGCGCAGTCGGCGGCCAGGAGCGCGGTCACGTGCACCGGCGCGTCCGCGTCACCGTTCAGAAAGGTGAAAGCGGGGGCGGCGCCTGCCTCCAGCTTCGCCTCGGTCCAGGCGCGGCTCAGCTCAAAGCCGGCCCGCTGTGAGATTTGCGGGAAGGGAAGCCGCTGCTCCACGACCTGCCAGAGCGCGACCGCGCCGGAGGGGTCGCGGGTCGCGGCGGGGCCATAGCGCAGGATCTGCGCGCGCAGATCCAGGGCCACCGGATCGTTCGCCAGCTGCGGGGTCTTCAGCAGTTTGAGCGCCTCAGCCGGGTCGGGCCTGATGCGCGCCGCATCCGTGGAAGATCCTCTCCCGAAGGCAAAGAGGCGGGCAAGCGTGAGGGTCGCGCGGGCATCGCCATCGGCGCTCAGACGGCGCAACAGCGATAGGGCCGCCTCCGGGTCCGGTCCCTGACCACCCCGGTCGGAGAGATAATAGCGGGCCATGTCCGCCACCGCCGGCGGAAAGCCCTGGGCGGCGGCCTGGGACAGGAGCTCGAGGGCGCCTGGCGGCGGCAGGGCTGCGGGAGCGCCCTGCCCGTCCGGCTGCATCTGCAACCGCGCCTTCCAATAGAGTCCGGGCGTTCCGTCATCCTTCGCAGCAATGGTCATGAGCTGAAAGCGCTCGGCATCCGAAAGCTGGAGCTCGGGATCAGAGGCCGCCTGCGTCAGCAGTTCGTCAGCTGCCGCCGGGACGCCGGCGAATGCCGCCTTTCGCAGCCATGCCCGGTAGCGCGCCAGGTCTTCGATGCCCGTCAGCAATCCGCCGCCGCCCCGATAGGCGGCCGCAGCGCCATAGGCCGTCTTCCCGCTGGGATCGGACAGGTCCGCTTCCCGCAGTGCCGCCTCCACGCCGTCATCGCTCGCCGCCGGCACGCGACCCGGCCGCGTGGAGTTGAACTGCCGGGCGATGATGCGTGCGACGATCTTCGCCGCCAGCACCCCCTTGGCGCCGGCGGATTCGAGGTCGCGCACCATATCGGCAAAATTGACGTTCAGGTCCGCGAGACGATCCCCGAGGGTCCAGGCGAGCAATTGTCCGCGCGGCAGATCCGTGGCGCCCGCCCGCCCACCGAGGCTGCGCGCTTGCGCCATCAGGCGCTGGCGCTCCGCGCCTTGGACCTTCGAGGCTTCAAGGTTCGCCTCCACGGCCTTCAGGGCAAGGGCCTTGGGATCTCCATCCCGGAAACCCGCCTCCACGACGCTCCACTTGCCCGCGTTCCGGACCTTCTCGATGTTGCCTTCATCGTCCAGTTCCAGGCACCAGTCGCGCCGTGTCAGGCCATATTTGTCGGCCGGCCCGTCCCATGGTGGGGCGCAGGTGAAATCATATTGGGTCGAATCCAGCAGGTGCGCGCGCAGCAGCAGGCCCGTGCGTGTCTCGGGATAGAGCGAGAGCCAGAGGCCGGTCGCGCCGACCAGCACGGCCACCGCGAGGCCCGCGGCGGTGCGCAGCAGAATTTGCCGGCGGCTGAGGCGGTAGGGCCGCTTGCTCCAGTCCCGCAGCCGCGCTTCGTCCTCCGCCGTCAGAGTGAAGGGTGGGAGCAGGCCTTCGCGATAGACGGCGACCGTCTGGGTCTCGCCGGTCCACAGCGCCACCTTCGCCGCCACCGTATCGAACACATCCTGGATCCGCGTGCCGGGTTTCAAGAGGCTGGGCATCGCCTCCGTCAGCGCGACGGCGAACGGGCTATGGCCGCCCCAGCCATCCTGGGCCGAAGCCATGGCGGCGGTGGAATAGATCAGTTCGGACGGGCGAGGCAGCTTGGCTGTGGCGAGCCCCTCGGTCGCAGAAACAGAAACTCCGTCTTCACCCTCCTCCATGTACGTGTTGCGGCACGCATCGAGGACGATGACGGTGGCCTTGTGGGCGCACCGGCCAAGCTCCCGCGCGATGGTGTCGAGCGGCACCGCACGCGCCGAAAGATGGCGGGCGGATGAGATGTCCGCGCCGATGGGGATGAGGAAATTGACGCCGTCCGCCTGGAGGCCGTGCCCGGCATAATAGACGAAGGCGATCGCGGACCGGCCGGCCGCGTCCACATCGTTCGCGAAGGCGATGATCGCCTCCTGCATCTGGGTGAGGTCCGCATTCTTCAGAAGGCGCACCGTGAAGCCGAGCCCTTCCAGACCCCAGGTGATTTCTTCGGCGTCGCGCACCGGGTTGCTCAAAGGCTGACGGTGGTAGCGCCCATTTCCGATGATCAGGGCTAAACGGGCATCGGGAGCGACGGCATCCCGAGCCGGGATCACACCATTCTGTGTCGCCCGTTCGGCTCCCGCCGGGTCGGGGTGGAGCCCGACCCCGTCGGTGTTGCCGCTTTCCGGTACATCAAACCATAAATACTGCATTCAGCACCGACATCTTCTCGGCGGCAGGTGCGGCCTTGCCTGATGCCTCAGTTTGGCTAATGCACGGCGCTTCAGCAATCGGTCTGAGGGTGGGGTGTATTTCATCGGCCGATCCAGGCCTCTCATCAGGATGAGCAGAACGCCTCCTTCACGGTGCAACGTCCCTTGTTCGTTTGAATGCATCAGGCGCTGCGCGCCGCGGCGAGCGAAGGGCGCGAAGACATCCAATAGCTTCTAAGCTTTGTCCTTCGGCTTGGCATTGCGAAGCGCGAGGTCGGTTAAAGGCATCTGTAGGCATCTCTTTTGTCGGCACGCGGCAGATGCCTACGCACATGCCTCAAATCGATGAGATGCAACGGGACATCGAGATATGCCACGGCCCCATGAAATAGGATCAAGTCATTGATTTAAAATGATTTTGAAGCCTTGCGCGACGCTCTGAAGCGTGCGTTTGGCCTCCCGGAAGGGATTCGAACCCCTGACCCCAGGTTTAGGAAACCTGTGCTCTATCCTGCTGAGCTACCGGGAGCCCGGGGCAGTTCTAACCCAAGGGCCGGCGTGTTGGAAGACGGGGCGCGCAGGCTCCACATGCAGCTTGAAGGCGGAAAGCGCGGCGGAACCGCAGCCATAGGCGCAAAAAAACGGCGGCGCGAACAAGGCCGCGCCGCCGTCGTTTCAGATGCCGTCCCTGCCGCCTTCGCTGCGGCGGGGACGGAGAAAGGCGAGGATCAGATCCGCGCCCGCGCAAAGATAAAGCTCAGATCCGCGCCCGCGGATCGTGGCGGGCGAGGCGCGCGAGCAGATAGTCGATCTCGGCGCGCGCCGCATCCGTCAGGGCCGCGCCCGGCTTGCGCTGGGCGTCGGAGGCGATGAAGCCGCGCTTCATCAGCACATATTTGCGGGTGGCGAGGCCGACGCCCTGCTGCTGCTCGTAGCGCACCAGCGGCAGATGGGCGTCGAACAGGTCGTGCGCCTCGTCGCGCTTGCCTTCCTTCTGCAGGCGCACCACGTCGCCCAGCATTTCCGGGAAGGCATAGCCGGTCATCGCCCCGTCGGCGCCGCGCTCCATCTCGAAATCCAGGAACAGCGCGCCGTTGCCGGTGAGGATCGAGATCGGCCGCAGGGAGCCTTCGGCCTGGAACTTGCGCAGGGTGGAGATCTTCTCCAGGCCCGGCCAGTCCTCATGCTTCAGCATCACGCAGGAGGGATTCTCCTCGACGATCTGGCGGATCACCTTGGGGGTCATCTGCACCGTCAGCGTGAGCGGATAGTCCTGGATCACGAACGGCACGTCGGTGCCGATGGCTTCCACCGCCTGGCGGTAATAGCCGGTGATCTGGTCATCGGTGCGCAGCGCGGGCGGCGGGGCGATCATCACGCCGGCCGCGCCCTTCTCCATCACCTGGCGGGCGAGCGAGCGCATGGCGGCGAAGCCCGGAGCGGAGACGCCGACAATCACCGGCAGCTTGCCGAAGCCGTCGATGAAGCGGGAGGTGATCGCGAGCGATTCCTCCGGCTCCAGCTTGGGCGCCTCGCCCATGATGCCGAGCACCGTGACGCCGGTCGCGCCGGCGGCGAGATAGCGCTCGATCAGCGTATTGACCGAGGCCTCGTCGATGCGGCCGTCGGGATGGAAGGGGGTCGGGGCGATGGGGAACAGGCCGGAGGCCGTTGCGTCCAGAAGCATGGCAATCACTCAGATGGAGGCGATCAGCCCGCCATCCACGCGGATGACGGAGCCGGTGAGATAGGACGCGGGCGCGGAGGCGAGGAAGGCGACCACATTGCCGTATTCCTGCGGCTCGCCGTAGCGGCCCATGGGAATGGTGCCGGTGCTCTCGGAAGAGACCTGCTCCACGCTCTTGCCTTCGCGCTTGGCCTTCTGCTCGTCCAGGAACTTGATGCGGTCGGTGGCGATGCGGCCCGGCAGCACGATGTTCGCGGTGATGCCGTCGCGCGCCACTTCGCGGGCCAGCGTCTTGGACCAGCCCACCAGCGAGAGGCGCAGCGCGTTGGAGATGCCGAGATTGGGGATCGGCGCCACCACGCCCGAGGAGGTGGAGGTGACGATGCGGCCCCACTTCTTCGCCTTCATGCCCGGCAGGACCCGGTCGGTGAGGGCGATGACGGAGAGCACCATCTGCTGGAAGCTCTTGCTCCACAGCGCCGGGTCCTGGCCGGCGGCCGGGGTGGGCGGGGGACCGCCGGTGTTGTTCACCAGAATGTCCACGGAGCCGAACTGCGCCTCGATGGCGGCGATCTGGGTCTCGATCAGGGACAGGTCGGCCAGGTCCCAGGCCGGCAGGGCGAGGGCCGTGCCGCCGGCGTCCTTGATGGCGGCCGCGACGCGCTCGATCGCCGCGGAATCGATATCGCCGAGGGCCACTTTCGCCCCTTCGCGGGCGAGGGTCGCCGCGATGGCGCTGCCAAGGCCGCCGCCGGCGCCCAGCACCAGTGCGGTTTTATCCTTAAGTCCGAGATCCATGGAATGTCCTCATGCTCCCCCGTAACAGGGGTGGGTGTCTAGAGCCGGATCTGCCCATATTGAATCGCCCAAGGCGTTTCAATATGGGCAGTGAATCCGCCTCTATTCAATAAGTTAGAGGGCGATTCGCCACCCATATGGGTGGATCGCGCTCTAGCCGGCAATGCCGAGGCGCGCGGGCTGAGCGCCCGCGGCCACGCGTTTGAGATAATCCGCTTTGCTGGGATGCATGTGTTCGACGCACAATTGCGCCAGCGCCCAGGAATCGCGCCCGCGCAGGAGTTCTATCATGGTCTCGTGCTGGCGGCGGGAGACTTCGAGCCCTTCGGTGTCGGCGAGGTTCTTGGCGCGCATCGGCAAGGTGAGGCCCATATAGTCCTGGAGCGAGCGCACCAGATACGGGTTGCCGCATGCGGAGAACAGGGCGATGTGGAAGGCATCGTTGGTTTCATGGATGCCGCGCAGGTCGCCCTGGGCCGCGAAACGGGCATAATCGGCCTGGATCGCGCTGAGCTTCTCGATCAGCTCCGGCGCGGCCGGCAGCGCGATCATGAGCGCGGCCTGGCGGGTCAGCATCTCGCGCACTTCGTAGATCTGCTGCACTTCCTGCGCGGAATAGGAGCAAACGGTCGCGCCCACATTCTTTTCGCGCCGCACGATGCCGGTGCGTTCCAGCTGCACCAGGGCCTGGCGAATGAAATGGCGGCTGGCGCCATAGCGCGCCATCAGCGTGTCCTCGACCAGACGCGAGCCCGGAGAAAACCGGCCGAAGATGATGTCCTCTTCGATCTCGCGCACGATTTCCGCCTGGCTGGCATCACGCCCGGCGGGGGTCGCGCCCTCAGGTGTCGAGCTTTCCATCATCCCCGCGTGTCCCGTTCAAAGCCGGACAGGCGATAGCAATCCTCCACCAGGCGCAAGGTTTCAAGATTGTCCTCAGGCGCGGTCTCGAACGGCGCACCGGTTTCGAGCCCGGCGATGAAATGCGCGATGGTGGCGCTGTAGGAGTCCCGGTAGCAGGTGGGCAGATCATAGACCTGCGCGGCGGGATTTTCCCCGAAGCAGGACAGGGTATCGCCGGCGAGGCGGATGGTGCCGGTCTCGCCCAGAATCTCCACCCAGTCGGACTGGGCCGGCGGGGCGCCGTGGACGGCAAAGCTCGCGAACACGCCGACGCCATTCCCCTCGGGCGTGGCAAGCTGGATCACCGCGCCGTCCTCGCCCGCCAGCACCGGGCAGGTGCGGGTCAAGGCGGCGGCCTCCACTTTCAGCGGGCCGAGCAGCATGCGCAGCGTGTCGAGATGATGGATCAGCACTTCCGCCACCAGCATGCGCTTTTCGTGGCGCATGTAGGGCTGGCGCACCAAAGCGGGATACTGGCCCTCGGCGTCGGGCACCGTGCCGCTGGTGGCGAGCGTGAGGCGGGCGGCCTTCACCTTGCCGATGCGGCCGTCGCGCAGCCATTGGGCGGCGTCTCGATAATAGGCGCGGAACCGCCAGTTCTCATGCACCATCAGACGCACCGAACCGGCCACGTCCGCCACCAATTGCTCGGCCTCCGCAAGCGTCGGGGCAAGCGGCTTCTGGCACAGGATCGGCAGGCCGCGCGCCGCGACGAGGCGCACCAGCTCGGCATGGACCGCGCGCGGGGCGGCGATATCGACGGCGTCCAGCTCCGCGCCGTCCAGCATCGCCTCGGCGCTGGCGAACACGGCGGGAATGTCGAACTGCGCGGCCCGCTCGCCTGCCCGCTCGGGCGAGGGATCGGCGATGGCGACCACGCGCGCCCGGCCGGCCAGCGCTTGCCAGCCCACCAGGTGATGCTGCGTGACCCAGCCGGCGCCGATCAGGCCGATGCGAAGCGCGCGGCTCATTGCAGGCCACGCGCCGCGGCGAGCGCGCCCTGGGCGGTGCGTTCGCCGGAGATCGCCCGGCCGGTCTCGGCATCGAACAGATAGGCCGCGCTGGCGGAGAAGGCGAGGTGCACCTCGTCGCCGGGGCGCACCATCACGTTGCGCGGCAGGCGCGCGGTGCACTCGCCGAGCGGGGTTTCCAGCACCACCAGGGTTTCCGCGCCCAGCGGCTCGATCGCGAAGGCCTTGCCGCGAATGCGGCCGCGCAGCCCCTCCCCCGCCGCGGCGGGGTCGAGATGCAGGTCTTCCGCGCGCACGCCGAAGGTGATCTTGCGGTCGGCATAGGGGGCGAGCGAGGCGGCGCTCCAGCGGGTGAGCGGCGTATGGAACGCGCCCTCCTCCAGCAGGAAGCCGTCCGCGCTCCGGCGCAGCGGCGCGGTGAACAGATTCATGGGGGGCGACCCCAGGAACCGCGCGACGAAGGTGTCGGCCGGCTCCCAATAGACGTCGAGCGGCGCGCCGATCTGCGCCACCTTCCCGCCGTTCATCACGCAGATCCGCGTGCCCATGGTCATGGCTTCCACCTGGTCGTGGGTCACGTAGATCATGGTGGAGCCGAGGCGGTGGTGCTGCTTGATCAGCTCGTTGCGGGTGTTGACGCGCAGCGCCGCGTCGAGGTTCGACAGCGGCTCATCGAACAGGAACACCATGGGCTCACGCACCATGGCGCGGCCGAGCGCGACGCGCTGGCGCTGGCCGCCGGAGAGCGCGCTGGGCTTGCGGGCGAGCAGCGCGCCGAGGCCGAGGATGTCGGCGGCTTCCTTCACGCGGCGCTCGATCTCCGCCGCGTTCACATTGCGGCGGCGCAGGCCGAAGGCGAGGTTTTCGCCCACCGTCATGTGCGGATAGAGCGCATAGGACTGGAACACCATGGCGATGTCGCGGTCCTTGGCGGCGACATTGTTCACCACCCGCCCGTCGATGGACAAGGTGCCCTCGCTGATGGTCTCGAGCCCCGCGACCATGCGCAGGGTGGTGGACTTGCCGCAGCCGGACGGGCCGAGCAGCACCATGAACTCGCCGTCGCGAATGTGCAGGTCCACATGGTCCACGGCGTACTGGCTGGTGCCGTAGCGCTTGCAGAGCTTGTCGAGAATGACGACCGACATTGCGCTTAACCCCTACTTCACCGCGCCGGCAGTCATGCCGCGGATGAGTTTTTCCGAGAAGAAGATGTAGGCGAGGATGACCGGGACCACCGAGATCATGACGCCCGCGGCGATCATGCCGATGTCCTGGAAATGATCGCCCATGAAGGCGCGGATGCCGATCGGCAGCGTGCGCTTGTCCGGGTCGGTGATGAGCACGACGGCGAACAGGAACTCGTTCCAGAGCTGGATGAAGTTCAGGATCAGCGTGGTGGCGATCGCCGGCATGCCGATGGGCAGGACGATGCGGCGGAAGATCTCGATGTCGCCATAGCCGTCCATCTTCGCGGCGTCGAACAGGTCCTGCGGGATGCGGGCGAAGAAGCCCTCCAGCAGATACACGGTCAAGGGAAGCTGCAGCGAGATATAGACCAGGGTCAGCCCGAGCAGGCTGTTGTAGAGATTATAGTCCACCAGGATCTGGTAGAGCGAAATCAAGGTGATCTGCGGCGGGAAGATGATGGAGGAGAACAGCACCGCATAGATCAGGCGATTGCCCTTGAAGCGATAGCGCGCCAAGGCATGCGCCGCCGCCGCGCCCACCAAAGTCACCACCGCCACGGCGCCGACCACGACCAGGGTGGAGTTCCAGAAATAGGTGGCGAAATTGGAATCCACCCAGGCGATGCGGAACTGTTCCCAATGGAACGGGCTCGGCCAGGCATAATGGTCGAGGCTGATTTCGCCGGTGGTGCGCACCGACATGGAGGCGAGCCACAGGAACGGGCCGAGCGTATAGATCGTATAGGCGCCGATCACCAAGGCGAGGCCGCCGCGCGCGAACAGGCGCGGCAAGGGGGTGGCGCCGGGGTCGCGGGCGCCGAGCATGGAAAAGAGGGCCATGGGTCAGTATTCCAGCCGGTCCTTGGAGGCGAGCACCCGGTTCAGGATGACCACGGCGGCGCACACCACGCCGAACCACACCGTCGCGATGGCGGAGGGATAGCCGAGATCGAACGTGTTCCAGTTGAACGCCCGCTTGTAGACATAGGTCGAGACCGTCTCGGTGGCCCAGAGCGGACCGCCGCCAGTCATGATCCACACCAGATCGAAGATCTTCATCTTGCCGATGAAGGCGAGAATGTAGAGGTTCAGCAGCGTCGGCCGCAGCATCGGCACGATCACGTGCCGCAGCTTCGCGCCCCAGCCGCAATTGTCGAGCTCGGCCGCCTCCAGCACCTCGCCGGGCAGCGAATGGATGGCAGCAAGGCACACCACCATGTTGAACCCGGCCCATTTCCAGGCATGGGTCACGATCAGCGCGCCGAGCGCGAGATTGGGATCGCCGAGCCAGGATTCGGCGAGCGCGCCGAGGCCCACCGCGCGCAGCAGCTCGTTGAGGATGCCCCAGTCGTAATTGTAGATCCACATCCACAGGATCGCGACGACCACATAGGACAGGAGCACGGGCGTGAACCACGCCACGCGCAGGAACCGGGCGAACGGAACGCCGGCATAAAGCGCCAGCGCCAGCAGCAGCCCGGTGGACACGTCCAGGACGGGAGCGATGAACGACCACACGAAGGTGTTGCGCACGGCGACCCAGAAGGTCTCGTCCGACATTAGCGCGCGGTAATTGTCGAGGCCCACGAAGGTCGCGTCGAGACCCTCGATGGTGAAGAAGCTGTCATAGATGGTGCGGAAGGCCGGATAGGCCGTCAGCCCCACGTAAATGGCCAGCGCCGGCACCAGGAAGACCACGAGCACGGGCCATGAGGTCCGCCGCGGGTCCGCCACCGAGCCGGGCGACTTGACGTCGTCCGGCCGGGCCGCGGTGGAAGTCATCGTCGCGTCCTGGGACATGCACCCTCACCCTTTGAAGCAGGCGGCGTTCATCTTGTCGGCGGCGTCCTGCACGCTGATGAGCCCGGCCGGGAAGGCGTTGTTCATCACCTGCGTATAGGTCTCCGCGCACTTGGCGCGATAATGGAACAGCGGGGTGCCGAAGAAGTATTTGACACCCTTGTTGCGCGCATTCAGCTCGGCGAAATAATCCGCATGCGCGCTCTTGATCTTGCTCGGGTCGGAGGCAAGGCCGGTCTGGAGCGAAACCTGCTCCATCCACTTGGTGCCGTTCTCACGGGTGGCCATGGACTTCAGCAAGGCGCCCGCGCAGTCCTTGTTCTTGCCCTTGGAGTACATCACGAAGCTGCCGGCGACGGCGAGCGTCTTGCACTCGGGGCACTTGCCGCCGTCCATGGCGGGGAACTGCATGATGCCGAGCGGGAAGTTCGCCGGCATGCCGCCGCTCTCCGGCGCGGCGAAGGCGCGGCCGGTGAACCAGCTCGGGTCGGGGAAGGTGAGCGAGCCGGGGGTGTTGTAGAAATAGAAGTGGGATTCACCGAGCTTCAGCGTGGAGAAGCTCTTGGGATAGGCGCCGGCATCCACCAGGCCCTTCACCCATTCCATCACTTCGATGACGCGCGGATCCTTGTAGGAGAGCGTGCCGTCCAGCAGCTTGCCGTAATCCTCGGGGCCGAGCTTGCGCAGCAGCGCTTCGTACAGCACGAGGCCGCCGGGGAACGGACGGTCGCCGACGCCCTGCGAGATCGGGGTGATGCCGGCGGCGACGCCCTTTTTCACCAGATCGGTGAACTGGGCCTGGGTGAGCTGGAAATTGGCCGGCACATCGACGCCGACCTTCTTCACCAGATCCTTGTTGTAATAGAGCTCGACCGTATAGGCCTCGACCGGGAGGCCGTAGACCTTGCCCTTGGAGGTCCAGGCGGGCTTGGCCCAGTCTTCGAGACCGGCGAGGTCGATATAGCTGTCGAGGGGCTCGAGGAACCCGCCGGCGAGGAATTCCGGCTGGTCGGGCTCAAGATAGAAGATGTCGGGGGCCTGCCCCGTGCGCACCGCAGACTTGGCCTGGGTGTAGATATCCGCCTTGGGGATGAAGCTCAGCTTCACCGAGCACTGCGGATTGGCGGCCTCGAATTCCTTGACCCGGGCGGAGACCCAATCCTTCTTGGCCGGCTCGTCGGGCCAATTGCTCCACATATTGACCTGCACCGGCTCCGACAGCGCTGGCCCCATGCATCCGATGCTCAACGCCGCCGCAGCGACCGCACATCCAAACCGACCCCATTTCATAAGCATGTCCTCCCTAGGTTTGTTTTGCCCGGAAGTTGGACTGCGCGGCGCAAGATTGTCAATAATAATTGGCGTTAGCGCGCAGGAATCTTCAATCAAACGCTCATGCGCCTAAAATTATTGACAATATGGAAGCCCTGGATAGGGTGCCGTCGGGTCGGCGCGACGATCGGCCAACGGGAGAACGGGCATGGCCAAGGGGCTGCGCAAGGGATTGACGAGCTATGGGGACGAGGGATTTGCGCTGTTTCTGCGCAAGGCCTTCATCAAGGCGATGGGCTATTCGGACGATGCCCTCGACCGTCCGATCATCGGCATCACCAACACCTATAGCGACTACAATCCCTGCCACGGCAACGTGCCGGCGCTGGTGGAAGCGGTAAAACGCGGCGTCATGCTTGCGGGCGGCATGCCCATGGTGTTCCCCACCATCTCGATCCACGAGAGCTTCGCCCACCCCACCTCCATGTTCCTGCGCAATCTCATGGCCATGGACACGGAAGAGATGATCCGCGCCCAGCCCATGGACGCGGTGGTGGTGATCGGCGGCTGCGACAAGACCTTGCCGGCCCAGATCATGGGCGCGGTGAGCGTGGATCTGCCCACGGTCGTTGTGCCGGTCGGGCCCATGGTGGTCGGCCATCACAAGGGCGAGGTGCTCGGCGCCTGCACCGATTGCCGCCGCCTGTGGAGCGCCCATCGCGCCGGCGAGATCGACGCGGTGGAGATCGAAACCGTCAATTCCCGCCTCGCCCCCTCGGTCGGCACCTGCATGGTGATGGGCACCGCCTCCACCATGGCCTGCATCACCGAGGCCATGGGCCTGTCGCTGCCCATGAGCGCGACCATTCCCGCCCCTCACGCCGAGCGCATCCGCCTCGCGGAGGAGAGCGGGCGCGTGGCGGCGCAGATGGCGGTGACCGGCGGCCCGCGCCCGAGCGAGCTGCTCACCCCCACCGCCTTCCGCAACGCCGCCGTGGTGCTCCAGGCCATCGGCGGCTCCACCAACGGCATCATCCATCTCACCGCCATCGCCAACCGCACGAAATACGGCTTCGACCTCGACACGCTCGACGAGCTGGGTCGCACGGTGCCGGTGCTGGTGGATCTCAAGCCCTCCGGCGCGCATTACATGGAGCATTTCCATCACGCCGGCGGCCTGCCCAAGCTGTTGAAGCAATTGGGCGATCTGATCGATCTCGACGCCCCCACCCTCACCGGCGGCACGCTCGCCGACGTGGTGGCGCGCGCCGAGGACGTGCCGGGGCAGGATGTGATCCGCTCGCGCGACAATCCCATCAAGGCCGAGGGCTCCATGGCGGTGCTCTACGGCAATCTTGCCCCCGGCGGCGCCATCATCAAGCAGGCGGCGGCGAGCGCGGCCCTGCTCCAGCACACCGGCCGGGCCGTGGTGTTCGAATCGGTGGAGGACATGGCCGCGCGCGTGGACGATCCCGACCTCGACGTGACGCCGCAGGATGTGCTCGTGCTGCGCAACACCGGCCCCAAGGGCGCGCCGGGCATGCCGGAAGCGGGCTATCTGCCGATCCCGAAGAAGCTCGCCCGCCAGGGCGTGAAGGACATGGTGCGCATTTCGGATGCCCGCATGAGCGGCACCGCCTTCGGCACCATCGTGCTGCACATGACGCCCGAATCCGCCGCCGGCGGCCCGCTCGGCCTGGTGAAGACCGGCGACAGCATCCGCCTGGACGTGGCGGGCCGGCGCATTGATCTTTTGGTGGACGAGGCCGAGATGGACGCCCGGCGCGCCGCCCTCGCCCTGGAGCCCGCCGCCGCCCTGCCCGAGCGCGGCTATGCGCGCCTGTTCGTGGACAGCGTGCTGCAGGCGGACGAAGGCTGCGACTTCGACTTCCTGCGGCGCGGCGGGGTCGGCGGGGCATGAGCGCGACGGACGGGGCGGAGCCGGCCTACGCCCCGCTCTGCCTGCCGCCCCGCGCGCCCGCGCGGGCCCCCGACTTCGCTTTGCCCGAAGGCACCTGCGACTGCCACATGCATATCTTCGGCCCCAGGGCCGACTATCCGCTGGCGGAGGCGCGCAACTACACGCCGCAGCTCTGCACGCTGGAAACCTATCTCGCGATGATGGCCCACACGGGCATCGCCCGTGCCGTGCTCGTTCAGCCGAGCGTCTACGGCACCGACAACCGTGCCCAGCTCGATGCCATGGCCCGCGCGCCGGAGCGTTTCCGTGCCGTGGTCGTGGTGGCGCCGGAAACCGGGGATGCCGAATTGGCGGCCCTGCATGCGCAGGGCGTGCGCGGCGTGCGCGTCAATGCCCGCAATCCCGGCGGCCTGAAGCTGGAGGACGTGCCCCGGCTCGCCGCCCGCATCGCCCCCTTGGGCTGGCATATCCAGCTGCAGACCTCGCTGGAGCGGCTGGCCGAGCTGGACGATCTGTTCGCCGCCGTGCCGGTGCCCCTGGTGGTGGACCATTTCGGCCTGCCGGACCCGCGGCTCGGCCCGTCGAGCGCGCCCTTCCGCAATCTGCTGCGCCTGCTGGAGAGCGGCCGGCTGTGGCTGAAGCTCTCCGCGCCCTATCGCGCGAGCCGCCTCGGCGCGCCGTTCGACGATCTGCTGCCCCTGGTGGAGGCGCTGGTCGCCGCGCGGCCCGACCGCCTGCTGTGGGCGAGCGACTGGCCCCATTCCGAACTCTGGGACGCCATGCCCGACACCACCGATCTGGTGGACCTCGCCGGCCGCTGGCTGGCCACGGACGCCCTGCGCCAGCAGGTGCTGGTGGACAATCCCGCCCGCCTCTACTGGGCCTGACCTGACCCGACGCACGAGCGATCGACCCTCATCGCCCGTGCTTCGGGCGGCCCGCCCCCTGGAGACTGAGCAACAGATGGTTGACTAGGAAATCATCCTGATTTAGTTTCCTAGTCAATCAAGGAGCCGCCATGCCCCGCGTGCCGCCCGTTTCGGACCTCTCCGCCCATCTCGGCTTTCGGCTGCGCATGGTGTCGAATCACGTGTCCCATGCCTTCGCGACCAAGCTCGCCGACAAGGGCGTGACGGTCGCCGAATGGAGCGTGATGCGGACGCTCTATGGCAAGGACCCCATGCCGCCCAGCCGCCTCGCGGACGCCATGGGCATGACACGGGGCGCGATCTCCAAGCTCGCCGAAAGGTTGATCGTCAAAACGCTGATCGTGCGCGAGGCCAATGCCGACGACGGCCGCGCGCAGACCCTTGGGCTGACCGAGCGCGGCACCGCGCTGGTGCCGGAACTGGCCGCGCTGGCCGACCGCAACGATGCGGAATTTTTCGACTGCCTCACGGGCGATGAACGCGAGACGCTGGAGCGGCTCCTGAACCGCCTCGCCGAGCGCGGCCACATGACGGCACTGCCGCTCGCATGAATCCGGTGGAGCCGGCCTTACGGAGACGCACATGAAGGATCAACAGAAAGCCGTCGCCCGCGCCTGCCTCGATGCGGCGGAGGGCAACACCATGACCTTTCCGCAGATCGTCGGGACCTTGATGGAAGCGGGCTTCGAAAGCTATTCCGTCGACTTCCGCCGGGCGGCGGCCACCTATTATCTGGCGGACGGCGCGAGCCTGGAATTGCCGATCCCCGCCGCCGAGGGAGCGGTCGCGCCGAGCCTGGATGCCGCCCTCATGCAGGCCGCGATCCGCGAAGCGCAGCAGCAGGTTCCCGGCTATACCTACAGGGGCTTCTGCCGCAAAGCCGTGGCGGCGGGGTGTGCCGGCTACATGGTTTCCTTCTCCGGCCGCCGCGCGCTGTATGTGGGCCGCACCGCCGAGGTCCACGTCGAACCTTTTCCGGACCGCTAGGGGCAAGGCCCGCGCCTGCGGCACGGACGGCATCGCGACCGATCTCGCCGCGTGCGCACAGGCGTTCGCCGAAGTTCGGCACGAACGTTCGGGCGAATTGGCACCTTCATCCGCCGAAAAGCCGGTGCGAAGCGCCACGAAACCACGCTTCGTCCGCGCTAACCCTTTGTTTCACGTGAAACATTTTTGGACTGAGACCCGGGCGGGCGGGCTTTTCCGCCGGCCCTAATCCACGTCCTTCCCGTTCCAGCGCTTGGCCAAAGGCGAGGCGATGCCGAACAGATCGAGGGCGCGCGACACCGTCTGGTTGACGATGTCATCCACCGAAGTCGGCCGGTGATAGAAGGCAGGAACGGGGGGCATGATGATGGCGCCATTGCGGGTCGCCTGCGCCATCAGGTCGACATGGCCGGCATGGAGCGGCGTTTCCCGCAGCAGCAGCACCACCCGCCGCCGCTCCTTCAGGCACACGTCGGCGGCGCGCACCACCAGCTCCTCGTTGAAGCAATTGGCGATGCCGCTCAAGGTCTTGATGGAGCATGGCGCCACCAGCATGCCGTCGGTGACGAACGAGCCGGAGGACAGGTTGGCGCCGATATCCTTGGAATTGTGCACATGGTCCGCCAGCGCCTTCACCTCCTCGGGAGAGAAATCCGTCTCCGCAAGCAGGGTGCGCACCCCCGAGGCCGTGATGATGAGGTGGGTTTCCACATCCTCGATCTGGCGCAGGATCTGAAGCGCCCGCACCCCATAGATGGCACCGGAAGCCCCGGTCAGGGCAATGATCAGGCGGCGCATCAGAATGTCTCGCTGGGAAGGCTGGGCTGGGCGGCCGGGGACTCGGGGGGCGTAGCCTCCGCGCTGAAGCAGGCCGAAACGATGATGGCGATATCCGAGCGCTCCTGCGCATCCGCGCCGCGACCGGTCGCGAGCGAAACCACCTCCAGCATCGCCGCGCGGGCCAGATGCTCGGGCGCGGCCGGCGAAGGGGTCGTGGCGAGGTCCTGGAAGAACGCATCAAGCTCTTCAAGCTCAATGACTTCCGCTCCGATCTCGACGCCCTGTATGGTTCCGCGCAGGCCGCCCGTCCGGGCACTTGGCGCCGGATAGGGCCCGGTCTTCAGCCGGCGCCGCACCGCGCGCAGCGGCAGCACGATGTCGCGATGCCACTCGCCAACCCGCTCCTCCGCCGCAGCCGCCGTCTCCGGCGCAAGCTCCCGCCGGCGGCAGGCGCCGACCCAGGCCGCGAACAGCAGCAGGTTCACATTGAGCGCGGTCTTCTCCTGCAACCGCAGGCACGCGGGCGCCACGCCCTCGCGGCCGTAGAGCTCCAGTGCGAAGTCCTTCAGGGACCGATCGGCCATCCGCATCGCCTCAACCGCCGCCGGTGGTCGTGGAAGCAACATCGCGCACCGACCAGGATGTGAAGCGGCGCTCCCACAGATCGAACAAGGCATACATGCCGATGCCGAGCCCGCCCACCACCACCAGCGCGGCGAACACCAGCGGCATGTTGAAATTAGAGCTGGCGACCAGCATCACATTGCCGATTCCCGTATTGCCACCAATGATTTCCGCGATCACCGAACCGACGAAGGACAAGGTGATGGCGATCTTCAGCGAGGCGAAGAAATAGGGCAGCGACCGGGGGATGCCGATCTTCACGATCATGTCCCGCCGCGACCCGCCGAGCGAGCGCATCAGTTCCGTCAGCTCCGGCTCGATGGTGGAGAAGGCGAGCGCGACGTTCGCCACCACCGGGAAGAACGACAGCATGAAGGCGGTGATCACAGCCGGGACGAACCCGAGCCCGAACCACACCACCAGGATCGGCACCAGCGCGGCCTTGGGCACGCTATTGAAGGCGACGATCACCGGATAGACGGCGCAATAGGCGAGGCGCGAGGAGCCGACGACGATCCCGAGCCCAAGCCCGAACACCACGGCGATGGCAAAGCCGATCACCGTCGTGGTCAATGTCGACAGGCCGTTGGTCATAAGCGGGTAGCGATATTGGTAGAGCGCCTGGATGGTCTCGCCCGGTGTCGGAAGGATATAGGCCTTCACGTCGAACACCACGATCACCAGCCACCAGAGCAACACCAGGATGAGGGTCGTCACCCACGGGGCGATCCGTTCGAGGGTCTTGGAGCTCATGGGGTTTTCCCCTCGCTGATGGCCTGGCGCAGCTCGTGGACGACATCCACGAACGCCGGTTCGAATGTGGTTTCGAGCGTGCGGGGCCGCGCGATCTCCACGCTCCGGTTCTTGATCAGGCGCCCCGGCCGCGAGGACATCACATGCACCGTCTGCGCCAGATAGACCGCCTCGCGCAATTCGTGCGTGACCAGCACGATGGTGCATTTGCGGAACAGCCACAGATCCTGAAGCACCGACCAGAGGTCTTCCCGCGTGAAGGTATCGAGCGCCGCAAACGGCTCGTCCAGCAGCAGGATCGAGGGCTCGTGGATCAGCGCGCGGCACAATTGGGCGCGCTGCTGCATGCCGCCCGAGAGCTGCCAGGGCATGCGCTCGGCAAAGCCGGTGAGACCCACCTTCTCCAGCAGGGCATCCACCTTGGCGCGGTTCTTTTCGCGGTCCTGCTTCAGCGTGCGGCGATGGGGCTCAGCGATCTCCAGCGGCAGCATGATGTTGTCGCGGATGGTCCGCCACGGCAGCAGGGTGGCGTTCTGGAACGCCATGCCCACGGTCTTGAGCGGCTCGGTCACCTCGCGCCCGGAGACGCGCACCTGCCCCGCGCTCGGCTTCACGAGACCGGCGATCAGCTTGAGCAGGGTGGACTTGCCACACCCGCTCGGCCCCACCAGGGCGACAAATTCGCCGAGCTCGATGTCGAGGCTGGCACCGGAAACCGCCAGGGTTCCCGATGCCGACGATCCATACCTGAGATCGACGTTTCTGATTTCAATAAAGCTCATACGACTGGACCTTCGACCGCCGAGCCCGCTCGACTAACCCTGGATCTTCAACCCGGCGCCTTCCAGGATGGCACGGGCCCGGGCCCGATCGGCCTCGGAAATAACAAGCCGCTCCGCAAAATCGCGGCCAGACGGCCGGGTTGCGTCGATGCCCATCTTGGTCAGGGTGAAGTTTTCGGGATCGGAGCTCGGATCCAGGATGGCACCCTTGGCGCCGGGAATGAAGAAAATATCCTTCTCCGCCCGAACGCGGGTCGCAATGGCCCAGAAGACATCGTTGATATCGAAGATATCGACGTCGTCATCCACGACGATGACGTACTTTGTATAGAGTTCGGTGCCCAGCGTGGCCATGATGGCCATCTGCGCTTCGCCCTCTGCGGTCTTCTTCATCGAGATGATGGCAACGAAGGCCCCGCAGGTGGAATGCGGCACATGCACAGCCTTGACGTTCGGCAGGTTCCTCTTGAGCGCGTTGAGGATCTCGCCTTCGCGCGTCACGCAGGAGATCAGAATGTGGTCCTTCGCCATGCCGGAGGTCACGCTATGGAACATCGCGTCGCGACGCATGCGAATACGGTGCGCAACAAAGACGTTCTGCGTCGAGCGGTAGGAGGCATAGCCGGTAAACTCGCCGAACGGCCCTTCCGGCTCGTGAACATCGGCGAGGATCTCGCCTTCGATGATCATCTCCGCGCCGGCCGGCACATCCAGATCCCCGACGCCACACTTCGCGAGACGATACGGCTCGCCGAACAGGCCGCCGATGATCTCGAACTTCCGCACCTGGGGCGGATAGGCATAGGTCATCGAGCCCATATAGTGCAGCGGGTGAATGCCGATCGTGATGGCGACCGGAAGATTCTGCCCCATTTCTTCCGCGCGGCGATGGAATTCATACATGCGGCGGCGCGAATGCAGGGAAACCCCAAGCCGGTTCTTGCCGCGCAGCATCAGGCGGTGGAAGCCCGTGGTGTCGACCCCGGTCTTGGGATCGCGCGCGGTGAGCTGTCCGGCGGTGATGTAGGGCGCCGCATCCACCGAGAATTGCAGCGGAATCGGCAGCTTGGTCAGATCGATGTCGTCGCCCTCGATGACCACTTCGTTCCAGGGGGCGTTATCGACAATCTCGCAGGGCAGATAATTCTGGCACCGCTCGCGGAACGCCATCGGCAGTTCGGCCGCCGAAACGCCAAGGCAGGCGGCAAGCAACTTGCGGTTCGCGGCAATATTCGTGACGCAGGGCATGCCCTTGCCGCCCAAATCCTCGAACACCACCACCGGGCTGCGGCCCGCGCGCTCCAGCTCGAACACCACTGCGGTGGATTCAAGCTCGATCTCGACCCGCCCCTGAATACGCAGCATTTCTTCCGGGAATTCACGTTCCACCATGTTCAGGAAGCCGCGAAGGCCCTGGCGATCCAAAATATCCAAGCTCTGCACAGAACTACCCTTTCTTGGCGGACTATTCGTTTTTCTTATCAACGTTTCAGCACTTATGGACCGATCTCGCGCGCCCATTCGGATTCATCGCGCATGGATGGAATGCGAGTCATTCTGTTCACGCTGACTTGTCCGACCACGTTGACGCGGCCCGTGAGCACAGGTGGTTCGCCTCGCCGAAGCGCTCGGTATAATCAGCACACTGATGATATCGATGCCGAAAGCGCGACCCTATTCTGCCGCCCTGATTTCGTCAGTGTGCTGATGGATTGTTTTCGCGTCAATGCGATTTTTTAGGCGATAACTGCCTATAAAGTGCGCAGAAGCGCGCGGCCCTCATCATTGTTGGATTCCACCAGAAGGGTCAGCTGGCGGATGAATTGGGCCCGCTCCTCAGCCGGCAGCGGCGCGATGAGGCGGGTGTGCGCCTTCTCCAGCGCCGCCTGCATCTCGCCGACCATCACCTCCCCCTGCTCGGTCAGGAACGCCCGGCGGATGCGCCGGTCGTCTTCCGTCGCCTCCCGTTTGATGAGGCCGCGTTTCTCCAGCCGGGCCAGCACGTTCGAGGTGGTGGTTCGATCCACGCCAATCTCCGCCGCGAGCGTTGCCTGGTCGAGGCCGGGCTGGATCAGGAGCACCTGCATCACGCTCGATTGAACCGGCGTGGTGCCGAACCGCTCGCATTCCTGGAGATAGATGGCGACATAGATCTGATGCAGGCGCCGGATCAAGAAGCCGGGCCGTTTGAAGAGCCCCTCGGCCATCCGCTTTGCACGTTCCGACACGCCGCACCGCCCCTTTGGCTGACATGCCGGAGCATGCCGCGAATCCGCATTTTCAAACGACCTTCAAAAGGAACCATCTTCCCCCGCCAAAATCCAGGGGCGGACAGCGGCCGATGCGGAAACGCAAGGTAAGAAAGGGTGAAGGCGTCAGCGCGGGCCTGCGCTTGGAGCATCCGCCGCGGACGGGTACACTTATGGCCTCCATTGGATCGGCTCCAAATCGGATCAAGGAGTTTTGGCCCTGACACGGGGATCGCGGCATTTGGTTCTGGCGGTGTTGATGGCGGGGCTCGGCGCAGCTTCCGCCCATGCGGCCGGCTGCCCGAAGCTGAAGGCCATGACACCGCCCGCCTCGTCCGAGGCAGCGCCTTCCGAAACCGGCAGCGCGTGGCAGGTGGTGACCGGGATCGCCGATGGCGCGCTCTTGCTGTCCGGCGGCGAACGGCTGGTGCCGAAGGGCGTCGTCCTGCCCACGCGTCTCAATCCCGAGCCTGAAATTCCCGCGCAGGCCGAGGCCGCGGCCCGCGCCACGCTCGTCGGCCGCACGCTTCAGCTGGGCCCAAGCGAACAGGATCGCTACGGCCGGCGCGTTGCCGACGCCCTCGTTCTCGCCCCCGGAGGCGCCGTTCCGCTGGCACAGGCGCTGCTGCAAGCCGGCGCCGCCTATGCCGACCCCGCCTCCTTGCCGGCATGCGCGGGGGAATTGAAGGCGGCCGAAAGCGCAGCCCATGCGGTGCGGGCGGGCCTGTGGGCGTCCGCATCCGCGCGCCTCGATGCCGCCGATATGGACGCCGTCGCGGCCCGCGTCGGGTTGTTCACCCTGGTGGACGGCCGGGTGCGCGCCGCCAATTCCGTGCACGGCCTCCTCTATCTCAATTTCGGCCCCCGGTGGCGGGAGGATGTCACGGTGACGCTCCCGGCATCCAGCGCTGCCAGAATGTCGCGCGTCGGCCTCGCTCCCGCCATTTTGCCCGGCACCTTTGTGCACGTGCGTGGTGTGGTTAACGAAGAGGGCGGGCCCATGCTCGCCCTGCGGACGGCGGCTGCGCTGGATTTCGAGGAGCGGATGCGTTGAAGGGGGTTGGCGGGTTCGGGCCGAAGCCAGAGGGAGCCGGGATCATTCCCGGCGCGCGCGTCTTGCGCGCCATCCTGCTCGCGCTCGGCCTGTCCACGCTGCTGACCGCCTGTGCCGGCGTCGACATGGATCGGTTCAGCACCGCAGCTCCCGGCGGCGCGGCCCGCGCCGAGCTGCCGGAGATGACGCCGGCCCAGAAGCGCGAGCACGAGCGTTTGGTGGCAAGCTACGGCGGCGCCTATGACGACCCGGAGCTGAAGGCGCTGATCCAGCAAGTGGTGGAACGCCTCGTGGCAGCCTCCGAGCGGCCGGACCTGCGCTATCGCGTCACCGTGCTGAATTCGCCCGCCATCAACGCCTTCGCCTTGCCCGACGGCTCGCTTTACGTGACCCGCGGCCTGCTGGCGCTCGCCAACGACACGTCCGAACTCTCCTCGGTGCTGTCGCACGAGATGGCCCACGTCATCGCGCGCCACGCCTCCATCCGCGAGGACCAGACCAAGCAAGCGGTGCTGGTGAGCCGGGTGATCTCGGACGTGGTCAACGATCCCGACCTCGGCGCGCTCGCCATGCAGAAGAGCCGCATGTCGCTGGCCAGCTTCTCGCGCGGCCAGGAACTGGAGGCAGACGCCATCGGCGTCGGCATTTCCGCGCGCGCGGGCTTCGATCCATTCGGCGCCTCGCGCTTCCTCACCGACATGGGCAAGCAGGCCAGCCTGCGCAGCAGCGGCGGCGGCCTCGGCGGCATGGCCTCCGGCACCACCCCGGACATGGACTTCCTGTCCACCCATCCCGCCACGCCCGAACGCATTTCCATCGCCAATGCCAATGCCCGCCAATATGCCACGCCCAATGGCAGCGGCGCGTCGGGCGCCAGCACCGGGGAACGCGACAAGGCCGCCTATCTCTCGGCCATCAACGGCATGGTCTATGGCGACGATCCAAAGGAAGGGTTCGTGCGCGGGCGCAAGTTCTTCCATCCCAAGCTCGGCTTCACCTTCGTGGCGCCGGAGGGCTTCTCGCTGGAGAACACCTCCCAGGCCGTGCTCGGCGCCACCGCCTCCGGCTCGGAGGCGCTGCGGCTCGACGCGGTGCGCGTGAACGGCGACCAGTCCCTCGGTCAATACCTCTCCTCCGGCTGGATCGAGGGGGTGGAGATCAATTCGGTGGAGACGCTCACCGTGAACGGCTTCATGGCCGCGACGGCGGTGGCGCGGGGCGAGCAATGGTCGTTCCGCATGTTCGCCATCCGCTTCGGCTCGGATGTCTATCGCCTGATCTTCGCCGCGCGGAACCTGACGCCGGAGCTGGACGCGCAGTTCCGCGAGGCCGCCGATACGTTCCGCCGCGTGGCCAGCGACGAGGCGGAGACGGTAAAGCCGCTGCGCATCCGCGTCGTCTCGGTCGGCCTCGGCGACACGGTGGACAAGATGGCATCCCGCATGCAGACGCCCGACCGGCCCATGGAGCGCTTCCTGATCCTCAACGGGCTCGATAAGGACGCCAAGCTGCGCTACGGCGACAAGGTGAAGATCGTCACCGACTGATCCCGGCCGGCGCGCCGCCGGCGGCGCCCGCAGCCCCAACCGCGCGACGTGCGCCGCAATATGCGCCGGTTTCCCCAAGATCGGGGTCGAAAGCCAAGCAAGCCTTGCAAAATAGCCGTTTCTGCACTACGTAAGCCGCGTCCGAGACAGTGACCTTCATGCGAGGGCCGTTCGGGCGGGCCGGGGGCGCGGGATACGCTGCCCTCGATATGTCGGAGGCAGCCCGCCTTGGCTTTCGCTCGGTGCCTGACCTTGCACACCTCAACCTGCTTCGTATCGAGCGGCCTTTGCGCCGGCCCATCGGCTTTGCCGGTGGCGGTTCGGGTGTCTCCCGGACCATCCGCACGATACGGGCGTCCATATCAAAGACGCCGGCGCGAGACAGTTCGGAGACTAGATGTCGTTCGCAGAAACCACGCGTGAAGATTTTGCCTCGTTGCTCGACGAGAGCTTCGGCCGCGCCGATTTGCAGGAAGGCGCCGTCGTCAAGGGCATTGTGGTCGCCATCGAGAAGGATCTGGCGATCATCGATATCGGCCTGAAGACCGAAGGCCGCGTTGCCCTTCGTGAATTCGCCGGCCCCGGCCGGGAAGTGCCCATCGCCGTGGGCGATGAGGTCGAGGTGTATCTCGAGCGGGTCGAGAACGCCATGGGCGAAGCGGTTCTCTCGCGTGACAAGGCGCGCCGCGAAGAGAGCTGGGTCAAGCTTGAGAAGGCGTTCACCGCCAATGAGAAGGTCACGGGCGTGATCTTCAACCAGGTCAAGGGCGGCTTCACCGTCGATCTCGACGGCGCCGTGGCCTTCCTGCCGCGCTCGCAGGTCGACATCCGCCCGATCCGCGACGTCGGCCCGCTGATGCACAACCAGCAGCCGTTCCAGATCCTCAAGATGGATCGCCGCCGCGGCAATATCGTCGTTTCCCGCCGCACCGTGCTGGAAGAGACCCGCGCCGAGCAGCGCCACGAACTGGTCCAGAACCTCGAAGAAGGTCAGGCCATCGACGGCGTGGTGAAGAACATCACAGATTACGGCGCGTTCGTTGACCTCGGCGGCATCGACGGCCTGCTGCACGTCACCGACATCGCGTGGCGCCGCGTGAACCACCCCACCGAAGTGCTGAACATCGGCCAGACGGTGAAGGTGAAGATCATCAAGATCAATCACGAGACCCACCGCATCTCGCTCGGCATGAAGCAGCTCCTCGGCGATCCGTGGGAGGGCATCGAGGCCAAGTATCCGGTGGACGCCCGCTTCAAGGGTCGCGTCACCAACATCACCGACTACGGCGCGTTCGTGGAACTGGAGCCGGGCATCGAAGGCCTGATCCACGTTTCCGAAATGTCGTGGACGAAGAAGAACGTCCACCCCGGCAAGATCGTCTCGACCTCGCAGGAAGTCGAAGTGCAGGTGCTCGAGGTGGATCCCGCCAAGCGCCGCATCTCGCTCGGCCTGAAGCAGACGCTTCAGAATCCGTGGGAAGCGTTCGGCGAGAAGTATGCCCCCGGCGCGGTGGTCGAAGGCGAAGTCAAGAACAAGACCGAGTTCGGCCTGTTCCTCGGCCTCGACGGCGATGTGGACGGCATGGTCCATCTCTCCGATCTCGACTGGAATCGTCCTGGCGAGCAGGTGATCGACGAATTCCGCAAGGGCGACGTGGTCAAGGCCATCGTGCTCGATGTGGACGTCGAGAAGGAGCGCATCTCGCTCGGCATCAAGCAGCTCGCGGGCGATCCGTTCGCCGAAGCCGGCGATGTCAAGAAGGGCGCCATCGTCACTTGCGAAGTCACCGACGTGAAGGACGGCGGCATCGAGGTGAAGCTCACCGGCACCGATCTCACCGCCTTCATCAAGCGCTCCGAGCTGGCGCGCGAGCGCAACGACCAGCGCCCCGAGCGCTTCTCGGTCGGCGAGAAGCTCGACGCCCGCGTCACCCTGTTCGACCGCAAGGCGCGCAAGGTGCAGGTCTCCGTCAAGGCGTTGGAAATCGCCGAAGAGAAGGAAGCCGTGGCGGCGTACGGGTCGCAGGACAGCGGCGCTTCCCTGGGCGACATCCTGGGCGCGGCTCTGCGCCAGCGCGCGGACGACGCCAAGGAGTGATCGGTCGCCTTCGGGCACCGCTTCACGAAAAGAGAAAGGCCGGCCTCGCGCCGGCCTTTTTTATTGGTGACCCCGGATCCGGGGACTCGCTCGCCGGCATGGATGAGCGGGCAGCCGCTCCGCCCGCGCCCGGCGGGCCGCGGATCAGTTCAACCGCAGGACGAAGCGGCGATTCACCGCCTGAAGCGGACGCGCATTCATCGGGAAGATGGCGCGGAACGCGTCGATGTCGGCCTGAGCGACCTCGATGGAGGTGGCAAACACGTTCCAATCCACCACTTCCGCGCACGGCGGCGTGGTGAGCGAGCCTTCGTAGCGATACAATGTGCGCTCGCCCGGCAGGAAGGCGCTGACGTCCATGGCGTCCTTCAGCAGCGCCCCGCCCTCGGTCTTGGGCGCCGCTGCCATGACGGTCGCGAAGGCGTCGTTCTTCTTGCCGGCCTTCATGAAGACGCCGATCACCGCGAGGCCGCCGGCGGGAGCGGCATGAACGAAATGCGCCTCCATCGCGGTGCGCTCGCCGCCGAGCGCGTGCTCGCTCGGGGCATGGAAATGAAACTGCCGCAGCTCGTACACGGTGTTGCCGAGGGTGACGCTGCTGGATGCGGAGGTGGCGTCGGCCTGGATGGTGTGGCCGTTATTGGTGACCTTGAACATCTGCGGCTTCCAGTCGGGAACAACCGGATGCAGCACGGTCGCGACGCTGGGGTCGAGATCGATGGGCGATTGCTGGGAGCCAACCTGACAGGTCTTGAAATCGCCCGCCAACTGACCCCATTCGCTCGGTCCGCCGTGGCCTTCATAGGTCCAGTGGGCGGTGGAATCGGCCAGGGCCGCCTGTGCGCAGAGCGGACATGCAGCCAGGCCCTTGAGAAAACTGCGACGCGTGAAAGACATTTTGTTTATGCCCCCAATAAGCGTTTCTGCGGGCGGAAAGATAGCTAGGGTTGCAGGCGCACGCCACGCTTAAGCTGCGATCCTCGCCAAAATGGAACAGATCCTTGGGCACAGCGAGGCCGAGGGTGGAAGAGGCAGAAAACCTTGCCGACTCAAGAGATGTCGCGCCAACCGGATGGCGGGTTGCCAAAGGCCGCGCGCACGCTTAACTGACGGGGCCGGGGGCGGCAGGAGAAGCGCAATGTCGCTGGACGTGGACCAGATCGTCGACCGCCGCCGCTTGCGGCACAAGCTCACGTTCTGGCGCACCCTGGCGGTGCTGGCCCTGGTTCTGGCCATCGGCGGCGCCACCTATTATGCGGTCGGCCGCTCAGATCTCGAATCCTCGCCCCATGTGGCGCGCCTCATCATCGGCGGCATCATCCGCAATGACCGCGACCGGGTGGAGCTGATCGACCGGATCGCGAAATCCCGCGCCTCGGCGGTGATCCTCTCCATCGACAGCCCGGGCGGCACGGTCACCGGCTCAGAGCAATTGTTCGACGCCCTGCGCCGCCTCGCGGAAAAGAAGCCGGTGGTGGCGGTGGTTGAAGGCATGGCTGCCTCCGGCGCCTATATCGCCGCCATGGGGGCGGACCATATCGTCGCCCGGCGCAATTCGCTGGTGGGCTCCATTGGGGTGATCTTCCAATTCCCCAATGTCACGGACCTGCTGAAGAACGTCGGGGTGAAGATGGAGGACATCAAGTCCTCTCCCCTGAAAGCCGCGCCCAACGGCTATGAGCCTACCAGCCCCGAGGCGCGCGCCGCCATCAATGCGCTGGTCGTGGACAGCTATGATTGGTTCAAGGGCCTCGTAGCGGAACGCCGCGCCCTCTCGGACGCGAAGCTTGCCACCGTCACCGACGGGCGGGTCTTCACCGGCCACCAGGGACTGGAATTGCAATTGGTGGACGAACTGGGCGACGAGCGCACCGCGCGCGCCTGGCTCAGCCGGGAGAAGGGCATTCCCGAGCGTCTGCGCACCCGCACCTGGTCCAGCAAGACCGCCGGCGACGAGTTCGGCTGGCTGCGCGGCAGCGCGTCCTGGCTGCTCTCGGCGGTGGGCCTGCAGGAAGCCGCGCAGCTTGTGTCGCAGATCGCGCGGGGCGCCCTGGAACGCACTCAGCTTGACGGGTTATTGGCCCTCTGGCACCCTCAGATCGGGTCGTGAAGCCACAGGCGGAACACGAACATCTACACCATCGCCCCCGCAACCTGGGGACGCCTGTACGAGCCGGCACCCGAATCGGGTTGCGGGCGCCCATGGATCGGTCCCGAAGGAAGCTGAGCGGTCATGATTAAGTCCGAGCTGGTCCAAAAGATCGCCGAGGCGAACCCACATCTTTATCAGCGGGACGTGGAAAACATCGTCAACGCCATCCTGGAGCAAATCGTCTCCGCCCTGGCCCGTGGCGACCGGGTGGAACTGCGCGGCTTCGGCGCCTTCTCGGTGAAGAAGCGCGACGCACGCACCGGCCGCAACCCGCGCACCGGCAAGCAGGTGGACGTGGACGAGAAGATCGTCCCCTATTTCAAGACCGGCAAGGAGATGCGCGAGCGTCTCAACATCGAGGGATGAGTCTGTCCGTGCGGCGCTTTCTTTCCGTTCTCATCGGCCTGCCGGTGTGCATCATCGTCGTGGCCCTGGCCGTTGCCAATCGCAAGATGGTGACGGTGTCGCTGGATCCGTTCAGCCCCGATTCCACCACCCTGGCCGTGACCTTGCCGCTGTTCGCGCTGCTCTTCGCGACGCTGATCGCCGGCGTCGTCATCGGCGGTGCCGTCACCTGGCTTGGCCAGCGCCGCTTCCGCAAGGAAGCCAAGCGCGCCCGCAGGATGCTGCCCCCGGAGCCGCCGCGTTCCGCCTCCGGCGCGCCAGCCCTGCCGGCCCCCATCCGCAACGCCTGATCCGACCCGTGCGTGGCGGCATAAGGCGTGCGCCTACGCCGGCGCCGCGTGGGGTCGCCGCCGCACTCCCCTTTCGCATTCGCTGAAGCTGGGGACGGGAATCGCGGATCAGTGACCGACGCCGCGCGGCACTTCGAGCCGGGCGCGTTCGGAATCCAGCCGCTCGATGATCAATTTCGCCACCAGCGTGAACAGCGCGACCGCCGCCAGAACGGTCGCGGCGGCAAAGGCGGCCGCCACCTGGCTGTCCTGGTAGAGCAGCTCGATCTGCAGCGGCAAGGTGGAGGTCTGGCCCCGAATATTGCCGGACACGATCGACACGGCGCCGAACTCCCCCATCACCCGCGCATTGCACAGGGTGGCGCCGTACAGCAGCGCGAAGCGCACGTTCGGCAGCGTCACGGTGCGCAGGATGCGCCAGCCCGAGGCACCGAGCGTCACCGCCGCCTCCTCCTCGTCGCGGCCCTGGGCCATCATCAGCGGCACGATCTCGCGCGCGACGAACGGTGCCGTCACGAACAGGCTGGCCAGGATGATGGCGGGAATGGCGAACATGATCTTGATGTCATGGGCCTGGAGAAACGGCCCCAGCAGCCCCTGCGCGCCGTAGACGAATAGATAGGCGACGCCCGCGACGATGGGCGAGATGGAAAAGGGAAGCTCGATCACCGCCAGCAGCAAGCCACGGCCCGGGAAGGAAAACTTCGCCACGGTCCAGGCGGCGGCGATGCCGAAGGCCACGTTCACCGGCACGCACACCAGCGCGGCGAACAGCGTGAGCCCCATGGCGTGCAGCGTGTCGGGCCGCGCCAGGCTCTCGGCGAAGGTGGCCCAGCCGCGCCCGAAGGCTTCCGAGAAGATCGAGGCGAGCGGCGCCAGCAGAACGAACACCGTGACCGCCATCACCAGCGCCACAAGGATGGTACGGGTGAGGCGGCCATCGCCGACCCGGCGGCGCGCGGGAGCACCCTGATCGCTCATGGCTCAATCCTCCCGGATCGCGCGGCGCTGGTGCCACGCCTGGATGAGATTGACGCTCACCAGCAGCAGGAAGGCGAGGCCCAGCATGGTGGCCGCGATAGCGGCCGCGGCGGGGTAGTCGTATTCCTCGATGCGGATGAAGGCGAGCAGGGCCACGATCTCGGTGCGGAACGGCTGGTTGCCGGCGATGAACACCACGGCGCCGAATTCGCCGAGCGAGCGGGCGAAGGCCAGCGAGCAGCCCGCCAGAAAGGCTGGGAAGATGGCCGGCAGGATCACGGTCCAGAACACGCGCAAGTCGGAGGCGCCGAGCGTGGTCGCGGCCTCCTCCACGTCGGCGGCGAGGTCCTCCAGCACCGGCTGCACGGTGCGCACCACGAACGGCAGGCTGGTAAACGCCATGGCGCAGGCGATGCCGGCGGGGGCGTAGGCCACCTGGATGCCCCACTCCGCCAGCGGCCGGCCGAACCAGCCGTTCTTGGCGAACAGCGCCGTCAGCGCGAGCCCGGCGACCGCCGTCGGCAAGGCGAACGGCACGTCCACCAGGGCATCGAGCCAGCGCTTTCCGGGAAAGTCATAGCGCACCAGCACCCAGGCGAGGGCAAGGCCATAGACCGCATTGAAGGCCGTGGCAGCGGCGGCAGTGGTGAAGGTGACCTGGAACGACGCCAGCGTGCGCGGCGAGGTGATGATCGCGATATAGCGCGCGAACCCCACATCCCCCGCTTTCAGCAGCAAGGCGGCGATGGGCAAAAGGACGATCAGGCCGAGATAGGTGAGCGTGATGCCGAGCGACAAACGGAAGCCCGGAATGACGCTGAACATGAACGGCCCCTTATATCGCGCGCAGACCGTCGCCGATTGTGCCCGCCATCAAGAGGCGGGCGGCGCGCAGGCCCCTGTGAAGATCAATAGCCGGGAAGATAGAAGCGGTCCGGCAGCGGATAGCGCCCCGGAACGATGGTCGACTGGCCTGCGCCATAGGTCGGATAATTATATTCCGCCGGCAACGCATAATCGAGATAGGACTTGGAGCCGGGCTTCACCACCGTGCCGGCATCCAGCGGCGAACGCTTGGTGACGACGATCTTGGTGCGGGGCTTGGACACCTTCGCACCGGTCTGCTTGGTCGTGGTGGTGCTGGTCGTCGTGGTCGTGCTTGAGGCGGTCTGGGCCTCGGCCATGCCGACGGACGCGAACGTCAACGCAACGGCGATGGTGAGAAGCGGCGCGAAACGCATAGGACCCTCCAGCACGACACATGAGCCGTTCCGATTCCGGTTACGGCACGAACGCATTGTAAGCAAGGAAACCCTCACGGTCGAGGTCGGTTCCTTTACTGAGGACGCGATCGCGTGACTCGCCGGCAACACCCCCTCGCCGCACGCCATTGCGCCGCATCGCACCCCATCCATTGCGCAAAGCCGCGCGAGAGCTTAAATCACGGCCTTCCGGCATGTGAGACCGGCAACTTCAAGGGAAGAACATGGGTTACAAGGTCGCCGTCGCCGGCGCCACAGGCAATGTGGGCCGGGAGATCCTTTCGATCCTCGACGAGCGGGGCTTCCCCGCGGACGAGGTGGTCGCGCTTGCGTCGCGCCGGTCCATGGGAACCGAGGTCTCGTTCGGCGACAAAACCCTGAAAGTGAAGGATCTCGCCACCTACGACTTCTCCGACACCGACATCTGCCTGATGTCGGCCGGCGGAGCCGTGTCGAAGGAATTCTCGCCGAAGATCGGCGCCGCGGGCTGTGTCGTCATCGACAATTCCTCGCAATGGCGCACCGATCCCGACGTGCCGCTGATCGTTCCGGAAGTGAATGCCGACGCCATCGTCGGCTTCAAGAAGAAGAACATCATCGCCAATCCCAATTGCTCGACCGCGCAATTGGTGGTGGCGCTGAAGCCGCTTCACGATGCCGCAACGATCAAGCGCGTGGTGGTCTCCACCTACCAGTCCGTCTCCGGCGCCGGCAAGGATGCCATGGACGAGCTGTTCGCCCAGACCCGGGCGATCTTCGTCTCCGATCCGGTCGAGCCGAAGATCTTCCCCAAGCGCATCGCCTTCAACCTGATCCCCCAGATCGACGTGTTCATGGAGGACGGGTACACGAAGGAAGAGTGGAAGATGGTGGTCGAGACCAAGAAGATCCTCGATCCCAAAATCAAGCTCACCGCCACCTGCGTGCGGGTGCCGGTGTTCATCTCCCACTCGGAATCGGTGAACGTGGAATTCGAGAAGCCGCTCGATGCCGAACAGGCGCGCAAGATCTTGCGCAATGCGCCCGGCATCCTGCTGCTCGATACCCGCGAACCGGGCGGCTATGCCACCCCCCACGAGGCGGCGGGCGAGGACGCGACCTATATCTCGCGCCTTCGCGACGACCCGACCGTGGACAATGGCATCGCCTTCTGGTGCGTCTCCGACAACCTGCGCAAGGGCGCGGCGCTGAACGCGGTGCAGATCGCCGAGGTGCTGGTGAACCGCAAGCTCATCACCTCGCGCCGCAAGGCGGCGTGAGCGGCGGACTGCAGACGATTGGAACGGCCCTCTTCGGAGGGCCGTTTTCGTTTGGGGCGCGGTTTCAGGAACGCCGCTTCAAGTGCGCTCCCGCTCAGGCGATCTTGCGCACGGTCTCCGGCAGCATGGAGCCGGTTTCGCGCGCCCGCACATGCCAGGAGAGCGCCTCCTCGATGAGGTGCGGGGTGTGGCCGCCGCGCGCCATCGCGCGTTCGAAATAATCGGCGATCTGGTCGCGATAGAGCGGGTGCACGCAATTGGCGATGATCAGCCGCGCCCGCTCGCGCGGCGCCAGCTCGCGCAGATCGGCAAGGCCGATGTCGGTCACCACCACGTCCACGTCATGCTCGGTATGGTCCACGTGGGACACGAACGGGACGATGGAGGAAAGCGCGCCCTCCTTGGCGATGGATTTCGTCACGAACACCGAGAGATAGGCATTGCGGGCGAAATCCCCCGAGCCGCCGATGCCGTTCATCATCATCGTGCCGCCCACATGGGTGGAATTGATGTTGCCGTAGATGTCGAACTCCAGCGCCGTGTTGATGGCGATGATGCCGAGCCGGCGGATGATCTCGGGATGGTTGGAGATTTCCTGCGGCCGCAGGATGAGGCGCGGCTTGTAGCGGGCGATCTGCGGCATCACCGCGTCGTATTTGGCCTTTGAGAGAGTGATGGAGGAACCCGAGGCGAAGTTCAGCTTGCCGGTGTCGAACAGGTCGAAGGTAGAATCCTGCAGCACCTCCGAATACATGGTGAGGTCGTGGAACGGGCTGTCGATGAAGCCGTGCATCACCGCGTTCGCAATCGTGCCGATGCCGGCCTGCAGCGGCTGGAGACGGTTGGTGAGGCGCCCGCGGGCCACCTCATGCTTCAGGAATTCCATGAGATGGCCGGCGATGGCGGCGGTCTCCGGATCCGGTGGCAGCACGGTAGAGGCGGAATCCAGCTTCTTCGTCACCACGATGGCGGCGATCTTCTCCGGCGGAATGGCGATGAAGGGCAGGCCCACCCGGCTCTCCGGCGACACCACGGGAATGGGCTCGCGGAACGGCCGGCGGGTGGGGATATAGATGTCGTGCAGCCCCTCCAGCTCCATCGGCTGGGAGAGATTGATCTCGATGATCACCTTTTCCGCGAGGATCGCGAAGGTGGCCGAATTGCCCACCGAGGTGGTGGGGATGATGCCGCCCTGGGCGGTGATGGCCACCGCCTCCACCACCGCCACATCGATGGGGCCGAGCTGATGGGTGCGCAGGTGCTCCACCGTCTCGGAGAGGTGCTGGTCGACGAACATCACCTCGCCGGAATTGATTGCCTTGCGCAGCGCCGGGTCGGCCTGGAATGGAATGCGGCGCGAGAGCACGTGGGCTTCGGCCAATTGCTTGTCGAGATCGTTGCCCAGCGAGGCGCCGGTGACGAGTGTGATCTTGAACGGCTCGCGCTTGGCCCGTTCCGCCAGCGCCATGGGCACGGCCTTGGCCTCGCCGGCGCGGGTGAATCCGCTCATGCCCACCATCATCCCATCCTTGATGTGGGACGCGGCTTCCTCCGCGGAGACCACCTTTTCGAGGAGCGAGGCGAGGCGGATCCGGTCGTGCGGCATGAACGAGGCTTCCTGCTGATCCTGAGGACAAGGCAAGAGACACCATTGGCACGCGACCCGCGACCTCGGTATTCCCCGATGGTCGCAGCTTTTGGCAGCCACCCGCAGGGCTGGTCTGCACGGCGCGAGGAGCTCCGCTCAGGCGCGGATCGAGATCGGCAGGCCGAAGGGGTCGTGGTCCGGGGGGTCGGGAAAGCTGAGCGCGGCGCCATGGGCCACCCGCCACGCGGTCCAGGCGCAGGCGCTCGCATCCACGAGATCGTCGAGCCCCACCCGCAGCATGCGCGCGGTGGAGGCCGTCAGCGCCTCGATCGGCAGTCCGGCGTCCGCCAGCAAGCCGATGCGCAGCGCGATGCCCGGCGCATGGGGCGCACTCTTCACCTTCTTCGGTTCGGCGAGCGCGTGCCCCTGCATGGCCCGGAAGCTCACTTCCGGATGGCATTCCACCAGCCGCGACCGCAATTCCGGCCGCGCGCGCAGCAGGCGGTCCGCTTCGGCGATCTTGGGAAAGATGTGGAAGCATTGCTTGGAGACCGCGCGCGGCGGATCCGAGGTGGCAAGCGCGGCGGCACAGGCGGCGGCATAGAGCGCGCGTTCCTCTTGTCCCGTGGCCGCACCTTCGCCGATGCCGGCGGTGACGGCGGCGCGCGACGGCACCGAAAACACGCTCGACTGCCGCATGCCCAGCAGCGGCCGCACCAGCCGCTCCGGCGCGCGGCCACCGGCGCCGACCCGCCCCGGCAGGCCGATGGGAATGTCGATGGCGGCACAGGCAAAAGGTGGATCACCGGAAAAGCTGTCCTCCAACCAGGCGATGCGGGCCAGTTCCAGCGTGCCCCGTCCGTCCCACAGCGCGCGCACCCAGCCGCCGGGGCAGCCATCGAAACCGGCATAGCGTTGCGGCGAGGAATGCGGGGGCTGGGTCTGCATCGTCATCCTGGGCCGGCGAAGGATCAGCTTTGACGTTGGCATGCGCCCGCATCCCCGGCTAGGTTGCAGAGCACAATTCCTGAGGGGGAGAGAGCCACGATGAGCATCCGTCCGCGCCGCAGCGTGCTGTACATGCCCGGTTCCAACGCACGTGCCCTGGAAAAGGCCCGCACCTTGCCGGCCGATGCGGTGATCCTGGACCTCGAGGACGCGGTCGCCCCCGACGCCAAGGTGGAGGCGCGCGCGCGGGTGGTGGACAGCGTGAGGGCCGGCGGCTTCGGCCATCGCGAGGTGGTCATCCGAGTCAACGGGCTCGATACGCCCTGGGGCGCCGATGATCTCACCGCCGCCGCCTCTGCCGCGCCCGATGCCATCCTCCTTCCCAAGGTGCAGGACCCCGAGCAGCTCCAGGTGGTGGGCGCGCGCCTGAAGGCGCTCGGCGTGCCGGACGAGACCCGTGTGTGGGCGATGATCGAGACCCCGCTGGCCATCTTCGCCCTCAAGGAGATCGCCGAGGCCGCGCGTGACCCGCTGACCCGGCTCGACGTGTTCGTGCTCGGCACAAACGATCTCGCCAAGGAAACCCGCGCCGCGCTGGTGCCCGGCCGCGCGCCCATGTACGGCTGGCTGATGATGGCGGTCGCCGCCGCCCATGCCTATGGCATCGACGTGCTGGACGGGGTGTGGAACCAGTTCCAGGACATGGAGGGTTTTCTCGCCGAATGCGCACAGGGCTTCGAGATGGGCATGGACGGCAAGACGCTGATCCACCCCACCCAGATCGAGCCCTGCAACACCGCCTTCAGCCCGCCGGAGGCGGAAGTCGCCCGCGCCCGTGCCATCATCGGCGTGTTCGACCTGCCGGAGAATGCCGGCAAGGGCGTCGTCACGCTGGACGGGCGCATGGTGGAGCGCATGCACGCCGATATCGCGCGGCGCACGGTGGCGCTCGCCGACGCCATCGCCGGGCGCGCCTGACCGCCATGGCTCTCACCATCACCATGCTGGCCTATCCCGGCATGACCCAGCTCGATCTCACCGCGCCGTTCGAGGTGTTCGCCCGCCTGCCGGACGCAAAGGTGCAGATCACCTGGAAGAAGACCCGGCCGGTGGCGGACGCCGCCGGACTCTCCATCGTGCCCACGGTCAAATTCTCCAAGGCGGCGCCGGGCGACGTGCTGTTCGTGCCCGGCGGGCCGGGCCAGCTGGCGCTGATGGAGGATGAGGATGTGCTCGACTTCCTCTATGCCCAGGCCAAGGGCGCGCGCTACATCACCTCGGTGTGCACCGGCTCGCTGGTGCTCGCCGCGGCCGGCCTGCTGCGCGGCTATCGCGCCACCTGCCATTGGCTCTCGCTGGATCAATTGGCCCTGCTGGGCGCCATTCCGGTGGCGGAACGGGTGGTGATCGACCGCAACCGCATCACCGGGGCGGGCGTCACCTCCGGACTCGATTTCGCCTTGCGCCTCGCGCAGGAAATCGTCGGGGCGGAGGAAGCCCGGCGCATCCGCCTCGCCATCGAATATGATCCCCAGCCGCCCTTTGCGCCCATGCGCGAGGAAGACCCCCGCCTGGTCGAGGAGGTGCGCGCCCGCACCGCCGCATTCCAGCGCCGCCGCGAAGAGGTGGCGGAAAAGGTGGGCCGGCGGCTCAACACGCCCTGAACCGAGTGTCTGCCATGAAGCTCTATCGCTATCTCACCGGCCCCGACGACGTGTCCTTCTGCAAGCGCGTGAGCGCGGCGGTCAACAAGGGCTGGCAATTGCACGGCGCGCCGACGCTGACCTTCGACCCGGTGAAGGGCCGCGTCATCTGCGGCCAGGCGATCGTCAAGGAAGTGCCGGGCGACTGGTCCGACGAGGTGGTGCTGTCGGACCATTGAGCGCCGGCGGCCGGCGCCGACGCCATGAGCTGCACCCCGTTGTGCGGGGTGCAGCTCGCTTTCCTCAGGCGAGGTCCCAGGTGGCGTGACGGCCTTCGGCGATGCCGTACTGCAGATAATGCACCAGCGGGTCGATGCCCGCCTCCGCCACGTCCTTATAGGTGGCGAGATAGTCCAACGTATCGAACTGGCTGGAGGGATCGCGGCCCTCCTTCCATCCATAGTTCAAATAATGCTGGAGCGGATCGACACCCGCCTGCGCCACGTCCGGATTCATCGCGAGATAAAAGGACGTGTCGAAATAGGCGTCGGGGTCACGTCCCTCGGCCCTGCCGAATTGCAGGTAATGGGCATAGGCGTCCATGCCGGATTGCGCCACGTCCACGTTCGCAAGCTTGTAGAAGGTCGGGTCGAACACGCCGGAGACCAGCTTCGCCGAATCGACCACCGGGCGGATCTGACGGTCTTCGGCCATGCCGTAGGCAAGATAATGCGCCAGCGGATCGATGCCCGCCGCCGCCACGTCGGGATTGAGCTTGAGATACAAGCTCGTATCGAACCAGGCGGAGGGGTCGTCGCCATTCTTCCAGCCGACCTGATCGTAATAATCGAGCGGATTGCTCCCCGCCGCCACCACGTTCGCATGATTGGCAAGATAGGCGGTCGTGCTGAACCAGGCGTTGGGATCGCGCCCCTCATGCCAGCCATAGGTGGCGTAATGGGTATCGGTATCCATGCCTGAGGCCAGCACATCGCGGTTGGCATTGGCATAGAACACGTCATTGACCAGCACATTGGTGCCGAGCGTGAGCGTACCCTCCGCGAACAGCAGCTTGGAGACACCGCTGATGTGGTCCTGGCTCGCGCCGCCGGCGAGCACGATCTGCGCCCCGGTCTGCATCTGGGTATAATCGGCGATGCCCTTCAGGAGCTGCAACGTATCGACGCCGCCGCCGCCGGTGATCGTGTTGATGCCGCGACCCGACAGGAACAAATTGTCGAAGGCGTCGCCCACCAGAACGTCGTTGCCGTCGCCCGTGACCAGCGTGCTGAGCTGAATGGTGTCGCTGATCGTGGTCGCGACACCGGCGATCGTGGCCGTACGGTGCACGAGATCGATGATCGTGTCCGACGTGACGGCCGCCGCATTCAGCGCGTGAGAGCCGACCGTATTGGCGCCCACCACGGCGCGGGACGCATCGGCCGCGGCCGCCTGCGCATAATCATTGGTATAGATAAAGGTTTGGCTTTCGGGCGCCGTGTCGCCGAGCACCTGAAGATTGGCGGAAATCACAAGGTCGCCGACGTTCGACCGATTGGTGATGACGAGCTTCCAATCTCCCGAAGTGCTCAGCTCGCCCCAGTCATGCACCGTGTCGAAGCTGTAATTGATGGCACTCGGCAAGCCGACCGTGGCGGTCTGCGTGACGGGATTGTAGTAAACCGGGTTATAGAGGTCCGGGTCGAGGAAAACACTGCTCGTCTCGCCGTTCGGACCGATCAGCATCATATCGACTTGCGAAAGGGTCCCTCCGAACATCTCGAGGGAGACCGAGACGACGACGTGCTGAACGCGGATGGGGTTTTGGAAGTGCGCGGTGAATTCCTGGGTGTTGCCGGCCTGGACCGTGGTTCCGGAGGTTGCCAGGACAACACCTTCGCCGGCCGCGTTGGAATAGGTGCTCTGCTTGTGCCAGGTTTCGGCGAGGCGCACGGCCGCGAGAGCGTCAACGTGGCCGAACCCGAGATCATTATTGTAATAATGGCCCCCGCCGTTCCAGTCGGTGGCGCCATTCGTCGCCCAATTCGCCACGCCCTCGGGGGTCTTGGCGCTGTAGGCGAGGATCTCCTGAACATCGCGATAGCCAAGGGAGGCATTGGCCTCGAGGATGAGGGCGACCACCCCGGAAACGATCGGCGTCGCGGCGGATGTTCCGTTGAAACCGCCCGCCTTGATCTTTTGGGTCACCGGATCGATCACCGTACGGTCGAGAACATTCGTATAATCGCCGTCCGGATAGGTATTGTATCCTGCCTCGCCAAGCATATCGGTGGTGACGATACTTGGAAGGTCCGTAACTGTGCCGTTCGGATTGGCACCGCTTCCCGGCGCCGCCACAAGCACGCTGGGCCCGGGGTTTGAATAGCTGGAAACCGTGCCGTCCACATTGGCCGCCGCAACCGTGATGGCGAAGGGCGAATTGCTGGTGGGCAGGAAGGTGGAGTTATAATGCTCCTGCCGCGAATTACCTGCGGCGAAAACGGTAACGATTCCAAGACCGTCACGGCCGAGCTGGGCCAGATTGATGAAGGAATTGCTGTAACTGTTGATGGACCCTTGATCCAGGCTGAACGGCGCGGAACTCGGCCCCCAGCTGTTGCTGCTGACCTGCACGCCATCCAGCAGAGCGCGCGCCACGGCCCGGGCGAAATCATCACCGGCGCCCCAGGTATAAGCGATCGCCTTGGCGTCGAAGGCGACGCCGACGCCCCCGATGTCATTATCGGCGGCGACGATGAGACCGAGGGTCGATGTCCCATGATCATTCAGGGTTTGGCCCGGCCGGTCGCTGACGAAGTCATAGGCTTTGTCGGAGAGATAATTGGCGATGTAATCCGGATGATCCCCCTGGAAGCCATTGTCGTAAACGCCGACGACAATGCCTTTTCCCGTATAATCCGGCCAGACCTCGGTGACATTGATGTCGTTACGATAAGCACCGGGGACTTGAGGAAGATCGTAAATATCCTGTCCGTTGTTGAGCAGGTGCCATTGCTGCGCGAACAAGGGATCGTTCGGGATATAGGTCTTAGCCATTCTGCTATACTCCGACACAGAGTAGACCGACAGGTCCAAGCCAATAAGAATGCATAAAGGTTCCGCAGCGCCGGTGGCGCCGGGGGCGATGTCAGGCGAGATCCCAGGTGGCGTGGCGGCCCTCGGCGATCCCGAACTGAAGGTAATGAACCAGCGGATCCATGCCGGATTCCTTCACGTCGGCATAAGCGGCGAGATACCCTTCGGTATCGAACGCGCTGGAGGGGTCGCGGCCCTCTTTCCAGCCATAGTTCAGGTAGTGCTGCAGCGGGTCGACGCCGGCTGCCGCCACATCCGGATTATGGGCGAGATAGAAGCTGGTATCGAAATAGGCGTCGGGATTGCGGCCTTCGGCCATGCCGTATTGCAGCCAGTGGGCGAAGGCATCCATGCCGGAGAGCGCCACGTCCGGATTGGCGAGCTTATAGAAGGTCGGGTCGAACGCGCCGTTGATGAGGTGGCTCGAATCCACCACCGGGCGCACCTCGCGTCCCTCCGCCTCGCCGTACGCCAGGAAGTGCGCGAGGGGATCGACGCCGGCCGCCGCCACGTCCGGGTTGAGCTTGAGATAGAGCGTGGTGTCGAACCAGGCGGAGGGGTCGTCGCCGTTCTTCCAGCCGACATCGTTGTAATAGGTGAGCGGGTTGACGTGCGCCGCGCGGACATCGGCATGGTTCGCAAGATAGCTCACCGTGCTGAACCAGGCGTTGGGATCGCGGCCTTCCTTCCACCCGTAGAGATCGTAATGGGTATCGGTATCGATGCCGGACGCGAGCACGTCGCGGTTCGCGGTGGCGTAGAAGACGTCGTTGACCAGCACGTTGGTGCCGAGCGTCAGCGTGCCGTCGGCGAAGACGAACTTCGCGATGCCCTGCACCGCGTCATTGCTGGCGCTGCCGGCGAGCAAGATATCATTGCCCCATTGGACCTGGGAATAATCGGCGATGCCCTTCAGCAGCTGGAGGGTATCGACCCCGCCGCCGCCGACGATGGAATTGATGCCGCGACCCGAAATGAACAGGTTGTCGGAGGCATCGCCCACCAGGGAATCGTTGCCATCGCCGGTGATCAAGGTGCCGAAGAGGCTGGCGGGATCGAGCGTGGTGTAAACGCCGGCGATGTGCGCCAGATGGGACGAGAGATCGATCGAAGTGTCGGAGGTGACGGCCGCGGCATTGATCGCGTTGATCCCCTCCGCGCTCAGCACCGCGCGCCCCGCCTCGCTCCCCCCCAGCCGCGCGTAATCGTCGGTATAGATGAAGGTCTGACCGGCCGATGGCTTGTCCCCGAGAAGGGTCAGGTCGGAATAAATCGCAAGCTGCGCATCGCTCGAATTCTTGATGGAGACGGTCCACAGCCCGGCGTTCGACAGTTCACCCCAATGATGAACCGTGTCGAAAGTGAAGTTCAACGGCCCGTCGATCTGCATGAAATCGTAATAGGACGGATCCATGAAGACGTCCTTGGTCTTCCCGTCCGGCCCCGTGAGGCTGATGGTAACGTCGGCCAAAGATGAGATCGGATCGCCGCCGAACACCGCCGCGTTGATGGAGAGCAGCGCATGCTGCACCCGAATGACATCATCGAAGCGCACCGTGATGTCGCGGGATTCGCCGGCTGCCAGGATCAGCGCCGACGCATCGCCGGAGAGCGATTGCTTTGAGGTTACGGCGTTGTCGTAGGTGCTCTGCTTGTGCCACGTTTCGGCGAGGCGCACGGCCGCCAGAGCGTCGATGTGCCCGAACCCGAGGTGGTCGTCATAGAGATGGCCCCCGCCGTTCCAGTCCGTGGCGCCATTCGTGTGCCAATCGGCGGCGCTGGCCGGCGCCTTGGCGCTATAAGCAAGGATCTCCTGCACATCGCGATAGCCAAGGTCGGGATTGGCCTGGAGCATCAAGGCAACCACGCCGGCGGCGATCGGAGTGGCGGCCGAGGTGCCGGTAAAGCCGGCGCTTGATGTGGCGGGATCAAACAGGTTCGTGTAATCCCCGTCCGGGGTCTTGTTCAATCCCGCGGTGCCGAGCAGATCGGTGGTGACGATGCTCGGTGCGGTGTAGGCGTCGGGATTGCTGGGTTGCGTCTTGCTGCCGCTGCCCGGCGCGGCCACCAGAACGCTGGCGCCGGGGATCGAATAATCGGTGGCTTGCCCCGAAGCGGTCGCGGCGCCGATGACGATGGCCCCGGGCAGGCTCGTGGTCGGCGCGAAGTTCGTGTTGTGCTTCAGCTGGTTGGAGATGGTCGTGTCGTTCCCCGCGGCGAACAGGACCACGGTGCCGAGCCCATCGCGGCCCTGGCTGACGAGGCTGGTCAAGGCCGCATCATAAAGGCCCTGCTTGGCGGCATCCTGAAACGGCTTCGGGCGCAGCGGCATGCCCCAGCTATTGCTCATGACATCGACGCCGTCCGCCAGCATGCGCGGCACGGCCTTGATGAAGTCCGTCGTGAAATTGTCGATTTCCGCCAAGCCCGAGCGGGCGACTGCGCCATCCGTGGTGTAACCGATGCCCTGCGCGCCGAACGCCACACCCACCCCGCCGATGGTGTTGTCGGCGCCGATGATCAGCCCCATGGTCGCGGTGCCGTGGTCACCGTCGATCTGGCCCGGGGTATTCTTGGTCAGATAATAGGACTTCTCCGCGAGATAGTTCGGTGCGAGATCGGGATGGGAGGCCTGAAAGCCATTGTCCATCACCGCGACAACGACGCCCTCGCCGGTATAGTCCGGCCAGACCCCCGTGACATTGATGTCATTGCGATAGGCGTTCGGATCCTGCGGCCGACCCATGATATCCTGTCCGTTGTTGAGCAGGTGCCATTGCTGCGCGAACAAGGGATCGTTCGGGATATAGGTCTTAGCCATTCTGCTATACTCCGACACAGAGTAGACCGACAGGTCCAAGCCAATAAGAATGCATAAAGGTTCCGCAGCGCCGGTGGCGCCGGGGGCGATGTCAGGCGAGATCCCAGGTGGCGTGGCGGCCCTCGGCGATCCCGAACTGAAGGTAATGAACCAGCGGATCCATGCCGGATTCCTTCACGTCGGCATAAGCGGCGAGATACCCTTCGGTATCGAACGCGCTGGAGGGGTCGCGGCCCTCTTTCCAGCCATAGTTCAGGTAGTGCTGCAGCGGGTCGACGCCGGCTGCCGCCACATCCGGATTATGGGCGAGATAGAAGCTGGTATCGAAATAGGCGTCGGGATTGCGGCCTTCGGCCATGCCGTATTGCAGCCAGTGGGCGAAGGCATCCATGCCGGAGAGCGCCACGTCCGGATTGGCGAGCTTATAGAAGGTCGGGTCGAACGCGCCGTTGATGAGGTGGCTCGAATCCACCACCGGGCGCACCTCGCGTCCCTCCGCCTCGCCGTACGCCAGGAAGTGCGCGAGGGGATCGACGCCGGCCGCCGCCACGTCCGGGTTGAGCTTGAGATAGAGCGTGGTGTCGAACCAGGCGGAGGGGTCGTCGCCGTTCTTCCAGCCGACATCGTTGTAATAGGTGAGCGGGTTGACGTGCGCCGCGCGGACATCGGCATGGTTCGCAAGATAGCTCACCGTGCTGAACCAGGCGTTGGGATCGCGGCCTTCCTTCCACCCGTAGAGATCGTAATGGGTATCGGTATCGATGCCGGACGCGAGCACGTCGCGGTTCGCGGTGGCGTAGAAGACGTCGTTGACCAGCACGTTGGTGCCGAGCGTCAGCGTGCCGTCGGCGAAGACGAACTTCGCGATGCCCTGCACCGCGTCATTGCTGGCGCTGCCGGCGAGCAAGATATCATTGCCCCATTGGACCTGGGAATAATCGGCGATGCCCTTCAGCAGCTGGAGGGTATCGACCCCGCCGCCGCCGACGATGGAATTGATGCCGCGACCCGAAATGAACAGGTTGTCGGAGGCATCGCCCACCAGGGAATCGTTGCCATCGCCGGTGATCAAGGTGCCGAAGAGGCTGGCGGGATCGAGCGTGGTGTAAACGCCGGCGATGTGCGCCAGATGGGACGAGAGATCGATCGAAGTGTCGGAGGTGACGGCCGCGGCATTGATCGCGTTGATCCCCTCCGCGCTCAGCACCGTGCGCCCCGCCTCGCTCCCCCCCAGCCGCGCGTAATCGTCGGTATAGATGAAGGTCTGACCGGCCGATGGCTTGTCCCCGAGAAGATCCAACGCGGCATCGATGGTGAGGGTGCTGCTGCCGAGATTGGAAATGGTGAGCGTCCATTCGCCGGCGGTGCTGATCTGACCCCAATTGTGCACGGTGTCGAACACCAGGTGGTTCGTACTTCCCGAGATCGTGTCGGAGGCGTGCAGCAAGCTGCTCGGACCGCTGCCGCCCGGGCCCGTGAGCGAGATATCGAGGCCTGTGGTGGGATTGTTGGAGGTGACGTACAGCTCGATCGTGAGCAGCACATGCTGCACCCGCATCACGTCCGAGAAAGAAACACTGTAGCTCTTGGTCTCGCCCGCCGCGATGGTCAGATTGATGCCGAACGGGTCGTCGTCGGGCAGAAACTGCGCTTTCGCAGTGGTCATGTTGTCGTAGGTGCTCTGCTTGGTCCACGTCTCGGCGAGGCGGACGGCAGCGAGGGCATTGACCTCGCCGAAGCCGAGATCGTTGCTGTAGAGATGACCACCGCCATTCCAATCCGCGGCGCCATTCGCGCTCCAGGTGGTGACCCCTTGGGGCGTGCGCGCGCTGTAGGCGAGGATCTCCTGAACGTCGCGATAGCCCAGCTTCGGGTTGGCCTGCAGCATCAGCGCGACCACACCGGCCACAATCGGCGTCGCGGCGGACGTTCCGTTGAAGCCCACGCTCCCGGCGCCGTAGAGGTCGGTGTAATCGCCATTGGCGGTCTTGTTATAGCCTGCGGTTCCCAGAAGATCGGTGGTGACGATGCTCGGCAGATCCTTGGCGCTGCCAGATGATTCGCCGCTGCCGGGGGCTGCGACCAGGATGCTTGCCCCGGGGGTCGAATAGCTGGAGACCGTGCCGTCCACATTCGCCGCAGCGACCGTTATGGCATAAGGCGAACTGGTCGACAGGGTCCCGTTGGTATCAACCCCCCTCGCCCGATCGTTGCCCGCGGCAAACAGCGCAACGGTGCCGAGCCCCTCGCGACCGATCTGCACCAGGCTGATCATCGCGCCGTCGAACATGGAACGCTCGGTGGCGGCGGACGCGAGATTATTTTCCCACACCCAGCTGTTGCTCATGACATCCGCGCCGTCCAGGAGGATGCGGTTCACGGCGCGGATGAAGGTCGATCCCGGGCTGCCGAAGGTATAGCCGATGCCCTTGGCGCCAAATGCCACCCCAACGCCACCGATGTCGTTATCGGCAGCTATGACGAGACCCAGGGTGGCCGTGCCGTGCTGCGGCAGTCCGGCCCCACTCGTCAGGAAGCTATAGGATTTGTCCGTCAGATAATTGGGCGCGAGGTCGGGATGGGTGGCCTGGAAACCGCCGTCCAGGACAGCAACCTCCACGCCCTCCCCCGTATAGTCCGGCCACACCGGGATGACGTTGATGTCGTTGTGATAGGCGTTGGGATCCTGCGGTAAACCGAAGATGTTCTGCCCGGTGTTGAGCAGATGCCATTGCAGTGCAAACAGGGGATCGGATGGGATGTAGGTCTTGGTCATTCCCGCCTCGCTCCAACCGCGCCCCAAAGGGAGGTAGAATTGTGAGGCATTTTTGTGCCGATCCGATGGCAAAAGTCAATAACGGATCGCTGCTGCACGAAGAAACAACGTCTGAACTTACATCTTTCTCGGGGGCAACTATAGTTTCGGTCTACTAAGCCCGCCCCCAACGGTGCAGAAATTACGATGTTCAATTCAAGGTCGTAGAACGCCCGCGCGCCACCGGAACTTGGCCGTAGGACATGGGCGAGCGGGCACGCAAGGCCAGCGCCACCGAGGCAGCGTCGGCAGCGGAGAAGACCGGCCGGAGTAAGTCGGCGCGCCGGAGAGGCTCAGGCCTGGGCCATCGCGGTGGAGAAGGTGCGGGCGGTGGGCGGCAGCAGCACGATGGCGACATCCACATCGTCGCCCGCCTTGGCGAATTCCGCCTTCACCGAGGCAGACAGCTCGGCCACCGCATCCCGCGCCTGCGCCACCGTCCAGGTGGGGTCGAAGCCGAGATGCAGCTCCACCATCATCTTGCCGCCGTGGGACCGGGTGCGGATGTCGCCCAATTCCTCGAAATCGTCGAAATGGGCGGTAAGCGCCTTCAGGATGCGCAGCTGCCCGGCCTCGCCGATCGCCTGGTCGAGCAGCGAGCCGAGGGAGTTCGTGAGCATCTCGAAAATATTGTAGACCATGAAGGCGATCACGACGAACGACGCCGCCGGGTCCAGATAGGCCACCCAGGCGATTTCATCGAAGGCCGACGTGATCACCGTAACGATGAAAACCGAGCCGCTGGAACAGGCCGAGACCAGATGCACGCGCGCCTGGGCCGCCAACACCGGAGACTTGGTCTCGCGCGCCTGCCGCACCGCCTTGCGGTTGAGATACCCATTGCCCACCACCGCCGCGAAGGTGACGGCGAGGCCGAGCCCGGCGCCGCTCACCGGCTCGGGATGCAGCACGCCCATGATGGCGCGCGAGCTGGCGATGATCACCAGCACCACCTGCAGCACCGCGATCATCAGCTCAGCGAGGTTTTCCAGCTTGCCGAGGCCGTAGGCATAGCGCCCGCCGCTGCCCTTGTGGGCGATGCGCAGCACCAGCCAGCACGCGGTGAGCGAGGTGAGATCGAAGGAGGTGGCCAGCAGGTCGGTGAGCACCGCCGCCGAATTGGTCATCGTCGCGGCGAGCACGTAGAAGGGAAACAGGCAGGCCACGAAAATCATGGCCTGGAACGATAAATTCTGGCTGCTGGATCCCGACACGCAACGCCCCCTTCGCTTGCCTGCGCGCATGAGGACCGCGCAATCGCGCGGCGTCAAGCGCCAACACCGCGCGACACGGGACGCAGCCAGAAATCACCGCTGGAAAACCGCCGGAACCGTTGCGCTGCAAACCCGCGCTGGGCAACATAGGGCGCTGTTCGCAGGGGGCTCCATGTCCAAGACCAATTCGGGCAATTTCTTCGAGGACTTTTCCATCGGCCAGATCATCCGCCACGCGACGCCGCGGACGGTGAGCGTGGGTGATGTCAGCCTCTACAGCGCCCTCTACGGTTCGCGCTTCGCCGTGCAATCGGGAGACAGCTTCGCCCAGGGCCTCGGCTATCCCCGCGCGCCGGTGGACGATTTGCTGGTGTTCCACATCGTGTTCGGCAAGACCGTGCCCGACATCTCGCTGAACGCGGTGGCGAACCTCGGCTATGCGGGCGGGCGGTTCCTGGCGCCGGTCTATCCCGGCGACACCCTGCACGCGGTCTCCGAGGTGATCGGCCTGCGGGAAAATTCCAACGGGCAGAGCGGCGTGGTCTATGTGCGCTCCACCGGCTTCAACCAGGACGGCGTCGAAGTGCTCGACTATGTGCGCTGGGTGATGGTGCGCAAGCGCGACCCGCGCGCCCAGGCGCAGGAAACGCTGATTCCCGTGCTGCCCGCGGCGCTTGCCCCCGACGCGCTGGGCGATGCCGTGCCGCCGCTGGATCTGGAAGGCTGGCGCGACGACCTGTCCGGCTCACCCTACCGCTTCTCCGACTATGAGATCGGCGAGCGCATCGACCATGTGGACGGCTCCACGGTGGAGGAGGCCGAGCACATGATCGCGACCCGCCTCTACCAGAACACGGCGAAAGTACATTTCAACCAGTTCACCGAGGGGCAAGGCCGCTTCGGCCGCCGCCTGATCTATGGCGGACACGTGATCTCAATCGCCCGCGCGCTCTCCTTCAACGGCCTCGCGAACGCCTTCCATGTGGCCGCGATCAACGGCGGGCGCCATGTCTCGCCCTTGTTCGCCGGCCTCACCGTGTTCGCCTGGAGCGAGATTCTGGACACCGCGGAAGTCTCCGGGCGCGACGACGTGGGCGCGCTGCGCGTGCGCACCATCGCCACCAAGGACTATCCCTGCACCGACTTCCCCCTGAAGGACGGCGAGGATTACGACCCGAGCGTCATCCTTGACCTGGACTATTGGGTGCTCATTCCCCGGTAGCCCGACGCCCCCTGGCCCGCTCGCGGGGGCCAGCGGCAGGAATCGGAGAGAGCCTTCCGCAGCCCGCCCGGAAATGCCGGTCGGCGAAAGGTCCGTCGACGAGGCGGGTCCTGCTCGCGCGGCGCCGGCTTGCTTCGTCCGCCGCTCCCAATTTCCTGCGGCGCAATGCCGCCAATCGCGCAATTGTGTCCTGCGCGACCCCACCTGAGCTCCCTCAAGGGAATAGGTTGCAACGCACCACGCGCACGCGTGCAGCGCAGCTAAACCGGCGCACCGGGCCTACGTTCCCTGACGGGATGGGTAAGCTCCAGAGCCGTCTTCATTTTTGCTATACCCTTAGGGCAATTTCGCGCCCGTGCGGTGCCGCAAACGCGGCACTCGGCCAGCAGGAGCGGCCGAAAATGCTGCTTTGCGAAAGGTTCGCCTGCATCCCTCTCCCAACGGGATCCGCTGCGGCATGCCGCTACGTGCGGACCTAAGGTAAGCATTTGATCTCAATGCACATTTCGTAACGGCACGACTTGCAAGACGGCACATCGTCTGCTGTGCTCCGGCTTCTGCGTATCTGGCATGCCAAATACCGATGACGCTGGAAGCCCGGATTCGCCGGGGCCTCGCGTCGGACAGGATCAAGCGATGACCGCGCATCGCGCGGGTAATTCCCAACCCCAGAGTGCGGGCGGACGGGTTCCTAAGGCCACCCAGAATGGCCGCCCAAGAGGAAACGAACGAGGATAGCCATGGTTGAACCCGAACAATCCAAAGTCGCGACGCAGCGCTGGTTCCAGCTCGCTTTCGGCGTGATCTGCATGGCGATGATCGCCAATCTCCAATATGGGTGGACGCTGTTCGTCGATCCGATCGAGGCCGAGCACCATTGGGGCCGCGCCGCCATCCAGACCGCCTTCACCATCTTCGTGCTCACCGAAACCTGGCTGGTGCCGGTCGAGGCCTGGTTCGTCGATCGCTACGGTCCCCGCCTCGTGGTGGCCTTCGGCGGCATCATGATCGCCGGCGCCTGGGTGATGAACTCCTACGCCACCTCCCTCGCCATGCTCTATACGGGCGCGGTCATGGCCGGCATCGGCGCCGGCTCGGTGTACGGTACCTGCGTCGGCAATGCGCTGAAGTGGTTCCCGCACAATCGCGGCCTTGCAGCCGGCATCACCGCCGCCGGCTTCGGCGCGGGCGCTGCCCTCACCGTCATGCCCATCGCGCACATGATCCAGGTGCAGGGCTACCAGGCTGCCTTCTTCTATTTCGGCATCGGCCAGGGCGCCGTCGTGCTGGTGCTGTCGCTGCTGTTGCGCCATCCCCACGGCTCCATGGGGCCCGCCCCCAAGAAGAGCCGCGTGGTTCAGAGCGCGGTGGAATACACCCCCCGCCAGACCCTGGGCCGCCCGATCTTCTGGCTGCTCTACGCCATGTTCGTGATGGTCGCGGCCGGCGGCCTGATGGCGGCGGCGCAGATCGGCCCGATCGCCCACGACTTCAAGGTCGCCGACGTGCCGGTGAGCCTGTTCGGCGTCACCATGGCCGCCCTGACCTTCGCCATCTCGCTCGACCGCATCCTGGACGGCTTCGGCCGCCCGTTCTTCGGCTGGGTGTCGGACCGCATCGGCCGCGAGAACACCATGTTCATCGCCTTCACCATCGCCGCCGGCTCGCTGCTGATGCTGGTCTATAACGGCCACAATCCCTATGTGTTCGTGATCTTCTCCGCCTTGTTCTTCGGCGTGTTCGGCGAGATCTACTCGCTGTTCCCCGCCACCTGCGGCGACACGTTCGGCTCCAAGTTCGCCTCCACCAACGCCGGCATGCTCTACACCGCCAAGGGCACCGCGGCGCTGATGGTGCCGCTCGCTTCCATCGTCGCGGCCGCCTACGGCTGGTCGATGGTATTCGCGATCTCGGTCGGGCTGAACCTGACGGCCGCCTTCCTCGCCATGTTCATCCTGAAGCCCTGGCGCGCGCGCATCTTCGCCCGCACCGCGACCCAGGTGGACTCGGCGCCGAAGGCCTTCACCACCGAGCGCACCGCGCCCTGACGCGATCAGGGACCGGCGCGCCCGGTCCCTCTCTTCCTGGCCGGCCCGCCGGTCCCTGATTCGAAAGGCCGGCCTGTGCGCCGGCCTTTTGCGTGTCGGGGCCGGCTATTGCGCGCCGACGGGCTTTGCGGCGGCGGAATTCTTCACCGGAGATGGCATCGGCAGCGGTACGTCGAGCCGCCCGCCCGTCGCAGCGGGTACGGGATGCGTGCCCTGGCCGCCGGGCGCAAAGGAGAGACCCGCGCCCACGGGCGCGCCCGCCACCGGCTGCGGCGCCAGGGCGAAGCGGGAGAAGAAGGCCCAGATCTCCTCGCCCGAATCCATGTCCTGGCTGCGCAGGCCGAGAAACGGCTGGGCCAGTTCGCCCGTGGTCTCCACCCGGGCCGGGGGCTGGTGTCCGCCGCGCTCCACCCGAAAAAGCGCCACCTCCGCATTATCGCGACAACCCTCCCAGCGGCGCACCGAGATGCGGGTGCCGTCGAACGGCGCGAGATCCGGCAGTTCGGTCACCTGCGTGCCGCCGCAGCCATTGGCCTTGGCGAACAGTTCCGCGCTGTCCGGTGCGGAAAGCGTCGCGCCGAGCGGGGTCCAGAAGCCGTCCCAGGAGATCACGGGATCGGCCGTCCCGTGGATGAACATGATGGGCACGGCGCGCGCCGGCCGGCAGCTCTCGCGCACATTGGCGGGCGCCGTGGCCATGATCACGGCATAAGCGGCGAAGGTTTCCGCATGTTCGCAGGCCATGCGCTCGACCATGAAGCCGCCGTTGGAGATGCCGACGAGATAGATCCGGTTGGGATCGGCGATGCCTTCCGCCACCAGCGACTGCGCCAGCGCCAGCAGAAACGGCACGTCCTCGCCGGGCCGCAGCGCCGCCTTCAGGCGCATGGCCGCCGGGCGCGAATCATCCCACACGCGCCCGATGCCCTGTGGATAGGCCACCACCAGCCCTTCCCGCGTGGCGGTGGGCTCAAGCCCGAAATAGCCTTTGAAGCTCTGGGACGTCTGGGCCGCCCCGTGCAGGGCGATGATGGTGGGGCGCGGACCCGCGATGCCTACGGGCTGCGACAACAGATAGGTGCGCTTCTCCTCGCCCACCTGCATGCTGCGTTCGCGCACGGCGTTCTGCGCCAGGGCGGGCAAGCCGGACAGCACCAGCAGCACCAGCCCCAGCAATCGACTCCAAAACCGATCCGAGACCCGACCGAAGCTCAAAAGCGGCCACCGCGCCGCGCAACCACACCGCATGCATTCATTCCCTGCCGCACGCGCGATCCGGTTCCCCGGCGCGCGATGCGGCCTCACCTCGTGCCGTGCCCCGCTCTCTTAGACACCGAAGGACGCCAGGGCTCCAGGCGTCGTGACGATTTTGTCAGTGACGGGGATCACACGAGCGCGCGATGCGCTACTTTAGTACAGTTAAAAATGTTGCCGAAAAGACACGCCCAGGCGGCAGCGCCGGCCACGGACACGCGTTTTTGATCTCGCTCAAATCCGCTTCGGCTTCGCGGGTCAACCTTGCCCCTACGGATTCTTAACAGGGGCTTTTCAAATGGGCATGGGGAATTGGGGCCGGGCGGCCCTCGCAGGGCTGGCGGTGCTGGCCATCACCACGGGCGCCAATGCGGCGGACCTTTATACGCCGGTCAAGGCGCCGGTCACTCCGGTGGTCGAGCAGAGCCCCTGGATGATCCGCCTGCGCGCGCTCGCCGTACTGCCGAACGACAGCGGCCACGTGAACAACGTTCCCTTCTCGGACCTGTCCTATTCCAACTCGGTCGTGCCGGAACTGGACATCAGCTATTTCTTCACGAAGAACATCGCCGCGGAACTGATCCTCGGCGTGACCCCCCACAACATCTACGGTCAGGGTTCGCTGGCCGGCACCAATGTGGGCCGGGTGTGGCTGCTGCCCCCGACCCTGATGCTGCAATACCACTTCACCGACTTCGGCCCCTTCAAGCCCTATGTGGGCGCGGGCATCAATTACACCATGTTCTTCAACCAGGACGCCAAGGACGTGTACGCGGTCGACGTGAAGAACACGCTCGGCTGGGCCCTCCAGGCCGGCTTCGACTATATGATCGACAAGCATTGGGGCGTGAACATCGACGTGAAGAAGCTCTTCCTGGAGCCTGACTTCACGGTCACCACCGCTCCCGGCGCCCTGCCGCTGGCCGGCACCGCCAATCTTAATCCCTGGCTGATCGGCGCGGGCGTGACTTACCGCTTCTGACGACCGCGCCGCCGGCCGCGTCCGTCGGCCGGGGCGTACAGCCAGGAACCTGAGCGCGGGATTCGTCCCGCGCTTTTTTTATGCCGGCTTTCAGGGTCCAAAGGCGCCGCTCGCATTTTTTGCGGCGCACCCCCGCTTCTTTCCCATCGGCACCCTGGCGCTTCCGGGGGGAGCGGAATAGCATCCGGCCGTGTCCGCTGCGCCGCATTCTCGCGAATGGGACGTGCGCGGGCCAGCATGCGCGGGCGCGCGAACGGCCCGCCGCCATGGTTGCCGCGAGGAATTATTTGCGCTGCGTCATTTTCGGCAAAGGCGCGCATACTCTCCTTTGGAATCGTTGCGAACTGCCAACGATTGAGATACCTGATCGTTCGATTTTCGGAGGAGGCCCATGGCCGACAGCCCGCTGCGTATCGAGCGCCCGCTCTCTCCCCATCTACAGATCTACCGACCGCTCTTCACGATGGTGATGTCCATCGTGCACCGCATCACCGGTTGCGCGCTGTATTTTGGCACCGTCCTGCTGGTCTGGTGGCTTCTGGCCGCGGCCGGCTCCCCAGATGCGTACGGCACCTTCGCCGCCGTGGCCGGCTCCTGGATCGGGCGGCTCGTGCTGCTCGGCTTCACCTGGGCGCTGATTCACCACGCGCTCGGCGGCGTGCGCCACTTCATGTGGGATTTTATCATCGGCTTCGGCCCGAAGGAGCGCGTGTTGCTCGCCAAGGCGACGCTCGCCGGCTCCATCGTCCTCACCCTGGTGGTGTGGGCGATCGGCCTTGCGGTCAAGGGCTGAGGAGACAGCATCATGCACAGTCCCAAGGCGCATTCCCCCATGCGCACGCCGCTCGGCCGCGTGCGTGGGCTCGGCTCCGCCCGCTCCGGCACGGACCATTTCTTCGTCCAGCGGGTCACCGGCCTTGCCAATCTGCTGCTGGCCATCGCCTTCATCGCGATCGTGATCTCGCTCGCCGGCGAGAGCTACGCCACCGTGCGCGCCGCGCTCGGCAGCCCCGTGATCGCGGTCATCATCCTGCTGACCCTGCTCTCGGTAACCACCCACATGCGCATCGGCATGCAGGTGGTGATCGAGGATTATGTCCATAACGAAGGCGCGAAGGTGCTTTGCATCATCGCCAACACCTTCTTCACGGTTGCGGTCGGCCTCGCCGGTGCGTTCGCCGTGCTCAAGATCAGCCTGGGAGGCTGACATGGCCGAAACCAACGGAACCAACGGCTCAGCCGCCCCCGGCATCAACGGCGCGGCCTATCCCATCACCGACCACACCTATGACGTGATCGTCGTGGGCGCCGGCGGCGCCGGCCTGCGGGCGGTCGTCGGCTGCTCGGAAGCCGGGCTGCGCACCGCCTGCATCACCAAGGTGTTCCCCACCCGCTCCCACACCGTGGCGGCCCAGGGCGGCGTCGCCGCCTCGCTCTCCAACATGGGCGAGGACCGCTGGGAATGGCACATGTACGACACCGTCAAGGGGTCGGACTGGCTGGGCGACCAGGACGCCATCGAATATCTGGTGCGCAACGCGCCGGCCGCGGTCTACGAGCTGGAGCATTGGGGCGTGCCCTTCTCCCGCACCGAGGACGGCAAGATCTACCAGCGCCCGTTCGGCGGCATGACCACCCATTTCGGCAAGGGCACCGCCCAGCGCACCTGCGCCGCCGCCGACCGCACCGGCCATGCCATGCTGCACACGCTCTATGGCGCGGCGCTGAAGCACAAGGCCGAGTTCTTCATCGAATTCTTCGCCATCGATCTGATCATGGACGAGGACGGCCGTTGCCGCGGCGTCATCGCCCTGAAGCTCGATGACGGCACCATCCACCGGTTCCGCGCCCACACCACGGTGCTCGCCACGGGCGGCTATGGCCGCGCCTATTTCTCCGCCACATCCGCCCACACTTGCACCGGCGACGGCAACGCCATGGTGCTGCGCGCCGGCCTGCCGCTGCAGGACATGGAATTCGTGCAGTTCCACCCCACCGGCATCTACGGCTCGGGCTGCCTGATCACCGAGGGCGCGCGCGGCGAAGGCGGCTATCTGACCAATTCGGAGGGCGAGCGCTTCATGGAGCGCTATGCCCCCTCGGCGAAGGACCTTGCCTCGCGCGACGTGGTGTCCCGCTCCATCACCATGGAGATCCGCGAGGGACGCGGCGTCGGCAAGAACAAGGACCACGCCTTCCTGCATCTCGACCATCTCGACCCGGCGATCCTGCACGAGCGCCTGCCCGGCATCTCGGAAAGCGCCAAGATCTTCGCCGGCGTGGACCTGACGCGCGAGCCGATCCCGATCATCCCGACCGTGCACTACAACATGGGCGGCATTCCCACGAACTATCATGGCGAAGTGCTGAACAAGACCAATGGCGATCCCGACACCGTGGTGCCGGGCCTGATGGCCATCGGCGAGGCGGCCTGCGTCTCCGTGCACGGGGCCAACCGCCTGGGCTCGAACTCGCTGATCGACCTCGTGGTGTTCGGCCGCGCCGCCGCCCTGCGCGCGGCGGAGACCGTGCGCCCCGGCGAGAAGCAGCGCGAGCTGCCCGCCAGCAGCGCCGACCTCGCGCTCTCCCGCCTCGATCATTTCCGCAACGCCAAGGGCTCCACGGCCACCGCCGAACTGCGCGGCCGCATGCAGCGGGTGATGCAGAACAATTGCGCGGTGTTCCGCACCGGCGAGATTCTCGCCGAGGGCAGCAAGCTGATCCACGACGTGTTCAACGCGACGTCGGACATCGGCGTGACGGATCGTTCGCTGGTGTGGAATTCCGATCTGGTGGAAACCCTGGAATACGACAACCTGATTGCCCAGGCGGTCGTGACCATGGAAAGCGCCGCCAACCGCCAGGAAAGCCGCGGCGCCCATGCGCGCGAGGATTTCCCGGACCGCGACGACCACAATTGGATGAAGCACACCCTCGCCTATCTCGACACGGCGAGCGGCCAGGTGCGCCTGGACGACCGTCCGGTGCACACCTACACGCTGTCGAACGACATCCAGTATATCGAACCGAAGAAGCGGGTTTACTGAGGGGCGTCCGCGCCCCTCATCGCGAGGTTCCGGACGGGCGGCGCAGCCGCTCTCGTGAAGCAGGATGACCCATGGTTGAGCTCAGCCTTCCGAAGAATTCGCAGATCACCAAGGGCAAGGTGTGGCCGAAGCCCGCCAGCGCGAAGAAGGTCACCGAATTCCACATCTATCGCTGGAACCCGGACGACGGCCGGAACCCGCGCCTCGACACCTTCTATGTCGATCGCGAGGATTGCGGCCCCATGGTCCTCGACGGTCTGATCTACATCAAGAACAAGATCGACCCGACGCTGACCTTCCGCCGCTCCTGCCGCGAAGGCGTGTGCGGCTCGTGCGCCATGAACATCGGCGGCACCAATACCCTCGCCTGCACCAAGGGCATGGACGAGGTACTGGTGAAGGGCGTGGTGAAGGTCTATCCGCTGCCCCACATGGACGTGGTGAAGGACCTCGTTCCCGATCTCACCCGCTTCTACGCGCAGCACGCCTCCATCGAGCCCTGGCTGCAGACCGACACGGCCGCGCCCGAGAAGGAATGGCGCCAGTCCAAGGACGATCGCGAGCGGCTGGACGGGCTCTATGAGTGCATCCTGTGCGCCTGCTGCTCCACCTCCTGCCCGAGCTATTGGTGGAACGGCGACCGCTATCTCGGCCCCGCGGCCCTGCTCCAGGCCCACCGCTGGCTGTCCGACAGCCGCGACGAGCGCACCGGCTCGCGCCTGGACAATCTGGAAGATCCCTTCCGGCTGTATCGCTGCCACACCATCATGAACTGCGCCCAGGCCTGCCCCAAGGGGCTGAACCCGGCCAAGGCGATCGCCGAAATCAAGAAGATGATGGTGGAACGCCAGATCTGATTCCGACGCTGCGGCTCAGCCGGTCTGTTCAATAAAAAACGCGCGGTGCAAGCCGCGCGTTTTTTATTGTCTCGCCGAGGAAGCGAAGGGCGGGAGATCCGCCCCTCCTTGTCCTCGTGCGTCGATGTCAGCTCTTCTTCGGCGCCTTCGCGGCCGGAGCGCGCTTGGGGGCGGCCGTCTTCGCGACAGCGGCCTTGGGAGCAGCAGCTTTCTTCGCCGCGGCGGGCTTGGCGGCCGGAGCCGGCGTCGCGGCGGGAGCCGCTTCCACCGCAGGCGCCGGAGCGGCGGCGGCCTTAGGTGCCGGCTTGGCCTTGGGTGCGGGTTTGGCCTTGGCGGCCGGCGCCTTGGCGCCGTTCACCTTCGCCGGAACCGATTTTGCGGGAGCGGCGACGGCCTTCGGCTCGGCCGACGGGGAGGCATCCGACTTGGTTGCGGGGTTAGAGGCGGGCTTGGAGGCGGATTTGGCGGCCGCCTTCGGAGCCGCGGCCTTGGCCTTCGCCGGAGCCGGCTTCACCGGTGCAGAAGGAGCCGGCGCCTCGGCGGCCGGCGCCGGAGCAGCAGCGGCGGGCTTGGCACCCTTGCCCTTCGCAGCCGGAGCCTTGGCGGGGCTTGCCTTAACGGGGCTTGCCTTGGCGACCACCGGCTTTGCGGCCTTGGCCTTCGCCGCTGCGGGCTTCGCGGGCTCGGCGGGGGCCGCCACCGCAGGCTTGGATTCGGTGGGCTTGGCTTCGGCCGTCTTGGGGGCGGGTACCTTGGGGGCGGGTGCCTTGGGGGCGGCTGCCTTGGCCTTGGAAGCCGGCGTCTTGGAAGACGCGGCCTTCGCAGGAGCAGCGGCCTTCGCGGGAGCGGCGGCCTTGGCGGGCTTGGGGCTTGCGGGCTTGGCCGGCGCAGATTTAGCGGGCGCAGTCTTGGCCGATGCCGGCTTGGTCGCGGCAGGCTTGGTCGCGGCAGGCGCGGCCTTGGCCGGCGATGCCTTCGTCGCGGCGGACTTTCCTGCCGGGGATTTGGCGGCGGGTTTGGCAGCCTTCTTGTCAGGAGCCTGCGTCAGCGCGGATGCAGCCAGCGCCTTGATCTCCTCAGGGGTCACGCTCGCGGGATCGCGCAGAGCCCTGGCAGCGATCTTGCTCACCTCGGCGCTCGTCACTTCGCTCTTCGCCATTTCAGCCTCCGAATCAGCCGGCAGGCCCGGACTCTCACAGAATCGTGTCCCTCCGGCCTTAACGATGCATCGCTGGAGTTTCCTTCAATTTGGTTAACGCCCCTGCCCCGGTCCTCCAAAAACCCGAAATCCCCAGGCTTTGCGCGGTCCTGCGGCCACCGTCACCGCCCTGTCGGAGACTCTATCTAAGGTTGTGCGCGCTGCGATTCGGGGCGGGGAGGGCCCGAACGCGACCGCAGGGAGATAAAGAATGGCGCTGCCGCCCAAGCCTTCGATCCTGTTCGTGTGCCGCGACAATGCGGGTCTCAGCCTGCTGGCCGAGGCCATCTCGAACCACACCCAGCCGCATCTGCGGGCCTTCAGCGCCGGTCTTTCGCTGCATGCCACGGTCGACATGGCAGCGGTGGAATGCCTGCATGCGCAAGGCGTGCCGGCCGACGGGCTCTCCTGCAAGCCGCTGGAGGTGTTCACCCTGCCCGGCGCGCCGCATATCGACGCGGTGATCTCGCTGGTTTCAAGCGCCCACGCCGGCGTCGCGCGCAGCGCCCTGCGGCCGCAGCATCGGCTTCATCATTGCTGGCAGATGGAGGATGTCTCGCGGCTCGACGACATTCACGAACGCCGGCTCGCCTACCGCCGGCTTCTGCCGGACCTGCGGGCGGCCATCGGCGCGCTCGGCGCCGGCGGGCTCGCGGCGGCCGCCTGAAATCCAGGCAGCCGCCCATGGGGCATCAGAACGGGGACCTCAGGCGGCGATCTGGCCGCCCAGTTCGTCCTCGATATGGATGCGGATGATCTCGTCGAACGAGGATTCCGCCTTGAACCCGAGAGATACGGCCCGCGCCGGGTCGAAATTGCGCGGCCATCCCGCGACGATCTGCTCGATCACCGGGTCCGGCGCCCGGCGGATGAGCGAGACCGCCCGCTCTCCCGCCACCCGGCGCAGCGCGGCGATCTGCTCGCCCACGGTCACCGACAGGCCCGGCATGGTCAGGCTGCGGCGCGCGCCCAGCGGCGCGGTATCGAGCGTCGCGGCATGCAGCAGGAAGCCCACGGCCGAGCGCGGCGAGGCGTGCCAGTGGCGTACGTCCTCCGACACCGGCAGGATCGCCTCCTGGCCGGACAGCGGCTCGCGGATGATGCCGGAGAAGAAGCCGGAGGCCGCCTTGTTGGGTTTGCCGGGTCGCACGCAGATGGTGGGCAGGCGAATGCCGACGCCGTCGAGGAAGCCCCGGCGGGAATAATCCGCCAGCAGCAGCTCGCCCATGGCCTTCTGTGTGCCATAGGAGGTGAGCGGGGTGAGGAAGAACTCGTCGCCGATGGCTTCCGGGAACGGCGCGCCGAACACTGCGATGGACGAGGTGAACACCAGGCGCGGCTTGTAGCCCTCGATGGCGCGCACCGCATCGAACAGGGCGCGGCTGCCGTCGAAATTGATGCGATAGCCCTTCTCGAAATCCGCCTCCGCCTCGCCGGAGACGATGGCGGCGAGATGGAAGATCACGTCGGGCCGCGCGGCGACCAGCGCTGCCGCCTCGCCGGGCACGGCGAGATCGCCCACCCGCCCCTCGATGGGGAACGGCGCGGGAATGGGGGTGGGGGCGACCACGTCCTGGGCGGTCACATGGCTGATGGGCTTGCCGCCCAGCGTGCCGTCGCGGGCGAGCCGCTCGATGAGCTTGCGGCCGACCATGCCGGCGCCGCCGATAACCAGAATGCGCATGATGAAACTCCTGAAGCTGCGCCCCGTGCGGGCGAATGCGGGATCTAGTTCGCCCAGCCGCCGTCGATGATGTGAATCTGCCCCGTGGTGAAGGCACTTTCGTCGCTGGCGAGATAGAGCGCCAGAGCGCCGATCTCCTCCGCCGTGCCGAGCCGGCCCATGGGCTGGCGGCCGATGAAATCCGCCCGCACGTCGGCGAGGCTGCGGCCGGTGGCGGCCGAGACGGCGGCGATGCGTTCGTCCAGCGAGGGCGACTGGATGGTGCCGGGGCAGATGGCGTTGGCGCGGATGCCCTTGGTAACGAAATCCGCCGCGATCGACTTGGTCAGCCCGATCACCGCCGCCTTGGTGGCGCCATAGGTATAGCGGTTCGGCACGCCCCGGACCGAGGAGGCGGCGGAGGCGATGTTGATCACCGACCCGCCGCCATGGGCCAGCATGCCGGGCAGGAAGGCCTTCAGCGTCCGGTGCATGGATTTCACATTCAGGTCGAAGGAGAAGTCCCAGTCCGTCTCGCTGGTCTCCAGGATCGAGCCCTGATGCACGTAGCCGGCACAATTGGCGAGCACATTGATCGGGCCGATGTCCGCCGCCAGCGCTTCCACGGCCGCCGTGCTCAGCACGTCCAGCGCGCGATGCTCGCCTTTGAAGTCGGCAACCTTCGTGGCGTCGAGGTCGGTGGCGATCACGCGGGCGCCCTCGCGGGCGAAACTCTCGGCGATCGCCCGCCCGATGCCCTGCCCTGCCGCCGTAACGAGGCAGGTCTTGCCGTCCAAACGTCCACTCATGGCATTTCCTCTTGGCTTGGTTCTTGGCATTGCGCGCCCGAGGGTGCCCCGGCGGGCGGCTGAGGCTCACAGCCCGGCGCGGATCTCCTCCAGCCGGCGTTTCTGCTGCCCGTCGGGACCGAAATTCTCAGGCGCCAGCCACGCCTCGAAGGCCGCCTTGGCGCGCGGCCAGTCCTCGTCGAGCATGGCGAACCAGGCGGTGTCGCGGTTGCGGCCCTTGACGATCATGTGCTGGCGGAAGATGCCCTCGAAACTGAAGCCGAAGCGCAGCGCGGCCCGGCGCGAGGGCGCGTTGAACGCATCGCACTTCCATTCGTAGCGGCGATAGCCGAGGTCCTCGAACACGTGGCGCGCCATGAGATACATGGCCTCGGTCGCCTTGGGCGAGCGCTGGAGCGCGCGCGTGAACAGCACGTTGCCCACCTCGATCACGCGGTGCGCCGGCTCGATGCGCATATAGGAGGCATGGCCGATGGCCTTGCCGGTCGCGGCGTCGAGAATGGCGAACAGCAGGGGATCATCCCGCAGCGCCGATGCCTCATAGGCGGCGCGGAACGCCTGCGGGTCGGGCTGGACCTCCGATATCAGATAGGTCCACAGCGCCGCGTCGCCGGCACCGTGGGACGCGGCGTAAAGCGCATCGGCATGGGCGGCCGGGTCGAACGGCACCACATGGACCAGGCGGCCGGCCAGCGGCACCCGCGTGGGGCGGGCGGCCGGCCCGCCGTCCACGATTGCGCCGAGGGGCTGGCCCTCGGCGGCACCGGTCTCACTCATGTCGGACGCCTAGTGATTGTCGCGCGGAACGCCCATGGTCTGGGACACACGTTGATATTTCACCGCCGGCTTCAACACCATGCCCTCGTCGAACTGGGCCACCATGCCGCGCTGGATTTCCTGCCAGGGGGTCTGGCTCGCGGGAATCGGGAAGCCGCCCTTGGCCTCCAGCTGCGCGCGACGCTCGGAAAGCTCGGCATCCGGCAGAAGGATGTCCGCCGTGCCCTTGTTGAGGTCGATGCGCACCCGGTCGCCGGTGCGCAGGATCGACAGCCCGCCGCCCGCCGCCGCTTCCGGGCTGGCATTGAGGATGGAGGGCGAGCCGGACGTGCCCGACTGGCGCCCGTCGCCGATGCAGGGCAGCGCCGAAACGCCCTTCTTGAGGAGCGCTGCCGGCGGCTGCATGTTCACCACTTCCGCGCCGCCGGGGTAGCCCAGCGGGCCCGTGCCGCGGATGAACAGCAAGGTGTGCTCGTCGATGCCGAGGGACGGATCGTCGATGCGGTGGTGATAATCCTCCGGGCCGTCGAACACCACGGCCGGCCCCTCGAACGCATCGGGGTCCTCATTATTGGAGAGGAAGCGGGCGCGGAATTCGTCCGAGATCACGCTGGTCTTCATGATCGCATTGTCGAACAGGTTGCCGCGCAGCACGATGAAGCCGGCATCCTCCTTCAGCGGCGCGTCATAGGGATAGATCACGCTGCGGTCCCAGGAGAACTTGCCCTTGCAATTCTCGCCCATGGTGCGCCCGTTCACGGTGAGCGCGCCTTCGTGGATCTTGCCCTTGGCGATCAGCTCCGCCACCACGGCGGGGATGCCGCCCGCGCGATGGAACTCCTCGCCCAGAAACTCGCCGGCCGGCTGCATGTTCACCAGCAGCGGGATCTTGTGGCCGACGCTCTGCCAATCGTCCACGTCCAGCTTCACGCCCACATGGCGCGCGATCGCGTTGAGATGGATCGGCGCATTGGTGGATCCGCCGATGGCGGAATTCACGCGAATGGCGTTCTCGAACGCCTCGCGGGTGAGGATGGCGGAGGGGCGCAGATCTTCCCACACCATGTCCACGATGCGCTTGCCGGTCTCGTAGGCGATCTGCCCCCGCTCGCGATAGGGCGCGGGAATGGCGGCGCAGCCGGGCAGCGACATGCCGAGCGCCTCGGCAAGGCCATTCATGGTGGAGGCGGTGCCCATGGTGTTGCAATGGCCCACCGACGGCGCCGAGGAGGCGACGATGTCCATGAAGGTGTCGTAGTCGATCTCCCCCGCGGCATGCTGGGCGCGGGCCTTCCACACCACGGTGCCGGAGCCGGTGCGCTCGCCGTTCCACCAGCCGTTCAGCATCGGCCCGCCGGACAGGACGATGGCGGGAATATCCACGGTCGCCGCCGCCATGATGCAAGCGGGCGTGGTCTTGTCGCAGCCGGTAGTGAGCACCACGCCATCCAGCGGATAGCCGTAGAGAATCTCGACCAGGCCGAGATATGCGAGGTTGCGGTCCAGCGCGGCGGTTGGCCGCTTGCCGGTCTCCTGGATCGGATGGACCGGGAATTCGAACGGGATGCCGCCCATGGCGGCGATGCCCTCGCGCACCCGCTTCGCCAGCTCGATATGGTGGCGGTTGCAGGGGGAGAGATCCGAACCGGTCTGGGCGATGCCGATGATCGGCTTGCCCGATTGAAGCTCGGCGCGGGTGAGGCCGAAATTGAGGTAGCGCTCCAGATAAAGCGCCGTCATGCCAGGATTGTCGGGATTATCGAACCACAATTGGGACCGCAGCTTGCGACCATGCAACTCGGGTTGATCTCCCGACCTTATTTCGTTTCCCGACATCGACGTCTCCCGTCCCTCCGGCGCAGCACGAACGCCCGGCCGGATTTCAAACGATTTGATTTTTCGATATATGCGCCCGCCCCCCGGCGAAATCAACGAGTTTGCGGATCGGATTCGCGCGTCGGGATCACACCCATTTTCCGCAATGCGATGTTTTCCCACACCGCCACGGCGAACAGCGCGATGGTCGCGCTCGCGGCGAGAAGCAGCGCGCTTGCAAACGGGATGAGCGCGCAGGTCAGCAGCAGGAGGGCGAGCCCGACCAGATGGGAGAGCGGAAAGCGCCGCAGCAGGGGCCATTTGAACAGGCCGACACCCAGCAGATAAAGCGCCGGGCCGCCCACGATCGCGGCCGCCGCCGGCGCCCCCGGTATGTCGCTGGGATGGGCGAGGAGCACTTCATCGGACACCGCGCATAGGATGATGCCGGCGACGATCAGCATGTGCAGATAGGTATAGGCGAGGCGCGCCTGACGGCCGGGATCGTCCGAATTGGCGATCCGGGCGCTGCCGCGTTCGGCCCCGGTGTCGAAATAGATCCACCACATGGCGACGGTGCCGAGGAACGCCACAAGGAAGGCGCTGATGTTGAGCACGCTCCAATCCAGCTCCGCGAACGTCGCGCCCGTGACCAGAATCGATTCGCCGAGCGCGATGATGACGAACAGGGCGCACCGTTCCGCCATGTGGCCGCCCTCCACGGTCCATTCCGTGGTGCGCGACTTGCCGAGGCCGGGCACATAGAAGCCGAAGGAGGGCGCCACATTCTCAAGCGCCAGGGCGATCGCCCAGAGCGCGAGGCGGCCCGAGCCGCCGGACAGGCCGCCGGCGATCCAGATGGCGCCGACCAGCAGGTGCCAGCTCAGCATGCGCTGGAAATTGCGCCGCAGCGCGGGCGCCTCGTCGCGCAGCGCATAGACCATATAGGCCGAGCGGCCGCACTGGAGCAGAGCGTAGGCGCAGGCGAACGCCAGCCCGAGCGCGCCGAACGCTCCCGGCAGCGACATGGACATCACCAGCCCCGCCAGCATCAGCACCAGCAGCATCAGGCGCACGGGCGCCTTGTCCGGGTCGATCCAATTTGTCACCCAGGCGGTATCGATCCACGCCCACCAGACCGCGAGGAACAGGAACACCACCTGCAAGGCGCCCAGAGGATCGAGATGATGCAGCAAGGTGTGGGAGAGCTGCGTCACCGCGAACACGAAGACCAGATCGAAGAACAGCTCCGCGAAGGTGACGCGGTGGTGCTCGCCTTTGGTCTCGCGCAAAATGCTCCGCATCGTCCCGCTCATGCCCGCCTCCCCCGCCGCGCTTCCCCCCATCTCGCGGGCAAGGGCGGGCGACGTCAACAGCGGGGCGAAGAGGCGGGTCCATCGGCCTTCGATGAAACGCGAAACGGCCGGACGGCGGACGGGGCGGAAATCCCGACATTTCCCGCGCGGATGAGTTTCATGTGGCGAACGTTCGGCCGAAATGCCGGTTTCGAGCGCCGCCATGGCGCGGAGAAGCCTGACGAAACCAATGTTCGTCCGCGCTAACCCAATGTTTCACATGAAACATTTTGGGCGCGCGAGGGCGAGCTCCCTCACACCTCCGCCCATTGGCGCAGCAGATTGTGATAGACGCCGGTCAATTGCACGGCCGAGGGATGGCCGGGGTGATCCTGGTTCAGGCGGATGATCGCCATGTCCATATCGAACAGCAGCGCCCTCTGCCCCCCATCCCGGATCAGGCTTTGCGTCCAAAAGAACGAGCCGATGCGCGAGCCGCGGGTGATCGGCGTGACATGGTGCAGGGAGGTCGCGGGATAGATCACCGCATCGCCGGCGGGCAGCTTCACCTCATGGGTGCCGTAGGTATCCTCCACCACCAGCTCGCCGCCGTCATATTCGTCCGGGTCGGAGAGAAACAGGGTGGTCGAGACATCCGTGCGCATGGCAAGGCCCGTGCCCCGGACCGCGCGGATGGCATTGTCCACGTGGGAGCCGAAGGTCATGCCCGCATCGTAGCGGTTGAACATGGGCGGCATGATCTGCTTGGGCAGGACCGCCGACATGAACAGCGGCGAGCGCTCAAGCGCCGCCTGCACCATGGCGCCCAGTTCGGCCGCCTCACGGCTTGCGTCCGGCAATTGCAGATTGCGCTTCACCGCGCTCGATTGAAACCCCGCGGTCGCGCGCCCGTCGGCCCATGCCGCTTGCATCATGACGGCCCGGCATTGGGCCACCTGATCGGGCGTGAGAATGTTCGGGATATGGATCATCATGGCCGGGATCCTCGGAAGGCGGCAATAAAAGACCCGCACCGCCGGAGGTCACCGGGCGGTGCGGGTGCTGCGGAGGCGAATCCTCAGGTCAGAAGGTCGCCCGCGCGGTGAGGGCGGCATAGCGGCCGGCGGCCGGCACGGCGTGGCCGCCATAATATTGAGCGTAATACAGCTCGTCGGTGATGTTGTAGACGTTCAGCTGTAGCTGGAAGTTCTTGGTAAACTGATAGCTCGCCATAGCATCGAAGGCCCAATAGGACGGCACATAGACCGTGTTGGTCGTATTGGCGAAGGTGTCGTCATTATAGGTCGCGCCGCCACCCACGATGAATTGCGGCGTGATGTTGTAGCTGGTCCACATGGAGAAGGAATTGGGCGGCGTGTTGGGCAACTGCTTGCCGACCTGGGTCTGGTTCGCCAGCGTGCCGGGGCCGACGCTGAGGATCTCGGACTGGAGATAGGTGTAGCTCGCGGTCAGGTTCCACTTGTCGGTGATGGCGCCGCCGGCGCTGAGCGAAAAGCCCTGCACTTCCTGTTCGCCGCCGAGCACCGTGGGGGGAAGGCCGGCGGTGGGATCGGTGGGCACGCGGGTGTTGGTCTTCATGGTCTGGAAGGCCGAGGCCGTGAGGATCACCCGGCCGTCGAGAACCTGGGCCTTCACGCCGCCTTCCAGCGTCGTATTGACCTCTGGCGCGAGGGTCACGGTACCCGTGTCGAGCACGCCATATTCCGAAGAGGGATTCGAGGAGGTACCGTAGGTGAGATAGACATTCACCGTCTCGATCGGGCTGAAGATGGCGCCGACGCGATAATTGAACATGCTCTCCGAATTCTGAAGCGCCGAAGGTCCCGTCGCCGCAAACGACGTGTAGCTTGTATTGGCATTGTCCCACCGACCGGTGGCCATGACTTGCCAATATTTATTGATCTTGATCTGATCGCCGGCATAAAAGGCGACATTGGTCATATCAGTACTGTTGGTGGTGGGGGCGAAGCTGGTGTAACCGCCGACCCCGCCGGTAGCCGACACATCAATGGGGAAGGCAAGGCTGGTGCGGCAGGCCACCACCGTTTGATTGCACAGATTGTAGCGGACTGTGACCGCGTTTCATGCGCGACCTCAAGACCGGCATTCAGCGTGTGCTCAAACGTGCCCGTTTTAAACTTTGCCACCATGTCGGTGATGTTGGTGAAATTGGTATTGTCTGTCGTGGTTTGGAAGCGCTGCCGGCCGATCGTCATGAGCGAGACCGGGTAATTATAATATTGCGCGGGCAACGGACTGGCGAACGCTGAATTCGTCACCGTTCCCAGGCTGCGCGGCGCGGTCACGCGCGCGAGGCGGTCATTGCTGGTGTAGCGTGTGCCGTTGGTCAGCGTCACCCAATCGTTCAGCTCATGTTCGAACTGCAAGGTTGCAACATTGGTGTTGGTGGTCACGCGATCCGGCAGCGGGCCGTTGGTGATGCCATACCAATTGCTGCGATTGACCGGGACCGGCGTCGTGGGCTGGCCATTGCCGTAATAGCCGCCGACCGTGGCGCCGAAATTGGCTGGCGAAGTGCTGGTGGTGGGGGCCGGCAGATAGGGAACGCCGTAATCCGGCACGCCGTCTTCATATTGATAATAATAAGACGCCGTCATGGTCGTGCGGTCGGACAGATTCACCGTGACCGACGGGGCGATGCCCCAGCGCGTCGCGTTGACATTGTCGCGATCGGCGGTGTCGATGTCCTGCGCCATCAAATTGATGCGCGCATAGATGTTGTCGTTATACTTTCCATTCGCATCAAGGGTGGTCCGCCAACCCTGGCCGGTATAGCCGGTGACGTCGCCTTCCACGAACGTGGCATCCTTGGGCAGCTTGGAGACCATATTGATGGCGCCGCCCGTCGATCCGCGCCCAAAGGCGAAGGAGGACGGCCCCATGAACACCTCGACCGCGTCGATGTTGAACATGTCGCGCGTGTACCAGCCGGTGTCGCGAATCCCATCGCGGAAGATGTCGCCGCGCGAGGAGAAACCGCGGATGATGGGATTGTCGCCCTGCTGACCGCCCTCTCCGGCGGAAAACGTGATGCCTGAAATATTGCGCAGAGCCTGATCTAGAGTTGTCACGTTCTGCTGGCGGATCACCTCTTCGGTGACCACATTCACCTGCTGCGCCATATCGAAGATTGGCACCGGAAGCCGCGCCACGCCGGTGGTGGAGGCAACGAAACCGCCCGTATTGTCCTGAACCTGGACCGTGGGCAGTTCGACTTCGGTGCTTGTAGCCGCTTGCTGCGCCAAAGCGGGGCCGCCGAAAGCCGATGCAACCCCCATCGTAACGCCGAAAGACCCCTTTATCGCCAAGCGCTTGGAATCCGCATGCTTGGATGCTCGAACATAACTGAAGTGCCCCGCCGAACCCATTTCCCTAACTCCTAAAAATCGCCCTAAGAAAATCACAGTTCAGGACTCTCATCCCTCTTTTAGGTCACCTCGAACATTAACTTCAATACATCTTGGAAACATTGTATTTAGACGTATTTTAAGGAGGGATTTACTTATTAAATTGGAATAATTTGAATCTAAGAGGTCAGCACGCGGCCCACCCGCGCTTCACCTACGCTTCTGCGGGGAAGACGCGTGCGGAAATCTGTGGCAAGTTTCGTTCATGATGCGGAATTCAACAGCGACAGCGCGTGCATTGCAGACCGAAGCGGATGGAGACGGCGCGGTGCGTGTCTCCCTGTCCGAGGCGCGCGCCGCGCTGGCGCGCAGGCTGGACAAGGTGCTGAACAAGGTCGACGCCGCGCTTCGGGAGCCAAGTGTAACGATCCTGCTGCATGAGGCCCGCAAGGCCATCAAGGAATATCGCGCGTTACTCCGCCTCATCGGCAGCGTGGAAGCAAAGCAGGCACGGCGCCTGGCGGCTGAAACTGCCCGTAGTCTTTCGTCGGCGCGGGATCGTCAGGCCTGCCGTGACGCCGTTTCGGCCTTGAAGGAGGCGGACCTTCTCACCGACGCCGACGCCACACATATCGTTCGGGAGATCGGCCCGGACGAATCCGGAGGGCAGGAAGCGCAGGAGCATAGAGAGGCTCTCGGCCGCTGGCTGAAGACGGCGCGTACCCTACACGAGGCTCATCTGATCGCCCAGGCCGGGACTGCGGACATTGCGCGTGGGATGCGCAAGGGCTACGCGCAGGCGCGGCGCGTCGCCGATTGGAGCGAGCCAGGGCATTTGCATGAATTGCGCAAGCGGACGGTCACGCATCGTTATCAGATGGCGTTTTTCGCGTCCGTTTCCCGCGGGCGCGGACTGCGGCGCGCAGAAAAGGCGCAGAAGTTGCGGGAAATTCTCGGCGGCTATCAGGATGTCGAGACGCTGAAGCAATATTTGGCGACTTGGCCGGAGGTCCACGCAGACTTTCGTGAACTCGCCATCGATGCGGGCAATCTGTATCAGCGCCGATTGGCGAAACGCGCTCATCGCGCGCATCGCCAGTTGTTCCGCCGCACGCCGCGTCAATTCGGCCGGCATTTGAACTTTGCCGATCATTGAAATTCGAAGGGCAGGGCTAAGGGCTAAAATTTGTCTTGCGACACGTTGGCCATTTATCTTTTTTGAACGCAAAAAGCCGCCCGTGAGGGCGGCTTTTTGTTTTGGCTCGTAAGCATGGCATTGTTTTATGTCTGAATGTCCTTTGCAGGCCTGGC
>JBDZDL010000006.1:0-328760 GCA_040049195.1 Xanthobacter sp. VNH20
AACAAGCCGCCAAGCCTTCCATGCGATCCCCCAGCCGTCGCCCGATCCGGCCATCGGCTAGAATCGATTCGTCACAAGCCTGCAACCCCAAAGCTATTGTCAAGCGCGTTCAAATGCGATTCCCCTGCAGCATGGCCGAGGTGATCTTGACACGCTGTGGCGTCTCGGTGCGCCCGACCAGCAGCCCGCGCCCCTCGAACCGGCTGAGCAGCCCCTCGCCCTCAAGCTCGGACAAAGCCTGCTTCACCGGCGAGCGGCTGGAGCCGAACAGGGCCGCGAGCGGCCCCTCCAGCAATACCGCACCCTCCGGCAGGGAGCCGCCGGAGATGGAGCGGCGCAATTGCTCCGCGATCAGCGCATAGGCGGGCGTCCGGTCGACGACCGGCGCCTCCTTGCCGCGGGTCAGGTGACCGCGCCGATTTGCCATGGCACGAATTCGTTGTCGCCGAAGCCGTAATCCTCGCTCAGCGTATGGGCGCCCGAAGCGATGGCGATGATCTTCTCGAAAATTCGTTCGCCGGCCGCCTCGATGGAGTCCTCGCCGGTGACGATGCCACCGCAATTGACGTCCATGTCCTCCTGCATATGCTCGTACATCTCGTTGTTGGTCGCGACCTTGATGCAGGGGGCGGGCTTGAAGCCCGAGACGGAGCCCCGGCCGGTGGTGAAGACGATGACGTTGCAGCCCCCCGCCACCTGGCCGGTAACGGCGACCGGATCGTAGCCGGGGGTATCCATGAACACAAAGCCCGTGCGGTCGATGATCTCGGCATATTCATAGACCGCCTCGAGCGGCATGGTGCCGCCCTTGGCCACCGCGCCCAGCGACTTTTCCAGAATGGTGGTGAGCCCGCCGGCCTTGTTGCCGTGGGAGGGATTGTTGTTCAGCTCCGCCTCGTTGCGCTCGGTGTAGCGGCGCCACCATTCGATGCGATCCACAAGCTTCTGCGCCACTGCCGGCGTCACCGCCCGGCGGGTCAGGAGATGCTCGGCGCCGTAGATTTCCGGGGTCTCGCTCAGCACCGCGGTGCCGCCGTGCTGCACCACGAGGTCCGCCGCATGGCCCAGCGCCGGATTGGCGGAAATGCCCGAATAGCCGTCCGAGCCGCCGCACTGCAGGGCCACCTTGAGGCCGGAGAGCGGGACGGTGGTGCGCTTTGCGGCGTTCACGACGGGCAGCATCTCGCGGATGATGCCGGAGGCGACCTCCACGGTCTTGCGGGTGCCGCCCAGGTGCTGGATGGTCATGGTGCGCAGGAACGGACCTTCCTCAAGCCCGAACTTCTTCACGATGGGGTCGATCTGGTTGGTCTCGCAGCCGAGGCCGATCATGAGGATGCCGGCGAAGTTGGGGTTCTTCGCATAGCCGCTCAGTACGCGGGTGAGATAGGCATAGCCTTCGGTCTTGGTGTTGATGGCGCAGCCGGTGCCATGCGTGAGCGCCACCACGCCGTCCACGTTCTCGAACCCGTCGAGGCCCCCGCCCCGGTTGAACCCGTCGGCGATGGCGCGCGCCACCGTCGCCGAGCAATTCACCGACGTGATGATGCCGATATAGTTGCGCGTGCCGACCTGCCCGTCCGCGCGCACATAGCCCTCGAAAGTGCGGCGCTGGCCCTCGGGCAGCAGCGGGGTGGGGCGGGCGTCCTCGGCGAAATGGTGATCGACGCCGCTCTCCTGCATGGCGAGATTTTGCAGGTGCACGTGGGCGCCGGGGGCAATGTCGACGGACGCGATGCCGATCACCTGGCCATATTTCAGCACCGGCTCGCCCGCCGCGATCGCGCGGATCGCCATCTTGTGGCCGCTCGGAATCTCGGACTGCGTAAGGATGACACCCCCCTCCGCCGGCACCGGCGTGCCTGCGGGAATGGGAGAGCGGGCCACAGCCACATTGTCCCGCGCGTTCAGTTGGATCACCGGGGAGGCCATGGGCGTCGTCAGCATGGAATTGTCCATTAAAATGATTATTGCGTGCATCAATCAATCATGTTAGATGTCCTCCAGTCAATAGAAAAATGATAATAAATTAGGCAGGAAAGAGCGCTTATGCCCCTGAAATAACATCACAAAAATCCAGACCCCAAGCGCGGCTTGGAGATGGAAGCGTTACGTATGGTCATTACGAGCCGGTATACTTATCGAACGCGATGAATTTCGCTTCCAAAGACGCGGGTCTTTGCCTTGTCCTACGAATTTGATTTCTCCTTCCTAGATGAATATTTGCCAGATCTGTGGCACGGCATCTGGCTGACCCTGGGAATGACCACCGCGTCCATCCTGCCGGGGTTCGCGCTCGGCACGCTCTGCGCCGTCGGCCGCCTTTATGGGCCGCCCTGGGTGCGGCGGGCGGTGGTGATTTATGTGGAAGGCATCCGCAACACGCCGCTCATCATCCAGGTCTTCTGGCTGTTCTTCGGCCTCGCCGTGCTGCAGGTGCGGATCGGCCCGTTTCCGGCGGCGGTGATCGCCCTCGTCATCAATGTCGGCGCCTATACCGCCGAGATCATGCGCGCCGGATTCATGAGCATCCCCAAGGGCCAGATCGAGGCCGCCTCCTGCCTCGCGCTGAAGCCGAGCCAGGCCTTGTGGTCGGTGCAGCTTCCCCAGGCGGTGGAGCGCGTCTATCCCGCGCTGGTCAGCCAGTTCGTGCTGATGATGCTGGCCACCTCGATCATGTCGCAGATCTCGGCGGAGGAGCTCACCGGCGTCGCCTACATGATCCAGTCCTTCACCTTCCGCGGGTTCGAGGTCTACCTCGTCATCGCCGTCATCTACCTCGTCATGGCCTCGCTCCTGCGTCTCACGCTGCTCGGCGTGGCCCAGGTCTCCTTCCCCCGCCGCCGCCGGCTCGGCACCCCGCTGTGAGGCTCTGATGCTGGGACTAACCATCGAGCAGATCGCCTATCTCTTCCGCGGCGCGGGGTGGACCATCGTCCTCTCGCTCCTCGGCTTCGTCGGCGGCACGCTGCTCGGCCTGCCCATCGCGCTGGCGCGCTCCGCCCACAGCAAGCTCGCCCGCGCCTTGTCCGGCGCACTGGTGCAGCTCGTGCAGGGCATTCCGCTGCCGGTCATCATGTTCGTGGTCTATTTCGGCATCAGCATCGGCGGCTTCGACGTGCCGGCGCTGGTGGCCGCGGGCGTCGCCATGACGCTCTATGCGGGCGCCTATCTCGGCGAGATCTGGAAGGGCTGCATCCTCGCCGTGCCGCGGACGCAGTGGGAAGCGGGCGAGTGCCTCGCGCTCACCTCCACCCAGCGCTTCATATTCGTGATCCTGCCCCAGGCGCTGCGCATCGCGGTCCCGCCCACGGTGGGGTTCCTGGTGCAGATCGTGAAGAACACCTCCTATTCGGTGGTCATCAATTTCTTCGACCTGACCTATTCGGCCAAGGTGATCAACAATTCCACCTTCAAGCCCTTCACCGTGTTTACCATCGCGGCGCTGATCTATTTCGCCATCTGCTTTCCCATGTCGCTGCTGGCGAGCCGGTTCGAGCGGCGGCTGCACCGCGGCTGAGGAGACGGCATGACCCTTCAGATGAGAGCCCCCGCCCCTTCGGCCGTTTTGCATGAGAGCCCGTCCATGACCAGCCCCGCCGCGCCCCTCGTGCGCTTTCGCGACGTGCGCAAGAACTTCGGCTCGCTCGCCGTACTGAAGGGCATCGACCTCGACGTGGCGCCCGGGCAGGTGGTGGCCCTGATCGGCCGCAGCGGCTCCGGCAAGAGCACGGCGCTGCGCTGCGTCAACGGCCTGGAGAAGGTGGACGGCGGCGAGTTGACCGTCTGCGGGCGCGCGCTGCACAGCGGCACCGTCGACCTGCGCGAGCTGCGCCAGGACGTGGGCATCGTGTTCCAGAGCTACAATCTGTTCCCCCACCTGACGGTCGAGCAGAACGTGACGCTGGCGCCCCGCAAGGTGAAGCGCATCAGCAAAGCCGAGGCGCGCGACCTCGCCGTCGAAGTGCTGGCGCAAGTAGGGCTCGCCGACAAGGCGCAGAGCTATCCCGAGCAGCTCTCCGGCGGCCAGCAACAGCGTGTCGCCATCGCCCGCTCGCTGGCCATGCACCCCAAGCTGATCCTGTTCGACGAGGTCACCTCGGCGCTCGACCCCGAGCTGACCGGCGAGGTGCTGAAAGTGATCGAGCGGCTCGCCAAAGGCGGCATGACCATGATGCTGGTCACCCACGAAATGGCCTTTGCCCGCTCGGTGGCCCACACCGTGGTGTTCATGCACCAGGGCAAGATCTGGGAGAGCGGCAAGGGCGAGATGCTGGCCAATCCCCAGACCGTCGAGCTGCGCCAGTTCGTCGGCAACGGGCTGTGACACCCACCCGCAACGCCACCAGAAAACAAGATTTCGGAGGAGGTTCAACCATGACCATGACACGCATCGCCGGCACCCTTGCCCTCGCCGCCGCCCTGATCGCCGGCCCGCTCGCCGCCAGCGCCGAGACCCCCGCCGGCATCAAGCAGCGCGGCAAGCTGCTGGTGGCCATCGACGTCAGCCACCCGCCCTACGGCATGCTCGATGCGCAGGCCAAGGAGACCGGCTCGGACGTGGAGACCGCCAAGCTTCTGGCGCAGGACCTCGGCGTGCCGCTGGAAGTGGTGCCGGTCTCTGGCGCGAACCGCGTGCCGTCGCTGCTGGCCGGCAAGGTGGATCTGGTGATCGCCTCCTTCTCCATCACCCCGGAGCGCAAGAAGGTGGTGGATTATTCCATTCCCTACGGCGTGATCCCGGTGGTGGTCTCCGCGCCCAAGTCCATGGCCATCAAGAGCGCGGCCGACCTGGCCGGCAAGTCCATCGCCGTCGCGCGCGGCACCACCGCCGATATCGAACTGACGCGGACCATCAAGGACGCCAAGGTCGCCGCCAACATCGTGCGCTACGAGGACGAGGCCACCGCCAACACCGCGGTCGCCACCGGGCAGCAGGATATCCTGGCCGCAGCCCTTTCCACCGCCAATGCGGTCGCCGAGCAGAACCCGGGCAAGCAGCTTGAAGTGAAGATCGAGATGGCCGCCTATCCCATGGCCATCGGCCTGCGCAAGACCGATCCCGAGCTGAAGGCGGCCGTGAACGAATGGGTTGCGGCGAACCTGAAAAATGGCAAGCTGAACGATATCTACAAGAAGTATTTTGGCCAGTCCCTGCCCGAGAACCTCCCGGCCGAGTGATCCTTCTCCCGTCACCCAGCCGGTCCGGAGGGGCCCTGTCCCCTCCGGCTGCCCCCGCCTTACAGGAGCCGCCATGACCGCCGCCCCCCAGCCCTATCGCGGGCTGTTCCCCGTCGCGCCCACCCCGTTCCTTGCCAATGGCGACCTCGATCTGGAGGGCCAGCGCCGCGTGCTCGACTGCATGATCGACCAGGGCGTGGACGGCATCTGCATCCTCGCCAATTATTCCGAACAATTCCTGCTGACCGACGAAGAGCGCCGCATCCTCACCGAGCTTTCGCTGACCCACGTCGCGGGGCGCGTGCCGGTGATGGTGACGTGTTCCCATTTCTCCACCCGCATCGCGGCCGAACGCGCCGCCCATGCGCGTGCAGCGGGCGCCAGCCTCGTCATGCTCATGCCGCCCTATCACGGCGCCGGCATCCGCCTCGACGAGCAGGCCATCTTCGATCATTTCGCCCGCGTGGCGGACGCCGCCGGCATCCCGGTGATGCTCCAGGACGCGCCGCTGAGCGGGGTCTCGCTCTCCGTTCCCTTCATGGTGCGGCTCGCACGTGAATTGCCCTTGGTGCGCTATTTCAAGATCGAGGTGCCCGGCACCGCCGCCAAGCTGCGCGCGCTCATCGCCGCCGGCGGCGAAGCCATCGAGGGGCCGTTCGACGGCGAGGAAGCCATCACGCTGATGGCGGATCTCGATGCGGGGGCGACGGGCGTGATGTCGAGCGCGCTCCTGTGCGACCTGCTGCTCCCGGTGCTTGCGCACCACGCGGCCGGCCGGCGTGCGGAGGCCGCGCAGGCCTATGCCCGCGTGCTGCCGCTGATCAATTACGAGAACCGCCAATGCGGGCTCCGCGCCGCGAAGATCGCGATGATGGAGGGCGGCGTGATCTCCTCCGACGCGGTCCGCCATCCGCTGGAGCCGGTGCATCCCGCGACCCGCGAAGGATTGCTGGAAATTGCCCGGGAGCTTGATCCCCTGGTGCTGCGCTGGGGTAAATGACCCGCGGAATTCGCTTTCCATATCGATCCGCCCAGGCTTGAACTGCGGGCGAACACGCCCGGACCTCGACGAAGGATGACCGACATGACCATCACCACGGATCTGCTGATTGGCGCCGACTCACGGCCCGGCACGCTCGGCGAGGTCCGGGCGGTGGAAGCGGCGAGCGGCGCGCCGCTCGCACCCGCTTTCGGTGGCGCGACACTGGACGACCTGGAACGCGCCTGCGCGCTCGCGGACGCCGCGTTCGACGCCTACCGCGCCGTGTCGCTGGAGGAGCGGGCCCTGTTCCTCGAAGCCATCGCGCAGAACATCCTGGATGTGGGCGATGTGCTGATCGAGCGGGCGATGCTGGAAACGGGCCTGCCCCGCCCGCGCCTGGAAGGCGAGCGCGGCCGCACGGTCGGCCAGCTTCGGCTGTTCGCTCAGGTGGTGCGCGACGGCGGCTTCCTCGATCTGCGCATCGATCCCGCCCTACCCGAGCGCAAGCCCCTGCCCCGTCCCGACCTGCGCCTGCGCAACGTGCCGCTCGGTCCGGTCGCGGTGTTCGGCGCGAGCAATTTTCCGCTCGCCTTCTCGGTCGCCGGCGGCGACACCGCTTCCGCCCTTGCGGCCGGCTGCCCGGTAATCGTGAAGGCCCATTCCGCCCATCCCGGCACCTCCCAGCTCGTGGGCAAAGCGGTGCAGAAGGCGGTCGCGGATCGCGGCCTGCCGCAGGGCGTGTTCTCCCTGCTCTATGACAGCGGCCGCAAGGTCGGCCAGGGGCTGGTGGCGGACCACCGGGTAAAGGCGGTCGGCTTCACCGGCTCGCGCGCCGGCGGCACCGCCTTCATGAAGATCGCGGCGGAGCGCGCCGAGCCCATCCCGGTCTATGCGGAGATGAGCAGCATCAATCCCGTCATCCTGTTTCCGGCGGCGCTCGCCGCACGCGGCGCGCAGATCGGCACGGCGTTCGCGGCGGCCCTCAGCCTCGGTGCCGGGCAGTTCTGCACCAATCCCGGATTGGTTCTGGCGCTTGAGGGGCCGGGGCTCGAAGACTTCCTCGCCGCCGCCGCGACCGCGATCACCGGCCTGCCTTCTGCCACCATGCTCACGCCCGGCATCCTCGCCGCCTACAATTCCGGCGTGGAAATCCTGGCCTGCCACAGCGCGGTCAAGGAGGTGGCACGCGGACAGGCCGACGGCGCGCTGAAGGGCCGGGCCGCCTTGTTCACCACCACCGCGGCGGACTTCCTCGCCCATCACGACCTCCAGGCGGAAGTGTTCGGCGCCGCCTCTCTCGTGGTGCGCTGCGCGACGGTCGAGGACCTGACGCGCGTGCTGGAGAGCCTGGAAGGCCAGCTCACGGCCGCCCTGCACATCGACGAGGCGGATTATCCCGCCGCGCGGCAGTTCATTCCCATGCTGGAGCGCAAGGTGGGGCGCATTCTCGTCAATGGCTTCGGCACCGGCGTCGAGGTGTGCCATGCTATGGTCCACGGTGGCCCGTTCCCGGCCACAGCCGATGGGCGGTCTACCTCGGTCGGAACGCTGGCCATCGCCCGCTTCCTGCGTCCGGTCAGCTACCAGGACCTGCCGGACGCGCTGCTGCCGCCGGAATTGAAGGGCGCGGGCGCTGCGGGCCTGCCGAAGCGCCTGGATGGAAAGCTCCAGGCATGAGCGCACGCAGCATCACGCAGATCACGGGCCACACGCGGGTGCTCGGCATTCTTGCCGACCCCATCGCCCATGTGAAGGCGCCGCCCGGCATCAATGCCATCTGCGAGCGGCGCGGCCGCGATGCGGTGATGGTGCCGTTCCAGGTGGCGCCCGACCGTCTCGCCGCCTTCGCGGACAGTCTGCGCACGCTCAAGAGCTTCGACGGCGCCATCATCACCGTGCCCCACAAGGCGGCAATGGTGGCCCATTGCGACGAGGTGAGCGCGCGGGCACAGGCCATGGGCGCGGTGAACGTCATACGCCGCACGGCCGACAACCGCCTGCAGGGCGACATGCTGGACGGCGCGGGCTTCGTTGCCGGCATTCTCGGCGCGGGGGTGGCGTTGAAGAGCCGGCGGATCTATCTCGCCGGCGCCGGCGGCGCGGCGAGCGCCATCGGCTTCGCCCTCGCGGCGGAGGGCGTCTCCCACCTCACCATCGCCAACCGCACCCGTGCCAAGGCGCAGGATCTGTGCGATCGGATCGCCGCCGTGCATCCCGGCGTGTCGATCGGCCCCGGCAGCGAGGATCCGTCGGGCCACGACATCGTCGTGAACGGCACCTCGCTCGGCATGAAGCCGGATGATCCGCTTCCGCTCGACGCCACACGGCTGTCCGCATCCATGGTGGTCGCGGAGATCATCATGCAACCGGAGATCACGCCGCTGCTGGCGCGTGCGCGCGAAGCCGGCTGCCACATCCATCTGGGCCGGCCCATGCTGGAGCACCAGCTCGAACTGATGGCCGACTTCTTCGGCATCTAGGCCCGCGCGGCCGCGCCTATCACCAATCCAGCGTCGAAAGCGTTGGGAGCGGGACCCAAGGGTCCCGCCAGACGCACGTTTCAGGATTTGAAGCCATAGAGGCGGTGTGCGTTATCCGTGAGGATGCGATTGCGCGTGGCTTCGTCGGGAACCCAGTCGGCAAGCAGGTCGAGCAGGTCGCCCACATTGGGCATGGGTGTCCAAGTGGAGACGTGCGGCCAGTCCGAGCCCCAGACGCATCGCTCGGACGCCACCTCGACCAGCGCGCGCGCCAGGGGGATCGTGTCCCGAAAGGGCGCCCCCTCGACGGAAAGGCGGTAGGCACCGGAAAGCTTGACCCAAGCCCCCTCCGCCACCAGCCGCAGAAGCTCCTGGAACCCAGGGTGCTCTATGCCTTCCGATGCCGGAAAATGGCCCATGTGGTCCACCACCGCGGGCGCGCGCAGCTTGCGGATGCGTGGCCCGAGTTCGTTCAGGTCCCGCGCATCCAGGAGGAACTGGAGGTGCCAGCCCATCTCGGCGCACAAGTCCCCGTAGCGCTCCATGAGGTCGAGACTGACGCCGCCGCCGAACAGCGCGTTGATGCGCAACCCGGCGACCCCAGCCGCCTTCAGCTCCGCATAAACGGAATCCGGCAGGCCGAGGTCCGTCACGGCCACGCCCCGCAGGCGGGCCGGGTTGGCCCGCAACGTTTCCAGCATCAGCCGGTTGTCGGTGCCATGGACGCTGACCTGGACCAGCACGCCATAGGTCATGCCGGTGGCGTCCAGCATGCCAAGATAATCGTCGGCCGTGGCGACCGGAGCGGTGTAGCTCCGGTTCGGCATCAGGGGATAATCCGGAGGCGCGCCGATGACATGGGCGTGCGTGTCCACCGCCCCCGCCGGCACCTTGAAGCGGCTCGCTCCTCGCGGCTGGGGATCCGGCCCGGGACAGGCCGGCGGCTCTGCCTTTTGGATTACGGGATCACTCATCGGGATGCAGCACCTTTCCACGGGTCTCAGGCAGAGCCAGCGCCCCCAGAAGCAGCAGTCCGTAAGCGAACACGGCGAAGATCGCAATGGCACTGGACAGCGCCATCTGGGACGAGAGAAAGCCCACCAATGCCGGGAACAGAGCCCCGATGCCGCGCCCGAAATTATACGCGAATCCCTGGCCGGAGCCGCGCAGGCGGGTCGGGAAAAGCTCGGTAAGGAAGGCGCCGAGGCCGGAGAAATAGCCCGAGGCGCAGATGCCCAACGGGAAGCCCAGATACAGCATCACCTGATTGGACAGGGGCAGCTGCGTGTAGGCGATCACGAGAATGGAGGCGAGGACCGAGAACAGGATGAACAGGCGGCGCCGGCCGATGCGATCCGCGAGATAGGCGCCCCAGACATAGCCGATGAAGCTGCCGACGATGAGCAGCGCCAGATAACCGGTCGAGCCAACCACCGTCAGCCCACGCTCCACCCGCAGATAAGTGGGCAGCCAGGTGGTCACGGCATAATAGCCCCCCTGCGCGCCGGTGCAGAGCAGGGACGTCAGCAGCGTGATCTTCAAGACGCCGGGAGAGAAGATCTCCCACAGCGAGGGGCGATCCCTGGTCTTGCTTTCCAGCTGGCGGGTGACTGCAGACACCTCCGGCTCTTCCACGTAGCGGCGCAGGAAGAAGATCAGCAAAGCGGGAATCGCGCCGAGGCCGAACATCCAGCGCCACGCCACCTCGGGCGGCAGCAAGGTGTAGCAGACCGCCTGCAGCAGCACCGCCGCGCCCCAGCCCACGGCCCAACCCGACTGGACCGTGCCCACCGCACGGCCGCGATACTGCGCCCGAATGGTCTCCCCGATCAGCACGGCACCAGCGGCCCATTCGCCGCCGAAACCAAGCCCAAGCAAGGCTCGGATGATCATCAGCTGCTCGAAATTCTGGGCGAAAGCGCACAGCAGGGTGAAGACGGAGAACCACAGGATGGTGATCTGAAGGGTCCGCACCCGCCCGATGCGATCAGAGAGGAAGCCCGCGAGCCAGCCGCCGAGCGCGGAGACGATGAGGGTGCCGGTGACCGCAAGGCCCGCCATGCCGCGATCCACCTGCCACATCGCGATGATCGTCCCGATCACTAGCGGGTAGATCATGAAATCCATCGCATCAAGGGCCCAGCCCATGAAGCAGGCCCAGAATGTGCGCCGCTCGGGCGCAGTCATGTTTCGGAAAAATCCGCTCAGGCTCAGATCTTCTGCTGGCACAGACTCGCCAGTTGCAGGCGTAATACTCATTTTTGTCTCCCTCAGACGCATCTGGACCGCCTTCAGCGGGTCTCAGAAATGCGTGCCCCTATTTTTATTTTGATTCGAATGAAGCGCCGTTCGGAGGAACTGGCGCAGCATCGCAATGGGACGACACCGTAGGAGAGGCAAAATTTCTCGTCAATGAGATTGTCAATAATCTCGGCGATAAATATCTTGACGGTCTTGGTGCCTTGACGTTGGTGTATGAGGGTGAGCTGAGAACGTTCCAGCGACAGGAGCTTTGGGTTGATGAGAACCGTTCGCGCTGCGCCCGCCGGCCTTGCCGGCGACGATGGCCGCACCGCAGGAAGGCCGGAGCCGGCCACCCTCGAGGCTATGGTCGCCGCGTTGGAGGAAGATATCGTTCTGGGCCGCCTGCACCCCCGTGAGCGCCTCATCGAGGAGGATCTAATCACCCGCTTCGGGGCGACGCGGCATCTCGCCCGGCAGGCGCTGATCGAACTCGATCGGATGGGCCTGATCGAGCGTATCCCGAACCGTGGCGCCCAGGTGCGCAGCTACACCGTCGACGAGGTCGAACAACTCTACGTTCTGCGCGGGTTGCTGGAGGCCGAGGCGGCGCGCTTGATCGCGCTTCCCATGCCGGCGGACGACCTCGCCGAATTGAAGGACCTCCAGGCGGCCCATGACATGGCGATCGCCGCCGGCGATGTCGCCGCGATCTTCCGCGCCAATCTCGCCTTCCACCGCAAGCTGTTCAGCTGCTGCCGCAACGTCTTCCTCTCGGACGCCATCACAGCCGCAGCCCAGCGCGCCCACGGCATCCGTTTCCTGGTGCTCACCGCCCCGCACGAACGCGAAGCCGCCCGCCAGGAACACCATGCCATGATCGCGGCGATCGAAGCGCTGGACAGCGACCTCCTGGTGGACCTGTGCCGCAACCACCTCCCCGCCTCCAAAGCGGCGTATCTGCGCGCGTTCGGCCAGGTTCCCCGCGACTCCCTCTAGATTCGAGCTTGATCGAGATGAGCGAAGACCATTCCCCCGCCGGCTTGGCACGCGGGCTCACGAATTACGGTGATCGGGATTTCGCCCGCTACCTCAGGCTCTCCATGGCGAGGTCGATGGGCTATTCCGAGGCGCTGCTGAACAAGCCCGTCGTGGGCATCGCCTCGACTTACAGCGAGTTCAATAATTGCCACCGCAACGTGCCTGAACTGGTAGCGGCGGTGAAGCGCGGCGTGCTCGCGGCCGGCGGCCTGCCCCTGGAATTCCCCACCATCTCGCTGGGCGAGGTGTTCCTCAATCCCACCAGCCTGTTCTTCCGCAACCTCATGTCGATGGACACCGAGGAGATGATCCGGGGCCAGCCCATGGATGCCGTGGTGCTGGTGGGAGGCTGCGACAAGACCGTGCCGGCCCAGCTGATGGGCGCGGTCTCGGCAGGCTTGCCGACGGTGCAATTGGTGACCGGGCCCATGATGACCGGACGGTGGCGCGGCGAGCGGCTCGGTGCCTGCACGGACTGCCGGCGATTCTGGGCGAAGTACCGTTCCGGCGAAATCGATAACGCGACCATCGGGGAGGTGGAAGGCAATCTCGCCACCACCACCGGCACCTGCGCGGTGATGGGCACCGCGAGCACGATGGCGTCCATCGCCGAGGCCCTGGGCATCCTGCTGCCGGGCACCGCGGCAATTCCCGCGGTGCATGCCGACCGCCTCCGCGCCGCCGAGGCCTCTGGCGCCGCTGCGCTGGCTCTGGCGCGGGCCGGCATCACCATCCGCGATATCATCACTGAGAAGTCGATCGAGAATGCGATCCGGGTGCTGCTCGCCATCGGCGGGTCCACCAACGGCATCGTCCACCTCACGGCCATCGCCGGGCGCGCCGGCGTGGACATCGACCTCAAGCGGCTGAACGAACTCTCCGACACCACCCCGGTCCTGGTGGATCTGAAGCCCACCGGGCCGTATTACATGGAGGATCTGCATGCCGCCGGCGGCATCGGCGCGGTCTTGCGCGAACTGAAGCCGCTCCTGCACCTCGATTGCATGACCGTGGCGGGCGAGACCCTCGGCGAGCGCCTTGCTCCTGCGCCCGCGTTTGTCGACCGCACGGTGGTCAAGCCCCTGGATGCGCCGCTCCAGCCACAGGGCGGGCTGGTGGCGTTGTTCGGAAGCCTCGCCCCGCGCGGCGCGATCCTCAAGCGCGCCGCCGCCGATCCGGCGCTGTTCGAACGGGAGGGACGCGCGGTGGTGTTCACCTCGCTGGAGGATCTCGCGGCACGGATCGACGACCCGGACCTCGACGTCGCGCCCGACGATTTCCTGGTGCTGCAGAATGCCGGGCCGCGCAGCGCATCGGGCATGCCCGAATCCGGCTATCTTCCGATCCCGCAAAAGCTCGCACGGCAAGGGGTCAAGGACATGGTGCGCATTTCGGATGCGCGCATGAGCGGCACCGCCTACGGCACCATCGTGCTGCATGTGGCCCCGGACGCTGCGTCCGGCGGCCCGCTCGGCCTGGTGCGCAATGGCGACCGCATTCGCCTATCGGTCAAAGCCGGCACCATCGACCTGCTGGTGGACGCGGATGAACTGGCGCGCCGCAGGCGCGATCAGCCCCCCGCACGCCCCGCGCCCCAGCGTGGCTATGCGCGGCTTTACTATCGCGAGGTGCTCCAGGCCGACCAGGGCTGCGACTTCGACTTTCTGCGTCCGGTCCCCGTGGGGGAATAGCACGGCGTCCAAGATCGTGCCGTGCGGCCGAAGCGCGTAGAGCCTCTACGCCAAGCGTCCGTTTTCGTCCCGGGCCATGGAACGGCATCGGCCCGGGCTGCACGCCGTTCCCCAGCCGGATGCACGTGAACGAGGCCGCGATGGCCGCGGTCTCGCTCGGGCTTCCATACCGCTCGTTCATTTGAACGTCACGTAACCGACACCGTGCGTTCAACGAACCTGATTACGGTCCGCCCCATGTTCAAATGAACATGCAGACGGGCGGGCATGAACATCACGGTGCGACAGCAGGATATCGTCGAACTCGCCCGCCACGGGGGCTTCCTGAGCGTGGAGACGCTCGCGGAGCATTTCTGCGTCACCCCGCAGACCATCCGGCGGGACATCAACTCCCTGTGCGACGCCAATCTGCTGCGCCGGCGGCGCGGCGGGGCGGAATATGTGGAGGCGCCACGCCTCAACCTCGCCTACGACTCGCGCCGGATCGTCCATCCCACCGCCAAGCAGACCATCGGCGCCCTTGTCGCCAGCCTCATTCCCAACGGCGCCTCGCTCTCGTTCGGCATCGGTACGACGCCGGAATTCGTCGCCCTCGCCATGCAGGGCCATGACGACCTGACCGTCATCACCAACAATCTCAACGTCGCCATGGCGCTGAGCGTCACCCCCTCCAACCGCATCATCATCCCCGGCGGCGCCATGCGCCTGCCAGATCGCGACGTGCTCGGCCCGCAGGTGGAGGAGATGTACCGCAATTACCGGGTCGATTTCGGCGTCTTCGGCGTCGGCGGCATCGAGCCCGACGGCACATTGGTCGATTTTGATCGCGCCGAAGTCCTGGCCCGCTCCGCCATGCTCGAAAGCTGCCGCCGCTCGATCCTGGTGGCCGACGTCAGCAAGTTCGGACGGCCGGCGCCGGCGCGCGGCGGGCACCTCTCCGCCATCGACCTGCTGGTGCTCGACGCTCCGCCGCCGCCCCCGTTCGATGCCTTGTTCGACAAGGACGGTCTCGGCGCGCGGGTCCGCATCGCCACCGAGGAAGCGGCATGAGCACGCCCGCGGCCCCTGGAGATTTCGTGCGCCTTCACGGCGTGACCCGGCTGTTCGAGGGCGGCGGTGGCGTCGATGATCTCTCCCTCGCCATCCCACGTGGCGGGTTCACGGTGCTGCTCGGCCCCTCCGGCTGCGGCAAGTCCACCACCTTGCGCCTCATCGCCGGGCTCGAGACGCCGGACCGTGGACGCGTCGAGATCGACGGCCGCGATGTCACCGCGCTGGTGCCGTCCGCGCGCGGCCTTTCCATCGTATTCCAGTCCTACGCGCTGTTTCCCCATCTCACGGTGGCGGAGAACATCGTGTTCGGCCTCAGGGTGCGCCATGTGCCGCGGGCAGAACGAGAGCGCAAGCTGAAGGACGCGCTCGCGCTCACCGGCCTTGAGGGCCTGGACGCGCGCAAGCCCGCGCAGCTGTCCGGCGGCCAGCGCCAGCGCGTGGCGCTCGCCCGCGCCATCGTCGCCGACCATCCGCTGTGCCTGATGGACGAGCCGCTCTCCAACCTCGACGCCAAGCTGCGCCATTCCGTGCGCCAGGAGATCCGCGCGCTGCAGCGGCGGCTCGGCATGACCCTGGTGTATGTCACCCACGACCAGACCGAGGCGATGGGCATGGCCGACCATGTCATCCTCATGCGCCAGGGCCGGATCGAGCAGCAGGGCACCCCCGCCGAACTCTATCAGGCGCCGGCCTCCGCTTTCGCCGCGAGTTTCATCGGCGCGCCGCCGATGACGCTGATCCCGGCGGACCTGGCGGGCGTGCCCGAGCCCCCGCCGGGCCATGCCCGCGCGCAGCTCATGGCCGGCGTGCGCGCGGAGGCGCTCCGCCTCCAGCCTGCGGGCATCGGGGGGCTGCCGGCCATCGCGGTGGCCAGCGAATTCCTGGGCGCGGAGACCTTCGTCTATCTGCGGATCGAAGGCGGGCCCGAGATCATCGCCCGCGTTCCCGGCCGGATCGAGCCGGCCCCCGGCACGGCGCTTTCGCTGTCCTGGGCCGAAGGCGCCACCCATTGGTTCGACCGCGACAGCGGCCGCAGCATCCGCGCCGCCGCTGCGCCGCAAGCGCGCGCCGTGCCGCTGTCGGCGCAAGAGGCCGCCGCGCCCCCGGCGCTCTGACCCATCCCGTTCACCTTTGTATGCGTTCCCCCAAGGCCAGAAGGACACTGACCATGAGACGTTTCTTCACCGCTGCCGCCACGGCGGCGAGCCTGTTTGCCGCCGCCACGATGCCGGCCTTCGCGAAGACCGAGTTGACGATGTATTATCCGATCGCCGTCGGCGGCCCGCTGACGAAGGTGATCGACGACATGATCTCGGGGTTCGAGAAGGAAAACCCGGACGTCCACGTCAACGCGGTCTATGCCGGCAATTATGACGACACCCGCGTGCGCGCCTTGGCGGCCCTCAAGAGCGGCCAGCCGGCCCAGCTCTCCGTGCTGTTCTCCATCGATGCCTATGACCTCGTGGAGCAGGACCTCATCGTTCCGTTCGAGGACGTGGTGAAGACCGACGACGAGAAGGCCTGGCTCGCCGGCTTCTATCCCGCGCTGATGGCCAACAGCCGCGTCGAGGGCAAGACCTGGGGCATCCCCTTCCAGCGCTCCACCATCGTCATGTTCTACAACAAGGACATGTTCCGCGAGGCGGGGCTGGACCCCGAGAAGCCGCCGCGGACCTGGGACGAGATGGTCGCGGCGGGCAAGAAGCTCACCAAGGACGGCCGCTACGGCCTCATGGTGCCGGGCACCGGCTATGCCTATTGGATGTTCCAATGCTTCGCCATCCAGAACGGCAAGGAACTGATGAGCAAGGACGGCGCCACCGTCTATTTCGATGATCCGGCGGTCATCGAGGCGCTCTCCTTCTGGCGGTCGCTCACCACCGACGCCAAGATCTCGCCCGCCGGTCTCGTGGAATGGGGCACGCTGCGCCAGGCCTTCGTGCAGGGCCAGACGGCCATGATGTGGCACACCACGGGCAACCTCACCGCCGTGAAGAAAGAGGCGAAGTTCGATTTCGGCGTCGCCGAGCTTCCCGCCCACAAGCAGCCGGGCTCGCCCACCGGCGGCGGCAATTTCTACCTGTTCAAGAACGCCTCCGAGGCGGAGCGCGCCGCCTCCCTCAAGCTGATCCGCTACATGACCGCGCCCGAGCGCGCCGCCGACTGGTCCATCGCCACCGGCTATGTGGGCGTGAGCCCGGCCGCCTATGAGACCGAGAAGCTGAAAGCCTATGGCAAGGACTTCCCGCAGGCGCTCGTCGCCCGTGACCAGCTCAAGGTCGCCATCGCCGAATTCTCCACCTGGGAGACCGCCCGGGTGCGCGAGGCGCTGAACAACGCCGTGCAGGCGGCGCTCACCGGCACCAAGAGCCCGGCCGAGGCGCTCAAGGCCGCCCAGGCCACCGCCGACCAGTTGCTCAAGTCCTACAAGCACTGATCTTTCCGCGAAACGCGCCGGGGGGCGAAGATATCGCCCCCCGCAGGATGAAAAAGCCGCCCATGCCCGAGACAGGTGCCCCGACACGTGTGCTGGATCCGATCGCGCGGCAGCAGCGCCGCCGCCATGCCCTGTATGGCTGGATGCTGCTCGCGCCCGCGCTGACGCTCCTGACGCTGTTCGCTTTCCTGCCCACCGCCACGACCTTCTGGGCAAGCCTCTATTCGCGCGGCACCGCGCGCCGGCCGGCGGTGTTCAACGGCCTGGAGAATTATTCGGACCTCTTCCACGACCCCACCTTCTGGACCGTGGTGGGCAACAATCTTCTCTATGCCGCGGTGACGATCCCCGTCTCCATCGCATTGGCGCTGGTGATGGCCCTGTGGGCGGACGCCCGCCTGCCGCTGCGCGGCTTCGTGCGCGGCGCCTATTTCACCCCGACCATCCTGCCCATGATCGCGGCGGCGAACCTGTGGCTGTTCTTCTACACGCCCGGGCTCGGGGTGATCGACAGCTTCACCGGCCTGTTCGGCCTGCCGCCGGTCAACTGGCTCGGCCAGCCGCAGACTGCGCTCTGGGCCATCATCGTCGTGACGGTGTGGAAAGAGGCGGGCTTCTTCATGATCTTCTATCTGGCCGCGCTGCAGACCATTTCGCCCGACCTGAAGGAGGCGGCGCTGGTGGAGGGCGCGGGGCGCCTGACCTATCTGCGCCGCGTCCTGCTGCCGCTCCTGATGCCCACCACGGCGTTCATCTTCATCAATGCGCTCATCAATTCGGTGAAGCTCATCGACCATCTGTTCATCCTGACCAAGGGCGGCCCGGACAATGCGACAAAGCTCGTCCTCTATTGGATATGGGAAATGGCTTTTTCCTATTTCGACGCGGCGCACGCGACCGCTTTGACCGTGCTGGTGCTGGCGATGCTGGGGGCCGTCGCCGTCTTCCAGTTCACGATCGTCGAAAAGCGGATCCACTACCGATGACCGCGCCCGCCTTTCGCCATCCGATCCGCTGGAGCGAAGCGCTGGACGCCGTGGGCGCGTGGCTGCTCGCGCTGGTGTGGATCGCGCCCCTGCTGTTCGCCGCCTGGGCCTCGCTTCACCCGCCGGGGCAGGCGCTCGACTTCTCGCTTTCCTCCCCCTTCACCCTTGAGAATTACCGCGCCACCTGGGCCGCCGCGCCCTGGCTGACCTATGCGTTCAACACGCTGGCGCTGGTGACGTTCACGCTCGTGGGCCAGCTCGTTTTTTGCACGCTCGCCGGCTACGCCTTCGCGCGCTTCCGCTTTCCCGGACGCGAGGCGCTGTTCGTGCTGGTGCTGCTTCAGCTGTTCATCTTGCCGGAGGTGCTGATCGTCGAAAATTACGCCATGGTCTCGCGCCTCGCCCTGCTCGATTCGATCGCCGGCATGGGGCTGCCCTATGTGGCGAGCGCCTTCGGCATCTTCCTGTTGCGGCAGGCGTTCAAGTCCGTGCCGCTGGAGCTGGAAGAGGCCGCGCGGGTGGAAGGCTGTTCCTGGCTGGGCGTGCTCTGGCGGGTCTATGTGCCGGCCACACGGCCGGTCTATCTCGCCTATGCGCTGGTCTCGGTCGCCACCCACTGGAACAACTTCCTGTGGCCGCTGGTGGTGACCAATTCGGCCGCCACCCGGCCGCTCACGGTGGGCCTCTCGCTGTTCGGAGCGCCGGAAAGCGGGGTCAATATTTCCATCATCAGCGCCGCGACGCTCATGGTCGTGGCGCCGCTGATGATCGCCTTCCTCATCTTCCAGCGCCAGTTCATCCAGGCCTTCCTGCGCGTCGGCATCCGCTAGGCCAAGGCCCCTTCGCCCGGTCCATGCGCTCAGATGGCGAGCGCATAGGCGGGGAAGACCTCGGCCTTCGTGCCCCGCGGGTCGGAGCCGGCTTCCATGATGCCGGTTTCGAGATTGCGCTCCGCCGCGCACAGGAAGCCCTCGGTCCAGGGCGGCGCCACGTCGAGATCGTGCCCGCGCTCTTCAAGCCCCTCCAGCGTCGCCTCGCCCACGCTCTCCTCGATCCGCAGGCGGTTGAGGAAGAAGTCGTGGGGATGGAACAGGGCGGGGAAATGATCGCTGGAGAATTTCGGCGCCTCGATGGCCGCCTGCAGCGGCATGTCGAACACCACGCGGTTGAGGAAGAACTGGATCTGCCACTGGTCCTGCTGGTCTCCCCCCATGCTGCCGAATGCCATCCAGGGCTTGCCGTCCTTCATGGCGAGGCTCGGGCTGATGGTGGTGCGCGGGCGCTTGAACGGCGCGATCACGTTCGGATGGTGGGAGGGCGTGAGCCGGCAGTTGGACAGACGCGCACCCAGCGGAAAACCGAGAGCCGGGACAACTTCGTGCGCTTTCAAATAGGCCCCGCTCGGCGTGAACGCCGCCGTATAGCCTTCCTGGTCCATGGCATCGACATGAACCGTGCCCGGACCCCACAGCGAACCACCGATGCGGTCCTCGACCGGCAGGAGCGCGGCTCCCTCCCAGGCGTCGCCCGGCCGCACCTCATGATCCGCCCGCGGGCCGATCAGCGCGGCGCGCAGCGCCCCATAGGCATCGGAGAGGAGCATATCCATCGGCACGTCGACGAAGGCCGGATCGCCGTAATATTGCTCGCGGTCGGCGAAGGCGAGCTTGATGGCCTCGACCACCACGTGGATGTAATCCGCAGAATTGTGTCCCAGCGCCTTCAGGTCGAAATTCTTGAGGATCGACAATGTCTGCAGCAGCGCTGGCCCCTGGTTCCAGGGCCCGCATTTATAGACATCGACGCCGCCGAACCGCACCGTGACCGGCTCCTCGATCCGCACCTCGAACTGGTCGAAATCGGAGCGCCGCAGCAGCCCGCCGCGCGCGGTGACGAAGGCCACCATCTCGCGCGCGACATCGCCCCGATAGAAGGCATTGAAGGCCGCGCGCACACCCGCCTCGCGGTTTCCGCCGGCGGCCTTCTCCTCGCGGGAGAGATATTCGAACATGTCGGCAATGGCCGGATTGCGCAGCGTCGTGCCCTCGTCGGGCACGGAACCATCTTCCAGCAGATAAAGCGCCGCGGACCCGTGCCACTCGCTGCGAAACAGATCCGCGAGATCCGATACCCCGAAATTATACTGGCGCTGGAGGCCGGCATGCATGGCGAAGCCGTTGCGGGCGAGATCCATGGCCGGCGCGCAGACATCCGCGAAACTGAGGCGTCCATAGCGCTTCAGCGCTTCCAGAATGGCACCCATGGCGCCGGGCACGCCGGCCGCGAATACTCCGGCCGGCGGAATCTTCTCAAACCCGAGATCAAGGTATGCTTCCGGCGTCGCCGCCTCCGGGGCCACCATATTGCCGTTGATGCAGACCACCTGGGGATGATCCGGCGACGACACGAGGATCGGCAGTTCGCCGCCGATGGTGTGCATGTGCGGATTGACCACCCCTTCCACCAGGGTTGCCGCGATGGCGGCGTCGATGGCGGTGCCGCCTTGCTTCAGCATGTCGATGCCGGCCATGGAGGCGAGATAATGCTCCGAAGCCACGGCGCCGCGATGCCCGAACACGCGGGGATGCGTGGTGATGGAGGCGGTCTCCTTCAAGCGGAAGGAGCGGTTGCTGGGGATCTTGTTCATCTAATCCTCGAAACCATTGCGATATTACGGTTTGGCGCGACGGCGGGCGCGCTATGCTGCGGCAAGCTTGCGGCGCTTCTTGAGGCCCGCGAGGACCTCGGAAGCATCGGAGGCCGGCGCCCCCGAGCGGCTCGAACTCGCCCCGAGTTCGGCGGAAAAGCGCTGCGCCTGGGCCTGGATGGCGGTGGCGAGATAGGCCAACATCTTCGCCCCCAGCCGCAGGCGCGGACCGGCAATGCCGATGGCCCCCACCACCTGGTCGTCATGCGAGAAGATGGGAACCGCCACGGCGGAAACGTCGCTCGCGGATTCCCCGATATTGGTGGCATAGCCGCGCTCGCGCACGCGCTCGAAATCGGTGAGCAGATCTTCCGACGAGGTCATGGTTTCCGGCGTCAGCGATTTCAGGCCCCGGCCCAGAAATTCGATCACCTTGTCGCGCGGTGAATAGGCGAGGATCGCCTTGCCCGAGGCCACGCTATGGGCCGGCAAACGGTCGCCGCGCCCGACCACCGCGCGGATAAGCTGCGAGCCTTCGGACACATCCACATAAACGATGTCCGGCCCGTCCAGGATCGCGAGATGGCTGGTTTCGCCCGTGACGCGGGAGAGTTCGCGCGTGTGGGCCGAGCCGATGGAAAGGAAATGGTCCTTCTCGGAGAAGCGCCGCGCCAGATCCAGCACCTTCACGCCGAGGGAATAGGTGCCGTCGCGCGGGCTCTTCACCACATAGCCGCACTGCTCCAGGGCGTTGAGATTGCGGAACACCGAAGCCTTGGCGATGCCGAGCTTGCGGCTCAGCTCGGAGAGCGAGAGCGCGGGCGTCTTCTCATCGAAGGATTCCAGGATTGCGAGCGCATTAATAATCGCCGGGGTCGCCGCGGCATTACTTGCTTCGCTCTTTCCATCGTTTCGCATTTGAAACATATCTCCCTGATATGAAACATACTATCCTTCGCCCTCCAGCTGTCAATCTGCGGCCATTTCCGAATTTGAAATATAGAGGAACGACATCTCGATCTTTTTGCGTCTTCGCCAGAACGCACAAAATAACGTCACGCATGACTAAAATCGCGCCTTGACTTAACGGTCGGGCAAGCATGAACTCATATAGGAAATGGTTGTTTCTTATATGGAACATACTTCCGGCGAGCTTGGTGAGCGGCCGGGAGGTTCGAACGATCCCCGTTGCCGTTGGAGCTTGCGATGACGAAAGATCTCGACCGCCGCCAGATGCTCACGCTTTCCGCCGCAACCTTGGCCGCCGGGGCCGCCTCCGTGGTCCTGCCCGGCGCGGTGCGTTCCGCCTCGGCCCAGTCTCAGCAGCTGGTGGTGAGCGATTTCGGCGGCGACTGGGCCACATGGAACAAGCAGAATATCGATGCGCAATTCACCGAGAAGACCAAGGTTCCGGTGCTCCATGACACGGGATCCGACAATGCGGCGCGCATCGCCAAAGCAAAGCTCGGCATCCCGCGCAGCGAATATGACCTGATCTGCCTTGCGGACTCGTTTTTCGCCCGCGCCGAGGCCGAGGGCATCCTGGCGGACATGAACTACAAGTCACCGCACCTCACCAACCTGAAGGATGTCGACCCGCGTTTCGTGACGCCGCACTACACCTCGTTTCTCTTCAATGGCCTCGGGCTCGGCTACAATCCCAAGATGGTCAAGAAGGTGCCGACATCCTGGGCCGACATGTGGAACCCCGAGTACAAGGGCAAGATCGTCCTGCCGGCGGTCACCCATTCCTTCGGTCTCCACGTCATCCTCTTGAGCGCCCTCGCTGCGGGGAAGGACTACAAGGACACCCAGGCCGGCCTCGACAATCTCAAGCGCCTGGCCGACCTCGAACCCATCTGGACCGTGGATTCCCAGGCCAATGCGCGCAGCCTGTTCCAGGAGGACGCCGCCATCGGCTGGCTTGGCCGCGCGGAATGGATCCAGGTGCAGAACTGGGGTGGCGCCACGAAATTCGTGATGCCGAGCGAGGGCGGCTTCTTCACCTCGTGGGGATTTGGCCCGATCAAGAACACCAAGAACGCGGACCTTATCGAAGACTATGTGAACATCACGCTCGATCCGAAGCTCCAGGCTGCCAATGCCAAGAAGCTCGGTTTCCATCCCACCAATACGCGATGGAAGGAATTCATCGACGAGGAGACCGCCCGCAAGATCTCCTGGACCCCGGAAGAAGAGAAGCGTTTCGTTGCCATCGATTATGTCTGGTTGAACTCGAAGCGCGCCGATCTGACGGAAGCATGGAACCGCGTGGTTGGCCGATAGGAGGCGGACCGATGGCGATCGTCGAAGTCTCCAACATCTCCAAGCAATACAATAAAAGCTGGGCCGTCGACCGGACCAGCCTGACCATCGCCGACGGCAGCTTCTTCTCCCTCCTCGGCCCGAGCGGGAGCGGCAAGACGACCCTGTTGCGGCTGATCGCGGGGTTCCTGCGGCCGGACACGGGGGAAATTCGCATCGGCGGTCAGGTGGTCAACGATGTTCCGCCCCATAAGCGAAACATCGGTATGGTGTTCCAGCAATATGCCCTGTTCCCCCATCGCACCGTGCTCGACAACGTCGCATTCGGCCTTGAGATGCGCGGCAGCGGGCGGGCGGAGCGCGAGCGGCTCGCCCGCGAGGCGCTGGAAATGGTGCGCATGTCGGGACGCGAGGCCGCCTTTCCCCGCGAGCTGAGCGGCGGCCAGCAGCAGCGCATCGCCATCGCCCGCTCCATCGCGGCCCGCCCGGCGGTTTGGCTGCTGGACGAGCCGTTGAGCGCGCTGGATCGCAAGCTGAGGGTGGAAATGCAGAGCGAACTGCGCTCGCTCCAGCAATTGCTCGGCATCACCACGATCTACGTGACGCACGACCAGGAGGAGGCGCTTGCCATGTCCGACGGCATCGCGATCTTCCGCGATGGCCGCATCGCGCAGCAGGGAACGCCGCTGGAACTCTACGAGCGGCCCGTGGATGCGTTCGTCGCGGATTTCCTGGGCAGCGCCAATCTGCTGGACGGCACCGCCACGCGCGCGCCGCAGGGATGGTGCGTGGATATCGAAGGCATGCGCTTTCCCCTCGCGCGCGACGCCAATGTGTCCGATCGCGAGCAGGTACGGCTCGCCATCCGGCCCGAGCGGCTCGACCTGTTGCGCTGGGACGGGCACACCGCCGGTGCGGGCCTCCCCGCGAGCGTCGAAAGCCTCGTCTATCTTGGCAGTGATCTGCGGGTCCAGTTGCGCACCCGTGGTGGCAGCCGGCTGATCGCCCGCGCGCCGAGCCGCAGCGATCTCGCGAGCCTAGAAGTGGGTCACGAAATCCTCGCCGTCTGGCGCCCGGAGGAGGCTGTCGTTGTCGCACATTAGCCTTGAAACGGCAGCCGCACCGGTGAGCCGAGCCCGCACCTGGATCCGCGGCAGCCGCGCCGAATTCCTGTTGGCGCCGAGCATGCTTTATTACCTTGCTCTGCTGGTCCTCCCGTCTCTGGCGTTCTGTGTCGTCAGCTTCTACGGCAAGTCCGACACCGGTTTCTTCGACGGCGTCTTCACCACGCGCAATTACGTCCGCGCGCTGGGCGACAAATTCTATCTTGCGAGCTTGTGGCTCACCTTGCGGATCAGCATCGAGACCACGGCGGCCTGCCTGCTGCTGGGCTATCCGGCCGCCTATTTCCTTTCCAAGATCGGCCCGGCGGCACGCAAAAAGCTGATCGTCCTGCTGCTGTTTCCGTTGCTGCTGAGCACGGTGATCCGCGTCTACGGCTGGATCGCGCTGCTGGGCCGGCGCGGGATTGTGAACCAGCTCCTGATCTCGTCCGGCGCCACGGACCAGCCCATCGCCATGCTCTACACCGAGGGGGCGGTGCTGGTGGGGCTGATCTCGATCCTGCTGCCCTACATGATCATCAACATCACCAATACGCTCATCACCATCGACCCGAGCTTGAAGGAAGCTGCCGCGATCCACGGCGCGAGCCCGCTGCGGGTGTTCCTGAAGGTCACGCTTCCGCTCAGCCGCGCCGGCATGGTCTCGGGCGCGGTCACGGTCTTCACCATTGCGATGAGCACTTACATCATCTCCTTCCTGCTCGGCGGCCCGCGCGTGAAGCTGATGGGCAATCTCATCTTCGATGCCACCGCCAGCTTCAACTGGCCCATGGGCGCCGCGCTTTCGGTGGTCCTGGTGCTGTCGACCACCGCGAGCTGCGCCGTGCTCATGCAGTTTCTCGGCAAGAATTCCTACGGAGCGGCGCGATGAGCCTGTCGGATCATCTTTTCCCGGCGAGAACCGGCGAGCCGCGCGTCTCCCTTCAGATGGTGGCGTTGGGCACGGCGACCGTGTTCGCCTACGGGATCATTCTGCTGCCCATCGCGGTCATCATCATCTGTTCCTTCAACCCCTCCTCCGCGCTGATCTTTCCGCCCGAAAGGCTCTCCCTGCGCTGGTATTGGGAGTTCCTCGCCACCGACGACATGATCAACGGCCTCATGTGGAGCATCCTCATCGCGGTGGTTTCCGCAATCGCGGCGGTGCTCCTGGGGACGATGGCCGCGGTGGCCTTGGTGCGCGGGCGCTTCCCGCTCAAGGGCTTGATCAACGCCCTGCTGCTGACGCCGCTGATCTTTCCCGGCCTGATCCTGGGGGTGGCGCTGCTGCTCTATTTCCAGATGCTGAACGCGCCGCTGCTGGCGCGTGTAACCGCAGCGCACATTCTGCTCGGCATCCCGTTCGTGGTGCGCTCGGTGATTTCGAGCCTGGACCTGTTCGACATCCGCATCGAGGAAGCCGCCATCATCCACGGCGCGTCCCCGGTGCGTGCCTTCTTCAAGGTCACTTTGCCCAGCATCCAGCCGGGCATCGTCGCGGGGGCGATCTTCGCCTTTGTGGTCTCGTTCGGCGAGATCAATGCGACCCTGTTTCTGACCGGGCCGGGGCTCTCGACGCTGCCGATCCAGATCTACAGCCAGATCCAATACGGGTCCGAGCAGGTCATCGTCGCCGCTGCCTCCACGGTCCAGATGGGCCTGGTGGTGGTGCTCATCGTGGTTCTGGAACGCCTGTTCGGCTTGTCGGTCACCACCGCGTCCCGCTAGCCGGGCAGCGGCGAGGCGGGATGGTGGGAGATGCGGGGCGGCCTTGGCCTCCCCGCATCTTTCCGGCACGCGACCGGCTCCGCGCCTTCAGGCGCGGGCAGCTTCCACCTGGCTGACCAGGGGCGGGACATCCTTGCCGTCGAGCACCGCGTGCAGGCGATCCATGTCCAGTTCGCCTTCCCAGCGGGCCACCACGAGGGTTGCCACCGCATTGCCGGTGATGTTGGTCAATGCGCGGCATTCGCTCATGAAGCGGTCGATGCCGAGGATCAACGCCATGCCGGCCACCGGAATTTCCGGCACCGCCGCAAGGGTGGCGGCGAGCGTGATGAAGCCCGCCCCGGTCACGCCGCTCGCGCCCTTTGACGTGAGCATGGCGACGGCCAGCACGATCAGCTCGTGCTCCAACGTAAGCGGTGTGTTGGTGGCCTGGGCGATGAACAGCGTCGCCAACGTCATGTAGATGTTGGTGCCGTCGAGATTGAACGAATAGCCGGTGGGAATCACCAGCCCGACCACGGACTTGGACGCCCCGGCATTCTCCAGCTTGCGCATGAGCGGCGGCAGCGCGCTTTCCGAGGAGGAGGTGCCGAGCACGATCAGCAATTCCTCGCGGATGTAGCGCACCAGCTTCAGCACGTTGAAGCCGACCATCTTGGCGATGAAGCCCAGCACCAGCACCACGAACAGGATCGCGGTCAAATAGAAGGTGGCGATCAGTTCAAGCAGGTTGCCGAGGGCCGAAAGACCATAGGCGCCGATGGTGAAGGCCATGGCGCCGAACGCACCGATGGGTGCCACGTAAAGAATGATCTTCACGATGGCGAAAACCACCCGCTCGATCGACTGAACCGCCTTGAGCACCGGTTCACCGTAATCCCCAAGGCTGCCGATGGCGAAGCCGGTCACGATCGAGACCATCAGCACCTGGAGGATCGACCCCGCGGTGAAGGCGCTGACGAACGTGCTCGGGATGACGTTCAGGAGGAAATCGACGGTCGAGGTGTGCGCCGCCTGGGTGGTGTAGTTGGCGATCGCCTTGGTATCGAGCGTGTGCACGTCGACATTGAACCCATCGCCGGGCCGCACCACCTTGCCGACGATCAGGCCGAGCACCAATGCGAAGGTGGACACCACCTCGAAATACAGCAGGGCCTTGCCGCCGACCCGTCCGACCTTCTTCACGTCGCGCATGCTGGCGATGCCGACGACGACGGTGCAGAAGATCACCGGGCCGATGATCATCGTGATCAGCTTGATGAAGCCGTCACCCAGCGGCTTCATGGCCGCGCCGGTATGCGGAAAGAACGCACCGAGCAGAAGGCCGCAGAACACGGCAAACAGAACCTGGACGTAGAGCACCTTGTACAATGGACGGCGCATGGCGTTTCCCCTCGCAATTCCCGCGTTGTCTGAGGCAGTGAACACCCAAAAACAAAGGGGCGGCCGATGCCGCCCCTCGTCTTCGCTTATGCGCTGCCCCTCCGCGAAGGGCAATGTTGGCCTAACGTAAGTATAGCGCTTTTATTTACGCGGCCGCCTGCTTGGGCCGGACCGCTGCGCTATAGGCATCCATCAGCTGATGGGTGATGCCGCTCGGCGCGAAACGCCAGTCCGCGATCTCGCCCACCGGGGTCACTTCGGCGGCCGTGCCGGTGATGAAACATTCGCTGAAATCTGCGAGTTCTTCCGGCTTGATCGCACGTTCCACCACTTCGATCCCATGGTTCTTCGCCAGCCCGATCACCGTGCGGCGGGTGATGCCGTCCAGGAAGCAGTCGGGCTTGGGCGTGTGGATGACGCCATCCTTCACGAAGAAGATGTTGGCGCCGGTGCATTCCGCCACGAGGCCGCGATAATCCAGCATCAGCGCATCGGCAAAGCCCCGCCGCTCCGCCTTGTGCTTGGAGATGGTGCAGATCATGTACAGGCCCGACGCCTTGGCCCGGCAAGGGATGGTGGCGGGATCGGGACGGCGGAACTCCGCCAGATCCAACCTGAGCCCCTTCTGGCGCTGCTCAGGGTCAAAATAGCTCGGCCATTCCCAGCAGGCGATCGCAAGATGAATGGTGTTCGACTGCGCCGAAACGCCCATCATCTCACTGCCGCGCCACGCGACCGGGCGCACGTAAGCGTCCACGAGGCCGTTCTTTTCCAGCGTCAGGCGCTTGGCGGCATCGATCTCGCCGATGGAATAGGGAATGGTGAAATCCAGCATTTCCGCCGAGAGGCGCAGGCGCTCGGAATGCTCCGCGCTCTTGAAGATGGTGCCACCATAGGCGCGCTCGCCTTCGAACACGCAGCTGGCATAATGCAGACCATGGGAGAGTACGTGAATCTTCGCGTCGGCCCAGGGCACCAGGACGCCGTCGAACCAGATCCAACCGTCGCGTTTATCGAAAGGCTCTCCACCACTCATGGTCTTAACTCCTGATCCGGCCGCGTCTTTAAGACGGCCTTCGCCTCCCATGACGGCTGCCCTTTGCAGCCGTGCCCGGTACGGATATTTTCACATCTGACATATGGTGCAGACTGTGAAAGGCGCAATGATCGAACTCCAGATGGGTTATTGGAGACCGATCCTTTCGCGACCGCAAGCCTGTGAGTAATGATCGGACCGAAAAAAGTCAACATGGCTGACATAAATCCCTTTCCCACCGTTCCCGACGCGCCGGAGCACGCAGCGCCCTCGGCCACCCCGCAGGCCGAGCCGCTGGTGGAGCTGATCGAGCTTTTCTTCTTTGCCTATCGGGACTTCGTGGGCGATCCGGATGCCATTCTCGCGCCCCTCGGTTTCGGGCGGGCGCATCATCGTGTGCTGCACTTCGTCAATCGCCACCCTGGTATGCGCGTGACGGACCTCCTGGACATCCTGCGCATCACCAAGCAGAGCCTGGGCCGGGTTCTGCGCGAACTGGTGGACGAGGGGTTCGTGGAAAGCCGTGCGGGCGCGTCCGACCGGCGCCAGCGCCTGCTTTATCCCACCGCGAAAGGCCAGGCGCTGGCCCGCGAGTTCGTCGCCCTGCAGAGCCAGCGCATCGCGCTCGCGCTGGAAGAATGCGGCCCAGGGGCACGCGAGGCGGCCCAGCGCTTTCTTGTGGCCATGATCGACCCCGAAGATCGCACGCAGGTGGAGCGACTGACCCAGCGAGCCGCCCCCCCTGCCCGCGTGCGGCCGGCCTGAAAGCACAAGACATGACCGAACTGACGACCCCTCACCCCGCCCCGCCGGCGCCCGCGGACGATGCGCCTCATCTGCTGGTGGTGGACGACGACAACCGTATCCGCACCCTGCTGTCCCGCTTCCTCAGCGAGCACGGCTACCGCGTCACCACGGCGGCCTCTGCGCTGGAGGCGCGGGGGCGCCTGGAAGGCCTGGAATTCGATCTTCTGGTGCTGGATGTGATGATGCCGGGGGAATCGGGGCTGGATCTGGCCCGATCCCTGCGCACCACCTCCACCGTGCCGATCCTCATGCTCACCGCGCGCTCGGAGATCCAGGACCGGATCGCCGGCCTGGAGGCGGGCGTGGACGATTATCTCGGCAAGCCGTTCGAGCCGCGCGAACTGCTGCTGCGCGTCGGTTCGATCCTCAAGCGCGCGACCCCCGCGCCACAGAAGGCGATCGAAGAGGTGCGCTTCGGCGAGTTCTCCTTCCACCTCGGGCGCGGCGAGCTGAGCCGTGGCGGTGAGATCCTGCGCATCACGGAGCGCGAGCGCGACATGCTGCGCGCGCTTTCCGAGATTCCCGGCGAGACCGTGCCGCGCATGGCGCTGGCGGGCAACGGGGCGGCGAGCGAGCGGGCCGTGGACGTTCAGGTGAACCGCCTGCGCCGCAAGGTGGAGCGGGATCCGGCGAACCCGGTCTATGTGCAGACCGTGCGCGGCATCGGCTACCGGCTGGTCGTGACCCCATGAGCCTGCGGCAGGAGATCAAGCCGGCGGGCGAGCGCAGCGCGATGGAGGCGACGCGCGCCGCCGTGCGCAGCGCCATCGGCCGGCTCGCCTATGCCAATGCCAAGTTCGGCGCCTGGTTCAACCGGGTGACGCCGAAGGGGCTGTATCCCCGCTCGCTGCTGATCATCGTCATCCCCATGGTGATCCTGCAATCGGTGGTGGCCTTCGTGTTCATGGAGCGCCATTACAACACCGTGACGCGCCGCCTCTCCGCCGCCGTCAGCCAGGATATCGCCGCCGTGGTGGCGCTCTATGGCGCGTTTCCCCACGACAAGGACGCCACCATTCTGCGCCGCATCGCCTGGCAGAATTTGGAACTGACCCTCGATATCCTGCCGCCGGATCCCCTGCCCGAGCCGGGACCGCAGCCCTTCTTCTCGATTCTCGACAGCGCCCTCTCACGCGAGATCGGCCGCCGCATCTCCGAGCCTTATTGGATCGACACCGTCGGCCGCTCCAATCTCATCGAGGTCAGGGTGAAGATGCCGGATGCGGTGCTGCGCATCTTCGCCCGGCGCGGCTCGGCCTATGCCTCCAATTCCCATATCTTCCTGCTCTGGATGGTGGGCACGTCGCTGGTGCTGCTGGCGGTCGCCATCCTGTTCCTGCGCAACCAGATCCGCCCCATCGAGAACCTCGCCGACGCAGCGGAGGCGTTTGGCAAAGGGCGTGACGTGGAAAACTTCCGTCCGCGCGGCGCGCGTGAGGTGCGGCGGGCGGCCGTCGCATTCCTGGAGATGAAACGCCGCATCGAGCGGCAGATCGAGCAACGCACCACCATGCTGGCGGGCGTCTCCCACGACATGCGCACCATCCTCACCCGTTTCCGGCTGGAGCTTGCCTTCCTCGGCGAGGGGCCGGAGGTTGAGGCATTGCGCAAGGATGTGGACGAGCTCCAGGGCATGCTGGAAGCCTATCTCGCCTTCGCGCGCGGCGATCCGGGCGAGCAGGCCGCGCTCACTGACATGGGGCAGATCATCGAGGATCTGCGCTCCAATGCGGAGCGCCACGGGGCCATCGCCCGCTCCAGTTTCATGGGGCCACCCCTGGTCCAGGTGAAGGCCGATTCGCTCAAGCGCTGCATCGGCAATCTCGTGGGGAATGCGGTGCGCTACGCCCGCACGGTAGAGATCACCGCCACCCGCGATGCCCGCTGGCTGAGCGTGAACGTGGACGACGACGGCTCCGGCATCCCGCCCGAGAAGCGCGACGAGGTGTTCCGGCCGTTCCTACGGCTTGATGATGCGCGCAACCAGGATGCGGGCGGCTCCGGTCTTGGCCTGTCCATCGCCCGCGACATCGCCCGAGCCCATGGCGGCGACATCATCCTCGGCGACAGCCCGCTCGGCGGATTGCGGGCCACCGTGCGGCTGCCGGTGTGAGCGGACGAACCGCGCGGAGAAGGCCTTTCCGCCGCGATCTCCGTGCCTTTCCGGGTGATTTCGCGGGATTTCCGCGCGGTGAATCCGAAAACTCTTCGGCGCGCACGCCGAAAGCCCGCTCAAACGCAAAAGGCCGCCCCGAGGGGCGGCCTTTCGTGTTTCACGGATCGGGTGGGAAGACGCCCCCTCACTCGGCGGCGTCGGCGGGGCCTTCCACCAGCGGCTGACCATCGGTCTGCTCGCGGGTGGCGACGATGAGGTCGTCGCGGGAGTTCGCGACCGCCCGCAGCTTCGCCATCTGCGCGCCCGTACCCGCCGGGATGAGCCGGCCGACGATGACGTTCTCCTTCAGGCCGTCCAGCGGATCGACCTTGCCGTTGACCGCCGCTTCCGTGAGGACGCGGGTGGTCTCCTGGAACGAGGCCGCCGAGAAGAACGAACGGGTCTGCAGGCTCGCCTTGGTGATGCCGAGCAGCACCGGATGCCCGGTCGCAGGCTTCTTGCCTTCGGCAATGGCCCGCTCGTTGGCTTCCGCGAAGTCGATCCGGTCAACCTGTTCGTTGTCGAGGAACTCGGTCTCGCCGGAATCGTCCACTTCCACCTTCTGGAGCATGTTGCGCACGATGACTTCGATGTGCTTGTCGTTGATGTTCACGCCCTGGAGCCGGTAGACCTCCTGGATTTCGTTGACGAGGAAGGCTGCGAGCTCTTCCACGCCCTTGATCGCCAGAATGTCGTGCGGCGCCGGGTTGCCGTCCACCAGGAAGTCGCCCTTCTCCACCACGTCGCCGTCCTGGAGATGGATGTGCTTGCCCTTCGGGATCAGGTACTCGACCGGATCCCCACCGTCCTGCGGCTCGATGATCAGGCGGCGCTTGTTCTTGTAGTCGCGGCCGAAGCGGATGGTGCCGCTGACTTCCGCGATGATCGCCGCATCCTTGGGACGCCGCGCCTCGAACAGTTCCGCCACGCGCGGCAGGCCGCCCGTGATGTCGCGGGTCTTGGCGCTCTCCATCGGCACGCGGGCGACGACGTCGCCGGCGCGGATGGTGTTGCCCGGATCCACCGAGATGATGGCTTCCACCGGCAGCGAATAGCGCGCCTCGCCGCCACGGGCGAGCTTGAGGATCTTGCCGTCCTTCCCCTTGATGAGGATGGCCGGGCGAAGCTCCGAGCCGCGGCCGACACGGCTGTCGGTCACGACGCGCTTGGCGATGCCGGTCGCCTCGTCGATGGCCTCGTTCATGGAGGCGCCTTCGACCAGGTCCTCGAACGCCACCGTGCCTTCGACCTCGGTGAGGATGGGACGGGTATAGGGGTCCCATTCCGCGATGCGCTGGCCGCGCTTGATGGTATCGCCCTCGTCCACCTTCAGGCGCGAGCCGTACTGGATGCGGTGAACCGCCCGCTCCGAGCCGTCCTGATCGACGATCACCACGGCCAGGTTACGCACCATGACGATGAGGTCGCCTTCCGAGTTCCGCGCCACGTTGCGGTTGCGGATCTTGACGGTGCCCTCGAAGTTGCTTTCCACGAAGGAGGAGTCCGCGAGCTGCGCGGCGCCGCCGATGTGGAAGGTACGCATGGTGAGCTGGGTGCCCGGCTCGCCGATGGACTGGGCGGCGATGACGCCCACCGCCTCGCCCATGTTGACCGGCGTGCCGCGGGCGAGATCGCGCCCGTAGCAGGTGCCGCACACGCCGTTGCGGGTCTCGCAGGTCAGCACCGAGCGGATCTTGATTTCCTGGATGCCGGACTTGTTGATCCGCTCGATGTGCCATTCCTGGATCATCTCGCCCTTGGGCACGATGATGGCGCCGGTCGCCGGCTCCACCACGTCTTCCACGGCGGTACGGCCGAGCACACGCGAGGAGAGCGAGGCCACGACCTGGCCGCTGTCCACGATGGCCCGCATGTGGATGCCGTTGTCGCTGTGGCAGTCCACTTCCGTGATGATCGAATCCTGCGCCACGTCCACGAGGCGGCGGGTGAGGTAACCCGAGTTCGCCGTCTTGAGCGCGGTGTCGGCCAGGCCCTTACGTGCGCCGTGGGTGGAGTTGAAGTACTCCATCACGGTCAGGCCTTCCTTGAAGTTCGAGATGATCGGGCTCTCGATGATCTCGCCCGACGGCTTGGCCATAAGGCCACGCATGCCGGCAAGCTGCTTCATCTGGGCCGGCGACCCACGCGCCCCGGAGTGGGACATCATGTAGATCGAGTTGATCTGGCGGTCGCGCCCGGTCTTGGGATCCTTACGGACCGCCGAGATTTCCTTCATCATCTCGTCGGCGATGCGATCGGTGCACTTGCCCCACGCATCGACGACCTTGTTGTACTTCTCGCCCTGGGTAATCAGGCCGTCATTGTACTGCTGCTCGTATTCCTTGGTGAGGGCGCGGGTCTCCTCGACCAGCTCCCACTTCTTCTTCGGCACGACCATGTCGTCCTTGCCGAAGGAGATGCCCGCGCGGAACGCGTTATAGAAGCCGAGCGACATGATCTTGTCGCAGAAGATCACGCTCTCCTTCTGCCCACAGTGACGGTACACCGTGTCGATCATGTTGGAGATTTCCTTCTTCGTCATACCCTTGTTGACGACGTCGAAGGGAACCTTGGGGTGCTTCGGCAGCAGTTCGCCGAGCTTCATGCGGCCGGGCGTGGTTTCATAGATCTTGGACATGCGCTTGCCGTCGGCGTCCACGCCCACGTAGCGGCCCTTGATCTTGGTGTGCAGGGTAATCGCCTTGGCGGCCAGCGCATGGTCGATCTCGCCCATGTCTGCGAACATCATGCCCTCGCCGGGCTCGTTGTCGCGCATGATCGAGAGATAATAGAGGCCGAGCACGATATCCTGCGACGGCACGATGATCGGCTGACCATTGGCCGGGTGCAGGATGTTGTTGGTCGACATCATGAGCACGCGCGCTTCCAGCTGGGCTTCCAGCGAGAGGGGAACGTGCACCGCCATCTGGTCGCCGTCGAAGTCCGCATTGAAGGCCGAGCAGACCAGCGGATGCAGCTGGATCGCCTTGCCCTCGATCAGCACCGGCTCGAACGCCTGGATGCCGAGGCGGTGGAGCGTCGGGGCGCGGTTGAGCATCACGGGATGCTCGCGGATCACCTCGTCGAGGATATCCCAAACCTCGGGACGCTCCTTCTCCACCAGCTTCTTCGCCTGCTTGACGGTGGCCGAATGGCCCTTGGCGTCGAGGCGGGCGTAGATGAAGGGCTTGAACAGCTCCAGCGCCATCTTCTTGGGCAGGCCGCACTGGTGGAGCTTCAGCTCCGGGCCCACCACGATGACCGAGCGGCCGGAATAGTCCACGCGCTTGCCGAGCAGGTTCTGGCGGAACCGGCCCTGCTTGCCCTTCAGCATGTCGGCGAGCGACTTCAGCGGGCGCTTGTTGGCGCCCGTGATGACGCGGCCGCGACGGCCGTTGTCGAACAGCGCATCCACCGCTTCCTGAAGCATGCGCTTCTCGTTGCGGATGATGATGTCCGGCGCCCGCAGCTCGATCAGGCGCTTCAAGCGGTTGTTACGGTTGATGACGCGGCGGTAGAGATCGTTCAGGTCCGAGGTCGCGAACCGGCCGCCGTCCAGCGGGACGAGCGGGCGCAGGTCCGGCGGGATCACCGGAACATGGGTGAGGATCATCCATTCCGGCTTGTTGCCGGAGAGCTGGAAGGCCTCGACGATCTTCAGGCGCTTGGCGAGCTTCTTGGGCTTCAGCTCGGTGGTGCTCTCGGCGATCTCGACGCGCAAATCGGCGGCGATCTTGTCGAGGTCCATGGAGCGCAGCAGCTCGCGGATGGCTTCCGCGCCGATCATGGCGGTGAAGCTGTCATCCCCGTACTCGTCCTGGGCGCGCAGATAATCGTCCTCCGAGAGGAGCTGACGATATTTCAGCGGCGTCAGGCCGGGCTCCAGCACGACGAAATATTCGAAGTACAGGATGCGCTCGAGGTCCTTCAGCGTCATGTCGAGCAGCAGGCCGATGCGGCTCGGGAGCGACTTCAGGAACCAGATGTGCGCCACCGGAGCGGCGAGCTCGATATGGCCCATGCGCTCGCGCCGCACCCGCGAGAGCGTGACTTCTACGCCGCACTTCTCGCAGATGATGCCCTTGTACTTCATGCGCTTGTACTTGCCGCACAGGCATTCGTAGTCCTTGATGGGACCGAAGATGCGCGCGCAGAACAAGCCGTCACGCTCGGGCTTGAACGTGCGGTAGTTGATGGTCTCCGGCTTCTTGATCTCGCCGTAGGACCACGACGCGATCTTGTCCGGGCTCGCGATCGAGATCTTGATCTGATCAAAGGTCGGAGCCGGGGTCGCCGGATTGAAGAGATTCATCACCTCTTGATTCATGACCGTCTCCTTCGGCTCGGTCGCTCGCCCCTCATGCCGCCTGATGGGGTTTCGACCGGAAAATGCAGGATCTTATCGGCAGGAGTGCGGAGGCGCGCCGCGCCCCCGCCTTCCGACAGGCGCGGCCTCATTCGGCCGCGGGCAGATTTTCGCGGGTCCCGGGGCTGACGTTGCGCCCGGTCTTGGAATTCACCAGTTCGACGTTGAGGCCCAGCGAGCGCATTTCCTTCACGAGAACGTTGAAGCTCTCGGGGATGCCGCTCTCGAAGGAATCCTCGCCGCGCACGATGGATTCGTAGACCTTGGTGCGGCCGGCCACGTCGTCCGACTTCACCGTCAGCATCTCCTGGAGCGTGTACGCCGCGCCATAGGCTTCGAGCGCCCACACCTCCATTTCGCCGAAGCGCTGGCCGCCGAACTGCGCCTTGCCGCCCAGCGGCTGCTGGGTCACGAGCGAGTAGGGGCCGATGGACCGCGCGTGGATCTTGTCGTCCACGAGATGGTGCAGCTTCAGCATGTAGATGTAGCCGACCGTGACCTTACGATCGAACGGCTCGCCGGTGCGCCCGTCGAACAGCGTGGACTGGCCGGAGCGGTCGAGACCCGCCTTCTCCAGCTGGGCCTCGATGTCGGCTTCGTGGGCGCCGTCGAACACGGGGGTGGCCATGGGAACGCCCTTGCGGAGGTTCTCGCCCAGCTCCAGCACCTGGCCCTCGTCGAGCACGGTGATGTCCTCGGGACCATAGATGGTCTCGAGCGTCTCACGCACCGGCGCCAGGTCCTTCTTGCCGTAATAGGCATCCATGGCGGCGGCCACCTGCCGGCCGAGGCCCGCGCAGGCCCAGCCCAGATGCGTCTCCAGGATCTGGCCGACGTTCATGCGGCTCGGCACGCCCAGCGGGTTGAGCACGATGTCCACATTGGTGCCGTCTTCCAGGAAGGGCATGTCCTCCACCGGGACGATGCGCGAGACCACGCCCTTGTTGCCGTGGCGTCCCGCCATCTTGTCGCCGGGCTGGATCTTGCGCTTCACGGCGACGAAGACCTTGACCATCTTCATCACGCCGGGAGGCAGCTCGTCGCCGCGCTGGAGCTTCTCCACCTTGTCGAGGAAGCGCTGCTCGAGGCGCTTCTTCGACTCGTCATACTGCGCGCGGATGGCTTCGATCTCGGCCATCAACGCGTCGTCGGCGATGGCGAACAGCCACCATTGCGAGCGCGGATACTCGCCGAGGGCGGCGCGCGTCACCTCGGTGTCCTTCTTGAAGCCCTTCGGGCCGGCGATCGCCACCTTGCCGTCCAGCAGCTCGGTCAAGCGGCCGTAGACGTTGCGGTCCAGGATCGCCTGCTCGTCGTCGCGATCCTTGGCGAGGCGCTCGATCTCTTCCCGCTCGATGGCGAGCGCGCGCTCGTCCTTGTCGACGCCGTGGCGGTTGAACACGCGCACTTCCACGATCGTCCCGGTGGTGCCGGGGGGCAGCCGCAGGGAGGTGTCGCGAACGTCCGCGGCCTTTTCGCCGAAGATGGCACGCAGGAGCTTTTCTTCCGGCGTCATCGGGCTTTCGCCCTTGGGGGTGATCTTGCCCACCAGGATGTCGCCGGCGCGCACTTCCGCGCCGATATAGACGATGCCCGCCTCGTCGAGATTCTTCAGCGCCTCTTCCGAGACGTTGGGAATGTCGCGGGTGATTTCCTCGGGGCCGAGCTTCGTGTCACGGGCCATGGCCTCGAATTCCTCGATGTGGATCGAGGTGAACACGTCTTCCTTGACGATGTTCTCCGAAAGCAGGATCGAGTCTTCGAAGTTGTAGCCGTTCCAGGGCATGAACGCGACGAGCACGTTGCGGCCGAGGGCCAGCTCGCCGAGCTCGGTGGACGGACCGTCGGCGATGATGTCGCCCTTGCGCACCTGGTCGCCCACACGCACCAGCGGACGCTGGTTGATGCAGGTGGACTGGTTGGAGCGCTGGAACTTCATCAGGCGATAAATATCGACGCCCGACTTGGAGGGATCGCTCTCCTCCGTGGCACGGATAACGATACGGGTGGCGTCCACCTGGTCGATCACGCCGGTGCGGCGGGCGGCAATGGCGGCGCCGGAATCGCGGGCCACCACGGCTTCCATGCCGGTGCCGACCAGCGGCGCCTGGGAGCGCACGAGCGGCACCGCCTGACGCTGCATGTTCGAGCCCATCAGCGCGCGGTTCGCGTCGTCGTTCTCAAGGAACGGGATCAGCGCGGCCGCGACCGACACCAATTGCTTGGGCGACACGTCCATGAAGTCCACGCGGTCCGGCGGCACCAGGAGCACGTCGCCGGCGTGACGGCAGACGATCAGGTCTTCCTCGAACCGGCCGTCCTTGTCGAGCGGGATGTTGGCCTGCGCGACGTGGTACTTCCCCTCCTCCATGGCGGAGAGATAGACCACTTCGTCCGTCACATGCCCGTCATTCACGCGGCGATAGGGCGCCTCGATGAAGCCGTACTTGTTGACGCGGGCGAAGGTCGCCAGCGAGTTGATCAGGCCGATGTTCGGGCCTTCCGGCGTCTCGATCGGGCAGATGCGGCCGTAATGGGTCGGATGCACGTCGCGGACTTCGAAGCCGGCGCGCTCACGCGTCAGCCCGCCCGGGCCAAGCGCCGAGAGGCGGCGCTTGTGGGTGATCTCGGAGAGCGGGTTGGTCTGGTCCATGAACTGCGAGAGCTGGGACGAGCCGAAGAACTCGCGCACCGCCGCCGCCACCGGCTTCGCATTGATCAGGTCCTGCGGCATCACGGTGTCGATGTCGACGGACGACATGCGTTCCTTGATGGCGCGCTCCATGCGCAGCAGGCCGACGCGATACTGATTCTCCATCAGTTCGCCGACCGAGCGCACGCGGCGGTTGCCGAGATGGTCGATATCGTCGATCTCGCCCTTGCCGTCGCGCAATTCCACGAGCGTGCGGATGACCGCGAGGATGTCCTCGCGGCGCAGGATGCGCACGGTGTCCTCGGCGTCGAGGTCGAGGCGCATGTTCATCTTCACGCGGCCCACGGCCGAGAGGTCGTAGCGCTCGGCATCGAAGAACAGCGAATGGAACATGGCCTGGGCGCTGTCGAGCGTCGGCGGCTCGCCTGGGCGCATGACGCGATAGATGTCGAACAGCGCGTCCTCGCGCGTGACGTTCTTGTCCACCGCCAGGGTGTTGCGGATGTAGGCGCCGGTGTTGACGTGGTCGATGTCGAGGATCGGGATCTCGTTATACCCGGCCTCTTCGAGCGCCTTCAGCAGCTTTTCGGTGATCTCCTCGCCCGCCTCGGCGTGGATCTCGCCGGTGGAGGTGTTCACCAGATCTTCCGCGATGAACTGGCCGACCATCTCCTCGTCAGAGATCTTCAGGGCCTTCAGGCCCTTCTCGGCGAGCTGGCGGGCGGCGCGCACGGTCAGCTTCTTGCCGGCCTCAACCACGACTTCGCCGGTGTCGGCGTCAACCAGGTCGGAGACCGCCTTGTAGCCCTTCATGCGCTTGGGATCGAACGGCATGCGCCATCCGTCCTTCGCACGGGAATAGAGGATCTTCTCGTAGAAGGTGTCGAGGATCTCTTCCGAATCGAGGCCGAGCGCATAGAGCAGGCTCGTCACCGGGATCTTGCGGCGACGGTCGATGCGCGCGTGCACGATGTCCTTGGCGTCGAACTCGATGTCGAGCCAGGAGCCGCGATACGGGATGATGCGGGCGGCGAACAGAAGCTTGCCCGAGGAATGGGTCTTGCCCTTGTCATGGTCGAAGAAGACGCCCGGCGAACGGTGCATCTGCGAGACGATGACACGCTCCGTGCCGTTGACGATGAACGTGCCGTTCATGGTCATCAGCGGGATGTCGCCGGTGTAGACGTCCTGCTCCTTGATGTCCTTCACGGACTTCGCGCCGGTATCGGGATCGACATCGAACACGATCAGACGCAGCGTCACCTTCAAGGGGGCAGCGAACGTCATGCCGCGCTGGCGGCACTCGTCCACGTCGTACTTGGGCTGCTCGAACTCATACTTGACGAATTCCAGCATGGCCGCGCCGGAAAAGTCAGAGATGGGGAATACCGACTTGAACACCGCCTGGAGACCGTCGTCCACGCGCCCGCCCTTCGGCTCCTCGATCTGGAGGAACTGGTCGTAGGATGCCTTCTGAACCTCGATGAGGTTCGGCATCTGCGCGACTTCCTTGATCTTTCCGAAGAATTTGCGGATCCGCTTGCGACCGGTGAACGTTTGCGCCATCTCGATCCTCGTCCGTCCTGGCCCTTGCACGGAACGCGCCCCGACGAGGCACTCGCTCCGGCCCATAAGACCGCCATTGCTCCCGCGACGCAGAGGTTGGGGGCCCGAGAGCCATTCCCCTGCGCCTGCAACGGCTCGCCGGGTCGTCGCCTGCGCGGCGACCGGGAGAACCGTCCTGTACCTTCCCGCCCCGCCAGACCCCGCCGGGACAGATGAAGCGGCCCCGGAAGATCCGGGGCCGCCTCGCTTTCAAAAGCTCACTTGAGCTCGACCTTGGCGCCAGCCTTCTCGAGCTGGGCCTTGAGCTTCTCGGCCTCGTCCTTGGCAACCCCTTCCTTGACGGCTTTGGGGGCGGCCTCGACGAGGTCCTTGGCTTCCTTGAGGCCCAGGCCGGTGATGGCGCGGACTTCCTTGATGACTTCGATCTTCTTGTCGCCGGCAGCGGCGAGCATGACCGTGAACTCGGTCTGCTCTTCCACCGGGGCCGCAGCGGCGCCGGCGCCGGGAGCAGCCGCAACCGCAACGGCGGCAGCGGCGGAAACGCCCCACTTCTCTTCGAGGAGCTTCGCCAGCTCGGCGGCCTCGAGAACGGTGAGGGAGGACAGCTCGTCAACGAGCTTGGTCAGGTCAGCCATTGTCGTGTCTTCCTAAGATAGGTTCGAAATTCAGGTTTGCGAGATCCAACCGCCTCACGCGGCCTCGTCCTGCTTGGCATAGGCCCCGAACACGCGGGCAAGCTTTGCTGCCGGCGCGGTGGTGAGCTGGGCGATCTTGGTGGCCGGGGCCTGGATAAGGCCGACCAGCTTCGCACGCAGTTCATCCAGGGAGGGCATGGTGGCCAGAGCCTTCACACCATCCGGATTCAGGGCCGTTTTGCCCATCGCGCCGCCGAGGATAACGAACTTGTCGTTGCCCTTGGCAAACTCGACGGCAACCTTCGGCGCGGCCACGGGATCGCTCGAATAAGCGATCAGCGTGGGACCCTTGAGCAGGGTCGCCACGTGGGCAACGTCGGAGCCTTCCAGAGCGATTTTGGCGAGGCGGTTCTTCGCCACCTTCACGGTCGCACCGTTCTGCTTCATCTGCCGACGAAGTTTCGACAGCTGAGCTACGGTGAGGCCGGAATAGTGGGCCACCACGACGACCGAAGTGCTCTGAAACACTTCGGTGAGCGTCGTGACGAGCTGTTGTTTTTCCGCTCGATCCACGTCTGGCTCTCTTTAAGCCTGTGGTGGAACCGAAAGCCGGCTCCACCGGTTGCGCCTTGCCGCTCGTCCGCGTCCCGGAAACGTCAACACGAGGATATATCCACCTGGAATACATCCGCATCAGACATGCCGGCCGCGCACGCGCGACGCTCACATGCCCTGTCCCCTCGGGAACCGGGTCACCGGCCACAAGGCACTGGTTCGAACCGATCTTGTTGCAACACGCGGGTGCGCATCGCGCGAAATCCGGTTTTCCCCGTCTATGCTGGCCCTCCAGAGGACAGCCTCGGGCGAGGTTGTCTGGCGAGGATTAAGCCATGCGAGCATGGCGCCTGCAGTCTCGGACAGGACTCTTGCCTCTCCAATGTCCCGGTTCGAGAACCGGCAGATCAGACAGGCAATGAGGCCGGGCGGGCGAACCCTCCCAGCCCCTCCACCCGTTTCCGGGTGGAAGCTCGATATTTTCGCCGGTGCGTTTCCACACCAGCGAAACATGCCATATAGAGGCTCGGGCGCGACTTGTCACGCCCTTTTCGCATTTTTTGCTTGACCAGCCGAAAATCCTGACACAGGCGGCTGCGCCGCGGCCCCCGCCGGAACCCTCTTCCCGCTCAAGAAAAAGGCCGGGCGCTGGGCCCGGCCTCTTCATTCCTGCGTGCGGAACGCTCAGGCGCTGAGCACGGTGGAGGGCTCCACCTTGATACCCGGGCCCATGGTCGAGGACACGGCCACGCGCTGCACATAGGTGCCCTTGGCGCCGGTCGGGCGGGCCTTCACCACCGCGTCCACGAAGGCGCGGATGTTCTCGGCCAGCTTGTCGGCCGGGAACGAGGCCTTGCCGATGCCGCCGTGGATGATGCCGGCCTTCTCGACGCGGAACTCCACCGCGCCGCCCTTGGCGGCGGCGACGGCGCCCTTCACGTCCATGGTCACGGTGCCGACCTTGGGGTTCGGCATCAGGCCGCGCGGGCCGAGCACCTTGCCGAGGCGGCCGACCAGCGGCATGAGGTCCGGGGTCGCGATGCAGCGATCGAATTCGATCGTGCCGCCCTGGATGGTCTCCAGCAGGTCTTCCGCGCCGACGATATCGGCGCCCGCCGCCTTGGCTTCATCAGCCTTGGCGCCGCGGGCGAACACCGCCACGCGCACGGTACGGCCCGAGCCGTTCGGCAGGTTGCACACGCCGCGGACCATCTGGTCCGCATGGCGCGGGTCCACGCCCAGGTTCAGCGCGACCTCGATGGTCTCGTCGAACTTGGCGGTGGTGCGCTCCTTCAGGAGCGTCAGGGCCTCGTCGAGGCCATAGAGCTTGAGGCGGTCGATGCCTTCGTGAGCGGCGCGGATGCGCTTGCCTTGCTTCGCCATCGTGCTCACCCCTGAACCTGGAGGCCCATGGAGCGGGCCGAGCCTTCGATCATCTGAACGGCCGCTTCCACGGAATCGCAGTTCAGATCCTTCATCTTCTTCTCGGCGATCTCCGCGAGCTGGGCGCGCGTGACCTTACCGACGAAGGCGCCCTTGCCGGGCGTCTTCGAGCCCGAGCCGGGCTTCTTCTTCGTCTCAAGGCCAGCGGCCTTCTTGAGGAAGTAGGAGATCGGCGGGGTCTTCAGCTCGAACGTGAAGGAGCGATCCTGATAGACGGTGATGACGACGGGGATGGGCATCCCCTTCTCTTCCTTCGCCGTCTGGGCGTTGAACGCCTTGCAGAATTCCATGATGTTCAGACCGCGCTGGCCGAGCGCGGGTCCGATGGGGGGCGCCGGGTTGGCGCTGCCAGCCGCAACCTGCAGCTTGACGTAACCGGTGATTTTCTTCGCCATTTCAAAACTCCCGTAACATGGCCGAAGCCGCGCGCGGCGGTTCGGACCGGGGTGCGTGGTGCGGGTCGCAGGCGCGTTTGGCGAGACGCTCCGTCACCTCCCACGCTGGCCCCTCCCCGGAAGGAGAGACCGAAAAACCTGTCCGGCCCCGGATCGGAAATCCGGGGCCGGACAGGGAGCGGGTCACATAATGGAATTGTCGCGCCGGCGCAAGGGTTGCCAGCCGCGGGCCCGGATTGCCCTCAGACCTTCTCGACCTGGCCGAACTCCAGCTCCACCGGCGTGGCGCGGCCGAAGATGGAGACCGCCACCTTGAGGCGCGAGCGCCCCTCGTCCACTTCCTCGACGATGCCGTTGAAGGAGGCGAACGGGCCGTCGGAGACCTTCACGGTCTCGCCGACCTCGTAGCTGATGGAGGGCTTCGGCCGCTCGATGCCTTCCTGGACCTGCTGAAGGATGCGCATGGCCTCCTTCTCGGAGATCGGCATCGGCTTGTTGTCGGCGCCGAGGAAGCCGGTCACCTTGGGCGTGTTCTTGATGAGGTGGAAGGCCTCGTCGGTGAGGTCCATCTTCACCAGCACGTAGCCGGGGAAGAACTTGCGCTCGGCATCGACCTTTCGGCCGCGGCGCACTTCCACCACCTTCTCGGTGGGCACCAGGATCTGCTCGAACAGGTCGGTCAGCCCGCGTTGCTCCGCCTGCTCGCGGATCGAATCGGCGACCTTCTTCTCGAAGTTCGAATAGGCGTGAACGATGTACCACCGGTAGGACATGGGCGCTCTCAGTGGCCGATATTCAGGAGCAGGCTGATGCCGAAGCGCATCACCTGATCGGCGATAAGGAAGAAGACGGACGCGATCAGCACCATCAGGAACACCATGGCGGTGGTGATGAGGGTTTCGCGCCGGGTCGGCCAGGTCACCTTCCGGGTTTCGGTGCGAACCTGCTGAAAGAACTCGGTGGGGCTGATCTTCGCCATGTCGCCTCGGCATCTCCGCGAACCTGCGCCCGCGCGATACCTTCTCCTCGCTGGCGGCGCCCGGAGCAAAAGCCCAGGGTCGGCCGTTCCAAAACCATGTCCGCCCGGAGCCGGAGCGCCTTCGCGGATGACGGACCGGGCCCTCCCGGTTTCGTGCCGCCGGCAATCGCCGAAGCGCCACGGGTCATTCCCTTTGTGGATCAGGAAATGCGCCGGCTGGCAAATCAAGCCGCGGTGTCTTTCCCGGTCCGTCCGGCCGCCCGCTTTCGCCGCGCCGGATGTCTGCTTGCCCTAAACCTTCGCCGCGCCTGGCAGGAGTGGAGGGACTCGAACCCCCAACCCCCGGTTTTGGAGACCGGTGCTCTAACCAGTTGAGCTACACTCCTAGGCCCGCGCACGCGAGGGGTAAGCACCCCCGCGCCGGGAAAACGACCCAGCGCATCGGGGCCTTGTGTCTAGTCAGCGAAACAGCATCTGTAAAGAGGGGTCGCGGGGGAGCCGGCGGGCTATCCCCAACGGGCGCGGACGGAAAAGGAAATGGGGGCCGGAACGAAAACGGGCCGGCTTTGCAGCCGGCCCGGTTCGTCCAAACGCCTTGCGGCGCCGGATCACTCGATGATGGAAGCGACGACGCCTGCGCCGACGGTCCGGCCACCTTCACGGATGGCGAAGCGCAGCTTCTCCTCCATGGCGATGGGGACGATCAGGGCCACGTCCATCGAAACATTGTCCCCGGGCATCACCATTTCGGTGCCCTCGGGCAGCGTGCAGATGCCCGTCACGTCCGTCGTGCGGAAGTAGAACTGCGGGCGGTAGTTGGTGAAGAACGGCGTATGACGGCCGCCTTCTTCCTTCGTCAGGATGTAGGCTTCGGCCTTGAACTTCGTGTGCGGCTTCACCGAACCCGGCTTGCACACGACCTGGCCACGCTCCACGTCCTCGCGCTTGGTGCCGCGCACCAGGATGCCCACGTTGTCGCCCGCCTGCCCCTGGTCCAGCAGCTTGCGGAACATTTCCACGCCGGTCACCGTGGTCTTGGTGGTCGGGCGGATGCCGACGATCTCGACTTCCTCGCCCACCTTGATCACGCCGCGCTCCACGCGGCCCGTCACCACCGTGCCGCGGCCGGAGATCGAGAACACGTCCTCGATCGGCATCAGGAACGGCAGGTCAACCGGACGCTCCGGCTGCGGGATGTAGCTGTCCACCGCCGCCATCAGCTTGAGAACCGCCTCATGGCCCAGCTCGGGGGACTTGCCCTCGAGCGCCATCAGCGCCGAGCCGTGGATGATCGGGATGTCGTCGCCCGGGAAGTCGTACTTCGACAGAAGCTCGCGCACTTCCATCTCCACGAGCTCCAGAAGCTCGGGATCGTCCACCATGTCGCACTTGTTCAGGAACACCACCAGCGCAGGCACGCCCACCTGGCGCGCAAGCAGGATGTGCTCGCGGGTCTGCGGCATCGGGCCGTCGGCCGCCGACACCACCAGGATCGCGCCGTCCATCTGCGCCGCGCCCGTGATCATGTTCTTCACATAGTCGGCGTGGCCGGGGCAGTCCACGTGCGCATAGTGGCGGTTCGGCGTCTCGTATTCCACGTGCGCCGTCGAAATCGTGATGCCGCGCGCCTTCTCTTCAGGCGCCTTGTCGATCTGGTCGTACGCCGTGAACGTCGCGCCGCCCGCTTCCGCAAGCACCTTCGTGATCGCGGCCGTCAGGGACGTCTTCCCATGATCAACGTGACCAATGGTGCCGATGTTGCAGTGCGGCTTGTTGCGTTCAAATTTTGCTTTGGCCATCTTCTCTCTCAGTCCTTCGGTGGCGCCGTATCAGGCTGCAAAAAGGCCGCCGTGGGATAGGGGGTTTCGGGAAAGTTCGCAAGACCCGGCCTGCGCCCGAAGCGCGCAGGTGGCATGCAGAACACCGTGCCGGGCGCCAAATGCGGCAGGCATCGACACCTCTTCCGCCCCGATTCGCGCCACGCGCCCTGGTCCTGCCTGCGGCCGCGCGCCCGTCAAAAACGCGGAACGCTCGGCTTGGCGCATGGACCGGCGAGGGCACATGATCTGGAGCGGGTGAAGGGAATCGAACCCTCGTCATCAGCTTGGAAGGCTGTTGCTCTACCATTGAGCTACACCCGCGTACCGCGCGAAGCGGGCGGACCATGCCGGGAGAGGCGAGCGTTTCCGGCCTTTCGACCCAGGATCCGCCGCCCCGATGCCGGGACCGAACCCGGCTTGTCTCGCCGCCATCCGCTCCCGCATGCCCCATCATGGCGCGCGGCAGCCATATCACAGGAGATTCCGTCGCAAAAGCCCCACCAGGATCCATGCACAGGCGGCCAGGGCGGGCACGCGGCCAAACGAGCGCGGCGAACGCGCGACCCCAGCAGCCAAGATCCTCGGATTCTGGAAATGCGCGGCCCCAGCGCACGACGACGGGTGGTGGAGGGGGTTGGATTTGAACCAACGTAGGCAGAGCCAACGGATTTACAGTCCGTCCCCTTTAACCACTCGGGCACCCCTCCACATCGACGCCCGTCGTCTTGTCCCTCACCTGCCGATTTCCGGCCGAGGTTTCAAGCGCTGACCCTGAACCGGAAGCCGGCTCGGATCCTTTTCCGCGCCCCGAAGCAGCGCTCCGGGGTCACAAGGATCGGCTTTATGTGAGGGGCTCCCGCACAAGTCAACCGGAAATGAGGCCTCGTCCACGACGCGTGACGATGATCCGCGCCGCGCGGCGCGGAGCGCGCGCGTGCTCCATAGATAAGGCATGCTGGAGAGATAGGCAGGCTGCGCCCAGCCGCCCCCAGCCGAGGCATTCATGATCGCATCCCGGATCTTCAAGAGCGCCCGCCTGCAGCTCGCCTTGCTCCTCACCCTTGCCTGCGCCTCCCCGCCCGCCTCGGCGGCAACCATCACCGTGCTGACGGCCGGTGCGTTCAAACCCGTGCTCATGGCGCTGAAAGGCGATTTCGAATCGGCCGGCGGCCACAGCCTGCTTGTGGATAACGACACCGCCGGCGCGCTGGTGAAGCGGATCGCGGGCGGAGAACGGTTCGATCTCGTGATCCTGCCGCCGTCGGCGCTCGAGGCCCTCGCCAAGAGCGGCCGCATCGCCGCCGGGCCGTCGGTCGAGGTGGCGCGGGTCGGCATCGGCGTCGCGGTTGCGGCGGGCGCAGCAAAACCGAACATTTCCACGGTCCCCGCGTTCCGCCAGGCGCTGCTCGATGCCCGCAAGGTCGCGTTCATCGACCCGGCCTCCGGCGGATCGAGCGGGCCTTATCTGCTCCGCCTGTTCGAGCAGCTCGGCATCGGTGAGGAGATGAAGGCCAAGAGCGTGCCGGTGCCCGGCGGTCTGGTGGCGAACCGCCTTCTCTCGGGGGAAGCGGATCTCGCCCTGCACCAGATCAGCGAGATTCTGGCGGTGAAGGGCGTGGTGCTGGTGGGGCCGCTGCCGGCGGAGATCCAGAACGAGACCGTCTATGCCGCCGCCATCGCCGCCGACACCCAGCATCGCGCGGCCGCGCAGGCGCTCATCGGCGCGCTCACCGGCCCAAAGGCGGCCAAGGTGCTGCTGGAAATGGGGATGCTGCCACCCCGTCCCTGAGCCGGCGCGCCGGCGCGGCCTCATCTTTGAGGCCGTCCGGCGTCCTTTGGCCCTTGCGCGCAAAGGCCGGCTCTGACATCGCTGTGGCCATGTCTGATCGGCCAAGCCGCCCCCCGTCCCGTCCCGGCTCCCGCCCCGCCTTCGGCGACAAGGCGGGCAAGCGCCCGTTTCCGCCCCGCCGCCCCCGCAGCGGCGGCCCACCGCCGAAATGGGAGGGCGAGGATGATGTCGCCTTGCTCTATGGCTGGCACACGGTGACCGAGGCGCTCGCCAACCCCAAGCGGCGGTTCCGCAAGATCCTCGCGACTGAAAACGCCATCAACCGCCTCGCCGAGGAGGGCTTCAAGCTGCCCATCGCGCCGGAACTGGTGCGGCCGGGCGACATCGACAAGGTGCTGGGCCCGGATGCGGTCCACCAGGGGCTGCTGGTGCACAGCGATCACCTGCCCTCCCCCTCCCTGCGGCAGGCGGCCAGGCACGATCTCGTTCTCGTGCTCGACCAGATCACCGACCCGCACAATGTGGGCGCGATCGTGCGTTCGGCGGCGGCGTTCGCCGTCGGCGCCATCATCACCACCGCCCGCCACAGCCCGCCGGCCACCGGTGTGCTGGCGAAGAGCGCCTCCGGCGGCCTGGAGCACGTGCCGTTCTGCCTCGTCACCAACCTGTCCCGCGCGCTCACCGAGCTGAAGGAGAACGGCATGCTGGTGGTGGGCCTCGACAGCGAAGGCGCAGCCGACCTCGAGGACACCAAGCTGCGGGCGCCGCTCGCTTTGGTGCTCGGGGCCGAGGGCAAGGGCCTGCGCCAGCTCACCCGCGAGACCTGCGACGTGCTGGCCCGGATCGACCTGCCCGGCGCCATCAAGAGCCTGAATGTCTCCAATGCCGCCGCGCTCTCGCTTGGTATCGCCCGGCGCGCCCTGAAGAAAGCCGGCTGAGTTTTTCTGTCGACCGACAGCCATATTGCGTGCAGCGCACCATATTTCGCCCTGCACCTAAGACCATTTGCCAATCGCACGGGCGATCAAGCTCAGTCATCTTTCTCCCATGGCGCAAAAGCGTCGGTTCGATTCAATCCGCGCACCAATGACGCGGAAGGGCGAGACTTGGGAGGAAATGCCACTCCGGATCCACGCCGGAGCCATGGCCCGTTCCCGCAGGATTGCCCAATCGCGTCGCGTTCGCGCCGCCAGATCCACCTCCCCGAGGGGAGGACAGGCGATCCTTGAGGGAGGAAGACTTCATGACTGTCACGACTGCGGGGCCCGTCGCCAAGGGCGTGCCGATGACCCGGGAGGAGAAGAAGGTCATCTTCGCCTCGTCCCTGGGCACGGTTTTCGAATGGTATGACTTCTATCTCTACGGTTCGCTCGCGGCGATCATCGGCGCCCAGTTCTTCAGCGCCTACCCGCCGGCGACGCGCGACATCTTCGCGTTGCTGGCGTTCGCCGCCGGCTTCCTTGTGCGTCCCTTCGGCGCGCTGGTGTTCGGCCGTCTCGGCGATCTCGTCGGGCGCAAATATACCTTCCTCGTCACCATCCTGATCATGGGCCTGTCGACCTTCATCGTCGGCATCCTGCCCAATGCGGCGACCATCGGCTTTGCCGCCCCCGTGATCCTGATCGTGCTGCGCCTGCTGCAGGGCCTCGCGCTCGGCGGCGAATACGGCGGCGCGGCGACTTATGTGGCGGAACATGCGCCGCAGGGCCGTCGCGGCTTCTACACCTCGTGGATCCAGACCACGGCCACGCTCGGCCTCTTCCTGTCGCTGATCGTCATCCTCGTCACCCGCACGGTGGTGGGCGAAGCCGACTTCGCGGCCTGGGGCTGGCGCGTGCCGTTCCTGATCTCCATCGCGCTGCTCGGCGTCTCGGTGTGGATCCGTCTGACCCTGAACGAATCCCCCACCTTCAAGCGCATGAAGGAAGAAGGCACGGGCTCCAAGGCCCCGCTCTCGGAAGCCTTCGGCGAGTGGCGGAACCTGAAGTTCGTGCTCATCGCGCTGCTCGGCCTCACCGCCGGCCAGGGCGTGGTGTGGTACACGGGCCAGTTCTATGCCCTGTTCTTCCTGCAATCGATCCTGAAGGTCGACGGCTACACCGCCAACCTGCTGATCGCCTGGTCGCTCGTGCTCGGCACCGGCTTCTTCGTGTTCTTCGGCTGGCTGTCGGACAAGATCGGCCGCAAGCCGATCATCCTTGCCGGCTGCCTGATCGCCGCCTCCTGCTACTTCCCGCTGTTCAACATGATCACCACCGCGGCCAACCCGGCCCTGGAAAAGGCGATCACGTCGGTGAAGGTGGCGGTGGTGGCCGATCCCGCGACCTGCGGCAGCCTGTTCAACCCGGTGGGCACCCGCGTCTATACCGCCCCGTGCGATCTGGCGCGTGACTTCCTCGCCAAATCCTCGGTGCGCTACACCACCGAGACGGCGCCCGCCGGCACGCCCACCACCATCCGCGTCAACGACACGGTGGTGCCGTTCGGTCCGGACTTCGGCAAGGCCACCACGGCCGCGCTGCAGGCTGCGGGCTATCCCAAGGCGGGCGACGCGAACATCGTGAAGATGTCGCATCCCTTCGACATCTTCCGTCCGCAGCCGGCCGCGGTCATCGGCATCCTGTTCGTGCTCGTGATCTTCGTGACCATGGTGTACGGGCCGATCGCGGCGGCGCTGGTGGAATTGTTCCCCACCCGCATCCGCTACACCTCCATGTCGCTGCCCTACCACATCGGCAACGGCTGGTTCGGCGGCCTGCTGCCGGCCACCGCCTTCGCCATGGTGGCCGCCACCGGCGACATCTACTATGGCCTCTGGTATCCCATCGTCATCGCTCTGATGACCTTCGTCATCGGCCTGCTGTTCGTGCCGGAGACCAAGAACCGGAACCTCGACGACTGGCACTCGCACTGAGTGAAGCGCTCCGGCGGTCGGCCCTCACGGGCCGGCCCAGGGCGGATGGCCGGCTGCCCCGGCCCTTCGCCTGCGACGGCCCCGCCTCGGCGGGGCCGTTTGCGTTTGCAGCCCCGTTCAAGGCCGCCCAGCTGGGGAGCAGCCCGAGGACATCTTGTTCCCGGCGCCGTGCGCTGGTAGGCATGCCGCAGATGGCCACGGCGCCGAAAGGGCCCGTGGGCTCGGAGCCGGTTTAGCTCAGCGGTAGAGCAGCGGTTTTGTAAACCGAAGGTCGGGGGTTCAATCCCCTCAACCGGCACCATTTCCCCGGAAAAATCTCTTTGCCGGAGCAAGTCCCGGCACCTCTGCGGCTTCCGGGCATGGGGCGGAAATACCGTGGGCGCTTACGCCCTGAGCGATCAGACCCGAGGCCCCGGCGAGATCAGAGCCGGATCCGTGCGGCGTCCACCACCGCCTCGACCGTGATGCCGAAATGGCGGAATAACGCCTCGCCCGGCCCAGAGGCACCGAAGCCGCTCATTCCGACGAAGCCGCCATCCAGGCCGATCCAGCGCTCCCAGCCGAATTGCACCGCCGCTTCCACGCCGATGCGCACCGTGCCGGGACCGAGCACCTCGGCCCGATAGGCGAGGTCCTGCGCGGCGAAGATTTCCCAGCACGGCATGGACACGACGGCGGTCGGCACGCCCTCCGCCTGGAGGATATCGCGTGCCGCGAGCGCGAGCGCGACCTCCGAGCCGGTGGCGAGCAGCGTCACCCGGCGCTTGCCGCCCTCGCCCTTCGCCAGCACATAGGCGCCGCGCGCCGAGCGGTTCTCGCCGGCATCGCGGCGCAGTGGCGGCAGCGCCTGGCGGGAGCAGATCATGGACGACGGACCGTGCCGGCGGGCGAGCGCGAGCTGCCAGCATTCTGCGGTCTCCACCGCGTCGGCGGGGCGGAAAACCGCCATGTTGGGGATCGCGCGGAGCGAGGCGAGGAACTCCACCGGCTGGTGGGTCGGCCCGTTCTTGCCGATGCCGATGCTGTCGTGACTGTAGATGGTGACGACGGGCAGCTCCATGAGCGCCGCCATGCGCAGCGGCGGGCGCATGTAGTCGGAGAAGACGAGATAGGTGGCGCCCAGCGGCACGACGCCGCCATGGGCCACCATGCCATTCATCATGGCCCCCATGGCGTGTTCGCGGATGCCGTAGTGCAGATAGCGCCCGGCGGGGTTTCGCGCCGTGAAGGCGGCAAGGCCGCGCTTGCAATTGGTGGGGCCTTCGAGATCCGGCGCACCGGGCAGAAGCTCGGGGATTAAGCCGGCCAGGAGATCGACGATGTCCGCCGTGGACTGGTTGGACGACTGCGTCGGCGCCTCGGCCGCGAGCTTTGCGGCATGGGCCGCGAGCGCCTCGGTCCAGCCCTCCGGAAGCGCGCCGCGCATCAAGCGCTCGAAGAGACGACGAGTCTCCTCCGGCAGGGCGGCGACACGCGCCTGCCAGCCCTCATAGGCCGAGCGGTTGCGCAGCGCGACCCCCGCGTGCCAGGCCGCAGCCACATCTTGCGGCACCTCGAACGGGCCGTGGCTCCAGTCGGCGGCGGTGCGGGCCGCGGCGACGTCCTCGGGGAACACCCGCCCGCCATGGGCGCCGCGCTGGCCTTCGAGGCGCGGCAGGCCTTTGCCGATTGTGGTCGAACAGGCGATGAGCGTCGGGCGCGGATCGCCGCCGGCGAGATGCAAAGCCGCGGAAACCGCCTCGACATCGTGGCCGTCCGCGTCGATCACCTGCCAGCCCGCGACACGGAAGCGCGCGCGCACGTCCTCCGAGAGGGCAAAGTCGATGCCGCCGTCGTCGGTCATGCGATTGTCGTCCCACAGGAAGCACAGCTTCCGCAGGCCGAGATGCCCGGCGAGCGAGATCACCTCGTGGGCGATCCCTTCCATGAGGCACCCGTCGCCGACCAGCGCATAGGTGCGATGGTCCACGACATCGGCGCCGAAGGTGGCGGAAAGCCAGGCTTCCGCCACCGCCATGCCCACGGCATTGGCGATGCCCTGCCCCAGCGGGCCGGTGGTCACCTCGACGCCGAGTTCCGGCGCCCGCTCGGGATGGCCGTGGGTCGAGCTGCCAAGCTCGCGGAATCGGCGGATCTGCTCGATTGGCATGCCGGCGTAGCCCGAAAGATGGAGCGCGGCATAGAGGAGCATGGACCCGTGGCCGTTCGAGAGCACGAAGCGGTCGCGGTCGGGCCAGGTGGGGTCCGCCGGATTGCACTTGAGGTGGCGGGTGAAGAGCGCGGTGGCGACCTCAGCCCCGCCGAGCGGCGCGCCCGGATGCCCGTCCTCGGCCTTGGCGATGGCGTCGAGGGCGAGGAAGCGGATGGCGTCGGCCATTCGGCGCGCGGAGGTGCCGGCTTCGGCGAAGCCGGAGGACGCAATCAGAGACATGGGCGCACGACCTTGCATGGCACCGAGGCCGCGCCCCGGCGGTTCAGTGAACGGACCTCAGGACAGGAAACCGATGGAAATCCAAGGCACCGCCGCGACCAGGGCGAGGCCTAAAAGCAGCGCGACCATGTAGCCCCACAGAGGCTTGATGCCCTCGGTGGGATTGACCTGGCCGATGGCGCAGGCTGCGTAATAGCCAACCCCGAACGGGGGCACGAACAAGCCGACGCCCATCGCCAGGATGATGACCATGGCGTAGTGCACCTCGTGGATGCCGAGGGTCTTGGCGATGGGGAAGACGAGCGGGGCGAACAGCACCACCGCGGGGATTCCTTCCAGCACGCTGCCGAGCACCACGAAGGTGATGATGGACACCAGCAGGAACACCGGCGCGCCGCCGGGCAGGCTGCCCATGGCGGCGGCAAGATCGCGCGAGAAGCCGGACTGGGTGAGACACCAGGCCACCGCCGTCGCGGCGGCGATGATGAAGAGGATCGCCCCGGAGAGGGCCGCCGTATCCACCAGCATCCGCAACATGCGGCCCCAATTGAACTCGCGATAGATCAGCAGGCCCACCAGAATCGAATAAGCGATGCCGATGGTGGAGACTTCCGTAGCGGTGGCGACACCTTCCACCACGGCGGTACGAATGATGAAGGGGAGCGCCAGCGCCGGCAGCGCCAGCACGAACGCCCGCAGGATTTCTCCCCGCGTGGCGCGCCGCACGCCGGAGAGATCCTCGTGGCGATAGCGCCGCCAGACCAGCGTGCACAGGGCAAGGCCGCAGACCAGGGCCGGCAGCAGCCCGCCGATGAACAGGGAGGCGATGGAAACGCTGGTGACCGAGCCGATGGTGATCAGCACGAGGCTCGGCGGGATCGTCTCGGTCTGCGCGCCGGTGGCGGCGAGCAGGGCCACGAGATCGCCGGGCTTGGCGCCGCGCTTCTTCATCTCCGGGAACAGGGCCGGGGCGACCGCGGCCATATCAGCGGTCTTGGACCCGGAGATGCCCGAGACGAGATACATGGCGGCCACCAGCACATAGGACAGGCCGCCCCGCACGTGCCCCAGCAGGGTCGCCAGGAAATTCACCATGGCCCGCGCCATGCCGGTCAGTTCCATCAGCATGCCGAGCAGCACGAACAGCGGCACGGCCAGCAGAAGCAGATGCGACATGCCCTCGTCCAGCCGACCGGCGATCACGGTCAAGGGGCGGCCGGTGCCGAGCGCGACATAGCTCAGTGCTGCGAGTCCGAACACGAAGGCGATGGGAATGCCACCGAGCACGCCCATGGCCACGAACAGCACGAAGAAGAGAACAAGGTTCCAGTTGCCGAGGGCGAGGATCAGCGGCCGCGCGGCCAGGGCCACGCCCACCAGCACCACAGCCAGAAGCACCGCCACCGCGAAATCACGCAGAGTGCCGAGCCGTCCAACCCGCATCAGCCCGAAGAACAGGATGAGCGCGAGCCCGATGGGAAGTCCCGCCGCCCGCCAGGCGACGGGGACTTCCAGCGCCGGCGTGACGACGGCGATCTCGTCCACCGCATATTCGATCGCATGGGGCAGCAGCACCACCACCAGCACGAGGCAGGCGACCAGCGCGACGATTTCGAGCCGCGAGCGCGTCCTGGCCGGCGACGCGTCGGCCAGGGCGCCCATGCGCATGTGCTGGCCCCGGTGGAAGGCCAGCACCGCACCGAACATGGAGAGCCAGAGGAACAGCATGGAGGCGAGTTCATCCGACCAGACCAGCGGCTCGTTCCACACGTAGCGCGACAGCACGCCGGCGAAGAGCACGAGGACCTCGGCGAGCACTAGGGCGCCCGCGATCCATTCGACGACGCGCACCACCCCCGCCTCCAGCAGAACCAGAGGGGCGGGAAGCACGCCGCCGGTGGCGGCGGAGTGAGGCGATGCGGCCATCCCCGCGCCTCAGATCAGCTTGCCGGAGGAAGCCTCAAGCAGCCCCCACGCTTCCTCGCCGAAGCGTCCCTTCCACTCCGTGTAGAACGTGGAATCCTGGAGCTTCTTGCGGAACAGCGAGGTGTCGACGGTGATGAATTCGAGCCCCTTCGCCGTCAGCGCGGACTGAAGCTCGCCATTCAGCTTCTCGACATCCGCACGCTGCTTGAGGGCCGCGGCATTGACGGTCTTCGTGATGATGTCGCGGGTCGCGGCGGGCATGGCCTCGAAGTTCTTGCGGTTGGCGAGAAACCAGAAGCCGTCCCACATATGGTTGGTGAGGGAGAGATACTTCTGCACCTCATACATCTTGGCGAAGTAGATCCCCGCGAGCGGGTTCTCGAGGCCGTCCGCAACGCGGGTCTGCAGGGCGGAATACGTCTCGCCCCACGGGATGGAGGTGGGGGATGCGCCCAGCGATTTGAAGAGCGACGTCCAGAGCGGGGAAGGCGGGACGCGGATCTTGAAGCCGCTCAGGTCGTCGGGGGTGCGGATCGGCCGGGACAGCGAGGTGGTCTGGCGGAAGCCGTTGTCCCACATGGTGTCGAACGCGATGAGGTTGGCCTTCGCGAACGCCTTCACGATATGCTGGCCAAGCGGGCCGTCCACCGCTTTCCAGACCTGCGGATAGTCGGAAAAGGCGAACCCCACGCCGGTGATGGAGGCGACCGGTACAAGGGTCGCCACGATCAGGCCGGTCTGCGCGAAGAAATCGAGGGCACCCGAGCGAAGCTGGCTCAGCATGTCCGCATCGGTGCCGAGCTGGCTCGCGGGGAACACCTGGATCTCGACCCGCCCGTCGGTGAGCTTCTCGATTTCCTTGCTGGCCTCGGTCATGCGCGTGTTCAGCGGATGATCCACCGGCATGATATTGGCGAACTTGAGCCGGAACTCGGGGGCAGCCGATACGATGGCGGGCATCGCCAGGCTCGCGCCGAGCGCGGCCGAGCCGGCGAGCAGGGTACGGCGGGTCATGATGGACATGGTGTTCCTCCCGGTTGTTTTTGTTGATCGCGTTTCTTCTTCTACTTCGCGGCGATCTTCGCGAAGAACGTGCGGAGCTGGTCGGCGATGAAGTCCGGCGCCTCCTCGGCCACCCAATGGCCGCAGTCTGGGATCAGCCCGCCGGTGACGTCCTCGGCCAGGCGGCTCAGTGATTCATAGGTTTCCATGCCCCGGCCGAAGCTGCTGTCGCCGCCGAGCGCGAGCACGGGCATCTTCAGCTTGCCGTTGCGGGCGACGATCTCGGCATTGTCGCGCGCGTCCTGGGGGAAGGCGCGGTAATAGGCCAGCAGGGCGCGGAACCCGCCAAGCCGGCTGTAGGTGCGGTGATATTCGGCCCGGTCCTCCGGCGGGATCACGTTCGGCCGCCGGCCGTAATTGTCGAACAGCCAGTCGATGACCATGTGCTCGCGGCCGGCGCACAACGCCTCCGGCAGGTCGAGCGTGCGGAAGAAGGGATGGTGCCAGCGGCGGCCGCCCTGGGACATTTCGGCGCCATCTCCCGGGATCGCGACATCGAGGATCGCCAGCCCGCGCACGGCCTCGGGATGCTGGGCGGCGAGTGCGAAGGCGACGGGGCCGCCCCAGTCGTGCCCCACCAGGAAGAACCGCTCGAGGCCGAGCTTGCCGTGGACCAGCTCCCAGATGTCGGCCGCAACCGTGCGCTTGTCGTACCCCGTTGCCGGGCGGGAGGAATCGCCGAGCCCGCGCAGGTCCGGCGCCACAATGGAATAGCGGTCCGCGAGCAGCGGGATGATCCGCTGCCATTCGTGCGAACTCTGCGGCACCCCATGCAGCAGCACAACGGGGTCGCCCTCCCCGGCGGTGAGGTAGTGCAGCGTGACCTCGGAAAGGTCGGCGAAATGGTGCTGGATATCGGCGGTCATTCTCACGTCCTTGCGATGCGGCGTTCAGGCGCCGCGCAGGCGCCGGTAGGCTTCGATCACCTGGCTGTCGTCCTGCGCGCCCTTGCCCTGGCCGGAAACGGCGAGGAACATCTGGTGCGCGGCCGCCGCCAGCGGCAATGCGGCCCGCGCGTCGCTGCCCGCGGCGAGGACGATGCCGAGGTCCTTGACGAAGATGTCCACCGCGCTGGTCACGATGGGGTCCTGCTCCAGCATGCGGGGGCCACGGTCCCGCAGCATCCAGCTCGACGCCGCCGAGGCGGAAACGATGTCGAGCGCGACCGCAGGCGCGACGCCGGCCTTCTCGGCCAGGGAAATGGCCTCCGCCGCCGCGGCGAGATGCACGCCGCACAGGAGCTGGTTGATGGTCTTCGCCATCGCCCCCTGCCCTGCGGTCTCCCCCACATGGATGAGCTTGCCGCCCATGGCTTCCAGCAGCGGGCGCAGGCGCTCGAAAGTCGCCTGCGGGGCCGCCGCCATGATGGAAAGAGTTCCGGCCGCGGCGCCAACGACGCCGCCGGAGACCGGTGCATCGAGGAAAGCGCGGCCGGTGGCTTCCACCCGCTCGGCGATGCGGGCGACGGCCTGCGGCGGGCAGGTTGCCATCAGCACCACCGTTGCATCTGGCGGCAAGGCGTCGAGCGCCCCGCCGACGAACAGGACATCCTCGGCCTGGGACGCGTTGATGACCATCAGCACCAGCACGTCGGCATCGCGCGCCGCCTCGGCGGCACTGTGGGCCGCCGTGCCGCCGGCCGCGACGAGGGTTTCCACCGGCTCCGGCCGGCGGTCGTAGGCGCGCACCGGAAAACCGGCCTTCAGGAGATTGGAGGCCATCGGCAGCCCCATGGCGCCGAGCCCGACGAAACCGACCCGGATCATGCGACAGCTCCCGTCTGAGCGTGGTTCGTCTGGCCACCGACCCAGGCCGAGATGCGCCTTGCCACCGCCTCGGTGGAAATGCCGTATCGGTCGTGGAGGGTGGGCAGGGCCCCCGCATCCAGGAACGCGTCCGGCAGGCCGATCTGGCGGAACGCCGGGGTCACGCCGGCGCGCAGCAGCACGCCCGCCACCGCTTCGCCCAGCCCGCCGATGGTCGAATGGTTCTCCGCCACGACCAGCAGGCGACCCGGCTTGCGTGCGGCCTCCAGGATCGCCGCCTCGTCGAGCGGCTTGATGGTGGGCACATGCAGCACCCCGACATCGATGCGGTCGTTGCGAAGGAGCTTGGCCGCCTCCAGCGCCCGCATGGTCATGAAGCCGGTGGACACCACCAGGACGTCGGTGCCGTCCTGCAGCAGCTTGGCCTTGCCCAGCTCGAAGCGGTAGCCGTACTCATCCAGCACCAGGGGAACGTTGCCGCGCGGCAGCCGCATGTAGACCGGCCCGCGATGCGCCGCGACAGCGGGCACCATCTGCTCGATCTCATGCGCGTCGCAGGGATCGACGATGGTGAGGTTCGGCATGCCGCGGAAGATCGCGATATCCTCCGTCGCCTGGTGGCTCGGCCCGTAGCCCGTGGAGAGCCCCGGCAGCGCGCAGGCGATCTTCACGTCGAGATCCTCCTCGGCGATGGCCATGCAGATGAAGTCATAGGCCCGGCGCGAGGCGAACACCGCATAGGTGGTCGCAAACGGCATGAAGCCCTCGCGCGCGAAGCCCGCCGCGCTCGCCATCAGCAGCTGCTCGGCCATGCCCATCTGGTAGAAGCGGTCCGGATGCGCCTGGGCGAAGATGTGCAGGTCGGTGTATTTGCCGAGGTCCGCCGTGAGGCCGAGGATTTCCGGCCGGCTCTGCGCCAGCGCGGCGAGCGCATGGCCGAACGGGGCCGGCTTGGTGCGCTGGCCTTCGGAGGCGAGCGAGGCGATCATGGCCGACGTGGTCAGCCGCTCTCCGGCCGATGCCGGGCGCACCGGCTTCAGATACTTGTCGCGCTTCATGACGTCTTCCCCGCTTCGAGGGCCACGAAGGCCTGGGTCCATTCCTCGGGTTCCACCCGCAGGAAGTGATTGCGCTCGCGCGCTTCGAGAAAGGGCACGCCCTTCGCCATCTTGGTGTCGCAGATCACCAGGCGCGGCTTCTTGATGTCGGTATTGCGCGCCGTGTCGAACGCCGCGACGAGCGCGGCGATGTCGTTGCCGTCGACACGCTGGACGTGCCAGCCGAAGGCTTCGAACTTGGGAACCAGCGGCTCGAAATTGAGCACGCCGCGGGACGGTCCATCGGCCTGCATGTTGTTGACGTCGACGATGCCGATCAGGTTGTCGAGCGCATAGCTGCCGGCGGACATGGCCGCTTCCCATGTCGACCCCTCGTCCAGCTCTCCGTCGGAAAACAGCGTGTAGACGAAGGATGCGGACTTCTTGTGCTTGAGCGCGAGGGCCATGCCGATGGCGATGGGCAGCCCGTGCCCGAGGGACCCGCCGGTAATCTCCATGCCGGGCGTATAGGCCGCCATGCCCGACATGGGCAGGCGGCTGTCGTCCGTGCCGTAGGTGTCGAGCTCGTCCTCGGGCAGGATTCCGGCTTCGATCAGCGCCGCATAGAGCGCGATGGCGTAATGGCCGATGGAGAGCAGGAAGCGGTCGCGCTCCTCCCATTCCGGCTGGTCCGGCCGGTAGTCCATGGCATGGAAATAGGCGACCGCCAGAACGTCCGCGATGCCGAGCGCCTGGGCGATATAGCCCTGGCCTTGCACCTCGCCCATGCGCAGGGCGTTGCGGCGGATGCGGTAGGCGCGCTCCGCGATCGGTATGTTGTGCCCAAGCTGGTTCATGAAGGATCTCGTTCAGGAAAGCGGAAGCGGCCGCTCGACGGGCGAGCGGACGCGGCTGCGCGATCAGGGCGCGTCAGTGCGATCGGAGCGGATGGTGGCGAAGCATATGGTCCTCCCGGCACGCCCTGCTTGAGCAGGGTCGCTGCGCGGCCCTTTGGCCTGCGCTGATCGTTAGGGAAGAACGTGCGGGCTTTGCCGGTCGCCTTCAAACGAATTATAAGGCCATATGTCTGAAAATAATTCAGGTGAAAGATGCGGAAACTGCCGGCGCTGAAAGGAGTACGCGCTTTCGAGGCGGCCGCACGCCTGGGTTCGATCCAGCAGGCGGCCGATGAATTGCGGGTGACCCCTTCGGCGGTGAGCCACCAGATCCGCTTCCTGGAGGACGAGATCGGGGCGCGCCTGTTTCACCGCGCGCACCGCTCCGTCATTCTCACCGACGTCGGCCGCCGCTATGCCGAGGAGCTCGGCCAGGCGCTCTCCCAGATCGAGGCGGCGACCCGCAATGTCAGCCGCGAGGAGCACAGCGACATCCTGTCGATCCACGTGGTTCCGAGCCTCGCCGCCCAATGGCTGATGCCGCGGATTTCACGGTTCAGCGAGGTCAGCGCCGAGATCGACGTGCGCCTGCACGCCTCCAACAATCCCATCGACCTCGCCTCCGGAACCATCGATCTCGCCATCCAGTACGGCACCGCTTTGCAGCAGAGCGGCACCGTGGTGGAGCCGTTTCCGCTCGAGACCATCGTCGCGCTGTGCTCTCCCCGCCTGCTGGAGGGCCCGCATGCGCTGCGGACACCCGCCGACCTCAGCCACCACCCGCTGATCCACTCGGAAGTCAATCTCTTCGGCTGGCGCGAATGGCTGCGCCGCCATCCGGGAGTCGCGCTGAACCTCGATCGCGGGCCGCGTTTCGACCGCTCCTTCATGTCCATCAGCGCAGCCGTGGACGGGCGCGGCGTCTGCCTGGAGAGCCGCCTTCTGGTGGAGCGCGAGCTCAAGAGCGGAAGCCTCGTCGCCCCGTTCGGCTTGGAGGGGCCGCGCATGACCTGCCATTGCCTGCTTTATCTGAAATCGAGGGCGAAGCTGCCGAAGATCGTCCAGTTCCGGCAATGGCTGTTCGACGCGCTCGCTGCCTCCGAAAGATAGGCGGACAGAGGGCACAGAAGAGGACTGGACTGCCTGGGGTGTCGCAAATCGTATGCGCTGCGATTTTCAGAAGCACACGTGCCGCATGCCGTCCTGCTCTGCCTTCACCGTGCGTTCCGCTTGCTGGGGATCGCGCCTGCCCGGCGCTCGCGCATCTGTAGGACACGCAGCATGTTCTGCAGCGAGCGCTGCACATGAAAGCGCGCCGCTTCTCCGCTTCGCTCGGGGTCACGGCTGCAGATGGCTTCCACGATCTGCCGGTGCTCGCTGAACCGGTCAATCCAGCGATCCATCCAGCTCACTTCCAGCCAGATCGCCAGCTGCAGCCGCTCATAGACCTGTTTCACCGCATCCAGCAGCGCCTGATTGCCTGTGGCTTCGGCGATGATGACGTGAATGTGCAACCCGAGATGGAATTCGGTCGCGATCTCTTCTTCCTTGTTCGCCACGCTTTCGAGCTTGGCGAGGCATTCGCGCAGACGGGCGAGATCCTCTTCCGAGGCCATCTCTGCGGCGACGCGGGCAGCGTGAACGTCCAAAGCCTCGCGCAGGCCAACCAGATCGCGAATGGCAGCGGAATCAAAGCTGACAACGACATAGCCGCCCTGGGTGCGCTTGGTGACGAGCTTCTCCTGCGCCAGCCGGGACAGGGCATGGCGCAGCGGCGTGCGGCTGACGCCGAGGCGCTGGGCCATCTCGGCCTCGGCGAGCCGCTCTCCGGGGCGCAGCTCGCCCATGAGGATCATCGCCTTCAGGTCCTCGTAGGTCTGCTCGCCCAGTGTGGGCGTCGTATCGGCATCGAAGGATTCGCCGCTTTCGGTTCCGTCATCCGCCATCGTGTCGATTGTCCTTCCATCGGCCGTCGCGGGCCGGCAGCGCGCCGCTGCACCGCGGGCCCAGGCACATGCACGCCTGCCTCGTATCCCGTGCTGGATACAAGAAATGCGCCGGTTCTGGAAGACGGCCCAAAATGCCTCGCTCAGCCAAGGGCGGCATGCAACGCCCCCGGCTGCGCGCGCAGAGGGATCGGCCGCAAGGACGGCTTCAAAGCATGGTGGATCCTAAGCCTTGATCACGAAGGGGTCCTGGATCTCTTCGCTCAATTCGCACCATACGCTCTTGGTCTGCAGATACTGCTGGATTGCCCCAATGCCGTTCTGGTGGCCAAGGCCGCTGTCCTTGTGACCGCCGAAGGGGGAATTGAAGGCCATCGCGCGGTAGGTGTTGATCCACACCGTGCCCGCCTGCAGGCGCCGCGCCATGAGGTGCGCCCGCCGCAGGTCCCGCGTCCACACGCCGGACGCAAGCCCGAACGGGGTATCGTTCGCCGCCTGGAGCACCTCGGCCTCGTCGTCGAACGGGATGACGGCCAGCACCGGCCCGAACACTTCCTGGCGCACCAGGCAATTGGATGCATCCACATTGTGCAGGATGGTGGGCGAGAAGAAATAGCCGTCGGGAAATTCCGCCACGCTGGCGCGGGCGCCGCCGAACAGGATCTCCGCCCCGTCGGCCACCGCCTGCCGCACCATGCTCTCGTCCTTAGCGAGCTGGGTGGATGTGGCGACCGGGCCCATCTGGGTCTCGGCCTTCATCGGGTCGCCGAGCACGATGCCGCTGGCCCGCCCCACCAACCGCTCCACGAAACGATCATAGATGGGCCGCTGGATATAGGCGCGCGAACCGGCCACACAGGTCTGGCCGGCGGCTGCGAAGATGCCCGCGAGGACACCGGCTTCCGCCCGGTCCAGGTCGGCATCCGCGAACACGATGTTCGGGCTCTTTCCGCCCAGTTCGAGGATGGAACTCACCAGCCTCTTGCCGGCCGCCGACGCGATGGCCCGTCCGCCGGCATCGCCGCCGGTGAAATTGATCTTGGCCACCTTCGGGTGATCCACCAGCGCTTCGCCGGTTCCCCGCAGCCCGGTGACCACATTGACGACGCCCGGCGGAATGCCGGCTTCCACCGCGAGCCGCGCCAGCTCGATGGCCGATGCCGACGTCACCTCGGACGGCTTGATCACCACCGTATTGCCCGCCGCGAGTGCCGGCGCGAGTGCCATGATGGTCAGGAAGGTGGGCGAGTTCCACGGCACGATGACCGCCACCACGCCGAGGGGCTCGCGCAGCGTGTAGTTGAAGACGCTGGTGCGATCGAGCGGGATGACCGTGCCTTCGACTTTGTCGGCGAGGCCGCCGAAATAATAGAGCCAGTCCTGGACGATCGTGGCCTGCGTGCGCATCTCGCTGTAGAGCTTGCCGTTCTGGGCCGTCTCCATGGCGGCGATGCGCTCGGCGTGCTCGGCGATCCTGTCGCCCCACTTCATCAACAGGCGCCCGCGCCGGGTGGGCGAAAGCGCACCCCACGGCCCCGAGAACGCGGCGGAGGCGGCGTTCACCGCCGCGTCCACGTCGTGCGCGGAGGAATCCGCGAACGTGCCCCAGGGCTTTCCGGTGGTCGGGTTGAAGGAGACGAAGGTGCGGCCGTCTGCCGACTGCACATCCTTACCCGCGATGAAATTGCCGTAGGTGTTCCGCGCGTCGGGCACGAGAGGGGCGTTCATGTCTGATACTCCAGAGCGAGGGTGTTCGATGGCCGCCGGTTCAGGCGACCGCTGCGGCGCAGCCGCGTTGCGCGACGCGCCAGACCGAACTGTCGAGCGGCTGGCCCCGCCAGTCCTCTAGCATCCGGTCGGCCGTCATCAGGGCTGAGATGTCGATGCCGGTTGCGATGTCCATTTCCGAAAGCATGGAGACCACATCCTCCGTCGCCACGTTGCCGGTGGCGCCCGGCGCATAGGGACAGCCGCCGAGCCCGCCCGCAGCGGTATCGAAACGGGTGATGCCGGCCTCCAGCCCCGCCAGGATGTTGGCCAGCGCGCAGCCGCGCGTATTGTGGAGATGAAGCTCGAAAACCACGTCGGGAAAGCGCTCGATCAATTGACGCGAGAGGTCGTAGACCTGCAGCGGATTGGCGACGCCGATCGTGTCGCAGAGACCGATGCGATCGCAGCCGGCCTCCACCAGCCGTTCCACGATGGCATGGATGCGCGCCGGATCCACCTTGCCCTCGAACGGGCAGCCGAACACGGTGGAAAGCGAAATGCGACGGCGCAGCCCCTGCGTCGCCGCATGGGCGTGCAATTCCAGCGTTTCCAACAGCGAAGCCTCGGTGGAGCGGTTGAGATTGCGCTGGTTGTGCCCATCGGTGGCGGAGAAGACGAAGGTGACGCCGCCGATGCCCACCTGCTGCGCGCGCTCCAGTCCGCGCCGGTTCGGCACCAGCGCGAAGCTCTCCACGTTCAGATGGCGGGTCGCCGCCACCACTTCCCCGGCATCCGCCAGATTGGGAATCCAACGCGGATGAGTGAAGGAGGTGACCTCGATTTCCCGGATGCCGGAGGCTGCCAATTGCTCGATCAGCCGCACCTTTTCGGCGGTGGGCATGAAGCGGGCTTCGTTCTGCAGGCCATCGCGTGGGCCGACCTCGGTGATCTGCACCATTGAGGGGAGCTTCATCATCATGCCTCCGGCAGGAAAGCGCGGTCGAGGATGTCCATCAGGCCCTCATAGGTGACGTCGCGCGGGTTGGGTCGGGTCTGGCGGAAATTGGTCATGCCGTCGCGGGCCAGGGGATCCATGGCGCTGCGCGGCACGTCCAGATCGTCCAGATGTACCGGGATGCCGATGTCGCGCGAGAGGCTTTCCACCGCCGCGATCGCCCGTTCTGCGGCGGCGCGCAACGACAAGCCTTCCACGGGCTCGCCCAATGCGATCGCGATGTCGCGGTAGCGCGGCAGGGCGGCGACCAGGTTCCAGCGCATCACATGGGGCAGCAGCACGGCATTGGCGATGCCGTGGGCAATGTTGAACTGCCCGCCCAGCGGCATGGCGAGGCCGTGCACCATGCCGGTGGCGGCACTGCCGAACGCGAGGCCGGCATAGAGGCTGGCGCTCAGCATGGCTTCGCGCGCCGCGATGTTCTGGCCGTAGAAAACCGCGGTGCGCAGATTCTCGCCGATCATGCGGATCGCCTTCAGGGCGAAGTCGTCGGTCAACGGCTGCGCGAAGCGGGAGACATAGGCTTCGATGGCATGGGTCAGCGCATCCATGCCGGTGGCGGCGGTGGTGAAGGCCGGCAGGCCGAGGGTCAATTCGGGATCCAGGATCGCGGTGTCGGCCAGCAGGTGCCGGCTGACGATGCCCTTCTTGGTATGCTGCGCCTTCAGGCTGAGCACGGCAACGTTGGTGACCTCGCTGCCGGTGCCGGCGGTGGTGGGAATGAGGATCTTCGGAACGCCGGGGTTCACCACCTTGTCGATGCCGAGATAGGCTTCCACATCGCCGGGATTGTTGACCATCACGGCCGCACACTTGGCGGTGTCGAGCGCGCTGCCACCGCCGAGGCCGATGATGAGATCGCATCTGGAGGCGCGCACGCGCTCGGCACACACGATCACCGTCTCGATGCTCGGGTCCGGCTCCACGTCCGCGAACATTTCGATCTCGCGGCCCTGGAGCAGGTTCAGAACCCGCTCGGCGATGCCCGCCTTTACGAGGCCGGGGTCCGTCACCAGCATGATCTTCCGGCTGCCGAGGCGGTCCACCTCGTCAGCCAATTGGTTCAGTGAACCGCACCCCTGGATCAGTCTCTGGATGGCGGTGAAGACGGCAATGTCGGACATGATGGTGTTCCGGATGACGGGTAGGAGAAGTCTTGGGCGCGGCGGGGTTCACACCACGCCGTCGGCCTTGAGTTGGGCGATGGCCTCGGGGCTCAGGCCCAGGCGCTCGCGCAGGATGTCCTCGGTGTGGAAGCCGAGCGAGGGACCCGCCCAGCGCACGGCACCGGGGGTTTCCGACAGGCGCGGAGCCACCCCTTGCATGGTGAGGAGGCCATATTCCGCGCTCTCCACATCCACCACCGCACCGCGTTCGCGGAAATGCGGATCGGCCATGATGCCGGCCGCATCGTTCAGCGGGCCGGACGGGACATCGTGCGTCTTGAGGATGGCGAGCAGTTCCGCGAGCGTCAGGGTGCGCGTCCAATCGGCGACGATCTCGTCCAGCTCCTGCTGGTTTGCGCCGCGGGCGCGATGGCTGATGTAGCGGGGGTCCTTGGCGAGTTGCGGCGCGCCCATGGCCTGCGTCAGCCGCGCAAAGATCGCGTCCCCGTTGCCGCCGATGAGAACCCATTGGCCATCCGAGGTGGGATAAAGATTGGAAGGCGCGATGCCCGGCAGCGTCGTGCCCGTGCGCTGGCGCAAGGAGCCGGTGGCGCTGTATTCGGACAGGACGCTCTCCAGCACGGCGAGCACGCTGTCGGTGATGCCGACATCCACGACTTGTCCCTTGCCGCTGCGATGGCGCGCCTCCAGCGCGGCCGTCACGCCCAGCGCCGCGAACACGCCCGCCAGAGAGTCGCCGATCGATAGCCCGGCGCGCGGGGGCGGCCGGTCGGCGAAGCCGGCAAGGATCCGCAAGCCCCCCATCGCCTCGGCGATGGCGCCGAAGCCCACGTTGCGATTGTAGGGACCGGTCTGGCCGAAGCCGGAGACCCGCGCGATGATGAGGCGGGGATTGGTCTTCTGCAGGTCGTCGGGACCCATGCCCCAACGCTCCAGCGTGCCGGGGCGGAAATTCTCCACCAGCACATCGGCGTCCTGGATGAGCGTGCGCGCAATCTCCTGGCCGCGCGGATCGCGCAGGTCCAGGGTTACGCTACGCTTGTTGCGGGCGATCACCGGCCACCAGAGCGACTTGCCGTCCAGCTGGGCGACGCCCCACTGGCGCATCACGTCGCCCACCTTGGGCGGCTCAATCTTCACCACGTCGGCGCCGAGATCCCCGAGCAATTGTCCGCAGAACGGTCCGGCAATGAACGAGCCCATTTCTATGACGCGAATGCCGGTCAATGCGCCCTGATTTTCGGATTGAGTCATCATATCTTCCCTACGACTGAATAGCCGCGCACTGTGTGGCCGGAACCGTCGGAAAGCCGGTTCCCCAAGTTGCGTGAGCGCACGCCGGATATGTGTTCGCCGACGGCTTCGATGGCGGCCTGGACGGCGCCAGCACGAATATGTCCGAGAATGGAGCGATGTTCGCTCCAGGACCGCTCGCGCCCGCTTTCGTCCCAGACTTCCAGCCAGCGGGCGCGCGACAGGCGGACCATCAGATCCTCGACCGCACGCATATAGAAACGGTTGCCGCTCAGGCGGGCCAGTTCGACGTGAAAGTCCGAGCCGACGCGATGCCAGTCGGAACGATGGCTGGCCAGCGTGCAGGACGCGAGGATCTCTTCGATCAGGTCGATATCCGAAGCCTGCGCGCGCAGGCAGGCCAGCTTCACCACCTCGACCTCGATCACCTGACGGAATTCGATCGCCTGCTCCAGTTCCGCGAGCGAAATCGGCGTAACCATCCAGCCGCGTTCCTCGCGGGCCACCAGTCCGTCCGTTTCCAGGCGCATCAGGGCGGCGCGGATCGGAGTGCGCGAAGCATCGAACCGGCTTTCCAGGGAGCGCTCGCTGAACCGCTCCCCCGGCGCCATGCCGAGCGAGAGGATGATGTCGCGAAGCTGCTCGTAGATCAGGATCATCTGCGACATGGGACGCGCCCTTGTTCCGGTGGCCGCCCCGATGCGGCCACCCTGTCCTGTGTTTCGGGGAGGCTCAGAGGAAGCCGATGGAGATCCACGGCACCGCCGCGACCACCAGCAGGCCAGCCAGGAGCGCGAGCAGGTATCCGACAATGGGGCCCATCCCCTTGTCCGGGCTAACGCGGCTGATCGCGCACGCGGCGTAGTAGCCGACACCGAATGGCGGCGCGAACAGGCCAACGCCCATGGCCAGGATCACCACCATGGCATAATGGACCTCGTGAATGCCCATCTGACGCGCGATCGGAAACAGCAAGGGTCCGAACAGCACGATGGCCGGGATGCCTTCCAGCACGCTGCCCAGCACGATGAAGGCGACGATGGACACCAGCAGGAAGCTGGTGGAGCCGCCGGGCAGGCCGGCCATGGCGGTGGCGAGCTGGTTCGAGAAGCCCGATTGGGTGAGCGCCCAGGCCATGCCGGTGGCGGCGCCGATGATGAACAGGATGGCACCGGACAGGGCCGCCGTGGCCACCAGCATCGGCATCAGCCGCCGCCACGGGAACTGGCGGTAGACCAGCAGGCCCACCAGCACCGAATAGACGATGCCGATGGTGGAGACCTCGGTGGCGGTGGCGACGCCTTCCACCACCGCCGCCCGGATGAGGAACGGCAAGGCCAGCGCGGGCACCGAAACGATGAAGGCGCGGCCGATATCCTTGCCGCTGACGGCCTTGACCTTGCTCAGATCCTCGCCGCGGTAGCGCCACCACACCACCAGGCACAAGGTGATGCCCAGCACCGCGCCGGGCAGCATGCCACCCGTGAACAGCGCGGAAATCGAGACTCCGGTCACGGAGCCGATGGTGATGAGGACAAGGCTCGGCGGAATGGTCTCCGTCTGGGCGCCGGTGGCCGAGAGAAGCGCGACGAGATCGCCCTCCTTCGCGCCGCGGGCCTTCATCTCCGGAAACAGCACCGGGGCCACGGCGGCCATGTCGGCCGCCTTGGAGCCGGAGATACCGGAGACGAGATACATGGCGCCCACCAGCACATAGGACAGCCCGCCCTTCACATGCCCCAGGAGGCTGGCGAGGAAGCCGACCATGGCGCGGGCCATGCCCGTCATCTCGATCAACAGGCCGAGGAAGACGAACAGCGGCACCGACAGGAGGATGAGGTGGCTCATCCCCTCGTCCATGCGCCCCACCAGCACGATCATGGGCGTGCGAGTGGTGAGGTAGAGATAGCCGAAGGTGGCGAGGCCGAACGCGAAGGCGATGGGCACGCCGGCGAACACCAGCATGGCGACGATGCCGACGAAGAAGATGAGCAGGTTGAGATTGCCCAGGGGCCGCAGCACGGGCTCGAGGCCCATCAGCACGACGGCGATCGCCACGACCGTGGCCACCGCCGCAAGCGCGCAGCGCCAATTGGCGACGCGCGAGAATTGCAGCAGGCCGAAGATAACCATCAGCGTCATGCCGGTGGGCAGCGCCGCCGCCCGCCACGCATTGACGATCGAGAGCGCGGGCGTCTCGATGAAGGTTTCCTCATAGGCGAACTCGAAGGCCGGCTGGCACATCACGCAGAGGAAAACCATGGCCGCGGCCAGCGCGACCAGTTCCAGATAGGCCCGCGCCGAGGGCCCCAGGACGCCGACGAAGGCGGTCATGCGCATGTGCTCGCCGCGCCAGAAGGCGACGACGGCGCCCAGCATGGCAAGCCAGAGGAACAGGATGGACGCCAATTCGTCCGACCATACCAGGGGCTGGTGCAGCACGTAGCGCGAGACCACACCGGCGAACAAAATGGCCACTTCGGCGACCACCAGCAGGGCGACCGCCACTTCCACTATCCCCCGCAGGCCACGCTCCGCGCGAGCCACCGCCGACATGTCGGCGGCGCTCATCTCGGGGATGGCGGCGGTATCGAGATTGACCGTAGACATGGCGATCCCCTCCCCGCGTCAGAGAGGACCAACGACGTCTTGCAGCTTGTTCCAGGCTTCGTCGCCGAACTTGCCGCGCCAGTCCTTGTAGAAGCTGGTCTTGCGCAAGGCGTCCCGGAATGCGGTACGATCCACGTCGACGAACTGGAGCCCCTTGCCCTGCAGGTCCGTGCGCAGGGAATCGCTGAGGCGCACCACGTCGGCGCGCTGCTCGACGGCGGACTTGTTCAGCTCGGCCATGACGATATCGCGCAGATCGGCCGGCAGACCCTGGAAGGCGCGGCGGCTGCCGAGGATCCAGAAGCCGTCCCACACGTGGTCGGTCATGGAAACGCTGGTCTGCACCTCATAGAGCTTGGTGGTGTAGATCAGCGGAAGAGCATTCTCCTGGCCCTCGACCACACGGGTCTGCAGCGCCGAATAGACTTCGTTGAAGTTGATCGGAGATGGGCTCGCGCCCAATGCCTGGAACAGAGAAGTCAGCATCGGCGCCACCGGCACCCGGATCTTAAAGCCCTGGAGATCAGCGGGCCCGACGATCTTGCGCCCAGAGGACGTCACCTGACGAAAACCGTTGTTCCAGATCTTGTCGGCGACCACCAACCCCGACTTCGTGATCTGCGCGCGCACCAGATTGCCAAAGGCACCGTCCATGGCCTTCCAGACATGGTCATAGTCGGGAAAGGCGAATCCGGTGTTGAGCATCCCGCTCAACGGCACCAGCGTCGCCACGATCGACGAAGAGATGTTCAGCAGATCGACGCCTCCGCTGCGCACCTGGGAGATCAGGTCGGTGTCGGAGCCGAGCTGGTTGGCGGGGAACAGGCTGATATCGACACGCCCGCCGGTGGCTTCGCGGATGCGCTTGATGGCTTCGGCCGCGCGCACGTTCACCGGATGCGTCGGATCCTGGCCGGTGGCGAACTTCCAGGTGAACTCGGCCGCCTCGCCGCGCTTGCCGATGATGGAAACAAGGGGAATAGCCGTCGCTGCGGCCAAAAGAGAACGCCGCGAAATATTAAGCGTCGTCATGCCGATATACCTCCCTATATTGTATATGTACTCGTACGACGCGAGCGCGACGCGAGATATTTTTATTTAATACTAATTGTTACTTCCGATTTTTATATCGACACCGCCTTTTATCGGGATGCAGATAGGTATCCCATTTGGGATCCCATTGTCAAATGCAGAACTTGGGACACTCAAAACCCGGAAGCCATCAGGAGCTCGAAGATATTTTATGTATACTATGCATATAGTTAGTCGCATTTTTGGTGCTGGCGGGACGCAATACGCACCGCTTGACGCCCTCTTGGCGCGCACCCGGACGGGGAGCCAAATGACCGTCCCAAGCTGACCCCACGTCCCCGCCGACGAGAGGCCAAGCTGGTCAAGATCGTCGGCAGTCCTTATAAGGCCGCGCGCGTGGCGCACGCTGTGCTGCCTGCGATGGAGCCTTCCGCAGTGTCCATGAACGATTACGTCCAGCGTATCCTGTCCGCCCGCGTCTATGATGTCGCCATAGAAAGCCCGCTCGATCCGATGCCGCGCCTCTCCGAGCGGCTGGGCGCCCAGGTTCACCTCAAACGCGAGGATCTGCAGCCGGTTTTCTCATTCAAGCTGCGTGGCGCCTACAACAAGCTTGTGAGACTGCCGCGCGAGGTCCTGGACCGAGGCGTGATCTGCGCGTCGGCGGGCAATCACGCGCAAGGCGTCGCGCTCGCGGCCAAGAAGCTTGGCGTTGATGCGATCATCGTGATGCCGCGGACGACGCCGACCATCAAGATCGAAGCGGTGAAACGCCTCGGTGGGACCGTGGTGCTGCACGGGGATGCCTTCGATGAAGCGCAACTGAAGGCCCGGGAAATCCAGGCCGAGCGCCACTTGACCTTCATCCATCCGTTCGACGACCCCGACGTGATCGCCGGCCAGGGAACCCTGGGCATGGAAATTCTGCGCCAGCACCCGAACCCCATCGAGGCGATTTTCGTGCCGATCGGCGGTGGGGGACTCGCCGCCGGCGTCGCGGCCTTCGTGAAGTTCCTGAGCCCGTCCACCAAGGTCATCGGCGTCGAGCCGACCGATGCGGCCAGCATGAGCGCGGCGCTCGCCGCCGGTGAACTGGTCATGCTCGACCAGGTGGGCCTGTTCGCCGATGGCGTCGCGGTGCGTCAGGTCGGGCGGGAGACCTTCCGCCTCTGCCGGGAATTCCTCGACGAGGTGGTCACCGCCGACACCGACGCCATCTGCGCCGCCATCAAGGACATTTTCGACGATACGCGGATGATCGCGGAGCCCTCGGGCGCGCTGAGCCTTGCCGGCCTGAAGGCCTATGTGGAGCGCGGCGGGGCGCGCACCGGCAGCCTCATCGCCATCAACAGCGGCGCCAATCTCAATTTCGACCGCCTGCGCACCATCGCCGAGCGGGCCGAAGTGGGCGAGCACAGGGAAGCGCTCCTGGCCGTCACCATTCCCGAGAAGCCGGGCAGCTACCGGCAGTTCATCAGGGCGCTCGGCACGCGTTCCATCACGGAATTCAATTATCGCTTCGCCGGACCGGGTGCACCGGCCCGCATCTTCGTCGGCATCGGCCTTGTGCACGGCGAGAAGGAGAAGCAGGAGGTCATCGCCCTTCTCCGCAGCGCCGACTACGAGGTGATGGACCTCAGCGAGAACGAAATGGCGAAAGTCCATGTCCGCTACATGGTGGGCGGCCGCGTGCCGGGGCTGGACAACGAGCTGATCTATCGTTTCGAATTCCCCGAGCGGCCGGGTGCGCTCTCCCGCTTCCTGGAGAGCCTGGCGCCGGAATGGAACATCTCGCTGTTCCATTATCGCAATCACGGCGCCGACCACGGCCGCGTTCTCGCCGGGATCCAGGTGCCGCCGGACACGCTGGCACGTTTTGCCCAATGGCTGGAAAATCTCGGCTATCCCTATTGGGACGAAACCACCAATCCTGCCTATCGCCAGTTCCTGGCCGGCTAGGAAATCAGCGCCCACGCGGGTCCAGACCCCTCGCCCGCTCTGCAGAAACACATTGGCCTTTGCAGCGGTATAGGACGCACCAAGGCGCGCGACCATCCCGGCGACCGAACCGAACGCCCCCGGCTTGCCGGGAAACCGCAACGGCCGGCCGGGTTCGCGCGAGCGCGTCGCATAGACACTGAGCCGGGAGATGATAGTGAGCGGATCGCCGAGCGCGAACCCGCACACCCATACCGGGTGGGGCCGGACATAGGAGCCGCCGAAGGGAAGCCCTGGTCCTGCTTCGGAATAGGTCGCCAGGACTTCCCGCGTCGGCGGGATGCCTCTGAACGGTGCGCGCAACTGCGGTGCAACCGGGCAGCATCGTCCGCCCGCGCCACCGCCGGGCACGTGCACACAGGCGTGAACGGAAGATAGGTCAAGCTTTTTCACTTTTCCTCCCCCGCAAGCTCAGCTAATCGAAGCGTGGGGTGTGCCGCCTGGCGGCACGCGGGAGGGAAACGGAGAGAGCGGCAGCGTGGGGCTTTGCGTGTGGCACATGGGCCGAAAGCGCAATCTTAACCCTGGTTTGCCAGTCTCTGTCCGCGAAGCTCCTTTGGGGGCGCGAAGAAAGAGGCCGGCATGATGCCCAAACTGTTCAAGACCCTGGCGCTGACCGCCCTGCTTCAGGTCGGTGCCTTCGCGTTCGGTTCCTACGCCATGGCGCAGTCGACGCCGGTGCCGCAGCGCGGCGTTCCGGGCGCCACGCTCGATATCGGCGACCAGCCCGGCCTCGTCCCGCCCGCGGACGACGAGGTGGACATGGACCCGGCCTACAAGCGCCAGCCGGTCTATTTCCGCACCACCGAGGCGCCCGGCACCATCATCATCAGCACGGATGACAAGTTCCTGTACCTGGTGGAAGGCAACAACCGCGCGCTGCGCTACGGCATCGGCGTCGGCCGCGACGGCTTCACCTGGAAGGGCCTCGTCACCGTCGTCCGCAAGGCCGAATGGCCCGATTGGACGCCTCCGGCCGAGATGATCCAGCGCCAGCCCTATCTGCCGCGCTTCATGGCCGGCGGCCCCGGCAACCCGATGGGCGCACGCGCGCTCTATCTCGGCGGCACCGTCTACCGCATCCACGGCACCAACCAGCCTGAGACCATCGGCTATGCGGTGTCGTCCGGCTGCTTCCGCTTGGTGAACAGCGAGATCATCGACCTCTATACGCGCGTGCCCGTGGGCACGAAGGTCATTGTGCGGCAGGCGGTCACGCTCTGATACGGCGGCACCGCCCGGTGCCCTGGCAACGGCCGCCGCATCCGCGGCGGCCCCTTCTTCCTTCCAATCACCTCAATGGGGCGGGATAAATGAAGACACTCCTGGCGTTGCTGACCGGCGCCGTCGTGGCGCTGTCGGCGCACGGCGCGAGCGCGCAGACGCTCAAGGCGGTCAAAGATCGCGGCGAGCTGGTGTGCGGCGTCAGCCGCGGCCTGCCCGGCTTCTCCAATCCGGATTCCTCCGGCAAGTGGACCGGTTTCGACGTGGACCTGTGCCGCGGCATCGCCGCAGCGGTGCTGAACGACCCCTCCAAGGTGAAGTTCGTGCCGCTGAACGCCGAGGAGCGCTTCGCCGCGCTGAAGGACGGCAAGGTGGACGTGCTCTCGCGCAATTCCACCTGGACCCTGCAGCGTGAAGGCGAACTCGGCCTGCTGTTCGGCCCCATCACCTATTATGACGGCCAGGGCTTCATGGTGCGCTCGGCGCGCAAGATCACCTCGGCCCTGGAACTGGACAATTCCAAGGTCTGCGTCCAGGCGGGAACCACCGGCGCCGGCTACGCGACGGATTATTTCGCCGCCAATAACATGAAGCTCGAGCTGATCTCCCTGCCCTCCTCCGACGAGGTCGTGAAGGCGTATGACAGCGGCAAGTGCGACACCATCACCACGGACGTGTCGCAGCTCTATTCGCTGCGCCTCGTAATGGCCAAGCCCGGCGACCATATCGTGCTGCCGGACGTGATCTCCAAGGAGCCGCTCGGCCCCGTGGTGCGCCAGGGCGACGACCAGTGGTTCAATGTGGTCAAGTGGACCCATTACGCCATGCTGAACGCCGAGGAACTGGGCGTGAACAGCGGCAATCTCGATCAGGCCCTGAAGTCCGAGAAGCCGGACGTGAAGCGCCTCGTCGGCACCGACGGCAATTATGGCGAGCAGATCGGCCTCACCAAGGACTTCGCGGTGCGGATCGTGAAGGCGGTCGGCAATTACAGCGAAGTGTTTGAACGCAACGTCGGCGCCGGCTCCAAGCTCGGCATCCCGCGCGGCATCAACCAGCTCTGGAGCACCGGTGGCATCCAATACGCCCCGCCCGTGCGCTGAGCCTCCCTCAACAACACTCCGCCGTTCGCTGAAACGTGAGCGGCGGAGTGCCGTTGCGTCATCGACCGGACGTATCCGGGCCCCTAGTCTCCATCGGACCTGATGGAGATTCCCATGCCCGCTCTTTCCCGCCGCGCCTTGCTCGCCACAGCAGCAGTCTCCGCGGCCGCCGGCCTTTCCGGGATTGCGCCGGCCCGCGCCGGTGCCCCCATGGCCACCGCCCAGGTGCCGAGCGCCTATCGCTACAAGGTCGGCAGCTTTGAGGTGACCGCCGTCAGCGACGGCGCGCGCACTACCCCGCTGTCCGACACCTTCGTGCGCAACCAGCCCCGCGACGCGGTAAATGCCGCCCTCAAGGACGCGTTCCTGGCGCAGGACCAGATCACCATCCCCTTCACCGCGCTGCTGGTGAACATCGGATCGAAGCTGATTCTCATCGATACCGGCAACGGCCCAGCCCAAGGCACCGTCGGCCAGCTTCAGGCCAATCTGAAAGCCGCCGGCGTGGACCCCAAGTCCATCGACACGGTGGTGATCTCCCATTTCCACGGCGACCATATCAACGGCCTGCTCGGCGCGGACGGCAAGCCCGCCTTCCCTTCCGCCCAGGTGATGGTGCCGCAGGCCGAATGGGCCTTCTGGACCGACGATGCCCAAATGAGCCGCGCGCCCGAGGCCATGAAGGGGGCGTTCCAGAACGTGCGCCGGGTGTTCGGCGGTCTCGGCGCGGCGCCCGAGCAATACGGCTGGGACAAGGAGATCCTGCCCGGCCTCACCAGCGTGGAGACCGCGGGCCACACGCCGGGGCACACCTCCTACGTGCTCGCCTCGGGCACGGGGCGGCTGTTCGTCCAGTCGGACGTGACCAACATCCCGTCGCTGTTCCTGCGCAATCCCACCTGGCACGTCATGTACGACATGGACGCGGCGAAGGCCGAGCAGACCCGCCGCCGCGTCTACGACATGGTCGTGGCCGAACGGCTGATGGTGGCCGGCTATCACTTCCCCTTCCCCGCCGCCGCCCATCTGGAGAAAGACGGCGACCGCTTCCGCTACGTACCTGTGGCATGGAGTCCGGTGCTCTGAAGCTTGTGAAGGGAACGGAGGCGGAGCGGGCGCCGCCCGCCTCGACAAGCGCGGCGCAGACCGATACGAAAGGCGCGGGTGCTGTGCCGGCACCGGAAGAAGGGGTCGCCGCGCGACCGTCCGCATGAGCGAGCCCAGCCGACGCCTCGAAAAGATCGCCTTCGTGGCCAGCGACACCACCGAGGCCCAGGCCGCCCGCACGCGGCTCATCCAGCGCTACGGCGATGTTGCGGAAGCCGATGCGGACGTGATCGTCGCGCTCGGCGGCGACGGGCTGATGCTCCAGACCATGCATGCCTTCCGCGACCGGGGCGTGCCGATCTACGGCATGCACCGCGGCTCCGTCGGCTTCCTGATGAATACCTATCGCGAGGACGCACTGCCGGTGCGGCTCGCCGCCGCCCAGCATGTGGTCATCCATCCCCTGATCATGGAGGCGGTCGACCGCGCGGGCGCACGCCACCAGGCGCCCGCCATCAATGAAGTCGCCCTGCTGCGCCAGACCTACCAGGCGGCGAAGCTGCGCGTTTCCATCGACGGCAAGGTGCGGCTGGAGGAGCTGATCTGCGACGGCATGATCGTCGCGACGCCCGCCGGGTCCACGGCCTACAATCTTTCCGCCCATGGTCCGATCCTGCCGCTGAGCACCGCTTTGCTCGCCATCACGCCCATCTCGCCCTTCCGCCCCCGCCGCTGGCGCGGCGCGCTGGTGCCGGACAAGGCGCGCATCGACATCTCGGTGCTCGAACCGGAAAAGCGACCGGTCAGCGCGGTGGCGGACCATTACGAGGTGCGCGATGTGGTCAGCGTCTCCGCGCGGCTCGACCGGGCATCCTCCATGGACATGCTGTTCGATCCCGACCACAGCCTGGATGAACGCATCCTGCGCGAGCAATTCGTCTACTGACCTTGACCAGCGCGCCGGCGCGCGGCCCGAGAACCGAGTGAAATGGTCTTTTCCTCCGTCACATTCCTCTATTATTTCCTGCCCGCCTTCCTGGTCTGCTATTTCGCGACCCCCGGCGTTCGGGCGAAGAACTTCGTGCTGCTCGCCTTCTCCCTGGTGTTCTATGCCTGGGGCGGCCTGTTCAACCTGCTTGTGCTCGCCGCCTCCATGCTCGGCAATTTCGCTCTGGCGCAGGTGCTGGGCGCGCGCCCGCCGGGCAAGCGGCTGCCCATGCTGGCGCTCGCGGTGGCGCTCAATCTCGCCGGCCTGATCGTTTTCAAATATGCCGGGTTCCTGGCCGAGAACCTGAACGTGCTGCTCGCGCCCCTCGGCGTGTCGGTGCCGGTGGTGCATCTCGCCCTGCCCCTCGGCATCTCCTTCTTCACCTTCCACGCCATCTCCTATCTCGTGGACGTGTATCGCGGCCGCGCGCGCGCCAACGGCCGGCTGGAGGAGATCGCGGTCTATATCACCATGTTCCCGCAGCTCGTGGCGGGGCCGATCGTGCGCTATTCCACCATCGCGCACCGCATCCGCGCGCGGCGCACCACGGTGGGCCGCGTCTCGGCGGGCTTGCGCATCTTCGTCATCGGCCTGTCCTGGAAGGTGCTGATCGCCGACGAGGTGGCCCCGCTCGCTACCATGGTGTTCGACCAGACCACCGCGCCGAACTTCTTCACCGCCTGGATCGGCGTGCTGGCCTATGCGCTGCAGATCTATTTCGACTTCGGCGGCTATTCCAACATGGCCATCGGCCTCGCGCTGGCCATGGGGCTGAAGTTCCCGCGCAATTTCCGCCTGCCCTATGGCGCGCTGTCGATCACCGATTTCTGGCGCAAATGGCACATGAGCCTGTCGAGCTGGTTCCGCGACTATGTCTACATCCCATTGGGCGGCAACCGGCACGGCCATCTGCACACCGCGCTCAATCTGTGGACCGTGTTCCTGCTCTGCGGCCTGTGGCACGGGGCGAGTTGGACCTTCGTGATCTGGGGCGCGCACCACGGCGCCTTCCTGGTGCTGGAGCGCACCCGCTTCGGCAAGGCGCTCGCCGCCGGCCCCAGGGTGCTGAGCCATCTCTATGTGCTGCTCGTGGTGCTGTTCGGTTGGGTATGGTTCCGCGCGCTCAGCCTGCCGCAGGCCATGGACGTGTTCGCCGGGCTCGTGGGCCTCAACGGCTTCGGGCCGCTGGCGCCGGGCCTGCTGGTGGCGCTCCAGCCGCTGACCATCGCGGTCATGATCCTCGCCTGGCCGCTCGCCATGTGGGGCCTGCCGACCTTGCCCGCCGGCCCGCTTGCGCCGAACATGCGGCGGCTCGCCTATGGCGCGTGCGACAGCCTCATCATGCTGGCGCTGTTCGTGCTCTCGTTCATCACGGTGGGGGCGTCCAATTACAGCCCCTTCCTCTATTTCCGGTTCTAGCGGCATGCCTCTTCTTCTCGCCTACCGCCGGTGGTGGTGCTTCTTCTTCATGGCGGTGCTGACGCTGCCGACGCTCGGGCTGGTCTTGCCGGACCTGCCCGGGCCGGTGCGCCTCATGACGACGCCGCAGGAACGCTGGTGGGTGCATGCCACCGAGCGGCTCGACCCCTTCATCAACGGCCGCTACGGCTTTCGCGGCTTGGTGATGGCGGGCAATGCGACCTATCTGCGCGCCATGAAGTCCACCCGCGAGCGCCCGGTGCTGCTGGGCGAAGGCGGGCAGATGTTCTTCACCGGCGAGCAGACGCTGGAACAATCCCTCGGCCGCTTGTTCCGCGCCAAGCCCATGGGCGACCTCGTTGACGTGCTTGCGCGCCTCGACACGCTGCTGAAGGCGCGGGGCGCCGAACTCGTGGTGGCCTCGGCGCCGAATGCCGCAACCGTCCTGCCGGAGAAGCTGCCGGCCTGGGCCCGCGGGCAGATGACCCACCCGACCGAACTCGACTATCTCGACACGCAGATGGCCGCGCATGCAATTCCCCATGTGGACCTGCGGCCGATGCTGATCGCCGCCAAGGCGCAGGGGCCGATCTTCCGCCGCACCGACACCCATTGGAACCAGCGCAGCTCGGTGCTCGCCTTCAATGCGGTGATGGCGGCGGCCGGCCGGCCGGAGCTAGAGATCGCGCCGCAGACCGCCATCGGCCCGCTGCAGGCGGCGCCGTCCGGCGATCTTGCCCGCTATCTCGGCGAGGCGAGCGAAACCGCCGACCAGGACTATGCCGAAATCGCCTCGAACCCGAAGCCGGAGCTAACGCCAATCACCGGCGTCATGCCCGACCACGGCCCGCACGACACCTTCCGCCCCTACGCTTATGCGACCGGCCATAGCGGGCCGAGCGTCCTCGTGATCGGCGATTCCTTCTCGCAGCATTTCTGGCCACGCCTGCTGGAGCGGGTGACGAGCCGCTTCGCCTGGATGCACCATAGCGCCTGCAAGTTCGAATGGCCGGCTGTCGAGCGCTTCAAGCCCGACCTTGTCATCTACATGGTGACGGAACGCTCGCTGCCCTGCCGTGGGCAGCCGATCGACATGCCGCCGGGCTGAGCGCCCTAGCGCATTTCCAGCAGGGCCGCCGCGCCGTCGCGCCCGGCGCCGAGGTGGAAGGCGATCTCACTCACGTCGAAATCCGCCCGGTCGAGAAAGGCGCGCCAGCCGGCGAGATCCACCCCGTAGGGATTGTCGCGCAGCAGCTGCACCTTCACGAACGGGAAGCCGGCGGCGATCAGATCGCGCCAGCCCTGATGCAAAAGGTTCTCGCCCTGCGCGCCGGGCGTGCCTGGAAACAGGATGTCCACGCCAAGCCCCGCGCCTTCCAGGACCCCGCGCTGCGCGACCTCGTAATCGCGGATGATCTGGAGCTTGTCGCCGCGCGAGCGCACCTCGCCCCAGAACGCGCGGGCAGCGGGGTGAGCAAGCGCGGACGCCTTGTAGAGGAACAGATAGCTCTGGAAATGCGGGGCCAGTTCCGCGCTCTGTGTCAATGCGACCACGTCCGCCGGGCTCGCGCGCATGCGCTCCACCGTCGCCGCAAGGGCCGCTGTGGAATGATAGACGCTGTCATTGGCAAACAGCACCTCGGGCGAGGTCCACACCTCGGGCAGATAGCGCAGCGCGGCCGCCCAGGCGGCGAAATCATAGCCGTGGTTTTCCCGCGTCACCACCGCATCGGCAACCGCGGCGCCGGGGTCGAGGCAGTCCAGGTCCGGCCGGTCGGTGGCGATGATCAGCACCACCTGCATGCCGCACGCCTGCAGGTCCGCACACAGGCGAAGGGTATGGCCGAACGGGCGCCCGTCCGACGCCGCCGTGACCATGAGGCAGACCGGGCCGCCGGAGAGCGAGCGCGCCGGCAGCCGGACAGCACGGAACGCGGGGCCGAGCACGTCGCGATCTTCCTGCACCGGCTGGCCGGACGGGGTGGACAGGAGCCGCAGCGCCTTGCGGATGCGGCGCACGGGATTGGCCCGCGCGCTCACGTCCAGCGCGGCGATCAGCAATTGCTTGGAGGCCTCCAAGCGCGCCTTGACCGACACCATCGCCTGCTCTCCCTGGCGCCTATCCGTATGGCGCCCTTGCTCAGAAGCGGGTCACGATCTCGTCGAGGTTCGGCCGCGGTCGATCCTCCAGCTTCTGCGTCGCGGTGCCGATATAAACGAAGCCGGTGATGCGTTCATGCTCGGCAAGGCCAAGGGCCGCGCGGGCCTTGGGCTCGTAAGCCGGCCATTCGGTGAGCCAGGTCGCGCCATAGCCGAGCGCGGTTGCGGCGATCAGCAGGTTTTCCACCACCGCGGCGGAAGAAAGCACCTGCTCGATTTCCGGGATCTTCACATGGGTCGCGGCGCTCGACACCACGGCCACGACCACGGGCGCCCGCAGGAAGCGGTTGCGCTCCTCCTCCACCCGGCGCGGAGCGGCCTGCGGATCCACCTGGGTCAGCACCTCGGCGAGCACGGCCCCGGCGCGCGCGCGCCCTTCGCCTTCCAGCAGGATGAAGCGCCAGGGCACGAGCTTGCCATGGTCCGGCACGCGGGCGGCGATGGTCAGCATCTCGCGCAGATGCTCCGCCGACGGGCCGGGCGCGGCGAAATCAAGAACGCGGGTGGAACGGCGGGTGCGGAGCACGTCAAGAATGTCGGACATGGCAAGCCTTCAAGCAATCGCACGGCGCATCCCATCGTTCGCCGCGCTCAAGGGGCGAGGCAGGGCCACGCCCGCGTTTTCCGCGCCTGCCTTATCACGCCGGACGCGGCTGCCAAAAGCGACATAGCGCTCCCGATGCGTCCCACCGGCGCGCGGACGGGGCCAATGCCGTTGCGGTGACTTGAAACCGCCGCGGTTTCGATGCACGTCAGAACCATGCGTCGAAAGATCGAAGCCGCCCGCCCCTGGTGGAACCGGCTGCTCCCGTTCCTGCTTCCGCTGATGGCTGCCGCGCTGGCGAATGGCGCGGCTTTCGGCCAGGCCATGCCTTTCGCCGGCGCCTCCCCCGCGCCGCCGCCGATCGATGCGTTTTCCGCCCCGCCGCCGCTCGGCGCCAATCCCGGCCTGCGCACCACGCCCCAGGGCCAAGCCGCCGGGCGTGAGCCGCACGCGGTGCTGCCGGCCGCACCGGCGGGCAAGACCACGGTCGGCGTGTTCGCCCGCTTCAGCGCCGACGGGCCCGCCATTCCGCACGGGCTGATGTGGCGCGTGTTCGCTGATACGGCCGAAGCCTCCGGCGCCTTTCCGCTGGTGGCGGAGAGCACCGAGCCCGCCCCGGTGTTCTTCCTCAGCCCGGGCGGCTACATCATTCATGTCACCTACGGATTCTCCACCGCCGCCCAGCGGTTGCAGGTGGGGGCGGTCGCCCGGCGCGAACAATTCGTGCTCCCATCGGGCGGCCTGCGACTGCAGGCCGACGTCGAGAGCAAGATCATCCCCGGCCAGAAGCTGACCTTCGACATTTACGAGGGCTCGTTCCTGCAGGGCCGCACCTCCACCCAGCCTTATTATCGCGGCGCCAATGCCGGCGACGTGGTGCTCCTGCCGGAGGGGACCTATCACGTGGTTTCCACCTATGGCGACGCCAATGCTGTGGTGCGCGCCGACGTCAACGTGCAGGCCGGCAAGCTCACGGACGCCACCTTCCACCACCGCGCGGCGCAGATCGTGCTGAAGCTGGTGGCTGAGAAAGGCGGAGACGCCCAGGCCAACACCCAATGGTCGGTGGTGACGCCGGGCGGCGACACCATCAAGGAATCCATCGGCGCCCTGCCCACCGTGGTCCTCAGCGAGGGCGACTACACCGCGATTGCCCGCAACGACGGCAAGGTCATCAGCCGCGACTTCAAGGTGGAGGCGGGCAAGGACCGCGAGGTCGAGGTCATCAACAAATGAGATCCCCGCGCCTTTCCGCGGTACCAGGAGCCAGAATGTGACGACCCTTTATCTGGCGGCCGCCTTCTTCATCGGCGCGTGCATCTCGCTCCAGGCGCCGATCAACAATCAGCTCGCCCAGGCCTTCGGCCACAACACCATTCTCGCCGCCCTGTTCTCGTTCCTGGTGGGCACGGTGTTCCTCATCGTGGTTGCCTTGGCGCAGGGCGGCATTCCCACGGCGCTGGCCGCGCTTCCGAACCAGCCGCTGTGGAAATTGTGCGGCGGGTTCCTTGGCGCCGCCTTCATTATCGGCTCGATCTATCTGGTGCCCAAGATCGGGCTGGCGAGCCTGCTGGCGCTGGTGATCTGCGGCCAGCTCATCTCATCCCTGCTGCTCGACCATTACGGCCTGGTCGGGCTCATCGAGCGCAAGCTGACGCCGGTGAAGGTGGTGGGCGCCCTCATCATCATGGCGGGCGTGGTGTTCATGCTGTTCGGCGACCGGCTGCTCAGCGCCCTGCGCAATTCCTGACCCGCCCCTCTCCTGCGCCGGCGGCGAACGCGCCGGCGCAGGAGCGTTTCAGAACCGCCAGGCGAGATTGGCCTGGAAGGCGTTGGTGGTGACGCCGTCGGCGAACTGGCCCACATAGGACAGGCCCACACGCGCCTGGGCGGACAGGTTGAGATCCGCGCCCACCTCCAGGAGGGCGGTGTTCTGCGCCAGCGGCACGCCGCCAACCGTGAAGTTCGACCCCGTCAGGCCACGGAACGCCAGCTGCGCCGTCGGGTCGACATCTCCGAACGCATATTGCCACGCCGCCGAGGCGTGGGGCGCCAGCACCATGCCATTGGACAGCGCAATCGAGGTTGCCGCCCGCAGGCCGAGCGAGGAATAGCCCACCCCGGCCGACGCCGACGCCCCGGACAGCGGCGCCACCAGCCCGCTCTCGGCGAAGCTGTCGGTGTTGAGCTGCACCCAGGCCAGGCCCGCGAACGGTTCCAGCGCCACCGACTGGACCGCGAACCCGTAGCCCACCTCGCCGAACACCTGCGCGGTGCCGCCGTCATATTGCGCGCTCGCCTGCTGCACCGCGCCCGGCAGCACGACGGTGCGGGTGGCATCGATCTGGTTGAAGGCGTAGCTCGCCCCGAGGCGCAGGTTCCAGGGGCCCGCGCTGGTGCCGGCATAGAGCGCCAGCAGCATGCTGTTGACCTCGGTGGAACTGGCCACCGCATCCACATTGGCGTTGGACTGGGAATAGCCGAGCGCCGCGCCGAAGCGCCAGTCGCCGGCGCGGATGTCGGCGCCGGACACGACGCCGCCGATGCTCTCGCTCACGCTGGAGGCATTGCCGTTGCCGTCGAGCGTGGTCCAGCCGCCGAAGCCCTGGGCCCAGATGGTGGTGGGTCCGGCGCTGGGCGCCAGGGCTGCGGCCGGCGCCTTGGTGGCATAGGCCAGCGCGCCGAGCGCGGTGGAGGGCGCGGGCTGCGCGGCGGCCGCGTCCGGCCCCGCATAGGACAGCGCCGCCGGCCCGCCATAGGCCAGCGCACCCATCGCCCCGGCCTGGCCGGCATAAGCGCTTTGACGCAGCCGGCCGAGGATCGCCTCCCGGCCATAGATGCCGTCGCCGATCAGCACCGATTGCTCGCTCGCATAGGCCTCCCCCGACAGACCCTTCAACGCAGCTGGCAGCTGGCTCGCGGTGAGGCTGTAGAGGCTGTTGAGCGAAGACGCGCCGACGTTTGAGGTGGTCGCGAGCGCACCGCTGTTGAAGCTGCGGTCCACCGCGCCGCCGACTGCGGACTGGTTGGCCGTGAGGCCTGCCTGCCGCGCCATTTGCGAGGTCAGGTTCAGCGCCACGTTGGTGCCGGAATAAGCCAGCGCCGCGCTCACATAGGTGGGAAGCCCGGGCGTGGTCAGCGTCTCGAAGGCGCCCGTGGTCCCGCCGGTGGCGGCCAGCAAGGTATAGCTGTTCGTCAGCGTCGAGGTCAGGAAGGGAACCTCCAGCGTGCCGGCGAGCCGCGCCACGCCGGTGATCCCGAAGAAGTCGTTGCTGCCGGGCGTGACGCGCAAGGAGAGCGTGCCGGCCGAGGTCTGGACGAAGGTGCCGCCGAACAGATGGGTGATCGACAGCCCGTTGCCGCTGACGCCGAGCCACCCGCTGTTCTCGAACCTCTTGTCCAGCCCGGCCGTCGCGGCGATGCGGCCGTCGATAACGCCCATATTGACGATGACTGTGCCGGTGGCGTCGGGGCCGCTCCGCACGGCGTCGGACTCGATGGTTGTCTGCAAGGTGCCGTAGTTCAGAAGGGTGCCGTAGAGGCCGTGCAGATCCACCGCCGCCCCCGCGATGCCGCTGGACGTGATGGTGCCGGTATTGGTCAGGACCCCGTAGGTCTCGCCGCGCATGCCGATGCCGCCATTGCCGCTCACCTTGACGGTTCCGCTGTTGACGATGTCGTCACCGATACGGCCCGACAGGACGGCAGTATTGTCAGCGCTGGAAGTCAGCGTCCCGGTGTTGCGGATGGGATTGTAGATGCCCGCGATGGTGGCGACATAGCCATTGGGCGCGGTGGAGCCGGGTGTCAGATAGATGCCCACCACCGTATCGCCATAAGCCGAATTGGACGACACGAGCGAGGCGCCGGGAATATTGATCTCGTACCAGGTGGGAATGCCCAGCGCATCCACGTGCAGCACGCCGGCGTGCACGACGCCGTCCACCGTCACCCAGTCGGCCACCATGTTGTATTCGCCAGAGCGCCCGGCACCGGTGATGCCTTCCAGATGCGTGATCACGGCGCCGGGATGGTCGTAGCTCGCCCAGGTTCCGGTGGTTTGATTGTAGAGATAGCCGTGCTCCGCGCCGATTCCCCCGCCCGGCACGTCGAAATAGCCGCCGGCGATCATGTTGCCATAGACGCCGTAGGCGGTGGTGCTGGCTGCGCCCGGCTTGTTGTTGGTGGCATAGGTGCCGGTGGAGATCGTGTAGATCATCGCATTGCCGGTCGCGAGGCGGGTGTCGTAATCGCCCACCACCTGATCGCCGAACGTGCTGTGGGCGATGGTGAAGAGGGTCGGGTTGCTCGGCGCGCTGGGATAGGCCAGCCCCGTGAGTTGCTGGCCCGGCGCGGCCGCGGCGTCGTAGAGATAGCTCAGATCGTAGGGCGAAGAGGCCGCGGTGATATAGCTGCCCACGGTGCGCAGCACGCCGCCCTGGTTGCCGAAGCTCGGCCCATAGGGCGAGGAGCCGATGGCGCCGGGATAGTTCACGCCGTTCGCGGTGGCGACCGGCATGGCCGACCATTGGCCGGTGACCGTATTGTACGCGAGCCCGCCGGTCGCCGTGGTGCCCGGCACCACATAATTGCCGACGATCGTATTGCCGCGAATGCCGGTCAGGAAGGTGGAGGTAGCACCGTAATTCAGCGTCGTGTAGGGGGTGGGGGCGGGGGCTGGCGGCTGGGCGTGCGCCCCTGCGCCAAGCGTGCACACCGCGGCAGCGGCAAAAGAGGCGCAGGAAGAAAGAAGATGGATTCGTTTATTCGTCTTTTTCATGAAAACCCACCGCAGCACACGTAATTTCCTAAAGACCTAACAGAGCAGCATCCGAAATCTAGCCGGATATGTTGTATTTTTGGGATGAACCCGCTCGAAAGGTAAAACGCCGCGCCGCGTGATATTTAAAGCACATATCCGCGAGAATAGGACAGTGATGACGACGTATCTGTACCTCCGCCCCTGCGGATCATTGTGCAGATGCGTGCGCTTTACCGTCGAAGGCGTCGGTGGGAATCGCTGTGACATGCGCGGCGCGCGGTGCACTGCCGGCGCCGCCTGCGGCGGGGAGAACAAGGCCTCCGAGACGAGGCGCAGAACCACGAACAGGTTAAGGCATGCTCCTCTCCTGCGCCGGCGGCGAACGCGCCGGCGCAGGAGCGTTTCAGAACCGCCAGGCGAGATTGGCCTGGAAGGCGTTGGTGGTGACGCCGTCGGCGAACTGGCCCACATAGGACAGGCCCACACGCGCCTGGGCGGACAGGTTGAGATCCGCGCCCACCTCCAGGAGGGCGGTGTTCTGCGCCAGCGGCACGCCGCCAACCGTGAAGTTCGACCCCGTCAGGCCACGGAACGCCAGCTGCGCCGTCGGGTCGACGTCTCCGAACGCATATTGCCACGCCGCCGACGCGTGGGGCGCCAGCACCATGCCATTGGACAGCGCAATCGAGGTTGCCGCCCGCAGGCCGAGCGAGGAATAGCCCACCCCGGCCGACGCCGACGCCCCGGACAGCGGCGCCACCAGCCCGCTCTCGGCGAAGCTGTCGGTGTTGAGCTGCACCCAGGCCAGGCCCGCGAACGGTTCCAGCGCCACCGACTGGACCGCGAACCCGTAGCCCACCTCGCCGAACACCTGCGCGGTGCCGCCGTCATATTGCGCGCTCGCCTGCTGCACCGCGCCCGGCAGCACGACGGTGCGGGTGGCATCGATCTGGTTGAAGGCGTAGCTCGCCCCGAGGCGCAGGTTCCAGGGGCCCGCGCTGGTGCCGGCATAGAGCGCCAGCAGCATGCTGTTGACCTCGGTGGAACTGGCCACCGCATCCACATTGGCGTTGGACTGGGAATAGCCGAGCGCCGCGCCGAAACGCCAGTCGCCGGCGCGGATGTCGGCGCCGGACACGACGCCGCCGATGCTCTCGCTCACGCTGGAGGCATTGCCGTTGCCGTCGAGCGTGGTCCAGCCGCCGAAGCCCTGGGCCCAGATGGTGGTGGGTCCGGCGCTGGGCGCCGGGGCTGCGGCCGGCGCCTTGGTGGCATAGGCCAGCGCGCCGAGCGCGGTGGAGGGCGCGGGCTGCGCGGCGGCCGCGTCCGGCCCCGCATAGGACAGCGCCGCCGGCCCGCCATAGGCCAGCGCACCCATCGCCCCGGCCTGGCCGGCATAAGCGCTTTGACGCAGCCGGCCGAGGATCGCCTCCCGGCCATAGATGCCGTCGCCGATCAGCACCGATTGCTCGCTCGCATAGGCCTCCCCCGACAGACCCTTCAACGCAGCTGGCAGCTGGCTCGCGGTGAGATTATAGAGCGGCAGCAGGCCCGTGGGCAGCGTCCCGAGGGCCGAACCCGGCGCGCCGTTGAGCGCCCGGTCGATGCCCGCGCCCGCAGTCCGCTCGTTGACGGTGAGGCCGGGCTGCAGCGCCATTGCCGAGGACACGTTGAGCGTGACCGCATTGGTGCCATAGGCGAGACCGGCGGAGAAGAAGGTGGGCAGGCCCGATGTGTCCAGATTCGCGAAGGAGCCGGTTGCGCCATCGCTCGCGGTGAGGACGGTATAGCTCTTCTGCAGGCCGCCAGTGCCGGCGAAGGCGGCGGCGAGTGTGCCCCCGAGCCGTGCCGCGCCGGTCACGTCCAGCCGGTCGGCGGCGGCGCCATCCACCCGCAGGGCGAGCGTGCCGGCCGAGGTCTGAACGAACACGCCGCTCATCTGATGGGCGACGCCCGCGCCGGCGCTGCTGATGCCGAGCCACCCGCTGTTTTCAAAGCGTGCCTGGGGGCCCGCGTTGAACATCACGCGTCCGTCGATCACGCCGGTATTGACCACCATGGTCCCTGAGGCGTCGGCGCCGGCGGTAATGGCATTCGCCCCGGGAGCTGCGGTGATGCGCCCGGCATTCAGCAGCGTGCCATCGAGGCCGTTCAGCTGAACGCCGCTCGCGCCCGCGCCCGTCACGGTGACGGAGCCGTTATTGGTGACCACCCCGTAGGTGTCCGCCTTTATGCCGATGGCGTTCGCGCCCGAAACGAGGATCGATCCGTCATTGACGATATCATCGCCGCTGATGCCCGAAATACCTGTCCCACCGGCCTGGGACACGGTCAGCGCCCCCGTATTCCGGATCGGGTTATAGACTCCCGGAACGGTGACGAAGTAATTCATCATGCCGTCCGCACCAAGATAGAATCCCACGGCGTTGCCGGCATAGATGGAATCGATCGAGGTGGTGGTGGAACCGGGAACGTCGAGCTCGGTCCATTGCGTCGAGCCGTCGGCGTTGATGTGCAGGATGGCGGCGTGGGCGCCGCCCTGGGCGTCCATCCAGTCGGCGGCGAGATTGTATTCGCCATTCCGCCCACCGCCCGTCACGCCCTGGAAATGGGTCGTGATGGCGCCGGGATGATCATAAGTGGTGAAGGTATTGGTCTTGATGTCGTAAAGGTATCCGTGCTCGGCGTTCAGCCCCAGCGGATCGGTATAGCCGCCGGTCACCTTGTCGCCATAGATGCCGTAGGCGGTGGTCACGACGGCGCCCGGGCCGGACAATGGCGTATAGGACTTGCTCACGGCATTATAGATGAAGGCGCCGGCACCGCCCTGCGTGGTATCGTAATTGCCCACGATATTATTGCCGAACTGGCTGTGCGGAATGGTGTTCGCCACCGTCGCGCCAGTCGCGGAAGGATAAACGATATTGGTATATTGCGCCCCCGGCGCAGCAGCGGCATCAAAGAGATACCCGATGTTTCCCGAGCCGGACGTTGTTTTGTAGGAGCCGACGACGCGGAAGATCCCGTCCGGCGAACCGAAGGTGGGGCCATACGGCAGGGCGGTATAGGCGCCGGGATAATTGACGCCGTTGGCCGTGGATGTGGGGATTGAGACCCATGTCTGCGTGTCCGTGCGGTAGAGAATGCCGCCCGAAGCGCCACCGCCGCCCGGGATGACATAATTGCCGACAATATTGGCGCCGCGAATACCCGTGAAATTGGCCTCGGCAACCGGATAATCCAAGTTGATGTAGGTGAGATTCGAGCCCGCCCAAACCGATCCGCTTCCGATCGTAGCAGGAACTATAAAAGTGACGCTGCTGTACAACAGCCGAATCCACGAAGCGTGCCGCTTCATTGCCTTCCCCTCCGCACCATCTTTTTCAAGAAGAAAAAAGATTCCCAAAGTCACTATATGGACTGGGAGGGGGAGGAAAACGGATCCCTGCTATTCGGCCAAAAAAAGCCAGGGTCTGCAGGGGACCTTGGGTGAGCCGGGCATCGCGCGGCTCACCCCGGCGCGTTGTTTCAGGCCAATTTGCGCTGCAGGTCCGGAGGCATCGCCTCGTTGGCGAGAAGCGCGAGCGCGTCGTCCAGAGGCAGGACGGTCTGCTCGTTGGAGCCCAGCCGACGGATGGAAACCGTGCCTTCGGCCGCCTCCTTCTTGCCGGCCACCAGCAGCACCGGCACCTTGGCCAGCGAATGCTCGCGCACCTTGTAGTTGATCTTCTCGTTGCGAATGTCCTTTTCCACCCGCAAGTCGCGCGCCCGCGCCGCTGCCGTCACCTCGGCAGCATAATCGTCGGCCTCGGAGGTGATGGTCGCCACCACGACCTGCACCGGGGCGAGCCAGAGCGGGAAATGGCCCGCGAAATGCTCGATCAGAATGCCGGTGAAGCGCTCCATGGAGCCGCAGATGGCGCGATGGATCATCACCGGCGTCTTCTTCTGCCCGTCGGTGTCGACATAGAAGGCGCCGAAGCGCTCCGGCAGGTTGAAGTCCACCTGGGTGGTGCCGCACTGCCATTCGCGGCCGATGGCATCGCTCAGGGTGTATTCAAACTTCGGGCCGTAGAACGCGCCCTCCCCCGGCAGAATACCGGTCCTGATCTTGCCGCCGGACTGCTCCTCAATCTGCTTGAGGACGCGCATCATCACGTCCTCCGCATGATCCCACACCGCATCCGAGCCGACGCGCTTTTCCGGGCGCGTGGAGAGCTTCACGATGATCTCATCGAAGCCGAAATCGGCATAGGTGGAGAGGATCAGATCGTTGATCTTCAGGCATTCGGCCGCCATCTGCTCTTCGGTGCAGAAGATGTGCGCATCGTCCTGGGTGAAGCCGCGCACGCGCATCAGCCCGTGCAGCGCGCCCGAGGGCTCGTAGCGGTGCACGGCGCCGAACTCGGCGAGGCGCAGCGGCAGGTCGCGATAGGATTTCAGCCCGTGCTTGAAGATCTGCACGTGGCCGGGGCAATTCATGGGCTTCAATGCGAACACGCGCTCGTCCTCCGTATCGTCGCCGGCGGACTGCACCTTGAACATGTTCTCCTTGTACCAACCCCAATGGCCCGAGGTCTCCCACAAAGACTTGTCGAGCACCTGCGGGGCATTCACCTCGGCATAATCCACCTTCAGGCGGCGGCGCATGTAGGCGACGAGGTTCTGGAACAGATTCCAGCCCTTGGCGTGCCAGAACACCGTGCCGGGCCCCTCCTCCTGGAAGTGGAACAGGTCCATCTCCCGGCCGAGCCGGCGATGGTCCCGCTTTTCCGCTTCCTCCAGGCGATGGAGATAGTTGTCCAGTTCGCCCTGGTCGTGCCAGGCGGTGCCGTAAATGCGGGTCAGCATGGGATTGTTGCTGTCGCCGCGCCAATAGGCGCCGGCCACCTTCATCAGCTTGAAGGCGTTGCCCACCTTGCCGGTGGAGGGCATGTGCGGGCCGCGGCAGAGATCAAACCATTCGCCCTGCTTGTAGATTTTCAGGTCCTGGCCCTCGGGAATGGCGTCCACCAATTCCACCTTGAAGGCCTCGCCCTTCTCGGCGAACACGCGCTTGGCCTCCTCGCGGGACCAGACCTCCTTGGTGAACGGGCGATCCTTCGCGATGATTTCGCGCATCTTCGCCTCGATCTTCGGCAGATCGTCGGTGGTGAAAGGCTCATTTCGGGCGAAATCATAATAGAAGCCGTTCTCGATCACCGGACCGATGGTGACCTGCGTGCCGGGATAGAGGCTCTGCACCGCTTCGGCGAGCACATGGGCCGCGTCGTGGCGGATCAGCTCCAGCGCGCGGGGGTCGTCGCGGGTGACGATCTGGATGCGGGCATCCTCGAGTATGGGATCGGCGAGGTCGGTCAACGTTTCATCGAGGATGATCGCGACGGACTTCTTGGCCAGCGATTTGGAAATGGCGGCCGCAACGGCGGCACCCGTGGTTCCGGCGGCGAACTCGCGCTGGGCGCCATCGGGGAAAGTCAAGGTAACCATGCTTCTTCTCCTGCCCACTCCTGCGTACCCCGCAGGTAGGCTCTTGTTGAAGGGGCCTCCTCTAGGCCGCCCGGCGCGCGCCGTAAAGGGCGAAGCCGGTGCGAGGCTTGCCGGCCCCGGAGGATGGGCCGGCAGATCCGCCCCTAGGGCGCCGCCTTCGGCAGGTCCGCGCAATTGCCGGTGGCGGGCGCGCCGGCGAAGCGATCCGCGAGGAAAGCGAGCGCGTCCGGGGCACCGGCGGCCATGACGCCGTCATGATCGCGGCCGGGGAATGTCTTGTAGGTCACGACATTTCCCTTGGCGCAGAGATCGCGCACCGAAGCGTCCGTATCCTGCGGTCGCACGGTCACGTCGGCGGTTCCCTGCATCACCAGCGTGGGCACGGAAATGGCGAGCGTGCCGGGCTCATTCTGTGCGGCCATCTTCAGGAAGGCCGCAAGGTCGGGATTCGCCAGGAACTGATCCTTCGCGATGGCGGTGGCCCAATAGCTGTGGGTCAGGGCCTGGGTCATGCAGCCTTGCTGAAGCTCGGCCAGATACGGCTGCGCCTGCGCGGTCAGGATGCGGCCGATGTCGATGGCCGTGTCCGTGGTGGCGTAGGACTGCAGCGTATACAGCACGTAGGGCAGCGCAAGCTCCACCTTTCCGGATGCGCGCACCGCCGCGAGCCGATCGGCGATATGGGTGCCCGGCGCCATGGCGACATTGCCGACAAGCTGCAGCTCGGGGGCGTAAGACGGCCCCTCGGCGGCGGTGAACAGATCCGCCTGGCCGCCTTGCGAGTGGCCCATGACCGCGTATTTCGGCCCGATCTCCGGCTCCAGCACGCGCGCGGCACGCAGCATGTCGAGGGCATTCTTGCCGTTCGGCACGCCCTGGAGAAACGGGTGGAAGCCCGCGACGCCCAAGCCCTGATAATCGGTCGCGACCACCGCATAGCCCTTGGCGACGAACGGATCCAGCAACGCCCGGATATCGGCAATATAGCCGTGCTCCGGCCCCTCGGGCGTGTCGCGAGAGGGGCCGCAGATGGCTGCAAGGCCGGTGGTGCCGTGGGTCCAGGTGATCACCGGCCAGCCGCCCGCGGGCGCCGTTCCCTTCGGGATCGCGATGGTCCCGGACATCGCGACCGGCTGGCCTGCGGGATCGACGGAGCGATAGAGCACCAGCAGATTGCGCGCCGCGCTCGGCAGCGCCATCGTGCCCGAAAGCGCACGCACCCAGATCGGGGAACCAGCTGGGCCTTCCGGCAACGGAGCGGGTGGCACATAGAAGGCATCGGCCGCCGGCCCCTGCTGGACCGCCAACGCGCCGCCGGCGCAACCGACCAGTGCCGACAGGCTCAGGGCGATGCTGAACAAGAAACCGCGTGTCTTCACCGGGCGACTCCCCCGACCGAGGCATGGAGGAAGCGGCATAGCCCATCCGCGCAGCCAAGGTGTGACCGGAAACAAAATACCCCTCCCGCCCACCTGCCCATCCCGTCAAATCGCCTCAGCCCGGCGGCTGGCGCCAGATTCCATAGCGCCATGGCCGGTGCCAGCGCGCACCGGCGGGCAGGCATTGGGGCACGGGATCGAAGCCCGAGCCGCCCCAGGGATGGCAGCGGCACAGCCGCGCCGCCCCCATCCAGCCGCCCGCCCAGGCGCCGTGACGGGAAATCGCCTCGTCGGCATATTCCGAGCAGGTGGGCAGATAGCGGCATTGCCGCCCCATGAAGGAAGAAAGCGTATAGCGATAGAACAGGATCGGAGCGCGCAAGATCAGGCGCGGCAGGCGCGTGACCATAGTGCCGATGCGGAACGCAAGGGACGGATGCTCGATGACATCTTTATGTCGTCGATTCCATGGGAGAGAAGCCGTAAGGCTGGGTCGCCCGGCTTTACGCGGGGACTGTTTCATGACCATACGTAAATTTACCTTCGCCCTACTGGCACTGTCTACCTTCATGGCTTCCGGGGCGTTCGCTGGTGACGAACCCTATGTGCGTCTCGACCAGGTGGACCTCACCCGCATCCTGGCCCCCGCGCCGGCGGCCGATTCTCCCGCGGCGCGCGAGGACATCAAGATCCTTCTGGACATCCAGTCCGTGCGCACGCCGGACCTGGTGGCCCTCGCGAATGCCGACGTGGATCGCACCCTCTCGCGGTTTTCCGAGGTGATGGGCGCCGACCTCTCCAAGGAGAAGGCGCCGCTCGCCAACGCCCTGGTGGACAAGGCCTGGGCGAACGCCCGGCCGATCGTCGATGCCGCAAAGGCCTATTGGAAGCGCACCCGCCCCAATCTGGCGAATGCCGACATCAAGCTCGTGGTCCCTGCCGAGACCACTCCCTCCTATCCCAGCGGCCACGCGACCTACGGCACCCTCACGGCCATCATCCTGGCGAATATGGTGCCGGAGAAGGCGACGGCAATCCATCTGCGCGGCATCGCCTTCGGCTTCTCGCGGCTGGTGGGCGGCATCCATTATCCCTCCGACGTGGAGGCGAGCCACATCGCCGGCGCGGTGATCGCGGCGCAGATGATGGACAATCCGCAGTTCAACGCCGACCTCGCCAAGGCGACGACGGAAGTGCGCGGCCTGCTGGGCCTGCCGGCGCTGCCTTCCGCCCCTCCGCAGGCGGCGAATTCCAACATCCCGCAAGCACCGGCGGCTGCGGCCGCCGCGAAATAACCGCGCGGGCCGAACGAAACGCACGCGAACGGGCGCAAGCGCCCGTTCAGCTCTCCGCCGTCGCCTCGCGCGCGGCGCCGGCCTTGGCCTCGATCTGGTCGATGGCGTCCACCACCGCGTCGAAGGTCAGCAAGGTGGAAGCGTGGCGCGCCTTGTAGTCGCGCACCGGCTCCAGCACTTCCAGTTCGGCCCAGCGGCCGGCGGGCGGCGGGCCGTTCTCCTTCAGCATCTTGCGCATGGTCTCGCGCAGCGCGCGCAATTCGGCGACGCTCGACCCCACCACATGGCGGGCCATGATGGAGGAGGAGGCCTGCCCGAGCGCGCAGGCGCGCACCTCATGGGCGAAATCGCTCACGGTGTCGCCCTCAAGCGCCACATCCACGGTCACGGTGGAGCCGCACAGCCGCGAATGGGCGGTGGCGCTGGCCTGGGGCTGCGCCAGCCGGCCGATGCGAGGGATATCGGCGGCATAGCCCAGGATACGGGTATTATAGACGTCGTTGATCATCGTGCGATCCCGGCCGCCCCATGGCGGCGTCATCATCCAGCCCGCCCGCCCCGCCGCGCCCTGTAAAGGCGCGCTGCCATGCGGTTTGCGCGGCACGCTCAAGCAAAAGCGCACTTTGCGTTGCTTGGTCGCCGTCTTATATAGTCCATGTGCGGCGCTGCGGAAGACGCAGGCGCCTGATTGCGGAACACGAGCCCCAGGGCAGCGGCGTTTCGCGCCAAACGGACGGCAAGGCCGCCGCCGGGGCTTCCGGTGGGGCGCGGAAGATGAGGATCCGCGCATGCGTAGCCGACACCGGTGACACTCTCGCCCGGACTTTATCCGCGGCGGGTCGAACGGAGTTGGGTATGGACGCGGTTGTCAAATTGTTGCGGGCGCAGGCCGAGAACGAGGCCAAGGCCCGCAAGCATGTGAAACATCTCCAGGCGCAAGCCAAACGGCACGACGAGAACGACACCCCAACCGCTCCGGCGGAGCCGGCGCACGATCCCGCGCGCCCCTCCAAGCGCGAGGCGGAGGCCGCCGTGCGCACCCTGCTGGCTTATATCGGCGAGGACCCGGACCGCGAAGGCCTGCTGGAAACACCCCACCGGGTCGTGAAGGCCTATGGGGAATTGTTCTCCGGCTATCGCCACGACGCGGCCGAGGCGCTCGACCGCACGTTCGGCGAGATCGGCAATTTCGACGATTTCGTCCTGGTGCGGGACATTCCCTTCTATTCCCATTGCGAGCACCACATGGTGCCGTTCGTGGGCAAGGCGCATGTCGCCTATTTCCCGGTGGAGCGCGTCGTCGGCCTCTCCAAGATCGCGCGGGTGGTGGATATCTACGCCAAGCGCCTGCAGACGCAGGAGCGTCTGACCTCGCAGATCATCTCCGCCCTGGACGAGACGCTGAAGCCGCGCGGGGTGGCGGTGATGATCGAGGCCGAGCACATGTGCATGGCCATGCGGGGCATCACCAAGTCCGGCGTATCCACCATCACCAGCCAGTTCACCGGCGTCTTCCGCGACGACCCGGCCGAGCAGGTGCGCTTCATCACTTTGGTGCGCGCCAAGGGCTGAGCAGCTGGCCCGCGTCCGTGGTGGCGCCGGCCCCTTGGAGTTTTCATGAGCCTTGAGACCCCCGTCTTCGCGGCCAGCGCCGGCACGGCCGAGCTCGAGGAAGGCACGCGCCTGACGCCGCGCTTCGATGCCAACGGCCTCGTTACCTGCATCGCCGTGGACGCGGTGACGAATGAGGTGCTGATGCTCGCCTTCATGAATGAGGAAGCCCTCGCCCGCACCATCGAGACCGGCGAGGCGCATTATTACAGCCGCTCGCGCCAGAAGCTCTGGAAGAAGGGCGAAAGCTCCGGCCACACTCAAAAGGTGCTGGAGATCCGCGTGGATTGCGACCAGGACGCGGTGCTGCTGAAAGTTGAGATGGGCGGCACGGGCGCCGCCTGCCACACCGGCCGCCGCTCCTGCTTCTATCGCCGCGTGCCCATCGGCGGCAAAGCCTCGGCCGCCACGGCCCTGGAATTCACCGGAGACGAGCCGCGTTTCGATCCGAAGGCGGTCTATGGCGACCATTCCGGCCATTCCCACGATTAAGGATGTGTTGAACAGTGCGGGCGCAGCCTCGCGCCAGCCCCAGGGCGCACCGTGGCAAAGCCACGCTTCGGACATCAAACGCGGTTACAAGGGTTTGAGTCTCGGAGCTTGCCACCGGCACGCCGGCCGGTCGGAGGTCGCGCATGTTTCAAGGTTTTACCCGCCGCACCCGCACCGAAGACGCTCCAAGCGAAGGTGAGGCCGATCTCCGTCCCGATGTCGCGCCCGCCGTGGACGCGCAGAGCGAGGTCGAGCCGCCGTGGAAGGCCGGCCGCAAGGGCGGTCCCAAGATCGCGTTGGCGCTGGGAGGCGGCGCGGCGCGCGGCTTTGCCCATATCGGCGTGATGCGCACACTGGAAGCCCACGGCATTCGGCCGAGCGTCATCGCGGGCACCTCCATCGGCGCCGTGGTCGGCGGCATCTGGGCTGCCGGCAAGCTGGACGCGCTGGAGGATTGGGCGCGCGGCCTCAACAAGCGCAATATCCTCGGCTTTCTGGATCTCTCCCTCGGCGCGGCCGGCTTGATCGCCGGGCGCCGGCTGATGGAGCGCATGCGCCTGGAACTCGGCGATCTCACGATCGAGGATTTGCCGGTGGTGTTCGGCTGCATCGCCACCGAACTCGGCACCGGCCATGAAATCTGGCTCACGCGCGGAGAATTGGTGGAAGCGATTCACGCCAGCTATTGCCTGCCGGGCATCTTCACCCCGGCCAAGGTGGGCGGGCGCTGGCTGATGGACGGCACGCTGGTCAATCCGGTGCCGGTCTCGGCGGCCCGCGCGCTCGGCGGGCGCATCGTGATCGCGGTCAATCTCAATTCCGAAATCTTCGGGCGCGGCACCGTGATCCAGGACCATGGCAGCGCCATCGCCGAAGTCGCCGACGTGGTGGTGGAGCACCAGAAGCAGGGACTTTCGCGCATGCTGCGGCCGGACCGCATGCTGCGCCGGCAATTTCTCTCCGGGCCGAGCGAGGGACCGCGCGGGATTTCGGCCGTGATGATCGACGCCTTCAACATCACCCAGGACCGCATCGCACGCTCCCGCCTCGCAGGCGATCCGCCGGACGTCACGGTTTCACCCAAGCTCTCCAAGATCGGCCTGTTCGATTTCCACCGCGCGGAGGAAGCCATCGCCGCCGGGCGCGAGGCCGTGGAACGGATCGTGGACGATGTGCATAGCGCCATGGAAGCGCTGAAATAGCGTTGCGGGGCCCCCATCGGACAGGGCTCGCCGCGAAAACAGGTCAGGGCGCAGCGCCCTGACCCTCGCCGCCTCAGGCGGTCATGATGTAGTCGCGCAGCTCCGCGCTCTCGCGCTCCATTTCCTCGACGCGATACTTCACCACGTCGCCGATGGAGATGATGCCGACGAGCTTGTTGCCGGACACCACCGGAACGTGACGGAAACGCCCGCGCGTCATGCGCTCCATGATGGCGGGAACGGTTTCGTCCGCGGTGCAGGTCACCACAGCCCGCGTCATGACGGAGGAGACCGGCTCGGACAGCACGTCCGGCCCGCGCTCGCCGAGGATGCGCACCACGTCGCGCTCGGAAAGGATGCCTTCCAGGCGGCCGTCGGGACCGGTGGCGACGACGGCGCCGATGCGATGTTGCGACAGGCTTTGCACCGCCTCCGTGAGCGAGGCCTCCGGAGATATGGTGACGAGGCTCGATGTCTTGCGTTGAAGAATAATGCCTACGGTCATGGCTGACCTCCATTCCCTAGTGACAGGCGGATCCGGCGTTATTCACGCTCGCCGGTATTGCCTTGAGGGAATGATCATCCGCGTTGGCGCGATCCGCAACCCCGCATGTCACGCTGCGCGAAGGTTTGACCGGTATTTCAGCACGCACCCTACCGGGGCGGGCGGGACGGCACCGGCGCGCGGGGAATGGGATCGAACAGCGGAAACAGCAGCAGGCCGGCGAAGAAGCCGCCCATGTGCGCCTGCCAGGCCACTTCCGCGCCCTCCGTGCCGGGCAGCGTGATGGCGGCGCCAAACAGGAAGTTCACCACCACCCAGACCGCCACGAAGGTCAGCACGCGCGGCTCGCGGAAGGCGCCGAGCAGCGAGGCGGCGGGCGGATGCTCGGGGGCGCCGCGCACCGGGCGGCCGAGCGCGCCCCCGGGCGAGAAAGCAAAGCGCACCGCCGCCGCCATGGCGCCGGAGACCACCGCGGAGGCGCCGATCATCGGCACCATGGCGTCGGGATAGGCGATGAGGTGGGCGAGCGCGCCGGCGGCCGCCGTGACCACCACGAAGGCCAGGAAGCGGGGCGTGCCGAAGCGCCGGGCCACGGGGGTCGCGAACGCCAGCATCCAGATGAGATTGACGCCGAGATGCACGAGGTTTGCGTGCAAAAAGGCGTAGCTCACGAACGTCCAGATATCCGCCCCGAGCCCGCCGGGCAGATCGAAGGTGGCGTCGTAGCGCGCCGGGATGAAGGCGAAATAGGCGAGCAGCATGACGTTGGACTGCTCGTCCAGCAGGAATTCGCGGGCAAGCGCGATCACCGCCATGACCAGGGCCAGCAGCGCCACAATTCCGGGAATGTTGAACACCGGCTCGCGGGGCGGGCGGCGTGGATCGCTGAGGTCGAGCACGTCCCGCACATAAGGGCGGGCGCGATCCGCAGCAAGGAAAAAGCGCGTGTACACGCGGGTTCGGGCGCCCGACGCTCCCACTGGCCAAGGTCGTTAACGCCCATTAAGGTTAATGAAAGGTTGACGGCGCGAATGCGGCGAACCTCAGGCATTATGAAGTTGTTAACCCCTCGCGACAGCGTGCCATGCCGTTTCATATCGCTCGAAAGCTTCTGCTCGCTGTCCTGCTCATTGCGGGTGCCGGTAGTGCCGTCGCCGGCGACCGGCGGTATGCGAGCCTGCCGCCCGCGCTGATGCCGCATCTCCAGGCGGTGGGGGGCACCTCCGCTCCCATCGGCTATGTGCGCTTCTGCGCCGAGAACAAGGGCGACTGCATCGCCGAGGGCGACCTCGTCCCCGAGGCTCCGCTCGACACCGCTCATCTCGCGGCGCTCGACCAGGTGAACCGCAGCTTCAACAGCTCCATCACCCCCATGACCGACATGGACCATTACGGCGAAGTGGAGCGCTGGGCCTATCCGGACGACGGCAAGGGCGATTGCGAGGATTACGTGCTCGCCAAGCGCCGCGCGCTGATCGGCCTCGGCTGGCCGGCCTCGGTCCTGCTCATCACGGTGGTGCGCGATAAGGAAGGCGACGGCCACGCCGTGCTGACCGTCGTGACGGACCGCGGCGACCTGATCCTCGACAATCAGGAAAACCAGATCCTGCCCTGGCAGGACACCGGCTATCGCTATGTGAAGCGCCAATCGCAGGGCGACCCCAACCTGTGGGTTTCGCTGGGCGACACGCGCTCTCCTCCGGTGGTGGGCGGCGGGCGGTGAGCCTGCCCCGCCCTGCCCTCAATCGATCCGCTTGAGGCCTGCCGCGAAACGCTTCCAATTGGCCTGATAATGCTGCGCCGTCACCTTGAGACGAGCGATGGAAGCGGCATCGAGTTCGCGCACGACCCGCGCCGGGGCACCGACGATCAGCGAATTGTCGGGAAATTCCTTGCCCTCGGTCACCAACGCATTGCTGCCGACCAGGGAATTGCGCCCATACCGATCAGACTGTCCTCACCCACGCTGCAGCCGTGCAGCATGGCCATGTGGCCGACGGTGACGCCGGCGCCAAGATGGATCGGAAACCCCGGGTCCGTATGCAGCACGCAGTTTTCCTGGATATTGGTCCCCGCGCCGATGTAGATCGGCTCGTTATCGCCCCGGATCACCGTGCCGAACCAGATGCTTGCCTCTTGCGAAACGATGACCCGGCCGATCAGGGTGGCATCCGGCGCGATCCAATAGGTGCCCGCGGCCGGCAATTCGGGACCGACCCCGTCCAGGGAATAAAGCGGCATATATCCCAATCTCCGCGCGCCGCCGTGTCCGGCGCAATCGGCCCTTGCCTAGCGCGCCTGGACTTGAAGGGCTAGGTCGCCGCGCCGAGACACCGCCTGCGTGCGCCGCGAAGCGCGGGGATCAGGCGGCGCGGCTCGGAGGCTCCGGGCAATCGGCCGCCGCCACCTTGCGCCCACCGTCGCAGGGACCGCCGTCGCAGGGACCGGAAGACCCGTCGGAGGCCCGCTCCGCCCCCGCACCTTTGCTTGCCGTGTCCAGAGGCGCCGTATCGTGCGCCACCGCGCCGGGATCGGTGGTCGCCGCCCCTCCCCTTCCCTGCTCGCGCGCGCGGTCGGCAAGAAGCGCATATTCCATCCGCAACTTTTCGAGCGTCGCCTCGTCAAGATCCTCAAGATCCAGCAACGCGTTGCGCGGCCCCTCGGTGCGCGCGATCAGTTCGTCGAGCTTGATCTGGAGCGCGGCGGTATCCCGATTCTGGCTGTTCTGGATCAGGAAAACCATCAGGAAGGTGACGATGGTGGTGGAGGTGTTGATGATGAGTTGCCAGGTATCATTGTAATGGAATAGCGGCCCGGTCGCGCCCCAGACCAGGATGATGCCGACTGCGCACACGAAGGTGGCGGGCTTGCCGGCATAGCGGGACACCTCCTGGGCCAGACGCGTGAAAAATGGGCGCGGGGCATGGCCGCGTTCCACCTGGTGTGCTTCGGGAAGCGGGGAGCCGGGAGGTAGAGAGGAAGCAGGGAGAGAAGATGAGGCGGGCATGGCTGTGTTTCCTGTTCCAGGATGGAACGTGCCGCCGTGCTCGAGGTTCCTCACCATGAGCGGTGCAATGGGGGCCCGATCGTCGTCCCCCTGCCCAATGTACGCGAAAGGCCCATCCATGACCGTCGCCATGATCCTGCTGCCCCTGTTCGTGGAAGTGGGCCTCACCTTCCTGCTGCTGTTCGCGCTGCTGCCGGTGCGCATGCGCGCGCTTTCCAGCGGCGAGGTCGCTCGCGCCACCGCCGCCGACGATACCAGCGCCTATCCGGTGCACGCCCAGCGGTTCGCCAACGCCTTCTCGAACCAGTTCGAACTGCCGGTGCTGTTCTATGTCATCACCGTGCTCGCCCTGTTCACGCGCAAGGCGGACATCGTGTTCGTCATTCTCGCCTGGGTGTTCGTGATCTCCCGCATCGTCCATGCCCTGATCTTCACGACCGCAAATCAGCTGACCACCCGCTTCGCCGCTTATGCGGTGGGCGCCATCGCGCTCGCCATCATGTGGGTGCTGTTCGCGCTCGCCATCCTGCTCAATGTGTGAAGCCGGGGAGATTGACAGGGCCGCCGCGCCAGCCGAGGAGTGCGGCTCACGCATTTCCTGGATTGCCCTGCGATGGAAGACCCGTCCCGCCATGTCCGTGCCGTCGGCGATCTCGACATCCTGTTCGTCATGGCCACGCAGATGGAATACGGCCCACACCTGCGCACGCGCATCAATCCCCTGATCACCGGCGTGGGGCCGGTGGAGGCGGCGATGGCGACCACCCATGCCCTCGCCCACCTCGCCGCCGCCGACGCGCTGCCCGATCTGGTGTTCACGCTCGGCTCGGCAGGCGCCCGAGCGCTGGAGCATGCCGGCATCTACCAGGTCTCGCACCTCGCCTATCGCGACATGGACGCGTCCCCGCTCGGCTTCGAGAAGGGCCGCACGCCGTTTCTCGACCTGCCGGCCCTGGTGGAGATTCCCCACCAGATTCCCGGCATCGCGGCCGCATCGCTCTCCACCGGAGGCGGTATCATTTCCGGCGCGGCCTATGATGCCATTTCCTGCGACATGGTGGACATGGAGACCTTCGCGGTTCTGCGCGCCGCCCAGCGGTTCGGCGTGCCGCTGGTGGGCCTGCGCGGCATCAGCGACGGGCGCTCCGAATTGTCCCGCTATGAGGATTGGACGGAGTATCTGCACATCATCGACGAGCGGCTCGCCGCCGCCCTCGATCATTTCGAAGCGCAGGTGAAAGCCGGCGCCTTCCTTCTCGACCCAAGGACCTGATTGAATTGATCCCCTCAGCCCGCCTGTCCGCCGCCATCGAGGTGCTCGGCGATATCGCCGTGAAGCGCCGCCCCGCCGGAGACAGCCTCAAGGAATGGGGCCTCGCGCACCGCTTCGCCGGCTCCGGCGACCGGGCCGCCATTTCCGGCCTCGTGTTCGACACCTTGCGTCGACGCGCCTCCGCCGCTCACGTGATGGGTGCGGAGACGCCGCGCGCCCTGGTGCTCGGCATGCTCGCGGTGATGCGGGGGCTCGATCTCGACGCCATTTCGCGCCTGTGCGACGGGGCGCGCTTCGCCCCTGCGCCGCTCACCACGGAGGAAACCGCCCGCCTCGCCGATCCGAGCCTGGAGGGCGCGGCCCCCTGGGTGAAAGGCGACTACGCCCAATGGCTCGATCCCTATCTGAACGTCGTGTTCGGCGCGGATCGGGTTGAGGAGGGCCGCGCGCTCGCCTCCCGTGCGCCGCTGGACCTGCGGGTCAACACGCTGAAGTCCACCCCAGAAGCCGCGCTGGTGGAACTCTCCCATCTGTCGCCCCAGCCCGGCCAGTGGTCCCCGCTGTCGCTGCGCATCATTCTCGATGCCGAGGGCAAGGCCCCACCCCTCACCTCCGAGGGCGCTTTCGTGAAGGGCGAAGTCGAGGTGCAGGACGAGGGCTCGCAGATCGCGGCCATCCTCGCGAGCCCCCTGCCCGGCTCGCAGGTGCTGGACCTGTGCGCCGGAGCGGGCGGCAAGACCCTCGAATTTGCCGCGCTGATGGACAATAAGGGCCAGCTCTACGCGCACGATTCCGACATCCGCCGGCTGAAGCCGATCCACGAGCGCCTCGCCCGCGCCGGGGTGCGCAACGTGCAGATCCGCGCGCCGCGCGGGGATGCCGACGTGCTCGCCGACCTAGCAGGCCAGATGGACCTGGTGCTGGTGGACGCCCCCTGCACCGGCACCGGCACCTGGCGGCGCAACCCGGATGCGAAATGGCGCATGCGCCCCGGCGCGCTGGCCGAGCGCACCGCCGAGCAGGCCAAGATCCTGGAACAGGCCACCCGCTACGTGAAGAGCGGCGGGCGCCTCGCCTATGTCACCTGCTCGCTGCTGGACGTGGAAAACGGCGCCCAGATCCGCGCCCTGCTGGAGAAGCATCCGGATTTCTCGGTTGTCCCGCCGATGGAGACGGTTCTGGCCCTCGGCAGCCAGGGCCTCGCCTTGCGCACCGCCGCCCTGGAAAGCCCCGAAGGCCTGCTGCTGACGCCGCGGCGAACCGGGACCGACGGGTTTTTCGTCAGCGTGCTGAAGCGCGCCTAAGGCACGGCGCCGGCTTCGGACGGAACCTTCCCTCTCCCGCAGCGTCCTTAGCGCAGCGGTTGCGCTCGCGCGCCCATCGGAACCCGGGAGATTGCCATGTTCGTCATCCGCCTGCTTGTGGTGCTCATTCTCGCCGTCGGCGGCTATTGGGCCTATTATGTTTTCGCTGCGCCTTCGCCCTATGACCAGATCGGCGTCGCCATCAATTCCCATCTGCCGGAAGAAGCCCGCGCCTATGGCTGCGGCGAGCTGAAAAAGCGCCACACCTCCGCCACCGCCGCCCCCGAAGGCTGCGAGGGCCATTGGGTTTCGATCTGAGGCGCGACGCGCCCTGCGTCCACGACATGCGAGGGCCGCGCCGCACGGTGCGGCTCGGCTTTTGCAATTCGCGACTTTGCCGTTAAAGGAGGGCGCAATCCTCGCCACTCCCGCCGGAAAGCCGCGCCGCCATGCAAGACACCGTCCTCATCATCGATTTCGGCAGTCAGGTCACCCAGCTCATCGCACGCCGGGTGCGCGAGGAAGGCGTCTATTCCGAGGTGGTGCCGTTCCAGAAGGCGGGCGAAGCGTTCGCGCGCATGAAACCGAAGGCGGTCATCCTCTCCGGTGGCCCCGCTTCCGTACCCGATGGCGACAGCCCCCGTGCCCCGCAGGAGATCTTCGAGGCCGGCATTCCCGTGCTCGGCATCTGCTACGGCCAGATGACCATGGCCGAGCAGCTCGGCGGGGCGGTCGAAAGCGGGCATCATCGCGAATTCGGCCGCGCCACGGTGACGGTCGAACGCGATTCCCCGCTGTTCGACGGCATCTGGAACCAAGGCGAAGGCCACACCGTGTGGATGAGCCATGGCGACCGCATCACCGCCTTGCCCCCCGGTTTCGTTGTGAAGGGCACGTCCCCCAACGCCCCGTTCGCCGTCGTCGAGGACGAGGCGCGTCGCTTCTATGGACTGATGTTCCATCCCGAAGTGGTGCACACCCCCGATGGCGCCCGCCTGCTCTCCAATTTCGTGCGCAAGATCACCGGCCTTTCCGGCGATTGGACCATGGGCGCCTTCCGCGAAAGCGCCATCGCGAAGATCCGCGCGCAGGTGGGCGACAAGCGCGTGCTCTGCGGCCTTTCCGGCGGGGTGGATTCGGCGGTCGCGGCGGTGCTCATCCATGAAGCGATCGGCGACCAGCTCACCTGCGTGTTCGTCGACCACGGCCTCATGCGCCAGGGCGAGGCGGAACAGGTGGTCTCGCTGTTCCGCAACACCTACAACATCCCCCTGGTGCACGTGGATGCGGCCGAGCTGTTCCTGAAGGAACTGGCCGGCGTCACCGACCCTGAGCGCAAGCGCAAGACCATCGGCAAGCTGTTCATCGACGTATTCGATGCCGAGGCGAAGAAGATCGCCTCCGACGGCAAGGGCGCGCCGGATTTCCTCGCCCAGGGCACGCTCTATCCCGACGTGATCGAAAGCGTGTCCTTCACCGGCGGGCCTTCGGTGACCATCAAGAGCCACCACAATGTGGGCGGCCTGCCCGAGCGCATGAACATGAAGCTGGTGGAGCCGCTGCGCGACCTGTTCAAGGACGAGGTGCGGGTGCTCGGCCGCGAACTCGGCCTGCCGGAAAGCTTCGTCGGCCGCCATCCCTTCCCCGGCCCCGGCCTTGCGATCCGCTGCCCCGGCGAGATCACCCCCGAGAAGCTGGAGATCCTGCGCAAGGCCGACGCCATCTATCTGGAGGAGATCCGCGCCGCCGGCCTTTACGACGTGATCTGGCAGGCCTTCGCGGTGTTGCTGCCCGTGCGCACCGTGGGCGTGATGGGGGATGGACGCACCTACGACCACGTGCTCGCCCTGCGCGCCGTCACTTCGGTGGACGGCATGACGGCGGATTTCTACCCCTTCGACATGAACTTCCTCGGCCGCGCCGCCACCCGCATCATCAACGAGGTCAAGGGCATCAACCGGGTCGTCTACGACGTCACCAGCAAGCCTCCGGGCACAATCGAGTGGGAGTGACGGATACAAACGGCGGCAATAGCGTAGTTTCGGCGGTGGATTCCGCCTTCGCTTGATTGCCGTTCCCGTTGTCTTTCACTCCATTGAGCTGGCCTCCTACTCTGTTCTGCCTCGCAGGACCGATCAGCGCGCACTCTGAGGGTGATGTAAAGCCGCTTCGATGGGTGGGAGTGCTCTGGCGTAAAATAGCGTGCGCAAAGGCGGGCCTGCTTTGCGCCCCCATTCGGCCAGTCATCGCCTGGATCGGTAATCCCAAAATCTGTCGTTCGTTTCTGCGGCCTGAACGACTGACTTTGGGGACTTCGCGCCCGTTTCGCGTCGTCGCTGCGAATGGCAATCTTTGTCAGGAGCGGACAAGCTGCGTTCGGCGAGTTGCGCAATCGGATACTATGTCTTGCTTCTCAGAAGCTGACCGCCTTCGGGTCTAGCGAGGCCTCGTCCGGCCTTATCCGGAGCGATGAGTGGGCAAGGCGCCTGGTTCACTGGCCGCCTCCAGCCCCTCGATCAGGATCTGAAGCGCCGCCTCGGATGCGCGCTCGGATCTGATCACATCCGGTCCGAGCAGTCCGTCAATCGTCAGGAGGGTGACGCCATGCAGTTGGGCCCAGCCGGCGCCCACCTGCTCATACACCTCCCGCTTGCGAAGCCAGCCCACCCGCTGCCCCTCTTCGATCAGTTCGACCAATACCGCCAGCGCCGCCACACCATGTTCCTTGAGCCGCGCGCTGGCGGCCGCGCGCGCATCGGCGCTGAACATGAGGCGATAGAGATTGGGGTGCTCCGACCCGAACCGCACATAGGCGCGCGACATGTCCACGAACTGATCACGTAGGCTCGAGGGTGCCGGCGGCCGGGCCGCGAGCAGCGCCACGCGCAGCTTGTCGAAGCCGATCAGCGCCAGTTCGGCGAGCAACGCCGCCTTGTCGGGGAAGTGTTTGTAGGAGGCGGTATGGCTCACGCCCGCGCGCCGCGCCAGCTCACGCAGGGTGAACTGCCAGCCATTCTCTTCGGCCAGCATCGTCATAGCGGTGTCGAGCATCGCGCGGCGCAGATCGCCGTGATGATAGGGCTTGGGTTCGTCATTCATGCGATCAAGTTACCACTGAAAACATATGTTGACAACGGTAACTTTGGAGCGTAGATCTTTCGAAGTGACCACTGGTCACATAAACCCACGAAAGGATCTACCCATGCGACTGAACAACAAAATCGTCCTGGTCACCGGCGCCGCCAGCGGCATCGGCCACGCCGTCACCGACCTGTTCGCCCAGGAGGGTGCCACCGTCGTCGCCGCCGACATAAAGGCCCCGGACCAGCCCTACGCCGCCGGCGTCGAGACCATGAGCCTGGACGTCACCAGTGAAACCGATTGGAAAGCCGCCGTCGCGGCGATCGTCGAGAAGCACGGCCGCCTGGACGTGCTGATCAACAACGCCGGCATCATCGCTTACGAGCCGCTGCACGAGCTGAGCGTCGAGGCCTGGAACCGGATGGTCGCCGTCGACCAGACGGGCGTGTTCCTGGGCATGCGCGAGGCCGTCCGGGCCATGCGCGGCAAGAACCCCGGCTCGATCGTCAATATCTCGTCGATCTGGGGCGCGGCCGGCGTGGCCGGGGCGCACTCGTATCAGGCCGCCAAGAGCGCGGTGCGCAACATGACCAAGAATGCGGCCATCACCTACGCCACGGACGGCATCCGCGCCAACGCGGTGCTGCCGGGCTTCATCCACACCCCGCTGACCGACGCCCAGGCGGCGGACCTGAATGAGGCCACCGTCGGCGCCACGCCGATGAAGCGCGGCGGCACGGCCAAGGAGATCGCCTATGGCGCGCTCTTCCTGGCCTCGGACGAAGCCAGCTTCGTCACCGGCGCCGAGCTGGTGATCGACGGCGGGTACCTCGCCCAATGAGCGCAGACGGCCCGGCCGGCCACGATCGGCCGGGCCGCTCCCTCGACCTCATGCGACCGCTGACCTTCATTTCGGCTGACACTGGGCGGTCGCTCGATCCCGATACCTCTTGAGCACAAGGAGAATGACCGTGAAGAAGCTTGCCGCGGCAGTCGCCGCAATGTCCCTGGGCGCGGCGTCCGCGATCGCGCAGCCCGTCGATCAGAAGCCCACAATCGTGCTGGTCCACGGCGCCTTCGTCGACGGTTCCGGCTGGGCGGGCGTCCACCGCATCCTAACGACCGACGGCTACAAGGTCGTGGTCGTCCAGAACCCAACGACCTCGCTCGCCGACGATATCGCCGCCACCAAGCGCGCCATCGCGTCCGCCGGCGGCCGGGTCGTCCTCGTCGGCCACAGCTACGGCGGCGTCGTCATCACCGAAGCCGGGACTGATCCGAAGGTTGCCGCCCTTATCTATGTCGCCGCCTTCGCGCCCGATGCGACCGAGTCGGTGGCCAAGCTTGTTCCGCCGCCGGCGCCCGACGCGCCGCCATCGCCGATCCTGCCGCCGGTCGACGGCTTCCTGTCGATCGACAAGACGGCGTTCCCGGCCGCTTTCGCGGCGGATGCCGATCCGCAGGTCGCGCGGTTCATGGCGGACTCGCAGGTTCCGTGGGGCGTGCAGGCCTTTGCCGGCCAGGTCACGGTCCCGGCCTGGAAGTCCAGGCCGAGTTGGTACCTGATCCCGAAGGACGATCGCATCATCCCGCCGGCGGCCCAGCGGGCCATGGCGGGACGCGCCCATGCCAAGATCCAGGAAGCCGCGGGCAGCCATGCGATCTATGTCACCGATCCCAAGGCCACCGCCACCGTGATCGAGGAGGCCGCAGCGGTCGTTGCGCGGCGTTGAGCCGGTGCCATATCGTCTCGTTTGCAGGACAGTCCGAAGAGACGGCCGCTTCAAATCGAAGCGGCCCGTTCTGCCGGATGCAGTCGGCGTGACGGTACTTTCTTGGTTCGCGGCGAGACTGATCCGCGTTGCCGAAGGCGGATCCTGAGAGCCGATCGACCTCGATAGATACCGAAACCGTACAAAGAATTTCGTGCGATTTTCCCTTTTAAATCAACATCGTAAGATTTTGGCAGCCCGAGGGTCAGCTTTCAGCACCGAGGGCAAGAAAAAAACCAATTTTTCTGCCTGAACGTCGACAGCGTGGAAGAGACCGTCGAAAAGCTGCGCGGCCGCGGCGTCACCATCATCACCGAGCCGTTCGTGCTCGAAGCGATCAGCCGCAAGCTCGCCTTCTTCTGCGACCCGTTCGGCAACCTGATCGAGTTGGCCGAGGTGCTCGCCTGATCTCGCCCCAGGCTGGCCTACTGAAGGACCTCACCGCTGCAAGTGGGCGCAGAGCGATGCGCACAGGTGAGCCCACGCAGGGTGAAAATGTCGTGCCGGTTTAGGCTGGCATGGATCACCTTCCCCCGCACCCAGCCCTCTTCAACGATCGCGTCAGGCCGTTCGATGACAACCCGCGGCAAGCGGATCCTCGAAACTCGCTGCTTTCGCATAGACGGCGAACATGGTCGTTGCTTCAGGAAAGGATGGGGAGGTTGGTGCTGCGTGGGTGGCATCGCTCGATTGCCGGCGTCCAGTGCCAGCATCCGCCCCCCTGAAAGGAGGGCGGGTGTCCGGGCGGAATGTCAGACGGTCGGAACAGTGCCGCCGTCGATCACGAACTCGGAGCCATGGATCGCGGCGGCACGATCCGAGGCCAAATAGGCGATAAGGTCGGCGACCTCCGACGGCTCGGCCGCACGCCCGATCGGGATCCCCCCGATCCAGGCCATGATCGCTTGGCGTGCTTCCTCGAACGTGCCGCCATTGGCAGTCTGCATAGTCTTCACGAGGTCGACGGCGCCCTCGGTCATTATCCAGCCGGGGCAGACGATGTTGACCCGGACCCCCTTTGGACCCAGTTCTTTGGAAATGGATTTGCTGTAGGTCCTCAGTGCCCCCTTGGCGGCGGCGTAGGCGGTGGTGGATTCGGGTAGAGGCAGCACCGACTGGGTCGAGGTAACATGCACCACTGCGCCATTGCCGCGCTCAATCATCTGCGGGATTAGAAGCCGATCAAGGCGAACCGTCGCCAGAAGATTCAGGTTCAGTTCCGCGAGCCAGATGTCGTCTGTCAGCGCAACAAAGCCGCCGGGCGGCATTTCCGAACCGCCGACGACATGGGCAAGGATGTCGATGCCGCCCAGCCGCTCAAGCGCCGCCGCGGCGAAGGCCGCGCCACCTTCTGCTGTGGTGAGGTCCGCCTGCACATATTCGACGCCCTTGATTGTGTCCTTGATCGCGCGGGCGGCAGTGACGACGCTGGCACCGCCGGCGAGGAAGCGCTCGACCGTGGCGCGGCCCAGACCCTTGGTGCCACCGCTGACGAGCACGCGCTTGCCGGCAAACTCGGCGGGATCGACCTTGATGCTCATACCGTGGTCTCCAGCGTCTTGATGGCGCCGTTCACCAGCGTGAAGCGATAAGTGAAGCGGAGCGGGCTGCCCGGGAAATCCCCATGGGCGGGACCTTCGACGACGACGTCCCCTTCTTCTTCCCGAACAGTATCGGGCGTGAAGATCGCCTTCACCGGGATCACTTCTTCCTCGAACAGCTGGCGGATTGCGGCATGCCCCTCGAAATGCTTGCCATTATCGATGAATACGGCGTCGCGTAGGAAAGGCTTCAACATGCCGTCGATATCGAGACGGGCGTTTGCTTCGACATAGGCGGCGATCGGCTTGGGTAGGTCCATTGACATGCTCATCTCCCTAACGGTGATGAGGCTTATTTAGCGATAGACTTTTCACCCGATAATCGAGACAAACCACCATAGGGTGTCACGAAAATCGGAACAATGACTCGCCATTCCCTGATGGAGCTGGAGGCGGTTCTCGCCATCGTGCGGTGCGGCTCGTTCCGCGCGGCGGCGCTCGATCTCGGCCTGTCGACCACGGCCATCAGCAACGCGGTGGGCAAGCTCGAGCGGGAACTTGCGGTGCGACTGTTCAATCGCACGACGCGCAGCGTCTCGCTCACCTATGCGGGGCGCATCTTCGTGGCGCAAATCAAACCAGCGCTCGAGGACATCCAGAAAGCGATGAATACGGCGCGCTCCCAGCAGGAGACGCCGTCCGGCACACTGCGCATCAATGCCTTCGCGACAGCGGCGCGCGAAATCATGGCGCCGTTGGTGCTGACCTATCTGCAGCGCTATCCGCAGGTTCATATCGACCTCGTCACCGAGGGCCGCCTTGTCGATGTCGTGGCGGCGGGCTTCGATCTGGGTGTGCGCAGCGCGGATCTGGTGCCCAGCGACGCGATCGCCATACCGCTGGGTCAGATGCGACGCATGGCGATTGCCGCATCCCCCGACTTTTTTGAAAGCCGGGCGATCCCCCAGGTGCCGCAGGAGCTGCTCACCTATCCCTGCGTTCGCGTGCGCCTTCCCAATGGAGCATTGTTCCGATGGCGGTTCGAGAAGGGCGGCGAAGAACTGCAGCTCGACGTCGAGGGCCCGATCACCCTCGACGAAGCCTCCCTGGCGCGGATCGCGGTAACGAACGGCGTTGGGATCGGTTATTTCATGGAGACCGATGTCCGGGACGACATCGCGGCAGGTCGGCTCGTCCGCATCCTTGAAGACTGGACGCCGCCGCTCGTCCCGCTCTGCCTCTATTATTCCAATCGACGTAATCCCTCCGCGGCCTTCCAAGCCTTCATCGTGCTCGCCCGCGACTTCGCCGCCGGGCGACTCGCAAAGCCTTGAGAATGACTGCTGCCGTGATATTCGCGAGAACGCGGCGCTCCTCTATCGAGCTGACGCGGGGAAGACCGGAATGGCGCCAAAGCTGCGCGAGTCATGCGCCGGAAGCGGATGTATTTGCGGGAATTTCTCGCGGATCGCTCGGACGAGAGCGATATCCTCATGCACTGCCATATTATTTTCGCCGATCAACCAGCGAAGCATCCAGGGCTTCTCTGCAGGAATATCGATGCCTTCCATTTGGAACACGAGGTCCCCGATCAAGGCGTATCGAACGCCCGAGGGCAGACTCACGAAGACGATGACCGAGTCCGGCGTGTGGGCGGGAGCCGGGACAATCACCACCGAACCGTCTCCGAAGACATCGTGGCTTCTTGGAAAGCCGAGATAGGAGCCGCCATCGAAATCATACAGCGTGTAGTTGATCGCCCCGAGACTATTGATCACCTCCGTCCCTTCCGCTTTGGACGCGATCCAGCGTCTTCCTGCCGCGGTTTCCATGACCGGAACGCCGGGAAAATCGTCTATGCCGCTGACATGGTCCCAATGACTATGGGTTGGAATGATGGCGGCGATATCGCCGGGATGGATGCCGCCGGCCGCCAGCTGATCCACGGCTGGAACGCCCTTGGTTTGCGGCGTCCGCTGCATCGGCGGGATCAGCGTGATGTGTTCGTCAACGTTCCGGCCGAAACCCGTGTCGATCAACAGGTTTCCCTTCGGATGGCGAACGAGGAGGGCCGTCGCAGCAAGATGACGCGTTTCGGACCACGCGCCGCCGCGATAGGTCAGCGCGGCCGGACTGTCGTAGGTTCCGGTTGGCAATGCGCTGATCGACAGGCCGGCCGGCGGCGATGCGGCCGGCAGGTCCCCTATTGCGACGTCCGGAAGCTCAAGCTTTGCCGGCGTGAATGTTAGAGCTAAGGCAGCGATCGCAACCACGGTCGCCGTGCCGATGCCGGCGAAGACCCAGAGGACGATCTTGCCGGCCCTGGTCTTCGCGGCACCTCTCAGCCTGTGCGAGATCCTGATCATGTTCGCTTCACCCTTCTCTTCGTGGGGCATCGGATCTCGCCGCGCCTGTCATGTTGTGATAATGAACGTTATCTTATCATCAAGAGAAACGATAATAGTCGTTATCGTATGGAGTCAATGAGCAGTGAAGGACTGGGCCTCAGATCATCCGAAGGCGAAGCTGATGGCGCGCAAGCGCGCCGCGATCGTCGACGCGGCGCGCGAGGCCTTCCTTCGAGATGGCTATGGCGGGGCGAGCATGGAGAGGATCGCCAAGGACGCCGGGGTCTCGATCATGACCCTCTACCGCCACGCCGAGGGAAAGGACGACCTGTTCTCGGCCGTCATCGCCCAGGCCTGCCATCCAGCCGATCAAGCCGAGCAGGCGCGCATCCATGAGTCCCTGCAGAAACCTCTGTCGGAAATTCTGGTTTTCATCGGCGTGATGTTTCAGGAGCGGATCGCGAGCCCAGCGACGACAAGCCTGTTTCGAACGGTCATGGTCGAGACCCCGCGCTTCCCGCACCTCGCGGATATGGCCTATCGCGGCCTGATCGGCGCGCACGCGGACGCTCTGGATGCTTTCCTGGGCCAAAGAGATGAAGCCGCAGCCCTCGATCCAAGGCAGCGCCGAACGCTGAGCACGGCCTTCCTCGATCGCCTGGTGGGACTCGACAGCTTCCGCGTGCTCCTCGGGCTCGAGGGGGCGACGGACGGCGAACGGCTGGACCGCGCCAAGCTAGCCGCCGCCGAATTGATCTCCGCATTCTCCACACCGACTCGCTTCCCGAGCTGATCCAGAGAAGGGTGCCGTCCGCCAGCCATCCGGGCGCCCGGATGGCGGCCGAGGCGCTGTAGCTTCGACGGTGAGGTCGAGCAGACCGATCTCGTGGCTGAAGTCGCCAGTGAAATCGACGCGCACCCCGGCGCGTCCATCGGGCGAGCCGTCGATCGCGAGGAACCGGGTGACGGTGTGATAGCCGAAGAGGGACCGCTCGACATAGGTGCGGATGCCGGCTTGTCCTTCGAAGCGGTGGACGGTGGACGGATCATCGATCACCGCGTCCGGCGTCAACAGCGCGATGACGGCATCAGCATCCCCCGCATTGGTGGCGGCGATCAGCGCGTCGGCGACTTGCGCAAGGAATGCTCGATCATGGCTGCCGCCCTTCGTGCTGCCAGCTCTTGTGAACGAATTCGAGGGAATAGCCGTCCGGGTCACGGACCTGCGCGGCATAGTAACGGGGGTCATAATGAAGCTGCGGCCCAGGCGGGTGGATCTCGCTCGCCCCGGCCGCCAGCGCCGCAGTGTACGCCGCATCCACCATCGCCGGCGAGGTTGCGACCAGGCCTACATGGACCGCGCCGGGCGCGGCATGTCCCTGTCGCAGCCAGAAGAACATGCGTCCGTTCGCGCCGAAGCCCTTGAGGTCAGGATGCCCTGGCGGACCATCCTTGCCGTCGTAATCGAGCCGCGCAGTGATGCCGAGAACCGGCAACACCTGTTCGTAGAAGGCGATCGAGCGATCGGTGTCGCTGACCGTCAAGAAAATGTGGTCGAGCATATCGCGTCCCTCAAATCATGTAGCCGCCGCCAACCTCGATATTCTGGGCATTCACCCAGCGATGATCGTCTGACAGGAGTCCGGCGACCAGGCAGCCGACATCGTCCGGCTCGCCGACACGGCCGAGCGCGGTCTGGCCGGCCAGCAACGTTTCGAACTCCCGGCTCATGCCGCCACCAAGATCGGTCTTGATCGGGCCCGGTGCGATCGAGTTGGCGCGGATGCGGCGATCGCCGAACTCCTTGGCCATGTAGCGGGTCAGCACCTCCAGCCCGCCCTTGAACGCGGCATAGGGCGCAACGCCCGCCGTGGCGACGCGCGCGGTCGCGCTGGCGACGTTCAGGACATGACCGCCGTCCGCCATCAGTGGAAGCAGCGTCTGGGTCAGGAAGAACGGCCCTTTCAGGTGAACGCGGTAGAGGCTGTCGAACGCGTCGTCGTCGACCTCGACCATCGGGCGGAAGAGGCCATGGCCGGCATTGTTGACGAGGGCGTCGAAACGGTCAGTTCGCCAGCTTGCCGCCAGCGTCTCGCGAACGGCATCACGAAACGCGGGGAAGCTCGCGCTGTCACTGATGTCCAGCCGCAGCGCGACCGCCTTGCCACCTTCGGCTTCGATCGCGTCCACGACCTTGGCGGCGGCCTCGGGATTGCTGTTGTACGTCAGGATGACGCCCATGCCGCGCTTGGCGCATTGTACGGCGGCGCTGGCGCCGAGGCCGCGGCTTCCGCCGGTGATGATGACGATGCTCATGGCTGTATTCCTTCGATTTCGCTGAAGAACAGGTAGCGGGACAGCCCGCCGATTGCTCACCCGTTTCTCCCTGCTTCTTGCCCATTCCTGCTTTTCGATTGCCTGGGTGCGCGTTTCGTGAAAGCGAACGGATATGGAGACACAACTCGCCGAACTGCGTGCGCTGGCGGCACGCGCCGAGAACCGTCGTACCGAAACCGGCATCCCCCGCGTCGCCATGGTGCAGGGGGCGATTCCCGAGCATCAGCTCGCCGCCGTCTACGAGCCGATGGTCAATCTCATCCTGACAGGATCGAAGACGATGACCGTGGGTGACCGCATGCTGCGTTACGATCCGGCGACCTACTTCGTCATGTCGGTCGACCTGCCCGCCGCGGGTGTCGTCCATCCGTCGGACAGCGGTGCGCCCTATCTCGCGGTCAGTCTCACGATCGCGCGTTCCGTGATCGCCACACTCCTGACGGACATGCCCAAAGCTGCTGGCGGCGAGCTGTACAGCCCGGGCTTTTCGGTCGCTCCGGTGACGGCGGACCTGCTCGACGCCTGGGTGCGCATGCTGCGCCTGATCGACCGTCCAGGCGAGATCGCCGCGCTTGCGCCGGCCTATGAGCGCGAAATCCTGTTTCGTGTTCTACAGGGGCCGATGGGCTGGATGCTGCGGGACATCGCCATGCCCGACACCGCGCTGTCCAGGATCGGGGTGGTGATCCAGTGGATCAGGGAGAACTTCGCGCGCCCGATCCGTATCGAGGCGCTGGCCGAGATGGCCGCGCTCAGCGTTTCCGCCTTCCATCGCCACTTCAAGGCGGTGACCGCGCTCAGTCCGTTGCAGTACCAGAAGCACGTCCGCCTTCTCCACGCCCGGTCTATGCTCATCTCGGGCGATGGAAACGCGACGGCTGTGGCGTTCCGCGTCGGCTATGAAAGTCCGACGCAATTCAGCCGGGAGTATGCCCGCCAGTTCGGCTTGCCGCCGTCAAGGGATGCCCTGCGGTTACGGCAACCGTGATCGTCCGACGAAATTTATCGGGCATCGAGCCCGCCCGCCATCCCGCGAACCAGGGTCGGGGTGCAAGCATTGATTTTGCCGAGTCTGACGGTACTTTCGGCACGTCAGATTCGACATTTGCGGTTTATGCCTCACTGCGAAGCAGCCGGTAGGACCTAGGGGATCAGACGATCCTCCCGCAGACGCCTGAACAGAGCGAAAAAGGCATCGTCCGTCGGTTGGTATGCGGTAAAACCAAGCCGCCGGCTCTTTGACATATCGGTCACGACCTCGATAGGTCGACCAAGATCGGCATCAGTGTGCCAAGGCGACGACAGACGATCGAGAGTCGGCTCGGCCAGCCCTTCACGCTCGGAAATGCGCCGCCACACGGAAGCATCATGCGCCATCTGCTGTTCGAGCGGCCGGATGCTGCCATCGAACGGCGCGGGCTCGAGCCCAAACCATTTGGCGATTTGCCCCCACATCCAGCTCCACCGGAAAACATCGCCGTTCACGACATTGAACGCCTCATTCGCAGCGCCGGGCGTCTCGGTCGCCCAAAGGAGATGGCGGGCAAGCAGCCTCGCATCGGTCATGTCGGTAAGACCGTCCCACTGCGCTTGCGATCCGGGAAAGCGGAAGGGGCGGCCAGTCTCGCGGCAAATCGTGGCGTAAACCGCCAGCGTTGTTCCCATGTTCATCGCGTTGCCGACGGCCTTGCCGATCACCGTGTGCGGACGATGAACACTCCAGGAGAAGCCGTCGCGCTCAGCAGCCGCGAACACTTCGTCTTCCTGCGCGTAATAGAAGTTTGCGAGGTCGAGTCTGCCCTGATCCTCGCGGAACGGCGTTTGCGGCAACGAGCCCTTACCATAGGCCTCGAACGGACCGAGGTAATGCTTCAGACCCGTCACGAGCGCGACGTGACGCGGCGTCCGATTCGAGCCGCGAAGTCCATCCAGCAGATTGCGGACCATGGCGGAATTGACGCGGATGTTTTCGGCCTCGTTGTCCTGCCGGAGCCAACTGGTGATGAACACCGCATCGACCTGCACATCTTTCAGCGCAGCCGCCGTCGCGGCCGGATCCTGCAGGTCGACGGCAATCGGCCTGATGCCGGCCTGCGCGACGGGCCGACGCGCGAGGCCATGCACAGTCCATCCATTTTCCGCCAGAAGCTCCGCCGTCGCGCTTCCGACAATTCCGCTCGCACCCACCACCAAGGCAGCCCCTGTCATCCTGAGATCCCTTCATTGAAGGCTCTATAGGTAGAGAGGATTGGCAAGCGATCCAGACGGCACCATTTAGGGACATAGACACCATGAGGTAACCAGAATGAAGACGGGCACCCCGGACGACGAATGGCGGGAGGACTGCGCGCCACGACGCGTCCTTGAACTTTTCACGACGAAATGGACCAGCATGATCCTTCATGTTCTCCATGCCCGACTGGATGGCGCCGCTCGCACCGGCGTGCTCCAGCGCAGCATACCGGGGATCTCCAAGAAAATGCTGACCCAGACGCTCAGGGAGATGGAAGGCAGCGGCCTGCTGACCCGTCACGTCAAAGGAACCATCCCCCCAGCGGTGGAATATCACTTGACGCCCCTCGGCACTCGCTTTGTTGAGCCAATCGAACTGCTTTACGGCTGGGGGCGAAGCAATGCCGATGCCCTGGACGCGCTCGTTCGCCGACCCACCTCTCGCCGCTAGTCTAGGTCTTTCCGCAAGGCTCGAAATCACCCGGTTCAGCTCGCTCCAGGGCTATTATTTGGCCGTCGGCCGGGATTGGCGCCTTGAGCGACATCCGGACTCTTCCTCTTGCGGGTAAGCCTGCGCCCGCGGCTGGTGCAGCGTGTGGGATCGGAGTGGCCATGGCGCTGAAGCGGGCCGAAGCCGGTGACGACGTGGGATCCCCTATGAGAAGCCGCCCGGAAAAGCCGATCCGATAATGCAGCTCACGCAGAATGGGGTCTTCACGGATCGAGCGTTTGCGACAGGAAATCGATGGGAGGAGAGACGTGACGGTCGCTCGAAACGACACGAAATTTTGCCATTGACTACCTGCCTACTAGAAGGTAGACACCCCCAATGAGCAATTTTTCGAACACCTCCGACGAGATCCTGGCTTCCGCACGAAACCTCATCATGAGCGGCGGCTACAACGGCTTCAGCTATGCCGACATCTCGGAAGTGGTCGGAATCCGGAAAGCCAGTATCCACCATCATTTCCCCAGCAAGGTCGATCTGGTGCGTGAACTGGTCAAGCGCTATCGCGAAGATGGTCAGGCGGCTGCGAAGGCCCTTGAGCAAAGCGTTCCAGATGCGCTGGAACTCCTCAAGGTTTATGCGAACTACTGGGCTAAATGCATCGAGGATGCGAGCAGACCTTATTGTGTCTGCGCTCTGCTTGGCAGCGAGCTGCCGTCGCTTCCACCGGAAGTCGCAAAGGAAGTTACGGCATTCTTTCGCTTCATATCTTCGTGGTTGGCTTCGGTGATAGAGCGTGGCGCCAGGCAAGGCGCCCTGAACCTCACGAGCGAGCCGCATGTCGAAGCCGAAGCATTTCTAGCGACGGTGTACGGGGCGATGCTCTCGGCGAGAGCCTACGCTCGACCTGAAGTGTTCGGAACGATAATGACGCCGGCTCTTGCCCGGTTGACCCCCACCGCCTCTCGCTAATCGTGCGGCAGCTGTGCTGCCCGGGGAAATCCGCGTTTTAAACCTACCAACTAGTAGGAAGATAAAATGAAGACCATTTTCCCTGCCCTGGCCCTCGGCCTGACGACCTTCCTTGTGACAGCCCTCGCGGGACCCCGCCCGTGCCGAAGATAAGAAGGCCGCGCCGATTCACGCACGCGGCAGCGTTGGTGCGGATGCCAAGCTTACCGACATCACGCCGGGCGGTTCTGTCGACGTTTTGTGACTCGCGTAAGTAATTTCATCAATCAGCAAAATGGAAGAAGACAATGTCGAATAATCAGACATCTCGCTCGGAAAGCGACAGCGACCACTGGCTAAAGCAGTATTACTTTATCCGGGCGGCGTTTTCGGTGCTGTGGGTAGCGGCTGCATTCACGCTCGGACGACAGTCGTTTGCGGTGGCTGCCGCATTGCTGATCATCTATCCGGCTTGGGATGCCGCCGCTAACGCCGTTGACGCGGCTAGAAGCGGCGGCTTTGCCGCCAACCGGAGCCAAGCGATCAACGTCATAGCGAGCTCGATTATGACGCTGGCCGTGATCCTGGCACTGACAATTAGCATGAACTGGGTGCTCGCCGCTTTCGGCCTATGGGCGATCTTTTCGGGACTTTTGCAGCTTAGCGCTGCTCTCCGGCGCTGGAAAACGACTGGCGGTCAGTGGGCAATGATCTTGAGTGGTGCCCAATCCGCTGCGGCGGGCGCGCTCTTTATCTTTCAAGCGCAAATGCCGCAGGAGCCTTCTATTTCCACGGTCGCCGGATACGCTGGCGTAGGGGCGTTCTATTTTCTGGTTTCGGCAACATGGCTGAGCATCGCCCTTTCACGTCGCCGTCTGCGCGGAGCAGAACTTTAAGATGCCAGCATCTGGCGGGAGTATGAGCGCGATCCGGGGGCACCATCAACTCGGCGTCATTGCGCTTCATTCATCTCTAGGATCTCCCGGCTGAGGGCTATGGTGAATACCGACGCCTGTTCGAGAATGAAGGAAAGGCTTGAACCATGACTGAGAAGACACAACGCGCCGTTCTGGCGGGCGGCTGTTTCTGGGGCATGCAGGATCTCATCCGCAGGCAGCCGGGTGTGGTGGCTACACGCGTCGGCTATTCGGGCGGCGACGTGCCCAACGCCACCTATCGCAACCATGGCTCCCATGCCGAGGCGATCGAGATCCTCTTCGATCCCGACCGGACGACGTATCGCCAGATCCTGGAATTCTTCTTCCAGATCCATGATCCGACCACGAGAAACCGCCAGGGCAACGATATCGGCACCAGCTATCGTTCCGCGATCTTCTATGCAGACGACGCCCAGAAGGCGGTGGCGGAAGACACGATCGCCGATGTCGAGGCTTCGGGTCTCTGGCCCGGCAAAGTGGTCACCGAGCTTTCCCCGCTCGGGGATTTCTGGGAGGCGGAGCCCGAGCATCAGGATTATCTGGAGCGGTTCCCGAACGGCTACACCTGCCACTTCATCCGGCCGGGCTGGAAGCTGCCGCGCCGCGTCGATGCGGCGTGAGATCAGACGGCGCCGGAGGTCCGCAAGGGGCTTTTCCGGCGCCGCGATGCGTGTGCGGATGGCTATTGGGGAGCGCCGACGGTGTCGGCCATGCGCGCGCCTCTCGCCCCCATGGGCAAGGGCGGGCCGGTGGTCGTGTCCACGGCCGTCTGGTGCTCGATTTCCGCATTGAGCTCGGCCCCGAGCAGGATGACGCTGATCGACAGCCACATCCAGGTCATGAAGCCAACCACGGCGCCGAGCGAGCCGTAAGTTTCATTATAGGTTCCGAAGCGGCTGACATACCAGGAGAAGCCGGCGGAGACGATGAGCCAGAGAACCGCGGCAACGATGCTGCCCAGGCTCACCCATTTCCAGCGCGCCCGCTCCCGGCACGGGCCGTATCGGTAGATGACCGTGATGACCGCCGCGACGATGACGGCGAGGGCCGGCCAGCGCAGGAGTGAAATCAGCCATTCGGTTCCGGTTTCGAGGTAGACCACCTTCAGCAGCATCGGCAACGCCACCACCGAAGCCGTCGCGATGCCCGCAAACAGAATGGCCGTGAAGGTGAAGCCGAGGGTGAGAAGCGTCAGCGTCACGAAGGAGCGTCGCTCCTCTTCCTGATAGGCCACGTTCAGCGCTTCGATCAGCGCCTTGGTGCCGGCGTTCGCGCTCCAGAGCGCGATGGCGAGGCTGAAGGCGAAACCGAGGCTCAAGGTGGAGGACCCCTGCGCGATCACCCGCAACGCCTGGTTCCGCATCACCTCGATGGCGCCCGAAGGAAGCACCCAGGAGGCGGCCTCCAGCTGGTCCTGAAGGCCGGAGGTGTCGAGTACCAGCCCATAAAGCGAGATCAAGGCGCTGATCGAGGGAAACACGGCGAGTAGGGCATAAAAGGTGACGCCGGCGGCGACGCTGAGCACGCGGTCGGCGAAGAATTCCTTCAAGGTGCGCAGGATGATATCGCGCCAGCCGCGCAGGGGAATTTGCGTCGGCGCGGTCGCGGTGCGCCCGCGCCCGGCTTCGAACCTCCAGACCTGCGTGGCCGCTGTATCGCCGCGCCCCGCCCGCGCTCCCTGGCTCTGTCCCCTTCCCCACCTTGGCGCCAAAATGACGGTTGCGGCGATCGCGGCCCAGAACACGACGTTCCCAGCCGTTCGCCCCCAATGCCTCCGCTCCATCCCAACTCCCTCCGGTCCTCTCACACAACAAGGGCGGGGAAGAACGGTTTCCTCTCTTGCCCGGTCACAGCCCCTTTCTTCGCATTTGGCGGGCGCTGCCCCCGGATCGAGGGGTGCAGCCAATGGGCGCGCGTCGCATCCTCCACCAGGCGGAGCGGATCCCGGAAGGGCACCACGGCGTTAAGGGCGAATGGTTTGTGAACTCTCCCCCTCCCCTTTGCCGGGCCCGGACCGGACGGCGGCCGCGCGCGCGCATCAGGTCCGCTTTCTCACCTACAACGTGCGCCGCTGCTATGGATTAGACGGCCGCTACGCGCCCGAACGCATCGCTGAGGTCATCGCGGAAAGCGGCGCGGACGTGGTGGCGCTGCAGGAGCTGGACATGCATCGGCTGCGCAGCGGAAACGTGGATCAGGCCGGCGTCATCGCCGCCATGCTGCGCATGAACTACCATTTTCATCCCGCCCTGCGGGTGGTGGAAGAATCCTATGGCGACGCCATTCTCACCGCTCTGCCCATGCGGCTCGTGAAGGCCGGCGCCCTGCCCGCCCTTCGCACCCATCGCATGCTGGAGCCGCGCGGCGCGCTCTGGGTGGAGATTCAGATCGCACACACGGCGGTTCAGGTCTTCAACACCCATTTCGGCCTGATCCCCCAGGAGTGCGTCATTCAAGCCGAAGCGCTGCTCAGCCCCGGATGGCTCGGCAGCCTTGCCCCCAAGGCCCCAGCCGTGCTTCTGGGGGATTTCAATTCGCATGCTTTGACACGGGCTTATAAGCGCCTCGCGGCGCGGCTGCGCGATGCGCACGCCGTCGCTTCGCCTCGCCCAAGTCCGACCTTTCCCAGCCGCTGGCCCCTTCTGCGGATCGACCACGTGTTCGCCCATGGGGATATCGAGGTCGTGTCCGCGCGTCCCCTCCGCACGCAAATCGCCCGCGTCGCATCCGACCATCTGCCGCTTTTGGTCGATCTCAAATTACCGAATGCGCAAATCGCAGATATTCCCGATCTCGGCAGCGCTCTGGCTTCCCTCTCCGAGGACGAGCGCTGATGTCGGGCATCGAGAATTGGACCGAGAAAACAAAACCCCTCAATCCCAAAGTGCGCCGGACAATTGGCCTGCTGCGGCGCTACGCGAGCGCTCTGCTCGGCGTCGCCATGACAGCCCTGGCGATTTTCCTGCTGTACCGCATGCTGCGCGGGTACAGCGCGGCCGATCTCGCGGCGGCGATGGCGGCCGTGTCCTGGCCCCATATCGCGGGAAGCTTCATCTTCGCCGCCGGCAGCTATTTCTGCCTGACGCTGTTCGATTACTTCGGGCTTCATTATGCCGGAAAGCCCCTGCCCTATCGAAAGGCGGCGCTCGCCTCCTTCGTCAGCCTCTCGCTCGGGCACACGATCGGGCTGGCCGCTCTCAGTTCAGGCACGGTGCGGTATCGGTATTATGCCCGCTGGGGCCTCGGCATCGAGGAGATCGCCAAGGTCATATTGTTCTGCGGCGTGACCGTGGGCCTTGGCCTCGCAGCGCTGGCCGCGATCGCCCTTATAGCCGCACCGGCATCGGTGCAGCGCATCACCGGCCTATCCGGCGCGCAAGTGGCCGCTCTCGCGGGAGCCTGCCTCCTCTTCCCGTGCGTCTATGCGGGCCTTGCGGCGGTCGCGCGAAAGGAGATCCGGCTCAGAGCCTGGAGCTTCACCATGCCGTCGCTTGGGCTCGCGATCGCCCAGATACTCGTCGGAACCTTGAATTTCGCGTGTGTCGCAGCCTGCCTTCATCAGGCGCTGACCGGAATTTCGCAGGTCGACTTCGCCAGCACCGTCTCGGCCTATGTGGCCGCCAACGTGGCGACCCTCATCACCCACGTGCCGGGCGGTCTCGGCGTGGTGGAGACCGTCGTCCAGCATCTTCTGCCGAGCAAGAACATCATCGGCCCCCTGCTGGTGTTTCGCTTCGCCTATTTTCTGGTTCCCCTGGCCCTTGGCGCGATCCTGCTGGCGATCAGCGAAGCCATGTTAGAAACCCGGCGGGATTAACGGGAGCTTGGCGCCCGCCGGACCGCATGCCGGCGATGCTTGAGCAGCCAGTTGGGCTCGAACGGGCGCGGCGGATCCAGCAGCTTCGTCAGGGCCGTCGGGCGGATGGCGCCTTTCGTGTCCATGGCATCGAAGGGGCGAAGGCCGCGCGCGCCGATATTGAGCTGGTTGATCATGCGCACGAGCGAGCCATCCTGCGCCAGCAGGTCCGCGACCTGCTCCGGCGTCGCATCCAGATGTTCCGCCAGCAGGCGATCGCGCACCGCGGCGACGCCCGCCCGCGTCGCGGCGTCCTTCGCCTCGATCACCGCGTCCAGCTCGCTGTCGAGACCGATGGAGCGGTTGTTGAGGTTGGAGGAGCCGATGCGCAACAGCCGATCATCGATGATGATGATCTTCGAATGGATCAATACGGAATGCTCGCTTATCCCGTCGGACACCACCGGATGGTAGGCGCGAAAGCGGTCGTGGCGATCCGCCTGGCTCAGGCGCCGGATCAGACGGTCCCGATTTTCGCCCATGATGAAGCGTTCCAGCTTGGTATGCGTCACGCGGCTGACGATGGCCACGATCTCAGGGCCATCGGGCTCCATCAGGCGCTGTTCCAGGATGTCCGCCACGAACGCGGCGGTCAGGTATTGCGCTTCGATGAAAATGGAGGTGCGGGCCGCGCGGAGCATGTCGGCGGTGAGGCGGGGGCCTTCGCTCACCGGCGTTCGCCCGTTCCACGCGGGCAACACACGCGAAAAGCCGATGCTCACGTCCCGGAAATCCGTGGCCTCGGGCGCTTCAACGGCGCTTGGTGACGCGCCGCTTTCATCACGAGGGGACGAGACCTCCTCCCCCGTCGCCCCCGCCCACCGCTTGCTGGCGATGGCGCAGACGGCACGCGCCGCATCCCCGTCCAACACCATCTGAACGTCGTGCACGGGCGGGTAAGGCGTGCCGCCCGGCGATCGGCGGCGTGGATCGTCGACGATATGCGCGGGCGTATCCCACCGGTCGATCGTGATATCCATCCCGCCGACGAACGCGCGCGCGCCATCGATGCACACCACCTTCTGGTGATGCGCGCCGTAGATGGGATGGGTGGTATCCAGTCTCAGATCGATGCGCGGATGGTCCTGCCAGGCGCCGCCGAACAACAGTTCGGACGGCGCGCTGGGCGCGTGGACCACGGCGGAACTCCACACCAGGATGCGCACGTTCAGCTCGGGGCGCTCCTCCACGAGCGCGCGGAGAAGGTCGCCGATCGCGGGACAGGCGCCGTCATCCCGGCGCAGCTGCACACGGCCGTCGAAATCCCAGCCGATGATGAGAATCGAGCGCTGCGCGGTGCGCAAGGCGGCTTCCAGCTGCGCAAAATACGCCGCGCCGTCGATGAGGATCTTGGCGGCATTGGCGTTCGCGATGCACGAGCAATTGTATTTCTCGAGGAGAACCGGCGCGTGCGGCTCGGCAGGCGCCGGGCGGGGGCGCGGCGGCGCGGGGTCGCGCACGCCTTCGGCCGCGCGCTCCTCGCGGCGTCCCGACAACGGAGATGATGCGGAGCGGGGGCCGGGAGCCGTCAAAGGAGAGCCCCCGCGGAAGGATGCAATTGAACCTGAATCTGTCATCTCGGGCCTCGGGCCGCTGCATGCGCCGTGCAACGTCGGGAGGGCTGCCGCAGTTCCCTGGCGCGGCCTTGGACGCCGCCCCATGGGGCCCGCATCACATCGTCCTCGCGAAGGCGCGCGGGGGCCTGAAAACGCCTCGCGCGCCTTGGCGAATTGCATATGCGCGGGGTGCGCCGGGCACCCGCGCGCGTGCGGCGAACCGGCGGATTAAGCCGCCTTCGCCTGTTGATTGGCGGCCGATTTGGCGAGCATGCTCAGCGTCTCGTCGGTCTTCTTCTCTTCGCCCAGGGTCTGCGCGAACAGGGCGGCGGCATCCTTGAAGCCGAGTTCTTCCGCCCAGCGCTTGAGGGTGCCGTAGCGGGTCATCTCATAATGCTCCACGGCCTGCGCCGCGGACACCAGGCCGGCGTCGAGCGCGGGTGTGCCCTTGTACTCGTCGAGGATCTCTTCGCCCTCCTCGAGGATGCCTTCGATGGCCGGGCAGGTCTTTCCCTGCGGGCGCTTGCCGAAGATTTCGAACACCTGCTGCAGGCGTTCCACATGCACCTCGGTTTCGTCGCGATGCTTCTCGAACGCCGCCTTCAGCTCCGGCAGCTGCGCGCCACGCGCCATCTTGGGCAGCGCCTTCAGGATTTTCCGCTCGGCGTAATAAATGTCCTTGAGTGTATCGTGGAACAGGGATTCAAGATTTTTCTCAGCCATTTTATTTCTCCTCAGGTCTTTATTTTACACCACGCATAGGCGTGACAGGTCATCTCTCAGAAGTACTCTGAAAGAATTAGCCCTTCATTTTTCCGCGCCGGCACCTTGGAACAGATCACACCGCCACAAAGTTACTCCGGCGACACAGAAGCGGAAGGGAAGCGCCCGAAGAGACATTCGTCGGGCACGCCAAGAGGGCATACGTAATCGGTGGACAATCTCAGGATCCAAAAAGGCGATGAGATCGTCCCACGAGTAACGTCCTCTGCGATCAGCGGTTCCAATATTGCCTTCTGCGATTGCAACCGGCCGAGCCGGCCTTGTTAAGGTCAAGTCTGGCCTGAGGCTCGCTTTCTCAACTCAAAGCTACGCAGCCACATTTCACGGAGCACGTCAGATGGCCAGGAAATCGACCAAGGCAACACCCGGCGCGCAGGCCGAGGCAACGATCCACGACCAGACTTTGCTGCGCGGCCAGGGTGGCGAGCTCCACCAGATCGCGACGGGGGATACGCCCACGCTTACAACGGCGCAGGGCGGGCCCGTCGCCGACGACCAGAACACCCTCAAGATCGGCGCGCGGGGTCCCACGCTGATCGAGGATTTTCATTTCCGGGAGAAGATCTTCCACTTCGATCACGAGCGCATTCCCGAGCGCGTCGTGCATGCCCGCGGCTATGGCGCGCACGGCTATTTCGAGACCTATGACTCGCTCGCCAAATACACCCGCGCCGACCTGTTCCAGCGCCCGGGCGAAAAGACGCCGGCGTTTGTGCGGTTTTCCACCGTCGCCGGCTCCAAGGGCTCGTTCGATCTCGCGCGCGACGTGCGCGGTTTCGCGGTGAAGATCTATACCCAGGAGGGCAATTGGGACCTCGTGGGGAACAATATCCCGGTGTTCTTCATCCAGGATGCCATCAAGTTTCCCGATGTCATCCACGCGGTGAAGCCCGAGCCGGACCGCGCCTTCCCCCAGGCCCAGTCCGCGCACGACAATTTCTGGGACTTCATCTCGTTGACGCCGGAATCCATGCACATGATCATGTGGGTCATGTCGGATCGCGCGATCCCGCGCTCGTTCCGCTTCATGGAAGGGTTCGGCGTCCACACGTTCCGCTTCCTGAATGCGCAGGACGAATCCACCTTCGTCAAATTCTTCTGGAAGCCGAAGCTCGGCCTGCAGTCGGTGGTGTGGAACGAAGCGGTCAAGATCAACGGCGCCGACCCGGACTTCCATCGCCGCGACCTTTGGGATGCGATCCAGTCCGGCAATTTCCCGGAATGGGAATTGCGGGTGCAATTGTTCGACCAGGCGTTCGCCGATAGCTTCGACTTCGACGTGCTGGACCCGACCAAGCTCATTCCCGAGGAAATCCTGAAGCCCATTCCCGTCGGCCGGCTGGTGCTGGACCGCATGCCGGACAATTTCTTCGCCGAGACCGAGCAGGTCGCGTTCATGACGCAGAACGTGCCGCCGGGCATCGACTTTTCCAACGATCCCCTGCTTCAGGGCCGTAACTTCTCCTATCTCGACACCCAGCTGAAGCGGCTCGGCAGCCCGAACTTCACGCACATCCCGGTCAATGCGCCCAAATGCCCGTTCGCCCATTTCCAGCAGGATGGGCACATGGCGATGCGCAATCCCGTCGGCCGGGCGAATTACCAGCCGAATTCCTGGGGCGCCGGGCCGCGCGAGGACCCCGCGCGCGGGTTCCGTTCGTTCCGCGAGGATGTCGACGGCCCGAAGGTCCGGCTGCGGCCGGAGAGCTTCGCCGATCACTACAGCCAGGCGCGGCAATTCTTCAACAGCCAGACGGCCACCGAGCAGAAGCACATCGCCATGGCGCTGACCTTCGAGCTCAGCAAATGCGATAATCCGCTGATCCGCGAGCGGATGGTGGCGCATCTGCTGAATATCGACGAGGCGCTCGGGGCCACCGTGGCCGACAAGCTCGGCATGAAGGAACTGCCCGAGCCGGCGGACGCGGCCATCACGCCGCGCGACGACCTGCCGGCATCGCCCGCCCTCAGCATCATCCAGAACGGCCCGCCCAGCTTCGCCGGCCGCAAGGTGGGGGTGCTGGTGAGCAATGGCTGCGACGGCAAGCTGCTGAAGAGGCTTCAGGCCGCCATCGAGAAGGAGGGGGCGAACATGGAGCTCATCGCCCCGAAGGTGGGCGGCGTGGAGACCGCCGACGGCACGATGGTCCCGGCGAAGCACATGATCGACGGCGGCCCCTCGGTGCTCTTCGATGCCGTGGTTCTGCTGCTTTCGGAAGAAGGGGCGGAGCGGCTCACGCGCGAGGCGGCGGCGCGCGACTTCGTGGCGGATGCCTTTGCCCATTGCAAGTTCATCGGCTTCACCACAACGGCCGCACCGCTTCTTGCGAAGGTCGGCGTGGCGCCGGATGCCGACGAGGGGCTCATTGCGCTCGACGCCGCGGCGTCGGTGGCCAAGTTCATCGAAAGCTGCCGCACCTTGCGCCTGTGGGCCCGCGAGACGGCCGTCAAGCTCTGAGGAGGATGACGTGGGTGCCCAGGGAATCGTCCATGGACCGCTCGGCCGAAATTGCCTGCATCTTTGTGTCGACATGCAGCGCCTGTTCGGCCCCGGATATCCCTGGGTGGTTCCCTGGCTCGAAAAGGTGGTGCCGGTGATCGAGCTGCTATGCGCGGCGCATCCGGAGCGCACGGTCTTCACCCGCTTCATCCCGGCCGCGCGGGCGGGTGAAGGGCGCGGCACCTGGGGGCGCTATTATCGCCGCTGGGCGTCGAGCACCCTCGAACAGATCGGGGCCGACGCGGTGCGGCTCGTGCCGGCGCTCGAGCGGTTCTGCCCGCCGGCGCAAGTGGTGGACAAGCACGTCTATTCGCCATGGATGGAAGGAGGTCTCGACGCACTTTTGGCGCAGACGCAGGTCGAGGCGATCGTCCTTACGGGAGGCGAGACGGATGTGTGCGTGCTCGCAACGGCCCTGGGTGCCATCGACCGGGGGTACCGGGTCATTCTTGCCACGGATGCGCTGTGCAGCTCTTCCGATACGACCCATGATGCCCTGATGGACCTTTATTCCACCCGCTTCAGCGAGCAGGTGGAAGTGGCGAGCGTTCAGGAAGTCCTTGAGCACTGGCAGTAAGCACGGTGCCAAGCCACCGCGGGCGGGAGAAAAAGCGAGAAGCGGGCGGCCTGAGGCGCGCCCGTCTCTTTACGGAACTGCGTCGGCCGCGCTCGACGCCGCGCAGATGGCAGCGGACCTGGTACGGTCCGCAGCGGAGGAATCGACCGGTCCGGAGATCAGATTCCCGGGCATGACGATATCCGAAAGTCCGGCGATGCCGGGATTGCACCCGGCGCCGCGCTCGCGCCACTGAACCGTGGCTTCCCGCGTCCCCAAGATGTCGGCGCGCGCCATCTGCGGGAGCGCGCCGAGGATGAGGAGGGCCAGAAGGCCGGCTGGGATCGCGCCCTTCATGGCGTGCGGTGCCTGCGCCCGCTCAGTTCACGTCCGGATCGAAAGCCGGGCCCGACTGCGCATTGAAGGCGGGGGCATTGGGTGCCTCGGCCTGGGCGGCGTGCACGGCCTTGTGGTGTTCAGCCGGCATCGGCAGCAGGCTCTCCTGGCGCGACACGGCATATTGCTGCTCGTTCTCAGGGCCGATGTACGGGTCGGCGAAGGCGGTGGAAGCGGCCATCACGACCAGGGTGGAAGCAATGGTAAGGGTCTTGGTGAAGGTGTTCATTGTGGTCACTCCTGTTTGAGTGAAGGCATAATATAATTCGCCAGACCCCGAATGAATTGCACCTAGGTTTCTTCTCATGTCTTGTGGTTTATATTCGCGGATACCTTCGTATAGGCGCGGGGCGAAAAGCCCTGATGCGCCCGCCCCGCGTCCCGCTTCTGCGCCGTTCGGGACGCCCGCCGCGTGGTGAGGATCTCCGCCCGGACGTGACCGCAAGACTACCCATGGGGAAGCATATCCCGCGCGTTTTTCTCGCTTTTCGGCACGCTCATCAGGCAAAAGCAAACCAGCGTATGATTCAATTCTCAGGCATTTCACGCCATGTTGTTTTCAGAATGAGCCGCCCGGCCGAGGCCGGTCGATTCTGGCGAAAGGATTAATCGTGTGCCAAACACCCCCATGATTACCATCGTCGATGACGATGACGCGGTGCGAACCGCCATAGAAAACCTCGTACGATCGCTCGGCCTGCGCACCAGCACGTTCGCATCGGCGGACGCGTTTCTGAACTCCGACCGGGTGCGCGATACGAACTGCATCATCACCGATGTTCAGATGCCCGGCATGTCGGGCGTGGAGCTGCAATCCCATCTGCGCGGGCAAGGCAATCGCGTGCCGGTGATCTTCGTCACCGCCTTTCCCGAGGATCGCATTCGCAAGCAGGCGATGGCGGCGGGGGCCATCGGCTTTCTGAGCAAGCCGTTCGACGGCAATGCGATGATCGCCTGCATCGACCAGGCGCTGGCGATGGCGTGATGGACCGCCATCGGCACGCCGGCCGGTCACATGGCCGTGCGCAGGCGCCCCCTGCCCCGTGCTCCTTCTGCTTCCCATGCCGCGGCGCCTCACAGGCGCCAATTTCTTGTGCGCCACGGAAAATCCGGAGCGCCACAGAACATACCAACGTATGCCCTCCGCCCTCTAAGGGATAATTCAAAGCAACGGGCGAATACTATCGAAGGCGATCCGACGGCGGCATCTTCTGTCCATCGAAACCCACACCGGACATACGTCGATGAACACCTTGACCAAGACGCTTTCCGCCGCCCTGATCGGCCTGCTCGGCGCGACCGGCATTGCTTCCGCCCAGCCGGCCTCCTATGCCGCAGCGGCCGCAGCGCACGAGCGCCAGGTGAGCGAACCCCAGCAGGATGCCTCGCAGGGCGCGACCGCCACCTACAGCACGGACGCCTATTCGCTCCAGCGCGGCACGGCGCAGGATCACGACCCCCATTGGGGCCCGGCGCAGGACGCCGACCAGTATTGATGCTAAGTCGCGCTTAAGGCAAAGCAGACGGGCAAGACCGGGACAGGGTGCATCCTGTCCCGGTCTTTCCGAACATCAAACGCAGGGGGCCATCTTGGACGAGGTGGAGGCAAAGCCGCAGCCAAGAAAATGGTTCATGCTGGCGATGGCGACGGCGCTCGCCACGGCGATCTTCATCATCGATACGATCTCGCCGCTCGATATGGCGATCGCTGTGCTTTACGTGATCGTGGTCCTGTTCTCGGCCACCTATCTGGAGCGGCGGGGCCTGTTGCTGACGGGCGCGGCCTGCATCGGTCTCACGGTTCTGAGCTTCACCATCATGCACAGCGAGAACTACAATCTCTCCTCCACCATGCGGGGAGTGGTCAGCGTTGCCGCGATCACCGTCACGACCCTGCTCTCGCTGAAGAACCAGCACGCGACGCGCGCGCTGCGCGAGCAGGCGGATCTCTTGGACCTGACCCACGACGCGATCTTCGTGCGCACCGTGGATGATATCATAACCTATTGGAATCACGGCGCCGAGGAGCTGTACGGCTGGACCCGTGCGCAGGCGGTCGGCCAGCGCGCCAGCGCGCTGCTCCACACGGTGTTTCCCGAGCCGCAGCAGGACATCTTCGAGCAGTTCCAGCGCGCGGGCCGGTGGGAGGGCGAACTCGTCCACACCACGCGCGAGGGCGCATCCGTCGTGGTCATGAGCCGCTGGTCGCTGCAGCGCGACGAGCGCGGGCGGCCGCTGGCTGCCATGGAGACAAACAGCGACATCACCGAGCGCAAGCGCGCCGAGAACGCCCTTCACCAATCCCAGGCGGAACTCGCCCACGTCACCCGCATCACCACCATGGGCGAACTGACCGCATCCATCGCCCACGAGATCAACCAGCCGCTGGCGGCGGTGGTCACCAATGGCGAAGCGTGCCTGCGCTGGCTCGGCCGGGCGATCCCCGATCTCGGAGAGGCCAAGTCCGCCGTGGAGCAGATGATCCGCAACGGCCGGCGCGCCAGCGACGTGGTCGCCCGCTTGCGCGCCCTGGCGCGCCGCGGGGAAGCGGACCGCGTGCCGGTGGACGTCAACGAGGCGATGAACGACGCGCTGCTGCTGGTGGAGCGCGAGCTTTCCAACCATCGCGTGGCGCTCGATCTCTCCCTGGATCGGGGCGTGCCCCGCGTTCTCGGAGACCGGGTGCAATTGCAGCAGGTGGTCATCAATCTCGCGCTCAACGCCATCCAGGCCATGGCGGCGGTTCCGGCCGCGCGCCGGCGCCTGCGGGTGGAGACGCGCAGGCTCGCGGATGCGTCCGCCAGCGCGGTGCAGATCCGCATCGCGGATACCGGCCCCGGCGTGGAGCCGGAAAATATTCCATTGCTGTTCAATGCGTTCTACAGCACCAAGAGCGATGGCATGGGCATGGGTCTATCCATCTCGCGCTCGATCATCGAAGCGCATAACGGTCTTGTCGCCGCCACCCTCAACGAGGGCGGAGGCATGTGTTTCAGCGTCACGCTGCCCATGCATGAGGAAACCCGCCCGTGAGCATTCGCCCGGCCTCAAGCACATCCGCGTCGTCCAGCGAGCCCCTGGTCATCGTGATCGACGACGACGCCGACCTGCGCACCGCTTTGTCGAGCCTGTTCCGCTCGGTGGGGCTGCGGGTGGAACTGTTCGGCTCCGCCGCGGAGCTGCTCGCGGCAAAGCTTCCCGATGTGCCGCGCTGCCTGGTGCTGGATATCCGCCTGCCGGGCGTCAGCGGGCTCGATTTCCAGGCGCAGCTGGCGAAATCCGCGACCGAAATGCCGATCATCTTCATGACCGGCCACGGCGACATTCCCATGTCGGTCCGGGCGATGAAGGCGGGTGCCGTGGACTTCCTCACGAAGCCGTTCCGCGACCAGGACATGCTCGACGCCGTGACCACTGCGCTCGATGCCGACCGCGCCCGGCGCGAGGCGCACAAGGCGGTCTCGGTGGTGGAGCAATCCTATGCGACGCTCACCGCGCGCGAGAAGCAGGTCATGGCCCTCGTCACCTCCGGCCTCATGAACAAGCAGGTCGCCGCCGAAGTCGGCCTCAGCGAGATCACCGTGAAGATCCACCGGGGCCACGTGATGCGGAAGATGGAAGCGAAATCGCTGGCCGACCTGGTGCGCATGGCGCAGACCCTCGGCCTTTCCACAGACGGAAAATAGCGCCCGCGCATATGCCGGGGACGGCGCGGCGGGGCGCTTGCGCAAGCACAAGTCTTGAGGAGGACGACGGCGGAGGTTCGCCGGAATACCGGGGCGCGCCGCCTCTGAACGAGCGCCGCGCCCGAGGCGGGCGCTCAGGCCCCGGCGCGATGGGCGCAGCGCCAGCGATAGGGCGTTTCTCCGACGAACCGGCGGAACACGGTGGTGAAATGCGCCTGGGTCTGGAAGCCCACGCCGAGGGCGATCTGAACCACGCTTTCGCGTGTCTCCAGCAGCATGCCCCTCGCCCGCGCGATGCGGCGGGTCAGCAGGTATTCGTGGGGCCGCTGGCCGGTGGTGGCGCGAAACTGCGCGGCGAAATGCATGCGGCTCAAGCCGGCGGCGCCGGCCATGTCGGCCAGGGTGACCGGCTCGCCGAGATGGGTCTCGACATAGGCCACCACGCGCTTCAGCCGCCATTGCGGCAGGCCGCACGGCTGGCGCGCGGGGACGGCGGGAAGCCCGGCGTCCGCCCGCTTGAGCGCCGCAACGAGATCGCCCACAGGCACGCGGGCGGCGGAGGGCTCGAAAGACCCGTGAACGTGAAGCGACATGGCCTGGACCCCCGGCGTTGAAGCAGCCCTTTGATGCCGGCCGGCGGTGCGCGTTCGGGTGCCGCCGCCCCCGATGGGCGGAAGACAGCCGAGCGATCTCTGCGCCAGCCGGTATGCATCATTTGGCGACGGGGAAAGGATAGAAGATCGGCTGGGGCGCTCTAGTCTACATGGGTTTCGCAGGCCCGGTGCTGAGTTTAACCCGCACATACCTTGGTATAGTGCCAGCCTTTATTTCCAGCCGCGCGCAAAGGCGGGCGGCGCGTTCCGCTGCCCGTGGGGCGGCCACGTTCTTGACACAGCGCAAGGCGCCGGGATCGCAAACGGCCGGATGCTGCCGCCACATAAACCGCGCCCGGAACATCCCTCGGGCGCGCCGGCGGCGCCGCCCGGCGGCGGATGCCAAGCGATCGGGTCCCTGCCATGAACCACCCGCATGCGATGCACATCCTGCCCCTGTCGCAGGTCTATCAGCTGATCGAGCCGGGGCCGGTGGTTCTGCTCACGACCAGCCACAAGGGGCATGCGAATGTCATGACCATGTCGTGGCACATGATGGTGGATTTCAATCCGCCCCTGATCGCCTGCATCGTCAGCAGCGGCGATTTCAGCTTCACGGCGTTGCGGGCCACCAAGGCGTGCGTCATCGCCATTCCAACCGTGGATCTGGCCTCCAAGGTGGTCGCGGTGGGCAATTGCTCCGGGCGCGAGACGGACAAGTTCGCCGCCTGCGGCCTCACCCCCCTGCCCGCCGCCCAGGTGGCGGCGCCGCTGGTGGGGGAATGCTTCGCGAACCTCGAATGCGTCGTGCGCGATACCCGGCTGGTGAACGCCTATAACCTCTTCATATTGGAAGTGGTGAAGGCATGGCACGATCCGGCGCAAACGGCGCCCAGGACCATCCATCACCATGGCTACGGCACGTTCCAGGTGGATGGCGAGACGATCACCCTTCCCTCCCGCATGCCGTGATCGGCGTCTCGCACGCGCGCAAGCGCAGCCGGATGCGGCGCACCGGCGCGTGCCGGCATTCATCGCCCGAACGTCGGGCGAAATGGCGGTTTCGTCCGCCGAAAAGCCACGGCGAAGCGCCAGTAAACCTATGTTCGTCCGCGCTAAGCTATTGTTTCACGTGAAACATTTTTGGATTTTGCGCGCCGCCTAGCGCTGCATGCCCCATTGCCGCACCGTGCGATTTTCCACGAAACGGAACACCACTTCCACCAGCAGGCCGATGAGGATGACCGTCACCAGCCCGGCGAACACGCGGTCCGTCAGCAGCTCGTTTCGGTTGCGATAGATGAACCAGCCGAGCCCGCCGGAGCGCGAGGAGACGCCGAACACCAGCTCCGCCGCGATCAAGGTGCGCCAGGCGAACGCCCAGGCGATCTTGAGCCCGGACAGAAGCGAGGGCAGCGCCGCCGGGATCAGGATGAGGGCCACATAGGCCGGTCCTTTCAGCCCGTAATTGCGGCCGACGAGACGCTGGGTCTCGGGCACCTGCTCGAAGCCGGTGAGGGCGGCGAGCGCGAACGGCCACAGCACCGCGTGAACCAGCACCAGCAGAAGGCTCGCCTCCCCGAGGCCCAGCCACAGCATGGCGAGGGGCAGAAGCGCGATGGCCGGCAGCGGGTTGAACATGGCCGTGAGCGTCAGCAGCACCTCCTTGACGAAGGGCACGGCGGTGGCGGCGGAAACCAGCACCAGCGCGAGGGCGATGGCGATCACATAGCCCTTCAGCAGAACCGCGATGGAGGCGAGCGCGGAGCGCGCGAGGTCCTCATGGGTCAGCGAATCCACGAAGGCCGCGAAGGTCTGGGTGAAGGTGGGAAACAGCAGCGGATTGTTCTGGATGCTGGCCGCCACCTGCCAGATCAGGACCAGGCCGGCCAGGATCACGGCCCGCCGCACCGCCGCGATGCGCCAGATGCGCGCGGCGAGGGATGGCCTGCGCACCAGCGGCGGGCGGGCGGCACGCGGGCTTTCGGCGGCGGCCAACAGGCGGGCGTGATTGCCGAAATCGGCTTCAGACATGGCGCCCTCCGTCGGCGAACAGCAATGCGTGCACCTGCGCCACCATCGCCTCGAAGGCGGGAGAGCCGCGCTCGGCAAGGCCGAGATCGCCGGTGTCGTAGGTCGCGATGGTACGGCCGGGATGGGCGGCGAGCAGGTGCAGCCGCGTGCCGATCAGCACCGCCTCGTCGATGGCGTGGGTGACGAAAACCAAGGTGAAGCGATGCTCTTCCGCCAGCGCCAGGAGATCCTCCTGCAGGGTGCGGCGCGTCAGGGCATCCAGCGCGGCGAACGGCTCGTCCATCAGCAGCACGTCGGGCTGGGTGGCGAGCGCGCGGGCGATGGCGGCGCGCTGCTTCATGCCGCCGGACAGCGTGTGGGGGTAAGCATCGAGCGCACGGGCGAGCCCCACCTTTACCAGGGCATGCTCGGCCCGCTCGCGCGCCTCCCGCGCGCCGAGCTTGCCGGCGACGCGCAGGGGAAAGGCGACGTTGTCGCGCACGCTCTTCCAGGGCAGCAGCTGATCGAATTCCTGGAACACCACGATGCGGTCCGGCCCTGGCCCGGTCACTTCGCGCCCGCGCATCTGCACCGAGCCGGACGCCGGGTTCACGAAGCCGGCCAGCACCTTGAGGATGGAGGACTTGCCGCAGCCCGACGGGCCGAGCAGCACCAGCCGCTCGCCTTCCGTCACGCGGAAGTCCACATCCTCCACGGCGCGCACCCGCCCGGCATCGCTGACGTAATCGATGGTGAGCTGGTGCGCCTCGAGCACCGGCGCCGGCTGCGCCAGATGGACCGCGTGCGGGGCGGCAGCGTGGGCGAAGGGCGCGCCGGGGAGAGATACGGCCATCTCTCAGCTCCCGGACGCCGTGTGCAGCTCTTCGAAGGTGAAGTCCTTCCAGCTCGCGGGCTTGGCCTTGATGGCGCCGATGCGATTGAGGAAATTCGCGAACTTGCCGGTTCCCAGCGGCACCAGCGTGTATTGCACTTCGGGATCGGAAAGCACCTCCGCGACGAAGGCCGGATCCAGCTTGGATTGTTCCTGCTTCACATAGATCTGGGCCGCCTCGGCCTTGTTGGCCTCCACCCAGCGGGTCGCCTCCTCGAACGCGTCGAAGAAGGCTTTGTAGGTCTTCGGATTTTCGCTGCGGAACTTGACGGTGCTGTAGGCGACCGTCGGCGTCGCCGGCCCGCCCAGCACGTCGTAGGAGGAAAACACCTTGTGGATCTTCGGATCCTTCAACGCCTGGTTCTGGAACGGGGCGTTGGAGAGATAACCGGTGATTTCCGTCCCTCCGGCGATCAGCGCCGCGGTGGCGTCGGGATGGGGCAGCGTCACCATCAGATCGTCCAGCTTCTTGGCATTGCCGGGTCCGAAGGCCTGCTCCGCCGCCATCTGGAGAATGCGCGCCTGAACCGAGACGCCGGCCACCGGCATCGCGATCTTGTCCTTGGCCGTGAAGTCCTTGATGGTCTTCACGTTGGGATTGCTGGTGAGCAGGTAGTTGGGCTGCGCGCCGAACGCGCCGATGATCTTCACTTCCTGCGGCGTTCCGCGGGTGCGATCCCACAGGGTGAGGAAGGGGCCGATGCCGGCGGAGGCGACATCGATATTGCCCGCCAGCAGCGCGTCATTCACCGCCGAGCCGCCCGAGAGGCGGGTCCAATCCACCGTGATGTCGATGCCCAGCGCCTTGCCGTGCTTTTCGATCAGGCCCTTTTCGCGCAAGACGTGAAACGGTGTGTAGAGGGTGCCGAACTGCTGGGCGATGCGCAGCGTGCCCTCGGCGCGGGCCGGGAGCGCGGCGAGGGCCGCGCCCACCAGCAGGCCGGCGGCGGCAAGACGCGCGAAGGCGCTCGGTTTGGTCATGTCATTCTCCTGATGTGTGTCGGCGCCGGCCCGGCTCAGGAAACGGCGGAAATCCGCCGCTCCGCGCTATGGGACCCGACGGCAAATTCGTTGACGATGTCGCCGGAAACCTTGCGGCGGCGGCCGTCGATGCCAAGCTCGGGGAACAGCAGCTCCGCCACCCGATAGGCTTCCTCGAGGTGCGGATAGCCCGAGCCGATGAAGGTCTCGATGCCGATCGCCTGGTATTCGCGCAGGCGCGCGGCGACGCTCTTCGGATCGCCCACGAGAGCGGTCCCGGCACCGCGCCGAACGAGGCCGATGCCGGCCCAGAGGTTCGGCGCGATCTCCAGCCGGTCGCGGCGGCCGCCGTGCAGCGCCGCCATGCGGGCCTGCCCGACCGAATCCATCTCGCTCGCGAAACGCTTCTGCGCGGCGGCGATCTGCTCGTCCGAAATGCGCGAGATCAGCTTGTCGGCCGCCGCCCAGGCCTCGTCCTCGCTCTCCCGCACGATGAAATGCAGGCGCATGCCGAATTTCAGCTTGCGTCCGCGCTTGGCCGCACGCGCCTTCACATCGGCGATCTTCTCGGCAAGCAGGTGAACCGGCTCGCCCCAGCTGAGATAGACGTCCACATGATCCGCCGCGACCTCGTGGCCGGCATCGGAGGAGCCGCCGAAATAGAGCGGCGGGTGGGGCTGCTGAACCAGCGGAAAGTCGAGCCGGCCATGCTCGACGCGATAATAATTGCCGGAGAAATCCACCGCCCGCCCCGACATCAGCTCGCGCCAGATGGTCAGGAACTCGTCCGCCTGCCGGTAGCGCTCGTCATGGGAGAGGAAGACGCCGTCGGCCGCCAGTTCGGCGGGATGGCCGCCGACCACCACGTTCAACAGCAGCCGCCCGTCGCTCAGCCGGTCGAGCGCGGCGGTCTGGCGCGCGGCGAAGGCGGGCGAGGTGACGCCGGGGCGCAGCGCCACCAGGAACTTCAAACGTTCGGTCGCGGTGGCCAGGCCGGCGGCGGTGATCCAGCTGTCCTCGCAGCTCTGGCCCGTGGGCAGCAGCACGCCTTTGAAACCGAGGCGGTCCACCGCCTGCGCGACCTCTCGAAAATAGGCGAATTCCGGTGGGCGCTGACGCGTCTCCGACCCGAGATAGGCCCCATCCCCGTGCGTCGGGATGAACCAGAAGAAATTGAGCGCGTCGCCACTCTGGAAAGCGGTGCCCATGGGACCTCCGTGATGCTTCCAAACAGGGTGGCGCGATGATCTACATTATGTCAATTGATTTTATATATATTACGCTCGTGAATTTGTGGAATTGGCCCTGAGCGTCGCCAGGAACGCGTCGCACGCGGCCGATCGAAAGCCGCGCCGACGGATCAGGAGGGTGGAAACCGAAGCCAGGGGCTGGCAGCTGACGCTCGCCATCCGGGGTTGAAGCTCAAGGACCGAGCGCGGCACCACACCGAGACATCCGCCCGCCGCGATGCAGGCGAGGATTGCGTGATAGGAGCGCAGCTCCAGCGGCCGCAATTCACGCTCGCCAACCCCGGATCGGGCGAGCCAAGTCTCGACGATCCGGCGATAGGTGCACCCCGCCTCCAGCGCCGCGAGCCGGTTTACGGCAACATCGTCCGCCGTGCGTACGGGGGGATGGCGCGCCGGAAGCACCAGCATCAGCTCTTCCTCGAACACCGCGCTGCTCTCCAATTCCACGATCAGCGTCGGGTCGTGCCCCTCCTCCCCGGGCATGCGCGCCACCAGGGCACAATCAAGACGATGCTCGAGCACATCGCCCACCAGGGCCCGGCTGGTGCCCGTCTTCAATTCCAGGTCCACCTCCGGCCAAGCGCGATGGAAGTCGGCGAGCGGGGCCGGCAGGCGGCTCGCCGCCGTGCTCTCCATGGTGCCGATCCTGAGCCGACCCGTGGGAAGGTCCGGCGTCAGCGCGGCCCGCGCCTCGGCGCCCAGCGAGAGAATGCGCCGCGCAAAATCGAGATAGGTGCCGCCCTCGGCAGTGAGGTCCATGCGCTTGCCCTCGCGCAGGAACAAGGCGGTGCCGAGATCGTCTTCCAGCTGGCGCAGGCGGGTCGTCACGTTGGAGGGCACGCGCCCGAGCCGCTCGGCGGCCCGCGTCACGCTGCGCGCCTCGGCCACGGCCACAAAGATCTCAAGGGTTGAAAAATCCAAGGTCGACGATCCGCTTGATCTGATTTTGAGAATGATTTAATAATTATATTCTCATTTGAGGAACGAACCGTCAACGCGATTTCGACCCTCGTTGATCTCATCGCGGTTCCGGCGCCGGCACGCCGGGCCCTAGCTTCAAGAGGCCAATGTCATGTCCCAATGGCCCGACCGACGCATCCTCGATCTCTTCGGCATCGAGCTTCCGATCCTGCTGGCCCCCATGGCCGGCCCGGGATCGCCCGAATTGGCCGTCGCCGTGGGGACCGCAGGCGGATTGGCCGCGCTGCCGTGCGCACTCCTGACGCCGGACCAATTGCGTGCCAATCTCGAAGCGGTGCGTCCCGGCCTTGCGGGGCGCCCGCTCAACCTCAACTTCTTCTGCCACACGCCGCCCCAGCCGGACCCGGAGCGCGCCCTGCGCTGGCGGGCGCGCCTTGCGCCTTATTATCTGGAGCGCGGCCTCGACCCCGAAGCGCCGATCCCCGCCGGCGGGCGCGCGCCGTTCGATGACGCTTTCTGCACCATCGTCGAGGCCGAGCGCCCGAAGGTCGTGAGCTTCCATTTCGGCCTGCCCGAAGCCCCTCTGCTGGCGCGCGTAAAGGCCACCGGCGCGAAGGTCATCTCTTCCGCCACCTGCGTCGCCGAAGCGGTCTGGCTGGAACAGCACGGGTGCGATGCCATCATCGCCATGGGCCTGGAGGCCGGCGGCCATCGCGGGCATTTTCTCAGCGACGATCTGAATCTCCAATCCGGAACCTTCGCCCTGGTGCCACAGGTGGTGGACGCGGTTTCGGTGCCGGTTATCGCTGCCGGCGGCATTGCCGACGCGCGCGGCATCGTCGCGGCCCTGGCGCTGGGCGCGGCGGCGGTGCAGATCGGCACCGCCTATCTCTTCAGCCCCGAGGCGAACGTGCTGCCGGTCCATCGGGCCGCCCTCGATGCGGCCGACGACCAAAGCACCGCCCTCACCAACCTGTTCACCGGCCGGCCCGCACGTGGCGTCATGAACCGGATCATGCGGGAGATCGGCCCGCTCAACCCCGATGCGCCGAGCTTTCCGCTCGCCGGAGGCGCGCTCGCGCCGCTGCGCGTCGGGGCGGAGGCGGAGGGGTCCGACGCCTTCACCAATCTGTGGTCCGGCCAGGCCGCGCGCCTCGCCCGGCACCTGCCGGCGGGCGAACTCACCCGTCGGCTCGCAGCAGAGAGCCTGGAAAAGCTCGCGCGCTGAAGCGAGGACGCGGGCGCGCAATCGCGGTTGTCGATCAAACGCGAAGGCTGCGCGAAGTGGAGCTTTGGCGTGGCCATTGCGCCGGATCGCCCCGGAGCGAGGCTTGTCCGTCGCCTTGAACGACGCACGTCTCAACGCATCCCCCGTGCCGCGTCCCCGGCGGTTCACCCATCATTCCACTTAGTGGAATAATCAATTGCGAACCTATGGGATTATCGTTCTGAGCGCGTGAGATCATCTTCACCTCATGGACGCCGGCCATCGGCGCCCCCTCACGAGGATGATCCCATGTCCCACGAGTCCGCTCCCCGCATTCCCACCCCCGCGACCATCGAGGATGCGCCCGCCGCGGCCCAGCCGTTGCGGAACCAGCGCGGTCATGTGGACGCCAGCGAAGGCGCCGCGGTGAAGGCCGCCGGCTATGACGACCGGAAAGTGATCGAGATCGTGCTTCACGGCGCGCTCAACACCTGGACCAATTACATCAACGAAGTCGCGAAGACCGAGATCGACTTCCCGGTCGTCGTCACCGCCTTCAAGGCGGCCTGAGCCGTGCCGGTCCCCCGCCGGAAACCCACCGTAGCGGGATCGTCGGCAACCTGCAGGAGGCACCTATGACCTCACCTTCACCCATTCCAAGCGACATTGCCTTCTCCCCCGCCGTGAAGGCGATCCAGACCCTGAAGGGATCGCGCGCCGGCTATCGCCGGATGGAAGAAAGCGGCGGCTGGCGGCACGTGATCACGCCGGACCTCGCGGCCTTCGTGGCGGCGCAGACCAGCGTGTTCCTGGCCACCGCCAGCGCCAACGGCCAGCCCTATATCCAGCACAGGGGCGGCCCTGCGGGCTTTCTGCGCGTGCTGGACGCGCAGACCATTGCGTTCGCCGATTTCAAGGGCAACCGGCAATACATCACGCTCGGAAACCTCAGCGAGAACCCGGCCGCGTACATCTTTATGATCGATTATGCGAACCGGCGGCGCATCAAGATGTGGGGCACGGCGCGGGTGGTGGAGGACGATCCCGCCCTGCTGGAGGCCCTGAGCGTCGAGGGTTACAAGGGCGTGCCGGAGCAGGCGCTGATTTTCACGCTCAAGGCCTGGGACATGAACTGCCCGCAGCACATTCCCCAGCGCTTCGAGGCGGCCGATGTCGCGGCCGCGCTGGAGGCGCGCGACCAGCGGATCGCCGAGCTGGAAGCGCAGCTGGCGCGTTTCCAGAACGCCCAGACTGACGGTCCGGCGCAGACGTAAGACCGCAGCGCGCCTCGGCGGTGCGGGGCCGCGCCCGCGCATGCCGCACCGCAACGGTTCAACACATCCGTGATATTCACTTCCAAGGACGCGATGCGCGTTGCGCGACCGGCGGGCCGGATGATTTGATCCGCCCGGTGTTTGCGCCCGGCGACCCGAAATGGGACCGCCGGAAGAAGCGGACGATATCTGCCACGGCCGCGCACCCGAAAATCAAGGGAGAGAAATGATCATGAACGCCCCAAAAAGGGCCATCGCCTGTCTCGTCGCGGCCTTCTGCATTGTCTTTTCAAGCGCCCCGCGCGCGGAAACATCGACGGTGCGCATCGGCCTTCAATATGGCCTGGTCTATCTCCCCATCGTGGTGGCGGCGCACGAACAGCTGTTCGACAAGCAGGCCAAGGCGCTGGGATTGCCCGGCCTCGAGGTGACGCTGAACCGCTTCTCCGGCTCGGCCGCCATGAATGATGCGCTGTTTTCCAGCAGCATCGACTTCGGTGCATTCGGCACCGCCGGCGCTTTGATCGCCTGGGACAAGACGCGGGGCCGCCAGCAGGTGAAAAGCCTCGGCGGTCTCTCCGTCGTCACCTACACGCTGTTCACCAACCGGCCGGAAATCAAGTCGTTCAAAGACTTTACGCCGGATGCGAAGATCGCGGTGCCCGCCTTCAACTCCCCGCAGGCGATCCTGCTGCGCGTGGCGGCCGAGCGCGACCTCGGGGACAAGGGCAAGGCCGACGCGCTCATGGCGAGCCTGCCTCATCCCGACGCGACGGCGGCCCTGCTCGCGGGACAAGCGATCGGCGGCTATTTCGCGACTCCCCCATTCTCCCAGATCCTCGAGCGTGACCCGAAGATCCGCAAGATCCTGGTTTCCGCCGATCTGTTCGGCGGCAAGGAGGCCACGGCCGCCACGCTGGCGGGCATGCAATCCTTCGTCGATGCCAATCCCAAGGTGGCCCAGGCGCTGCTCGCAGGACTGGACGAAGCCTGCAAGCTGATCCGCGCCGATCCGAAGAAAGCCGCGGAAATCTACCTGAAGTCCGAGACCGTCCAGCTCGCCCAGGCGGAAGCGGAGAAGATCATCACCGACGGCTCGATCATCTACCAGACCGAGCCGCAGGGCGTGATGACCTATGCGAAATACATGGTGGACCAAGGAATGATGAAGAAGATGCCAGAGAAATGGCAAGATGTCTTCTTCCCCTTCATCGGCGAGCGCATCGGCAACTGAGCAAAGCACGGGAAGGAAAAAGGGCGCCCGCGGGCGCCCTTTGATGCGCTCAGTCCGAGACGAGATAGCGCTCGATGGTGTCGCGCAGGAGTGCGATGATTTCATGCTCGCGCCGCTCGATGTCTTCCAGGACACCGGAAACCGCGATGACCATGGGACGATTGCGGCGCTCAATGCCGTCGGGCAGCGGCATGGCGAGGGCGCCCGCGCCGGGCGAGACCAGGGCGCGGGAGAAGAAATAGCCGTCGCGCCGCGCTTCGCGCACATGGTCCAATGCAGCACGATAATCAATGCGCGGCCGGTCGCTCGGCGCCTCGGCATTGGTGCGGGCGACGAGGGCGCGCACCTCTTCGTCCGGGGCTCGCATCAGCAGGGCGAAGCCGGTGCCGGACCACGCCAGCAGGCGGCGCGAGCCCTGGGGCACGTGGTAGCGGATCGGCGTCGTCGCCTGCACCACGTGGATATATTGGGAATAGATGCCGTTGCGCACCGCGAGGATGATGGTGTCGCGGCTTTCCCGCGAGACTTCCTCCATCAGACGCAGCAATCGGCCGTTGTGCACCGGCCCCTCGTTCAGCCACGTGCCCAGAAGTGCCACGCGGGCGGTGGGCAGGAAGGTACGCCGCACCCGATCGTAATCCAGATAGCCGAGTTGCGCCAAGCTCTTGAGCAGGGCCGAGGTGGACGATTGGGGAAACTGCAGATGCGCCGCGATTTCGGTGACGCGCGCGTCGCGCTGGATCTCGTCGAAATATTCCAGGATGCGGAGCACCCGTTCGGCGGATTTCACGACCGGACTGTCGGCCATGTCGCCGACCGCCGTGACCGGGCGAACCCCCTCGTCTTCTACGAAGATGCTGGATTTTGCAGGCTTCCGCATGGCCGCTCCCGTTCGGTTCGCGCCTCAACTGATCACATATCTGATGATTTTTCCATATATGTGTAATGCGCTTGCCGCAGCCCCCGCTCGAATGCTTTTCTCCCCTCAACAACACCGCACCCCGCAAAGCCACGGGGATAAGTAGAGTGACGAGGGAGCGCCGCCCATATGCAAAGCTTTCGATTCGGCTTCGACCATCTTCCGGCTGAAGCGGAGCAGGTCCGGCAGGATGTTCGCGCGTTTCTGCAAGCAGAGCGGGAGGCCGGCCTGTTCGTCCCGCATCGCTGTTCCTGGAGCACGTTCGACCCCGCCTTCTCCAAGCGCGCGGCGGCGGCCGGATTTGTCGGCGTGACCTTGCCGAAAGCCTATGGCGGGCAGGAGCGCTCCAGCCTCGTGCGGTTCGTCGTCACCGAGGAGATGCTGGCCGCCGGCGCGCCCTGCGGCGCCCATTGGATCGCGGATCGGCAATCGGCCCCGCAAATCCTGCGGCACGGCACGGAATACGCGAAAAACCTGATCGTGCCGCGCATCTGCGCCGGGGAATGCTATTTCGGCATCGGCATGAGCGAGCCGGATTCTGGCTCCGATCTTGCCGCCGTGCGCACCCGCGCCACCCGCACCGAGGGCGGCTTCGTGCTGAACGGCTCGAAGATCTGGACCACCAACGCCCACCGCGCCCATTATCTCCTCGCCCTGGTGCGCACCGGCGATGCCGGCCCGGACCGCCACGGCGGCCTCACCCAGTTCATCATCGACATGTCCGCCCCCGGCATCGAGGTGCGGCCGATCTACGATCTTTCGGGCAATCACGAATTCAACGAGGTGTTCTTCACCGACCATGTGGTGCCCGACGCGCTCATGGTGGGCGAGGAGGGCCAGGGCTGGGACATGGTCACCCAGGAACTCGCCTTCGAGCGTTCGGGCCCGGATCGCTTCATGTCCGACTACCGCCTGCTGGTGGAGCTGGTGGACCGCATCGGCCAAGAGCCCGACCGCCAGCAGGCCGTGGAAACCGGGCGCCTGGTCGCCCATATGGCCGCGCTCATGAACATGTCGGCTTCCGTCGCCGCTCTGCTCGGCCGCAACGAAATGCCGAACGTGGAAGCGGCCCTGGTGAAGGATGTCGGCACCGCCTTCGAGCGCGACATTCCCGAGGTGGCGCGCCGCCTCATGCCGGTGGAATCCAGCCTCGATGCGCAGGACGATCCGTTCGCCGAGACCCTCGCGGACGTGATGCTGCGGGCCCCCTCCTTCACGCTGCGCGGCGGCACGCGGGAAATCCTGCGCAGCGTCACCGCGCGCGGCCTCGGACTGCGCTGAGACACCCCATGCTCGATATCAACACCGCCCCCGCCGCGTCCGAAGAGGACGATTTCGCCGCCATCCTGCTGGAGCAGACGGACCGGCTGCTGACGCACCACGTGACGCCCGCCTGCCTGAAGGCGGCCGATGACGGTGCCTTTCCCGTCGCCGCATGGGATGCGGTGAGCGAAGCCGGGCTGCCCCTCGCTCTGGTGTCGGAAGAGGCCGGCGGCGCAGGCCTTTCCGCCGTCACCGCCGGCCAGATCATCCGCCGCACGGCCTATCACGCCTTGCCGGCGCCACTCGCCGAAACGCTGATCGCCCAAGCACTCTGGACGTGCGCGGGCGGCGACGCCGTGGACGGGCCGGTGACGCTCGCGGCCAGTGGCGGTGCCGCCCTCAGGCTTTCATTCAAAGCCGAAGGCGCCGTGCTTCACGGGACGCTGCCCTCCGTCCCCTGGGGGGCGCAGGCGCGCTTCATCCTGCTCGTCGCGCAGGACGGCGACGGCGCCGCCCATCTCGTGCTGCTGCCCCATGCGGACCGGCCGGTCCGCACCCGGCGGAACGTGGCGAACGAGCCGCGCGACAGCCTCACGCTTGCGGATGTGCACGTGGACGCCGACAGCATCCGCCCGCTGCCCGCGGCGCTTGCGGATGCGGACGGGCTGATGATGTTCGGCGCCTTCATCCGCGCCCAGCAGATGGTGGGCGCGATGGAGCGCTGCCTCGACCTCGCGCTCACCTATGCCAACGAACGCAAGCAGTTCGGCAAGCCCATCGGGCGGTTCCAAGCGGTGCAGCACATGCTCGCGGAAGCCGCCGGCCAATGCGCGGCGGCGGGCGCGGCGGCGCAATTGGCGGCCTCCGCCTGGGGCGGGACGCATTTTCCGTTCGCGGTGGCGGTGGCGAAGGCGCGCTGCGGGGAAGCCGCCGGCAAGGTGGCGGAAATCTGCCACCAGGTGCACGGCGCCATGGGCTTCACCCACGAGCACCCGCTGCATTTCTTCACGCGCCGGCTGTGGGCTTGGCGCGATGAATTCGGCCGCGAGGCCCATTGGCAGGAACGCATCGGCCGCGCGGTGTGCGGCAAGGGCGGAGATGCCCTCTGGCCCATGCTGGTGGCCCTGCGCCCCTGCGGCGCGCAGGATTGAGGAGAGCAAGAGTCGTGTCTTCATTTGAGAAAAGCGGCCCGCTCGCCGGCGTGCGCATCATCGATCTGACCAGCGTCATCATGGGGCCCTTCGCCACCCATATCCTCGCCGATCTCGGCGCGGACGTGGTGAAGGTGGAATCCCCGGAAGGCGACACCTTCCGCAGCTACAAGCCCTCGCGCACGCCCGGCATGGCGGGGAATTTCCTGCATCTCAACCGCAACAAGCGCTCGCTTGTGCTCGATCTGAAGCGGCCCGAGGCGCGAGGCGCGCTCGGGCGGCTGATCGCGGGGGCGGATGTGTTCGTCCATTCCATGCGGCCGAAAGCCATCGCCCGCCTCGGCTATGAATATGAGGCGGTCAAGGCGCTCAATCCCGACATCGTCTATTGCGGCGCCTACGGCTTCAGCGCCAAGGGCCGCTATGCCGACAAGGCGGCCTATGACGACCTGATCCAGGCCGGCTCCGGCCTCTCGGCGCTCCAGGCGGCGATGCACGGGGCGCCGGGCTATCTGCCCACCGTGCTGTGCGACAAGATCGCCGGCCAGGCGATCGCCTCGTCCATCATGGCGGCCCTGCTCCAGCGCGCCAATGGCGGCGGGGGACAGGCGATCGAGGTGCCCATGTTCGAGACCATGGTGGAGTTCAACCTGGTGGAGCACATGGTGGGCGCGGCCTTCGAACCGCCGCTCGGCCCGCCCGGCTTCAACCGGGTGATCTCCCCGCGCCGCAAGCCCTACGCAACCAAGGACGGCCACGCCTGCATCCTGCCCTATTCGGACCGCAACTGGCGCGACTTCTTCGATTTCACCGGCCGTACCGAGTTCAAGGACGACCCACGCTTCGCGACGCTGGGCGAGCGGGTGCAGAATATCGATGTGCTCTATGCCGCCGTGGAACAGGAAGCGGTGCGCTTCACCACCGCGGAATGGGAAGCGTTCTGCGACCGGGTTTCGATCCCCTGCATGCCGGTGAACGGGCTCGAGGACCTGCTGGAGGACTCCTATCTCCAGGAGGTGGGTTTCTTCTCCATCGAGCAGCATCCGAGCGAGGGCGCCTATCGCTCCATGCGCCAGCCGGTGTCGTTCAGCGCGGCGCCGTTCCGCATCCGCCATCATGCCCCACGCCTGGGCGAGCACGGCGCGGAAATCCTCGCGGAAGCCGGCCTCTCGGACGCGGAAATCCACGCACTGACCCAGGCCGAGGCGGACCAGGAATTGGAGCGGATCTCGTGAGCGACCATCTCAAATTCACCGTCAGCGACGGCGTCGGCACCATCCTTCTCGACCGTCCCGAGCGGATGAACGCGTTCACCTTCGACATGATCGCGGCCTGGACCGACGCGCTCCAGCAATGCCGGAAAGACCCCGCCGTGAAGGTGGTGCTGGTGACCGGTGCCGGCAGCGCGTTTTGCTCCGGCGGCGACATCGTGGAGATGGGCGACCGGCTCCAGCAGGGACCCGCGCAGCGCAAGGACGAATTGTTCGAGAAGATCCAGCGCATCCCCCTCACGCTGGAGGACCTGGACAAGCCGGTGATCGCGGCCGTGAACGGGGTGGCCACCGGCGCCGGCATGGACCTCGCGCTCATGTGCGACCTGCGCTATGCCGCGAAAAGCGCGCGCTTCGCGGAGACTTATGTGAAGGTCGGCCTCGTGCCCGGCGCCGGCGGCGCGCATTATTTGCCCCGCCTTGTCGGCACGGCGAAGGCGCTGGAACTGTTCTTCACCGGCGACTTCATCGACGCGGAAGAGGCGCAGCGCATCGGCATCGTCAACAAGGTATTCGACGATGCGGCGTTGGTGAGCGAGGTGGAGAAGATCGCCCGCCGCATCGCCCGGGCCCCGCAGCTGACCCTGCGCATGATCAAGCGCGCGGTCTACCAGGGCATGCGCAACGATTTGCGCACCAATCTCGATCTGATTTCCTCCCATTATGCGGTGATCACCTCCACCGACGATCATAAGAAGGCGGTGGAAAGCTTCATCGCCGCCAAAGCCAAGGCCTGATCCGCGCCGGCCCGCCAAGCCTGTTCAAGACATTGAAAAGCAATAAAAAGATCGACCCTCAGGGGAGCCACATGAAACACATGCCCACGCCGCATTATCCCGACGCCAAGATCAAGCCGCTGCTCGAAGTGGACGGCGTGACGCTGCAATACAAGACGCGCGACCATCTGGTCACGGCGACGTCCCAGGTGAGTTTCGAGATCTTCCCCGGCGACCGCTTCGTCCTGCTGGGGCCCTCGGGCTGTGGGAAATCCACTTTGCTCAAGGCCATCGCCGGCTTCATCCGCCCCACCCAGGGCGCGATCCGTCTCAAGGGCCAGGAGATTACCCGCCCGGGTCCGGACCGCATGATGGTGTTCCAGGAGTTCGACCAGCTCATGCCCTGGAAGACCGTGCGACAGAACGTGGCCTTCCCGCTGCGCGCCAATGGCATGTCGGCGGGCGAAGCCGACATGCGCGCCATGGATGTGCTGGAGAAGGTGAACCTCACCAAGTTCGCGGATGCCTATCCCCACATGCTCTCGGGCGGCATGAAGCAGCGCGTGGCCATCGCCCGCGCCATGGGCATGCGGCCGGACATGCTGCTGATGGACGAGCCCTATGCGGCGCTCGACGCGCTCACCCGCCGCAAGATGCAGCAGGAATTGCTGGATCTATGGGACGATGTGCGTTTCACCGTGGTGTTCGTGACCCATTCCATCGAGGAAGCGGTGCTGATCGGCAACCGCATCCTCGTGCTCTCGCCGCATCCCGGCCAGGTGAAGGCGGAGCTGAACTCCCATCATTTCGACGCCAGCCACCAGGGCGGCGCCGAGTTCCAGACCCTCTGCGGGCGCATCCACACCATGCTGTTCGACGAGGCCCAGCCGGCTCACTGAAGTCGCGGCCGCCGAACCCATCCCGAGGAGGAAACCCATGTCGCAGACCGCGATGAAGCTGGAGCCGGTGATCCGGCCTGAATATGTCCGCACCACCCTGCCGCCGGTGACGACCGGCGCGGTGGAAGCGCCGCTGCCGTTTTTCCAGCGCATGTTCGCCCACGCCATCGTGCGGCGCGCGCTGATCCTCGTGGCGCTTGCCATCGTGTGGGAGCTTTATGGCCGCTGGCTCGATAATCCGCTGATCTTCCCGAGCTTCAGCGAGACCCTGCAATCCCTGTGGGACAATACGATCAACGGGCGCATCCCCCAGCGGCTGGGCGTATCCATGCGCATCCTGGTGATGGGCTACGCGCTCGGCATTGCGCTCGCCGCCATCTTCACCACGCTCGCGGTCTCCACCCGCATCGGCACCGATCTGCTTTCTACGCTGACCGCCATGTTCAATCCCATGCCGGCCATCGCCCTGCTGCCGCTGGCGCTCTTGTGGTTCGGCCTCGGCGTGCCGAGCCTGATCTTCGTGATCGTGCATTCGGTGCTGTGGGCGGTGGCCCTGAACGCCCATGCGGGGTTCCTGGCGGTGTCGGAAACCCAGCGCATGGCGGGGCAGACCTTCGGCCTGCGCGGCTTGCGCTTCGTGGTGCAGATCCTCATCCCCGCGGCGTTTCCCTCGATCCTCTCGGGCCTGAAGATCGGCTGGGCATTCGCCTGGCGCACGCTGATCGCGGCCGAGCTGGTGTTCGGCGTCTCGGCCGGCCAGGGCGGGCTCGGCTGGTTCATCTTCGAGAACCGCAATCTGCTGGAGACCGCCGGGGTGTTCGCCGGATTGATGACGGTGATGATCGTGGGCCTGTTCATCGAGGGGGTCATCTTCCAGACCATCGAGCGCTACACTGTGCGCCGCTGGGGCATGCAGCGCTGAGTCCGGCCGAACGATGCGGAGTTGAGAGTATGGATCTGGCGCACCACGTCGCCGGCAAGGGCATCGTCGTCACCGGCGCCTCCTCGGGCCTGGGCGAACATTTCGCGCGGCTGCTGGCGGGGGCCGGGGCGCGCGTCATCGCCGCCGCGCGGCGCACCGACCGGCTCGCGGCGTTGGCGGAAGAGGCGAAGGCCAAGGGATGGAGCATCACCCCGCTCGCCCTCGACGTGACCGACGACGCCGCCATCGCGCCCTTCTTCGGTGAGGTGCAGCGCACGCTCGGCCGGCTGGACGTGCTGATCAACAATGCTGGCGTCGCCGACACGACCCCGGCGCTGGACCTGACCCCGGACGCGTTCGACAAGGTGGTGGACACCAACCTGCGCGGCGCCTTCTTCGTCGCCCAGGGGGCCGCCCGCGCCATGAAGGCGGAAGGTGGTGGCAGCATCGTCAACATCGCCTCCATCCTGGCGCTGCGGGTGGCGGGGAACGTGGCGCCCTACACCATCGCCAAGGCGGGCCTCGCGCAGATGACCCAGGCCCTGGCGCTCGAATGGGCGCGCTACGGCATCCGCGTCAACGCGCTCGCGCCCGGCTATCTGGAGACCGAGCTGAACGCCGATTTCTTCGCCTCCCCCGCCGGCCAGGCGCTCATCAAACGTATCCCCCAGCGCCGGCTCTCCCGCCTCACCGATCTCGACGCGCCCCTGCTGCTGCTGGCGGGCGATGCAGCACCGACACTCACCGGCGTGGTCCTGCCGGTGGACGGCGGGCATCTCGTTTCCTCACTCTAATTCCCTCAGGGGCTCCGATGGACTTCACCCTCCCCCCGCATATCGAGGCCGTTCGCGCCCAAACGCGCGCCTTCGTGGCCGATCACATCCTGCCCCTGGAGGCGGACCGCGCGAATTACGACGCCCATGACAACATCGCCGAGCCGGTGCTCGAACGGGTGCGCGCGAAAGCCCGCGCGGAGGGCCTCTGGGCGCCGCAGGTGCCGCAGGCGCTCGGCGGCATGGGCATCGGCATGGTGGGGCAGGCCGCCATGTATGAGGAGGCGAACCGCTCCATCTTCGGCCCCGCCTGCTTCAACGCCGCCGCCCCCGACGACGGCAACATGATGCTCATGTCCAAGGTCGCCACCCCGGCGCAACAGGACTGGTGGCTCAAGCCCGTGATCGCCGGCGAGATGCGCTCCGCCTTCGCCATGACCGAGCCCCATCCCGGCGGCGGTTCCGACCCCGGCATGATGCTGACGCGGGCGGAAAAGCGCGGCGACCGCTATGTGATCACTGGCCGCAAATGGTTCATCACCGGGGCCGAGGCGGCGCAGCGGTTCATCGTCATGGCGCGCACCTCGGACGACCCGCGCACCGGCCTCACCGCCTTCCTGTTCGACGCCAAGGCGCCCGGCTGGCACATCGCGCGGCGCATCGAAATCATGGGGCCGGAAGAGCATGGCGGGCATTGCGAACTGATCTTCGACGGCCTGGAGATCCCGGCCGAGCACGTGCTGATGAAGGAAGGCGACGGGCTGCGTGTCACCCAGATCCGCCTTGGGCCTGCGCGCCTCACCCATTGCATGCGCTGGCTCGGCCTCTCCAAGCGGGCGCTGGAGATCGGCCATGCCTATGCCAGCGAGCGCACCGGCTTCGGCATCCGCCTCGCGGATCGCGAGAGCGTGCAGATCAAGCTTGGGCGCGCCGCCTCGGCGATCGAGGTGGGCCGCCTGCTGGTGATGAAGGCGGCCTGGCTGCTGGATGCCGGCGACAAGGCCCGCAAGGAAATCTCCATGGCCAAGAACCATGTGGCCGAAACCCTGCACCTGTGCGCCGACACCGCGCTGCAGCTCTGCGGCGCCAAGGGCTATTCCAAGGACACGCCGCTGGAATGGATCTATCGCTATGCCCGCCAGGCGAAGCTGGTGGACGGGGCGAGCGAGGTGCACGACATGGTGCTGGCCGCAAATTATGCGCGGGAAGGCCAGGATTTCTGGCGCTGGGGCGTGCCCCATGGCAAGTGAGGGGCCTCCCGAAGCGGGCCTCCCCCTCGACGCGCTCGCCGCCTTTCTCGCCCGCGAACTCGGGGCCACCGCCGTGGTGCCGCGCGCGGCGAGCCTGCTGAAGGGCGGCGCGATCCAGCAGAACTGGCGGCTCGACCTCACCATCGAAGGCGGCCCGGAAGCGGGCGCGCGCTCCTATGTGCTGCGCAAGGATGCGCCGAGCGTGGTGGGCTCCAGTCATGGGCGGGTCCCGGAATTCGGGATCATCAAGGCCGCCTATGACGCGGGCGTCACCGTGCCCCGGCCCATCCTCGCCTGCGCCGATGCGTCCCTGCTCGGCACCCCCTTTGCCTTGATGGAGCGCGTGGAGGGCACCGCGCTCGGCCCGCGCGTCGTGAAGGACACCACGCTCGGCGGCGACCGGCGTGCGCTGCTGCATCGGCTCGGGGCGGAGATGGCGAAGCTGCACCGTGTGCGCCCGCCCCACCCCGCCCTCGCTTTCCTGCCCCCGCCGCCGGAGGATTTCGCCCGCGCCGACATCGCCGATCTGCGCGCCGCGCTCGATGCGCTGGGCGTGCCGCGTCCGGCGCTGGACTGGGGCCTGCGCTGGGGCGAGGTGACCGCCCCGCCGCCGAGCGATATCCGCCTCATCCACCGCGATTTTCGCACCGGCAATTACATGCTCGACGGTGCGGGCGTGACGGCCATCCTGGATTGGGAATTCGCCGGCTGGGGCGATCCCATGTCCGATCTCGGCTGGTTCTGTGCCGAATGCTGGCGCTTCGGCCGCCCGGACCTGGAAGCGGGCGGCATGGGCGAACGCGCCGATCTCTATGCCGGTTACGCGGCCGAAAGCGGCCAGCCGGTGGACGATGCCCGCGTGCGCTATTTCGAGGTGATGGCCCACATCCGCTGGGCCATCATCGCGCTTCAGCAGGGCGCGCGGCATGCGAGCGGGCAGGAAAGCTCGCTGGAACTCGCCCTCACCGGCCGGATCGCCGACGAATTGGAACTCTCTGTTCTGCGCGCCACCGCGCCCGCCACGTGGGAGCTTCGCCCATGACCGGCCAGACCTTCGGTGCGGACCTGCTGGCCATCGCCCGCAAGACACTGCAGGAGGAGATCGCGCCCCAGCTCTCCGGCGACCAGCGTTATCAGGCGGCCATGGTGGCCAATGCCTGTGCCATCGCGGGGCGCGAGCTGGAGACACAAGCCCTCGCCCGCGAGGCGGAAGCAGGGTGCCTTGAAGCGGCGCAGGCGCCCTCCCCGGCCGCGCTATGCGCCGCGATCCGCGCCGGTGCGCGCGATGCCGATGCCCCTCTTCATGCGGCTCTCCTGCGGCACAGCCTGATCGCGACCTATCGCACCCGTCCCGGCGCCCTGCGGCCCACGGAGCGGCAACAGGTCGATGCCCTCATCAAGGACCAGACGACATGACCAAGCCAAATCTCGGCGTGCTGGGCGCCGGCCTGATGGGCGGCGGCATCGCCCTCGACGCCGCACGCCACGGCATCGAGGTGGTGGTGTATGACGCGCGCGCCGACGCGGTTGAAAAACTGAAGGCCCGGGCCGCCAAGACCTATGAGCGCTGGGTCTCCTCCAACCGCATGAGCGCGGATGACGCCAATGCCGCGCTCGGCCGCATCGTCGGGGCGCGCGACCTTGGGGAGGCCGGCACGCGCGATCTCATCATTGAAGCGGTGTTCGAGGATCTGGCAGTGAAGCGCGCTTTGTTCGCGGATCTTGCCCCGCACATCGCGCGCGGCAGCATCATCGCCACCAATACCAGCGCCTTGAGGGTCGGCAACATCGCCGACGTGCTGCCCGATCCCGCGCGCTTCCTCGGCCTGCATTATTTCAGCCCGGCGGAAGTCAGCCCGCTGGTTGAGGTGGTGCGGGCGGAGCGGACCTCGGCGGAAACCGTGGCGCGGGCTCTCGCTTTCCTGGAGCAGACGCGCCGCGTGCCGCTGCGCTGTTCGGATACCCCGGGCTTCGTGGTGAACCGCTTCTTCTGCCCCTATTACAACGAGGCAGCCCATATCGTTCAGGACCTGCGGGCCAGTCCGTCCGAGGTGGACATTGTCGCCCACGAGCGGCTCGGCATTGCCGCGGGTCCGTTCAAGGTGATGAACCTCATCGGGGCGACGGTCGCGGCCCATGCCATGGAGAATCTCTCGCCCCTCGGCCCCTTCTATCGCGCCTGCGCCGCCCTGGTGCGGCAGGGCGAGAGCGGCGCGGCCTGGGAGGTTTCCGATGCCGCGGCTCCCTCGTCCGAAGTCGCCGACGAGATCGAGCAGCGGCTTCTGGGCGCGCTCTTCGTGCCGGCCCTGGAGCTGCTGAACGCCGGCGCCTCTACGCCTGCCGACATGGATAAGGGTGCGCAGCTCGCCCTGCGCTTCACGCTCGGCCCGTGTGCCCTCATGGAGCGCGCCGGAGCCACACGGGTTCAAACGGCGGTGGCACGCCTGTGCGCCCGCGACGGCCATCCTCAACCCGCCCTGTTCGCTCTTCAGCCGAGCCGCGCCAGCTGACGCCGCTCTTCCGCTGCATTTGGCGGGAGGCTGGACCCAGCCGCGATCCCAACGTGCCCCCTCTCCCGCCTGCGGGGGAGGGTTGGGGAGAGGGAAGCCGCACCGGGCGTTTCAAAGACGGCCGTGCCATCGCGGGACACGTCCGTCGTCCCCATCCGAACGCGCCGGGAACAAACCGGGCGCGAATCACGGGCGGCCCGCAAAGCGCCCTTTGTTCCACACCCGCTCCCCGTGTCGGCCCTCGGCGGGACGCGAGCCGGGACGCGGGCGGACTAAGCCCTCACACCCGTTCGATGGCCAAGGCGATGCCCTGCCCGCCGCCAATGCACATGGTGATCAGCCCGTAGCGGCCGCCGGCGCGCTGAAGTTCGTTCAGCGCCTTCACCACCAGGATCGCCCCGGTGGCCCCAACCGGATGGCCGAGTGCAATCGCCCCGCCATTGGGATTGAGCTTGGCCGGATCGAAATCCAGCTCCCGCGCCACGGCGCAGGCCTGGGCGGCGAACGCCTCGTTGGATTCGATCACGTCGAAATCCGAAACCTTCAGGCCCGTGCGTTCGCACAATTTGCGCACCGCCGGCACCGGGCCGATGCCCATCTCGCCCGGCTCCACACCGGCATGGGCATAGCCCACGATGCGCGCCAGCGGCGTCTTGCCGGAGCGCGCCGCGCGATCCTCCGCCATCAGCACGAGGCCGGCGGCGCCGTCATTGATGCCGGAGGAATTGCCGGCCGTGACGGTGCCGCCCTTCTTGAAGGCGGCCCGCAAGCCGGCGAGGGTCTCCGCCGAGGTCGCCTTGGGGTGCTCGTCGGTGTCGAACACCATTTCCTTGCGGCCGACGGTGACCGTCACCGGCAGGATCTGGTCTTGGAAGCGGCCTTCATCGATGGCCGCGCGGGCACGCTGCTGGCTGGTGAGGGCGAGCTCGTCCTGCGCCGCGCGGGTGATGTTCCATTTCTCGGCGACATTCTCGCCCGTAATGCCCATGCCGCCGTGGCCGAACGGGTCGGTGAGCACGCCGATCATCAGATCGGAGGCGGCCATGTCCCCCATGCGCTGGCCGAAACGCGAGGTGGACAAAAGGTGCGGCGAGCGGCTCATGCATTCCGCCCCGCCGGCCACCGCCACGTCGCAATCCCCCAGAAGAATTGCCTGCGCGGCCGAGACCACCGCCTGGGCGCCGCTGCCGCACAGCCGGTTCACGTTCATGGCCGGCACCTCCTTGGGAATGCCGCCCTCGATCGCCGCGACCCGGCTGAGATAGGCGTCCCGCGGCTCGGTGACGATCACATGGCCGAACACCACGGTGCCCACGTCCGCGCCTTCCACCTCGGCGCGCTTCAGCGCTTCGGCCACCACCAGGCTGCCAAGCTTGGTGGGTGGGACGGAAGCGAGCGCACCCCCGAAGGTGCCGATGGCCGTGCGCACGCCGGACATGATCATGACGGACTGTGACATGGTGTTCTTGAGCCTCCCTTGCGGCGGGTGCACCGCCGGTTCAGCTCCCGCCTAAACCCGGGACAGGGCGGCGCGCAATGGGCAGAAGGCAGAGCACGGACATTCATCATGTCCATGATCGACCAAACGGCGGCGCGCCGGTCAGGGGTTCGGCTGCACCTCGCCCCGGGGATCGGGCAGGCTGTCCTTCTCGACCGGCGTGACCTTGCGCCCCGCCATCTCCGCGCCCGCATCCTTCGGCAGGCGCAGGAAGCTGATGACCGAAGAGGCGCTGATCAGCGCCACAATGAGGAAGGCGGGCGTGAAATCCGCCAATACCAGGTTGGTCTCCCCCCGCAGGTCGCGCATCACCTCAAGAATGATGCCGGCGGTCGCGACCCCGAGCGAGATCGACACCTGCTGCCCGACGCTAGCGAAGGAGGTCGCCCGGCTCATGGAGGCGGGCTCGACATCGGCATAGGCGATCGCGTTCAGCGCGGTGAATTCCAGCGAGCGGAAGAAGCCGCCGATGAGCAGAACCGCCATGATGACGAATGTCGGCGTATTCGGGGTGAAAAGCGCGTTAGAGGCGATGAAAGCTGCCGAAAGCAGGCTGTTCACTACGAGAACCCGGCGAAATCCGAAACGGCGGATGATCGGCGCCGCGGTGGTCTTCATGATCAGCGCACCGGCCGAAGCCGCGAACGTCATCAGGCCGGAGGCGAACGGGGAGAGGCCGAACGTGAGCTGAAGCATCAGCGGCAGCAGGAACGGCAGGGCGCCGATGCCGATGCGAAACAGCGAAGCGCCGATCACCCCGGCGCGGAAAGTCGGCAGGCGCAGCAGATTGAGATCGAGCACCGCATGCGGCGTCACCCGCGCGTGGCGAACGTAAAAAATCAATGCGATCAAGCCGATGGCCGTCACGCCTCCGGCCACCCAGAGCGGCACGAGCTCCTGCCCGAAGACCGCGAAGCCGAACACCAGCCCGGAAAGGCCGATGCCTGAGAGCACGAGCCCCCGCAGGTCGAGCGGCGGCACATCCTCCTCGCGCACGTTCTCGATGAAGCGGGTGGCGAGGATCACGCCCAATACGCCAATGGGAACATTGATGTAGAAGATCAGCCGCCAGTCGAAATAGGTGGTGATGAAGCCGCCGAGCGGCGGTCCCAGCACCGGCCCCAGCAGCGCCGGAACGGTCAGCCAGGCGAGCGCCGAGACCAGCTGCGCCTTGGGGATGCTGCGCAGGATCACGAGCCGGCCCACCGGCACCATCATCGCCCCGCCCATGCCCTGGATGATGCGGTAGAGCACAAAGTCCGACAGGCTGGTGGACATGCCGCACAGGATCGAGCCGATGGTGAAGATCACGATGGCGGCGCGGAACACGGTGCGCGCGCCATAGCGGTCGGCCGCCCAGCCGCTAGCGGGGATGAACACTGCAAGGCTCAGCAGATAGGACGTCAACGCCAGCTTCAGCGCCACCGGATCCTCGCCCAGCGAGGTTGCGATGGCCGGGAGGGAAGTGGAGATGACGGTGGAATCCACCTGCTCCATGAACAGCGCACAGGCGACGATCAGGGGGATGAGGATTTCGCGGGGAATTTGGCGGGAAAGCATGGGCGCAGGCAATCTTGCTCCGCTTGGAGTGCCCTCTTAGACCATCTTTTTCAATCCCGCCATGGCCTGTTTTTCAAGTCGCCCGCCCTCCTCCGGTACGGCATAAAGCCAGGCTCCAGCCTGTTTACGGGGGCCTTATGCGCGGGCGCCGCCTTTCGGATGGAGCGCTTATGAGGGGTGTTGCATCCTTACTTCCGCAGCGTCGGGTTCGCCCCGCACTGGCGTCACAGAAGGAGGGCGCGATGCCCCAGATCAACACCGCCGCCGTGCGGCGGCGCGAAGACGACCCCGAGATCGAACCCGAGCCGTCCAGTCCACGGCGGAGCGAACAAACCATGCCCGTGCGGCACCGCCTGCCGGCGGTCGCGGCGCAGGCGGCCGGCGTCACCGCTGCCCCCAAGCCGAACCCGAGCTGGGCCATCGAGGAAATCGCCGCCTTCGCTCATCTTCGTCCCTGCGATCACGTTGTCGTGCTCGGCAAGGAGAGCCTCAATCTCGCGCTCGGCCTGTGGCGCTCAGGCTTCACGAACGTGGGCTGCGCCCCCCGCAACCTCGACAAGGTCGCCCACGGCACCGCCGACGCGCTCATCATCGACCACCTGGCCATGGATGAAGATTTCGCCGCCGCGATCGAGCGTAACCGCGGCTTCGTGCGGCGCGGCGGATGGTTGCTGGTGCATGTGGCCCGCGCGGCGGGGTGTGGCGCGCTTCCGGCCCTGCGTGGTTTCCTGGCCAAGGCCGGCTTTTGCGCCGGGCCCGGCATCGTGGACGCAGCCGGCGTATGGATCGCGGCCCGCCGCGAGGAAGACGCGCCCCGGCTCGCGTCCTGAACAGCGGCTTCATCTGCGCAATCCGCGGGCCGGCGGGCCCCGCAATCTTGAAGCGGCCAGGATCTCCCCCATATGAAATCCTGGTTCCTCGGAGCGCCGGTCAACACCCATGATCTACATTGTCGCCGCCTTGCTTCCCCCGCTCGGCCTGCTGCTGAACGCGCAGCCTGTGTCGGCGATCCTCAATCTGGTGCTGATCGTGCCGTGCGTGCTGCTTGGCCTGATCTTTCCGCTGTTCTTCGCGGTTCCCTCCGCCCACGCGGTGATCGCGGTGCATATGAAGCGGTCCGACCGGCGCCAGCGGGAAATCGTCGATGCCATCTCCCGCCACGGCGTTCCGCCGGGCTGGGGCCGCTGATCCGGCAGACCTCTACCGAGTCAAAAGGCGCCCATGGGCGCCTTTTTCATTGGCCGGAGAGCGCCCGCACGGCCAGTGCGGTGGCGGATGCGCGGTTTTCCACGCCGATCTTGGCGTAGATCTGCTCCAGATGCTTGTTCACCGTGCGCGGGCTGAGGCCGAGGATCTGGGCAATGTCGCGATTGGCCTTGCCGCGCGCGATCCATACCAGCACCTCCGCCTCGCGCTGCGTGATGGACAGCGCCCGCCGCAGAACCTCTTCGTCCTTGGCCGGGGCCTCCTCGATCACCCGCAGCAGAAATTCCCGTCCGCCGATCTGGCCGACATAGGCGAGCTTGAGCGTGCGCGGCGCCTCGGCGAGAAGGGAAAGGTCGATCCCGTCGCGCTGCGCCGCGTCGGAGGCCTGACAGGCCTCGAGCCATCGGCGCACCGCATCCGGCAGGACGAAGCCTTCGCCGGGCTGCGCCGGGGCGATCTGCGCCATCAGGCGGGTGGCCTGCGGCGTGCTCCACAGCACCCGCCCGTCGAGATTGGCGGAGAGCAGGAACCGCCCGGCAGCATCCAGCGCCACGTGCGCCCCTTGCGTCTGCCGCGCATTAGCGAGGTGAACCTTCATGCGGGCGATGATCTCGCTCGGCACGATGGGCTTGGTGACGTAATCCACGCCGCCCGCCTCCAACCCCTGAACGATATGCTCGGTTTCCGACAAGCCGGTCATGAAGATCACCGGCACGTGGGCGAGCGCCTTGTTGGTCTTCAGCGCCCGGCAGGTCTCGAAGCCGGTCATGCCGGGCATGATGGCGTCCATCAGGATGATGTCGGGGGTGATCTGCTCCACCAGGGCGAGGGCGTTCGCACCCTCCACCGCCACCAGCACGGTGATGCCCGCCTCCTCCAGCGCATCGGTGAGCAGGCTCAGGGTTTCCGGGCTATCGTCCACCACGAGGACGATGTCGCGTCGCTTGGCGCTATGCATCATCGCTGCGAAGGCCCTCCAGAACGGTCATGTAACGGTTGAGATCGAAGCTGCGGACGATATCGCTCATCTGCGCGACGAATTCCGCGTGATCGGGTGATTCCTCGCCGAGCGCCTGGAGCTTCGCCTGGATGCCACGCACGTAGCCGATGCGCCCGAGCTTCAGCAACTCGTCGATATGGCGGTTGGCCGGGGCGATCATCTCGCCAGGCGGCTCTTCCGGCGCGGTGGGGGGATCGCCGTCATAGATCCAGTCGAGCGTCAGCTGGCCACGCAGCTGTTCGAGCAGATGGCGCAGATCCACGGGCTTGGCGATCTGCTGATCGTGATGGCGCCCCTCCGCCTCGGGCCGGCCGGCATCGCCGGCATTGGCGGAAATCATGATGATGCGGGCGCCGGGCGCCACCTTGCCGCGCAGGCGGCGGGCGACCTGCCAGCCGTTGAGACCCGGCATCGCGATATCGAGCAGGACGAGGTCCGGCTGCACCTGCGCGGCGAGCTCCAGGCAGGCGACGCCGTCGGGCGCGGTGAACACGACGAACCCCAGGGGCCGCAGCAATTCGCACATCAGGTCCCGGTGGGCGGCATCATCGTCCGCGACCAGGAGGGTGCGCGGCTCCCCGCGATAGCCGGTGATGCGCCGTTCCGCCGGGGCGGCGTCGTCCGGGGTAGAGACCTCCGATAGCAGTAGCCGCACGGCAAAGATCGAGCCGCCCTGCGGCCCGCTCCTCAGGACGATCTCGCCCCCCATGATTTCGGTGAGCAGCTTGGTGATGGTCAGCCCGAGGCCGATGCCGGCCGTGTTGTAGGTGCCGGCGCGGCCGCCGCGCTCGAATGGCTCGAAGATGCGCACGCGGTCCTCTTCCGCCACCCCAAGGCCGGTGTCCTCCACCTCGAACTCTGCCACCTGGTTGCGGAACGAGACCCGCAGGGCCACGTGGCCAGCGGCGGTAAACTTGATGGCGTTGGAGAGCAGGTTGATGAGGATCTGCCGCAGCCGCTTCTCGTCCGTGAACACCACGGGCGGAAGCCGCTCCGACCGGGAGTGGCGGAAGTCGATATCCTTCGCCTGGGCCTGGAGGCGGAACATGTCCACGATCTGGTCCAGCAATTCGTGGATGCGCACCTTGTCCCGGTTCAGGTGCAGGCGCCCGGCCTCGATCTTGGAAATGTCCAGCAGCCCGTCGATGAGGCCAGAGAGATGCTCGGCGCTGCGGCGCACCACCCGGATGGCATCGCGCCGGCCGGCGGGAATGGACGTGTCGCGCTCCAGCAGCTGGGCATAACCGAGGATCGCGTTCAGCGGCGTGCGCAATTCGTGGCTGATGCCGACCACATAGCGGCTCTTGGCGAGATTCGCCGCCTCCGCCACCTCCTTGGCGCGCTGGAGCTTGGCGTCGGTGCGCTTGTGCGCCGCGATTTCGTGCATCAGCAAGGTGGTCTGGCGCTGGCTTTCCTCCTGCGCCACGTTGCGGCTTTCCTGCGCCAGAACGAACAGCCACGCCACCACGCCCACGACAATGATGAGGACGAAATAGACCGTCCAGAGCGTGGTGCGGATCGCCTCCCCGTAGGCGGGAGATTCGAACGTGGCGTGGAAATAGATGATGGCGAGAATCGCGGCGATCAGGGACGCCAGCGTCGCCAGGATCGCGATGTAATGCCCGACGCGCGAATTCAGCCGCTTCACCGCCCAGCGTGGCAAGGTCGCCGCCAGGAAGGCGAGGATCTGGTCGGCGGCGCGGGCGTCCTCCTTGCAGCGATCGCGGCAGCGCGCATCGAGCGAGCAGCACAGGGAGCAGATGGGCCCGGCATAAAGCGGGCACTGGGCCATGTCCTCATGCTCGAATTTGTGCTCGCACACGCAGCAGCGCAGCGTGCCCTTGCCGCGCCACTGCACCTTGGGTTCGCGGGCGATGTAATAGCGCCCCTTGGTGGCGAGCGCGATCGCCGGCGCGGCGAGGAAGGACACCGCCAGCGCCAAGAAAGGCGCGAAGGCCTGCAGCATGCGGCCGAATTGCCCGGAATACGCCAGCACGCCCACCGCGGTGCCGAGTGCCACCGAGCCGACCCCAACTGGATTGATGTCGTAGAGATGGGCGCGCTTGAACTCGATGTTCGGCGGGGAAAGGCCAAGCGGCTTGTTCACCACGAGGTCCGACACAAGAGCGGCCACCCAGGCGATGGCGACGATGGCATAGAGGCCGAGGATCTCGTCCAGCGCCTTGTAGATGCCGAGCTCCATCAGCATCAGGGCGATCGCAACATTGAACACCAGCCACACCACCCGTCCGGGATGGGAATGTGTCAGCCGCGAGAAGAAGTTCGACCAGGCGATGGAGCCGGCGTAGGCGTTGGTCACATTGATCTTGAGCTGGGAGATGATGACGAAGACGCCGGTGAAGGCGAGCGCCGCCTGTTGCGAGGGCAGCATCGAGCCGAAGGCGACCAGATACATTTGCGTCGGCTCGGCCGCGTGGTCGAGGCTGATCCCGTGCTGAAGCGCCAGATACGCGAGGAACGACCCGATCGTCATTTTCAGCGCGCCGGGAATGATCCAGCCCGGTCCGGCGGCCAGCAGGCTGCCCCACCAATTGACCCGGTTGCCCGCTTCCCGGCGCGGCAGGAATCGCAGGAAATCCACCTGCTCGCCGATCTGCGCCACGAGCGCAAACACCACCGTGGACGCCCCGCCGAAGGCGAGCCAGGAGAAGCTGCCGTCCACGGGCCCCACGCGGCCGGTGAAATCGGTCCAGGCGGAAAGATCCTCTCCGTGGGTCAGGGCGATATAAGCGAGCGGGATGATATGCAGCGCCAGCCACACCGGCTGGGTCCACATCTGGAACCGAGATATGAGCGTGATGCCGTGGGTGACCAGCGGGATCACCACCAGGGCGCTGATAATGTAGCCGATCGCCAGCGGGATGCCGAAACACATCTCCAGCGCCAGCGACATGATCGCCGCCTCGATGGCGAAGAACAGGAAGGTGAAGGAGGCATAGATCAGCGAGGTGAAGGTTGAGCCGATATAGCCGAAGCCCGCGCCCCGCGTCAGCAGGTCGATATCGACGCCGAATTTCGCGGCATAGAAGCAGATCGGGAAGCCGGCTGCGAAAATGATGGCGCTGACCACCAGGATCGCGGCGATCGCATTGGTGAAGCCGAACGAGAGCGTGATCGCTCCGCCGATGGCCTCCAGGGCCAGGAAGGAAATGGCACCAAGCGCCGTATTGGCGACGCGGAATGACGACCACCGCCGCGCGCTCTTGGCGGTGAAACGCAGGGCATAGTCTTCCAGGGTCTCGTTGACGACCCATTTGTTGTACTGGCGTCGAACCCGAACGATCCGCTGTTCCCCGGCCATAGGTTCCCCGGCCCTCTGAATTCAAATTCCCTTAGGTCTCCGGGCCCGCGAACCGCCCGCCCCGCGCCCCGACTACATCTGCCGCGCCGCCGCGCCGGCTTCCGCCCTCTCCTCACCCGAGATCGCCGTATGAAGCGCGTCATCCCCAAGATAATTCATTATGCCATAGCCTATTTTTGGATGCGTGACTGAATTTATCGCGCCTTTGCCTGCGCTCTGATCAAACTCGAAGCATTGTTTCTGTGCATCTTTCACGCTTCCCAATATTCCTGAAACTTAAGTAGAACCGCGCGCAGTGCCTGCACGGTACGTGCGCGCGCCTGCGCGCGCGAATTAAAACGCGAGCAGGAAACCTCTCCGCAAAATCGACAATACGGATTTTCTGGCCGGGCCATATACGTCAATCACCGTATTGCTGCGCCGCATCATCCCCGGAACCATGGAACCCAAGCAGGCGCCTATTCGGCCCTGTCTTCGATCCGTAAAGCGCTGGAGGGGACCTTGATGTCGGGTGGCGACGATCGCAACAGCAAGATGAATGCAACGCGAAGGGATGTCTTGAAGGGCGCTGCCGCGCTGCCTCTTGCCTCCCTTATTCCCGCGACGACGCTCTTTTCCGGCGTTGCCCAAGCGCAGGTGCCGGCAACTTCTGCGGTGAATACGACCGGGCTCGCCGTGACCGACACCGAAGTCACGGTCGGGATCCTTCATTCCGTAACGGGAACCATGGCGATTTCCGAGACCGGCTCGGTCCAAGCGGAAAAGCTGGCCATCGACCAGATCAATGCGGCGGGTGGCATCCTCGGCCGCAAGATCAAGTACATTCAGGAAGATGGCGCGAGCGATTGGCCGACCTTCGCGGAAAAAGCCAAAAAACTGCTGGTTCAGGACAAGTGCGCCTCGGTCTTCGGCTGCTGGACCTCGGCCTCGCGCAAGGCGGTTCTCCCGGTGTTCGAGCAATATAACGGCATGCTCTATTACCCCACCTTCTATGAAGGACTGGAGCAGTCCAAGAACGTTATCTATACCGGCCAGGAAGCAACCCAGCAGATCATCGCCGGGCTCAATTGGGTGGTGAAGGAGCGCGGGGCGCAGACCTTCTATTTGCTCGGGTCGGACTATATCTGGCCGCGCACGTCCAACAAGATCGCCCGCAAGCACATCGAGAACTTCCTGAAACTCAAAGTGGTTGGCGAAGAATATTTCCCGCTCGGGCACACACAATTTAATTCGGCCATCAACAAGATCAAGCTGACGAAGCCTGACGTGATCTACGCCATCATCGTGGGCGGCTCGAATGTCGCCTTCTACAAGCAGCTCAAGGCTGCCGGCATCGACCTTTCCAAGCAGACCCTGCTCACCATCTCGGTCACGGAGGACGAGATCCTGGGCATCGGCGGCGAGAATATCGCGGGCGCCTTCGCCTGCATGAAATACTTCCAATCCCTCGACAATCCCAACAACAAGGCATTCGTCGAGGCGTTCAAGAAGACCTATGGCGACAAGATCGTCATCGGCGACGTGACGCAGGCGGCTTATCTCGGCCCCTGGCTGTGGAAGCTCACGGCGGAGAAGGCCGGGTCCTTCGACATCGACAAGATCGCCGCGGCTTCTCCGGGCGTTGCCTTCGACAAGGCACCGGAAGGCTATGTTCGCATCCATGAGAACCACCATCTGTGGAGCAAGACGCGCGTCGGCAAGGCAAGGGCCGATGGGCAGTACGACGTGGTGTTCGAGACCTCCGAACTGGTGGAGCCGAACCCCTTCCCCAAGGGATACCAATGATCTCCCGCTCGTCCTGAAAGACGAGCGCGTGGAAGCGGGACGGCGGCCGGGCCAGGGGGCCGCCGTCCCCTTCTTCTCCGCCTTCCGGCCCGGCCGCGCGTCGGCCGCACTGTCTTCCGTCATGAATTGAGCGGCAGCGAACGCTGCGGGGGTGCTTTGATGCTGGGATATTCGCTCGGGGAGCTTGGTTCCATCTTCGCCATGCAGGCGTTCGCGGGCCTGATCCTGTTCTCGGTCTTCGTGCTGATGTCGCTCGGGCTGGCCATCATCTTCGGCCAGATGGGCGTGATCAACATGGCGCACGGCGAGTTCATGATCCTCGGCGCCTACATGACCTATCTCACCTCGCAGCTGTTCCAGACATATTTGCCGGGCCTCTTCGGCATCTATTTCTTCATCGCGATGGCGGTGGCCTTCGTGGTCAGCGGCGCGCTCGGCATGCTGGTGGAGTGGGGCATGATCCGCTTCCTCTACAAGCGCCCGCTGGACACCCTGCTCGCCACCTGGGGCCTGTCGCTGATCATGCAGCAGGCCTTTCGGTCCATTTTCGGAGCGCGCGAGGTGGGCGTCGAACTGCCGGAATGGATGATGGGCTCGCTGCCCGTCACCGACACCATCGAGGTCCAGATCAACGGCCTGTTCGTCATGGGCCTCACCACGCTTATCGCCATCGCCGTCTATCTGCTCATGTATCGCTCCCGCTGGGGGCTGCAGGTGCGCTCCGTGGTGCAGAACCGCCCCATGGCCGGCGCCGTCGGCATCAATACCGAGCGGGTGGATCGCTATACCTTCGGCCTCGGCTGCGGCATCGCCGGCGTCGCGGGCAGCGCCTTCACCATGATCGGTTCCACCGGGCCGACGGCGGGCCAGCTCTACATCGTCGATACCTTCCTGGTGGTGGTCTTCGGCGGCGCGGCAAGCCTGCTTGGCACCATCGCCTCGGCATTCACCATCTCGCAGGCGCAGTCGACCATGGAATTCTTCATGTCCGGCTCCATGGCGAAGGTGCTCACCCTGATGGTGGTCGTGGGCATCCTGATGGTGCGCCCCGAGGGCCTCTTCGTCCTCAAAGTCCGCCGCTGAGGAGCGCATTGATGCAAAGCGAAGCCTTCACCCTGCGCTCCAAAGATCTCATCGGCGTGCTCATTCTGGCCGCGCTGCTGTTCGTGATCCTGCCCATGGCGCTCGAACCGTTCCGGCTCAACATGGTGGGCAAGTATCTCACCTATGCCTTCGTCGCCGTGGGCCTGGTGCTGTGCTGGGGCAATGCCGGCATTCTCTCGCTGGGCCAGGGCGTATTCTTCGGTCTCGGCGGCTATTGCATGGCCATGTTTCTGAAGCTCGAAGCCTCTAGTCCCGAAGCGACGAAGATCCAGTCCACGCCGGGCATCCCGGACTTTATGGACTGGAACCAGATCACCGAACTGCCTTTCTTCTGGGTGCCGTTCAAATCTCTGGGCTTCTCGCTGGCGGCGGTCGTCCTCGTGCCGGCCATCCTCGCGCTGATCATCGCCTTCGCCTTGTTCAAAAGACGTGTCGGCGGGGTGTATTTCGCCATCATCACCCAGGCCATGGCGGCCATTGTGACGATCCTCATCGTCGGCCAGCAAGGCTATACCGGCGGCATCAACGGCATCACGGACCTGCGCACCTTTCATGGGTGGGACATCCGCACCGATAGCGCCAAGACCGTGCTTTATTTCATCAATGGCGGCTTACTGATCGGCTGCATCCTGCTGTGCCAGTTCATCCGCCGCTCGAAGCTCGGCCGCATCCTGGTCGCCATGCGCGACAAGGAGGACCGGGTACGCTTCTCCGGCTATGACGTGGCGAGCTACAAGATCTTCGTGTTCTGCTTCGCGGCGGCGCTGGCCGGCATCGGCGGGGCCATGTTCACCTTGCAAGTGGGCTTCATGTCGCCCTCCTTCGTCGGCATCGTGCCGTCCATCGAAATGGTGATCTATGCGGCGGTGGGCGGGCGCCTTTCGCTGCTCGGCGCGGTCTACGGCACGCTGCTGGTGAACTGGGCGAAGACCTCGTTTTCCGAAAGCTTCCCGGAACTCTGGCTGTTCGGCCTCGGCGGCCTGTTTATCGCCGTGGTGCTGCTGTTCCCGAACGGCCTTGCCGGCCTCTACCGCTCCTATGTGGAACCGCGCATCGACGCCCTATTCACCCGCAAGCCCGCCGCGGGCGCCGGTGCCGCCCCCGGCGCCGCCCCGACCCTGGCCGAGTGAGGAGACAGACCCATGAATGCCGCTCCCATCACCGACCAGATCGCGCCCGACTTCCTCCTCGCCGTGGAAGGGCTCACCGTCTCCTTCGACGGCTTCAAGGCGGTGGACGACCTCTCCTTCTACGTGGATGAAAACGAGATCCGCGTCATCATCGGCCCCAACGGCGCCGGCAAGACAACGGTGCTCGACCTCATCTGCGGGCGAACCAAGGCGACTTCCGGCTCGGTCAAGTTCAAGAGCACGGAGCTGACCAAGCTGAAGGAATACGAGATCGTCCGCAAAGGGGTGGGGCGCAAGTTCCAGAACCCGTCGATCTATGACGACCTGACCGTCTTCGAGAATCTGGAAATCTCCTTTCCCCGCGGCCGCGGCGTGCTCGGCGCGCTCGCCTTCAAGCGCGATGCGGAAGTGCGCGAGCGGGTGCAGCACGTGGCCGAGACCATCTTTCTCGCCGACCAGTTGAACCGCAAGGCCGAGTTCCTCAGCCACGGGCAGAAGCAATGGCTGGAGATCGGCATGCTGCTGATCCAGGACCCGGAACTGCTGATGCTCGACGAGCCGGTCGCGGGCATGAGCGTCGCCGAGCGCAAGAAGACCGCCGAACTGCTCAACACCATCATCAAGGACCGCTCGGTGATCGTCATCGAGCACGACATGAAGTTCGTCGAAGACATCGCCCACAAGGTCACGGTCCTGCACCAGGGCAAGATCCTGTCGGAGGGATCCATGGCCAAGGTGAAGGCCGATCCGAAGGTGATCGAAGTCTATCTCGGCCATTGAGGGCCTCGGCCCGCGCAGCGCTGAGCGTAGCCCGCGCGGCGGCGGGCAAGGACCGGTGTCGTCGGCACCATGGGGGCACACCACATGCTCGATGTTTCCAACCTCGTTGTTTCCTACGGCCAGAGCGAAGCGCTCCACGGCCTGAATTTCACCGTGGCGCCCAACGAGATCGTGGCGATCATGGGCCGCAACGGCATGGGCAAGACCACGCTGATGAAATCGCTCATGGGCGTGGTGCCGACCCGCTCCGGCAAGGTTTCCATCGGCGCAAGCGAGATCACGGATTTGAAAAGCTACGAGCGGGTGGCGAAAGGCATCGCCTATGTGCCCCAGGGCCGCATGATCTTCTCCGCCATGACCGTGGAGGAGAATATCGAGACCGGCCTCGTCGCCTCCGGCACGAAGAAGGTGCCGGGCGACATCTATGAGCTGTTTCCCGTGCTGCTGGAGATGCGGAAGCGGCGCGGCGGCAATCTCTCCGGCGGCCAGCAGCAGCAACTCGCCATCGCCCGCGCGCTCGCCACCAAGCCCAAGGTACTGCTGCTCGACGAGCCGACCGAGGGCATCCAGCCCTCCATCATCCGTGAAATGGCGCGCACGCTGAAGCGCATCCGCGACGAGAAGGGGCTCTCCATCGTGGTGTCGGAGCAGGTGCTCTCCTTCGCCCTCGACATCGCCGACCGGGTGCTGGTGCTGGAGAACGGTTCGATTGTCCACGAGGACCTGCGGGCCGACATCGACGAGGCCAAGGTCGCCAAATTCCTTTCGGTGTGAGGCACGCGCCCCCCACTCAACCGCCCAAGTTTTCCGTTCGCCCAAGAGAGTCAAGCAAGCTGGGAGCTGTCCATGGCCGATACTTTGATTAAGGTCGATCTCAACCAGTCCGCCTACGACAATGACATGGTGCATAATCGCTGGCACCCCGACATTCCCATGGTGGCGTGGGTGAAGCCCGGCGACGATTTCATCGTCGAGACCTATGACTGGACCGGCGGCTTCATCAAGAACAATGACAGCGCCGACGACGTGCGCGACATCGATCTGTCGATCGTGCATTTCCTCTCCGGCCCGATCGGGGTGAAGGGCGCCGAGCCCGGCGACCTGCTGGTGGTGGACCTGCTGGACATCGGCGCCATGCCGGACAGCCAGTGGGGCTTCAACGGCTTCTTCTCCAAGAAGAACGGCGGCGGCTTCCTGACCGACCACTTCCCCCAGGCGCAGAAATCCATCTGGGATTTCAAAGGCATGTTCACCTCGTCCCGGCACATTCCGGGGGTGAATTTCGCCGGCCTTATCCATCCCGGTCTGATCGGCTGCCTGCCTGATCCCAAGCTGCTTGAGACCTGGAACAAGCGCGAGGTGGATTTCATCGCCACCAATCCAACCCGCGTGCCGCCGCTCGCCAATCCCCCCTTCGGCCCCACCGCCCACATGGGCCGCCTCACCGGCGAGGCGAAGGCCAAGGCGGCGGCGGAAGGCGCGCGCACCGTGCCGCCGCGCGAACACGGCGGCAATTGCGACATCAAGGACCTTTCGCGCGGCTCGAAGATCTATTTCCCGGTCTATGTGGACGGCGGCGGCCTCTCCATGGGCGACTTGCATTTCTCCCAGGGCGACGGCGAGATCACCTTCTGCGGCGCCATCGAAATGGCGGGCTGGGTGCATCTGAAGGTGGACGTGCTCAAGGGCGGCATGGCGAAGTACGGGATCAAGAATCCCATCTTCAAGCCCTCGCCCATCACGCCCAACTATAAGGATTACCTGATCTTCGAAGGCATCTCGGTGGACGAGGCCGGCGGCCAGCATTATCTGGACGTCCATGTCGCCTATCGCCAGGCGTGCCTCAACGCCATCGAATATCTCAAGAAGTTCGGCTATTCCGGGGCCCAGGCCTATTCCATCCTCGGCACGGCGCCGGTGCAGGGGCACATCTCCGGCGTGGTGGACATTCCCAACGCCTGCGCCACGCTCTGGCTGCCCACCGAAATCTTCGACTTCGACATCAATCCGACCTCGGCGGGGCCGACCAAATTCCTGGACGGCTCCATCGACATGCCGCTTTCGCCGGATCTGTGATCGCAAACGCGCCATCGGCCGGGGCGTGCGCGCCCCGGTCTCCCGCGAGGAACGCCAGAAAACGAGGGCGACATGCCGGTCTATGATTATATGTGCGACGCCTGCGGCCCCTTCACGCAGATCCGGCCCATGAGTGAATACAACCATCCCCAGGCCTGCCCGGACTGCGCGGCCGCTTCGCCCCGCGCCATCCTCAGCGCGCCGCGCCTGGCCACTATGGATGCGGGCCGCCGCACGGCGCTTTCCACCAACGAGCGCAGTTCCAATGCGCCCATGAGCGTGGGCCAGTTCGCCGCCGCCCAGGCCTCGACCAAGCACGGCGCGGGCTGCAACTGCTGTTCGGGCAAGATGACGAGCCGCACCAAGACCGCCCAGAACGGCGCCAAGAGCTTCCCCTCGGCGCGGCCCTGGATGATCAGCCATTAGGCCGGCGCGGACGCGAGACGTTCAGTCGGCGGATTGCCCGATGGGCGCATAGCCCGCTTCGCCGGGGAGCGGATCGGCCTTGCCGCGAAAGCCGGTCGCGAGCACATACAGCTCGGCGGAATCCGCCCGGCTCGCCGCCGGCTTCAGATGCTTCACGGAGGAGAAATCCCGCTTCAGGTCCGCCAGCAGCACGCCTTCGGTGCCCCCCTGGATCACCTTGGCGAGGAACGTGCCACCGGGCGCGAGCACCTGGCGGGCGAATTCCACCGCCAGTTCCACCAGGGCGACGATCTTGATGTGGTCGGTCTTTTTGTGGCCGGTGGCGTTGGCCGCCATGTCGGACATGACGATGTCGGCGCGCCCGTCCAGCAATTCCAGCAGCCGCGCCGGCGCCTTCTCGTCCAGGAAGTCCAACTGCTCGAAGATCACGCCGGTCACCGGCTCCATCTCCAGCAGGTCGATGGCGACGATCTTTCCGCGCCCTTCTTCCAGGCCGATCTTCTTCGCCGCCACCTGACTCCAGCCGCCGGGGGCGGCGCCGAGATCGACGATGCGCATGCCCTTTTTCAGCAGATGCGCCTTCTCGTCCATCTCGATGAGCTTGTAGGCCGCGCGCGAGCGATAGCCCTCCCGCTTGGCGCGGGCGACATAAGGGTCGTTGAGCTGCCGTTGCAGCCATTTCTGCGAGGAGGTGGTGCGGCTGCGGGCGTTTTTCACGCGCACTTTCAGCGGCCGCCCATCCGGGCCCCGGGTTGGATTGGTCACGCGATGCTCCTATTGGGGCCGATGGCGACGCCAGGCCCCGTCCGCCCGCATCAACTGCACCAGCATGCCTTCGCGCAAGCCCCGATCGGCGACGCGCAGCCGATCCGTCGGAAAAGCCTCCCGCACGGCTTCCATGATGGCGCAGCCGGCGAGCACCAAATCCGCCCGCTGCGCGCCGATACAGGGGTTGGAGACCCGCTCCTCGAACGACATGTCCACGAGGCGGTCCACCACCTCGTTGATGTCGCGGGCGTGGAGCCAGGCGCCGTCCACGCGGGCGCGATCATAGCGCTCGAGGCCGAGGTGGATGCCGGCGACCGTCGTCACCGTTCCCGACGTGCCGAGCAGGTGGATGCGGCCTGGCGGACGCACACCCCAGCTCTGGCGCACGCCTTCGAGCATATCCAGCACCTCGTCCACCATCTTGATGAACAACGCGCGGGACACCTTCACACCGCCATGGCGCTCGGCCAGGGATACCACGCCCACGGGCATGGAGGCCCAGGAGCGGATGCGGGCGCGCGGCGGCCCGTCGTCCCCTGCCGCGCGGCGGCCGAGCCAGACCACTTCGGTCGAGCCACCGCCGATGTCGAACAGGATGGCGCCGTCGCAGCTCGGGTCCACCAGCGGCGCGCAGCCGGAGGCGGCAAGACCCGCTTCCGTGCGGCGGTCCACCACTTCCAGCACGAGGCCGGTGCGGCGCTCGACCTCGGCGCAGAAGTCCGCGCCGTTCTCCGCCGCGCGGCAGGCTTCGGTCGCGATGATGCGGGCGCGGGAGACGCCACGGGCGGCGATCTTGCCGGCGCACACTTCCAGCGCCGCAATGGCCCGCCCCATGGCCGGAGCGCCGAGGCGCCCGCTGCCCGAGAGCCCTTCGCCCAGGCGCACGATGCGCGAAAAGGCATCCACCACGCGGAAGTTGCGAGTGGTGGGGCGGGCAATCAACAGGCGGCAATTGTTGGTGCCGAGATCGAGCGCGGCATAGATGCGGTCGCAGGACGGCACCGCCTGCTGGCCCTCGCCCGCCTGCGTGTTGGAGGCTGCGGGATCGGGCTGCGGCGGGCTGCGCGGGTCCTCGCTCTCCTCGGTGCCGCAGGCATTGTCGTGACGCGAATCGCGGCTGCCGGCATGCCCCGGCTGCGCGGGGCGCCGCTGCGCGGCCTCGCCGGCCAAGGCTTGCGCTGCAAAGGTTTGCTCGGAAGAAACGGACGGGGAAGAAACGGGCGCGGAATAAGCAGGCGCGGTGTGTGGCGGCGCCGTCTCCGCGCGCGTGTCGGCACACGGATCCGCCTCCGGGCGCGGATCAAGCACCACCTCTTCCGCTGCGTCCCCGCCAAAGGCGGTGCGGATCGGAGGAAAGCAAGGCTGAACCTCGCCATCCTGGCAAGAGCGCTCCGGGTCCCTGTCGGACCCGTGCGTCTCGTCCCTCATCTCAAACCCCTCGCCGCCCTGCGCCCGCGCCGTTTTCCAGCTTCGCGCGCCTGCGGTCAAAATGTCGCTTCGGCACGAAGTGTAACACCGGGCGGGGAAGGCGCAATGCGCCTGCCCCCATGCGGCGGGAGAATACCGGGCCGCGGCCCTATTCGGCGGCGCGGCGGCCGGACAGATCCAGCGTCAGCCCGGTCGCCAGCGCGTCCGCCCGGAACGCCTTGACGGCGTCGAGGGACAATTCCTCAGCCGTCCTGCTGCCGAGCGCGGGCAGTTTCTTCAGCACGTCGGCCGGCGCGGTGATGATGTGGCAACCGAGGCGGTCGGCCTCGATCACGTTCCACACCTCGCGGGTGGAGGCCCAGATGACTTCCACGTTCGGCGTCGCGCGGGACAGCGCCACTGCCTTGGAGATGGCGGGCACATAGTCGATGCCGAGGTCGGCCAAACGACCGGCGAACACGGAGATGATGGAGGGCGCGCCGCCCGCCAGGGCCGCGACGCCCAATTCCACCTGCGGCACGGAGAAAATGGCCGTGAGGTTCACCTTCACGCCGTCCTGCACCAGGTCGCGCACCAGATGGTACAGCGTCTCGCCGCGCGTGGTGGAGACCGGAAGCTTCACGTGCACATTCTCGCCCCAGGTGGCGATGACGCGAGCCTGGGCGCGGATTTCGTCGATCTCGTCGGAGAACACTTCGAACGAAATATGCCGGTCGGGCACGGCCGCGACGAGGTCGCGGGCATAGGCCTCGTAATCGGAAACGCCGGCCTTGCGCAGCAGGGAGGGATTGGTGGTGAAACCGGCGATATGGGCCTGCTTCGCCATCTCGACGATCTGCGCCTTGTCGGCACCGTCGGTGAAGAGCTTCACCTTCAGATCAGCGAGCGTCACGGCCATGGCTTCTGTCTCCCGTCGCGTTTGGCGGCATCCTATAGCGTGCGGACCCGGCCACGTCACGGGCGAAGGCGGCCTGCGTCCGAGGGGCCGTGGCCGCTTTTCCAAGTGGCGCAGCGGCGCAAAGGCCGTCGGATCCGCAAAATGTTTCACGTGAAACAATGACTTAGCGAAGACGAACAGGGGTTCGGTGCAGCTTCTCCGCGACAGTCCGGCTGATGAAACCCCGATTTCGGGCGAATGTTCGCCGCACATGAATCCGCCGCCCGCCGTTCGGCGCGATCCGGGCCGCCTCACGGCTGGGGTGCGAGCGGCGCCGCCATGAGGCCGAGGCGGGACGCGCCGGCGGGGAGCGCCCCCGCCGCCGGCAGGGCGATAAGCCTATCCTCGCCCGACCGTGCGAGAACGGAGCCGCCCGCGGGCGGCGGGCCGGCCATGCGCGCCACTGTGAGGTCCGCGCCGGAGGGGTCGCCCTCGTAGCGGGTGACGATCAGCGCCTGGGGCGGCGCATCGGCACTGCGCAGCAGCGGAGCCGAGGCGACGATGCGTGTCCCCTCCGGCAAGGTGAGCCACCAGGACCCGCCCGCCGGCAGGACAACGGCATCGGCCTTTCCCGCAGCCAGCGCATCGAGCGCCTCGGCGGGCTGGGCGAGGCGCGATTGCGGGATCGCGGCGCCGAAGAAGGCTTGGGCAAGGCTTGCCTGCGTCTCGTCTCCCGCTACGGCCACGCGGAAATCCGGCTTCTGCTGCAGGATCGAGCCGGCGATAATGGCGGTCCAGACCTGCACGAGGGTCTGCGACGTCTGGGGACCGCCGTTGCGCGACAGAAGGCGGCGCAGGAGCGCGGCCTGCCGTCCCGGCCGGAACACCGGGCCGCCGCTCGTGGCCTTGCCCGCGCCCACTTCGGCGACAATGCCCGCCCGCGCATTGAGCAGGCCGAGCAATTCCCCATCCACACGGTCGATCTCCGCCCGCAGGGTTTCGAGCGGGCGCACCGCCTTGGGTGCGCCCTCGGACGGCACGCCCTGGGCGTGGACGCCCGCGATCGGCAGGAGCAGAAGAAACCAGGCAAAAACAATGAGATAACGCGAACGCATGAGAACCGGCCCTGATCCGCGCCCACCGGCGCTAACGTTTCGTTGACCAAGCCACAGGATCGGATGGCCCCGCAACCCGCAATGTCCCGGTTGGAAAGAGTCCGGCAACTCCCTTGCGGCATCGTGGGCGGGACGTGCGGACACGCGCGTGCGGCGCGAAGAGGGTGCGATGGTTTCGGCGGATCTTGTGCAGCGGATGGCGAAGAAGGCGCATGCGGCGGCGCGGGCCCGTTATCCTTTGCTCGAGCCGTGGGATCGCCTCACCCCCGAGCGTCAGGCCTATCAGAGCCGCCTCATGAGCCAGGCGCTTTCGGCGCTGACCGCCCGCGACCTGCTCGATCTTCTGGATGCGGTGCCCGAAGTGGTGGCCCTGCCCGCCGAGCCGAGCCCGTTCGCGCTCGCCGAATTGCAGGAAGCGGCGATCGGCGACAATGGAACGGTCAGCGACGCGCGGCGGCGTTATCGCTCGCTGCTGGCCATTGCGGCGCGGCCGCTGCGGTTGAAGCGGGCCGGACAGCCCGCCTCCTGAGCCTGCGCTTAGCGGCTCAGCCTTCCCATTCCTGGCGGGCCACCAGCCGCGCCTTGAGGCAGGCAAGCCCGCCGATCATCCCATAGCCGCCCACGCTGCCCGCATAGGCATAGGTCACATTGTGATCCTTGTGCAGGAAGGTCCCGGCAAGCCCCACCAGTTCGCCCGCGCGGGCGGCCTCCAGCAGGCGCTCCAGTTCGGCGACCACGGTCGGGTTCGGCGACGGTGTCGGCGTCGACGGCAGGGCGGCGCCACGCAGGCTGATCACTTTCTCGGACATGCCGGTCTCCCTCGTTCCAGGGAGAGCCAAGCAAGGAGCATGCCGAAAAAGAAAGGCGGCCCGCGGGCCGCCCTTCCTCTTCAGATCCAGGCCGTTCCGGCGACGGTCAGGCACGCCGAAAGAACCGCTCGATCGGTCAGCGCTTCACCGTGCCTGGCACGCTCGCCTGGCCAGTCTGGGACGTGCCGCCCTGGGCGGTCGTGCCCTGGGTGCCGGCGTTCTGGCCGGTGGTGCTCTGCCCGGTCAGGCCCGAGGTGTGCGCGGTGTTCATGGTGTTCGCGGTATTCCCTTGGCCGAGGCCGGAGGAAAAATCCCGCACCCGCAGGTTGTTCTGCACGTGGCGGACGCCGGACACCTGTTCCGCCACATCCTCGGCGCGACGGCGCTGGGTGCGGTCGGCAACGGTGCCGGTGAGGGTCACCTCGCCGCCGCTGGCCGTCACCTCGATATCGGACGCATCCACCTGCCAGTCGTCGGTCAGGCGGTCGCTCACATCCTCGCGGACGCGATCGTCCGAGCGGGAATAGTTCTTGGGGCCGCGTCCGCGATACTCGTCCTCGCGGCGGCGGCGCTCGGCGGCTTCATCGCCGAACCAGGAGGAGACCTCGTCGGTCGCCCGGTCCCAGAGGCCGCGTTCCTGGTTGCGGTCCGCATCCCGGCCGGAATAACCCTCGCGGCCGTAGGACTCGCGGCCGTAAGAGCTGTCGCGGCCATAGGACCCACGCCCGGTCTGCTGCGGGCCGGACATGCCCCATTCCTCGCGTCCCCAGTCGGGACGGCGCATCTGCCGGTCACGGGAGAAGCGAGAGGCGTCCTCGTCGCGCGCATGGCCATAGGAGAAATCGGAGCGGGGATAGGTGCCGCCGCCGAAATAATGCTCCTCGCGTGCGCCTTGCCCGCGGCCGGACCCGTAATCCTCATAGGGGCCGCGCCCATAGTCACGGTTCGGGCCGGAGCCGTAATCCTGATAGCGGCCGCCCTGCTCGCGGGCGCCGGACGGGTCGCGCCAGCCGGGGCGGTTGCCATAGCTCGATTCCGACGAGAAATAACGCTCGCCGCCGCGCCCATAATCGTCGCGATACCCCTGGTCTCGACCGCGCGCATAGGCCTCGCGGTCATTGCCGCCGCGCGGTCCGCTGCGGAAGCTGTCCTCGTTGCGCCAATCGGAGCCGTAGCGATCGTCATTGCGGTGCCGGTCGTCTTCGGCGCGCCAGTTCTGAGGCATGCATTCCTCCTGCATTGGAATTTTCTTCCCCTCTCAGAAAAACCGCGCTCCGGCGAAGAGGTTCCGAGAAACAGCAGTGGCTTTGCCTAAATGAAATGCAATTGCCTCAAGTTCTTGCATGCCCTCTGCAAGGCAAACGCGAGCGCTGCCGAAATCTTCGACGCGCCTCACACAGTCGCGGGCCGCGCGATCTGGCGTTCGACCGCGAACAAACGGCGATATCGCTCAATTTCGGCGGGCGGTCCCATGGCCTTGGTGGGATTATCCGAAAGCTTGACCGCTGCGTGCCCGTTGGCGGAGATGACCTTGCAGACGATGGAGATGGGGTCCAAGGCGCCATTGGGGGCAAGGCCGCGGAAATCGTTGGTCAGCAGCGTGCCCCAGCCGAAGCCCAGGCGCATGCGGCCGGTGAAGCGGGCATGGATGCGCGCCACCTCGTCCACATCCAGGCCATCGGAGAAGATCGCCAGCTTCTCGCGCGGGTCCTGGCCGCGCGACTTCCACCAGGCGATCACCTCCTCGCCGCCCTCGATGGGGTCCTTGCTGTCGATGCGAATGCCGGTCCAGGCGGTCAGCCAGTCCGGCGCATGGGCGAGGAAGCCGGTGGTGCCGTAGGTATCCGGCAGCATGATGCGCAGATTGCCTTCGTAATCCTCCTGCCAGTCCGCCAGCACCTGATAGGGCGCGCGCAGCAATTCGGCGTCGCTCCGGGCGAGCGCGGAATAGACCATCGGCAGTTCGTGCGCGTTGGTGCCGGTCGCCTCCACCTCGCGCCGCATGGCGATCAGGCAATTGGAGGTGCCGAGGAAGGTTTCGCCGAGCCCCTCCATGAGCGCCTGCACGCACCAGTCCTGCCACAGATAGCCGTGCCGCCGGCGGGTGCCGAAATCCGCGACATTGACGGGGCCGAGCGCCTTGATGGCCTCGATCTTCTCCCACACCCGCGTCATGGCGCGGGCATAGAGGATCTGCAGCTCGAACTTGCCGAGCCCCTTCAATACGGCGCGCGAACGCAGCTCGTTGATGATGGCGAGCGCCGGGATCTCCCACATGGTGGTCTCGACCCACGGCCCCTCGAACACCAGCTCATATTGACCGTCCCACTTTTCCAGGTGGTAGGCGGGGAAGCGGAAGCCCTCCAGCCACGCCACGTAGTCGGGCGAGAACATTTGGCGCTTGCCGTAGAACATGTTACCGCGCAGCCAGGTGGACTCCCCGCGCGTGAGCGAGAGCGAGCGCACATGGTCCAGCTGCTCGCGCAAGGCGCCGATGTCGATGATATCGGCGAGCCGCACCCGGCTGGTGCGGTTGTGGATGCCGAAGGTGACTTTCACGTCCCGATGGCGCCGAAAAATAGTCTGCCCCATCAGCAGCTTATAGAAATCGGTATCCATCACCGAGCGGACGATCGGATCGATCTTCCAGGTATGATTATAAACGCGCGAGGCTATGTCGGTCATGGCAATCCCGATGCGGCGGATGACTGCTATACCACCGCGCCGTGGGTGTACATCCACTTTGCCTTATACTGAGGCTCCCTTCCGGCAATAACGGCAGCATTCATCATAGGCTGGATGGAAAGGCTTCTGTCCGCTTCGTGGAATTTATGTTAACAGAATGACCATGGGCGAGACCGCAATCAAGGGTTGCGAAAAATATAATACAAGTATTATTGCGATTATTCCATCGCGAATCTTGTATAATGCGCCTTTTCTCCGGAGGTTAAATGAGCGAGGCGCGGTCTAGCGAGGTCATGGGTGGAGATTGGGCGGCGGCATTACGCGCCTTGAGGCAACTTCTTAGCCTCTCCAATTGCACGATCACCGAAACTTATGACCATTACTTGACATCGGCGCGCGCGATCTTCGGCATGGATGTCGCGATCATCGCCGCAGTGAAAGACGGCGTATTCACGCCTTTGCGCATGCAGTTCACCCACCCGCTGACGATCGGCGAAGGGCAGGCGATCCCCGAGAGCGCCACATTCGCCAGCGAGGCGGTCCGCACCGGCCGCGCCATTTCCTGCCCCCACGTGGCGCAGGACCCTGTTCTGCGCGCCCATCCGATCTATGCGGAGACCGGGCTCGAATCCTACATGGGCGCGCCGATCCGTATCGGCGACACGATCATCGGCTCCTTCAGCCTGCTGGACCCCACGCCGCGCGAGCACCCCTTCACGCCCGAATCGATGGCGCTGCTGGAATTGCTGGCGGAAACGCTGGGCCGCGCCATCGAGCGCGACCAGCTGGAAGCCGAGCGCCGGGAAGCGGACAAGCAGCGCACCGCCGCCATCAATTTCTTCCAGACCGCGTTCGCCAACGCCCCCATCGGCATCACCCTGGTGGATCTCGACGGCAAGTTCCTGCGCGCCAATCCCGCCGCATGCCGCCTGTTCGGTTATTCGGAAGAAGAACTTCAGGCGCGCGACTTCCAGTCTCTGACCTATCAGGAAGATTTGAACCTCGATCTGAAGCACCTCGCCGAGATCAAGGCCGGCGTCATCTCCGAATACGAGATGGACAAGCGCTATGTGCGGCCGGATGGAAGCATCATCTGGGCGCAGCTGAACGTCGCCCTGGTGCGCAACGAGGACGGCTCGCCCCGCTGCTTCATTTCGCAGATCCACGATGTCAGCGAGGAACGCGCCCTGATCCAGGAACTCGACCACAAGCGCAAGCAACTGGAAGAGGCCAATCAGAAGCTCACCCAGCTCGCCTCGCTGGACCCGCTGACCGGCACGCTGAACCGCCGCGCGCTGCGCCAGCGGCTCGACCAGGAAATGGCGCGCGCCAATGCCCAGGGCACGCCGCTCGCCTTCATCATGGTCGATGTGGACGACTTCAAGCCTTACAATGACCGCTATGGCCATCTGGCCGGCGATATCGCCTTGAAGGAAGTGGCCCAGTGCATGCGCGCCGCCTCGCGGGAGGATGATGCGGTCTGCCGCTTCGGCGGCGAGGAATTCCTGCTGCTTCTGCCCCGAACACCCCAGGCCGAAGCCAAGAAGGTGGCCGAGCGCGTGCGCGAGTCCATCGCCACCAGCACGGCCTTGCCCGAGCGCGTCACGGTGAGCGCGGGCGTGCATGTCTACATGCCTTCGGAAAAAGGGCAGCCGATCGACCGCCTCATCGCCCAGGCGGACGCGGCGCTTTATGAAGCCAAGCGCAACGGCAAGAACCGCGTCGAAACCCTGTGAGCCGCACCGGCGCGCCGGCCCGGGGCGCGCCGCGCGCGGTCAGCGCGGCGGCTTTCCCGCCGCCGGCTCACACCGCCTGCGCGATCATGCAGGGGCGGCCATCCGCGCCGCCGGTCCACAGCTCCAGCCCCTCGGTGCCCTCGGCGGCGTTGAGGCGCATGGGCGGCCCGTCGAAGATCGGCCGCACGCTGCGGAACGAGAAGCGCTTCAGCGGCCGCCCCAGCAGGCGCGCGGCGAATTCCACCAGCAAGGTCGCCTGCAACGGGCCATGCACCACCAGGCCGGGATAACCCTCTTCCTGCTGGCAATAGGTGCGGTCGTAATGGATGCGGTGGCCGTTGAAGGTGACGGCGGAATAGCGGAACAGCAGCACCGGGGAGGTGTCCACCTCCTCCTGCCAGGTGGCGACCGGCGGCGGCTCGCTCTTGCCCGCGCCGCCCGCCGGCGCATCCACGCCGCGATAGACGATGTCCTGCCGCTCGGAGAGGGCGAGGCCACGGGCCGTGTAGACATTGTGGGCGACGGTGACGAAGCACAAAGTGCCCGTGCGCCCTTCCTTCACCACCACATCCTCGATGCGCGACAGGCGCCGGGCCTCGTCGCCCACCCGCAGCGCATCGTGAAAATCGAGCTGCCCGCCCGCCCACATGCGGCGCGGCAGCGGCACCGGCGGCAGGAAGCCGCCGCGCGCGGGGTGCCCGTCCGGCCCCAGGCGGTCCATCTCCACCGTGATCGGCGAGAGGCACCAATGGGCGGTGAGCGTCGCGTCCTCGCCGGGGGCGGGGTCGCCGGGGTCGCGGTTCAGCGTGGCGCGCATCTCGCGCACCGCGCGGGCGGTGACGAGGTCGCGCACCTCGTGGGTGCGGCCGATCCAGCCGCGCAGGGTGGCAACGTCCAGGGGTTCGCTCATGTCGACCTCAATAGGAGCGCGGCATGCCGAGCACATGCTCGGCGATATAGCTCAGGATGAGATTGGTGGAGATCGGCGCCACCTGATACAGGCGGGTCTCGCGGAACTTGCGCTCCACGTCGTATTCCTCGGCGAAGCCGAAGCCGCCATGGGTCTGCACGCAGGCTTCCGCCGCCGCCCAGGAGGCATCCGCCGCCAGCATCTTCGCCATGTTCGCCTCCGCGCCGCAATCGCGCCCCGCCTCGAACAGCGCCGCCGCCTTGTGCACCATCAGTTCGGCCGCGCGCATCTGGGCATAGGCCTTGGCGATGGGAAACTGGATGCCCTGGTTCTGGCCGATGGGCCGGCCGAACACCACCCGTTCCTTGGCATAGGCGGTGGCCTTCGCGATGAACCATTTGGCATCGCCCACGCATTCCGAGGCGATCAGGATGCGCTCCGCATTCATGCCCGAGAGAATGTAGCGGAAGCCCTTGCCCTCCTCGCCAATGAGGTTTTCGGCGGGAATGCGCACGTTGTCGAAGAACACTTCGGTGGTGGAATGGTTCATCATCGCCCGGATCGGGCGGATGGTGAGACCGGCCTTGCGGGCTTCGCGCATGTCGAGGATGAACACCGAGAGGCCGTCGGTGCGTTTCTTCACCTGGTCCTTCGGCGTGGTGCGGGCGAGCAGCAGCATCAAATCGGAATATTCCGCCCGCGAGGTCCACACCTTCTGCCCGTTGACCACATAATGGTCGCCGCGCTTCTCCGCGAAGGTCTTGATGGAGGAGGTGTCCGTGCCGGAGGTCGGCTCGGTGACGCCGAACGCCTGGAGGCGCAGTTCGCCCGACGCGATCTTGGGCAGATAGGCCTGCTTCTGCGCTTCGTTGCCGTGCCGCAGCAGCGCGCCCATGATGTACATCTGGGCGTGGCAGGCGCCCCCGTTGCACCCTGCCCGCTGCACTTCCTCCAGGATGGCGGCTGCGGCGGACAGGGGCAGGCCGGCCCCGCCATAGGCTTCCGGTATCAGGGCGGACAGGAAGCCGGACTGGGTCAGCGCAGTCACGAACTCGGACGGATACGCCGCCTCGCGGTCGAGACGTCGCCAATATTCGCCCGGAAAGCCTGCGCAGAGCTTGCGCACCGCATCGCGGATATCGGCGAATGTTTCCTCGTCCTGACCCTGCATGAACCAACTCCAAAGCAAACCATCCTCCTCCCTAGCAAGGGATGAGGCCATCTTGGAAAGTGATAAAAGTGATTGCCCCGTGGGGGTAAAACTTATGCCCGTTCCGCGATCCGCGACCGCCACAGCGCCGGCCCCAGCGCATGCACCGATTGCCCGGCGCTATCCACCGCGACCGTAACTGGCATGTCCTCCACCACGAATTCGTGGATCGCCTCCATGCCGAGGTCCTCGAACGCCAGCACCCGCGCGCTCTTGATGGCCTTGGACACCAGATAGGCCGCCCCGCCTATGGCGATCAGATAGGCCGCCTTGTGGCGCGCGATGGCCTCGATCGCGAGGGGCCCGCGCTCGGCCTTGCCGATCATGGCGATGAGCCCGGTGCCGGCGAGAATCTCCTCGGTGAAGCCGTCCATGCGGGTGGAGGTGGTGGGACCGGCGGGGCCGACCGCCTCCTCGCGCACCGCATCCACCGGACCGACATAATAGATCACCCGATCCTTCAGGCTCACCGGCAGAGGGTCCCCGGCACGCAGCATCTGCGACAGGCGCGCGTGCGCGGCGTCGCGCCCGGTGAGCATGCGCCCGTTCAACAGAAGCTTCTCGCCGATGCGCCAGGAGGCGACCTCCGCGCGCGTCAGCGTATCGAGATCCACCCGCCGCGCGGCCGCGCTCGTCTGGTCGAGCACCACCTCGGGCCACGCGGAAAGATCCGGCGGGTCGAGCTTCACCGGGCCGGAGCCGTCGAGCACGATGGTGGCATGGCGGTTGGCGGCGCATTGGGGAATCAGCGCCACCGGCTTGGAGGCGGCATGGGTGGGGAAGGTGGCGATCTTCACATCCACCACGGTGGTCAGCCCGCCGAGCCCCTGCGCGCCGATGCCGAGCGCATTCACCTTCTGGTACAGCTCGATGCGCAATTCCTCTTCCCGGCTCGCCGGTCCGCGCGCGAGGAGCTGCGTCATGTCGATGGGTTCGAGCAGGGATTCCTTGGCCAGCAGCATGGCCTTTTCCGCGCTGCCGCCGATGCCGATGCCGAGCATTCCCGGCGGGCACCAGCCGGCGCCCAGCTCCGGCACCGTCTTCAGCACCCAGTCCACCACCGAGGCGGAGGGATTGAGGGTTGCGAAGCGCGCCTTGTTCTCCGAACCGCCGCCCTTGGCGGCCAGCGAAATCTCCACCGTGCCGCCGGGCACCAGCTCCACATGCACCACGGCGGGGGCGTTGTCGCGGGTGTTGCGGCGGGCGAACAGCGGATCCTCCACCATGGAGGCGCGCAGTGGATTGTCCGCGTCCAGATAGGCCCGGCGCACGCCCTCGTTCACCAGATCCGCGAGCGCGCGCTCGGTATCGAAGCGCACGTCCATGCCCACCTTCACGAACGCCACCACCAGCCCGGTATCCTGGCAGATGGGGCGATGGCCGAGCGCGGCCATGCGCGAATTCACCAGGATCTGCGCGATGGCGTCCTTCGCCGCGGGGGATTCCTCGCGGGCATGGGCCTGCGCGAGATGGACGATGTAATCGGCGGGATGAAAATAGGAGATGTATTGCAAAGCGTCGGCGACGCTCGCGACCACATCCTCCTCGGCGATGACGACACTCGCTCTCATGGCATCACCTTTCCGGACGCGGGATCGCGGACACGGCGCACGCCGCGTCCGCGATTTAGATCAGATGGTGCGCCCGCCATCCACTTCCAGGATCACGCCGGTGATGAATTCGGCTTCGTCCGACGCCAGATAGAGGCAGGCGTTGGCGATGTCCTTCGGCTCGGAGAGGCGGCCGAGCGGAATGGTGGAGATGAAGCGGGCGCGGTTCTCCGGCGTGTCCGGCATGCCCATGAAGCTCTCCAGCAGCGCGGTCGCGCCCATCACCGGCGCCACGCAGTTCACGCGCACCTTCTGCGGGGCGAGTTCCACCGCCAGCGAGCGGGTGAGCAGGTTCACCGCCCCCTTGGAGCCATTGTACCAGGTGAGGCCGGGACGCGGGCGGATGCCGGCGGTGGAGCCGATGTTCACCACCACGCCGCCGCCGGCCGCCGCCATGCCCGGCACCACCGCATTGATCATGTGGAAGATCGACTTCACATTGATCGCATAGACGCGGTCGAACTCTTCCTCGCTCACTTCGAGCAGGGGCTTGTTGCGATGGGTCCAGCCGGCATTGTTGATGACGATATCGAGCTTGCCGCCATGGGCGACGGCCGCCTTCACGCCGGCCTCGATATCGGCCTTCTTCGTGACGTCGCCCTGCACCGCAGTGGCGGCGGCGCCGATCTCCTGGGCGACCTTCGCCGCGCCGTCCCCGTTCAGGTCCAGAATGGTGACCTTCGCGCCCTCGCGGGCGAACAGGCGGGCGATCTCCGCGCCGAAGCCGGAGGCCGCCCCCGTGACGAGGGCGGATTTACCTTGCAGCCGCATGTGCCGTTTCCTCAATCGTGCTTGATGATCATGGTCTTGAGGGTCGAGAACTCGTACAGGGCCTCGAACCCCTTCTCGCGGCCGTGGCCGGATTTCTTCATGCCGCCGAACGGCAGCTCGATGCCGCCGCCGGCGCCATAGGCATTCACATAGACCTGCCCCGCCTTGACCTTGCGGGCGACCCGCATGGCGCGGGAGCCGTCGCGCGACCACACGCCGGCCATGAGGCCGAAATCCGTGCCGTTGGCGAGCGCCACCGCATCCGCCTCGTCATCGAACGGCAGCATGGAAAGCACCGGGCCGAACACTTCCTGCGTGGCCAGCTCGTTGGCGCGTGGCACCGGGCCGTAGATGCGCGGCGTCACATAGAAGCCGCCCTCCGGCACGCCCTCGGCGATGCTGCCCTGGGCCAGAACGGGGACACCCTTTTCCTGGGCGCGGGCGAAGAAGCCTTCCACGCGCTCCTTCTGCTTGGCGTTGATCACCGGGCCGAGGTCGAGGTCCATCTCCGGCGTGCCGGCGCGCAGCTTGGAGAAGCGCTCGGCGACGCGGGCGACCACCTCCTCATAGGCGCCGCGCTCCACCAGCAGGCGCGAGCCGGCCGAGCAGGTCTGGCCGGCATTCTGCACCACCGTGTTGACGATCACCGGGATCGCCACGTCGAGGTCGGTATCGCCGAACAGGACGTGGGGCGACTTGCCGCCCAGCTCCAGCGTGCAGCCGATGTGGTTGCGCGCGGCGGCGGTCTGGATCAGCACGCCCACTTCCGGACTGCCGGTGAAGGCGATGAAATCGATGTCGCGATGGGCCGAGAGCGCCGCGCCCGCCTCTTCGCCGAGGCCCGGAACGATATTGATGGCACCTTCCGGGAAGCCCACGCCGGCCGCAAGCTCGGCGATGCGCAGCGGGGTCAGGCAAGCGTCCTCGGCCGGCTTGATGACCGTGGCATTGCCCACCGCCAGCGCCGGGCCGATGGTGCGGCCGAACATCTGGGCGGGATAGTTCCAGGGGATGATGTGCCCGGTCACGCCGAAGCGCTCGCGCTCGGTGGCGACGAAATAGCCGTTCAGGAACGGAATGGTCTCGCCGTGTAGCTTGTCGGCGGCGCCGCCGTAGAATTCGAAATAGCGGGCGGCGGCCACCATGTCGGCCCGCGCCTGCTTCATGGGCTTGCCGGTGTCGCGCGCTTCCAGCAGCGCCAGTTCCTCCGCATGGTCGGCGATGGCGATGCCGAGCTTCACCAGCAGGCGGCCGCGCTCGGTGGCCGAAAGCCGGCCCCAGGCGCCCTCTTCCACCGCCGCGCGCGCGGCCTTCACCGCCGCGTCCACGTCCGGCGCCGTGCCGGCGGCGATCTCGGCGAACACCTTGCCGTCGGCCGGGGCATAGACCGGAACGGTGCGGCCGGACGCTGCGGGGCGCCAGGCGTTGTTGATGAAGATGCCCTTTGCGGCGGCGACCGGGGCGGGGGTTTGCGCGTTCATGCGGGCAGTCCTTCGTTGCGCACGTCCTGGGCGATCTCGCCGCGCTCGATGGTGATGATCCGCTCGGCGAAGCTGCGCAGGAGGTGGGGGTTGGATTCGGTGATCACGAGCGCGAGGCTCGGTTCGGCGTCGCGCAGGCGCCGCAGCGCCTCCGCGTAGCGATTGGCGAGCACCGGGGCGAGGCCCTGGAACGGCTCGTCCAGCAGCACCAGGCGGGTCGCCAGCATGAGCGCGCGCGCGAGCGCCACCATCTTGCCCTGCCCGCCGGACACCGAGCCGGCCGGGCGGCGGGCCATTTCCCGCAGTTCCGGCAGGATGTCGTAGACCCGGTCCAGCCGACGCTTGGTCTCGGCGGCCGAGAGCTTGGCCACCTGCGCGGGCAGCAGGATGTTCTCCTCCACCGTGAAGCGGGAGAACAGGCGCCGGTCCTCCGGCGCATAGCCGATGCCGAGGCCGGGGCGGCGGAAATCCTCCACCGTATTGAGGTCGGCGCCGTCGAACTGGAGCCGGCCGGTGTTCTTGGTGAAGCCCATGATGGTGCGCAGCGTGGTGGTCTTGCCGGCGCCGTTGCGGCCGACGAAGGCCACCGCCTCGCCCTCCCCCACCTTAAACGAGACGCCGCGCAGCACCGGGACGGTGCCGAAGGAGACGCAGATGTTTTCAAGCAGCAGCATGGCTCAGACTCCGATCACCGTGCGGATGACCTCGGGGTCTTCCAGGACCTCCTTCGGCGGCCCGGCGCGCTTGATCTTGCCGGTGCTCCACACCGCCACGCGATTGGCGTAGCGCTGCACCATGTCCATGTCGTGCTCCACGAACACCGAGGAAACCTTGGCCTTGGCGAGCGCCGCCACCAGGATTTCCATGACCTCGAACTTGTCCGCCGAGGCGACGCCGGAGGTCGGCTCGTCCATCAGCAGGAGCTGCGGCTTCAGGGCGAGCGCGATGGCGATGTCCACCAGCTTGCGATGGCCTTCCGGCAGATCGCCGGCGCGCTTGTCCTTGTATTGGGCGCAGTCCACCAGCTCGAGCAGGGCGATCATCTCGTCGCGCTCGGCGATGCCGGCGAGCGGCTTCAGCAGGTTCCAGCGCTTCTGCCGCACGGCGGCGGCGAGCAGCATGTTCTCCAGCACCGTATGGTCGGAGAACAATTGCGGGATCTGGAACGCGCGGGCGATGCCGAGGCGCGTGATGGTGCGCGGCGGCTGGGCGGTGATCTCCCGCGCGTTGAACCGCACGCTGCCCGCCAGCGGCCGCAGATAGCCGGTGCAGATGTTGAGGAAGGTGGTCTTGCCGGCGCCGTTGGGGCCGATGATGGCGAGGTTCTCGCCTTCATAGACGTCGAGGTCGATGCCGTCGGCCGCGACCACGCCGCCGAAGCGGATCTCGATGCCGCGTGCTTCCAGCAGGATGCGGGGCGCCGCCGCCGCGCTGTGAGGGGCGCCGCTCATTTCATGCTCTCCAGGTTCGCGCTCTCCAGGGCGTTCGCGGGGGTCGCGCGCGCCGCCGCCCGGCGTTGCGCGATGGTCTCGAACACGCCGACGATGCCGGTGGGCGCCTTGAGGATGATGGCCAGCAGCACGAAGCCCAGGATCAATTGCCAGCTGTCGGCCACGAACGCCGCCGCATAGGTGCGGATCGCTTCGTAGACGAAGGTGCCGGTGAGCGCCCCGGCGACGTGGCCGACCCCGCCGAGGATCGCGATGAACACGAATTCGGAAGACCGCGTCCAATAGGTGTATTCGGGCGTCGCGATGCCCTGGATCAGGCCGAGCCCCGCCCCGCCGATGCCGCACAGCACCGCCGAGATCACATAGCCCACCAGCAGCACGCTGCGGGCGGAGAGGCCGATATATTCCAGCCGCGTCTCGTTGGTCTTGATGGCTTTCAGCGCCTGGCCGAGCGGGCTCTTCAAGTAGCGCCACACGAGATAGGCCCCGGCGAGCGCGAGGACCAGCATCACGTAATAAAGCAGCAGGTCGAACTGCCCGCGGTCGAAGCCGAAGCCGAACAAGGTGGGCCGGCGGATGCGCAGGCCGTCCGACCCGCCGGTGAGATGGAAGAACTTCTCCAGGATCGAATAGAGCACCATGGAGAAGGCGAGGTTCAGCATGCCGAAGAAGATGTAGCGGTAGCGCACCACGAACAGGCCGACGATGAGGCCCAGCACCAGCGAGGTGCCGACGCTCGCCACCAGCAGCAGGGCAAGGTCGCCGCCTCCGCCCATGGCACGGCCGAGGAAGGCGGCGGTATAGGCGCCGGTGGCGAAGAACATGCCGTGGCCGAACGACACCTGCCCCGCCTGCAGCAGCAGGATGATGCCCAGCACCGCGAGGCTCTTGGCATAGACGATGGCGAGGAAGGTCAGCGACGACACGGCGAACAGCGGCACCAGGGCCAGCAGGATCGCCAGCGCGATCAGGGAAAGACGGGCGGCCATGGTCAGATCTTCCTAACGGCGGTGGCGCCGAACAGGCCGCTCGGCCGCACGATGAGCACGAGCACCATGAGGATGTAGGGCACCAGCACCTCGAATTCGGGGGCGATGTAGACCGCGAGCGAGCGGCCGAGGCCGATCATCAGTGCCGCCACCGCCGCGCCCTCGATCTGGCCGAGGCCGGCGGTCGCGGCCACGGCGAAGGAGAGCACGATCATCTCCGCGCCCATGCCGGGGATCAGCGAGGTGGTGGGCGCGGCCACCGCGCCGCCCAGCGCCGCCAGCGTCGCGCCGACGATGAAGGTGAGGAAATAGACCCTCTGCGCGTCGATGCCGATGGCGCGGGCGGCCTCGCGATCCTCGGTCACGGCCATGATCTGCGCGCCCGCATTGGTGTGGCGCAGGAAGAACCGCAGGCCGAGCAGCACCGCCAGCGCGAGCAGCGGCAGGAACAGGGTCTGATAGGCGGTGTAATTGATGCCCACCAGCGAGACGTTGCCGAGCAATTGCAGCGGCTCCGACATGAAATAGGGCTGCACGCCCCAGATCAGGCGCTGAATATTCTCCAGCATCATGAAGACCGCGAAGGTGACCAGGATCTGGAGCACGTGCTCCTTGTCGTAGATGCGCTGGAGCAGCAGCTTTTCCATCAGCCCGCCCAGCACGGCGCCGACCAGGATGGCGGCCACGAACAGCGCCGGGAAGGTCAGCCACGGGCTGAACCCCATCTTCACCAGCCCCAGGCCGATGCTGACGGCCATATAGGCGCCGAGCGCATAGAAGCTGCCGTGGGCGATGTTGAGCACGCCCAGCACGCCGAAGATGAAGGTCAGGCCCACCGCCACCAGGAACACCAGGGAGGCATAGGCCACGCCGTCGGAGACGGCGAGGATCAAAGTATCTAGGGACATCTCAACTTTCCGCGGAAACGGCACCGGCGCACCGGCGCGCTCCGTCCTGGCCTAAGGCGTGCGGGCCGCACCCGCGCGGGAGCATGCAAGCGGCCGGGCCCGTCCGCCGATGGCGGAGGGCCCGGCCGGTCGTGGGATCAGTGCTTGAAGGTGTCGACCGGCATCTGGATCAGGTCCGGCTTCAGGGTCTTGATCCAGGCGTCCGTGGTCTCGCCGACCGGCGGCATGAGCTTGCTGGCCGAGAAGATCATCATCTTGTCCATGACGTCGAACGGATATTCGGGGACGCGCACGGTGGTGCCGATGAGCTGGTCCTCGACGCCCTGGCCGTCGGCGCGGATCTCGACCGGCCGGCCGAACGCCTGGAACTTCAGGCCCGGCATGGCCTTGGCCACCTGCTCCTTGGTGGGCCACTTGCCGCCGTTCGCCGCCACCGCCTTGGCATAGACCGCGTCAAGCGCGGCGAAGGCCTGGGCCATGTGGAACACCGAATAGATCGGGTAATGGCCGGTCTTGGCCTTGAAGGCATCGACGAAGGCCTTGAACTTGGGCTCGCCCTTCATCTCGGGATGCAGGAAGTAATGGTCGCCGCGTCCGCCCACGATCACGCCTTCCGGCAGATCGGTGCCGAGCCGCTCGAGCGAGGATTCGGCCAGCGGCAGCACGAATTGCGACTGGGCGAACAGGCCGCGCTGGTTGGCCTGGCGCACGAAGGTGTCGAGGTCGCCGCCCCAGGAAGTGGAGAGGATCACGTCGGGCTTCAGCGCCAGCAGGCGGGAAACCTCGGTGGAGAAGTCGGCGGCGCCGAACTTGGGGAAGAATTCCGCCACCACCTTCACGTCGGGCTTCAGCACCTTCAGCGCGCCGGAGAAGATGGCCCAGCTGTCGCGGCCCCAGGCGTAATCCTGGTTCACCACCGCGACCGTTTTGAAGTCCGGCTTCACCTTCAGCAGATAGATGAGCGGGGCGAGGGTCTCGGGGGTGGCGTTGGCCTGGGTGCGGAAGACGTAATTATACTTGTCGTCTTCCAGGATGCGCTGGGTGCCACAATCCCACATGAAGTTGAGAACCTTCAGGTCCTCGGCGAGTGGGGCGACCTTGTTGCAGACGCCCGAGGAGATGGACGCGAACATCACGTCCACCTTGGTGTCCTGCACCAGGCGGCGATATTCGGTCATCAGCGTTTCGATGCCGGCGCCTTCGTCGATGAAATAGAGCTTCACCGGCACGCCCTGGATGCCGCCGCGCTTGTTGATGTCCTCGGCAAGCAATTCGGCGGCGTCGCGCGCGGGCACGCCGAAGACCGAGGCGGAGCCCGAATTATAAGTGGTGATGCCGATGCGCAGTTCGCTCGGCTTTTCCTGTGCGAGGGCGGGCACGAGGCCCAGCAAACTGAAGGTCGCTGCCGCGATTATCCGGCGAAACATGTGCGGCTTTCCTCCTGATGCCCGCATGATGCGGTGATTATTCTTCGGCCCGTGAGCCGAGCCGGGCGCATCTTGCTGGGCGGCCGCGTCATCTCAAAAGACTATTTTGAACTGGTTCCTATATTAAAAAGAGCTAGCGCTCTGAATCCGCGTCGTCGGCCAAGGTGGCGCTCCAGGCGCCCTCCTTCACGAGCCGGATCAAGGTGGCGTGGGCCAGGGAATCGATCGCCCGCACGGCGTTGGAGAGCGGCCGGTCGCTGGGCCGCACGATGTGCAGGTCGCGCGTCAGCACCGGCGTTCCCATGGGCCATGCGATGAGACGCCCCTCCTCCACCTCCCGCTTCACGGCGGCGGCCGGAAGAATGGCATAGCCGAGCCCGCCTTCCACCAGCAGCTTGATCTGGCCGTAGGTGTCGATGTCGATGACGGTGCTCAGCAGCACCCCTTCCGACATGGCCCGCTCCTCGATGAGATCGCGCAGGCCGTGGCCGGGGCTCGGCAGGATGAGCGTGAGGCCCGACACCTGCTCGAACGGCACCGGCCCGCCGGCGGGATGGGTCTCGCCCTCCGGCGGCACGATGGGGCCGATCAGGCACAGGTCTTCCGACAGCACGCGATGGGCGATCAGCCCGCGGTCGTTGACCGTGCGATACAGCACGCCGAGATCGATCTTGCCGTCGCGCAGCCAGTCCAGCACGAAGCCGCTCATCGCTTCGGCGACGCGCAGCTTCACCTTCGGATAGCGCCGGCGCGCCTCGCTGATGAGCGGCACGCACAGCATTTGGCTGATGGTGCCGGGCATGCCGAAACGCACCTCGCCGGCGGGCTCCGCCTGCCCGCCCTTCACCGCCTCGCGCGCCACTTCCATCTGGCCGATGATCAGGCGCGCGTGCCGCAGCAGGGTTTCGCCGGCTTCCGTCGGGCGCACGCCCTGGGGGCTGCGAAACAGCAGTTCCAGCCCGAGATCCAGCTCCATGTTGCGCACATGCTGGCTGAGCGCCGGCTGGGCGACGCGCAGGCGATGGGCGGCCTTGGAGAACGAGCCCATCTCCACGATGGTGGTAAAATAGCGAAGCTGGCGCAGGTCCACGGTCGGCGTCTTCCCTGAGGGTCAGAAGCCGGGATTATACGCAAAGACCCGTGAAGAAGGGAAATCTATGGGGCGGCAAAGCCCAGCCGGTGCGCCCGGTGCGGCTGCACCAGGCGGAATCCCTCGCCCTCCGCCACCGCATTGGCGCGGAACAGGGCGTCGAGCTCGCCGCGCTTGGCCACCGTGGTCGGCGCGCGGGCCGGGTCCACCTCCACCAGCTTCGCGATGAAGGCATCGAGGCCGGAGAATTTGCGCGGATCGTCATATTCCACGCATTCGATGATGCGCAGCCCGTCCTGCTCCACGGCGTCCAGGGCGGCCTGGGCCTGCGCGCGGATTTCGGTCTCGTCCTCCACCGGCAGCATGGAGAGGAAGAAGGTGCCGGCCGCCAGCGGCTCGATCACCACCACATTGCCGCCGCTCACCCGCGCCGCTTCGCGCAACGCCGCCGCCATCACCGCCTGCGGCACGTGGTGCAGGCTGTTGAGAAACACCGCCGCGCCGAATGCCCCGTCGGCGAACGGCAGGTCCTGCGCGCCCGCCTGCTCGAACCGCGCCTTGGGCACCGCCTGCCGGGCCACGGCGATCGCATCCGCCTGCGGATCGATGCCCGTCACCTCCGCGCCACGGGCGCTGAGCGCGCGGGCGAGCGCGCCGGTGCCGCAGCCCACATCCAGCACCTTCAGGCCTGCGACAGGATCGAGCCAGCGCTCGAGGAGGCCGAGCGCATTGCCGGTGGGCCGAATGGTCATGAAAGTCTTCCCTGCTTATTGCCTCAGGCGGACGTCGGCACGGGCGCGAAGTCGGCCCGCACCGCTTGCGTGTGGGCGCCGAGCCCCGGCACCGCGCGGAATTCCGCCGGCTTGCCGTCCACCACCGCTCCGGGCGCCAGGCAGCGCACGGGGCCGGTGGGCGTTTCCACTTCCACATATCGGTTTTGAGGATGGGCCGCGACATCTTCCAGCGTGCTCACCCGGCCATAAGCGACGCGCGCCCGCTCCAGCCGCTCCACGGCCTCGACGCGGGTCAGCGTGGAGAAGACCGCGTTGATGGCATCGTCCAGCGCCGGGCGGGCGGCGACGCGATTGTTGTTGCTGTCGAAGCGCGGATCGGCGGCGATGGCGGCATCGCCCAGCACCTCGGCGCAGAACATCTGCCATTCGCGCTCGTTCTGGATCGAGAACAGCACCGCCTTGCCGTCGGCGCAGGTATAGGCGCCATAAGGCGCGATGGTGGGATGGTTGAGGCCCGCCCGCTCCGGCACCTTCCCGCCATAGGCATATTGAAGGTAGGGCACGTTCATCCAGTCGGAGAGCGCGTGATAGAGCGACACCGCGATGTGCCGCCCGACGCCGGTGCGCGCGCGGGCATAGAGCGCCTGCATCACCGCCTGAAGCGCCGTCATGCCGGCGGCGATGTCGCACACCGAAACGCCGACGCGCGCCGAGCCGTGCTCGTTGCCGGTGATGGAGGACAGCCCCGTCTCCGCCTGCACCAGCAGGTCATAGGCCTTCAGATCGCGATAGGGCCCCTCGTCGCCATAGCCCGAGATGGAGCAAGTGATGAGGCGCGGATTCGCCGCCCGCAAATCGGCGGGCGCAAAGCCGAGCCGGTCGATGGCGCCGGGGGCGAGGTTCTGGATGAAGATATCCGCCTGCGCCACCATCGCCCGCAGCACCGCGAGGTCGTCCGCCTTCTTCAGGTCGAGGCAGATGGATTCCTTGCCCCGGTTCAGCCAGACGAAATAGGCGCTCTCGCCATGGACCAGGGAATCGTAATTGCGGGCGAAATCCCCCTCCGGCCGCTCGATCTTGATGACCCGCGCGCCGGCATCCGCGAGGCGGCAGGACAGATAGGGAGCGGCCACCGCCTGCTCCACGGAGACGACAAGGATGCCTTCGAGATCGTTCTGCATCGGGACCGGAAAAGTTCGAGGAGCCGTCGCGGCCGGCGCGCAGGCGCCGTGCGGATCGCACAGGCCGCGACACTCGCCCTAAAGTCGGCCAGAGCACAAATACGCATCTAGCCTAGGAGACATATGCAAAACATATAGCGCTCCGCCGGCGCGGCGCACCTCCTGGCAATGGCGAGATCCCGCGGAAGGCCGGGCGGCGCGCCGGCGGGCCATAGGTCTTTGCTATGAGAGGGCAAGCAAATCGCTATTTGCACCCGCCCTTGCGCTCGGCACTGTGCGGCGTCTCTTGTTCTGACCCAGGGCCGTTCATGTCCTCCTCGCTGTTCGATGCGCGTCTCGTGGTTCTGTTCGTTCCCGGCGACCGCCCCGAGCGCTTCGCCAAGGCGCTGGCCGCCGGCGCCGATGCCATCATCCTCGATCTGGAGGACGCGGTGGCGGTGGCCGAGAAGCCCCATGCGCGCGAGGCCATCGCCGCCGGCTTTCCGGCCGGCGGCGGGCCGATCTTTTTGCGCGTCAATCCCGTCGGGACCCCCTGGCATGCCGAAGACCTCGCCTTGGCGCGGCGCCTGCCGCTCGCCGGGCTGGTCCTGCCCAAGGCCGAGAGCGTCGCCGACATCCCCGATCTCGGCGACGTGCCGGTGATGGCGCTGGTGGAGAGCGCGCGCGGCATCGCCAATGCCCGCGCCATCGCCGCCGCCCCGCAGGTGCGCCGCCTCGCCTTCGGCTCCATCGATTTCGCCGCCGACATCGGTAGCGCCTATACCAACGACGCGCTGCTCGCGGCGCGCAGCGAACTGGTGCTGGCCTCGCGCCTCGCCGGCCTTGCCGGGCCGCTCGACGGCGTCACCGCCGGTTTCGACGATGCTGCCGTGTGCGAGCGGGACGCGGCCTATGCCGCAAGCCTCGGCTGCGCCGGCAAGCTGTGCATCCATCCCCGCCAGATCGCCCCCGTCATCAAGGGGTTCGCCCCCTCGGAGGCGGAACTCGCCTGGGCCACCCGCGTGCTGGCGGCATCCTCCGCCGGCGGCGCGGCGGTGAAGGTGGACGGGGCCATGGTGGACACGCCGGTGCGCCTGCGGGCCGAGGGCATTCTGGCCCGCGCGCAGGGCGCGACAGGGCTTCAGGGAGGTTCCAAATGAGCGACGAAACCAACATCCTCGCCCGCTATGCCGCCACCCTCGCCTTTACCGACCTTCCCGACGAAGTGGTGGCGCGGGCCGAGCGGCTGGTGCTCGATTTCTTCGGCAATATCGCCCGCGGCGGAGCGGATGCGGATTCCAGCGCCAGCGTGCGCGCCATGCTCGCCCGGCTGGGCCTCGACGGCCCCGGCGCCTGCACCGTGGTCGGCGCGCCGCGCACCTATGCCCCGGCCGTCGCCGCCCTGCTGAACGGCGTCTATGGGCATTCGCTGGATTTCGACGACACCCATGCGGAATCCTCGCTGCACCCGAGCGCCCCGGTGGTCTCCGCCGCGTTCGCGGCCGCTGAGATGACCGGCGCCAGCGGGCGCGATTTCATCACCGCCGTGATCGCCGGCTATGAAGTGTGCTGCCGGCTCGGCGTCGCGCTCGATCCCACCGTGCATTACGCGCGCGGCTTTCATCCCACCGCGACCGCCGGCACGTTCGGCGCTGCTGCGGCGGCGGGCAAGCTGCTGGGGCTCGACGCCGAGCGCATCGCCTGCGCCTTCGGCGTGGCGGCGAGCCAGGCGGCGGGCTCGCTGCAATTCCTGGTTAACGGCGCCTGGAACAAGCGCTACCAGGTGGGCGCGGCGGCCATGAACGGGCTGATCGCCGCCACCCTTTCGGCCGAGGGTTTCAAGGGCGCGTCGGAGGCCATCGAGGGCAAGCACGGCTTCCTGCACGGCTATAGCGACGGCGCCGACCCCGCCAAGGCGGTGCGCGACCTCGGCACCGTGTACGAGACCATGAAGATCGGGCTCAAGCCCTATCCGAGCTGCCGCTACACCCACGCCGCCCTCGACGGGCTGCTGGCGCTACGCACCGCGCACAATCTCACCGCCGCCGACATCGTGAAGGTCCGCGTCGGCCTGCATCCCAACGGCATCACGCTCACCGGCGCGCCGCTCGCGGAGAAGCGGCGGGCGCGCACGGTGGTGGACGGGCAATTCTCCATGCCCTTCACCGCCGCCGTCGCGCTCGACCAGGGCGCGTTCGGCTGGGACGATTACGAGCGCCTCGGGGATCCCGCCATCGAGGCGCTGTGCGACCGCATCGAGGTTGAGGCCGATTCCGCCTTGGAAGGCCGCGCGCATCCCTTCGGCGCGCTGCTCACCGTGACCACCACCGGCGGCACCTATCAATCCAGCATCCCCGATCCTTCGGGCGAGCCGGACCTGTTCCCGGCGGACGCGGCGCTGGGCGCGAAATTCACCACGCTGGTAAAGCCGGTGCTGGGCAGCAAGACGGGCGATCTCGCCAATTCCCTGCTGGAAACGGCAACAATCGCCGACATGGCGGACGTGGCGGCCCTCGCACGCGGCTGACCGGGGCGACCAAGCGTCAAACCGGTAGCGCCGCCCCGGCGCGCCTGGCCCTCGGGACAGTGTCGCCGCAGCGCGAAACCTCCCTCGCGCCCGTCATGCTGCACTGCCAAACTCCTCAGCCGACACAGTTTTTGATCGATTATTGCCTGTTCGGCATCAATGTCGTTCCACATCTTCCATAGATGCGGGGAATGCACAGGAGTATCCAGGGGGCAATTGACAAAAGGGAGGGACACCATGCCCCGCATGCGTGCCATAGACGCCGCCGTCCGCGTTCTCGAGAAGGAAGGCATCACCTGCGCCTTCGGCGTTCCCGGGGCGGCCATCAACCCGCTTTACTCCGCCATGAAGCTGCGCGGCTCCATCCGCCACGTGCTGGCGCGCCATGTCGAAGGCGCTTCCCACATGGCCGAGGGCTATACCCGCGCGGTCGCCGGCAATATCGGCGTGTGCATCGGCACTTCCGGCCCCGCCGGCACGGACATGATCACCGGCCTCTATTCCGCATCGGCGGATTCGATCCCGATCCTGTGCATCACCGGCCAGGCGCCCCGCGCCCGCCTCTACAAGGAAGACTTCCAGGCGGTGGACATCGAATCCATCGCCAAGCCGGTCACCAAATGGGCCGTCACCGTGCGCGAGCCGGCGCTGGTGCCCATGGTGTTCCAGCAGGCCTTCCACGTCATGCGCTCCGGCCGTCCCGGCCCGGTGCTGATCGACCTGCCCATCGACGTGCAGCTCGCCGAGATCGAATTCGACGACAGCACCTATGAGCCCCTGCCCGTCTACAAGCCCAAGGCCACCCGCGCCCAGGCCGAGAAGGGCCTCGAATTCCTGCTCTCGTCCGAGCGCCCGCTGATCGTCGCCGGCGGCGGCATCATCAATGCGGACGCCTCCGACCTGCTGGTGGAACTGGCCGAAGTCACCGGCGTGCCGGTCATCCCCACCCTCATGGGCTGGGGCACCATTCCCGACGACCACCCGCTGATGGCCGGCATGTGCGGCCTGCAGACCTCGCATCGCTACGGCAATGCGAACATGCTGGCCTCCGACTTCGTGCTCGGCATCGGCAACCGCTGGGCGAACCGCCACACCGGCTCGGTCGAGGTCTACACCAAGGGCCGCAAGTTCGTGCATGTGGACATCGAGCCGACCCAGATCGGCCGCGTGTTCGGGCCGGACTTCGGCATCGTCTCCGACGCCAAGGCGGCGCTGGCGCTGTTCGTCGAAATCGCCAAGGAATGGAAGGCCGCCGGCAAGCTGCCCGACTTCTCCAAATGGGCGGACGAATGCCTCATGCGCAAGCAGACCATGCTGCGCAAGTCGCACTTCGACAGCGTGCCGCTGAAGCCGCAGCGTGTCTATGAGGAGATGAACGAGGCGCTCGGCCGCGACGTCACCTATGTCACCACCATCGGCCTTTCGCAGATTGCCGGCGCGCAGTTCCTGAACGTCTACAATCCACGCCACTGGATCAATTGCGGCCAGGCCGGCCCGCTCGGCTGGACCCTGCCGGCCGCCCTCGGCGTGCGCGCCGCCCGCCCGGACGCCAAGATCGTCGCGCTCTCGGGCGATTACGACTTCCAGTTCCTGATCGAGGAACTGGCGGTGGGCGCGCAGCACAAGCTGCCCTACCTGCACGTGGTGGTGAACAATTCCTACCTTGGGTTGATCCGCCAGGCGCAGCGCGGCTTCGAGATGGATTTCGAGGTTTCGCTCTCGTTCGACAACATCAATTCGGAAGAGATCGGCGCCTATGGTGTGGACCACGTGGCGGTGGCCGAGGGCCTGGGCTGCAAGGCGATCCGCGTGCGCACGCCGAACGAGTTCAAGGATGCCTTCATCAATGCCGAGAAGCTGATGCAGGAGCATCAGGTGCCGGTGGTGCTGGAATTCATCCTGGAGCGCGTCACCAACATCGCCATGGGCGTTGAGATCGACAAGATCAACGAGTTCGAGGAAATCCTCGACGTGCCCGTGGAACAGGTGCGGCAGGTTGAGCCGGCCGAGTGATCTGCTAAAGCTTTGCTCCGCCCTGCCGTAGCCGGTTCCCTCCGGCTGCGCGCGGTGGCGGCGCGATGTCGTCGGCACCGGGCCCGTCCGGGCGCCGCGGCGATCGTTCACAAGGGAATCGCCGCCGCGCCCAGCCGCCCCTGCAACGGGGGCCGGCATGCGCGACGGCCATGTCCGCCGATCGAGGACCAACCCGAAGCGGAGCTTGCCCGCCGCCGGGGGAGTTGAGCGCAAACGTCCAAAAGGCCAAGGCTAAGCCAGCGGAGAGGTGAATGCCCAAACTCGCAGCGAATCTCACAATGCTCTGGAACGAGCTTGATTTCACCGAACGCTTCGCCAAGGCGGCGTCGGTGGGCTTCAAGGGCGTCGAGTATCTGTTCCCCTACGCCTATCCCGCCGAGCAGCTCGCCGAGAAGCTCAAGGAGAACGGCCTCACCCAGGCGCTCCACAACCTGCCCGCCGGCGACTGGGCGAAGGGCGAGCGCGGCCTCGCCGTGCTGCCGGACCGGGTCGGCGAATTCCAGGACAGCGTCGGCAAGGGCATCGAATATGCCAAGGTGCTGGGCACGCAGACGCTGAACGTGCTGGTGGGCCTCACCCCCAAGGACGTGCCGGCCGAGAAGGTGCACGAGACCCTGGTGTCGAACCTCAAGTTCGCGGCGGCGGAACTCAAGAAGGCGGGCATCCCGTTCGTGGCGGAAGCCATCAACACCCGCGACATCCCCGGCTTCTACCTCACCAACACCAAGCAGGCGCTGGCGCTGTTCGACGAGGTGGGCGCGGACGACATCTTCTTCCAGTACGACATCTACCACATGCAGATCATGGAGGGCGATCTCGTCCCCACCATCCGCGCCAACCTGCCCCGCATCAAGCACATCCAGCTGGCGGACAATCCCGGGCGCGGCGAGCCGGGCACGGGCGAGATCAATTATCCGTTCGTGCTGAAGGCCATCGACGAGGCCGGCTATACCGGCTGGATCGGCTGCGAATACAAGCCCAAGACCACCACCGACGAGGGCATCGGCTGGATCAAGGATTACCAGTGAGCCGTCCGCAGGCCGGACACCCTCAGCTCCGGCCGCCAGTCCAACACCCCTGCCCCGCCCGGCGGGGGTGAAACCAATCCAGGAGATACGCACATGAACGTGGGTTTCATCGGTCTCGGCATCATGGGCACCCCCATGGCCGGCCACCTTGTCGATGCCGGGCACAAGCTGTTCGTCTATGACGTGTTCAAGATCCCCGCCGAAATCACCGACAAGGGCGCGACCGCCGTCGCCTCCTCGGCCGAAGTGGCGAAGAATTCCGACATCATCATCCTCATGGTGCCCGATACGCCACACGTGGACGAAGCCCTGTTCGGCAAGGGTGGCGTCGCCGAGGGCCTGAGCGCCGGCAAGATCGTGGTCGACATGAGCTCCATCTCGCCGGTGGAGACCAAGAAGTTCGCCGAGAAGATCAACGCGCTCGGCTGCGATTATCTCGACGCCCCGGTCTCCGGCGGCGACGTGGGCGCGAAAGCCGCCTCCCTCACCATCATGGTCGGCGGCCCCGAGGCCGCCTTCGAGAAGGTGAAGCCCCTGTTCGAGAAGATGGGCAAGAACATCACTCTCGTCGGCGGCAATGGCGACGGGCAGACCACCAAGGTCGCGAACCAAATCATCGTCGCCCTCACCATCGAGGCGGTGAGCGAGGCCCTGCTGTTCGCCTCCAAGGCCGGCGCGGACCCGGCCAAGGTGCGCCAGGCGCTGATGGGGGGCTTCGCCAATTCGCGCATCCTTGAAGTGCACGGCGAGCGCATCGTGAAGCGCAATTTCGCCCCCGGCTTCCGCATCGAGCTGCACCAGAAGGACCTGAACCTGGCGCTCTCCTCGGCCCGCGCGCTGCAGATCGCCCTGCCCAACACCGCCACCGCGCAGGAATTGTTCAATGCGGTCGCGGCCCGTGGCGGCGGCAAGCTCGACCATTCCGCCATGGTGCAGGCGCTGGAACTGCTGGCCAATCACGACGTCGCCTGAAGCTGGCCAAGCTTAGCCGAAAGCCATAGAACTTTCGGCTAAGCCCGCTATGTAAAAGCCCCCCGGCCAATCGGGGCAGGGCCAAAGAGGCCATCGCCGCAAAGGCGATGGCCTCGCCCAAATGCTTCAGAAGCCGCAGCCAGCGGCCGGAAACAGATCAGCGGGCGGGCAAACCGCACGCATCATCGGGAGGAGACGAGAATGTCGACGAAGCGCGCGCGGGCCACCAAGATCGTGGCGACCGTCGGCCCCGCCTCCAACAGCCCGGAAAAGCTGAAGGAATTGTTCCTGGCGGGGGTTGACGTGTTCCGCCTCAACTTCAGCCACGGCACCCAGGAAAACCATGGCGAGGTGCTCGCCCGCATCCGCGCGCTGGAGCAGGAGGTCGGCCGCCCCATCGGCGTGATCGCCGATCTTCAGGGCCCGAAGCTGCGCCTCGGCAAGTTCGCCGACAACGCCATCACGTTCGCGCCCGGCAAGGTTCTGCGCTTCGATGCCGATGTGGCAACGCTGGGCGATGAGAACCGCGTGCCGATCCCCCATCCCGACATCATCGAGGCGCTGACCATCGGCTCCACCGTGCTGTGCGATGACGGCAAGGTGCGGCTCAAGGTGGTGGCCAAGGGACCCGGCTGGCTGGATGCGCAGGTCATCAGCGGCACGCGGCTTTCCAACAACAAGGGCTTCAACATTCCCGACGTGGTCCTGCCGCTCTCGCCGCTGACCGAGAAGGATCGCAAGGACCTGGATTTCGCCTGCAATCTCGGCGTCGAGTGGATCGCGCTCTCGTTCGTGCAGCGCCCCGACGACATCCATGAGGCGCGCGCGCTGATCGGCGATCGCGGCGCCGCCATCATGCTGAAAATGGAGAAGCCGGCGGCGGTGGAACATCTCACCGAGCTGGTGAAGCTCTCCGACTCGATCATGGTGGCGCGCGGCGACCTCGGCGTCGAACTTTCCCTGCCCGAGATCCCGGCGATCCAGAAGCGCATGATCGCGGAATCCCGCCGCTACGGAAAGCCTGTGATCGTGGCGACCCAGATGCTGGAAAGCATGATCACCGCGCCGGTCCCGACCCGCGCGGAAGTCTCCGACGTGGCCACCGCCGTCTATGAGGGCGCGGACTGCGTGATGCTCTCGGCCGAGAGCGCGGCCGGGCAGTATCCGGTGGAAGCGGTCTCCTTCATGGACGACATCATCCGCCACGTGGAGCGCGATCCCGGCTATCGCCAGACGCTCGACGCCACCCAGGCGGAATGGGGCAAGACCATCGGCGACGCGGTGACCAAGGCCACCTACCAGACCGCCATCGCGGTGGACGCCTCCGCTTTGGTCGCCTACACCCTCTCCGGCACCACGGCCTTGCGCGCGGCGCGTGAGCGCCCGCCCATGCCGATCCTCGGCATCACCACCAGCCTGGAAACCGCCCGCCGCCTCGCCCTCTCCTACGGCGTGCACGCGGTGCATGTGGAGGAGGACATCCACTCGTTCGGCGAGATGGTGGACACGGCCGTGCGGATCGCGGTGGAAGAGGATCTCGGCGCCCCCGGCGATCGCCTCGCCATCACCGCCGGCGTGCCGTTCGCCAAGCCCGGCACCACCAACATCATGCGCGTGACGACCATCGGCGACACCAACCCGCCGAGTAAGTTCGACGGCGTACAGGGCTGAGGCGCGGCCGGGCGGCGCGCCGCGCGCCCGGCCTACAATCCCTGCGTGTCCTTGAACAAGAAAAAACCCTGAGCACGCATCGCGACCGCAGGATTTTGTCGCATAAATTAGTCAAAGCGCGCCATTTTGGACGCAGGTGTTCGGCTGCGCGCGCTCCGAAAGCTTTTGCGATAGCGTCTTCGATTGAGATCGGCGAGAGTTCGCCGCTCGCCAATCAGGATCGCGCATGCCCGTCGAAGTCGAACGGAAGTTCTTGGTGACGTCCGACGCCTGGCGCAAGGACGCGCGCGGCGCACGCTTCTCCCAGGGGTATTTGTGCATCGGCGCCGAATGCACGGTGCGCATCCGCCGTGCCGGCGAGAAGGCCTTCATCACCGTGAAGGGCCGCACGGAAGGCATGTCCCGTGCCGAATTCGAATACGAGATCCCGCTCGACCATGCGGAGCTGATGCTCGCCGAGCAATGCATGAAGCCGCTGATCGAGAAGACACGCTACGAGGTGGACTTCGCCGGCAAGCTCTGGATCGTCGACGTGTTCGAGGCCGAGAACCAGGGCCTCGTCTTGGCCGAGATCGAATTGTCCCATCCGGCGGAAGATGTCGCCCTTCCCCCCTGGATCGGCGAGGAAGTCACCGACGATCCGCGCTACCGCAATTCCTCGCTGGTCACCGCACCGATCACCGGCTCGTACGAATCCTCGGACCTCTGAGCGGCGCGCCGGACCCAGCCGCCGGCCGGGCCCTGCCTCAGCCGGTTTTCGCGCTGTCCTTCGCCAGTAAGGCTTCCACCGCCAGCAGGTCGCGCCACACCAGCCGCTTGCCCAGCGGGGTGCGCAGGAGATAGGCGGGGTGGAAGGTGGGAAGCGCGCGGATGACGCGCGTGCCGGTATCGTAATCCACCAGCCGCCCGCGCATCTTGGTGATGCCCTCGCTCACCGCCAGCAGCGCCTGCGCCGACGGGCCGCCGAGGCAGACCAGGATATCCGGGTCCACCAATTGGATCTGGCGGCGAATGAACGGCAGGCAGATGGCGGTTTCCTGCGGCGTCGGCGTGCGGTTTCCCGGCGGGCGCCAGGGAATCACATTGGCGATATAGGCGCTGGTGCGATCGAGCCCGATGGCGCCGAGCATCAGATCCAGCAGCCGGCCGGAGCGGCCGACGAAGGGCAGGCCCTGCTCGTCCTCGTCGCGGCCCGGCGCTTCGCCCACGAACATGATGCGTGCCTGGGGATTGCCGTCGGCGAACACCATGCGGGTCGCGGTGCGCTTCAACGGGCAGCCGTCGAACACCTCCATGATGGCGCGCAGATCGTCCAGCGTCGCCGCCGCGTGCGCCATGTCCCGCGCGGCCATCTCCGCCATGTCCGGCGGGGCGGCAGAGAGCGTCGGCACCGGGGGCAGATGGCTGCTGGCGCCAGAGCCGGCCCTTGCAGGCACCGGCGCGGAAGCGGCGTGTGCGGGTTCCCCCTGGGCGGGCCGGCTTTGGACCGACCCGGCCGGCGCCGGCGAAGCCGGCCGGGCGGGGGCGCTGGTTCCCGAAGCGACGCGGTTCGGCGCGCCTTGCGCCCGTGCGGCGGCGGCCGCCTGCGCGGCCGCGCTTTCGGCGAAGCGGTCCACGGGCGTTTCGCCGACGGCCACATCCACCCCCGCCTCCACATGGAAGGCCAGAATGTCGCGCCAATCGTCGAACGAAGAGGAATCCATGGGCATCCGCTGGAATGAGGTCCACTCAGGATAAAGCGGAACGGGCGCGCAGGGAACGCAATGATCAGCCATTCCCGAGGCACGGGGAAATCCCCCTGCGCGAAGCTGACGCGTGCACGAGCGAATTGTCAGATGGCCTCAACCGTGGAAGAACTCCAAGGATAAAAGACTGACGTATGCGGGAGCGATCAATGAGCGAGGCGGAACTGCCGGAACGCGAAGGCATGGACTACGACGTGGTCGTCGTGGGGGCGGGCCCCGCCGGGCTTGCCACGGCCATTCGCCTCAAGCAGCTCTCGGCCGAGCGCGGCGAGGACATCTCCGTCGTGGTGGTGGAGAAGGGCTCGGAAGTCGGCGCGCATATCCTCTCCGGGGCGGTCGTGGACCCGGTGGGCCTCGATCTGCTGTTTCCCGACTGGCGCACGGAAGCCGATGCGCCCCTGGTGACGCCGGTCACCGAGGATCATTTCTACCTGCTTGGCCCGGCCGGCGGCGTGAAGCTGCCCAATTTCGCCATGCCGCCGCTGATGAACAACCACGGCAATTATGTCGGCTCGCTGGGCAATGTCTGCCGCTGGCTGGCGCAGAAGGCCGAGGCGCTCGGCGTCGAGATCTATCCCGGCTTCGCCGCCGACGAGATCCTCTATGACGACAAGGGCGCCGTGATGGGCATCGCCACCGGCGACATGGGCGTCGACAAGCACGGCAAGCCCAAGGGCGAGTTCACCCGCGGCATGGAATTGCGCGGCCGCTACACCGTGTTCGCGGAAGGCGCGCGCGGCCATCTCACCAAGCAATTGATCGCCAAATACGCCCTCGATGCCGGCAAGGAGCCGGGCAAATACGGCATCGGGCTGAAGGAATTGTGGAAGGTGAAGAAGGAAAAGCACCAGCCCGGCCTGGTGCAGCATGCCTTCGGCTGGCCGCTCGGCAATTCCACCGGCGGCGGCGCGTTCCTCTATCACATGGAGGACGAGCAGGTGATGGTGGGCTTCGTGGTCCATCTCAATTACCAGAACCCCTATCTCTCGCCGTTCGACGAATTCCAGCGCTTCAAGACCCATCCCACCTTCCGCGACACGTTCGAGGGCGGAAAGCGCATCTCCTATGGCGCGCGCGCCATCACCGAGGGCGGGTATCAGAGCGTGCCGAAGCTCTCCTTCCCGGGCGGCGTGCTGGTGGGCTGCGCGGCCGGCTTCGTGAACGTGCCGCGCATCAAGGGCAGCCACAATGCGGTGCTCTCCGGCATCCTCGCGGCGGACCATCTCGCCCCGGTGCTGGCGGAAGGGCGCAGCCACGACGAGCTGATCTCCTATGAGAATGCGTGGCGCTCATCGGCCATCGGCGCGGACCTGAAGAAGGTGCGCAACGTGAAGCCGCTGTGGTCCAAGTTCGGCACCTTCATCGGCATCGGCCTGGGCGCGCTGGACATGTGGACCAACACGTTCGGCTTCTCCTTCTTCGGCACGCTGAAGCACGGCAAGACCGATGCCGCGAGCCTGAAGCCGGCGGCGCAGTGCAAGAAAATCGCCTATCCCAAGCCGGACGGCGTGCTGACCTTCGACAAATTGTCCTCGGTGTTCATCTCCAACACAAATCACGAGGAGGACCAGCAGGTCCATCTGGTGGTGAAGGACATGGCGCTGCAGAAGTCGTCCGAGCACGACATCTATGCCGGCCCGTCCAACCGCTATTGCCCGGCCGGCGTCTATGAGTGGATCGAGGAGGGGGCGGACGCGCCGCGCTTCCAGATCAACGCGCAGAACTGCGTCCACTGCAAGACATGCGACATCAAGGATCCGAACCAGAACATCACCTGGACCGCCCCGGAAGGCGGCGGCGGGCCGAATTATCCCAACATGTGATGATGGCTCACGGGCCGGTGCCGATGGCGCCGGCCTTCGCCTCCGCCTCGACAATGCCCTGCATGGTGAAGCGGGCGCCGTGCAGGAAGCTCTTCACGGCATCGCGCACCACGTCGTCGAGGCTTTCCGGGGTCGGCGTGCCGTACACGAAGCGGCGAATCGCCAGATAGAAGATGCGCCCGTGCAGGCCCCAGAACATTTCCGCCTCCCGCTCGCTGATGGGCGCCTCCTGCGGCGCGGGCAGGCCGAGATCGTGCCGCAGCTCCGCGCAGGCCGGCAGGATGATGAGGTCGCGCACGATGGTGAGATAGCGGTTGGTGATGTCGAACGACTTCAGTCCTGAAAAGACGAAGATCCGCACCCACTGATAATCGAAGACCTTCTCCACATATTGCAGATAGAAGGCGATCAGCCGCGCTTCGAGCGAATGGCTCCGGTCCTTGACCAGACGTTCCCAATCCGGATTCCAGCGGCTGAGATAGACGTGCTCGTACACGCGCTCGATCAGCGCTTCCTTGCTGGGAAAATGGCGATAGATGGCGGAATGGGTGATGCCCATGCGCTTCGCCAATTCGCGGGTCTGCCCCTCGAAGCCATGTTCCGCGAAGAAGCGCGCCGCTTCCTCGACGATGGCCAGCTCGCGATCGGCCGCGCGCATGTTGCGGCGCCTTGGCCGCTCCGGCGCGGCGGCGGGCCCCGATTCGGCGGGGTGAGCTTGGGTGGTGGCCTTCCGGCGCGGCGACGCCCCCTTCTCCAACAGCACGCTCTCCCTGCCCTCGGCCGCTGCACGCGGCGTTTCTTTCGATAGCCCAAACGAAGAAAGTGACCAAATGGTCATTTCTTATTGACAAGCGTTCGCAGCCGGGATCATTTTGTGACCAAGCGGTTACAAAATCCGCATGAGGAAAATGCCAGGGGAGTTTGCGCGTGAAAGCTCGCGCCTTCAGCTATGTCCGCGCCGATTCGCTTGCCGCCGCCCGTGCGGCATTTCTCGCCGCGTCGGGCGACGCCAGCTACATATCCGGCGGCCAGAGCCTCGTCCCCGCCCTCGCCCTGCGCCTGCAGGCACCGGAAATCCTGGTGGACCTCGGCCAGGTCGCGGACATGCGCGGGGTCACGCTGGAGGGCGACATGCTGCGCATCGGCGGCCTCACCCGCCACGCGCAGATGCTCACCGAACCTTTGATCGCCCGCCATGCGCCCTTGCTGGCGCAGGCCGCGCCCTATGTGGCGCATCCGGCGATCCGTAACCGCGGCACCCTCGGCGGCAGCGTGGCGCTGGCCGATCCGGCCTCCGAGTTTCCGGCCATGATGCTGGCCATGAACGCGCAGATGGAGATTTACGGCGCCTCCGGCACCCGCCTCGTCCCGGCGGACGATTATTTCCAGGATCTGTATCAGACCGCGCTCGAACCCGGCGACATCCTCGTGGCGCTGCATGTGCCGAGCGTTGGCCCGCGCCATCGCTGGGCGTTCGACGAACTGACCCGCCGCCGGGGCGACTACGCCATGGTCGGCGCCGGCATCCAAGGCACGTTCGCGGAGGACGGGCGCGTCAACGAGATCCGCATCGCCTTCTTCTCCGTCGCCGCGACCCCGGTGCGGGTTAAAAGCGTGGAAGCCGCGCTTGCCGGACAGGTGATCGACGCCGCGCGGATCGCCCATGTCCAGGGGCTGATCGAGGCCGAGCTGGACCCCGCCGAGGACGAGCACCTGCCCCCCGCCATGCGGCTTCATCTGGCGCGCGTGCTGCTGGGCCGGCTGCTGCAAACCGTGAGTTCCGCCACATGAGCGCCCCCGTTCCCCTCGCTCTCACCGTCAATGGCGTTGAGGTGGCGCGTGCCGTCGCGCCGCGCACCACGCTCGCCGATTTCCTGCGGCTGGATCTCGAACTCACCGGCACCCATACCGGGTGCGAGATGGGCGCGTGCGGCGCCTGCCTGGTGATGATGGACGGCGTTCCCGTCCATTCCTGCCTCGTCCTCGCCGTGCAGGCCGAGGGCGCGGTGATCGAGACGGTGGAAGGCCTGTCCGAGCGCGGCGCCATTGCCGAGCTGCAGCAGGCCTTCCACCAGCGCAACGCTCTGCAATGCGGCTTCTGCACCCCCGGCGTGCTGGTGAACGCCCATGCCCTGCTGGAACAGGGCGGCATCCCCACGCGGGAAGAAATCCGCGACGCCCTCTCCGGCAATTATTGCCGCTGCACCGGCTATGAGGCGATCGTCGACGCCATCGAGACCACCGCGCGCCGCTGCGCCGCCGGCGAGGTGCGCCCATGAACGCGCCAGCCCAGACGTTCGACCGACCCGGCCATGTGGGCCAGCCCCTGTCGCGGCCCAATGCCAAGCGGCTGCTGGCGGGGCGCGGGCGCTATGTCACCGACATCACCTTGCCGCGCATGCTGCATGCCGCCTTCGTGCGCAGCCCCTATGCCCATGCCCGGATCGCGGACGTGGACATCGCGGCGGCGCAGGCCATGCCGGGCGTGCGCCTGATCGCCACCGGGGCGGATCTCGCGCGGCTCTGCACGCCCTGGGTGGGCACGCTCGACCATTTCAAGGGCATGAAATCCGCGCCCCAATTGCCGCTGCCGCTGGAACGCGCGGTGTGGGCCGGGCAAGCGGTGGTGGCCGTCGTGGCCGACACCCGCGCGCTCGCCGAGGATGCGGCGGAAATGGTGGCGATCACCTTCGAGGAATTGCCGCCGGTCACCGACCTCGACATGGCCCAGGCCGAGGGCGCGCCGCGCGTTTCCCCCGAGCTTTCCGACAATCTGTGCTTCCGCGCCGGCCTCGACACCGGCGGCGTGGACGACCTCTTCGCCACCGCCGCCCATGTGGTGGAAGGCGAATTCCGCTTCGGCCGCCACACCGGCGTCACGCTGGAGCCGCGCGCCATCATCGCCGATTACGACCCGAGCGAGGAGCGCCTGACCGTCCATCACGCGACGCAGACGCCCTATCAGTTCCAGGATCTCTACGCCCGCCATTACGGCATCGCCGAATCCCGCGTGCGGGTGATCGCGCCGGATGTGGGCGGCTCGTTCGGCGTGAAGCTGCATGTCTATCACGAGGACATGGCGGTGGTCGGCCTCTCCATGATGCTCGGGCGACCCGTGAAGTTCGTCGCGGACCGCACGGAAGCCTTCGTCTCCGACATCCACGCCCGCGATCACCGCGTGAAGGCGCGCGCGGCCGTGGCGGCGGACGGCACCATCCTCGCCATGGATGTGGAGGACGAGACCGCCGTCGGCGCCTTCTCCACCTATCCCCGCACCAGTGCGGTGGAAGGCAACCAGGTGATCCGCCTGATCGGCGCGCCCTATACCCTCGCCGGCTATCGCGCGGATCTCAAGGTGCTGTTCCAGAACAAGGTGCAGACCAGCCAATATCGCGCCGTGGGCCATCCCATCGCCTGCGCCGTCACCGAGCGGCTGGTGGATCTGGCCGGGCAGAAGGCGGGGCTCGACCCGTTCGCAATCCGCGCCAGGAACCTGATCGCCGACGACGCCTATCCCTGCGCGTCGGCCACCGGCTACAAGTTCGAGGCGCTCTCCCACCAGGCCTGTCTCGCCAAGCTGCATACGCTGATGGAGTACGAGCGCCTGCGCGCCGAGCAGGCCGAGGCCCGCGCGCGCGGCATCCATCGCGGCATCGGCATCGCCGCCTTCGTGGAAATCACCAATCCAAGCCCCGCCTTCTACGGCATCGGCGGCGCGCGCATCTCGGCGCAGGACGGGGCGATCGTGAAGATCACGCCCTCCGGTGAGGTGCGCTGCCTGATTTCGGTGACCGAGCAGGGCCAGGGCACCGAAACCATCATGGGCCAGATCATCGCCGACCATCTCGGCGTCTCGCGCGACATCGTGCGAGTGATCACCGGCGATACCGAGGTGACGCCCCATGGCGGAGCGACCTGGGCCTGCCGGGGCGCCGGCATCGGCGGGGAGACCGCCCTCCAGGCCGCGCGCAAGCTGAAGGGCAATGTGCTCGCCGTCGCCGCCGCAATCCTCCAGGCGCAGCCCGGAGCGCTGGACCTCGTGAATGGCGAGATCGTCGAGCGCGCCACCGGGCAGGCGCGCATCAGCCTCGCCGAGGTGGCGCGCATCGCCTATTTCCGCTCCGATACGCTGCCGGCCGGCACCGACGCCCAGCTCTCGGCGGTGCATCATTACGCGCCGCAGGGCTATCCCTTCGCCTTCACCAACGGCATCCACGGCTGCCATGTGGAGGTGGATGTGGAGACCGGCCTCGTGAAGATCCTCAAGCATTTCGTGGTGGAGGATTGCGGCCGCATCATCAATCCGCTGCTGGTGGAAGAGCAGGTGCGCGGCGGCGTGGTGCAGGGGCTGGGCGCGGCCTTCTACGAGGAATGCCTCTATGACGAGAGCGGCCAGCTCACCAATGGGTCGCTGGCCGATTACCTCGTGCCCATGTCGTGCGAAATGCCCGACATCCTGATCGACCACATGGAAACGCCCACCAAGGATACCGAGCTCGGCGCCAAGGGCTGCGGTGAAGCCGGCACGGCGGCCGCCTCCGCCGCGGCTCTGAATGCGGTGAACGACGCCATCGCCCCGTTCAACGCCACGATCTCGCAGATTCCCATGACCCCCGCGCGGCTGCTGAAGGCGCTCGGGATCTACTGACTCATAAAAAACGACCCCTGGGAGGGACCTATGGCCAATTTTCTAAATCCGCCGCTCTCCGGCGTATCGCGCCGCGCCGTCCTGGCCGGCATGGGGGCTGGCATCGGCCTCATGGCGGCGCCCGCGATCCTGCGGGCGCAGACCGAGACCATCCGCATCGGTTTTCCCACCCCGCTCACCGGCCCGTTCGGCGCCGAGGCGAAGGACCAGGTGAAGAGCGCCGAGCTGGCGGTGAAGCTGGTCAACGACAAGGGCGGCATCGGCGGCCGCAAGGTCGAGCTTCTGGTGCGCGACGACAAGCTGAATGCCGGCGAGGCCGCCACCCGCACGCTCGAGCTGATCGAGAAGGACAAGGTGCATGCGATCGTCGGCGCGCTCTCCAGCGCGGTCCAGCTGGCGGTGAACGAAGTGACCCGCGCGCGCGGCGTGCTCTATGTCTCGATCAGCCAGTCCGACACCATCAACGAGGTGAAAGACTTCTCGCGCTTCACCTTCCACGAGGCGCTGAACCCGCACATGACCACCGCCGCGGTGGCGCGCAAGACCTTCAAGAAGGGCTCGAAGATCGCCTATCTGGTGGCCGATTACGCTTATGGCCATGAGATGCTGCGCGGCTTCAAGCGCGCCGCCGCCGCCATCGGCGCGGAGAATGTGGGCGAGATCCTGCACCCGTTCGGCGCCGCCGATTATTCGACCCTGATGCCCCGCATCCGCTCCCTGAAGCCGGACATCCTGGCGATCTGCAACTTCGGCCGCGACCAGGCGAATTCCATCAAGCAGGCCAACGATTTCGGTCTGAAGCAGCAGATGCAGATCGTGGTTCCGGTGCTGCTCCACAACCAGCGCCTCGCGGTCGGCCCCGACGTGTTCGCGGGCGTGATCGGCGGCGCCAATTATTACTGGGGCCTGGAGAGCACCGTCCCCACGGCGAAGACGTTCAACGATGCCTTCAAGGCGGCCAATAACGGGGCCTATCCCACCGATTACGGCGCCTATGGCTTCACCGGCGTCGCCTCGCTCCTGCTCGCCATCGAGAAGGCCGGCAGCACCGACACCGACAAGATGGTCGATGCGCTGCAGAACCTGAAATACGACGTCGCCAAGGGCCCGCAGCATTACCGCGCCTGCGACCACCAATCGGTGCAGGCGGTGCTGGTGCTGGAATCCAAGAAGAAGGCGGACATGGCGAACGAGCAGGATCTGTTCGCCATCATCGCCAACGATCCCGGCTCGGAAGATATGCTGCGCTCCTGCGCGGAGCTGGGCTTCCCGACCTGAGCGGTCCCCTCCCTCCCCCTCTCACCGTCGGGTGAGGGGCACTCCCGAGGCCGCAAGGGCAAACGGGCTGCGCACGAAGTTCTCCCCTCCCCGCCGGGGAGAGGAGACGACACAGAAAGCCGGAGCCGGACACCGACATGGATCTCGAACTCATCCTCATGCAGCTGTTTTCCGGCGTCGCGCTGGGCGCGGTGCTGATCATGGCGGCGCTCGGCCTCACCATCATCTTCGGCATGCTCGGCATCGTGAACTTCGCCCATGGGGCGCTGTTCATGGTGGGCGCCTATGCCGGCCTGTGGGTGGCCGAGCAGACCGGCAATTTCTGGTGGGCGCTGCTGCTCGCGCCGCTGGCGGTGGGGGCGTTCGGCATGCTGATCGAGCGCTTCCTCATTCGTCCGCTCTACAAGCGCTCGGTGGATGATCCGCTGCTGCTCACCTTCGGCCTCGGCTATGTGCTGGTGGAAGCGGTGCGCATCGTGTTCGGCACCGACGGCGTGCCGTTCGCCACGCCCGAGGCGCTGAGCGGGGTGGTGGATCTCGGCGTCGGCTATTTCCCGCTCTACCGCCTGTTCGTGGTGGGCCTCGTGGCGGTGGTGCTGCTGGCCCTGTGGTTCGCGCTGGAGAAGACGAGGTTCGGCCTGATCGTGCGGGCCGGTGCCAAGGACCCGCTGATGATGCGGGTGCTGGGTGTCGACATCAGCGCCTTGTGGCTGGCCGTCTTCGGGCTCGGCGTGGCGCTCACCGCGCTCGGCGGCGTGCTCGCCGCGCCCATGCGCAACGTGACGCCGGAAATGGGCACGCTGGTGCTGGCCGAAGCGTTCGTCGTCACGGTCATCGGCGGCATGGGGTCCCTGCTCGGCGCCGTGGTCGCCGGGCTGGTGGTGGGCGTCGCGGTCAGCATGACCGCGCTGTTCGCCCCGGAAATGGCGACCATCGTCATGTTCGCGCTGATGGCGCTCGTCCTTCTGTTCCGCCCGCAAGGCCTGTTCGGCCAGGGCGCGCGCGCATGAGCGGAGATCCTTCCATGCCTCCTTCTTCGGCTTCCGCCGCCGCGCCGCCGCTGGCCGCGCGGACGGGTGTGAAAACCACCGGCCTCGGCGCCGCGCTCCAGCGCTGGCGGGTGGCGCTGTCGATCCTCGCCTTGTGCCTGCTGCCGTGGGTGCTGCCCTCCCAGGCGCTGGCGGTGAACGTGCTGGTCTTCGGCCTGTTCGCGGTCGGCTATAATCTGCTGTTCGGCTACACCGGGCTGCTCTCCTTCGGGCACGCGGCCTTCTTCGGCGGCGGCGCCTATCTCACCGGCATCGCCATCGCCCATTTCGGGCTCGGCTGGTTTCCCGCCATGCTGGTGGGCGTGCTGGGCGCGGGGGTGCTGGCCGCGATCATGGGCGCGCTGTCGATCCGCACCCGCGGCATCTATTTCTCCATGGTGACGCTGGCGCTTTCCCAACTCGTCTATTACGTGGCGCTCCAGGCGAGTTCCTGGACCGGCGGGGAAAACGGCCTGCGCGGCTTCACCGTCTCCACCCTCAATCTGTTCGGCTTCACCGTGGATTTCCTTGATCCGGTGAAGAAATACTATGTGCTGATGGTGTTCGCGGCGCTGGCACTGTGGTTCGTCTCGCGGCTGCTGAACTCGCCCTTCGGCGCGGTGATCGAGGCGATCCGCGAGAACGAGACGCGGGCGCGCGCCTGCGGCTATGACGTGGAGCGCACCAAGCTCATCGTCTTCATCGTCTCGGGGCTGATCTGCGGGCTGGCGGGCGCGCTCTCGGCCCTGCATCTCGCCATCGTGCCGCTGGATACGCTGCACTACCAAACCTCCGGCCTGGTGGTGATGATGACCCTGCTCGGCGGCGCCGGCAGCTTCTTCGGGCCATTCGTGGGCGCGCTGGTGTTCCTGCTGATCGAGGACGTGGCCTCGCTCTGGACCTCCCACTGGCAGCTCATCGTCGGGCTGATCTTCATCGCCTTCGTGCTGTTCCTGCCCAAGGGCATCTGGGGCACCCTCATTTCCCGGAGGTCGCAGGGATGACGACGCCGCTTCTCTCCGTCGAGAACATCGGCCGCAGCTTCGGCGGGTTCGTCGCGCTGGCCGATATCAGCGCCAGCTTCGCGCCGCGCAAGGTCACCGCCATCATCGGCCCGAACGGCGCCGGCAAGAGCACCTTCTTCAACGTGCTGTCGGGCGTGCTGCCGCCCTCCACCGGGTCGATCCGCTTCAAGGGCAAGGATCTGACCGGGCTGCGGCAGCATAAGTTCGTGCATCTCGGCATCGCCCGCTCCTACCAGATCACCAACATCTTCCCCGAGCTGACGGTGCACGAGAACGTGCGGGTGGCGGCGCAGGCGTTCGTGGCGCGCTACGACGTCTTCTCCAATCGCGACCGCTACCGCGAACTCGACGAGAAGGCGCACGCGGCGCTCGCCGCCGTGGGGCTCCAGGCCAAGGCGCATCGCACCGCCAAGGCGCTCGCCCATGGCGAGCAGCGGGCGCTGGAGATCGCCATCGCGCTGGCCGCCGATCCCGAACTGCTGCTGCTGGACGAGCCCACCGCCGGCATGGGCCCGGAGGAGACCAAGGACATGGTCGCCCTCATCGAGCGGCTCGCCGCCGAGCGCACCATCCTGCTCGTCGAGCACAAGATGAAGATGATCCTGGGCCTCAGCGATCGCATCCTGGTGCTGCACCACGGCCGGCTGATCGCCGACGGCACGCCCCAATCCATCCAGACGGACAAGGAAGTCCGTCGCGTCTATCTGGGTCAGAACGATGGCTATGCTTGAGATCGAGGGCCTGGATGCCTGGTACGGCGCAAGCCACATCCTCCACAAGGTGAGCCTGAAAGTGGAGAAGGGCGAGATCGTCGCCCTGGTCGGCCGCAACGGCGCGGGCAAGACTTCCACCTTGCGCGCGGTGATGGGGCTGATGCCGCGTGCCACCGGGCGGGTGCGCTTCGACGGCACCGAGCTTCTGCCCCGCGCCGCGCATGAGCGCTTCAAGCTCGGCCTCGCCTATGTGCCGGAGGAGCGGCGCATCGTGCAGGGGCTCACCGTGCGGGAAAACCTGCAGCTCGGCCTCGTCGCCTCGGCCAAGAAGATCGACGAGCGCGCGGCCATCGACGAGATCGCCGAGAGCTTCCCGCGCCTGAAAGAGCGCCTGCACCAGCAAGGCACAACCATGTCGGGCGGCGAGCAGCAGATGCTGGCCATCGCCCGCGCCATGATCGCAAAACCCTCCATGATCCTGCTGGACGAACCCTCCGAGGGCATCATGCCGGTGCTGGTGGAGGAGATGGGCGTGCTTTTCCGCAGGATGCGCGACCAGGGCATGACGCTGGTGCTGGTGGAGCAGAATGTCGAATGGGCATTGAAGCTGGCGGACCGGGCGGTCATCATCGACCAGGGTGAAATCGTCCATGAAAGCAGCGCCGCCGCGCTTCTGGCCGACAAGGACATTCAGGATCGCTATTGCGCCGTGTGAGCGCTCGAAAGGACTTTCGTCATGGAAATCGTCGGCGAATATCGCATCGCCGCGCCGCGCGAGACGGTGTGGAAGGCCATCCTCGATCCGCAAATGCTGCGCGCCTGCATCCCCGGCTGCCAGGAGCTGATCGAGACCGGCCCCAACGCCTTCGCCGCCAAGGTGCAGATCAAGGTGGGCCCGGTCTCCGCCAATTTCGCCGGCACGGTGGAATTGCAGGACATCACGCCCCCGGAAAGCTGCCGCATCGTCGGCCAGGGCAGCGGCGGGGTGGCCGGCTTCGCCAAGGGCGATGCCGTGGTGACTCTGGCCGAGGATGGTGAGGAAACCGTGCTCACCTACAAGGCCGACGCGCAGATCGGCGGCAAGCTCGCCTCGCTCGGCGGCCGGCTGATCCAGGCCACCGCCCGCAAGCTGGCGGACCAGTTCTTCTCCACTTTCAGCAAGGCGCTGAACGGCGAAGGGGAAGCGGAGAAGGCGGCTTCGTAGAGTTGGCCGCGGCGCCTTGCGGCGGAGCCGGGTCACGCCAATCCGAGGCAAGCCGGAACGTCGCCGCGAAACCCATCTCGCCGGCCCGGGTGATGCGCAGCGCGCGGCTTTCCGGCATACGCGCCACCCAGCCGAGATCAAGCGTCTTGTCGAGCAGCGCGGCGCCGAGGCGACCCGCGAGGTGCGGGCGGCGCTCGCTCCAATCCAGGCAGGTGCGGCACAAGGGACGCCGGGACCGGGACTGCGCCCCCATGTCGAGACCGAAATCGCAGAAGAAGCGCTGCCCCTCGGGCGTGACACGTCCCGCGCCGTCCGAAAAGCGGACGTAACCAAGATCGCTCATCGAAGCCGCAAGGGCGACAGCGAGCCGGCCGGCCATGTGATCGTAACAGGTCCGGGCGAGCCGCACCGCCGCATCGCGGGGACCGACCGGCCGGTGACGCTTGGGCCCGGACGCCGCCACGGTCATCAGCGCGTGGATGGCTTGGGCGACCTCCGGCGACGCGAGCCGATAATAGCGGTGCCGGCCCTGCTTCTCGACGGCGATCAGCTGGGCGTCCAGCAGCTTGGCGAGATGCCCGCTGGTGGTCTGCGCCGTAACCCCGGCGTGGCGCGCAAGCTCGCCCGCGGCCAGCGCCTGACCACCCATCAAGGCGGAAAGCATGTTCGCCCGGGCCGCATCGCCGATCAGGCTTGCGACCTCCGCAATCGTGTTTCCGGACGCCATGTTCAGCATGGGGAAAACCTAGCAGCGAAAGCGCCGCCCGTCAGCGTCCGAAGGTTCGGCGCCGGCCGAAGCATTCAAGCATCCCCAGCGACTAGGAAAGGCGCTCGTGACGAGCCGGCCGGAGCGCAAGAGCGTGGGTGAAAATTCGAACACGGCGAAGGAGCTGCTCCTTCTTCTCATCCTCTCCACATTGTGGGGCGCTTCCTACAGCTTCATCAAGGTCGGCGTTGAAACCATTCCCCCGGTCACCCTGATTGCGGCGCGCACCGTCATTGCCGGTCTGATCCTCACGGGTGTCGCCCGCTGGCGCGGCTTGAATTTTCCCGGCGATCGGCGGACCTGGGCGAGGTTTCTGTTCCAAGCCTGTCTGAACAGCGTCATCCCCTTCACCCTGATCGCCTGGGCCGAACAAACGACGGACGCCGGCCTGGCGGCGATCCTCAATTCCACATCCCCCATCTTTGCCTTTCTGCTGACCTTGCTCGTGACCCGCCACGAGGCGGTGACGGGATGCAAGCTGTTCGGCGTCGCCGCCGGGCTGCTGGGAACATGCCTGGTGGTCGGGATGCAGGCGCTGGACGGCCTCGGACATCAGATGTGGGCGCAGCTCGCCATTGTCGCGGCCACCGTCTGCTACGCCGGCGCCGCGATCTTCGGCCGGAATTTCAAAGGGCTTGACCCCATGCTGCCAGCGGCCGGCTCGCTCCTATGCGGGGCTGCGATCCTCGTTCCGGTCAGCCTCGCGCTCGATCAGCCCTGGACGCTCGTTCCGTCCACGCGATCCGTGCTTGCGCTCCTCGCCCTCTCGGTCGTTTCGACCGCACTTGCCTTCGTGATCTATTTCCGTCTCGTCCAGACGCTCGGATCGATCGGCACCACGGCCCAGGCCTATCTCAGGGTGCCGATCGGGGTTGCCATCGGCATCCTGTTCCTCGGTGAAACGCTGGCATCGACGGCCTGGCTCGGCTTGGGCTGCATCGTCGTCGGCGTCGCTGCCATGACCCTGCCTGCACCCCGAGCGGCGCGAAGACACGCATGAGCGACACCCGCATCGGAGCCCCTACCCCACCACGAACGCGCCTCGGCTGGCGCGCACCGCGTCGACGATGAAGCGCTCGGTCTCGGCGATGCGGCGCAGATCGCGCAAATCCGCGTGGACCACCAGCCAATAGGTGCGCGAGAAGCTGACGGCGGGGAGAATGCGCACCAGCTCCGGGCAGGCGGCGGCGGCATAATCGTGCAGGATGCCGAGCCCCGCCCCGGCCCGGATCGCCTCCAACTGGCCCACCACGCTCGCGCATTCGAACCGCCGCGCGGTCAGCTCGATCAGCGCGCCCATATAATCGAGGCCCGAGCTGTAGGTGAGATCCTGCACATAGGTCACGAGCGTGCGGTCGGCGAGGTCCGCCTCGCGCGCCACCGGCCCGGTCTGGTCGAGATAGGCGCGCGCGGCATAGACGCCGAGCGAATAGTCCGTGAGCTTGCGTCCGAACAGCCGCCCCTCCTGCGGCCGCTCCAGGATGATGGCGATGTCCGCCTCGCGCTTGGAGAGCGAAAAGGTGCGCGGCAGCGGCACCAATTGCACCACCAGGTCGGGATGCTGCCCGGCGAAACGCGCCAGCCGGGACGCGAGGAAATAGGTGCCGAACCCGTCCGGCGCGCCGATGCGCACCGTGCCTTCCAGCTTGAGATCGGCATTGCCCAGCAGCGCGCGGGCGCGCAGCATCTCGCTTTCCACCCGCTCCGCCATGGGCAGGAACTGCTCGCCGATGGCGGTGAGCGTGCAGCCGCTCGGCCGTCGCTCGAACACTTTGGCCCCGAGATCGGCCTCAAGCGCGGTGAGCCGGCGCGTGACGGTGGCGTGATCCAGCCCGAGCTTGCGGGCGGCGGAGAGCATCTGCCCTGCCCGCGCCACCGCCAGAAACACGCGGGCATGATCCCAATTCATTGCAGATGCCCAAAAACGCGGAATGAGTCCGAGATCTTAGGCGTTGCTCCGCGCGGATACCAGAGATCAAGTGCGGCAGGATTTCGCGCGGGAGCACACCTCATGCAGACCATTGGCCATTACATCCACGGGCGCCACATCACGGGCGAGGACCGCTCGGCCCCCACCTTCGAGCCCGCCACGGGCGAGCAGATCGGCACCGTGCTGCTGGCCTCCACCGCCCGCGTGGATGAAGCCGTGCAGGCCGCCGCCGCCGCCCTGCCGGCCTGGGCGACGCTGCCCGCCCCCGCCCGCGCCCGCGTGATGTTCCGCTTCAAGGACCTTCTGGAGCGCAATATCGACGATCTCGCCGCGCTCATCAGCCGCGAGCACGGCAAGACCGTGGAAGACGCCAAGGGCGAGCTGGTGCGCGGCATCGAGGTGGTGGAATTCGCCTGCGGCATCCCGCATCTGCTGAAGGGCGAATTCTCCGACCAGGTCGGGCGCGGCATCGATACCTTCTCCCAGCGCCACCCGGTGGGTGTGTGCGCGGGCATCACGCCGTTCAACTTCCCGGCCATGGTGCCCATGTGGATGTTCCCGGTGGCGCTCGCCTGCGGCAACACCTTCGTGCTCAAGCCCTCCGAGAAGGACCCGAGCCTCTCCCTGCGCCTTGCCGATCTGCTGGCCGAATCCGGCCTGCCGGCCGGCGTGTTCAACGTCGTCAACGGCGACAAGGAGGCGGTGGACGCCCTGCTGAGCCATCCCAAGGTTGCGGCGGTGAGCTTCGTCGGCTCCACGGCGGTGGGCGAATATGTCTACAAGACCGCCGCCGCCAACGGAAAGCGCGCCCAGGCCCTGTGCGGCGCCAAGAACCATCTGGTGGTGATGCCCGACGCCGACCTGGACAAGACCGTCGATGCCCTCATGGGCGCCGGCTACGGCTCGGCCGGCGAGCGCTGCATGGCGGTCTCGGTGGCGGTGGCAGTGGGCGGCGTCGGCGACGCGCTCATGGAGCGGCTGGAGCCGCGCGTGCGCGCGCTGAAGGTCGGCCCGGGCAACGATCCGGCGAGCGAGATGGGACCCCTCGTCACCAAGGAGCATCTCGCCAAGGTGCGCGGCTATGTGGACCTCGGCGTTTCCGAGGGCGCGAAGCTGACGGTGGACGGGCGCGGCCTGAAGCTCCAGGGCTATGAGAACGGCTACTATATCGGCGGCTGCCTGTTCGACGATGTCACCCCCGACATGCGCATCTACAAGGAGGAGATCTTCGGCCCGGTGCTCTCCGTGGTGCGCGTGCCGAGCTTCGACGAGGCGCTTCAGCTCGTGAACGACCACGAATACGGCAATGGCGCCGCCATCTTCACCCGCGACGGCGATGCCGCCCGCGCCTTCGACTATGGCGTGCTGGCCGGCATGGTGGGCATCAACGTGCCGATCCCGGTTCCCATCGCCTATCACTCCTTCGGCGGCTGGAAGCGGTCGATCTTCGGTGACCGCAACGTCTATGGCCTGGAGGGCGTGGGCTTCTACACCCGCCTGAAGACCACCACCTCGCGCTGGCCCGCGGGCATCCGCACCGGGGCCGAGTTCGTCATGCCCGTACTGGGCTGAGCGACGGCCGCGACGCCCGCGCCTGACGCGAAGAGAGATGTCGCGATCTCCCGCCTGCGGCGGGGGCTCGCGATCCGCTCTGCACCTCCCGCATGGCACCGGCGGCAGCTCTGCCGCCAGGGCCTTGACGCTCCTAGGGAACATCCGTCTCCTTGGCGCGCCGGCGCCGCGAGCGAAGGCGTCCTGGATTCGTCGATGGTCATGCCTTGCCCATGTGTTCCGCGCGCGGCGCGGTGCCCTTTCCCTTCCTTTGCGTCCGGCCATGTCCTCTCCTGCGGCGCGCCCGGCGCGCGGCGGAGGATGCCGTGAACGCGGAACCCGACTCCCGCCCGCAAGCCGCGGAACCGCGCATCGGCCTCTTGCCCCTGCTCGCCGAGACGATCTCGGTGCAGGCCCTGGGCACCATGGCGGTGCTGATGGTGCCGGCCCTGGCCCCGGCCATCGCCCGCGACCTCGGCGTGCCGACCGCGAGCGTGGGCTACCAGATTTCCCTGGTCTATTTCGCCGCCATGAGCGCATCGCTCATCGCCGGCACGCTCGTCGCCTGGTACGGCCCCTGCCGCACCGGGCAGAGCGCCATGCTGCTGCATGCCTCCGGCTGCCTGCTGGCGAGCATCCCCACCCTTCCCACCATGGCGCTCGGCGCGTTCGTGACCGGGCTCGGCTATGGACTCATCAATCCGGCGGCATCCGAACTGCTGATGCGCCACGCGCCGGCCAACCGCCGCAATCTGATCTTCTCCCTGAAGCAGACCGGCGTGCCGCTGGGCGGCATGGCGGCCGGCCTGTTCGGGCCGCAGATCGCGCTGACGCTGGGCTGGCACGCGGCGCTGCTGTGCGTCGCGGGCCTGTGCGTGCTGGTGGCCGCCCTCTCCCAGCTCGGCCGCGCGGAGCTGGATCGGCATCGCAGCCGGGCGGGCAGCAGCCGGCTGCTGTCGTTCACGGCCATCAAGCTGGTGCTGCGGGAACCCCGCCTGCGCTGGCTCGCGCTCTCCTCCTTCTGCTTCTCGGCGGTGCAGTTGTGCCTCATCACCTTCCTGGTGGCGCTGCTGGTGGAGGATCTTGGCTTCTCCCTGGTCCAGGCGGGCGCAATCCTGGCGGCGGTGCAGGTCTCGGGCGCGGTCGGCCGCGTGCTGTGGGGCCAGGTGGCGGACATGGCCCACGACGGCCTCGGCGTGCTGGTGTTCCTCGCTTTGCTCATGGGCGGCGCCGCGGCGCTGGTCATGATCGCCGCGCCCGGCTGGCCGCTGCCGGTCGTCGTCGCGCTGCTGCTGACGCTCGGCGTCTCGGCCGTGGGCTGGAACGGGGTCTATCTCTCGGAAGTGGCGCGCAACAGCCCGGCGCGGGCGGTGGGCACCACCACGGGCGCGGCCATGTTCTTCACCTTCACCGGCGTGGTGTTCGGGCCTGTGATCTTCTCGCAGATCCACGACCGGGTGGGCAGCTACATGGGCAGCTACGGCCTGCTGGTGGCGCTTTCGGCGGCCGGCGGCGCGATGATCCTCGCCGCCCGCCTGCGCGGCGCCCGCTGAGGCTTGCGAACGGCGCTGCTCAGTGCCCGTCGAAGGCCATGAGCGTGCGCACCGGCACGCCCATGGCGCGCAGCTTGGCGGCGCCGCCGAGGTCCGGCAGATCGATGATGAAGCAGGCGGCCTCCACCTGCACGCCCATGTTGCGCAGCAGCTTCACCGCGCCCTCGGCGGTGCCGCCGGTGGCGATCAAATCGTCCACCAGCACCACCTTCTCGCCGGCGCTCACCGCGTCCACGTGCATCTCCATCTCGTCCTGGCCATATTCCAGGGCGTAGGCCATGCGCACGGTCTGATGGGGCAGCTTGCCCTTCTTGCGGATCGGCACGAAGCCGGCGCACAGCTGGTGCGCCACCGCCCCGCCGATGATGAAGCCGCGCGCCTCGATGCCCGCCACCTTGTCGATCTTCGCGCCGGCCCAGGGCTGCACCAATTCGTCCACCGCGCGGCGGAACGCGCGGGCATTGCCGAGCAAGGTGGTGATGTCGCGGAACAGGATGCCGGGCTTGGGATAATCCACGATGGTGCGGATCGCGGCGCGCAGGTCGGTCGCCTCGGCGGGCGCGGACGGCGGGTGAGAGGTGGCGATCGTCATGGGATACCCTGGTTCGGCCGGCGGGGCGCAGCATCGCCCGCCCCGCGCGTGAGGATTTTGCCGGGCTTAACACTCTTGCCGGCCCATTGTCTGCCCGCAAGCGGCCGCACACCGGGGTGTGAAGCCGCCCGTGCGTCTCAGTCGGCGCCCTCGCATTCCAGCTTCTGGCGGGGGAACGCTTCGGCGAGCGAGCGGATCAGCACCGCGCGCGCCGCTTCGCCCGCGGGATCGTTCACCTTGAGCGTGGGCACGGCGCAATTGTTCCAGGCGTGGGTGATGAGATAGAGCCGCATCCAGCCGGCGGAATCCGGCACCGCGGCGTGGCGCAGCTCGCGCGCGGCGCAGGCCTGGGGATTGACGTTCTTGGTGCAGGAGGCGGCGACGCTGTCGCGCCACACGGCGGAAAGGTCGCCCCTGCCTTCCAGCGCATCCACATAGACGCCGCAGGCCGCAGGCGCGGGGGTGAAATCGCGCAATGCCGCGGGGGTGGCGAACGCCTTCAGCTTGGCAATGTTGAAGCTGCAGAAATCCGCGACGGCCGCCTTCACCTTGGCGTGGAAATCCTGCGCGCCCGGCAAATCCAGCGGCTTCAGCGCGGCGGCGGCCGCCTCGATGCGCGCGCACTTGGCGGCATAGGCGGCGGCGTTCACGCGCCCCATGTCGGCCGGCTTGTTCGGAAAGCTCGGCGAGGGCGCGGCGGAGAGCGTGTAGTCATAGACCAGGGCCAAGGTATCGCGCAGGCCCTTTTCGTCGGTCTTGGCGGGGTCGAACCACACCCGCCCAGAACAGGCGCCGTCCGCGAAGGACACGGACTTCTGCGCCGCGCCGGCCGCCCCGCTCCACAGGCAGGCCAAGAGAACGATCCACACCCGCGATGCCATCGCATGCCCCCATCGGCCGCACCCGGCCGTCATGGAAAAGCATAGCCATGCCCCGCGCAAGAATCTGCATCCCGCACGGGGGCGAGGCGCGATTTTAGCGGGCGTCGGTCTCGATGCCGGCGATGGCGCGGGCGAAATCGGCGGCAGCGAAGGGCTGGAGGTCCTCCGCCCCCTCCCCGACGCCGATCAGATGCACCGGCAGGCCAAACTTCGCGGCGATGGCGACCAGGATGCCGCCACGCGCGGTGCCGTCCAGCTTGGTCATCACGAGCCCGGTGACGCCGGCGATCTTGGTGAACACCTCCACCTGGGAGAGCGCGTTCTGGCCCACCGTCGCATCCAGCACCAGCAGCACCGCATGGGGCGCGCCGGGCTCCAGCTTCTTCACCACGCGCACCACCTTTTCCAGCTCGGCCATCAGCTCGGTGCGGTTCTGCAGGCGCCCGGCGGTGTCGATGAGCAGGATGTCGGCACCCTCGGCGCGCGCCTGGGTGATGGCGTCATGGGCGACGCCGGCCGCGTCCGCCCCCGGCGCGCGGGCGACCACGCTGGCGCCGGTGCGCGCGCCCCACACCTTCAATTGCTCGATGGCGGCGGCGCGGAACGTATCGCCCGCCGCCAGCATCACCTTGCGGCCTTCGCTCTTCCATTGCGCGGCGAGCTTGCCGATGGTGGTGGTCTTGCCCGAGCCGTTCACGCCCACCATGAGGATGATGAAGGGTTTCTGCGCCGTGTCGATCACCAGCGGCCGGGCGACCGGGGCGAGGATGGATTCCACCTCGGCGGCGATCAGGCCCTTCACCTCGTCGGCGCCGATCATCTTGTCATGCCGTCCGCGTCCCACCTCGGTGACGATGCGTGCGGCCGTTGCCGTGCCGAGATCGGCGCGGATCAGGATATCCTCCAGCTCCTCCAGCGTGTCGGCATCGAGCTTGCGCTTGGAGACGAGGTCGGTGATGCCCTGGGTAAGGCTGGAGGCGGTGCGCGCCAGCCCGCTGGTGAGGCGGCGCCAGAAGCTCGTCTTCGCCCCCTCGGCATCCGTGGCGGCCGGCGTCTCGGCAGGGGCGGACTCCACGGGCTCCATTTCCGAAGGCGCGATCGGCGGGACGGGCAGCTCCTGAACCGGGGCCTCCTCGACGGCGGCCTCGGAAACGGTCTCCGGGGCCGGAGCCTCTTCGCCCTCGGCAACGTCCTGGGCAGGTTCGGCCGAGGTATCTTCGTGCGCCTGCACGTCCGCGTCCGTCTCGGCCGCGGGCGCGCGCTCCGGCGCGGCGGGCGCAAGCGGATCCGGTTCACGCTCGGGGGCCTGGGGCGCGGATGTCTCGGGCTCGCTGCTCCAGCCTCCGGTCAGGCGGCTCCAGAGGCCTTTCTTCTTGGGGGCCGGCGGGGGGCCGTTCTCGCTGTCGCTCATCACATCAGGCCGCGATTAGCCGCGCGCCGTCGTGACCGGCGATGCGCAGGGGGAGGATGGTGCCGCGTGGTGCGGGATGGGAAACACGCACCGGCGTGAAATGCTCCGTGCGGCCGAGGCCGCCACTCTCCATCAGCACGCTGCGCTGCGCGCCCACGGCCAAGGAGAGATGCCGATGCAGGGCCATGTCGCCGGTCTCCCGCAGCCGCCGCGCCCGCGCCTTCACCGCGTCCGGCGCGACCTGCGGCATGCGGGCGGCGGGGGTGCCGGGGCGCGGCGAATAGGGAAACACATGCAGGAAGGAGATGCCGCAGGCGTCCACGATGTCCAACGTGTTGCGGAACTGCGCCTCGCTCTCGGTGGGAAAGCCGGCGATGAGATCGGCGCCGAACACGAGGTCGGCCCGCAGGCGCCGCATCTCGCCCACGAGGCGGATCGCCTCGGCGCGCGAATGCCGGCGTTTCATGCGCTTGAGGATGAGATCGTCGCCCGATTGCAGCGAGAGATGCAGGTGCGGCATCAGCCGCTCTTCTTCCGCCAGCGCGCGCAGAAGGTCCGCGTCCGCCTCCACCGTGTCGATGGAGGAGAGGCGCAGCCGCTTCAGCTCCGGCACGTGCTTGAGGATGGCGCGCACAAGCTTGCCGAGGGTCGGCGTGCCGGGAAGGCCGGTGCCGTAGGAGGTGAGGTCCACTCCGGTGAGCACCACTTCGCCATGCCCGGTTTCCACCAGGGTGCGCACCTGCGCCACCACCTCGCCCATGGGCACGGAGCGCGAATTGCCCCGCCCGTATGGGATGATGCAGAAGGTGCAGCGGTGGTCGCAGCCGTTCTGCACCTGCACGAAGGCGCGGGTGTGCCGCTCCAGCCCGTCCACCATGTGAAGCGCGGTTTCCCGCACCGACATGATGTCATCCACCACCACCTTCTCCTCGGCGGCGAGGCCGAAATCGAGTGCGGCGCGCGCCGCCGCCCAGGTTTCCGGCGCGCTCTTCGCGCCATTGCCGATCACCCGGTCCACCTCAGCCATGGCGGCGAAGCTGCCCGGCTCGGTCTGCGCCGCGCAGCCGGTGACGACCACGCGCATCTCGGGATGCGCGCGCTTCAGGCGGCGAATGGTCTGGCGCGCCTGGCGCACCGCCTCGCCCGTGACGGCGCAGGAATTGACGATGAAGGTGCGCTCCAGCCCGGCCGCCAGCGCGGCGCGCCGCATCTGTTCGGAATCGAGGGTATTCAGCCGGCAGCCGAACGTGACGACCTCGACGCCCCGCGCGGGGACGGGCGCCGCGCTCACGCCGCCTCCGCCAACATGGCCGGGGTGAGCACGCCGGAAAACTCATAAGCCACCGGCCCGGTCATCAGCACATGGCCGTCCGCCTGCCGCCAGGAGATGGTGAGGTCGCCGCCGGGCAGCGTCACGCGCACGTCGCGGCCCGACCGCCCGGTGCGGACAGCGGCGACCGCGGTGGCGCAGGCGGCGGTGCCGCAGGCGCGCGTGCGGCCGGCGCCACGCTCCCACACATGCAGCAGGATGTGATCGGGCGAGAGCATCTGTGCGAAGGAGATGTTGGCCCGCTCAGGAAACAGCGGGTCGTGCTCCAGCGCGAACCCCAGGGTCTCCACCTCCACCGCATCCGCGTCGGGCACGAAGAACACGGCGTGGGGATTGCCCATGGAGACGAGGTTCGCCGGGCCCAGCGCCTCATAGCCCGCCATGACATGGGCGGAGGTGTCGGCAACCGCGTGCGCCAGGGGAATGTGCTTCCAATCCAGATGCGGGACGCCCATGTCCACGGTCACGCTGCCGTCGGGCAGGATCTCGCAATTCAGCAGGCCGGCGGCGCTCTCGAACAGCACGTGGCGCGCGCCGGTGCGGCGCGCCTCCAGCGCGGCGATGCAGCGCGTGCCGTTGCCGCAGGCCCCGGATTCAGAGCCATCGGAATTGAGGATGCGCACGAACCCCATGGAGCCCGGGGCGCGGGGGGGATAAAGCACCATCGCCTGATCGAACGGCAGCGCATCGGCACGGGCGAGCGCACGCGCGGCCGCCGGAGACACCTCCACAGGATTGGCGCGCAAATCCAGCACGAGAATCTCGTTGCCGAGGCCGTTCATCTTCACAAAAGGGCGGTTGGCGAGGTTCGTCATGGGTCCATACACGCATCGGGAGATGCGGGTCTTATATGGCCTCAAGCGGGGGATGCGCCACCCCGTTGCGGAATAGGACGGCTTTTGTGGGGCGAAACCGGCGCAATGCGCCGCCGGACGCCATCGGCGGGGTTTCGCAAGCCGCCCTGTCGAGAGGCGCATCCTGACCTTGGGACACGCGGCAGAGCCGGTGCGACGGCACCCGGCCGGCGTGCACGGCGAGGGCGGCGCTCTCCCCTAAAACGCGCCGCCCGCCAGCCCGCCCGCGCGCTTCGGCGGCGCCCGGTGCGCGCGCGTCAGCTGCCGTTGCGGCCACCTAGGCGACCCGCCCGAACATGATAAAAGAGTTCCGGCGGCATCCGCCTTTGGCCCGAATCGGGTGGTAAAGGCAGCGCATGTCGGCAAGGAGATTTCAGGCGATGGGCGGTGTTGACGTGGTTCGTGGAACACGGGCGGCGTTGCTGGCCATGGGCGTGGCGAGCGGCCTTTTCGCGCTGGGCGCGCCCCTCTTGAGCGTCGCCGCGCAGGCGCAGGGCGCGGCGCCATCGGGCCCGGCGGCAAAGCCCGCCCCGGGCCAAAATGCGGCGCCGGATGCGGGAGCGCCCTCCACCACCCAGGCGCTGCCAGGCCCCGCCTCCCCCATGTCGCCGCCGGCGGGCGTCGATCCCCGCTCGGTTCAGACGCAGCCGCTGACCGCCCCCTCGGTCCCCGCCTTCACCGGCGAGGAAACGCAGCTCGCCACCATTCCCGTTCTGACCAAGAGCGGCAGCGCGAGCTGGGATACCGGCTTCGACACCATCGTCGCGACCCTCAAGGACATCACCGCCGAGATGAACCGCATGGGCCTCAAGCGGGCCGGCGACGTGTTCATCGTCTATAATTCCAGCGACGACGCCGGTTTCGAGTTCGAGGCCCAGGTGCCGTTCACCGGCGCCACCACGCAGAAGCCGCAGGGCGAGGTGAAGCTCGGCGCCTCGTTCGCCGGCAAGGCCTTCAAATTCACCCATCGGGGATCGTTCGCGGATATGGACGACACCTACGAGGCGATCGCCAATTTTCTCGACGCCAAGAACGTGGCCGCGCAGGACCTCTATATCGAACAATACCGCACAGACCCGCAATCAACGGCGCCGGATTCGCTGGTTGTGGACATCTTCGTGCCGGTTCGTGGAAGCTGACCCTTCCCAGCGGTCCGCGAATCCTTTTCACTAGAGGAAGTTGTGTTGTCTTTCGGTGAACCGCCGATCGCGGCGGCGCCGAGGTGACGATGAGGAGGCGCCCCATGCCCCGGCTCTTCACCGCGCTCGAAATTCCGAGCCAGATTGGAGATGGCCTGTCCCTGATGCGGGGAGGCCTCTCCGGCGCCCGATGGATGGACCCTGAAAACTATCACGTCACCTTGCGCTTCATCGGCGACGTGGACGACGCGAAAGCCCGCGACATCGCCCTCATGCTCGGGCAGGTGCGCCGCCGCGCGTTCGAGATGAGCCTCGGCGGGCTCGACCAGTTCGGCGGCCACAAGCCGCGCGTCATCTATGCCAGCGTGCGGCCGAACCCGGCTCTGCTGGAGCTTCAGGCCGAGCACGAGCGCATCATGCAGCGCCTCGGCCTGCCGGCGGAGCGCAATTACAAGCCCCACGTCACCCTGGCGCGGCTGCGCGACACATCGAGCCGGCAGGTGGCCGATTATCTGGCCACGCGCGGCTTCTTTCGCAGCGAAAGCTTCCTCGCCAGCCGGTTCGTGCTGTTCTCCTCGCGCGACTCGGTCGGCGGCGGCCCCTATGTGGAGGAAGCGGCCTATCCCCTCGCGGGCGGGGCCGCCATGCGTCTTGCGATGCCCGAAGGACATCCCATATCGATTGCATGAGTAACACCGAACGCGCCCGCTTCCGCTTCGACTGGAGCGCCCTGCCCTTCGCGGAACGGCTGAAGGCGGCGAAGGACGAAACCATCGTCAAGAAGGGCTTCTGGCAGAAGCTCCAGCGCACCGCCGCGCATGTGCCGTTCGCGGCAGATGCCGTGGCGGGCTATTACGCCGCCTTCGATCACGAGACGCCGGTGCGCGTGCGCGCGACCCTTCTCGGCGCGCTTGCCTATTTCATCCTGCCGCTGGATGCCATTCCCGACATCCTCCCCGTGATCGGCTTTTCCGATGATGCGGCGGTGCTGTTCCTGGCCTTCCAGGCCCTGACCTCGCACATCACGCCGGCCCATAAGGACGCCGCGAAGGAGACCATCTCGCGGTTGCGGGCCGAGCGCGCGGCGGACGAGTCCGCGGCGCCCCACGCCGGCGCGCCCGGGTCGAGCGGCGCCTGAGCGCTTCGTCGGCTCCAAAACACGCGGCTCAATGGACCTTGCCCGAACGTTCGGGCGAAAAGCGCCGAATTCCCGGGGTCATGAGCCGGAATCCCGCTTCACACCGGCTTGAAACCTCTATTCATCGGGCGGAATCGGTGGTGAGCACCACCTTGCCCTTCACCCGCCGGCCGGCGATCTCCCCGAGCGCGGCGGCGCAATCCGCCAGCGGAAACGTGGTGTCCACATGGGCCGAAATCCGGCCCGCGCGGGCATAGCCGATCAGCTCCTCCACCGCCGCCCGAAGCCATGGCACATCGCGCCGCGCCTGCGCCCCAAAGGCCACGCCGCGGGCATCACAATTCTTCAGCAGCAACAGGTTGAGCGGCAATTTGGGAATCTCGCCGGCGGCGAATCCGATCACCAGAAGCCGCCCGCACCAGCCCAGCGCCCGCACCGCCTGCTCGGATTGCACGCCGCCCACGGGATCGAACACCACATCGACGCCCCGCTCCCCGCCCAGCGCCTTCAGGCTGGCCTTAAGATCTTGCTGCGTATAGTCTATTCCCTCATCCGCACCGTGCGCGCGGGCAAACGCGAGCTTGTCGGGCGCGGAGGCGCAGGCGATGACGCGGGCACCCAGGATCTTGCCCAGTTCCACCGCCGCGAGCCCCACCCCGCCCGCCGCGCCGAGCACCGCAAGTGTCTCGCCCGCCTTCAATTCTCCGCGATCCCGCAGGGCATAAAGCGCGGTGCCGTAGGTAACGATGAGGCCCGCCGCGCGGACCAGGTCCAGGTCGTCCGGCACCGGGGCGAGGGTCTGCGCCGGCACCACCACCCGCTCCCGGGCGGCGCCGCTGGTCATGTAGCCGGCGACGCGGTCGCCGACCCCCAGGCCTTCCACGCCCTCGCCCAAGGCACTGACATATCCCGAGAATTCGGCGCCTGGCGAAAATGGCAGGGGCGGCTTGTGCTGGTAAAGATCGCGGATGATCAGCGTGTCGAAGAAATTCAGGCCGACCGCCGCGACGTCCACCACCACCTGGCCGGGGCCGGGAACCGGATCGCTGAGATCCTGGACCACCAATTGCTCCGCCGGTCCGTGGCGCACGCACATGACAGCCTTCATCATCCATCCCCCATATCCGCCACAGGGCGCAGCACACGGTTCGCCGCAGCCTTGCCGGACCCGGCGCAGACGCGCGATCCTTCCCACGAAACCGGGGATGGCGCCGATGGCGACTTGTCAACACACGGCACTGGCCGCAAAGGATGCCAGAGCGTTAAGGAAGCAAAAGCAGTCTGTGTGCCATTTTTTTGTCGGCGTCCACATTTAGGGGCATTGAAGAAGCCCGTTGCGCTGCCTTTCCTGCACCGCGTTCAGATCTAGGAGAAGTCATGGCTCCGTTCCGCACACGCCTTGCCGTCCTTGGCGGCCTCGTCGCCGCTTTGGTCGCAGGTCCAGCGTTCGCCCAGCAGGCGCAGCCCAAGCCGGTTGCGCAGTTCGGCGATTGGAGCGTTTACGTCAGCGCCACGCCCAACGCCAAGGTCTGCTACACCATTTCCCAGCCGAAGGACCGCCAGCCCGCCGGGCTGAAGCGCGACCCGGCCTATTTCTTCATCTCCACCCGCCCGGCTGAGAATGTGAAGAACGAAATCAGCCTCACCATGGGCTTCGCGCTCAAGGAGGCGAGCGAAGCCAAGCTGACCGTTGGCACCCAGACCTTCGCGCTTTACACCAAGGCGGAGGGCGCATGGGTGCGCAATGTCGCGGACGAGGGGAAGATGGTCGAGGCCCTGCGCAAGGGCAAGGACGTGACCGTGGTGAGCGTTTCGGCGCGCGGCAATCCCACCACCGACAAATACGGGCTCGCGGGCATCGCCCAGGCGCTCGATCGCGTCGCGCAGGAATGCAAATAGCAGCGCGGAGCGGGCGGGAAGCGGAGGCGTTGCCCGAACGGCGCCGCAATCCTTGCATCTAAAGCACCCGAAGATCGGATCGCGTCCGTCGTGCGGCTGGCATGGCGGGCGCGAAACCATTATGTGTGACCCAATGACGCTCGTGCTCGACACCACCCCCGCCGCCGCGCCGGCCCCTGTCCCCGTTTCTCTCCCCTCCCTCGTGGGACTGGACCGGGAGAAGCTGGGCCGTGCGCTCGCTGCCGTGGGCGTGGCGGAGCGCGACCTGCGCATGCGCGTCAATCAGCTCTGGCACTGGATCTATCTGCGCGGCGCCCTCGATTTCGACGAGGTGACCAACGTCTCCAAGCATCTGCGGGCGACCCTCGCGCAGGCCTATTCGCTGGCGCGGCCGGAGATCGTGGTGGAGCAGGTTTCGCAAGACGGGACCCGCAAATGGCTGCTGCGCCTGCCGGCGGACACCCCCGGCGAGAAGCCGCACGAGGTCGAGTGCGTCTATATTCCCGAGAGCGACCGCGGCACGCTCTGCGTCTCCAGCCAGGTGGGCTGCACGCTCAATTGCTCGTTCTGCCACACCGGCACCCAGCGCCTGGTGCGCAACCTTTCCGCCGCCGAGATCGTCGCCCAGGTGATGGTGGCGCGGGACCGGCTCGGCGATTATCCGGGCCGCGATCGCGCCGTCGGGCCCGGCCTGCCGACCGAGGGCGACCGGCTCGTCACCAACATCGTCTTCATGGGCATGGGTGAGCCGCTCTATGCCTATGATTCCGTGGCAGAATCCATCGAGATTCTGTCTGACGGCGACGGACTTGGCCTCGGCAAGCGGCGCATCACCGTCTCCACGTCCGGGGTGGTGCCGGAGATCGAGCGGCTCGGCCGCGAGGTTGCGCCGATGCTCGCTATCTCGCTCCATGCCGTGCGCGACGACTTGCGCGACGTGCTGGTGCCGATCAACAAAAAATATCCGCTGGCGCAACTGCTTGAGGCATGCCGCACCTATCCGGCCGCCTCCAACGCCAAGCGCATCACCTTCGAATATGTGATGCTGAAGGGCGTGAACGACAGCCCGGCCGACGCCAGGGCTCTCGTGCGGCTGCTGGAAGGCATTCCGGCCAAGATTAACCTGATCCCGTTCAATCCCTGGCCCGGCACCCGATATGAGTGCTCCGACTGGGAGACGATCGAGAAATTCTCGGACATCGTGTTCCGCGCCGGCTATGCGAGCCCGGTGCGCACACCGCGCGGGCGCGATATTCTCGCCGCCTGCGGCCAGCTCAAGAGCGAGACGGAAAAGCTCTCCGCCCGCGAGCGTCTCGCCCTGCGCGCCATGGCGGCGTCCGCCGAATAATCGATCCGCACCCGGCGCAAGGCGACCGACGCCATGGATTCCGTCTTTCGTTTTCTGCTGCGGCTCATCCTCATTCCGGCCGGTTATGTGGTGGCGATCTGCGCCGGCACGGCGGTGATCCTGTTCGGCCAATGGCGCATCGGCACGCTGTTTGCCGCGGCTCCGGAAAGTCCCGACACCCTGGTGATGCTGGTGGATGCGCTGTTCACCGCCGGATTTCTGGTGGTGTTCCTGGTCTCCACCATGTGGCTCGTGGCGGCCATCGGCGTGCTGTTCTCGGAGCTGTTCGCCGTGCGCTCCTGGATGTTCCATGTGGCCAACGGGGCGGTTTCCGCTTTTGTGGGAGCCCAGCTCTATCCCGGCCTCAGCGGCGAGCGCGTCCCGGTCGCCGACCCGTTCTACATCCTTGCGGCGGGGCTGGCCGGCGGCCTTGCCTATTGGCTGGTGGCGGGATGGAGCGCGGGCTTTTGGAAGCCCATGCTGCTCTCCTCTGGCCGGGGCCGGCTTCCCCCGCCCCCCGCCGGCCCGCCGCCGGCGGCCTGACCCCGCAGCGAGTTATTGCGCGGCAGCCTGCGGCGCGTGGGCGATCTGCACGGCATGTTCCAGCGCCATTTCCAACCGGTCGTTACCCCAGAACAATTCCTTGTCCGCCGTAACGAAGGTGGGCGCGCCGAATATGCCGAGCGCCTGGGCTTCCTCCACCGTCGCGCGCAGCTTGTCCTTGTTCGCCTGGGTTTCCGCCTGGTCGATCACCTCGTCGCAGAAATGGCCGAGGCCCGCGAGCACCTGCCGCACCACCGTGCGATCGGAAATGTCGCGCCCCTCGGCGAAGGCGGCCCGGAACAGGGCACGCGAGAAGGCCGGGCGGGACGCGTCGTTGAGCCGCGTCGCGACGCGCGCGCCGAGCAGGCCGTTGACCGGAAAAGGCTCCGGCCGGGTTACCGGCGGCAGGCCATAACGTTCCGCGAGGCGCGCCAGGTCGCGCCACATATGCGCGCCCTTCAGGGGATACACATTGAACGGCGAGGAGGAATAGCCCTGGGCGGCGAAGATCGGTCCGAGCAGGAAGGGCTTCCATTCCACATGCACACCCGCAGCTTCCGCCAGCGGCCCGAGGCGGCTCGCGGCCAGATAGGAATAGGGCGAGGCGAACTCGTAGTAGAAATCAAGCGTGGCCCTGGTCATCGGACCCTCCTCAGGCTAAATCGGCCGGAGTGTGCTGCCGGTCCACGCATCCCCGCAAGGGGTTGGATCAAACCGGACCGGGAAATGGGTGCATCGGCACCGCGCGCCAGAGGCAAGGGGAAACACAGGTGATCCGTTGAAGCTGGTGCTCTTCTTCGCCCTCGTGACCGGCGCCGCCGTGGCGATCCTCTTCACGGTCTTTCCGCGATGGGATCTGGCCATCACCGGTCTGTTCTGGGACGCGGGCTCGCGCAGCTTCCAGGTCGCCGCCTCGCCCATCGGCAAGATGCTGCGCAGCGCCGGCAATATCATTCCCTGGCTGTTCGCCGGCCCGGCTTTCGCGGCGATCATTCTCAAGCTGATGTTTCCCGGCGCGCCCATGTTCATGCCCGCGCGGGCGGCGCTGTTCCTGGCGCTTTCCATGGCGCTCGCGCCCGGTCTGCTGGTGAACGGGGTGCTGAAGGAACATTGGGGCCGTCCCCGGCCGGTGCATGTGGAGACGTTCGGCGGCAAGGACGTGTTCAGCCCGTGGTATTCCACCGACGGCACCTGCCCGGGAAACTGCTCCTTCGTCTCCGGCGAAGGGTCGCTCGGGTTCTGGATGCTGGCGCCGGCGAGCCTTGCCCCGGCCCCGCTGCGGCCGGCGGCGATCGGCGCGGCGGTGGCGTTCGGAACGGCAGCCGGCGGCCTGCGCATCGCCTTCGGCGGGCATTTCTTCACGGACACGGTCTTCTCGGCGGTGCTGACCATCCTCGTCATCGTCGCTCTGCGCTGGCTCATCTACGATCGCCCGCGCGCCCTTTCCGATGCGGCGCTGGAGGGCGGCATCGGCCGGCTCGGCCTCGCGCTGAACGCGCTGGTGGGGGCGCTGGTGCGCGCGCTCTGGTGGGTTTCGCGCACCGCCATGCGCAAGATCACCCGTGCCCTGCGCGCCCTCCCCTTGCCATGGCGACGCTCCGGCCTATAGTCCGCGCGCTCTTCAAGGCCCTGTAGTTTGAGAGATGAGATGGCGCGCGACGTGAAGAAGGTGGTCCTGGCTTATTCCGGCGGCCTGGATACCTCGGTGATCCTGAAATGGCTCCAGACCACCTATGGCTGCGAGGTGGTGACCTTCACCGCCGACCTCGGCCAGGGCGAGGAGCTTGCCCCTGCGCGTGAAAAGGCTCTGCTGCTGGGCATCAAGCCGGAGCACATCTTCATCGAGGACGTGCGCGAGGAATTCGTGCGCGACTACGTGTTCCCCATGTTCCGCGCCAATGCGGTCTATGAGGGCCAATATCTGCTGGGCACATCCATCGCCCGCCCGCTGATCGCCAAGAAGCAGATCGAGATCGCCCGCAAGGTCGGCGCCGACGCGGTCTCCCACGGCGCCACCGGCAAGGGCAACGACCAGGTGCGGTTCGAGCTGGCCTATTACGCGCTGGAGCCCGAAATCACCGTCATCGCGCCCTGGCGCGAGTGGGACCTCACCTCGCGCACGCGCCTCTTGGAATTTGCCGAGAGCCACCAGATTCCGATCGCCAAGGACAAGCGCGGCGAAGCGCCGTTCTCGGTGGACGCGAACCTGCTGCACTCCTCCTCCGAGGGCAAGGTGCTGGAAGACCCGGCGGAAGATGCCCCGGAATATGTCTACCAGCGCACCATTTCCCCCGAGGACGCGCCCGACAAGGCCACCCTCATCACGGTGGATTTCGAGAAGGGCGACCCGGTCGCCATCGACGGCGAGAAGCTCTCGCCCGCCAGCCTGCTGGCGAAGCTGAACGAACTCGGCAAGGCCAACGGCATTGGCCGGCTGGATCTGGTGGAGAACCGCTTCGTCGGCATGAAGTCGCGCGGCGTCTACGAGACCCCCGGCGGCACCATCCTGCTGGTGGCCCATCGCGGCATCGAGAGCATCACGCTCGACCGCGGCGCGGCGCATCTCAAGGACGAGCTGATGCCCCGTTATGCGGAGCTGATCTACAATGGCTTCTGGTTCGCTCCCGAGCGCGAGATGCTTCAGGCGGCCATCGACCATTCCCAGGCCTATGTCACCGGCCGCGTCACGCTGAAGCTCTACAAGGGTAATGTCAGCGTGGTCGGTCGCGAGAGCCCCTATTCCCTCTACAACCAGGAGCTCGTGACTTTCGAGGAAGGCGCGGTCGCCTACGACCATCGCGACGCGGCCGGCTTCATCAAGCTGAACGCCCTGCGCCTGCGCACCCTCGGCAGCCGGGCGCGCAAGACTTCCTGATTCCGCGCGCGTCGGCCCTTGCGCCGGCGCGCCGATCCCTCCCGGCGCCCTCCCCGGAGCCTGTCATGCAGCCAATCCAGATCGCGGTGGTGCCGGTCACCCCGTTCCAGCAGAATTGCTCCATCCTGTGGTGCACCGCCACCAACAAGGCGGCGGTCATCGATCCGGGCGGCGACCTGCCGCGGATCCGCGAGGCGCTGGCGGAAACCGGGGTGGAGGTGGAGAAAGTCCTGCTCACCCACGGCCATTTCGACCATGCGGCCGGCGCGGCGGAGCTGGCGGAGAGCCTCGGCGTGCCCGTCGAAGGGCCGAACGAAGCCGACCAGTTCCTGCTGGACGCGGTGCCCGAGACGGCGGCGAAATATGATTTCGAGGGCCGCGCCGTGACGCCGGATCGCTATCTCTCCGAGGGCGAGACGGTGCGGGTCGGCGATCTCATCCTGGATGTGCTGCAGGTGCCGGGGCATACGCCTGGGCATGTGGTGTTCGTCCATGCCCCCTCGAACATCGCCATCGTCGGCGATACGCTGTTCAAGGGCTCCGTCGGCCGCACCGATTTTTCCTACGGCAATGCCGAGCAGCTGATCCAGGGCATCGTCACAAAGCTCCTGCCGCTGGGCGACAGCGTCGTGTGCCTGCCCGGCCATGGCGCCGTCACCAGCATCGGCGACGAGCGGGCGACCAACCCTTTCCTGCCGCGCTGATCGCGCCGGAAACTGCGCTCAGGCGGCGCGGGGATTGGGCTTGCGATCCGCGACCGCGATGCGATTGCGGCCCGAATTCTTGGCTTCGTACAGCGCCAGATCGGCACGCTCGATCACCTCGTCCACATCCCGGTCGCCGGGCTGGGCCAGGGCCGCGCCGAAGCTGACCGTGACGGCGATCTCCTGGCCGTCAATGGTTACCCGGTTCGAGCCGATGGAACTGCGCATCCGCTCCGCGAGCGCCATCATGCCGGCGCGATCCACGTTCAGGAGCAGGACGACAAACTCCTCGCCACCGAAACGGGCCACGCGATCATGCTGGCGCAGGGCCGCGCCGATGGCGGCCGCAACGCTGCGGATCACCGCATCGCCCGCCGGATGCCCATAAAGGTCGTTGACGCTTTTGAAATGGTCGATATCGGCCATCAAGATGCCGAGCCCGTCCCTGGTCCGCGTTCCGTTCAGCGCCGCATCGGCGACGCTGAGGAACGAGCGGCGGTTGAGCAGGCCGGTGAGCGGATCGGTGTCGGCGAGTTGGCGCAGTTCTTCCATATCCTGCTGATGTTGCTCAGTGGTGCGGACGATCTGCGCCTCCGCCGATCCCAGCCGCCGCAGCAGGGCCCGAAGCGAACCCGACAATTGCAACACCTCCAGGCTACCACGCTGATGCGGCAAGTTGGCGGCGTGGGGATCGCGGCCAATGTGCGTCGCCGCCTCAGTCAGGGTCACCAAGGGCCGCGCAATCTCCCGTGCAAACCAATAAGCGCCGAAGCAGATCACCGGCAGCGCGAGGAGGCCAATGCCGAGAATGATCAAGGCAAGGCGCGTTGCGTCTGCAAAAGCGACCGCCGCGTCCTGCCGCGTGACCACGATCCAGCCGGGGGCAGGGGTATCACCAGTGCCCCCGGTAACGGAAAATCCGGTCAGCACCCGATGCCCGGTGCTCTGATCGACAAATGCGCCGCTGCGCCGCTCCCGCATGGCGGCGAGGTCCTGGTCGGAGAACGGCTGCGGACTCGCTGCTTGGCCAAGGAGCACCCGACCATCGCGCCCGATGATCCACACTTGGGTCGGCCCGTCCTTCGGCGCGATATCGACGAGGAGCTTGCTCCATTTGACGCTGAGATGCGCTCCAATGGTGCCGAGCAGACGATTCTCGGGAGAATAGACCGGAAGCGAGAGGTTCACGAAGCGTGTCATAGGATCGGGCTGTGGCAAGGCCAGCAGGTCGGCGAAGCGGTCTTCCTCCTGGGCCTCGGCCACCGACGGCGCATTCAGCCCGTTGCGAAACCAGTCGCGCGCGAGGACGGAGGTCCTTTCCAGAAGCCGCCCTGTGGCGGCGACCACCATGCCGTCGGGAGTAGCAAAGCCGATCCAGACATATCGAGATCGTGACGCCCGCAATTGCTCGATGACCGAGCGCACGTCGTCCGCACTTTGCTCCCAGATGCGGCTCAAGGGGGGCATTTGGGCGATCTGAAGGATATCGCGATAGCGCTCGGAAAGCTCCAGATCGAGGCGTTCCGAAAGGGAGATCGCCTTCTCTGCCATTTCCGCCTGCAGATGCGCGATCAGGCCGCGCCGACTGACCGCCGCGCTGCTGAGCGCAACCGCGGCCAATGTGACGAGCCCAATGCTCGTCATGGCAAACGCCATCTGCTGGCCCATCGTCATGCGGTCCTGAAAATGGTGCAATCGCAGGCGCAGCCGGTGGAACACGCCACTTATCCTTTATTCGGCCCGCAATCTCTCGTGCGGTCGGTTCCCGAATGCACCCCAAGCCTTTCCTGAGGCTCGCACGGCGGTCGAGCTGATAAATACGCGCGCTTCATCTCAAGGGGCTATAGATTGTAAGGGTAACTTATATTATGTAACCCATATCATGACCGAAACACCTCTCGGCTTCCTGCTGGTGGATGCCGCCCGCCTCTATCGCACGAGCATCGACCGCGCATTCGAACAAACCGGCCTCGGGCTCACCGCCGGCGAGGCGCGCACCCTGGTCTATGCCAATCTGCACCCGGGCCTGCGCCAGACCGCGCTGGCGGTACGCATGAACGTGGAGCCCATGACGCTTGTGGGCTTCCTCGACAAGCTGGAAGCGCAGGGGCTGATCTCCCGCACCCCGGACCCGCACGATCGCCGGGCCAAGACCGTCAATCTCACCCCCGCGGCGGACGCCATCCTCTCGTCCGTGCTCGCCGCCGCAGCCGGGGTGCGCATGAGCGCGCTCGAAGGCCTCTCCGAAAGCGAGAAGGACACCTTCCGCAAAGCGCTCGAGCAGATCCGTATCAATCTCTGCCTTTCCGCCAAGGATGACGCGCAATGACCCCCGTCATGTCGCAGAACCGCACCGCCATCATCGGCGCGCTGATCGTCGTGATCGGTCCGCTGTCGATGTCGCTCTATACGCCGGCGCTGCCGGCGCTGGTGCACGCATTCAACTCGACGCCGTCCGCCATGAAGCTGACCTTGAGCGTCTATTTCTGCGGCTTCGCCTTCTCGCAATTGCTGTGCGGTCCGCTCTCCGACGCGTTCGGGCGCCGGCCCGCGGCGCTCGGCTTCTTCACCGTCTATGTGGCGGGAAGCCTGGTCGCCGCCTTCGCCCCGGACATGCTGTGGCTGGTGGTGGGGCGCGGCCTCCAGGGCGTCGGCGTGGCCGCCGGCCCGGCGATTTCGCGCGCCATCGTGCGGGATCAGTTCACCGGGCAGGCCTCGGCCCGCATCCTCAATCTCATCGGCACCATGCTCGCCATCGGGCCCGCACTGGCTCCCACCGTGGGCGGCGCCATCCTGGTGACGCTCGGCTGGCATCCGATTTTCTTCGTCATGGTGGCGTACGGCGTGCTGGTACTGGCACTGCTGGCCTTCGCCGTGCCGGAGACCAATCACCGGCCCGATCCGGCCCAGGCGCGGCCGGCGCGGGTGTTCGCCAATTACCGCACCTTGCTCATGGACCGCAGCTTCATGCGGATGAGCCTGCTGATCGGCTTCACGCTGGGCGGCATCTATACGCTCGCCGCCATCCTGCCGTTCGTGCTGATCGAGAAGATCGGCCTGTCGCCGACCCAGTTCGGCTTCGCCATGATCTGCCAGACCGGCTCCTACATGCTGGGCACCATCGTGGCCGGCCGAATGATGAAGAAGATCGACGCCGTCCACCTCATCCCCATCGGGCTTGGCTGCGCGATGGTCGCGGCAGCAGGGCTCGTGGTGGTGCCGCCACTGTTCCCCCATTCCTTTTTCGGCGTGATGGGGCCGGTGGCCCTGTGGGCGTTCGGCGTGGCGATGCTGTTGCCGGGCAGCACCACGCTCGGCCTCGCCGGCTTTCCCGCCATGGCCGGTTCCGCGGCCGCGCTGATGGGCTTCATGCAGATCGGCGGCGGGTTCGTCGGCTCGCTTGTGGCGAGCACTTTCGGCGATCCGGCGGCGGCCTTGATGCTGGTGGTGCCGGGCATGGCGACCATTGCCCTGCTCTGCTTCGTGCTGCTGCGCCCCCGCCATGGAAAGACGGAACGGGAAGTTTCGCCCGGCATGGTGGAGGAAGGGGATCTTGAAATCGCGACCGATCCCGCCGGCCTTGTCGGCGCGTCCGGCGACGAGATGGAGACCCACATCTTCCGCAAATCGGCCTGAGCTTTCCGGCCGGGCGGCGCCACCCGGTCTTCAGTCGTGATCGCCGTGGGACAGGCGGATTCGGCGCACCAGCGACCAGACCGCCAGCACCGCCACCGGCACCGCCAACGCGGTCACGAGGCCCGGCTCCAACTCGAGCCCGACGGCGGCATCGAGATGCCCGTCATGGATGCCTTCCGCCAGCAAATGGACGAGGCTGACCACGTAATAGGAGATCGCGGCCACCGAGAGCCCTTCCACCGTGCGCTGCAGGCGCAATTGCAGGCGGGTGCGCTCGTTCATGGAGGTAAGCAGGTCGCGGTTCTGCTGCTCCAATTCCACATCCACCCGAGTGCGCAGCAGATCGGCGGCGCGGGCGAGCTTTGCGGAAATGTTGGATTGGCGCTCCTCCACCGACAGGCAGGTGCGCATGGCCGGCGCCATCCGCCGTTCCAGGAATTGCTGCCAGGTGGGAAAGCCGGCGACCTGTTCCTCGCGGATGGTGGCAAGGCGCAGCCGCACGATCTCATAATAGGCGCGGCTGGCGCCGAAGCGGAACAGCGAGGCCGTGGCGCCGGCTTCCAGCTCGGCGGCAAGCGCCACCAGTTCGTCCAGCAAAGTGTTATTGGCCGCGAGCCCCTCGGAATGGCGCATCTCGTCCGTCGCCTGGGCAAGGCGCGCCTCGATTTTGCCGATCTGCGGCGCCAGGCGCTGGGCTTCCGGCAGGCCAAGGAGCGCGAGCAGGCGATAGGTCTCGATTTCCAGCACCCGCTGCACCAGCGCGCCGGCGCCTTCCGCGCCGAGCCCCCGGTCGCGCACCAGAATGCGCACGAAGCCGGACGGGTCCGGCTTGAAATCGGTGACGATCTCCGCCGCATTGTTCACCACGTCCGAGCGGGCAAGGCTCGCGCGGTCGAAGACGGAGTCGAGTTGAAGATCCTCCGCCGTATCGGTCGCGAGATGCAGATCCACCGCCACCAGCAGCGGTCCGGGCGCCGGGATCTGCGTCAGCGGTCCGGAAAGGGCGAGCGCAGGCGGGTGGAAGGGCAGCACGCCCGGGCCGAGCTCGGTGGAGGGAAAATCCCAGGTATAGGTCGAGAATTCGGCGTGGCTCTCCCACCGCAGGGTCGCCCCGCCGAAAGAAACACGGTGATGCTTGGCGCCGGGCGGCGGCCCCTGCACGCCCCGTGCAGCGCACAGATCGTGCACCGCCGCGCGCGCGGCTTGCGCATTCGCGGGATCGGTGAGGAACGCCACATGCAGGAAACGGCGCGGCGTTTCCACCGGGAAGAACGGGCGGGCATGGAGTTCCCCGAGTACTGCCGCGCGCAGCGGATGTGCCTCCAAGATCTTGCCCTCGCCGATGCCGAGATCCGCTGTCCCCATGCGCCTGTCCCGCTTTTTTCTTCGATGTCCGGGCGGCCGAGCCCCCCAAACGCTCGACCAGCCCCCTCGTGCTCGCATGGCGGAGACACGGTTTCAAGCAGAGGCAATCGTGCGGCGGATCGCCATTTGCCGAAATGGCAGGCGCACCAGCAATCTATGCCGGAAAACCCCTGTCCGCGACCAACAATCGCATCCCCGCATCTCCGCCTTGGGCCCCTCCCCGCTTCGATTTCCTCGAGCAGCGCCGGGCATGGCCACGGCGCGGCAGATGATGGTCGCCGCATTTTGCCGGCTTGCATATTCGGAGCGTGCGACGGCACCATGCGACGCGCGTGGCGACGCAATCACAATCAGGCGCCGACCTCTTCGTTCGAAAGACTTGATCCATGACAGGCAACACCGTTTGCGTCGGATGCATTGGGGGTAGCGGGTCACGCGTCGTGGCAAAAATACTTCAGTCTTTCGGATATTTTATCGGAGACGATTTAAATCAAGAGATGGACAATCTGTGGTTTACACTTTTATTTAAAAGACCATCTGTTTTGGTTGAAAGTTCGGAATCAATCAATTTCTTATACGTGAATTTTCATCACAGGATGAAATACGGAAATTTGAAATTTGATGAAATCAAAGACGTTCTTATAAGACTTTCCCACCGCGATCGGATCATCCACGGCGCCGCATGGCTGACGGCACGCATGGAATCCTTCGTTAACGAGCGCCAACATCCAGTTGATAAAATGGCATGGAAGGAGCCCAACACCCACGTTGTGGTTGATCGCTTCCTCGATATAGATCCGAGCCTTCGTTATATTCACATAACACGCAGCGGCCTGGACATGGCGTATAGCGCCAACCTGACCCAGCTCCGGCTTTGGGGATCGATTTTCCTGGACCGGCCGGTGGAGCTTGGGCCCAGAGACGCCTTATCATACTGGGCCGCCGTGGAGCGGCGGATGAGAAACCTGAAGAAACTCCATCCTGATCGTATATTGATCATCAATTACGAGGATCTTGCGTTCCGCCCCCACGAGGTTATCTCCAAAATCCTCCACTTTTGCGGAGAAAGCGATACATCACCGACGACGGATATCGCCGAGATCGTGGTCCCCGCCGACAGTATCGGACGCCACAGGTCGCAAGACCTGAGCCCTCTTCTGAAACAAGATGTCGATTACGCCAGAGCCATTTCAGCCGGTGACGCGTAATGAGGCACCCCGCATCGCTTCGAGCCTGATCGCGTCTCGGCCTTTATCGCCGCCGTGACGAAGGCGCTCGAATGCACTCGGCAGCGACATCCCCCCATATACACGGCCCAAAACTACACGGCCCAAAACGCTTCAATTCGCCGGAAATGCCAGTCGATACAGCCGCATGCGGTAAAGCGGCTGCCACAGCCAGTTCGCAGGCCCCTCGGAGCGGATGCTGACGGAAATCGGGCGGGGTGCCTCCGGCGTGCCCTTGGGCAGCGCGGCGAAATCCGATGCACCGCTGACAATCGGCGAGAGGACGAAGCCCGTTTCGCCCATCCGGTAGATATACCGAAACTCGCGCTCTGTCCCCTCAGGAAAATGATAGGTTATGAAAAGACGCGGCGATTTATAAAGTAGTCCCCAGAGCCTGCCGATGAGCGACGGGCTGATATCAACCTGCGCCCAAATCACCGCGTTTGCCTCCCGCGGCAGATCCACCCGTTGCCCAAAACCGTAGCTTTCCGCACGCAGGGGCGCCAGATCGAAGCTGCCCGGTGTGGCGCGGCGCTGCAAAATCACCGCATCCACCCCGTAGGGCGCGAGATGCACGAACTGGACGGGTTGATAGAGGCTCAACAGCAGGGGCCAGCTGTTCCCGTCATCCAACATGGGAAGCCGGCCATCAATTGGTTGAACGGAGAAGATGATATTGTGCGGCGCCTGTGGTCCGGTCAGGTGATCCGCATCCTTCCGCAGCAATTCCGGGGTATAGGCCGAATAGCTTTGCAGCACCGGGCGGGGCCTCCATTCCAGTCCCGCAGCAAAAAGGGCCGATTGCGTGAAGGAATAGACGTCTGTTGGACCTTTCAGGGCAGGCAGCGGCACAGCGGCCCGGATTTTCTCGACGCTGTCCAAGTATTGCGCATCCAGATAACCTGCGTGCGCGAGCCGCAGATACAGGCCCTCCCCCGCGCGATAGAAGGGACGCAGGATCTCGGTGGCAGGTTTCCATGCCAGTGTGATCGCAAGCCAGCAGACAAACGTCACACCGAGACCGAGCCGTGCCCGACCGGGCGCACCCAGCAACATCCCAGCCCAGCCGAGAAGGAGGGCGATGCCGATCGCCGCCGATGGATGGCGCCCCCCCTGCCGCACGAACCCTTCCTTGAACCCCAGAAACAGAAGCAGGGCCATGCCCAGCAACAGGAGCTTGCCTGCCATCCCTCCCTGGAGATGGCGCAACTGGAAGATGTAAAGCAATGCGCACGCCAAAAATAATACGATCATCTGCCAGTATGGACCTGGTAAAGACATGGCATCGGGATAGCCGGAAATGATGTACCACTCGGAAATAAAATAAGAAGGCAGGGCCGAAATTTTCTGGGAGCTAACGATCCAGAATAGGGGGATGCACACCGCGAAAATTGCCAGACAGCCCAGTGCAACGCGCCGCTTCCCCGCCCATGCCAACATCGTAACCGCGAGAAGAACCATCGAAACCGCCGCGATGGCGGACGTGCCCTTCACCAGCACCAGCATCGCGAGCGCCGGCATCATCAGCGGCAAGATCATTTGCCGCCAATTCTGCCGGGGCATCGCGGGGATGGGAGAGGAGAGCCGATAGGCGAGCCGCAGGGCGAGCAGCGGCACCGCCATCAGCTGCGGGTCCTTGTCCACCAACGGGAGGAACAGCGCGAACCCCAAAGCAGGCAGCCATGCGCCCGGACCGACCAACGCCAGCAGCGCGCCGATGGCCGTCACCGCCAGGAGCATGCCTCCTGAAATTGCCAATCCGTCGATTTCCGGCAGGTATAGCCCGCTGTATATCGAGGCGAACGGCCCAAAGGTGAACGTTAAAGGCGAGCCGACGAGGCCAAGACTCGTTGCCACGTTCATCCCGAGCTGCCATCCACCTCCGAGCGTGGCAATTGGAAAGATCGGCGCCAAGGGGACGAAGGCGGAAATGCAGCCCCACATCGTGACAATGACGGCACAGATTTTAAAAAATCCGTCCCGCGGACGTGTTTCGTTTTCAGCCACGGCGACTATGACCATTTGATCCTGGAAGGAGCGGAAGACTTTTCCTGATCGCAGACTAAGCTGCCCCATTCACCAGGTAAACCGGCGGCACCCGGAGAGGCTCAATTCAGCTATGGAGCCAGCCTCTACGCCGCAATACATCGCCAAAGAATCGATGCCGAAGCCATTCTCCGGGGGTGGAAATCAAAGCCGCCTCCGCCCGCTCGACGAGGTCGGCGCCACCCGGTTTGGACTATTTCGGCTTAAAAGTTCCATCATCGAGGCGTCTCACCCGCATACCTGCAGCTCCGGCTTGCGGCGGCCAGCCTGACGCCCGGATCTCTTCCAACATGCGACGCGCAGGCTCGGGCGCAATCGCGAGCGTTGCAGTGGCAGCGTTCAGGCGCACCTGCATATTTGGGTAGCCATAGAGAACCATGAGAGCGCGCCTCTCATCCCCCGGACGCGCCCTCATTTCCTCTTCTATTTTTCTTTTTTCGTCATAAAGGCGATTATATTTACTTATTTTGCTGTCATCTAAAGCTGAATATTGTAAAATCCCAATCTGAACATAAACATCGACTAGCTCATTCGTCTGCATTTCGTTTAATAGCAGCTTCTTCATGGCGTTAGAACTCCATGGTCGACGAGAGCTGCAAGGCCAACCCTTGCCGCTCAGCCCAACTTTTATCCTTCAGAAACCCGCGTGGTGAAAGGCCTCCATATTCTTCATTTGGCCTTTGAAACCACGCCGTAATTTCCTAATGCTTCAGCCTTGAAATCCACACAAGATTTTCCGGCCCCTCGATCATCTCCCGTGTAAAGCCAGCTTCGGCCGCCGCCGTCTGCTCGAACTATTTCGGCTTAAAAGTCCCGTCATCAAGGGCGCTCAATCGCATTCCCGCAGCTCCGGCTTGCGGCGGCCAGCCGGAGGCATAAATTTCCTCCATTAATCGACGCGCAGGCTCGGGAGCAACCGCGAGTGTTGCAGTTGCAGCATTTAAGCGCACCTGCATATTTGGGTAGCCATAGAGAACCATAAGGGCACGCCTCTCATCTCCTGGACGCGCCTTCATCTCTTCTTCTATTGCTCTCTTTTCGTGATAAAGGCGATTATATTTACTTATTTTGCCATCATCCAAAGCAGAATATTGCAACATGCCGATCTGAGCATAGGCATCGACCAGCTCATTCGTTTGCATTTCGTTTAATAGCCGTTTCTTCATGGCTTTAGAACCCCATGTTTGACGAGAGCTTCAAGGCCAACTCTTTGCCGCTCGGCCCAATTTTTGTCCTTCAAAAACTCCCGTGGTGAAAGACCTCCATATTCTTCATTTGGACTTTGATACCACGCCGTAATTTCCCAATGCTTCAGCCTTGAAATCCGCACAAGATTTTCCGGCCCCTCGATCATCTCCCGTGGAAAGCCAGCTTCGGCCGCCGCCGTCCGGTCCACGAGGTGGGAGCTACTCTGCTCGGACTATTTCGGATTGAAAGTCCCGTCATCAAGGCTACTCAAGAGCATTCCCGCATCGTAAGCTTGCGGCGGCCAGCCAGAAGCATAGATCTCCTCGATTAATCGTCGCGCGGCCTCGGGTGCAACCGCGAGCGTTGCCGTTGCAGCATTCAAGCGCACCTGCATGTTTGGGTAACCGTAAAGCACCATCAACGCACGCCTCTGGTCACCGGAGCGCGCCTTCATCTCATCTTCGATCTTCACTTTTTCTTCAAATAAACGATTATATTTTCTTATATCACTATCATCTAATGCAGAATATTGTAAGACACCTATATGAGCATGTTCTTCAACAAGATCGTCTGTCTGCATTTCATTTATATTTCTTTTATTTTTCATGGCTGTAGAACTCCATGTTTAGACAGAGCTTCAAGGCCAACCTTTTGCCGCTCAGCCCAACCTTTGTCTTTCAAAAATTCGCGCGGTGACAGGCGTCCATACTGCTGGTTGGCCTTTGATACCACGCCGTAATTTCCCAATGCTTCAGCCTTGAAATTCGCACCAGATTCTCCGGGCCCTGGATCATCTCCGGTGGAAAGCCAGCTTCGGCCGCCGCCGTCTTCTCGACGAGGTCGACGCCACCATGCTCCGACTATTTCGGCTTAAAAGTCCCATCATCAAGGGCGCTCAGGCGCATTCCCGCATCGTAAGCTTGTGGGGGCCAGCCTGAGGCATATATTTCTTCTAATAATCGACGCGCAGGCTCGGGCGCAACCGCGAGCGTTGCGGTGGCAGCGTTCAGGCGCACCTGCATATTTGGGTAGCCATAGAGAACCATAAGGGCACGCCTCTCATCTCCTGGACGCGCCTTCATCTCTTCTTCTATTGCTCTCTTTTCGTCATAAAGGCGATTATATTTACTTATTTTGCCATCATCCAAAGCTGAATATTGCAAGATGCCGATCTGAGCATAGGCGTCGACTAGCTCATTCGTCCGCATTTCGTTTAGTATCCGCTTCTTCATGGTTTTAACACCCCATGTTTGACGAGAGCTTCAAGGCCAACCCTTTGCCGTTCGGCCCAATTTTTGTCCTTCAAAAATCCCCGTGGTGAAAGACCTCCATATTCTTCATTTGGCCTTTGATACCACCCGCTGATTTCCCAATGCTTCAGCCTTGAAATTCGCACCAGATTCTCCGGCCCCTCGATCATCTCCGGTGGAAAGCCAGCTTCGGCCGCCGCCGTCTGCTCGACAATATGATGCACGTCGGTTCCCGCCTCTGGAGTTTTCACAGCCGCCTGAAGTTCCGCCAAGGTCTTTGGCGGCTCAAGATAGGCCATGATGTAGGGACTGTAGACGTCAATGATCCATTTCGCTCCCTCCAGCACGCCGACAAAGAGTCGAGCGCGCAGGCTGAAGCCGGCACGGAGCGCACGCAGCAGCCAGCCTGCAGCTCGTTTCACCACTTGCGTGCGGTCCTGCGCGCTGGGCGGGGCTGCGCGGGGAACCGGCGGCGGCTCCTCGAGAGGGGGGCCGCCATTGTCCCCGATTTCCGGGACACGTGGCGTGATGGTGATGCGGGGCGGATCGCCCTCCTGCCATGGCGGGAGCTGCGGGCTGCGGGGCCGGCGCGTCCGGGGCCTGAAGGCCACCGGCAGAACTGCAATGCCGCCCGGCCCGACCCACTGCCCGCCACCGGGATTATTGCGTGGAACACGCGGCTGATGGGGATTGAAATTTGCTTTGCGGACCGCCTCGCGCAGCCGCAGCGTCTTGACGAGAAAACTCAGCTCCGCCAAGGCCGCGCGTATCTCCAGAAGCTCTCGCAGATCTGGATCAAACACAGGATCGTTTGATCGCCACCGATACATGGTTTAGCCCCTCTCCTTTCCTTAAGGATAAGGCTATCCCGAACGATGGGAATAAATTCATAGTTGATATTAGGCCATTTCAGGCGCTTTTTATAAACTCACGAATGAAATTTAGGATTATATTCTAAACACTTGCGCCGGGCGGCGGAGGCGAAAAATAAATTCGCCCAACGCGCAAATCGCGAAAATCTTTCCCCGCTTACCGGGCCATCCGCCTGTCACAGATGCCTGAGCACCCGCACCGGCTTTTCGCTCAGCGCGCGCCAAGTGCCCAGCAGCCCGAAGCCGAGGGTGAACACCAGCGCCAGCCCCATCGCGCCGGCCGCAGCGCCGGGAGCGAAGGCAAATCCGATTTCCATCACCCGTGTCACCACCCCATAGGCGGCGAGCGCGCCGGCGGCGATGGCGAACAGCGCGGTGACGAGGCCGAGGCCGGTATATTCCAGCCCATAGGCGAGGATCAGCCGGCCGCGCGTGGCGCCCAGCGTCTTCAGGATCACCGCGTCATAGACCCGATGCTGGTGCCCCGCCGCCAGAGCGCCTGCCAGCACCAGCACCGAGGTGAGCAGCGTCACCAGCGAGGCGATGCGGATCCCGAAGGCGAGATCGCCCACCATCTTGTTGGCCTGTTCCAGCGCCTCCTTGACGCGAATGGTGGTGATGGCGGGATAGGCCCGCGCCATCTCGCGCAGCAAGGGGATTTCGCGCGCGGCGTCGGCGCCGTCTGGATAGGTCAGGGTCGCGAGCAGCGTATGGGGCGCACCGGCAAAGGTCGCGGGCGAGAACACCATGACGAAATTGATGCCCAGCCGCTCCCATTTGATTTCACGCAGATTGGAAATGCGCGCGGTGATCGCCCGGCCGAGAACGCCGACCGTCACCTGGTCGCCGAGCTTGAGACCGAGGCCCTGGGCCAGTTTCTTGTCGAAGGAAACCAGCGGCTCGGTCTCGTCCGGGGCCCACCATGTGCCCTCCACCACCTTGGAGCCTTCCGGCACCTCGGCGGCGGTTGAGATTCCGCGGTCGCTCTGTAGCACCCAGGCGGCATCGGCCGAGGGCTTCACCTGCTCGGCCGGCACGTCGTTGAGGGCGAGAATGCGTCCGCGCAGCATCGGCACGGCGCGATAGGTTGCGCCCGGCGCCCGCGCCGCGATGAAGCCGGCGAAGGCCTCCGCATCGGCGCTCGGCACGTCGACGAAAAAGAAGCTCGGCGCCTTCTCCGCCAGCGAGCCGGAAATCTCCTGCGTCAGGCTGCGGTCGATCAAGGCGATGGCGGTGAGCAACGACAGGCCGAGCCCGAGCGACAGCACCACGGTGGGCGTCAGCGCGCCGGGGCGGTGGATGTTGGCGAGCGCGAGGCGCGCCATGGTGTTGCGCGGGCGCGGCAAGCGGGCGGCGAGCGCCATGATGCCCATGGCCACGAGACGAAGCAGGCCGAACACGCCGGCGGCCGCGCCAATGAAGATGAGGGCCGCGCGCTTGTCCTCCGCCGTCAACACGGCAAGGGTGGCGAGCGCGACCATGGCCAGGGCGCACAGGCCGGCATAGAGCCACGGCGGCTGGCGGCGCTCCTGCCCCAGCGCGTCTCGGAACAAGGTGGAGACCGGAGCCTCCTGCGCCCGCGCGAGCGGCCATAAAGTGAAAGCGAGGGTGACCAGGGCGCCATAGAGCGCGGCCATCGCCAACGCCAGCCCATCCACATGGGGCGCCAGCGGAAAGGGGATGAGGCTCTCGATGGCGTAAGCGGCGACGAACGGCAGCGCGGCGCCGAGCGCAAGGCCGATGGCGATGCCGATCGCCGCGAGGATCGCCACCTCGGACAAATAGGTGCCGAAGATCGTGGCGCGGGTGGCGCCGAGCGCCTTCAGGGTGGCGATCACGGTCCGCTTGGTGGCGAGGTGGCTTGCAACGGCATTGGCCACGCCCACCCCGCCCACGAGCAAAGCGGTGAGCCCGACCAACGTCAGATATTGGCTGATGCGCCGGACGTTGCGCTCCAATTGCGGGGATGCGGCATCGCGCGTGCGCACTTCGAACCCGGCCTCGGGCGCCCCCTCGCGGACGCTTTTGGTATAGGCCTCGAGGGCGTCGGCCGATGGATCATTCAGCAGCACGCGATAGCTCCAGCGCACCAGGCTGCCGGGCTGGATGAGGCGGGTGGCGGGAAGGGCCTGCGCCGAGACCAGCAGGCGCGGGCCGAAGCCGACGCCGGCGGAAAGCCGGTCGGGCTCGGCGACCAGCAAGGCGCGGATTTCAAACTTCGCCTCGCCCACGGTGAGCCGGTCGCCGACCTTGAGCGAGAGGCGAGACATGAGCGTCTCGTCCGCGAGCGCCCCGAATGCGCCGTCGCGCTCCGCCAGAAGGTCGGCCAGCGGCGCGGCGGGTGTGGTCTCCACTTCGCCCACCATGGGATAAGTGGCGTCCACCGCTTTCAGCTCCACCAAGGTCGCATCGCCATCCCCGGTGCGGGCCATGGCACGCAGGAAAGCCACTTGCCCCACCTTGCCACCAGCGGCCATCAGGGCCTGCTCCTGCGGGCTCGCCTCACGCTGGATCAAGGTGAAGCCGGCGTCCCCGCCGAGGATGGCGCGCCCCTCCCGGGCGAGCCCGTCGGTCAAGGCACCCGCGAAAGAGCCGATGCCGGCAATCGCCATGACGCCGAGCGCAAGGCAGCCCAGAAAAATGCCAAATCCCCGCCGCGCCCCGCGCAATTCGCGCAGCGCCAGCCGCAGGCTCACGGGAAGCCGGGAGTTCGCGGGCGCCGGCATCCCGGTGCTCACGCCGTCACCTGCGTGATCGCGCTGTCGGCCTCGATCCGGCCGGAGCGCAAACGCACGGTCCGCCCGCAGCGGGCCGCAAGGGAGGGATCGTGGGTCACGAGCACCAAGGTGGTGCCGCGCGCCAGATGGGCGGCGAACAGCAGGTCCATGATCTGGCGTCCCGTGCCCTCGTCGAGATTTCCGGTCGGCTCGTCCGCCACGAGAATGGAGGGATGGGGCGCCAGCGCGCGGGCGACCGCGACGCGCTGCTGCTCGCCGCCGGACAATTGGGAGGGATAATGGGAGAGCCGTCCGCCGAGCCCCACCGCCTCAAGTTCCGCCGCCGCGCGGGCAAAAGCATCGCCCCGGCCGGCGAGTTCGAGAGGGATGGCGACATTTTCCAGCGCCGTCATGGTGGGGATGAGGTGGAAGGATTGGAACACGATCCCCACATGGGCACCACGGAAGCGCGCAAGCGCATCCTCGCCCAAACCCGTCAGCACCTCGCCGGCGACCCGCACTTCCCCGCCGTCCACCTTTTCAAGGCCCGCCATCACCATGAGCAACGTCGACTTGCCAGAACCCGACGGCCCGACCAGCCCCACGGTCTCGCCCGCGCCGATGGCAAGCGATACGCTCTTCAGCACATGCACCCGCGCCGCCCCGCTGCCGAGCGAGAGATCCACATCGGTCAGCCGAATGGCAGGCGCGGCAGAGGAGTGAGTATCCATGCGGTCTCAGGTTGGTTCGCACGTCGCGCGGCAGCAGGCGGGGCGTTTCACATGGCTCCGCATGGCGCGCGCGGCGGCGCTGGGATGGACGCGTCGGAAACGCGAGGCCGGACGTCCGGCGCTCGGGGCATATGGAACTTCATTCATGTTCAGGGAAGGGCTGATCGCACTTATGGTCGCATTCACGTTTGCGTCAGCACCGGCCGCCGCGAAGACGGTGAAGCTGGTGGCCTTCGGCGACAGCCTGACCGCCGGTTACAACCTGCCCCGCACCGACAGCTTCGCCGCCCAGCTCGAGGCCGCCTTGCGGGCCAAGGGCTATGACGTGAGCGTTACCAATGCCGGCGTTTCCGGCGACACCGCGAGCGGCGGCCTCGCCCGGCTGGACTGGAGCGTTCCCCAGGGCACCGACGGGGTGATCCTGGAACTCGGCGCCAACGACATGCTGCGCGGGCTCAATCCTGACATTCCCCGCAAGGCGCTGGGCGAAATCATCACGCGGCTCAAGGCGCGCAACATTCCCGTCCTGCTGGCGGGTATGCGCGCCTCCACCAATATGGACGCGGCGTATCGGCGCGAGTTTGATTCCATCTATCCCGATCTCGCCAGCCAGTATGGGGTGCCGCTGTATCCCTTCTTTCTCGACGGCATCGTCGGCGACCGCAGCCTGAACTTGCCGGACGGCCTCCACCCGACGGGACGGGGCGTGGCGCGGATCGTCTCCGGCATCCTGCCCCAGGTCGAGGCATTCCTCGCGCAGATCGGGGTCCCGAAACCGGCGGGCGCTCAGTAGCGGTAGAGGGCGGCGAGGACGAGCCCGTTCTCCTGCAAGGCGTTGCGCGCGAAATATGTGGTCACCACACTCGCCTGGACCGCGAAGCTGTCGGACAGGTCGTACATCACGCCCATCTGCAGCTTGTAATACTCATAGGACGCATCGAAATAGGGCGCCTCCCCCGCCCCTTCGGACATCACATTGAAGGATTGGGCGAGCACCAGCCAGCGCGGCGCGATGCGCACGCCAAGAGTCGCGTCCAGCCGCCATTCATTGGGCGGCGCGCCGAAGCGCAGACGCTGGGCCAGTTCGAGATCGAAAAACGACGGCAAACCCCACAGCACGAAGTTGAAGCCGGCAAGCGCCCGCAGGTCCAGTTCGCCATTCACATAGCCGATGACCGCGGGTCCCTCGCTCGGCTTGGCGCCGGGAAAGCGCGCCACCGCCTGGAGCGACACCACGAAGCCGTCGCCCTCCGCGATCTTCACCCGGCCGCCCAGATCGGTATAGCCGGGCCCGAGATAGGACGTATCGGCCGGGCTGCCGAGGGAGATGGAGAGCAGTTCCGGCGCCAGGATCAAGGTGAGGCTGTCAGACGCGCCCACCTCCATGAACAATTGGGTGGAGACCTTGTCATAGGTCTGCGCCGCATAAAGATTGGACGAGCCGACGAAAGCATGGTCCGCGCGCGTCATGGTCGATTGAAGATAGGCCTGGACGCCGGATTCCTTCAGCGTCCAGGCGCCCGCGCAGGCGCGCTGGGGCGTCGAGGCCAGCCCGCAGACCGCCAGCACGGCGCAAATCGCCGAGCCAATGGAAAGACGCCCCCCAGCGCCCATGAATTTGACCCCCGCTCGGGGCATTTGTGCCCCCGACCGCTCCGCTCATGCTATCATGTAATCGGTCCGGGAGCGGGATGGCAGGCGCAGGTGACGTTGCGGAAATTTCATGAAACGGTCTCTTGCCGCCACATTTTGAACCCACCATATTGAACGTGAACCGTTGGGGCGGCTCGGCCGATAGACCGGGCGCATGATCCCACGGTCGAAGTGGAGAATGACGATGTCCGATTATGATCGCAACGTCGCCGGGCGTTACGGAACGACGGTGACGCGCTCGGAGGCCGCGATCGACCAGGGCCTCCGCAGCTATATGCTGAGCGTCTACAATTACATGACCCTCGGCCTCGCCATCACCGGCCTGGCCGCGCTGGGCGTGTTCATGCTGTCCGTCACCACCGACCCCAGCCAGGCGGCGGGCCAGGTGGCCGGCGGCATCATGCTGACCAAGTTCGGCTATGCCCTGTTCGTAAGCCCGCTGAAGTGGGTGGTGATGCTCGCCCCTCTCGCGGCGGTGTTCTTCCTCAGCTTCCGCATTCAGAACATGAGCGTGGGCGCCGCCCAGGCCACCTTCTGGGTCTATGCGGGCTTGGTGGGCGTATCGCTCGCGACGATCTTCCTCGTGTACACCCACGAGAGCATCGTGCGGGTGTTCTTCATCACCGCTGCCACGTTCGGTGCGCTGAGCCTCTACGGCTACACCACCAAGCGTGACCTGTCGGCGATGGGCTCGTTCCTGATCATGGGCCTGTTCGGCATCATCATCGCCTCGGTGGTCAACATCTTCCTCGGTTCCACGATGCTTCAGTTCATCGTGTCCGTGGTCGGCGTCCTGGTGTTCGCGGGCCTCACCGCCTACGACACCCAGCGCATCAAGGAGATGTATTTCGCCGGCGACGACAGCTCCACCATGGGCAAGAAGGCCATCATGGGCGCGCTCGCCCTGTACCTGGACTTCATCAACCTGTTCATGATGCTGCTGCAGCTGTTCGGCAACCGCAACAGCAACTGATCGCCAGCATCCGGTCCGCCCCTTGCGGCGGGCACATATGAAGAAGGCCCCGGCTCGCGCCGGGGCCTTTTTTCATGCCCAACCGCCATGCAACGGACCCCTCAGTCCTTCGACAGGCCGAGGCCCGGACGCAGCCGCAGGATCACTACACCGATCAGGATGAAGCCGATGACCACATAGGGCCAGAGGTTGCCCGGAAACGGCGGCACCGGGAAAAGCGAATTGCGGAACGGCCATATCATGGCCACCGTCCCGGCTGCCCCCACCACCCCATAGAGGACGCGCGACCGCACGCCGACCACCGCCATCGACACGGTGACCGCCAGATAGACCAGGATCACGCACAAGGTGGCGATCGTGGCCACGTCGCCGAAATAATCGCCGGCGCCCAGGAAGGGCCCGATCACGACCAGGCCCAGCACCATCAGCGCGCTCATCACGAAAATCGCCCGGGCCGGGGTGCCGTGGCGCGGGTCCGCGACGCCGAGGCCGGGCGCGAGGCCGGCGCGGCCGAGGGCGAACAACATGCGCCCCCCGGCGCTCACCGCGCCAAGGACGGCGGAGAAGGCCGAAATGGCGGCGGCCAGATCCAACAAGGTGGCAAATTCCCGCGAGCCGTATTTCAGCGCCAACGTGTTGAGCGGTGCCTCGTCAGCCGCCAGAACCTTCATGTTCTCAAGGCCGAACCCCACCACCTGGACATAAGAGGCAAACACGAAGAACACCCCCGCCACCACGACCGTGCCCACCACGGCGATGGGAATGGACCGGCGCGGCACATCCATTTCTTCGCTTAAGGTGGTGGCCGCCTCGAAACCGACGAAGGACAGCACCGCGAAAACCATGCCATGGGCGATCCCCGACCAGCCGAAGGCCGGGTCCGGCACGAAGGGCGACAGCGAAAGGCTGCCCTGCGCGCCGACGCTCCGCAGCACCAGGACACAGAGCACGAGGATGGCCAGCACGGCCGCCGCCTCGAACGCCAGCATGAGACGCGCCGCCACCTGCATGTCCCGATAGGCGAGCAGGGTGGAGACGAGAAGCGCCGCCAGACCGACGATCAGCCACAGGCCGGGAATCGCAATGCCGTAATTGGCAAGGGCGGCGCGCACGAAATCCCCCATGAGCGCGGCGACGCCGCTGCCCGACAGCAGATAGGTGAGCATCAGGAGCCAGCCGACCAGAAAGCCGGCGCGCGGGCCGAACGCCTCGGACACATAGGCATAGGCCGAACCGGCATTGGCCACGCGCCGCGAGAAATAGACGAAGGACAGGCCGACCACGCACAGCGCCACGGTGCCGACCACGAAGGAAAGCGGCGCCGCCCGGCCGGCGGCCCCGGCGGCGAGCGTCACGTTGAAGGCCATGGCCACCGTGGGCGCGATGATCGAAATGGAAAGCCCGACGGCCTCCAGCGACGACAGGTTGCGGCGCAGTCCCCCCACTTCATCCTCCCCACTCTGCGAGACGAAAGCTTTGCTATCGCAGGCGCGGGGGCGCCGCCAACGGCACTTTATGACCGTTTCGCCGCGCGGTTTCGCCAGACGGAGGCAGGCGGTGCCGGGGTTCAAAAGTCGCGGCGAGGTGGCTATGAACCGGATGATCTCGTTTCTCCGCGCCAGGACCCGTCCCCTCATGCCCCACGACCCGGTCCACGTTCGCCTCGCCACCCATTCCGATTTGCCCGCCATCACCGCCATCTATGACGCAGCCGTGCGCACCGGCACCGCCTCGTTCGAGCTGGAGCCGCCGGACCTCGCCGAAATGACCCGCCGCTTCGAGGGGCTGGTCGCCGGCGGCTATCCCTATTTCACCGCGCTCGATGCCGACGGCACGGTGCTCGGCTATGCCTATGCCGGCGCCTTCCGGCCGCGCGTCGCCTATCGGTGGACGGTGGAGAATTCGGTCTATGTGTCCGAGCACGCGCAGAAGCGCGGCATCGGTCGGGCGCTCATGAACATGCTGATCGCCGAAAGCGAGGCGCGCGGCTTTCGCCAGATGGTGGCGGTGATCGGCGACAGCGCCAATTCCGGCTCCATCGCCCTGCACCGCGCCTGCGGATTCGAGGATATCGGCGTGCTGAAAAACACCGGCCTCAAGTTCGGCCGCTGGCTGGATACGGTGCTGATGCAGCGTTCGCTGGGGGATGCGGAAAGCAGCGTGCCGTCCGCCTGAGGCCGGTCAGGCCAAAATGTTTCACGTGAAACAATGACTTAGCGCGGACGAAGGATGGTTTACAGCGGTTTCGCCGCGCCTTTCCGGGCGATGAAACCGCGATTTCGGGCGAACGTTCGCGCCGAATGAATCCCGGCCGCGCAGACGGGCGGCGTCAGAACGGGCCGCGCGCAACGACCCCGTCCACCACGCCCTCGAACACGGCGATGCGCTTCTGGTACGCCTTAGCGATGCAGGCGACGCTGCTGCCGCATGCCGCGCGCTCCGTCAGGAAGGCGCGCTGCTGGTCCTGCAGGTCGCCCCGCTGCCCCATGCCGACCAGGCGGGTGACAATGGCGTATTGCGTCGCCATCTTCACATCGAGATCGTTCAGGCTGCGCGTGGCGCAGATGGCCTTCTCGTCCGGCGCCTTGGCGGCAGAGCAATCGAAGCTCGCCGCGCCCGCGGGCAGCGCCGGGGTGAGAAGGGCTGCGACGAGCAGGCCGCGGGCGAGCACGCCGGCCGCGGCGTCGGACATGGAGCGTTTCATCCCGGCGTCTCCTTTCAGCTTCGCGTGGCGGCGAAGCGGTGATAGCCCTGCGCCCGCAATTCGCAGGCCGGGCAGGTGCCGCAGCCGTGGCCCCAGTCGTGGCGTGCTCCGCGTTCGCCACGATAGCAGGTGTGGGTTTCCTCCACGATCAGATCCACCAGTGCCGTGCCGCCCAATTGCGCGGCCAGCTCCCAGGTCTGCGCCTTGTCGATCCACATCAGCGGGGTGTGGAGCACGAACCGGCTGTCCATGCCGAGGTTCAGCGCCACCTGGACCGCCTTGATGGTGTCGTCGCGGCAATCGGGATAGCCGGAGAAATCGGTCTCGCACATGCCGCCGACGATGTGGCGCAGGCCGCGCCGATAGGCGAGCGCGGCGGCGAAGGTGAGGAAAACGATGTTGCGGCCGGGCACGAAGGTGTTGGGCAGGCCGTTCGCGTCCATGGAAATCTCCACGTCGCGCGTCAGCGCCGTATCCGAGACGGCGGCGAGGGCATCGAGGGAAAGGGTGTGGTCATCCCGGAGCCGCTCCGCCCAGCCCGGCTTCAGCACGGCAAGCGCGGGCCGCAGCTTTTGCCGGGCGTCGAGTTCCACCCGGTGGCGCTGGCCATAATCGAAGCCGAGGGTTTCCACCCGCGCGAAGCGCTCCAGCGCCCAGGCGAGACAGGTGGTGGAATCCTGCCCGCCGGAAAACAGCACCAGCGCGCCGTCGGGAGCGATGCCCTCTCCCGTCGCCGGGGACGCGGCGGAGGAGAGGGACGCATCCATCCCTATTCGCCCGGCGCCTTGGCGTCGATAGCGATGGCGTGCAGGCCCTCGGCGATTTCCTGGGCCAGCAGCGTGTTCACAAGGCGGTGACGTTCCACCCGGCTCTTGCCGGTGAAGGCCTGGGCCACCACGCGCACCCGCAGATGGGTGATGCCGCCGTCCGGCCGCCGGGTGGCCCCGCCATGGCCGGCATGCAGGGCGCTTTCGTCCTCCACGTCCAGGCCGGCCGGAGACAGCCCCGCCTGAAGCGTGGAGCGGATGCGCGCAAGGTGCGTCGTCGTGGATGAAGGTTCCATGGACCAAGAGGTAACGCCGCCGTCGGCGCCCCGTCAATGCGGCCGAAAGCGCGGCTGCGATGCACAGGATCGGATTATTGCGCCATGGCGCAAACGCGCCGAGGATCCTATATCTGGCGGGACGCCAGGCGCGTTATCGCGTCGCGGCCGCTTCCCGGCACCGCCTCAGGCGGCCTTCCTGTTTTCATTCCCTCAGCTTGCCGCACTGCGGCGCGACAGCCATAATCGAATTATGAAGATCGACTCCCCCTTCTTCGACCGCATTCGGGTGAAGCCCAGTGCCGATCGCCTGCGCAGGCCCACCTGCGCCGCGTGCGACTGGCCCGGCTGCAGCCGCGACGGCACGCATCGCGCCCCCAAGGGGCGCGCGGCGGAAGGGGAATATTGGAACTACTGCCTCGACCACGTGAAGCAGTACAACCAATCGTACAATTATTTCGCCGGCATGAGCGACGACGCCGTGTTCGCCTATCAGAAGGACGCGCTCACCGGCCATCGGCCGACCTGGCGCATGGGCACGCGCGGCGCGGACGCTGCGGCAGGCGGCTATCGCGACCCGTTCGGCTTCACCCAAGAGATGGGCGGCACCGCCGGCTTCGAGCCGCCCCAGGCGGAAAGCCGCATGGTGCGCACGCTGGAACGGCAGGCGCTGGAAGTGCTGGGCCTGGAGATTTCCGCCACCGGCGTCGAGATCAAGGCGCGCTTCAAGGAGCTGGTGAAGCGCCATCATCCCGACGTGAACGGCGGCGACCGTTCCGCCGAGGATCGCTTGCGCAATGTCATTCAGGCGTACAACACCTTGAAACAGGCCGGTTTTTGTTGAACACGCGGACGGCGGCCGCGACGAGACCCCCGCCGAGAGACTTTTTGCAGCAGCGGAAAACCCTTTAAGGTGCCGCACGGATCAACAAGCAAGACGACGCGCGCAAACCTACAAGCGCATACGGAGGCGTTATGAGCGGCACCGAGACCATTGCCCCGACCCCGGACATGAAGGTGTCGGTGCGCCAGGTATTCGGCATCGACATCGACATGGAAGTGCCGGCCTTTTCCGAGGCCGAAAGTCATGTTCCAGATCTCGACCCTGACTATCTGTTCGACCGTCCCACCACCCTGGCTATCCTCGCCGGCTTCGCGCACAACCGGCGCGTGATGGTGACGGGCTATCACGGCACCGGCAAATCCACCCATATCGAGCAGGTGGCGGCGCGCCTCAACTGGCCCTGCATCCGCATCAATCTCGACAGCCACATCAGCCGTATCGACCTGATCGGCAAGGATGCGATCGTCGTGAAGGACGGCCTGCAGGTCACCGAATTCCGCGACGGCATCCTGCCCTGGGCGCTGCAGAACAACATCGCGCTGGTGTTCGACGAATATGACGCCGGCCGCCCGGACGTGATGTTCGTGATCCAGCGCGTGCTGGAAGTCTCCGGCCGCCTCACCCTGCTGGACCAGAACCGGGTCATCCGCCCGCATCCCTCGTTCCGCCTGTTCGCCACCGCCAACACGGTCGGCCTCGGCGACACGACCGGGCTCTATCACGGCACGCAGCAGATCAACCAGGGCCAGATGGACCGCTGGTCCATCGTCACCACCCTGAACTATCTCGCCCATGACAAGGAGGTCGAGATCGTGCTCGCCAAGGCGAAGCATTATCAGACCCCCGAGGGGCGCGACATCGTCAACCGCATGGTGCGCCTGGCGGATCTCACCCGCAGCGCGTTCATCAACGGCGATTTGTCCACCGTCATGAGCCCGCGCACGGTCATCACCTGGGCCGAGAACGCGGACATCTTCAAGGATCTCGCCTTCGCCTTGCGCGTGACCTTCCTCAACAAGTGCGACGAACTGGAGCGCGCGCTGGTGGCGGAGCTGTACCAGCGCTGCTTCGGTGTCGAATTGACCGAGAGCACGGTCAACGTCGCCCTCGCCTGAGGCCCGCGGCGCGGCGTCCCCTAAGGACACGCGCTTTCCTCCGCAGTGGAGGATTGAGGAGGGAGAAGGCCCGCACGGGCCGCCCCCTCCCTGCCGCCCCGGCGGCGGCACCATGTTGTGACCGGCGCGCAGCGCGCCAAACCCAGGGCCAGCGGCGATGCCTCCCTCCAACAAGACCGTGAAGACCGCCCCCAAGGAAGCGCCCGCCGAACCCTTCAAGCGCGCGGTGACCGGCTGCTTCAAGGCGATTGCCGGGGTGAGCGAATTCGACGTGACGTTCGCCAACGAGCGTCCGTCGCTGAGCCCCGACCGCGTGCGCCTGCCCGAGCCGCCGCGCCGCTTCTCCGCCCAGGACGCGGCGGTGCTGCGCGGCCACGCGGACTCCATGGCGCTGCGCCTCGCCTGCCACGACCAGAGCGTCCATCGCAAGATGCTGCCCACGGGCGACACCGCCCGCGCCGTGTTCGAGGCGGTGGAGCAGGCCCGCGTCGAGGCGCTGGGCGGCAACCGCATGACCGGCGTCCAGCGCAACATCAACGCCATGCTGAACGACCGCTACCACCGCGGCCCGTTCGCCGACATCACCGAGCGCGCCGACGCGCCGATCGAGGACGCGGTCGCCCTGATCGTGCGCGAGCGCCTCACCGGACAGGCTCCGCCGCCCGCCGCCCGCAAGATCGTCGACCTGTGGCGCGACTATATCGAGAGCCGCGCCGAGGGCGATCTGGCGCGCTTCGCCGACCTGATCGAGGACCAGAAGAAGTTCGGCGAGATCACGCGCGAGCTGCTCTCCTCCCTGGAAATGGGCGAGGACAGCGGGCTGGAGACCGACAAGGAAAGCGAAGAGGACGACGACCCCGCCGGCCGCGAGGAACAGGGCGGCGAGGAAGGCGAGGCCAGCGAGGACGACAGCCAGCAGGGCGCGACCGAGGTGGAAGCCGAGCTCGCCCAGGAAGAGCTGCCCGACAGCGCCGTGGAGAGCGAGGCCGGGCCGCCGGCCGAGAGCCCGGACGACGCCGACATGGGCGACAGCGAGGAGGCCGCCGAGCCCTGGCAGCCCCGCGCGCCCCAGTCGGGGGACACCAAGGGCCCGGAATATCACGCCTACACCATCAAGTTCGACGAGGAGGTGCATGCCGAGGAGCTGTGCGACACCGAGGAATTGACCCGCCTGCGGTCCTATCTGGACAAGCAGCTGAGCAATCTCCAGGGCGTCGTCTCGCGCCTCGCGAACCGCCTGCAGCGCCGCCTGCTGGCGCAGCAGAACCGCGCCTGGGAGTTCGACCTGGAGGAAGGCATCCTCGATCCCGCGCGGCTGTCCCGCGTGGTGACCGATCCCGGCGCCGCCCTCTCCTTCAAGCGCGAGCGCGACACCGAGTTCCGCGACACGGTGGTGACGCTGCTGATCGACAATTCCGGCTCCATGCGCGGGCGCCCCATCACGGTGGCGGCCACCTGCGCGGATATCCTTGCCCGCACGCTGGAGCGCTGCGGCGTGAAGGTGGAGGTGCTCGGCTTCACCACCCGCGCCTGGAAGGGCGGGCAATCGCGCGAAGCCTGGCTCGCCGGCGGCAAGCCCGCCAATCCCGGCCGCCTCAACGATCTGCGCCACATCATCTACAAATCGGCCGACGCGCCCTGGCGCCGGGCACGGCGCAATCTCGGGCTGATGATGCGCGAGGGGCTGCTGAAGGAGAATATCGACGGCGAAGCGCTCGACTGGGCGCACCAGCGCCTGCTCGGCCGGCCCGAGGCGCGCAAGATCCTGATGATGATCTCCGACGGCGCGCCGGTGGACGATTCCACCCTCTCGGTGAACGCCGGCAATTATCTGGAGCGCCATCTGCGCCACATCATCTGGCAGGTGGAGAACCGTTCGCCGGTGGAGCTGATCGCCATCGGCATCGGCCATGATGTGACGCGCTATTACAAGCGCGCCGTCACCATCGTGGACGCCGAGGAGCTGGGCGGCGTGATGACGGAGAAGCTGGCCGAGCTATTCTCCGAAAATCCGCCCGCCCCTGCCAAGACCAGCGGGCGCAAGCGGCTGCATTGATCCGCGGGGAAGCGGGGGAATGGCGCTCATGAACCCTGATCGCGCGGCCGGGCGCGCGCGGCGCGCCGGCCTGTTCGCCGTCCTGGCGCTCGCCGCCGGCGCGGCTTTCGGGCTCGCGGGCCATGCGTTTTCCAAGCCCTCCAGCCTGCCGGTGGCGCCGGTGGCGATCGAGGTGCAGGCGACGCCGCTGCCCACCTTCCACCCGCGCAAGGACGATACCCGCTTCGGCGCCCTGATCTATCGCGGCGGCCTGCGGCTCACCTCCCCCTTTCCCGGCTTCGGCGGCATATCGGCGTTCCGCCTCGATGCCGACGGCGCGCATTTCCTCGCCGTCACCGATGCCGGCGTGTTCCTGCGCGGGCGGCTCGTCACCGAGGGCGACCGGCCGACCGGCCTTGCCGACGTCACGGCGGCGGCCATGCTGGACCAGAGCGGCGCGCCGCTGGCCGACACCAAGCGGGGCGATGCGGAATCCCTCGCCATCGGCCCGCAGAATGTCTTCGTCGGCCTGGAGGACGTGAACGAGATCTGGTCCTTCCCCGGCCTCGACCCGCTGGGGAAGAAGGGCAAGCCGATCGCCGTGCCGCCGGGGGTGAAGGCGCTGCGCGACAATCTCGGGCTCGAAAGCCTGGTCTATGTGCCCTCCGGCCCGCTCGCCGGCGCGCTGCTCGGCATCGGCGAGGTGGGCGCGACCAAGGAGGCGGATCTGCCGGGCTTCATCATCGGCGGGCCGAAGCCGGGCACCTTCACCCTTGCGAAGAGCGGCGTGTTCAGTGCCACCGACGCGGCGCTGGGGCCGGACGGCGAACTGTTCCTGCTGGAGCGCCATTATGCCATCACCACCGGCGTCTCCATGCAGATCCGCCGCTTCCAGCTGAAGGATGTGGCGCCGGGCGCGGTGCTGACCGGCGATATCCTGTTCACCGCCGACATGGGCTATGAGATCGACAATATGGAGGGCCTCGCCGTGACGGTGAACGCGGCGGGCGAGACCCTGCTGACGCTGGTCTCCGACGACAATTTCAGCCCGATCCAGCGCACCATCCTGCTGCGCTTCGCGCTGGCGAAGGACTGAGCCGGCCGGCGTTCGCCCCCATCCCCGCTAGATCCCCGCCGCTCCGCCATCGGCGCGCGGATCGTGGGCGCCCTCCAGATCGCCGCGCGGATTGAGGATGACGGCGCCGGCATGGCCCATGGTGTCGCTATAAGGCTCGGGCAGCACCTCCAGCACATGGCCGGCCCGCTCCAGGTCGCGCACCAGATCGGGATCGAAGCGCGATTCCAGGCGCAGGCTGGTGTTGACCGAGCCCCAGGTGCGGCCCAGCAGCCAGCGCGGCGCCGCGATGGCATCGCCCAGAGGTTCGCCAAACAGCACATGGCGGGTGAACACCGCCGCCTGGGTCTGCGGCTGGCCTTCCCCGCCCATGGTGCCATAGGCCATCACCCGCCCGTCGCGCAGCACCGCCAGCGCCGGATTGAGCGTGTGGAACGGCCGGCGGCCCGGCTGGAGCGGGTTCACCGCCTTGGGATCGAGCGAGAAGCTGGCGCCGCGATTCTGCATCAGCACGCCGGTCGCCGGCAGCACGCAGCCGGAGCCGAACTCGAAGAAGATCGACTGGATATAGGAGACCACGAGGCCCGAGCTGTCCGCCGCGCCGAGCCAGATGGTGTCGCCGGGCTGCGCCGGCTGCGGCCAGGGCAAGGCGCGGTGCATGTCGATCTTCGCCGCGTCCGCATCGAGCGCGGCGGGGGAAAGCAGGGCCGTAAGATCGTGCTTGAGGTGGTCGAAGTCGCACACCACCTTGTCGCGCACCAGGAACGCCCGCTTGGTGGCCTCCACCAGCCCGTGCACATGGGCGAAGCTCTCGCCCCGCGTCACGCCGAGGCGCTCGAACAGGCCGAGAATCAGCAGCGAGGCCAGCCCCTGGGTGGGCGGCGGCGCGTTGTAGAGCGTGCCGCACGCCAGTTGCAGGGACAGCGGCGTCCGCACGATGGCGCGATAGGCCGCAAGGTCCGCCCGCGTCACCGGCGCGCCGATGCGCTCCAGATCGGAGGCGATCTCGCGCCCCACGTCGCCGCGGTAGAAATCGTCGAGCCCGGCGCGCGCGAGATGCTCCAGCGTATCGCCAAGCGTGCGCTGCGCCAGCACCTGCCCCAGTTCCGGCACCTTGCCGCCGGGCATGAAGGTTTCGGCAAAGCCGGGGGATGCGCCCATCTCTCCCTTCTTCTCGTCGGTGAGGCGCACCTGGGAAGCGGTGACCGGCACGCCGTTGCGGGCATGCAGAAGCGCCGGCTCCAGCAGCCGGGCGAGGCTGAGCTTGCCGCCGAAGCTGCGCGCCGCCTCCAACGCCAGCGCCCAGCCGCCGACCGCGCCCGGCACGGTGAGCGCGGCGAGCGGGCCGCGCTGGGGAATCGCCTCCACTTCATGGTTGCGGTAGAAGGCGAGCGTCGCCTTCGCCCCCGCGAAGCCGCAGGCCTCGATATAGCGCACCCGTCCCGAAGGCTCGCGGATCAGCCAGAAGCCGTCGCCGCCGATATGATTCATGTGGGGATAGACCACGGCGATGGCGGCGGCGGTGGCGATCGCCGCCTCGATGGCATTGCCGCCTTCCCGCAAAATCTCCCGGCCGGCTTCCACCGCCAAAGCGTGCGGGGCGGCCACCATGCCGGCGCCGGCATGCGTGCTCTCATGGATCATCTTCATCCTCCAGCCGGCCACCGGGGGCCCCGGAAGCCGGCGCGGCGACCTCGCCGACGTTGCGTCTTGCGGCTGCGGGCAATAAAGCATGGGGGGATGGAGGCAACCGACATTTTCGCGTGCCGCCGGGGTTCTTTGCCGAACGACCGGACAGCGCGCGGCGGACGCCGCACCGAGAGATGCCCGCGCCCCGGCGCGGCGTGCAGGAGATGGGTATGCAGGAGAAGGTAAAGGGCCGCCACATGCTGACCGTGGTGAGCGCGACCCTGTTCGTGGCCTGCCAGACACTGGCTTCGGCGATCGCCGCGGGCTGGGCGCTGGGCGGGCTCTTCAACCTCGGCAATATCGGCGAATATGTGCTGATGGTCCTGTTCGCGATCCCGGCGCTGTATCTCACGCTGATCTACGCGCGCAAGGCCGCCCAGGCCGAGGCTGTCGCCCCTTACTGAGGCGCTCCCCGCCCGCGGCGGGGCAGCGGGTCCCCGCCACAGCGGAGCCGCGCGCGGCGCGGCTTTCGTTCAGCGCACCGCCTTGCGATAGAGATGCCAGGTGGCGTGGCCGAGCACCGGCATCACCACGATCAGCCCGATCAACCCCGGCAAGGCGCCGAGCAGCAGCAATGCGGCAACGATCAGGCCCCAGGCGAGCATGGGCAGCGGATTGAGCAGCACCGCATCGACCGAGGTGCGGATCGCCGTGGCCATCGACACCCGCCGGTCGATCAGCAGCGGAAACGACACGACGGAAATGGTGAGCACCACCACCGCGAACACCGCGCCTACGGATACGCCGAAGATGATCAGTGCCCACCCGGCGGGGGTGGTGAACACGGCGCGCGCGAAATCCGCGAGAGAGGCCGGCATCTGCGGGCCGAGCGTGGCGGCGTAGATCGCCATGGCGGCCACCAGCCACAGGCCGAAGATGAGCGTGAGCAGCACCCCGAGTTCCAGCATCGGCGCCAACGCGGGCGAGGCGAACACCTTGAAGCCGTCGCGCCAGGAGAGCGGCAGCCCCTGTTCGCGCCGCCGGCTCATCTCATAGAGCCCGGCCGCTGCGAACGGGCCGATGAGGGCGAAGCCCGACACCAGCGGAAACAGCAGCGGCCACATGCCGTAGCCGAGCGCGATCCGCGCCAGCACCAGCCCGGCCAGCGGATAGATGACGCAGATGAAGACGATATCGGTGCGGCAGGCGCCGAAATCGCCGAGGCCGCGCCGCAGGGCCTCGCCAAGGTCGGCCAAGGTGATGCGGCGCACGCGCGGCAGCGGGGTGCCGACCGCCTCCTCCGGTGGCGCGAACGCGGCCCCCGCCGCACGCGCGGCGTTGAAGGTGAACCGAACCTGGTCGGCACTCCATTCCACTGGATTGCGGATCGTCATGGTGCGTCCTCCCGATGATCTTTTCGGGACGTCGCAGAGCCGGGGTAAAGCGCAAGCTGCGCAAGGCCACGAACCACGCCGCGACACCCGTTTGACAAGAAGTGTACGCTTCGCGGCAAGGCTTGTCAGCCGAATTTCTCTTGGCGGCATCGGTGCTTCTGCCACCTGGAACGCTATTTTTCTGTGGGCGTTGCAATATCAGCAGCAATGGAGGCGGCACATGCTTGAACCCAAGGAAATCGACGGCCCCACCGCCCGCGCGCGCGGAATCCAGCAGGGGTGGTGGGCGGTGACGCAGGACGGCGCCCCCGTTTCCGGCCCCTACCCCACGCGCGAGGCGGCGCTGGTGGGCATCGCCAAGCGCGGGGAAGACCAGCCGACCGGCCGGCCGGGGGAAGACCCTGTCCCCGCTCCGGAATGACGCCCTCCTGGGGCGGCGGCGCAAAGGGACTTCGCCTGTGCGGGCACCCTTTGCGGTGCGCCCGATAGATGGAAGCGGCGAGCCCGAACGATCCCGAACACGAGGCCACGTCTGGCGCGCGGAGCGTCAGACGTGGCGGGCTGAAAATTGCCGCTCCCTATTGGCCGCGTGCTATCGGCGCGTGCGCGCCTTGCGGGGTGGCTCCATCTCGCCCTGGTCGGTCAGGGTCGGAAACTCGCCCTGGTTATCGAGGGCGATGGTGGACTCCTCCACCTGCTCCTGCGCGTCGCCCACCGGCTTGGTGGTGGAGAGATAATTCTCCTGCTGCGCCACCAGTTCGCGGGCCATGTCCCAATGCACCGCCTCGCGCCCCTCGGGGCGCCCTTCGTCCAGCCAGATCTGGTAGGCTTTCTCGCGAATCTTGTCCTGCTCTTCGTCCATGTGCGTGACCTCCTGCGTTCGGCATCAGAACTTGCGGGCGGCACGCCATGTTCCCGGCATTATTGCCACGGCCAAGAACCATGAGGCCGGACACATTTACTGCAACGCTTGCAATTAAATCATACGAATTGCTTGGGTATAGCTTGCAAAATCGTACAATTTCGGAACAACGCGGGTGGCGCGGGGTTGAGGGGGCAGCGGGCGCATGGGCGCCCGACGATAAATCCCACCAGCGAGGACCGCATCATGGGCTTCTTCTCCAAAGACATTCAGACCTTCGACGACCTGTTCGTGCACACCCTGCGCGACATTTATTATGCCGAGAAGCGCATCCTGAAAGCGCTGCCCGACATGATCGACAAGGCCAGCGATCCGCAGCTGAAGGCCACCTTCCAGGCCCATCTCAAGGAGACCGAGGGCCATGTGAAGCGCGTGGAGGACGTGTTCTCCATGCACGGCGCGGAGGCCAAGACCGTTACCTGCCCGGCGATCGACGGGATCCTGAAGGAAGCCGATGAAATCGCCGGCGAGGTCGAGGACACCGAGGTGCTCGACGCCGCGCTCGCCGCCGCCGCCCAGGCGGTGGAGCATTATGAAATGACCCGCTACGGCACGCTCATCGCCTGGGCCAAGCGCCTCGGCCGCGCGGATTGCGCGAGCGTGCTCCAGCGCAATCTCGACGAGGAAAAGGCGGCGGACAAGAAGCTGACCTCCATCGCCGAATCCAAGCTCAACATTCGCGCGGCGGAATAAGCCGCGCGGCGTGCCGGCGGCCCGCCCGCCGGCACGCTCCTGCATCAATGAGGGAGCACGCCATGACCGCCAGCGCCTCAAAGGTCGAAGCGTCCCGGACCAGCGCCGATTATCGCCAGATTCAAAATGCCGCCGAGCACAAGGAGGCCGTGCGCCCGGACGGAAAAAACGGGGCGCCGCAAACGGGTGCCCGCGCCTATCCCGTCCCGCCGCTGCCGCAGCAGCATCAGTCCAAGCCCGGCCGGGAAGCCACGCTCGATCCCGCCCCCTTTTATGACGCCCCGTTCTACAAGGGGTCGGACAAGTTGAAGGGCATGGCCGCGCTCATCACCGGCGCCGATTCTGGCATCGGGCGCTCGGTCGCGGTGCTGTTCGCGCGCGAAGGCGCAGACGTTGCGATCGTCTATCTCGACGAACACGCCGACGCGCAAGAGACGAAACAGGCGGTGGAACGGGAAGGCGCGCGCTGCATCATCATCAGCGGCGATGTCGCCGATGCCGGCTTCTGCCGCAAGGCGGTGGAAAGCGTGGTCCAAACCTTCGGGAAGCTCGACATTCTCGTGAACAATGCCGCCTTCCAGCAGCATGGCGAGATGCTTGAGGATCTCGACGAGGCGCAGTTCGACCGCACGCTGAAGACCAATCTCTACGGCTATTTCCACATGGCCAAGGCGGCCGCGCCGCACATCGGCCCGGGCGGCTCGATCATCAATACCGGCTCCGTCACCGGCATCATGGGCAGTGCCAATCTTCTCGATTACTCGATGACCAAGGGCGGCATCCACGCCTTCACCCGCGCGCTCGCGGGGCAGCTCCTGCCGCGCAGCATCCGCGTGAATGCGGTGGCGCCCGGCCCGGTGTGGACCCCGCTGAACCCCGCCGACCGCGACGCGGAGGACGTGAGCCAGTTCGGCGCGCAGACGAAGATGAAGCGGCCCGCGCAACCGGAAGAGATTGCGCCCGCCTACGTCTTTCTGGCCTCGCCCCAATGCTCCAGCTTCATCACCGGGGAGATCTTGCCGATCATCGGCGGCTATTGAGCCTCAGGCCTTCAGGCGAGGAATGCCAGCACTTCGTTCAGCGTCTCGCGCGGGCATTCCTCCTGGGGCGTGTGCCCGCAGGGCAGCGCGCGGCCGCGCACGTCGTCCGCCTTCTCGCGCCAGGTTGCCAGCACATCATAGAGCGCGCCCACCGTGCCGAGGCCGCCCCACAGGGCGAGCAGCGGGACTTTGATGCGCTTCTCCGCGTCCGCGGCATCGTGTTCGAGATCGATGGTGGCGGCTGCGCGATAATCCTCGCAGATGGCGTGGATGGTCTGCGGTGTATAACAGCGCAGGTATTCGGCGAAGGCGGCGGGTTCCGTGGCGCCGGAAATCTTGATCTGCCCGGAAATATGCTCGTTCAAAAAGTATTCGCGATCATTCCCGATCATGCGCTCCGGCAGGGGAAAGCGCTGGATCAGGAAGAACCACCAGAAGTAGCGCGTGGCGAACGCCTTGTCGGTGCGCGCATACATGGTGGCGGTGGGGGCGATGTCGAACAGCGCGACGCGTTCGACCGTATCGGGAAAATCCAGCGCCATGCGGTGCGCCACCCGCGCGCCCCGGTCGTGCGCCACCACCGCGAAGCGATCGAAGCCGAAGCGGCGCATGAGCGCGATCTGGTCCTTCGCCATCTCGCGCTTGGAATAGGCCTTATGGTTTTCCCCGCCCTCGGGCTTGGAACTGTCGCCATAGCCGCGCAAATCGGCGGCAATCACGGTGTGGGTGCGCGCCAGCTCCGGGGCGATCTTGCGCCAGGTCACATGGGTCTGGGGATGGCCGTGCAGAAGCAGCAGCGGCGGGCCCTCCCCCGCCTTCGCGGCACGCAGCGTGATGCCGCCGCCCACGTCCACGTCCAGCAGTTCGAACCCGTCCATGAGGGGTGCGGGGCCGAGGGAAACGATGTCGGCGGTCTCGCTCAGGCCAGCCATGGATTTCCCTTGAGATAGGCGGTTTCGAAGGCGGCGATGTCGTCGCGCGCCTGCAGGGTGGTGCCGATGGCGTCGAGGCCCAGCACCAGCGCCTCCTTGCGCGTCGCCTCGATCTCGAAGCGCAGCGAAAGCTCGGCGGCGGAGATGGTCTGGTTCGGCAGGTCGATGACGATCCGGCAGGTTTCGGGGTCGCTCGCGCGCGCCGAAAGCGCGGCCACATCCTCCTGCGGCAAGGTGATCGCGAGCAGGCCGTTGCGGGCGCAATTGTCGAAGAAGATGCCGGCGAACGAGGTGCCGATCAGCGCGCGGATGCCGTTTTGCGCGAGCCCCCACACCGCATGCTCGCGGCTCGACCCGCAGCCGAAATTCTCACCCACCACAAGAAACGCCGCCTCTTGCCAGGGCTCGCGATTGAGCACGAAATCCGCGCGCGGCGCGCCGTCGGGCCCATAGCGCAGCGCGGCGAAGGTGCCTTCCTTCAGGCCGGAGCGGTCGACGCCCTTCAGGAATTGCTTGGGCATGATGACGTCGGTATCGACATTGGCCGCCGGCAGCGGCGCGGCGATGCCCTCGACCCGTGTGAAAGGCTGCATCATTCGGCTCCGAGATAGGGACGCGGATCGCAGATGCGGCCCGCAAGCGCCGCCGCCGCGACCATGGCCGGGCTCATGAGATGGGTGCGCCCGCCCGCGCCCTGGCGCCCCTCGAAATTGCGGTTGGTGCTGGAGGCGCAACGCTCGCCCGCGCCCAGCACATCGTCGTTCATGGCCAGGCACATGGAGCAGCCGGACTGGCGCCATTCGAAGCCGGCCTCGGCGAAGATGCGGTCCAGCCCCTCTTCTTCCGCCTGCCGCTTCACCGCGCTCGATCCCGGCACCACCATGGCCCGCACGCCCGGCGCCACCGTGTGGCCGCGCACCACGCAAGCCGCGTCGCGCAGATCCTCGATGCGGGCATTGGTGCAGGAGCCGATGAAGGCGCGCTGGATGGCGATGTCCTCCAGCGCCGTGCCGGGGGTAAGGCCCATGTAAGCGAGCGCCCGCTCCATGTCGCGCCGCCGGTCGGGATCGGCCTCCAGCGCCGGGTCGGGCACCTGCCCGCCGATGGGCGCGGCCTGGTCCGGGCTGGTGCCCCAGGTCACCATGGGGGCGATGGCGGCGGCATCGATGCGCACCTCGCGGTCGAACACCGCGTCGGCATCGCTCGCCAGTTCCCGCCAGCGGGAAACGGCCATATCCCACAATTCACCCTTGGGCGCGCGCGGGCGGTCCTTGAGATAGGCGAAGACGGTCTCGTCCGGTGCGATCAGGGCGCCGCGCGCGCCGCATTCCACCGCCATGTTGCAGAGGGTCATGCGCCCTTCCATGCTGAGCGCGGAAATGGCCTCGCCGGCAAATTCCACCGCCGAGCCGGTGGCCCCGGAGGCGCCGATGTCGCGGATCAGCGCCATCACGATGTCCTTCGCCCGCACCCCCGGCCCGAGCGCGCCGGAAACCGTCACGCGCAGGGATTTCAGCCGCTGGTAGACCAGGGTCTGGGTCGCCAGATAATGCTCGATGTCGGAGGTGCCGATACCGAAGCCGAGCGTGCCGAACGCCCCGTAGGTGGTGGTGTGGCTGTCGCCGGCGGCGATCACCAGGCCCGGCAGCACGAGGCCGATCTCGGGCATCACCACATGCTCGATCCCCTGCTGGGGATGCAGCACGTCGAACAATTCGATGCCGAAGTCCCGGCAGTTCTGCGCGAAATAGACCGCTTGGCGCTGCGCGTCGTCATCGGGCATCCGGGCGGTGCGGGCGCTGGCGGTGGAATTCACATGGTCCACCGTGCCGAGCGCCGCCTTGGGACGCCAGAGCGGGCGCCCCGCCTCGCGCAGGCCGGTGAAGGCCTGCGGGCTGGTGTATTCGTTCAGCACCGTGCGGTCGATATAGAGCAGCACCTGCCGCCCGTCCGCATCGAGGCGGCGGACGGTGTGGGCGTCCACCAGCTTGTCATAGAGGGTTCTGGCCAAGGTGCGCTCTCGCTCTCCTGCGTCGGCGGCGATCATGCATCCGATTGCCGCGCGGCGGTGATGCAAACTGCGCATGAATGCGTGCGCGAACCGGCATGCAGCCCGGCATGCTCGCCCGCGCTACACCAGCATCTGCATGTCGCCGTCGATCGCGATCGCCTGGCCGGAAATGGTCGCGCCCAGCGGCGAGGCGAGGAACACCGCCATGTTGGCGAGATGCTGGGGCGGGATCAGGCATTTCAGCGAGGTGGCGGAAAGCGCCATGGCCTGCACCTCGGCCATGGAAAGATTGCGCTCGCGCGCCTTGTTCTCGAACACCGAGCGGATGCGCGGCCCATCCACCGAGCCGGGCAAAATCGCGTTGGCGCGGATGCCGAATTCGCCCAGCTCCATGGCCAGCGACTTGATGAAGCCGATCACCCCCCATTTCGCCGCCGCATAGGGCGAGCGCAGCGGAAAGCCGAACCGCCCGGCGGCCGACGACAGGCCGATGATCGAGGCGTTCTTGCTCGCCTTCAGCGCCGGCACGGCAAGGCGCGTCACGTTGAAATGGCCGGTGATGTCCACGGCGAGCGTGCGGTCCCAATCGGCGGGGTCGATCTGGTCCACCCGGCCCGTGGGCCCGGCGATGCCGGCATTGTTCACCAGCACGTCGAGCCCGCCGAGGCGCGCCAGCGCGGCATCCATGAACACCTGCACGCCGGCGCGGTCGGAAACGTCGCAATAGCTGCCGGTCAGGTCGGGATCGTTCTGCGGCAAAGCGGCGAGCGCGGCCGCGTCCACGTCGCACACTTCCACCCGCGCGCCCTCGCGGGCGAAGGCGCGGGCGATCTCCAGGCCGATGCCTCCGGCCCCAGCCGTCACGATGGTGCGCAGGCCGGCAATTCCCATGTCCATGGCGTCTCTCCCTCGGCGTTTCGCCGTTCTTGATTGGGTCGCGCGGCGCCGGTTCAGTCCGGCAGGATGCCGCGCGAGAGGATGAAGTCTCCGGCGCTCCAGATGTCCGCCAGCAGCGCCTCGCGCGCCGCCGTGCCGTCGCGCCGGCGCATGGCCTCGACCAGGGCGGCGTGGTGGATATGCGCCTCGCCCTCGCGCACGCGCTCCGGCCCGGCCTGGAAATCCAGGTTCAGCACCGGGCCGATCTGCAGCCACAGGCTCTCGATCATGGTGAACAAGGTGGGCAGGCGGGCAGCGCGATAAAGCGCGAAATGCAAATCCTTGTTGAAATGCATGGCCGCGGCGCCGTCGGGCCGGGGCTTGTCGCGCTCGGCGGCGAACGCGCGCTCGCAGCGGATGATCTCGTCCAGGTCGGCGTCGTCTGCATTGGCCGCCGCGGTCTCGGCCGCAAGGCCTTCCAGGCTGGAGCGGATGAGCCGCAATTCCTCGAACCGCGCCCGCGACATGAGCGGCACGCGCACGGCGCGGTTGGGCAGCACCTCCAGCGCATTCTCGGCCGCGAGGCGCGAGACCGCCTCGCGCACCGGCATGGCGCTGGTGCCGATGGCGCCCGCGAGCCCGCGCAGCGTGAACCGCTCGCCCGGCGCGGCGCGCCCCGCCAGCAGCAATTCCTTGAGGTCGCGATAGACCGTGTCCGCCAGCGTGACGCGGACGATGCGGCCCATGCGGGTGCCGAGCGTTTCGTCGCTTGCCGGAGCGGGGTCGTCGGCGGGGAGAGGCTTGTGTTCCATCACCATCGTCTGCTACGTGTGATCACAGATAACAGATTGCCGCGTCAATCGGCAACACTTCCGTCGTCGGATGCAAGGAGGACCCGCCCGCCAGGCGTCAACCTCCTGCGGTTCCCGGCGCGGAGCCATAGGGAAGAAACAACGCCATGACCGAAAAGCCCCATCCCGCCACGATTCTGTCTGCGCCTCTCCCCCGCCGCCGGGTCCTCCAGGGCCTCGGGGCCGCCGCCCTCGTGGGCGGCGTCGGCATGCCCGCCATCGTGAAGGCGCAGGCCGACACCATCACCTTCGGCCACCTCACTCCGCTCACCGGCTTTCTGGGCCCGCTCGGCGCCTATGGGCAGATGGGCGTGCAGCTCGCGGTGGAAGAGATCAACGCCGCCGGCGGCGTGAACGGCCGCAAGATCAATCTGATCATGGAAGACAGCGTCAATCCCGCCACCGCCTCCTCCAAGGCCGAGCGCTATATCGAGCGCGACAAGGCGGCGGTGATCATCGGCGAGATTTCCTCCGCCTCCTGCCTCGCCATCGCCCAGGTGGCCGCCCGCAACAAGATCGTGTTCGTCAACACCGGCGGCAATTCGGACGCCCTGCGCGGCAAGGATTGCAACCGCTACATGTTCCATGTGGAAGGCGCCAACACCCAATACGTGAAGGCGGTGGGCGCGGCGATGCTGCGCGACGGCCTCATCAAGGGCAAGAAGCTGTTCTTCCTCACCGCCGACTATGCCTTCGGCCACGATCTCTCCCGCGTCGCCAAGCTCTATATCAAAGCCAATGGCGGCGAGGTGATCGCCGACGAGCTGGTGCCCACAGACGCCTCGGACTTCTCGGCCTATATGCTGAAGATCCGCCAGATGAAGCCGGACGTGGTGATCTCCAACCTCGCGGGCAACCAGATCACCAATTTCATCAAGCAATATGCCGAATTCGGCCTGCCCTTCCCGTTCGGCGGCTTCGGCTTCGACACCGCCGTGGCGTGGGGCGCCGGCAAGGGCAATTTCGGCGGCGTGTGGCCGTGCATCTGGCACCACGACGTGGATGCCGCTTCCTCCAAGGCGTTCGTTGCGGCGTTCGTGAAGAAATACGGCAAGCCGCCGGAGAACCAGGCCTGGGGCGACTACGTCGCCACCAAGACGGTCGCGCGCGCCATGAACGAAACCAAGAGCACCGACAGCGCGCAGATCATCGGCTTCTTCGAGAAGGAGCCGAAGCTCGACATCCTGAAGGGCCGCGAGGGCTATTACCGGGCGTGGGATCACCAGCTGATCCAGGAGATGTACACCATCACCGCCAAGCCCGTGGCCCAGGTGAAGGACCAGTGGGACCTGATGGTGCTCGGCAAGGCGGTGCCGGCAGCCAATGACGCGCTCGACGTGATCGCGCCGACGCCGGCGGAAAACGCCTGCTCGTTCCCGGTCTGAGAAAGAACCGATCGAACCCGCTGCGCCGCCCTTTTCTCTCTCCCCACCCTCCCCCGCACGCGGGAGAGGGAGCCCGTTTCGGAAGGCAGGAGAAAAGCTCCTTCCTGAACCCACCAATCCCCTCTCCCGCTTGGGGGTTAGGGAGGGGGCAAACGGCGGAGAGACATGGAGCGGCAAGGGCGCTCTTCCGGCGCTCTCCCGGCGCGCAGCCGCCCTCGCTTCGCTCGGCCCCTCCCCACCCTCCCCCGCACGCGGGAGAGGGAGCCTTCCGGGGATATCGGAACCGCGGCCCTCGCTCGCGACCGCCCGTCCCTCCTCCGAATATGGAGAGGGACGGGCAAGGCGCCCCGCATCGCCCTCAGGACGAAGATCGCCATGCCTCTCGAACTCGTCTTCCTCATCGAGCAATTGCTCAACGGCCTTCTGGTGGGCGTCGCCTATCTGCTGATCGCGCTCGGCCTCTCGCTGATCTTCTCGCTCGGCGGCATCGTGAACCTCGCCCATGGCGGCTTCTATGCCATCGGCGCCTATATCGCGGTGGAAGTGGGCAATCGCTTCGGCTTTCCCGCCGCCTTCCTCGCCGCGCCGCTCAGCGTGGCGTTGATCGGCGTGGTGATCGAGCGGGTGCTGTTCTCGCGCTTCTATCGCGCCGATCCCATCCTCTCCTTGCTGCTCACCTTCGGCCTCGCCATGGTGATCGAGCAGGCGCTGCGCATGGCCTTCGGCGCCACGCCGATCCCGTTCGCGATCCCCCAATTCCTGCGCGGACAAGTGTTCATCGGCGACTTCATCTATTCGCGCTATCGCCTCGCCATCCTGCTGGTGGCCATGGCCGCCGTGCTCGGCCTGTGGCTGCTGCTCCAGCGCACCGCCTTCGGCCGCGTGGTGCGGGCCGGGGTGCAGAACCCCGACATGGTGGGCGCGCTCGGCATCTCGCTGCGGCCGTACCTCACGGCGGTCGCCGCCATCGGCATCGGCCTCGCCGGGCTGGCGGGCGTGATGCTCGCGCCCATCTCCGGCGTGCATCCGGCCATGGGCGCGGAAATCCTCACCGCCTCGTTCGTGGTGGTGGTCATCGGCGGCCTCGGCTCGTTCTGGGGCGTGGTGGCGGCGGGGCTGCTGGTGGGCGTGGTGCGCGGGCTGACCGTGTATTTCCTGCCGCCGGCCGCCGAGGCCTCCATGTACATGCTGATGCTGCTGGTGCTGCTGGTCCGCCCGCGCGGGCTGTTCGGCGAACGCATCCTGCGGTTCGAGTGAGGCGGCCGCGATGCACCAGCCTGTCAGCCGCCGCGACACCGCAATCCCCGCCTCCGCCGACCCTGCGAAAGGGAGCGCAATGCTCGCCCGACACGCCAATCTCCTGATCGCCGCAGCGGGCCTTCTCCTTCTGCCTTATGTCGTCACGGCCCTCGGCCTGACGCTGACCTCCGCCACCGACATCGTGGTGCTGGCGCTCGCCTGCATGGCGCTGAACCTGCTGGTGGGTTACACCGGCCTCGTCTCGTTCGGCCACGGCGCGTGGTTCGGCCTCGGCGCCTATGCGGCGGCGCTGCTCCAGCGCCACGTGTTTCCCGAATCCGGCATGATCCTGGTGGTGCCGGCGGCGCTGCTGGTGACGCTGGCCGCCATTCCCATCGGCTTCGTGGTGCTGCGGCGGCGCGGCGTCTATTTCTCGCTGCTCACCCTCGCCTTCACCGCTTTGCTCTACACCGTCGCCTTCCGCTGGACCGACCTGACCGGCGGCGAGAACGGGCTCGGCGGCGTGAAGCGCGGCACCGCCTTCGGGCTCGATCTGGAACGGGCCTGGCCGTTCTATGTGGTGGTGGCGCTGGTCACGTTCGTTGCGGTCTACGGGCTGCAGCGGTTCGTGCGCTCGCCCATGGGCGCGGTGTTGGTGGCGATCCGCGAGAACGAGCAGCGGGCGCGCTTCATCGGCTATGACACGACGCTCTACAAGGTCGCCTGCTTCGTGCTCTCGGCGGGGCTCACGGCGCTCGCCGGCGGGCTCATGGTGTTTCACCATCGCTTCGCCTCGGCCGACCCGGTGAGCATCGCCTTTTCCGGCGAACTGCTGGCCATGGTGGTGATCGGCGGCATGCGCTCGTTCCTCGGGCCGGCCCTGGGCGCGCTGTTCTTCGTGCTGTTCCGCGAATTCCTCTCCATGTGGACGCCCAACTGGCTGTTCTATTTCGGCCTGCTGTTCGTCGCCTTCATCGTGTTCTCGCCCACCGGCCTCGTGGGGGTCGCCGGGCGGCTGCTGGCGCCGCTGCTGAAGAAGCGCGAGCAGGGCTCGGCCATGGGCGCGCGCACCGGCGCCGAGCTGCGCCCCCTGCCCGCCTCCCTGCGCAGCGGGCCGCGCTGGACCGGGGCGGGCCCGCTGCTGGAGGCGAAGGACCTCGCCCGCGCGTTCGGCGGCATCAAGGCGGTGCGCTCCGGCGCGGTGGCGGTGAAGGACCGCACCCTGCATGCCCTGATCGGCCCCAACGGCGCCGGCAAGACCACCGCCTTCAACCTGATTTCCGGCATGTTCCGCCCGGATTCCGGCGAGATCCGCCTGGCCGGCGCGCGCATCGACGGGCTGCCGCCCCACAAGGTGTGCGCCAAGGGGCTGGCGCGCTCGTTCCAGATCACCAATCTGTTCCCCACCCTCTCGGTGCACGAGAATCTGCGCCTCGGCGTGCAGGCGACCCACAAGCGCCGGTTCGATCCCTGGACCGATATCGCCGACATCCCCGACATCCATCACGAGACCGGCGAGATGGTGGCCTTCCTCGGCGTCTCCGGCATGGAGCATGCGGAGGCCGGCGCCCTCTCCTATGGCGGCCAGCGTCTGCTCGACATGGGGCTGGCGCTCACCTCGCGCCCGCGCGTGCTGCTGCTGGACGAGCCGCTCGCAGGCCTTGCCGCCGCCGAGCGCACCCGCGTCTCCAACCTCATCAAGCAGATTTCCGGCGAGGTGCCGGTGCTGCTGGTGGAACACGACATCGACCGGGTGTTCGAGCTCGCCGACGCGGTCACCGTGATGGCCGACGGCGCGGTGCTGGTGGACGGCACGGTGGAGGACGCGCGCTCCGACAAGAGGGTCCAGGACGTCTATATCGGCTCCGGCGCGGCGGCGCTCGCCTCCCGCGACCTTGCCACGGCGGCGACCGATACCGTCATGCTGGAGCTGTCGAAGGTGGATGCCTTCTACGGCAAGAGCCGCATTCTCACCGAAGTGTCCATGGTGGCGCGCGAGGGTGAGATCGTCGCTTTGCTCGGCCGCAACGGCGCCGGCAAGTCCACTTTGCTCAAGACCATCGTCGGCATCGTGAAGCCAGCCTCCGGCTCGGTGCGCCTCGCGGGCGAGGAGCTCGCCGGCCTCTCCTCCGCCGCCATCGCGCGGCATGGGGTCGGCTATGTGCCCCAGGGCCGGGCGTTGTTTCACGGCATGAGCGTGCGCCACAATCTGGAGCTGGGCCGGCTGAAGCGCATCACCGGCGCCGGGCGCCACTTCTCCGAAGAAGAGGTGCTCGACCTGTTCCCGCGCCTGAAGGTGCGCATGGATACGGCGGCGGACCTGCTCTCCGGCGGCGAGCAGCAGATGGTGGCGGTGGCCCGCGCGCTCATGGGCGACACCCGCGTGCTGCTGCTGGACGAGCCGTTCGAGGGGCTCTCTCCGGCGGTGACCGAGGAATTGTTCGACGCCTTCGACCGGCTGCGCCACCAGCTCTCTCTGGTGATCGTGGATCACCATCTCGACGTGGTGCTGAATCTCGCCGACCGCGCGGTGGTGCTGGAACGCGGGCAGGTGATGCACGAGGGGCCCGCCCGCCCGCTGGCGCGCGACCTCGACCTGCGGCGCAAGGTGCTGTGGTTGTGAGGGATGTTTGGTTCGGCATGCCGCGCTTTCCCTCTTCCCCGCCCCCGCACGCGAGAGAAGGAGCGCGCTGGGACTGAGGGAACCATCTCCTCGCCCGCACTCCCCTTGTCCCCTCTCCCGCTTGCGGGGGAGGGCGAGGGAGGGGGCCGGCTAAAAGGAAAGCGCCGCGGCCGACCGCTTGGATCGACACATACTGAAAGGCCATCCATGACCAAGATCGCCATCATCGGCTCCGGCTTCATCGGCCGCGCCTGGGCCATCACTTTCGCCCGCGCCGGGTTCGACGTGGCGCTCGCCGACCAGGCGCAAGGCGCTCCCGAGGCGGCGCTCGGCTATATCGACGGCGTGCTGCCTTCGCTCGCCGAGAACGGCCTGCTGAACGGCGAGAGCCCTGCCGCCGTGCGCGCCCGCCTCTCCGCCGCGCCCTCCTATGCGGCGGCGCTGGACGGCGCCGTGCATGCGCAGGAGAACGCGCCGGAGGTGCTGGACGTGAAGCGCGCCCTGTTCGCGGAGCTGGACCGCCTCGCGGCACCCGACACCGTGCTCGCCTCCTCCACCTCGGCGATCCTGCCCTCGGCCTTCTCGGAGGACCTGAAGGGCCGCGCGCGGGTGTGCGTGTGCCATCCCATCAACCCGCCGTACCTGATCCCCGCGGTGGAAGTGGTGCCCGCGCCCTGGACCAGCGGCGAGACCATGACCCGCGCCGCCGATCTCATGCGCGCCGCCGGCCAGGCGCCCATCGTCATGAAGACCGAGCTGGACGGCTTCGTCATGAACCGCATGCAGGGCGCGCTGCTGGAGGAGGCGTTCCGCCTGGTGGCGGAAGGCTATGCCAGTGTGGAGGACATCGACGTCGGCATCCGCGAGGGGCTGGCGCTGCGCTGGTCGTTCATGGGGCCATTCGAGACCATCGACCTCAACGCGCCGGGCGGCGTCGCCGATTATGCGGCGCGCTACCAGCAGATTTACGAGCGCATCTCGCCCAGCCAATGGCACCGGGTGGATTGGAACGGGCCGGTGATGGAGCAGGTGCTCGCCGAGCGCCGCGCGCGCCTGCCGCAGGAGCAATTGGCCGAGCGGCAGGTGTGGCGCGACCGCCGGCTGATGGCGCTCGCCGCCCACAAGCGCAAGGCCGCCGCCGATATCGGCGCGTGAGCGCGCCCAAGGAATTTCTTCTGAATTCTTTCAGGAAAGGCTGACTTCATGGTTGAGACGAAGACCCCCGCCGCCACCGGACCGCGCAAGGTGGTGATCACCTGCGCCGTCACGGGCGCGATCCACACGCCCACCATGTCGCCCCATCTGCCCATCACGCCGGACGAGATCGTCGCCGACGCGCTGGCCGCCGCGGAAGCGGGCGCCGCGATCCTGCATCTGCACGCGCGCAACCCCGAAACCGGGCAGCCGGACCAGACGCCCGAAGCCTTCGGCCGGTTCCTGCCGCGCATCAAGCAGGCGACGAACGCGGTGATCAACATCACCTCCGGCGGCAGCCCTTATATGAAGGTGGAGGAGCGCGTGCTGCCCGCCGCCACCTTCAAGCCGGAAGTGGCCTCGCTCAACATGGGCTCGATGAACTTCGGCCTGTTCCACCTGCTCGACAAGTATAAGGAATTCAAATTCGACTGGGAGCGCACGCATCTGGAAAACACGCGCGACCTCGTCTTCCGCAATACATTCAAGGATATCGAATATATCCTTCAGACCTGCTACGATAACGGCACCCGCTTCGAGTTCGAATGCTACGACATCGGGCATCTCTACAATCTCGCCCATTTCCTCGACCGGGGCCTGGTGAAGCCGCCTCTGTTCGTGCAGTCTGTGTTCGGCCTGCTCGGCGGCATCGGCCCGCATCCGGAAGACGTGATGCACATGAAGCGCACTTGCGACCGGCTGTTCGGCGATCAATATCGCTGGTCGGTTCTGGGCGCCGGGCGTCACCAATTGCCGATCGCCGGCATGGCCGCCTCCATGGGCGGCAACGTGCGGGTGGGGCTTGAGGATTCGCTCTGGGCCGGGCGCGGCAAGCTGGCCACCTCCAATGCCGACCAGGTGAAGCTGGCGCGCAAGATCATCGAGGGCCTCGGCCTGGAGATCGCCACCCCCGACGAGGCCCGGCAGATCCTGCAACTGAAGGGCGCCGACAAGACCAACATCTGAATCTGGATCGGGAACGGCCCGCGCGGGCCGTTCCCGGGCGGGCCACGTGTCTCCCGGCCGGCCCCCTTCCCCTGTCCCCGGCCTCACCCGCGCGCGACCTGCAGCGCCGGGGCGCTCTCCCAATCCTCCCAACCCCCCGCTCTCCCGCCAGCTTGACAGGCTCGCTCTAAAACATGATATATCATGCATACTAATAAGAAGGTCGGCCCGCCGGGGATCGGTCGTTCATCTGGGAGGAAAAATGCGCACCTTGTCATCATCCAAGGCATGGGGCTTTGCCGCTGCCCTATTGGCCGGCGCCGCCTTCGCGCCCGCGGCCGGCCACGCCCAGGCGCCGGCGCAGAAGCCGGCCGAGGTCACCATCGGCTTCGTCCTTCCGCTCTCCGGCGGCTCCGCCACCATCGGCAACCAGACCAAGATGGGCGCGCAGGTGGCCGCCGACCAGATCAATGAGAGCGGCGGCATCGCCTCCATGGGCGGCGCCAAGCTGAAGCTGATCTTCGCCGACAGCCAGTCCAAGCCCGACATCGGCGCCTCCGAGACCGAGCGGCTGATCCAGCGCGAGAATGTCTCGCTGCTCGTCGGTGCCTATAACAGCGCCGTCACCTTCCCGGCTTCCGAAGTCGCCGAGCGCTACAAGACGCCCTGGATCGTGACCGGCGCGGTGAAGGACGAAATCACCGAGCGCGGCTTCAAATATGTGTTCCGCCCCAACAACAAGGCCACCTACGACGCGCGCGAGCAACTCGACGCCATCGACCTCCTCAAGAAGGAGACCGGCAACGGCCCGAAGACCATCGGCCTGTTCTATGAAGGCTCCGACTGGGGCCGCTCGCACGTGGCCAACATCAAGAAGTTCGCCAAGGAGCGCGGCTACGAGGTGACGCTGGACGAGAGCTTCCCGCCGAACCAGGTGGACTTCACCGCGCAATTGCTGAAGATCCGCGCCTCCAAGCCGGACGCGCTGATCGTCGTGGCCTATACGCCGGACCATATCCTGTTCACGCGCCAGTATTTCGAGAACAAGATCAATATTCCCTACGGCATCCACTCGGTCGGCGGCGGCTCGGAAGATCCGTCCTATTATAAGGCCGTGCCGCAGAAGGCCGTGGACTATCTGTTCGTGCAGGAAGACTGGCAGATCGACCGCCTGAAGACCGACAAGGATCCGAAGGTGCTCGACGCCAACGCCCGCTTCAAGACGCTGGCCGGCTACGACATCAATTCCTACGGCGCCCAGGGCGTCTCCAACATGTACATCATCAAGGACGTGCTGGAGCGCGCCGCCTCCGCCGATCGCGAGAAGATCCGCGATGCGTTGGCCGCCACGGACATCACCTCCGGCATGCCGCTGATCGTCGGCTACCAGCGCATCAAGTTCGACGACCAGGGGCAGAACACCTTTGCGCACGGGGTGATCTCCGAGAATATCGGCGGCGAGCGCCTCACCGTGTGGCCGCTGGAAAACCGCGCCGCCACCACCAAGCCGGTGTGGCCGGTGCCGGACTGGTCCAAGCGTTGACCCCCGCCTGAGCGGCGGGGCCGCAGGGTCCCGCCGATCTTTTCAAAGCGCCAGGGCAGCCGCGCAACCGTATCCCGGACCAGCGACGGCAACGCCGGAGCGCCGAGCCGGCACCCAGGGGAGGCGCCCCCTCCCCAGCCCTCCCCCGCAAGCGGGAGAGGGAGCGCGCGAGAAAAATCGTCGCCCCCTTTCGCCCGCCCATGCTGCACGGGTTCTCGCTTCGGCGTGCAGGCGAGATTTGCAGGGGAAACCTGCATGCGTCCCCTCTCCCGCTTGCGGGGGAGGGACAGGGAGGGGGAACGACGCAAGCGCCGCACGCCCGGGCCTTCGCCCAAAGCATCGCCCCATCCCGCCGACCAGATGACCTTACGGGAGTATCGTGCATGGATCTTTTGACCCTCTCGTTCGCGGTCATCAACGGGCTATTGATCGGCGGCATCTATGGCGGGGTGGCGCTGGGGCTGAGCTTGATCTTCGGCGTCATGCGGGTGATCAATTTCGCCCACGGCTCGTTCCTGATGCTGGCCATGTATTGCTCCTATCTGCTGTGGGCGACGCTCGGCCTGCATCCGTATGTGAGCATCCTCGCCACCGTGCCGTTCCTGTTCGTGGTGGGCTATTTCGTGCAGGGCGTGGTGATCTCGCCGCTGTTCAAGCGCGAGCGCGCCCTGGTGGTGGAGCCCACCAGCGCCCTGCTGCTCACCGCCGGGGTCTATCTGGTGGTGGACAATATCGTGCTCATGGCGTTCGGACCGGACGTGCGCTCGGTGGCGGTGGACATCACCTATGAATCCATCTTCGTCGCCGGCCTGCCCATCAATCTCGCCCGCCTCGTCGGATTTCTGGCGGCCATCGTGGTGGCGGCGGCGCTGTCCTTCTGGCTGAAGCATTCGGAGATGGGCCGGGCGATCCGCGCCACGGCGCAGAACCGCGATGCCGCCTCGCTCTCCGGCATCAATGTGCAGAGGGTCTACAACGTCACCTTCGGCCTCGGCTGCGCGGTGCTCGGCCTGTTCGGCGCGCTGTTGGTGCCGTTCTTCTCCATCACGCCGAACATCGGCCTGTCGTTCGGCATCAAGTCGTTCCTGGTGGTGGTGCTGGGCGGCATCGGCTCGATCCCCGGCTCCATCCTCGGCGGACTGCTGCTGGGCGTGTTCGAATCCGTCGCCTCGCAATTCGTCACGGCGACCTCGGCGGCGATCTTCTCGTTCGGCCTGTTCATCGCGATCCTGCTGCTGCGGCCGGCCGGCCTCATGGGCCGGGCCTGAGGTTTCCCATGCGCACCAAAATCACCTTCGTCCTCGGCCTGCCGCTGCTGGCGCTCGCCCTCGCGATCCCGCTGTTCGTGACCGACAGCTACATCCTGCATTCCATGGCGATGGTCCTGTTCTTCGCCTATATGGCCTCGTCCTGGAACTTCGTATGCGGCTATGTGGGCCAGCTCTCGCTCGGCCATTCCGCCTTCGCCGGGGTGGCGGGCTATGTCACCGTGCTGCTGTTCACCCAGCTCGGGGTGACGCCCTGGCTCGGCATGCTGGCGGGCGGGGCGTCCGCGGCCCTGCTCTCGGTGCCGGTGGGCTATGCCACCTTCCGCCTGAAGGGGCCCTATTTCACGCTGACCACCATCGCGTTCGCGGAAATCCTGCGCATCTGGCTGGAGAATACCGACGATTTCCTCGGCATTCCGCTGAAGGGCGCGCAAGGACTCACGGTGCCGCCGGTGGGGGGCTCGAATTTCCTCGCCTTCCAGTTCGACGGCAAGGTGCCCTATTATTACATCATCCTCGCCATGCTGGTGGGCGTGATGGCGGCGACCGCCGTGATGGAGCGCTCGCGCCTCGGCTTTTATCTCAAAGCCATCCGCGGCGACCGCGACGGGGCGGAGGCGCTGGGCGTCGATCCCACCCGCTACAGCCTGACCGCGCTCGCCATCAGCGCCTTCCTCACCGGGCTCGGCGGCGCCTATTACGCGCAGCTGTTCCGCTACATCAATCCGGAGCGGAACATGGGCATCGACCTCTCCATCGACATGGCCATCATGACCATCGTCGGCGGCCAGGGTACGATCCTCGGGCCGACGCTCGGCGCGCTGCTGCTGCATCCCATCGGCGAGATGGTGCGCGCCACCATCGGCGGCAGCTTCCTCGGCCTGCATCTCATCCTCTACGGCATCATGCTGATGCTGGCGGTGATCTATTTTCCGAAGGGCATCATCGTGCCGCTGCAACGCCTGCTGGACGGCCGAAAGGGCAAGCGGGCGGTGACCCGCGGGGCCGTGAAGGCCGACGCGCTGGAGGGCAAGGGGCAATGAGCGCGACGCGCAAAATCCTGGAAGTAAAGGGCATTTCCAAAAGGTTCGGCGGCGTGCAGGCCGTCTCCACCTTGTCCTTCCACCTCAACCAGGGCGAGATCCTCGGCCTGCTTGGCCCCAACGGCGCGGGCAAGACCACCGCCTTCAACATGATCGCCGGCGCCATCCGCTCGGACACCGGCGAAATCCTGTTCGAGGGGCGCAGCCTCGCCAATTTGAAGCCGTGGGATATCTGCCGGCTCGGCATCGCGCGCACGTTCCAGCTCTCCAAGCCGTTCGGCGGGCTCACGGTGCTGGAGAATGTGATGGTCGGCAGCTTCGTGCGCACGTCGGCAGAGGCGGAAGCCCGCGCCGAGGCCGAAAAGGTGGTGGACTTCCTCGACATGGGCGCGAAGGCCCACACGGACGCCGACGACCTCACCGCCTTCGACCGCCGCAAGCTGGAGCTGGGGCGCGCGCTCGCCACCAGGCCGCGCCTGCTTTTGATGGACGAGGTGGTGGCCGGCGCCACACCCAACGAAGCCGGCGAGATGGTGCATCTGGTGCGCAAGGTGCGCGACCTCGGCATCACCATCCTGATCGTGGAGCATGTGATGAAGGTCATCATGGGCCTGTCGGACCGGGTGATCGTGCTCGACTACGGCAAGCTGATCGCCGATGGCCCACCGAAGGACGTGGTGCGCCAGCCGGACGTCCTCAAAGCCTATTTCGGAGAGCGCTATGTCGACGCCCGCGCTTGAGGTCCGCGATCTGTGGTCCGGCTATGGCGACCAGGACGTGCTGCGCGGCATCAACCTGGTGCTGGAGCCGCGCACCATCGTCGCTTTGATCGGCGCCAACGGGGCCGGCAAGTCCACCTTGCTGCGCACCCTCTCCGGCCTGCTGCGGCCGCACCGGGGGGAGGCGAGGCTCTATGGCGAGAGCATCTTCTGCCTGCCGCCCCACAAGGTGGTGGAAAGCGGCTTCGTGCAGTCGCCCGAGGGCAAGCAATTGTTCCTCGGCATGTCGATCCGCGAGAACCTGCTGGTGGGCGCGCAGAACAAGCGCGCCCGCGCGCGCCGCGACCAGACGCTGGAGGAAGTGTTCGAGCTGTTCCCGATCCTGCGCGAGCGCCAGGCGCTGAACGCCTCCACCCTCTCGGGCGGGCAGCAGCAGATGGTGGCGGTGGGCCGTGCGCTCATGGCGCTGCCGCGCGTGCTGGCGCTGGACGAACCTTCGCTCGGCCTCGCGCCGATCATGGTGGACCGCCTGTTCGAGAGCATCGCCAAGATCAAGGAGCGCGATCTGACGATCCTGATCATCGAGCAGAACGTGTTCCAGGTATTGGAAATGGCCGATTACGGCTATGTGCTGGAGAATGGCGTCATGACGCTGAGCGGCACCGGCGCGGAACTCCTCGCGGACGACCACCTGCGCGCCAGCTATCTCGGCCTGTGACGGCCGGCGAGAAACAGACACAGGCACAGGGACGGAGACCTTTCGTGAGCAGCACCAAGATCGCCATCGTCACCGGGGGCGGCACCGGCATCGGCCGCGCCGTCGCGGAACGCCTTGTTGAGGCGGGCTACACGCCGCTCGCCGTCGGACGCGACACCGATGCGGATTTCGCGCTCGACTTCGCCGAGCTGGACGTGACCGACGCCGCCGCCATCGCTGCGCTGGCGGCACGCTATCCGCAGGTGTCGGCGGTGGTGAACTGCGCCGGCATGATCCTGCACGACATGAAGGAATTCGAGCCGGAGGGCTTCCGCCGGGTGCTCGACGTCAACCTCACCGGCGCGCACCTCGTCACCATGGCGTTCCGCAAGGCGCTGGCGGCGGCGGGCGGCAGCGTGGTGAACATCGCCTCCATGTGGAGCTATTTCGGCTCGGGCCGGAACCCGGCCTATGCGGCGTCCAAGGGCGCGGTGGTGCAGCTCACGCGCTCGCTGGCGGTGGCGCTGGCGCCGGAACAGATCCGCGTGAATGCGGTGGCGCCGGGCTGGATCGAAACCCGCCTGTCGGCGGGCGCCCTGCAGAATCCCGAGCGCGCGGCGCCTATCATGGCGCGCATTCCCATGCAGCGCTGGGGTTCGCCGGCCGATGTGGCGCAGGTGGTGAACTTCCTGCTCTCCCCGGCGGCCGGCTACGTCACCGGCGCGATCATCCCGGTGGACGGCGGCTACGGCATCGCCTGAGCGGGCGGGCGGCACGATCGCCTGCCCCTCGGACCTGCCCCCTCCCCCAGCCCTCCCCCGACGCGGGAGAGGGAGCGCATTGGCGCTGATTGAACCGCCTCGCCCGCACAAGCCATAGATCCCCTCTCCCGCTCGCGGGGGAGGGTTAGGGAGGGGGAAATCCGAGGGAGGGTTAGGGAGGGGGAAATCCGAGGGAGGGTTAGGGACGGACGGCGCGGGTTGTCAGCAAACTGCGCCCTACCCCAGCCGCTGGGCGGCGCCATCCTTGCCGGCGGGCGCAGGCGATTGCGCTTCCACCCAGGCCACCAGCACACGGCCCCATTCGATATCCGCCTGGATCGCCTCGCGCGCGGCCGCCGGATCGCGGGCGCGCAATGCGGTCAGCACGTCGTAATGCTTGTGCTCCTTGCCGGCGATCTGGCGCGGCGGCATGGTGGAATGGAACACGCTCAATAGCGGCCCCATCAGCGTCCACATGTTCTCGACGATGGATTCCACCCGCGGCAATTGGGCGATCTCCAGCAGCGCGAAATGGAAGTCCCGGTTCTTGATGCTGGCTTTCTTGGGATTGGTCGCCGCCGCCTCGATGAATTCGGCCTGGATCGCTTCCAGCTTGCGCAATTGCTTGTCGGTGATCAGCCGCGCCGCCCGCTCCGCCGCCACGCCTTCGAGTTGCACGCGGATGAGCTGGATTTCCTGCAGACGCTCGGCATCCAGCAACGGCACGTGGATGGCGGTGGCCGCCTTCATCTCCAGCGCCTGCTCGCTCACGAGGCGGAAGATCGCCTCGCGCACGGGGGTGATGCTGGTGCCGAGTTCAGCCGCCAGCGCCGAGATGCGCAGCCGCTCGCCGGGCTCGAACTGCCCGTCGATCAGCGCCCGCCGGATGCGGCCATAGACCCGCGCCGACAGATTCTCTTTCTCGACTTGCTGCAGCTCGGCCATCTGATCCCGCGATTCCCTGCTTAAACCCTCAGAACATATATCATATTGCCGCCCGCAACGCCTGCGACCCGGTGCCCGCGCGCGCTTCCAGCGCTTCGATGGCGGCGACGATCTCGGCTTCTTCCAGCACGCGGGGGAAATGGCGGGCGTGGGGCGCGGTCAAGGTCAGGCGCGCGATGGTCTCGGCCTCCTCGCGCGTCGGCCCGGCGCCGGAGAGCGCGGCAAGGCTCGCCGGCAGGCCGATGCGGCCGTAGAAGGCGATGATGTCGTCCATGAAGGCGGCGTCCCGGCCTTCCAGGGCCAATTGCACGAGCCCGCCATAGGCCACCTGCAAGCCGTGGAGGGCATTGGCATATTTCGGCACGGCGGAGAGCCCGCGCGTCATGGAATGGGAGATGGAGAGGCCGCCGCTCTCGAACGAGAGCCCGCTCATCAGCACGGTCGCCTCCACCACAAGATCGAGCGCAGCGTCGGCGCTCTTGCGGTCCACGGCGGCGAGCGCGTCCTCGGCATGGGCGCGCAGCACGTCGTAGCAGCCGCGCGCGAGGATCAGCGCGGTTTCCACGGGGGCCGCGCCGTAGATGTTCTTGCCCTTGGCGCGCACGCACTGCTCCACCTCGAACAGCTTCACCACCGCATCCCCGATGCCGGCGAGGAACAAATGGCGCGGCGCCTGGGCGATCACCTGCGTATCCACCACCACCAGGTCGGGGTTGGCCGGCAGCTTCTCCACCGCGAGCAGGCGGTGGTGCTCGTCATAGAGCACGTAATTGTGGCTGGTGGGCGCGTCGGTGGAGGCGATGGTGGGAATGGTCGCGACCTTGGCGCCGAGCCGCCCGGCGAGCGCCTTGCCGGCATCGATGCACTTGCCGCCGCCGGCCGCCGCCACCAGGCTCGGCACGCGCGCGCCGCATTCCGCCACCAGCCGGTCCACCTCGGCGGGCGAGCTTTCGCCGCCGAACGGAATGCGCCGCAGGTCCACCCCGGCGGCCGCGCAGGCTTGCGCGATCCGCGCGCCATGGGCGGCGTCGATGAACGGGTCGATCACCAGCACCGCATCCTTGGCGATGCGAGCGAGTTCCGTGCCCAGATGATCGAGCGCGCCAGCGCCCTGGATGTAGCGACGCGGGGCTCCGAAGACCTTCATCATTGCTTTTCCTCGACGGCGCGTTGGCCGCGCCAGATGTGATTTTGAAGGATTGCCAATGCCCTGAACACGACAATCGCATTTGGATGAGAATATGATATATCGTGTATGAGCGACCCGCAATTCGCCCGCCTGAAGAAACCGTCTCGCCGACGGGAAGCGGTGACGAGCGGCACGTGCGGGAAACGCCCCCTCTCCCCGCCGGGAATTGACCCGGGGGTCAGGCGTGCAACACCGGATCTCCTTGCACAAGGATATATCATATTTTATGACTAGCTGGACGAAGCGCGAAAGCGCCGCTTCGCCGCATCAAGCCGCCCGCACCCTCGCACCGCGAAGGCGGCCGGAACATTTGGGAGCCCACATGAGCGCGGCCGCAAGCCCATCCTCACCGCCCGACCATCGCGCGTCGAATTTCCGGCCCACCCCGGAAACCATCGCGATGCTGCGGGAAAAAGCGCGCTTCGTGCGCCTGGAAACCATCCGGCTCATCGAAGTGGCCAAGGTCGGCCATTACAGCTCGGTCTTCAGCGCCGCCGAGATTTTCGCGGCGCTCTATTACGACATCATGGACATCGAGAAGGGCAATCCGACCCGCCCGGATCGCGACCGCTTCCTGATGGGCAAGGGCCACGCCGCCGTCGGCCTGTTCCCGATCCTCGCCGAATTCGGCTACATCCCCAAAGAGGTGCTGGACAATTACACCCGCCTCGGCAACCCGCTCGGCGATCATCCCGACATGCGCAAGGTGCCGGGCATCGATTTCTCCTCCGGCTCCATCGGCCACGCCCTGTCCGCCGGCCTCGGCATGGCGCTCGGCGGGCGCATGCAGAAGCTGAACTTCAACGTGTTCGTCATGCTGGGCGACGGCGAGATGCAGGAAGGCCAGGTGTGGGAAGCGGCCATTTCCGCCGCGCACCACAAGGCCTCCAGGCTGGTGGCGATCGTCGACCGCAACGGCTTCCAGCTGGACGGCGCCGTGGACGATGTCATGGGCATCGAGCCGCTCGACGAGAAATGGCGCGCCTTCGGCTGGGAGGTGCACGTGGTGGACGGGCACAATCTCGAGGAGCTGACGACGCTCCTGCGCCAGGTGAAGGCGGATGAAAGCCGCACCAAGCCCTGCTGCATCATCGCCCGCACCGTGAAGGGCAAGGGCGTGTCCTACATGGAGACCGAGCCCGGCTGGCACCTCGGCTATCTCGATCCCTCCGACGCGAAGAGCGCCGTCGCAGAAATCATGAACAGGGACATCTGAACCATGAGCGAAACCCTGTCCCCGAGCCGTCCGCTCTCCCCCAATTCCTGGCAATACCGGGAAATTAACGCCAAGACCCCCGGCCTCAGCTATCTGTCGGATGCGCTGATCGCGCTCGCCGAAGCCGGCGAGCCGGTCGTCGCCGGCTCCGCCGACCTGCAATATTCCAACGGCCTCGCCAAGTTCGCCAAGCGCTATCCCGAGCGCTACATCCAGTTCGGCATTTCCGAGCAGAACATGGTGACGGCGGCCGCCGGCCTCGCCACCACCGGGCTCAAGCCCTATGTGGCGACCTTCGCCTCCTTCCTCGGGCTTTTGTGCTGCGAGCAGATCCGCATGGATGTGGCCTATTGCGGCCAACCGGTGCGGCTCATCGGCCACCACACGGGCATCTCGCTCGGCTTCTACGGCACCTCGCACCATGCCACGGAGGACATTTCCACCATGCGCGCGATCGCGGACCTCACCGTGGTCTCGCCCGCCGATGGCCCCCAGCTCGCCGCCGCCATCAAGGCCTCGGCGCACTATCCCGAGCCGATCTATTTCCGCATCGGCCGCGGGCGCGAGCCGGACGTCTACGGGCCGGATGTCACCTTCGAATTCGGCAAGGCCATCGAGCATTTCCCCGGCGACGAGATCACCATCATCGCCTGCGGCCTGCCGGTGCATTCGGCGCTCGAGGCGGCGCGCAAGCTGAACGCGGCGGGCCGCTCGGTGGGCGTCATCGACATGCCCACCATCAAGCCCATCGACAAGGCGGCGATCCTGAAGGCGGCCGCGCGCTCCAAGGTGCTGATGACGGCCGAGGAGCACAATGTGCTCGGCGGCCTCGGCAGCGCGGTGGCCGAAGTGCTGACCGAGGTGGGCGCGGGCGTAAAACTGATCCGTCACGGCATCCATGACGAATACAGCCTGATCGCCCCGCCCACCCATCTCTACGCCCATTACAAGCTCGACGCCGCCGGCATCGAGGACGTGGTGCTCAGCGCCATCGGCGGCGACCGGGGCTGAAACGGCGGTCTCCGCCCTTCCCCTCTCCCGGCCATCCCCTCTCCCGCGTGCGGGGGAGGGAGCCCGCCGCTCAAGCCGCATCGCCCCCTTTCCCCAACGGGGAGTGGGGCCACCAACGCACACGCTCGACACACGCCAGGGCATATCTCGCGCGCCGGCCTCCACCGCAGCGCACAGCACGCCGTCCACGTCTTTGCTACCATGCCGGCAAGCGGACAACCGCGATCGCCCGTAACGGGAGGAAACCGAAGAATGACCCAGCCCCAGCCCCGCCCCGCCGCCCCCATCGACGAGAAGTGGCAGCCCTATCGCAAGCCCCAGCCCGCCGAGGCGCGGCCGGAACTGGTGGTGCCGAACGCCATTCCCACCGACGAGCGCGTGTGGGTGCCGCTGGAAGAGAACGTCTGGTTCCGCCCGCTGCTGCTCTCCGCCTCCAGCGGCTATTGGATGAACCTGTTGAAGGTGCGCAAGGCGGGCGTGCTCTCTCGCCACCGCCACCCCCTGCCGGTGCACGGCTATGTCATCAAGGGCTCGTGGCGCTATCTCGAGCATGACTGGATCGCCACCGAGGGCGGCTATGTCTACGAGGCGCCGGGCGAGACCCACACGCTGGTGGTCGATCCCCATGTGGAAGAGATGATCACCCTGTTCCAGGTGAACGGCGCCATGATCTATGTGGACCCCGACGGCAACGTCACCGGCTTCGACGATGTCTTCACCCGCATCGACAAGTGCCGGGCCCATTATGCCGGCAATGGCCTCGGGGCCGACTATATCGACCAGTTCATTCGCTGAATTTGGCGGAAATCGCGGCGAAATCCACGGAAATGCGCAGCGATGATTTCGGCGCGCCGAAGTTGGGCCGAATCTCCACGGAAGAGGACGAACAAGGGCCGAGATCGCCTTTCGCCGTGATGTTCGTCCGCGCCGCCGGCATGAAATTCGGCTATCTGGCATCGGCGCGTCCGCCCGCGGGCGCGCAAGCGATAAGGGCCGGCGCATGCTCCGCACCATGGACGATTTCGACATCCTGATCCTGCCCGGCTGGGCCAATGCCGGGCCGGACCATTGGCAAACCCAATGGCAGCAAGCCTTTCCCACCCTGCGCCGGGTGGAGCAGGACGAGTGGTTGAAGCCGGTCTATGCCGATTGGGCGGCCCGCCTGTCCGAGCAGGTGGCCCTCTGCCGCAAGCCCGCCGTGCTGGTCGCCCACAGCCTCGGCACCTCCCTGGTGATGAAATGGGCCCATGAGGGACCGGCCGGAAAGGTCGCCGGCGCCCTCCTCGTCGCCCCCTCCGATCGCGACAGCCCGACCGCAGCGGAGCGGTCCGGATTTGCGCCTATGGTCTTGAAGCCGCTGCCTTTTTCATCGCTCGTCGCGGCCAGCCGGAACGATCCGCACGTGTCGCTGGAGCGGGCGCGCACGTTCGCGCAAGCCTGGGGATCGCAGTTCGCGGACGTCGGTGCGCTGGGCCATATCGGCTCCGACGCCAAGCTGGGCCTGTGGCCCCAGGGGCTGGTGCTGCTGGGCCAATTGCTGGCCGCGCTGGAACCTTGAGGTCTCCCTTCAGGCCAGCGGCGGGCGCCGGCGAGGCGAAGCTATCTGATTGTTTTTTGAAGCGATTCCCAATTCCAGGCTGTCGGCGATGCGGCGCGCGCGGATGATGAAATGGGTCGCGGCAGCCGGCGGGCACAGCTCCCGCGCGGTCGCCTCGAACAGGTCCAGCCAGCGGTCGAAATGCACGCCGGAAATCGGCAGGGGCAAATGGCGCGGCATGGGCTGGCCGTGGTAGCGGCCCGTCATCAGCGCCACGGACGACCAGAAAAGACAAAGCTTTTCAAGATGATCGCCCCAGTCGGCGACCCGCTCCTCGAAAATCGGGCCGATCAGGTCGTCGCGCCGCACACGGTCGTAGAAGGTGAAGACCAGGGTGCGGATCATCGCCTCGTCGATCCCGGTTTCGGCCATGATGGCGCGGGTCGCTTCCGCACGGCGGGCGATCATCTGCTCGCTCTCGCCGCTGACGATACGCTCGCGCGCCGTCTCCTCGGCCATGGCCGCCCTCCTTCGCGCGCACCGGCGGCGGATGCGCCATGTGCCTGATAAGCCAAGGGCTTAGCCGCGCCCCCGCGGAACCGCAATCCGGGATATCCCGGAAGCCGGGCAGCGCCCCTCAGGTGCCGGACGCGGCCCGCGCCAGCTTCTCGAACCGCTTCACCACCCGCTCGCGCCGCAGCCGCGAGAGCTTCTGAAGCCAGAAGATGCCGTCCAGCTGATCGATCTCGTGCTGCAGGCACACGGCCAGCAGCCCGTCCGCCTCCACCTCTTCGGATTTTCCGGCAAGATCCTGATATTGCACGCGAACCTGTGCCGGCCGCTCGACCTCGTCCACCACGCCGGGCATGGAGACGCTGCCCTCCGGATAGCGCCCAAGCTCGGCCGAGGCCCAGGTGACGCGCGGATTGACATAGATCCGCGTGTGCCCCTCCTCCGGAAGATCAAGCACCACCAGCCGCAGTGGAACGCCGATATGGGGCGCGGTGATGCCGATGCCCGGTGCTGCCTTCATGGTATCGCGCAGATCCTGTGCCAGGGCCGCCAGCGCCGCATCGAACTGCGTCACCCCCGCCGCCGCCTGCCGCAGCCTTGGATCTGGAAACCGAACGATCTCGCGCACCGCCATGCCTGCTCCTCCGTCCCGCCTTCATAGCGGGCCACGCCGCCCGGAGCATCCATGCAGAGTCTGTTGCCGAGCAACATTCCGTAAGGCAAATTCACCCCGATTGCGCTGCGTCAATCGCGCTGGCGGGGTGCGCCCCTACCCTCCCCCGCCGAAGGGCATGCTTGGCCGAGCGTCCCTTCTCACGGCTCTTTCCCAGGGCCCGGCCTTCGATGAGGATGGGGCGATGCCACAGTCTGCCGGAAAATTCCAGGACCAGACCGGCCCCGCCCCGCCGGAGCTGGAAAACGGCCTCACGGCCGCGGAAGCGGCCGCGCGCCTGCGCCGCGACGGGCCCAATGAACTGCCGGCGGGCGAGCATCGCTCGCCGGTGAAGATTATTCTCGACACCATCCGCGAACCCATGTTCGCCCTGCTGCTGGCGGCGGGTCTGCTCTATTTCCTGGTCGGCGACCCCACGGAGGCGGCGATCCTGTTCGGCTTCGCCACGCTTTCCGTCCTGATCGCTGTGGTGCAGGAATTGCGCACCGAACGGGCCCTCGATGCCCTGCGCGATCTCTCCAGCCCGCGCGCCCTGGTGATCCGCGAAGGGGTGCAGAAGCGCATTCCCGGCCGCGAGGTGGTGCGCGGCGATCTGATCGTCATCGGCGAGGGCGACCGGGTGGCGGCCGATGCCCTGCTGATCGCCACCGCAGCGCTGGAAATCGACGAATCCCTGCTCACCGGCGAATCGGTGCCGGTGCCGAAGGCCGCCGCTTCCGCCGGCGAGATCGCCGGGCGCGGGGAACTCCATGCGGATACGGACGACCGCAGCGCGGCTTTCTCCGGCACGCTGGTGGTGCGCGGCCAAGGGCGCGGCATCGTGGTCGGCATCGGCCGAATGACCGAGCTCGGCCGCATCGGCCAGAGCCTCGGCACCATCGAGCGCGAGCCCCCGCGCCTGCGCGCGCAAACCCGGCGGCTGGTGCGCCTGTTCGCCCTGGCCGGCATTTCCATCAGCATTCTCGCCGCCGTGCTCTATGGGCTGGCAGGCAACGATTGGACCAGCGCGACGCTGGGCGGCATCGCGCTCGCCATGGCCATGCTGCCGGAGGAATTTCCCCTCATCCTCACGGTCTTCACCGTCATGGGCGCGATCCGCATGGCCAAGGCCCGCGTGCTCACGCGGCGCGCGGCGGCGATCGAGGCGCTCGGGGCCGCGACCGTGCTGTGCACCGACAAGACCGGCACGCTGACGCAGAACCGCATGACCGTGGTGGAGCTGCGCGACGCCGAAGGCGCGCCGGTGGATCTTTCGGATGCAGACACGGCCCTCGCGCCCGAGGCGGCGCACCTCGCGCTGCTGGCGGCGCACGCCAGCCGCGACCGCACCTTCGACCCCATGGAGCGTGCCTTCCACGACCTCGCCGCCCGCGCCGGGAGCACGCCGCCATGGCCGCCGGTGGCCGTCTGCGATTTCGATCTGCGCGACGATCTCCCCGCCATGGCGCGCGCCTGGGGCACGGCCGACGAGACGCCGCGCCTTGCTGCCAAGGGCGCGCCGGAGGCCATCGTGCGCCTGTGCCGCCTGCCCCCCGAAAAAGCCCGTCAGGTGCTCTCCGCCGCCGCCGACATGGCGGGGCGCGGCCTGCGGGTGCTCGGCCTTGCCGAAGGCGCATTGCGCGAGGCGGCGGACCCTCGCCTGGAGGGGCAGGACCTCGCCTTCCAGGGCCTGATCGCGCTGGCGGATCCGCTGCGCCCCGGCGTGCGGGAGGCGGTGGGCGAATGCCGCGCGGCGGGCATCCGCATCGCCATGGTCACGGGCGATCATCCCGCCACCGCCGCCGCCATCGCCCGCGCCGCCGGGCTCGAGGCCGAGCCGGTGCTGACCGGGCCGCAGCTCGCGGCGCTCGACCCGCAGGCCTTCGCAACGGCGGTGGCGCAAGCGGCCGTGTTCGCGCGCATCGTGCCGGAACAGAAACTGAAGATCGTCGAGGCCCTGAAGGCGCAGGGGGCCATCGTCGCCATGACCGGCGATGGGGTGAACGATGCGCCCGCCCTCAAGTCCGCCCATATCGGCATCGCCATGGGCGGACGCGGCACGGATGTCGCCCGCGAGGCGGCGGCAATGGTGCTGCTGGACGACGATTTCAATTCCATCGTGCGCACCATCCGCCTCGGCCGGCGCACGTTCGACAATCTGCGCAAGGCCATGGGCTATGTGCTCGCCATGCATGTGCCGATTGCCGGGCTCGCCTTCCTGCCGCTCGCGCTCGGCCTGCCGCCGCTGCTCGGGCCGCTGCATATCGCGTTCCTGGAAATGGTGATCGACCCGGTCTGCTCCATCGCCTTCGAGGCGGAGCCGGAGGAGCCGGACCTGATGCAGCGCCCGCCGCGCAAGGCCACCGACGCCCTTCTGCCGCCCGCGCTGATGGCCTGGAGCGTGATCCAGGGGCTCGCCGCCTTTGCCGCCGCGGGCGGCGTCTATGTGCTGTCGCTGTATGCCGAACTGCCGCCGGATGTGGTGCGTGGACGGGCCTTCCTCACCCTCATCCTCGCGAGCGTCGGGCTGATCATCGTGGACCGCTCCTTCAGTTCCTCGCTGCTGACGGCGCTGACCCGCCCCAATTCCGCTTTGGTCGCGGTGATGGGCCTGGCGGCGGTGATGCTGGTGATCGTGCTCGGCGTGCCGCCGGCGGCGGCGCTGTTCCGGTTCGGCGACGTGGGCCTCGCCGGCATCGGCATCGCCTTCGCCGCGGCCATGGCCATGATGCTGGCGTTGGAACTCGCCAAGGCTTTGGGCATCGCTGCGCGCTTGCGGCGCTGAAAAGGCTAGGGCACCAGCACCGCCGCGCCCTGGAACCGGCCGGCGCGCAGGTCCGCAAGCGCCGCGTTCGCCTGTTCCAGCGGGTAGACGCTGGTGGTCGTCTTCACCCCGGCCTTCGGCGCGAGGGCGAGGAATTCGTGGGCATCCACGCGCGTGAGATTGGCGACGGACAGCACCTGCCGCTCCTCCCACAGGATGGAATAGGGGAATTGCGGAATGTCGCTCATATGGATGCCGCCGCACACCACGCGCCCGCCCTTGCGCACCGCGCGCAAAGCGCTCGGCACCAGGGCGCCGACAGGAGCAAAGAGGATGGCGGCGTCGAGCGGCTCGGGCGGCATTTCATCCGAGCTGCCGGCCCAGCGGGCCCCGAGGGAGAGCGCCATTTCCTGCGCCGCCGCATCGCCCGCGCGGGTGAAGGCATAGATCTCCCGTCCCTGCCAGCGGCACACCTGGGCGAGGATATGGGCCGCCGCGCCGAAGCCATAGAGTCCGATGCGCCGGCCCTCGCCGGCCTTCACGAGGGAGCGCCAGCCGATCAGCCCCGCGCACAGCAAGGGCGCGGCAGCCACGGGATCGTCGAAGCCGTCGAGCGGAAACGCGAAGGCGGCATCCGCCACCACATGGGAGGCGAAGCCGCCATCGCGGGTGAAGCCGGTGAAGGCGGGCGCGTCGCACAGGTTTTCCTGGCCCGAGGCGCAATACGGGCAGTGCCCGCAGGTATGGCCCAGCCACGGGATGCCGACCCGCGTTCCAACCGCCGGAGCGCTCACCCCTTCCCCCAGCGCCTCCACGATGCCGACGATCTCATGGCCCGGCACGATGGGCAGCACCGGGTTCGGCAGATCGCCGTCCACCACGTGCAGATCGGTGCGGCACACCGCACATGCCTCTACCCGCACCCGGATTTCGCCGCCGGCAGGGATGGGATCGGGGCGCTGTTCCAGCACCAGGGGCGCGCCGATGGCGTGGAGAACCATGGCCTTCATGTCGTGCTCCCGTGCGGCCTGAAGACGGGTTTCAGGCCGCGCCGCGTTCTGCCGCGTCCGCGCCCGGCGGCAGGATCACCATGCCAGACATGGGCTCGACCCAGACCAATTGATCCACCACGCGGGTCACGCCCGGCACGTTCTCCGCGCAGACCCGCGCCGCCATCCGCTCGCGATCGTCGAAGATGGTGCCGCGCAACTCGGCGACGCCGTTTTCCACATGCACGCGGATGAGGCCGCTGCCGCTCCAGGGCTGCTTGGCGAGCTCGCCGAGGACGGCCGCCCGCAGCCGCGCGTCGTCGGTCTGCGCCACCGGCGCCGTGGGCAGCGCCGCGGCGAGCGCGCGCAGCAGGTCGGACCGGGCGATGATGCCGACCAGCTTGCCATTCTCGACCACCGGCAGGCGCTTGACGCGAGCGCTGGTCATGGTTTCGACGATCTCGGACAGCGGCGCATCGGGCGTGGTGGTGAGGACGTCATAGGTCATCACCTCTTCCACCTTGCGGCCGTGGGCGTGGACATATTCCTCCGCCTCCGTGCCGGGGCTGACGAGCAGTTCCAGCCACCAGGAGCGCTTGACCTGCGTGCCGAGTTCAGCCCGGCGCAGGAAATCGCCCTCTGTGACCATGCCGACGAGCGTGCCGTCCTGGGCGACGACCGGCAGGCCGCTGATGTGCTGCGCCAGCATGAGCCGCGCGGCATCGGCGATGGATGTGGTGGGTTCAACGCTAATGACAGGTGTCGTCATCACATTCGCAACGCGCATGGTCGCCTCCCGCAGCTCCCGCTGAATGAAGTACGGCTTGCATTGTGGCCCGCGTACGGGCTGCTGCATTGAGCCGCATCAACACTACCGTGGCACCTTCATTGTGCCCCGAGCAGGGCCTTTCGGAACCGCAGGGCGGCGAGCGCGAAGAATGCAGCGCCGATGGCGAGCAGCGCCAGGAGTTGCGGCCAGACGATAGCCAATCCGGCGCCGCGGTAAAGGATCGCCTGCGAGAGCGCCACGAAATGCGTCGAGGGCGAAAATTGCATCACGTTCTGTAGCCACACCGGCATGCTTTCCAGCGGCGTGGTGCTGCCGGACAGCAGGTTCATGACGATCAGGATCGGCATCACGATTAGCCCGAACTGGGCCATGGAGGTGGATACGGTCGCCACAAGAATGCCGAGCGAGGTGACGGAGAATTGATAGGTGACGGTCGCCAGGATGAACAAGGCGAGCGAGCCTTGCACCGGCACCGCCAGGATGTGTTGCACCACCACCACCAGCGACAGGATGGCTGCGACGACGATGACGAGGCCGTTCGCCCAGATCTTCGCCAGCATGATTTCGATGGGGGTCACCGGCATTACCAGCAGATGCTCGATGGTGCCGTGCTCGCGTTCGCGGATCAGCGCCGCGCCCGAGAGGATGACCGCCAGCATGGTGATGTTGTTGATGACCTGCATCACCGCCGTGAACCAGGCGGACTTGAGGTTGGGATTGAATTTCGCACGCATCACCACGGCGATGGGCTGCGCCTGGGTCGTGCCCGGCAAGGCGGTGCTGACTTCCTGGAGGATGATATTCTGAAGGTAGGAGGCGCCGTTGCCCGCCTGGGACATGGCGGTGGCGTCCACATCGATCTGCACCGTCGGATGCTTGCCGGAGATGGCGTCCTGCTCGAATTTCGGCGGGATCTCCACCACGAACACGAAGCGGCCGGAATCCATCACGGGGTCGATCTCGTTGGCGCCGATCAGCACCGGCTCCTTGAAGAAGGGCTTCAGGATCGCCGCCCGCACCTGCCGGGAGAGCGCCGACTGGTCCTCGTCCACCACCGCGACGGCGGCGTTCTCCACCTCGAACTTCGCGCCGCTGGCCACCGCATAGATCGCGAAGGTGAAGGTGTAGACGATCAGCACCAGCAGCACCGGATCGGCCTTGAGGCTGTAAAGCTCCTTGATGCCGAGGCGCCAGATACGCATGAGACGGGCGCGCATGTCAGGCGCCCTGCTTGCGCAGCGCGAGCACCGCCGCGCCGATGAAGCCGAGCGCGAACAGCACCAGCACCGCGATGTTGGGCCACAGCGCGGCAAAGCCGAGCGCCTTCGCGAAAACCCCGACGCTCACCGGCTGATACCAAGCGGCGGGAAAAGCCAGCCCCATCAGCCGCGCGCCGCCGGAAAGCGAGGACACCGGCACCAGCAGGCCGGAAAAATTCACCGCCGGGAGGATGGCCAGGATCGAGGTCGCGAAGATCGCCGCCACCTGGCTGGAAACGAAGCTGGAGACGAACAGGCCGAAGCCGGTGGTGGCGAACACATAGGCGAGGGAACCGAGCGCCAGCGTCGCGAACGAGCCCTTCAGCGGCACCTGGAAAAACAGGACCGCCAGCACCACCAGCGACAGGAAGCTCAGGAAGGCGATGAAGACATAGGGCAATTGCTTGCCCAGCAGGAATTCCACCTTGGTGACCGGGGTGGACTGGAAATTGGAGATGGAGCCGGTCTCCTTCTCCTTGACGATGCCGAGCGCGGTCATCACCGCCGGGATCAGCACCAGCATCAGCACGATCACGCTCGGAACGATGGCGTTGACGCTCTTGAAGGCCTGATTGTAGCGGAAGCGGGTGTCGATCTCGATGGGATAGAGCGGCAGCGCATGGCCATAGCGGCGCAACACCTCGTCCGCCATATAGGTCTGCGCGAGGCCGGAGACATAGCCGCGCGTGGTCTCGGCGCGGAACGGCATGGCGCCGTCCACCCATACGCCCACCTCGGGCTGGCGGTCGCGCTGCAATTGCTTGCCGAAATCGGTCGGCACCTCGATCGCCACCGAGAGTTCGCCGCTCTTCATGCGCGTATCGAGCTGCGTTGTGGACGTGATGGGTGCCTTCTCCGTGAAATAGCGCGAGCCCTGGAAGCTTTCGAGCAATTGCCGGCTCTGGGCGCTCTGGTCCTGGTCGAAGGCGGCGTAGGGCAGATGCTCCACGTCGAACGACACGCCATAGCCGAAGGTGAACAGCAGCAGCACCGGCCCGATGAACGCGAAGGCGAGGCGGGCGGGATCGCGCAAAATCTCCAGCGTCTCGCGCCACGCATAAGCCCACAAGCGGCGCAGATCGACCCGGCGCGGCGGGCCGGACGCTGCCGGAACAGCGGCTTCGGAGACCGCCGCGTCGCCCTCGTGCCCCATGCCGGCCTGCTCCAGCACGGCGATGAACACCGCTTCCAGCGACTGCGTCTTGCGCTCCGCCTTCAGTTCGTCCGGCGTTCCGACCGCCAGCACCTTGCCCTGATGCATCAGCGAGATGCGATCGCAGCGCTCGGCCTCGTTCATGAAATGCGTGGAGAGGAAGATGGTCACCCCGTCCTCGCGCGACAGAGCGATCAGCTGTCGCCAGAAGCCGTCCCGCGCCACCGGATCGACACCGGAAGTGGGCTCGTCGAGGATCAGGATCTCGGGCCGGTGAATGATCGCGACGGCCAGTTGCAGGCGCTGGCGGATGCCGAGCGGCAGGCTCTCGGGCCGCGTGTCGGCCACCTCGGTAAGGTCGAAACGGGTCAGCATCTCCGCGACGCGCGGCACGATGGTTTCGGGTGGCAGCTCGAACAATTGGGCGTGCAGCATCAGATTCTGCCGCACGGTGAGTTCGGTGTAGAGCGAGAATGCCTGGGACATGTAGCCGACGCGGCGGCGCGTCTCCATGTCCCCGGCATCGAGCTTCTGGCCGAACAGGCGCGCCTCGCCCTCGCTCGCCGGCAAAAGGCCGGTGAGCATCTTCATGGTCGTGCTCTTGCCAGAGCCGTTGGAGCCGAGAAAGCCAAAGATCTCGCCCTTTTCGATGCGAAAGCTCACGTGGTCCACGGCCGTGAAGGCGCCGAAGCGGCAGGTGAGCCCTTCCGCCTCGATGGCCGGCACGCCGTCTTGCGGCACGCGGGGCACCTGCACCACCGGCCCGTCGGCACTGCGCGCCTCCTCCGGCAGCAGCGCCACGAAGGCCCGTTCCAGCGTCGACTCGCCGGTGCGGGCCTTGATCTCCTGCGGGCTGCCACTGGCGATCACATGGCCGTCGTGCAAAGCGGCGAGCCAGTCGAATGCGTCCGCCTCCTCCATATAGGCAGTCGCGACGATGACGCTCATGCCCGGCCGCCGCGCCCGCATGCGGGAGATGAGATCCCAGAACTGGCGGCGTGAGAGCGGGTCGATGCCGGTGGTCGGTTCGTCCAGGATCAGCAGATCGGGATCGTGGATCAGCGCGGTGCAGATGCCGAGCTTCTGCTTCATGCCGCCGGAAAGCTTGCCCGCCGGCCGGTCGGCGAAAGGCGCAAGGCCGGTGGCAGCAAGCAATTCGGCGCTGCGCGCCCGCCGCTCAGCCGCGCCCTGGCCGAAGAGGCGGCCGAAGAAGTCGAGATTTTCCGCAACGGAGAGCGTGGGATAGAGGTTGCGGCCCAGCCCCTGGGGCATGAAGGCGATGCGCGCGCCGGTGAGGCGTCGCAGCTCGCGGTCCGCCATGTCGGCACCGAGCACCTCGACCGAACCGGCCTGAATCTTCGTGATGCCGGCGGCGAGCGAAAGCAAGGTGGATTTGCCGACCCCGTCGGGGCCGATGAGGCCGGTCATGCAGCCGGAAGGGATCTCAAGATCGACACCGCCGAGCGCAACCGTCTTGCCATAATGATGGACGACCCCGGCAAAGCGGACCGCCGCCTCGCTCATTTGGGAAGCTTCACGGCAAGCTCGGCCGGCCAGACCGCGGTGCGGCTGGTGCGCACGAAGGCGGTGCCGCGCACGCCGGTCTTCACCTGCGCCTCATATTGTTTCAGCAGGCTCGGCGCGATCTTCAGCTTCACCCGGAACATCAGCTTCTCGCGCTCGTCTGCCGTTTCGACCGTCTTGGGCGTGAACTGCGCTTCGGTGGCGACGAAGGACACCGTCGCCGGGATCACATAATCGGGCGCCGGATCGAGTACGATGCGCGCCTCGTCGCCGAAGCCGAGCCGCCCGGCCACGCGGGCAGGCAGGAACACCGTCATGTAGACGTCCGCAAGATCGAGCAGGGTCGCGATCGGAGCGCCGGCGGCGACGACCTCGCCCGATTGCACGAGCTTGTATTCAATACGCCCGCGCCGCGGCGCGGTGAGCACGGAATCGTCGAGCTGGGAGCGGATGCGCGCGACGTCCGCCCGCGCGCTGTCGGCGGCGGCCTGCGCCTGGTCGAAGCTGGCCTGCGCCGCCCGCTTGGCGCCTTCGGCCACGTTCATCTGGCTGCGCCGCTGATCCAGCGATTGGATGGTGCCATAGCCGCGCTCGCTCAAGGTCGCGGCCCGTTCGTATTCCTGGTGGGCGAGCAGCACCTCGCTTTCGCGCTGGGTGATGGCCGCCTGGGCCTCGGTCATGGCTTTTTCCGCGCGGCGCACCTGCGCCTCCGCGCCCGAAAGCTGGGCGTCGAGTTCGGCCGTGTCCATGCGCGCGACAACCGCGCCCTGATCCACCGTCTGGCCCTCTTCCACCAGCACCTGGAGCACCCGGCCGGCGAACTTGGCGGAGATCAGGACCTGCTCCGCCTCGAGCCGCCCGTTGGTGCTGGTGATATCGGCCGGCAACTTGTTGCCGGCAAGCTTCTGCCAGAAGCCGTGCAGCCGATCGCCAAGGTTCTTGGGCTCCTGCGCGGTGACAGGGCCCGCGCAGAGCGCGACGAGGGCGATCTGGCACGCGAAACAAAGCGCGATCGGACGGCAGCGCACGAATGAACTCCTGCGAGCAAAAAACGCGGCAAACGAAGGCTGGCAGATTTAGCGCAGCATCGCTGCCCTATCATTGACGCACATCATGCGCCTGTCCGTTCCCCATAAGCTACGAAAACAGACCGAGGGGGGAAGCTATTTATCCGCACGGGTCCCGGCCGGCGCAGCATTTTCGGCCCGCAGCAGATCCGCCAGGCCAAGCCGCGCCGCCAGCGCATGGGTCGCCGCGGGCGAGAGATTGCGGCGGATATGATCGAGATCATAATAGAGGAACTCGCCCTCCACCGTCGATTGGCAGCTGTTGGGCCCGCACAGCGCGTCGGCGGGAATGGCGATGGTCGCATCCCCATAGCGCCCGCGCATCGCCCGGAACACGTCGTTCACATCGCGCTGCCACGGATCGTAGTCTCCCTGGGCAAGCCGGCTCACGGTGCGCCCGCACGGCGCGCGCAGCAGCGAGCCGTCGTTGGCGACCACGCAGGGCACGGGGTCGCTCGCCCAATGGGGAATGTCCGCCATTACCAACACCCGCCGACCGGGCGCGGCAAGGCGCGGCATCAGATCGTCGAACCCTTCCTGCAGCAGGCGGCGGCCCGCCTCGTAGCCCACCGCCTCGCCCGGATGGCGATAGAGATTTTGCGCGGTGGCCGGCCACGCGCCGGCGAGGATCACGAGCGTGATGTCAGGCGCCGCCTTCAGCAGGGCAAGGACTGCGGCGCGCGAAGAGCGGCAATCCTCGTTATAGGTCGGGATACCCGCGAAATCGCGCCGGATGCCGCCGGCCTCGATGATCGCGGGGCAGGCCCGGAACAACGCGATCGACGTATCGGCTTCCCGGCCCGCCACATCCAGCACCGGCATGAGCTGTTCGGCATGGCTGTCGCCCCAGATGATCGCCCGCGTGCCGGCGCTCGCCCACGGGACGCCAACGGCGCACAGGCCCTTCGCGGGCCCGTCGGGCACGTGCTGCGGGCAGGTCCAGTCCCACATGCGGTCCCGCGATCCCATGGCCTGAAGCTGCGGCGACACCCGTCCGGGCAGCCCGCTGGTGAAGAAGATCGCAAGGCCGAATGCCGCGACGGCGCCGGCCGCCAGGGCCCCGACACCGACGCTCACACGCGGGGATGGCCGCATGCGGCGGAATGGCTGTTCCACGAACCGCCACGACAGCCATGCGGCCGCCAGCGAAAGCACCAACGCGGCCGCGCCGCAGGCCAGATCCAGCCGCTCGCCGTTCTGGTAGTGCCGCATCAGCACGATGATCGGCCAGTGCCAGAGATAGAGCGAATAGGAGATGCGCCCAACGAACGGCATCGGCGCCAGCGCCAGCACCCGTGCCATGCGGGTCGGCGCCCCGGTGGGCATCAGCAGAAGCGCCGTGCCCAGCACCGGCGCGAGGGCATTGGCGCCGGGGAACGGGCTCTGCGCCGTCAGCAGCACGATCGGCGCCAGAATGGCCAGCAGGCCGGCCAGCTTCAGCGCATCGCCCAAGCGCGCCGATATTACGCCCGTCCAGGCTGCGGGAATGAACACCAACGCCCCGCCGACGGCCAGTTCCCAGGCCCGTGTCCAGGGCTGGTAGAAGGCGCTCTTGGGGTTGGTGCCCACCTTCTGCACCGCATAGGCGAAGCTCGCCAGGATGACCACACCCACCAGCGCCGGAACCAGGCGCGGCCAGCGCGCCGAGAACCGCAGCGCCGTGACGAGCAGGAGCGGCCAGACCACGTAGAATTGCTCCTCCACGCCCAGCGACCAGGTGTGGAGCAGCGGCATGGTCTCCGCTGCCGCGTTGAAATAGCCGGTGTTGCGCAGGAAGAAGAAGTTCGAGATGCCGCCCGCCGCATAGGCCGCGCTGCGGCCGAGCACCGCATAATCGCCGGGCGTGAGGATGAAAGAACCGGCGACCAGCGTCGCCAGCACCACGAGCGCCAGGGCGGGCACGATGCGGCGCACCCGGCGGTCATAGAAGCGCAGCAGGGAAAACGACCCGTCGCGCACGTCGGCGACGATGTTCGCGGTGATCAGATAGCCCGAGATCACGAAGAATACATCGACGCCGACGAACCCGCCCGGCACGCCGGGAACGCCGAGGTGAAACAGCAGCACGCTCAGCACGGCTATGGCGCGGACGCCGTCAATATCCAGGCGGTAGGTCATCGGGCTGATGCTTTAGGCCACTCGCCCGCCGCCCCGCAACCCGCCGCCGGTCCGCGCGGCGGGCCGGTGCCGGCCTTGTGTCCCCGTGGTGCCTCTCTCCCGCCGCCGGTCGCCCGGCTCGGGCGGCGTGTCGGGCGGTGTCGGCGGGCGTAATTCGTGCTACCTCCTGCCCCAGTCACCGCACCCACACCCCTCGGAGCGCCAGATGGCCGATATTCCCGCCCTGATCCTCACCGGCCTGCGGATCAGCTTCCTGCATCCCGAGGACATGCCGAGCGCGCTGATCCTTGACGTGACCACCGACGAAGGCGAACAGCGCTTCGTCCTGCCCTGCGACCCGGCGCTCGACAGCGAAACGGTGGAACAGATCGGCGACGAGTTCATGGATTGCCTCGACCGCCTGATCGCCCCATCCGACGCCGAGGACGAGGATGGCGAAGAGGGTGAGGAAGACGAGGACGACACCGGCGAGGGCAGCGACGAGAAGCGCTGATCTACCGCCGCGCGCGGCGCGGATGCGCGGCCTTCGCGCGATCGGCCCGAATCGATGCCTTCGCGCCCGCTTAACTCCATTGAAGCGGGCCGGTGCAAGGTGCTTGGAACGAAACGGCGTGCGGATCAAGGCGCGCCGATATGACGAATACTCTGCAAACGTGACCTTGGGCTGGCACAAAATGGCGTGTCCGGCGTTGGTATCACACCACGACCAAGGACATAACATGCCCCTTCGGCCCGCACGGCTCTGGCACCCCCCGTCTCGCCACGCACCAAGTCCGCCCCCCGGCAGCGCCCAACGCCGGCTTGCCCGCGCCACGGCCGTGCTGGACAGTCATCCTTGCGGGCCCCTGATTTCGACCGTAGCGGTGACGCGCCCGCTGGTGATTTTGCTCGCGTTTGCGCTGCTGTGCCTCATGGGGCTCGGCGCCATGGCTGAGCCCGCGCTTACCCCCTCCGGCCACCCGCCTCTTCCCCGGTCGATGACCGTAGCGGCGATGGAGATGGCGCAGAGCAGCGCGCCGCAGCCACAATCGCCCGCAATAACGCCCTCCGTACCGGCTTCCCCCGCGCCCGCCGCCGCGCCGTTGCCGCAGCCCGCCCCGGTGCCCGCGCCGCCCGGCTCAGGTGCAGACGTGCCGAAGGAAAAGGCCGCGGCCGATCCCTCTTCGGACACCGCCCTGGTGCGCACCTGCAAGACCCGCGCGCTCGCGGTCCTCAGGCAGCGCTCGCCCTCCATCGAGGATATCTTCATCGACGTGGACGGCCTCACCGTGGCGGAAGCCGATTCGACGGTGGGCAATGAAAAGGTTCGCCACGTTCTGATGGGCGAGGCCTATATTCAGCGCGACAAGACGGACAAGGTGCACCGCTTCCTCTGCCTCACAGGCGACGAGGGAAAGGTGCTGATGACCTTCTTTACCGAGCGCTAGCTGGTCTCATTGCTGGGCGATGCATTTCGGCTTGCCGCTCTGGGTGCGCGCGAGGTCGGGAAACGCGATGCGGGTTTCGACGGCCAGCGCGGCGCCGAGGCCGTTCGCCGCATATTCCTTGAATTTCGGACAGTTGGCCGCGCTCGCCGGGCCGGTCACCGCCCAGAGCGTCACGCCCGACGAAGCGATCCTCACCGGCACCTGATCGTCATAGGGAAGTGAAAGCGCGACCTTGCGCACCGTAAGATCATAGATCACCAGCACCCGGCTCGGCCCCGTTCCCCGGTCCATCACGAGATGTGTGCCGGCAAGGCCGAGGACCGTGTCGGCCTCGTCCGCCGTGCTGATTTCAATATCCCCGCTCCGCTTTGAAAAGATGCAAGGTCCGGCGGCATTCGCCGGGACGGCACGGGCGATGATGTCGTTGCCCGCCGCGCTCGTGCGCTCGCGGGAGATGACCTGAAAGCCGCCGCCGAACTTGCACTGCGCCTCATTCGCCGATGCGGACGAAACGAGGCCGGAGGCCGAAAGACCGGCGAGGCCGGCAAGCAGCGACAGGGCGATGCGAAATGTGCGGTGCATGCGTGCTCCGATTTCCGGCCCCAGGGCCGATCGCGCGTCTCAAGCACGAACCGGATGTCGAAGTCGAGCCCTACGCGCCCGGATGGGCCCTTCCACCTTTGGCTTCAGCATGCGGAACACAATGGAGGCGGAGACGTTGCCCCTGCAGCATCCGCAAACAAGAGGCACGTCATGAACAATTTGATCTATATCGTTGGCTTGGTGGTGGTGGTTCTTGCCGTGCTGTCGTTTTTCGGCCTGCGCTGACGCCTGGCTCCGCCGCTCAGGCTTCGCGCGGAGACTCATCTCTGCGGCTGAGAGCGGCGGGAATCCACAGCTGCGCTTCCGGCCCTCTCGGACCAAGCGTGATCTGCAGGCTGCCACCCGCGCTGGTCGCGAAGGCCTTCATCTCTTCAAATCGCCCGGAGCTGGCCCCCGCGTCCTCCGCTTGCCTGCTGCAAGCGGCGGACAGCGTGACACACACATAATCGCCCGCTTCCAGCCCCGCCAGCTCCGAGCGGATGCCCTCGCGCCGCGCGCTGAGCGTGATCTGACTGCCCGCATCGGCGCGCTGCTTCACATACATCGTGAGATCCATCACCGCCAATTCGAACCGCGCGCCGTCCACGAACACGTCGAGCCCCTTTCCGTCGCCGGTCAGGTCGATTTGGATCGGCGGCCATACCGAGCCGATCAGGAGACATCTGACATTGTTGAGCACTGTCGGCGCATGGACGATTCGCGGCGTCGGGCCGCGCCGTCCTGCGTCGAGGAGACGCTGGGCGAGGCGTACCCCATGGACGGCGCCGTTTAGAGCATCCGATTCCGACTCGTCTCCATCGGCCCGGTGCCCGGCGCCAACGAAGGTCAGATCGCCCAGCACCGGCGTCAGAACACGATCCACAGCGGCGGCGGTCTGGTCGGTGAGCGCGCCGCGCGGCGCGGCGGGCTGCCGGGTCCGGGCGAATGCGCCGCGTCCCCGCATCCTGGCCGGGCGGCCGATCAGCACCGCCAGTGCGAAGCTGGCGAGCCCGCCCGCCAGAAAATAGCCGGCCGCCCGCTTGTACCAGGAGGACAGAATGTCTCCCTCGCTGAGCGCATAGACCACCGTGAGGTCGGTGCCGGGCACGGCGCGATAGGCAGCCGCAGCAGGACTTCCCTCGATCAGCGCGGTCGCGGTAAGCAGGCCGGATTCGTGCTTGAGGCGCTCCTGTGGCACGTCGGGAATGACCACGGGCGCCTCAGGCGGCGCACGCACGTCCGGAGAGCGCAGCAGCAAGGTGCCGTCCTTGCGCACCAGCGCCGCCACCGCACCCGTGGCAGGCGCCAGCAGGCCGCGATAGGACGCGTGAAAATATTCCGGAAAGACGATGGCGCCGATGACGCCGCCAAAGACCCCGTCCCGCCAAACGGCGCGGCTGACCGAGAACGACACGGACCGGCTCGCGCTGCCCCGGAACGGAACCGAGAACGCGAGCCCGTCCTGACCCGCCTTCGCGGAGACGAAGAATTCGCGCTGGCTGAGGTCGCGCTCGGGGGCGGGATAGGTGCGGCTGGTTGAGGCCAGGCTGCCCTTCTCGTCGATGACGAAGGCGAGTTCGAGTTCCGGCATTCGGCGCACCAGGCTTGCCAGCAATTGATGCATGTCGGTGTCGGTGCGCAGGGCCGTCACCGGGCGCGTGCCGAGCGTTTCGCGCACCTGGGCAAGAGCGAGATCAACCGAGAGGAACAATGCACCGGCATGCTCGGATAACACGTGAGCGGAGGCGATGACCTTCTGGCGGCCCGCCTTCAATTCCGACTCCCGATCCAACCAGACGACCAGCGCCACCAGAACGAGAGGCAGACCGACCACCGCCGCGCTGCGTGCAAATCCCGACAGACTGGCACGCCGCACACCAAACCGGCGCAGCACTTGCGGAATGCCGATCTTCATACCTCCTGCCCCCCTGCAGCGCGGACGACCATAGTCTAGCCGCGCAGGGGTGATCAAACCGGCGGGCTAGAGTTCCGGTGGGATAGCGAACACGCCACGCGCGGTTCGGGCAGCAACCCCGACCTCGGCAGCACCTCCGGCGGCGATCGAATCGGCATTGTGATACGCAGAAGTGTGCTGCGCCGCGCGCGAGCGGCCGGCGCCGAATCGACGGCTTGCGCCTAAGATGCCGGTTCAATGCGGGGATAGAGCACCATGACGGGCGACGCCTATTATTTCTACACGCCGGCCGAGGGCCACGGCCTGCCGCACGATCCTTTGAACGCCATCGTCGGGCCGCGCCCCATCGGCTGGATTTCATCGCGTTCGGCCGAGGGGACGCTGAATCTTGCCCCCTACAGCTTCTTCAACGCCTTCAATTATCGCCCGCCCATCATTGGTTTTTCCAGCGTGGGCTGGAAGGACAGCGTCGCCAATATCGAGGCGACCGGCGTGTTCGCCTGGAATCTGGCGACCCGCCCGCTGGCCGAGGCGATGAACGCCACCAGCGCCGCCGTGCCCGCGAACGTGGACGAATTCGCCCTGGCCGGCCTTACCCCCGCGCCGAGCCGCCATATCGACGTGCCGCGCGTGGCGCAGAGTCCGGTCTCGTTCGAATGCCGCCTGACCCAGCTGATTCAGCTGCGCAGCGCGGCGGGCGAGGCGATCAAGTCCTGGCTGGTGCTGGGCGAAGTGGTGGGCGTGCATATCGCCCGCGTCCTGCTCAAGGACGGGATCTATCAGACGGCCGAAGCCCATCCCGTGCTGCGGGCCGGCGGACCGAGCGGCTATGTGGAGATCACGCCGGAGGCGGTGTTCCACATGTGGCGGCCCGGCGCCTGAGGCAGCACACGTCAATCACCGGCACGGGCCCGATGCGGCCCTGTCGCGTCCGAAGCTTCGGACCCTGAGACCGAGGTTCGGGAATTTCAGGAAAAGAGATTTGGTGGAGCCAGGCGGAATCGAACCGCCGACCTCTTGAATGCCATTCAAGCGCTCTCCCAACTGAGCTATGACCCCACCGGGCCGCGGGCTTCGCGCTGCCACCTCGCCGCGGGCAAACCGCCCAATTCGAAGCGCTGGCGCGTCGGGAACTCCCGCGGCGTTTCCCGGGGAAAGATCGCCCCCGGGCACGAGCGGGCCTTGAGGCGGCCCGCAATCCTTATAGCCTTATCTCTTTTCAGAGCCGGCGGAAACGAAATGGTGGAGCCAGACGGAATCGAACCGACGACCTCTTCAATGCCATTGAAGCGCTCTCCCAACTGAGCTATGGCCCCACCGGATCGCGAGGTGCGCAGGCGGTCATTTAAATGACATGGGATGTCAATTAAGGAACCAGTTGCGCGTCGGGATGCCCCGCGACGGATGCCAGGGGAATCGCGCCCCCCGGCGAGAGCGGCCTTTAAGCACAGGCCGCAGACCGTATCAAGCCTCTTCGTCGTCCTCGAGGCCCTCGCCGATCAAATCGGAGACGTCGTCCCCTTCGTCCTCATCCTCTTCGAGGAAAGTGTCGTCGTCCGCGTCCGCGACGAGGTCGTCATCGACGTCCACATCCACGTCCACGTCGTCCACCGGGACCTTGGCGCCGACGGCTTCCTCATCCGCCTCTTCCAGGCTGATGACCTCGACGTCCGGCACCTCCTCGTCCGCGTCCGCGGCCACGGGCACGGCGGCGGCACGGGCCGCTTCGCCGCGGCTGCGAACCACCGGCTCGAAATAGGAGCGTGGATAGGACTCGCCGGTGAAGGGAGACACCACCGGGTCCTTGTTCAAGTCGTAAAACTTGCGCCCTGTAACAGGACAGATGCGCTTGGTGCCGAGTTCTGGCTTCGCCACGGCAAAGATCCTAGGGGGCTGTCAAAAGGAGGGTGCTCCATTGGCGAAACCCCATGCCCCTGTCAAGCACCGAATCCGCATCGGCTGCGTGGCCAGCGTGCACGAGCTTGTGTTAGACGGCATGCAATCCATCCTGGAACGGCGGCCGGCGGGGCTTTGCGAGGGTCCGCGCGCCGAAAATGGGAGCAGTCCATGTCCAGCGCCGTCGCTCATTCTTCTTCCCATGGCCATGGGGAAAATGTGGTTCCCGGCGCAAGCCTGCTTTCGCCGGGCCTCGCCGGAACGGTGCGCGTGCCGGGGGACAAGTCGGTTTCCCACCGCGCGCTGATGTTCGGCGCCCTCGCGCGGGGGGAAACCCGCATCACTGGCCTGCTGGAGGGTGAGGACGTGCTGAACACCGCCAAGGCCTGCATCCAGCTCGGGGCGCAGGTGGAACGCCTCGGCCCGGGCGAATGGCGGGTGGTGGGCGTCGGCGCGGGCCATCTGAAAAGCCCCGACGCACCGCTGGATTTCGGCAATTCCGGCACCGGCGCGCGGCTGATGATGGGCGTGGTGGCGGGAAACCCCATCGTCGCCACCTTCGACGGCGACGCCAGCCTGCGCCGCCGGCCCATGAAGCGGGTGCTGGACCCGCTCGTCGCCATGGGTGTCGTGGTGGAAGAGGAAGCGCCCGGCGGTCGCCTGCCGCTGCGCCTCAAGGGCCTCACCGAACTGAAGGCCTTCACCTATGAAACCCCCGTGCCCTCGGCGCAGGTGAAGTCCGCCGTGCTGCTGGCCGGGCTTGCCGCGAGCGGCGACACGGTGGTGGTGGAGCGCGAATCCACCCGCGACCATACCGAGCGCATGCTGACCCATTTCGGCGCCGACGTGCGGGTCGAGCCACACGGCACCCACGGCCGCCGCATCACCCTCGCCGGCCGGCCGGACCTGAAGGGCGCCCCCGTGGCGGTGCCGTCCGACCCCTCCTCCGCCGCCTTCCCCCTGGTGGCAGCGCTGATCGTGCCCGGTTCCGACATCATCCTGAAAGACGTGATGATGAATCCGCTGCGCACTGGCCTCATCACCACGCTGAAGGAGATGGGCGCGTCGATCGAGACGCTTTCAGAGCGCACCGAGGGCGGCGAGGCCGTTGCCGACCTGCGCGTGCGCCACTCTGTGCTGACCGGCGTCGACGTGCCGCCGGAGCGCGCGCCCTCCATGATCGACGAATATCCGGTGCTCGCCGTGGCGGCGGCGTTCGCGCAGGGGACGACCCGCATGCGCGGCCTGAACGAGCTGCGGGTGAAGGAGAGCGACCGCCTCGCCGCCGTGGCCGACGGGCTCGCCGTCTGCGGCGTGCCTTATGAAATTATCGGCGACGACCTGCTGGTCACCGGCCTCGGCCCGGACGGGGTCGTGGGCGGCGGACCGGTGGCGACCCATATGGACCACCGCATTGCCATGGCGTTCCTGGTGATGGGCTTCGCCGCCCGCGAGGGCGTGCGCGTGGACGACATGACCTTCATCGCCACCTCCTTCCCCACCTTCGTGCCCATGATGGGCGGCCTCGGCGCCGTGCTGAAGTGAGCGACCCGATGATCATCGCCATCGACGGACCGGCCGCATCCGGCAAGGGCACCCTCGGCCGCAAGATCGCGGCGACCCTCGGTCTGCCCCATCTCGATACCGGCCTGCTCTATCGGGCGGTGGCGGCGCGCTGTGTCGCCGACGGCACGCTGGACGACGAGATGGCGAGCGCCGAAGCGGCGCGCACCCTCGACCTGCGCACCCTGGACGCGGAAAAGTTGCGCACGGGCGCGCTGGGCGAGGCGGCCTCCGTGGTCGCGGCGCGCCCCGTCGTGCGCGGTGCCCTGCTGGAGCTGCAGCGCCGCTTCGCGGACCAGCCCGGCGGCGCCGTGCTGGACGGGCGCGACATCGGTACGGTGATCTGCCCCCATGCGCCGGTTAAGCTGTTCGTCACGGCGTCGGCGGACGTGCGCGCCACCCGCCGGCATCGCGAATTGCTGGAGCGCGCATGCGAGATCGCGTTCGAGGACGTGCTGGCCGACATCCGCAAGCGCGACGAGCGCGATTCGCATCGCGCCGCCGCCCCGCTGGTGATGGCACAGGACGCGGTGCTGCTGGACACAACGCATCTCGGCATCGACGAGGTGCTGGCCGCCGCCCTGAAGATCATCGCTGCCAAGACCGCAGCGGCAGGTGCGGGGGCGGACCCGTCCCAGCCCGGCTGAGGCACGACGTGCCGCTTCATTGACTTCGCGTCGGAGCGGTTCTTAAGTGTCTGCGTCGATGGTCCCGGTTCGGGCGGCTTGCCGCTTCCGCCGGGTGAAAAGGGAATGCGGTCGCGCCTGGATCTCCGGGCGATAGCCGCAGCTGCCCCCGCAACTGTAGGCGGTGAGTTCCGGCCGAAAAGCCACTGGGAGACGGGCCTTGCGCCGCTTCCGGGAAGGCGGCCGCGAACGGCGATCCGCGAGCCAGGAGACCTGCCACCGACAAGAACGCGCGCCGGGCGGGGTGCCCTGGCATGGCGATTCTTCCTGTGGTACGCATGCGCGGGCCGCTCGCACCCATGGAAACCGGCGTGGAGCGACCTTTCAACGACGATGCGCATTCCAAGACGGGCGACGCATCCGCGCCGGAGCGGAACGTCACGCCCGCCGAGGGACCGGCGCACGATTCCCTGCGCATCGCCAGCGTTCCGGCCGTCACCCTCTTCGTCTGCACCACCTGCAAGCTGGCCGAAGCTGCCACGGACGCACCACCCGCTGGGGCCGCCCTGGCGCAGGCGGCGATGCGCGTCGCGGCAGAGGATCGCAACCCCGTCATCGCCGTGAAGGAGGTGCGCTGCCTCTCCAATTGCAAGCGTGCCCTCTCCGCCGCGCTGGTGCGCACCGGCGGCTGGTCCTATGTGTTCGGCGATCTTTCCCCCGACAGCGCCGCCGACCTGCTTACCGGTGCCGCGCTCTTCGCCACCTCCACCGACGGCATCCTGCCCTGGCGCGGGCGTCCCGACAGCCTCAAGCGCGGCATGATTGCCCGCATCCCTCCCATGACCTTCTCCGAGGACCAGCGATGACCTCTCTCGCCCGCATCCCCTGCACCATCGTCACCGGCTTCCTCGGCGCGGGGAAGACCACCCTGATCCGCAACATCCTCGAAAATGCCCAGGGCAAGCGCCTCGCCGTGATCGTCAACGAGTTCGGCGACGTGGGCATCGATGGTGAGATCTTGAAGGGCTGCGGCATCGAGAGCTGTCCGGAGGACAATATCGTCGAGCTCGCCAACGGCTGCCTGTGCTGCACGGTGGCGGACGATTTCGTGCCCGCGCTCGACCTCATCCTCTCCCGCACGCCGCGCGTGGATCACATCCTCATCGAGACGTCGGGCCTCGCCCTGCCCAAGCCGCTGGTGCAGGCGTTCCAGTGGCCGGCCATCAAGAGCCGCGTGACCGTGGATGGCGTGGTGGCGGTGGTGGACGGCCCGGCCCTCGCCGCCGGCCGCGTCGCGGACGACCTCGAAGCGCTCGCCGCCCAGCGCGCCGCCGACGACACCCTCGACCATGACGACCCGGTGGAAGAAGTGTTCGAGGATCAGATCGCCTGCGCCGACCTGATCATCCTCTCCAAATCGGACCTGCTGGACGCGGCCGGCGCCGAAATCGCCGACGCCCGAATCGCGAAGGCCCTGCCGCGCGCCGTGAAGGTGGTGCGCGCCGCCGGCGGGAAGGTGGATGCGGCGATCCTGCTCGGCCTCGGCATCGGCACGGAGAACGAGATCGACGCCCGCCGCACCCATCACGACGACGAGTTGGACCACGACCACGACGATTTCGACAGCTTCATCGTTCGCCTGCCGGAGATCGCCGATCCCGCCGTTTTAGCGACCCGCGTCGCTCGCGCCGCCGAAACGCCGGACGTGCTGCGGGTGAAGGGCTTCGTCCCGGTCGCCGGCAAGCCACTGCGGCTGCTGGTGCAGGGCGTCGGGACCCGCATCTCCCACCAGTTCGACCGGCCCTGGCGCGCCGACGAGCCGCGCACCGGCGCCCTGGTGGTGATCGGCCTGAAGGGTTTCGATCGTGCAGCGGTGGAGCGCGCATTGCTGGCCGAGGAACCGGCGGCGCTTTCCGCTTGATCGTGGGCTAAGCTTTTCCCATGCACCTGCTCGCGAGCACGTCCGCAACCATCGAGGATCTGGCAGAGCCCATCGACCTGCGCCAGCCGCCCGGTGACGTGCTCGCGCTTTCCTTCACCGACAGCGACCTGCTGGCGCTTTCCGCCGCCTGGCGGCAGGATCGCGCACGTCTGCCGAGCCTGCGACTGGCGCGGCTGAAGGACCTGCGCCATCCCATGTCGGTGGACCTGTGGATCGACAAAGCGGCGCGGCACGCCAAGGTGATCTTGGTGCGCCAGTTGGGCGGGCTCGACTGGTGGCGCTATGGCGCCGAGCGACTCGCCGAGCTGGCCCACGCACAGGGCATCGCCCTGGCCCTTCTGCCGGGCGAGGACCAGGACGACCCCCGCCTCGCCGCTCTCTCCACCGTGCCGGCGGCGGAATTGGCCGCATGGCTCGGCTATTTCCGCCAAGGCGGCCCGGACAATATGCGGGCGCTGCTCGCGCGGGTGGCGCAGCGCGTCCGACACGAGGAGGTTGCCGGCATCGCCGAACCCAGGGCCGTTCCGTCCGCGAGTTTCTATTTGCCCAACGTGGGCGCGGTGGATCTGGCGCGCGTGGTACGGGACGCGCCGCGCGCCCTCATCCTTTTCTACCGCTCCATGTGGCTGGCCGGAGACCTAGCGCCCATCGATGATCTCTGTACGGCCCTGAGCGCCCAAGGCATCGCGCCCGTGCCGCTCTTTCTCGCCAGCCTGAAGGACCCGGCCAGCCGCGGCTTCGTGCGTGAGGCCATCGCGCGGGCCGCGCCGGATCTCATCCTCACTGCCACCGCCTTCGCCGCAGGGGATGCGGAGGATATTTTCCCCGCCGGCGGGCCACCGGTGCTCCAGATCATCCCAGCCACCACGGCGCGGGAGGCCTGGACGAACAGCCCGCGCGGCCTCGCCGCCGCAGACCTTGCCATGCACGTGGTGTTGCCGGAGCTGGACGGCCGGGTGCTCGCCGGCGCCATCTCCTTCAAGGACATGGCCGCCCCCGATGCGGACCTCGCCTTCTCCGCCGCCATCAATCGCGCCGAGCCGCAGGCCATCGCCCATGTGGCCGAGCGCGCCGCCGCCCTCATCCGCCTCGCCCATACGCCCCGCGCGGACCGCCGCATCGCCGTTCTGATGCCGGATTATCCCGGCGCTCCGGGCCGCACCGGCTATGCGGTGGGCCTCGACGTGCCGGAAAGCGTGCGGCGCCTGCTGGAGACGCTGTCTGCAGAAGGCTACAGCGCCGGCACGGCGCCTGCCGATTCAAAAGCCCTGCTGGACCGGATCAGCGCCGCCGAGGCTCTGCCGCTCGCCGATTATCATCGCCTGTTCGCCACCCTCCCCGCGCCCGTCCGGGCCGCGATCACCGCCGCCTGGGGGCGGCCGGAGGACGACAGGGACGTGCACGGCGACGCCTTCCATTTTCGCCTCGCACAGTTCGGCCATGTGACAGTGGCGCTGGCGCCGGACCGCGGGGCTTCGCTGGACCGCCGGGCGGACTATCACGACCCCGCGCTGCCGCCGCGCCATGCTCTCCTCGCCTTCGGCCTGTGGCTGCGGCACGCCCTCGATGCCCATGCGCTCGTCCATATGGGCGCCCATGGCACGCTGGAATGGCTGCCCGGCAAGGCGGTCGCGCTGACGCCCGACTGCTTCCCACAGGCGGTTCTGGGCGCGCTTCCGGTGGCCTATCCCTTTATCGTCAGCAATCCCGGCGAGGCGTCGCAGGCGAAGCGGCGCATCGCGGCGGTGACGCTCGGCCATCTGCCGCCGCCCCTCACCGGCGCCGGCCTCAGCGAGGCCGAGCAGAAGCTCGAACGCCTCGTGGATGAATATGCCGAGGCCGATGGCCTCGACCCGCGCCGCCGCGACCGGCTCGCCCGGCTGATCGTGGAGAGCGCGGGGGAAACCGGGCTTTCGGTGCAGGCCGGTGTCGATGGCGCCACCGATCCCAACGAGGCCTTGCGCCGCATCGACGCCTGGCTGTGCGACGTGAAGGACATGCAGGTGAAGGACGGCCTGCACATCTATGGCGCCGCAGACGGCGATCCTGCCCGCGTGCCGAGCGCGGCGGCCGAGCGCGCCGCGCTGCTCGTGGCATTGGACGGCCGGCATGTGAGCGCGGGTCCGGCGGGCGCCCCGGCGCGGGGGCGGCGCGATGTTCTGCCCACCGGGCGCAATCTCTACACGGCCGATCCGCGCCATCTGCCCACCCCCACCGCGCTGGACCTCGGCCGCCTTGCCGCCGACGAGGTGGTGCGCGCCTATCTCCAGGAGCATGGCGACTATCCCCGCGCGGTGGTGATCGACCTGTGGGGCAGCGCCACCTTGCGCACGGGGGGCGAGGAGATCGCCCAGGGGCTGCATCTCATGGGCTGCCGGCCGATCTGGGACCACGCCAGCGGCCGCGTCACCGGCATCGAGGTGCTGCCGCCGGCGAGCATGGGACGGCCCCGCGTGGATGTGAGCTGGCGTGTCTCCGGCCTGTTCCGCGACATCTTCCCCGCCCAGTTGGCCTTGCTGGATGCCGCCGCCCGCGCGGTCGCGGCACGGGAGGAAGAGGAGAGCGAAAATCCGCTCGCGGCCCTGGTGCGGTCCGGCGGCGATGTCGCCCGCGTATTCGGCTCCGCGCCGGGCGCCTATGGCGCCGGCATTGAGGATGCTTTGGCGCGCGGCGTGTTTGCCGATCGCGGCGAACTCGGCGCGGCCTATCTCGCTGCCGCCTCCCATGTGTACGACGGGCCGGAGGGCGCGGCCCGCCCGGCCGCCGGCGCCTTCGCCGCCCAGGTGGCGCGCGCCGATGCGCTGCTGCACACGGCGGACGATCCTGCCCGCGACCTGCTGGACGGCGCCGAGGATGGCGCCTTCATGGGTGGGTTCGCCGCCGCCGCCACCCTGCTCGGGAAAGCGGTGGATCTGGTGGTGTTGGATACCAGCGATCCCGAAAAACCGAAGGCGCGCCCCTTGAAGGATGCGCTCGCACGGATCGTCCATGGCCGGGTCTCCGCCGCCTTCATCGCCGGCCAGATGCGCCACGGCCCGCGCGGCGCCGCCGAACTGACCGAGACCGTGGACCGGCTGGTCGCCTTCGCCGAGACCACCCAGCAAGTGCCGTCCCATCTGCTGGACCAGCTGCACGCGGCCTATATGCAGGACGAAGCCGTATGCGCCTTCCTGCTGCGCGAAAACCCGCAGGCGGCGGAGGCGATGGCACGCCGCTTCGAGGATGCCCGCCGGCGCGGCCTGTGGCACGCGCGGCGCAACGATCTCGACGCGGATCTGGCTGCCCTGCGTGCGGAAGCAGGCAACGCCGCGACCCGGCGCGCGGAGGCTGCGGAATGAATGCGCTCTCCCGCCGGCGCGGCGCCTGCCCGGCGCTGAGCGCCCCCATGGAGACCGGCGACGGGCTTCTCGTGCGTCTGGTGCCGGCCGACGGCATCTTCGCCCCGCGGGCTCTGGTGGGGCTCGCGCACGCGGCGCAGGCGTTCGGCAACGGCATATTGGAAGTGACCGCGCGCGGCAGCCTGCAGATCCGCGGCCTGACGGACGAAGGCATCGGCCCGTTGAACGATGCGGTGACGGCGCTTGGACTGGTGCCGCGCGAGGGCCTCGCCATCGACGCTTCCCCGCTCGCGGGCATCGACGCCATGGAGATCGCCGATGCCCGCGCCCTGGCGCGGGAGATCGGAGCGGCGGTTGCGGCCGCCAGCCTGCTGCCGAGGCTCGGACCGAAGGTTTCGGTGGTGATCGACGGCGGCGGCGCCTGCCCACTCGACGCCTCCAAGGCCGACGTGCGGCTGTTGGCCGTTCGTAGCGAAGCCGGCGTGGCCTGGCGCGTCGCGCTGGCTGGCGATGCGGCGGGCGCACGGCCGCTGGGCGCGTGGCGTGCGCGGGAGGCGGTCGCAGCCGTGGTGGATCTCTTGACGCGCGTCGCCGCGCTCGGACGCGCTGCGCGGATGGACGATGTCTTGCGCGGTGAAGCAACGCCCTTCGCAAGCGTGGATCCGACGCTTCTGGCTGGCCCGGCCGCTTCCTCCTTCCCCGACCCTCATCCACAAACGAGAGAGGGAGCGGACGCTTCGGCCGAGCGCGCCCTCAGTGCTTCCGCACCCAAAACCCGTCCCGGCCCGCTCCATCTGCACCCGCTCGCCGACGGCACGCTCGCGCGCGGCATCGGTTTGCCGTTCGGCGCCCTGGAGGCCGGATCTTTCATCGCTTTGATTGAAGCCGCCGAGGCCGCCGGCGCGCGGGAGATCCGGCTAGCCCCCGGCCGCGCCCTTCTGGCCGTTGGCCTGACGCGGAACGGCGCCGCCCGCCTGGAACAGGCCGCCACCGCCCTCGGCCTGCTCACCGAAGCCACCGATCCGCGTGGCTTCATCGCCGCCTGCCCCGGCGCGCCGGCCTGCGCCTCCGGCCGGCTGGCGGCCCGCGCACTCGCCCCGCAGGTGGCGCGGGCGCTCGCACCGCTGCTCGACGGTTCGTTCGAGGTGCATGTCTCCGGCTGCGCCAAAGGCTGCGCCCATCCCGCGCCCGCCGCCTTGACCCTGGTGGGACGCGAAACCGCGCCCGCGACCGGCTTGCCCTCACTGGACTCGCCGACGCTAGACTTTCCCATCGCCCTCGTGCGAGAGGGCAAGGCGGACGGAGCCGCGCAGGCCACGCTTTCGCCCGCTGCTCTCGTCCCTATCCTCACCCGCCTCGCCGCGCCGGGCCGCCATCCCGGCGAGACCGGGGCACAGGCCCTGTCCCGCCTGTTCGCGCAGGCTTTTCTGGAGCGTTCCGCCTGATGGCTGCCGGGTTCGATTATGTGCGCGATGGCACCGCCATTTACGAGCGCTCCTTCGCCATCATCCGCGCCGAGGCCGACCTCGCGCGCTTCAGCGAAGCCGAGGCAGACCTTGCCGTGCGCATGATTCATGCCTGCGGGCTGGTCGAGGCGGCGCGCGATTTCGTCTTCGGCCCCGGAGTCGTGGAGGCCGCCCGCGCGGCGCTCAAAGCCGGCGCGCCGATCCTGTGCGATGCGCAGATGGTGGCCCATGGCGTCACCCGCGCACGGCTGCCGGCGCACAATCAGGTTCTGTGCACCTTGCGCGAGCCGCAGGTACCAGAATTGGCCGAGCGGCTCGGCACCACGCGTTCGGCCGCCGCGCTGGAACTGTGGCGCCCGTACCTGGAAGGCGCGGTGGTGGCCATCGGCAATGCGCCCACCGCCCTGTTTCACCTGCTGGAAATGCTGGATGCCGGCGCGCCGCGCCCGGCCGCCATCCTCGGCATGCCGGTGGGCTTCGTGGGGGCGGCCGAATCCAAGGATGCGCTCGCGGAAAACCCGCGCGGCATCCCCTTTGCCATCGTGCGCGGACGGCTCGGCGGCAGCGCCATCACCGCCGCCGCTCTGAATTCGCTTGCGAGGGCCGGCCTGTGACGGGACATTTGATCGGTGTCGGCGTCGGGCCGGGAGACCCCGAACTCATCACGCTGAAGGCGGTGCGCGCCCTCGGCGCCGCGGATGTGATCGCGCATTTCGCCAAGGCCGGGAATTCCAGCCACGCCCGCGCCATCGCCAGCGCGCATTTCGCCGAAGGGGCGGAGGAAGTGCCGCTGCTCTATCCCGTGACCACGGAAATTCATCATCGGCACGAAGCTTATCGCAGCGCCATCACCGCCTTCTATGACGCCTCCGCCGCGGCGCTCGCCGAACGGCTGATGGCGGGGCAGACGGTGGCGGTGCTCAGCGAGGGCGACCCGCTGTTCTACGGCTCCTACATGCACCTGCATGTGCGCCTCGCCCATCGCTTCCCCACCCAGGTCATCGCCGGCGTCACCGGCATGTCCGGCTGCTGGTCCACGGTGGGTGCGCCCATCGCCCAGGGCGAGGACGTGCTGATGGTTCTGCCCGGCACGCTGGACGAGGACGCGCTGACCTTGCGCCTCGCCCAGGCGGATGCCGCCGTCATCATGAAGGTGGGCCGCAACCTGCCGAAGATCCGCCGCGCTCTGGAGCGCGCCGGCCGACTGGAGCGCGCCATCTATGTGGAGCGCGGCACCATGGCGGGGTGCTCGAACATTCCGCTGGCCGAACGCGACGACGCGCGCGCACCCTATTTCGCCATCGTGCTGGTGCCGGGCTGGGAGGGCGCGGCGTGAGCGGGCATCTTTGCGTCGTCGGCCTTGGCCCCGGATCGCCGGAGCAGGTGACACCCCAGGCCCGCGCCACGCTCGACGCCGCCGATGAGGTCTTCGGCTACGGGCCCTATCTGGCCCGCGTGCCCGAGAAGCCCGGCCAATTGCGCCACGCCACAGACAATCGCGAGGAACTGAGCCGCGCCGGTGCGGCGCTGGAGCGGGCGGCGGCCGGGGCGCGCGTGGCGATGGTCTCGGGGGGCGATCCCGGGGTGTTCGCCATGGCGGCGGCGGTGTGCGAGGCGATCGAGCACGGCCCATCGCATTGGCGAACGGTGGAGGTGGAGATGGTGCCCGGCATCACCGCCATGCTGGCGGTCGCGGCCCGCATCGGCGCGCCGCTCGGGCACGATTTCTGCGCGCTTTCCTTGTCCGACAATCTCAAGCCCTGGCCGCTGGTGGAAGCGCGCCTGAAGGCAGCGGCGCAGGCCGGGTTCGTGATCGCGCTCTACAATCCCATCAGCCGCGCCCGGCCCTGGCAATTGGATGCGGCGTTCGACCTGCTGCGCGGCGTGCTGGCGCCGTCCGTGCCCGTGATCTTCGGCCGCGCGGCGGGACGGCCGGACGAGCGCATCGTCCTCTCGACCCTTGCCGAGGCGAAGGGTGAACAGGCGGACATGGCCACCTGCGTCCTCATCGGCAGCGAGGAGACGCGGATCGTGGAACGGCCGGGTTTGTCGCCGCTGGTCTATTCCCCCCGCTCCGCGCGGGCTGCGGGATGAAGGCAGGCGTCGAGCCACGCCAGCGCCGCGTCGGCATCGCTTACGCGCGGCACATCCTGAACCGGCGGGCGGCGCAGCATCACCACCTCGATGCCAAGCGCGCGGGCGGCGGCGATCTTGCCATAGGTGGCGCTGCCGCCGGAATTCTTGGCGACGATGATCTCGATGCCATGGCGCGCCAGCAAAGCGCGGTCGTCGGCTTCGCTGAACGGTCCGCGCGCCAATACATATTCGGCATCCGGCACGGCCAGCGGCGGGGTGATGGGATCGACGCTGCGCACCAGATAGGCGTGCTGGGGCGCGGCCTCGAAGGCGCGCACCTCGTTGCGGCCGAGCGCCAGGAACACCCGGCGCGGCGCCGTGCCCAGCGCGTTCGCCGCCGCCGCCACATCCTTCACCTCGTGCCAGCGGTCGCCGGCCTGCGCCTCCCAGGCCGGCCTGCCGAGCGCGAGCAATGGCACGTCCGTCGCCGCGCAGGCCAAGGCGGCATTGCGCGAGATGTGGGCGGCATAGGGATGCGTGGCGTCGATCACGGCGCTCGTGCCTTGCGCGCGCAGGAAGTCCGCCAGCCCCTCGGCGCCGCCGAACCCGCCGCTGCGCACCGGCACAGGCTGCGGCGCGGGATTTTCGGTGCGTCCCGCAAGAGACAGCAACACGCTAAGATCATCACGGTCGGCGAGTCGCGCCGCCAATTGCCGGGCATCGCGGGTGCCGCCCAGAATGAGCACGGGGCGCCTCATGGCTGAAGCGCAGGACGAGGACGAAACATCGGGCAAAGCCACCGGCGCCGGAGGGACCGAGCCGGAGACTGCCGCACCCGCCCCCTGGCTGTCCATCGTCGGCATCGGCGAGGATGGCCTTGCAGGCCTTTCGCCCGCTGGCCGCACCCGGATCGAACAGGCACAGATGGTGTTCGGCGGCGCGCGGCACCTCGCGCTGGCGGTTGAGGCCGTGAAGGGCGAAGCGCATCCCTGGCCGAGCCCGTTTGCCGAAGGCGTGGCGCAGGTGCTCGCCGCGCGGGGAAAAAACGTGTGCGTGCTCGCCTCGGGCGACCCGTTCCTGCATGGCGTCGGCGCCACCCTCGCGCGCCATGTTCCGGTGCGCGAGATGCACGTCATTCCCGCCTCTTCCGCCTTCAGCCTCGCGGCGGCGCGGCTCGGCTGGGCTTTGGCCGAGGTGGCGCAAGTGTCGCTGCACGGGCGCGAGATCGGCCGCATCCGCCCGTTCCTCCACCCCGGCTGCCGCATCCTGGTGCTGACGTCCGACGAGACCGGCCCGGCCGCCGTGGCGGCTTTGCTGGCAGGCCTGGGCTTCGGCGCCTCGCGCCTCACCGTGCTCGAAGCGCTGGGCGGCCCGCGCGAGCGCATCCGCAGCGCGCCCGCCGCCGGCTTCGCGCTGCCCGGCATCGACCCGCTGAATGTGCTCGCCATCGAAGTGGAAGGCACGGGCGCGGTGCTGACCCGCGCCAGCGGGCTGGACGATAGCCTGTTCGAACATGACGGGCAGATCACAAAGCGCGAGATCCGCGCTGTGACGCTCTCGGCGCTCGCGCCGCGCAAGGGCGAATTGCTATGGGACGTGGGCGGCGGCTCGGGCTCCATCGCCATCGAATGGCTGCTGGCGGACCCCTCGCTCGCCGCCGTAGCGATCGAATCCCATCCCGAGCGCGCTGCGCGCATCGCCCGCAACGCCACGGCGCTGGGCGTGCCCCATCTGCGCATCGTGGAGGGCACGGCGCCCGAAGCGCTCGCGGGCCTTCCGGCGCCGGACGCGATCTTCCTCGGCGGCGGCGCGAGCGAGGACGGCGTGGTCGCGGCGGCGGAAGCGGCGCTCAAACCCGGCGGACGGCTGGTGGCCAACGGCGTGACGTTGGAAACGGAAGCGGTGCTGCTTGCGTTGCATGCGCGGCTCGGGGGTGATCTGCTGCGCCTCGCCATATCTCGGGCGGAGCCCATCAAGGGCATGATGGGCTGGCGCCCGGCCATGCCCATCACCCAATGGTGCTGGATGAAGCCAGGAAGGGAGGCGCAATGATCGTCGCCGGCATCGGCAGCCGCCGTGGCGCCTCGGCGGAGGAAGTGATCGCCGCCATCGACGGCGCGCTGGAGCGCGCGGATCTTGAGCGCGCCGATCTCGGCGCCGTGGCGACCCCGGCCATGAAAGGCGGGGAAGTCGGCATTTCCCAGGCGGCGGCCGAACTCGGCCTGCCTTTGGTGCTGGTGCCCCAGGGCCAGCTCGAAGCCATGGCGGAACGGGCGCAGACCCATTCCGAGCGCGTGGTCGCCTTGCTGCGCGTGCCCTCGGCTGCGGAGACGGCAGCCCTCGCCGCCGCCGGGCTCGGCGCCCAATTGCTTGGCCCGCGCCTCGCGCTCGGCCCGGTCACCTGCGCCCTGGCGCGCAGCGGAGACTGCGCGTGAGCGTTCATTTCATCGGCGCCGGCCCCGGTGCGGCGGACCTCATCACGGTGCGCGGGCGCGATCTGCTGGCCCGCTGCCCGGTGTGCCTCTATGCCGGCTCCATCGTCGCGCCGGAATTGCTCGCCTATTGCCCGCCCGACGCGCGGCTGATCGATACCGCCCCGCTCGATCTCGATCGCATCGAGCAAGAATATGTGCGCGCCCATGCGGCGGGGCAGGATGTGGCGCGGCTGCATTCGGGCGATCTCTCGGTCTATAGCGCGGTGGCCGAGCAGATCCGCCGGCTGGAACGCCACGGCATTCCCTATACGCTCACCCCCGGCGTGCCGGCGTTTGCCGCCGCCGCCGCCGCGCTCGGGCGCGAACTGACCGTGCCGGAAGTGGCGCAGAGCCTGGTCATCACCCGCATTTCCGGCCGCGCCTCGGCGATGCCGCCGGGCGAGACCCTCGCCGCCTTCGCCGCCACCGGAGCGACGCTGGCGATCCATCTCGCCATTCATGGGCTGGCGCGGGTCGCGGGCGAACTCATGCCCTTCTACGGCGCCGATTGCCCGGTGGCGGTGGTGGCCAAGGCGAGCTGGCCGGACGAAAAACTGGTGCGCGGCACGCTTGGCGACATCGCCGGAAAGATCGCCGCCGACCCCATAGAACGCATGGCGCTGATCCTGGTCGGCCCGGCGCTCGGCGCGCGCGATTTCCGCGAGAGCGCGCTCTATGACGTGGATTACGTACGCCGTTTCCGAGGCATGGCGGAGTAGGCCTCAGCCCTTGCCCGCCGGTGCAAACGGCGCGCGGCCCATGAGCGTGCCGGCGCGGTCGAACACCAGGATTTCCAAGGCCACATCCGCCCGCCCCAACGCGGCCGCCGCATGGGTCCAGGCGCGCGCGGCCACCAGATCGCCGAGCGCGACGCCTTCCGCCGTCGCATGCTGGAAAGCTTCCGCCACCGTGTTGGCGGCGCGGATGCGCGCGCACAGCCCGGACGCGCCGCCCGCCTCTTCGGCAAGGCGCGCGAGGGCTTCAAGGTCCGGCGCGCCGCGCTTGGAATGCAGGTCCAGCAGCCCTTGGGCGAGCTTGGTCATCTTGGCGACGCCGCCCGCGACCGTGACCTTGGCCACGGGATGGGCGCGCAGATATTTCAGCATGCCGCCGACGAAATCGCCCATGTCGATCAGCGCCACCTCGTCGAGGCCGTGAAATTTCTGTGCCGCCGCTTCCGAGGCGGAGCCGGTCGCCCCCGCCACATGATCCAGCCCCATGGCGCGCGCCACATCGATGCCGCGATGGATGGAGTGAATCCAGGCCGAGCAGGAAAACGGGATGACGATGCCCGTCGTCCCCAGCACGGACAGCCCGCCGCGGATGCCCAGGCGGGGATTGAGGGTCTTCAGCGCCAGTTCGGCGCCGTGCGCGATGGAAATCTCCACCTCCGCATCCGCGCCGATGCCATGCGCCGCCGCCACTTCCGCGATCCCCTGCGCGATCATGGCGCGCGGCACGGGATTGATGGCGGGTTCTCCGGGTGGGATCGGCAGGCCGGGACGGGTGACGGTGCCGACTCCTTCCCCGGCACGAAACACGACGCCCGCGCCCAGGGGCAGGCGGCGCACCCGCGCCTTCACCAGCGCGCCGTGGGTGACGTCAGGATCGTCCCCCGCATCCTTCACGATGCCGGCCATGGCGCTGTCCTCGTCGCGCGAATGGATCGCCAGCGCGAAGGCCGGGCGCGCGCCGGAGGGCAATTCGACCTCCACCGGATCGGGAAAATCCCCGCCCGCAAGCGCCGCGAACGCCGCCTTGGCGGCGCCGGCCGCGCAAGTGCCCGTGGTCCAGCCGCGCTTCAGCGGCCGGTCAGGCGGCAGATCGAAATCGGCGCCGTCGGGACCGGGGGTGTCGGGGTCGGCCGCGGAGGGATCGCTCATGACCCTTTCATACGTCCCACGCGGGGCTGCGTCACGGGGCGCCCGCTTGCCGCCTCCGCCCGCCTCCTCTAAGACGCGGCTTTCCGCACAAGAACAACAGGCGCATTTCCCATGTCCACGCAGAGCAACAAGCCGAAGGCCCGGCTGCCGCGCGGCCTCGTCGACCGCCACGGCGCCGAGCTGACCGCGACCCGCGCCATGCTGGACAAGATCCGCGCCGTCTACGAGCTGTACGGCTTCGACGCGCTGGAGACGCCGGCCATCGAATACACCGACACGCTCGGCAAATTCCTGCCCGACCAGGACCGGCCGAACGAGGGCGTGTTCTCGTTCCAGGACGACGACGAGCAATGGCTCTCCCTGCGCTACGACCTCACGGCGCCGCTGGCCCGCCATGTGGCCGAGCATTTCGACGCCTTGCCCAAGCCGTTCCGCTCCTATCGCGCGGGCTTCGTGTTCCGCAACGAGAAGCCCGGCCCGGGGCGGTTCCGCCAGTTCATGCAATTCGACGCCGATACGGTGGGCGCGCCCTCGGTCTCGGCGGATGCGGAAATCTGCATGATGGCCGCCGACACGCTGGAAGCGGTGGGCATCGCGCGCGGCGATTACGTGATCAAGGTGAACAACCGCAAGGTTTTGGACGGCGTGCTGGAGGCCATCGGCCTCGGCGGCGAGGAGAATGCCGGGCGCCGGCTCACCGTGCTACGGGCCATCGACAAGCTGGACAAGATCGGCGCCGCGGGCGTGCGGGATCTGCTGGGCGCGGGCCGCTGGGAAAATCCGGAGGCCAAGAGCGGCGACTTCACCAAGGGCGCGGGGCTTGCGGCCGAGGCCATCGACAAGGTGCTGGCCTTCGTCAATGCCGGCACGGGTGTGGAAGGCCTCGCCCGGCTCGTGGACGTGGTGGGCGAGAATGCCGCCGGCCGCGCCGGCGTCGAGGAATTGCAGCTCATCGCCGCGCTTGTGGCAGCGGCCGGCTATGACGACGGGCGCATCCTGATCGACCCCTCCGTCGTGCGCGGCCTCGAATATTATACCGGCCCGGTCTATGAGGCCGAGCTGACATTCCAGGTGAAGGACGAGGACGGCCGCCCGGTGCGGTTCGGCTCGGTGGCGGGCGGCGGGCGCTATGACGGGCTCGTGGCGCGCTTCCGGGGCGAAGCGGTGCCGGCCACCGGCTTTTCCATCGGCGTCTCGCGCCTGCTCCATGCTTTGGCCCATCTCGGCAAGATGGATGCGGAGCCGGAAATCGGCCCCGTGGTGGTGCTCGTCATGGACAAGCAGCCCGAGCGCATCGCCGATTACATGAAGATGGTCTCGGACCTGCGGGCGAACGGCATCCGCGCCGAAATGTATCTCGGCGGCGCTGGCATGAAGGCGCAGATGAAATATGCCGACAAGCGCGGCGCGCCGGCGGTGATCATCCAGGGCTCCAACGAGAAGGAGGCCGGCGAAGTGCAGGTGAAAGACCTGGTGGAAGGCGCGAAGATCGCCGCCGGCATTGCCGACAATGCGGAATATCGCGCCGCCCGCCCGGCCCAGTTCGCGGTGAAGGAACAGGAATTGGTGGCCGCCATCCGCGAGGTGCTGGAACGCCGCGCGGCGCCGTCGCTCGGCCTCGCGGACTGAGCGCGGCTAAGGCGCAACGGCCGCCCGGCGCACCTTAGCGCCGCGCCCGAGCGCCACGATGCCCACCACGGCCGCCGCAAACAGAACTGTCTCCAAATCCGGGGCTTCGCCATTAATCGGCCAGGCCAGCCCGACGGTGACGAAGGTCTGCAGCAATTGCACCTGCGAGACCCGCGAGATGCCGCCCATGGCGAGGCCCGCGTTCCAGAAGAAGAAGCCGATGAACTGGCTCATGACCGCCACATAGCCGAGCCCTGCCCAGGCGAGCGCGGGCGCCGCCGCCATATTGGCGGGAAAGATCAGCAATGTAAGCGGAATGGTGAGCGGCAGGGCCAGCACCAAGGCCCAGGAAATCACCTCCCACGCCTCCATGTGGCGCGCCAGCCGCGCGCTCACCGGGTAACCGATGCCGCAGGCCACCACCGAAAGCACCAGCAGCATATCGCCGAAGCCGAAGCGATCGGCCCCGCCGTTGCGCAAGGCGAAGGCCACCACCACGCCCGCGCCCAGCAGGCTCAGCCCGATGAAGGCGCGGCTCGGCCGCTCCCCCGCCAAAGCGGCCGCCCCGGCGACGGTGGCCAGCGGCAGCAGGCCCAGCACGACGCCGGCATGGGCGACGGGAACGGTGGCGGTGGCCATGCCCATGAGCAGCGGGAAGGCAAAGATCAGGCTGGCCACCACCACCAGCAGATCGCGCAGCACGCCGGGGGCGCGGGGAAGGGAGCGTTCGCGCAGCATCAGCAGCGGCGCCGCCAACACGCCGGCCATGGCGGCGCGGGCAAAGGTGACGAAAGCGGGATCGAATCCGGTCAGGGCGAGGCGCGTCGCCGGCAAGGTGGCGCCGAAGATCACCACCCCGACAAAGCCGAGGAAAAGTCCAAGGGGAACACGCGACGCCATGGGAACCTGCATCAAAACGCACCAGCTGTGCGGAGAGCGCCAACGCGCAACATACGCCGCCAGGCGCGGCCGCTTCGGACCGGCTCAACGTCGGAGTTCGTTCTAGTCTTGGGCCTGGCGGGCGAATAGCAAAAGGATGCGATGCATCCCATCACTTCTGGTGACACATGCACCTCGCATATCACAGCTGCACGACGCCAATAGAAGGCCGCGAAATCCTGTGTCGAAACGGCTTTGGCCTGTCATATCTTGTACTTGACCATGGGCTATAAGCGCGATGCCGGCAAAATTCATCATGGACGTGTGCGCCGCAATAGCTACACTTGGGTTCGGAAAAGTGCAGTGCCGCATTCGGTCGGGGGGATCATTTTCGGATGGCAGACCGGGCGGCCTTCAAGGGGATATTCGATGACGCAGCCGCAGCGACCGGGCCACGAGGTGGATCCCAAGCTTCTGGAAATCCTGGTCTGCCCGCTCACCAAGGCGCCGCTCTCCTATGATCGCGCGCGCCAGGAACTGGTGTCGCGCGCGGCCAAGCTGGCGTTCCCGATCCGCGACGGCATCCCCATCATGCTGGCGGACGAGGCCCGACGCCTGACCGAATCCGAGCTCAACGGCTGACCTGACGTGATCAGCCGCCGCGCGCTCCTGGCAGCGGGCGCATGTGGCCTGCTGCTGACCGGCTCCCGGCGCCTGGGTGCCGCTCCCGCCTTCGAGGTGGAAGAACAGCCCTCACATGAGGGCTTCGATCGTCAAGTGGTTTTTTTGCGCTGCTGCGATCTGTCTCTCCCGGTCCACACGCGAGGCGTGAATGCAAAACCTCATGCGCGACGAAGCAATTCGCTATCGCATCCCGC
>JBDZDL010000007.1:0-246790 GCA_040049195.1 Xanthobacter sp. VNH20
TGATCTGGTTCGGCGTGGTGATGACCATCGTCATGGAAATGGGGCTGATCCACCCGCCGGTGGGGCTGAACATCTTCGTCATCAAGAACATCGCCCCCGACATCCCGCTGAAGGACGTGATCTGGGGTACCGTGCCGTTCGTGCTGCTGATGATGCTCGCCGTGGTCCTGCTCTGCCTGTTCCCCCAGATCGCGACCGGCCTCCCCGATCTCGTCATGGGCAAGGGGCGGTAGGACGAGAGGAATGAGACGCGCCGGCCCATAGTCTTCGAAGCGCGCCGGATTCACCGGACCCATTGGATCGCTCCCGCGATTCACTGGGTCCGGATCCGGCTTTAGGAGGCCGGCGCCACCGCATAGGGCCGCTCCACGGGCACGACATCCACCCCCACGGCCAGGAGATGCTCGCCCGAGGCGACGATGACGCCGTCCACCGGCGCCACATCGGCATAATCGCGGCCGATGGCGAGGATGATGTGGTCATTGCCGACCGCGATCGCATTGGTGGGATCAAGGCCGATCCAGCCCAAGTCCTCCCCGCACCACACCTCCGCCCAGGCGTGGGTGGCATCCGACCCGGCGAGGCGCTCCTGCCCCGCCGGCGGTACGGTGCGCAGATAGCCCGAGACATAGCGGGCGGAGAGGCCGAGCCCCCGCAAGCCGGCGATCATCACATGGGCAAAGTCCTGGCACACGCCGCGCTTGGCCAGGAAGGCCTCATGCGGCAGCGTGGTGACGTCGGTGGCACCGGGCTCATAGGCGAATTCGGTATGGATGCGCTCCATCACCTCCCAGGCGGCGGCGAGGATCGGGCGATCGGGGGCGCAACTTTCCGCCGTCCAGTCGGTGATGGCGGGATCGAGAGGAACGCTGCGGCTCGCATACAGCCCATGCACCGGCGAATTGGGCCCGAGGTCGGTGCTGGCGAGCGCGGCCTCGCGCACCTCATCCACCATCGGGCTGGCCTGGACATCGGGCAGCGGCGTCGCCTTCACCTCGACCCGGCTGTGGGTGGAAATCTCCAGCCGGTCGTGGGGCGTGTCGAGCGTGAGCCAGGCGATGGCATTGCCGAAGAAATCGATCCCGTGTTCCATCTCGCTGGCGGCCGGATCGGTCGAAAGGGAATGGGAGAGCACGTGCTGGTGATGCGGCCGGTCCACCGGCGTCATGCGCAGCACCTGCCGTGCCACGCGCACCTGCCCGCCGTACAGATAGGTGGTGGTCTGGCGAATGTCGTAGAGCATGGCGTCTCACCCCTGCCCCGGCCAGGCGACATCCGCCGCCGGCCCCTGGATGAAATAATGGGCCGCGATCTCGTCCGACAGCTGGGCGAGGTCGGCTTCCAGCGCGTCGAAATCCTCGATATCGAAGGATTCCGCGGTGGCGGCGGTGAGATCCGCGCGCATGCGGGCGATGATGCGCTCGGAGCGCGGCGGCGGCTCGTCCGGGTCGCGCCCCGGCAGCACCCGCAGATGGGCAGCGATGCGCTCCACCTGGAAGGCGAGCGAGCGGGGATTGTCGGGGTCGAGCAGCACCAGGTCCAGCACCGGCCCGCGCGCCTCGATCACCACATAGCGGCTGCGATAGGTGATCTGGCTGTCGGCGAGTTGCAGCAGCACGTCGAGCGCCCCGCGCGGGGCGCCCTGCTCGGCGAAGGTGCGGGCGAAGCGCAGCAGCGCCATGCCCCGTTCGATGCGCCGGCCGAGTTCGAGAAAGCGCCAGCCGGTGAGGCGGTTCATGTTCTCGCTGGCGAGGCCGGAGAAGGCGGCGATGATGCGTAGCGCGGCGTCCGCCCGCTCGTGCGCGTCGGCCTCGGTCGGCGCGGTGGGCACGGGCGTGTTGAGGCAGGCTTCCAGGTCCACCAGGGCGCGCCACGCGTCTGGCGAGAAGCGGTCGCGGATCACGGAGGCGGCGGCGCGGGCGGATTTCACCACTTGCGGCAACCCGCCGGGCAGATCGTGCCGCGTCAGGGCGGCGATGGCGTAGCGCCCCGGCGAGGCCCCCGCGAAATCGCGTGGCATGGCGCCCCAGGAGGAGAGCAGCGTGATCAGGCGCAGCACCAGCGGGCTGCTGGCGGGCTCGGTCTCCGCAAGGCGCCCCACCAGCGCCCGCACCAGGCGCAAGGTCGCCTCGGCCCGCTCCACATAGCGGCCGAGCCAGAACAGATTGTCCGCCGACCGGCTCGGCAACGTGCCGGAGGAGCGGCGCACCCGCACATTTTCCGGGCTCGGCAGAAGGGTGGTGGCCGGCACCTCGCGGTCCGCCAGCACCCACACATCCGCCGAGCGGTCGCCGCGCTGGATCGAGAAGGCGCGCGCGTCCAGCCGTTCCGAGATGCGGCAGAAGCCGCCGGGCATCACGGTCCAGCCCTCCTCCGTCGCGGCCAGGAACACGCGCAGCGTGAACGGGCGCGGGGTGAGCTTGTCGCCGGTCCACACCGGCATGGTGGAGATGCGCGCCACATCCTGCCCCACCAGATCGGCGCCGCGGCGCGCCATGGCGGCCGACAGCTGCCGCCGCTCCTGGGGGGTGAGATCGGCCCCGAGCACCGAGCCGCGCCGCCCCACGCCCGGCACCGGCGTGCCGAAGGCGGACGCGACCACCAGTTCGTCCAGATGCTCCATCACCTGGGCGCGCTCGGCGCCCTGCCCGCACCACCAGGTGCCCACATGCGGCAGGGCGAGCGGGCGGCCGAGCAGCTTGATGGCGAGGCGCGGCAGGAACGCCATGAGCGCCGGCGCCTCCACCAGGCCCGAGCCCAGCGCATTGGCCAGCGCCACCCCGCCGATGCGCGCCACATGGGCGAGCCCCGGCACGCCGAGGCGCGAGCGCGCGTTCAATTCCAGCGGGTCGGCGAAATCCGCGTCGAGCCGGCGCAGCACCACGTCGACGCGCTTCAGCCCGGCCACCGTGCGCACATAGAGCGCATCGCCCCGCACCGCGAGGTCCTCGCCCTCCACCAGGGAGAAGCCCATGTAGCGGGCGAGCAAAGCATGCTCGAAATAGGTCTCGTTCAGCGCGCCGGGTGTCATCAGGCCGACCCGGCCCTCCCCGGTGCGGTCGAGCTTCAGGAGCGAGGTGCGGAAGCCCTGGAAAAACCCCGCCAGCCGGTCCATGCGCATGGTGCGCGAGATATCCGGCAGCGCACGCGACATGGCGAGGCGGTTTTCCAAGGCATAGCCGACGCCCGAGGGCGCCTGCGTGCGATCGGACAGCACCCACCAGCGCCCGTCCGGGCCACGCCCCACATCGGCCGCGTAGAAGCGCAGGAACCGCCCGCCGCGCGGCACGGTGCCGACCATTGGGCGCAGGAATTCCGGGCTGCCGGCCACCGCGGCGGCGGGAAGCGCCCCCTGCTCCACCAGCCGCGCGGGGCCGTAGAGATCGGCCAGCAAGGATTCCAGCAATTGCGCGCGCTCGACCAGCCCGGCGGCGAGGCTGTCCCAATCGGCCTTGTCCAGCAGCAGGGGAACGTGGCTGAGCGCCCAGGGCCGCTCGCCGCCGCCCTTGTCGTCATAGACCCGGTAGAAGACGCCGCTGTCGCGCAGGTAGCGGTCGGCCGCGCCGAAGCGCCGGCGCACCTCCTGCGGGCCGAGTTCCGCGAGCGCGGTCAGGAACGGCACCCAATGGGCGCGTGGGCGACCGTCGGCGCCCATCATCTCGTCGCGCACGCCGGGCAGCGTCTGGTAGCCGTCGAGAACGGCTTCCACCGCAGCGGCTGCGAACGGATCGCGATTGGCGTCCTCGGCCAGGCTCACTTTGTCCACGCTTGGCTTTTCCTCCCGAGAGCCCGCTCGTATGACTCATGACCGCCGGTTCACGCTGCGCCGCCGCCCGCACCGGCCGCTGCGCGGCCGCCTTGGGCGATGCCGGTTCTTGCACGCGCGGTGCATGGCGACGCTCCGCCGGCCCGCTCGCGACACCGGAGATGGGCCCGCCTGCGGCAGGCGCATCTCCGAAGTCCCTAGCTTGCCGAACTTTTCCCGCGAGGAAAGAACTTATCTGCGAATTGGAACGATTTCTTTTCCGCCGGCGGGCATGGGCCGCCGGCGGCGCGTTCAGACTCCCGCCGGCCGCCGCAGGTCGAGGGTGGTGGGGAATTCGTCCGGCGCGGATTCCGCCGGCACGTGGGGCACGCCCGGCGTGTGGCCATGGTTCACGAACCGAGCGAGACGGCGCGATTCCGCCTCGTAGGAATTCACCGGATAGGTATCGTAGCTGCGGCCGCCCGGATGGGAGACGTGATAGACGAACCCGCCGCGCGAGCGCCCGCTCCAGGTGTCGATGAGATCGAACACCAAGGGCGTGTGCACCGGAATGGTCGGATGCAGCGCCGAATAGGGCTCCCACGCCTTGTAGCGCACGCCGGCCACGAAGGTGCCGCTGCGCCCGGTGGGCGCGAGCGGAACCCGCCGGCCGTTGCAGGTCACCACATGGCGGGCCGGATTGAACCCATCCACCTGCACCTGCACGCGCTCCACGGAACTGTCCACATAGCGCACGGTGCCGCCGGCGGCGGCTTCCTCGCCGAGCACATGCCACGGCTCCAGCGCCTGGCGCAGCTCGATATCGACCCCCGCCCGCTGCACCTTGCCGAAGCTCGGGAAGCGGAACTCGAACTGGGCCTGGAACCAGAGCGGGTCGAAATCGTAGCCGGCATCGCGCAGATCGCCGAGCACATCCTGGAAATCGGCCCACGCATAATAGGGCAGCATGAAGCGGTCGTTCAGCGCCGTGCCCCAGCGCACCAGCGAACCGGACAGCGGCCGGCGCCACAGCGCCGCGATGAGCGCCCGCAGCAGCAATTGCTGGGCAAGGCTCATGCGCCAGTCCGGCGGCATCTCGAAGCAGCGGAACTCCACCAGCCCCAGGCGGCCGGTGGGGCCGTCCGGCGAATAGAGCTTGTCGATGGAGATTTCCGTGCGGTGGGTGTTGCCCGTCACATCGATCAGGATGTTGCGGAGCATGCGGTCCACCAGCCAGGGCGGCGGCGGCAGGTCCGTGCCCGGGGCGGGGAATTTGGAGAAGGCGATCTCCAGCTCGTACAGGCTGTCGTGCCGCGCCTCGTCGATGCGCGGATGCTGCGAGGTGGGGCCGATGAACACGCCCGAGAACATGTAGGACAGCGAGGGGTGGCGCTGCCAATAGAGCAGCAGGCTCTTCAGCAGGTCCGGCCGGCGCAGGAACGGGCTGTCCGCCGGGGTGATGCCGCCCACCACCACGTGATTGCCGCCGCCGGTGCCGGTGTGGCGCCCGTCGGTCATGAACTTCTCGGTGCCGAGGCGGGCGAGGCGCGCCTCCTCATAGACGATGCGGGTGGTCTCCACGCATCCCTTCCAGTCGGACGCGGGATGGATGTTCACTTCCAGCACGCCGGGATCGGGCGAGAGGCCGATCACCTGGAGGCGCGGGTCGAACGGCGGCGGATAGCCCTCCAGATGCACCGGCATCTTCAGCTCGGCGGCGACCGATTCCACGGCCGAGACGAAGGCGAGATAATCCTCCAGCGTGGTCAGCGGCGGCAGAAACACGCACAGCCGCCCGTCGCGCGCCTCGACCGAGACGGCGGTGCGCACCGCCTGGTCGGCCGGCTCCGGCGCGCGCGCCAGATAATCGGAGAGGATCTGCCGCGCCCGCTCGGCGGAGGGCACATGGCCGGTCGCCGCGTCGCGCTCATAGCCCTGCGCCATCTCGTCGGGATCGGGCAGCGGGCCGCGCGGCTCCATCGGATCGGCGGGAATGGTGTGGGGATAGAGGATCGGCGAGAGATACGGCAGGGAATCCAGCGGCAGGCGGAAGCCGATGGCGCTGTCGCCCGGCACCAGGAACAGGTGGCCGCGGCGGAATTTCCACACCTCGCTCAGCCAGCCCTGGCCGCCGCGGGCATTCAGCCGCTGCACCGGGATGACATAGCCGCGCGGATTGCCGAGGCCTTCGGACAGCGCCTTCGCCAGCGTGATGCGGGCCTCGGGGTCCGCCAGCCGCTTGTCGCCGGGCTCGAGATTCTCCGGCAGATTGGCTTCCTTCAGCAGGAAGTGGGCATTGTCCTCATAGGCGGGCTGCACATATTTGCGGCCGAGGCCGAGGCGCTCCGCCAGCGCGAGCGCGAATCGCTCGGCGTCGGCGGTGGTCACGCCATAATCGTGCGCCTCGTCGGCGATCAGCTTCTCGTCATGCCAGATCGGCTTGCCGTCCTTGCGCCAGAACAGGCCGAAGGACCAGCGCGGCAGCGGCTCGCCGGGATACCATTTGCCCTGGCCGTAATGCAGCAGGCCGCCGGGCGCGAAGCGCTTGCGCAGGCGGCGGGCCAGATCGTCCGCCCGCACCCGCTTCTGCGGGCCAAGGGCGGCGGTGTTCCATTCGGCGCCCTCGTAATCGTCGATGGAGACGAAGGTGGGCTCACCGCCCATGGTGAGGCGCACGTCGTTGGTGAGCAGGTCGGCATCGACCTTTTCGCCGAGCGCGTTGAGCGCGGCCCAGCTCTCGTCCGAGAACGGCAGCGTCACGCGCGGCGCCTCGGCGACGCGGGCCACCGACATTTCGAAATCGAATTCCACTTCCGCCGGCTCGACGCCGCCGCTGATGGGCGCGGCGGAGCGATAATGCGGGGTCGCCGCCAGCGGGATATGCCCCTCGCCGCACAGCAGGCCGGAGGTGGCGTCAAGGCCGATCCAGCCGGCGCCGGGCAGGTACACTTCCGCCCAGGCGTGCAGGTCGGTGAAATCCACATCCGTACCCGAAGGGCCGTCGAGCGCCGGCACGTCGGGCTTGAGCTGGATCAGATAGCCGGAGACGAAGCGGGCGGCGAGGCCGAGGCGGCGCAGCACCTGCACCAGCAGCCAGCCGGAATCGCGGCACGAGCCGAGCTTGCTCTTCAGCGTCTCGTCCGGCGTCTGGACGCCCGGCTCCATGCGGATGACATAGCCGACTTCCGATTGCACGCGCTGATTGAGCGCCACCAGGAAGTCCACCATGCGCGTCTTGGTGCGCGGGATGGCGGCGACGAAGGCGTCCAGCTCCGGCCCGCCGTCCTCGAGCGCGAGATAGGGCGTCAGCTCGGCCTTCAGCTCGGGCGTGTAGTCGAAGGGGAAATGGTCGGCATAATCCTCGATGAAGAAGTCGAACGGATTGATCACCGACATGCGCGCGAGCAGGTCCACCTCGACCTTGAACTCGGTGGTCTTCTCGGGAAACACGAGCCGCGCCAGCCAGTTGCCGAACGGGTCCTGCTGCCAGTTGATGAAGTGCTCGGCCGGCGTGATCTTCAGCGAATAGGCCGGAATATCGGTGCGGCTATGCGGCGCCGGGCGCAGGCGCACGGTCTGTGGCCCGAGCATGATGGGCCGGTCATAGGAATAGCTGGTGACGTGGTGGAGGCTCGCGAGGATCGACATTCAGGTCACCAGCTCCGGTTGGCACGGCATGGCTTGAGGTTAGACAAGCGCATCGGCTCAAGAAAGCGAGAGTTTGCGGCGCGTATTGCCTGTTTTGGAGGCAGGGCCGCGGGTGCGGCCCTGCCGATGCGAGGTCAGGCGGAGGCGGGATGGCCCGGCACCGGGCCCGCCGGGGGCGCGGCGGGGCCGTCGCCCTCGGCGGCGCCGTGCGGCTTCTTTTTCTTCTTATGCAGGTACTTCTCCTCGAAGCGCTGGAGCACCGTGTAGAAGGACGGCACGAACAGGACCGCGAGGCAGGTGGAGGCGAGCATGCCGCTCACCACCGCGATGCCGATGGACTTGCGCGAATTGGCGCCCGCTCCGGTCGCGAACACCAGCGGCAACACGCCGAGGATGAAGGCGAACGACGTCATCAGGATGGGGCGGAACCGCAGGCGCGAGGCCTCCACCGCCGCTTCCATGATGCCCATGCCCTCCGCCCGTTTCTCGCGGGCATATTCCACGATCAAGATGGCGTTCTTGGAGGCGAGCGCGATCAGCAGCACGAGGCCGATCTGGGTGTAGAGATTGTTGGCGATCCCCAGACCCACCAGCGCGCCCACCGTGCCGAGCAGCGCCAGCGGCACCGCCAGGATGACCGACAGCGGCTGGATCCAGCTTTCATACTGGCCGGCGAGCACCATGTAGACCAGCAGGATGGCGAGCGCGAAGACGTAGTACATCTGCGAGCCGACCTGCTTCTCCTGATAGGACATGGCGGTCCATTCGAAGCCCATGCCCGGCGGCAGCGTGGCGCTGGCGATCTGCTCCATCACGCTCAGCGCCTGGCCGGAGGAGAAGCCGGGCGCGTTGGTGCCGACGATGGTGGCGGTCGGATAGAGATTGTAGAGCGAGATCAGCGGCGCGCCGGGAATGACGCGAATGTCGATCAGGGTGCCGAGGGGCACCATGGTGCCATTGGCCGCCTTCACCTTCAGATTGTTCAGGTCCTCCGGTGAAATGCGCGCCTTGGAATCGGCCTGCGCATACACCTGGAACACGTTGCCGAACTTGTTGATCTGGGTGACGTAGGTCGAGCCCACATAGGTGGAGACCGCGCTGAACACCTGGTTCACCGTAACGCCCAGGGTCTCCGCCTTGATGCGGTTCACATCCACCTGCAATTGCGGCGCGCCCACCCGGAACGAGGTGGACAGATGCGACAGGGAGGATTGCGCCTCCCCCTTGTCGATGATCGCATTCGCCACCCGGTCCAGCAGCACGTAGTCGAAATTGCCGTCGCGGATCTGCGGCTGCATGGTGAAGCCGGCGGCATTGCCGATGCCCTGGATGGCCGGGGGCACGAGCACCGCGATGCTGGCTTCCTGGATCTTGCCCAGTTCCGTGTTCAAGTGAGTGTAGATGGAGAAGAGGTCCTGCCCCTTCGTCTTGTCGCGCACGCTCCAATCGTCGAACGTGACATAGAGCACGCCGGCGCTGCTCAGCGTCGCGTTGTTGTCGAGCGCGGAAATGCCGGTGATGCCGAGCACCACCTTCACGCCCGGGGTTTTCTGGGCGATGTCGGATGCCCGGTTGACGATCGCCTGCGTGCGCTCGGTGGAGGCGCCGTCGGGCAATTGCACCGCCAGCACCACATAGCCCTGGTCCTCGATGGGCAGGAACGAGGTGGGCACGCGGGTGAGGCCGTAGCCGGCGAGCCCGATGAGGGCCAGCGCCACCAGCACCATCAGGCCGGAGACATGGACCATGCGCGAGATGAGCGCGGTATAGGCCCGTTCGCAGCGGTCATAGATGGCGTTGAAGCCGCGATAGACCACATTGCGCTTTTCCGGCGGGGTTGGCGGACGCAGCCACAGGGCGCACTGGGTGGGCTTCAGCGTCGCGGCATTGATGGCCGAGATGAAGGCCGTGGCGGCGATGACCAGCGCGAACTGCTTGAACATCTCGCCCGTCAGGCCGGGGATGAACGAGGCCGGCAGGAACACCGACATCAGCACCAGGGTGATGCCGATGACCGGGCCGAACAATTCGTCCATGGCCTTTTCGGCGGCCGGCTGGCCCTCCATCCCCTCCTCGATGTGCCGCGCCACGCCCTCCACGATCACGATGGCGTCGTCCACCACGATGCCGATGGCCAGGATGAGCGCGAACAGGGTGGAGAGGTTGATGGTGAAGCCCATGGCCGCCATGGCGGCGAAGGCGCCGATGATGGTGACCGGCACGGTCGTCGCCGGCACCAGGGTGGCGCGCCAATCCTGCAGGAACAGGATGATGACCACGAGCACCAGAATGCCCGCCTCGTAGAGGGTCTTGTAGACCTCGCCGATGGAGGCGGCGACGAACAGCGTGGTGTCGAACGGAACGGTATAGGCGACGCCCTCGGGGAAGGAGGTCTTCAGCTGCTCCATCTTCGCCTTGACCGCCGCCGCCACATCGAGCGCGTTGGCATCGGGCAATTGGAAGATGGCGATGCCGGTGGCCGGCTTGTTGTCCAGCTGGAAGGTCTTGCTGTAGCTCTGCGCGCCGAGCTCGACCCGGCCGATGTCCTTCACGCGCAGGATCCGGCCGCCGTTCTGGTTGTCCACCTTGACGATGATGTTCTCATAGTCCGGCACGTCGTTGAGGCGGCCCTGGATGTTGACCGTGTATTGGAAGTTCGTGCCCACGGGGGCCGGCGGCATGCCCACCTGGCCGGCGGTGACTTCCTGGCTCTGCCCCTTGATGGCATTGACCACGTCCGAGGGCGTGAGGCCCACCGCCTGCATCTTGTCCGGGTCCATCCACACGCGCATGGCATAGTCGCCGGCGCCGAAGATGAGCACGTTGCCGACGCCCGGCAGGCGCGCCAGTTCGTTCTGCACATAGATGGCGGCGTAGTTGGAGAGGAACAGGCCGTCATAGCGCCCATCGGGCGAGGTCAGCGCCACGAACTCCAGGATCGAGGTGCCCTTCTGGAGCACCGTGACGCCCTGGGTCGACACCGCCGCGGGCAGCGAGGCCAAGGCGATGGACACGCGGTTCTGCACCAGCACCTGCGCCATGTTCGGATCGGTGCCGATGGCGAAGGTCACGACCAGCGTATAGGTGCCGTCGCTGGCCGCCCAGGACTGCATGTAGAGCATGTCCTGCACGCCGTTGACCTGCTGCTCGATGGGCAGCGCCACGGTGTCGACGATGGTCTTGGCGCTCGCGCCGGGATAGCTGGTGGTCACCGTGACGGTGGGCGGCACGATATTGGGATATTGCGCCACCGGCAGGCGGATGAGGCAAACCGCGCCGATCAGGACGAAAAGCAGAGCGAGGACGTTGGCTAGGACCGGTCGCTCGATGAAAAAGCGCGAGATCATGTTCGCCGCCTGTGGTTCGAGGGATCGGCCGTCAGTTCTTCGGCGCCGCGGAGGTCGCGGCGGGCGGCGTGGGCGCGGCGGGCGTGGGCGCAGCCGGGGTCGTCGCGGCGGGCGTGGTGGCCGGCGTGTTCATGGCCGGCGTGATGGGCTTCTTCTGCGGCGCCGGGGTCATGCTCCCCTTCTCGACCGTCACCTTGGAGCCGGGCACGGCGCGCTGCAGGCCGTTGACCACCACCTGGGTGCCCGCGGAAAGGCCGGAGGCGAGCGCGCGCAGGCCGTTGTCCTGCATCTGCCCGAGGTGCACCACCTGCTCGGCAACCGTGCCCGTGGAATCCACGGTCAGCACATAGCTGCCGCTCTGGTTGGTGCCGATGGCCGCGTCATTGACCACCACCATGTCGGCGGCCGGGCCGAGCGGCAGGCGCACCCGCGCGAACAGGCCGGGGATCAGCGCCAGGTCCTTGTTGTCGAAGATGCCGCGCACCGTGAGCGTGCCGGTGTTGGGGTCGACCTGCGGGGCGACGTAATCCAGCTTGCCGGCGTGGGGATAGCCCTGCTCGGTCTGCAGACCGATCTCCACCGGGATGTTGGCGAGGTCCTGCGCCACCGACTGCAAGGTGCGGCCCTGCTTGGCGAGGCCTTCCTTGATGTTCAGCACCTGGGTCTCGGACAGCGAGAACCACACATAGATGGGGTTCACCTCGACGATCGTGGCGAGCTTGGTGGGGCCGCTGTAGCCGACCAGGGCGCCGACGTCCTGGAGATGGGCGGTCACCACGCCGTCGAACGGCGCGACCACTTCGGTATAGCCGAGGTTGATCTTCGCGATGTCCAGCGAGGCCTGGGCGTTCTGCACGTTCGCCACCGCCTGGTCGCGCTTGGCGCGGGCCTGGTCGAGGGTGGCCTGGGAGGCGAAGTCCTGCTTGGCCAGCTGATTCTGCCGGTTGAACTCGGCCTCGGCCTGCACCTGCAGCGCCTGGTTGGCGGAAAGCGTGGCCTGGGCCTGGGCGAGGTTGGCCTTGTACTGGTCCTGTTCGATCACGAACAGCACGGTGCCCTTCCGGACCAGGGCGCCGTCCTTATATTTGATGTCGGTCAGGAAGCCCTGGACGCGGGCGTTGAGGTCCACCGTATTGATGGATGCGGTGTTGCCGGTCAGCTCGAGATAGCGCACCACGGGCTGGGAGCCCACTTCGGCGACGGTAACGGTGGGGGGTGGCGGAGCGACGTAGGTGTTCTTTTCCTCGCAGCCCGCGAGCGCCACCGCGATCACCGGGACCGCAAGCGCGAACCGAGCCGGAGTTCCAGCCACGCCCAGGCCTGCCTGCAAGCCAGCATTCAAGCCGACGCGGCAAACACGCATTACCCGCCCCATCATCGTAAATCCCCCGGGACCTCAATCGTGCGGGATACTACTTAGCACCCTCGGACAAGTCCATGACACCTCACGGTTCGCAGTGCGGCATACCGCGGTAAATTCGCGGCCGCCGCGTTCCGAAGGGGAATATCGGCCGCCAAGGCGTCGCCGCGCGGCCGGCTCTCATTGACAAGCCTGCGACCCGTTCATAAGTCTCCCGTCGTATCCTGGATGGGCTCGTGCGCCGCGACGGCATTTCGGCCGGAAGGGGGCGCGCACTCGGCGCCGGGTGAAGCGAATATCAAGCGTGGACTTGCTGGCGCCGCATTGCGCGTGTCGTAAAGGCGAGTTCATGGACCGGAGGGTCCGGCGGCCCGTCTCCGCCCCTCCGCTACAAGAGACGGGACGGAATTGAGACGTCACGATGCTAGGTGGAATTGCCCGCAAGATCTTCGGCTCCGCGAACGACCGCATGGTCCGCGGATTTCGGCCCATGGTGGCGGCGATCAACGCGCTGGAACCGGAGGTCTCGGCGCTTTCGGACGACCAGCTGCGCGCGCGCACGGCCGAATTCCGCGCCCAGCTCGCCGCCGGCAAGAAGCTTGACGATCTGCTGGTGCCCGCCTTCGCCACGGTGCGCGAGGCGGCCAAGCGCGTGCTCGGCCTGCGGCCGTTCGACGTGCAGCTGATCGGCGGCATGGTGCTGCACAATGGCGACATCGCCGAAATGAAGACCGGCGAGGGCAAGACCCTCGTCGCCACCCTGCCGGTCTATCTCAACGCGCTCGCCGGCAAGGGCGTGCACGTGGTGACGGTGAATGACTACCTCGCCCGCCGCGACGCCGAATGGATGGCGAAGGTCTATAATTTCCTCGGCCTCACCACCGGCATCATCGTCCACGGCCTGGACGACGACCAGCGCCGCGCCGCCTATGCCAGCGACGTCACCTATGCCACCAACAACGAGCTGGGCTTCGACTATCTGCGCGACAATATGAAATACGACCGCGCGCACATGGTGCAGCGCGGGCATTTCTACGCCATCGTCGACGAAGTGGATTCGATCCTCATCGACGAGGCGCGCACGCCGCTCATCATCTCCGGTCCGCTCGACGACCGCTCGGATTTCTACAACACCATCAACACCTATATTCCCCGCCTCACCAAGGACGACTATGAGGTGGACGAGAAGCAGCGCACCGTCTCCATGACCGAAGCCGGCATGGAGAAGATGGAGCAGATGCTCTCCGCCGCCGATTTGCTGAAGTCCACCTCGCTCTACGACATCGAGAACGTGTCGGTGGTTCACCATGTGAACCAGGCGCTGCGGGCCCACACGCTGTTCCAGCGCGACAAGGACTATATCGTCCGCAACAACGAAGTCGTGATCATCGACGAGTTCACCGGCCGCATGATGCCCGGCCGGCGCTATTCGGAGGGCCTGCACCAGGCGCTGGAAGCCAAGGAGCACGTCCAGGTTCAGCCCGAGAACCAGACCCTGGCCTCCATCACCTTCCAGAATTATTTCCGCCTGTACGAAAAGCTCGGCGGCATGACCGGCACCGCCAATACCGAGGCGGCCGAGTTCGGCGACATCTACAAGCTCGACGTAGTGGAAGTGCCCACCAACGTGCCCATCGCCCGCAAGGACGATGACGACGAGGTGTATCGCACGGCGAACGAGAAATACGCCGCCATCATCGAGGTCATCAAGGATTGCGCCGAGCGCGGGCAGCCCGTGCTGGTGGGCACCACCTCGATCGAGAAATCCGAGCTGCTGGCGGAAATGCTCAAGCAGGCCGGCCTGAAGCAGAAGGACTTCTCCGACCCCGCCGCCTTCAGCGGCCACGGCCATGAGAAGGCGTTCGCGGTGCTGAATGCCCGCTATCACGAGCAGGAAGCCTATATCGTTTCCCAGGCGGGCGTTCCCGGTGCCATCACCATCGCCACCAACATGGCCGGCCGCGGCACCGACATTCAGCTCGGCGGCAATGTGGAAATGCGCATCGCGCAGGAATTGCAGCATCTGCCCGAAGGGCCCGAGCGGGCCGAGGCGGAAGCGCGCATCCGCGCCGAAGTCGCGGAGATGAAGCAGAAGGCGCTGGCCGCCGGCGGGCTGTGCGTGCTCGGCACCGAGCGCCACGAAAGCCGCCGCATCGACAACCAGCTGCGCGGCCGCTCCGGCCGCCAGGGCGACCCCGGCCGCTCCAAATTCTTCCTGTCCCTCGACGACGATTTGATGCGCATCTTCGGGTCCGACCGGCTGGACGGCATGCTCCAGAAGCTCGGCCTGAAGGAAGGCGAGGCCATCATCCACTCCTGGATCAACAAGGCGTTGGAGAAGGCCCAGCAGAAGGTCGAGGCGCGCAATTACGACATGCGCAAGAACGTCCTGAAATATGACGACGTTCTCAATGACCAGCGCAAGGTGGTGTTCGAGCAGCGGCTCGACCTGATGAACGACGCCGATATCGCCGAGACCGTGGAGGACATGCGCCACTCGGTCATCACCGATCTCGTCGCCAAGTACATTCCGGAAAACTCCTATCCCGAGCAATGGGATGTGAAGGGCCTCGACTTCGCCGTGCGCGACGTGCTCACCCTCGACCTGCCGGTGGAGGCCTGGGCGCAGGAGGAAGGCATCGCCGGGCCCGAAGTCACCGAGCGCATCATCCGCCGCGCCGACGAATGGATGGCGGGCAAGGCGGGCCAGTACGGCCCCGACCTCATGCGCTACATCGAGAAGTCGATCCTGCTGCAGACCCTGGACCATCTGTGGCGCGAGCACATCGCCATGCTGGACCATCTGCGCCAGGTGGTGGGCCTGCGCGGCTATGCCCAGCGCGACCCGCTGAACGAGTACAAGTCCGAAGCCTTCCAGCTGTTCTCCGCCATGCTCGGCCGCCTACGCGAGATCGTCACCTCGCAGCTGATGCGCGTGGAGATCGTCACTTCCCCGCCGCCGGAAGAGGCGCTGCCGGCAATGGAAGGGCACCATATCGACGCCAGCACGGGCGAGGATGAATTCTCCGCCTCGGCCGCCGCCATCGGCACCCGGCCCCAGCCGGATCTGGCGGGCGATATCGCGGTCGCGGCGCGCGATCCGAAAGACCCCTCCACCTGGGGCAAGGTGGGCCGCAACGAGAACTGCCCGTGCGGCTCCGGCAAGAAGTTCAAGCACTGCCACGGCCGCTTCGCCTGAGGCTGACGGCGGCTCCGACCTGCCGCAGCGTCTGAGGCCGGCCGTCTGGCTTGGCTCCCTGAATCAAAACGCCCGGCTGAGCCGGGCGTTTTCGTTTGCGCCCGCCCCGCCCGCCGGCCGACCACGGCGAAGCGGGTGCCGGAGCGGCGGAACGGGATCGGAGGATCGAAGGGGCATCCAGCGGGTGCAGAAGGGGCGACTTGAACCGGAGCGCCGCTCCGGATTCATCCGCGCCGAACGTTCGCCCGAAATGCCGGTTTCGTCCGGCGAAGACCCGCGGAGAAGCGGCCTTAAACCCCGCTTCGTCCGCGCTAAGTCATTGTTTCACGTGAAACATTTTCGCCTGGACGGCGCGCCCCGCAGGCGCCGGAGCAGGATTTTCGCCCGGCCCTAGCGCGCGCTGGAGGAGAACGCGCCCGGCGTGACGATGGCCGTGGAGCCTTGCAGCACAGGCGCGGAAGCCACGCTTTGCCCGTTCAGGCTTGCGGTCTGCTGCACCGCTCCGGAAGCGACACGCGGGCCGCCCGTGGAGGCAGAGGCCGGATCCGCGCCGGGACGCGCGGCCGCTCCGCCCTCGGCCACCTGGCTTTCCGGGGAAACGCCCGGCGGGCGGGTGGTCTCGGGCATCTCGCCGGGCGGCGCCCCGTTCACGTCCACCGTGTAATCATTCGCTTCGGCGCCCACGGGGCGGAACTTGGCGAGGAACACCGGATGCATGCCGCCGTCGGTCCCGGTCTTCACCGGCGCCACGGGCAGCGAGTTGGAGAGAGCGGCGATCTGCTGGTCGTCGGCCATGCGCTTGGCCGCGACGGCCCCGGCGATCTCGGCAGGCACCGTATAGCTCGGGCACGGAGCGGAAGCGTCGAAGCCGCGGCCGCCTTCCGCCTGCGCGTTGAACACATAGTGCCGGTCGCACACGTTGACCTTCGGCTCCTGCTTCGTCACCTCGAAGCTGTCATAGCCTTCCTTCAGGTTGCGCCAGAAGGCCATGTTCGGGTTCGTGCGATGGCGGGCGAGGTTCTTCGGCGTCATGCGGAACGGCATGGCCTGGAGCTGGAACGAGCGCTGGCCGCCCGCGAAGCTTTCGCGCGCAAGAGCGAAAATCTCGGCGATCTGCTGATCGGTCATGGCGTAGCAGCCGGACGAGGAGCAGTCCCCGTGGATCATCAGGAACTCGCCTGTGCGACCATAGGACTTGTCGAACGCGTTCGGAAAGCCGGTGTTGATCGCCAGATAATAACTGGAATTGGGATTCATCAGCGCCGGCGTGATGGCATAGAAGCCTTCGGGCGCCTGGCGATCCCCCATCTTCACCTTGGGGCCGAGCTCGCCCGACCAGCGGCAGATGGGATAGGTCTTCAGCAGCGCATAGGTGCCGTCGGTCTTTTCCTTCCAGACCTCAAGCTCGGATTCCTGCTTGAACAGGCGCACCAGGATCGGGCTGGAGGGCGTCATGCCCTTCTCCTGGATCAGGGTGAGCATCTGCGGGGAAAGCGGCTGTTTGGCGCGCTGGGAGAGATCGCCCTGCCCGTTGCAGCCGGCGAGAACCACCGCAGCGGTGGCGGCCAGCGCAGCAAGGCGAAGGCGGGAAAAGAAGGGAAGCGGACGGCTCAACGCAGAACTCCAAGGTCCGTTTCGGGCGCACTAAGAGCCATGATGCAAGGTCCACCCTTGACGGCGCGTTACCATATGATGGCGAAAAAGCGATAAATTAGTGCTTGTTAGCCGCACATGACCGGCGAATTACGGCCAATATGAGATGGTTCCAGACAAAGCGCGCGAAGTCCACTCTACAGGGTGCGTCCAATCGCCAGGAACTTTGCCCGCCGTGCCTTGCGCACAGCTGTCGCGTCCATCCCCGCCATGCCGCTCAACGCCTCGGCGATGGCATCCCCGGTCGCGGTGATGGCCGCCTTGGGGTCGCGATGGGCACCGCCGGTGGGCTCCTTGATGATGGAATCCACGACGCCGAATCGCACCAGATCCTGGGCGGTGATCTTCATATTGGTCGCCGCCTCCTGCGCCTTGGCGGTGTCGCGCCACAGGATGGAAGCCGCGCCTTCGGGCGAGATCACACTATAGACAGCGTGCTCCAGCATCAGCACCTTGTTGGCCGTGGCGATGGCGATTGCGCCGCCGGAGCCGCCCTCCCCGATCACGACCGCCACGTTGGGCGCGCCGAGCGCGAGGCAGGCGTCGGTGGAGCGGGCGATGGCCTCGGCCTGCCCGCGCTCCTCGGCGCCGATGCCGGGATAGGCGCCGGCGGTATCGACCAGCGCGATCATGGGCACGTTGAAGCGGTCCGCCAGTTCCATCAGGCGCGCGGCCTTGCGATAGCCTTCAGGGCGCGCCATGCCGAAATTGTGACGGATGCGGGTCTCGGTGGTGGAGCCCTTCTCGTGGCCGATCACGCACACGGGTTCGCCCCGGAAGCGCGCGAAGCCGCCGATGATGGCTTCGTCCTCGCCATATTTGCGATCGCCCGCCATGGGCGTGAATTCGTCGAACAGGCCCTTGGCGAAATCGCCGAAATGCGGCCGCGCGGGATGGCGCGCCACCAGGGTTTTCTGCCACGGGGTGAGCGTGGAATAGAGCTGCGCCAGGGCTTCGGCCGCCTTGGCCTCAAGGCGCGTCACGTCGTCGGCAATGGCGACGCCGTCCCCGCTCGAAAGTGCCCGCAGTTCTTCCACCTTCGCCTCGAGCTCGGCCACCGGCTTCTCGAAGTCCAAATAGCTGCGCATGCCTGTCCGTGGGTTTTGGGGGATCAATGGACGCTCGGTCCGGCACCTCATGGCGCGGCCGGAAGCTGCTCTTCGCGGCGCGGTAAGTCAAGGTGCACCTGCCGCCGAGGCAACCGGATGTGTCCTGCTGCGTTATATCCCAATGGATTACACAGGAGAACCCCGAATGTCCGCGTCACCGCGACACCCCGCTTTCGATCAGACCAAGGCCGACAAAGACGCCAGTGCCCGGCCACCTTCTCAAGACAAGGCCACCGCCAAGCCCGCTGCCGGCCCCCATGCCAAGCCGGTCCTGACCGATCCGGCCAAGACGCCGGGAACTGGCGCCCTGCCTGACCCCCATAAGCCGAACGAGGACGCGACCTCCGGCTAAAGAAAGCGGGGCGTCCGACGCGAGGGTCTCAGAGCAAGGCGGTGCCGTTCTCCTGCAGGACGGCACCCGCCAGATAAAGCGAACCGGCGATCAGCACGCGCGGCGGCGGCACGAGCGGAAAGGACGCGAGCCCGTCCAGCGCTGCCCCAACATCGCGCGCCACCGAGCCGGACATGCCGAGCGCGGCGGCGGCCGCAGCCACCTCCTCCGGAGACAGGCCCTTGTGCTCGCCCGGGACCGGAACCGCGATCACCTCGCGGGCGAGGCCCGCGAACGGCGCCAGGAATGAGGAGACATCCTTCGAGCCCAGCATGCCCACGATCATCACCAGGGGGCGCGCATAGCGCTCCTCAAGCTCCGCCAAGGCATTGGCGAGCGCGGCCCCGCCCGCGGCATTGTGCCCGCCGTCGAGCCACACTTCCACGTCGCCCGGCGCGCGGGCCGTCAGCGGACCCGGCGCGAGGCGCTGAAGCCGCGCCGGCCAGTCCGCCGCCCGCAGCCCGTCCTCAATGGCGGCTGCGGTCACGCCCAATTGCGGCAGCGCGCGCAAAGTCGCGACCGAAAGGCCGGCATTGTCGATCTGGTGCGCGCCCATCAGGCGCGGCCGAGGCAGATCCAGAAGGCCCGCCTCGTCGGAATAGACGAGCCGTCCCGCCTCCTCATGTACCGTCCATTGCTGGCCGCGCGCGAACACCGGCGCCAGCTTGCGCGCCGCCGCGCGCTCGATCACCTCCAGCGCCTCGTCGGGCTGGGCGGCAACGATCACCGGGGCGCGGCGCTTGATGATGCCGGCCTTCTCGGCGGCGATCAGCTCAAGGGTCGGCCCGAGAAAGTCCACATGGTCGATGGACAGCGGCGTGATGACGCTGGCGAGCGGGGCATCGACCACATTGGTGGCATCGAGCCGCCCGCCGAGGCCCACCTCCAGCAGCAGCACATCCGCCGGCACCTGCGCGAACAGGACGAAGGCGGCCGCGGTCGTGATCTCGAAAAGGGTGATGGGCTGACCCGCATTGGCGGTTTCCACCTGGTCGAGCGCGTCCGAGAGAGCTTCATCGCTCACCAGCGCGCCGGCGAGGCGGATGCGCTCGTTGAACCGCACCAGATGGGGAGACGTGTAGACGTGCACGCGCTTTCCCGCCGCCTCCAGCGCCGCGCGCAGGAAGGCGATGGTGGACCCCTTGCCGTTGGTACCCGCCACGTGAATGACGGGGGGCAGGCGCAATTCGGGATGGTCGAGCGCGGCGAGCAGGCGGTGGACCCGATCCAGCGACAGGTCGATGCGCTGGGGATGGAGCGCCGCGAGGCGCTCCAGTATGGCGTCGGGTCCGCCGACGGGGCGGGAGAGGGACATCGTCTTCTACCCCTGCGCGGCTGCGGCCGCGCGGCGCAATGGGTGGATGGAGATCACGCGGCGGCGGGGCGCGGCAGGCGCCCCTTGGGCGGCACGGCCGGCGCCTTCACCAGGATGCGGCACAGCCGACCCAGCGTCTCGCGCATCTGGTGGCGATGCACCACCATGTCGATCATGCCGTGCTCACGCAGATATTCCGCGCGCTGGAAGCCGTCCGGAAGCTTCTCGCGAATGGTCTGCTCGATCACGCGCGGACCCGCAAAGCCAATGAGGGCGCCCGGTTCGGCGATCTGGATGTCGCCCAGCATGGCGTAGGAAGCGGTGACCCCGCCCGTGGTCGGGTTGGTGAGAACCACGATGTAAGGCTTCTTCGCCTCGCGCAGTTCCTGGATCGCCACCGTGGTGCGCGGCATCTGCATGAGAGACAGGATCCCCTCCTGCATGCGCGCGCCGCCGGAGGCTGCAAACATGATGAAGGGCGTGCCCTTCTCGGCGGCGGTCTGAAGCCCCTTCACCACCGCCTCGCCCGCCGCCATGCCGAGCGAGCCGCCCATGAAGCCGAAATCTTGCACCGCGATGGTCACGGGCAGGGCTTCCAGCAGGCCGGTCGCGACCTTCACGGCATCCTGCATGCCGGTCTTGGTGCGGGCGTCCTTGAGGCGATCCGCATAGCGCCGCTCGTCGCGGAACTTCAGCGGGTCGATGGCCACCTCGGGCAAGGCCACCTCTTCATAGGCGCCGTCATCGAACGTGGCTTTCAGCCGTTTCACGGCATCCATGCGCATGTGATAGCCGGAACCGGGTATCACATAGAGATTGGCCTCCAGATCCTTGTGGAACACCATCTGCCCGGTTTCCGGGCACTTCACCCACAGATTCTCCGGCACATCCCGGCGGGCCAGGAAATTACGGATCTTCGGGCGGACGACGTTGGAAATCCAATTCAAGGAGAATGCTCCGGCTGTGGCGGGCTCCATGTAATACCGAGCGGGCAGGAACGGAAGTGCGGTCGCGCTGCGCTGCGAAATTCCTCGCGCCGCCGACCCTTGCGTAATCTCGCAGCACGGCTTGGGCGCGCATGGTGGCGAAACCACGGCACCAGATGATTATTCCGTAGGGAATGAAAATGCGCCCGCATTTTTGATTGGACCCCGTTTCTTAAACGGTTTAAGCGGCCCTCCGATTAAGAACCAGAAGGTTTCCCTAAGGTGCGCTTCCTCCTGCTCTTGCCCTTCATCGGGCTGCTGTGGGTGCCGTTCTACAATGAACGCCTGCCCGAGCTTTTCGGCTTCCCATTTTTCTATTGGTATCAATTGGCATGGGTGCCGCTCACCTCGCTTTTGACCTTCGTCGTATATAAGGCGACCAAGGAATGATCGGCTCCATCGATTGGACCGCGCTGTCGGTCTTCCTGTTTTTTTTCGTGCTCGTCACCGTGATGGGCTTCATCGCATCGCGCTGGAAGGCAGCCGACGATCACGCCAAGCTCGAGGAATGGGGCCTTGGCGGGCGCCAGTTCGGGGTCTGGATCACCTGGTTCCTGGTGGGCGGCGATTTCTACACCGCTTATACGGTCATCGCCGTGCCGGCGCTGGTCTATGCGGTGGGCGCTTACGGCTTCTTCGCCCTGCCCTACACGATCATCGTCTATCCCTTCATTTTCCTCGTCATGCCCAAGCTGTGGAAGGTCGCACATGCCAGCGGGCATGTGACGGCGGCGGACGTGGTGCACGGCATGTATGGCAGCCGCGCGCTGGAGCTGGTGGTCGCAATCACCGGCCTCATCGCGACCATGCCCTATATCGCGCTTCAATTGGTGGGCATGCAGGCGGTGATCTCGGCCATGGGGCTGACCGGGGAATTCCCCATCATCGCCGCCTTCCTGATCCTCGCGCTTTATACCTATTCGGCGGGCCTGCGGGCGCCGGCGCTGATCGCTTTCGTCAAGGACATCATGATCTATGTGGTGGTCCTGGTGGCGGTGGTGCTAGTGCCCATGGTGCTCGGCGGCTATGGCGCAGTGTTCCATGCGGCGGATCTCGCCTTCCAGGCCAAGGGCGGCGCGACCGGCCTCACCCTCCAGCCCCAGCAGATGCTGCCCTATGCGACCCTGGCGCTCGGCTCGGCGCTTGCCGCCTTCATGTACCCGCACACCTTGACCGGCGTGTTCGCGGCGCAAAGCGCCGACACCATCCGCAAGAACGCCATCCTGCTGCCGGCCTATACGGTGCTGCTCGGCCTCATCGCCCTGCTCGGCTACATGGCGCATGCGGCCGGGGTGAAGGTGACCAGCCCCACGGACGTGGTGCCAGTGCTGTTCAAGACCCTGTTCCCGAGCTGGTTCGCCGGCTTCGCCTTCGCCGCCATCGGCATCGGCGCGCTGGTGCCGGCGGCGGTGATGTCCATCGGCGCCTCCAACCTGTTCACCCGCAATGTGTGGAAGGCCTATGTGAACCCGGCCGTCACCGACGCGGGCGAAGCGCAGGTGGCCAAGATCGTGTCGCTGGTGGTGAAGGTGGGCGCCCTCGCCTGCATCATCTTCCTGCCGACAAAATTTGCCATCGACCTGCAATTGCTGGGCGGCCTCTGGATCCTCCAGACCTTCCCCGCGGTGGTGTTCGGGCTGTTCACCCGCTGGTTCCGGGCCGGCGCCCTGCTGGCCGGCTGGGCGGTGGGCATCGGCGGCGGATCGTTCATCGTGTTCTCCGATGGGCTGGTGCCGGTGCACCGCATGATCCTCGGGGGCGAATCGTACACGATCTATGTGGGCCTGCTGGCGCTCGCCGCCAATCTGGTGGTCGCGGCTGGTGGCACGCTGCTGCTCAACGTCGTTTCTCCCCGTCGCACGGCACGCGCCTGACCGCTCTCCCCGCCCCGGCCGACCGGGGCGGGCCAGGCGCCCTCAGTTCTTCGCCGGCAGGAAGGTGAAGGGCGTCGCCACCTCGAACTGCACCGCCGCATTGCCGGAATAGACCCTGCCGCCTTCAAGCGTCAGCTTCTTCACCGGCGCGCCGGCTTTCAGGTCGAGGTCGGAGAGCGGCACCCAGAAGGCATTGGGGCTGGTGGAGGAATCGAAGAAATAGACCCTGTTCTTCTGGTCCGCGACGCTGCGCCAGAGGGACGAGGAGATGTTCGGCTGGTTTGGCGTGGTGATGCCGAGCGGCACGCCGACGCTGCGCATTACGCCGAGCACGCTGAGGGCGGCCTGGTTGGCATAGCTCTGCCCCGGAACCGCCGAAATGAAGCGCGGATCGGCCTGCTTCGGCACCGCGTGGATGAGGAACGAGGCGCGGGCAAAGCGATCCGACGCGCGGTTCGTGCCGGGCAGGAAGGTGAGCCCGCCGATTTCCTCCCAATAGGTGTTGAGCGCCAATTGCTGGTCGAACGTGGGCGAGTTGGTCATCACCTGATATTGCTTGCCATGATGGATGACGAGCTTGCCGCCGATATATTCGAGGATCGCGGAATCTCCGCTGGCGTCGGAAAGGGCGAGGTGGAGCTGTGCCGGAACACCGTTCGGCAGCATCGGCGCAACGATTCGGAACGGCTCCTTCTCCAGCGCAGCCACAGCCTCGGAGACCGAACCGAACATGTCGAGCACATATTGGGCCCATACCGAAATCGACATGGGTGGCTTGCCGGTGTCGTGGCCATAATCGGACTCATCGAGATAGAGCAGGTTCACCACCAGCCCCTCTTCATTGATGCCGTCAGCGGTACCGACATCGTAACCCGAGGCGATCAGGCTGCCGTATTTCGAGACCCATTTGGGCGCCGTCGGGCCGGCAGCGCCGTCACGCGCCATGCCTTTCGGAAAAGCCCAGAGATTGGTGCGCATGTCCTCCGCCCAATCCATCGAGCGGCCGGTGATGACGAGGCCGTCGGCTCCGACATACAGCGCCCGGGTACAAGCGGCGGCCGGGCTGGCCGCCAGCAGTGAGCCGGCAAGCAGGGCGGCAATGAAGCGGGTGGCACGCGAGTGAAGCATGTGAACCTCCCATTAGGATGGGAGGAAGCATCGGCCTGCCGGCTTCCCCGCCGCCATGAGGCGGATCAAGAACGCCGCTGTTCGCAATCCGCGGAATTAGGGATGGCCTTACTCGGCCGCCTGACGGGAGACACCGCGCACCGCCGCAGCGAGATCGCGCACCAGAGATTCCACGTCAGCCACGGTGCGGGGTGTCGCGACGCCCTTTTCGTCGAGTGACGCGCGCACGACGTCCACCAAGGCCGAGCCGACCACCACCGCATCGGCGCCGGCCGCGATCGCCGCCGCCTGAGCCGGTGTCTTCACCCCGAAGCCCACCGCCACCGGCAGGTCGGTGTGCCGCTTGATCCGTGCCACGGCGGCGGAGACCAGATCAGCGTCCGGCGTCGCAGCGCCCGTGATGCCGGTGATTGAGACGTAATAGACGAAGCCCGCCGTATGGGCGAGCACCGCCGGCAGGCGCTTGTCGTCGGTGGTCGGCGTGGCGAGGCGGATGAAGTCGAGGCCGGCGGCAAGCGCGGGCAGGCAAAGCTCGTCGTCCTCCTCGGGCGGCAGGTCCACCACGATGAGGCCGTCCACGCCGGCGTCTTTTGCATCCGTCAGGAAGCGGGAAACGCCATAGATATAGATGGGATTGTAATAGCCCATCAGCACGATCGGGGTCGCGCCGTCGCCTTCGCGGAAGGCGCGGACCATGGCCAGCGTCTTCGCCAGCGTCTGCCCGCCCTTGAGCGCCCGCAAGCCGGCGGCCTGAATGGCCGGGCCGTCCGCCATGGGGTCGGTGAACGGCACCCCGAGCTCGATCACGTCCGCCCCGGCCGCCGGCAATGCTTTGAGCACCGCCAGGGAGGTCGCGGCATCGGGATCGCCCGCCGTGATGAAGGTGACGAGGCCGGGACGGCCTTCAGCGGCAAGGGCGGCGAAGCGGGCGGTGATGCGGGTGGTCATGATGCGTCTTTTGTTCGTCCCCTGCGAAAGGGGCCGACCGCGAGCGGCCGGAGAAAGTGAGACCCGCTCAGTTCGGGCTGGTGATGGCGCAGGTCGCCGACGTGGCGCTCGTGGCGCCCATCAGGCGGACCTGATCCGCCCCCGTGAGGCCGGGGAAGGTGGAGAACAAGGTCGTGGACGAGGTGCCGAGCTTCTTCTTGCTCTTGGAGAAGAAATCGCACGTCACCACGATCTGGCTCAGCATCAAGGTGCCGCCGTTGGCCACCTGCACGCTGATGAAGGCGCCGGTGGGATCGGTGATCACCGAGCCGGTGGTCAGGGTCAGGCCCGCCGGCGCCGCCGAAGCGGGGAGCACGCCGGGACCCGCGAAAGCGAGCGGAAGAGCAAGGCCCACGGCCGCGCAAACAGACGCAAATTTCATATCTGGCCCCCCAGATGTTCCGCCACGGAGAAGATGTCCTTGTCGCCGCGGCCCGACAGATTGACGATCATGACATGATCCTTCGGCTTGGTGGGCGCGATTTCCGCCGCCTTGGCGACGGCATGCGCGCTTTCCAGCGCCGGGATGATGCCCTCCTGCTTCGAGAGGAGGACGAACGCGTCGAGCGCCTCCTGATCCGTGCAGGGAATGTATTTCACACGGCCCACGTCGTGCAGCCAGGAATGCTCCGGCCCGATTCCGGGATAATCGAGGCCGGCGGAGATGGAATGGGCGTCCTTGATCTGGCCGTCGCCGTCCATGATCAGATAGGTGCGGTTGCCATGCAGCACGCCCGGCCGTCCGCCCAGGATAGCGGCCGCGTGCTCGCCCGTGGAAATGCCATGACCCGCCGCCTCGACGCCGAAGATCTCCACCTCGGGATCATCGAGGAAGGCGTGGAACAGGCCGATGGCGTTGGAGCCGCCACCCACCGCCGCGACGAGCGAATTGGGCAGGCGGCCTTCCATCTCCTGGATCTGGGCGCGCGCCTCGGTGCCGATGATCGACTGAAAGTCCCGTACCATGGCCGGATAGGGATGCGGGCCGGCAACCGTGCCGATGCAATAGAAGGTGTTGTGCACATTGGTCACCCAATCGCGCAGCGCCTCGTTCATGGCATCCTTCAGCGTGCGCGTCCCGGATTGCACCGGCACCACGGTCGCGCCCAGCATGTTCATGCGGAACACATTCGGCTTCTGCCGCTCCACGTCCACCGCGCCCATATAGACCACGCACTCCAGGCCGAAGCGGGCGCACAGGGTCGCGGTGGCGACGCCGTGCTGGCCGGCGCCGGTCTCCGCGATGATGCGCTTCTTGCCCATGCGGCGCGCGAGCAGGATCTGCCCGAGCACGTTGTTCACCTTGTGGGAGCCGGTGTGGTTCAGCTCCTCGCGCTTGAGATAGATCTTCGCGCCACCGAGATGCGCGGTGAGCCGCTCGGCGAAATAGAGCGGCGAGGGACGGCCCACATAATGGGTGAGATAGCCGTCCATCTCGGTCTTGAAGGCGGGATCGACCTTGGCCGCCTCGTAGGCGGCCTGCAGCTCCAGCACCGCGGGCATGAGGGTCTCAGCGACGAAGCGGCCACCATGGATGCCGAAATGACCGCGCTCGTCCGGGCCGGTGCGATAGGAATTCAACGCAGTCACTTGGCTTGACTTTCCACCCTGGAGGCAAGGGACGCCGCGCGCGCGGCGCGGACGAAGGCAAAGATCTTTTCCGCCGATTTGACGCCGGGCGAAGTTTCGACACCGGAGGAGACATCGACGCCGTCGACCCGAACACGAGCAAGCGCCTGCGCCACATTGTCCGGATCCAGACCACCCGAAAGCATGATCGGGCGACCGGGGTCAAGGCCGTCGAGCACAGACCAGTCGAACACCCGTCCGTTGCCGCCCGGCAAAAGATCGTCCGGAGCGGGCTTGGCATCGAACAACAAGCGGTCGGCAACGGCTGCATAGGCCGGCACGATATCGAGATCGGCGGCGCGGGCGATGCTGAGCGCTTTCATCACCGGCAGACCAAAGCGCGCGCGGATCGCAGCGACCCGTTCGGCCGTTTCGCGTCCATGCAATTGCAGAATATCCGGCTTCACCGCTTCCAGGATATCGCCGAGCAGCGCGTCGTCCGGATCCACCAGCAGCGCCACCTTGAGCGCACGGCCATTCACCTGGGCGGACAGCGCGGCGGCATCGGACAGGTGGAGATGGCGCGGGCTTTTGGGAAAATGCACGAAGCCGACGAGGTCGGCGCCGGCTTCCAGCGTCGCATCGAGCGCGGCGGCGCTGTTAACGCCGCAGATCTTCACTTCGATGCTCGGCTTGGAACCACCCGTAACCAACGCGCCCATTTCACCACCGCCGGGTGCGGCGCGCCGCACCCTGTCTCGTTTCAGATCCGCCTCAGGTCTCGATGCGGGTGAACTGCCCCGCCTTGCGGAATCGCCAAAGATAGCTCGGCAGCACGCTCGCCATGGCGGCGGGCAGGATGCCGAGGTCCTGGATGGTGCGATGTTCGGCTACCGCGGCATCGGACACCACATTGTCGAAATGCAGCATCGCCACCTGATCGCGCGTCAGCAGCGCACTGCCGCCCGGCACCCAGCCGAGCACGCGGGCCATCAGGTCCGCCGCGCCGAACGGCAGGTCCATCAGAATGCGGTGGCTGCCAATTTCCCGCAGCAACAATTCCATGAGCTCACGGAAGGTGCGCACTTCCGGTCCGCCCAGTTCGTAAGTGGTGCCCGCCTTCGCCTTCCCGTCCACCGCCCGCTCCACGGCGGCGGCGACGTCGGCGACGAACACCGGCTGGAAGCGCGTTTTACCGCCGCCGATCAAAGGCAGGGCGAATGCGAAGCGCGTCATCGCCGCAAAACGATTGAAGAAATCGTCTTCCGGGCCGAACACCAGCGAGGGGCGCAGGATGATGCTGTCCGGGACGGCGGCGCGCACCGCCTCCTCCCCCAGCCCCTTGGTGCGGGCGTAAGCCGCGGACGCGGCCGAATCGGCGCCGATGGCCGAGACATGCACCACCCGCGCGCCCACCTCGGCGGCGGCGGTGGCAATGGCGCGGGCGCCATAGACGTGGACGGCGTCAAAGCTCTGGCGGCCGCGCGGCGCGAGAACGCCAACGAGGTTCACCACGACGTCGGACCCCTGCACCGCCCGGCGCACCGAATCGGCGAAGCGCACATTGGCTTGCACCAGCTGGACCTGGCCCACATAGCCATAAGGCAGCAGGAAATTCGCAAGATCAGGCCGCCGCACGGCGACGCGGATGCGATAGCCGCGGCGGGCAAGGGCGCGCACCACATAACGGCCGAGAAAGCCGGAACCGCCGAACACCGTCACCAGGCTGTCCGTCACGGGCCGTTCGGCCACCGTCACTTCGCTCATGCCTATTCCTCCGGCTCGCGCGCACGCCGCGACCTGCTCTATAGGTTTGTGCGTGACATACGCGATTGGGCGGGCCGTCGTCCAGTTGCCTCGGCGTCGCGGGAGAGATCCTGCACCCTCTGGCGCGGATCGCCGTTTCGGGCTTTCCGCGCGGAAGGATCACGACGCCGCGCGCATCAGGCGGTCGCCTTCGCTCCCTTTGCCGCAGCGGCGAGCGCGGACACCTTGGCCTCGATATCCTTGATCTTCTGGGTGAAGGCCTGCGGATCGAGCGCGGCTCGCTGAAGGTCGACCGCCCAGGTGGGATTCTGCAGCGTAAAGGTGGTGAAGGCCGAGGCCGCGCCGGTCTTGCTCAGGATATGGTCCGCAACGCGCGCCGGAATCGCCTCTTCGATGAAGAAGTCCAGGCCCGGATGAACCTTGGTGAAAGCGACGAACGCCTCGGAAAGGGCGGTGTATTGATCGTCCTTCAGCAGGGCGTTGAGCGTTACCAGGAAATCCGACACGGCGGTCTCCGGGGGGTGCTTGCGCGGGGGGATGTTGGCAGCGGCACTGGTTGCGACCATGGTGAGTCCTCCGAATACGGCTTCGTTCAACGGCGCGGGCTGCTGCGGCACCGCTCAGGCCTCGCGCCCGCGGTTGTATTTTGTAGACCAGGCGGGCGGACGCAAGCCTTGCGCTCCTAATAAGCAGAAAGATCCGACAGGACCGAATTATAGGGACGAACTGGATCAAATCGCCGGCGCTTTTGCGGGAGCGCTGCATCTGGAGTTGACTGCGGGCCATCCTGCTCCTATAAGCGCCGACACTTCGCTGGCGACCGAGGTTGCCGGCGTGTTCAGCCATTCAGACGCAGCGCGAACAGGCCTTATTGGCTTCGGTTTGCGTGCGATAACGTGATAGAGGACGGCCGATGGCCAATACGCCCTCCGCCAAAAAGGCGGCGCGGAAGATCGAGCGTCGCACTGAGGTCAATCGGAACCGCCGTTCGCGCGTCCGCACCTTTTTGCGCAAGCTGGAAGATGCCCTCGCCAGTGGCGATGCGACCGCCGCAACCGCGGCGTTCAAGGTTGCCGAGCCCGAGATCATGCGGGCGGTGACCAAGGGCGTTCTTCATAAGAACACCGCTTCCCGTAAGGTTTCCCGCCTGGCGGCCCGCGTCAGCAAGCTGAGCGCGTGATATAGGCTGAAGATCGCGGCCCGCTTGGCGCCGCGAGCAAGCTTAGCAATAGAACGGCCCGGCATTGCCGGGCTTTTTTATTTCAAAAGCTGCCGTGCGATGTGCTCCCACCTGTTCCGGTGATGGGGCAGGCGCGAGGCTGAGACAGCGGTCTTGTCTGCGTCTTAGCCGGCAAAAACGCTTGGTGCGGTCCGCCCAGGGTGACCCCTGATTCTCGTGTGAATGGGCGCCTAGCCGCTAACTTCGGCGCGGTCAAGCAGATGCCCATCCGGGGTGGGGGTGTCCCAACATCTCAACCGATCAGGAAAAACTGATGGGTCTGAACGGGTTATGGGCCAAGCCGAAAAGCATCGCCGTGGGGCGACTGCAAAGCGGTAGCGAAATACGTTCGGATTTGAATCCTAGGACCGCCGCCCGGGCCGCCACCGACGGCGAATCTCGCAGTCGAGTCAGAGGTTTGCCGGCTGAACTAACGCATCGGGAGAAATCACTTTGTCACCCGCTTTCCACCGGATTCAGGTGCGACCGGGAAAGCCGTTGCACCCTCCCCATGCCCTGTGTATGTTCAATCTCACCTCTGAGGGACATCCCGAGGAAATCATCAATAGAGCAGCAGTTTCACGACTCTTCGTGGATGGAGGGAGGGTGTATTATGTGCGTTAGCGTCTCACCACCCCTCCCGTGCTGCGTGTGTATTTCACCTGCGTATTATTCCGATCTTTGGGATAGTCTGTCTTTGATCCTTTGATTGATCCAAGACAGAGAAACAAACCAAAAATATTCTATTTATTGGAGAACCGGCGGACGTTTTGTTCGACGGCGGATGGGGCGGCTATGACTTCTCTCTCAGGCGCTAGATCTAGCGAAGACGCATTTCGTTTCACTTCCGGGCAGGCCCTTCGGGACCTCGGCCGCGACCGGGATGAGCGGGTTCGCGATCGCGCCGCTGAAGACCCCGCCAGCCGGGCCCCCTCTTGACGAAACTCAGGGTCTAGCCCTTTTTCGTCGCCAACCTTCACCCTCACATTCACTTGGACTTGGAGACGCGCCGTCGCCGGCGCGAACGCTCTCCGCGTCGCAACCAGGGACCCGCCCCGGGCGGGAAAGACCCTCATGTTGAAACCGGAAACCGTGGATGTCGCGCAGTTTCGCCCCACTATGACCGCGCCCTCGGCAGCGGACTTCTGCGCACAGCAATGGGACCGGGTTCGCCAGCGCCTGCGCGAGGAGATCGGCGAGGAATCCTATACCAGCTGGTTCGCTCGCATCGAGCTGGACCGCGTCGCCGAGCGCGTGCACCTCTCCGTTCCCACGCGCTTTCTGAAGGCCTGGATTCAGGACCATTATGTCGAGCGCCTCGCCGAGCTGTGGCAGGAGGAGAGCGGCACGGCGCGTAAGGTGGATCTTTCCGTGCGCTCCGCCGTCGCCCGCGCCATTCCGCTGAAGGCCGCCAACGAGCATCGTGAAGTCGTGGTCGAGCGCGCCGCTGAGCCGCGCCCCCAGGCTGTCGCGGCCTCCGCCATGCCGGCCGATGTGGGCGCCGGCTCGCCGCTTGATGCCCGCCTCACCTTCGAGACATTCGTGTTGGGCAAGTCCAACACGCTCGCCCACGCCGCCGCCCGCCAGGTGGCGGAAGCCGTTCCGGGTGCCGGGCCGATCTTCAACCCGCTCTATCTCCATGCGGCCGTCGGCCTCGGCAAGACCCACCTTCTTCAGGCGGTGGCCTGGGCCGGCGCAAGCCGCGGACGGCGGGTGGTCTATCTCACCGCCGAGCGCTTCATGTACGGCTTCGTCGCCGCGCTGAAGACCCATGCCGCCATCGCCTTCAAGGACGCGCTGCGCTCCATCGACACGCTGGTGATCGACGACCTGCAATTCCTCACCGGCAAGAACATGCAGCAGGAATTCTGCCACACCCTCAACGCCCTGATGGATGCCGGGCGGCAAGTGGTGGTGGCCGCCGACCGGCCGCCGTCTGAACTGGACGCGCTCGACGACCGGGTGCGCTCGCGCCTTGCGGGCGGCCTCGTGGTGGAACTCGGCCAGCTGGAAGAGGACCTGCGCCTGCAGATTCTCAAGACCCGCTCCTCGGCCCTCGCCGAGCAGCACCGCGGCTTCTCCGTGCCCGCCAACGTGCTCGAGCTGCTCGCGCGCACGGTCGGCCAGAGCGGCCGCGATCTCGACGGCGCGCTGAACAAGCTGCTCGCCTTCAATAAGCTCACCGGCGAGCCGGTCACCATGGAAATGGCCGAGAACGCCGTGCGCGACCTCGTGCGCCCGTGCGATCCCAAGCGCGTGCGGGTGGACGAGATTCTGCGCGTCGTGGCCAAGCATTATAACGTGTCGCGCGCGGATCTCCTGTCGCAGCGCCGCACGGCGAACGTGGTCAAGCCCCGCCAGATCGCCATGTATCTGGCGAAGACGCTGACCTTGCGCTCCCTGCCGGAGATCGGCCGCCGCTTCGGCGGGCGCGATCACACCACAGTGCTGCATGCGGTGCGCAAGATCGACGGCCTGATCGCAACCGACCGTGCCCTCGCGGAAGAGATCGAGGCGCTGAAGAAACTCGTCAACGAGTGAGGGGCACCGGGAAGGGCCTCCCTTCCCGCCGCACGCCGCGAGACCCCGCAAGTGGGCCGCAAGGCGCATGCGGGGTGCGCGCCACACGGGAATTACCCGCCATCCACATCGCCAACGGGGAAAAAGCGCACGCATGCCCTTGCTTTGGTGCAGCGCGAGCGGCAATGTCTGCGGCCCACGGGTTCGTTGTGAACGATCCGGTCGCGGGCCGCACTGGCGCCAGCCAGGGCGTGCTTTGTTTCCCCGCACGAGAGTTACGGGTCCGGGCCAATGAAGGTCACCGTCGAACGCGCCGAGCTTCTCAAGTCGCTCAGCCACGTCCACCGCGTCGTCGAACGCCGCAACACCATTCCGATTCTGGCCAATGTGCTCATCCGCACCGGCACGTCGGGGCTGGAGCTGAAGGCCACCGATCTTGATCTGGAGGTCGTTGAAACCGTCCCGGCCCAGGTGGACCAGGATGGGGCGACCACCGTGCCGGCCCATGTCGTCTACGACATCGTGCGCAAATTGCCCGAGGGCGCGCAGGTTCAGCTGGAATCGAGCGGCGACCGCGGCACGCTGGTGGTGCGCGCCGGCCGCGCCCGCTTCACCCTGCAGACCCTGCCGCAGGAGGATTTCCCGGATCTGGCCGCCGGTGAATTCACCCATTCCTTCAAGCTGAGGGGCGCTGAATTCCGCCGCTTGGTGGACAAGACTCAATTCGCCATCTCCACCGAGGAGACGCGCTATTATCTGAACGGCATTTTCCTCCACGTGGCGGAAGCGAAGGGTAGCGGCAAGGGAACTTTGCGCGCGGTTGCGACCGACGGTCACCGCCTCGCCCAGGCCGAGCTTGAAGCTCCCGAAGGCGCGGCCGGCATGCCCGGCATCATCGTGCCCCGCAAGACGGTCGCGGAGGTGCAGAAGCTCCTTGAGGACAAGGACGCGGAAGTTACCGTCTCGCTGTCGACGACCAAGATTCGCGTGGCCGTGGGTGCCATCGTTCTGACGTCCAAGCTGATCGACGGCACCTTCCCAGACTACAATCGCGTCATTCCAGCCGGCAACGACAAGGTACTGCTGGTGGACAAGACCGACTTCGCCGCTGCCGTCGACCGCGTCTCCACCGTGTCAAGCGAGCGGGGCCGCGCCGTGAAGCTCTCGCTCACCGACGGCAAGCTGGTGCTCTCCGTCACCAATCCGGATTCGGGAAGCGCGACCGAGGAGCTGGAGGTGGATTATGCCGCCGAGCCGCTCGATATCGGCTTCAACAGCCGCTACCTGCTCGATATCACCGCCCAGCTCGAAGGCGACACGGCGGAGCTGAAGCTTGCCGATTCCGGTTCGCCCACGCTGGTGCGCGACAGCACCAAGACGGATGCGCTCTACGTGCTCATGCCCATGCGAGTATGATCGCAAGCGGAGCGGAACGCGCGCCGTTCCGTTCGCCCACAGGGTCTCACCCGGCCGCCCCTTGCGTCCGGCGCGGCGCGAACCATGTTCAGGCTTCCGCCCGCTATCCCTCACCGGACCTGAGATTGCATGACCCGCGCGCCTGACGCCGCGTCCGGCGCCGCCACAGCCGCTCCTTCACGGGCCGGACCGCGCGCCCTGGTCCGCAAGCTGATCCTCACCCGCTTCCGCTCCTATGGCTCCGCTCAGCTCAGCGCTGACGAAGGTCCCATCGTGCTCACCGGACCCAACGGGGCGGGCAAGACCAATCTGCTGGAGGCGATCTCCCTGCTTTCGCCGGGACGCGGCCTGCGGCGGGCCTCCCTCGATACGGTCGCGCAGCATCCGGGCGATGGCTCCTGGGCGGTGGCAGCCGAGATCGAGGGGATCTGCGGCCCGGTCCATCTCGGCACCGGAATGGAGGCACAGCAGGGTGCGGGCAGCGGGCCGCGCCGCTGCCGCATCGAGCGCGAAAGCGTCGGCTCCGCGACCGCATTTCTCGATCATCTCAAGGTGGTCTGGCTGACCCCGGACATGGACGGGCTGTTCATCGGTCCGCCGTCCGACCGGCGGCGTTTCCTCGATCGCCTGGTGCTGGCCGTGGACGGCGAGCACGGCACGCGCGTGAACGCGCTGGAGCGCGCGCTGCGGGCGCGCAATCGTCTGCTTGAGGAAAACGGCACCGCACGTTTCCTCGATGCGATCGAACGCGAGGTGGCGGAACTTGCTGTCGCGGTCTCCGCCGCGCGGCTGGAGACCGTCGGGCGCCTCGCGGCGGAGATCGCCGCAGACCGCGATACCGCTTCGCCGTTTCCGCTCGCCGCAATCGCTCTCGACGGGATCGTGGAGCGCATGCTGGCCGAAGCGCCGGCCTTGCATGTGGAAGACAGCTACCGCGCACTTTTGCGTGACAGCCGCCCCCGCGACCGGGCCGCCGGCCGCACCCTGGAAGGCCCGCATTTGTGCGATCTTACGGTGGCCCACGCGGAAAAGGCGCTTCCCGCCGCTCGCTGTTCAACCGGCGAGCAGAAGTCCCTGCTGATCGGCCTCGCCTTGTCGCACGCGCGGCTTGTCGCCTCCATGCAAGGCCTTGCCCCCATTGTGCTTCTGGACGATGTGGCGGCCTATCTCGACGCCGAGCGGCGGCACGGCCTGTTCGCCGCGCTGGCGCGGCTGGGTGCCCAGGTGTGGATGACAGGCGCGGATCCGGGCGTGTTCGCAGGGCTTGACGGCGCCCGGCGCTTCACCGTCAGCCCCGGCTCTGTCGCAGCGGAAGACTGACCCGGCGCGCGCCCTCCGCCGGATAGGTTTTTCCACCGTGCGCCGTGCTTTTTCCCCCTGTGTGGCGCGTTCGCCACCCGCCGCGAATCCACGCATGCTACCCAGGTGGAGATGATTCGCAGCTGCTTCGGGGACCCATGCCCAGCGAAAGCCTTCCCACCGCCGTTCTGAACCGGCGGCTCTTCGTTCTCGGCACGCCGCTGTTCCTCGCGGCTTGCGTCACGGACAACAGTGGCGCGCCGTCGACGGCGGCGCTTTCGATCTATGGGCCGGTTACCGGCGAGCCGTTCCAGGTGGATGCGGTGGACGTGTCGGAGATCGACCCGATCTATCTGCGGCAGGTGGTCGACTATCCCACCAAATATCCGCCCGGCACCATCGTCGTCGATATCGAGAACAAGTTTCTCTATCTGGTCGAAAAGGGCGGCAAGGCGATCCGCTACGGCGTGGGCGTCGGCAAGCAGGGCTACAGCTACAGCGGCTGGGCGACCATCAAGCGCAAGGAAAAGTGGCCGCACTGGACGCCGACGGCGAACATGATCGCGCGCCAGCCGGAACGCTATGGCCCCTACGCCTCCGGCCTTCCCGGCGGGGAGACCAATCCGCTCGGTCCCCGCGCGCTCTATCTCTATGATGGCGACCGCGACACCATGTTCCGCCTGCACGGCACCATCGAGCCCGACAGCATCGGCAAGCAGGTCTCAAGCGGCTGCATCCGTCTGCTGAATCAGGACATCATCGATCTTTACGAGCGCGTTCCGCTCGGCACTCGGGTCTATGTCCAGCGCTGACACCCCGATGAAGTGATGCCCAACGCCGGCCTCATGCCGGCGTTTTCTTTTCGGACCGTTCAAGCGCGCCGCATAACACCGCGGGAGGCCCCAACGGAGCGCTTGCGCAATTTTTTATTTCCATTATTCTGGATATATGGAATCAGAAAACATCATCGACGCGCTTTCGGCGCTCGCGCAGGCGACTCGGCTGGACGTGTTCCGCCTCCTGGTGCGGCATGAGCCGGACGGGCTCCCCGCGGGAGATCTCGCGCGCACCCTCGCCGTGCCGCAGAACACGCTTTCCGCCCACCTCGCGATCCTCTCTCGTGCCGGCCTTGTGCACGGCACGCGGCACAGCCGCTCGATCATCTATCGCGCAGACCTCGACCGGCTGCGGGCGATGATGCTGTTCCTGGTGGAGGATTGCTGCGGCGGCGCACCCAGCCTATGCGCCCCCCTAATCGAAGCCCTTTCCCCCTGCTGCACGCCGCTTGCCGTGAAAGGACAATCCCATGCTTGAAGCCGTTGCCTCGGATAAAATTTACAACGTGCTGTTCCTCTGCACCGGCAACAGCGCACGCTCGATTCTGGCAGAAGCCGTTCTCAACAAGGACGGCGCAGGACGCTTCCGCGCCTTCTCGGCCGGCAGCGCCCCCAAGGGCGAGGTCAATCCGTTCGCCCTGAAGGTTCTCGCGGAATCCGGCTATCCCATAGAGGGGCTGCGCTCGAAAAGCTGGCTGGAGTTCGGCAACGCGGACGCCCCGGTGATGGATTTTGTGTTCACTGTCTGTGACAACGCGGCCGGCGAGACTTGCCCCCTCTGGCCGGGACAGCCCATGACGGCCCATTGGGGCATCGAGGATCCGGCCGCCGTGACCGGCACCGACATCCAAAAGGAAGCCGCCTTCGTCGCCGCGATGCGCTATCTGAAGAACCGGATCTCGGTTTTCAACGCGCTACCGATCGCCTCGTTGGATCGCCTCTCGCTCGGCCAGAAGCTCCGCGGCATCGGCGCCCTTCCGGGCTCCACCGCCAACCGTTCGAATGTGGCCTGAGCCATGAGCACCTTCGAACGCTATCTGACGGTATGGGTGGCCCTGTGCATCCTGGCCGGCATCGCCCTCGGCCATTTCTTGCCCGGCGTTTTCCAGGCCGTGGGCGCGGCGGAGATCGCCCAGGTCAACATTCCCGTTGCGGTGCTGATCTGGCTGATGATCGTGCCCATGCTGCTGAGGATCGATTTTGCCTCCCTGGCGCAGGTGGGAACCCATTGGCGCGGCATCGGCGTGACGCTGTTCATCAACTGGGCGGTAAAACCCTTCTCCATGGCGCTGCTGGCGTGGCTGTTCATCGGCTTTCTGTTCCGCCCCCTGCTGCCGACGGCCCAGATCGAATCCTATATCGCCGGTCTGATCATCCTCGCGGCCGCGCCTTGCACGGCCATGGTGTTCGTGTGGTCAAACCTCACCAGGGGCGACCCACTCTTCACCTTGTCCCAGGTGGCGCTGAACGACGCCATCATGGTGGTCGCGTTCGCGCCCATCGTGGGCCTGCTGCTCGGCCTCTCGGCAATCGTGGTTCCGTGGGCGACCCTGATCTTCTCGGTGGTGCTCTACATCATCGTGCCGGTGCTGGCGGCTCAAATTCTGCGCGGCTGGCTTCTGAAACAGGGCGGCGAAGCCGCGCTCGCGCGCCTGCTGGCGATCCTGCAGCCGCTTTCTCTCGTGGCCCTCCTGGCCACCCTGGTGCTGCTGTTCGGGTTTCAGGGTCAGCAGATCATCGCTCAGCCGGCGATCATTGCCCTCCTGGCCGTGCCGATCCTGATCCAGGTCTATTTCAATGCGGGCTTGGCCTACCTGCTGAATCGGCTGATGGGCGAAAAGCATTGCGTCGCCGGCCCCTCCGCGCTGATCGGCGCGAGCAACTTCTTTGAGCTCGCGGTCGCCGCCGCCATCGCCCTGTTCGGCTTCAATTCCGGCGCCGCCCTCGCCACAGTGGTCGGCGTGCTGATCGAGGTTCCGGTCATGCTGACCGTGGTGTGGATCGTCAACCGCAGCAAGGACTGGTACGAGCGCGCGCCGGTCGTCGCGCCGGACATTCGGCAGAAGGGGGTCTCGCGATGACCATCACCATCTATCACAACCCCGCCTGCGGCACCTCGCGCAACACCCTCGCCATGATCCGCCAGAGCGGCGAGGAACCGGTGGTGATCGAATATCTGAAGACGCCCCCGAGCCGCGCGACCCTGAAGGACCTGATCGCCGCCATGGGCGTGCCGGTGCGCGCGGTGCTGCGGGAAAAGGGCACCCCTTATGAAGAACTCGGCCTTGGCGATGAAAAATGGAGCGACGAGGACCTGCTCGACTTCATGATCGCCCACCCGATTCTCATCAACCGCCCGATCGTCGTCACCGACAAGGGCGTGCGCTTGTGCCGCCCGTCCGAACGTGTGCTCGACCTTCTCCCGAATGCGCAGATCGGCGCCTTCACAAAGGAGGACGGCGAGGTGGTGACGGATGCGGAGGGGCGGCGCGTTGGCTGATCCCCTCCTTCCGGACCAGGTAATGGCGGAAGCGGTGCGCCCGCCCGATACCCAAGCGCTGTTTCCGCCGCCGGCGGACCATCCGCCCCGCATCCTCATGCTGTACGGCTCCGTGCGACCCCGCGCCTACAGCCGCCTGCTCACGCTGGAGGCGGCCCGGCTGCTGACCGCGTTCGGAGCGGAGGCGCGCATTTTTGACCCGCACGGCCTGCCGCTTCCCGATGATGCGCCGGCGGACCACCCGAAGGTCGCGGAACTGCGGGCGCTGTCCGCATGGTCGGAAGGCCAGGTTTGGTGCAGCCCCGAACGCCATGGCGCCATGACCGCCATTCTCAAGGCGCAGATCGACTGGATTCCCCTTTCCATCGGCGCGGTGCGGCCCACCCAGGGCAAGACGCTGGCGCTGATGCAGGTTTCGGGCGGCTCCCAATCCTTCAACGCCGTCAATCAGATGCGTATTCTCGGCCGGTGGATGCGGATGATAACCATCCCCAACCAATCCTCGGTGGCCAAGGCCTATGAGGAATTCGAGGAAGATGGACGCATGAAGCCGTCCTCTTATTATGATCGCGTGGTGGACGTGATGGAGGAATTGGTGAAATTCACCCTGCTCACCCGTGGCGCCTCCGCCTATCTCACCGACCGCTACAGCGAGCGCAAGGACGCGCTGGCGAAAGCCTCCGGAGTGCGGCTGAGCGCCCTATGATGCCGCCCGCGTCGGCGGGGCGGGCGTTGCCGACTTTCGCCCTCGGCATGTTTGAGATCCTCTCCTGGGGGTCCTCCTATTACCTGCTCGCTGTGCTGGCCAAGCCCATCGCCGAGGAGACCGGCTGGCCGCTGACCCTGGTGGCAGGCGGACAATCGCTCGGCCTTGTCGTGGCGGGCCTGCTCTCCCCGCGCATCGGGAAGCTGATCGGCTGGCACGGCGGGCGGCCGGTGCTGCTGGCGGGAACCGCTGCGTTGGCGCTGGGCCTCGCGATGCTGGGCCTGTCCACCGGACCGCTGGGTTTCGCGCTGGCCTGGATCCTGCTCGGCGCGGGCATGGGCGCGAGCCTGTACGATGCCGCCTTCGCGACGCTCGGCCGCCTGCATGGCGCGGCGGCCCGCCGCTCGATCACCACCGTCACCCTGTTCGGCGGGTTTGCCAGCACGGCCTGCTGGCCGCTGAGCGCGTTCCTGCTGGAACGGGTCGGCTGGCGCGATACCTGCCTGGTGTACGCGGCGCTGCACGTGTGCCTGTCGGTGCCCTTGGTCCTCTTGGCATCCCCACGGCCCCCGGCTCAGCCCCTGCCGGAAGCGGCGCCGGCAGGCCCCCCGCCGCTTCACGCCGGGATTCGCCTTTCGCCCGGCAAACAGACCGCATTCCGATTGCTGACGGTCATCGTCACGCTGGGCGGGCTCATCTCGTCGCTGATTTCGGTTCACCTCCTCACCTTGCTCCAGGCCCAGGGCATAAGCTTGGCGGCGGCGGTGACGCTCGGCATGCTGGTGGGCCCGGCGCAGGTGGGCGCTCGGGTGGTGGAAATGGCTTTCGGCACGCATTACCACCCCATTTGGACCCTGATCAGCGCGACTGTGCTGGTTGCCGCCGGCCTCGCCCTGCTGTTCCTCGGCTTTCCCCTTCCCGCCCTGGCCCTGCTGCTCTATGGCGCCGGCAACGGCATCTGGTCGATCGCACGCGGCACCTTGCCGTTGGCGCTGTTCGGACCGGCCGACTTTCCGATGCTGATGGGACGGCTGGCACTGCCCAGCCAATTCGCCCAGGCGGCGGCGCCTGCCATCGGCGCCTATATGCTCACCACGGGCGGTGCCCATGGCACCTTCGCCCTGCTCTGCATGGTCGCGGGGGCCAATTTCTGCGCCGCCTGCCTGCTGTTTCGCACCGGCGTCACCGAGCGGGCGGACCTCGCCGCCTGACCTATCGGCACCTGCCTCAAGGGTGGCGACGCCGTGCCGGCTTGACCTTCGTCGCGCGCGGGCGCACACGTGCGTGATGGATTGGCAAATCGTGCCCTTTTCGCCGCTGTTCCCTGCCCTCGCCGGCGGCTCTGCCGGCCCGGTGGTTCTTGCGCTGGTGGCGCGGACCTTGGCGGGTGGTCGCGGCGGTCACCAAATCGGCGCTTGCCACCAAATAACCGCGGCTTTGCGGTAAAAGATTTCTAAGCGTTCCAACGATTCGAGACATACCATGGCCGAACCCGCGCCCGCGGCATCCCCCGACGATTACGGGGCACAATCCATCCAGGTGCTGAAGGGCCTCGACGCCGTCCGCAAGCGGCCCGGCATGTATATCGGCGACACCGATGACGGCTCCGGCCTGCATCACATGGTCTATGAGGTTGTGGACAACGCCATCGACGAGGCGCTGGCCGGCTATGCCAACGAAGTGACCGTCACGCTGAACGCCGACGGTTCGGTGACCGTGACCGACGACGGGCGCGGCATTCCCACGGACCTGCATCCCGAGGAAGGCGTCTCGGCGGCCGAGGTCATCATGACCCAGCTGCACGCCGGCGGTAAGTTCAACCAGAATTCCTACAAGGTCTCCGGCGGCCTCCACGGCGTCGGCGTCTCGGTGGTCAACGCACTGTCCACGGTGCTCGACCTCACCATCTGGCGCAATGGCAAGGAGCATTTCATCCGCTTCCGCCATGGCGATGCGGAAGCTCCGCTCGTGGTGAAGGGCGATGCCCCTCCCGGCAAGCGCGGCACCATGGTGACGTTCACCCCGAGCCCGGAAACCTTCACCCACATCCAGTTCGATTTTGCCACCCTGGAACACCGCCTGCGCGAGCTGGCGTTCTTGAATTCGGGCGTGCGCATCCGCCTGACCGACGCCCGGACCCCGGACGTGCGGGTCGAGGACCTGATGTATGAAGGCGGCGTGGAAGCCTTCGTGCGCTATCTCGACCGCTCCAAGACGGCGGTGATCGCCAAGCCCATCGTGATCCGCTCGGAGCGAGACGGCATTCAGGTCGAGGCCGCGCTGTCCTGGAACGACAGCTATCACGAGACCATTCTGTGCTTCACGAACAACATCCCGCAGCGTGATCGCGGCACCCATTTCACCGGCTTCGCCGCGGCGCTGACGCGCCAGGTGATGGGCTATGCGGAGAGTTCCGGCATCACCAAGAAGGAAAAGGTCACGCTCTCCGGCGAGGATTGCCGCGAAGGCCTGACCGCTGTGCTCTCCGTGAAGGTGCCGGACCCCAAATTCTCCTCCCAGACCAAGGACAAGCTGGTCTCCTCGGAAGTGCGCCCGGTGGTCGAGGCGCTGGTGGGCGAGGCGCTGAATTCCTGGCTTGAGGAAAATCCGGCCGAGGCCAAGGCCGTGGTCGGCAAGGTGGCGGAAGCCGCCGCCGCGCGCGAAGCCGCCCGCCGCGCGCGTGAACTCACGCGCCGCAAGAACCCGCTCGACATCGCTTCCCTGCCCGGCAAGCTCGCCGACTGCCAGGAGCGCGACCCCGCCAAGTCGGAAATCTTCATCGTCGAGGGCGACTCGGCCGGCGGCTCCGCCAAGCAGGGCCGCGACCGTGCCTTCCAGGCCGTGCTGCCCTTGCGCGGCAAGATCCTGAATGTGGAGCGCGCGCGCTTCGACAAGATGCTGTCCTCCGAGCAGATCGGCACGCTGATCACCGCCCTCGGAACCGGTATCGGCCGCGATGATTTCGACATCGCCAAGCTGCGCTACCACAAGATCATCATCATGACCGACGCGGACGTGGACGGCTCCCACATTCGCACGCTTCTGCTCACCTTCTTCTTCCGGCAGATGCCGGAAATCCTGGAGAACGGGCATCTCTACATCGCCCAGCCGCCGCTCTACAAAGTGGCGCGCGGCAAGTCCGAGACCTATATCAAGGACGAGCGCGGGCTCGAGGATTATCTGATCAACGTCGGCCTCGACGACGCCGCGCTCCATCTCGCCTCCGGCGAAGTGCGCACGGGCGCGGATCTTGCGGCGGTGGTGGAAACCTCACGCCAGTTCCGCACGGCGCTGAACGCGCTCCACCCGCGCTACAACAAGGCGATCGTGGAGCAGGCCGCGCTGGCCGGCGCGTTGAAGCCGCATCTGCTGCGCGAGCGGGACGCCCAGGCCGAAATGACCGAGGTCACCCGCCGCCTCAACATGCTGGCGGAAGAGACCGAGCGCGGCTGGACCGGTGTCGCCGACGAGACCGGCTTCCGATTCTCCCGCACCGTGCGCGGCGTGCTGGAAACCAATTTCCTCGACGCCACCTTCCTGGTCTCGCCCGATGCCCGCCGGCTGGATACCTTGGCCGCCGCCCTCGAGGGCGTGTTCGCTGGCGAAGCCCGCCTCAAGCGCAAGAGCGACGAGACGGCGCTTCTGGGCGCCGTCGACCTGTTCGACGCCGTCACCGACGCTGGCCGCAAGGGGCTTTCGCTCCAGCGCTACAAAGGCCTCGGCGAGATGAACCCCGGCCAGCTCTGGGAAACCACGCTCGACATCAACGCCCGCTCCCTGCTGCAGGTGAAGGTGAAGGAGGTCGACGCCGCCGGCGATCTCTTCAACCGCCTGATGGGCGATGTGGTGGAGCCGCGCCGGGAATTCATCCAGGAAAATGCGCTGAAGGCCAGCGTCGACGTGTGATCGGCGCTCCTTCAGGACAGGGTGGCGACGATCCTTCGCCGCCACCTCGCGCGCCTGATTTTTGCAGCTGAACGGCCCGCCCCGTGCGAGGGTCCGCTCCCCTGGCGATCATTCGGCGGCCGGCACCACATAATTGGCCGGACGCACGAAATCACCGTCATCCAGCATGCCGACAACCGCCACCAGAGCTGCGGTGTAGGAATGCTTGCGCAGGCCATGGCAAATGCCCACGGCGGTGCGTGTGAAGACAGATTTCAACTCGCGCACCACGATGTTGGAGAAGTGTACTTCCACATAGGGCAGCCCGCTGTCTTCCAGGCAATGGCGTACGTTTTCGCCATAGATGTTCAATCCCGCGGGATTGATGATGACGGCGTGCAGCCGCTTCCCATCAACCGCATCCGCGAAGGCGTGCTGGTGCAGCCATTCCAGAACCTCGCCGTCGAAATTGGTGTGAAAGGGAATGACCTCCACACCTAATGCGTCGCCAAGCTTCACATTGCGATCTTCGAGCTGCTGGATGGTCTGGGAGGGCCCGTAGACGTCCGGGCTCCGATTGTGAAGATTTGGCATATTCGGCCCGTTGATAAGCCCGACGCGCCACCGCCGATCACCAGATCTGAACAAGCTGACGTCCACCATTTTACTCTCCTTCTGCAGATACGAGACAAAGGCGCAAGGTATTCGTTGAACGTTTTCTGCTCTCGAACGGACTTCCTTTTACCTGCCGTCAGGCAAAGCTCCGCCATCCCCGGCCGCATGGCGGGAGCCGCTTTCCCGACAGTTCGGGCAGGTCAGATCATCCAGGCACGGACCGTTGCAGGAACGGGTCGTGCAGCAAGATCGTGTCGGTCCGTTCCGGGCTGGTCGACAAGACGGCGACAGGAATGCCGACGGCCTCCTCCAGGAACCGCACATACCGGAGTGCCGGAGCGGGCAAGGCGGCGAGCGCGCGCGTGCCGACCGTGGATTGCGTCCAGCCCTCGAACGTCTCGTAGATCGGCTCGACCTGCTCCTGCGCCGCCATGGTCGGCGGCAGTCGATCGATGCGGCGTCCGTCGAGCGTGTATCCGACGCAAACCTTGACCTCGGAAAGGCCATCCAGCACGTCGAGCTTGGTCAGCGCCATGCCCTGGATGCCCGAGGTGCGCACGCTCTGGCGCACCGCCACCGCATCGAACCAGCCGCAGCGACGCTGGCGCCCGGTATTCACACCGAACTCATGTCCGCGCTGAACCAGATGGTCGGCCACCGCCCCGTCCTGCTCGGTGGGAAGCGGCCCTTCGCCGACCCGCGTGGAATAGGCCTTGGTGATGCCGAGGACATAGTCGATCGAGGACGGGCCAACCCCGGATCCGCTTGCTGCCCCCGCAGCCACCGTGCTGGATGACGTTACGAACGGATAGGTGCCGTGGTCATTGTCCAGCAGCACGCCTTGTGCGCCCTCGAAAAGGATATGCTTGCCGGCGTCCCGGTGGGCTGCGAGCAGGCTCGGCACATCGTCCATGAACGGGAGCACGCTCTGCCCGGCCTGCAGAAGTTCGTCGCGGATCGTCTCGGCCGCGACCGGCGCCACGCCGAGGCCCGTCCGCAGCGGATTGTGGTGGCGCAGAAGTCTCTCGACCTTTGCCATCAGCGTATCCGGCTCGGCCAGGTCCGCGACGCGGATCGCACGTCGCCCGACCTTGTCCTCATAGGCCGGGCCGATGCCGCGCTGCGTGGTGCCGATCTTCAAACCGGAACTGTCCTGCTCGCGCATCGTGTCGAGCGCGCGATGCACCGAAAGGATCAGCGCGGCATTGGGGGCGATCCGCAACAGGTCCGGGGTCACGCTGACGCCGTGCTGCCTCAGCCGTTCGATTTCCCCTGCGAGGTGGACCGGATCCACCACCACGCCGTTGCCGATCACGGACAGGCGGCCGCGCACCAGGCCGGAAGGCAGGAGCGCCAGCTTGTAGCTGACACCGTCGATGACGAGCGTATGGCCGGCATTGTGGCCGCCGTTGAACCGCACGACCACATCGGCGCGCTCGGCAAGCCAGTCGACGATCTTGCCCTTGCCCTCATCGCCCCATTGGGATCCCACCACCACGATGCCTGCCATGGCCTTGACCACTCCTCCGCCTGATGCGGAATTTCCAATGAAATGCTTGCCCTGTGCCGGTGCGGATCAGGTGAGATTGGCGAGAATGTAAGCGTTGCGTGCCGCCTCTCTCGCCTGGGCCACATGGGCGATGGCTGCGGCGCGGGCGGCGTCTGGATCGCGGTCCTTGATCGCCAGGAAGATCGCTTCCATCTCGCGCAGACTGTGCCGCGCGCGCTCCGGCAAGGACATGGAACGCGAGCGCAGGAAATTAATCCGCGCCAGAAGTCCCAGGATGATCTCCTCAATGACTCGGTTCTTCGCGTTCGTCAGCAGAATTGAATAGAATAATGATGTGGCTTCGACGCGGACGTAAGCCTCGAACGAATTGACCGCGTCGCTGAATTGCTTCAGGGCATTCTGCATGCTGAGGATGCCCTCCTCGCTGATATTCACGGCGCACAGGGCTGCCGCCTCGCCCTCGAGCAATTCGCGCACGTGATAGATGTCCTGCGCATCCTGCCAGGAGAGAACAGGAATCTGCGCGCCGCGATGGGGGGTGATGTCGCACAAGCGCTCTGCCTGAAGGCAGCGGATCGCCTCCCGCAGCGCCGGCCGGCTCACTCCCAGGGAAACGCACAGTTCCGATTCGATCAGGCGATCGCCGGGTTTGAGGAGGCCCGAAAAAATCGCCATGCGCAGCTTCTGGATCACCTCTTCCACGAGGGTCTTGGGAGAGACTCGCAGGTGGGAGAGGTCCGCCCCGGTCAGTTTCGGTTCATTCGCCGCCATCAATCCGCCGGCCGCTGCGCGTGCTGCGAGCGACCCTCCCTACGTTCGAGATTTACTCAATGGGTCAGCCATTTGGACACGGTCGCTCCGAGATTTTCCCGGAAGCTCTCGCCCGTACCCTCCTCGATAACCTTGCCGCCATCGACGACATACACGTGATCTGCGACCGCAATGGCATCGGCCACCTGCTGATCGACCAGAAGGATTCCGACCCCATCGTCCCGCATCCGCTTGAGAAAGGCATAGATGAGTTGCGACATGGCCGGTGACAGCCCCACGCTCGGTTCGTCGACGAGGGCATATTTAGTCTTTCCACACAGGAAGCGGCTGAATTCAAGCTGCTTCTGCTGGCCGCCGGAAAGATCGCCGGCGCGCAACGCGCGCTTCTCGTCGAGGATCGGGAACGTTTCGATCGCCCGTCGCCACAGCGGCTCGAACGGCACGCCGTCCGCCCAGGCGAAAAGGCGCACGTTCTCCTGCACAGTCATATAGGGGAAAATCGAGGAATCCTGCGGCATATAGCGGATGCCGGCCGCGAAGCGCCCGGCCATGGGGACGCTCGTGATGTCCTCCTCCCCGAGGCAGATGCGGCCGCTCTGCGCCCGGATCGCACCATATATGCCCTTCAGCAACGTCGATTTTCCGACCCCGTTGGGGCCGATGATGGCGGTGATCAGGCCGGGGCGAACCGTCAGGCTCACGCCGCGGACGATCTCGATGTCGCGCAGGTAGGCGCAGACGATATCGCTAGTGACGAGCAACGCTGCCTCCCAGATAGATCTCCGCCACACGGGGATCGGAAAGGACCTGTTCGGGCACGCCGTCGGCCAGAACGGCGCCTTGCGCCATGACCACCACGCGATCGGCATGGCGGCGCACCAGCGGGATCTCGTGGCTGACCAGCACCACCCCGGCCCCCGACCGCGCGAAATCCGCCATGAGCTCGCACACGGTGCTCACCATCATGGGGTTCAGCCCGGCAAAAGGCTCGTCCATCATCAGGAAGCGCGGTGCCTGGGCGATGCACATGCCGATCTCCAGCAGCCGGCGCTGCCCGCCCGAGAGTTCGGAGGCCGAGCGATGCCGCATATGCTGGAGGCGGATCAGCTCGATCACCTCCGAGCAGCGATCCTGGGTGAGCACCTGACGCACCGCCGACCCCGCTAGGAAGATATTCTCCTCGATCGACAGGGACGCGAAGACGCGGGTCATCTGGAAGGTGCGCACGAGTCCTGCCTGGGTGCGCCGGCGCGGCGCCATGCCATCGATTACCACGTCGTCCAGCCGGATCGAGCCCTCATAGCGGGACATCATGCCGGTCATGCAGTTCAGCAGGGTCGTCTTGCCCGCTCCGTTCGGCCCCATGATCGCGGTGATGCCACCGCTCAGGATGGACAGGCTGACATCGGCGAGCGCGGTCACGCCGCCGAACCGCAAGGATACGTTCCGGCATTCCAAGGTCATGGGACCGCGCGGCGCGTCCGGTCCCGTCGCTGGGCTCATTTCGCTCATTTGGCGTGCTCCGAAACCGTGAAGCGCTGCTGGATCCGCCGCGCGCGCCCGAGCAGGAGGCCGGCAAAGCCCGCAGGCGCGAACTGGCAGACCAGCAGAATGGCCAACGCCGTCAGCCCCATATGGGTGAAGGGATAGTCCCGCAGCACCTCCTGCAGACCGACGATCAGCGCCGCGCCGACGATCGCGCCGCTCATGGAGCGCACGCCACCGATGATGCCGATCGACATGATGAAGGTGGTCTGGAACAGCGACCCCATTTGCGGGGTCGCCAGTTGAATGTAGTGCACATAGACGGCGCCGGCGAACGCGGTGATCGAGGATCCGACGACCACGATCAGCGTCTTGACGAGCGGCACGTTCAGCCCGCGGATGGCGGCGATGCCCTCGTCGTCGCGGATCGCCTGCATGGCGATGCCGGGCATGCCGCGCAAAGCGGCCAGAAGCGCCACCAGCAGAAGAATGAGCACCCCGGCGAACACCAGGGAGATGTGGACCCCGCTCGCCCCCTCGAACAGCGGACCGGTCCGCAGCCCGGCCTCGCCGCCGGTGACATCATATTCGTTGGTCACCGCGAGGCGAACGATCTCGGCCGCAACGAGGGTTGCCAGCGCGAAATAATGGCCCTTCAGACGGCTGGTCGCCAAGGCCACGATGAAGCCCGCGAGCGCCCCCGAGAGCGTGCCGCCTAGCACCGCCATCCCCATCGGCCAACCGGCATTGGACGCGAACGCGGAGACATAGGCGGCGATCATGATGATCGCCGCCGGCGCCAGGGAAAACATGCCGCCATAACCGGACTGGAGGCACCAGCCCATGGTGGCCGTGGCATAGAACAGCCCGGCGGCGACGAGGCTGATGCCATAAGCACCGCCGACCCCTGCGAGACTGCAGACCACCGCCGCCACGACGGTGGCGATGCCGAGATAAAAGTCCGCCCGCAGGGCCAGATGCCGGCGCCGGGAGATCCATTTGGGTGCTGCAAGCATTGCTCAGACTCCCCTGACCCGTTCGCCGAGCAAACCGTTGGGCGACACAAGCAACACCACGAGAAGGAGGACGAAGCCGAACACATCCTTGTAGGCGCTGGAGATGAGCGCGCCGCCGAAGGATTCGATGACCCCGAACAGCAGCCCACCGACGATGGTTCCGGTGAACGATCCGAATCCGCCAAGCACCACAACCACGAAGGATTTCAGCGCGAACGCCGCGCCCGCCTCGGGATAGACAGCGAATACCGGGGCGATGAAGGCGCCCGTAAGGCCGGCAAGGCCGCAGCAGGCGGCGAAGACATTGCGGTCAAACCGGTCCGCATCGACGCCCAGCGTCGACATGGCGGCCGGATTCTGCGACGCGGCCCGCAGCAGGCGGCCCAGCGATGTGCGCGTCAAAAACAGATAGAGCAGCGCCAGGTACAGGAAGCACTGAATGAGACCGAACAGGCGCGGCCCGGAAATGAAAAGCACCGACGAGCGGACACGCGGCAGGTCAATGGCGGGAGCGACCGAATGGATATCCGGGCCATACACCATCAGCGCGCCATTCAGCAGCAGCATGCCGAGCGCGAAGGTGGTGATGATCTGGTATTCGCCCGGCGAGAACCCCTGGCTCGCATCCAGGGAGCGCCGACGGAACACGAACAGATGGAAGACGTAGCCGATGACCAGGGCGCATACGAAGGCAGCGATATAGGCGGGGAACGGCCCGATGAACGTCGCGGCCGTAAAATAAGCGAAGCCGCCGACCATGATGAATTCGCCGTGGGCGAAATTCACGACCTTGTTGATTCCAAATACAAGAGAAAGAGCAGCGGCCATCGCCGCATAGTATCCGCCAGATACGAGGCCGTTTAGCAGTATTTCAATATAATGCTGCATTCCACGCTCCTTGAGAGGCTGGAGGCGGCAGGCCGCCTCCAGGCTTGATCACTTCTTGGAAGACGGGGGCGGGAACACGACTTTCGATTCAGACGGCGGCTGGCCGACCTTCTCCATCTGGCCCACGACAAAGGGAATGTTGGGCCATTGCTGGAACAGCGGCTCATCGGTGAAGAAGATTTCTCCACGGCTGCCGACGACGCGAATTTTACGCAGCGCCTGGATGATCGCCTCGCGGCTCTTGCCGCCGCTTTCCTTAATCGCCATCAGCGCGACCCAGGTGGTGTCGAAACCCTGGAGGATGAAGCGGGTGGGATCCTGGTTGGTGCGCTTGCGATATTCCGCCTGCACCTTGGCGCCGAGTTCGGTGACCGGGTTGCTCTTATGATCGAGCACATAAGCATAGAGACCGACGCCCGCGCCCTTCACATTGTCCCAGAACCCGGCCTGATCGACGAAGCCGCCGATGTCGATCACCTTCTGCTCACTCGGCGGCATGCCGAGTTCGTCGAGCTGCGCGGTGAAGAGGAAGCCCTGCGGGGCAACCATCGCGACGCCGATGAGATCCGGGGGATTCTGCCGGATCGAGAGAATTTCGTCGCGCATGTCGCGCGAGGTCTTGTTGATGATCTTGGTGGAGACCTTCACATCTGGCGCGTCGCGCTTCAGATCAGCCTCGATCATCTTGATCTGGGCGAGGCCATAATCGGTGTTTTCGGCGACCATCAAAAAGTTCTTCACGCCCTGCTGTTTCACGAAATTGGTGACCGCATAGCTGGTGCGCGAGGTGTAATTCGAAACGGCGAAGACTTCGGGAAATTTCTGCTGCCGAATATCATCGGCCCAGCAGTTCATCGCGACAAAACCGACCTTGTTTTCATGCGCGATGCGCGAGAGGACGAAGCCTTCCGAGGAGTGGTTGCAGCCGACGACGACGTCCACCTTGTCGCGGTTGACCAGCTTCTCCATGGCGGAGCGCGAGGCTTCCGGGTCGCCGCGCGTGTCCTCGTAGATGATCTCTATGTCGCGGCCGTCGACCTTGGGGCCGAACTGGGCCTTGAACATGTCAAGGGCGATCTCGCCGCCGACCTTCGACTCCCGGCCGCCAATAACGTTGCCCGGGGGGCTGAAGGAATTGGCGAACCCGATCTTGATCGGCGTCGTCTGGGCCGCAGCGGGAAGCGTCGTCGACGCGCACGCCAATAGGAAGGTCGCGGTGGTGAACCGCAAAAGCTTTCTCATCACGCTGATCCTCTGGTTGTGAGCCGTCGAATGATTGGGTGTGCCCAATTCGTGAGGCCGACTTTTCCCGTTTGCCAGAATGTCATCTTGATGTCCATTAAAAAGTTATTATTGACATAATGTCTGACAATCTCATAAGCATGAGAGCGCCTCAGGAGGGAAAAATGAAGCTGACAGTCCGCCGCAACATCATCGTTCGGGACGAGATCCGAGAGGTGAACGGGCATGTTGCGGAGCCACCGCTATGCAAGGTGGCCATTGTCAGCGTGGTCGAAAATCCCTTCATCGACCGGTACGAGCACGACCTCACACCGCTCGTCGAGGCGAGCGTGGACCTTGGCCGCGCGATGGCGCAGGCCGGGGCAAAAGCGCTCGCGGGGGAGGAAATCCAGAGCTACGGCAAGGCCGGATTGGTCGGCATCCGGGGCGAGCAGGAGCACGCGAACGCGCTGCTTACGACGGCTTTCGCCACCCCTTTCCGGGAGATGATCGGCGACGCGTCGGCCTGGATCTCCTCGGTCACCAAAGTCGCCGCGCCCGGCGCCTTCATCGATATTCCGGTCAACAACGTGCTCGATGTCTACGTGCGCTCGCACTACGATTCCATGTCCTTCGCGATCGCCGGCGTCCCGATGCCGGACGAGATCGCCGTCATGTTTTGCCTGGTGACCCGCGGGCGGATCGACGCGCGCGTCGGCGGAATGACTCATGAAGAGGCGCGGCGGCGCGCCCTGATGGCGGCGGAAGTCGCGAAATGAGGGTCGCGATCACCAACCTCGCCGGGGTGATCACGGGGGCCCTCGAAGACCCGAAAATCGCCGCCGACACGATCTTGATGCGTGACGGCCTCCTGACCCAGGTCGGCACCGCCTCCGCGGCCGAGGTCGAAGCCTGCGACGTGGTGATCGACGCCGGCGGTACCATCGCGGTGCCGGGGTTGATCGATTCCCACGTCCACATCACCTTCGGCGATTACACGCCGCGCCAGAAGACGGTCGGCTTTCTTGAGAGCTACACCCACGGCGGCGTCACCACCGCCATCAGCGCATCGGAAGTGCATGTTCCGGGGCGCCCGCGCGATCCGGAGGGGGTGAAGGCGCTCGCCGTCGCCGCCTGCAAGAGCTTCGCGGATTATCGGCCCGGCGGCATGCGCGTCCACGCGGGCTCGGTCATCCTCGAGCCCGGCCTCACGGCGTCCGATTTCGCGCAATTGGCGGAGCAGGGCGTCTGGCTTGCCAAGGCCGGCTTCGGCGCGTTCGCGACGCCTTACGAATACCAGCCGCTGGTCGCCGGCGCCAAGGCGGCCGGCATGATCACTATGATGCACACCGGGGCGGCCTCGATCCCCGGCTCCTCCGGAATCTGGGCGGACCACGTGCTCGCGGTGGACCCGGACGTCTCGTTTCATGTGAATGGTGGCCCGGCCGCAATGCCGGACGCGGATTTCCCCCGTCTGGTGCACGAATCCGGGGTGGCGCTTCAGGTCTGCACGGCAGGCAACCTGCGAACCGCTCTCCTGGTGACGCGCCTCGCCGAGGAAGCCGGCGCCTTCGAGCGCCTGCTGATCGCCACCGATACGCCGACCGGCAGCGGGATCATGCCGCTGGGGATGCTCTACACCATCTCTCAGCTCGTCAGCCTCGGCGGTATCGCGCCGGAGCGGGCGATCGCCGCGGCGACCGGCAACAATGCGCGGGTGTTCCGCCTGAATTCGGGCTTGCTCGCCCCTGGGCGCGATGCCGACGTGATCCTGCTCGACGCCTGCGAGGGCTCCTCGCAGACCGACGCGCTCTCCGCGCTTGCAAACGGCGACATCGCCGCCGTCGGCGCGGTGATCACGGCGGGCGTGCCACGCTTCGTGGGCAAGAGCCGGAACACCCCGCCGACAACCAAGAAGGTGCGTGTTGCACACTCCCGCATCGTTCAGGATTTCAGCGCGGCGGGCCATTAGCACCGCCGCGCAGGATCCGGCACCGAAGGATCAACCAGAAGCCGGCATCCGCATGGTGAGCCGGGCACCAGAGGGGATCATGGTGGAGAAAGTCACGTCCTACGATGCGTTGCGCGACCGGATGCAGGGGCGCGACCGTACGCTGCGCGACAAGGTGATGTCTCTTCCCGAGGCCGCCGCCCTCGTGCACGACGGGTCAACGCTCGGAATTGGCGGTTCGGTCATCTCGCGGACGCCGATGGCGATGATCTGGCAGCTCATCAAATCCGGGAAGAAGGACCTCGTCTGCTCGCGCAGCATGATGTCCACGGACTGCGACTTGATCCTCGCCTCGGGTCTCTCGCGCCACATCATCACCAGCTGGTGCGCCCAGGGCATCATGTGGGGCCTCTCAAAGGTGGTGCGGCACCATTTCGAGAACAAGCTGGCGGTCTATGAGGAATGGAGCCACCTCGCCATGGGCATGCGCTATCGCGCCGGTGCCATGGGCCTGCCGCTGATGCCCATGCGCTCCGTTCTGAACTCGGACATGTACGCGCTCCAGAACGGGCAGATCCACACGCTCGACTGCCCCTTCACCGGCGAGAAGCTCGCCGTGGTGCCCGCCCTCAATCCGGAGGTGGCGATTATCCACGTGCAGCAATGCGACCCGTTCGGGAACGCGCAGATCGACGGTCTCACCTATCTCGACATGGACCTCGCGCTCGCGGCGGACCGCGTGATCATCACCACGGAGCGCATCGTCTCGAACGATCAGATCCGCCGCGCGCCGGATCAGACCAAGATCCCCTTCCTGTGTGTGGAGGCGGTGGTCGAAGTGCCCTATGGCAGCGCGCCGCACGAATGCTACGGCCTCTATGAGCCCATGTTCGACCATATCTCGGCTTACGTCGCCAAGGTGAACGCGTCTCCGGTCGAGGGCATGAAGGCCTATATCGACAGCCACATCCACGCGCCCGACACCTGGCTCGACTTCCTCGACCTCATCGGCCTCAAGGAGCTGTCCGCCGCCACCGCCAAGGGACGGAGCATCTACAATGTCTGAGCCGCTGTCCTACACCGCGACGGAACTGCTCGCCGTGCTGAGCGCGCGCGAGCTGAAGAACGGTCAGGTGATCTTCGCCGGCGTCGGCACGCCGCTGCTCGCGGCCACCCTGGCACAGCGCCTCGGCTGCCCGGAGATCACCATCCTGTTCGAAGGGGGCGTGATCGGCGCCTATATCGAGGACGGGCGCCTGCCCCCCTCCGCCAATGACCAGCGCTGCGCCAAGCTCGCCAACGCGGTGCTGGGCAGTTCCGAGGTGATGCTGCTGATGCAGCGCGGCTATGTGGACATCGGCTTCCTCGGCGGCGCGCAGATCGACGCCTATGGCAATCTGAACTCCTCCTTCATCGGCGATTGGCATGAGCCGAAGACACGCCTGCCCGGCTCGGGCGGCGCGAACGACATCTCCAGCCTCACCGATTTCATCGTCTCGATCCGCCACGAGAAGCGCCGGTTCGTGGAGAAAGTGGATTTCATCACCTCGCCCGGACACGTGGCCGGCGGCACGTCGCGTCGCACCGGCGGCCTGCTGCGCGGCGGCTGCCGCCGCGTGGTGACCGATCTCGGCGTGTTCGGCTTCGACGAGACGACCCGCCGCATGAAGCTTCTGGCCCTGAGCCCGGGTGCCACGCTGGAGCAGGTGCGCGACAACACCGGCTTCGATCTCCTGGTGGCGGATCAACTGGCGACCACCGCGCTGGTGACGGCGCAGGAGCTTGCCGTCCTGCGCAAGCTTGACCCACAGCGCATCTTCACCGCGTGACCGGCGCCATGGACCTGCCCGATCCCCTTCATTATTGCGAGATCACCCGCTCCGGGCCGATCACCGTCATCCGCCTGAACCGGCCGGAGGTGATGAATGCCCTGCACGAAGCAGCACATCACGAATTGCACGCCGTATTCGACGCGTTCGCAGCCGATGACAGCCAGTGGGTCGCCATCCTCACCGGCGCCGGGGAGCGCGCGTTCTGCGCAGGATACGATCTGAAGTCGCTCGCCGGCGGCGGGAAGGAAGGCTGGGCCGCGACCGGATTCGGCGGTCTCGCGCGGCGTTTCGACTGCGCCAAGCCCATCGTCGCGGCGGTGAACGGCATCGCCCTCGGCGGCGGGTTCGAAATGGTCCTCGCCTGCGACATCGCGGTGGCGAGTGAGCGCGCGAGCTTCGCCTTGCCGGAGCCGAAATTCGGTCTCGCCGCCGTGTCCGGCGGGTTGCATCGCCTGCCGCGCCAGATCGGGCTGAAGCAGGCCATGGGCATGATCCTGACGGGCCGGCGCGTCTCCGCGCAGGAGGGACTGCGGCTCGGCTTTCTGAACGAGGTCGTACCGGCGGGCGAGGAGATGGCGGCGGCGATGCGCTGGGCGCTGGAGATCTGCCAATGCAGTCCTGCCTCCATTCGTGCGTCCAAGGAAGCCGTCCTCGCCGGATTGGACAGGACGCTCGCCCGGGCGATCGGCGAGCAGGAAGATTTCCCGGCCATGAAGGCCATGTACGCATCGGAAGATTTCATCGAGGGCCCAAGGGCTTTCGCCGAGAAGCGGCCGCCGCGCTGGAGCGGCGCGTCCGCTCCGAAACCAGCTCCGGGGGCCTGACCGAGATGGCATTGTTCTTCCAGGATTACGAGGCGCTGGAGATTGGCCACACGTGGCACACGCCGGCGCGCACCATCACCCAGGCGGAGGTGGACCAGTTCGCTCAAGCGACCGGCGACACCAACCCCATCCATATCGATCACGCCTATGCCGCGCGCAGCAGCTTCGGGGGCACCATCGTCCATGGCTATCTCACCATCGCCCTCGCGGCGGGCCTGGTGTTCCGGCTGGGGCTGGACGAGGTGGCCTCGCATGCCATCCTCTCGACCAACTGGCGCCTCACCAAGGCGGTGCGCCCGGGCGAAGACATTCATGTGGTGCTCACCTTGCTGTCGCGGCGGCCATCCCGGTCCCAGCCCGGCCAAGGCATCATCACCCGCCAGTACGACGTGCTCAATCAGCACGACGAGCCGGTCGCGATCGGGGAGGTGACGATGCTCATTCTCGCTCGCCCGGCCGCTACAGGAGCGTGACGCGCCGAGCCTCATTTCAAGACCGCCAACGATGCGCCCAAACTTCCAACCTCAGGGGATTTGAACCATGACTGTTTCCACCGCCCCGGATCGCCAGATCCGCATCGCCCTCATCGTGCCCTCGTCGAACACGGTGATGGAGAACGACTTCCATCGCGCGCTGCCCAAGGACCGCTTCACGGTGCACACGGACCGCATGTATCTGATCGAGACCACGCGGGAAGCCGAGATTGCCATGATCGATCTGGCGGGCGCGGCGGCCAAGGATCTCGGCACCGTCGGCCCCGATCTTCTCGTGTTCGGCTGCACCTCGGCGGGCGCGCTGTTCGGCGTCGAATATGACAAGAAGCTGTGCGAGGAGCTCGGCGCCCTGGCGGGATGCCGGGGCATGGGCGTCATCAGTTCCGCCTCGCAGGCCCTGGAGCGCGCCGGGGCCGGAAAGGTCGCCCTCATCACGCCCTATAACGAGGACCTCACGCGCTCGGTCGCCGAGGCGCTGGCCGGCGGGGGCCGGGAAATCGTGAGTGCACACGGCATGGGCATCACGGTCAATGTGGAGCTGTGCGATCCCACGCCCACCGAGATCGTCGCTTTCGCCAAGGAAAAGCTCGCGGGCCAGACATTCGACACGCTGTTTGTCTCGTGCACCAATTTCCGGGCGCTGGAAGCCAAGGCGATGCTGGAGCAAGCTTTCGCGGGCGTGACTGTCATCACCGCCACCAGCGCGGTGCTCGACAGCATTACCGCGGCATTCGACTGAACCGGCGGAACACCCGCGCGCCTCGGGATCGAGGAATCCTTGTGAAGCACGCGCCGCTGGTCTTAAAGCACCGGACGTGACGCGCCGAGCGGCGCTTGTGGGGATGTGCAGCGGATGACGTGGCAGCCGAACATTTCCGGTTCGAAAAAGCCGAAGTATCTCGCGCTCGTGGATGCGCTCGAGCGCGATATTCGCTCCGGCGTGCTGCGGGACGGCGAGCGGCTGCCACCCCAACGGGAGATCGCCGCCGGCCTCGACATCACCATCGCCACACTCACGAAGGCCATCCAAGAAGCGGCACGGCGCGGGCTGGTGACAGCCAAGACCGGCAGCGGCACCTTCGTGCGCGGTGCCGACGAGACGCCGGCGGCCAACCGACAGGTGTTCGACCTCAGCCTGAACACGGTTCCCTCCGCGCCCTCCAAGCCGTTCATCGACGCGGCGCTCGAGGCCATCGCGCGCCGCCGCGATTCCGAGACGCTGTTCGGCTATGAGCCCGCCGCAGGGAGCGAGGCGCATCGCTCCATGATGGCCAAATGGCTGAGCCAGAACGACTTCGCTCCCACCCCGGACTCGCTTCTTTTGACCCACGGTGGGCAGCACGCCCTTGCGGCTTGTTTTCATGCCCTGACCCGCCCGGGAGACGTGATCCTGTGCGAACAATGGGCCTATACCGGCATTCGTCGGCTGGCCGAGCTGTGCCACGTTCGGATCGAAGGCGTAGCGATGGACGAGGAGGGTCTCGACCCCGACGACCTCGCCGCCAAGCTCCGCAAGACCTCGCCCCGCTTCGTCATCTGCAGCGCGACCTTGCAGAATCCCACCACCGCGACGATGTCGCTCGAACGGCGGCGCAAGATCGTCGCCGCCTGCGCCACGGCCGGGGTGCTGCTGGTGGAGGACGACATCTATGGGGCGTTGGCTGGCGTTGCCCTGCCACCGCTGGCGGCGCTTGCGCGCGATCGCGTGATCTACGTGAGCAGCATATCGAAATGCCTCGCGCCCGGGGCGCGGCTCGGCGCGCTGGTGGCGCCCGACGATCTGCTCCCGCCCCTGCAGAACGCCCTCATGTCGCTGCATTGGACCGGGCCCACCCTATGGGCGGAATTGTTCGGCCACATGCTGGAAATCGGCGCGGTCGAGCGCTGCGTCGCCGCCCAGCAGAAGGAGGCTTTGCACCGCCTCGCGCTGTTCCGCGATGTGGTAGGCATTCCCGCCTCCACCACACTTCCGAGCTATCACACTTGGCTGCGCATTCCCGCGAGCTGGAGTGTCGACGGCTTCATGGCCGGCCTGCTGACGGCGGGTATCCGCGTTTCGCCGGCCCAGCACTTTGCCGTTTCCCCCCCGTTTGAACAGGCGGGGCCGTTCATCCGCCTCTGCCTCGGCGGCGGAGACGATACCGAATTGCTGAAGGAGCAGCTCAGGCGCTTCCGCACAGTGCTGAGCGGCGGCACCGACATTACAACCACGATCACCTGAAGAAGCGGGGACAAGCGGGAGAGCGTGGCGCTCATCCCGTCCCGCTCACCGCCCGCCGCCGCCCCTCATTCCGCCCCCTTGGCGGAATAGGGCCGGCTGCCGACCTCGCCCTCCCAGCTTTCCAAATCCAGGGCCGGCAGCCATTCCAGCGCCGAGCAGCACCAGATCTGGCGCACCGGGGGCAGGTGATGGCGCTGGCGCAATGTTCCGGCGCGGATATTCACCGGTCCCGGCACATCGGCCGCCTTCGCATAGAGGGCGGTCCCGCACTCGGGGCAGAAGGCCTGGATCCGCCTGGCGCCACTCGCCGCGATCTTGATGTATTCCTTCGGCGTTCCCGTGAGCAGGCGGAAAGTTTCCGCGGGCGCGGGGGCCGATACGCGAAATGCGGTGCCGGACAAGGTCTGGCAGTCCGTGCAATGGCAAAGGCTGGTGCGCGCCACATCGACGGTCGCCTCGAAGCTGATTGCGCCGCAATGGCATCCACCTTCCACATTCATCGCTCGCTCCTCTCGGCTGGTGCTGTTTGGCGGCACGATCGCCTAAAGATCGGGCTTGCCATGTTCTACAGCAGGTATGAAACTGCACTAACACACCGCGGGCAAGCACGTTAATCGTACTATTAAGTCACAATGTCGAAAGCGCGTATGGAGCGGGAAAACCGGCGAGGCGCCTGAGAGGTTCTCGCCGCCTTTCCGAATTGTCATACCCCAAAACTCGGAACGCATTTCAGGCCCTGGACAGAATAAAGGAGTCAGGAGATGAGCCATTTCAAGGCCAATCAGCCTCGCCCGCTTGCTTTCCAGGGACTCTGGGGAGATCAAGGACCGAGCGGCGCCGAACAGGATAATTTTGAAGTTGATGATATTGTACTAGTTGTTATGAGAGATACCATAGTATATCAAATCGATCAGTCGCCTTGTTCCAACGAAGGTCAAATTGGAAGGCCTGCCATGATCACCGCCGTCATCCCCGCCCTCATCGAGAATGAACCCTATACCCCCGGCCTCTCGCGCGAGTACGTCGCGAAGGAATTCGGCGTCCCGCTCGATGACGTGGCGAAGCTGGGCTCGGCCGAAAATCCGTTCGGCCCCTCCCCCAAGGCCGTCGCCGCCGTGGAGAAAGGGCGCGCGAAGCTCGATCTCTATCCGGAATGGACCTCCAAGGCGCTGCGCGCCGCGATCGGCAAGAAATACGGTTTCGATGCCGATTGCGTGGTGTGCGGCGCGGGCGAGACCGAAGTCATCAGCTTCGTCATGCGGGCCTTCGCCGCGGCGGGCGAAACCATTCTCACGCACGAACCGTGCTTCCCGATCTATCACCTGTTCGCGGAGAACGAAGGGCGCGTCATCGTGGGCGTTCCCACGGGCGAGGATTTCGACCCGGCGATCGACAGCTACATCGCCAAGCTCACGGAAATTAAGCCGAAGATTGCCTTCCTCACCAATCCGCACAGCCCCAGCGGCCACCTGCTGACGGAAGAAGAAGTGCGGGCGGTCTGCGAGGCGGCGGGCGACGATACGCTGGTGGTGCTCGACGAGGCCTATATCCACTTCTCCCAGACGCCCGGCTTCATGCACCTCACCCGCGAATACACGAACCTGATCGTCTTGCGCACCTTCTCAAAGGCCTACGGCCTGGCCGGCCTGCGCCTCGGCTTCGGCATTGCCTCCAACAAGGACCTCATCACGCCCCTGCTCAACATCAAGCCCACCTGGAATCTCGGGCCGATGCAGGTGGAAGGCGGGATCGCGGCGCTGGACGACGACGCCCACGTGGATCGCACGGTCTCGATGATCGTCGAGATGCGCGATTACGTGACCCATCAGTTCGCGGGCCTGAACCGCTTCCGCATGGTGCCGAACTCGCGCAGCAATTTCTTCCTGATCGAGATCGTCGATTCCCAGCTCGATTCCACCACGGTCTTCGAGGAGCTTCTGGCGCGCGGCGTGATCGTGAAGGATGGATCCGTCTCGTTCCGCGGCCTCGGCAAGCGCTATCTGCGCAGCGATGTCAGCCTGAAGAAGCATATGGACCGGCTGGTCTGGGCCTTGAAGGAAATTGAGCAGCAGGCCACGTCCTGACGGCAGCCGAAACATGACGACACGCGATCTCGTCATCGGCATCGACGTCGGTGGAACCTTCACCGACGCCATCGTCCTCGACCGCGGCACGGGGACCCTGCTCGACGCCTTCAAGGTGCCCTCGACGCCGGCCGATCCTTCGGAGGCGGTTCTGTCCGCCATCGCGCGGATCTCTCGCAGGTTCGATATCCGGGGCGCCGTCGTGTGCCACGGCACCACGGTCGGCACCAATACGCTGATCGAGCGGCTCGGCGCCCGCTCGGCGCTGCTGGCCACGCAGGGCTTCTCGGATGTCGTCGCGCTGCGCCGGCAGGACAGGCCGAGCCTTTATGATTTCGACGTGCGCATCTCAGAGCCCCTGGTTCCCGCTGCGCGGCGCATCGGGGTCCCCGAGCGCGTGGCGGCGGACGGCGGCATCGTGCGCGCGCTCGGGCCGGGCGATCATGAGGCCGTGCTCGCAAAGCTGCGGGCCGCGGGCGTGCAGTCGGTCGCCATCAGTTTCCTGCACGCCTACGCCAATGCCGATCACGAGCTGCAGATGGAAGCGGCCCTGCGCGAGGCGTTGCCCGGCGTCTACGTGACCCGCTCCAGCGACGTGTGCCCCGAGTTCCGGGAGTACGAGCGCACCAGCACCACCGTGGTCAATGCCTACATCGGCCCGGCCGTGGGGCTCTACATGGGCGTTCTGAGCGAGGCGCTACGCGCCCAGGGTGTCGGCCGGCTCATGATCGTCAAGTCGAACGGCGGACTGACCTCTCCGGAGAACGCGGCGCGCTATCCCGTCCATCTGATCGAATCCGGCCCTGCCGCGCAGCTCACCGCCGCTGCGGCCTTCGCCCGGGCGAAACGGAGCCCGGACATGGTGGCCTTCGACATGGGCGGCACCACGGCCAAGGCTGGCGTGATCCGCACCGGACAGCCGGAGATGACCACGGAATTCTATGCCGACCGCCTGGTCGACGGCCACGATGTCGGCGGTTACGCCATCCGCAGCTCGGTGCTGGACCTGGTGGAGATCGGCGCGGGCGGCGGCTCCATCGCCTGGATCGACGAGGCGCGGGTGCTCAAGGTCGGCCCTGCGAGCGCGGGGGCCAACCCCGGGCCCGCCTGCTATGGTCGAGGCGGCACGCACCCCACGGTGACAGACGCCCATGCGGTGATCGGCACCTTATCGGCGGAGCTGTTCGAAGCGAGCGGCGTGGCGTTCGATCGCGAAGCGGCCATCGCCGCCGTCCGCCAGCATGTGGCCGAGCCGTTCGGCTGGCCCCTCGCCCGCGCGGCCTATGCCATCATCGACATCGCCGTTGCCAACATGGCGGAGATGGTGCGCCTGACCACCACCCGGCGAGGCCTCGATCCGCGCGATTTCGCCTTGCTGGCCTCGGGCGGCGCGGGTCCGCTTCACGCGGCTGCGGTGGGTGCGGAGATCGGCGCGGCCGAGGTCATCGTCCCGCCCTACCCCGGCATGTTCAGCGCCCTCGGCGCCACGCTCGGCAATGTGCGCCACGAGGTGACGACCACCTTGCTGCGCCATCTCGACGAACTCGAAGACGCGGCCCTTGCCGCCACCTTCGATCAGCTCGTGGCGCGGACGGACGCGCTGATGGCGGCGGAGCCGCAGGGCATCACCCGCCAGGCACCCGTGCGCGTTTTGGAAGCGCGATTCTCCGGCCAGCTTTTCGAGCTGCCGGTCCCGCTCGGGCCAATCGACACGCCGCTGCCGGCGATCGGCGAAATCGTCCGGCGTTTCCGCGACGTCTACCGCGCGGAATACGGATTCGACCTGCCCGATGCCCGCGTGCAGGCGGTCAACGCGCGGCTGATCGCCATCGGCGACATGGGCCATAGCGGCGATCTTCTGTTCTCGGATCCGGACGCTGTCGCGCGTGACGCGCAGCCGGCGCGCCACATCGATCTGCTGACGCGCACCGGCGAAACCTCCCGCGTGCCGATCTACAGGGCCGCCGACGCCCATGGCGCGGCGCTCACGGGCCCGCTCGTCATCGAGCATGCGGGCGCAACCGTTTGGGTCCATGACGGGCAGACGGCCAGGATCGGCGCCCACGGCCAGGTGAACATCGCATTGTCGGGAGGATTTCGGTGAATACCGGCCCGCAAAGGATTATCGACCGTGACCCGGTGACGTTCGAGGTCGTGCGCAGTGCGCTCTACGCCATCTGCGCCGACATGAAGCACGTCATCATGCGCACCTCGTTCTCACCGCTTCTCAGCCTGTCGGCGGATCTGTCCTGCGCGCTGCTCGACGCGACCGGCCGCGTGGTGGGCCAGGGCCGCGACATTCCCGTTCACCTCGGCGCCGTGCCCTTCACGGTGCGCGCGGTGTTCGAGGCTTTCCCCATCGCCGGCTGGCGTCCGGGCGACGGTGTCATCGTCAACGATCCCTATGCCGGCGGCACCCATCTGCCCGACGTCTCGCTCATCATGCCCATTTTCCACGGCGAAGCGCTGTGCGGCTTCTCGCTCAGCCGCGTGCACTGGCCGGATATCGGTGGCATCGCGGCGGGAAGCTCCAGCGTGTGCGACGAGATCACGAAGGAAGGGCTGCGCATCCCGCCGCTGCGGATCATCGAGAATGGCCAGCCCCGGCAGGACATCCTCGCTTTGGTGCTCGCGAATGTGCGCGTGCCCGAGGACCGCTACGGCGATTTCCGCGCCCAGATCGCCGGCGCCCGGCGGGCGGACCAGCGCGTCGGCGAACTCGCGCGGGCCTATGGCCCGGACGTGCTCGCCGAAATCATGGCCGATGCGCAGACCTATACCCGCCGGCTCGTGCGCTCGCGGCTCGCGCACCTGCCGGATGCGGATGTCACCCACGAGGAGACGCTGGACGGCGATGGCATCGACCCCTATGCCCGACCGCGCATTCGCGCGCGCATCGTCAAGGCGGGCGAAGCCATCACGGTGGATTTCACCGGCTCCTCCCCGTGCGTGAAAGGGCCGGTCAACGCGCCGTTCGCCGTCACGGCCTCCTCGGTCTATTACACGCTGCTTGCACTTGTGGGGGGCGACGTGCCCCCCAATCAGGGCGTGTATGACGTGGCGCAGATCGTCGCCCCGACAGGCTCCATCGTGAATGCGGCCTACCCGGCCTCGGTCGTCGCGGCCAATACCGAGACCTCCAACCGCATCGTCGACGTGCTGCTCGCCGCCTTGGCCAAGGCCTATCCCGAGCGCGTGCCGGCGGGGAGCTATGGTTCGGCCTGCGTCTACACGCTGGGCGGGGTCGATCCACGCACCGCCAGCCGCTTCGTCCATTACGAGACGGTGGGCGGCGGCTCGGGCGCCAGCAGGATGGGCGATGGCGCAAGCGGCATCCGGGTGCACATGGGCAACACCATGAACCTGCCCATCGAAGCGGCCGAAATCGCGATGCCGATCCGCTTCCTCGCCTATGAGCTGGTGCCCGGCAGCGGCGGACGGGGACTGCGCCAGGGCGGCGACGGCGTTCGCAAGGCGCTGGAAATCCTCACCGATGGTGTGGAGGCCTCGATCCTTGGCGAGCGTACCGAAAGCCCGGCCCATGGCGTGGGCGGCGGAGAGGCAGGTCAGCTCGCCCGGTTCACCCTGCGCACGGGAGACGGCCCGGCCCGCACGCTGCCGGCCAAAAGCGGCCCCCACCGCCTCGCCACCGGAGACCGGATCGAAATGGTTACCGCCGGCGGAGGCGGATGGGGCAAGCGTCCACAGGACTGAAAGCGTCGACAGGACTGAAAGCTTCCGCGAGCCTGAAGGCCGCGCCGGGCTGAGACCCTTGCCCGGAACGCGCTCGCAGCGCTTGGGCGCGGGCTCGGCCGCACGACAGCGCGTGCTTCGCCTTGCGGGCGCCCTTTATCTCCGCTTTTCTGCGCCGCGATCGGGAAGGAGCGGGCCATGCAATTGCTGCGCATCTATGCGAGGGCCCTCGGCATGCTGGGGCCGCTGGCCAAAGTGGGCCTGGCGCTTGCCATCGGCAATGTCGCGCTCGCCATGGCCCAGTTCGCCGAGCCGATCCTGTTCGGCCGCATCATCGAGGCGCTCGCCGGCGCCCAGCGGGAAGGCGGCCCCTCGCTGGTCGCCGTCCTGACCCCGCTGCTCGCCGCGTGGGTCGGTTTCGGCCTGTTCAACATCGGCGCCGGCGTGCTGATCTCGCTGCATGCCGACCGCCTTGCGCATCGCCGGCGGCTGGGCGTGCTGACCGAATATTTCGAACACGTGCTTCAACTCCCCCTCTCCTTCCATGGCGAGACCCATTCGGGCCGCCTGCTGAAGGTGATGCTGCAGGGCACGGATTCGCTCTGGAGCACGTGGCTCTCCTTCTTCCGCGAGGATTGCGCGGCGATCGTTTCGCTGCTCGTGCTGCTGCCGGTGGGCATCTACATCAACTGGCGGCTGGGCCTGGTGCTGATCGCGCTGATCGTGGTGTTCGGCATCGTCACCACCTATGTGCTCGGCCGCACCCAGGCGATGCAGGAAGAGGTGGAGGAACACAATTCCAGCCTCGCCGAGCATGCCACCGACGCCTTGGGCAATGTGGCGGTGATCCAGAGCTACACCCGCATCGAAGCCGAGGTGAGCGGCCTGCGCGCCACGGCGAGCCAGCTTCTCGCGGCGCAGATTCCGGTTCTGTCGTGGTGGGCGGTGGTCTCCATGGCCACCAAGGCCGCCACCACCCTGACCATTCTCGCCATCCTGCTGATCGGCACCTGGCTGCACCTGCAGGGCTTGGCGGCGATCGGCGATATCGTCACCTATGTGGGCTTCGCCACCATGCTCATCGGCCGGCTCGACCATACGGTGAGCTTCGTCAACCATCTCGTGATGAGCGCGCCGGGGCTCGGCCAGTTCTTCGAGGTGCTCGACACGGTCGGCGCCGTGCGCGACCGGCCCGGCGCCCTGGACCTGGCAACCGTGAAGGGCGACGTGCGGTTCGAGGATGTCTCCTTCTCCTATGACGGCAAGCGGGCCGCGCTGCGTGATGTGAGCCTGCATGCTGCCCCGGGAGAAACCGTCGCGCTGGTGGGCACGACGGGCGCCGGCAAATCCACCGCCCTCGCGCTGCTGCACCGGGTGTTCGATCCCCAGTCCGGCCGCGTGCTTGTGGATGGCACCGACATCCGCGAGATCACGCTCTCCTCCCTGCGGCGGCAGATCGGCGTGGTGTTCCAGGAGGCGATGCTGTTCAACCGCTCCATCGAGGACAATCTGCGCGTCGGCAAGCCGGATGCGACCCTGGACGAAATGCGCCTCGCCCTCTCCCGCGCCCAGGCGCTGGAACTGGTGGAGCGTAACCCGGAGGGCCTGCGCGCCCTGGTGGGCGAACGCGGGCGCGCGCTTTCCGGCGGCGAGCGCCAGCGCCTCTCCATCGCCCGCGCTTTGCTCAAGGACCCGCCGATCCTGATTCTGGACGAAGCCACCAGCGCCCTCGACGCCACAACCGAGGCCAAGGTGCAGGCGGCGCTGGACGAGGTGATGAAGGGCCGCACCACCTTCGTCATCGCCCATCGGCTCGCGACGGTGCGCAATGCCGATCGCATCTTGGTGTTCGACGAGGGGCGCGTGATCGAGGCGGGCAGTTTCGATCAATTGATGCGGCTGGGCGGCCGGTTCGCCGAACTCGCGCGCGCCCAGTTCCTGGACGACGGGACGCATGTGGAGCGCCCGCTCGCGGAAACGTGAGCGCCGCCGCAATGCCATGGCACACCCCGCCGGTCCTAAAGATGCGGGGTTCACGCCCACGCACCCCTGCTGCATTCAAGCTGACGCTTGCATGGCTGGCCCGCGTGCACTGCTTTCGTCTTTCCGGATGCCCCGAAAAGAGCTAAGGAAAGCAAGGCCACGGGGGTCTTTCCAGCTACGGAGCCAACTTTGCCGGGCTTGTCCTGTCTGTCTGCTTGCGGCGTTCTGCGCCGCCTGACCCTCGCGATTGCCGCTCTCGGCGCGCTCGCGACTGCGGGTCAAGCCACCCCGATCCTTCTGGTGGAAGCCGACACGGGCAAGGTTCTGGAACAGCAGGAAGCCGGCAAGCCCTGGTATCCCGCCTCCGTCACCAAGCTCATGACCGTGTATGTGGCGCTGAACGCCATGCGCGAGGGGCGCATCACGCCCGATACGCTGATGACGGTTTCGCCTTATGCCGCCTCCATGCAGCCCACCAAGATGGGATTTGCCGCGGGCACGCAGGTGACGCTGGACAATGCGCTGAAGATGCTTCTGGTGAAATCGGCCAACGACATGGCCGTGGTGATCGCGGAAGGCGTCGGCGGCAGCGTGCCCTCCTTCGTTGCCGAGATGAACGACACCGCCGCCCGTCTTGGCATGGCCGGCAGCCATTTCGAGAATCCCAACGGCCTGCCCAATAGCGACCAGTTCACCACCGCACGCGATCTCGCGGTGCTGGCGCGGGCGCTGATCTATCATTTCCCCGAACACGAAATGCTGTTCCGCATCCCGGCCATCAAGATCGGCAAGCGGGTGCTGCGCAATTACAATCGCCTGATCGACCGCTATCCCGGCGCCGACGGCATGAAGACCGGCTTCATCTGCGCGTCGGGCTTCAATCTGGTGGCCACCGCCACGCGCGGCAACAAGCGGTTGATCGCGGTCATCCTCGGCGCACCGTCCGCTGTTGTGCGCACAGAGCAGGCGGCGCTGCTGTTCGAAAAGGGCTTCCAGCCCTCCTGGTCGATCTTTGGCGCCTCCTCTCCCACCCTCGATACGCTGGCCGACACCGGTGGCGCGCCCACCGACATGTCGCCCCAGATCTGCGGCCGCAAGCGCGCCGTGGCGGCGGCCGAGAACGAGGACGACAGCCTGTTCGCGGGCTCGGGCGAGGGCGCCAATTCCTATGCCGTCTCGGCGGCGGTCGCGGCCGGCTTCAGCAAGGGCGAGGGCGCGGCTTTGCTGCAGAACCTGCCGCCCTCCATGCCGCCCATCCCGGTCTTCGTTGGCCCACGCAGCGCGCCGATCTCCCCGGAATCCGCCATGGCGCCGGATGAACCCCCGGCTCCGAAGAAGAAAAAGCCGGCGGCCACCGCCAATGCGGATCCCCAGGCCCCCGCCGCCAAGCCCAAAAACACCGGCGCCAAGGCCGATGCCGCAAATTCGGATGCGGCAGCCGCCAAGCCCGCGGCGAAGCCCAAGCCCCAGGCCAAGGAAGCCAGCACGACCACCGGCACGCCGGCACCCGCCAAGAAGCCGGCACCGGCCGGCGCATCCGCTACCGCCGAACCGGCGGCCAAGCCGAAGCCGAAGCCAGCCAAGCCCGCGGCGACCGACGGCGGCGGCGACCCCCTCACCTTCGGCCCGCCGCCCTCCGCCCCCACCAAGCCGGGCGCCTGACCTTTCCCTGGCGCGCTTTGTCCGGTCCGCCCAGACCCGGTGGAGGCTTCGAACGGCTCGCGATTCTTGCTGTCGCGGCCTTACGCTTCCCGCACCGCGGTGCGCTTCATGCCCTTGCGGCGGCACGCGGCCTTCCCACCTAACCTTTCAGGGCATGCCCGGCTCTTGCGTTTTGCCGGATGGCTCCGTCCGTCCCGCCGCTTGGTCCCGCGCTCGCGCTGCCCTATAGGCACGTATCGGGCGCGGCCGGACCGGATCGGCGCCCGGCGTGAAGCGGCCTGCCGCGTGGATGAAATGACATGACTTCCTTGCCGTCGCTCGATGAGGCCGCACCGGCCCCTTCATCCACCGCCAAGCGCGCCGGGCCGCCCGAGCCGATCCCGGTGACCGTGCTCACGGGCTTCCTCGGCGCGGGCAAGACCACCTTGCTCAATGCCTTGCTGGCCGATCCCGCCCTCGCCGACACCGCCGTGCTGATCAACGAGTTCGGTGAGATCGGGCTCGACCATCTGTTCGTGCGCGAAGTGTCCGAAGGCGTGGTGCTGCTGGCGAGCGGCTGTGTGTGCTGCACCGTCCGCGGCGATCTCGTCTCCGCGCTGGAGGACCTGCTGCGCGGGCGGGACAACAACCGCCTGCCGCCCTTCTCGCGCGTACTGATCGAAACCACCGGCCTCGCCGATCCCGCCCCCATCCTCTTCACGCTGATGACCCATCCCTATCTGGTGATGCGCTATCGGCTCGATGGCGTGGTGGCGGTGGTGGACGCGATCAATGGCGATGCGACCCTCGACGCCCAACCCGAATCGGTGAAGCAGGCGGCCATGGCCGACCGGCTCGTGCTCACCAAGACCGACCTAGTGGAGACCGACGCCCAGCGCACGGCGCTCGCGGCCCTGAAGGCCCGGCTGCACCGGCTCGCCCCCGCCGCGCCGGTGCTCGACGCCGCGAAAGGCGAGGCCACGGGCGATGCCCTGCTCAAGGCCGGGCTCTATGATCCGAGCCGCAAGAGCCCCGATGTCGCCCGCTGGCTGGCGGAGGAGCGTGTCGCCGCCGCCGAGGAAGAAGCCGGCGCGCCGCATGACCCCAACCGCCATGACGCGCGCATCAAGGCGTTCACGCTCGCGACCGATGCCGCTGTCTCCGCTTCCACCCTCGATCTGTTCCTGGAACTGCTGCGCGCCACCTATGGCGCAAACCTGCTTCGCCTGAAGGGCATCGTGAAGCTGGCCGACGATCCGGACGCGCCCATGGTGCTGCACGGCGTGCAGCACGTGATGCACCCGCCGACCCGTCTGCCGGCCTGGCCGGACGACGACCACCGCACGCGCCTCGTGATGATCGTGCGCGATCTCGACCCGGCGGTGGTGCGGCGCCTGTTCTCCGCCTTCCTCGGCATTCCGCAGGTGGATACGCCGGACCACGCCGCGCTCACCGACAATCCCCTCGCCCCCGCCGGCATGAGGCAAACGCGATGACTTCCCTGCCCTCCCCGTCCGAGATCGTCGGCTTCTGGCGCGCGGCGGGTTATGATCGCTGGTTCTCGTCCGATCCCGCCTTCGATACCGAGGTGCGCGCCCGCCTTCTGCCGGCGCATGAAGATGCGGTCGCCCGTGGCGCGGGAGCGAGTATTCTTTCGGATTACGAGGACAGCGCCGAGGGCGCGCTCGCCCTGGTGCTGCTGCTGGACCAGGTGCCGCGCAATGCCTTCCGTGGCACGCCGCGCGCCTTCGCCACCGATGCCGCCGCGCGGCAGGTGGCGGACCGCGCCCTGGCACGCGGGTTCGAGCAATCCTTCGAACCGCAGCTGCGCGCCTTCTTCTTCCTGCCGCTGATGCATGCCGAGGATCTCGCCTGCCAGGAGCGCTGCGTGGCGCTCTACGAGAAGCTGAGCCAGACGGAAGAGTTGAAATACGCGATCCTTCATCGCGACGTGATCGCCCGCTTCGGCCGATTTCCCCATCGCAATCCCATCCTCGGCCGTTCCATGACGGCGGAGGAAGAGGCCTATCTCGCGTCCGGCGGCTTCAAGGGGTAGCGCGTGCCGCAAGGAAGGCGGAGATGCCCTCCGCCGCCGCCCGACCCGTGGCGAAACAGGCCTGCAGCAGATAGCCGCCGGTCGGGGCTTCCCAATCCAGCATTTCCCCGCAGGCGAAGGTGCCCGGAACGACCCGCAGCATGAAATGATCGTCCAGCGCGTCGAAGGCGATGCCGCCGGCGCTCGAAATCGCCCGCTCCAGCCCGGCGACCGCACGTACCTGGATGGGCGCGGCCTTGATGAGGCGCGCCAGCGCGGCCGGATCGGTGGGCAAGGCGACGCCTGCCGCCTCGCGCAGCAGCCCCACCGCCACCGGCGAGAGGCCCACCGCCTTGCGCAGGCGATTGGAGAGCGATTGTTTCAGCGGCCCCGTCGCCAGCCGCCGCGTGATCAGCGCCTGGTCGAAATCCGGGCGCAGGTCGAGCCGCAGCTGGGCTTCGCCCTCCGCCGCGAGACGGTCGCGCACCGCGCGGGAGAGCGCATAGACCGCCCCGCCCTCCAGGCCCCGCGCCGTCACCACGGCTTCCCCGCGCACGGGACCCGCGCCGGCGCAGGAGAGCGCGATGCGCTTCAAGGGCTCGCCGGCAAATCGGTCGCGGAACGGCACGGACCAATCGACCTCCAACCCCATATTGGCCGGCACGAATGGGGCGAGCGCGATGCCGCGCGGCGCGAGATGCTGCGTCCAGCCCCCGTCGCCCCCGAGCCGGGGCCAGGACGCGCCGCCGAGCGCGAGGAGCGTCGCATCGGCGACGATCTCCTTTGCTCCTTCCGGCGTTTCGAACATCAGGGCGCCGGTGGGGGCCCAGCCGCGCCATTCGTGCCGCGTGTGCAGCTCCACGCCGAGGGTGCCGAGCCGCCGCAGCCATGCCCGGAGCAAGGGCGAGGCCTTGAAACTGTCGGGAAACACCCGGCCGCTGGAGCCGATGAAGGTGGTCTCGCCAAGTTCCGCCGCGAACCCGCGCACGGCATCGGGCGGAAAGGCGCGGATCGCCCCGTCCAGCAGCGGCGCGATCTCGCCATAGCGGGAGAGGAAATGCTCCAGCGGCTCGCTATGGGTGATATTGAGCCCGCCGCGCCCGGCCATGAGGAATTTGCGCGCCGGCGAGGGCATCTTCTCGAACACGCTCACCCGATGGCCCTGCGCGATCAATCGATCGGCGGCCATGAGCCCCGCCGGGCCGGCGCCGATGACCGCCACATGGGCCGCAGGCGCGGCGGCTGCGGGACGGGCGATGGGATCGGTGAAAAGTTCAGGGGAAGGGGTCATCACGCGGGTGTAGAGGCCCGGCGGCCTGTGCGGAAGCAAAAGCTTCGCATTCCCGCAGCAGACGCGTCCGGCATCGCGAGATAAACACAGGCAGCAAGGCGACAGGACAGGGAAAGGCGCGAGGCGCGGGGACCTCTGTCACACATGAAAAAGCACGGGAGCAGGCCCTGCTCCCGTGTCGTATTGCGTGCGCGATTTATGCTGCGGCGCCGGGCGATCAGCCGGCGGCGGTGGCTTCCAGCACGTCCTCGAAGCTGCGCAGGCCGGTGCGGGGGGCGTTCACCAGGACCGCCATGTTGCCGGGCGCATGCTGGTTCTTCCACATCTTGGTGTGGGCCAGCGGAATGCGATCCCAGGGGAACACTTCCGACATGCAGGGGTCCACGCGCCGGTCGATGATGAACTGGTTCGCGGCGGAGGCCTGCTTGAGATGGGCGAAGTGCGAGCCCTGGATGCGCTTCTGCCGCATCCACACATAGCGGGCGTCGAACGTGATGTTGAAGCCGGTGGTGCCGGCGCAGAACACGATCATGCCGCCGCGCTTGGCGATCAGGGTCGAGACCGGAAAGGTCTGCTCGCCCGGATGCTCGAACACGATATCCACGTCGCGCTTGCCGGTGATGTCCCAGATCGCCTTGCCGAACTTGCGGGCTTCCTTGGTCCATTCCGTATATTCGGGCGAATTGACCTTGGGCAGCTGCCCCCAGCAATTGAAGTCCTTGCGGTTCAGCACCCCCTTGGCGCCAAGGCCGAGCACGTAGTCCCGCTTGGTCTCGTCCGAGATGACGCCGATGACATGGGCGCCGGACGCGGCGGCGAGCTGAACGCCAAACACGCCGAGGCCGCCCGAGGCGCCCCACACCAGCACATAGTCGCCCGGCTTCACCGTGTGCGGCGGGTGGCCGAACAGCATGCGATAGGCGGTCGCCATGGTGAGCGTGTAGCAGGCGGATTCTTCCCAGGTCAGATGCAGCGGGCGCGGCATGAGCTGGCGCGCCTGCACCCGGCAGAACTGGGCAAAGGAGCCGTCCGGCGTCTCATAGCCCCAGATGCGCTGGGACGGGGAGAACATCGGGTCGCCGCCGTTGCACTCCTCGTCGTCCCCGTCGTCCTGGTTGCAGTGAACCACGACCTCGTCGCCCACCTTCCAGCGCTTCACCTTGGAGCCCACCGCCCAGACGATGCCCGAGGCATCGGAGCCGGCGATGTGGAAGGGCGCCTTGTGAACGTCGAAGGGAGAGATCGGCTGCCCGAGCCCGGCCCAGATGCCGTTGTAATTGACACCGGCGGCCATCACGAGCACCAGCACGTCGCTCTCGCCGAGGGTCCAGGTGGGGACCACCTCGACCTGGAAGGATTGTTCCGGCGGTCCGTGGCGATCGCGGCGGATCGCCCAGGCGTACATATTGGCGGGCACATGGCCCAGGGGCGGGATTTCGCCCAGCTCGTACAGATCCTTCACGGCGGCGCCGCCTGGCGCGCTGGCGACTGCAGTCTGACCCATAGCTCCCGTCCTTCCTTCCTCCGGGGCCGTTTCGGCCGCATTTGTTTCGCGTTGCAGCGTAGCAGAGAAAATTCCGCTGGCGAGCCCCGTTTATGACGCGTCAATGCTTTCCCCGCGCCGGGCTGCAACCGCGCGCGGACCGGGCCGCGCGCGCCGCGTCTGCCGGGACTCGCGGGCAAGGTTGCACGGCCCCGCGCCCCGGCGCGCCCCAGACTTTGGTCGAGGACTTGACGCAAATCCGCCGTTTCAGAAGCTCGGCGAGAGGGGCGCACTCGACCGGACCGTGGCTTTCAGGCAAAAATCCAAGTCCCGGCGCGCGCGCCATTTCCGTTTTCGTTTGTGAGGATCGCCATGATCGGCCTTATCGGAATGCTCCTCATTGGCGCAATCGCCGGCTGGCTCGCCGGCCAGCTGTATCGCGGCGGCGGGTTCGGCGCGCTCGGCAATGTGGCCGTCGGCATCGTCGGCGCGCTGATCGGCGGTTTCCTGTTCGGGAACGTCTTCATCGTCGGCGGGCTGCTGGGCCAGATCATCAGCGCCACGATCGGTGCCATAATCCTGCTGTTCGTCATCGGCCTCGTGAAGCGCTGACCGCGCTGCGCACGTTTGCCGCCGCATCGCACATTTTCCAATCGACGACGGCCGCGTTGCAGCGCACATTATTGCAATTCTTGGGTGGAGAATGAGGACGTGACAATGACCAGCCGCGATAAACCCTGGTTGTTCCGCACCTATGCGGGTCATTCCACTGCCGCGGACTCCAACCGCCTCTACCGCTCCAATCTGGCAAAGGGCCAGACGGGCCTTTCGGTCGCCTTCGACCTGCCCACCCAGACCGGCTACGACAGCGACCACCCCCTCGCGCGCGGCGAAGTGGGCAAGGTGGGCGTGCCGATCTCCCATCTCGGCGACATGCGGACCCTGTTCCAGGACATTCCGCTCGCCGAGATGAACACCTCCATGACCATCAACGCCTGCGCGCCCTGGCTGCTGGCGCTCTACATCGCGGCCGCCGACGAACAGGGCGCGGATCGCAAGCTGCTGCAAGGCACCACGCAGAACGACATCATCAAGGAATATCTCTCGCGCGGCACCTATGTGTTCCCGCCGGCGCCGTCCATGCGGCTCACCAAGGACGTGATCGTCTTCACGACCGAGCACCTGCCGCGCTGGAATCCCATGAATGTGTGCTCCTACCATCTGCAGGAGGCCGGCGCGACACCGGTGCAGGAGCTCGCCTTCGCGCTCGCCAACGCCATCGCCATTCTCGACACGGTGAAGAATTCCGGCGAGGCGGACGGCGCCGTGTTCGGCGAGGTGGTGGGCCGCATCTCCTTCTTCGTGAACGCCGGCATGCGGTTCATTACCGAGATGTGCAAGATGCGCGCGTTCGTGGATCTGTGGGACGAGATCTGCGTCAACCGCTACGGCATCACCGACCCGAAGCAGAAGCTGTTCCGATATGGCGTGCAGGTGAATTCGCTCGGCCTCACCGAGCAGCAGCCCGAGAACAACGTCTATCGTATCCTGCTGGAAATGCTGGCGGTGACGCTCTCCAAGAAGGCGCGCGCCCGCGCCGTGCAACTGCCGGCCTGGAACGAGGCGCTCGGCCTGCCGCGCTCGTTCGACCAGCAATGGTCGCTGCGCATGCAGCAGGTGGTGGCCTATGAAACCGACCTGCTGGAATATGGCGACATCTTCGACGGCTCGACCGAGATCGCCAAGAAGGTCGAGGCGCTGAAGGACGAGGCGCGGGACGAACTGGCCCGCATCGAGGCCATGGGCGGCGCGGTCGCGGCGGTCGAGAACAGCTACATGAAGCAGGCGCTGGTGGAATCCAACACCCGCCGGCTGGAGAACATCGAGCGCGGCGAGCAGGTGGTGGTCGGCGTCAACCGCTGGACTGAGACCGAGCCGTCCCCCCTCACCACGGGCGAAGGCTCCATCCTCACCGTGCCCGAGCATGTGGAGCCGGAGCAGATCGCCCGCCTCCAGGCCTGGCGCGCCGCGCGCGATCCGGCGGCGGTGGAGGCGGCGCTGGCCGGCCTGCGCAGCGCCGCGCAGGAAGGCCGCAACATCATGGAGCCCTCCATCGTCTGTGCGAAGGCGGGCATCACCACCGGGGAATGGGGCGCGTGCCTGCGCGAAGTGTTCGGCGAATATCGCGCGCCCACCGGCGTCGGCCGCGCCGCGCGGATCGACACCAAGGGCCTGGACGAGGTGCGCGCCGGCGTCGAGGCGGTCTCCGCCAAGCTCGGCCGCCGCATCAAGTTCCTGGTGGGCAAGCCGGGCCTGGACGGCCATTCCAACGGCGCCGAGCAGATCGCCGTGCGCGCCCGCGATGCCGGCATGGAAGTGGTCTATGAGGGCATCCGCCTCACCCCGGCGGAAATCGTCAATGCCGCGCTGGAGGAGAGCGTCCATGTCATCGGCCTGTCCATCCTCTCCGGCTCCCACGTGCCTTTGGTGCGCGACGTGATGGACCGCCTGCGCGCCGAGGGACTGACCGACGTGCCGGTGGTGGTCGGCGGCATCATTCCGCCCGAGGACGAAGCCCAGCTCAAGGCGATCGGCGTGGCGGCGGTCTATACGCCGAAGAATTTCGAGCTGAACCGCATCATGGCGGACATTGTCGCGATCGTGGACCGCGAAGCCCAGAAGGCGGCCTGAGCTTCGCTTCCCTCGCGCCGACTTCCACGCAGGAAAACAAAAAGAGCGCCGATCCGCATCGGCGCTCTTTTCTTTTGGCTGGTCGCCCCGGCTATTTGCCGAAATCGAGCACGGGAGGCGGCGGGTCGCCGATATTGGGCGAGATGCTGTCGAACTGCTGCTGGATCTGGTTCTGATCCAGCGAAACACCGCCCGATTTGTAGTGCGTGACCATCTGCGGGAACAGGATCACCAGCGCCACCATCAGAAGCTGGATGCACACGAACGGCACCGCGCCCCAATAGATCTGCCCCGTGGTCACCGGCTCCATGCGCCGTCCCGTCACGCGGTCGAGATACGGCACCTTGGGTGCCACCGAGCGCAGGAAGAACAGGGCGAAGCCGAACGGCGGATGCATGAACGAGGTCTGCATGTTCACCGCCAGGATCACGCCGAACCAGATCAGATCGATGCCCAGCTTGTCGGCCGCCGGCCCCAGCAGCGGGATGATGATGAAGGCCAGCTCGAAATAATCGAGGAAGAAGGCCAGCACGAACACCAGCAGGTTCACGACGATCAGGAAGCCGGTCTGGCCGCCTGGAAGCGAGGTGAGCAGTTCTTCCACCCAATGATGCCCGTCCACCCCGTAGAAGGTGAGCGAGAACACGCGCGCGCCCAGCAGGATGAACAGCACGAAGGCCGAGAGCTTGGCGGTGGAATAGGTGGCCTGCCGCAGCAAATCGAACTTCAGCCGCCCGCGCGCGGACGCCAGCAGAATGGCGCCCACCGAGCCCATGGCGCCGCCCTCGGTCGGCGTCGCGACGCCGATGAAGATGGTGCCGAGCACGAGGAAGATCAGCGCCAGCGGCGGCACCATGACGAACACCACCTGCTCGGCGAGCTTGGACAGCAGGCCGAGCTTGAACACCCGGTTGATGACCGCGACCACGAAGGCGAGGCCCACCGTCATGGACATGGTGAGCACGACATAATCGGCGCCGAACTTCACGCTGCCCTGCTGCATCACATAGATGGACGCGCCGATCGCGATGGCGAGAGCGATGAACAGCGAGGGCGTCAGCAGCTTGGCGGTGCCGCTCATCACGAAATAAAGCAGCACGAACGAGGCCACGCCCCACACCGCGAGGTTCGCGACGCCGGGAATGAAGTCCGCCGTCAGCCCCGGCAGCGAGCCGGTGGTGATGAGCACCGCGAAGCCCGCCGCGGCGATCGCCCCGAGGATGCGCGAGGGCATCATCTTCTGCTGGGGATCACGCAGGTTCTGCGCTTCCAGCGGCAGGCCGGGGGTCGCGGTGGGGAAGAAGGTGGAGATGATGAAGATATAGAGCGCGTAGAGGCAGGCGAGGATCAGGCCCGGCAGGAAGGCGCCGGTGTACATGTCGCCCACCGAGCGGTTGAGCTGGTCCGCCATCACGATCAGCACCAGCGAGGGCGGGATGATCTGGGCGAGGGTCCCCGACGCCGCGATGACGCCGGAAGCGACGCGCCGGTCATAGCCGTAGCGCAGCATGATCGGCAGCGAGATCAGGCCCATGGAGATGACGGAGGCCGCGACCACGCCGGTGGTGGCGGCCAGCAGCGCGCCCACGAAGATCACCGCATAGGCCAGGCCGCCCCGGATCGAGCCGAACACCTGCCCGATGGTGTCGAGCAGGTCCTCCGCCATGCCGGAGCGTTCGAGAACCAGCCCCATGAAGGTGAAGAACGGGACCGCGAGCAGCACCTCGTTGTTCATGGTGCCGTAGACGCGCTCCGGCAGCGCCTGGAGGAAATCCGGGCGGAACAGGCCGAGCTCGATGCCGATGAGGCCGAAGATGAGGCCGTTCGCGGCCAGCGCGAAGGCCACGGGATAGCCGAGCAGCAGGAACAGCACGAGGGCGCCGAACATGATCGGTGCCATGTTGTGGGTGAACCAGCCGCGCAGGCCGGGTTCGGCGGCGAACGCGAAATCGCTGGAAACGCCGAGCAGAACCAGGGCGCAGGCGAGCACGAGGCCGACCTTGAGGGTGCGGGACGCGGACATTCTTCTGTTCTCCCGCTCAGGCCTTGGGGGTCGTGTCGAGGGGAATGTCCACCCGCTCGGCGTCCGCCAGCAGGCGCTCCGCCTCGGCGGCGAGGGCGAGATGACCGCCCACATTCTCGTTGGGGTCTTCGATCCGCCCGGTGATGATGGCGACGCGCTTGATGAGTTCGGAGATCGCCTGGAGCAGCAGGAAGAAGAAGCCGATGGGCACCAGGGCCTTCGCCGGCCATTGGGGCAGGCCGCCGGCGTTCAGGGATTGCTCGTTGATGTTGAAGGAATTGAGCGCGAACGGGATCGAAGTCACCAGCAGCACGATGGCGAACGGCATCAGGAAGAAGATGTGCCCGAAAATATCGATGCCGTCGCGGGTGCGCTTGGGCAGGCGCGAGCTGATAATGTCGATGCGGATGTGCTCATTGTCGATGAGCGTCCAGGACGCGCAGAGCAGGAACACCGCCGCGAATAGCACCCATTGCAATTCCAGCCAGGAATTGGAGCTGAGATCGAAGACCTTGCGGATGACCGCATTCAGCGCCGAAACCAGCACGGCCACCAGGATCAGCCATGCCACGGCCTTGCCGATGCGGATGTTCACGGCATCGATCGCCCGGCTGAGCGCGAGCAGAATGTTCATTTGGGAGTGTCCCCGCATTTCCACTTGAGGCGATCTGGTGTCCACGTCGCCATTGGGCGGGCACCATAAGGGAGACCTAAATGCATTCAAGCCTCAACTATCGTCTAAGCGTCACAATGCCTGGGAGGCGTGGGCTTTCAACAGGATGAACGGGGGCATGCGGATGTGGGGGATGCGTTTTGCACGCGCACGTTTGCATCGGTGCAATGGCGCGGCGCCGATTGAAGGCATAGATGTGAGGAAATCGATCCATCCCGCGGAAGCGTTTTCCGCGGATCCGCGCCGCAGACGGCGCAGGAGTTGTTCCCATGTCCGTTTCTGATTTCACCCCCGCCGCAACGTCCGAGGCCGGGCTTTCCGCCGCGCTGCGGCTGGGCGCGGTCCATCTGCGCACCCGCGCGCCGGAAGCGCTCGCCGCCTTCTATGAGCAGGTGGTCGGCCTCACCCGCCTCGCGACGCAGGATACCCGCATCGTGCTGGGTGCCGGCGAGGCGCCGATCCTCGTGCTGGAAGACGCGCCTGATGCCGTGGCTCCGCCCGCCCGCGCGCCGGGCCTGTTCCACACGGCCATCCGCGTGCCCGACCGGGCGAGCCTCGCGGTGCGGATGAACGTGCTGCGGGCGCGCGGCATTCCCTTCGCCGCCTCGGATCATCTGGTGAGCGAGGCGCTCTATCTCGACGATCCCGACGGCAATGGCATCGAAATCTATCGCGATCGCCCAAAGGCCGACTGGTTCAAGCCCGACGGCACGCTTGAGATGGCGACGCTGCGCCTCGACCTGCGCAGCCTTGCGGCAGAAAGTGCGCAGCTCGGCCCGGCGCCCGCCGGCACGGACGTGGGGCATGTCCACCTTAAGGTGAGCGACCTTGCCGCCGCGCACCGCTATTGGGTGGAACTCGCCGGGTTTGAGGTGATGGCCCGCTATCCCGGCGCCTTGTTCGTCAGCGCCGGCAAATACCACCACCACCTCGGGCTCAACGTGTGGCACTCGCAGGATGCTGCCCCGCCACCGGCGAAGGCCAGCGGGCTGGCCTGGTTCGAGATCGTGCTTCCGCCGGCCGAGATCGCCGCGCTCAAGGCGCGCTTTGCGGCCGCCGGACAGCCGCTGGCCGAAAGCGAAGGGGCGGTGCTGCTGGTGGATCCGTCCGGCAATCATGCGCGGGTCACGGCCGGCGGCAAAGCCTGAGTTTTCCTTGTTTCTGAACCCGATAGGCAGATGGCTTCGGGCGTCTGTCACGGAATTGGGCTAGAATCGGACGTTGAATCGCTGGCGGCGCGGGACGCCGCCGGCTTCACTGGCCTTGGGGGGCTGCGTCCATGATGACCCTGCCGTTTTTCGGTTTCTTCGTAGCGTTCGCGCTGGTTCTCGCGGGCCATCGCGTTCCGTCCATGGTGATATGGGCGCTGTCGCTGCTGGCGATGCTGACCCTGTTCAAGATGCACGCCACCGATCCTCTCAATCTCGTGCTGTGAGGGGGATGTCGTGACACCCTCTTTCTCCCGCACGCTCAACGCTCTCGGGCTGCTCGCCATCACCATCGTCCTGGCGGCGGCGTTCTTCGACCAGATCGTCTTCCACGACCTGCCCTGCCCGCTCTGCCTGCTGCAGCGCGCGGGCTTCGTGGGCGCCGGCATCGGCCTCGCGCTGAACGTGAAGTTCGGCCCCCGGCCCAGCCATTATGCGATCATGATTCTCTCGGCCTTTGCCGGTGGCCTGGTCTCGGTGCGGCAGACGCTGCTGCACATCATCCCCGGCGAGGGCACCTATGGCGATGCCTTCTTCGGCATCCATTTCTATGCCTGGGCGGCGGCGGTGTTCGGCCTCATCGCCCTTGGCGGGGCGATTCTCCTGCTGTTCGACCGCCAGTTCGCTCCGGAGGCCGTGCCGGGACGCCCCACCCGTCTGGCCCTCATCGCTGTCGCGCTCGCGGCCGCGATGGCGCTGGCGAACGGGATCTCGACCACGCTGGAATGCGGAGGCGGCATGTGTGCCGACAATCCTACCTCCTACCAATTGCTCGATCAGATGCGCGGAAAATGAGCGACGGCTTGGCCGTGGTGCGCACTCATCACCGTTTCTGATGGGTGCGTGCATCAAAATTCTCTTTTCCTGGCGTGTGAAATGCCTGAAAAGGCGGCACGCCAGGAAGTCCCATGTCCCTTTCGCCTCTTCGCCGGCTCGGCCACCGCATCAACAACGCGCCCTATCTGCTGCTCTCCATCACCGCCCTGCTCTGGGCGTGCAATATGGTGTTGGGTCGCTTCGTGGCCGGCCAGATTCCGCCCATTTCGCTGGCCTGCCTGCGCTGGGCGGGGGCGACGCTGATTCTGCTGCCCTTCTCCTACAAGCAGGTGCTCGAGGATTGGCCGCTCGTGCGGCGCAACTGGCTGATCCTGGTGCTGCTCTCGGCGTGCGGCATCGCCTGCTACAACGCCATGAGCTATTACGGGCTCCAGTACACGCAGGCCCTCAACGGCCTGCTGGTGCAGTCCGCCTCGCCGCTGCTGATCGCGCTGTGGAGCCTGCTTCTTTTCCGCGACCGGCTCTCAAAGGGCCAGATCGCCGGCATCATCATCTCGCTGCTGGGCGTGGTGGTGATCGTCAGCCGTGGTGATATCGACGTGCTGCTGCACCTCAAGCCCAATGTGGGCGATATCTGGATTATCACGGCGCTGCTGATCTACGCCTTCTATGCGGCAAACCTGCGGGTGCGCCCGCCCATGCGTTCGCTGTCGTTTCTCACGGTCATCATGGGCATGGGCGCGGTGCTGCTCATCCCGTTCGCGCTCTGGGAGATCGCCCAGGGCCACATCCTGCACTTCAACCGCACGACGCTGTCGGTGCTGGCCTTCGTGATGACCGCGCCATCGCTGCTCGCCTATATGGCGTTCAATCGCGGTGTCGAGCTGGTGGGTGCCAATCGCGCGGCACCGTTCTTCCATCTCATGCCGGTCTTCGGCTCCGCGCTGGCGATCCTGGTGCTGGGCGAGCGATTGGAATGGTTTCACGGCGTCGGCTATGCGCTGGTGATCGCCGGCATCGCCACCGCCACCCGCGCCCGCGCTGCCGCGCCGGCCTGACGCGCGGATTCGCAAGATAATGAAAAGCCGCCGGAGGCGCTCCGGCGGCCTTCTTTTTCAGCGTCCGCGATTGGCGCGCCTCAGAAGGCGAGGCCCTTGGCGTGCTTCACATGGGGCAGGGCTTCCACCTTGGCGATCACGTCGGCCGGCAGCGCGCCGTCCACTTCCACGAGCGCGATGGCGTCTCCGCCCTGCCGGTCGCGGCCGAGCGCGAAGGTGGCGATGTTTACGCCCGCGTCGCCCAACAGGCTGGCGAAGCGGCCGATGAAGCCGGGCTTGTCCTCGTTGGTGACGTACAGCATGGAGGGCGCGAACTCCGCGTCCACCTTGATGCCCTTGATGTTGACGATGCGCGGGCGGCCATCTGCGAACACCGTGCCCGACACCGAGCGCTCGAACGTATCGGTGATGACGGTCAGGGTGATCAGGCTGTCATAGTCGCTCTCGGCGGCACGGGTGGTTTCCTCCACCACGATGCCGCGCTCCTTGGCGACGCTCGGGGCGGAGACCACATTGATGTCGGCCAGCACCGGACGCAGCAGGCCGGCAACCGCGGCGCTTGTCAGCGCCTTTACCTTCAGCTCGGCAACCGCGCCCTCATAGGTGATGCGCACGGTCTTGATGTCGGTGTCGGTGAGCTGGCCGGCGAACGAGCCCAGCTTTTCCGCCAGTTCGATGAAAGGCTTCAGCTTGGGGGCTTCCTCGGCGGTGATGGAAGGGAAGTTCACCGCGTTCGAGATGGCGCCCGAAAGCAGATAATCGCTCATCTGCTCGGCAACCTGCAGGGCGACATTCTCCTGCGCCTCGGTGGTGGCGGCGCCGAGATGCGGGGTGCAGATCACATTGGGATGGCCGAACAGCGGGTTGGTCTCGGCGGGCTCGACCGTGAACACGTCGAAGGCGGCGCCGGCCACATGCTTGCTGTCGAGCGCGGCGCGCAGCGCCACCTCGTCCACCAGGCCGCCGCGCGCGCAATTGATGATGCGCACGCCCTTCTTGGTCTTGGCGAGGTTTTCCGCCGAGAGGATGTTCTTGGTCTTCTCGGTCAGCGGCGTATGGAGCGTGATGACATCGGCGCGGGCGAGCAGGTCGTCCAGCTCCACCTTCTCGACGCCGAGGTCCTTGGCGCGCTCGGCGGAGAGGAAGGGATCGAACGCGATGACCTTCATCTTCAGGCCGACACCGCGCTCGGCGACGATGGAGCCGATATTGCCGCAGCCGATGATGCCCAGCGTCTTTGCGGTCAGCTCGACGCCCATGAAGCGGTTCTTCTCCCATTTGCCGGCCTGGGTGGAGGCATCGGCGGCGGGGATCTCGCGGGCGAGCGCGAACATCATGGCGATGGCATGCTCGGCGGTGGTGATGGAATTGCCGAACGGCGTGTTCATCACGATCACGCCCTTGGCGGTGGCGGCCGGGATGTCCACATTGTCGACGCCGATGCCGGCGCGGCCGATCACCTTGAGGCGGGTCGCCTTTTCCAGGATCTTCGGCGTCACCTTGGTGGCGGACCGAATGGCGAGGCCGTCATAATTGCCGATGACTTCGGCCAGCTTGTCCTTGTCCTTGCCGAGGTCGGGCTGGAAATCAACGTCGATGCCGCGATCCTTGAAGATCTGCACGGCGGCGTCGGACAGCTTGTCCGAAATGAGAACGCGAGGGGCCATGGTGTGGGCTCCGAAATGAGGATGCCTGAGATCGTTCCGCAGCACGCGAGGGCGCAGATCGACCATTCGGGCCCTCTCCCGCTGGCGGGGGAGGGTTGGAAGGAGGAATGCCGGAGTGCGGGCTTGCGCTGATCTCGCCGGAGAGAGGTGTTCCCCCTCCCCGGCCCTCCCCGCAAGCGGGAGAGGGGATTTCAGCGTTCGCGCGGCGGGCTCACGCCGCCTTGGCGAGCGAGCCCTTGGCGACGTTGAACGCCCAGTCGAGCCAATGGGTCAGAGCTTCCACGTCGGCCGCCTGCACCGTGGCGCCGCACCAGATGCGCAGGCCCGGAGGGGCGTCGCGATAGGCGCCGATGTCATAGGCGATGCCGCCCTTTTCGAGGCCCGCGGAGAGCGCCTTGGCGAAGGCCGCCTGCGCGTCGGCGGGAAGGCCGGCAACATCCGGGTCCACCACCTTGAGGCACACGCTGGTGTTGGAGCGGGTCACCGGATCCTTGGCCAGGAAATCCACCCATGCGGTGCGATGCACCCATTGGGCGATGGCTTCGAAATTGCGGTTCGACCGCTCCTTCAGGCCCGGCAGGCCGCCGACCGACTTCGCCCATTCGAGCGCGTCGATATAGTCTTCCACGCACAGCATGGAGGGGGTGTTGATGGTCTCGCCCTCGAAAATGCCTTCGATCAGCTTTCCGCCCTTGGTCATGCGGAAAATCTTCGGCAGCGGCCAGGCGGGCTTGTAGGTTTCAAGCCGCTCCACCGCGCGGGGCGAGAGGATGAGCATGCCATGCGCGGCCTCCCCGCCCAGCACCTTCTGCCAGGAGAAAGTCACCACATCGAGCTTGGCGAAATCCAGCGATTGGGCGAACGCCGCGGAGGTGGCGTCGCAGATACTCAGGCCTTCGCGGTCGGCGGGGATCCAGTCCGCATCCGGCACCATGACGCCGGAGGTGGTGCCGTTCCAGGTGAAGACCACGTCATGGCTGAAATCCACCGCCTTTAGGTCGGGAAGTTCGCCATAGGGGGCGGTCATGATGCGCGCGTCGGCGAGCTTGAGCTGCTTGACGACGTCCGTCACCCAGCCTTCGCCGAAGCTTTCCCAGGCGAGCATGTCCACCGGGCGGGCGCCCAGCATGGACCACAGGACCATTTCGACCGCGCCGGTGTCGGAGGCGGGCACGATGCCGATGCGATAATCGGCCGGCACCTCGAGCACGTCGCGGGTGAGATCGATCGCCTGCTTGAGCTTGGTCTTGCCGATCTTGGCGCGGTGCGAGCGGCCGAGCGGTGCATCGCGCAGCGCGTCCAGCGTCCAGCCGGGACGCTTGGCACAAGGACCGGACGAAAAATTAGGGTTCTCCGGGCGGGTCGCCGGAGCGTCAGTCGTCGTCATGATGGCCATCCTTTCAGATGGGCGCTCCTCGTTGGGGAGGAGTGTCCCGCCGCGGGCAATAGGCCCTTCCGTCGCGCAAGGCAAGAGGAGCCGCGCTCACGAAATCTTGGGACTTATGTCAGGCTTGCTTCCCTGATTGCTCATCGCGCCGCGAATACATGCACTCTTACCTCCCGCGCACGGGAAACCCCCCACAAAACCCGCGCTCGAAACGGAGCGCGGGTGCGTGAATTGGGCGCGCTGGCGTGCGGTCAGTGCTTCAGGTCTTCGGGAACCTTGCCGCCATTCTCCGCCAGCTTCGTCATGACCTGCTTGTGCAGCCAGATGTTCATGGTGGCAGAATCGCTGGTGTCGCCGGAATAATTCAGCTCATGGGCCAGTTCCTTGCGCGCCGCGAGCGAGGAGTCGAGGTCCAGAAGCTTCATCAGATCAACGATGGAATGGCGCCAGTCGAGCTTTTCGCTGGTCTTGGCAGCGAGGCCGCCGAGCACGGCTTCCACATCCACGGCCGAGGCCTGCGGCGCGGGGGGAGCGGCACCGGGCGCGGGAGGCGCCGCGCCACCCGAAGTTCCACCGGGCGATGGCGCATTGGCCGGCGCGACGGTCTCGGCTTGGGCGCCGTGACCGAAAATGGCCGACACGATCTTTCCGAAAATGCTCATGTGCTGCTCCTGCGTCATCCGCAGAGAGAACGCCCCCGCTGCGGAATGGTTCAAACCCGGCTCGCCGGGCGCACAACGTGAGCAGCCTGGGGGAAGATCGATGAACGGCGCATGACATTGCCGGGCGTCACATTGCCGGGCGTCGCGGCGTGAATGCGACCAAGGCTCATTCGCCGGCGCGCACCGCAGGCTTGGGCCCGGCGCCGGCCACATCGATCAAGGCCGGCAGCCCGAGCAGATCGGCGAACCGCTCGCGCGTCGCCACGGGAATGTTGCGGCGGAAATGGTCGCGGTCGAAATACAGGAACTGCCCGTCGAAGCGGGCCATGCACCCCATGCGGTCACACATCTTGTCCGCCGGCACGGCCACCACGACATCCTCCCGCACGCCGCGCAGGGTGCGGAACATCGCGTTCACATCGCTCTGGTCGGGGCCGAACTCGGCGGAGGTGAGGCGCCCCACCTCGCGCCGGCAGGTCGCACGCATCAGCGAACCGTCATGGGCGGCGACGCAGGGCAGCGGATCGCTCGCCCAATGGGGAATGTCGGCGAACAGAACGATCCTGCGGCCCGGCGATGCGAGGCGCGGCACCAGATCGAGGAAGGCTTCCCGCATCAGGCGCAGCCCCTCGTCATGGCTCGTCTCGTCCCCTTCCTTGCGATAGACCGCGTCCGGCATGAAGCCCCAGGCGGAGGCGAGGATCACCAGGTTGATCTGCGGATTCGCCTTCAGCATGGCGAGGGTGGCGCGATAGGTGCGCTCGCATTCGGGCGGCAGGCCCACCGGTTTGCGGCGCAGCCCATCCTCGGAGAAGATCGCCGGGCAGATGCGCAGCAGCGCCACCGCCGTATCGGTCTTGCGCCCGGCCACGTCCAGCAGGTGCATGAGATGCTCCGCATGGCTGTCGCCCCAGATCACGCCGCGCGTTTTCGCGCGCGCCCAATCGGCGCCGGCCACGCACACGCTCGGGCCGCCGTCCAGCGAGACGTGCTGCGGGCACTCCCACCCCCACATGCGGGTGAGCGAGCCCAATTCCTCCAGCTGCGTGGAGACCCGGCCGGAAATGCCGTCGGCGAGATAGATGCCGAAGCTGAGCGCGGCCATCAGCAGGCCGGCGGCGCTGCCCGCCAGCACCACCGCGCGCGGACGAAACCGGCGCACGCGGAACGGCTGCTCGACGAACCGCCAGGAGAGCCAGGCCAGCAGCACGGACGCCGCGAGGGCCGCGAGCGCCTCCCCGGTGCTCAGCGGGTCGCCGTTCTTGTATTGGCGCGCGAACACGATGACCGGCCAGTGCCAGAGATAGAGCGAATAGGAGATGCGGCCGATGAAGGGCAGCGGCGGCAGGGCGAGCAGCCGCGCGCCGAGGGTGGGCGCCGGGGTCGGCATGAGAAGCAGCGCCGCGCCGAGCACCGGCGCCAAGGCGTTGAGCCCGGGAAACGGGCTCGCGGGGGTGAGCAGCAGCGCCGGCGCGACGATGAGGCCGAGGCCGGCGAGCTTCATCCCCTGCGCCAGCACGGCGGGCAGACGCGCCAGGCGATCGCGCGCCAGCACCAGCGCGCCGCCCAGCGCCAGTTCCCAGGCGCGGCCGAGGGGCAGGTAAAATGCGCTTTTCGCCCCTTCCGCCACCTTCTGCACGGCGAGCGCGAAGCTGAGACCCACCACCAGCGCGACCACCAGCGGCAGCAGGCGCGGCCAGCGCCGCGCGCCGCGATAAGCGCCATAAAGCACCAGCGGCCAGGCGAGGTAGAATTGCTCCTCCACCGCCAGTGACCAGGTGTGGAGCAGCGGCATGGCCTCGGCGGCGCCGTCGAAATAGCCGGTATTGCGGAAGAAGAAGAAATTGGAGATGCCGAGCGCCGCGAAAGCCGCGCTGCGCCCGAGCACCGCATAGGCACCCGGCGTGAGGATGAGGAAACCCGCGCCCAGCGTCGCGGCGATCACCACCAGCAGGGCCGGCAGAATGCGCCGCACCCGCCGATCGTAGAAATCCAGCAGCGAAAACGACCCGGCGCGCATCGCCTGGAGCAGATTGTCCGTGATCAGATAGCCGGAGATGACGAAAAACACGTCAACGCCAATAAATCCGCCGGGAAGAAACGAAAACCCTGCGTGGAACACAAGGACAAGGGAAACTGCGATCGCCCTTATGCCGTCGATATCGGCCCTATACTGAATCATGAAGGGCAACCCGCGGAACGCCGAGGGGTTCTTTTATCCCCCGCGCGTCCGCCGCACAATAGCGCCCCCTTCCTGGCGCGGGCGCACCCCACGGGTTGTACCGGGGTTGCTGCGCCGTCCGTGGCTCATGGCAACCGCGGCATCGGCGACACGCGATCCGACCCCATCGCGCACCTCGGCGGGACGCATCCTTCCGGCGCGAAATCTGGAAATGCACGCCGGCACGGCCCACCGCGCGGCACCCCGCTGCCGCCTGCGTTACCGGGCGAAAAACGCCGGCCGCACGCCGCGCCGGCGAGGGATGCAACCGCATCGAATGGCCCGGTTGTAAAACACCGAACCACAACTAAAAAGGGTTGCTCTTTCCGGAAAATACCCTCTATGGTTGCAATCACCGCAACGAGAACATTTCGCCGGAGGCGCCAATGAGCGATTATTATCTGGGTGAAATCCGCGCTTTTCCTTACGATCGAATTCCAGCCGGATGGAGCAAGTGCGAAGGCCAGCTGCTGCAGGTGAAGCAGAACGCGGCCCTGTTCGCGCTATTGGGCGACCGGTTCGGAGGCGACGGGCGCACCACCTTCGCCCTGCCGGACCTGCGCGGCCGGGTGCCCGTGCATGTCAACACCCAGGCGCTGACGGACCGCATCACCATCGCCCTCAACAAGCCCTTGGGCACGGAGACCGTCACGCTCACGCAGGCCGAGCTGCCGGCACATACCCATTTTTATCGCGTCTCAAGCGTTCAGGGTAATGTGAACGCACCGAACGATGCGGTGTTCGCCGAAGTCACACAAGTCGATCCGAACAAGCCGCAGGCCAATTATTACGGCGCCGCGTCTCAAATGACCCACGTGAACCCGGATGCAATCCGCTCCACGGGCGGCAGCGGCCCCCACCCGAACATCCAGCCCTCGCTCGCGCTCAATCTCTGCATCGCGGTCGTGGGCCTTTATCCCCCCCACCCCTGATCCGCCGCAACGTGCCTTCAAGGAAAGGATAGAAGCATGGCTGATTATTATATCGGCGAGATCCGCATGTTCACGGGAATCCGGGCGCCCCGTAACTGGGCCTTCTGTAACGGAGCGACGGTTCCGATCTCGGGAAACGAAGCGCTCTATGCGCTGCTGGGCACGCTCTATGGCGGCGACGGAAGAACCAGTTTCGGCCTGCCGAATTTGAGCGGCCGCGTCCCGCTTGGCACCGGGCATGGACCGGGGCTCGCGAATTATGCCCTCGGGCAGGCTGTGGGCGCAGAGGCCGTAACCCTGACCGCCGCCATGATGCCGGCGCACACCCATCCTCTGCAAGCCAGCACCGGTCCGGGAACGAGCCGCATCCCAGGCCCCAGCTTGGCCTTCGCCACCGTTCCCTCGCCCTTCCTCACCTATACCAACCCGCCGGCGGGCGCCACCACCACCGATGACGACTTCGCCACCGTCGCGATCTCCGTCACCGGCAGCAGTGCGCCGCATTCCAACCTCATGCCGAGCCTCGGCATCAACTACATCATCGCTATGCGCGGAGTCTTTCCGTCGAACTAAAAACAGTTTGAACTTCGTCGAAAATTCAAGAACGGGAGCGGCGAGATGGACGGATATATTGGTGAAGTCCGAATTTTTGCAACAAACTTCGCGCCAGCGAACTGGCTCGCCTGCGAAGGGCAATTGCTGCAGGTGGTTCAGCATCAGGCGCTGTTCACCGTCATCGGCAATGCCTATGGCGGCGATGGGTGGAAAGACTTCCGCCTTCCGGATCTGCGCGGCAGCGCCGCGGTGTGCACCGGCGCATCCGCCGGCGCCACGCAGACCTTTCAGCGTGGCACCCGCGCGGGGGCGCCCACGATCCTACTCAGCACGCCGCAGATGCCCGCCCACAATCATGTGACGCACCGGGTGAATGTGTCCGGCAGCATCACCAACAAGACCGCCGCGCCGAGCAACACCAGTTATCCCGCCGCCGTCACACTGCCGACGCCGACGGGCAGCACCAACTGGCCCGCGCTCCAGGCGCCCGCCAACCCCGACACCATGCTCGACATCAGCACCATTTCCCCGGTCGGCGGCAACGGCGGCCATGCCAATGTGCAACCGGTGCTGTCCTTCATCTTCTGCATCTGCGATGAGGGCGAGTATCCGAGCCCGGACTGAGCGGGCATACGCTCCGTGACGGCAATCACATTCGCCCTGCCGCCCGGCGTGCAGCAGCGCGCCGTGCGTGCGGAAGACCGGGCCTTCCTGGAAGACCTGTTCATCGACACCCGGCGCGACACGCTGGCCGCCGCCGGCTGGCCGGAGGCGCAGTTGCGCGCCTTCCTCGCCGACCAATACCGGCTTCAGCAACACCATTATGCGACCCATTATCCGGGCGCCGCACAATTCATCATCGAACGGGAGGCGCATCCCGTCGGCCTGCTCCATCTGCACGCTGGCGCGCACGACCTGCGCGTGGTGGACATCGCGCTGGAACCGGGCAGCCGCAATTCCGGGCTCGGCGCGGCGCTGCTGCGCGCGGTCTGCGCGCAGGCGGCGGACGAGGGCCGCACGGTGAGCCTGCATGTGGCCATCGGCAACCCGGCCTGCCGGCTCTATCAGCGGCTCGGATTTCAAGCGACCGATCCCGGCGACGGCGTCTATCAGAAGATGGTCTGGCCGGCGGAGCCACCACATCCCGGCACCGATCCATAGGCCATCCGATCTTCAGCAGCGCGACGTATCGCTGCGGCGCCCAAGCACACGCACAGTGTTCAGCGGCGGACGAGCGCACGGCTCCCCCGCGAAAGACCCCATGAAACCAAGATGATGGTTCAAATCCGCCAGTTCCCGGCGCAAGCAGACCCCGCCTTTCGTTGGAAAATACCTCGCAGGACGCAGCAACGCACGCCGCAAAACGATCGGCCGGTCGCCGTCCGCATCTTGACACGTCGCGTCCGCCGATGGTTCATTTGCCGGAACCGCATCGTCATAATGTCCTCTGGAAGGACGTCGGAATGCGGATGGGAACGCGAGGCGGATGATGAGCGAGCGTTGCGACGCCTATCATGCGGACCGGGTGTTTTCCACCCTGCGCGACGATGGGGCGACGGCGCGCTCGGCGATTGCCGCTTCCTGGTCCCGGTCCCTGGTCCATTACGGGCTCGACCCTGCCAATGGACGACCCCCGCGGCAATTGTCCCAAGGGGAGTTTAGCCGCGCGTTCGAGCGGCTCGACCTGCTCGCCGGCCTGGCCGAGGGGGAATTGGACCGGCTGTTCCACATGGCCGGGGAAGCGGGCTGCTGCGTGATGCTCACCGACGCCGATGCCGTCCCCCTGGTCCGCCGTGGGGCGTCCGGTGACGATGTCGATTTCCGCCGGCTCGGCTTATGGACCGGCATGGTGTGGAGCGAAGCCAGCGAGGGCACCAACGGCATCGGCACCTGCCTTGCGGAGGCGCGCGCGCTGACGGTCCATCGCGAGCAGCATTTCCTGGCCCGCAATATCGGGCTCAGCTGCACGGTGGCCCCCATATGGGATGCCCATGGTCGCCTGGCGGCCGCGCTCGATGTCTCCACCTGTCGGTCGGACCTGACGCCGGCCCTGCTGAAGCTGATCGCCGCCGCGACCCTGGAGGCCGCGCAGCGGATCGAGCAGCGCCATTTCCGCGCCGCCTTCAGCCATGCCCGGATCCTGGTGGCCGATGATGATCGCGGGCCAAGGGGCCTGCTGGCGGTGGACCGGGAGGATCTGGTGATCGGCGCCAGCCGGTGCGCGCGCCTCGCTTTCGGCCTCAGCGAGCAGCGGCTCGCGACGCCCTTCCCCGCCGACGACCTCCTGGGCCATCAGGAGCGGGCGGACGATTTCAGCGCCGGCGAGCGCGGCGTGGTCCAGCGCGCCATGGCCCGGGCGCGGGGCAATGTCTCGGCGGCGGCCCGCATGCTCGGCATCTCCCGCGCCACGCTGCACCGCAAACTGTCCCGCCTCCAGCTCGACCGTCCCCATTGAGGGCCGGCACCTGTCGCATTCCTGCGACAGGTCGGGGTCGGGAAACAGCCTGCTCCCGCTGACAGCGGCAATTCCTTGCCCGATCCTCCGCACACCTTGCCGCGCAGACCTTGCCGCGCGGCAAGCGGCGGGTGCTCGCCCGTTCGGAACGCTCGGCGCTCCGGCCCTCGGCGAGCCTCGCTCCCGCAACGAAGAGATGGACCGGCCAGATCCGCCCGCGGGCGATCCGGCCGTATCCGCCTCCCCGGAGGAACCCCATGAACAAGCCGGAATTCATTCGCACCTCGTACCCGCCCTTCAAGGCGCGCTATGGCAATTTCATCAATGGCAAATGGGCGGAGCCGCTCAGCGGCCGCTATTTCGAGAATCGCTCCCCGATCAACGGCCAGCTGCTGTGCGAGATCGCTCGCTCCGAGGCCGGCGACATCGAGGCCGCCCTCGATGCCGCCCATGCGGCGAAGGAGGCGTGGGGCCGCACCAGCGTGGCCCAGCGCGCGCTGATCCTCATCAAGATCGCCCAGGTGATGGAAGATAATCTCGACCTGCTCGCCCGCGCGGAAACCTGGGACAACGGCAAGCCGATCCGCGAGACGCTGAATGCGGACCTGCCGCTGGCCATCGACCATTTCCGCTATTTCGCCGGTGCCATCCGCGCCCAGGAAGGCGGCATTTCCGAGATCGACCCCGACACCATCGCCTATCATTTCCATGAACCGCTGGGCGTGGTGGGGCAGATCATTCCGTGGAACTTCCCGCTCCTCATGGCGGTGTGGAAGCTGGCGCCCGCACTCGCCGCCGGCAATTGCGTGGTGCTGAAGCCGGCGGAACAGACCCCGGCCTCCATCCTGGTGCTGGCCGAGCTGATCGCCGACATCCTGCCGCCCGGCGTGCTGAACATTGTCAATGGCTTCGGTCTGGAGGCGGGCAAGCCGCTGGCCTCCTCCAACCGGATCGCCAAGATCGCCTTTACCGGCGAGACCTCCACCGGCCGGCTCATCATGCAGTATGCGAGCCAGAACCTCATTCCAGTGACCTTGGAACTCGGCGGCAAATCGCCGAACATCTTCTTCCAGGACGTAGCGGCCGAGGACGACGATTTCTTCGACAAGGCGATCGAGGGCTTCGTCCTGTTCGCGCTCAACCAGGGCGAGGTGTGCACCTGCCCTAGCCGGGCGCTGATCCAGGAGAGCATCTACGACCGCTTCATGGAGGCGGCCCTCAAGCGGGTGGCGGCGATTAAGCAGGGCGATCCCCTGGACCCCTCGACCATGATCGGCGCCCAGGCCTCCGCCGAGCAGCTGGACAAGATCCTCTCCTATATCGACATCGGCAAAAAGGAAGGCGCGGACCTGCTGATCGGCGGCGCCCGTGCCGCGCTGCCGGGGGATCTCGCCGGCGGCCATTATGTGCAGCCCACGGTGTTCCACGGCCATAACAAGATGCGGATCTTCCAGGAGGAGATCTTCGGCCCGGTGCTGGCCGTGACCACGTTCAAGGATGCCGACGAGGCGCTCGCCATCGCCAATGACACCCCCTACGGGCTGGGTGCCGGTGTGTGGACGCGCGATGGCAGCCGCGCCTACCACATGGGCCGCGCCATCAAGGCCGGCCGGGTGTGGACCAATTGCTACCATGCCTACCCTGCCCATGCCGCTTTTGGCGGCTACAAGCAATCGGGCATCGGGCGCGAGAACCATTCCATGATGCTCGATCATTACCAGCAGACCAAGAACCTGCTCGTGAGCTATTCGCCGAAGAAGCTCGGCTTCTTCTGATCTTTGCTCAGAAATCGGAGCCTGTGGGTCCCGGGCGCGTACCCTTGGTGTGCGCTTCCCGGACCCCGCTCCCCGGACTCCCCGCCCACGTCGCGGGCGGGGATGGGCGCGCGCCGCGCGCTCCAGATGCGTGCAACACCAGCTCTCAGCGCCGGCCGCAGACAGCCTGCGCCAGCATCAAAAAAATCGGAGGAAAGTACCATGGCGAAGACAATGAAGGCGGCGGTCGTCCGCGCGTTCGGCCAACCCCTCACCATCGATGAGGTGCCGATCCCCGAGCCCGGCCCCGGCCTGATCCAGGTGGCGATCCGCGCTTCGGGCGTGTGCCATACCGACCTGCACGCAGCCGAGGGCGACTGGCCGGTGAAGCCCAATCCGCCCTTCATTCCCGGGCATGAGGGCGTGGGCTATGTCTCCGCCGTCGGTGCCGGGGTGAAGCATGTGAAGGAAGGCGACCGGGTCGGCGTGCCCTGGCTTTACACCGCCTGCGGCCATTGCAAGCATTGCCTCGGCGGCTGGGAGACCTTGTGCGAAAGCCAGCTCAACACCGGCTATTCGGTGAATGGCGGCTTTGCCGAATATGTGGTGGCGGACCCGAACTTCGTTGGCCACCTGCCGGCCAATCTCGGCTTCGTGGAAATCGCGCCGGTGCTGTGCGCCGGCGTGACGGTCTACAAGGGCCTGAAGGTGACGGACACCAAGCCCGGCGACTGGGTGGCCATCTCGGGCATCGGCGGGCTCGGCCACATGGCGGTGCAGTACGCCAAGGCCATGGGGCTCAATGTCGCCGCCGTCGACGTGGACGATGCCAAGCTCGATCTTGCCCGCCGCCTCGGCGCCACCCTCACGGTGAACGCCCTGCACGAAGATCCGGGGAAGGCGATCCGGCGGGAAACCGGCGGCGGCGCGCGGGGCGTGCTGGTGACGGCGGTGAGCCCCAAGGCGTTCGAGCAGGCCATCGGCATGGTCGGCCGGGGCGGCACGGTGGCACTGAACGGCCTGCCGCCGGGTAGCTTCCCGCTCGACATCTTCGGCATGGTGCTGAACGGCATCACGGTGCGCGGCTCGATCGTCGGCACCCGCCTCGATCTTCAGGAATCGCTGGATTTCGCGGCCGACGGCAAGGTGAAGGCGACAGTCTCCACCGCCAAGCTGGAGGACATCAACACCATCTTCGACAAGATGCACAAAGGCCAGATCGAAGGCCGCATCGTGCTCGACCTCGCGGCCTGATCGCCCGACCCGCCACCCGCGCCGAGGCCTCGTCCCGGCGCGGGTGCGCACCGCATCGATGATCCGATCCGCCGCACGATCCTCATGGGAACGAATGCGCGTGGAAGCGCACCGGTGTCCGTCGCGGACGCCGGTGAAACCGTTTCAGGCCTTGAGACCGAAACGGCGAAACCACCCGGGATCTTAATTGAATGGTGGGCGCACTAGGGCTCGAACCTAGGACCCGCTGATTAAGAGTCAGCTGCTCTACCAACTGAGCTATGCGCCCCGCCGCGAAGACGTGTCCTCGTCGGGAGGTGGTCGTGTAGCAGAGCTGTTTTGCCCTGTCCAGCACGACCTGTGGAAAACGCCGCCCTTTTTCGGGCGGCGTTTTCTCATTCCTTAAAGGCTTCCTCGCGGGTCTTCTGCACCGAGGGCAGCAGCACCACCACCAGCGCCGCGGCCGCCAGGAACAGCAGGATGGCGGAGATCGGGCGGGTGACGAACACGGTCGCGTCGCCGCGCGAAATCAGCATGGCGCGGCGCAGATATTCTTCCAGCATGGGCCCGATGACGAAGCCCAGCAGCAGCGGCGCCGGCTCGCAATCCAGCTTCACCAGCACGTAGCCCAGCACCCCGAACATGGCCATGGTGTAGACGTCGAACGTGTTGTTGTTCACGCTGTAGACGCCGATGCAGCAGAACGCGACGATGGCCGGGAACAGGATGTGGTACGGCACGGTGAGCAGCCGCACCCACATGCCGATCAGCGGCAGGTTCAGCAGCACCAGCATGAAATTGCCGATCCACATGGAGGCGATGACGCCCCAGAACAGATCCGGCTTTTCCGTCACCACGTTCGGCCCCGGCGTGATGCCCTGGATGATCAGCGCGCCGATCATCAGCGCCATCACGGGGTTGGAGGGAATGCCGAGGGTCAGCATGGGAATGAAGGAGGTCTGCGCGCCGGCATTGTTGGCGCTCTCAGGTCCCGCCACGCCCTCGATGGCGCCCTTGCCGAAGCGGCCGGGGGTCTTGGAGATTTTCTTCTCCACCGAATAGGACGCGAAGGACGAGAGCATGGCGCCGCCGCCCGGCAGGATGCCCAGGAAAGACCCGAGGATGGTGCCGCGGATCACCGGCGCGATGATCGCCTTGAACTCGTCCTTGGTGAGCATCAGGCTCTTCACCTTGGCGGCGACGAGGCTGCGCTGGGATTCGTCCTCCAGATTGCGGATGATCTCGCCAAGCCCGAACATGCCCATGGCGAGCGCCACGAAATCGAACCCGTCGGCGAGATCCGGCACGCCGAAATCAAAGCGCGGCACGCCGGTGTAGATGTCCTGGCCGGCGAGGCCCAGCAGCAGGCCGAGCACGATCATCGCCAGCGCCTTCACCACCGAGCCGGACGCAAGCGTCACCGAGGCGACAAGGCCAAGCACCATCAGCGAGAAATATTCGGGCGGGCCGAATTTCAGCGCCAGTTCGGCGAGCGGCGGGGCGAACACCGCGAGCAGGAAGGTGGCGACCGTGCCGGCGAAGAAGGAGCCGAGCGCGGCGGTGGCGAGCGCCGCCCCCGCCCGGCCCTGGCGCGCCATCTGGTGGCCGTCGATGGCTGTCACCACCGAAGAGGATTCCCCCGGCAGATTGATCAGGATCGCGGTGGTCGAGCCGCCATACTGCGCGCCGTAATAGATGCCGGCGAGCATGATGAGGGCGGAGACCGGGGGCAGGCCGAAGGTGATCGGCAGCAGCATGGCGATGGTGGCGATCGGGCCGAGGCCCGGCAGCACGCCGATCAGCGTGCCCAGCAGCACGCCGACGAAGCAATAGAACAGGTTCTGAAACGAGAGCGCGACGGAAAAGCCGAGGCCGAGATTATCGATGAGTTCCACGGCGCGCTCCTCAATAGCCGCCCAGCCAGGGGCCGAGCAGGGACAAAGGAAGGCCGAGGCCGAGGATGAACACCGCCCAGCAGAACACCACCATCACGACGGTGATGGTGAGAGCCGTCGCGAGGCGAAACTTGTGGCTCGCCATGGCCGAGAAAAACACGGTGATGGCGAGCGTGGGCAGGAAGCCGAGCGGATGGATGGCGGCGCCGAAGAATACCGTGCACAGCGTCAGCAGGATCAGCCCGCGCCAGGCGATGGATGTGGTGCGATCGCCCTCGAAGCGCAGGCCGTTGATCAGCACGATCAGGCCGAACACGCCGAGCAGCACGGAGAGCAGGAGCGGGAAATAGCCCGGCCCCATGCGCACCGCGGTGCCCATGGCCAATTGCTGCGTCTGCAAGCCGAAGACCACCGCAATCACGATGAACAACAGGCCGGACAAGACGTCCTTAGGACTGCGGATGAACCCCATCGACCCCATCCCCCTCTATTATTGACGGTCGCCCCACACGGCGGCGCCGCGGCATTCATCTGTCATGAGGGCGACGTCCGGCGGGCCACCGCCCCCCGGACGTCCTTTTCCCGCGGCATCGGCACGCGCGCCGCGCCGCCGTGGGCGATCAGTCGGCGTAGACGCCGGCGGCTTCGATCACCGGCTTCCACTTGGCGACTTCCGCGGCCAGGAACTGCTTGTGGAAGGCGGGGCTGCGGCGATCCTTGGGCTCGGGCTCGGTGCCGAGATCGGCGAAGCGGGCGATCACCTTGGGATCGTCCAGCGCCACGTTGAGCGCGGCGTTGAGCTTGTCCACGATCTCCTTCGGCGTGCCCTTCGGCGCATAAACGCCGTGCCACACGGCCACTTCGAAGTCCTTCAGCCCGCTCTCCTGCATGGTGGGCAGGTCGGGCAGCGACTTCACCCGGTCCTTGGTGGTCACGGCATAGGCCTTCACCTTGCCGCCCTTGATCTGGCCGGTGGTGTTGGTGGTCTGGTCGCACAGAAGGTCGATCTGGCCGCCGACCAGGTCGTTCATCGCCGGGCCCGTGCCCTGGTAGGGAACGGTGGTCATCTGGGTGCCGATGGCGGACATGAACAGCATGCCGCACAGGTGCGAGGCCGCGCCCACGCCGGCATTGCCGTAGGTGACGCGATCCTTGTTCTTCTTCACATAGTCGATCACGTCGGTGATCGTCTTCGGCTCGAAGCCGGGCTTGGCGATCAGCGTCATGGGCACGGCGGTGACGAGGCCGACGTCCTCGAAATCGGTCAGCACATTGTAGGGCAGCTTGCGATACAGCGAGGCGGAGGTCGCCTGGCCGATATGGTGCAGCAGCACCGTGTAGCCGTCGGGACTGGCCTTCGCCACCTGCCCGGCGCCGCGCGTGCCGCCCGCGCCGCCCACGTTCTCGACGATGATCTGCTGGCCCAGCGTCTTCGACATGGATTCTGCGACGAGACGCGCGACCGTATCGGTGGGTCCGCCGGCGGAGAAGGGCACGACCATGGTGATGGGGCGGCTGGGATAGGCCGGCTGCGCGCCGGCCGGGCTCACGGCCAGGCCAAGGACGGCGGCTGCGGCCACAAGTGCGTGCTTCATTCGCATAGAGTCCTCCATGAAAGCGGCGGGGGTTTTATGATTTGCGAGAACATTCCCCTGCTTACGTTGAAGAAGGTCGGAAGGGGTCCAGTCAAGCCGGACTTTACTCTTATTTTTTCCAAGCTTCCCCAGAGGAGCATCCGTTTGCACTGCAACACTATCGGAATTTTGTCGAAAATGGCGCATCAAGACCAGGGCGCCTCCAATAAGTCCATGATTTGCCTTATTTTTCTATTTTGGGCACGGGAACTTGCGCGCGCCGCAGCGGTTATGCACGGTGCAACGGAGCGCATGTGAATGACCGAGATTTCTCGCCCGCTTTTGATTGCCGGCCTTGCGGTGAGCTTCCTCATCCAGGGTCCGGCCACCGCCGCATGGGCCCAGAGCGGGGCGCCAGCCCAGCAGCCGTCCGGCGGTGGGCAGGAGCGCGTGAACATCGATGTGTTCTATGCCCCCCTCGCCGAGCACGGCACATGGGTGGCGCATCCCGAATATGACTACGTGTGGGTACCGTCCGGCCTGGATGCTTCCTGGCGCCCGTATCAGGAAGGCCGCTGGATCTGGACCGATGCCGGCTGGTATTGGGAATCGGGCGAGCCGTTCGCCTGGGCGACCTATCATTACGGCCGCTGGAGCTATGAGCCGGAATACGGCTGGTTCTGGGTGCCGGGCGATACCTGGGCGCCGGCCTGGGTGAAATGGCGGCGCGGCGGCGAGCGCACCGGCTGGGCGCCCATCGCGCCCGACGCACGCGGCTTCGCCTATGGCGCGCCCAAGCGCTACGAGGTGCCGGTCGCCGAAAGCTGGGTGGTGGTGGAGGACCGTTATGTCTCCGCCCCGGATCTGGCGGTTCGGGTGGAGCCCGTTTCGGAGATCGGCCCCTGGCTCGAAAGCGATCCGCACGAATACGACCCGGTCTATCGCGACGGCGCGGTGATGACCCGCTTCGTGGAGGAACAGGAAATTTCCCGCGTGGCCGTGACCCCGGTGGTGACGCGCCAGATGGTCTATGTGGACCGTTATAACGAGGAATTCGTTGCGCCGAACGGCACCTATATCGGCGTCTATCGTCCGTTCGTGGCGCGCGGGCCGGTGGTGGCGCCGCCGCGCTACAGCCGCGAACTTGCGCCCGACCGCCGCGTGGTCATCAACCAATATGTTCGCACCGACGGCCGCGGCCTTTCCGCCCCCTCGGCCGCCTTGCTGGCGGTGCTCGGCGTGCAGCAGCGCCAGGAATTGCGCACCGCGCGCTGGGGCGGCGACCAGCAGGCCTATCAGCGCGATCTCCAGCGGTTCCGCCAGTCCGAGCGCGGCCAGCTGGAGCAGCGCTGGTCGGAGGCCGACCGCAACGCGAAGGCATTCGAGCAGGAGCGCACCCGCGCCATCCAGCAGCGCGAGCAGACCCAGCGGAACGTGTTCCAGCAGCGCCAGCAGCGCGCCGACCAGGTGATCCAGAAGCTGCAGCGCGAACGGCCGGACGCCCTGCCCGCCACGGTGCCCGCCGGAACGCCTGCGGCGACGCCGGCCCAGTCGACCGGCCCCGAGGCGCCGAAGCCTGAGGTGCCCAATCCCCGTCCCCCGGCCGGTCCCGCGCCGGCGGTCAAGGGAGCACCCCCGGCTCCGCCGCCGGGTGCCGCGCGTCCCGAAACACCCCCGCCCGGCGCGCCCCGGCCCGACGCTCCGCCGCCGCCTGCCGGAGCGCCCCGGCCGAATGCTCCCCCGCCGCCGCCGCCCGGCGCTGCGCGCCCCGATGCGCCCCGCCCGCCCCAGGCGGAGCGGCCCGATCGCCCAGTGCCGCCGCCCCCGCCGGCCGGAGCCCCCGCGCCGCGCCCGGATCGTCCGGCCGCCCGTCCCGACACGCCTCCCCCCGGTGCCCCGCGTCCGGAGGCCCCGCGCCCCGAAGCCCCCCGGCCCGACGCGCCGAGGCCGCCGGGCGAGCGCACCGGTGCGCCGGACGATCGCAGGGGGCCGACCGAGCGGGCGCCGGATCGCGCCCCGCCGGCTGAACGAGGCGCGCCTGCGGAAAAGGCGGCTCCCCCGCCACCCCAGCGCAGCGAACCCGCGCGTCCGGCGCAGAAGGAGCGCGAAGCGGCTCCCGAACGGCCGGCCCCGCCGCCTGCCGCCGCACGCCCGGAACCGCAACGCGAACGGCCGGCTGCGCCCGAGCGTCCGCCCCAGGCGGAACGCCCCCCGCAGGGGGAACGCCCGCCCCAGGCTGAGCGTCCGGCGGCTCCGCCCGCCGCCCAGCGCCCGCCGCAGGCGGAACGGCCTCCTGAGCGCCCCGCCGCAAAGCCCCCGCAGGCCGAGCGGCCCGCAGGCCCCCCGCCGGGCGCGGGCGGACCAGGGGGCCCAGGTGGTCCCGCCGGTCCGGGTGGTCCGGGTGGCGACAAGGACGGCAAATGAAAAAAGGGCCGGGCAAATTGCCCGGCCCTTCTTTGTTCCAAACCCGGAAGCGGTGCGATCAGCCGACGGCGGCCTGCGCATTCACGCTGTTGCGCTTCACCGCGAGCTTGTTCAGCGCGGTGATATAGGCCTGCGCCGAGGCGACGAGCGTATCGGGATCGGCGGCGCGGGCGGTCACCACCTTGCCGTCTTCCTCCAGCCGCACGGAGACTTCCGCCTGCGCGTCGGTGCCCTCGGTCACCGCATGCACCTGATACAGCTCCAGCTTCGCATGGTGCGGCACCAGTGCCTTGATGGCGTTGAAAGTGGCATCCACCGGGCCGTTGCCCTCGGCTTCCTCGGTGAACACGTGGCCGTCCACCTCCAGCTTCATGGTGGCGCGCTGCGGGCCATGGGTGCCGGCGATGACGGAGAGCGAGATCAGCTTGGTGCGGTCATAGGCGGCGGCGATGCCGCGATCCACCAGCGCCTCGATGTCCTCGTCATAGACCACCTTCTTGCGGTCGGCGAGGTCCTTGAAGCGGGTGAAGGCATCGTTCAGGGCGTTCTCGCCCAGTTCGTAGCCCAGGGTCTTCAGCTTGTCGCGGAAGGCGGCGCGGCCGGAATGCTTGCCCATGACCAGCGAGGTCTTGGTGACGCCCACGCTCTCGGGGGTCATGATCTCATAGGTCTGGTTGTGCTTCAGCATGCCGTCCTGGTGGATGCCGCTCTCGTGCGAGAAGGCGTTCCGCCCGACGATGGCCTTGTTGTACTGCACCGGGAACGAGGTCACGCCCGAGACCAGCTTGGAGGCGCGGGTGAGCATCTGCGTCTGCACACCGGTGGTATAGGGCAGCACGTCCCGACGTACGGTCAGCGCCATCACCACTTCTTCCAACGCCGCATTGCCGGCGCGCTCGCCGATGCCGTTTACGGTGCATTCGATCTGCCGCGCGCCGCCTTCCAGGCCGGCCAGCGAATTCGCCACCGCCAGACCCAGATCATTGTGGCAATGCACGGAGAAGATCGCCTTGTCCGCGTTCGGCACGGTCTCGCGCATGGTGCGGAACATGGTGCGGTATTCGTCCGGCGTGGCGTAGCCCACCGTGTCCGGCAGATTGATGGTGGTGGCGCCGGCCTTGATGGCGGCCTCCACGCAGCGGGCGAGATAATCCAGCGGCGTGCGGGTGGCGTCCATGGCGGACCATTCCACGTCTTCCACCAGGTTGCGCGCCTGGGTGACGGTGGCGGTGATGATCTCCAGCACCTCGTCCTGCGTCTTGCGCATCTGGTGTTCCAGATGGATCGGCGAGGTGGAAACGAAGGTGTGGATGCGGCCGCGGCGGGCATGGCGCACGGCTTCGCCGGCACGGGCGATGTCGCCGGGAATGGCGCGGGCGAGGCCGGCGATCACGGCGCGCTTGGAGCGGCGGGCGATCTCGGCCACGGATTCGAAATCGCCGATGGAGGCGATGGGGAAGCCCGCCTCGATGATGTCGACGCCCATTTCATCCAGCAATTCGGCCACCTGCAGCTTCTCCTCCAAGGTCATGGAGGCGCCGGGGCATTGCTCGCCGTCGCGCAAGGTGGTGTCGAAGATGACCACGCGGTCCTTGTCGGAGCCGGTGGCGGCGGGCGTCTCATGATGAGAAGCGTCGGTATGGGAGGTCATTGCTCGGTCCTTCTCGGGTCTCGGCCGGTCTCCCGCGCGCATCTGGCGTCTTAAGGGAGGGCGGGCCGCAATTGCGCTGATGTCTCGTTCAGATCCGATCCCCTGAGTGCCCAGGCGCGCAGCGCCCGGCCGGCCCTCAGGGGCGGCTAAGGAGAAGGAGCGCGCGCAAAATGAGAGCGTTTCCCGCAACCCAGGGGGTGCGGGCGGAGGGACCTGCGCAGTTCGTCCGATGTGACGACACGGTTCGCGGCTCGCTCACTCAATGGCTCTCTAGCGGCCCTGATAGACGAATTGCGCCGCCCGCACAAGGAGGCGGCTCACCAGCGGCGCTGTTTCCTGCGCGCCGGCCCGCGCAGGCGCCCAGAGCGGCGCTTGTCAGCGGTCCGGCGTCGTCCGAGAATCGTGGCCGCCCCTTGCCCCGGACCGCGCGAGGCGTCACCCTTCACATACCTGAATGGGGAGTATGCCATGAAGGCTCGCCTGTCCGCCTGCGCCCTCGCGGGGCTGCTGCTTTCCGCCTGCACCACCACCTCCTCCCCGCCGCCCGCGGTGGCGCCAGCCGCGCCCGCGGGAGCCGCCGATTCGACGGCCGGCGCGGCCAGCTGCACCTCGGCCCTGGCGAATTTCATGAAAGTGGTGGACGCAGACGCGGCGAGCGGCAATCTCAACCAGAGCGTCTTCAAGCGCATCTCGGCCGACCTCGCAACACCCAAGGCCACCTGCGCCGCCGGCAAGGACGGCGAATCGCGCAGCCAGCTCGCCGCCATCCGCGCGCGCTACGGCTATCCCTAGGGACAGCGCCTTCGGTGAAGGCGGGCGTCCGAGATTCATGCGCGCCGAACGTCCGCCCGAAAAGCCGGTGTCATCCGCCGAAAAGCCACGGCGAAGCTTCAGTAAACCCCTGTTTGTCCGCGCTAAGCTATTGTTTCACGTGAAACATTTTTGAAAATCTTGGCCCGCCCGCGCCATCCCGGCGATTCCTCAGGGCAGGTGATGGCGCAGATAGGTTGCAGCGAAGGACGTGACCTTGTCCGTGATCTGGGTCCGGTCATGGATCACCACCGCATCGGAAAGTTCCGGATCCGCCTCCCGCGCAATGAAATCGCGGATGCGCGCGGCGAGTTCCTCGCCGGTCATGTCGAACACCAGGCGATGCACCAGGGCGAGGCGCGCGCCGTCGAACACCAGGCTCCAGCCGCCGTCGGCCTGGATCAGGGCGGGGTCGAGGCCGGTTTCCTCCCGCAATTCCCGCAAGGCGGACTGTTCCAGATCCACCCGGCCATCCGGCGTGACATCGTTCAGATCGGGCGTGCCGCCGGGGAAAAACACCCGCCCGGCATTGGCGGTGCTCGCCGCCATCTCGCCCATCACAAACGCGCCGTCCTTGCCCTGGAGCCCGCACAGGGCGAAGGCGTTCCAGGCCCGAAGCTCCGGCCAGCCGCGCGCCCGCCACCACAGCAGCGTGGCGAAGTCGGTCTCCAAGAAATGGCCCCGCAGGAGCCCGCCCGTGAGGGCGAACTCCCGCAGCACCAGGATGCGGCCGTTCCACAAACGCGGGTTGGCCGCCAGTTGAACGGCGAACTCAGCCTCGATCTCGGAACGGTGGGCCTCCGCCTCGGTCCAAACCTCGGCGGCGATCCGAAGATCGAAGCCGGTGAACGGCAACACCTTGCCGAACACGCGATCCGCAACCGGGAGCGCCGCCCCACCCGTCTCCGAGCCGGCGCTCACGCCACCGCTTCCAGCGCCGGATAGTCGGTATAGCCCTCGGCGCCGCCGCCATAGAGCGTCTCCCGCTTCACCTCGTTCAGCGGCGCGCCGGTGCGCAGGCGTTCCACCAGATCCGGGTTGGCGATGAAGGGCCGGCCGAAGGCGATCAGGTCCGCCTTGCCTTCCGCAAGCACCTTTTCGGCGAGCGCGAGGTCATAGCCGTTGTTGGTCATCCAGGCGCCGGAATAGCGGGCGCGGAGCTGCTCGAAATCGAAGCTCGGATCGACGTCGCGCGGGCCGCCGGTGGCGCCTTCCACCACATGGATATAGACCGGCTTCAGCTTCTCCAGCTCTTCCACCGCATAGTTGAACAGGGCCTGGGGATTGCTGTCGGTCAGATCGTTGGCGGGGGTCACCGGCGAAATGCGCAGGCCGGTGCGCTTGGCGCCGATCTCGTCGATGATCGCCGCCGTCACTTCCAGCAGCAAGCGGGCGCGGTTCTCGATCGAGCCGCCATAGCTGTCGGTGCGCTTGTTGGCGCCGTCGCGCAGGAACTGGTCCAGCAGATAGCCGTTGGCGGCGTGGATCTCGACCCCGTCGAAGCCGGCGGCGATGGCATTGGCGGCGGCGCGGCGATAATCGGCGATGATGCCGGGGATCTCAGCCAGCTCCAGGGCACGCGGCTCGGAGGTCTCGGCGAACGTGTTGTTCACGAAGGTCTTGGTCTTCGCGGTTATGGCGGAAGGCGCCACCGGCGCGCCGCCATTGGGCTGGAGCGAGACATGGGACACCCGGCCCACATGCCAGAGCTGGATCACGATCCGCCCGCCCTTGGCGTGGACCGCATCCGTTACCTTCTTCCAGCCGGCGACCTGCTCGGCGGTGTAGATGCCCGGGGTGTCCTGATAGCCCTGGCCCTGCTGGGAAATCTGCGTGGCCTCGGTGATGATCAGGCCAGCGGAGGCGCGCTGGGTGTAATATTCAACGGTCAGCGGGCCGGGCACGAAGCCGGGCAGCGCCCGGTTGCGGGTCAGGGGCGCCATGACGATGCGGTTGGGCAGGGTCAGATCGCCGAGGCGATAGCTATCGAATAGCGTGGCTTTCGCGTCGCTCATGGGGACAACCTTTGGTTCGCGGCCTGCGGCCGGCAATGGTGCGATGCAACACAGATAAATCTACAACGGCTGCAACCAAGGGGCGGGCGAACACTTTTTTGCCATATGCCCCTGGGGAAGACTTTCAAAGGTGAAGCACGCCCTCGGCCACCACCACCGCATTGCCGCCGATTGTCGCCTCCACCACATGCCCGCCCTTCACCGTGAAGCCGAGATTGATGCGGCTCGGCCGCCCCATCTCGAAGCCCTGGTCGATACGGACCTTGTGATTGCCCTCCACCCGCGCCTCAGCATCCAGAAGCACCGCCGGAAAAGCGGCGGCGGCGGCGCCGGTGGCCGGGTCCTCCTCCGTGCCGAGGCCGGGCGAGAACATGCGGGCGCGGAAGTCCGCGTCGCCCTCCTCGTCCAGCGTATAGAGATAGAGCGCCTCTCCGTACGAGCCGAGATTGCGGATGAAGGCCGCCTCGTCCGGCCGGGCGCGGGCCAGCGCGGTCAAATCGGCCAGCGGCACGAACAGGAACGGCACTCCGGCGGAGGCCACCACCGGGCGATGCGCATCGAAGCCGATGTCGCTGACGCTGAGGTTGAGCGCGTCCGCGCAGGCCTTGCGAGAGATATCCACGTCCTCCAGCGTGCTGCGGCGCGGCACGATGAAGGTGGCGCTGCCCTTGCGGGCGCCCGAGGCATCGCTCGTCACATCGCAGATCAGCGTGCCGATCTGCTCCTCCAGCCGCATCTGCCCCTTGGCGAACTTGTCCTCGAGGGCGAGCAGCACCGCCGCCCCCACCGTGGGATGGCCGGCGAACGGCATCTCATGGGCCGTGGTGAAGATGCGCACCCGTGCCCGGTGGGAGGGGTCCTTGGGCGGCAGAACGAACACCGTCTCGGAGACGTTGAACTCTCGGGTGATCTGCTGCATCGCCGCATCGTCGAGCCCGGCGGCGTCCAGCACCACGGCCAGCGGATTGCCGCCGAACGGGCGCGAGGTGAAAACATCAAGCGTCACATAGCGGCGCGGCATGGCGGATCATCCGGTGGGCAGGCAGCGAGACGGCGGCTCGCGGGGCAACAGCCACAGTTTTGCCTCAAATGGCCTCGGGCGTGAAGACATGGCTTGGCCGCACGAACTCTTCCTGCGCCTCAACCAACAATAATTCCCGCGCGCCGGCCTGATCCGTCCGCCGCAACAGGCCGTAGATCGAAGAGGCCGCCGCGCCGAGCGCCACCGCGACGCTGCCGCTGCGCTTCCAATGGAAATAGAACAGGGCCGCGATCGCGTCGCCGGCGCCGTTCAGCGAAACGTCCAGCTTCGGTGTGCGTACGAGGAAGCGCCCGTCGGGACCGCAGGCGAGCAGGTCGATGGAATGGGCCGGCGTCTCGCCAGTGTGCAGGCTGGTGACCAGCACGACGCGCGGGCCGTTCTTCTGCAGCTCCGCGCAGGCGGCGAGCGCGTCGGCGCGCGTGGCGAGCGTCGTTCCGGTCAGCCATTCCAGCTCGAACTGGTTGGGCGTGATCACATCCGCCGCGGGCACCGCGACCTCGCGCATGAATTCGGGAATGCCCGGCCGAACGAAGATGCCGCGGCCCACGTCGCCGATCACCGGATCGCAGCAATAAGTGGCCTGCGGATTGGCCTCGCGCACCCGCGCGACGGTGGAGAGGATGGCCGCGCCAAGATCGGCCGAACCCATGTAGCCGGACAGAACGCCGTCGCATTTGCCCAGCTGTCCCCGCTCGGCGATGCCTTCCACCAGTTCGAGCACCAGCTCGGCCTCGAACACCTGCCCGCGCCAAGCTCCGTATCCGGTGTGATTGGAGAACTGCACCGTGTGGATGGGCCACACCTCCACACCCAGGCGCTGCAGGGGAAACACGGCGGAGGCATTGCCCACATGGCCGAAGGCGACGTGGGACTGAATGGAGAGGAGGTTCATGGCCGCGCCCGCTCGGAAGGATGCGGCGGCGTTAGCGCGCATCGGCCGGCAGCACAAATGGATTTTGCTGATCCGCGCCAGAAGCCGCGGTGATCCATCCGCTAACCATACCGGGCAGGCGGCTCAGCTTTCCTCCGGCTGGCCATAGGCCCGGCGGCTGACACGCGCGATCAAGCGGCGGGGCGCGAGCCGAACCGCGAAGGTCATCAAGCGGTTGGCGAAGCCCACCACCTCCACCCTCTTGCCCGCCAGCATGGCGCGGTAGCCGGCTTCCGCGACCGTGCGGGCATCGGCGACCGGTCCCCGGAACACCCGCGTCGCGCCCATGCCCGCACGGGCCGCAAAGCCGGTGTGCGTCGGCCCGGGGCAGAGCGCCGTCACCGCGATTTGGGTCTCCCTCAACTCCTCGCTCAGCGCCTCGGAAAACGAGAGAACATAAGCCTTGCTGGCCGCATAGACGGCGGCGAACGGCCCCGGCGCGAAGGCTGCCGTGGAGGCAAGCTGGACGATCCGCCCCTGCCCGCGCGCCAGCATGCCGGGCAGCACCGCATGGGTCAGCATGGTGAGGGCCGCGATATTGGTGGCGATCATGCCCGCCGTGGCGGACACGTCGGCGTCGACGAACGGCCCGTAAGAGCCGAATCCGGCGTTGTTCACCAGCACGTCCACCTCTATTCGCCCAATTTCGGCAGCGAGGAATTCCACCGCCGCCGGATCCGACAGATCGGCGACGCGGACCTGCACCTCCGCCGCTCCGGCGGCGCGCAGATCGCGGGCGGCAACCTCCAGGCGGGCGGCATCGCGCGCGACCAGGATCAGGGCGAAGCCGTCCCGCGCCAGCAGGCGGGCGAACTCCAGCCCGATGCCGCCGCTGCCGCCGGTCACGAGCGCGAGGCGCGGCTCCCCGGCGGGCGGAGGATTTCGGGATGAAGGGAGATCGTGGGCCATGTGGATGTCCTGTCGCGCCGGCGCGGTGCGATCTTCGGCGCGCGCAGACCCTTCCGCAAGGCGCACAAGGGCTGGTCGGGGGCGAACTGCGCGGGCTGCAAGGCCACGGCCGCAGCTTTGCGCGGGTAAGCCTTGCGAGGCCACGCGGACCATGCCACTCCCACCCATCATGCCCCTGCCCTTTTCCCTTCCGTTCCGCCCCGCCGCCCTGCGGCACGCCGCTATCCTTCTGGCGCTCGCGTTCGCCATGCCGGCCCATGCGGCGCCGGCCTGCTACGCGCCCAACGCCCTGCAGGCACGGCCGGGCGAGGAGATCGTGCGCCGCGCCACGGGCGCCCCGGCCCCCTTGCCGGATATCCGCCTGCCCCCGGCACAGGCCGTGCCGGCGGCGCTTTCCGGCTCGATCCGCCGGGTGGACCTGCCGGCGGGAGTGAAGCTGGTGGCCCTCACCTTCGATCTGTGCGAGGCCTCCGGCGAGGTCTCGGGCTATGACGGCGCGCTGGTGGATTACCTGCGTGCGGAGAAGGTGCCCGCCACCTTCTTCGGCGGCGGCAAATGGATTCTCAGCCATCCCGACCGCGCCGCCCAGATTCTCGCCGATCCGATCTTCGAGATGGGCAACCACACCTGGTCCCACGCCAATCTCGCGGTGAAGACCGGGGAAGCCATGGCGCGGCAGGTGGACGACGCAGACACCGCGTTCGTGCTCGCCCGCGCCAATGCCGCGCAGGCTGGCTGCATGCTGGAGAAAGTGCCCGCGCGCCCGGCGCTCTTCCGCTTCCCCTACGGCTCCTGCAGCGTCGAATCCATGAGCCACGTCAACGAGACCGGCCATCTGGCGATCCAGTGGGACGTGGATTCCGCAGACCCCGCCTTTCTCGGCGCGAGCCTGATGGCGCAGAACATGCTGCGCGCGATCCGCCCCGGCTCCATCGTGCTGATGCACGCCAACGGGCGCGGCAAGCACACGGCGGAGGCTCTCAAGCTGTTGATCCCGGCCCTGCGGGCGAAAGGCTATGGATTTGTGACCGTGTCCGATCTCATCGCCGCCGGAAAGCCCGTGATCGCCGCCACCTGCTATTCCGAGCGCCCGGGCGATACCCGTGTCTATGACGAGGCCGCGCGGACCGGCCGCCACATCCTCTCGCGCCCCTGAGGCCGCTTTCCCATCCAGATCTGCGAACCAAAAGAAAGACCTTCCGATGCTCTTGGCCCGCGACCTTGCCGACGATGTGCGATCCGGCCGCCTCACACCCCTCGACCTCGTGAACCTGTGCGCCCAGGCCATCGAAGAGCATGAGCAAGATGTGCATGCGTTCGCGGCGCTTGATCTCGATGCGGCCCGCGCCACCGCGCAGGCTCCCGGCCGTGCCGAGACCCCGCTGGCCGGCATGCCGTTCGCGGTGAAGGACATTCTCGACACCCGCGAATTGCCGACCGAATACAATTCTCCGATTTATGCGGGCCACCGCCCCGCGGCGGACGCGCCGGTGGTGAGCCAGGGGCGGCGCGGCGGCGGCGTGCTGATCGGCAAGACCGTGACGACGGAATTCGCCTTCCTGGAACCGAGCATCACGCGCAATCCGCGCCGGCTCAGCCATACGCCCGGCGGGTCTTCCGCCGGCTCGGCGGCGGCCGTGGCGGCCGGCATGGTGCCCTTTTCCATCGGCACCCAGACCGGCGGCTCGGTCATCCGGCCGGCCTCCTATTGCGGCGTCACCGGCTACAAGCCCACCTTTCGCATCCTGCCCACCGTGGGCATGAAGACCTTCTCCTGGCATCTCGACACGATCGGGCTGTTCGGCGCGCGCGTGCAGGATGTGGCCTTCGCCGCCGCCGGCTTGACCGGGCGCGATCTCGACATCGGCACCGAGGTGGCGGCGCCCCCCCGCATCGCGGTCATCCGCACGGTTCGCGCCGACCAGGCTTCGGCCGATGCCCATGCGGCACTGGACGAGGCCGCGCGTGCCGCTGCGGCCGCCGGCGCAAGCGTGAGTGAAATCGAGCTTCCGGCCGAACTGGAAGCCGCCGACGCGATTCATTCCACGATCCAGGATTTCGAGGGCGCGATCGCGTTCGCCGACGAATATGACCGCCTGCGCCACCAGTTCTCCCCGCTGCTGGCACGCTATCTGGACCAGGCGGCCAAGGTGCAGCCGGACGATTACGATTCCGCCCGCCGCACCGCCAAGCGCGCCCGCCAGCGGCTCGGCGATTTCTTCGCGGATTATGACGCCATCCTCACCTTCTCCGCGCCCGGCACGGCGCCTGAAGGATATGGCACCACCGGCTCCGCCATCTTCAACCGGCTGTGGACCCTGATGGGCACGCCGACGGTGAACGTGACCGGCCTTTCGGGGGCGAACGGCCTGCCCATGGGGGTGCAGATCGTGGGGCGTTTTGGCCGGGATCGGACCGCTTTGACCGTCGCAGCCTTCCTGGAGCGCGCCCTCCAAAGCTGAAATACAATATATCAACATGGCGCATGTGCAGTGCGAAAGGCGCCATGTGGATGTTATCCTTCAGTTCGTGAAACGGAGGCGCTGCGGCGCAGGATAAAGCGCCGCGCTGCGGCAACGTTATTTGCTTTTCCAATCTTTTGTCTTTGTTAAGCTTCGCGCGGAGATCGATCAAAAAGGGACTTGGGAAGTGGACCTGGGCTCGATACTCGACATGCTGAAAGTGAGCACCGCTTTCGCCGTTATTGGCGCGGTGCTCCTGGGCATGATTTGAGTTTGGCCACACGCCCAAGCCGCCTTCGTAAAAGATCAAAAATCGCGAAGGGCAGGTCGATCGGCGCGGCGCTGGAGAAAAATTCTCCGGCGCCGCGTGCCTCAATGCCCGCTCACCCGGCTGGGCGCAAAATCAGCGCGGCCCACAGCAAAATCGCCGACCCATTCCCTCCTGTCGCATGACGGGCCGCAGAGATTTGCCGGGGCCTGCACAGCTTTTCCACATGGCCCGCAGGGCGGACAGCGCGCGATGGGGCCTTTTCCTATGCCTTTGGCATCAAATGTATTTTTGTCCCAACAATTAGGTTTTCGGACCACAACGTGACGCCCGTGACGGATTTGTGAAGCGCCGCCTTGGAGGATTTGCAAGGCCGCACCGGCACCCGATCACCCCAGTGTCATAAGACTGTTGCGGCGCCCACTTAAGAAAATGCCCGGTAAGCACCGGAGCAAACCAGATGATGGTGATCGAAGGGCTGACCTGCCGATTTGGCGATAAGGTCGCCGTGTCGGACGTCAACCTAGAGATCGGTCAGGGCGCCTTCATCGGCGTCATCGGCCGTTCGGGCGCCGGCAAGTCCACCTTGCTGCGCATGATCAATCGCCTGCAGCCGTCGAGCGGCGGCGCAATTCGCTATGACGGCGTCGACGTCACGGCACTGAAGGGGCGGGAGCTGCGCCTGTGGCGCGCGCAGGCCGCCATGATCTTCCAGCAGTTCAATCTGGTGGGCCGCCTCGACGTGCTCACCAATGTGCTGATGGGGCGCCTGTCCACCATGCCGCGCTGGCGCGCGCTCTCGAAGGTGTGGAGCGAGCAGGACAAGGCGATCGCGCTGACCGCCCTCGATCAATTCGACATCGCCCAGCTCGCCGCCCAGCGTGCCGACAGCCTGTCCGGCGGCCAGCAGCAGCGCGTCGCCATCGCCCGCGCCCTGGTGCAGGAGCCGGGCGTGATCCTCGCCGACGAGCCCATCGCCTCGCTCGACCCGCGCAACACCAAGGTGGTGATGGACGCGCTGCTGCGGATCAACAAGCACTTCGGCATCACCGTGCTGTGCAACCTGCATTCGCTCGACCTCGCCCGCACCTATTGCGACCGCCTCGTCGGCATGGCGAACGGGCGCGTGGTGTTCGACGGGGCGCCGCAAGCCCTCACCGAAGGGGTGGCCCGCGAGCTTTACGGGCTCGAGGCCGGGGAGGTCATGGATCTGGAAGGCGCCGCCGCCGAGCCGCAGTTCGAGCCCGCCCTGGCGCCGGGAGCCGCCACCGTGTGAGCCCGCCCACGGCCGCGGCAGTCGCGGCCGACCTCCAGCCACGGGCGCGCGAGCGACGCGCGCGCGATCTCGACAGCGCAGGCGAATGCCTCTTCGCGCAGCCTAAAGCCGCGCGCGGTTTTCCAAAAGTACGCGTGACTTCAAGCGTTTCCATACCCTGCATCCTACCCGCATCCTCAAGGAGCGAGACATGCTGACCCGTCGTACCCTCATGACCGTGGCGACCGCCGCGGTTCTGTCCGCCGGCTTCGCCGGCGCCGGCGCCGCCCAGGATTGGAAGGCCAAGTATCCCGAGCTGGTGTTCGCAGTGATCCCGGCCGAGAACGCCTCGGGCGTGACCGACCGCTATCAGCCGCTGATGGACTATCTCTCCAAGGAGCTCGGCGTGAAGGTGACCCTGCGGGTCGCCAACGATTATGCAGCCGTGATTGAAGGCCAGCGCGCCGGCAACGTGCAGATCGCCTCCTACGGCCCGGCCTCCTTCGCCCGCGCTTTGCTCACCGGCGTGAAGACCGAAGCCTTCGCGATCGAAGTGAACCAGGACGGCACCAAGGGCTATCATTCGGTGCTCTATGTGAAGGCCGACAGCCCCTATAAGTCGATCGAGGATCTGAAGGGCAAGAATCTTTGCCTGGTGGACCCGAACTCCACCTCGGGCAACAACGTGCCCCGCTTCGCCCTGAACAAGATGGGCATCACCCCGGACACCTATTTCGGCAAGGTGGTGTATGCCGGCTCGCATGAAAACGCCGTGATCGCCGTGCAGCAGGGCACCTGCGACGCCGCTTTCAACTGGTGGAACGACGAGAACGAATCCAACCTCATGCGCATGGATCGCAAGGGGATGGCGAAATATTCCGACTTCCGCATCATCTACACGTCCGACCTGATCGTGAATTCGCCCTATGCCTATCTGTCGGACCTGCCGGCGGACCTGAAGGCGAAGATCCGCGACGCCTTCTTCTCGATCCAGAAGAACGACAAGGCCGCTTTCGACAAGATCTATGAAGGCAAGGCCCAGCCCTGGCAGCCGGTGGACAATGCGGCCTACCAGCCGGTCATCGAGCTCATCAAGTTCGTCGACGAACTGCGCAAGAAGAAGGCGTCCTGACGCCGAAGGAGCGGCCCGGTCTCACCGGGCCGCTTTTTTCAAGTGCCCGACGGACCAGAGCAAGGCCACGATGCCCTTTCCCCTGCCCCACGCATTCGCGACTCTTCCGGCCGAGCAGCTCGCGCCGCTGGCCCGCCGGTATGCGGCGGCGATGGCCGCGCGGCGACGCCATGTCTATATCGGCCTTTCGGTGCTCGTGGCGTGCATCGCCCTTTCCTCCTGGATGGGCGAGGTGAAGCCGGCTGTCTTCCTGGCGAACGCAAACCGCCTCGGCAACTATTTTTACAACATTACGCCCACCCTCACCCTTGCAAACCTTTCCACTGATCTTAGCGAATGGTTCTGGAACCTGGACCATTGGTTGAAGCTGCTTTGGGATACGGTCCTCATCGCCTATCTCGGCACCGTGTTCGGCGGCATCGGAGCCTTCTGCCTGTGCTTCCTCGCCAGCGCGAACCTGGTGCGCTCGCCCTGGATCCGGCTCGGCACCCGCCGCTTCCTGGAATTCTGCCGCACCGTGCCGGAGATCGTGTTCGCCCTGCTGTTCGTGGTGGCGTTCGGCCTCGGCCCCATGCCCGGCGTTCTCGCGCTGTCGCTCCACACCATGGGCGCGCTCGGCAAATTGTTCGCCGAGGTGGTTGAAAACATCGATATGAAGCCGGTGGACGGGGCCACCGCCTCCGGCGCCGACTGGGTGCAGACCGTGCGTTTCGCCGTGCTGCCGCAGGTGCTCTCCAATTTCGCGTCCTACGGCCTGCTGCGCTTTGAAGAAAATGTGCGCGAAGCCGCCATCATGGGCTTCGTCGGCGCCGGCGGCATCGGGCAGGACCTCGTGGAGGCGATCCGCAAATTCTATTATTCCGACGTCTCGGCCATCCTGCTGCTGATCATCGGCACCGTCGTCATCATCGACCTCGTCACCGAGCAAATCCGCCATGCGCTGCTGGGCACGGAGCGCCGGGCATGAGCCGCGCGCGCCTCGCCCCCTCGGCCGCCGACCGCGCGCGCCTCGCCAAGGCGTTTCCCCAGGTGTTTGCGCCCTCGCTGCTCCAGCGTGCGCTGACCCTCGGCACCATCGCCATTCTGGTGCTACTGGCGCTTTACGCCATGTGGCGCCTGGAATTCAGCTTCGCCCGCATCGGCAGCGGCATTCGCCAGCTCTGGGTGTTCGTCACGCTGATGGTGCCGCCCGATCCGGGCACGCAGTTGAACCTCTACATCCACGCGCTGGGCGAGACGCTCTCCATCGCCTTCCTCGGCACCTTCTGCGGCGCGCTTCTCGCCCTGCCCATGGGCTTCATCGCCGCGCGCAACGTGGTGCCGAACCTCGTCATACACATGGCCATGCGGCGCTTCATGGACGTGCTGCGCGGCGTGGACCGGCTGATCTGGGCGCTGATCTTCGTTACGGTGGTCGGGCTCGGCCCGTTCGCCGGCATATTGGCCATCGCCACCGCGAGCGCCGGCATTTTCGCGAAGCTGTTCTCCGAGGCCATCGAGGCCACGGACCGCAAGGCGGTGGAAGGAATCCTCTCCACCGGCGGCTCGGCCGTCGACGCGGTGCGCTTCGGGCTGCTGCCGCAGGTGATGCCGGTGCTCACCAGCCAGGTGCTGTATATTTTCGAAAGCAACTCGCGCCAATCCACCATCGTGGGCATCGTCGGCGCGGGCGGGCTCGGCCTTCACCTCGTGGAGCAGATCCGCGTGCTGGAATGGCAGAAGGTGAGCTTCCTCATCCTCATGATGCTGGTGATGGTGGCGGTGATCGACTTCATCTCCTCGCGCCTGCGCTTCGCCATCATCGGCCGCAAAGAGGTGGTCTGAGGACGCGGCCTCAGCGACGTGGCGACGCGGCCAAAATCTTTCGCCTCACCGTCTATTGGGTACCCTGGACAGCTTCCAACGTGGCAGCTACGCAAGCGGCCGGCCGGGCGATCAAAAGGGGGGCTACCCTTCGGGCGTGCAGGCCGCCATCCGGCCCCTCATGCTGGCTCGGATGGATTGCAACAGACAATCCAGAAGGGGTTCTCATGTTCAGAATGTCTGTGGGAGCTGCCGTGACGCTCCTGCTGCTCACCGCGACCGTGCAGGCTGCCGACGCACCGCCGGCTTTCAATCAGTGCAAGGCCTGCCATAAGGTCGAAGCGGGAAAGAACGCCGTAGGGCCGTCCCTCTTCGGAATCTTTGGCGCCAAGGCCGGCAGTGTCGCCGGCTACCAATATAGCACGCCGATGAAGAATTCCGGGCTTACGTGGGACGATGCCACCCTCAGTAAATATCTGACCAGTCCCAAGGATCTGGTGCCCGGATCCAAGATGGCATTCGCCGGCATCAAGAATCCCGACGACTTAAAGGCCGTCGTCGCCTATTTGAAAACCCTGAGGTGATCGCCGGCGACGGCGTGAACGCCCGATGAGGCGCGGAGCCGGCGGTCCTTCGGCCGGCTCCCTTCACCGGATGGCCTGGGAGCGGAGCGCGCCCGAGCCGCTCGCTCTGTCGGCTTGACGACCATCTGGACCCGCCGCCGCTCAATAGAGCACGCTCGCATAGCGCCGCAGCATGTCTTCCTGCGTCTCCGGCGGTGCTTCCAGGCGCGCATGATCCTTCAGCATCTCGCCCATGGTCGGCAAAAGCGTGCGCTCGATTTGGGCATCCGCGCGCCACAGGGCCGAACGCATCAGCGATTTGGCGCAATGCAGATAGGCCGAATCGACCGTGATCTTCAGCACGCTCGCCGGCAGCTTGCCCGCCACCGCGAAGCGCGCGCACAGTGCCGCGTCGGCATGAATCTCCGCCCGCCCGTTCACCCGCAAGGTCTCGTCCACGCCGGGAATGAGGAACAGCAGCCCGACGCCGGGGCGCTCCAATATGTTCTCGAGGCTGTCGAGCCGGTTGTTGCCGGGGCGGTCGGGCAGGAGAAGCGTGGTGTCGTCCTCCACCGCCACGAAGCCGGGCTGGTCGCCGCGGGGCGACACGTCCATGGAGCCGTCGGCGCCGCCGGTCGCCAGCAGCACGAACGGGCTCAGGGCGATGAAGTGGCGGCAATGACGGTCGAGGACATGAATTTCCTTGGCCACGGAGCGGCCGTGCGCGGGCTTGTAGAGGATACGCAGCGCCTCGCGGCTCTCGATTTTGCTCATGGATGCTCTCAAGGCTTGATGACGAGTTGGACCCGGTCAGCCGCAAAGCTGGCGCGGCCCCATTGCAAGGGCGTGCCATTGGCCTCCACATCCACCCGTTCGACCACCATCACAGCCCGCCCGGGGCTGAGCGACAAGCGTTCCTGTTCGCTTTCGTTGGCGGGGCGCGCGGAAACGCGGGTTTCCCGGCGCCGGAAATCCAGAATGCCGATGGTGGCGAGCGCCCGCGTGAGCGAACCGGTGGCGGCATAGACGAGGTCGAGGTCGCGGCACCGCGCCTGGGGGAAATAGGCCCGCCCGCAGGAAATGGGCACTCCATCCGCCTCGTGGATGGTCTCGATGGAGAGCACCGGCGTGCCTTCGGGAATTTCAAGCGCCAGCGCCACTTCACGGCTTGCCGGCTCGACCACCGAGCCGAGGCAGCGGCCGAACGGCTCGCGCCCGTTGGCGGACACGATCTCGCAGAAGCGGGTGCGCGCGCCGATGGGATAGCGCAGCGGCGCTTCCTTCACGAAAGTGCCGCGGCCGGCGGTGGCCTCGATCATCCCGTGCTCGGAGAGCACGGCCAAGGCGCGCCGCACGGTGTGGCGGTTCACGCCGAAGCGCAGCGCGAGGTCTGCCTCCACCGGCAGCCGCGCGCCCGGCGCATACACGCCGGAACTGATCTCGCCCTCGAGGCGCTCGGCGATCTGTTTCCACAGCGCGATGCCCGAGCCGCGCTTCACGTCCACTTCCAGCGTTTCTGTCATCGCAGCGTGACCCATTTCGTCCATGGTCGTCACCGTTCCCCTCATTTTCGCGCCCGCTTTGTCCGGTCGCCTTGCTTATTTGTATATATCACTATACAAAGTAGTTCCAGAGGCACCACACGATACCTCCAATCGGCAGATCGCGCTGCAGCCTGACCCGAGGATCGAGCGCAATGAACGACAGCCCGGACGAAGCAACCGCCCGCCGCATTGAAATGATGCGCCTTCTTTCCCGCGCCACGCAGGAAGAATTAGACGCGGCCGTTGAACGATTCGCACCCTTGCCGCCCTTGCGGGAATTGCGGGCGCCGGATGTCGGCCTCGCCATGCTGCGCGGCCGCGTCGGTGGCGACGGCTCGCCCTTCAACCTGGGCGAAGCGACCGTGACGCGCGCGGCGGTGCAACTCGAATCGGGGGCCACCGGTGTCTCCTACATGCTCGGGCGCGAGCCAAAACGCGCGCGAGCCGCCGCCATCCTCGACGCCTTATGGCAAGACGAAGCCCTGCGCGGCGCCGTCGAACTGGCCCTCGCCCATGTACGCCGCCGGCTTGACGATGAAGTGACGCAGGGTGCCGCGAAGACGGAGGCGACCAAGGTGAATTTCTTCACGATGGTACGGGGAGAAGATTGATGCCCGCCACAGCATTGGCGCCCGGCTTCGCCGACGCCCCGCGCGAGGCGCAGGAGGTCTTCAAGGCGGTGATGTGGGCGCTCGCCCAGCCCGGCCGCCCGGTGCCCCTGCCCGGCCGTCTCGCGCCGCCGGCGCCGCTCTCGCCGGAAATGGCCTCCATCGCTTTGGCGCTGCTGGATTACGAAACCCCGGTCTGGCTCGACCCCGCCTTGGCCGCCGCGCCGGCGGTGGTCGCCTTCCTGCGCTTCCATACCTCCGCCCCGCTGGTCGAGGCGCCCGCCGCCGCGCGCTTCGCCCTGGTGGCGGACGCCGCCACGATGCCGGATTTCACGCACTTCGCCCTCGGCGAGCCGGAGTATCCCGACCGGTCCACCACCCTCATCGTCCAGGTGGAGCGCCTCGGCGAAGGTCCGCTGCTGCTGGAAGGTCCGGGCATTGCGACCCGCGTCGGCTTCACCGCCGCGCCCCTGCCCGCCGACTTCGCCGCCCGCCTTGTCGCCAACCGGCAGATCTTTCCGCTGGGCGTGGACCTCATCCTCGTCGCCCCGGGGGCTGTGCTCGGCCTGCCCCGCTCGGCGCGCGTCATTGCGGAGGCCTGACCCATGTATGTGGCCGTAAAGGGCGGCGAGGCCGCCATCCGCAACGCCCATGCCCTGCTCGCTGAGACCCGGCGCGGCGATACCGAAGTGCCGGAAATCGGCATCGACCAGATCGCCGGACAGCTCACCCTCGCGGTCGACCGGATCATGGCCGAGGGCGCGCTCTACGATCGCAGCCTCGCCGCGCTCGCCCTCAAGCAGGCGCGCGGCGACATGATCGAGGCGATCTTCCTGGTGCGTGCCTTCCGCACCACCTTGCCGCGCTTCGGCTATGCCCTGCCGGTGGAAACCGGCTCCATGCGCGTGCGGCGCCGCGTGTCTGCGACGTTCAAGGATCTGCCCGGCGGGCAGGTTCTGGGGCCGACCTTCGACTATACCCACCGCCTGCTGGACCCGAGCCTCGCCACCTTTGCCGCCGCCCCCGCGCAGGAAGCCGCCGCGCCTCCCGTGGCGCCCGCGGTGGCGCCGCCCGATCCACCGGTCGCGATGGCACGCGTCACGGACCTGCTCGGCGACGAGGGGCTGATCGAAGCCTCGCCGCCCGACGAGGGCCGCGAGCCCGGCGACATCACCCGCGCGCCCCTCACCTTTCCCGCCGACCGGTCGGTGCGCCTGCAGAATCTGGCGCGCGGCGATGAAGGGTTCCTGCTGGCGCTCGGCTATTCGACCCAGCGCGGCTATGCCCGCACCCATCCCTTCGTCGGCGAGGTGCGCATGGGCGAGGTGGAAATCAGCATGTTCGTGGAGGAGCTCGGCTTTGCCGTACCGCTCGGCGAAATCACCCTCACCGAATGCCAGATGGTGACGCAGTTCCAGGGCTCGGCGCAGGTGCCGCCGCAATTCACGCGCGGCTACGGCCTCGTGTTCGGCCAGAGCGAGCGCAAGGCCATGTCCATGGCCTTGGTGGAACGCGCCCTACGCCATGCCGAGCTGGGCGAGGAGAAATCCGCCCCCGCCCAGGATGCGGAATTCGTGCTCTCCCATTCCGACAACGTGCAGGCGACCGGCTTCGTCGAGCATCTGAAGCTGCCGCATTACGTGGATTTCCAGGCCGAGCTGGACCTGGTGCGCCGCATGCGCGCGTCGCACGCCGAGCCCGCGGAAATCGAGAGCGAACAAGCGGAGGCGGCGGAATGAGCCAGATGCCGGCCATCACCTATAATTTCGCCTATCTGGACGAACAGACCAAGCGGATGATCCGCCGGGCGATCCTGAAAGCCATCGCCATTCCCGGCTATCAGGTGCCCTTCGCCAGCCGTGAGATGCCCATGCCCTATGGCTGGGGCACCGGCGGCGTGCAGGTCACGGCCTCCATTCTCGGGCCGGACGACGTGCTCAAGGTCATCGACCAGGGCTCGGACGACACCACCAACGCAGTCGCCATCCGCGGCTTCTTCGAGACCACGGCCGGCGTCGCCACCACCACCCGCACGCAGGACGCCACCATCATCCAGACACGCCACCGCGTGCCCGAGGCGCCGCTCCACGCCGGGCAAGTGCTGGTCTATCAGGTGCCGATTCCCGAGCCGCTGCGGTTTCTGGAGCCGCGCGAGAGCGAGACCCGCAAGCTGCACGGCCTCGCCGATTACGGCCTGATGCATGTGAAGCTTTATGAGGACATCGCCCGCCACGGCCATATCGCCACCACCTATGCCTATCCGGTGGCGGTGTCCGGCCGCTATGTGATGGACCCCTCGCCGATCCCGAAGTTCGACAATCCCAAGCTGAACGACAGCCCGGCGCTCCAGCTGTTCGGCGCCGGTCGCGAGCAGCGCATCTATGCGCTTCCCCCGCACACCCGCGTGGTGTCGCTGGATTTCCAGGACCATCCCTTCACGGTGCAGCATTTCGCCAAGCCCTGCGCCCTCTGCGGCGCGAAGGGAGTCTATCTCGACGAGGTGGTGCTCGACGACAAGGGCGGGCGCATGTTCGTGTGCTCGGACACCGATTATTGCACCGAGCGGCGCGAGGCCGGCCATGTGGGCGAGTTGGGCATGCCCGTGGACGGCGTTCCGATGCCGGGCGCATCGGCGGAGGACGCCGCATGAGCGTGCTCGACGCCCCCACCCTCACGGTTCGCCATGCAATCGAAGCGGACCTGCCGGCCGTGCTGGCGCTCTATGCCCAGCCCGGCATGGACGACGGCGCCATGCTGCCGCTCGACGCGGCAAAGGCCCTGTTCCGCCGCTTCGGCGATTATCCCGACTACAAGCTCTATGTCGCCGAGGCCGGCGGCGCGGTGGTGGGCACGTTCGCCCTGCTCATCATGATCAATCTCGGCCATCTCGGTGCGCCCTCGGCGATCGTCGAGGACGTGGTGGTCGCGCCCCACATGCAGGGCGCGGGCATCGGCCGGGAGATGATGCGCGTCGCCATGGCCCATGCGGCGGAGACGGGCTGCTACAAGCTCGTCCTCTCCTCCAACCAGAAGCGCGAGCGCGCCCACGCCTTCTACGAGCAGCTCGGCTTCCGGCGCCACGGCCTCAGCTTCCATATCGAGCTTGCGGGAGAGGATGCATGAGCGCCCTTGCCGATGACGATCTGCCGCTGCTCAGCGCGCGTGGCCTGACGAAATTCTACGGCGCCCGGCTCGGCTGCCGCGATGTGGACCTGGACGTCCATGCGGGCGAGGTGGTGGCCATCGTCGGGGAATCCGGCTCGGGCAAATCCACGCTGCTCGGCCTGCTCTCCACCGAGCTTGCGCCCACCGGCGGCACCGTCTCCTACCGCATGCGCGACGGCGTGATGCGCGACCTCGCCGATCTCTCCGAGGCCGAGCGGCGCCTGTTGCTGCGCACCGACTGGGGCTTCGTGCGCCAGCACGCCGAACAGGGCCTGCGCATGGCGGTCTCCGCCGGCGGCAATGTGGGCGAACGGCTGATGGCGGTCGGCTGGCGGCACTATGGCGACATCCGCGCGGAAGCCGGCGACTGGCTCGACCGGGTCGAGATCGCCCGCGATCGCATGGACGACGATCCGCGCACCTTTTCCGGCGGCATGCGCCAACGGTTGCAGATCGCCCGCAATCTCGTCACCCGCCCGCGCCTCGTGTTCATGGACGAGCCCACGGGCGGCCTCGATGTCTCGGTGCAGGCCCGCCTGCTGGATCTGGTGCGCTCGCTGGTGGCCGACCTCGGCCTCGCGGTGATCATCGTCACCCATGATCTCGCCGTGGCCCGGCTGCTCTCCCACCGCATCCTGGTGATGCGCCACGGCCGGGTGATCGAGGAGGGACTGACGGACCAGGTGCTCGACGACCCGCGCGAGCCCTACACCCAGCTGCTCGTCTCCTCCGTGCTGGCAGCATAAGGAGCCCGCGCCATGAACACCCACATCTCTCCCACGCCCGCCGCCGACGACATCCACGCGCGAGCCGTTCCGCTTCTGCAAGTGAAGGGGCTCTCCAAGGCGTTCACGCTGCATCTGCGCGAAGGCATGCGCCTGCCGGTGGTCGAAGGCGTGAGCTTCGAAGTACGCGCCGGCACCTGCGTCGCACTCGGCGGCCCCTCCGGCGCCGGCAAAAGCTCCATCCTCAAGATGGTGTTCGGCAATTACCGCACCGACGCCGGCGCGATCCTGATCGCCGACGGCGCGGAACAGGTGGACGTGGCCCGCGCCGCGCCGCGCCGGGTGCTGCGGCTGCGGCGCGACCGCATCGGCTATGTCAGCCAGTTCCTGCGCGTCATTCCCCGCGTCTCCACCCTGGACGTGGTGGCCGAGCCGCTGCGGGCCGAAGGCGTGGAGGCCGATGCCGCCCTCGCGCGGGCACGCACCCTGCTCGCCCGCCTCAACCTGCCCGAACGGCTCTGGGGCTTGCCGCCCGCGACCTTTTCCGGCGGCGAGCAGCAGCGGGTGAACATCGCCCGCGGCTTCATCGGCGCCCAGGGCCTGCTGCTGCTGGACGAACCCACCGCATCCCTCGACGCCGCCAACCGCGCCGTGGTCATCGAGCTGATCCGCGAAAAGAAGGCCGAGGGCGTCGGCATGCTCGGCATCTTCCACGATGGCGAGGTGCGCGAGGCGGTGGCCGACCTGGTCGTGGACGTCTCCGGTTTCTCCGCCGCGCATTAGGCGCGGTCCTCCCTTCCGCCTGTCGCCGGAGCGTGCCTCCGCGCGCGGCGTTGCGATGAAAAGGCCTGCCATGTCCGACCCGACCGCTTCCGGCTCCGAGACCGTTTTCGCCAATGCCCGCATCGTTCTGGCCGACGAGGTCCTGAACGGCCACGTGCGCGTGCGCGACGGGCGGATCGTGGAAATCGGCACCGGCGCGGTGCCGGCCGGGGCCGAGGATCTCGCTGGCGACTATCTGCTGCCCGGCCTTGTGGAACTGCACACCGACCATGTGGAGGGCCATCTCGCGCCCCGCCCCAAGGTGCGCTGGAATCCGGTCGCCGCCGTGCTCGCCCACGATGCGCAGATCGCCGCCTCGGGCATCACAACCGTGTTCGATTCCCTGCGGGTGTGGCCGGACCGGCGCGCCGTGGGCATGGATGGCGATGCGCCTTTGCTCGCCACCGCCCTGGCCGAGGCCCGCGCCGCCGGGGCGCTGCGCGCCGACCATTTGATCCACCTGCGCTGCGAGGTGGCGACCGACACGGTGGTGGAAGAGGCGCAAGCCATCATGGATGCGCACGACGTGCGCCTCGTCTCGCTGATGGACCACACGCCGGGCCAGCGCCAGTTCGCCACCATCGACCAATTCCGCAGCTATTATAAGAAGAAGAGCGGCATCACCGACGAAGAGATGGACATCATCGTCAAGGCGCGCCTGGAATTCCATAGCCGTTTCGCGCGCGAGAATCGCGCCAGCCTCGTCGCCCTCGCGCGCGAACGGGGCATCGTGCTGGCGAGCCATGACGACGGCACCGACGCCCATGTGGAGGAAGCCATCGGCGACGGCGTGGCCATCGCGGAATTCCCCACCACCCACGAGGCCGCTCACCTCTCGCACGCCGCCGGCATCCGCGTGCTGATGGGCGCGCCCAATTTGGTGCGCGGCGGCTCGCACACCGGCAATGTCTCCGCCCAATCGCTGGCGCAGGCGGGCTTGCTCGATATCCTGTCCTCGGATTATGTGCCGTCTAGCCTTTTGTGGGCCGCCTTCGATTTGACCCAGCGCGAAAGCCAGATCACCTTGCCGCAAGCCGTCGCCATGGTCACCCGCACGCCTGCCGCCGCCGCGAGCCTCACCGATCGCGGCGAGATCGCACCGGGCAAGCGAGCCGATCTGGTGCGGGTGCGCCTCGCGGGGGAATTGCCGGTGGCCACCGCCGTGTGGCGCGAGGGGCGGCGCGTGGCATGAGCCTGATGCAGGACGCGATCGCCGAGGCGGCGCAGCCGCTCGGCCCCGGCGCGCTGATCCTGGTGGTCGGCCCGTCCGGTGCCGGCAAGGACACGCTGCTGGACATCGCGCGCGCGCGCCTTTCAAAAAACGCGAACGTGCATTTCGCGCGCCGGCTGGTGACCCGCCCGGCCGGAGCGGGCGAGGAGCACGGCACCTTGAGCGCGCAGGAGTTCGCCGCCCGAGAGGGCGAATTTGCCCTCTCCTGGCAGGCGCACGGCCTCTCCTATGCCCTCGGGGCAGAAGTGGCCGCCCAGGTGCGCGCGGGCCATGTGGTGGTCGCGAATGGCTCGCGCGCCACCTTGCCGGAGGCCCGCAAGCGCTTTTCCCGCCTGTTCGTGGTGCATGTGAGCGCGCCGGTGGCCCTGCGCGCCGCCCGCCTCGCCGCCCGCGGACGGGAAGCGGAGGACGATATCCGCGAGCGCCTGGAGCGGGCGCCGCAGATCGACCTTCAGCCCGATCTCTTGCTGGAAAATATCGGCCCGCCGGAAGAGTGCGGCACACGCCTCGCCGCTTTCATCGCAACGCACGCGCCGGCCTGAGCCTGCCAGCACGGCGCTTGGGCGACGCCTTTCGGCGCCGGTCAAAGACCGGGCCGTCGGGATTAATTGCGATAATGCTGAATGCGCGTGGTGCGCAGGCCGGGCAAGCCGTGCTGGTCGATGGAGGCCTGCCACGAGAGGAACTCGTCCACCGTGAGCGTATAGCGCTTGCACGCCTCTTCCAGGCTGATGAGCCCGCCGCGCACCGCCGCCACCACTTCCGCCTTGCGCCGTATCACCCAGCGTCGAGTGTCCGGCGGCGGCAGATCCGCGATGGTCAGCGGGCTCCCATCGGGCCCGATCACGTATTTCACCCTAGGCCGATAGGCATCGGTCATTGCTACGCTCACCCATTACTCAACCCAACCCAGGGCGAACGTGACAGGCGGCGATGAAGATTTCCCTAAAGGACAATAAAAAGGTGTTATTTACTTCTATTAACGCGAGTTAAAATCTATAACTTATGTGTAAATGCGCAAGTCATACTCATATGATTGCCATCGCTACACACGATAACTGGAAACGAAAACGCCAGCGCCTCCCGGCGCCGAAAGACGAATCGAAACAAACCTCACAAAACGGCAACCGCCGCGCTCCTGCTTTACGCAAGGCACGGCGGCTTCCAATGGTATTGGGGGATGCCCGCCGCGCGGCGGGCGGGAAATTACCCCTCGATTCGGTCGAAATCGGCGATCGCACGCGTGGAAGCGCGGATCTCATCCAGCAGTTTGAGGCGGTTGATGCGCAATTGCGGCTCGGGGGCGTTTACGGTCACCGCTTCGAAGAAGGTATCCACCGGGCCGCGCAGATGGGCCAGTGCCGCCATCGCCGCCGCATAATCCTCCTGTGCCACCGCTTCCACCACCTGGGGCTTGACGGTTTCGATCATGGCCGCGAGGCGTTCCTCTGCCGGCTCGACGAGGAAGCGGGCATCCGCCGGCCCCTCGTAGCGTTCCCCGTCCTTCTTCTCCTCGATGCGCAGGATGTTTACCGCGCGGCGATAGCCGGCCAGCAGGGTCTTGCCGTCTTCGGTCTCCAGGAAGCGCTGAAGCGCCTCCACGCGGCGCACGATCAGCAGCAGGTCGTCCTGGTTCGCGAGGCCGAACACCGCGTCCACCAGATCGTGGCGCGCGCCGCGCTCGCGCAGATGGACTTTCAGCCGCTCGGCGAAGAAGGCAAGCAGGTCGCGCGCCACGTCGCCGGAGAGGGTCTGTCCCTCGGCCCGCTCCATGGTCTGCGCATCCGCCCCGGGCGCCAGCTTCAGGATCCGCCGGGCAAGACCCTGGAGCAGATCGCTGACCACCTTGTCGGCCAGCGCACCCACGCGAAACACATCGTGCGGATGGCTGGCATAATGCGCCTCCCCGAGGATCGGCCGCGTCGCCGAGACCAGAAGCGGCAGCAGCGGCAGGCGCAGGTTGTTGTCGAGCACGATGCGGATGACGCCCAGCGCGGCGCGGCGCAGCGCATAGGGATCCTTTGAGCCCGTCGGCTTCTCGTCGATGACCCAGAAGCCAACCAGCGTATCGATCTTGTCCGCCAGCGCGACGGCGATGGACACCGGCGCGGTGGGCACGCGGTCCGAGGGGCCCTGCGGCTTGTAATGATCCTCGCTCGCGGCGGCGATCTCCGCCGGCAGGCCCTCGCCCTCGGCATAATAGCGGCCCATCAGGCCCTGAAGCTCGGGGAACTCGCCCACCACCTCGGTCAGCAGGTCGGCTTTCGCCACCCGCGCGGCGCGCGCGGCGAGCGCGGGATCGGCCCCCACATGCGGCGCGATCTCTTCGGCCAAACGGGCGATGCGCGCAATGCGCGCGCCCTGGCTGCCGAGCTTTTCATGGAAGGTGACGGAATCGAACTTGCCGAGCCGGCCTTCCAACGTGCCGTTGCGGTCCGTGTCCCAGAAGAATTTGGCGTCCGACAGGCGCGCGCGGATCACCCGCCCGTTGCCGGCGACGATCTGCGCGCCGCCGTCGCTCGCGGCGATGTTGGAAATCAAAATGAAGCGGTTGGCGAGGCGCCCGGTCTTCGGGTCCTTCAGCACGAAGCACTTCTGGTTGGCGCGGATGGTGGCGCGGATCACCTCGTCGGGGATGGAGAGGAACTCCTCCTCGAATTGACCGATCAGCACCACGGGCCATTCCACGAGGCCCGCCACTTCCTCCAGCAGCGCTTCGTCCTCCACCAGGTCAAGCCCATGGACCAGGGCGAGATCCTTCGCGTCGGCGAGGATGATGTCCTTGCGGCGGTCGCGGTCGACCACCACCTTGGCGGCCTCCAGCTTGGCGAGATAATCCTCCAGCCGCCGTACCTTGATGGGCGCGGGCGCCAGGAAGCGATGGCCGTGGGTGATATCGGAGGAGACGATGCCGTCGATCTCGAACGCAATCACCTCCGGGTCTTCCACCTCGGTGCCGAAGGTGCACAGGATGGAATGCAGCGGCCGCACCCAGCGCAGGCTGCCCGAACCCCAGCGCATGGATTTCGGCCAGGGGAAGGCGCGCACGATCTGCGGCACGATCTCGGCGATGACCTCGGTGGTCGGCCGGCCCGGCCGCTCCACCACCGCGACGTAGAAATCCCCCTTCTTGGGGTCGCTCTGAATGGCCGCCTGGTCGATCGAAGCGAGGCCGGCGCTCTTCAGGAAGCCCTGGATGGCCCCCTCCGGCGCGCCGACGCGCGGCCCCTTCTTCTCCTCGCGCGTATCGCTCTGCCGGCCCGGCAGGCCGTGAACGGCAAGCGCGAGGCGGCGCGGCGTCACGAAGGCTTTCGCGCCCTCATAGAGCAGGCCGCGCTCCACCAGGGCATCGGTGACGAGCTTGCGAAGCGATTCCGCCGCCTGCGCCTGCATGCGGGCGGGGATTTCTTCGCTGAACAGTTCAAGGAGCAGGTCGGGCATTGGCTTTGGCTCATCCTCCCGCAAGACGGGGGGCGGCGCGCGGGCGCCTTCTGGAGTGAAGTCAGGTCTGGCTGTTGCCTAGAGGGTTTCGCGTATCGCGTCGAGATGGCGCGTCCGCCTGTTCGCGGTCCAGCGGCATTCCGCTGCGGTCCTCCATGGTGAGGAGACCGGCCAGCGGGATGGCCGCGAGCACGATGAGATAGAGCGCGGGCGCCATAGCGCTGTCCAGCCGCTCCTGGAGAAACACGGCGACGATGGGCGCCGTGCCGCCGCCGAGGCCGACGCCGAGATTCCAGCTGATCGCCACCGCCGAGCAGCGGGTACGACGCGCGAACATTTCCACCAGCGTGCCGGGCATGGTGCCGCCGCCCAAGGCGATCAGCACCGCGAAGCCCAGCTGCCCGAGGAACACCTCCTCGGCGACCGCGCTGCTGAGCAGGCGGAACAGCGGCCAGGAGAACACGATCATCCCGAAAAACCCGGCGCCGAGCACCCATTTGCGGCCGATGCGGTCGCTGAGGGCGGCGAACACCACGCACAGGATCAGCGTCACCATCATGTTCGCGGTGTTCATCTGAAGCGCCACGCGCGCGCTGAGATGGTCCACCTGCTGCATGTAGGTCGTGAGATAAACGAAGATCAGGTAGAAGATCACGCCGATCAGGAAGGTCATGGCATTGGCCCGCAGGATCGCGCGCCAATCCTCCCGGAAGGCCCGCACCATGGGCGGCTCCTCCCCGGCGTGCGCCGTGCCCACGTCCTGCGCCATGGAATTGCGCACGAACAAGGCGAACGCGCCGAGCACCACCCCGAGCAGGAAGGGAATGCGCCAGCCCCAGTCCACCAATTGATCCTGCGTGAGGAACGAGGCGGTCAACGCGCCGACGCCGGAACCCAGCAGCGTGCCGCCATTGCTGCCCACGGTGGAGAACGAGCTCACCAGCCCGCGCCAGCGTGGCGCGCTGTTCTCCGCAAGGAACACCGCGGAGGTGGTGAACTCTCCGCCGATGGAAACGCCTTGGGCGAGGCGCAGCACCAGCAGCAGCACCGGGGCCGCCGCACCCGCCATGGCATAGGTGGGCAGCAGGCCGATGGCGACCGTGGAAACCGTCATCAACGCGGCGGAGATGAACAGCGCCCGCTGGCGACCGTAGCGGTCACCGATATGGCCGAACACCACCGCGCCCAGCGGACGCATGAGAAAGGAGGCCGCGAAAATGCCGAACGCCGACAGCAGGCCGATGACCGGGCTGGAATTGGGGAAGAAATTTTTCGCAAAAATGCTGGCCAGGAAGCCGTAGGCAGCGAAATCGTACCATTCCAGCAGGTTGCCCGCGGCGCCCGCCGCCAGCATGTGGGGCGTGACCGGCCTTGGTGGCGCGGGCGCGGGGAAATCCATGGGCATCGCATCGCTCATGGCGCCTTCCCCACTCCCCTTGCGCTTCAGGCAGCGGCGCCGCCGGCCTCGGTCTTCAGCCAGGCCGCCCCGCAGCCCTTGGCGAGTTCGCGCACCCGCAGGATATAGCTCTGCCGTTCGGTGACCGAGATCACGCCGCGCGCATCCAGCAGGTTGAAGACGTGCGAGGCCTTGATGCACTGGTCATAGGCCGGCTGGGCCATCAGATGGCGCTCGCCCACATCTCCGTCTGCGAGATATTTCGCGCAGGCGGCTTCCGCCATCTTGAACTGCTCGAACAGCATGTCGGTGTCCGCATATTCGAAATTATGGCGCGAATATTCCTTTTCCGCCTGCAAGAACACGTCGCCATAGGTGGTCTTCTCGGCGCCGTCACGACCGTTGAAGTTCAGGTCGTAGACGTTCTCCACGCCCTGAACATACATGGCCAGGCGTTCCAGACCATAGGTCAATTCACCGGAAACCGGGGCGCATTCGAAGCCCGCCACCTGCTGGAAATAGGTGAATTGTGAGACTTCCATGCCGTCGCACCAGCATTCCCAGCCGAGGCCCCAGGCGCCGAGGGTCGGGCTCTCCCAATCGTCCTCGACGAAGCGCACGTCGTGCAGCGCGGTGTCGATGCCGATGGCGGCGAGCGAGCGCAGATAGAGGTCCTGGAGGTTGTCCGGCGAGGGCTTCAGGATCACCTGGAACTGGTAATAATGCTGCAGCCGGTTGGGGTTCTCGCCATAGCGCCCGTCCTTCGGGCGGCGCGAGGGCTGCACATAGGCGGCGCGCCAATGCTTCGGGCCCAGCGCGCGCAGCGTGGTCGCGGGATGGAAGGTGCCGGCTCCCACTTCCATGTCATAAGGCTGCAGCACGACGCACCCCTGGTCCGCCCAGAAGCGCTGGAGCGCCAGCAGGAGGCCCTGAAAGGAACGGTCGGGCCGCATATGGGACGGAAGCGTGGGATCGATCATGGCATCGTTCTGACTGCGGCGACGGCGCGGCTCGCGGGCGGCGGCCCCGCCGCTTCCCACTGCACACCGCGACCTCTGAGGACGCGAGGCGCTCCCTGAAGAACGCGCGCGGACACTAGGCGGGAGGCGAAGCGAGATCAAGCAGCGGCCCAATGGTTCCCGCCTAGCGTCACGCCACCGCTCAAACTTTGTGTGATTGAACCGGTTAGCCGAGCTCGCGTTGGGTGCGCAGTGGGAGTTCACTTAAGGAGAACACGACATGCGCAAACTCACTCTGGCCACGGCAGCGTTCCTGGCCCTTTCGACCATCGGCGCGTCCGCCCAGATGAGCGGGACCGCAGCCGGACAGGATCCGCACAAGGGTCCGGCCCAGGAAGGCGGCCGCACCCAGGCAACCCCGGGTGCCAGCGGTTCCGGCGCCATCTCGCCCGCGGATAAGGCCGCCGCGCCCACCCCGCGTTCCGGCACCACTGCCGCCGACCCCCATTCGGGTCCCGCGCAGGAAGGCGGTCGTGCTCAGGCGACCCCGGGCGGTAGCAGCACCAGCGGCGGCGTCATCGACAGCACCGGCTCCATCACCCCGCGCAGCGGCACCGCTGCCGGACAGGATCCGCACAAGGGTCCGGCCCAGGAAGGCGGCCGCACCCAGGCAACCCCGGGTGCCACCCGCTGATCGACCTGACAGCCGTTCGTTAAGTAAAAACGCCCGGAATGCACCGCATTCCGGGCGTTCTCTTCTGTACAGCTAGGTGTTGGATCAGCCGCGGGTGCGGGCGCGCACCATGTAATCATCATAGGTGTATTCGACGATCTGCCACCAGAGGTATTCCTCGTTGCGGAAGGCCTTGGCGTGATCGTGGACCTTCTTGAAGTCCGGGTTCTTGGCGCCGATTTCCTCATAAAGTTCCTGGGCCGCCTTGTAGCAGGCGTCCATCATTTCATTCGGGAACCGGCGCAGCTGGGCGCCCGCCTTCACAAGGCTCTGAACGGCCTTGGGATTCTTCGCATCATAATTGGCGAGCATATCGCCATTGGCCTGGGCGGCCGCGCTGCGCAGCACGGCCTGGTAGTTCTTCGGCAGCTCGTTCCACTTCTCCTGATTGTAGAAGAAGGTCAGCGAGGCGCAGCCCTCCCACCAGCCGGGATAATAGTAATATTGAGCCACCTTCTGCAGGCCGAGCTTCTCGTCGTCATAGGGACCAACCCATTCGGCCGCGTCGATCGTGCCCTTTTCGAGCGCCGGATAGATGTCGCCACCGGCCAGCTGCTGCGGCACCACGCCGAGCTTGGCCATGATCTGCCCGGCGATGCCGGCGATGCGCATCTTCAAGCCCTGCAGATCCTGCACGGTCTTGATTTCCTTCCGAAACCAGCCGCCCATCTGGCCGCCGGTGTTACCGCCCGGCAGCATGTAGACATTATATTTCTTGTAGAATTCGTTGAGCAGCTCCAGGCCGCCACCATGATAGAACCAGGCATTGATCATGCGGGCGTTGAGGCCGAACGGAAAGGCCGAGCCGAACGCAAAGGTGGGGTCCTTGCCGACGTAATAATACGACGCCGTATGGCACATCTCGACGGTCTTGTTCTGCGTCGCGTCCAGGGCCTGGAGGCCGGGGACGATTTCGCCGGCGGCGAAGACCTGGATCTGGAACTTGCCGTCGGTCGCTTCGGACACCGACTTCGCCATCAACTCGGCCGCGCCGTAAATGGTGTCGAGGGACTTGGGGAAGGACGAGGTGCAGCGCCACTTCACTTCCGGCATCGTCTGGGCGATCGCCGGCATGGCGATGGCGGTGGATGCTGCGACGCCCGCGCCGGCGGCGGTGAGGAACTCACGGCGTTTCATTGATTGCACTCCCTGAAATTCTTTTGTGACCACCTGCGTAAAACCAAAGTGCCGCGGGGTCATCCGCGACTTTCTTCTAACGGATGCAACCCCACCTTGGCGACCAGCGCCATGAAGAAAATTCACGGATACCGAAGCATCTCGCCGATGTGATCTATTCGATCACGATCCGCGGCGCCTTGCGGGCGCTCGCGCCGAGCCGATCCATGGAAGCGCGCACATTGCGCGCGATGTCGCGATAGATGTCGGCTTGCGGGCTCTGTGGATCGCTGACGAGGATCGGCACGCCGGCGTCCGACATCTCGCGGATGCGCATGTGCAGGGGAATCGCGCCGAGGAACGGCACGTTCATCTTCTTCGCCTCGTCCCGCGCGCCGCCGTGGCCGAAGATGTCCGAGCGCTCGCCGCAATGCGGGCACAGGAAATAGGACATGTTCTCGACCACGCCGAGGATCGGCACGTTCACGCGATTGAACATGGCGATGCCGCGCCGCGCGTCGATCAGCGCCAGGTCCTGCGGGGTCGAAACGATCACCGCGCCGGCCAGGTTCACCTGCTGGGCCATGGTGAGCTGCGCGTCCCCGGTGCCGGGCGGCATATCCACCACCAGCACGTCGAGCGGCCCCCACTTCACTTCGCGCAGCATCTGCGACAGGGCCGACATCACCATCGGCCCGCGCCAGATCATGGGCGTGTCTTCTTCCACCATGAAGCCGATGGACATGAGCTGGAGGCCGAAATTCTCCAGCGGCAGCATGGTGCGCCCGTCCACAAGTTCCGGCTTTCCGTGCACACCCGAAAGGCGCGGCACGGACGGGCCGTAGATGTCCGCATCCAGCAGCCCGACCTTCAGGCCGAGGTCACGCAGGCCGAGGGCCAGATTGATGGCGACCGTGGATTTCCCCACTCCGCCCTTGCCGGAGGCGACCGCGATGATTGCATTGACGCCGGGCACCTCGATGGCGCGGGCGGGTGCGCCTCCCGGCGCGCCATGGCTGTGGCCCGGCGCGACGGGCGGAGCACCGGTGGGACGCGCGCTCATTTTGCGCTCGGCGGTCAGCGCCACCAGGGCCGAGGCGACCCCCGGCAGCGCCTTCACCGCCGTCTCGGCGGCGATGCGCACGCTTTCCCAGGCACGCGCCTGGGCCGCGTCCACATTGATGGAGAGATAGACCTTGCCGGAGGTGACGACGACACCAGACAGGGCGGGCGAGGCGGACAGCGGCACACCCTCAGGGGTGCGAACCTGAGCGAGTGTCGCCCGAACCTCGGCTTCCGTCACTTCGGACATTCGGCGTCTCCTTCATGGACCGACACCCGCGAACCGGGTGACCGCCTCACATTCACGTGGGGGCGGTAAAGCATCAGGTGGCGGGAGGCAAGGCTCGGCACAAGGTGGCGCGGCTCGAAAGACGGGCGGCCCGGCGCGGCATCTGCCCTCTCAGCTCGCCGACAGGGCGCGGCGCGCCTCCGCGCGCAGCTCCGGCAGCACCTCGGCCTCGAACCAGGGATGGCGCTTCAGCCAGCCGGTGTTGCGCCAGGAGGGATGGGGCAAGGCATAGATCCGCGGGCGCACCGCTGCGGCCCGCACCGCGCGCCAATTCTCCACGGTCTGCGTCAGGCTGGAGCCGAGCAAGTCGCCGAGGCCGAGCCGGCGGAAATGATAGGCCTGCGCCGGCCGGCCGATGGTGAGGACGATTTCGAACTGCGGCAGCGCGGCAAACAGCCGGTCATGCCAGAGGCTGGCGCATTCCCGGCGCGGCGGCAGGTCGCCGCCGGCTGCATCCTGGCCCGGAAAGCAAAAGCCCATGGGGGCGATGGCGATGCGCGAGACGTCGTAGAACTCGTCCTTGCTCACGCCCATCCAGGCGCGCAGCCGATCCCCCGAAGCATCGGTGAACGGGAGCCCGGAGAGATGCACCTTCGTGCCCGGCGCCTGGCTCGCCACCAGGATTCGCGCGGTTCGCGACACCCGCAGCACCGGACGCGGCATGTGAGGCAGCGGCGCGCCGAACGGCGTCTCGATGCATGCGCGGCACGCGGAAATGGCCGCCACCAGCGCATCCAGTTCACCGGCCGGCGCCGGGGGCTGCGGGCCCTGCCCCTCCCCCGCGACCGGCTTGGTCGGTTGATCGTCCATCCTCAATATGCCGTGCCCAACAGGCGGTCGCGGCCACACGCCGCGATCCCGATCCCCTCATATGGGTCGGCGACGACGCTGCGAAAGGGCCGGACGCTCAGGCCTTGAAGCTCGGGCGCGCGGCGATCTCGGCCCGCCAGCGGGCGACATTCTTCAGCTCGGCCGGAATCTCGATCCGCGCATTCTCGGCGAAGTCCATCGCAACGGCGGCGGTGATGTCGGCGACGCTGAACTTCTGGCCGGCGACGAACGGGGCGCCATCTAGCTGGCCATCGAGAAAGTTCAGGAAGTCCCGCACCTTCGGCTTGTTGGCCTCGCCCCATTCCTTGACCTGGGGCCGCTCGCGCTCGGCCATGCGGGGATGCAAATGGCGAAAGGCGAACTGGATCGCCATCAGGAGTTCGATCTCCACCATGCGCTGCCACATCTCCACCACGCCCTGCTCGGTGGGCGAGGTGCCGAACAGGCGCGGCTCGGGCTGAACCGCCTCGAAATAGCGACAGATGGCAATGGTTTCGGCGATGACCGTGCCATCGTCCAGTTCCAGCACCGGAACGCGGCGGCGCGGATGAAGCTTCACGAATTCATCCTGCCAATGCTCAAGCTTGGTCAGGTTGATTTCCACGGTGGGAACGCTGATGCCTTTCTCCGCGAGGAAGATCGAGACGCGCCGGGGATTGGGCGCTCCGGTGGTCTGGTACAGCTTCATGGCGGTGCCTCCGTTGCTTCCGCACTGACCATGGAGGCCGCGCACGGTCAAGCACCTCTTTACCGCTTTACCGCGGATGCTCGGCCCGCCACTCCGCCGGGCGCTGGAAGCGGCCGCGCCACAGGCCCCGGCGCGCCCGCTGGGCGTCTTCCTGCGCCGCCCGTGCGGCGGGTCCCGACACCGCCAGGGCAAGGCCCTCCCGCACCAGAACGAGGGCGATGTCCTGCCCCGTCGCGGTGCAGGTGCCGAGCCGGCGCCCATACACGTCTGTGCCCCGCAGGCGGCAGGTCACCAGGGGCACCGCGAGGAGTTCCTCCAGCCTGCGGCGCGCCTCGGCACCGCAAGGCCAGGAAGTCCCGGCCGCCTCGCAGGTCTGCGCCAGTTCCGGCGCGTCGATGCCGTCCAGCCGCACGCGAAGATCGAGGATGCGCAGCGTATCGCCGTCGATGGCGAAAGCCGGCCCCGCCACTTCGTCGGCGCGGGTGAGAAGCGCCGCCAGCGCGGCAAGGCCGAGCAGCAAGGCGGCGGCAGTGAGTAGATCGCGCAGGCGCATGCGGTGGAGAACGCGATTCTCGTGCGCATGGTCAACACGAGGCAGGCGCGTTAAGGTTTCGTTAACCCTCCTCAAGCAGGAGTCATTGCGGAACCTCCCGGCGGCAGACTCACCTGCCCGGCGGGAGCGCGGAAGGTTTGGGCCATGGAACGCCGCTTCGGCTCTGGCGCTCGCCCCGCCCTCGCCCCCTCAGGGGCCAGGATGGAGCCCGGCGGATTCCGTGAGGCGCAAGGCATATCGACCGGCCCTGCCCCGCAGCCCGGCAGCCCCCTCCGCATTGCCCATGGCGAGGCGCGGCAGGCTGCGTGGCGCCTCGTGGCGGCCACAGCGGCGGCCCTCAGTCTCGCCAGTCTTGCCGTTCTCTTCCACCCCGCCAGCCTGTTTGCCGGCCTGTGCGCCGTTACTGTGGTCTACGCGGCCCTGCACGCCCGGCGCCTGCATCGCGCGCTCGACGCTGGCGAGCGCGCGGCGACGGCCCAAGTGCAAGCAGGTGCGCGCGCTGAACAGGCAGTCGCCGACGCACGGGCCGAAAACGCGGCCAAATCGCGCTTCCTCGCCGAGATGAGCCACGAATTGCGCACGCCGCTGAATGCCGTGCTCGGCTTCTCAGAAATGATGGCCCACGAGGTGCTCGGCCGCCATGCGGTTCCCACTTATGGCGACTACGCCCGCGATATCCATGCGTCCGGGCGCCATCTGCTGGCCCTCGCCGATGACATATTGGACGTTGCGCGGATCGAGACCGGCCACCGCACGCTGCTGGAAACGGCCGTCTCGCTGGACGCTCTAGCCCAGGATTGCACCCATATGATGCGGCTCGCGGCCAATGCGAAGGCGATCCGCCTCAGCTGCATCGCGGCTTCACCCGCGCCGCGCCTGTGGGCGGATGAGCGCGCCCTGCGCCAGATCGCGCTCAACCTGCTCGCGAATGCGGTCAAGTTCACGCCGGTCGGCGGCGCGGTGGCGCTTCACGTGGGATTGACCGACGCGGGCACGCCCTTCTTCGCCGTGGAGGATACCGGCCCGGGCATCGGCGAAGCCGAGCTGCCGTTCGCCCTGGCCGCACGCCACCATGAGAGCCGGCTGGACCTGACCACCGGGCGCGGCGCCGGGCTCGGCCTCGCGATTGCGCGCGGCCTTGCCGCCCTGCACGGGGCGAGCCTGACGCTGGAGAAGCGGCCGAGCGGCGGCACACGGGCGCAGGTCACCTTCCCCACCGCGCGGACGTTGCCTGCGGCGGAAGCGGATCATGCGGACGCGGGCGCCGCCCGGCAGCCGCGCTTCGCACCGGCCGCCGAATAGGCCGCTCTCATTCCTTGTCGGAAACGCCCGCTTCGGCAAACGTCGCCATGCCGCGATGGCAGGCCACCGCCGCCTTGACGATGCCGACCGCCAGCGCGCCGCCCGAGCCTTCCCCGAGCCGCATCCCGAGGTCCAGCAACGGCTCGAGGCCAAGATTGTCCAGCAATTGGCGGTGCGCCCGCTCGGCCGAAACATGGCCCGCGAGACAATGGTCGAGGGCGGTCGGGTCCATCGCGTGGAGCACGGCGGCAGCGGCCGTCACCACATAGCCGTCGAGGATCACCGGAACCTTCTCGTGGCGCGCGGAGATGATGGCGCCCGCCATGGCGGCCAGCTCGCGCCCGCCGAGACGCCGCAGCACTTCCAGAGGGTCGCCCAGCGCGGCGCGGTGCAGCTCCACCGCCTCGCGCACCGCGTTGATCTTGCGGGCCAGCACCTCGCCCGACGCACCGGTGCCGGCGCCCACCCATTCCTCCGCCGTGTCGCCGTAGAGACCATGGCAGATGGCGGCCGCGACCGTGGTATTGCCGATGCCCATTTCGCCGAGGACCAGCACGTCCGCGCCGCCGGCGATCGCCTGCATCCCAAAGGCCATGGTGGCGGCACAGGCGCGCTCATCGAGAGCCGCTTCTTGCGTGATGTCGCCGGTTGGCAGGTCGAGCGCGAGATCGAATACCCGCAGCCCGGCATCGAAGGTGGCGCAGATCTGGTTCACCGCCGCCTTGCCCGCGGTGAAAGTGTCGAGCATCTGCTTGGTGACGGAATTGGGATAAGGCGAGACACCCCGCTCCGTCACGCCATGGGTGCCAGCGAACACCGCGACCATTGGCCGGTCCGCCGTGGGCATGGCCTTGCCTTGCCAGGCCGCGAGATGAGCGGCGATATCCTCCAGCCGCCCAAGGGCGCCGGGCGGCTTCACCAATTGGCTCTGCCGGTCCCGCGCGGCGGCGCGCGCCGCCTCGTCCGGACCCGGCAGAGTCGCGATCAGGTGGCGGATATCGTCGAAGGGAAGGCCAGTCTCGACAGCGTGCATGACGATCTCGATGGGAATGATGCGCGGCTTCTGCCGCGCACCTTTCTATTCCGCCGGCGCAGGATGGTCACCTGTCGGATGCGGGCCGGCGGGATGGTCGCCGGAACCGTCCTTGACCGGTTTGCGCCCGAGCGCGGCCAGCCAGCGTGCCGTCACGTAGAACACCGGCGTGAAGATGAGGCCGAACAAGGTCACGCCGATCATGCCGGAGAACACCGCCGTGCCGAGCGCCTGGCGCAATTCCGCGCCGGCGCCGATCGCCCAAACCAGGGGCACCACACCGAGGATGAAGGCGAGCGAGGTCATGACAATGGGGCGCAGGCGCAGCCGTGCGGCTTCCACCGCCGCCTCCTGGCGTCCGTGGCCCTGGTCCTCCAGCTGCTTGGCGAATTCGACGATCAGAATCGCGTTCTTCGCCGCCAAGCCGATCAGCACGATAAAGCCGACCTGGGTCAGGATGTTGTTGTCCTGACCCCGCAAAATCACGCCGAGGAGCGCCGCGACGAGGCACATGGGCACGATGAGGATGACCGCCAGTGGCAGGGTCAGGCTCTCATATTGCGCCGCCAGCACCAGGAACACGAACACCACGCCAAGAGCGAAGGCGAAGATGGCGGTGTTGCCGGCCCTTTGCTGCTGATAGGCGAGCGCCGTCCATTCATAGGAGAAGCCCTGCGGCAGAACCTGCGCCGCCAGCTTCTGCATGATGTCCATCGCCTGGCCCTGGGAATAGCCGGGCGCCGGACTGCCGTCGAGTTCCGCCGCCGGATACAGATTGTAGCGCGGCACGCGATAGGGACCGGAAATGTCCGAGATGGTCGTGAACGAACCGAGCGGCACCGTGTCGCCCGCCGCATTGCGCACGCGGATGGCGAGGATGTCCTTCGGATCGAGGCGGTAGGGGGCGTCCGCCTGCACCTGCACGCGGAAGGTCCGCGAGAACAGGTTGAAGTCGTTCACATAGCTCGAGCCGATATAGGTCTGGAGCGCCGCGAACACATTGCCCACGTCCACCTGGAGCAATTGGGCCTTGGAGCGGTCGATGTCGAGATACATCTGCGGCGTCGAGGTCTCGAACAGCGAATAGACCTGCATCAGACCGGGGGTCTTCGCCGCAGCGCCCATCATGGCGTAAACCGCGCCCTGGAGCGCCGGATAACCGGCGCCGACCCGGTCCTCCACCATCATGCGGAAGCCGCCGGCATTGCCGATGCCGTTGACCGGCGGCGGCTGCACCACGATCAGCAAAGCTTCCTGGATCGAGGCGAGCTTGCGGAACAACTGGCCCTGCACCGCAGTCGCGGTGCGTGTGGGATCCCCGCCGCGCTCGGAGAACGGCTCCAGGATCACGAACATGGCGCCGGCATTGGGGGCGTTGGTGAAGGTCGCGCCCGAGAAGCCGGCGATGTTGATGATATGGCCGACGCCCGGGGTGCCGATGACCTGGTCCGCCGCCGCCTTCATCACCGCCTCGGTGCGCTGCATGGAGGCGCCGGGCGGCAATTGCACCGCGACGATCAGATAGCCGCGATCCTGCTGCGGGATGAAGCCCTGGGGCGTCGTTACGAACAGATAGCCGCCGAAGCCGACGATGCCCACATAGACGATCAGCACCAGCGCGACGATGCGCACCAGCCGCCGGGTCATCCAGGCATAGCCGTTGCCGAGGCTTTCGAACCCGCGGTTGAAGATGCGGAAGAAGCCCACCACCGGCCGCGCATACCACGCGACGGGCGCGCCCTCATGGGCGTGCGGCCGCAGCAGCAGCGCGCACATGGCGGGCGAGAGTGTCAGCGAAACCAGCAGCGAGATCAGGGTCGACCCGGCGATGGTCAGCGCGAACTGGCGATAGAACTGGCCCGAGATGCCGGTGATGAAGGCGGTGGGAATGAACACCGCCGAGAGCACCAGCGAAATCGCCACCAGCGCCCCGCCGACCTCGTCCATGGTCTTGTAGGCCGCATCGCGCGGACTGAGCCCCGCCTCGATATTGCGCTCCACGTTCTCCACCACGACGATCGCGTCGTCGACCACGATGCCGATGGCCAGCACCAGGCCGAACAGCGACAGATTGTTCAGCGAGAAGCCGAACAGCGTCATGACGAAGAAGGTGCCCACCAGCGAGATCGGGATCGCCAGGATCGGGATGATCGCCGCGCGCCAGGTCTGCAGGAACAGGATCACCACCAGAACCACGAGCACCACGGCCTCGCCGATGGTGTGGATCACCGCCTCGACCGACTGCTGGATGAATTCGGTGGGGTTGTAATAGATCGCGTACTTCAGGCCCGAGGGCAGTTCCTTGCCCAGCTCCGCCATCTTCGCCACCACCGCATTGCCGGTGGACAGCGCGTTCGAGCCGGGGCGCTGGAACACGCCGAGCGAGATCGCGACGTCGCGGTCGAGGAACGAGGTGGAGGAATAATCCTGCGCGGTGATCTCCACGCGCGCCACGTCCTTCAGCCGCACCAAGGCGGTGTTGGTCTGCTTGATGACCACATTGCCGAACTGGGTCGGATCGGACAGACGGCCGAGGGTCCGCACGGCGATCTGGAACGCGCGTTGCTCAGGCACGGGCGGCTGGTTCAGCACGCCCGAGGCCACCTGGACGTTCTGGGCCTGGAGCGCCGTGACCACGTCGCCCGCCGTGAGGTTCAGTTCCTGGAGCCGCGCGGGGTCGAGCCACACCTGCATGGCATAGTCGCGGGCGCCGAACACGGTGATCGAGCCAACGCCATCGATACGCGAGAGCACGTCCTTGATCTGGACGTTCGCCACATTGGAGATGAACAGCGGGTCACGCGAGCCGTCGGGCGAATAGAGGCTGACGACGAGCATCAGGTCGGGCGAGCTCTTCGCCGTCACGATGCCGATCTGCTGCACTTCCTGCGGCAGGCGCGGCTGGGCGATGGCCACGCGGTTCTGCACCTGCACCTGGGCGATGTCGAGATTGGTGCCGAGGTCGAAGGTGACCGAGATGGAGAAACGGCCGTCAGCGGACGAATTGGAGGAGACATAGAGCATGCCCTCCACGCCGTTGATCTGCTGCTCGATGGGCGTCACCACGGTCTCGGCCACAACCTCGGCGCTGGCGCCGGGATATTGGCCGGTCACGGTGATCACCGGAGGCGCGATTTCGGGATATTGGGCAACCGGCAGACGCAGGTAGGACACCGCGCCCAGGATCAACACGACCACCGAAACGACGGACGCGAAAATCGGTCGGTCGATAAAGAAATGGGAGAAGCGCATGGGGTCTTCTCCTCACTTCGCCGTGGCGGTGCTTGAACCTGAATTCGCAGCGGCAGGCGCGGCGCCGGTCGGGGCCGGCGCTTCCTGCGGCGTGACCTTCACGCCCGGACGCACCCGCATCAGCCCATTCACCACCACCAGATCCTCGGGCGCGAGGCCGGACTTGATCACCCGCGCATTGCCTTCCAGCTGGCCGATCACCACGAACTTCTGCTGGATCACATTGTCGGGGCCGACCACGTACACGAACTTGCGCAACTGCTCGCTGCCGATGGCCGAGTCGGGCACCGTGAGCGCCTGATAGGGCGCGGAGGCGGGCAGCTGGATGCGCGCGAACATGCCGGGGCGGAACAGGTCGTTCTTATTCTCGAACAAGGCGCGGCCGCGGATCGTGCCGGTGGCGCGATCGACCACATTGTTCAGGAAGTCCATCTTGCCGACGTGCACGAAGTTTTTGTCGTCGATCAGCTTCAGCTTCACCGGTCCGCCGGTCAGTTCCTTGCCGTCGTTGAGGCGCTGGTAGCGCAGCAACGAGGCTTCGTCGAAGGTGAATTCGAAGCGGATCGGGTCGGTGGAGACGATGATCGCGAGCAGCGTGGGCGAGGCGCCGGCGCCGCCGAGCACGTAATTGCCCACCGACACGCGGCGATCGCCGATGCGGCCGGCGACCGGGGCGCGCAGCTCGGTGAATTCCAGATCGAGCTTGGCCGAGGCGACGGCCGCTTCCTGCGCCTGCACGGTGGCGGCGGCGGTGCGCTCGGTCTGGGTGCGCTGGTCGAACGCCTGCTTGGAGATGGCGTTGGAATTCTTGTCCTGCAACAGCGTGCGGGCGCGTTCCAGATCGGTCTGGGCGAAATCAAGATTGGCCTTCGCCACCGCCAGATTGGCCTGGGCGGAATCGAGCGCGATCTTGAATGGCCGCTGGTCGATGGTGAATAGCAGGTCGCCTTCCTTCACCAATTGACCGTCGGTAAAGTGGATCTGGGACAGATAGCCAGAGACCCGCGCGTGCACATTCACCTCGTTGATGGCAACGAAGCGCCCGACATATTCGTCATAATCGGTGATGGTCTGGCTCTTGGCCTTCGCGACCGTCACGGCCGGCGGCGGTGGCGCGGCCTGCTGCTGCGGCTGGCTGCACCCCGCGAGAACGAAACCGGCAGAAAGAAGAGCGGCGAGCGGAAGGCGGGCCGATACGGACATGAAAATCTGCTCCGACAGGCGCCACGCGCGGCGCCTCTTGATTGTCAGGGTAACGGGCGGCGCCTTCCGCAATCGACGAGCCACGTCACCAGCGAAGGTCGAATAGCACAGCAATGTGCGATGCAAAACGCTTTAAAGCGTCAATCGCCCCGTCCGGCGGCCTCCAACGCGCCAGCCGCGCGCCTCCGGGCCAAACCCCGCAGGAACTTGCGACCCAGCATTGCCCAAACGGAAAGCGCATAGGCGAGCCCCCCTGCGCCCACCACCAGCACAAAGATCACTTCCTCGCGAGCGAAGGTGAAGCTCGCCGTGAGCTTTGCCGCCAGCGGCCCCGCGCCCAGCAGCGCCGCGGCCAGCACCAGGCCGCATACGGCAAGCCGGACCAGATTGCCGGGCAAGGTTCCATCGCCCACGGGCAGCCCCCGCCGGTGGGCGAACCAGATCAGCAGGCCGAGATTGATCCAGCCGCCGAGCGCGGTGGCGAGGGCAAGCCCCACCTGGGCCAGCGTGCCCATAAGGGCGAACTTCAGCGCCACGTTGATGGCGACCGCCAGAAGGGCCGCCTTCATGGGCGTCGCCGTATCGCCGCGCGCGTGGAACGGGGCGATGAAGGCGCGCACCACGACGAACGCCAGGAGGCCGATGCCGTAGGCCTGCAAGGTGGCGGCCGCTTCCGCCGCATCGCCGCGTGTGAACGCGCCGCGGGCGAACAGCGCCCGCATGGTCAGATCGGGAATCAGCAGCGCGGCCACCACGAACGGCATCGCCAGCAGAACCGCCAATTCGATGGAGCGGGCCTGCGCGTGGGCGGCGCCCGCATCATCGCCGCCGGCAAGCCGGCGCGACATCTCGGGCAGCAGCACGGTGCCGATGGCGATTCCCACCACGCCGATCGGCAATTGATTGATGCGGTCGGCATAATAAAGAGCGGACAGCGCGCCGGTGGGCAGGAAGGTGGCGATGATCGTGTCGGCGAACAAGGCGATCTGCACCCCGGCAGACCCGATGATGGCGGGGCCGAGGGCCTTGAGGAACTGCCGCGTGCCCGGATCAAGACGCGGTCGCCCGAACCGCAGTCCGATGCCCGTGCGCTCGGCGTCCCAGCCCACCAGCACCACCTGTCCGATGCCGGAGAGCAGCACGCCCCAGGCCGCCGCGTGCCCGGCGGTGGGAAACGCCGCCGCGCTCAGCAGCGTGCCGACCATGCACACATTCAACAGGATGGGAGAGGCCGCCGCCATGGCGAAGCGGTCGGAGGCATTGAGCGCGCCGGAGATCAGCGTCGCCACCGAGATCAGCGCCAGATAGGGAAAGGTGATGCGCGTCAGCGTGATGGCGAGCGCGAACCGCTCGGGATCATCGGCAAGGCCGGGGGCCAGCAGGCCGACGAATTGCGGCGTGAAGGCCAGCGCTCCGGCCAGCAGCACGCCATGGACCAACGCCATGGCGGTGAGGATCTCATCGGCGAAGGCGCGCGCGCTGGCCACCCCGCTTTGCTCCTTCAGCCGGGCGTAGGTGGGCACGAAGGCGGCGTTGAACGCGCCCTCGGCGAAGATGGCGCGGAAATGGTTGGGCAGGCGAAAGGCGACCAGGAACGCGTCCGCCACCGGCCCCGCGCCCAGCACGGCGGCCATCACCACATCACGCACGAAGCCGGCGAGCCGCGAGAGCAGCGTCAGCCCGCCGACGGAAAGGATGTTGCGGAACATGAAACGGCTTTTCGTGACAGACGGACGGATGCGCGCGAAACGCGCCGGGCCAGCCCGGCGCGCCGAATCGTGTGCGCAGCATAAGCGAAAGCCACCCGCTGCCCCACAGGCATGGGCCCGGGGACCAGCGCCGCAAGGGCCGCCGGCTAGTCGGCGAGCGCCCGGCGCACGGCGGCGACGATGCGATCCTGCGTCGCCTCATCCAGGTAAGCGTGCATCGGCAGGCTGATGACTTCCTCGCACAGCGCTTCCGCCACGGGCAGAATCGCCGCCGCCGCCGGATAGGCGCCATAGGCCGGCTGGAGATGCATGGGAATGCGATAATAGACGGCGGTGGGGATGCCTTCTGCCTTCAACGCATCGGCGAGCGCGTCGCGGCGGCCGGGCGCGAGGCGGATGGTGTATTGCGCCCATACCGACGTCGCGCGCGGATCGACGAACGGCACGGCCGCCACATCGGCAAGCAGCGCGTTGTAACGCGCGGCGACCTTTTCGCGCGCCGCGATCTCGTCCTCGAAGATCGCAAGCTTTTCCAGCAGCACCGCGGCCTGGATGGTATCGAGCCGCGCCGTCATGCCGATGCGCACATTCTGATATTTGTCCACGCCCTGCCCGTGCTCGCGCACGCTCTTGAGCACGGTGACGAGATCCGCGTCATCGGTGAAGATCGCGCCGCCATCGCCGTAGCAGCCGAGCGGCTTGGCCGGGAAGAAGGAGGTGGCGGCCGCATCGCCGATGCTGCCGGTGCGCTTGTTGTTCCAGGTGCCGCCGAAGCCCTGGGCCGTGTCGGCCAGCACCTTGAGCCCATGCCGCTCGGCGATGGGCAAAATCGCATCGTAATCCGCCGGCTGGCCGAACAGATCCACCGGGATCACCACCTTGGGGATCAGGCCGTATTCCTTCGCCGTTGCGATGGCCAGTTCCAGGCTCTCCGGGTCCATGTTGAAGGTGTCGTCCTTCACGTCCACGAACACCGGGGTCGCCCCGACCCACGGAACCACCTCGGCCGTCGCGCAGAAGGTGAAGGCCGGGCAGAACACGGCATCGCCCGCCTTCACGTCCCAGGCCATCAGCAGCAGAGCCAAGGCATCCGTGCCGCTGGAGCAGGCCACGGCATATTTCGAGCCGGCGAACGCGGCGAGCCGCTCCTCCAGCAGGGCCACTTCGGGGCCATTGATGAAGCGGCAGGAATTCAGCACGCCTTGGACGGCCTGATCGATCTTCGTGCCGATGCGCTGGCGCTGGGCCGCGAGGTCAATGAATGGGATCGGTGCCATCTGTGCCTTCACATGAGACGTCATGATAAGTCCTTGAAAGGGGCCATTCAGCCTGCGGCTCGAAGGCGGGCGGTGCGCGCTTTCGCTTCGGCGCGCTCGCTGAGGCAGGCAATGGCGATTTCCAGGCTCGCGACACCTTCTTCGCCGGTGACCGGCGGCGGATTGCCCGTGCGCACCGCCTGAAGGAAATTCTCCAATTCCGTGCGCAGCGGCTCGGAATAGGCCACTGGCAGGTGGCGCATGGAATAGGCGCCGTCCGGCCGATAGTCGAAGCATTCGGTGACCTGACGGGTCAGCAGATCGCCGATCACGTATTTCTTGCGGGTCGCCACATGCACCGTGCGCGCCTTGAAGGGCGTGAGCCAATTGGTGTTGATGTGCGCCAGCACGCCCGAGGCGGTGCGGAACTGCAGCAGCGCGATGTCCTCGCGCTCGGCCATGGCGCTGGAGGTCTGCGGCTGCAATTCGACGATGTCCGATTCGGTGAACCAGCGGATCAGGTCGATGTCATGCACCGCAAGATCGATGACGACGCCCACATTGGACATGCGCGGCGGAAACGGCCCAACCCGCGTGATGGCGATGGAGAGCAGGTCCTCGCCGCGGATCGCTTCCTTCACCGTCTGAACGGCGGGATTGAAGCGCTCCACATGGCCCACCATCAGCGTCACGCCCCGCGCACGCGCAGCGGCGATGATCTCGCGGCCCTGTTCGGCGGTGGAGGCGACCGGCTTTTCCACCAGCACCGAAGTGCCGGCATTGATGATGTCGAGCGCGATGGGGTGATGCAGATGGGTGGGCGCGGCGACGATGATGGCATCGAGACCGAGTTCCAGCAGCGCATGATGATCCGCCACCGCCTGGCACCCGAGGAAACCGGCGACGCGGCCGGCCTGCCCGGCGTCGGGATCTGCGATGGCCACCAGTTCGGCGCCCGGCAATTGGGAAAGGACCCGGGCATGATTGGAGCCCATGATGCCGATGCCGGTAACGCCAACGCGGATGCGGCGCTGCCCCAGTGATGCTCTATCGTGAGCCATGAGAGGCCTCTTTCTTTGTCGCTTCGTCCGGCTCGTATCACGGGATGGGCGCCGGACGCGAGCCATGCAGGCGCGATGGAGGCCCTGCGACGTTCAAGAATTGCGTCGGCGTATTACCGGATATGCTGCGGTGCGGCAAATATCGCTACGGTAAGGCAATGCGGGTGAAGGCGCCGACATGCGGCCCAGGAATAAGAAAAAGGGGATACGCAAGCGCGCATCCCCTCGCATATTCCGGCTGTCGCGTGGGTCAGAATTTGTAATTCACACCAAGCCGCGTGGTGCTGGACGTCAGGCCTGCGTCAGCACCGATATTGTCATACGTTTTCGATCCGAGGTCCGTGTAGAGATACTCGGCACGTGCCGTCCAATTGTTGGTCAGGGCATATTCCAAGCCACCGCCGACGGTCCAACCCACATGGGTATTGGAATCGCTGAAGCCGAAATCGGTGATGGTGTTCTTGCCATAGGCAAGACCGCCGGTGACATAAGGCAGGACCCGGTCGAACGCATAGCCGAGGCGTGCGCGCACGGTGCCGAAATAGTCGAGCTTGCTGGAGAGCCCGTAGGCTCCGCTCGAGATATCGCCGCCCTGGATATCGGCCTCGACGCCCACCAGCACATTGTTCACGAATTGATAATTGTACCCGACTTGTCCGCCGGCGGACCAACCGGAGGGATCAAGGCCGTAGAAGTCGGCCGCATCCTTCCCCTTGCCCCAGCTGTAGCCCGCGTTGCCGCCGATATAGAAGCCGGTCCAGGAAAACACAGGCGGCGCCGAGACCGCCGCGGCTGGCGCAGGGGCGGGCCTGCTCAAATCGGCCGCCATGGCGGGGGCCGCGAGCCCGGTGCCCAGCAGCGCACCAGACAGAAGAAGCCATTTCATAAGACGCACCTCGACACTTACCGTCGCAGAGCAGCATCAGCCCGGAGGCGGGCCCGCAGATGGCCGGTGGAAGGCGAAGCCGTGGCAGGGAGAGGGTCTCTCCGTGGCATCGGAAAGTCAGGACGGCATTTTGATACCATCATCCAGACAAAGAAAACCCCGGGCTTGCGCCCGGGGCTCGTAAATCAGCCGAAACCGATTAGCGATCAGAACTTGTAGTTCACGCCGAGACGGACGGTGTTCACGTCCAGGTCGGTGTTGATCGAACCGAAGGTCGACGGGATGGAATACGTGTTGCCCTCGAAGTTGGCATACAGGTATTCGATCTTGGCGGTGATGTTGTTGGTGAAGGCGTATTCCACGCCGCCGCCGATGGTCCAGCCCCAGTTGGTGGTGGAGGTGTCGACGCCGTAGAAGTTGCCGAAGCTCACGCGCTCCCAAGCGGCACCACCGGTGATGTAGGGCAGCCAACGATCCATGGCATAACCGACGCGAGCGCGGATCGTGCCGAAGGTCTTGATTTCGGGCTCAACGTTGGAGCCGATGAACGGACCGCTCAGGATGAGGCTGCTGTTGGAGATCGAACCCCACTGGGCGTCAGCCTCAACACCGAGAACGATGTTGTTGGCGAACTGGTAGTTGTAGCCGATCTGACCACCACCGAGGAAGCCGTTGGCGTCGCCGCCGCTGTAGTTGGAATACGGCGCGCCATAGAACGGCGAGACGTTGAACGAATTGCTCGCCCAGCCCCAGCCGACGTTGCCACCGAGGTAGAAGCCGGTCCAGGAGAAGACCGGGACGACGGCCACGGCCTTGACGGGATACTTGGTGGCGAGGTCGGCCGCAGAGGCGGCGCCGCCGAGGAGGGCCAGGGCAGAGACCCCGGCGAGAGCGCGCTTCAACATTGTTACACCCTTCATTACGATGCGAAACCAGAATGAGCGGACCTTACAGCGAGTCCACCGTCCCGTCTGTCACCCTGGAGCAACACCGCCCCAAGAAAACAGGGCGACATTGTGACCAGGAGACTACATCAGAACACAATTGGCGATCAAGAGGCAGCAAACCCAAGCTTCCCGCCAATATGGTTCCAATTTCCCAGCTTAAGATTTTAGAAACGATAGTTCACGCCTGCACGCAGAACATTACCGTCATACCCGATCGAGGCCGGCCCGATCAGTGACGAGTAAGTAGAACTACCAAGATCGACGTAAAGATATTCCGCTCGGGCACTCCAGTTACGATCGAGAGCGAATTCTGCGCCCGCTCCGATCGTCCAGCCAGAATGTGACTGTGAATTACTCAGTCCCGCGACCTCAAACTGCCCCTGGCCGTAAGCGAAGCCCGCTGTCGCGTAAGCCATCACCCGGTCGAATGCGAAACCCAGCCGAGCCCTTACGGTTCCAAGGTAATCGACGTTAAATGCACCGGCGCTGATGCCGGACCAGTCGAAGTCGGCTTCGATGCCGGCCACGAAGGGCGACCCGGCGAATTGAAAATTATACCCGCCCTGCAGGCCGCCGATGAATCCATCGGGGCTCTGAGACGCGGCGGTTCCCCATCCGTATCCCGCGTTCGCGCCGATATAGAATCCGGTCCAGGACAATGGCGCGACCGGTGCTGCATAACCATAACTGCCGTATTGCGCCATGTCGGCGGCGCCTGCGGGTGCCGTCAGGCTGACGCACGCGGCGGCGGCGGCAGCCAACCAACCTTTGCTCATCCTACACTCCTCCTGATGACACGGCCGAAGCCGCGTCCTGCAAAAGGCATAAGTCGGAAATGGCAAATGAAGTCTGGCCAACACCCCGTGTTACCTCACGCATTACCGACTCACGGTGAATAAAGGGTAAATCGACCCGCCCCGCCCACAGACCCCCCTGGCCCCGGCGGCGGCGAATCCCTACGTTGCAGCCATGATTGCCCGCCCGCCGCTCGACCAGCCCGACGATCGCTTCGACCCCCAGGATATGGACGACGAAGCCGCACTGGTGCTGGATTCTCAACCCGAAGAGGAGGTCGCCCCCGGCACCCTTGCCACCGGGCGAGAGGCGATCGCGCGGGCGGTGAAGCATGCGCCCTCCGGCCCCGGCGTCTACCGCATGATCGCGGCGGACGGGACGGTGCTCTATGTCGGCAAGGCCAAGAGCATCAAGAAGCGGGTGCTGAGCTATACCCGCCTGGTCGGCCATACCAACCGCATCGCGCGCATGATCGCGGCGACGGTTTCCATGGAATTCGTCTCCACCCGCACGGAATCCGAGGCGCTGCTGCTGGAGGCGAACCTCGTCAAGCAGCTGAAGCCGCGCTTCAACGTGCTGTTGCGCGACGATAAATCCTTTCCCTACATTCTCATCACGGCGGATCACCCCGCCCCGCAAATCCTCAAGCATCGCGGCGCGCGCAGCCGGCCGGGGGATTATTACGGCCCGTTCGCCAGCGTGTGGGCGGTGGATCGCACCATCAACGCCCTGCAGCGCGCGTTCCTGCTGCGCTCGTGCTCCGACAGCTATTATGAGAACCGCACCCGCCCCTGCCTGCTGTTCCAGATCAAGCGCTGCTCGGGCCCGTGCACCGGCGAGGTGAGCCATTCCGATTACGCAGAGCTGGTGCGCGAAGCGCGGGCTTTTCTCTCCGGCCGGTCGCGGGCGGTGAAAGAAGAACTTGCGCGCGAGATGGAAACGGCCTCCGAGGCCCTGGAATTCGAACGCGCCGCGCGCCTGCGCGACCGCCTCGCCGCGCTTTCGGCCGTCCAGGGCAGCCAGGGTATCAATCCGCGCTCGGTGGAAGAGGCGGATGTGTTCGCCTGCACCCAGCAGGGCGGCGCCACCTGCATCGAGGTGTTCTTCTTCCGCACCGGGCAGAACTGGGGCAACCGCGCCTATTATCCGCGCGCCGACAAATCGCTGGACGAGCGCGAGGTGCTCGGCGCCTTCATCGCCCAGTTCTACGAGGATAAGCCCTGCCCGCGCCTGATCCTGTTGAGCCATGAGGTGGAGGAACAGGCGCTGATCGCCGAGGCGCTCACGCAGAAGTCCGGTTTCAAGGTCGAGATCGCCACGCCCCGCCGGGGCGAAAAACTCGATCTGGTCAGCCATGCCTTGCAGAATGCCCGCGAGGCGCTCGGCCGCAAGCTGGCGGAGACCGCGACCCAGGCGCGCTTACTGGAGGGCGTGCAGGAAGCCTTCGCCCTCAAGGGGCCGCCGCAGCGCATCGAGGTCTATGACAATTCCCACATTATGGGCACCAACGCGGTGGGCGGCATGATCGTGGCGGGGCCGGAAGGCTTCCGCAAAAGCCAGTATCGCAAGTTCAACATCAAATCGACGGACATCACCCCCGGCGACGATTTCGGCATGATGCGCGAGGTGCTGCGCCGCCGCTTCGCCCGCCTGGTGAAGGAAGCGCCGCGCGAGGGCGGGCTGCCGGCCTCCTCCAGTGAGGACGCGCCGCCGGTCCCCGCGCAGCCTTCCACCGAGATCGAAGAGGCGCTGCTGTCAGCGGCCCTCGACGATTCCGAAGAGGCCGCCCCCGTCCTGCCCGACGAGGCGGATGCGGTTTCCCCTTGGCCGGACCTCGTGTTCATCGACGGCGGCCTCGGCCAGCTAAACGCGGCGCGTGCGATTCTGGAGGAACTGGGCATCACCGACGTGCCCCTCGTTGGCATCGCGAAGGGACTTGATCGGGAAGCGGGGCGCGAACAATTCTTCATCCCCGGCCGCCAGCCGTTCCGCCTGGAACCACGCGACCCCGTGCTCTATTTCGTCCAGCGCCTGCGCGACGAAGCGCACCGCTTCGCCATCGGCTCGCATCGCGCGCGCCGCAAGAAAGATATTACCGACGCCGGGCTTCAGGCCATTCCCGGCGTCGGGCCCACCCGCAAACGCGCGTTGTTGCGGCATTTCGGAACGCTCAAGGCGATCGAGCGGGCCTCGCTTGCGGATCTCGAGCAGGTCCCCGGAATCAACGCCTCGACCGCGCAGGCCATATACGGCTATTTCCATAGCCAGCCGGGGCGCTGACACGCGCACCGGCTTGGACCCGCCTCGACCCCGCCTGCATTCCGGGGCATGGTGCCACCCACACGAACCAAGAACGAGCCGCATCCACATGGCCGAGGCCCAAACCAGATCCAGCGCGCGGCCCCGCACCAGCAAGGAGCGCGGGCTTGTCCTGTCGCTGCCGAACATTCTCACCTATTCCCGGTGCGCGGCGGTGCCTCTGGTGGCCGGCTGCATGTTCTGGTCGGATATTCTGCACGGCGGCATCTGGCTGCGCTGGGTGGCGCTGGGACTGTTCATCGCGGCGGCCGTGACCGATTTCTTCGACGGCTATCTCGCCCGCGCCTGGTCCCAGCAGTCGGCCATCGGCCGCATGCTCGATCCCATTGCGGACAAGCTGCTGGTCTCGACCAGCCTGCTGGTTCTGGCTTCCGACGGCACCATCCGCGGCTGGTCGCTGTGGGCGGCAATCGTGATTCTGTGCCGGGAAATCCTGGTCAGCGGCTTGCGCGAATTCCTGGCGGAGCTGCATGTCAGCGTGCCGGTCTCGCGCCTCGCCAAATGGAAGACGACGCTGCAGCTCGTCGCGGTCGGATTCCTGCTGGCCGGCCCGGCCGGCGATTTGGTAATTCCCGGCGTCACGTTTGTTGGCCTGAGCCTGCTCTGGGTGTCCGCCGTGCTCACCTTATATACCGGCTACGATTATTTTCGCGCTGGCGCGCGGCATCTGGTGGAGGATGACCGGTGAAGATCCTCTATTTCGCCTGGCTGCGGGAGCGTGTGGGCGTCGCCGAGGAAGACATCCAGCTGCCCCCGGAAGTGGCCACGGTATCCGACCTTGCCCATTGGCTGGCGACGCGCGATGCCGCGCATGCTCATGCCTTCTCAAATCCTGCGGTGGTGCGCGCCGCCATCGACCGGCGCCATGTGAAGGGCGACGCCGCGCTCGCCGGCGCGCGGGAAATCGCATTCTTTCCCCCGATGACGGGCGGCTGAGGCGATGAGCGCCGCCCTTTCCCTCGCCGATCCTTTCGGCGTGCGCGTGCAGGCTGAGCCGTTCGACGCCGCCGCCGAGGCCGCGGCGATGACGCGCGGACGCGTGGATGTCGGCGCCGTCGTCACTTTCGCGGGCCTCTGCCGCGCCGATCTCGCGGCGGACGGAACCGCCCTCACAGCGCTGACGCTGGAGCATTATCCCGGCATGGCGGAAGAGGAGATGGGCCGCCTGATCGCGGAAGCGCGCCAGCGCTGGCCGCTGCTCGGCGCGCGCATCGTTCACCGCCACGGCCGGCTGGTGCCGGGCGATCCCATCGTGCTCGTGGTCACGGCCTCGCCCCATCGCGGCGCCGCTTTCGCGGCCGCCGAATTCCTCATGGACTGGCTGAAGACCAGCGCCCCCTTCTGGAAGAAGGAAGATCGCGCGGGATCTGGCGATTGGGTCGAGGCCAAGAGCACCGACGACGCCGCCGCAGAGCGGTGGAAATAGCGACTCAGACGACGCGCCCAATGCGAAAAGATCGCTCCGGCTCTCCGTAACGCTTCGGCGTGATTACACCGGTTGCAAGTGGAATGGCCGGAGGCATGCCTCCGGCCATTCGTATATTCACGCGGCGGTGCGCACCGCATCGTCGTCCAGCACCACCGGACGGTCCAGCAGGGTATCGGGATCGACCTGGCCGGCGAGCGCGCGGGAGAGCTGATCCGCGTTGAGTTCGCCCTCCCACCGCGCCACGACGATGGTCGCCACCGCATTGCCGATGAAGTTGGTGATGGCGCGGCACTCCGACATGAAGCGGTCGATGCCGAGGATCAGCGCCATTCCGGCCACCGGAACCGCCGGCACGACGGAGAGGGTCGCAGCCAGGGTGATGAAGCCCGCGCCGGTGATGCCCGCCGCACCCTTCGAGCTGAGCATGGCCACCAGCAGGAGGATCACCTGGTCCGTCAGGCTGAGGTCGATGCCGGTGGCCTGCGCGATGAACAGGGCCGCCAGCGTCATGTAGATGTTGGTGCCGTCGAGGTTGAACGAATAGCCGGTGGGGATCACGAGGCCCACGACCGACTTGGCGCAGCCGGCGCGCTCCATCTTCTCCATCAGGCTGGGAAGCGCCGCCTCGGAAGAAGAGGTGCCCAGCACCAGCAGCAATTCTTCCTTGATGTAGCGCAGCAAGGCGAGAATGGAGAAGCCATTATAACGCGCCACAGCACCCAGCACGATGAACACGAACAGGAACGAGGTCAGGTAGAACGTGCCGACCAGCATGGCGAGGTTCGCCACCGAGCTGATGCCATACTTGCCGATCGTGAAGGCCATGGCGCCGAACGCACCGATGGGTGCGGTCTTCATGAGGATCGCCACCAGGCGGAACATGGCCTGGGAGAGCGAGTTCAGCACGTTCATCACCGGCTCGCCGCGATCGCCGATGGCGGCGAGGGCGATGCCGAACAGGACCGCGAAAAACAGCACCTGGAGAATATCACCCGACGCCAGCGCGCTGATGGGCGTGTTGGGGATGATGGCCATCAGGAAGCCGACGATGGTCTGGTCGTGCGCTTTGTTCGCGTAGTCGGCGACCGCCTTGGGATCGAGGCTCGCGGGATTGATGTGCAGGCCGGCGCCGGGCTGGACCACATTGCCCACCACGAGGCCGATCACCAGCGCCAGGGTGGAAAAGGTGAGGAAATAGATCATCGCCTTGCCCGCCACCCGGCCCACCTTGCCGAGGTCGCGCATGCCGGCGATGCCGGTGACAACGGTAAGGAAGATCACCGGCGCGATGATCATCTTCACCAGCTTGATGAAGGCATCGCCCAACGGCTTCAGATCGGTCGCGAGGCTCGGGTAGAAATGTCCGAGCAAGATGCCGGCGGCAATCGCGAGCAGCACCTGGAAATAGAGGTGGCGATAGAATTTGCGGTGCACGGCCGGAGCCGGCGTGGCGGGGACGGGTTGCATGTTGCTTCCTCTCGCATTGACCATCGGCGCCTCATTCCGCGGGCGGCGTCTGGAACCTTGATGGCGTGTTTAGGGGCCCGGCGCTCATCCACGCCGCCGAAAGCCCTGCGCAAGACGCATGCCAGCCCCATGCACGCCGGGGGACCAAGCCAAGGCCTTGACGCAAAAGGCCTTTGAATCCTGCTATGGGGACCGCGCTCGACTCCAAGTGCGGATTGATGCACACTTCACCTAAGATTAGTGCGGAAATCCGCACACGAAGGAGAAGCGATGGCGGTCCTTGCGCACCTCGCGGCGTGGCGGTCGGTGGCCGGTGACCGCGCGGTGCGCCGGCTTGCGGCGCTGGCGCTGGTGCTGCTCGCTTTGGTCGCCCTCGATCGGCTCGCGGCCTATGTCGGGACGCAGTGGGCGCTGTCGCAATTGCGCACCGACGCTGATGCGGCGGCGCTTCTGCGGGTTGCGGTGATCCGCAGCGAAATCGAGAAGCAGCGCACCCTGCCGGTCGTGCTCGCCCAGGATCCGGACGTGCGGGCGACCCTGGAAGACCCTGATCCCGCACGTCTTTCCGCGCTCGATCTCAAATTCGCGGCCCTTGCGGCGGGCACGCGGACCGGCGCGATCTATCTGCTCGACGTCACGGGCCTGACCATCGCCGCCAGCAATGCGGGAACTTCGGCGAGTTTCGTGGGCTCTAATTATGCTTTTCGGCCCTATTTCCGCACGGCGATGGCAGATGGAACCGCCGAACATTTCGCCTTCGGCACCGTGAGCCGGCAACCCGGCCTCTACCTGACCCGACGCATCGACGGCCCCTCCGGTCCGCTCGGCGTGCTGGTGGTCAAGGCCGAGTTCGAGGCCATCGAGGACCAGTGGCGCCAGTTCGAGGAGCCGACCTTCGTTACCGACGACCGGGCGATCGTTCTCATCAGCAGCGTGCCGGATTGGCGCTTCCGGGCGATCGCGCCGATCGCGCCGGAGCGGCGGGAGGAATTGCGCGCGAGCCTCCAGTTTGGCGATGCCACGCTCGACCTTCTGCCCATCGTTCCCGATCCCAATGTCGCGGGGCTGGTGCAGGCGGCGCTTCCCGGCCAGCGCAAGCCGCGCCTGTTCGTGGAAGCTTCCGCCGAGGTGCCGACCACCGGCTGGACGCTGAACGTGCTCGCGCCGGCCAATGCCGCCGTGAGCCTCGCCACCGGGGCGGCGCGGGTGCTGGCGCTGCTGGTTGCGGTGCTCGCGCTCGGCCTTGGGGCGCTCGCCTTCTCCCGCCGCACCCGGCGCCTGGAGGATGCGGCGCGACAGGCCGCCGCCCGACGCCTCCTGGAACAGCGCGTCGCGGAGCGCACCCATGAATTGAGCCACGCCAACGTCCGCCTGCATGCCGAGATGGAGGAGCGTCTGCGCACCCAGAACGCCCTCGACGGGCTGAAGGACGACCTCGTCCAGGCGAGCAAGCTGGCCGTGCTCGGCCAGATCGCGGCCTCGGTGGCCCATGAGGTGAACCAGCCGGTGGCGGCGATCCGCACGTTTGCGGAAAATTCGGCGGTGTTCCTGGATCGCGGCGATGCCAGTGCCGCCCGCGCCAATCTCTCCACCATCGCCGCCCTTACGGACCGCATCGGCGCCATCACGGGGGAGTTGCGCGCATTCGCCCGCAAGGCGGAGGGCCGCCTGGAGCCTGTGCCGTTGCGCGCGGCCATCGACGGCGCACTGCTGCTGGTGGGCCACCGCCTCACCCAGCAGGCGGTCGGCATCGATGTCGCCATCGACGCGGACGACCTTCGCGTGACCGCCGAGCGGGTGCGCCTGGAACAGGTGTTCGTCAATCTGCTGCAAAACGCGCTGGAGGCGCTGGCCGGGCAGACCGACGGGACCATTCGGATCCATGCCGAGGCCGGAGCCGAACAGGTGCGCATCGAAGTGGCGGACAACGGCCCCGGATTGCCGCCCACCGTGATGGAAGCGCTATTCATGCCGTTCACCACCACCAAGGCGCAGGGCCTCGGCCTCGGCCTTGTGATCTCGCACGACATCGTCGTCGAATTCGGCGGCACCCTTGCCGTCGAAAACCGGCACGGCGCGGTCTTCACCCTCACCTTGCCAAGGGCGCCCTGATGGACGTGGCCTTCATCGACGACGACGACATTCTGCGCGCCGCCAACGTCCAGGCGCTGATGCTGGCCGGCCTCTCGGTGGCGCCCTTTGCCTCCGGCGCGGCGGCGCTGGAGGCCATCGATGCCGGATTTCCCGGCGTGGTGGTGAGCGACGTGCGCATGCCGGGAATGGACGGGCTGGAGCTGTTTCGCCGCCTGCGCAAGATCGACCCGGACCTGCCGGTGATCCTCATCACCGGCCACGGCGACATCGCCATGGCGGTCGATGCCATGCGCGAGGGCGCTTATGATTTTCTCGCCAAGCCCTATTCGGGCGACCGCCTGCTCGGCGCGGTGCGGCACGCAGGGGAAAAGCGCCGTTTGGTGCTGGAGAACCGCGACCTGCGGCGGCGCGCGGAAGCGGCCAGCGAGGACCTGCCCCTGCTCGGCGAAACCGCCGCCATGGCGCGCCTGCGGCAGACGTTGCGCCAGCTCGCGGACGCCGATGTGGATGTGCTGGTGGAAGGCGAGACCGGGAGCGGCAAGGAGGTGGTGGCGAACGCCCTCCACCGCCTGAGCCGGCGCGCCAACCGTCCGCTGGTGGTGGTGAATTGCGGCGCGCTGCCGGAAAGCGTGATCGAGAGCGAACTCTTCGGCCACGAGGCCGGCGCCTTCACCGGCGCCATGAAGAAGCGCGTGGGGCGGATCGAGCATGCCCATGGCGGCACGCTGTTCCTGGACGAGATCGAGGCCATGTCGCCGGCGCTCCAGGTCAAGCTGCTGCGCGTCCTGGAAGCGCGCGAGATCACCCCGCTCGGCACCAATGAGGTGCGCCGCGTGGATATCCGCGTGGTCGCCGCAGCCAAGGTCAATCTCCAGGCCCTGGTGCGGCAGGGGGCGTTCCGCGAAGACCTCTATTACCGTCTGCATGTGGCGACGTTGCACATTCCGCCGCTGCGGGAGCGGCGCGCGGATGTGGCGCTGCTGTTCGGTCATTTCCTCGCGCTCGCCTGCGCCCGCTTCCAGCGCGAGCCGGTGCAGATCGGCGAAAGCGTGCGCCGCCACCTCGATACACACGATTGGCCGGGCAACGTGCGCGAGCTGGTGCATTATGCCGAGCGCGTCGCCCTCGGCCTCGTCGCAAACCCGCCGCCGGCGCCGGGTTCCGGCAACCGGGCGCCCTTGCCTGAACGCATGGAGGCCTTCGAGGCCGCCGAAATCCGCACCGCCCTGGCCGAAAACAGCGGCGACGTGCAGGCGGTGGTGAAGGCGCTCGGCATCCCCCGCAAGACCTTCTACGACAAGCTCCGCCGCCACGGCATCGATCAGGCGGCCTATCGAACCGGGCGGCCGGCGCAATAAGGACCGGCACGCGCGGCGGGTGCTGAATCCGGCGCCTGAAGGCCGGTCTATCGGCTTTCGGCTTCGCCGAGCGCCCAGGCCCGGCACAGGGCGCGCATCTCGTCGGCAGGGTCGGCGGCGCGCATCACCGCGCCCATGACGGCGATCCCCGCGACGCCCGCCGCCCGGCAAGGGGCGATGGTTTCCGGCGCGATGCCGCCGAGGGCGAGAACGGGAACCGATGTCGCGGCAACCCGCTCCCGCAGGCCCGCCTCCCCCAGCGCCGGCCCGTACCCCGGCTTGGAGCGCGTTTCGAAGGCCGGGCTTGCGATGAGGTAATCGAGGCGCCTGGCGTCGGCCGCTGCCACCTCGGCCAGCGTGTGGGTGGACAGGCCGATGAGCGCGCCGGGCCCCAGCCGCGACCGCGCCTGGCCGACGTCCGAGCCCGCCGGCAGATGCACACCATCCACCCCCGCTTCCACCGCAAGGTCGAACGCCCCATGCAGCGTCACCCGCCCGCCGAAGGGAAAGGCGAGCGTCAGCAGGGTTCGGGCCAGCGCGATCTGTTCGGCTTGTGGCAAGTCCTTTTCGCGCACGCTGATCCAGCGGCAGCCGCCTTCCAGCGCCGCCGCCACCACCTCGGGCAGCGGCGCACGGGCCTGCAAGCGGTCGGTGATCAGCAGGATGGGCGGCTGCGGCAGCATGGAATCTCCCTGCCGCACCCTAGCCCAGGCCCTCAGGTGCCGACGAGGCCGAATTCCGGGCTGGAGGCTTCCGCATGCAGCTTCTTGGGGATACGCCCCGACAGCCGGGCGAGCCGCCCGCCATCCACCGCATGGCGGAAGGCGGCGGCCATCCGCACCGGATCATGCGCCTTGGACACCGCCGTATTAAGCAGCACCGCCGCGCAGCCGAGCTCCATGGCCAGCGCCGCGTCCGAGGCCGTGCCGATGCCGGCATCCAGCACCACCGGAACCGGCGAGCGGGCGCAGATCAGCTCGATCATGTGCGGGTTGGCGATGCCTAGCCCCGTGCCGATCATGGAGCCGAGCGGCATCACGGTGGCGGCGCCAAGATCCGCCAGCTTCTGGCAGGTGACGGGGTCGTCATTGCAATAGGGCAGAACCACGAAGCCGCGATGGACCAGATCCTCGGTCGCCTTCAGCAATTCCTCCACGTTCGGATAGAGCAGCTCGCGATCGCCGATCACTTCCAGCTTCACCCAATTGGTCTCCAGCGCCTCGCGCGCCAGTTCCGCCGTGAGCACAGCGTCCTTCGCGGTCTGGCAGCCGGCGGTGTTGGGCAGGATGTGGACGCGGCCCGAGAGCAGGTCGGTCAGGCTCTCCTCATAGCTCGCCAGGCTGATGCGGCGGATCGAGGCGGTGGCCATCTCCGCGCCCGAGGCGGCGAGCGCATCGAGGAACACCTTCTGGTTCGGATAGCCCGCCGTGCCCAGGAACAGGCGCGAATTGAAGCTGCGCCCGGCGATCACCAGCGGGTCGGCGTTGAAGGCGGCGGCGGCATTGAGGGAAGCATTCATGGTCATTCTCTTTGCCCGCTCCGAATGGCGGGCGCTAGCCTGTGTTCGCGGCGGATCAGCCGCCCTGCTTGGCCTGGATGATTTCAACCGCATCGCCGGAGGCGAGCCTGTGCTCGGCCCAGCGCGCGCGCGGCAGAACGGCGCCGTTGAGCGCCACGGCAATGCCCTTGCGGGCCGCATCCACGCCCTTGTGGTCGAGAAGCGCGGCGATGGTGGCGACCGGGAGGCTCTCCCGTGCGCCGTTAACCTGGAGATCGAGCACGGTTTCGGTTTCCATCATCCTCACTCCGCCGCCGCGCGCGGCGCGAAACGCTCGGCCCCGAAGGGGGCGATGAGCGGGTCCGTCTGGCCGTCCAGCACCAGCGCGCAGATGGTGGACGTGGTCACCGGCAGCAGCAGGATGCCGTTGCGGTGATGGCCGGTGGCATAGATCAGCCCCGCCACCTCGCTCGCGCCGAGAATCGGGGCGTCGTCGCGGCTGCCGGGGCGGAAACCGACCCATTGCTCGATGATGGTCAGTTCCTCGATGGTCGGCACGCAGCGCCACGCATGGGTGAGCAGCGCCAATTGGCCGCCGGCGGTGATGTCGGTGTCGAACCCCTTCTCCTCCACCGTCGCGCCGATGATGAGCCGACCGTCCTTGCGCGGCACCATATAGGTGCCCGGTCCCCACAGCACATGGGTCAGCAAAGGCGCCGCCGGATCCATGCGCAGGGCCAGCATCTGCCCCTTGATGGGGCGCACCGGGAGCGGCGCCGCCGGGGCGATGGTGACGCCGCGCGACCAGGCGCCGGCTGCGAGCACCACCCGGTCGGCGGGATGCAGGACGCCGTCGACCACGACGCCGGTTGCCCGGCCCTCGCGGGTTTCCACCCGCTCCACCTTGGCATGTTCGTGCAGCACCGCACCGGCCTTGAGCGCCGCCACTTTCAAAGCGGCCGCGGTTTGCCGGTTGTCGGCCTGGTGATCCTGCGGGCACCAGAGCGCGCCGGCCAATTTGGTGGCGAGATGCGGTTCCTTGCGGCGCGCCTCGGCGGCGGTCAGCCATTCCACCGGCAAGCCGAGGCTCTTTTGAAAGGCGTGCTGGTGGCGCAGCTTGGCGGCGTCGTCGGCGGTGAGCGCGACGACCAGCGTGCCCTCCTCGCGCAGGCCCACATCCATGCCGCTGGCCGCTTCCAGATCCGCCGCGAAGGCCGGCCACAAGGTCTGGCTCGCGCGGTTGAGGGTCAGCAACCCCTCTTCGCCGGGCTCGGCTTCCGCGCAGGCGGCGAGCATGCCGGCGGCGGCATGGCTGGCGCCGGAGCCGGCAAGGCCGGCATCGAACAGCTCGACCTTGCAGCCCACCTGCGCCAGACGCCAGCCGATGGCGAGGCCGATGACGCCTGCGCCGACGATGGCGACGCGCATGCCGATAGCGTCGCCGCGGGCCGGCTCACTTTGCGAAGACACACTATTCTGGGACGATAAGCGGGTGCTCATCGGCTCCTCCCTACGCTGGAATGACCCAGACAGGTTCGATGGGTATGATCTCAGCCACGCGTGACGCGCGGCACCCCAGGCCGTCTGATAGTATCACCGCTCTGCGCCCCAGCGGCAAGGAAAACTCAAAAATTCGCATCGAACCGTCACGAAACGATGCAAGGCGTTTCGTCCCATAGCTTTTTCGCGGTCCAGCCGCAATTGCCGGAGACCCGGCGCACAGCATGGGGCGGCTGAGCCCAAGGCATGGAGACGTGTGGATCGGCGAATATAATCGCGCTTGAGACCTCGACTCGCGCAAATGTTCTTGTTATGTTCCTTTCAGGATAGTCGACCGGGAACACCGCGATGAAGCTGTATTGGGCACCCCACACCCGCGCTTTCCGCGCTTTGTGGCTGTTCGAGGAAGCGGGGCTGCCCTATGAGCGCGCGCTGGTGCCGCTCGATGGTCCCTTTATCGCCTCCCCGGAATTTCGCGCCATCAACCCCATGATGAAGGTGCCGGCGCTGGAGGATGGCGACGCGCGGATCGCCGAGAGCGGCGCCATCTGCCTCTATATCGCCGACAAGGCTCCAGAAGCGCGCCTTGCCCCTGCGATCAGCGATCCGCGCCGGGGCCGCTATCTGCAATGGCTGTTTTGGGATGCCGCCTGCATGGAAGCGGCCTTCACCCAGAAGCTCGCGGGCGTGAACCTGCCGAGCCGGGCCGCCGGCTGGGGCAGTTTCGAGCGGGTGATGGATGTGCTGGAAGCGGCGCTCACGCCCGGCCCCTATCTGCTGGGGGAACAGTTCACCGCAGCCGACGTGATGGTGGGCAGCAATGTCTGGTACGGGCTGACGCTTCTGAAGGTGATCGAACCCCGGCCGGTGTTTACGGATTATATGGCGCGCTGCGAAGCGCGGCCGGCCTTCCAGCGGGCCAATGCCATCGAGGCGGAGGCCCTGGCCGCCTGAGGGCGATGGGAAGCGTTCGGGGCAATCGCCGTTGCCGGTGGGCGGGCACAAGCGCCCGCTGGCAGACGCGCGCGGACGCGCTATAAGGCGGCCATGCTTCCCTTGCTTCCGCTCATCCGGCGCGTGCGCCACGGCCTCACCCTCGGTGTGCGCACCATCGTCATGGACGCGGCGCGCGGCGTGCTGCTGGTGCGCCATTCCTATACGCCCGGCTGGCACTTTCCCGGCGGCGGCGTGGACGTGGGCGAAACCACGGAAGAAGCCGCCCGGCGCGAACTGATGGAAGAAGCGGCGGTCACCGCCGAAGGTCCGCTGGTGCTTCACGGCCTGTTCTTCAATCCCCGCATCGGCGGGCGCGATCATGTGGCCTGCTATCTCGTGCCGCGCTTTTCCTTCGAGGCCTTGCCCGGCCCCAATCTGGAAATTCGCGAGGTGCGCTTTTTTCCGCGCGACGCTTTGCCGGCGGATGTCTCCGCCAGCACGCTGCGCCGCCTCGCCGAAATCGAAGGCGGGCACCCGCCAGACCCGCGCTGGTAGGCGCGCGACCCCTCGCCCGCGCCTACCCGTTCGCCGCCTGTCTCATTCGGGAGCTTTCTCATGGAAGTGACCTCCGCCCCCTTCCCCGCCGCCGAAATCGCCGCCCTGCTCGATCGGCTCGGCGTTGCGCCCGCGGCGCGCGCCGGCGGCACGCTGGCGACGCATTCGCCGATCACCGGCGAGCAGGTCGCCGCCCTGCATGAAACGCCCGACGTGGCGGCGGCCATCGGCGCGGCGCACGCGGCCTTTCTCGCCTGGCGCGCCGTGCCCGCGCCCCGCCGCGGCGAGCTGGTGCGCCTGCTGGGCGAGGAATTGCGCGCCGCCAAGGCCGATCTCGGCCGGCTCGTCACTCTGGAAGCGGGCAAGATCCTCTCCGAAGGGCTGGGCGAAGTGCAGGAGATGATCGACATCTGCGACTTCGCCACCGGCCTGTCGCGTCAATTGCACGGCCTCACCATCACCACCGAGCGCCCCGACCATCGCATGATGGAGACCTGGCATCCGGCCGGCGTGGTGGGGGTTATCTCGGCCTTCAATTTTCCCGTCGCCGTCTGGTCCTGGAACGCCGCGCTGGCGCTCGTGTGCGGCGACGCCGTGGTGTGGAAGCCGTCGGAAAAGACGCCGCTGACGGCACTCGCGGTCCAGGCCATTTTCCAGCGCGCGGCGGAGCGCTTCGGCGATGCGCCGGCCGGCCTCTCCTCTCTGCTGATCGGCGGGCGCGAGATGGGTGAAGCGCTGGTGGACGATCCGCGCGTGCCCGTGGTCTCGGCCACCGGATCCACCGCCATGGGCCGCGCGGTCGGGCCCCGGCTTGCCGCGCGGTTCGCGCGCGCGATCCTGGAGCTGGGCGGCAACAATGCCGCCATCGTCTGCCCCTCCGCCGACCTCGACCTCACGGTGCGCGCGGTGGCCTTCGCCGCCATGGGCACCGCCGGCCAGCGCTGCACCAGCCTGCGGCGGCTGATCGTGCACGAGCGCGTTTATGACGCGCTGCTCGCCCGCCTCAAGACCGCCTACGGCTCGGTGCGCGTGGGCGATCCGCGCGATCCGGCGACGCTCGTCGGCCCGCTCATCGATGCGGAAGCCGCGCAGGCCATGGCCCGCGCGCTTGCCTCGGCCCGCGCCGAGGGCGGCGTGGTGACGGGCGGAACCATCGCCCCGCCAACCGGCCTTTCCGGCGGCGCTTATGTGCGTCCGGCCTTGGTGGAGATGCCGGCCCAGAGCGCCATCGTGCGGGCGGAAACCTTCGCGCCCATCCTCTATGTGCTGCGCTACGCGACCCTGGATGAGGCCATCGCCCTTCAGAACGATGTGCCGCAGGGCCTCGCCTCCTCCATCTTCACCACCGATCTGCGCGAGGCCGAGCGCTTCCTTTCCGCCGCCGGCTCGGACTGCGGCATCGCCAATGTGAACATCGGCCCCTCGGGTGCCGAGATCGGCGGAGCATTCGGCGGCGAGAAGGAGACCGGCGGCGGGCGCGAGGCCGGGTCGGACAGCTGGAAGGCCTATATGCGCCGGGCCACCAACACCATCAATTACGGCAGCCGCTTGCCCCTCGCCCAGGGCGTGAGCTTCGATCTCGACTAGGCCGCCGGCCGCACCGGTCGCCCCCTTTTTCTTGTAAGGCATAAACATTGCTTCATAATCGGCATGTCCAGCATGCGGGAGCCTTGTGAATGCCCTTCATCCACCGCATCGGTTCCCGCAGCTATGTGTTCGCCGACCTCAAGGAGCTGATGGCCAAGGCGACGCCACCGCGTTCCGGCGACATGCTGGCCGGCATCGCCGCCACCAGCGCGGAAGAGAATGTCGCGGCCAAGATGTGCCTCGCCGAGGTGCCGCTGAAGACCTTCCTCTCCGAGGCCCTGATCCCCTATGAGGAGGACGAGGTCACGCGCCTCATTCTCGACGGGCACGATCATTCCGCCTTCACGCCAGTCGCCAGCCTCACCGTCGGCGATTTTCGCGATTATCTCCTCTCGGACGCCGCGACGCCGGAAATCCTCGCCCGCCTCGCGCACGGCCTGACACCGGAGATGGTGGCGGCAGTCTCCAAGATCATGCGCAACCAGGACCTGATCCTGGTGGCGAAGAAGTGCCGGGTGGTCACGCGGTTTCGCAACACCATCGGCCTGCCGGGCACCATGGCGGTGCGGCTCCAGCCCAACCACCCCACCGACGATGCCGCCGGCGTTTCCGCCGCCATCCTCGATGGGCTTCTCTATGGCTGCGGCGATGCCGTGATCGGCATCAATCCCGCCTCTGACAGCCTGCCGGTGCTCGACCGGCTGCTGAAACTGATGGATGCGGTGATCACGCGCTTCGCCATTCCGACCCAAAGCTGCGTCCTCACCCACGTGACCACCTCCATCGACCTGATGAACCGGGGGGCGCCGGTGGATCTGGTGTTCCAGTCCATCGCGGGGACCCAGGCGGCCAACCACTCGTTCGGCATCGACCTCTCGGTCTTGCGGGAGGGCTATGACGCCGCACGGTCGCTGAAGCGCGGCACGCTCGGCACCAACGCCATGTATTTCGAAACCGGCCAGGGCGCGGCGCTCTCCGCCAATGCGCACCATGGCGTGGACCAGCAGACCTGCGAAGCGCGGGCCTATGCGGTTGCCCGCGCGTTCGAGCCGCTGCTGGTGAACACGGTGGTGGGGTTCATCGGCCCGGAATATCTGTATGACGGCAAGCAGATCATTCGCGCCGGCCTGGAAGATCATTTCTGCGGCAAGCTGCTCGGCGTGCCGCTTGGGGTGGACGTCTGCTACACCAACCACGCGGAAGCCGACCAGGACGACATGGACACCTTGCTCACCCTGCTGGCCGCGGCGGGCGTCACCTATGTAATGGGCATTCCCGGTGCGGACGACGTGATGCTCAATTATCAGTCGACCTCGTTCCACGATGCCCTTTATGTGCGCGAAGTGTTCGGCCTGAAGCGGGCGCCGGAATTCGAGGCGTGGCTTCAGTCCATGCAGATCACCGCCGCGGACGGGCGCCTGCTGCCCGCCGATGGCGGTCATCCGCTGCTGGGCTTCGTGGCGGAGCGGGCGGCATGATCGCGCGCGATCCCTGGCTCGCCTTCGCCCGCCACACCCCGGCCCGCATTGCGCTCGGCCGCACCGGCGCCAGCCTGCCAACGCAGGAAGTGCTGCGCTTCGCCCTCGCCCATGCCCAGGCCCGCGATGCAGTCCACACGCCGTTCGACGCGGCCGGGGTGGAGGCGCAGGTGCGCGCGCTCGGCTTCGAGACGGTGCAAATCGCCAGCGCCGCCCCGGCCCGCGACGTCTATCTGCGCCGGCCCGATCTCGGCCGCCGCCTCGCGGAGGCGAGCCGCACTCTGCTCGAGGCGGCAGCGCCCGGCCCTGTCGACCTCGCGCTGGTGGTGGCGGACGGGCTCTCCTCCGCCGCCGTGCACGCGCAGGCCGTGCCCTTCCTCGCAGCGCTCAAGCCCTGGATCGAGAAGGAAAATTGGCGGATCTCGCCGGTCTGCATCGCGGCGCAGGCGCGCGTCGCGCTGGGGGATGAAGCCGGCGCCGCACTCAAGGCGCGGGCGGTGCTGGTGATGATCGGCGAGCGGCCCGGCCTCTCCTCGCCGGATAGTCTCGGCCTCTACCTCACCTTCGCGCCCCGCCCCGGACGCACGGACGCGGAGCGCAACTGCATTTCCAATGTGCGCGCGGAGGGCCTTTCCCACGATGCCGCCGCCTTCAAGCTGGCGTGGTTGCTGACGGAGGCGTTCCGCCGCGAGATCACGGGTGTGGACCTCAAGGACGAGAGCGATGCGCTGCTGGAGGACGGGCGGCCGCCGCTCGCGCTTTCGGCTGAGCGAGACGACCGAAGGTAAGGCACAGTCCTTGCTTTGGGGAAACGGTATAGGCCGGCCACCGGCATTCCGGTCGCCGCTGGGCAGAGGGCAAGATCCATGAGCGCTCAAAAATCTTCCGGCGTCAGCTATACCACTGTCGATATCAAATATTTCGAGCAACGCGCGCTGAAGCGCCATGCCCGGGTGTGGTCGCTGTGGGCGCTCGGCGTCGGCGCGGTCATTTCAGGCCACTTCTCCGGCTGGAACCTCGGCCTCGCCTCCGGCGGCTGGGGCGGCATGTTCATCGCCGCCATCATCATCGCCATCATGTATCTCGGCCTCACCTTCTGCATTGCCGAGATGTCGCCCGCTTTGCCCCATACCGGCGCGGCCTATTCCTTCGCCCGCACCACCATGGGGCCGTGGGGCGGCTTCGTGACCGGGCTATGCGAGAACGTGGAATACGTCATCACGCCGGCGGTGGTCGTGTCCTTCATCGGCTCCTACATGGGATCGATCTTCGGCACGCCGCCGGAATTCCAGCCGGTTTACTGGATCTTCGGCTACATCATCTTCGTCGGTCTGAACGTGGTCGGCGTTGAACTCTCCTTCAAAGTGACGCTGGTGGTCACCCTCGCCGCGCTCGCCTGCCTGGTGGCGTTCTGGGTCAGCGCCATCCCGGTCATGAACTTCTCGCGCTGGGCGCTTAACATGGGCGTGGGGCCGGACGGGACGGCGGTGGAACTGCCCAATGGCGGCGGCCCGTTCCTGCCGTTCGGCATCGGCGGCGCGCTCGCGGCCATGCCGTTCGCGGTCTGGCTGTTCCTCGCCATCGAGCAATTGCCGCTGGCGGCGGAAGAATCCGTCGATCCCAAGACCGACATGCCCAAGGGCATCATCGCCGGCATGGCGACGCTGATCGTCTCCGCCTTCATGATCCTGTGGCTGAATTCCTCGGTGGCGAACGGCGCATTCGGGCTGTCCACCTCGCTCGAACCCCTGCTGGACGGCTTCAAGGCCATCTATGGCACGGGCATCGCCAGCCTGCTGGCGCTGGTCGCGGTGGTGGGGCTGATCGCCTCCTTCCACACCATCATCTATGCCCAGGGCCGGCAGATCTATTCCCTCTCGCGCGCCGGCTATTTCCCCCGCAGCCTGTCCATCACCCACGGCAGCCGCAAGACCCCGCACGTGGCCATGATCGCCGGCGCGGTGGTCGGGCTCGTGATCATGCTGGCCATCTGGTTCACGCTGGGCGTCGAGGCGGGGGCGGCGGCCATCGGCGGCACGCTGCTGAACATGGCGGTGTTCGGCGCCATGCTCTCTTACGTGATGCAGGCGCTGTCCTTCATCCTCATGCGGAAAAACATGCCGCAGATCGCCCGGCCCTATGTGAGCCCGTTCGGCATTCCGGGCGCCGTGATCACCATCGTGATCGCGCTGGTGACGATCTATTTCCAGCTGTCCGATCCCATCTACCGGAACGGCGTCATCGGCGTGGCGATCTGGTTCGCCGTCGGCATGGCCTATTTCGCCGCCTATGGGCGCCACAAGCTGGTGCTCTCGCCCGAGGAGGAGTTCGCCCTCTCCAAAGGCACGGCCGAATACAAGAGCTACTGAAACAGAGCCTTTAAACGAAACTCCCGCGGTCGCAGCAGCGATCGCGGGAGCCTTTCACAGGCGGCGCGCGGCGTGCCGGGTCAGACGTGCTCGACCGACACCACGCGATAGGTGTGCATCTCCTCGTCCTCGCGGATCGAGACATATTCGCCCGGCGCGAAGGCTTCATCACCGAAGCGGTAGCCGGACTCGTCGTCCTCGTCGCCGCTCACATCGTAGCGGAACGCCCAGCTGCCGCCGGGGCGGCGCACCAGATGGCCGATATCGTCCGCCTCGCCGGGCCGGAAGCGCACCACGCGGCACGCGGCGCGATTGGCGTGCCAGAGGTCCGCGTCGATGCGGCCGTTCTCATCCAGCGGGGCGACAAAGGAATAGCCGAAATTGCGGGATCCCTCCGGATGATCCTTTTCGCGCGCGAGTTCGAGACGGATCTCTCGGAAGGAATGAGGCAGTTGGCTCATAAGCGGTCTCCTCGGGCTTTGCCCATCGCCGATTCCGGTATGGGCTCCTTTCATGCCGCAGGAAGAAAATAAGCGCCAGTTACGGGCATTCACTTATGGAAAAGTCCGCAATAAATATTTTCCGTTCGTTGATCCAGCCCAAGGCGTTCGCACCCGCACACATCATGATAAACTCTTACATCAGTGCGGAGACGGACCCATGACCGACGCTTCGACTTTCCCGAACTATACAAAAGCCTTTGCCGATATGTGGCCGACCAAGACGCCGGCGTTCGGCTGGCCGATGGCCGCCGCGCGTGTCTATTGGATCGAGTTGCCGATCGCAATCAACGCCCACCTGCAGCGCTTCGCCACCGCCCAGCTCCAGGAGCAGATGCGCCTGATGAGCGAGATGGCGAAGCCCGATGCCGCCACCTCGGTGCTCACCAAGGAAGCAGCCTTCCTTCAGCAATCCGCATTTGCCTGGGGCACGGAAGTGCTCGAGATCGTGGAATTGTGCAAGGAGAAGCTGTTGAACCCCGGCGCGCCGCCCGAAGAAGCGGACGCAGGATATCGTCACGCCGCCTGAGCCGCGTGACGCGTGAATGCAAGGCCGCGGCGCGCGGGCCGCGGCGGGGAAGCGTGTGCGCCCCGGTTCAGGGGGTGGGGCCGAACCCCTCCAGCACGATCTTGCCCCGGGCCCGGCCGCTTTCGAGCATGCGGTGGGCACGCCGCAGGTTCTCCGCATTGATCGGGCCATAGGTTTCCGCGAGCGTGGTGCGGATTTCGCCCGCATCCACGAGAGCGCTCACCTCGTTGAGAATGGTGTGCTGCGCCTCCATGTCCGCCGTCTCGAACATCGAGCGCGTGAACATGAGTTCCCAATGCACCGACACGCTCTTGCGCTTGAAGCCGTTGATGTCCAGCGTCGCAGGATCGTCGATCAGCGCGAAGCGGCCCTGCGGGGCGATCAGCTCCGCGATGGCACCCAGGTGCTGGTCGGTGTTGGTGGTGGAAAAGACGAAAGCGGGTTCGCCGAGGCCGAGGGCCTTCACCTCTTCCGCGAGCGGCCTGGAATGATCCACCACATGGTGCGCCCCGAGATCGCGCACCCATTGCTGCGTCTCCGCCCGCGAGGCGGTGGCGATGACCGTGAGGTCCGTGAGCTTGCGGGCCAGCTGCACAGCGATGGAGCCGACCCCGCCGGCGCCGCCGATGACGAGGACCGCGTGCGCCACGCCCAGCACCGGCTGCGTCACATGAAGGCGATGGAACAAGGTCTCCCACGCGGTCAGGGCCGTCAGGGGCAGAGCGGCCGCCTCCGCCCAGTCGAGCGTGGCGGGCTTCTTGCCGACGATCCGCTCGTCCACCAGATGGAACTCGGCATTGGTGCCCTGCCGGCCCAGGGCGCCGGCATAGAACACTTCGTCACCCGGCTTGAAGAAGCTGGCGTCCGGCCCGGCCTCGACCACGACGCCTGCCGCATCCCAGCCCAGCACCTTCCATTCCCCCACCTCGGGTTCGGCGCGGCGCCGCACCTTGGTATCCACCGGATTGACCGAGACGGCCCGCACCTCGACCAGCAGATCCCGACCCGTGGCGGTCGGACGGGGCAGCTCGATGTCGCTCAGGGCCAGGGGATCGTCGATGGGGAGGGAACGTTGATAGCCGACGGCACGCATGAAAACCTCCAGTTCTGGACTGGCGCTAAAATGCTGAGTACGCTTGAGAGCGCAAGAACGCACATAAACCGCCCATAGTGTCGAAAAGGATACCGTGAGATGCCCCGGGTGCGCCACAAGAGCCTGGATTGCAGCCCAGGCTGCGCCGTGGAGGGCACGCTCAGCCTGATCGACGGCAAATGGAAGGGCGTGATCCTCTATCACCTGTTCGAAGGCACGCTGCGCTTCAATGAGCTCCGCAAGCGCCTGCCCAATGTGACCCAGCGCATGCTCACCAATCAATTGCGCGAGCTGGAGGCGCAGGATCTGATCGTGCGCACGGTCTATCCGGTGGTGCCGCCCAAGGTGGAATATTGCCTGTCGCCCCGCGGCCAGAGCCTGGAGCCGGTGATCATGGCGCTGAAGGCCTGGGGGGATGCCAATCTCGACCTGACAAAACCCGTCGAGACGGAAGGCGCGGCAGCGGCCTGACCTGGTGCGGACGGCGGGACTCGAACCCGCACGCCTTGCGGCGCAAGATTTTAAGTCTCGTGCGTCTACCGATTCCGCCACGTCCGCCTTCAGGAGCGCGGACCTTATGCGAGACCTTGGGCCGGGACAACAGCTGCGGCGGCCGGGCGGCCGCGCTTCAGGCGCGGCCTTCCAGTTGCTCGGTGCTGACGGGCGTGATGGCGACCGACTCGCCGCAGCCGCAGGCCGAGGTCTGGTTCGGATTGTTGAACACGAACTGCGCCGACATCTTGTCGGTCTTGAAGTCCATCTCGGTGCCGAGCAGGAACAGGATCGCCTTGGGATCGACGATCACCTTCACGCCCTTGTCCTCCACCACCTCGTCGCGCGGGGTGATTTCGGGCGCGTAATCAAGGGTGTAGGACATGCCGGCACAGCCGCCGTTCTTGACTCCCACGCGCACGGCTTCCGCCGGCGGTTGCGAGCGCGCCATGATCTCGCGGATGCGTTCGGCGGCGGCATCGGTGATGCGCATAACGGGCGGGCGGGGACGAAGGGCAGCCATGTTCTTCAAAACTCCAAACCACGCCGGTTCAAGGCCGGCGGATAAGTGCCCTTAAAATGGGGTGCCCCGGCGCTCCCGGCAAGGGCCAGCACGCGGGGGCTGCAAGCCCCATGCAACCGAAACCGTGCGCGGGCGTTCAGCTTGGCAATAAGGAGCCCAAGCATGGCGGTACGCAAGGCGGCGGACGGGACGCAGGACGAGGTCGTAGATCACCCGCTGGAGGACGACGCGCCCACGGATCTCTCCGCGCAAGAGCATGAGCAGGTGGAGGAGCATCGCAACCTGCGCCCGCTCGCGGTCTATGAGGTGATCCGCCGCGAAGGCGTGGAGGAATTGCGCCGGCCGGTGGCGAGCCTGTGGTGGTCGGGCCTCGCGGCCGGGCTCTCCATCGGCTTTTCGGTGGTGGCCGAGGGCGCATTGCATGCCCACCTGCCCGATGCGCCCTGGCGGCCGATCATCGAGAGCATCGGCTATTCGCTCGGCTTCCTGATCGTAATTCTCGGGCGCTATCAGTTGTTTACCGAAATCACGCTGACCGCCGTGCTGCCCGTGCTGGCGGACCCGACGCGCACCGCCTTGGCGGCGCTTGCCCGCATCTGGGGCGTGGTGTTCGCCGCCAACATGGTGGGCACGGCGATCTTCGCCGCCCTGCTCTCCACCCGCGTGATCCTGCCGGCGGAGATCGACGCCGGGATCCTTGCCCTGTCACGGGAACTGGCGACCCTCACCCCCACCGATGCGCTGGTGCGCGGCATCGTCGCCGGCTGGCTGATCGCCACCGTGGCGTGGCTGCTGCCGAGCGCGGAGCATTCGCGCGTCATCATCATCGTCGCGCTCACGGGACTGATCTCGCTGCTTCAGCTCTCTCACGTGGTTTCGGGGTCGGTGGAGATCTTCTATCTCACGGCGCTCGGCGAAATCGGCCTCGGCAAGGCCCTCGGCGGGTTCATCCTGCCCTTGCTGGTGGGCAATATGATCGGCGGATCGGCCCTGTTCGCGCTGCTCGCTTATGGGCAGGTGAAGGACGAGATGAAGGATGACGAGGCCGCCGCGCCCCCCGCCGGTTCCCGCAAGCCGGCGCCCGCCCAGACGAGACAGGAAAAGCCCGCTCTACCTAATCCGGGACGACAGCCCGCAAAAAATGTTTCACGTGAAACAATGACTTAGCGCGGACGAATAGCGGTTTACTGGCCCTTCTCCGTGCCTTTTCCGCACACCAAACCCGGATTTCGCCCGAACGTTCGGGCGAACTTCGGCACGGCGGACTCCGCGCCGCGCATTCGCGCTTGCCTCAATAGTTGGGCCACAGGCCCGGCGTGGCAAGTTCGAGCAGGGCGCCGTCGGGATCGCGGAAATAGAGGCTGACACCGCCCTTGGGCCAGCGCATCTCGCCCTCGATGGAAACGCCGTGGCGGGCGAGGTGGGCGCGCCAGGCATCGAGCGCTTCGGCGGCGATGGCGATGGCGATATGCGCGCGCCCTGCCGCATCGTGGGGCGGAATGGTGCCGCCCGGCAGGGCCAGCGTCTCGTTCGCGGCGCCGCGCTTGAACAGCAGCAGCACCGTGCCGCCGAGGGCATAAGCGTGGAACCGCGCGTCGGCCAGCATGGGCGAGAGGCCCATCACCCCTTCATAGAAGGCGCCCGCGCGGGCGAGATCCTCCACATACAGGCCGGTTTCCAGCACCGGCCCCAAGGGCGGCGCGGCCGCGGATGCAACGGGCGGCACGGTCGTCTCGCCGGCCACCGCCGCTCACCACAGATTGAGGGTGGCGCGCGCTTCTTCCGACATGCGGCCCTGGTCCCAGGGCGGGTCGAAGGTGATTTCCACGGTGACGCCGCCGACGCCTTCCACCGTGTTGACGGCGTTTTCCACCATGCCCGGCAGTTCGGCCGCCGAAGGGCAATTGGGCGTGGTCAGCGTCATCTCCACCGCGACCGAGCGGTCGTCGGCGATGTCCACCTTGTAGATCAGGCCCAGCTCGTAAATATCGACCGGGATTTCGGGATCGTAGACGGTCTTCATGGCCGCGACGATGTCGTCGGTGAGACGCGCCAGTTCATCCTCGGGAATCGTGGATTTGATTTCCGGGGCGTTCGGGGTGTCGTTAAGCGCCGTTTCCGTCATGCGAACAAATCCTGCGCCTTCAGCAAGGCCGCCGCAAGGCGGTCCACATCGGCGCGCGTGTTGTAGAGGGCGAGTGAAGCCCGGCAAGTGGCCGTTGTGTCATATCGGGCCAGAAGCGGCTGAGCGCAATGGGTTCCCGCACGCACCGCGACACCATAGCGGTCCAGCACGGTGGCGACGTCGTGCGGATGGGCATTCTTCATCTCGAACGAGATGATGGCGCCCTTGTTCGCCGCCGTGCCGATGATGCGCAGGCTGTTCATGGCGCCGAGCACCTCGTGGGCATAGGCGGAGAGTTCCCGTTCATGCGCCTCGATGCGCTCGCGGCCGAGCGAGGTCATATAGTCCAGCGCCGCGCCGAGGCCGATGGCCTGGACGATGGGCGGCGTGCCGGCCTCGAAGCGGTGCGGCGGGGCGGCATAGGTCACGCGCTCCTCGCTCACCTCGCGGATCATCTCGCCGCCGCCTTCATAGGGCGGCATCTGGGCGAGCAGGTCGAGCTTGCCGTAGAGGATGCCGATGCCGGTGGGCCCATAGAGCTTGTGGCCGGTGACGGCGAAGAAATCCACGTCCAGGTCGCGCACGTCCACCGGCATGTGCACCGAACTCTGGCACCCGTCCACCACCACTTTCGCGCCCACCGCATGGGCCGCGCGGGCGATCTCCTTGATGGGCGTCACCGTGCCGAGCACGTTGGACATCTGGGTGATGGCGACGATCTTGGTGCGCGGCGTCAGAAGCTGCTCGAACGCCTCGAAATCGAACGATCCGTCCTCGCGCACCGGCGCCCATTTGATCACCGCGCCCTTGCGCTCGCGCAGGAAGTTCCAGGGCACGATGTTGGAATGGTGCTCCATGATGGAGAGCACGATCTCGTCGCCCGCCTCGATCGACTGGCCGAGCGAACTCGCCACCGTGTTCAGCGAGCCGGTGCCGGAGCGGGTGAAGATGATTTCGTCGATGCTGGCGGCATTGAAGAAAGCGCGGATGGTCTCGCGCGCCGCCTCATAGGCTTCCGTCGCCGCATTGGCGAGATAATGCAGCCCGCGGTGGACGTTGGAATATTCGAACTCATAGGCATGGCGCATCCGGTCCAGCACCTGCGCCGGCTTCTGGGCCGAGGCGGCATTGTCCAGATAGGACAGCGGATGCCCGTTCACCTCCATCGACAGCACGCGGAAATCGGCGCGCACCTTCTCGACATCATAGGTTCCGTTGGCCACTGCGGGATGCGTCTTCGTCATGGATATACCCTTGCCGGATGACCCCCTCTCCCGCGAGCGGGGGAGGGTTGGGGTGGGGGCCTGCCCGGCGACATCTCCCGATCGCCAATGAAAGACCGCACCTTCCCCCTCCCTGGCCCTCCCCCGCAAGCGGGAGAGGGAATTTCGCGGCCGCCAAGCGCGGGCGGGAAGGGGGAAAGCTCGTCAGCTCACGCCGCCCGCTTCTTCAGCCACGCCTCGGCGCGGGCGATCAGGCTGTCGCGCAGATCGTCGTTTTCCACGAATTCCAGCGCCTCGCCCACGAACGCCTGGATCAGCATGGCCTCGGCCTCCTTGGCCGGGATGCCGCGCGCCTTGAGATAGAACAGCAGGTCCTCGTCGAGATCGCCCGCCGTCGCGCCGTGGCCGCATTGCACGTCGTCGGCGAAGATCTCGAGCTCGGGCTTGTTGTCCATCTCGGCGGTCTCGCCGAGCAGCAGCGCCTGGCTCATCATGCGCCCGTCGGTCTTCTGCGCGTCCGGGCGCACCACGATCTTGCCCTGGAACACGCCGTGGCTTTCGTCCGCCAGCACGGTCTTGAACAATTCGCGGCTCTCGCAATGGGCTACCGCATGGTCCAGCAGAAGCGTCACGTCGGCATGCTGGCGCCCCTTCAGCAGGGTGACGCCGCGCAGGCCGACCTGCGAATGGGTGCCGGAGAAGCGCCCGTAGACGCTGAGCCGCGCCGCCTGCGCGCCCGAGGTCAGGCCGAACGTGTGGAACCGCACGTCCCGCCCGATCTCCGCCATGAAGGTGCCGAGGTGGAGCGCCTTGTCGCCCTCCTCCTGGAGACGCACGTAATCCACATGGCTCTCGTCGCCGGCGAACACCTCGATGGCGGCATTCGCCTGGTAGGAGACGCCGTCGCGGCCCTGGAAGCTCTCGATCAGCGTGACGCCGGCGCCCACGCCCACATCCAGCAGGCTGCGGGAATAGGCGGCGGCCGCATCGTCCAGGGTGAACACATGGGCGATATGGAGTGGCCGCGCGATCTTGGCGCCGTCCGCCACATGGATCACCACGCCCTCGCCGAGGAAGGCGGTGTTGAGCGCGAGCGCGCCGTCGTTGCGCTGCGGCGCCAGCGTGCCGAGCTTCTCCACCGCGCCATGCCCCTTGGCGATGGCGCTGCCGAGCGGCATGACGGACAGGCCCGGCTCCAGGCCGACCAGATCGGAATGCTGGCGATCCAACACGCCGTTGACGAACAGGATGCGGCGGGCGCCGGGGAAGGTGACGGCGCGCAGATGCCCCTCCGCCGCCGCGGCGTCGGAAATCTGCGTGACCGGGGCATGGGCCTCGCGCAGCAAGGCGCGCAGGTCGGTATATTTCCACTCCTCCACCCGGCGGTGCGGCAGTCCGTTCTCGCGGAACGCCGCGAGCGCGGCTTCGCGCACTTCGCCGAGGCGCGCGGCGAGCGGACCGCTGAGCGCGTCCTGCGCCACGCGCGCTTCCAGGCTCGCGAGCAATTGGTCTTCGGCGGCCGTTCGGACCGGCTGGTTATGGATGGTCATGCTGCGATCCTCACGCCGCGTCCTGGCCGTAGCCGGCATAGCCGGAGGCTTCCAGCTCGTGCGCCAGTTCCTTGCCGCCGGTCCGCACGATGCGGCCCTTGTGCATCACGTGCACCACGTCCGGCACGATATGGTCCAGCAGGCGCTGGTAATGGGTGATGACCACCATGCCGCGCTCGGGCGAGCGCAGGGCGTTCACGCCTTCGGACACCACCTTCAGCGCATCGATGTCGAGCCCGGAATCGGTCTCGTCCAGGATGCAGACCTTCGGCTGGAGCAGGGTCATCTGCAGGATTTCGTTGCGCTTCTTCTCGCCGCCGGAAAAGCCCACGTTCACCCCGCGCCGGAGCATCTCCTGGCTGATGCCGAGATGGCCGGCCTTCTCCTTCACCAGGCGCAGGAATTCGGGGGTGGAGAGTTCCTCTTCCCCGCGCGCCTTGCGCTGCGCGTTCAGCGCCGTGCGCAGGAAGGTCATGGTGGCGACGCCGGGAATCTCGATGGGATATTGGAACGCCAGGAACAGGCCGGCGGAGGCGCGCTCTTCCGGCGCCATGTCCAGCAGGTCCAGCCCGTCCAGCAGCGCTTCGCCGGCGGTGACCTCATAGTCCGGCTTGCCGGCGAGGACGTAGGACAGCGTGGACTTGCCGGAACCGTTCGGCCCCATGATGGCATGCACTTCGCCGGCGTTCACCGTCAGGTTCAGGCCCTTGAGGATCTCGTTGTCGTCGATGCGGGCGTGCAGATTTTTGATTTCGAGCAAAGCCATGATCGTTTCCATTCGTCAGACTGCGGCGGCCGGAATCCGCGAGGCGTCTTCGGCCTCGCGCGGAACGGCGCCGCGACATTTCGGGTCGGGAGCACGGCCGCGCCCCGCATCCGGGGCACGGCGGGCGGGCGTCAGCCCACGGAGCCTTCCAGGCTCACGGAAATCAGCTTCTGCGCTTCCACGGCGAACTCCATGGGCAGCTGCTGGAGCACGTCCTTCACGAAGCCGTTGACGATCAGCGCCACCGCCTCTTCCTGCGAGAGACCCCGCTGGAGGCAATAGAACATCTGGTCCTCGGAGATCTTCGAGGTGGTGGCCTCGTGCTCGAACACCGCGCTGGAATTCTTGGCCTCGATATAGGGCACGGTATGCGCCCCGCACTTGTTGCCGATCAGCAGGGAGTCGCAGTTCGTGAAATTGCGGGAATTGGTGGCCCGGCGATGCGCCGTCACCTGCCCGCGATAGGTGTTCTCCGAATGGCCGGCGGCGATGCCCTTGGAGATGATGCGGCTCGACGTATTCTTGCCGAGGTGGATCATCTTCGTTCCGCTGTCCACCTGCTGGTGGCCGTTGGAAATGGCGATGGAATAGAATTCGCCCTGGCTGTTGTCGCCGCGCAGGATGCAGCTCGGATATTTCCAGGTGATCGCCGAACCGGTTTCCACCTGGGTCCAGGAGATCTTGGAATTGTCGCCCCGGCAATCGCCGCGCTTGGTGACGAAATTATAGATGCCGCCCTTGCCGTCCTTGTCGCCGGGATACCAGTTCTGGACGGTGGAATATTTGATCTCGGCATCCTTCAGCGCCACCAGCTCGACCACGGCGGCATGCAGCTGGTTCTCGTCGCGTTGCGGGGCGGTGCAGCCTTCCAGATAGCTCACATAGGCGCCTTCGTCGGCGATGATCAGCGTGCGCTCGAACTGCCCGGTGTTCCGCTCGTTGATGCGGAAATAGGTGGACAGCTCCATGGGGCAGCGCACGCCCTTGGGGATGTAGACGAACGAGCCGTCGGAGAACACGGCGGTGTTCAGCGTGGCGTAGAAATTGTCCGACACCGGCACGACCGAGCCGAGATACTGCTTCACCAGCTCGGGATGCTCGCGGATGGCTTCCGAGATGGAGCAGAAGATCACGCCCGCCTTGGCGAGTTCCGCCTTGAAGGTGGTGGCCACCGACACGCTGTCGAACACCGCATCCACGGCGATGCGCGGCGCGCTGCTCTCGATGCCCAGCAGGGCCTCGCGCTCGCGCAGCGGGATGCCGAGCTTGTCGTAGGTGGCCAGAATCTCCGGGTCGATCTCGTCCAGCGACTTCGGCTTGGCCTTGGGCTGGGAGTAATAATAATAGTCCTGGAAATCGATCTTGGGATAGCTGACGCGCGCCCAGGTGGGCTCTTCCATGGTCAGCCAGCGCCGATAGGCGTCAAGGCGCCATTCCAGCATCCATTCCGGCTCGTTCTTTTTTGCCGAGATATAGCGGACGGTGTCTTCGCTCAGGCCCTTCGGGGCCTTCTCGCTCTCGATATCGGTGACGAACCCGTATTTGTACTGGTCGACATCGATCGATCGGGCGAGATCGACCGTCTCCTGAACTGCAGGCATCTTCTCGTCTCCTCTCCCGCGCGGGGTCAAGGCCCGCGGGTCAAGTCCTTCGGCGAGGGGATGGTGCTGGCCCGTCCTGAAGGAGGCCGCCATCCTGTTCCCGCCACGCTGTGCTTGGAGCATTTCCAGATCTAAAAAGTCGAGAAACTTTTTCTGGAATTGCTCTAAGCCGCCCGTTCCGGGCGGTTCCTGACGCGCGGCACCGTGCGGCCGATGGCCGCCAGCGCCGCGTCGATATCTTCATTCGTGCTCGACCAGCCGAGCGACAGGCGGATCGCACCGCGCGCTTCGTCTTCCGCGAGCCCCATGGCGTTGAGCACATGGGATGCACCGACCTTGCCCGAGGAGCAGGCGGAACCCGCGCTCACCGATAGATGGGCAAGATCGAGGGCGATCACCAGGGTTTCGGCCTTGATGCCGGGAAATATAACACAGGCCGTGTTCGGCAGGCGCGCGACATTCGCGCCGAGCACAACCGCCTCCGCCACCAGGGCGGCGATGCCCGCCTCCAGCCTGTCCCGCAAGGCGGAAAGGCGCGCCGCCTCTCCTTCCAGATCCACCCGCGCGGCGCGCGCCGCCGCGCCGAAGCCTGCGAGGGCGGCGACATTCTCCGTGCCCGCGCGCCGGCCCCGCTCCTGCCCACCGCCGGCGATCAGCGGCTGGCGCACCACATTATCGCCATGCCCCGCCACCAGCGCGCCCGCGCCCTGGGGGCCGCCCATCTTGTGGGAGGACAAAGTGAGGAAATCCACGCCCAGCGCCGCGATCTCGAGGGGAAGGCGCCCGGCGCCCTGCACCGCGTCGCAATGCACCACCGCGCCGCGCGCCTGCGCCAGCGCCGCCGCCTCCGCCACGGGCTGGAGAATGCCCGTCTCATTATTGGCCAGCATCACTGACACCAGCGCCTGCCGCCCGGCCGCCGCATGGCGCGCGAGCGCCGCGTCCAGCGCATCGAGATCGATGCGGCCATCGGTGCGCAGGGGAAGGGTTTCGACCTGCTCGGGCGCGAAGCGATGGCCGTGCAGCACGGACGGATGCTCGCCCGCGCTCGCCAGAAGAACATCGCAGGTCACCCGCCGGCCGTGCACCTCAAGGGCGGGATGGAGCGCCAGCGCATTGGCCTCGCTCGCCCCGGAGGTGAACACGATGCCGCGCGGATCGGCGCCCGTGAGCGCGGCGATCTCCATGCGCGCCTGTTCCACGCGCTGGCGCGCGGCGCGCCCGTCCGCATGGATGGAGGAGGCGTTGCCGCCCCGGTCCAGCGCATCGAGCATGGCGTCCCGCGCCTGCGGCCGCAGGGGCGAGGTGGCATTATGGTCGAGGAACACCCGGTGGGCCGGCGCCGCGCTCATGGCCGCATCCTCCAGCGCAGGGTCACGGCCGTCTCCAAGCCCCGTCCCGACGCTGCGGCAGAGCGCGCACCTTGGACCAAAGGCTTGCAATTGGGCATCGTCTCATCCATATGTCAGACTTCATCCGTCTCTGCCCCGCAGCGTTGTTAACATCGCGCGGCCGGAAGGGATAAATTAGAATTATTCTAAATAGATAGGGCGGCGTCCAGGCCAAGTCAAGGCGTCCTCGCGAAGACGTCTTTGGGCAGGTTCGTGTTTCGGCCCGGCCGAAAAGCATCTGCCCCGCCTTTGCTGCTGCCCGCCGAGAGGTTGCGGACGTCCATGCCAGAAGTCATCTTCACCGGCGAGAAGGGGCGGCTTGAGGGTCGCTATCAGCCCGCAAAGACGCGCAATTCCCCCATCGGGATCATTCTTCATCCGCACCCGCAGTTCGGCGGCACGATGAACAATCCCGTCGTGTATAACCTTTACTATCAGTTCGTGAACCGCGGTTTCTCGGTGCTGCGCTTCAATTTCCGGGGCGTCGGCCGCAGCCAGGGCTCGTTCGACCATGGCCCGGGCGAACTTTCCGACGCCGCCGCCGCGCTCGACTGGGCGCAGTCGGTGAACCCGGACGCACGCGCCTGCTGGATCGCCGGCGTGTCCTTCGGCGCCTGGATCGGCATGCAGCTTCTGATGCGCCGGCCCGAGGTGGAAGGCTTCATCTCCATCGCCGCGCCCGCGAACCTGTTCGACTTCTCCTTCCTGGCCCCCTGCCCTTCCTCCGGCCTGTTCGTCCATGGCGACAAGGACGCGGTGGTGCCCACCACGGCGGTCGCCACCCTGGTGGAAAAGCTGAAGACCCAGAAGGGCATCGTCATCGAGCAGCAGATCGTGCCGGGCGCCAACCACTTCTTCGACGGCAAGACCGACGAGCTGATGAACGTGGTGGGCACCTATCTCGACAAGCGCCTCCCCGGCGCCCGCACCACCAGCGCCGCCTGAGGTTTCCTCGCCAGCGGCCTCTCCTTCTCGCGAAGCCGCCCCAGCCAGCTTCGCGACGCCCGCTCCCCAGCCCTCCCCCGCACGCGGGAGAGGGAGCCACGGACAGGGGGGGTGAACAGTCTCTCTCCTCGCGCGCCAATCGTCCCCTCTTCCGCGTGCGGGGAAGGGTGAGGGAGGGGAAACCGGGCAGCACCGCCCCCTTCCCTAGTCCGGCGAAAACACCACCCCGCCCGTGAGCGGCTCCGGCGCGCCCGTGGTGGAGGGAAACGTCAGCGGCAGCCCGCGCAGGGTGCGCACCGCCAGGAAGCCGAACGCATGGGCCTCCAGCGCATCGGCGGACCACCCCATGGCCTCCGCGGGCACCACCGGCCGCTCGAGCCGCGCTTCCAGCATCGCCATCAGCGTGGGATTGCGCGCGCCACCGCCGCCGACGATCCAGCGCTCCGGCGCCGCCGGCAGCAGGGGCACGATGGCCGCCACCGATGCCGCCGTGAGCGCGGCCAGCGTCGCCGCGCCATCCTCGGTCCCATAGCCGTCCAGCTTCACCCGTTCCGCCACGAAGGCGCGGAACGCGTTGCGATCCAGGGATTTGGGCGGCGGCAGCGCGAAGAAGGGATGGTCGAGCACGCGCGCGACCGCGTGCTCATCCACCTCCCCCGCCGCGGACAGGGCGCCGTCCGCATCGAAGGGGATGCCGGTGCGGGCGAACACGAAATCGTCCAGCAGCGCATTGCCGGGGCCGGTGTCGCAGGCAATCGGGTCGGCCGCGCCGTCGATGACCGTGACGTTTGCCACCCCGCCGATATTGAGCACAGCCACCGGGCCGGCCATGTCGCGCGCACGTACCAGGGCCTGGTGGAACACCGGCACCAGCGGCGCGCCCTCCCCGCCCGCCGCCACGTCGGCGGCGCGGAAATCACCGACCACCGTCGCGCCCAGTTCCCGCGCGAGCGCCTGGCCGAGCCCGATCTGCACGGTGAGGCGGGCCTGCGGGCGATGAAACACCGTCTGGCCGTGGAAGCCAATCACGTCCAAATCGCCGGGCGTGAGGCGCATCTGCTCCAGCAGCGCGCGCACGGCCTCGGCGTGAAGGGTGGTGATGCGTTCTTCGGCCTCCGCCAGGGCGCCCGGCCGCGCCTCGCGGGAATTCACGCCGCGCGCATCGCTCATGGCCTGTTCCAGCAAGGCCCGCATGGGCGGCGCATAGGGATAGGTGGCCGAGGGGCCGAGCCAGAACACGCGCTCGCCGTCGGTCTCGATCAAGGCGGCATCGATGCCGTCCATGGACGTGCCGCTCATTAGCCCCAGAGCCCGCATGCGCTTCTCCCCGATGCAATCGCGCGTCAGACCTGTTACACCAGCCGCCTTTCCAAAGCCTGCTGTGCGGACCTCAATGACTGCCTATCGCTCCGATTTCCTGCGCACCCTCGATGAGCGCGGCTATATTCACCAGTGTTCCGATGCCGAGCGCCTGGACGCCAAGGCGAGCGAAGGGCCGATCACCGCTTATATCGGCTTCGATGCCACGGCCTCCTCCCTGCACGCCGGGCACCTGCTCTCCATCATGATGCTGCGCACGCTCCAGCGCACCGGGCACAATCCCATCGCGCTCATGGGCGGCGGCACCACCAAGATCGGCGACCCGTCCGGCAAGGACGAAGCCCGCAAGATGCTCACGGACGCGCAGATCGACGCCAATATCGGCTCGATCCGCAAGGTGTTCGAGCGGTTTCTGGATTTCTCCGAATCCAAAGCTCCTCCGATAAGTGGCTATGCTCGATTTCAGCAGCGAGGAATCCCGCAACCGGCGAAAATGGAGAACAACGCGGCTTGGCTGGACGAGCTGAAATACATCCCGCTGCTGCGGGAAGTGGGGCCGCACTTCACCATCAACCGCATGCTGACCTTCGATTCGGTAAAGCTGCGGCTGGAGCGCGAGCAGCCGCTGACCTTCCTCGAATTCAACTACATGATCCTGCAGGCCTACGATTTCGTGGAGCTGAACAAGCGCCACGGCTGCATTTTGCAGATGGGCGGCTCGGACCAGTGGGGCAATATCGTCAACGGCATGGAACTGGGCCGCCGCATGCGCGGCGCGGACCTGTTCGCGCTCACCACGCCCCTGCTCACCACCTCTTCCGGCGCCAAGATGGGCAAGACCGCCGGCGGCGCGGTGTGGCTCGATGCCGAGCTGCTGAGCCCTTATGAATATTGGCAATATTGGCGCAACAGCGGGGATGCGGACGTGGTGCGCTTTCTCAAGCTGTTCACCGAATTGCCGCTGGACGAGATCGCCCGCCTCGGCGCGCTGGAGGGCCAGGAGATCAATGTGGCGAAGGAGATTCTCGCCACCGAGGCCACTGCCCTTCTGCACGGCCGCGCCGCCGCCGAGAACGCCAAGGCCACCGCCCGCAGCACCTTCGAGGACGGCGCGCTGGCCATGAACCTGCCGAGCGTGGACGTGGCCATGGCCCAGCTTGAAGCCGGCCTGCCGGTTGCGGCCGCCTTCGTTGCCGCTGGCCTCGTCGCCTCCACCAGCGAGGCGCGGCGCCAGATTAAGGGCGGCGGTCTGAAGGTGAACGACGTCACAGTCACCGACGAAAAGGCCGTGCTCGGCCTTCAAGATCTGACCGCGGAGGGCGTCATCAAGCTCTCGCTCGGCAAGAAGAAGCACGTGCTCCTGCGCCCGGTGTGACGAGCGCCCCATAAAAAAGGCTCCCTTTCGGGAGCCTTTTTCACGTCAGAGGAAGCGATCAGCGCTTCCAGCGGCCGTCATACTTGAACTCGGGCGCCGCCTTCAGCTGGTCCTTGGTGGCGTTCATCATCGCCGACCACTTCTTGTCATTCTCCGAATAGGCGACCTGCACCGCGGCCGGGCGCACGATCACATAGCGCTCGCCCATGCCGAGGAAACCGCCCACGGAGATGATGTAGCCCTGCAGATCGCCCTTGGAGGAGAGGATGAGATCCTTGATCTCGCCCACCGTCTCCTTATTGCCGTTGGTCACATTGAGGCCGATCAGATTGTAGCTGAGCACATCGGTCGGCTTCGCGGTGACGAAAGTGTCGGACTGAACGGCGACAGCATTCTGCGCCATGACAGCGCCGACGGGCGCGGCGATCATGGAAACGGCGGTCATGGCGAGTAGGATCTTGCGCATTATTATTGCTCCTGCATGAAACTGCATCAGGAGAACGGGAAACTGCACAATAAGTTCCCATCGAAAAACTTAAGCTTGGGCGCGAGTGTAAAAAATCACCTGGACGACAGGCGCCTTTCGCTACCGAAATACTGGCTTTTATCAGTCACCGCACCGGCGGCGTATCGCTGGAATCGCGGAACTCGAACATCTTGCGCAGGAAGCCCGGCGCCACGGCGGACAGGGGATTGACGCGCAATGTCGGCCCGCTCATGGGCCCGGCGATCTCGAAGGTCACGCCCAGGAGCCCCTCGTTCGGCCCTCCGCCCAGCAGCATGCCGATGACCGGCACCTTGCTGAAGAGATTGTTCAGGCCATAGGCCGGCACATAGGTGCCGCGCATGGAGATGCGCTCGGCGGCGAAATCGATGGTGCCGTCCACGGTCACGCCCGCGACCGGCCCCCAGATCGCGCCTTCGCGAATGGTCACGCTGCCCGGCGTGCGGATGAACTTGGCCTGCGCCTTCTGGAATACAGCGGTGCCCTGTTCCTGGCGGCCGGTGGAATCGCGCGCGGCCGCGCTGAGGCTTTCCAGCCCCGGCTCGCCCCGCACCACGAAATCGCGGATGTTCAACGTGCCTTCCTGGGGCGAGCTGTCGCCGCGCGGGGGGTCCACCACCACCCACATGTCGCCGCCCTCGATCTTGGGATAGATCTCCAGGAAGCGCAGCACCGCGCCGGCGTCCGAGGTGCGCAGGAACAGCGCCCGCCGGCCGGCGTCGGTATTGCGGATCTCGCCCGCCAGATTGCCCTCGCGCCCCACCTTGGCGCTCAGCGAGAAGGCGCGCAATTCAACGCCGCGCCGGCTCACGGTGAGGTCCATCTGGCGCAGCACCTCGCCATTATTGCCGGTGAGGGCGCCGATCTTCGCCTCCACGTCCACATCCTGGTTGCGGGGCGGCTTGCCGGTCTTGGGGTCCTTGGGCGCGGCGGGGCTGCCGATGAGGCTTTTCATGATGCCGCGCGCGTCCACCACGTCGCCGGTGATGCGCACCCGCAGCACGTCGCCGGAGCGGTCAGCCTTCAGACTGGCGCGATCGCCGTCGGAAAGCTGGAAGGTGGGGAAATTTGCCGCGTTCACGTCGCCATTGTCGGCCAGTTCCAGCGATCCCTTGATGAGCGCGCCGGACCCGTCGAGCACCAGTTCGTTGATCTTGATGCGCGTGCCCGTGTCGATCGTGGAGAAGCGCGCCTTCAGCGGCCGCCCCGCCGGCTTGGAGAGGCCGGGGATGAGATCGGAGATCCGCGCCGCCGTCAGGTCCAGCTCGATATTGGCCTTGGTCTCGTTATTGTTGGTGGTCCCCACCAGTTTCAGCAGCACCGGCCCGGACACGGCCGTGAGGCCGATGCCGATCTTGCTGCGGGCGGAATCGTCCAGCGTGGCGTTGACGCGCAGGTCGGCGTCGGCCTGGTCCTTCTTCTTCTCATATTCGAAGGTCGCGGGCGCCCCGGCGAGCTTGCCCTCGCCACGCAGCAGGATGCCGGCCGGCGTCGCGAACACGGAAACCGTCGCGCCTTCCATGCGCTGGCCGGCGAACACGTTGTCGACGCCGAAATCGGTCAGCGTCGCCTCTACCGAATAATCGGTATCGGCGGGGTCGGCGACCTTGCGGAAATGGATGTTGATCTGCACCAGGGCCGAGAGGCGCCCGCGCGTGGTGGCGGGATCATAGGCGGCGCCGGCCGGTCCCTTCAGCGCATCCATGCCCAGAACTTCGATGCCGGCGTCGGCGGGCCCGTCGATCTTCACCCGGATCTGGCTGCGCGGCTCGCGGGGGAAATAATCGGGCATGAAAAACACGCCGTCGGTCATGGCGAGCTTGCGATTGCCGGGCGTGACCACCGTGCCCTCGGGCAGGTTCACCCGCACCGTGCGCCCGGTGACGACGACGGAGAGCTTCGCGTCGCGGATCGGCGGCAGGCCCTTCAGCGCCTGGATGGTGAAGCCGCTGCCGCTCATTTCCAGATGCACCGCATCGTCGGGCAGCGGAATTTCCTTTTGGCCGATGAGGTCCAGCGGCATGTTCACGACGATGGTGGAGCCGTCCACCGTGCCGCCGGTGACATTCTCCAGCACGAACGTGCGCGCCGGCGGCGCGATGGAGACCGGCCAGAAGCGCCGCACCGTGCTGGACGGCATGCGCGAGCCCACCGCATTCAGCTTGATGGCCGGCACGTCGATGCCGAAATCCACCATGCCGGAGAAGCTGAGGCCGCCGACCGCGCTGGCGAGCCCGCCGCGCTCGAACAGCAATTGCTTGGTGGGCGGCGTGTAGCGCCCCACCACGTCCACCGATGTGAGCACCAGCGGCGGATCGGGCATTTCCGGGCCGGCGAACACCACCTCGCGCTGCCGCAGGGTGTAGGGCCAGTCCTGGTCCGCGGCGGCGGGCACCTTCACTTCGCCCTGCAAGGCCACCTTGTTGGCATTCTTGCTGGCCATCAATTGGTCGATCGCCACCACGCGTCGCTGCGGGTCCAGCGTCAGCGCCAGTTCGGCGCCATCCAGGGTGAAGCGCTCCAGCTCGTCCTCGCCATTGCCGATCTGGCCGGCGCCGAGCTGCACCTTGGCATTGGCGGCGCGCACGTTGCCGTCGAGGGCAAGGCGCGCATTGAGCGAGGCGGACAGGGGCATGTCCATGTAGAAGCGCCGCCAATCCTGGCTGAACGCCTGCACCAGGTCGCGCGTCGAGACATCCTTGAGGTCGAGCATGACCGTGCGCTCGCGGTCGGCGACCGGGCCGATGGTGGCGACCAGGGTGGCGGTGCTGTGCGGGCTCTTCACGGTAAAGGTCAGCACCACGCCGCCGTGGGAGGGGCGCGCGAGGCGGATCGAGATGTCGTCGAACGTCACCTTGCGGCCGCTCGCCTCGTTCTGCACCACCAGCGTGCCGTCCTTGAGGCCCACGTCCTGCAGCGCCCCGCCGTCGAGCCCGCCGCGCTCCAATTGCTCCAGCCATTGGGCGAGCCCCTTGAGCACCAGCGGATCCGCCATCTGCTCGCGCGTGCCGCCCGAGGGAGCCTGCGCGGCGGGTGTTTGGGCGGTGGGCGTTTGGGCGGCCGGGGCGCTCGAACCGCCGGCCGGGGCGGCGGGCGTCTGCGGGGCGGCCGCTTTTCCGGCGGGGGCCGTCGCGGGGCTCAGGGGCGGCACCAGCGGCTCGCCGGTCGGTGTCGTGGTGATGGCCTTCGCGCCCTTGCCGGTGGCCACCGCGACCGAGCCGGAGGCCGCGATCTTCACGGTCATTTCCGCGCCGATCAAATCTATCCTGCGGGCACGCGGCGACAGCGTCAGGAGGCTGCCTTCCAGCTCCACCTCGGCACTCGGCGCGCTGGCGACGAGTTCATTGCCCGGACCGGTGACGCGAATGTCGTGCACGATGACGACCGAGCGCCCCTCCTCCATGGTCTCCATCGTGGTGGAGCCGATCTTCACCCTGTAGTTCGGGCCGAGGCGTTCCTCGATGGCGCGCTCGATATAGGGCGTGGCGAGATTGGCGGTGACGACGCCTTGCGAGATCAACCCATAGAGCGTGAGCGACGCAATACCACCGACGGCGAACACGCCCACCAGCAGCCACATGGCGAGACGCGCGACCCGGCTGCGCGGCACCAGCGCGCCGGCGATGCCTTGCAGGCGCGATCGCCGCACATGCCGTTCGCCCGGCTTGAGCTGCCTCGCGTTTTCGCTCATCCCTATGCAACCCTCCGCGTGCCGACTGGCGCCCCCGCGCCCGCATGGTGCGGCGCCAGAATGTACGATCCTGTTCCCCAGGCAAGGGCATCTGGCTCAGGCGGTATGACACCGACACGTCGAAAGGAAGGCACTTGGCCGAAATTCCCCCACAGGGCGCACCCGCTCCCGCCTTCACCCTGCCCCGCGACGGCGGCGGCACCGTTTCCCTCAGCGACTTTTCCGGCCGCAAGCTGGTGCTCTATTTCTACCCCAAGGCTGATACCCCGGGATGCACCAAGGAAGCCATTGCCTTCAATGGTCTGCGGGCCGAATTCGAGAAGGCGGACACGGCCATTCTCGGGGTCTCGGCCGATCCGGTCGCCAAGCAGGACAAGTTCAAGACCAAGTACGACCTGGATATTCCCCTCGGCTCGGACGAGAGCACGGCCATGCTCGAGGCCTATGGCGTGTGGGGCGAGAAGAGCATGTACGGCCGAAAATACATGGGGATAGAGCGCGTCACGCTGCTCATCGGCCGCGACGGCACCATCGCCCGCGTGTGGCCGAAGGTGAAAGTCACCGGCCATGCGGAAGAAGTGCTGGAGGCCGCGCGGGCACTGGCTTAGCGGTTGCAAAGGCAAGAGCAGCGCCACCCGGTGGCGCCGCTTAAGCGCTCACTCCACGTCTTCGACCTGATCCGGGCCGCCGCCATAGGCGCGCTGGGCCAGGGCCGCCTCCATGAAGGGGTCGAGGTCGCCGTCCAGCACCTCCTGCGGGGTGCCGGAGGTGACTCCGGTGCGCAGGTCCTTCACCAGCTGGTAGGGCTGGAGCACGTAGGAGCGGATCTGGTGGCCCCAGCCGATGTCGGTCTTGGCCGCCTGTTCCGCCGCCGCCTCCGCCTCGCGCTTCTTCAGCTCCAGGTCATAGAGCTTGGCGCGCAGCATGTTCCAGGCGGTGGCGCGATTCTTGTGCTGGGACCGGTCGCCCTCGCTCACCACGGCGATGCCGGTGGGGATATGGGTGAGGCGGACCGCCGATTCGGTCTTGTTCACGTGCTGGCCGCCGGCACCGCCGGAGCGCATGGTATCCACCCGCACGTCGGCTTCCTTGATGTCCACCACGATGCGGTCGTCCACCACCGGATAGACGTCCACGCTGGCGAAGGAGGTCTGGCGCCGCGCGTTCGAATCGAACGGCGAGATGCGCACCAGGCGATGCACGCCCGCCTCGGTCTTCAGCCAGCCATAGGCATTGTGGCCCTTCACCTGGATGGTGGCGGACTTCAGCCCGGCCTGCTCGCCCTGCGATTCGTCCATCAGCTCCACCTTGAAGCCGTGGCGTTCGCACCAGCGCCGATACATGCGCAGCAGCATTTCCGCCCAGTCCTGGCTGTCGGTGCCGCCGGCGCCGGCATGGACTTCCAGATAGGTGTCGTTGGAATCCGCCTCGCCCGAAAGCAGCGCGTCCAGCTCGCGGCGCGCGAGTTCGCCCTTCAGCCCGTCGAGGGCCGCGGCGGCTTCGGCGATCACGCTTTCGTCGCCCTCGGCCTCGCCCAGCTCGATCAGCTCGACATTGTCGGCGAGGTCGCGATTGACCCGGTCGATGGCGCCGAGCGCATCTTCGAGGCCCGTGCGTTCCTGCATGATCTTCTGGGCCCGCTCGGGATCGTTCCAGAGGTTCGGGTCCTCGGCGATGGCGTTCAATTCGGCGAGGCGCCGGCGCGAGCGGTCCACATTGAGATGCTGACGCAGCAGATCAACGGACTGATTGATCTCGTCGACTTTCGCGGCGAGCTCCGCACGCATGGCAAACCTTTCTGATCCGAGGGCCGCGGAAAATAGCGGCGGGGCGCCGGCCTGTAAACGGGCGGCGGGCGACGCCGCGCCGCAGGGCCGTCCCGGCAGGAATGAAAAAGGCGGAGCCGGCGGGTTCAGGCCGGCTCCGCCCGATGGGGAAGCGGAAACGAGAAGGGTCAGTAAAGTCCGCCGGTGCCCGTGCGCACCGCGCGATCGGCCTCGGGCGTCACGGTGAGGGGCGCGTCGCTCGCGCCGATCACCGAATAGCTGTCCGGCGGCGCCGTGCCCGGCTTGAACGCTTCGAGAATCGCGTTTTCGCCCGTGCTCGCGCGCAATCCGCTCTTGGGATTGATGCGCACCAGCTTGATGCCCGGCGGCACGCGGAACGGAATGGCCGGCCGGTCGGCCAGGGCGGTCTTCATGAAGTCGCGCACGATCGGGGCGGAAAGCACGCCGCCGGTCGCGCCCTTGCCCATGGGCTTGGGCTTGTCGTAGCCGAGATAGACGCCCACCACGACTTCCGGCGTGAAGGCGACGAACCAGGCGTCCTTCTCGTCATTGGTGGTGCCGCTCTTGCCGGCCACCGGCTTGCCGAGATCCTTCAACGCCGTGCCCGTGCCGCGCTGGATCACGCCTTCCATCATGGAGGTGATCTGGTAGGCGGTCATGGGGTCCAGCACCACGGGGCGGCGGTCGATCAGGGTCGGCTCGGGCTGGTTCTGCCAGCTGTCCGCATCGCAGCCGCGGCACTCGCGCTCGTCATGGCGATAGATGGTGTGGCCATAGCGGTCCTGGATGCGGTCGATGAGCGAGGGCGTCACCTTGCGCCCGCCATTGGCCATGATCGCATAGGCGCCGACCATGCGCATGAGCGTGGTCTCGCCCGCCCCGAGCGCCATGGAGAGCACCGGCAGCATGTCGTCATAGACGCCGAACTTCTTGGCATATTCCGCCACCAGCGGCATGCCGATGTCCTGGGCGAGGCGCACGGTCATCACGTTACGCGACTGCTCCAGGCCGAAGCGCAGGGTCTGCGGGCCGTAGAATTTCTTGGCGTAGTTCTCCGGCGCCCACACCCCGAGGCCGGGGCCCTGGTCGATCTCGATGGGCGCGTCCAGCACCACCGTGGAAGGCGTATAGCCATTGTCCAAAGCCGAGGAATAGACGATCGGCTTGAAGGAGGAGCCGGGCTGGCGCAGCGCCTGGGTGGCGCGGTTGAACTGGCTTTCGTCATAGGAGAAGCCGCCGGAAAGCGCGAGCACGCGCCCGGTCAACGGCTCCATCACCACCATGGCGCCTTCCACGTCCGGAATCTGGTGCAGGCGATATTGCCCGTCCTTGCCGGCGATCTGCTCCACATAGACCACGTCGCCGGGCTTGAGCACCTGCGCGACCGAGGTCACGGCCTTGTAGGCGTCCGGCCCCTTGGTCCAGCGGGCCCATTTCACGCCGTCGAGAGTGATCAGGCCGAGGTCGCGCTGGGAGGAGAGGCCGCCCGACTTCTCACGCGGCGGCTGCAGGCCGATGCGCGCCGTGTCCTTGCCCGAATCGAGCACCACCGCGAGCTTCCAGGGGATGTCGTAATAGGCCTTCAGCTCGGACAGCTTCTGCCCCCAATCGCCGGAGACGTCGATATGGTTGACCGGGCCACGCCATCCGCGCTGCTCGTCGAAGCGCACGAGACCGTCCGAGAGGGTCTTCTTGGCGATCATCTGCATCTTCGGATTGAGCGCCGTGCGCACCGAGAGGCCGCCCTCGTAAAGCTTGGTCTCGCCATAGCGCTCATAGATCTGCCGGCGCACTTCCTCGGCATAATATTCCGCCGCGAAGATCTGCGCGCCGGTGGGGCGCGGCGTCACTTCGATGGGGGACTTCTTGGCCGCCTCCGCCTGGGCGGCGGTGATGTAGCCGTTCTCCGCCATGCGGTCGATGACCCAGTTGCGGCGGTCGGTGGCGCGCTCACGCTCGCGGAAGGGGTTGTAGGAGGACGGCGCCTTCGGCAAAGCGGCGAGATAGGCCGCTTCCTGGATGTTCAGGTCCTCGACAGACTTGTCGAAATAGACCAGCGCCGCGGCGGCGATGCCATAGGCCCCCATGCCGAGATAGATTTCGTTGAGGTAGAGCTCGAGGATGCGGTCCTTGGAATAGGCGCGCTCGATGCGCAGCGCCAGGAGCGCTTCCTTGATCTTGCGGTCGAAGGACACTTCGTTGGTCAGCAGGAAGTTCTTCGCCACCTGCTGGGTGATGGTGGAAGCGCCCTGCGGCCGGCGGTTCGAGCCGAAATTCTGAAGATAGAGCATGCCGGCGCGGAAGATGCCGGAGGGGTCGATGCCGCCGTGCTCGTAGAAATTCTTGTCCTCGGCGGACAGGAACGCCTCGATCACCAGCTTCGGCACGGATTGGATGGGAATATAGAGGCGGCGCTGGCGCGCCCATTCGGCCACCAGAGATCCGTCGTCGGCATGGACGCGGGTCATCACCGGCGGCTCATAATTCTGCAATTGGGTGTAGTCGGGCAGGTCCTGGGAATATTTCCAAATGAAATAGGTCGCCCCCGCGGCCCCGCCGAGGAGCACCAGCGTGCCGAGGGCGAACAGAAATCCGAAGAACCTCAACAGCAGCCGCATTTCGCCGGCTCTCCCTCCACGACACCCGCAACGGCGGCTTTCCCTGCCCGCATGGGGCAAGCCTCTTCCAAAAGCCGCATTCGCCCCCTTTGTGCAAGGGTGCCGGCACGAGAACATGGGAATTCGGTGCCGCTGAGACGGCTATGTTGGCCAAAAGTGGCTGCTTCACGACCGAGCGTCAAAAAGACCGGACATGCCCCAACGGCATATGTCGAAACGGCAGGTTCCCAAGCGTCAGTCGCCGACACCAGACGCGATCAGCGCGGAACGCTTCCCGTGGCAACGGGGGCCGGGACCGCGGTGCCGCCGGCGACCCGGGTCGCAAAGAACTCGGTGATGGCACTCTGCATGGCGTCCGTGACCTTGTCGCGCCAGGCGTCCGACGTCATCAGCTTGAGGTCCTCGCGGCTCGACATATAGCCCAGTTCCACCAGCACCGAGGGCACGTCATGCGCCTTCAGCACGCGGAAGCCGGCGGATTTCAACGGCGTCTTGTGGATCCGCCCCGCCCCCTTCATCGCGCCCACGAGGCTGCGGGCGAACAAGGCGGAGAAATTCTTGGTTTCCCGTTGGGCGAGGTCGAACAGGATGCCGGCCACCTCGTTGCTCTCTTCCGAGAGATCCACGCCCGCGATCAGGTCCGCCTTGTTCTCCTGCTCCGCCAGATGGGCGGCTTCGGCATCACTGGCGGTGTCGGACAAGGTGTAGACGCTGGCGCCGCGGGCCTGCCCGTCGTTGCGGGCAAGCGCATCGGCATGGATGGAAACGAACAAGGCGGCCCGGTTCGCGCGGGCGATTCGCACCCGCTCCCCGAGCGCGATGAAGGTGTCGGTGGAGCGCGTCATGACGACGCGATACTGCCCGCTCGCCTCCAGCTTGGCTTTGAGCGCCAGGGCCACATCCAGCACGATATTCTTTTCCGCGAAAGCGCTGGCCCCCGTGGTGCCCGAATCGATGCCGCCATGGCCGGGGTCGAGACAGATCACCGGACGGGTATCGCCGTCGGATGCGGTTTCCACCTGCACCGCCACCGGCGGGGCACCGCGCGCTTCCGCCGCGGTGGCCAGGGTGGAAGTGAAACTGGCCGCATCCGTCTTCACGAGGTCAAGCACGAGCCGCGCCGGCTGGTCGTCCACCGCTTCCAGCACGAACGCCTTGTCGATGGTGACCGGGGCAGCGAGATCGACCACCACGCGCGCCTTCCCGGGTGCAAAATCGCCATAGCGGTACGCATTGACCAGCCCGCGCTTGGTCTGTCCCTTCGAGGCATCGAAAGCGAAGCGCACTTCCGGCAGGTCGAGGATGACACGATAGGGATTGGCGAGGGTGAAGGCGCGGAATTCCACCGGCCGGCTCAGATCGATCACGAGGCGGGTGCGCTGGACATCGCCGGCGAGGCGCGCATCGGTCGCGATCGCGGGGCCCGGCGCGGCGGCGGCCGGGCGCGCCGCATCTTCGGCCGGCTCCGGAACGGTCGCGGCGGTAGCGGGTGCCGCCTCCGGGCGCGCGGCCACCTGCACCGCCGCCGCTTCGGCGGCCACGACGGGCGAGCCGCCAACAGAACCGAGGCTGATGCATGCCGCCAGAACCAGGGGAGCGGACAAATGGACCATCCGCGCGACGATGCCTTGCGGCCACATGGCGGCAGGGCGAACCGGGCCGCGCGGGCTGTCTGGATGATCGGCGATGCACGCGCGGGCAGCGGCACACGGCGGCGGGGGCGATGCCGGCGCCGCTTCGGTCCGTCTGGCGCGCTGTCTGCGGGCCCACATGTCCAGGAACCTTCCCTCGTCCGCCTCGGGAGACGGCAAGACTTGCCATTTGTACCGGATAGAGGCGCTTTCGTTAATCCAAGGTTGACGCCCCGCTCACTTCTCACCGGCCTGTGGTGGGTCCGACACAGGCCAGAACCACATTGTTGCCGGTGGAACAGGCATGAACCTTGCCAAGAGGCGAGCGGGACGAGTAAGAAGGAGATGTATACGGTTCGCGTTCCGGAACAGGCTCTTCGGCCCCCGGCTGCCGCGGCTGCCGCTGATGGCGTCCTGCTTGGGAACTTCCACTTTCCTGAAGCCGGTCAGGCATCTCCCGTCGCAGGCTGCTCAATAATTTGAGTGTGCCATCCTGCGGCGCGCGCGCCCAAAGCGCGCGACTGGACGGCCGCTCGCGTCGCTCATGCCGCCGAGGAAGCTGTCTGTCGGGGGGAATCGGGCTGCCGTATGCCGGGGCCGGGCACTCGCCTGGTCTGATGCTTCGCTGAGGAACGAGTAGCCGAGGGCATGACTTTCAACCGCACGAACTGCGCGCACCACGTGCGCCCGTGTGTCTCGATGCGGAGGGTGTCGAAATGACCCCCGCGCGCTACGGCTCCTCTGTCTCCTCCCGCTTCAATTTCAGGCGTATCGGCGGTTCGCAGGCTTTGCCGCGCCGACCGTCGCGGAGCTGTGTCTCCGACGCCGCGCAGAGAGATTTCCATGCCCAACAAAATGCTCATCGATGCGACCCACCCGGAGGAGACCCGGGTCGTGGTCGTGCGCGGCAATCGGGTCGAAGAATTCGACTATGAGTCCGCGTCCCGCAAGCAATTGCGGGGCAACATCTATCTGGCGAAGGTGACGCGGGTCGAGCCCTCGCTTCAGGCCGCCTTCATCGAATATGGCGGCAACCGGCACGGCTTCCTCGCCTTCAGCGAGATCCATCCCGACTATTACCAGATCCCGGTCGCCGACCGTCTCGCCCTGATCGAGGAAGAAGAGCGCGCCGCGCGCGCCGCCGACGAGGAAGACGAGCGCCGCGAGCGCCGCCGCGAGCGGCCCAAGTCCCGCCGGCCGTCGTCGGACGAGAGCGTTTCCGGCAATGTCGAGGAGATCGACGAGTCCGACGTGGTCGAGACCATCGAGGACGGCCAGATCTCCGGTGGTTCCTCGTCCTATGACGACGAGGAACAGCCGGAACGGCTCGGCGGCGACTATGCCGAGACCGATACCGGCGAGGAAGTGCCGGTCGATCCGCGCGACCTGCCGGCCTCCACCGATGTGGAGGACATCATCGCCCACGAGGCGGGCGCGAGCCACGAGCACGCGGCGCCTGCCGAGGTCGACAGCGAACTGCCCGCGCCCCAGGAGCAGGCCGGGCTGGACACCCGCGCCGCTTTCGAGGCCGAGGCACGCGAGGAAGCCCCGCTCGCCGACCGCGAGGAAAACCCGATCCTGCCGTCCGAGGGCGAGGAGGCCGCCGCCCTCGAGGCCGCGCCGGACGCTTCGGAAAGCCAATCCGCCGAAGCCGGGCATGAGCCGCGCGAGCGCGCGCCGCGCGGCCGTCGCGGTTCGGAAAAATCCCGCCGCTCCGCCGAGGACGACGAGGACGAGGACGGCGAGGAAGAAGACGAAGGCGTGGAGCAGATGGGCTCCGACGACGCCATGGAAGAGGTGCCCGAGCGCGCGCACCAGCGCCGCGCCCGCTCCTACAAGATCCAGGAAGTCATCCGCCGCCGCCAGGTGATGCTGGTGCAGGTGGTCAAGGAGGAGCGCGGCAACAAGGGCGCGGCTCTCACCACCTATCTCTCGCTCGCCGGCCGCTATTCCGTGCTGATGCCCAACACCGCGCGGGGCGGCGGCATCTCGCGCAAGATCACCAATGCGGTGGACCGCAAGCGCCTGAAGGAAGTGGTGCAGGACCTGGAGGTGCCGGAAGGGATGGGCATCATCCTGCGCACCGCCGGCGCCAACCGCACCAAGGTCGAGATCAAGCGCGACTTCGAATATCTGCTGCGCCTGTGGGAGACGGTGCGCGAACTGACCCTCACCTCCAGCGCCCCGAGCCTGGTCTATGAGGAAGGCTCGCTGATCAAGCGCGCCATCCGCGACCTGTTCAACAAGGACATCGACGACATCCACGTCGCCGGCGAAGAGGGCTTCCGCGAGGCGCGCGACTTCATGCGCATGCTCATGCCGAGCCATGTGAAGAACGTCATCGCCTATCACGATCACCAGCCGATCTTCGCCAAGCACGGCGTGGAACATCAGCTCGATGCGATGTTCTCCCCCGTGGTCCAGCTCAAGAGCGGCGGCTATATCGTCATCAACCCCACCGAGGCCCTGGTCTCCATCGACGTGAACTCGGGCCGCTCGACGCGCGAGCACCATATCGAGGACACCGCGCTCAAGACGAATCTGGAAGCCTCCGAGGAAATCGCGCGCCAGCTGCGCCTGCGCGACCTTGCCGGCCTGATCGTCATCGACTTCATCGACATGGAGGAGAAGCGCAACAACCGGGCGGTGGAGCGCAAGCTCAAGGATTGCCTGAAGAACGACCGCGCGCGCATCCAGGTGGGCCGCATCTCGCACTTCGGCCTCATGGAGATGTCGCGCCAGCGCATCCGCACCGGCGTGCTGGAAAGCTCCATCGAGGTGTGCCCCACCTGCGGCGGCACCGGCCATGTGCGCTCGGCGGCCTCGGTGGCGCTGCAATTGCTGCGCGCCTTCGAGGAACAGCTCGTGCGCGGCGCCACGCACAATCTGATCGCCCGCACCCGCTCGGAAGTGGCGCTCTATGTGCTGAACCAGAAGCGCGCCCACCTGCGCGAGCTGGAAGAGCGCTTCTCCGTCACGCTGCTCATCACGGCGGACGAGAGCGTGACCGGCCACCAGCCCTTCCTCATCGAGAAGGGCGACCTTGCCGCGCCGCCGCCGGCCGCGCCGCGTCTCTCCAAGGCCGTGCACCCCGATTCGATCCTCCCCGAGGAGGATTATGAGGAGGAGGATGAGGACACCGGCGAGGAAGCCGAGGCCGGCGAGAGCGAGGGCGAAGCTGAGAGCGACAGCGAAGGCAGCGCCGAGCGCGTGGACGAGAACGGCAACCGCCGTCGCCGCCGCCGCCGCCGCCGGCGTGGCGAGCGCGACGGGGAAGCCCGCGGCGTTCCCGCCGATGAAGACGGCGAATCCGCCGAGACCGACGATCTCGCCGCCAGCGCCGAAGGCGAAGGCGAGGGAGAAGAATCCGACGAGGAAGAGCGCGCGGAAAGCGAAGCCCGTGGCGAGACCGAAGGCGAGCGCCGCCGGCGCCGGCGCGGTCGCCGGGGCGGCCGCCGCAATCGCCGTGAGGGCGAGGAGGGTGCGCCGCGCTCCGGCGAGGACGAGGACGCCGCAGAAAATCCGCTGGCCGCCGAAGGCGAAGGCGCGGCCGACGGCCCCGAGACGACGCTCAGCGCCGAATCCCCGGTCGCCCTGACCGAAGCCACCTTGGAGGCCGCGCCGGTCAGCGCGCCCAGCGACATCGAGACTCCGGTGGCCGAACAGGCTGTGGCCGAGCAGGCCGCGCCCGAACCCGCTCCGGCGCCGATCGCGGCTCCGGCGCCCGCCCCGGCCGCAGTTACACCCCCTGCCCCGGCTCCGGCGGAGCCGGAACCCGCCCCCGCGCCGCGCCGCCGCTCGACGGTGCGCGAGAAGGCGCCGGTCATCCTGGGCGAGGATGGGGCCATCGCCGTGGCCGAGCCCGTGACCACGGCCGAGCCCGCCGCGGAAGCCGCGGCATCGAACCAGGAAAGCGCCAGCGTGCCGATCGCCGACGCTGACATCGTCGCCGCCGAGCCGGGCGCCAGCGCCGAGGCGGAAGCCCCTGTGGCCCAGCCCGCACCGGTGGCCGCCAGCGAGAGCCAGGAGGCCGCCCCCAGCGCCAAGCCCCGTTCGGGCTGGTGGCAGCGCAAGCTGTTCGGCGGCTCCTGAGGCGCATCGGATTGAAACCAAAAGGGCGACACCATGTGTCGCCCTTTTTTGATTGCGGCCCCCCATTGGCGGGCGGAGCAAGTGTGGACAAAGACCGGGGCCTCTGATATGAGAGCGCTCCTTCCGGCAGAGATATGGTCCGGCGTGAAAGCGCCCCTCCTGCTTCCGGATACGTTTTTCAGACCAGTGCAAGTTCGCTCGGCGCAACAGCTCGAAGAGGCAACACGTGCAAGTTCTCGTCCGCGATAATAATGTCGATCAGGCCCTCAAGGCGCTCAAGAAGAAGATGCAGCGTGAGGGGATCTTCCGCGAGATGAAGCTGCGTGGTCACTACGAGAAACCGTCCGAGAAGCGCGCCCGCGAAGAGGCCGAAGCTGTTCGCCGCGCCCGCAAGCTGGCCCGCAAGCGCGCCCAGCGCGAAGGCCTGATCCCCAGCAAGCCCCGCCCCACCCGCTGAGCGGGTCTCCAGCCGCCAAGCGGCTGGCGAGGCATTGAGCTGAAGCGACACCTGCGTGGCCCCTGCCGCGCGGGTTTTTTGCGTTTCGCGCCTGCCCGTCTCCGCTGTGCGGCGCCGCGGTGATGGCCAACGAAAACGCCGGCCACGAGGGCCGGCGTTCCTGCGGAAGGATCGGCGATTCGGATCAGCGCGGCTCGAACAGGCCGACCAGCCCGGCGATAATCGAGAACCCGGCGATGAGGGCGCACACGCCGAGCCAGCCGCCGCTCGCATAGGCGACGCCGCTCAGCGACGCGCCGATGGCCCCGCCAATGAAGAAGATGCCGGAGAACAGGCCGTTCATGCGGCCGCGCGCCGCCGGGCGGATCATGTTGATCGCCCGCCGCCCCAGGGTCTGGTCGCCGACGCAGCCCATGTCGAGCACCAGCCCCGCCACCACCAGCAAGGCCAGCGGCACGCCGAACGCGCCATCCTGCGCGAGCCATCCCGCGAGCGCGGCTATTCCCGCGCCGGCCAGCATGGCGATGTGGGCCACATGCGTGCCGCCCTTGGTCCACCCCCGATCCCCCGCGCGCCCGGCGAGCGGCGCAATCAGGATCGTGCCGCAGCCGGCGAGCGCGAACACCGCGATCTGGCTCGCAGACAAGGAGAACGGGGCGTCCGCGAGTCGCAGCGCGATCATGGTCCAGAAGGAGCTGAAGGCCGCCATGCCGAGCGCCGCTGTCAATGCGCGGCGCCGCAGCACCGGCTCTTCCCGCACCAGGGTCACCAGCGACACCAGCAGCGCGCGATAGCTCTCCTGCGTGCGCGGGGGGTGATTGGGCAAGCGCAGGGCCAGCACCACCGACAGCAGCGTCGTCGCCCCCGCCGTCATGAGGAAGAAAGCGCGCCAGCCGGCGAAATCCGCAATCAGCCCGGCCAGCGGACGGGAGAGGAGGATACCGGCCATGACCCCCGCCATGATGTTGCCCACCACCTTGCCGCGCTCATGTTCCGGCGCTATGGAGGCGGCGAGCGGCACCAGCACCTGCACGGCGCTGGATCCGATGCCGACGGCGAACGCGGCACCGAACGCGGCGATGGAGGAAGGGGCGCCGGCGAGCGCGAGCCGCGCGGCGATGCCCAGCGCGAGCATTAGCAGCGCCAGCTTTCGCGCCTCCATGCGGTCGGCCAGTGGCACGATGAACAGCAGGCCGGCGGCATAGCCGAGCAAGGCCAGCGTCGCCACCAGGCTCGCCAGCCCTTCCGTGATGGCGAGGCTCTCGCGCATGGCCCCAACGAGCGGCTGGGTTGCCGTGATGTCCGAGATCAGGAGGCCGGCGGCGATGGCGAACAGCAAGGTCGGCGGCGCGCGCGTTCCCGCCTCGACGGGAACGACCGGGGCGGCGGAGGAGAGTGGCGCGCCATCGGCGGCCGGAACATCTGTCATGGGAAGATCCCGCGAATTTGAGTTGGCGGGACTGTATGTGCGTTCCTGTTTATGCGACAATTGAATTAAGGTGATTTTCAATATGCGAGATGCGCATTAAACGGAGGGGTCATGAACATACGCGACCTCGAAGCCTTCCTGGCGGTGGTGGAAACCGGCTCCATTGTCGCCGCCTCGGGCCGGCTGAACCTGACCCAGCCGGGCGTGACCCGGCGCGTTCAGGCGCTGGAAGACGCGCTGGGCGCGGTGCTGCTGGACCGGCAGGCCAAGCCGCTTAAGCCGACGCGCGCCGGGCGCGACGCCTATGAGATGGGGCGACACGTGGTCGGCGCTGTGGCCGATCTCAAGGCGCGCCTTGCCCCGACCGGCGTGGTGGAGGGCGAGTTCCGCTTCGGCGTGACGCCATTCCTGTCGGAAATGGCCCTGGCCGAGCCGCTGGATCACCTGCGCGCCGCCTTCCCCCGCCTCATGCCCCGCGTCTCCAGCGACTGGAGCGCCAATCTGATCGAGCAGTTGCATTCCAGCGTCCTGGACGTCGCCTGCCTGTCGCTGCCCACCCATGTCGCGCCGCCCGATGCCCTCGTGGCCATTCCGCTCGGCACCCTGCCGGTGGAAGTAGTGGCGAGCCGGCATTTCACCTTTCCCGCGTCCACGCGCCTGGTCGATCTGTCCGCTTATCCCTGGGTCCTGAGCCAGCAGGGGTGCGATTTTCGCCGCATCCTAAAGCGCACGTTCGAGAATGCCCGCCTGCCGTTCGAGGTGGCGGCGGAAGCGCTCTCCTCGGAATTGCGGCTCTCGCTGGTGGCACGCGGCGTCGGCATCGGCTTCGCCACGCAGGCGATGCTGGCGGCGAGCCGGCATCGCGACGCATTGAAGAGCGTGGCGCTGACGGATTTCTCGCCGCAGATGGACGCCTGGCTGGTGCACGCCCCGCAGCTGCGGCGGCTTGCCCCGGCCGTGGAGCATCTGGCGGAGCACCTCTCAAAGGCGATATCAACATCCCTCCCTCGCAGTCGCAACACAGACGCGAAGGATTTGGTAGAAGACGAATATCGTCTCGCGTGACGGCGTCCTGGCCGTCAATTGGAGGTCCCCATGGTAGCTCGCGTCATCACGGTCGAGCCGTTCGACATCGTCGTGTTCGGAGCGACCGGCGACCTCGCGAAACGCAAGCTTCTTCCGGCTTTGTATGAACGCGACCTGGCCGGCCAGTTGCCGGACGACGCCCGCATCATCGGCGCGTCCCGCCGTGCCATGACCCGCGCCGAATTCCAGGAGTTCGCCCGTGATTCGGTGGAGGATCGCGACGGCATCGACCAGGTGGAGCGCAAGCAGCTGGAGCGCTTCCTGGAGCGGGTCGATTATGTCGAGGTGGACGCGGTGTCCGACGAGGGGTGGGACGTGCTCGCGGCCCTGCTCGCGGCCGGCGCCGAAAAGGTGCGCGTGTTCTATCTCGCCGTCGGCCCCGACCTATTCGACGATATCTGCGCCCGCATCGGGTCGCACCATCTCGTCACGCCGCAGACGCGCGTGGTGGTGGAAAAGCCGGTGGGCAAGAATCTCGCCTCCGCCCGCGCGGTGAATGAGGCGGTCGGCCGGGTGTTCCGCGAAGACTCCGTGTTCCGCATTGACCATTATCTCGGCAAGGAGACGGTGCAGAACCTGATGGCCCTGCGCTTCGCCAACGCCCTGTTCGAGCCGGTGTGGAACCACGCCCATATCGACCATGTGCAGATCACGGTCGCCGAAAGCCTCGGGGTCGCCGGCCGGGCGGGCTATTACGACACCGCCGGCGCGCTGCGCGACATGGTGCAGAACCACATGCTCCAATTGCTCTGCCTGGTGGCCATGGAGCCGCCGGTATGCATGGATGCGGATGCGGTGCGCGACGAGAAGCTGAAGGTGCTGAAAGCGCTGGAGCCGATCGACGAGAGCAATGTGGCCGCCCTCACGGTGCGCGGCCAGTATCGCGCCGGCGCGTCCTCCGGCGGCGCGGTGCCCGGCTATCTGGAGGAACTCGGCTCCAGCACCAGCCAGACCGAGACCTTTGTCGCCCTGAAGGCGGAAATCGGCAATTGGCGCTGGGCCGGCGTGCCGTTCTACCTGCGCACCGGCAAGCGGCTGGCGAGCCGGGTGTCGGAAATCGTGGTGGCCTTCCGCCCCATTCCCCATTCGGTGTTCGACGGGCAGGCCGGTCCCATCATGGCGAACCGGCTGGTCATCCGCCTCCAGCCCGACGAGGGCGTGAAGCTGTGGCTGATGATCAAGGATCCCGGCCCCGGCGGCATGCGCCTCCAGCATGTGCCGCTCGACATGAGCTTTGCCGAGGCGTTCGGCGTGCGGAACCCGGATGCCTATGAGCGGCTTCTCATGGATGTGGTGCGGGGCAACCAGACCCTGTTCATGCGCCGCGACGAAGTGGAAGCCGCATGGAAGTGGATCGATCCCATCCTGGATGCCTGGCGCAATCTGCGCGAAGCTCCGAAACCCTATACGGCCGGCACCTGGGGCCCCTCCGCGGCGATCGCGCTGATCGAGCGGGACGGCCGCACCTGGATGGACGACGCCTGAGCCCCCCGGCCCCGTCCCGCTGACCCGCCTCGTTCCCCCCGTGCCGAAAGCCACCCGCACCCATGACCGCCAGCCTCACCCCGGTCGCCTTCGCCGCCTATGACGGGCCGGACGCGCTGGCGCGCGCGCTCGCGGCCCATGTGGCGGAGGCGCTGCGCGCGCGCATCGCCGCAACAGGCGCCGCGAGCCTTGCCGTCTCCGGCGGGCGCACGCCCACGCGCTTCTTCGAGACCCTCGCCGGAGCCCCGCTCGACTGGAGCCGCGTGAGCGTCACGCTGGTGGACGAGCGCTGGGTGGACGAGCATTCGCCCCGCTCCAACGCCGCTTTGGTGCGCCGCCACCTGTTGCAGGGACCTGCGGCGCAGGCGCGCTTCCTGCCCCTGTTCAACGGCGCCGATACGCCCGAGGCGGGCCTCGCCGCGGTGGAGGCGAGCCTTGCCGGCCTGCCCCTGCCCTTCGCGGCCGCCGTGCTCGGCATGGGGGACGACGGGCACACCGCCTCTTTCTTTCCCGGAGCCGAGGCCCTTCCGGCTGCCCTCGACCCCAGCGGCTCCGCGCGGCTGATCGCGATTCGCGCGGAGGCGGCGGGCGAGCCGCGCATCACTTTCACCCTGCCGCCGCTGCTCGCGGCACAGACCTTGCTCCTGCACATCGAGGGGGCCGGCAAACGTGCGGTGCTGGAGGCGGCGCGCGCGGACGGGCCGGCGGAAGCCCTGCCGGTCCGGGCCGTGCTGCGTGCGCGCGCCCCGCTTGACGTGCTGTGGTGCCCCTGACGGAGATCCGACCATGACCGACGCCCCCGTGTCCGGGACCGAAGCTGAAGCCCTCTGGCAGGCCCTCAGCGCCGTGCAGGCCCGCGCCACCGCCATGCCCATGGCGGAGCTGTTCAGCGATCCGCAGCGCTTCGCCCGCTTTTCCGCCAGCAGCGGCGACCTGCTGCTGGACATCTCCAAGACCGCTCTGACGCAGGAGAGCCTTGGCCTGCTGCTCCAGCTCGCCCGGGCCACCGGGGTGGAAGAGCGGCGCGCGGCCATGTTCGCCGGCGCGCGCATCAATTCCACGGAACAGCGCTCGGTGCTCCACGTGGCGCTGCGCGACGGCACCCCCGGCCCGCTCGACATTGACGGGACCGACGTGAAGACGCAGGTGCGCGAAACACTCGGCCGGCTGTACACCTTCGCCGACGCGGTGCGCGCCGGCACCATCGCCGGGCACCGCGGGCAGATGTTCACCGATGTGGTCAACATCGGCATCGGCGGCTCGGACCTCGGGCCGGTGATGGCGACGCTTGCGCTCGCGCCCTATCACGACGGGCCGCGCCTGCATTTCGTCTCCAACGTGGACGGCGCGCATCTGAGCGATGTGCTCAAGCCGCTCTCGCCCGCCACCACCTTGTTCATCATTGCCTCGAAGACCTTCACCACCATCGAGACCATGACCAACGCCGCGTCTGCGCGCGCCTGGATCTCGGCCGCGCTCGGCGAGGAGGCGGTGGGGCACCATTTCGCAGCGGTCTCCACCGCGCTCGACAAGGTCGGCGCCTTCGGCATCGCGGCGGAGCGCACGTTCGGCTTCTGGGATTGGGTGGGCGGCCGCTATTCGCTGTGGTCGGCCATCGGCCTGCCGCTGATGATCGCCATCGGCTCCGCCGCATTCGGCGATTTTCTCGCCGGCGGCGCCGCCATGGACGATCATTTCCGCCATGCGCCGCTGGAAGAGAACCTGCCGGTCCTGCTCGCTCTGGTGGGCGTGTGGCATCGCGATGTCTGCGGCTATGCGAGCCGCGCCATCATTCCCTACGACCAGCGCCTCGCCCGCTTTCCGGCCTATCTCCAGCAATTGGACATGGAGAGCAACGGCAAGAGCGTGACGCGCGACGGCGCTCCGGTCACGCGGCCGACGGGGCCGATCGTCTGGGGCGAGCCCGGCACCAACGGCCAGCATGCCTTCTTCCAGCTTCTCCACCAGGGCACCGACGTGGTGCCAGTGGAATTCCTCATCGCCGCCCAAGGGCACGAACCGGCGCTCGGCGCCCACCACGACCTGCTGATCGCCAATTGCCTCGCCCAATCGGAAGCGCTGCTGCGCGGGTGTTCCCTCGCGCAGGTGGAAGCGCAATTGCGCGCCGGGGGCATGAGCGAGGCGCGGGTGGCGGAGCTCGCGCCGCACAAGGTGTTTCCCGGCAACCGTCCCTCGGTGACGCTGGCCTACACGCTGCTCGATCCGTTCACTCTGGGGCGGCTGATCGCGCTTTATGAGCATCGCGTGTTCACGGAGGCCGCGATCTGGGGAATCAACGCATTCGACCAATGGGGCGTGGAGCTTGGCAAGGAAATGGCCACCGCCTTGCTGCCCGCGGTGAAGGGGGGTGCCGCTCCGGCGGAGACCTCAGGCTCCACCGAAGGCCTCATCTCGCACTTGCGAAATCTTTCAGCCCGCTAAGGCGGAACGGGGGTCGCCCATGCTGCTATGCAGCAATGAGAGGCACCTCTGCGTATTATGTATACCACAGAGGCGATGAATTAGGTCAGTATGGCATCCGGAAATGAGGACAGGGCAGCCGCACGGTTGCTCGGTCGCTCGCAACGAGCGGCGTGCATGGCACGCCTGGAGGCTGAAATGACCGCATTCGATTTCGTCGCTCTCGCCATCCTCGGTGTTGCTCTCACTGGCGCCGTGATCGGCTTCAGCAATCCCAAGAGCTTCATGGCGGCCGCCGGCGGCCCCGGCATCCCGGCCGAGCTGGCGCTGATGGACCAGGACAAGACCCGCACCGCCGGCACCCTTTTCGGTGGCGACAAGGACGATCAGAGCAGCGAGCCTGCGGTCGCCTCCTTCCCCCGCGGGTTCTGATCACTCGCCGCACATGAAAAAGGCAGGCGCGAACGCCTGCCTTTCGAAGGTGCCGTCTCCCATCCCGGCCCGGTCGCCCCCGCGAGGGACGCCGGACAGGAACGAGGATCAGTGAGCGACCTGAGCCGCCTTGGCTTCCGCCGCCGTGGCCAGCTTGGCATCCGCGACGAAGCGGGCGCGCATGGGCTTGAGCACGAACAGCGCCATCAGCGCGGCCAGGGCGTTCACCCCCGCGGTGATGAGGAACACCAGATCCCAATTGCCGAGCTGCGCCACCGCGACGCTCGCAATCGGGACCACCAAAGAAGCGGTGCCCTTGGCGGTGTAAAGGAAGCCGGCATTGGTGGTGGCGAACTTGGAGCCGAACGTGTCGCCGCAGGTCGCCGGGAACAGCGAGTAGATCTCGCCCCAGGCGAAGAAGACGAGACCGGTGAGCAGCACGAAGGCCACCGGGTTCGAACCGAAGTGGCCGAGGGCAAGCACGCCGACCGCTTCAAGCGAGAACGCGATGAACATGGTGTTCTCGCGGCCGATGTTGTCGGACACCCAGCCGAAGAACGGACGGGTGAGGCCGTTCAGCACGCGGTCGATGGACAGCGCGAAGGTGAGCGCGGGCATGGTGATTCCGATCAGGCTCACCGGGACACCCGCGATGTTGAAGTCCTTTGCGATGGAGCCGAGCTGCGCCGTTGCCATCAGGCCGCCGGCGGCGACCAGCACGAACATCGCATACATGACCCAGAACACGGGGGCCTTGAGCATCTGGCCCGGGCCGTATTCGCGGCGGCTCTGCGTGGCGGCCTTGTTGGTGACCGGGGGCAGCTGGCCGGGCTTGGGCGCCTGCAGGAACAGAGACAGCGCCATCACGACCGCGCCCTGGAACAGGCCGAACACGAGGAAGGTCTGCTGATAGCCCTGCGAGGCGATCATCGCCGCGATCGGGATGATGGTGATGGCCGAGCCGGCGCCGAATCCGGCGGCGGTGATGCCGGCGGCAAGGCCGCGGCGGTCGGGGAACCACTTCAGCGCCGAACCGACGCACGTGCCGTAGACCGCGCCCGCGCCGATGCCGCCGATGGCCGCCGCGACGTAAAGCAGGGCCAGCGTATCGGCCATGGAGTTCAGGACCCAGCCGAGGCCGCACAGGAAGCCGCCGATGAGCACGACGATGCGCGGGCCGTACTTGTCCACGAACCAGCCCTCGATCGGGACCAGCCAGGTCTCGGTGAGAACGAAGATGGTGAAGGCGACCTGAATGGCCGCGCGGCCCCACTGGTGCTTGTCGTTGATGGGCTCGACGAACAGCGTCCAGCCATATTGCAGGTTGGCGATCATCGACATGCAGATCACGCCGATAACCAGCTGCATCCAGCGCCCGCCAATGGGCCCCTTCTGCACAGACTCAACAGACGGCATTTCCTACCCTTCCCTATTGGGGTCATCGAATTCGAGTCGATGAACGGCCCGTGACAGTCGCCATTCTTGATGGTGGCGGGCTCGTTTCGAGCGGCCCGCTGCGAACCAGGCTCGAATGTTCGATGCAAAATACGGTATGCAACATGCAATTTTCGGTAATGTAACGGCTACCGGTGCATGCAAAACCCTTGATTTCGCAATGAGGAAGAAAGGATAAGCGCAAAAAGAGCGGAAATTTCAGACGGTCAATAGCGTGAAATTCCAAAAATCACGCAGCCTGTGCGGGATTTGTCTGCGCTTCCGCCAAATCATTTCTTACAAATACACTTACGATACTTGCCACTTCCAATACAAATAAAATCCGCCGGGATGCGCTCTCACGCGCATCTTGGGCGCGGAACAAAAAAAAGGCCCCGGCAAAGCCAGGGCCTCAAGGGGCCGCCCTAAGGCGGCAGAGGGCTGTTCGATCAGGCGCCGACCGGAGCCTGAAGCGTCGCGCGGGCGGCCGCATCCTCATTCATCTTGTGATGCTTCTTCAGCATCGGCCGCAGAACGAAGAGCGCCATGAAGGCAGCGGTCAGATCCATGATCGCAACGGTATAGAGAACCGTGGACCAGCTTCCGGTCGCTTCCATCAAAATATTTGCAAACGGCACGAGAAGAGCGGCCACACCCTTGGCGCAGTAAAGAACGCCATAGATTTTACCGACGTGTGCACTTCCGAACGTGTCTGCGGCGGTTGCCGAGAACAGCGAGTAAACTTCACCCCAGGCGAGGAACACCACGCCGGACAGGAAAATGAAGGCCCACGGATTGTGACCGAACGCGCCGAGCGCGACGATTCCGATGCCTTCCATCGCAAAAGCGAAAAACATCGTCTTTTCGCGGCCGATATGGTCCGAAACCCAGCCAAACAGCGGTCTGGAAACGCCATTCAGGATACGGTCGAGCATCAAGGCGAACGGCAGAGCCGCCATGGCGAAGAAGTAGAGATTGACCTCAACCTTCTTGACCCCGAGATCCTCCGCGATCACGCCGAGCTGCGCCACCGCCATCAGACCGCCGGTGACAGTGCAGATGAACATGGTGAGCATGACGTAGAACACCGGCGTGCGAAGGGCTTCGCCAAGTGTGTAATCGCGCCGGCTCTGCGCCACGCTGGAAGAAAACGTCACCTCGCCCTTCTTGGGAGACCGAAGGAAACCGGCCGCCAGAAGGATGATCGCACCCTGGATCAGACCGAACAGGAAGAAGGTTTCCGAATAGCCGGAGGTCTTCAGCATGTTCGCGATCGGGATGATGGTGAGCACCGTGCCCGAGCCATAGCCGGCCGCCGTCAGGCCGACCGCGAGGCCGCGTTTGTCCGGGAACCATTTCAGCGCGCTGTTGATGCAGGTCGCATACACGCAGCCGACGCCGATACCGCCGATGGCGGCGCCGATGTAGAAACCGGTCAGCGAGGTGGCATAGGAATTCACGATCCAGGACAGGCCCGTGAAGAAGCCGCCGACGAAGACGACGGTGCGCGGACCGTACTTGTCGATGAAATAGCCTTCGATCGGCGTCAGCCAGGTCTGGACGACCACGAACACCGTGAAGGCAACCTGAATCGACGCCCGGCTCCAGCCGTGCGCATTTTGAATTTCCGGGACGAACAAGGTCCAAGAATACTGAATATTAGCTGCAGCAACCATGCAGACGACGCCGGCAATCAATTGCAGCCAGCGGTTTGTCGTCACAATGGCGGTGCCACCTGACTCCGACGATCCCATTTTCCTACCCTTTTCACGTCATTCTCTTTTTATTTTATGAGATGAACCGCCCCACCCTTGGGTCCCTCTTAGGGCGGCATGTTTATGGATTACACGACGCCGGTGGCGCGCATACTCGCGATATCTTCGGCACTGAAGCCGACCCAGGAGAGCACCTCTTCCGTGTGCTCTCCAAGCAGAGGCGCCCGCTCCACCGGCACGTCATTTTGCGACAGGCGGATGGGAGAGGCGACGGTCACATAGGTCCCCCGCTCGGGATGGGGGACCTCCACGAGAAAGCCGCGGTCGTAGAGCGCGCGGTCTTCCATGATGTCCTTGGTGGAGAGGATGGGGCCGCAGGGCACATCGATGGCCTGCAGAGCCTTCATCACCTCGAACTTGGTGCGTTGCCGCGTCCAGGCCTCGATCAGCTCGAAGCACGCCTCGAGCCGCTGCGCCCGCGCCTCGTGGCTGGCGAAGCGCTGGTCGTCGATCAGGTCCTTGCGGCCGATCAGCCGCATCAGCGGCGCCCAGCCCTGGGGCTGGATGATGACGTAGCAATAATCGTTCTCGCCGCCGGGCGCGCAGCGCAGCGCCGCACCGGGCTGGCCGCCGCCCGAGGCATTGCCGGCGCGCGGCACGCTCTCGGTCGCCGGGGCGCCGGGATATTCGGTGAGCGGGCCGCTGGCGAGGCGCTGCTGATCGCGCAGCTTCACGCGCAGCAGGTTCATGACGCAATCCTGCATGGCGACATCCACCCGCTGGCCGCGCCCGGTGACGGTGCGCTGGAACAAAGCGGCAAGAATGCCGGCCACGCAATGAATGCCGGTTCCGGTGTCGCCCACCTGGACGCTGGCGGCGGTCGGTGGGCCGGAGCGCCAGCCGGTTGTGCTCATGGCGCCGCCCATGGCCTGGGCAATGGTCTCGTAGGCCTTCGCCTCCAACCCGCTTTCTTCCGCGAAGCCCTTGATGGAGGCGTAGATGATGCGGGGATTGATGGCTTCGATGCGCTCCCAGGAGAAACCCTGGCGCTCCAGGACGCCGGCGCCGAAATTCTCCACCATCACGTCGCACCGCTCGATGAGACGGACCAGGGCGTCCTGGCCCTGCTGCGACTTGATATTGAGGGTGACGCTGCGCTTGTTGGCGTTGAGCATCGTGAAATAGAGGCTGTCGACATTGGACTTGTCGCGCAGCTGGGTCCGCGTGATGTCCCCACGCCGAGGCATCTCGACCTTGATCACATCCGCGCCGAGCCAGGCCAGCAACTGGGTTGCCGATGGACCGGACTGCACGTGCGTCATGTCGAGCACGCGCACACCATCAAGTGCCTTGCTCATGCCAAACCCCTGGAACCATCCCTGACCACTTTGCGATGCCGATCTCTGCCGGCTTGCAACGGCACTTTATCATGCGCCATGCGTGATATGCCGTCTATTGAATTTCGTATGCCAAATACAGAAATATCATTGTCACCCTGCCGTCGCAAACAGTTTGCGGCGGCCACATCGAAAAACTGCAGGAAACCCACCTTGCACGCGAAGCGCGGCCAAGGCGCTAGCGTTCGTGTGGTGGAGACCGCGTCAGCGCAGGGCGGTGAGACCCGCCGTCAGGCCGATATCGGCCTGCTCGGCATGCGTGTAGACTTCTTCCTCGTGCAAATAATGGCGCATCAGATCGGTGGCGCTGATCACGCCCACCAGGCTGAGCTCCAACATCACCGGGAGATGGCGCACCTGATGCTCGTTCATGAGGCGCAGCACGGTGGCGATGGAATCGCTCAGCTCGCAGGAGATAACCGCCCGCTTCAGCAAGGTCGCCACCGTGACGTTCGGCGTATTGGCCCCATGCTCCACCAGCGCGCGGGTGACGTCGCGCTCGGAAAAGACGCCAACCACGGTGTTGCCTTCGGTCCGGCACACGTCCTTGACGACCACGCTGGAGATATTCTCCCGCTTCATCACCATGGCGGCGGTGGCGACGGTCTCGTTCATCCGCACGGTGACGATGCGGGTGTCGCGCTTCTCGCGCAGGATGTCATCGACGGTAATCATCAGCTGTTCCTCACCTATGCGCCCACGGTTTGCCCGCGGTTGTCGAAGGCTCCGGCCACCACCCTTCCCCGAGGGAAAAACTGCGACCGCATCATGGATCCCATGCTGGTATGCAAAATACCCGGTGTCAATAAGCGATGCGGAATCACTCCAAACTGCATGCGCTGCACTGCAACAGAACAGAGTGCGACTCCGGGGTTTGCCGGCATTACTTGCCGAAAGCTATATTCGATGCCATCACAGTATGATGTATTTCGCCCGCCGGGCGGGCGGGGCGTGGCGGGCCGCGCGCAGCGCAGTCGGGGCAAGGGGTGAGATGACGTACCAGGACATCAACGTGAAGCCGATCGAGACCGAATCGAGCTTCCGCATGAAGGCATACAAGGCGCTTAAGGCGGCCATCATGGAGATGGACATCTATAGCCACGCCGAGGAGATCCGGCTGGAGGAGCGCCAGCTGTCGGAAAAGCTGGGCGTCTCACGCACCCCCATTCGCGAAGCCATGACCCTGCTGGAACAGGAAGGCTATGTGCGCTCGGTGCCCCGCCGCGGCATCTTCGTGGTGCGCAAGACCAAGCAGGAAATCCTGGAGATGATCACGGTGTGGGCCGCGCTCGAAGGCATGGCCGCCCGCCTCGCCTGCCAGCACGCCTCGGACGCCGAAATCCGCATGCTGCGTGAGAATGTCCGCGCGTTTGCCGATCGCAACCCGGAAGAATTCGTCTCCGAATATTCCGCCGCCAACCTCGCCTTTCACCGCCAGATCATCCGCATGTCTGGCTGCCAGCTGATCGCGGACACCACCGACAGCCTGTTCCCCCACATGCGCGGCGTCCGCAAGGTGACGATTGCGCAGGACCATCGCGCCCAACGCTCCATCGTCGATCACACCCGCATCGTCGAGGCGATCGAGAAGCGCGACGGCGATCTCGCCGAACGGCTCGTGCGCGAGCACACGCTCGGCATCGCCAAGCATGTGGAAGCGCACGGGGATTTTCTCGACTGAGGTTTCCGCCAGCCCACGGCGTCACCGGCGCTCCCCGCTGGGAGGAGCGCCAGAGGGTTCAGGCTGCCTTGTGCTTCGCCATCAGTTCGACGAAGCGATCGAACAGATAATGGCTGTCCTGCGGGCCGGGGCTCGCTTCCGGGTGATATTGCACCGAGAACACCGGCTTGTCGGAGAGCGTGAGCCCGGCATTTGAGCCGTCGAACAGCGAGACGTGAGTCTCTACCGCATTGTTTGGCAGGCTCTCGCGATCCACAGCGAAGCCGTGGTTCATGGAGGTGATCTCCACCTTGCCGGTGGTCAGGTCCTTCACCGGGTGGTTCGCCCCGTGATGGCCCTGGTGCATCTTCACCGTGCGCCCGCCCACCGCGAGGCCGATCATCTGATGCCCGAGGCAGATGCCGAAGGTGGGCACCGCGCGCGCGATCAGGTCCCGGATCACCGGCACCGCATATTCGCCCGTCGCCGCCGGGTCGCCGGGGCCGTTGGAGAGGAACACGCCGTCGGGCTTGAGCGCCATCACCTCGTCCGCCGAGGTGGTGGCCGGCACCACCGTCACCACGCAGCCGGCGCGCGCCAGCAGGCGCAGGATGTTGCGCTTCACGCCATAATCGATGGCGACCACGTGGAATTTGTCTTCCGTGCGGGTGCCGAAGCCCGTGTTCCACTGCCAGGGGGTCTCGTCCCACTCGAAGCGCTGCACCGAGGTGACGCCGGGCACGAGATCCATGCCCTCCAGTCCCGGCCAGGTGCGCGCCTTTTCCTTCAGCGCCGGGATGTCGAACACACCATCGGGCGCATGGGCGATCACGCCGTTGGGCATGCCGGTGTCGCGGATCAGGGCGGTCAGCGCGCGGGTATCGATGCCGCTGATGCCGGCGATGCCGCGCGCCTTCAGCCATTGGTCGAGGCCGCGGGTGGCGCGGTAATTGGACGGATCGCTCACCGCCGTGCGCAGCACCACGCCCCGCACGCCGGAGGCCGAGGCCATGGACACCGTCTCGATGTCCTCCTCGTTGGTCCCCACATTGCCGATGTGCGGAAAGGTGAAGGTGATGATCTGGCCGGAATAGGACGGATCCGTGAGGATTTCCTCATAGCCGGTGATGGCGGTGTTGAAGCACACCTCGCCAACACCCTCTCCAACCGCGCCGAGGCCGAAGCCTTCGAGCACGGTGCCATCGGCGAGCACGAGAAGCGCGGTCGGCTTCGGCTCGGCCCAGCCTTCGGCCGGGACGTTTGCGTGATCTTGTTCCTGCGTCATGGCTCGCCTAGATAATGAGTCACGCGCCGCACTTCCAGTGCTTCGCGCACGTTTGCCCGCCATTCCGCTCGGGATTTTTCCAGTTTCGGGGTATATGCGGGGTCGAGGGTGCGCTTTTGGCCCGCCGGCCGCCGTTTCGCCGGCACGAGCGCCTCGGATATGGCGAATGTATCGCCGATCGGGGGAAGCGGGTCCAGCGCCGGACGGCTCGAATTTCGGCCGCAACAGCTTCAAGAGGACAGACATTGCTTCGCGACGACATCAACACCGCCCTTAAGGATGCGATGAAAGCCCACGACAAGGTGCGCCTTTCCACGTTGCGCCTGGTCAACGCCGCGCTGAAGGATCGCGACATCGAAGCGCGCGGCCTGGGCAAGGACCCGCTGAGCGATGATGATCTGCGCGCCCTGCTGGCCAAGATGGTGAAGCAGCGCGAGGAAAGCGCGCGCATCTATACCGAGAACGCCCGCCCCGAGCTTGCCGAGCAGGAACGCGCGGAAATCTCCGTGATCCAGGATTTCCTGCCGCGCCAGCTTGGCGAGGCGGAAACCCGCGCCATCATCGCCGCCGTGGTCGCCGAGATCGCGGCCAAGGGCATCAAGGACATGGGTCGCACCATGGCGGTGCTGAAGGAGCGCCACGCCGGCGCCATCGACTTCGGCAAGGCCTCCGCCTGGGTGAAAGACGCGCTGACGGCCGCGTGAGCGATCACGGCGCGCACATTATCCACTGTGGATAGAGGGGATAGCGGGACCTTCCCGCTTTTCCGCCGCCCGGCACGCGCGGATGCCTCGCGCGAGGGGCGGATCGCCACATTGGCGCTTTATTATGTGTTCCCCGCGCTATGATGCGTGCCTGATGCAAAGAGCGATCTGACGTCGCATGCGCTTTCCGCCCTCATTCCTCGATGAGATCCGCGCACGGCTTCCCGTGTCGGAAGTGGTGGGGCGACGCGTCAAGCTGAAGAAGCAAGGCCGCGAGTTCGCCGGTCTCTCGCCCTTCAACGCCGAGAAGACGCCCTCCTTTTTCGTCAATGATCAGAAGGGCTTCTACCATTGCTTCTCGTCCGGCAAGCATGGCGACGTGTTCGATTTCCTGATGGAAACCGAGGGCCTGCCGTTCTCCGAGGCGGTGGAGCGGCTCGCCTCCATGGCGGGCCTGTCGCTGCCGCAGGTGACGCCGGAAGCCGCCGCGAAGGAAGAGCGCCGCCGCTCCCTGCACGACGTGATGGCGCTCGCCGCCCGCTATTTCGAGGAGAATCTCCAGGCCCGTGCCGGCGCGAAGGCACGCGGCTATCTGGCGGACCGCGATCTCGGTCCCACCATCCAGAAGCGCTTCCACCTCGGCTATGCCGCGCCCGACCGCTATGCGCTGAAGGAAGCGCTCGGCAAGGCGGGCGTGAGTGTCGCCGACATGGTGGAAACCGGTCTGCTGATCTCCGGCGACGACATTCCCGTGCCATACGATCGGTTTCGCGACCGGGTGATGTTTCCCATCACCGATCTCAAGGGCCGGGTGGTGGCGTTCGGTGGGAGGGCGCTGGAAAAGGACGTGCCGGCGAAATATCTCAACTCGCCGGAAACCGTCCTCTTCCACAAGGGATCCTTGCTTTATAACGGCTTTTCCGCCCGGGCGGCGGTCCATCAGGGCGCGCGGGTCATCGCGGTGGAAGGCTATGTGGATGTGATCGCCATGGTGGAAGCGGGCTTCGAGGGCACCGTCGCCCCGCTGGGCACGGCGCTGACCGAGGACCAGTTGCAATTGCTCTGGCGCATGGCCGAGGAACCGGTGCTGCTGTTCGATGGCGACAAGGCCGGACGCCGCGCCGCCTTCCGGGCCATCGATCTCGCCCTGCCCTATCTCAAGCCCGGCCGCAGCCTCTCCTTCGGCATGCTGCCCGAAGGCCAGGACCCGGACGATCTGATCCGCCGCAGCGGCCGGGACGCCATGGAAGCGGTGCTCACCCGCGCCGAGCCGCTCGCCGCCATGTTGTGGGCGCGCGAGCTGGAGGGCGCCAATCTGGAAACGCCCGAGCGTCGGGCGGCGCTGGAGGCGCGCATCGGCGAGGTGGTCTCAACCATCGCCGACGACAATGTGCGCCGCCATTATCGCCAGGATTTGAACGAACGGCTCAAACGCCTGCTCTCTCCACCACGCGAGGCACGGGGCTTCGTTGCGGCAGGGCGTGCGCGCAACCCGGATATGCGCGGCGGGCGGTTCAAGCCGCGCGAGGAGCCGCTGGCGGTGCGCGGCGGGGGGGAGCTTTCCCGCACCTCCCTCATCCGCGGACCTTTGTCGGCCCTGCCGCGTGGCGAGGCGCTGCTTTTGTTCTGCCTGCTCAATCATCCCTGGCTGATGGACGAGAATGGCGAGGAAATCGCCGAATTGCCGTTCGCCAATGCCGATGCCGACACCCTGCGGCGCGCCCTGCTCGATGCCCATATGGAGGGGAAGGCGAGTGATTCGCAAAGCCTTGCCCACGAGCTGGAAAAAATGGGCGTCGAGGCGCTGACACGGCGCGCGCGGGCGGTGGCGAACCCCAGAATGGACTGGCCGGCTTATCCGGATACCGGCCACGAGGACGTGAGGCTCTGGTGGAGCCAGTGTACGGCCTTGCATCGCAAGGCTTACGCGTTATCTAGAGAATTGAGGGAGGCTGAACGCTCTCTGGGAGATGACCCGAGCGACGCCAATTTTGCCTGGCTGCGCGATGTGCGAGAACGCCTCTCGGCTGTGGAGGGGACCGAAGCCCTGGTTGAGGGGTTCGGCGCGTCATCCGGGCGCGGCTCTGCACGGTCGGTGTGAATCACCCGAGCGTGACCCTTTCTTGCCGCAGTGTGGTGCGCTGCGCAAATGGAACCTTCCGCCTTCACAGGCGGTCCGGTTCAGGCTGATTTAACGGGACGGCCCTAGGGTCGCCCACGCGATGTTAAGGGTAGGCGGCGAAATCCTTGCGGGGTTGCGTCGCCGTTTCGCCGTGGAACACACGCGGCGACTTGTCAGGAGATGTCCATGGCGAAGCAGGCGACCGAAGCGACCGAAGCGCCGGAGAAGGAGAACGACAGCCCCGACGGGCCGTTGCTCGACCTGTCGGACGCGGCCGTTCGGAAAATGATCAAGAACGCCAAGCGCCGCGGCTATGTGACCTATGAGCAGCTCAACGAAGTGATGCCGTCCGAGGAAGTGACCTCCGAGCAGATCGAGGACACCCTCGCCATGCTCAATGACATGGGCATCAATGTCGTTGAGGCTGAAGAGGCGGCCGAGGAAGAGCAGACGGAAGAGGCGGAAGCCGCCGACGAGCCGGAAGAAGTCGAGGGCGGTGAACTCACCGAAGCCGCGCCGCGTGCGGTCGCCCGCTCGGAGAGCAAGTCCGAGCCGGCCGAGCGCACCGACGATCCCGTGCGCATGTATCTGCGCGAAATGGGCACGGTGGAACTGCTCTCCCGCGAGGGCGAAATCGCCATCGCCAAGCGCATCGAGGCCGGCCGCGAGGCGATGATCGCCGGCCTGTGCGAGAGCCCGCTGACCTTCCAGGCCATCATCATCTGGCGCGATGAGCTGACCGAAGGCCGCGTGCTGCTGCGCGACATCATCGACCTCGAAGCCACCTACGCCGGCCCGGAAGGCAAGAACGTGCCGCCGGCGGTGATGGAAGGCGAGACCGCGCTGGCCCCGGAAGCCGGCGAGGACGGCCTGCTGGGCGACGGCGCCTCCCCCGGCGACGACGAGGACGACATGGAGAATTCCCTGTCGCTCGCCGCCATGGAAACCGAGATCAAGCCGAAGGTCGTGGAGACCTTCGACCGCATCGCCGACAGCTATAAGAAGCTGCGGCGCCTGCAGGACCAGAACGTCGAATCCCGGCTCAACAACGAGACCTTGTCCCCCGCGCAGGAGCGCAAGGCCAAGAAGCTGAAGGAAGACCTGGTCCTCGACGTGAAGTCGCTCTCCCTCAACCAGGCGCGCATCGACGCCCTGGTGGAGCAGCTCTACGAGATCAACAAGCGCCTCGTGGGCCTGGAAGGCCGCCTGCTGCGCCTGGCCGAGAGCTATGGCGTGCAGCGCGAGGACTTCCTCAAGCAATACCAGGGCTATGAGCTGGACCCGAAGTGGGTGCTGCGGGTCTCCAAGCTCGGCTCGAAGGGCTGGAAGGGCTTCGTCGCCCACGAGAAGGACGGCATCAAGGATCTGCGGGGGGAAATCCACGCGCTCGCCACCGAGACGGCGCTCGAGATCGCGGAATTCCGCAAGATCGTGCAGATGGTCCAGAAAGGCGAAAAGGAAGCCCGCCAGGCCAAGAAGGAAATGGTCGAGGCGAACCTGCGTCTCGTCATCTCCATCGCCAAGAAATACACGAACCGCGGCCTGCAGTTCCTGGACCTGATCCAGGAGGGCAACATCGGCCTCATGAAGGCGGTCGACAAGTTCGAGTACCGGCGCGGCTATAAGTTCTCGACCTATGCCACCTGGTGGATTCGCCAGGCGATCACCCGTTCGATCGCCGATCAGGCGCGCACCATCCGCATTCCGGTGCACATGATCGAGACCATCAACAAGATCGTGCGCACCTCGCGCCAAATGCTGCACGAGATCGGCCGCGAGCCGACCCCGGAAGAGCTGGCCGAGAAGCTCGGCATGCCGCTGGAGAAGGTCCGCAAGGTCCTGAAGATCGCCAAGGAGCCGATCTCCCTCGAAACGCCCATCGGCGACGAGGAAGACAGCCACCTCGGCGATTTCATCGAGGACAAGAACGCGATCCTGCCCATCGACGCGGCGATCCAGTCGAACCTGCGGGAAACCACCACCCGCGTGCTCGCCTCCCTCACCCCGCGCGAGGAGCGCGTGCTGCGCATGCGCTTCGGCATCGGCATGAACACCGACCACACCCTGGAAGAGGTGGGCCAGCAGTTCAGCGTCACGCGTGAACGCATCCGGCAGATCGAGGCCAAGGCCCTGCGCAAGCTCAAGCACCCGAGCCGCTCGCGCAAACTGCGATCGTTCCTGGACAATTGAGCCGGGCGCCTCGCCCATCCCAAATGAAAAAGGCCCGGCATGCGCCGGGCCTTTTTCATGTCCGCCGTCCGGCGTCTTAGCGCTTGGCCGAGCTGGTGTAATGATCGGTCCAGGCGAGAACCGCGGCGAAGCCGAGGAAAGCCAGAACGATTGCGGTGATGGTGATTGCGACGTCTGCAGGCATGGCACGTTTCCCTTCCTGCAACGGAAGCTAAGCCGTCCCCTTCCCCGCGCTTTGATCTGCCGCAAACAAAATCACCCGGCGCCCATGCGTCGCGTCCCGCCTCGGAGAAACGGGACCGCAGAAGCTAGAAGCGCCAGATGAAATTCCCCTTCACCGCATTCTCCGTGACGTTCGAGCCAAGCTGGCCGTTGTAGGAGATGCCGAGGTCCACCGCCTCACCGAGCTTGGCGCTGAGACCGGCGCCGACCACCAAGGCGTCTTGCGCGATCGGTGCCCCGGCGACGGTGAACGGCACCGGCGCGCCGGCGAACGCCAGGGTGGTGGTGGGCGCCAGATCGCCGAACGCATGCTGCCAGCCGAGCGACCCCGACACGGTCAGGGGCGGCGCCGCTCCAAGCTGAAGCGCGGTGGACCCGCGCAGGCCGAGGACTGTGCTCAGCGTGTCGAAATCGCTGGCCCGGCCGGACAGCATGGCCGCGCCCAGGCTTTCCGTGAAGCCGTCGGTCGACTGGGCGACGTAGGAGAAGCCGGCGAACGGCTCCAGCACCGACGTCTTTCCAAGGGACGGAAGCGCAAAGTCGTAGCCGAGTTCGCCGAACAGCTGGCCCGTGCGTCCGGCATAGCCGGCGCTGTAGCCCTGGGCGAAGCCCGGCAGCACCACGGAGCGGCTGGTGGAAATGTCGTGCCAGGAATAGGCGGCGCCCAGGCGCACTGCCCATGCGCCGGTTGCGCTCGCCCCGAAGCTGCGGCCGGCATAGAGCGCGAGGTCGTAATTGTCGCTGGACCCGTTGGAGGGAATGGTATCGAGGTCGAACGTGCTCTGCCCGAAGCCTGCCGCGAGGCCGACTCGCCAGTCCGCCCAGGCGGTGTCGAGCCCGATCAGGAAGCCGCCGATGGAGCTGGAATAGCCGGAGGCATTGGCATTGCCGTTATTATCGCCCCAGCCGCCATAGGCCTGGGCCCATAGGGTGGCGCCGAGCGAACCGAGCATAGCCGTGGTGGGTGCATCGCCGACGATCGTGCCGGATGTCGCCTGCCGCAGGCGGCCGGAGACCGCGTCCCGCACATAGGTCGACTGGGTCTGGAGCACGCTCTGGGCCGTGGCATGCACTTCGCCGGAAAGGGCGGCGAAAGCGGCGGGCGCGGCTCCCGCGGAGAGCGTCGCCAGGGCCGGAATGAGGGACGAGGATACCGGCAGCCTGTCGGCCGCGAACGCCGTCGCCGCCTGGTTGGGCGTCTGCGCCAGAGCGGCAAAGGGCACAGCGCTGCGCCCGAGCGTCGCCACGAGATCGCCGCCCGACACCGAGAGGTCCGCACCAAGGAAGGGATAGAGCGCGTGGGCGGTTCCGATCTCGGAATCTCCAGAGAACACGAAGCTGCCGGAAATGCTCGCGGCGCTGATGAGCGTATAGCTGGTGCCAAATTGGGGCGCGAAGCCCGCGCCCGGCCTGAAGTGCACCCGCGCCCCGTCCGAAATCACGGCGCCGCCCACCAGGATCTGATCAGAGTTGCCGTTCGCACCGAGGTCCATCAGCAGCGTGGAGCCGGAGGCGAAGGCGGCGTTGTTGGCCACCAGGATCTTGCCGACGGAATTGCCGGGGGAGACGGTGGACCCGCTCTGGGCGAGCAGGTTCGTTACCGTGCCGCTGCCGGAATGGGTGCCCGTCACGGTCACGGTGCCGTTCAGCGTGCCATTGTTATTGAAGGTGCCGTTGTTGACGATGTCGGCATTGATGACGCCGGTATTAATGATGGTGCCGTCGTTCACCAACAGGCCCTGCTGGCCTGTGGTGCTGCCGCCGCTCTGCGACACCGTCGTTGCCGTGAATGTGCCGGCATTGGTGAGCGTGGCGCCGCTGCCGACGCTGTAGCCGCCGGTCGCGTTGCCGCTGGTATCGACCACCATATAGGATTGGAACGTGGCCCCCTTCGCGATATTCAGCGAGCCGGAATAGACCGCGCCGGTCGCCGCATTGTTCAGCACAGTGGTGCCGCCGGTGACCGCCACCGACCCGACGTGCGTGATGCTGCCGTTCAGATAGATGCTGCCACTGGCGAGGGTGAGAACCTCGCTGCCCGTAAAGCCGGAGATCGGGGCATTAAAGGTGGCCGCGCCGGTGGAGGAAACGGTGCTCGCCCCCATCAGCAGTACCGGCAGGTTGGTCGCGAAATCCTGGGTAAGATCCAGATTGCCTTGGGCGGCGATGATCTGCTTCACGGCCGCATTGGTCTGCGAACTGAACGTGTTCGGGGCAATGCCGATGAACCCGCCATCCGCGTCATAGAGAACGTCGAAGCCGGCATAGGTGTGCAGGCTCGAGTTCACGAACTGGCTCGCGGGATTGTACAGATTGATCACGCCCGGGACCTGGGGATTGCCCGTGTCGCCCGCGGTTATGGTGTAGGTGGCGCTGCCGCCGACAAAGGAGAAGGCAACCGTGGTGTTGGCTGGCGCGACACCATCCGGCGCGCCGGGCACTTCAATGAAGGCATCGGTCACGCCGGTGTCCATGAGCAGCGTGCCGGTGCCGGCGACCGCGCTGCTCCCCGGCACCTGAATCGTCACCTGCGCCTGCACCGCCTGCCAATTGTTGGGGCCGCCGGCCGCCGAGGGGTTCGCCAGCGCCAATTGGCCATAGGTGAAGGCCGCGGCCGAGGTATTGGCTGCGGTCAAGCCGAGTTCCACTTGGGTGGGGCTGATGATGTAGCCGCGGCGGACCGTGCCCTCGTTCATGCCGGCGATGTTGAGAAATGGATTGTAGATGGAGGAGGTGGTGGGCTTGCCGTTCAGCACTTTGATGGCCTGCGTCGTGTTCGACACATCCACGGTGCCCGCACCCATCGTATTGCGGTCGAAGCCCACCCCCATCATCAGCGCGCCGGCGCAGTTCACGCCGGTGGTGCAGTTCGGCGTGGCGGCGACGGAATTGGGGTTCGGAACCGCGACACTCCCCGGAGGGCAGCCGTTCGCACTATTGGGGTTGAGGCATTGGCTGTGGGTCACGACCAGGATGGGCATCGTGTCCGTGGTGACGGTCACGCCGGTCTGGGTGGTTGTGCCGTCCACCTTGCTGCCGCTGAAGGAAACCGTGGCGTTGGTGAAATAGCCGGTCAGCAGCACGTCGGTGCTGTTGTAGAACACCCAGCCCACGGTGCCGTTCGAGGTCGGAATGGCTTGGTTCTTAGCGATGAAGTCCTGGGTGCCCACGGCAATGCCGGTCGAGCCGGTATCGAGCGTGGGATAGAAGGCCGGCCCGCCGTTGATGGACATGGCGACGGTGAGAGACTGGCCGGGTTTCCCCGCCGCTGCATTGGCCAGCGCCTGGCTCAGGTCTGTCGCATAGGGAACGGTGTAGGACGTAGTGTAATTGTCATACATGTTCCAGCTTTGCGCGGCGGCAACGCCGGTGCTCGCGACAAGAACAGCAATCATTAGGCGGACGGACGCGAACAGACGCCTCCATCGCACATCCGAAAATTGCACGAGCCGCTCCCCCAAGCCCAGCCTATCCGCGATGAACGCTAGGCGGGGCGCTCGGCAGCGTCAACAACCACCATATTACCGAATGAAATCAGGCACAGCTTTAGAGGTAGGTGTCGTATTCGAGCGGCAGGATGACGCGGCTGAAGGCGTCCAGCTCGGCCTGTTTCATCACCGCATACACCCGGCGATATTCCTCTCCGAACGCACGCGCGATGAAATCGGAAGCGGCGAACCGCTGCACCGCCTCGGCCATGGAGGGGGAGAGGCGGGGCACATCATAATCATAGGCATTGCCGACGAGCGGCTCCGGCGGCTCGATCTGCGCTTCGATGCCCTCCAGAATGCCCGCGAGAATGCCCGCCAGAACCAGATGCGGGTGGGCTTCCGCTCCCGCGATGCGATGCTCCAGGCGCTTGGCCTGAGGCGGACCGTTGGGCACGCGCACCGCCACCGAGCGGTTATCGTAGCCCCACGTGATGCCGGTCGGCGCATAAGAGCCGGGCACGAGGCGGCGATAGCCATTGTAGCTCGGCACGAACAGCAGCGTCGCATCCGCCATGGTGGAGAGCAGCCCGCCGGCGCCGTGCCGCAGCAGCCGGTCCCCCTCCCCGCCCTCGCGCGCGAACACGTTGCGGCCGTCGCGATCCAGCAGGCTCACATGCACATGCATGCCGTTGCCGGCGAAATCCGCCAGCGGCTTGGCCATGAAGGTGGCGCGCAGCCCATGCTTGCGGGCGACCCCCTCGATGGCCCGGCGCAGGAGGATGGCGTCGTCCGCCGCCTTGAGGGCGTCGGCACGATGATAGAGATTGACCTCGAACTGGCCCGGGGCGGCTTCCGAGATCACTGTGTCGGTGGGCAGCCCCTGGGCCTCCGCCGACGCGCGCATGTCGTGCAGCACCGGGGCGAACGCGTCGAGATCGGACATGGCATACATGTTCTGCCGCGCCTGCCCGGTGGCGGGAAACACCGGCTCCGGGGCGGCGCCCTCGGCACCGGGCTTGAGCAGATAGAATTCCAGCTCGAACGCGACGCAGGGCGTCAGGCCCAAAGCCGCCAGCCGGTCCACCAGCCTCGCCAATTGCTGGCGCGGATCGAGAATCCAGGGCGTGCCATCGGGTTCGTGCATGGTGATGAGCACTTGAGCAGCCGCGCGCGGCGACCACGGCACCGGCTTCAGCGTGCCGGGCACCGGCCAGCACAACCCATCCTTGTCGCCGGTCTCCAGATGAATGCCCGTCTCCGCGACCTCGCAGCCCCACACGTCCAAGCCGAAGATCGAGAGCGGGATCGGCACGCCGCTGTCCCAGACCTTGCTGAGCGCGTGGCCGGGAAGCCATTTGCCCCGCAGCACGCCGCTGGTGTCCGGCAGGAGCACTTCGACGATCTCGGGCACCCCGTGGACTTCCACATAAGCGTCGGCCTCGCCGAGGGGGGCGGCCCGGGTCGCATCGTGAGGAAGGGTGCCGGCTTTTGAACGCTGCATGATACTCCTACTTGCAATGAGATCGTGCGCTTATCCAAGCGCGTCGGCGCGGAACCTACAAGCTGTGCCTCTGCTTTTATTTTCACCTGCCTGCAACTTCCTGGGCCGAGCGTTGTTTCCAGAGGAGCGAATGCGCTATTCTTGGACCAACCGGGGCTGGGAACTCGCACGCTCGCCCGTTCCTGCTGCGCACATTTCGCCGTGCGCGATCGCCGCCACGTCGCACGGAGATCCGGTCTTTGACGTTCCTGCCCCTCCTCGAGCCGCTGCGGCGGACCCGCGGTTTCAGCCAATCTCTGGTTCTCGCCCTCGGTTTCGTGGTTCTCATCGCCATCAGCGCAGCCTCCATCTGGCTGGTGAACCGGGCAAAGGAAGACGCGGCGCAGGTCAGCCATACGCTGCGGGTGGAGAACACGCTCTCCCAGGTGCAGATCATGGTGCGGCGTGCGGAGAGCGCGCAGCGCGGATATCTGCTGACCGGGGATGCCAGCTATCTGGAGTTCTTCGAGGAGACCCTCTCACAGGTCGTGCCCACCCTCCTTCAGGCCCGCGCCAGCACGGCGGACAATGCCGATCGCCAGAAGGCGCTCTCGAACCTTGAGCCGGACATCAGCCAGAAGCTGGCGGAGCTGCGCCAGACCGTTGAAATGTACAAGGCGGGCGACGCGAAAGGCGCGCTGCAGATCGTGCGCACCGACCGCGGCGAAGCCCTGATGCGCGATATCACCACGCAGATCGAGCACATGAAGGACCAGGAGGAGCGGCTTCTGGCCCAACGCACCACCTCTTCCAACCAGACGAGCTTGTGGCTGCTGCTGGTGAATCTCGTCGGCGTGGTGACGATCATCGGCCTTGCCGGCCTCTCCATGCATCTGGTCCAGCGCAACACCGCCGCCTTGCGCGAGGCGCACACGGATGTCGCCAACGCGAACCAAAGCCTGGAACGGCGCGTGCTGGAACGCACCGCGGACCTCCAGGAGGCCAATAACGAGATTCAGAGCTTCGCCTACATCGTGAGCCACGACCTGCGCTCGCCGCTGGTGAACATCATGGGCTTCACGAGCGAGCTGGAGGCGCTGCGCACCGATTTGTTCGATCGCCTCGCCGACCTGAGGCAAAAAGCCAACGATACGGACACGGAGCGCGATGCCGAACTCGGCCGCGATTTTGAGGAGGCGTTCGGCTTCATCAAGGCGTCCATCACCAAGATGGACCGGCTTATCAAGGCGATTCTCGACCTGTCCCGCCAGGGGCGGGCGGAGTTTCATCCCGTGCCGGTGGACGTTGCGCTGCTCGTCCAGAACATCGGCGCCACCATGGCGCATCAATTGCTGGAACGCGACGCCACCCTCAAGTTCGGTCCGCTGCCTTCGATCGTGAGCGATCGCCTCGCGCTCGAGCAGATTTTCACCAATCTCATCGACAACGCGGTAAAATACTTGCGGGTCGATGTTCCGGGGCGCATCGAGATTTCCGCCAGCGAGACCCCTGGCTATGTCACCTATCTGGTGAGCGATAACGGGCGCGGCATCGATCCGCGGGACAAAGTCCGGGTCTTTGAACTGTTCCGCCGGTCAGGGCCTCAGGATCGCCCCGGAGAAGGCATCGGACTTGCCCATGTGCGCACCTTGGTGCGACGAATGGGCGGAGCGATTATCATGGATTCGGAACTGGGCCGGGGCACGACCTTCAAGGTCACGTTGCCGCGTCGCCTCGTCCTGAGCGCCGAAGAGGAAAAGCATGACTGAACATGTCACCATCATCATGATCGAGGATGACGAAGGGCATGCTCGTCTGATCGAGAAGAATATCCGTCGCGCGGGCGTGCTGAACGAGATTCTCCCGTTCACCGACGGCACGAGCGCGGTCAACTTCCTGTTCGGCCCCGATGGCACCGCCGCGCAGAACGCCGGCCGCGCGTTGCTTGTGCTTCTGGATCTCAACCTGCCGGACATGACCGGGGTCGATATTCTCAAGCGCATCAAGGAGAACGAGCATTTGCGGCTGTCGCCCGTGGTGGTTCTCACGACCACCGACGACAAGGTGGAGATCCAGCGCTGCTACGACCTTGGCGCCAATGTGTATGTGACCAAACCGGTCAATTACGAGAATTTCGCGAACGCGATCCGTCAGTTGGGCCTATTCTTTTCCGTGATCCAGGTGCCGAAGGCCAAGTGATGCCCGACGCGGCGCAGCCCGATGATGACTTGAGGCATGCACGCGAAGCCGCCGCGTCGACGGACGCGGTGCGGGTGCTTTATGTCGACGATGATCCCGGCCTCGGGCGCCTGGTGCAGCGCCAGCTCGGGCGGCTCGGCTATGTGGTGGAAACCGCAACCTCCGGTACTGAAGGCCTGGCGCGATTGGCCCAGGGCGGCATCCACGTGGTCGCTCTCGACCATTACATGCCGGGACAGGACGGCCTGGAAACCCTCGCCTCCATCCGCGCGCTGCCTGATCCGCCGCCCGTGGTCTATGTGACGGGCACGCAGGAAAGCCGCATCGCGGTCGCCGCCCTCAAGGCGGGTGCGACCGACTATGTGGTGAAGGAAATCCAGGGCGACTTCATCGAATTGCTGCGCTCGGCCATCGCCGCCGCGCTCGACGCGGTGAAGATGCGCAAGGCCCACGAAGCGGCCGAAGCGGAAATCCGCGCCGCGCGCGACCGGTTCGAGGCGCTCGCCGCCGAACGCGCGCTATTGCTGCGGGAGATGAACCACCGGGTCGGTAACTCCCTGCAGATCATCGTTTCCCTGCTGCACGTCCAGGCCGGAGCCACCGAGAATCTGGAAGTCCAGGAAGCGCTGAACGCTGCCCGGGGGCGTGTCGCGGCGGTCGCCCAGGTACATCGCCGGCTTTATACGTCGGACCAGGTCACGACGGTTGCGGCGGACCAGTATCTATCCTCGTTGCTGGACGATCTCCAGATTTCCGCCAAGCATGCCGAATTCGGCGTCACGCTCTCGATCGAGGCCGATCACATCGAGATTGACCCGGATCGCGCCGTGGCCATCGGGGTGATCGTGACGGAATTGGTAATCAACGCCTCGAAATATGCCTATCCCGGCGGCTCCGGCCCGGTGCGGGTCGAGTTGCGGAACGCGGGCGACGAGATCCTGCTGGCGGTTGAGGACGACGGGGCGGGCATGTCGCCGGATTTGGCAGCTCAGTCCAACGGACTCGGCAACCGCATCGTGCGGGCCATGTCCAACAAGCTGGGCGCGGACCTCGCGTTTGAACCGCGCGCCCAGGGCACGCGGGTCTCTCTTCGGTTCGCGCGCGCCACGCCGGCAACGGCGGGGTTCTAGCCCCTCAGAGCCACCCCGCCCGGCGCTGGCATCGCTGCTGTGTGGCGGGTGCTTCAGCCCTGCTCGGTCGGGAAGCCGGCCTGCTTCCAGCCGAGAATCCCGCCTTGCATGTGCTCTTCCAGCGGGAGGCCCGAAGCCTGCACGATGGCCGCCGCGCGTTGCGAACGCTGGCCCGAGCGGCAGGAGAAGACGATCCGCTTGCCCTGCGCTTCCGGCAAGGCCGTGGGGTCGAAAGTGGAGAGCGGCATCAGCACGGCATGCGGAATGCGCTCGGCACGCGTTTCATCTGGCTCCCGCACATCCACCAGGAGGATGCTGCCATCCTCCATGCCGGCCTTGACCTCGGCGGGGGTGAGATGGGTGATGCTGCCGCCGAAGGGATTGGTTTCGCTCATGAGATCGGTCCTGGAAAAATATGAAAGTGGCGAAGCGCGCGGCCGCGCGCAAGGCCCAGATCGAGCCGCAGCATTCCGGCACTGCGCTTTAAAGCACAAGGGCACCGGCCACGGCGGCGAGGACCACTATGGCCCAGGCCGGCACCTGCCAGACGGCGAGGCCGAGATAGCATCCGGCCGCAAGGGCGAAGGCGTAAGGCCCCGTGACTCCCTCCGGCAGAACGACGGTCCATAGGGCCGCGCCCAGCAGGCCCACCACCGCCGCATTCACCCCGGCCAGCAGGCGCCGGGCTCCGGTTGCGCCGCGCAGGCGCTCCCAGAACGGCACCGCGCCCACCACCAGCAAAGCGGACGGAGCAAAAATGGCGAGCAGCGCAATGCTCGCCCCGGCAATGCCCGAGGGCGGGCGCTGTGCGACCGCGCCCAAAAAGGCGGCGAAGGTGAACAGCGGGCCGGGCATGGCCTGCGCCGCGCCATAGCCGGCGAGGAATGCGTCCTTGGACACGAGGCCGGTGCCCACCGTCTCCGCATCCAGTAGCGGAAGCACCACGTGGCCGCCGCCGAACACCAGCGAACCGACGCGAAAGAAACGCTCCGCCAGATCCCAGCCGCCCGCGTGGGTCAGGCCGGCGGCGAGAGGCAGGAGCAGCAGAGCGGCGCCGAACAGAACCAGGGCGCAGATTGCCATGCGGCGCGAAATACCGAGCGGCGGAAAAGGTTCGGCAGCCGCACCGGTTACCGAATGGAGCGCGAGATAGCCGGCGAGCGCCCCGAGCGCGATGGCGAGCAATTGCCCCCCGCTGCCGGGCAGGCAGACCGCCAGGATGGCGGCGCAGAGCGCAATGGACGTGGTGCGCTTTTCCGGGCAGAGGCTGCGCGCCATGCCAAGCACCGCATGGCATACGACGGCCGCGGCCGCCGCCTTCAGCCCTGCCACCCAGCCTGCACCGCCGAGCCCGTCCACGCCCTCGAGCGCGAAGGCGAATGCAACCATGAGGACGGCGGACGGCAAGGTGAAGCCGATGAAGGCCAGGCACATGCCGGGCAAGCCTCCCCGCATCAGCCCCACCGCCATGCTGACCTGGCTCGACGCCGGCCCCGGCAGGAACTGGCAGAGGGCGACCAGATCGGCATAGGCGCGATCCGTCAGCCAGGCCCGGCGCACAACGAATTCCTCACGGAAATAACCGAGGTGGGCAATAGGCCCCCCGAAGGAGGTCAATCCCAAGCGGAGAAAAATGCCGAACATATTCAACAGTACGGACACGTTTATTACCCGCTCTGATTGTAGAGACATATTACCCCTGATGCCGTGAAACGCGTGTGACCCGCCGTCTCGCGTTCCGTTGGGAGAAGGCAGAAAACCGCTCCGTCCTTGAATGAAAACAACAGGCTGAGGCAAGCCATCCCGTCTCGAAACACGTGCCCGGCGCTCAATTCTTTACATTATTACCTCTAATGAACTCGATCTGAGCGGTCCGCTCATCTCTCGTTCATGTTGAGCTTGGTACATTAGAACCAACAAATAATGCTACCTCTTGCATCCACGCGTTGCATGACGATGGGCAGGACGGCCCCAGGGGTTGCCGCTCCATCGTTTCCCGCCTTGGCCATGACGGAGCTATTGATCGGCTCGTTCCCCCGCACGTGTCCGATCAATGGAAAGGCGTCGGCGTAAGCCGGCGCCTTTTTATTTGGGCGCCCGTTTCTGCCGGACGGGAGCATGCTTTAGACTTCCCACCATGTCTGTCCATATTCCCCAGATTCCCGATCTTGAAACCTTGCGCGCCGGCGGCAAGCGGGCGCTGGCACAGGCGCTGGCTGCCGTGGAGACCCAGCGCGGCAAGCCGCCCCTGGTGGCCTTGCTGGACCGCGCCGCCCGCGAGCCGAAGGCGCTCGTGCTTGGCCTGACCGGCCCGCCGGGGGTGGGCAAATCCACGCTCACCAATGCGCTGGTACGCCGAGCCCGCACGGCGGGCCGCACGGTCGCGGTGCTGGCGGTCGATCCCTCCTCGCGCCGCACCGGCGGTGCGCTCCTGGGCGATCGGGCGCGGATCCAGACCGACCCGGAAGATCGCGGCGTGTTCGTGCGGTCCATGGCGGCACGCGACCGGCTGGGCGGCCTTTCGGATGATGCGGTGGCGGCGGTGGTGCTGATGCGCGCCGTGTTCGATCTCGTGATCGTCGAGACCGTCGGCGTCGGCCAATCGGAGGCGGACATCGGGCTCGTGGCCGACAGCGTGGTCCTGTGCATCCAGCCGGCCTCGGGCGACAGCCTTCAGTTCATGAAGGCAGGCGTGATGGAATTGCCCGACATCATCGTGGTCACCAAGGCGGACATGGCCGATATCGCGCGGCGCGCGGCGGCCGACGTCAGCGGCGCGCTCTCGCTGAGCGGCCTGCCGTCGCAATGGACGGTGCCGGTCATTCGCCTCTCCGCAGCGAGCGGCGAGGGGCTGGAGGCGTTCGACGCCGCGCTTGCCGCGCACCAGGCGCATCTGGCGGTGGACGGCCGGCTGGCGGCGCAGCGGGCGGGGCAAGAACAGCAGTGGGTGGAGGAGGCGATTCGCCTGCGATTCGGCACCGAGGGGCTCGCCCTCGCCCGCAAAATCGCGGTTTCCGCGACCGGGCCCTTCAGCCGGGAAGCGGCATTTGCGGCGCGCTTAACCCGCTCGTAAGGTTGATAAGTGATTTTTCTCTCCAGGCGTCGGCGTTCGTTCGCTGGCTTCCTGTGAGGGCGATCCCATGGTTTGGTATTTCGGCGTGCGTGTGCCGGCTTGCATTCTGGCGGCGGCCGGATGCCTTGTCGCAACGGCGGCGTACCCGCAAATGCTGCCATCCGACATCTTCCTCTCCCGCGCGGCGGCCGAGCGGGCGCAGGGCGGCCTGCTCTCGGCGCCGGTTCGTGCGCTGCGCGTGGCGACGCTGGATTGGGAACCTCTTCTCGGCCCCTCCGCCCCGGATCCGGGCGCACCCCAGGCGGCGGTGCGGGTCGCGTCCGCCTCCACCACCTCTGTTCCCGCGAATGCCGACAGCACCTATGCCTATCCGCCGCCGCTGGTGCTGGGCGGCGCGCTTCCGCCCAGCGATCCCGCTGTCCTGCTCGCCGATCGGGACGAGGACCCCGAGACGCCCGCCGTGTTCGGCCCCTCGCCCAATTCAGATGGCGCCTATCTGGAACTCGCGCTCGACCAGGTGCTGAGCCTGCCGGGGCTGGACGAGGAAAGCATCGCCGCAGAAGAGGACATCCCGTCCACCTTCGGCCCCGACATGAGCGCGCTCGACACCTCCAGCGAAGCGCCGCAGGCGCTGATCTTCGGCGAGCCGCCGCCGCCGGGGGACGCTCAAGACGGCGCGGAACTGGAAGCGCCGGATATCGCCGGCCTGTCGCTCGATGCCAGCGAGGGCACGGCGCAAGGCATGCAGACCGCCCAGGACAGGCCGATCGTCCACGACCTTCGGGTGGTGTTCGGCCAGAACGGCGGGCTGTTTCCGCCCCTCCCCTTCGAATATGCCGCCCTGCCGCCCAGCGCATCGACCTTGCCACCCATGCCGCCGGTTCCCCCGCAGGACGATGAGGCCAGCGGCGTCGTGAGCGGCCTCATGAGCGGCGACGCCAGCCCCGCCACGCGCCTTGCGCTCGCCGGCCCGGCCCGCGCGCGGGCGGAGAAATGCCTCGCCGAAGCGATCTATTTCGAGAGCCGTGGCGAACCCAAACGCGGCCAGATCGCGGTTGCCCAGGTCGTGATGAACCGGGTGTTTTCCGGCTATTATCCCAACGACGTCTGCAAGACCGTCTACCAGAACGCGCACCGCCACCTGGCCTGCCAATTCACCTTCGCCTGCGATGACGTGAAGGATGTGATCCGCGAGCCCGATATGTGGCTGCAGGCGAAGCAGATCGCGTCCGATATGCTGGACGGCAAGCTCTGGCTTTCGAGCGTCGGCCGCGCGACGCATTATCATGCCTATTGGGTGCGGCCGAGCTGGGTGCGCGAAATGCGCAAGCTGGACCGCATCGGGGTTCACACCTTCTATCGTCCGCGCCGCTGGGACGGCTAGGCGTTCCGATCCAGCCGCGGCGCAACGAAAAAGGCCCGGGAGATGCTCCCGGGCCTTTTCATTTCCGATCGAAGAGGCGGAACGCTCAGAGCGCGCCCTGGGCTTCCACCACGGCTACCGCCGTCATGTTGACGATGCCGCGCGCCGTCACCGACGGGCCGAGGATGTGCGCGGGCTTGGCCGTGCCCATCAGGATCGGCCCCACGGGCAGCGCATCGCCCAGCACCTTGATCATGTTGTAGGCGATGTCGGCGGCGTCGAGGTCCGGCATCACCAGCACGTTGGCTGCGCCCGAAAGACGCGAGCTGGGGAACACGTGCTCACGCACATCTTCCAGCAGCGCCGCGTCGGCCTGCATCTCGCCATCCACTTCCAGCGACGGGTCCCGTTGCAGGATTAGTTCGAGCGCACCGCGCACGCGCTTGGCACACGCGGTTTCGTGCGAACCGAAATTGGAATGGGACAGCAGCGCGATGCGCGGCTCAAGGCCGAACCGCCGCACGTGGGCTGCGGCCAGGATGGTCATCTCCGCGAGATCGGCGGCCGTCGGCTCGTTCTGGATCTGCGTGTCGCAGATGAAGAAATTGCCCTTGGGCGTGATCAGCAGCGAGAGCGCGGCCAGCTCGTGCACGCCCGGCGCGAGGCCGATGATGTCCCGCACATGACGCAAGCGGCGATTGAAGCGCCCCTCAATGCCGCAGAGCATGGCATCCGCCTCGCCCCGCTGCACGGCGAGCGCGGCGATCACCGTATTGTCGGTCCGCACCAGGGTGCGGGCGGCATCGGGGGTCACGCCCTTGCGCCCGGCGATCTCCACATAGGTGCGCACATAATCGCGATAGCGCGGATCATCCTCGGGATTGATCAGATCGAAATCGGTGCCCGGACGGATCGACAGGCCGAAACGCTGAAGGCGGGTTTCGAGCACGCTTGGCCGCGCCACCAGGATCGGCCGGGCGATGCCTTCTTCCACCACCGCCTGGGCGGCGCGCAGCACGCGTTCGTCCTCGCCCTCGGCATAGATCACGCGCTTCTTGTCCAGCTTCGCGCGGGTGAAGAGCGGGCGCATGATGAAGCCGGAGCGGAACACGAACTGGTCCAGCTTGTCCGCATAGACCTCGAAATCCGTGATCGGCCGGGTGGCGATGCCGGTTTCCATCGCCGCGCGGGCCACCGCCGGAGCGATGCGCAGGATCAGGCGGGGATCGAACGGCGAGGGAATGATCGAATCGGCCCCGAAGGACCGGGTCTCGCCGCCATAGGCGCGGGCGACCACGTCGGACGGGGTCTCGCGGGCAAGGGCCGCGATGGCTTCCACCGCCGCCATCTTCATTTCGGCGTTGATGTCGGTCGCACCGACATCCAGCGCGCCGCGGAAAATGTAGGGGAAGCACAGGACGTTGTTGACCTGGTTCGGGAAATCCGACCGGCCGGTGCAGATCATCGCGTCGGGACGGGCGGCGCGCGCTTCCTCCGGCATGATTTCGGGGTTCGGATTGGCGAGCGCGAGGATCAGCGGGCGATCCGCCATGCGCTTGACCATGTCCTGGGTCATCACACCGCCGGCCGACAGCCCGAGGAAGATGTGCGCGCCGTCGATGACCTCGCCGAGCGAACGGGCGTCGGTCTTCTGCGCATAGATCGCCTTATAGGGATCCATGAGGGTCTCGCGGCCTTCATAGACCACGCCCTCGATATCGCAGACCCAGATGTTCTCGCGCTTGGCGCCGAGCGTCACCAGCAGGTTGAGGCAGGCGAGCGCGGCCGCGCCGGCGCCGGAGGCGACGATCTTGATATCCTCGATCTTCCGATTGCCGATTTCCAAGGCGTTGCGCACCGCCGCCCCGACGATGATGGCCGTGCCGTGCTGGTCGTCATGGAAGACCGGGATCTTCATGCGCTCGCGCAGGCGCTTTTCCACCTCGAAGCATTCCGGGGCCTTGATATCCTCAAGGTTGATGCCGCCGAACGTGGGCTCCAGCGCCGCGACCGTCTCGACGATATGGTCCACCTCGCTCGCGGCGATCTCGATGTCGAACACATCGATGCCGGCAAACTTCTTGAACAGCACCGCCTTGCCTTCCATCACCGGCTTGGAGGCGAGCGGGCCGATATTGCCGAGGCCGAGCACGGCCGTGCCGTTCGACACCACGCCCACCAGATTCTGGCGGATGGTCAGCTCGGCGGCCTGGAGCGGATCGGCCTTGATGGCCATGCAGGCGGCGGCGACGCCAGGCGAATAGGCGAGCGCGAGATCGCGCTGGTTGCCCAAGGGCTTGGTGGCCTGAATTTCGAGTTTTCCGGGCCGGGGCAGGCGATGATAAATGAGAGCACCCGAGCGCAGATCATCTGAGATGTTGGACGCCATTCCCTTCCCGACCCCTCTTAAACACCGCTTGTTTCAAAACCGGCGGCACGGTAGCCCTCGGCGGCAGGGATGTCACGGGTAAGCGCAACGTTTTTCGGCAGTTCATCACGTCGCCGCGCAACTCTCGCCGCAACCGCAGACTGAAAAAAGGTGCACCCATGAAAAAGGCCATAATCGCCGTCCTGGCGCTGGTCGTTCTCGGGCTTGGCGGCTATTTCGGCTTCAGCTTCTGGAGCGGGATGAAGGCACGCGGGGAAGTTGAGAAGATTTTCGCGAGCCTGCGCCAATCGGGCACGCAGGCCAGCCATGGCGAAATTGCATTTGATTTCCGCGGCCGCGCGCTGAGCGTCGACGACATCACCATTGCCGCCGCCGACGGCAGCTCCACCGTCAAGATCGGCCGTTTCACCGCCGACGGCATTGCCCCGCCCTCCGGCAGCCGCTTCACCGCCGATTCGATAAAGCTGCGCGCGGTGGAGGTGCGCACCACGGTCCCAGGCGGCGAAACCACCTATGAGACGCCGCTCGTCGAGGTGGCGCGTTATTCGGGCCCGGCGGCCTTCGTCCTGCCGCCCGCGCAAGACACGAGCGCCGCGGCCCTGCGTGCGGTGCTCACGCATTTCGCGCAGACGAGCGCCGAGCGTATCGTGCTGCCGCGGGCAACGGCGCGGGTGCGCGTCGCCGCCGTGACGCCGACCCAGCAGACCCCAGGCACCGACGCCCAGAGCGTCGATGTGGAGTATGGCGCCTTCCGCGCCGAAGGCATCGGCCAAGGCAAGATCGCCCATATCCATCTCGATCGCATCGGGCTGCGCTCGCAGATCGGACCGCAGAGCGCCGCGCAGGGTTTCGCCGGCGTGCTGGAGGGCATCGATGCCGACGCCGTCGACACCGCGCCGCTGCTGGCGCTCACGCAACCTCAGGCCGCCCCCGCAGCGGCCGGCTACATGCCGCTCTACGGCCGCGTTTCGGCCGCCAGCTATTCCCTCACCCAAGACGGTGGCGCCGCCGTGATGGTGAGCAACCTCCTGGCGGAAGGTGTGGCCCTCGATCCCGGCCTTCTCAATCTTGCCCGGCTCGATGCCCTGAACGCCCTGGCGCAGCCCGGCCACACTCTTTCCACGGAGGAATCGGCACGCCTGATCACGCTGACCTCCGATGTCCTCAAGGGCGTGAGCTTCGCCACCATCTCCATGAGCCAGGCCTCCCTTTCGGAGGCCAGCGGCAAGATGGAGATCGGCACCCTGGCGATGACCGGCTACACCGCCGGAAAACTCCAGCGCCTGCAGGCCTCCGGCATCGTCGAGCACAGCAAGGACGGCGCCACCATTACCCTCGGTAATGGCGTGGTGAACGGGCTTTCGCTGGCTGCCATCATGGATCTGGCGGCGAAGACCGTGAGCGAGGGTGCCGACACCTCGGCGGATTCCGTGCTGGCACTGTTCCGCATCCTGGATGGGTTCGAGTTCGCCGACCTCAAAGTGCCGGAGCTCAACGCCGCCGGTACCATCTCGGTCGGCCGCTTCGCCTTGTCCTGGGGCGCGTTCATCGGCGCCGTGCCGACCAAATTCAGCCTGCGCGCACAGGAGATCACCGGCCCCATCTCGGCGGACGACGGGGTGCCGTTCAACCTCCTGGTCGCGGCGGGGATGGCCAGCGCGACGCTGAGCTTCACGCTTGATACGGCCTATGACCAAGCCGCGCAGGCGCTCGTCATCGGCCCGGCGAGCGCGCAGGTGGAACAGGCCTTCTCCATCGCGCTGGACGCCCGCCTCACCGGGATCGCACCGGCGGCCTTCGACAATTCCACCTCGGCTCTGGGCGCGCTCGACACTGCGGGGCTCGGGCCGGTGAAGATCGTGTTCGCCAACCTCGGTGTCGCCGAACTGGCGCTGCGCGCCTATGCCGATGTGGCGAATGTGGACGTGGAGCAGATGCGCGGCGAACTGATCGCGGTGGTGCAGGAGCAGGCGCGGGCCACGAGCGCGGACTTTCCCGATGCCGAGCGCGTCGGCGCGGCGCTGGTGCAATTCCTCAAGACGCCGAAAACGCTCACCCTCACGTTGGCCCCCAAGGGCGACGTAAAGCTGCTGGATCTCGCCCAAACCGACGATCCCCTCGCCACCGCGCGCGCGCTCTCGCTGGACCTCGTCGCCGGCCCCTGAAACGCGAACGCCCTCCGCGGGGAGGGCGTTCGTTCACCGTGGCAACCGTCGCGCCGCTTATTTCTGCGGCAGATTGAGACGGATGTGCAGTTCCTTCAGCTGCTTGGGCGTCACCTCGGCGGGCGAGCCCATCAACAGGTCCTCGGCGCGCTGGTTCATGGGGAACAGCGAAATCTCGCGCAGGTTCGAGGCGCCGCACAGCAGCATCACGATGCGATCGATGCCCGCCGCCATGCCGCCATGGGGCGGCGCGCCATATTGGAACGCGCGGTACATGCCGCCGAACCGCTCCACCACCGTCGCCTCGTCGTAACCGGCGAGCTCGAACGCCTTCAGCATCGCCTCGGGGCGATGGTTGCGAATGCCGCCGGAGGCGATCTCGTAGCCGTTGCAGGCGATGTCGTACTGGAACGCCTTGATGGTGAGCGGGTCCTGGCCCTGCAACGCCTCGAGGCCACCCTGCGGCATGGAGAAGGGATTATGGGAGAAGTCGATCTTCTTCTCTTCGTCGGACCATTCGTAGAACGGGAAGTCGACGATCCAGGCCAGCTCGAACCGCTCGGTATCCACGAGGTTCAGTTCCTCGCCCACCTTGGTGCGGGCGAGGCCGGCGAACTTGTAGAATTTCGACGGGTCGCCGGCGACGAAGAAAGCGGCATCGCCCGCCTGGAGGCCGAGCGCCGCGCGGATCGCCTCGGTCCGTTCGGGTCCGATATTGTTGGCGAGCGGGCCGGCGCCCTCCCCGCCCTCGCGCCACATGATATAGCCGAGCCCCGGCTGGCCCTCGCCCTGCGCCCAGCTGTTCATGCGGTCGCAGAAGGCGCGGCTGCCGCCGGTCGGGCCGGGGATCGCCCACACCTGGTTCTTCGGGTCTTCGAGCATGCGCGCGAACACCTTGAAGTTCGAGCCGCGGAAATGCTCGGAGACGTCCTGCATCACCAGCGGATTGCGCAGGTCCGGCTTGTCGGTGCCGTATTTGCGCAGCGCATCCGCATAAGGAATGCGCGGCCAGTTGTGCGTGACCGGCTTGCCCTTGCCGAACTCCTCGAACACGCTGGTGAGCACCGGCTCCATGGCCGCGAACACGTCTTCCTGCTCGATGAAGCTCATCTCCAGGTCGAGCTGGTAGAACTCGCCCGGCAGGCGGTCGGCGCGCGGGTCCTCGTCGCGGAAGCAGGGCGCGATCTGGAAATAGCGGTCGAAGCCGCTCATCATGATCAGCTGCTTGTACTGCTGCGGCGCCTGCGGCAGCGCATAGAACTTGCCGGGATGGATGCGCGAGGGCACCAGGAAGTCGCGCGCGCCCTCGGGCGAGGAGGCGGTGAGGATCGGCGTCTGGAATTCGAAGAAGCCGCTCTGCTTCATCCGCTGGCGCAGGCCATCGATGACGCGGCCGCGCAACATAATATTATTGTGAAGTTTTTCGCGCCGCAAATCGAGGAATCGATACTTTAGTCGAATGTCTTCCGGATAGTCCTGGTCGCCGAACACGGGCAGCGGCAGTTCCGCTGCGGCGCCGAGCACTTCCAAGCCGACCGCATAGACTTCGACCTTGCCGGTGGGCAGATCCGCATTCTCGGTTCCCTCGGGACGCAGGCGCACCTTGCCGTCGATCCGCACCACCCACTCGGCGCGCACCTTTTCCGCCGCCTGGAAGGCCGGGCTGTCGGGGTCGATCACCACCTGGGTCAGGCCGTAATGGTCTCGCAGATCAATGAAAAGCACGCCGCCATGGTCGCGAATGCGGTGGCACCAACCGGACAGACGGACGCTTTCGCCCACCAGGGCGTCGGTGAGCGCGCCGCAAGTGTGCGTGCGGTAGCGATGCATGGCGGGGGACATGACGAGCGGCCTTTCGGACAACCTTGGGACAAACGCGCTGCCGCAAAGGACGGGCGAAGCGGGCCGCCGGAAGGTGCATGGGCATCCTTGCTTGTCAAGGCCGCCGGGCCGTCTCATGCGGTTTCAAGGGGATTTGCTGCCCCGCAACATAGGCAGCCCCTGTTGATGCCAACCCAACGCGTATAACGTGAAATGTGGCATGCAAAGCGCCACGATGAGAATGATGGAAGCGACGGCCCGTTCAACCGATGCAGCAAAGCCGGGCGGCACGTTCGCGAGCGTGCGCACCTGGGACGCTGCGCGCTGGGCGGTGGGCCTGGGCGGCGCCTTTATCATCACCGTCCTCGTCGCGACCATCGTGCTCACGGTTTTTCTGCGGGACCGGGCGTTGGGCGACCGTCATCGCGAACTGGAAAATCTCGCGCTGACCCTGGCGGAACAGACCGACCGCGCCTTCCAGGGGGCCGAGCAAATTCAGCGCAGCCTGATCGAACGCCTGAACGTGCTCGGGGCGACCGACCCAGAGAAGCTCGCGCGCGCCGCCTCGACCTATGAGATACACGAAATCCTCGCACAGCGCGTGCACGCCTTGCCGCAGATCGATGCGATCACCATCATCGGCACCAAGGGCAAGCTGCTGAATTTCTCGCGCTATTGGCCAATTCCCGACGTGAACGTGTCGGATCGGGACTATTTCAGCGCCCTCAGCACCGGCGCGTCGGAAACGCAGTTCGTCAGCGCTCCCGTCAACAACCGGGGGACGGGTACCCCGACCATCTATCTCGCCCACCGGTTTTCCGCGCCGGACGGCAGTTTTCTCGGCCTGGTGCTGGCGGCCATGCGGCGCAGCTATTTCGAGAACTTCTATGGCGGGATCGACCTCGGGCCCGGCGGTTTCATCGCCCTGTGCCGGCAGGATGGTGTGGTCCTCGCCAGCTATCCACCGGTCGCGGACAACATCAACCACTCCGCCCAGCGCGCGCTCATGCGCCATCTGTTCTCCACGGAGAACTCGTCGGGTTTGCAGGAACGGCTGATTCCACCCGGCCTGGTGGATCGGCAGGAGCGGTTGGCGGCGTTCCAGAGCCTGGCACACTTCCCGCTGTCGATCATGGTGAGTGATACCTCGGAAGACGTCTCGCGGTCGCTGCGCACGCAGATCCTGCCGATCCTGGTGGCCTCGGGCCTGATCTGCCTTGCCATTACCGTGGCGGTGATCATGGCGGTCCGTCAGTTGCGGGCGCAGCAGGAGTTTGCCCAGAACGCCTATCGCTCCGCGCGCCAGGACGAATTGACCGCCTTGCCGAACCGGCTGCATTTCCTGGAGCAGCTCGACGCGCTGCTCAGCGATGAAATGGACACGCACGGCTTTGCCTTGTTGTTCCTGGACCTCGACTATTTCAAGTCGGTCAACGACACGCTCGGCCACGCGATCGGCGACGACCTGCTGCGCGCGGTGGCCCGCCGCATGGAGGATTATCTCGCGCCCGGTGACATGCTGGCCCGCATCGGCGGCGACGAGTTCGGCATCCTCCAGCGGGGCGGCGGGGCAACCGAGGCGTTGAGCCTCGCAGGGCAGATCATCAGCGCGATCCGCGAGCCCTTCACGCTCAACCACCACAGGGTCATCGCCGGCGGCAGCATCGGCATCGCGCTCGCCCCGCAGGACGCGCGGCTAGGGGTGGAACTGCTGAAAAACGCGGACCTCGCCCTCTATCGCGCGAAGAACGACGGGCGCGGCCTCTCCCGCCTGTTCGAGCGGCAGATGGAGCACGCCGCGGTCGCGCGGCGCACGCTCGAACTCGATCTTGACGAAGCCTGGCGCCAGCAGCAATTCTTCCTGTGCTACCAGCCGATCTTCGCCTGCCAGAGCGGCGCCCTTGCCGGTTTCGAGGCGCTGTTGCGCTGGCGCCATCCGAGCCGCGGCATCGTGGCCCCCACGACCTTCATCCCCGCTGCCGAGGATACCGGCCTTATCGTCCCCATCGGCGCCTGGGTGCTCGAACAGGCCTGTCTTACGGCGGCGACATGGCCGGCGCCGCTCACCGTCTCGGTCAACCTTTCGCCGATCCAGTTCCGCACAGGGGAAGTGGAGGCGCAGGTGAACGGCGCGCTGCGGCGCTCCGGTCTCGCCCCTCGCCGGCTGGAGCTGGAACTCACGGAGACCACCTTGCTCCAGGAAGGCGCGAGCGTGCGGGAAATCCTCCAGAACTTCCGCACCCGCGGCATCCTGATCGCCATCGACGACTTCGGCACCGGCTATTCCTCGCTCGGCTATCTGCGCACGCTGCCCATTGATCGAATCAAAATCGACCGCGCCTTCGTGAACGGATTGGGCCAGGATACCCATTCCTTGCCCATTATCCGCGCGATGCAGGGCTTGGCGGATGCGATCTCCGTCTCCACCACGGTGGAAGGCGTGGAGCGCGCGGAGCAGCTGGAAATCCTGCGCGCAGAACGCTGCACCTATGTTCAGGGCTATTTTCTCGGTCACCCCGGTACGGCGGAAGATGCCTTGCGCATGGCAAAAGAGGCAAAGGTTTGACCTCTCTGCGCGCGGGGGTCTTTCGCCGCCCACATGCCTTCCGTTATGGTTTGTCGCATGGATCCGATCACCTCCACCGAGGCGCTCGCAGCGGCCTGTGAGCGCCTGGCCCGCCACGATTTCGTCACCGTCGACACAGAGTTTCTGCGCGAGACGACATTCTGGCCGAAACTGTGCGTCATCCAGGCGGCCACGCCGGACGAGGCCATCATCATCGACGCCCTCGCCGATGGCATCGATCTGTCGCCCTTTTTCGCGCTGATGGCGAACGAGCGGGTGATGAAGGTGTTTCACGCCGGGCGCCAGGACATCGAAATCGTCTGGCACCTCGCCGGCATCATTCCCCATCCGGTGTTCGATACCCAGGTGGCGGCCATGGTGCTCGGCTACGGCGACAGCATTTCCTACGACCAGCTGGTGCAGCGCCTGTGCGGCCATGCCATCGACAAATCCTCGCGCTTTACGGATTGGTCGCGCCGCCCGCTCAGCCAGGCGCAGTTGGTCTATGCGATCGCCGATGTCACCCATCTGCGCGACATCTATCTCAAGCTCCTGCAGGATCTTCAGGCCCGCGGGCGCAGCGAGTGGGTGGGCGAGGAGATGAAGGTGCTCACCTCCCCCGCCACCTATCGCCAGGAGCCGGAGAATGCGTGGGAGCGCCTGAAATCGCGCGTGCGCAAGCCGCGCGAGCTGGCGGTGCTCGTCGAATTGGCGGCGTGGCGCGAGCGCGAGGCGCAGGCCCGCGACCAGCCGCGCGGCCGCATCATCAAGGACGACGTGATCGGCGAGATCGCACTCCAGCAGCCGCAGACACCTGAGAAACTGGCCGAGCTGCGCTCATTGCCCAAGGGGTTCGAGCGCTCGCGTTATGGGGAGGCCGTCCTGGAGGCGGTACGCAAGGGCCTTGCCCGGGATCCCAAGACATTGCCGCGCATCGAACGGGACAAGCCCTTGCCCAACGGCGCCTCGGCGACGGTCGAGCTGCTCAAGGTGCTCCTGCGCATGACCGCAGAGCAGCACGCGGTGGCCGCCAAGGTGATCGCCACCACCGACGATCTGGAACGCATCGCGGTGAGCGACGAGGCGGATGTTCCGGCCATGAGCGGATGGCGGCGCGAATTGTTCGGCGACCGCGCCCTCGCCCTGAAGGCGGGAAAGCTGGCATTGGCGGTGGATCGCGGCCGGGTGGTCGCGGTGGAGCGCACCAGCGCCGAGGTGGCCTAGCTTCATCGGAAGGAGTGCCGCGCGTAACATAAGTAAGGCCCGGCAGCACCGGGCCTTTTCTTCGCGGGCTTCAATCGCGTGCAGGCCGAACCGGCCCCGGATCGTGCGACCGGGCCCTGCTTCAGACCGTCCCCTGCTTCAGACCGTAACGACCACCGGCTCGCGGCCGATGAGCTTGCTGAGCTGCCGCAGGCGGCTATGGACGCGGTCGTTGATCAGGTCGGCGAGATCGTTCGGCACGCTGAGCACAACGGTTTCGCCCCGCACCTCCAGCTCCGTGCGCGGAAGAATGCCCGGCATGGCGGCGGAGAGCAGATAGGCAACCCGCATGCACGCCCCGAGGATGCGGGCCCGGTCCAGCATGCCGGTGGAGACCAGCTCCAGGATGCGCGGGGCATATTCGTCCTCGGAAAGGCCCATGTGCCGGAAATAGACGGCGAGCGCGATATAGGCGCGGCCGGGATGGTCCACCCCCACGAAGGCGGCATGGGCGATGATGTTGAGGCTCTGCTCCCCGCGATAATCGGGATGGGCGCGCCAGCCGATATCCGCCAACAGGCACGCGGCCTGCCTCAAGCGCCGCTCGTCGGCGCTTTCTTCCAGCGCGCGCGAGGAGTCAAAGAAGGAATCCGTCCATCGCACCAATTCCTCGCCGTGCTGCGGCGAGCGCGAGCGCAGCTCGTTCAGCTCGTGCGCGGCAGCGAGGAGCGGATCTTCCTTGCGCTGCTCGGCGTCCAGCAGCGCATAGAGCAGGCCCTCGCGCACGCCGAGGGCGGAGATCACGATTTCCGAGGGACGTCCCTCGCGCACCACATTCTCCAGCACCAGCGCGCCATAGGCGAGCAGGGAGCGGCGCGCGTCAGAAATGGCGTCGATGTGGGAGAGGGCTTCGGCATCCGCGCGGTGGACGATGCGGGTGAAGTCGATCGCTTCCTTCGCAGGCAGCACATAGCCGTGCATGACGTGCAGCGGATAGCCCTTCTGGAACATATGCAGGCGCGCGAGCGCCCGCCATGTGCCGCCGACGGCATAGAAGGTGCGCCCGGCCAGGCCCGCCAGGACGGGAACTTCCCGCACGGCGTCGCGAATGATCTTCTCGGATTTGCGCAGCGACTTGCCCGAGCGGTCCTGCAGCGCCAGCACGCCCAGCGGCAAGGTGATGCCGGCGCCGACCTTCTGGCCCTTCACATCCACCAGCTCCAGCGAGCCGCCGCCGAGATCGCCCACCACCCCGTCCGGGGCGTGGACGCCGGAAACGATGCCGAAGGCGGCAAGCTCCGCCTCGCGCCGGCCGGAGAGAATCTCCACCTGCGCCCGGCATATGGTTTCGCACTGGGCAATGAAGGCGGGGCCGTTCTCCGCATCGCGCGCGGCGGCGGTCGCGAGGGCATAGACCACCCCGACCCCCATGGCGTCGCACAGGGCGCGGAAGCGCTTCAACGCGGAGAGCGCGCGTTCGACGGCGTCCTGGGCGAGCCGTCCGGTGGACAGAACTTCCCGACCGAGACCGCAGAGCGCCTTCTCGTTGAAGATGGGAGTCGGCGCGCGGTTAAGCGCCTCGTACACCACGAGCCGCACGGAGTTGGACCCGATGTCGATGACGGCAACAGGCGCCGTCACCGCCATGTGGTCACTCGTGTGCGGCGTGGGCCCGCCGCCCTTAGCGGCGGACGTAGAGGCTGCGCGGCGAAGAATCTTTGAGAGACTTTCCACGTCCCGACAAGCTCGGATTGGTCATGAAATAACGATGGGCGTTGAACGATTCTTCGCCCGGCGCCGGGACTATGCGTTCCGAAGAGCCATCGGGCAACACCCGCCAGCTCTGTTCGTTGTCGATAAGATTGGCCACCATGATCTGATCCAGCACCTGCTCGTGCACGGTGGGGTTCATAATGGGACACAGCGTTTCGACGCGGCGGTCGAGGTTGCGGGTCATCAGGTCCGCAGAGGAAATGTAAACCAGCGCATGGGGATGCGGCAGCGCGTGCCCATTGCCGAAGCAATAGATGCGGCTGTGCTCCAGGAACCGGCCGACGATCGACTTGACCTGGATGTTCTCCGAAAGGCCGGGAATGCCGGGCCGCAGGCAGCAGATGCCGCGGATGACGCAATCCACCTTCACGCCGGCATTGCTGGCGGCATAGAGCGCGTCGATGATCTCGGGGTCCACCAGCGAGTTGCACTTCAGCCAGATTGCCGCCGGCCGGCCGGCACGGGCGTGCTCGATCTCCTGGGCGATGTTCTGGAGGATGCGCGGCTTGAGCGTGGTGGGCGACACCGCCATCACGTCCAGCTCGCCCGGCGTCGCGTAGCCGGTGATGAAGTTGAAGATGCGCGCCACGTCCTGGGCGATCACCGGATCGGCGGTGAAGAACGACAGGTCGGTATAGATGCGGGCGGTGATGGGGTGATAATTGCCCGTGCCCACATGGCAATAAGTGGCAAGCGTGCCACCCTCGCGGCGCACCACCATGGACAGCTTGCCGTGGGTCTTCAGGTCGATGAAGCCGAAGACGACCTGCACGCCCGCGCGCTCCAGGTCGCGTGCCCAGCGGATGTTGGCTTCCTCGTCGAAGCGGGCCTTGAGCTCCACCAGCGCGGTCACCGACTTGCCGGCCTCGGCGGCTTCCGCCAGCGCCTTCACGATCGGGCTGTCGGAGGAGGTGCGGTAGAGGGTCTGCTTGATGGCGACGACGTTGGGGTCGCGGGCGGCCTGGCGAAGGAACTGAACCACCACGTCAAAGGATTCATAAGGGTGGTGAACCAGAATGTCCTTCTCGCGAATGGCCAGAAAGCAATCTCCGCCATGGTCGCGGATGCGCTCGGGAAATCGCGCATTGTAGGGCGGAAACTTCAGGTCCGGCCGGTCCACCGACACCAGCTGGGAGAATTCGTTCAGCGCCAGCACGCCGGTGACGACGAAGATCTCCTCGTCCTTCACGTTCAGTTCGCGGGCGACGAAATTGCGCAATTCCTCGGGCATGGCCGAATCCGCTTCCATGCGGATCACCGAGCCGTAGCGGCGCTGCTTCAGGGCGCTCTCAAACAGGCGCACCAGATCCTCGGCCTCTTCCTCGATGTCGAGGTCGCTGTCGCGGATGACGCGGAACACGCCCTGGCCCTTCACCGCATAGCCGGGGAACAGGCGGGCGATGAACAGCCCGATCATCTGCTCCAGGGTGATGAAGCGCAGGCCCTGCCCCTCGCCGTCGGCGAGGCGGATGAAGCGCTCGACCTTGGCGGGAATGCGGATCAGCGCGTTCATCCCACGCCCGTCGCTCTGCCGCACCAGCTGCAGGGCCAGGGAGAAGCCGAGATTGGGGATGAAGGGGAAAGGATGGGCCGGATCGATGGCGAGCGGCGTCAGCACCGGGAACACATGGTGCAGGAAGTGGGCTTCCAGGCGTTCGATGTCGGCGGCGGTCACATCCGCGCCGTCCACCAGGGTGATGCCGACGCCGGCCAGTTCCACACGCAGTTCACGCCAGCGGGCCTGCTGATCGAAAATCAGATTGCCGGCGCCGTCCATGATGATGGCGAGCTGCTCGGCGGGGGTGAGACCGTCCGGGCTGAGAGCGGTCACGCCCTCGCGGATCTGCTCCTTCAGGCCGGCCACGCGCACCATGAAGAATTCGTCGAGATTGTTCGCCGAGATGGACAGGAAGCGCAGCTGCTCGAGCAGGGGGTGGTTCTTGTTGGAGGCCTCTTCCAGCACGCGGCGATTGAAGTGCAGCCAGGAGATTTCCCGGTTGATGAAGCGCTGCGGGGAACCCGCGAGCTCGAGAACGGTCTCCACACTGGCCTCCGGTTCAAAATCCTCGACCACGGCCAAGGCGACGGTGTCATTCGCGTTCATCGATAGACCCCCATTTTCCGGCGGAACATGGCCGTCTTGCATGACTACTCTATGACGGTGGGGCCTCCGCGTCGTCCTCGTCGCCAAAGTCGCTTGGACTTTCTCCGCGCAAGGCTTTTTGCTCGCTGAGCACCTGCGCGGCCAATGAGCGTGTGACGGGCCGGCGCGCCGCCAGGGCCGCACGGTCGATGGCGGCCACCAGGGCCTGCGCGCCTTCGACCGTGCGCTCCATGCGCAGCAGGAGATATTGGACGGTCGCCTCGTCCACGGGGATCTGACGGTCGGCGAACAGCTTCACCAGCACCGCGCCCAGCAGGGCATCATCCGCCGGGGCGATCTCCACGCTCGGCACCGCGCGCAGCCGGGAGGCGAGGTCCGCGGTCGCCAGCACGAAAGCCGCGGGCGGCGTGCGCGCAGTCATCAGCACGAAGGCATTTTGCTCCCGCGCGAGGTTCAGCAGATGGAACAGCGCGGCTTCGTCAAAGTCTCCCGCCGCCAGATCCTCCAGCAGCAGGGCGCCTTGGGCCAGCGCCTGTGGCACGCCGGCGCGGGTGAGGTCGTGCGCGGCAAGGGTCAGGGCATTGGCCTTGCGGGCGAAGATTGCCCCGAGGTGGCTCTTGCCGGCGCCCGGGGGGCCGACGAGGGTCACCACGTGCGCCGGCCAGTCGGGGAAGGAATCCACCAGCGCGAGCGCAGCCGCATTGGCCGGCGCGGCGAGGAAATCCTCCCGCAGCAGGGCCGGCCGGGTGGGCAGATCGAGCGGCAATTGGCGAACCCCGGCCATGGGGTCAGACCGTCTCGCGCGGCGAGGGATCGGCGTCTTCCTCGCCGGTATAGAGAGGGCTGTGGAAATATTGGCTGAAGGCGAAGCGCACCAGAACGCCGGATGCGGCCGTCAGCGGCACCGCCAGCAGCAGGCCCACGAAGCCGAACAGATAGCCGAAGGCGAACAGGGCGAACATCAGCCATACCGGGTGCACGCCGATGCTGTCGCCCACCAGCTTCGGCGACAGGATGTAGCCTTCCACCGTCTGGCCCACCAGGAAGATGCCGAGGATGGTGCCGATCATGGTCCAGTCCGGGAAGAACTGAACGATGGCAACGCCCATGGCGAGGATCAGCCCGGTGAGCGAGCCGACATAGGGAATGAAGGTGATGAAGCCCGAGACGATGCCGATGAGCAGGCCGAAGTTCAGGCCCGACATGGTCAGGGCCACGGCATAGAAGGTGCCGAGAATGAGGCACACCAGTGCTTGCCCGCGCACGAACCCGGCGACCGCCATGTCCATTTCCCGGCCGAGCCGGCGGATGATGGGGCGCTGGTGCACCGGAATCCAGCTGTCCACGGTCATCAGCATGTGGTCCCAGTCGCACAGCACGTAGAACACCACCACCGGCGTCACCACCACCAGGGCGAACACCGAGAGCAGCGCCTGCCCGCCCGACCACAAGGACGTCAGCAGGCCGAGCAGATAGCTGACGCCCTGGGACATCAGGTCGGCGAGCGAGCGTTGAACATCCGGCAGGCGATCGCCGAAGAAGCGGTTCAGCCATTCCCGGTTTTCCTGCGTGACCAGGTTTTGCAGGCGCGTGACGTAGGATGGCAGGTTGGTGATGAATTCAAACAATTGGCTGGAAAGCAGCGGCAGCACCACGAGCAGCAGCAGAACCACGACCAGGACCAAAATACTCACCAGGGCCAGGCTCGCCGGCGTGCGCCCGAGGCCGATGCGCGACAAACGCTCCACCACCGGGTTGAGGAAATAGGCCAGGGCCATGCCCGCGACGAAGGGTAACAGAATGCCGCGCAGCAGCCACAGGCCAATGACGACGGCAAACAGCGCGCCGATCCAGAAGCGAAGCTGAAGCTGAATGGCCATCGCTCCTCCCGGACCCCGCACCGGTACGCCGCTCGTGGCGGTCAGCGCGCCATGTGGCGCATCCATTCCGCGAGATACGCAGCCGCCGAAAGCGCCGTCAAGAGGCCTACCGCCACCAGTCCCACCTCGAACGCCCGGCCGGGTTGAAGGCCGAGACCGGCGCTGGCCAGCACCAGGGCGGCGAAAGCGATCTGCACCGCCGTGTTGACTTTCGAAATCACCAGCGGACGGATCGTCACCGGCTGGGCCAGCAGCACCGAGAGCAGGATCGCGCCGATGATCATGACATCGCGCGTGACCACGGCGATCGCGACCCAGCGCGGGATCAATTCCACCACCGCGAGCGAGATATAGATGGAGATCAGCAGCGCCTTGTCGGCCAGCGGATCGAGATAGGCGCCAAGCTCCGTCTGCATGTGAAACCGCTTGGCGAGGAAGCCGTCCACGGCATCCGACGCGCCGGCGAGCACGAACAGCCAGAACGCCAGTTCCAGTTCTCCCGAGGCGATGGACCAGACCAGGATCGGCACCATCAGGATGCGGGCGAGCGTGATGAGGTTGGGCAAGCTCACCGCGCGCCCCCTCCCCGATCCGACCGGCCGCGCGTTTGGTAACGAGTCCCGCGGCTCATGCGGCCCCTCATTCGCCGCGCCTCATCTGCGTTTGACGGAGAGGGCGCTGAAGCTCTGATCGGCGGCCAGGGCGTGGATGCGATTGATGTTCACATTGCGCGGCACGGTGCAGCAGAAGAAGATCTGCTCGGCGATATCCTCGCCGGTCAGGTGCTTCACGCCTTCATACAGCTTTCCGGCGCGATCCTCGTCGCCCTTGAAACGGACGATGGAGAATTCGGTCTCGGTCAGGCCGGGCTCCACATTTGTGACGCGCACGCCGGTGCCCACCACGTCGGCCCACACATTGAGCGAGAATTGCTTCACGAACGCCTTGGTCGCCCCATAGGTGTTGCCGCCCGGATAGGGATAATCGCCGGCGACGGAGCCGGTGAACACCACATGCCCCTCGCCGCGCGCGATCATCGAAGGCAGCGTGGCGCGCACGGTGTAGAGCACGCCGTTGATATTGGTGGCGACCATCTCTTCCCAGTCGCTCATGTTCGCCGCCTGGGCCGGTTCCAGGCCCATGGCGAGGCCGGCATTGGCGCAGACCACGTTATAATTGGCGAACGGATCCGGCAAAGCGGCGAAGGCCGCCTGCGTGGCCTCCCAGTCGCGCACGTCCAGTTCCAGCGTGTGGATGGCATCGCCGAACTCGGCGGCAAGCGCCGCCAGACGATCGGCGCGGCGGCCCGTGACGATCACCTTGCTGCCGGCGGCCAGGAACCGCCGGGCGGTGGCGGCACCGATGCCTGACGTTCCGCCGGTGATGAGGACGGTCAGCGTCTTCGGGTCAAGCATCTGGTACATGGATCACTCCGCACGATTGGCTGCCCATAGAGAAAGAAGGCGCCCGCATAATCAAGCGCGCCGGCGTCATGGAAGCAGGCGCGAGGCATGCATCCGGGCGACGGCATCTTGTCGCGGCGCCCCTGGGTCATGCTCCTGCCATGTTCTCGATAAATTGTTCCGGCTTACGGTCTTCGCCTCCGGGGGAGCCCGAAGCAGCCTGTTTTTGATCCGGCATTAACGCTTTTTGCGCAAGCTGGATGGTGGCGTGAAAAAACGGGTGTCGCTAAGTTGCGGTCAGGTCCGGAGAGACATTTGATGAAGTTCTTCCCCGCTTCGGCGGTCTTCGCCTCAGGGCTGCTCCTTGCGGGTTGCAGCACCGAGTTGGATGGCTTCGGAACGAAGACGAGCGCGGTGGAGTCCAATCGGGTCCTGTCCGCGCCGACGGCTTCGGTCGAGAGCGCGCCGATGCCGGCGCCGGTCGCCACGACCGCTTCCGTCCCGCGTCCCTCGGGGGCCAATGCGACCACGGCCGCATCGGCGGTCACGCCCACCGCCGTCGCCAACGCCAGTTCCGTTCCCCTCACCCCGCCGCCGGTCAATCCGGGCGGCACGGCCTATGCCGCGAGCAATGAACAGGAACAGCTCGCCGGCGCCTGGACGTTCGCGTGGGATGGCGGCCAGCACAGTTGCCCCGTGACGCTGTCCACGGTCCGCGGCGCGAGCGGCCTGTCCGCGCAGGCGGACATTTCCTGCCCGAGCGAAATCTTCATGACCAAGGGCTGGGATGTGCTGGGCTCAGACATCGTCCTGCAAAATCACGTGGGCAAGATCACCGCCCGGCTGCAGCCCTCAGGCGCAAATCGTTACGTGGGCGTCATCGCCGACAACAACCAGCCGATCGTCCTGACCCGCTAGGCCGCCCCGCGCGGCCAGCCGCTGCCTGCCTTCCAGCGTCTTTCGCCCTGAGGCCATAGCCTCCCAAGGGCCGGTCCGACCTCCGTCGCCCGCGCTTCAAGCGCCCGCGCGGCGCGGCGGACCACCCCGACACAGTTCGGGACATTCAGATTTCAAGGGATAGGCCGTGCTCCGCCTCAGCGGACGGATGCGCTCTGCACTGCGGCTTGGGGCGCGGCGCGCGTGTCGGCGCTGTGCTGCACGCCGGAAAGGCCGCCAAGCAGCAGCGCCAGAATCACAGCATACGCCGCGCCGAACAGCGCCCAGTCCCGCCAGGAATGGGCACGGGAAGCGGGAGCGAAACGGGGGCTGGACACACTCATTCAACACATTCCATCTGCGTGATAGATTTATCTATCCGCATCTTGGAATATAAGTCAATATAACATATTAATTCTGTTATTATGCGCCCGCGACCCCCGCCGTTCATTGCCCGGTAAAAACCGGCGCACGCTTCTCCACGAAGGCGGCCGCACCCTCGGCGAAATCGGCGGTGCCGGCGCAGGCCACGAAGGCCGCACGCTCCGCCTCCAACTGTGCCGCGAGCGTGTTATTGAACGACCCCCGCATCAGCGCCTTGATGCGACCGAGCGCCTGGGTCGCGCCGGCGGCGAGCCGGGTCGCCAGCGCGTCGGTCTGCGCCTCAAGCTCCGCGAGGGGCACCACCTTGTTGATCAGGCCGATGCGGAGCGCCTCGGGCGCATCGATCACGTCCGAAAGCAGCGCCAGTTCCAACGCCTTGCGCAGGCCCACGGTGCGCGGGAGGCTCCAGCTGGCGGATCCGTCGGTGCTCGTGCCGATCCGGCCATAGGCCATGGTGAAGCGGGCATCATCGGCGGCAATCACCAGGTCCGCCGCCATGGCGACGCTGAGGCCGCCGCCCGCAACCGCGCCCTTCACCGAGGCGATCACCGGCTGGGCCAGGCCGTTGAGCACGGTGATGGCTTCGTGAAACGGCACGATCAGGTCGCTGACCACGTCCGGCGCGGAAGCGCCTGCCGCATGGAAGCGCCCGACGTCTCCCCCCGCCAGGAACGCCCGCCCTTCGCCCGACATCACCACCACGCGCACGCTGGCGTCGCCCGCGATCTTCACGGCGGCGTCTCGGAAGGCGAGGATCATCTGTTCGTTCAGGGCGTTCAGCACCTGGGGCCGGTTGAAGCGGATGCGGGCGATGCCGTCCGCAATGCGGAGCAGGATGGTTTCCAGGGGAATCGCATTTGAACGCGCTTGACAATAGCTTTGGGGTTGCAGGCTTGTGACGAATCGATTCTAGCCGATGGCCGGATCGGGCGACGGCTGGGGGATCGCATGGAAGGCTTGGCGGCTTGTT
>JBDZDL010000008.1:0-236624 GCA_040049195.1 Xanthobacter sp. VNH20
AAAACTGTCAACTCACCCACATCCACAAAAATGAACCCAACATGACATCCTGTGGAAAATAATCCGGCTAAAAACAAAAATCTCTACGAAATACAATAACTTGCGTAACTCCTCAGCCTGGGGATGAAGGTAACAGGACCCGGTCCAGGCTCCTGGATCGGCGGCTTTCCGCACCAATCTCCCTGCGAAAATTCTGCCGATTGGCTGCCCGCGTCTGGCATTTTTGGGCTCGCCCGCTGTCGCTCGACTGGACATCTGCCCACCCGCTTCTCCCAGCTAACGTGGGCGTACCCACGCGCAGCCAGCCGGCGGCATCGCAGGTCCCACCTCTCTCAGGCCATGAGGCAGACGACGCCGCGCGTCCTGGCTCAAATCCTACCCTGCCCACTCTGTGGAGGTGAATCGCGCGCCGCGCGCGTACGCGTCTCTGGCACAAGGCTGGCTAACCCCCTCTGCAAAAACGGCTTTTGGCCTTGCCATGCTTTTGCCTTGTCCAGCCCCTCACATCCGGCCGCGTTGGCGGCGTGGAGGCGTCTAATTGACGGGGCCGCAGGGTACCGTCATGGTCGCGCTTCGTCGGTAGCAGTGCGCGAGCGCGCGGGGCGCGGCATCAGCAAAGGGTCGAGACTTGCAGCACAGACGATCGGCCGGAACCTGGCGCGACGCGACAAGCGCAGCCGGGCTTGGCGACGAGCCCCCGCTCGGCGTTGACGGCGACGAGGAGATCATCGACCGGCGCAGAATTTCCGTCCGCTGGCTCGCCGCCACGCTGCTGACGGGCCTGTGCGGCAGCTTTCTGATGGGCGGCGCCGTTTATGCCGCGCTTGATGGCGACCACCGCTTCGCTTCGCTCCCGGAGACCGTGCGTGCGGCCGTGCGCGGCGCCCTCGCCGTTGGCGAACGGCCATCCAATGCCGCCCGCAAGGGCGATCGCATGTCGCTACTGGCGGAAGCCTCCACCGCACGCCAGACGTTCCGCCTGTCGGTCACCACGAAGGTGGGTGACAAGGAGATCATCAAGGTTCGGCCCTTCACTCGGGTGACGGCCAACCTGGCCATGTCGACCACCAGCGTCTCCACGAATATTCCGCGCTTCAATCCTGCGCAGATCGTTTCCCAGTCCGTGGACAAGGAAGAGGCCGCACCGCAGGCCGAACCGACCGGGGAGGTCACGGTCGTCATGCGCGACCTCTCCAACGCGCCGCCCAACCTCAAATATGGCGCGGCGGTTGCGATGGAGGACGTGCTGGTGAAGGTGCGCGAGGTGGCTGAACTCGCCCGCGCGCAGCCCGTGCTGGCCGCAAGCCTGCCGCCCGCCTTCACCGGCCTCGGCGGAAAGCCCGGCGCCCCCGGAGCGTCCGCGCCCTATCTCGCCTATGCGACCGACGGCAATTATCCCGCCACGGCCGGCATCGCCCCGAAGGTGGACATACCGGAGAACGTCAGCTTCCTCGGCAAGACCTCCGATGAGACCTCGGGCGGCAACGCCTGGTCCGATCAGACCGTGCTGGTAAAGAAGGGCGACACCATCGTCTCGATTCTGGTCGACAATGGCGTCAGCCAGGATGAGGCCCGCCAAGCCGCCGCCGTATTCGGCCGCGGCCGGGACGGCACGGTGAAGGACGGGCTGCGCCTGCGGCTGCTGACCCAGGAAGGCACCGACAAGAAAACCCATCCCTTGCGCATCTCCCTCTTCAGCGACGCCGGCCACGAAGGGACGGTGGCGAAGGCGGACAACGACAAATTCGTGCAGGTGGCGGAGCCGACTGAAACCGACGTGGGCGGCATTTCCGAAGACGTGGACGACGATGATGACGGTCCCGGCATCCGCCTCTATGACAGTCTTTATGAAACGGCCCTGCGCAACGAAGTGCCGCGCAATATCATCGCCGATCTGGTGCGCGTCTATTCCTTCGACGTGGACTTCCAGCGCCGGGTGAAGCCGGGCGACAATTTCGAGGTGCTCTACACCGAGGATGGCGGCGACGAGGAAGTGCTGTTCGCCGCGCTCAGCACCAATGGCGAGACGCGCCGCTATTACCGTTTCCAGACCTCGGACGACGGGCTGGTCGATTATTACGACGAGGACGGCAAGAGCGCGAAGAAGTTCCTGGTGCGCAAACCCATGGCCGGCGGCATCATGCGCTCGCCGTTCGGATATCGCCGCCATCCCATTCTCGGCTATTCCAAGCTGCATACCGGGGTCGATTGGGCGGACGCGGTGGGCACACCCATCTATGCGGCTGGCAACGGCACAATCATCTATGCCAATTGGAAATCCGGCTATGGGCGCCACACGGAAATCCAGCACGCCAACGGCTATGTCACCACCTATTCCCACCAATCGGGCTTCGCGAAGGGCATCCGCGAAGGGGTCCAGGTGCGCCAGGGCCAGGTGATCGGCTATCTCGGCTCCTCCGGCCTCTCCACCGGTCCGCACCTGCATTATGAGGTGAAGATCAACGGCTCGTTCGTGGATCCCATGCGCGTGAAGCTGCCGCGCGGGCGGGCGCTCGAGGGGCGGTTCCTGGCCGAGTTCCGGAAGGAGCGCGAGCGCATCGAGCTGCTGCTCAGCCATGCGCCGGTGCCGCCGAAGGTGGCCTCTGCCGCGAGCACCAGCCGTTCCAAATAAGCCGGGACCCGGGGGCGGCGCCCTCGGCCTCCGGTGTTCCCATCCGGCATCTTCGGATAAGCTCGCGGTCTGCCCAGTCGCGAACCGCGAGCTTAATCATGAAAACCCGTATGCCCCGTGCCGGCCGGCGGACCGCCTACGCTCTGGTCCTGGCCGCCGCGCTGCCCGCAGCAAGCTTCGGCGGGCCGGCCGACGACGCCTACATCGCTTCGCGCGACAAATATGTCGCCGCCATCGCCGCCATCGCCGCCGCGGAAAAGGCGGGAGCGGGCAATGATGCCGTCGTCAAGCAGGACGAGCGCGCCCGCGCCGATCTTCTGAAGCAGATGACGGCTCTGCTCGGTCCGCTCTCCTTCAAGGGGCTGGAAATCAAACCCAGCTTTTCGCCGGGCGCGTTGTACGACGGTGACCTGGAAAGCGGGCGCCCCGACGGACTGCTGTTCCATGACACGAACTATGAGACGCGCATCTTCGTCTCGCCCGAGCCGGTGCTCGCCAATTGGGTGAACCACGAGGCGGAGAACCTTGGCCTGCGGGCGGGGGAAGGGCTGGATAGCGCGCTCAGATGGGATCCCTTTTATACCCAGGCCACCGGCAGCGATGCCGCCTTTGAGGGATATGTGACTCTGCCCCTGACCGCGCAGGACGGCGAAACGCTGCATGCTGTACTCGGGTTGTTCGCCCAGGGCGATATCGGCAATGTGCCCCCCGATGTGATCGTGATCGGCCGTCGTTCCGGCGGTCGGGTGAGCGTCGGCACGACCCCTGTTCCGGAGGCGTCCAAGCTCATCCCCATCTGCACCAAGGTGTGGAAGGACTTCGAATCCAAGGCGAACGCTTTGTTCGCGGCGGTCCAGAAGGGTGGGAAAGGGACGGACGACCCACGGTGGGACAAAGCCAACGCCTTGAGGGACGAGGGCGCCACCGCGGTGCGCGCGTGCTATACGCGGGAGATCGTGGCCCAGCCGCAGTTTGCCGCAGTTCGCAGGAAAGCTGAGGCGCTGTTGCAGAAGATGCGCGGAAACTGACCGGCGACAAAAAAGGGCCCTCCCGGCGGGAGGGCCCTCGATGATGCGAAACAACCTGCTGCGTCAGGCGGCCTGATCGACCGGCCCTTCACTGGCGAAGGTCAGGCGGCCACCCTCCAGGCCGACCCGCACGCGGGTGCCGTCCAGGATATCGCCTGCCAGGATCTTCTCGGCCAGCGGGTCCTGCACCAGCTTCTGTATGATCCGCTTCAGCGGACGCGCGCCATAGGCCGGGTCGTAGCCCTTGTCCGCGAGGAAGGCCCGCGCCTCGGGGCTGAGGTCGAGCACGATCTTGCGATCCTCCAGCAGCTTGGCGAGCCGGCCCATCTGGATATCGACGATGCCCGCCATCTGGTCCCGCTTCAGGCGGTGGAACATGACGATCTCGTCGATGCGGTTGATGAATTCCGGGCGGAAGTGACGCCGCACGGCTCCCATCACCAGCTCATACGCCTCATCGTCGGAGACCACCTTCTCGCCCTCTTGGCCGGGAATGCCGAAGCCCACCGGCTGGCGGGGATCGGAGAGATATTCCGCCCCGAGGTTCGAGGTCATCACCAGCAACGTATTGCGGAAGTCCACCGTGCGGCCCTGTCCGTCCGTCAGGCGCCCGTCGTCGAGCACCTGCAGCAGAACGTTGAAGACGTCCGGATGGGCCTTCTCCACCTCGTCGAACAGCACCACCTGATAAGGCCGGCGCCGCACGGCTTCGGTCAGGGCACCGCCCTCCTCATAGCCCACATAGCCCGGAGGCGCGCCGATCAGCCGGCTCACGGAGTGCTTCTCCATGTATTCCGACATGTCGATGCGCACCATGGCCGTGTCGTCGTCGAACAGATAGTTCGCGAGCGCCTTCGTCAGCTCGGTCTTGCCGACGCCGGTGGGGCCGAGGAACAGGAACGAGCCGATGGGCCGGTTCGGGTCCTGCAGTCCGGCGCGCGAGCGGCGCACGGCCGTGGACACGGCGGTGACCGCCTCGTCCTGGCCGATGACGCGCTTGGCCAGCTCAAGTTCCATCTTGAGCAGCTTCTCGCGCTCGCCTTCCAGCATCTTGTCCACCGGCACGCCAGTCCAGCGGGAGACGACGCCGGCGATGTGGTCGGGGGTGACCGCCTCCTGCACCGTGCTGCCCTTGTCGCCGGCGGCTTCCACCTCGGCGAGGCGCTTCTCCAGATCCGGGATGACCGAATAGGTCAGCTCGCCCGCCTTCTGGTATTCGCCCTGGCGCTGCGCGATGGCAAGATCGGCACGGGCCTGGTCCAGCTTGGCCTTCAGCGTGGTCGCCGTGCCGAGCTTTTCCTTCTCCGCCTTCCATTTGGAGGTGAGAACGGAGGCGCGCTCCTCCAGATCCGCCAGTTCCTTTTCGAGCCGCTTCAGGCGGTCCTTGGAAGCCTGGTCGGTCTCCTTCTTCAGGGCTTCCTGCTCGATCTTCAGCCGCACGATCTCGCGGTCGAGATTGTCCAGTGCCTCCGGCTTGCTATCCACCTGCATGCGCAGGCGCGAGGAGGCCTCGTCCACCAGGTCGATCGCCTTGTCGGGCAGGAACCGGTCGGTGATGTAGCGGTTGGAAAGCGTTGCCGCCGCCACGAGCGCGCTGTCGGTGATGCGCACGCCGTGATGCAGCTCGTACTTCTCCTTCAAGCCGCGCAGGATGGAGACGGTATCCTCCACCGTGGGCTCGGAGACGAAGACGGGCTGGAAACGACGGGCGAGCGCCGCGTCCTTCTCCACATGCTTGCGGTATTCGTCCAGGGTGGTCGCGCCGACGCAATGCAGTTCCCCACGTGCGAGGGCCGGCTTCAGCAGGTTGGAAGCGTCCATCGCGCCGTCGGTCTTGCCGGCGCCGACAAGCGTGTGCATCTCGTCGATGAACAGGATGATCCCGCCCTCGGCCGACTGAACCTCGTTCAGCACGCTCTTCAGCCGCTCCTCGAACTCGCCGCGATATTTCGCGCCGGCGATGAGCGAGCCCATGTCGAGCGCGAGCAGGCTCTTGTTCTTCAGGCTTTCCGGCACGTCGCCATCGACGATGCGGCGGGCGAGGCCCTCCACGATCGCGGTCTTGCCGACGCCCGGCTCGCCGATCAGCACGGGATTGTTCTTGGTGCGGCGCGCCAGCACCTGGATGGTGCGGCGGATCTCCTCATCACGGCCGATGACCGGATCAAGCTTGCCGTCGCGCGCCGCTTGGGTGAGGTCGCGGGCATATTTCTTCAGCGCGTCATAGGCGTTCTCGGCGGTCGCCGTATCGGCGGTCCGACCCTTGCGCAGCGCTTCGATGGCGGTATTCAGATTCTGCGGCGTCACACCGGCGCGGGCGAGGATCTTGCCGGCCTCGGTCTCCTTCTCGATGGAGAGCGCAAGCAAAAGCCGCTCGACGGTGACATAGCCGTCGCCCGCCTTCTTGGCCGCCTGCTCGGCCGCCTCGAACACGCGCGCCAGCGGCTGGCTGAGATAGACTTGGCCGGAGCCGCCCTGAACCTTGGGCAGCTTGCGCAGGGCCGCTTCCACCTCGTCGCGCACCTGGATCGGGTTGCCGCCGGCCCGCTGGATGAGGCCGGAGCATAGGCCCTCGGGGTCATCGAGCAGCACTTTCAGCAGGTGCTCGGGCGCGAATTGCTGGTTGCCCTCGCGCACCGCGAGCGCCTGGGCCGACTGGACGAAACCGCGCGCGCGCTCGGTGTAGATTTCGAAATTCATATTGTTCCTCCTCGGCGCCTCCGTCGCCTCGAAAAAGCACGACGGAGAACGATCGGATGCGGCTCCGGTATCCCCGGCCGCCGCAGCGGTCGCGCCTGGCGCGCCGCCGTGAGAGCATGTGGGGATGCCGGATGCACAGCGGAAGGGGGTGATACCCCTCCGTCGGCGGGAATTTTCTACCGCGGGCGCAGGGACGCCTTGATGCGGATCACACGCCCGTGCAGCGGCGCACGGCGCGGTGTCCGAACCACCCTTGACCCGCCCGCACCGCAATGCGAGCCATAGGCATTGCGCCAGTCGAGGACCCCTATCCATGAGCGCGCCGGCCGCGACCCTCATCGCCATCAACCGGTATCCGGTGAAGGGCTTTTCTCCCGAACCGATGGAATCCGTGCAGCTGCAGGCCGGCGATTTCTTCCCCGGAGACCGGCTCTATGCGGTGGAGAACGGCCCGAGCGGCTTCGATCCCGCCGCGCCCGCCTATAAGGAGAAGACCGCTTTCGTGGTGCTCATGCGCAATGCCCGCATCGCCGCCCTGCGCACGCGCTATGACCCCGCCAGCAAGGTGTTCACCCTCTCCAGGGACGGCGCGGAACTGGCGCGAGGCGACCTCTCCACGGAAGCGGGGCGCGCGGCCATCGAAGCCTTTCTCACCGCCTTCATGGAAAGCGAGGCCCGCGGCCCACTGAAGCTGCTCACCGCGCCGGACGGGCATCGCTTCATGGATTCCCTACGCGCGGGCTTCGTCTCGTTGCTCAATCTGGCCAGCGTGCGCGATCTAGGAGCCAAGATGGGCGCTGAGATCGACCCCATCCGCTTCCGAATGAATCTCCATCTGGACGGGCTGCCCGCCGGCGCCGAGCTGGAGCTTGCGGGCCAGACCCTCGCCATCGGCGATCAGGTGCGCCTGGAAGTGCTCAAGCGCACCGAGCGCTGCGCCGCCACGAGCGTCAATCCCACCACCGCCGAGCGGGACCTCAACATCGTCAAGGGCCTCGCCAAGAGCTACGGCCACACCGACTGCGGCATCTATGCCAAGGTGGTGGCCGGCGGGCGCATCGCGCCGGGCGACGCCATCCGCTTGGTGCAACCGCGCCTCGACCAGCCATGAGCGCGCACGGCCTGCTGATCGCCGCTCCGCGTTCGGGCTCGGGAAAAACCACGGTCACGCTCGGCCTGCTCGCCGCCTTCGCGCGGCGCGGGGTGAAGGTGCGCGCGGCGAAATCGGGGCCTGACTATATCGACCCCGCCTTCCATGCTGCTGCCACCGGCCGGCCCGGCCTCAATCTCGACAGCTGGGCCATGCCGCCGGCGTTGCTGGAAACGCTCGCGGTCGATGCGGCGGCGGGCGGTGAACTGCTGGTGGTGGAAGGGGCCATGGGCCTGTTCGACGGCGTCCCCGGCATGGAGGGCCGCTCCGGCGCGGGCGCGGACGTCGCCGCGCTCCTGAACATCCCGGTGCTGCTGGTGCTCGACGTGTCCGGCCAGTCGCAAACCGCCGCCGCCGTGGCGCGCGGCTTTGCCACCCATGATCCACGCGTGCGGATCGGCGGGCTGATCCTCAACCGGGTGGGCAGCGAACGGCATACCCGCCTGGTGACCCAATCCATGGCGCCGCTCGGCCTGCCGGTGCTCGGCGCCATTCCCCGCACCGACACCCTGGTTTTGCCCGAGCGCCATCTCGGGCTCGTCCAGGCGGGCGAGCATGCGGACCTTGCCGCGCGCTATGCGGCGCTTGCGGACATGGCGGAAGCCCATTGCGACCTCGGCGCCATCCGCACGCTCGCCGCGCCTCTCGCCGTCCTGCCCGCGCATGACGGAGCGCCGAACCTGCCGCCACCCGGCCAGCGGATCGCGCTCGCGCAGGACGCGGCCTTCAGCTTCGTCTATGCGCACCTGCTGCAATCCTGGCGGCAGCGGGGCGCGGAGATCTTGCCCTTCTCTCCCCTCGCCGACGAGGCGCCCGACGAGAGCTGCGATGTCTGCTGGCTGCCGGGCGGCTATCCCGAACTCCACGTCGGCACGCTGGCGGCGGCGGCGCGCTTCAAGGCTGGTGTGCGGGCCTTCGCGCAGACCAAGCCGGTGCATGGGGAATGCGGAGGCTATATGGCCCTCGGCGCGGCACTTACCGACGCCTCGGGCACCGCGCACGAGATGCTCGGCCTGCTCGGCCTTGAGACCAGCTTTGCCAAGCGGAAGATGAACCTCGGCTATCGCGAGGCGCGCCTGATCGCCCCGTCCCCCCTTGGCGCCGCGGGCGCGCGGGTGCGCGGGCACGAATTCCATTATGCCACCATCCTCACGCGCGGCGCCGACGCCCCCCTGGCGGAACTGAGCGATTCCCAGGGCCTGGCGCTCGGCCCGTCCGGCAGCCGGCGGGGGATGGTGACCGGCGCCTTCTTCCACGCCATCGCCCCGGCGGCATAGGCGCACGCACCGCACAGACCTCCTTGTGAAGATTTGCGCTTACCGCATGTCTAGCGCGCGGTATCGGCGCTATACTTCCTTGCGTGAGAGCCGGAACGGCCAACCGAGGAAACGCAGACCCGAAGGGGAGCGCCACATGCGGTGTCAGATGAAGGACGACGATTTTCGCGAGGCCATCCTCGAAATTGCGGGGGCCAAGGCCGGGCAGGCGATCATCATTCAGGTGGTCGGCGGCACGACCATCACCGGCTATGCCCCGCTAAGCGTCGGCCGCGATTATCTGCGGTGCCAGATCGCCGGCGGCGAGAATCAGAAGGAACAGATCGTCCCGCTGCATTCGATCACCTGCGTTCGCTGACCAGCGGTACGCACCCTCACATCCGCCTTGCCCGAGGCCGCCCCGCGCGCGGTGCGGCTGCTCGGACACTTTTGCTTGTTCAAAGACCCGTATCCTCAGGAGCACCCCATGCCCGCTCTCGCCCCCATCCCCGGCAATGCGCCCGCCTTCCCTCTGATGCGCGAACAGATCCTCGTGGCCGGACAATGGATCGATGCCGACAGTGGCAGCACGATCACCGTATCGAACCCGGCCACCGGCGACCTGCTGGGGACGGTGCCGGACGCCGGCGCTGCGGAAACGCGCCGAGCCATTGAAGCCGCCGCCAAGGCCCTGCCCGCGTGGCGCGCCAAGACCGCCGCCGAGCGCGCCACCCTGCTGCACAAGCTGGCCGACCTGATCCTCGCCAACCAGGAAGAGCTTGCCTCCATCCTGACCAGCGAGCAGGGCAAGCCGCTCGCCGAGGCCCGTGGCGAAATCGGCGCTTCGGCCGCCTATGTGCGGTGGTTCGCGGAGGAAGCCCGGCGCCTCTATGGCGACGTGATCCCCTCCCCCTGGGCCGGCCGCCGCATCCTCGTCACGAAGGAGCCCGTGGGCGTGGTCGCGGCGATCACCCCGTGGAACTTCCCCTCCTCCATGCTTTCGCGCAAGATCGGCGCGGCCCTGGCGGCGGGGTGCACCGTTGTGTGCAAGCCCTCCGAGCTTACCCCCTATTCGGGCCTCGCCTGGGGCGTGCTGGCGGAGAAGGCCGGCATTCCGGCGGGCGTCATCAACATCGTCATCGGCGACGCGAAGGCCATCGGCGGCGAGATGACCTCGAACCCGATCGTGAAGAAGGTGACCTTCACCGGCTCCACGCCCGTGGGCAAGCTGCTCATGAAGCAGTCCGCCGACACGATGAAGAAGATCTCCATGGAACTCGGCGGCAACGCGCCCTTCCTGGTGTTCGACGATGCCGACGTGGATCTGGCCGTGGAGCAGGGCATCGCTTCCAAATACCGCAATTCCGGCCAGACCTGCGTATGCACCAACCGCTTCTATGTTCAGGCCGCCGTCTATGACGCGTTCGTCGAGAAATTCGCCGCCGCCTCCAAGAAGCTGAAGATCGGCAACGGCTTCGACGACGGCGTGGTGGCGGGTCCCCTGATCGAGGAGAAGGCGGTCGCCAAGGTGGAGCGCCTGCTGAAGGATGCGGTGGACAAGGGCGGCAAGGTTGTCACCGGCGGCAAGCGCAGCCAGCTCGGCGGCACCTTCTTCGAGCCGACCGTGATCGCCAACGCCACCGCCGACATGGCGTTCGCCCGCGAGGAAATCTTCGGCCCCATGGCCCCGGTGTTCAAGTTCGAGACCGAGGAAGAGGCCGTCCGCCTCGCCAATGCCACCGAATATGGCTTGGCCTGCTATTTCTTCACCAAGGATCTCGGCCGTGCGTTCCGCGTGGCCGAGGCGCTGGAATATGGCCAGGTGGGCGTCAATGCCGGCGTCATCACCTCCGAAGTCGCCCCGTTCGGCGGCTATAAGGAGAGCGGCGTCGGACGCGAGGGCTCCAAGTACGGATGCGACGAGTATCTGAACATCAAGTACATGTGCATCGCCGGCCTCTGAGCCAGCAGGCATCCTGCGGAATGAGACGGGGCGCTGCGGCGCCCCTTTTCATTGGAGATAGCGCCCGCGCGACGGGACGTGCTTTTCTGATCCCGCCCGATGCCGGCCGCTCCTTCCGGGAAACCGCCATGCCGCCTCTTGCCTTGCGCGCCTGCGCCGTCCTTCTTCTGACCGCGATGAGTGGAGCCGCTTGGCCCACCCATGCCGAGCCGCTGGCGGTGGAGGTGCGCAACGAGAGCGAGCCGGTGCTGTGCGCGGAGAAGGATAATGTGGCGCTGACCTTCTCCTCTCCCGAAGTGCGCCGCTTCCGCATCCAGGCGGTGCATCCGGCCTATCTCGGCGCCCTCGTCGCCGACCGCACCGAACCCAACTGGACCGCCTGCGACATGAGCGGCGATCCCGCCTTCCCGGCCGCGCCGAAGCGGGTGACTTTCTTCGAGACGCCGGACCTCTGGCTCACCGGCTACACCTTTCCGGCCTTCTGGCGGCCCGCCGCCGTTCCGGTGCGGGTGGGGGACACGGTTACGCAGGGCCTGCATATGGTGCAGCTCTGGGTGCGCAGGGACGAGCGCGCCGAAGAGGTGCTGGTGGTCTATCCGCCCGATGGCTATTGGCGCGCCCGCCCGCTCACCCCGGCCCATCTTGCCAACACCGCCTATGGCTCCTCCTTCCTGCTCGGCCCGGTGGAGACCGAGGGACGGCCCCTGGTGAAACTGAAGGAGATCGCCTTCGATCCCACGACTCGCACCTTCACTCTCGCGTTCGCCGGCGGCGGATCGGCGCGGCTCTCCGTAAAGGGTCTCGACCGCGACGAGATGGTGCTCGATGTGACCCTCGACGCGGCGGTGGAAGGCAGGCCGTTCGCGGCGCTGCGCTCCATGTACGTCACTGCCTTCAACGCCGACGTGGCGCGGGTCGCCTGGCGCGCGCCCGGCATGAAGGGGTGGGGCGAGGGCGACATATTGGATTTCAAGGGCGGCCCGGTGCTGGACCTGTGGGCGGGGCGCCTCGTGCCCTCGCGTCACAATACCAGCGCCCCAGACATGGTCTTCGGCCCGTTCTCCGGAAACTGAACCCGCGCGCCGCAGCGCACGGCAATGCGCGCGCCAAAATCACGAGCGACGCGCGATCACCGTCTTCGGGCGGTCTTACTGTCCTTTTTTACTGGCTTTCCCTTTTTACCGACCTTCGCTTTTCCGTTCCGCGCCTTCGGAGTTTTCCTCGGTTTGCCGCGCACGGCGCTTTCCGTCTCATCGAAGGCGCGGGCCCAGTTGCGTTCAGGAATGCCGATATCGCTGCGCTTCAAGAGATAATCGAGCCCGCCGACGCGGTACCAGCGATAGCCGTAGCCCTCGAGATAAACACAATGCCGCCCGCGCTTGTCGGACTCGCTGTGGCTGTTGGCGAGCACGTCCACCAATGAATGGCCCTCCTCGCCCATCTCCACATCCAGCTCGATCTCCAGCGGCGAGGGGCACAAATTGAGGATGGTCACGACCGAATTGTTGCGCCAGTCGTAACGGATGGCGAGGACAGCGGGATTTCCCGTTTCCAGCATGGAGAAATCGCCCCAGCCGATTTCCGGCATCTCCGTCCGCATGCGGATCATGCGTTCCATCCAATTCAGGAAGGAATTGGGATCGCGCCGCTGCGCCGCGACGTTCACGTGGGAATAGCCGTAGGGCCCCTCGCCGATCACCGGGAGGACCGGCGTCTGGCCCTTGGTGAACCCGCCGTTCGGCTCGGTGGACCATTGCATCGGCGTGCGGGCGCAATTGCGCTCCGGGAGGGAAAGGTCGTCCCCCATGGCGATCTCGTCGCCATAGCGCAGCACCGGCGTTCCCGGCAGCGAGAACATGAGGCAATAGGCCAGCTCCAGCCGCGAGCGATCGCCCTCGAGCATGGGCGCCAGCCGCCGGCGAATCCCGCGGTCGTAGAGCTGCATGTTCTTTTCGGGACCGAAGGCCGCGAAGACCTCCGCCTGCTCGGCCTTGCCCAGCCGGCCGAGGTCCAGCTCGTCGTGATTGCGCAGGAATTGGCCCCATTGCGCCGTCGCCGGCCGGCCCTTGGTGGCCTGCATGGCCTTTTTCAGCGGGGTCGCGTCCGCCGCCGCGAGGGCATAGAAGGACGCTTGGTTGACCTGGAAATTGAACATCATGTGCATGCGGTCGCCGTCGCGGCCGAAATAGTCGAAATTCACCTCGGGGAGCACATTCGCCTCCGCCAGCACGATGCAATCGCCCTGGCGCCATTGCAGGAATTCGCGGAAGGTGCGCAGCAGCTCGAAGCGCTCTTTCGGCTTGGTGACGCTGGCCCCCTTCTCCGCGATGACGAACGGCACCGCGTCCATGCGGAAGCCGCTGACGCCGAGTTCGATCCAAAATCCCATCACCTTCAGGATTTCCGCCACCACCTGCGGATTCTGCGTGTTGAGATCCGGCTGGAAATCGTAGAAGCGATGGAAATAATAGGCCCCGGCCTGCGCATTGCGGGTCCAGGTGCTTTTCTGCACGCCGGGAAAGACCATGCCTTCGTTGGCATTCTTCGGCTTGGTCTTCGACCAGACGTACCAGTCGCGATACATGGAATCGGGATCGGCGCACGCCTGCTTGAACCAGGGGTGCTGATCCGAGGTATGGTTGACGACGAGATCGATCAGCACCCGCATGCCGCGCTGCTTGGCGGCGTGGGTGAATTCCACGAAATCGCCGAGCGTGCCATAGCGCTCGTCGACGCTGTAATAATCGGAGATGTCGTAGCCGTCGTCGCGGCCGGGGGATTTCTGGAACGGCGCCAGCCACACCGCCGTCACGCCGAGGCCGTGCAGATAATCCAGGCGCCGCATCAGGCCGGGAAAATCGCCCACCCCGTCGCCGTTGGAATCCATGAAGGTGCTGACGTTGAGGGAATAAAGAACCGCGTTTTTATACCACAGGTCGTTGATCATGGGCGCGCGCTCCGGCGCCCGATGCGCCACACGGGCAACCGCTTGCGGTGGCGATGGTTCCCGTGCGTCTTCCCGGGGCGGCTGGAAGCCGGTGCGCCGCCCACCATTGCCCTTGCGCCGCGTCGGTGCTAAGAACGCGCCCTTCTCAAGGACGGCAACGCCGATCCAGCCGACCGGGCCGAGAGCCCGGAGGTCCACGCCCGACAGCGCTGTGCGCCCTCGGGCGTGTTCTGCGTTGCGCCAGTTCTTGAGAAAAGCCCTTCGGCGATGAGCCGGAGATCACCGGACGGACCCATGTTCGACAGCCTTTCCGACCGCCTCGGCGGTATACTCGACAAGCTCAAGCGTCGCGGCTCCCTGACCGAGGCCGACGTCGCCGAAGCCATGCGCGAGGTTCGGCGCGCCCTGCTCGAAGCGGACGTGGCGCTCGATGTGGTGCGCGAATTCACCGACAAGGTGCGGGCCCGCGCCGTCGGCGCGGAAGTCATCAAGTCGGTGACGCCCGGCCAGATGGTGGTCAAGATCGTCCATGACGAGCTGGTGGCGGTGCTGGGTTCGGACGCCGATCCGATCGACCTGCACGCCGCCGCGCCCGTACCCATGCTGATGGTCGGCCTCCAGGGCTCGGGCAAGACCACCACCACCGCCAAGATCGCCAAGCGCCTCACCGAGCGCGGCAAGCGGCGCGTGCTGATGGCCTCCCTCGACACCCGCCGCCCCGCTGCCATGGAGCAATTGGCGACCCTCGGCACGCAGGTCGGCGTCGCCACCCTACCGATCGTTCCGGGACAGAGCGCGGTGCAGATCGCCAAGCGTGCGATCGAGGCGGCGAAGTTCGGCAATTACGACGTCGTCATGCTCGACACCGCGGGCCGCGTCACGCTCGACGAAGCGCTGATGGCGGAGGTGGCCGAGGTGAAGGCCGCCACCAACCCGCACGAGATCCTGCTGGTGGCCGACAGCCTCACCGGCCAGGACGCGGTGAACACCGCCAAGGCCTTCGACGGCCGGGTCGGCATCACCGGCATTGTCCTGACCCGCGCGGACGGCGACGGGCGCGGCGGCGCGGCGCTCTCCATGCGCGCCGTCACCGGCAAGCCCATCAAGCTGCTCGGCACCGGCGAAAAGATGGACGCGCTGGAGGATTTCGATCCCCGCCGCGTAGCCGGCCGCATCCTCGGCATGGGCGACGTGGTCGCCCTGGTGGAGAAAGCCGCCGAGAACATCGACATCGAGAAGGCGAAGGCGGTCGCCGAGAAGATGCGCAAGGGCGCATTCGACCTGGAAGACCTGCGCGACCAGCTGGCCCAGATGCAGAAGATGGGCGGCATGACGGGCGTGCTCGGCATGCTGCCCGGCATCGCCAAGGTGAAGAACCAGATCGCCTCGGCCAATCTGGACGACAAGGTCTTTAAGCGGCAGACCGCCATCATCAATTCCATGACCCGCCAGGAGCGACGCAACCCGAAGGTGCTCGACGCCTCGCGCAAGCGCCGCGTCGCGGCCGGCTCCGGCACCAAGGTGGAGGAGATCAACCGCCTGCTGAAGATGCACCGCCAGATGGCCGACATGATGAAGGCCATGGGCGGCGCGGCCGGAAAGCGCGGCCCCATGGCGGGCCTCGCCAGCATGTTCGGCATCGGCGGCGGCGGTCCCTCGCCGGAAATGCTTCAGCAGATGGCAGAAAAGATGCCGGGTGGCATGCCCGGCGCCGGCAGCGGCGGTCTCCCGCCGAACTTTCCGGGCCTGGGCGGCGGCCTTCCGGCCAAATTCCCCGGCCTGCCCAAGGGTCCCGGTCTGCCGGGCCTCGGGGGGCCGAAGAAGAAATAGCGTTTCACCCCTTCTCGCCGCCCCCGCCTCGGATGCTCGGGGCACGGCACGCGGCGATGGAAAATACCGACGAACCCAAAGATAGAGTTTTGAAAGGAAGACCAAAATGTCCCTGAAGATCCGGCTCGCCCGCGGCGGCGCCAAGAAGCGGCCCTATTATCGCATCGTGATCGCCGACGCCCGCTCGCCGCGTGATGGCCGCTTCATCGAGAAGATCGGCACCTTCAACCCGCTTCTCGCCAAGGATTCGGCCGAACGCGTCGTGCTCGACGTGGAGAAGGCCAAGGCCTGGCTCGAAAAGGGCGCCCAGCCGACCGACCGCGTGGCCCGTTTCCTCGATGCCCAGGGCCTGCTCAAGCGCGAAGCCCGGTCTAACCCCAAGAAGGGCGAGCCCGGCAAGAAGGCCCAGGAGCGCGCCGCCGAGCGTGCCAAGGCCGCCGAAGCCGCGGCTGCCGCCGCTGCCGCCGGCACGGAAGCCTCCGCCGAGTGAGGCTTTGCGCCGGCCCCCGCGTCCGGCGCCCTGACGACCCGGCAGGGCGCTTCCCCCTCTTGGAAGCGCCCCCGCCTTTCTTCGCCCGGACCGCCCGGCGACCTGGCAGAAGCATTCCATGACCGACCAAATCCTGATCGCCCGCATCGGCGCGCCCCATGGCGTGAGAGGCGAGGTGCGCCTGTTCGCGTTCGGCGAGGATCCCCTTGCCCTGCGGCGCTACAAGCTGTCCACCGCCGGCGGCAAACGCGTCCGCATCCTGTCCCTGCGCGAGGCGAAGGATCATTTCGTCGCCCGCATCGACGGCGTCGCCGACCGCACCGCCGCCGAAGCCCTGACCAATACCGACCTGTTCGTCGCCCGCGCCGACCTGCCGGCGCCGGAGGAGGACGCCTTCTATCATGCGGATCTCATCGGCCTTGCGGTGGAAGACGAGGCCGGCACGCACCTCGGCACGGTGACCGCGCTGCACGATTTCGGCGCCGGCGACATTCTCGAATATTTGCCCGAGGGCGGCGGCAAGACCCGCCTCGTGCCCTTCACCAAGGCCGCCGTGCCGGTGGTGGACCTTGCCGCCCGGCGGGTCGTGGTGGTGGAGGACACCGAGGAGGAAGCACCGCCGGAAGGCGCCAGCGACGATGTCGAGGAAGGCGAGGAATAGGCAGCGCCATTTGACGCCGCGGCCGCCCTCCCCCATCACAGCGCCATGATGTTTCGCGCCAGCATCCTCACTCTCTATCCGGAAATGTTTCCCGGCCCCCTCGGCCATGCGCTGGCCGGCAAGGCGCTGGCGGCGGGCCTGTGGGCGATGGAGGCGGTGCAAATCCGCGATCATGCCTACGACAAGCACCGCTCGGTGGACGATACCCCGGCCGGCGGCGGACCGGGCATGGTGATGCGCGCCGATGTGCTCGCCGCCGCCATCGATGCGGTCTCGCCCGAAGGCGATCCGCGCCCGCGCCTGCTCATGACACCGCGCGGCCGCCCGCTGACCCAGGCCCGGGTGCGCGACCTCTCGGCGGGGCCGGGCGCGGTGATCCTGTGTGGGCGCTTCGAAGGGGTGGACGAGCGCGTGATCGCCGCGCGCGGCCTGGAGGAGATCTGCGTCGGCGACGTGGTGCTTTCGGGCGGGGAAAGCGCGGCGCTGCTGCTGCTCGATGCCTGCGTGCGGCTCATTCCCGGCGTCATGGGCAAGATCGAGAGCGGGACGGACGAGAGCTTCTCCGCCGGCCTGCTGGAATATCCCCAATACACGCGGCCGCAGATGTTCGAGGGTGCGGCCATCCCCGAAGTGCTCACCAGCGGCGATCACGCCCGCATTCGCGCCTGGCGCCGGGCACAGGCGGTGAAGGCGACGCGCGAGCGCCGGCCCGACCTGCTCGGCCCGGACGATCAGGACGGGATGTGACCCGCCGGCCTATCGGCGCTGCCCGTATGACACGGGCATGAACAAAGGGCATGACAGGCGCAGCGTTCTGCGGTATAGCCCCGCCGTCCCCCTAATTTAAAACGACACGATGTGGCGCCGGGGCAACCCAGTCCTCGGGCTGGCGGCGTATGGCGACCGCATGAAAGTTGGTGACACATGAACATCATTCAGACCCTCGAAGCAGAACAGGCCGCCCGCCTCGCTGAAAAGCGGCCCACCCCGGACTTCCAGCCCGGCGATACCGTGATCGTCAATGTGAAGGTCGTGGAAGGCGAGCGCACCCGCGTGCAGGCCTATGAAGGCGTCGTGATCGCCCGCAACGGCGGCGGCCTCAACGAGAGCTTCACCGTCCGCAAGATTTCCTACGGCGAAGGCGTGGAACGCGTGTTCCCGGTCTATTCGCCGCTGATCGATTCCATCAAGCTGGTGCGCCGGGGCAAGGTGCGCCGCGCGAAGCTCTATTATCTGCGCGACCGCCGCGGCAAGTCCGCCCGTATCGCCGAGCGCACCGATCGCCGCGACGAGAGCGGCAAGAAGATCAAGTCCGCTTCGAAGTGAGACCTCGCCGAGCCTGAGGGTTCGGTGCGCTTTTCAACGCCGTCGGGTTCGCCCGGCGGCGTTTTTTATTGCCGCCGCGCCGGTACCGCGAAGCGATGCCGCGCGGCGCGCTTCTGCGCTAGGATCGCCGGCATGAAATGCTTGGCGCTCATCCCGCTTGCCCTGGCTTTGCTCACCGCGCCGCTGGCGGCGCAGCCGCTGGGCCGGTGCGGCGGCGATACCGCCACACGCCAGGACGGTGCCGCCCACGTGAGCGTGGCCGATCTGGCGGTGAACGGGGAAGCGCAGCGCCTCGTCCTGCTGTCGCCGCCCACGCCCCGTGCCACCCTCCTGATGCTCCCCGGAGGCGCCGGAAAGATAGGCATCCGGTGCGACGGCACGTTCGCGCATCCGGCAAACTTCCTCGTGCGCACCCGCGCGCTCTGGCTCTCACGCGGATATGCCGTCCTCATTCCCGACGCCGCCGGCAACCGCACCCTACGCGGGCGGCGCAGCACCCCGGCCTATGCGCAGACCGTGCGCGCGTTGGCCGCCTTCGCCAAGGAGCATGCCGGCGGGCCGGTGATCCTCATGGGAACGAGCCAGGGCTCCATCGCCGCGATGAACGCGGCGGCCCATCTGCGGGATGGGGAAATCGCCGGGCTGGTCCTCACGGAATCGGTCTCGCGCCTCGGCGGCAGCGGGGAAACCGTGTTCGACGCCCATCCCAAGCAGGTCGATGTGCCCGTTCTGGTGGTCGCCAACACCGACGATGCCTGTTTCGTCGCCCCGCCGCAGGACGCCCCGAAGATCGTCGCGGGGCTCACGCACGCGCCGTCCGTGCATTTGCTGAACGTCTCGGGCGGGGTGCTGAAGAGCAAGCCCTGTGGCTCGCTCTCCCCGCACGGCTATTACCGGATCGAGGACACCACGGTCGCGGCGATCGCGGCGTGGATCGATGCCCATCTGAAATAAACCGGCCTCAGGTGGCGGCGCTTTCCAGCAGGCGCCCGAGAAGGCCGTCGGGGTCCGCGTCGAAGGCACCGCGCACGCGCGCAAGCGCCGCGGCGCCGCCACCGCGATGGCCCGCGCCGCCCACGTGCAGCCATGTGTCGGTCAGCAGATATGGCTCGCGGCCGCCCACCTCGTTTGGCAGATACACCTCGCGCGTCTGCGCATGGCGGATGCGCTCCAGCGGCATCCGCCGATACAGGCGATGCCAGTTCTGCCCGCCGGTATCGAGGGTCAGAGGCGTGTCGGTGCCGAAATCCAGCGCCATCGCGGCGGTGGCGGCATAATCGAAAACGCTGTAGCCGGGCCACAGGAACCAACAGCCGAACCGCTCCCCGTGCCGCACCATGCCGTAGGCGGGCTGAGCGGCGACGCGGGTTGCGAAATCGTCCATGGCGAGCGGCACGAGGTCATGGTCCAGCAGCGCGAACACCTTGGGCGCGGCGGGCCGGATGAGGTTGTGATAGATCCAGTTCAAAGCCACCGCGTGGCTGCGCGAGCCGTTCGAGCTGAATTGCCCCAGTGGGGCGCGGGGCAGCGGGCAATAGATGTGGCCGCGCTGGGCGCACAAGGCGGCGATGCGCGCGCGGGCCTCCGCATTGTTGGAATTGTCGCACACCACCAGCGGCGTTCCCGGCAGGAAATGCGCCATCGCCTCGGACAGCAGCGCGATGGCTTCCGGCAGGTTGAAGGCGATGGTGAAGGCCAGCGTGCCGCCGCGATGCGCGGCAAGGGCATGCTGCACCTCGTCCTGGCCGGGCGCGCGGAACCGGCGGTAGACGAGATCCACGAGAATGTTGCGCCCCCGCCGGGCGCCATGCGCCAGCGGTGCGGCCCGCATCCATTCCTGTGGTGAATAATGCCTCAACGCGCGCATGGGATCGCGTTTTCGCGGGCGAGCCGCCCGCCGTCAAGGCGCCGTTTGTAAGCAAATGTCACTGGTCATCCGCCGGCCCTGGGCAATAGCAGGTGCCGCAGGCGCGCGGGCGCCGCCGCCCGGCCCTCGTTCTGCACGACGCCGTACAGGCGCACCTCTCCCTTGCCGTCGGCGCGCGGATAGGTGCCGATGAGGGTGAACGCCTCCGGCGCCCCCTCCAGCGCGGCGCGCACCTGCGCGGTCTGTGGCACCGCCGCCGCAGCAGGGGTCGTCTCCAGGACCAGGAAGGCCACTCCGCTGTCGCTCAGCATGCGGGCGGTCGCCTGGCCGTCGGTGCCCGGGGCGGGCACCGGTGCCAGAAGACGGCGGGCGGGCACCACAAAAGCCGTGCGGGCCACATCGTGCTGGGCGACGGCGGCGATCAGTGCGCCTTCCCCCTTCTCGTCAGCGGCCACCAGGATCAACGGAGCGGCTGCGCCCCGCTCCAGAATCGCGCGGGCGGCGGGGATCATGCCGATGGGCGCTTTCGACAGCGGGGTAAGAAGCGCCGGCAATGCCGCCAGCAGCATCACCATGGACACCATCAGGCCCGACAAGGTCGGCCATCCGGTGGTGACGAGGCCGATCAGACTCATGCCGCCATAGGCCGCGAGCATCACCAGAGGTGCCACCGCCGGCAGCAGATGGCGGGCATCGGGCGCGAGCGGCACCATGAGGCAGCCCAGGAGGACCGATCCGGCGAGCGCGGCCAGGGCCGCGAACAGGCTGCTGCGGGCGGCCCCGTCCCGCCAGCCGGCGAGAAGCGCCGACAGCGCGCCGAACCCCGCCAGGGCTAGGATGAGCGAGGTCAAGCCCGCCGTCAGCGCCGTGCCATAGAAAGGCGCAGCGATCCGCGCGAAGCCGAGCCCCCATCCGCCGGCGAAATGCCCGGCCACCAGGGGATAGGTGCCGACGATCCAGGGGCCGGCCAGCACCAGCATGAGCGCGTACGGCAGATAAAACCCGGCGCGGCGCATCAGGGGCAGGCGCCGGGCGACCAGCACGCCGAGCGGCGGCAGGAGAATCAGCGCGACCATGCCGAAATCGGTGAGCATGGCCGCGCTCGCCAGCAGGCCGAACCCCGCCGCCGCATCCCATCCGCCGGTCTCCAGATAGCGCCAGAAAGCGAGCGCCGCGAGAAAGGCGAGCAGCGCCGCCGGCATATCGAGCGAAACGACGAGAATCGCCTCCCGCAGCGCCGTTAAGGCAAGCAGTACCGCGCACACGGCGACCCCCGGCAACGGGCCGAGCCGGCCTGCGGTGACGAAGCCCGCGCTCACCACCAGAATCGCCGCCATGAGGCAGGGCAGCACGAGGGCGGCGGGCGTCGAAGGCGAAACCGCCAGAAACCAGGCGCCTTCCAACAGATAATAAAGCGGCGGGTTCAGCCCCAGCGCGACCCGCGGATAATGCAGGAAGAAGGTCTCGATGAAGGCGAACAAAGGCGGAAAGTGCGCGCGCGCATAATCGGCAAACAGCAGCCCGGTGACATAATGCCCCGCCTCCTGCGCCTCGGTTGCGGAAAACTCGGCGAAATAAGCGCCGGAAGCGCGCTGCTGAAGCGCCAGAAGGACCATGAGGAAGGCCGCGAAAATGGCAAACAGCAGCGCTTGGAGGGCGGAGCCCACAAGCGCCCTGATCCGGTCGTCCCCGCCCTTGTGCGCCACAAACACCCCCGCGTCACGAAGCCCCTTGCCAGAAGGCCGCGAGGGCTTTCTAAAGTCCGGCAGGGGCGCCGTCCATGCCCGCGCGGAGCAAAGCCATGAGCGCGATCCAAACCTGGTTTGGCGGTTTCGCCTGGGGCGCCGTGTTCGGCATCGTCGGCGCCACGACAGCAGGGATCGTGCTGTTCCGCCCCGACATCGTCGAGCGCATCACCATGGAACGCCCGGCCCCGCCCGCTCCGCAGGCCGTGGCATCGGCACCACCGGCGCCGGCGCCCATCCGTCCGTCCGAGATCCGCCCCACCTCCGCCGCCCCGAAGCCCGCCGCGCCGGTTACACCCCAGGCCGCCCCGCCGGCCGCCCCCGCGCCAGCCCCGGCTGCCGCGGTGCCAGCGGCGAAGGCGCCGCCCTTCATCGTCAATTCACGCACCACGGCGGCGCTGGAGCAGGCGTTCACGCCGCCGCGGGCGTTCGCGCGCAATGACGAACTGGTGGTGCGCGGGCGCAACATGAATGCCGAGCCGGTGGATTTCAACCTGCGCATCGACGACGCCAAGTCGAGCAATTGGAACACCCGCTACAACCGGAGCGACGCGGTGGCGCCCGGACCGTTCGAGGTGCGGGTGCCATTCGAGGGCATCACCACCTCCGGCAAGGCGGAGCTGGACATCAATTCCATCGTCCGCATCGTCGTGTTCTCGCAGAAGGGCGTGCTCGATATCGACAGCGTGCAGATCGAGACCCAGAAGGCCGCGCCCACGGCCGGCCAATCCTGGCTGCGCGGCGCGAAGACCACGGCGGAACAGGAATTCGCACCCGCCCTTTCGGTCGCCGCGAACCAGGGCTTCATCCTCTCCGGCACCAACCCTTCGGACAAGCCGCTGACCGTGAACCTGCGGGTGGACGATGCCGCCTCCAAGGATTGGAATTCCCGCGCCCAGACCAGCCTCAGCGTGCCGCCCGGTCCGTTCGTGCTGCGCGCGCCCGCCGCGTCCTGGATCACGCCCGCGAAGACGCCGCTCGACCGCACGAAAATCCGCCGCGTGGTGGTGTTCGTCACCGATGGCGAGGGTCCGGTCATGCTGAGCGAACTGCGGCTCGACACCCTCACCCCCTGAGATCGCCCACGGCCGGGCTCTGAACCAAACCCCAAGCCTCAATTCGAGACGCGCTTGAGCGCCAGGAGCTGTGCGATGGGCAGGCTGCATGTGTGGGCGGGGGGGTTCGGATGGGGCGTCCTGCTCGGCCTCGTCGGCAGCGCAGCCGTCGGCCTGCTGGTGTTCCGCGCCGATCTCGCGGGCGCGCCGCCCCAAGTAGCAGCACCCGTGCCAACCGCCGCCGCCGACCCGTCCGCCCTCTTCCTCACGACCGCCACCACCACCGCTCAGCCGCTGGAGCTGCGGTTCGATCCGCCCCGCGCGGTACCGCCGGAGCAGGATCTGGTGATCCGCGGCAGCAACCCGACCGGCCGCACACTGCAACTGGTGCTGTGGATAGAGGACGGCCAGTCCGTGGACGGCCTGTCGCGCTTCGATGACGAACGCGATCTTGCCCCCGGCCCCTTCGAATGGCGTGTGCCGCTCGGCGCGCTGGAGACGCCGGGCGGCCGGCGCCTGGACCCGGCGGCGCTGACCCGCCTGCTGCTGTTCACGCCCGAGGGCGAACCCGCCGCCACGCTGGCCTCCCTCACAATCGCGCCGCCAGCGCCTGCCCCGCCGGCCGAACCGCCGCCACCGCCGCTGCTGGCTGGCGTGCCGGACGGACAGAGCTGGCTGACCGGCGCGCGCACCACGGCGGTGCAGGAATTCGCCACCCCGGTCGCGTTCGGCGCCGGCCAGGAAGTGGTCGTGCAGGGCGACAACACCACCGGCAAGCCGCTCACGGTTAATCTGCGCATCGACGACATCTCTTCGACCGACTGGCATTCGCGCGGCTCGGCGGTGCAGACGGTGCCGCCCGGCCCGTTCGTGCTGCGCTCCCCGGTCTCCTCCTGGGTGACGCCCTCGAAACGCCGGCTCGACCGCACACAGATCAAGCGGCTGATCGTGTTCGTGAACCCGCCCCAGCCGGGGATCGCGCTCGGCGACGTGCATGTGGAGAATGCCAATCCCCTGCCCGAAGGCGCGCTCGGCCTCAGGTTCGCGCCGACGCCCGACATCGCGGTGCCGGGTTTTGAAACCGTGCTGCCCAACGATCCGCGCCTCAGCCCCGGCGCCGGGGCGCTGGTGCGCACCCAGAACGACCCGCTGCTGTCGAGCGGCCTCAACGGGATCCGCACCATCACCGTGCCCTGGACCAGCAGCACCACCGCCACCGTGTCGCTCTGGACCGAGGACCAGGGGGAATGGGAATATTTCCCCCATTCCCTCAACCGCACCATCACCATCGACGGGCAAGTGGTGCTCGACCAGCATTACACGCCCCAGGAATGGATCGACCGTGTGTACCATCGCGGTCTGTGGAAGGAAGCGATGATCGACGGCGATCCCTGGTCGGTTTATGCGCGTGATCGCGGCGGGCTGGTGACGGCCACCGTGCCCGTGGTGGACGGCAAGATCGTGGTGGAGCTCGCCTCCGACCAGCCGCCGAACAATGGTTATATCGCCGCCATGGTGGTCGCGCCCGGTGCCAGCACTGCCGCCGTGGACGCGGTGGAGGCGTGGCGCCGCCAGCGCTATGGCGAGCGCTGGCCTGTGCTCGACAAGCCGGTGGACCCGGCGCTGGCCACCGGCGTGACCCTGCGCGTTTTGCCCGCGGGCACGCCGCGCAGCCAGCATCCCTTCTGGCGTGCCGACCTGCCGGTGGAAACCCGTGTGCGCGCGGCGCGCGGCAGCCTCGTTTCGGTGGATTTCCTCGCGCTCTCCAACGTCGACGATCTCTCGGCCAATGTCTCCGTTTCCGCGCCGAACGGCGTCACGCCGCAGGTGCGCTGGGGGAAATGGACCTATATGCGGCGGGGTGTCGGCGAGAATGCCCTCGCCATCACCTCCGACGTGCTGGAGGGCGACCTCTCCTTCCTGCGCATCGCCAGCGGCATCCCGCGCCGGCTGAACGTAACGTTCACGGTACCCACCAACGCGCCCGCCGGGGCGCTGCCGGTGACGCTGACGCTCGATATCGCCGGCACCCAGGTGTCCGCGACCGCGGTGGTGGATGTGCTGCCCCTCGCCTTGCCGCAGATCACCGAGCCGATCGGCTATTATCTCAACGCGCCGCCCTATGAAGCTTGGTTCCGCCCCACTCCCGACCAGGCGGACCGGGAAATGGCCTGCGACTATGCCGCCTTACGCAGCTTCGGCGTGACCGGCATCTCGCCGGATCTGGTGACGCCCACGCCGGCGCAGATGCCGCGCTACCTCCAGCAGACGCGCCTCGCGCGCGACGCCGGCTTCCGGCCGCCCTTCCTGGACTATACCTCCGTCAAGCGCCTGGAAGCGGCCGCCGGCACCGGCCCGATGGCCGCCGATGTCGCGGCGGCGGAGGCGCAGCTTGCCGCCGCCGGCCTTCCCACGCCGCTGTGGGCGATCACCGACGAGCCGGCGGACGAGCCGGCCGGCATCGCCGCTTTACAACGGGCGCACGATGCCCTGAAGGCCCAGGCGCCCCAGGCGCAGCTTGCCGGCCAGCTCAACAATCCCAGCAATCGCAAGCTGCTGGGCCTGTTCGACACGGTGCTGGTGAATTTCGGCTACGGGGTGAGCGCCGCCGGCTTTGCGGAACTGCAGGGCCGCGGCATCACCCCCTGGCTATACAACATGCTGGATTACCGCGCTGCCGCCGGCTTCCAGTTCTGGCGGATCGGGGCGCGCGGTTATCTGCAATGGCATGCGCGCGCGTTCACCGCCGATCCGCGCGACCCCACCGATGGGCGTGAGAGCGAATATGCCATTCTCCCGCTCAGCGCGAGCCGCTGCCAGCCGGTGCCCACGGTGGATGCGCGGCTGATCGAGACCGCCGACGGCATGGGCGACCTTCAGTGGCTGCACTGGCTGGAGGCGCAGGCCGCCGGCGACCCGGCCGCCAAGGCGCTGCGCGATGAACTGTTCGCCGCCATTCCCGCGGATTGGCGCGACTATGCCAAAACCCCCCTGGAACTTTTTGCACTGCGCAAAAGGATCATGGACTTCGCCGCGGCCAGGGTTGAAAAATAGCGCGAGAGCGGCGCCTTGGCTTCAAGCCGGCCCGGCTTTTCCAAATGGCCCCAGCCCGCGGATCCCATGTCCAGCGATTTGACCCTGCGTATCGTGATCGTCGACGAGAGCCCAGTGCGCGCCGCCATCCTCAGCGAAGGGCTGCGCGAGGCCGGCTACGTCAACGTGCTGCGCGTCGAGGGCCACAAGAACCTGCTGGAGCGCATCTATGCCATCGATCCGGACGTGATCCTGATCGACCTGGAGGACCCAAGCCGCGACACCATCGAGCAGATGTTCCAGATGAGCCGCGAGGTGAAACGCCCCGTGGCCATGTTCGTGGACCAGTCCGATGGCAAGACCATCGAAGCGGCGATCGCCGCCGGCGTCGCCTCCTACGTGGTGGACGGGCTCCGCAAGGACCGCGTAAAGCCGATCCTGGAAACCACCATCTCCCGCTTCCGCGCCTTCGCCCGCCTCAGGGCGGAATTGGAGGAGGCGAAGAGCCAGCTCGAGGAGCGCAAGCTGGTGGATCGCGCCAAGCTGATCCTCATGAAGATGAAGAATATCGACGAGCAGGAGGCCTACGGCCTCATGCGCCGCACCGCCATGAACGAAAAGAAGCGGATGGTGGACATCGCCCAATCCGTCATCACCGCCGCGGAGATGTTGCGATGAGACGCCTCGCCATGGGGTTCATTCCCCTTACCGACGCCGCCGTGCTGATCGCCGCCGCCGAGCGCGGCTTCTCCATGGCCGAGGGGCTCGAGATCGATCTCCACAAGGAGGTCTCCTGGGCCAATATCCGCGACAAGGTGAATGTCGGCCTGCTGGACGGCGCCCACATGCTGGGCCCGCTGGCGATCGCCTCCTCGCTCGGGCTCGGCCATGTGCGGGTGCCGCTGGTGGTGCCGTTCGCGCTCAATCTCAACGGCAGCGCCCTCACCATCGCCAAGGATATCTATGCCGAGATGGGGGATACCGGCATCGACCTGTCCACCGCGCCGGCGGCGGCGCGCGCGCTCGGCCAGGTGGTGGCGCAGCGCCGCGCCGCCGGGCGCGACCCGCTGATCTTCGCCTCGGTCTACAGCTTTTCCACCCATACCTATCTGGTGCGCAATTTTCTCAAGGCCGGCGGCGTCGATCCGGACCGCGACGTGCGCCTCGTGGTGATCCCGCCGCCCTTCATGGCGGAGAGCCTGCGCAACGGGCTGGTGCACGGCTTCTGCGTCGGCAGCCCGTGGAACAGCGTCGCCGTGGATGCAGATGTGGGCCGCATCGCCGTGCTGGGCGCGGAAATCTTCGGCTGGGTGCCGGAAAAAGTGCTGGGCGTGCACGCCCGCTTCGCCAATGCGGAATCCGACGTGCTGCATCGTCTGGTGCGGGCGCTCTACGCCGCCGCGCGCTGGTGCGAGGACCCCGCCAACCATGAGGATCTCGCCCGCCTGCTGGGCGAGCCGCGCCATCTCTCTCTGCCCGCCGACGTGCTGCGCCGGACCTTGGACGGGCGGCTCCATACCGCGCCGGGCGGTCCGCTGCGGGCGCATGCGGATTATCTCGTCCTGCATCGCGACGGCGCCAACCGGCCCGAGCCGGACCATGCGCTGTGGTTGTACAGCCAGATCGTCGAGGCCCATCAGGGGGAATGGGCCCCAGACGCGGCGCGCGAAGCGATCTCGGTGTACCGGCCGGATATTTTTGACCAGGCGGTGGGCCACGCACCGGTGCATCACACGGCCGAACCAGACTGTGTGGCGACCCGGCTCGGAGCGCCGTTCGATGCCGCGCGCTTTCTGGCCACCGGCAAATGACCCGGCGGCCGATGAGCGCGGTCATCGGCCGTGGCCCAAGTCATCGGCACCGGTCAAGGCGCGCCTGGGATATCAGGGGCGCCGGCAGCGTTCACACCTGCCCGTGGGTCGGCTTGCCGTTCATGAGCGTGAGGTCGATGCGGGTGTGGGCGATGTCGTGCACATCGCCGTCAAAGATGTTCTTCTCCAGCACCACGAGGTCCGCCATCTTGCCCACCTCAAGCGAGCCGATCTTGTCTTCCATGCGGAGCTGATGCGCCGAACCGAGGGTGTTGGCATGTACCGCTTGGGCCAGGGTCAGGCGCTGGTCCACCGGCCCCAGTACCGGATTGTTGGCCTTGCCGATGAGCTGGCGGGTGACGGCGATCTGGATCGCGTCCAGCGGCTTGTATGTGGAGAAATAAGCCGCCGCCGGCCAGTCCGTGCCGAATGAGATGCGCCCTCCGCTCTCCAAGGTCGAACGCGGCCGGTAAATGTCCTTCTGCCGCGCCCCGTAACGATCCTTTAGGCTCTCCAGGGTGCTCGGGTCCGCCGTGAACCAATTGGCGGAGAACTGCGAATTCACCCCCAGCTTGCCGAAGCGCGGAATGTCGGCATCGGTCACATAAACCAGATGGGCGATGGTGTGCCGCCGGTCGCGGGGCGGATTGGTCGCGATGGCCTTTTCGAAGGCGTCTAGCGCGGTCCGCGCCGTGGCGTCGCCACAGGCGTGGACATGCACATCGATGCCGGCTGCGTCCACCGTGCCGACGAGCTTGGTCCATTGCTCTTCGGAGAAGGGGGAGGCGCCCCTGAAATCGGGCTTGTCCGAATAGGGCTCCACCAGCCAGGCGGTGTAGCCTTCCTGGGTGCCGTCGCCGATGATCTTCACGAAGGCCACCTGCACCAGGTCCGAAGAGACCCGCTTCCGCACGTCTTGGAACCGCGCGACAACCTCCTCGATGGGCGGCGATTTGACCATGTAGGAGCCGACCACGCGAAACGGCAGACGGCCGCGCGCCTCGAGATCGGTATAGAAACTGAGGACGGCGCCCTGGTCATCGCCCACGGGCGGCACGCCCGCATCGAAGATGGAGGTGATGCCGGCGGCGGCCGCCTTGGGCAGCCAGCCTTCCAGCAGTTTGCCCATGGCGGCGGCCGAGATCGGCTCCACCTCGTTCACGAGGGCGAGCAGCGCATTCACTTCCAGCACATAGCCGGTGGGCTCGCCCTGGGCGTCGCGCACATAATAGCTGAAGTGCGGGATCGGGTCGGGCGTGTCCTTGGTGATCTTCGCGACCTCCAGCGCCTTGCTGTTCACCCAGAGGCTGTGGCCGTCGATGGCGAAGAAAAAGGCCGGCCGGTCCGGGATGATCTTGTCGAGGTCGTGACGGCTCGGTCCTTCGGGAGGGAACATGTCGACGCGCCAGCCGAACCCGCGAATATTGCCCGTGGGATTGTCCTTGGCATAGCGGGCGATGACCGCCAGTGCCTCCTCCCGGGTCGACACCTGCAGATCCACGCCGGTGCTGAGAAACGCGCCGAGAAAGGGATGGATGTGCCCTTCCACGAAACCGGGCATGACCAGGCGCCCGTTCAGTTCCACCACTTTGGTGTCGCCGCCCTTGAGCTTGTCGATTTCGGCATTGGTCCCCACCGCCGCGATGGTCTTGCCGCGCACCGCCAGTGCCTCCGCCCAGGGCAGAGCGGGATTTTGCGTGTAGATCTTCCCGCCCCGCAGGATGATGTCGGCATCGCCGGTCGCGGCAAAGGCGGAGAAGGGCACGCTTGATGCCGCCGCCGTGCAGGCCAGGGTGCCTCCGACGAAGCCCCTTCGGGAGAGGCGCAGGGGTGGCGCCAGCGGCGTGCCGGCGGCATTTGAGAACGCGCCCAACGCTTCGCTCAGGTTGCAATTGATGCACATGCGAACGGCCCCTCGCGCAAATGTGCGAAAATGGTATTTGAGGATGGCCTGAAGCTCAAGCTGAGCGGTGATTTTGCCGCATCGATTGGCATAAAGTTGCGGCAGTTCGCTCGCAAAATGAGCACCCTTCGCCCTGCCCACTTTTATGGCTCCCTTTTTCCCGCAACGTTTTCAGTGAGATGCCGGTGACCTAACGTTGGCATGCATCTTGAATGGATAAATTCCAGATGCGGCCAATGATGTCCGTGTCGCAAAATTCGTCCCACTGCAGGGACCTTCAGCAAAGCCGCTGACACCGATGGCACCACGCCGTCGTGTTGTCTGCGGCTTTTTTCATTTCTGCGCCTTGTCCGATGCCGACCAGAGGGGAACAAGAATGACCGAGTTTTCGACCACCCGGCCCGGCCAGCCCGCCGCCCGACAGGACGATCAGCCCGCCTCTCCGGCGCGCCGCTCGCTGCTGAAGAGCAGCGCGGCCGCCCTGGGTGCGGCGGCGCTGTTCGACGCGGTGCGCATGACCTTCCCGGGCGGCGTGCCCTCCGCCCATGCGGCCGCGCCGGAAACCACCAAGGCGGTGCTTGGCTATATCGCGCTGATGGATGCCTCGCCTTTGGTGATCGCCAAGGAGAAGGGGCTGTTCGCGAAATATGGCGTGCCCGATGTCGACGTGGTCAAGCAGGCCTCCTGGGGCGCGACTCGCGACAATCTCGTGCTCGGCGGCGCAGCCAACGGCATCGACGGCGCGCACATCCTCTCGCCCATGCCCTATCTCATCTCCACCGGCAAGGTGACGCAAAACAACGCGCCCACGCCCATGTACATCCTGGCGCGCCTCAATCTGGATGCGCAGGCGATCTCGGTGTCCAACGAATACAAGGACCTCGGGGTCACCACCGATGCCTCTGCACTCAAGGCGGTATTCGCCAAGAAGAAAACCGAGGGCAAGGAAGTAAAGATCGCCATGACCTTCCCCGGTGGAACCCACGATCTGTGGATCCGCTACTGGCTGGCCTCCGCCGGCATCGACCCGGACAAGGACGTCTCCACCATCGTCGTGCCGCCGCCCCAGATGGTGGCGAACATGAAGGTGGGCAACATGGACGCCTTCTGCGTGGGCGAGCCCTGGAACGAGCAGCTGGTCAACCAGGGCATCGGCTTCACCGCCTGCACCACGGGCGAGATCTGGAAGGAGCATCCCGAGAAGGCGCTCGGCATGCGCGCCGATTTCGTGGACAAGAATCCCAACACCACCAAGGCCATCGTGATGGCGGTGCTGGAAGCCCAGCAATGGTGCGACAAGATGGAGAACAAGCAGGAGCTGGCCGAGATCGTCGGCAAGCGCCAGTGGTTCAACGTCCCTGTCGCCGACATCATCGGCCGCCTGAAGGGCGACATCAATTACGGCAACGGCCGGGTCGTGAAGGGCTCCGACCAATACATGAAGTTCTGGAAGGACCATGCGTCCTATCCGTTCAAGAGCCACGATGCCTGGTTCATCACCGAGGACATCCGCTGGGGCAAGTTCGAGCCCTCGACCAACATCTCGGCGCTGGTGGACAAGGTGAACCGCGAGGACATCTGGCGCGCGGCCGCCAAGGAGCTGTCCGTCGCCTCGGCCGACATCCCCACATCGACCTCGCGCGGCGTCGAAACCTTCTTCGACGGCAAGAGCTTCGATCCGGCGAACCCGACCGCCTATCTCAAAAGCCTCGGCATCAAGCGCGTCGAGGTTTGAGGTGGGCGAGGCGCACACAATCGCTCTGCGTGGCGTGCCCGGGCGTGTCCCGGGCACGCACGGGGTTCAGCCTGGAGGGCACAGCCGAGGTGCATGGGGCCGGGCGCGGGTGGCCGGCTCGCGCCCGGCCATGACGACATTCACAGGGCGCACCACCGGCGCCCTTTCACCGACCGCCTAATGGAGCCTTCGCCCATGTCCGTCACCGCTCTGAAAGAGGCCCCGAAAACGCCCCGGCGCCCGCCCGCCACCGTAGTGCGCCTCGCAAGGCCGAAGACCCCCGCCGCCGATCGCGCCCGCGCGGTGGTGCACGGGTTCGCCGTGAACGTCCTTCCGCCGCTGGTGATGACCGTGCTGCTGCTGCTCCTGTGGGAGCTGTTGTGCTCCGGGCCCGGCGCCACCTTGCCGCCGCCGAGCCGCATCTGGGCGGACAGCAAGGACCTGATCCTCGATCCGTTCTTCGTCGCCGGGCCGCAGGATATCGGCCTCGGCCTGCGGGTGCTGGTGTCGCTCCAGCGGGTGGCCGTGGGCTTCGGCCTCGCCGCCGTGGTGGGCGTGCTGATCGGCGCGGTGATCGGCCAGTCGATCTGGGCCATGCGCGGCCTCGACCCGATCTTCCAGATGCTGCGCACTGTGCCGCCGCTGGCCTGGCTGCCGCTGGCGCTGGCCGCCTTCCGCGACAGCAACCCCTCCGCCATCTTCGTGATCTTTATCACCGCCATCTGGCCGATCATCATCAATACGGCGGTGGGCATCCGCAATATCCCGCAGGATTATCGCAACGTGGCGCAAGTCCTGCGGCTGAACCAGATCGAATTCTTCTGGAAGATCATGCTGCCGTCGGCGGCGCCCTACATCTTCACCGGCCTGCGCATCGGCATCGGCCTGTCCTGGCTCGCCATCGTGGCGGCGGAAATGCTCACCGGCGGCGTCGGCATCGGCTTCTTCATCTGGGATGCGTGGAACTCTTCCCGCCTGCCCGACATCATCGTCGCCCTGGTCTACATCGGCGTCGTGGGCTTTGCCCTTGATCGCCTCGTCGCCGGCATCGCCGCTTTCGTCACCCGCGGCACCGCATCCGCCTGAGGAGGCTTCCCATGACCGCCTATCTCGAACTCAGCCAGGTCGGCAAGACCTTCACCCGCGGCGCGGCGACCACGGAAGTTCTGCGTGACGTCTCGCTGGAAATCGCCAAGGGCGAATACATCTCCATCATCGGCCATTCCGGCTGCGGCAAGTCCACCTTGCTCAACATCGTCGCGGGCCTCACCGGCGCCACCTCCGGCGGGGTCATCCTTGACGGGCGGGAGGTGAATGCGCCGGGCCCGGACCGCGCGGTCGTGTTCCAGAACCATTCCCTGCTGCCCTGGCTCACGGTCTACGACAATGTCCGCCTCGCGGTGGACAAGGTGTTCTCCGGCACCAAGACGCGGGCCGAGCGCGATGCATGGACCTTGCACAATCTCGAACTGGTGCAGATGGTTCACGCCAAGGACAAGCGTCCGGGCGAAGTCTCCGGCGGCATGAAGCAGCGCGTCGGCATCGCCCGTGCGCTCTCCATGCAGCCCAAGGTGTTGCTGTTGGACGAGCCGTTCGGCGCGCTCGATGCGCTCACCCGCGCCCATCTGCAGGATAGCGTGATGCAGATCCATGCGGCGCTGGGCAACACCATCCTCATGATCACCCACGACGTGGACGAGGCGGTGCTGCTGTCGGACCGCATCGTGATGATGACCAACGGCCCGTCCGCCCGCATCGGCGAGGTGCTCACGGTCGATCTCGCCCGTCCCCGCCGGCGGCTCGAGCTGGTGGCCAACCCCATCTATCTCAAGGCCCGCGAGGCGGTGCTGAAATTCCTCCACGAGCGGCATCGCTTCGTGGAAGCGGCCTGAGCGGAGGACGCGCCCATGACCCCCGTCCAGATCGAGCTGATCCAGTCCTCCTTCGCCAAGGTGGCGCCCATCTCCGAGCAGGCGGCGGCGCTATTCTACGCCCGCCTGTTCGAAACCACCCCGCAGGTCAAGCCCTTGTTCAAGGGCGACATGAAGGAGCAGGGCCGCAAGCTGATGGCGACGCTCGCTATCGTGGTGAAGGGCCTGACGAACCTGGAAGCGGTGGTGCCGGCGGCCCAGGCGCTGGCCAAGCGCCACGTGGCTTACGGCGTCGAGGCGGCCCATTATCCTCCCGTCGGCGCGGCTTTGCTTTGGACGCTGGAACAGGGCCTCGGCCCCGATTTCACGCCCGAGATGAAGGACGCCTGGAGCGAGGCCTATGGCCTGCTCTCCTCGGTCATGATCGCCGCTGCCGCAGACGCACCGACACCGGCTGCGGCTGAGTGACGATCATGTCCGAGCAATTGGTCATCGTCGGAAACGGCATGGCGGCCGCCAAGCTCTGCGAGGAGCTGGCGCAGCGCGCGCTCGGCCGCTACGCGGTCGCGGTGATCGGGGCCGAGCCGCAGCTGGCCTATAATCGGGTCCTGCTGTCCGACGTGCTCGCGGGCAAGATCGATGTCGCCGATGCGCAGCTGAAGCCGGCCGCCTGGTGGCGCGATCGCGGCGTCACGCTGCTCTACGGCAATCCCGCGACCGCCATCGACCGGCGCGAGAAAACCGTCGCCCTCGCGGACGGCAGCCGCCTGCCCTACCAGCACCTGGTGCTCGCCACGGGTTCGCATCCCATCCGCTTGCCGGTGCCGGGCATGGACCTGCCGGGCGTGCGCACCTTCCGCGATCTCGCGGACGTCGCCGCCCTGATGGACGCGGCGAAGCCCGGCACGCGGGCCGTGGTCATCGGCGGCGGCCTGCTGGGCCTGGAGGCGGCGGCCGGCATCGCCGGCGCGGGCGCCAAGACCACCCTTGTCCACCTGATGGACCGCCTCATGGAGCGCCAGCTCGACGCCCGCGCCGCCGCCCTGTTGCGCCAAGCCGTGGAAGCGCGTGGCATCGAGGTTCTGCTCGGCGCCTCGACCGCACAGGTAGAGGGCGCCGACCATGTCACCGGCCTGCGCCTCGCCGACGGCCAGCTGATCCCGGCCGATCTGGTGGTCGTCTCCTGCGGCGTCAGGCCGAATGCCGATCTCGCCCGCGCCGCCAGGCTCGCCTGCAATCGGGGCGTGCTGGTGGACGATACTCTCACCACGGACGATCCAGCGATCCACGCCATGGGCGAATGCGCCGAGCATCGCGCCGCCGTCTATGGCCTCGTGGCGCCGGCCTATGAGCAGGCGCGCGTGCTCGCCCGCCGCTTCGCCGGGGAAGATGCGCTTTATGAAGGCAGCGCGGTCTCCACCAATCTCAAGGTTTCGGGCGTGCATGTCTTCTCGGCGGGCGACGTCACCGGCGGACCGGGCACGGAAGACATCGTGCTCACCGACCGCGCCCTCGGAATCTACCGCCGGCTGATCATCAAGGACGGGCTGCTGATCGGCGCCGTTCTCTACGGCGATACGGCCGACGGCCTGTTCTATCTCGACCTGATCACGAACCGCACCCCCATCGCGGCCCTGCGCGCGGACCTCGCCTTCGGGCCGGCCCCGCGCGATGCCGCGGCTTGAGGAGAAGAAACATGGGCGGCGATTTCACCATCGACCAGAAGCGCTACCTCGAAGGCTTCGTCTCCGGCGCCCAGGTGGCGCGCGTGGCGCGTGTCCCCGGCGGGGCCGCGCCCGCCGCCGAACCCACCGGCCCGGATGCCGCAAGCCTCGCAGCCATGGCCCGCACCGAGGCGGAGGGCAGGAAGCTCAGCCCGGAGGAGAAGGCCAAGCGCGAGGAAATGGGCCTCGACAGCTATGCCCGCATGAAGGACGCCGCCCAGGCGGGGGAATTCCCCAAGGGGCAGGATATCCTGCGCTGGAAATACAACGGCCTGTTCTATGTCGCCCCGGCGCAGGACAGCTTCATGTGCCGCCTGCGCATGCCCAACGGCATCCTCACCCATTGGCAGTTTCGCGGCATCGCCGATATCGCCCGCGACCACGGCGGTGGTTATTGCGACGTCACCACCCGCGCCAACCTGCAGATCCGCGAGATCCCCGCTGCCGACGGCGTGATCCTGCTGGAAAAGCTGGTGGACCTCGGCCTCACCGCCAAGGGATCGGGAGCCGATAACATCCGCAACGTCACCGGCACGCCCACCGCCGGCATCGACCCGCAGGAATTGTTGGACACCCGCCCTTATGCACGGGAATGGCACCATTACATCCTCAACACCCGCGCCATGTATGGCCTGCCGCGCAAGTTCAACGTGGCGTTCGACGGGGCCGGGCGCATCGGCGCGCTGGAGGACACTAACGACATCGGCTTCCAGGCGGTGGAGGTGCGCGCAGGCTTCGGCGTCGAGCCGGGCGTATGGTTCCGCCTCGCGCTGGGCGGCATCACCGGCCATAAGGATTTCGCCCGCGACACCGGGGTGATCCTGGCGCCCAAGGACGCGACCCGGATCGCGGACGCCATCGTGCGCGTGTTCATCGACAGCGGCGACCGCACCGACCGCAAGAAGGCGCGCCTCAAATATGTGCTCGACGCCTGGGGCTTCGAGAAATTCCTTCTCGCCGTTGAGGAAAAGCTCGGCCACCCGCTGCTGCGCATCCCCGCCGAAGCCGTTCTGCCGCGTCCGCAGGCCGACCGCATGGCCCATCTCGGCGTGCATCCGCAGAAGCAGGCGGGGCTGAACTGGATCGGCGTCGGACTGCCGGTCGGCCGCCTGACCGTGGCGCAGATGCATGCCATCGCCGACCTCGCCATGCGCCTCGGCGATGGCGACGTGCGCCTCACCGTGTGGCAGAATCTGTTGCTGTCCGGCATTCCCGACGCCCGTGTGGACGAGGCGAAATCCGCCATCGCGGGCATCGGCCTCACGGCGGAAGCGAGCGCGCTGCAGGCCGGCATCGTCGCCTGCACCGGCTCGAAGGGGTGCCGCTTCGCGGCCGCCGACACCAAGGGCACGGCGCGCGCCATCGGTGCCCATTGCGGCCCGCGCGTCGCCTTGAGCGAGCCGGTGAACATCCATGTCACCGGCTGCCACAACAGCTGCGCCCAGCATTATATCGGCGACATCGGCCTCATCGGCGCGCGCGTCGCCCTGAATGACGAGGGCGACACGGTGGACGGCTATCACCTGCTGGTGGGCGGCGGGTTCGGCACCAAGGCCGCCATCGCGGAGGAATTGTTCCACGACGTGAAGGCGGAAGACGCGCCGCGCCTGGTCGAGAAGCTTCTTAAGACCTGGCTCGCCCATCGCGAGGCGGGCGAGCCGTTCGCGGCCTTCACCCGCCGCATGGATGCGGAACAGCTGAAATCCCTCGTCGCTGCGGAGCCCGCGGAATGACCCTCCAGACCCGCCCGCCCGTGGTGCCCTTCCTGCCGGAGAGCGCACCCTTCACCGCCGAGCAGCGCTCCTGGCTCAACGGCTTCTTTGCCGGCGTCTTCTCGTCCGACGTCGGCGCGACCAGCCTCTCCCCGTCCGAAAGCGCGGCCCTGCTCGGCGGCAACGCTCCGGCCGGCGAGGAGGATGACGGCGCGCCCTGGCACGACGCTTCCATGCCGCTCGACGAGCGCATGAAGCTGGCGGAAGGGCGGCCTTTGCCCCGCCGCATGATGGCGGCCATGGCGCAGCAGGATTGCGGCCAGTGCGGCTATCTGTGCGAAACCTATTCCAAGGCCATCGCGACGGGGGCGGAAACGAAGCTCAATCTGTGCGCGCCGGGCGGCAAGGAAACCTTGCGCATGCTCAAGCAGCTCGCCGCCGAGATGGACGGCGCCCCGGCCGCCCCGCCGGCAGATGCCGCGCCGGCGCAGCTTGCCGCCGCGCCGCTCTCGGCGCCCCTCGGGACGCGGGAAAATCCTGGCGAGGTGGTGTTCCTCGGCCGCTCGCGCCTGAACAAGGCCGGCTCGGAAAAGGAAACCTGGCACGTTGATTTCGACCTGACGGGCTCTGGGATCGAGTATCGCGTCGGCGACAGCTTCGGCCTGTTCCCCGTGAACGATCCGCCCCTGGTGGATGCGGTGCTGACGGCGCTCCATGCGCCCGCCGATTTCCCCATCAATGAGAAGACCCTGCACGACGTGCTGGCGCGGGAAGTGTGCCTCGGCGCGGCGCCGGACGCGCTGTTCCACCTCATTTCCTACATCACCGGCGGCGCGCGCAAGGCGAAGGCGAAGGCGCTCGCCGCGGGCGAGGACCCGGACGGGGATGCCGCGACTCTCGACGTGCTGGCGGCGCTGGAGAAATTCCCCGGCATCCGGCCCGACCCGGAAGCCTTTGTCGAATGCCTGGAGCCGCTCCAGCCGCGCCTGTATTCCATCTCGTCGAGCCCGCTGGCGACCCCCGGCCGGCTCTCCCTGACCGTGGATGCGGTGCGCTACGCCATCGGCTCCCGCACCCGCCATGGGGTGTGCTCCACCTTCCTCGGCGGGCGAGTGCCGGAAGGCACGCGGCTGAAGGCCTATATCCAGAAGGCGCACGGCTTCGCCTTGCCAGAAGATGCCTCCCGGGGCGTCATCATGGTGGGGCCGGGCACCGGCATCGCGCCGTTCCGCGCCTTCCTCCACGAGCGCATGGCGGCACGGGCGCCGGGCAAGAACTGGCTGTTCTTCGGCCACCAGCGGCGGGAGAGCGATTTCTTCTATGAAGAGGAATTGCAGGGCATGCAGGCGCACGGCTGCCTGACCCGGCTGGAGACCGCATGGTCGCGCGACGGCGCCGAGAAGGTCTATGTGCAGGACCGCATCCGCGAGCATGGCGCGGAGCTTTGGGCGTGGCTCCAGGAGGGTGCGCATTTCTATATCTGCGGCGATGCCAAACGCATGGCGAAGGATGTGGAACTGGCCGTGGCTGATGTGGCGGCGCTCCACGGCGGCATGGACCTCGACAAGGCCCGCGCCTTCATCGCCGACCTGAAGAAGGCCGGCCGCTACCAGGCGGACGTTTACTGAGAGGGCGCCGGCCATGAACGCACTTCCCCCCGCCCCCGCCGTCGCAACCACCTGTCCGTATTGCGGCGTCGGCTGCGGCGTGAAGGCGACGCCGGACGGAAGGGGCGGCGCCCTGATCGCCGGCGACGCGGCGCATCCCGCCAATCTCGGCCGGCTGTGCTCGAAGGGCTCAGCGCTCGGCGAGACGCTGGCGCTGGACGCGCGCCTGCTTCGCCCCATGGTCCGCGCCGGCGACGGCGCGTTGGCGGAAGCATCCTGGGATGCGGCGCTCGACCGTGCGGCCGCAGGCTTTCGCGATATCCTCGAACGCCACGGCCCCCAAGCGGTGGCCTTCTATCTCTCCGGCCAATTGCTGACCGAGGATTATTACGTCGCCAACAAGCTCGCCAAGGGCTTCCTCGGCACCGCGAACGTGGACACCAATTCGCGCCTGTGCATGGCCTCCTCGGTCGCCGGCCACAAGCGCGCCTTCGGCTCCGACACCGTGCCGGGCGCCTATGAGGATCTCGACCAGACGGACCTGATCGTCCTCACCGGCTCCAACACCGCCTGGTGCCACCCGGTGCTGTTCCGCCGCATGGTTGCGGCACGCTCGACGCGCGGCGCCAGGCTCGTGGTGATCGACCCGCGCCGCACCGCCACGGGCGAGGAAGCCGACCTGTTTCTGCCGATCGCCCACGGCACCGACGCGGCGCTGTTCTCCGGCCTGCTGGTGGATCTGGAAAAGACCGGCGCGCTCGATGCCGCCTTCATCGAGGCGCACACCGAGGGCTTCGCGGCGACCCTCAAGGAGGCCCGCGCCTTCACCCCGGACGTCGCCGCAACGGCCGCCGCGACCGGCCTGTGCGCCGAGGAGGTCGCCCGCTTCTTCGAGATGTTCCGGTCCACGCAGCGGGTGGTGACCTGCTATTCGCAGGGGGTGAACCAGTCGGCGGTAGGCACCGACAAGGTGAACGCCATCCTCAATTGCCATCTGGCCACCGGGCGGATCGGCAAGCCCGGCATGGGGCCGTTTTCGCTCACCGGCCAGCCCAACGCCATGGGCGGGCGGGAAGTGGGCGGGCTCGCCAACCAGCTCGCCGCGCACATGGGCTTCTCGCCCGCCGAGGTGGACCGGGTGCGCCGGTTCTGGGATGCGCCCGCCATCGCCACCGCCGAGGGACACAAGGCGGTGGCGATGTTCGATGCCATCGCACGCGGCGAGATCAAGGCGCTCTGGGTCATGGGTACCAACCCCGCCGTGAGCCTGCCGCAGGCGCGCGAGGTGCGCGCGGCGCTCGGCAAGCTGGACCTGTTCGTGCTGTCCGAAAATGTAATCGGCAACGATACGTTGGCCTGCGCGCCGCATGTGCTGCTGCCGACGGCCGCTTGGGGCGAGAAGGACGGGACCGTCACCAATTCCGAGCGGCGCATCTCCCGCCAGCGGCCCTTTCTGCCCTTGCCGGAGAAGGTGCGGCCCGATTGGTGGGCCATGGCGCAGGTGGCTGCGCGGCTCGGCCACGGCGCCGCCTTCGCCTGGCGCGGCCCGGCCGACATCTTCCGCGAGCATGCCGCCCTTTCCGGATTCGAGAACGGCGGCACGCGCGATTTCGACATCTCCGGCCTCGCGACGCTCTCGGACGCCGAATACGAGAGCCTGGCGCCGGTGCAATGGCCGGTGCCGGAAGAGACGCGGGAGGGACGCGCGCGCCTGTTCGCCGATGGCGGCTTCTTCACGCCGAGTGGCCGCGCCCGCTTCGTGGCCCCGGCGCGCGTGGAGGCGGCGCGCAGCGGCGGCTTCCCCTTCCTGCTCAACACCGGTCGGGTGCGCGACCAATGGCACACCATGACCCGCACCGGCCTCAGCCCGCGCCTTGCCGGCCATATCCGCGCCCCGTTCGTTGCCATCCATCCCGAGCACGCGGCCCCGCTCGGCCTTGAGGACGGTGCGCTCGCGCGCGTCACGTCCGCCCACGGCTCGGCGACGCTGGAGGTCCGGATCGACGCAGGACAACAGATCGGCACGCTGTTCGCGCCGATCCACTGGAGCGATGCGAATGCCTCCGACGGCGCGGTCGGCGCCCTGGTGCACAAGCACACCGACCCCCATTCGGGCCAGCCGGACCTGAAGGCGACGCCGGCCGCACTCGCGCCGGCGCCCATGCGAAGCCGCGGTTTCCTGCTGGCCCGCCGCCGCCTCGATTTTTCGGCGACGCCCTTGCCGGCCGGTTCGTGGTGGGCGCGTGCGGCGCTGGAAGGCGGCTTCGGCTGGCGCCTCGCGGGCCAGGGCGGTCCGCAGGAATGGGCCGATTGGGCCGGGGGTCTCGACCTGCCGGGGGATCGCACGGAATTGGTGGATTTGCCGGGCGGGCATTACCGCACCGCCGCGTTCGATGCCCGCGGCCGGCTCGTGTTTGCGCTGCTGATGGGTCCGGCCGACGCGCCCCAGGCGTGGGATGCGCTGGCGGGCCTGCTCGCGGAGGAGACGGTCTCCCTCGAGGATCGGCGCGTGCTGCTCTCGGGCCGCCGGGCCGGGGCGCGGGGCCCGTGCGGGCCGCTGGTCTGCGCCTGCTTCGGCGTGCCGCGCGGTGCCATCACGGACGCCATCGCGGCCGGCGACCGGGATGCCGTCGCGATCGGCGCGCGCCTCAAGGCCGGGACCAATTGCGGCTCCTGCCTGCCGGAGATCCGGCAGATCCTTCAGGAAGCGCGCGTGCCGGCCTGATCCGGACGCGGGCTGTGAAACGAAAAGGCCGGGCAGATGCCCGGCCTCTTGAACGCTCGCACCTGGAGCGCGCGCCGGATCAGTCCGCCGCCGGCTCCTTCTCGCCCTTGGCGCGCTCGATGCCTTCGAGGATCAGCGCCTTGGCTTCGCTCACGTCGCCCCAGCGCACGATCTTGACCCATTTGTTGGGTTCGAGATCCTTGTAATGGGTGAAGAAGTGCTCGATCTGCTGGAGCGTGATGTCCGGCAGGTCGGAATAATTGATCACCTTGTCGTAGCGCTTGGTGAGCTTGGGCGCGGGAACGGCGATGATCTTCTCGTCGAAGCCGCCCTCGTCCTCCATCAGCAGCACGCCGACCGGGCGCACGCCGATGACGGCGCCGGGCACGATGGCGCGCGTATTGGCAATGAGAACGTCGCAGGGGTCACCGTCGCCGGAGAGGGTGTGCGGAATGAAGCCGTAGTTTCCCGGGTACCGCATGGCGGTATAGAGGAAGCGATCAACGAACAGCGTACCGGCGTCCTTGTCCATCTCGTACTTGATGGGCTCTCCGCCGATCGGCACCTCGATCACAACATTGACTTCGTCAGGCGGATTCTTGCCGATCTTGATGGCGTCGATGCGCATGGGGCCACTCACTTGAAGCTATGGATCTCGCGCCCTGTTAGGACGGCGCGGCTACCGCTGCCAAGCGAAGGCGACTTTGTCCAGGGTTTTCGTGCCGAAGCGCTCGATGGAGGCTGCGACCGGTTGCCCTCCTAGCGATTCGTAGAAGCCCACGGCGCCGGCATTGTCCTTCAGCGCCCAGACGACCAGGCCGTTCAGGCCGGCGAGGGCGAGGTCGCGCCGGGCAGCGGAGAACAGGCGCTGGCCGAAACCGAGGCCCTGATAGACCGGCTTGAGATAGATTTCGTAGATCTCGCCGCCATAGGGCAGGTTCTTGGCGCGGTTGCCACCGTAATTGGTGTAGCCGACCACCCCTTCGCCCGCGATCAGCACCGACAGGCGGCTGCCGCGCCCGATGGCCTGTTCCCACCAGGCCGGGCCGCGACGCTCCACCATCCGCTCCAGCTCCAGGCCGGGGATGAGGCCGCGATAGACTGAACGCCAAGCGCTGTCATGAACGTCCGCGATGGCGGGGGCGTCCTGGGGCTTCGCGCGACGTATCTCGATGAGGCCCGTACTCATGCCCCAATAGGAGCAAACCTGAGCCTCCGCATCAAGTGGCCTTATGTCACGAATGCGCGCCATCCCCTGTTGGGGCGCGCGCACCGGCGCAAGCTTGGCCGAAAGGCCGGAGAAAGGCCCCGCCGACCGGAAATGTTTCACGTGAAACATAGACTTAGCACGGACGAACAGCGGTTTCGTGATGCTTCTCCGTGGCTTTTCGGCCCACGACACCCCCTTTTCGGGCGAAGTTTCGCCCAAGATGAATCCGGCGCGGCCATTTTGCGCCGGTCGTGGTTCAACCCCGTCGCCGAGTGCGCTAGGAAGGGACATCGAACCGCGCGCGTCCCGCGCCGGACGTGCCAGCGCGAGGCGCGATGTTCCGCTTCCTGTTCCGCTTCTTCGGCTTCTGGATCCTGGCCGGCGGTTTCGTGGCCCTGGTGGTGGATGGAACGCGCTCCATCGCCTCGAGCCGGCTGATCCTCACCTCCGCCCAGGACGCCTGGACCGCGCTCTCCCCCTCCACCTTCGCGGCCGCGCAGGCCAAGGTCACGGCGCTTTCGCCCCTCGCCTGGAGCGATGCGGCGGTGCCGGTGCTCGGCCTGCCGCTGTTCCTGCTGCTGGCGATCGTCGGCTTTCTCTTCCTCGCCATCGGGCGGGTGCGCCAGCGCTCGCGCTTCCTCGCCAACTGACCGCCCCCCGCGCGGCGCCGAGGCCGGGCCCCTCGCGCAAGCGCCGGCCGATCCCCATATTGGGGCACGAGACGTTCGAGCCCATGCCGGGCGGGCGGCGGGCGCACGGTCAGCCCGGCTCGCTCCAGGCGGTCGCGACGGCCTCCCTCACCGAACCAGCGCCCGGCGCCCGACCGTTTGCGGCGGTGCGCGGCGCAGAAGAGGAGCCCGCCATGTTCTGGTCGAAGAAGTCCCTGGACCTGCCCACCGCCGCCGATGCCCTGCCCGGCCGCGCCGACGCGCTCAAGACCGCGCGGGTCCATTTCGTCAATCACAAGCCCTTGAAGGGTCCGTTCCCCGACGGCATCGAAACCGCCGTGTTCGCGCTCGGCTGCTTCTGGGGCGCGGAGCGCAAGTTCTGGCAGGTGCCGGGCGTTTATGTCACCGCCGTCGGCTATGTGGCGGGGCATACGCCCAATGCGACCTATCCGGAAGTCTGCTCCGGCCGCACCGGCCACACCGAGGGCGTGCTGGTCGCCTACGATCCCGCGCAGGTGAGCTTCGCCCACTTGCTCAAGGTGTTCTGGGAAAGCCACGACCCGACCCAGGGCATGCGGCAGGGCAACGACATCGGCACGCAATATCGCTCCGGCATCTATGTGCCCGATGCGGCGCACCGGGCCGAGGCGGAAGCGTCCAAGGCCGCTTATCAGGCGGCGCTGATGGCGAAGGGCTACGGCGCCATCACCACCGAGATCCGCGACGGCGGCCCGTTCTATTACGCAGAGGAAGACCACCAGCAATATCTGGCCAAGAATCCGGCCGGCTATTGCGGGCTCGGCGGCACGGGGGTCTCCTGCCCCATCGGCCTCACGGCCGCCGCCGAATAGCAGCCCGATAACAATCGTGCGCGGCGCCCCGGAACTCCACCACCGGGGCGCCGCGCCTCTTTCCAAACGCCGAAGCCGCGTTTAAGCCGGGGTGCCTCTGAAGGAGCGTCCCATGGCCTTCGTCATTCCCGCCCCCGCCGTTCCGAGCCTTCCTGTCGAAGGCTCGCAAGATCGTTTCCCGGTTCACCGCATCTATTGCGTCGGGCGCAATTTCGCCGACCACGCCATCGAGATGGGGCACGACCCCGACCGCGAGCCGCCCTTCTTCTTCCAGAAGAACCCGGACAATCTGGTTCCGAGCGGCTCCACCATCCCCTATCCCAAGGGCACGTCGGACCTGCATTTCGAGGTGGAAATGGTGGTCGCGCTGAAGGCCGGCGGCGAAGACGTGCCGGTCGAGAAGGCGCTCGACCTGGTCTATGGCTATGGCGTCGGCCTCGATCTGACCCGCCGCGACCTCCAGGGCCAAGCGAAGAAGATGGGCCGCCCGTGGGAAGTGGGCAAGGCGTTCGAGCAGTCCGCCCCCTGCTCCGCCTTGGTTCCGGCCGACCGGATCGGCAATCCCCACACCGGCCGGGTTTGGCTGAGCGTCAACGGCCAATTGCGCCAGGATGGCGACCTGAACCAGATGATCTGGAAGGTGCCGGAGATGATCGCCACCCTCTCCACCCTGTTCCGCCTGGAGCCGGGCGACCTGATCTTCGCCGGCACCCCGGCCGGCGTCGGCGCGACGGTTGCCGGCGACTTCCTGGAAGGCGGCGTCGAGGGCGTGGCGAGCATCACGCTCACAATCGCGTAAGAAGGCACGCGCCCCTCCCCCCGCCCCTCTCCGCGGCGGGGAGAGGGGAACGCCGCGACGAGCCGGCGACGGCCGCTCAGCTTTTCTTGGTGAGCAGCTTCTTCGGCCGGCGCTGGCGCGCCACGTCGAACAGCGAGAAGGTGCGGTTCACATAATTGGTGACGCCCGACATGCCGTCGATGTGGCGCCGCAGGTCCGGCGTCATCTCCGCCTCCACCATGCGGATGGGGCGCGAGGGGTCCATGGTCTCGAAGCGCGCGTAGAACAGCGGTTCGCCGCGCTTGATGACGATGTCCTTCTTCGGCTCGTGCCACTCGAACGCCCACATGAGCTGGCGCGGCCAGTTCTCGATCGGGAACCGGCCGCCGATCAGCAGCCCCGGCAGCGGATTGGCCCGGTAATGATTGAAGGGCGGCAGCTGGTTGATATAGATCGGCTCGTCGGCCACGAACACGTAGGGCGTCATGAGCTGGATGATCGGCCGCTCGGGATGGCGCCATTCCTTCGCCGAAACCAGGCTGATCATCTGCCCGAGATGCTTGGCGCGGATGTTCGACTGATCGCCGGCGGCGTTCACCAGGCTCGGCACGCGGGTCTTCTCGTCCACATGGAAGCGCAGATGCATGTCGATGGGTGAGACCACCTCGAACAGGCGCGCATCATGGTCGATCACCGCCGGGCAATAGCGCACGGATTTGGGATGGCGCGCGGCCGGCTCCTCGCGGACCACCTTGCGCGGAGCGTCCCAGATAAAGGTGCCCTTCTCCTGGTCGAACAGCCAGCCGACTTCCGCCACCCGGCTCGGTAGCCGCACCGCATGCCCAAACAGCTTCATTTTCAAGCGTCCCGAATACCCTGACCCCGAGGTCTAAGCACAAATCCGGCGCTTGAAAAGCCGGCGCAAGCGCACGGGGGCCGCGTTGCCATATTGGCGCCATGCTGCGCCGCGCATAAGAAGCACGGAACACCCGCCGCGCCGCGACGGGCGCGGGAGAGCCGTGGATGGGCACGACGGACGCACAGAAGGCGGGCGGCAAGGGGCGGGACGCCTTTTTGCCGCGGGTCAAATTCGTCGGCGGCATACTCGGATTTCTGTCCGCGCCTGCCAGCGTCGGCTTGGCGCTGCACCTGCTGGGCCATCTGACGCTGCGTTCCTCCCTGGTCTGGGCGGTTCTGGCCTATCCCGTGATCATCGTGATCGGGGCCATCGTCGGTGTTTCGATGCTGTTCAACTCACCGTCCAGCGACCGCCCCGGCGAGGGGACCCAGGTGACCCGGCTCGAATCGGAGCCGGAACGCCAGCAGGACCCATTTGCGGGCTGACGCGGCGACGCCACGGGTCCAGAGCCGTCTCACATCCAATTTGCCGGCCTTTCCGCACGGAAATGCACCCAAGGGCGCTTGCGGTGGGAACAGAAGCATGCCTGCGTCGTCCTCTGCCTGAGCGCCGGTAGCGGTTCCGGCGCCGATATCATCGCCCGACCGTTCGAGATCCCTGCCATGAAGCTTTTCGAATGCCAGAATTGCCGCAATCCCGTGCATTTCGACAATCGGTTCTGCGTGAATTGCGGCTATCGGCTGGGTTACCTGCCCGATAAAAATACCATCTCCGCGGTGGAGCCCGACGAGGCGGCCTGGACCGCGCTAGCGGATCGCGGCCGCCCCTATCTGTTCTGCGACAACGCGCAATACGACGCCTGCAACTGGCTGATCCCGGCCGATGCCGGACGCATCACCTGCGAGGCCTGCCGCCACAATCGCACGGTGCCGGACCTCTCGATCGAAGACAACCTGAACCGCTGGCGCAAGATGGAGCTGGCCAAGCACCATCTGTTCTATTCCCTGCTGCGGTGGCGCCTGCCCATGCCCGACCGCACCGAGGAGCCGGAGAGCGGGCTCGCTTTTGATTTTCTCGCCGACGTCACCACGCCGAGCGGGGATTCCGAACGCGTGCTCACGGGCCATGACAACGGCATCATCACCATCAACATCGCCGAGGCGGACGATGCCGAGCGGGAGGCGCGCCGCACCAGCATGAAGGAGCCGTACCGCACGCTGCTCGGCCATTTCCGCCATGAGGTGGGCCATTATTATTGGGATCGCCTGGTGCGCGACGGCAACAAGCTGGACGGCTTCCGCGCCGTGTTCGGGGATGAGCGCGCCGATTATGGCGAAGCGCTCCAGCGCCATTACGACAACGGCCCCCCCGCCGGCTGGCAGGACGCCTTCATCAGCTCTTATGCCACCGCCCATCCCTGGGAGGATTTTGCGGAAACCTGGGCTCATTACCTCCACATGGTGGATGCGCTGGAGACCGCGGGAGCGTTCGGCATCAAGCTGCGGCCGAAGATCCGCAAGGCGGCGGAGCTGGCGCTGGAGGTGGACTTCAAGCCCTACCAGGCCACAAGCGCGGAGGAATTGGTGGAGGCGTTCGTGCCCCTGACGGTGGCGGTGAATTCCATCAACCGGTCCATGGGGCAGCCGGATCTCTATCCGTTCGTGCTGTCGCTGCCCGTCACACAGAAGCTCCAGTTCATCCACGACCTGCTGGTGCACAGCGAGGACGTGACCGCGCCTGCGCCGTCCGACACCAAGGTGGACCGGCCGATCGAGGGGCGCACGCCGAAAATGGAAACCCAGGCCGGGTAAGCCCGGCGCATAAAGAAATGCCCCGCTCTCCGGGGGGAAGAGAGCGGGGCCTTGGAGGTCACCGTTGGGGGCCGGTGACACCCTAAGAACGCGCAAGCCGGGGGCGGGTTCCCGCCTGCGCAAAAATTCTTGTTCCTCGCCTCGCGGCTCAGTTCATGCTGGCGCGCTTGGTCCGCGCGGCGCGGGCGGACGACAGTTTCGGGCGCCCCGCCTTAGCCGCCGGCATCGTTGCAGCCGCCGCGACGGCGGCGTCCATGGGAACCACCTGCGGCCCGGAATTCGCCATATGGGCCTGGGCGCGGATCTGGCGCAGCACAGGCGTCAGCAATTGATGCGCGAGGGCAATGCCGGCTTCGGCATCCGCCTTGTCGACGCCTTCCCTTACGAAATTCAGCTTCGCGCGCAGCGCGAGCTCCAGATGATCGACGTCGTCGCGGTGCTTGCCGGCCACGAGTTCCGCACCGAGCAGGCGGATCAGATTGAGCAAGGCCGCGAGGGTGACCTTTGTGACGGCGTCGATATCGGTGGTCTGATTAGGCATATGCCTCTCCACGAGAAGACCTTTGGCTTTACGTACTGGCTCACCTGCATCGCCGACGTCATTATCCTCCCATACCGCCGAGGGTGCAGCCAAAATTGAAACGAATGCCGTCTATGACGCACCTTGCGGGAGCAAGCTTGCGCGAAGCTGCCTTAAGGTACGTGGCGGGTCACCCTCCATCAGGCTATTTTCCGGCAATACACGGGGGTGACTATGAGTGGTGTTGAACGGGCGTTGGTGTTCTATAGCCGAGTGGATGTGGCCGGCCCCTGGGCGGACGCCCTGCGGGCCCAAATGCCCGATCTGGACGTGCGGATCGCGCCCGACATCGGCGACCCCGCAGAGGTACGATATGCCCTTGTGTGGAAGCCGCCTCACGGATTTTTCAATGAATTTCAAAATCTTGAGCTTGTCGTCAATTTGGGCGCCGGCGTCGATGCGCTGATGGCGCGGGATGATTTACCCAACGTTCCCATCACCCGCGTCTCGGACCCGGACATGGGCCGCATGATGGCCTCGTTCGTGCTTATGGCGGTGTTACGTCACGCCCGAAACATCCCTACTTTCGAGAAGGCCCAGCGGGAGCACCGCTGGCACTATGTGCACCCCCGCACGGCGGACGAGATTACCGTCGGCGTGCTGGGACTCGGCGAATTGGGGGCGATGGCGGCGCACGAACTGGCCCGCCAGGGCTTCAATGTGCGCGGCTGGTCCCGTTCCGCCAAGGATTTGCCGGGAATCACCTGCTTCCACGGGCTTGATTCGCTCGAATCTTTCCTTGGGGCATGTGAGATTCTCGTGGTCATGCTGCCCCTGACGGGGGAAACCCACGGCCTGATCGACGCAAAACGCCTCTCCCAGCTGCCCCGCGGCGCCACATTCATCAATGTCGCCCGGGGGCCGATCGTCGACGAGGAGGCGCTGATCGCCGCGCTTCAGTCCGGCCAGATCGGCGAGGCGACGCTGGATGTGTTCACCCATGAGCCGCTGCCGCCGGAAAGCCCGCTCTGGGCCATGGAGAACGTGCTCATCACCCCGCATCTTGCCTCGGTCGCGATTCCCAAATCGGCGGGGGCGCAGATTGCGGAGAACATTCGCCGGGTGCGCGCGGGGCAAGAGGTGCTGAACCGCGTCGATCCGCACCTCGGCTATTGAGCCCCGCGGATGGGGGAAACGCCCGGTTCGTGGAGGAAGCTCCGCGATCCGGGGGTCTCACCCCTTCAGGCGTGCCGCATGGTAAGCGACATGGTCGGCCATGAAGGTGGAGATGAAATAATAGGAATGGTCGTAGCCATCCCGTAGCGTCAGGGCGAGCGGGATGCCGGCCTTGGCGCAGGCCTCTTCCAGCAGCCAGGGGCGCAACCCCTCCTGCAAAAAGCCATCCGCCGCCCCCTGGTCCACCCGGAATTCGGGAAAGCGGTGCCCGTCCTCGATGAGGGCGCAGGCATCATAGGCGCGCCATGCCGCAACGTCGGGGCCGAGATATTTCTCGAACGCCGGGCGCGACCAGCCCGCATCCATGGGGTGGACGATGGGCGCGAAGGCCGAACAGCTCTTGAAGCGGCCTGGATTTTTCAGCGCCAGCGTCAAGGCGCCGTGCCCGCCCATGGAATGGCCGAAGATGCCCTGGCGCGCCATGTCGCAAGGGAAATGCGCGGCCAGAAGCGCCGGCAATTCGTGCCCAACATAGCTCGCCATACGGTAATTTTCGGCATATGGCGCCTGGGTGGCATCCAGATAGAAGCCGGCGCCGGAGCCGAACTGCCAATTGTCCGGCTCGTCGGGCACACCCGCGCCGCGCGGCGAGGTGTCCGGGCACACGATCATGATGCCGTGTTCGGCGGCGGCGCGGCGATACTCGCCCTTCTCCATGACGTTCGCATGGGTGCAGGTGAGGCCGGAGAGATACCATAGCACCGGCACCGGCCCGCGCTCCGCCTGGGGCGGAACATAGACCGCGAAGGTCATGGGGCAGCGCGTCTCGCGCGACTCGTGGCGATAGACGCCCTGCACCCCGCCGAACGCCTTCGCCCGCGAGAGGGTCTCCATCAGAACAGGACCACCGAGCGAATCGACTTGCCCTCGTGCATCAGGTCGAAGGCGGTGTTGATCTCTTCGAGCGGCATGGTGTGGGTGATGAGGGGGTCGATCTGGATCTTCCCCTCCATGTACCATTCGACGATCTTGGGCACGTCGGTGCGGCCGCGCGCCCCGCCGAAGGCCGAGCCGCGCCAGTTGCGGCCGGTGACCAACTGGAACGGGCGGGTGGAGATTTCCGCGCCCGCCGGCGCCACGCCGATGACGATGGAGGTGCCCCAGCCGCGATGGCAGCATTCCAGCGCCTGGCGCATCACGTCCACATTGCCGGTGCAGTCGAAGGAGAAATCGGCGCCGCCGTCGGTCAGGTCCTGGATCGCCTGCACCACCTTGTCGTTGCCGACCTCGCGCGGGTTGACGAAGTGGGTCATGCCGAACCGCTTCGCCATCTCCACCTTGGCGGGGTTGATGTCCACGCCGATGATCTTGTCGGCGCCCACCATCCGCGCGCCCTGGATGACGTTGAGGCCGATGCCGCCGAGGCCGAACACCACCACGTTGGCGCCGGGCCACACCTTGGCGGTGTAGATCACCGCGCCGATGCCCGTGGTGACCCCGCAGCCGATGTAGCAGATCTTGTCGAAGGGGGCGTCCGCCCGCACCTTGGCGAGGGCGATCTCGGGCAGCACGGTGAAATTGGAGAAGGTGGAGCAGCCCATGTAATGGAAGATCTCGCCGCCGTCGCAGGAGAAGCGGCTGGTGCGATCCGGCATCAGGCCCTGCCCCTGGGTGGCGCGGATGGAGGTGCACAGGTTCGAGCGCTGGGAGAGGCAGGTTTTGCACTGCCGGCATTCCGGCGTGTAGAGCGGAATCACATGGTCGCCGACCTTCAGCGAGGTCACGCCCGCGCCCACCTCGCGCACGATGCCCGCGCCCTCATGGCCGAGGATGGCGGGGAACTTGCCCTCCGAATCCAGCCCGTCCAGCGTATAGGCGTCGGTGTGGCACACGCCGGTGGCCATGATCTCCACCAGCACTTCGCCCGCCTTGGGGCCGCCGATCTCGATGGTCTCGATGGTGAGGGGCTTCTTGGCTTCCCAGGCGACCGCAGCGCGCGTCTTCATGGCGTTCTCCGCAGATGTGACCGCCCGCCGCGCGGGCCTGCGCTCCTATAGCTTTCTTCTTTCCGGCAGGGAATCGCGTTTGCGACACGCGGTGCCGGCTGGAGAAAAGCAGAGGCCTTACCCCCGCTTCATGGCGAAGCGCTTCAGCCCCTCGGCCATGGCGAGATAGGTGATGACCAGCAGCGCCAGGGCGCCGAGCAGGGCGGGCGGCAGCAAGGCAAAGCCGAACCAGGCGCCGAATGGCGTGAACGGCAGCCCCATCGCCACCAGCAGCGCGCCGAGCGAGGAGGCGGCGAGCAGCGGATGGGGCAGGTCCGCCCACGGCCGCGCACGGGTGCGGATGATGAAGATGACGAGGATCTGCGTCGCCATGGATTCCAGGAACCACGCGGTGCGGAAGGTATCCGGCGTCACGTGGAACAGGAAGATCAGGCCGCCGAAGGTGATGAGGTCGAACACCGAGGAGAGCGGGCCCATGATGGCCGCGAACCGCACCAGCCCAGCCATGTCCCACACCTGCGGCCGCGCCAGCGCCTCGGCGCGCACCCGGTCGAACGGGATGCCGATTTCCGAGAGGTCGTAGAGCAGGTTGTTGAGCAGGATCTGGGTCGGCAGCATGGGCAGGAACGGCAGGAACAGGGAGGCCGCCGCCATGGAGAGCATGTTGCCGAAATTGGAGCTGGCGGCCATGCGCACATATTTGAGGATGTTGACGAAGGTGCGCCGCCCCTCCTCCACCCCGTCCGCCACCACGCCGAGGTCGCTTTCCAGCAGGATCATGTCGGCCGCCGCCTGGGCGACGCCGGTGGCCCCGTCCACGGAAAGGCCGATATCGGCCGCCTTGAGCCCCGGCGCGTCATTGATGCCGTCGCCCAGGAACCCCACCACCGCGCCGCGCGCCTGGAGCGCCTTGACGATGCGGGACTTCTGATCCGGCGCGAGGCGGCCATAGGCATCCACCTGCCGCACCCGCACCGCGAGCGCATCGTCGCTCAGCGCCGCCACGTCCGCCCCGGAGAGCACTTCGTCCGCCTTCAGCCCGACCAGGCCGGCGAGGCGCCGCACCACCACGGGGTCGTCGCCGGAGAGGATCTTCAGCCGCACCCCGGCCTTAGCGAGGCGCGCGATGGCGGCGGCAGCGGTGGCCTTGGGCGGGTCGGCGAAGGCGCACAGGCCCTCGAACACCAACCCGGTTTCATCGGCGGCGGTCAGTTCGCGCGGCGCGCCGGGCCAGGGTTTCGAGGCCACCGCCACCGCGCGCAATCCTTCGCCCGCCAGCGCCTGGACCAAAGCATGCGCCTCAAGCTGCGCGGCCGCGTCCATGGGGCTGCCGTCGCGGCGGGTGGCGCACAGGTTCAGCACCGCCTCCGGCGCGCCCTTCACGATCAGCAGACGCGCATCCGGCCCCTTCACCAGGACCGAGCCGATGCGGCGGGAAAAATCGAAGGCGTGCACTTCCTCCATCACCCACTCGGCCGCCGGATCGTGCCGGCATTCCAGCAGTGCCGCATCGAGCGCGCCGCGATCGCCGCCGAGCCGGGCCGCGAGCTTGGCCAGGGTGGCGGCCCGCGGGTCCTCCGCGCCGGTGGGATCGAGACTTTTCGCCAGCGTGATATGGGCTTCGGTGAGGGTGCCGGTCTTGTCCGTGCACAGCACATTCATGGCGCCGAGATCGTGGATCGCGGCGAGTCGCTTCACGATCACCTTGCGCGCGGCCATGCGCAACGCGCCGCGCGAGAGGGTCACGGTGGTGATCATGGGCAGCAGTTCGGGCGTCAGGCCCACCGCGAGCGCCACAGCGAACATCAGGGATTCCAGCACCGGCCGGCCGAACAGCATGTGCGCGGTCAGCACCAGCAGCACCAGCGCCAGGGTGAGCCGCGCGGTCAGCAGGCCGAAGGCGTGGAGGTCGCGCTGGAAGGGCGAGGGAGTCTGGGCTTGCGCGAGCGCGGATGCCGCCTCGCCGAACAGGCTATCGCGCCCGGTGTGGACCACCAGCGCCACCGCCTCGCCGGTCTGCGCCACCGCGCCGCGAAACACCGCATTGTCGGCTTCGGCGGGCATCGCGGAGGCGATCACGCCCGGCTGCTTGCGCACCGGATAGGGTTCGCCGGTCAGCGCCGCCTCATCGCAGGTGAAGGCGTTCGCCTCCAGCACCCTTGCGTCGGCGGGAATGATGTCGCCGGCGCGGATGCGCACCAGATCGCCCGGCACGAGATCGCCCACGTCCACCTCGACGAAGGCGCCGTCGCGCTTGGCCTCCGCCTTCACGGCGACCGAGCGGCGCAGCATTTCGGCGGCCTTGAGCGCCTGGCCCTCCTGCACCGTGTCGAGAATGATGGAAAGGCCGAGGATGGCGAGAATGATCGTCCCGCCGACCGCGTCGCCGGTCGCCACCGACACCGCGCCGGCCGCCAGCAGAATCAGCGAGAGCGGCTCAAGCAGGCGCCGCGCCACGGCGCGCACTGCGCCCACCTTCTTGGGCTGGCTGTCGGCATTCACGCCGTAGCGTGCGCGGCGGTCCTCGACCTCGGCCGCGCTCAGGCCGCCAGCCGTGCAGCCGAGCCCCGAAAGCATGGCCGCAACGGGCAAGGTCCAGAAAGGTTTGTCCGATGCGGCCATGATATCCGGACCCCTTCATCCCCCTCAGGCGACGATGTGGAAACCCGCGTCGGCATAGACCACGGAGCCGGTGAGCGGCGCCCCGGCCTCGCTCACCAAAAAGGCCGCCACCTTGCCGATCTGCTCGGTGGACACGAGATGGTTCGCCGGCGTGCGGGCACGCACCTTGTCCAGCAATTCGTCGAAGCGCTCGATGCCGGAGGCGGCGCGGGTCTGCACCGGGCCGGTGGAAAGGGCATGGACGCGGATGCCCGCCGCCGCGAGATCGGCCGCCAGATAGCGCACGGTAGATTCCAGCGCCGCCTTCACCGGGCCCATGAGATTGTAATTGTCGACCACCCGCTCGCTGCCGAAGAAGCTCACGGTCTGCAGCGCGCCGCCGGTCTTCATCAATGGCAGCGCCAGCTTCGCCATGCGGATGAAGGAATGGCAGGATACGTCCATGGCCATGGCGAAGCCCTCGGCGGAGCAGTTCACAAGGCCGGTGTGCAGGTCCTCGCGCGGGGCGAAGGCGATGGAATGAAACACGAAATCCAGGCTGCCCCATTGCCGCTCGATGGTGGCGAACACCGCTTCCAGCTGGCCGGGAATGCGCACGTCGCACGGCACGATGATGGAGGCCTCCAGGCTCTCCGCCAGGGGTCGCACGTAGGGCACGGCCTTCTCGTTGAGATAGGTGACGGCCAGCTCCGCCCCCGCGCCATGGAACGCGCGCGCGCAGCCATGGGCGATGCTCTCGGCATTGGCGATGCCCACCACGAGGCCGCGCTTCCCGGTGAGATCGACGACGGGGTTCATCGCGCGGGCTCCAGATGCTGGATGATGCTGACCGCTTCGTCGGCGATCACCTGTTCCTCGTCGGTGGGGATGACGAAGACCTCGACCTTGCTGTCGGGCGCGGAGATCAGCGCGGCGTTGGCGGCATTGGCGTCTTCGTCGAGCTTCATGCCGAGCCAGCCGAGGCGCGCCGCCACCGCGCTGCGGATCTCGCCTTGGTGCTCGCCGATGCCGGCGGTGAACACGAACCCGTCCAGCCCACCCAGCGTGTTGGCGAGCGCCACGGTCTCCCGCGCGATGCGGAAGGTGAAGAGTTCGAGCGCCTCGCGCGCCTCCTCCGCGTGGGAGGTCAGCAGCGCGCGGCTGTCGGCGCTGATGCCGGAGACGCCCAGCAGGCCGGAGCGGTGGTAGAGGATGTCCTCCACCTCTTCCAGCGGGCGCTTTTCCTCCTTCAGCATGTGGATCACCACGCCCGGATCGAGCGCGCCGCAGCGGGTGGACATGGGGATGCCGTCCAGGGTGGAAAAACCCATGGAGGTGTCGCGGCTGATGCCGCCGGACAGGGCGCACAGGCTGGCGCCGCTGCCGAGATGCGCCACCACCACGCGCCCGCCGCAGGTGGGATCGTGCTTCGCAAGCTGGCCGGCGATGTATTTGTAGGACAGGCCGTGGAAGCCGTAGCGCTTGACGCCGGCCTCGAACATCTCGCGCGGCAGGGCGAAGCGGCGCACCACGTCCGCCTGGGTCCGGTGGAAGGCGGTGTCGAAGGAGGCGACCTGCGGCAGGTCCGGCCGCAGATGATGCAGCGCCTTGATGATGCGCACGCTCTGCGGCTGGTGCAGCGGGGCGAGCTGCGTGAGGCTCTCGATGCCCTTGAAGGTCTCGTGATCCACCAGCGCCGGGCCGCCGAAGCGGTCGCCGCCATGCACCACACGGTGGCCCACAGCCGTGAGATCGGCGACGCCGAAATGATCCACCAGCCAGCGCAGCGTCTCGTCGATCACCTCGCGCAGGTCCTCGGTGACGGCGGAGGTCAGGCGAATGTCGCGCGCCTCCCCGCCTTCGCTGACGCTGAGCACCAGCGGGCTGTGGCGCAGGTCGATGAGGCCCCGCCCGATCCGGCGGGCATGGTCGCCCTCCACCGCGAACAGGCCCATCTTCAATGTGGAGGAGCCGGGGTTGAAGGTCAGGAGGATATGGTCGCTCACAGCGTCACCCCATCGAGCTTGGGCTGGCCGGCGACGGAGAGCTTGGCCAGGGCCACCGAGGCGAGGCGCACCTTCAGCGCATCCGACCGGCTGGTGAGGATGATCGGCACCCGCGCCCCGAGCACCAGCCCGGCCGCATCGGCGCCGGCGAGATAGATCAATTGCTTGGCCAACATGTTGCCGGCCTCCAGATTCGGCACCAGCAGGATGTCCGGCTGTCCCGCCACCGGCGAGACGATCTGCTTGATGTGCGCGGCATCGAGGCTGATGGCATTGTCGAAGGCGAGCGGCCCGTCCACCTTGGCGCCGGTGATCTGGCCACGCGCCGCCATGACGGTGAGCGCCGCCGCGTCGATGGTGGCCGGCATGTCCGGGTTCACCGTCTCCACCGCCGCGAGCACCGCCACCAGCGGCTCGGCGATGCCGAGGCGGTGCAGCAGGTCGATGGCGTTCTGGCAGATGTCGCGCTTCTGCTCCAGGGTGGGAGCGATGTTGATCGCGGCATCGGTGACGATCAGCGGCTTGGGATAGGACGGCACGTCGAGCGCGTAGACATGGCTGATGCGCCGCTCGGTGCGCAGGCCGGACGCGGCCGCGACCACCGCGCCGAGCAGTTCGTCGGTGTGCAGGCTGCCCTTCATGAGCGCCGCGCATGCGCCGGAAGCGGCCAGCGCCGCCCCACGCACGGCGGCGGCATGGCTGTGCTCCACCGCCTCGATGCGCAGGCCCGCGAGCGAGATGTCCGCCTTCTCGGCGATCGCCCGGATCTTATGCTCGGGACCGATCAGGATCGGCTCGATCAGCCCCTCGTCGCGCGCCTCGATGGCGGCCTGCAGCGCCTCGATGCTGCAGGGATGGACCACGCCCACGCGCATGGTGGGCAGGGCGCGGGCGCGCTGGACGAATTCGGAATAGCGCTCGCCCCCGCGCAACAGCACCTCGGGCACCGCGATGCGCGGCAGGGCCAGCTTTTCGGAAGGGGCGATCACGGTCGCGGTGCCGGTCAGCACGTCGACGCCGGTCTGGTTGATGCAGCGCGTGTCCAGCAGGACGATGCGCTTCTCGGGCTTCTTCTCCAGCACCGTGACGGTGGCGGTGATGGTGTCGCCGGGCGCCACGGGCTTCCTGAAATGCAGGTCCTGCGACAGATAGATGGTGCCCGGCCCCGGCAGCTCGGTGCCGAGCAGGGTGGAGATGAGACCGCCGGTCCACATGCCGTGGATCACCACATGGCCGAAGATGTCGGTGGCGGCATAGGCTTTGTCGAGATGGGCTGGATTGACGTCGCCGGAGACGGCGGCGAACAGCTCGATATCCTCATTCTTCACCACCCGCGTCAGCGAGGCGGAATCGCCGACGTTCAATTCGTCGAACGTGCGGTTCAGCAGCAAAGGCGCGTTCATGTTCGCTTCTCACGCTTGCAGGACGTAGGTGCCCGGAGCGTCCTCGAGCGCGGGATAGCCCGCCCCCGGTGCGCCCATGGGTGGCGGGGAAACGAGGCCGGGGGAGGAGCGCTGCGCCAGCCAGCCCTGCCAGGCCGGCCACCAGGAGCCAGGCTGCACGGGCGTGCCCGCGAACCATTCGTCAGGCCCGAGGCAGGGGTCCATGGCGCCTTTCTCGCGCAGGCGGAACTGGCGATGCGGATGGCCCGGCTCGCTGACGATGCCGGCATTGTGCCCGCCGCTGGTCAGCACGAAGGTGACGTCGGTGTCGGTGAGATAGTGGATCTTATAGACCGAGCGCCATGGGGCGATGTGGTCGCGCTCGGTGCCCACGGTGAAGATCGGCACACGGATGTCCTGGATCGCGATCGGATGGCCGTTCACCACATAGCGGCCGGAGGCGAGATCGTTGTTCAGGAACAGCTTGCGCAGATAGTCCGAATGCATCTTGTACGGCATGCGGGTGGCGTCGGCGTTCCAGGCCATCAAATCGTTCATGGGGTAGCGCTCGCCCATGAGATAATCGTGGACCATGCGCGACCAGACCAGATCGTTGGACTTCAGCAGCTGGAACGCGCCGGCCATCTGGCTCGAGTCCAGATAGCCGCGATCCCACATCATGTCCTCCAGCAGGCTCACCTGGCTGTGGTCGATGAACAGTTCCAGCTCGCCCGGCTCGGTGAAATCGGTCTGGGCCGCGAACAGGGTCATGGAGGCAAGGCGCGTGTCCTTGGCATCCGCCATCGCCGCTGCGGCGACCGTGAGCAGCGTGCCGCCGAGGCAATAGCCCACCGCATGCACCTTCTCCCCCGGCACCACCGCGTTGATGGCGTCCAGTGACGCGGCGACACCCAGGCGCCGGTAATCCTCGAAGCTGAGGTCGCGATCCTCCGCCGTCACGTTGCGCCAGGAGATGGCGAACACCGTGTGCCCCTGCCCCACGAGATAGCGGATCAGCGAATTGTTGGGCGACAGGTCGAGGATGTAATATTTCATGATCCAGGCGGGCACGATCAGCACCGGCTCGCGATACACGCCCGGCGTGGACGGGCTGTATTGGATCAGTTCGATCAGGCGGTTGCGGTAGATCACCTTGCCCGGCGTCGCGGCGACGTCGCGCCCCACCTTGAACGCCTCCACGCCGACCGGCGGCTTGTGGGCGCGCTTGCGGGCGAGGTCTTCCATCAGGTTCTTGGCGCCGGCCACATAGTTCGCGCCGCCGCTCGCCACCGTTTTGCGCGCCACCTCGGGATTGGCGAACGGCAGGTTCGCGGGCGAGGCCATGTCGAGCAGCTGACGGACGGTGAAGGAGACCACGTCCTGGTGGTGGGGCGCCACGCCGGGCACGTCGCTGGTCGCCTCCTGCCACCATTGCTGGGTGCGCAGGAAGCCTTCGCGCCAGATGGAATAGGGCCAGCGGTTCCAGCCCTCGGCGCGGAAGCGCTCGTCGCCGGTGATCGGGCCGGCCGCCTCGAACGTGGTCGGCGCGGCGGGATTGAGCATATGGGCGGCGAATTCGCGCGCCCCGAACATGGCCTTCAAGGCCAGTTCGGTGCGCTTGCCCGGTGCGGACGCCATGTGCAGCGCCCAATCGGTAAAGGCCAGCGCCAGGGCCGCCGGCGAGAGGCCGCCGGTCATTTCCGCCACGGCGGCGCCGAACCGCCGGTCGAACAGGCGCAGCCCCTCATGATCGACGCCCGCCGGCGCGGCGGGCAAATCGATCGGCATTTCATGGGCGGGCGGGGGCGCGGCGGCAGGGGGCGCGGCGGGCGCCGGGCCCGGCGCGTGCGTGTCGCTGACGAGTTTCAGGACCGTCTCTGCCATTTTCGTGCGCCTTCGATGGTTCAGCCGAACGATAGCACCTCGCCCCGCGCCGCGGGGGGCATTCCGGGAAGCCGGTGACGCAGGCCCCGGGCCGCGGAGGATGGCTCCGAAAGACCGTTCCCGTGTCCCGCGGCCCGCGCCTCGCCGGATGGCTGAAACGCGGAAGCGGACCCCTGGCCGGCCGACCCTTCGGAGCCGCGCGCAACCTAGCGGCGACGCGTGCACCGCAACAGCCTCGGAAACTACGTAAGCACGCATGACATGCCGACTAAGTATCTGTCGATGCAGGAAAGCCGGTCCGTCCGGCGGTCACGCAAGGGGAGGCAGGGCGGCGCCCGCACCACGACGCGAAGCGGAAATATCGGTTGAAATCGCCCGGCCGCAGACGCGGATGGACCGCCAGGGAACTTGGCCGTAGTTTTGAGCTTGATACCTCTTGGCGGCGTGACACACGGATGTGCAAGAATGCGTCGATACACACGTCGCAGACCGGCGCCGCTTCCCTCCACCGTTACGTCTGCCGGCCGAATGTGCGCGCATCATAGCCCGGCGGGCGCGGCCGGAGCACCGCCTTCCCACGCGAGGCTCAGCCGGGCCGAGCCTCAGACCCCAGGAGCTGTCAGATGAGTGAGATGAAGTCCCAGGCCCCCAAAGCCAAGAAGGCGAAGGTCGAGCCCAAGACCACGGGCAAGCTCGACGCCGCGAAGTCGCGCTCCACGGCTGCCCTGCAGACGCGCAGCAATTATTCCTCCAACGCGGTGCAGGATATCGCCGGCGCCCTCAACGCGCTGCTGGCCGACGTGTTCGTGCTCTATCTCAAGACCAAGAACTTCCATTGGCACATGTCCGGCGCGCATTTCCGCGATTATCACCTGCTGCTGGACGAGCAGAGCGACCAGATCTTCGCCATGACCGACCCGATCGCCGAGCGCGTGCGCAAGATCGGGGGCATCACCATCAAGTCCATCGGCCAGATCGCCCGCCAGCAGCGCCTGCTGGACAATGACGCCGAATATGTCACCCCGCAGGACATGCTGAGCGAACTGCGCGACGACAATGTGCAGCTCGTCGCCTCCATGCGCGAGGTCCACGATCTGTGCGACGAGAATCAGGACGTCGCCACCGCCAGCCTGCTGGAAAACTGGATCGACGAGACCGAGCGCCGCGCCTGGTTCCTGTTCGAGACCACCCGCCGCGAAGCCTGATCCGCGCGTGCCCAAAGCGGCAGAGGGCGGGCGATCCCCGCCCTCCGCCGCACTGCCGCCTCTTGCCGCGCCTCTTGCCGCATCCATGCCGGGGACATCCCATGAAGCCCAGCCTGCCCGCGATTCTCAGCCTGAACGGCGGCTATGTGGACACCGCCGGCTTCCTCGCGCTCCAGGGCCTGTTCACCGCCCATGTCACGGGCAACTTCGTCACCTTCGGCGCCGCCATGGTCCATGGCACTTCCGGCGCCTGGGCAAAGCTGCTGGCGCTGCCGGTCTTCTGCATCGTGGTGATGCTGGTGCGTCTGCTGGGCTACGGGCTTGCCGCGCGCGGCCTGCCGCAGATGCGCACCCTGCTCGGCCTGAAATTCGCCCTGCTGGCCGCCGCCGGCATCATGGCGGTGTGCTTCGGCCCGTTCGCCGATTCCGATGCCTGGCGCGCTTTGCTCACGGGCATGACCCTGGTGGCCGCCATGGCGATCCAGAACGCCATCCACCGCATCCATCTTGGCAGCGCGCCGCCCACCACGCTGATGACCGGCACCACCACCCAGGTGATGATCGACCTCGTGGACCTGGCGCGCGGCCTGCCGGCGGACCAGGCGGCGAGCGTGCGCGGCCGGCTCGGGCGCATGTCGGGCGCGGTCGCCGCCTTCGCGCTCGGCTGCGGCCTCGCGGCCTTGCTGTATGTGATGGTCGGCATGTGGTGCTTCCTGGTGCCGCCGCTGCTCGCGCTGTGCGCCGCCTATGCCGGGGAAGAAGCCGGCGTCCCGGCGCGCGCGAAATAGGCCCCCGCCCCGGCCGCGCGCTCCCCGGCTTGAGATGAGCGGGGCCGCGCCCTAGGGTCAGGCCGCGCGGCGAGGGAGCAAGGATGGACCGGATCGATGCCATGCGGGTGTTCGTCGCCGTGCTCGACGAAGGCAGCCTTGCCGGAGCCGGACGCCGGCTCGGCCATTCCCCGGCAGCCGTCACCCGCGCCATCGCCTTCCTGGAGGCCCATGTGGGGGTGCAGCTGCTCCACCGCACCACGCGCGCGCTGCGCCTGAGCGAGGCGGGCGAGCGCTATGCCGCCGCCTGCCGGCGCATGCTCACCGACCTGGAGGAAGCCGACATGCTGGCCGCCGGCGAGCGGGCGGCGCCGCGCGGCACCCTCACGCTCACCGCGCCCCTGGTGAGCGGCGCCAAGGTGCTGCGCCCCATTCTGGATGCCTTCCTCGATGCGCAGCCGGCGGTGCGCGCCCGCCTCCTGCTGCTCGACCGGCCGGTGAATCTGGTGGACGAGGGCATCGACGTCGCCCTGCGCATCGCTCACCTGCCGGATTCCAGCCTCATCGCGGTGCGAATCGGCGAGGTGCGCCGCGTGGTCTGCGCCGCGCCCGCCTATCTGGACGGCCGCCCGGCGATCACGCGGCCGGCGGATCTTGCCGCCCATCGCTGCATCGCCATGACCAGTTTCGGGCAGGAGGCCTGGACCTTCGCCGGCGCCGGCGGCGCGGCCGGGCAGACGGTGCAGATCGCCCCGCGCATGATCGTCAACAGCATCGAGGCCGCCACCGGCTCGGCGCTGGAGGGGCACGGCGTGACGCGGGCATTCTCCTACCAGGTGGCAGAGCACGTGCGCGCTGGCCGGCTCTCCATTCTGCTGGCGCAGCATGAGCCGCCGCCGCTGCCGGTGCACCTCCTCACGCCCGAGGGCCGCCTCCTGGTGCCCAAGGTGCGGACGTTCGTGGATTTTGCCGTGCCGCGCCTGAAGGCGGCCTTCGGGCAACTCGCCCTTCCGGCCTGAGGTCTATCCGCGCCGCGCGAGCTGGGACACGGCGGGGGAGCCGGTGCGCTGCGGGGTATTCACCAGCGCGCTCACGGCGCGGGCATAATCGAGCACGAGGCCGGGGGTCCACGCCATGGCCGCCGCGCGATGGCGCAGCATGCCGGCCACCCACAGCTCCACGCTGAAAATCAGCTGCAGGACGAACAGGAACGAACGCGCCCGCTCCTCGAACACACCGTCGAGCCCGGCATCCAGCGCCTTCGCCACCACGCTGGAGCAATTGCGATTGGTGAGATTGTAGGTGGTGTCGAGCCGATAATGCGCCCAGAACGTCCGCACCGCCGTGGTGTTGAGCCCCACGAGGCGCACCTCGGAGGTGGACGGACACCAATCCGCGCTTTCCTCGGCGTAGCTCGGCTGGAACACGCCCGGCGCGTCGTTTTCCGGGGTGGCGCGCAGCACGCGGGAGAAATCGCTCGGCGAGCGTTCGATCTCATGCCCCGGATAATGGCTGATATAGACATCCGGCGGCAGTTCCAGCGCCGCATGGCCGGTGGAGATGATGCCCTTCTCGTCGCGCGCCGCGATATAGCGGCTGACGCCGTGATTGAGCGAAACCATATGCCCGGTGGGTGTCCACACATGGACGATCACCACGTCGCGCTCGGCTTCCTCGGCCCGCTCGTCCTGCGGCGCGGCGCCGGATCGCAGCGCCTTGCTCCAGTCCATGCGCGGCCAGCCGCGGCTGAGGACGGCCGAGATCGGCATGTCCTCCGGCAGGTGGCGAATGCGCAAAGCGAGCGCGCAGATGCCGAAGCCGGAGACCATGAGCAATTGCCCGACATCCGCGCCCACTTCCGCCTGCCATTGGGTGGGCCAGGGCACCAGCGACCACACGCCGAGCAGGAATTCCACGCCGGCGCCGAGCAGCGACATGCGCCAGCCGGAAAAGCGCACGACATATCCGCTCACCGCGCGCAAGGTCGCGTCGGTGATGAGGAAGCCGCCGACGATGAAGCCGATGATCATGTCGCTGTGCCAGGGCGAGTCGATGATCAGCAGGCCGATCACCAGGAACACCAGTCCCTTGGCGAGCCGCAGCGGCCGCGCCCCGCCGATATGGCCGAAGAAGAAGAACACCGAGAGCAGGCCGTCCACCAGCAGGGGAATGGCGAACACGGTCGGTGGAATGCGGATCTCGTCGATGAAGGCGTCGGCGAAGAACAGCAGCCCGAGCAGCAGCCAGAATGCGCCCGCGAGCGCCAGCACCCACCAACGCCGCCGCAGCAGCCGGGCGCCAAGAAGCAGAAGAAAGAGCTGGATCAAGGAACCGGGCTCCGATCACGCAAGGCCGGGATTGTCTACATGCTTTATTTCAAGCTTCTTGCGCCCTGTCGAGGACAAATGCCGTCGGAAGATACCTCCGAGGACCTTTCCGGCGCGATCCGCGCCGACGGCCTGGTTCCGCTTAAGCTATTTGCGGGACAGAGAATCTTTCGCCCCCTGGTGCCATCCTGTCCAGGCTCGCGTTATGGTAGGCGTGTGCATGAAGCGAGGTTCGATGTTCCGCTGTCTTCCGTCCCCGCGACCGCCGCATGCCGGTGCTGATAATGCCCGGCGGCATCTGGTGGACGTGGCGCTTCCCTCACGGCGGATGGACGAGCGTCCGGGCCGGGGCGTCGGCGCATGAGACCGGGCCCCTATTCCGAACGCGCGCTCATTCTCTGTCCGGATGAACGGGAAGGCCTGCTGGCGGCGCAATTGCTGGCCGACGCCCAGATGCCACGCAATCTGTGCCCCGATCTGCCCGCTTTGGTGGCCGAACTGGTGGGCGGCGCCGGGCTCGCGCTGATCGCCGATCAGGCGCTGGTGGACACCGATCTTTCCGCGCTGCGCGACTGGATCGCCAACCAGCCCTCCTGGTCGGATTTTCCGTTCATCATCCTGACCGACCGCGCGGAAACCGATCGCAATCCGCTCACCGTCCATCTGTCGGACATCCTCGGCAACGTCTCGTTCGTGGAGCGGCCGTTCCAGGCGACCTCGCTGCTCAGCCTCGCGCGCACGGCCGTGCGCGGGCGGCGGCGCCAATATGAGGCGCGGGCGCGCATCGAGGAGCTGCGCGACGGCCAGGAGCAATTGCGCTTCGCCCAGGAAGCCGGCCGCATCGGCACATTCGAGCTGATGGTGGAAACCGGCACGGTCAACGTTTCAGAAACGTTCTGCCGCCTCTGGGGTCTGGACGTGCGCAGCACCTTCGCGCTGAGCGATCTCTACGACGTCGTGGTGCCGGAGGACCGTCCCCGCCTCAAGACCGTCGGCACGGAACTTCCAGGCGACGCGCTGGCCTATACCGAATATCGCATCCGCCGCCCCGACACCGGCGAAGTGCGCTGGATCGCGCGGCAGGGCGAGCCGGTATCCGACACCGCCACGGGCGCGCGGCGCTATTTCGGCGTCACCTATGACATCACCGCCCAGAAGCGCGCCGAGGCCGACCTGCGCGAGAGCAGGGACCAGCTCGCCAATGAAAGCGAAGTGCTGGAACTGCTCAACCGCACCACCAGCGCCCTTGCCGCCGAACTCGACCCCGACAAGGTGGTGAAGCAGGTGGTGGAGGCCGGTGTCGCTCTCACGCAGGCCGCCTACGGCGCGTTTTTCTACAAGGCGCGCGGCGCGGCGGATGACAGCTTCACGCTGGTGTCCTTGGCCGGCGCCGATGCCGCCGCCTTCACGAGCCTCGGCGCGCCGCGCATCACGCGCATGTTCGAGCCCACCTTCCGGGGGCTCAGCGTCGTGCGCTCCGCCGACATCGCCACCGATCCGCGCTATGGCGCCAACGCGCCCCACCTTGGCCTGCCGCCCGGCCACCTGCCGGTGCGGTCCTATCTGGCGGTGCCGGTGGTCTCCCGCTCCGGCGACGGCGTTGGCGCGCTGCTGTTCGGCCATCCCGAGCCGGACATGTTCAGCGCCCGCTCCGAGCGGGTGATGTCCGGCCTCGCCGCCCAGGCCGCGATCGCCATCGACAATGCCAATCTGTTCAAGAGCGTCCAGGCCGCGCGCGAGACCCTGGAGCAGCGGGTGGAGGAGCGCACCCGCGAGCGCGACCGCATGTGGCGCCTCTCCGGCGACCTGCTCAATGTGTTCGATGCCGAGGGCCGGCTGATCGCCGTCAACCGCGCCTGGACCAGCGTGCTCGGCTGGAGCGAGGCGGAATTGCTGTCCTCCCGCGTGCCGGACCTCGTCCATCCCGACGATGCCGACGCCGCGCGCGAGAAGATTGCGCTTCTGGATGGCGGCACGGCGACGCTGCGCTATGAAAACCGCTATCGCACCCGCGAGGGAGGATACCGCCGCATCGCCTGGACCGCCTCGCCGGAAGCCGGGCTGTTCTATGCCATCGGCCGCGACATCACCGAACAGCGCGAGATGGAAGAGCAGCTGCGCCAATCCCAGAAGATGGAGGCCGTGGGCCAGCTCACCGGCGGCATCGCGCACGATTTCAACAATCTGCTGCAAGGCATCACCGGATCGCTGGACATCGTGCAGCGGCGCATCGCCCAGGGCCGCATGGGCGAGCTGGAGCGCTTCATCTCCGGCGCCATGACCTCCGCCAACCGGGCCGCCGCCCTCACCCATCGCCTGCTGGCCTTCTCGCGCCGCCAGCCGCTCGACCCCAAGCCGGTGAAGGCCAATCCGCTCGTCGCGTCCATGGAAGACCTGCTGCGCCGTACCCTCGGCGAGCGGATCGCGCTCGAACTCGTGCTGGCGGGCGGGCTGTGGCAGACCCTGTGCGATCCCAACCAGCTGGAAAACGCCATCCTCAATCTGTGCATCAACGCCCGCGACGCCATGATCGACGGCGGGCGCCTGACCATCGAGACCTGCAACGCCCATCTGGACGGCGCCTATGCCGCGAGCGTGCGCGACGTACGGCCGGGGCAATATATCTGCATCTGCGTCACCGATACCGGCGCCGGCATGTCGAAGGAGGTGATGAGCCGCGCCTTCGATCCCTTCTTCACCACCAAGCCCATCGGCCAGGGCACGGGGCTCGGCCTCTCCATGATCTACGGCTTCGCCCGCCAGTCGGAAGGCTACGCCAAGATCTACAGCGAGGAGGGAAAGGGCACGACGGTGAAGCTCTATCTGCCGCGCTACCGGGGCGACCGGGCGACGGCGGACGAGGAAATCGAAGCGCCGGTGGTCCTTCCCCGCCCCGAGCAGGACGAGACGGTTCTGGTGGTGGAGGACGAGCCGGTGGTACGCGGCCTCATCGTCGAGGTGCTGCACGAGCTGGGCTATCACGCCATGGAGGCGGGCGACGGGCCGGAGGGCATGAAAATCCTGCAATCGGACGCGCGTATCGACCTGCTGGTGACCGACATCGGCCTGCCGGGCCTCAACGGCCGCCAGATCGCCGATGCCGCGCGGGTGACGCGGCCGGACCTGCGGGTGCTGTTCATGACCGGCTATGCCGAGAACGCCGCCATGGCCAACGGCTTCCTGGAGCCGGGCATGGAGATGATCACCAAGCCCTTCCCCATGGACGCGCTCGCCCTGCGCCTGCGGGAAATGATGGAGCGCAGCGAGTCGTTCTAGCGGGCATCCCACCATGCCGCCGCCCCGCCCGGAGCGCGCCGCGCGGGTGCCGTGAGCGACCCGTTTGCGCCCTCGCGCGGTTGTGTTTCCCAATCGTCAGCGTGATACTACCGCCTGGAGAGATTCTGCGCGTGAAGCGTGGAAGGACGGCGGGCGAAACAGCGTGGCACGGGTACGGGGAGCAAGCGCTTGGCTGCGTCCGGGGTTCGCCCTGGCGATGGCCTATGTGTTCGTGCTCCAGACCGTTCTGGCGCTGAGCCTGTTCACCGCCCACACCACCCGCGCCGCGCTCGCCGCCGATCCCGCGCAGATCCTGTGCCTTGCCAGCCACGAGTCCGGCGACGACACGGGCGGTGATCATCCCACCTCCGGCAAGACCGTGCCGGTCGCGTCCTGCGCCCTCTGCGCCTTCGCCGGCGCCGGCTTCGATGCCCCGCCGGCGGCCGACTTCGTGCCGCTGGAGCGCGCGTTCATGCGCGTCACCAATGCGTCGGAGCGGGCGTTCGCGGTGCGCAGCCCGGCGCCCACCCCCCGCCTCTCCCAGGGACCGCCCAGGACCGCGTGATCCGAACCGGCTTCGCGCCGTTCCGCACGTTCATTCCTGGAGTGTCCCATGTCCCGCTTGTTCCGCGCGGCCGGCGCCGCAGCGATGCTTGCCGCATCGTGCACGGCCGCCCTCGGCCAAACCATCGATCTGCCGGAAGTCACCGTAAACACGGACCAGAAAGCCGCTTCCGACGTTCCGCCCCTCAAGGAGCGGTTCCAGCTTCCCCAGACCAGCGCCAGCGTCACCGCTCAGCAGGTGGAGCAGACGATCAACATCGTCGACACCGAGGACGCGGTGAAATACCTGCCCAGCCTGTTCGTGCGAAAGCGCAACAATGGCGACACCCAGCCGGTGCTGGCCACCCGCACCTGGGGCGTGAATTCCTCCGCCCGCAGCCTCGTCTATGCGGATGATCTGCTGCTCTCGGCGCTGATCGCCAACAACAACACCATCGGCGCACCGCGATGGGGGCTCGTGACCCCCGACGAGATCGAGCGGGTGGATTTCCTCTACGGTCCGTTCGCCGCCGCTTATCCCGGCAATTCCATCGGCGGTGTGCTGCTGATCACCACCAAGATGCCCGAGACATTCGAGGCCTCCCTCAAGCAGACCGAGTCGCTCCAGACCTTCTCCCGCTACGACACCAACGGCAATTACCGCACCGATCAAACGAACCTCTCCACCGGCAACAAGAACGAGAACTTCTCCTTCCTCATCACCGGCAATTACCAGAACAGCTACAGCCAGCCGCTGGCCTGGATCACCACCCCCGGCGTCCCCGCCAAGACCACCGGCCTCATCCCCCAGCTCAACAAGGTCGGGCAAGTGGCGAACGTCGCGGGCGCGGGCGGGCTGCTGCACACCGAGATGACCAATCTCAACGGCAAGTTCGCCTGGGACATCACGCCCTGGCTGCAGGCCAAATACATGATCGGCCTGTGGGCAAACGACGGGGAGTCCAGCGTGCAGACCTATCTGCGCACGCTCGGCGGCGTGCCGACTTTCGGCGGCATCGCGGGCTTCGCCAATTCCAACTACACCATCAACCAGCAGCACCTCGCCAACGCCTTCACGCTGAAGAGCGACACCGGCGGCCTGTTCGATTTCGACCTCGCGCTCTCGCGCTATGATTATCTCGAAGACATCCAGCGCAGCCCTTATGGCGTGAGTTCCACCGGGCCGTTCTTCACCACCAACGGCAAGATCGCCCGGCTCGACGGCACCAATTGGATGAACGGCGACGCCAAATTCATCTGGCGGCCGAACGAGGCCCATGAGGTGAGCTTCGGCCTCCACGCCGACCGCTATTATCTCAACAACCCCACCTATGCCTCGACCATCTGGAATTCCGGCCCGGACGCCACCTCGAAAATGTATACCGACAGCATCGGCGCCACGACCACCGCGGCCCTGTGGGGCCAGGATGCCTGGCGCTTCGCCCCCGATTTCAAGCTGACCCTCGGCGGGCGGCTGGAAAATTGGCAGGCGACCCAGGGCTTCAATCTCGCCACCACCGCCAATTCCGCGGGCACCATCACCGGCACCACCATCCAGAACCAGCCGGAGCAGGACGCGACCCGCTTCTCGCCCAAGGCCTCGCTGAGCTGGGCGCCGCAGGACTGGCGGGTGACCGCCTCGTTCGGGCAGGCCTATCGCTTCCCGACCGTGACCGAATTGTACCAGATCGTGCAGACCGGCTCGGTCTATGCGGTGCCGAACCCGAATCTCGCGCCGGAAAACGCGCTCAGCGAGGAACTCGCCATCGAGCGCAGCTTCGACGGCGGCAAGATCCGCCTGTCCGTGTTCAACGAGCATGTGGACGACGCGCTGATCCAGCAGACCGCGTTCCTGGCCAATTATCCGGTGCCGGTGAACTACGTCACCAACGTGCAGGCGATCCGCAACACCGGCATTGAGATCGCGGCCTCGAAGAAAGACGTGTTGATTGCCGGCCTGGAGATGTTCGGCAGCGTCACCTATGTGGATTCGCGCATTCTCGCCGATCCCACCTGGGCCAGCGCGACCGGCACCAGCGTCGTGGGCAAGCACGTGCCTTATGTGCCGGACTGGCGCGCCACCATCGGCGCCACTTATACGCCGGATCAATATTGGGCCTATACCATCGCGGCGCGCTACAGCGGCAAGCAATATTCGACGCTGGACAACACCGATATCATTCCCAACGTCTACGGCGCCTTCGACAAATTCTTCGTCGTGGATGTGAAGGCCCGCTACAAATTCAACGAGCAGGCCTCCATCAGCCTCGGCATCGACAATATCGGCAATGAATCCTACACGCTGTTCCACCCCTTCCCGCAACGCACCTTCATCGCCGACGCGAAGATCACCTTCTGATATCGACCGGGCGGAAGGTCATTTCCGCTTTCGCCCGGCGTTCCCGGCTTCCAGGCGCTTGATCGCCGGGGCGAGCGGCTTTGCGGCGGTCTCATAGTCCGCCCAGGGCTGCCGCTCCTCCAGCGAAGCGGGAGCGGTGCGGACCGTGAAGCGTTTCGGATCAAGGCCCACCTTCACCTCTTCCCACTTCAAAGGCATGGAAACGGTGGCGCCGGGCCGCGCGCGCGGCGAGAGCGGGGCCACCGCCGTCGCCATGCGGTCGTTGCGCAGATAGTCGAGGAAGATGCGGCCGGTGCGCAGCTTCTTCGCCATGTTCACCACATAGAGGTCGGGCGCGTCGCGGGCCATGCGCGCGCACACCTCGCGGGCAAACGCCTTGGCCTGCGCCCAGTCCGGGCCGCCCGATTTTGGCGCCGCGAGCGGCACCACCACGTGCAGGCCCTTGCCCCCCGTGGTCTTGCAGAAGGTTGAAAGGCCGAGCGCCTCCAAAGCCTCCCGCAGATCCAGGGCGGCCGCGACCACGGCGGAAAACGCCACGTCCGGCCCCGGGTCGAGATCGAACACCAGCCGGCCCGGCACCTCCGGCCGGCGCACGGCGCAGTTCCACGGGTGCAGTTCCAGCCCCGCCACCTGCGCCACGGCGGCAAGGCCTTCCACGCGATCGATCTGGAGATAGGGGCTGCGATCACCGGAGACGGTGACGAGGTTCAGCAGGTTCGACGTGCCTTTCATGGCGTGCCGCTGGAAGAAAGTTTCCGCGCCGATGCCGTCGGGCGCCCGCACGATGGAGCACGGACGGCCCTGGATGTGCGGCAGCATCCAGGCGCCGACGGCCTCGAAATACCGGGCGAGGTCCAGCTTGGTCACGGGCACGCCGTCGCCCGCATCGGGCCAGAGCGGCTTTGCGGGATTGGAGAGCAGCACGCCCATCACCTTCGGCTTGCCGGAAGGCGCGGGCGCAGGGGACGCCGGCGGGGCGGGGTCCTTCGCCGCCCCGGCGCGGGCGGGTTTCGCTTTGCCCGGCGCCGGCTGGGACATCTGCGCCGTGTCCACCGGGGCGGGACGCTCGGCCTCCACCTCGGCGGCCGGCTTGTCCTCGCGCAGGGCCTTGAAGGCCGCCTGCCGCACCATGCCCGATGTGGTCCAGCCGGCGAATTCCACTTCCGCCACCAGTTCGGGCCGGGTCCAGCGCACCCCCGCTTCCTTGCGCGGCGCGTTGGCGCCGGTGAAGGGCGAGGCCTTCGCCTCCACGGCCTCGAGGCGCGGCAGCAAGGTCTTCACCTTGGCGGCGCCGTAGCCCGTGCCGACGCGGCCGAGATAGACGAAATGGTCCCCGCGATGCACGCCGACCAGGAGCGAGCGGAATTGTCCGTTCGTGGTCGCCCATCCGCCGATCACCACCTCGTGGCCGGCGCGGCACTTGGCTTTGGTCCAGGCGCCGCTGCGGCCGGAGGCATAAGGTGCATCGAGGCGCTTGGAGACGATCCCCTCCAGATCGAGCTGGCACGCCGAACGCAGCACCGCATCGCCGCTGTTGTCGAGATGCTCCACATAGCGCAGGCGCGGGTTTTCCCCCTGTGCCTCCAACAGGGCCTGAAGGCGTTCCTTGCGGGTTTCCAGCGGCAAAGCGCGCAGATCCTCGGCGCCCTCGAACAGCAGGTCGAAGGCGAAATACACGAGGTCCTGCGTGCGTCCTTCCGAGAGCGCCACCTGGAGCGCGGGAAAATCCGGCGCGCCATGGGCATTGAGCGCCACCACCTCGCCATCGATCAGCGCATCGGGAAGGGTCCCCGCCGCCTTGGCAATGGCCGAGAAGCGCGCGGTCCAGTCGAGGCCGGTGCGGGTGCGCAGCGCGGCCTTTCCACCCTCCACCCGCAGCTGGATGCGGTAGCCGTCGAGCTTGATCTCGTGCACCCACCCCTTGCCGGAGGGCGGGCGCTCCAGCGACGTGCACAATTGCGGCGGCACGAAATCCGGCATCGCGGCGGCTGCGGGAGCGGCGCGTTTGCGCGCCGCCGCTTTCGCCCTCGCTTTCGCCGGCGCGGCCACGGGCTTGGACCGCACCACGGCGGCATCGGCGGCGCTCGCGCCCTGGGCCTTGGCCGCGCGTGCATCGGCGGCGAGGCCGGCGCGGGAATCCCACACCGCATCGGCGGCCACCTTGCCGCCGCGCGCCGTCATGAAGGGAGTGGGCGCCGGCCCCTCGCCCGCCGCGATCTCGGCCATGCTGCGGCCGGAGGCGACCGAGCGGTCCTGCTTCAGCAGAGCATCCTTGTCGCCAGGATGGGCGTCGCCGTCACGATGCTTGATGAGCAGCCAATTGGTGCGCTTGCCGCCCGTGCGGTCGGTCTTCATGCGCACCAGAACATAGCTGCCATGGAGCTTTTCCCCCTGGAGGGTGAATTTCAGATCGCCCTTGGCCAGGGCTTCCTCGGCCGGAAGATCGCCTTCCACCTCCCAGGTGCCGCGATCCCACAGCATCACCGTGCCGCCGCCATATTGGCCCTTGGGAATGGTGCCTTCGAAATCGCCATAATCGAGCGGATGGTCCTCCACCTCGACCGCGAGACGCTTGTCTGCAGGATCGAGGGAAGGTCCGCGGGTGACCGCCCAGGATTTGAACACCCCGTCCAGTTCCAGGCGGAAATCATAATGCAGGCGCGTTGCATCGTGCTTCTGCACCACGAACCGCAACGCGTTCGCCGGCGCCACGGCATGCGCGCCGCTCGGCTCGGCGGTCTGCTTGAAATCCCGCTTGGCGCGATAGCTGGAGAGCTTGTTCATCGGGGCCACGCTCGCCTCCACATCATCTGACGGGAACTCGGCTTGAGCCTAAGGGTTCAATGCGCGAGGATACAAATCTGCACCGGAGCGCACCGATGGCCACGCCGTCCTTCTGGAAGGGCTTCCTCAAGCTCTCCCTCGTTACCTGCCCGGTGGCCATGATGCCGGCGACCACGCAAGCGGAGAAGATCCGCTTCCACACCCTCAACCGTGAAACCGGCCACCGGGTCCGCGCGCAATATGTGGACAGCGAAAGCCAGGAGCCAGTGGCCGAAGACGACCAGGTGATGGGCTATGCCCGCGACGGGGAAAGCTACGTCACGTTCGAGGACGAGGAACTGGACGCGGTGGCACTGGAGAGCACCCGCACCATCGACATCGAGACCTTCGTGCCGGAGACCTCCATCGGCTGGATCTGGTACGACACGCCGCATTATCTCTTCCCCAACGATCCGGTCGGCGAGGAGGCGTTCGCGGTGATCCGCGACGCCATGGCCGCCACGAAGACCGCCGGCATCGCCCGCCTCGTGCTCTATCGGCGCGAGCGCGCGGTTCTGGTGCGGCCGGACGGCAAGGGCATGGTGGTGTGGACGCTGCGCTACGGCAATGAGGTGCGCGATGCCGGCGAGGTGTTCGACGCGCACGAGGCGGCCAAGCCCGAGGCGCCGCTGATGAAGCTGGTGCAGTCCCTGATCGCGGAGCGCTCGCAGCCCTGGAGCGCGGATCTGGTGAAGGACCCCGTTCAGGCCGAGCTGAAGAAGATCATCGCCGCCAAGAAGAAGGGCCGCGCCCGCGCGAAGCCGAAGGCGCCGGCCGAGGCACCCAGCAATGTGGTGAACATCATGGATGCGCTGAAGCGCAGCCTGAAGGCGGAAGAAGGAAGCGGCAAGCGGCGCAAATGAGGCGCTGCCGTCGCTCCCCCGATCAGCTGGCCTTGCGCGTCGGCCGCGGCTTTGCCTTTGTCTCTTCCGCAGCGGCAGAGCGCGCCTTGGCGGGCGCTTTCTTCGCGCCTTTGGTGTCGGACGCCTTTTTGGGCCCGCCCTTGCCGCCCTCGCCGGCGCTGGCACGCAGGGCCTCTAGCAGATTGACCACGTTGGATTTCGCCGGCGCCTTCGGACGGGCGATCTTGCGGCCCTCCAGCTTGGCGCGCACCAGATCCACCACCGCCGCCTCGTAGCGGTCCTCGAACGCGGTGGGATCGAAACTGCCGGCCTTGGTGGCGATGATGTGCTTGGCGAGGTCCAGCATCTCGCCCTTCACCTTCAAGGCGGGCACGTGCGAGAAGGCATCGGCGGCGGCGCGGACCTCATAGTCGAAATTCAGCGTGGTCGCGATCATGCCGGCCTTGTACGGGCGCAGCAGCACCGTGCGCACGCGGCGGAACAGCACCGTGCGCGCCAGCGCCGCCACCTTCTTCGATTCCATGCCGGCGCGGATCAGGGCGAAGACCTTGGCGGCGACATCGTCCGTCGGCGCGAGATAATAGGGCCGGTCCAGATAGACGAGGTCGATCTCGTTGCACGGGATGAAGGTCGAGATGTCCAGCGTCTTGTCGCTCTCCGGCACGGCGGCGGCGATCTCCTCGGGCTCCAGCACGATATAATCGCCGTTGCCCGTCTCATAACCCTTCACCTGCTGGTCGCGCTCGACCGGTTCGCCGGTCTCCTCGTCCACGAACAGACGGTTCAGCCGGTGGCCGCTCTTGCGGCTGACCGTGTGGAACGACACGCGTTCGGACTGGGAGACGGCCGAATAGAGCCCCACCGCGCAGCTCAGCTCCGCGATCTTCAGGAAACCCTTCCAATTGGCGCGAGGCGACATGGGCAGCTCCCGTGCGACGATCCCGCTCAACGCGGCCGCGCCGTCCGCGTTCCGTGCGCCGCTCGCGAAGAGCTGCATTGACCGGCGCGCCGCGCGATTTTACTCAAGGAGCATAAGAATGGCCACGCTTGGAACGTGGCCGCAATTCGGGAGAGGGACGCGCCGCGCGCGTCAAGCCGGGAGAGGTGACGTGCTCGCCCATAATCCTTGGCTCGTGGCCCTGTCGCTGCTGATCGCGGCCCAGGGCAGCTATGTGAGCCTGCTGCTGGCGGACCAGGTGGACCGGAGCACCGGCGTGCGCCGGCGCCTGGCGCTCGCGGCGGCGGCGGTGACGCTGGCGGTCAGCATCTGGTCCATGCATTTCGTCGGCATGCTGGCGGCGCAATTTCCCGTCGGCGTGGATTTCCTGGTGCTGCCCACGCTGGTCTCGTTTCTCATCTGCGTGCTGATGGTCGGCGCGGGGGTGCTGATCGTGCACACCTCCCATCCTCGCACGCTACGCATCGCCGGCGGGGCGGTGGCCATGGGGGCGGGGGTGATCGCGATGCATTATGTGGGCATGTCCGCCATCGACATGCCCGGCCACATGCACCACGCCCCGCGCTATGTGCTGGCGGCGGGCGTGGTGGCGGTGGCCGCGAGCGCGCTCGCCTTGTGGCAGATCGAGCGGCCGTTCGTCAGCGCCTCGCGCATGGCCTCGGCGGTGCTGCTGGGCCTCGCCATCTCCGGCATGCATTATACCGCCATGGCCGGCATGAGCGTGATGGCGGATCACGGCGCCCCGCTGTCCGCCACCGCGACGCCGAGCCTGTCGCACGATCTGATGGCGATGATCGTGGCGGTGGTGTCGTTCCTCATCTCCGGCGGCTTCCTGCTCTCGCTGATGCCGGAGCGCGAACCCGCGCCAGCCGAGCCCGGCGCCCTCCTGGCCGCCGCCCATCCTGCCACCGGCCGCGCGACGCAACCGCATCCGCAAGGGCAAGGGGACCTACACCCGCGCGATACCGCCCCTGATGCCCCGCCGCCTCTGCCCCAGCATCCGGTCGCGGCCACCCCGGCCGAGGGAGACGCGGCGGAACTCGACGCCTTCCTAGAGGATGCGCCCGCCGCCGCCCTGCCCTCGGCGAACGGCGCCGCCCGGCGATTCGCCCGTGAGATCGAGGTGGAGAAGGACGGACACCGCCGCGCCCTGCCGGTGGGGGACATCGTGTTCGTCCGCGCGAATGCCCGCTACACCTATATCTCCGACGGCGCGCACGAATTCTTCTGCCAGCACACCATCGGCGAGGTGGATGGCCTGCTCGATCCGTCCGCCTTCATGCGCGTCCACCGCAGCTACATCGTCGCGCTGGCGCATATCGAGGCGGTGCGGCGGGTGGGGGATGCGGGGGCTGCGGAGATCGACGCGGTCCTGCAGCGCAGCATTCCTGTTGCACGTGCGCGCTTCTCCACGCTGAAGCAGCGGGTGAGCGCCGCCAAGGCGTGAATCGGGCAACAGGCCTGCCGCATTTCATGCCGGAATGTCAGTAGAACTGACGCATTTCATGCACCAACCACCGCGCTTCATGACCGCGCGAAGCCGTTGATTCCTTTACCCTTGTTGCTGCGGCGCGAGAGCGGCGAGCCTCTTTGGAACAAGACCAAGTCGATTGACCTGTCTGTCCAAAGGGGAAGACGCCATGATTCCCGGTCGCTTCGAATATCACCGGCCGAAAAGCCTCCCGGAGGCGGTCGCGCTGCTGGCAAGGCTGGGCGAGGATGCCCGCCCGCTCGCCGGCGGCCACAGCCTGATCCCCATGATGAAACTGCGCATGGCGACGCCGGAGCATCTGGTGGACCTCGCCGGCATCGCCGACCTGAAGGGCATCCGCCACGAGGGCGGGCGCATCGTCATCGGCGCCATGACCACCCAGGCCGAGCTGATCGCCTCGGCGGACCTCTCCGCTGCCCTGCCGATCCTGAAGGAAACCGCGCTGCTCATCGCCGATCCACAGGTGCGCTATGTGGGCACGCTCGGCGGCAATGTGGCCAATGGCGATCCCGGCAACGACATGCCGGCCGTGATGATGGCGCTCGACGCCACCTATCAGCTGGCCAGAGAGAAGGGCGCGCGTGAGGTGGCCGCCCGCGACTTCTACCAGGGCGCCTATTTCACCGCCCTCGAGCCGGGCGAGATGCTCGCCGCAATCTCCATTCCGGTGCCGCCGCCAGGGCACGGCGCCGCCTATGAGAAGCTGAAGCGCAAGATCGGCGATTATGCCACCGCGGCCGCGGCCGTCGTGCTCACCAAGGCGCAGGGGCGCATCGAGACCTGCGCCATCGCGCTCACCAATGTGGGCGACACGCCCCTGCTGGCGGAAGAAGCCGCGCACATCCTCACCGGCACGAACGCGGACCCGGCGAGCCTCGCCCGCGCCATCGCCGCCGCCGAGGCCATCACGGAGCCGGCGACCGACGGGCGCGGCACGGCCGCCTACCGCACCAAGATGGCGGGAATCATGCTCCAGCGCGCCCTGGCGCGGGCGCTTGCCCGCGCCGCCGGCTGACCCCTTACTCCGCGAGGAACCCAAAAATGGCGAAGGTTCACGTCTCCATGACGGTGAACGGCGATGCGGTCGAAGGGCTCGTCGAGCCGCGCACGCTGCTCATCCATTTCATCCGCGAAAACCTGATGCTCACCGGCGCGCATATCGGCTGCGACACCTCCCATTGCGGCGCCTGCACGGTGGATCTCGACGGCAAGTCGGTGAAGAGCTGCACCCTGTTCGCGGTGCAGGCGGAGGGCGCGCAGATCACCACCATCGAGGGCATGGCCGCGCCCGACGGCACGCTGAACGCCTTGCAGGAAGGCTTCCGCATGATGCACGGGCTGCAATGCGGCTTCTGCACCCCCGGCATGATCCTGCGGGCGCACCGCTTGCTGCTGGAGAATCCGAACCCGAGCGAAGCGGACATCCGCTTCGGCATCGCCGGCAATATCTGCCGCTGCACCGGCTACCAGAACATCGTCAAGGCGATCCAATACGCCGCCGCCAAGATCAACGGCGTGCCGTTCCAGGAGGCTGCGGAATGAACGACCTCACACCGACCAAGGCGGAGCGCGAGGCGCGCCTCCAGGGCATGGGCTGCAAGCGCAAGCGCGTGGAGGACATCCGCTTCACGCAAGGGCGCGGCAATTATGTGGACGACGTCAAACTGCCGGGCATGCTGTTCGGCGATTTCTACCGCTCGCCCTATCCCCACGCCCGCATCAAGAAGCTCGACACCTCCCGCGCGAAAGCCCTGCCCGGCGTGCGCGCGGTGCTCACCGCCGCCGATCTCAAGCCGCTGAACCTGCATTACATGCCAACCCTCGCGGGTGACGTGCAGGCCGTCCTGGCGGACGAGAAGGTGCTGTTCCAGAACCAGGAAGTCGCCTTCGTCATCGCCGACGACCGCTATATCGCCGCCGACGCCATCGAGCTGATCGACTGCGAATACGAGGAACTCCCGGTCCTGGTGGATCCCTCCAAGGCCCTGCTGCCCGATGCGCCCATCCTGCGCGAGGACATCCAGGACAAGATGGTCGGCGCCCACGGCCCGCGCCGCCACGCGAACCACATCTTCAACTGGCAGGTGGGCGAGAAGGACGGCACGGACGAAGCCTTCGCCTCCGCCCCGGTGACGGTGAAGGAGACCTTCTATTATCACCGCACCCATCCTTCGCCCCTGGAGACCTGCCAGGCGCTCGCCTCCATGGACAAGATCAAGGGCGAGCTGACCCTCTACGGCACCTTCCAGGCGCCGCACGTCATCCGCACCGTGGTCTCGCTCATCTCCGGGCTGCCGGAGCACAAGATCCACGTGATTGCTCCCGACATCGGCGGCGGCTTCGGCAACAAGGTCGGCGCCTATGCCGGCTATGTCTGCGCCGTGGTGGGCTCCATCGTGCTCGGCAAGCCGGTGAAATGGGTGGAGGACCGGATGGAGAATCTCTCCACCACCTCGTTCGCCCGCGACTATCACATGACCACCGAACTTGCCGCGACGCAGGACGGCAAGATCCTCGCCATGCGCTGCTACGTGCTGGCCGACCACGGCGCGTTCGACGCCTGCGCCGACCCGTCCAAATGGCCCGCGGGCTTCATGAACATCTGCACCGGCTCCTACGACATCCCGGTGGCGCATCTGGAGGTGGACGGGGTCTATACCAACAAGGCGTCGGGCGGGGTGGCCTATCGCTGCTCGTTCCGGGTGACGGAAGCGGTCTATGCCATCGAGCGCGCCATCGAGGTGCTGGCGCAGAAGCTCGGCATGGACAGCGCGGACCTGCGCGTGAAGAACTTCATCCGCCGCGACCAATTCCCCTACCAGGCCGCGCTCGGCTGGGAATATGATTCCGGCGACTACCATCTCGCCATGGAAAAGGCGATGAACGCGGTGGATTATCGCGGCCTGCGCGCGGAACAGGCGGCGAAGCGCGAGGCCTTCAAGCGCGGCGAGACGCGCGAGATCATGGGCATCGGCGTCTCCTTCTTCACCGAGATCGTCGGCGCCGGGCCGTCGAAGAATTGCGACATCCTCGGCATCGGCATGTTCGACAGCTGCGAGATCCGCATCCACCCCACCGGCTCGGTGATCGCCCGCATGGGCACCAAGAGCCAGGGTCAGGGGCACGAGACCACCTATGCCCAGATCCTCGCCACCGAGCTGGGCATTCCCGCCGACGACATCATGATCGAGGAGGGCAACACCGACACCGCGCCCTACGGCCTCGGCACCTATGGCTCGCGCTCCACCCCCACGGCGGGAGCGGCCACCGCCATGGCCGCGCGGAAGATCCGCGCCAAGGCGCAGATGATCGCCGCGCACCTTCTGGAAGTGCACCACAACGATCTCGAATGGGACGTGGACGGCTTCCAGGTGAAGGGCCTGCCGGAGAAGCGCAAGAGCATGAAGGAGATCGCCTGGGCCTCCTACAACCAGCCGATCCCCAATCTGGAACCAGGCCTGGAGGCGGTGAATTATTACGACCCGCCCAACATGACCTACCCCTTCGGCGCCTATTTCTGCGTCATGGACATCGACGTGGATACCGGCGTGTTCAAGGTCCGCCGCTTCTACGCGCTGGACGATTGCGGCACGCGCATCAATCCCATGATCATCGAGGGACAGGTGCACGGCGGCCTCACCGAAGCCTTCGCCGTCGCGATGGGCCAGGAGATCCGCTACGACGCTATGGGCAATGTTATGGGGGCGTCCTTCATGGACTTCTTCCTGCCCACGGCGGTGGAGACGCCCCATTGGGAGACCGACTTCACCGAGACCCCCTCGCCGCATCATCCCATCGGCGCGAAGGGCGTGGGCGAGAGCCCGCATGTGGGCGGCGTGCCGTGCTTCTCCAATGCGGTGAACGACGCCTTCTCCTTCCTCGGCACCACCCATATCGACATGCCGCACGACGCCTGGCGCATGTGGGAAATGGCCGAAAAGCTCGGCCTGCACGCGCAAGCGAGCGCGGCCGCCTGATCCTCCAGGGAGGGCGCAGAGGCGCCCTCCCCTCTTTTTGATGGCGACGCACACATGAGCGACCGGGACATCATCGCGCAGCGCCTCGCCGAGGCCGGCTATCTCGCCGACCGCGACCTTGCGACCGCGCTCTATCTGATGGACCTGCTGCACCGTCCGCTGCTGCTGGAAGGCGCGGCCGGTGTGGGCAAGACGGCGGTGGCGCAGGCGCTCGCGCAGGTGCACGGCGCGCCGCTGATCCGCCTGCAATGCTATGAGGGGCTGGACCAGAACGCCGCCCTCTATGAATGGAACTACCAGCGCCAGATCCTCGCGCTCAAGGCCCGCGAGGGCAGCGGCGAGAGCCCGCGCGCGGTGGAAGCGGAGATCTTCTCGCAGGATTATCTGCTGGAGCGTCCGCTGCTCGCGGCGATCCGCAGCACCACCCCCGCCGTTCTGCTGATCGACGAGGTGGACCGCGCGGACGAGGAGTTCGAAGCCTTCCTGCTGGAGATCCTCTCCGATTTCCAGGTCACCATTCCCGAGCTCGGCACGGTGACGGCGCGCTCCATTCCGCGCGTGGTGCTCACCTCCAACGGCACGCGCGAACTCTCCGACGCGCTGCGCCGCCGCTGCCTCTATCATTTCGTGGATTTCCCGGAGGTGGACCGCGAGGCGGCCATCCTGAAGGCCCGCGTGCCGGGCATCGAGGCGGCGCTGGCCCTCCAGGTGGCGCGCTTCGTGCGCGACGTGCGGCGGGAAGATTTGCGCAAGGTGCCGGGCGTCGCCGAGAGCCTGGATTTTGCCGCCGCCCTCACCGGCATCGGGCTGAAGGACCTGCGGCGCGACCCCGAGAGCGTCTACGATTTGCTCATCACCTTGCTGAAGACCCATGAGGACCGCTGCGCTTTGCCGCGCGAGGTGGTCTCCCGCCTGCTGGAACAGGTGGCCTGATGCACGCGCCCGCGCCCTCCCCCCGTCCCGAGCCGCCGCCGGTGGGCGCGATGGTGCGCGCGCGGCTCGCGGGCTTCGTGCGGGCGCTGCGCGACAACGGCTTCGCCACCGGCCTCGCCGAGAGCGCCGACGCGCTGCGGGTGCTTTCCCAACCCGACCTTGCGGACAAGACCCGCCTGCGCGCGGCCCTGCGCGCGGTGTTCGCCTCCCGCCGCTCGGACTGGGAGACATTCGACGATCTGTTCGAGGCCTATTGGTTCGAGAAGCATTTGCGCGCCAGCGTGCGCATGGCGGACCAGCGCCGCACGCCCACCGCCCTGCCGCCGCGCCCCGGCGCGGAGGCACCCGAAGCCGGCGGCGGCGGGCCGGTGAGCCGGGTGGACCGCGTGCCGGGCAGCGAGGCGGGAGCGGACGAAGGCGCCGAGCAGCGCCGCGCCGGCGCCTCCCGCGCCGAGCGGCTGGAGACCACCGACTTCCGCCACATCGCCGACCCACAGGAGCTGGAGCGCGCCTATGCGCTGGCCCAGCGCCTCGCCAAGGCCATGCGCGCCCGCCTCACCCGGCGCGCGCGCGCCGCCCGCACCGGCGCCCGGCTGGATCTGCGGCGCACCCTCCACCGGTCGGTCGCGCGGGGCGGCCTGCCGGTGGAGCTGGTGCAGCGCCGCCGCCGGACGAAGCCCTTGAAGCTGGTGATCCTGCTGGATGCCTCCGGCTCCATGAGCCCCTATGTGGCGGTGTTCGTGCGCTTCATCCACGGCGCGCTGGACAGCTTCCGCCAGGCTTCCGCCTTCGTCTTCCACACCCGCCTGATCGACGTGACCGACGCGGTGAAGGAGAAGGACCCGCAGCGCGCCATGGACCGCCTCGGCCTGATGGCCCAGGGGGTGGGCGGCGGCACGCGGATCGGCGAGAGCCTTTCCACTTTCAACCGCTGGCACGCCGCGCGCACGCTCCATTCGCGCACCGCCGTGCTGATCGTCTCGGACGGCTACGACACCGGCGAACCGGAGCTGCTGGCGCGCGAGATGGCGGCCCTGCACCGCCGCTGCCGCCGCATCGTGTGGCTCAATCCCATGATCGGCTGGCGCGATTATGCCCCGGAGGCGGCCGGCATGAAGGCGGCATTGCCGTTCGTGGACCTGTTCGCGCCGGCCCACAATCTGGAGAGCCTGGAAGCACTCGAACCCTATCTTGCCCGGCTATGACGGGAGGAGGCGCCATGACCAGTCCCATCGACATGTTCGCGCTCATGGACGGCATGAAGCAGAAGGAGCAGCCGTTCGCGCTCGCCACCGTGGTGCGCACGGTCTCCGTCACCGCCGCCAAGGCGGGCGCGAAGGCTTTGATTTTGCCCGACGGCACGGTGCTCGCGGGCTGGATCGGCGGTGGCTGCGCACGCGGGGCGACGCTGAAGGCCGCCCGCGAGGCGCTCGCCGACGGCCAGCCGCGCCTTGTCTCCATCCAGCCGGAAGACCTGCTGGAGGATCTCGGCGTGCACGCCGGGGAGACCCGCGAGGGGGTGCGCTACGTCTCCAACATGTGCCCGTCGAAGGGCACCATGGATATCTTCGTGGAACCGGTGCTGCCGCGCCCGGAACTGGTGGTGATGGGCGCTTCCCCTGTGGCGGTGGCGCTGGTTTCTCTGGCGCCACAGTTCGGCTTCAGCGTCACCGCCGCCGCGCCGGCCGCGGACCATGCGAAATTCGCCGGCGCCGACCGCATGGCGGACGGCTTCGCGCCGCCGCCGGCGAGCGGGCCGCGCTTCGTCGTGGTCTCCACCCAGGGTGCCGGCGATCTCGCCGCGCTCACCGCCGCGCTCGGCCTGGAGGCGCGCCATGTGGCCTTCGTGGGCTCGCGGCGCAAGGCGCAGACGCTCAGCGAGAAATTGCGCGCGGCCGGCGTGCCCCCGGCCCGGCTCGATGCGCTGAAGGCCCCGGCCGGCCTCGATCTCGGCGCCATTACGCCGGAGGAGATCGCGCTTTCCATCCTTGCCGAACTGGTGCTCGTGCGCAGGCGCGACCAGCGCGGCGCCGTTTCTTAGAAGAAGAGAGACCATCGCCATGGACATGAGCGGCTCACAGCGCATCGAAGCCAGCCCGGCGGCCGTCTGGGCGGCGCTGAACGATCCCGAGGTGCTGAAGCAATGCATCCCCGGCTGCGAGAGCATCGCCAAAACCTCCGACACGCAGATGGAGGCTGTGGTGGTGCTGCGGGTGGGGCCGGTGAAGGCCTCGTTCAAGGGCGCCGTCACCTTGTCGGACATCGAGCCGGAACAGGGCTACACCATCACCGGCGAAGGCTCCGGCGGGCTCGCCGGCTATGCCAAGGGCTCGGCCAAGGTGCGCCTGCAGCCCGAGGGAACCGGCACCCTGCTCTATTATGAGGTGAGCGCGGATGTGGGCGGCAAGCTCGCCCAGCTCGGCGCACGGCTGATCGACGCGACGGCGAAGAAGCTGGCCGGCGAATTCTTCACCAATTTCGGCGCGATCGTCGCCCCGCCGGCGGCCGCGGCCGAAGCCCCGGCGGAATCCGGCACGGAACCGGAGGCGGCGCCCGCCGCAGGCACGGAGAAAGCGGGCAAGGGCTGGCTCGGCGGCCTGTTCGGCAAGGCGACGGCCGGTGCGCTGGTGGCGGGCGTCCTGCTTGTGCCGCCCTGCTGCCTGAACGGCACGCACGCCCATGCGGCCGGAGACTTCGCCTTCCCCATCTGCCACGGCAAGGGATGACGCGCTCGTAAAATTATCCGGGTGTTATTGTCAAATAATATCACCCGGATGTAATCCTCCAACGGCGCACGCGTCGATGGAGGAGCACGGCATGAAAAGCGAGGCGCGGAAGGCGGCTGTCGCCGCTTACAGGGAGCGCAAGGTTAAGGCCGGCATCTATGCCGTGCGCTGCGAGCCGACGGGCCAATGCTGGCTTGGCCGGGCGCCGGATCTTTCCACGATCCAGAACCGCATCTGGTTCAGCCTGCGCCAGGGCGCCCATCCCCGCCGCGCGCTCCAAGCCGCCTGGAACAGCCACGGCGCCGAAGCTTTCACCTTCGCGCCGATCGAGCGTCTCGACGCCGAGGAAAGCGCCTATGTGCGCGACGCGCTGCTGAAGGAGCGACTCGACCATTGGCGCGCGCAGTTTCGCGCTGACCTCCTGTGAATTCCAAATCCGGTCCGCGCGCCGCCCCGAGTGCCGCAGAGGCATGTGGCACTTCACGCGTTTTCGTCCGCCCCGACCCGCAAAAGTGCCCCGATCGGCGGTTCGAAGGTTGACTCCCCCGCCATTTCAGCCACGATCTGAACACTGAATTCCGAATTCAGTTAAGGCTCGCCAAAGCCGAAATGAAAAACATTGCCGGGAGAAACCTTATGATCGCATCACGCCTCGTGATCGCAGCCTTATGTGCCGCCGTGGCCGGCCCAGCCTTGAGCCAGACCCTGCCTCCTCTCAAGATCGGCGTGCTCAACGACCGCACCGGAATCTATGCCGATTTCGCCGGTCAGGGCTCGGTCGTCGGCGCCCAGATGGCGGTGGAGGATTTCCAGAAGACCCACCCGGGCCTCAAGGTGGAGATCGTCTCCGCCGACCACCAGAACAAGGCCGACGTAGGCTCCGCCATCGCGCGCAAATGGTATGACGAGGAAGGCGTGGACATGATCGTCGACGTGCCGAATTCGGCCGTCGCGCTCGCGGTCAACGAGGTCTCGCGCGAGAAGAACAAGGTGCTCATCGTCTCGGGCGGCGGCACCTCCGACCTCACGGGGCCGAAATGCGCGCCCAATACCATTCACTGGACGTTCGATACCTGGTCGCTCGCCCACGGCACCGGCAGCGCCATGGTGAAACGCGGCGGCGACACCTGGTTCTTCATCACCGCCGACTATGCCTTCGGCCACGCGCTGGAGCGCGACACCGCGAAGGTGGTGACGGAATCCGGCGGCAAGGTGCTCGGCAGCGCCCGCGCGCCCATGGGCGGCTCGGATTTCAGCTCCTTCCTGCTCCAGGCGCAAAGCTCCAAGGCCAAGGTGATCGGCCTCGCCAATGCGGCGGCGGACACCACCAACACCATCAAGCAGGCCTCCGAATTCGGCATCACCCAGGGCGGCCAGAAGCTCGCCGGCCTCCTGATCTTCCTCACCGACGTGCATTCGCTCGGCCTCAAGGTGGCGCAGGGCCTGGTTCTGACCGAAGCCTTCTATTGGGACCAGAACGACGGCACCCGCGCCTTCTCCAAGCGCTTCGGCGAGCGCATGGGCGGCGCCATGCCGACCATGGTGCATGCCGGCGTTTATTCCGCCGTCACCCATTATCTGAAGGCGGTCGAAGCGGCGAAATCCAAGGAGTCCGGCAAGGTGGTCGCGCAGATGAAGGCGATCCCCACCGACGATCCGCTGTTCGGCAAGGGCGAGGTCCGCGCCGACGGCCGCCATATCCACAATATGTATCTGTTCGAGGTGAAGACCCCGGCCGAGTCCAAGGGCGAGTGGGACATTTACAAGACCCTCGCCACCATTCCCGCGGCGGACGCCTTCCGCCCCCTCAACGAAGGCAATTGCCCGCTCGTGAAGAGCTGAGCGCCGCGCCAGAAGCCCTTGCAAGAGAGCCCCTTCCCGTCTCGGGAGGGGGCTTATTGAATTCAAAGGCCGAGGCGCCTGGCCTAGACCGCGCCGCCGAGACGCCGCGCGCCGCCGAGCGGACAGGCGGAGTGCTGGTCCTCCCGCAGGATGAAGGCGCTCACCTCCGTCGGCTCCTTGAGCTTCACATGCCCGCGCCAGCCCACTTCCTGGCGCGTCACCACAGGAATCGCCGCCGGTATATCGGGCCTCGGTCCATCGGTGAGGCCATAGCCCACAATGGTTCCGGCAGCATCGACCAGGACGATTTTCTCGGGCGCCGCGGCGCGCGCCGGGTCCCAGGCCCACCCCGTCACCCGGAAAGCGGCCTCCGGCGAACGATCCGGCACGGCCTGCGCGGCCTCGAACGCACCGAGGCAGGACGAGGCCGGCGCGATCGCGGCGTGCGCCGCGAGCGGCGTTCCCATCCAGCCCGCCCATGGGGTGGCGAACAGGGCGAGACGGTGCCGGCGCAGGATATCCGCCCGCGCGGCGACCACGTTCGGATCGAGGAAAATCTTGCCGAATTCGGCATCGTCCCGCACGTTCGAGAGGAGCGCCGTCGCGGCGCCGTTGCGGGTGACGCGCATGGCCTGGACCACGTCGTCCACATAGCGGGCGTATCCGGCCATGAGCACAAGCGCGCACACCGCCGAAGCCGGCGCGGCGAGCCGGAGCCGGTCGGGAAGCAGGCTCCACCACAGGAACGTCAGCGCGAGCCAGAAGATCAGGCTCGGCGTCAGGTAGCGGCTGGCCAGCGCCTGGCCCACGCCGAACGTCAGCCGCCCGAGCGAGGTCAAGGCGGCGGAGGCGGCGATGAACAGGATGATATGGAGCAGCACCAGCCGCGCCGGGGTCGCATAGGACGGGCGGGCGAGCAGTACGGCGCCCGCGCCAACGCCCAGGCCGACGCCGATGCCGCCCATCACGATGGCGATCAGGTGGCGATGGCCCTGCACGGCGGCGATCTGCACCCGCAGAAGCTCTTCCAGCGGCTGACCCAGATAGGCGAGCGTATAGCGCAGCGATTTCAGCGGCTTGAGCAGCGCGGCCAGGGGCGTCAGATCGGGATCGGGCGAGCGATAGCCGAAGAGATACAGCCCGATCAGCGCGGCCGCCACGCCCGCCAGCATGGCGATCTCCCGTCGGGGCCGGCCCAGCCAGACGGCCAGCGGCAGAAGGAGAACGCAGGCGAGAACGCCATTGGACATGGATCCCACGGCCAGGGCCGCGCACAGCGAGGCGGCGCCGACCCCAGCCCATCCCCGCACGGCGGCCAGGGACGTGAACGCGAGTGTTCCTGCAAGAAAAACCGCAAAGAATTGCGTTTGAAAACTATAGAGGAAATTTTCCCACTGCCCCGCCCAGAACATGTATCCAAACGCGATCGCGCCCGCCAGGACCACATTTATGGTTCCACGCACCCCCGCCCAATAGACGATGGCCGTAAACGCCACGGCCTGCGCCAATTGCATCGCGATGCTTACACTATAATTAACGAGGTAAATTCCATTCGAAAAAATGTAATCGAGAATGGAAATAATCCTGAAAACGACGATACGATGCTCATTATGCTGGCTGAAGAGCTGCTCGATACAATCATCGAGGGAAAGAACCGCCCATTGATCCATGAAAGGAAGCGGGAGATACGCATCGTACATGGCCCGCAAGGTCGTTAGGACGACCATCGGCGCACAGATGAGCGCGACCAGCGTTAGAAAATAGGAAAAAACACGATCAACCGGCACCCCGCCCGCGCCGGATAATAATGTCATGTCTTTGGACGGCATTTATCCCCCGATAATGTCGCTCAGTCGTATTATTGCGTGAGTCCCGTCCCGCTTTGTAGGTCTCGATCGCGCCGCACAGGCCAGACTTATTCCGGCGGCCGAGGCGATGCAACGCCTCGCCGGGCCGGGCGCTCTCTCTATTTCGCATTTGTGCGGATTATACCGGCGGCGCCCGTCCCGTTGCGGGACGGCGGCGTTTCATGCGCGAACATGGGGAGAACGGATCGGGCGCGAATCGCTGCGGCGCGGGCGATCGCGCTTTGTTCGCCGATGCGATTTCAGGACGGGCGCGCCGGCAGAAGTGGCGCGGGAGGCCGCTTCAGTCCAGCGCAGTGCCGGCCGCGAGGCTCAGGGAGCGGTCGAAGCGCGGTTCGGGGCGGGCGGCGTCGCGATTGGCGGCGCGGGCAAGCAAAGCGAGGAGATCGCCCAGGCGGTTGAGATAGGCGATGCCGGCGCTGCCTGGCGCGGGCGGATCGATCTCGGCCTGCGAAACCAGCCGCCGCTCGGCCCTCCGGCACACCGCGCGGGCGACGGCGGCATGGGCCGCCGGCAGGGAGCCGCCGGGCAGCAGCGTCGCCGCCACCACCGGCAGGTCCGCTTCCAGGCGGCCGATGAGGCCGTCGAGCCGGCGCACATAGGCGGCCGACAATTGCGGCGCGCCGGGTGCCGCCACCTGCTGGAGCAGTTCGTGCACATCGTTCTGCGCGATCGCGAGCGCCTGCCCGGCATCGCCGGAGGCGCCGCCCTCGGCCAGCACGGCGAGCCAGCCGGCGAGTTCCTCCACCGCGCCGATCAGCTCCACGGTGGGGCTGTCCTTCTCCACACGGGCGCCGGTGGCGAGGCGGGTGATGCCGCCATCGCCGGCGGAGGTGGTCCAGTTTGCAAGACTGCTCATTCGGTCCTCCCTCGGCTGGCGCCAAGACGGCTTGCGCCAGGACGGCTTGCGCCAGGACGGCCGCCCTGTGCCGGGCGGTCCGCATGCTGGGTCGGGCGTCCTGTGCGTCAGGACTTCGCCCGTCAGGCGTCCTGCTTCACCGCCACGGCCGCGCGCAACGCGGTCTGGCTGGCGAGGAAGTCGGCCGTGTATTCGCAATAGGTGCCGATGATCCACGGGATCATGGCGCGCTTCCGGTCGTCCATGGGCGAGATCTTGCGGGCGGGCGTGCCGCCCCAGAGCCAGCCGCTTTCCAGAACCTGCCCCGGCTCGGTGCGCGCGCCCGCGGCGAGCAGCACGTCCGGCTCGAACACCGTGCCCGCCGCCACATGGCTGCCCATGCCGACCAGGACGCCGGTGCCGATGGTGCAGTTCTCCAGCACCACATTGTGGCCGATGACGGCATCGGCGGCCATGACGAACGGCCCGTTCACGCAGCGGATGATGGTGTTGTCCTGGATGTTGGAATTGGCGCCGAGCACGATCTCGCTGTCGCCGGCATCCAGCTCGCACGAGAACAGCACGCTGGAGTGCGCGCCCGCGCGGAACGTTCCCGCCACCGTGGAAGTGGCGGCAATGAACGTGGTTGGGTCGATATCGAGCCGCGCCGGGGCCCGGGCGGGCGCCAGCACCTCATCCGGCACCGCCCGCAGGCGGGCCGCGCGCCGCGCGATCTCGCCCGGCTCCACGGGGCGCACGGGCTTTGCCGGAATGCCGGCATAGACCATGTTCGCCTCCAGCTTGGAACGCGGGAAGGCGACCGAGCCGGCCTCCACGATCACGCCGCTTTCCACCACCGAGCCGTCGAGGATGACGGCATCTTCCTCGATCACGCAATCGTCGCCCACCGTGCAGGCGTGCACCACGCCGTTGCGGCCCACGGTGACGCGGTCGCCGACGATGGCGGGATACAATTCATGGGCGATATGCACCGTGCCGCGATCGCCGATGAAGAAATCGGCGCCGATCTCCACCACATGCCCGTCCGCCCGCAGCAGCGCGAGCGCACCGATGGAGGCACGCGGGCCCAGCGTCACCCGGCCGATGACGGCGGAGCGTTCGCCCGCGTGCCGCAGGTCCGGCATCACCGGCCGGATGCCGTGATAGGGAAGGATGAAGGGCGGTGGGGACAGGACATCGTTCATGCGGCACTCCCGAGCTGGCGATTTTGCAGGCGATCCGCCAAAGCCACGGCATCATGGGCCATGGCCTTGAGTTCGTCCTGCGCCAGCCGTGCGGCCACTTGCCCGCAGAAGGGTTCGAACTCGGTGAGATCGCCGGCCCCCAGCATCCGCGCGAAAAAATAGCGACGCAAGGCCAGCCGCTCATGGCCGCACGCGACACTATGCGCCAGAAGCAGGCGGGCGGCCGCCGCATCCCCGCCGCGCGCCCGCTGGCGCGCGGTCTTCACGTCGTCCCGCTTCAGCCGCATGGTTAGAAGACCGGGGTTTCGCGATAGACGCCCCACACGGTTTTCAGCTTCTCCACGATATCGCCCATGGTGGCGCCTTCGCGCACCAGGTCGATGGTGACGGGCATGATGTTCTGCGTGTCGTCCTTGGCCACTTCGACCAGCCGTTCGAGCAAGGCGTTGACCTTCACATTGTCGCGCTCGCGGCGGATGCGCTGGGTGCGCGAAATCTGACGCTCGGCCGTGGTGTGGTCGTAGGGATGGGTCTCGATGTCGTGGACCTCTTCCTTCTCCACCAGGGTGTTGACGCCGATCACCGGCTTTTCGCCCGATTGCTTGCGCAGGGCGGTCTCATAGGCGAAATCGGCGACGCGCTTCTGGAACCAGCCTTCCTGGATCAGCTTGATGGTGCCGCCGCGCTCGTCCACCTCGGCGATGATGTCCATGATGCGCTTTTCATATTCGGTGGTCAGCGCCTCCACATAATAAGAGCCGCCGAGCGGGTCGATCACCTGGGTGACGTTGCTCTCCTCCGCGATCACCTGCTGGGTGCGCAGGGCCATGCGCATGGCTTCCTCGGTGGGGATGGCGAAGGCTTCGTCGAAGCCGTTGGTGTGCAACGACTGGCAGCCGCCGAGCACCGCCGAGAGCGCCTGCAGCGCGGTGCGCACGACGTTCACCATGTATTGCGGCTTGGTGAGCGAGGCGGCGGCAGTCTGGCAATGGAAGCGCAGGCGCATGCTTTCGGGATTCTTGGCGCCGAACCGCTCCTTCATGATCTTGGCATAGCAGCGCCGCACCGCACGGAACTTCGCCACTTCCTCGAAGAAATCGGCCTGGCAGACGAAGAAGAAGGCGAGGCGCGGGGCGAACTCGTCCACATGCATGCCGGTCTTCGTCACTTCCTCCACATAGACGATGAGGTTGGCGAGGGTGAAGGCCACCTCGTCCACCGGCGAGGAGCCGGCTTCCGAGATGTGATAGCCCGAGATGTTGATCGGGTTGTAGCGCTTCATGGTCTTGGCGCAGTGCGTGATGCAATCGCGCACGATGCGGACCGACGGCGCGATGGGATAGATATATTCCTTCTGCGCCATGTATTCCTTCAGGATATCCGCCTGGATGGTTCCCGAAAGCTTGTTGAGATCGTAGCCGCGCTTTTCCGCCAGCACGATATACATGGCGAGCAGGATCCAAGCAGAAGGATTGATCGTCATGGAGACCGAGATCTTCTCCAGGTCGATGCCCTCGAACAGGGCCTCCATGTCCTCCAGCGTGTCGATGGCGACGCCCTCGCGCCCCACCTCGCCCTCGCTCATGGGATGGTCGCTGTCGTAGCCCATGAGGGTCGGCATATCGAAGTCGGTCGAAATGCCGGTCTGCCCCTGGGCGATCAGATATTTGAACCGCTTGTTCGTATCCTCGCCGGTGCCGAAGCCGGCGATCTGGCGCATGGTCCAGTTGCGCGAGCGGTACATGGTGGGATATGGGCCGCGCGTGAAGGGATAGCGGCCCGGCAGGCCGATGTCCTCCGGCGGCGTCTCGGCCAGGTCGGCGGCGGTGTAGGTGCGCTTCACCGGGAAATCGCCGAGCGTGAAGAACTGCTCCTTGCGCTCTTTCTGCTTCTTCAGGAAGGCGGCGACTTCGTTTTCTTCCCAGTCGCGCACGTCATCGCTGAGCTTGGCGAGGGTGCGGGTCTCAAGCATGCTCATCTGCGAGTTCCTTCTGGGCGGACGAGAGCAGCATCTCGTTGGCAAGGGTGTAGGGATCGCTCTCGCGGCGCTGGAGGCGCGCGGAGAGCTTCGGGGCCAGGCGCTCCGCCGCAGCGGTGAAGCGCTCGATGAGGAGATTTTCCGCCGTCTTCACCAGGCGGAAGCGCGCGATGCGGGCGAGACGGGCGGCGCCCGTCTCGGTTTCGAAGGCGACGCGGCGATGGGCGTTGATCTTGTCGAGGAGCTGGTCGAACCCCTCGCCGCTGATGGCGGAGACCCCCACCACCGGCACCGCCCATTCCCCCCGCGCGGAGGTGAGGGCGCCGAGGGTGAGCATGCTCTTCAGATCGGTCAGCGTGCGGTTGGCGTCGCTGCGGTCGCATTTCGAGACGACGTGGATATCCGCGATCTCCAAGATGCCCGCCTTGATGGCCTGGATCTCGTCGCCGAGGCCGGGGGCGGACACCACCACCGTGGTGTGGGAGGCGCGGGCGATCTCCACCTCGTCCTGCCCGACACCCACGGTCTCGATGATCACCGTGTCGAAGCCGCCGACATCGAGGATGTCCACCGCGTCCAAAGCCGCGCGGGCCATGCCGCCCATGGCGCCGCGTGTCGCCATGGAGCGGATATAAATGCCGGGATCGGTGGCGAGCTCGGTCATGCGCACCCGGTCGCCGAGGATCGAGCCGCCGGAGAACGGGCTGGAAGGGTCCACCGCGACGATGCCCACCTTCAGCCCCTGCTCGCGCAGCTGCTTGGCGAAATGGGCGACCAGCGTGGACTTGCCCGAGCCGGGCACGCCGGTGATGCCGATGACATGGGCCTTGCCGGCGCGGCGATAGATTGTGGCTAGCGCCTCGCGCGCTTCCGGCGTGCCGGATTCCGCACGCGAGATGAGGCGGCCGATGGCGCCCATCTCGCCGGCTTCCACGCGGGGAATGAGGTCCAGCGAGGGAACGTAGCGGCCCATCAGGCACCCCCCGCTTTGAGCTGGGCATGCATATCGCGGAACACGGCGCGGTCGTCCACCACGCGGCGGGCCTTGAAGTCCGTGCGCGGCAGCGTGCCGCCTTCCACGATCTCCACCACCGCCCGCAGGCCCAGCAACTTCTGCATGGATTTGGCGATGTCGCCGCGGAATTTCTCCACATGGTCACGGCCGAGGCCGAGGGTCACGGCATCCGCCTCCACCCGCAGCACCAATTCGTCCATGGCGGCTTCGCGGGTGATGACGATCTGGTGCTCGCCGCCATAGCCGGCGGTCTGGTTGAGCACGGAATCGATCTCGCTCGGATAGACGTTCTCGCCGCGGATGGTGAACATGTCGTCGATGCGCCCGAAGATGCCGAGCGGCAGGCGCGGATAGGTGCGCCCGCAGGGGCCAGGCTCGTCGGTCCACAGCGTCAGATCCCCCGAGGCGAGGCGGATCATGGGCTGGGAGGTGCGCTCCAGATGGGTGTAGACCGGTGTTCCCCGCTCGCCATAGGGCACGCGGCGGAAGGTGCGCGGGTCGCAGACCTGGGTATAGACCACGTCCTGCCAGCACAGCATGCCGGGGGTCTCGGCGGAGCCGCCCACATGCATCCAGGGCGTCATCTCCGCCATGGAGCCGCTGTCGAACACCTTGGCGCCGTAGAGATCCTCGATGCGGTCGCGCACGCCGGGAATGGAGGCGCCGGGCTCGCCGGAGAAGAACATCACGCGCAGGCCGAAGTCGCGCGGATTGAGCCCTTCCTTGAGCGCGGTTTCCGCGAGATGCAGGGCATAGGTGGGGGTGCCGTAGAAGCCGGCCGGCTTCATGGCGGCGAGCCATTGGGCGCAGCGCACGCTCATGCCCGGCGCGCCGGCGCCGAACGGAAAGGCCTTGGCGCCGAGCCGCTCCGCCCCCGCCAGCGCACCCCACGAGCCCATGTACAGGCTGAAGATGGCGGCGACGCACACCATGTCGCCGGGACGCAGGCCCATGGCCCACATGATGCGGGCATGGGCATTGGCGATGGCGCGCCAGTCGTTGCGGCCGATGGCGAAGGCCGTGGGCCGCCCGGTGGTGCCGGAGGTGCCGTGCACGTGGAACACCTCGGCGTCCGGAACGCACAGATAGTCGCCGAAGGGCGGGTGCGCCGCCTGGCTGGCGCGCAGGTCCGCCTTGGTGACGACCGGCACCTTGTCCTCGAAATCCTCGAGCGACTTCAGATGCGAGGGGTGGAAGCCGGCGGCATCCCATTTGCGCCGGTAGAACGGCGCGGCCTCATAGGCATAGGCGCACAGCTGCTGCAGGCGGGCGAGGATCGCCGCGTCGCGGTCCGCGGGATGCATGGTTTCGCGCTTTGGAAACCAATAGCGCGCATCCGACGGCGGCAGATAGGTTTCGTCATAGCGCGGCGGGAAGGACCAGTCTTCCATGGGGCCCTCCGGGCTCAGCGCGCGCCGCGCTCGGTGACAAGGCGTTCCAGCGTCTCGACGATGGCATTGGGCGGGGTGTCCTGGAGCAGAACCTCCTTCACGCCCATCTCCTTCAGCGCCACCACGTCCTCGTCCGGCATGACGCCGCCGGCGACGACGATCAGGTCGTCCACGCCCTTCTCGTTCAAGAGCTTGAAAATCTTGGGGAATACCGTGAGCTGGACGCCCGACAGCAGGCTGACGCCGAGCACGTCCACGTCTTCCTGGATCGCGGCGGTGACCACTTCTTCCGGCGTGCGGTGCAGGCCGGAATAGATCACGTCCATGCCCGCATCGCGCAAGGTGCGCGCGACGACCTTCACGCCACGGTCGTGACCGTCGAGTCCCACCTTGGCGAGAAGCACTCGAATGGGTTGAGCCATTTCCATCCCTCGTACATTATTGAATTCTGAATTCCGAGTTCAACAAACGGTCGCAGGTTCCCTGGAGATGGTCAAGATGGAAAACGGCGGGCGCACGCGATATGCAGACTTCATGGAAACTCTGGCCGCACCGAAACGCCTGGTCGAACAGACCTACGAGGTCATTCTCGACGCCATCTGCGACGGCACCCTCAAGCCGGGGGAACGCCTGACGCAGGAGGACATTGCCGCGCGCCTCAATGTTTCGCGCCAGCCGGTGACCCATGCGCTGGTGATCCTGCGCTCCCAGGGCTTCGTCATCGAATCGGGCAAGCGCGGGGTATCGGTGGCGCCGGTCCAGCCGGAACTGCTCAAGGCGATCTACGAATTCCGCTCGGCGGTGGAGCCGCTGGCGGCGGAACTGGCCACAGCCAATCTCAAGCCGGAACACATCCGCAAGGGGCGGGACCTCGTGGTGCGCGGGCGCAATCTCGTGCTCGCCAACGACCAGAAGGGCGTGGTCCATGCGGACATGGACTTCCACTCCTTCATCTACGATCTGTCCGGCAACCCGCTGGTGATCGATACGATGCGCCTCAATTGGCAGCATCTGCGCCGCGCCATGGGCGAGATCCTCTCCTTCCCCGGCCTCTCCATCCGCGTGTGGCGCGAGCATGAGGAAATTCTGGAAGCCATGATCGCCGGCGAGGCGAAGGTCGCGGCGGATCTCATGCGCAACCATCTGGTGGGCGCGTATCGCCGCGTGATGATGGGCGAGAAGGACATTACCTGAGCGCCCGCGCGCCGCGCCTAAAAGGCAGGCATGTGCTCCGCTTCGCGGCCGCGCGACCCCTGTCGCGCCGGGCGGATGAAGCGGCTTCCGTCGTCATGGCCGGGCGTGCCGGGCATGACGGTCATCCTAACCATCATCCCTCCGGGCACGCCGATTGCATGCGGTGGCGCAAACCGTCCCGACCCCACGGAAGTTGAAAATGGCGAATCTGACGATCGACGGCGACCGCCTCTGGGCCGCGCTCATGGAAACCGCGCGCTTCGGCGGCACGGAAAAAGGCGGCATCAACCGCCTGACCCTGACCGAGGAAGACCGGCAGGTCCGCGACTGGTTCAAGGACGCCTGCATCGCCGCCGGCTGCACCGTTTCCGTGGACGAGGCCGGCAACATGTTCGCCCGCCGGCCCGGCCGCGACAATTCCCTGCCGCCCATCTGCATCGGCTCGCACCTCGACACCCAACCCACCGGCGGCAAGTTCGACGGTGTGCTGGGCGTGCTGGCGGGGCTGGAAGTGCTGCGCGCGCTCCAGGCCAGCGGCTATGAGACCCTGGCGCCCATCGAGGTCATCAACTGGACCAATGAGGAAGGCTCCCGCTTCGCCCCCGCCATGCTGGCATCCGGGGGCTTCGCCGGGGTGTTCGAGAAGCAATATGTGATGGACCAGCGCGACCGCGAGGGCATCCGCTTCGGCGATGCGCTGGACGCCATCGGCTATCGCGGCGACAAGCCGCTCGGCGGCCATCCCATGTCGGCCATGTTCGAACTCCATATCGAGCAGGGGCCGATCCTGGAGGCCGAGGGCAAGACCATCGGCGTCGTCACCGGCGTGCAGGGCATCCGCTGGTACGAGGCGACGATCACCGGCGTCGAGTCCCACGCCGGCACCACGCCCATGGCGCGACGCAAGGATGCGCTGCTGGGCGCCGCCAAGGTGGTCGAGATCGTCAATGCGGTGGGCCTTGCCCATCCCCCGCTCGCGGTCGCGACCGTGGGGCTGATGGAAGTGCGGCCGAACTCGCGCAATGTCATTCCCGGCGAGGTCTTCCTCACCATCGAGATGCGCCATCCCGACCAGGGGGTGCTCGACACCATGCATGCGGAGCTGTGCGCGCAGATCGAGGCGGCGATCTCCGCGCTCGGCCTCACCCTTCAGCTCGACTGCATCCTGAACGCCCCGCCGGTGCATTTCGACGAGACCCTGGTCTCCACCATCCGGGCGGCGGCGGAAACGCTCGGCTATGGGCATCGCGATATCGTCTCGGGCGCCGGGCACGACGCCGCCTATGTGGCCCGCGTGGCGCCCACCACCATGGTGTTCGTGCCCTGCAAGGACGGCATCAGCCACAATGAGGCGGAAGACACCTCCCCGGCCGATTGCGCCGCCGGCGCGGCGGTGCTGCTGAACGCGGTGCTCGCCTTCGACGCGAAGCTGGAGGCGCAGGCGAAGGGCTAGGCGGAAAATCGCTCGCTTGTGGGGCGAAATGCGTTCGTCGCCGAAGTCTGCATGGAATTCGGCGACGAAATTCACGTAAATCGAGCGTCATCGCAGGTTTCATTCACGGGAATCCCGTGTTCGTCCGTGGCCCTCTATGTTTCACGTGAAACATAAAGGGCCTGAAACCTTTGCGATCCCTTGTTTTCGTCAAGCCGCCGTGAGCGAAAAGATGCTCGCCCCGGTATCCGCCGTCCCAACCGCATTTCGGAACGGCGCAAACAATTCCCGGCCGACATTGACGTGGGAGGCGGAAAGATCTTCCTCCGCCTGTGGGCGGGCGGCCCATTCGTCCGCATCCACCAGCACGGTGAGATGACCCGCCACGCCGTCGAGCCGCACCAGATCGCCATCGCGGATCTTGCCGATCGGCCCGCCGGCCGCCGCCTCCGGGGTCACGTGGATGGCCGAGGGCACCTTGCCCGAGGCGCCGGACATGCGCCCGTCGGTCACAAGCGCCACCTTCTGCCCGCGATCCTGCAGCACGCCGAGCGGTGGCAGCAGCTTGTGCAGTTCCGGCATGCCGTTGGCCTTCGGCCCCTGGAAGCGCACCACGGCGACGAAATCCCCGGTGAGGCTGCCGGTCTTGAACGCGGCCTGAAGCGCCTCCTGGGAATGGAACACGCGGGCCGGCGCCTCGATCACATGCCGCTCCGGCGCCACCGCCGAGGTCTTGATGACCGCGCGGCCGAGATTGCCGTCCAGCACCTTCAGCCCGCCGGTGGGCTGGAAGGCGCGGGTGACCGGGCGAAGCACCGCCTCGTCGCCGCTCGCGGCCGTGGCGTCGCGCCACACCAAAGCGCCGTTTTCGTCCAGGCCCGGCTCGGCCGTGTAGCCGGAAAGGCCGGTGCCCCACACGGTCTCCACATCCTCGTGCAGCAGGCCGGCGGAGAGCAGTTCGCGGATCACGAAGCCCATGCCGCCGGCGGCGTGGAAATGGTTCACGTCCGCCTTGCCGTTGGGATAGACGCGGGTCAGCAGCGGCACCACATCCGCGAGGTCCGAGAAATCGTCCCAGGTCAGCTTGATGCCCGCCGCCGCCGCCATGGCGACGATATGGAGCGTGTGGTTGGTGGAGCCGCCGGTGGCATGCAGGCCGACGACCCCGTTCACGAACGCCTTCTCGTCCAGCATCCGGCCGAGCGGGGTGTAGTGATTGCCGAGCGCGCTGTTGGCGAGCGCCCGCTTGGTGCCCTCCCGCGTCAGCGCATCGCGCAGCGGCGTGTTGGGATTGACGAAGGAGGCGCCGGGCAAATGCACGCCCATGATCTCCATCATCATCTGGTTGGTGTTGGCGGTGCCGTAGAAGGTACAGGTGCCGGGGCCGTGGTAGGACTTGGACTCCGCCTCCAACAGCGCATCGCGGCCGATCTTGCCTTCCGCGAACAATTGCCGGATGCGGGATTTCTCGTCGTTCGGGAGGCCCGAAGTCATGGGACCGCTCGGGATGAACACCGCCGGCAGATGGCCGAACGAGAGCGCGCCGATGATCAGCCCGGGCACGATCTTGTCGCAGATGCCGAGGAACACGGCGGCATCGAAGGTCTGGTGCGAGAGCGCCACCGCCGTGGACAGGGCGATCACCTCGCGGGAGAACAGGGACAGCTCCATGCCCGCTTCCCCTTGCGTGACACCGTCGCACATGGCCGGCACCCCGCCCGCCACCTGCGCCACGCCGCCCACGTCGCGGGCGGCCTCGCGGATCAGCTCGGGGAAGCGCTCATAGGGCTGGTGGGCGCTGAGCATGTCGTTATAGGCGGTCACAATCGCGAGATTTCCGCCCGCGCCGCTGCGCAGTTCCGCCTTGTCGCCCGGCAGGCAGGCGGCAAATCCATGGGCCTGGTTGGCGCAGCCGAGCGCCCGGCGGCGGGGGCCGGCCTCGGCGGCGGCGGAGATGCGGTCCAGATAGCGCGCGCGGCTGTCGCGGCTGCGCTCAGCAATGCGCTGCGTCACCTCGCCGATGCGGGCATTGAGACTGGCTTGGGCGGTCATTGGGACCTCCTGGCTGGCGGGATGGGGAACGGGCGGGAAGCAGGGGCCATCCCGACGCGATCCGATTCGAGGTGAGAGATTGCCATTTTAACCTCGAAGCCGGATCAAGGGCATCACCAACACATGCGCCCGATAGCGAGCATTTCAATGACACACTCCGCCCCCGCCCGCGTCGCCATCCTCGACGATTACCAGAGCGTGGCCGCATCCATGGCCGATTGGGATGCCCTGAAGCCCGGCGCCGACGCTGTCTTCTTCCACGATCACGTGGCCGATCCGGACCGCCTCGCCGCGCGCCTCACGCCGTTCGACGCCCTGGTCCTCACGCGCGAGCGCACGCCGGTGGACGCGGCGCTGATCGCCCGGCTGCCCAATCTCAAGCTCATCACCACCATCGGCATGTGGAACGCCTCCATCGATATCGGGGCGGCGCAGGCGCGCGGCATCACGGTGAGCGGGACCGCTGGCGGCGACCCCCACGCCACCCCTGCCCTCACCTGGGCCCTGGTGCTGGCGGTGACACGCGGGCTGCACAAGGAAGCCGCCTCGGTGCGCGCCGGCGGCTGGCAGGTCGGCCTCGGCATGGATATCGCGGGCAAGACCCTGGGCGTGCTCGGCCTCGGGCGCATCGGCGCGGAGGTGGCGAAGTTCGGCCAGGCCTTCGGCATGAAGGTCATTGCCTGGAGCCAGAATCTGACCGCCGAGCGGGCGGCCGAATGCGGCGTGGAACGGGTGCAGAAGGACGAATTGTTCGCCCGTGCCGACGTGCTCACCATCCACCTCAAGCTCGGCGCCCGCACGCAGGATCTTGTCGGCACGGCGGAATTGGGCCGCATGAAGCCTACGGCCTTCCTGGTGAACACCTCGCGCGGGCCGATCGTGACCGAGGCGGCCCTGGTGGACGCGCTGACGCAGCGCCGGATCGCCGGCGCGGCGCTCGACGTATTCGACACCGAGCCGCTGGCGGTGGATCATCCGTTCCGATTTTTGCCCAATGTGCTGGCGACGCCGCACATCGGCTATGTTACGGAAAACACCTATCGCACGGCCTTCCCGCAGATCGTCGAAGACATCGCCGCCTGGCAGCGCGGCGCGCCGATCCGCGTGCTGGAGCCGTGAGACACGCCATCAGCCGGTGGGACACACCGCCGGGAAAACACGGGCGCTTCGCAGCCCGGACTTGTGGGAGGAAAAGAGCATAATGCTCTATGATTTCATCATCATCGGGGGCGGCATCGTCGGCCTCTCGACGGCGCGGGAAATCCTGCGCCGCCAGCCGGACGCAGGCCTGTTGCTGCTGGAGAAGGAAGGCGGTCTCGCCCGCCACCAGACCGGGCACAACAGCGGCGTGATCCACGCCGGCATCTATTACGCCCCCGGCAGCTTCAAGGCCGAGCTGTGCCGCAAGGGCGCGCAGGCCACCAAGGATTTCTGCCGCGCCCACAACATCGCCTTTGAAACCTGCGGCAAGCTGCTGGTGGCGACCGATGCAGAGGAACTGGCGCGCATGGACGCGCTCTACCAGCGCGCCGCCGCCAACAATGTGGAAGTGGAGCGCCTGGATGGCGCCGAACTGAAGCGGCGCGAGCCCAACATCACCGGCATCGGCGCCCTGTTCGTGCCCTCCACCGGCATCGTCGACTACAAGCAGGTGTGCGCGGCGCTGGCCCGCGAGATCGAGGCGGCGGGGGGCACCATTCTGCTCGGCGCCCAGGTCGACGCCATTCGCGAAGGGGCGGAAGATGTGGAGGTCCGCAGCGGCGGCATCACCCATCGCGCCAAGACGCTGGTCGCCTGCGCGGGCCTGCAATCGGACCGCATCGCGCGCCTCGCGGGCCTGAAGATCAGCCATCGCATCGTGCCGTTCCGGGGGGAATATTATCGCCTGCCGCCGAGCCGCAATGCCATCGTCAAGCACCTGATCTATCCCGTGCCGGACCCAACCTTGCCGTTCCTCGGCATCCACCTCACCCGCATGATCGACGGCTCGGTGACGGTCGGCCCCAATGCGGTGCTCGGCATGGCGCGCGAGGGCTATCCCAAGCTCTCGGTGAATGCTGCCGACCTTGCGGATACCCTCACCTTTCCCGGCTTCTGGCGCACGCTCGCCAACAATCCGCGCGCCGCGATCAAGGAGCTGAAGAACTCCCTCATGCCCGCGGGCTATCTGGAGCAATGCCGCAAATATTGCCCGGACCTGACCATGGCGGACCTCCAGCCCTATGAAGCGGGCATCCGCGCCCAGGCGGTGCTCGCCGACGGCACGCTGGTGCACGACTTCCTGTTCGAGCAGACGCCGCGCTCGCTGCATGTGTGCAACGCGCCCTCCCCCGCAGCCACGGCGGCCTTGCCCATCGGCGAGATGATCGCCGACAAGCTCATGGGCGGGCGGGCGGCCTGAACTCAGCAGCCGCGCTGGTACAGGATGCGGCCGATGAGGTTCAGCAGGATCTGGGCGGCGAGGATGGCGGTGACGCCGGCCGGATCATATTCGCGCGCCACCTCCACCAGGTCGACGCCGACGATGGTGCCCCGCTTGGCGAGGCCGTCCAGCAGTTCCAGCACCTCGTAATAGGCGAAACCGCCATGGCTGGGCGTGCCGGTGCCCGGCGCGATGGAGGGGTCGAAGCCGTCGATGTCGATGCTCACATAATAGCGCGCGCCCGCCGGGATGCGCGCCAGCACCGCCTCGGTCCCGAGCTTGCGGATCTGCCGCACGCTCAGGATGTCGCTGCCCATGCGGCGGGCGTCCTCATAGCCCTCGCGGGCGGTGGAGGAGACGTTGCGGATGCCGAGCTGGGTCAGGCCGGTGACATGGGCGCGCTCGGCGGCGCGGCGCATGGGGCTGCCGTGGCCGTTGCGCACGCCATGGCGCTCGTCGACGAAATCCAGATGCGCGTCGAACTGCACCAGATGCACCGGCGCCTCGTCCGAAAAAGCGGCGACGCAGGGAATGTTGATGGAATGATCGCCGCCGAGCACCACCGGCAGAGCGCCCGCCTTGAGGATCGCCCGCACGCCCGCTTCAATATTGGCGTGGCTCTGGGTGGTGTCGGTGTGGATCATGTCGGCATCGCCCATGTCCACGATCCGCGCCGCCCCGGCGGGCAGATAGACCACGTCGTCCTCATGGTCATAGGCGCCGGAATGGCCGAAGGCGAACAGCGTGGAGGCCTCGCGGATCGCCCGCGGGCCCGAGCGGGCGCCGGAGCGCCATTGGGTGCCGAGATCGAACGGCGCACCGAGGATGGCGACGTCGGCCTCCAGCTTGTCCCAGTCCAGGCACAGGGGATATTTGCCGAAGGTGCAGATGCCGACGAAGGGCAGGTCGAGCCGGCCGCTTTCATATCCATGGGCCATGGGATTTTCCTTAGACCGCGTCGAGGGCGAGAGGCGCGCCGCGCCGTTCGGCGACGCCGGTGGCCAGCACGCACAGAAGTTCGAACATGAGGCTGGCCCCCGTCAGCGCGGTGAGCCCGGAGGGGTCGAACGGCGGGGCGACTTCCACGAGGTCCGCGCCGATCAGGTTCAGCCCCGCCAGCGCCCGCACCATGTGCTGCGCCTCGCGGGTGGTGAAGCCGCCGATCTCCGGCGTGCCGGTGCCCGGCGCGAAGGAGGGATCGAGGCTGTCGATGTCGAACGTCACATAAGCCGGCTTTCCGCCGAGGATGGCATGGACCTCGTCCATCACATCCTGCGGCCCGCGCTTGATGAACTCCTCCATGAAGATCATGCGGATGCCGCACGCCTTGGCAAAGTCGAAGTTTGAAGCATCCGAGATCGCCCCGCGCAGGCCGATCTGCACGAACCGCTTGGGGTCGATCAGCCCTTCCTCGATGGCGCGGCGGAACGGCGTGCCGTGGTTGTAGGGATTGCCGCCGAAGAAGCCGTCATAGGTGTCGGAATGGGCGTCGAACTGCACCACGCCCACGGGTCCTTCATGCACCAGCCCGCGCAGGATCGGCAGTGTCATCAGGTGATCGCCGCCGGCCGAGAGCGGTACCGCGCCGGCGATGCGCATGCCGGCGTAGAAATCGCCCACCAGCTTCAAGGTCTTCATGAGATCGAGCGGATCGACCGGCGCGTCGCCGCAATCGGCGATCCGCGCCTGATCGTAAGGCGAGATCCCGGTGACATGGTGCACCCGGCGCGTCAGGCTCGACTGGTTGCGCAATTCGCGCGGGCCGTGCCGCGTGCCGGCGCGATTGGTCACGCCGCCGTCGAACGGCACGCCGACAAGCGCGATGTCCACCTCGGCCGGCTCGGCCTGCGGCAGCCGCATGAAGGTGGCGATGCCCGCAAAGCGCGGGATGCTGCCGGAATCCGCCGGCTCGAACTTTCCAACCATGAAAAACCTGCCATCTGGCTCAAGCGGGCCGCGCCCGCGCTGTCAGAGATTGAATTCCTTGCGCACGGCCGCGGTGATCCCGGCGACATAATCGTCCATCAGCCACTGGCCCTTTTCGGCGGTGGAGCCGTGGGCCACGGCCAGCACGCCGGACGCCGGGACGAAGCCTTTCGGCACCGGGTGCACGTCATAGGTGGGGAAGTGCGCCGGCCCGTCGGACGGCACCTTCTCCATCTCCACCAGCTCCGGGCGCACGAGCAGCATGAGCGAGGTCTCCAGCAGGCTCGCATGCTCCAGGTCGATGCCCGGGAAGCCGTCGGGGAACAGGCGCTCCAGCGTCTCGCGCCGGGCGAAATCCCAATATTCCAGGCGCATCAGCTGCATGCCGGTGATGCCGTCGCGGCGCAGTTCGCGCAGGCCGAGGTCCACGCCCTCGACGCCGGGCCACATGTTCTCGTAATGCCCGTTCACCACCACGATGCGCCGCACGCCATCGATGCCGAGGGCGCGGATCACATCGCGCAGCACCAAAGCGAAGGTGTAGGCATCCAGACTCGTGGTGCCGGGAAAAGCCTCGCCGCCGCCGGAGCGGGGCTGGGACTTGTAGCCGTAGGGGATCGCCGGCGCGACGATGCCGCCGATCTGCGCCGCCACCCGCGCGCACACGGCGGTGGGCAGCACCACGTCCACGTTCAGCGGCAGATGCGGGCCATGCTGCTCGGTGGTGCCGAGCGGAATGAACACCGTCGCCCCGGCGGCGATCTTCGCCTGATATTGCGGCCAGCTCAGTTCGGCCATGTAGACGCTGTCGACCATTGTATGTCCCCTCAGTGCATGGCCGCGCCGCCATCGACGCTGATGCATTGGCCGGTAATGAAATTTGTGTGGCGCGAGGCGAGGAAGGCGACCGCCTCGGCCACCTCCTCCGGCCGGCCGATGCGGCGCAGCGGATTGTTGGTTTCCAGCGCCTGCTGGGCCGCATCCATGCCGGCGAAATTGAGCAAGGGCGTATCCACCGGCCCCGGCGCCACGGCGTTCACCAGGATGCGCGGCGCAAGCTCCCGCGCCCAGGAGCGGGTCAGCGCCAGGATCGCGCCCTTGGTGGCGCAATAGCCCGAGGCGCCCTGACGGCCGAGATAGCCGAGCTCGGAGGCGATATTGATGATGCGCCCGTGTGCGCCGAACAGGCGCGCGGCCTCCCGCGCCATGAGGATGGTGCCGCGCACGTTCACCGCCAGCATCTTCTCGAAGGCGGCGAAATCGAAGGCGGCGAGCGGGCTTTCCAGATCCAGCCCGGCGCAGTTCACGATCACGTCGAGCCCGCGCAGATGCGCCACAGCCGCATCCATCGCCGCCACCACCGCTGCCTCTTCGGTGAGATCGACCGTGACCGGATGCCAGGCGGACGCCTCCGCCGGCTGGATATCGAACCCGACCACATGGGCGCCGCCCGCCGCCAGCCGGTTCGCGCAGGCGCGGCCGATGCCGCTGGCAGCGCCGGTGACGACGATGCGCAGGCCCTGGTGCGGCAAGGTCTCAGAGGGGTTCACCACGGTGCTTCTCCACGATCGACCCCGAGGCTCTGGCCAGTGATGTTCGCGGCGAGGTCCGAGGCGAGGAACAGATAGGTGCCGGCCACGTCGTCCGGGTCCATGAAGCCCGGCAGCGCCTGGACGGCGACGATCTCGCGCAGCAGGTCGTCCTCCGGCCGGCCGGTGCGCTCCGCCATGGCGCGCAGCGAGCGGAGCGAAGCGTCCGTGCGCACCCAGCCGGGGCAGACCGCATTCACAGTGATGCCGCGCGGGCCGAGCTCCTTGGCGAAGGTCTTGGTCAGGCCGATCACCGCATGCTTGGACGCCACATAGGCGCCGAACAGGGGCTCGGCGGTGCGCGACCAGATGGAGGCGGTGTTGATGATGCGCCCGCCATGGGAGAGCTTCGGCACGAAGGCGCGGGTGGCCAGGAATGTCCCCGTCACGTTGATCTCCACCACGCGGCGGAAGCGCAGCTCGTTCTCCGCGCTCGGATCGTCGAGCGGCGTCACCAATTCCAGGCCGGCATTGTTCACCAGCACGTCCAGATGGGCGATCTCCTGCGCCACGGCCTCGAGATCGGCGGTGCGCGTGATGTCGGCTTTGTGGCCGCGCGCGCCGAGCCGCTCGGCCGCCTCGAAGATCGCATCATCCTCCGCCAGCATGTGCAGATCGGCCCCCGCCGCCGCGAAGGCGCGGGCGATGCCATGGCCGATGCCCCGGCTCGATCCCGTGACCAGAACGGCGCGCCCCGCGAGGCCGCCCAGCAATCCGCCCGCCATCATGGCTCTTCCCCCGCGCTGGCCCGCACGAGGCGCAGCATCTCATTGCGCAAGGCGAAGAAATCCGCCCCGTCGCGCATCTCCAGCGTGCGGTCCTCGCCGAGGCGCGCGCGCACGTCGATCTCCGCCATGATGCGCGCCGGGCGCTTGGAGAAAACGATCACCCGGTCGGCAAGGAAGGCGGCTTCCTCCACATCGTGGGTCACGAACACCACGGTCTTGGCGTCGCGCCGCTGGATGCGCCGCAACTCGCCCTGCAACTGCTCGCGCCGCTGGGCATCCAGCGCGCCGAACGGCTCGTCCATCAGCAGCACGTCGGAGCCGGCGGCCAGCGTGCGGGCGATGGCGATGCGCTGGCGCATGCCGCCGGAGACGCGGTTGGGATAGGTGTCGGAGAATTCGTAGAGCCCGACCAAATCGAGATAATGGTCCCGCCGGCCCAGCTTCTCCTCCTCCGACAGATCGGTGCGGTAACGCATGCCGAAGGCGACGTTCTCCGCCACCGTCAGCCAGGGAAAGGAGGAATAGGATTGGAACACCATGCCGCGCCGCCAGTCCGGCCCGCCCACGGGTGCGCCATCCAGCCGAATGTCCCCGGTGCTCGGCGTATCGAGCCCGCCGATCATGCGCATCAAGGTGGTCTTGCCGCAGCCCGAGGGTCCCAGGAAGACGACGAATTCGTTGCGGGCGATGGCGAGGTTGAACGGCGTCGCCACCACTTCGACCGCGCCGAAGCGCTTGGTGACATTGGTGAATGTGAGATGTGCCGTCATCCGTGCGGCCTCACAGGTAGCGGAAGGCGCGGCGGTGCACGGCGCGCAGCAATTGGTCGGTGAGAAGGCCGATGATGCCGATGAGGAACACCCCCGCCATCACTTCCGGCGTCTTCATGTAGCGCCGTGCCGCCCAGATGACGAAGCCGAGGCCGCTGTCCGCCGCGACGATCTCGGCGATGATCAGATAGGTCCAGCACCAGCCGAGCGTGATGCGCAGATTGTCCACCAGCCCCGGCAGCATGGCGCGGAAGGCCACGTCCTTCAGCACCTGCCCCGGCTTCGCGCCGACGGTATAGGCGATCTCGATATATTCCTGCGGCACCCGGCGCATATCGTCGGAGACCAGCAGCACCAATTGGAAGAAAGTGCCGAGCCAGAGCAGGAAGATCTTGGTCTCCTCGCCCACGCCGAACCAGATGATGGAGAGCGGCACCAGCGCAGGCACCGGCAGATAGCGGATAAAATCGATGATGGGCTCGAGCGCGGCGCCGATGGCGCGATAAGCGCTCATCATGATGCCGATGGGTATCGCCATCACGGCCGCCAGCAGGAACGCGCTCCACACCCGCAGAATGGAGACCCAGGCATTCCAGGCGAGATGCTGGTCTGCGAACATGCGCCCCATGGCGGCGAGGATGGCGCTCGGCGCCGGGAAGAACAGCGGGCTGGTGAGGCCGAGCCGCGCCACCCCTTCCCACACCGCCAGCACCAGCACACTGGCGCCAACGGCGAGCGCCGCCGAAACAGAGCGGGGCAAAGGCGCGCGCAGGCGGAACAGATCCCGCAGCGCGAACCCGCCCGCCGCCCGTGCGACGACCGACGGCGTGCCGGACTCACCGCCGGCACGGGCCGGCGGCGAGGATGATGCGGCAGGCTCGCTCACTTCGTCCCCGCGATTGCGGAAACCACCGAGGGATCGATCTGCTGCGCGGGGTCGAGCTTGGTGTCGGCGGCACCATTCTCCAGGTTCAGCTCCATCACCGTGTTGAAGATGCCATAGAGCGTGCCCGGCTTGCCGGCCGTGCCGATATAAGCCTCGGCGTCGGCAAGCGAGGTATAAGCAAGCGAGGTGTCGAGAATGTCCTTCACCTCTGCCTCGCTCAGATTGAAGTGCGGCGCGGCGAGCTTGATGAATTCCGACGGATTTTTCTTGTAGAGATCGACCGCCTCGTAGATCCCCTTCAGGAAGGCCTGATACTTCTTCGGATTCGCCTTCAGATCGTCCTGACGCACGGCGATGATATCGACGATGATATCGCTGTCCTTGGAAGAGAGCAGGACCTTGCCCTTGCGGTTGGCATTGGCGGTGATCGCCTGCGACATCACCGGCTCATAGGTGGCGATCGCCTGGATCGACGGGTCGGCAAACACCGCGACCGTATCGGCGGTGGCGATCTCCTTGAGCTTGAGATCCTTGAGGGTCAGCCCCTCCTTCTTCAGCGCCAGTTGCAGCAGCAGACGGCCGGGGATGTTGACCTCGGAGGCCACGGTCTTTCCCTTCAGCGCCGCGACGGACGAAATCGACCCGTCCGCGATCACGCCGTCGCCGCCCACCGACTTGTCGATGGTGCCGATGATGATTCCCGGGGTGGAGGCATCGCGCGGGCGGCCCTGGTGCTCGCCGACGGTGCGCATGTCGACCTCGATATCTCCGCGCGCCATGGCGGCCATGACGTTGGAGCGGTCGTCCTCGAACCGCATGTCCACATCGAGGCCTTGGGCTTTGAAATAGCCCTTGTCCATGGCCACGAACACCGGCGCGAAGCCGGGCCAGGTGGGCGCGAGAACACGGATCTTGTCGGCGGCGGAAGCCGGCGCCGAAAGGGCCAGCAGGCCCAGGACGGCGAAAGCGGCAATGCGATCTTTATGCCTCATGGCGGTCGCTCCTTGGAGGGTGTTGGCATGCTCCGGCATATTCACATCCGGAAAAATCGTTTTTATTGAAACGTCACATCGAGAACTCTAGATGTAAAAGGACTCATGGAGGGGAAAGCCCGTGCGGCGCCTGGATAATATCGACCTGCGCCTGCTGCGGGTGTTCGTGGCCCTGACCGAAGCGGGCGGCTTTGCGGACGCGCAAATCACCCTCAATCTCTCCCAATCCACCCTCTCGACGCATCTGGCGGCGCTGGAGCGCAAGCTCGGCGGACAATTGTGCGAGCGCGGGCGCGCCGGTTTCCGTCTCACCCCGTTCGGGGAATCCACCTTCGCCGCCGCCAAGCAATTGTTCGCCGATATCGACGCCTTCCACGGCCGGATCGGCCGCGACCAGCGCACGCTTGTGGGCCGGTTGCGGCTCGGCATCGTCGACGGGGTCGTCACCAACCCCATACTCGGCCTCCAGGCGGCGCTCGGCCGCTACATGGAATATGCAAGCGAAGTGTTTGTGGACCTGGAGCTCGGCACGCCGCTGGTATTGGAGCAGGCGCTGATGGACGGCGCCCGCGACGTCGTCATCGGCCCGTTCTCGCAGAAGGTGCCCGGCATCACCTACATTCCGCTGCACCGCGAGCCGCACGCGCTCTATTGCGGGAAAGCCCATCCGCTGTTCAAAATTCCGCCGCGCCAGATGCAGCACGCCCAAATCGAGGCGGCCCTGTTCTCCGTGCGCCGCTATCGCCACCTCGACGACCTGTACCGGGTCAACCATCCGCGCGCGAGCGGCTCCATCGTGCAGATGGAGGCGCAGGTGATGATGATCCTCTCCGGCCATTTCATCGGTTATCTGCCGCGCCACATGGGCGACGACTGGGCGCGGCGCGGCGAGATGCGGGCGCTGAAGCCCGAGAGCTACGGCTTTGAATCCGCGCATTTCGTCGCGACGCGCCGGCTGAAGGGCGAGCAGCCGCTGGTGGACGCCTTCATCAAGGAACTGAAGGCCCAGGTCAGCGTGTCCGCCCGCCCCGCCGCGGTCAGCGGGTCAGATTCACCGTGATGTTCTTGCTCTGGGTGAAGCTGTCCAGCATGGCGGAGAGGGAGAATTCCCGGCCGAGCCCGCTTTGCTTGTAGCCGCCATAGGAATGCCCCGGCAGTTGCCCGGCCCCCTGGTTGATCTGCACCCAGCCGGCTTCGACATCGCGGGCGGTGCGCAGCGCCTTGCCGATGTCGTGGGTCCAGATATAGGCGGCCAGGCCATAATGGCTGTCGTTGGCCATCTTGATGACCTCGGCCTCGTCCTCCCACGGGATCGCCACCAGCACCGGCCCGAAGATCTCCTCGCGCGCCAGGCGCCAGTCGTTTTCCGCCTGGGCGAACGCGGTGGGGCGCATGAAATAGCCTTTGCTCAGCGGCCCCTCGGTCTCCGGCAGGCCGCCCATGACCAGGCGCGAGCCCTTCTGGCGCAGGCCTTCCTCCACATAGCCGCAGACCTTGCTGAACTGCTTCTGGTTGATGATGGCGCCGATGTCGGTCTCTTCCGCCAAGGGATCGCCGAGCCGCAGCTTGCCGGCCTTTTCGGCGAGCCGCTCCAGGAAGCCGTCATAGATGGAGCGATGGAGGAACAGCCGCGAGCCGGCGGTGCACGATTGGCTCTGGCGGGTGAAGCGCATGGCGGAGATGATGCCCTCCACCACCCAATCCTCGTCCGCATCCGGGAAGACGATCGACGGGCTCTTGCCGCCAAGCTCCAGGGAAACCGGGAGAATCCGCTTCGCGGCGGCCTCCATCACCAGCTTGCCCACGGCCGTCGAGCCGGTGAAAGACAGCTTCGCCACCTTCGGATGATTGATGAGCGGCGCGCCGCATTCCGCACCCGTGCCGGTGAGCATGTTGACCACGCCGGGGGGCAGATGCTCGGCGCAGATTTCCGCAAGCATCAGCACCGCCAGCGGGGCGTCCTCGGCGGTCTTCATGACCATGGTATTGCCCGCGCAGAGCGCTGGCGCGATCTTCACCGCCGCCAGCAGAAACGGGGCATTCCAGGGGATGACGGCGGCAACGACGCCCAGCGGCTCGCGCTGGGTGTAGCTGAGAAGATCGTCGTTGAACGGCAGGGTCTCGCCCTTCAGCTCGCCCGAAAGGCCGCCGAAATAGCGGAACATCTCCGCCGCCGCCTTGGTCTCGGGCCGCGCCTGGGTGCGCAGGGCGTTGCCGGTCTCGGTGGCGATGGTGCGGGCGATCTCCTCGTGCCGGGCATCGATGCCGTCGGCGATCTTCATCAGCAGCCGGCCCCGCTCGCGTGGTGGCACCTTGCGCCAGGAAACGAAGGATTCCAATGCCTTGTCCACCGCGAGATCGACGTCGGCGGCACCGCCCCGCGGCACTTCGGCGAACGTTTCGCGGCGCGCCGGGTTCTCGACGGTGAGGGTTTCGCCCGATGCGGCCCACACCCATTCGCCGCCGATCAGCATGGAATGACGCAGCAGCTGCGCGCCGGTGAGGGTCTTTTCGCCCGTGTTCATATGATCCTCCCTTGATCGCGAAGCTGAAGCTCCGCCCCGGCGTGACGCCGGGTTTCATACGCTTTTACAAAGTGTTGAAGCTCAACCCTGTTCCCATATGCGGGGCATCTGGGCCACGAGATCGGCGAACACACGCCCGCCTGTGGTAATATGTTCATGCATGATGCGGTTGGCGGTCGGCCCGTCACCGCGCAGGATCGCGTCCACGATCTGCGCGTGATCCTCATGGGACTGCTCGATCCGCCCGGGTTTCTGGAACGGATACCGGCGGTAAACGCGCAGCCGCGCCCGCATGTCCTTGATGTTGAACTCAAGGAATTCGTTGCATGCCCCGCGATAGATGCACTCATGTAACCGCGTGTTCGCCAGATCGTAAGCGGATGAATCTCCACGTTCCACAAACGCGGCGGCTTCGGCGTGGATTTCGGCGAGCGCCTTGCGCTCATCCGGTGGCATGCGGCTCGCCGCCAGCTTGGCGGCCATGCCCTCCATCTCGGTCATCACCTCGAACATGGAGACCACCTGCTCCACGCTGAGCACGGTGACGGTGGCGCCGCGCCGCTGGCGCAGATCGACCAGGCCGAGGGAGGCGAGCTGGATCAGCGCCTCGCGCACCGGCGTCTTGGACACGCCGAAGCGCTCGGAAAGGGGCCGCTCCTCCAGCCGCGCGCCGGGCGGCAGGGCCCCGGATTCGATCTCGCCCCGGATCCACTTCGCGATCTCGCCTGTCCGGTTGATCTTCTGCACAGCGGGTTCGCCCATCAAATCGCGTCGTCCTTGCGTGTTGTCTCGCCCGCTCCGCCGCGATGCAAGGCGGATATTCCGAACAGCAGGTTACATATTTTTTTTAGATTGACTCATATTTTTTTTGAAATCAAAAATGAGATAATGACCAACGCCAACGGGCAACGACCCGCCACTCCCCGCGCCGGCCCCAGCGATGACGGCAGCCCGCCGAGCCTGTCGATCGCAGGGGCGAAAGCCTGCATCCGCCTCAATCGGCCCCGCCAGCACAACCGCTTCCAGCGGGAGGATCTGGTCCATCTGGCAACGCTGCTGGACGAGGTGGAACGCAACGGCGCGGTACGGGTGCTGATGTTCACCGCGAGCGGGCCGAGCTTCAGCGCCGGCTTCGATATCGGCGGCTTCGAGGCGGGCGGCGCGTCCCAGCCCCACGCCTTCGGCGAGCTGTGCGACCGTGTGGAAGCGGTGAAGATCCCGACCCTCTGTGTGCTGAACGGCAGCGTCTATGGCGGCGCCACCGATTTCGCCCTGGCGTGCGACATCCGCATCGCCGTGGAAGGCGCGCGCATGATGATGCCGCCCGCCCGGCTGGGCATCCAATATTATTACGGCGGCCTGCGCCGCTATGTGGAGCGGCTCGGCCCGGCGGCCGCCAAGCTGCTGATCCTCACCGGCGAGCCCATCGACGCGCAGGCCATGCTGCGCATCGGCTTCGTGCAGGAATTGGTGGCGGCCGACGCCTTGATGCCACGGGCCGAAGCGCTTGCCACCGCCTGCGCCGACCGGGCGCCCGGCGCGCTGCGCGGCCTGAAGGCCTCGCTCGATGCGCTGGCCCAGGGCAAGGCCGACCCGGCGTTGATCCAGGCGCGCTTCGATGCGAGCCTGACCTCGGCTGAAGCGCAGGAAGGCCTGCGCGCCTGGGCGGAAAAGCGCCCTCCCGTGTTCAAGGACGAGGTGCCGGCGGCCTGAAGGGGCTGACGCGGACAGGCGAAGACGGTTCGAGCAGAACGGCCGCTTCGTGAAAACAGAACAAGCCGCGCGGTCCGCGAGAGACCGGCCGGCGCTGGGTGGAAACGAAACGGGCGGACGATCGTCACGCCCGCAAAACTGGGAGGATGAACCATGCGCCTTGGATTGATCGCGGGGCTCGCAGCCACGTCGCTGCTTGCGCTGACCGCCGCGAATGCCGCCGACGGCCCCGTCCGCATCGGCGTGCTGAACGACCAGTCGGGCCTCTATAGCGAGTTCGGCGGCATCGGCTCGGTGGAAGCCGCGAAGATGGCGGTCGAGGATTTCGGCGGCAAGGTCCTCGGGCGGCCGATCGAGATTCTCTCCGCCGACCATCAGAACAAGACCGACGTCGGCGCCGCCACCGCGCGCAAATGGTTCGACGAGGAGAATGTCCTCGCCATCGCCGACCTGACGAATTCCGCGGTCGCGCTGGCGGTGCAGGGCATGGCGAAGGAGCGCGGCAGGATCACCCTTTCCTCCGGCCCCGCCACCACCCGCCTCACCAATGAGGATTGCTCCCCCACCGGCTTCCATTGGCCGTGGGACACCTATTCCCAGGCGGTCGGCACGGCCCGCGCTGTGCTGCAGGACGGCGGCAAGAGCTGGTATCTCGTGGTCGTGGACTATGCGTTCGGCCACCAGATGTCCGCCGACATCGCCAAGACCGTCACCGCCGGCGGCGGCACGGTGGTGGGCCAGGTGCGCTATCCCACCGGCGCTGCGGACTTCTCCTCCTTCCTGCTGCAGGCGCAGGGCTCGAAGGCGCAGATCATCGGCCTCGCCAATGGCGGCATGGACACCATCAATTCCATCAAGCAGGCGGCGGAATTCGGCATCACCGACGGCGGCCAGCGCCTGGTGGGCCTCGCCATCATGATCAGCGACGTCAACGCCCTCGGCCTCAAGGCCGCCAAGGGGCTGATCGCCACCACCGCCTATTATTGGGACCGCAACGACGCCAGCCGCGCCTTCGGCGAGCGCTATATGAAGAAGACCGGCCGCATGCCGGACATGATCCAGGCTGGCGTCTATTCCTCGGTCCTGCACTATCTCAAGGCCATGCAGGCGGCGAACAGCGACGACGGCAAGGTGGTCGCCGAGAAGATGCGCGAGATGCCGGTGAACGATTTCTTCGTCACCAACGGCAAGGTCCGCGCCGACGGCCGCATGGAGCACGACATGTATCTGATCCAGGTGAAGGACCCGAGCGAATCCAAGTATCCCTGGGATTATTACAAGATCCTGCGCACCATTCCCGCCGCCGAGGCCACCATGCCCCTGTCGGAAAGCAAGTGCCCGCTGGTCAAGAAGTGAGCCGGAACGGCCATTAGGGGAGTTGAAATGCCAAACGTCACCTTCATCGGGCTCGGCAATATGGGCCGGCCCATGAGCGCAAACTTGATCAAGGCCGGCCATGCGGTGACCGGCTTCGATCTCTCGCAAGCCGCCCGCGACGCCCTGGTGGCGGCGGGCGGGCGGGCCGCCGGCAGCATCGCGGAAGCGGTCGCCGGGGCCGATGCGATTATCACCATGGTGCCCACCGGCAAGCATGTGCGCGCCGTCTATGAGGGCGCCGGCGGCATCCTCGCCAGCGCCCCCAAGGGGGCGATCCTGATCGACAGTTCCACCATCGACGTGGACAGCGCGCGGGCGGTGGGCAAGGCCGCCGCTGCCGCCGGGTTCGAGATGGTGGACGCGCCCGTTTCCGGCGCGGTGCCGGCGGCGGAGGCGGGCCGGCTCACCTTCATGGTGGGCGGCACCAAGGCCGCATACGCGCGCGCCCTGCCGATCCTGGAAGGGATGGGCGCCAATTTCTTCCACGTGGGGGAAAGCGGCCTCGGCCAGGCGCTGAAGATCTGCAACAATATGATGGCCGGCATGAGCATGGTGGCCATCAGCGAGGTCTTCACGCTGGCGGAAAAGCTCGGCCTCGACAATCAGACGGTCTATGACGTGATGACGAAGTCATCCGGCAATTGCTGGGCCCTGCAATCCTATTGCCCGGTGCCCGGCCCGGTGCCGACCTCGCCCGCCAATCGCAATTATGACCCCGGCTTTACCGTGGCCATGATGCTGAAGGACATGCGCCTGTCCCAGCAGGAAGCGAGCGTGGGCGGCGCCGCGACGCCCTTGGCGGGCGCTGCCGCCGCGCTCTATCAGACGCTGGTCGCCGCTGGCCATGGCGAGCGCGACTTCTCTTATGTGTTCACCCTGCTCTCGGGCCGCATGACGGCGCCGCAGAAGAGCTGACCGGACCCGCCGCATCCGTTGCGGATGCGGCGTTTCCACCCCGAACCGGAGCAAGGTGAGATGAACAAGGCGATCCGCGTCCACGAGGCCGGCGGCCCCGACGTGCTGAAGCTGGAGGAGGTGGCGCTCCCCGCCCCCGGCGCCGGCGAGGTGCTGCTGCGGCACACCGCCATCGGCGTCAATCTGGTGGATACCTATCACCGCTCCGTCACTTCCGGCCAATATCTCATCCCCCGTCCCGCCACCCTGGGCGTCGAGGCGGCGGGCATCGTCGAGCAGGTGGGGCCGGACGTGACGGACCTCGCGGTGGGCGACCGCGTCGCCTATTGGAACGTGCTCGGCGCCTATGCGGAGCGGCGCATCCTCCCCGCCTGGCGGGCGCTGAAGATACCGGACGGCATCGACGACGCCACCGCCGCGGCCGCTTTGCTGAAGGGCGCCACCGCCTTCTATCTCATCCACCGCATCTATCCGGTTAAGGCCGGCGACACGATTTTGGTGCATGCGGCGGCCGGCGGGGTCGGGCGCATCCTGTGCCAATGGGCGACGCATCTCGGCGCCAAGGTCATCGGCACCGTGGGCGCGGCCGGCAAGGCGGAAGTCGCCCGTGCGGCGGGCTGCGCCCATGTGGTGGTGAGCGGCGAACAGGATTTCGTCGCTGAGGCCCGCGCCTTCACCGATGGCGCAGGGGTGGACGCGGTGTTCGATTCCATCGGCCGCGACACGTTCGACAAGTCGCTCGATACGCTGCGGCCGCTCGGCATGATGGTGAATTTCGGCCAGGCGAGCGGCCCCGTGCCGCCGCTCGACATCAGCGTGCTCGCGCAGAAGGGCTCGCTGTTCCTCGCCAAGCCCACGCTCGCCACCTTCGTGAAGGATCGCGCGAGCATCCTCGCCTTGGCGCAGGGCGTGTTCGGAGCCCTTCTGTCCGGCGCGATCAAGGTGGAGATCGGGCTCAGCGCGCCCCTCGCGGAGGCCGCGCGGGTGCATCGCGAACTGGAGGCCCGGCGCACCACCGGCTCCATCGTGCTCGTGCCGTGAGCGCGAACATGTCGGCCAATCTCCACGATGTCCTCTTTCCCGCCTCGCTCCCCGGCACGGCGACCGCACTGACCCTCGCCGGCACGGGCGGGGTGTGGAGCCGTGCGCGGCTCGCCGACACCGCCGGGCGCATCGCGGCGGTGCTGCGCGCGGCCGGCGTCGTCCCCGGCGACCGGGTGGCCGCGCAGGTGGAGAAGAGCGGCGAGGCGGTGGCGCTCTATCTCGCGTGCCTCAAGGCCGGGGCGGTCTATCTGCCGCTCAACACGGCCTATACCCCGCACGAGATGGCGGCCTTCCTCGGCGATGCGGAGCCCACGGTGTTCGTCGGCCAGCCCCAGGCCATGGCGGCGCTCGCGCCCCATCTGCCGGAAGGCTGTACCCGTTTCACGCTCGATGCGGCGGGCGGCGGCAGCCTGAGCGATGCGGCGGACGCGCACTTTCCCCTGGTCGAAAGCATGCCGCGCGGGCGGGACGATCTCGCCGCCATCCTCTACACCTCCGGCACCACGGGCCGCGCCAAGGGCGCCATGATCACCCATGGCAACCTCATCCACGCCGCCGAAGCGCTCAATGCCTTGTGGGGAATCACGGGCGACGACGTGCTGCTGCATGCGCTGCCGGTGTTCCACGCCCACGGCCTGTTCATCGCCATCAATTGCGCGCTACGGGCCGGCGCGCCCATCTGGTTCCTGCCGAAATTCGCGGTGGACCCGGTGATCGACCTTCTGCCGCGCTCCACCCTGTTCATGGGCGTGCCCACGCTCTACACGCGGCTGCTGGGCGATCCGCGGCTGACCCGCGACCTGTGCGGGCGCATGCGCCTGTTCACCAGCGGCTCGGCGCCGCTCTCGGGCACCACCTTCGATGCGTTCCGCGACCGCACCGGCCACGCCATCCTTGAGCGCTACGGCACCACCGAGACCGCGATCATCTCCTCCAACCCGCTGATCGGCGACCGCATCCAGGGCACGGTCGGCTATGCCATGCCGGACGTGGAGGTGCGCATCTTCGGCGAGGCGGGCGAGGAGATGCCGCGCGGCGACGTGGGCGAAGTGGTGCTGCGCGGGCCCAACGTGTTCGCCGGCTATTGGCGCATGCCCGAGGAGAGCACAGCGGCCTTCACCCCGGACGGCTTTTTCCGCACCGGCGATCTCGCGCGCATGGGCGAGGACGGCCGCATCACCATCGTCGGGCGGGCGAAGGACCTCATCATCTCGGGCGGGTACAACGTCTATCCGCGCGAGGTGGAAGCCGCCCTCGCCCGGCTCGACGGGGTGGAGGATTGCGCGGTCATCGGCGTGCCCCATCCCGATTTCGGCGAGGGGGTGATCGCAATCGTGGAGCGCAAGCCCGGCCTCCCGGCGCCGGAGCCGGCGGCGCTGCTGTCCGGCCTCTCCGGCGCGCTTGCCCGCTACAAATTGCCGAAGCACCTGATCGTGCAGGATGCCCTGCCGCGCAACGCCATGGGCAAGGTGCAGAAGACCGAGCTGCGCCGGATCCATGCCGGGATCTTCCAGGACGGCAGCGACGCGGCCTGACCCCCTCTGGCGGTCGTGGCCGCTGCCGTCCTGACCCCCTTGGTCCTATCCCTCGCTGGCGTAGCGGCGGATGAGGTGGGCCTTGAACACGGCGGCATCCAGCGGCCGGCCGGTGGCGCGGGTGAGCAGCTCGTCGGTCTCATACAGCGAGCCCTGGCTGTGGATGTTGGCCCGCAGCCACGCCACAAGAGGGGCGAAATCGCCCTTGCCGATGCCCGGCAGGATGTCCGCGTCGGCCTTGCAGGCGGCGTCGAACACCTGCGCCGCCGTCATGGCGCCGAGCGTATAGGTGGGGAAATAGCCCCAGCCGCCGCTCGGCCAGTGGATATCCTGCAGGCAGCCCAGGCGATCGTCCGGCGGGGTCACGCCGAGCAGCTCCTGCATGCCCGCATTCCAGGCGGCGGGCAGTTCGGACAGGGGCATGGTGTCGGCGATCAGCGCCTTCTCCAGGCGATAGCGCAGGATGACATGGGCGGGATAGGTCACCTCGTCCGCATCGACACGGATGAAGCCGCGCTCCACGCGGGTATAGCGCCGCCACAGCGCATCCGCCTCCCACGCCGGCCCGCTGCCGCCGAAGGTCTCGCGCATGAGGGGGGCGGCATAGCGGATGAATTCGCGCGAGCGGCAGGCCTGCATCTCCATCAGCAGCGACTGGCTCTCGTGCACGCTCATGCCGCGCGCCATGGACACCGGCTGCGAGAGATAGGCCTGCGGGCGGCCCTGCTCGTAAAGCGCATGGCCGGTCTCGTGCATCACCCCCATGAGGGCGCTGGTAAAATCCGCCTCGTTATAGCGGGTGGTGATGCGCACATCGTTGTCGGCACCGCCGCAGAAGGGATGGGTGGAGACATCGAGCCGGCCACGCTCGAAATCGAACCCCACCACGCCCATCATGCGGATGCCCAGCGCGCGTTGCGCCTCCACCGCGAACGGGCCTTCCAGCGCTCGGTCGGCGGGCCGGCGGGCCTGGATCGCCAGCACATCCTCGGTGAAGCCGGGCAGGAAGCCGGCCAGATCGTCGAACAGGGCGTCGATGCGCGCGGAATGACCGCCGGGCTCATAATCGTTCAGCAGCGCGTCATACGCGGACAGGCCGAGCTTTTCCCCCTTGGCGCGGCCGATCTCGCGCTGGAGCTTTAGCACTTCGGAGAGATAGGGCAGCAGCGCCTTGAAATCGGCATCCGCGCGCGCCTGGCGCCACACCATCTCGCAGGCGGAGACCGCCTTGCTGGAGGCTTCCACCAGATCCGGCGGCAGCGCGGTTTCCACGGTCCAGATGCGGCGGATCTCGCGCAGGTTTGCCCGCTCCCAGGCGCCGAGGGTGTTGTCTTCCTCGGCGCCATCGAGCCAGTCGCCGATGCGCGCGTCGGTCACCATGCCGTGGCGCAGCACCTGCAGCAGCGCCATGCTCTCGGAGCGGGTGGCGGAAGCGCCCTTCGGCATCATGGCCGAAGTGTCCCATTGCAGGATGCCGACGGCGTTGGACAAAGCGGAGATGCGATCGAAATGGGTGGAGAGATCGGAATAGGCGGTCATCACAATTTCCTCGGCCGCGCGGTTCCGCGCGCGCCGCACCGTGATAGCCCACTTTTCCGCCGATCTCGACCTTGTCCCACAACCCGGCGCAAATCGCCGGGGCCGCGCCGCCCCGCGGCCCCGGCGGCCGGCGCGTCCGACGGGATCAGGACGCGCTGACGCGACGCTGCTGGGGCAGGATGGTGTTGCCGATCATCTCGCCGAAGGGCCCGCGATGGGGCGTGTGCACCGCCGGGCGGCCGGTGGTCGCGGCGAGCGGCAGCAGGGGGAACACGCCCTCGGCGAAGCGATAGGCCTCTTCCAGGTGCGGATAGCCGGAGAGCACGAAGGTATCGATGCCGAGGCTCATATATTCCTTCATGCGTTCAGCGACCGTCTGCGGATCGCCCACCAGCGCCGTGCCGGCGCCGCCGCGCACCAGGCCGACGCCGGCCCACAGATTGGGCGAAACCTCCAGCTTGTCGCGCCGCCCGCCGTGCAGGCGCGTCATGCGCTGCTGGCCCACCGAATCCATGCGGGCGAACACCTTCTGCGCTTCCGCGATGGTGGCGTCGTCCACATGCTGGATCAGCTTGTCGGCGGCGGCCCAGGCCTCTTCATTGGTGTCGCGCACGATCACGTGCAGGCGGATGCCGAAGCTCAGCTCGCGGCCGGCCTTGGCGGCGCGCTTGCGCAGCTCGGTGATCTTCTCGGCCACCTGCGCCGGGGGTTCGCCCCAGGTGAGATATTTCTGAACCTGGTTCGCCGCCACATCCAGCGCCGGCTCGGAGGAGCCACCGAAGAACAGCGGCGGGTGGGGTTGCTGCACCGGCGGATAGAGCAGCTTGCCGCCTTCCACCTTCAGATGCTTGCCGGTGAAGGTCACATCCTCGCCCTTCAGCAGGCGGGCATAGATGTCGAGGAATTCGGCGGTCACCTCATAGCGCTCGCCATGATCGAGGAAGAAGCCGTCGCCCCGGTTCTCCACGGGATCGCCGCCGGTCACCACATTGATGAGCACGCGTCCGTTGGAGATGCGGTCCAGCGTCGCCGTCATGCGCGCCGCCACCGCCGGCTCCAGCAGGCCGGGCCGCACGGCGATGAGATAGCGCAGCTTCTCGGTCAGCGGGGCGAGCGCGGAGGCGACGATCCAGCTGTCCTCGCACGAGCGCCCGGTGGGGATGAGCACACCGAAATAGCCGAGCTGGTCCGCCGCCTGCGCCACCTGGCGCAGATAGCCGAGCGAGACTTCGCGCGCGCCATAGGATGTGCCGAGATAATGCCCGTCGCCATGGGTGGGAAGAAACCAGAGCACATTGGCTTCGGTGGCGGGAACGAGGGAAGACGTGTCAGTCATCATGCAACTCTCAGTGCGAAGTCATTCGGCCGCCGAGGCGAAGGCCTGGCGGCGATGGGCGACGGCGGGATGGGGCGCGGCGAGGCGCGGGCCGCCCCCCGTGAGCTTTTCCCGCAGGGTTCCGGGCGCATAGGCCCGCTTGTAGCGGCCGCGCCGCTGCAGCTCGGGCACCAGCAGGTCGGCGATGTCCGCGAAGGTCTCCGGCGCCACCACATAGGCGAGATTGAAGCCGTCGATGCCGGTGGCGTCGGCGAACGCTTCGAGCGCGTCGGCCACCTGGGCGGGATCGCCCACGAACACCGGGCCGACACCGCCGATGCCCACATGCTCGGCCACTTCCCGCACGGTCCACACGCGGCTCGGATCGGCGCGGGTCATGTTGTCCATGGCGCTGCGGCCGGCCTCGTTCTGGATGTGCCGCACCTGCTGGTCGAGCGCATAGGTGGAGAAATCCACCCCGGTCCAGCCGGAATAGAGGGCCAGCGCGCCCTCCAGGCTCACGTAGCGGCGATAGTCTTCGAGCTTCGCCCGCGCCTGCGCCTCGCTCTCGCCGAGGATCACGGTGGCGAGCGCGAACACCTTCACATCGCGCGCCGCGCGGCCGTTCTCCACCGCCGCCTGCCGCAGGGCCGCGACGCGCGGGGCGATGACCTGCACCGAGGGGCCGGAGACGAACACCGCCTCGGCATGGCGCCCGGCGAAGCTGCGCCCCTTCGGCGAGGTGCCGGCCTGGTAGAGCACCGGCGTGCGCTGTTTCGAGGGCTCGGAAAGATGGATTGCGTCGAGGCGGAAATTCGGCCCGTCGTGATGCACCGCATGCACCTTGGCCGGGTCGGTGAAGACGCCGCGCGCGCGGTCGCGCACCGCCGCATCGTCGTCCCAGGAGCCTTCCCAGAGCTTGTAGACCACCTCCATATATTCGTCCGCCACGTCGTAGCGGTCGTCATGGGCTTTCTGCCGGGCGAGCCCCATGCCCTTGGCGGCGCTGTTGAGATAGCCGGTGACGATGTTCCAGCCGACGCGCCCCTCGGTGAGATGGTCGAGCGTGCTCATGCGCCGCGCGAAGGGATAGGGCGGCTCATAGGACAAGGTGGAGGTGACGCCGAAGCCGAGATGCGCGGTGACCGCCGCCATGGCCGGCACGATCAGCAAGGGATCGTTGACCGGCACCTGGGTGGCGTTGCGCAGCGCGGCGTCGGGCGTGCCGCCATAGACATCATAGACGCCCAGCACATCGGCGAGGAAGAGCCCGTCGAACAGGCCGCGCTCCAGGATGCGCGCGAGGTCGGTCCAATAGCGCAGCGTGTTGTATTCGCCCGAACGGTCGCGCGGGTGGCGCCACAGGCCGGGCGACTGGTGCCCGACGCAATTCATGGCGAAGGCGTTGAAGCGGATCTCGTTGCTCATGATCGCCGCCTCACACCGCGCCATGCCGGGGCGGGGCGACGCCGTTCAGCCAGTAATTGCCCACCACGTGATATTTCCAGCGCACCGGATCATGCAGCGTGTGGGTGCGCGAGTTGCGCCAATACCGGTCGAGATTGAGGCTGGTGAGGGTGGAGCGCGTGCCGGAGAGCTCGAACAATTTGTTCGTCGCATGCAGCGCCGCCTCGGTGGCCGCCACCTTCAGTTCCGCCACCGCGATGGAGGCATCGACGGAGCGGGCCTCGGGATCGAGGAAGGCCTCGTCGATGATGCGCCCGGCCCGCCGCTGCAGTGCCTCGGCGGCGCGGATGCGCACGCGGATATCGCCGATATCGGAGATCACGTACGGATCTTCCCAGGCGTGCTCCCGGCCGCTGTCGGCCCAGGGCCGCGAATGGGTGCGCACGAAGGCGATGGTCTCGGCGAGCGCGCCGCGCGCGATGCCCACCTCGATGGCGCCGTGCATGATCTGCGCGACCGCGCCCATGGGGGTCGGGCGCTCGAACGCCTGATAATGCGGCACGATCTCGAAGTCCGTCGCGCGCACATTGTCGAAGCTGGTGGTGCCGCTGGCCGTGGTGCGCTGGCCGAAGCTGGCCCAGTCGTTCAGGAGCGTCAGCCCCTGCGCACCACGCGGCAGGAAGACGAGCACCCGCTTGCCGGCGGAATTGAGCGCGGTGACGACGATCCAATGGGCGAAGAGCGCGCCGGTGGAATAGAATTTCCGCCCGTTCACCACATGGCCCGCGCCTTCCGGCAACACGGTGGTGGCGATCTGCCCCTGGCGCTTGGCGTCGCGCTCGGACAGCGCATTGCCGAAGCGGTCGCCCGCCAGCACGCGGGAGAAGAAGAAGCGCTTTTGCTCCTCGGTGGCATCGAGCCGCAGCGCTTCCACCAGATAGAAATGGTTCTGCGGGATCTGGCCGAGATTGGGATCGGCGGCGGAAATGATGGCGATGACTTCCGCCAGCGTGACGGCGGAAACGCCGGCGCCGCCATATGCCTTGGGAACCGTGATCGCCCACAACCCGCTTTGGGAAAACGCCTCGACTTCCGCGAGCGGCAGGCGGCCCTCGCGGTCACGCTCGCTCGCCTCGCGGGCGAAGACCAGTGCCAGCGCGCGGGCGGTCTCGATCGCCTCGGCGTCGCTGGCGATGCGGTGCGCGGGCTTCGCGCGCTCCACCAGGACGGGCACCGGACCGGGCGCGGCGGGCGAAGATGCGGCGGGCGCGGGAAAGGGATGGATCGCGTTCATGATACGCTCCTCACAGCCAGGAATGGCGCGGCGGCTTGAGGCCGTTCAGCGCGTAATTGCCGATGGCGTGGAATTTCCAGCGCACCGGATCGTGCAGGGTGTGGATGCGGGCGTCGCGCCAATAGCGGTCGAGATTGTCTTGCGCCAGCGCGGCGCGGGTGCCGGACAGTTCGAACAGCTTTGAACCCGCCAGCAGGGCGATTTCCGTGGTGAGCACCTTCGCCTCGGCCACCGCGATGGAGGCGTGGGCGACGCTGTCCTCGGTCTCGTCCGCGAGCGCGGCGTCGATGGCGAGGCCCACCTCTTCCAGCACCGCCTCGGCGGCGTGCAGGCGGATGGCGAGGTCGCCGATGTCGCGCAGCACGTAGGGCTCCTGCGCCACCGCCTCGACGCCGCTGTCGGGCCAGGGGCGGGCGCGGGTCTTCACGAAGCGGATGGTTTCCTCCAGCGCGCCGCGCGCGATGCCGGCGTCGATGGCCGCCTGGATGATCTGCGCCACCGGCCCGTGCACCGAGGGCCCCTCGAAGGCCCAATAGCTCTCGATCACATGGCTCGCCGGCACGAACACGTCGTCGAGAACGACGGTGCCGCTGGCGGTGGTGCGCTGGCCGATGCCGGTCCAATCGTCGAGAACGGAAAGGCCGGGCGCATCGCGCTCCAGAAAGGCGAGGCGGCCCTTGCCGTCCTCGCCGATGGCGTTGACCGGCACCAGATGGGCGAAGGCCGCGCCGGTGCAATAGAATTTCTCGCCACGCACGATGAAGCCGTCGCCATGCGGGATCAGCCGGGTGTGAAAATCGAGAATGGTCTTGCCGGCGCGCTCGGAAATGGCGTTGCCGAAGCGCAGCCCCTCCAGCGCCGCCCGATAGAAGAAGCGCCGCTTCTGCGCGCTCGGGTCGAAGCGGATCAGATCGATGATGCTGAGATGGTTCTGGGCGAGCTGCGCGATCGAGGCGTCCGCCGCCGCGATCAGCGCGAACATCCGCGCAAGGGTCGCATAGGACACCGCCGGGCCGCCCTCGGCCTTCGGCACGTTCAGGCTCCACAGGCCGCTTTGCGAGAAGCGGTCGAGTTCCGCGATCGGCAATTGCCGTCCCGCATCGCGCGCGGCCGCCCCGGGTGCGAATTCGGCGGCAAGCGCCCGCGCCACGGTGAGCGCCTCGGCATCGGAAGCCACCACATGCGCCGGACGGGCCGGCTTTGGCAGCGGCGCGAAGGCGGAGCGCTCCGCTGCGCGGGCACGCTTCACATCACTCACGACAACCCCTCCTAAATACATAAATTCGATAAAATCAGTGAACATTATTGACTAAACAAAATCCCAGTGTCTATCATAATTTAACACATATTTTCTATGTTATTAGGAGACATGCCGTGAGCGAGAGCCGCCATCCAGCGCGACCGGGACGTGAGAAACGCGGATTTCGAAGCGTCCTGGCCGCCGCCTGCTTCTCGCTCGTGGCGGCCGGCGCGCAAGCCGAGGAACCCCACAAGGGCGGCACCCTGACCGCCATCATCCAGCCCGAGCCGGTGATCCTCACCGCCGCGCTGAACACCGCCGCCCCCACCGGCGTCGTTTCCGGCAACATCTTCGACGGGCTGGTGGATTACGACGCCAACCTGAACCCCGTGCCGGCCCTGGCCGAGAGCTGGGAAACCTCGGCCGACGGCCTCACCTTCACCCTGCATTTGCGCAAAGGGGTGCAATGGCACGACGGCAAGCCCTTCACCGCGGCGGACGTGAAATGGACGCTGGAGGAGGTGTGGCAGAAGATCCACCCGCGCAACCAGGCCATCTTCGGCAAGGTGACCTCGGTGGATACGCCGGACGACTCCACCGTGGTGCTGCACCTCAGTCAGCCCTCGGTGGCGATCCTCTCCTCGCTGAATTCCAACGGCGCCCAGGTGCTGCCCAAGCACCTCTATGAAGGCACCGACCTGCTCAACAATCCCTACAACAACAAGCCGGTCGGCACCGGCCCGTTCGTGTTCAAGGAATGGAGCCGGGGCAATTACATCGTCCTGGAGCGCAATCCCAATTATTGGGACAAGACCAAGCCCTATCTGGACAAGGTGATCTTCAAGGTGATCCCCGACGCCGCCGCCCGCGCCGCCGCGCTGGAAAAGGGCGAGGTGCAATATGGCGTGCTGAGCCCGGTGCCGCTGAAGGATGCCGAGCGGCTCTCCAAGCTGCCCTCGCTGCGCGTCACCACCCAGGGCTATGAATGGCTCTCGCCCTTCCTGTTCGCCGATTTCAACGTGGACCGCGCGAACATCAAGGACGTGAAGGTGCGCCAGGCCCTGGCCCATGCCATCGACCGCAAGACCATCGCCAACGTGGTGTGGTTCGGCTTCGCCAAGCCCGCCGTGAGCCCGGTGCCCACCACGCTCACCGCGTTCCACGATGCCGGCGGCATCGCGTACGATTTCGATCCCAAGAAGGCCGAGGCGCTGCTGGACGAGGCGGGCTACAAGCGCGGCGCCGACGGCGTGCGCTTCACCCTCGACATCGACTACATTCCCTATGGCGATGATTTCAAGCGCACCGCGGAATATCTGAAGCAGGCGCTCAAGCGCGTGGGCGTGGAGGCCAATGTCCGCTCGCAGGATACGGCCGCCTATACCAAGCGCGTCTATGGTGACCGCGATTTCGACATCGCCATCACCTGGTTCGCCGCCTTCTCCGATCCTCAGGTGGGCGTCAACCGCGCCTATTGGTCCGGCTCCATCGGCAAGAACATTCCCTGGACCAACGGCTCGGGCTATCGCAACCCCAAGGTGGACGCGCTGATCGCCGCCGTGCAGGGCGAGGCGGACCCGCAGAAGCGCATCCAGGAGTTCAAGGATCTCCAGAAGATCGTGCTCACCGACCTGCCGACCCTGCCGCTGGTGGAACTGAAGTTCTTCACGGTGGAGGCGGCGAACCTCAAGCACCCGACGCCGCGCGGCGACCAGGTCTACGGCTCGTTCCGCGACTTCTGGTTCGACGACGCGAAATCGAACTGAGCGAACGTTCGTTCAGCGGGCGCCGCCTTGCCCCCTCCCCAACCCGCCCCCGCAAGCGGAGAGGGAGCCTGAGCCGAAAACGCAATAGACCCTTTCCCCGTGCGGGGCGGGGTGGGAGGGGGAATTCCTCACCCGCAGGAAGCGCTCCCCAAATCGCGACGCACGGCACCGCTGCCTGCGTCACCGGACAGACAGACTTTCGGAAACCCGACCATGGCCGCCTTCACCCGTCGCCTCTTCCTCGCCGCAGGCTCCTCGCTCGCGCTCGCCGCGGCCCTCGGCCTGCCGGCGTCCGCCGCCGAAACGGTTGCGGAAACGCCGAAGCGCGGCGGCACGCTGACGGCCATCCTCCAGCCCGAGCCGGTGACGCTGACGCCCGCCAACAACACCGCCCAGCCCACCCAATTCGTCGCCGCCAACATTTTCGACGGCCTCGTCACCTATGATTTCGACCTGAAGCCCCAGCCCTCCCTCGCCACCGCCTGGGAGGTGGCGCCCGACGGCCTCACCTTCACCTTCCACCTGCGCAAGGGCGTGAAATGGCACGACGGGGCGCCGTTCACCGCGGCGGATGTGAAATGGAGCCTGGAGAATGTGTGGAAGACCATCCACCCGCGCAACAAGGCGCTGTTCGAAAACGTGACGAGCGTCGACACGCCGGACGACCAGACCGTGATCCTCCACCTGTCGAAGCCGTCCCTGCCGATCCTGGCGGTGATCAACGGCGTCGGCGCGCCGATCCTGCCGAAGCATCTCTATGACGGCACGGATATCCTCAACAATCCCGTCAACAACAAGCCGGTCGGCACCGGCGCGTTCGTCTTCAAGGAGTGGAAGAAGGGTGAATATATTCTTCTGGAGCGCAATGCCGATTACTGGGACGAAGGCAAGCCCTATCTCGACCGCATCCTCTTCCGCGTCATCCCCGACGCCGCGGCCCGCGCCGCCGCGCTAGAGAAGGGCGAGGCGCAATACGCCACCTTCAATCCCGTGCCGTTCCGCGACGTGGAGCGCCTCGCCGCGCTGCCGAACCTGAAGGTGGACACGCGCGGCTACGAATGGCTCTCGCCTTTGCTCTATCTCGATTTCAACGTGGATAATCCCTATTTCAAGGATGTCCGCGTGCGCCATGCGGTGGCCCACGCGCTGGATCGCGAGGCCATCGCGAAAGTGGTGTGGTTCGGCTTCGGCAAACCCGCCATCAGCCCGGTTCCCTCCACCCTGCGCACCTTCCACGACGCGAACGTGCCGCGCTATCCCTTCGATCCCAAGAAGGCGGAGGAGTTGCTGGATGCCGCGGGATTCAAGCGCGGCGCGGACGGCGTGCGCTTCTCCATCACCCACGATTTCCTGCCCTATGGCGACGATTACAAGCGCACCGGCGAATACATCAAGCAGGCGCTGAAGCGCGTGGGCATCGAGGTCAATATTCGCAGCCAGGATACCGCCGCCTTCATCAAGCGCGTCTATGCCGACCGCGATTTCGATCTCTCGTCCTCCTATAACGGCGCCTTCCCCGATCCGCAGATCGGCGTGGTGCGCGCCTTCTGGTCCGGCTGGCTCGGCACCAAGACGCCGTGGACCAACGGCTCGGGCTATCGCAACCCGCAGGTGGACGCGCTCATCCAAAGCGCCGCCATCGAGGGCGACCAGAACAAGCGGGTGGAGATCTTCAAGCGCTTCCAGGAGACCGTGGTGGGCGACCTGCCCACCTTGCCGCTGCTGGAACTGCGCTTCTTCACGATCCATGCCGCCAATCTGAAGGGCATCGTCATCCAGGGCGACCAGACCTATGGGTCGGTCAAGAACGCCTGGTTCGACGACGCCCCGAAGCAGAATTGAGGGCGTCCCGTGCTGACAGCCCGTTATCTGCGCCGCGGCCTCGCCCAGCTCGCCTTCGTGGTGTTCGGCATCGCCGTGGTGAACTTCTTCCTGCTGCATCTTGCGCCCGGCGACGCGGCGCAGGTGATGGCGGGCGAGGCCGGCTCGGCGACGCCGGAATACATGGCGGCGCTGCGCAAGCAGTTCGGCCTCGACCAGCCGCTCTACATCCAGTTCTTCCAGTATCTTAAGAACGTCCTGACCTTCAACCTCGGCTATTCCTTCCGCCAGGGCCTACCGGTCTCCGAACTGCTGCTGCAGCGCCTGCCGGCGACGCTGCTGCTGATGGTCACCAGCATCCTGTTCGCGGTCAGCGTCGGCAGCACGCTCGGCTTCATCGCCGCGCGCCATGCCGGCAAGGCGGTCGACACTGCCATCTCCACGCTCGCGCTGCTGTTCTATGCGACCCCGGTGTTCTGGATCGGCATCATGTTCATCGTGGTGTTCTCGGTCGGGCTCGACTGGCTGCCCGTGGGCGGCATGGCGAGCATCGAGAAGGGCTATACCGGCTTCGACCATGTGCGCGACGTGGCGCATCATCTGGTGCTGCCGGCGGCGACGCTCGGCCTGTTCTACCTTGCCATCTACACGCGGCTGATGCGCGCCTCCATGCTGGAGGTCTACGGGCAGGATTTCGTGCGCACCGCCCGCGCCAAGGGGGTGCGGCCACGGCGCATCGCGGCCCGGCACGTGCTGCGCAACGCGCTTCTGCCCATCGTCACCACGCTCGGCGTGCAGATGGCCTCGGTGCTGGGCGGGGCGATCCTGGTGGAAACCGTGTTCTCCTGGCCCGGGCTCGGCCGCCTCGCCTTCGAGGCGCTGTTCCAGCGCGACCTGAACCTGCTGCTGGGCATTCTGTTCTGCTCGTCCATCGTCGTGGTGCTGGTCAATCTCGCGGTGGACCTGCTCTATACGGTCCTCGATCCGCGCATCGAATTGGCCTGACCATGTCGCTGCTCGATGTGGCGGCCGCGCCGCCCTCCCTCGCCACGCCCCGCAACGGGCTTTTGACGCGCCTGCTGCGCCGCCCCTCGGCGCTGGTGGGGCTCCTCCTGCTCGCCCTCATCGTCGCCATGGCCGCCTCCGCCCCGCTGCTGTTCCCGGACGACCCGCTGGACATGGTGGCCCAGCCGTTCCTGTGGCCGGGCGCCGATCCCGCTTATCCGCTCGGCACCGACATGCTGGGGCGCGACCTCGCCTCCGGCATCTTCCACGGCGCCCGCGTCTCGCTGCTCATCGGCGCGGTGGCGACGCTGGTGTCGCTGGTGATCGGCACCGGCACCGGCGCGCTCGCCGGCTATTATGGCGGGCGGGTGGACGCGGTGCTGATGCGCCTCACCGAGCTGTTCCAGACCATCCCGCCGTTCCTGTTCGCGCTCGCCATCGTGGCGATCCTGCAGCCCTCCATTCCCACCATCACGCTCGCCATCGGCATCACCGCCTGGCCCAGCCTGGCGCGCCTCCTACGGGCGGAAGTGCTGAAGCTGCGCCACGGTGAGCTGGTACAGGCCTCGATCGCACTCGGCGCCTCGGACGCCCGCATCATCGCCCTGCACATTCTGCCGAACACGCTGGCGCCGATCATCGTCTCCTCATCCATCCTGGTGGCGAGCGCGATCCTCACCGAATCCAGCCTCGCATTCCTGGGCCTGGGCGATCCCAATGTGGTGAGCTGGGGCGGCATGGTGGGCGCCGGCCGCGAGGTGCTGCGCACCGACTGGTATGTCGCGACGGTGCCCGGCCTCGCCATCGTCGCCGCCGTGCTGGCGCTCAATCTGCTGGGCGACGGGCTGAACGATGCCCTCGATCCAAAGGGGGAGCGCCGGGCATGAGCCATGTCCCCGCGAACGACCCCGTGCTCAGCGTCGAGCATCTCGCCATCGGCTTCCGGTCCGGCGCGCGCACCCTGCGCGCGGTGCACGACCTCTCCTTCCAGGTGGCGCGCGGCGAGACGCTGGCCATCGTCGGCGAAAGCGGCTGCGGCAAGTCGGTGACGGCGCTTTCCCTGCTCGGCCTCGTGCCGCCGCCCGGCGTGGTGGACGGCACCGCCATCCGCCTGGAGGGCCGCAACCTGCTGGGGCTGCCGGAAGCCGAGCTGCGCCGCCTGCGCGGGGCGCGCATCGCCATGATCTTCCAGGAGCCCATGACGGCGCTCAACCCGGTGCTGACCATCGGCGAGCAGATCGTGGAGGCCATCCGCGAGCACGAGACGGTCTCCGCGAAGGCGGCGCGGGGCCGCGCGATCGAATTGCTGAACCGGGTGCGCATTCCCGATGCCGAGCGGCGCTTCGCGGATTTTCCCCACCGCCTGTCCGGCGGCATGCGCCAGCGGGTGATGATCGCCATGGCGCTCGCCTGCGCTCCCGCCGTGCTGGTGGCCGACGAGCCCACGACGGCGCTGGACGTGACCATTCAGGCGCAGATCCTGGAGCTGATCGACACACTGAAGCGCGAGAACGGCACGGCGGTGGTGCTCATCACCCACGATCTCGGCGTGGTGGCCGAACATGCCGACCGGGTGCTGGTGATGTATTCCGGCCGCAAGGTGGAGGAGCGCGCGGTCGCGGACCTGTTCGCCGATCCTCTGCACCCCTACACCCGCGGCCTCATCGCCGCGCGGCCGCGTCTCGGCGGGGCGGACCGCACGCGCACGCGGCTCACGGAGATTCCCGGCACCGTGCCGAGCCTTGCGGCGATGCCGGGCGGCTGCGCCTTCGCGCCGCGCTGCGGCTTCGCCTTGCCCGCCTGCGCGGCGGCCACCCCACCCCTCATGCCAGCGAGGAGCGGCGGCGTCGCCTGCCTTCGCGCGGGAGAGCTCGATGCTGCAGAACCTGCCCGCCTTCGTGCCGTCGGCGCGTGAGCCGATCCTCAGCGTGGACGACCTCGCCGTGCGGTTTTCCACGGCGCGCGGCACCGTGCATGCGGTGGATGGGGTGTCGCTCTCGCTCGCGCCCGGCGAAACGCTCGGCCTCGTCGGCGAGAGCGGCTGCGGCAAGTCCACCCTCGGGCGCGCCATCATGCGGCTGATCCCGCCCAGCGCCGGCCGCATCCGCCTCGACGGGGAGGACGTGACCCATCGCACCCGCCACGAATTGCGCGCAGCGCGACGCAAGGTGCAGATGGTGTTCCAGGACCCGTTCGCCTCGCTCGACCCGCGCTGGAGCGTGGGCGAGCTGATCGCCGAGCCGCTGCACATCCACGGCATCGGAACGCGGGCCGAGCGGCGCGCCCGGGTCGCCGACCTGCTGGACAAGGTGGGCCTGCCCCAGGATGCGGCGCGCCGCCAGCCGCATCAATTTTCCGGCGGCCAGCGCCAGCGCATCGGCATCGCCCGCGCGCTCGCGCTCGACCCCAAGCTGGTGGTGCTGGACGAGCCGGTCTCGGCCCTCGACGTCTCGGTGCAGGCGCAGATCCTCAACCTGCTGGTGGATCTGCAGCGCACCCTCGGCATCGCCTTCCTGTTCATCAGCCACGATTTGTCGGTGGTGGAATATATCTGCGACCGCGTGGCGGTGATGTATCTCGGCCGGGTGGTCGAAATGGCGGATCGCGAAACCCTGTTTCGGGCACCGGCGCATCCTTATACCCGCGCGCTGCTGGATGCGGTGCCGCGCCTCGTGCCCGCCGCCGTGCGCCGGCCGGCGCCGCTGGCCGGCGACCTGCCGAGCCCCTATGCGCCGCCCTCCGGCTGCCATTTCCACACCCGCTGCCCCCATGCCGCCGCCCGCTGCCGCAGCGAGGCCCCGGCCCTGCGCACCCTTGAGGACGGCCACCGGGTGGCCTGCCATTTCGATCTTCCGCCGGCGCACGGCGCCGATGCCCCTCCCCCGGCCGCGCGCGCCCAAGCGCCCCTCGCGACCCTCATTCCGGAGCCTTCCCATGGCGCGCGTCTCTGATATCGAGCTTGAACACACCAGCGGCCGGGCGCACGAGATCTATGCCCGCATCCAGGGCGAATACGGCCCCTTCGGCAACATGCTGCGCGTGTTCGCCCATCGCCCGCCGGCGCTGGAGCACATTTTCGGCCTGCTGCTGGACTCCAAGGCGGACGCGCTGATCTCGAAGCGCCACCTGGAAATCGTCCTGGTGACCGCCTCGGCCGCCAATGCCTGTGCCTATTGCGTCTCCCACCACGCCCCGCGCCTGATCGCGGAAGGGCTGCCCGCCGAGGCCGCCGACCGCATCCTGGAGGCGCAGGTGCCGGGCTTCGACGCGCTCGACCATCTGGTGCGCGACTATGCGGTGCAGGTGAGCCGGGATGCCCGGCGCGTCTCCGACGCCCTGTTCGAAGGCCTGCGCGCCCATTTCAGCGAGGCCCAGGTCGTGGAGCTGACGGTGCGGGCGGCGCTGTGCGCCTTCTTCAGCCGCTTCAACGAAGCCCTGCGGATCGACGTGGAAGAGGATGTCCTCGCCCTCGAACTCACCCCGCCGGACCATTCCGTCGCCGCCTGAGGCCCCAGCCTTGCGACGCCGGAGCGCCCACGCCATCTGAACGAAATCGAACCGAGTCCTGCCATGAATGCCCATTCCCACACCCAGCCCGCCCGGCCCCATCCCGCCACGAGCGAACCTGCGACCGTCGCGCTGGCCTATCGCGCCGCCATGCGCAAGCTGGCGGGTGCCGCGAGCATCCTCACCGTCGGGGAGGGGGACAGCCGCAACGGCCTGACCACCACCTCCGTCTCCTCGCTCAGCGTGGATCCGCCGACGCTGATCGTGTGCGTGAACAAGACCGCCTCCGCCCGCGCGGAACTCGCCCGGCGGCGCAGCTTCGCCATCAACGTGCTGCGCCCGCATCACCGCTTCCTCGCCGACCAGTTCGCCGGCAAGGACGGCGTGAAGGGCGCCGCGCGCTATGCGGGCGCGACCTGGACCAAGCTCGAAACCGGCGCGCCGGTGCTGGCGGATGCGCTGGCCTCTTTCGATTGCGAGCTGGAAGAGGCGATCGAGCGGCATTCCCATCTCATCGTGCTCGGTCGGGTGGTGAGCGCCCGCATCACCGAGAATGCCGCCCCCCTCGCCTATTGGGCCGGGGACTACCGCACGCTCGCGCTCTGAGCCGCCGGCGCGCGGCCCCCGGGCCGCGCCGTTTTCGGCCATGGACGGGGTCGCGCGGATAGATTTTTCCATTGCCCTTGTGTTTTCCCGCCGAGGGTCTATATTCATCTGGTCGATAGACAGCCAGATGACTTGGCTTTGCGCCGATTAAATTCCGCGCCGAACTAAAACTCTTCTTGCCTGAAAACGCGATTTCGACAGCACGCGGCCTTCGTCGCGGGCCAGCAACACTATGTTTATGAAGAGGGATTCCCATGTCTACGGGAACCGTGAAGTGGTTTAACGCTCAAAAGGGCTTCGGATTCATCGCGCCCGACGATGGCGGCAGCGATGCCTTCGTGCATATCAGCGCCGTCGAGCGCTCGGGTCTGGGCGACCTTCAGGAAGGCCAGAAGGTCGGCTTCGAGCTCGTCCCCGACCGTAAGAGCGGCAAGATGTCCGCCGACAAGCTCACCATTCTGGACTGATTGCAGCGTGGCCCGGCGCGGTTCTGCCCGCCGGCCGACGTTTCGCGGATGAGAAGACGCCGACCACGGATGTACTGGCGGCCCTTCGTTTCCCCGCGACCGCATGATGCCTGAAGAGGCGCTCTGCGCCTTAGGGCCCCGCACCTTATCCAAGGTCGCGGGGCTTTTTTTTGCTCCGACACGCGTTTTGAAAACGCAGGAGATCCCCATGGCCAAATCGCAGAAACGCAGCAGCCGGGAAGTCCGCAAGCCCAAGGCCGTGAAAGTCGCCGCCCCGGCCGCGACCGGCAGCCTGATGACGAAGGGCCTGCTGACTCCCGTCACCATGCCGAAGAAAAAGGGCTGACGCCCGCGCTGGCGACGTCACGCCGCCGGCGCCACCTCGAACAGGCAGAAATCGTGACCCTCGGCGGCGCACTGGACCTCGCGGGATGCGAGCGTGCGCGGCGCGCCCTGCTGTTCGCACACGAATTCCAACGCGCCGGCCAGCCAGGGCGCGAACATGTAGCAGAGCTTGCGCCCCGCCCCCCGCGTCGCGTCCGTGACGAACGAGGAATGGTCGAGCCGGATGGTCGCCGTGCCCGCCTTCGGATCGATGGCGAGGATGGAGAACAGCCCCCATCCGCGCTGCGAGAGGCGCTTCATGTAATGGGCGAACACGTCCACCCCTTCCAAGCCGTAGACCTCGCTCTGCTTCTTGCACCACACATAGGCCGAGGTGTGCCCGGCCGGCGCCAGCGCCGCGTCGAACGCGTCCGCCCCCAGCGCCGCTTCAATGGCGAAGTGGTTGTTGTTGTAGAAATGCTGGGGCACCAGGATCATGGGCATCTGGTCCACGAACCAGCGCCCGGTCTGCGGGTCCACGTCGATTTCGACTTCCGGCTTGGCCATATCGCGTCTCTTGTCTCGTCTCGTTCAGCGCGCGGCGGGAGGACGGCGTGCGGGGCTCACTTGCCCCACACGTCCTTCAGCAATTGCAGCCAGTTGCCGCCCATCACCTTCTCGATGCGCGACGTGCTCCACCCGCGCTGCTCCATGGCGGCGGTGAGGTTCGGGAAATCGCCGATCTCGCGGAAGCCTTCCGGGTTGATCACCGCGCCGAAGTCGGTGAGCTTGCGGCCGAAGCCCTTGTCGTGGGTGATCCAATCGAAGAACGGCTTGCCGTAGCCCTGGGTGAAATCGGTGCCCACACCGACGATGTCCTCGCCCACGATGTTGATGACATATTCCATCGCCTCGACATAATCGCCCACGTTCGCCTCCGGCCCCTTCTTCAGGAAGGGCGGGAACATGGTGACGCCGACGAAGCCGCCCTTGTCCGCGATGAAGCGCAATTGCGCGTCGGTCTTGTTGCGCTTGTGTTCCTTCAGGCCGGACGGAAGGCAATGGGAATAGGCGACGCGCTGCTTGGAGGCGAGGATCACGTCCTCCGAGGTCTTCGGGCCCACATGGGAGAGATCGCAGAGAATGCCGAGCCGGTTCATCTCCGCCACCACGTCGTGGCCGAAGTCGGACAGGCCGCTGTCGGTGCCCTCGTAGCAGCCCGAGCCCACCCAGTTCTGGGTGTTGTAGGTCATCTGGATGATGCGGATGCCCAGCTCGTGGAAGAGTTCGAGATATTCGATACGGTCCTCGATGCCGGAGGTGTTCTGCCAGCCGAGGATGATGCCGGTCTTGTTCTCCGCCTTGGCCCGCAGGATATCGTCGGTGGTGTAGACCTGGGTGATGATGTCGGCGTTCGCGCGGAGGTTTTCCTTCCATTTCGCGATGTTGCGCATGGTCTCGGTGAAGTTTTCCCATACGCAGCAGGTGCAGTTCGCGGCGGTGAGCCCGCCCTTGCGCATGTCCTCGAACACCGGCCGGCTGAAATCGGAGATGATGAGCCCGTCGATGACGACGAGCGAGTCATGAAGCTTGGACACGTTCCTGTTCCTTATGCACGAAATTTGTGAAAGCCACGGCGCCTAGAGCGGCACCAGGACGCCCGCTTCGGGGCGCCACGACATCTGAACCTTCTCCCCGGCCGCAAGCGGCGCGGGGCCGCCCACCGCGGGCGAAGGGCGGCGGGCGATCACGGTCAGGCCGCTCGCGGTCTTTAGCCGGTAGTCGATGACGAGCCCGCGATAGGTGGCAAGGTCGATCTGCGCGAACAGGGCGTTGGGAGAGAGCGGGTCGCCGGCATTGAGGCTCACGCTTTCCGGCCGCACCGCGATGGCGAAATCGCCCTCGGCGGGGCCCGCCGCCGGCACCAAGACCACCTCGCCGCTGGCCAGGCGGAACCGGTCGGTGCCTTCCGGCCGGCCCTGGAGCAGATTGGTGACGCCCATGAATTCGGCGACGAAATGCGAGCGCGGATGGGCGAACACCTCGTCCGGCGTGCCCTGCTGCTCGATGCGGCCCGCCCGCATCACCACCACCCGGTCGGCCACCGAGAGCGCCTCGTCCTGATCGTGCGTGACGAAGATGGTGGTGATGCCGAGCGAATGCTGGATCTCGCGGATCTCCAGCTTCATGTCATTGCGCAATTGCGCATCGAGATTGGAGAGCGGCTCGTCCAGCAGCAGCACGTCCGGCTCGATCACCAGCGCGCGGGCCAGCGCCACGCGTTGCTGCTGGCCGCCGGACAATTGCTTGGGCAGGCGCTCGGAAAGATGGCCGAGGCGCACCCGGTCCAGCGCCACTTTCACCTTGCGGGCGATATCGGCCTTGGGGATCTTGCGCATCTCCAGCCCGAAGGCGACGTTCTCGCCCACCGTCATGTGCGGGAACAGGGCATAGTTCTGGAAGCCGAAGCCCATGTTGCGCTTGGCGGGCGGCAAGGTGGTGAGGTCGCGCCCGCCCACCGTGATGCGCCCCTCGCTCACCGGCACGAAGCCCGCGATCATGCGCAGGATCGTCGTCTTGCCGCAGCCCGAGGGGCCGAGCAGCGCCACCAGTTCGCCCTGGCGGATGTTCAGCGAGACATTGTCCACGGCGAGCATGCTCTCGTAGCGCTTGACGATGGAATGAAGGACGACGTCGGACATGGCTCACCCGTTTCCCTCGGCCGGCCTTTTTAGAAGGCGCGGGCCAATCGTGCGTAGCGGTCGCTGATCAGGAGCAGCGCGCCGATGATGAGGATCTGGACCGCGGCCACCGCCGCCACCGTGGAATCGAGATTCCATTCCAGATAGGAGACCAGCGCAATCTGCAGCGTCGTGCGGCCCGGCCCGACGAGGAAGATCGACTTCTCCAGATCGATGAAGGAAATCACGAAGGAGAACAGCGCCGCCGCCACCAGCGCCGGCTTGATGAGCGGCAGCGTCACGCGGAAGAACACGGTGAGCGGCCCCGCGCCGAGGGAGGCCGCAGCCTCCTCGAACGAGCGGTTGGTGCCGGCGAGCGAGGCGGTCACCAGCCGCACCGTCCAGGGCAGGGCGATCAGCCCGTGGGCCACCAGCAGCCCCGGCATGGTGCCGGCGATTTCCACGTCGAACAGCACTTCCAGCTCGATGAAGGCCATGAACAAGGCCGCGCCGCCGACGATGCCCGGCACGATCATGGGCGCGAGCAGCAGGGTCTGGATCGCATCCCGCCCCGGGAAGCGATAGCGCACCAGCGCAAGGCTTGCCGGCACGCCGAGCGCGAGCGAGATCACCACGGCGCACAGCGCGGTTTCCACGCTGGTGATGAAGCCGTCGCGGAAGGCATCCTGCTCCCAGGCGCGGGCATACCAGGAGAGCGTGTAGCCGCTGGGCGGGAAGGAGAGGATCTTGTTGGCGAAGAAGCTCACCCACACGATCGCGACCAGCGGCAGCACCACGAAGGCCAGCACCAGCGCGGAGAGCGCGGCATAGATGCGGTTTATGGCGATCTGTCCCATCTCATTCGCTCCAGCGCCGGTAGCGCCGCTGCACCAGCACGTTGGCGATGGTGGTGAGCACCAGCGTCACGGCCATGAGCACGAAGGCCAGCGCCGCGCCGAACGGCCAGTTCATGGCTTTGGCCACCTGCTGGTAGACGGTGGGCGCCATCATGTGGAAGCTCGGCCCGCCGATCAGCACCGGCGTCGCATAGGCGTTCATGGAGAGGATGAAGCACAGCATGGTGCCCGCCAGCAGCCCCGGCAGGGCGAGCGGCAGCACCACCCGCTTGAGGATCGTCAGATGCCCCGCCCCGAGGCTCGCGGCGGCGGCTTCCAGATTCTCGTCGATGCCTTCCAGCACGCTCTGCAAGGTTACGATCATGAACGGCAGCATCACCGAGACCAGGCCGATGATGACCGCGAGCGGCGTGTACATCAGCTTCACCGAAGCAAGGCCGAGCGTGCCGATGGCGGCGTTGAACAGGCCCTTGTCGCCGAGGATCACCATCCAGGCCGCCGTGCGCACCGCATTGCCCATGAGCAGGGGCAGGATGATGAGCAGCAGCAGCCGGCCCTTCCACTTCGCGCTGGCCTGCCGCACCAGGAAATAGGCGACCGGAAAGCCGGCCAGCAGGCACAGGAGCGTGGAGACGGCGGAGACCCACAGCGTGGTGAAGAGCACGTCCTGATAGAAGCTGTCGGCGAAGAACTTCTGATAGTTCGCGAGCGTCAGCGCCTCCACCATCATCTGCCCCGGCACGAACCGGTTCAGGCTGTAGCGGAACATGAGGGCGAGCGGGCCGAGCAGCGCCAGCAGGACGAACAATGTCGCGGGCGCCGCCAGCCCGAAGGCGGGCGAACGGCGCCCGACCTCCCGCGCGCGCGGCGCGGGAAGAGGCACGGTCGCGGTGGAGGATGTCATCGCCGCCTCGGTCATCGGGCGATGTTCTTGTTCCACCATTCGAGCCATTCCGCCGTATTCTTCGCCACGTGCTGATAATCGGGGAATTTCAGGGCGGCGGCCTCGGCCGCGGTGAAATCCACCTTCGCCTTCAGCTCGGGCGAAAGCTCCGCCTTGCCGTTGGCGGGCGCATAGAAGCTGGCACCGGCAAGACCCGCCATGGCCTTGCGGTCCAGCATGGCGTTGAAATAGATGTAGGAGAGATCCGGGCTCGGCGCGCGCGTGGGCAAAGAGGCGCCGAACATGACAGCGATGGCGCCTTCGGAGGGATATTGGATCGCGAGCGGGGCGCCGTCATTGGCCCATTGCAGGCCGCGCGCCTTGTAGTTCACCGCGATGTCCACCTCGCCATTGACGAGGCCGGCTCCGAGCTGCTGGTGGGCGGCATAGATGCGCGGCTGGGTCAGCTCCTTGAGCTGGATCAGCCGTTCCTTGCCCTGCTCGGTATTGGTGACGTTGCCGCCTTTGATCAGGCCGGCCATCATGATGTAGTTGAAGTAAAGCTGGTTGGTGAGGCCGAGCTTTCCGGCCCATTTCTTGTCCCACAGCTCTTCGTAGGATTTCGGCGGGTTCGGCACCTTGTCCTTGTTGTAGATGATCGAGACGCCGCTATAGAGCCACGGCACGAAGAAGGGCTTGGACTTCAGCGCCGGCACCACGTCCGCATAATTCGGCACCTTGGCGAAATCGATGTTCGAGATCACCTCCTGGCCGAACAATTCGACGCTGTCGCCCTCGTTGATGTGGATGACATCGATGCTGCCGCGCTTCAGGCGCTTCTCGGCGATCAGCTTCGCCTTGCGCTCCGGCTCCATGCCGAGATCGCGGACGATCTTGATGCCCTGGCTTTCCACCAGGGGCGCCTCGACGAACTTGATCGTGCGTTCGTTCCAGTCGCCGCCCCAGTTGGAGACGACGAGCGTGCCCTCCACCGCGCGGGCAATGCGCGGGGCGGCGAGGGCAAGTGCGCCGGCACCGACCCCGGCGAGGACGGCACGCCGCGAGGGCGTGCCGAGCAAGGTTTCAAAAGGTTTCGTCATGTCCGCCTCTGGATTTTTATTGGGGAGCGGTGTGCGAATACGGATCAGGCGGCGGCGCGGGTGCCCACGTCGTCGAGATAGGCGATGCAGCGCGAGAGCGGCTCCACATCGGCGAACTTCGCGTCGATGTCGAACAGGTTCCACGCCACCGCGCCGGGCACGCGGTCGCCGATGCATTCCTTCACCGCGATGGTGCGGAAGCCTTCCGCGAGGCCGTCGCACAGCGTGGTGCGCACGCAGGCCGAGGCGGTGACGCCGGTGACCAGGATGGTGTCCACATTATTGGCCCGCAGGAAGCCCGCGAGATACGTGCCGTGGAAGGCGGAGGCGCGCTTCTTGATCAGCACCTGCTCGCCCGGCACCGGCTCGATGCGGCTGTCGATGGCCCACAGTTCGGGCTTGGCCTGGTCCACCACCTCGATGGGGATCTTCTTGTGCCACAGGCCCATGTCGGTGGCGTCGCTATGGGTGTCGGTCACCTGGTAGCAGGTGGTGACATGGACCACCGGGTGGCCGTTGCGGCGGCACGCGGCAAGCAGCGCCTGAACGCCGGGGATGATCTCCTCGTCGATCTTCTCGCAGGTGAAGGGATTGCCGGGCCGCGTCCAGGCATTGGCGAGGTCCACATTGATCAGCGCCGGGCGACGCCCGAAGCCGACGCGGCGCTGGAAGCCGCGGCCCTGGTAAAGGGAAGTCGCCTGAGTGAAGGCAGCCGCAAGGGCTGCTTCGAGATCGCTCTCGATGGCCATGTGTGTGTTTCCTGCTGTCGGGCGCCCCTCTTGGCGGGCGGCTGACAACAGGTTGCGCATCCTATTTGAAAATGAGAAATTCTAATTTCGCGCTTATTAATACCAAAGGCGATATGGATAATGCGGTTCGATCTGCGCCACCTGCGGTGTTTCGTGCTGCTCGCGGAAGAGCTGCATTTCAGCCGGGCGGCCAAGCGGGCGCACATGACCCAGCCCGGAATGAGCCGCCTCATCAGTGAGTTGGAGCAGGATGTGGGCGTGCCGCTGCTGCGCCGCACCACCCGCACCGTCGAACTGACGGAAGCCGGCAAGGGCTTCCTCGCCGAAGCCCGCCTCGCGCTGGAGCGGCTGGAGCGGGCGGTGACGCTCGCGCGCCGCACGGCGAGCGGGGAAACCGGCGTGCTGCGCATCGGCTACATGGATTTCGCCATCAACGGCCGCCTGCCGGAATTCCTGCGCGCCTTCAGCCGCTACCGGCCGGAAATCCGCCTGGAGCTGCTGTTCATCGCCACCTTGAAGCAGCAGGAGGCGCTGCTGGCGGAGCGCATCGACATCGGCTTCATGATCGGCCCGTTCGATCAGCCGCGCATGGCGAGCTATACGTTCGACGACAATCGCTATGTGGCGCTGCTGCCCATCACGCACCCGCTCTCCAACGTGCGTGCGCTGCGCCTCTCCGACCTGGCGCGCGAGCCGTTCGTGCTCGGCTCCGGCGACAATTGGGGCGCCTATCGCGCCAGCCTGTTCTCGCTCTGCCATCGCGCCGGCTTCACCCCGAACATCGTGCAGGAAGCCTCGTCCTCGGAAGGCATCTTCGGCCTGGTGGCGGCGGGCGCGGGGGTGAGCGTCTATGCCAGCTGCGTGCGCAACGTGCAGCGCCGCGGCATCGTCATCCGCGACCTCGACGACATACCGGAGAAGCTCTACACCTGCGCGGTCTGGGCCACCCCCGTGCAATCCCCGAGCATCGCGGTGTTTACAGAATTTCTCTCCACCATTTGGGGCGGGAACTGAGCGACATCTTTCCCCGCGCATGGGAGCACTGTGCCAAGCGCCCTTGTCTTCTTGCGCGAAATGAAGGATGAACCCGGCCCTGACGGTCCCGAAGCGGACCCGCAGCAGGCGAATGTCCCATGCCCTTGACCCCCGACGACGTGCTGGCTTTCCTCGAGCGCAACCAGATGGACGCGCGCACCTTCAGCCATCCGCCCGTCCACACGGTGGCCGAATCCCAGGCCCTGCGGGGCGATATTCCCGGCGCCCACACCAAGAACCTGTTCCTGCGGGACGGCAAGAAGACCTATTTCCTGGTCTCCATCGAGGAGAACACGCCGGTGGACCTGAAGGGCCTGCGCGCCAAGATCGGCGCCCGCGGCGGGCTTTCCTTCGGCTCGGCGGAAGCGCTCTACGAGCACCTCGGCGTGCTGCCCGGCGCGGTCTCGCTGCTGGCGGCGCTGAACGACACGCAGGGCCATGTGACGGTGGCGCTCGACGAGGCGCTGCTGGCGGCGCCGTTTGTCAATTGCCATCCCCTCACCAATGAGAAGACCACCTCCCTCACCCCCGAGCGCCTGCTCGCCTTCCTCGCCCTGACCGGGCATGAGCCGTTGCGCATCTCCCTGGCCGGCGAGGACCAGACGCAGGCCGACGTGCAGGCCTGAGGCCGGTCGCCTCCGCCGCTTTTCACCCGTCCGGGGCCCCGCGCGCGGCCGGATTCATCTTTGGTGAAACTTCGGCTGAAAAGGCGGTGTGATCGGCCGAAGAGCGGCGGAGAAAGGCCAGTAAACCGCTGTTCGTCCGCGCCAACCCCTTGTTTCACGTGAAACATTTTCCGCAGAGCGAAGCCGCGTCGCATGTCGGCGAAGATCTCGGCGGCGGGCGGACACGGGCCGCGCCGTCATTCATTCGAACACGCGGCGGTCGGCATTTTCCCCCCCGCCCCGCCCCGACGGCGCCTTCGCCGCCTTGCGGAAAGCGGCCGGCGTGGCGCCGAACCTGGCCTTGAACGCACGGCCGAAATGCGAGCCGTCGGCAAAACCCAGCTCCGCCGCGATCTGGCCGGCGGAGAATTGCGTATTCGCCAGCATCCAGCGCCCGTGCTTGAGGCGCAGCGCCAGATAGCTCTCCTGCGGCGTCTCGCCCAGCCGCTCGGCGAACAGGCGTTCCAGCTGCCGCACGCTCACATGCAGCGCCGTGGCCAGAGCCGAAACCGGCAGCGGCTCGGCGATGTTCTGCTCCATCAGCAGCAGCGCGCGCGACACCCGCGCATCATCGCTCGCCCCTTCGGAAAGGCGCGGCGCGGGCTGCGCGCTTTCGGCCGAGCGGGGACGGTCGATCAGCAGGATGTTCAGCGCCTTGTGCGCCGTTGCGGGGCCGAGATGATCGGCCACCAGCTTCGCCGCAAGGTCCGCCACCCCTGCCCCGCCGGAGCAGGTGATGCGGTCGCCGTCAATCACGAACAGGCGGTCCGCCACCGGGACAAGCGACGGGAATTCCTCAAGGAAATCGCGGTAGTGATACCAGCTGACGCAGCATTTGCGTTGGCTCATCAGGCCGAGCCGGCACAGCACGAACGACCCGGTGCACACGCCGATCAGCGTTACCCCGGCGCTGGCCGCCGCCTCCAGATAGCGCGCGATGGCGGGCGGCAGCGGCGGCATGCCGTGCAGCAGGCCGCCGACCACCGCGATATAATCGAAGCCGGCCGGATCCAGCAGGTCCGCCGTCGGCTGGATCTCGATGCCGCACGAGGAGCGCGCCGGGCGGCGATTCGGGCTCATCAGATGCCAGGAGCAATCGATGGGCCGCGAGCGGTCGCCCTTGTCGCCGGCGAGGCGCAGCACGTCCACGAAGCTGGAAAAGGCCGTGAGGGTGAAATTGTGCATCAGCACGAATCCCACCCGCAGCTTCGCCGCCGGCCCCGCCGCACGCCGCGTGCCGGCCCCGTCGCTCGGCCGCAGAAGGGGCGCCGGGGTCACCGGCATCGCCGCGCCCGGCCGGTTTCGGCGCGCGCACCAGCCCCCCAGGTGGCACGGAGGAGAAGATGCGCGGGTTGGTCGCTTGCATGTCGCATTTGTTCCAGATGCTAGTCGTACCCGGCCGAGATGCAAGACGCGCGTTCGGGCAAGGTCGAAGCAGAGCCGGAAGAGACCGGCCGAACGCGACCAGGGAGGGCGAGAAGCAATGATCAGCGTGTTCGACCTCTTCAAGATCGGCATCGGCCCCTCCTCCTCCCATACGGTCGGCCCGATGGTGGCGGCCAAGCGGTTTCGTGACGCGCTGCCGGAGACGACCCACAGGGTGACCGCAGAGGTGTTCGGCTCGCTCGCCTGGACCGGCAAGGGCCATGCTTCCGACCGCGCCATCTGTCTCGGCCTCATGGGCGCGGTGCCCGCCGCGCTGGACCCGGACGACGTGCCGGCGCTGGTGGCCCGCCTCACCATCGAGAAGGCGATCTCGACCGGCTCCGGTCTGCGCGTGGCATTCGATCCCGACGCCGACCTGATCTTCGATTTCGAAACGCTGCTGCCCTTGCATTCCAACGCCATGCGCTTCCGCGCCTTCGATGCGGAAGGCGCTGTGGTGAAGGAGACGGTGTTCTACTCCATTGGCGGCGGCTTCGTCGTGGAGGACGGGGAAACCCTCGCGGCCGACGAGAAGCCCGTGCCACACCCCTTCGACAGCGCCGTGGACCTGCTGACTGCCTGCGCGCGCGGCGGCCTTTCCATGGCCGAGGTGCAGATGGCGAACGAATGCGCACTGCGGCCCCGTTCCGAGGTGGAGATGGGCCTCGACGCCATCGCGCACGCCATGTTCGCCTGCATCGACCGGGGCTTGAGCGTCGACGGCAGCCTGCCGGGGCGGCTGCGCGTGAAGCGCCGTGCCAAGGCGATCCGCGAGAAGCTGGAGGCCGATCATCTGCGCAACCAGCGCCCGCCGCACGAAATCATGGACTGGGTCTCGGTGTTCGCCATCGCGGTGAATGAGGAGAATGCCGCCGGCGGCCGGGTCGTCACCGCCCCCACCAACGGCGCGGCGGGCATCGTGCCGGCGGTGCTGCGCTATGCGCGGGATTTCTGCCCCGGCGTGACGCGGGAGCATCTGCGCGCCTTCCTGCTGACCGCGGCAGCGGTGGGCGCGCTGATCAAGCGCAACGCCTCCATCTCCGGCGCCGAAGTAGGCTGCCAGGGCGAAGTGGGCTCCGCCGCCTCCATGGCCGCGGCCGGCCTCGCGGCGGTGCTCGGCGCAACACCGGAGCAGATCGAGAATGCCGCCGAGATCGCCATGGAGCACCATCTCGGCATGACCTGCGACCCGATCGGCGGCCTGGTGCAGATCCCCTGCATCGAGCGCAACGCCTTCGGCGCCAACAAGGCCATCGCCGCCGCCTCGCTGGCGCTGCGGGGCGACGGAATCCATCACGTCTCGCTCGATCAGGTGATCGAGACCATGCGCCAGACCGGCGCCGACATGCAGTCCAAATACAAGGAGACCTCCCAGGGAGGCCTCGCGGTGAACGTACCCGAATGCTGAGGCGCCGCCCCGCCTGAGGGGCGCCTGCCCGCACTGAAGAACGGCCCGGCTCAGCCGCGCGCCGAACGCTTTTCTATTGCCCGACGTCCGGAGGAAAAAACCAGATGAACATCCAGGTGAAAACCGCCGCCGCCCCGTTCGCCGACACCGCCGTGTTCGCCGCCATCGGCGCCGAGCTCGCCCGCCAGCAGGATCAGATCGAGCTGATCGCGTCCGAGAACATCGTCTCGCAGGCCGTGCTCGCGGCCCAGGGCTCGGTGCTCACGAACAAATATGCCGAGGGTCTGCCCGGCAAACGCTATTACGGCGGCTGCGCGCATGTGGACGTGGTGGAGGAAATCGCCATCGACCGGGCCAGGGCGCTGTTCGGCTGCGGGTTCGCGAACGTGCAGCCCCATTCGGGCGCGCAGGCCAACGGCGCGGTGATGATGGCCCTGCTCCAACCCGGCGACACCATCCTCGGCATGTCGCTGGCGGCCGGCGGCCATCTCACCCACGGCGCCCCGCCGACGCTCTCCGGCAAATGGTTCAAGGCCATCGGCTATGGCGTGAGGCCGGACACGGCGTTGATCGATTATGACGAGGTCGAGCGCCTTGCCCTGGAACACAAGCCCAAGCTGATCATCGCCGGCGGCTCCTCCTATCCCCGCATCATTGATTTCGCCCGCTTCCGCGCCATTGCGGACGCCGTCGGCGCGCATCTGCTGGTGGACGCGGCCCATTATGCCGGCCTGATCGTGGCGGGCGCCTATCCCTCGCCCTTCCCGCACGCCCATATCGTCACCACCACCACCCACAAGACCCTGCGGGGCCCGCGCGGTGGGCTGATCCTCACCAATGACGAGGCGCTGGCGAAGAAGCTGAATTCGGCGGTCTTCCCCGGCCTCCAGGGCGGCCCGCTGATGCATGTGATCGCCGCGAAGGCGGTCGCGTTCGGCGAGGCGCTGGAGGAGGACTTCCGCACCTATGCGCTCCAGGTGGTCTCCAATGCGCGGGCGCTCGCGGCGCGGCTCTACGCGCGCGGCGCGGCCATCGTTTCCGGCGGCACCGACAGCCACATGGTGCTGGTGGACCTGCGGCCGTTCGGCGTCACCGGAAAGGCGGCGGAAGCGGCGCTGGAGCGGGCCGGGCTGACGTGCAACAAGAACGGCATTCCGTTCGACCCGCAGAAGCCCGCCGTCACCTCCGGCATCCGCCTCGGCACCCCGGCGGGCACCACGCGCGGCTTCGGCATCCCGGAGTTCGAACACGTCGGCAACCTGATCGCCGACGTGCTCCAGGGGCTCGCGCAGAGCGGCGAAGACGCCAACAGCCTGACCGAAGCGCGGGTGCGCGGCGAAGTCGCCGCCTTGTGCGCGCGCTTCCCCATCTATGCGGCGCTTTAGGCGTGCGGGCGCCCGGCCGAAACCGGGCGCCGCTCATGCGGGGCGCGGCCCGGCATAGATGGCACGGGGCCGGATGAGGGATTGCGTCGCCCGCTGCTCCCGGGCGTGGGCGATCCACCCCACGCACCGACCGATGGCGAACAGCAGGAAAGCCGCGCCCTCCGGCAGGTTCAGCGCCCGCCGCACGGCGACCAATGCGAAATCGACGGAGGGGTGGGTTCCGGCGAGATCCGCCACATGGGCGATGATCTCCCGCGCCTGCGGCACGCGCGGAAGCACCTGCCCAAGCAGCGCTTTGGCGCGCACGTCGCCGTGGGGATAGAGCGGGTGGTGAAAGCCCGGAACCGCTTCGCCGCTTTCCAGCCGCCGGCGGATCTTGCCGGCCATGTCTGCGCCCGACACGGCATCCCAGAAACTCTCCACCCGCACCGTCATCGAGCCATGCCGGAAGCCGCTGAGCGCGGCCAACCCGCCGATCACCGCCGCGCGCAAGGAGGCGCCGGTGGAAGCGACGCATCGGGCGGTGAAGCCGGAAGCGTTCAGCTCATGATCGGCACACAAAACCAGCGCACGGCGGATGAGATCCGCACCGGCCGCATCGGTGCCAAACGCACGGGCCAGCTGGAGATGCACCGGCGCCGCCGCCGGCGGCCCGCGCAAAGCCACGGCGGTGAGATGGCGCAGCAGCGCCCCTGCGCCGCGCGCCTCGAGGCTCGGATCCTGGCGCCACGCGGCGGTGGCGTCATCATCGGTGCCGGCGGCGAACAGGGTCAGCAGCGTCTCGTTGGCTGGCAGCGGCGCAAGCGCAGGCAGCAAGACCCCGTAGGCGGGGGAGATTTCCGGCGCCTCGGCGGGAAAGGCGAGATCCAGCGGCACCTGCCAGAGCAGGCCGGCGATGTCTTCCAGCGTCGCCCGGTCCGCGAGGTACACCGCGTCGTGCCCGCGGAAATAAAGCCGTTCGCCCTCGATGAGCGTGAGCGCGGATTCCAGCACCGGCACGCCCCAATCGAGCGTCGATTGGGCGATTTCCTTGGGCCGGCGTCCGCGCCGCCGCTCCTTGGCCAGGCGGTCGACATCCTGCGCCAAGTATCGGCTCTGGCGCGGGTCCGCCCCGTCGAATGCCTTCAGCAGGCCGCGGCTCACATAGGCATAAAGGGTCTGCCGCGACACGCCGAGCCGGCGGGCGGCCTCCTCTGCCCCGAGATAGCGATCCATGGCACGCCGGATGTTGATTGAGATTATCAATATTGACGATATGTGGTTCCGGTTCTCATGTGAAGCGCATCCGCACGACAGGAGCGCGCCATGCCCCCTCCCCTTCCCGCCTATGCGGCAGATTCCTTTTCTGATGCCCTGACCGCCGGCTGGGCCGCGCTGGGCGGCGATCCGGCGCGGCTGGGATCGGTGCAGCAGGTCGGCGCGCAAAGCCTGCCCTCGGCCTTTGCGGTCAGCGACCTCGCGGCGGCGTCCGTCGCCGTGGCAGGCTTGGCGCTGGCGGACTATGCCGCCGATGGCGGAAGCATGCCCTCTCTGGAGGTGGACCGGCGCCTTGCGTCCCTGTGGTTCGCAACTTCGCTAGAGGCATCGGGCTGGACACCGCCGCCCGCATGGGATCCGGTCGCCGGAGACTATCCCACCACCGACGGCTGGATCCGCCTTCACACCAATGCCCCGCATCATCGCGATGCGGCGCTGGCTGTGCTCGGCGTCGCGGCCGAGCGTGAGGCCGTCGCCGAGGCGGTGGCGCGATGGAACGGCGAGGCGCTGGAAAGCGCCATCGTGGAACAGTGCGGCTGCGCCGCTGTGATGCGCAGCCGAACCGAATGGATGGTGCATCCGCAGGGGCGGGCGGTTGCTGCCGAACCCTTGTTCTGGCGAGAGGAAGGCGCGGCGAGCGAGCGGCCCGAGTGCCCGATCCGCAGCGCCCGCCCGCTTGCCGGCCTCAAGGTGCTGGACCTCACCCGCGTTCTTGCGGGTCCCACGGCCACACGCTTCCTCGCCGGCTTCGGCGCCGACGTCTTGCGCATCGACCCGCCATTCTGGGACGACGCCGCCGTGCTGCCCGACGTGACCCTCGGCAAGCGCTGTGCCCGGCTCGACCTGCGCGAGAGAGACGGGCGTGACCGGTTGACGGCCCTGCTCGCCGAGGCGGACGTGATGGTGCACGGCTATCGCGCGGATGCGCTGGAACGCCTCGGCCTCGGCTCGGCGGAGCGGCAGGCGATCCGGCCCGGCCTGGTGGACGTCTGCCTGGATGCCTATGGCTGGACCGGCCCTTGGGCGAAGCGGCGCGGCTTCGACAGCCTGGTGCAGATGAGCTGCGGCATTGCCGAGGCCGGCATGCGGGCGTTCGGCACCGATCGGCCCAAGCCCTTGCCGGTGCAGGCGCTGGACCATGCAACGGGCTATCTGCTGGCGGGCGCCGTGCTGCGCGGGCTCACGGTGCGGCGGGCGACGGGGCTCGGTTCGCTCTGGCGCAGTTCCCTCGCGCGGGTGGCAGAGTTGTTGGTCTCCCTGCCGGCAGCGCCCGTGTCGGACCCGCTGGAGGCGCCGCAGGCTGCGGACTATGCGCCGGGCCTGGAGCAGACCGGCTGGGGGCCGGCGCATCGCCTGCGCCCCCCGCTGCGCGTGCAGGGCAGCCCCATGTTCTGGGAGCGGCCGGCGGGCCCGCTCGGCACGGCGGCCGCGATTTGGTAGCCGTGCGGCGTCAGGTCCCGCGACGCAGCAGGCCGCGATAAATCTCGTCATCGTCGCACAGGCCGGCAAGGCGGCCGAGCTGGTCCACCAGCAGAATCGGATGATCGGTCTGGCATTTGAGCGCGATGGCCGCCTTCAGCTTCAAGTCCACAGGCGCGACGATCACATCCGCATGGGGCGCGACCGCCCCGCTCTCCGGGTCCGCCGCCACCAGCCGTCCCCGATGCCCGTTCAGCGTGACGGAGACCGGCCGCCCTTCGCCATCCATGGTCACGCGCACCTGCCCTTCCTTGCCGAGCAGGATCACGCCGTCGTCGCGCCGGAGTGCGCTCGCCGGCGTCATCACCGCATTGCCGCGCAACACGTTTAGCGGGTTCATGTGCTTGACGAATTCGGCGACGTAATCGTTCGCCGGCCGGAGCAAGATGTCTTCGGCCGTGCCAGCCTGGACGATCCGCCCACCTTCCATGATGGCAATGGTGTTGCCGATCTTCAGCGCTTCGTCGAGATCGTGGCTGACGAAGACGATGGTCTTTTGGATGCGCTTCTGCAGATCCAGCAATTCGTCCTGCAATTTGTCGCGGATCAGCGGGTCGAGCGCGGAGAACGGCTCGTCCATGAGCAGGATGTCGGCGTCGGTGGCGAAGGCGCGGGCCAGGCCCACGCGCTGCTGCATGCCGCCGGAGAGTTCATTGGCATATTTGTCCGCCCACATGGAAAGGCCCACCATGGCGAGCTTCTCGTCCACGAGGCGATTGCGCTCGGCGGCGGGCGTGCCGCGCAATTCCAGGCCGAAGCCGACATTTTCGCGCACCGTGCGCCAGGGCAGCAGGCCGAACTGCTGGAACACCATGGAGACCGTGTGCATGCGGATTTCCCGCAGCATGCGCGCATCGCAGCGCGCCACATCCACGAGCGTGCCCTCATGGCGCACGAACACTTCGCCCCGCACCACCGTGTTAAGGCGGTTCACCGCCCGCAGGATCGTGCTCTTTCCCGAGCCCGACAGGCCCATCAGCACGCAGATTTCCCCGCGCCCGATCTTGAGATTGACCCCGGCGGCGCCGAGCACGCATCCCGTCGCCTCCAGGATCGTGTCGCGCGTCGCGCCCGCGTCGATCATGGCGAGCGCGTGCTGGCGCTGGCGGCCGAACACGATGTCCACATTGCGGAACTCCACCGAGGCGGAGGCCGGCGCCGCTTCTTGCTCCGGCGCGGAGAGGCTCACGGGAAGCGCGGTCATGGCTCAGGCCTTCCTGGAACGGCGCGCCCGGTGCTCGGGCCGCTTGCACACCCGGTCGAGCACGATGGCGAGAATGACGATGGCCATGCCGGATTCAAAGCCCATGGCGACATTCACGGTGTTGAGCGCCCGCACCACCGGCTTGCCGAGCCCGTCCGACCCGACCAGGGCCGCGATCACCACCATGGAGAGGCTGAGCATGATGCATTGGGTGATGCCGGCCATGATGGTGGGCAGGGCATAGGGCAGCTCCACCTTGAACAGCAATTGCCGCTTGGTGGCGCCGAAGGCTTCCCCGGCTTCCACCAAAGCCGGCGGCACCGAGGAAATGCCGAGATGGGTGAGACGGATCGGCGCCGGCAGGGCGAAGATGACCGTTGAGATGAGCCCCGGCACCACGCCGAGGCCGAACAGCACCAGGGTCGGAATGAGATAGACGAAGGTGGGGATGGTCTGCATCAGGTCGAGGATCGGCCGGATGGCGGTGTAGAGCCAGGGCCGGTGCGCGGCCGCGATGCCCACCGGCACGCCGATGATGACGCACACGAAGGTGGCGCACAGCACCAGCGACAAAGTTTCGATGGTGGCGTTCCAATAGCCGAGATTGGCCACCAGCAGCAGCGCCGCCAGGATGAACACCGCAAGCCCAATGGAGCGGTGCACCAGATAGGCCCCGACCGCACAGAGCGCGATCAGCAGCAGCGGAGGCACGAACAGCAGCAGGTCGGTCAACCCGCCGATCATCGCCCCAAGCACAAGCGAGATGAGGTCGAACACCGCCTGCGCATGGGTGCTCAGGAAATCGACCACCGCCTTGAGCCACTGGCCGAGCGGGATCTTATGTTCGGTGAGCCAGTCATACATGGGCCAATCCCCGCCTGCGCTGCGATGATGACGATGGTCGCTGCCCACGGGCACCCGGCCCGCGGAGGACAGCCGCGGCACGCATGCCGCGGCCCATGCTCAGATTTTCAGGGAGGCCTTCACGGCCTCAAACCCCGGCTTGCCGTCGATGGTGGTGACGCCCTTCAGCCAGGGCTCCCACACCTTGGGATTGGCCTTCAGCCACTTCTCGGCGGCCTTGTCGGCTTCCATGCTGTCGAACAGGATATAGCCCATCACGACGTTTTCCAGCGGCAGCGAAAACTTGAGGTTCTTGATCAGCGTGCCGGCATTGGGGCATTCGCCGAGCCAGCCCGCGCGCACATTGGTGTAGATGGTCGCGCCGCCCAGATCCGGGCCGAATACGTCGTCTCCGCCTTCCAGATACTTGATGGAGAACTTGGTGTTCATCGGATGGGGCTCCCAGCCGAGGAACACGATGGGCTCCTTGCGCTTGGTGGCGCGTTCCACTTGCGAGAGCATGCCCTGCTCGCTGGATTCGACGATCTCGAACTTGCCGAGGCCGAACTTGTCGTCCTTGATCATGCCGATGATCAGCCGGTTGCCGTCATTGCCCGGCTCGATGCCGTAAATCTTGCCCTTCAGCTTGTCCTTGAACTTGGCGATGTCAGCGAAGGTCTTCAACCCGGCATCGTAGAGATAGGTCGGCACGGCCAGGGTATATTTGGCGCCTTCCAGATTGGCGTTGAGCACTTCAACCGACTTGTCGTCCACATAGGGTTTGCGGTCGGCTTCCATGGTCGGCATCCAATTGCCGAGGAACACGTCGATGTCCTTGTTCTTAAGGGAGGTATAGGTCACCGGAACGGCCAGCACCTGCACCTTCGGCGTATAGCCCAGCCCCTTGAGGATGGTGGAGGTGATGGCGGTGGTGGCGGCGATATCGGTCCAGCCCACATCGGCAAAGCGCACCGTCTTGCAGGACGGCGCGTCGGCGGCCCCGGCGGGCGTCCCGCCGAAGACGAACAGCGCGGCGCCCAGGGCGAGCGCTGCGGTCAATGTCTTGAACACGCGAAAGCCAGTCATGTCGGTTCCCCTGCGAAAAGGCCCGGGGCCGGCTGCGCGCGGCCCCTCACTCCGTAAGAAGGTGGCGGCCGCTTTAACGGGCCGTCTTGTTTCACGGGTCCCATTGGAAGGACTCCATTGAACGACCATTCAACACATGAAACGCCGACTTGTCACGCCCATTATTTGCGCGTTCAACGCACCAAAGATAGGCATTACATGGTGCGGCGCATGATAACTGATAAAGCGAAGGAACGAGGGTCGTGCCGCACATTTACGCTGGGCATATGACTGATTGAACGTATAATCAATGAAACGGTCGCAGAGGGAAGACGAGCATGGCAGAGGCAGCGCAGGCCCGGTTCGAGGCGGAAGATGCGCGCCGCCAGCAATTGATCGACGCGACCATCGTCTGCCTCGCGGATATCGGCTTCGTCGCCACCACCTTGGTGCAGATCGCCCGGCGCGCGAACGTTTCCCCCGGCCTCGTGGCGCATTATTTCGGCGACAAAAATGGGCTTCTGGAAGCCACGTTGCGTCATCTTGCGCGCCGTCTCGCCACCGGTACCGCAAGCCGGCTTGCCGCCGCCCGCACCCCCGTGAGCGCGTCCAGGCCGTGATCGAGGCCAATCTCGCCCCCGCCGAATTCGACCGCCGCACCTCTTCGGTGTGGCTCGCCTTCTGGGGTCAGGTGATCCACGAGAAGCGCTTCGCGCGGGTGCAGAACGTCTACCAGCGCCGCATGATTTCAGATCTCGTCCACGCCTTGAAGAAGCTGGTGCCGGCAGCCGACGCCCAGCGCATCGCCGTCTCCATCGCCGCCGTGATCGACGGCCTGTGGCTGCGCGCAACCCTTTCCAGCGACGGCGAGCCGGACAGCGCGGCCGCCCGCGCCATCGCCACGGCGTTCGCCGATTCCCAGCTCGCCGCAGCCGCGCCGTTGAACGCGCCCGTCAGCGCGCCCGAGTCCAAGACAGCCGGCGCTCCCGTCCGCAACCAGATCGGCGGCGGACCTGTGGGGACACGGGAGAAGGCCACCTTCACCACCGAAAACCCCGCCACTGGCGAGATCCTGGCGGAAATCGAGATCGCCGGCGCCGCTGAGATCGCGCGCGCCGTCGCCGCCGCACGGGCGGGGCAGAAGGTGTGGGGCGCCATGACCGGGACCGAGCGCGGCCGCATCCTGCGCCGGGTCGCCGATATCCTGCGCACCCGCAACGAAGAACTCGCCCATCTGGAGACCCTGGACACCGGCAAGCCGATCCAGGAAACCAGTGTGGTTGATGTGATTTCAGGTGCCGATTGCCTGGAATATTTCGCCGGTGTCGCTCCGACCATTACCGGCGAGCACCTCGACCTCGGCCCCGAAGCCTTCGGCTATACGCGGCGCGAGGCGCTGGGCGTGGTGGCGGGGATCGGGGCCTGGAATTATCCGCTCCAGATCGCCTGCTGGAAGGCCGCGCCCGCGCTCGCTTGCGGCAATGCCATGATCTTCAAGCCCGCGGAGCTGACCCCGCTCACTGCCGTGAAGCTGGCGGAAATCATGAGCGAGGCGGGCGTCCCAGATGGCGTCTTCAACGTGGTGCAGGGCTTCGCCGATACCGGGCGCCTGCTGACCCGTCATCCCGACATCGCGAAGGTCTCCCTCACCGGGGAAGCCGGCACCGGCAAGAAGGTCATGGCGGACGCCGCCGGAACGCTCAAGCAGGTAACGCTGGAACTCGGTGGCAAATCCCCGCTGATCGTGTTCGAGGATGCCAATATAGAGGACGCGGTCTCCGCCGCCATGTTGGGGAATTTCTATTCCGGCGGGGAAATCTGCTCCAACGGCACGCGGGTGTTCGTGCACGCCTCTATCCGCGGAGCCTTCATCGAGCAGCTCGCGGAGCGCACGAAGAAGATGATCGTGGGCGATCCGCAGGATCCGAAAACCCATGTGGGCGCCCTCATCTCCCGCGCCCACATGGAAAAGGTGCTCGGCTATATCGAGGCGGCGAAAGCCGCTGGCGCCAAGTTGATCGCGGGCGGCCATCGCATCGAGACCGGCGCGTTAAAGAAGGGCTATTTCGTCGCCCCCACCATCTTCGATGGCTGCACCGACGACATGCCGAACGTACGCGAGGAGATCTTCGGCCCGGTCATGTCGGTGTTGGAATTCACGAGCGAGGACGAGGTGATCGCCCGCGCCAACGACACCGTCTTCGGCCTCGCCGCCGGCGTCTTCACCCGCGATCTCGCCCGCGCCTACCGTGTGATCGCGCGGATCGAGGCTGGCACCTGCTGGATCAACCAATACAACATCACGCCGGTGGAGATGCCTTTCGGGGGTTACAAGCAATCCGGCATCGGCCGCGAGAACAGCCGCGCGGCGATCGAGCATTACACCCAGATCAAGAGTGTCTACGTCAATCTCGGACGCGTGGCCTCGCCCTATTGATGGAGCGCATCGTGCCCTCTTCGCAAGCAACCGCGCAGGAATTCGATTATGTCATCGTCGGCTCGGGGTCGGCCGGAGCGGTGCTGGCGGACCGGCTTTCCGCGGATGGCAGCAACACGGTGCTGGTGCTGGAATATGGCGGCTCCGACCGCTCGGTGCTGATCCAGATGCCGGCGGCGCTGTCCATGCCCATGAACATGCCGAAATATAATTGGGGGTTCGAGACCGAGCCGGAGCCCGGCCTCGGCGGGCGGCGCCTCGTGTGTCCCCGCGGCAAGGTCATCGGCGGCTCGTCTTCCGTCAACGGCATGGTCTATGTGCGTGGCAATCCTCACGATTTCGACCGCTGGGAGGAAGAAGGCGCGCACGGCTGGGGCTATCGCGACGTGCTGCCCTATTTCCAACGCGCGGAAGGCCGGCAAGAGGGCGGCGATGAGTATCGCGGCGCCTCCGGCCAGCTCACGACCAGTTACGGCCCAGTCGAAAACCCGCTGTACAACGTCTTCGTCGAGGCCGCACAGCAAGCCGGCTATCCCGCGACCTCCGACATCAACGGCGCCCAGCAAGAAGGCTTCGGGCGCATGGACATGACGGTGAAGAACGGGGTGCGCTGGTCCACCGCCAACGCCTATCTCAAGCCCGCCCTGAAGCGCCCCAATCTTAGCCTAATCACCCATGCCCTGGCCTCGCAGATCCTGTTCGAGGGCCGCCGCGCGGTGGGCGTGCGCTATGAGCAGGAGGGGGTTCAGCATGTGGTGCGGGCGCGGCGGGAGGTGATCGTTTCCAGCGGGCCGATCAATTCGCCTAAGCTGCTCAAGCTTTCCGGCATCGGTGCGGCGGGGGAACTTGCGGAGCTGGGCATCGAGGTGGTGGCGGATCGTCCTGGCGTCGGGGAAAACCTTCAGGATCATCTGGAATTCTATTTCCAGGTGGCCTGCACCCAGCCGATTACGCTTTATTCCAAGACCGGATTCATCCCGCGCGCGCTGGTCGGCGCCCAATGGCTGCTCACCAAGACCGGGCTCGGGGCCACCAACCATTTCGAGACCTGCGGATTCATCCGCTCCCGGCCGGGCATACGCTATCCCGACATCCAGTATCATTTCATCCCGCTGGCCGTGACCTATGACGGCAAGGGCCTCGCCAGCGAGCACGGGTTCCAGGCCCATGTCGGCCCCATGCGCACCAAAAGCCGGGGCTGGGTGCGGCTGAAATCATCCGATCCCAAGGAGCATCCGCGCATTTTGTTCAATTATCTCAGTCATGAAGACGACATGGTGGAGATGCGCGCCTGCGTGCGGCTGACGCGCGAGATCTTTGCCCAGAAAGCGTTCGATCCTTATCGCGGGCGGGAGATCCAGCCGGGGGCCGAGGTGACCCGCGACGAGGAGATCGACGCCTTCGTGCGCGCCCATGTGGAGAGCGCCTATCACCCCTCGTGCAGCTGCAAGATGGGACGGGCGGACGATCCCATGGCTGTGGTGACGCCGGACACAAAAGTCATTGGCGTCGAGGGGTTACGGGTGGTGGACAGCTCCATCATGCCGTCCGTGACGACGGGAAACCTCAATGCGCCCACCATCATGATCGGGGAAAAGGCGGCCGACATCATCCTCGGCAAACCGGCGCTGGCGGCCTCCAACGCGCCTTATTACACCGCGGAAAACTGGCGTACCGCCCAGCGCTGAGGAAAATGTTTCACGTGAAACAAAGACTTGGCGAAGTAGAATAGGGGTCTCGTGAGGGAGTTCGGGCGCGTTTCGGCGGACCAAACCGCGATTTCGGTGAAACGTTCAGCGCGCGGATTTCGGCATGCCGATCTGGCGCAGGAAGGCGAGGATCTCGCGGGCCGCCTCCTCCGGCGCGGGGCGGACCAGCACCCGCCCGCCGGCCGCCGATCCGCCGGTCGCGGCGGCGAGGCGCTCCGCCGCCGTTCCGCCCAGGGGGCGCGCCGCGAGTTTCGGCCGCTTGCGATAGGGCCGCTCCTCGCCCTCGGGAGCGCAAACCGGCCCCTCGGCCGCACGCACGTCCACATCCCCCCGCCGGGCCTTGGCGAAGGCGAACGGCAGGGGCGCCGGCGCGCCGGCATGAACCGTGACGACGATGGGCAGGCGCACCGTCACCCGGCGGCGCGCGCCCTTGGGCAGGGCCTGCTCGACCACCATTGTGCCCGCCTCGACGCCCGGCACGAGCGCCACCGCGTCGGGGAGCAGCGGCCAACCGAGCCGATGGGCCAGCGCATAGGGCACGAGCCCCGTATCCTCGCCGCCCTGGCCGCGCGGGCCGGCGAACACCACATCGGGCGCCGCCGTCGCGATCTCGGCGGCAAGCGCCGGCACCGGGTCGGCATCCGCCGCCATCCGCAAGTGCGTGAGACCGGCGAGCCCACGCCCGAGGGCCTCGCGGACGGCGCCGAGCGCGGGGCCAGCGTGCAGGCCGGTTGCGCGCGCATCGAGCCCGGCCGCAAGACGCGCCGCCTGGGCCTCGGCGCGCAGCAGGCAGGGCTTTGCGGAGACCGGATGGCGGCCTTGCGAGAGCAGAACCAGCGCCTTCATGCGCCCTCCTCCCGCAGCGCCTGGAGCAGCGCGGGCATGACCAGTTGCGCATCCTGCACGATGGCAAGCCCCGCCCGCTCCACCATGGCGGCGTGTAAATCGGTGTTCACCGCAAGCACATGCTCGCATTTGGCGATGCCTTGCAGGTGCTGCGGCGCGCCGGCGATGCCGAGGGCGAAATAGCAGCGCGCCTCCAGCACGGTGCCGGAAGCGCCCACCTGCGCGGCGCGGGGCATGAGGCCGGCGTCGCACACCATGCGGCTCGCCCCCGGCGTCGCGCCGAGCGCCTCGGCCAAGGCGCGGAAGGCGGCGAAATCGCTCACGCCATTGCCGGCGGAAAGCACGAAATCCGCCTCCCCCAAGGCCACCGTCGCGGGATCGGCGGGCACGCTTTCCGCCGCCAGAATGCGGGCGTCGCCCGCTTCCTCGGGCAGGGAGAGGTCCAGCACGCGCGCCTCGTGCGGCACACGGCCATGGGGCGCCGCCGCGCCGTCCGCGAGGGTGATGAGGCGCGGCGGCGCGCATCGCCGCTCCACCGTGCCGCCCCGCGCCGGGCGTGCGACGCTCTTGGCGCTGATCTGCTCGGCGCCGCAGAACAAGGGCTCGCCAAGGCGCACCGCGACCCGCCGCGCGAGGTCGCCGCCCGCCTGGGTCTCGGGAAACAGCACATGGCGTGGCGCATGGGCCAGGATCGCGGCCGCGAGCGCATCGGCGCGGCCATCGGGATCGGCGGCCCGCAGCACGCCCACCCGGTCCGCGCCGGCCGCGCCGGCATCTTCCGGCAGGAGGGACGCGAGCAGCAGCACCGCCCCGCCGCCGGAATCGGCAAGCAGACGCGCGGCGCCGAGGAGCTGACGGTCCTGCGTCGTGAGATGGCCGCCCGGCGCATCGGCCAGCGCCACGACCAGGAAAGCGGGATCTTCGATGATCCGAACCGGCGGCGCCTTTGGCGCGGGTTCGCCCGCGGGCTCGTGCACCGCGGGCCCCCCGCCCTGCCCCAGCAGGCTGAGATCGAACCGAAGCCGTGCGCCGCCCACTACCCGAGCGGCCGCCCAATAAGCACGGGGATCGCGCCGCGATACCGGAGCGGCGGGCGATGCGAACAGATCGAACCGCGGGCGCGCGCCCGTTCCGGCCGGGGCCGCCGCGATCTGCCGCGCCACGCGCTCGGCCCTCGGGTCGCGGCGCGGGCGGCTCATGGCTGAAGCTCCAGGGCGCGGCGCCCGGGCGTGGGCGCGCCCTGCCCGGCCTCGAAGGCGGCCAGCACCAGTTCGGCCACGTCGCGCACCTCGGGCCGGGCGCCGACGACGCCCTCCAGCATGGCGGTGCAGGTGGGACAGGCCACGGCGACCACGGCCGCGCCGGTCTCCCGCGCCTGGTCCATGCGCATATCGGGAATGCGGCGCTCGCCCTCGATGTCGCTCAAGGGCGCGCCCCCCCCGCCCCCACAGCACAGCGAACGCGTGCCGTGGCGTGCCATCTCGCTGCGCGCGAGGCCGAGCGCGTCGAGCAGCCGGCGCGGAGCGTCCACCTCGCCATTGTAGCGGCCGAGATAGCAGGGGTCGTGATAGGTCACCGCGAGGCCCCCGAGCGCCCCGAGCGCAAGCTTTTCCTCGCCCACCAGCGCCTCGAGAAAGGCGGTGTGGTGCCACACCTCGTAATGGCCGCCGAAGGCCGGATAATCGTTGCGCAAGCTGTTCAGCGCGTGGGGATCGGCGGTGAGGATGCGGGCGAAGCGCAGATGGGAAAGGGTGGCCACATTCTCCCGCGCCAGCCGCGCGAAGGTGGCCTCGTCCCCAAGGCGCCGGGCCAGATCGCCGCAATCGCGCTCGTCCGCGCCGAGAATGGCGAAATCCACCTTCGCTTCCCGCAGCAGCCGCACCAGCGCCCGCAACGTGCGCCCATAGCGCAGGTCATAGGCGCCTTCCCCGAGCCACAGCAGCACGTCCACCGGCACGCCCGGCCGCGCGACCGGCAGGTCCAGCCCGGCGGCGAAATCGGCGCGGGCGGAAAGGGCGCGGCCGCCCGCCTCGTCGGTGTCGCGCAGATCGTCGAGCGGGATCGCGGCCTTTTCCGGCACGGCGCCCAGCATCAAGGTCTGGTGCCGGCGCAGGTCGATGATGGCATCCACATGCTCGATCATCATCGGGCATTCCTCGACGCACGCGCGGCAGGTGGTGCAGGACCATAGCGTATCGGGATGGATCATCGCCGCCGCGCCGACCAGGGACGCATCGGCACCGCCCGTGCCGGCCACCGGCCGGGCATGGGGATGGGGGCTGCCGGCATAAGTGCCTGCGCCGCCGTCCATGGCGCCGACGAGATCCTGGATCAGCCGCTTGGGATTGAGCGGCTGGCCGGCGGCAAACGCCGGGCACGCCGCCTCGCAGCGCCCGCATTGCACGCAGGCATCGAAGCCAAGAAGCCGGTTCCAGGCGAAATCGCGCGGCGCCTCGACGCCGAGCCGCTCCGCGCCGAGATCCAGCGGCGCCAGCGCCACGTCGCGCAGGCCGGAAAAGCGTGCCGGGCGCGGATGCGCCGCAAGATGGAGCGCGCCGGCCAGAGCATGGCGCAGGGGGCCGCGTCGCGTCTGCCATGCCAGCGCGAGGCCCGCGGCGGCGGCACAGGCGAGCGGCACGAAGCCGCCGGGCACGCCCAGCGCCGCGAACGCCGCAACCAGCAGGGCGCCGGTGGCATATCCCATCAGCAACAGCGGCAGAATCTGGAACCGTCCGCCGGAGAGCCGCGCCGGACGCTTCGGATAGCGGCGCAGGCCGGCCACGCCGGCGCCGGTGAGCATCACGGCGAAAGCAAGCGCGGTGAGCGCCCAATAAACGCGTGATCCGCCGAGGCCCGGGACGATCCCGATCGCGGCCAGGCCCGAGCCCGCGAGCAGCCCGCCCGCCACCAGCATGTGCATCCGCGCGGCGCACACATCCCGCTGGACGATGTGATGCACATCGACGAGATAGCGCTTCGGCACGGCGAGGAGCCCGGCCGCCCAATCCACCCGCGCCGCCCGGCCCTTGCGCCACAGATTGACGCGCGTGGCGATGCCGGCGAGCGCCACCAGGGCCATCAGCCACACCAGGAGGGACAGGCCGAAGGCGGCGCTCATGGCTCAGATGTCCTTGCAGAGGCGCAAGGCGTCGTAGATGGCCGCGTGGATGTTGCGCCCGGCGAGCGCGTCCCCCACCCGATAGAGCGCGAAGCCCGCCGTGAGATTGAACGGCTGCGGGGCGCCGGCGACGATGGCGTCGAGATCGATCTGCCCCGCATTCACCGAACGGGCTTTGAGCGCGCGATAGAGCCCGTCCACCGGCAAGGTGCCGTATTCGACGACCACGTGATCGACGATCCGCTCCTCCTCGGCGTCGGTGAAGGTATTGCGCAGCGCCGCCACCAGGCGATTGCCCTCAGGATAGATCTCGATCAAATCGAGATTGGGCGAGAACACCACGCCGAGCTTGTAGAGTTCGCGATAATGGATCGGCTGGTTGGTGGTGCCCACCTCCTGCGCCGGATAGCGATCGGACGTGACGAACTCCACCAGACACCCGCGCTTCGCCAGCATTTCGGCGGTGGAAGCCGCATTGTGCTGGCCCATCTCGTCGAACAGCAGAACCGAGCCGGAAAGCTCCACCGCGCCGGAGAGGACATCGGCGGTGGAGACCGCGCGCTCGGCCCCCTTGGCAGGACCGAGGCTCGGCGCGCCGCCGGTGGCGACGATCACCACGTCCGGCGCCTCGGCGAGAATGGCGGCCTCGCTCGCCTCGGTGCCGAGGCGCAGGTCCACGCCCAGCTTCACCACCTGCCCCACCAGCCAGCGCGGAATGCCCGAGAGCGCCTCGCGCCAGCCGGCTTTCGCGGCGATGTTGATCTGCCCGCCGGCGGCCGCGTTCTTCTCGAACAGCACCACCTTATGCCCGCGCGCGGCGCACACCCGCGCCGCCTCCAGCCCGCCCGGCCCGGCGCCGACCACCACCACCTTGCGCCGCGCGTCTGCCTTCGGGATGACGTGGGGCATGGTGGCCTCGCGGCCGGTGGCGGCGTTCTGGATGCACAGGGCATCGCCGCCCACATAGATGCGGTCGATGCAATAGCCGGCGCCGACGCACTGGCGGATATCGTCCTCGCGCCCCTCGCTGAGCTTCTTCACGAGGTGCGGGTCGGCGATATGGGCGCGGGTCATGGCGACCATGTCCACATGGCCTTCCGCCACCGCGCGGGCGGCGCTGGCAAGGTCGGTCACGCGCTGGGCATGGAACACCGGCACCTCCACCTCGCGCTTGATGGCGCTCGGCAGGTGCAGGAACGGCGCGACGGGGAAGGACATATTGGGCAGGGAAATGGCGTGCGCCATGTCGTCCCGCGCCTGCCCGCCCAGCACATTGATGAAATCCACCAGTCCCTCGCGGGCATAGCTGGCCGCGATCTCCACGCACTCCTCGTGCGGGAGACCGTCGGCGATCATCTCGTCGCCAGACATGCGGATGCCGATGACGTAATCGTCGCCCGCCGCCCGCCGCATGGCCTGGAGCACCTCGCGGCCGAAGCGCATGCGGTTTTCCAGGCTGCCGCCATAGCGGTCGGTGCGGTGGTTCACTGAAGGTGACCAGAATTGGTCGATGAGATGGCCGTGGGCGGCGGAGACCTCGCAGCCGTCGAGCCCGCCTTCCTTGCAGCGCCGCACCGCCGCCGCGAAATCCTTGACGATGCGGGCGATGTCCTCCTCTTCCAGCTCCTTGGGAATGGTGCGGGAGGCCGGCTCGCGGCGCGGCGAAGAGGAGACGGTGGGAAACCAGTTCTCCGTGTCCCATTTGGTGCGCCGGCCCATGTGGGTCAGCTGGATCATCAGCTTGGCGCCGTGCCGGTGGATGCGGTCCGAAAAGCTCTGGAAGAAGGGGATGACGCTGTCGTCCGCCACCGACACCTGGTTCCAGGGCGCGGCGGGGCTGTCCAGGGCCACCGAGGAGGAGCCGCCGAACATGGTGAGCCCGATGCCGCCCTTGGCCTTTTCCTCGTGATAGAGCTGGTAGCGCTCCTGCGGCTTGCCGTCCTTGCCATAGCCGGGCGCGTGGGAGGTGCTCATCACCCGGTTGCGGATGGTGAGGCCCTTCAGCGTCAGGGGTTTGAGCAGCGCGTCGGCATTCGCGATCATGAGCAGGCTCCGGCGCCCGCGGCGCTGGCAGGAAGGAAGATCATGCGGCGCGCTCCGCTTTCGGGGAATGGCCGTAGCGCCGCCCGTAGGCGACGGAGAAATGCGCCGCCGACTGGAAGCCGCAGGCGAACGCCACATCGGTCACCGGCAAGGGCGAGAGGCGCAGCAATTCGCGGGCGCGGTTCAGCCGCAGGCCGAGATAAAACACCCCCGGCGACTGGGCGAGATGATGCTGAAACAGGCGTTCGAGCTGGCGCTGGGAGAGCGCGACGGCGGCCGCGACATCGGCCACCGACATGGGCTTTTCCACGTGGCGCGCCATCAGCTCCACCGCCTTGGCGAGCGCCGGCTGGCGCGCCGCGACCTCGGGGGCGAGAGGGGCCTTGCGCCCCTCCGGCGCGCCGCTGCGCCGCACGATGAACTGGTCCGCCACCGCGCCCGCCGTGCGCGGACCGAGAGCTGCGGCGATCATCACCAGCATCATCTCCAGCGGCGCGACGCCCCCGGTGCAGGTGAGGCGGTCGCGATCGATGACGAAGGCGTCCTCCTGGAACGCCACATCGGGGAATTCCTCGCGGATGGCGGCGAGGTTCTCCCAATGGATGGCGCAGCGATAGCCGTTCAGCAGGCCCGCTTCCGCGAGCGCAAACGTGCCGGTGCACAGCGCGCCGAGCGCCACCCCTTTGCGCGCCGCGCGGCGCAGGGCATCGCGCGTGGACCGGGCCACCGCATGGCGCACGTCGATGCCGCCGCACACGATCAGCAGGTCCAGCGGACCCGATTCCGCAAGCCGCGCCGTGGGGCTGAGGCTGAGGCCGTTGCTGGCGGGGCACGCGGCGCCGTCCACGGTCAGCACCTGCCAGGAATAGGCCGCGCCGCCGGTGACGTAATTGGCCATGCGGCAGGCTTCGAGCGCGTTCGAGAGCGCGATCATGGAATAATTGGGCAAGGTGAGAAAGCCGATGCGCCGCAGCCGGGCCATCGGCTCGTCGGCCGGTTCCGGTGCGGCGGCAATTTCGGGCGCGACCTGGGCGGATTTGATGGCGCCGTGCATGCTCACCGCTCGATCACGAGGTCGCTGGTGGGCTTGGAACAACAGATCAGCACCATGCCCGCGTCGATCTCCCGCTGGCGGATGCCGCCGCCGTGCTTCATCTCCACCGTGCCCTCCACCATCCTGCTCTTGCAGGTGCCGCATAGGCCCTTGGTGCAGGAGGAGGGCAGCCGCAGGCCGGCGCGGCGCGCCGCTTCCAGCACGTTCATGTCTGCCGCGCATGGGATGGTGCGGCCGCTCTTGCGGAATTCGACGCTGTAGGTCTGCACCGCCGGCGGCGGCTCCATCGCCGCTTTGTCCATGCCCGCTTCGGCCGCTATGACGGCCTCGGCCACCTGCGGCTCCGCGCCGGCGAGCGCGGCGAAATCGAAACTCTCCTCGTGGTAGCGGGCCATGTCGAAGCCGGCGCCGCGCAGCATCTCGCGCACCGCCGCCATATAGGGCGCCGGGCCGCAGACGAAGACCTCCCGCTCGCGGAAATCGGGAGCTGCAATATCGAGGTGCGAGGGGCGCAGCCGCCCCATGAAGCCGTGCCAGGGATGAAATTCGCTCTCCCGCTCGCAGATGGCGGCGAAGCGGAAGGACGGCAGGTTACGCGCCATCAATTCCAGCTCGGCGCGGAAGATGATGTCGTCCGGCGTCCTGGCGCTGTGCATGAACACGATGTCCGCGCCGCTCGCGAGATCATGATGGGCGCGCGCCATGGACATGAGCGGCGTGATGCCGCTGCCGCCGGAGAGGAACAGATATTTCTCCGCCTTATGGCGCGCACAGGTGAAATCCCCCATGGGGCCGACCGCGCGCAGCACGCTGCCTTCGCGCACATGGTCGTGCAGATGATTGGACACCGGCCCGCCGGGCACGCGCTTGACAGTAATCGAAACCGTGTCCGGCCGCGTCGGCGTGGAGGAGAGCGTATAGCAGCGGTTGACCCGCTCGCCCGCGATGTCGAGATCAAGCGTGATGAACTGCCCCGGCTCATAGGCGAAACGGGCCGGCACGGCGGGAGCGAGGATGAAGGTCTTCACGTCCGCCGTCTCGGCGCGCACCTGCCGCACGATCAGAGCGTCGTCGCGCTCGCAATCCCAGAGCGGGCGTTCGCCCGCGAGCGTGGCCAGCAGCGGGTCGGGGCGCAGGGCTTGTGCGTCCATGGTCAGCGCGCGCCATGGGCGCGCATGCGGCCCACGTACCAATTGCAGAATTTTTCCACCAGCATCTCGGTGTGGGGCGAATAGGGGCCGGGCTCATAGGCGGGGCTTTGCGCCCCCTGCTGGCAGAAGCCCACCAATTCGCTGTCCTGCGCATTGGTCGCTTCCCACACGGCGGTGAGATTGGCGATGTCGTAATCGACGCCTTCCACCGCATCCTTGTGCACCAGCCATTTGGTGCGCACCAGCGTGCGCCCGGCATCCAGCGGAATGGCCGAGAAGGTCACCACATGGTCGCTCATGAAATGGTGCCAGCTGTTGGGCTGGGTCCAGAAATGCAGCGCCCCGTGGCGAGGATCGTTGATGGCGCCGAGCAGCTTCTTGCACGCCGCCTTGGTGTCGCCCGTGTGGCTCTCCCCCGCTCCGTCGAGCGGCAGGCGCTCGGTGCGATAGCCGGTGACCCTATCGTCCAGATGCTCGATCATCTGCGAGGGGAAGCCGCAGCTTTCCCAATTGCCGTGGCTTTCCTTGACGAGATCGGCATAGCGCGCGGCTTCCAGGCGGCCCATCTCGTCCAGCTCCTCGGGCGCAAAGCCGAAGCCATAGGCGAACAGCGGCACCGTCAACTCGGGATGATTGCCCGCGCAATGGTAGCATTCGCGGTTGTTCTCCATGGTGAGCTTCCAATTGCCGGGCTCGATCAATTCGCTCTCGAACGCGACCTTGGCGTTGCGCAGATCGTGCGGCGCGAGATACGGCGCCATGCGCTGCGCCATCTCCTCGAAATCCTCCGGCGGATGCTCGGCGAGGCAGATGAACAGCAGTCCCTCCAGCGAGCGCAGATGCACCGGCTTCAGGCCGTGGCAGGCGGCATCGAAGTCCTTGCCCATATGCTCGGCGAACAGCAGCTTGCCTTCGAGATCATAGGTCCAGGCATGGTAGCGGCAGACCAGATTGCCGACCGTGGTCTTGTAATCGTGCAGCAGGCGCGCGCCACGATGGCGGCAGACATTGTGGAAGGCGCGCACCGCGCCATCGTCATTGCGCACGACGATGATGGAATGCGTGCCGATATCCACCGCCATGGCGTCGCCCGCCTCGGGCACGTCCGGTTCCACGCCCACATAGATCCAGTGGCGGCCGAAGATGATGTCCATGTCGGCGGCGAAGATGGCGGGGCTGGTGTAGAACGGCGCTTCCAGGCTGTAGCCCGGCCGGCGGCGGCGCAGCAGGGTTTGCAGGTCGGTATCGGTGGTGTCCAGCATGTCGCTCTCCCCGCGCGGCCCGATGATCCGACTTCGGCGCGCCGTGACTGGAATTGTTCGACTTAAACCCGCCGCCCGCTTTTCCGATTGCGACATATTTTATCGCAAATACGCCGCATGCGCGAGCCGGGCGACAAGCCGGGGCTTTGCCGCACGAAATGTCGGATTTGTTCCAGAACGGGGTCGCAAGCCGACGAGATGGCGCCCCGTCTCTGGTGCACCTTGGCGGCAGGAACCAGGGGACCGAGGCCCATGCGCCGTTTTTCCTTACCATCGCTGCTGTCGGAAGCGTTCAACGCCCACCAGGGCTGGCAACGCCAATGGCGCGATCCCGCGCCCAAGGCGAGCTATGACGCCATCATCATCGGCGGCGGCGGCCACGGGCTCGGCGCGGCGTACTATCTCGCCAAGGAACACGGCCTCACCAATATCGCGGTGCTGGAAAAGGGCTGGATCGGCGGTGGCAACGCCGGGCGCAACACCACCATCATCCGCTCGAACTATCTCTATGACGAGAGCGCCGCGCTCTACGAGCATGCGGTGAAGCTGTGGGAAGGTCTCTCCCAGGAATTGAACTACAACGTCATGTTCTCCCAGCGCGGCGTCTTGATGCTGGCGCACAACGTGCACGATGTTCAAAGCTTCAAGCGCCACGTTTATTCCAACCGCCTGAACGGCATCGACAATGAATGGATGACGCCGCAGCAGGCGAAGGAGTTCTGCCCGCCGCTGAACATTTCCCCGGACATCCGCTATCCGGTGATGGGCGCGGCGCTTCAGCGGCGCGGCGGCACCGCGCGCCATGACGCGGTGGTGTGGGGCTATGCCCGCGCGGCGGACGCGCTGGGCGTCGACATCCTGCAGAATTGCGAGGTCACCGGCATCAATCGCGGCCCGGACGGCGCGGTGACGGGCGTGGAGACCACGCGCGGCCCCATCAAGGCCAAGAAGATCGGCGTTTCCGCCGCCGGCCACACCAGCGTGGTGATGGGCATGGCGGGCGTGCGCATGCCGCTGGAGAGCTTTCCGCTGCAGGCCCTGGTCTCCGAGCCCGTAAAGCCGTGCTTCCCGTGCGTGCTCATGTCCAATGCGGTGCACGCCTATATCTCCCAGTCCGACAAGGGCGAACTCGTCATCGGCGCGGGCACGGACCAATATGTCTCCTACAGCCAGCAGGGCGGGCTGCACATCACCACCCATACGCTGGACGCCATCTGCGAATTGTTTCCGCAATTCACCCGCATGCGCATGCTGCGCTCCTGGGGCGGCATCGTGGACGTGACGCCGGATCGCTCCCCCATCATCGGCAAGACGCCGGTGAAGGGGCTCTATGTGAATTGCGGCTGGGGCACGGGCGGCTTCAAGGCGACGCCCGGCTCGGCCAACGTCTTCGCCCACACCATCGCCCGCGACGAACCCCACCCCATCAACGCCCCGTTCACCCTCGATCGCTTCCGCACCGGCCGCCTCATCGATGAAGCGGCGGCGGCGGCGGTCGCGCACTGAAGGCCCGCGTCATGCTCCTCGTCCCCTGCCCCTATTGCGGCGCGCGGCCGGAAATCGAATTCCGCTGCGGCGGCGAAGCCCATATCGCCCGCCCCGCCGATCCTTCCGCCCTCTCGGATGCGGAATGGGCGAACTATCTCTTCATCCGCACCAGCCCCAAGGGCGTGCATGCGGAGCGCTGGCTGCATGCCCACGGCTGCGGCCGCTGGTTCAATGCGATCCGCAACACGGTGAGCGACAGCTTTCTCGCCACCTACAAGATGGGCGAGACAAGGCCCGACAGCGCGGCGGCAGAATCCACCCAGGGAGGCAAGTGATGGCCCAGTCTCATCGCCTTCCCAAGGGCGGCCGGGTGGACCGCGCCCGCCCGCTCACCTTCGCCTTCAACGGCCGCACGGTGGAAGGATATGCCGGCGACACGGTGGCCTCGGCGCTGCTCGCCAACGGCATCACGCTGGTGGGCCGCTCGTTCAAATATCACCGCCCGCGCGGCATCCTCACCCATGGCGCGGACGAGCCGAACGCCTTGCTCAGCGTCGATCGCGGCACCGGGCGGGTGGACCCAAACAACCGCGCCACAATGGTGGAGGCGACGCCCGGCCTGAAGGTCGCCTCGCAGAACCATTGGCCCTCGCTGGAGCACGACATCGGCGCGGTCAACGACCTGCTCTCGCCGGTGCTGGTGGCCGGCTTCTACTACAAGACCTTCATGTGGCCGCGCTCGTTCTGGGACAAGGTCTATGAGCCCAAGATCCGCGCCGCCGCCGGCCTCGGCGTCGCGCCCGATCTGCCGGACGCGGACCGCTACGTCCATCGCAACGCCCATTGCGACGTGCTGGTGGTGGGCGCCGGCCCCGCCGGCCTTGCCGCCGCGCTCGCCGCGAGCGAAAGCGGCGCGCGGGTGATCCTCGCCGACGAACAGGCCGAGATGGGCGGCAGCCTGCTGCACGAAATCACCGCCGCCATCGACGGCGTTTCCGCCGCCGAATGGGTGGCGCAGGCGCTGGCCGCGCTCGCAAGCCGTCCGAACGTGACCTTGCTGCCGCGCACCACCACCTTCGGCTATTACAACCACAATCACGTCGTGCTCACCGAGCGCGTGACCGACCATCTGGCGCAGCCCGCCGCCCGGCTGCCGCGCGAGCGGCTCTGGCAGGTGCGCGCCAAGCAGGTGGTGCTCGCCACCGGCGCCCACGAGCGCCCCCTCACCTTCGCCGACAACGACCGCCCCGGCATCATGCTGGCGGAGAGCGTGCGGGTGTTCCTCAATCGCTATGGCGTCGCGCCGGGCCGGCGGATCGTGTTCGCCACCAATGGCGCCAGCGCCTATCGCGCGGCGGCGGACGCCAAGGCGGCGGGGCTCGACGTGACTTTGGTGGACACAAGGCCCGAAGCGGCGATCGGCCCCGAGCGTGCGCTCATTACCGGGATTCCCCTGCTCGCCGGCCATACCGTCGTGGGCTCCACCGGCGGCAAGGCGCTGACCGGGCTCATCGTCGCGCCGGTGGATTCGGCGGGGAAGGTCGGCGCACGCCGCACCCTTCCCTGCGCGTGCGCGGGCGTCTCCGGCGGCTGGACGCCGAGCGTGCATCTGTTCTCCCAGTCGCGCGGCAAGCTCGCCTTCCGTGAGGAGAACGACGCCTTCGTGCCGGGCACCTCGGTGCAGGCGGAACGCTCGGCCGGCGCCTGCACGGGCACGTACGATCTCGCCGAAATCCTCGCCGAGGGATGGGCGGCCGGGCGTGCCGCATCGGGCAGCGCGGGAACCCGCGTTTTTTCGGCGACGCCCGCCACCGCCACCGGCTTCAAGCCGGCCCGCGTGCTGCCCACCGACGCCGACCCCAAGAGGGTGCGCGCCTTCCTGGATTTCCAGAACGACGTCACCGCCAAGGACATCGGCCTTGCGGTGCGCGAGGGGTTCCAGAGCGTCGAGCATGTGAAGCGCTACACCACCAACGGCATGGCGACCGACCAGGGCAAGACCTCCAACATGGCGGCGCTCGGCATCCTTTCCGAATTGCTCGAAAAGCCGATCCCGCAGGTGGGCACCACCACCTTCCGCCCGCCCTATACGCCGGTCACCTTCGGCGCCATCATCGGCTCGGCGCGGGGCGCATTGTTCGACCCCGTCCGCAAGGCGCCGCTGCACGACTGGGCGGCGGAGCAAGGCGCGGAATTCGAGAATGTCGCCCTGTGGCGCCGCGCCTGGTACTTCCCCAAGGCGGGCGAGGACATGCATGCGGCGGTGAACCGCGAGTGCATGGCGGTGCGCGAAAACGTCGGCATCTTCGATGCCTCCACCCTCGGCAAGATCGAGGTGGTGGGGCCGGATGCGGCGGAATTCCTCAACCGCATCTATCCCAATGCCTGGCTGAAGCTGGAGCCCGGCAAGTGCCGCTACGGCCTGATGCTGAAGGAAGACGGCTTCGTGTTCGACGACGGCGTCGTCGCCCGCCTCGCGCCGGACCGCTTCCATGTCACCACCACCACCGGCGGCGCGCCGCGCGTGCTGGCGCATATGGAGGATTATCTCCAGACCGAATGGCCGGACCTGAAGGTCTTCGTGACCTCCACCACGGAAGAATGGGCGGTGATCGCGCTCCAGGGGCCGAAGGCGCGCGAGGTGCTGGCGCCGTTCGTCTCCGACATCGACCTCTCCCCCGAGGCGTTCCCGCACATGGCGATCCGCACCGGCCATATCCTGGGCGTGCCGACGCGGCTGTTCCGCGTCTCCTTCACCGGCGAGCTGGGCTATGAGATCAACGTGCCCGCGGATTATGCCCGCGCGGTGTGGGAGGCGCTGTACGCGTACGGCCAGCGCTTCGGCATCACCCCCTACGGCACCGAGGCCATGCACGTGCTGCGCGCGGAGCGCGGCTTCGTCATCGTCGGCCAGGAGACCGACGGCACCGTGACACCGGACGATCTCGGCCTCGGCGGCATGGTCTCCAAGCTGAAGCCGGACTTCGTCGGCAAGCGCTCGCTCGCGCGCCCCGACATGAGCCTGCCGAACCGCAAGCAATTGGTCGGCCTCACCAGCCTCGACGGCACCACGGTGCTCGACGAGGGGGCGCAGGTGGTCGCCGACACCGCCCAGCCGGTGCCGATGAAGATGCTCGGCCATGTTACCTCCTCTTATTGGAGCGCGGCCTGTGGGCATCCCATCGCCATGGCCTTGATCGAAGGCGGACGCGCCCGCATGGGCGAGACACTTCACGTCACCACGCCCGCGGGCTTCACAGCCGTGAAGGTGGGGGCGCCGGTGTTTTTCGATGCGGACGGCAAGCGCGTGAACGGCGCCGTGATTGGAGAGAGCACCCATGGCTGAGGCACACACCCTCGCCCGCCGCACCCCGGTGCTGGCGCCCACCGCCAGCGGACGGATCACGCAGGTGACGCCGCTCGCCCCCGCCGCGCGGTTCGTGCTGCGAATCCGCGACGCCGAAAACGTGCCAGCCGGGCAGCTCGCCGGCTTCGACTTCTCCCGCGCCATCAACACGTGCAGCGGCACCGCAGATCGCTTCGCCGCCCGGCTCGGGCCGGACGAATGGCTGATTGTCGTGCCCGAACAAGAAGGCGGGCAGGTCCGCGCGGATCTGGAACAGGGCCTCGCCGGCCGGTTCTTCTCGCTGGTGGACGTGGGCAGCCGCAATTGCGGCATCCGTGTCGCCGGCCCCCATGCCCGCGACGTGCTCAATGCCGGGATCGCGCTCGATCTTGCCGACGGCACCTTTCCGGCGGGGTCGGCCACGCGCACGCTGCTCGGCAAGGCCGAGGTGGCGCTGGTGCGCGCCACGGCGGAGGAGAGCTTCCAGGTGGAATGCTGGCGCTCGTTCGCGCCTTATGTGCACAGCTTCCTGAGCGAGGTGGCGCAGGAGTTCGACTGAACCCCGCGCCACGCTCTCAACACTCAGAAGAAGGCCTGGATGCCGGTGATCGCCCGGCCGAGGATGAGGGCGTGCACGTCGTGCGTGCCCTCATAGGTGTTCACGGTCTCCAAATTCTGCGCGTGGCGCATCACGTGGTAATCCTGCTGGATGCCGTTGCCGCCGTGCATGTCGCGGGCGACGCGGGCAATATCCAGCGCCTTGCCGCAATTGTTGCGCTTCATGATGGAGATCATGTCGGGCGACATCTTGCCCTCGTCGAACAGGCGGCCCACGCGCAGCGAGCCCTGAAGGCCGAGCGCGATCTCGGTCATCATGTCCGCCAGCTTCTTCTGCACCAATTGGGTCGCCGCCAGCGGGCGGCCGAACTGCTTGCGATCGAGCGTGTATTGCCGCGCCCGCGCCAGGCAATCCTCCGCCGCACCGAGCACGCCCCAGGAAATGCCGTAGCGCGCCCGGTTGAGGCACCCGAACGGCCCCTTCAGGCCGGAGACGTTGGGCAGAAGCGCCTCCTCGCCCACCTCGACGCCGTCCATCACGATCTCGCCGGTGATCGAGGCCCGCAGCGATAGCTTGCCGCCGATCTTCGGTGCGGAAAGCCCCTTCATGCCCTTTTCAAGCACGAAGCCGCGGATTTCATTGTCATGGGCGTCCGACTTCGCCCACACCACGAAGACGTCGGCGATGGGCGCGTTGGAAATCCAGGTCTTGGTGCCGGTGAGGCGATAGCCGCCGTCGATCTTCACCGCCTTGGTCTTCATGCCGGCGGGGTCGGAGCCGGCATCCGGCTCGGTCAGGCCGAAGCAGCCGACATAATCGCCGAGCGCGAGCTTCGGCAGATATTTGCGGCGCTGGGCTTCGTCGCCATAGGCATAGATCGGATACATGACGAGCGAGGATTGCACGCTCATCATGGACCGATAGCCGCTGTCCACCCGCTCCACTTCGCGCGCCACCAGGCCGTAGGAGACATAGGAGGCGCCCGCCCCGCCATATTCCTCCGGCACCGTCACGCCCAGCAGGCCGAGTTCGCCCATCTCGGTGAAGATCGCGCGGTCGGTCTTCTCGCTGGCGTAGGCCTCGACCACCCGCGGCGCCAGCTTGTCCTGGGCATAGGCATTGGCGGCATCGCGAATCAGCCGCTCGTCCTCGGAGAGCTGATCGTCCAGCAGGAACGGGTCCGACCAATCGAAGGCCGGGGCCTTGGCATGGGCCTCGGGACGAACCTTCGACGCGTGTGACATGACAACCTCCCAGATACGGCCCTGCGGGCCGGCAGTGCGTTTCCCCGCGCCCTCCGCAAGGGGGTCAGGCGCTCTCGACCATGGCCATCGCCTGGCGCGCCACATCCAGCACGCTCAGGCTGAGTTCTTCTTCCCGCGCGGCAATCTCCTCGAGCCCGAACCAGCGCGCCGCGGTTGCATCATCGGCCGCCACGCCCTCGCCGCTGGACCAATGGCAAAGCACCGCGACCAGCACGTAATGATGCAGGATCTCTCCATCCCCCGATCGGTCGAGCGCGTCGAGGGCGCACAGCGACACACCCGCCCACGCGGCGACGCCGGTTTCCTCCAGCAGCTCGCGCACCGCGGCCTCGGCGGCGGTCTCGCCCCATTCGATCCGCCCGCCGGGAAATCCCCACAAGCCCTGGTCGGGCGGATTGGCCCGCTGCACCAGCAGCACCTTGCCCGCCCGCACCACCACCGCGAGCGCGCCGCAGCCGGGCCGGCGTGCCTCACGCGCCATCACAGCCGCTCCACAGCCAGATCGGGCGCGGCGATCACGCGATTGCGCCCCTGGCGCTTGGCCTCGTAGAGCGCCGCATCCACCGCCGCGAGCAGACCGTCCGGGGAGCCGGGGAAGCGCGGCACGGTCGCCGCCGCGCCGAAGCTTGCCGTCAGCCGGCGCGAGGGCACGCCCGGATGCTCGATGCCGAGGGCGGCCACCAGCCGGCGCACGTCCTCGGCGAATTCCACCGCCCCGGCGAGATCGGTATCGGGCAACAGCACGACGAACTCCTCCCCGCCGTAGCGGGCCGCCAGATACCGCGTGCCCGCGGTCGCGGCGGAGAGCATGCGGGCGACGCTGCGCAGGGCATCGTCGCCAGCCAGATGGCCGCGCGCGTCGTTGAACAGCTTGAAATGGTCCACGTCGGCCATCACCAGCGCAAGCGGCCGCCGCAGGTCGCCGGCCCGCACCCAATCCTCCGACAATTGCACGTCGAAGGTGCGCCGGTTGGCGAGCCCGGTCAGCCCGTCCATGCGCGCGAGCGCGGCGAGGCGGCCATTCTGGCTACGCAATTCCTCCGTGCGCTCCGACAGGCGCTGGTTCATCTCGCCGAACGCCGCCACCAGCGGCTGGAACTCCTCCACCCGCACCTGGCTGATGGTATCCGCCTCTTCCCGCCCGACCGCGACGATATCCAGCGCGAGCTGCTGCACCGGCTCGACCACCAGCTTATCGGCGGCATACCAGGCGAGGACGATCAGCAGCGCGACGCCGGCCAGCAGGGCGAAGAAGATGGTGAAGATACGCTGGTCGATATCGGCGATCACCATGGAGGAATCGCTCCCCACCAGGACCCGCAGGTCCGTGCCCGCGAGGCGGGAGAAAGCGTAATAGCGCTCCTCTCCGTCGATGCCCTTGGCTTTCATCTGCCCTTGGTTGCCGGACAGGACACGCTGGACCAGCGGATGGCTCCGAAAACTGTTGCCCGCGAGATTCGAGCCGATGGGATAGCGCACCAGCATGGTACCGCCACCGTCGATAACGCAGACCGTGACACCGTCCTGCACACCGGATTGGGAGGCGATGCGCGACATCCATTGCAGATCGACGCCGACGATGGCGAGCGCTATGGGATCGCCCTGCGCATCCCGCTCCGCTTCGGCAACGGCAATCACCGAACGGCCGGTGTTGCGGGCCGTGATGAGGTTGCTGATGGCCGGCTGCGGGGTTGCCAAGGCGGCCCGCACATAATCGCGGTCGGACAGGTCGACCCCCATGAGCGCACGCGTGCTCGCGCATACGATGCGGCCATCGACGCCGGCGATCAGCGCGCCCTGAATCCCCACCGCCTCGTTGTTCAGGCGGCGCAGGAACTGCTCGCATGCGGGCGGATCCTCCATCAGCGACGAGGCCTGGCGACTGAGCGTCTGCACCACGGCTTGCGCCGCGCCGATCGCCTCGCGCTGGGCCAGCGCGGCGGAATCGGCGATATCGCGCAGCCTCTCATAGGTGCGGTCGATCTGCTCGTCTCGCGAGGCCAGCAGCGCATAGATCCGCTCGGCGGAAATCGGCAGGGCCACGAGCAAAATCAGATAGGCAAGCCGCCGTCTGATGCTGACATTCCGCCGCCGGTGCCGACCCCAAAGTCCCTGAGCTTGATCGGCCATGTACGTTTAGCTTTCCCGCCCGCTTGTCACGCGGACACCCCCCTATCTTCCTTCTACCGCGATCTTTCGACAAAAGGGAGCCACAATGCCCACGCGCGCCCTTCAGGACGCAGGAAGGACCTCCACTTATGCCCGATCTGGATCATGAAGGACCCGCATACCGCCTCGCACGCGTGCGGGCCGAGCTCGACCTCGCCTGTCGCGAAGCCGGCCGCCCCAGCGGCGCGGTGGACCTGATCGCGGTATCCAAGACCTTCCCCGCCTCGGAGATCGCTCCCGTCATCGGAGCCGGGCAGCGGGTGTTCGGCGAGAACCGGGTGCAGGAAGCGCGCGAAAAGTGGCCCGCTCTGCGCGCCGCGACACCCGGCATTCAGCTGCACCTCATCGGACCGCTGCAATCCAACAAGACCCGCGAGGCGGTCGAGACCTTCGATGTCATCCACACCGTCGACCGGCCGAAGATCGCCCGCGCCCTGGCCGAGGAAATGGCCCGGCAAGGCCGCCAGCTGCCCGTCTTCGTGCAGGTGAACACCGGCGCCGAGCCACAGAAGGCGGGCGTGCTGCCGCAGGAGGCGGACGCCTTCATCGCCGAATGCCGCAACGCCTGCGGCCTGAACGTGGAGGGGCTCATGTGCATCCCCCCCGTGGAGGATGTGCCGGCGCCGCACTTCGCGCTGCTGGCCCAGATCGCCGCGCGCAACGGCTTGCGCGGCCTCTCCATGGGCATGAGCGCGGACTTCGCCGTGGCGATCCACCAGGGCGCGACCCATGTGCGCGTCGGCAGCGCCATCTTCGGCCACCGCCCCCGACCGCCGGCCTGACCCGCCGATGGCCCGGCGCGACCCATGCGACCGACCGACGCCGTCACGCCCGCCCGGCGCTGCTGGCGGCGGGGCACGGTCTGCGGCCTGGGGATGACAAAGAAACCCCGCAAGGAAGGGCTTGCTGGTTGCCCGGTTCGCGGCTATACGGAGCCCCTTCCGCGCAGCTCCCATCGTCTAGCGGTCTAGGACGTCGCCCTCTCACGGCGAAAACAGGGGTTCGATTCCCCTTGGGAGCGCCAGATTTTCCTTATTTTTCAATGACTTAGCCCTTGGTGATACAAGCCGAGGGATACAACTTGAGTCGTTGGCTTTTATCGCTGCCGTATTTGCAAAGGTCCCGGCATGGGGTGTTTCGCTATCGGCGGGCGGTTCCTTTGAGGCTCAGGGAAGCAGTCGGGAAGCGGGAAATCCTCATCTCGCTGCGGACCAAGAATCCAGCGGACGCAGAGTTGCGCCTTCTGCAAGCGCATTTAGACGCTGAAACGTGGCTTAGAGCCCTTCGGCCTGATTCGCCAATCGAGCCGCTGCGCTGGCCCTCCCGCACCCTGAACCCGCCCGCAAGCACCGCTCCGGCGCTGCGGGGCGTGTCGCTTGCCCTCCCTGTGCCCTTAAAAGCGCCCCAGACGCCCGAAACGAGCCAACTGCATCCTGTCACGCTTACCGGTGCGCTCGCCCTCTACTTGCGCCTGAAGGAGGGCGAATTCGCCACCTTCAAAGGGCGGCAACGGCAAGTGCGGCTGAACGAAAAACACCGGGTAATCAGATATCTCACGCAAGCGCTGGGGAGCGATAAAGCGGTGGTCGCCCTCACACGGGAGGACGCCAGAAGCTTCCGTGATTTCCTTAAGAGCAACGGGCTCGCCCCCGGCTCCATCAATAAAAATATAAAAATTGCGGCTGCGATCATCCAGACCACGCTGATCGAGCATCAGCTCACAATCAGAAACCCATTTCACAATTTCCACGTGGCCAATGAGATTGCTGATCGAGACGCCCGCCTTCCCCTCAATAAGGAGGAAATCGGCCTCGTGCTGCGGCTGAATATGAATGAGGAGTTGTCCGCTATCGTCAAGCTTCTCACGTTCACCGGCGCTCGGCTGAATGAAATCGCCGGCCTGACGTGGGATGACATTCGGCTTTCTGCGGCTGGCCGAGAAATTGGGTATATCGAAATCAGAGCAAATGCCGTTCGCACCCTCAAAACCGCCAACAGCCGGCGCACAGTCCCGTTGATTTCCGCTGCGGAGTATGCCATACTTCAATACCGCAAAACGATAACTGATACACCTTCGCCTTCTGCTCCGGCCTTCCCCCGATATGGGCGGCCAGGCGGCTCGGACGCAGCATCTTCGGCTTTGATGAAGGCAGTCCGGAAGGCTGGCATCACGGATGCTCGGAAATCCGTTCATTCCCTACGCCACGCTCTGAAACAGATGTTGCGGGAAGCCGGCTGCCCTAAGGACATCAGGGATGCGATTCAGGGCCACGCCTCGGGAGATATTGCGGAGAATTACGGACTTGGCCATTCCCTTAAACAAATGATTTTTTGGATCGAGAGCGTATTCAAAAATACAAAATTCTTAAATTAGTGTCGTTTTCGGTAAAAGAACCATAACTACATTGGCAACACCCAGAGAGATGTGATATGATATACATATAAAATTGCCATTTAGCTAAAACAAGGACAGCAGAGAGCGATCAACCCAGAGATCTTGGACGTCGTCTATTGGATGCCGGACGGACATCGGATTGCCCGGCGAACGAACGGGTCTTATCCAAAGCGGCAGGCTGACAGCAAGGCATCAGGCAGCCCCCCTGTGTCTACAAAATTATAAATAATAATGAAAGGAGGCAACAATGAATGAAAACTAAACAAAATCTCAGTCTAACCCTCAGAGTGAGGGTCGATCTCGACACCGCATTAGCGCTATCGACGCTCGCTAAGCGGGCGGGCTTAGATAGAAGTAAAATTATTCGAACATTGATACGGAATGAATTTCGTCGATATGCTGAACTTGAAACTATAATTTAAATTAATGTTATTAAACAACAAACGTATTTGATATTTAAATTATGAAATACATGAGCGAGCGCATTTCGCCGCTTATGAACGTGAAACTCAAAAACACCCTGCACATACGCAGCTTCTGGAAAACTAGATTCCAGGGCATTTGTAAAATATTGCTTAAGTCAACATAATAATAAAAATATACAAAACAACATTTAATAAAACAAATAAAGGATAAACTACACATATGAACGACATCAATTTAAGAAGATGCAATTTTGACTATATCACAAACAAGATACTCATTGATGGCGATATAGAAGAATTTCGCTCCCTAAAACACTCAACACCACAATCAAATATATATCACATAACGCTTACATTTAATCAAAATAGATTCTCATCACCAGGATTTTACGGAACATCCAAGAGGCATCGACATCAAAATATCGATCACATCAGTCCGATATTGTTTGACCTTGTTCACGGATGGTATGTGAAAGGCCTGCTATGGCATAATATTCCGCATTTCAATAGACCAAGTAAACGTAAAAAATTGCCAAAATTTACATGCTATATCGACGACAAAAGTGAGGAAGATCCACGTCCCCACATCCACGGTATAATGTGGGTGCCGGAAGACGAGAACTCTCGCATTCATCAATGGCTTACCTCCGGAAACGGTAACTTCTCGTGGTATCATATCGAGCCACGAGGAAATTATCATTGCCGACCGATACCAGACGATCAAGTTGGAAATGTTTTTGGATACGCATCAAAATACTATCAAAAACGATATTATGACGCCCCCGAATATCTCGTAATGAAGCTGCCAAGTTGAATGCAGCCCATTATTCTGCTTAAGAAGCTGCTCAAATCAAAATATTACACATATTTATTGTACGAAAAGTCCTTAAAATACCTACACACGCCCGATGAAATAGTTTCGATATTGATCGCAGTCACCACACTTATATAGCCAATATCTGATTTTGTATCGAAGCCAATCCGAAACATCCGCCCCACCTCCCAATTGACATGATAAGCTATTGGAAGGTGAGGCGACCTTCATCGCCACGGCATTCAACCACCCCATCTCGCCAACCCAGCCGCCGCAGCCTCGGGTGCATCCTTGATGCGATAAACGGATTGGCGGGAAAGTCCTGTCATAGCCGCAATCTCACTTACGCCGACCCCCTTAGAGAGAGCACCCCTTACCATTTCGAATTGCTCCGCTGTAAAGCTGGGCTTTCGGCCTCGATAGGCATCCCCTCGCCCCCTGGCATGCTCTATCCCGGCACGTTGTGCCTCTTTGGTCGCCTCTGCCTGCGCTTGTGCAGTAGCGGCCATGAAAGCAATCAGCGCATCACGAATGGCCTGCTGCATCGGATCTTTCGTGGCGCCATCAAAGGTGAGGCCGTTGATGACCGTGCGGATAATAACCCCACGCCTCATGAACTCCCGAATGGTGTCCGTCACATCCTGATAATTGCGTCCCAAGCGATCCACCCACCGCACGAGCAATGTGTCACCGGCTCGGAGCATGTCGAAAAGCCTCCGACCTTGGGGCCGTTCACTCAATTTCGTGCTGACCCCGGATACGCCTTCGTCCGAAATCACTTCATCGATCTTGAAGCCCGCCTGCTCCGCATGCTTGCGCTGGTGAGCTATGGTCTGATCGACGGTCGAAACACGAGCATAAAAAATGGTCGCCAATTCGCTCCCCCAAAATGTCCGCTGATATCGTGTCCGTATAATATAGGTCCGAAACACAAAAATCAACCCTTACGGACAATTGAATTGGGCGCTGGCTAAGTGTCCATTAGGGCATAGCCTAACAGACTGATTTGCGGCCTAAGATTGAGCGCAGCAGTGCCCTATATAAAAGTGTCGCCGGCGTGCGGATCAAGTGGCCGCATGGGGGGGCGAGCGAAAAGGTCGCAATTGTGATGGGATGTCCCATACTCCGCAAAGGGTCGTGCAGATGGGGCAGGTCATGGAAGGGCAGTGGATTAAGCGTATTGAATCGGAGCAAGTGTTCTTGCTCGATATTGACGATTGCGGGACCTTTTTCGAAGGGCATTTTCACATTTTTAGGCCGGATGGGCCACCCATATTCGGTCCGCTGAAGACAGACGGATGTTCCGCAAACGAGACGTTTGCATGCCAGGTCTTCACGTTCACGCCCGACTACAAACAAGCAATCTCGGGCCAACAGGCTCAATCGCTTTATCCAGATGGAGGCGTTCCAGTTCAGCTGACGATTACTCTTTCGAAGAGAGTTCGAACGCTTAACGCAAAATGGGTGGACGAGAAGGGACGCAGGGGCAGTGTAACATTAATGGCGTCCCGATCGCACAAGCCATCCGACAGAAGGCCAATGGCGAAAGTGAAGACGTGGGCGGCCTTCAAGGTCGAAGCAATGTCCGTCGAACCCGGCAGATACATATTTCGGGGACAGCCAATGCCCTTTAGATTGAGGACGTCGTTTCACCGAACAAGGCGGAAGGATCTTATTCGCTTTGTTCACAATGATATTCCTCGATTGCATCGAGTACTTTCGGCTCGGACCAAGCACATTTTCAACTTGAAGGACGCAGATCAGAACGGTGCGTTTTGGAGCCTAATCCAACATCACGGCTACCCCACCCCTCTGCTCGACTGGACCTACTCCCCGTTCGTTGCTGCGTATTTTGCGTTTAAAGGGGCCAGAGCGGTTGCAGAGAAGGGAAGTTCGGATTCAGCCGGTGCGGACCGCAAAACCGCATCGCATAAGGTTCGCATTTTTCGCTTTGATAAGCGGGAGTGGATGAAAGATTTCAATCAATTTCAGACTGTATTGAATGTTCAACCACATTTCTCTGTGCTTGAAGCGCTGCCCATGGAGAATGAGAGATCTCTTCCACAACAGGCTCTTTCAACAATAAGCAGTGCTGACGACATCGAAGAATATATTAGACTTTGCGAAGCCAAGAAGAATAAATCGTATCTTGAGGTTTTTGACCTGCCTGCCGAATGCTGGAAGCAGGTTATGCGTGAGCTAAACCTTATGGGCATCACAGCAGGCTCCTTATTCCCGGGGTTCGATGGAGCCTGTCAGGCACTTAAGGAACAGATGTTCGATTTCTGATCGGCTCAGGCCGGATTGGCATTCTCTTTCTAAATCCTGCCAAGCCCAAGGAGCTTAGGCGCAGGGCGGTCAACATCACCGGCTATGGCGCCACGGGTTGATGGGGTTGGAGGGGCGGTGCGGGCAGAAAGGCATTTGGTGTGGCGCAGCCACCTACGCACGTGAGTATGATGGGAATTACGCCTGGATACCTATCCCCTGGATTTGACGGAGTCTGCCAAGAGATGGGTGAGCGACACTTTGAACTATGAAAGGTGTGAATTAGAGAAGACTTTGTCAGGTATTCCGTTGGGGAATATGTGCGGCCGGCTTCCTGCCTTTTTGAAGGGGCCTCGGTTTGACTGCCCCTTCTGGAAACGGCCGGAACAGCTCGGAGATATGCACGTTGAGCGCCTGAGCAATTTGTTCCAGTAAGTCCACCGACCCGTTGGCCCGCTCAACCTCCAGGCTGGCCAAATACGACATATCGACCTGCGCAGCGAAGGCCAAAGCCTCCTGGGTGAGACCCTTCTCCACCCGCAGCCTCCGTAGGTTCCACGCCACCAAACGCTTCGCTTTCATCCTCGCAGGGCAACGCCTTGCGGGGATACAATCTATGGACTATAGCCCATAAATTAGAGAAAGCCGCTCTCTTGTGGTCTCGATCTATCAGAGCTGGGGGGCTCGAATGCGGATAGCAGTTCTCATTATCTCGTTGTGCCTGGTCGCAATCCTCGGCCTTCAGTCCTGCGCCGTCATGGTCGGCAGCAACCTCACAAGTGACCAGGCGACATCCCAAGCCGGCGCCGCTGGCCTTGTGATGGCCTTCAGTTTCGTGCTCGGCGGGGCATTCGCCATGGGCCTCCCCCGCCTGTCCGCTGCGATCTTTCTGGTGGCCGGCCTTAGCGGCTTTGCCATGGCCTCCGCATCGATCTTCCGTGACCTGCAAATTTGGGCGGGGCTTTCGTGCGTTCTGTCAGTGATGGCGCTGATAGGTGCAAGAGAGATCAAGGGCACGAGTAACCGGGCTTAACCCGCCTGAGCACTCATCCCCACTTCCTTTTTAAATCCCAGCGAAACACCACAATCAAACGGAGACACCTCGTGTCTGAACCCACGCCAACAAAGTCAACCGATTATAAGCCCAGCCTCAAGAGTAAGATCATGTTATGGTGCGTTATCTTCTTCATTTTCGGAGGCGGCTTTTTTTTGAGCGTTTTTGCATACGGGTTAATGACGGGGCGTCCGTTATTGCAGTTTCTTGACTCATCACCAGCTAGATCTAGTCTTTTTTGTAATGATTTTGTTATAAACATGGCTAAAAATTCTCTTTCTAATCAATATAAAATTCCAATTTACGATATTAAAATTGACGGGGTAACCACCATAAAGCCGATATATGAAAATAAACTTGTATGCAAAGCCAATTTAACGGTTAAGATTGGTGGCATTTTAGAGAGCCGGATGATTGAAATTACTTCAATGATCGCCGATAATGGACGTGATTTGCTTGTTGGCGTGCGTCTTACGCAATAAAGATGAACTTGTGAGGTATGATGGACATATTCACACGGGCTGCCTTTTCATTAGATTTTGACTTGGGACGCATCTAATTAAATTCGACGATCGAAACAATACAGCGAAGGAGGCTAGGTAATGATGATCCGAGGAGCAATATCCGGCGCATTGATGTTGGCGGGGTTATTGTCAGCCTCAATTTCCACGCCCGCAGGCGCCTGGAGTTGGGGGGACGATGCCTATGGCCAGAAGCGTGATCAAGAGGCAAGGTATTGGCTCACGACGCAGAACATATGCGGCGTTCAGCTCAAGGCGGATTACCTTGCGAATCTAGATTCCTGGATAGTGACGCATTTCACAACCATCGCTGATGACTATCGTCAGTTCCTCCTCGTCTCCGTTCAGAGAGCAAACGCCGACTATCTCCAGAATGCAAAGCCGGAAGAAATTAAGAAGGAATGCGCTGGTCGGGTGGAAGAGGCGTCCAAAGCCGGAGTTATCGCCGACACCAATGCCAAACCCTACCAATGGGCGGCTATGGCAACGCAGACCGCAGGAACACCAACTCCAAGCACAACGCCACCGGCTGCCGTCGCAACTTCAATGCCCTCCACCGTCCCGGCCGCACCACCTAAGCTCTCAGATTTCATCGGCGCCTGGAGCGACGTCACGGATGCATGTCAAAGCTACAAGCTGCGGAACGAAGGACCGTGGTTTGTGATCAAGGAGAAGTCCTTCACGTCTGAGGGCGGAGGGGTTTGCAAGGCTCCCACCTACACTCTGAAGGAAAATAGCCTCACCATATCTACACGCTGCAGAGCCGAAGAGGCAGGTTATGAGCTCTATAAAGAGACGTTCACTCTGATAGAAGGACGGCTCAGGAGTGCTGACAGAATCTTTATGCGCTGCACCTCGGCTAATTCCGGCGGGAAGTCAGGGGCGCCCACGGAAAGCGAGAGGGCCCCGCTGGGAGACCTCATAGCCATCATTGGCACGCCAAAGAGCAATGCGGAAGCCATCGCCCAGAATACAATTATCATGATTTCAAGCGCTCAAATGTGCGGCTTTGGAAAGCGTGGCAGCGCATATGAAAAACATAATAACCGAGCTATCCAAGGAGCAATTGCAGCCGCCTATGGGGTTAACGGGCAGATGGAAATAAGGAGGATCACCGCAGGCGTATTTAAGTGGCTGAATACAACAGATTCTCCATCTGACGCTCGAAACGCTCTTTGCAAAATGATTGATCGCTCGTTTATTCAATTAGGATATTAAATTTTGTTCTATCGGAAGTTTATAGTATTTTCTTAAGTTCAAATTTATATTTAAAATGTTTTTCTAAGAGACAGTTTAATAATTCAAGGGCCGTCCATACCTCTTCCGAATCATCCCGAGATCGGGCTATCATGTATTCAGCTATCTGATTTAACTGAAATGCCTGAGGATCAAACCAGAGCCTTTGTTCTTTGGTGAGAACACTGGTCCCCACTTCTCCCATCATGTCTGCACCCAAACGGTCCAATAGAGACGCTCGCTTCTCTGCGTATAGTGCGAACAGACTTATTGTACTTGTGTGTAATTGATCAAGAGACGCAATTTTATTAAATAATTTATCATCTATTGATAAAATTATAGCCAATTCCTCGGCCGAAAACTGGATATTTGAAGGTAGAGGGGTAATCGGTACTATAATTTGAAATAAAGAACCTTCAAACCCTTTTGCCTCTGCTTTCTTAAGCGAACCGGAGACCGCCTTCCATAAGATTCCTAAGTCTGAATAGATGCGAATAAGTTTCACATAAAGGGAAAACGCATAGGCACGTCGCTTGTCATCTCGATCGTCATCCCGTTGTTTCTTTGCGGCAGCGAGGGAGTTTCTCTGAAGGATGAAATTAATTAAGCCACCAATTGCGGCGCCAATTATAGAGCCGCCGAATGCGCTTATAATCGCCCATGCCGTAATCGATTCTTGCATTCCCTTCATCATCGCCCCCCTAAGAGACAAGACGTCTTATGGGCTTATGCGTGCTCCACGGCCTAACTCAACACCCTCCACCTCGGCCCTGAGGCGCACATAACCCCTCATGATATTTTCACGGAAAGCATACCAACCAGCGCCGCTCCCCACCACGATCCTCCCGTGCCCCTCCTTTCGAAGAGCCAAGAGACGGTGATTTAGCGCTTCCTTCGAAAGGCTTTTCCGATCCGATCTTCGCAACATTATGCGGCGATAAGAAGATTCATATATCTCAGATAATTGCCGTTTATCTGACGTTGTATCAGCCAAAGCCCATAGAACCTCTTTATAATCTTCGGTATTTTTCGTCTTTTCAGTCGCTTTGGAATATTGAGTTCTTAATATAGCCTCTGTTCTCTCGATAGCTTGTTTTATGGCTATTTTATAATGAGTATCATTTGATTTAGTTATAATTTCTGGGTCATCGTAAATACTCCAGAATAACGACTCTCCGATCAGATGGACGAAGTGGGGAAATCCGTCACTAATTTGACTGATCCTAATTAATGCCTCCGGGCTAATTTCAACGCCAATCTTCTCTGAAACGGTCGTAATAATTCGCCAAAGGTCGCTATGGTGGATAGTCTCCAGGTGAACTGGCTCTAAGATGCGCCCGGCAGAAGGATGAGAATTTAGTAATTCGGCAATGTCCGCAGAAATACCGCAAAATATAAACTTTAATCTGTCGCCTAGCTCCGGGATATTTTTGATAAATTCAGCGAACGACTCTCTATCCTGAGCGGAAGAAATTCGTTCCATCTCATCAATTATGACAACCGGCTGATGCTCCGATTTATCGCAAACGTAGCGCATTACATCAAGCGCATCATTAATGGTTACTGGCAGGGGGATATTTGGCGTTGCCGGGGTCCCTTTGCTAAAATTAGCGGTGAACCCAAATGCGCCCAAGCCGCCGCTTGGGCCGGTGCCGGGCTTTTCCAATCTGCTGCGAATGTCGATTATTGAGCTACCAATAGATTGAATTATATGGGAAAAACCACTGGCCTTTCCGCATACTACGTAGATCGGCTCCGCACTCGCATTGCAATGAATTGAGCCAGCAGTCCGAGCAACCGACGTTTTTCCGACTCCTCTATCTCCGAAGATAAAGATTTGACGTCCTGACGAGTTCATGGCTCGATCTATTGATTTTAGTTGCTTATCTCGTCCGTATAGTCTATCTTTCGTCTTAACCGAGTCTGACGGCGTTAGATTTGAATTTAAGATCGACTTGAAGGCGAGCTCTGAAACGCCGGTGATGGCCATCTACGCCTCATACGGTTTGAATCATCGACAAGACCATACCCCTTCGGAGGCTTTACGGTAGTGCTTCTGAGTGCCCGCCAAGGTTGACCCCCGGCTTATGAACACTTTTTTACAGCCCCAAACTGTGCCGAGGTTTCATAAGCTCGATTTTCTCTTTGGACCCAGACTCGTACATGGTGATAGGCATCGCATTAGAGTTCGCAACAAATTTTGCGCCAGCACCTGGATGACCTTGGCCGATAGCTGGTAAGAAAAGCGGCCTCGGTTCCCTCCAAATCGCATCAAAACAGGGATACAGAGGCGAGGGTCAAAAGGGATACAAACACTGATCCGAGGGCTAAGTCAGAGAGTAAGGAAATTGCTGCCCGGTTCGCGGCTATACGAAGCCCCTTCCGCGCAGCTCCCATCGTCTAGCGGTCTAGGACGTCGCCCTCTCACGGCGAAAACAGGGGTTCGATTCCCCTTGGGAGCGCCAGCGTTTTCAAGTGCTTAGCCCCGCCCGCTGCGGGGCTTTTGTGTTTTTGGGAAGAATTTGGGAAGTATGCGTCGGCGGACGTTAGCGGATTTCGGCGGGATTGGTGACCGCTAAGCCGCCTCCCACACCCGGTGGCGTTCTTGAAGGCAAGGGCAGGAATGAAAACTTCCCGGCCCTGATCGCGCTCACTCCACCGCAATTCCCCGCGCTTGGCGTCCTTCAACGGGCGTTCCGTCGAAGAAGACTGCCCACGAGGCGTTATCGCTCATTCGGTCATTTGATGCGTTGGACCGTCCTACCCTGCAAGGGAACGATGTTGTGTGGGCGGTGAGCGGCGGCCAGGCAGACTTTGTTGCGGCCAGTGGCCTTCGCCTCGTACAGAGCCACGTCGGCCCGACGGATGGCCTCAGCGCAGGTCTCATCCCGCGATATGTCCGCAACGCCGGCACTAACCGTGGCTCGTGGCAGGGTTTCGGCGGTATTTTGCTCGACCGCTAAGCGAATCGCCTCGGCAATCAGCTTGGCGCGCTCAGCGGACGTCCGCTCAAGCAGCACCGCGAACTCCTCGCCACCGACACGCGCGATGAGCGAGGAACTCGGGACCGAGCGCTTCAGCAGATCGGCGAAAGCCCGGATCACTTCGTCGCCCACCGCATGGCCATGGGTGTCGTTGATTTGCTTGAAATGGTCGAGATCCAGCACAATGACGGAGGTGAGAAAATTCGAGCGGCGGGCCTCGCTCAGGACCTTTGCGGAAGCCGTATCGAAGCCGCGCCTGTTGGCGAGGCCCGACAAGGGGTCGGTCTCAGCCGCGATCTGGGCATCGGTGATGACGCTTTGCACGGCGATCAGAAGAACCAACAGGCCTGCTGCAATCAAGAGGATGCCGGTCGTTGCCTGCGAGAACAAGGCGTAGAGGCTGTGGATGTATTCGCGCGGCGTCGCGCCGGTCCCGGTACTGACGGCAAGAAATGCCTTGATGGGAAAATGGATCGCGATGATGCCGAACGTCAACGCGAGCGTGACCTCCAGAGGCCGCCGCTGGCTGACCCGCAGGATGACCCATGCAGAAGCCCCGGTCGCCAGGGCAAACGGCAATTGATAGGCGAGTTCATAGCCAAATGTGTTGCGGGGACCGTTCCAGATCAGCAAACCGATCACCGTGGCGAGGATGGCAATGGCAAGGATCAGCAGCCAGGGCGGCTTCCGACGATAGAACAGCGCAAGCGCCGCCGTCATGCAGAGCAGCCCGACGGCGAAAGTCGCGTAGGACGCGAAAGCGAACGGCGCAGGCCACGAGGTGCGCGGCAAGATAAAGAGGCTGATCGGCGTGAGCATGCCGATCAAGTAGCTCAAGCTGAACCAGAGCGCCGCCCTGTGTGTGGGATTAACCAACGCTACGATGGCAAAGCTGGCCGCGAAGAGCGCCGCGACCGCAATATTCATCACCAGGGCGAAGGATGCACCATCCATTCGTTAAATCCGGGAGCGTGGCAGGGCGTTTTGACTGTGGCTATGCCTCTGGAATGCGCAACGCACCGCCACAGGATACAGGTAACCCGCCAGCGGCCAAGCTGCAAGGAAACCAGAAGATCTGTAGGCCTGTCTTGATTTCCTGGCGCTGACCGATCTCTCGTCGGGTGGCGGGCGCCGGCGCCCCGAAACGCCCCGCGATGGTGCTTGGTCTTGATCTTGCTTGGGCGTGGGGCGTACGGGGGAGCGCAGGACATCCGCACGCTCCGGTCACGGCCATGCCCGGCCAGAAACCGGACACGCATTCCATCGGCAAGGAGGCCATCCCCATGGCGCAGTTCGACACCGTCATACGCGGCGGCACGGTGGTCACGGCGGGCGACCGCATCGCCTGCGACGTCGCGATCAGCGGCGGGCGCGTGATCGCGCTCGGCACGGGCTTTTCGGACGCCGCCGAAATCATCGATGCCACCGGCAAATGGGTGCTGCCCGGCGGGGTCGATGCCCATGTGCATCTTTCCCAGCCCTCGGGCGAGGGGATCGTGATGGCGGATGACTTCGAGACCGGCACCCGTTCCGCCGCGCTCGGCGGCACCACCACCGTGATGCCCTTCTGCCTGCAGGAGAAAGGCCAATCCCTGCGCGCCGCCCTGACCGCCTATCACGCCAAGGCGGCGGGCGCGTGCCATGTGGACGTCTCGTTCCACCTCATCATTTCGGACCCCACCGACCAGGTTCTGGGCCAGGAACTCCCGGCCTTGGTGGAGGACGGCTACACCTCGTTCAAGATCTTCATGACCTATGAAGGGCTGGCGCTGAACGACCGCGAGATTCTCGATGTCATGGCGGTGGCGCGGGAGACCGGCGCGCTGGTGATGGTCCACGCCGAGAATTACGACGCCATCCGCTTCATGACCGAGCAATTGGAGAAAGCGGGGCGGACCGCGCCACGCTTCCACGCCACCTCGCGGCCGGTCGCGGTGGAGCGCGAGGCCACGCATCGCGCCATCTCGCTGGCGGAAGTGGTCGATGTGCCGGTGATGATCGTGCACGTCTCCAATCGCGAAGCCATGGAGCAGATCCGCTGGGCGCAGCAGAAGGGGCTGACGGTGCTGGGCGAGACCTGCACCCAATATCTCGTTCTCACCGAACAGGACCTGGACGGGCTCGGCATGGAAGGGACGAAATATGTCTGCTCGCCGCCGCCGCGCGACGTGGCGAGCCAGGAGGCGTGCTGGGAGGGCCTGCGCACGGGCGTGTTCAACATCTTCTCCTCGGACCATTGCGCCTTCCGCTATGATGACCCGCAGGGCAAGCTTACCCCCAAGGGCCGCACCAGTTTCCGCTGGGTGCCGAACGGCATACCCGGCGTCGGCGCGCGCCTGCCGATCCTGTTCTCGGAAGGCGTGATGACGGGACGGATCGATATCGAGCGGTTCGTCGCCCTCACCGCCGCCAATCCCGCCAAGACCTACGGCCTCTACCCGCGCAAGGGCACCATCGCCGTCGGCTCCGATGCGGACATCGCCATCTGGGACCCGACGCGAAAGCTGACCCTGACGCACGACATGGTGCGGGACGGCGCGGATTATACGCCCTATGAGGGCCGCCAGATCACCGGCTGGCCGGTGCTGACCATGGTGCGCGGCCGCACCATCGTGCGCGATGGCGCATTGGTCGGAGAGAAGGGACATGGGCTCCATCTCGCTCGCGCGCGCTCGCCTTATGCGAAGACGCCGGAGGCCAAGACATCCGCCTGAAGGCCGAACGCGCCCGAGGGCGCCGTGATGCCGGCGGTCAGGCCGCCGGCTCTTCTTGTTTGGCCAGCAGATCCAGCGCCGCCAGCACCGCCTTGCCGGTGCGGCGGGTGTGGTCGGCGATCGCGGCGGCGAAACGCTCCGCGTCGCGGCTGCGCAGCAGCGTCATGAAGCCCTCGTGCTCCTGAAGCGATTCATCCCACCGGCCGGCCTCATAATTGGCCTGGGCACGGGCGCGGTAGATCTTGGCCGCAAGCGCGGTCCAGGTGGCGAACAGCACCGGATTGCCGGCGAGGCGGGCAATTTCGGCGTGGATCCGTTGGTTCTGCCGAAAGTAGTCCGCCCGCGCCCCGGCGTGGTGATGCGCAACGAGCCGCGCGTGCATCGCGTCCAGCACGGTGATTTCGGCGGCTGAAGCCCTGGCGCAGGTGAGGCCGGCGGCGAGATGGTCGAGCGCGAGCATCACCTCGAACACCGCGGCGATATCGGCGCGGTCCAGCGGCATCACCCGCGGCGTGCGGTGGGGCCGAAGCTCGATGAGGCCTTCGGACGCCAGCACCTTGAACGCCTCGCGCAGCGGCGTGCGGGACACGCCGAAGGTGTCGCACAGCATGCGTTCCGGCAGTGGGCTGCCGGGGCGCAATTCACCGTCCAGCACCATTTCGCGCAGCCGCATCACGAGCTGGTCGTGCAGGGAGGCGGTGTTCAGCGGCTGCTTGGGATCGCTCGCGGACAGCTTCAGGCGCGCCGGCTTGAACCGCGTGCGGGCCGGCGCGCGCGGGCGCGCCTTGCCGTCGCCCGGCTTTTCCAAAGGTGCCTCCGATTCTGTCATTTCTTTGCGCTTCCTGCCTACAAAATCGGCTTTTAAGCCAATCATATTATGACATATAAGCATGATTATACGAATAAAAAACCATATTGCATACCGAATGCCTTTCGCTTCCGGCGGACGGGCGATCGGCTCGAATGGTCTTCCAGAGGAGCAAGGTCATGAAGAGGTTTTTGTCCCGCATCGCCCTTGCGCTGGCGCTTGCGGCCGGTGCGGTCTCGACGGCGGCAGCCCAGTCTGAGCCCACCATCAAGCTCGGTTTCGCCAAGTGCGCCCATTGCACCCCGCTCACCCTCACGCCGGACTATGCCAAGGGCATCAAGCTGGACGTGATCGGCTTCAATACCGGCAATGACGTTCTGACCGCCCTGGTGTCCAAAAGCATCGACGTGGCGCAGGTGACCTATCTCCATTATGCGACCGCGCTCGACAAAGGCTTCGACGTGGTGGCCATCTCCGGGCAGGTGAACGGCGGCTCGGCCTGCGTCATTCAAAACGACCTGCCGCTGGCCGCCGACGATTGGGCCGGGCTCAAGAAGCTGATCGCGGACTACAAGGCGCAGGGCAAGCCGTTCCGCATCGCGGCCTCGCGCGGCAATGCGCAGGACATCCACATGCGCGGCGCCTTCGCCAAGCAGGGTATCGACGTCAATAAGGACGTGCAGTTCATCAATATTCCCAACCCCTCAGACCATATCCAGGCGCTGCGCCGGAGCGAGGTGGAGCTGATCTGCACCACGGAGCCGTTCGCCACCCAGATCCTGCAGGCCAAGGCCGCCAAGTTCTTCACCTTTCCCTACGACCAGGCGGCTGGAAAGCTGACCAACCTCATCGTCACCCGCTCCGACGTGATCGCGGCGAACCCCAAGGCGGTCGAGGAGACCGTGCGGGCCATCGTCAAGGTCGACGACAAGATCGCCGGCGACAAGCAATTGTGGGTCGATGTCATCAGCAAGGTGACGGGGCTCGACAAGGCGATCGCCGAAGGTGCGGTGGGCAATCTTTATCCCGACTACAAGATGTATCGCTCCTCGGCGGTCGCTATCGCCACGATGATGAAGGACCTCAAATACATCAACACCGACGTGACGGCGGCGGTGGAGAAGAACATGGACTACCGCTTCCTCGAGGCGGTCACGGGCAAGCCCAAGACCGACCTTGGTTATTGAGGGCGGGCGGATGCATGCCATTCTAAGACGGGGCCGGCCGGAACGTTTCATCGTTCCGGTCCTGATCCTCGCGGGGTGGGAAGCCTTTTCCCGCTCCGGCGCCCTGCCCCCGGCGCTGCTGCCGGCGCCCTCGGCGGTGGCCTGGGCGTGGCTCGACTGGGTCTTCGGCATCGACGGCAACACGCAGAGCTATAGCGGCCGCTGGATCTTCGACGTGATGGCGAGCTTCTGGCGCGTCGCCGCCGGCTTCGCGATCGCCACCGCCATGGGCGTGACGCTCGGGGTCGCCATCGGCTGGTCGCGGTTCATCGAGGTGCTGATCGAGCCCACGCTCCAGACCCTGCGCCCGATCCCGCCGGTCTCGTGGATTCCGCTGGCCATCATCTGGTTCGGCATCGCCGACAAGCCGGCGATCTTCCTCGTCTTCCTTGGCGCTTTCTTCCCGATCCTGCTCAACACCATCCATGGCGTGAAGACCTGCGATCGCAACCTGATCCGCGCCGGCGCCATGGTGGGCGGCAGCCAGCACCAATTGCTGCGCTTCATCGTCGTGCCGGCGGCGCTGCCGTCGATCTTCGCCGGCCTGCGCATCGGCGTCGGCTCGGCCTGGATGCTTACGGTCACCGCCGAGATGGTCGCGGTGAAGAGCGGGGTCGGCTACGTGCTGTGGGATTCCTATTATTTCCTGCGCTACGACATCGTCATCGCCGCCATGGCCTCCATCGGCCTGCTCGGCTTCCTGAGCGATCTCATGATCCAGGCGGTGGCCCGGCACATGCTGCGCTGGCAGCAAGGCACCACCCTCCAGGGCGTGGAGGGATGAGCATGGCCACCATCGAAATCTCCGGCGTTTCCAAGATCTTCAAGGACGCCAAGCGCAAGGCCGATGTCACCGCGCTCAGCAACGTCAGCTTCTCAGTCAAGCGCAACGAATTGCTGTGCCTGTTGGGGCCGAGCGGGTGCGGCAAGTCCACCTTGCTGAACATGATCGCCGGCTTCGACAGGCCGACCACCGGCACCGTGAAGGTGGACGGCCAGGTCATCACCGCGCCTGGGGCTGACCGCGGCGTGGTGTTCCAGCAGCCGAACCTCATGCCCTGGCTTCCGGTGTGGGAGAACGTGGCGTTCCACCTCAAGCTGCGTGGCGCTCAAAAGGCCCAGCGGCGCCATGAGGCGCAGCGCTATATCGACCTCGTGGGGCTGACCGGGTTCGAGAACCATTTTCCCGCCGAGCTTTCCGGCGGCATGAACCAGCGCGTCGGCATCGCCCGCGCGCTGCTCATGAACCCGGCCGTGATCCTGATGGACGAGCCGTTCGGCGCGCTGGACGAGCAGACCCGCATGGACATGCAGAACGAGCTGATCTCCATCTGGGAACGCCACAAGGGCACGATCGTCTTCGTCACCCACGGCATCGACGAGGCGCTCACGCTCGGCACCCATGTGGCGGTCATGTCGGCCCGTCCCGGCCGCATCGCCGAGATCATCCCGCTTGATCTGCCGCGCCCGCGCGACATCACCAGCCCCCGTTTCAACGACGTGAAGCGGCACATCCTGGACCTGCTGCGGCACGAGCCCGCCGCGGCCCCCTCCCCCCTCCAAACTGCGGACCCATCATGAGTGACCGTGTTCTCCTCGGCATGCTCACCCCTTCGTCCAACACGGTGCTGGAGCCGGTGACCCAGGCCATGGTGGCCGGCCTGCCGGAAGTCTCCGCCCATTTCGGGCGATTCAAGGTCACCGAGATCGCGCTCTCGCAGCAGGCCCTGGCACAGTTCGACGACACCGAGATCCTGCGCGCCGCCGAGCTTCTCGCCCACGCCAAGGTGGAGGTGATCGCCTGGAACGGCACCTCCTCCGGCTGGCTCGGGTTCGAAGCCGACGAGCGGCTGTGCGAACGCATCACCGCCGCCACCGGCATCAAGGCGACCACCTCGATGCTGGCGCTGAACGAAATCCTGGAGCGCCAGGGCGTGCGTGAGCTCGGCTTCGTCACCCCGTATCTCGACGAGGTGCAGAGCCGCATCCTCACCAATTACGCGGCCCTCGGCCACGCCTGCAAAGGCGAGCGGCACCTCGGGCTGCAGGACAATTTCTCGTTCTCCACCGTCACCGGCGGCCAGATTTCCGGCATGATCCGCGAGGTGGCCGCGCTCGGGCCGCAGGCGATCACGGTCATCTGCACCAATCTGCGCGCCGCCCCGCTGGTGGAAGGGCTGGAGCGCGAGCTCGGCATCCCGATCTACGACACCATCGCCACCGTGGTGTGGAAGAGCCTGCGCATGGCCGGCGTAGATACCAGCCGGGTCACCGGATGGGGCTCGCTGTTCCGCGATCTGGCTTAAGGCGGATGGGCGTCTTCGTTACCGGCAGCTCGGGCTTCATCGGCCTCGCGGTCTGCGAGGCGCTGCTGGCGCGCGGCGAAAGCGTCGTGGGTTACGATCTCGCGTCACCGCCACCATTCGCCGAGGCGATATTCGCGGGCCTGCCGGGCCGGTTCGAGTGGATCGCCGGCGATGCGAGACACGAGGACGCCCTCACAGAGGCCCTTGCCGCAAGTGGTGCGGACAGATTGCTGATATTGGCGGCGGTGACTGCTGATGCGCAGCGCGAGCGCACGGCGCCCCGCAGCGTCATCGACGTGAACGTGGGTGCCGTCGCCTCGGCGATGACGGCGGCAGCCGCCGCCGGGATCAGGCGCATCGTCTATCTCGGGTCCGGCTCGGCCTATGGCGCGAGCGGCCGGGACGCCGCGCCGCTGGACGAGGCGACGACACCGCTGCGGCCCGAAGGGCTCTACGGCATCAGCAAGCAGGCCGGGGAAGCGGTTGCGCTGCGGCTCGCCGAAGTCTGCGGCCTCGATCTCGTGGTCGGGCGCCTCGGCACCTGCTTCGGCCCTTGGGAATATGCGACCTCGGCACGGGACACGCCGAGCCCCCCGTTCCAGGTGTTGCGGCACGCCGCGCGGGGCGAGGAGGTGGTGCTGCCGCGCGCCCATCCACGCGACTGGTTCTATGGGCGCGACGCCGCCGCCGCGATTCTCGCCCTGATGGATGCGCCCCGCCTGCCGCGCGCCGTCTATAATCTTTCCGCCGGTTTCATCTGGTCGCTCACGGACTTCTGCCGCGCGCTCGCCCCGCGCCGGCCCGATGTGAGATGGCGCCTCGCCGAGCCGTCCGAGGGCGGTAACGTCGACCTCTACATGGCTTACGACCGCGCGCCCATGTCGAATGGGCGGCTGTGCGCGGACACCGGATTTGCGCCGCATTACGACCTGCCTGCCGCCCTCGACGATTATTTGGCGTGGCTGGACGCGGCCGGCGGCCATTGGCTCACACGCGAGACCGCGCCATGACCTCTGCCACTGAAATCCTCCCAGCCGAAACGCCACGTCTCGCGGGGCGCGTCTGCATCGTCACCGGCGGCGCCTCCGGCATCGGCCGCGCCATCGCCCGCCTGTTCGCCCGCCATGGCGCGCATGTGATGATCGCCGACGTCACGCAGGATGTGATCGAGGGCGGCACGCCCACCGCCGAGCTGATCGCGCAGGAGGGCGGCAGCGCCCTGTTCCACCGCACCGATGTCTCGAAGGCCGATCAGGTGGAGGCGCTGGTGGACGCCACGGTCGCCCGCTTCGGCCGCCTCGACGTGATCGTGAACGACGCCTGCATCCGCCATCCGCGGCGCCTGACGGATCTCGCGGAAGAGGATTGGAACCGCATGCTCGCGGTCAACCTCACCGGCGTTTTTCTCTGCTGCCGGGCCGCCGTGCGGCAGATGCTGAGGCAGGACGCGCGCGGGGAAGTGCGCGGGCGCATCGTCAACCTCTCCTCCCAGCACGGCATGATCGCCGCGCCGGAGGACCTGGCCTATGGCGTCACCAAGGCCGGCATCGCCTATCTGACGCGCCAGGTGGCCGCCGATTATGCCGAGGATGGCATCGTCTGCAATGCGGTGGCGCCGGGCAAGATCGTGACCGGCCAGGGCGGCCGCCTGCAGGACCCGCAGGTTCTCGATCGCGCGCGCCGGCGCACGCCGTGGCCGCGCTTTGGCGCGCCCGACGATGTCGCCCACGCCGCCCTGTATCTTGCCAGCGACGATGCCCGCTTCGTCACCGGCATCAATCTGATGGTGGACGGCGGCTGGATGGCCGCCTGAACGGGAGCCGCGCATCGTCCAACCGGACACGATCAAGACGTACGATGCGCGCTGCAAATCCTCGCGACATTCGGGGAAGGACCTGCCATGGACATTTCTCCGCAGCTCCGTTAGACGAAAGTTGTAAACTGTCTTCAATGTTGGGTAGCCTTGATTCATGACAGGCTTATCCCTGGTGCCGCGCCGTTTCGCTTGTTGCGTTTACATGGCGCCGCTTGGTACCGAGACAGGTCAGCTTTTATCGCGCGGAGCATTCGCTATGGCCAAATCCGAGGACGCCCTGTCGGCCATCGCGCAGCGCCGCACCCAATCGCTCACGGACATCGTGCGCAAGGAACTCGAGCGCATGATCCTCAACGGTGAACTCCGCGCCGGAGAGCGCATCAACGAACAAACCCTGGCCACCCAGCTCGGGGTCAGCCGGGGCCCGATCCGCGAAGCGACGCGGGCCCTGGAACGCGCGGGGCTGGTCACTTCCGTGGTCAATCACGGCAGCTTCGTGCGCGCCATCGAGGCCGACGAGGCGGCCGAAATCTACGATCTGCGGGCGGTGCTGTTCGGCTTCGCGTGCAGCCGGCTCGCGGCGCATATGACGGCCGAGCAGGAAGCGGTGCTCGAAGATCTGCTCGCGCAGATGGACCTTGCGGTCAAGAAGAACAAGGCAAGCCTATACTACCAGCTGAACCTGCGCTTCCACGAGCAAGTGATGAACTTCTGCGGCCATCGTCGCTTGAAGGAAACCTATGAATCCCTGCTGAAGGAAATGCATCTCGTGCGGCAAAGATCCCTGATGTCTGCGGCGAGCATGCGCGAATCCAATGCCGAGCATGCCGCCCTGCTTGCGGCGATGGCCGCCGGGGACGTGGCGCGCGCGCGCCAGCTGGGCGAGGCGCACGCCCAAGGCGGCAAGCGCCGCTCCTTCGCCGCGGGCGCCTGACCTTCCCTCCCGGATCGCCGAGCTGCGAAGACCGCTGAAACCGGCTGTCGCAAATGACTGTAAACTGTTGACAGTTTTTCATCCCCCGTCGTATCGAGGAGGGAAGGCGCCGCCCCGAACAGGTAAGAGGTCGCAGGTATGAACAGGCGCAGGCGCTGGATCCAGGTGACAGCCACATTCGCCGCAGCCGCGCTCGGCGGGGCGGGAATGGCGGCGCTGGGGGCGCCCCTCGCCTGGCTGCTCGGGGCCTTGCTTGTGGTTGCCACCCTCGGGCTTCTCGGTGCGCCCATCGAGGTGCCCACCTGGTCCCGCCAAGGCGGCCAGGTCATCGCGGGTGTCGCGGTTGGCCTTTATTTCACCCCCACCCTGATGGACCACCTCCTGTCCAATATCGGCTACATGTTGTTCGCGGCGGGGGTCTCGATTCTCGCTGGCGGCATGCTGTCCCTGCTGCTGGCACGGTCCGCGAAAGTGGACAACACCACCGCCTATTTCGCCAGCCTGCCCGGTGGCGTGGCGGAGATGTCGGTCCTGGCGGAGCGCTTCGGCGGCGATACGGCCCTGGTCGCGCTGTCCCAATCGCTGCGCATCGTGGTGGTGGTGCTGACCATTCCCGTCTCGATCGCGTTTTTCGGCGTCCACGGCGCGGAAAGCTATCTGCCGCCGGCCCTTCCGCTGAAACCGCTGGAAATGATCGGCATGCTCCTCGCGGGCTTCGCCTGCGCCTATCTGCTCGGCCGGATCCACATGGTGAACAACTGGCTGCTGGGCGGCCTCGTGGTCGGTGTGTCGGTCGCCCTGCTGCAACTCCCGCTCTCGGGCATACCGACCCCTGTGGTGGACGTCAGCCAGGTCCTGATCGGCGCCGCCTTGGGCGCCCGGTTCCGGCGCCACATGATTCAGCGCTTGCGCAATTTCGTGCCGGCGGCCGTCACCAACACCTTGCTGCTGATCGCCTTCAACGTGGTGATGGCGACCGTGATCGGATGGCATGCCGGCCTCGATCTGGCGACCATGGTGCTCGCCAATGCGCCCGGCGGCGTGGCCGAAACCAGCATCACCGCCAAAACCCTTCACCTGGGCGTGGCGGAGGTGACTGCGTTCCACCTTGTGCGGATTCTGTGCATCATCCTGCTGAGCGCGCCCGCCTATCGGCTGGCCCGCTTTGCCGCGCTCCAATTGCGCGGCAGTTCCAGCGGCTGATCACCGGCACAGGGGCGTGCCGGTCAGCGCGGATCGTCGAGCAGGCTCACATGGGCGGCGACGATCTGCCAGCCTTCGGGAAACCTTATCCACGTCTGCATCTGCCGTCCCACCTTGCCGGGCAGGCTGTCCCGCCGAAACAGGGTCGAGGCGGTGGCGGCATCGCGCCCGTAGGTGGTGATCACCGTGCGCGAGAGCGTGCGCAGCAGGTTGGCGCCGGCATTGGCGGTGCGAAACGCACTGATCTCGGCATAACCGTAGAGGTTTTCGCCCATCCCGTAGCGGATCGTGTGCGGATCGTCCCGGAACAGGGCACCAAACGCTGCCACGTCGTTGGAAAGCACCGCGGCTTCGTAACGGGCGAAGGCTGCCTCGACCTCCGCCAGCACATCGGGGAGATTGATCTGCATGCCTTCGCCTCCTTCTTGAGCCTTACCGGTCATTCGAATTCTTCGCTGCCGGGAATGACGCCCTTGGGAAGGCCGGCGACATACCGGGCGAGTTCACCGGGGCGCGTGATCCACAATTTGTCGCGGTGCTGAAGCATATGCGCAAAGGCCTCGCGCAGGGCGCGCAAGCGGAAGGGCTGCCCGACGATGAAAGGATGCAGCACCACGCTGCAGACGAGCGGGTATTTGCGCGACTGGTGCAGCATTTCGTCGAACTGATCGACGATCATCTGCGAGAAGTGCCGCCCGGTATGCTGCCGAAATACCATGGCGGGACTGTCGTTGAGTTCGATCGAATAGGGAATCGAGAGCAGCGGCCCGGAGCGCGTGCGCATCCAGAACGGCTGGTCGTCCGCCGCCCAATCCATCACATAGCTGAAGCCCTCCTCCTTCAGGAGGTCCAGCGTGCAGGCGCTCTCGGCGATATAGGGGCCGAGCCAGCCCTGAGGCGCCGTGCCGGCATGCCGCAGAATCGCATCGCGGCTCTCGGCGATGAGGCGGCGCTCGTCGTCTTCCCACCATCCGTCCTGGCGCTCGGAATTGGTGCGCCCGTGGCCGACGAATTCGTCGCCGCGCGCCAGCAGGGCGGGGGCGATTTCCGGGCACGCATCCAAGGCCGCGGCGTTCACATTGTGCGCGCAGGGCAGCTCGAACTCGTCCAGCAGATCGAGCAGATACCAGAGCCCGACGCGGTTGCCATAGTCGCGCCAGGCATAATTGCGCTGGTTCTGCGGGGCCCCCAGCTGGGCGCTGTCGCTGCCGAGGCCGGCGCGAAACGCGAAATGCTCGATATTGTTGCTGACCACGAGCGCGAGGCTGGCGCCGTTCGGCCAGGCATAGCCCGGGCGCTGCGGCAAGGCGCTATGGCCGTATCGGCCGTGCTGCGGAAGCTTCATGAGGGTTTGCCTTTGTGCGGGCCGTCAGGGACGCGCCGGGCGCGCCCCTCGTGCGTCCGGCGTATCACTCGAAGATCGCGACCGCCCGGATGGGACTTGCGGTGCCCCCGCGGATCTTGAGCGGGAAGCCGACGAAGCGGAACCGGCCGCGCCCCACCAGCTTGTCCAGATTGGCGAGGCATTCCATGTGGGTGATGCCCCGCTCGGCGCACGCCAGATGGGCCTGGAAATTCAGCTCGCCCTCCGGCGCCGGGCTCACCGCCTCCACCCCAAACATGCCGATGCCCTTGTCGGCCAGCCAATGCACGCTCTCCAGCGCAAGACCGGGAAACTCGTGGGGATAGCCGGGTTTGCCGAGCAGGCGGTCGTTGGTCGCCATGTAGAGCAGCACGGTATCGCCGGGGCGGATTTCCTCACCGGAGGCCGCCAGCGCAGCCTCCATCTCTGAGACCGTCACAGCATGGCGCAGAGGAACATGCGAGAGATCGAGGCAGATGGCGGAGGTGTAGAATTTTTCCAGCGGCATCTGGTCGATAGATTGGGCCTCGGGGCGGGAATCGAAATGAACAGGGGCATCCACATGGGTGCCCGCATGATCGCTGAAGGCGATGGACAAAGCCTTGGACGTGAAATCCGTATTCCCCGCCCGCTTCTTTTCCGAATGATCATACCAAACCGAAATCACCACCGGCGGGTGCGAAGGATGCACCTGGGTGCGATGAAAAATCTCGCGGCTCAGATCGATGAGTTCCACACGCGTCTCCTCAATTGCGCTTCGTCTCAATTGCGCTTCGTCATGGCGACACCGTCCCCGGGCAGGATGGGCGAAAGCACATCCTCCGCCCGCAAGGCGCCCTTCGGCAGGCGCGCCGGCCGCAGCGTGAAGCCGAGAATGCGGCGGGCGACGCCGAGCGGGGTCCGGGTCAGCAGCCCGTCCGGACGCCACAGCATGACGCCGACGATGATCAGCCCGTAGACGATCAGCCGATATTCGTTCGCGAAGCGCAAAGCCTCCGGCAAGGCGGTCAGCACGACGGCGCCAAGTATCGGGCCCGCCAAGGTCTGCAAACCGCCGAACAGCAGGAAGATGACGTAATTGAGCGAAACGAAGAAGCCGAGCTGGGACGGCGTGATCACGAGCAGATAATGGGCCTGCACCGCACCGGCCATGCCGATCAGCGCGCTGCCCAGCGTGAAGGTGATGATGCGCACCTGCGCGACCGAGACACCCATGGACGCGGCCGCCAGCGGGTCGTCCCGCACGGCCCGCGCCGCATAGCCGAGGCGCGACCCGTCGAACCGCCATGCGACGTAGAAGGCGAGGAGCGCGACCACGAGGCAGGTGAACACTCCGGTATGCGGTTCAAGCCCCGTGAAGCTGTTGGCGCCGCCGATATAATCCCAGTTGAACGCCAGCACCGAGAGCGCCTCTCCGGCCGCGAGCGTGGTCAGCTTCAGGATGAAATCCCGCATCTTGAGAGTCAGCAGCGCGAGGATGCAGCCGAGCGCGCCGCCCATGAACGCCCCCGCCGCCACGGCGGGCAGGAACGGCACGCCGAACTTGACCGTGAGGATTCCCGAGGCATAGCCGCCGACGCCCGCGATCGCCGCCGTGGCCATGGACAGCTGCCCCGACAGCGCGGTGACATAAAGCCCGATCGTCATTGCGACATTCAGCAAGGTGAAGATCAGGATCGGTTCGAAGAAGGCAAGATTGGGCATGATTGCCTCCGGCTCAAGTGGCGTAGGAACCGAACAAACCGTTCGGTCGCAGATAGAGCACGCCGATCAGCACGAAGAAGGCCACCGCATCGCGCAGCGATGAGGAGACATAGCCGGTCACCAGCGCCTCGAGCACGCCGAGCGCGAGGCCCACCGCGATCACCGCTTCGAAATAGCGATTGCCCGCCACGAGCATGCAGATGAACGCCTTCAGCCCATACAACAGGCCCACGAACGCAGAAGCGGAACCATACAGCGAGCCCACCGCCACGGCGGCGAGGCCCGCCATGGTCGAGGCGAGCCAGAAGGTGATCTGGCACACGCGTCGCACGTCCACCCCGAACGCGGCGGCAACGTCCGGCCGTTCCGCGATCGCCCGCGTGGCGCGCCCGATGTGGGTGCGCCGCACATACAGGCTCGCCAGCACAAGCAGCAGCGCGCACAGGCCGAGGCAGAACATCTGGCGCAGGGTGAGCAGCACCGGACCGATTTCGTAGAACCGCGCCGGCAGCAGGCGCGGATAGGGAATCGGATCGGGACCGACGATCACCGCCATGCCGTTCTGGAGGATGACGGACACGCCGAGCGTCGCGATCAAGGTCGTCAGCACGTCCCGCCCGCGCAAGGGGGCGACCACGGTGCGCTCAATGATGGCGCCGATAGCGGTGGACCCCACCGCCCCGCCGAGCAGGGCGACCGCAAGCCCGCCGCCGGGCACGAATCCCGCCGCCACCATGCCGGTGAACATGCCGATCATGAACACGTCGGGATGGGCAAACTGGATCACGCGCAGCACCGTGAAGGCCAGCGCGAAACCCACCGCGACGACGGCATAAGTACTGCCGATCACCAGGCCATTGCTGAGTTGTTGGAGGAAAAGATCCATCTCGACGCCGTCCTATGCGCTGCCGCCCAGGAACACGTCCTGTACGCTTTTCTTGCCGGCGATCTCCGCCGCCGGCCCGGCTTCGACAACGCGCCCGAGCTCCAGCAGATACGCGAAGTGGGCGACTTTCAGCGACTGGCGCGCGTTCTGCTCCACCATCAGCACCGCGATGCCCATGGTATTGATCTCCTGCGCCAGCGCGAACACATCCCGCACCACGATGGGCGCAAGGCCGAGGGAGGGCTCGTCCATCAGCAGCAGGCGGGGGTTGGACACCAGGGCCCGGGCGATGGCGACCATCTGCTGCTCGCCGCCGCTGAGCGAGCCCGCCAGCTGGTGGCGCCGCTCGGCCAGGCGGGGAAAGCGTTCGAACATCTCGCCGATGCGACGCTCGACCATGGCCTTGTCGCGCACCTCGAACGCGCCCATGCGCAAATTGTCGAGCACCGTCATGGTGTTCCACAATTGCCGCGCCTCGGGGACCCAGGCGATGCCGAGCTGGTGGATCTGATGCGGCCGCAACCGCAGCAGGTCGCTTTCGCCGTCGAAGCGGATCGTGCCGCTGCGCGGCTTGAGCAGCCCCATGATCGTCTTGATGATGGTGGTCTTGCCGGCACCGTTCGCGCCCAGGATGACCCGCAGTTCGCCCGGCTCGATCTCCAGCGATACGCCGTCGACCGCCGGCACGGAGCCGTAGGAAACCGCCAAACCTTCGATTTTCAGGAGCGCGCTCAATCCTCCACTCCCAGATAGGCTTCGATCACCTTGGGGTCGGCGCGGATCTCGGCGGGCAGGCCCTCGGCGATCTTCTGGCCGAAGCTGATCACCACGATGCGGTCGGAGGCTGACATGACGACGTTCATGTTGTGCTCGATCAGCAGCAGCGCGATGCCGCGTTCGCGCAGACGGTCGATCATCTCGATCACCGCGTGCGCCTCGCGCGCCACCATGCCGGCGGTGGGTTCATCGAGGATCAGCAGGCGTGGCTGGAGGCCGAGCGCCCTGGCGATTTCCACCCGTCTCTGATCGCCATAGGGCAGTTCGCCCGGCATGCGGAAGCGGTTCGCGCCCACCCCGACCCAATCCAGCAGCGCCTCCGCGCGCTCGACCATCATGCGGCGATCCGTGCGGTCCCGCATCGTGCAGCCGAGTGCGTCGAATACGCCGGAACGCCCGCCGACCACTTGGCCGATCATCACGTTTTCCAGCGCATTCAGATGCCCGAACAGACGGATATTCTGGAACGTGCGCGCGATGCCCATGGCCGCCAGGCGATGCGGCGCGGCGCCCGTGATATCCTTGCCATCCAGGACAACCTTGCCGAAGTCCGGCTTGAGCACCCCCGTGATCAGGTTGAACAAGGTGGTTTTTCCAGCCCCGTTGGGGCCGACAACGGAGACCACCTCGCCGGCCCCCACCGAGAACGTTACGTCATTGACGGCGACCAGGCCGCCGAAGCGCCGCGTAAGCTGGCTGATTTCGAGCACGGGTCAGATCGCGGTATAGGTGCCGCGGCCGGTGATCTCGATCGCGACCACGTTTGGCGTGTTGTTATTGCCGCTGGGCGGGTTGTGGAACGTCATGTGGGTGCCCAGCGGGGACACGAAATCCAGGTCCGACAGCGCTTCCTGTAGCTTGGCGCGCGAGGGGGTCCCGGCCTTCTTCAGGGCTTCCGCGATGGTGGAAAGCGCATCGGCGCCGTAGGTGGAGAAGGAGGTCGCTTCCTGCGAGAACTTCGCCTTGTAGCGGTCGATGAAGGTCTTCACCGAGGGCGTGGGCGAGGCAAGATCCTGCGCGAGCCACGTATAGCAGCCCTTGATCTCGCCGTGCGTGCCGTCCCAATAGACCGGGTCCTGGAACGAGCCGAAGCCGGTCATCAGGGGCACGGTGAAACCCGCTTCCCGGATCTGGGACGTAACCTTCACCCCGTCGCCGGTGGCGGCGGCCACAAACATGGCGTCGGGCTTCTTACTGCGGATGGTGGCGAGCTGGGCCGAAAAATCCTGGTCACCGGCGCGGAAAGCCTCGAAAGCCACGACTTCGTAGCCCAGCTCCTGCGCCAGCGCCTTACAGGTCTGGGCATCGCCCGCCTGCCCGTCCTGCGTCTGGTCGTAGATCACGCCCAGGCGCTTGAAGGGCACTTTCGCATGCACCTTCCGCAGAAGCACGGGAATGGCCGTTTCAGAGACCGGATTCACCCGGTAGGACCAGATGTTCCATTGCTTCACCGGCGCTCCGGATCCGGCGCCCACGAGCGGAATCTGCAGCTGGCCGGCCGCCGGAACCGACGGCACATATCCAACCGAATTGGAGGGCCCGATCACGGCCAGCACGTCCGCGTTGGACGCCGCCTGACGCAGCAGGGTGATCGCTTGCTGCGGATCGTTGGCCATGTCTTCGGTGGTGATCTGAAGGCGATAGGTCGTGCCCCCCAGCGTCAAGCCCGTGGCGTTGATATCGTCGGCGACGAGTTGCGCCCCGTCGCGCGCGCGCCATCCGTACGGAGAAGACGGCCCCGTGATCGCCTGGATGCTGCTGATCCGCAGGATCGCCGGTTGCGCCCGCCCGATCGTCGCAGGCATCGCCAGCCCGAGGACCGTACCCGCGGCAAGGCGGCCGAAACCGCGCCGGCTGACGCCCAACGCTTTTTGTTCGTTCGTCATGGAATTCTCTACCTTCCGCTGCTTGCGGTTTGGCGACCTCCAGCGCGCGAATACAGCCCCGCATCCCAGCAGCCACTGGTCCCGCCCGCTCGACTGACCTTATTTTGCACAGCAGGGGATAAAACAGCAGCACAAATTGTAGACAGTTTACAATGAATTTTTGTGCAAGGGGCGCAATATGGATGCAGGCCGCGCACGCGCCAGCGGTTCCGCTCTGCCTTATGGAGCGTGCGACGGAGACCTGCGCTGTATAAATATTCGCCCTTCATCACGTCCGTGATGACTTATCCAGAATCGGAATTTTTCTAATTCACGACCTTGGACGACAGATCCGCGCAGCGACATGGAGATGGTTTCATCGCTCCGTTGAAACAGGCCGATGTTGCGATCACTGGCATCGCGGTTGCGCGCTTTGGCGCGAAAGGGGCCGAACTCCAGCATTGTAAATTGTAAACAGTCGCCCTAACGTTTCCGCACTTGCCCATCAAAAGGGAGATCGGCCTACCCGATCGCAGCCTTGCCGATCGTGGCCTGTTCGGCCGCGCCGCCAACTTTGAAAACCGCGGTGCATCGTCAAGCCGGCTGGACTCCACCCGAAGTCGATCAGGCCGCGCCTCCAGCACAGACGGAAGCGGAATATGACGTCCTCTCTCCCCAGAGTCGCGGTGATCGGAACCGGCGGCACGATTTCCTCGTGGGCGGTGTCCAGCCTGGACACCATGGACTACCCGGAATTCGGCGTGAAACGGGCCATAGACGAGGTCCTTGAGCAAGTGAAGGAGGTCCAGCTGGTGGCAGACCCGCTGCCCCTTCCTTTCCGCTCCGTCGGCAGCACCGCGATCGGCCCGGTGGACTGGGTGGAACTGCGCGAGCTGATACACGCCACGGCGGCGCGCGAGCCGGATCTGGCCGGTTTCGTGATCCTCCACGGGACCGCGACGCTGGAGGAGACCGCTTTCTTCCTGAACCTGACCCTCGCCATTCCCCAGACCGTGGTGCTGGTCGGCGCCCAGCGCCCGGCGAGCGCGCTCGGCAGCGATGCCGGCATCAATCTCGTCAACGCGCTGCGCGTGGCGGGATCGCCGCTCGCCCGCGGGCTCGGCGTGCTGGTGGTGCTGAACGACGAGATCCATGCCGCGCGCGACGTGGTGAAGACCTCCACCTATCGCCAGCACACCTTCCGCTCGCTGGATTTCGGCGCCCTCGGCCATGTCGACGGAGACGGCATCCACATCTATCGCGCCCCCACCCCGGCCCATGCGCCCGAGGGCGAGTTCTCGACACTCGGGGAGATTGTCCTGCCGCGCGTCGATATCCTGATGTCCTATGCCGGGGCAGACGCAACTTTCATTGACGCCGCGATCGCCGCGGGCGCCCGCGGGCTCGTGTCCGCCGGCCTCGCGCCGGGCCTCGTCACGCCGGCGGAACGCGCCGCCTACGAGCGAGCGGTTGCGTCCGGCATCGCTGTGGTCCAGTGCACGCGCGCCGCCAGCGGGCGGGTCGGGCGCCGCCGCTATCTCCAGGAAGCGGGCATCATCGCGGGCGAGGATTTCAGCCCGCAGAAGGCCCGCATCCTGCTGGCCCTCGCCCTGACGCGAACCGACGACCCCGCCGAGATCGCCGCCATCTTCGCCCGCTGCTGACCCGCCCCGCTGCTCCATGGGAAAACAGATGATCGATCTCGTGATCCGCGCCGATACGGTGATCACGCCGCACGGCGTCGGCGCCTATGACATCGCCGTTGCCGACGGCATCATCGTCGCGCTCCACGCGCCGGATACCTTGCAGGCGCCCGAGGGCGCACGGGTGATCGATGCGCGGGGCAAGATCGTGATGCCGGGCGGCATCGATCCCCACGTCCATTGCGCCTGGCCCATGCCGCTGCCGGATGGGCCGCCCAGCTTCACGGAACCGCCATCGGTGGTCAGCCGCGCGGCCCTGTTCGGCGGCACCACCACGATCATTGATTTCGCGCGCTGGACCCACGAAACCACCATCCGGGGCGCCATCGAGCGGCGCGACGAGGATTGGCGCGGCGCCTGCCATTGCGATTATGCCTATCACATCATGGTGGAAGGCGACCTGCCGCCCGACATTCCCGGCCAGCTCGCAGAGACCATCCAGGCCGGCTATCCGACGATCAAGCTCTTCACCACGGACATCACCCCCAGCCGGCGCGGCCGGATGGTGGATTTCGGCGACATCTGGGAAGTCTTCCAGGTGCTTGCCGCCAATCGCGGGCTCGGCGTCATCCATGCCGAGGACAATGACATCGTCATGCACATGTATGGCAAGCTGATCCGCGAGGGGCGCACGGGGTTCGAGAACCTAGCGGAAGTGCACAATACCCTGTCGGAGGATCTCTCGTTCCGCCGCATCCTCCGCCTGGCGGAAAGCGTGCCGGGCACGGCGCTCTACATGATGCATATCAGCGCCGCCACCGGGGTCGCGGCGGTGCGCGAAGCGCGGGCCAAGGGGCTGCCCATCTATGGCGAGACCCTGCACCAATACATGCTCTACAACAGCGCCGATTATCGCCGCCCCAACGGGCAGATCTACCATACCTATCCCTCGCTCAAGGGGCCGGAGGACCAGGCCGCGCTCTGGGCGGGAACGCGCGACGGCACGATCCATGCGGTGGCGACGGATGAATTGTGCTGCAGCCTCGCGACCAAGGTCCAGGGCAGCCGCATCGACGACACCACCGGCGGCAATGCCGCGTGTGAGCCGCGGGTGGCGCTGATGTATACGGAAATGGTGGGGCGGCGGGGCTATGCCTTGACCCAGTTCGCAGATCTCGTCTCCACCAATGCCGCGAAGATCATGGGGCTCTACCCGCGCAAGGGCGCCATCGCCGTCGGCTCGGATGCCGACATCGTGGTGCTGGATCCGGCCCTGCGGCGGGTGATCCGCAACGAGGACCTCCACGAGACCGATTATTCGCCCTGGGAAGGCCACGCCGTGGATGCGTGGCCGAGCCTCACCATCCTGCGCGGGAAGGTGATGGTGGAAGACGGCCACTTTTATGGCGCGCTCACCGACGGGCAATGGCTGCCCCGCCGCATCACCGACGACATCCTTGCGGGGCCGGCCTTGTGACGCAGGCCGATCTGCGCGGCCTGATCGTCGATTGCCTGTCCCTGTGGGGGGTCTGGGGGCGGTGCGCCTGGAGCGGGGAAGCGCTGGAGGTCCGCACGGTCTCGGGCATCCAAGTCCGCGTCCGGCCGGCTTGCGCGGCTGAACGGCCGGCACGCTGGATGCTGGAGACAATGGCCGGCGCGGGTCGCCCGCCACGGCCGGCATCCTCCATCGTCGGGCTGCTCGGCGCCCTGCGCAAGGCCCTCGGCGGCGGCACGGCGGGGCCGTCGCTGAAGGTCGGCCGGCCGGCCATGCCGCCGCAGCCGCAGGGGGAACGGGCAGCCCCTCTCGCACCCACGGCGCCTGACCGAATGGCGGGCACGACGCCGGTGCTGGTGGTGACCGGATTTCTGGGCAGCGGAAAAACCACCTTCATCCGCAAGGTGTTGAGCGATCCCCGCTTTGCCCGCTCGGCGGTGATCGTGAATGAGTTCGGCGAAATCGGGCTCGACCACGACATATTGGCGAGCAGCAGCGATGCCCTGATCCGCCTCTCCACCGGCTGCCTGTGCTGCGCGGTGCGCAGCGATTTGATCGACACCCTGCTGGACCTCGACGCCCGCCGGTGCGCCGGCGAGGTGGCGTTCGACCGCATCATCATCGAGACATCCGGGCTGGCGGACCCGGTGCCGATCCTCCAGGCGCTCATGAGCGACCCGGCGGTGGCCGCCCGCTTCAGCCTCGAAGGGGTCCTGACCCTGGTGGATGCGGTGCACGGTCCCTCCGCTTTGGCGGCCCATGTGGAGGCACGCCGGCAGGTGGCGGTGGCGGACCGCATCCTCATCACCAAGACCGATCTTGTGCCCGCCTCGGCCGACCTGCTGAACGATTTGCACGCCGCAAATCCCTCCGCGGACATGGTTTCACAGCACGAGGAGGCGATATCGGGGCTGCTGGACGGCATCCCCTCCGCCCGCGTCCGGCAGATTGAAACCGGATCGGCGGATCAGGCCGCGCAGCATTCCGTGGGGCACGACAGCATCGCCCTGACGCGCGCGGCGCCGACCCCCGCCATTGCCCTCGCGCTCTTCCTCCAGGCCCTGGCGGATCAGGCGGGCGACCGGCTGCTGCGGGTCAAGGGTCTGGTTTTCATTGCCGAAATGCCGGAACGGCCGGCGCTCGTGCATGGCGTGCAGCATGTGTTCTCGCCGCCGGAATGGCTCGAGGGATGGCCGGGCGGCGCACGTCACACCCGTATGGTGTTCATCGGCGCGCCGATTCCCCCGCATTGGCCGGGCCGACTGCTGGAGGCGATCTGCGCGGAAGTGCGGGATGCCGCGGAAAAATCCTGATTCCGAAATTCTGGAAATTTTCGCAAAAATCTCGGGAGCACCATGAGAGAAACTTCGCTTATGCTCCGGCCCGCCGCAAACCCATGTAAAACAAGAACTGGCGATGCGATGTTTCACGTGAAACACTTGGGATCAGCGGAGAAACCTCAAGTTTAAAAGCTTCTCCGCGTGACGAAACCGCAATTTCCGTGAATTTCGGCAAAATGTGCGTCGCCGAAATTCAGGCCGCCGATTTTCCCCGCGCTCACCCGCAGTTCTCGTCGAGCCAGCGTGCCACCGCCGTGAGGCGGTAGTCGGTGTCCGCCGTGCCCATCACCTGGAGGCCGACCGGCATGCCGTCCACCGCCATGAGCGGCAGGCTGAAGGCCGGGCCGCCCACCATGGACCAGGGGCTGAGAAAGCTGCGGCTGCCGGTGGAGAGATGCGCGTTCGGCCGGTCCACGGTGCCGGCCTGGTCCACGCCGTCGAATGGCGCTGGGCCCGAGGAGGCCAGGGTGATGAACCCATCCACCTGCTGCCCCACCAGCGCCACCTGCGCGCGGATGCGGTCGCGCTTGGCGAGCGCTTGGCGATAATCGGCGGGGGTCATGGCGAGGCCGCGCTCCAGCCGGGCCTTCGCGGTGGCGCTGATGGCCTCGGGGCCGTTCGCATCCACATAGGCCACCAGCGGCCAGCGCAGCTCGTACACGAAGATCCGGTCGGACACGTCGTCCGCTTCCAGCAGCAGGTCTTCCAGCGCCGCGATGGCGTCATTGCAATCGCGGTCCAGCAGGCCGACGCCGAGGGCCTCGATGCGATGGCACATCTGCGCCATGGCCTCCCGCGTCGCCTCGTCCAGCTGCGCCATGCCGAGGGTGTCCAGGCGCGCGAGGCGCAGCGGCTTTAAGGCGCGCGGCACGGCCGGGGCACCGGAAAGGCCGGGATGTCCGTTATGCCCGCCGATGCGGGTGGAGATTTCCCAGGCGGTCAGCCAGGCGTCGGCGAGGCTCGCGGCCATGGGGCCGATATGGTCCTGGCTCGGGGCGATGGGATGCATGCCGCCGACATTCAGCGCCCCATGGGTGGGCTTGAAGCCGTAATTGGCATTGAAGGAGGAGGGGCGGATCAGCGAGCCGCCGGTCTGGTTGCCGAGCGCGATCGGCACCATCGCCGCCCCCACCGCCGCCCCACACCCGCTGGAGGAGCCGCCGGCGGTGCGGCGAGCATCGAACGGGTTGCGGGTGGGCGGGGATTTGCCCATGGCGAATTCCGGTACATGGGTCTTGCCGAGCAGCACCGCGCCCGCCTGCCGCAGCGCGTAGCTGCTCGCCGCATCGAACCGCACCGGCGTGTCGTCATACACCGCGCTGTTCATCTTCGAGGGCATGCCGCGCACATGGATGGTGTCCTTGATGCCCATGGGACAACCATCGAGCGGCGACAGGGGCCGGTTCTGCGCATAGCGCTGGGTGGCCGCGTCGGCGGCGGCGCGGGCGCCGGGCACGTCGAGAAAGCAGAACGCCTGGATGACGGGATCGAGCCGCGCGATGCGCTCCAGGCTTTCCTCAAGCAGCATGCGCGGCGTGGAGCGGCCGGCGAGGAAGGCGGCCCGCGCCGCGAGGAATGTGGGAAGCCGGCTGCCGGGGTCGTAGCCGCCAAGGGAAGCGCCCGCATTCTGGACCGCGATCTTCGCCATGCCTCGTCCCGCCCTCGCCCTTTCCCGGCATCCATGCGCCGGCGGATGGGGTTTCGTCCATAGTATGGACAACTGTCAACAGTAGGCAATATGATCGGCCATGGCTTTCGCCTCGGCCGGGCGCGCTGCGTCCCCCGCCGCGCATTCGTCCTCTCCGGCGAAGCCCTCCAGAGCCCGCACCAGACACGCCCCATCAGGACACGACCCCATGGCCGCCGCATTCGATCTCGTGGTCCGCAACGGCACGGTGGTGACCGAAGCCGGCCTTTCCCGCTGCGACGTCGGCATCGCGAACGGCATCATCACGGCGCTGGGGCTGGAGCTGGGGCCCGGCGCGCGCGAACTGGACGCGACGGCGCGGCTGGTTCTGCCCGGCGGCATCGATGCCCATTGCCACATCGAGCAGGTCTCCTCCTACGGCCTGATGGGGGCGGACGATTTCTTCGCCGCGTCCCGCGCGGCGGCGTTCGGCGGCACCACCACCATCGTGCCGTTCGCGGCCCAGCATCGCGGCCAGCGCCTGCCCGACGTGTTCGCCGATTATCACCGGCGGGCGCAGGAAAAATCCATCCTCGACTATTCCTTCCACGCCCTCATCAGCGATCCCACCGAGGACTTGCTGAACGATCACCTGCCGCGCCTCATCGCCGAGGGCATCACCTCGGTCAAATTGTTCACCGCCTACGACCTGATCGCGGTGAGCGACGAACAGATCCTGGATCTGCTGTGGGTGTGCCGCGAGAACGGCGCCATGGCCATGGTGCATGCCGAGAACAACGGCATGATCAAATGGATGGCCAAGAAGCTCATCGCCGGCGGCTTCACCGCGCCCAAATACCACGCCATGAGCCATCCCCGCCTCGCCGAAGTCGAGGCGGTGCGGCGCTGCATCGCGCTGGCGACCCTGGCGGACGCGCCGCTGCTCATCGTCCATGTCTCCACCGTGGAAGCGCTCGCCGCCATCCGCGCCGCACGGGCCGAGGGGCGGCACATCTTCGGCGAAACCTGCCCGCAATATCTGCTGCTGAGCGCGGCCGATCTCGACCTGCCGGGCTATGAAGGCGCGAAATTCTGCTTCAGCCCGCCGCCGCGCGGCCCGGTGGAGCAGCAGGCCCTGTGGGCGGGGCTCGCCGACGGCACGCTCGAGATCTATTCCTCCGATCACGCCCCCTATCGCATGGATGCGAGCGGCAAGTTCGCCCGCAGCGCGGCCCCCACCTTCAAGGACATCGCCAACGGCATTCCCGGCATCGAGGTGCGCCTGCCGCTGCTGTTCTCGGAAGGGGTGAACGCAGGGCGGATCGACCTTGCCCGCTTCGTCGCGCTCAGCGCCACCAATGCCGCAAAACTCTACGGCCTGTTCCCGCGCAAGGGCACGATCGCGGTCGGCTCCGACGCGGATCTCGCGCTGTGGGACCCGCACCGCCGCGTCACCCTGCGCGCGGACGATCTGCACGACACCGTGGGCTATACGCCGTTCGAAGGCCGGGAAGTCACGGGCTGGCCGACCAGTGTCATCCGACGCGGCGATGTGATCGTCGACGACGGCGTGCTGCACGCCGCGCCCGGCTCCGGCCGCTTCATTGCCCGCGCCGCCTCGGGCCGTGCCGCCGGCACGCCGCCGCCCGTGCCGGAGACCGACCCGGCGACGAATTTCGGCGCCGATATCTTTCCCGCACGCGCCGCGGCCGGGAGGGCCTGAACCCATGGCGGATGCAGCCGCAAACCGGATCCTGGTGATCAATCCCAACAGCAATGCCGCCGTCACGGCGGAGATCGCGGCGGCGGTCGGCGACCTGGCCTTCCCCGGCGGGCCGGCGATCCAATGCGTGACGCTGCACGAGGGGCCGCCCGGCGTCGAAACCCAAGGCGACGTGGAGCATGCGACGCGCCTCGTGCTCGACTACGTCGGCCGCGAAGCCGCAAGCGCCTATGTGATCGCCTGCTACAGCGACCCGGGCCTCATCGCCGCGCGCGAGGCGACCGCGCGCCCGGTGCTCGGCATCGGCGAGGCCGGAACCTTCGCCGCCATGATGCGCGGCGACCGGTTCGGCGTGATCGCCATATTGGACGCCTCGGTGCGGCGCCAGCAGCGGCAGGTGCGGATGCTGGGCGTTGCCCCGCGCTATGCCGGCAGCAAGGCGATCGGCCTCAGCGTCGCGGAACTCGCCGACCACGGGCGCACCCGCGAGCGCATGATCGCGGCGGGCGCCTTCCTGCGCGATACGCAGCAGGCGGATGTGCTCATCCTCGGCTGCGCCGGCATGGCGCGCCATCGCGCGGCACTGGAGGACGCGCTCGGCCTCCCGGTCATCGAACCCTCGCGCGCCGCCACCGCCATGGCCCTCGCCATGGCGCGGCTGGCGGCGGAATGAGCCCGCGTTTCATGACATCGCACACCGGCACATCGCATCCCCAGACGACGCCCTCCATGACCTCCCCCACCACCGCATCCCACGCCATCGCATCCGATCCCCCGGCAGCGCCTTCCGCCGACCAGATCATCGCGGCGACCAACGCCCAGCGGGACCTGGCCACGCAGCTGTTCGAATCGCTGCGCCGCGGCAGCACCGACGCGCCGGGCATCACCCGCGATACCTACGGCGCCGGCGAGAATTTCGCCCACGGCCTGGTGCGCGACCACGCGCTGCGCCTCGGCCTCGACATCGCGACCGATGCCGCCGCGAACACCTACATCACCCTGCCCGGCCGCGATCGCACAGCGCCGCACATCCTCACCGGCTCGCATCTCGACAGCGTCCCCCACGGCGGCAATTTCGACGGCGCGGCCGGCGTGGTGGCCGGGCTGGTGGCGGTGGCGGCGCTGCGGGCGGTCGGCGTCACACCGGCCTGCGACATCACGGTGATGGGGGTGCGGGCGGAAGAGAGCGTGTGGTTCGAGGTGTCCTATCTCGGCAGCCGCTCGGCGCTCGGCACCCTGCCGCCCGGCGCGCTCGATGCGCGGCGCATCGATACCGGCCGCACGCTGGCGGACCATCTGGAAGCGTGCGGCGGCGATCCCGCGCTGCTGCGCGCGGGCCACCGGCATCTCGACCCGCGCGCGCTCCGCGCCTTTCTGGAAGTGCATATCGAGCAGGCGCCGAGCCTCGTGGAAGCCGGCCTTCCGCTCGCCATTTGCACCGCCATTCCCGGCAATTTCCGCTATCCCAATGCCTGGATCGCGGGCGAATACGCCCATGTGGGGCTGCCCCGCCGGTTTCGCCGCGACGCCGTGATGGCCGCGGCGGAATTCGCGGCGGGGATGGATCGGCTGTGGGCGGCGCACGAGGCGGAGGGGCGGCCGATGGCCCTGACGCTCGGGCGCTTCCACACCGACCCCGCCAAGCACGGCCTGACCACGGTGCCCGGCGCCTTCCATTTCAGCCTCGACGTGCGCGCCTATGACGACGCGCAGCTGGCGGAGCTGGAGCGCGGCATGGGCGACATCATCGCCGACATCGAACGCCGGCGCGGCGTGACCTTCCACATGGGGCCGCGGGCGAGCGCCGTGGTGGGTAAGATGGACGCCTCAATCCGCGCCCGGCTGGTGGAGGGGGCGCGCGTGCTGGGCATTCCGGCGATGACGCTCGGCAGCCCCGCCTCGCACGACGCCGCCGCCTTCGCCGCCGCCGGCGTTCCCACCGCCATGATGTTCGTGCGCAACCAGAACGGCAGCCACAATCCGCACGAGGCCATGGAGATGGAGGATTTCATGTGCGCCGCCAGCCTTCTTGCCTGGTGGCTCGCCGAAAACACCGGCGCCTGAGCCCCTGTCTGGAAGCAGAGCCTGTCTGGACAACAGGCTCTGACTCGCTTGCGTTCAGTCCTTCATGCCGGTGATGGAGGCGCTCATGGCCCGCGGGTCGCGCGTCGGCCAGCGGCCGCAATCCACCTTGGTCAGGAAGTCTCCAACCAGGCGATTGTATTCGTCGGGGTCTTCCAGATTGATGGTGTGCCCGCAATTCGGCATCACCGCCAAAGCGGCGGAGGGAATGTGCTGCTTCATCAGCAGGCCGGGGGCAAGGCAGGGCCAATCCTCGTCGCCGGTGATCACCAGCGTCGGCACGGTCAGCCGCTTCATGTCCTCGACCAGGGTGTAGAGCGAGGGGCGCTCGCGCTGCACGCCAAGCTGGGTGTTGGCGGAGCCCAGGGCCGAATGCTCGGCCAGCATCTGCTTGAATTCGGCAAAGCCGCGCGGGTCCTTGTTCTCGAACTGCACGCGGGTCGGGCCGTAGGCATATTTCTCGGCGAAGGCGGGCATGCCGGCGGAGGTGATGAAGCCGGCGATGGTGTCGGCCTCGGCCTGGAAGCGGGCGCGTTGCTCCAGCTCCGCCCCATAGCCGCATCCGCCGACGCAGAGCGACAGCGCCAGCTGCGGATGGCGGAAGCCGAAATGCAGGGTGGCGAAGCCCCCCATGGACAGGCCCACCACATGGGCCTGCTTCTCCCCCGTCGCCGCGAGCACGGCGGCGATGTCATCGGCGGCGCGGGCCTGGGAATAGGCGCTGGGGTTTTCCGGCACGTCGGAGGGCGGAAAGCCGCGCGCGGCGAAGGCGACGCAGCGATAGCGCTGGCCGAAATGGCGCATCTGCGGTTCCCAGCTGCGGACATCGCCGGCGAATTCATGGACGAAGATCACCAGCCGGCCGGTGCCGGTTTCCTCATAATGCAGGCGCACTCCGTCGTCCGTCGTCGCGTAGGCCATGGTCCATTCCCCGATTGGATTTGCGCACATCCTCTGCGGAACGCCCCGCCGGGCAGCGATGCGCGGCGGCGAACATCCGCTTTTCCTGCGGCGGTTCAAGCGCCCGCCGAAATCGGCGGAGCAGCCGAACGGCCGAAATCTGTATACTGTTTACAATTATGAGCGGCAAGGATGGAAGCGCCGCGTGCGCGCGCGGAGCGGCACAGCCCGGCGCCGACGCCGAGCATCGCGCGCACCACTTGCGACGATGCTCCGATCTGGGTCTCCAATTGCAATGGCGGCATGTATCTGCTGCCCGGCGCTCTGGCGGCGATGATCGGCGAGAAGTGGAAGCATCATGCCCGAAGCCTTTACGCTTCGCGTGACCTTCTCGAAGGTTATGCCCATCACATCGATCAGATCTCCTTTGCCATGGCGATCCTCGATCTCGGTTTGGAGGTCGAGGCGCTCGCCGTCGCGGGCAATTTCCCCCTGCATCTCGCCGCCCAATTCGCCGCCGGTGCGGACATCAACCCGCGCGTGCTGCATGTCCATTGGCTGCGCATGGGGGACCAAAGGCTGATGGCCACAGGACATCCCGGCGTCGATCGCGCGGTGGAGGCGGTGAATGCCGTGCTGGCGTAGAGCCCGCGGCCCCTGCCGAGCAAGAGCGATAGTGGCAACGCGCCTCGCGCGGCGGGGAGCGGTGGGGAGCGGTGGGGCGGGCTAGGCCTGCCTGTGAACCGCTTCCATCAGCGCCTTGGCGAGTTCCGCGCGGCGGAACGGCTTGTTGAGGCGCACCAGGTTCGCGGCGATGCGCGGGTCCTCCGAATAGCCGGAAACCAGCACCACGGGCAGGCCGGCTTCCTTCACCACTTCGGAATGCGCAAGGTCGGCGCCGGTCATTCCGGCCATCAGATGATCCGTCACCATGACCGTCGGCCGCAGCCCCTCGCTGAGCAGGCGCAGCGCCGCCTCGGCGGAATTCGCGCTCACCACGCTGTAGCCGAGGTCGGCGAGAATCTCGGCGGTGGAAATCCGCACCAATTGTTCGTCATCGACCAGCAGCACCGTGCCGCCGCCGCCATCGGCGACCCGCTCGGCCGGCTCCGCGGCCGGAGGGGACGCGCCATGCGCCACCGGCAGCCAGAGGTCCGCGCGCGCGCCGTCTCCCACCCGGCTTTCCAGCGTGAGGCCGCCGCCCAGCTGCGCGGCCAGGCCGTGCACCATTGAGAGCCCCAGCCCGGTTCCCTTGCCGATGCCCTTGGTGCTGAAGAACGGCTCCACGGCGCGCGAGAGCGTTTCCGTATCCATGCCGATGCCGGTATCGACCACGGACAGACGCAGATACGCTCCCGGCGGCAGCTTGGAGGGATGGCCGCGCGAAACCCGCTCGGCCTGGGCGGAAATCGTCAGCGTGCCGCCATCGGGCATGGCGTCGCGGGCGTTCACCGCCAGGTTCAGGATCGCCATCTCGAGCTGGTTGGCGTCCGCATGCGCCGGCGGCAGGTCCTCGGGCGCCGCCGCCGTCACCTTGATGCGCGGACCCGAGGTCGCGGCAATGAGATCGCCCATGCCCAGCACCAGCGAGCCCACATCCACGGACGTGGGCTGCAGCGGCTGGCGGCGCGCGAAGGCGAGCAGGCGCTGAACCAGCGTCTTGGCGCGCTCCGCCGCCTGCAACGCGCCCTCGATCAGCGGGCGCGTGCGCGCATCGCCCACGCCGCGGCGCTGCAGCAGATCGAGCGATCCGATGATCGGCGTGAGGAGATTGTTGAAATCATGCGCCACCCCGCCGGTAAGCTGGCCCATGGCCTCCAGCTTCTGGGATTGGCGCAGCGCCTCCTGCGCCCGCACCAGTTCGGCGGTGCGTTCCATGATGCGCTGTTCCAGGGTCTCGTTCAGGCGCAGCAGCTCTCCTTCGGCGAGCTTGCGCTCGTGATTGTCTTCCGTGGTGCCGTACCATTTGACGATATGGCCATTGTCGTCGCGGCGCGGATAGGCGCGCGAGCGGGCCCAGCGCACCGCGCCCGTGCGCATCAAAACGCGATGCTCCACGTCGTACGGCTCGCCGGTCTCCACCGATCGCTGCCATGCCTCGATCGCGCCTGCCCGATCCTCGGGGTGCAGCCCCTCGTCCCAGCTCGCGCCGAGCCCGCTGAGGCCGGTCCAGGCGGTCCAGCGCTCGGCGACGCGATCGCGCGTGCCGTCGGGGCGTGCGGTCCACGCCACCTGGGGGTTGAGCTCGGCGGCGAAGCGATAATGCGCCTCGCTTTCCTTCAAGGCTTCCTCATTGGCGCGCCGCTGGCTGATATCGTTGAACAGGATCGCGACACGGTTCTCCTCGGGCCGACCCACCCGATAGGCGTAGACGTCGAACCAGCGGTTGAGGTGGGTTGCGACCTGCTCGAAGCGCGCGGCCTCCCCGCTTCTGGCCACATGGCCGTAAATGTCGAACCAATGTTGCTCGTGGGCGGGAACCAGCTCGCGCATGCGGCGGCCGAGCGCGGCGCGCAGCCCCGTCTGCCGTTCGAAGGCGGGGTTCACCTCCAGGAAGCGATAGTCGCGGGCGTCCCCGGTTTCATCGAATTCCATCTCGATGATGCAGAAGCCGGCCTCGATGGAATTGAACAGGCTGCGATAGCGCTCCTCGCTGGTCGCGCGCGCGCTGTCGGCTTCGCGGGCGGCACGCCTCTGCCGCGCCTCGCGCAAGGCGCGATCCACCACCATGGGGATGCGGGACAGGTCGCGCTTGGTGATGTAATCAGTGGCGCCTGCGCGCATGGCTTCGGTGGCGCGCTCCTCCCCGAGCACGCCGGAAATGAAGATGAACGGAGTCTCGGGCTGCACCGCGCGGGCGATGGAGAGGGCTTCAAGCCCCAGGAAATCGGGGATCGAATAGTCCGACAGGATGACGTCAAACACGCGCTCGCGCAGCAAGTCTTCATAGACCGGACGAATGCTTGCCTGCGTAATCGTCGCTTCGCCGAAGCTGCTGCGCAGCTGATGGCAAATCAGCTCGGCATCGACCGCGCTATCCTCCAGCAGCAGTAAATTCACGCGCTCGGATTGCATCGCTTTCACAAATCTCCCGGCGGCGGCTCGTTCAGGACAGCCCAGAACACGCCAAGATCGCGGATCGCCTGAAAGAACTGATTGAATTCCACCGGCTTGACGACGAACGAATTGACCCCGAACTGATAGCTGCGGACGATGTCGCTCTCCTCGCGCGAGGAGGTCAGCATGACGATCGGGATCGCCCGATATTTCGGATGGCGCTTCACCCGCTCCAGCACCTCGAGGCCGTCGACCTTGGGAAGCTTCAGATCCAGCAGCACCACCGCCGGATGACCGCCTCCGCGCTCGGCGAATGCACCCTCGGCGAAGATGAAGTCCAACGCCTCCACGCCGTCGCGGGCCACGACGATCTCATTCGCGAGCTTGGTCTTGTTGAGCGCGGCAAGGGTCAGTTCCACATCCGCGGGGTTGTCCTCGACCAGGAGAATAGGCCTAAGCGTTGCCACGGGGTTTTCCTTTCTCGCGCTTGGGCAGGGAAAAGGTGAAGGTCGCTCCTTGCTGGACCGCGCCGCTGGCCTGGACCGTTCCGCCGTGGCGATCGACGATCCGTTTGGTCAGGGCGAGGCCGATGCCCGTGCCCTCGAAATCTTCCGGCCGGTGAAGGCGCTGAAACACCTGGAACAGCTTTCCGGCATAGGCCATGTCGAAGCCGATGCCGTTGTCCGCCACGGTATAGACGATGTCTTCGTCGCGCTCCGCCCCGAACACGCAGATCCGGGCGGGGTCCCGGCCGCGGGTGTATTTCAACGCGTTCTCGACGAGGTTGAAGAGCGCCTGCCGCACCAGGGACGGGTCGCCCCAGCAGGTGGGCATCTCGCCGATCTCCCATACGATCGCGCGCTCGCCCTCGGCGGTGTCGAGGCTGTGGCGCACCTCCTCCACCACCTTCGCCATGTCGATGCGGGAGGTCTTCAGGCTGGCGCGGCCGAGCTGCGAAAAGCGCAGCAGATCGTCCACCAATTGCCCGGCCGAAAGGGCGGCGTGGGTGATGCCGTCGAGATAATGATGGGACAGGGGTTTGAGATTCGGCTCTTCTTCCGCCAGCAGCTGGGCATAGCCGGCGATGTGACGGAACGGCGCCCGCAGATCGTGCGAGATCGAATAGGAGAACGCTTCCAGCTCCTTGTTGGAGCGTTGAAGCTCGTCGCTGAGCTGCGCGCGCTCCTCGGCGCGTTGCAGCACGAAATTGATCACCGCCGTGCGGAAGTCCGCCGCGCTCAGGATCTCCGCCTCGCGCCAGGGCGTGGAGCGATTGTGGACCAGCTGCTTCCAGCTCTCGAAGGAGCGGCGCGGATGCAGCCGCCCTTGCGCGTCCAGCGCCTTGTCGCCGCGCGGATCGCCGCCCCACGTCACGGTGCGCACGATTTCCGGGCGGAACCAGATGATGAAGCTGGCATGGAGCCGCGAGATCGGCACCGCCAGAATACCGCTGGCCACCTCCGCAAGGTCCGCGCCCCGATCCCAGTGCTCGGAGAGGCAATCGGTGGCGAACGTTTGTTCGATCTTCCGGGATTTCAGCCATTCCGCCAGCTCGATCACCTTGTCGACCGGCGGCGTGATGCCGGCCGTGAGCACCACCCCTTCCGAAAGCACGGCGGCGCCACGCGCATTGGTGATGCCCATCCATTGCGGCGCGCGCTCCACCAGGCCGGACTGGAAGGTGGCGGCGCGGGCGAGGTGCGCGACCAGCTCGGTCTCCAGATGGTGCAGCCGCAGGCGCTCGTCCATCTCCGCGCTGCGCTCGCGCGCATCGATCTGCTGGGCGACGATGCGGCCGAGGAAGTCGCAGGCGGCCCGCACCTGGGCGCCCACCGTCATCTCCTGCGCATGGTGGCAGGAAATGAGCCCCCACAGCCGCTCGCCGATCACGATCGAGATCGACATGGAGGCGGCGGTGCCCATGTTGCGCATGTATTCCAGATGAACCGGCGAGACGCTCCTCAACACGGCAAGGCTCATGTCCAGCGGCGCGCCGTCCGAGGGGCAGAGCGCCGGCACGAGCGGCACGGGCACATAATCCGCCGAGGCGATCATCCGAAGGCGGTTGAGCAGGTACAACTCGCGCGCCTGGGCCGGGATGTCGGACGCCGGAAAGCGCAGGTCGAGATAGGAGGGCAGCGTGCCGTCGCCGTCTTCCGCGATCACCATCCCGTTCCAGTCGGGATCGAACTGGTAGATCAAGACCCGGTTGAATCCGGTGAGACGGCGCACCTGCCCGGCCACCGCTTCCGCGAGCGCCGGCACGCCCGGCAGGGTCTCGGTCCGTTCCAGAAATTCCCGCAGCGCCGGATACAGGGTCGGGCCGCTGGCGTCGCTGTCCAATGCCGGCTCGAATTCGAGGATGAGGCCTTGCGCGGTGCGATGTGCCGAAACCGAGAACAGCCGCCCATCGAGGGGCTGCACCTTGAAATACAGGGGCTCCTCCCCCGCTGCCCAGGCGGCGATGTCGGTTCCGAAGGGGCTGTCGACGAAGGCGAGATCGGTCAATACCGGCGCCTGCTCCAGCTCGAGGTCGATGCCCAGGAGCGACGCCGCGTTCGCGCTCGCCTGCAGCACGCGCAGATCGCCGGGGCGCAGCACCAGCAACGCGCCATGGGGCTGAATACCGCCGGGAATGCGGATCGGCTCCTGCGCGCAGATATCGAGCAGGTCCGCCGGCGCCATCGTCTCGCTCATGGGGTCGCACCCTGCGCTGGGGCCGTCGAAAATGCCCGCGCGGGCACGGTGGCGGGAAGCGTCAACGAAACCGCATGGATGAAGGTCTCGAACGTCCGCCGGGCGGCTTGCGCCATGCGGCCAAGCGTCTGCGCATCATGCGACACCGCCTCCAGAACCGGGAGGAAGCTTGCCCACAGGCGCTCGTGCCGGCCATGGGCGAGAAAGCGCGTGGCCGCCCCGTGGACGCTCCCCGCCCGCTGCAAGAGAACGGCGCTGCCCAGGCGCGAGCCTTCCAGCACGTAGAGCGCGCCTAAAATCGAATCCGCGCTCTCAAATTCCGGCGCGTCCACCGTATCGACCCGGCTCACCCCGAGATCCCTCAGATCGGCCATCAGCGCCGCGCGCCGCGCCCTCTGCGGCCAGTCTGGAAGGAGATGGGCCACGCCCGCCCTTTCCAGCCGCGTCTCGAGCGGCAGGAGCGCGGCGGCATTGGCGTTCAGGAACAGGCGATAGCCCTCCGGCTCGCTCAGCGCGAGCGCGGAAAAGCAGCTGTCCAGCCGCTCGTGTTGGACCGCCGTCTCGTTCCGCAACATCGCTCTCACGCTCATGAACCTGCCTCGGTCCGCGCCCGTCGATCCCCCGTGGACTGCAATTTTCGACGTGATCGCGCGCTTCGAGCCAATCAAGTGCGAGAGGTGGCCTCTGGTTCCGCTCTCGCTCGGGATACCCCCCGAAACGCCCCCCAGACGCACGGCTTCGCCGCGCCGCCTCCGTGTGGGCGGAGGGCGGCGGGGGAACGTGCCGTTACGGCAGATCAGTCTTCGAGGCTGTCCAGCCAAGCCGCGAGCAGCGCGGCTTCTTCGGCGGCATGGGAGAAGGGAAGGCCATGGCGCACGCCGGGCACGACGCGCAGCCGCGCGTTCGGCAGGATCTGCTGCAGTTCGGCGCCGAGCAGCGCGGGAACAAAGGGGCTGGAATCGGGCAGCACGATCGAAACCGGGAACGGCGCATCGCGCAGCGCCTCGGTGAGGTCCGAAACGGCGAGGATGCCGCCAAGCCCCAGCGCCACATGGGGCCGGGTCTTCGCCTGCTCCTCCTGGAACCAGGCGAGCGCATCCGGCGCGCCCGCCCCCGGCAGGAAGCGGTTCGCCATCATGCGTTCGCTCCATCCGTGCGGTCCGCCGGCAGCGAACTGGTCGCGCCAATAAACCAGCTCGCCAACGCCCTTGCCTTTGTAGGACGCGTTCGAGATTGAGACGGAGGCGACGCGCGCGGGCCGCGCGGCGGCGGCCGCCAACACGATGGTGCCGCCCATGGATTCGCCCACGAGATGGACCTTTTCGGCGCCGGCCTTTCCGGCCACCTCCCAGAAATCCTCGATCAATTCCGCCATGGACCAGGCATGGTCCAGTGGCGGCACGACCGATCGGCCGAAGCCGCGCATGTCGAAGCGCACCATGGGGCGCCGCGCGGCGATGGCGGGCACCCATCCGGCCCAGATGTCGTGCGTGGTGCCGATGCCGTGATTGAACACCACCGGCACGCCGCCCCGCACCCAGGGCGGGCGGATGTCGTCGATCACATAATGCAGGCCCCGGGCGGTCTCAGGCATGGGCGCGCGCCTCCAGATCGACCACGTTCTGCGTATCCTCCTGCAGGGCGCGGCGTTGAATTTTCTGGGTTTCCGTGCGCGGGATCGCCTCGACGAACTGCACGTAGCGCGGCAGCATGAAATCGGCCACGCGGCCCTTCAGGAACGCGCGCACCTCGTCCGCCGCGAACGGCCGGCGGGCGACGATCACCGCCTTGATCTCCTCGCCGAAGATCGGGTCCGGCACCGCCACCACCGCCGCATCCTCGATGTGCGCGTGGTGCAGCAAGGCGGTCTCGATCTCGAACGGCGAGATATTCTCGCCGCCCCGGCGGATGATCTCCTTCAGCCGGCCGAGGAAATAGAGATAGCCATCCGCGTCCATCATGCCGGAATCCCCGGTATGGAACCAGAAATTGCGCGAGGATTCCCAGCTCGCCTTGGGGTTGGCCCAATAGCCGAGCAGCAAGGTGAACGGTGCCTTCGGCCGCACCACGATCTCGCCGGCGACGCCCGCAGGAAGCGGGTTGTCGTGCGCGTCCACCACCGCCACCTCCACGTCGGGACGCGCCTGGCCGCACGAGCCGAACCGATAGGCGCTGGCGCTGTTGCCGGTCACCCAGCCGCCCACCTCGGTCATGCCGTAGAGTTCGTGCGGCTTGATGCCGAACCGCTCCTCGACGGCCCGCCAGACCTCCTGGGGACAGCCCCCGCCCACACAGCGGGTCAGCGGATGGTCGAAATCCGGCTCCGTGCGCCGCGCCATGATCATCGCCAGCACCGTGCCCACATAAGTGAACATGGTGCAGCCGAAGCGTCTCGCATCGTCGAAGAAGGTGCTGACCGAGAATTTCGGCCGGATGACCAGCGTGCAGCCCACTTCCAGCGCCGACATGACCGCATACATCTGCGGATTGGTGTGAAACAGCGGCAGGAACACCATGATGCGATCGCTCTCGACGATATCGAGAAAGCGCGTCATCCACCGCCCGCTGGACAGGAACGCCTCATGGCAGTTCAACACGCCCTTCGGCAGGCCGGTGGTGCCCGAGGTATAGATGATGCTCATGGGATCGGAGCCGAGCCCGTCATAAGGCGCGTCGGGCGGGTGGGCGCCTGCGGCGGCGAACAGATCCTCCTCGCCGTCGAACACGATCAGGGTGCGCCCGTCCAGCTCCGGCGCGAGGTCGGCGCGCTTCGCCTCCAGAATGGCGCGCTCCACCAGCACCGCCTTGGCCTCGCATTGGCGCACCGAATAGCGCAGGCCCTCGCCCACGAGCCCGGTGTTGAGCGAGACCGTGACGGCGCCGATGTTCGCAAGGGCGAACCAGGCGACCAGAAACGCCGGACGATTGCCGCACAGCAGGGCGACATGATCGCCCTTCTCGATGCCGTGTCCGCGCAGGAAGGACGAAGTGCGCAGCGACAGGTCGCACAGCTCCGCCCAGGTGAGGGAGATCGCATCCGACACCACGGCGGGGGCGTCGGGGCGCGTCTGCGCCTGGTGGATCAGCTTGTCGGTCAGGGTGGTCATCACGCGGACTTCTTCAAGCTCGCGGCACCGGAGGCGGGGATCAGGAATTTGGCGATGGTGTTCTTCAAGATCTCGTTGGAGCCGCCGGCGATTTCATAGGCCTTGGCATCGCGCAGATAGCGGCCGAACGGGGCGTTTTCCATGATGCCGTAGGCGCCGCAGATCTGCGCCGCCGTGGCGGCCACCTGGGTTGCGACGGTGCACGCCTTCAGCTTGGCCTCGCTGCCCCAGCGCGGCACCTGCTGCTTGCTTTCGAGGGCTTCGGTGGCGCGGTAGATCAGCAGCCGCGCCGCGTCGATCTCCGTGAGCATGTCGGCGAAATACCATTGGATGCCCTGGAAATCGAGCACGCGCTGGTCGAAGGCGATGCGGTCGCGGGCGAACTGCAGCGCACCCTCGAACGCGGCCCGCGCGATGCCGAGGCTGATGGCGCCGGCAAGCGTGCGGGAATGGTTCAGCACGCTCGCCGCCTGGCGCACGCCTTTGCCTTCCTCGCCGATCAGATGGTCCGCCGGCAGCCGCACGTCGTCCAGCACCACGTTCATGTGCGGGCCGTTGCGCAGCCCGAAGGTCGCGGAATTCTTGCCCTCATAGATGCTGACGTCCGCGGCGTCGCGGGGCACCGCGAACACCGAGACGCCCTTGTCGGTTTCCGCAAGGATGACGAACAGCTCGGCGGCCGAGCCCGAGGTGATGAAGTGCTTCTCGCCCTTGATCACCCATTCGGTGCCCTCCCGGCGCGCCTTGGTGTCGAGCTTGCGGATATCGCTGCCGTGGCTCGCCTCCGTCAGCGCATAGGAGGAGAGCAGGCCCTGGGCGAACGCCGGCAGATAGCGCTGCTTCAGGCTCGCCTCGCCGAACTGGCGGATCATGGTCTGCGCCTGGAAGATGGTGATCAGCGAGACCCCCACCGCGGCGCTTCCCACGGCGACCTCCTCGCAGATGGCGGCGGCATGGAGATAGGTGAGCCCCTGCCCGCCGAACTCCTTCGGCAGCACCACCGTGCTGTACCCCTGGCGGGCCAGGTCGCGCATGATCTCCACCGGATAGACATCGTCCCGGTCGATGGCATCGCCGGCGGGAAGAACCATGCGCGCGACGTAGGAGCGAAGGCCCGCCACATAGGCTTCGTCCACATAGGCGGGCCACAGGGCGCCGCTATCCACGGGAAGCACCTGGTTCATTTGCCGTATTCCATCGTATGGGGAAGCCAAGTCGCAAGATCTTGCCAGTAGACCACCAGGTACATCATCGCGATCATCAAGACGACGTAAGGAATGATCGACCGCGCCATCTGCTCGAACGGGATCTTGCCGATCTGCGAGACGGTGAACAGGTTGATTCCCACCGGCGGCGTGATCTGCGCCACCTCGATCGCCAGCACCACGAAGATGCCGAAGGCGAGCGGATCGATGCCCGCCGCCTGCGCCACCGGGTACAGGATCGGGATGGTGATCAGCATCATCGACAAGGCTTCGAGGAACATGCCGAGGATCAGGTAGAACACCACCATCACGGTGACGATGCCGAAGAAGCTGAGGCCGGAGCCGGCGATCAGCTCAGTCAGCATCTGGGGCACGCGGGTGACCGTGAAGAAATTGGTCATCAGCGCGCCGAAACCCACCAGCATGAAGATCATCACCGAGGCATGGGTGGCGGTGAGGCCCGCCTGATAGAATTGCTTCCATCCGAGCGTGCGGGTGAGCAGGCCGACGATCACCGTATAGGCGACCGCGAGCGCGGCCACTTCGGTGGCGGTGGCGACGCCCGAATAGATGCCGGCGAAGATCAGGATCGGCAGGAGCAGGATCGGCCCCGCGTCCAGCGTCGCGCGCACCACTTCGCGCGCGCTGACCGGCTGCGCGTTGGGATCCTTGGGATTGATGACGATGGTATAGATCGCCATCAGGCCGGCGAGCAGAAGCCCCGGAATCACGCCCGCGACGAACAGCGCGCCGATCGACTGGTCGGTGAGCACGCCATAGAGCAGCAGCGCGATGGAGGGCGGGATGAGGATGCCGAGCGTGCCGCCGCCGGCGATCAGGCCGCCGGCGCGCGCCAGCGGATAGCCGTTGCGCGTCAGCACCGGAATGGCCACGAGACCGATGGTGGCGGCGGTCGCCACGCTGGAGCCGGAAATCGCGGCGAAGATGGCGCAGGCGATGACCGTCGCGACGCCGAGCCCGCCGCGGATGCCCGACACCAGGGACGCGGCGAAGGCGAACAGGCGGTCGGAAAGGCCCGTCTGCTGCAGCAGCGTGCCGGCGAGGATATAGAGCGGCACCGCCAGGAGAACGAAGCTGCTGAGCGCGTTATAGGCGGTGAGCGCCGCTTCCTGGAACAGATCGCTGCCGCCCAGCAGGTAATTGCCGGCAAGCGCGCTGACCGCCATGGCCACGAACACGGGCACGCTGGTGGCGAGCAGCACCAGGAACAGGCCGATGATACCAAGTGTGATCACCATGTCAGATCACCTCGCCCGAGCCGGACTGGTCGCGGAAGGCCGCGCCGAGCGTGAGCACCATGAGCAGGTCCCGCAGGACCGCCAGAACCAGAAGGACGCCCCCGAGAAGCAGGAACCCCTGGAGGAACCACATGGGCACATGAAGGATGGTGGAGGTGGTGAAGTTCAGCATCCACGAGAACGAGACCAGCTGCCACGCGCCCCAGGTGAAGGCGAGCGCAAAGCCGAGCGAAACCAGCAGCGCGAAGATGTCCAAAGCCTTGCGCACCGCCGGCGGGCACAGGTCCCGCACGAAGGTGACGCGGAAATGCCCATCCACCTGCTGGGTCGCCCCGATGCCGACGAAGGCCATGGCGATCATCAAATAGATGCTCACCTCGGAGGCCCAGAGGTTCGGCACGCCAAGCGTGCGCAGCACCACATCGTAAGTCACCGTGATCGCGAGCAGCCACACGATCAGCGTGGAGAGATACCCGCCGAGGTCGCCGAGGCGATCGAGGGCCCACCCCACGGCGCCAGGCGCCGCGGTTCGATTGGTTTCGGGCATGGGACGGTCAGTCCTTCGGCTGCACGAGCTTGGCGACGTCGGGGCTCAGCTTCGCAAGCGTCGCCTTCAGCAGCGGCGCGGTAGCCTTTTGCCATGCCGCGAAATCGGGCGTGCCGGGCTCGAGGAAGGTGACCTCCAGGCCGCGGTCGCGATAGGCCTTGGTGAGTTCGTTGATTTCCGCGAGGATGGCCTTGCGGTTGGAATGGCTGGCCTCGTCCACCGCCGTAACCAGCGCCTTGCGATCATCCGGCGGCAGCTTTTCCAGCCAGGGCTTGTTGGCGGCCCAGCCCATCATGGTCGTGCCGAGGAAGGACGCCGGCACCAAGACGTATTTGGAGACCTCGTACATGCGCTGGCTGTCCACGCCCTGGAAGCCGAGGATCGCCGCGTCCACCGTGCCGTACTGCATGGCCGAATAGACGTCGGCGAACGGGATGGTGACGGGCGACCCGCCGAAGGCGCGCACGGCTTCCGCCTGTCCTTCGGAGAACACGCGCACCTTCTTGCCCGCAAAATCGGACGGCACCTTGAGCGGCACCTTCGAGACCACCGCCGGCGGCCCGAGATCGGCGAGGCCGAGCAGCACCGAATTCTTGTCCTGGAACTTCTTCTGCAGCGCCGACATCAGCCCGTCCGGCTGATCGATCAGGGTGTCGAGCTGCGCCATGGTCAGCCCGGTGGGCGCGTCCATCACCTTGGTGTCCGGCACCGTGCCGGACCAGCCGTTCACCGTGATCCAGGCGAACTTCACCTGGCCGGTGGGAATGCCGACCGGCATGTCCTTGTCCTGGCCGAGCTGACCGCCGGGATAATGCTGGAGCGTTATGGCGTTCGGCTGCGCCTTCTTGAGCGCGCCTTCCAACGCCGGCACGAACTGCCGCACGCAGATGTGGTTGGCGCCGCCCCATGTGGCGAGCGGCACCACGGTTTCGGCGACCGCGCCCTGCGCCGTCAGCACCGCACCGAGGGCGAGGCCGGACAGGCCGATTTTATTCAAGAATCCCATGTATTTCCTCCTGCAATTCTTCATTATGCGAAGATTATTGTTCAGCTTCCCGGAAGCTTTTCACCATACGGGTGGCTGTATAGGCAAGAACGACTTCGCCTTTCTGATTCACGACATTGTTGAGCGCGGTGACGATGCCGCGGCCGGGCTTCGAGGTGGGCCGCGCCGCCGTCACCTCGCATTCGACATGGATCGTGTCGCCGGCGCAGACCGGGCTGTTCACTTTCAGCTCCATGCCCAGGAAGGCGAGCCCCGTGTGCTGCATCACCGACTGCATCAGCAGCCCTTCGGCGAAGGCATAGACGAGCGCGCCGGGCGCGAGGCGGCCTTTGATCAGGGATTCCTTCTCGAGATAATCGACATTGGTGAAGAGCACCTCGAGCATGCCGGTCACGCACACGAAATTGGTGATGTCGGCTTCCGTGACGGTTCGCCCAACGGTGCGGAAGCGGCGCCCCAGCGTCCACTCCTCATAGGGAATCCCCAGCCCGACATACGGCAGCTCATGCGCTGAAGCACCCATACCCGCCTCACTCCCTGCATTTTTTTGTTCAGCTAATTGGACACAATACACACATACATGAACATAACAATCGAGACAACGGGGCCGCATCGCCCGCGCACACCGCGTGGCGAAATCGGATAAAATGTCTTTTTACAAAGAGTTAGCCGCGCTACGCGGCGGCTTCGGCCTGGAGGAAGGCGTCGATTTCTGTGCGCATCACCGTGGCAAGCTCCTCGGTGCGGTCCGCGAGCCGATAGGCCGGCCCGGCCACCAGCAGGCACACTTGGCGGTCGTTCAGATCCAGGGGAAACGCGATGCCGAGCAGTCCCGGCGAATAGCCGTCATTGTTCAGAAACCAGCCGCGCGCGGCGGAGGCGAGGATTTCCTTTTCCACCGATTCCGGGGTCATCAGCGTGGCGGATGCGTACCGCTCGAACTGCGTCTTTTCATAAATCGCGCTCCGCTCCTTGCGCGACAGGAGCGAAAGAAGCGCCCGGCCGGAGGCGGTGGTGTAGAGCGGGACGCGCTGGCCCACATGGGCAAAGTAGCGGATCGGATTGGTGGATTCGACGACGTCGATGAACACGGCGCTGGTGCCCGAGAGGGCGGCCAATATGGAGGTCTCGCCGGTGAGCACCGCAAGCCGCGCCACCAGATCGCGCTGGCCTTCCGACACCGGCCCGTCGGTGACGATCGCCTGGGCCAGCTTCAGCAGACGCGGCGTGGGATAATAGCCCGAGCGGTGCCGCAGCTCGTAAAGGAAGCCGGCCTTGCTCAGGGTCTCGATCAGGTTGAATGTGCTGGAGCGCGGCCAGCCGAAATGCTCGGATATCTCGGACAGGGTGGCAGGGGCCTTACGCTCGGCGAAAAGCTCAAGAATCTGCAGCGCATAGGCAACCTGCTTCACAATCATCGCGTACGTCCCACCAGCCTAGGGTCCACTTGACGCGAGACCATAACCCAGGGTCGCAATTTTTTTCAATCTTGGCAAAACAGTATTTTTTCCCAGCATCTATTCAGAATAGAGCGCAGGAAATTCAGATTATACAGGAATAAATCTTATCTTTTATTTCGATGCGCAGATTCGCGGCCGGGCATAAGGGCGCCCGCCTGCCTCTGTCCTGCCGTGGCCGGGCTGGTGCCGCCCGGCCACGCCACGTCGTCCTAGAGGCCAATTTGCGGGGTTGCCGCTAGCCCTCGCCAGCGGCGATCAGCTTGTCCTGCGTGCGGGTCTCGAAATCGCTGGCGTCGTGGCGCTCGTGCAATTGGTCGGAGAGTTCGCCGAACGTGCGGTTGACCATGCGCCCGCGCTTCACCGCAGGCCGGGGGAGGATCGCGTCGACCCACCGCCGGATGTTGCGATACTCCTGAACCGAAAGGAATTCGGCGGCGGCGCCGTACAGCCAGCCCTCGACAAGGCCGCCATACCAGGGGAACACCGCAATGTCGGCGATGGTGTAATCGTCGCCGGCCAGATAGCGGCTTTCGCCCAGGCGCCGGTCGAGCACGTCGAGCTGGCGCTTGGCCTCCATGGCGAAGCGATCGATGGCATATTCGATCTTGACCGGGGCATAGGCATAGAAATGGCCGAAGCCGCCGCCGATATAGGGCGCGCTCCCCATCTGCCAGAACAGCCAGGAGAGGCATTCCGCGCGCAGGCGCGCCTCCGCCGGCAGCAGGGCGCCGAATTTCTCCGCCAGATAAAGCAGGATGGCACCGGACTCGAAGACGCGGATCGGCTCGGGGCCGGAACGGTCCATGAGCGCGGGGATCTTGGAATTCGGATTCACTTGGACGAAGCCGCTGCCGAACTGGTCGCCCTGCCCGATGCGGATCAGCCAGGCGTCATATTCGGCGCCGCTGTGGCCGAGGGCCAGCAGCTCCTCCAGCATGATCGTGACCTTCTGGCCATTCGGCGTCGCCAGCGAATACAGCTGGAGCGGATGGCGGCCGACCGGCAGATCCTTGTCGTGCGTCGGCCCGGCGATGGGACGGTTGATGTTCGCGAACTGGCCGCCGCTTGGCTTGGTCCAGGTCCAGACGTTCGGCGGCGTGTAGTCAGACGATTCGGTCATATTCGAGCTCCAAACCTTGCTCATCTGCCAAGCCAATACCACTCGCCAGCGGCCCTGTCGCATCGTCCCCGGCCTTTCGGCCCGCGCGCGCGATCACGTTAATATGCGTGCGGTGCGGCGCTTCGGGCGGTTTCCGCCCCTTGCGCATGCGCCGCGAACCGCGCCGGAGCGGTGGTGCGGCCGGGACCGAGAGACGTTGCCGCGTCCATGCGGTGCGCCCGGCGCATGCCAGATCAGCAAATAGCCCATGGCTGCCTTGCCCTGCGGGAGGCTTCCTTAGACCAATGGCTTATGCTCTTAAGCATAAGCCCCCATGCACGCTCCGCGCCGCGCCCGTGCCTGTCGTCTCCGGAGGTCCTCCATGGTTCACCCCGCCCTTTCCCCTGCCGCCACCGCGGTGATCACCGGCGGTGCCTCGGGCATCGGCCTTGCCGCCGCGCTGCGCTTCGCCGCCATGGGCCTGAAGGTCTGTATCGCCGATCTCGGCGGCGAGCGGCTCGATGCCGCGCAGGCTTCCCTGGCCGCGGCGGCTCCGCAGGGGGCGAGCAGCATTCTGGCAATGGCCGCCGACGTGAGCCGCATCGAGGACGTCCGGCACCTGGAGGCAGCCGTCACGGCGCGCTTCGGCGCGGTGGATGTGCTCATGAACAACGCCGGCGTGCAGCCCGGAAGCTCCATTTTCGGGCCCGAGGCGAATTGGCGGCAGGTGCTGGGCGTCAACCTCTGGGGCGTGATCCACGGCACGCAGGTGTTCGGCGCGAAGATGGCCGAAAGCGGCCGCGCGGGGCTCATCATCAACACCGGGTCCAAGCAAGGCATCACCACGCCGCCAGGCGACCCGGCCTATAATGTCTCCAAGGCGGGCGTGAAGGCCTTCACGGAAGCGCTCCAGCATGAATTGCGGAACACCCCGGGCTGCCGGGTTTCCGTTCACCTGCTCATTCCCGGCTTCGTCTTCACGGGCCTGACGGCGCGCGGGCGCACCGAAAAGCCGCCGGCGGCCTGGACCGCCGACCAGACCGTCGCCTTCATGCTGGAGCGCATCGCCGCCGGCGACTTCTACATTCTCTGCCCGGACAATGACGTGCCGCGTCGCCTCGACGAGCGGCGCATCCTGTGGGCGGCCGGCGATCTCGTGGAGAACCGCCCCGCCCTGTCGCGATGGCATCCCGACTATGCAGCGCAGTTCGCCGCCTTCGTGGAAGGCGCGTGATCGGGCGCGCGTTCCCATTCGAGACCGGACCGGGGATCTGCGCACCGTCCCGAAGCGCGGACGGCGCGGGGATCATCAAGGAGCAGCCATGTTCGTGACCAAGGTGCCTCAGGTGCCCGCAATGCCCGGCGATGGCCTGCAAGGCGCGCAGCGGTTCCAGGCAAGCCTGGCCATCTTCATCGCCGTGGGCATGGCCTCGCTCGATACCGCGATCACCAATACCGCGCTGCCGACCATCGCCGCCGATATCGGCGCGGACGCGGCCTCCTCCATCTGGATCGTCACCACCTATCAGATGGCCATGGTGGCGGCGCTTCTGCCGCTGGCGGCGCTCGGCGATATCGTCGGCCACCGCCGCGTCTATCTGGCCGGGCTCGCGCTTTTCACCGTCACTTCGCTGGCGTGCGGGCTGGCCTGGTCGCTGCCGTCCCTGGTCGTGGCGCGGGCCCTGCAGGGGCTCGGCGCCGCCGCCATCATGAGCGTCAATTCCGCGCTCATCCGCCATATCTATCCCACGCGCATGCTGGGGCGCGGCCTTGGAACGAACGCACTGGTGGTCGCGCTCGGCTTCACCGTTGGGCCCACGGTCGCCTCGGGCATATTGTGGGTCACGTCCTGGCACTGGCTGTTCCTGATCAATGTGCCGGCCGGGCTTGCGGGGCTGTTCTTCTCGGCCCGCGCGCTGCCGGTCACGCCGCGCGCCGCGCATCGGTTCGAGCTGATGGCGGCGCTTTTGAGCGCCGCGTTTTTCACCCTGCTGGTGCTCGGCATCGGACAAGCCTCCCATCTCGGCCCCTGGAGCCTGGTGGGGCTGGAGATCGGGGGCGCCGTCGCGTGCGTCGCGGTGCTCCTGCGCTGGCAGGCGGGGCATCCCGCACCCATGCTGGCGGTGGATCTGTTCCGCCGGCCGGTCTTCGCCTTGTCCGCCGTCACCTCCGCCTGCTCCTTCACCACGCAGGGGCTGGCCTTCGTGGCGCTTCCGTTTCTTCTGCAGACGCAATTGGGCCACAGCCAGGTGGCGACGGGCTTCCTCATGACGCCGTGGCCGGCGGTGGTCGCGGTGATGGCGCCCATCGCGGGGCGCCTGTCCGATCGCTACGCGCCCGGCCTGCTCGGCGGCATCGGCCTTCTCATGCTGTGCGGCGGCATGGCGACGCTCGCTTTGCTGCCCGCAGCGCCCTCCACCTTCGACATCGTCTGGCGCATGGTTCTGTGCGGCGCGGGGTTCGGCTTCTTCCAATCGCCCAATCTCAAGGCGCTGATGACCAGCGCCCCACCGCAGCGCAGCGGCGGGGCGAGCGGCATCGTGGCCGCCGCCCGCCTGCTCGGCCAGGCCACGGGCGCGGCGCTCGTGGCGCTGTGTTTTCACCTCGCGCGCGACGGCGGGCCGGAACTGGCGCTCTGGCTCGGCGCCGGATTCGCGCTGTTCGCGAGCCTGGCGAGCTTCCTGCGCCTTCTGTCCGCGCCCCACCCATGACGCGCCCTGAGCTTTTCCAGCTTGCGGCCTTCCCCCCGCCCGCCAAATGCCCTAAGCGCGCTGCAGATTTCTCCCAGGGTTTCCCGCGCGCATGATCCGGCTCGATTCCATCGGCAAACAGAACGGCAAGCAGATCGTCTTCATCGAGGCCTCGGCGACGCTTCTCAAAGGCGAGAAGATCGGCCTCGTGGGCCCCAACGGCGCCGGCAAGACCACCTTGTTCCGCCTCATCAACGGACAGGAGGCGCCCGACGAGGGGCAGGTCTCCATCGATCGCGGCACCACCATCGGCTATTTCAGCCAGGACGTGGGCGACATGGCGGGGCAGAGCGTTCTCGCCGAGGTGATGGACGGGGCCGGCCCGGTCAGCTCCATCGCCGCCGAGCTGCGGGAGCTGGAGGCGGCCATGGTCGATCCCGACCGCGCCGACGAGATGGACGCGATCATCGAGCGCTATGGCGAGGTGCAGGCCCGCTTCGAGGAACTGGACGGCTATTCGCTGGAGGGGCGCGCCAGCGAGGTGCTGGCCGGCCTCGGCTTCACGCAGGAGATGATCGAGGGCGATGTGGGCCGCCTGTCGGGCGGCTGGAAGATGCGCGTGGCGCTGGCCCGCATCCTGCTCATGCGCCCGGACGTGATGCTGCTCGACGAGCCGAGCAACCATCTCGACATCGAGAGCCTGATCTGGCTGGAGGCGTTCCTGAAAAATTTCGACGGCGCGCTGATGATGACCTCGCACGACCGCGCCTTCATGAACCGCGTCGTCACCAAGATCGTCGAGATCGACGCCGGCGCGCTGAACACCTATTCCGGCGATTATGAATTCTATGCCCAGCAGCAGGCGCTGGCGGAAAAGCAGCAGCAGGCCCAGTTCGAGCGCCAGCAGGCCATGCTGGCCAAGGAAATCGCCTTCATCGAGCGCTTCAAGGCGCGCGCCTCCCATGCGGCGCAGGTGCAGAGCCGGGTGAAGAAGCTCGACAAGATCGAGCGCGTGGAGCCGCCCCGCCGCCGCCAGACCGTGGCGTTCGAATTCCAGGCGCCGCCACGATCGGGCGACGACGTGGTGAACCTCAAGAACGTGCACAAGAGCTATGGCGCGCGGCGGATCTACGAGGGGCTCGATTTTCACGTGGCGCGGCGCGAGCGCTGGGCGATCATGGGCGTCAACGGCGCCGGCAAGTCGACGCTGCTGAAGCTGGTGGCCGGCGCCACAAAGCCGGACGAAGGCACGGTTTCCGTCGGCGGCAGCGTGAAGATGGCCTATTTCGCCCAGCATGCCATGGAGGTGCTGGACGGTGAGCGCACCGTGTTCCAATCGCTGGAGGACGCCTTCCCGCAGGCCGCGCAGGGCAGCCTGCGCGCGCTCGCCGGCTGCTTCGGCTTTTCCGGCGACGATGTGGAAAAGCGCTGCCGCGTGCTCTCGGGCGGCGAGAAGGCGCGCCTCGTCATGGCGCGGATGCTGTTCGACCCGCCCAACTTCCTGGTGCTGGACGAGCCGACCAACCATCTCGACATCGCCACCAAGGAGATGCTGATCGCGGCCCTCGCCGATTACGAGGGCACCATGCTGTTCGTCTCCCATGACCGGCATTTCCTCGCCGCGCTGTCCAACCGCGTGCTGGAGCTGACGCCCGAGGGAGTGCACCAATATGGCGGCGGCTATAGCGAATATGTCGCCCGCACCGGGCAGGAGGCGCCGGGCCTGCGCAGCTGAGCCTGCGCCGGGGTGCGACGATTTCCCGACCCGCTGCCCGGAGCCTAGACGCCAGCGGCAAAAGGATTAAGTTCGCGCCGCCCGAAGGGTCCCGCCCCAAGGACAAACGACCAGCCGGCCAAGCCGACCCTGCCGCCGACAAGGTTTCCGGCTGATCGCACATTCACCGTTGAAGGACGCCGAGACCGTGGACGCTAGCCTTTCCCATTCGCCGCAACTCTCGCTGGCCAAGGACAAGATCCGGGTGCTGCTTCTCGAAGGCGTGAACGACAGCGCCGTGGAGATGCTGACCACCGCCGGCTATTCCAACGTGACGCGCCTGCCGAAGGCGCTCGATGGCGAAGCGCTCAAGGAGGCCATCAAGGGCGTGCACCTCCTCGGCATCCGCTCGCGCACGCAGATCACCGCGGACATCGTCGAAGCCGCCGACCGGCTGATCGCCATCGGCTGCTTCAGCGTCGGCACCAATCAGGTGGACGTGGACGCCGTCCGCGCGCACGGTATTCCGGTCTTCAACGCGCCATTTTCCAATACCCGAAGCGTGGCGGAACTGGTGATCGGCGAGATCGTCATGCTGCTGCGGCGCATCCCGGGCCGCTCCCATGCCGCGCATGAGGGCCGCTGGGACAAATCCGCGAACAACAGCCACGAGGTGCGCGGCAAGACCCTCGGCATCGTCGGCTACGGCAACATCGGCTCGCAGCTCTCGAACCTCGCCGAAGCCATGGGCATGCGGGTCCTGTTCTACGATCACACCGACAAGCTGCGGCACGGCAATACCGAATCGACCGCCAGCCTCCAGGACCTGCTGGCGCAGAGCGATGTGGTGAGCCTGCATGTGCCGGAAACGCCGGCGACCCACGGCATGATCGGCCGCGCGGAAATCGCGGCCATGAAGGACGGCGCCTATTTCATCAACAACAGCCGCGGCACCGTGGTCGATCTGGACGCGCTCGCCGATGCGCTGCGCGCCGGCAAGCTGCGTGGGGCGGCGGTGGATGTGTTCCCCGTCGAGCCCGGCTCCAACGCCGAGCGCTTCGTCTCCCCGCTCCAGGGCCTGGACAATGTCATCCTGACGCCGCACATCGGCGGCTCGACGGAGGAGGCGCAGGAGCGCATCGGCGCCGAGGTGGCGCGCAAGCTGGTGGATTACAGCGATACCGGCTCCACCATGGGGGCGGTGAATTTCCCCCAGGTGCAGTTGCCGGCGCGTCCGCTGGGCACGCGCTTCATCCAGGTTCAGCGCAACCTGCCGGGCATGCTCGGGCGGCTGAACGAAGTGCTCGCGCGCCATTCGGTGAACATCGCCGCGCAATATTACGAGACCCATGCCGACGTCGGCTATGTGGTGCTGGATGCCGATGCTTCCGCGACGGACAGCCAGAGCGTTCTGGAAGATATCCGCGCGCTGGACGGCACCATCCGGGCGCGGCTGCTGTACGAATACAAGATCTGAGAGCCGCGCCGCCGCGGGAGCGATCTCGTTTCAGATCGCCTCTCGCGGCGCTTCGCAGGCTTGCCTCCCGCGCGGCGCGCTCCTGCCCCTTGTACCATCCATAGCGCGTCGAAACGTGCGACACTCGCTTGGCCTGATTCCCAGCCTCGGCCGCAGAGCCCCCGTCGCATGCCCCGACTGCCCGCCCCTCCCCCGTTCGAGACAGATCCTCAGGATGTCGAACTGCGGCGCCGGTTTCTCCTCACCATCCTGACCGCCTCCTTTCTATGGACTGGCGGGATGGTCGTGTCCTCCCGCGCGGGCTGGCTGGTGCTCGGGCGCCTTCAGGACAACAATTCGGCGGCGTTCCTCGTCCTGCTGGCGGGGCTTCTCTTCGCGGTCCGGCGCTGGCCGCACCGCTTGATGCCCATCGCCGCCCTCTTCTTCCTCGGGGCGTTTCTCTATATCGGCGCGGCGCAATTCCTGGTCCCGCAGGATTCGCTGCGGATGCTGCTGTTCTTTCCCTGGATCGGGGCGGTCTTCCTCATTTTCGGCGGCATCGCCGCCTGGATCGCCGTTGCAGCCGCGCTCGCCATCCTCGCGGTCGCGACGGCAACGGACCATATGGTGGTCACGCCGCTCGCCGCCAGCACGTATGTGATCACGCTCTGCGTCACCGGCGTCTGCTTTCACGTCTTCAGTGCCCAGACCCTGCGGGCATTGGAGACCGTTCGCGCGCAGAATGCCGCGCTGGATGTGGCGGCCCGCCAGGATACGCTGACCGGCCTGCTCAATCTGCGGGCGTTCCGCGATGCCATGAACGCCCAGTTCGCCGGCGCGCGGCCAGACGAGCCGTTCGCGCTCGCATTCGTGGACGTCGACCATTTCAAATCTGTCAACGACCGTTACGGGCACGCGGGTGGCGACGCCATTCTGATCGCCGTGGCCCATACGCTGAAGGCGGCCGTGCGCGGCGAGGATGTGGTTGCCCGCATCGGCGGCGAGGAGTTCGCCATCCTGATGCCGCGGACCGAATTGTCGGATGCGCGCGGCGTCGCCGAACGGGTCCGGGCGGAAATCCAGGGGCGCGCATTTGCGCTCGGCGCCGAGACGCTCACCGTCACCGTCTCGGTCGGGGTGACCGTGTCGCGCGTCCCGCATTGTACGGTCGATGCCATGCTGCAATCTGCGGACATGGCGATGTACGCGGCCAAGGCCGACGGCCGGAACCGCGTGGTCGCCGCGCCGCGGGGCTTATCCTAAAGCGACACGCAGCCGCAGCAGGCTGCGGCTGCGATCGCAGGAGCGCCCCTGGCGCCCCATGGCTCAATAATTGATGGTGGTCCGCACGCCGAACACCGCCGCGTTCTTGATCGTGGTCAGGCCGTTCGGATCGTTGGGATTGAGCACGCCGCCGCCGGGGTTCCAGATGTATTGGAAGTCCGGCTGGATGGTGAAGCCGGGCGTGACCTCGAACGAATAAGTGGCTTCCAGCACGGTCTCGCTGCTGCGCACCGGATAATAGGACGCCGTATAGAGGGCGATGTCCTGGTCCAGGCCGCGGGCATAGGAAGAAATGCGCGAGGTGCCGAAGGCGACGCCGAAGGAATCGGCTTCGCGGCCGGGCACCATGCCTTTGAAATTGATGCCGCCATCGGCATAGAAGCTGATGGAATTCTGTGCGTTGGGCGCCGCCGTCACCCGCCCGAAGATGCCGATGCCCTGGTCCTTGGTGCCGGGCTTGCGATAGATCATCTGGTCGAGGATCGCGTAGAACGAATAATCGCCGTTGCTCTGCTGCGGAATGCCGAGCGTGTCCGGGTTCGCCAGCGACAGGCCGAAGATGTCATAGCGCTGGTTGGGCATGGAGTTTGAATTATACCAACCACCCACCTTCAAGGTGCCCGGCAGCCATTTGGCGTCGGCCTCCTTATTGTAGCTGTAGGCCGCCTCGCCGATCACGAACACGCCCTGGTCCACAATGAAGTTCGTGCCGTACTTGTTCTCCTCCTGCGGATCGCCGCAGCAGGGTGCGGGATTGCCGTTGAACAGGCCGAGCATGACCGAGAAATTATCGGTCGGCGCCACCTTCAACCGCACGCCGGGCGTGGCGAGCGGATAGGCCGGGCCGCCGCTGGGCAGGTCGGCGGCGAAAAGCGCGGGCCATCCGAAGGTGGAGTTAAGGAACAGGCTGCCATTGTCGCTGATGGCGAATTCGGAATCGGCAGACAGCTGGCCGAACCGCAGGCTCGCCTTGCCGTCCGCAAAGCCCTGCTCGATATAGAGTTCGAACAGGCGGGTGGTGGAGAGGCAGGGTAATCGCATTTCAGACTAGCGCGAGGAGTTTGAGGAGATAGTCTTGATTCCAAGCTGCTTTTTTGAACTTCGCGCGGAGCGAGGCCTTGCTGCTCTCCTTGGCCATGACGTTGAGCGCCATG
>JBDZDL010000009.1:0-233652 GCA_040049195.1 Xanthobacter sp. VNH20
TCATAATCCACGGCGACCGTCGGCGATGACGATGAAATTGTCTTTCCCATGAGATGGCGTTCCCTGATTTCTGTTGCGGCTATCAGGATACCCTCCCGGCCGCCGCTACGCCCTCATGGGATCTGGTGTCGTTCGGGCCGGCAACGAGATCAGCCGAGATAGGCGACCTTGATCGTGATGTTGCCCAGCGCGCCGCTGTTGAGATTGGCGCCGGTCTGCTGGCCGATATAGGCGTCGGAGCCGGGCGTCCAGGTGGACGTATTGGTCTTGCTGCCCCAAGGGCAATCCCAGTAATAATTGCCGATATTCTTATCGCCATCATAGAGATCGAAGCTGCCTTCGGTCCCGGACGAGGCATTTTCACGGCCGCACGCGCCGAACGTATAGCTCTCGCCTTGCTTGATGACCTTGCCTTCGAGCTTGTCGGGGCTGATTTCGTTATCCTTGCTCCCGATATAGAATTTTCCCCATTGATGGACGACGTTCTTCAGCGTCACCGAACAATTGACCGCCTTGATGGTGAATTCAGCCCATTGAGCGTAAGCCATTTTCTTCTCCCCTATACTTTTCCAGTTTGAGTCATCGCGTAGTCCGTATCCCTTCAGCTCGTGCATCATCGGTCCGCGAAGAAGCAGACGCGCGAAATCCGAAGCAAAGAGAAAAAACGACAGCTCGGGACAGGCACGATTGCCTGCCGTCAAGCGCTGCTCGCCCCATCGAAACGCGGTGACGAGGCGCACTGTACTACAACCTATAAGGGTATCAATATCATTTTATCAGATATTGGTTGCATCGCCGATGATCGCCGGCCGAACGCCGCGTCTCCTGGGCTGGCGTGTCGTGAAAACGGGAAACGCGGGCCAGCCGCGGCCCTCCCGCACCAGCCGAAGGTCCCAGCATCCATGCTGCGCTGCAACATTGCAGAGCTCCAGACGGGGCGCTTCAGGGGTGCTTAAGATAGAGAACGGCAATCAATATCGCCGAAACAAACCGGTCCTCCGCTTCGGAGCGGGAGTAGGGATTGAGCGTTTGCAACGCCCCACCGGATTTTTCGAGCCGCCGGCGATAGAGATGTTCTATCGCAACATCCCACAGCTCGCTTGATCGGATGCGGCAATCTGCCATTCTTTCTGGAACTATCACAAGGAAACCGCTTCCAGCGGGCCAGGGAAGGGTATTTGCCGATGGTCGGCTACGAATCATGGAGCGCGGAACGCGCGTCCGAGATCATCTCCTCGCACCGGCATATGGACGGCGCCACCATGCCGATCCTGCACGCCATTCAGGAGACGTTCGGCTTCGTGCCCGAGCCCGTCGTGCCGATGATCGCGGAGAGCCTGAACCTCTCCCGCGCGGAAGTGCACGGCGTCGTTACCTTTTATCACGACTTCCGTCGCGAGCTGCCGGGGCGCCACGTCATCAAGCTCTGTGCGGCCGAAGCCTGCCAGGCCATGGGTTCGGACAAGCTCGCCGAATATGCCCAGGACCGCCTCGGCGTCGCCATGGGCGAAACCTCCACCGACGGCCGTGTAACGCTGGAGCCGATCTATTGCCTCGGCCTGTGCGCCTGCGCGCCCTCGGCCATGATCGACGGCCGCCTGGTTGGCCGCCTCGACCGCGAAACCATTGACGAACTGGTCGCGGAGACCGACCGATGAGCAGCCCCCGCATTTTCGTCCCCAACGACGCCACCGCCGTCGCCTGCGGCGCCGACCGCATCGCCCGCAAGCTGCAGGACGCCTTCGTGGCGCGCGGCCTTTCGGTGGAAATCGTGCGCAACGGCTCGCGCGGCCTGTTCTGGCTGGAGCCTCTGCTGGAGGTGGAAACGCCTGCCGGCCGCGTCGGCTACGGCCCGGTGAAGCCGTCGGACGTGGACACGCTGTTGGATTCCGGCCTGTTGGAGGGCGCCGCCCATCCGCTCAATCTCGGGCTGGTGGAAGAGATTCCCTATCTCAAGAAGCAGACCCGCCTCACCTTCGCCCGCTGTGGCATCATCGACCCGCTCTCGCTGGACGATTACAAGGCCCACGGCGGCTATCGCGGCCTCGCCAAGGCGGTTGAGATCGGCCCGTCCGCCACCGTGGAGGAAGTGTTCCTCTCCGGCCTGCGCGGGCGTGGTGGCGCGGGCTTCCCGACCGGCATCAAGTGGCGCACCGTCGCTGCGGCGCCGGCCGACCAGCGCTACATCGTCTGCAATGCGGACGAAGGCGACAGCGGCACCTTCGCCGACCGCCTGATCATGGAAGCCGACCCGTTCTGCCTGATCGAGGGCATGACCATCGCGGGCCTCGCCGTGGGCGCGACCAAGGGCTTCGTCTATTGCCGCTCGGAATATCCGCTGTCGCTGGCGGTGATGGAAAAGGCCATCGCCATCGCCCGGGCGAATGGGCTGCTCGGCAAGAATGTCGCCGGGTCGGGCTATGATTTCGATATGGAAATGCGCATGGGCGCCGGCGCCTATGTGTGCGGTGAGGAAACCGCTTTGCTCGACAGCCTGGAAGGCAAGCGCGGCGTGGTGCGCGCGAAGCCGCCGCTGCCCGCCCACAAGGGCCTGTTCGGCAAGCCCACCGTCATCAACAACCTGATCTCCCTCGCCACCGTCCCGGTGATCCTGGACAAGGGCGGCCAATTCTATCGCGACTTCGGCATGGGCCGCTCGCGCGGCACGATGCCGATCCAGCTCGCCGGCAACATCAAGTTCGGCGGCTTGTTCGAAACCGCGTTCGGCATCTCGCTCGGCGAATTGGTGAACGATATCGGCGGCGGCACCGCCTCTGGCCGTCCGGTGCGGGCGGTGCAGGCGGGTGGCCCGCTCGGCGCCTACATGCCGGTGTCGCAGTTCGATACGCCGTTCGATTATGAGGCCTTCGCGGCCAAGGACGCGCTCATCGGCCATGGCGGCATCGTGGTGTTCGACGACACGGTGGACATGGCCCACATGGCAAAGTTCGCCATGGAATTCTGCTCGCACGAGAGCTGCGGCAAGTGCACGCCCTGCCGCATCGGCTCCACGCGCGGGGTGGAAACCCTCGACAAGATCATCAAGGGCGACCGGCGCGAGGCCAATCTCGCGATCCTCACGGACCTTTGCCACACGATGAAGCTCGGCTCGCTCTGCGCCCTCGGCGGGTTCACGCCCTATCCCGTGATCAGCGCGCTCACCCATTTCCCGGAAGATTTCGGCGTGTCGCCGAAATTGCCCGCGGCTGCGGAATAGGAGGAACTCAATGTCCCTCGTGCATGAAATCGACTACGGCACGCCCCGCTCCAAGTCCGAGAAGCTGGTTTCGCTCGTCATCGACGGCATGAAGGTGGAAGTGCCGGAAGGCACCTCCATCATGCGCGCCGCCATGGAGATCGGGAACCAGATTCCCAAGCTCTGCGCCACCGACATGCTGGACGCCTTCGGCTCCTGCCGGCTCTGCCTGGTGGAGATCGAGGGGCGCAACGGCACCCCCGCCTCCTGCACCACGCCGGTGGCGGAAGGCATCGTGGTGAAGACCCAGACCGAGCGGCTGAAGCAGATCCGCAAGGGCGTGATGGAGCTGTACATCTCCGACCACCCGCTGGACTGCCTGACCTGCTCCGCCAACGGCGATTGCGAGCTGCAGGACATGGCCGGCGTGGTCGGCCTGCGCGACGTGCGCTACGGCTATGAGGGCGAGAACCACACCAAGCTGGGCAAGGACGAGTCCAACCCCTATTTCACTTACGAACAGTCGAAGTGCATCGTCTGCAACCGTTGCGTGCGCGCCTGCGAGGAAGTGCAGGGCACGTTCGCGCTGACGATTTCCGGCCGCGGCTTCGGCTCGCGCGTGTCGCCGGGCATGAACGAGACCTTCCTTTCGTCCGAGTGCGTGTCGTGCGGCGCCTGCGTGCAGGCCTGCCCCACCGCGACCCTGAACGAAAAGGCCATGTACGACATCGGCACCCCCGAGCATTCGCTGGTGACGACCTGCGCCTATTGCGGCGTCGGCTGCACCTTCAAGGCTGAGATGCGCGGCGACGAGCTGGTGCGCATGGTGCCCTATAAGGACGGCAAGGCGAACCGCGGCCATTCCTGCGTGAAGGGCCGCTTCGCCTATGGCTATGCGACCCACAAGGAACGCATCCTCAAGCCCATGATCCGCGCCTCCATCCACGAGCCGTGGAAGGAAGTGAGCTATGAGGAGGCGATCGCATACGCCGCCTCCGAGTTCAAGCGCATCCAGGAGAAGTACGGCCGCCGCTCGGTGGGCGGCATCACCTCCTCGCGCTGCACCAATGAAGAGACCTATCTGGTCCAGAAGCTGATCCGCGGCGCCTTCGGCAATAACAATGTCGATACCTGCGCCCGTGTCTGCCACTCGCCCACGGGCTACGGCCTCTCCCAGACCTACGGCACCTCCGCCGGCACGCAGGACTTCGATTCCATCGAAGAGACCGACGTGATCCTGGTGATCGGCGCCAACCCGACCGATGGCCATCCGGTGTTCGGCTCGCGCATGAAGAAGCGGCTGCGTGAAGGCGCCAAGCTGATCGTCGCCGACCCGCGCAAGATCGACCTCGTGCGCACGCCCCATGTGCAGGCGGACTTCCATCTGCCGCTGCGCCCGGGCACCAACGTGGCTCTGGTCACGGCGCTCGCCCATGTGGTGGTCACCGAAGGGCTGATGAACGAGCAGTTCATCCGCGAGCGCTGCGACTGGGACGAGTTCCAGGAATGGGCGGCTTTCGTCGCCGACGAGCGCCACAGCCCGGAAGCGGTCGCCAAATACACCGGCGTTGATCCCCAGGACGTGCGCAAGGCCGCCCGCCTCTATGCCACCGGCGGCAATGCGGCGATCTATTACGGCCTCGGCGTGACCGAGCATTCCCAGGGCTCCACCACCGTGATGGCGATCGCCAACCTCGCCATGGCGACCGGCAATGTCGGCCGCAACGGCGTGGGCGTGAACCCGCTGCGCGGCCAGAACAACGTGCAGGGCGCCTGCGACATGGGCTCCTTCCCCCATGAGCTGTCCGGCTATCGCCACGTCTCCGACGACGCCACCCGCGCGCTGTTCGAGAGCCTGTGGGGCGTGAAGCTGGACGCCGAGCCCGGCCTGCGCATTCCCAACATGTTCGATGCCGCCGTGGATGGCACCTTCAAGGGCATGTATGTGCAGGGCGAGGACATCCTCCAGTCCGACCCCGACACCCGCCATGTCTCGGCCGGCCTTGGCGCGCTGGAATGCCTGGTGGTGCAGGATCTGTTCCTGAACGAGACGGCGAACTACGCCCACGTCTTCCTGCCGGGCTGCTCGTTCCTGGAGAAGGACGGTACCTTCACCAATGCGGAGCGCCGCATCCAGCGCATCCGCAAGGTGATGGCCCCCAAGAACGGCTATGCCGACTGGGAAGTCACCGTCATGCTCTCCGAGGCCCTCGGCTATCCCATGGACTACAGCCACCCCGGCGAGATCATGGACGAGATCGCCCGCCTGACCCCCACCTTCACGGGCGTCAGCTACAAGAAGCTGGACGAATTGGGCTCGGTGCAGTGGCCGTGCAATGAGAAGGCGCCGGAAGGCACCCCCATCATGCACATCGGTGGCTTCGTGCGCGGCAAGGGCAAGTTCGTGCTCACCGAATACGTGCCCACCGACGAGCGCACCGGCCCCTTGTTCCCGCTGCTGCTCACCACCGGCCGCATCCTGTCGCAATACAATGTCGGCGCGCAGACCCGCCGCACGGAGAATGTCGCCTGGCATCAGGAAGACGTGCTGGAAATCCACCCGCACGATGCCGAGAACCGCGGCATTCGCGACGGCGACTTCGTGAAGCTGGAAAGCCGCGCGGGCGGCACCTCCCTGCGCGCGGTCATCAGCGAACGCATGCAGCCCGGCGTGGTCTACACCACCTTCCACCATCCGGTGACGCAGGCGAACGTGGTGACCACGGACTTCTCCGACTGGGCCACCAACTGCCCCGAATACAAGGTGACGGCCGTTCAGGTCGCCCCCTCCAACGGGCCGAGCGCGTGGCAGGAAGAGTATGAAGAACTCTCCCGCCAGAGCCGTCGCATCGCCGAAGCGGCGGAGTGAGATGAAGGCCGGCGCTGCCCCCCGCCCTCCCCGCCTGGACCCAGGCCCTTCTCCCGCACGCGGGCGAGGGCTGGGAAAAGGAACATCGGGCGTCGGGCCTTGCGGGTTTGCCGGCCGTTTCGTCCTTGCGTTCCCCAACGGACGGGGCAAGGTACCCATGGCGGGGCCGCACTTGAATGCGGGCGCGTTCGGCACAACCTTGATGGCAGCAACAGCCGGTGGCGCGCATCATGGATGAGCTGTACGAAATCCCCGATTTTCCCGAGCCGGTCCGCCGCGTGAGCCGTGACGTGTGGCGCCTGGATGGCGTCACGGTTGCGGAACGCGCGGTGCCGGAGGAAACGCCGGTGGCCCTCACCTATAACGGCACCACCCATGCCGTGATGATGGCGAGCCCGCTCGACATCGCCGACTTCGCCCTCGGCTTCTCACTCACCGAGGGGATCATCTCCAGCCCGGCGGACATTCTCAGCCTCGACGTGATCGCGGTGGAGGACGGCATCGAGGCGCGGATGTGGATCGCCGAGGAGAAGATGGCCGTGCTCGGCGCCCGCCGCCGGCACTTGGCCGGGCCCACTGGCTGCGGCCTGTGCGGGGTGGAGAGCCTTGCCGAAGCCATCAAGCCCGCCGCGCAGGTCACCGCCCGCCCGGTGTTTTCGGCGGCCCTCCTGCTGGAGGCCATGGCCGCCCTTGCGCCCGCCCAGACCCTTAACCACGCGACCCGCGCGGTCCATGCCGCCGGCTATTTCGAGCCGGGGCGCGGGCTCATCGCCGTATGCGAGGACGTCGGCCGGCACAATGCGCTCGACAAGCTGGTGGGCAAGGTGGTGAAGCTCGACGCCGATCCCGCCCGCGGCATGGTGCTGCTCACCAGCCGCGTTTCCATCGAGATGGTGCAGAAGGCGGCCGTGCTGGGCACTCCGGTCATCGCCGCCGTCTCGGCGCCCACATCCCTCGCCATCCGTACCGCGCAGGCCGCCGGCATCACGCTGGCCGCCATCGTGCGCGGCGACGGGTTTGAACTCTTCACCCATCCCGAGCGCATCGACCTCGGGTCATCCTCACGGCACGCACATGTCGCATAGCACCAGCACCAACGACCGCCTCGTCTATATGGCGAACCAGATCGCGACCGCCTTCTCCACCCAGCATCACGCGGAAGCGGTCGCTTCCACGCGCGAGCACATCCACAAATTCTGGGACCCGCGGATGCGCTCGAAGATCTTCGAGCATCTGGACCATGGCGGCGAAGGCCTCTCCCCCATCGCCAAGGAAGCGCTGGAAGGCCTGCGCGCCACCTCTGTCGCGGCCTGAGCCTCAGGCCGGCGGCGCGCCCTTGGGATCGACCATGGCGCCGGCATTCATCAGCCCGGCGGGGTCGAAGGCGGCCTTGACCCGGCCCATGAGCGCGATGCGGGCGGGATCGCCATAGCGCTCCAGCAGATCCCGCTTCAACCGGCCAATGCCATATTCCGCGCTGAAGCTGCCGCCCAGCGCGGCGGCGATGGCATAGAGGTCATGCGCGAGGCCCGCCTCGATCTTGCGGGTGAAGGCCAGCCGGTCCTCGCCCTGCGGCACCACGATATTATAGTGAATATTGCCGTCGCCCACATGGCCGTAGACGGATAGGACCAGAGCGGGATCATAGGCCGCGACCGCCGCGCCGCCCTGATCCAGGAAGGCGTCGAGGGCGGAGATCGGCACCGAGATATCGTGCTTCACCGATCCGCCGGCGTGCTTCTCCCCCTCGGGAATGGTCTCGCGCACCGCCCACATGTCGGCGCGCTGGCGTTCGGACTGGGCAAGGAGCGCATCCTCCACCCACCCCTTCTCCATCAGCGCTTCGAGCGTGCCCATGAGAATCTCATCCAGCGGCACCCGGCGCGAGGAGGATGACACCTCAAGCAGCACCGCCCCGCCGCTGCCGGTGGTGAGGTTGACCTCGCCGGGCTTCAGGGCGGCCACCAGCGCCACCGAATTGGCGGTGATGAACTCGAAAGAGGAGACGAGATCCGCCGTCTCGCGCCGCACCTCCGCGAGCATCTGCGGCAGCGGCGCGCCCTTGGCCAGTTGCAGCCAGGCGGTGGCGGTGAGCACCTGTTCGGGACACAGCTTCAGCACCACGCCGGTGACGATGCCGAGCGTGCCCTCCCCGCCGATGAACATCTGCTTGAGGTCGTAGCCCACATTGTTCTTGCGCAGCGCGCGCATGTCGCCGAGCAGGCTGCCGTCCGGCAGCACGGCTTCGAGCCCCAGCACCAGGTCACGGGTCATGCCATAGCGCAGCACCGAGAGGCCGCCGGCATTGGTGCCCACATTGCCGCCCAGCCGGCAACTGCCCTCAGAACCGAGGCTCAGCGGCAGCATGAGGCCCGCCGCTTCCGCCGCCGCCTGCGCATCGGCGAGGATCACGCCCGCATCGGCGGACAGGGTGAAGCCGAGCGGGTCCACCGCGCGGATCCGGTTCATGCGCTCCAGGCTCACCACCAATTGGCGACCGCTTTCGTCCGGCGTCGCTCCCCCCACATAGCTGGTATTGCCGCCCTGCGGCACCAGGCCGTAGCCGAGCTTTCCCGCCAGCCGCACCATGGCCTGCACGTCTTCGGTCGAGCGCGGCCGCAGCACCGCCGGCGTCGTGCCGCGGATCAGCTGGCGATGGTCCACCACATAGGGCGCGACGACATCCGGCGCGGTGACAACGCCGGTATCGCCGAGCAGCGCACGGAAATCGGCAAGGGCGTCAGGGGTCATGGGTCCGCCTTTCCGGCTGGTTTCGTCCAAAGGGCCGCCCGGGCCCGCCTCAGATCACGTGGGCGGGCGCAAGGGCGCAGGGAATGGTGCCGTTCTCCACCTGGATCGCCGCATGGCCGATCTTGAAGCGTATTTTCAGCTCGGCGCAGGTCTCGGCGAGGAAGGCGTCGTCCAGCGCGGCGCCGGGGCGCACCAGGTGAACGGTGAGGGCGGAATCCGTGGTGCTGAGCCCCCAGATGTGCAGGTCGTGCACCTCGCTGACGCCGGGGCGGCCGGCGAGGAAGGCCTCCACCGCCGCATGATCGATGCCGCTCGGCACCACATCCATGGCGAGGTTCACGCTATCGCGCAGCAGCGCCCAGGTGCCCGCGATGATGGCCGCCGCAATGATGAGGCTCACCACCGGATCCAGCCACAGCCACCCGGTGACGGCGATGACCGCCGCCGCCACCACCACGCCCAGCGAGACGGCGGCATCCGCGACCAGATGCACGAAGGCGCCACGCACATTGAGATCATTCTTGCGATCGGCCATGAACAGCATGGCCGTGCCGAAATTCACGCCGATGCCCGCCAGCGCGACAATCATCACGACGCCGGTCTGGATCGGCGCGGGCTCGCCGAAGCGCCCGATGGCCTCGATGATGATGCCGCCCGTGCCGAGCAGCAGGATCATGGCATTGGCGAGAGCGGCGAGGATGGAGGAACGGCCATAGCCGAACGTGCGGCGCGGGCTCGGCGCGCGGCGCGAGAGCCATGCGGCGCCCCACGCCAGGAGCAGGCCGAGCACGTCGGAGAGATTGTGGCCCGCATCTGCGAGCAAAGCGAGCGAGCCGGACAGGAGGCCGAAGATGGCCTCGATGATCACGAAGCCGAAATTCACCGAGGCGCCGATGGCGAACGCCCGAAGCGAGCTTGGCACCGCATGGGCGTGGTTGTGTCCGCCATGGCCATGGCTGTGGCCGGAATGATCGTGGCCCGAATGGCTGCCCTCGGCCCCGCCGTGGTCGTGATCGTCGTGGCCGTGATCGCCATGCGGTGCGTGATCGTGCGGCGGGTGGCTGTCGCGCTTCGCCGCTGCCGGCGTGGCATGGGCGTGGCCGGTGCCGTGGTCGTGGCCGGCATGGTTGTGGCCGGCGTGATTGTGGGTCTCATGCCCCGGCGGGAAAACGGGCCGGGACGCCTCTTCGGATGCCGCGCCGGGTGTAGGTTTGCCGTCGTGCTGGTCTTGCCCCGGTGCCGTCATGGTGGGCTCCTTGCCGCGATCGCGAAACTGACGGCCGCCTAGATACCACCGCGCACCGCTTCGCGCGCGTCCCGGCGTCGATAAAAGACCGTCGCCGTCAGCCGAGGAAGCCAAGCACCTCGCGCGCGAAATCCGCCGGCAGCTCGATCGCCGACATATGGCCCGCGTCGAGCTTCACCAGCTCCGCACCGGGAATATGGGCGGCGATCAATTCCCCCCATTCGGGCGGGGTGGAGCGATCCTGAAGCCCCGCGATCACCAGGCAGGGCGTCTTGATGTGCGGCAGGCCATGGCGGAAATCCATGTCGCGCATGGCGCAGCTCGTGCCCATGTAGCCGCCGGGGGCGGTGTGCACGATCATCTCGCGCACCTTCGCGACCTGGTCGGGGTGGGCCGCGCGAAACTTCGGCGTGAACCAGCTGTCGATCACGGCATCGGCGATGGGGGCGGTGCCGGCGCGGCGCACGGCCTTGATGCGCCCTTCCCACATGCGATGGGGGCCGGCATGGGCGGTGGTATTGGCGAGCACGGCGCGCTTCACCCGCTGCGGGGCGTTCAGCGCGAGCCATTGCCCCACCATGCCGCCGAGCGAGAGGCCGCAATAATTCACCGGTTCGGAAACGCCGAGACGGTCGAGGATGTTGAGAAGGTCGCGCCCGAAATCACCCATGGAATAGACCGCGTCGGGCGCGCTCGACTGGCCATGGCCCCGCGCGTCATAGCGGATGACGCGGAAATGGGCGGTGAGATGGGGCACGAGCGCGTCCCACATCTCCAGCGTGGTGCCCAGCGAATGGGCGAGGACCAGGGGCGGCGCGCCCTCCTTGCCCTCGACCTGAACCCGGAAACGCTCACCTGCAATATCGAGGACGGACACGGGACCCCCGGTCGGCATTCTGTATGCGACGCCGGTTTAAAGCGTTGCCGGCAATTGGCAAGGTGGATCGGCGGGAAAGCTGCGGACCGCACCGGGAAACACCCTCCGGCTTGGCCGGAAGGTGGCAGGGCCGATCCGAAACGGACCGGCCGGCAGGCGTCGCGCCGAACTCAGTCGAGGTCGGCTTCCAGGATGGCCATCTGGAAATTGTAGGAGAGGTCGCCGTCCTCTTCGTCCTTGAACAGGACACCGATGAATTCCTCGCCAAGATAGACTTCGGCCGAATCGGTCTTCTTCGGGCGCGCCGTCACCTTGATCTGCGGATTGCCGAACAGGGTGCGCATGTAGCGCTGCACGCGCTCGAGTTCCGTTTTATCCAAGTGTCTTCCTCCAAGGGTCGAATGGCCGCCCGGGGACGGCCACAAAAGCGCGAGATGCGCGTGAAATCGGGGGCGGCTCAGATGTCCGCGCCGGCGAAGATATTGTCGTCGAACATCTGGTCCATGGCGCGCGAGGGTTCGGCGCAGCCGGCCTCGCCCACCACTTTGGCGGGCACGCCGGCCACCGTGGTCTTGGGCGGAACCGGCTTCAGCACCACCGAGCCCGCGGCGACGCGGGCGCAATGGCCCACCTCGATATTGCCCAGCACCTTGGCACCCGCGCCCAACAGCACGCCGCGCCGGATCTTGGGATGCCGGTCGCCGGATTCCTTGCCCGTGCCGCCGAGCGTGACACCCTGGAGGATGGAGACGTCATCCTCGATCACTGCGGTCGCGCCGATCACGATGCCGGTGGCATGGTCGAGGAAGATGCCACGGCCCACGGGCACCGCCGGGTGGATGTCCACGGAGAACACCGAGGAGGCGCGACTTTGCAGATAGAGGGCGAAATCGCGCTGGTCGTGGGTCCACAGCCAATGGGACAGCCGGTGGGTCTGGAGCGCGTGGAAGCCCTTGAAATAGAGCACCGGCTCCAGCGCGCGGGTGGTCGCGGGGTCGCGGTCCACCACCGCCATGATGTCGGCGCGCACCGCCTGGGCGATGGTGCGGTCCTGCGACACGGCTTCGTGATAGGCGGCGCGGATGGCGGAGCCGGGCAGCTCCGCATGGTCGAGGCGGGCGGCGATGCGCTCGCCGATCACCGCTTCGAGGCTCCCCTGCCCCAGCACGGCGCCGATCAGGAATCCCGCCAGCAGTGGCTCGCGCTCGGCGGCAAGGTCCGCCTCATTGCGGATGCGCGCCCAGACGGGGTCGACCACGTCCTGAAAGCGTTCCGTATTGATGCGCGCCAACGGCTGGTGCGGCGCCTTGAACAAAGACTGGGGCATTCCTGCCTCCCGGTGGATCACGTTTCGACGCATTTCTAGCACAAGCCGGCCGTGGTTCCGAGCCGGCTGGCGCACATCACCCATGCCGGACAAAGAAGTCGAGCGCGCCCTGCTTGAAGACCTTGTCGCCAACCGCGGGATTGTGATCGCGGCCGGGGATGTCCAGCATCTCGCCCCGCGGCAGCAGGTCCGCCAGTTCCTGCCCGCTGCCGGCGATCAGGTCGCGCGTGCCCACCGCCACCAGGGCCGGCTGGTCGATATCCGCCACCTGCGCGCGCGTTAGGGTCTGCCGCGAGCCGCGAATGCACGCCGCAAGGGCCTTCAGATCCGCCTTGTTGGCATCGGCGAAGGCGCGGAACATGCGGCCGAGGGGGTCGGTCACGTCCGCGAGGCTCGGCGCTTCCAAAGCGGCCGCCACCTCCTGCGGCAGGCCATCGCCCTCCACCAGATGAATGCCGAGCCCACCCATGATGAGGCTGTTGAGCCGGTCCCGCTCCGCGAGGGCGAATTGGGCGGCCACCCGCGCGCCCATGGAATAGCCGATGATGTCGATGCGCGGGATGCCGAGATGATCGAGCAGGCGCCGCGCGTCCTGCGCCATCAGGCGGGTGTCGTAGAGCGCGGGGTCATACAGCTTGCTGGAGGCGCCATGGCCGCGATGATCGAACGCGATCACGCGATAGCCGGCGCCCATCAGCGTCTTGAACCAGCCGGTATGGACCCAGTTGATCTCCTTGGTGGAGCCGAAGCCGTGGATCAGCAGGATCGGCGGGCCGGAACCCTCGTCCAGATAGGCGATGTCCAGACCGTCGGCGGAAAGGAGGGGCATAAGCGTATCCCGAAGCGATGTTTCGGGCCGGACCCTAATTCGCCCCGGCGCTTTGCGGAAGCGAAAGCTGTCGCCGCGCGCGCCGTCCCGGTTCAAGCCGCTGAGACGAAACGATCTTCCGCCTGTTGACAGCGCGCCGGGCACGCCCCTCAGACAGCCGAGAGGGAGGCGGCTTCGCGCGCCGCCTGCTCGAAGCGGGCGATGGCAGGCGTTCCGGGGGGTGCCGTGCCTGTGGCGGCCGGTGTCTCGCTCGGCTCCAGGCACACCGGGGCGGGCGATCTGGACGCGCGGCGAAGCGCGGGCGCGGATGGCGTGCGCACCCGCTTGCGGCGCCAGATGGGCCGCACCAGCTCCACGCAGAAGCGGTTGAAGGAGGCGATAAGGCCAAACAGCCAGAGCGCCGCCACCACGCCCCACCAGACCAGCTTGAGCAGCGCCGAACCCATCACCAGGGCGCCGCGCCCCAGCGTCTTGAGGATCGCCAGCGTCTGCCCGCCCTTGGCCTCGGCGAGGCGTGCGAGGCGGGAGAGGTCCGCGCCATTCTCGGCCACCGAAAGACCGGCCACTGCCGCGCGTGAGCCGGCCTTCGCCTGCACCGTCCCGAGATCGCCCATGAGACGGGCGAGCGGCTTGAGGCCCTCGGCCCGCACCGCGCCCTTCAGGGCGGTGGCATCCAGGCTCGTGCCGGCCCGGCGCAACGCCGCGAAATCCACGGTTTCGTTCACCGCGCGGGTCAGCAGGCGGGTCATGCCCACCGAGAGGCGGCCGGTGCGCTTGGCGATCTTCACCGCGCTCACCCCGGCTCGCACCGGCAGGCCGGCGCCGAAGGTGGCATAGGTGCCGGCGGTGAGCGCCAGCCCGACGGTCGAAAGGCCGAGGATCAGCGGGTCCACCGCTTCGCCATTGGCATATTTCCAGCCTTCCCGGCTGGCGTCGCGCAGATCCCCCCAGGCGGTGAGATCGCCGGCGGCGGCCCCGGCAAAACCCGCCAGATCCTCCGGCGTGCCGGTGAGGAAGCCATAGCCGAAATGCTTGGCGGAGCGCCACGCGGTGGTCGCGCCGTCATTGGCCTTCATAACACGCGCGCGCAGGTCCGGGGCGACCGCAAGGCCGCGCGCGTCGGCAAGTTCCAGATAGGAGGCGGCGAGTTCGCCGTCATCGTTCGCCAGCGCGCCCTCGATTTCGGCGCGAACATCGGCGGACGTGAAGGATTGAAGTGCGAGGTCCGAGAGAAGAGCGGGATCATCGCGCGCTTCGATCAGGCGCGCGCCGCTCTTCGCCAAGGGCGCGGCCCAGGGCAAGAGGCCGGCGAAAGCCGCCAGCAGGCCAAACAAGGCGAGGATTCGCGCCATCTTCTTCTCCGTTCGGAGAGATAAACGCCGTTTGTGGCAAGCCGGTGCCCTTGGGTCCGATTATTTTTATCCGGATCAAATTGACAAATTAAATTATACCCGGATATAAAACGCGCGAAAGGACTTCCCCATGCCTGCCAGCGCCTCAACCCCACCCCTCCCCTTTGCCGGCCCATTCATCGCGTTCGCCGGAGCACGCCGGCTCGCGGAAGGATCCGCCGCGGAGGTCGCGGCGGCCGTCAAGCGCATGCAGCTCGAAGACGAGACGCAGGAGGTGCTTGTGTTCGATCTGGAGACCGCCCACCCGGTGGACTTCGATCTGCGCGGCGCGCCGGAAGAGGTGGCGGCGCGCTATGCCGCCCGCCCCGCCCCGCCGGAAGCCGAGCCGGCCCGCGGCCCCGGCCGGCCCAAGCTCGGGGTCGTCGCGCGCGAAGTGACCTTGCTGCCGCGCCATTGGGAATGGCTTGCCGCTCAGCCGGGCGGCGCCTCCGTGGCTCTGCGCAAGCTGGTTGAGGCCGCACGCCGCGACCAGAGCGGGCCTGCCCGCCGCCGCGCGGCGCAGGAGGCCGGCTATCGCTTCATGAGCGCGCTCGCCGGCAATCTCTCCCAGTTCGAGGACGCGCTGCGCGCCTTCTATGCGGGAGATGCGGCCGGCTTTGCCAAGCTCACCGCCGCGTGGCCGCAAGACATCCGCACCCACGCCCACCGCCTCGCGGCGCCGGCGTTCGAATGAAGGCCAGCGGCCCGCTTCCGGCAGGAGGCGGGCCGCTTTGCTCTGGTGCCGGTGCTGCCGGTCAGTGGTGGCGCGCGCCGCCCTCGACCTGGCCGCCGGCCCCGTTCGACCGCGCCTTCGCGCGCCGCGCCAGCATGTTCAGCGCCTCCACGCCGGTGGAGAAGGCCATGGCGGCATAGATATAGCCCTTGGGCACATGGGCGCCGAAGCCGTCGGCGATCAGCGTCATGCCGATCATGATGAGGAAGCCCAGCGCCAGCATCACCACCGTGGGGTTGGCCTCGATGAAATGGGCCAGCGGATCGGCCGCGAGCATCATCACGCTCACCGCCACGATCACGGCGATGATCATGATGGGGATATGGTCCGTCATGCCCACCGCCGTGATGATGCTGTCGACCGAGAACACGATATCCAGCATCAGGATCTGGGCAATGGCGGCGGCAAAGCCGATGCTCGCCTTGCTGGTGCCGAACACGTCGTCATGGGGCGCAGGATCGACCGTGTGATGGATTTCCTTGGTGGCCTTCCACACCAGGAACAGGCCGCCGGCGATCAGGATCATGTCGCGCCAGGAAAACGCCTGGCCGAACACCGAGAACACCGGCTCGGTGAGCTGCACGATGATCGCGACAGTTCCCAGCAGCGCGAGGCGCATCACCAGCGCGAGGCTGATGCCGATGCGCCGCGCCTTGGAGCGGTGCACCTCCGGCAGCTTGTTGGTGAGGATGGAGATGAAGACCAGATTGTCGATGCCGAGCACGACCTCCATCGCCACCAGGGTGATGAGGGCCACCCAGGCCGCGGGGTCGGCTGCCAATTGCACGAGATAGTCCATGGATCACTCACCTGCCTTCGACGGATGAAAGGTATGCGGTGGCGCGCCGCGAACGGCAACGACACAAGCGAAAGGAAAGGAGACGCACGCCCGCGCCACGGCATCGGCGAGGCCGGGGGCCGCGCATGGCAAAGCGGCCCCGCGCCGGCGGCGAGAGCGATCGCGGCAGGCGGGAGCGGCACCGGAATTGCGGGCGCGAAAATGCGTCGGGGAGTCGATACGGGGCATTGGGCCTCTCGCCGGCAGAGCTGTCGGAAGAGATCCGACATCACGCACGCATTTTCATGCGCGCGCCAGAGGGGCCCGGATCGATAGGCTACAGCTAGGAAGCCGAAGGCCGCTGGACCAGACGCGAATGCACGCGGCAGGATGTCGCAGCGTCAGGTCCCGCGTCGGAAAACGTCGCGGCGGCGCGCATAAAAAACGGCCGGGAGATCCCGGCCGTTCGTGTTGAATTTCATTTGCCGATCGAGGGCGTCAGACGTCCTGGATCGCCGAGAGCTTCCATTGCCCGCCGCGCGGGCGCACGAAAGTCCACACCTCGGTGGTCTCGCTCACGGCATCCTTGCTGCCCGCCGCCAACGCGCCGGTCGCGCGGTCGCGCATCAGGTCGCGGATCGCATAGCGCATGGCCACGGTCGCATATTCCAGATTGCCCTCGCGCCAGGCTTCGGAAAGGTCGCCCTGCAGCAGCTTCACGTCGCTCACGTCGTTGCGCACGCCGCGGGCGGCATTGTCGCGCAGCTCCTCGGAGAACACGGCGAGCACTTCCGGCGTCGTGCGCTCGGCGAGCGCGCCGTGATCCTCGCGGGAGAAGGCGGCCTGAATTTCGGACAGCAAGCGCTCGAACGCGTCGAGATCCTGCGGGCCGATGCCAAGCTCATCCCTCACGCGGTTGGCCGGAGCGGGCTCCTGCGGCACCGGGCGCGGCGCCCCGCCGCCGATTCCACCGAGACCGCCGAGCGCGCTGCGCCCATTGGACGGACCGGAAGGGCGCGACGGGCCGCCGAACATGCTGTCACGCGACAGCGGGCCGGGGAAGGGCGCACCCGCGCCAGCCGGCCGGGGCTGCTGGCGACGGTTCGCGAAGAAGCGCATGGCCAGGAACACCAAGCCGCCGACCAGCGCCACCTGGAGCAGCAGGCCGAGGAAGCCCGACAAGCCGCCGAGGCCGCCGCCGAACAACATGCCCACCAGGCCGCCGATCAGCAGGCCGCGCATCAGCGCGCCGCCGAATCCGCTGCCAAACATGCCACCGGGACGCGCCGCATTGGCTGCGCCGGCCGTGTTCATGCCGGGCTGGGGCTGGGGGGTTATGGAGCGCTGAATGGGCGCCGCGCCGGGCGCCGTATTCGTGCTGGCCGGCGCCTGATAGGTGCGCCCGCCCCGGCTGCCGAAGCCGCCGCCCTGGCGCGCATCGGCATGATCCACCATCGTCAATGTCACCGCCGAGGCGAGAGCGAGAACGCCCATCAGGACCGGCATGCGCTTGAAAATCTTCATTTCACCCTCGAAAGGAACCACCCGCAATCCGCCCGGCCCCTCCGCTTAAGCTGGAGATGACCTTACGGCAGATGAGTGGGATATGGGGATCGGTTTGTGGCTTTATCAGGGGGTGGCGCGCGGCCACCCCGTTATTTTTGCGTCCCTCAGGCGGCGAGCCCTTTCACGAGATCGAGCGCCTGCCGCTCGAACAGCCGGCGATAAAGGCCGTTTTCGCGCGCCACGAGGGCGTCGTGGTCGCCCTCCTCCACGATCCGCCCCTTGTCGAATACCAGCAGGCGGTCGAGCGCCCGCACCGTGGACAAACGGTGCGCGATGACGAGCGTGGTGCGCCCCACCATCAGCCGCTCCATCGCCTCCTGGATCAGCGCCTCGGATTCCGAATCGAGGCTGGAGGTGGCCTCGTCCAGGATCAGAATGCGCGCATCGGCGAGGAAGGCGCGGGCGATGGCGACCCGCTGCCGCTCACCGCCGGAGAGCTTCACGCCCCGCTCGCCCACCAGCGTGCCGTAGCCGCGCGGCAGCCGCTCGATGAAGCTGCTGGCATTGGCCAGTGCCGCCGCCCGCTCGATCTCGGCGCGCGTGGCGTCGGGCCGGCCATAGGCGATGTTCTCGGCCAGGGAGCGGTGGAACAGGATCGGTTCCTGCGCCACCACCGCGATGGAGCGGCGCAGCGTTCCCTGCTGCACGTCGCGCACATCCTGCCCGTCCACCAGCACCCGGCCGCCGGTCACGTCGTGCAGCCGCTGGATCAGCTTCACGAACGTGGTCTTGCCGGAACCGGAATGCCCCACGAGGCCCACCCGCTCGCCCGCATCGATGGAGAGCGAGAGGTTGTCGTAAAGCGGCTTGTCGTGGCCCTGGTAATGGAAGCGCACATTCTCGAAGGCGATGGCGCCCTGGTCCACCCGCGCGGGCACCGCGCCCGCCTTGTCGGCGATGGCGATGGGCGTTTTGTGCAATTCCACCAGTTCCTCCATCTCGTTCACCGAGCGCTGGAGATTGTGCACATGCATGCCCACCTCGCGCAGATAGCCGTGCACCACGAATTCGGTGGTGAGCACGTAGGCCACGTCGCCGGGGCTCGCCTGTCCCTTCCACCACAGCAGCAGCGCGGTGCCGATGATGCCGGTCTGCAGGGCCAGCAGCGCGACCAGCTGCGCCGTGCCGCTCCAGGTGGCGGCGCGCCAGGTGCGGGTGGTGCGGAGATTCCATTTGTTGAGCACGCCGGCGAGCCGCGCCTCCTCGCGCGCCTCGGTGCCGAAGCCCTTCACCACCGCGTTGCAGCTCACCGCATCGGCGAGCGTCCCGCCCACCCTGGTGTCCCAGGCGTTGGAAAGGCGCGCCGCCGGGGCGACATAGGCAGTGGAGAGCAGCAGCGTCATGGCGACGTAGAGCACCGCGCCCGCGCCCACCAGCAGCCCCATCACCGGCCAATAAAGCCCGAGCACCAGCGCGGAACCGGCCAGCACCACCAGCGAGGGCAGGAGCGCCATCACGATCGTATCGTTCAAAAGGTCGAGCGACCACATGCCCCGCGAGATCTTCCGCACGGTGGAGCCGGCGAACGAATTGGCATGCCAGTCGGAGGAGAAGCGCTGCACGCGGGCGAAGGCGTCGGCGGCGATCTCCGACATCATGCGCAGGGTCAGCGTGACGATGCCCATGAAGGCGAAATGGCGCACCAGCACCGTCACGGCGCCGAGCGCAAGGATCGCCAGGAATGCATTCAGGGCCACGGCGCGCGCGGCAAGGCGCGCCGCCTCCGCGCCGCCCTGCGCCGCGGACAGGGCATCCACGAGCCGACCCACGAAGATCGGGACCAGCACTTCGCCCAGGGTTGCGACCAGCATGCCCACCATGATGCCGGCGAGCAGCACCGGCCGGCGCCGCCAGTGCCCCCAAAGAAAGGCGAAGACGGAACGGAAGGTATCCGCGCGTTTGTGAGAACCGAAAAAGGACATGACAGACTTCCGGCCGCGCGATCGCGCAGAGCCGGCCTCTGAGGGAGACGAGGGTGGGACACGCGCCGGCAGGGCGCACGTCAACATCGATGGGAAGAAGGGGCGCCCGCTGGCGGGCGCGGAAACGAAGCTAGCGGAACACGGTCCGGGCGATCGTTTCAGGGATCGGCGAACGGCGGCCGAGCGCGACAAACTGCTTCATCTTAAGGCCTCCCTGTTCGCGGTTGACGTACTGTTACGCTAGAGAAACGGCATAAAAAGGGCAACCCCCGCCCCGGATCGGCCGCAGGCGATACCTTTGCGGCACCGCCGCAATTTGTGTCGCGGCGCCGCACCGAAGCGGCCCCTTTCCCCTTGGAGGGGCCGGGGCGAAGCGCTAATGTCGCGCGGATTCAGGCCGGCGATGACACGGACAAGGCACAGCCATGGCAGCCCACAGCATTCCCCATTTCTGCAACGATCTCGGCGTGAGCGTGGTCGAGGTGGGTGCGAAAGAATTCATGTGCATCGGCGCCAAGCCGCCGTTCGACCATCCCCATATCTTCATCGACATGGGCGACGAGCCGGAAGCCGTGTGCTCCTATTGCTCCACCCTCTACCGGCACAATCCGGCGCTCCACAGCGACCAGGCCAATCCCGAGGGCTGCGTATGGGAGCAGCGGCCGGTCGCCGCCTGACCGCCCATGACATCCCCTGTCGCGCGCAGCGCCATCATCGTCGGTGCGGGAATCGGCGGATTGGCCTGCGCCATCGCCCTGCGCCGCGCCGGGATATCCGTGCGCGTGCTGGAGCAGGCGGAGGCGCTTGAGGAAGTCGGCGCGGGCCTTCAGCTCACGCCCAACGCCACGCGCGTGCTGCGCGACTTCGGCCTGTTGCCGGCGCTGGAAGCCGTGGCGATCGCGCCCGACGCGCTGGAAGTGCGCGACGGGCGCACCGATTCGGTCATCGCCCATTGCCCCTATGACGCCGCGACGACCCGTTTCGGCGCACCGTTCCTGGTGGTGCACCGCGCCGATCTACACCGCGTGCTGAGCGAGGCCGCGCTTGCGGCCGGTGCCGAGATTCTGCTGGGTGCGCGGCTCGAGGGCGTGGAAGCCGACGACACCCAGGCCTCGGCGGTCGCCAACCGCGCCGGCAACCCGATGCCCCTGGAAGCCGACATATTGGTGGGCGCCGACGGCATCCGCTCGGTGGTGCGGCCGCAGATCGGGCTCTCGGCGGTTCCGGTCTTCGCGCAACGCGTCGCCTACCGGGCGACCGTGCCGGTGGAACAGGGCCGCGCGCCCAACGTGGTGCAATTGTTCCTCGGCGCCGAGGCGCATCTCGTCACCTATCCCGTGCGGTCCGGCCGCGCCATCAATGTGGTGGCCGTGGTGCAGGAATCGCGCCCCGTCACCCGCTGGAGCGAGGAAGGCGACGCGAGCCGCGTCCATGCCGCCTTCGCCGAATGGGCCGAGCCGGTGCGCCGCCTGCTCGCCGCCGCGCCATCCTTCCAGTGCTGGGGCCTGTACGATCTCGATCCCCTGCCCCGCTGGGGCTCGGGCCGCGTGACGCTGCTCGGCGATGCCGCCCACGCCATGCTGCCGTTCCTCGCCCAGGGCGCGGCACAGGCGATCGAGGATGCCGCCTCCCTCGCCGCGGAGCTGAACCGCGCGTCCAGCGTCACCGATGCGCTGCGCGCCTATGAGACCGCCCGCCAGCCGCGGACCGCGCGCATCCAGCGCGACGCCCGCACCAACGGCACGGTCTATCACCTCTCCGGCCCTGCCAAATTCGCCCGCGACACGCTGCTGCGCATCACCAGCGACCGCCTCATCGATCATTACGGCTGGATCTACGGCGCCTGAGCGCCGTCGAGGCTCCAGCGCACGGACCATGCGGCGGCGCGGCCGGCCTCGAACGCGCCTTCGGTCCATAGGGCGACGCCCTTCTGCGGGGAGAAACCGTCCCGCTCCCCGGCGGTGAGATTGAGGGCGAGGCACAACCGGCGGCCATCCTCAAGGTCCCATTCGACTTCGACGGCCGCCGGCCCCACGATCCGCGTGGTGGAGATTTCCCCCTTCAGGAGCGGCAGGAGCGGCCACACATGCTCGCGCCGCGCGGCGATGACGTGGCGATACCAGTCCAGCCACTCCAGATGTTCCGGACGATCGCGGTCCGACCATTCGAGCTTGGAGGCGAGATAGGTGGATTGCGCGATGGGATCGGGAATGCGCTCGCGCAATTCGGGATCGCGAAAGGCGGGAAAGCGAGCGAATTCCGCGCGCCGGCCGGCCCGCACCGCGTCCGCAAGCTCCCCCTCGAAGCCGCAGAAGAAGAGGAAAGGCTGGGGCGCCGCCCATTCCTCGCCCATGAACAGCATGGGAATCTGCGGGCCGAGCAGATAGATCGCCGCCGCGGCCCGCACCGCGGCGCGCGGTGCCAGCGCAGTGATGCGCTCGCCGAACGCCCGGTTGCCGATCTGGTCGTGGTTTTGCAGGAATGCGACGAAGGCGGTGGAGAGCAAATGGGCGCTCGGCGCGCCCCGTGGGGTTCCACGATAGGGCATGTGGTGGCCCTGAAAGGCGAACCCTTCCGCCAGCGCCCGGCCGAGCTTTTCCGTGTCGCCGGCATAATCGGCATAATAGCCCTGGTCCTCGCCGGTGATGGCCGTGTGGAGCGCGTGGTGGATGTCGTCGTTCCATTGCGCGGTGAATTTGGAAGACGGATCGCCCTCCAGCAGGAGCACCTCGTTTTCCTCGTTTTCCAGGATGAGATGGACCTGGCGCCCGCCGCAGGCCGCGCGCACGCGCCGCTCCAGCTCGTCCAGGAGGGGATCCGCGCTGTCGTCCAGAATGGAGTGGACGGCATCGAGCCGCAGCCCGTCCAGATGAAATTCCTCAAGCCAATACAGTGCATTGTGGATGATGAACTCGCGCACGACCGCGCTGTCGCGACCGTCGAAATTCAGCCCGGCGCCCCAGGGGGTCTGGTGGCGCTCGGTGAAGAAGCAGGGCGCATAAACGTGCAGATAATTCCCGTCGGGACCGAAGTGATTGTAGACCACGTCCAAAATCACCATGATCCCGCGCGCATGGGCGGCATCGACGAATGCGCGCAGGTCGTCCGGCCGCCCATAGGCGCTGTCGGGGGCATAAAACAGCACCCCGTCGTACCCCCAGTTGCGACCGCCGGGAAAATCCGCCACGGGCATGATTTCAATGGCGGTAATGCCGAGGTCCACGAGATCGTCGAGCCGCTCCGTCGCGGCGCGGAACGTTCCCTCTGAGGTGAAGGCGCCGATGTGCAATTCGTACAAGATCGCCTCGTGCCAGGGCCGGCCGCGCCAGTCGGTGTCGCGCCAAGCGTGACGGGCGGGGTCGATGACCTCGCTCGGGCCGTGCACATCCTCCGGCTGGTGGCGGGAGGCCGGGTCCGGCACCATCAGGCCATCGTCCAGCTGGAAGCGATAGCGCGTTCCCGGGCCGGCTGCGGCCGTCACATATTCGTGCCAGCCGTCGGCCGTGCGGTGCATCGGAAAGGCGCGATTATCCTCCAGCACCAGGGTCACGCTGTGTTGGGCGGGCGCAAACAAGCGGAACCGCACCGCCCCCGCCTCGAGCTGGGCGCCAAACGGCATCGCATGGCCGCGCGGAGCATCCGGTGCGACGTCTGGGGGTACGAAACTGTTCATGCTGACGGTACCCGGGCGGTTCGGGGGTCTGCGCGGGCCATGGCCCGCTTTGCTATTGAACCCTCGCCGCACGGCGAAGGTTCCGACCTACCGTGCCGCCCCAGCTGCCCTGACGGCTTCCGATGCCGCCTTCGAGCGGCCATCGGCATTTTTAGAAGCGCTTTTTCTTGCCCTTCGCCTTCGCGCCTGCGAGAAGGCGAGCATCATGATCGTTCTTGACGATATTTCGCTCCGTGTCGCGGGGCGCCTGCTCATTGACCACGCCTCGGCGGCCATTCCCGAGAACGCGCGCGTGGGCGTGGTCGGCCGCAACGGCACGGGCAAGACGACCCTCTTCAAGGCGCTGGTCGGCGAGCTGGAGCTGGAGAGCGGCGTCGTGCGCCTGCCGAACCGCACCCGCATCGGCCGCGTGGCGCAGGAAGCCCCGTCTGGTCCCGACAGCCTGCTGGAGCGGGTGCTCGCCGCCGACACCGAGCGCGCGGCCCTGCTCGAGGAAAGCAAGACCGCCACCGACCCGCATCGGATCGCCGAGATCGAGATCCGCCTAGTGGATATCGATGCCCATTCCGCGCCGTCGCGCGCCGCACGCATTCTGGCCGGCCTCGGCTTCGACGAGAGCGCGCAGGCCCGCCCCTGCTCGGAATTTTCCGGCGGCTGGCGCATGCGCGTCGCGCTCGCGGCGCTGCTGTTCACCGAGCCGGACCTGCTGCTGCTGGACGAGCCGACCAATTATCTCGATCTGGAAGGCACGCTGTGGCTTCAGGATTATCTCGCCAATTATCCGCGCACGGTCATCCTCATCAGCCATGACCGCGATCTGCTCGACACCAGCGTCGATCACATCCTGCATTTCTTCAACGGCAAGCTCACCCTCTATCGCGGCGGCTTCACTTCGTTCGACCGCCAGCGCCGGGAACGGCTGCTGCTCGATCAGAAGGCGCGCAAGAAGCAGGAAAGCCAGCGCGCCCATATGGAAGCGTTCGTCGCCCGCTTCCGCGCCAAGGCCTCCAAGGCCAAGCAGGCCCAGTCGCGCATGAAGGCGCTGGCGAAGATGGAGCCGCTCGCCGCCGAGGTGGGCGAGACCCAGGCCGCCATCTCCATCCGCCATCCCGAAAAGCTGCTCTCCCCGCCGATCGTGGTGCTGGACCGGGTCGAGGTCGGCTATGTGGAAAACAAGCCGATCCTGCGCAATCTCGACCTGCGCATCGACGAGGACGACCGCATCGCCCTCCTCGGGCCGAACGGCAACGGCAAATCCACCTTCGCCAAGCTGCTGGCGGATCGCCTCGCGCCGCAAAAGGGCAAGGTGGTGCGCGCCGACAAGCTGGAGGTCGCCTATCTCGCCCAGCACCAGCTGGACGAATTGGTGCCGGGTGACAGCGCGGCCCAGCACGTGCGCAAGCTGATGCCCGACGCGCCCGAGGCGAAGGTGCGCGCCCGCGCCGCCGAAATGGGCTTTTCCGGCGCGGCGGCAGACACCAAGGTGTCGTCGCTTTCGGGTGGCGAGAAGGCGCGCCTGCTGCTCGGCCTCGCGGCCTTCAACGGGCCGCACATGCTGATCCTCGACGAACCGACGAACCATCTGGACATCCAGGCCCGCGAGGCGCTGATCAACGCCATCAACGATTTCCCCGGCGCCGTGATCCTGGTGTCGCACGACCGGCATCTGCTGGAAGCCTGCGCGGAGCGCCTGTGGGTGGTCGGCGGCGGCACGGTGAAGCCCTATGACGGCGATCTCGACCAATATCGCCGCGAGGTGCTGAGCAAATCCAACGGCCGCATGACCGGCGACGGTAAGAAGGAACGCATCGACGGCGCCGCGGACCCTGAGGAAGGGGCCGATCTCGCCCCGCTGCGCAAGCGCCTCAAGGAGGTGGAGGCGCAGGTGGCGAAGCTCGAAAAGGATATCGCCGCCGTGGACAAGCGCCTCGCCGATCCCAAGATCGAGAAATTCCCCAATGACGCCGCCCGCCTGAACAAGCAGCGCGGCGACCTGGTGGACGCCCTGGCGCAGGCGGAAGAGGAATGGATCACCGTGAGCGCCGATCTGGAGGCATTGGCGCTGGCGGCCGAATAAGCGGCGCCCGCGCCGGACGCGGGCACCGCCCGGTCATTCGGGCAGCACCGCGCCGGCCGCCACGCCCACGATGACCCCCTCATTGGCCCGCAGCGCGATTTCACCCGAGATCCGCTCATCTTGGCGATCGCAGAAGGTGGACAGCAGCACCTCCCCGACGGTCCCCGGCAAGGTCGCGACAAGCGGATCGGGGCCGACATTGAGCGCGACCAGGACGCGTTCTGCCCCCTCCAGCGTGCGGACATAGAGCAGCAGGTCGCCCTGCGCCGCCAGGGCGCGATAGTCCCCCACCAGAAGCGCCGGATGGGCACGCCGCAGCGCGATCAGGCGCCGCACGAAGGTCAGCATGGAATGGCCGTTGCCGCGCTGGGCGGCGACGTTCACCTCGGAAAAGTCCGCCGCCACGGGCAGCCAGGGCTCGACATCGGAGAAGCCGGCGAACGGGCTGTCGTCCCATTGCATGGGCGTGCGCACGCCGTCGCGGCCGAGGCCGAGGCCGGGGACGTTCTTCTCATAGGGGTCCTGGATGCGCTCTGGGGGGATCGGCACGTTGGCCATGCCGATTTCATCGCCATAATAAAGCGTGGGCGTGCCGCGCAGGGTCAGAAGCAGCATGGCGGCGACCCGCGCCTGATCCGGCCCGACACGGGTTGCGATGCGGGGGCGGTCGTGATTGCCCAGCACCCAATTTGGCCAGCCGCCCGGCGGCAAAGCGGCCTCATAGGTGGTGATGAGGCGGTCCAGCGCCCGGGCGTTCCACGCCGTATCGAGCAGCGCGAAATTGAACGGCAGGTGCACGCCCTTCAGCTCCGCGCCGTAATAGGCGACCAGCCGCTCAACCGGCAGATAGATTTCCCCGATCAGCAGGCGCTCGGGAAATTCATCCACCACCGCCCGCAACCCGGCGATGACATCCTGCACCTCGGAAAGGTCGGTGGTGCGCTGGGGCAGCAGGCGGGCATAGGGATTCATGCCGGCGGCGAACGCCGGGTTTTCCGGATTGTCGCGGAATTCCGCATCTTTCATGAGATGCCAGATCACATCCACCCGGAAGCCGTCCACGCCGCGCCGCATCCAGGTGCGCATGACCTCGTGGATCGCCGCCACCACCTGCGGATTGCGCCAGTTGAGATCCGGCTGGCGATCGAGAAAGGCGTGGTAATAATATTGCCCGCTGGCCGCATCCAGGGTCCAGGCGCTGCCGCCGAATTCGGAGAGCCAGTTGTTGGGCGGGCCGCCGTCGGGCGCCGGGTCGCGCCAGATGTACCAGTCGCGCTTGGGATTATCCCGCGATGCGCGGGCCTGCCTGAACCAGACATGCTGGTCGGACGTGTGGTTGGGCACCAGATCCAGTAGCAGCTTCATGCCGCGCCCGTGGACCGCGGTCACCAGCCGGTCGAAATCCTCCACCGTCCCGAACAGCGGATCGATGCCCACATAATCGCTGACGTCATAGCCGAAATCGGCCATCGGCGAGGGGAAGATGGGCGAAACCCAGATGGCATCGATGCCGAGGTCGGCGAGATAATCGAGCCGGGAGAGGATGCCCGGCAAATCGCCGATGCCATCGCCCGTCCCATCCTGGAAGGAGCGCGGATAGATCTGATAGATCACCCCCGTCTGCCACCAGGACGCCGGCGCCCGGTTCGCGCCAGTCTCGTTTTGCGCATCCATGGATGGTCCTTCCCCTCGCTTCGCGCGGCGCGCCGCAGCCATTGAAGCAGGCCGGCGCGACCGGCGCATTACGCATCGGCCCGCCGCCGACTTCGGCGTGATCGGCATAACGGAGGGGCGGCGCCCCGGTTCCGGCCTTCGCCTGCCACCCTCTCCAATGGCCTGCGAAAGAAAGGGAACCGCCACTCGCTTGGGGCGTTGCCCCCTGGAGAGCTCGGCCGGCGGTTTGCCCGGCGTTGAGTCGTTCCGTTCTCCCGCCCGCAGTGAAGAGCCCATGCTGATCCTCTCTGAACCGCGCGCAAGCCGTCAAAGTTCCGCCTCCTCCAGCCGGGTTCCCCGGCTCTATTTTATCGATCCGATGCGGCCGGCCGCCTTCGCCGACGCCTGCACGCATGCGGCGGCTCTGGGGTTTGACGCTATTCTTCTGGCCTCCCCGTTCGCCACCGGCCGCGACCGCTGTATTTTCCTCAGCGCCGACCACGACCGGCTGAACGCGCGCTTCGACTTCGGCGGCGATGCGCTGGACGGTGCGGCTGCCTTGAGCGCGCAGGCCCGCGAGCATGGCCTCGCGCTGTTCCTCGATCTGGTGGTGGACCGCATGGCCCCCGACGGCCTGCTCCCCGCCATGGAGCCCTCCTGGTTCCTGCCGCAGGATGCGGAACCGGCCATGCCCGACCCCCGCCGCCCGCCCGCGCGGGAAGGCGCCCAAGTGAATTTTGCCGACGCCGGTGTCGCTTCAGCGGTGGGCGCCTTTTTCGCCGATCTGGTGGGCGCGCTGGTCGATGCCGGCATTTCGGGCTTTCGTTGCGATGCGCCCCAGCGGGTGCCGGTCGAGATCTGGCAGAAGATCATCGAGGCGGGACGCGCGGCCGATTCCGACGCACGCTTCTATGCCTGGACGCCCGGCTTGACGCGCGTGCAGCTCGAAGCCCTGGTCCCGGCCGGCTTCGATGGCGGCTTCTCCTCTCTCGCGTGGTGGGATGTCCGCAAACCCTGGCTTGCGGAGGAGATGGCGCTGCTGAACCGCCTCGGCCCCGTCATCACCTTTCCCGAAGCGCCGTTCGCCCCGCGGCTCCAGCCGCACCCGGATGGCGCCGACCCCACCCGCGCCCACCGCCGGGCGCTGGCGCTGGCGGCCGCTCTCGGCGACGGGCTGCTGATGCCGGCCGGCTTTGAATTCGGCGCACGCGATCCGCTCGACCCCGCTGCCGCCATCGCGACGGACCTCGCGCAATTGCGGGAGACCGCCCCCTTTGATCTTTCGGCGGCGGTCGTCGAGGCCAATGGCGCCCTGGCGCGGCGTCCCGTTCGCGGCGCCATGGGACCCTGGCGCATGATTTCGCCGCCTGCCGCTCCCTTTGCCGCCTTGCTGCGGGAGAGCGAGGACCGCGACGCGGCGGATCTCGTGATCGCCAACGCCAGCCTTCAGCGTGCGGCGCAGGTGAGCGGCGCCGCGCTGATGCCGCGCACGGACGGCTTCGCCCGGTTCGATGGGCCCGAGGGCATACCTTTCGACAGCACCGGCAGCCTTCCCCTGCCCCCGGGTGGCGTGATCCGCCTGTGCGGCCTGCGGCCCCAGGCCATCCTGCTGGAAGACCTGGGCCGCAAGGGCGCGCTCAATGCCGCGCGCGCGCAGCGCCTCGCCATCGAAGCGGTCAGCCCCGCCGTGGACGATGGCGCCTTCCCCATCCGGCGCGTTGTGGGCGAGCGTGTTTCCGTGGAAGCGGACGTGGTGACCGACGGGCACGACGTCACCGCGGTGGCCTTGCTCTGGCGGCCGGCGGACGATGCCAATTGGCGCGAAGTGCGCATGGCCCCGCTCGGGAACGATCGCTATGGCGCCGACTTCGCGCTGGAGCGCCTCGGCCGCCATCTCTTCACCATCGAGGCCTGGCGCGACCCCTATGCGAGCTATCATCACGAGCTTTCAGCCAAGGTGAACGCGGGGCTCGATGTCTCCTTGGAGATCGAGGAAGGCCGCGCGCTGGTGGCCGGCGCCTCGGCGGCGGGCGAAGCGGGGGCGCGCATCGCCGAACTTGCGCGCGCCTTGGCGCAGGCCGATGGGCCGGCGGCGCGCGACCTGCTTCTGAGCCCGCAGACCCAGGAGGTCCTCTCAGCCAGCGACGTGCGCCCGTTCGCGGTGCGCCATCCCCGGATGTTTCCGGTGGATGCCGAACGCGAGCGCGCGGCCTTCGCGGCCTGGTACGAGATCTTCCCCCGCTCCACCTCGGGCGATGCGAACCGGCACGGCACGTTCGACGATGTGATCGCCGACCTGCCCCGCATCCGCGACATGGGCTTCGACGTGCTCTATTTCCCGCCGATCCATCCCATCGGGACCAAGAACCGCAAGGGGCGGGACAACACCCTCACCCCCGCGCCGGACGATCCCGGCAGCCCCTATGCCATCGGCTCGCGCGAAGGCGGGCATGAGGCGGTGCACCAGCAATTGGGCACGCTCGCCGACTTCCGGCGCATGCTGGCGGCGGCAAAGGACCACGGCCTGGAGATCGCGCTCGATTTCGCCGTCCAATGCGCGCCGGATCATCCCTGGCTCGCCGAGCATCCCGGCTGGTTTGACTGGCGGCCCGACGGCAGCATCAAATATGCGGAAAATCCGCCGAAGAAATATCAGGACATCGTCAATGTGGACTTCTTCGCGAAAGACGCCGTGCCCGACCTGTGGCTGGCTCTGCGTGATGTGGTGCTGCACTGGATCGACCAGGGCGTGCGCCTGTTCCGCGTCGACAATCCGCACACCAAGCCCTTCGCCTTCTGGGAATGGCTGATCAGCGATATCCGCGGGCAGCATCCCGACGCGGTGTTCCTCGCCGAGGCGTTTACCCGGCCCAAGATCATGCACCGGCTCGCGAAGATCGGCTTTTCCCAGTCCTACACCTATTTCACCTGGCGGAACACCAAGGCGGAATTGATTCAATACATGACGGAACTCGCTGCGCCCCCGGTAAGCGATTTTTACCGGCCGCACTTCTTCGTCAATACGCCTGATATCAACCCCTATTATCTCCAGACCTCGGGGCGCCCCGGCTTCCTCGTGCGCGCGGCGCTCGCCGCCACCCTGTCCGGGCTGTGGGGCATGTTCTCCGGCTTCGAATTGTGCGAGGCGGAGCCGGTCCCCGGGAAGGAGGAATACAAATCCTCCGACAAATATGAGATTCGCGCCCGAAATTACCGTTCAGAGGGCGGGATAAGCGCTGAAATCACCCTTCTCAACCGCATTCGTCGGGAGAATCCCGCGTTACGCACCCATCGCGACATCCTGTTCCTGAATGCCTGGAACGACCAGGTGCTGGCGTTCGCCAAATTCACGCCAGAGCGCGACAACCTATTGGTAATCCTTGTGAATCTCGACCCCCATGCGGCCCAGGCATGTGATTTCGAGATTCCCTTGTGGGAACTCGGGCTGCCGGATCACGCCACCGTCCATGTGGAAAATCTCATTCATGATCAATCCTTTAGCTGGACCGGCAAAATCCAGCACCAGCATCTCGACCTCGCCTTTCCGTTCGCCATCTACCGTCTCTCCGGGGAGGTTTAAATGAGCGAAACGGCTCCTGGCACAAATCCTTATTGGTATAAGGATGCGGTCATCTATCAGGTTCATGTAAAATCTTTCTTCGATTCCAACAATGATGGGATCGGAGATTTTCCTGGCCTACTCTCCAAGCTGGATTACATTTCGGATCTCGGCGTAGATACGATCTGGCTTCTGCCGTTCTACCCATCTCCACGCCGCGATGACGGCTATGATATCTCGCTTTACGAAGGCGTCTCTCCCGATTACGGGACCATGGAGGATGCCCGCCGCTTCATAGAGGCGGCCCATGCACGTGGTATCCGCGTCATCACCGAACTCGTCATCAACCATACTTCGGACCAACATCCCTGGTTCCAAGCCGCCCGCGCGGCCCCAAAGGGATCTCCCGAGCGTAATTATTACGTATGGGCAGATGACGACCATGGATATTCCGGCACACGCATCATCTTCCTCGACACGGAAAAATCAAACTGGACTTACGATCCGGTTGCGGGCCAATATTTCTGGCACCGATTTTATTCACATCAACCTGATTTGAACTTCGACAATCCGGAAGTGCTGGAGCGGGTCTTGTCCGTCATGCGCTTCTGGCTGGACATGGGCGTCGACGGGCTGCGGCTCGATGCCGTGCCCTATCTTATTGAGCGCGAAGGCACGTCCAACGAAAATCTGGACGAGACCCACACCATTCTCAAGAAGATCCGCGCGCATCTGGATCAGAATTACACCGGCCGCATGCTGTTGGCTGAGGCCAATATGTGGCCTGAAGACACGCAACAATATTTTGGATCGGAGGGGGACGAATGCCACATGGCTTTCCATTTCCCTCTGATGCCGCGCATGTACATGGCGATTGCCAAAGAAGACCGCTTTCCCATCACCGATATTCTACGTCAGACACCAGCCATTCCCGAAAACTGCCAATGGGCGATCTTCCTGCGTAACCACGACGAACTGACGCTCGAAATGGTCACGGATTCCGAGCGGGACTATCTGTGGAGCGTATATGCCGCTGATCGTCGCGCCCGCATCAATCTGGGTATTCGTCGTCGCCTTGCACCTTTGCTTGAGCGGGATCGTCGGCGAATTGAGCTGATGAATGCGTTATTGTTCACCATGCCGGGAACGCCTGTCATTTATTATGGCGACGAGATCGGCATGGGTGACAATATTCATCTTGGCGACCGCGACGGCGTGCGGACCCCGATGCAATGGTCGCCCGACCGCAACGGCGGCTTCTCCCGCGCCGACCCGGAAAGCCTTGTGCTGCCGCCCATTCAAGACCCGTTGTACGGTTATTATGCACTGAATGTGGAAGCACAGCTGCGCGATCCGCATTCTTTGCTGAATTGGACGCGGCGCGTCTTGGCAATTCGCAAACGACATAGCGCGTTTGGCCGCGGCACCTTCCGCCTGCTCTACCCCGGAAACCGCAAGATCCTTGCCTATCTTCGGGAATATCAGGACGAGACCATATTGTGTGTCGCAAACCTGTCTCAGACCTTGCAGGCGGTCGAGCTCGACATGGTTGAATTCGAGCACCGCGTGCCCGTGGAGATGGTGGGGGGGACGCCTTTTCCTCCCGTCGGTCGCCTGCCTTATCTGCTGACGCTACCGGCCTATGGATTTTACGCCTTCTATCTCTCCAAGGAGATCGCCGAGCCCAGCTGGCATGCGCCGCCACCCGAGCAATTGCCGGAATTCATTACGCTGGTGCTGCGCTCAGGCCTGCCGGAGGTCGCGCGCGATCGCCACAAGGCGCTTTTGGAGAGCGAGGCTTTGCCGGCTTATATCGGCCGTCGCCGGTGGTTCGCCTCCAAGAATGAGAAGCTGGGGGCGGTCCGTATCGCCTGGTCGCTCCCGCTGCCGGCCGGCGCCGACCGTTCGGAAGTGCTCCTTGCGGCCGTCGATGTCGAGGTGGGTGGACGCACCGAGCAATACATGATGCCCCTGGCGATCGCCTGGGAAGACCAGCAGCCCGCCCCGCTGGTGACGCAGCTTGCGCTGTCGCGTGTCCGGCAGGGCCGGCGGGTCGGTTACCTGACCGACGCGCTGACGCTCGATGCCATGCCGCATGCGGTGATCGCCGCCCTACGCAAGAATGTCGCCCTGCCCATTCCGGATGGCGGAGACTTGCGCTTCGTGCCCACGTCCCGCTTGGCCACGACGGATATTCCGGCCGACACGCCGGTGCACCGCATCGCTGCGGAACAATCGAACTCGACCATCATCATCGAAGATCTTGCGGTGTTGAAAGTGGTGCGCCGGACCGTGTTCGGCATTCACCCGGAATCCGAAATGGTGCGGCATCTGACCGAACAGGAATACGCAAACACCGCGCCATTGCTTGGCGAAGTGGTGCGTTTTGACGGCGAAAGCCGGCCTGCCGTGGTCGCGCTCTTGCTGGGCCACGTGCGCAATCAGGGCGATGGCTGGACCTGGATGGTCGAGCAATTGCGCCGCGCGCTCGGGGCAACCACCCCGGTGGATGAAGAAAAGGGCGCTGCATTCGATGAGCAGATTAACGGTTTGACGCCCTTTATCCGGGCCACGGGACGCAGGCTGGCCGAACTGCATGCGGTGCTGGCGCGCCCGAGTGAAGACCCCGCATTCGCTCCGACCATCGCAGAGGCAAAGGATGCGGCCGTGTGGGGCGAGGATGTGAAGGCTGAACTGTCTCGCGCCCTGGACATTCTCGCGGCGCATGGCCCCTTTGAAAGCGCGGAAACAGAGGCACGTGCCCAGGCGCTTGTGGAAGCGCGCGCTGCGCTGCTGCGCACGGTGGACGCCCTCGCGGAGACCACCGTGGGAGCGCTGATGACGCGCATCCACGGCGACTTCCATCTTGGGCAGATTCTGGTGTCCGGTGGTGACGCCTACATCATCGATTTCGAGGGCGAGCCGCGCCGCCCCATCGCCGAACGCCGCGCCAAGGCCAGTCCATGGCGCGACGTGGCCGGGTTGATGCGATCCCTCGATTACCTGCGCGCCGCCATCGATTCACCCGCAAGCGAAATCCGCGCGTGGGAAACGGCGACAGAGCGCCAGGCGCTGCTGGAGCGCTTCCGCAACCGCGCGGAACGCAGCTTCCTGAGCGGATACACTGAGGGGGGCGGTCCGTATGCCAGCATCGACCGACGCCTGCTTGATCTCTTCCTGCTGGAAAAGGCCGCCTACGAGGTCGCGTATGAAGCGGCCAACCGGCCGGCATGGATCGACTTCGCGATACGCGGTCTGCACGACCTCGCCGTCCGGCTCGCCGGTGCGGCCGAAGTGGAACGCGAGTCAAGCCTGGAGGATGCCCATTGAACAGTCTCCCGCGCCCGCCTGGAGAGTCGCCCATGAGCATCGCCGATCGCACCGAAACCGACCTGCTGCTTGATCCCGGGGCGGTTTCGGCCCTGGTTGAGGGGCGCCATGGTGACCCTTTCGGCCTGCTTGGCCCGCATAGGGTGGAGCACGATTTCGTGCTGCGCACTTTCCAGCCGGGCGCGCGTGAAGTCGAGGCCGTAGATCCGGTCTCCGGCGCGCGCCTCGCAACCCTCGTCCGGGTGCATCCCGCCGGATTTTTCGCTGGCAAGCTTGCGCCCACGAATGTGCATCCGGCCGCCGCGGCGCCGCGCTACCGTTTGCGGATTCGCTGGGATGACGGAAGCGTGCAGGAAAGCGAGGATCCCTATTCCTTCCCGCCCTTGCTCGGCGATCTCGACCTTTACCTGCTGGGCGAAGGGACGCATCACAACTTGTCCGAAATGCTGGGCGCCCACGTTACCACTGTCGACGGCATCACCGGCGTCCGCTTCGCCGTATGGGCCCCCAACGCCCGGCGAGTCTCGGTCGTCGGCGATTTCAACCATTGGGATGGGCGCCGCAATCCGATGCGGTTGCGTCATTCCGTTGGTGTCTGGGAGATTTTCATCCCGCGCATCGGCGCGGGCGTGCGGTACAAGTTCGAACTGCTGGGAGCGGACGGCAACCTGTTGCCGTTGAAGGCGGACCCGCTGGCCCGGGCGGCGGAGCTGGCGCCCGCCACCGCCTCCATCGTCGCTGATCCTGCTCCATTTCACTGGACCGACTCTCGCTGGATGGAAGAGCGTCGCGGTCGCCAGAGTGCACAGGCGCCGATCTCCATCTATGAGCTGCATCCCGGCTCGTGGATGCGCCATCTCGACGACGGACGCAGCCTAAACTGGGAGGAGTTGGGCGATCGCCTCATCCCCTACGTCGTTGATATGGGCTTTTCCCACATCGAGCTGATGCCGGTGATGGAGCATCCCTTTGGCGGCTCCTGGGGATACCAGCCTCTGGGGCTGTTCGCGCCGACCGCGCGCTTCGGCCCGCCCCATGCCTTCGCCCGCTTCGTGGATCGCTGCCACGCCGCGGGAATCGGCGTGCTGCTCGACTGGGTGCCCGCGCATTTTCCCAGCGACGCCCACGGCCTCGCGCAATTCGACGGTACCGCCCTCTATGAGCATGCCGACCCGCGCGAAGGGTTCCACCATGACTGGAACACGCTGATCTACAATTTCGGCCGCGCGGAAGTCTCCGGCTTCCTCATTGCCAGCGCGCTGGAATGGCTGCGGCATTTCCACGTGGATGGGCTGCGCGTGGATGCGGTCGCCTCCATGCTGTACCGCGATTATTCTCGAAAGCCCGGCGAATGGGTGCCCAACATCCATGGCGGGCGGGAAAATCTGGAGGCCGTCTCGTTCCTGCGGCGGCTGAACGACACGGTGCACGCCCAGGCCCCCGGCGCCATCATGGTGGCGGAGGAATCCACCGCCTGGCCGGGCGTCACGGCGCCAGTGGCGTTGGGCGGGCTGGGGTTCGATTTCAAATGGAACATGGGGTGGATGCACGACACCCTGCGCTACATCGGCCACGAGCCGATCCACCGGCGCTACCATCATCACGACATGACGTTCGCGCTCGTCTACGCCTTCTCTGAGCGCTTCGTCCTGCCGATTTCCCACGACGAGGTGGTGCACGGGAAAGGCTCCCTACTCGGGCGCATGCCCGGCGACACCTGGCAGCGCATGGCGAACCTTCGGGCCTATCTCGGGTTCATGTATGGCCACCCCGGCAAGAAGCTCCTGTTCATGGGGTGCGAGTTCGCTCAGCCCGGCGAATGGAACCACGATGCGGAATTGCCCTGGTATCTCCTGGACGATCCGCTCCACCGCGGCGTGCAGAAGCTGGTGCGCGATCTGAACACCCTCTATCGCAACGCCCCTGCCCTGCACGCCCGCGACACGACGCCGGATGGCTTCGCCTGGATCGTCGGCGACGACGTGGACAATTCGGTATTTGCGTTCTTTCGCTTTGCCGAGGCGGGGGCGCCGGTCCTGGTGGTCGCGAATATGACGCCTGTGCCGCGCCACGGTTATCAGATCGGCGTGCCCCACGGCGGGCTATGGGAGGAAGTGCTGAACACCGACGCCACCGAATATGGCGGCTCCGGCATCGGCAATCTCGGCGCCGTCGAAGCGACGGGCGAGGCGAGCCACGGCCAGCCGTTTTCGGTCAGGCTCAGCCTTCCGCCCCTGGGCGCGCTGTTCCTGCGGCCGAAGGAAACGCCATGACGCTCCCGCCGCTTCCTGATCGTCTGGATGCGGGGCGCCCCTATCCCCTTGGCGCGGTCACGAACGGCCTCGGTACGAATTTCGCCCTCTTTTCCGCCAATGCGGAAAAGGTGGAGCTGTGTCTGTTCGAGCCCTCCGGCCGGCGCGAGGTGGCGCGCCTCGCGCTGCCGGAATGCACCGACGAGGTCTGGCACGGTTATTTGCCCGGTGCGTTCGAGGGGCTTGTTTACGGCTACCGCGTCCATGGGCCGTTCGATCCCGCACGCGGGCACCGGTTCAATCCCGCCAAGCTCCTGCTTGACCCATATGCGCGGCAGATTACCGGGCCATTGCGCTGGTCCGACACGCTGTTCGGCTATCGTATCCATGGTGGACGCGCGGACCTCTCGCAGGACCGCCGCGACAGCGCGGCCGCCATGCCGAAAGCCGTGGTGGTGGGTGAGGCGACCGACTGGGGCGATGAGCGCGCGCCCAATGTGCCTTGGGAAGATACCGTCATCTACGAAGGCCATGTGCGCGGCATTTCCATGGGGCGCACAGACGTGCGCGCCCATGAACGCGGAACCTTCGCGGCCCTGACCCATCCCCGTTTCATCGAGCATCTGCAAAGGCTGGGCATCACTGCGATCGAGCTCATGCCGGTGCATGCGTTCCTGCAGGATCGCTTTTTGCTCGAGCGCGGGCTCCGCAATTATTGGGGCTATTCCACCCTCGCCTTTTTTGCGCCAGAGCCGAGCTTCCTCTCCACCGGGTCTTTGCATGAGATGCGCGCCGCCATTCGCCGCCTGCATGCCGCCGGCATCGAGGTGATCCTCGACGTGGTCTATAACCACACGTGCGAGGGCAACGAGCTCGGCCCGACCCTCTCATTTCGCGGCATCGACAATGCGAGCTACTACCGCCTCGTGCCGGGCGACGAGCGCTATTACATCAACGAGACCGGGTGCGGAAACACGGTCAACCTCTCCCATCCGCGTGTGCTGCAGATGGTCATGGATTCTTTGCGCTACTGGGCCACGGCGTTCCGCATCGACGGCTTCCGCTTCGACCTTGGGGTGACGCTGGGACGCGAAGGCACGGGGTTCGACCCCGGCTCTGGCTTCTTCGACGCGTTGCGTCAGGATCCCACGCTCGCGCATTGCAAGCTGATCGCCGAGCCCTGGGATCTCGGGCCGGACGGCTATCAGCTTGGCTGCATGCCGCCGGGATTCGCAGAATGGAACGATAGCTTCCGCGATGGGGTGCGCAGATTCTGGAAGCGCGAGCCCGGCCGGCGCGGCGACCTTGCGGCACGCCTCTCGGGCTCGGGCGACAAGTTCGACCGGCGTTTCCGCAAACCCTGGGCTTCCGTCAACTATGTGGCCTCCCACGACGGCTTCACACTCGCGGATCTGGTTTCCTACGAACACAAGCACAACGCGGCGAACGGCGAGGACGGCCGGGACGGACACGACGGCAACCACAGCGCCAATTGGGGCGTGGAGGGGCCAACCAGCGACCCCTGGGTGCTGGAGACCCGGGAGCGTGTGACACGGGCCATGCTGGCCACGGTGATGTTCGCCCAGGGTACGCCCATGTTGCTCGCGGGCGACGAGTTTGGCCGCACGCAAAAGGGCAATAACAATGCCTATTGCCAAGACAACGACGTGTCCTGGATCGACTGGGAGCGCGCCCGCTCGCCCGACGGACGGGCTCTGACCGCCTTCTTTGCCCGCCTTGCGGAAGTGCGCCGCCGCTTCGCGATCCTGCGCGCCCCTCATTTCCTGCACGGGCACGTGGAACTCGCGCCCGGCCTGCGGGACATCGGCTGGTTCGATGAGAGCGGGGCCGAACTGCACGGCGATGCCTGGCACGCCGATGGCGGCCACACGCTCGCTTTGCGGCGCGCGGGACTGGCGACGGTCGTCGGCGACGTGCCGCCGGGGCGGCTCGACGTGCTGCTCCTCCTGATGAATGCGCAAGACCGCCCGGTCATGTTCCGCCTGCCGGCGCCCGCCGTGACGTGGCGCGTGCTCGTGGACAGCGCCGCCGGCCTCGTCTCCGAACAGCGCCCCATAGAACAGGAGACGCTGGTTTCCGCGCTCAGCATTCGCTTGCTTGCCACCCATCTGGACCTGCAGCGATGAGCCTGCCGGACCATTCCGCGCGGGCTCCCGCGCATACGTCTTCCCGAAGGCCGTTTCCCATGGACGATGCTCTGCTTGATCTTGCTCGGCTTGCCGGACTCTCACCTTTCTGGACCGATGCCTTCGGCAGGCCACAGGCGGTGCCACATGAGGTTTTGCGCGCCCTGCTGCGCGCGCTCGATCTCCCTGCGGAAACGCCCGGCGACATCGCCGACAGCCGCATGCGCCTGCGCGGCGGTACGGTGGATGGTCTTCCGCCCCTTATGACACTGGATGCCGGCAGCCCCATTCGCATTCCCGTCGCCAATGGCGCCCTGCGCATGCGCTATCGCGTGACGCTCGAAGGCGGCGGCCTGGTGGAAGGCGAGGCAGAAGTGAACGATGGCGCCATCGTGCTGCCAGCCGTCGAGTTGCCGGGCTACCACCGGCTGGAGCTGGGCGACGTGCATACGACCCTTGCGGTTGCCCCTGCCCGCGCATTTGCGCTCGCCGATGCCGCAGGGCGAGAAGACCCGCGCCTGTGGGGCCTCGCGGTGCAACTCTACGCTTTGCGTCGTGACGGCGACGGCGGCATCGGCGATTTCTCCGCCCTCGCACAATTGTCGGTCAAGGCGGCGAATGCCGGCGCCTCGGCCCTGGTCTTGAGCCCGGTTCACGCGCCATTCGCGGCCGATCCCGCCCATTACAGCCCTTATTCGCCCTCAAGCCGGCTGTTCCTGAATCCCCTTTATGCCGACCCGGCGCTGATCTTCGGCGGCCCGGCGGTGGACGAGGCCGTGGCGGCCTTGGATCTCGGGCCTTTGCGCACCTCCCTTGAAGCGTCCGATCTGGTGCAATGGGAGAAGGCAGGCACGGCCAAGATTAACCTCCTGCGCCACCTGTTCGAGACCGTGATGCCGCGCGAACCGGCACTGATGGCCGAGTTCGAGGCCTTTCGCGTGGCGGGGGGGCAGAATCTGGCCGACCATGCGGTGTTCGAGGCGCTGCACCAACGCCAGTTCGGCGATGGACGCGGGCAATGGCACTGGCGCGGCTGGCCGGAAGGGTTCCGCGATCCCCGCGGCGCCGCGGTCGCCGGCTTCGCGCGCCGCCACGCGCATGAGGTGAGCTTCCACGCCTTCCTGCAATGGGTTGCCGATAAGGGACTGGCGCAGGCGCAGGATACCGCCCGTTCTTCCGGCATGCCCGTGGGGCTCATCTCCGATCTGGCGGTCGGAGCGGACGGAGGCGGGAGCCAAGCCTGGAGTCGGCAGGCGGAGATGCTCATCGGCTGTTCCGTGGGTGCGCCGCCGGACCTCTTGAACTCGGTCGGCCAGACGTGGGGGCTCACCGCCTTCTCGCCGCGCGCCTTTGCCGCCAGCGGCTTTGCGAGCTTCCTCGACATGCTCCGCGCGGCCATGGCGCACGCGGGCGGCGTGCGTATCGATCATATCATGGGGCTGTCGCGCCTTTGGATGATCCCCGATGGCGCGCCACCGGCGCACGGCGCCTATCTCGCCTATCCGTTCGACGATCTCGCCCGGCTCGTAACGCTGGAATCCCATCGCCGCCGCGCCATTGTCATCGGGGAGGATCTCGGCACGGTCCCCGACGGATTCCGCGAGCGTCTCGGCTCGCGCGGCATCCTCGGCATGCGGGTGCTGTGGTTTGAGCGCGAGGGCCCGCGCTTCAAGGAGGCAGGCGAATATTCACCCGACGCCATCGCCGTCACGGGCACCCATGACCTTCCCACAGTCACCGGCTGGTGGAGCGGGCGCGACATCGACTGGCGCAGCCCGGCGGGCCTGCTTGCGGAAGGCAATAGCGAGGAGGCCGAGCGCAGCGGCCGCCACGACGACAGGGCGCATCTGTGGGCCGCCATCGGTGACGACGCAATGCCCGCTGCCGAACAGGGCGCGGCCGTTTTGGACGCTGCTTTTCAGTTCCTCGCGGAAACGCCGAGTCCGCTCGTGGTGGTGCCGATGGAGGATGCGCTTGCCCTGCCGGAGCAGCCCAACCTGCCCGGAACCGTAGAGGAACATCCCAACTGGCGCCGACGTCTCTCAGGTCAGGCCGCACACGTGCTCGAAGACCCGGCTGTCCAGCGGCGCCTCAGTTTACTCGACCGCGCAAGGGCCAAAGCATGACAGTGCCTCGCGCCACCGTGCGCCTCCAGTTTCACCGTGATTTTCCCCTCGATGCGGCGATCCCGCTTGTGGATTATTTCGCCGATCTCGGCATCAGCCATATCTATTCCTCCCCACTGCTGACCTCCCGGCCGGGATCGCGCCACGGCTATGACACCGTGGATCACGGCACGCTCGACCCTGAATTGGGCGGGGAAGCCGCCCTGCGCCGGTTGGCGGCCGCGCTGCGGTCCCGCGGAATGGGGCTGATCCTCGATATCGTACCCAACCATATGGGGGTGGGCGGTGCCGACAACCCGGTGTGGCTCGACGTCCTCGAATGGGGCCGTGAGAGCACGTATCGCGACTTCTTCGATATCGACTGGAGCCCGGCCGATACGCGGTTCGAGGGCAAGGTCGTCGCGCCCTTCCTGGACCGGCCCTATGGCGAGGCGTTGAAGGCCGGTGCCATCCGCCTCGCCCACGACAGCGCGCGAGGGACCTTCCATTTTCGTCACCACGACCACGTCTTTCCCGTGTGCCCTCGCACCTATGGTGACGTGCTCAGCGCCTCGGGCGCTGATCCGCAGAGCGTTCTCGATGTCGAGCTTGCAACGCTGGCGGATCCCGCGGCCCCGAAACGCGACGTCCAGGCCACGAAGGAGCGTCTCGCACTTGCATTGACGCGCGAAGGTCCACAGATCGTCGCCGCCGCGCTCGAAGCGTTCGATCCCACCTCCGAAGCCGGGCAGGCGCGGCTGCACACACTGCTGGAAAAACAGAATTATCGCCTCGCCTGGTGGCGCGTGGCGAACGACGAGCTCAACTGGCGCCGCTTCTTCGATATCACCGGACTGGCAGGCGTGAAAGTAGAGCGGGGCGAGGTGTTCGAGATCGTTCATGCCCTGGTGTTCCAGCTTTACGCCGACGGCCTGATCGACGGCCTGCGCATCGATCATGTGGACGGTATTGCCGATCCCGGGGCCTATTGTCGGCAGCTGAAGCGAAAGCTCGACGCGCTGGAGGCTCAACGACCGCATGACACGCCACCGGGCGGCTATGTGATCGTCGAGAAGATCCTCCATACGGGAGAGGCAATGCCCGCCTCCTGGCGGATGGATGGGACCACCGGATACGACTTCATGGACGAGGTTTCGGCGGTGCTGCACGACGGCAGTTCCGACGATGCGCTGGAAAAGGTCTGGAGCCAGGCCGCGCAGGATTCCGGCACCTATGCCGCCCAGATGGAAGCTGCCCGTCGCCAGATCTTGCGCGAGGGATTCGGCACGGAAATGGATACCGCCGCGTGGGCCCTGCACGAAGTGGCCCAGCAGGATCTCGATACGCGCGACATCACCTTCTCCTCCATCCGGCGCTCCCTCAGGGAGCTGGTGGTGGCGTTTCCGGTCTATCGCACCTACGCCGATGCGAATGGGCGTTCGGCCCAGGATTGGACCTATTTTTCACAAGCCCTCGCCCAGGCGCGGCGACGCCTCGCGCCCATCGATCACCCGGTCCTCGATCTTCTGGACCGCTGGCTCGGCGGGGAAGCCCCCCGTGCGCTCGGTGGCGACATGGAGCAGGCGGGCACCCGCGCCTATGCCATCGCAAAATTCCAACAGCTCACAGCGCCGATCGCCGCTAAAGCCGTGGAGGATACGGTCTTCTACCGCTACGGCCGCCTGCTCTCGCGCAACGAAGTGGGCGCAGATCCCGGCCAGCTCGCTTTGCCGGTGCGGGCCTTCCACGAGCTCGCGCAGGCGCGCGCCTCGCACTTCCCCGGCGCCATGCTCGCCACCGCCACGCACGACCACAAGCGCGGCGAGGACAGCCGCATGCGCCTCGCGGTGCTGAGCGAAATCCCGCAGGAATGGTCCCTTGCGCTGGCCGATCTCCAGGCGGCGGCGCTGCCGCTGCGCGAGGCCTTGGCCCCCCTCCCCGAGCCAAGCCCGGCGGACGAAGTGATGCTCTATCAAGCGCTGATCGGCGCGTGGCCGCTCGATCTCGGCCCTGAGGATGGCGGACGCCTGCACGGCCTGCTGGAACGCATGGCGTCCTGGCAGATCAAGGCGTTGCGGGAAGCGAAGCGCCACACCAACTGGGTCTTTCCCAATACCGATTACGAGGCCGGGTGCGACAACTTTCTGCGCCTGATCCTCACCGACGGACGGGGCAAGGCGGTGCGGGCTTTGCTGGCCGCGCTCGTGCAGCGCCTTGCGCCCGCCGGCGCGCTCAACGGCCTTGCCCAAATTGCTCTCAAATACACCGTTCCGGGCGTACCGGATCTCTATCAGGGAACGGAATTCTGGGATTTCAGCCTGGTGGACCCCGACAATCGGCGGCCGGTGGATTACCGCGCCCGTGCGGCCGCCCTCGGGCGGCTCGACGCGCCGGCCGCCTGCTTGCCGCACTGGCGTGACGGACGGGTGAAGCAGAGCCTGATCGCGACCCTGCTGCGCGCGCGTTCGGCTCATCCGGACCTGTTTTTGCAGGGCAGCTATTTGCCGCTGGACGTGGCTGGTCCCGCCGCCAATCAGGCGATCGCGTTCGCGCGCCAGCATGGGGAGCTGACCCTGGTGGTGGTCGCGAACCGTCTGTGCGCCGGACTTCTGGGGACGTCCGAGCGTCCGCTGGTTCCGAATGAAGCGCTTGAAGGAACCGTTCTGGAATTGCCTTCAGAGCTTGCAGGCACATATTCTGACCTTGCAAGCGGGCGCATGGTCTCGCTTGGCGAGACGACATCCCTCGCGACCCTTCTCGAGCGCATGCCGGTTACGGTGTTGCTCGCGGCGCCGTGAGGAACCAAAAAGGTGCGGCTCGCGTTGTGCTTGAGCGTAACCGCGAGGCGCGGGGTCAGTGTCGCCGAAAGACGTGTCCGAGATGGCATCTCTGAGGCAGCGACATTAGCGAGCGATGGAGGCGAACATGGGTAAGCAAGGCGGCTCGGGCCCGGGGACCGAAGAGGTTCTCGATCAAGCGCTCGAGGACAGCTTCCCGGCGAGCGATCCACCGGCCGCCACACGTCCTGGCGGCATCACCGGGCCGGAAGCCGCTGCCGCGTCGAAAGCGGCGGAGGAGGAATGCCGCGCGGAGTCCGATGCGCTCGACGAGGCGTTGGAGGACAGCTTTCCCGCAAGCGACCCTCCCTCACAAACGGTGAAGCGGGGCGCCGATGATGCGGCGCCTGAAGAGGTATGCCCTCCCGGATCAACCAAGCCGTGATGCAGGGGCATGACGCTGAGTTCCCCGCTGCGGGAATGGGTGCCTTTCGGGCGTCCGCAAAGCTCAGGCGTCGAAAAGCATACTGAGGGAGGCCCTCTGAGAGGGCCTCCTGAACACAAGCTGTGGTGTTGTTTTGTTGAAGGCGCGCGAGCTTTCCCGCTCGGCGCGACAGTCTTTCTTCCAGCGCCTCAGCGCTTCTTGGCCTTTCGCGCCGCATAGCGCGCATCGCGCGCCGCCTTTTGTTCGGCACGCAGACGCTCTTCCTCCGCTTCCGCTTCCGCCTTCAGGCGCTCGGCTTCCGCTGCGGCTTCCGCTTCGGAGCGAATGCGCTCGGCCTCACGCTGTTCCTTTTCGCGGGCCTCCTGTTCGGCGCGGGCCGCCTGCTCCCGCTCGCGCTCCGCGGCGCGGGCCGCACGGGCCGCAGCCTGCTCCGCGCGGGCCGCGCGTCGCGCCACCGCCTCGGGGTCATCTTCCTTCGCACGGGCAGCGAACTTCTCAAGCATTGCGGCGCGCGCCTTCGCCTGCGCCTCCAACCGATCGTTCAACCCGGCCTTCTTCACACCCTTCATGTCCCATCCATCGTCTTGCGGTCCAACGCCTCCCTCATATAGGCAAATCGCCACCTGCGCAGCACAACGCGAAGCCGGCACGGCAATTTATCCGCGAATTGTCCGAATCCGATCTCGGCGCAGGTCCGGCACCGAAGGCCCGAATATGAAAATTCATCAATTGCCTCTATCTATTTCACCATCGAGATGGTGTGCAGGGGGAGCCCATGGGCGGGGCGCAATCAGAAAGCGGATGGCTTCAAAATCTGTCCGTCCAAAGTAAAATCGTCGGCATCATAGCCCTGCTGCTGACATGCTTCCTGGTCTCGCTCGGCGTGACCCGCATGACCATGTGGCGGATTGACGAGCAGCGGGCCAGCGCTGAACAGCTGGGCGACTTCATCAAGGCGGTCAACGCCAGCGCCCGGGCCATCAATCGCCGCCAGATCGCGCTGATGCGCGCCGCTTTCTCGCCCAGCGAGCTTAATCTCCGGCATTACCACACCACAGACGAGGCCTTCAGCGAACAGCTGGAACAGGTGAAGAAACTCGCAGGGAAGGACGCGGTCCTTATCGGCCAGTTCGAACGCGTGCGTCTCCTCAACGCCTCCTGGAAAGAGCAGGTGGCAGGTCCCGTAGTGGCTATGGTCTCGCGCTCCTTCGGGTCAGCCAAGCCCGGTGAGGAGCTGAGCGCCGCCCTCGGCAGCTTCCTGTCCACCGAAGTTACCGAGGTGGGTAGCCGAGCCATCGCGACCGGGCTGGACCAGATGCTGGCGACCTCGTCCGCACGCCTGGAAGCCGCGCAGGACGACCTCGAAAATGGCGAGCGGCTGCTCGGGATCATTAATCTGTTAGCCCTCCTGACCGCGCTCTGCATGGCTGGGGGCGCCATTTTCATGATGTCGCGCCTGGTGTCGGCCCCCCTTCGACACGTGGCACAGCTTATGGAACGCCTCGCCGCCCACGATCATTCGATCATCGTCACGCATCTCGACCGCCATGACGAAGTCGGAACCATCAGCCGGGCCCTTCAGGTCTTCAAGGGCATGGCGATCGAGACCTACAACAACAACTGGGTCAAAACGGAACTCGCCAACATTTCGCGCAAGCTGCAGGAGACCAACGAGTCGCGGGAGTTCGCCCAGACCATGGTGCGGGAATTGTCGGGACTGGTCGGTGCCGGCGTCGGTGTGTTCTACAGCTTCGATCCGGACACCGGCTTGCTCGAGCTTCTCGGCAGCTATGGCTATAAGGAACGCCGCCACGTCAGTCCGGAATATCGCCTCGGCGAAGGCCTGGTGGGTCAGTGCGCGCTGGAGCGCAGCACCATTGTCCTCAGCCCCGTGCCGGAAGATTACGTGCGCATTCACTCCGGCACGGGCGAGGCCTCGCCGCGCGCGGTGATCGTGCTGCCCATCGTCTCCAAGGACCAATTGCTGGGCGTGCTGGAACTGGCCACCTTCGAGCCCTTGGAAGGCCGGCGCCTCGCCCTTGTGGAGGAACTGGCGCCGCTCGCAGCCGTCAGCCTCGATAATCTGATGCGGGCCCGCCGCACCCTCGCCCTGCTGAAGCAGACCCAGGAGCAGACCGCGGAACTGCGGGCCGCCGAGGAGGAATTGCGCAGCCAGCAGGAAGAATTGCGCACCACTAACGAGCAATTGCACGACCAGTCCCAGCGCCTCGTCGCTTCCGAGGAGGAGCTCCGGGTCCAGGCGCAGGAATTGCAGCAGGCCAATGATGTGTTGCGCCATAATGCGGAGGCGCTCGAGAAACAGAAGGCGCATCTGGCCAAACTTCAGGAGGAAACCCAGACCAAGGCGGACGATCTGGCGCGCGCCAATCAATACAAGTCGCAATTCCTGGCTAACATGTCGCATGAGCTGCGCACGCCGCTGAATTCGCTCCTGATCCTCGCGCACGACCTGTCCGAAAACCGCAGCGGCAATCTGGACGAGGACCAGATCGAGGCGGTCTCCATCATTCACGACAGCGGCGCCAACCTGCTGCGGCTCATCAACGAAATTCTCGATCTTTCCAAGGTCGAGGCCGGCAAGATGGAAGTGGTGCGCGAGCCGCTGCGGCTGGCCGATTTCGCCCACCGCATGGAGCGCAACTTCCGCCACATGGCCGACGAGAAGGGCGTTGCATTCACCATCGAGATGGCGCCCGACATCCCCCCCGTCATCGTCACCGACGACGGCAAGCTTGAACAGATCACCAACAACCTGCTTGGCAATGCCTTCAAGTTTACCGCCAGCGGCAGCGTGAGCGTGAAAATCACGCCTTGCGCGGATCTGCCGGGCGGCGGGGTGGCGATTGAGGTCACCGATTCCGGCATTGGCATTCCGCCTCATAAACTCGACACCATCTTCGAGGCCTTCGAGCAGGTCGACGCCAGCACCCGCCGGCAATATGGCGGCACCGGCCTCGGCCTCGCCATTTCCCGCCGTCTCGCGGTCCTGCTCGGGGGGGATGTGACGGTCCGCAGCACGGAGGGAGCCGGCAGCACGTTCCGCCTCACCCTGCCCGTGGCCGCTGATGCCGAGGGCCAGGCCGCCGCGGCACGCGAGGCCAGCGTTCCCAAACCCGCGATGCCCGCCGGCCCCGCGATCGTCGGCGCACCCGAGCGGCCGGCTTATACGCCGCGCACCCAGCCGTTTCTCGCCGACGACCGCAACGTGATCGCAGCCGGGGACAAAGTGGTGCTGATCGTCGAGGACGATGCCGCCTTCTGCCGCTCGTTGATGGGCATCGTGCGGCGCAAGGGATATCGGGTCGTCGCCGCCGGGGACGGAGAAACCGGGCTCGCCTTCGCACGGACCTACAATCCGACCGGCATCCTGCTGGATGTCATGCTGCCCGGCATGGACGGCTGGCAGGTGATCGAGACCTTGAAGAAGGACCCGGCCACCCGTCACATTCCGGTTCATTTCGTTTCGGCGCTTGAAGAGGCGCCGCGCGCGCGCGAAGCCGGCGCCGTGGGCTTCCTCACCAAGCCCGTCAACCAGACAGACCTCAACGGCGCCCTGGATCGGCTGATGCATTTCGCCGCCGACCGTCAGCGGCAAGTGCTGGTTGTGGATGATGACTCGGCCGCGCGCTTTTCGGTGCGCAAGCTCGTCGCCAGCGCCGACATCGAGGTTCGCGAAGCCGAATCCGCCGAGGCTGCGCTGACTTTCCTCGAGGAGCACGAGGTGGATTGCATCGTGCTCGATCTCGGCCTGCCGGGCATGTCCGGCTTCCAGTTGGTGGAAGAACTGGCCGCACGCGGCAGCATCGTGCCCGTCGTGATCTATTCCGCCCGCGATTTGACGCCCGAAGAGAGCCTGCGGTTGCGTGCCTATACCGACAGCATCGTCATCAAGGGCGCCCGCTCACCCGAGCGGCTTCTGGATGAGGTGAGCCTTTTCCTGCACAGCGTGCATCATGCGCCGAGCGCGATCCCCGCCGAGCCGGACGGCGATCTTGCCGGCCGCAAGCTGCTGCTGGTGGACGACGATATGCGCAACATCTTCGCCCTCTCCAAAGTGTTGCGCGGCAAGGGGCTCAACGTGATCCTTGCCTCCGACGGCACCAAGGCATTGACGCAGCTGGCCGACCATCCCGACACGGAAATCGTGCTGATGGACATCATGATGCCCGTGATGGACGGCTACGAGGCCATGGGCGAGATCCGCAAAAACCCGGTCTTTGCCAAGCTGCCCATCATCGCCCTGACCGCGAAGGCGATGACCGGTGACCGGGAGAAATGCATCGCTGCGGGCGCCAGCGATTATCTCTCCAAGCCCATCGACGTGCCCAAGCTGCTGTCGATGATCCGCATCTGGCTGACACCGTCATGAACGCCGAGCGTGCCGAAGAAATCGAGGCCATCGAGGTCGATCTGTTCGTCGAGGCGCTGCGTCGACGGTATGGCTATGACTTCCGCGAATATGGTCGGGCATCGCTGACCCGGAGAATCCGCAATCTCGTCACGACCTTCGGTTCCGGCACCATCGGACAGCTCACCGATACCTTGTTGCACGACGCGACCCGCCTGCCGGAGGCGATCTCGGGCCTGTCGGTACCGGTGTCTGAATTCTTCCGTGATCCGGGCAGCTTCGCCTGCCTGTGCCGTGAGGTCTTGCCCGCCCTGGTATCCTATCCTCATGTCAACATCTGGCAGGCGGGCTGCGCGCGGGGAGAGGAAGTCTATAGCCTCGCCATATTGCTCACCGAGGCCGGCCTCTACGACCGCACGCGGATCTACGCCACCGACATTTCACCGGACTCGCTGAGCCGCGCCGCAGCAGGGATCTTTCCCACGCGCGACGTGCGGGACTCTGCGGAAAGGTATCGAAACGCGGGTGGCAGACATAGCTTGTCGGATTATTTTCATTCGCGCTATGAGTTTTCAAAAGCTGATTCACAACTTATGCGAAACATCACTTTCGCCGAACATAATCTCGTGACCGACGGGGTGTTTTGCGAAGCACACCTTATCTTGTGCCGGAATGTCCTGATCTATTTCACCAATCCCCTGCAAAATCGAGCGATAGAAATGTTTGCGGACAGCCTCGTGCGCTCCGGCTTTCTATGTCTCGGCGCGCGCGAAAATCTGGAATTCTCACCTGCGCGCGAGCGCTTCCAAATTGTAAATGCTGCGGCGCAGCTGTATCGCTTGAAACCGGGCTATTGAGGGGAGCGATGGAGGCCATAGTGATCGGCGCGTCGGCGGGAGGTCCCGCTGCGCTGAAGGTGATCATGGCGGGCTTACATGCGGATATTCATGTCGCCGTCATCATAGTGGTTCATGTCGGCGCGGACGCGGAGGATTTGATGTCGCCTTTGCTGGATGGCGCCGGCAAGTGGCCGGTGACAACGGCGCGGGAGCGCATCAGCATCGAGCCTGGGCATGCATATGTCGCCCCACCCGGCTACCACCTTCTGATTGAACGAGATCGCCACTTCTCCTTATCTGTGGATAAGCGCATCTGCTTCTCCCGCCCTTCGATCGACGTGCTGTTCGAAAGCGCGGCCGACGCCTATGGCGCGAACCTGGTCGGCGTGCTGCTTACAGGCGCCAATGCCGACGGCGCGGCCGGGATGAAGCGTATTCGGCAAGCCGGCGGAGCAGCTTTCATACAAGATCCAGCCGACGCGGACGTTCCCATCATGCCGCAAGCCGCCCTCGATATGGCTGGCGCTGACCTTTGTGCCCCGTTGCCTGAGCTCGTCGCCGCACTCAACCGGATGTGCCGGACATGAACGATATCGCACGCCCGAAGATCCTCGTCGTCGATGACGTGACCGCCAATCTGGTGGCCATGCGCCACCTGCTCTATTCGGTCCGGGCGGATATTTTCGAGGCCCATTCGGGCAATGAAGCCCTGGCGCTGTGCCTGGAGCATACGTTCGCGCTGATCCTGCTCGACGTTCAGATGCCGGACATGGACGGCTTCGAGGTCGCGTCCCATCTCAGCAACGACCCGACGACCTGCGACATTCCAGTCGTGTTCGTCACCGCGACCTATCTCGACGACATCAATCGCTTGAAGGGCTACACGTTCGGCGCGGTCGATTACATCGCCAAGCCGATCAACGATGCCATCCTTCTATCTAAGGTGACGGTGTTCCTTGATCTGCATGTCAGCAAGCTGAAGCTTAAGGCGGCCTTGAACGAACTGGCCCAGCGCAATCGGCAGCTGGAAGAAGAAATAGACGAGCGCCGGCGCGTCGAAAAACAGGTGCGCCACATGGCGACCCATGATGCTCTGACGGGCCTCGGCAATCGCATTCTGTTCCTCGACCGGCTGGATCGCGCGCTCGCCCAGGCGGCCATGCGGCACGCGCAGTTTGCTTTGCTCTATCTCGACATCGACGGGTTCAAGGGGGTGAACGACAGCTATGGCCATGGGGTGGGCGACCGCCTGCTCTGCGCCATCGCCGACCGGCTGCGCAACGGGGTGCGCCGGGAGGATATCGCCGCCCGCCTGAGCGGCGATGAATTCGCCGTTATCATGGACGGCATCGCGGACGCGGAAGTCGCGCTCTCCCAGGCCAACCGCCTTTGCGCCGCGCTCCAGCAGCCCTATCTCCTGGCGGACCATGAGGCGACCGTGACGGTGGAAGTGAGCGCCAGCATCGGTGTCGCCCTTTACCCGGACCACAGCATGACCGGCATTGATCTGATGCGCTCGGCGGATCGGGCGATGTATCAGGTGAAGCAGGCCGGAAAGCGCGGCGTCGCCATGGCGAGCATCAACCTGCTCGATTTACCGCAGGACAACGCGACGCCGGCCTCTCAATAGGAAATCCGGTTCACGCCTGTTCCTTGGCGCGCACGGTTCGGCGGGCCTTTTCGCGGATGGTGCTGCGCTGGGCCGCTTCGGCGGCCTCGCGGGCTTCCCGAAGGGCCTTCAGCTTGGCCATCTTGGCACGGGCGGCGTCGGCGTCTTTCTCATATTCAGGCGCGTTGGCCTCCGGCTCCGCCGGGCGCCCCTGCAACTTTTCAAACGTCTTCTCGGCCTGCGCGCGGGACAAAGAGCCCTTCATTGCTGCCGTCATCTCAAAACTCCCATGATCGCTTCAAGCGTCCGTGGTCACGCTGTTCTGCACAAGCCATTGGTTCAGGGCGGCATCCATCGCTCGAAGAATCGCCGCGCCCACGGCCTCGCCCACGGCAGTGTGCATACCCGCGAACCGTTCGGAAGAGCGCCCGGGCGGCGAACTGAGGACCACGCAATCGGTCCCCGTCCCGGTTACGCTCTCGCGCATCCCCGCCCGACGGTATCCTGCACCAATTATCGCCACCGTGCGAGCCTGGGTAACGAGGCTTGCGGCTTCCAGAAGCGCGGCATCGTGCAGGGGCACCGAGACGTCACACAGAATGTTGATGGTGCCCGGTCCGACCCACGGGGTCGTGACCCGCTGGCCGATCCGCTCGCCATTGTTGAGGCCGAGCGTAATGAGGCATTCCGCCTGCACCCCGTCCACGCTGGCACATGCATGATGGTGGCAGGCGACATTGCGGGCGGTCATCATCCCCACCGCATTTGCATGCCCCGCTTCGGCAAGGCGGTCCGCAAACCAGCGCGCGGGATCGAGGCCCGGTGTCAGGTCGGCATTGCGCACCTCCAGCCACGCGACGTCCCGCGCATCCACGAAACCTGGCCGGTTGAGCGACCAGCTCACCATGCGCCGGGGCGCGGCGAACCGAGCCACCAGCCACGGCCGCGCGCAGGCAATCGTAAAAGCGCGCGCTGCGGCTTGATCACCGGGCGCACAATCAGCCGGCAGGCTCATGCGGCACGCGGCCTCATGCGAAGCTCATCAGATAGGCCATGACACAGACGACCAGAATGATCGCGACGAGGATCCAGTGCCGGGCGGCGAAATTATGCAGAATCATGCTGGGATTCTAGGCACAAGATCGCCCTTGCGGAAGAGCCCGGGCCCACTGTGCGTCAGGCTTTCTTCAGGAAGCAGGTTTTCAGCACCAGATCTTTGATCTTTTCCGCATGGCACTCGATTTCCTAGGCATTGTCGGTCAGGCGGATGTTCTTGATCAACGTGCCGCGCTTCAACACCGAGGACGAGCCCTTCACCTTCAAGTCCTTGATGACGTGAACGCTGTCGCCGTCCTTCAGGCGCGCGCCGTTGCTGTCCTTCACCACCAGTTCATCGCTCATGCCACACCCTCACGGGCGCCGCGCGCGAAAGCACGCGTCAAACCGCCCGCAAGCGGTCTCTTCCAATTTGCGTGCGGGGGCAAGGGGCGATGAGGGTGCGAAGCACCAGAAACCGCGGCACTCCGGAATGCCCCGAGCGTCGCGCGCCCGACAAGAAGCCGAAACGATTCTCAGAAAGTCGTGGGGCTTTAGGAAAATTCCAAAGCCGACTAATAAAAATACTTTCCCACAGCAATGAGGCTGCCTGAAAAGCGACGCGGCCTAAAGTATTAAATCTTTCTTAATCTGTCGAGCGCCCGAACGATATGGACTGCAAAGACGTCACCGTGCGCTCATAGGCCGCGCCAAGCGCCTGGGCCTTCGGGTCGGCACCGGCCATATAGGGATAGACCGCAAAAGCGAGGATCCGCGCCGGGGCGATTCTTGCTGCGGCCTCAAGCTGTGCCTGCACCCGCTCGAACCCGGCCGGAACAAGCCGCATGTCCTCCGGCCGCTCGCCCGGCACCTGGCTGAAAACTTCCAGCACCAGATCGAAGTCGGCCTTCCGCTGCTTCAGGAGCGCGAACAAGGGAGCGAGTCGCTCGTAATTGACCATGCCGTAGACGCCGACCCCGTCCTGCACCATCAGGCGGATCGCACCGGCGTCCAGCACGTCGGACCATACGTCAGTGAGGTAGCCTGCTCCCTCCAGTTGGCTAAAGAAAGTCGAGATGGAGAGGGGAGCCCCTTTCGTACCCAAAGTGTCACGTAGGCGCAGAAGATAGCTTTTCAGATGCTGCCGATCTTCGGCTTTTCTCCAGCTATATTGATCTATTTCATAGGGGACGTACCATCCGGCGAAGGCCGGGTGCGCCGAATACGTTGTACTTGAAATAAAACGAGCCCCGACCTCAGCCATTTCAGACATGAACGCCGACAGGCTGATTTGCTCCTGGCCCATCAGCACCTTCCAATAGCGATGATCGTAGGGCAGTCCTACGGTGACGCTTAAGCCTGCTGCATAGGCGAGATCCATGAAAGCGAGCACGCTTTCATCGGACATTCGATATTCATCGCCGAAGCTCGTCCATTGCAGAACCACGTCATGGCATTGCAATGCGCGTAGTGTAGCTATCCTCTCGGCCCATTGCGTTTCGGAGAGCTTGAGATCGTCTTTCCAGATTTGCAGGAAACTGCCATCAAGACGCGTGGGCGCCTTCCGCAAAAGCAAGGCGGAAGAGACCAGTGGAATCGCCGCTCCACCGAGCAGCACATATAATGCCGTACGGCGCGTAAAGAATTGAGTAGTCTTTTTCATGCGAATAGCGTTCTGCGTCTCGGGGCTGGAGCGGTACACACCATTTCCAGCAAAAATGTGAGTTCGACCTTCGCTTCCTTGTAGCGGTATGCGACGTGTCTGACACGACCTTCCGTCCCGATCCGCCGACCGAGTTCGAGCACGTAAGGCAGAAGATGCGGATATTGAGCGTTTTCGGAACCCGGCCGGAAGCCATCAAGATGGCGCCCCTTGTCTCCGCAATGGCGGCGGAACCGACGCTGAGCTCACTTGTCTGCGTCACCGGGCAGCACCGCGCCATGCTCGATCAGGTGCTGGGCCTGTTCCGGATCTCCCCGGATTACGATCTCGACGTGATGGAGCCGGACCAGACGCTGAACGCCTTGTGCGCTCGCGTGATGTCAAAGCTCGACGCGGTGCTGGCGGACGCCCGGCCCGATCGCGTGCTGGTTCATGGAGATACCACCACGGCGCTGGCGGCCGCGCTGGCGGCATTCAACCGGGGCATCAAGGTGGGGCATGTGGAAGCCGGCCTGCGCACCTATGACCTCACGCGCCCATGGCCCGAGGAGATGAACCGGCAGGTTGTGGATCGCCTGTGCGACCAGCTCTTCGCGCCGACCCCCACCGCCGCCGCCAATCTCGCCTCCGAGCATGTGCAGGGAAATGTCACCATCACCGGCAATACCGGGATCGACGCCCTGTTCCTGAGCCTGGCCCGCATCGATTCCGATGCCGCTTTGCACCGGGAGCTGGATGCGCGGTTCGAAAACCTCGGCACCACGCGTCGGCTCATCCTGGTGACCGGACACCGGCGTGAAAATTTCGGTGCGGGCTTCATGGCCATTTGCGATGCCCTGGCGCGCCTGGCCAGGCGCGGCGACGTGGACATCGTCTATCCCGTCCACCTGAACCCCAATGTGCGCGGCCCGGTGACGGAACGGCTCGGCAATTGCCCCAACATGCACCTCATTGCGCCGCTGGATTACGTGCCGTTTCTTTACCTCATGCGCCGCGCCACACTGGTGCTGACGGATTCCGGCGGCGTGCAGGAGGAGGCGCCTTCCCTCGGCAAGCCGGTGCTGGTGATGCGCGACGTCACCGAGCGGCCGGAAGCCGTGATCGCCGGCACGGTGGAACTGGTGGGCACCCATGCGAGCCGCATCGTTTCGGCGGTGGCGCGGCTGCTGGACGATCCCGCCCATTACGCCCAGTTCGCGCAACGCCTGAACCCCTATGGCGATGGCAAGGCGGCGGGGCGCATCGTCGATACATTGTGCGGCCGCCCCACATCGACTTTCGCTGCGTGACCCTCCAACCGGCGGTGTTTCTTCCGCCGCAGGGGCGATTTATTGCCGGGACTATCGCTGAAACGGCACTGTGTTATCACTTTGGTGACCGAGAGACGGCAATTAGGTAACACGTGTGCAAGCGCGTGCGTGGCGATTAGGGTGAGGGACGCAGGAATGGGGGGACAAGGCGCAAAGGGATACCTCGCGGCGAGGGCCTGGAGGTTTGCCCTGGCTCTGGCCATGCCCTTATGCGGCGTTTCCGCCCTCGGCCTGCCGGCCCTGGCGCAGGACAGCGCCCCGGCAGCGCTGACACCCCTGCCGGCCGATCCGGTCGCCTATGCCATGCAGCGGGTTGCTGGGGATGGCGCCGTCACGGTTTCGCTGACCCTTGCCGATCTCGGCATCCTCCAGCCCATCGGCCTCTCGGGGCTGGACGCGCGCCGCTCCGTGTTCTTTCCGGTGCCGGCCAACCTGCCGCTGAACAGTGCCCGATTAAACTTCCAGGGCCGCTATCTGCGCGGCGACGGTGGGCGCACGACCTATCTCGTCTCCATCGACGGCACGCCCCAGGTGGCCCAGCAGGTGAAGGGTGAGAAGAGCGCGGTGCTGTTTGAAATCCCGGTTGCCACCAATGCCCGGCGCACCGGCTTCCTTGATCTCAACGTCGCCTGGGCCTCCGTGGTGGCCGAGCAATTGTGCGCGGACGAACGGGCCATCGGCAACATCTTCGAGATCGGCCCGGATACCCGCCTCACCTACACCTACGACCGCAATGCGGTGACCGACCTCACCACCGCCTGGAGCGCCCTGCCGCCGCATCCGATCCTGTTGATGCCGCCGGCCCCGCTCTCGCGCAACGCCTTCGACGCCGCCTGGCGCATCGCCAGCGTGCTGGAGCGCGCGGGCCGGCGGGCCCGGATGGTGTCCCTGCCCCAGGTGGGCGACGAGGTGGATTTGACCGCCCTTGAGGTGCCGCCGGGCTTTGCCGGCGTGCCGGCCTTCGCCGCCATCTCCGGCAAGGACAAGCACCGCATCGCCAATGAGGCGGAGATCGGCGCGCTGCTGGTGGTGAGCGGCCCCGGCGCCATCGGTGCCGACATCGCGATCGTGGACGAAAATCTCGCCGGCGCGGTCTCCAACGCGCTTGCGGCCCTGCGCGACCAGATCCGCACCGCAAGCCCGAGCGCGATGGAGATCTACGACAAATGGACCAACGCGCGCGCCGCGGTTTCCGATCCGGGCGCGGACCAGAACGTCAGCCTCGCCATGCTGGCCGGGCGGCCGGTGATCACCGTGGCCGCCAATTCCGGGGCGCCCGCGGCGGGCATCCTGGCCGATCTGTGGCGGCGTATGCTGGTGGTGCCGCGGGTGCGGGCCGTCACGGCCGCGAGCCCGGACCTGGTCAATGCCGCCGAAGTGCCGCTGTCGCGCCTGGGCGGAACCCCCGGCTCGTTCGATGTGCTGGCGCGCGGCGACTGGAGCGCGGGCTTCGACCTTGCCACCGTCGTCACCGGCGGGCGCGTGCCCTCCTCCTTCGCGGTGGATGTCTCCGCCGCCCCCGGTGCCGGGGACACCGCGCCCATCGCCTCGGTCTTCCTCAACGACTATCTGCTCGGGGCCCGCAACCTGACGGCCAACGGCCAGCCGGAAACCATCAAGGTGGCGGTTCCCGACTATGCGCTGACCGCCCGCAACGTGCTGCGCGTCTCGTTCCAGCGCCAGCCCATGAGCGACCGGTGCCGCGAGACGCCGCAATCCTTCCCGGTGGCGGTGCTGCCCTCCAGCCGCGTGATGCTGGAGCCGGCGCCGAAGACCGAGGATTTCGTCGGCATCGTGCCCTACCTGGCTGAAAAGGCCGAGATTTTCGTGCCCCAGTCCTATCTGCAGGCCGGTGCGTCGCGCCTGCCGCAGATGGTCGCGATCGCCGCCGCCGCCGGCATCTCGCCGGAACGCGCCAAGCTCACGGTGGTCGCGAACGATACGGAAGTGCGGCCGGAAGGCACCTTCCTCGCCCTGGATACCAATGTGGCCGGCGCCGCCAGCAAGGTGACCATCGCCGATGACCGGCTGATCCTGCGGGAGCGGCCGAGCGAGGTGCTGCTCAACGTCAGCGGCGTCACCGGCGCGGGCGTGGCCCAGGCGGTGGCCGCCAACGGCCAGCGGGGCATCATGTATCGCACCCTCGGCACCGACGCGCCGGACCTCGACCGGCCGTTCCAGTTCGGCCGCGGGGATCTCACGGTGCTGACCTCCGACGGCCCGATCGTCCAGCTCGATACCCGCACGCCGATCACCCAGGAAGTCGGCGAACGCACCGACACGCTCGGCCGCGTGCTGCGGGTCGCCAGCAATTGGGGCACCGTTCTGGCGGTGATCTCCATCCTGATGTTCATCTTCCTGATTTTGCGGGCCCGCTGGGTGCGCCGCCATCGCCCGCCGCGCACCTAGGCGCGCACCGTCCGCAGATCGTCGAGGGCGCGGCCACACGGGGCCGCGCCCTTTTTCGTGGGCGGGAGATTTCGCCCCAGCCCAGCCCCAGCGCCGCCGCTTTGGCAAAATGTTTCACGTGAAACAATGACTTAGCACGGACGAACAGCGGTTTCGTGAAGCATCTCCGCGCCTTTCCGGCCGATGAAACCCGCTTTTCCGCCGAATGTTCGCCCAACATGAATCCGCCGCCGGCCCCGCCGACGCCGCCGCGCGGCGTCCCGCCCGCTTCGCAAGACGGCTCGGCTCTGCGACCATAGGCCGGCCCGATTTGGCGTGCAGTTCAGAATCAGCCCACAAGGGCGCCCCCGAAAAGCGCCGCAGGAGACCCCATGGCCGCCACCTCCGACCAGATCGCCCAGATCATCGCCCGCGAGATCGCGGCGCGGCCCGCGCAGGTGAACGCGGCGGTGGCATTGCTGGACGAAGGCGCGACCGTTCCCTTCATCGCGCGCTATCGCAAGGAGGCCACCGGCGGCCTCGACGACACCCAGCTGCGCACGCTGGAAGAGCGCCTCGCCTATCTGCGCGAGCTGGAGCAGCGGCGCGAGAGCGTGCTGAAATCCATCTCCGCCCAGGGCAAGCTCACGGACGAGCTGTCCACGAAGATCGCCGCCGCCGCCACCAAGGCGGAGCTGGAGGACCTCTACCTCCCCTACAAGACCAAGCGCCGCACCAAGGCGGAAATCGCCCGCGAGCGCGGCCTCGGCCCACTGGCGGACGCGATCCTCGCCGATCGCGCCAGCATTCCCGCCGACCTTGCCGCGCGCTTCCTCAGCGCCGACGTGCCCGACACCAAGGCGGCGCTGGACGGCGCGCGCGACATATTGGTGGAAGCCTTCGCCGAAAATGCCGAGCTCATCGGCCGCTTGCGCGCCCATATGCAGGCCCATGCGGTGCTGCGCGCCAAGGTGATCGAGGGCAAGGAGGAGGCGGGCGCCAAGTTCCGCGATTATTTCGACCATTCCGAGCGCTGGGCCACTGTGCCGAGCCACCGGGCACTCGCCATGCTGCGCGGGCGCAACGAGGAGGTGCTCTCGCTCGACCTCGACGTGGATGCCGACGATCCCGCGCCCATCAAGCCGGTGGAGCGCATGATCGCCGCCTCTTACGGCATTTCCGCCGCCGGCGGGCCGGGCGATGCCTTTCTGCGCGATGTGGCGCGCTGGGCCTGGCGGGTGAAGCTTTCGCTGCACCTATCCATCGACCTCATGACGTCCATGACCGAGCGGGCGGAGGAAGAGGCGATCCGCGTGTTCGCCCGGAACCTGAAGGACCTGCTGCTCGCCGCCCCGGCCGGCGCGCGCGCCACCATGGGGCTCGACCCCGGCATCCGCACCGGCGTGAAGGTGGCGGTGGTGGACCAGACCGGAAAGCTGATCGCCACCTCCACCATCTACCCCTTCCAGCCGCGCAACGACATCACCGGCGCCAGCGCGGAGCTGGCCCATCTCATCCGCAAGCATAATGTGGAGCTGATCGCCATCGGCAACGGCACGGCGAGCCGCGAGACCGAGAAGCTGGCGGCCGACGTGATTTCCGCTCTGCCCGCGCCGAAGCCCATGAAGGTGGTGGTGAGCGAGGCCGGCGCCTCGGTCTATTCCGCCTCCGCCACGGCCGCCGCCGAGATGCCGGATGTGGACGTCTCGCTGCGCGGCGCGGTCTCCATCGCCCGCCGCCTGCAGGACCCGTTGGCGGAACTGGTGAAAATCGAGCCGAAATCCATCGGGGTGGGCCAATATCAGCACGACGTGGACCAGAGCCGCCTCGCCAAGGCCCTGGACGCGGTGGTGGAAGATGCGGTGAACGCGGTCGGCGTCGATCTCAACACCGCCTCCCCGTCCCTGCTGGCGCGCATCTCCGGGCTCGGCACCTCGCTCGCCGAAGCCATCGTCGCACACCGGAACGAGGTCGGCGCGTTCAAGAGCCGCAAGCAATTGCTGGATGTGGCGCGGCTCGGCCCGCGCACGTTCGAATTGTCCGCCGGCTTTTTGCGCATCACCAACGGCACCGAGCCGCTGGATGCCTCCTCGGTGCATCCGGAAGCCTATGGCTTGGCGAAGAAGATCATCGCCTCCTGCGGGCGTGACGTGCGCTCGCTCATGGGGGATAGCGCGGCGCTGAAGGCGCTCGACCCCAAGGTGTTCGTGGACGAGCGCTTCGGCCTGCCCACCGTGAAGGACATCCTCGCCGAGCTGGAGAAGCCGGCCCGCGACCCGCGCCCGGAATTCAAGACCGCCACTTTCGCCGACGGCGTGAACGACATGAAGGACCTCGTGCCCGGCATGCTGCTGGAAGGCGTGGTGACCAATGTGGCCGCCTTCGGCGCGTTCGTGGACATCGGCGTCCATCAGGACGGGCTGGTGCACGTCTCGGCGCTGGCGGACCGGTTTGTGAAGGACCCGCACGAGGTGGTGAAAGCCGGCGACGTGGTGAAGGTGCGGGTGGTGGAGGTGGATGTGAAGCGCAAGCGCATCGCCCTCACCATGCGCAAGGACGACGGCGCCGCCCGCCCCTCGGGCCCGCGCCCGCCGCAATCCGGCGCCTCAGCGACCGACGTGCGCCGCGCCACCCAGCAGCCGCCCAAGTCCGCCAAGCCCGCGGAAGGCGCCCTCGCCGCCGCCTTGGCCGAGGCGATGCGCCGGCAGAAATAAGCGCGCAGGCTTTTCCCCTCCCCCGCAAGCGCGAGAGGGAGCGCAAAACCTCAGGATGCGCCGGCGAGCGCCTGTGCCGGGCGCGGTTCGCACGGCGCGGAGCCGTCGCCGGAGGCGCCCAGCAGATCGAGAAACGCCCGCGCCGCCGGATTGGCGTGCGCCTGGCCGGGCGTCCCCATATGGGCGACCACCAGTTCCCAGCAGATTTCCGGCCCCGCGAGGTGGGCAATGCCGACGGCCGGGTGATGGCCGCGCGCGATCGCCTCCGGCACCAGCGCCACGCCGAGGCCCTGCGCCACCAGATCCAGCAGCGTGCCGAGCTCGTTCACCTCGAAGGCGATGCGCCGCTGGATATTGGCCTTTGCGAAGATCTGGTCCACCTGCCGCCGGGTGCCCCAGCCGCGCTCGAAATCCACGAACGGCACCCGCGCCAGTTCCAAAGGCTGCACGTCCGCGCGCCCGGCGAGCGGGTGATCGGGCCCGCAGGCGAGCACCATTTCCTCGCAGGCGATCAGCCGCGTCACCACATCGCCCGCATCCGCGCCGAGCGGGAAGAAGGCGAGGTCGAGCCGCCCCTCGCGCAGGCAATCGAGCATATGGTCGGCGCCGCCCTGGGTGAGGCGGATCTCGATGGCGGGATGCTGGGCGTGGAAGCGGGCGAGCAGCGCCGGCAGGTCCAGAAACGGCGGCAGGCTCTGCATGGTGCCGACGGAGAGCTTGCCGCGTTGCAGGCTCTGCACTTCCACCACCGCCGCGCGGGCCGCGCCCACCGCCTCCAGGATCAGCCGCGCCTTGTCGAGCAGCACGCTGCCGGCCGCCGTGAGGCGCACTTGGCGGGTGCTCCTCACGAAGAGTTGCGCGCCCAATTCCCCTTCCAGGGCGCGGATTGAGGCCGACAAGGCGGACTGGACGATGTTCACGCGCCCCGCCGCGCGGGTAAAATGGCCTTCCTCGGCCACGGCGATGAAGTGCTGAAGCTGGCGCAATTCCATGGTGGGCCCCGATTAAGCGATCCAACAGATATACCGCATCTCAAAAATCCATTGGAATGATTGAACGACGCGACCCATCTACGCCTCACATCGTTTGCCTGCCAATGGAGCGCATCATGCCAAAGACAAGCCTGCCCACCCGTCCGTTCGGCCGCACCGGCATGGACATCACCCGCGTCGGCTTCGGCGCCTGGGCCATCGGCGGCCCGGACTGGGCGGTGGGCTGGGGCAGCCAGGACGACAGCGAGTCGGTCGCCGCCATCCGCCATGCGGTGGAGCGCGGCATCAATTGGATCGACACCGCCGCGGTCTACGGCCTCGGCCATTCCGAAGAGATCGTGCGCGCGGCGCTGAAGGATATGCCGGCCGCCGATCGGCCCTATGTCTTCACCAAGTGCGGCCTGATCTGGGACGAGGCCGACCGCGCCGCCTTGCCCAAGCGCATCGGCGCGCCGGAGAGCATCAAGCGCGAGGTGGAAGCCTCCTTGAAGCGGCTCGGCGTGGAGCGCATCGACCTCTATCAGATGCACTGGCCGGCCAATGACGGCACCGAGATTGAAGTCTATTGGCAGGCGCTGCTGGATTTGAAGGCGCAGGGCAAGGTGCGCGCCGTCGGCCTCTCGAACCACAATGCCGAGCAATTGGCGCGCGCCGAGGCGCTGGGCCATGTGGATACGCTCCAGCCGCCGTTCTCCGCCATCCGCCGCGACGTGGCGAAGGCCGAGCTGCCCTGGTGCGCGGCGCACGACACCGGCGTCATCGTCTACAGCCCCATGCAGTCCGGCCTGCTGAGCGGGCGCTTCACCGCCGAACGCGCCGCCGCTCTGCCGAAGGATGATTGGCGCTCGCGCAATCCCGAGTACACGGGCGAGAATCTCGCCCGCAACCTCAAGCTGGCCGATGCGCTGAAGCCCATCGCCGACGCGCACAAGACCAGCGTCGCCGCCGTGGCGGTGGCCTGGACGCTGGCATGGCCCGGCGTCACCGGCGCCATCGTCGGCGCGCGCAGCCCGGCCCAGGTGGACGGCTGGCTGGACGCGGCGCGCCTCGAACTCAGCGCCGCCGATCTCGAAACCATCGCCGCCGCCATCGAGGCGACCGGCGCCGGCACCGGCCCGGTGCGCCCCGCCTGAGGCGCCGCTCTGCCGGCCGCGCACCCCGCGCGGCCGGGGATCATGGAAGGGCCTGGCCGCGCCCCCGCGCGGCAGGCGGGATGCAAGGGACCAATGTCATGAAAATCGGTTTCATCGGGCTCGGCCGCATGGGCGAAGCCATGGCCGCGAACCTGCTCAAGGCCGGTCATGAAGTGAGCGTCTATAATCGTTCTCCGGCGAAGGCCGATGCGCTGGTCGCGGCGGGCGCCGCGCGGGCCGCGAGCATCGCCGAAGCCTGCCAGGGCGAAGCGGTGCTGACCATGCTCGCCGACGACAAGGCGGTGGAGCATGTCGTGCTCGGCGACGGCGCCGTGCTCGAGAGCCTGCCCATGGGCGCGCTGCACATCTCCCACAGCACCATTTCCGTCGCCTTGTCGGAGCGTCTCGCCAAGGCGCACGCAAAGGCCGGCCAGGATTATGTGGCGGCGCCCGTGTTCGGCCGCCCGGAGGCTGCGGCGGCGGCGAAGCTGTTCGTGGTGGCCGCCGGCGCGCCCGAGGCGCTCGCACGCTGCGTGCCCCTGTTCGAGGCCATGGGCCAGCGCACCTTCGTGCTCTCGGAACAGCCCGAAGCCGCCAATGTGGTGAAGCTCAGCGGCAATCTCCTCATCGCCTCGGTCATCGAGGCGCTCGGCGAGGCGATGGCGCTGGTGGGCAAGGCGGGCATCGACAAGAGCGAATATCTGGAGCTTTTGACCTCCACTTTGTTCGGCGCGCCGGTCTATCGCACCTATGGCGCGCTCATTGCCGAAGAACGTTTCTCCCCCGCCGGCTTCGCGGCGCCGCTGGGGCTGAAGGACGTGAGCCTGGCGCTGGCGGCGGGCGAGGCGCTGCGCGTGCCGCTGCCGCTGGCGAGCCTGCTGCGCGACCGCTTCCTCTCCCTCCTCGCCCAAGGCGGCGAAGACCTCGACTGGTCAGCCGTCGGCGGCCTCGCGCTGCGCGATTCCGGCCAAAGCGGCGGCAAGCGCGCGTGATGGAGCGGGTGCGCCGCGCGGGTTCGGCGCACCCACCTGACAGCGGCGCCGGAGCGGACTTGGTGCGCCCGGCCCCGCCGCAGCCGTGGGGCCCGCCTCAGATCAGCAGGTCGATGTGCGCGGCGTCGAGCTGGCCCTTGCCGATGAAGCCGAAGCTCACCGTGCCGTCGTGGCCGATGTCGCCGTTCCAGGCGGCGTTGCGGATCACGTAGCCGTCGGCATCGTGGGACACGATTTCCGCGTTCCAGATGTTCTCGATCTCGTAGGGCATGTTGATCTCGAGCTGCCAGCCGTGCGCCGCGGTGGCGCCGTCGTTATGGATCTGGATCGAGGCATTGAAGCCGCCGCCCCAGGAATCCACGCTGGAGAACAGCGCCTGGAGGTCGGTGTCGTGCACCGGCTCGCTCGGCGTCGTCGGGTCGGTGGGAGTCGTGGGCGGCGTCGAAGTCGCGCCGTCGTCATTGACGATGGTGCCGATGCCGGTGGCATGCGCCAGCGTCGCCCCGGTGGGGTTGGAGAGCACCAGCGAGAAATGCTCGTCGGCTTCCGCCACCCGGTCGGCGGTGATGGGGACGGCGATGATCTTGGTCTGCTCCCCCGCGGCGAAGGTGAGCGTGCCGCTGACCGCGGTGAAATCCGCAGCGCCGGCGGTATCCGCCACGGTGTGGAAGTCCAGCGTCACCGGCCCGGTTGCCGCCTCGCTGAGCGAAACGGTGAACAAGGCATGGGCCTGCGCGCCCGCGCCGCTGCCCCCTTCGCCGAAATCGTATTCGATGCCTTCCAGATACGACATCTTGTTGGTGTTCACGGAGGTCCAATCATCCTTCAGGATGCCGCCCGTGTCGCCGGAATTGGGATTCCACGACCAATAGGTCCAGCTCACGCCCTTGTCGCCGGCCGCGATGTCGTGGGTGCCGTTATTGTCCAGGTCGCCGCCGAGATAGGAGGTGATCGCCTCCAGCCAGGCGGCATCCTTCGGGTCGGTCAGCTTGGTGCCGAACTCGCCGATATACACCGGGGCGATGTTCTCCTTGTAGATATAGCCCCACATCTGGTCGAACTTCTCCGGCAAATTGGCCGGATAGGACGGGTCGCTGAACCACGGCTGGGGATAGATCGAGTTCGGATAATCGTGGGCCGAATAGACCAGCTTGTTGTCCACATCGAGCTCGATGGGGCGGTCGCGCACGCCCATCAGATTGCCGCCCCACCAATAATTATTGCCCTCGTACGTGCCGATGCCCTCGACGAAGATCAGCCAGTTGGGATTGACGTCGCCGATGGCGTTGCCGGCGCGCTCGGCGGCCGCCGCCCAGTCGTTGGCGCCGCCGCCGCCCCAGGTGCCGTTATAGGGCTCGTTGTGGAGATCGGCGCCGATCACGGCGGTGTCGCCGGCATAGCGCTGCGCGAGCATCTGCCAATCGGCAACCCATTGCGCTTCGCTATGGGTCGAATCGTACCAGAGCCCGTTGGACGAGGTGCCGGCGCCGGCATCGCTGCGATGATGATCGAGGATGATCTTCATGCCGATCTCGTCGGCATAATCGACGATCTTGTCCATCACCTGGAGCGGGGTGAGGCCCGCGAGGTCCGGGTTCTTGGAATAGTCGATGCCGTTCGCCTGCGCGGTCGCATGCAGCATGTCGGTGGAGAACGGCAGGCGGATGGTGTTGAAGCCCAGATCCTCCATCTGGTTCATCATGTCCTTGTAGCCGCGCGTCCACAGGCCGTGCGGCGACATGGTGTCGGATTCAAAGCCGAACCAGTTCACGCCGCCGATCTGCACCGCATTGCCCGCCGCATCGACGATTTGGTTGCCGGAGGTGGACAGCCAGCCGTCCAGCCCGCCGCCGCCCGTACCGGGATTGCCCTCCACCACCGAGGCGTCGCTCACCGAGATTTCCGGCAGATGGGCCGGCGGGGCGGTGTCGTCATTCACGATGGTGCCGGTGGCGGTGGCATGGCCGAGGGTCGCGCCCGTGGGGGCGGAGAGCTTCACGGTGAAGGTCTCGTTCGCCTCCACCGCCGTGTCGCCGGTCACCTGGATATGCACCACCTTCGAGGTCTCGCCGGCCGCGAACGTGACCGTGCCGCTCTTGGCGGCATAGTCGGGGCCCGCGCTCGCGGTGCCGTTGGCGGTGGCATATTGCACGCTCACCGGGCCGCTCGCCGCCTTGTCCAGGGTCACGGTGAAGGCGAAGTCGCTCGTGCCGGCATTGCCTTCCGTCAGCGTGCCGTCGGCGATCGACACGACGGGCGGCACCACGTCGTCATTGAGAATGGTGCCGATGCCGCTGGCGTCGGCAAGCGTCGCGCCCGTGGGATTGGTCAGGGTGAGCGTGAGCGTCTCGTTGGCTTCCACCGCCGTGTCGCCGGCCACCTGCACGTGCACCACCTTGGTGGTCTCGCCGGGGACGAAGGTGAGCGTGCCGGCGAGCGCGGCATAGTCGGAGCCGGCGGTCGCCGTGCCGTTGGCGGTGGCATAGGCCACCGTCACCGGCGTACCGGAGGCCGCCGAGAGCGAGACGGTGAAGGCCAGATCGCTGGTGCCGGCATGGCCTTCGGTGACGCTGGCATCGCCCACCGCGAGCGTGGGCAGCACCGGGGCCGGATCGCCGCCGACCGGCGCGCCATTCACCAGGAAGCCCGTCGCCGCCGTGCCGCCCGCCCCGGCGCTCGCCTGGAAGCCGAACGCGACCTCCTTACCGGCGCCCACGGTGCCGTTCCACGCCGCATTGCGCACCACATAATGGGTGCCGACGTGGCTGACGATCTGCGCGTTCCAGATGTTGGTGATGGTGAAGGCGGAATCGAACTCCACCGTCCAGCCGTTGAGCGCGGAGGGCCCGGCTTCCACCGTCATGCTGGCGACGAAGCCGGCGCCCCAATTGTCGTTCACCACATAATCGAGGCCGGCCGTCCCCGCCGGCGGGGTGGCGACGTCGTCATTGACGATGGTGCCGGTGGCGGTGCCGTCGGCGATGGTCACGCCTGTGGGGTTGGAGAGCTTCACGGTGAAGCTTTCGTTCGCCTCCACCGCCGTGTCTCCGGTGACCGCGATCTGGATCGTCTTCGTGGTCTCGCCGGCCGCGAAGGTGACGGTGCCGGTCTTGGACGCATAGTCCGAGCCCGCCGTGGCGGTGCCGTTGGCGGTGGCATATTGCACACTCACCGGGCCGGTCGCGGCCTTGTCCAGGGTCACGGTGAAGCTCATCTGCCCCGTGCCGCTATTGCCTTCCGCGAGCGTCGCGTCGGCGATGGAGACGGCCGGCGGCACCACGGGGGCCACATCGTCGTTCAGGATGGTGCCGACCGCCGTGGCGTCGGCGAGGGTCGCGCCCGAGGGATTGGAGAGCTTCACCGAGAAGGTCTCGTTGGCTTCCACCACCGTGTCGCCGACGATGTCCACATGCACGGTCTTCGAGGTCTCCCCCGCCGCGAAGGTGATCGTGCCCGTACCGGCCACATAGTCCGCGCCGGCAACCGCCGTGCCGTCGGCGGTGGCATATTGCACCGTAACGGGGCCGAGCGCCGGCTTGTCCAGCGTGACGGTGAACATGAAGTGGGCGTGCTCGCCATTGCCCTCGGCGACCGAGAGATCGCCGATGGAAAGCGCCGGCAGCACCACCGGCGCGCTGTCGTCGTCGAGGATGGTGCCGATGGCCGTGCCGTCGGCGATGGTCGCGCCCGAGGGATTGGAGAGGGTGACCGAGAAGGTCTCGTTCCCCTCCACCGCCGTGTCGCCGACGATGTCCACATGCACGGTCTTCGCGGTTTCCCCGGCCGCGAAGGTCACCGTGCCGGTGCCCGCCACATAGTCGGCTCCCGCCGTGGCGGTGCCGTTGGCGGTGGCGTATTGCACGCTCACCGGGCCGGTCGCCGGCTTGTCGAGCGTCACCGTGAAGACGAAATGGCTGTGCTCGCCATTGCCTTCGGTGACCGCGAGATCGGCGATGGAAAGCGCCGGCGGCGTGCCGGGGGCGCTGTCGTCATTGAGGATGGTGCCGGTGGCGACCGCGTCGCCGAGGGTGGCGCCGGTGGCGTCCGACAGGGTGACGGTGAAGGTCTCATTCGCCTCCACCGCCGTGTCGCCCATGACGTGCACATGCACCATCTGCGAGGTCTCGCCGGGCGCGAAGGTGAGGGTGCCGCTGTCGCCGCTATAGTCCGAGCCGTCGGTGGCGGTGCCGTTGGCGGTGGCGTAATGCACGCTCACGGGGGTGGCCGAGGCCTTGTCCAGCGTGACCATGAACATGAAATGCGCCTCGCCCGCATCGCCCTCGGCCACCTGGGCGTCGGCAATGGAGATCACCGGCGGAGCGGCGGGATTGGAGTCCACATCGTCATTGACGATGGTGCCCACGGCCGAGCCGTCGTTGATGGTCGCTCCCACCGGTGCGGACAAATGCAGGCTGAAGCTCTCGTTCAGCTCGCTCAAGGTGTCGCCGGTCACCGGCACATGGATCATCTTGGAGGTTTCGCCGGGCGCGAACACGATGGTGCCGACGCTGGAGGCATAGTCCGAGCCCGCCGTCGCGGTGCCGTTCAAGGTGGAATAGCTCACGCTCACCTGGCTCGCGGAGGGCGCCGAGAGGGTGACGGTGAACATCAGGCTCGCCGTGCCGGCATCGCCCTCGGCGATACTGGCGTCCGCCACATTGAGCACCGGCAGCACCGGGGCGGGCGGCGCGGCATCGATCGCCGCCTGCCATTCCGCGCGGGTCGTGGTGTCGAGCGCGATGATGTTGCTCATCTCGATCTGCGACAGCGTCACGCCGGGCAAGGTATAGGTCTGGTGGTTGCCATCGATGGTGATGACGAGCCCGGCGGGCGTCTCGGCGATGGAGAATTCATAGGCCTTGAACCAGCCGAAATCGAGCTTGTCCGAGGCCGGGTTGAAATCCAGCACCGCGTCCGAGCCGTAGTTCCAGGCGATGGTGAAGGTCTCGCCCTGGACGCCGCTCGGCGGGGTGCCGGTGCCGGTGTGGGAGGGCCATTCGTCCGTGCCGGCGATGGGCACGCCCTGCGGCAGGACCTGGGAATCCGGCACCGAGGAAAAGCCGAGCTGCAGCGCCACCCGGTCCTCGCGCACCTGGGCGAAGTGGAACTCGAAATTATCGATGGTGAGGTCCGCCACCTTCACGCCCAGCAGGATCAGCGCCTGCCCGGTGCCGGAATTGGAGATCACCACCCCTTCCGCGCTATCCACCATGTAGATCTGCTCGCGGGTGCCGAAATAGCGGAAGTCCACCACATCGGTCGCGGGATCGAACGCCACCTTGTCGATCTGGCCGATCTCGTGCGAGCGCGCATAGACGGTGTGCGGCTCGGGGGTGATGCCCTGCTCCCACGCCAGCGCGCCGGAGAGATCCTGCCGCAGATGGGTGTTCTCGATCGGCATGAAGCTGTCGATGGTGAGCTGGCCCAGCGACACGCCCTGAACGATGGCGGTTTCCCCGGACCAGGGATTCATGAAGCCGACCCCGGCCGGCGTATCCACAACGATGAAATTGTGGACGCTCACCCCGCCGAGGTCGAGCTTGTCCTTGGCCGGATCGAAGCCGACGATGTCCGCACCGTCGGTGGTGACGCTGAACACCCGGCCCGCGCCGGTGCCGCTTCCCCCGCCGCCGGTGCCGCCACCCCCGGTGGCCGTGTCGTTGTTTTGGATCGTGCCGGTGGCGCTGGCATGGGCGAGCGTCGCACCCGAGGGCGCCGAGAGGGTCAGCGAGAGGGTCTCGTTCGCCTCCACCGCCGTATCGCCGGCAACCGCCACATGCACCACCTTGGAGGTCTCACCGGGCGCGAAGATGAGGGAGCCCGTGGCGGCGGTGAAATCGCTGCCGGCGGTCGCGGTGCCGTTGGCGGTGGAATAGCGCACCGTCACCGGCGTCGTGGAGGGCGCGGAGAGGCTGACCGTGAAGGCAAGGTCGCTGGTGCCGCTGTCGCCTTCCGTCACCGCCGCATCCGCCACCGACAACGCGGGCAGGACCGGCGCCGGATCGCCGCCCACCCCGTTCAGCGTGAAGCCGCTGGCGCTGGTAGCAGCGCTGCCCGGCCCGGCCTGGAAGCCGAACGAGGCGCTCGCGTTCGCCGGCACGGTGGCGTTCCAGGGCATGTTGCGGATGACATAATGATCGCCCACGTGGCTGACGATCTCGGCCCCCCAGATGTTGGAGATGTCGAAGGCGGCATCGAATTCCACCGTCCACCCGTTGAGACCTGCCGACCCGGCGGGCACCGTCATGGCGCCGACGAAGCCCGAACCCCAATTGTCGGCAACAGCGTAATTCACGTTCGCCATCTGTCATTGCTCCAGAATTGCGAGTCCATCTGGGACACGGCATCTGGATCTCACGAAGCGTCACGCGGCGCTTTTTGAAGTCGATGAACCGGGCGGAAAAATCGATCACGCCGACGACTTCTGCGGCGCACACAGCCAAACACCCCGCAGCGCCTTGCCGCGCGGGCGCAAATCGCCTTTCCTGCTGGCGGGGACGTTTGCCCGCACGCGGGCGGCGTTGGGTGGGGAGCCGGCATCTTGACGAGGCAGGACGCGGTCTTGGCGCGCAATCCGCTCGCCGCCTGGTGGGCGCGGCGGTCCGCGTTCTTGCGCGCCCAGGTGATGGGCTGGAGCCTGTTCTCCATCGTCGACCTGACCAATCGCTGGGTCTCCTACGAGAATTTCGGCATTTCGCTCGGCCTGACGCTGATCGCCCTGCCGCTGCTGATCCTGGTCACCACCGCCATGCGCGCCGCCTATCTGAAGGTGGGCGTGGACGCTGCGATCAACCTGCGCGCGGTGCTGTGGATCGCCCTTCTCTCGTTCGCGGCGGCGGCGTTCCTGGTGGGCTGCATCAGCATGGTGCGCCATTATTTCGGCTGGCCGATCCCCAATTGGCGGCCGGAACAGCAGGTGCTGGCGCCGCTGATCTATTATTTCTTCACCATGATGGGCTGGAGCCTCGCCTTCTTCTGGGTGCGGGCGGAGATCGGCGCGCGCAGCGACCGACAGCGCGCCGCCTTGGCCGAGGCCGAGGCCTTGCGCGCCGAATTGCGCGAATTGCGGCTTCAGCTCGATCCGCACTTCCTGTTCAACGCGCTCAACGGCGTCGCGGAAGAGGTGCAGGACGACCCGGCGACGGCCCTCGTGATGGTGCGCGAACTCTCCGATTATCTGCGCCTTTCGCTCGCCACCCACGACCAGCCGGTGGCGAGCGTCGCGGCCGAGGCGGCCAGCCTTGCCGCTTATTTGCGCATCCAGGAGGCGCGCTTCGGCGACCAGCTGGTGGCGACCCTCGACGTCGCGCCCGACGCCGCGGTCCGGCCCATCGCCAGCTACCTGCTGCAGCCGCTGGTGGAAAACGCCATCAAGCACGGCACCCGCCGCCACGGGCTGCGCATCGACATCGCGATCCGGACCGAGGGCGAGGGGCTGCGCATCCGCATCGGCAATACCGGCACGCTCTCCCCCTCCCCCAAGCGGCCGCGCCGGAGCGGGGTGGGCCTCGCCAATGTGCGGCGGCGCCTCGCGCTTCATTATCCCGGGCGGCATTATTTCACCTTGCACGAGGCCGCGCCCACGGGCAGTACCGGCCCCGCCGCACGCCGTGTGGTGGCCGAGCTGATCCTGGAGGGCGCGCCGTGCTGAGCGCCGTGATCGTGGACGACGAGGCGCGCGCCCGCCGCGCTATCGCCCGCCTGCTGGAGGCGCACCCGCAGGTGCGCATCGCCGGCGAGGCCGATGGCGTGGAAGACGCGCTCGACCTGCTGGTGCGCGAGCAGCCGGACCTGGTGTTCCTCGATATCGAGCTCGGCGACGGCAGCGGCTTCGAGCTGCTGCAGGCGCTGGAAGACCCGCCGCGTGTGATCTTCGTCACCGCCCATGCCCAGCACGCGGTGGAAGCCTTCGCGGTGGATGCGGTGGATTATCTGCTGAAGCCGGTTTCGCCCGAGCGCCTGGCCGACGCCCTGCGCCGCGCCATGCGCCAGATCGGTTCCCCGGCCGCTCCCGAGCCCGTGCCGGCGCAGCCGCTCGCCCCGGGGGCGACGCTGGAACTGCGCACGCCCAACCGCACGGTCTTCGCGCCGCCGTCGGACATCGTCGCGCTGCGGGCGGACGGCGACTTCACCCGCGTGTTCCTCGCCGGCCAGCCACCCTTGATGATGCTGCGCACGCTCGGCACCTTCGAGACCTTGCTGCCGCGCCCGCCGTTCCTGCGCCTCGGCCGCTCGCTGATGGTGAATTGCGACCGGCTGCGCAGCATCGAAACCCCCTCGCGGGACCGCGCGCACGTGGCGCTGGAGGGCCTGCCGACGCCCCTCATCCTGGGGCGCGCCGCCACCGGCCGTCTGCGCGAGGCGCTGGCGGACAAGGGCCGGCCCTGAGCAGGCGGGTTATTTCTCGGTTTCCGTCAGCCCGCGCACGAACAGGTTCTGCATCAAGGCGATCACCAGGATCGGCGGCAGCATGGCGAGGATGGCGGTGGCCATCACCAGATGCCACACGGGATCGGCCTCCACCGCCGCGGCCGCGAGCCGCTGGATGCCCATGACGATGGTGTAATAGCGCGTATCCGTGGTGACGAGCAGCGGCCAGAGATACTGGTTCCAGCCATAGATGAAGAGGATGACGAACAGCGCCGCGATATTGGTGCGCGAAAGCGGCAGCAGCACATGCCAGAAGAACCGCAGCGGCCCGGCGCCGTCGATCAGCGCGGCCTCGGTCAATTCGTCGGGAATCGTCATGAACACCTGGCGGAACAGGAAGGTCGCCGTGGCGCTGGCGATCAGCGGCAGGGTGAGGCCGCCGTAGGAATTCAGCAGCGAGAGGTCGGCCACCACCTGGAAGGTGGGCAGGATGCGCACCTCCACCGGCAGCATCAGGGTGATGAAGATCAGCCAGAATGCCGTCTGCCGCAGCGGGAAGCGGAAATAGCAGACCGCGAAGGCGGAGAGCAGCGAGATGGCGATCTTCCCGAGCGCGATCGCCATGGCCATGACGAAGCTGTTCAGCAGCATGCCCCCGACGGGCGGAAAGCCCTGGGTGCTGGAGCCCGTGAACAGAGCGGTGCGGTAATTCTCCAGCAACAGGCTTCCCGGCAGAAGCCCGATGCGACCGGAGAGGAAATCGCCTCCCGAATGGGTGGAGGCGATAAAGGCGAGATAGACCGGCAGCACCATCACCACCACGCCGAGGATCAGCGCGAGATGGGCCAGCAGGCCGAGCAGGCGTCCGGAGCCGGCCATCAATATTGCACCCGGCGTTCGATATGACGGAATTGCATGGCGGTGAGCGCGATGACGATCACCAGCAGCACCACCGATTGCGCCGCCGAGCCGCCGAGATCGAGCCCGCCGAAGCCGTCGCGGAACACCTTGTAGACCAGGATCGTGGTCGCCTGCCCCGGCCCGCCGCCGGTGGTGGCGTGGATGATGCCGAAGGTGTCGAAGAAGGCATAGGTGAGGTTCACCACCAGCAGGAAGAAGGTGGTGGGCGCCAGCAGCGGCCAGACCACGAAGCGGAACCGGCGCGCCGGCCCGGCGCCGTCCAGCGCCGCGGCTTCCATCAGGCTCGCGGGAATGGCCTGAAGGCCGGCCAGGAAGAACAGGAAATTATAGCTCACCTGCTTCCAGGCGGCCGCCAGGATCACCATCAAAAGCGCCTGCTCGCCATTGAGAAAGTGGTTCCACGTGATGCCGAGGGCGCCGAGGGTGCGGGCGAGAAGGCCGATGGAAGGGTTGAACATGAACCACCACAGGATGCCCGCCACCGCCGGCGCCACCGCATAGGGCCACACCAGCAGCACGCGATAGGGCCCGGCCCGCTTGCCGATCCGGTCCGCCGCCAGCGCCAGCACCAGCGCGACCCCCATGGCGAGCAGCGTCACGCTGGCGGAGAACACCGCCGTGACCTGGAACGCGTTGAGATAGGTGGGATCGCGGAACAGGGTCGCGAAATTGGCGAGGCCGACGAAGGCGCGCGAGAGGCCGAAGGCATCCTCCGCGAACAGCGAGGACACCACCGCCTGCCCGGCCGGCCAGACGAAGAACACGAGCGTGATGGCCAGCTGCGGCGCCAGCAGCAGATAGGGAGTCACGGAGCGTGGAAAGGTGACGCGCTTGGCCTGCATGTCCGAATCCACATGGGCCGCGCGGGATGCGGCACGGGAAAATAGCCTTTTCCGACGACAGGGATAAGGCAAAGCGGGCGGACCGTCGCGCTTTCCCGCCCATCGCCCGGAGCGCGGCCGGGAAAGGCGCGCGGGCTATCGCCCGTAGCGCCGGCCCGCTTCCACCGCAAGGCCGGTGCCCACCGAGCCGAACGTGTCGCCCGCCACGATCCGCGCCTGCGGCGCCATGGCGACGATGGCGGAGCGCACATGGGCAAGGCGCGTCGAGCCGCCGGTGAGGAACAGCGCGTCGATGTCGCTCGCCTTCACCCCCGCCTCCTTCAGGCAATGGGTGATGCGCCGGGCGATGCGCCCGGAAAGCGTGTCGGTATGGGCAACGAGATCGTCATGCACGATGCCGACCGCGAGCGCGGGCTCCAGCCAGGCAAGATCGATGGCGGTGCGCCCGTCCTCGGAGACCGCGATCTTCGCCTCCTCCGCCGCCATGGCCAGCGTGTGGCCGCGCTCCTCGCTCACCACATGGGCGAGGCGGCGGATCAGTTCCGGGCGGGCGGATTCGCGCTCCATCTCGCGGATCGAGCGCTGCACGCGCGGATCGTACAGACGGTTGATGGAGGACCAGGTGGCGAGATCCTGAAACAGGCTCGCGGGCGCGGAAAGGCCGGCGCGCTTCATGGGGCTGCCGTGGCCGAGCAGCGGCATCACCATGCCGAGGCTGAGCGCGCGGTCGAAATCCGTGCCGCCGATGCGCACGCCGTCATTGGCGAGAATGTCGTCCGCCCGGTCCGGCTTGTCGCGCCGGTCGGGGCCGATGCGCACGATGGAAAAATCCGAGGTGCCGCCGCCGATATCGGCGATCAGCGCCAGCTCTTCCCCATTCACTTGCCGCTCGTAATCGAGCGCGGCGGCGATCGGCTCGAACTGGAAGGAGATGTGCGAAAAGCCGATTTCCCGCGCCACGTCGCCCAGCACGTCCTGGGCGCGCGCGTCGCCCGCCGCATCGCCATCGACGAAATGCACCGGCCGTCCGAGCACCACCTGGTCCAGCGGTGCATCGGCGTCGATCTCGCCGCGCCGCCTCACCTCGGCGATATAGGCGCCGATCACCTTGCGGAAGGTCACGCGGGTGCGGCCGACCGCCGTGGTCTCGTCCACCAGCGCGCTGCCGAGCACGGATTTCAGCGCCCGCATCAGGCGCCCCTGCTCGCCGCTGACATAAGCGGCCATGGCCGCGCGGCCGATCACCGGCGCGCCCGTGCGGGGATAGAAGATCGCGCTCGGCACGGTCACCGCATCACCCTCCACCGGCGCCAGATGCGGCCCGCGCGACCCGTTGAGCCCGAGCGTGGTGTTGGACGTGCCGAAATCCAGGCCGCAGGCCGCCATGGTGGGGTTCCCGAAACGGAGCGAGGTGCGTGCGCTGCAACATAGCGCAGAAGGGCGCGCTCGGTACCGCTTCGGCGCGTCAAGATCAAGCCCCAGGCGATGACATCTGCGCGCGCCGCTCGAAGCCCACGCGGCGCCGGGGCGCGCCAAGCGGCTTCAAGCGGAGCGCGCGGATCGATATAGAGAAGGTGCTGGCCCGACACGCCCGGGGCGCCGCGCCATTTCAGAGCACCAGAGGGTTCCCGCAGATGGGCACGAATTACGGCTGGGTGTGTCTCTCCGCGCTGATCATCCTCGCTTTGCTGCTGGTTCCGGGCCTCTGGTGGAATGCGCGCGTCGGGGCCTCCCGCCGCTTGCCCTCGGCCTTCGTGCCGCTGCCGGGCCTGCTCGCCCTCGCCGCCACCGGGCTGCTGTTATGGGTGCTCCACCCCGCGAACCACCTGATGGTGGCGCTGCTCTACGGCGGCGCGACGGTGGCGCTGGCCCTGGATCTCGCGCGGCTATGGTGGCGGCACCGCACGGTGCGGGTATCCCTCGGCGACCAGGGGCCGGGCGTGTTCCTGCTCTGGGGGGCGATGATCGCCATGGCCATGGCGGTCGGCCTCAATCCCTTGCCCATCGCCCAGGAAACCCATGCGGACACGGTGATCCCCGCCCGCATGGTGGCCTCGCCGCCGGACCACATCATTCCCTATATCACCGCCGCCTACATGTTCCACGGCAAGGACGGCATCGAGCGCAGCAAGGATTATTTCGGCGAATGGTCGGTGACCTCGCGCGGCCCGCTGATCCCGCTGGCCACCAACACGCTGCTTTATGTGTTCGGCTCCACGACCCAGGACACGCCGAACCTGGAACGCAAGCCCTGGCCCGGCACCGCGGACGGAGCCTATCTCGCCCGCCTGCTGGGCTGGATCGCGAACGCAATGGTCGTGCTCGGCGCCGGGCATCTGCTGGTGGTCCTCGGCATCAGGCCCGCGAGCCGCCCCTGGATGCTGGGCTGCCTGTGGGTGGCGCTCGCGCCGTCCATGCTGATCAATACCGTCTTCCTATGGCCCAAGGTGCTTGCCGGATATTTCATCCTGCTCTCCCTGGCCGAACTCCTGCGCGCCCGCCCGGGCGTGGCGGCAGGATGCGTCGTGCTGGCCTGGCTGAGCCATCCGGTGGGTCTGCTGTTCCTGCCGCCGCTGGGGCTGATCGCCATCTGGATCGCGCTCGGGGCCGTGGGGCCGGTCCGCCAGCGGGGGATCGCCGCGGTGCGCGCGGCCCTCACGTTCGGGGTCGTCGCGCTGGTTCTGATGGCGCCCTGGCTTGCCTACAAGGCCTGGCTCGGCGCCCATGACCTGTTCATGGATTATCTCGGCGGCGACGGCCGGGGCACCGCGCCCGCGCAGTCCGCTTGGGCCTGGCTCGGCACGCGATGGGACAATTTCTGGCTCACGCTGAGCCCCACGGCTTTTTATTATTCCAGCAACATGCGCGAGTGGATCGAAGGCCCGATCAGCGATGGACTGCGCTGGACCGCTCAATATGCCAAGACGTTGCCCGGCGGCCTCGGCTTCTGCCTGTTTTTCCCGGCCTATATCGCCCTGGCGCGGCCGGGCGGCGACATACGCCGTCGCCAGACCTGCGCCGTCATCGTCGCGACCTTCGCCCTTATGCTCCTGTTCTGGGGCTACAGCCGCGACGGCCTTGGCCGCAACTCGCTGGAGCCGCTGGTCCCGCTGGTGATCGTGCTGTGCGCGGCACAGGCAAAAGCCGGCCCGGTATGGCTGATCGGGCTCTCCGGCATCTATCTCGAAGGGCGCTGGGTGGAATTCACCGGCTTCGTGCTGCAGAAATCGTTCAGCTGGCAGAACGTGCCGCTCGATGCCTGGGTGTGCTGGAGCATCAGCAGCCTCGTGGGGCTGGCCCTGCTCGGGCACGGCTGGGCGGTGCTGGCACGCGACTGCGATCTTGCGCGCCGTCTCGGGCCGGCGCCGGCGTAGGGCCGACCGGCGTCAGGCGCCGGCGCGCGGCTTGCGGGGGGCTGCGGCGCCCCGCGCGCGGCGGCCCGCCAGACCGCTTCCGCGCGACCCCTTGGGCCAGCGCAGGGGCCAGGACACCACATGGTCCACCAGTTCGAACAGGCCGAACATCTGTTCGCCGCCGGCCACCTTGCCCCGCACGGAAATGCCCGCCTCGTGCACCGTCTCCGCCGAGCCGGACACGAGCGGATGCCACCAGGGCAGGTCCTTGCCCTCGTCCAGCAGGCGATAGGCGCAGGTCGGCGGCAGCCAGGAGAGTTCGGCCACCGCCTCCGGCGTCAGGCGCACGCAGTCGGTCACCTGCTCCTGCCGGTTGGGATAGTCGGAGCAATGGCAGGAATGGGCCTCGAACAGCCGGCACACCACATCTGTATAGGCGATGTCGCCGCTGTCCTCGTCTTCCAGTTTCACGAGGCAGCAGCGCCCGCAGCCGTCGCACAGGCTTTCCCACTCGGCCGGGTTCATCTGCGCCAGCGCCTTCGCGCGCCAGAACGGAACCTCGGCCTCGGGGCCGCCGGCATCCGGCGCCATATCGGGCACGGCTACGGGCTTTTGATCGGAGGGCGCGCGGTCGGGCATGGTCCTCCTTACCACGAAGCCTCCCGCGGCTTGAACCGCGCGGCGAAAATTTACCCCATCCTCACGTCTGCTTGCGCCGCGTCACGTGGCACTCGCGGCAATCCGCGCCGCGGGTTATAGACAGGCAGTGGCACGCCGCCGTGTTTTTGACACGCGGGTGCACGAGCAGAAGACGGTAGCGGCGTTTGGCAATGGCGACGTTTGGCAAAGGCGCGCGGGGCGCGACACGCCTTTGGACGGACTGGCGATGAGAAGCATCAAGCGGTGAGCGAAGGTTCAAAACCCTCCTTCAAGACCCGGCTGCGCAACGCGCTGCTGGATTTCGACGCGCGCATCGACAGCACCCTGTTCCGGCTGGGCACCTTCACCCGCCGGGTCGCCAGCTCCTATTCCGCCTTCATGGAGCATTTCTCGCTCTCCGGCATACCGCGCTTCCTGGTGGGCATGGCGTCGGAGGGCTTCACCCTCGGGGCGGCCGGCTCCGTGGTCGTGCTGGCGCTCGCCTTGCCGGCATTCCACGAGACCTCCGACGATTGGCTGAAGCGCACCGAACTCGCCGTCACCTTCCTGGATCGCTACGGCAACGTGCTGGGCGAGCGGGGCGTGCGCCAGAACGACACCGTGCCGCTGGCCGATTTCCCCGATTACCTGCTGAAGGCCGTGCTCGCCACCGAGGACCGGCGCTTCTACGAGCATTTCGGCATCGACATCGCCGGCACGTTCCGCGCCGTGGTCACCAATGCCAAGGCCGGCGGCGTGCGCCAGGGCGGCTCCTCGCTGACCCAGCAGCTCGCCAAGAACCTGTTCCTCTCCAACGAGCGCACCATCGAGCGCAAGATCAAGGAAGCGTTCCTCGCGCTCTGGCTGGAAAGCCGGCTCACCAAGAGCCAGATCTTCAAGCTCTATCTCGACCGCGCCTATCTCGGCGGCGGCGCCTATGGGGTGGACGCGGCGGCGCAATATTACTTCGGCAAGTCGGTGCGCGAGGTGAACCTCGCCGAAGCCGCCATGCTCGCCGGCCTGTTCAAGGCGCCGAGCAAATATGCCCCGCACGTCAATCTGCCGGCCGCCCGCGCCCGCGCCTCCACGGTGCTGGACAATCTCGTGGACGCCGGCTTCCTGACGGAGGGTCAGGTGTTCGGCGCCCGCCGCAATCCCGCCACCCCGGTGGACCGCAGCGACATGGCGGTGCCGGACTATTATCTCGACTACGCCTTCGCAGAGGTGCGTCGCCTGGTGGATGCGCTGCCGAAGAGCATCACCGAGCGCAGCTTCGTGGTGCGCACCGGGCTCGACCCCAATATCCAGAAGGTGGCGGAAGCCGCCCTCGACCAGTCGCTGCGGCAGTATGGCAAGGACTATAAGGTGAGCCAGGGCGCCGTGGTCATCATGGAGCCCAACGGCACGCTGCGCACCATGGTGGGCGGACGCGATTATGGCGAGAGCCAGTTCAACCGCGCCACCGACGCCCTGCGCCAGCCCGGCTCCTCGTTCAAGCCGTTCGTCTACACGGTCGCGCTGATGAACGGCTACAAGCCCACCACCATCGTGCAGGACGCGCCGATCTGCCTGGGCAATTGGTGCCCGCAGAACTACGGCCGCTCCTATATGGGCTCCATCCCGCTGATCACCGCGCTCCAGCATTCGCTGAACACGGTGGCGGTGCGGCTCGCGGAGAAGTTCGGCCGCGCCAAGATCATCGATCTCGCGCACAAGATGGGCATCACCTCGAACCTCGTGCCCAGCGCGCCGCTGCCTCTGGGCGCCGCGGAGGTGACGGTGGTGGACATGGTGACCGCCTACAGCGTGTTCGCCAACGGGGGCAAGAGCGTCTATCCGCACGCGGTGGTGGAGATGCGCGTCGCCAATGGCGAAGTGGTGTGGCGCTTCGACCGCGACGCGCCGAAATCGGTGGAAGTGATCCCGCCGAACGTCATCGACATGATCAACCCCATGTTGAACAACGTGGTGGAGAACGGCACCGGCCGCCGCGCGCGGCTCGAGAACATCAAGGTCGCCGGCAAGACCGGCACCACCAATGCCTATCGCGACGCCTGGTTCATGGGCTTCACCGGGAATTACGTCGGCGGCGTCTGGTTCGGCAATGACGATTACACGTCCATGAACAAGATGACCGGCGGCACGCTGCCCGCGATGACCTGGCAGAAAATCATGGCTTATGCGCACCAGGGCGTGGAGCGCAAATTCATTCCCGGCGTGGGCGACCAGCCCGCCCCCAAGCTTGACGACAAGCCCTCGCCCATCGAGGTGCCGGAGCTGGATTCGATCCAGCGCCCGATCACCCTCTCGCCGCGCAGCACCGAACGCCTGATCCGCCTGGAACAGATCTTCCGCACCGCGCCGCCCTTGCCGCCTCTGCCCGGGCCAACCGCCATGGGAACGCCCGCTGCCGGCGCTCCGGCGGCGCCGACGCGCACCAATTGACCGGAGCCCAACACTTGGCCGCAGCCCGACATCTGGCCGGATCCCTGGACCTGCCGTGCGCCTCGTGACCCTTGCCACCACGCTCGCCGCGGCGGCGGCGATCGGCCTTGGTGCCACCTATTTCGCGGTCACGCATTCGCGCGGCATGGACATCGTGCGCCTCGGCGCGTGGCAGGGCTGGCCGCGCTCCGGCACCACCCAGGCCGATCCCTATGCGGTCGCGGCCTTCGCGCGCACCGGCGAGCTGCCGCTGGAACTGGCCGACGGCCTGCTGTTCCTGGCCGACAGTGATTCCGCCGGCGCGCCGCTGGACGGGCGGTGCGACATCCGCATTTCCGGGCCCCTGCCCCAGTCGCGCCTGTGGACGCTGACGCTGACGGACGACAAGGGCGCCCTGGTGCCGAACGAGGCGGAGCGCCACGGCTTCACCAGCGCCGAGCTGGTGTATGAACCCGACGGCAGCATCAATGTGCATCTCTCGCCACGGGCGCGGGCGGGAAACTGGCTGCCCACTGGCGCCCGCGGGCGCCTGCGGGTGGCGCTGCGCCTCTACGACGCGCCGTTCAGCTTCGCCTCGGGCGCGCAGGACGACGGCCAGTTGCCGCGCATCGTCACGGAGCGGTGCCCATGACCTTCGCTTCCCTGTTCCGCCGCTCGCGTCCCGCCTATCGCTCCACCGCCCGCGCACCGGGCCCGGTCGAGCGGCTCGCCGCGATTTTCCAGGCGGTGCCGGCCGCCCCGCGCTTGCTGCTGCTGCCGCTCGCCATGGTGCTGGTGCTCGCCGGCATCGTCCATCTGGTGTCGGTGCTGGCCATGCCGCGGCTTGCCCAGGCGTCCGCCTATCAGCGGCTGGTGCCGCTGGCGCCGGTGAATACGCTGGTGCTGCTGCCGGACCGCGGAGAAACCGTGCTGCCCATGACCGATCCCGCCTTCGTCAGCGCGGTCTGCCGGTATGATTTGCGCGAGCGGCCGCTGAAGGTGCGCGTGCCGCAGACCGGCGACTACACCTCGGTCTCGTTCTATACGAACCGGGGCCTCGCCTTTTACGCCCTGAACGACCAGGCGGCCGGGCGCGTGATCGAACTGGATCTGCTCTCGCAGGCGCAGCGCGCAGCCTTGCCGGAGGATGAGGAAATCACGGCGGCGGACCGCCTTGTGGTAGAATCGCCGACGACGACGGGCATCGTCCTGATCCGCGCGTTCGCGCGCTATGGCGATGTACGCGATGCCGTGCGCAAGCAGCTGGAAGCCGCGAGCTGCGCCGCCACGCAATGATTTAAGAATCAAACCGGCACGGACGCGCGGCGCGCGTCTTCCGCGCCATTCCCCTCGGGGCGTCGGGCCTTTTTACGCCTGGCACTGGGAGGGGCCATCCTCCCGGCGCCGCGGCTTTGCGCCGGCGGCGACCGCCGTCTCGGTATGACGCTCGATGCGCACCACCGGCAGAATATAGATCTGCGCCGTTCCGGCGCGCTTCGGCGCCTCGTCCGATTGCTGACGCGCCGTCGTTTTTCGTGCGCGCCCTCCCCGCGTGGCGTAAAACGATAACACCGTTCCCATCTGGCTGCTCCTCGTGGGTCCCCGTGACCCTTACAACGCAGATAGGCTCCGGAAGTTTCTTGGGGCTGAGCAAATAGATTGATTGCGCTTATGCGATTGCACACCTAAATATGCGCAACTTATCGTTAGGGCGTTGCTCGCTCTGACCCCTTCGTCCCCGCGCGATGCGGATAAAGCGGCATGCCCCCTCGTGCGATCGGCTCCCCCTCCCCCTTTCTGCTGCTCGGTCCGGGCCGGGGGGGAACCTCCCTGCTGGCCGGCTGCCTGGAGCGCCACCCCGCGCTGATGATCCGTGCCGAATTCGGCAGCGTCGCCCATCTCATGGGCGGCGACGAGGGTGAGATGCCGCCCCCCTCCATGACGCGGCCGCTGGACTATCGCCTCGCCCGCTTCCGCGCGGCCTGCGAGGCGGATCGCCGGGCCCATCCGGGGCGCATCTGGGGCAACAAGATCACCACCGAGCAGGTGCTGGGGTTCGGCGACCACGACGACCTCTACAATCTCGACGAGGAACCGGTCCTGGACCGTTTCCTTACCGCCATGGCCGGCTACCGATTCCTCTTCATCATGCGCGATGGGCGCAGCTGCGTGGATTCCAAGGTGCGGCGCGCCGGGCTGACCCATGCGGAGGCGGCCCGGCGCTGGCGCGCCTCGGTGTGGGTGCTGGAGGAGCTGGAGGCGCGCGGCGTGCTTATCGGCACCTTTCGCTATGAGGATTTGCTGGTCGACCCCGAAGCCACGCTCCGCAAGGTGGCGGCGAGCATCGGCGTCGCGTTCGATCCGCGGATGCTGGAGGGCGCGCTCAGCCCGATCATGCCGCAGGATTATCGCCACGGCCGAATCGTGACGGAGAAAGCGGCCGAGCGTCCCGGCCTGCCGCCAGGAATCGAAGCGCTGCTCCGGCCGGATCTCGCACGGCTCGGCTACATCTGATCCCGGTCGGCCGGCACCACATCGATGAAGGAGCGGCCGGCCTTGTCCTCGATTTCCAGCAGCCACAAATCGGGATCGAAGCGCATTTCCTTGACCATCCGCGCCTCGCTGGCCTCCTCCGGCGAGCCGGGCGGCACGAGGACCGCGAACAGGCGCGCGCCGGAATTTTCCGCATCGAAGGCGCTCTGCGGCGCCGGCCCATAAAGCGCCGCGCACCCGTCCAGCGTCGCCACTTTCACGAATACCGCGCCGGCCTCCTCGGAACCGCGCCGGCGCACCGCCGCGAACGCGCCCGCGCCATTGGCGGTGCGCACGATGGCGGCGGCGAAAATGGCGCTCTTCAGGCGCATGTCAGTCGATCACCGTGCCGGAGACGGCGATCAGTTCCTTCACCACCCGGTCGGAAATCTCGCCGTCGGGCGGCAGGTTGCGGTCGCGCTCGAAACGCTGGATGGCGAGCCGCGTTTCCAGGCCCGGCTTGCCGTCCAGCTTCAGCGGGCCGTAGCCGAGCTTCGCCAGCGTCTTCTGCACACCGAGGATGCGCGGCGAGGGCGCCAGTTCCGCCGGCGGGCGCACCGAGCCGGTGACGGCGTCGGTGCCGGAGACGGCGACACCGGGCAGCCGCGCGGGCGGGCGGACGGCGGCGGTGCCGGTCTTGGCCGTTCCCGCCCCGCCCGGCACGGCGGCCGGCGGCATGAGAATGGCAGCTGCGGCGGCCGCGGCCGCGCTCTGCGCCGGGGCGGCGGGGGTCGCAGCACGGGTCGGAGCGATGTTCATGGGGGCGCCGGCCCCGGCGGGTGCGGCGGGTGCATTGGTGGCGCCGGAAATATTGACCGTGCCGAGGATGCCGCCGGCCGGAGCGGTGGTGATGGGCACCGCCGTGCTCGCCATGGGCGTGGGTGAAAGCGCGGCCGCCGGCACATGGGTGCTGCCCGCCCCGCCATTGGCGGCCTGGGGCTTCGGCACCGGCACCGGGGCGATGGGCACGGCGGTGCCGCCCGGCAGCGGGCCGGGGCGCGTGCCGCTCTGCATCACGAACACATTGGCCAGCACGGCTCCGGTCATGGCCAGCGCCACCAGGGCCGCCAGCCCATCGGCAAACCGCAGCCCGAGCCGTCCGCGCGGGGCTTGCGCGAACAGCGTGTCGTCCGGCCCGCCGACGGAGACGGGGCTTTCGCCATAATCGATCCTCATGCGCGCAGACGCTCCCCGTCTGTTTGAGCGGCAGCACCGGCGCGCGTGAACGGCGCGACCACGACCGCCGGGCGGGTCAGCGGCAGGCTCAGCGTCACCGTCGTGCCGCGCCCGGGCACGCTCGCCACATCGAACGTGCCGTCATGCAGGCGCACCAGGGCCCGCACCACCGCAAGGCCGAGGCCGCTGCCGGTGCGCCGGCGCTCCATGTCGCCGGTCTGGAAGAAGGGTTCGCCGAGCCGCGCCACGTCGGCCGCCGACATGCCCGGCCCCTGGTCGGCGACGGCGATCAGCAGATTGCCGCCCTCGGCCCACGCCGAGACGTCCACCCGCGTGCCCGCCGCGCTGACTTTCAGGGCATTGGACAGCAGGTTGAGCAGCATCTGCTTCAAAGCGCGCTGGTCGGCGAGGATCGGCGGGACCCGGTTCGACAGGCCGAGCGCGATGCGCACATCCCGCCGCGCCGCCTCGATTGCCATCATGTCGTGGCAGGTCTGGGCGAGGCGGCGCACATCCACCGGCTCCACCAGGAGGTCATAGGCTCCGGCCTCGACCCGCGAGAGGTCGAGAATGTCGTTCACCACGCCCAGCAGGTGCTGGCCGCTGTCATGGATGATGCGGGCGTATTCGGCGCGCTTCTCGCCGTCCATGCGGCCGGCCGCGTCGCCTAGCAGCATTTCCGAGAAACCGAGGATGGTGTTGAGCGGCGTGCGAAGCTCGTGGCTCATGGCGGCGAGGAACTGGCTCTTCGCCGCATTGGCGCGCTCGGCCTCCTGGCGGGCGGCGGCTTCCTCCTCGGCGCGGGCCTTCTGCGCGCCGATATCGCGCCAGCAGGCGCGCACACGCCCGCCCTCCAGCGGAAACGCGCGCATCTCCATCCACACGAATTCCGGCGAGAGCCCGTCGGCCTCGCAGCGCAGCCGCAGCTCGCACCGCAAGTCATGGGCATCGTGGGCCAGTCCGGCCGCCCCCGACACAGCGGCGAGGAAGGCCGGCCGGTCCGCCACCAGGATCCGCTCGAACAGGCCGTGCCCCACCAGTTGCGCGCCCGGAAGGGCGGCGAAGGGGGATTGCGCATGGGCGATGGTGATGACTTCGCCGGAGCGCAGGTGATGGGTGATCAAGGCCATGTCGGCCGCCGGCCCGGCGCCGCGCAGGCGCACCGCGGTGCGCGACAATCCTCCGGAAACCCCGGCGAGCGCGGCCGAAACGAGACCACAGGCCAGCAGCCAGAGGCCGTCGGACGCGGCCCCGGAGGCAAGGCCCGCCGCCTCCACCAGCAATACCGCGCCGCCCGCGCCGGCGCAGAGCAGCGACAGCGCGCCCAGCGCCTGGGTGCTGCGCCACGCCAGGGTGCCGATATCGGCAAGGCTGCCCCGAGGATCGGACGCATAGGACGGACTTTCATCCGGCCCAAGCTTGTGTCTCATCACATTCGCGACACGCAATGGCTGCCCACAGCGCCTTTCGACGCCCCCTCGTTCATCCCACGCAAGCTTGCACGGCGCCCTTAAACGAACTGCTAAGGCCGGTCCGCCTGCCCGCCCAGCGTTAACGATGTCTTGAAAAGTCGGGGGGCGCAGGGCGGCGCGGGCGCTGCGGCAGGCCCCCCGTTCTGGTATCTATGGTTATCCAAAGGTTGAGGCTGGCGCGGGCCGGTTTCAGCCGGGGAAAGGTTCCAGGCCCGCCGGTTCGGGGGCCGCCCGGGGGAGCTTGAAGCGAGGCGCTCCAATGTTCTTTTTGATCCGCATGACGTTCTGGCTGGGACTGATCCTGCTTCTGCTGCCCATCGGCACGTCCGTCGACGGGCGCGAGGTCGGCCCGTGGCAGGCCTTCGTCGCGGTGCAGTCGGCGGTGGCGGACGCGCGCGGCTTCTGCCAGCGCCAGCCCGACGCCTGCGCCGTGGGCGGCGACATGCTGGTGAACCTGACCGAAAAGGCCCAGGTCGGCATCAAATGGGTGGCCGACGCCCTCGGCCACGCGCGCACCGACGCCGCCGCGCCCGCCGGGACGGCCTCAAGCCACGGCCTGACCCCGCAGGATCTCGTTCCCGGCTGGGGCGGCGAGCCTTCCGCCATTCCCGCATCCGCGACCGGCGTCCCGACGCCGCCCAAGCGCCCCGCCTGAGGCGGCTCCCCCCGCCTTCTGAGAAAAAGCGCGCCGCCGCACCCGTGCGCGGCGCATTTTTTGCTTGTCTCGACTTTTGCCGGGGCTGCGCGCAGCCTATATGGCGCAGAACCGACCAACCAGCGACGCCGAGGCGGCGTCGGCGGCGTCTTACGGGCAGGTGCGATGGCAGCGGATCAAGATATCGAGGCCCTGGTGGCCGATTTCGAACTTCTCGACGACTGGGAAGACCGCTACCGCTTTGTCATCGAGCTGGGTCGCGCCCTGCCACCCTTCCCCGAGGCCGAGCGCACCGAGGCGAACAAGGTGCAGGGCTGCACCAGCCAGGTGTGGCTGGTGAGCGGGCGGCGCGAGGGACCGGACGGGCCGGTGCTGGAATTCAAGGGCGATTCCGACGCCCATATCGTGCGCGGGCTGGTGGCGGTGCTGCTCGCCATCCTCTCCGGCAAGGGCGCGCGCGAAATCCTGGAAGCCGATCCGCTGGCGATTTTCCGCCGCATCGGCCTGGAAGGCCATCTCACCCCGCAACGCTCCAACGGCCTGCGCTCCATGGTGGAACGCATCCGCGCCGATGCGCGGGCCGCGCTCGCCGAGGCCTGAGCGCAGGCGACGGCCGGGTTTACCGGCCGGGCAGGATCGTGCCCGTGGGCGGCGGCGCGGCGGGCGCGCCATACGCGAGCGGATCGGGCCCGAACCGGTTCGGGCCGCGCGTGCCGGCAAGTACGTTGAAGATCAGGATCACCAACGCGCCGATACCGGTGAACTCCAACAGCAGCCACCAACCGGTGCGATCCGTGTCGTGAAGCCGACGCACACTGACCGCGAGGCCCGGCACGAAATGCACCAGATGCACGATGCCGATGAGAATGCCGTAGCTCTCGAATTCGACCATGCCGTCGCCGCTCGCAACCTCGCCGCCGAACAGAACCAGATCCAGCACCTGCGCCACCAGGCTCAGCAGCAGCACCGCCAGGACATAGAACCAGAAATCCTTGCGGCTGGTGCGTCCGGTGAAGGTCGCATACTGGCGCATCGCCTTCAGATAGGAATTGATCATCCCGCCACCCCATTGCCCCGGCGCGCCTGCATCGCCCCGGCCATTTGAGGGGATGCCCGCGTCGGGTCAAGGGCCGGGCACGCGACCGGCGGAGGCGGCCTGCCCCACCGGGCGCATGGGCCTGCGCCGGCCTTTCAGCCGACGCAGGCCTGCGCCCGCCCTTGCCGCATCACTCCGGTTCGCCGGGTGGCGCGCGCCAGGCCCGGCTCGGCGCATGGGCGCGGCCCCGGGCGGCGGAGGCGAGGCCGTAATGGGCGGCGAGGCGATCGAGCGCGAGCGCCAACACCACCTTGGCGGTGCGCAACGGCCAGCCGCGTTCGCTTTCCACGCTCTCCAACCCCTTCAGGAAGCAGCAGACATCCAGCAGCACGCCCGAAAGCTCCGGCCCGACGGCCGCGACCGCGCGATCCACGCGGCACTTGGCCGCAAGCACCGCATCGTTGAAGCCCTCCCGCCCCGCGCCGCCGCCGCTTCCGTTCGCGCTCCAGTCCGTGGTGACGCGCGGGGTGAGCTGGGCGCGGGTGAAATCCGCCCGCAACCGCTCGCCCGCGAGCGCCTGAACCGGGTCGATCAGCGGCCGCCCATCCTTGCCCTTGCGGCGCGCCAGCCATCCGAGCGGGCTCTCCGCGAGATCCAGCGCCACCTCCTGCTCGCGCCCGTCCATCAGCACGCGATGAACCGCCACGCGCGGAGAGGGATCGCGGCGCGAAGCGGCGGGGCGGTGCGGCCGGGATTGGACATGCCCGCTCATGCCAAACCTCCCGCAACGAAAGCACCGGCACGGTGGGCGGACGGAGCAGGGCTGGCAAGGCCGTGCGCGACCGCGTGGGCGGCGCAGGCCTCGAGCGCGGACAGGGCGCGGTCGAACTCCGGCGCGTCGCGGCGCTGTTCCATGCGCGCGCAGGCATAGGCGATGGAGGTGCGATCGCGCCCGAAATGGACGGCCACGGCGCCCTGCGGCACGCCGAGCGTGACGTGCGCGACATAGAGCGCCACGTGCCGCTCCAACGTCACCGGCGCGCGGCCGCGCGTGCCATCCAAATCCTGCGGCTGCACATGAACGAACGCGGCGGCGAGCAGCCGCGCCGTGCGGCATCGCGCCTGGGACTCGGCGGGCGGCAAAGCCGGCCCGCGCCGACGATAAGGCACCGCGCATGCGGGCCGCGCGGGGTGGAAGCTTTCGCCTGGGCGGAATTTGGGGCGCATCGCAATCTCCGAAATGAAGTATTTATTCCTATATTGAGACAGAGAGAAAATCAATGCGGGAAAAATTTCGCTCGTCGACACACTCCTCTAAAAAATTTTAATCAAACAAAATCATGACTTTAATGCCAGTTATGGGTGTGGATTTGCACATCTTATTATAGGAAATAATCCCCACATTCACAAGCTGCGTCATGCTGCTCTTTCAGCCGAAGGACGCACTCATGGCACCCAACTCCCCCATTCACCGCCGCTCCCGCACGGCCTCCTGCCGGCCCGCCGCCGCTTCCCAAGCGGCAGCTCACGGCCATGGGCGCGGCATTCGCGCCTTTCGCTGCGCGGAGAAGGAAGAGTCGATCAAAGCGCGGCTCGAAGGATTGACCTTATTGACCGCAAATAATCGCGCGGCCGCGCAAAGTGCATTGCGTGCCGCGCGACGCTCAGCCCGCAGCGGGCAATGTTATGATCCTATCCGGCATGCCGCTTTGCGGCGGCTCGTTTCGACCTATTGCCAAGCCGGGAGCGAGCCCAACGACCTGGTTTTGCCCCGTCCACGGCCGCCGGGTGACAGCTCATGACCCGGTGCGGAGCGCAGGGAGAGAGCAATAGGCAAATAAAAAACGCCGCCCGGAGGGGCGGCGTTGCTTGTAACCGTTTTCTTCAGAGCCTATCCGCCCAACGCCTCAGGCTGGATTTTCATCCGGCCCCGCGTCGGAACGATCATGACCCCGCGCCCGGCGATCGCGCACCAAGCGAGACGATCAGCGGCGACGGCGGCGCTGCTGGCCAAGACCCATCTGCTTGGCAAGCTCAGAGCGCGCCGCGGCATAATTGGGAGCGACCATGGGATAGTCCGCCGGCAGCGACCACTTCTCGCGGTACTGCTCCGGGCTCATATTGTACTGCGTGCGCAGGTGCCGCTTGAGCGACTTGAACTTCTTGCCATCTTCCAGGCAGACGATGAAATCAGGCGTCACCGACTTCTTTACAGGCACGGCAGGCTTCAGCGGCTCCGGCGCGGCCTCGACCTCGCCCTTGGAAACGCGCTGAAGCGCGGCATGCACTTCATTGATCAGGGCGGGCAGTTCGGCGGCTGACACGGAATTATTGCTGACGTAGGCAGAGACGATATCCGCAGCCAGCTCGATGTAAGTGGTCGATTCCGATGCTTCGCTCATGGGACTTTCTTCTGGTTTGAAACGGAAATCGAATTAGCATGCGGGACCGGCGAAACCGTTGCCTCACCAACGCTGGTCTTCGGCCCGCGAAGCGACGCTCGCATCGACTCGACGATGACACCGCCATAGCTAGTTATGTTGAAGAGAAAGGAATTGCAAGTTCATTCTCGCGAAAAGTACAACTCTTCTTCCCCGCTATTACGCGATCGTGCACGAACCCCAGCGCTCCACTAGGCTGGTCCAAGACCAGTTGCATATTGTCCCGTCATATCAAGCGCTTCCCAAACCGCGCCGGCGAGGCGGCGGCGCGCAGGCCGCGACTTGCGGGGCGGCGCGGGAATGCCTACTTCGGGGAAGCGAAATACTGGGAGAGAGCCCGTGAGCACCGAACCCAAAGCCCCGACATCCAGCCAGATCCCGACCGGTGACAAGGTGGTGAAGAGCGAGGCCGAATGGCGCGCGGAGCTGTCCCCCACCCAATATCGCGTGCTGCGCCAGCAGGGCACCGAGCATGCCTTCACCGGCCCCTATTGGGATGAGAAGCGCGCCGGCACTTATCTCTGCGCCGCCTGCGGGGCGCCGCTGTTCAGCTCGCAGACCAAGTTCGATTCCGGCACCGGCTGGCCAAGCTTCTATGCCCCGCTCGATCCGAAGGCCGTCGCCAATCACGAGGACCGCGCCCACGGCATGGTCCGGGTGGAAAGCCGCTGCGCGCGCTGCGACAGCCATCTCGGCCACGTTTTCCCCGACGGCCCCAAGCCCACGGGCCTGCGGTTCTGCATGAACGGCACGGCGCTGGACCTGAAGCTGGACGAAACGCCCGCTTCCGATGCCTCCGATGCAGGTTGATCCGCCCCGGGCGGACCGCCGCCCCACCGAGCGGGTCGTGCACGGCCTCGCGCTGGTCGACGATTACGCCTGGCTGCGCGCCGAGAATTGGCGCGACGTCATGCGCGATCCCTCCGTGCTGGCACCGGACATCCGCGCCTATCTGGAGGCGGAGAATGCCCATGCGGCGGCCTTCTTCGCGCCCTTCGGCGCGCTGAAGACGCAGCTCGTCGCCGAGATGCGCGCCCGCATCAAGGAAGACGATTCCTCCGTCCCGTCCCCGGATGGTGCGTTCGCTTATTATTCGCGCCATCGCGAGGGCGGGCAGCACTCGCTGCTCTGCCGCGTTCCGCTGCCCGAGGGCCCGGAACAGGTGATGCTGGACGGCGACAAGGAGGCCGAGGGCAAGCCGAATTTCCGCCTCTACGTCAACAGCCACACGCGCGATCACCGCCGCCTCGCCTGGGCGGCGGACGAGCAGGGCTCGGAGATGTTCACCATCCGCGTGCGCGACCTGGAGACCGGCGCGGATCTGCCGGACCGCCTGGAAGACACCACGGGCGACATGCTGTGGTCCAGCGATGGCGAACATCTCTATTACATCAAGCGCGATGCCGAACATCGCCCGGCCTTCGTTCATCGCCACCGCATCGGCACCGACCCCGCCACGGACGTGCTGGTCTATGAGGAGAAGGACAAGGGCTTCTTCGTCTCGCTGGGAAAAACCCAGTCGCGCGCGTTCGGCCTGATTGCCTGCGGGGATCACGAAACCTCAGAGGTCCACCTGCTGGACCTCGCCCTGCCGGAACCCGAGCCCCATTGCGTCGCGCCCCGCGAAACCGGCGTGCGCTATGACGTGGAGCACCATCCCGATCTCGACGGCAACGACAGCCTGGTCATCCTGACCAATGCCGACGGGGCGGAGGATTTCAAGCTGGTGACGGCCCCCAGCCATTGCTCGGATCGCACGAGCTGGGTGGATCTGGTGCCGCACCGGCCGGGCCGGATGATCCTGAGCCACGTGGCCTATCGTGGCTTCATCGTGCGCCTGGAGCGGGAAGACGGCCTGCCCCGGATCGTCATCCGCGCGGTGTTCTCCAGCGAGGAACATGATGTTGCCTTCGCCGAGGACGCTTATGCGCTCGGCCTCAATGGCAGCTATCTGTTCGAGACCACGGAACTGCGCTTCACCTATGCCTCCATGACCACCCCGGCGGAGGTGTGGGCCTACGACATGCACGCGCGCGGCCGGGCGCTGCTGAAGCGCCAGGAAGTGCCGAGCGGGCATGATCCCGCCGCCTATGTCACCCGCCGCATCTTCGCCCCGACCAAGGACGGGGAGAGCGTGCCCATCTCCCTGCTCTATCGCGCCGATACCCCGCTGGACGGTTCGGCCCCGTGCCTGCTCTACGGCTATGGCGCCTACGGCATCACGATTCCCGCGGGGTTCGCCACCAATCGCCTGTCATTGGTGGATCGCGGCTTCGTCTATGCCATCGCCCATGTGCGCGGCGGCACGGACAAGGGCTGGCGCTGGTATGCCGACGGCAAGATGGAGAAGAAGACCAACACCTTCACCGATTTCATCGCCGCCGCCGAGCATCTGGTGGCGGCTGGCTTCACGGCGCCGGAGCGCATCGTCGCGCAGGGCGGCTCGGCGGGCGGCATGCTGATGGGGGCCATCGCCAACATGCGGCCGGACCTGTTCAAGGGCATTATCGCCGAAGTACCGTTCGTCGACGTGCTCGCCACCATGCTGGACGACACCTTGCCGCTGACCCCGCCGGAATGGCCCGAATGGGGCAATCCCATCGCCTCCATGACGGCGTTCGAGCGCATCCGGTCCTATTCGCCGGTGGATAATGTGCGCGCGCAGGACTACCCGGCCATCTTCGCCCTGGCCGGCATCACGGACCCACGCGTGACCTATTGGGAGCCGGCGAAATGGGTGGCGAGCCTGCGCGCCCGCAGCACCTCGTCCGCGCCGCTGCTGCTGCGCACCAATATGGAAGCCGGACACGGCGGGGCCGCCGGCCGGTTCGACCGGCTGGACGAAGTGGCGCTCACCTATGTGTTCGCGCTGTCGCTGGTGGAGAAAGCCGCCGGCTAGGCGCCGGCCGCCGCATCCGGCCTTGGGACGACGCGACCTGAGCGCCGTCCCGCCTGCCGGCGATCCGCCTCAGAGCAGATTCACCTTGCCCGTTGCACGCCAAGGTCAAGCTGGATTTGCCGCAGGGTCGTGTCGCGCGCGCCTGTGCGCATACGCCGGCGCGGGGCATAAAAAATCCCGGAGCGCCGTGGCGTTCCGGGATGTGGGGAGGCGCCCGCCGATGGCGGGGCCGGGAGATCCGCTCAGTTCGCGGGGGGCGTTTTGGAAACGTGGTCCCGCAATTCCTGAAGCGAGGAGAAGCGCAGCACGCCGTCCGGCAGCTCGGCCTGGATCGAGCCGTCGGAATAGAGCGTATAGGCCATGCCGCCGACGATGCCGGATTTGAGAACGGTCGGCTCCGGAATCTCGGTGCGACGGGCCGGGGGTGCGCCATAGGGGCGGTTCGGCACCGGCATGGCGGGCGCGGCGGGCGGCTCGGGCGGCGGAAGATCCGCCGGACGCTCCGGCGCGCGTTCCGGCATCACACGCTCGGGCAACAAATCGGAACCGATGCGCGGGCGCGCCGGGCGATCCTGCGGCGGACGCGGCGGGGCGACCCGTTCGCCGGCCGCGCGGTCCTGGGGCGGACGATCCTGAGGGGGGCGATCCTGCGGCGCGCGCTCGGGCAGCAGCTGATCCTGCGCGCCACCGAGCGGCATGCGGTCCGCGGGGATACGCTCGAAGGGGTTGCGGTCCAGCGGGTTGCGATCCAGGGGATTGCGCTCGCCCGGACGCTCCTGAGGCCCGCGTTCTTGGGGCACGCGTTCTTGGGGCACGCGTTCTTGGGGCACGCGTTCTTGGGGCGCACGCTCCGGGGGCGGACGGTCCAAAGGATTGCGCGCCGCCGGGGGACGATCGAAGGCCGGGCGCTCGCCGCGTTCGGGCATCTGCTCCACCGCGCGTTCCAGCGACCGGTCGAGGGCTCGCTCCATGCCGGCCCGTTCCAGCGCGACGCGCTCGGGCACCGGCTCCTCCGCCCGGTCCTGGGGACGATCCAGCACCCGGCCGCGGCGCTGGTCCGCCGGCACGCCGTCGCCGAACGGCAGGCGTGCCCGTGGGGCCGGCTCGCGCAGCTGCGCGGGCGGCTCGTAATCCTCGAGCGGCGTGAAATCCGCCTCGTGCGCCTCGCGTTCGGCATGCTCGTCGGCGAGCGCCAGCGGGGCGGTGCCGGCCGGAAGGTCGTGGCCCTCAAGGGCATCGAAGCGCGCGTTCAGCCGCGCCACTTCCTTGAGAACCAGGGCAATGCAGATCACGACGATGCCGCCGCTGACGCTGACCGCCCCGGTGGCGATCAGTGCATTGCCGAAATTGGACACGAAGATCGCCGCCCCGAGCGCAAGGGACACAAGGCCCGCCGCCACGAGGAGCCCACCGAGAGCCACCAGGATTCGCCACATTCTCTCAACTCCACGCACGACCGGCGTGCTTCCGGTCTCATACATTAGAAAGAGAAAGAAACAATTCAGCCCGATGCGCTGTTGTCCCTCGCCCCAGCCCGGCCTATCTAGGTCCCAGTTCAGGCGCCCGCCCTTGCCCGGTCACCGGCAGGGAGGTCGTAGAACTCCTCCCGGATCGAACGCGGAGACGCCAGATGTCTTTCACGCTTCCCGAACTGCCTTATTCTTACGACGCCCTCGCACCCTATATGTCGCGCGAGACGCTGGAATATCATCACGACAAGCATCATCTCGCTTATGTCAATAACGGTAATAATCTCCTAAAGGGAACTGAATTCGAGGGAAAATCCCTTGAGGAGATCGTCAAGGGGTCGTTCGGCAAGAACGCCGGCCTCTTCAACAACGCCGCCCAGCATTACAACCATCTGCATTTCTGGCAGTGGATGAAGCCCAATGGCGGCGGCGCGATCCCCGGCGAGATCGAAAAGAAGATCATCTCGGACATCGGCTCGGTCGACAAGTTCAAGGAAGACTTCACCGCCGCCGGCATCGGCCAGTTCGGCTCCGGCTGGGCCTGGCTCGCGCTCCAGGACGGCAAGTTCGTGATCACCAAGACCCCGAACGGCGAGAACCCCCTGGTGCACGGCGGCACGCCGCTGCTGGGCGTCGATGTGTGGGAGCATTCCTACTATATCGACTACCGCAATCGCCGCCCCGACTATCTCAAGGCCTTCCTCGAGCACATGGTCAATTGGGACTATGTGGCCGAGCTGTACAGCAAGGCCGCCTGAGCATAGCACGGTCCGGCTCTTCGGACCGATTGCAGTGAGGGTGCAGAATAATACCGCCTCTCTGGGCCGGAGCAATTGTTGCTCCGGCCTTTCTTATATCCGGCTAAGTTCCGCCTTGCCTTCACAAGGTCCGCGCAAGCTTTTGCCACGAAGCTGATTTACGCAGCACAATCTGTGCGAGTGGTGACAATTGGTGCGTCGCAATGCATAAACTTCTTGCATCGCTCCCGCTCGCCAGAAATAGTCTTTCGCTCACGGTTACGTGACTGATGGCGCAGGCCAAGCTGCCCTGCGCCGGTCATGTTTTCGGAGCTGGTGCACAGCGTAAGAGTTGGATGCTTCCCTCCATGCGAGTCGCAAGTGCCTTTCGTCTGCCCGCGTCCAGCGTTGATCGCGCGGCATTGGCCCTCATTGTGGCCGTGTTTTTGCTCGCCGTATTTACCTTCGGCGATTACGGACTGGGGTGGGACGACTTCACCCACTCCCAATACGGCGACTTGCTGTACAAATATTTCGATTCCCGCCTGACGCAGGATAAGGTCTTCTCCTTCGTCAATTTGTATTATTACGGCGGCGGGTTCGATCTGATCGCCTCGGCCATCCACAAATGGCTCCCGGCGGTCGATATTTTCAGCATCCGCCGGCTCCTGGGCGCAACGGTGGGGGTGATCGGCTTCGTCATCGTCTGGCGCACCGGTCGCCGGCTCGGCGGCCCGGTCTGCGGCCTGGTGGCGCTGTGCCTGCTGGTGATCTGCCCGCTCTATTACGGCCATATGTTCATGAATGCGAAGGATGCGCCCTTCGCCGTGGCGGTGGCCGGCCTGCTCTATTCCATCGTGCGGGTGCTGGACGAATATCCGAAGCCGACCTGGCGCAGCGTCACCCTGTTCGGGCTCTGCCTCGGCCTTGCGGTGGGCACCCGCGTGCTGGGACTGATCGCGGTCGGCTATGCGGGGCTCGCTTTCCTGCTCCTGGTGGCGATCGAATGGCGCCAGATGGGCTTCAAGGCGATGCTGGGGCGCGCCGCCGGCTTCCTCGGCCTGATCGCGCTCGGCCTGCCGCTGTCTTATCTGGTGCTCGGCCTGATCTGGCCATGGGCGGTCATCGAGCCGCTCAACCCGCTGCGCGCGCTGGCTTATTATTCCAACTTCTGGGAAGTGCCCTGGCGCGAGCTGTATGAGGGCAGCCCGGTGCTCGTGCCCGACATGCCGCGCACCTATGTGCCCACCCTGTTCGCCGTCCAGATGCCGGAGCTGTTCCTCGGCCTGTCGCTCTCGGGTGCCGCCGGCGCGCTGGTTGCCGCCTTCTTCGGCAAGGGCAGCAGCACGCGCCGCGCCTGCCTGCTCCTGATCGTCTCGGCGGCGGCATTCCCGATCCTGCTGACCGTGGTGACCCGGCCGGTGATGTACAATGGCATCCGCCATTTCGTGTTCGTCACCCCTGCCCTGGCGCTGCTCGGCGGCCTCGCCGGCAACTGGATCTGGCAATGGGCGGTGAAGTTCAGCCGGCCGGCACGCGCCGCGGTGGCCGGCGTGTTCATGCTCGGCCTCGCCTTCCCGGCGGTGGAATTCGCCGAAATTCATCCTTATCAATATACCTACTACAACCACCTCGTGGGCGGCGTGCGCGGCGCGGACAGCCAGTTCATGCTGGATTACTGGGGTCTTGCCTTCAAACAGGCCTCGGCCCAGCTGGACGAATATGTGGACGAGCACCGCCGCTCCCTGCCCCAGGGCCGCAAGTTCAAGGTGGCGGTCTGCGGGCCGCACCATGCTGCGGCTGTGGAACTCGGCCCGCGCTTCGAAACCACCTATGACACCGAGGGCGCCGATTTTGCGCTGATGCTGGGCGAATTCTATTGCGCCCAGGTCCAGGCGCCGGTGCTGGTGCAAGTGGAGCGCGAGGGCGTGATCTATGCACGCGTCTACGATGTGCGCGGCCGCACCTTCCCGAGCGTGTTCGCCGGCAGCAAGAACTGATCGACCGATCGAGCGAAACGAAAAGCACCGGGCCAGCCCTCTGGTCCGGTGTTTTCATGTTCAGGCCGGCTCGCGGCCGGCCGCTCAAGCGCCCGGTCTTCCCTCAGCCACGGCGATGCGCCGGCTTCAGATCCATTTGAGGCGGCGGAACAGCACCACGAGACCGGCGGCGAACATCACCAGGATGACGGTGATGACCCAGAAGGAATCCGGGTCCTGCGTGCCGGGAATGCCGCCCACATTCATGCCGAACAGGCCGGAAATCAGCGTCAGCGGCGCGAACACGACCGTCACCACCGCCAGCACCAGCATGGATTGATTCATCTGCTCGGCCCGCCGATCGACCAATTGATCGCGGATCAGGGATGCGCGCTCGCGGATCGAATCCAGCTCTTCGGTAAAGCGCGCCACCCGGTCGCCGGCGTCGCGCAGGCGATTGCGATCCTTGGGGCCGATCCAGGGATCGTCCTCGAGCGAGAAATGATTGAGCGCCTCGCGCTGGGGCGCGATGTGACGACGCAGCTTGATGGACACCCGCCGCAGCACCGCGAGCTTCGGCAGCATTTCGCCGGCGCCGGTGGTGGGCACGAGGTCTTCCAGTTCGTCGGCCTCGTCCATGAGGCTCGCCACCACCGCGTCCAGCCGGTCCACGAGGCGCATGGCGACTTCCGCCACCATCTCGCCCTGGGTATGGGCGCAATGCCGCCGGCTCAGGGAATCGGCATAGTCCGCAAGCGCCGAGACCGGCTCATGGTGAAACGAAATCACCCGCTTGGCGTCGACCCAGAAATAGACCGAGAGCGGGTCTTCGGGGAGCGAGTTGCGATGCAGATTGATGCCGCGCAGCACCAGCATGGCCCCGTCCGCGAACATGGAGCAGCGCGGACGCGATTCATCGTCCAGCATGGCCTCAAGGATGCTCGCGTCGAGCCCCGCCTTGGTGCGCAGCCATTCCTGCGGGCGCCGCTGCACATGGCGGAAATTCAGCCAGATGAAGCCGCCCTCGGGCACGGTGCCGGCCTCCACCTCCTGCCAGCTCAGCTTGGTGGCGCGCCCCTTGCCATCGAACGCCCACGCATCGACCAGACCTTCGGCTTCCGCATCCGTCATGGCTTCACCCCGCACCGGCTTCGCCGGTTACGTGCCAGAAATGGTGCAGGGGGGGAAGCCGTGCGGACCCTTATTCCGCCGCCAAAGCGCCGAGAATTCGGGCCCAGCTGCGGGTGCCCTGGCGGAAGCTGCGCACGTCATATTTCTCATTCGGCGAATGGATGCGGTCGTCTTCCAGGGCAAAGCCGATGAGCAGCGTATCCATGCCGAGCGCCGCCTTGAACTGCCCGACGATGGGAATGGAGCCGCCGCTGCCGATGGTCACCGGGGCAACGCCCCATTCGGCTTCAAGGGCGGCCGCCGCCTTGGCGAGATCCGGGCTGTCCGGCGGCACCATCACCGCCGGGCTGCCCTCGCCGAGCGTCAGGTCGAGCTTGCAATCGGCCGGGATGCGGGCTTTCACGAACGCCTCGAAGGCGGCGCGGATCGCCTTGGGGTCCTGGTCCGCCACCAGGCGGAAGGTCACCTTGGCGGTGGCCTTGGCGGGAATGATGGTCTTGGTGCCCTGCCCCATATAGCCGCCGAACAGGCCGTTCACCTCGAACGTCGGCCGCGACTGGATCTGCTCGATCAGCAGCCGGTCCGTCTCGCCGGTGGAAATGGACAGGCCGACCGGGCCGAGAAACGCCTCGGCGGTGAGGCCGAGGCCCTCCCATTGGGCGCGCACGGCGGGGGTCGGCTCGCGCACGTCGTCATAGAAGCCGGGAATGGTCACCCGGCCCTTGGCGTCATGCACGTCCGCGATGAGGCGGGAGAGCACATGCAGCGGATTGCGCGCCGCGCCGCCGAACAGGCCGGAATGCAGGTCGCGGCTGGCGCCCGTCACCGTGATCTCGGCATGCAGCATGCCGCGCAGTGCGGTGGTGATGGCCGGGGTGTCGCGATCCCACATGCCGGTGTCGCAGACCAGGGCCACATCGGCGCCCAGCTCTGCCCCGTGAGCTTTCAGGAAAGCCGGCATGCTGGGCGAGCCGCACTCCTCCTCCCCTTCCAGCATCACGGTCACGTCCACCGGCAGCGCGCCGGTGATGTCGCGATGGGCCCGCAGGGCTTCGAGGAAGGTGAAGACCTGTCCCTTGTCGTCGCTGGCCCCGCGCGCGACGATCTGAGGGCGGCCGTCCGGGCTGGTGCGAATCTGCGGGTCGAACGGCGGGCTGTCCCACAGCTCCAGAGGGTCGACCGGCTGCACGTCGTAATGGCCATAGAAGAGCACCCGGCGGGCGGCGCCGGTGTCCGTGCGGGCGACGACGACCGGATGGCCGGTTGTTGCATGAACTTCAGCCGAAAAGCCGAGTTCAACCAGGGAATCGGCGGCGAATTTCGCAGCTCGGCGGCATTCGTCCGCGAACGCCGGATCGGTGGAAATGCTCTCGATGCGCAGAAAATCGCTGAGCCGGGCAAGGCTCGCGTCGAGTTGCGCGTCGATCCGATCGAGAACCCGGTCCAGCGCCATCCTGCCTCTCCTCCTCCACCCCGGCCCGCCGGGCGCAGGGAATCGGGCGCGATGCTGGGCCGCGCCGGGCGTGGAGGCAAGATGGATTGGGCAATGCCGGGCGACATCCAGAGCGGACGAAGTCGAAACAGTCTGCGAAGAGATCTGCCGTGGCCGGGCCAAGCCGTTGATTTACTTGGCGCGCCACCCCGCTGAAGAAGGGTGGCGCAATTTTCGCGAGGCGATTTCCGCTGGCGGTGATCTCAGCTGGCGGCAAGCAGCGGGCTGCGCACCGTGGCATCCTCATGGCTCGACAAGGCGGGCCTGCGGGCGCGGCGCGCGCGCTGGAGCACGGAGCCGATGCGCCGGTAGAGCAGGCGCGGCAACAGAGGCATGGCCACCGCCGCATCATAGCCGGCGCGACTTGCAAGGCGCGCCAGAACGGTGGGCGCCCCCTCGGTCACAAGGATGCCAGGCACCGCATCCAGGCCTTCGCGGAAGGGATGATCAGGCACGAGGTCCATGGAGGCCGCCTGGACCACGATCACGTCAAAAGCGCGCGGAGCATTCAGCGCTTCGTCTATGGAGGCGACTTCCGTCACCGCCCCGACGCCAAGCGCCTTCAGGCCGGTGCACGTGATTTCGCGGCGCGTGGAATCTGAATCGACGATGAGAACACGGGCAGTTGGCAACACCTTCATGGGGCGCTCCCATTGGAAGCACACCGGCCGCTGCACGGCCGGGGCGCCGGTTAAGCAGCTCCGGCCGAACGCAACCCCGCAATCACGTTCGACTCGACTATATTGATACCACATCGCACCGTGGACGCAACCGTGGCGCACGGTCCCATCAACGGCTGATGCTGCCGAGAATTCCGCGCAATATCGCCTTGCCGAGCTGGGTTCCGACCTGCGACGCTACGGAGCGCGCGACTTGCCGCACCACGACTTCCGTTGTGGTCATGCGGGTCGAGGAGGGCGCACGGGAGGGGGCCCGCGAAGGCGCGGTCCCGGTCTGCGGCACGGTGGGACGGCCCCAGGGGCCTGCGGGCGGAACGCGCTCCGGCGCACTCTTTGCGGGCCCGCTCTTCTCGGGCGCGCTCTTCTCGGCGGCCCTGCGCTGCAAAATCTCGAACGCCGATTCCCGGTCGACGGGGGTGTCGTAGAGATGGCCCACCGGGCTCTGTCGCAGGATTTCGCGGCGCTCCGGCTCGGTCAGGGGCCCGATGCGCGCGGAGGGTGGGCGGATGAGCGTGCGCTCCACCATGGTGGGCGTGCCGTTGCCCTCCAGCATCGAAACCAGGGCCTCGCCCTTGCCCAGTTCCATGATGACTTGGGCGGTGTCGAGCTTGGGATTGGGCCGGAAGGTCTCGGCCGCCGCCTTCACGGCCTTCTGGTCGCGGGGCGTGAAGGCGCGCAGCGCATGCTGCACCCGGTTGCCCAATTGGGCGAGGACGCTCTGGGGAACGTCGAGGGGATTCTGCGTGACGAAATAGACCCCGACTCCCTTGGAGCGGATCAGCCGCACCACCTGCTCCACCTTCTCCAACAGTGCCTTCGGTGCCTCGTCGAACAGCAGGTGAGCCTCGTCGAAGAAGAACACGAGCTTGGGCTTCTCCACGTCGCCGACTTCCGGCAATTGCTCGAACAGTTCGGACAGCAGCCACAGCAGGAAGCAGGAATAGAGCCGCGGCGCGCCCATCAGCTTGTCCGCGCTCAGAATGGAGATGGTGCCGTAGCCGGAGCGGTCGATGCGCATGAGGTCGCGGATATCGAGCGCCGGCTCGCCGAAGAATTTGTCCCCACCCTGATTCTCAAGCACCAGGAGCTGGCGCTGAATCGCGCCGACGCTGGTGGCGGAGACATTGCCGTATTGCGCGGAGAGGCTCTTGGCGTTCTCCGACACCCACACCAGCATGGCCCTCAGGTCTTTCAGATCCAGCAGCAGCAGGCCCTGCTCGTCGGCGACGCGGAAGACGATGTTCAAAACGCCTTCCTGGGTCTCGTTCAGGCCCATCAGCCGAGCCAGCAACAGCGGGCCCATCTCGGAAACCGTGGCGCGGATGGGATGGCCCTGCTCGCCGAACATGTCCCAGAAGATCACCGGGAAAGTGTCGGCCTCATAGGCGATCCCCACCTCTTTCGCCCGCTGGAGCAGGAAGTCCTTGCCCTCGCCCTTCGCCGCCACGCCGGAGAGGTCGCCCTTGATGTCGGCCGCGAACACGGGCACCCCGGCACGGGAGAAGCCTTCCGCCATGGCCTGGAGCGTCACTGTCTTTCCGGTGCCTGTGGCGCCGGTGACGAGGCCGTGGCGATTGGCAAGCCGCAAGGTGAGGTACTGGGGGTGCACGCTCTTTGCGGCCACGCTCGCGCCGAGAAAGATCCTGCCATCCGAATCGGGGCTCGCCATGCCGTCCTCCCAAACTTCGCTGTCCGCTTTGTCGCGCGGGCAACACGGTGCCGGCAAGTGGCGTTAACCGCTTTTGCGCGCTTGCGCCCATGGTGCGGCGCGGTCAATATCCCGCCGCGCCGTCCCGACGAAACCGCGAGAAGGAGTTGCCCATGGATGAGTTGACCGCTCGACTCATGGACAAGGTCGGGGTGAGCGAGCAGACCGCGCGCGCCGCCATCGAACTGGTGCTGGCCTTTCTCTCGCGCGAGGCGCCGCCCGCCGCCATCGCCGAACTGGTCGCCGCCATCCCGGACCTGAAGGGCGAGTTGCAGATGCCGCCCGACGAAGCCGCCTTTCCCGCCGCCACCGGCCATTTCGGCGGCATGGCGCGGTTGATGCGGATCGCCGACCAGATGATGGAAAACGGCATGACCATGTCCCAGGTGCAGGATGCCACGCGCGAAGTGGTGGCATTCGCCCGCGAAAAGGCGGGCTCGGACCTGGTGGACCGTATCGTCGCCGCCATTCCCGGCTTGCGGCAGGTGGCGTGAGCCGGCGGGATTGACCCGGCAACGGAGTTTACGCGCGTAATGACTTCACCTGCCGCTCCCCGCATGCTTCAGGCCCGAGGCCGCGCCCTGCCTCTCGGTCCGCGCACGCTGGTCATGGGCATTTTGAACGTGACCCCCGATTCCTTCTCTGACGGCGGGCGCAGCCTTGCCGTGGAGGATGCGCTCGCGAACGCGCGCCGGCTCACCAGCGAAGGGGCGGACATTCTGGACATCGGCGGGGAATCCACCCGGCCCGGCCATGTGCCGGTGCCATCCGAGGAGGAATGGGCGCGGGTCGGGCCGGTGCTGGAGGCTTTGCAGGCCGAAACCGGCATACCGATTTCCATCGACACCTCCAAGGCCGAGGTCGCGCGCCGCGCCATCGCCGCCGGAGCGGTGATCGTGAACGATGTGTGGGGCTTCACCCGCGATCCCGAGATGGCGCCTGTGGTGGCCGACAGCGAGGCCGCCGCCGTGCTCATGCACAATCGCACGGAGGTGGATGCAAGCCTCGATATCATCGACGAATTGCTGGCCTTCTTCGAGGGTGCGCTGGAGCGCGCGGTCCGCGCCGGCGTGCGCAAGGATCGCATCGTGCTCGATCCCGGCATCGGCTTCGGCAAGACCTTCCCGCAAAATCTCGCCGCCATCGCCCGCCTGCCGGAACTGCGCGTGCTCGGCTATCCCCTGCTGCTCGGCACCTCGCGCAAATCGCTCATCGGGAAGGTCATCGACAGCCTGCCGGCGGAGCGCGTGCCCGGCACCATCGCCTCCAATGTCATCGGCATCATGGCGGGGGTGGAGATCATCCGCGTGCACGATGTGGCCGCCCATGTTCAGGCCGCGCGCGTTGCGGAAGCGATCCGCGACGCGAAATGAGCCTCACCCGTGCCTATCTGTGTCTAGGCGCCAACGTCGGGACGCCGCGCGAGACGCTTGCCCTCGCGGTGGCAACCCTGGCGCGGGCGGGACTGACCATCGTCGCGCGCTCCGCGCTCTACCGCACCCCGCCCTGGGGGCCTGTGCCCCAGCCGCCTTATCTCAATCAAGTGGTGGCGGTAGACTGCCCGCTCGACGCGCGCGGCCTGCTCCATCTCGCGCTGTTGGTGGAGCGCATGCTGGGTCGCGACCGCGCGCGGGAGGTGCGCTTCGGTCCGCGCGCCATCGATATCGACATCCTGGCGTTCGGCGATGTGCGAATCGAGGAGAGCGATCTCCAACTGCCCCATCCGCGCCTGATGGAGCGCGCCTTCGCTCTGGTTCCGCTGGTGGAGATCGCGCCGGACTTGCGGATCGCGGGCGTGCGGGCAGCGGACGCGCTGGCGCGGCTCGACGCGAGCGCCATCGTCAAGGTCGCCTAAAACGCAAAAGGCGCCGGGGCCTTGCGACCCGGCGCCTTGCGACACGATGCGGACCGTACGGCCCGCACGCCTCAGTTGAGGCGGCTGTTGTCGGCCCAGGAATCCACCTGGCGCTTCACTTCGTCCTTCGCGAGGCCGTAGCGCTCCTGAAGCTTGCCTTCCAGAATCTCACGATTGCCCTTGATCTCGGCGATATCGTCGTCGGTCAGCTTGCCCCATTGGCTCTTCACATTGCCGGTGAACTGCTTCCAATTGCCTTCGATGCGATCCCAGTTCATGAGCGAACTCCTTTGTGGGGGAAGATGCCCTTACAACGCGACCGTGGGCGTGATGTTCCCGCACCGGCCCATTGAGCGCGGCGCGCGGAGCCGGCATGCTCGCGGCAGCCGCATCGCCCATGCGAGGCGTGCAAATGGCAGCGACCGCCGAAGGGGATGTCATGACGCCGGTAAAGGATGACGACGCGAGGCTCGCCGAAGGGGTGATCCGCGGCGAGCGCGCTGCCCTCGCGCGGGCCATCACCTTGATCGAATCGCGTCGCCCGGATCACCGCCGCCGCGCCGAAATTCTTCTCCAAGGCCTGCTGCCGCGCACCGGAAACGCCTATCGCGTCGGCATCACCGGCGTGCCGGGTGTGGGAAAATCCACCACCATCGACGCGCTGGGCACCTATCTCACGCACCAGGGCCACAAGGTCGCGGTGCTGGCGGTGGACCCCTCCTCCACGCGCACCGGCGGTTCGATCCTCGGCGACAAGACGCGCATGGCGCGCCTCTCCGTCGACCCCAATGCCTTCGTGCGCCCGTCCCCTTCCAGCGGCACGCTCGGCGGCATCGCCGCCAAGACGCGCGAAACCATGCTGCTGTGCGAGGCCGCCGGCTTCGACGTGGTGCTGGTGGAAACGGTGGGCGTCGGCCAGTCGGAAACGGCGGTGGCCGATCTCACCGACACCTTTCTGGTGCTGATGCTTCCGGGCGCCGGCGACGAACTTCAGGGCATCAAGAAGGGCGTGCTCGAACTCGCCGATATCGTGGCCGTGAATAAGGCCGACGGCGACAATCTCAACCGCGCGCGCGCGGCCGCGGGCGAATATCGTGCGGCGCTGCATCTGCTCGGCGCGCGCGCCCCGCATTGGTCGCCGCCGGTGCTCACCTATTCCGGCCTCACCGGCAAGGGAATCGACAAGCTCTGGGCGGAAGTGCTCAACCATCGCGTCCGCTCGGAAGCGGCCGGCGCCTTTGCCGCGACACGCCGCGCCCAGCAGGTGCGCTGGATGTGGACCCTGCTGCATGAGAAGGTGGCGGAGCGCGTCGCCAGCGATCCCGCCATCAAGGCCCGCGTTCCGGCGCTCGAAAAAGATGTCGCCGAAGGCACCCTTTCCCCCACCCTCGCCGCGAACGAGATCGCGGCTTTGCTCGGGCTTTAGCGGGTGGACCGGGCAAAGCGGCGGATTCTGATCTGCGGCTTCGGGCCGTTCCCCGGTGTGCCGAAGAACCCCTCAGCAGCGGTCGCGCTGCGTCTCGGCCGCATTGTGCGTCCCGCCCTCACCGAGACGGAACGGCATGTGGAGATCCTGCCCACCCGCTGGGCGGCGCTCGATCAGGCCGAAGCGCGGGTGCGGGAGCAACGCCCCGATGCCATCCTGTTGCTGGGGATCGCGGCCCGCCGGCGGAAAGTATGCGTCGAGGCCCGCGCCCAAAATGCAGCGGGCGCATTCCCCGACGCCGGCGGCACGACACTGACGGCGCGCAAGCTGGCTGAAGGGCCTGCGGAAATTCGCAGCTCAGCCGACCTGCCCCGCCTTCTCGCGGCCTTGCGCGCCAGCGACCTGCCGACGGCACTTTCCCGCGATGCCGGACGCTATCTCTGCAATGGGCTCTATTACCGAATCCTGGCCCTCACGGCGGGGCGGGACGTGCCGGTGGTGTTCGTGCATCTTCCGGGAAGGCCAGAAGCGCGCGGTCGTGCATGGGAAGACCGGCTGGTCACCGGTCTGTCCGGGTGTCTTGCGGTACTATCGGGCCGGCTCAGCGGTCGCGGCGGGGCGGCTTGGGCGGAGTGACATCGATCATCTCGAATTCGCCCGCCCGGTAGGTCTGCGTGCGCACTTCGACCACGCCCTTGCCGGTCAGCAGATAGCGAATGCCCCCAATTACGACCAGGGCCGTAACGAAAAGGCCGACCGCAATCAGCAGGCTTCCGAGCAGGGTGAACAGCAGCACCGCGCCGAGGGCGACGGCCAAGAGAATGCCAACACTGCGGAACGTCGAGAAGAAGCGGGTCATGGATCCAATCCTGATAAGGTTCGGACTTTAGCCCAAGCTTTTGGCCGCCGTGTGGCGAAACGGCAACGCCCCGTCCCATGCGGCAAACGCGTGCGACGCCGGCCTTGAGCGTTCACATGGAACTCAGGCGTGGCTTTGTCGTTGACCTTGAGCAAGCTCAAGGAGTTCAAAGAATGCCCCGCAGTGCCCTGTACGCCGTCATCATCGCTCTCGTGTTCGTGGTCGGCGCCGGCAGCTATTACGCTTATCAGGAATATCAGCGGAAACAGAATTCCACCGAAATCACCATCGGTCCGAACGGCATCAAGATCGATCCCCCCGCGCGGTGAGGACGGCGCAGCAAGAAGCGCGAGCCGGCGGCCGGCTTTTCACCCGCACCGCTCAGCCACGCAAGCGTGGCAACGGACCGCTGCGCTCCCCATGGCGAAGCGCAGCGGAACCATTGATCTTCAAGCCGCACCCATCTCCTCGAACGCCCCTCGGCTTTCGGCGGCTTCCCGTGTGATCTGCGCCATCCGCTGGTCGAAGAACTCCTTGGCCGCCGGCACGGCGAGGTGAAGATCGTCGGCGATGAGCGTCAACACCTCGCTGGAGAGCACCTGCTTCTTCTCGGCATCGCTCCACCCCTCGGCCGCATTGCGCTTGGCAAGCCCATAGACCAACGCCCGCCCTAGGCACAGGACCAAGGCATTTTCCGCCGCTTCGGTCGCCGCTCGCCGTGCGAGCTTCGGCGCGACCTCGGGTGGGTGAGACGCAAACAGAATATCGGCCATCTGTTCTACGCTCGGATAGCGGAGATTGACGTAGAGCTGATGGGATTCCGGATAGTAGCGCGCGGCACGGTGCTGGAGGGTGCGATCCTCCACTTCCCGCTCGCTGCGCAACAGCAGCAGCTCCGGCATCTCCTCGAAATCCTCCACCTTCTCGGGGGAGTCCTTCTTTTCCTTGGGCTCTTTGGCCTTGTCTTCCGGTGGCTTCGGCGGCGTAGGCTTGGCCTCGCTCTTCGGCTTTGGCGCAGCCTCCGGCTGAGCGGGGGCCGGCGTCTCCGGCTTTTCGCTGACCGGCGCCGGCGGCTTGGGCACCGGCGGAGGACTGCGGAACTTAGGCCGCAACCGCTTCAACCCAAGCGCGGCAATCAGCTTTTCGAGCTGCTGCTTCACATTGCCGATCAGGGCTTGATCGGGCGATGCGCTGCGCATCATCTCCCGCAGCCAAGCCGGATGATTGGCCCGAACGAGGGACGCGAAATCCATCATCCGCACCTGATCCTGCACCCCGTTCTTGTAGCGCAGGAATTGCCGATATCCCTCGGCCTGCACGGGATAATCCTCGTCGAGCTCGACCAGCACCGAGAGATGCCGCGCATTGGAGCTGATGCCGTAATTCGGCGCCTCGCTGGTCCAGCCCGACCACATGCGCAGCTCATAGAGCTCGTCGGCATGGAGCAGTCCGGCGAAACTGACGCCGCGGCTGAAACTGTTCTTGAAGGAGGCGTTGACGTCGGGCCGCGTGGAATGGATCGGATCGTAGCCGAAATGGACTTTCACACCGTCCGAGAGTTGCACCGTGTCCCAGCGGGCGAAGCTCTCGCGGACGATCTGGGCGAACGGAATAAAGCGCTGGAGACCCGAAAGATCGTGCAGATCCTGGCCGATCAGAACGTCCACATCCCCCTGGATCTGGAAAAAACGCTGCTGAAGCCCCAGTTGAAGCCACCAACTGGGAACCTTCGGGTTCCCATCATAGGGATCGGCAATGGTATCCTGGCTCTCGCGATTGCCCAGGAGCACAACTTCCGTCCAGTCATGGGCCGTTGTGACGCCCTCCGACGCAGCTTGGTCGGTCACGTCGATCACGGCGGTCGGCTCCCCGGTCGCCGGATCGCGGCGCAGGACACGGCCGTAGACACCGCTGCGCTTGCCGAGCAGCACTTCGCTGACGCGGCCATCGCGGCAGGAGCGATAGCGCACCCCATGATGGTTGGAGGGCAGCGAGGCGACCTTCGCCCCCATGCCGAAATTTCCGTCGAGCCCCTGCATCTTGCCGATGGATGAGGCGATGTCGCACATGCGGAACAGCTCTTCCGCATTCATCCCAAGGCCCGTATTCCAGATGCGCAGCTTGCGCACGCCGGCGACCTGGCAGGCGGTGATCTCGACCCGCCGCGATCCGTAAGGTGCTGATGCCGCGGCTTCCAGCGCATTCTTGACCAATTCGCGCAGCATCATGCTCTTCGGGCAGCGCTCGATCGTGCTCGCCACGAAAAAATCTTCGTTATGCACGCGAATTTTCGTTACCAACTCGTTCATGTCTGCCCCCAGAAAAAGATCACCCGCAGATCACTGAGCAACAACCCTCTAATTACCGAACTTCCCACGCGATTTATCGTGGTCTACACTAATTTTACTTGACCTACCATGGACCATGGAGACGCCCCGCCAGCGGGAATGAAGACCGAGGACCCCATCGACAGATCCATACAGTCTCGTCTCGCAGTGCACAAATCAAGCCAGAAGGCGCAGACCCCGCGGCTGAGCTGAAGCAGCTCCGCACCGCCCGAAGGCTTGCGCCGCGCCCGCGTGTCGTGGTTGCTGATTTGGGCCTTCAGCGGCTGCGCATGCACGCCGGCGGATGGCTGGGGCGCCAGGATTCGAACCTGGGAATGGGGGAATCAAAATCCCCTGCCTTACCACTTGGCGACGCCCCATCGCGATGGGCGCGGACCATATCCGCTAAAGCGGCACGAATGCAACGGCCTGACCCGCCTTTTCCAGCCCCTATCCGGGGGCTGGCGCTGCTCAATTGCCGGTGAAGCGAGGCACGCGCTTTTCCGCGAAAGCAAGGCGACCCTCGCGATAATCGGCGCTGGCGTTGGCGAGGGTGGTCAGCCGGCGCGCCTCGGTTGCGACCGCGTGGCCCGCGCCTTCGGCCGCGCGGATCGAGGCCTTGGCGGCGCGCAATGTCAACGGCGCGTTTTCGCCGATGCGAAGCGCCGCCTTCTCCGCCAGCGCATCCACCTCGGCTGCCGGGGCGATCTGGTCCACCGCGCCGGTTTCATAGGCGCGCGTGGCCTTCAGCCGCTCGGCGCCGAAGAACAGCTGGCGCGCGCCCTGGCTGCCGAACACCCGAACAAAACGCGCGACGCCACGGGGATCATAACCGAGGCCAAGGCGCGCGGCGGGAATGGCGAAGAAAGCCTCTTCCGCGGCCACCCGCAAATCGCAGCTGGCCGCCAGCGCGGCCCCGGCGCCCACGCAGGCCCCGTGGATGAGCGCGATGGTCGGGAAAGCGACCGCCTCGATCGCGGCGCAGGCACCTTCCACCAGTTCGTCATAGGTTTGCGCGCCCGAACTGTCCGAGCGGGCGGCATCGAAATCGGAAATATCGGCACCGCCCGAAAACGCGAGCGTCCCCTCGCCTCGGATGATCGCGACGCGGATGTCGGTCCGCTTGGCGGTGTCGGAGGCGAAGGCGGCCAGTGCGCGCCACATGCCGCTGGAAATGGCATTGCGCCGTTCCGGATTCGACAAAGTCAGCCGCGCGACGCCGCCCTCGATGGAAACAGAGACATCACCTGAGGCCATGTATCCCCCCATGCGCGCGAAACGCCGCCGCCTGCATTGAAACGCAATGATTGCCTAGCGCATCTCCCGGGCGCGCGCCAACCTTCTTGCGGCCGGGGCGGACGTTCAGTCGCGCTTGAACAGCAGGTTCGCGACAAGGCCCACCACCAGGGAGCCGATCGCCACCGCAAGGCCGTAAAACAAAGCGTAGCGTTCAGCGAAGCGCGCCAATTGCTGCTCGAAGCCGCCCTTCTCGACCACCACCGAAGTCGTGGCGGCCTGGATCAACTGTCCGTCGGAAAACAGCTTTACGCTTACTTCATAGGTTCCCACCGGAGCGCGGGCGGGAATGCGGAAGCTCGTGCGGAAAGCGGTGGCCGAGAGCAGGCTGACCCCGTTCGACGCTTCACCGTAAAGGCCTTCATCGATCTTGATGCGCAGGAACGCGAGGCGGAAGGGGTCGTCCGGGACCACATCGGCAAAATCCGGCCCCACCCGCTGCAGGAAGATGTTGCGTTTCAGCCCGATCTGCTCGCGGCGCAGCACCTCCGGCGCCGCGATCTCCTCCGCCGGACGATTTGTGGCGACCGCCAACACCGCCGGGCAATCCACGAAGGTGCGGCTGTCGGTATTCACATAAAGGCCGAGCACGCGCGACTTGCGCCAGGTGACGAAGGTCTCCTGCGGCCCGCGCACTGTGACCGCGAAATCATAGCGCGGCGGGGCGTCCGCCTGCGGCACGCCCTCGACCACGCCAAACAGCACCAGATCGGCGCCCGTGAAATTGGAATTGATGAGCACGTGCGGCTCGGATACCGACAGGATCAGGCGTTCCGCCCGCGCGCCCGCGCAGGCCAGCAGGAGCAGACCCGAGGCGAGCAGGAGGCGGATCAACTCCCCCTCCCCTTCGCGGTGACGGCGAACGGGTCCGCCGGCGGACGGGCGAGATCGATGCCCATGCGCAGGCCCACCGCGAGCACCAGCAGGCCGAGCAGCAGCCGAAGGTGCTCCGCCTTGAGCGATTGGCCCGCCCGGGCGCCGAACTGGGCGCCCATGGTGCCGCCCACCATGAGGATCAGGGCGAGCACCGCGTCCACGGTGCCGTTCGCGACCGCCTGGAGGATGGTGGCTGCCGTCATGGTGACGAGGGTCAGCACCAGCGAGGTGCCGACCGCAGTCTGGGTCGGCACGCGCAGCAGATAGATCAGCGCCGGCACCAGCAGGAACCCACCGCCGACGCCCAGCAGCGCGCCGAGAAAACCGATGCCGAAGCCGATCACCACCACCGGGATCGCCGACACATAGATGCGCGACCGGCGAAAGCGAACCTTCAGAGGCAGGCGCAGCAGCCAACCGTGGGTGCCGGGCCGGCGAATGCTGACCGCCTCGCCGCGCCGCGAGCGCAGGATCGCCCGCACGCTCTCCACCAGCATCAGCCCGCCCACGGCACCGAGCAGAGTCATGTAGGACAGGCCGATCACCAGATCGACCTGACCATAGGCCCGCAGCAGCGTGAAGGTGGCGACACCGGCGGCGGTGCCCACAAGACCACCCAGCAGCAGCACACCAGACAGGGGCAGGTCGATCAGCCCCTTGCGCAGATAGGACAGCGCGCCGGAAAAGGAGGAGGCCGCCATGTGCGCCGAAACGCTGGCCACCGCGACCGCCGCCGGCACGCCGGTGAAGATCAGCAGCGGCGTCATGAGAAAGCCGCCGCCGACGCCGAACATCCCGGAAATGAAGCCGACCGCCAGCCCCATCGCGAAGATCGCGAAAATGGCGACCGGCAGTTCGGCGATGGGAAGATAGATCGTCAAGGCGGGCGTCCGGTGTGCGATGCCGCGGCCGAAGCGGCCATTCCCCACGATCCACGCGGGTTCGCTGTCGGCTATAGCAGATTCCCCGCGGCGCGGAATCGTTTCCGGCCGCCTCTATCCCTTTGGGGATATGGGCACCCCCGCCCCATGCTCGAACAATGCGGGCACGATCAGCGACGGGTGAAGACGCACGACAAGGAGGCAAGCGAAATGGGAGACGGACACAGGCGCGACGCGCGCGAAACCGCGCCGGCATCGGAGGCTATCGGCCGGGCGCCGGCATGGCGCGCGTTGCGATGAGCGGGCGGCTCGAAGGGCGCGTGGCGCTGGTGAGCGGAGGCGCCGGGGGATGCGGGCGCGCGGCCTCGGAACTGTTCGCGCAGGAAGGCGCGAAGGTCGCCATCGTCGATCTTCCGGGCAGCGCCGGCGCAGCACTGGCGCAGGAGATCAATGCCGCCGGCGGACAGGCCATGTTCGCTGCCGCGGACGTTTCCGACAGCGCGGCGGTGAGCGCGGCGGTCGCCCAGGTGGAGGCCGCCTTCGGCGCGGTGACGGCGCTCTTCAATCACGCCGGCACGCTGGTGGTGAAGCCCTTCCTCGACACGACGGAAGAGGAATGGGACCGTCTCATGGGCATCAACGTGCGCAGCATGTTCCTGATGACCAAGGCGGTGCTGCCCGGGATGATTGCCGTCGGCGGCGGCTCCATCGTCTGCACCTCGTCCATTTCGGCGGTGGCGGGCACGCCCATGGAAGTGCTCTACGACACCACGAAAGGCGCCTGCCACATGTTCGCTCGCGCCATCGCGGTGGAATTCCGCGAGCGCAACATCCGCTGCAACGCCGTATGTCCCGGCTTCATCCGCACGCCGCACGGCATCCGCGAGGTGGAAGAACTGACGCGCTACGGGATCGATGTCTCGGACGCCGCCCTCGCCGCCCAGCAGGGTCGGCTGTGCCGGCCGGACGAGGTGGCGAAAGCCGCCTTGTTCCTCTTGAGCGAGGATGCGAGCTTTGTCAGCGGCACGCACCTTTTCGTCGACAATTGCTTTACCGCCATGTGAAGGGCGAAGTGCGAGGGGACATCATGGAACTCGGAGCAGGCGGCCACTGGAATAATTGGGTCGGCAACCAGTCCTTCATCTCCCAGTACGCGGCGGTGCCGGAGAGCGAGGAGGAATTGTGCGCCCTCGTGGCGGAGGCGGGCCGGCGCGGCCTCAAGGTGCGGGTGGCCGGATCGGGCCATTCCTTCACCCCCGTGGTGGCGACCCCTGGATTGCGGCTGTCGTTAGAAAAGCTCAGCGGCATCCGCAAGGTGGACATGGCGCGCAAGCGTGTGAGCCTGGCGGCGGGCACCCGCATCGGCGATGCCGGCCGCGCGCTAAAGGCGCTGGGCCTGTCGCTCACCAATCAGGGCGATATCGATACCCAGGCCTTTGCCGGCGCGCTCTCGACCGGCACGCACGGCACCGGCATTAAGCTCGGCAATCTGGCCTCCCAGGTGGTCGGCATGCGGCTGGTCCAGCCGTCCGGCGAAATTCTCGAGATCACCGACGCGGACCCCGACCTGCTCAATGCGGCGCGGGTGTCCATCGGCCTGCTGGGCATCGTCTCGGAAGTCACGCTGCAGGTCATGGATGCCTACAATCTGCGCGAGCGGCTGTGGCGCGACGATTTCGAAACCTGCCTCGCGAACCACGACTCCTTGGCCGCGGAGCATCGCCATTTCGGCTTCTTCTGGTGCCCCACGCCGGAGAGCCGGCACCTCTATTGCCTGCCCGATACGGCGCCGGTCTCAACCACGTCGAAGCTGTCGGATGTATGCGAGATGAAGGTGATGGACATCACCGACGAACCGCCCGAGGCGGCGCAGGGGCCGTTCGAGCGCATCGCTTATTCCTCGGAAATCTACCCCATCGAATATGTGCCGAATTTCCACGAGCTGGAATATGCGGTGCCGCTTGAAAAGGGGAAGGACGCGCTGTGCGAAGTGCGGGCGTTGATGCAGGCCAAGCACCTGGATTGCATTTACCCTCTGGAATACCGTTTTACTGCCAGTGATAAAGGCTGGATAAGCCCATTTTATGAGCAGGACAGCGTGACCGTGTCCGTCTCTGGAGGACCGGGCATCGCCTATTGGCCCTACCTTCGGGAGGTGGATGCCATTTTGCGCCAGTACGCCTCGCGTCCCCATTGGGGGAAGCTGCACTTCATGAACCGCGAGGATGTGGACGCGCTCTATCCCAAGGCGAATGCGTTCCGCGACCTGCGGCGCAAGCTCGACCCCGACGGAATGTTTCTCAACGATCACTTGGGCTTGCTGTTTTCCTGACCCTCAAGCCGGCCCTAGGGCCGCGCGGCTGCCGTCGCCCTTTGAACCATCAGCGGGCGGCGGTTCATGTCTTGGATGAACAGATTGAACAGCTCGGTCTGGCTGGAGATATTCAGCCGGCGGTAGATATTCTTGCGGTGGATCTTCACCGTGCCCTCGGACAGCTCCAGGATCTCGGCGATCGAGGTGCTGGAATGGCCGCGCAGAATAAGCTGCACGATGCGCCGCTGCTGGTGGGTCAGGCTGCTTTCGCAGAAGCGCTCGAATGCAGCCTCCATAAGGGTTTGGCGCGGCACCGGGAATTCTTCCAGGGAGCGGAAATGGCTCCGCAGCGTCTGTCGCACCACCGGTTCGGTGGCACGCAGCGCTTCCATCTCAGGCTCCGAAAAGGCCGCGTGCCCGCGCATGCGCATCAAAGAATAAACCGCGGAGCTGCCGCCCCTCAGCGGCACGATGAAGCCGATTTCTTCCACCAGGGCGCCCGGTTCCATCGAAACGCAAGGGTGGACCTCGGCGGAATTGAAGAAATCGGACGAAAAGAAATCGTCCGGCGCAAGTTCCGCCATGCGCCAGAGGCCCGTCGTGTGGCCATGGACACAGGCGGTATAGAACGGATCAAGAAGATAAGTGCCGCCGAGATAGGCATCGAGCGCCTGCGCGGAGGCATAATGCTGGTATCCATCGTGCAGAAATAGCGGGCGACGCCCGAACGGGTAGGCGAATATCGTTGAAAAATCGAAACTTACGATCTCCCCAAGCAGCTCATCCAGAACCTGAATGAGGCTTTCCTCGCCGATATGCTCGATCAATCGCGCCGTCTTCTCGGGAGTGAACACGTCCTGACCTCCGTTCGTCTGGCCTTGGAAGCCTTGCAAGAACGGGGCCCTTTTTGCGTCAGAAGAAAATAATCTTCGCCGAAAGATCGGCCGGCATACCCCTTTAGGGATATGGCTCGCCTCGGATCGAGCGCGAACAATCCCCTTCAGACGGCTCGAACCGGGGATCAGCAGGGCGCCAGAGCCTGTCGCCCGCCTCCCCCACACAACGGCCCAGGCATTGCATGGGACCCTGTCGGCGAGCCTCCACGACCGTGAGCCGCGATTGCTCGCGTGGCATCCGACGATCTGAACAAAGGGGAAAGCAGATGCTGGGTAAATATGTGAAAGCTGCGGTCGTCGCGGGCGGGCTGATGTCCGCCCTCGCGGGTGCGCCTGCGGCCCTTGCGGCCGATTCCAAGGACCCGATCATCATCGGTCTGCACGACTGGACCGGCCAGGCGATCACCTCCCACATCGCAGGCGAGATCGTGAAGTCCAAGGGCGACAAGGTCGAATACGTCACCATCGATTATCTCACCGGCCTCACCGCCATGGAAAATGGCGACATCACCTTCATGTCCGAGCTGTGGGCCACCACCGCCGGCGACGCCATGAAGGCATCGGATGCCACCGGCAAGACCGAGAACCTCGGCCCCCTCGGCCCCAAGGCCAAGGAGGAATGGTGGTACCCCATGTATATGAAGGAGAAGTGCCCCGGCCTGCCGGACTGGCACGCGCTGCTGAAGTGCGGCGAAGCCTTCGCGGTGCCGGAGACCGCCCCCAAGGGCCGCTATCTCGGCATGGAAGCCACCTGGGGCGGGCATGACCCGGAGCGTATCAAGGCCTTGAACCTCCCGTTCGTCGCCGTCGATGCCGGCACTGAAGCCGCCATGTTCGCCGAATTGAAGTCCGCTTATGAGCGCAAGGCGCCGATCATCCTGTGGGTGTATTCGCCCCACTGGGTGCCCTCGGTGTTCGAAGGCGAATGGGTGCAATTCCCCGAATATACCGACGCCTGCTACACGGATCCCAAATGGGGCGTGAACCCGGATCTCGCCTTCGACTGCGGCAAGCCGCACGGCGAAATCTACAAATACATTTCCGCCAAGGCCAAGACCAAGTGGCCCGACGCGTATAAGGCGCTCAAGGACTTCAAAGTCGACGGCCCCGAGCTGAACCTGATGGTGAAGGCGGTGGATGTGGACGGAAAGTCCATCGACGATGTGGTCGCCAAGTGGATGGCCGATCACAAGGGCCAATATTGAACGCCCTCTCCCGAGCACAGTGAACCGCCGGCCCCGCGGGGCCGGCGTCTTTTCCCTTTTGATCTTGGAATGAGAGCTTATGGCCGCAGCCTCCCAGGCCGCCACCGTCGCGCCGCCCGTCGCAGCAAAGACCTTGGCCCCCGCCGAGCGCCCGGTGGCGCTCACATGCCGCAATCTCTGGAAAGTCTACGGCGACGGCGCCACGGCCTTCATGCAGGCCAACGAAACGCCGACCCCCGAGGAGATCCGGCAGGCGAGACTGTTCGCCGCCGTGCGCGACGTGACGCTGGAGGTGGGGCGCGGCGAGATTTTCATCATCATGGGCCTATCCGGCTCGGGCAAATCCACCCTCGTGCGCTGCATGTCGCGCCTCGTGGAGCCCACCGCCGGTGGTGTCTTCTTCGAACACAAGAGCCTGCTGCGCATGACCGGCGAGGAGCTGATCCAGCTGCGCCGGCACAAGATGGGTATGGTGTTCCAGAATTTTGCCCTGCTGCCGCACCGCACCGTGCTGGGCAATGTCGCCTTCCCGCTGGAAGTGCAGGGCATGGCCAAGGCCGAGCGCGAGGCGCGCGCGCTGAAAGTGATCGAGCTCGTGGGCCTCGGCGAAAAATCCGGCCATTACCCGCGCGAGCTCTCCGGCGGCCAGCAGCAGCGTGTGGGGATCGCCCGCAGCCTCGCGGTGGAGCCCGACCTGTGGTTCCTGGACGAGCCCTTCTCCGCGCTCGACCCGTTGATCCGCCACGAAATGCAGAACGAGTTCCTGCGCCTTCAGCGCCTGCTGTCGAAGACCATCGTCTTCATCACCCACGATTTTGACGAGGCCATCCGCCTCGGTGACCGGGTGGCCATCATGAAGGATGGCGCGGTGATTCAGGTGGGCACGCCCGAGCAACTCGTGGTTTCTCCCGCGTCGGAATATGTTTCCGCTTTCACCAAGCATGTCTCGCGCGCAAAGGTCCTGCGCGTCGGCACCGTGGCGGTGCCGACATTCGCGGGCGAGCCTCTCGGCGCCGCCGTAAGCGCCAGCGCGCGCATTGCGGAGATCGCCGCGATGTCCGTGGACAGCACCGCGCCGCTCGCGGTTCTGGACGATGCCGGCGCCCTCGTCGGCAAGCTGCAGCGCGCCGATGTCATCGAGGTTCTGGTCAGCGGGGCGCGGGCATGAGCGATGTTGCCGTCGCCCCCGCCCGGCGGGGCATCCGCGTCTCCGTCGGCTGGCTGATCGCCGTCGCGGTGGCGGTGGTGCTGGTGGCGCCGCTGGCCGCGCCGAATCTGTTCCAATGGGCGCTGGTCTATCCCACCGCCTGGGTGGTGCCGGTCTCCGATTGGCTGCGCGCCTTCTTGTTCTGGCTGGTGCGGGATCTCAGCTTCGGCCTGTTCACCTTCAAGGACATGACGCGCTTCGTCTCCTCCCTTTTTGCCGGGGCGCTGGAGATACCGAAGGCGATCTTCTCCACCGGCTTCACCTTCGGCGAGGGCGGGTTCCACATCCCCCGGCTATCCTGGGCCGGCATCGTGTGTGCCATGGGCATCTGGGGCTACATGCTGGGTGGGGTGCGGCTCGCGGCGCTCGGGGCGCTCGGGTTCGGCTATATCGCCCTGTTCGGGCAATGGGACAGCGCCATGGTGACGCTCTCCCAGGTGGTCCTGGCCGTGGCGTTCGGCGTCGCCTCCGGCCTGATGCTCGGCATCTGGGCGTTCCGGACCCCGCGTGCGCAGCCCGCCGTGGTGGCGACGCTGGACTTCATGCAGACGGTGCCCACCTTCGCCTATCTGGTGCCGCTGATCTTCCTGGTGGGTGTCGGCCCGGTCTCCGGCCTCATGGCGACCATCCTCTACGCCATGCCGCCCATGGTACGGGTGACCATGTTGGCGCTGAAGGCCGTGCCGCCGGAACTGGACGAACTCGGCCGTATGACCGGCTGCACCACCCGCCAGGCGCTTTGGAAGGTGCTCGTTCCCTCAGCCCGCGACGACCTGCTGATTGGCGTCAACCAGGTGATCATGCTGACGCTCAACATGATCATCATTGCCGCGATGGTCGGCGCCGGCGGCCTCGGCTTCGACGTGCTCAACGCCTTGCGCCAGCCTAACGGCCTCGGCAAGGGCCTGGAAGCCGGGATGGCTGTGGTGGCGCTCGCGATCGTGCTCGACCGCATGAGCCGCGCGGTGGTCGAACTGCGGCCGGTCCATGGAAGCGCAGCGGTTACGCGCCGGCGCTTCTTCTGGGCTGGGCTCATCGCCCTGCTCGGCTTCACGCTCCTGTCGTTCGCCATACCCGAGCTGGAGGTCCTGCCGCGCGACTGGCGCGTCTCCACCGGCAGCATGTGGTCGGAAGTGGTGAGCTTCGTGAACACCCATCTGTTCACCACTGCCGAGGCGTTCCGCACCTTCATCCTGCTGAACCTCCTTCTCCCCGTGAAGAAGGCGCTGATCGGACTGCCCTGGCCCGCGCTGATCGCCTTGGTTGGGGCCGGCGCCTGGCGGCTCGGCGGATGGCGGTTCGCCCTCGGCATGATGGCGCTCATCGCCTTCATTCCGGTCGCCGGGCTCTGGGAGCGCGGCATGACCACGATCTATCTGTGCGGCATCTCGGCGATCATCGCGGTTCTCATCGGCGTGCCGCTTGGCGTGCTCGGCAGCCGCTCGGATCGGCTGCACAAATTCCTCGGAACCCTGTGCGACACGCTGCAGACCATGCCGGCCTTCGTCTACCTGCTGCCGGTGGTGATGCTGTTCCGCATCGGCGACGTCTCGGCCATGGTGGCGATCGTGCTCTATTCGCTGGTGCCGGCGATCCGCTTCACCGACCACGGGCTGCGCCGGGTTCCGCCCAGCCTCACCGAAGCGGGAACGATGGCCGGCTGCACGCCCATGCAGCGCCTGCTGAAAGTGGAGCTGCCTTATGCCCTGCCCGAGATCATGCTGGGGGTGAACCAGGTGATCATGATGGCGCTGAGCATGCTGGTCGTCTCCTCCTTCGTCGGTACCAACGACCTCGGCAAGCAGATCCAGGTGGCCATCTCCCAGGCCGATCCCGGCAAGGGCCTCTCGGCCGGCCTCGCCATCGCCTTCCTCGGCATCCTGACGGACCGCATGATCGGGCGCTGGGTGGCCGCTCGCAAGGCACAGATGGGGCTGGTGTGAACCCAGCGCCTCTTCCTCGGGTGCGGGCGCCCGCCTGCACCCACGACATCGCGCGGCCCCGCGCGCCGTCTCTTTTGTCTCAGCTTATCTGATGGGAAAAGTGCCCACCGCTTCGGCGGGCTGCACCAAATGGTGCCCAGGAGAGGACTCGAACCTCCACGACCGTTAAGCCACTGGCACCTGAAGCCAGCGCGTCTACCAATTCCGCCACCTGGGCTCGAAGGCCTTGGCCGTCGAGAGGAGGCGAGACATAAGGGGCGAGGTCCTGCCTTGTCAACGCCTCCCGAGCCGCCTTTTCAAGAAAGATTGCCGGATCAGCGTTCGTGCGGTGGATAACTTTCCGCCGGGCGCTTTCCCCACCCTCACCGGCTAAGGACAACTGATTGTCGGGATGAGGGCCGACGCCGTTCCCCGGCCCTCTCGTTCGAACCGCATGGCGCTTGCACCGGACGGCACAAGACCGCCCCGCCCGCCACGGCCCATCTCAGCCGTTGGTGAAATTGGGCGGACGCTTCTCCGAAAAGGCGGCCATGCCTTCCTTCTGATCCGCCAAAGCGAACTGGGCATGGAAGACCCGCCGCTCGAAACGGATGCCTTCCGACAGTGTCGTCTCGTAGGACCGGTTGACGCTTTCCTTGGTCATCATGGCCACGGGCAGCGACATGGCGGCAATGGTGGCGGCGACCTTCAACGCCTCGTCCACAAGCTCGGCAGCCGGCACGATCCGCGAGACGAGCCCTGCCCGCTCCGCCTCTTCTGCCCCCATCATGCGGCCGGTGAGGCACATTTCCATGGCCTTGGCCTTGCCGACAAAGCGCGTAAGCCGCTGGGTGCCGCCGGCGCCGGGCATGACGCCCAGCTTTATTTCGGGTTGCCCGAACTTGGCCGTATCCGCCGCCAGGATGAAATCGCAGCTCATCGCCAGTTCGCACCCGCCGCCGAGCGCAAAGCCGGCCACCGCCGCGATCACCGGCTTGCGGGCGCGCGAGAGGCGCTCCCAGGAGGTGATGAAATCATCCAGGTACGTGGCGGGATAGGTGAAGTCCTTCATCTCCTTGATATCGGCCCCGGCAGCAAAGGCGCGCTCGGAACCGGTCAGGACCATGCAGCCGATCTCACGGTCCGCCTCGAACAGGTCCACTGCCGTGTTCAGCTCGCTGATGATCTGCGCGTTCAGCGCGTTCAGCGCCTGCGGCCGGTTCAGCCGGATCAGGCCGACGCGGCCGTGGGTCTCCACCAGGATGGTCTCATACGCCATTCTTCATCCTCCCTCACGCGCGGGCTTGAAGCGCACGCGCGCCCCATGCTGTAGCACTCAAGCGTGAGGTGCCCAATGCCCGGAACAGCCTGCCTTCCTGACGGATTTGGCCAGGCGAGGGAGAATGCGCAGGAGCTCAGCGCTGGCAGGTGGGACAGAAGAAGGTCGAGCGCGCGCCTTGCACCAAGCGCTGGACCGTGCCCTTGCAATGGCGCGTCGGACACGGCTGACCCTCCCGGTCATAGACTCGGAAGGCGTGCTGGAAATACCCCAGTTCCCCATTGACCTGCCGATGGTCGCGCAGGCTCGATCCGCCGGCTTGGATCGCCTCGCGCAGCACGTCCCGGATCGCCATCACAAGGCGCTCGCCGCGCGCGGTCGGACCACCGGCTTTCGTCGCGAGAGTTGTGGCGAGGCGCCTGGGGGACAAATGGGCGCGATGCAGCGCCTCGCAGACATAGATGTTGCCGAGCCCCGCAACCACTTTCTGATCCAGCAGTGTCGCCTTCAGATTGGCGCGCCGCCCCGCGCACACCCGGGCCAGATGCGCGGCGTCGAAGAGATTGCCCAGTGGCTCGGGGCCGAGGTTGCGCAGGAGCGGATGGCTCTCCAGCCGATCATAGGGCACCAGCAGCATCGCGCCGAAGCGCCGGGGGTCATTGAAGGTCACGGTGGCGCCGCTGGAGAGGTGGAGCACCACATGGTCGTGCGGCCCCGGTTCGCCCCGCGGATAATGAAAAACGCCGGGCCGGCGCACATTGGCGCCGCCCTCGATGCGGATCGAGCCTGACATGCCGAGGTGCACCACCAGCACTTCGCCACCGTCGAGATCCGCGAGGAGATATTTGGCCCGCCGGCCCACGGCCTCCACACGCCGGCCTGCGAGGCGTTCGGCGAAACTGTCCGGCAAGGGCCAGCGCAGATCCGGGCGGCGCGCTTCCGCGGATTCGATAACGGCCCCCTGCAACACTGGCATAAGACCGCGGCGGACGGTCTCCACCTCGGGTAATTCGGGCATTTCTTCCTTTGCACTCCGCGGCGCCGGTCTCCCAGTCATCCGCCTCGATTCGTAACGCTCCTATGAAGCTACCTACGCGGCACGACGACGCAAGGTGCAATCTTGGCCGTTCACACCCGCACGCATGCGTTCATTCCGCAGCGCCGTGCACCCCAAGACGAGGGGAAGATCGCACTGCGGCGGGGTTGGGCGCGAGGGCGGGCGCCTCTGCGCGGGGGGCCGCGCCGTCCCCATCATTTTGCCCGACGGATCGGGCCGGCGGGCTGGGTGGACCCTCGAATTCGAGCTGCTCCAGCCGGTTTCCGCGCTTGGCGATCTTGTCGGCCGAAATCAGCACCTTCGACACATCGTCCCCGACCTGGCCGAAGTGACGGGAAAGTTCGCTCACCCGCTCGCGCAGGCGCCCGACGTCCGAAACCAGGGCGCCCACCTCGGCGCGAATGCGATCCGCCTGCTCGCGCATGCGCGCGTCCTTGGAGATGGCCTGGACGAGCTGGATCGCCAGCATCAGCAGGGAGGGCGAAACCAGCACCACGCGCACGCGGAAGGCGCGCTGGACGATATCGTCGAAATTCTCATTGATTTCAGCGTAGACCGACTCCGACGGCACGAAAATCAAAGCGATGTCCTGCGTCTCTCCCGGCAGCAGATAGCGTTCCGCCACATCGTTGACGTGCTTCATCATGTCCTGCGTCAAACGGGCGGCGGCAAGCTTCCGCGTCTCGGGCGTGGGCGCCTCGCGAAAGGCGGTGACGGCTTCCAGCGGGAATTTGGAATCCACCAGGAGCGGGCGCGCATCGCCCGGCAGGAAGATCGCGCAATCCGGCCGCCGGCCATTGGACAGCGTGTGCTGAAAGGCGAAGCTGCCCTTGGGCAGGCCGTCGGCGACGATCGCCTCCATGCGCGCCTGCCCGAAGGCGCCGCGCGCCTGCTTGTTGGAGAGTGTCTCGCGCAGCGAAATGACTTGGGACGACAGATCCGTCAGGCTTTTTTCGGCCTTCTCCACCATCACCAGCCGCTCGGCCAGCTTCGTGAGGCTTTCATGGGTGGCGCGGGCGGAGGTGTTGAAGCTCTCGCCGAGCCGGTGGGAGGTGGAATCGAGCCGCTCGGAAACCGCCCGCGCCAGTTCGCTCTGCCGCTGGGCCAGCACTTCCGCCATGGTCTGGACCCGGCCGGAGGTTTCCGCCTGGATTCGCGCCAGATCGCGCAGCCGCGCTTCCATCTCCAGGGCCCGCGCCGCAGCCTCGTCCGCTTCCTCGGCCCGCTGGCGGGCGGTGCGCCGGGACGCGAAAAGCATGAGCAACAGCAAGAGGAAAACGCCCGCCGCAAGCGCTGCGAGGGCGGCCCCAGCTGTTATGGGTTGACCTGCGAGGAAAAACAGCACGTCGCTCATCAGCTTCCATAACCCGATTCTTGCACCGAACAAAGCGCGAACATGTTGACGCCGCGCGGACCTTCGCCTATCTGCGTTTCATGTCCATACGCCCCATCCTCATCATCCCGGAACCCAAGCTGCGGCTCATCTCCGAACCGGTCGCCAAGATCGATCACGAGGTGAAAAAGCTGGTCACGGACATGTTCGAGACCATGTACGACGCGCCCGGCATCGGGCTCGCGGCGGTGCAGGTGGGCGTGATGCGGCGCGTGGTGACCATCGATGCCACGCGCGAAGGTGAGGAGAAGAAGCCTCTCGCCCTGATTAATCCGGAAATTATCGCCTTTTCGGACGAACGTTCGGTTTACAGCGAAGGCTGCCTCTCGATCCCGGAATATTATGAGGAGGTCGAGCGGCCGGCGCGGGTGACGGTGCGGTTCCAGACCCTTGAGGGGGCGACCGTGGAGACCGAGGCGGATGGCCTGTTCGCGACCTGCATCCAGCACGAGATCGACCATCTCAATGGCGTGCTGTTCATCGACCACATCTCCAAGCTTAAGCGCGACCGTGTGACGAAGAAGTTCGCCAAGGCCGCCCGCCGCGAGGCGGAGGGCTGAGCGGCCGGAGCCGGGCGCCCCACGCGTTCCGCATTGCCGCGGCCCCGCCCCTTGCCCTAAAACGCGACGCCGCGCTGCCACTGGCGCGCGGCCCAAACCACAGCCTGCCGCATCGCCCGGCGCGGGGCGGCGGCGGAGACGACAGTGATGCGCATCGTGTTCATGGGCACGCCGGATTTCGCGGTGCCGACCCTCTCGGAAATCGTTGCGCGGGGCCACGAGGTGGTGGCCGTCTATAGCCGCGCGCCGGCGCCGGCCGGCCGCCGGGGGCTCGACCTGACGCCCTCGCCCGTCCATGCGGTGGCCGAAAAGTTCGGCCTGCCGGTCTTCACCCCCAAGACCCTGCGCACCGAGGACGCCGCCGCGCAGATGCGCGAGCTGAAGGCCGACGTGGCGGTGGTGGTCGCCTACGGGCTGATCCTGCCCCAGCCGATTCTCGATGCACCCGACCTCGGCTGCCTGAACCTGCACGCCTCCCTGCTGCCCCGCTGGCGCGGCGCCGCGCCGATCCAGCGGGCGGTCATGGCCGGGGACGCGGAAACCGGCATCGCCGTGATGAAGATGGAAGCCGGGCTCGACACCGGCCCGGTCGGCCTGCTGGAGCGGGTCGCCATCGGCCCCGACATGACCTCCGGCGAACTGCACGATGCCTTGATGGTGCTTGGCGCCGACCTCATGGGGCGGGCGCTGGCGGCCCTGGAGCGCGGCGGACTGCACTTCACTCCCCAGACCGAGGAGGGTGTCCTCTACGCCGCCAAGATCGCCAAGAGCGAAGCGCGCATCGACTGGAGCCGGCCGGCGGGCGAGGTGCACAACCAGATTCGCGGGCTCTCGCCCTTCCCCGGTGCCTGGTTCCCCTTGGACGAGGACGAGGCGCGCGTGAAGGTGCTGCGCTCGACCCTTGCCGAAGGGGCCGGCGCGCCGGGCGCGGTGTTGGACGACAGCCTCACCATCGCCTGCGGCGAAGGGGCGGTGCGGCTGGTGCAATTGCAGAAGGCCGGCAAACAGCCCATGGGCGCGGAGATGTTCCTGCGCGGCAATGCGCTGCCCGCCGGCACGCGGCTTAGCTGAACCGTGCCCCGCTACAAGCTCACCATCGAATATGACGGCACCGCCTTCGCGGGCTGGCAGATGCAGGCGGACCTGCCCACCGTCCAGGGCGTGCTGGCGGAGGCAGTGGAGCGGCTGACGGGGAGCAAGACCCACGTAGCCGGCGCCGGGCGCACCGATGCGGGCGTGCATGCCACGGGACAGGTGGCTCATGTGGATCTCGCCAGGGACTGGCGCCCGGATGTGGTGCGCGATGCGCTCACCGCCCATCTGCGGCCCCATCCGGTGGCGGTGCTCGCCGCCGAGCGGGTGGCGGACGATTTCGACGCGCGCTTCTCAGCCACCAAACGGCATTATCTCTATCGCATCGTGAACCGCCGCGCGGACTTGGCCCTGGACCGGGACCGGGCATGGCGCATTCCCCAGAAGCTCGATGCGCAGGCGATGCATGTCGCCGCCCAGCGCCTGCTGGGAAATCATGATTTTACCACCTTCCGCGCCGCCGAGTGCCAGGCCGCCTCTCCGGTGAAGACGCTGGACCAGCTCGACGTGGTGCGCAGCGCAGACGAAATCCGCGTCACCACCTCCGCCCGCTCGTTCCTGCACCATCAGGTGCGCTCCATGGTGGGATCCCTGCTGCGGGTGGGAGAGGGGCGCTGGAGCGCCGACGATCTCGCCGACGCCCTCGCCGCCCGCGACCGCCGGCGCTGCGGCCCCATGGCGCCCGCCGCCGGCCTCTATCTGGCAGCCGTGAGCTATTGAGCGGCCCCCATCCCGTCCGCCTTGTGTGCGGCGCGGGGCAGATCTGCAAACACGGCCTGAGCCGGGCGGAACAAGAAGGCCCGCTCCGCATTTATCTCACTCAAGAGGCTGAAATGTGTGTTCCGCCTCAGGTGCGTGAGACCATGATGAACTTCAGCCTGCCCCTTCTCGACCGGACCCTCCTGCGGCGCAGCGGCTTCCATGCGCGCACAAGCGTGCGCGACACGGACTTCGTCGTCGCCCGCGTGGCCCATGCCGCTCCATCCAACTGGCTGTTTTTCGACGGCGAGGAGACGGTGGATACGGCCAAGGGCGCGCCGGTCATTATTCCGGGCGCGGCCTTCTTCGTCGACGAGGCCTGGCCGTTCCGCGACAGCAGTGCCGCGCAGGCGCAGGCCAATCGTTTGAATGCCTTCGCCCCCGGTCATGGGGATCTGTGGCAGGCGGTGTCGGTGCGCGGCCTCTCCGAGGACTAGGCGCGCGCTTCGGGCAATCGGCTCAGCGCTCGTTGCGGCGCGCCGCCATCGCCGCCATGGCCGCCATCACCAGGACGCCGCCCAGCATCTGCATCGGCGTCAGGCGTTCGCCCAGGAGCAGCACCGCCCCGGCGACGCCGAACACCGGAATAAGCGCCAGAAACCCGCCCGCCACCGGCGCCGGAAGGCTGCGCAGGGCGGTGAGATACAGCCACACCGCGATGGCGTATTGGACCATGCCGGTCAGCACGGCGGCCAGCACCGCCTCGGGTGGGGGAACCTGCCACCGCTCCCAGCCCGTGAGAATCGCCGCCGCCAGCAGCCCGAGGGCGAACAGGAGCCCGACGGTTTGCTGAAGAAGCGCCAGCGCGAGCGTCGGCAAGCTGTCTACCATGCGGCTCGAAGCCACGACATATAGGGCCGCAAACGCGGTGCCGAGAAACACCAGCGCATCCCCCCGCAAGTCGCCGGTGCTGAAATCGCCGGCGGCGGGATCGCCCGCCCCGGACACTGTGACGAGCAGAACCCCGACACTGGCGACTGCCGAGCAACCAACCACCCAGGCGGAGGTGCGCACCCCGAGCAGCACGAACGCCAGCAGGCAGATCAGCACCGGCTCGGCCGTGCTCAGCACCGTCGCATTGGTGGCGCTGGTCAGCGCAAGTCCTGGCACGCTTACCCCATAGGCAAGGCCGGGTTCTAGCAGACCCGGCCACGCGAGGGAGAGCCCACGTCCCACCCCCGGCAGGCGCCCGCCGCGCACCAGAAAAACGACCGCGAGAAACCCGACGCTGCCGGTCAATTGAACCGCCAGCATGGTGAAGGGTGGCATGGTGTGCAGCACATTCTTGGACAGGACGGTCGCCAGCCCCCAACAGGCGGCGGACGCCACCACGGCCAGGACGCCGAACAGCGGCGTGCGGGTGGAGGTGCGCGACAGGGCCGCGCCGACGCCGGTCATGGCTGCGACGCGATGGGTGGGGACGCGATGCCGCTGATGCGCACCGCCTCGCATTCCACCGGGCAGAGCTGTCCGGGACAGGATTTTTCATCGCACAGGCGACAGATATGGTCGGCCTGGAGCCGGCTGGTGGTGAGGCCCGCGAGCAGACGCGCCAGCACCGCGCCGAACTGGGCGGTCTCCTGCGCGTCCAGCGGTGCAAGAGCCTGAGCGAGGACGCCGCGCCGCGCCTCCAAGATGGCGGCATGGCGAGTACGCCCCGCCTCGCTCAGGCGCAGCGCCACCTGCCGGCGGTCGCCGGGCGCTGCGGCGCGCTCCACCAGCCCTTCGGCGCCGAGCCCTTCCACCAGGCGCACCACCACCGAATGGGTCAGCCCCAATATCCCCGCGAGCGTGCCGATGCTGGTGCCGGGATAGAATCCGATCACCACCAGGGCGGCGGCCCCGCTCGGCCCGAGGCCGGCAGCCTTGCGCGCGGCCTCCTCCTGCGCCCCCGCCAGCGCCAGCGCCAAGGCGCCGAGAAGATTTTCGACTTGAGCGCGTATCATATACACATGTATTCAGCATGAATATATTTTCGTCAAGCGCATTGCGGGCGGGCAACAAAAAAGGCGGGCCGAGCCCGCCTTTTTAAATTCAAGTGAGCCGCGCTCAGATGGCGGCGGTCATCCACTGCACCAGCTTCGCCTTGGGGGCGGCGCCGACCTGACGGGATGCGATCTTGCCGTCCTTGAACAGAAGCAGGGTGGGAATCGACATGATTCCATACTTCGAAGCCGTCTCGGGATTCTCATCCACGTTCAGCTTCACGATCTTCACCTTGCCGGTCAACTCGCCGGACACTTCATCGAGGATCGGGCCGACCATGCGACACGGGCCGCACCATTCGGCCCAGAAATCCACTACGACAGGCTCGCCGGACTTGAGGACGTCCTGTTCGAAACTCTGATCAGATACTTTTTCAACGGCCATAGCACACCTCGAAGGGGGCGAAGGGGGAATCCCGATATGGCTCCAACGTAGGTAGCCCCTCCCCCTCCCGTCAAGGCAAGTCGCGCCCTCGTGACCATTGCCCCAAGGTCACAGAGCCGCTTTGCGCGCCAACGCGGCGGCAAGCGCCTCGGGCGGCAGGGAATGGATCACCGGCCCGCGCGTGTAGACCACCATGGCCTCCACCGCCTTGCCGGGAAAAGCGCGCCGCAGCACCTCCCCATAGATGGCGAGCTGGTAAACATAGGCGCCGCCGACCTCTTCCCACCGGCGCGGGGGCGCCGAATCGGTCTTGAAATCCGCAAGCACGATGCGATCGGGCCTCACCGCCAGCCGGTCGATGCGTCCGGAGACCGACATCAACCTGCCGTCCTGCGCACGCCAACGGCCGACGACGGACACTTCCGCCACGCTTCCCTCGCCGAACAGCTCCGCGAGCGCCGCATGGTTCAACACGCCCAATGCCTCCGCCGCGAGGGCGTCGTGGATCTCCGCCGGCAGGGCAGAGGCGACATGCCGCAGAAGCTGGCGGCCCGCATCGCCACGCGTCGCCGCCTCGAGACCCGCCAAGCCGGCCAGCAGTCGGTGGACGAGATCCCCCCGCAGGATCGGATCAAGCCCGTCGGCCTCGGGTGCAGGGCGCGGCCTGGGCGGGCGCGGAGCCGGTTCCTCAGCGTGGGAGGGCCGCAGCGGCGCGACATGCGAAGGCAAAGCAGGCAACGGACCGGCATGGCGGGACGCGGCGGGGCCTGCCCCCCGCTCCGTTTCCTTTTCGCCTGCAGCGGCCAAAACCATCGACGAAGGCGCGGCGCGGGCGGGCGCAAAACCCTCGCCCTTGCGCCAGCGCAGCACCGGGCCCTGGGCGTAGGGCGCTTCCACCTCCACGGCCTCCTCGGCCAGGGCGTCGCGCACGAGATCGTACCAGCAGCCCTCCGGGCGCGCGTGCGGCTTGTCCTTGCCGGGAAGGCGGGTCTCGGCGCCGCAGACGATCACCGCATCCTCCGCCCGCGTGAGCGCCACATAGAGCAGCCGGCGATATTCCTCGCGCTCACGCTCCAGCGCCGCGCCGCGCGCAAGGCCCAGCACAGCGGGGCCGTCCTCCTTGCGGCCGGCGAGGATGGGAACCATACCGCCCGCACCGTCCGGCACCGGCAGAAGGCCACCGGCGGTGCGCGCCTTGGGCACGTCCACCGTATCGGCGAGGATCACGATCGGCGCCTCAAGGCCCTTGGCACCATGCACGGTCATGACGCGCACCTCGTCGCGCCCGCTTTCCATGTCGCGCTTGGTTTCCGCCCCGCCGCGCCGCAGGAAGGCGAGGAAGCCGGCGAGCGTCGCCGGCTCGGTGCTCTCATAGGTGCGCGCGAGCGCCATGAATTCGTCCAGCACGTCCGCCGCTTCCGGCCCGAGGCGCGCGAGCATGGCGCGGCGACCGCCGTCGCGGCCGAGCACGCGGGCATAGAAATCGAACGGACGCAGCAGCGGAGCTTCCCTCCGCCATTGCGCGAGCCGCGCCGCCGCCACGCCCCAATGGGCAAACCGCCCCGCCGCGCCGGCAAGCGCATCGCCGAGCCGCCCGGCGCGCGGCGGGCAGAGTGCGATCAGGTCGTCGTCGGTGAAGCCGAACAACGGGCTTTTCAGCGCGCTGGCCAAGGCGAGGTCGTCGTCCGGTGAGAGCAGTGCATCGCCCAGCGCCATCAGGTCGAGGGCGGCGATATGGTCGGCGATCACGAGCCGGTCGGCGCCGGCCACGTCCACGCCGGGGCCTGCGGTCTTCAAAGCGCGGATCACCGCCTCGAACAGCCGCCCGCGCCGGCGCACCAGAACCAGCACGTCGCGCGCCTGCATGGCGCGGCCCGCGCGCGAGGGAATGGCGAGGCGCTCCGCGATGCCCGCACGCACGAAACCGGCGATCCTCTGGGCGAGCTGGTTCACCGGGTCGTCGGCGGGCACCGCATCGAGCGGACGGCGCCAATCGTCCACCTTGGGCCTGGGCGTCGGCACGGTGGTGGGCCACACCTCCACGAGCGAGGGCGCATCGGCGCGGATCGCGGCATGGACAGGCGGGGCATTATCGCCCGTGAGGCCGCGCCGCGCCGCCTCGTCGGCGAAGATGCGGTCCACCGCCTCCAGCACGCCGGGTGCCGAGCGGAAGGAATGGGGCAGGCGCACGTTGCGGAAATCCTGCGGCCCCGCCGCGCCGGCGAAGCGCGCGTGCATGTCGCCGAAGGTGCGCGGATCGGCGCCCTGAAAGGAGAAGATCGACTGCTTCTCATCCCCCACCACGAACAAGGTGCGCGTCAGCCCTTCCCGGGCGCCTTCACCGGAGAAGAAATCGGCGATCAGGCCCTCGACCACCTTCCATTGTTCCGGGCTCGTGTCCTGCGCCTCGTCCACCAGCACATGGTCGATGCCGCGATCGAGCTTGAAATGCACCCAGGAGGCCGGCACCCGGTTCAGCAATTCGGCGGTGCGGCCGATCAGATCGTCGAAATCCAGCAGGCCGCGCTGGGCCTTCTCGTGGGCATAGCGGCGGCAGGCTTCCGCACCCAGGGTCAAGGCGGCATCGGTGCGCGCCAGGGTCTCCACCGCGCGCAGGCGGTCCAAAAGGCCGGCGATGCGCTCCTTCTCCGCGTCGAGCCGGCCGCACAGCGCGGGATATTGCGCGCGCAAGCCCTTCGTGAGGAAGCGCGAGGCGGCGCGCGGCTCGTATTTGTCGGTGAGGAAGACGCCGAGATAGGCCGGCAGCGCCTCCGCCTCGGAGCCTGCGGTCGCGGCGAGCGCAAGCTGTTCGCCCAACGCCTGGTCGGTCTTTGCTCCCTCGCGCAGGCAGGCGGCGATGCTCGCCCATTCGCTGCGCGGGACATGCGGGCTCGCCAGCATCTCCGCCCGCACCTCCTCGGGGGTCTCCTGCGGCGCGACGCCCAGCACCCGCGCCACCGCTGCGCGCCGCGCGTCCGCATCCCCGCCCAGCGGCTCGATGAGCGCGCGCGCGTCCACAGCCGCCGCGAGAAGCGCATCGACCCCGGCATCCGACAGGCTCTCGATGAGGGCGGACAGCGCCCGCCCCAGCCGACCCGTGGGTGCGCCGGTCGCCTCCACGATCAACTCGGCACGAATGCGCGCCATGAGATCGAGCCGGCCGGCATCATCCAGTTCGGAAAAGCCCGCCGCGACGCCGGCTTCGAAGGGAAAGCGATGCAGCAGGCCGCCGCAGAAGGCGTGGATGGTCTGGATCTTCAGGCCGCCCGGCGTTTCCAGCGCCGCCGCGAACAGCCGCCGCGCCCGCGCACGCAGATCGCCGTTGGGCGGGCGGTCGTCGATGCGGGCAAGCTCTGCGTTCAATTCGGCGTCGGACAGCCCCACCCAGCGGCCGAGAATGTCCAGCACGCGGTTGGCCATATTGGCGGCGGCCGCCTTGGTGTAGGTGAGGCACAGGATGCGGCCCGGCGGCGTGCCGGAGAGCAGCAGGCGGATCACCCGTTGCGCCAGCACGTGGGTCTTGCCCGAACCCGCATTGGCCGAGACCCAGGCCGAGGTCTGCGGATGGGACGCCTCCCCCTGCCGGCGGGTGGCATCGGCCTTGGCGGCATTGGCGATCTGCGCGGTTTCGCTCACGCCTCGCCCTCCTCGCCGCCGCCGAGCGCCCATTCGCGCACCCGCGCCAGATGATCGTAAGCCCCGAAGCGCCCCTGCCATTGGGGCGCGGCCAACGCGCGATAGCCCTGGTTGGGATCCTCGAAGGCGAGCAGAAGGTCCTTCAGCCGGTCGAGTGCATCCTCCGCCATCTGGGTGGCGGTGGTCTCCTTGTGCACGCCCGGCTTCTCGCGGCCGGGCTCGGCGCCGCCCTTCAGCTCCACATAGCGGAAATCCTCCACCTCGCCCGCCGGCACGTTCCTGAACGCGCCGCGCGCCGCCATGGCGGCTTCCAACGGCAATTGGGGGGAGAAGGTCGCCCCCTGCCGGGTGCTCGGCGCCGTGCCGGTCTTGTAGTCGAGAATGGCCAGCCGCCCGTCCGTGCGCAGCTCGATGCGGTCGGCGCGGCCGGTGAGGCGGAACGGCCCGCGCGCCAGCTCGATGTCGAGCCGGCCGGAGGTTTCCGGCACCACGCGGCGCAGCTCCGCACGGCGCTCGCGCTCGAAGGCCACCACCCAGCCGGCGACCCGCTCGAACCGAGTCCACCACACCGCATATTCGGCGGGATAGACCGCGAGCGGCGCGAACGCGGCCCGTCCATGGGCCAGAAGCTGGTCGAGCGCGTCCGGCGGCAGATCCTCAGGAAAAGCGGCGGTGAAGGTGCCGAGCGCTTCGTGGAGCGCACTGCCCCGCTCCGCGCCGCCGGGCGTCGCATCCAGCGGGTCGAGCGGCCGCAGGCGCAGCACGTGGCGCGCGAAGATGGAATAGGGATCGCGCAGGAAGGTCTCGATCTCCGTGACGCTGAGCTGGCGCGGCCGCAGCTCCAGCGGCGGCGCGGGCGCCGGCTGTTCCGCGCGCGGCACGCTCGGGCCCTGGTCGAGCGAAGCTGCGGCAAGCCGCCAGCCCTCGCCGCGCGCCCGCACCATCGCCCAACGCTCCTTGCCCGCCACGGTGGCGAGCCGCTGCAGGAAGCGGGAAGCGACGGTCTGCGTGCCCGCGACCTTGCCGGGATAGGTCAGGATCACCTCGCGCGCGCCGAAGCCCTGCACGAAATCATGGGCCGACAGGCCGATGCGCCGTTCCGGCAAATCGAGCCCCAGTTCGCCGCGCATGGGCCGGCTCAGCCAGGGGTCGGTGCGGGTCTGCGGCGGCCATGCGCCTTCCACCAGCCCGCCGAGCACCACCCGATCCACATGGATCAAGCGCGCCTCCAGCGGGCCGAGGATGCGCACCTGCTCCTGCGCCGGTTGGGGCGGGCGCACCATCTGGTCCGCGAACAGAGCGGCGACGGTCTCGGCATAATCTTCAAGCCGAAGCGCCGGGCCGTCGGCGGCGCCGTCCGCGATCTCCTCGAAGGCGTGGGCAAGCGCGGCGAGCGCCGGGTCCGGATCCGCCGGGTTGAGCGGGCCGGCCATGGCTTCGACCGCCGCGCGATGGGCGGCGACCAGATCCGGCAGCGGCGCCTTACCGGTGCAGGCGAACAGCGGCGCCAGAGCCGCGCCGAGCCGTGCCACGAGATCGGATGCCGCAGCGAGGCCCGCATCATCGACACGGCGGCGCGGGTCGCCGTCGCGCAGGGTCGCAGGATCGAAGGCCGCCACCGTCGCCGCCAGCCCGGCGATGCCGGCGCGCGGGCGCGGCCCCCGCAAGGCGACCAGCTCCAGCGCCGCCACCGCCTCGCGCTTGGCGTCGGGATCGAAGCCGAACCGCGCCAGGGGATGGGTCAAAAGCGCGAACAGCGGCCCCGGCGCACAAGCTTCCGCCGCCGCCCGCGCCACCAGGCGCGCCAGCCGGCCGGGCGCGGTCTCCGCAAGCGGCACGCCGGCGGAATCGTCGATGGAAATGCCGAAGCGGTTCAATTCGGCGGCGACCCGGCGGGCGAGATCCCGATCCGGCGTCACCAGCGCCGCCGTCTCGCCGGGACGCTCCAGCGTATCGCGCAACACCAGGGCGATGGCGAGCGCCTCCTCGCGCGGATCGGCCGCGGCGATCAGGGTCAGCCCCTCCAGCGCCGCGTCGCGCGCGGCGTCCGGCAGGCGGATCGCAAGCGAGGTCCAACGGTCCGTCGTCTCCGACTGCCGCATGGCCTCGCTCAGCAGCCGCTCGCGCCCGTTCGGCCGGCGCGGCCCCAGCTCCACCACATCGCGCCGCGCAACGGCGAGCTGGGGCAGCAGATGGGCAAGGCCGTACTGGGGATGGTCCGGCGCCACCGTCGCCGGCGCGGTGAGCAACGCGAAGGCATCGTCCTCCATGTCGAGATCGAGGCCCGGAAGAACCACGGCGCCCTGCGGCAAGCGGGCGATGGCGGCCAGCAGCCGCGCGGTGGCGGGAAGCGAGCCGGTGGAGCCGGCGGCAATCACCGGCCCGGCCGCGACGCCGAGGCGGGCGAGGCGGGATGCTTCCGCCCCCACCAGCACGTCGCGCCGCACCGCCGGTTCCACCAGTTCCAAAGCGTGAAGATGCGCGAGCCACGCGCGCCGGGCGATGCGCAGGAAATCCAGGCTGATTTCGAAATAACGGTCGTGTTCCTCGGGTGCGAGACCGTCCAGCCGCTCCCAGGCGACCCCGGCCGTGCTCATCTGGTCGAACAGGCGGCCGAGTTCATCCGCGAGCGCGACGGTCGCCGCCGGGCCCGCCGCCACCGCCGCCTGCCCCGCCCCTTCGGCCAAGGCATCGCGCCAGCGCTCCACCAGAGCGGCGAGGGCCACCCTTCGGTGCACGCTCGCCACCGCGCGCGGCGGCGCGAGCAGCGGCGCTTCCTCGGCGAACACGAGCGCATCCTCGTCCACATCGCCCAGAGGCACGATGCGCGGCAGCAGCAGCGCCTCGCCGCCGCTCGCCTCCAGCAAGGCCTCCGCAAACATGCGTCCCGCGCGCCGGGTGGGCAGATAGAGCGTGGCCGACGCGAGCGCCAGGGGATCCCCACGTGGCGCGAAACCGGGCACCAATTCCCCATCCAGCAAGGCGCGCGCCAGCGTGGGCAGGAACGGCGCCGAAGTGGGGATGGAGAAGACCCGTGTCATGAACACCCATGAAAGCGCGACGGCCGGAGCGCGCCGCCCCACCTTTCACGCTGGGCCGGCGAGTCGCAAGCGGGCGCGGCGGCGCGGGCGCCCAAGCGGCTATCGCGCCGCGCTCATGGATTGCAGCACCGCCTCGCTCGGCCAGCAATCCACCTTGAGCCCGGCGGATTTCTGGTAGGCGCCCAGCGCCGCGCGGGTCAGCATGCCGGCCTTGCCGTCGATCTTATCGCCATAGAGGCCGATCCGCGTCAGATGCTTTTGCATCGCCTCCACCGCGGTCGTGCGCAGCTGCGTCGACGCCGCCCAGGGGGTCGCGAACGGCTGCGGGGTCACCATGCGATCGGACAGATGGCCGACGAACAGCACATAGAGATCGGAGAAATTATACTGCTTGATCACGAAGTAATTCTTCGTGGTGAGGAAGGAGGGGCCGTAGATCCCCTCCGGCTGGAGCAGCGAGGCGGGCTGCCCGAGTTCGGCGGGCGAAGGCGCCGACCCGCCCACGGGCACGAACCCCGCACGGAGCCACTCGCCGATCGGCCGCTGGACCTCGGGGACACCGAGCGTGCAATCGGCATTGGCCGGGGCGCGCACCTCATAGGCCCAGCGCAGGCCCGGCTGCCAGCCCTTGTCCGCGAGCTGCTTGGCGGCGGAGGCCAAGGCGTCGGGCACTGAGTGCCAGATGTCGACCCGCCCGCTGCCGTCGAGATCGACGCCGTGCTTGTAATATTCGGACGGCAGGAATTGCGTCAGGCCGGTGGCGCCGGCCCAGGACGAGCGAAACTCCTTGCGCGTCACCGCGCCCTCGTCGAGGATCTTCAGGGCGAGGATGAATTCCTCGCGATACTGGTCCTTGCGCCGCCCCACATAGGCTTGCGTCGCCACCACGCGCAGCGTGTCATAGGGGTCGGTATAGCGGCCGAAATCGGTCTCGCGGCCCCAGATCGCCAGCACCATGGTGGCCGGCACGCCGAACTGCCGTTCGATCTGGTCGAGCGCGGCGCGGTGCTTCTGCATCAGCCGCTGCCCTTCCACAGCCAGCCGCGCGATGCTGGCCTCCTTCACATAGTCCGCCGGCACCTGGACGAATTCGGCCTGCGCCCGCGCCCCGGTCACGGGCCGCCCCGGCAGGGCGAGGTCGGGCAGCTTGTAGTCCGGTTCGAGACCGCGCGTTTCCCGCTCGAACGTCGCGCGCGACACCCCGGCCGCCTGCGCCTCGGGCCAGAGCGAGGCGATGAATTGCGCAAAGGCGGCATCCGCCGCCTGGGCGGTGGAGGACAGGCCCAGAGCCACGACCAGCAGGGCGAGAAGGATGATGCGGCAAGCTGATTGCGCGGAACCGCTCATGCCTTGGGATCCAGATGATGCATGGGCAAGGCTAGCACGCAGCGGTCCGATCGTGAACGCCGCGCGAAGCCAGCCGGCCCGCCGCACGGTTCCAAGGATCTAGTCGCTGGAGCGGCGGATCGCCTCTTCCGCGGCGGGAATCGCGTCGGGAGTGCCGACATGCATCCAGAGGCCTTCCAGCCGCAGCCCGAACAGGCGCCCCGCCTCGGCGGCGCGATCGAAGATGACGTTGAGCGAGAACGGCCCCTGCGGCGCATCCTGGAACAAAGCGGGCGAGAGAATGCAGGCGCCGGCATAGATGAAGGGCGCCACCATGCGCTCGCTGCGCCGGGCCAGCCGACCTTCGGCATCCATGGTGAAGTCGCCGGTGCCGTCATAGCCGATGGAAAGCGCGCTCGCCGCCACCAGGAGCAGGGCATCCATGCGCGCGGGATCGAACTGGTGCTGCAGGCGCACCAGGTTGGGCGTCACGCCCTCGATCCAGATGGTGTCGGAATTGATGACCAGAAACGGGGCGTCGCCCAGCAGCGGCAGCGCGTTTTTCACCCCGCCGCCGGTATCCAGCAGGAGCCCGCGCTCGTCGCGGATGTGCAGGTGGGGCGGCGCGGTGCGGGTCGCGAGGTGCGCCTCCAGCAGGTCCGCATGGTGATGCACGTTCACCACCGCGTCGCGGATCTCCGCGGCCTCCAGCCGGTCGAGCACATGGTCGATCAGCGGGCGTCCCGCGACCTTGACCAGCGGCTTGGGAATGGTCTCGGTGAGCGGACGCATGCGCGTGCCCATGCCGGCGGCGAGCACCATGGCTTTTTGAACGGTCGTCACGTCTGAAGGTCCTTAGATGGCAGAACAGCCTCGTACCACATGCGCAACGAACCGAGTTCCTGATGCCCGAGACAGCGCGCAAGGTAGCGCCTAACCCGAGGCAGATGACGCAAATATTGCGGTTTCCCGTCGCGTTGGTGGAGACGGGTGAAAATTCCGAGAATCTTGGTCGCCCGCTGCGCCCCCATCAGCGCATAGAGATGGGTGAAGGCACGCGCATCGAATGTGGGATCCACCTCGCGCCTTTGCGCCACGTAATGGCCGACGAGATGCAGTTCCAGGTTTTCTGGGATGTCCACCCGCGCGTCCTGGGCCAGCGACGCGAGGTCGTAGGCCGCCGGGCCCAGCACCGCGTCCTGGAAATCGATCAGCCCCATGCGCTGGAGCCCTTCGCGCTGCGGCAGCCAAATCAGGTTCGGGGAATGGTAGTCGCGCAGCACCCAGGTCTGCGGCTCATTGAGCACGGGGCTCAGGGCATTGCGCCAGAGCATCAGGAATTCGTCGCGCACCACCGCATCGGCGCGCACGTTGCGGAACGGCAGATACCAGTCGAGCATCAGCTCCAGCTCGATCAGGAACGCCTCGACCCCATAGACCGGCAGCACGTATTCGCTTTGCGGCGCGATGTGCAGCACGTGCGGCAGCGCGCGCGTGTGCAAGGCGGCGAGCACCTCCGCCGCGACCTCGTAGCGTTCCTTGATGGGTTCGGGCGGGCTGCCGCCGAGGATCCCACCGTCGCCGAGATCCTCGATCACCAACAGGCCCCGGTCGAGGTCGGCGGCATAGATCTGCGGCGCCGAGAAGCCTTGCGCCCGCAGGCCGCGCGCCACGGCAACAAAGGCGCGCACGTCTTCCGCCAGATGGGCAAGGCGGCTGTAAGGCAGGCCGCGCCGGATCGGCGGGCCGTCGGGCCGGCGCGGCGCGTTCATCAGCACCGCCGAGCGATCGGGCAGCACGAGGCGGGCATAGGACCGGCTCGAGGCATCGCCCTGCATGTAGCGCCGCTCCGCCGCGCCGAAGCCGGAGGCATCGATCAGCAGTTCCGACACATGCAGGCGGTCCAGACGCTCGATGAATTCCCCGCTGCCGGACAGGATCGCCCGCCGCCCCTCCGGCCCGAGGTCGGGCGCGAGATCGAATTCGATAATGAGACGATCGGCAGCGAGGCGCTCGGCGGCCCGGTCCGGCCATTCGACGATGACGATGGAATCAGCGGAGAGTTCATCCCAGCCGAGTTCGTCCAGCTCGTCAGGGTCCTCGACGCGGTAGAGATCGGCATGTACCACCTTCACCCGCGCGAACTCATACCCGACGAGCACGGAGAAGGTGGGGCTCGGCACCTCCAGCTGCGGATCGTCCGCGAGCACCCGCACCAGGGCACGGGCGAAAGCGGTCTTGCCGGCGCCGAGATCGCCGCGCAGCGCCACCAGATCCCCCGGTGCCAGCCAGGGCGCGAGCAGCGCCGCCAGCTGGCCGGTCGTCTGCAGATCCGGAAGGTCCATGCGGAAGGCATTGGGGAGGCCGGGAACACGGGAAATCAGGGGGCTCATTCCGCAGCCTCGTCGCGGCGCGCCGCCGCAAGGGGAAACCGGCACACGGCGCGCGCGCCGCCGCCCTCGGCCGTGGCGAGCGAGACGGAGCCACCGTGCAATTCCATGAACGAGCGCACCAGCGAGAGGCCGAGCCCCACTCCGCCGCGCTCGGCACCGGCGCCATGGGTTTCGAACCGCTCGAACACCTTGCCGGCGATCTCGCCCGAAATGCCCGGCCCCTGGTCGCGCACCTCCACGGTCAGCGCGCCTTCGGTGCGCCGGGCGCTCAGCGTCACGATGCCGTGGGGTGGCGAGACCGCGATGGCGTTGGACAGCAGGTTGAACAGGATCTGCCGCACCCGCCGCCGGTCGGCCGTGAAGGCGCCGATCTCGGCCGGAGCGTCGATCTGCAGGCTCACCTGACGTTCGGCCAGGAGGTCGCGAACCGCCTCGCCCACCGCTTCCAGGGTCGCGCGCACATCCACCTCGCCGAGATCGAGCGCCATCGCACCGGCATCGATGCTGGCGAGGTCGAGAATGTCGTCGATCAGGGCGCGCAGCGCGTCCGAAGACTGGCGCACATGGTCGAGGAATTCCAGCTGCTTGCCGTTGAGCGGGCCGACGCTGGGCTCGCCGAGCATGTGGGAATAGCCGATCAGCGTGTTGAGCGGCGTGCGCAGATGATAGGAAACATGGCCGACGAACGCATTCTTCAGCGCATCGGCGGCTTCCAGCGCCTCGTTGCGCTCGATCAGCGCCCGCTCCACCTTCACGCTGTCGGTCACATCGCGGAAGGTTACGAGCGTACCGCCGTCCGGCAATGGCTGGGCCGCGCCATCGAGCACCAGCCCGTCCGCGCGCTCCATGCGCAGATGGGTGCCGCTGCGATGTTCGAGTGCCGTGACCACGGCGCGGATGCGCGCCCAGCTGTCCAGATCGGCATGGAGCGGCCGGCACATGGCGGCGACCGCGTCGATATGCGGCTTGTCGCTCAGCGCCTGGGCGCTCAGCGACCAGAGCGAGAGGAAGGCGTGGTTGTGCAGGCGCAGCTTGCCGTCGCTGCCGAACACGGCCACCGCCTCGGCCAGTTCGTCCAGCGTCTCGCCCTGGATGCGGATCAGGCTGTTGTAGCGGCTCTCCAGCGCCATATGCTCGGAGACGTCCTCGAACAGATAGGTGATGCCGCCCTCCGCATTGGGGGTCACCACCACGCGCAGCATCTGCCCGCCCGGCAGGTGCCACCAATCGTGGATCGGCTCGAGCGCGCGATACGCCTCGCGCAATTGCTCGCGCCACGCGCGGAAGTCCGCCTGCTCGGGCACCTTGCGGGCGGTGCGCAGGGTTTCGAGGATTTCGCTCTCGGTGGGGCGCGTGTCGAGGAAGGCGGCATCCAGGCCGAACAGGCCCTCATAGGCGGAATTGTGGAAGGCCAGCCGCTCGTCGGCGCCGAACATCACGACCGCTGTGGCCAATTGATCGAGCGTGCGGCGATGGGCGGCGATGGTGTGCGCCACCTCGGCGCGCGCCGCCTCCGCCTCCGTAATGTCGATGGCAAGGCCGCCGGCGCCGGCGGGGTCGTCCACCTCCAGCACCTCCAGCACGCGCCGGTGCCCACCCACCACGAGCCGCGCCCGCGTCTGATAAGGCTTGCCTTCCCGGCGCGTGGCGGCGGCCGATTCCCGCGCGCTGAGGTCCAGCAATTCCATGCCGCGTCCCACCGCCTCCTCGGGCGAGGGCGCGCCCACGGCTTGGGCGAAGGCCGAATTTGTCCGCATCAGCGCGCCGGCCTTGTTGCGCAGCCAGACGGGAAACGGCGCGGCGGCGAACAGGGCGGCAAGGATGCCGCGCGCGGCATCCTCTTCCTGCACGCGCTCGGCCTGCGCGCCCAGCATGGGCGCGGTGCGCACGCTCAGCATGCGGCTGCCGTCGTGGGTGCGGCCCTCGGCAATCCAGTGGGCGCCGTCGGGGCCGGTAATCGGAAGCGTGAAGGCGCGCCCCTGCCCGCGCAGGGCTTCCAGCGGGGCGGCGAGCGCGGCCGCTGCCGGCGCACCGAGCCAGGGCGCGAAATCCAGCCGGACCAGATCTTCCGAAGGCTTCCCGCCGGAAGGAATCTGGCGGTCCAGCACGGCTGCGGTGCCGAGCAGATGGGGCAGCGGGTCGCCCACCACCCAAAGCACGGTGCCGAGCGCATCTCCGGCAAGCAGGCTCTTCACCGCATAGGCATCGGCCCGCGCGTGTGCCGCACTGCGCAAGGCCGCCTTTTCGCTGCGCGAGATGCGCCCGAGCCAGAAACTGCACGCCACGGCCATCACCACCGCGGCCGCAAGCCCCCCGATGCCGAGCGCACTCAACAGCACCACGTTGGAATCGAGAGTGCCAAATCCCGCTGCGGAGGCCTGAGCCGTGGTGCCCGCCAGGCCCGAACCGCACAAGAGGGCGTAGGCAAAGCGGCGGAGGGAAGCCAAGCGGAAGGTTCGGGCCACAAGCGGCGCCCGCGGCACAGAAGCCAGTGCAAGCGCGGCCGATCGCGCGCGCGCCGAAGCAACGCCTGCGGCCTTTGCGGCCCTGTCCGCAGGTCCACCCTCCATGCGCTCTCGCGACCTCCCTCAGCCGGTGCCCCGCCACGGGCGCCCTTCGGCCAGCGCCGAATCACTTTCGACTTTAGCGAAGCCGCCCGGTGCGGAGAAGAAGGCGCAGCACGTGCGGCGCCTGGCGCTCAGAGTCCTTCGAACAGAGCCGTGGAGAGGTAGCGCTCGGCGAAGGACGGGACGATGGCGACGATGACCTTGCCGGCATAGTCCGGCCGCGCACCGAGTTCCAGCGCCGCCGCAATGGCCGCGCCGGAGGAAATGCCGCCGGGAATGCCCTCATAGCGGGCGAGCGCGCGGGCGGTGTCGAACGCGGTCTGGTTGCCGACCGTCACCACTTCGTCGATGACGCTGCGGTCCAGCACTTCCGGCACGAAGCCGGCGCCGATGCCCTGGATCTTGTGCGGGCCGGGCTGACCGCCGGAGAGCACCGGGCTGTCCTCGGGCTCCACCGCCACCATGCGCAGCGAGGCCTTGCGCGGCTTCAGCACCTGGCCGATGCCGGTGATGGTGCCGCCGGTGCCGACGCCGGAAACCACGACATCCACCTTGCCGTGGGTATCGTTCCAGATTTCCTCGGCGGTGGTCTTGCGGTGGATGGCGGGGTTCGCCTTGTTCTTGAACTGCTGCGGCATCACCGCCTTGGGCAGATCGCGCAGCAATTCCTCCGCCTTGCCGACGGCGCCCTTCATGCCGAGCTGCGCCGGGGTGAGCACCAGTTCGGCGCCGAGCAGCGCCAGCATCTTGCGGCGCTCCACCGACATGGATTCCGGCATCACCAGGATCAGCCGATAGCCGCGCGCCGCAGCGACGAAGGCCAGCGCGATGCCGGTGTTGCCCGAGGTGGGTTCCACCATCACCGTGTCGGCATCGAGCACGCCTGCGGCCTCCATGGCGTCCACCATGGCGACGCCGATGCGGTCCTTCACGCTCGCGATGGGATTGAAGAACTCGAGCTTGGCGAGGATCTCAGCCTTCACGCCGCGCAATTGCGGGAGGCGCTGCAGGCGGACCAGCGGCGTATCGCCGATGGTCTGGGTGATGGAATCATACACCCGGCCACGGCCCGGAGCGACCTCGCCGGCCGGCTTGCTTGCCGATTCTGCCATAGGATTCTCCCTCGATTGTCTCTTGGCGTCGCGCCCTGAGGGGCGCCGCCGGCTTCAGATGGTAAAGTCGATGCGATCGTTCTCGGAGCCATGGCCCTTGTCGTCGGCGGAGCGGCAGAGGTCTTCGAGCGTCACGGTGTCGAGCGCCTTGTCGAACGTGTCCTCTGCGGAGGCGACGGCGGGCTGCACCACTTCCAGCACCAGCGGGGGAAGGATGATCTCCTTCTCCTCCTCGGCGCCCTCCACCACGCGGACGATCTCGGCGACCGAGACGCGCCGGCGCTCACGCGCCAGCTCATAACCGCCGCGCGGGCCGCGCACCCCCTTCAGCACGCCGGCATGCACCAGCGCCTGCAATACCGGCTCCAGCCGGCGGGGCGGGAGACCGTGGCGGGCGGCCAAGGCTTTCGCGGCAACGGGAACGCCACGGGCATGGACGGCGACATCCACGACGGCGGCAATGGCGAGCAAGCTTTTATCGGATAAACGCGGCATGGGACTGTGGCTATCTCGATCCGTGCGCCCCGTCGAGCCCTGTTGACCCAAAACCACCGGAGCCCCGTGCAGTTTCTCCCAATTTGCCGGATTCTTCCAGCAGAATATGCGTGACGGGCGCCACCACCATCTGCGCGATGCGCATGCCGCGGCTGATCTCCACCGGTTCATCTCCATGATTAATAAGGAGAACCAGAACTTCCCCCCGATAGTCGGCATCGATCGTTCCCGGCGCGTTGAGCACCGTGACGCCGAATTTCAGCGCGAGGCCCGAGCGCGGACGCACCTGCGCCTCGAAGCCGGGCGGCAGAGCGAGGGACAGGCCGGTGGGAATGGCGGCGCGTGCGCCGGGCTTCAGAACCAAGGGAGCATCGGCCGGCACGGCGGCCATGAGGTCCAGCCCGGCGGACGCTGCGGTCGCATAGGCCGGAAGCGCCAGGTCCGCCCCGTGGGACAGACGGAGCACCGGGACGGCGAGCGCCGCGCTCATGCCCGTTCTCCCGCAAGCGCGCCGGCGATGCGGGCGATGAGGCGGCGGGCCACCTCGGTCTTGCTGGCGGAGGGCCAATCCTCCACCCCGTCGGCGCTCACCAGATGCACGGTGTTGAGATCGCCGCCCATGATGCCGGTTTCCGGCGAAACGTCGTTGGCGACGATCCAGTCGCAGCCTTTGCGGGCAAGCTTGGCCTGGGCGTGGGGGACCACATTCTGCGTCTCGGCGGCAAAGCCAACGACAAGGCGCGGCCGCAACGTGCCGTGCCGCGCGATGGTGGCGAGAATGTCCGGATTTTCCACCAGATCAAGCTCGGGCGTGCCCGCCTCGCCCTTCTTGATCTTCTGGTCGGCCGCCCCCGCGACCCGCCAGTCGGCGACCGCCGCGGCGAACACGGCGGCGTCCACGGGAAGATTTTCCTCCACCGCAGCCAGCATCTCGCGCGCGCTCTCCACCTTCACCATGCGCACGCCGCGCGGATCGGCGACCGCCACCGGGCCGGAGATGAGCACCACCTCTGCCCCGGCGGCGGCGGCGGCGGCGGCGATGGCGTGGCCCTGCTTGCCGGACGACCGATTGGCGATATAGCGCACCGGATCGATGGGCTCGTGGGTGGGACCGGAGGTGATGAGAATGCGCCGCCCCTTCAGCAGCAATCCCTGATCCGAAAAGCGGGCCTCGATGGCGGCGAGCAGCTCCAGCGGCTCCGCCATGCGCCCTTCGCCGAATTCGCCCCGCTCCGCCATGGCCCCGGAATTGGGGCCGATCAGATAGACCCCGTCCTCCTTGAGCCGCGCCACGTTGCGCCGGGTGGCGGCGTGCGCCCACATGCGGGGGTTCATGGCGGGCGCCATCAGCACCGGCTTATCGGTGGCGAGCAAGGCGGTCGTGGCGAGATCGTCCGCAAAGCCGTTCGCGGCCTTGGCCATGAGATCGGCGGTGGCGGGCGCCACCACGATCAGATCGGCATCGCGCGACAATTGGATATGGCCGATGTCGTGCTCGGCGGTGAGGTCGAACAGGTCGGTGAACACCCGTTCGCCGGTCAACGCGCCGACCGAAAGCGGTGTCACGAAATGCTGGGCCGCCGGAGTCAGGATGGCCCGCACCGTGGCGCCGCGCTCCTTGAGACGCCGGATCAGGTCCAGGCACTTATAGGCGGCGATGCCGCCGCCGATGATGAGCAGAATGCGTCGCTGATGCAGCATGACGGTCTCCCGGCCGGGCGAAGCCCCTGCGATAGCCGAAAAATCGCCTCAGCGGCAGGGGAGACTTTTGCCCGTGGGAGAGAACTGGCGCCGCGATGGCGGAAGGGCGGGCAAGACACCCGCCCGCGCCAGCGATGGCTATTTCAGACTGAATACCGGCCGCGCCGGCAGGGGCGCGGCGAGGCTGGGCAGGAAGCTGAAGTCGGACGGCGCATTGCCGACCGCCAGCGTTGCCTGTCCGTGACAGCCGACACAGGAGCCGACGCCCCCGCTGGTCGTGGCCACGGCATTGTTCTGGATATAGGTTTCCAGTGTCAGGTTGGAGAGCAGGCCCGGCACCGCGTCGATCGGGTAATTGGGCAGCCGCACTTCGAGGCCCGAGGTGCCCCATTGCGTGCCCACCAGCGCGTAATTGGCGAACACCGAGCCAGCCTGGGCCAAAGCCCCCTGCCACTGGGTATTCAGACTCGCGGTTAGGCCGTAGATGCTCCAGCAGCGCACGACCTGCGGGGCGACATAGAGCGTCTGCCCACCACTGGTGACGGGTTGGGCATAGGCGCTCGCATAAGGCGGTTTCGCGTTCCAAGCGAAGTTCTTCTGCGCGCCCGCCGAAGGCGGATTATTGGTCGGCGCGGTCGATCCGCCGACGAAATAGGAATAATTTCCAGATGACGCCGGCGCCGCGCCACAGCTCGGCTGGTTGATCGTGGGACAGGGCCCGGGCGTGGCCGGATTGCAAGCGGCCGTGGCGACGGGCGCATTGTCCACGTGCTCGAAGGTGGACCAGATCCATTGCGCCAGCAGCACCTTGTTGCCGTCATAATAGGGATTGCGCTGGATGATGTGCATGCCCACCATGCCCAACGTCACGGTCTCGCAGATCTGCTGCCCCCCGCTGACCAGATCGCCCGCAACGGCGAGCTGGGCGTCGATGGTGAAATACCGGCTCTTGTTGTCATTGGGGCCGAGGATCCGCCAGGCGATCTTCAGCTCCATGGCGCCCCGCGAACCCAAGGGGTCGATCGCGGAGGTGGGGAAGGCCACCTGTTTCTTGTCCGAGACGAACTTGGTCTGGCCCGCGATGGTCACCAGATTGTCCAGCAGCTGACCGTTCGGAGCCACCAGATAGAGCATTTCGGTGGTGTTCAGGCGGCGCTCGTAGAGGGTCCAATTGCCGTAGATATCGATCAGCGGCAGGTTGGTCGAAGCTTGGTAATATTCATCATTCTTGACCGAGGGCGCGCCCTTGCCGTCGCTGGCGATGGTGATCACCGGCAGCGATGTCGCTCCGCAGGAGGCTTTGACCGGTCCGCTGCCGAAGAGGAAATCCGGCTTCACCCAGCTCTGCCAAACCCGCGCGCCCGACGCCGCGAGCCCACGGGCGGCCGGTGCGGATTCCGCGCCCTCGACCCAATTGAGGCCGATGAAGCTCTGCCACGACATATTGTCGAACGGCGTCTGGGAATCGTTCGCCGCACTGGTGATCTGGCCGAAAATGCCGTTGTAGCCGAGGCCCGGGGAAAGCTCGGGGTCGGGGCCGATATAGGCCGGGATGGTGGAGCAGAGCGTCTGCGTGCCGTTCGCGCACAATTGCGCCTTTGGCACATAGGTCCCCTGACCAAAGCCGGCCTGCGCCGAAAAGCTGGCCGCCCCCAATACCGCGACAAAGGCAAATGCCGGCAGGATACGCATCGTCCCCTCCCCCAATCGTCCGATTGGGGGAAGCGTAACAAACCATAGGTTGCATTTAAACCAAAATTAATCTGAAAACGTGTATCTGCTTATTCCATCATGGCCGGATGCGGACCGCTGCGCATGCGCCCTACTTCAGCGCCAGGATCAGCAGCGAGAGCGCGATCACCCATAGGGCCGCATTGCCCCAGAACGCGCGCCGCGCCTCGGCCCGGCCGATGCCTTCCAGAGTCTGGGGCGAGAGGCTGAGGCCGTCGCGGGTGGCTTCGTCCAATTGCGTCACAACCCGCCCCGCCCGGCCCAGCAGGTCCGGCACATCGGCGAGGAAGCTGCCGACTTCGCCAATGGCGCCGCCCGCTTCCTGAATGCGGCCGACCGGCCCGAGGTTGCGGGCGATCCAGTCTTCCACCACGGGGGCGGCGGTGGTCCACATGTTCAATTGCGGGTCGAGCGAGCGCGCGACGCCTTCCACCACGACCATGGTCTTCTGCAGCAGCAGAAGTTCGGGCCGGGTCTTCATGTCGAACAGGCCGGTCACCTCCAGCAGCAAGGACAGCAGCTTCGCCATGGAGATCTGCTCGGCGCTGCGGGAATGGATCGGCTCGCCGATGGCGCGGATGGCCTGGGCGAAATCCTCCACCGAATGATGGCGCGGCACGTATCCGGCATCGAAATGCACCTGTGCGGTGCGGCGCCAGTTGCGGGTGATGAAGCCGTAGAGAATCTCCGCCAGGAATCGCCGCTCGCGCGCGCCGAGCCGGCCCATGATGCCGCAATCGACGATCACGAGCCGCCCCTGCGCATCGACGAACAGGTTCCCCGGATGCATGTCGGCATGGAAGAAGCCGTCGCGCATGGCCTGTCGCAGGAAGGATTGCATCACGATGCGCGCGAGCGCCTTCAGGTCATGGCCGGCGGCTTCCAGCGCCGCGCGGTCGGACAATTTGATGCCGTCGATCCATTGGGTGGTCAGCACCTCCCGGCCGGAGCGTTCCCAATCCACGGCGGGAACGTGGATCTCGGCGTCGTCCCGGGTGTTCTCGGCGAGTTCGGCGTAAGCCGCAGCCTCGAGCCGCAGGTCCATCTCCATGCTCACCGAGCGGGCGAGCGTCTCCACCACCGCTTCCAGGCGCAGGCGGCGGGCTTCCGGCGAGGTGCGCTCCGCGAACGCGGCGACCCGGCGGAACGTCGCCATGTCGGACCCGAAGCGACGGCCGATGTCCGGACGCAGGATCTTCACCGCCACGTCGCGGCGCGTTCCGTCTTCCTCCGCCACCTCGGCCTTGTGGACCTCGGCGATGGACGCGGCAGCCACCGCCGGGCCGAACGCCGCGAACGCCGCAGAAACCGGCCGGTCGAGGGCCTCGGCGACCATGGCTTCGGCGATGTCCTGCCCGAAGGCGGGCATGCGATCCTGGAGCACTTCAAGATCGCGGGCGATGGAGGTGCCCACCACGTCCGGCCGGGTGGCGAGGAACTGGCCGAGCTTGACATAAGACGGGCCGAGCCGGCTGAGCGCCGCCGAGAGACGGGCGGAGCGTGGGCCGGCGTCGGGCCGGGCGATCAGGCGCGCGAGCTTCAGCAGCGGCCGCGCCGGCGGCGGCACCGCAAGCGGCGGCACAAAGCTCAGCACCCCTTCGCGGGCGAGCACATAGGCGGCCCGCGCCAGGCGGGCGGCATCGGCGAGAAGAAAGATCACGCGCACATCCTTTTGTCCTTCCCGCTCCCCGAGGAAAGCGGAAGAACGAAGCCGTTCAAATCCGGAAACCGGAATGCAGCGCCACCACGCCGCCGGTCATGAGCGTGAAGTCCACGCGGCCGAAACCCGCATCGCGCATCATCTGCGCGAAGGTCGCGGGCGGGGGAAAGCGGCGGATGGATTCGACAAGATATTGATAGGGCTCCGCCTCGCCCGCCACCCGACGCCCGAGTTCGGGGATCACGCGGAAGGAATAGAAATCATAGATCTTGTCGAGCAGGGGCACATCGACGCGCGAGAATTCCAGCACCAGCGCGCGCCCGCCGGGCTTCAGCACCCGCTTCATCTCGGACAGTGCGAGCGGAATGCGGGGCACGTTGCGGATGCCGAAGGCGATGGTGACGGCATCGAAGCTCGCATCCGCGAAGGGGAGCGACTCGGCATTGGCGTCGACGAATTCCACCTTGTCGGAGAGGCCGCGCTTTTCGGCCCGCTCGCGGCCTACAGCCAGCATCTCGCGATTGATGTCGGCGACCACCGCCCGCGTCCCCTCGCCGCCCGCGCCAACCACGCGGAACGAAACATCGCCGGTGCCGCCGGCCAGATCCAGCAGGCGGAACGGCCGCGTGCCCTGGGGCGGCCGCACCTTGGAAACCATCGCGTCCTTCCAAGCCCGGTGCAGCCCGCCGGACATGAAGTCGTTCATGATGTCGTAGCGCCGGGCGACCTTGTGGAACACCTCGTCCACCAGGGTCTGCTTCTCACCCAGCGGCACGGTGCGATAACCGAAATGGGTGTCCGGCTGGTCTTGGGAAGAGGCTTGCATCAGGGGTTCCGGCGAACTTCGTGGCGACAATTGCGCCGAACCTTACCGGATCGTCCCGCCGGACGCCACGCGCCGCGTGTGTGGCGACCCGCCTCAAGCGGCCGCCCGCCGCAGGGGCCCCCCACCGAAGCCGGGCGGGTGGCCGTCGCTATCAGCTGCCGCGGCGCCGCCGCGCCTTGCGGCCCAGCAGATCGAGCTCGTCCACCGGCAGCAATTCCAGTTCCAGGAAGCCGTCCTGGTCGCGCGAGCGTGACTTCGGCGCGCCGGAGGGGGAACCCCCCGCCACACCCTTGCGCTGCTTGCGCAGCATGATTTCCCGCCGCAAGGGAAAGATCGGGACATGAATCGTGAAGGTCATGGCGATCTCCAGGTACGTTAAGGGAACCGAAACAGTCTCAACTCATCCCGGCAAATATTTCCGAATGTTTCACACCTTCGTGCTAACACCCGCTTGCCGCGACACCCCAAGAACGCCTGCGGATCGGGGCGATTATTTGTCCGAGATGGGGGCGAAGCAAGATCATCCCATGGCGTCGTCCACCATTGGGGATATTCATCAAATATTAAGGATGAAATCTATTCTGCGGCAGCGCGCGACAAACGCCATTGCGCGAGGATTGCGCGCAACGCTGCGGGCTTCAACGGCTTGTGAAGCACGGCCATATCCACGGCCGCGGCGGCGTCGCGCACCTTGCGGCTGCGGTCTGCGGTGATGAGGATGGCCGGCATCTTGCCGAGCTTCCAGCGCAGGCTCATGACGGCATCGATGCCGTGGCCGCCGTCGAGATGGTAGTCGATCAGGAACACGTCCGGCCGCGCCTTGGCGGCGCGCACCTCGCGCAGGGCGGTCTGCACGTCTGCGGCCTTGATCACCTTGCAGCCCCAGCCCGTGAGCAGCAGTTCCATGCCATCGAGGATGGCCGGCTCGTTGTCGATGGCGAGAATGCAGAGCCCATCGAGTGGCGCGGTGGCGCGGGCGGGGCGCGACTGCTGCACGTCTTCCTCCGGCAGGGGCACCGCCACGGGCAGTTCCACCGTGAAGCTCGACCCGCGCCCGGCGGCCGAGCGGATCGCCACCGGATGGCCCAGCACACGGGCAATGCGCTCGACGATGGAAAGGCCGAGCCCGAGCCCGCGCGCTTCCCGCGCGCCCTGGTCGAGGCGCTGGAACTCCTGGAAGATCAGCTTGTGCTTGGAACGCGGAATGCCGAGGCCGGTGTCGATCACCTCGATCCGCACCTTGCCCTTGCGCCGGCGGCAGCCCACCAGCACCCGCCCCTTGGGCGTATATTTCACCGCGTTGGAAATCAGGTTCTGCAACAGCCGCCGCAGCAGCCGCCGGTCCGAGCGCACGGCGAGCGAAGACGGCACGAAGGTGAGCTGCAATTGTTTCTCGGCGGCAAGCGGGGCGAATTCCAGCTCCAGCTGCTTCAGCACGTCGCCGATGCGGAAGGCCGCGATCTCCGGGCGCATGGCGCCGCTGTCGAGGCGTGAGATGTCCAGCAGCGCGACCAGGATCTCCTCCACCGCCTCCAGCGAGGAATCGATATTGGCGGCCAGCCGGCCCTCCTCCGGGCCGCGTGCGCGCTCCACCAGGCTGGTCACGTAGAGGCGCGCTGCGTTCAGGGGCTGGAGGATGTCGTGGCTCGCGGCGGCGAGGAACCGGGTTTTGGAAAGGTTGGCGTCGTCGGCATTGGCCTTGGCCTTTTCCAACGCCTGGTTGAGGTCTTCCAATTCCTCGGTGCGCTCGCGCACACGCCGTTCCAGCGTCTCATTGGCCCGCTCCAGTGCCATCTCGGCATGCACAGAGGCGGTGATGTCGGTGAAGGTCACGACGATGCCGCCGTCGGGGAGCGGATCGGACCGCGCCTCGATCATCATGGCGCCGTGGCGCAGCCGCTCCTGGCAAGGGCCGCTCTGGGCCGCGTAGAGCACAAGGCGATGGTCGAGGTCGCTCGGCGCGTCCTCGTCCTCCATCTGGGAATGGGTGAGAATCTCGCGCAACGGCACGCCCACCGCATAGCATTCCGGCGGCAGGTCCAGCATTTCGCCGAACCTGCGGTTCCAGCACACCAGCCGCAATTCGCGATCGAACACGGCGATGCCCTGGCCCACGTGGTCGATGGCGGTCTGGAGCAACTCCCGATTGTATTGGATCGCGGCGGACGCATCGTCCAGCAGGCGCAGCGCGGCCTTGGTGGAGACCGCGCGCTTGCGCAGCAGAAGCGACAGCACGAGGCGCGAGGACGCCGCGCCGATGGCCGAGGCGAGCAAATGCTCGGTCTGCCGTACCAATTGCGCATCGGCCTCACGCTTGGGCTCCAGCGACAGCCCCTGTTCGCGCGCGAAGGTCGCGAAGGCGGACCGGGCGCGATCCTCGCCCAGATAGCGCGCGACGGTGGCGATCAATTCCTCGACCGTGACCGAGGAGCGCCAGCGGCGAAAGGCGGGGCGCACCAGCGCCTGGTCGCGCGCCATGAACAGGCCGGCCTGCACCTGCTCGATGGCCGAGGGCTTGGTGAGCAGCGACACCACGAACAGCAGCAGCGTATTCAGCCCGAGGCTCCAGGCGACCCCATGGGCGAGCGGCGACGCGGAGAGGCCGAGCAGGCTGGTGGGGCGCAGCAGAGCGATATCGAACGGCCCGCGCACGATCAGCGCCTGCGAGAACATTCCGGCGTCGGCGAGGCTCGGCACCAGCAGGGTGTAGATCCACACCACCATGCCCGCGACGATGCCCGCGATCGCGCCCGCCGCCGTCGCCCGCCGCCAGAACAAGGCGGCGGCGAACGCCGGCCCCACCTGGGCGATCGCGGCGAAGGAGAGCAGGCCGATCTGCGCCAGCTGCACCTCGCCCGTGGTGCGGTAATAGAGATAGACCAGCAACAGCAGCACGAAGATGGCGGCGCGGCGCACCAGCAGCAGCACCCCGACCATGTCGTGGGGCGATTGCTGCGTAAGATGGCCCGAGGCGCGCCGCCGCAACAGCAGCGGCATCACCAGATCGTTCGAGATCATGATCGACAGCGCCACCGTCTCGACGATCACCATGGCGGTTGCGGCGGACAGGCCCCCGACGAACGCCAGCATCGCGAGGAAATCGTGCCCGGCCGAGAGCGGCACCGCGAGCACGAACACGTCCCGATCCACGGTGCCGAGGGGAAACAGCGTCATGCCGGCGAGCGCGATCGGCACCACAAAAAGATTGATGAGGATGAGGTAGAGCGGAAACAGCCAGCGCGCGCGGCGGATTTCCGCGACCCCCTTGTTCTCGACGACCGCGACATGGAATTGGCGCGGCAGCAGCAGGAAGGCGCCCGCCGAGAGCACCGTCATGGTCACCCAGTTTTCCAGCGAGATGCCTTGCTCGAAAGGCTTGGTCACGCCAGTCTCGCTGGCCGCGTACCACAACGCCATGGGCCCGTCGAAAATGATGAACGTCACGGCGAAGCCGACCGTGAGGAAGGCCACCAGCTTGACGATGGATTCGGTCGCGACCGCCAGCATCAGCCCGTCCTGATGCTCGGTCGCATCGGTGTGGCGCGTGCCGAACAGCACCGCGAAGGCCGCCATGGCGAAGGCCACGAACAGCGCCAGATCGCCGCCCACCGGCAGCGCCAGGGGCGTGGAGCCGAGCGGCCCCATCACCGCCAGCAGTGACGCCGAGACCGCTTTGAGCTGCAAGGAAATGTAGGGGATGGAGCCGACGATCGCGACCACCGAGACCAGCGCCGCGATGCCCTGGTTCTTGCCGTAGCGGGCGGCCAGGAAATCGGCGATGGAGGTGATGTTGTGCGCCTTCGCCAGCTCCACCACCCGGATCAGCAGTGGGGAGCACATGGCGATCACGAGGATCGGCCCGACATAGATGGTCAGGAAATCGAAGCCCTGGAGGGTGGCGAGGCCCACCGAGCCGAAGAAGGTCCAGGAGGTGCAATAGACCGCAAGCGACAGCGAATAGATGAAGGGCCGCACGCCCCGGGGCTTTCCCCGCCACAGCTGCAGAAACCGGCCGCCGGAGCGCCCAGGCGCCGCGTCGCTGCCCTCCGAAATGGCCGCGCCCGACCGGACGCGCCCGCGCTGCCGGTCCCCGAAACTCGCCACGGCGAACAGGAAACCGATATAGCCGAGCGCTACCAGAACAACGACCCAGACCTGAAGCATATCCCCCATCCAACCGCGCTTGTTTCTCTTGCGGCGTTCTTATCTCTTGCGCGTGCAGGGTCGCCCGGCGGCAGAGACCGCCGCCCGCGCCCGGCTGCCGCCTAGCTGTAGGATGCCTCCGCGCGTTGTGCCTGCTTCTCGCGCCGCCGCTGGACCGAGGAGGCGATGTTCATGCTCTCCCGATACTTGGCGACCGTACGGCGGGCGATGTCGATGCCGTCGGACTTGAGCTTCTGCACCAGCGTGTCGTCGGAGAGCACGTCGCTCGCGCTTTCCGCGTCGATCAGGCTCTTGATGCGATGGCGCACGGCCTCCGCGGAATGCGCCTCGCCCCCGCCGGAGGCGTTGATGGAGGAGGAGAAGAAGAACTTCAGTTCCAGCACACCGCGCGGGGTCGAGATATATTTGTTCGAGGTCACGCGCGAGACCGTGGATTCGTGCATGCCGATGGCATCCGCCACCGTGCGCAGGTTCAGCGGGCGCAGGTGGCGCACGCCGTGCACGAGGAAGGCGTCCTGCTGTCGCACGATCTCGCTCGCCACCTTCAGGATGGTGCGGGCGCGCTGATCGAGCGAGCGCGTCAGCCAGCCGGCGCTTTGCAGACAGTCCGCGAGGAACGTCTTCTCCTCCGAGGAACGCACGGCCTTGGCCACGGAGGCATGGTAGTTCTGGTTCACCAACACGCGCGGCAGGGTGTCGGAATTCAGCTCCACCAGCCAGGAGCCGTCGGACGCTTCTTTCACGAACACGTCGGGCACCAGGGGATGCAGCACGCCGCTGCCGAAGATGAGGCCCGGCTTGGGGTCGAGGGCGCGAATCTCGCCGATCATCTCGGCCAGATCCTCGGAATCCACCCCGCAGATGCGCTTGAGAGCGTTGCGGTCATGGCGCGCCAGCAGTTCGAGATTGGCGAGCAGCGCTTCCATGGCCGGATCGCAGCGGTTGCGCTCCCGCAATTGCAGCGCGAGGCACTCGGACAACGTGCGCGCACCGACGCCCGTCGGCTCGAAGGTCTGAATGAGGCGGAGCACGCTCTCCACCTCCTCGACCGGCACCTTCATCTGCTCGGCCAGCGCCGCCATATCGCCGATCAGATAGCCGGTCTCGTCGATCATGCCGATGAGGTTGAGGCCGATGATGCGGCGCACCGGGTCGGTTTCGGCGAGCGAAAGCTGCGCTTCCAGATGGTCGGCGAGCGTGCTCTCGCTGGCGAGGAAGGCTTCGGGATTATAATCCTCGCCCCGCTCCCCCCCGCCGCCGCTGCCCCATTCCACAGCGCTCGAGGTGCCGCCCCCCACGCCCGGTTCGGCGGGAACGTCATCGGGAAACACATTGCCGAGATCGGTGTCGAGCTGGTCCTCCATCTTCGCCCGGCTCGGCTCGGCGTCGCCGTCGAGAAAATCCCCGGAGGCTGGAATCTCGCGCTCCTCGGCCGCCGCTGCGGCGGGCGCCTCCGGCTCGGGCTCGGGCGCGCCGCCCTCCGGCTCCGCCGCCCGCTCGAGCAGCGGGTTGCGCTCCAGCTCCGCCTCCACATAGGCGCTGAGTTCCAGGTTGGACAATTGCAGCAGCTTGATGGCCTGCATCAGCTGCGGGGTCATCACCAGCGACTGACTCTGCCGGAATTCGAGCCGCGCCGAGAGAGCCATCAGCCGCACTCCCCGCAGATGCGGGCGCCGCTCCGCGCCCTGGTTTCAGGCATGTCGATCAGGCGGTTCACAGGCGGAACTCCTCACCCAGATAGAGCCGGCGCACCTCGGGGCTGTTGACGATGGAATCCGGGTCGCCCTCCATGAGCACCGCGCCGGTGTGGATGATGTAGGCGCGATCGATCAGGCCCAGCGTCTCGCGCACATTGTGGTCGGTGATCAGCACGCCGATGCCGCGTGTCGTGAGATGGCGCACCAGAGCCTGGATGTCGCCCACCGCGATGGGATCGATACCCGCGAACGGCTCGTCCAGCAGCATGAAGGCCGGCCGGCTCGCCAAAGCGCGCGCGATCTCAAGGCGCCGCCGCTCGCCGCCCGAAAGCGCGATCGAGGGCGACTTGCGCACGTGGGTGATCTTGAACTCCTCCAGCAGCTTGTCGGTCTCCTCCCGCCACAGCTTGCGGTTGGGCTCGGTGACCTCCAGCACGGCGCGGATATTGTCCTCCACCGAAAGGCCGCGAAAGATCGAGGCTTCCTGCGGCAGATAGCCGATGCCGAGGCGGGCGCGGCGATACATGGGCATGGGGGTTACATCATGCCCTTCCAGCTCGATGCGGCCGGCGTCGGCCTTCACGAGGCCGGTGATCATGTAGAAAACCGTGGTCTTGCCGGCGCCGTTGGGGCCGAGCAGGCCCACGGCCTCGCCGCGCCGCACATGCACGCTCACGTCGCGCACCACCTTGCGGCCGCCGTAGGATTTGGCGAGGCCGAAAGCGGCGAGGGAGTGCTGCACGAGGTCGGCATGCGGCGTGCCGTAGCCGAGATGGGCGCTCGCCTCGTCCTCGGCATCGTCGGCCGGAGCGGCGGAGGCGGCATAGGCTTCATCCAGGACGACATCGTCGTCCCACGCGGCGTCTTCGTCCGCTTCGATCGGATCGTACGGCGCATCGGACCCGAGGTCTCGGGCCACCTGCTGGGCAGGGCGCGGCCTGCTTTTGCCGAACATGGAAAAGACGTTCACCCGATACCTCCGAGACGGAGCCCCTCCGACCCGGCTAGTCTTCTCCCGTCAGCGCCGCAATGCAACATGCAAAATTCAGGCCGCGAACGAAACTTGCGCCAAAATGCCGGGCATTTTTAGCCCCGAAATGCTAACGCTTTGGCGCCGCTGGTGTTTCCTGCTTGACGCTGCCGGGCAGGATAAGGCTCTCCACGCGCCCGCCTTCGAAACGCGACACACCGGTCGTCAAATCGACTGTCAGCTTCTGGCCACGAATGACGTTGGGCCCCTGGGTCAGGATGACCGGCTTGCCGGTGAGCGTGACGGTGTTGCTCTTCACGTCGAACACGCCGATATCGCCGGTGGCGGTCTGGTCCTTGGTCTGCACCACCACGCCGCCCGTCGCCTCAAGCCGGCGGATCTGGTTCGACTTGCTGGGCTGGCCATCGGCCGGGGCGGCCGAACCATCGTAGAAAACCAGCAATTGCGGGCTTCTCAAGGTCGTGTCGCCCTGGGTGACGATGACATTGCCGGCGAACACGGCGGTCTTTTCCTTGTCGCGCACTTCCAGCGTGTTGGAATTGATCCGCACGGGCTCGTCGCGATTCTTGGCGAAGCCCTGGAGCGCATTCGGGACATTGCTGCCCTGCGCCACAGCAACCTCAGATTGAAGAGCGAGGGATGCGGCGCATGTCGCAGCCGCGACAATAACGCCGAAGAGACGGGTGCGGATCATCGCTTCTGTGTCGCTGCAGAGGGGGCGGGAGTGGCGGCGGGTGCCGGCGCGGCGCGGGGTGTGACGGCGGGCTGCGGCGCTGCGGGCGCGCTCGAAGGCGTCGCAGCCGGGGCGCCCGGCGCCGCGGGGTTGGACAGATTGGCCAGGCGGAAATCCAATTGCACATTCCCCTCGAAAAAGGCGCGGGTGCCGCGATCGAACACCTTCATGCTGTCTGCCACCAGGCGCCCGTCCATATAGGTCAGGAGCACCGGCTTGTCGGTTGTCAGCGAGCCGGCCTTCGCGTCAACGTCCGCATCCTTGAGGAATCCGGCATAGCCTCCATTGGTGGCAAGGTCCACCCCGCCCCGCAGCATGATGAACTGCCGTTTCATATCCACCGTGCCCGTCGCCGATTTCACCGTCGCCCATCCCTTGTTCGCCAGTTCCATGCGGGCGGAGACCACGGTCAGGTCCAGCACGTCGGTATTGGTCAGGTCCTGCGAGGCGGTGGCGGCGTTCACGGTGTAGGCGCGATTGTCGTCGGTGAAACCGGAGAGCTTCGGCTTTTCCATCGTCAGGCGCGTGCCGCTGAAATGCATGGCGCCCACCTCGAACGGCAGCTCGATCTTCACGCCGAACTGGGCGATCAGGGGAAATGCGATCATGGCCACCAGGGCAACGATGAGCCCGATGGGCAATGCGCGCTTCACGAACCGCACGAAGGCGCTGTGACGCTGGGCGCGGCGGAAATCCGGCAGCGCCCGCGCCCCGTAGGTGCTGACCTGCTCTCTGCCGTGGGGCGTTGGCTGTTCGCTCATGTCTCGCATTCTAACCGGCCGGCGGACAAACGGCATACCCCCACCGGAACGACCGGCGCGCCACGCCAAACACCCGCTGGGATGCCACGAACGCCCCCGCTTCGCGCGCCCCATATGGGGGCACAATGGGGTGCGGGCAAGGCGGGCGAGATCTCACGCGATCTCAGGAATGCGCGAAAATGTCTTCTTCGGCCCAGCCGGCGAGATCCAGCGTGGCCCGCGCCGGCAGGAATGTGAAACAGGCCTGCGCCATCTCCGCCCGCCCATCGCGGGCCAGCATGGCCTCCAGCTTCGCCTTGCACTCGTGCAGATACAGGACGTCGGAGGCTGCATAGGCCATCTGCGCGTCGGTAAGCTCGGCCGCCGCCCAGTCGGAGCTCTGCTGCTGCTTGGAGAGGTCCACGCCCACCAGTTCGCGCACCAGATCCTTCAGGCCGTGCCGATCGGTATAGGTGCGCACGAGGCGCGAGGCGATCTTGGTGCAGAACACCGGGGCGGTGGTGACGCCGAATGTGTGCTTCAGCACCGCGATATCGAACCGCCCGAAATGGAACAGCTTGAGCACCGCCGGGTCGCTGAGCAGCCTCACCAGATTGGGGGCGCTCGCGGCGGTCGCGCCGGCCGGGATCTGCACCAGATCGGCACTGCCGTCGCCATTGGACAGCTGCACGAGGCACAGCCGGTCGCGATGCGGGTTGAGGCCCAGCGTCTCCGTATCGATGGCGACGGTGGCGGCCGGCCGGAACGTGTCGGGCAGATCGCCGCGATGCAGGCGGATGGTCATGGATGCGCTTTTCGAATTTGCAGGAGCTGACGGCTTCTAGCGGACGCCGCGTCCGGCGTCCAATGCCGACAAGGACCCCGCGATCGAGACCGCGATAAGAGGCTAGCCAACGAACAGAGAAACCGGCGCGGCCGGATCGTCACAACCTCGGATCATTCATGCGCCGAATGGGATTTTCGAGCGCCTTGTCGGGCCCGTGTAATATTCTGGGTGGATCATGGAAATTACTCTGTCACCGGGTCGAATTTTGGTGTGAAAGCACACAAACAGGGAGCGCTGACGGCGCGGCACGGCGGCCCCCCTGCGAATGGCCATGGCGATCGATTGGAGTAGGACGGATCATGCGGGTGCGCGCGAAGATTTTGAGTATCGCGGCTGGGCTTTTGAGCCTTTCGCTCTTCTCCACCTTGGCCCAGGCGCAGCAGGTACCTCCGGGCAGCTACCTGTACTCCTGCCAGAAGGCGAAGATCGCCAACGGCATGCTCACGGCTTTCTGCCGTAACCAGCTCGGCGTTTCGGTGCCGGCGTTCCTCATGGTGGGCGGATGCGTGCCCGGCTCCGACATCGCGAATTCCAACGGAACCCTCACCTGCCGCGTGAGAAATGGCGGGGGCCCCGGCCCCATGCCCGGACCGGGCTACAACCCCGGCTATAATCCCGGTTATAATCCTGGACCCGGCTACAATCCCGGACCCGGTTATAACGGCGGTGGCCGTGGCCCGGGCCCGGTGCCGCAGGGCTCCTATCTGGCCTCCTGTCGGGACGTCAATATGGCGGGTGGCACTCTGAATGCCCTCTGCCGCGACCAGCGGGGCCGGTGGCGCGAAACCAGCATCTTCCCGAGCCTCTGCCGGGGCCGCGACATCGCCAATATCAATGGGCAGTTCGCCTGCCGCTGATTCAGCCGCATCCATCAGCCGATCAGCCCGCCATGCGGGCTGATCGGCTTGCGATCCAGATGATGAAGGAACCGGACATGCCGATGTTCGCGAGACTCTTCTCAGCCGCTTTCGTCCTGTTCTTCGCCTTCGCTCCGGTACCGGCGAGTGCACAGGTTCGGCAGGGCAGTTATCTGGCAAGCTGCACGAACATCCGTGAGGAAGCGGGTTGGCTGAAGGCGACCTGCCAGAACGGCTTCGGGGGCTGGGCCGAGGCCAGCACGGTTCCAAGCTGGTGCCCGCTTGGCAACGACATTGCCAATGAGAACGGGCGCCTGGTCTGCAAGACCGCATCTGCCGGATTTGGCAGCCCGTCTGCGCCCACCAGCTATGGTGAGAAGATCCCTTACGGCTCCTACATGGGAAGCTGCCGGGACATCCGCATGGTGGCGGGCTGGCTGAAGGCGACGTGCCAGGATTCGCGCGGCCGCTGGGTGGAGGCCACGACTGCGGCGAGCTGGTGCAGCGCCGGCCGCGACATCGCCAATGTGGACGGCCGGCTCACCTGCCGCTGACCAGCGCCACACTCGCGCTCTAACGACAGACGATGCTCCGATAGGTGTCGTCCGCCCTGCGCGCGCCCTCGCAGGTGCGGCTGCCCGCCGGCAGGACGAACGCGGCGGCCCGGCTGACACTTTTGTAGCGGCAGACCAGGGTGGCGCGACGGTCGCTCTTATCGAGGTCCGCCCACACATCCCTGCGCCCGCGCCCCTCCGGGCGCAGGTCCACCCTATCCGACGGCGGTCCATCGAACACGGATACCCGTTCCAATGGATGACCGTCCAGGGATCGGGGGCATTCCACGGCGCCCCAGGCGGCGGCAGCACCCATCAGGACGCCGACGGGCACCCCGAGACATGCTGCAGCCGCGCGGCGCATGGCGCGCCGCTGCTCAGCGGCGCAGCGCCTTCACGTCGCGCACCGCGCCACGTGCGGCGGAGGTGGTGAGGGCCGCATAGGCCTGCAGCGCCTGGGAAACGACGCGGGTGCGCGCTGCCGGCTTCCAGGCGGCATCGCCCTTGGCCTCCATGGCCGCGCGGCGATGGGCGAGCACCTCGTCCGAAACCGCGAGATGGATGCGGCGGTTGGGGATGTCGATCTCGATGATATCGCCTTCCTCGACCAGCCCGATGGCGCCGCCCTCGGCCGCTTCCGGCGAGACGTGGCCGATGGAAAGCCCCGAGGACCCGCCCGAGAAGCGCCCGTCGGTAACCAGCGCGCACACCTTCCCGAGGCCCTTCGACTTCAGATAAGAGGTCGGATAGAGCATCTCCTGCATGCCCGGTCCGCCGCGCGGGCCCTCATAGCGGATCAGCACGATATCGCCGGCGACCACCTTGCCGTTGGCAAGAATGGCTTCCACGGCCGCGTCCTGGCTCTCGAAGATGCGCGCGGGGCCGGAGAAGGTGAGAGAGGCGGCATCCACGCCCGCCGTCTTCACGATGCAGCCCTCTTCCGCGATGTTGCCATACAGCACCGCAAGGCCGCCATCCTTGGAATAAGCGTGCGCGAAATCGCGGATCACGCCCTTTTCCCGATCGATGTCGAGATCGTCCCAGCGGCGCGACTGGCTGAACGCGACCTGGGTCGGCACGCCGCCGGGCGCGGCGCGATAGAAGGTCTGCACGCTCTCGGAGGAGGTGCGCATCACGTCCCAGCGGTCCAGCGCGTCGCCGATGGTGGGAGCATGCACGGTGGCCTGGTCGGTGTGGATCAGGCCGGCGCGATCCAGCTCGCCGAGAATGGCCATGATGCCGCCGGCGCGGTGGACATCTTCCACATGGATATTGGCGACCGCCGGTGCGACCTTGCACAGCACCGGAACGCCGCGCGACAGGCGGTCGATGTCGGCCATGGTGAAGGGCACTTCGCCCTCGTTGGCGGCAGCGAGCAGATGCAGCACCGTATTGGTGGAGCCGCCCATGGAAATGTCCAGCGTCATGGCGTTCTCGAACGCCTTGAAGGTGGCGATGTTGCGCGGCAGGACGCTCGCGTCCTCCTGCTCGTAATAGCGGCGCGCAAGGTCGACGATGAGGTGGCCGGCCTCCACGAATAGCCGCTCGCGGTCGGCATGGGTGGCGAGCACGGAACCGTTGCCCGGCAACGCCAGGCCCAGCGCCTCGGTCAGGCAGTTCATGGAATTGGCGGTGAACATGCCCGAGCAGGAGCCGCAGGTGGGACACGCGGAGCGCTCCATCACCTTCACGTCCTCGTCGGAGACGCGGCTGTCGGCGGCGTAGACCATGGCGTCGATCAGGTCGACCGACTTCTTCTCGCCATTGGAGAGGATCACCTTGCCGGCCTCCATCGGGCCGCCCGAGACGAACACCACGGGGATGTTGAGGCGCATGGCGGCCATCAGCATGCCGGGGGTGATCTTGTCGCAATTAGAGATGCAGACCATCGCATCCGCGCAATGCGCATTGACCATATATTCCACGCTGTCGGCGATGATTTCTCGCGAAGGCAGGGAATAGAGCATGCCGTCATGGCCCATGGCGATGCCGTCATCCACCGCGATGGTGTTGAATTCCTTGGCGACGCCGCCCGCCTTCTCTATCTCGCGTGCCACCAGTTGGCCGAGATCCTTCAGGTGGACGTGGCCCGGCACGAACTGCGTGAAGGAGTTCACCACAGCGATAATGGGCTTGCCGAAATCGCCGTCCTTCATGCCGGTGGCGCGCCAGAGGCCCCGTGCGCCGGCCATGTTGCGGCCGTGGGTGGAGGTGCGGGAACGATAGGCAGGCATATCCTCTTACCTTTTATATTCGCGTCAGGGGTGTCCTGCGCAACATTGTGACAGCTCTCTTAGAGCGAATTCAGGCTGAACGGAATCATTTCGGCGCGAGAGCTGTCCGCCTGGCCATGCGTTCACGGCATCGGTGCTGCTTTTTCACCCCGGCGCGGAACGCATGTGGTCTGCCACCGTTGTATGGGCAAGTTCACCAAGTCGAAAGGAATACCCTATGGGCAGCACCAGCGACAAGATCAAGGGCACCGCCAACGAAGCCGTCGGCAATGCCAAGCAAGGCATTGGCAAGGCCGTCGGAAATGACCGGCTCCAGGCCGAGGGCAAGGTGCAGGAAATCAAGGGCGAAGGCCAGCAGGCCATGGGCAAGGCCAAGGATGCGGTGAAGGACACCGTCAACCGCAACCTGTGATTTCCACCGACTGGTGACACGGGGCCGGGCGATTCCGTATCGCCCGGCCCCGTGCCGTTCACGGTACTGAACGGAGCCTTACCGAGACGTCCGCGAAATGCGGTAGCCGCCTCTCCGGGCTGCTTTTCGGCGATATGGGCCTGGCGCGCCACGGCGTCCCACCATGTGCCACAAACGCGCTATTGACCGTTCGGCAGGCGGAACGCCCTGTTCAAGCGGCGCCGGCTTGGCTATTTCTGCCCTGACCCTGCCGCCGCGAGGAATTGTCCCAAGATGCGCGCCCTTCTCGACGTGATCCTGCTTGTCCTGCAACTCTACACTTGGGTGCTCATCATCGCCGCGGTGCTGTCGTGGCTGCTCGCCTTCAATGTGGTGAATGCCTACAATCCGGTCGTCCGCACCATCGGCGAATTCATCTACCGCATCACCGAGCCGCTGCTTGCGCCGCTGCGCAGCATCCTGCCCTCGCTGGGCGGGCTCGACCTTTCGCCCATGGTGCTCATTCTCCTCATCATCTTCATCGAGCGGGTGATCGGGCTTTATATCTACCCTTACGTCTTCTAGCGGCTGTGGCCTTCTTCCAGATCCATACCGGCGGCTTGGAGGTGAGCGTACGCGCGACGCCCAAGGGCGGCCGCGATGCTCTGGATGGAATCGTGACTCTGTCCGACGGGCGCGAGGTGTTGAAGATCCGCGTGCGCGCCGCCCCCGAGGACGGCGCCGCGACCGAGGCTGTGGCGCGGGTGCTCGCGAAAACCGCCGGGGTGGCCCCCTCCCGCGTCGCGCTGGTGTCCGGGGCAACCGCGCGGCTGAAGGTTTTCCGCATCAGCGGCGATGCACCCGCACTCGAGGCGGCGCTGAAGCGGGCCGTTTCCGAAGGCTGAGCGTCACGCCGCCACGAAATCCGCGCGCATGGGCGTGAACACATCCACCAGCACGCCGGGTTCAACGCAGACCGCGGCATGGTGCACGTCCGAAGGGACATAGAAACTGTCCCCCGCCGAAAGCCGCGCGGTGCGCCCCTCGACGGTGATGTCGAAGACGCCGCTTTCCACGCTGGTGACCTGCACATGGGGATGGCTGTGCGGGACCCCACCGGGACCGGCCTTGGTGAAAATCACCCGCACCACCATGATTTCGTCATTGTAGGTCAAGATCTGGCGCTGGACGATGTCGTCCACCACCTCGACCGGCACCTTTGCGGCGAAGGCGAACACCGCGCCCTTTTCCTGCGACATGACATGCTCCTTCCGGATCGGCCGGGCGCGCAAAACGCGCGGCTTCGCCTGCGATCCGCCAATGGGTTAAAACGTTTTAGCGCGCCGGCCACCCGCCATCCACCGGCAGCACGACGCCGTGCACATAATTGGCGGCGCCGGACGCGAGAAACACCGCCGCCCCGCCCAACTCGGACGGATCGCCCAATGGCCCGCCGGGATGCGGGCGAGGATTTCGGCCGAGTGTTTTTCAATGGCCCCGAGGGGCCTCGGTGTTGGTGGCCAGCTTCAGCGAGGGCGTGGGTTTGCAGCCAAAGGCCGAGCCGCGTCCGGTGGTGAAGCAGATCACGTTCGCGCCGCCCACCACCCGCCAGGTAACCGCCAGCGGGTCGTAGCCCGGCGTTTCCATGAAGACGAAGCCGCGCGCCTGTAGGGACTCGGCATATTCATAGACCGCGCGCAGCGTCGATGCTCTGCCCTTCGCTACGGCGGAGCGATTTTCAAGGATCGTGGTGAGCCCGCCCGCCGCGAGCGATCCCCGGCCCCGCCATGGTGATGTTGACACCATGGTATGCTAATATATTAGTAAAGAAAAGCGGAGCCCGGAAGCGACCGCACGTGTCTCGGAGAGGAAGCGAACGTGGCCACGGCGCGCGGCACGACGCGGCATAAGGGAGCGAGACACGCGAGCGCCGACAAGAGCATGCGGGCGATCCCCGCCTCCGCGCGCATCCACCGCGCGTTGCGCGATCAGATCGTGGGCATGGAGATCGCCCCCGGTGCGCTGCTCCAGGAAAAACAGATCGCGCTCGCCTGCGGCGTCAGCCGCACGCCGGTGCGCGAAGCGCTGCTGAAGCTGGCGGACGAGCGCCTGGTGGATATCTTCCCCCAGTACGGCACCTTCGTCGCGCGCATCTCCATTCCCGCCATACGCGACGCTATGGTGATCCGCGAAGCGCTAGAGCGTGCGGCCGTGCGCGCGGCGGCGGCGTGCGCCTCGGCGGACGATATTGCCACCCTGCGCGGCCTGCTGGTGGAACAGCGCGCCCTGCACGAAGCCGGCCGCCTCCCCGCCTTCCACGCGGCCGATGAAGCGTTCCACCAGAGGATTTCGGAGGTCGCGGGCCATCCCAATCTGTGGCGCGTGATCCGCCAGGAAAAGGCCCATGTGGACCGCTGCCGCATCCTAACCCTGCCCCAGCCGGGGCGCCGCGCCGGGGTGGTGGCGGACCACGCCGCGATCGTGGACGCCATCGCCTCCGGCAATCCCGACGCGGCGGAACGGGCGCTGCTCGACCATCTCGGCAAGGTGCTGCCCTCGGTGGCGGCGCTGGTGAAGGCCCATCCCACCTATTTCGAGGAATCCTCGCTGCCGCCCGAGCCACCCCCGTCACGCGAGCCAGAGGCGCACTGCGACCAGCACCCCGTGGAACCCGCACCACGCCGCGGCACCCGGGCCATGGCCGCCAAGAAAAGGGCCTCATAAACCATGACGCGCGCCCTGCTGCACCCGGACCGCCTGTTTCCGGCTGATCCGTCACCGGCCCGAAAGGCGCGCGACCGGACGATGCCGAACTGTTCCGCGCGCAGATGCTCGCCGAAATGGCGCGCCTCTCGCTTGAGGACGGGCTGGTGATGCAGATCCACCCCGGCGCGGTGCGCAACCACAGTGGCAGCATCTTCGCCCGCCACGGCCGCGACATGGGGCCAGGCATCCCGAGCCGAACCGAATATGTCCACGCATTGAAGCCCTTGCTCGACCGCTTCGGCAACGAAAGCGGGCTCACCAGCGTATCTCGCCGATCTCGTCGCCACCCATCGCCGGGATGAGGACGAAGCGCATGAGGTCGCCCTCGCCTGTGCCCTTGCCAGGGCCGCCTACAAGCTGTGAGGGACGCTCTGCGTCCCGCTTCAAGCCTGAGAGATCCTTGATGCGCCTATCGTCTGCCACCCTTGCCCGATTGCCGCCTGACGTGCGGCTGCCGGCCTATGATCTGAACACGGTCGAAATCGGCATCGTCCATCTCGGAGTCGGGGCGTTTCACCGGGCCCATCAGGCGGTTTATCTCGACGATTGCCTCGCGCGGGGCGCGCGCGACTGGGCGATCTGCGGAGCCAGCCTGCGGTCCGCGGAAACCTCGAATGCGCTCGATCCGCAGGATGGCCTTTACACGCTCGCGGTACGCTCCGGCGCGGGAGAAGACCTGCGGGTGATCGGCGCGCTGCGCCGGCTGCTCGTCGCCCCGCGCGATCCCCAGGCCCTCCTGGCGGCGATGAGCGACCCGCGCGTGCGCATCGTCAGCCTGACGGTGACGGAAAAGGGCTATTGCCACGATCCCTCGACCGGCGCGCTGGACGAAGCCCATCCCGACATCATCGCCGACCTTGCGGCGCCCCACGCCCCGCGTAGCGTACCAGGGCTCCTGGTGGAGGCGCTGGCGCGCCGCCGCGCCGCTGGCATCGCGCCGTTCACGGTGCTGTGCTGCGACAATCTCCCCGCCAACGGCAAGGTCGTCGCGCGGGTGGTGGCGCGGTTCGCGGCCTTGCGCGCTGCCGACCTCGGCCGCTTCGTATCCGACGAAGTCGCGTTCCCCTGCACGATGGTGGACCGCATCGTGCCCGCAACGACATCTTCCGACCGCGCGCGCATCGCCAGGCGCCTCGGACTTGAGGATGCATGGCCCGTGATGGCCGAACCCTTCTCGCAATGGGTCGTGGAAGACCATTTCCCCAGCGGCCGGCCGCGGTTGGAAGAGGTCGGCGTGCAGATGGTCGCGGACGTTCAGCCCTACGAGCTGATGAAATTGCGGCTGCTGAACGGCGCCCATTCCACCCTCGCCTATCTTGGCTATCTCTCGGGCAAGGAGACCATCGCCGATGCCATGGCCGAGCCCGCTTTCGCGGCGCTCGTGCGCGCGTTGCAGGACAGCGAGGTCACCCCGACCGTCCCGGCACCGCCGGGCGCCGATCTCGAAGATTACAAGCGCGCGCTGCGCGAACGCTTCGCCAATCCGGCGCTTCAGCATCGCACGTGGCAGATCGCCATGGACGGATCTCAGAAACTGCCGCAACGCCTCCTGGCGCCGATCCGCGACCGGCTGGCGGCCGGGGCTAGCATCGAGGTGCTGGCGCTCGGCGTCGCCGGCTGGATGCGCTATGTGGCGGGCAGCGACGAGGCTGGCCGCCCGATCGACGTGCGCGATCCGCTGGCCGCGCGCTTCGCCGCCATCGCGTCCGAAGCGCAAGGCGATCCCGGGCGCCTCGCCGCCGGCCTGATGGGGGTGCGCGAGGTGTTCGGCACCGATCTTCCGGCCGACGGCCGGTTCACCGGCGCCGTCGCCCGGGCCCTTGCGGATCTGTATCGCGAGGGCGCGATTGCCCGCGCCGCGCGGGCTGTCGCGGCCACGACCTCTTGATCCGCGCGCGCTTTAGCACCTCGCCCCGCTCTGCCATTTTACCCCGCCAGATCTCCCCCTCGAATCCCATCCCGCCGGCGCTCGCCGGCCTTTCCCCTCAGGAGTTTTTCATGACAGAGATACAGCGCGCCCTCCCCGTTTTCCCGGATCTCAAGGGCAAGGCGGTGCTCATCACGGGCGCCAGCACCGGCCTCGGCGCCGCAGCCGCCGAGGGCTTCGGCCGCAGCGGCGCGCGCGTGGCCGTGCATTACAACGCCAGCCGCGACAAGGCCGAGCAAGTGGCCGAGCGCGTGCGCGCGGCCGGCGGAGAAGCCGTGCTCGTGGGCGGCGACGTCACCCAACGGGACGCGCCCGCGGCCATTCTCACCGCGACCCTGAAGGCCTTCGGCGGCCTCGACGTGCTGGTGAACAACGCCGGCGGCCTCGTGAAGCGGGTGCCGATCGGCGAATATAGCGATGCGCTTTATGACGCCGTGCTCGACCTCAATGTGCGGCACGTGGTGGCCTTCATGCACCAGGCGGTGCCGCTGATGCTCGCCCAGGGACGCGGCGGGTCTATCATCAACGTCTCCTCCATCGCCGCGCGCCACGGCGGAGCGGGCGGATCGGTGCTCTATGCGGCGGCCAAGGGCTTCATTTCCACCGCCACCCACGGCTGGGCGAAGGAACTGGCGCAGACCGGCATCCGCGTGAACGCCGTCTCACCGGGCGTGATCGAAACCCCGTTCCATGACCGCTATTCGACTCCGGCGCAGATGACGGCCATGCAGGCCACCATTCCCATGGGCCGGCTGGGCGTGCCGGATGAATGCGTCGGCACCTTCCTTTATCTCGCCTCGGCGGCTGCGAGCGGCTACGTGACGGGGCAGGTGGTCGAGGTTAACGGCGGCCAATACATGCCATAATGATTGAGGGCGCGCCTTGCCGCGCGCCCTATTCGCCCGGCAGAAGCCGTGCGATGCGCAGCGCGGCGAGATCCCGGGACCCGGTGCAGAAGCAGGCGATGCGCAATTGCGCGATGATCACCTCGAAATGCGCCACCACCGCCTCGCTCGACAATACGGCGGAGGACAGCACCCCCGCCGCCTGCCCCGCAAGATCCGCGCCGAGGCGGATCGCTTTCGCCACGTCCACGCCATCCCTCAACCCGCCGGAGGCGATCAAGGGCACGTGCGGACACGCCGCGCGCACCTCGGCGAGTGCCCGCGCGGTCGGGATGCCCCAATCGGCGAAGGCCGCCGCTACGGCGCGCTGAGCGCCGGTGCCGCGTGCGCCTTCCACAAGCGCCCAGTTTGTGCCGCCGGCACCGGCGACATCGATCGCGGCGACGCCGTTATCCACAAGCCGGCGCGCAAGATCGGCGGCGATTCCGAAACCCACTTCCTTCACAATCACGGGAGCCGGCAGGGTGCGCGCGAGCGCGCCGATCGCGTCCAACAGGCCGCGCCAGTCCCGGTCGCCGCCCGCCTGGATCGCCTCCTGCAGCGGGTTGACGTGCAGGATCAGGGCATCGGCTTCGATCATGTCGACGGCGCGGCGCGCCTCGTCGAGCCCATAGCCTTGTGCGAGCTGGGCCGCGCCCAGATTGGCGAAGAGGGGAACATCCGGCGCAATCCGGCGCAATCCAGCATCGAGCCCTGCAGCCTGCCCCCCCTCCAGGACCACACGCTGCGAGCCGACGCCGAGCGCGATGCCAAGGTGCTGCGCAGCTTCCGCCAGATGGCGATTGATCAGTCCCGCCGCTGCCGGGCCGCCGGTCATCGAAGAAATAAGCAGAGGCGCGGCGAGTGGACGAGAGAGGAATGTCGTTGTGAGATCCACATCGTCGAGATGCAGTTCAGGCAGCGTGCGGTGCTCGAAAATCAGGCTTTCGAAGCCGGTTTTTGCACTGGACGCGGCACGCCGGTCCGCCATCACGATGTCTATATGCTCTTGCTTGCGGCGCTGGATCTCGCTTTCCGCGTTCATCGCCTGAATCTCTTCTGCTTGACAGCAAGCCACCTTCAAGGGTTCTAGGGTCTGATCTAACATCATGCAAGCGCATGGAATCTGCCGAGCCCGCCCCGAAGGGGCCACGCGGGCCGGAGAGCGAGGAAGGGCCGGCCTGATGACCCATGGCAAATCCCGGGACGGCGAAGTGCTGCATGCCGTCGAGGGCGGGTCGGCGATGGTGGGCGCGAGCGAGCGCTCCCCGGATCTGAGCTATCTGCGTTCGGTGGTCGACCGCCGCCTGGGCTTGCTGCTGCCGACCACGGCCTCCAATCCCGCGACTCTGCACGCCGCCATGCGCCACATCCTGCTGGCACCGGGCAAGCGCCTGCGTCCCCTGCTCGCCATGTCGGCGGCCCTGCGTCTCGGCGCCGACGAGCATGCGGTGCTGGACTGCGGCTGCGCACTGGAGATGATCCACGCCGCATCCCTCATCATCGACGATCTGCCGTGCATGGACGACGCGAAGCTGCGGCGGAACCAGCCGGCGACCCATGTCCAGTTCGGCGAGGACGTGGCGGTGCTGGCCGCCATCTCCTTGCTGACGCGCGCCTATGGGGTGGTCGCCACCTCCGCCGCCGTGCCCGCGCCGGCACGGGTGGAGATCCTCGCGATCTACACGAGCGCGGTCGGCTCCCTCGGCCTGTGCGGCGGGCAGTTCGACGATCTGCGGCCGGTGCCCGGGCGCAGCCTCGCCGCCACCGAAGACGTCAACCGCCGCAAGACCGGCCTGCTGTTTACGGCCGCAGTGGAAGCCGCCGGCCTCGTGCATGAGGCGCGCGCGGACGACATGGAAGCGCTGCGCGATTTTGCCAATCATGTGGGCCGCGCCTATCAGATCCTCGACGATCTGCTGGATGTGCAATCCTCCGCCGCCGCGCTCGGGAAGGACGTGGGCAAGGACGAAGGCAAGGCCACGGTCATCGCCTCCCTCGGCGCCTCGCGCGCGGCGGGCTTGCTCGACGGCCATTTGCGTGGCGCGGCGGACGCCTCCGACCGCATCTCCCACCGCAGCGATGTCGCCGACCCGATGCGGGACTTCCTGCGCCATGCCTTCGCGGGCCTGCCGGGCGTCGCCTTGCCGTGAACGCCCCATTGCCCCTGCGGGCTGCCGAGGCCCCGGCAGAAGCCCGCAGCGCACCCGTTCTGGAGGTCTCCCATGTGAGCGCCCGCTATGGGGCGCGTGCGGTACTGCGCAATACCTCGCTTTCGGTCGCGGCAGGAGAAATCACGGTGCTGCTTGGCCCCAACGGCGCCGGCAAGACGACCCTGATCCGCACCATCTGCGGGCGCCTGCGCCCCGCCGACGGCACGGTGCGGGTGAAGGGCCATGACGCCCATCTGGGCGAAGCACGCCGGCGCATCGGCCTCGTGCCGCAGGAATTGGCGCTCTATCCAAGCCTCACGGTGCGGGAAAATCTCGACGTCTTCGCCCGCCTCGCCGGCATGCCGCGCGCCAGCATTCGCGCACGGGTGAATGCCGTGATGGAGGCCGCCGGCGTGGGCGCGCGGGCGAACGAGCGCATCGACCGCCTCTCCGGAGGCTGGAAGCGCCGGGCCAATGTGGCCGCCGCCCTGGTGGGCGAACCGGCGCTGCTGGTGCTCGACGAGCCCACCGTGGGCGTGGACCGCGACGCGCTCGCGGGCTTCGCGGACCTGCTGCGCGCGCTCGCGGCAGCCGGGCTCGCGGTGCTGATCGTGACACACGATCTGGAGCAGGCGGCGGCGGTGGCGGACCGTGTCGCCATCCTGGTAAACGGGCATGTGGCGCTGGAAGGGCCGGTGCGCGCGCTCGTGGCGCGGCGCTTCGAGGGTGCGCGGCGGGTGGAATTGCGGTGGTCGCATCCGCCCGACGCGGACACCCGCGCCCATCTTACCGCTCTCGCGATCCTGCCCGACGCGACGGGTGCCACTTATGTCGGCAGGCTCCCCGCCGGCACCGGGGCGCTGGCAGACCTCCTGCTCACCCTTGAGCAGCGCCAGGTGATGCCGCGCGAAGTCTCCGTGCGTGAGCCGGACCTTGCGGCGCTCTATGCCGACGTGCTCGCCGAGGCGGGACGATGATCGGCGCCATCATGAAAGCCATGGGCCTCACTTTGCTGCGCGACAAGGGCGCGCTGGTGATGACCTTCATCCTGCCGCCGCTGATGTTCCTGGTGTTCGCCGCGGTCTTCACCGGCGTGAGCGGCGACGATGCGCCGGTGAAGGCAGCGATTGCCGACGCTTCCGGCAGCGAAGGCGGCCATGCGCTTTTCCTGGCCATGCATAACGCGCCTCTGGTGAAGGCCACCCCGGTCCGAAATGAAGCCGACGTACGCGATGCGGTGCGCTCCGGCGCCGCCGACGCCGGGCTGGTGATCGTCTCCGACCCTTCGGCGGGCGGCAATGCGGCGCCCCTGCTGGTGCTGGCCGATCCCGGCCGGGCGGCGGCGGCGGGCTTGCTGATGGCCCATGTGCAGAGCCTCATTTCCGAGCGCTTGCCGCAGATCGGGCTGAAGCGGCTTGGCGCGCAGATGCAGTCCATCGTCGGCGCCTTCACACCCGAGCAGACCGAGCAGTTCAACCTCGCCCTGGAGGCGAGCGCCGAAAGCGTCGCCAAGGGCGAGAAGCCGCGCGGCGGCGATTTCTTTGCCCGCCAGACCGTGGATTCGCTGAAGGCGCTGCCCACCGTTACCTATTATGCCGGCGCCATCGCCGTGCTGTTCCTGCTGTTCTCCTCGGTGCAGGGCGCCGCCTCCCTGGTGGAGGAGCGCCGCTCCGGCATCTTCGACCGCCTCGTCATGATGCCCGGCGGCAGCAGCGTGATGGTGCTCGGCAAGTTCGCCTTCATTACGCTGCAGGGGGTGCTGCAGGTGACACTTCTGTTCGTGGTCGCAGGGCTCGTCTATGGCGTGGCGGTGCTGCCGCATTTCGACAGCTGGCTCATCACGACGATCGCCGCGGCGGCCGCCACCTCCAGCCTCGCCCTGGCATTGGCCTGCGCCGCACGCACCCGGCAACAGGCGCAGACCCTCTCCACCTTCGCCGTGCTGATGCTCTCGGCGATCGGGGGCAGCATGGTGCCGCGCTTCCTCATGCCTGCGTGGCTCCAGAGCGCCGGCTGGATCACACCCAATGCCTGGGTGATCGAGGCCTATCAGGCCAGCCTGTGGCGGGGCGCCGCATTAGAGGAGTTGGCGCCTGCGCTTTTCGTTCTTATTTGCTATGCTGTGGCCGGCCTTATAATCAGCATAGTGCTCGCGCGGCGCCATGTGCGGCTTGGCTGAAAGCGCGGTTTGGCTGATGGCGCGGTTTCGGTGAAGCGCCGCGTGCGGCCGCCGCGCCCAAGTCCAGGCCGCAAACGGAAGCTTGAGACAGAACAAGGTGCGCGGGTCCGCATTTTGCTCGCATGATGGGGCTTTGTTGCGCCGCATTGTCCGGGGGCGGCTTCCACCGCAATCCAGCATCCGGGGCGGGCATCCTGAACCTGAGTTTTGAACCATGACCATCGCCTTGAATACGCTGATCGTCCTCGTCACCGTCGCCGTCATGGAAGGCGTCGCCTGGGCGGCGCACAAATACATCATGCACGGCTGGGGCTGGGGCTGGCATCGCTCCCACCACGAGCCGCACGAGGATGTGTTCGAGCGCAACGATCTCTATGCCGTCGTGTTCGCGGTACTCGCCATCGGCCTGATCATCTATGGGGCGAACGGCTTCGGCCCGATCTATTGGGTCGGCGTGGGCATGACGGTCTACGGCTTCCTGTATTTCTTCGTGCACGACGGACTGACCCACCAGCGCTGGCCGTTCCGCTATGTGCCGCGCAACGGCTATCTCAAGCGGCTGGTGCAGGCACACCGGTTGCATCATGCGGTGGACGGCAAGGAGGGCTGCGTCTCCTTCGGCTTCCTCTATGCCCAGCCGGTGCAGAAGCTGCGCGACCAATTGCGTGAGACCCATGGCGGTTCACTGAAGAACCTGGACACCCGTTCGTGAGTCTCGCACCTTCCGAACGGACAGGCGAAAAACCGCGCCGTCCGCGCGCGCCCAGCGCGGCGGCGGTGGAGATGAAACGTGCCTATGCCCGCCAGGGCGCCATCGGCCTCGCCCTCGCGGTGCTGGTCATGGGCGGATGGCTGGCGGGGCACATCTTCGGCGTTTTCTTCCTGCGCCTCGCGCCGCCGGACATCTACGCCGCGCCGCTGGTGATCGCGCTCCAGACCTGGCTCGATGTCGGCCTTTTCATCATCGCGCACGATTGCATGCATGGCTCGCTGGCGCCGTTCCGGCCGAAGATCAACCTCTGGGTGGGCCGGATCGCGCTCGGCCTCTATGCCGCCTTCAGCTACGATCGGCTCCTGCCGAAGCACCACGACCACCACCGGCATTCCGGCACCGCGGACGATCCCGATTTCGATGCCGACCACCCCGACCTCTTCTGGCCCTGGTTCCTGCGCTTCATGCGCACCTATTTCGGCTGGCGCGAGTTCGGCATCCTCACCGTGGTCCTGGCGATCTATATCCTCGTCATCGGCGCGCCGGTGGTGAACGTGCTGCTGTTCTGGGCGCTGCCGGCCCTGCTCTCGGCGCTGCAATTGTTCTATTTCGGCACCTATCGGCCGCACCGCCACGGCGAACCCGGCTTCGCCGACGCCCACAACGCCCGCAGCAACGAGTTCAGCTTTGTCTGGTCGCTGCTGACCTGCTTTCATTTCGGCTATCATCACGAGCACCATGAGGCACCCTATGTGCCGTGGTGGAGACTGCCGAAATACCGGCGGGAGACTACAGCGGAACGCAGCTGAGCGTTTCGCCGGCGCTCTGCCTATCCTTGTGCCCGGGCCACCGCCGACAGGATCAGGTCCGCCGCCTCGCCCACACCGCCGCTCGCCGTAATCTCGCTTTGGATGCGCCGTGCGGCGATGGCATAGGCTGGGTCGGACAGCACGAGGCCGAGGGCCTCTTCCACCCGCCGTGCCGATGCCTTCTTGGCCGGAAAGATACGCGCGACGCCGCTATAGCGCAGACGCGCGGAAATGCCCGGCTGCTCGAAGGCGATGGGCATGGCCACCAGGGGCACGCCCAGGCTCAAGGCGTCCATCACCGTGTTGAAGCCCGCGTGGATCACCGCCGCCTTGCAATGGGCGAGCACCTGGCGCTGCGGCACGAAGGCTCGCACCACGGGATCGCCCGGCAGCGCGCGGGCCGCCTCATCGCTCAGGAGTCCACCATGGGCAAGCACCAGGCGCACGTTCAGCTTCTGCGCCGCCTGCGCCACCGCCTGGAACAGATCCGCCCGCGCGCCCTGCAAGGTGCCGAGCGAGCAGAACACCAAGGGCCGCCCTTCGCCATGCAGATCGAAATCCAGGCGCGCCTCCGCCTCCGGCGTGCGGAACGGGCCGCAATAATGGAAGCGCGCCGGCAGTTCGCTGCGGGGGAAATCCAGCCCCTTCACGCATTGCGCCACTTGCAACAGCGGCGAGAAGCCCTGGTCCGCCAGCGGATCGAGCCCAAAGGCTTCGGCATGGCGCGCCACCACCTTGGCCATGGGCTTCATGAGGAAATCGGTGACCTTCCAGCCGCCCTCGCTCCACCACCGCCCCTTCTCCGTGGGATCGTACGGCCAGTCCACGAACGGCGGCGGCAAGCCGATCTCGCGGTTGAGCGGCAGGGCCGTGGCGGTGGAGACGAACGGCAGCTTGAGATGCCGTGCAACCAACGCACCGGCCGCTTCCGTCTGGTCGGCGATCACCGCATCGATGCCCTCGGCGCGGAAGGCGGCAGGCAGGTCGCGGCAGAGCATGTCCGTGATGTCGGCGGTCTCGCGGATCACCCGCAGCAGGCCGAGCGGCCCGGTGGGATTGGCGAGTGTATCGAGATGCGTCTTCAGCGCGCCCGCGGGATAGCTCGAAAGCCCTACGGCACGGAACCCCACCGGCGCGCCGCGCACCATCTCGGCCGCATCCGCCATGTGAAAGAAGGTGACGCGATGCCCGCGCGCGACCAGATCGCGCGACAGCGCCATCAGCGGGTTGAAATGGCCCGAGAGCGGCGGGGCGACGACGGCGAAATGCAGCGCGGTCATGCCGGGCGGGTCCAGAGGGTCTTGGGACGGGCGACCTCGGCCGAGGCGAGACGGGACAGTGCCGCCTGTACTGCACCGGAGGCCGCGAAGCCGATCTTCTCGGCCTTGCTGGTGGAGCGCCGCTCATCCCAGGCGCGAGGTCCCGCCGCGCGCACCTTGGTGCCGATGGCGCGATACACCGCCCGGGCGGTCGCGATGGCGCAGGCGGAACGGAACGGCAGCGCCCGCATGCCGATCAGTGCCGAATCGTAATAGGGCTCGGCCAGATCCAGCAGCTGCGCCACCACGACCGCCACCTTCTGGCGGTTTTCCGGCAGCGCCACTTCGCTCGGCTTCACGCCGCCGGCGCGCAGCCAATCGGCCGGCAGATAGACCCGCCCGATGCCGGCATCCTCCACCACGTCGCGGGAAATATTGGTGAGCTGGAAGGCAAGGCCGAGGTCGCAGGCGCGATGGAGCACCTCCTCATCACGTGCACCCATGATGAGCGCCATCATCACACCCACCACGCCGGCCACGTGGTAGCAATAAGAGAGCGTGTCCTCGATGGTCTCGTAGCTGCGCTCTTCCACATCCATGCGGAAGCCCTCCAGCAGATCGAGGGGATAGCGCTCGGGAATATCGTTGCGGCGGATCACTTCCGCGAAGGCGGCGAAGGCGGGATGCGCGGACGGCAGGCCGCGATAGGCGCGGTGCGTCTCCTCAAACAGGCCCTCCAGGCGCGCCTGTGCGCTCTCGGTCTGCGCCACCCGGCCGTGACCCAGCTCCTGCCCGTCCACCACATCGTCGCAATGACGGCACCAGGCGTAGAGCATCACGGCGTCCGCCCGCGTGCGCGGATCGAACAGCTTGGCCGCCGCCGCGAAGCTTTTCGACCCGTTGGCGATGGCCGCTTCGCTCGCGGTGAGAACCTCGCTCACGCCCGGCCCTCCTTAACAGAACCCGGCCTCTCCATGGAGAGCGTGGGAAAATCCGCGATGATGAGGCCGGCGGTCGCCTTCGCCGAACCGACCACACCCGGCACGCCTGCCCCCGGATGGGTGCCCGCGCCGACAATGTAGAGATTGGGGATCTTGTCGTCGCGATTGTGCGGCCGGAACCACGCCGATTGCGTCAGCAGCGGCTCCACCGAGAAGGCCGAGCCCATGTGCGCGTTCAATTCGTCGCGGAAGCCGAAGGGCGTGAGGATGCGGCTCGTCACAAGATCCGCCTTGAGGCCGGGCAGCAGGCGGGCTTCGAGATAATCGAGGATGCGGTCGCGATATTTCGGGCCTTCCACGTCCCAGTCGATATCCGCCTTGCCGAGATGCGGCACAGGCGAGAGCACGTAGAAGCCGGTGCAGCCTTCCGGCGCGAGGCTCGGGTCCGAGACCGTGGGGGCGTGCAGATAGAGCGAGAAATCCTCCGGCAGATCGGGCCCCGCGAAAATCTCGTCGATCAGCCCGCGATAGCGCGGCCCGAACAGCACCGTGTGGTGCTGGAGATGGTCATAGGTGCGCTTCGTGCCGAAATAGATCACGAACAGCGACATGGAATGGCGCATCTTGCCGAGCCGCTTACCCTCCGCCTTACCGCGCGGCGTGTTGCGCAGCAGCTTGGCATAGGTGTGCACCACGTCCGCATTGGAGGCGACGAGGTCGAATTTGGTGACGCTGCCGTCGGCCATGCGCACGCCCGTGGCGCGGCCGTTTTCCAGCAGGATCTCGTCCACCGGCGCGGAGAGCTTCAGCGTGCCGCCGAGATCCTCGAACAGGCGCACCATGCCCTGCACCAGCGCGCCTGTTCCGCCGCGCGGGAAGAACACACCCCATTTGCGCTCCAGCGCGTGGATCAGCGCATAGATGGAGGAGGTCGCGAAGGGATTGCCACCGACCAGCAGGGAGTGGAACGAGAACGCCTCCCGCAGGTGCTCATCCTTGATGAAGCGCGAGACCATGGCATAGACGCTGTTCCAGGCCTCCAGACGCATGAGCTGGGGCGCGGCGCGGATCATGTCCTTGAACGAGAGGAAGGGGACGGCGCCGAGCTTGATGTAGCCTTCTTCGAACACCGCCTTGGAATAGGCGAGAAACCGCCGGTAGCCCTCGACATCGACGGGCGATCTGGCGGCGATCTGGCGGTCCAGTCCGTCCTGGTCGTTGACGTAATCGAACTGTGCGCCGTCGCTCCACAGCAGCCGATAGAAGGGGGAGATGGAGATCAGCTCCACATAATCGGAGAGCTTGCGGCCGGCGACAGCGAACAGCTCCTCGAGCGCGCTCGGGTCGGTGATGACGGTCGGCCCGCCATCGAAGGTGAAGCCCTGATCCTCGTAGACATAGGCGCGGCCGCCCGGCTTGTCGCGCTTCTCATACAGGGTCACGTCGAAGCCGGCCGCCTGGAGGCGAATCGCGAGCGAGAGGCCGCCGAAGCCGGAGCCTATGACCGCCGCCTTGCGATGGCCGTTGGGGTGCGTCTTCGTCAGCATCATGGCACGCGGGACCCGTGTTTCACGTCACCGGTTTCATCCGGCGGATTTCACTCGGCGGAGCCGTCTCGCGCCTGCGATACAGCATCTTGTGCGGAAATGCATATCGCAGCCTCGGCCGAACGCCTTCAGACCGGCTCCGGCAGGCAGCGCAGTGCCGCCCGAAGCGGTACCGGCGGACGGCCCGTGAGAATCCGCGCCTTGTCCGCCAGAGTGAGGCGAGCGGCGTAAAAGCGCGCGATCAGCGGCTCCGGCAGGCCATAGAAGCGCTGGAGAACCGTGTAGCGCTGCGCCGGCGCTGCGGCGCGAAACAGCATCCGGTTGAGCAGACGGAAGAAGGACCGCCGCTCCCACGTGGCGAAGGCGTGATGCTTCACCAGATCCGCCAGTGCCGGCCCGGACAGGTCCGCGCGGGTGGCCACGAGATCGGCCAATCCCATCGCGTCGGGAAGCGAATAGCCGGTGGTGGGGTGGAACAGCGCCGCCCGCAACCCGGAGCGCACCACGCCCGGCGGCCCGGCGCGCCAGAAGGCCTCGAGATCGCCACCAAGCGCGATGGGAAGGATACCCTCCTCCTCGCGCAGGATTTCCGCCACTTGCCAGCCCTGGGCCGCCGCATAGGCGAGGATCCGCGCCCGCAGCGCACCGGGATCGAGACCCGGCCCGTCGGCATAATAGGTGTCCTCGATCAGCACCGTGTCGGCCGTGAACGGCAGCAGATAGACGAAGCGGTAACCGTCGAGCTGGGACACCGTGGCATCCATGATCACCGGACCGGCGAGCCCGTGGGGCGCGGCAAGGCGCACCTCCAGGCCGAGAAATTTCTGGTAGCCCAGAACGAGATGCGGGCTCTCTCCCGGCCCGCGCCCGTCCACCACGGCGCGCGCGGAAATCGTCTCGCCCCCCTCCAGGACCACGCGATCGGCATGGAGTTCGGCGACCGGCGCATGCGTGCGGATTGCCGCGCCGAGGCTGTCCTGCGCCACCTGCGCCAATCGATGGGAGGCAATCGAGGCATAGCCGCCGGCGAGCGCGCGGCGGCGGGAAGGGAAACGCACGCTGTGCCCCTGCCAGCGCGACGTGATCAGGGGCTTGAGAAAATCCAGTTGCGTGGGGGTTACGTCGGTCTGGTGGAAGGACCAGGTATGATTGCCGCCGATCTGCGCGCCCGCTTCCAACAGGGCGAGCTTCAGCTCCGGCCGGGCCTGCTTCAGCCGCAGGGCAAGCAGCACATTGGCGAGCCCGCCGCCCACCAGCACCATATCCATCGCCGATCCATCTCCCGCATCGCACCGCTCTATCGCTCCCACGTCCATCGGGCGGGCACAAGCCCGGGTCAGCGGGGCGGCGATTGACGCCGCTCATTCCGGAACCCCGACCTCTGCCCCACATTGTTCGCGAGAGGGAACCAGCAGGAGAACGGCCATGGTTCAGGTTGTCGGCATCGACCATCTGGTGGTCCGCGTCAGCGATTACGAGAAATCCAAGGCCTTCTATGGCCGCCTGTTCGCGTTTCTGGGCTTCGAGGTTCTGGGCGACTATGGCGACATGATCGGCTGGACCAACGGCAAGACGCGCTATTGGATCGGCCCCTGCGACGCGGAAGGGCGGAAGCACAAATACCGCATCGGCGACGTGGGCTTCCACCATTACGCCTTCGAGTTGCGCAGTCGGCAGGACGTGGATGATCTGGAGCATTTCCTCAAACAGGAAAAGGTGGAGATCGTCGACCCCGCGGGCGAATATTACGAGGATTATTATGCGGTGTTCTTCCTTGATCCCGACGGCATGAAGCTCGAGGGAATGAAATATGGAGAGAAGAGCGCGGCGAAAGCGAAGGAGAAGAGCGGGCCCGCATAAGCCGCCCCGTCGCCTCACCGCCGCATAGAACCGTTTCGCGGGCCGGCGCGGGTCACGCCACCCATCCGGCGCAAGATTTCGGCGCGCGCGGTTCTGTGTCGGCGTTCAGGGAGCCCGTCCCGTTTGCAGCTTGAGACTTTCCGGTCCGACATAACGAAGAAGGAACAAAGCGCCCCATTCGGCATTACTAGCTTGAGCTTGGTTCTGGAGATATCGCAATGAGCCTTCTTCTAATCGTCATTGTCCTCATCCTCGTTTTTGGAGGTGGAGGAATGTTCTATGGAGGCGGCCGCTACCGAAACCATGGGTTCGGGATCGGTGGCATACTCCTGGCCCTCCTGGTCGTTCTGTTGCTGACCGGCGGCCTGGGGCACGGCCCGATCCTCTAAACCACGATCGGTCCCTGCTGGATCGCCCGCTCCGCCCTGGCCGTCGCTTTTGCGGTGGTCTTGGCGAAGCGGTCGACCGAGGGCTGCAACATGCCCTCACTCAAAGCCGCGCACGAAGCGCCTCATACCGGGACGGCGGGAGCTTTTCTGCAATCACTCCGGTGGTGCCCGCCGAAGAAGATGACGCGGAATTTCTGAAGATCATTTCATTGTTGTTTTTTCGCTAGGTTGGTAGCTTGGGCCGGCGATAGGCAAGAATTAGTCGATGGACATTGGGCGGAATATGCCGCGATTTCCGGATTACATGATGGATCATCCGGAATGACGCCGGATTTTGGGATGTCGGCGGCGCGGAATGATGTGCTGTCGGAGGTGCTGACGCTCATCCGCCTGCGCGGCGAACTGGTTTACACGGCGTTTCTAGGAGCGCCCTGGGGGCTCCGCTTTCAGCCCGGGCCCGCCCATTTTCATTTCGTCGAAACTGGCGAAGTCTGGGTGACGCCGGACGGCGAAAGGCCAACGCGGATGAATCAGGGTGATCTTGTCTTGTTGCCGCTGGGAAGGGGCCATGTGATCACCGATGCGTTGGATTCACCGGCTGAAAATATCGGGGTCGTCGCGGCGGACCATTTTGATCGCGACGAACTGGTATTGCGGCATGGCGGCGGCGGGCCGGTCAGCCAACTGGTCGGAGGCTTCTTCAGCTTCGAGGGAAGCACGCTTCCCGCGGTCATGTCCGCGCTTCCGCCCTTAATCCATATCCCTCGGGGCGAGGCTGGTGCGCCAACTTGGCTCGCCGCGATATCTCGCTTCCTCGTCGCGGAGGCGCAGCATCCGAATCCGGGCTCGTCGCTAATGATTTCCCGACTGATCGATTTGCTGGTCATTCGCACGCTGCGCAGTTGGGCGGCGAGTGCAACCAACCGAACAGGCTGGCTGGGAGGATTGGGGGAGGAGCGCATCGGACGCGTGCTGAGCGCCATGCATGCCGATCCCTTCCGGCGCTGGACGGTGCAGTCGCTTGCCGAGATCGCGGGAATGTCGCGCTCTATTTTCGCTGAGCGGTTCACCGCTGCCGTCGGCGAGCCGCCGCTACGCTATTTGTCGCGGTGGCGCCTCACCATAGCCGCCGACCTGCTCCGCAGCGGCGGATTGAAAGTGTCCGAAGCGGCGTATCAAAGCGGATATGCCTCGGATGCAGCCTTCAGCCGTGCTTTCAAGGCGCATTTCGGGTATGCGCCGAGTGAGGCCAGGAGCCATCACTCATCGTGAGAGGCATCACGCGCGTGATGCGCTTGCCGGTCGCGCTCAAGCGTATGCGCGCCGATCGCCGTTCAGCCGGCCGCCTTGATGAGTACGGCTTGCCGTTCTCGGTCGAGACAGAGCCCGACTTCCATATCCGCTCGTCTCCAAATTGACCGAAGAGCGTGGAAGGCCTGTCGTATTCGAACACGACATCTCCGTTTTCGGTTTCAAAGAGGGCGACGTGGAGAGGCACATAGAGCACAGCGACAAGATTGTGCCGCGTCATCATCGAGGCCGTCTTGGGTTGCCAATCTCGTGTTGGACGGCGTCGCACTCCCGCCCGGCGATCGCGAGCAGTTCGCCGTGATCACGATCGAGAAACATGAAGAGCTTGGGTCCGTGCTTTTCATATTTCTTGATGCCCTCCTTGTCGCCGCTGCCTGAGCGCCGACCCATGCGCCCTCAGGCCCAAGGCACGCGTGACAGGCGATGCGCATGAGGCTCAGCACGCTCGCAAATCCGGACGATCGAGCATGACTTGCGGAGTTCAGGTCATGGAGTCTCATTTGGCCAAGCCCTATGTTTTGGATGCGCTCAGCGAATGAAACTTGGACTACTCAGAGAATTACCGGCGTAAAACTGATGTAAATCGCGGCGGACAACATCTTTCTGAGTATTGCAGATCATCCGGGCTGAAATCAATCCGCAGCTAGGCGCTGCCAATGGAGACCAAAATGAAAAGCCTCTTTCTATCCGCCGTTATGATGTCCACTGCCATGCTCGGCACTGGTCCGGCCTCGGCGCAGTCGAGCCATCCGATCAAGAACATCGTGCTCGTTCATGGCGCCTTCGTCGATGAGACGAGCTGGAATGGCGTCGCGGAAATCCTCAAGGCGAAGGGTTACCATGTGACCACCGTCAAGAATCCTCTGACCTCCCTCGCCGACGATGTCGCCGCGACCAATGCGGTGCTGAACGCTCAAGACGGACCGACCGTCCTGGTCGGTCATTCCTGGGGCGGCGTGGTGATCGGTGAAGCCGGCAACAATGCCAAGGTGTCGGCCTTGGTCTACGTCTCCGCCTTCGCACCCGATAAAGGCGAGAGCGTTTCGGCGCTGTCCAAAAGCGGTCCTGCGACCCCCGGCGTCAAGGCCATCCGGCCGGACAATAAGGGTTATCTGACCATAGATCCGGCTGTGTTCCCGAGTGCGGTGGCCGGCGACCTGCCGAAGGAAATCGGCGAGCACCTGGCTGCGCATCAGATGCCGATCAACCACACCGCCTTCGATGCTCCGGCGGAGGTCGCCGCGTGGCACGTCAAGCCGAGTTGGTATGTCCTCAGCGCGAAGGATCAGCTGCTCGATCCGCACGCACAAGCCTTCTTCGCCGAGCGCATCAAGGCCAAGGTGACCACTGTCGAAGGCAGCCATTCATCACTCGCCTCGCATGCCAAAGAAGTGGCGGCGGTCATCGAAACCGCGACTGGCGCCAAGTAAGATTACCGCCATGCGACGCTGTTGAGCCCGGCTTTGGAATCGATAGCGTCGCCGGCGCGTAGAGCTTTAATCGCGACGACTTCGGCCAGGCCGACAGGTTTTTGCCTGCCGGCCTAGCCTCTTGCCATCAGCCCCACCTTCCCGGCGCAGATGGTCGTTGGCCCTGCGGGCCCTGACATCATGCAGCGTGGCTTTGGAACCGGCGGATATGCGCGATTTTGCCGAACCCAGCCTAGCGGAAGGCCACGTGCCTCCTTCCTTGTTGGCATAGACGACGACGCGCAGCGGGGCGTAGAGACCGGCGGCGGGGTCGATGTTCGTCATATCCGTCGCGGAGACAATGTTGCCGATGTAGTAGGTGATGAGCTCCCGCTTCTCGCCCTTGAGCGCGAGCAGGTCGCCATGCAGCGCGATGTAGTGGATGGCCAGCCCGTCCTCGCCGGCGATGCGCTTGGCTCCGGCCCGCAAGGATTCGACATCGTTGCTACGGATGAACTGGCGCAGTTCGTCCAGGCGCCCGAGCTTCTCGATGTCGGCCTTCACGTCCTTGTAGGCGCGCGGCGTGATCACCTTGATGTGCTCCACCGAAGCGCCGCGGAGAGCACGCGCACGTTCGAGCTGGCAAGCGCCGGCACCGCGAACAAGATGCCCGCAAGCGCCAGTCCCGTCACAGATTTTCTCATGGTTCCCTCCTTCGTTTATGGTTTGGTTGTCTTGTCAGCGGGCGGCGACAGTGGAGCCGCCGTGCGTGCCGATGTAGATCGCCGCGACACGCGGATCGCAGGCCAGATCGCGGGCGCTTCGCTCCAGCGTGATGCGACCGGATTCGAGCACGTAGCTCCGGTCGGCGATTGCGAGGGCGGCGCGGACATTCTGCTCCACGAGCACGATGGAGGTGCCGCCGTAGCGCAATTGGCATCTGGACGACACAAGCGCCCGGCAGCAGGCAAGGGCGATCTTCCGGGCGAGCGCAAGACCAACGGAGGAGCGTTCCCGCAACAGCGATCAAGGGCGCTGATGTCTTGGCCTTCGGCCGAAGTCACTCGCAACAGACAAGGAAGCCGTCATACCCCATGAACACGGAGCGTCGGCGCTCTTCGCCGAAGATCTCTTCGCCGGCCAGCGTTTCACCAGTGATACCCATGAGCTGACCGCGGATGAGATTCGCGAGTTCGCCGGCCGCTATGATCCGCAGCCCTTCCATCTCGACGAAGAGACGGCCAACAGCACGTTGTTCGGCGGTCTCGCGGCGAGCGGGTGGCACACGGCAGCAGTGACCATGCGCCTGCTGGTCCGGGGCGGCGCGCCCATCGCCGGAGGCATTATCGGCGCCGGCGGCGAAATCAAATGGCCCCGCCCCACCCGCCCCGGGGACGTGCTGCGCGTCGAGAGCGAGGTCGTCGAGATCACCCCTTCCCGCTCGCGGCCGGACCGCAGCCGCGTCCGTCTGCGCAGTGAGACCCGCAACCAGACTGGCGACGTGGTCCAGGTGCTTGTCGCGGATCTCGTGGTGCCTGTCCGCAACCCCGTGGCCTGAGCGGAGCGAAACGGCAAGGACCGCTCCTAGGTTCTGTTGACAAAGTGGCCCACCGCCTTTGCTCGGGCCCTTTCAGGGGGAGTTCGCGAAGGCGTCTTGGCCCTGCGCGGTGCATCTCGCTCTGGGCATAGAATCGTTCACAAAAGCTGCCGGTCGCGCGATGTCGATAGAGCTTGCGCCAGCCCGCATCGGGTGCCGTGGTATTCCTCGGCGAGGTGGGGATGCGCGGGCCGTTGCGGTGGGCACCGATGGCGGACGCCCGCGGGCGGTTGTTGGCCCGGGTATCGTGGCCGGCGACCTTCACCCGCTTTTCGACGAACCCGTCGCCGGCCGGGAACGACAATACCGGGCGGGCGGAAGGACGCTAAGAGGGGCAAGCGCCCACAGGTACCAAGCCATCTCCACCACCGTCAGTTCGCCGGCCACCGCATCCGTAACCTATTCGGGGAGAGCCAAGGTCGGCGTCGCCCCTTCGACCGTCTCGCGGCGATGCGTCTGGCCCATCAACACATAAGCCGTGGGCACCACATAGAGGGTGAACAGCGTGCCGATGGCGAGGCCGGTGGCGATGACGAGGCCAAGGTTGAAGCGCGAGGCGGCGCCCGCGCCGGACGCGAAGATCAGCGGTACGACGCCGAGCACCATAGCCGCTGTCGTCATCAGAATGGGCCGCAGGCGCAGCGTCGCGGCCTCGATGATGGCCTCGCGCTTGGACCTTCCGTCGAGCTGCAACTCGTTCGCCACCTCCAGCATCAGAATGCCGTGCTTGCTGATGAGTCCCATCAGCGTGGTAAGCCCGACCTGTGTATAGATGTTGATGCTGGCCCCGCCGATTCCGACGCTGATGAACAGCAGCGCACCGGCCAGGGACATGGGCACCGACAGCAGAATGACCACAGGATCGCGGAAGCTGTTGAACAGCGCGGCAAGGGACAGGAAGATCACGATCAGCGCAAATGCAAACGTGGTGACGAAACCGCCGCTCTCTTGCACATATTGCCGCGAGGCGCCGCCGAAATCGAGGGTGTAGCCGGTCGGCAGGGTGCGCTTCGCGAGATCCTTCAGCGCAGTGATGGCATCGCCGGTGGTGATGCCGGGCGCGACCACGCCGGCGATGGTGGCGGCGTTCACCTGCTGGAAATGGTTGAGGGATTCCGGCACGGTCGTGGTCTCGATCCGCGCCACCGTGGACAGCGGGATCATCGTGCCGTCGCTCAAGCGCATGTAATAATCGAGCACTTGGTCCGTATTGAGCCGCGCCTCCTGCTTCACCTGCGGGATGACCTTGTAGGACCGGCCATCGAGGCTGAAGTAGTTCACATAGCCGCCGCCCAGCAGCGAGGAGAGCGCGCCGCCCACGTCGCTCATGGAGAGGCCGAGGAGGGAGGTTTTCTCCCGGTCTATGACGATGGAAGCCTGCGGCTGGTCAATCTTGAGATCGTTGTTGAGGAAGATGAACAGGCCCGAGTCCAGCGCTTCCTGCATGAACTTCGCGGCCACCTCGTTGAGCTTGTCGAAGCCGTCCGAGGTGCCGATCACGATCTGCATGGGCAGGCCGTTCGAGCCGGGCAGAGGCGATTGCTGGAAGGCGACGATCTTCTGGCCGGCGATGGCGTTCAGCTCCTGCTGGATCATCGGCTGGAGCGTCTTGGTGGTCGCCTTGCGTTCATCCCAAGGCTTCAGCACCCAGCCAGCAATGCTGGTGCTGGTGCTCTCCACCTGGAACACCGTCTCGGTCTCGGGGTGCTTGGCGAAGGTCTCGTGGGTCTGCCGGTCGTAGAGCAACTTTTGCTGCAGCGTCGCATTGGGGGCGGAGATGCTCTGGGCGAGGATGATGCCCTGGTCCTCCTCCGGCGCCAACTCGCTCTGCGCCGTGCCATACAGCCAGTACACGCTGCACAGCACGAGGCCGGCGAACACGGCGGTGACGGGCATGTAGTTGAGCGCGCCCGTGAGCGAGCGGGAATAGGCGGCCGTGACGGCCCCCATCACCCGGTCCACCGCCAGCACCATGCGGGATTCCAGATCTCCGCCCGCATGGTCGACCGGCTTCAGCATGTAGGCGGACATCATCGGCGTCAGCGTCAGCGCCACCACGGCCGAGATCGTCACCGCCCCCACCAGCGTGAAGGCGAATTCGGTGAACAGCGCACCCGTGAGCCCGCCCTGGAAGCCGATGGGCACATAAACGGCGATCAGCACCACGGTCATGGCGATGATGGGATTGGCGAGCTGCCGCGCCGAGGCGAAGGCGGCCTGAAGCGCGCTCATCCCCTCCTCCATGTGGTGGTTGACGCTCTCCACCACGATGATCGCATCATCCACCACGAGGCCGATGGCGAGCACGAGGGCGAGCAGCGTGAGCAGATTGATGCTGAAGCCGAAGGCCAGCATCATCAGAAAGGTGCCGATCAGCGACAGCGGGATCGCGATGACGGGAATGAGCACCGAGCGCCAGGAGCCGAGGAACGCGAACACCACCAGGGTCACGATGGCGAGCGCCTCCACCAGCGTGTGGATCACCTCCTCGATGGAGGAATTCACGAAGGCGGAGGAATCGTAGATCACGCCCATGGAGAGCCCGGTGGGCAGCTGGCTCTCGATGTCCGGCAACACCGCTCGAACACCTTTGATGACGTCGAGCAGATTGGCCGCCGGCGCGATCTGGATGCCGATGTAGACCGACTCCCGGCCATTGAACATGGTGGCGGACTCATAGTCGTCGGCACCGAGAGTGACGTTGGCCACGTCCTTCAAGCGCACGATGGCACCGTTCGCCTCCTTGACGATGAGGTTCCTGAACTCCTCCACGTTGTGCAGGCTGGTGGAGGCGGTGAGGTTCACCTGCACCATCTGGCCCTTGGTGTTGCCGAGGCTGGCGATATAGTCGTTACGGGTGAGCGCGGTGGAGACTTCCGAGGCCGTCACGCCATAGGCCGCGAGACGAATCGGGTCCAGCCAGGCGCGCATGGCGAAGGTCTTGCTGCCGAGCAGTTCCGCCGTCTGCACCCCCTGCACCGCCTGCAGCTTTGGCTGCACCACGCGGATCAGGTAATCGGTGATCTGGTTGGCGGCGATGGCCTCGCTGCGGAAGCCGATATACATGGCATCGATGGTCTGGCCGACCTTCACCGTCAGCACCGGCTGCTGGGTCCCCGAGGGCAGCTGATTGAGTACCGAATTGACCTTGGTGTTGATCTCAGTCAGCGCCTTGCCGGTATCGTAATTGAGCCGCAGGTTGGCGGTGATGGTGCTGGTGCCGGTGGTGCTGGTGGAGGTCATGTAGTCAATGCCATTCGCCTGGGCGATGGCATTTTCCAGCGGCGTCGTGATGAAGCCCGCCACCACGTCCGGATCGGCTCCGGGATAGGTGGTCGAGACGGTTACGATGGCATTTTGCGTCCGCGGATATTGCAAGATGGGCATGGAGCTCATGGCGCGCAGGCCCAGCACCAGGATCATCAGGCTGACCACGATCGCCAGCACCGGCCGGCGGATGAAGATGTCGGTAAAGGACGACATGATTGCCTCCGCTCACTTGTCGACGATGGAGGGAGCGGGGTCGTTGGTGGGCAGCACCGCATTGTTCACGCTGACCTGCGACCCGTTGTGCAGCTTCATCTGCCCGGCGACGACGATCTGGTCGCCCGGCTTGATGCCCGACGTGACGGCGATCTGGTCGCCGCGCGTCGCGCCGGTCTTCACGAACACCTGCCGCGCGGCGAGGCCTGTCGTTGAGCCCTCCTTCTTCTCCACCAGGAAGACAATGTCGCCGTAAGGATTGGCGCTCACGGCCGTCTGCGGCACCGTAACAAGTTCGTCCTGCGCGCCGATCGAGACTTCGACCGTGGCGAACATACCTGGGGTGAGGCGGTGGTCGTCATTCTTGAACTCGGCGCGAAGCTGCACATTGCGCGAGGTGACATCCACCTTGGGGCTGATGGCCGTTACCGTGCCTTCGAACGCACGGCCGGGATAGGTGTCCACCGTGGCCTTCACCGTCTGCCCGGTCCTCACCTCGGCAAGAGCCTGCTGCGGCAGATAGAAATCGATGAAGATGGGATTGAGTGACTGCAGCGTCACCACCGTCGTGCCTGCACTCACATATTGGCCGAGATCGACGGAGCGGATGCCGAGGCGGCCGGAGAAGGGAGCCTTCAGCGTCTTCTTGTCCACCACCGCCTGCTGCTCGGCCACCTGGGCCTGTGCCTTCTTGAGGTTGGCGGTGTCGCTGTCGATGGTGGCCTGGCTCACCGCGTGGATCTTCAGTTGCTCCTGGTCGCGGTTGAGGATGATGGCGCTGACGTCGGCCGTCGCCTTCAGAGCGGCGAGGTTCGCCAGCTCCTGGTCGTCGCGCAGCTGGAGCAGGATCTGCCCCTCTTGCACCTCGTCGCCGGACTTGAAATTGATCTTTGCGACCGTACCCGAGCTTTCCAGTGCGAGATCGGCGCCCGCCTCGGCGCGGACGCTGCCCACCGCCTTGACTGTGGATTGCCACGGCGTGAGCGTGGCCACCGCCGTGGCGATGGTCTGCGGCGGATCGCGCAGCGAGGCGAGCACCTGCTTGATCATGCCGGCCTTGAAAATCTGGAAGCCGTAGAGCGCCCCGAAAACCAGGGCGACGGCGGCCAGCATGAGGATCATTCTTTTCTTCATCTGCCGTCTCTCCTTGCGATCGCGTCGCGGAGGCGTTTGGGGCGTTGCGGACCGGTCAGTGGTCCTGGAAATAGCCGGCATTGGTGCGGGGCTCGGCCTGCGCCGTCTGGTCCACCCGGTTCCACCAGCCGCCGCCCAGGGCCTGGAACAGGGCTGCGGTATCGGTGAAGCGGGCGGCCTGCGCCTTCACCCGGGCGACCACGGCCTGCTGGAAGTTCTGCTCTGAGGTGAGCACCGAGGGATAGGTCACCGCGCCGGCGAGATACTGGGTGCGGGAGATGGTCACGCTCTCCTGCGCGGCCTTTTCATAGGCAAGCTGCGCCTTCAGCGTGCTGGCATCGGCCTCGATGGCGCGCAGCGAATCCGCCACGTCCCGGAAGGCGGTGATGACCGTGCTCTTGTATTGCGCCAGCGCCTGTTCGTTGCTTGCGACGGCGGATTCCTTGTCGTGGTAGAGCGTCCCGCCGTCGAACACCGTCTGGGCGATGCTGCCCGCGATGCTCCAGGCGGCGGTGCCGGGCGAGAACAGGCTGTCGGGGGTAAGGCCGGCCCTGCCGTAGCTGCCGGTGAGCTGAACCTGCGGCAGCATATTGGCGACATTCACCCCCACCGTGGCGGTTGCCTTGTGCAGGTTGGCCTCCGCCGCACCGATATCGGGCCGCTGCCGCACCAGGGCGGACGGCACGCTCACCGGCAGGTCGCGCGGCAAGGTGAGGCTCGCGAGGGTCACGTGCTCACCTCGGTCCTCGCTCGGCAGTCGGCCGAGATAGGCCATGAGTTGGTTGCGCTGCTGGGCGAGCTGCTTTTGCAGAGGGGGGAGGGTCGCCTGCGTTTGGGCGAGATTCGACTGCTGCGAGAGAACGTCGGATTGGGCGACCGCGCCGAGCTCAAACTGGCGCCGAACCAGATTGAGCTGTTCCTGTTCCGACTTGATGATGTCGTTGGTCGCCTCGATCTGCGCCCTGAGCGAGGCATCGGTGATGGCCGCGGTGACCACATTGGAGGTAAGGCTGAGATAGGTCGCTTCCAGCTGGAAGCGCTGGTAATCCGCCTGCGCCTCCAGCGCCTCGACCTGACGGCGCGTACCGCCCCACGCGTCGAGCGTATAGCTCACGCTGATCGAGGCGTTGTAGAGATTATACGGGCTGGTGTTTCCGCTCTCGCCCTGGCTCGCCAGCGACGCGGTCTCCCGGGTGGCGCTGCCGCTCGCCGACACCTGCGGAAACAGCGCGCCCTCCCCTGCCAGCGCGGACTCGCGCGCCGCTCTCAAGGCCGCCTGCGCCGCTACGATGTCCGGATGGTTGCGGATTGCCTCCGCCACGAAAGCGTCAATCTGTTTGTTGCGAAACACGCGCCACCATTCGCCGGGCAGATCGCGGCCGCGGAGAAACACCTGACTGCTGCCGCCATGGACATCGGCGGATGTGGTGGGGAGGGGCGTGCCTTCCGGCAGGTAGCCGCTCACGCGCGGGGCGTCGGGCGCCACGAACTCCGGCCCCACCATGCAGCCGTTCATGAGCAGCAGGGAAGCGGTGATGGTACTTCCCCGCAGGCAGGCGGCGACCCGAGAGAGGGGGCGGTGGTCTCGCATGATCGTGGCACCCGACAGACCTAAAGTTGGACCGAACCGTTCAGTTCGATTATCGGGTAAGCCCAGATAATCCGGGAGTCAATATGGACTGAACCGTTCAGTTTAATTAAACTGCATGCATGCCCGAAATCGACGCACAACACCTTGCGCCGGAAAATGCCAGGAGCCTACGGCCAAAAGCACGCGAAGCCCTTAAGGCGGCCCGCGCGGTGTTTCTGGAGGTGGGCTATGATGGTGCCACAATGGACGAGATCGCACGGGTGGGCGGGATTTCCAAAGCGACGCTCTATGCCCACTTTTCCGGCAAGGCGGCCCTCTTCGAAGAGCTGATCCGCGTCGAATGCCGCTCTGTCAATGCGAACCTTTACGTGCCGAGCCTAGAGCACGGCTCCATCGAGGCGGAGTTGCGCAAAGTGGCGACCAACTATCGCCGCATCTTCGCGCAGCGCGAGGGGCTCGACATCTTCCGCATCCTGATCCCGGTCGCGCCCCGGTTTCCGCGTCTGGCAAAAGTGTTTTATGAGGAGGGGCCCGGCGCCTCGATCCGTCAGATCGCGGCGTATTTGGCTGCACTCAGCCGCTCCGGCCAAATGCGCATCCCCGATCCCGATGCGGCCGCGCACCAACTCCTCGCTTTGGTGACAGAAGATATCAAGCTGGCAGGAGCCCTCGCCTTTCCCGCCCCGCCCGCTCGCGAGGCTGATCATCTGATCAATAGCGGCATTGCCATGTTCCTCGCCTTCTACAAGGCCTGAGCGCAGGCACGCTGATCAAGGTTCGGGCGGTTGCCCTGCCCCGGGTTTGCCGGAGGCTGTTTCGTGTGAGTCACGCCGCCTGAGGTGGTCCCGCATTGGCGGGCAGTTTGGCGGCTTCGCTAAGCTCGGTTCTGGTGTGTGTCACGCCGACACGTTGATGCCGTCGCAGGCCATGTGGACCTCCTCCGGCGTTCTGCCGCCGAGAGCCGAGCGGGCCTCTTGCGATTGTAGTAGGTGATCCATCGGCCGATTCCGGCCCGCGTCGGGGAACCGGTCTCGAAGGCGTTGAGGTAGATGCGCTCGTGTTCAGCGACCGCCAGAGGCGCTCGATGAACACATTGTCCATCCACCGGCCGCGACCATCCATGGAAAGTCGTACGCCGGCCTCCAGCAGCACCTGGGTGAACCGCGGGCGACCCCATACGCGCCGCGATGATCGTCGATGAAGACGATCATGTCTTCGACCGGCGGTCGAGCTCCGCCAGCGGGACGGATACCCATGCGCGTGATCCAGCATCAGCCGCACCGACCGCTCCCGCACCTCGGGAGAACTTGTTCATCGTCTTGCTCGTCATGGCTCCACCTTCTCAAGAGTTGGAACCTCCGGCGAACCCGGGGCGGTTCAGTTACTGCCGCCCCAGCGAAGCCGCGATACGCTCATTTGCAAACAGCGGGCGGTTTCTCGTCACCCCAGCCCACCGTTTGCGAATACGGTTTGAGCGTCGATCCAGGCGCCATCCTGCGAACAGAGAAGCGCGATCACGCCTGCGATGTCTTCCGGCTGGCCCAGGCGACCGAGGGGGGTCTGTTCGGGAATTCCGCGCAGTGCCTCTTCGCCGTGCTGACGGAGGAGCTGCGTGTCGACGGCTCCGGGTGCCACCGCGTTGACCGAGATGTTGCGACCGGCCAGTTCCTTCGCAAGGACGCTGGAAAAGAGCACCTGGGCGCTCTTTGTGGCGGCATATGCGCCGGTGGCCGGAGGTGGTGTCTTGATGATGCTCGAGGCCAGGCTGATGATGCGGCCTCCGTCACGCGTCCGTCGCGCCGCCTCGCGCAGCACGTTGAAGCTGCCTTTGACATTGGTGGCCATCATGCGATCGAAGGCCGCGTCCGTCATCTGGGCGAAGGGACCGACATTCATGATGCCCGCGTTGTTGACCACCACATCAACGCCCCCGAACGCCTGGTCATTGGCGTCGAAGAGAGCCTTGACTGCCGCGGGATCGGCGACGTCGGCCTGCCGAACGATGGCGCGCCCCCCGGCCGCCTTGATGTCGGCCACGACGCGGACGGCAAGATCACGGTTCGTGAGATAGTTTACGGTCACGGCAAAGCCGGCGCGCGCCAGACGCTTGGCGGTGGCGGCGCCGATGCCCCGCGACGAGCCGGTGATGACGGCGGCCTTGCCGGCGCCAGGGAGAGTGGTTTGCCCGGCCGCGGCGGCCTGCGCTGAGGCTGCGCTTCCCATGGCGAGAACCGCGGGAGCGGCGGCCGCGAGGGTCATGAAGGTGCGGCGTGAGGTGTCGGCATCGGACATTGTCGATGGTCCCTTTCTCGAACTGATTGGTCTGCTTGCGATAGGGCGGCCGCGCCCGGCGATTGGCGGGCCAAGGCCTGTTGTCGGCTGATCGGCGGAGACGAAAGTCACGCCCGTTCCAGCGAAGCGGCGATGCGTCCGTTTGCGATCAGGCGTCACTCAGAACGAGGTCCGTCGTGATGTATTCGGACAAGATGAATGCAATTATTGTTTCGATTTCTGAAAATGAATTAAAAAATATCGTCGTGCAAATTGCATATACACGCATAACGCGCGTATATTTTCTGATATTTCCTCTACATGAGTGGCAATTTTCGCTGCATTCCTGTTGACCGTGCCGCGGCTTCTGTCATGTTCGTCGCACTCCTCGCTTGGTTCGCATCCTCAAGCTAGATGGAGTGCCTGATGATCAGAATGCCGGAAGCCTCAAAAAACTTGCCTGATTCTGCAGGCAACGATAGGTTGCCCGCTGAGAGCCACGTGCTGCGCTGGCCCCGCAACCATCCGGAGGTGCGTGTGCCGCCATCGTTGTTCGAGGCAATCACCGCCTATATCGAGGCCCAGGGCGGGGGACAGGGCGTGTTCCCGACGCCGATCGGCAGCTTCAATATTGTCCGTTCCTTCAAGGAGCGAATGCGGATGCGACAGGTTTACAAGCCGTCGATCTGCGTCGTGCTCCAGGGGGCGAAGGAAATCATCGTTGGAGAGGACACGCTTCGCTATGGCGCGATGGAGTGTCTGGCAGTCGGCATGACGCTGCCGGCGACGGGGCACATCGTCGAGGCAAGCCCAGATGCGCCGTATACCGGATTAACGCTTGAGCTGGACGTGGCGATGATCCGCGACGTGCTGGAACAACTCGAAGCGCCGCCACCGCCGCCCGCCAGTTCGGGTCCATGCCTGTTCGTGCGGCGGGTCGATGAACCTTTGGCCGAGTGTGTTCTGCGTCTTCTGCGGATGTGTGACACGCCCAAGGCGATCCCGATCCTTTTTCCGTCCGTCATGCGCGAGATCTGCTACTGGCTTTTGAGCGGTCCGAACGGCAGCGAACTCTGCAAGCTGGTCGAGCCCGAGTCGAACGCCGCCCGGATCGCGAAAGCCCTCCACCTCATGCACGAGAACATCGCCCGGACGCTTCGTATGGAGGAATTGGCGGAAGTGGCGCGAATGAGTCTTTCGTCGTTCCATCAGCATTTCAAAGCGATGACTTCGATGACACCGCTGCAGTTTCAGAAGCAGTTGCGCCTTCTCGAAGCCCGGCGCCTGATGGTGATGGAAGATGCAAACGTGGCGGAGGCGGCCTATCAGGTCGGCTACGAAAGCGCATCCCAGTTCAGCCGCGAATATTCCCGGATGTTTGGCGTTGCTCCGAAGCGTGACGTCATGAACCAGCAGCGCCTGTACAGCGAATATGTCGGTCGCAGGATGCAGACCGCGTAACTGCCTCGCCTCGCCCCCCATCGGACGCTCGGCTGAGCCGATCATCTCGCGCAGGTGATCGCCGTCCGGCGTCTTCTCCACGAACATGCGCAAATTGACCATGTCCTCGTGATCATCTCCTCCGGGATCGCGACATCTGGTGAAAGGCCCTCGACCCTTCGACAACGCATCCCGCATCTGCAGAAACAGGCTAATTTATTGAAGATTCGGGCATTCTGATCCCTGTCTGTTGATTTTCGTCGAGAAGTGACCCTGGATTTCCACTGAGAAGTGACTCGGGTTGATGGTGGTGTTGGGTCAGGTGGCGGTCAAGTTTCGGCTTCTCCATGGTGGGTTTGGGTGGCTTTGCCGAGCTGCTCTTGAAGCGGAAGCTGTCATTTCCGGTCTCGAGGATATGGCAGTGATAGGTGAGCCGGTCGAGCAGGGCCGTGGTCATCTTGGCGTCGCTGAAGACGGTGGCCCATTCGGAGAAGCTGAGATTGGTGGCGATGACCACGCTGGTACGCTCATGGAGCTTGCTCAGCAGGTGGAACAGCAATGCGCCGCTCGGGGCGCCATCTCCTGCGTATCGCGCGGATAGGCCCACACGAACAGCATCCGCGAATGACACAGCCGCACACGGGCGATGCATACCGACACCGGGGAACCGTTGATCAGGACGATCTCGTGGGTCCAGTCGAATCGGTAGGCCTCGGCGAGCGCGAAGCTCAAGGACACCTAGGCCGCGGCGGTCGTCGCCTGCGCGGTCCGCCGATCCTTGGCATAGCGGCGCGCAAGGCAGATAAGGTGCGACCGGGATATCGTCAAATTTTTGATGATAAAATTTATGCATGGTATACTTAAATGATTATTTTTACTTAGAATCGTAAAAAGTTACATACATCGTCAAATGTCAATTTTCTTCAAGAATTCCCTTGGTGATAATCCCGTATGGCGACGGAACCGGCGCGTAAAATGGCTTTTGTCTTCAAAGCCCACTTTCGACCCGATTTCGGCTAAAGAGAGCCGTCCCTCTCCGATTAGCGTCTTTGCCCGTTCGATGCGTGCCCGCTCGACAAAAGCCATTGGTGTCAATCCAACCGCCGCCTTGAACATGCGTGAAAAGTGGAACCGGCCCATGCCCGCCACGGCAGCCATCTGGTCGAGGCTGATGCCCTCGTCCAGATGTGCCCCCACAAAGTCTATGACATGCGTAAGTTTCGGGCCGGAAATACTGTTGGTATTGGGCTCTGGCGAGGTGGACTTGGAATAGCGTCTCCAGACATGCGCCACGAGCGCACGCCGTGCTGACGTCCACACGGTGCCGTTGGGCACATGGTTCGCGCAGCTCATGTCCGATGCCAGCAGAGCAGCAAGTTGAGAGACAAAAGAATCCTGGCCCAGGGCGGTTTCGAGCAGGTCCATCTCGCCGTGGTCGCCGTGGTCGCTTTCCCCAGCCTGGATGGAAAGCGTGACGCATTCCGGAAGGGTCCCGGACCAGATCTGCTTCACGCCGGCGTCTAGAAAGACCACGCATCCTGCCGTCACCAGATTATCCAGGACGACGCCTCCCCGCCTCTGGAAAAGTCGGCCATGACCGTTCCTGATCACGAGTAGAAACCACGCTTCCGGAGAGAACATCGGATGACCGGAAAGGTCTCCCCCGCGGTAAAGATGGACGGCAATGCCTGGCCATGCGCATCGTCTGCAGTGTCCGGGAAGAAGACCCTCAGCAAGACGTCGCGACACAGCCAAAGAAGGGATTTCCACGCTCTCTTCTCCCCCAAATATCTACGTGCGACCTCCCGTTTCGGAACCTTGGATCGCCCCCCTGGCAACGCACCCGTGAGGCGGCCGATCCCCGCCCCATCCGGCGGGGATGCGACGAAGGCCTCACCTTAGGGATTTGCAAATTCTGCGGCGGCCGGAACAGTTCGCGCGTTGCGTCGCAAAGGATGTCTGCTGGATGAACAAGCGGCAATTGCTCGGCGATGAATGCTGAATTCAACTTCCGCGACGGCTCTCAGCAATCGCCCCGACCACCCTGCCGTATTCCTTCTGCCTTGCGGATCCTCACTCCAGCATGCGCCAGCCGCCGGCATCCATTGCCGCCTGCCGCACGGCCTGAGATCGCGTCTGCTGCGGATGGGAGGTGCGCGCGATATCCTCGCAAATGGCGGATGTCTCCATGGCCAAACCGAGTTCAGCTATCATGTCGCCGGCACCGGGACCGATGAGATGAGCTCCCAGAATGAGATGGGTGCGAGCATCCACAAGCAATTTCACGAACCCTTCCGCATCGCCGCCGCTCATCGCCGTTCCGTCGGACGCGAGCGAGGCGCGGCCGATCTTGTAGGTGACGCCCGAAGCCACAAGCTCCTCTTCAGTGCGCCCCAACGTGGCGACCTCGGGCCGGGTCCGGAGAAGGCGCGGGATCGCCCCATAGTCCACGTGCCCCGGCAGGCCCGCGATCTGTTCGACACAGGCGATGCCCTCCTCGGCTCCCCGGTGCGCCAGGCCAGGCCCCGCAGCGGCGTCGCCGATCACCCACACGCCGGGGGCCTTCGTTCGTCCCCCCTGATTTGGCAGCGGTTTTCCCGCGTTGTGACGCAGCCCCACGCTTGCGAGGTTCAATCCGTCCAGTGCCGGCTCGCGGCCGATGGCAACGACGAGCATGTCGACATCCCTGGAGCGGATTGCGCCATCTGCACTCTGCAGGGTCAGCCTCACCTCTTCCCCGAGCATTTGCGCCCCAACGACGTCGCTCGCCAGGTGGAAAACGAGCCCCTGCCGTTCCAGCGCCGCCCTCAAGGCATCGGCGATCTCGTGGTCGAGGCCGTCGCCGATCCGCTCTTGCGCCGCCACCAGCGTGACGTCTGACCCGAGCCGCCGCCAGATCGAGCCGATCTCCAGCCCGGCCGCGCCGGCACCGGCTATGGCGAGCCGATCCGGCACCCGGGCAAGCGCGAGCGCATCGGAACAATCGATGATCCGCCGATGATCGAGCGCGACCACGGGCAGGCGCATGGGACGCGCCCCGGTCGCGATGACGATGTTCCGCGCGGCGAAGATCCGTTCATGTCCGGCGGCGGTGCGCACGACGACCCGCCCGGGGCCGGCGAGGCGCGCCTCCCCCACCAGGCCCGTGACATTATGCTTCTCGAACGCGACTTCCATGCGGCGTGCCATGGCGACAACTGCGGCTGTCTTGTGGGCCATCATCCGCGCAAGGTTCAGAACCGGCGCACCTTCGACGCCGAGCGCGGCGTGAACGCCGCTTCGGGCGGCCTCGTAGACCAGCGATGCCTGCAAGAGCGCCCGGGTGGCGATGCCGGCCCGCCCCATGCTGCCCCCCCCCAGGTCGCGACGCTCGCTGAATGCACGCCACCCGCATCCCGAGTTGCGCGGCGCGGATGGATGCACTGCAGCCGGCGACACCTGCGCCGATGACGATGACGTCATAGCGATCCATCTGGACTCCGCGCGGGAAGATCTTGCACCCGTTTTCGGATGCTCCTTGGGCGTGGCCGCGGGCGCCACGCGCGAGGGCCGGCAGCCGGAGCTTGTTGAAAGCTCAGGCTGTGGCAGGGCACCGCCCCGTCGATAGAGCAGGCGTGCACAAGATGGCCTTTGCTTGCGCCAACGCCAGGGGAACCGCCGGTGCGATGTCGAGCGCGCCTGGGCAACTTTCGGCGCTACGACAAGATGCGGCCACCGGGCGCACTATCGCGCAATTCCGGCTGGCCAGCGTGGCTATGTTCGATCTCGGGCTGATGTGCCGATGGTATTGGAACGGGAAGCGATACGCCCCATCGCCCGCACCGCGCCGCGACCTACGGCACCGTAGCTCCCGGCAGCGCGTGGAGCATACCCGGTCCCCTTTCAGGCCGACCGGACACCGCGCCCCAGCCGCTGCCGGCCCTTATCCGCACGTCGTTTTAGACCTCGTTCGAGACTTGGAGACACAGCATGTCCGACCGCCGAATGTCCACCCTGGTGCTCAGCGCCTTCGCCGCCGCGCTCGGCACCCTCGCAGTGGCGCCGGCCAGCGCCGCGGAATTCACGGAAGCGCAGAAGAAGATCCAGGCCGAGCACACCGTTCAGGTGAAGTCGGGCAAGGTGCAGCCCTGCTTCGGCACGGCCCTGAAGGGCCAGAATGACTGCTATGCCGGCCCCGGCACCACCTGCGCTGGCACCAGCACAACCGACTACCAGGGCAATGCCTTCAAGCTGGTGCCCACCGGCACCTGCACCTCCATCTCGACGCCCAAGGGCGCCGGCAGCCTCACCCCCAAGGCGTGATCCGGCCGCCCAAAGCGGCGTCCTCCGGCCGGGCCCAAGGCCCGGCCGCTATTCCCGAGCCAAGCGAGGAGGCCCAGGTGCTGCACGTTCCTCCAGTCCGCCCGTGGGCTTCCCGTCGTACCGGCGTCGGCCTCAAGGCGGAGCACTATCTGACGATCCTCGAGCACCGGCCGGAGATGGGCTTTTTCGAGATCCATGCAGAGAATTACATGGGCGAAGGCGGCCCGCCGCACCGTTTTCTTGCGGCGGTACGCGAGATTTATCCCCTGTCTATACATGGCGTCGGCCTCTCCATCGGCGCCGACCGGCCGCTGGATCGGGCCCACCTTGCGCGACTGAAGCACCTCGTGGACCGCTACCGCCCGGCTCTGTTCTCGGAGCATCTGGCGTGGTCGAGCCACGACGCCGGCTTTCTCAACGACCTGTTGCCCGTGCCCTATACTGACGCCGCGCTGGCGCGCATCGCCGACCATATCGACGAAGTGCAGGAGGTGCTGGGCCGACGGATGTTATTGGAGAATCCCTCCACCTACCTCGCCTTCGCCGAAAGCACCTATGCGGAGACGGACTTCATCCGCGAGATTGCGCGCCGGACCGGCTGCGGCCTGCTGCTCGACGTCAACAACGTGATCGTCTCCGCCACCAACCAGGCGTTTGACCCCGACGCCTATGTGGATGCCTTCCCACTCGACAAGGTGGAGGAAATCCATCTTGCGGGCCACACGCCGGACCAGGATGAGGCGGGCCGCCCATTGCTCATCGACACGCACGACCGGCCCGTGGACCATCGGGTCTGGGACCTGTTCGCCCGAGTGGTCAGCCGCACCGGGCCGGTGGCAACCCTGATAGAGTGGGATGCGGATGTGCCGGACTGGCCGACGCTCAAGGCCGAAGCGGACCGCGCCGAGGCGATCATCTCCCGGATCTGCGCGCGGGCCTCGGGCTTGCCGCAGCCAGTCGGCTGAACATCCCAGCGGAGGAGAATGCGCATGACCCGCGCCGTGATGGTGTATTATGCCTGGAGTCGCGAAGCCGAGGCTGGCGCGCCGCTCGGCGTCATCGAGGACCGCTTCCCCACCTTGTTCGAGAGTCGCAGGATGTCCTATCCGCGGTTCGAGGAACTGGCGGATCCCGAGCGATTCGACCAGGGCGTCGGCGGCTTTCTCGACCACGTCATGCGCCGGAACTTCGCCGCCTTCGTCGATCTGGCCAGCCAAAGCACCGGCCGGCCGGTGATCGAGACGGAGCGCGGGGGTTCGGACGGCTGCGCGCTGGATGCCTGCGGCCTGGACGCGGTGGACACGCTCATCGTCATCAGCTTCGATTCCATCCGCACCGGCCAGCAGGCGAGCGATGGGGAGATCGCGGTGATCCGGCGCTTCCTCGATCGGCCCGGCACAGTGGCCTTCATCTGCCCGCATCATGAGATCGGGGAAGCGCCCGGGCTGGCGGACGAGGCGCTTCACGCTCAGCAGCTGGTGGATTTCCTCCACCACGGGGACAAGACCATCCCGCCCCGACAGCGCTTCGGCGGTTTCGCCCGCAGCCTGCTGGCGGGGCTAGGCGTGCCGGTCGAGAACCGTTTCGGGTTGCGGCCGGCCGCCGAGCCGGACGGCACGCCCTCCCCCATCGAAGTGGAAAGCACCCTCGACCGGCTGGGGCTGCTCACAGCCGTCGCTGGCCTCAATCTCCACGCGCACCTACCGCAGCTGGAGCGGATGGGTGATGCGGCGACCATGATGGACGTGCTGGTGCGGCAGAAGATCGACCTCGCCGCGCCGCCTCATCCATTCACCCGCGACGGCCGCGCCACCTTCGACGCGATCCTCCAGTCTCGCCCGGAGGCTTTCGCGGGCACACTCCTCGTTTGCGACACCACGCTCTGGAGCTCCACCGCCGGCGGGGTCGAGAACCTCCGCCGGTTCTGGACGAACGTCCTCGAACGCGCGGAGGAATCATGACCGGCCTATTGTGTCAGTCTATTCCCACCCATCCGCGCGCCATGAACGGCGCGCCGCATGTGGCCGGCGACCTCGACGCGCGGCAGCTGGCGTTTGCCGAGGCGATCCTCGATCCCGCCCTCGCCCCGCCCAGCGGCCTTGTCGGCCCCGACGGTGGGCCGAGCCCGCGCCGTTTCGCGGTCTATCGCAACAATGTGGTGGTCGGGCTCGTAGACGCGCTCAAGGCCGCCTTCCCGGTGGTGCGGCGTCTCGTAGGCGAGGATTTCTTTGCGGCGATGGCGCGGGTTTATGTCTCGCGGGAGCCGCCCTCGACGCCAATCATGCTGGATTATGGTGCGGGATTCCCCCAATTCGTCGGCACGTTCGAGCCGGCCGCGGGCCTCATCTATCTCGCGGATGTGGCCCGCCTGGAGCGCGCGTGGAGCGAAGCCTACCATGCCGCCGAGGCCGCGCGCCTCGATCCTGCGATGCTGGCCTGCCTCCCTCCCGATCTGCTGCCCTGGATCTGGCTTCACCTCCATCCCTCAGTGCGGGTCGTCGGCTCTCCCCATCCGGTGGTCACCATCTGGCATTCCAATCTCGACGGGGCGAAGCCGATTCCGGTGAGCCTCGATGAGGGTGGGCAGGAGGCGCTGGTGTGCCGGCCGGACGCGGAGGTGGAAGTGCGTACCCTTCCCCCCGGCGCTGCCGCCTTCATCGCCGCGCTGGCCTCCGGCGCCACGGTTATCGATGCCGCTGCTGTGGCCCTACAGAACGACACACGCTTCGATCTTGCGGGATCACTCACCGGGCTGATCGCCGCGCGAGCGGTGACAGGTTTTGTCCCGATCACGGGAGATACTCACCGGAGGGAACCATGACCGCCGCCCCTGCTCTGACCCACGCCCTGCGCACCGTGAACGCCGGTCTCGCCGGTTTCGGCGGCCTTATCGCGCCGCCAGTGTTGCGTGTCGCCCTGGCGCTGCCTTTCCTGCGCTCGGGCCTGACTCGGTGGGATGGGTTCGGGACGGTCTCGGTCGGGACCCAGTATCTGTTTGAGGAACAGTTCAAGCTGCATATTTTCGGCGGCCTCTACGACCTGCCGGTGCCCGACCAACTCGCCCTTCTGGTGGCGATCGCGGAGATCGCCCTGCCCATCCTGCTCTTGCTGGGGCTTGGCACCCGGATCACGGCCCTGGCCCTGCTCGTCATGACGGGCGTGATCCAGTTGGTCTTCCCGGACGGATGGACAAATTTTCACCTGTACTGGGCAGCCATCGCCCTCGCAGTAGTGGCGCTCGGACCTGGCGCCCTCTCGCTCGATCGCGGGATCGGGATACTCGCGCGGCGTCGATCCGGGTCGGCCGAACTGTCGGCGATCTGAAACAGACGGCCCGCGGCACAGCCAAAACGGAGCGTGCATGGATCAGGGATTTTTCGCGGGGGATGCCATCTCCAGGGCCTGCGTCGCGGCGTTGGCCCTGCTGCTGTTCGGCCTCAGCATGGCCATCACCAGCGTCCGCCTGCGCACAAAGGTGCTGGTGGGCGCGCCCGCCGATCCGGCGAGCCTCCTTACCAAGCTGGTGCGCACGCAGGGCAACACGGCAGAGTATGCGGCCATCCTCGCGCTGCTCATGCTCGCCCAGGGCGCAGGGCCGAAACCGGGCTGGGTCACGGCGCTGATGCTCCTCGCGGTTGGCGCGCGGGTGCTCTTCGCCATCGGCATGCTGACCTGCGAAAGCCTCGCAAAACCCAACATCGTCCGCGGCCTCGGGGCCGGCGGCACGTATGTCGCCGGCATTGGGCTCGCCCTCGCATTGCTCAGGGTCTAGCCGGAGGCTCCGGCATCACTGCATGCGCCGCGAAAAGGAGACCGCATAGGAATCGTCGCGGGCGGCGATGAGCGGGTCGTCAGAGGCCTCGATCCCGTCGGTCACATTGCCCGGCAGAAATAGCAGGGCCTTCTGCGCCTCATCACTGTCGGGGGCCACCTTTTCCACCACGAAGGAGCCGAGCGTGACAACCCTGCGCTCGGGCGGCCAGATCTTGGTCGCGTCGTTGAGCGGATCGCCTGCCTCGGGCAGGACCGCCCTCAGCTCGAAATGCACAGGCGCCGCGGCGATGCGCGCGCGGATGTCGTCGAAGAGGAAATTGGCACTGCGCTGCGCCGCCTGTTCCCGCGTCAGGTGGACCACCTGCGGCGGGACGATCTGGTAGCGCACCGGCTGTCGGATGCCGGTCGCGTTGACCAGGATGAAGGTGTTGAGGCCATTATACTGCTCTTGGGCGAGACTTGCGGGGGTCTCCAGCGGAATCGCCACCAGCGGGTGCGTTTCGATGAATCTGTCGAGTGGCGTCGGCTTCGGGGCGCCGACACTCGCTGCCACGGCGAGCTCGAGGTCGCGAAACTCTTCGCCCGTGGCGACCGGGAAGAATTTGCGCGCGTTGGTGACGATGTCGGTTTCGCTGCCGTCCTGCAGATGGAACTTGGCGGAAAAGCCGTGAGGATTGGCGCGCGGGGAGCCATCCTGCACATTCGGGATGCCGGACCCGCTCGAAAAGCGGATGGTGACGGGCACGGCCGGGCCCTTGAAGATGGCGGCTCGGCTCAACTTCGCCGCCTCTGCCGTGGGCCGGAAATGGCCTTGCGCCACCAGACCCTTTGCATGGTTCGCGCGAAAGCCGGGATAGGCCCCATCGGCCTTGTTCAGGGCGTCGACGATCTGTTCCGCGAGCGGTGGCTCTTCGGCGCGTGCAGGACTGACGCAACCGGCGAAAAGAAAAGCTGCGGCAATAAGGGAGCGTAGCATTGTAAATTCCATCCCCGACTGTGAAACCCATGGCGTTGAGGTCACGAGGCATCACGGCACGGCACGGATGCGCCCGCCGGCATGAGTGAAAGGATGGAAATACCCCCTTCTACGCAGGCCTCGCACCGGTGAGCGTCTGCGATGCGGCGTCCGGAGAATTGAACGCGCGTGCGCGGGATGGATGCGAATTGCTTCTGCGCACCTCTTAGCGCGGGCGGCGCGGCAGTCTCGGCAGGCCGTTGTCCCGCACGAAGGCCGCCGGCGTCGTGCCCATATGGCGATGGAAGCGCCGCGTGAACTCGCTCTGGTCGCTGAACCCCACCGCCAGCGCGATCTCCGCGATGGGTAGCCGGCCTTTCCGCAGGAGTTCCTGCGCATGGCGCAGCCGGCATCGCTCCACATAGGCGATGGGGCTCAGCCCCGTGCTCAGGCGGAACAGACGGGCGAAATGAAACCGGCTGACCCCGGAGCGTTCGGCAAGCTCCGCGAGGCCGATCGACCGCGAGATATTGTCCTCGATGAAGTCGACGACCCGCGCGAGCACGCGCGGATCGAGCCCGGGCATCCGACCCGGCGGGGGAAGGTCGTAAGGGTTATACCGGCGCAGCAGATGCGCCGCGAGCGCGCAGGACAGGCTCTCCACGATCAGCGCCTGGGCCGGGTGCTCGGGACGGTCGATCTCGGCCAGGAGGAGCTTGCTGAAGCACTCGATGGCCGGATCGCAGACGCTGAAGACATTGACGATCTCATGCGTCGCCTGCGCCCGCCCGCCGATTTCCTCCGCCCCCCGCTCCACAAGCTGGGTAGGCACGCGCAAGCGGACCGACGAGGGGGCCTGACCTTCGAAGATCGAGTCGTAGCCGGCGGGAGTCAGCAAGGAGGAGCCGGCCGCGATCACGCTGTCATGCACTGTTCCCCCGCGCCTCTGCACCACCCGGCCCCGGCCGCTGGCGCAATAGCAGATCAGGTGATGATCCCGCGCCGGTGTCGCGGCCATATAGTGCGGGGCCGCCGTGTGATAATCGAGCGTGACGCCGTCCCAGCCGCGGCCACGCGTGGTCTTGGCCGGCCGGTCCGGCAGATAATGCCCGATCTGGTCGATGGAGATCGCCCCCTGCTGTGCATCCATCGTGGAATCTCCTTTTCGTGTTCGTCCTCGCCGCGCACCGCTCAGGACGTGCCGTAACGGGCTTCCTGAAGGTCGAGCTCCCGCACCAGCGCGCGCACCGCTTCGTCGCTGAGGTGTCCGGATCGCGCCATGCGGTAGAGCTCGTCGCGCTCTGCTCTCAGCCCGGCCACCCGGAGCCGGCGCTCGATCTCGCCCGCCTTTCGGGCGAGCACCTGTTCCTCCACCGTTTTGGCCCTCGCCTCGAGCCTCTGCCGATAGGGGGAGAGGGCGCGTGTTGCGGCCTGTATGTAAGCCTCGAAATCCGGATCACCCTTGCCGTGGGTGTGGACGTTGCGCTCGATGACCCCGATCGCCGCTTCCGCAGCCTTCAGGCGCGCCTCGTCCTCTTCCTTCTGCCGCGCCGTCTCAACTGGCAGGCGGACGTGGCGCGCCACATAGGGCAGGCCGGCATTGGCTGCGACGAGCGAGACCACGATGATGCCGGCGGCCAGAAGAATGGCGAGGTCGCGCGCGGGAAAGGGCGCGCCATCGGGAAGCGCCAGCGGCAGCGCCATGACGGCGGACAGGGTGAGCGCGCCGCGTACGCCGCCCAGCGAGATCACCGCCACGAGTCGCCAGCCAGGCGCCTCGATCCTGCGCCCGCGCACCTTGTCCCGGAATAGGATGACGCCCAGTGTCATCCAGCTCCAGAGCGCGCGCAGGAGAAGGAGCGCAAGGCTGATCAGTAGGATGTAGGCGACAAGCCATCCCGCATCGGGCAGGCCGGCATGCTGCGCGACCGCTCCCGCGCCAGCGACAATGCCCGGCAGTTGGTCGCCCAGCAGCACGAAGATGGCGCCGTTGCCGGCGAATTGCAGCGCGTCCCACACCGCCGCGCGGCGGACGCGGGTAATGGGGAGCGCCCGACCGGTGCGTTCCTCGTAGTTCATGGCGATGCCCGCCGCCACCGCGGCGAGGATGCCTGAGCTGTGAAGGCTTGTCGCGAGCAGATAGGCGCCGAAAGGCAAGAGCAGACTTAGGAGGATCTGCGTTCCCACCTCCTCGCCGAAGCGCCGCGACATCCAGTCCTTCGCGCCGTTGGCGAGCACAGCTGTCACCGCCCCGATGACGAGGCCGCCAACGGCGAGCCAGGCGAAGGTCCACAGCGCCTCTACGGGCGAGAAGGTGCCAGTCAGCACAGCGGCCACTGCGAAGCGGGCGCAGACGAGGCCGGAGGCGTCGTTGAGAAGTGCCTCGCCCTCCAGGATGTGCATCAGCCGCTTGGGAATGGATGTGCGCTTGGCGATGGCGGAAACAGCGACAGCATCGGTGGGCGAGAGAATGCCGGCAAGGGCGAACGCCACCGCCAGCGGCATGGCCGGCAGCATCAGGTGGATGAGCAGGCCGGCGCCCAAAACGGTGAACACGACCAGCCCCAATGCCAGCGCGACGATGGTCCACTTGTCCCGGAATAGTCCTTCCTTGGGAATGCGCCAGGCATCGAGGAACAACAACGGCGCGATGAACAAAAGGAGGAAGAGCTCGGGATCGACTTCGACCTGCCAGTTCAGCACCGACGAGAGGAGCGCGCCGAGGGCGATCTGGACAATCGGCAACGGCACCGGAATGGCGATCGAGCGCGCGATGGCGCTACTGGCGACGATTGCGCAAAGAAACAGGAGGTCTCGTTTTTCCAGCCGACCCTGGCGTCCACAATATGGTAGGGCTTCAACTCGAAACTATCGTCGATATCGGCGGGTCGGCTTCCGGTGAACTGATACTGCACGGCAGAAGACAATGAACCCGGCAAGTTCAAAAAGCTGGCAGAGACAGTGTGCTGCAATCCGGTCGTGACCGTCCATTGCGGCACGTTCGGTACGCCGTTTCCTGCGACGGTATTGAGGATGGCGCCGTTGGCGCCGAGCTCACTATAGGTGTAGCCGACCCCGCCCGTGAACGTCAGTCCGTCGGCAAGGAGCAGGCGTCCCTGCAGCTCGAAGCCACTGGTCTGATAATCCTGATACGTAGTCACGAAGGCGCCGAGAGCAGGATCGGGGTAGCTCATGACGCCATTCTTGATGTTGTTGTGAAAGACGCTGGCATTCAGCTCAAGGCGGTCGTTGAGGAGGTTCGCCTTTATGCCTGCTTCATACGTCCAGTCGGTCGCCGCGGGATAGGGAGGGGGCACGATCCCATTCACCGGGTAGCCGAACAACGGATAGACTTGGGTCGCATGCCCGCGTGCCAGCGAGACATAGGTCCGCACGTCTTCGGTCCACTTGTAGGTCAGCGCCGTTCGGCCCGTCGGATAGGTCTGTGAGCTCGAATCTGCCCCTATCAGACCGGGGATATCCAGCGAATTTCCCCGCGTGAGCTGGATGTCATCATGGCTCACCCGACCGCCGATCGAAAACTCCCATTTCTCCCCGATCGGGATTGATACGTCGCCGAACAGCCCCACGCTGGTGGTGTTGAGGCCTGTGTTCATGGTGAGCGCGTTAAGGTAAGGCGGGGGGGCGCACTGCGCGCTGACGCAGGCTCGGCTGAGCTCATTGCGTGTGGCGCTCGCGCCGACGGTCCATCGGACCGGGCTGTCTTGAAGCGAATTGAGCCGGATTTCCTGGCTGAAGATGTTCTCCGTATCTTTGAGGTTCCCGACGGAACTGATGGCCGGATATCCGAGCGCATTGTAGAGAAGCACGTCGGTATTGTCTGTCGTGCTGCTCAGTTGGTTGCGCTGATAGGCGCTGATGGAGGTGAGCCGAAACGAGTCGAACAGCCGCTCCACGGTCAGAGTCGTGCCGCCCTGGGTCGTCACCGAGTTGGGCTCCGTCAACGTTCCGCTGATAGGAAATTGCGGCGTGTTGAGCAGCAGGTAGAACGGCGCGTTGCCCTCGTCCCGCAGATAGCTACCCGTTAAGGTGACCGTCGTGTCGTTGATGTCCGTGAAGCGCAGGCCCCCGCGGAACGCGGCGATATCCCGCTTGCCCAGATCCTCGGTAAACAGGCTGGAGACGTCACCGTTCTGATGCGCGAGGCGGAGCGCCATACGCCCATCCAGCGCATCCGGGATCATATTTCCGCCCACAACCATTTCACCCATGCGATAGCCGTTCGTGCCGATCTCAGTGGTGAAATGAATATCGCGCGTCCCGTCCGGCTGATTGGTGATGACATTTATGGCACCCCCGAGGGCATTGGTGCCCCAGAGCGTGCCCTGCGGGCCGCGCAGCACTTCCACGCGATTGACATCGAGGAGCACGTTGGAGGCGCTCATCATACTGTTGGGCACGCCATCGATATTGAACGCGACTGTGCCATCGGAATAATTCGCCGGCGTTCCCAGCGAGCTGATGCCGCGAATGGAGAAGAACTGCTGGCCGATCGCCCGACTGTCCCATTGCACGTTTGGCGAGTTCCGGGCAATCGCGGCCCCGGGATCGAACGGGGATTGCTCCAGATCTTGGGGCGAAACCACTGTGATGCTCTCGGGGATCTTGTTGAGGTCCTCATTTGTTTTTCTGGCCGTGACGACGATCGGCTCGAGAGCGATAACATTCCCGTCGGCGTTGGCTTGAACGGACGCTCCCTGTGCCGGCGCCGTTTGAGCGTTCGCGGCGCAGCAAAATCCCGAAAAAATGAGGGTCGTGAGCCAATATATTTGGCCATTTGCTTGTTTATAATTATTAAAAATAGACATTGTGCACCGCGCTTGGAGTAACTGCGGGCTCAAAATCCTGAATGATCCGCAGTAACACCTGAATAAGCTGGAGTGCGCGAAACACGATTTCGCCGTCCTGCCAATCGATATGTCGATCCGGCCAAACTGCGGACTCTCGACCTCGCCGCTGCGAGGCGGAGACATTTAGAAATGCTGCTGGATGCTGTCGTCACGCGTCTTGAGCCGACAAGACGACCTGGCGCCTCGGGACGCGCCCGCTCCCGAAGCCCAAGGTTCCCTGCAGCGCCACAAGGAGCTTCCTGGCCTGCCCTATCGGGAAATCATCGAGGTTGTCCGCTTCGTCGGGCAGCTCACTCCGTTCGCCACCCAGCACAGCGTCCTCGTTGTTGCGCAAGGAGCGCCGGTTCCGCAGGATATCGAAACCGTGACCAAGCAGGATTTCCAATCCGGTCAGCAGCGACAACGTCACGAAGCAAGCACCTGGGTGACATAGACTTACACCAGCGCCACGACCTCGCTCCCTTTCCAATCAGACCTGGGTCAAGCCGCCATCGACACACAGGTCGATGCCGGTGATGAAGCTGGAATCCGCGGATGCGAGGAACAAGGCGGCAGTGGCGATTTCACGCGGGCGACCAAAACGCCCGAGCGGCACCATGGCCGCCATCGCATCCTTCCAGCCCTGAGGCGCTGGCTGGGTGAACGGGGTATCGATCGGACCGGGGCTGATGACATTGACGCGGATGGCGCGATCCCTGAGTTCCATCGTCCAGCCGCGGGCAAAGGCCCGTACCGCCGCCTTGCTGGCGCTATAGACGCTGGCGCCCGCCATGCCCTTCAAATGCGCGATGGAACTGTTCAGAATGATCGAGCCACCATCGCGAAACAACGGCAGAGCCTTCTGCACCGTAAACACCACAGCCTTCACATTGACGTCGAGCGTATGGTCGACCAGTTCGGGCGATATGCTCGCGACCGGTTCGCCCATATGGCCGGCGCCGGCACTGACAAACAACACGTCGATATGCCCCTTCTCGGCCTTGACGGTAGCAAATAGCCGATCAAGGTCCGCGACATCCGAGACATCACCCTGAATGCCGGTGACGTTCTCGCCGATATAGGCGACAGCGGCATCGACGACCTCCTGTCGACGGCCGGTCACGAAGACATAGGCGCCTTCTTCGACAAAGACTTTTGCCGTTTCCAATGCCATCCCCGAGGTTCCTCCGGTGATGACGGCAACTTTTCCACTGAGCCTGGACATTTGGCCCTCTTTGGTTGGTCCCACGCTCTGAGATGGCTGGGACTGGGCCTTACTTACGGCCTGACCTGGGATTTCCAATTGGCGCCGAAGGAATAGCTAAAATTCCACCTTGGAATTCCAATATTCACTTACATTCCATTTTGAGTTGATATTGCCGTCGTCGAAACAGGAGGCGGTGGCGGTGGACCAGCTCAAAAGAATGCGGCTGTTCGTGCGAACCGTGGAAGCCGAAAGCTTTTCACGCGCCGGGAAGGCGGAGGGCGTTGCCCAGTCAACCGTCAGCAAGGAAGTGGCGGCATTGGAAGCCCATCTGGGCACGCTGCTGATCCGGCGCAGCTCGCGTGGATTGAGCGTCACCGAGAAGGGGCAGGAATTCTACGATTTCGCGGTCGGCATGCTGGGCGATCTGGAAACGGCGGAGGCGCACCTGCGTTCGGGTGAGGTTTCCGCTAGAGGTCGGCTTCACGTGACTTGTTCGCCCGTGTTTTCCAACCGGCTAATTGCGCCGCGCCTTCCCGATCTGTTCGCCAGATATCCGGACCTGACCATAGACTTGGAGGTTTCCGAGCGCTACGTGAGCTTGATCGAGGATGGCGTCGACGTGGCTATACGCATAGGCGAATTGCCCGATTCCAGCCTGCTCACGCGTCAGATCGGCTGCGTCGAGGCAGCGGTGGTCGCTTCGCCCGCCTATCTTGCCGAGCATGGCACGCCCACAAGCCCGGACGATCTGGCTAGCCATAGCTGCCTGCCCTTCACCTTCCAAGGCAATTCCAAGACGTGGAAGTTCCTGGGCTCCGACGGACCCATGATCATAACGCCCTTCGGGCCTCTGCGCACCAATGACCCTGAAAGCGTCCATTCGGCCGTACTGGCCGGGATGGGCCTGGCCCAGGGCCCCAGCTGGATGTTCGCCGACGATATCGAGACGGGGCGCCTCGTACCAGTGCTGGAAAACTACAGGCCGCGCCTCTATCCCATCCAGGCTGTGAGTTCTTCGACCCGCCGCATGACGGGGGCGGTCAAGGTCTTCGTCGATTTCGTGGCTAACCTACTCAAGGACGAGCCATACCTGTGCCTGCGCTAGGGTGAATTGACGTCTGTTGGAAGCTCGCCGGCGAGCAACGCATCGAAATCGGTTTCCCGATCCGCGTCATACGCGCGCTGCAACCTTTCGCGAGAAGGACAACGACTCGGGCGTCCGGGAGGTACCGATGACATCGAATCCATTGTCGAGCAGGGCTTCCACGGAGCTTCGACCGGCGCTCCCGCTCGCGGCCGTCACGAGTATTTTCGTCGTCTTTTTATCCTTCGTGACCGAGTCCGTTTTCGGGGCGCGGATCGCAAGCAATTCGCCCATGCGGGCACCGATCAGCTCGAAGGTGCCGCATGGGACGAGCGCGATATCAGGCGCGGAGAAACGCCAGCAGATCGGCGTTTAACCGGTCCTTGTCGACGTGCAGCAAGCCGTGCGATCCGCCCTCATAGACAACGAGCTTGGCGTGCGGGATGAGCTTGGCGGTCAGTTTCGCGGAAATCTCGAGCGGGACGATCTGATCGTCGCTGCCATGCACGACCAGCGCGGGTACGGTGATCTTCCCGAGGTCCTCGCGGAAGTCGGTTTCGGAAAAGGCGCCGAGCGCATGGTAGGCGGCGAGCAAGCCGGTCGCCTGGCCCTGCCGCCAGTAATTCTGCCGCAAGCCTTCCGAGACATGCGCGCCCGACCGGTTGAAGCTGTAATAGGGCATGGTGACGTCGAGGTTCCACTGTGACCTGTTGGCCTGGACTGCGGCCCGGAAGCTGTCGAACAACTCCTTGGGCGCGCCGTTCGGATTGGTCTCGGTCTTGAGCAGGAAAGGCGTCACCGCGGAGATGAAGGCGACCTTGGCGACGCGGCCCTGGCCGTGACGGGCGACGTAGCGAGCGACCTCGCCGCCACCCATCGAATGGCCGATGAATGTCGCATCGTGAAGATCCAAAGCCTCCACCAGCTCCGCGAGATCATCGGCGAAGGTGTCATAGTCATAGCCGGCCGCAGGCTGGCTCGACCGTCCGAAGCCACGCCGGTCGTGGGCGATGACGCGATATCCGCTCTGCTGGAGGAAGAACATCTGATCCTCCCAGGCGTCGGATGAGAGCGGATAGCCGTGGCTGAACACGACGGCCGGCCCCGAGCCCCAGTCCTTGAAGTACAGGCTGGTGCCGTCTCTCAGGGTCAGCCGGTCGGCCGTCGGCTTGCCGGTATTTGCGGGCGAGCGGCTTTTTGCATTGGCTGCGCCGGCGCCGGCGGCAGCGAGGCCGACGCCTGCTGCGGCGACCCCTTTCAGGAGGCTGCGGCGGGAAGCGCGATCAGGGGTCGAGATCATGGACATGGGGGAACTCCGGGTCAGGCCGCTTGCTGCGGCGTGGTGATGGGCAGTGGAGAGAGGGTAGCGGGCGGCGTTCCGCCGCCCGGAAGTGTCGGCTGGATTCAGAGCGGCGGGCGCCGATCGCCGAGCCCGCCCTTGCGCTCGATCATCGCGCCGAGCCGCAGCAGCGTTGCCTCGTCCAGCCATCTGCCGACGAGCTGGATGCCGATCGGCAGCTGTTCCGAACTGAAGGCGTAGGGGACCGACAGGGCCGGGAGCCCTGCCAGGTTGAACGGAGAGGTCGCCGCCATGACGTGGGTCCAGGGAACCGTCACGCCATTGACGGTCAGTTCCTGAAGGGCGTGCGGCGGGGCCGTCATTGGGTTCACCGGCGTCAGCAGCACATCATATTTCTCGAAGAAGCCCGCAAAGGCGGAACGGAGCCTCTCCGCTTCAACATGCGCCGCCGCGAAATCGGCGAAGCTCGGATCCGAAAGCGCGACGACCCCGGCACCCACGGTGTGCAGCTCATTTTCCCGACCGGCGGCGAGAATCTTGATGGACGGCACGATCTCGCCATAGACCAGCGTGGCGAGCGCCCCGAACGCGTTGGCGATGAAGGGCAACGTCACTTCCTCGACCTCGCATCCGAAGCCGGCAAGCTGGTTCGCGGCCGCGGCCACCGCAGCGGTGATCTCGGGATCTACAGGCGCAAAGGCCGCGTCCGACACCCATCCGACTCGGAGGGCCCGACCGGCGATCCGGACACTGTCCGGCGCCGCATCCCGGGCATGGATGGCATAGCCGTCGATCCCGTCCGGCCCCTCGAACAGTCTGCAGCGCAACGCCTCGCGCTCAAGAGGATGTCGCAGCCGATTGTGAGTGTTCATCAATGAAGCAAGCATTGGTCAAGACATCGGCGTTCATCCAGCGGATCGATGACGCCACTGGCGAAACGGGCATAGAATCCGCGCTCCAAGAAATCGCTGATCTGATTCCCGAAAACTGGACCGTTTGAAGCTAGAGTTTTCCGCGCCATGATCCCTTGGCTGCTCGGCCAGTACGACAACGGCGTCGGCTTCGCCCAGCGCCGCATCCTGCAGGTCTGACGACACTGCTCTCGTCAGCGCCGAGCTCGCCATGGATGAACAGGACGCATTGATCCAGGCCTGCAGAGCGGGAGGGGTACAACAGCGCGGCCAATCGGGCTCCGGCGTGTTGAGTAAGCCCTCGATATTAATACCGAAGTTGCAGGAATGGTCGAGGGTCACCCCAGTAGGCACTACCGGTCACTCAGCCGCTGACCAAGTCTCTAGAGGGGACTTCTGAGGTCTTTTACAAAAACCATCTCGTAATGTGAGGGTGCCCGAACAAGGGCCCAAGTGCTTCTCAACGGGGAAGCGAACGATCGGGAATTTGCACAATCTTTAATTGAAATGGCGCACCGCGCCGGGCGATGATGAGAACTATGTCTACGCCATAGCCCTCCTTTAACCCCGCGCCTGCACCTCGGCAATCTCCGGAAGAAGGGTCACCGCCTCAGGGACACCGAAATCGGCAAGCTGGCTTGCAAGGCGGCGGAAACGCTCGATAGCGGTGATACGGCCGGATGCCGGGGTCGCGCCCCAGATCGTGGCCAAGGGTCGGCCGCAGTGGCGTCCTGCCCCACCCCGGAGACGCTCGCGAAGATCTGAAGTCAAACGCGCTGCCATGATCTGCTCCAGCCAGCCGAGCGCGGGGTCAGTGCTGAATGCGGCTGGCGCCTGAGAGACCAGAGCAGACACCACCGGCGGCGCCACCTCGAAGGCTGCACAGACCTCGACCCATTCGCCGATGAGTGGCGCGAAACTTGCGGCATACTGCCAGTTTGGCTCAAACACCGGCCGGCCATAGGAGCAGAAGCCTGCGGCATCGAGCGCGCGTGATCGACGATATTCGCGGTGCGCGGCCATGCCGTCGAAGGCAATCGAAGCCGCAGCGCGCCAGACAGCTGCAAATTCGTCATCGATCGGCCGGTTCGCATCGAACCGTTGGGTGGCATAGGCGTCGAGGAAAGAGTCGAGGACTTCCATCCGCGTTTCCTCGTCTTCAATGGCTCCGATGGGTGCCACCAGATCAGCGACGACGCGTCCGGCAGGAACCCAATGGGCAATCCGGCCCATGAAGGCGCCGAGCGCTTGCTCCCAGTCCATCCGCCGATCGCCGGAATCCCAGCTGCCAGGCGGCGGCTCCTGCCCGTCGGCGAAGGAGCGCAGCCATTCAATCGAGGCATGGGCAAAACGGCACAACCGATCGCGCAATTCCGGGACCGCGAGAAGGGCCGAAAGGTCGTATTGGCGCAGAATCGACGCCGCGCGATACGTGTCGAACTGCTGATCGATATCGCCATGAGGATAGAAGCCCTGGCTCGCCGTGACGAACGGTGCTGGAATAGGTGGAGGCGCCGGAAGGTCGCAGAACTCTTCGTTAGCCAATTGATCGGCGATCGCCGTGATCGCGCGATCGGCCCGCGCCGCTCGATCGGTGCGCAACCATTGTTCAAGATCCCCGCCCCATTGGCGCCAACTGAACAGAAAACTATCTGTGAGAGCGGCAAGACCCGCGGCGGCAGCCTGAGGCCGCGCTTCCGCAAACGGCGCGATTCCTTCGATACTCGCCTTGGCCACGTCCCGGAACGGACTGGAGACCAGCCTCAACCACGCTTCAGTCTCGCCAGACCCCGCGATGCCGCGCCCAACCAGTGCCGCAAGACCGCGTCCGGCATTGGCCAGCGGATCGTCCGCCATGGACGTCTCTTCATAGTGGATGCCTGTAGACCACGGATCGAGCGCCGCCGCGCGCCCCACGACTGAGCGTGCCCAGTCGCCATGCTCGGCGAGCAACGCGTCGTCGCCTGCTGTGAGCAGTGACGCTGCAATCGCCGCGACGGCCTGCGCGCGCATAGTGATTTCGACATCGAACGTTACGCTGTCGAAGAGCTGCGGGTGATCCAAGCTGATCGCTAGCGGAATGACCTCAGCGATGGGCGTCCCGTCAGTCGACGTAGCCCCGCGCGAGCGGCCGAATCACCAGTCGAGCAACGGGCTGGTGGCATTGAGAGTCTGCTGCTGCTCGTTGACCTCGGCGGCGCGCCCCTGCAGATGTTCTGGAACGATGTAGTGCATGGCGAACCAGCTACGATCCTCGGCGACCTGCAATTGCCAATTCTCGGGATTGGCTTGCGACCGGTACGTTTCGAGGCGTTCAGCCAGCTCGCCGTCTTGGTCCCCAAGCAACTCCTCGAAGTCGGCGAGATCGGCCACCTGCCAGTTCGCCGCCGCCGCTGCGAAAGTCGCCTTACTCGTTTCGTCTCCCAGCACGTGAAGCTGTGCCACCAGCCCCTGGAGCAGCGGGCGCTGACGCTGGCGGCGCTTGAGCAACTTGAACACATCGGCCCGATTGTCCTCGTCCCCAAGGTTCCAGCCAATCCCATAGACGGAGGGACGTTGGTCTTCCATCCAGCGCGCCAGATCGTAAAACCACAGGCGCGGCGCGCACATCATCGGCAGCATGACCGCGAGGTCTGCTTGCACGAGACTACGGTCGATACCGGCGGCGATCACGGGTCCTGCGATGGCTACCAACGGCCCAGCGCGAAGGGTCTTGGTGATCAGTTCAGCGAGCGGACGGCCTAGCGCGACCTGCGCGGCTAGCCATTGATCGGCCGCCAGCAACAGCGATGTCAGAATATGCGGCCCAAGAATGCCGCGCGACCATTTGAAGACGTGCTGGTCTCCCCAGAGGTCAAGCGGGCCATCGGGCAGATCGAGCCGAATTGGCCGCGGCGTGAGGCCGCGCGCCTGCTGCTGCAAGCACCATTGCTCACTCGCGACGCTGCAAAATTGCCCGAGCAGTCCGAGCGCAGCGTCTTCGTCAGCAGCGAATAGCGCGTCGAACCCCGCCCGTCCCGGAGCACTCGGGAAGAGCCCGGATGTGTCACGCAGGCCATAACCACGCGATACGGCTAGGCTCGAGCCGAATGGTTCATCCCGGCGCTCGAAGATCATCGTCCGAGCAACGAGCTCGGCGAATAACCTTGGCTCGAGCCGGGGAAGGATGCCCGGCGAGATGACGACGGCTTCGGTATGATGGGCTCTGCTTGAGGACAGCAGACGTTCGAGATAGAGGCGCGCCACCTCGGGCGCAGCGTCGGAACCATGGGTTACCACAAGGCGAAGCAGCCCCGCCGGATCGCGCTTGCCGTCATCAAGCCCCAGCTCCGCAAGGCGCCGGTCCCGTTCCTCACGCTGGTCCCAGCCCAATGCTTCGGCTGCATCGGCCGTGGCCAGCCACGCGCCAATCTGCTCAACGGCATGCCGGCTGATCTGCCAAGGATGGACGGGTTTTCGCAGCCAAAACAGTGTGAGCCTGCTCAACACCGGGGCGAGTCTCTGCGGCCAGCGACGCCAACGCTGAACGGACCACGACATGAAGGCCGGCCAGGCCGGCCAGCGCGGCACCTGATGGCGCCGGGCGATCGCCGCACGCGCCGCGGCATCAGCTTCGGGATAGGCCTTACCGGCTAGAATATCAGGGTGCGGCTGAAGTTCGAAGCTCGTAAGCGTGTCAGCTAGTTCGCGCATCAGTGCGGTATCATCGGCGAGCAGCTCGGGTTCGATGCGATCGAGCAGGCTCGCAGCGCGCGGCGAATGGAGCGGTGCGACCAGCACCTGACGTGCCCAGACCGGATCGAGATCGGAATCGTCGCGCAGCAGCGCATGGAGCGCACGCCACGCTGCAGCACCTTCAGCGTCAACCGCGATTTCGGCCACCAAGCGGACAGCGCGCAGCCACGCCAGCGGTTGACGCGCGGATTTCAACAGTGATGGCAAGGCCGAGCGCTGCGCATCGAGCGCCCGGGCGATCGCCCAGTCCTCGTAGATGTCATGGGTGAAATACACGACATCGCGATAGGGCGGCTCAGCGAGCGTGCCCTCCGATACGAGCGCTGTGAGGCCAAGCGCAATCCCACCCTTCGGCAGACCGCCGAAAGGCTGACCGAGGCGCGTCTGGGCAACGGTTCGCAGCGCCGTGTCGCGATGAGGATCGGGCGGTGACGCCAGGCCGCCGCGCGTGGCCCAAGCCTGCATCAGATCGAGTTCGGAGGATGCCCCGGCCTCCGAGGGCCGGGCCGCGATCTGCGCGATGAAGAAGAGATTCTTGTTGAGTTCGCCATAGCCCTGGCGCGCGAGCATCATCTGCAGGTGCGGGAACCGTTCGCCAAGGAGGCGCAGCTCATCGGCATCCGGTGCGTTGACGGCGAACCGCAGTAGGTCCGGCATGTTGGCGAGAGCAGCGACGTCGGGGCCGGCCAAGTCGCGCGACGAAACGAGGAAACGCCATCTTGCTGCAGTCGGCGAGCGCGCGATGGCCGCCAGCAGATCATTGAGGATACCAACGGACTGGCTGTCCTGAATGCGATCGAGCCCGTCGATCACCAGCAGAGCCTCGCCGGAAGCCGCAAGCGCTTCAACCAGCGCCGGCAGGTCGGTGGAGAGTTGCAGACTCGGCGCGTAAGCGGGCCAGGTCGCCGCCGAGAGTCGGTCATGTTTGAGTACGATCCGGCCGTGCCCCCGATCAGCGGCCTCCTCGGTAAGGCGCTTGAGGATAGCCGACTTGCCGCTGCCTGCAGCGCCGCCCAGCCGAATATTCCGACCCTCCGCGAGCTGCGCGGACAATTGCGTCGTGGAATTGGCGCGGGGGAGCCGAAAGCCGAGAATATCGTCGCGAATGCTGGCTAGGGCCAGTTCGGCCTCCCGGTCCAGTCTGGCAAGACAGGGCGCGAGCCGTTCCTGCGCCGAGAATGTGAACCGATCGGCAAGTTCGCGCGCGAGAATCGATCTATCTAGTGCCCCCGCCACGCGAGCAGCGTCGGCGGCAATATGGTCAAGCTCCCGCAACAAGTCGGGAGCCAACGCGGGATCGGACAGGGCGCGCTCAAGGTTTCGCAACGCCCAGTGCTCGTGCAGCGACCCCGCTTCCTCGATATCGGCAACTATGAGCGAGAATCGCTTGAGCAGCTCCCAGGTCAGCGATGAATCCGGGCCGTCGAACTCATCCTCGATCACCCACGCTACGGCTTCGGCAAAAGCACGCTCACCCGCATTGGCAGCAGCAGGATCGGCCCAGCGCAGCCAGAAATCGTCCGCGGTGAGCGACAGTCGCGCTGCAAGTACGGTGCGTTCGACGTCGCGTGGCCCGAACCCGCTCTGTCCGGCCACGATGCGAAACCGATGGGTGTCGCCCGGATTGGCTTGAATGTGGCGTGCCGCTTCCGCGATCGGACGCTTAAACGCCGGATCGCTACGTTCGCCGCTCAACGTACGTTTGATCTGAATGACGGTTGTGCGGGTGCCGCCTGCTGGCAGGCGATGGCGGACGATAGCATCGTCGAAGCCTGCCACCGCGCCGGAGCGTTGCAGTTCGATATTCTCGATCACCAGCCCGGCGCCGTCGCCGAGCCCGCCGGCTTCGCCGAGCACCGCCGCCAGCAGACACGCCACCGCTCGAGATTCGAAGGTCGTGCCGGCGCCGCTCGTGCCGATCACCGTGCGAGACATCAATGCGCCTCCGCATTCGGCGGCGGCGGATGGCGACTATCCGCCACGCCCGGTCCCTTTCAGGATCACGCGCACGAATGCAAACATCCGCGTAAACAGATAGTCGACCTGATCCAGAGAGGTCAGCGCTTCCTGCGTCGTCTCGGAATGACGAATGCGAAAGCTATTCCCGATTTTGGTCAGTTCGGCGGCTTCGCGCCCGAGCGCTTGGCGAAAACCGGAGGCCGGCGCGGCGACACGATCCAGCAGTGAATCGGCCTGCACGCGCTTGTCGGCCCCCGGCTCCAGCGTCTTCAGCCGCTCAAACGCATCCCACAGCTTTTCCAAGGCATCGCGGCGATCGTCGGGCTTTGGCGAGAGAATCCGCTGTCGTGCGGCTTCAAGTAGCCTATCGGTCTCCGCGTCGCCGGTGTGAAACAAGGCCCAGCCAATCGTATTGGCGATCACCTGCGGAAGAAGGCGACGGGCCTGTCCGGTCGCTGTGAGCTCATAGGCGACAGCGTTCCGGCGGAACAGGAGGTTCACGTCCGCCACAAATCGCGCAAGGCCGGCATCTCGGTCCCAACTCAGGTGATGGTGGCGGTAGTAGGAATGATAGGCGCCCTGAATAGGCTCACCCACGGCGCTGGCGCAGAACTCGAGCAGATCGAGGATTACCGGCGTGTCGGGCACTACTTTCGGAGAAAGCGGCCATTCGATCCACGGCACCTCGGCGCCTAGCACTTGGCGGAAAGCCTGCTCGTCACATCCGCAAGGACCGTTTCCGTCGGAGCACTGTTCCGGAAAGCGCAGGCCGAATGAGCCGTTGCCAATTCCCGTCTGGATCAAGCTGTAGAGGCCGGCCCACAAACGCTCATCGATGACATCGATTGTTTGGGGCCGTGTTCCGTATTCACGGTCCGTAAAATAGGTAGACACCCGTTTCCCCCAATATCATCCCTTTGCCGCGCGGTTTGCCCGCTCTGCTATGTCTGCACATCGTTCGATCAACGCCTCGAATGGCTCGGCATCTCCAAGCAGCAACCCGTCTTCGACCATGCGCGCATAGTCGGTAGCCAATGCCGTGCGCGCCTCACCAGTCGGCGCAAGTTGCAACTTCCCGCCGACGGCGGCGTCGTAGTCGATCGCCTCACCGTCGGCGGCCTTCTCCGCGAAGAACATACTCTTGTGGCGGGCAACCGCGCCGGCGAGGTCACGGTCGTCCAATGCGGCGGTGGCGATCCCGGCATCATCCAGTCGAACAACATCGTGCCAATGGCGGGCGAAGCGCTCGCCACGCAGCCGCTCCTGCAAGCAGAATACGTGCATCGCAGTCGCCTTCTCCCAGAAAGTCCGCTCGGCATGCATCACCCGTGGGAGCGCCCTTGGAAATTCGACGCCCTCGATCAGTCCGGCCGCGTCGCACACAACATCACGCGGGCTCGCCGGCTCGCCTGTCGAGCGGGCGCCGAACTCCAGCATCACGCTCGGAGCCACATAGCCCGATCCCGCAGCGGTCGCCTCATAGTCGACGAACAGCTTGTCGCCTTCGACCCTGAGCGTCGCGGGCAGCGATTGCCTGTCGATTGCGCCGGCAAGAAGAGGTCGGACAATTCCATCGACCCACTCGGGCAGACGGTGCCGGACGGCCTTCGACCACCGTTTCTCCTCGCTCCGGTTCTTCGGCAGAGCCTCGCCATTTTCGCCCACCAGGTCGGGGGCGATGGCGCGAATGTCATAGGTAAGATCCACATCTTCGGAAAAACGTTGGATGACGCGGTAGGCTTTCGACAAGGACGTGCCGCCCTTGAACACGAGATGTTCGCCGAGATCGGACCCGAACAGCGTCGCGAGGGTCCAGACAACTCACACATCTTTTTCCAGCAGATGAAGCGGGCGGCCGGATCGATCGGCGGCGACAGCCAGAGCCTCGCGCCGATCGTCCGCCGACAATGCGAGGAAGGCTTCAGCCATACGCGACCTTGCCCACCGTCCTGGCGAGCCAGCTTGGGAGCTGGGGCGCTGCCGCGACAAGTTCGCCGAACGTGGAAGACGGCAGCTTGCGCTTCAACGTCTTCAAGGCCTCTTCCGCCTTCTCCGGCCCTAACCAGGCCAGCGCGCGCACCGCCTGTCCGGCAGGCCGATCGGCTAGCGCCAACTGCCAGCGCGGCGCATGCCGCAGCTCGACGACCTGCTGACCCAGATTCATCGTCCGGCTACGACCCGATGTCAGATAGACCGATCGGACCGGCACCTGGGTCGTGAGGCCGAGCGCGTTGGCGGCGGCGGCGCCGTTCGACACGATGGTTTCGCCACGCTGGAGCGCGAGGGCTTCGACGGCCTTCTCGACAGAAGGTGCGCGAACGCCGAACCGGCTCGAAACCGGACGCAGATAGACGCCGCGCCCGGCACGCATCAGCCGGCCACGTTCAGCCAGTCGCGACAATGCCTGGTCCACCGCGGCGCGATTGCCGAGATGGAGCAAGCTCTTCGCCGCGATCGGAGCGCCCTCGGGCAAGCCCTCGGTGTGCGCCAGAATCTGTTCGGTCAGTCGCTGCACGATAATTCTCCTGTCAGAAATATATGCAGTTTTCTAACAGAATTCAATCTCGATGAGGACATGGTCCAAACGGGGTCGTGGCAGGGGAGGATCTATCGCATTTGGTCACCGGTTCGCTGGGGGCGAACCCAGGAAGCCTGCGATAGCGCACACGCCGTCACTGACGATCGTCATCAAAATCACGCAGAAAAGCTGGGGAACCGCTATCGAAAGGAAGGAAATGCAGTCAGCGGCATACCTGCGCGACTATCGCGATACAGGCAGACCTACGTGTTCCCGGTATTTGTGATTGTTCGGGGCAAAAAAATCGCGGGCTTCTACCAGATGCGATTCGAACTTTTTCTACCGTCTAACGCCGCCGTTTCTACGCTTTGTCACCCTCGAAATATTTCCCGATCTTTACTCGGGCGTAGTTTCGACGGCAATCGGCAGATAAATCGTCCTACGGAGGGCAATCGGCGGCATTTGGCGCGCTGTACCGGGTGAAGAAGACAGCTACGTCTACGCTATAGCCCTCTAAAATCGGCACTAGAAAAGGGCCGAATCCCCCTCAAAAGACGGGGTCAATGCGTGTACCTGCAATGCGATATCGATGGTGAGAGAATTGAGACATTCGCTATGCAGGTGACACGCCTTGAGCTTTACAAATGGGTCTGTGAAAGGCCACTCAGCAAAGTCGCACCGGAGCTCGGAATTTCCGGCACCGCACTCGCAGCCATCTGCAAACGATATCAAGTACCTTATCCTGGATCGGGGTACTGGACCCGCAAGTCCTTAGGACTTCCGGCAGAGTTACCTGTCTTGCCAGAAGCATCCGATGAGACCATCGATATCCTGCCCCCAGCCGTCAAACCGCGCAAAAAGCGAACGATGGAGGAACGAGCCGCGCGCAAGCCCAAGCTCGTTGCGAAAACTCGTCGCCCGGTTCGTCACCCGCTGCTTTTTGGTGCAGAAGAACATCTGCGGAAAACACGGGAGGTGAAGAACGGCGAGTTCCTCAGGCCTTACAAGAGGATTCTGCCGGATCTGATCTCATCAGAAGCCGCGCTTCAGCGCGCTCTCTCCATCGCCAACGCTCTGTATCTTGCGCTTGATGAGCAAGGCTACCGCGTTCACATCGCGCCCGCCGCCGACAATCTTCTGCGGATTCATGTCGGGGAACAAGAGGTCGAGCGAAAGGATCGTAAATACGGCCGATACCACTCAGGAAGCATTTGGGCTCCTGACAGGCCGACTGTTTTTTATATCGGCATGGTGCCAGTCGCGCTCGCCATCACCGAGATGACCGAGCGCGTAACGATGCGCTACTTCAATGGCGACTATCATCGTGAGGACAGCAAGCTCATACGCTCAGCCAAATCTTGGCAACTGACGCACTCGTGGACAACCGAGCAGGATATGCCGTGCGGGCGTTTTCGGATCGTTGCCTACCCACCCAAAAAGGGCGTCAAGTGGTCTCGCAACTGGCAAGAAGCGGAGCAGCAGTCGCTTGAGCGTCTGATCCCAGAAATTGTCGAGATGTTAGGTGCGTCCAAAATTGATCTGCAACGCCTTATGAAGGCCGAAGAAGCGGCGGAGGAGCAGAGGAAAAAGAGCAAAAGGAGCGGTGGGAACGCTACGAACGGGAGGAAGATGCGCGAAAGACGGCCCAGGCTCTTGCTGACAGTCGGCAGCAGCTGGCCGAGATTATCGAGAAGTGGGGAAAAGCGATGACCGTAGAGCACTTCTTCGCGGGCGTAACAGAGCGCTTGAACAGTGCGGATGACGATTGTCGGAAGCGTTTAGAAGGACGTTTAGCGCTCGCCAGATCCGTGATGGGAAGCGTTGATCCGCTAGAGTTCATTGAAAACTGGGTCGCCCCGGAGGAAAGGCACCGTTCGAAATTTTCTAGTGGGTCGTAAGGCCGTTTGGACAATTCGCATGCACATTGGGATGAGGGCATTCTAGGACAACAATGGTGCCAAAAGCGGAATGTCTGGTTTTGGCGCATTCAGAATTGAAGCGGACCAACCAACCAGACGCTTTTGAACTCCGGCACCCGAACAGACGCCGCTGGTCGGCAACGATCTTTCCAGGGACCTGATGCTCACTATCGACGATGGCAACGCTGGAGCGTAGGTATGATGTGTCCATGCGGCGCCACTATCGAAATGCTCGTCTTCGATGGCGCGAAGCCTCGGTGGGACATTGCCGTCGACGCCAACGGTCGGCCGACTTTGCAACCATCGGTCTGGCGAAATACAGGATGCAGATCGCATTTTGGTTGCGCTGGGGCCGGATTGTTTGGTGCGGCGATTCTGAAACGGCCTAGCCGCTCTGACCACCCGGATCGTCAAACGAGCCGGGTAGCCTTGCCGATTGTCAGAAGGCGGTCACGCCTTTGGAACGGCAATCGCCCCCTCGATGTCATGCAGCGTAGTGACCACGCTCTCCAGCAGTTGCAAGCCCTGCATGGGATGTGGCTTTCTATCGTCGACGCCAAGGCGCTCAAGACCACTTTGCACGAGACTGGAGCCGAGGTGCGATCCTGCATTGCGAAGATCGTTCAGGCCAAACAATGGCCCCATCATCTTCCTTGCCTGTTCCTCGGGTAGGATTGTGCCCAATAGCCGCTCAATAGCCTTTAGCGACCCCGGCTTTTTCTCGCCCTTGGCGAGCGGTGGGCAGTGCGCAAGTACGGCATCAACATCGACGCGTTCGGTGAACAGTTGCGTCACCTGCTTGGAAAGGTCGAGCAGCCCCTGCGTCTCCGCACAACGAAACCGGTGAGCCCGCCTGAGAATATCAGACACTTGGGCATTCTCACGCAGCAGCTCCTGACCGTACCGTTCGCGAAAGCTCGAAGCGAGGTTATTAATAGCCCTTTCAATAAGGGCCTCGGGCGCCTTAGTCGATGCCGGCTGCACCATCATCTGCGCTGAGAACAGCTCTTCTGATACGCCCCCATCGGGGGTGACGTTGTGGGCTGCCCAAGTCCGCTGGTCCCAGGGCTTGAGCATGCCGATATCCTTGGCAAAAACGGTGATCAGGCCAAGGCCGTTTACGCCAAAATGGACTGTGTCCGAAGTCGCACCAACACCACCGGTATCTCTCGATGCCCAATGGAGCCGTCCACCGCGATGTCGGAGAAGCGCATTAACCACTCCTGCGTTGAAGTAGAGCCAGCCGATATCTTCATCAAGCCGACCTGCTGCCACCCGAGTACCGTCCGGCTTGGTCACAAAAGAGACTTCATCGGACGTCTTATCGCCGCGGATGCGCGTGCTGATCGTACCGGGGTCCAGCCACTCGGTTCGCCATATGGCACCCCTTGTGAAGAAGGTTCCGTGAGGATGGGGCCAACCCGCCGGCGCGGTAATGTACTCGAGCTGATTTCGATCTCTTTTCTCGTTAATGGGCTCGCGAGACCAGCCATAGCCAGGGTCTTTTTCGGTCACTGCCGTCCGTTCGGCATAACTAGAGCAAAAGAGGCGCATGTCCCGCGCCGCGAGGTAGTCATTGAGGAATTCGGTTTTTATCTCAAGGCAAACCGGCTCGCCGGCATCGTTGCAGGTTAGGCGAACGACCTCCGGCCACCCTTCCTCGGGCCGGTACCAGCGATCACCTTCCTGAATGAGCCGGAGCGCCACCACTAGATCAGGATGCAGATGCCAAATCTCCTTGCTCGGCTCCTCGAGGTGTTGGGCAATGACCACGTTGATGCCAAGCTCGGTGTCACCCCAGCCGCGGAACACATCCGATGACTGGTAGCCCCATGATTCCATGCCTGCCCGATGCGGATTGAGCCCGACATCGCCCCATCCCATCGTGTCTACATCAGCTGACTTGGCGGAATGAACCGCGACAGTCGCTATCCCGTGGAATTCGGTTACAGAAATGACCCCAGGCGGGAGATCGTTAAGCGTGGACTCCGTCACCCTCCGCAGGGGTGTCCAGGTGCGCGCCGCAAGCTTTGGCAGATCAGCTAGATTGAAGAAGGTCTGCTTGATTGTCATATGCTCTCCCTTACCCGCTGGCGCAGACCAGGAATCGGTGCCGCGGTGGGCGTCGTCGCACTAAAATTTAGTGAAAACAATGCTCTTTCCCATTGTGTCGACGGGACGCCAAGAAGATGGTTGTACTTCGATCAAAGTGTGGAGCACGTATGTCTGTTCTAGATATCCCTCTCCGAAAGGCGCTGCAGTTGTTCTATTCGCCCAATTCACTGCGACGATCCATTTTGAAAGAAGACATCCGACTTGATCGCAGAAAGGAGGCGGGCGGCACTAGAAGTCGAGGTGGCGACTTCTACCTACCCTTTTGGTCGGACGTTAAGACGCACATCTCTGGCCGAGGTGACCTAGCGCAGTTGACCCAGGATCGCATCCTGTCGAACAGGAACTTCAAAAGACTATATCCGCTACTGAGCGACGGAGTCCTCGAACTGCTTAGCGCAAAACTGCGTTGGTCAAACGAGCCTGTAGAGATCGTTCCTATAAGCATGCACGGCAGCCTGCGGATTGAAAGCTTGGGCGCCACAGTTCGGACAAGGGATGCACTACATGCGCGCGTCCGGGGGGAATACACACGCGTGGTATACCCGTACTTCAGTGAAGAGCCACCGCTCTCAGAAGAAGGCGGGAGGTTAGGGCTCTGGGTAATGCTACAAGTACTAACCGACGCGGACCCCGCTGATATGCGTATTATAGATGCCCTGCGTCGTACGTTCTTCTCTCCGCAAACGACGCCGCTGCAGGGCAACGAGGAGACAGTTTTTCATGAAAAATACGGGACGTTGATTGGCGAGTGGGAGCGACTGAAATTAGAGTGAGCTAGTGCGCAAATGTCGTGCAGACTGTTTAGCCTTCAGCTGTCATAGGCAACGCCGGTATGAGGTGAGCTCATGGTGACGGCCTGTGCCTAAGTCCCGTAATCACAAATCGCAGCACTATATCCCAAGGAGCTACCTTTCCGCCTGGTGCGATCCGAATACGCCGGCAGGAATGCAGCCATTTGTGTGGACCTTTGATCCTAGTGGCGGCGTCGGCCGCAAACGAGCACCCCAAAACCTGTTCACCGAGACTGACATCTACACGATCTTCAGGCCCGATGGTCCCCGGGATCTGAGGATAGAGTTTGAGCTGCCGAAACTTGAGCAGGGGCTAAAGACACTCATCACAGACTTTGTGGCCGGCCACCGCCAGTTACCTCGGCTTCGGCAATCGCAGTTGATAGCCTTCATCGCAGCTATGCACGGGCGCACGCCTGAAGCGAGAGAGATCCAGCGGATGCTTTGGCGGCAGGCCTTGGATGCAGCTGAGGCGAAGACCGTCGCTCTGGGCTCAACCGCAAATGCTGAGGCGGAACTGCGCAACCTTCGAAAAGTGGTGGAGTCGCCCATGCAGTTTTTGCTGCCTGGAGCTATGATGGATGGCTTGCCCACGCTCAGTGAAATGACGATGACTATTATATGCTCCGTTGAGCCGGGCTTCATTACCTCAGACAGTCCCGTAACTTGGTTCGATCCAACGGTGCCTAGGCATAGCTTCCTAGCTCACAAGAGTTCGCTGGCAGATCCGGGCATCGAGGTAGTGATGCCGCTTTCGCCGCGGCATACGATCATCTTGCATCACCCTATGACGCGGTTCGAAAAGCCGGTGCGATACGTCAGGGCGAGTGCAACCACCGTTGCGGCACTGAACAGACGCACAGCCCATTACGCCCACAAGGCGTTAGTGTCATGGAGAGACGGGTTTGATCCTGCATGGCGAATAGGAGTGCCAGAACGCCCGGATTGACGTGATTCAATGCGAGCACTTTGCCGGCGTTGTCTGCTTTCGGGGGTTCAACCCCAAGATCGAACGACTGGAATGGGGCGCATAGCGGTTGTTTAAGGCCACATAAGCCAAATCTGCGCAGGTTTGAAATCTACCAATCGACCGGAAGCGATTCGAACTTTCTCACCGCCAAACACCGCCGTTTCTACGCTTTTTGGCGCAAGGACCGTCTCACACTCTTTGCGCAGGCGACGTATCGGCGGTTATCGGCGGTAATAGAGGGCAATCGGCGGTATTTGGCGCACCCGACACGATTCGAACGTGTGGCCTCCGCCTTCGGAGGGCGGCGCTCTATCCAGCTGAGCTACGGGTGCTTACCAGAGGGGGAATTCTCTAGCCCATCGCCCGCCGATTGACAATCGCCGGCATCGGCGCGGGGCGCCTTGTGCACAATCGCGCACCGGCGAGCGATCCGGCATCCCACATCCCGAGCGCCGGCCCTCCCCTGCTGCGGACGCGGGCGAGAGGCCGGCGCGATCGGGAACGGGCGGTTATTTCGCCGAAGCGGACGGAGCGGCGGTCCATTCCTGCGCCTCGGCGGTGCCGGCGCGCGAATCGTAAAGGCAGGCGAAGCTCGCCGCCTGGTTCTTCATGTGCGGCTGCGGCCAGCGGCCCTTCACCAGAACCAGCACATGGGCGGCGAACACCACCGGCGCGCCTTCCACACGGGCCTTCGCGAGCCCGCTCGCCGCAAGGCAGGCCGTGCGCGCCTTGCCCTCCAGCTCGGCCCAGGCGGCCGGCGAGGACGCGTACGCGGAGCCTGCAGCCAACGCCAGGAGCGCGGCCGCGCCCAGGGAATAGGTGACTCTCATGCGTGCGCATCCTCCAGGATCATGGCGGCCCCCTTCTCGCCGATCATGATGGCCGGAGAATTGGTGTTGCCGGAGGTAATGGTCGGCATGATCGAGGCATCCACCACGCGCAGGCCTTCGATGCCGATCACCCGCAGGCGCGCATCCACCACCGCCATGGGGTCGGACGGCAGGCCCATCTTGGCCGTGCCCACGGGGTGGAAGATGGTGGTGCCCACATTGCCCGCCGCTGTCGCAAGCGAGGCATCATCATCCCCCACCGCCGGGCCGGGCAGGATCTCTTCCGGCCGGTAGGGCGCGAGCGCCGGGCGCGAGACGATGCGGCGGGCGACGCGGATGGACTCCGCCGCCACCGTGCGGTCCTCCTCGGTGGAAAGATAATGCGGCTGGATCGCCGGCGCGGCCCCGGCATCCGCGCTCTTGAGGCGGATGGTGCCGCGCGAGGTGGGGCGCAGGTTGCACACGCTCATGGTGAAGGCAGGGAAGCGGTGCAGGGGATCGCCGAACTTGTCGAGCGAGAGCGGCTGGACGTGGAATTCCAGGTTCGCCCGGTCCTGCGTCGCATCCGAGCGGGTGAAGATGCCGAGCTGGGAGGGCGCCATGGTCAGCGGCCCGCGCCGCAGGAAGGCATATTCCAGCCCCATGCCCGCGCGCCCGAGCAGGGAATGGTAGCGCTCATTCAACGTGCCGATGCCGGAAACCTTGAACACCAGGCGCAATTGCAGATGGTCCTGCAGATTGGAGCCGACGCCCGGCTTGTCCAGCACGGTTTCGATGCCATTCGCCTGGAGATGTTCGCCCGGCCCGATGCCGGAGAGCATGAGCACCTGCGGCGAGCCGAGCGCGCCGGCGCACAGCACCACCTCGCGCTTGGCGCTCAGGGTGCGCTGCCCTTGGGGGGTGCGCAGCACGATGCCGGTGGCGCGATTGTTCTCGATGCGCACCTTCTCCACATGCCCGGCGGTGATGAGATCGAGGTTCGGCCGGTTGAGCACGGGTTTCAGGAAGCCGCGCGCTGCGCTCCAGCGCAGGCCGCGCTTCTGGTTCACGTGGAAATAGCAGGAGCCCTCGTTGTCGCCGGTGTTGAAATCGGGGATGGCGGCGATGCCGTCCTGCGCCGCCGCGTCGCGCACTTTGTCGAGAAGCGGCCACGTGATGCGCGGAAACTCGACATGCCATTCCCCGCCTGTCGCATGATGGGCGTTGGGGCCGAGGAAATGGTCCTCGTGCTTCTTGTAGAACGGCAGCACATCGTCCCAACCCCAGCCGGGCAGGCCGAGCTGGCGCCAATGGTCGTAATCGGCCGCCTGCCCGCGCATGTAGATCATGGCATTGATGGCCGAGCAGCCGCCGATGGTCTTGCCGCGCGGATAGGAGAGCGTGCGCCCGTTCAGCCCAGCCTCGGGCTCGGTCTTGAAGCACCAGTCCGCGCGCGGATTGCCGATGGCGAACAGATAACCCACCGGGATGTGAAACCAGATCCAGTCGTCCTTGCCGCCGGCCTCGACGATGGCGACTCGCACATTGGGGTCCGCCGAGAGGCGGTTCGCGACCACGCAACCCGCCGATCCGGCGCCCACAACGATGTAATCATACGCATCCGCGCCCTTATCCAGGCGTCCCGACGCCACCATGGCGGTCTCTCCCTTTATTGTTGGGGGGACTTTGGCGGTGCGGCGCCCGCCCTGCAAGGGCACCGTGCTGCGCCTTTGGTGGGGAGGGGCCGCCACGCCCGCGCGGATGAAACAGGACCATCTCTTGCATCAGCGGCGGGCAGAAGGAGGGACACAAGCCGAGGCGGCGGCCGCGCTATTGCGAATAATTCGCAACAATGTTGACAGGGGCGAAAAAGCCCATCATTGTATTGCAACTCATTCGCAATCTCAGCGTTTGGTCGCTATCGGACCTGTCTGCTGGACGAAGGTAGGCTGGCGAGAGCGGCGCGGTGTCCTCATATTGGCGTGCGGTGGTACATGCTTGATCATTCACGGCAGGCGGGTTTGAACGGCTGGCGCCGCGAGCGGGGCGATCCCGCTTTGTCGGACGTGCACGGCACCGTCGATGTCACCAAGCGCCGGGGCTTCGCCCGCCTGTTCGCCTTCATGGGGCCGGGCTATCTGGTCGCCACCGGCTATATGGACCCCGGCAATTGGGCGACCTCGCTCGCCGGCGGCTCGCGCTTCGGCTATGCGCTGCTCACGGTGGCACTGCTCTCCAATCTGATCGCCATCCTGCTCCAGGCGCTGTGCTCGCGGCTCGGCGTCGCCAGCGGCCGCGACCTTGCCCAGGCGTGCCGCGACAGCTTTCCCCGCCCGGTGGCCTATGTGCTGTGGGCGCTCGCCGAGGCGGCGATCTGCGCCACCGATCTTGCGGAAGTGATCGGCACCGCCATCGGGCTCAATCTGCTGTTCGGCATTCCGCTGGAAATCGGCGTCATCATCACCGCGCTGGACGTGTTCCTCATCCTGTGGCTGCAAAAGCTCGGCTTCCGCTTCGTGGAGGCGCTGGTGGTGGGGCTGCTGGGCATCATCGCCGCCTGTTTCGGCGTGCAGATCGCGCTGGCCGATCCCAATTGGGGCGAGGTGATCCGTGGCTTCGCGCCGACCACGGAAATCATCACCAATCCCGACATGCTCTATCTCGCGCTCGGCATCCTCGGCGCGACCGTGATGCCGCATAATCTCTACCTGCATTCGGCCATCGTGCAGACCCGCAAGCACGACGGGACGGAAAGCGGCATCCGCCAAGCGATCCGCTATGCGACGTGGGATTCCACCTTCGCGCTCATGTTCGCGCTCACCATCAATGCCTCCATCCTCATCCTCGCGGCGGCCGCCTTCCATGGCCAGGGCGGGGAAGTGGCGGACCTCGGCAAGGCGCATGAACTCTTGAACCCGCTGCTGGGCAGCGCGCTCGCCCCCACCCTGTTCGCGGTGGCGCTCTTGTGCTGCGGGCTGAATTCCACCGTCACCGCCACCATCGCCGGACAGGCGGTGATGGAAGGGTTCCTGCACATCAAGCTCGAACCGTGGCTGCGCCGCCTCATCACCCGCTGCATCGCCATCGTGCCGGCAGCGGCGGTGACCATCGCCTATGGGGAAACCGGCGCCTCCTCCTTGCTGATCCTCAGCCAGGTGGTGCTGTCGCTCCAATTGCCCTTCGCCATCGTGCCGCTGGTCATGTTCACCAGCGACAAGCGCAAGATGGGCGTGTTCGTCGCCCCGCGCTGGCAGACGTTCCTGGCGGCGGCGGCGGGCCTGCTGGTGATCTCGCTCAACGTCAAGCTGCTGGTGGATTTTTTCACCGGCGCGTAAGGGATCGCGGGCGCGCCGCTCACCCCGCCCGCGCCACCACCTCCGCCTCGTCCTGCAAAGCGGTGATCAGCGACATGAAGCGCTCGCCCTGGACCAGCACATGGGCGTGCACCGCCTGGGCGGCGGCCTCTCCATCGCCGGCGAGAAGCGCCGAGAGGATCGCCTCATGTTCTGCGAACGAGGCATCCATGCGGCGCGGCACGCGCAATTGCAGGCGCCGGTAGGGCTGCAGCCGCCGTTGTAGCCGCAGCGCCTCCGCCGCCAGCACGCGATTGCCCGTGGCGGCGTAAATGGCGGCGTGAAAGGCCGCATTCGTCGGATAATAGGCTTCCGTATCACCGGCCCGCACCGCATCGGCACAGGCATGGTGCGCGCTCTTCAGCGCCTCACGGTCGTCATCCCCCATCCGCCGGACGGCGAGACGGGCGCAGGCGGCCTCGATCTCCGCCATCAGTTCGAAGGATTCGATCAGTTCGCGCGGCCCCAGCAGCAGCACGAAGGCGCCGCGCCGCGGGCGGATCTCCACCAGCCCGGAGGAGGCAAGCTGGATCAGCGCCTCGCGAATGGGCGTGCGCGAAACATTGAACCGCTCGGCAAGGCCCACCTCGTCGAGCCGCTGCCCCGGCCGCAGCCGGCCGGCGACGATGTCGTCCTCCAGCGCTTCGCGCAAACGTGGTGTCGCCTCGCCCCGCACGATCGGCCTCCCGAAATGGTGCGTGGAGTTTAGCAGGCGATTTAAATGCAGCTAGTCAAATCTTGCATACAAGATGATTGACAGGAAATGCAGGCCGGGTTTTGATGTTCCCGCCATTCAGGAAGGTCGCCGATGCTTAAGCCCTTGGCCCATGCTCGCCTGCCCGCTCCGGGCCACGGCCCCGACGGCCCGGCGCCCACGCGGACGAGCGCGCCGCGCCGGCAGCCGCTGCCGGGGGCAGGCGCTGCGTCGCGCACCGGCCCCGGCCGCGCGCGCCCCCTTGCCAGGAGCGGCCGCGCCCTGTGTCATGGGCGGCGATCTTGCATTGCGGGAAGGCGGCCATGAGTTCCAACACCTCGTTCTTCGGCGACCTCCTCACCACCATCGCGGAACGTGGGCGCGCCTTGCTGGACCGCTCCGCCCGCACCAGTGGCGCCACCCGCGCGGCAACCCTCATCGACCGCTGCGAGGATCTGCTCTCCGGCCGCGGCGAAGCCTCCGGCGTCGCGCTGGCCACCGACATTCTCGACCGCTATTCCCGCATGAAGACCGGCGAGCGCATCGCCTTGTTCGAAGCGCTGCTGACCACCTTCGGCCCCGACAAGGCGAAGCTCGACAAGGCGATCGCCGCCTATGGGAATGCCGGCGACAATACCGATGCGGCCGAGGCCGCGATCGCCGCCATCCACCGTGCCAGCGAGCCGCGCCGGCAGGAATTGTTCCGCCGCTTCAACATGGCCGCCGGCGCCACGGCGAGCCTCGTGCGCATGCGCGAGCATTTGATGGACGCCATGGTCCACCGCCGCGACCTCGCCCCGGTGGACCGGGATTTCGGCCACCTCTTCTCCTCCTGGTTCAATCGGGGGTTCCTGGTGCTGCGCCGTATCGACTGGTCCACCCCCGCCAACGTGCTGGAAAAGATCATCCGCTACGAGGCGGTGCACGAGATCAAGGACTGGAACGACCTGCGCGCCCGGGTCGACGCCCCGGACCGGCGCTGCTACGCCTTCTTCCACCCGGCCATGGTGGACGAGCCGCTGATCTTCGTGGAAGTCGCCCTCATGAAGGAGCCGGCGGCCGCCATCGCGCCGATCCTGGACCCCGAGCGCGGCCCGCCGCTCGATCCCGCCACCGCGACCACGGCGGTGTTCTATTCCATCTCCAACTGCCAGCGCGGCCTTGCGGGGGTGAGCTTCGGCAATTTCCTCATCAAGCAGGTGGTCGAGGAAATCTCCCGCGAGATGCCCTCGCTCACCACCTTCGTCACGCTCTCGCCCACGCCCACCTTCCGCGGCTGGCTCGACGGCGAGATCCGCAAGGAAGACAATCCGCTTCTCACGCCCGCCGACCGCGCCACGCTCAAGCTGCTGGAGACGCCGGACTGGCAGGAGCGCGACGACGCCCGTGCCGAGCTGACGCCGGTGATCTGCGCCATGGCGGCGCATTATTTCCTTGTCGCCAAGACCGCCAAGGGCCGCCCGGTGGACCCCGTGGCGCGCTTCCATCTCGGCAATGGCGCACGGCTGGAGCGCATCAATCCCATGGGCGACCTCTCGCCCAAGGGCGTCGCCCAGGCCGCCGGCCTGATGGTGAATTATCGCTACGTGCTGGCCGACATCGAGAAGAACCACGAAGCCTTCGCCGGCAAGGGCGAGGTGGTGGCGAGCCCCGCCGTCAAGAAACTCCTGCGGGGCGAAGCCGCCTCGCGTTCCCTGGTGCCCGTGCAATGACCAAGACCAACCACCTCTTCTCCGCCATGCGGGCCGCAGTGCCCGCGCTGGAAAAGCCGCTCGTTCTGCACCCGGACGGCGCGGTCGAGACCTATGCGGATGCCTTCGCCCTGTCCGCCCGCATGGCGAACCTGCTGGTGGACCTCGGCGTGAAGCCGGGGGACCGGGTGGCGGTGCAGGTGGAGAAATCCTGGCCGGCGCTGGCGCTCTATCTCGCCGCCGTGCGCGCAGGTGCGGTCTATCTGCCGCTCAACACCGCCTATACGCTCGCGGAACTCTCCTATTTCCTCTCCGACGCCGAGCCCACCGTGGTGGTGTGCCGGCCGGAGATCGAGGCCGAGGTGCGCGCGCTCGCCACCTCCCTCGGCGTGCCGCAGGTGGAGACGCTGGGCGCCAACGGCGTCGGCTCGCTCACGGTGAAGGCGCAGGCGTGCCCCGATACGTTCGAGGACGTGGCGCGCGGGCCGGACGACCTGGCCGGCATCCTCTACACCTCCGGCACCACCGGCCGCGCCAAGGGCGCCATGCTGAGCCACGACAATCTGCTCTCCAATGCCCTGACGCTGCGGGACTATTGGCGCTTCACGGCGGACGACGTGCTGATCCACGCCTTGCCGCTGTTCCACACCCATGGCCTGTTCGTGGCGAGCAACATCATCCTGCTGGCTGGCGCGAGCATGATCTTCTGCCCGAAGTTCGATGCCGCCCAGACGCTTGCGCTGATGCCCAAGGCCACCAGCCTCATGGGCGTGCCGACCTTCTACACCCGCCTGCTGGACCAGAGCGGCCTCACCCGCGCGGCCACCGCGCACATGCGCCTGTTCGTCTCCGGCTCGGCGCCGCTTCTAGCGGAGACCCATCGCGCCTTCGAGGAACGCACCGGGCAGGCGATCCTGGAGCGCTACGGCATGACCGAAACCGGCATGAACACCTCCAATCCCTATGAGGGCGAGCGGCGCGCCGGCACGGTGGGCTTCCCCCTGCCCGGCGTCGACATCCGCATCACCGATCCGGAGAGCGGCAAGGTGCTGGCGGCAGAGGAGATCGGCGCCATCGAGGTGAAGGGGCCGAACGTGTTCAAGGGCTATTGGAAACTGCCCGAGAAGACCGCCAGCGAATTTCACGACGGCTTCTTCATCACCGGCGACCTCGGCAAGATCGACGCCCGCGGCTATGTCCACATCGTCGGGCGCGGCAAGGACCTCGTCATCACCGGCGGCTTCAACGTCTACCCGAAGGAAGTGGAAGGCGAGATCGACGCCTTGCCGGGAGTGGTGGAGAGCGCGGTCATCGGCGTGCCCCACAAGGACTTCGGCGAAGGCGTGACGGCGGTGGTGGTGCGCGCGCCGGGCGCCAAGGTGACCGAAGCCGATATCCATGCGACGCTGGAAAGCCGGCTCGCGAAATTCAAGCTGCCCAAGCGGATCATCTTCGTCGACGAGCTTCCGCGCAACACCATGGGCAAGGTGCAGAAGAACGTCCTGAGAGAAACCTACAAGGACATCTATCGCAGCAACGTCGCCTGAACGGCGCGCATCGCCCGGCCTGTCCTACGCCAAGGGGACATGGCCGGTCCAAGAAGAATGATCGCGACCCCGGACGAACCGGGGCGGGATACTCGGAAACGCCAAGACGAACGCCCGGATCCGGGCGAGGAGGACATGCGCCATGTTGATTACCAGACGCCACCTGCTGGCCGGCGCCATCGCCGCGCCCGCCATCCTGAAGCTCACGGGCCCCGCCCGCGCGGCCACCACGCTGAAGATCTCGCATCAGTTTCCCAGCTCCGGCGGAGATGAAGGCGATTTTCGCGACCGTCTGGTCCGCAAGTTCGCCGAGGAGGTGGAGAAGCGCTCCAATGGCGAGCTGAAGTTCGAGCTGTATCCCGGCTCCTCGCTCATGAAGACCAATGCGCAATTCTCCGCCCTGCGGAAGGGCGCGCTGGATATGTCGCTGTACCCCGTCTCCTATGCCGGGGGAGAGGCGCCGGAATGCAATATCGGCCTGATGCCGGGGCTGGTTTCTTCCTATAACCAGGGCCTCGCCTGGAAAAATCAGCCGGTGGGTCAGGAATTCGCCGCCTATCTGGAAAGCAAAGGCATCCGGATCGTCACCTGGATCTGGCAGGCGGGCGGCGTCGCGAGCCGCGAGCGGCCGCTGGTTTCCCCGGACGATGCCAAGGGCATGAAGGTGCGCGGCGGCTCGCGCGAGATGGACATGGTGCTCCAGGCCGCCGGCGCGGCGGTGCTGTCGCTCCCCTCCAACGAGCTCTATGTCGCCATGCAGACCGGCGCCTGCGACGCCGGCATCACCTCCTCCACCAGCCTCATCTCGTTCCGCCTGGAGGAATTGTCCAAGAACCTCACCACCGGGCGCGGGAAGTCCTATTGGTTCATGCTGGAGCCCTTGCTGATCTCCAAGATCGTCTATGACGGCCTGCCGAAGGCGCAGCAGCAGCTGATCGACACCGTCGGCGCGGAGATGGAAGCGTTCGGCAAAGCGGGCGCCATGGCGGACGACGAAAAGGTCGCCGAAGTGTTCCAGAAGGCCGGCGCCAAGATCCATGATCTCGACGCCGCGACCGTGGACAAATGGCGCACCATCGCCCGCGACACCGCCTGGAAGGACTATGCCGCGAAGACGCCGCTCTCCGCCAAGCTCTTGAAACTCGCCGAAGATGTGCCGGCATGAGCCACGGTATTGATATCGGTCCGGCCGGGGCTCACGTCTCGGCCAGCCAGCCGCTCCCCCCGCTTCTCTCCACGCTCCAAGGAGCCCTGTCCCTCGTCAATCGGATCATCGTCGCCCTGGCTTCGATCGCACTGGTGGCGGCCAGCCTGATCCTGTCCTACAGCGTCGTCACGCGCCTGCTGTTCCACGCGCCCACCTATTGGCAGGACGAGGCCTCGGTCTTCCTGCTGGTGGGCGCCACCTTCATGACCGCGGCCTATGTCCAGGGCCGGCGCGGCCATGTGGCGATCGAGGCGCTGAGCGCGCTGCTGCCGCCGCGCGTGAACGCCGCCCGGCTGCTGGTGGTGGACATCGCCAGCTTCACCTTCTGCGCCTTCTTCACGTGGAAATCGTTCGTGCTGCTGGAAGAGGCCTGGATCGACGGCCATGTCTCCTCCTCCACCTGGGCCCCGCCTTTGTGGATTCCCTACGCCACCATGACCCTTGGCATGGGCCTGCTGTCGGTGCAGATCGCGCTGCAGATCGCCTGCGCCCTCGCCCGGAGGACCCGCCCATGAGCACGCTCGTC
>JBDZDL010000010.1:0-189025 GCA_040049195.1 Xanthobacter sp. VNH20
GATAGCGAATTGCTTCGTCGCGCATGAGGTTTTGCATTCACGCCTCGCGTGTGGACCGGGAGAGACAGATCGCAGCAGCGCAAAAAAACCACTTGACGATCGAAGCCCTCATGTGAGGGCTGTTCTTGTTCGGCGCGAGCTATATCGGCGTGCGTCTGTTCCTCGCGCATTTGCCGGATCGCATCGGCGGCGTCGGTGTCGCCGCAGTCTCCTTGCTGGTGGAAGCGGTGGCCCAGTTCATGCTCTGGCTCGCCACCGAGCCCATGCTTGCCCTGGCGGGTGCGGCCCTTTCAGGCGTGGGCTTTTCTCTGATCTTTCCGGCTCTCGGAGTCGAGGCTGTCCGCAGGGTGCCGGCCGAAAGCCGGGGCCTCGCGGTTGGAGGGTTTTTGGCCTTCTTCGATATCGCGCTCGGCGTCACCGGTCCCGTGGCGGGCGTATTGGTGGCGGCTTTCGGATATGGCTCCATGTTCCTTGCGGGCGCGATCGGCTGCCTCCTCTCTTTTGGTCTCGTGCTGACGATGCGGCGAGACCCGGCCTAAGGCTCAGAACGGATCCGCGATCAGATGCGTGACCGGCAGGTCGAGCCGCTCGCACAGGAATTGGGCGAGCCGCAGACGGTGGCATCCTTCCACATGGCGCTCGTAGCACATGAGGCAGATGCGTCGGCCCTGCGCGAGTGAGGCTAATTCATCCAGCGCCTCGCGGGCTTTGTCCGTCGCGAGGTGAGCGTCATAGATGCGCATCAGCGCGTCGTGATCGCCGGAGCGGGCCGCAAGCCGGCCCTCCTTCGGCGTGCCCAGCGCTCGCAGATGGACATAGGCGATGCCATGTTCCGAAATCCCTGCCGCCAGCGCGGTCTTCGAGAAACCCGGCCGGCGCGAGGCGGCGACCGCGCGCACGTCCACCAGCAGATCGACGCCGGCACGGGTCAGGGTGCCCTGAAACGCGCCGGACGTCGTTTGCTCATAGCCGACCGTGAAGAGCTCGGTCGCTTTGGTCTTCGCCATCGATCCTCATCCGTAAAGCGCCTTCGGCAGCCACAGTGCGATGCCGGGGAAGGCATAAAGCAGGATCATTGCGACGATGACGAGGTAGAGGAAGGGCATGACGCCAGAGAAAATTTGGTCGATGGACACGTTCTTTGGTGCCACCCCCTTCAGATAGAAGGGGGCCATGGCGACCGGCGGAGACAGGAACGAGGTCTGAAGGTTGAGGGCCACCAGGATGCCGAAGAAGATCGGGTCCACGCCGAAGTCGTCGAGCAGCGGCAGGAAGATGGGCAGAAAGATCACGATGATCTCGGTCCACTCCAACGGCCAGCCGAGCACGAAGATGATGGCCTGGGTCAGCAGCAGGAAGCCGATGGGTCCGAGATTGAGGGAAAGAATGAATTCCTCCACCACCCTCTGCCCGCCCAGCAAGGCGAACACCGCCGAGAACACCGCCGAGCCCACGAACAGCCAGCACACCATCGCGGAGGCGCGCGCGGTGAGGAACACGCTCTCCTTCAGCTTGTCGACCGAGAAGGTTCGGTAGGCGAGGGCAAGCAGCACAGCGCCCGCCGCGCCCACCGCGGCCGCTTCCGAAGGCGTGGCCAGCCCGAAGATGATGGCCCCGAGCACGCCGCTGATCAGCACCGCCAAGGGGAAGAACGAGCTGGCCAGTGCGAACGCGATTTCGCCGAACGAACTTGCTTTCGCTTCCGGCGGCAGTTTCGGCGCAAGTGCAGGGTTCAGCATGGCGCGGATGATGACATAGCCTATGTAAAGGCCGGTCAGCATGAGGCCGGGCAGAAATGCGGCGGCATACAGCTTCACCACCGAGACGCCGGCGGTGGCGCCATAGAGGATCAACATGACGCTTGGCGGGATCAGGATGCCCAGGCAACCGCCCGCGCAGACCACGCCCGCAGCGATCTTGGTATCGTAGCCGGCCCGCAGCATGGCCGGAAAGGCCAGCAGCCCCATCAGCGTCACCACGGCGCCGACGATGCCGGTGGCGGTCGCGAACATGGCGCAGGTGATCAGTGTGGCCACCGCGAGCGATCCCGGCACCCAGCCTGCCGCCAGCTGGATCGCCCGAAACAGGCGATCGAGAATGTTGGCGCGTTCCACCACATAGCCCATGAACAGGAACAGGGGGATCGAGATCAGCACGTCGTTCGCCATGACGCTGTAGGTGCGTTGGACGAACAGCTGAAACACCGTGTCGCCGCGCGTCACGTATCCAAATCCGACGCCCAGAGCCATCAATGTAAAGGCGATGGGAAATCCGAGCATGAGGAAGACAAGGAAGAGAAAGAGCATCAAAATGCCGAGGGCGGGGTCCGACAAAAACATCACAGTGCCCCCTTGCCGATGGCTTCAGCATCCGCCTTGTTGGCTGCTTCTTCGAGAACGAGTTTTTCCATTTCCTCCACATCATGCAGCCGGTCGGGCCACACGCCGGTCCGCAGAGTGATGATGCAGCGGATCACTTCCACGACGCCCTGCATGAACATCAGCACGCCGGTAATGGGGATCAGCCCCTTGAAGGGCCAGATCATCGGCCCATCGGGCGAGAAGGACGAATGCTCGTTGAGCAAATATGAGAGATAGAAATAACCCCAGCCCGAGTAGATCAGGGCAATGATGCCGGGGAAGAAAAACAGGAAATAGAGGACGAGATCGACAAGAGCTTGCCGCTTTGGCGGCCAGTTTCGATAGAGAAAGTCGCCGCGCACATGGCCGTTACGTGAGAGCGTATAAGCGCCCGCCATCATAAACAAAGTGCCGTACAATATGTAGGAGACGTCATAAGCCCAAGAGGTGGGAGAGCGCAGCGCATATCTGCAAAAAACCTCGTAGCAGATGGCGACTGTGAGGATGACGATGACCCAGGCGAACAACTTCCCAACGAAGGTATTGAATTTATCAATACCGATCAGAAACGCTTGCATTGAGCGAATTCTCCGCTTCGGCAGCCGTGACGACGCCCCTCATCCTCCGCGGTGAACGCGCCATGATGCTGCGCCTGTGCCTCATGTGCCATCCATCCATGGCCATGGGGCCATGGATGGATGCTGGTTGAGACCAGGGAGCTGCATCCGGCGCGTGTCGCCGTCCGGATCAGGCTTTCTGGAAGAAGTGGTTGTAGGCGAAGGCGCTATCCACCTCATATTGGAGGCGGAAGCCGACCACGCGCTTGGCCCATGCCATCTGGCTGTCCACCACCTTTTTGAAGAAGGGATCGGCGGACAGATTGGCGATCACCTTGTCCCAAGCGTTCAGCTGGGCCTCGAGCACCGATTTCGGCGTCGCGATCACCTTCACACCGCGGGCTTTGAGCGCCTCGAGATCCTTGGAATAGCGGTCCTGCGCCTTCCACATCATATCCGAGGAGGCGGCATCTGCGGCGCCCCGGATGATGGCCTGAACATCCTTCGGCAGGCTCTCAAACTTGGTCTTGTTGAACAGAACCTCGAAGCATTCGAGGGCCTGATGATAGCTCTGCACCATGTAAACCTTGGATACATCCGGGAAGCCGAGCACGGTGTCGGACGAGGGATTGTTGAATTCCGCTCCTTCCAGCAGCCCGCGGTCCATGGCCGGCACGATTTCGCCACCGGGAACGATGGTGACCGCGACGCCCATTTCCTTGAAAAGATCGGCGCCGAGGCCAACGGTCCGGTATTTCATGCCCTTCATCTGGTCCGGGCTCGTGATCTCGGCCTTAAACCAGCCGAGCGGTTGGGTCGGCATGGGGCCGGTGAGCAGGCCCACGACGTTGAGCTTCAGGATCTGCTGGGTGAGTTCGTCATACAACTGCTGGCCGCCGCCATACCGCACCCAGCCGAGCAATTCGTCGGCGTCCCACCCGAAGGCGGGAGCTGTGCCAAACAGCGAGAACGCTTTGTTCTTGCCGTACCAATAGGCGGATACACCGTGCCCGCCATCGATGATGCCGGAGCTGACCGCGTCCAGCACCTGGAATGCTGGGACCACGGCGCCCGCGGCGAGGAGCTCGAGCTCCACGCGACCCCCGGCCATCTGGTTCACATACCGGACGAAATCGCCCGCATATTCGTGGAAGATGTCCTTGTTCGGCCAAGTTGACTGGAATTTCAGCTTAATCGGCGCCTGAGCATGGACGGCAGGGGCCGCTATAATGGTGGCACCGGCTGCGGTGGCGGCAGCAGCCGTGAGAAAGCCGCGGCGCGACGGACGCGCGGAATCATTCACGTTGGACGTGTCAGTCAATGGATCCTCCCTAGGGGGAGCGGTTCTCTTTGGAACCATTGCGGTGTTGGCGCACCATTCCCCCGAAGTCTTAGCAGACGCTACGTCATGCCGTTACGGCAATAGACTTTAGTCTAGTTCGATCAAAAATATTCGGCCTCGTGACCGAAACCGGTCACGCCTTCCTTGGAGCGGGCGCATTTTTGCCGGATGGCGATGCCACGCGCGCCATGCTTGCCGGAATGCGCGCGGCGGAATACCTGTATGCACCGTCGCCGGGTCTGCCCGGTCGAGCGGGGAGCATTGAAATGGCCCAAGTCCAGCAGCCCATCGAGCTACATTATTGGCCCACCCCCAACGGGTGGAAAATCGCCATTATGCTCGAGGAGTGCGAGCTGCCCTATTCCGTGCAACTGGTGAACATCGGCAAGGGCGACCAGTTCAAGCCGGACTTTCTGGCCATTTCCCCCAACAATAAAATCCCCGCAATTGTTGATCCCAACGGGCCGGATGGAAATCCGATATCGGTGTTCGAGTCGGGAGCGATCCTCCAATATCTCGGTCGCAAGACCGGGAAATTCTACCCCGCCGACGAGCGCAAGCGGGTCGAGGTGGACGAGTGGCTGTTCTGGCAGATGGGCGGGTTGGGTCCCATGGCCGGCCAGGCCCATCATTTCCGGATCTATGCGCCGGAAAAGATCCCCTATGCCATCGATCGCTATACCAACGAGGTCCACCGCCTGTATGGCGTGATGAACACGCGCCTTAAGGATCGAGAGTTCCTTGCCGGCGATTATTCCATTGCCGACATGGCGTGCGTCGGTTGGGCGAAGCTCTGGGAACGCCAGGGCCAGAAGATCGAGGAATTCCCGCATTTCCAGCGCTGGCTTGAGACGGTGAAGATGCGTCCGGCGGTGCAGCGTGGTCTCGCCGTCAGCGCCGAGCAGCGCAAGCCAGACCTCTCGAAGGACAAGGAAGCTCAGAGCATCCTGTTCGGACAGCGCGCGCGCTGAAGGTTTGAGGCGAGCCCTCGCTTTTTACGCCGGCTCGGCTTAGATGCGACCGCCGCCACCGCCCGTGGCGCTCGCGCGCGGGCCTTCGGACTGCGTGCGGCTGCAGGGCCCAGGAGTTGCTTTTTCAATGTCGCCCGATCCGCGCACGATACTTGGCCAAGCCGCCGCATTTGCCCGGGCGGGGCAAATGGACAAGGCCATTGAGGGATTTCGCCTCGCTGTGCAGCTTCAGCCGGCGCTTGTCGATGCGCATCGGATGCTGGCCATGGCCCTGATCCAGACGGGAAATGCGGAGGAGGCGCTGCCGAGCGCGCGCCGGACCGCCAATCTGGCGCCGAAGGACCCGCATGCGGCAATCCTCCTTGCGGTGGCGCTGCAGGGAGTGGGGCAATTCGAGAAGGCGCTGGCGGCCGCCGAGCGGGCCATCAAAGTTGCGCCCCAACTGGGCGAAGCCCATTTCCAGGCGGCCAATGCGCTGGGTGCCCTCGGCCGGCATGACGCCGCCGCCAAGGCCTATTCGCGGACGCTTGAACTGGATCCACTGGCGGTGGAAGCCCTGGCGAACCGGTCGGTCGCTTTGGTGCGCGCGGGCCATCCCGATGCAGCCCTGGCCGATTGCGAGCGGCTGCTGCACCTGCAACCCTGGTCACCGGTCCATCCCGTCAACAAGGGCTTCATCCTGCTGGAGCGCGGCGAGGCGGGGGCGGCGCGTGCCGCGGCCGAGCAAGCCGTAAAGCTGGCCCCTGATTTCGTCGACGGCTACCACCTGCTCGGGGAATGCTGCTTTCAGCTTGGCGACTTGCCTGGCGCGCGCGACGCCTACGATCAGGTTGTGGCCCTTGCGCCGCTACGCGCTGACTTTCGTCTGCGTTACGCCTTCATCCTGCGTCGCCTCGGGGCATTTGCCGCGGCGCACGAACAGAGCGCGGCCGTGCTCGAGACCATGCCGGCCGACCCGGCGGCCCTGTTCGAACGGGGCATGGCGCGCGAAGGCCTCGGCGATGCGGAAGGCGCTCTGGAGGATCTCGACGCCCTGCTTGCGATTGAACCGCCGTTCACCGAGGCTCTGCTGGCGCGGGCGCGGCTTCTGACCCATCTCGCCGATCCTGTCGACGCCCGCGCCGCCATCGACAAGGCCCTGCATCTCGACGCTCACAATCCGCACGCGCTTGCGGCCCGCGCGAGCGAAGCCTTGGGGCGTGGCGCCTGGGCCGAGGGATGGGCGGCGCTCGATGCCGCAGCGCAGGCGCCGCGCGCCCGTCTTGCCCTGCGCAACGTTGGAATCTGGGATGGCGCGGGAAGCCCACGCGCATTGGTGGTGGCCGCAGGAGAAAGTCTTTCGGACACGCTCGCCTTTGTTCGCCTGCTGCCGGTTTTGGCGGACCGGGGCATCGAACCACGTCTGCTGCTTTCCGACCCAGCGGCCGCCGCTCTGTTCGCGAACCTCGACCCCCGCGTCGTTATCCTCACCGATCCCGCTCAAATCGATCCGGCGGAAGAGGGGGTGCTGGGTGTCGCGCTGACGAGCCTGCCGAATCTCATCGCGCCCGATCCCGCTTTGTGGCCACAGGTGCCTTACATGCAAGCGGCGCCGGAACGGCTTTCGGCGTGGAGCCATGCGCGCTCCGCCGGGGATCTGGTGATCGGCATCCATTGGCAGAGTGAGGATGCTGGCCGCGTCGAGCCTCTGCGCAGCGCGCCGTTGGAAGCGTTCGCTCCGCTTGCTGCGATCGAGGGTGTGCGCCTTGTCGGTCTCCAGCAAGGACCCGCCGCAGACGAGATGGATCGCGTGTCTTTCCGCGGGCGCATTCTGCGTCTGGAGAGCGATTTTGACGCCGACGCTACGTTCCTCGACAGCGCCGCCCTGATTCACCATTTGGATCTGCTCGTGAGCGTCGATGCGCCGATAGCGCACCTTGCGGCGGCAATGAATCGGCCGGTGCTGCTTGCAGCGAGCGGCGGGGCGCATTTCGCCTTCGCGGGGGGCGATGTGGAAAGCCGCTTCTATCCGTCGGTACGCGTCGTGCGGCAGGAACAGCCGGGGCACTGGGGCGGCGTCTTCACTGCCATCGCGGCGGGGGTTGAGATGGGCAAGGCCGAGAATCATGAGCACAAGTGAAGCTGTCGCCGCGCAGGTCGAGATTCTCGCCCCGGTCTCTGCCGGCGAATTGATCGACAAGATCACCATTCTCGAGATCAAGGCGGAGCGAATTACCGATCCGGTAAAGCGGGCAAACGTCGTGCGGGAGCTGACCGCCCTGGAGCGGCTGCGCGATGTTCACGCTCTCAGCAAGGGATTCGAGGGTCTGACAGCTGAGATCAAAAGCGTGAACGAGGCGCTGTGGGTGATCGAGGACGATCTGCGCGAACTCGAAGCCGAAAAGCGCTTTGATGCCAAGTTCGTGGAGCTTGCCCGCTTGGTCTATGTGACCAACGACCGGCGGGCCGCGATCAAGAAGGAGATCAACATCCGTTCCGGCTCGCTGATCGTGGAAGAGAAGTCCTACGCCGGCACTTAATTCCGGGGGCAAGGGCGGCGGCGACTTGCAAAGCCGTCTTTCGTTCGGCATAGGTGGGCGCAATGGAGACGTGGCCGAGAGGCTGAAGGCACTCGTTTGCTAAATGAGCAGACCCCCAAAAGGGTCTCGAGGGTTCGAATCCCTCCGTCTCCGCCACCCTTTCCCACATCACATTCGGGTCATGTCGGCGGGCCGCTTGCGAACTTCGGCAATCGGACCGCAATTGCCCGGCCAATTTTCCCCGCCGCTTTGCGAAATATTTCCATCCGGCTGTCGGCTTCATAGCGAGCCGCACGTCCTTGCCCCTGACGGATGCGCCAACCGCATCCGGCCGCGTTGCAGCGCGACAAGCGGGGAAATCTGATGCTGATCCAGCCCTACCTCACCTTTGACGGCAAGTGCGAGGAAGCACTCGAATTCTATAAGGGCGCGCTCGGCGCCGAAGTCGAATTGCTGATGCGGTACAGCCAGGCGCCCGAGGCGCCTCCTCCAGGCATGGTCGCCCCCGGCTCCGAAAACAAGATCATGCATGTGAGCTTCAAGATCGGGGAAAGCACCGTCATGGCCTCCGATGGCGGCTGCCGGAACAGCACCGGCTTTCAAGGCTTCTGCCTGTCCCTCATCGTGAAGAGCGAGGCGGAGGCTCAGCGTTTCTTCACCGCGCTCGCAGATACGGGCCAGGTACAGATGCCGTTGGGACCGACTTTCTTCTCGCCGTCCTTCGGCATGGTCACGGATCGTTTCGGCATCGCTTGGATGGTCAATCTGGTGCCGTAAGACCGGATGCAAGGCGTTCGAAGGCATGGAGGAGACGATGGCGACGAAAATCCTCGTGCTGGTGGGCACGAAGAAGGGCGCTTTTATCGCAGAAAGCGACAGTGCACGTACGACATGGAACGTGCGCGGCCCGTTTTGTGAAACTTGGCCGCTGAATCATGTGGTCGGCGATCCGCGCGCGGGAACGATCTATGCGGCCGGCGGAAACGAATGGTTCGGTCCAGCCGTGTGGAAGTCCACGGATCTCGGTGAGAGTTGGACGCACTCAAGCGAGGGTCTCTCCTATGAAGCTGGGGCCGCGCCGGTGAAGAGCGCGTGGAGCCTCGCCCAGGGGGCAGACGCGCTTTATGTCGGTGTCGAGCCTGCCGGCCTCTTCCGCAGCACCGACGGCGGCCAGAGCTTTACGCATCTTTCCGGGTTGCAAAACCATCCCTCCCGCTCGGGTTGGCATCCTGGCGGGGCAGGGCTCATCCTGCATTCGCTCGTGCTGAATCCCACGGACGACGCACAGATCTGGGTCGGCATCTCCGCCGCTGGCGTATTCCATTCGGCCGATGGCGGCGAGACGTGGGAAGCCCGTAATCGCGGCACGCGGGCCGATTATATGCCGGAGGGCCAGAATTATCCCGAGTTCGGCCAGTGCGTTCATTGCCTGGTCATGGCACCCAACACGCCAGACCGGCTCTATCAGCAAAATCATTGCGGCATGTATCGATCCGACGACGGCGGGCGCAGCTGGAAGAGCATTGAGGCCGGATTGCCGTCCTCGTTCGGCTTCCCGGCCGCCGTGCATCCACGCAACGACGAGATGCTGTACCTGATCCCGCTGAATGGAGACACGGTGGGGCGTTTCATGCCGGAGGCGAAGGCGGCGGTGTGGCGCACCACGGACGGCGGCCGGTCCTGGAGCAAGCACACCGAAGGCCTTCCGCAGAAAGGGGCCTATTTCAACGTCCTGCGCCAGGCCATGGCGACGGACGCGCTGGAACCTGCAGGGGTCTATTTCGGTACCAATTCCGGAGCCCTGTACGGAAGTGCCGACGAAGGTGGCCGATGGACCTGTATCGCCGAGCACTTGCCACTGATCACGTCGGTGGAAACACTGGTGGTCGACGTTTGAGCCTGCGGTGGAAGGACAGTTATGGCGGACGAGGTCTCACAGGTCGGGATGGACGCGAAGCCTGAGGTTCTTGTGCGCCTTCCCGACCATCTGGTTCGGCTTTTTCCCGGCGCCGATCGGCGGGTACGGCTTCACGCGGCAACAGTTGACGAAATGCTGACGGCGCTTGATGCCCGATGGCCGGGGATGCGCGACCGGCTCTGCGATTCCAGCCCCGCGGTGCGCCGGCATATCAATATCTTCGTCGCAGGGCGGCGGGCGGTCCTGGCGACAGCGCTGGCCCAGGGCATGGACGTCTTCGTGCTGACCGCCATCAGCGGCGGCTAGATGGGTCGATCGGGGACACCGAGATGAGACTAGGCATCACGTGACGACAGGGCGCCGCACGGCTAAATTCCTTAATTCAGTTCATCCATATTTGCCGTCTGGCGCGCCATGCAACCGCGCGCCTTTTGTGGAGGGGCCGAATGGGGTTCAGCTTCGAGGATCGTGTCAATATCCGCACGGATTATGCGAAGCGTGGCCCGCGTCTTGTGCAGATGACAAAGGGGCTTTTGCTCCTGATTGCGTGCGTGGTGATACCTACCGGATGGATCTATTTTGACGCGCGGATGAAGATTCCCGAGGTCGAGCGTGCCATGCCTTTTGGCGCGCGGGATATGGTTGCTCTGCTGCGGTCCTATCATCATGACGTCAGGGTCGAGCGCCTGGCTGACGGAAAACTGGTCTATGCGGTGGATGGGACCGCCCCGACGGACCCGAAAGTTTTGGCGCGCGCCTATCCGCAATACGATCTTCAGCGGTTCTTTGAGCAGCCGCCGTCACCCTATCTTGGCCCCAACCGGCACTGATGCACAGTCCTCAGATATAATCGACGAACGAACCGAGCTGGTCGGCAGAGAGGTCCCGCATCTGCGCCAGGGTATAGGTATCGAGGACGGTACCGATCGCATCGCGCACCCGCACCATTAACAGGCGCACCTCGCAATGGGCGATGTCGCAGTCGTCACACGGCACGTAAGCGTTCCTGCTGGCGCAGGGCAGGGCGGCCAGGGGGCCATCCAAGGCGCGGATGAGATCGCCAACGATGATCTCCTCGGGGGGTTTGGCCAGACGATAGCCGCCGGTGCGCCCCTTCTTGCTCGACAGCATGCCGGCATTGCGCAATTCGCCGAGGATCACATCCAGGAACTTCTTCGGAATCTGGTTCGCCTCGGCGATCTCCGCCACCTGGACGGAGTCTCCGGGGCCGAGGCGAGCGAGATGAACCGCTGCCTTGAGCCCGTACTTTCCTTTTTTTGTCAGCATGCTTGCTCCCCTTGCCCCCTTTTGGTTCGTCCGCGAACCGGGGTCAACCGTGCAGACGGGCTCGGTTTGATATGGCTGGGCTCAGGGTTGGGACTGGAACCTGCAGTCGGTGCGGCACGTGCAACTTCTAGGGGGTAAGGCGTCGGCGGCGCGCCGGCACGCGAACAAGGGCCGGGCGAAAAGAAGCGGCGCCTGGAAGGCGGGCGCCACGGCCCCCCTTCGGTTCCGTCGGGTGACGCGGCTCATCCTCGCTCAGCAGCATGACCGCCACACCCATCTTTACGCTTGAGAAAGTCAGGCCCATCGCGAACGTCAACACGAAGGCGGGGAGCCAAGCTTCGCCGCTACCAGCAAGTTGCGTGCGCAAATGCCCCAAATCCAGCGCGACCAGCCCGCCGACAAATCCCACGGCAATGGCAAAACCAAGCGCTCCATGCTTGGCGAGGAAGATCACGAGCTTTGGCATCCGCCACTCCGAAGCCTCATCGGCTATGCGCTCAACCTAATTCCCAATTACGAACTGTAAAGATAATCGTTCCCGGCACAAACGCTACCCCTGCGGTCGGCGCCCGGCATCCCTACATAAGGGGCGTTTCTGGCTGTCGAGGCCTTCTCTTACGCTGTGGCGACGGGTGGTGTATAAGCCCGCCTTCCGGCACCGCATCATGGGGTTGGCTTTGCCCGAAGTGCTGGGCAGGCCGCCGGAAGACCCGATGGAGAGCATCATGACGACCCGCTTCGTATCCGACCGCAACCCTGGCGCCGAGACCACCTCTCGCCGCGCCGAAGGCTGGCGTCCGGATTCCTGGCGATTTTATCCGGTCGTGCAGATGCCAAACTATACCGACGCGGAAGCCCTCACGGAGGTGGAGCGCAAGCTTGCCTCCTACCCGCCGCTTGTTTTTGCAGGTGAGGCGCGTCGCCTGAAGGCAGAGCTTGCCAAGGTGGCGAAGGGAGAGGCCTTCCTGCTCCAGGGCGGCGATTGCGCGGAAAGCTTCGACGAGCATTCGGCCGACAATATCCGCGATTTCTTCCGTGTGTTTCTGCAGATGGCGGTGGTCACCGCATTCTCGGGCGGCGTGCCAGTCGTGAAGGTGGGCCGCATCGCCGGCCAGTTCGCCAAGCCGCGCTCGTCCGATATCGAGACGGTGAATGGCGTCGATTTGCCTAGCTACCGCGGCGATATCGTCAACGACATCGCCTTCACGCCGGAAGCCCGCCAGCCGGACCCGCGCCGGCAGATCGAAGCGTACCGCCAGTCGGCAGCGACACTCAATCTGCTCCGCGCGTTCGCGACCGGCGGCTATGCGAACCTGTCGAACGCCCATCAATGGATGCTGGGCTTCGTGAAGGACAGCCCGCAATCCCATCGCTACCAGGAACTGGCGAACCGCATCACCGAGGCGCTCGATTTCATGCGCGCCTGCGGGATCGACCCCCAGTCCCATCCGGAGATGCGGACCACGGACATCTTCACCAGCCACGAGGCGCTGTTGCTCGGCTATGAGCAGGCGCTGACGCGTGTGGATTCCACATCGGGCGACTGGTACGCGACCTCCGGCCACTTGCTGTGGATCGGCGACCGCACCCGCCAGCCGGACCATGCACATGTGGAATATTTCCGCGGTATCCGTAACCCGATCGGCATCAAGTGCGGGCCTTCGCTCACCGGCGATGGGCTGCTGCGCCTGCTGGATATCCTCCAGCCGGACAATGAGGCCGGCCGCATCACACTCATCTGCCGTTTCGGCGCCGACAAGGTGGGCGAGCATCTGCCGGGCCTGATCCGCGCAGTCGAAAAGGAAGGCCGCACCGTGGTGTGGTCGTGCGATCCCATGCACGGCAACACCATCAAGGCCGGTTCGGGCTACAAGACCCGTCCGTTCGACCGCATCCTGTCGGAGATCAAGACCTTCTTCGACGTGCATGCGGCGGAAGGAACTTTTGCCGGCGGCGTGCATCTGGAGATGACCGGCAAGAACGTCACCGAATGCACCGGAGGCGCGCGGGCCATTTCGGATGAAGACCTGCGGGATCGCTATCACACCTATTGCGATCCGCGCCTCAATGCGGAGCAGTCCATCGAACTCGCCTTCCTGGTGGCCGAACTGCTGAAGCGGGAGCGTCAGGCGCGCGCCCGCCCGGATGTCGCCGCTGCCGAGTGAGGTGGCCGGCACTTCGCTGTTGAGATCGGAAAACATGACGCCCCCGGAAATCTCCGGGGGCGTTTTCGTTTCCGGGGCCGGGATTTGCGGGGAACGGCGCTCACCTACGGCGCGGGGCGTCCTCGCGCCATCCCGCTGACACCATCGAATGCGCCGGGCTGCAACTCCGCCACCAGCAGCCGCCCGGGATCCACCGGGCCGGGCAGGCTCACGCGACCGCTCGTCACCGGCTTGAAGCCGAACCGTTCGTAATAGGGCGCATCGCCAACCAGCAGGATCAGTCCATGGCCCGCCTCTCGGGCGGCCGCCATCGAAATTTGCATGAGTCGGGCGCCGATACCCACCGACTGAAACGGCGGCTCCACCGTCAGCGGCCCGAGCAACAAGGCAGGATGACTGCCGATCTCGATGGGTGTCAGCCGTACCGAACCCACCATCATGGTGCCGAGATAGGCGACAAAAGAGAGAGAGGGATCATGCGGCGCCTGCTCCCTCAGCCGAAAGGCGGTGCGGGCGAAACGGCCGGGCCCGAAGGTGCGCCGGTGCAGCTTATCGATGGCGGGGGCGTCGGCAGGGGATTCGGGCGCAACGGTAACGGGAAGTTCAGTCATGGGATGGGAACCAGGCAAGATGCAGGGGCGCGCGCCGGCAAAGGGCCGGTCGCGCAAGCAGGCGGCAGCGATCACGCGCCGGTCGGGCGCGTACCTTCAGATCGTCGTCGCTGCTGCATCTGCCTCATAAAGAGTCCGGCCCGAACGAAAGGAGGCCGCGGATAGCATGGGCGCGCGGCTCGGTCCAGCATCCAGTCTCGCGCCGTCCCGCATCCGGCCCCGCAATCCCTCCGGTCGGCAAAGTTAGCTTGCATTCATGCAATAAGTCGCGCGTTGAAGAATGATGATCTTGCTCTATTTCAAGGGAGACAGAATTTTTGGCATAGGAGCCAGCCATGACCACACACGGGATTCACCACGTCACCGCGATCTCCGGCCCCGCCCAGAGGAACAAGACCTTCTACACGGACACGCTTGGCCTTCGCCTCGTGAAAAAGACCGTCAATTTTGACGATCCGGGCACCTATCACTTCTATTACGGCGATGAAGCCGGCCACCCGGGCAGCATCCTGACGTTTTTCCCCTGGGAGCATGCGGCGGCGGGTCGTCTCGGCGTCGGCGAGACGCAGGAGACCGTTTTTCGCGTGCCGGAGGGTGCGATCGGCTATTGGGCCCATCGCTTTGTCGAGAAAGGGGTGGTCCACGACGCGCCGACGAAGCGCTTCGGAGAGAGCGTGCTCGGCTTCCGTGATCCCGATGGAACGCGCCTTGCCCTGGTAGGTGTGCCGGGAGCGGAGAAGGAGCCGGCTTGGAGCGCAGGCAAAATCCCACCGGAGGCAGCCATTCGCGGCTTTCACAGTGTGAGCCTGCTGGTGGCCGATGCGGCCCCCACCGGTGCGATCCTCACGGACGTGCTGGGCTTTGCCGAAGCGGCCCGCGAGGGCAGCCTCGTGCGCTACGCGACTGGCACCGCCATGGGCGGCATCGTCGACCTGCGTGTGGCCGGGGATTTCCTGCGTGGCCGCGCCGGTGCCGGTTCCGTGCACCATGTGGCCTTCCGTGCCGCCGATGACGCGGCGGAGGCCGAAATGGTGAAGCGTCTGGCCGAGAACCACGGCATTCACACCACGGAGCAGAAGGACCGGAACTATTTCCGCTCGGTTTATTTCCGCGAACCCGGTCACGTCCTGTTCGAGATCGCCACCGACATTCCCGGCTTCGCCGTCGACGAGCCGGCGGCCCATTTGGGAGAGGCGCTGAAATTGCCGTCCTTCCTCGAACCGCGCCGCGAGATCATCGAGCAGGTACTCCCGGTCCTGGTCTGATCACTGAAAGCATCCCTATCCCGCCCCGCGCACCGGCGCGGGGCAAGCCCCCACGAGGTCTAAAATGACCACTTCCCCCTTGGCCGCGGACGCCGCACTGTCCTTTACCCACCGCTTCGAGCCTGCGCTCCGCCCTGGCGCTGCGCCATTGCTGCTGCTCCACGGAACCGGCGGTGATGAGAACGATCTCCTGCCGCTCGGCCGCGCGCTTTCGCCGGACGCTGCCCTGCTTTCACCGCGCGGAAAGGTGCTTGAAGGCGGCATGCCCCGCTTTTTCCGACGTCTTTCGGAAGGCGTCTTCGATCATCAAGACGTCAAACGCCGTGCCAACGAGCTTGCCGATTTCATTGGTGAAGCGCGCGCCAAATACACCCTTCCGGCGCCGGTGGCGGTCGGATTTTCCAACGGCGCCAATATCGCGGCCGCCATACTGCTGCTTCGGCCCGAGGTGCTGGCTGGTGCCGTGTTGCTGCGCGCCATGGTGCCGCTGGAGCAGGAACCTGCCGCCGGTCTTTCGGGAACGCCGGTGCTGATCCTCACTGGCGCCATGGACCCGATCGTGCCGGCCGGCAATGCAACCGCCTTGGCACGGATGCTGGAAGGAAGCGGGGCTCACGTCGAGCATGTCACGGTTCCTGCCGGGCACGGCCTGACACAATCCGATCTCGTCAAAGCGAAAGCTTGGATCGGCGCGCTGCCCGTAGCTCGCTGATGGCGGCGCAGACCTGAGCTTCAGGGCCTGATGTCGGAACCGCCGTCTGGCCGCTGGGCCATTGCCATATGCGGGGCGTGGGCGATCGTGCCCGTGCCCCGTCGCGTGCGTTCCTCGACGTCCGCCAGCGCGTCGCGCCCGCAGCACATCAGGGCCGAAAAACCTGCAGCGAAGAAATCCTCGATTCCAGCATGCAGCGCGGAGGTGGCCATGATGCCTCCTTCAAAACCCGGAAGGCGTCGCAGCAGCCCTTCTGCTTCCGCCTCACGCGCCAATTTCAAAACATGTGCGCGCGATACATGGCATCCCCGCGCCAGAGCCGAGATGGAAACGGCAGGGGGCGTGTCATTCCCGGCCGCCAGCGCATCATTTGCTGCCGCCGCCAGGAGGAAAGCCATCATCAGCCCACCGTCGCGTTCCGCAAATAGAGCGAGCGCGCGCGCGGTATCAAGCAGGCGCACGCCGGTCATATACCGGCGGCCCAATTGCCGGATCAGGGCGCTCAGGAAGTCTGGATTGTCCAGCCCCGCGAGAATGAGAGAGCCGAGCGGGTCGATATGTGCCAACGCGCCGCTCATGATTGCCCAGCGCCGGGTATGTTCGTCCAGGAGGCGCTGGGTCGGAACCAGCGGGCGTATGCGCCCGCTTGGAGCGCGGATATCGGAGGTGCGCCCGACCTCGAGAAACCCGGCCCAGCGCATCAGCAAAATCATGGCTTTCGCGCGCCCGCGGCTGCATATGCCCGTGTCCTGGCAAAGGTTGGACAGCCGTGTCACGGTAACGCCCACGCCGTTCTCGTCCGGCTCGTGATGGAGATAGAGCGTGCACAGGGCAAGCGCCAAGCGGCCGCGATCGTTGAGAATGCGGTTTGGGAGCAGGTGGCCGCGGTACATGCCCGTGAGGCCCCGCATGGCTTGGTCGACAGCCGCAGAGAAACCGGGCTGCTGACGCAACGCAGCCATATGCACGAAAGCGTCTCCAAACGCAGCGGAAGATGCCGCGTCGTGCGATGTGCTCTCAGAGGATCGCTGGTCTAGGTCCATTCCCCGCTCGGTATCCGGCCAGCCGCAAGTTTGAGACAAGCAGTAAGTGATACCGACATCTAGCACGCCTCGACGGAGCGCGAGACATGCCCAAAAAAATCTTCCCCATTTATTGCCGCGAACGGTCAAGAATCGCCATTGAGAACCCCAGGCGCCACGCCTAACCCTTAGCGCCCTATGTCTCTGGGAGTTGAGCCATGTCTCGTCTCGCCGTCACGCTTTCCGCCGCCGCTTTGGCCCTGGCCGCCACCGCCGCCGTTCCTACGCCGAGCCAAGCGGTTGTCTATTGCACCGGCCCCGGCGTTCCCGCAGGCTGCGTCGTGCGCCCGAAGCCCCGCGTGGTCTATTGCACCCGGCCCGGCTATCCGGCCGGATGCGTGGCCAATGGCACCGGCGTGGGCGCTCGGCCGGGCGTTGGTGCTGGCGCTGCCGGTGTGGGCGTCACACCGGGCGTCGGTGTCGGTGCGCCGGGATATGGTGCAAATGCTGGCGGACCAGTGAACCGAGTCGGCGTCCGCTGAAGCGGTCGAATGCCATCACGATGGAGAAGCCTGTGACCCTCAAGATGATTGCGGCCCTGAGCCTGTGCCTCGTCTCCACCTCCGTGTTCGCGGATCGCCCGGCTGCGAACAAATGCGCGGCCGGCCTCACCGCCGATTCCCAGGCGATCTATGCCGCCGCTGCGCCACAGATGAAGCCTGGCGCTGATGCGCGTGCCGTCATTACTGCGCAGACCAAGAGCCTTGTCATGTCTGGCCAGATCAACCAGGGAACGGCACGCGCTTCTGCTGAAGCTGCAGCCACCTGCTTGAAGATGATCAATTCCTGATCGGTCCTCGCCAATGCCCGTCGCCGGTTCGCCGGCGGCGGGTCGAGGGCCGCATTGCAAGAGCCTTCACGTCACGATAGAAGCATCCGAACTTAAGAATTTTCGACGGCGTGGCCTGTCGGGGGCAGGGCTCCTCGGCGCGGCGATACATCGGGGCAGGCGAGCAATGGTGGCACGCATCTTCAAGCCGGCGCGCAACGCGATGCAGTCCGGCGTTGGCAAGACCAAGCATTGGGTGCTGGAATATGAGCCGGAGCGTGCTCGCTCCGTCGAGCCGCTGATGGGCTATACCAGCTCCGCCGACATGAAGAGCCAGATTCACCTGCGTTTCGAGACCAAGGAAGAGGCCGTGGCTTATGCCGAGCGCCGCGCTATTCCTTATCAGGTGTTTGAGCCTCACGAGCCGGTGCGGCGCAAAATCGCGTATTCGGACAACTTTTCCTTCCGACGCCAGGGCCAGTGGACTCATTGATTGCGCAGTCGGTGGATGACAGTGCAACGCGCGGCGAAAGTGCCGTGCGTTCATGCTAGAACGGCCGCGTGGCCCCGTAGCTCAGCTGGATAGAGCAGCCGCCTTCTAAGCGGCAGGTCGCAGGTTCGAGCCCTGCCGGGGTCGCCAACGTGGCCCCCATGGGCACCCTTGCTGGCGGCCTGGCTCCTCTTCGCACAATTATATATTTTCGCGGCCGCCAACCTGTTGCACGCGTTCGCTGCAGTTGCCCTCTGGCGCGAAGCTGCGACCTGTATGTGGCGAGGCTTGTGAGCGGAGATCGCTGTGGGCATCCAGCTAAATGGCAGCATCGTCCACATCGGCTTTCACAAGACCGGAACGAATTCCATACAGCACGTGCTGGGATACGGGCGCGATGATCTGCTGCGGGCCGGCTGGGTTTTTTATACCGGTCGCCATCTGATCAATAATCATGTGGAATTGCATGCGGCAGCGATGCGGCCGGGCCGCATTTCCACGTTCCGCCTCGAAAGCGGATTGGTGTTTGACGAAGCCTATCGAAGCGCGGTGGAGCAGGATCTCCTCGCGCTCCGCGTCGCGCATGTGGGACGTACCTGCTTGTTCTCGGCAGAAGGGATCTGCTTGCTGCGTTACAGGGATGAAATCGCGTGGCTGCGGGACGTGCTGCCCCAACCTGTTCGGATCGTTGCATGCCTTCGGGAGAAGGGGGCCTTTATGGCCTCCTATCGTGCGCAGCTCCAAAGGTCTCGGCATTTGTGGGGCGATGGCATTCGGCCGGATGAATATAATTACACCGCCGATGATTCCTGGCTGTGGGACTACGAGGCTCGTCTCGCCCCCTTCCGCGAGGTCTTGGGTGATGATGCCGTGACTGTGCTGGACTACGATGCGCTGACGGCAGCCGAAGGGACGATCGTGCCCGGCTTTCTCAGGGCGATCGGTCTGCGCGATGTGCTGTCGCCGGAGGCGTGGACCGGCCTGTTCCTTAATGTCCGCCGGACCCGCTGAGGGCTATGATCACTGGTGGCTTGGGGCTACAGTGAAGAATGATCTGTGCCGAATGCCCAAGATGTCGCCGCCGCTCCATCATTTCCTCTGAATCCCCGCGTCTTCAGCCGGTGGGAACGGAGGAGGAGAGGGCGGCGCAGGAGATCAGCCTTCGCTGTGACCTGTGCGGCAGCAAGAAAGTGCGGATGTATAATTTTACATCGCCGATCGAAGCCGTGCGCTTCATGGCAAACCGCGGTTAATCCACGCCGGGCCTCACGCGGCAGCGATGGTCTTCTTTTCCGGCGCGTGCTGCGAGACCAAGGTGAGGGGCCGGGGCGCCGAGATTTGCACGCCTTTGCTCACCAAGGGGAATTGGCTCAGCAACTGCCCATCCGCATTAAGGGCGAAGACCGCGATCCCCGCGACGTACGGCAGATCATCGTCGACGATCTGCAGGGCAAGATCAAGATCGAAGCATACGGTATCAGGTTCGGGCGTGGTTGCACCCGATGCGGTGCGCAAGCACGCCCTAATCAGGAAGGCTCGGGCAGCAAAATCTGACGACATAGGTCCTATCCATCTTCGGCTGATCTGCCGCGGCACGTTTTGTTGGCCTTGGCGTCACATGGGGTTTTTATACCCTCAGCGCCACAATCGGGATACAGGCGAGCATTGCATGTCCCAAGTGTGAGGCAAATGCAGGATTTCAAGCGCTGATGGAAGTGATCGGGCTATCAAATCTGGTGCTGCTGGTAGGTGCCGCCCTCGTGGTGGTCGGCACGCTATCGAGCCTGCTGGCAGCGCGGTTCGGCGCGCCTCTGCTGCTGATCTTTCTTTTGATCGGCGTCCTCGCCGGGGAGGATGGCCCGGGCGGAATCCACTTCAGCGATTACGGGGCCACCTATGTCGTAGGCTCCGCCGCCTTGGCGGTCATCCTGTTCGACGGCGGGCTACGCATGCGAGCCACCACCATGCGTGGCGCGCTGGCTCCCGCCTTTCTGCTGTCGACCGCGGGCGTATTCATGACGGCGGCGCTGGTCGCTGGCGCGGCCATGCTGCTCCTGGGTCTGGGCTTTCTGGAAGGCTTGCTGGTCGGCGCCATTGTCGCATCCACCGATGCCGCCGCGGTTCTGTTCCTGGTGCGGGCTCAGGGCCTGCGTCTTGGCCGTAGAGTGGGAGCGGTTATCGAGATCGAATCGGCCACCAACGATCCGGCCGCGGTGTTTCTCACCATCATCCTGGTGGAGCTGCTCATGGCGGGCAGCAGCCATGCCGGCTGGGAGATCCTGGCCGGCGCGGGACAGGAGCTTGTCCTTGGCATCGCGTTTGGCGTGGCCGGGGGATTCCTGCTCGCCTTCATGATCAACCGCATCGATCTCCCGGCGGGCCTGCATCCGGTATTCGTGGTCGCCTCTGCAATCGTGATCTTTGCTTTCACCTCAGTGTTGCATGGGTCCGGGTTTCTCGCGGTCTATCTTGCCGGCCTCGTTGTCGGAAATCGACCGCTACGGGCGCTCGCCGCCATCACGAGTTTCCACGATACCGTGACCTGGCTGTGCCAGATCGTCATGTTCGTGATGCTCGGCTTGCTGGTGTCGCCGCACAGTCTGATCGACGCCATTCTGCCCGGCCTCGGTGTTGCCGCCTTCCTCATTCTGCTCGGAAGGCCGGCGACGGTCTTTATCTGCCTGTTGCCATTCGGCTTTTCGTTGCGGGAAAAGCTGTTCGTTTCGTGGGCCGGGCTGCGCGGCGCCGTGTCGATCTTTCTGGCCACCATTCCCATGCTTGCGGGACTTCCGGGGGCACACACCTATTTCAACATCGCCTTCATCGTGGTCGTGACATCGCTGTTGCTGCATGGCTGGACCCTCGCGCTGGCAGCGCGCCGGCTGGACGTGGCGCTCGCAGATCCGCTTCGCGAGCCGCAGCGCTTTGAGATCGATCTTCCGGGGCAAAGCGAGCATGAGCTTGTGGCCTATCCCGTAGCGGCGGGGACGGTGGGAATCCGGGCCGACCTGCTGCCGGAGTGGGCGCGCATGGTCCTGGTGGTACGCGAGGGGAAGGTGCTGGGCCCAGAAGAGGCCGGCCTCTTGTTGTCCCGGGATTATGTCTATCTGCTCACGCCGCCACAGCGCGTGCATCAGCTCGATCGGCTGTTCATGCTGGAGGACCTGGTCTGGGGCCAGGATGCGGCTTTTCCCTTCGCGGGCGAAATCCGCCTCGGCGACATCGGCGAGCTCTATGGCTTGCCGATTCCACCCAAGGACCGGGACTTCACCGTGGCAGCTGCCTTCGCAGATCGCACGGACGACCGTCCGGCACCCGGCATGCGTATCGTGTTCGGCCACGCGGCCATCGAGGTGCGGCAGGTGGAAAACGGCCGTGTGACGTTGGCGGCACTGCGTCTGGAGCGGGAGGACGCGGGGCGGGGGACGCAATTCATTCAGGCGTTTTTGCGCTTGGCACGCAAAGGCCGCAATCAAACAGGCACTATGTAAACGCCACATTGGCGCTCGGATCGCTTCGACCGCGCCACGTGCGTACGAGTGCGAGTCGCAAGGGGAGGCACCCGATGGTGCGATTGTTCATGCGGGGCCGGGGCGAGCGAGATGGGGCGCGCGATGCGGGCCGAACGCTTGCGGAAAGCGTCCGGCGCATTCTGGCTCTGGATGATGCGGCCTCGGTTTCGGTGAGCGAGATTGCCTGTGGCGACCCTGCGTGCGGCGGCGCCGAAACCGTGATTCTTGTTATGCGCGCCGGCGAGCGGACACGGGCCGCGAAGCTCCTGAAGCCGCTGGCATCCGTCACCGACGATGAGCTGGCAACGGCCCTAGTTCCGCTGTCCGCGCCAGAAGCAAAAACCGCATAGCGCAAAAGCATCCGTCCGGATTTGATCGTCGGCCTTGACGCGGGCACCGATTCCCGCTCTGCCACTCGCCGGTTTGATTGCCCATCCTTTCAAGAATGATTGCGTGCGTGTCATGTCCCAGCCAGCCGCGGCCCCGCATCCCGCAGGGCGGACCCTCAATCCGGTCTATTCCGCTCTGCCGACCACCATTTTCGAGGTGATGTCGGGCCTCGCCCGGACCCACGACGCGGTGAATCTCGGCCAGGGTTTTCCCGATGATCCAGGCCCGCTCGATGTGCGCCAGAAGGCGGCCGATGCGGTGCTGAACGGCTGGAATCAATACCCGCCGATGATGGGGTTGCCGGAATTGCGGCAGGCGGCAGCGATGCATTACCGCCATTGGCAGGGGCTCGATCTTGATCCCGAAAGCGAGATCATGGTGACCTCGGGTGCGACAGAGGCGCTTGCCGGCGCTTTGTTCGCGCTCATCGAGCCCGGCGACGAGGTGGTGCTCTTTCAGCCTCTCTATGACGCGTATCTGCCGCTGGTGCTGCGCGCCGGCGGCGTGCCGCGCCTCGTTCGGCTGGAGCCGCCCTCCTGGCGGATAACCGCCGAGCAGCTCTCACGTGTATTCAGTCCGCGCACCAAGCTGGTGCTCTTCAACAACCCACAAAATCCGACCGGCGTCGTCCACAGCCGCGAGGAACTTCAGCTGATCGCGGACCATTGCATCGCTTTCGACGCGCTCGCGGTGTGCGACGACGTCTGGGAGCATGTGGTGTTCGACGGTCGGCGCCACTTGCCGCTTATGGCGTTGCCGGGCATGCGCGACCGCACTGTGAAAATAGGTTCGGCGGGCAAGATCTTCGGCATGACGGGTTGGAAGGTCGGCATGGTCTGCGCCGCGCCGGAACTGATGCGCGTGCTTTCCAAGACCCACCAGTTCCTCACCTTCACCACGCCGCCGAACCTCCAGGCTGCAGTGGCCTATGGCCTTGGCAAGGACGACAGCTATTTCGAGGACATGCGCGCCCAGCTCCAGCGTGCGCGCGATCGTCTGGCGGGCGGGCTTTCGGCGCTCGGCTTTCCGGTGCTGCCGAGCGCGGGCACCTATTTCCTTTCCATCGATCTTTCGGCGCTCGATCCCGCACTGGACGACGAGGCCTTCTGCCTGGACTTGGTGCGTACGCATGGCGTCGCCGCGATCCCGGTTTCCGCCTTCTATGCGCAGGACCCGGTGCGCTCGGTGGTGCGCTTCTGTTTTGCCAAGCGCGACGGCACTCTGGATGCAGCCCTCGACCGTCTGCAAAACGCAATAGCGGTATATAGGTGAGTCACCTTTTGCCGGTTATGAGTGTGATTTGAGTGATCACGGATACGTTAGGGGAGGGGCCGAGCGACAGAAGCCGCTTTCCTCGACGCTCAATCGGGGTCAAATGAAGGTACGCTTACGGAAGGTTGGAGCGCGCGTGCGCGATCTGCTCGCATGTGGCTTCTGCGGTTGAGGTGTTCATGAGTGTGGGACGCAGTGCGAACAGGCGCCGGATACTCATCGTCGTTCTCGGCTTTGCCGCGATCGGCGCCGTGGCCTATGCGTGGACCCACGGTCTGATCGGAAAAACAGGCGGCACCGCAAATGCCCAGGTGCAGCAGGAGCGGCGGGTACCGGTTCTGGTGGCCCCGGCCGTTGAAAAGGATATGCCCTTGCGCCTTGAGGCGCTCGGTACTGTAGAACCTCTGGTCACGGTCGCCATCCGCGCCCGCGTGACCAGCCGGGTGGAGCAGGTGCTGTTCGAAGACGGCGCGGCGGTCAAGAAGGGTGATGTCCTGCTGGTGCTCGACGCGCGCGAGGTGGACGCGCAGATACGCCAGGCCGAAGCAACGCTCGCCAAGGACAAGGTTCAGCTCGAGAAAGCGCAGCGGGATGTGGAACGCTACAGCGGCCTGCTCGCCCGCAGCGCGGTATCGCAGGTCCAGCTCGACGACGCCAAGACAACGGCCGACATGCAGCGGGCGACGGTCGAGCAGGACGAGGCCAATCTTCAAAACCTGCGGGTACAGCGAACCTATTATGAGATCGCCTCACCGGTGACGGGCCGCATCGGCATTTCCGGCGTGCGCCCCGGAGCCGTGATCCGGGTGGACGATACGCTGGCGACCGTGCGTCAGTTCAAGCCCATCTATGTCACCTTCGGCGTCCCGGAACGCTATGTGGGAGAAGTGCGCGCCGCCATGGGCAAGGCGGACGTGGATTTGCGGCTCCAAGGCAGCAACGACCGCATCAGCGGCGGCCGGGTGGTGGCCATCGACAATACGATTGATCCCCAGACCGGCACATTGATGGTGCGGGCGCTTTTCCCCAACGAGGACGAGCGCCTCTGGCCGGGCACGCTCGGCGACGTTTCGGTCACCTTGCGCATGGAGCCGGACGTAATCGCCGTGCCCGCAGAGGCGGTGCAGAACGGCCAGAACGGTGCGTTCGTGTTCGTGATCGAAAAGGGCTTGGCACAAGTACGTCCGGTGACCGTCGCCCGCACCGTGGACGGCGAGGCAGTGGTCACGAAGGGCCTCTCGGACGGCGAGACCGTGGTGACGGAAGGTCAGCTTTCGCTGCGGGCCGGCAGCCGGGTGGACGTGAAGACGATATCGCCGCAGCGGCCAGCCGGGAGCTGAGCGATGTTTGCGGAACTGTGCATCCGCCGCCCGGTCCTGACGACCCTAATGATGCTGTCATTGATCGTGGCCGGCCTGTTCGCTTACCGGCTTCTGCCGGTGGCGGCCCTGCCGCGGGTGGACTTTCCCACCATCAACATTACCGCAACGCTTCCTGGCGCCAGCCCCGAAACCATGGCCTCCGCGGTGGCGACGCCCATCGAGCGCCAGCTTTCGACCATCTCCGGCATCACCTCGCTGACTTCATCGAGCACCCAGGGCTCGACCTCGATCACGATCCAGTTCGACCTGTCCCGCAGCATCGATGCGGCGGCCCTCGACGTGCAGTCGGCGCTCTCGGTGGCGCAGCGGCAATTGCCGGACGAGATGACCACGCCGCCGAGCTTCAGGAAGGTCAATCCGGCCGACGCGCCGGTAATTCTGCTCGCCATCTCCTCCGACACGCTACCCCTGTCGTCGGTGAACGAATATGCCGACACCATCATCGGCCAGCAGATTTCCCAATTGCCCGGCGTGGCGCAGGTGCAGATTTTCGGCACCCAGAAGTATGCGGTGCGCATTCGCGTGGATCCCGCCGCAGCCGCCACCCGCAATATATCCGCCGCCGACATCCAGGGCGCGATCCAGGCTGCGGCCTCCAACACGCCGATCGGGCAATTATCGGGACCCAAGCAGTCCATCACCATCGACATGGGCATCCCAAAAGCGGATGCGGAGGTCTATCGCCGGCTCGTGGTCGCATGGCGCAATGGCGCGCCGGTGCGGCTGGATGAAATCGCCCGCATTACCAATGGCGTCGAAAACGAGCGTATCGCCTCCTGGTTCAATGACGAGCGGTCCATCGTCCTTGCTGTCGTGCGCCAGCCCGAAGCCAATACCGTGGCCGTCGTGGACGAAGTGCGCGCCCACCTGGCCCAATACCGCGCCCAGCTTCCAGCTTCGGTGAACATCCAGGTGCTCAACGACCGTTCGGTCTCCATCCGCGATGCGGTGGCCGACGTGCAGAAGACCCTGATGGAAGCCATCGTCCTGGTGGTTCTGGTGATTTTCCTGTTCCTGCGCAACGTGCGTGCCACCATCATACCGGCGCTGGCGCTGCCAATCTCCATCATCGCCACCTTTGCCGCCATGTGGGTGCTGAACTTCTCCATCAACAACATGACGCTGCTGGCGCTCACTTTGTGCGTCGGCTTCGTGGTGGATGATGCCATCGTGGTGCTGGAGAATATTTATCGCCACATCGAGAACGGCATGAAGCCGTTCGCGGCGGCGATCCTCGGTGCGCGGGAAATCGGTTTCACGATCATTTCCATGACGCTGTCACTGGTCGCGGTGTTCATCCCGGTGCTGTTCATGGGGGGCGTGGTCGGGCGTGTGTTCCGCGAGTTCGCGGTCACGATCTCGATCGCCATCCTGGTGTCGGGCTTTGTCTCCCTGACCCTGACCCCCATGCTCTGCGCCCGTGTCCTAAAGCCGGTGGACCACCACAAGAAGCCCAACGCGTTCTTTCGTGTCACCGAGGCCATGTTTGAAGCCTGGCTGGGCGGCTATCGCCGCAGCCTGGATTTCGTGCTGCGGCACCGCCCATTCATGCTGGGCGTGACGTTTGCGACGCTGTTTGCTTCGGTCGCTCTCTATATCGCGATCCCCAAAGGGTTTTTCCCCACCGAGGATACAGGCTTCATCACCGGCACGGTGGAAGCGGCGACCGACACGTCATTCGACGCCATGGTGGAGCGGCAAAAGCGGGTCGCAGACGCGGTCCGCGAAGACCCCAGCGTCGCCTATCTCGTCTCCACCGCCGGCGCGACGGGCGTAAGCCGCACCACCAATACCGGACGCCTGTTCGTGGCGTTGAAGCCGCGCGCCGAGCGCACCAAGAACGCGACGCAGATTATTCAGGACCTGCGCAAGCGTGTGGCGGTGATTCCTGGCGTCAACGTGTTCTTTCAGCCCGTTCAGAACATCAATATCGGCGGCGTAGCCTCCAAGAGCCAGTATCAATACACGCTGCAGAGCTCCGATACGGCCGCACTTTATACCGCCGCACCGGCACTGCTGGATCGGCTGGCCGAACTCCCCGGTCTGCGTGACGTGACATCGGATCTGCAGATCTCAAATCCGCAGCTCACGATCGATCTCGACAAAGACAAGGCGGCCGCGCTCGGCATTACCGAAGCGCAGCTGCGTGACGCGCTCTATACCCAGTTCGGCACCCGGCAGGTGGCCACGCTCTACACTTCGACCAACCAATACGCGATCATCGCCGAGGTGCAGCCGCGCTTCCAGCGCGATGCCAATGACCTCAGCAAGGTCTATCTGCGCACCTCCAAGGGCGGGGTCGTGCCCTTGGAATCGGTGGCCGAGATCCGCCGGACGGTCGGCCCGCTGCAGATCGCCCACCAGCAGCAGCAGCCGGCTGTGACCATCTCTTTCAACCTCACGCCGGGCACGTCGCTCGGCCAAGCTGTTGAGCAGATCCGCTCGGCGGAGCAGGCGGCGAACCTGCCTCCAAGCGTGAATACCGGCTTCCAGGGCACCGCCCAAGTCTTCCAGGATTCACTGTCCAACCAACCGCTGCTGATCCTGGCTGCGGTGGTGGTGATCTATATCGTGCTCGGTATCCTGTACGAGAGCTTCATCCATCCTTTGACGATTTTGTCGGGCCTGCCCTCAGCCGGCATCGGCGCAATCGTGACGCTGATGGCTTTCGACATGGAATTGTCGGTCATCGCCATCATCGGCATCGTCATGTTGGTGGGCATCGTGAAAAAGAACGCGATCATGATGATCGACTTCGCCCTCGGCCGGCGGCGCGAGGGCGTGGACGCCCAGGATGCCATTCGGGAAGCCTGCCTGATGCGGTTCCGTCCGATCATGATGACCACGCTGGCCGCGATCTTCGGTGTGCTGCCAATTGCGCTTGGGGCGGGGGCGGGTTCGGAGCTGCGCCAGCCGCTCGGCATCGCCGTGGTAGGCGGGTTATTGGTATCGCAATTGCTGACCCTCTACATCACGCCGGTGATCTATCTCTATCTGGATCGATTCGACCGTATCGTGACCCGCGCGGTGTCCGGCGGCGAGGATCCGCAGCCCGCGCCCCCGCCCGCGCCGGCCGAATAGCGCGCCGATCAAAAGACCTGGCTGGAGCAACGCAGCGCTCTTGCCGCCTACCTCTGGTCACCCATCATCCGGAACGCCGCGAGCCGTTTTGGCCCGATCCGCCGCGATACCGCGTGCATTGCGAAGCGCGTTGATGCACCTGCGTTGATTTGAGCGCTTTAATGTATTACTGAACATTAATGTAGTGATGATCTAATATTGAATGGTTCTAAGGAGCGCAAAAACTTGCCCTAAGCCATTCTCGGCGAGAAATTGATTTGGAGTAATTAAAAATGGCGAAGCATGAACATGGCGGGGCTGCGTGGGGCGCGGAAAACAAGGCCCGGGCCGTGCCGATGATCGGCGAACAACTCGACAGCCGCGATTTGTTTGCTGCCGGGCGTGTGATCACCATCTCCCACGGAGAGCAAGTTTACCAATTGCGCTTGACCGCACAGGGGAAGCTTATTCTAACAAAATAGTGCGATGCAGCACAAAAACTGGATCAGAATGTATCCGAGGTGGATGCAGTCTTCATTAAGATGACTTCCGTTACCTTCGAAAAGCCGGCTATTGTTTCACGCTCACATGGCGATAACGTGCCGGTTGGGACGGTGGGGAACGGAAGACATGAAGGCCGTTGACGCGCGCACACTCCGTAATGGGATTGAAGCCACCGGCGGCATGGATTTGGTGGACGCGTTCTTGCCGGTGCCGAACTGTGACACCCTCGCCGCTTGGCCGGCACAAGGCGAGCAACGCGCAAAATCCCTGGCGCGCTTTTTGCTCAGGCGCATGGATCTGTCCGGAACGTCCGCAGCCCTTGTGAGCGTGCCCGCGCCGGCACTTCTGTCCGATGTCCTCGGGATTGTCGCGCACGCGCCAACGCGCTTGCGGGCAGTCGTTCCGGGCAATGCCTGGCTTGATGCGACGACCCTTGGGAATCTTGCACGACACGGCGTGGCGGCCATCGCTGTCGACGGGGCTGATCTTGCTGCCGCGGGCGAAGCCGCTGCCGGCGCGCTGATGCGCCGGCTCGGCGCCTTCGGGCTGCATCTCCAGCTTTCCGGTTCCGAAGCGTATCGTGCAGTGCCTTTTGTGCTGGGGCACGCGGTTCCGGTCGTGCTTGATTATCGCATCTGTGATGTGCAGGAGAATCCGGCGTCGTCTGACATGGCGCGGGGCAACAACGCGGATTTATGGCTTCGCCTGAGGCTTGCTCACGATGCCAGTCCGCTGGCCATCGAACGGGCGAGCCGCAACATCCAGGCCCATAGCACACAGCGCATGATTTGGGGCGGAGGACGCAGGCGGCCCAGCGCGATCCTCTCGGCCCTGCCGGCGCTGATTCCCGGTGGCGTGGCCCTCGCGGGTGTGCTGGGAGCGAACGCCCGCTGGCTTGCCTTCGGAGCCGATCTCGACTGGAACGAGTTCGGCGACGCCGCCTGAAATGCCAGGCAGGGAGTCGCCATTCTTCCGCCCATCTGCTCCGCCAGTGCAGGCGTAAGGGAATATGGTCGGTGCCAAGCGGGGAGGTGGCTCTTTCCGGCGCGGGCGTTTCTGCTATGGTCCCGCGCCCTGAACGACCGGACCAACTGAACGCATGGCCATTTCCGAGCCCGCCGGCACGCGCCGCCCCTGGGCCATCGACATTGGGACCTCTTTGAGCGAGGGCCTCGATCGCGTGGCCGCGAGCCATGCGCGCGCCCTGCTGACTCTGGCGGTGGTGGCGTTCCTTGCCTTCCTCCCGGGCATTTCCAGCATATCGCCCATCGACCGCGACGAAGCGCGCTTCGCCCAGGCGACGAAGCAGATGCTCGAGAGCGGCAATTATGTGGACATCCGCTTCCACGATCAGGTGCGCTACAAGAAGCCGGCCGGCATTCATTGGCTCCAGGCGGCGAGCGTGACGATCGCCGAGGCGGTGGTCGGTCCCTCGGCGCGCTCGTCCATCATCTTTTATCGTCTGCCGTCCTTGTTTGCCGCCGTCGGTGCCGTGTTGCTGACCTATTGGGCGGCGCTGAACTTCGTGTCCCGGCGTGGCGCGCTCATGGCTGGGCTGATGATGGCGAGCTGCGTCCTGCTGGGCGTGGAAGCGCGCCTGGCGAAGACCGATGCCGTTCTGCTGTTTACCACCCTGTGTTCGATGGCGGTCCTCGCGCGAGTCTATGTAACGCCGGATGGTGACACGAAAGGCGATTTCGCGCGGGCTGCGATTTTCTGGACCGGACTCGGCGTGGGCATCATGGTGAAAGGGCCCATGGCGCCTCTGTTCGTCGGCCTGCCGGTCCTGGTCCTGGTGATCATCGAGCGGTCCGGCGGCTTCCTGCGGCGGTTGAAGCCCCTGCCGGGGCTGGCGTGGTGCGCGCTCATCTGCCTGCCATGGTTCATCGCCATTTATTTCGTGACCAACGGCGCTTTCTACAAACTTGCGGTCGGCGTCGACATGCTGGGCAAGGTCACGGACGGGCAGGAGGGGCATTGGGGCCCGCCGGGCACCTATCTGCTCGCCATGTGGGGAACGTTCTGGCCAGCAATCGCCCTTGTCGCCATGGCGGTGCCGTTCGCCTGGCGCGCGCGCAGGGAACGTGCGGTGCGGTTCCTGCTGGCCTGGGTGGTTCCGGCCTGGATCGTGTTCGAGATCACCGCGACCAAACTGCCGCATTATGTTCTGCCGCTCTATCCCGCCCTTGCCATTCTTGCCGCGCTGGCGATGGAACGGGGCGCGCTCGCAGGGCAGGGCCGGCGGATGCGCGATTTCGCCAATCTCTGGCCGATCCTCGCCGGCCTGTTGTTCATCGCGCTCCTGGTCGGTTTCCATTTTCTCGGCAGCGGCCTCGCGCTTGTCGCCTGGCCATTGCTGGCGGTGGCTGTGGTGCTGCTGGTGATCGCCGAGCGCAGCATCGCTGTGCCGGGGCCGCAACCGGCTTTCCTGGTTGCGGTGTTGGGCGCCGTGGTTCTGTATTGGGGTGTGTTCGGAGTGCTGCTGCCGCAAATGCACGGCGTGTGGATTTCCCAGCGTCTCGCCGAGATCGTGCGCGAAAGCGGCTGCCCGGCGGCCAATGTCGCGACGGTCCCTTATCAGGAGCCGAGCCTTGTCTTCCTGGTGGGTACGGATATCAAGTTCACCGATCCCCACCAAGCTGGCGACCTGCTCAAGAAGGGCGGATGCGCGATTGCGTTCATCGGGGCGGATATGAAGCCGCTGTTCGAGGCTCACGCCCGCGATATCGGGCTGGCCTATCGTGCCACTGCGACGGTGGACGGCTTTACCTATAATGGCGGGCGCAAGGTGAGCATCACCGCATATCGGCCGGCGGAGGGCACGCCATGACCGATGCGGTGCCGCCGGAAACCCGGGCGAACGGCCGCCTCGCGCGCATGTTCACCGATCTTCTGGCGCTCTTCGCGAGCCTGCTCGGGGCGTGGCGCTATCTTTGGCGGCGTCCCGTGCGCGGGCCGCAGCCGCGAGTCGGGCTTGCCGGTGCGGTGGAGGGCATATCCCTGGCCATTCTCGTGGCGAGCTTGGTTGCCGCTTCGATGATCCTTGTGGACCCTTTGATCCCCGGCCTGCGGCTGAAGACGCCCATGGCCATCGTGCATTTCTTCGAACGCATCACGGCACTCGGGCTCGGTGGCGTCATCCTATGGCCGTTGGGGCTCGCCTTGCTTGGCGTGCTCGCGCTCAAACCGCATCTCGACGACATGGGTCGGCGTATTGCGGCCGCGGTGGCGGCGCGCCTTGGCTTCTTGTTCTTGAATGTCGCCGGGGTCGGGCTGGCAGTGCTGGTGGTGAAGTATCTGCTCGGCCGCGCACGGCCGTACATGGCCCTTCATCTTACGGGTCCGAACGCTCAGCTCACCTTCGATTGGTTCGCCATGCGGGCCAGCTTCTCGTCCTTCCCCTCAGGCCACAGCACGGTGGTGTTTGCGGTCGCGCTCGCGTTCGCCGCCCTTTATCCGCGTGCGCGGGCGGCGCTGATTTGCGTTGCGGTCCTTGTCGCCATATCGCGTGTGGTGCTCGGATCGCATTATCCCAGCGACGTGCTGGCTGGCGCTGCGCTCGCCAGCCTTTCGACCATCTTGATGGTGAAGCTGTTCGCGGCGCGCCGTCTGGTCTTCGCCGTGGCCGGTGACGGTGCCGTCCGCCCCATGGCCGGGCCGAGCGCACGCAGGCTGGCCCGCCTTGTTCCTAAATCCGCACGCATATCCGCGCTCGAAGAGGCGAGATCTTGAATTCCCCCGCGCCCAACTCCCCGCAAAATCCTCGTCTTTCGGTCGTCATCTCGGTGAAGGACGAGGCGGAAAACATCGCCCCGCTCGTGGTGGAGATCGAAGCCGCGCTTAAAGAGCCCTTTGAGCTGATCTTCGTCGACGATGGGTCCACCGACGACACGCTGGCCCAGCTCAACGCGGTCGCCGCGACGCGGCCCCATGTACGGATCCTGCGCCACGCGAAGGCGTGCGGGAAATCTGCCGGCGTCAACACCGGCGCCTGGGCAGCGACCGGAGAGATCCTGCTGTTGCTCGATGGCGATGGGCAGAACAACCCGATCTATCTGCCGCAGCTCCTGCGTCTGCTGGACGAGGGAGGGCCGCGGATCGGCATGGCCCAGGGCGAGCGTCAGGGACGCAAGGATACCGTCTTCAAGCGCATCCAGTCGCGCATCGCGAATGGCGTGCGCAGGGGATTGCTGCAGGACGGTACGAAGGATACAGGGTGCGGCTTGAAAGTCGTGCGGCGCGAACTCTATCTGCGCCTGCCGGTATTTGACGGGCTTCACCGCTTCACGCCCGCGCTTGTCGCACGTGAAGGGTACGGCATCGTGACATGTCCTGTGGTGGACCGGCCGCGCTGGCACGGGAAATCCAAATATGGCTTCTTCGACCGCCTTTGGGTCGGCATCGCCGACCTCCTGGGGGTGTGGTGGCTGATCCGGCGCCGTCGCGTGCCGGAACTGGTTAAGGTTGATCCGAATGCTCGTTGAACTGGTCCACGCCGCCGGGGATTATCTGCACGACGTGTTTGTCTCGCAGCTCGACTGGTGGGTTGTCCTCGGCTTCGTCGCCCAGATCCTGTTCACCATGCGGTTCGTGGTGCAATGGCTCGCGAGCGAGCGGGCAGGGCGGTCCGTGATCCCGTTCGCATTCTGGACCTTTTCGCTCGGCGGTGGCACGCTGCTGCTCGTCTATGCGCTGTATCGCAAGGACCCGGTGTTTATCGCCGGCCAGGCGCTTTCCACCTTCATTTACATCCGCAATCTGCAATTCGCACTGCGCGAGCGCCGGGCCGACCGCGCGGCGACTTAAAGACAGTCGCGGGTCGAACAGAGCTCCCCGTTGTCCGATCCCCAAGCTCTCCCGCCATCGGGGGAGTAGCTCTGCGGTCGCGGTGGGCCGGAAACTGCCCCCGAATTGGGAAAAGGCGGGCGGTCCTACGCCGCCGCCATCTTCGCGAAGGCCTGATCGAGGTCGGCCATCAGATCCGCGGGGCTTTCGAGGCCGATATGGAGTCGCACCCCGGGCCCCTCGGCCTGCCACTTGGTCGCGGTGCGGTAGGTGGAGCAGTCGAATGCGATGATGAGGCTTTCGTAGCCGCCCCACGAATAGCCCATGCCGAACAGTTCAAGAGCATCGAAAAAGGCCGCCAGCGCCGGCTCGTCCACCGGCTTCAGAATGATGCTGAACAAGCCCGACGAACCCTTGAAATCGCGTTTCCAAATGGCGTGGCCAGGATCGCTCTCCAGCCCCGGATGGAGCACCCGAGAGACCTCGGGGCGCGCTTGCAGCCAGCGCGCCAGCGTCAATGCCGATGCCTGATGGCGCTCGAGCCGAACCGCCATGGTGCGCAGGCCGCGCGAACCAAGGGCGGCGTCGTCGGGGCTGATACAGATTCCCATGTCTCCATGGGTGTCGTGCACCCGCTTCCAGCTCTGCCCAACCGCGGAAATGGTCCCGAGATTGAGATCGGCATGCCCTCCGATATATTTCGTGCCGGCCTGGATGGAGATATCCACACCGAAATCGTGCGGCCTGAAAAACAGCGGCGTCGCCCACGTATTGTCGATGAGCGTGGTGATGCCGCGGGTGCGCGCGACAGCCGTGATAGCCGCCACATCTTGCATTTCGAAGCTTTGGGAGCCCGGCGCCTCAAGGAAGATGGCGCGCGTGTTTTCCCGTAACAGTTGCGCGATCCCTGCCGCAACGAGAGGATCATAATAGGTGGTCTCCACGCCCATGCGGCGCAGTACCGTGTCGCAGAACCGGCGTGTGGGGTAGTAGACGGTGTCCACCATCAACAGATGGTCGCCGGCCGCCAGGGCGCTCAGCAGCGCGATCGAGCAGGCCGACAGGCCCGACGGTGTGAGTGCCACGCCGTCGGAGCCTTCCAACGCTTGCAGAGCCGTTTCAAGGGCTTCCGAGGTCGGGTTGCCGCGGCGGCCATAGCTGTAGCGGCTACGGTGGGCGGCGAGATCGGCATAATTCGGATAGAGCACCGTTGAACCGCGCACCACGGGCGGGTTGACGAACCCATCGAAACGGAACGGATCGCGGCCGAGGCGGACTACCTCGGTTTCTGGCTCGAAACTTGCTTTAAGGTCGGTGGGCGTCATCGGATGCTCCGAAATGCCTAATCCTGCATCTGCCCACGCTCGCGGCATGCTATTGACCACCCGGTCGCGAGAGATTGAGATGTATCCCATACGACGTCCCGGACAAGGGCGTCGATCCCGAACAGCGGGACTTTGTCCGATTGGCTTCAGGTGCAACAAGAGAAGGGACCTTCCGTGAAACGCATCCTGTGTGCAGTGGCTGGATTGATCGCGCTTGGCGTCGGCGCGGGGCATGCCGCGACGCTTGACGACGTGAAGGCGCGCGGCGCTCTGAATTGCGGCGTGACGCAAGGCCTTCCGGGATTTTCCAATCCCGACGACAAAGGCAACTGGACCGGCATCGACGTGGACTTCTGCCGCGCCGTCGCGGCGGCCATCTTCGGCGATGCGACCAAGGTGAAATTCTCACCGCTTTCGGCGAAGGACCGCTTCACCGCGCTTCAGTCGGGCGGCATCGACGTGCTTTCGCGCAACACCACCTGGACCATGTCGCGCGACACCACCCTCGGCTTCAACTTCGCCGGCGTGATGTATTACGACGGCCAGGGCTTCCTGGTGCGCAAGTCGCTGAACCTCAAGTCCGTCAAGGATTTGGCCGGCGCTTCCATCTGCGTGCAGACGGGCACCACCAACGAGCTGAACGTTGGCGATTATTTCCGCACCAACAATCTCAAGTATGAGCTGATCGCGTTCGCCACCATCGACGAGACGGTGAAGGCCTATGATTCCGGCCGGTGCGACGCTTTCACCTCGGACCAGTCGCAGCTCTATTCGGTGCGGCTGAAGCTGACCAACGCGAATGACCATGTCGTTCTGCCGGAAGTCATCTCCAAGGAGCCGCTTGGCCCGCTGGTGCGTCACGGCGACGATCAGTGGTTCGATCTGATCAAATGGACCTATTTCGTGCTTCTCAACGCCGAGGAACTCGGCGTGAACAGCAAGAACGTGGAAGAGATGATCAATTCCCAAAATCCGGAGATCAAGCGTCTGCTGGGTTCGGATGGCAAGTACGGCGAAGCGGTGGGCGTGCCCAATGATTGGGTCGTCAAGATCGTGAAGCAGGTGGGCAATTACGGCGAGATCTTCGAGCGCAATCTCGGCGCGTCGACCCCGCTTGCCATCAATCGCGGTCTCAACAAGCTGTGGAACCAGGGCGGCCTTCAATACGGCATGCCGGTGCGCTGAAGTAACGATCCGGCGCCCTTGCGGGCGCCGGATTTTTTCGCCGGCCCGCCGGCGCCGTCTCGGCTGGAGGCGGAACGACCTTTCTCACTTTTCTACATTTTCCAAAGGGCCGTAGAGTCCTGGATCTTGAGGGGCTAGATGACAGACGCACGCTGGTCGGAGCCCGCTCCGACGCGCCGGCGATGGTCGTGGACCGACCCGGCGCTCCGTTCCGCAGTGATCCAGATTGCATTGGGCATCGCGCTCATCTGGCTCGCATGGTCGTTCTTCGCCAATGCCCAGGCCAACCTTGCCCGGCAAGGCATCGCCTCCGGATTTGGCTTCCTCGACAATTCCGCCGGTTTCGGCATCACGCAGACGCTGATTCCCTATTCGGAATCCATGAGCTACGGCCGCGCCTTCCTGGTGGGTCTGCTCAACACGCTGCTGGTGGCATTCCTGGGCATTATCCTTGCCACCATCCTCGGCTTTCTGGTGGGGGTGGCGCGCCTGTCGGAGAACGTGGTCATCAAAGCGCTGGCCTCCGCTTACGTGGAAGTGACGCGCAATCTGCCGCCGCTGTTCCAGATCCTGTTCTGGTATCTTGCAGTTCTGGCGGCGATGCCGAACCCCCGCCAGAGCTGGGGCTTTGGGCTGCAACCCCTGTTCAATTTCCTGGCCGACACCTTCGCGGGAATCGGCCTCGCGCCGCTCGGTTCCATGTTTCGGACCCTCGCCGGAGATGTGGCGGGTCCGTCGGTGTTCGTCAATAACCGCGGCCTTGTCGTTCCCCGACCGGTGTTCGAGAGCGGCTTTGTCTGGGTTGTGGTGGCGTTCTTCGTGGCCATCCTCGCCTCGTTCCTGATCGGCCGCTGGGCGAAGGCGCGGCAATTGGCGACGGGCCAGCAATTCCCCGTGTTCTGGACCGGATTTGGCCTCATCGTCGGCCTGCCGATCGTCGTGTGCTTCGCGCTGGGCGTGCCTGTCACGCTCGAAAAGCCGGCCCTGCAAGGCTTCAACTTCGTCGGCGGCGTGCGCGTGATTCCGGAATTCGTTTCGCTGTTGCTGGCGTTGTCGATCTACACTGCGGGCTTCATCGCCGAGATCGTGCGCGCCGGCATCCTCGCGGTGTCCAAGGGCCAGACCGAGGCGGCAAAATCGCTTGGGCTGCGTTCCGGGCCGACCCTACGCCTGGTGGTCATCCCGCAGGCCATGCGCGTGATCGTGCCGCCGCTGACCAGCCAATATCTGAACATCACCAAGAATTCGACCTTGGGCGTCGCGGTCGGTTATCCGGACCTGTTCGCCATCTTTGCCGGTACGACGCTAAACCAGACCGGTCAGGCAATCGAAATCATCGCCATCACCATGGCGGTCTATCTCACCATCTCCATCCTCACCTCGATGCTGATGGGCTGGTATAACAAGCGCGTCGCGCTCGTGGAACGGTGAGGGCGCCATGAACACCGCAACGCGCCCCGCACCCCAGGCGGCCTTTGTCGCCCCGAAGGACCTGCGCCCCCAGGAGCCGGCGCCGGTCTCCAATCGCGGCATTTATGGTTGGTCCCGCGCCCATCTGTTCGGCTCGGTCGGGCAGGTATTGTTGACCCTGCTCGGCATTTTGGTGGTCTATGTCACCATTCCCCCGCTGCTGAAATTCTTCATCTTCGATGCGGTCTGGAGCGGTGCGGGGCGCGATGCGTGCCTGCCGGAAAAGATCGGCCGGCCGGTCGGGGCCTGCTGGCCCTTCATCTATGCCAAGTTCAACCAGATCCTCTACGGCTTCTATCCGGAGAGCGAGCGCTGGCGGGTGAATGTGGTCTATTTCCTGGGCGCGGCGCTGCTTGCCCCGCTTCTGTTCCCCAAGGTGCCATACAAGCGGGTGAACGCGCTGGCTTTTTTCGGCATCTACCCGGTGGTGAGCTTTGTTCTGCTCACCGGTGGCAATCTCTCGCTCAATAATTTCCTGCTGGGCGGCACCGGGCTTGAAAACATCAAGGGCTCGGTCGCCGGGCTGCGCCTGTCTTATTGGGTGCAGTTCATCATCGTGACCGGGCTTGCGTGCGCAATCGCAGCTCTCGCGGCGCCGGTGTTCGGTGGCAGCCGGCGCGGTGCCGTCCGCGGCACGCTCTCCACCTTTGCGATCATCGCCCTGGTGTTGCTGGCCGTGGACCTGGATTTTGGCCTTCAGGAAGTGGAAACACGCCAATGGGGCGGCCTGTTGGTGACGCTTGTGATCGCCGTTACCGGCATTGTCGTTTCGCTGCCGCTCGGCATTCTGCTTGCGCTCGGGCGGCGGTCCAATCTGCCGCTGGTGAAAATCTCCTCCATCGTTTTCATCGAGTTCTGGCGCGGCGTACCGCTGATCACCGTGCTGTTCTTCGCAACCTACATGCTGCCCCTGTTCCTGCCCGGCCGGTTCACCATCGATGGGCTATTGCGGGCACTTGTGGGCGTGGCGCTTTTTGCCTCGGCCTATATGGCGGAGGTGGTGCGTGGCGGTCTTCAGGCAATTCCCAAGGGCCAGTACGAGGGCGCCCAGGCGATGGGCTTACGCTCAGGTCTGATGATGCGGCTCGTCATCCTGCCGCAGGCCCTGAAGCTGGTGATTCCGGGAATCGTCAATAATTTCATCGGCCTGTTCAAGGATACAACCCTGGTTCTGATCGTCTCCATCTTCGATCTGCTGGGCATTCTGCGCGCCTCCTTCACCGATCCGGCCTGGGCGACGCCGACCACACTGTTCACCGGCTTCGGCTTCGCCGGGCTTGTCTATTTCGTCTTCTGCTACGGCATGTCCCGGTATTCGATGGCGCTGGAAAAGCGGCTCGACCGGTCCAACCGTCATTGAGGGAGCGCGCCATGTCTTCAGTCTCTCATACCCAAGATCCGCTTATTGCCGAAGTCGAGGCGACCGCGCCAGCGGTCGCGGTGGAACTGGTCGCTGTCAACAAATGGTACGGCGACTTCCACGTGCTGCGGGACATCAACCTTACCGTGAAGCGCGGCGAGCGCATCGTCATCTGCGGGCCCTCCGGCTCCGGCAAGTCCACTATGATCCGCTGTATCAACCGCCTGGAAGAGCACCAGAAGGGCAGCATCGTCGTGGACGGGATCGAACTCACCAATGATCTCAAGCGCATCGACGAGGTGCGCCGCGAGGTCGGCATGGTGTTCCAGCACTTCAACCTGTTTCCGCACCTCACCATTCTGGAGAATTGCACGCTCGCCCCCATGTGGGTCCGCAAAATGCCCAAAAAAGAGGCGGACGAGGTGGCGATGCACTTCCTGAAGAAGGTGAAGATCCCGGAGCAGGCGAACAAATATCCCGGCCAGCTCTCCGGCGGTCAGCAGCAGCGCGTGGCCATCGCCCGCGCCCTCTGCATGCGTCCGCGCATCATGCTGTTCGACGAGCCGACCTCGGCGCTCGACCCGGAAATGGTGAAGGAGGTTCTCGACACCATGGTGAGCCTCGCCGAGGAAGGCATGACCATGCTGTGCGTCACCCACGAAATGGGATTTGCCCGTCAGGTGGCGGATCGGGTGATCTTCATGGACGCCGGGCAGATCATTGAGATGAACGAGCCCAACGCGTTCTTCTCTAATCCTCAACATGAACGGACCAAGCTCTTCCTCTCGCAGATCCTGCACTGAGCGGTGGGGGAACACCGAACCGAATCCCACGTCCCAGCGTTAAGTCTCCAAAGAAAAGGAGACACGACATGGATGACCAGAACGAACGCCGCGAGGAAGCAGCCTTTCGAGCCCCGGACCAGCGCGGCACGGAAGGCGAGGTGGTGAAATCGTCTCCCAAGGCGAAGCAGGGTGTCTCCTCGGGTCGCATCGTCACCATTCTCGCCGTTGGGCTGGTGCTGGTGGTTATCGGCTTTGCTGCGAGTTACCTGACCTCGGTGTGACGAAGCCGGTGCCCTCACGGTGCCGTCGCGTGGTATGAGAAGCGCCCGGCGCAGCTTGCGCCCCCATGATTGCTCGGCGCAGGACCATGGCACGCGTTTATCTTGCAGGGCCAGATGTGTTCCGCGCGGATGCCAAGGTGCATTACGCCGCTCTGGTCGAGCTGTGCGCCAAGCATGGGATCATCCCATTGCACCCGTTCGACAGCGGCGATCAGGACAACGCTGTGACCTCTGCCCAGATCCGGGCACGCTGCATTTCCCAACTTGATCAGGCGGATGCCATCATCGCAAACATCACGCCGTTCCGGGGTCCGCATATGGATCCCGGCACGGCGTGGGAGCTCGGGTATGCCGAGGCCCGTGGCCTGCCTGTGTTCCTATGGACGAACGATCCCCGTCCGATGGCGGAGCGGATTAAGTTGCTGTCGAAGGCAGCCGAACCGCGTGACGCCGATGGGCATCTGATCGAGGATTTCGGCCACGTGGAAAATCTGATGATTTCCCATCCCGGCGTACCGGTGGCGGCCACCCCAGAGGAAGCGATCGCCGCGGCTGCGGAATATGTTCAGCGGGTGGAGCGCGCCCGAGCTTTGAAGCTTGGCCTCGGGTCGAAGGTCGTCATCGCGCTGATCGTGTCGTTCGTCCTCAGCTTCATCGTCAATCGCATCGTGGGATGGTAGGCACCCGCGAGCCGCATGGGCTGCGGGTGCGATGGGTTCAGGCCGCGCGTCCCCCAACCAACGCAAACATTGCGCCTTGCGGGTCTAGCGCCTGGAGGATGAATGCGCCGCCAGGAACGGGCATGGGCCCGTTGATCACCTGACCGCCGCGCGCCTTGACCCGCGCGCCAGCCTCATCGATGTCGCCCACCACGAAATAATACAGCCAGAAGGGCATCGGAACGGCATCAGGTTTTGTGAACATGCCGCCGAAGGCGTTGCCTCCCTGGCCAAACAATTGATAGGTGCCCATGGAGCCCATATCCACCGCCTGATCTTTCTGCCAGCCGAAAAGCTCTGCATAGAAGGGCAGGGCGGTCTCCCACTCGCGGGCGAGAAGCTCATGCCAGCCGACATTCCCCTTCGCCATCTGGTCGGGAAGCGGATGGGCGCTCTCGTCTTCCCATTTGAACAGGGAAATCACCGCGCCCTGCGGATCGGCGATCACTGCAAAGCGGCCGACGCCGGGGATATCCCGCGGCGCGAACATCAGCGCGCCGCCCAAGGTCTTGGCCCGTTCGGCCGTTGCATCAACATCGTCCACATGCACATAGCCCGTCCAATTGGGCGGCACCCCTTGTTCGCGCAAGTCTTGCGGCAGCGTCATGAGCCCGGCGACGGGCCCCGTATCCGTGGAGAACAGCGTATAGGGCATTCCGGGCATGTCTTGCTTCTGTGTGCCCCAGCCGACGACATCGCCGTAGAAGGCGGCGGCAGCATCCATGTCGGGCGTCATCAGCTCGTACCAGACGAACCGGCCATGAGACGAAGCCATGGGTATCCTCCTACTTTAGCATTTGGCGCGGCATGCGCTCGGGACCAGGCGGACGCCGGGATTACATCAGTCATCATACGCCGGCAGGGCGGTGGCTTTGTGACCGTGCTGAGCGGCTAGGGCTTACGGATACGGCATTTGGTGGGGGCATGTTCCAGTTCTAACCCCCCTGCTGCCGCCAGTTCGTCGAAAGCACGCCGCACGCCGGGAAAATGGCCGTCCACCCGATAGTCGTCGCCTATGAAAATGCCTTTGGATTCCAGCAGCGGCCACCATTGCAAGATATCATTGGCGACCGAGCGATAATCATGGCCGGCATCGATGTGCATCATCTGCGCGCGGATCTTATGCGCGCGCATCAGGACACTTGCGTTGCCGCTATCCAGCGGCAAAGGCAGGACCAGATCTTGCAGACCTTCATGGATGATATTCGCCATGAAGGTTTGGTAAAGGCTCGGATATCCCTGCTTCATGCGCAGATCGGCGAACATGTTCGGAATGGCCCAGTGCTCGGAACTGCCAAGCCATGTGTCCACCGCCAGCACCAAGCCGGGAATCCCGAGCGCGCGCAGAGTCTTCGCCATGGTGATCACGGAGCGCCCTTTCCACACGCCCACCTCGATGATCAGGGCCGGGCGAATCTCGTGCACGCTTGTAACGAGATAAGGGTGGGTTGAGCCCCAGCCCTGCATGTCCACCTTTATTCCCGTGGGATCGAAGCCCTCAAAGGGATCATGACCGTGCCACAGTTTGCGCACCAGCTCGGCTCGCATCTCGCTCATATGTGCTTGATCTCCATAGCGGCACTACCACCCTACAGATGATCGCGCCGACGGGAAATCGGGGATGGCACACGAGCACCGGCCGAGCACACTCGACGTGGACAACCGCCTTGAGGTATGAGGCAGAAGGCTCCGCCTGAAATAGCGCGGCGGGAAGGGTGGCCGAGTGGTTTAAGGCAGCGGTCTTGAAAACCGCCGTGGGCGCAAGCCCACCGTGGGTTCGAATCCCACCCCTTCCGCCATAAATATCTGATATATCTAAATTAACTCTCCTTACCTTCCGACTCGCGCGCCCGCATTGATGGCGCGGAAATGGGAACAAACAGGAGCCAAACGGGCCCTTTCGGGAGAAGTCGACGCAGAGAATCCCGAAAAAGTCTCGAAGTTGTTTACGCAACGTTCTCGCCTTTTTTCCCCACAGCCGCACCCGCTGTTTCCGGCTCCGGCGGAGCGTGGGCTGACTCCATCGCGGCGCGCAATTCGTCCACGACGTCGCGGCCGGTTCGAATAGGCGAAGCTGTATTCATCGTCGGCGAGGAATTCCGGGATGTTGAGGGTGAGCTTCGTGAAGTCGCCCGCCTTCAGCGCCGCGATGAGCGCGCCGCGAGGTCGCCGCAGCCTTATTCATTGCGTGAGTTCCAAGCGGCGATCAAAAGCCCGCGCCGCGCCAAGAGCGCTCGTCAACACTGCTGCAGAAGGCGGACATTAGGGTTATTATCCTACTACGATGGAGGATCGGCCGAGCCTCCCGGTGCGTTGGCGCCGATCCAAGCGCCGGCTGCAGCCAGCATCGCCTCGACGCCAGCGGCAAGCGTCGGATGAATAACCGGCGCGAAGTTCGGCGCATGATTACCGGGCAGTTCGTCGAGCGTGCCGGCCTTGGCTGCGCGTTCGAACTGCGCCGGGTCCGTCCCGCCCACAAACCAAAACACCGAGGGAATCCCCCCGGTGGCTCCGAACAGGCCGAAATCCTCGCTCGCCGTTGCCGGCTCGATCTCCAGCACCCGGTCGGCGCCGAAATGTGCCTGGAGCGCTGCTGCGACCTTCTTTGCTCCGGCCTCGTCATTGCGCAGCACGTCATATTGGCTGAGCACCGAGATGTCAGGCGGCTTCGGAGCGCCCGACGCTTGAGCCTCGGCCTCCAGGATGCGGCGGATGGCACCAAGGACGCGACTCCTGACCTCCTCCTTGAAGGTGCGCACATTCAGCCGCATCATCGCATGATCGGGAATGACGTTCTCGGCCTGCCCAGCTTGCAGCGCTCCGACGGTCACCACGGCCGAATCCGTCATCGCAACCTCGCGCGCCACCACGCCCTGTAGGCGAAGCACAGCCCCCGCTGCCATTACGACTGGATCGACGCTGCGCTGGGGCATGGAGCCGTGGGCACCGCGCCCAAACAGTGTCACCTCCCAACTGTCCGAAGCCGCCATGATTGTTCCCGCGCGCCAGCCGACCGTCCCGGCCGGCGCGGGTACGACGTGCTGTCCGAGCGCCACGTCAGGCTTGGGGAAACGCTTCACCATGCCATCCTCGATCATGGCGCGCGAACCATCGCCTGTCTCCTCGGCCGGCTGGAAGACCGCGAGCACAGTCCCGCGCCAAGCGCGTCGGTTCTCCGCCAGCAGGCGGGCAACGCCCATAAGCCAGGTCGTGTGCATGTCGTGTCCGCACGCATGCGCGACTGGGGTGGTGACGCCGAACCGATCCGTGCCGACGGCGTTGCTCGCATAGTCGAGGCCGGTGGTTTCGCCGATGGGGAGCGCGTCCATGTCGGCACGCAGAAGCACCGTAGGGCCCTCGCCGTTCCTCTGCACACCGACGACGCCCGTCCCGCCGATTCCCGTCGTGACCTCATAGCCGGCTTTGGTCAGCCATTGGGCCACAATGCCGGCAGTCCGGTGCTCGTTCATTCCCAGCTCGGGGTTGGCGTGCAGGTCCCTATAGACTGCCTCCAGCTCCGCGAGGAGATCTTGCGAGGGGGTAGGCATCATGAGCGGAGGTCTCCGATGGCGTCACAAACGAAACGGCGGTCGAGGCCTGCGGTAAGCGCCAGCAACTCCATACCGAGCCGCAGCCTTAAGTCCGCAGGAAGGGCGTCCGGGTGCTCCAGCAGCGCGGCCAGATCGAGCAGCCGCCGACGCTCACGAAATTCGCTTTGGCTCGGATCGCAGCAGCGGCAAATTTGGTAAAGGCGCATTGGCGCGTCGCCCCGGCCAATGGAATTGCCAAATGACATGCGAGGCACCACGCTCCTAATCGAAAGCTCCGCCTTACCTACCATCGCGTTCCACAATAGGCATGTCACAACTGATGACGCGGGCAAACGACGACCAGGCCTATGTCCGCAACCTATTGCCGGACTCGGTCCGCAGGATCACCGCGATGTTTTCCACTTTGCGCCGGGGAGAATCGATCCTGTTCGGAGATTCAGTGATGATGCCTACACGCATTCATACCGACCCGATAAGCCCATCGCCGGCTAGCGACGACGCTTCATTTGCTAAGGCCTGGGCTCTGGCACCTGTCGATCTCGATATGACGACCGTGCTCACCGCGTGGCGCAATCAGAGCGCGACATAGGTCGCGACGACAGGGGCCTCGTCGGCCGTCGGATCGTGATGCTTCTTCCCTTAAACCTTAGCTGTCAGAAGCCTGGAGGATCGCGAACTCAGCAAGGACCGCCGTGGGCGCAGGCCCACCGTGGGTTCGAATCCCACCCCTTCCGCCATTTCAGTCCCAAAGTGGGCACGCCAATTCCCGCCGATTTCCCGCTAGAGACCGAAGTAAGGGCGCGCAGCAGTTCGCCCTTCGATCCCATGATGCGAACATGCCCTTCTCCGACTTCGACGCGCTGGGCAAAAGCGCGCAGATGATCCCGCCGGTAGCCGCCGCCCTCCTGCCTGAGCCGACGCCCCGCGGTCGTGGCGAACTTTCGTAAAACGGCCGGCGTCACCGCCATGCTGCCGGAGCTTTCGAGCATGGCTTGTGCTCGCCCGGAATCGACTTGCGCTTGGTCGCGGAGCGCCCGGAGGGCGACGACGCGCTCCTTCAAGGCCGGATCGTCCAGATCGGCCACGCCCGCTTCGATGGCCTCGTAGAGGCGTTTCAGGCGAAGCTCGGTCTCGGCCGCGCGCCGGTTCAACTCGGCGATATGCTCCCTGCGCCGATCCGCCCGCTCCTCGCGTCGATCGAGGATCGAGGCCAGGATCTCCTCCAGCCGCTCGGGCTGGAGCAGCCGGTTCTCAATATGGTCGCAGACGATGGCGTCGAGCTGCGGCATCGGGATCGAGCGGCCGGAGCAGCCGGTCTCGCCCTGCCGGGCCTTGATCGAGCAAGTATAGTAGCGATAGCGCCCGCCCTTGCCGGTGCGGAGTGTCATGGCTCCACCGCACTTCTCACAGAAGCAGATGCCTGTCAGCAGGGTCGGCCCGCTGAAGACACGCGGTGGCGTGACCTTGGAGTTGCGGACCCGCAAATGCTCCTGCACGGCATCAAACGTCTCCTGGTCGATCAGGCGCGGCACCGGGACGACGACGATTTCGCTGACCGGCTTCAGCACCTTGGACTTGGAGCGCTTGTTGAACTCGTGCTCGCCGATATAGGTGCGTCGGGTCAGGATGCGGTGAAGCTGGCCGATGCCCCAACGCCCGCCGTCACGGGTGAAGATGCGGTTGCGATTGAGGTGGTTGACGATCGCCTTGACGCCCATCGGGCCGGAACCGCCTTCCCCCTGAAGGGCGAGCCGGTAGATCAGCCGCACCGTGTCGGCGTGTAGCGGGTCGATCTCCAGCTTCTTTTTGGTCTTGGTGCCGCGCTGCTCGGCCGCGATGATGCGATAGCCGATCGGCGGCAGAGCGCCGTTCCAGAAGCCCTGTCGGGCATTCTCTTTCAGGGCGCGCATGACGTGCTTGGCGTTCTCCTTCGACTGATACTCGTCGAACAGCGCCATGATCTGGCGCATCATGACGTGCATCGGATCGTCGCCGATCTCCTGCGTGATCGAGACCAGCTTGACGCCGTTCTTCGCCAGCTTGCGGACGTAGAACTCCAGCTCGAAATGATCGCGGAAAAAGCGCGAGAAGCTGTGAACGACGACGACATCGAAGGGAGCAGGCTTGGAAGTGCCGGCTTCGATCATCTGCTGGAAGGCCGGGCGGCGATCGTTGGTCGCGGTCGCACCCGGCTCGACGAAGGTTTCAACGAGTTGGTATCCGCGCGAGACACAATAGGTTTCGCCCTGCCTCTTCTGGTCAGGGATCGACACATCATGCTCAGCCTGCCGGGCAGTGGAAACGCGCAGGTAAAGGGCGGCACGGGTGGCGACCAATGGAGATTCTTTATTCATCGGCGGTCTCCTTCGGGCGTGAGGCTTTGCGCCGTGGATTGGCAAGCGCCAGTTCCAGCACGACGCGATCATGGACGAGCTTGGGGGCGAGTTTCTTGCCGCTGCGCACGCTCCGCCGATTGGGCTTGAGCCACGGCGGCAACGGGTATGGCGAAAGCGAGCAATCCCGCCAGCAGCAGGACCGCGCATCGAACAGGCGCACCTTCTCCGCTACGACGCCAGCCTGCCAACGTGCTCGCTGCGGTCAAGGGTCCGCGCAAAGCGCCGGCCAATGGCCGCCCTTGACCTGCGCTGCGCGCGCCGACCGACCTGCGTTCGAGCGGGACGGAGGGATGAGACAGCTTTCCCGCGAACAGCGGGATGACCGATCTGAAGAGGATCACACAGGAGCGCGGGTTGACCGTCCGCATGGCGTCAGTCCTTCCCATCGCGCTTTTGCGGGCGGCTCCAGTGCAGCGACCATGCACTGCCGGCGTCGTCGTCGCGGAACAGGTTGGCGCGGATCGGCTGCGGCAAAGCGGGATCGTCGATCAGCAACGCGATGTATTCGCCTGCACGCTCGCCGGTGCGTTTCCAGCCCGCGCCGATCTCCGGACCTTCGTCATTGCCGTGGTGGATGCGGTAGTCTGGCGCGTTCTCGGCGTCGGACGGCTCGGCCGGAACGACGGTGACTTCGCGGTAGATGGTGAAGGTGTGGATGCGGCCAGTGAAGCCGGATTGCTCGCGCGTGAATGTGCCGATCTGCGGCATGGAAACCTCCTTGCGATTGCGTTGATGAGGGAATGGGAGGGGCGGTCAGCGCGTCGCCGCACGCCAGACGAACCGGCCGTCGCCGTTTTCGTCGGTGTAGAGCGGCGTCGCCTTGCCGATGACGGTGCGCGCCGGGATCGGGCCGAAATAGCGACCGTCCAGGCTGTCGCGCACGTCGGGATTCATCAGGAAGATGTCGCCGTTCTCGATGTGCCGGCAGCCCTGCCAGACGGGCAGTTCGCGGCCGTGCCGGTCGCGATCGAGTGCATCGCCGAGCGGTACGGCATCGACGGTCACGGCGTTGCCGGTGCGGCAGACCCGTTGACCGGGCAGCCCCATGACGCGCTTCATCAGCGGCACGTCGCGGCCGATATAGCCGCGCTCCACCATGAAATCGGCGAGCGGCTTGTCCGGCATCACGGCGACCAGATCGCCGACAGCCAGGTCGCTTGGGCGTTCGAGGTCGTAAAGACCGATCGGCACACTGGCCGAGGCGTTCCAGACGAGGCGCGGCGGCGTCGGAATGAACGCGGCGATGGCGACGCCCATTGTCGCGAAATACGTCACCATGACGTAGCCGAAGCGGGTCATTGCTCGATCTCCCGCCGCTTGAGCCACGCCTGATGGCGATCCTCCGTGTAGGGGCGCGGCGCATGGCCGGCACCGATCCAGTTGCCGACATGCCGCCAATGGTCGGGTGCGACCTCACAAGCGTCGATGCCGGCAGCCTCCACCGCGTCGATATGGCGGATCACCTGTTCGACCTTGGGCCAGCCTTCAATCTTGAGCAGGATTTCACCGCCGGGGCGCACGAAAGGCAGCGTCTGATATGCTTCTCCCGGCTCAACGGCGCGCACGATGTCGATGCGCGAGATGATGGTGCCGAAGTCGTTGGCCGCCCACCGGACGAAGGCGAAGATGCTGCCAGCGCGATAGGAGAAGACACGGCGGCGGCGGTCCAGCACCTGTTCGTGGACCTCTCGGCCGAACCTGATCCAGTTCTCGATCCGCTTCTCGATATGCGTCAGTTCGACATGGGTAAGGCTGTCGGATGGCAACGCGGACGGCATGGGGCCGCCGCGCGCGCGGGGCACCGCGGCGCTGGTCATGATGGGTCTCCTTCGGGGTTTAGGGGAAATTCGCGCGCGAGCAGATCGCGCAGCATGTCGGCAACGGTGATGCCGCGCCGGAACGCGGCGATCTTGATCCGGCCGCGCAGCTCGGGCGTCACGTCGATGGTGAGCCGCGCCGTGAAACTGGCCGGATCGGCATCGCGGGGCGGAGCGTCCGCCGCCTTGATCCAGTGTTCGGGATCGGCCGGACGGGCGGCGAAGCCCCGACGGGGTGGACGTTCGCTCACGGCGCTACCCTCTTGATGCCGAGGGCGTCGATCGACGCCGCCAGCGCCACGATCTCGCGTGCAGCGGGCGTGTCGTCGTCCAGTTCGGATACCAGCCGTCCCGACTGTGCGGCGGCGGCGAAGGCGATACGCTGCCCGATGGTGACGGCAAGCACCGGCGGATCGTGATCTGACAGCGTCTCGGCCGTCTCGCGGGCGAGCACGGTGCGCGCACCGCATCGGTTGAGCACAAAGCGCGCGACCAGTTCGGGCCGATAGATGCGCGCCTCGGTGATAAGCGCCAGCATTTCGGCCGAGGCCCAGCCGTCAAGCGGCGATGGCTGCACGGGGATCAGCACCAGGTCGGCCGCGAGCAGCGCCGAGCGCATCAGGGCCGCGACACGCGGCGGGCCGTCGATCACGACATGATCGGCGTTGCCCGCCAGCTCCGGCGCTTCCCGGTGCAATGTGTCGCGGGCCAGGCCGACGACGCCGAACGTGCGGGCCAGCCCCTCTCGGGCGCGTTGCTGCGACCAGTCCAGCGCAGACCCTTGCGGGTCCGCGTCGATCAGCGTGACGCGCTTGCCCTGCCGCGCCCATCCTCCGGCGATGTTCAGCGCCAGCGTCGTCTTGCCGACGCCGCCCTTCTGATTGAGGAGCGCGACGATCATGGCGCACCCCTCCGGGTGGCACCGGCACCATGCCTCGCGTGCGTGCGCGTCAAAGAAGAAGAGTTAGATTCTTTGTTAGACTCTAAGTTAGCAGTCGGATTCTGCGTTTCAGGCCAGAGACTTAACTGCGGTTCGCGCGCCCGAAATCCCGATAGTCCTGCGCCCGAAGTCCCGATACCGTTTGCGCCCGAAGTCACGAGCGCTTCCACATGGTTATCCACAGGCACTGTGGACAGACCGGAGGGGGCGGATTTGCATCATCTCCCGCTGCCCTTCGCGCCAGATGTCGAGGCGATAGCCAGGCAGCGGCTGGCGGGCGGCAATGCGGCGCAGGTCGAGCGCGAAATCGGAGATGCGCGCGAGGCTGCCCGACTTCTCGTGAAGGTGAGCGACCTCGAACAGCCAGCCATGTTGCTGGTGGCCGGCGTGCTTGCGGGCGACACGGTAGAGCCAGCGTTCGATGCCGCCGGTCAGCCGGAAATAGAGCGGGTCGATGGTCAGGACCAGCGATCGGTCGATGACGCCGCGATAGAACCAGTCGGGCAGGACGAACTCCATGCCCTCGACGCGGCCGTCACGGGTGGTGAGTTCCTCGCATTCGTTAATCCAGGAGAATTGGTGCCGCCGCCAATGCTCGCCGTGGCGGATGGTGGTGCGGATCACCGTCGATTGCAGACGGGCAAGCGCACCCTTCAGCAGGCGGTATTCGCGCGCGCCGGTGGCGCGGCCGATCGCCTGCAAGAGCTGGTATGGCGTGAAGCGCAGGAAGCGCGAAGTGCGCAGGCCGTGGTTCTCGGCCTCGACGATCTGGCTGGCGGCCCAGATGAGCACGTCGGCGTCCCAGATCGTCGCCATGCCGTGTTCGGGCATCCCGAAGACTTCGACGCGCTGCCCGCCGGATTCATAAAGGATCGGGGCGATGCGCTTGGCCTTGGCGAGCGAGAAGAACGGCCGCTCCATGAGATCGCGCTGATCGCGGGGGCTGGCGTCGCCGGTCGCGACCACGAAGGGATCGAGCCGTTCGCGTTCGCTGCGCTCTCCTAGGCGCCGTTGGGCGTTATGGTCGGCGCCCGGCATTCAGCGGGACGCCTTTTCGGCAGGCGTCAGCGGACGGGCCGGGAAAACGCGCGTTGCGGTCTTTTCCGACGCGGATTTGCGGATGCCGTCCTCGGTCCACGCCTGAAGGTCATCAACGGAATAGACGATCCGTCCGCCGATCTTGCGGTAGGTCGGGCCGGTGCCGTAGGTGCGGTGCTTTTCCAGCGTGCGGATGGAAATGCCGAGGAAGCGGGCCGCATCGGGCGCGCGCAGGTATCGGGGCGGCAGCCCCGTCTTCGGGTCTATCATGATCGGATCTCCGGTCGGGTTCGAGCGGGCTACCGAGGGCGGCAGCGGGCTATGGCGAACCGTGGCGGAGAACCGGCGGCTTGCAGCGTGCCGGAATCGGGGGGGTGTGATTCCGGCACCCCGGTCGATCCGATCCAGGCGGAGCGAGGATCAACGTTGCGAAGGCAGGCGAACCGGATAGTGCAGCAGGTCGCGATAGCCCCCGCGCATGTAATGGAGGCCATCGGCAACCAGACGCCGAATCTGGTTTTTGCGCGGGTCAATTTCCCAATCGGCCTTGCGTCCGTGGAAGCCGAGAAGCGCTTCGGCAATCTGCCGATAGCTGGCGCCATCTAGCTTTCCGTCCAGCGCCCGCAATGTGAGGACATGCCGGCTACGGGTTTGCGGCGGAAGGTCGTGGCGCCAGTCGCCGGGCGATCGGTGGCGGAGCGCTCGCCAAAAGCGCAACAGCGCTGCAATGCGTAGCTCCAGCAGTATGTCGAGCGGAAGCACCACGCAGAACGCGCCATGACCACGCGGCAACGGGTCTGCGAGCCAGAACTGATGTGTCAGATCGCCGGAACGCCAAAGGCCATGCGATGCACCGTCCACGGCGCTGCGGAGATCGAGACCGGGCAACGCAGCCAGATCGGCTGGCATCGCGGCAGGGTCGGCTTCGTCGCCGGGCGAAGAACGCAGCTCGAAAGCGTCAGGCAGCAGTGACGGCAGCCAGAACAGCCGTGCGCGATCGGCAGGTTGATCGGGGTCGGTCGCGAAATCGCAACCCCCAGCGCTCGGAAAACGCGATCCGAGCATTTGGGTTCTCTGAACTGATCGCCTTTATCCGGCGAAAATCACGACGATAATCTTCGTCGCGTCGAAGATATTCCCAGGCAAAACCGGCAGCAGAAATATGATCTACATGTGCATAGGCTGCCGGCGCGCGCCAGTCAGAACTCGGCATGGCGTCACCTCATATCTACGCTCATCTCAAGCGCAAGAGAGGTGAAGACTGAACAACCTTGGATAGATTTTGCAGATACTGTTTCAAGATACCATGATCTTGAAAACACATCAAAAATGGTAAATGTTTTACTACCATAACAGATTTGACTTGGCGAGCCGGGCCAGCCCGGCGAGCCGCATTTTGCGCAGCAAGCCCGCCGATCCGCCAAAGCGGATCGGCGCAAAATCGAAGTCACGATGTTGCGGGAAGCCGTAGAACCGAATTGGCGGCTCTACGGCTTTACGATCAGGCGGTTTTCAGGCGCTGCATTCCTTCGGCCAATGTCCACAGGGCGCGATTGAGGCCGACATTCTGGTCGATGCCGTTGATGGCGCGGGTCCGGCTGCGGCGGATACGCCCGTCCGAAGTCTGGCGGCGTCCGTCGACCCCGCCCCGGATGAGGTTTTCCTGAATGACGTTGAAGGTCTGCCACAAGCTTTGCCCGACATCCTCACGGCGGCGCGGAGCAATGATCTGGTCCGGGCGAACCGGGCTTTCGTCTTCGCCATAGCGGGCGACAAGGCTCGCCTCGGCCAACACGGTCTGTTCGGCCTGCGAAAGCCGCGTGTCCTTCATGCCTTCCGTGGCGTCGATCAGGCGCGGGAAATCCTCCGCCACGGTATAGACGCCCTCGATGATCTGATCCTGTATCCCGCCCTTGTGGGGGACGCGGACTTCCTCGAACCGCTCGCCCGCAATCATGCTGTTGGTGCAGACGAAACGCAGTACGCCCGCGAACATTTGATAGGCGCTCGTCCCGTCATGCGAATTGACGATGATAACTTCTGCCGCCTCCTGCTTGCCGATACCGCCATCCCGGCGCAGGCGCAGCATGTGCTTGGCATGGCCCATGCGCTCGCCGTCACGCGGCACCGCCTGCACGGCGAAGAACGGGAACCATCCTTCCCGGCGCAGCCCCTCCACGATCTCGATGGTGGGGACGTAAACATAACGCTCCGAGCGGCTGTCATGGGCTTCGCGGGCGAAGATGGACGGGACGTGACGGTAAAGGGTTTCGTTGTCGAGGGCTTCACGCCCGCTGATCTGGTGAGAGTTGCGGCCGAACCGGGTAGCGAGACGATAGGTCATTGTCTTGATCCTCATTGGCTTGGGTTGGAGCGCAGCGCTGCGCTGCAACCCTGGCCGTCGCCGAGACCGGGGGGTGCAAGGAGCAAGGGCGGACGGGACGGAGGGGGATCACCCGGCCTGCACGGAACGGAGGAACGACGTGGAGGAAGGCTGGGGAGACCGTCCCGGCCGAGCGTCAGCGATCCCTTGCGCCGCGCCAGGGGGAGACCCCCAAGCAACCCGCCCGGCGTGAGCGGTAGCGGGAGACGGGCATAAAGCTGGATCAGGATGTGCAAAGCCGCTGAGCCTGGAAGCCGAGCATTCTGATCGCCGTTTTTGTTATTCTGTCGCGATATAGTTGGTATCGCTTAGGAATTGATCATCGGCCATACTGACCGAATCGGTCCCCAAAGAGACTGGCGAGAGGGCACGCTTGGACATTCACGAGCTTAAACTGCTGTTGCAACAGCATCTGACAGACGGCCTAGTAACGGTTGTCGGCTCGGGTCTGTCATGTGCGGAAGGGCTGCCGGGTATGGGCGAACTGGCTACCCATCTCGATGCGACAGTGACAACAGGCTTGGCGGCAGCGGAGGTCGATCGGTGGAACGCGATTTCACCGCTCCTGCCGACCAAGGGACTCGAAGCGGCTCTTCTGGAAGTGCCACCGACGACAGGACTGGAAATCGCGATCGTTGCGCGCACGGCCGAACTGATCGCTATGCGTGAGCGCCAAATCGTTGCCGAAGTTTTCTCGCGGACCCGGACGCTGCGTTTTACTGGGCTCGTCAAGCACTTGTTGAAACCTCACACCGGACTTCCGGTCGTTACGACCAACTATGATCGCTTGGTTGAGGTCGCCGTGGAAGAAGCCGGTCTCGGCGTCGATACGTTGTTCGTCGGCCATTTTGCAGGAGAGTTGAACGAGCAGGAAAGCCGCTTGAGCTTCTGCCGGGAAGTGACGCTGAAGGCGGGACGAGCACAGTATCGTTATCGTCCGCGCGCCAATATCTTCAAACTCATGGCAGTCTCGATTGGTATCACCGCGACGGAAAGCCCGTTCGCTACTCTGGCGATCTCGATCTAACGCGGCTCATCATCACGCCGGGGTTGAACAAGTTCCGCAACGGCTACGAAAGCCCGTTCGACCGCCATCGGGAACGGGCAAATTCGGCGATCGACCGTGCCAGCCGCTTTCTCGTGATCGGCTATGGCTTCAACGACGATCACCTGGAAACTCACCTTACGCCCCGTATCCGCAGTGGCGTGCCCACGCTCCTTTTGACCTACGGACTCTGGGATAACGCGGTGAAGCTCGTAAATGAGTGCCGCAATGTCATCGCGATTCAGCGCGCCGAACAAGCTGGCGTTTCCGGCTCTGGCGTCTTTGTCGCTGACGTCGAGACTTTCTTTCCCGGTCTGGACCTGTGGGATCTGGGCTCATTCGTTGCCGAGGTGCTTGAACCATGACTGAAGCCGCTCTCCAATTTGCTGACGAGGATAAAATCGGGCGCGTCGCGTCGGTCGATACCAGCCGTGTTGCGATCGATGTGACGAACTCCGTTCTGCTCACGCGGATCGGCATCGGACAGCTCATCGCCATTCGCGGCGCGACGGAGCGCGAATATCTCATCGCCATGACCGAGCGCGTCACCCGCAGCATCAGGGAAGAATTGCCCGGCCCGGACGATGAGGATGCCGATGGCGGGCTTTTGGCAGCGGTGCCGACCGACCTGATCCAAGGCGTGTTGATCGGCACATTCAGAACGGTGGAGGGAGATCGGCGGAATACCTTCAAGCGCGGTGCGGATAGCTTTCCGCAGATCGACCGGGACTGCTTCGTCATTGAAGGCGGAAACCTTCAGCGCTTCATGGGAATTTTGGGCGCAGGTTTTTCCGCCGATGAAAGACTCAAGCTCGGCACGTTCGTTGCGGATCGCACGGCCGATGCGATCGCCAGTGGCGACAAGTTCTTTCAGCGGCACGCAGCGATCCTCGGAAGCACCGGATCGGGCAAAAGCTGGGCGGTTGCACTGATCCTCGAACGGGCCGCGAAGCTGAAGTTTCCAAACATCATCGTGTTCGACATGCACGGCGAATACGCTCCGCTGGCAGATAAGGCGAACGGAGGATTCGCTACGCGCTTCCGCGTCGCTGGTCCCGGCGATCTGGAGAATCCGGGCAACGACACGCTGTTCCTGCCATATTGGTTGCTAAACCGTGATGAAATGCTGTCGATGATCCTCGATCGCAGCGACCAGAACGCGCCAAATCAGGCGTCGCGGTTCACGCTGCATGTCCGCTCCTTAAAAGGGCAGACGCTCGATGCCGAGAAGAAGGCGGACATCAAGAAAACTTACACTGTCGATTCGCCGATTCCTTACGACGTAAAACAGTTGGTCGGGCTTCTGAACACAGACAACACCACAAAAGGGGTTGGTAAGACCGGCCCGGTAAAGGGGGAATGGGAGGACAAGCTGACGCGGTTCCTGTCACGCCTCGAAGCGAAGCTGGACGATCGTCGCTACGGCTTCATGTTCGCACCGCCGCCCGCTGCGATGAAATACGACTGGCTTGCAGGGCAGGTGCTCAAGCTGCTGCAATCTGGCGATGACACTGGCATCAAGGTTATCGACTTCTCTGAAGTGCCCGCCGACGTGCTCCCGGTAGTGACGGGGACGCTGGCGAGATTGCTTTATGATGTTCAGTTCTGGATGAGCGGGAAGACTCGGACGCCGGTTACGCTGCTGTGCGATGAGGCGCACCTCTATCTTCCGGTTCGCGATGACGCTGATGCGGTCCAGCGCCAGGCCCTCGGATCATTCGAGCGGATCGCCAAAGAGGGCCGCAAATACGGCTTCTCGCTGTTGGTGGTGAGCCAGCGCCCCTCGGATGTCAGCCGGACGATTCTCAGCCAGTGCAACAATTTCTTGGCTTTGCGCCTGACGAACGAAACCGATCAGGGCGTCATCAAGCGCCTGATGTCGGATTCGCTGGCTGGGCTGACGAGCATCTTGCCGTTGCTTGATACGGGTGAGGCGCTGTTGTTGGGTGACGCGGTTTTGCTGCCGACGCGGATCAAGCTCGATATGCCCAAAGTGGCACCGGATAGCGCGACGCGGGATTTCTGGAAGGAATGGGGTTCGGCCAAACCGGATGATGCCGCGATCACTTCGGCGATCGAATGTTTGCGTGGGCAATCTCGCAATAGCTGAGCAACATACGCGTCAAAGGCCCGATACCGTCGCCGATCATTGAACGATTAGCGATGCGATCTGCTTCCGGCAATGGTATCACTGAGACCGGGAGGGGCACTCATGGCAAGAAGACCAGGCAATACTCTTGATAAGTGGGAAGTTGCGTTAGTAAAAACTATGCTGGCGCGTAAATTCGTTCCGCAAGATATCCAAGCTTACTTCTCGCGACCGACGCGCTCGATCAATCACGCGCGCATTTCCGAGATACGCGATGGCGCCAAACACAAGGCGATCAAGGCTGCCACCGACGATGAACTTGACGCTTTCCTCGACGCTTGGCCGAGCGTCGATCCGGACACCGGCCTTGATCTCCAAGGCGACGAGTTGCTGATCAAGGCGCGCGAAGCGATGATTGCAGCGGTTCACACATTCAACAGCGCGGGCCTGCATTTTCGGGCCGAGTTGTTCATTGTAACCATCGTCATCGCGTGGACCTATCTTCTTCACGCCTACTACAAGCGTGAAGGAATCGACTATCGCCATAAGCGGGCGGGTGTGGTGGAGCGCACTCCAAACGGAGCTGAGAAATATTGGGAACTCAGCCAGTGTATCACGACTGGCTCGTGTCCGCTGGATGCCGGGGTGGTAAACAATTTGAAGTTTCTGATCGATGTCCGCAACGAGATCGAGCACAGGTCCACAAATCGAATCGACGACGCCCTCAGCTCAAAGCTCCAAGCCTGCTGCATCAATTTCAACGATGCGATCAAGGACATCTTCGGGCGCCAGTTCGCGCTGGAAAAGCGCCTCCCGATAGCTTTGCAATTCGTGACCTTCGATGGCGCGCAGCGCAAGGCCCTAATCGGTGCAGACCTTCCCGCGAACGTCGCTACGGCCATGGACAATTTTCACAATGGGCTCACCGACGAGGAGCAGAAAGATCCAAAGTTCCGATATCGCGTCGCCTTTGTTCCGAAGCTTTCCGGCAAGGCGTCGAAGGCCGATCTAGCAGTGGAGTTCATTAAGGCGGGTTCCCCCGAGGCTGAGGCTGCCGAACGGGTGCTCCTTAAGGAAGTGGAACGTCCGAAGTTCCTCCCGTCACAGATCGTCTCGAAGGTTCGCGAAGCCGGATTTCCGGCTTTCAACATGTACGATCATACAAAACTTTCAGAACAGCTCGATGCACGTAGTCTGGGCAAGGGATATGGCGTGCAGGTTGCCAATGCCTGGTACTGGTACGAAGGCTGGCCTGAGAAAGTTCTAGAGAAACTGAACGAAGGTTGGGCGAGGCCACCTAAGGCATAAATGAACTGATAATCCTCTTCAGCCGAGCCCGATGGGGTAAAAGCGCGTCGCGATCGCGCGACCGTCGGTTTCGACCATGACGTCATGCACGAACTTACGCTTCGAGATGAGACGGATGCAGCGCAAGCCGGACTCGTCATAGATGTCGAGCCGCACGAGGCGATCGTCACCGAAGTCGATGTAGACTGGGCAGGCAGCGTCCAGCCAAGTGCGACGCGGCCGCACCCAGTCATATTGGTGATGGCCGCGGTAGGCCTGCGCTACATCTGCTTCGATTTCATGGATGCTGTGGTAGATACCGCCCCGCATCGTCGCCTTGGTGATGGTCTCATCCGGAAATTCCGCCTGCCCCTCCGACAGACGGAAGAACAGGCCACGCGCCGCGCCCTGCATGGGTCGGCTTGCCTTACACCACACTAGGTCCTGCGCAATCTCGGACTCCGGGGCGGGGAGCAGATGGTAGATGTCGAAGTTGTCCCGGAATCCGCGTCCGTCGATCACCCAAACGAGATTGCCATAGAAGTTTTCACGCGACTGCCGCTCGGCGTCAGTCATCGCCGAATGCTGGACCTCGATGACAATCCCTGTTGGCGTCTTTATATCCGCGCGGTGGATCTCGCCGTCAGGCGCGACGTGCGAAATCTCCCGGCAGGACTCGGGGAAGAGATTTTTCCATGCCCGATGCCACTCGGTTTCATTCTCCCACCACGGGTCGCAGTTCCGCCGGCCGGCATGAGCCCAGTGGTGCAGGATGCGCGGCCCGCACTTGGCAATCATCGCTGCGCCGCAGGTAGGGCAAAGGCCCCGTCCGCCCACAAAGGCTTCGCGCCGGTTTCCGTTTACTAGAGAGTATTGCATGGTGCCGCTCCTAGGCTCACAGATCCAGCTCCAAGGAGCGACTGAACGACGGCAATCGGGGTGAAAAGCGGACGATTCCCCACCGAACGTCCGATTTGGCCGCCGTTCGCCACCTAAACGCCACCTAAACGCCGCCGAAATCCGCCGATAGTCGCATAATATGAAGTATCTCCATAATCATCAAAGGGTTATGACGATCTCATAGTTCTCATCTTCATCGGGCGCTGCCCGCCAGCCCCGCCGATTACCCTCTATAGCGCGATATTGCCGCCGATCACCGCACACCACCATGCGGTATGCAGGACCGCCGATTCCACGCTACAGCCCGATACTTCGTCGTTAGCTATTGCCTTAATCCGTACGAAACTATCCCCTCAAACGGCAGCAAGATTGTCAGGCGCAGCGCTTGGCGCCGTTCTGACAGGCTTCGGCGACTGATGCTGATCTCGCAAATGTACTGCGGTCTGGTCGATGCTCGGATAGACGGTAGTGGCGTTGATGTTGATCCGGTCGAGTTGGTTGAGAATGTGCGCCTTATTCTTGATCGTCACCCGACTGATCTCAATGCCATCCTGTCCCGCATCAGGCAACGCGGCCTCATGCCCAAACAGCAAGAAGGCACCGGATTGCGACTTAATGCGCGTGTTCGTGCGCTTCGCCTTCACGCAAATAATCGAACGGAGGTCGTCGGGAACGATCCGCCCCTCAAAAAAGCCCTTCTCTGACTTGATATGGTGAAGCAGTTTTCCGGCGACATCTGTCGCGTTGAAAGCGCCCCGGTCGAGGCTGAGGTCTATATCGTTCTTCTGCGCGTAGGTCAGGTTGGAAAGGTTGGACAGGCAACTGACGGTGTCGGAATCGTAGTATTTCACCCTGTCCGACGCGATTTGGAAGACGATGACCTCGCCGTCGGCTCCGAGTTGATCTGGCTTGCACGAGCAAGCGAAGAACAGTGCCACCAGCGGATTACCGGAGATGTCGAGCAGCCGCGTTGGCAGACCATAATGTTGCATTCGCACGAGACGGTCGAAGCAATAGTTATCGCCTTGGAACTCGTCATGATGAGCGATCAGCAACTCCTTGCAGAGCCGGTCCTCGCTGGGCATGAACTGCCAGTCACCATTGTCCCATTTGCGCAGCAGGGATGGCGTCAACTCATAGCGCGCGTCACTGTGCCCCCGAAAGAAGGTCTCAGTCCCCACCTTCGCCGGGGAACTATAAAGCAATTCAAGAAACCGTTCCACGCTGTCGGCGTCGCCGATAATCTTCTTGTCGCGCGGTGGCGGTTGGACGGCGGCGCTGCCGTCGGCAGGAACGTCCTCTGCTGGGATGGCCTCGCCAAGAGCTGGCTTGGCCTCAGCCAGTCGGTCAAGGATGTCACGAGCATTGCCTTCGCGGACGGCCCAATGGGTCCGATAGAGCTGGAATTTATCCGCGCCAAACACCCTACGCGCAGCCTCGATATCCTCGAAATCGACCTCTCCAAAGTCGGTCACGGTCTCGAAGGCGGCAGACACCTCCTTGCGTCCTGGCTCGATGGCGGAAATTCGGCCGTATTTGATGAGCATGGAGACAGTGTCTCCACCCTGCTTGATCTCGCTGCACAAGAACGTTGGCAGTTTTTCCAGGAAGGCGATAGCGGTTCCGTCTAGGCTTTCGAGTCTCTTTTCGGTGTCGGACGGCGTGTATTCGAACATACGTCCCCGTCCCATGGTGACGACATCGACGTTCCCCACGACATTTTCCCAGTTACCGAAGGAGATGTAATTGAAACTTTCCGTCATACGCCTCTATTCCGCTTTCTCAGCATTACGTCGATCAGACGTCAATTGCGCGCCCGACGCACGGAGATCGACCCAAATATGTTGCAGGTGGAATGGCGAAGACGCATCCGAGCGAATTAGCTCGTGAGATGTTGCATAAAGGGCGGGTGATCCTGAAATAGGTATTAGCTCGGGAAGTGCCGGGATTCCTGCATTGCCAAGATTATGACCAATTTCGGCCCAGATCGCATCTATGTCCATTGATTGAATATAGCCGATCATGCCACCCCCGGCGTCGTCTTTGCCATAAAGATGGGATTTGGCAATGTATCGGCCGACGCCCTGGGTCACATAGTTTGCATTGAAGGCCCAAGCACTGATTGTTTGGCCTAAACGCTTACATTCAACGACATATGTTCTCGCCGCGCGATCAAGGTCTGTCGCTTGATCATCCAAGAAACTCCACTGGAAGTCCGGCCGCTTATTTTCTCGTGGCGTTCTCTCTGGATCGTCTGGGCTAGGTTGATTGTTTGCTTCGTAGGCAGCGACTAGGTTCCAAGTATGCTCTCGGATCAAAACTGGGCTTGGGGATATCGAGAGCAGGGTCTTGTGACGGTCAGCGGCAATCCGCCTCATCCGAAAAAACAATTCTCGGTTTAAGTCATTCTCACATGACGCGGCGAACCCATTTTCCTCGGCGTCCTCGGCAAGGCGCTGGAGGCCGGCTTGGACGATGTCTTGGACTTTCTCGACAAAAGTCGGCCACAGATTAGTCGAGACGTCGTTTAGCCCAGCCATTCCGGTCAACCTTCGCTACGCACAGCTAGCTGTACGAACAGCGCTTCGGCGTCTTCCCGCGCGGTACTGGCTGTCCAAAGGCGGCGTGTGTTCTCGCGCAAAATGATAAAGCTGTCTGCCGTCGCTGCTCTGATGACACGTTTGGTATAGAATGCAGGCGAGATCGGTTGATTGAGTGCCTCAGCGCACTGCGCGACAATTGATTCCCAATTCCGATTGGAAACTTGCTGGGTCGATTTCTCAGAGCTCCCCAAACAAAAAACCACAGAAATCGCATCGCGAGCCGGCGAAAGGGCTACGTGCCAGTGGAATTCGGAACCCTCCGGCAAATGCTCATTCCACGACTCCAGAAAAGCCCGAAGGTAAGGCTTCAGACCAATGCGATCCGAAGTTTCGGACAAGTCCGCGCGTCTACCGCTCAAAGCTCCTGTTATTGTCAAACGTCTGGCTGCGTCCGCCTCCGCTCCTTTCCAGTAAAGCTCGTGGTTTTCAGCCCAGAAATCCTCAACTAATTCACGTTCAGCTTTGGTAAGCTCAAACAAGTCGAAAATGGCTTGGTCGAGTACATGCAGCCAAATTTCTTTGGGCTCTCCCTGGGAAGAGACGTCAAAAAGCTCAAGTTCAAGAGCATCGGAGGACGGAAGCTCGCGCAGGTGGTTTACTGCTTGCGCAACCCGCACTGCCGCGTCTTCATGTTTCGCTTTCGGCATGCCCCAAGAGGGTTTAAGACGAACTGGCATGCGGAGCAGGTCGCGAGCAGTCACTTTATCGTGCCACCCGCCCCAACTGCCTGCGGTCATAAACAACAGATAGCGGCCGAGCGAAGACCACATCACTCCAAGCACTAACTGAGCTTCGCTCTCGGAAAGGTGCGGCAATGGAATGCAATAGAAACTATGACGGAAAGAAAACTCACGGGTCTCTAGCCGGGCGACAGGGCCGATCGGCTCCCTTACGCCATGCGTAATTACTAAGCGCTGTCCGCTATAAATTCGTTGATCGGGATCTCGTTTGATTCCGGTCGGTGGTGGCACAAACCAAGCATCTTGCAGGCGTCCAAAGGGCTGCACCCTTCGGTTACTGAGCTCCGGCAGCGTCGCGACCTTTCCGGACGGGATGGAGTTGCCGCGTTGCCAGCCGTAACGCGGCTGTGGGTCGGCGTTCCGGACTGTTTCACCTAGAGTGCGCTCCAGCGCCAACCTAGACAGTAGCGCGGCATCATGGTGCCCGCCCCACCAATAGGCTTTCCAAAGATAATCCGCTTCTGCTAGATCGCCTTGAGCCACGACGCGTCGATCAAGCGGTACGGCGGCCATGGACCGCAACCGATCTACGGATCGAAGCCGTCTTGCATTCCAGATTACAAGCCGCTCATCGAGCAACGGCGGGCGTTTTTCAGCAAGCAAGAATGCGAACGGCGCAACCGCTTTCGCGAAAAACACACGACGCACATGCGCCATGTTCACGACTTGCCTAAGTGCCGCATGTGTCAGGAGATAGCTACGAAATGCTCTACTCGTATCGCGGTCGTTCCAGAATACCTTCATTCCGACGAGAAGCCCCAGCCTCCCGCCTTCTCGGAGCAACGTCAGAGCTCGGTGAATGAAAAGCTGGGAGTACGCTCCTTCGCCTTCCGGAAGGTTGAAAGCGGCTGCCCAGCCACGAGGGAGTGACGGCGCTTCCTGCCAAGGGGGATTGCCAATCACAACATCAAAGCCGCCGGACGGCAGGTCCAGCACGCCGGCATTAGCCAGCAGACTGACATCGCCCGATCGACCTTTATAGGCTTTCTTGGCTGCTACGCGGCTCGAGAGCAATTCGCGTTCATCGTTGGTCAGCGCAAAGGCATCCGAGACGATCAGGGTTCCAAAATGCTTCTCATCTCGCGGTCCACTATGCAGCAAGTAAGGCAACGGCGCTCCCGAGGCGATATCGGGTGGCTCCTGTTGATCAAGAAGTGCCAAGTAAAGACTGAACGCTGCAACGCGTGCGGCCTCCGCATTGATTTCAATGCCGAAGATGCGATGTTGCAAAATGGCGCGCAACTCGTCCGGCGACAGCTTACGCTTTTGAGCTTGGGCTTCATAGCGCACGATCCGGCGAAATGCTTCCACGAGGAAAATCCCCGACCCGCAAGCGGGGTCTAGAATCTTCGGATGAACCGCTAGGCAGTTCGGTGTCAGCGTCCTGCGTAGTGCATCGTGGACAAGGTTGGCTGGTGTATAGTGCGTGCCAGCACCGTGTTTTAGTTCACTTCCTTCGAAGCTATTGCTTTCGACGTCATCATTAACGACGCGAGCAGACGCCCCATCGTCGGCTTGTGATGGTGTATTCGTCGAATTCTTCTCGGCCCTTCTGGAAGTCTCCTTGCTGAGAGCATCATGATAAAATTGCTCGTAAATGCTACTGATCAGCGCAAGAGGGACTACCTCAAAATCATACGCCCAGAAAAATAGGGGTTGTTGGCCGGCCTGAATCTCTCCAAGCAGGAATGCGCGCAGTAGCTTCAGCGCCACGCCGTCGAACCGCTTCTCCCGCGCTTCTCCGAGCGCAAACAGATCGCCGTTAAAGTCCGTCGATAATCTTTTGAATAGCGCGTGGGTAAAGTCAGCATCGCAAAGCACCCTGTCGTAGAGGCGCTGCTTTCCCGGCGGTCCAAGGACGGGTATGGCGCCCGCGTTAGAGAGGGCAAACTGCCATGCCTGATTGTCGCCAGCCACTTCATCGAAATAGGCTTGCGTCAGTACGCCACGATCTTCCAGATACCTAACGAGGATCGAACGGCCGATGAGGGCATGTGCTTCGGCCATAGAAAGGCCTGTTGCTTCAAGCTGCGAACGGACATGCCGCAGATCATCAATGAGCCGGCGGTCAGCACGAGCGGGTGCAGAATTGCCCACTTCCATTAGTCCCTGCAGGTCAGGGCCATATTCGTCGATTTCCCGCGTCAACTTGAGAACATCGGCGGCAGACGAAAGCACCCGCCACGGATCACTTGGTGGCCCCCCGCGCTTCGGCGGAGTATTGAGATCGTAGACGCGGAGTTCCTGCGGAAGCGCAACAAAAAGACAGCGGGGCTCCGTCATGCACCAAGCACGGCGATACAGCTCCCCCAGCGCCACCTCGTCCGACGCCTCGTGAGCGTCGCTAAATACCGCGACGGGGTCGCCGCGAACGAAGAGCACTTTTTCGGCCCCGAGTCGTTTCGCGAGGCTTAGCCAATCACCTAGATCAGTCCAGCGCGAGTCGGAGCCATCCTTGTCGCTGAGCGCGCCGGGCTGCGCGACAGCATCAAGGAGATCGTTCGACCTTTCGGAGAACGCACCATATACTTGCTCTAGAAGCTCGCGGCCTTGGCTATCCATGGCGCGCTCCGATCGAGATATATGAGTTTAGCCGCTTCACTGGACGGAGCACCATTCAGTAATTTGAGCGGCGCGCTCAGCGTTCCAGGTCATGGCCGACCTCAAGCGGGAGCAAGAGCTGCTTTGAATCCATCGCCTTCAAAAGGCGAAGCAGAGCGTATTCGACGATATAGCTCTTCGAAAGCTCCGGCTTGTGTCGCTGCGCCAGTTCCTCAATGGCCTGATTGGTCTTTGGATCCAAACTGACCGAAAATCTCACCTTTGACGACATATAGCATGGTCCCTCGTGGTGCACCACTATGCACCACATCGGTGCCTATGGGAATCCCTCCTCGCTACGAATTTTGGGCACATCGATTGGCTGATCTTGAAGCCACGCAGCAGGACGAGGGTTCCGAGTCCAAGGCAGCCGCCAAACACCCGACAGGGCCGCCGTTCGCCCTCCAAACGTCACCGAAACCCGCCGATTGCCGCATCGGAGGTAATATCTCTATTATCATCAGATGGTTATGATGACTTCGTAGTGCTCATCTTCGTCGGGCGCTGCCCGCCATTCACTCCCAAAACGGGGCTCGCGACACGGCGTCCGCAATTCACGGAATATCCCGCTTCGATCAGACGATGCGGTCTGCATCTGCATCTGCATCTAATGCGACAGGCGCCGCCCCTCCTCCGGGCGGCGCGTGCAAGCTAGAAGCGGTAGGTCGCGCCCACGATAGGCCCCTGCATCAGCACGTCGTAGAGAAAGCTGCCATTTTCATAGTCGACCGAGAGCGCGCGATAGCCGGCGCGCAGCGCAAGTTTATCGTTCCACTGATAGTTGAGCGTGCCGATCGCTTGCCAGGTTGAATTGGAGCCGACACCAAAGCCGCCAATGTCGCCGACCAACGTCATGCTCCACGGTCCACCGAGTTGCGCCTGGATGCGGGCGGCGATCACCGGGTCGGCCCAATCTTCAGATTGAGTGACGCTGAAGGAGGCCGGCAGGAAGGCCGGCTCTATGCTGAGCTGGTTGCCAAGATGCCAATAACGCAGGCCCGCGCCGGCGTCGATATTCAGCGTGGTGGATTCGTAGAGCCGATAGAGCACATCGGCCGACAAAGTGAGGCTGCGGGCGCGCAGCGCGATATCGGACCGCAAGGGGCCTGGGAGCGTTCCGGTGGGCGTCACCTGTGTGAACATCACATCCGCGAGGAAGCCCCAGCGTCCGATGCGCATTTCGCCGGTGGCCATCACGGCGCCGTTGAGATTCTTCAAAAGGTCCTTGAAGCTTAGGTCGATGTCTGCGGGGGGCAGATTGGGTAGAGTGGAGGTTCTGCCGCTGAGCGAACTCGCCCAGAGATAGAGCGTGCCATAGAATACCGGCGTGTCGGCGGTCGAAACCGCGACCACCGGTGCTGGCGCCGAGGGCGGGGCGGCCGCCAGATCGGCTGCTTGCGCTGACGCGCCCCAGGCTAGCGCAAAAAAGGTTGCGCCGCTGAGCGCCTGAGCCGCGCAAGACAGGCCAAGGTGCCGGAAGCGGGACTCGCGCATCAATCGTTCTCCAGACCCATCTCGTAGAGCGCCTCGCCGGGGGTCGCCAAGGGTGCTGAAAGCGTAGCCTTGAGCGCTGCCGTATAGAAGAGCGGCGGCGCCATGGTGAGGGCGAAATCCACGACGCGACGCTGCAATTGTGCGACCTTGTCGGGATGGGCGGCAGAGAGGTCCGTCCGCTCCGAGGGGTCGTTAGCGAGATCGAACAGCTCCACCTTGGGTGGAAGCGCCACGTGCCAGACGAGCTTCCAGTTTCCCTCGCGCACCGCGCCCTGCGTCGGATCGACATTGTAGAGCACCTCGCCGCGGCCGGCCTGGCCTGCCGCGAGCGCCGGCCAGACATCCGTGCCGTCGAGCGGCTTGCTGCTGCCGAGCGATGCTCCCGCGAGCTTTGCCAGGGTCGGCAGCATGTCGACCACATGCATCACGCCCTCCGACGTGCCCGTCGCGACGCGACCCGGCCAGTTGGCGAACGCCACGACGCGTGTGCCGCCTTCATAGAGAGAGCCCTTGCCCTCGCGGAGCGGCGCGTTGCTCGGTGGCAAGTCGCCAGCCACCGCGCCTTCGCCGGCGAACATCTTGTTTCGGGTGCCGCCATTGTCGCTGTGGAACACGATCAGCGTGTTCTCCCGCATGCCGCGCGCCTCGAGCGCCGCGACGACCTTGCCGATCTGCTCGTCCATTGCGGTGATCATCGCCGCATAGGCCCGGCGTTCAGGATCAGCGATGCCCGAATATTGGTCGAGATAGCGTTGCGGCGCCTGGTAGGGCGTGTGGGGCGCGGTGAAAGCGAGATAGAGAAAGAGCGGCGTTTTCGCATCGTGCCCGCCGATCAGGCGGACCGCATCGGCGCCGAACAGCTCAGTATCGTAGCCATCTTCCTTCAAGAGGGCGTTGCCGCGATACCAATCGGTAACGCCATGCGCCTCATGCTTGAAATGGTCGATTTCCCCGACCAGCGGGCCATAGAAATAGTCGAAGCCACGCTGGCGTGGCCAATATTTCTGATCGGCATGGCCGAGATGCCATTTGCCCACCAGCGCCGTGCGATAGCCGACCTCCTTGAGCACCTGCGGCAGCAGGAGTTCGTCGGTGGCAAGGCCATAGCCGGCGCCCGAGGGGATCGCGCCAACCTGAAGCCCATAGCGCATCGGATACCGGCCCGTGAGCAGCGCGGCGCGGGTCGGGGTACAGAAGGGCTGGGTATAGAAGCGGTCCAGCTTCGCGCCGCCGGCCGCGAGCGCGTCGATATTCGGGGTGCGGATATCTGAACCCCTAAATCCCACATCGGCGAAGCCGAGATCGTCGGCCACGATGTAGAGAATATGCGGGCGGGGCGCGTTTTCGGCGCGGGCACCGGGGGCGAGCAGCGCCAGGCCCGAAACGGCGGCGAGGAAGCCGGCGCTGCCGGCCAGCACCTCGCGGCGGCTGAGGGCATGCATCCGCCCCGGCATGGAAGAGGAATCACGATCTGTCACGGAGGGTCCTTGAATCGGGTCGTCGAAAGGGTTGGAGGTCATGAGGCTGCGACACGACGGACGCATCTGAACCCGATGTGCACCGAGGCCGTGTCGAGGGTTTGTGGCTGGCGGGCAGCGGGACGATAGCGTCGGCAATAGCTGGGCGCGCACAGATGAGAACCGCCCTTCAGCACTTTGCGCGGCGCCGCGGGGGTTGCAGGATCGAGGCTATCCTCCCGCCGGCCGCCGCGCGGGTTGCGGGGCAGGCAGCAGGCCTTCGCGGCGGCGGGCCGATGCGGCGCGTACCAATCATCGGTCCATTCCCAGACATTCCCGATCATGTCGAGAAGGCCGTAGCCGTTTGGCGGGAAAGCGAAGACCGGAGAGGTGCCGGTATAGCCGTCCTCCGCCAGATTCTCGTATGGGAATGCGCCCTGCCAGGTGTTCGCGCGATGCACGCCGCCGGGTGCCAATACATCGCCCCAGGCGAAATCGGCACCATCGAGCCCGCCGCGCGCAGCGAACTCCCATTCCGCTTCGCTCGGCAGGTCCTTGCCGCACCAGCGTGCGAAGGCGAGTGCGTCGCCGTGGCAGACATGCACGACGGGATGATCTTCGCGACCGGAAAGGTCGCTGCCGGGCCCCTGGGGATGGCGCCAGTCCGCACCGGGTGTGAAGCGCCACCAGGCCATCCAATCCGCCTCTTCCACGGGCCCCTCAGGCACCGTGAAGACAAGGGAACCGGGCACCAGAAGGCGGGGATCGGCGCCGGGATAGTCCTGCGCGCGCGGAGCCTGCTCAGCCAGCGTTGAATAGCCGGTCGCCGCGACGAATTCGGCGAAAGCGCGGTTGGTGACCGGCGTGCGGTCCATGAAGAAGCCGTCGACCTCGACGCGATGAGCGGGAGCCTCCTCGGGATAATGGCGGTCCGAGCCCATGGTGAAGGTCCCGGCGGGGATCCACACCATGTCGGGCGTTGCCGGAGCCGCCGGAGCGGGGCCGCTCCGGGCCGTAGCTGTCACCTGCATCGCCGCTCCGTTGCCACTCCGACGCGCTACGGCTCGGGAAGCCAGCCGCCGAGGCGTCAGATTCCGGTGACGCGCCGAAATTACAATAACAAGGCGCCTTCGCGCGGCTCAATTGCCATTTCGCGCCAAGCGGCGCGGCGCCAGGCAAGCGGCGGGTGCCCTTCCCACCGTCGAAAAGCGCGGACGAAATGGGCTGGATCCTGGTACCCCAGCCGGCGTGCGATGACGGCGACGGGGAGCGCGCTTTCCGTGAGCTGCTGCCGGGCTTGCGCACGTCGCCACTGATCCACCAGCACCTCAAACGTGGTGCCCAGGAGAGCCAAGCGGCGTTGCAGCGTGCGCGGCGAGAGCCCGAGGCTGCGCGCGGCATCGACGAGCGAGAGCGTACCCGCAAGCGCGGCCACGGATATCAGGCGCTCGAGCGTGAGCATCAATGCTGCATCATTACGCCCATCCCACTGAATGATCGGAACGGGCACCCCGTCCAGCCGCGCCCACTCGGTGCCGAAGAGCGGGTTGGGTCGATCGAGCCAGCGGGCATCGAAGCTGATCACGAGCCCATGACGATTGCCAAAGGAGACATCCCCCGCCAGCTTGTCCTCATAGGCGCGCAGCGGCGCGCGCGCCTGATGTGGCAGGCTGACGTGCATCGCGCTTTCACCGGACCCCATGATCGCGCGCAAGGCGCCGACCATGAAGCCTGCCACGCCTTCATTGAGCACGCCGCCATGGGTCGGGTCGCTATCATCGAAACTGTGGCGCCACGATGCACGCCCGCCGCGCTCGTCAATTTGGAGACGCACGCCACCCTGCAGCGTCGGCATATGCCGCGCGTGGGCCGCGAGACACTCGCGCAGCGTTCGGCCTGAAAAGAGCGCACGCCCGGAAAGGCCGAGCCGCACCGGATCGGCGCAGGCCGCGAGATCGAGCCCGATGGTCGGCTCTCCGGTCCGACGCGCGGTTTCCTGCAGCAGGGTCGATATCTGCGCCCGTGCGACCACGCCGTCCTCTTCCAGGCGACCGTCTATGCCGGCTCTCGCCAAGAGCGGCGCCAGTGCGATGCCATGCGCATCGGCAACCTGCGGCAGCATATGAACGAGCGCCAAGCGGATCGGATGCCGGTCCCACATCTAGCGCGATCCGAAAGCCCCAGCTGGCACCACCGCCGGGCGCTGCCGATGCGGCAGGAATCGGGGTCTGGACCAGGCCATTCGTAACCCAGCGGCGTCCCGCAGCGTCATGATAGGCAACAGGTTGCGGAGGGCCGGCAAGAGGCTCACGGCATCCTCTCCGGCCGCCCAAACAGGATATGGCGCATTCTTGGCCAACCGATGATCCGGGTCACGTTCTTGAAAGCGAAGAAGGGCAACAACGACACGAACAATATGACGGCGACGAGGCCGATGCCGAGATAGCCGCCGCCCCCGAACGAAAGAAGGCCCTCTTGAGGATGCGCTCCGCGCACGAGGTTCATGACGAAGCGCTCGCTCATATGGAAGGCGATGAAAAGCGCCGTGCAGAGCAAAGATTCGTACAGCACGGATAAAATCGCCGGCTTCTCACGTAACCACCGCGCAAAATCAAGATGTTCGGCGATCAGCATGATTTTGCCGAGAACCAGAGCGTTCAGAAACGCGAAGCCCTGGATCAGAAAGCCTTCACCCGCCTGCCGGCGAACGATGTTTTCGTTGAGCACGAAGAGGCCGAGCAGGACCCAGAGGTAGAGAAACAAAGTGAGAAAGTGGCGGACTTCCTCAAGTATCCGCGCTCGCGTCGTCCGGCTTCCGGCCGGTGTCTTTTCATCCATCGGTTCTAAATCGCATCCGGAAGAAGATTGAGCTGACTATCAGATATCATCTCGCGTGTCGGCACCGCGGTGCGGACCGGAACGCAAATACGCGAGCGGTGCAAGTCGTGCTCTCCGATCACGCGCCGCAGGCCATCTGCACGCGCGATGCAGGCGACCCGGCCGCTTCGATCATTGCGCGGCGGGCATGGGCTTTAGTGTGCCGATGTTAAAGATCTGCACGCGCCGGTTGATTGGATCGTCCGGCTTCTGCGGGTTTTGCAGTGCGGCCTGGCCCAGACCGAGCCCTGCTCTCGGGGAAAGTTTCGATGAGACCGCCGCCCGCGCGCTCGACACCAGCGTTCGCACCCTCCAGCGGGAGCTGAACCGGGAGGGAACCGACTTCCGCACTCTGACGAATATCGTGCGCGGCCGTCGCGCGATCGAATTGCTGCGCGGGTTGGACGCTTCCGTGACGGAAATATCCGCATCCTTCGGCTATTCCGCACCCGTGCATTTTTCCCGCTCCTTCCGCAAGGCCACCGGTTTGAGCCCACGCGACTATCGTCGCATGACCCCTCCTGGGGGAGGATGGGCGTAACTAGTGCTGCTGCCGCCTGGGCGCCGGGAGCATGTTACGCGGTGGACCTCGCCTGTCCGAGCCGGCGCTGCGGTTGAATCCAGCGTGGGAATCGATAGGAGTGACGTCATGACTCTTTCCCCGTTCTCCGCAGGGCGCTCGTTGCCATGACGGCTCCCGCCAAGGTGTCGATCGATCTCGGGACTCGCGCAGGCGGAGCCACGGCCGTGCTGGACCTCGAGGAGCTGCTGGCCACGCGCCTTCTGGTGCAGGGGAATTCGGGCTCGGGAAAATCGCATCTCCTGCGCCGCCTCCTTGAGCAGAGCGCCCCCTGGGTGCAGCAGGCGGTCATCGATCCGGAGGGGGAGTTCACCGCTCTCGCCGACCGGTTCGGCCATGTGGTGGTGGATGCCCAGCGCGGTGAAGCCGATCTCCAGCGTATCGCTGCCCGGGTGCGCCAGCATCGTGTGTCGGTGGTGTTGAATCTGGAGGGGCTGGACAGCGAGCAGCAGATGCGCGCCGCCGCCGCATTTCTCGGCGGCCTGTTCGATGCCGACCGGGATATGTGGTATCCCCTTCTGGTCGTGGTGGACGAGGCGCAATTGTTTGCGCCCGCCGCCGCCGGCGAGGTTTCCGACGATGCGCGCCGCGTGTCGCTCGGCGCCATGACCAATCTCATGTGTCGCGGCCGCAAGCGTGGTCTTGCGGGGGTGATCGCCACCCAGCGCCTTGCCAAGCTCGCGAAGAACGTCGCCGCCGAAGCGTCCAATTTCCTCATGGGCCGCACCTTCCTTGACATCGACATGGCCCGCGCCGCCGATCTCCTGGGCATGGAGCGGCGGCAGGCCGAGACGTTCCGGGATCTGGAAAGCGGCAATTTCGTCGCTCTGGGTCCCGCCTTGGCACGCCGGCCCCTGCCGGTGCGGATCGGCCCGGTGGAGACGGCGGCACATACCACCAGTCCCAAGCTGATGCCCCTGCCGGAGCCGGCCGCCGCCGAGGACGCCCACGACCTGATCTTCACGCCGGGCGCAGATGAGACGCGCGCCCTGGTACCGCGCCGGCCACCGGCGGTGGCGCCGACCGCAGATGTGCTGGCCCAGCTCTCCCGCAGCGTGCCCGCATCCGCGCCGCCCGCTGCGGAGCCGGTGCCAAGTGTCTCGCCGGAACAGCGGCAGGCGGCGATCGACCTCGCGCTGCGGGAAATTCTCAGCGAAAGCGACGCGGGATTCCGCACGATCGCGGTTCTGTATCAGGATTTTCTCGTGCGCTGCCGGATTCGTCGGGTGGGGGGCGAGCCCCTCAGCCTCTCGGCTTTTCGCCGCCGGCTCGCCATCGCCCATGCCGGCATCGATATTGCCGAAGCCGAAGCTGCAGATTCACCCTGGGCGGAAGTCCTCACCATGGCCGGCGCTCTGCCCGAAGACATGCAGGGGGTGTTCCTCCTGCTGGCGCGCGCCGCGTTCGATCGCCGTCCGTGCCCTTCGGATGCGGATGTGGCCCACGCTTATGGCAGCCGTTCGCCCGGCCGCGCCCGGCGCCTTCTGGCCTATATGGAGGAACAGCGGGTGATCGTGTGTCGTGCCGACACTCGCGGCCGCCGCATCGTCGCCATTCCCGGCCTCGCTTGGGAAACCGCGCCCGGCGATCCCAACGCTGCGGCGGGCGCGGCGATGCCGGAGGCGACACCAGCAGACTGAGCGGCAGAGGATAAGGGATCAAGCCGGGAAGGGCGCTTCAAGGTCAGCGCCGTTCCGAGCGGCTGAAATTGCTCAGATGCCCCTCGCGCGCCGCTTGTGCCCGCGCCGATTTGGCGATGCCGGCACTCTTGCCCTCGGGTGCCACGCGCGACATCAGCCGCTGCATGTCCGCTCCGCCGCATGCGGGGCAAGTCGGCTTTTCCGAGAAGCCGATCAGCAATTCGACATCCTTGTCGCATTGCGCACAATGGAAGCTGTAAAGCGGCATGTCGGCGCCTTTGCATGTCGGTTCGGCGAGACGAGCCCGCCGATGTTTCTTTTCGCGGACAGGGCGCGTCGCGGGTCTCCAGAAGAGCCCACAGCCTTGCCGCCTGCCCGGATGGTCGGGCTTTCCCTCCTTTGCAGAAATCGCGCCACGCGCGGGGAGGGGCGCGAGGGCCCGGCCACCAAGCAGGCGGTGAAGGTGATCGAAGGCGTTGGCGCTCAAGTTGGCAAGATGAGCGACGTCGCGAACGAGATGTCGCCAAGACCGCCCATGAGACGGGCTCCGCGACGACGCTTGTCCTCAATGCGTCCACCGCACTCTCGGATCAGGCCGCGCGCCTGGAAGGGGAGATTCAACGCTTTCTCGGCATCATTCGCGCGGCCGCGTGAGGTCATCTGATCCAAACTGCGGGAGGCGGGACCAGAGGCGGGCAGGGAGGTCGCCTCCCTCGCACCGAGATTTCGCCGCAGGCCGCTGTCAAGGTCAGAAAATGGCGGCGTCTTCGCCGTATGCCGCTAAGGAAGTCAGTGCTTTCAAACCCTTGACCGCTAACGTTTCATTACAGAACATTAACCATGGCCGCAGCTGCGCCGCATTTTCGCCGTGTTCTCCAGTCCAATTCTGTCATATCGAAGCCTGCCGTGACATAGTGACGGCTATCCATGGGGCGGACGACGAGTCGGACTTTCGGCGCGTCGGTGAGACAGGGCGCACATGACGACAGAGCAGACGATCGCATCGCGGCTCCGCATCTGGCGCGGCACTTTGAGCCTCGGCGCGATCTGCCTTCTTCTTGCCGGCTGCAGCAGCGCAAACAAGCTCGGCTCCACCATTGATCCGAAATACGGTGTGTCGGCCAGCCCGCGCGTGGTGGCGGATGGCCAACCCGTGCCCAAGGGTGGTGGCGCCTATCGTATCGGCAAGCCCTATGTGATTGCCGGGCGCACCTATGTGCCGGCGGAAAACCCCAATTATAAAGCCGAGGGCATCGCGTCCTGGTATGGCGATGATTTCCACGGGCGCCTGACGGCGAACGGCGAAGTCTTCGATCGCGGCTCCATCTCCGCTGCCCATCCCACGCTGCCCATGCCGTGCTATGTGCGCGTCACCAATCTCAGCAACAACCATTCCATCATCGTGCGGGTGAACGATCGCGGGCCCTATCACCAGAACCGGGTGATCGACGTGTCCCATCGCACCGCCGACCTGCTCGGCTTCTCGGGCAAGGGTGTCGCGAAGGTGCGGGTGGAATATGTCGCCCGCGCGCCGCTCGATGGGTCGGACGATCGCAAGCTTTCGGCCTCGCTGAGCATCAACGAGCCGGCCCAGGTGCCGAGCGGCTCGGCCGTCATGGTGGCCTCGGCCACTCCGTTTGTACCGGCGCTGCCACGTGCGATGCCGGAAACGTCCAGCTCCGGCACCGTGCCGGAGCCGCTGCAGCGCCCGTTCGATCTCGGGCACGAGGACGGGGAAGAGGCCGCAGCGCCGGTCCGCCAGGCCGAAGCCGAAGCTGCTCCGGTGCCGGCGCCCGTTCAGGTTCGCACCGCAGCCGTGGCGACCCCGGCGCCGATCCGCACGGCTGCGGTCGCACCTGCGCCCGTGCCCGTCGCTGCCCAGCAGCGTGTTGCCTTCCAGGCCCAGCCTGTGGCACGCAGTACAGCTCCTTCTTCCGGCTGGAGCGTGGGCCCTGCGCCCGTGAGCGGCCTCAGCTACGCAGGTGTGGCAACCGATGGCTCTGGGCGTTAATTTCGGCGGGCGCGACCGTCGCATCTCCAAACGCGCAATCGGCACCCTCGCTCGTCTGAGCCGTTTCCTGAAATCCGCTGCTACCAAGCCTGTCGCCCTGGCGGCAGGTTTTGCGATTCTGGGCGCGACAACGATGGGGCTTCCGGCCCACGCGCAATCCACGTTCCAAACCGCGGTGCCGAGCGCGATTCTGGTGGACTTCTCCACCGGGGCCATTTTGTTCGACAAGGATTCGGAAAAGCGCCTCGCACCCGGTGGCATCGTCAAGATCATGACGGGCGCCATTGTGTTTGACGAGATCCGTGCCGGCCGCATTACCCAGGACACGCTCTTCACGGTGAGCGAGAACGCCTGGCGGCGCGGCGGCGGCCCCTCCGGCGGCGCGGCCATGTTCGCGGCGGTCAAGAGCAACGTGCGCGTCGGCGATCTGCTGATCGGGGCGCTCGCCATCTCGGGCAATGATGCGGCCATCGCGCTGGCCGAAGGCGTCGCGGGCACCGAGGGCGAATTCACGGTGAAGATGAACGCCAAGGCCGAGGAGCTTGGCCTTACGGGTTCGTCCTTCCGCAATTCCACGGGCTTTGCCGATCCCGGGCAGCTGACCACCGCGCGCGATATGGCGCAGCTCTCGCGCTACATCATCCGGACCTTCCCGAACCTCTATCCGATTTTCGCGGTGCCGGGTATCGAGTGGAGCAAGATCAAGCAGCGCAATCGCAATCCCTTGCTGGATGCCGGGGTTGGCGCCGATGGCCTCCATGCGTCCTGGGTCAAGGACGTCGGCTATCATCTGGTCGGCTCCGCGGTGCAGAACAACCAGCGGCTGATCGCGGTGGTGATGGGCGCATCCTCGGAGAAGGTGCGGCTGGAAGAGATGCGCCGCCTGCTGGATTGGGGCTTTCATTCCTTCGAACACCGCGCTCTGTTCGCGGCTGATGCGGAACTCGCCCGCGCTGCTGTCTTCGGCGGCGAGACGGGGTCTGTCGGCCTTGCAGCACGCGAGCCCATTTCTCTCCTGATGCCGCGCAACAGCCAGGACAAGCTGGTGGCACGCATCACGTATCACGGTCCCCTGCGCGCGCCGATTGCCAAGGGAGCAGAGGTGGCTCAGCTGGAGATCACGCGCGGACAGCTCAAGGTGCTGGATGTGCCGCTGGTCACGACGGCCGACGTGCCGGTCGGCACGATGTGGCAGCGTGCCATGGACGGCGCCGGAGTCCTGGTCGGCGACACGGCCCGCGACCTCGGCACCAAGCTGATGGCCAAGATCCAGAAATGACCGCCGCGCGCGGCCGTTTCATCACCCTGGAAGGCGGCGAGGGCACGGGAAAGTCCACGCAGGCCCGCATTCTCGCCGCGGCGCTCGAGACGCGCGGCGTCAAAGTGCGCGTCACCCGCGAACCCGGGGGCTCGCCGCTCGCGGAGAAGGTGCGAGAGGTTCTGCTTTCCGGCCTCGCCCAACCCCTCGGCCCGCAAGGCGAGGCGGCCCTGTTTGCCGCTGCTCGCGCCGACCATGTGCGCGAGACCATCGCGCCGGCACTCGCTGCCGGCACCTGGGTGATCTGCGACCGCTTCACCGATTCCACCCGCGTCTATCAGGGCGCCGTCGGCAAGGCTGATCCCCGCCTGCTGCGCGCGCTCGATCGGGTCAGCGTCGCAGACACCGTTCCGGACCTGACGCTCGTGCTCGACGTGCCGCCCGAGATCGGCCTTGCGCGCGCCGCCGCACGGGGGAAGGGGGCTGCGGCCGATCGTTTTGAGCGCGAGGGTGTGGAATATCACGCAGCCATCCGTGCCGCTTTCCTGTCGCTGGCGGAAGCCGAGCCGGAGCGTTGCGTGGTGATCGACGCGGGGGGGGACGTGGATAGCGTCGCCGCCCGGATCTTATCAGCTGTAACCACCCGCCTCCCGCTGCCAGCCGTAGCGGGTGCGCCCGCATGAGCGCAGCGGTGGAAGGCGACCGCCTTGCGGGGGCGCTGCACCCGCGCGAGCAGACGCTTCTTTTCGGGCATGAGGCGGTGGAGGCGGATCTTCTCGGCGATTGGCGCTCGGGCCGGTTCCCGCATGCATTGCTCATCGGCGGCGCCGAGGGCATCGGCAAAGCGACGCTCGCCTACCGCATCGCCCGCTTCGTGCTCTCCGGCGCGCAGGCGGGGCCGGACCGGCACGACTTCGCCATAGATGTGCACCATCCCGTCGCTCGGCAGGTGGCGGCTCTCACGCATCCCGATTTGCTTGCGATCCGCCGCGTGCCGGAAGCCGGCGAAGACAAGATCCCGACCATGATCCCGGCGGAGATGGTGCGGCGCGTGCGCATGTTCTTCGGCGCCACGGCGTCGTCCGGCGGTTGGCGGGTGTGTATCGTGGATGCGGTGGACGACCTCAACGCGGCCGGCGCGAATGCCTTGCTGAAGACGCTGGAGGAGCCGCCGCCGCGCTCCTTGTTCCTTCTTGTCACCCATGCGCCGGGGCGGGTGCTGCCCACGATCCGTTCCCGCACGCGTCTTGTGCGCCTGCGGGAACTTCGGCCGCGCGACGTGCTTGCCGCCTTGGATCATCTGAAGGAAGAAATCCCGGATCTCGATCCCGCGCGCCTGCCACAGGCGGCGGAGGCGAGCGGCGGCAGCGTGCGGCGGGCGCTGATCCTTGCCCGCGGCGAGGGCATGGAGGTGCGTGCCGCCACACTTCGGCTGCTGGATCAACTGCCTCAGGCGCGGCCTGAGGAGATGCACGCGCTCGGCGCCCGGCTTCAGGGCGACCGGGGCGACGGCTTCGACCTGTTCGTCGAGGCGGTGAGCGACTGGATCGCGCAGACCGCGACCGGAGGGCAATGGGAGCGCGGGCGCCTTGTCCGCTTGGGTGAGGTGTGGGAGAAGGTTCGGCGCGCGGCGGGCGAGGCGGATACGTTCAATCTCGACCGCAAGGCGTTGGTCTTTCGCATTTTCACCGAGCTGGCCGAGGCCGCGCGCGCCTGAGCGCGAACCGAGGCGAGCCTCCTCGCGCATTCAAGCGGGCCGCCATGTCTTTGAAGCCGACGTTCTACATCACCACCGCCATCGCCTACCCCAATGGCGTGCCCCACATGGGCCACGCCTATGAGGCGATCGCCACCGATTGCATCGCTCGCTTCAAGCGCCTCGACGGCTACGATGTGCGTTTTCTCACCGGCACCGACGAGCACGGCATCAAGATGCTGCAGACCGCGCAGAAGGCGGGCCTGACGCCGCGCGAGCTGCTGGAACGCAATGTCCCGCGCTTCCAGGCCATGGTGGAGGCATTCGGGCTCTCTATCGACGATTTCATCCGCACCACGGAAGAGCGTCATAAAAAGGCTTGCCAGGCGATCTGGGAAAAGATGGCCGCGAACGGGGACATCTATAAGTCCACCTATGCCGGCTGGTATTCGGTACGCGACGAGGCCTATTACGCCGAGGACGAGACCCAGCTGAACGCTGACGGCGTCCGCCTTGGTCCCCAGGGCACGCCCGTGGAATGGGTGGAGGAGGAGAGCTATTTCTTCCGCCTCTCGGCCTATCAGGAAAAATTGCTGGACCATTACGCCGCCAATCCCGATTTCATCGCCCCGGATGCACGGCGCAACGAGGTGGTCAGCTTCGTGTCGGGCGGCCTTCAGGATCTCTCCATCTCGCGCACCACGTTCGACTGGGGCATTCCCGTCCCCGGCGATCCCAAGCACATCATGTATGTGTGGGTGGATGCGCTGACGAACTACATCACCGCGCTCGGCTATCCCGACACGCAGGGCGAGCTGTTCGCCAAATACTGGCCGGCGGACGTGCATGTGATCGGCAAGGACATTACGCGTTTCCACGCGGTCTATTGGCCGGCCTTCCTGTGGTCGGCGGGGCTTGCCGCGCCCAAACGCGTGTTCGGCCACGGCTTCCTGTTCAACCGCGGGGAGAAGATGTCCAAGTCTGTGGGCAATGTGGTCGATCCGTTCGACCTCGTGAAAGCCTATGGCGTGGACGCGGTGCGCTATTTCTTCCTGCGCGAGGTTTCGTTCGGTCAGGACGGCTCCTACAGCCACGAGTCCATCGTCACGCGCATGAATGCCGATCTCGCGAACGACCTCGGCAATCTTGCGCAGCGCTCGCTGTCCATGATTTCCAAGAATCTGGATGGAATTATCCCCGCGCCCGGCCCGCTCTCGGCGGAGGACGAAGCCATTCTCGCGGCAGCCGACGACATGCTCGCCAAGGCCCGCGAGGCGATGGATATCCAGGCGATCCACCAATATCTCGCGGCCGTGTGGGCGGTGGTGGCGGACGCCAATCGCTATTTCGCCGCCGCCGCCCCCTGGGCGCTGCGCAAGACCGATCCCGAACGGATGAAGACCGTGCTCTGGACCACCGCCGAGGTGATCCGGCAAGTGGCGATTCTCGCGCAACCGGTGATGCCGGGCAGTGCCAGCCGAATGCTGGATTTGCTGCTGCTGCCGGCGGACGAGCGGGATTTCTCCCGCCTCGGCGGCGGGCACCGCCTGGCTGGCGGCGTCGTCATTCCCCCGCCTGTCGGCATTTTCCCGCGCTATGTGGAGCCGGAAGGCGAAGCGGGTGCATCGGCCTGAGCGGGTTTGAGCAAAACGGATCGGTCGCCGCTTGATCGCGGCGGCCGAGGGTGAAACGCTCGCATGCGAGCGGCAGGTCGTGGACACGCGCCAGCGCCGGGCCTGCGCATGTGCCGGTGAACCGAACAAGGCGACCATTTAGGATGAACATCTCGCTCACCCTTCTGAACCTCGCCGGTGCCATCGCCCTGCTGCTGTGGGGCACGCACATGGTGCAGTCCGGCATCCAGCGCACGTTCGGGCCGAAGCTGCGCAGCGTGCTCGGCAATGCCCTGAAGAGCCAGCCGCGCGCCTTTCTCGCCGGGCTGGGCGTCACTGCGATCCTCCAGTCCAGCACGGCGACCGGACTGATGGTCTCGGGATTCGCCGCCGCCGGCCTCGTGGACCTCGTGCCGGCGCTTGCGGTGATGCTGGGCGCGAACGTGGGCACGACGCTCATCGTGCAGGTGCTGTCCTTCGACGGCGCCGCCTTTTCCCCCGCGCTGATCCTGGTGGGCGTGATGATGTTCCGGCGCGGTAGCGTCGAGCGCACGCGGGACATCGGGCGCGTGTTCATCGGCCTCGGGCTGATGCTGCTGGCACTGCATCAATTGCTGGAACTGATGACGCCATATGAGGACGCGCCGAGCCTGCGCATGTTCCTTGGCGCGGTGGCCACCATGCCGCTGATCGACGTGCTGCTGGCTGCAGTGGTGACCTGGGCGGCGCATTCCAGCGTCGCCGTGGTTCTGCTCATCATGTCCTTCGCCAGCAAAGGCGTGGTTCCGCCGGATGCGGCGTTCGCCCTGGTGTTGGGCGCGAATATCGGATCGGCCATCAATCCGGTCCTGGAAGGCGCGTCCGGGGGCGGGGCGGCGGCGCGCCGCCTGCCGGTGGGAAATTTGCTGAACCGCATCTTGGGCACGGTCATCGCCCTGGCCTTTCTCGGCCCGATCGGCGAACTGATGGTCGTGCTCCAGCCGGACAACGGCCGTGCCGTGGCCGATTTCCACACCTTGTTCAACCTGGTGCTGGCGCTGCTGTTCTTCCCCATTCTGGGCCCATTCGCGAAGCTGCTGGAAAAGCTGATGCCGGCACATGTGGATCTCGCCGATCCCTCCCGCCCGCTCTATCTCGATCCGGCAGCCCGCGAGGTGCCGGTGGTCGCGCTCGGTGCGGCTGCGCGCGAGGCCATGCGGCTCGCCGATTTGCTGGACACCATGCTGAAGGACGCCCAGGCGGCGGTCGTCGGCGGAGATCTCAGCCATGTGGCGCAGATAAAGCGCAACGAGGACATCATCGACAGCCTCAATTCGGCGATCCGCGGCTATCTCATGGGGCTCGATCCGCACGATTTGTCGGAGGCCGATCAGGCCCGGCTCCAGCGGGTGCTCACCTTCTCCACCCAGATGGAGCAAGCCGGCGATATGGTGGAGAGCAATCTGCTGATCCACGCCGACAAGCGGGTGAAGCGCGGTCTCGCCTTTTCGCCGCAGAGCGAAGCGGAGGTGCGCGCGCTCATGGAACGGCTGAGCACGAACCTGCGCCTCGCCTCGTCCTTGTTCATGACAGAGGATCCGCGCGCCGCGCGGATGCTGGCCGAAGAGAAATCGGTGTTCCGCAATGCGGAGGCCGAGGGCACGAAATCCCATCTGGAGCGTATGCGCGGCGGCCAGACGGATTCGATCGAGACCTCCTCGCTGCATCTCGACCTGCTCAGCGACATGAAGCAGATCAACAGCCACATCGTGGCGGCCGCCGCCTATCCCGTGCTGGAACAGAGCGGCGACCTGCTGCCGAGCCGGATCGCCTCCGACCCGGCCTGACCGCTCCTCAATACAGGCCGGTCAGGTAGTAGAAGCCGATCACGAAGAACACCGCCAGCGTCTTCACCAGCGTGATGGCGAAGATGTCGCCATAGGATTGGCGATGCGTGAGGCCGCACACGGCGAGCAAGGTGATCACGGCGCCGTTGTGAGGCAGGGTGTCCATGCCGCCGGAGGCCATGGCGGCGACGCGGTGCATCACCTCCATGGGAATGCCGGCCGCATTGGCGGCGGCGATGAACTGTTCCGACATGGCCGCCAGCGCGATGGAGAGGCCGCCGGATGCGGATCCGGTGATGCCTGCGAGTGCCGTGATTGAGATCGCCTCGTTGATCAGCGGGTTCGGGATCGCGGTGAGCGCGCTCTTGATGACGAGGAAGCCGGGCAGGGCGGCGATCACCGCGCCGAAGCCGTATTCCGACGCCGTATTGAGGCCGGCGAGCAACGCGCCCGCGACGGCCGATTTCGAGCCGTCCGCGAACTGCGCCGCCACCCGGCGGAACGAGAAGACGAAGACCGTGAGAATGCCCAGCAGCAGCGCGCCGGCGACCGACCAGATCGCCACCACGGAATTCACGGCAAGGCTGATTTCCGGGGTGCCCGGCGTCAGGGCGGCGCGGGCCGTGTCGCCATAGGCGAGCGGGATCGCCCAGCCGATCAGCAGGTTGGAGACGCCGACCACCACCAGCGGCGAGATCGCGATGAAGGGGTTCACCAGCGGCTCATCGGCGCGCAACGAAGGCTCGTTGGAATGGTTTTCGCCATAGGTCTCGCCCGCCTTCGCCGCCTGGCGGCGCCGAAAGTCGAGATAGGCAAGGCCAAGCGCCAGCATGAAGACCGTGCCCACCAGACCGAGGATCGGCGCGGCGTAGGCCGTGGTGTGAAAGAAGGTGGTCGGAATGATGTTCTGGATCTGCGGCGTGCCCGGCAGGGTGTCCATGGTGAAGCCGAAGGCGCCGAGCGCGATCGCTGCGGGCAGGAGCCGTTTCGGGATTCCCACCTGCCGGAACAGCTCCGCGCCGAAGGGATAGACCGCGAACACCACCACGAACAGTGAAACGCCGCCATAGGTGAGCACCGCGCCGACCAGCACGATGGCCAGCATGGCCTGGCCGGCGCCGAGGATGCCGATGATGGCCGAGACGATCGCACGGGAGAAGCCGGACAGCTCGATCACCTTGCCGAACACGGCGCCGAGCAGGAACAAGGGAAAGTAGAGCTTTATGAAGCCCACCATCTTGTCCATGAACAGGCCGGAATAGATGACGGGCACGGCCGCCGGATCGGTGAGCAGCACGGCGCCGAGCGCCGCGACGGGTGCGAACAGGATCACGCTAAAGCCGCGATACGCGACGAACATCAAAAACGCGAGCGCGCCCAGGCAGATGAGGAAGCTCATCGTCTATCCCTTAAGCCCTGAGGACAATGTCGGCCGCCAGCCCCCTGGCGCGCCGTCGATGGTGTGCGGGGCGAATGTTCGCACCTGCACACCGATCACTAGCGGGCTAACCTGACCGCCGTGCGACATATGCGCAAGCCCGGCGGTGGGATGTGGTGCGGCGCGATTGGCCCGGTCCTGCTTCGCGTTAGGGAAGCGCGGCAATGGAGTGACTTAACGGAAATCCGGGGCGGATCGACGGCCCGCCCGCCCCCATCGGCGCCGGCTTTCAGAGGCGGATGGGCTGCGCGGCGTGGATGGCCGGGGCAAGCCCGGCCATCATGAGCGAAAGACGAAGAGCACCGGCACGCACTTATATCCGAGCGGCTCACCGTCACCGAATGCCGAGCGGAACTAGCGCGGGCAGGCGCGGGAGTTCGTCGGCAGTTTGGAAACCGCGTTGTCTGTGATCCGGCGCCGTTGTTCGGGTTCTGCCGGCCAGCCGTTGCACTTCAGCTCGCCCCGCACCTGAAAACTGGTTCGCCGGCCATCGCAGGTCACCGGGAAAGTCCAGGTCACATAGCTTCCCGGGCCGAAAACGTTGTTGCAGTTGTGACAATACTGAATGCTGTCACGGGATTTATCTCCGTTGCGGCAGAAATAATTCAGCCGCTCTCCGATGCGCCACGTGCCGGCCTCGGCGAGGCCGGATGACGCGAACAAAAAGGCCACGGCAAGCGCAGCGCCCACACCGGGCAGGACGCGCCGATGCGCGCCCATCGAAACAGGGGTCATGGTTGGTCTCCGGTATTGCGGTTTAAAAGACGGGCCGTCTCAGCCCTCGAGCAGGCTCGCTTTGAGCGTGACCGGTGTGCCCGAGGGGTTGTTCCAATAATCGAAGCCGTGGAACAGGTTCAGCGGGATGCCGCTGAGCGGTGTCTTGGGCTCGATACGGTAGATCTCGGCTTCCCGGTCGCCGACGCGAACGGCGCCGCTTACGCTGCCCGCGCTCAGCATGCGCCACCCGGAGCCCCACAGATTGGTGCCGGTGGCAAGGAAATTCAGCTTGCCGATGCTGTTGGACCAGACCGAGTCGCTATAGCGTGCGGCCTCGGTATCCACCTCGCGGACGCAACGGAAATCGTCCAGCGGGGGCGCCTTCCAGGAGGGCGAGATGATGTGGCCGAGGGCGACATAGCCGTCGGGCGCCACCATTCTCCAGATGCTGAACTCGCGAAAGCCGCTGCCCATCGAAGACCAGATCTGGATGCAGCCGACCGGCGGCTTGAGCAGGGTCTGATTGGGGCTCGGGTCCTTCACCAGATAGGTGGTGCCGCGCGCCTGGCCGTAATGGCTCTCCACCACGTGGCCGAGAAGGAAGAAGTCCTTCTGATGCGCGCTGCGGACCGGGACAAAGACCGACATGTCGTTCGCCGTGCCCATGCCCTTGTCGGTCAGCAGCGTCGTGAAGGTATCGCACTTTGAAAGCTTCAACCGGCTCTCGGTCGCATAGATGATGCCGGCATTGCGCTGATTCAGGAATTGCCGGGCGAGCGCTTCCACCTTGCGGGCGCGTTCGGGCGAAGTGCACAGGGTCCAGATGGGGACCAAAGCGTTTCGCGTCTCGAACCCGCAAAGGGTCGGCGCCTCGTCGATGCTGGCCGCCCAGTCGGGAATCTGGTCCTGATTCAGCACCGCGCTCTTGCCCCCCACCGAGAGCCAGGCGACGGATTCCGTCTCCTTCTTGAAGGTCTCGCTGGTCTCCTTGTTGCGTTCCGCGCGGGCGGTGACCGAGCCGGCCTTCACTTTGGGCGTGCCCTCTGCCCCATCCGCAAGGCCCGCCGTGCTGTCGAACGAGGCCTTGATGGAGGATTCCACTTTCTCCACGCGCGAACTCTCTGCAGATTTCAGCACGGTGGTGCATTCGCAGTAGCCGCCGTAGAGGCTCTGGCGGACGAAGTGGGTGCCGTATTGATCGAAGAATTCGGTGAGTGCCTCTTCCTTGCCGTTCAGGATCGCGGCCACCTCGGGCCGCACGAAGCTCTTGAACTTGGCCGGCAGTTCGACGCGGGCGATGGTGCGCACGAAGCGCAGGGTCAGGAGGCTGCTGGTGGTCTTCAGCGTGCGCGTATCGGTAACGGCGTTGGATATGGCACCGGAAAAGCCGCCGTAAGAAGCATCAAGGCCGAGCTTCTCCGATACTTCCGACGTGTATTGATCGGCGGTCGAGCCGAAAATGCGGTTGAAGCCCTGGGTGGGCAGAACCGTCCACTCCAATTGGGCGCGGGCGGAAACCGTGCCGTCGGCGTTGCGCTTGACGATGACGAATTCGAAATCGTCGTCGCCGGTCGATTCCACCTGCAAATCGAACAGCTGGCTGCGTAGCGCCTGCTGCAGGTTGAGGCCCCGGCTCACGTCATAGCCGTGCCCCACACCTGCATCGTTTTTCTTATTGGCGATCTGCGAGAGCCGGTTCCCGCCGCCGGAGCCGCCGGAACTTCCGCTTTTGGACTTGGCCTTCTTTTCACTTTTCTCAGCCCCGATGGGCTCCATATCGCCGTTACCCATAGATCCCTCCTCAGATACCGGAGCATCGACCTCCGGCCAGGCAGCAGAGGGCATTGCCAGGCCACCCCCGTCTTCGGGACGTGCGGCAATGGGCGCCCGCCCCACTGAAGGCGGTCGCGTTCTGATGTAGTCCGGGCGAGCGATGTCCGTGGCAGGACTATGCGAGATACACCAAAAACGTGCAATAAATAATATGCACAACCGATTAGGTTGTGGCGCGTGTACCCTGTTGCCGCCGCGACGGGGTTACGTAGCGGCGGTTAAGCTGGATTCCGATAACGATCTTAGGAGCGCGCGCGCACGTAGCGGCCGGGGGCGTCTTCGATCGGTTGTAGAACGCCGCCGCCGGGTTCACGGGCCGGCACCTCGTCCGCGTGCATGGCCGTAAACCACTGCATCCAGTCCGGCCACCAGGAGCCGGGATGTTCCTGGGCGGCCCCGAGCCAATCCTCATAGGCCCCGCCCACCGAACCGCCGGTCCAATGCTGGTACTTCACCTTGGCGGGGGGATTGACAACCCCCGCGATATGCCCGGACCCCGCAAGAACGAAACGCACCGGGCCGCTCAGCAGGCCGGCGCCGATGAAGGCGGATTTGGGCGGGGCGATATGATCCTCGCGGGTGGCAAGGGCATAAACCGGGATGTTCACCTTATGCATGTCGATGGGCACACCGGCGATCCGCGCGAGGCCCTTGGCGATGTTGTTCTCCAGGTAGCAATTGCGCAGGTAATAGGAATGGTTCGCCGCCGGCATGCGGGTGGAATCGGCGTTCCAATAAAGCAAGTCGAACGGGAAGGGCTGCTGGCCCTTCATGTAATTGTTCACCACATAGGGCCAGATCAGATCGTTGGACCGCAGCATGTTGAAGGCGGAGGCCATCTTGCGGCCTTCCAGATAGCCGGTCTCCTGCATCTTGCGTTCGATGACGGCGAGTTGCTCCTCGTCCACGAACACCTTCAGGTCGCCCGCATGGGTGAAGTCGATCTGGGTCGTGAGGAAGGTGGCGCTCGGGATCCGAGTATCGCCGGCGGCAGCCATATAAGCCAGCGTCACCGCCAGCAGCGTGCCGCCGACGCAATAGCCCATGGTGTGGACCTGATGCTCGCCGGTGGCCTTCTCGATGGCATCGAGCGCGGCCATGATGCCTTCGCGCATGTAATCGTCGAAGCCCTTGGCGGCGAGGCGAGCGTCGGGATTGACCCAGGAAATGACGAATACCGTCAGGCCCTGGTCCACCAGCCATTTAATGAAGGATTTTTCGGGGTTGAGGTCGAGAATATAGAATTTGTTGATCCACGGCGGCACCAGGAGCACCGGCAGCTTCTTCACATTCGACGTGGTGGGCGCGTACTGGATGAGCTGCATCAGCTCGGTTTCGAATACAACCTTTCCGGGTGTGGTCGCCAGGTTGCGGCCGACTTCGAAGGCGGAGAGGTCGGTCTGGCGGATGCGCAGGTCGCCATTGCCCTCGATCAGGTCCTCGGTGAAGTGCTTCATGCCCCGCACCAGATTCTCACCGTTGGAGTTGAGCGTCTCGCGCAGCAGCTCCGGGTTGGTGAGAATGAAATTGGACGGGGAAATGGCGTTGGTGAGCTGACGGACCAGGAATTCCGCCTTGTGCTTCACATGGGGGTCGAGGCCGTCGGCCTCCTTCACCATGGAGTCGGCCCAGTGGGTGGTCACGAGGTACGTCTGCTTCAGCGCGTCGAAGAAGGGATTGGAATTCCACTCCGGATCCTTGAAGCGCCCGTCCTTGGGATCCGGCGCGGTGACCGTCTCGGCCGCTTCGCCGGACATTCTCTTCAGCGCCGCGGACCACACCGAGATATAATTGGTCATAAGGCGGGATTGCGCCTCGGCCGTGCGCTGGGGATCCGACATCCAATATTCCGCCACCTGGCCAAACGTCTTGAAGGCGTCGGCGATGTCGTCCGCCATATCGTCCTTCTTGATGCCGGCCTCGCGGGGGCGGATATAAGCCGCCATCGCTTTGCCGCCTTCCTCGATCAATTGAGCAAGGTTGCGGGCAAAGGCGTCCATATCGAGCCGACCGGGGCGCGTGGCGGGTGTGAGGTCCTTTGGCGCGGACATGGTCAATCCTTGGGCGGCGCCCCGACGGGAGTTGGATCTTTTTAAGAGATCGTGACGGGGCCTGTTTCGCGTTTCCTGCTTCGGGCATATTAGCGGGCCGCATGCCGAGGGGCGAGGTGTTCGTCTGCGGCGGATGAGCGGCATGGAAGATTATGCGGGGAAAAGATGAATAGCGCGAGGCGCCAGACATTTTCGGCCATGCGCACGCGCCGGCTCCTGTCCGTGCGCGTCGGCGCGGCCGTGTCCGGCCTGCTCCTGGCGCTTGCGCTTGCGGGATGCGCGGGCGAATCGAGCATTCCCTTCCTGGAACCCAAGGTTCCCGACGTGCCGAAGGTGGAAGCGGGGAATTTCCCCAACTTCAGTATTCCGCCCACCCCGCGCCCGCCGACGATGTCGCCCGCGGAATTGGCAAAGGTTCAGTCGGAGCTGGAGAATTCCGCAAACGATGCCCAGCGCCGGCTCCAGCAGGCAGACGCGGACGCACAGAAGGGTCAGCCGTGAGCTCTGCCGCGCGCACGGTGCCCGCTGAGGAGACAAACGGCGGCGCGCCTGGGCTGGAGAAGGCCCGCACCGGGCAAGGGGATCGCCCGGCATTCCTGATCGCCGGTTTCGGCGGCATCGGTGACCACGTGCGCTGTTTTGCGCTCGCCCGCCATGTGGCCCGCCGGTTTCCCGGTGTGGCCATTGATTTCCTCTGCCGCAGCCCCACCGACCGCTTGGTGCGTTTCGTGCCGGAGCTGCGCAAGGCATGGGTGGACAACACGCCCCATCGCGCCCTCGGCCTGCGGCAGAAGCTCGATCTCGCCCGCCAATTGCGCGCCGAGAGGTATCGCCGGGTTTACGTGGTGAGCCGCACCTATAAGGCCGCCATTGTACCGTTCCTCGCTGGCATCCCCGAGCGCGTCGGCTGGTTTGGCGAGGGGCGTGTGCTGCTCATCAATCAGGTCCGCTGGGGCGAGCGGCAGATTCATGGTGAAACCGAGAAGGTCTGTGCCCTGGCGCGCGAGCCCGGGGAGGTGATGGAAGCCATTCTCCCGCCGCGGCTCAAGGTGCAGCCGACCGACCTTTATGCATGGCAGAAAAGCGCCCAGGCCGTGCCGGATGGCCGCCCGGTTCTGGCCCTGGCGCCGGGGGCATACAATGTGAAGCGGCTCTGGCCGGCGCAGCGTTTCGGGGAGATCGCGGCCGCATTCGCCGCGCGCGGGTTCGCCGTGTGGGTGCTCGGCGGGCCGGCGGAGGCGGAAGCCGCCCGCATCATCGCCACGGCGGCCCCGGTGCGCGATTTTACCGCAACCCCGCTCGAGGAGGCCGTCTATCAGGCCGCGAGCGCAAATGTGCTGCTCGGGAACGATTCGGGCATTTTGCATATGACGGCGGCGTTGGACGTGCCGTGCGTCGGCCTGTTCGGCCCGACCGTCTGCGCCATCACAGGCCCGAGCAATGCCTGCGTGCGCGAGGTGCGCCCCCCGAATGGCAGCCTTGACCTTGCGCAAATCGCAACCCGGACGGTGGAAGATGCGCTTTTGATGCAAATCTCGCACCTGCAGCATTCGATGAGCACTTTTTCATTCACCGAACAGTGGTAGAACGCTCGTTCGCCGCGCCGGGAGAAGAAGGGCGCGCGGCTTGGGAGCTTGACTGAGATGACCGATTTCCACCGCATTCGCCGGCTGCCGCCTTATGTGTTCGAGCAGGTGAATCGTGTGAAGGCCGCCGCCCGCAACAACGGCGCGGATATCGTCGACCTCGGCATGGGCAATCCGGACCTGGATGCGCCGGCCCATGTGATCGAGAAGCTGAAGGAAACCATCGGCAAGCCGCGCACCGATCGCTACTCCGCCTCCAAGGGCATTCCCGGTCTGCGCCGCGCCCAAGCTGCCTATTATGCCCGCCGGTTCGGCGTGAAGCTTGATCCGGACCGGCAGGTGGTGGCGACCCTCGGCTCGAAGGAAGGCTTCGCCAACATGGCGCAGGCCATCACCGCGCCGGGCGATGTCATCCTGACGCCCAACCCGAGCTATCCGATCCACGCCTTCGGCTTCCTGATGGCGGGTGGCGTGATCCGCTCCGTGCCGGTGGAGCCGGATGCCGGGTTCTTCCATGCTATGGAACGGGCCGTGCAGCATTCCATTCCCAAGCCCATCGCGGTGGTGCTTTGCTACCCGTCGAACCCGACGGCCACTGTCGCCAGCCTGGATTTCTACAAGGACGTGGTCGCCTTCGCGAAGAAGAACGACCTCATCATCCTCTCGGACCTGGCCTATGCGGAGCTCTATTACGGCGACACCCCGCCGCCTTCCGTGCTGCAGGTGCCGGGCGCCATGGACGTGACGGTGGAATTCACCTCCATGTCCAAGACCTATTCCATGGCCGGCTGGCGCATGGGTTTCGCGGTCGGCAATGACCGGCTGATCGCCGCGCTCTCGCGCGTGAAATCCTATCTCGATTACGGCGCCTACACGCCGATCCAGGTGGCGGCCACCGCCGCGCTGAACGGCCCGCAGGATTGCATCGCCGAGATGCGCGAGACCTACAAGCGCCGCCGCGATGCGCTGGTCGAGAGCTTCGGCCGCGCGGGATGGACCATTCCCGTGCCGGAAGCCTCCATGTTCGCCTGGGCGCCGATTCCCGAGCCGTTCCGCGCCATGGGCAGCGTGGAATTCGCCAAGCTTCTGATCGAGAAAGCGGAAGTGGCCGTGGCCCCGGGCGTGGGCTTCGGCGAGCATGGCGATGATTTCGTCCGCATCGCGGTCGTGGAGAACGAGCAGCGCATCCGCCAGGCGGCGCGCAATGTGCGTCGCTTCTTCGAGACCGCCGGCACCACGCTGCACAATGTCGTGCCGCTGAGCGCCGCCCGCTGATCGCATTAGGAAGTCCTATTTCCCATGAGTGACTTGAACGTGGGGCTGGCTGGCCTCGGCACCGTCGGCGTCGGCGTCGTGAAGATGCTGGCGGGCCAGGCGGCGGAGATTGCGGTCCGCACCGGCCGCACCGTGAAAGTGGTGGCGGTGAGCGCCCGCGACCGCTCGAAGGATCGCGGGATCGACCTTTCCGGCGTGCGCTGGCACGACGATCCGGTTTCGCTCGCGAACGATGCCGGGATCGACGTGTTCGTCGAGCTCATGGGTGGCGAAGGCGACCCCGCCAAGGCGGCGGTTGCCGCGGCCTTGGCCGCCGGCAAGCCGGTGGTCACCGCCAACAAGGCATTGCTGGCGAAGCACGGCATGGCCCTGGCCGCGGCTGCCGAGGCCTCCGGCGTTTCGCTGGACTTCGAAGCGGCCGTCGCCGGCGGCATTCCCATCGTGAAGACCTTGCGGGAAGCGCTGGTTGGCAATCACATCGCCCGCGTCTCCGGCATTCTGAACGGCACGTGCAATTACATCCTCACCCGCATGGCGGATGAGGGGCTCTCGTTTGAAACCTGCCTCGCGGAGGCCCAGCGCCTCGGCTATGCTGAGGCCGACCCCACCTTCGACATCGACGGGCACGACACCGCCCACAAGCTGGCCCTGCTCACCTCGCTCGCCTTCGGCACGCAGGTGGATGCGGATGCGATCTATGTGGAGGGCATCCGCTCGCTGACCCTGGCCGACCTCCAGGCGGCGGACGAGCTCGGCTACAAGGTGAAGCTGCTGGGCGTGGCCGTGCGCACCGACGATGGCATCGAGCAGCGCGTCCATCCCACCATGGTGCCCAAGCATTGGCCCATCGCCCAGGTCGCGGGCGTCATCAATGCGGTCGCGGTGGATGGCGATGCGGTCGCGCTCACCCTGGTCGGCCCCGGGGCCGGCGGGGCTGCGACCGCCTCCGCCGTGGTGGCGGATCTGGTCGATCTGGCGCGCGGCGCGCGGGGCTATCCGTTCGGGCTGCCGAGCGCGGCCCTCCAGGTGCCGCGCCGGGCGCCGATGCAATTGCACGAGGGCGGCTATTACATTCGCCTTGCGGCCGTGAACAAGCCGGGCACAGCCGCCACCATCGCCGGCCGCATGGCGGACGAGGGCATTTCGCTGGAATCCATCGTGCAGCACCGCCCCACCCGTAAGGGAGACGGCGAGCAGGCGACGGTGATCCTCATCACCTATGCCACCACGGAAGAGGCCGTCCGGCGCGCCGTGTCGGCGATCGAGGCGGAAGGCGTGATCGCCAATCCGCCCCAGGTGATCCGCATCGAGAAGGACTGATCCATGCCCGAGCCGCGCGCCGCCCAGGTGCTGGATCGTCGCTTCGCCCTCGAACTCGCACGTGTGACCGAGCGTGCCGCCGTGGCGGCTGCGCGGCTTCGGGGCCGCGGTGACGAACAGGCGGCAGACGAGGCGGCGAGCGCCGCTGCTTATCGTGAACTCTCCAAGATGCCGCTGAGCGGGCGGGTGGTGATCGGCGAAGGCCTGGAAGGGGAAGTGCCCCATTTGTTCCTCGGCGAGGAGGTGGGCGAGGGTGGCGACGCGGTGGATATCGCCGTCGATCCCCTCGAAGGCACCACGCTGTGCGCGAAGAACATGCCCGGCTCCATCTCCGTGATCGTCATCGCCGAGACCGGCTCGCTTCTCGCCGCGCCACCGGTCTACATGGAAAAGATCGCCATCGGCCCCGGTTATCCCGAAGGCATCGTCTCGCTCGCCGCGACGCCGCAGGAAAACATCCAGGCGCTGGCGAAGGCGCGCGGGATCTCTCCCTCAGAGATCACCGCCTTGGTGCTCGATCGCCCGCGTCACGCCGCCCTGATCGAGGCGGTGCACGCGGTGGGCGCCTCGGTGAAGCTGATCACCGACGGGGACGTGGCGGGGGTCATCCACACCACCAATCCCCAGGATAGCGGCGTCGACATCTATCTCGGCAGCGGCGGCGCCGCCGAAGGCGTGCTGGCGGCGGCGGCGCTGCGGTGCATCGGCGGCCAGATGGAAGGCCGGCTCGTGCTCGACAGCGAAGCCAAGCGCGCGAAGGCCAAGCAGATGGGCATCCGCGATTTCTCCCGCATCTACAAACTCTCGGAGATGGTGCGCGGGGATTGCCTGGTGTCGGCCACCGGCGTCACCAATGGCGCGCTGCTCGAAGGCGTGCGCTTCGGCCGCGAGGTGATCGAGACCGACACCGTTCTCATGCGCTCATCCACCGGCACCGTGCGGCGGGTGAAGACCGAGCACCGGGATTTTTCCAAGTTCGTGTTCTGAGGCGCGTCCTGGTCCGCGTGGCCGGCCATGCCACGGCGGGCGCATGCTTTCCTCACCTCCTGCCCGGTGATCGCATGCGCGCTCTCGACGCCGGAGTGCGGCTCTGGCTTCATGGGGCGTGACCGTGCACCCGACGAATCGCCCCTTTCTCGGCGTCACCACCTCTGCCACCGGGCGGATGTGGCGTGACCGGCTGGACCTGCGCGCCGCCCAGAGCGCGCTCGCCATCACCCAGCGCTATGATCTGCCGGAGCTTTTGGCGCGGATCCTGGCCGGACGCGGCGTCGCCATCGAGGATGTGCCGGCCTATCTCGACCCCGCCATCCGCACGCTTCTGCCCGATCCCAACACGCTGACCGACATGGAAGCGGCAGTGGAACGGCTCGCTGCCGCCGTCTGCACCGGGGAAACCGTGGCGGTCTTCGGGGATTACGACGTGGACGGCGCCACCTCCACCGCCTTGCTGGTGAGCGTGCTGCGCGCCGGCGGCCTGGACCCGCTGTTCCATATTCCCGACCGCATCTTCGAAGGCTACGGCCCGAACATTGCCGCCATCGAGCAATTGGCGGCCCGCGGCGTGACGCTGCTGGTGACCGTGGATTGCGGCACCACCAGCCTGGAGCCGCTCGCCGCCGCGCGGCGGCTTGGGCTCGACGTGGTGGTGATCGACCATCACCAAGCCGGCGAGACCTTGCCGGAGGCCGAGGCGATCGTGAACCCGAACCGGGAGGACGATCTTTCCGGCCTGGGGCATCTCTGCGCGGTGGGTCTGGCGTTCATCACCATGGTGGGCCTCGTGCGCCGGCTGCGCGAGGAGGGCCACTGGTCCGCAGAACAGCCGGCACCGGACCTGCTCGCCTCGCTCGACCTCGTCGCGCTCGGCACGGTGGCGGATGTGGTGCCGCTCGTCGGCCTCAACCGCGCCTATGTGACAAAAGGGCTGATCGCCCTGCGCCGCCGTCAGCGCCCGGGCCTCACCGCCCTGATGGACGTGGCCCGGCTCGACGGACCGCCGCGTCCCTGGCATCTCGGCTTCCTGCTGGGTCCGCGCATCAATGCCGGCGGCCGCATCGGCGATGCGACGCTTGGCACGCGCCTGCTGCTGGAGCAGGACCCCATGGAAGCCAAGGTCATGGCGGCCGAGCTCGACCGCCTCAATACCGAGCGCCAGGAGGTGGAGCGCGCGATCCTCGCCAGCGCCGAGGCCGAGGCTTTCGCGGCCCATGGCGATGAGGCGGGCGCCGCCGTGGTGGTGAGCGGGGAGGGCTGGCATCCCGGCGTGGTGGGGCTCGTGGCCTCGCGCCTGAAGGAGCGCTTCAACCGCCCGGCGCTCGCCATCGCCTTCCTCGGCGAAACCGGCACCGGCTCGGCCCGCTCCATCCCCGGAGTGGATCTTGGGCGCGCCGTTCGCGGTGCGGTGGAAGCGGGATTGCTGGTGAAGGGTGGCGGGCACGCCATGGCGGCGGGCCTGACCGTGGAGCGGCGTCGGCTCGGCGATCTGCGCGCCTATCTGGAAGCAGAGCTTGCCGAAGCCGTCGAACGCGCGCGTTCGGAAGGTGCGCTGACCATCGACGCCGCTTTGACTGCCTCCGGCGCGACCCCATCGCTGGTCGATCTGGTGGCGAAAGCCGGGCCCTATGGCGCCGGCAATCCCGAGCCCGTTTTCGCCTTTCCCGCCCACCGCGTGTCCTATGTGGAAACCTTCGGCGCCGGCCATCTGCGCGCCCGCCTCACCGCGCGCGACGGTTCAACCTTGCGCGCCGTGGCCTTCCGTTGTGCCGAGGAGCCGCTCGGCCGCGCGCTGATGGAACTACGCGGCCGCACGGTGCATGTGGCGGGTTCGCTCGATCTCGACCATTGGCAAGGCGAAGCCCGCGTCACGCTGCGCCTGCGCGATGTCGCGGAGGCGGGACCCGACGGGCAAGGGTGAGGGCGGGGGTAAGAGTTCGCCCGCCCATGAAGGTGACCTCCGCTGCTACTTGTCGTCTTCCGTCGCGGCCATGGCCTTGCTGCCGAGCCCGCCGCGCCGCCGCTTGGGCGGCGCCTTCTCGGCGGCCGGGGCTTTCGGGGCGGGTGCAATCTGTTCTGCGGGCGGCGTATCCGTTGCCTTGCCGGTTTTGCCCTTGGGGGGCTTTGCCGGCTTCGGTGGCTTGGCTGGCTTCGACACGGGCGCTTGCGGAGCCGAACGTCCGAGCGCAAGGCTGATCAGATGGACCCGTGCCGCGCCGCCATCGGCTGCCATGCCCACCGGCAGGTGGGGATCGACCCGCTTCTTGAGACTGTTGAGATCGCTGTCCTTCAGTCCGTCGAAAGCATGCAGGAGCGCGGTTTCACCGACCGCCTCGCCCACGGCCCGCAGGCCCTCGATGGTGAGATCCTTCGCCTTGAGCTGGCTGGAGAGAATTTTGCCGGCGGCTAGGTTTACTTCCTTTTCCGCCGCTGCAAACGCCTTTGCGTGGCGCGCCACGGCGGCCAATACTGCGAAACCGTCAATTTCAGCGGCCATGGAAGAGTCCCTTCACTTCAATGACGAAACCGGCAAGAATCGCGACCACGGGCGGCGACCATTTGAGGCGGTAGGTCGGATAGTCCTTCGAGAGGCCATCGGCAATTGCCGAGGCCTGAGGAATTTCCGTCTCCATCATGTCGAAAGCAGGATCCGCGCCGCTCGCGACTGCGCGCAGTGCCGCGACTGTCGCGGTCTGATGCTTGACGTTCGTTATGCGGCGGGACACCAGGACTACGGGCCGGCGCTTTGGCTTGGGCAGGCTGCTGCGTTCCGCCAGGCGGCCGCGCCACAGGCTGTTGCAGAAGGCCTCCAGGCCGAGCGTCGAGAGCATGTCGGGAATGGTGGGCAATAGGACAACGTCACACAAACGGATGGCGACTTCGGTAAAGGCGGAGATACCGGGGGCGCAATCCAGGATCACGTAATCATAATCCTGGCGTAATTCGCCGATGCAGCCGGAAAGCACGCTCCAGACCTGCCCCTCGGTGCCGTGCAGGTTGAACCCGCGATCCGCAAGTTCGTAGATGATCTCGCGCTCCGCAAGCCGAAGCCCAACGCTTGAGGCGACGAGTGAAATGTCCAGCGGTTGCCCGAGATGCGTCACATCGGAGACATGCCGGCGCACAAACTCGGCGAGGCGCCGGCGTTTTTGATGCAGCAGTCGATCGGTGAGGTAGGACGTAAGAGTGAGACGTTCCTTGATGAGGTCGGCCAGCAGATCATCTCCGGCCAAGCAATAGGACGCATTCGCCTGCGCATCCAGATCGATCACCAGCACTTTTGCGCCGTCCGCTGCCAATGCTTCCGCCAGCATGACCACCGTGGTGGTCTTGCCGACGCCGCCTTTCATGTTGGCGACGGCGATCACGCGTCCGAGCCGGGGCATCAGGCGTCCTCCTTCAGGGCGTTCTTGAGCGCGGTGCGATTGTGCGGGTTCAGGCGGCTTTCCAAAAAGCCGTCCACCGTCTTCGGCGGCGTCGCCTTGCGCTTGGGGTCGAGCAGGATTTCGTAGCTTTCTGGATCCTGCGGGCGCACCGCGAGGATCAGGCCGACGCCGTGCTCCTCGCATTGCCTCTGCACGTCCGGCAGGCGCGCCCGCGCCTTGGACGCTTCCGGCAAGTGCCAGATGAGGTGGCCGAAATGGGTAAAGCGTGTCTGTGCCAGCGCCTCATGCACCGCCAGTACCGAGCCGCCGGTCTCGGTCTTCAGCTCGAAGGCATGCACATCGAGCTGGGAGCCCGGCATGAAGGTGAAGCGCATCAGGCTTACCAGCATGAAATCCGGCCGCGCCCATTGGCCCGAACTGGGGCCGATGGCGGAAATGTCCTGCATCAGGGCCAGTCCACCCTTGGGCAGGTCGAGATTGCGCACGAAGATGGTGGAGAGATAGTGCGCCACCGGCGCCATCAATTCCGCTTCCAGCGGCGTTGTCTGCGAAACCGGGGAGGGGGCCGATACCGTCGGCGGCTCCGCGGGCGGGGCCTTCAGCAGGAATATCTTGCCGCCTTGGCCGCGCTCCCGTCCCACCCGGCCGCGCTTCAGCAACAGGTCGCGCGCGAGGAAGAAATCCTCGGTGGAGACCGATTGGGCGAGGCGCCGGGACAGCATGGCCCGCAGCACACGGTTCAATACGGGCGCGCCGTCTGGCGGCAAAAGGTCAAGCATATGCTCGGCGAGTCCGGCCGCCGTACGATCTGACATGCGGCCCCGTCCCCGAACCAAATGCACCCATAAGTTTTAAACGTTCAACAATAAGCCATCGTCAAAAGCAAGCATCCTTGGGCGTCTAAGCGGGCTGAAAAGTCTGGCCGGCTAAAATGTCTCAGGGGCCAAGGCTCCGCTTCCCGGGGCCGGCGCAGCCATGCGCCACCGGCATGTACAGATTGCAGTTTGAACGACATGCGCGTAGGCCGAACCAAGGCCCGAGCGGCTTGAGTCCGAAGGCCCGCGGGCGCATGGATGGGGCGCCGCGCGACGCAAATGCTCCGGGATTCGCCGCCGCGCCTCCCACCCGCGCCCGCCGGCGCGGTTCTCCCTGCCTCCCCGGTCGCCATGGAAACGATTCTCTCAGCGCTGCTTCCGGTCTTCTGTGTGGTCGTTCTCGGAACCGGCCTGCGCCGCTGGGTTCTGCCGGATCCCGCCCATTGGGTCGGGCTGGAGCAGGTGACTTATTATGTGCTGTTTCCGGCGCTGCTGCTTGTTTCGGCGATCCGTGCGGACATGTCCCGCGTGAGCCTGCTCGGTACCGTCGGCGCGATGGGGCTGTCGCTCGCCGTGCTGTGCGTGGGGCTGCTGGTGGCCCGACCGTTTCTGATGCGGCGGCATGGCATCGACGGACCGGCATTCACCGCCGTGTATCAAGGCACGGTGCGCTGGAACACCTATGTCGCGCTCGCCTTGGCGGATGGCCTCTACGGGGCCTCGGGCGTTGCCGTGGCGGCGGTGATGCTGGTGTGCCTCATTCCGGCGATCAACGTCGTGGTGGTCGCGGTGATTGCCCGCTATGCCGGCGCCGAGCCGCCGACGGGCGGGCGTATCGTTCGGCAATTGGTGAAAAATCCCCTCATCGTGTCCTGCGTCGCCGGCGCGGTGATCAATATGCTGCACGTGCCGGTGCCGACCGCGGCCCTGGAAGTGGGGAATATTCTGGGACGCGCCTCGCTGGCGACAGGCTTGGTTGTGGTCGGCGCAGGCGTGGGACTGAAGCACCTCGCCCGGCCGAACGCGGCGGTGCTGTACAGCCTCGTGCTGTGCCTCCTGGTGAAGCCCGCCTTGGCGCTGGCGTTCGGCCTTCTGCTCGGCCTCAAGGGCATGGAACTGGCCGTGGTGATCGTCATCTGTGCCGTGCCCTCGTCCCCTGCGGGCTATGTGCTGGCTCGGCAGATGGGCGGCGATGCGCCCCTGCTGGCGCAGATCTTGACCCTTCAACTCATCGTTGCGGGAATCACCCTGCCGCTCGTGATCGCCGCCGCCCTGGCCATCGGCGGGTAAGGCGTGCCCGTCCAGGTCGCGCCGCGATCATCGGTTCAGGAGCGGCGGAAACGAAAAGGGCGGCCGAAGCCGCCCTTGGATCCATGAAGCTGTGCTGAATGCCTCAGCAGGCGCCCCAATAGCCATTGCCGCGGGTGTCGGTGGGAAACCAGCATCCGCCACGGGCCTGCGGCGCGTAAACCACGGGCGGCGCCGGCACATAGAGGGCCGGCGGGGGCGGCGCGTAATAGACCGGCGGGGGCGGCGGGGGTGCGCTTGCCGCACCGGCGATCGCGGCCGCGCCGAGAATGCCGAGCGCAATGCCCGCGCCGACCGCCGCGCCATTGTTGTTATTGTTGTAATAGCGGCCGCAATTCCAGCAGCCACCGCGGCCATAGCCATAGCGGGGACCCCAGTATTGAACCTGGGTCACGCCGTTCGGCACCGCTGCGGAGAGGCTCGCCGCGCCGGTGCCGATGGCGCCGGCCATGGCCGGGGTCAGCGAAATCACGCCAAGGGCCGCCACCAGCCCCAGCGCCGCGACCTGCTTGGTGAGAATGGACATGGTGAACATCTCCTGAACGTTGCGGTGTCTCGCGCTCACACCTGGAGCTACGAGAGCCGTTTCAATTGGTATCGGCCACGATCTAAGCCGAATTGTGTCTGCGCTTTCGAGGATTAATACTGCGCCGCACCGCGTGAATGCGCTGTGAATGAACAATGGCGGCGAAACGTCAAATTTCTGTTCTCCACGGCCAACAAGAGACCGGATAAAGATTATGGGGAGAAATGGCGGCGGGAATCGGTGAATGGACTGTGGCTCGTCCCGTTCCGCCCTTGCGGCTTGGGCCGAGTGTGGTTAAGCCTGCCGCCTGCCATGCATCCTTCTCCCGCCTTCACCCTTGATCGCCGCGACCTGATCGGCATCGAAGGTCTTTCAGCCGGCGAGATCGTCGGGCTGCTGGATCTCGCCGAGGAATTCGTCGACCTCAACCGGCAGATCGAGAAGAAGCGCACCACGCTGCGCGGACGCACGCAGATCAATCTGTTCTTCGAGGCCTCCACCCGCACGCAATCCTCGTTCGAGATCGCCGGCAAGCGCCTGGGCGCCGATGTGATGAACATGTCGGTGGGCACCTCTTCGGTGAAGAAGGGCGAAAGCCTCATCGACACCGCCATGACGCTCAACGCCATGCATCCCGACATATTGGTGGTGCGCCACCATGCCTCCGGCGCCGTGGCGCTGCTGGCGCGCAAGGTGGATTGCTGCGTGGTGAATGCCGGCGACGGCGCGCACGAGCATCCCACCCAGGCGCTGCTGGATGCGCTCACCATCCGCCGCAACAAGGGGCGGATCCAGGGGCTTACGGTCGCGATCTGCGGGGACGTCCTGCATTCGCGCGTGGCGCGCTCCAACATCCATCTGCTGGCGACGCTCGGCGCGAAGGTGCGGGTGATCGCGCCCTCCACCCTGCTGCCGAGCGGCATCGAGCAGTTCGGCATCGAGGTCCATCGTTCCATGGACAGCGGGCTGGAGGGGGCGGACATCGTGATGATGCTGCGCCTGCAGCGCGAGCGCATGGCCGGATCGTTCATTCCCTCGGTGAAGGAATTTTTCCACTATTTCGGCCTCGACCAGGCCAAGCTTCGGCGCGCCAAGCCCGATGCCCTGGTGATGCATCCCGGCCCCATGAATCGCGGCGTCGAGATCGATTCCAGCGTCGCCGACGGGCCGCAGTCCCTGATCCGGGAACAGGTGGAAATGGGCGTCGCGGTCCGCATGGCGGTGCTCGATGCCCTGGCGCGGAAACTGCCCAATGCGTGAGCCTGCTCGTCCCTCGGAAGTGCGCCCGGTGGTGCTCGCGAATGCGCGGGTCATCGACCCCTCGCGCGGCTCGGATTTCCACGGCGACGTGCTGGTGGTCGGCGGCCGGATCGAGGACAGCGCGTTCGGCATCGCGGCCGCGGGTGTCCCGGAGGGCGCGGAAATCGTGGATTGCCGGGGCGCTATCGTCGCGCCCGGCCTCGTCGACATGCGCGCCTTCGTGGGCGAGCCGGGGGCCGAGCATCGCGAGACCCTGGCCTCGGCCAGCCGGGCGGCAGCGGCCGGCGGCGTCACCACCATCGTGTGCCAGCCGGACACGGACCCGGTGGTGGACGATCCCGCCATCGTCGATTTCATCCTGCGCCGCGCCCGCGACACCGCGATTGTCCGCGTCCACCCCATGGCGGCCCTCACGAAGGGGCTGAAGGGGGAGGAGATGACCGAAATCGGCCTGCTCCAGGCGGCCGGTGCCGTGGCCTTCACCGATGGGCCGCATTCGCTCGGCAGCGCGCAGGTGCTGCGCCGCTGCCTCACCTATGCGCGGGATTTCGATGCGCTCATCGTGCATCACACCGAAGACGCCTCCATGTCCCAAGGGGCCATGAACGAGGGTGCATTCGCCACCCGGCTCGGCTTGCCGGGCAATCCGAAATCGGCCGAAACAATCGTTCTGGAACGCGATCTGCGGCTGGTGGACGGTGCGCGCGGGCGCTATCACGCCGCCGCCATCACCTGCGCCGAATCGCTGGAGGTTCTGGCGCGCGCGAAGCAGGCCGGGCTTCCCGTCACCGCCTCCGCCAGCATCAACCACCTCAGCTTCAACGAGCTGGATATCGGCCAGTACCGGACCTATTTCAAATTGAACCCGCCGCTGCGGAGCGAGGATGATCGGCAGGCCCTCATTCATGCGCTGGCCTCGGGCCTGATCGACGTGGTGGTGTCTGATCACATCCCGCAGGACGTGGAAATGAAGCGGCTCCCCTTCTCCGAGGCGGAGCCCGGCGCCATCGGCGTGGAGACGCTGCTTTCCGCGGCGCTGCGGTTGGTGCATTCGGATCAGGTGGACATCGTGAACGTGCTGCGCGCGCTCTCCACCCGGCCTGCGGAACTTCTCGGCTTGCCGGTGGGAACCCTGCGTCCCGGCGCGCCGGCGGATCTCGTGGTGTTCGATCCCGATATGCCCTGGCTGGTGGACCCCGCGCAGCTCAGCTCGCGGTCGCGCAACACGCCGTTCGACGAAGCCCGCATGACCGGGCGCGTGCTGCGCACCCTGGTTGCCGGGCGAACGGTGTACGAATACGTTTGATCGGTCGGCCTTGCCGGCGCGTGAGGCATCTGTATGCAGCTTTCCTGGACTCTCGCCTTGCCCTGGAGCCTGGCGGCGCTGGCCCTCGGTTATCTCCTGGGCTCGATCCCGTTCGGCATTCTCATCACACGCATCGCCGGCACGCGGGATATCCGCACCATCGGTTCGGGAAACATCGGCGCCACCAATGTGCTGCGCACCGGCCGCAAGGACCTTGCCGCGCTCACCTTGCTGGGAGACGCCCTGAAGGGCACGGCGGCGGTGCTCATCGCCCGGGCCTGGCTGGGGGAGGACGCTGCGCTCGCGGCCGGCCTCGGCGCGTTTTTCGGACATCTGTTCCCGGTGTGGCTCGGCTTCAAGGGCGGCAAGGGGGTCGCGACCTTTCTCGGCGTCGCGCTGGGGCTGTATTGGCCGTCCGCATTGGTGTTCGCCCTGGTCTGGCTCGGCATCGCCGCGCTCACGCGCTATTCCTCGCTCTCCGCCCTCATTGCCTCGGCGGCAACGGCGCTGTGCGCCTATTTCGCGGCCGGGCCGAAGATGGGGTTGCTGATGGCGGGCCTGGCCGTGCTGCTTTGGGCGAAGCACCACGCCAACATCGCCCGCCTTCTTTCGGGCACCGAAGGCCGCATCGGCGCAAAGGGCTGACCGCATCATGGCACGGCGGGGCGTCACCCTCTCGCCCCGGCAGCGCGCCGATTGGCTGCGGCTGATCCGGACCGAACAGGTGGGGCCGCGCACCTTCCGGGCGCTCGTGAACCAGTTCGGAGGCGCCGCCGCGGCTCTGGAGGCCTTGCCGTCTCTCGCGCGCAAGGGCGGGCGGCTGATCCCGCCCCGCGTTCCGACCCTGGCCGAGGTCGAGGATGAAATCGCGGCCCTCGCGCGCATGGGTGGCCGGCTGGTCGCCATGGGCGAGGCGGATTATCCCCATCCCCTTCAGGAGATCGACGATGCACCGCCGCTGCTGTGCGTGCGCGGCACGGGCGAGAGCCTAAGGGCGCCCAAGGTCGCCATCGTCGGCGCGCGCAATGCCTCGGCCGCGGGACGTACGCTCGCCGGCCGATTCGCCCGAGACCTGGGGGCAGAGGGCTATGCGGTGGTGTCCGGGCTGGCGCGCGGCATCGATGCCGCAGCCCACGAAGCCAGCCTCGCAAGCGGCACCATCGGCGTGTTCGCCGGCGGGCTGGCCCGACCGTACCCGCCGGAAAATCTCAAGCTGATCGAAGCGGTCGCCGAGCGCGGCGCGCTGGTGTCTGAGATGCCGCTCAATTGGGAGCCGCGGGCGCGGGATTTCCCCCGCCGCAACCGCCTCGTATCCGGCATGGCGCTCGGGGTTGTGGTGGTGGAGGCGGCGGAGCGTTCCGGCTCCCTGATCACGGCTCGCCTCGCGGCGGAACAGGGCCGTGAGGTGTTCGCGATACCCGGCTCACCCCTGGATCCGCGCGCGGGCGGCACCAATGCCTTGCTGAAGCGGGGCGCGACCCTCGTGACCTCTGCCGCCGACGTGGTGGAGGCGCTCACCCCGCTGTTCGCGCATCCGCCAACGCAGGATCTCGAAGCGCCCACACCGCCTCCCGATCCTTCTCCCCCCGACGACACGGTGCGGGCGCGCATCGCTGAACTGCTCGGACCGGTGCCGACACCGATGGATGATCTGGTGCGATTCTCCGGGGCGAGCGTCAGCGATGTGCAATGGGTGCTCCTGGAACTGGACCTGGCGGGGCGACTGGAGCGGCATGGCGGAGGGTTGGTGAGCCTGCGCTAGCTGTTCGCGCGCCGTCTATTCGCGCGCGTCCTGGCCAGTCTCGCGGGCGCCCCTGCTTCCCCCCAAGGGCGGCGGTTGTGCGATACCGCGCGCTTCCATCCTCGACATTTCTAGCAAATAGGCGAGAGTGGGCAGCCGGTGCCGCCGTGCCAGACGCGACAATTCTGTAGTCAGTGACGCCACATAGGCGGCGAACTCTGCGGCTTGGTCCTCGTTGAAGTCTTCGCGCGCGCCCGGCATCCCGACATCCTCTTGCCCTGTCCACAGGTGCGCATCCTGCGAGTTGGGTGACGTTAAACAAGCTACTCAGAGTTGTATTAGCGAAAGAGCATGCGGAGAGGGGCCACGCCTCCAGCAGATTTGACAGGCCGGGCATCGCACCCCATGTTGCCGGCGCCGCCAGGGGCCGCGGCGATTTCAAGAGACAGCAGCCGTCATGCAGGTCGTCATCGTCGAATCGCCCGCAAAGGCGAAGACGATCAACAAATATCTTGGTCCGGATTACGAGGTCATCGCCTCCTACGGACACGTCCGCGATCTCCCGTCGAAGGACGGCTCGGTTGACCCCGAGGCCGACTTCCGCATGCTATGGGAGGTCGATCCGAAATCGCAGAAGCGCCTGAGCGACATCGCCAAGGCGGTGAAGGCGGCCGATGGGCTGATCCTCGCCACCGACCCGGATCGCGAAGGCGAGGCGATTTCCTGGCACGTGCTCGAGGTGCTGCGCGAGAAGAAGGCGCTCAAGGGCCAGAAGGTCGAGCGCGTGGTCTTCAACGCCATCACCAAGCAGGCGGTGCTTGAGGCGATGAAGCAGCCGCGCGCGATCGACATCGCGCTGGTGGATGCCTATCTCGCCCGCCGCGCCCTCGATTATCTGGTGGGCTTCACCCTTTCGCCGGTGCTGTGGCGCAAGCTTCCGGGCGCCCGCTCGGCCGGCCGCGTGCAGTCCGTGGCGCTGCGCCTGGTCTGCGACCGCGAGCGGGAGATCGAGACCTTCGTTCCGCGGGAATATTGGTCGATCGTCGCCCAGCTCGCGACGCTGCGCGGCGAAACATTCGAAGCGCGCCTCTCCGGTGCGGACGGCAAGAAGATCACGCGCCTGTCCGTCGGCACAGCCGAGGAAGCCGCCGCTTTCCGCGCATCGCTGGAAAGCGCCGCCTTCTCGGTGCGCAATATCGAGGCGAAGCCGGTCAAGCGGCATCCGCAGCCGCCGTTCACCACCTCCACCTTGCAGCAGGAGGCGAGCCGCAAGCTCGGCCTTGCGCCCGCCCGCACCATGCAGATCGCCCAGCGCCTGTATGAAGGCGTGGACATCGGCGGCGAGACCGTGGGCCTCATCACCTATATGCGAACCGACGGCGTGGACATGGCGCCGGAAGCGGTGGCGGCGACGCGCAGCGCCATCGGCAAGCAGTTCGGCGACCGCTACCTGCCCGCCGTGCCGCGCAAGTACACCACCAAGGCCAAGAACGCCCAGGAGGCCCACGAGGCCATCCGCCCCACCGATTCCCATCGCAGCCCGCGCGAGGTGGCGCGCCATCTCGATTCCGACCAGGCCCGCCTCTACGAACTGATCTGGACCCGCACGGTCGCGAGCCAGATGGAATCGGCGGCGCTGGAACGCACGACGGCCGACATCGTCGCCCAGGCCGGCGCCCGTGCGCTGGACCTGACCGCCACCGGCACGGTGGTGAAGTTCGACGGGTTCCTGGCCCTGTATCGCGAAGGCAAGGACGACGACGACGAGGACGAGGAGAGCCGCCGGCTTCCCGCCATGTCGACGGGCGAGAAGCTGGACAAGCGCGAGATCGCCACCACCCAGCATTTCACCGAGCCGCCACCGCGCTTCTCGGAAGCCTCGCTGGTCAAGCGCATGGAGGAGCTCGGCATCGGCCGGCCTTCCACCTATGCGGCTGTGCTCGCGGTGCTGCAGGACCGCGAATATGTGAAGCTGGAGAAGAAGCGCCTCGTCGCCGAGGACAAGGGGCGGCTCGTGACCGCCTTCCTGGAGAGCTTCTTCAAGAAGTACGTGGAATACGACTTCACCGCCGACCTGGAGGAGAAGCTCGACCGCGTGTCCGCCGACGAGGTGGACTGGAAACAGGTGCTGCGCGAATTCTGGGCGGATTTCTCGCTCGCGGTCGATGCCACGAAGGATCTGCGGGTCTCGCAGGTGCTCGATGCGCTGGACGAGATGCTGACCGCGCACATCTTCCCGCCGAAGGCGGACGGCACCGATCCGCGCCTGTGCCCGACCTGCGGCACCGGCCGGCTCTCGCTGAAGATGGGCAAGTTCGGCGCCTTCATCGGCTGCTCGAATTATCCCGAATGCCGTCACACCCAGCCGCTCAGCGGCGAGGCGCCACAGGAAGGCGAAGGCACGCGCAAGCTCGGCACCGATCCCGAGAGCGGGCTTGAAGTGACCATCCGGGACGGGCGGTTCGGCACCTATCTGCAATTGGGTGAAGGCGTCGACGGCGCCAAGCCCAAGCGCTCCAGCTTGCCGAAGGGGCTGAAGCCGGCCGACGTGGACCTGGAGAAAGCCCTGGCGCTGCTGGCGCTCCCGCGTCCCATCGGCGTCCATCCGGAAGATGGCGAACCCATTCTCGCCGGCATCGGGCGGTTCGGCCCCTACATCCAGCACGGCAAGATCTACGCGAATCTGGAGGATGGCGACGACATTCTCGCCATCGGGCTCAATCGCGCGATCACCTTGCTGGCTGAGAAGCAGTCCAAGGGCAGGGGCGCGCGCGGCGGGGCCACCGCAGGCCGCAATCTCGGCGACCATCCGAGCGGCGGCGCGATCACCGTGCGGCCGGGGCGGTTCGGACCTTACGTCAATCACGGCAAGATCAACGCGACCTTGCCCAAGGCGCTCGATCCGGACCAGCTGACGTTGGCGGAGGCGATCGCGCTGATCGACGCCAAGGCAGCCACCGCACCCGCCGGCAAGACCGCGCGCAAGGCGCCGGCGAAGACCGCCGCCAAAAAGAGCGCGGCCCCCAAGAGCGCGGACGAGAAGCCGGCGAAGGCCGCCGCCAAGAAACCGGCGGCCAAGAAAGCTGCGGCGAAAAAGCCGTCGGCAAAGGCGAAATCCGCCGACTCCTAGGCCCGCCAAATCCCAAGTCCGTGGCCTCCTAGGCCGCGGCGAAAATGGAACGGGCGCCGGCCGCGCAGGTCGGCGTCTTCACTCCGCCAAAGCGGGAACCTCATCGGCGTCCCGCACGCTCCGGCGCAGGGGGCGTTCCTCCATGGCGATGAGGAAGCCGAGGCCGCACAGCATCGCCGCCGCCGCTGCGCCGAACACCAGATGGAAGGCATGGCTGAGCAGGGCCGGGTCGGCATTGTGGGCAAGGGTTGCGATATCGCCCTGTTGCGACACGCCCAATGCTCCGAGCAGGACCGCGCCGAGCATCGCCACGAACACCGCGCTTCCAAGCGCGCGGAAGAAATTGGAGGTGCCGGTCGCGGTGCCCAATTGATGCGGCAGCACGGCGTTCTGGATCGCCACCGTGGAGACCGGCAGAACGGTGCCGATGCCGATCCCCATCAGCCCGAGCAGCACCAGCCAGAGGATGATGGGCGTGTGGTCCGGCAGCAGCGCCAGCGTGACGAGGCAGGTGCAGGAGACGGACAGCCCGATCATGGCCGGCAGCTTGTAATGGGTGAGGCGCGCCATCGCCCGTCCCGAGATGACTGCGCCGAGCACGACGCCCGCCGATTGCGGGATCAGCGCCAGGCCGGACTGGCTGGGCGTGAACAGGCGCACCGTCTCGAAATAGAGCGGCACGTTGATCGACAGGGCGATCATGATGCCGGCCACGAAGAACACCGAACTGACGCTCATGCTGACCACGCGGTTGGCGAGGATCGAGAGCGGGAGAAACGGTTCCGGCGCCGTCTTCATGCGCCACACGAAGGTCACGGACAGCATCAGCGCGGTCGCGAACAGGCCGAGGATAAGGGGGGACGACCAGGGATAGCGCACCCCGCCCCAGGTCAGCGCCAGCAGCAGGCTCGTGGTGGAAGCGATCATGAGCACGCCGCCGAGCACGTCCACCTTGTGGCGCCGCTCGTGGCGGGGCAGGCGGCGCAAGGTCCGGTCGGTCATCAGAAAGGCCGCGAGGCCGAGCGGCAGGTTGATCCAGAAGATCACCGACCAGTGCAGATGGTCGGAAATCACGCCGCCGAGCACCGGGCCGGCGATGCTGCTGGCGGCGAACACCCCCGCGATATAGCCCTGGTAGCGCCCCCGTTCGCGCGGTGAGACCACGTCCGCAATGATGGTTTGCGACAGCGAGATCAGCCCGCCGCCGCCGAGACCCTGCAGGCCGCGCGCGAGGATCAGCACCAGCATGGACGGGGCGAGCGCGCAGGCGAGCGACCCCAGCATGAAGACGCCGATGGCGAACATCAGCACCACGCGCCGCCCCAGCACGTCGCTCATCTTGCCGTAGAGCGGCGTCACGGCTGTGGAACTGAGCAGATAGGCCGTCACCACCCAGGACAGATTGACGAAATCGTTCAGGTCCGAGCCGATCGTGGGCAGGGCGGTGGCGACGATGGTCTGGTCCAGCGCGGCGAGTAGCATCGCCAGCATGATGCCGACGATGATGGTGAGGATTTCCGCGTGCGCAAGGGACGGCGAGCCGGAAGCTGCGGAACTGGACGGTTCGGAAGAGGCGCTCATGAAACACTCATGGGAAGGCGGCTGAGCCGCGCGAGCCCGAACAATGCAGGCTTCTTCAGGAAAGGCCGGCACTTTCTGCCTTCCGCGCCGCGTGTTCAATGCCGAAGGTGGTTATTTGATACCGAACTGCTCCTGCTCGCTTTTTCGTGACAACACCGAGTGGCGTGCGCGCGGTGCCCAAGTGCCGCGAAGGCGGCCTTGGCAAAAGCTGGCCGAAGGCGCCTCGCTCAGGTAGGTTCTGCCCGATCACTGGACCCCTGCCTTGCCGAAATCCTCAACGCCCGCCGGCCATTCTCCCCGTTCCCGTCCCAAGGCGGGGAGCAAGACGCGCGCCGGCCGCCGTCTCGCGGCGGTCGAGGCGGAGGCACGCGCGGCCTTCGTTCCCCCGGCCCGCCAGGGCGAGGTGCCCACCAAGGCGGAGCTGACGGCGTTCATTGCGGCGCGCGGCGGCGAAGTGGACAAGCGGGAGATTGCCCGCGCCTACGGGCTCAATTCGGCGCAGAAGATCGAGCTGAAGGCGCTGCTGCGCGATCTGGCCGAAGATGGCGCGGTGGAGCGCCGCCGCCGCAAGGTCCATGTGCCCGGCGCCCTCGGCGGCGTGCTGCTGGCGGATATCTCGAGCCGCGACGCCGACGGCGAGCTGATCGCCGTTCCGGTGGAATGGGACGAGGAACAGCACGGCGAGCCGCCACGCATCCGGGTTGTGACGCCACGGCGCGGGCAGGGGCCGGCGCCGGGCCTGTCGGACCGGGTGCTGCTGCGCATCTTCGACGATCGCGCGCAGGAGGGATTGCCCACCGGCCGCGTCATCAAGGTGCTGGAGAAGGCGCGCAAGCAGACCATCGGCATTTTCCGCGCCGCCCCGCACGGCGGCGGCGGGCGCATCATCCCGGTGGACAAGAAGAATCTCGGCCGGGAATTGCAGGTGCCACCCGGCGCCGAGCAGGAGGCGCAGGACGGCGACCTGGTTTCGGTCGAACTCATGCGCCAGCGCGTGTTCGGCCTGCCCACGGCGCGGGTGAAGGAGCGGCTCGGTTCGCTGGCGACCGAAAAGGCGATCTCGCTCGTCGCGATCCACGCGCACGGCATTCCCCACGTCTTCCCGCCCGCCGTGCTGGAGGAAGCCGCCGCCGCCAAGCCGGTGAAGCTCGCCGGGCGGGAGGATTGGCGCAAGCTGCCCCTCGTCACCATCGACCCGCCGGACGCCAAGGACCATGACGACGCGGTCCATGCGGAGGCGGACGAGGACCCGGCCAACAAGGGCGGCTTCATCCTCACCGTCGCCATCGCCGATGTCGCCGCTTATATCCCGCCGGGCTCGGCGCTCGACCGCGAGGCGCTGCTGCGGGGCAATTCGGTCTATTTCCCGGACCGGGTGGTGCCCATGCTGCCGGAGCGCATCTCCAACGATTTGTGCTCGCTGCGGCCGCACGAGGACCGCCCCGCGCTCGCGGTGCGCATGGTCATCGGCGCCGACGGCCGCAAGCGCGGCCACACCTTCCATCGCGTGCTCATGCGCTCCGCGGCGAAGCTTGCCTATGCCCAGGCCCAGGCGGCCATCGACGGGCAGGCGGACGAGGTCACCGATCCGCTCGTGGAGGGCGTGCTGCGCCCGCTCTATGCCGCCTACGCCTGCCTCAAGATCGCGCGGGAAGCCCGCCAGCCGCTGGATCTCGATCTGCCCGAGCGCAAGATCGTGCTGAAGGACGACGGCACCGTGGACCGGGTGATCGTGCCGCAGCGCCTGGACGCCCACCGCCTGATCGAGGAGTTCATGATCCTCGCCAATGTGGCGGCGGCGGAGACGCTGGAGGAAAAGCGCACGCCGCTGGTCTATCGCGTGCACGACGGCCCGACGCTGGAAAAGCTCTCGATCCTGCGCGAGTTCCTGGCGACGCTCGACATCAAGCTGCCCAAGAGCGACCAGGTGCGGCCCTCAAATTTCAACCATATCCTGGCGCAGGTGGTGGGCAGCGACATCGCGCCCATGGTCAACCAGGTGGTGCTGCGCAGCCAGTCCCAGGCGGAATATTCGCCCGAGAACTACGGGCATTTCGGCCTCAACCTGCGGCGCTACGCGCATTTCACCTCGCCGATCCGCCGCTATTCGGACCTGATCGTCCATCGCGGGCTGGTGCGGGCGCACCATTTCGGCAAGGACGGCCTGCCCGAGGGCACCACGGCGGAGCAATTGGCCGAGGTGGCCACCGCCATTTCCGGCACCGAGCGGCGCGCCATGGCGGCGGAGCGCGAGACGGTGGACCGCCTCATCGCCCATCATCTCGCCGACCAGATCGGCGCCACCTTCGCCGCCCGCATCACGGGCGCCACCAAGGCGGGACTGTTCGTCGCACTGGATGAGACCGGCGCGGACGGTTTCATCCCGGCCTCGACCCTGGGCGCGGATTATTACCGCTTCGACGAGGCGCGGCAGGCCCTGGTGGGCGATCGGACGGGCGAGATGCACCGCATCGGCGACCGGGTCGAGGTGAAGCTGGTGGAAGCCGCGCCCGTCGCCGGCGCGCTGCGATTTGAGCTTCTGTCGGAGGGCGCCTATGTAAGGGGCGCCCGCGCCGGGGCGCGTCCCGGCCGCCGTCCCGCTCCAGGCAAGGCGGCAGTGGGCAAGGGGCGCAGCTTCAAGCCGGCGGGGGATGCCGCCGGCCCGGCGCGCAAAGGTCCGGGAAAGCCGCGCACGGGTAAAGCCGGCGGCGGCAAGTCCGGGCCATCCAAGTCCGGGCCATCCAAGTCAGGCCCGTCGGGTGCGGGCGGGGGACGCAAACGACCATGAGTGCCATCGATCCGACCGGCCGCGCCTATGCTTATGGGCAGGCGGCTTCCGTGCCCGGCGCCGAGCGTCCGCTCGGGCGTGCGCTGGCGCGCGGTGCGCTCGGCCGCTGTCCCCAATGCGGCACCGGCCGCCTGTTCAGCTCTTATATCAAGGTGAACGAGGCGTGCCCGGTCTGCGATGAGGAATTCCACCATCACCGCGCCGACGATGCCCCGCCCTATGCGGTGATTTTCGTGGTGGGACATATCGTCGTGCCGCTGCTCGTTCTGGTGGAAGAAGTGTTCCGCCCGGCGGTCTGGATCCACCTCGTCACGTTCCTTCCCCTCACTCTGGTCTTGAGCTTGGTGCTGCTCCCGGTATTGAAGGGGGCCCTCATCGCGCTGCAATGGTCGCGGCGCATGCATGGCTTCGACCCGAACAGTCCCGAACGCGAACCGCGCCCCTCCGCTCTCCCAACGGCCTCCCAATGACTGATCTTGCCGCACGCCTTTCCGCTGTCGAACGCCAGCAGACCAGCCCCAACGTGCGGCCGCGCGATGCGGCTTCGCTGATCCTGCTGGACCGCAGCCGCAGGGAGCCCCGCGTGCTGATGGGGCTGCGGCACCCCGGCCACCGCTTCATGCCCAACGTGTTCGTGTTTCCCGGCGGCAGCCTGGAGGCCAGCGACCGCGCCATGCCCGTCTTCGGCATGCTGGACAATGAGAGCGAGCGTCGCCTGCAGGAGCAGGTGCCCCGCGCCAGCGCGCAGCGCAGCCGGGCGCTCGCCGCCGCCGCCATCCGCGAGATGTACGAGGAAACGGGCATCCTGGTGGGGACCACGGAAGCCGGTGCGCCGGAAAGCCCGTCCGAAGGCTGGAACGCCTTTCGCGAGCACGGCGTGTTCCCCAATCTCGAATCGCTGACCTTCGTGCTGCGCGCCATCACGCCGCCGCGCCGCCCCAAGCGCTTCGACACGCGCTTCTTCGCGGCGGACGTGAGCGCCATCGCCAAGAAGGTGGACGGCATGGTGGGGCCGGACTCCGAACTGATCGAAACCCGCTGGCTCACCTTCAAAGAAACCGAGAAGGCGGAACTTCCCGCCATCACGCGCGTCATACTTGAAGAGGTGCAGGCGCGGCTCGACGCGGGCTTCCGTCGCGAGACGCCAGTGCCGTTCTACAGCGTGCGCTACGGCAAATTCGTGCGCACCCTGCTCGACTAGGCGGCAGGCTGCCGGACACCCTTCAGGAACGTCTCAGGAATTCTCATGCATGCCCCCCAGCAGTCCGGCGCTCCCATGAGCCGGACTGCCTCAATTACCGCAGCGATCTCCGCCATATCGGTGGTCGGCATCGGTATCAGCCTGTCGATTCCTCTCCTGGCGCTTGAGCTGGAATCGCGCGGTATTTCAAATACCTGGATCGGCATCAACACCGCTGTGGCGGGGGTCGCGACGGTCGCGACCGCGCCGTTCGTGCCGCTGATGGTGCGCAAGCTCGGGGTGCGGGCGCTGCTGACCCTGGCGATCGCCGTGACCGCCTTGAGCTTGCTGGCCTTCAAGCTGGTGCCGTCGTTCCTGCTGTGGTTTCCGCTACGGTTCGCCTTCGGCGCCGCGCTCTGCGTTCTGTTCGCGGTGAGCGAATATTGGATCAATGCGGTGGCACCACCGCACCGACGCGGGCTTATCATGGGCATCTATGCCACCGGCCTGTCCGTGGGCGCGGCCATCGGGCCGGCGATTCTCGGCCTGCTCGGCACGCGCGGCTGGCCGCCCTATGTGGCCGGCGCGGTCATGCTCGCGGCCGGTGCCATCCCCATCCTGATGGCGCGAGGCATGACGCCCAAGATCGCCGACGGCGACCATCACGGCGTCCTGATGTTCATCCGCCTGTCGCCGGTCGCGACACTCGCGGCCCTGGTGTTCGGCGCGATCGAAACCGCCGTCATGAGCTTCCTGCCGCTCTATGGCGTGCGGCTCGGCCTGCCGGAGGGCGGCGCCTCGCTGCTGCTCACCATCGCGGTGCTCGGGAATGTGGTGTTCCAGATTCCGCTCGGCCTCGTCAGCGACCGAATCGACCGTCGCATCCTGCTGCTGGGCTGCGCGCTGTTCGGCACCATCGGCGCGCTGGTGATGGTGCAGATCGCCGTCGATACGCTGGCCTTCAAGGTCGCGGTGTTTCTGGCGACGGGCGTCGTGGGCAGCCTCTATACCGTGGGCCTCGCCCATCTCGGCGCGCGATTCCATGGCGCCGACCTTGCCGCTGCCAATGCGGCGTTCGTGATGCTCTATTCGCTGGGGCTCATCGTCGGCCCGCCGCTGGTCGGCCTCGGCATGGACATCTACAACCCTTACGGCTTCGCTTATGTCATGGCCGGCATGCTGGGCATGTATGTGCTGGTGGTGGTGGGCCACATGATGGTGGAGAAGCGCGCCCATGCTTGACATTTCGGGCGTGATGAGGGAATTTCCGCGCCCACGTGCCGCCAACGCGGTGGCGCGAGCGTAATTCTTTTCCGCGACCGCTTTCGGTTCGCGCGCCGTAGCGGCATCAAGGATAGACCATGGCCAAGGCTGCAACCATTAAGATCAAGCTTCTGTCCAGCGCGGACACGGGCGTGTTCTATGTCACCAAGAAGAACTCCCGCACCAAGACCGACAAGCTGGTGCTGAAGAAGTATGATCCGGTGGCCAAGAAGCACGTCGAATTCCGCGAGACGAAGATCAAGTGATCTGACCCGTTCATCGTGACTGACCAGGGCGCCTCTCGGGGCGCCCTTTTCTTTTGGGGCGAGGGCAGCCCATCTCCGCCTTCGGCGTGCAGCGTCCTTCCCGCATTCGGGGGAGGGCTGGGAAGTGGGCATGCCGGAAAGAGAAGAATCGGGCGGGTGGCCGACGGCGGGCGCGCGGGGAGGCCACCCACACAGCCCGGCCGCCGGCCGAACCCCACGGACCCAGGAGATGCGGCGGACCTGAGCACTCCGTAGGGTATTTTCGAAGCGGGCCCGCGCCCTGCGCAGACCCATGCTTCACGTCCCGACAGGTCGAAGGTAGCGGAAGCGCGTCCGATGTCAAAGCGCCCGATTCGCGCGCGGCGCGGTCATCCCCCGCTATAAATGCGCACCGTCTCCAGGAATTTCGCCACCGATATGGGCTTGGAAAGATAGGCCTCGCACCCGCCCGCGCGGATGCGCTCCTCGTCGCCCTTCATGGCGAACGCGGTCACGGCGACCACGGGAATGGAGCGCAACTCGGGGTCGGCCTTCAGCCAGCCGGTCACTTCCAGGCCCGAGACCTCGGGCAGCTGGATGTCCATCAAGATAAGGTCCGGCTTGTGCTTGCGCGCGAGCGGCACCGCCTCCACGCCGGTGCGGGTCTGCACGGTCTGATACCCGTTGGCTTCCAGCAGATCGTGGAAGAGCTTCATGTTCAGCTCGTTGTCCTCCACGATCATCACCGTTTTCGGCATACCTCTGTCCCCGCCCATGAGGCCCGCCTCCGCGCCGGTGGCGCGGCTCCGAACATCGTGCTGCATGCCGACCGCTTCGCTTTTCGCGCGTGGATCGGACATGATGGCTCAAGCTAGAGACCATTCGTTGCGGAAGCGCAAATGCCCATCAAAGATCATTCGAACACACCAGCGCGGGTGCGGCAGGCGGCCGATGCCGTCGCGCTGTCCGCCCTCGGCTTCCTGGCGCAGGAGCCGGACCGCATCGGCCGCTTCCTGGCCGAGACCGGGCTCGGCCCGGCGGAACTGCGCGCGGCGGCCCGCGAGCCCCATTTCAATGCCGGCCTGCTCGCCTTTTTGCTGGCGGACGAGCCCTTGCTGCTCGAATTCTCCACCCATGCCGGCCTGAAGCCGCAGGATGTGGCGCGGGCCCACGACGTACTCAATCCGCCCTTCGATCCCGACGCACCGGCGCGCCGCGAGCGCTGACGATCCGTGAACGCGCCGCTTCCGGGCTTCTGCCGCGATTGCCTCGCCGATGCGGGAAGCGGGCCGAGGTGCGTTTCCTGCGGCAGTCCGCGCCTGGTGCGGCACGCGTACGTCGATTCGCTCACGGTCGCCCATGTGGATTGCGACGCCTTCTTCGCCGCGGTGGAGAAGCGGGACGATCCGAGCCTTGCGGATGTGCCGCTGATCATCGGCGGCGGCACGCGCGGCGTGGTCTCCACGGCCTGCTATATCGCCCGCATCCATGGGGTGCGCTCGGCCATGCCCATGTTCAAGGCCAAGGCCCTCTGCCCGCAGGCGGTGGTGCTGAAGCCGAACATGGAGAAATACCGCATCGCCGGGCGACAGGTGCGCGCCCTGATGCAGGCGTTGACCCCGCTGGTGGAGCCGCTTTCCATCGACGAAGCCTTCCTCGATCTCGCCGGCACCGAGCGGCTGCACCGCCTTTCGCCGGGCCGCGCGCTGGCGCGCTTTGCCCAGCAGGTGGAGAAAGAGGTTGGGATCACCGTCTCCATCGGGCTCGCGGCCAACAAATTCCTGGCAAAGACCGCCTCCGACCTGGACAAGCCGCGCGGCTATTCGGTGCTGGGGCAGGAGGAGGCGGCGGAATTTCTCGCGCCGCGGCCGATCACCTTCATCTGGGGCGTGGGGCCGGCCTTCGGGGCGAAGCTGGCACGCGACGGGCTGAACCGCATCGCCGACATCCAGCGCCTCGGCGAGATCGACATGTTGCGCCGCTACGGGGCGGAGGGGCAGAGGCTGTGGCGGCTGTCGTTCGGCATCGACACGCGCAAGGTGGAACCGCATCGGGAAGCCAAAAGCGTTTCCGCCGAAACCACGTTCGACACCGACATCCGCGATTTGCGCCCGCTGGAGCAGATTCTCTACGGCCTGTGCGAGGAGGTGTGCGGGCGCCTGCGCCGCGGCGAGATCGCCGGGCGCACGGTGACGCTGAAGCTGAAGGGCGCCGATTTCCGCGCCAAGACCCGCTCCCGCGCCCTCGACACGCCCACCCGGCTGGCCGCGCGGCTGTATGAGGCTGCCCACGACCTGCTGCTGAAGGAGGTGGACGGCACGGCCTATCGTCTTATTGGCGTCGGCCTGTCCGATCTCGTGCCGGGCGCCGAGGCGGACCCTGCCGACCTCGTGGATACGAAAACCCCGCGCCTCAAGGCGGCGGAAGACGCCATGGAGCAATTGCGCGCCAAATTCGGGGCAGGGGCCGTGGACCGTGGCATCCTGCTGGGCGCGACCCCGCGCCATCGCCGCACGCCGCGCCCGCGCTGAGGCTGTCCCAGCCCGGGACAGGGGCGGCGAGGCGGGGAGAACGCTGCGGGACCGAACCGTGTCCGAATCGCCCGCGCCCGCATGTTCCGCCTGCGTTCCTGCGAGCTAATCCGGCAGGTCCTCGTCGGGCGCGTTCTCGTCCGCGATGCGGCCGAGGAAATCCAGCGCGCCCTGGAGAATGAAGGCGGCGGCGTGCTGGTCGATCACCTGGGCGCGCTTCGCCCGGCTCGCGTCCGCAGCGATCAGCGCGCGTTCCACGGCGGCGGTGGAGAGGCGCTCGTCCCAGAGCCCGATGGGCCGCTCGCTGATGCGCGCGAAATTGCGTGCAAACGTGCGGCTCGCCTGGGCGCGGGGGCCTTCGCTGCCGTCCATGTTGAGCGGCAGGCCGAGGATGAAGGCGACGGCGTTACGCTCCTTGGCGAGGGCCAGCAGGCGCGCCGCATCGGCGGTGAATTTGGTGCGCCACACGGTTTCCACCACGGTGGCCAGCCGCCGGTCGGGATCGCAGCTGGCGACGCCGATGGTCTTGGCTCCGAGGTCCAGCCCCAGCAACGCGCCGCGCGGCGGCAGGAGGCCGACGAGATCGGCAAGCGGCAGCACGCGCGCGGCAATTGGGGTGGGGACGGCGGGCTGATCCTGGCTCATGCCCTTGGCTAGCATGACACGCCCGCCGCGTCACACTTGCGCGCGCCGCATGCCTTGCGCGTTGCGCCGAGGGGCGGCTTTCGCGATACTCGTCCGACATCCCAGGGCGGTTGGCGCGCAACATCCCTCCTGCGCGAAAGCCCTGGGAAGACCATTCCCCACGGCGGCGGGCTCCGCTTCGGTTTCGCCCCGGGGATCGAATCTCGAAGGCCATTTCATGAAAATCACCTGGTTCGGACATGCCGCCTTCCGCTTGGACTTCGCGGACAAGGCCGTGCTCATCGACCCGTTTTTCACCGGCAACCCGTCTTTTTCCGCCGGGCGGGGCAATGCTGTGCAGGGCGTCACGCATATTCTGCTGACCCATGGGCATGGCGATCACATCGGCGACACGGTGGAGATCGTCAAAGAGGCCGAAGCGGAGCACCGGGCGATCCCGGTGGTCTGCAATCCGGAGATTTCCGGTTTTCTCGGCGGCCAGGGGCTGACCAAGTTCGAGATGATGAACACCGGCGGCACCGTCGATCTCGGCGGCTTCACCGTCACCATGGTGCGCGCGGACCATTCCTCGGGCGGCGGCGGCGCGCACCCCACCTATCTCGGCAATCCCACCGGGTTGATCGTGAAGGCGCCGGGCCAGCCGACGGTGTGGCACTTGGGCGATACCGACATTTTTTCCGACATGGCGCTGCTGAGCGAGATCCACAAGCCGAAGGTTGCCTTGGTGCCCATCGGCGACCGCTTCACCATGGGGCCGGAGACGGCGGCGCTGGCCGTGAAGCGCTTCTTGAATGTGGAGAATGTGGTGCCGTGCCATTACGGCTCGTTCCCCATGCTGGTGAAGGACGCCCGGCGCTTCGTCGCGGCGCTGGAAGGGCATTCCACCAAGGTGATCGTGCCGGCGAGCGGCGGCAGCTTCGAGCTGTGAGGCGGCGCGTTGCCGGCTCGCCGGCCCGCGGTATAAAGGGCCATGTTCGCCGCCCTGCCGCTTGAGTCGCCGAAGGTTTCCCCTTCGTCCAAGGACCCGCGAGAGATCCTGCGTCATGTCTTCGGATATGACGCGTTTCGCGGGCCGCAGGCGGAGATCGTCGCGCATGTCTGCGCCGGCGGCGACGCGCTCGTGCTCATGCCCACCGGCGGCGGCAAGTCGTTGTGCTACCAGGTGCCTGCCCTGGTGCGGCCCGGCACCGGCATCGTCATTTCCCCGCTCATCGCCTTGATGCACGACCAGGTGCAGGCGCTGCGCCAATTGGGCGTCAAGGCCGCGGCGCTGAATTCCTCGCTGCCGCCCGGCGAGGCGCGGCAGGTGGAGCGGGCGCTCGCCATGGGCGAGCTCGATTTGCTCTATGTGGCGCCCGAGCGCCTTTTGACTGACAGCTTCCTCACCTTGCTCCAGGGCGCGCGCATCGCGCTCTTCGCCATCGATGAAGCGCACTGCGTCTCCCAATGGGGGCACGATTTCCGCCCGGAATATCGCCAGCTCACGCTTCTGCATGAGCGTTTTCCCGGCATTCCCCGCATCGCGCTCACCGCCACCGCCGATGGGCCGACCCGCCGCGAGATCGTCGAGCGGCTGGGGCTGGAGGAGGGGCGCGTCTTCCTCTCCAGCTTCGACCGGCCGAACATCCGCTATCGCATCGCCGCCAAGTCCAACCCCAAGGCGCAGCTGCGCGCGCTTCTGGACGAGCACGCGGGGGAAGCGGGCATCATCTACTGCATGAGCCGCGCGAAGGTGGAGGCGACCGCCCAGGCGCTGATGGACGACGGCCGCATGGCGCTGCCCTATCACGCCGGGCTCGATGCGGAGACGCGCGCGCGCCACCAGGATCGCTTCCTGAAGGAAGACGGCATCGTGATGGTGGCGACGGTGGCGTTCGGCATGGGCATCGACAAGCCAGACGTGCGCTTCGTGGTGCATCTCGACCTGCCGAAGAGCATCGAGGCCTATTATCAGGAGACCGGCCGCGCCGGCCGCGATGGCCTGCCCTCCGAGGCGCTGCTGCTCTATGGCGTCGAGGATGTGGCGAAGCTGATCCAGTTCGTGGAAGCTTCCGACGCGCCCGAAGCCCGCAAGCGGGTGGAGCGGCAGAAGCTGGATGCTTTGCTCGGCCTGTGCGAGACCGCCAATTGCCGGCGCCAGGTGCTGCTGTCCTATTTCGAGGAGCAGCGCGAACAGCCGTGCGGCAATTGCGACACCTGCCTGGAGCCGGTGCGCACCTATGACGGCACGCAGGCGGTGCAGAAGCTGCTCTCCTGCGTCTATCGCACCGGCGAGCGCTTCGGCGCCGGGCATGTGATCGACGTGCTGGTGGGCGCGACCACGGAGAAGATCACGAAGTTCCAGCACGATAAGCTGAGCACCTTCGGCATCGGCAAGGAGACCTCGCGGGACGAGTGGCGCGCCATCGTCCGGCAGGTGGTGGCACTCGGCCTGCTTCAGGTGGATGTGGAAGGCCATGGCGGCCTGTCCCTTTCCGCCGCCTGCCGCCCGGTGCTGCGCGGGGAACGGCGCATCGAGCTGAAGGTGGAAGCGCGCACCCGCGCGGCGCGCGTCACCGGCGGGGCGCGGGCGCCGAAGGCCGCGCTCTCCGATCCGCACGACGAGGCGCTGTATCAGAAATTGCGGGCACTGCGCCTGGAACTGGCGCGCGCCCAGGGCGTGCCGCCTTATGTCATCTTCCATGACACGACGCTGATGGAGATTGCCCGCGCCCGCCCGCGCTCACTCGCCGGGCTCGGCGATGTGTCCGGCGTCGGCGAGGCCAAGCTGGAGCGCTATGGCCCGCAATTCCTGAAAGCCGTGCGCGAGGCGTAGCGGCCGGCATTTTGCTCCGGGCTCCGCGCGGTGAATGCGGCGTCGTGTTTAAACCTTTTTCTCAACACACGCGCTCAAAAGGGCGGTGCGCAACGAAAAAGGGCGCAGCTTGTGCTGCGCCCTTTCCCTGAACCGAACGCTGGGAAGCGATCAGTAATCCATGCCGCCGCCGGGCATCTGGGGCATCGCGGCCCCGCCCTTCTTGGGCACTTCGGCGATCAGCGCTTCCGTGGTGATGAGCAGCGAAGCCACCGAGGCGGCATCCTGCAGGGCGGTGCGCACGACCTTGGTGGGGTCGATGATGCCGGCCTTCACCATGTCGACATATTCGCCGGTCTGGGCGTTGTAGCCGAAGGTATAATCCGGGTTTTCCAGGATCTTGCCGACCACGACCGAACCATCGTCGCCCGCATTCTGGACGATCTGGCGAGCCGGGGTCTGGATCGCGCGGCGCACGATCTCGATGCCGGTCTTCTGGTCGGCATTCTCGACCGCGATGCCGGCCAGCACCGCGATGGAGCGCAGCAGCGCGACGCCGCCGCCCGGGACGATGCCTTCTTCCACCGCAGCGCGGGTGGCGTGCAGAGCGTCGTCGACGCGGTCCTTCTTTTCCTTCACTTCCACTTCAGTCGAGCCACCGACGCGGATGACGGCGACGCCACCGGCCAGCTTGGCCAGACGCTCCTGGAGCTTCTCGCGGTCGTAGTCCGAGGTGGTCTCCTCGATCTGCGCCTTGATCTGCGCCACGCGGGCTTCGATGTCGGCCTTCTCGCCGGCGCCGTCCACAATCGTGGTGTTTTCCTTCTCGATCACGACCTTCTTGGCGCGGCCGAGCATGGAGAGGTCGACGCTGTCGAGCTTGATGCCGAGGTCTTCCGAGATGGCCTGGCCGCCGGTCAGGATGGCGATATCCTGCAGCATGGCCTTGCGGCGATCACCGAAGCCGGGCGCCTTCACGGCCGCGACCTTGAGGCCGCCGCGCAGCTTGTTCACCACCAGGGTGGCCAGCGCCTCGCCTTCCACGTCCTCGGCGATGATCACGAGCGGCTTGCCGGACTGCACGACGGCTTCGAGAACCGGCAGCAATTCCTGGAGGCCCGAGAGCTTCTTCTCGTTGATGAGGATGTAGGGATCCTCGAACTCAACGCGCATCTTCTCGGCATTGGTGACGAAATAGGGCGAGAGATAGCCGCGGTCGAACTGCATGCCTTCGACGACGTCCAGCTCGCTGAGCGCGGTCTTGGCTTCCTCGACCGTGATGACGCCTTCGTTGCCGACCCGCTCCATGGCCTCGGCCAGGAACTTGCCGACTTCGGCATCGCCGTTGGCGGAGATGGTGCCGACCTGGGCGATCTCGGCGTTCGAGGTCACCTTCTTGGACTTGGCGGCGAGATCCTTGACGATCGCGTCGACCGCGAGGTCGATGCCGCGCTTCAGATCCATGGGGTTCATGCCGGCGGCGACCGACTTGGCGCCTTCGCGGACGATGGCCTGGGCCAGCACGGTGGCGGTGGTGGTGCCGTCGCCGGCGAGATCGTTGGTCTTGGAGGCGACTTCGCGCAGCAGCTGGGCGCCGAGGTTCTCGAACTTGTCTTCCAGTTCGATTTCCTTGGCGACGGTCACGCCGTCCTTGGTGATGCGCGGGGCGCCGTAGGACTTTTCGATCACCACGTTGCGGCCCTTGGGACCGAGGGTGACCTTCACGGCGTTGGCGAGAATGTCGACGCCGCGCAGCAAGCGATCGCGCGCATCAACGGAGAATTTTACGTCTTTGGCAGCCATGTGCCGTCTCCTGAATTTCGAGGAACGTGGAAGGGAAGGCGACGGCTCAGGCGATGACGCCGAGGATGTCGCTTTCCTTCATGATGAGCAGGTCCTGGCCGTCGATCTTCACCTCGGAGCCGGACCACTTGCCGAACAGCACGCGATCGCCGGCCTTCACGTCGAGGGCGACAACAGTGCCGCTTTCGTCACGCGCGCCAGGGCCCACGGAAACCACCTCGCCCTCCTGGGGCTTTTCCTTGGCGGTGTCGGGGATAATGATGCCGCCAGCAGTCTTCTGCTCCGCTTCAATGCGCTTCACGACCACGCGGTCATGTAAAGGGCGGAAACCCATCGGAAACCTCCGGTTCATGTTCGATCTTTTTCACGAGCGCGGCATCACCGCCGCGGTCCAGCCTGATCTAGGAGGGGCTTTATCCCCTCGCAAGGGCAGACGGCCGGATTATTAGCACTCTTCGATGGCGAGTGCTACCGCCGTGCGCGAACAGCCCCGCACGGCGCTGAAGGCCGCCGTCCGGCATGAGGAGTGCGGCTCCAGCGCCTTGTCAGCACTCTCCGCAATTCGCTGCTAACGCCTTGAATTTGAACCGATATACCAAATTTTAGTCTGGCTCGCGCAAGGTAGCGAGCCGACAATCCTTTTGCCCATGATCGATTGGAGCACCGCACGGAGGTGTCGAAGATGGTTTCGGAGGGGTTTGCCAAACAGATGGCGGGCTACGGCCTCGCTACCGCTCATATTCTCTACCGCATGCCGGACCACCCGGCGTTCTTGCAGAGCTTTATCTGGCAGCAATATGATTTGTGCCCGAAATTTCCCGAGCTGATGAAATTCCTCGCATTCTGGGAGCGCGACCTGGACGGCAAGCTGCATTCGGTGGAGGTCACGCACCAGCAATTGATCAAGCCCGCCGAACTGCGCACCGTCAGCGGCCTGTTCGTGTTGCACTGAGGCGCTTGGCGCCGGAACGATCCACGGGGGCGGGCCACAGGCGAGGGCGATTGCAGCTTATGCCCTGACAGCGCCGCTTTCCCGGTGCTAAGAGAAAGGCCTGAAGGACCCGAGGCCCCCGTGGATCATCGCACACCGCGCACGTCTGAACTGCTCGCCGCCGTACTCGCCGCCCAGGAAGGAGAGCGCGTCGCCATCGGCGATCTGATCAATGCGTTGCGCAATCGCGCCTTCGGCATCACCTTCCTCCTGTTCGGCATTCCCAATTGCATTCCCATGCCGCCGGGCATCCCGGTGATCTGCGGCATCGTGCTCGGCCTCATCGGCCTGCAGATGGCCATGGGCCGGCAGGAATTGTGGCTGCCGGACCGGATCGCCCGCCAGACCTTCTCCCGCAGCATGCTGGACGCCATCGTCACCCGGTCGCGTCCCACCATCGAATGGTTCGAGCGCTGGTCGCGCCCCCGCATGGAGATGTTCGCCGGCCCCACGGCGCGCCGGGTGGTGGGCGCGGTGGTGGTGCTGCTCGGCTTCATCCTGCTGCTGCCCATTCCGTTCCTCGGCAATCTGCCGCCGGGCTTTGCCGTCTGCATCTTCGGCCTCGGCCTCGTGGAGCGCGACGGCGCGGTGATCCTCGCCGGCTTCTTCGCGACCGTGCTGGGCATCCTGATCACGGCGGCCATGAGCTGGGCCATCTGGCAGGGCGCCGTCGCCATCTTCTGAGCGGTCGTTTGGTGGTTTCCCTTCCGGCCAAACCGAATTAGGAAGGCGCTCCCGCCGCGCGGATCGCGGCGCATGTGGGTTTCATGCGCGTAGACGCCTTCGATTTCGAACTGCCGCCCGAGCTGATCGCGCTCCGCCCCGCCGAGCCGCGCGCCGCCGCGCGCCTGCTGGTGGTGCGCCCCGACGGAACGCCGGAGCTGGAGGATGCCCATATCGGCGACCTGCCGCGCTTCCTGCGGCCGGGCGATGCGCTGGTCATCAACGATACCAAGGTCATCCCCGCCCGCCTCGACGGCACCCGCACCCGCGAAGGCGGCTCCACCGTGCGCATCGAGGCAACTTTGGTAAAGCGCCTTTCGCCTGACCGCTGGCGTACCTTCGCGCGTCCCGCCAAGCGCCTCGCGCCGGGGGATCGGGTGCGCTTTGGCGGTGCGGGCGAGACATGCGCCCTCGGCACGCTGGATGCCACCGTGCTGGCCAAGGGCGAGGAGGGCGACGTGGATTTCGCCTTCGATCTCGCCGGCGCGGCCCTCGATGCCGCCATCGATGCGGTGGGCCACATGCCCCTGCCGCCTTATATCGCCGCCCGCCGGCCGGAGGATGCGCAGGACCGCATCGACTATCAGCCCATCTTTGCCCAGGTGGAAGGGTCGGTCGCCGCCCCCACCGCCAGCCTGCATTTCACGCCCGCCTTGATGGATGCGGTGCGCGCCGCCGGCGCCAGCTTCCATAAGGTGACGCTGCATGTGGGGCCGGGCACCTTCCTGCCGGTGAAGGCGGACGACACCGCCGGCCATCGCATGCATGCCGAATGGGGCGAGGTGAGCGAAGAAACCGCCGCCGCCCTCAATGCCGTGCGCGCGACGGGCGGGCGGATCATCACGATCGGCTCGACACCGACCCGGCTGATCGAAAGCGCCGCCGCGCCCGACGGCACCTTGTCCGCCTATCGCGGCGAGACCGACATCTTCATCACGCCCGGCTATGCCTTTCGCGCCGTGGACGCCATGTTGACGAACTTCCACCTGCCGCGCTCCACCCTGGTGATGCTGGTGGCCGCCCTGATCGGCCACGATCTCCAGAAGCGCGCCTATGCCCATGCCATCGCGGACGGCTATCGCTTCTATTCCTATGGCGATGCCTGCCTGCTTCTGCCCGAGCGCCCGCACCGATGACCGACGCCTTTTCCTTCGCCCTCCACGCCACCGACGGCGCCGCGCGCACGGGCGAAATCTCCACGCCGCGGGGCGAAATCCGCACGCCCGCTTTCATGCCGGTGGGCACGGCGGCGACCGTGAAGGGCGTCTATCCCGAGCAGGTGCGTGCCACGGGCGCCGATATCCTTTTGGGCAACACCTATCATTTGATGCTGCGGCCGGGCGCCGAGCGCATCGCCCGGCTCGGCGGCCTGCACCGTTTCATGCGCTGGGAGCGGCCGATCCTCACGGATTCCGGCGGGTTCCAGGTCATGTCGCTCTCTGCCTTGCGCAAATTGAGCGAGGACGGCGTCACCTTCCGCTCGCACATCGACGGCGCCGTGCACCAGCTGACGCCGGAACGGGCGGTGGAGATCCAGGGCCTGCTCGGGTCGGACATCCAGATGCAGCTGGATGAATGCGTGCGCCTGCCGTGCGAGGATGCCGAGGCCGAGCGCGCCATGCGCCTGTCGCTGCGCTGGGCGGAGCGCTCCAAGCGCGCGTTCGAGGCGCAGCCCAAGGGGCGGGCGCTGTTCGGCATCGTCCAGGGGGGCGCCGTGGAGCGCCTGCGCATCGAATCCGCCCGCGCTTTGGCGGAGATGGACTTCCCCGGCTATTCCATCGGCGGCCTCGCGGTGGGGGAGCCGCAGGAGGTGATGCTGCGCATGATCGAGACGGTGGAGCCGCACCTGCCTTCCACCAAGCCGCGCTATCTCATGGGGGTGGGCACGCCCGACGATCTGCTGGAGGCGGTGGGGCGTGGCATCGACATGTTCGACTGCGTCATGCCCACCCGCTCGGGCCGGCACGCGCTCGCCTTCACCCGCTTCGGCAAGATCAATCTGAAGAATGCCCGCCACGCGGAGGACCCGCGTCCGCTGGACGAGGAGAGCGATTGCCCGGCGCTGCGGGATTATTCGCGCGCCTATCTCCACCACCTCATCCGCTGCGGCGAGATGCTGGGCTCCATGCTGCTGTCCTGGGCGAACCTGCATTATTACCAGGACCTGATGGCCGGCATGCGCGCCGCCATCGCCGAGGGGCGGTTCCAGGAGTTTCGGGCCCAGACGAAGGCCGGATGGGCGGCGGGCGATATTCCCGAGCGGGGCTGAGGGACGCCGGATTCCGGTTCGTGGAACTTCGGCCGAATTGACGGCGCCATTGGCCGAGAAGACGCGGAGAAGCGCCACGAAACCGCTGTTCGTCCGCGCTAAGCCATTGTTTCACGTGAAACATTTTTAGAAGAAAGCGGGCCGGCGCGCCCTTCTTCGGGGCTCAGATCCATCGCCGCCCGCACCCGCACCAGGGCTGCGGGATCGAGCGCATCGGTCCGCGCCCCGCCGCACAAGGCGCCGCGAAAGCCCAGATAATCCGGGGAAAGCGCACGCAATGGCGCGATATCGGCGAGGCGCAGGGACCCCGCGAGGCCGGTGAGAAGGCCCAGCGCGCGGGCCTGCGTCACGAAATCCTGCAGGCGGGGCAGGGGCAGATGGTCGGTCAGCCGGCCCGCGCCCTTGTCCGCCGTGTCCAGCATAACACCATGGAATTCCGCGGCTTTCAGGGCCGGCAGAAGGGAGAAATCGGGCGCCCGGTCGGCGAACAGAACCGCGATTAGCCGATACTCCCGCGCCAGCGGCGCCAGGGCGTCGAGGCAGGCGGAAAGGCTGGCGCCGGGTTGCGGGAAGAAGCCGATCTTCACCAGCGGCACCCCGGGCGCGCCAACGCGCTGCACCGCGTGCGCCAGCACGTCCGGCACCGGCGAATGGTCGCCCACAGTGGCGCTCAGCTGCGGCCGGGGCTGGGGCAGGGCGCGCCAGCGCGCCACGGCCGCCTGAAGATCGGCAACCGCCCATGCGCCGAGCGCCCCGCGCGAAGGATCTTTCAGATCCACGATATCGGCGCCGCCGGCAAGCGCGCACTCCATCTCGGCAAGGGTTGCGACACTGGCCAGCAGGCCGGGAACGGAAGGAGCGGGGGGGGAGACGGTGGTCATCGCGTCACCCCGTATCCCGCTGTCCCGGCACGGAAATCGGCCACGGCGTCGCACAGCCATTGCCAGGCTTCCAGCTCTTGCGGGCCGCCGGTTTTCTCCACGGCGATAGAGAGATAGGCCATTTCCCGGTCCACCTTTTCCCCATCGAGCAGGGAAAGCCGGGAGACCAGCACCGCGCCTTCCACCACCGCCGCCACCGCCCGGTTGAGGCCGGCGAAGGCGCCGTCCCGGGCGCGATGCACCACCCGGCAGGTCAGTCGCGGCCGCTGGGCATCCTCGACCACATCCACAAGCTCGAACTCTTCATGGGCCACGGTTTGCGCCAGCCGAACGCCGGCGATCACCTCCGCCGGAACGGTGGGCCAGTCGCGTTTGCGGCCGGTGACGCAGCCGGCGAAAACGCGGGCATCGTCGGCGAGATTGATCACCCCCACCCGGCGCGCCAGCAGGTTATCCAGAGTCCGCGAGGGGCGGAACGGCAGCAGCAGATAGCCGCCCTCGATCACCGTCGCGCCCATGGGCGCCACATGCGGCTCGCCCTGTGCCGACAGGGTGGTGACGATGGTTTCGCGGATCATGCGTCGTCATCCGGCGCTGTGCGCGCCTTGGAAGAAAGCGTCGCGCCGCGCTCCTTGAAGGCGAGCCGGTGCGCCTCCTCCGCGCCGGCGGCGGTCTCGCCGATCACGCCCCATTTCAGGGCCTCGTCCTGGGCGTAGCGCTTGCCGAGCATCAAGGCGATCTCCGCCCGTGCGGTCTCGACTCCGAGATAGAAGGCATGGGCGCCGTCGTCTTCCACCTTCAGATGGGGGAACAGTCCATAGGGATCACCAGCCACATGATGGCCGTCGCGATTGAAGGCGTGGATGCCCTGGTCCGAGACGGCGATGCGGAAATTGCGATCGCGCACCTCGCCCGCGAGGCGCTGCACGTCCTCGGAGGAGGCGGTGAAGGGCTTTCGATCCCGCAAGGCCATGAGCCCGCCGCCGAAGCCCTGGGGCAGGGCGCCGGCTTCCCGCGCGGCAAAGAATTCGCGCCGCGCCCGGTCGAATTCCCGCACCGCCGTGCGGCAATGGGGGCTCACCTGCACCGCCAGCACCGCGCCGATGCGCAGCTCCGAGATCACGCCCATGAGAATGGCATTGATGCCGGTGGTGTCGGCGTCGGTGAGTTCCGTGACATTGCCGATGCCCATGAGGATCGGCACTTCCGGCATGCGGCGGCGCAGTTCGGCATAGCGCACCAGCGAGGCTGTGAAGCCGAAATGGATGGGGTCGAGGATGGGATCGGCGAGGAAGTCCCGCCCCTTGGCGCGGCAGGCTTCGATCGCGCGGATGAGCGAGTCCAGATCGCCGGGCTTGGCCGGCACCAGCACCGGAACGGCCGGGCCCTCATCGACGATCGCGAGCGTCGCCTCGTTGAGGCTCAGCAGATAGTCGGCACCGGCGCGGGTGGCGCGGGACAGCTCCTGGGGGTCGAAGGAATCGACGCTCACCTTCATGCCTTCGCCGTGCAGGGCGGTGATGAAGGCTTCCAGATGGGGAAAGGCCTGATCCGGCAGGCTGCCGAGGTCGATCACATCGGCCCCGTCGGCCTTCAGCGCCCGCGCGCGCGCCAGCACCTCGTCCACCGTCAGCTTCGTCGCGTCCACGATCTCGGCGAAAATCGTCACGTCGTGCCGGGTCAGGTCCGCCGAACCGCCGCCTTTGCCGAAGAAATCGGGGATGTCCGCTGCCTCGTCCGGCCCGCGGAGGAAGGGCACGCCGAACCGCGCGGTGAGCCGCTCCAGATCCCCCTTGAACCGCCCCGGCATCACCACCCGCTCCGCCCCCTCGGGCAGCACGAGCCGGCGTTCCACGATTTCCGAAGTCATCAGGGCGGCGACCTTTACGCCGATATTCACCACCACGGGTTCCAGATAGGCGTCTGCAATCTCCTCCGCCGCCTTGGCAACGCGCGGTTGTGCCAGCGATCCGGTCAGGAGGACGACGCGCTCCGCCATCCCTAGCGCGCCGGCTCGCGGACGCGCGCGTCCAGCTCGGCCTTGCGGGAGGCGATGGCGGCGCGCAGGTCGGCGAGGGATTCAGCCACCGTCGTCGCTTCGAAGCCCTTGAGCTTCTCAGTGTTTTCCAGGTCGATCTTGCGGGGGTAGACCGGCACGGGGCCGCCGGGCGCCATGGTGATCAGCTCGGGCGCGGTATCGCAGGCAAAGACGATCCCCGGTACCCGGCACTTGCCCGCCTGGGCGAAGCAATTGGTGACCAGCGTGTCGGAAATGCCATAGACGCATTTCGCTACCGTGTTCGAGGAGGCCGGCGCCACCACAAGCGTGTGGTATTTGCCCTCGTAGAACATGCCCACGGGCGCCGCGCTCGCGGTGGTGTCGCGGAAGACATGGGTATTGGCGGGCAGGGGATTCTTGTCCTGCTTGTACATGCGCAGCACCTCTTCCGCCGCCGCTGAGACGAACAGGTCCACATCGCCCAGCGTGTGAATGAGTTCCAGGCTCTCGGTGAAGAAATGCCCGGAGCCCGAGAGCGCCCAAGCCCAGCGGGGATAAGCGCCTTTGCTCATGCTGCGCTCGCGGTCGGAGGAAAGAGACGGTCGAGCGCCGCCGCGTCGTCGGCGGCCACGAGCCGGATCGTGCCGGAAAAGGCATCGGCGAACATTGGGAAGGCGGCATCCACCAGGCCGCGCGCAGCCCATTCCCGCGCGCCTTCGGGTCGCTTCGAAGGCGGGACCGGTGCGCCCGGCGCCTTCACGAGCACCAATTGCTCCGCCCCAAGGGTGCGGGCCAGCCAGCAGGCGAGACTGTCCGAGGTGACCTCCCAGCTTTCCGGGATTTCAGGATGATGAAGCAGCATCTGCGCGGGAAACCACAGGGCGGTCACCCGGCGATGCGCGGCCGAATTGAGCTCGCCGAGCGTGCGGCAGGGGCGGAGCGCCGGCGCGCAATCCTGCAGGGCGTGGGCCATCTGCTCCATGGCCAGGACCGCCATGCGGTGGCAGGCGGGCCCGGAAAGCGCGAGCGGGCGCTCGGCCTCCCGCACCGCATCCGCGAAGCGCCCGCCACCCGGCACCAGAACCAGCCCCGGCGCGGCGCTCAGCCGGGACGCCAGCGACCTGATGTCGCCGCTGCGTTCCAGGCTGCCGCCGAGCTTCACGACCTGAGGCGCCATGGCGTGCCCCTTCGCCCATTGAGAATCCAAGAAAAGACGATGTTAGCGGAGGCCGGCTCCCGCTCCAAGGGTGCCCGCGCGTGCGGTGCACCATTGACTGACCAACGGTCATCCGCGCGCAAATGGCTCATTGGAATGCCTACAGGGCGGTTCTTATGTCGCGACCGGCGGCGCTCGCGACCGGGCGGCCGCCTAGGGAAAAGAAGTCATGTCTCGTCTTTTGCTTTCGGCCATGGCCGCCCTGGCCCTCTCCACGACGCTCGTGCGCGCGGAAGAACCGGATCTGGCGCGCGGTGAACAATCGTTCCGCAAGTGCATGGCCTGCCACATGGTCGGACCCGACGCCAAGGTGAAGGTCGGTCCGCCGCTCAACGGCATCGTCGGCCGCAAATGGGGCGCTTATCCGGACTATGCCTATTCCGACGACATCAAGGCCGGTGGAGAGGCCGGCAAGGTATGGGACGAAGCGACGCTGAACGATTACATCGCCAATCCCAAGGTGCTGGCGCCGAAGGGCAAGATGGCCTTTTTCGGCGTGAAGCCCGAGGGCGAGCGTGCCGCGCTGATCGCCTTCCTCGCCCAGTTCAACGCCGACGGCACGAAGAAGTAGATCGCGCCTGAGCAGGACGCCGGAAGGCTTGTCTTATCGCCTCGGCCATGGTGTGGCTTGGGCGGGAGGGGCCTTCATGTCCGACAATCCTTCGCGGCTTCAGCGCCTGTTCGTAGACGATGATCTGAGCGACGGCGCGCAGATCCTGCTGGCGGCCGAGCAAGCCCATTATGTCGCCAATGTGCTGCGCATGCAGGTTGGCGGCAGTCTCCTGCTGTTCAACGGGCGGGACGGCGAATGGCTGGCCCACCGCATCGAAGGGCACAAGCGCGAGGTGCGCTTCGCCGCCGAACGGCAATTGCGGCTCCAGCCACCCGCCTCGGACCTCGAATATGCTTTCGCGCCGCTGAAGCACGCCCGGCTGGACTATATGATCCAGAAGGCGGTGGAGATGGGCGCGGGGCGGCTGACGCCGGTATTGACCCGCTATACCCAGGTGACTCGGGTCAATACGGAACGCATGCGCGCCAATGCGGTGGAAGCGGCCGAACAATGCGGCATCCTCGCCCTGCCGGCGGTTGGAGAACCGCTCGCGCTCGACAAATGGCTCGCCGCCCTTCCGCCCGAGCGGGTGTTGGTGTTCTGCGACGAGAGTGCGGCACTCAGCGATCCCATCGCAGCGCTGAAGACGGCGGCACCCGGCCCCATGAGCGTGCTGATCGGCCCTGAAGGGGGATTTGCCTCTGAAGAGCGGCGCATGCTCCACGCCCATGCCGGCGTGGTGGTGCTTTCGCTCGGCCCGCGCATCCTGCGCGCGGACACGGCCGCAGTGGCCGCACTCACGCTCGCCCAGACGGCCCGGGGCGACCTTGCGGGTGGCATATCTGGCTGAACCGAAGCTCATTGGGGGGAATTCGGGTGCCGAAACAGGCGCCCTAAACGCGTCCTCCGCAGTTTTGTTCCGAGGCTTGGCGTCTTAATTTTTGTCGAGCTAAGGCATTTGGAGCGCAACGTAAATTTTGGCCGTAATAATTCTAAATAAGCAAAAATTCTCCTCTCGTATGTCTCGCCTCATTTAGGTCCCAATTTTCTTCACCCTCACGGCAACCGAACCCGAAGCGTGGCGTTATAGCCTCGAATCAGGGTGAATTGCGGAGGGAGATCCGATGTCAGAAGAATATCGATTCGGAATCGAGGAAGAATTCTTCGTTGTCGATGCGGAATCCAAGGCCGTTCAAAGGCGCATGCCGGCTCGGTTCTTCGACGATCTGTCCCACCATCTCGGCAGTGCCGTCACGGTGGAATTGCTGCAATCCCAGCTGGAGATGGCCACCAGCCCCGCGACCCAGACCGGCAGCGCGCTCGACGAACTGAGGGAGTTGCGGGCGCGGGCGGCGAAGGTTGCCGTCGAGCATGGCTTGAGCTTCATCGCCGCCGGCACCCACCCGACCGCCACCTGGGAAGGTGTCCATCACACGGAAGCCAATCGCTACAACGGCATGATGCACGACCTGCAGATGCTGGGGGAGCGCAACATGGTGTGCGGGCTGCATGTCCATGTGGAGCTGCCCGACCCGGACCAGCGGGTGAACGTGATGCGGCGCATCCTGCCTTACATCCCGCACTTCATCGCGCTCGCCACCTCGTCTCCCTTCTGGGGCTCGAAGCAGACCGGGTTGATGGGCTATCGCCTGGCCGCTTATGACGAATTGCCGCGCACCGGGCTGCCGGAGCTGTTTGAGGACAGCGCGGATTACCAAGCCTATGTGGACGCCATGGTGGAGGCCCGCGCGATCACCGATTCAAGCTATGTGTGGTGGGCTATCCGCCCGTCTTCAAAACACCCCACCTTGGAGTTGCGGGCGCCGGACAGCTGCACCCGCATCCAGGATACGGTTGCGATTGCAGCGCTTTATCGCTCATTGGTGCGCTATCTCGTGCGCCATCCGGAGCACAATGCGAACATTGGGGCGGTTGATCGGGCGATCGCCAGCGAGAACAAATGGCGCGCCCAGCGCTACGGCATCCACGGATCGTTCGTAAATCTCGCCGCGCGGCGCGCGGTGCCGGTTTCCGATGCGGTGGAATCGCTCATTGCCATGGTGGGCGAAGACGCGGACGCGATCGGCACGCTCGACGCGCTGCTGCATCTGCGGACCATTTCGCTCGCCGGCACCAGCGCGGACATGCAATTGGCCGTGTTCCAGGAGGCTCATCATCGCACCGGCAACCGGGGCGAGGCGCTGAACGCGGTCAAGACCTGGCTCGCCCACGCCACCCTGCAGTGATCGAAATGAAAAGGGCCCCTTCGGGAGGGGCCCTCTTGGTCAGGCCTTGAAGGGAATCACGGTCTGCTGCTGTTCACCCAGGCCCTCGATGCCGACGCGCATGACGTCCCCGGCCTTGAGATACCGGGGCGGCTTCATGCCCAGGCCGACGCCCGGCGGCGTGCCGGTCGTGATGATGTCGCCCGGATCCAGCACCATGAACTGGCTGATGTAGGACACCAGATAGGCCGGATCGAAGATCATGGTTCGGGTGGAGCCGTTTTGGACCTTTTCGCCGTTTACTTCCAACCACATGGCAAGGTCAGAGGTGTCCGGCATCTCGTCGCTGGTCACGAGCCAGGGACCGATGGGGCCAAAGGTCTCGCTGCCCTTGCCCTTGGTCCATTGACCGCCGCGCTCGATCTGGAAAGCGCGCTCCGACACGTCGTTGGACACAGCATAGCCCGCCACATGCTTGAGCGCGTCTGCCTTTTCCACATAGCGCGCGCGGGCGCCGATGACGATCAGCAGTTCCACTTCCCAATCGAGCTTGGTGGAGCCCTTGGGGATCATCACGTCGTCGTTCGGGCCGACGACGCAATTGGGCGCCTTGTTGAACAATACCGGCTCTTCGGGAATAGGGTTGCCCGTTTCTTCCGCGTGGTCGGCGAAATTCAACCCGACCGCGACAAAATTGCCCGGGCGTGCGACGCAAGATCCCAGGCGGACGCCCTCGGGAGCAACCGGGAACCCGTGGGGATCGGCAGCGCGAATCCGGGCGAGGCCCTCCGGCGTCAGAACATCGCCGGAAATGTCCTGAACAAGCGACGAGATGTCCCGAATCTTGCCTGTTGAATCGATTAAACCAGGCTTTTCTCGCCCTTTTTCCCCGAAGCGAACGAGCTTCATCGGACCTCTCCCTGAGCTGAATGATGATTGCGGACACGGACGGGTCCACTGACGCGCAAGCTGGCGCGCGGAAGCCATTTGGTCAATGCTTGCGGTGCCGGATCGTGCCGATTCGCCTCCAGCTTCCCTTCCTGTAAGTGGGTAGGGATTGGTCGTCGGCTCAATATGTTGCTGTGCAGTAAGATCCGAGAAGTTGTTCGCAGTGGCGTCATAAAAAGGATACACGACTCCGGCTAAGTCCGTCACACTGCTCTCAGGGAGCAACTTTTCCGCAGAGGCCATGCCGTGAGCGACAGCCCTGAAGCACGCAGGTTCAGAGCTTTATTCATCTCCGATGTCCATCTCGGGACAAAGGGATGTCAGGCCGACCTACTTCTCGATTTCCTGAAATTCCATGATGCTGACACGGTTTATCTGGTCGGCGACATTGTGGATGGCTGGCGGCTGCGCAGCTCCTGGTACTGGCCGCAAAAGCACAATGATGTGGTTCAGAAGCTGTTGCGCAAGGGCCGCAAAGGCACCCGCATGGTCTATCTGCCAGGAAATCATGACGAATTTCTTCGCGATTACTATGGCACCCATTTCGGCGGCATCGAAGTGGTGGAAACCGCCATCCACGAGGCGGCGGACGGCAAGCGCTATCTGGTGATCCATGGGGATGTGTTCGACGTGGTGGTGCGCCACGCCAAGTGGCTCGCCTTCCTCGGAGACGGCGCCTATACGCTCGCGCTCGCGGTCAACACCTATGTGAACCTCGCCCGCCGCAAGCTCGGACTCACCTATTGGTCGCTCAGCCAATGGGCGAAGCTGAAGGTGAAGAATGCGGTGAATTACATCGGCAAATTCGAAGAAGCGGTTGCCGACGAGGCCAAGCGGCATAAGGTGGATGGCGTGATCTGCGGCCACATCCACCATGCGGTCATTCATGACCAGTTCGGCGTGCGGTACGTGAATTGCGGGGACTGGGTCGAAAGCTGCACCGCGATCGCGGAGCATGAAGACGGGCGCATGGAAATCATTTCCTGGACACGCCGCCTGGAGGCGGCACCGGAATCCGAAGTTGAGGGGGCGCGCGCGGCGGCCTGATGCGGGTACTTGTCGCCACGGATGCCTGGCACCCCCAGATCAACGGGGTTGTTCGTTCGCTTGAACACACCGCCCGAGAAGCCGAAGCGCTTGGCGCGGAGATGATGTTCCTGAGCCCGCAAGGGTTTAAAACCGTTCCGCTTCCCACATATCAGGAAATTCGCCTGGCGCTCGCAACGCCGCGCATGATCATGCGGCGGATCGAGGCGATGCGGCCCGACTTCGTTCATGTGGCGACCGAGGGGCCAATCGGCATGCTGGTGCGGCGCGCCTGCATCGCCACCAAGCGCACCTTCACCACCAGCTATCACACCAAGTTTCCCGAATATCTTTCCGCCCGCGCGCCGGTGCCGGAGCGCCTGACCTATGCGTGGCTGCGCAGCTTTCATAATGCCGGCGGCGGCGTCATGGTCTCCACCGCGACGCTGGAACGTGAATTGGACGCGCGCGGATTCAAGCGGCTGATGCGTTGGTCGCGCGGTGTCGATGCGGACATGTTCCGTCCCCGTCCAGACGTGGACCTCGGCCTGCCCAAGCCGATCTTCCTGTTCGTCGGCCGCGTGGCGGTGGAAAAGAACATCGAAGCCTTTCTGGCCCTGGACCTGCCCGGTTCCAAGGTGGTCGTGGGCGGCGGGCCGGCCTTGAACAGCTTGCGCGAGCGCTATCCCGAAAGCCATTTCCTCGGCCCGATGGAAGGTGAGGATCTGGCGCGGGTCTATTCCGGCAGCGATGTCTTCGTCTTCCCGAGCCGCACCGACACTTTCGGCATCGTGCTGCTCGAAGCGCTGGCGAGCGGCCTGCCTGTCGCCGCCTATCCCGTCACCGGGCCGAAGGATGTTCTGGAAGACGCGACCGAGCCTGTCGGCGTGTTGGACGAAGACCTGCGCAACGCCTGCCTGAAGGCGCTGGAGCTGTCGCCGGTGGCCGCACGGGAGTTCGCATTGCGCCACACGTGGCGCGAATGCGCCCGCCAATTTCTCGACAATGTCCTGATCGCGCACGATTTTGGCCCGGTCGCCCGCCGCTTTCGCTTGCTGCGCAGGACGCGTATCGTCTCGTCCGCATGAATACGATTCCTCATCTCCCCACTGCCGCGGACGTCGATGCCGCTGCCGTTCGCCTCGCCGGCGTCGCCGTGCGGACCCCGCTGGTGTTTTCCCCGGTGCTCAGCGAGTTGACCGGCGGGCGCATCTTCGTGAAGCCCGAGACGCTCCAGCGCACGGGCTCCTTCAAGTTTCGCGGCGCCTATAATCGGATGTCGCAGATTCCCGTGGAACTGCGCGCCGCCGGCGTCGTGGCCTGCTCGTCGGGCAACCATGCGCAAGGCGTCGCCGCTGCGGCGAAGCTGCTCGGCATGCCGGCGGTCATCGTGATGCCGACCGATGCCCCGGCCCTGAAGCGCGAACGCACGATCGAGCTTGGCGCGGAAGTGGTGGAATACGATCGCACCACCGAGGACCGGGACGCCATCGCCAATGCAATCGCCGCAGACCGGGGCGCGATCTTCGTGCCCCCCTATGACGACCCGGACATCATCGCCGGTCAAGGCACGACCGGGCTTGAGATCGTAGGCGATCTCGCGGCGCTGGGGCTGGCGCCGGATATCGTCAGCGCCAATGCATCCGGCGGCGGGCTGATGGCGGGCATTGCCCTGGCGGTCAAGGCGCGGGCGCCCGATGCTCGCATCATCATCGCCGAGCCGGCCCTGTTCGACGACCATTTGCGTTCCTTCAAATCCGGCGTCCGCGAGCGCAATGCCAGCGCCACCGGCTCCTTCTGCGACGCGTTGCTGGCCCCGACGCCCGGCGCGCTCACGTTCGAGATCAACCGCCGGCTGTCCGGGGAAGCGGTTTCCGCCACCGATACGGAAGTCGCGCGGGCGGTGGCCTTTGCGTTCCGCGAACTGAAGCTGGTGGTCGAACCCGGCGGGGCGGTTGCGCTGGCAGCCCTGCTCGCAGGGCGATATGACGCGCGTGGTAAGGTGGTCGCCATCGTGCTGTCGGGCGGCAATGTGGACGTCGCGACGTTCGTGGCCTGTCAGCAAGCCTGAACCTGGACCTCGAGCCGTCCCGACATGCGGGCGACCTTGGCCCTTGCCCCCTGTCCCGCCCAAGGGACAAGGGCGCTTGCGGAAGACCCCGATGATGAAAGGCGAGAGGAACGCGCGCTCGGTTCAACGGTCCTTGGCCTGTGCCTTCGGCGCCCTGTATTTCTCGCTCGGCATCTATATGCCGTTCTTTTCACTCTGGCTCATCGCGCGTGGCCTTGATCCCGATGAGATCGGCGTGGCGCTGGCTGTGCCGCTGGTGACACGGCTCGTGGCGACGCCGGTGCTTGGGTTGCTCTCGGATCGCCTCGGGCGGCCCAAAGCGATTCTGGTGGGCCTTGCCCTCGCCAGCAGCACGATGATGGCGGCGCTTGCCTTCTGCAGCGGCACATTTGCCATCTATGTGGTGCTGGGCATCACCGCCATGGCGTGGAATCCCTCCTTCGCCTTGCTGGACGCCTATACGACCCGGCAGGCGCGGCGCGGGGTGGTGGATTATGGCCGGAGCCGCTTGTGGGGCTCGGCCGCCTTCGTCTGCGCCAATCTGCTGGGTGGGGTTCTGGTGGCACAGGCCGGCGCGAGCGTCGTGGTGCTGCTGATGATCGCCGGGCAGGTCGCCCTGTTCTTCGGCACCCTGGCGTTGCCGGAATTGAAGCGCCCGCCGGAAACGGCGGCTCTTAATCTCCCGGCGATGCGGGTTCCGCCCGTGCTGGTCGCGGGCATAGCGGCCGCGGCGCTGGTTCAGGCAAGCCATGCGACGCTCTATGCCTTCGGCTCCTTGCACTGGGCCGCAACCGGCATCTCCCTGAGCGTTATCGGCGCGCTCTGGGCCATTGGTGTGGTGGCTGAAATCGTGTTCTTCCGGTTCGGGACCCGCGCGGTCGCCCGCCTCGGACCCTTGAACCTGATCGCGCTCGGCGGCCTTGCGGCGGTGATCCGCTTCAGCTGCTATGCATACAGCCTGCCGTTGCCGGCCCTAGTCGTTCTGCAATTGCTGCATGGCGCCACCTTTGGCGCAACCTATCTCGGCATGGTGGAGCTTGTGGCGCGCACCACGCCGGAACACCGCGCCGCGGGTGCGCAATCCATCGCCGCCTGGACCGTCAGCCTGGCCCTGTCCGGGGCGAGCGCGGCGGCGGGCGCCTTCTGGACCGAATATGGCGCGCAATGCTTCTTCGCTTCGGCGGCGCTCGGCGGTCTTGGCGGCATTCTCGCCCTGGGGACGCGTTGGCTTCAGCCCCAGAGCGCCGGTTCTGGTGGAAAGGCGAGGGCGCCATCGTAACGCAGGCCGGGCTCCCGATCCCGCGCCAGCAGCAGCGGGCCGTCCAGGTCCACGAACTGCGCCAGTTGCGCCACCAGCATGGCCGGCGCCATGGCAAGGGAAGAGGCGAGCATGCAGCCGACCATGAGGGTGAAGCCCTGGGCCTTCGCCGCATCGGCGAGGGCGAGCGCCTCGGTGAGGCCGCCGGTCTTGTCCAGCTTGATGTTCACCGCGTCATAGCGTGCGCGTAGATCCGCCAGCCCGGCGCGATCATGCACGCTCTCATCCGCACAGATCGGCACGAGATGAGCGACATGGGCCAGCGCGGAATCATCGTTCGCCGGAAGGGGCTGTTCGATCAATTCCACTCCGGCGCGCGCACAGGCGGCGAGATTTGTTTCGAGATCGGCTGCGCTCCAGCTTTCGTTGGCATCGACGATCAACCGGGCCTGCGGCACAGCCGCGCTGATGGCGGCGATCCGCTCCACATCGCCCGCGCCGCCTAGCTTCAGCTTGAGCAGGGGTCGTCCCGCGGCCGCAGCCGCTTTGGCCATGGCCGCCGGTGTGTCGAGGCTCAGGGTATAAGCGGTCGTCAGAGGCCGCGGCGCGGGCGTGCCGGCAATACGGTGGGCGGGAGCGCCGGCGCGCTTCGCCTCAAGATCCCAAAAGGCGCAATCGAGTGCGTTGCGCGCTGCGCCAGCCGGCATAAGCCTTTGCAGGCCCGCGCGATCCAGCCCGGACGCGAGGGCTGGCGCGAGGGACCGAATAGCGTCGGCGACACCCTCTACGGTCTCGCCATAGCGCGCATAGGGGACACATTCGCCGCGCCCGACGAAAGGGCCATCCCGCAATTGCGCAACGACAACCACCGCTTCGGTCTTCGAGCCGCGGGAAATGGTGAAGGTTCCCGCAATGGGAAAGCGCTCGATCTCGACCGTGAGGGATGGCATATTTCGTTAACGCTGTGGGCCTGTTGAAGGAATGGCCGGGCCTCGGCCCGGATCGTGGGCGGTTTTGCACCCTCGACGCGGTTCGGCGGGCCGAGTATGACCATGGTGCTGCGCGCGCTCAAGCGCTGTCCTTTTCCGGAGACCTGAGTGGCCAACGCCTCGCTCCTTGATGTTACGCCCACCGATGGCCGCCTGATGGTGGTCGGGCGCGGCATCTGGACATCGGACCGGGCGGACGATCTCGAGCATCTCGTGGACGAGGCCACCGGCGCGCATCCTCACGCCGACAATGTGGACATCGATCTTTCCGGCATCGAGCGCATGGACACCTTCGGTGCGCTGCTGCTGGAGCGCCTGCGCCGCGCCTGGGCGGTAAATGGGGTGGAGCCCGAGGTGCGCGGCCTCAAGCGCCGGTACCGGGTGCTGCTGGAAGAGATGAAGCGCACCGGGCTCGAGCCTCAGCCGCCCGTGCGACGGCACGATTCGATCCTCGAGCGCGTCGGCCGCGAAGTGGTCTCGATCTCTATCGATGCCATGCAGCTGCTGAATTTCATCGGCGCCTCGATCGCCGCCGGGCTGCGCATGATGGGGCGTCCGCGCACGTTCCGCTTCACCGCCATGGTCAATCAGATTGATCGCGTCGGTTTCCGCGCGGTGCCGATCATCATCCTGATCACGTTCCTGATCGGCTGCATTCTGGCCCAGCAGGGCATCTTCCATTTCCGCCGGTTCGGCGCGGACATCTATGTGGTCGACATGGTCGGCGTGCTGGTGCTGCGCGAGCTGGGCGTGCTGATCGTGTCCATCATGATCGCCGGGCGGTCGGGCAGCGCCTATACCGCCGAGCTCGGCTCGATGCGCATGCGCGAGGAGGTGGACGCCCTGCGCGTGATGGGGTTCGACCCGGTGGAAATCCTGGTGGTCCCCCGCATCCTGGCCCTGATCATCGCCTTGCCGCTGCTCACCTTCATCGGCTCCATGTCCGCGCTCATCGGCGGCGGGCTGGTGGCATGGGCCTATGGCGGCATCGCCCCGGACGTGTTCATGGACCGCCTGAAGGATGCGATCTCCATCGACCATTTCCTGGTAGGCATGATCAAGGCGCCGTTCATGGCCGCGGTGATCGGCCTTGTGGCGTGCCTGGAAGGGCTCAGCGTCGGCGGCAGCGCCGAATCGCTCGGCAACCACACCACCAAGTCCGTCGTGCAGTCGATCTTCCTCGTGATCGTCATGGACGGCGTGTTCGCGATGTTCTTCGCCTCGATCGATATGTGAGGCGCGATGAACACCACCTTGCTCGAAATGAGGCGCAGCGGACTGGAGGAGATGGAGGGCTATCGCGAACCCATCATCCGGGTGCGCGACCTTGTGGTGGGCTTCGGCGACCGCATCATCCTCGACCACCTCAGCCTCGACATCCTGCGCGGGGAGATTCTCGGCTTCGTCGGCACCTCCGGCGGCGGAAAATCGGTGCTCACGCGCACCATTCTCGGGCTGGTTCCCAAGCGTTCAGGCCATGTCGAGGTATTCGGACACGACATCGACACCTTGAGCGAAGCCGAACGCTCCGCCATGGAACGCCGGTGGGGCGTGCTGTTCCAGCAGGGGGCGCTGTTCTCCTCCTTGACGGTGAAACAGAACATCCAGTTTCCGCTCAGGGAGAATCTCAAACTCTCTCAGCGCATGATGGACGACATCGCCTATGCCAAGATCGAGATGGTCGGGCTGAAGTGCGATGTGGGGGAGAAATTGCCGTCCGAGCTTTCCGGCGGCATGATCAAGCGTGCCGCGCTTGCACGCTCGCTGGCCCTCGATCCGGAGATCCTGTTCCTCGACGAGCCCACCTCCGGCCTGGACCCAATCGGGGCCGGGGACTTCGATGAACTGATCCGAACGCTTCAGCAGACTTTGGGCCTGACCGTTTTCATGGTAACGCACGATCTCGACAGCCTACACACGGTCTGCGATCGAATCGCAGCTCTGGCGGATGGTAAAGTTATTGCTCAAGGCACGATCGAGACGATGATGGAATCGCAGCATCCGTGGCTGCGGGCGTATTTCCATGGAACGCGCGCCCGCGCGGTTCAGGCGAAACGGTGAGGTGGGAAGGTAAGGATGGAAACCCGTGCCAACTACACCACCATAGGCGCATTTACCCTGATCGTGATCGTTGCCGCGTTCGCCTTCGTCTATTGGTTCGCGCGGCCTCAGGATTCAGAGGGTCGGAAGACCTATGAGATCGTCTATTCCGGCACCGTGAGCGGGCTGAGGCAGGGCAACAACGTTCTGTTCAATGGCATTCCCGTGGGACAGGTGCTGCAGCTGGGCCTGGTCCCGGGGGCGCCCGACGAGGTTCTGGTGCGCATCGGCGTTCAGCCGACGGTGCCGATCCTCGCCGATGCGCGTGCAACGCTCGAGTCACAAGGGCTGACCGGCATCGTCGCGGTCAGCATTCGCGGTGGCGCGGCCAATGCGGCGCCGCTGCCGATCGGCCCGAATGGCTTTCCCCGCATCGAAGCCGAAGGCGGCACCGGCATCGCCAGCTTGGTCGAGACTGTGCAGGGCGTCGCGCGGCGCGTAAACACCGTGCTGGAAGCCATAGATCCGGAAAAGGTCGCCGCTATCGTCGCCAATGTGGACACCTTCACAAAGGCGGTGTCCGACAAGTCCGAGGATGTCGGCTCGCTCCTGAAACGGGTGAACGACCTGTCCGGCCAGCTGAACGATCTCGCCAGCAAGGCGGACGGCGTGCTGGACAATCTGAAGCGTGCCACGGGCGACAAGGACGGGATGGTTCAGCAGGTGTCCGACGCCGCTGCATCCGTGCGCCGCCTCTCGGACAATTTGGATAAGCGCACCGCTGATCTTGCGAGCCAGATCGAGAAGTTTACCGGCCCCGGCCTGCGCCAATACGAGGCCCTGGCTACGGACGGCCGTCGCACGCTCTCGGAAATTGAGCGCGTCTTCAAAAATCTGGAACGCAACCCCCGCCAGTTCATCTTCGGCGGCAGTTCCGTTCCTGAATACAGGCGGTGAACCGTGATGATCCGCCAGCCGAGGGTGAGTAACGTGTCCCTTTCTCCGCGCTACCCCGTGCGGCCGCTCCTGGCCCTCATGACGGCGCTGGCTCTGACGGCTTGTTCGTCAGCGCCGGTACCGACATTCGACCTCTCGGCTCCCGGCAATTTCACGGCGCGCGGAGCCGGTAGCGGGCAGATGGTGGTGCCGGTTCCCACGGCCCTGGCCGCGCTCGACACCGAGAAGATCCTGGTAGAACCGGCGCCGGGGCAGATCACCTACCTCGCCGACGCGCAATGGGGTGACCGCCTGCCGGCGCTGCTCCAGGCGCGCACCATCCAGGCGTTCGAGAACGGCAGCAAGCTACGCCGGGTGGCGCGCCCGGGTGATGGGATCACGGCGGAATATCAGCTCAACATCGATATCCGCACCTTTGGCGTGCGGGTCGAGAACGGCACCTCCACGGCGGTGGTCGAGCTTTCCGCGAAGATCATCGGCAATGCCGGGGGCCGCATCCTCGCGGCGCAGGTGTTCTCGGCGCGCGTGCCCGTGGCAACCGTCAACGGCGCGACCGTGGCGGCTTCGCTGGATGCCGCATCCAACCAGGTGCTGGTCGAGATCGTGCGCTGGGCATCCGTGCGCTTCTGAGCGCACGGTCAACTTCGTCTCTTTGCCGCCATCCCGTCGGCCCGATCGCGTCGGCGGGATTGCCGTGCGCGGCGCCTTCCTCGCCCCTTGGCGCCGGAAGGATGCGCGCCTCGCGCACCTCTGCCTGCTCTGTGAACATGAAAAAGGGCGGGATCGCTCCCGCCCTTTTTTATATCTATATGCGCCCGGCTGGCCTCAGTCGAAGCGCCCCGCCGCATGGGCGAGCATGGTGTAGACCTTGCCCGTATCCGAGGTGAGGTAGGTCTTGGTCAGCACATTGCCCCGGTCGTCCGCCGCCACCTGATCGAGCAGGCGCTCGAATTCGGCGACATAGCGGTCCACGATCTCGTGGAATTCCGCGTCCGAGCGGTACTTGCGGCGCAGTTCCTCGAAGGTCTGCTGGCCCTGCATCGTGTAGAGCTTGCGCGTGAACACGTTGCGCTCGCCGCGCTTATAGCGTTCCCACAATTCCACAGCCGCCTGATGGTCGATCATGCGGGCGATATCCACCGAGAGCGAGTCGAGCGACTCGATGGTGTGATGGTGAGGCCGGTCGCGGGCAGGGCGCGGCGCGGGGCGCACCGGCTCCGGCTTGGGATCCAGCTTGGCTTCCGCCAGATCGCCGGACGCGCGGGCCAGAAGCTCGGAGAGCCAGCCTTCGCGGGTATTTTCCTCGCTCTCGCGCGGCGGCTGGGCGCGGGCGGCGGGCCGGGTTTCCTGCGTCCGCTCCGCTGCCGGTTCCGGCCGGCGCGTGGCCGGGCGGCGATTGGGTTCGAACGGACCGACGACGGGAGCGCTCGGGGGTTCGGCGCGGGTGCGCACGGGCTGGGGCTGGGTCGGCTCGGGACGCATATCGCGCGGGGCCTCACGCACCGGCTCGCGGCGCACCGCCGCCTCGCGAACGACAGGCTCACGCGGGGGGATATCCCTTGCCACAACACGGCCCGCGGGTGCCGCGACATCGGCCGTCTGGCCTTGCCGCGCCACGATCTCGTTCAGCTCCGCCAGCGCCTTGATCTGCTCGGCGACCGCGCGCCGCATGGTTGCGGCGCTGGCCTCGGTCTCGGCCGGCAGTTCGAGGATGCCGCGCTTCATTTCCTCGCGCGCCAGCTCGATGGACTGCTGCACCTCTTGCGCCGCGCCCTTCAGTTCGCGCGCCACATCGTTGAAGCGGCGGCCGGTATCCTCGAACAGGCCGTTCACATCGGTGAGCGCGGATTGGTAGGTGCTGGTCAGCGCCTGCATCATGCGCTCGCGCTCCGCATCCGAACTCGTGCGCATGCGCTCCATCTGGCTTTCGAGTGCCTTCGAGGAGCTAGAGGCCGAATCCGCGACGATGGCGGCGATCTCCCGGGCCCGCTTCTGCGCGGTCTGGAGCGACTGCTCCAGCGTTCCGTGGAAGCCCTGAAGCCGATCGTCGAGATCCTGCACGCGCTCGGTGAGAGCCGCGGCCAGCTGCTCGATGGACGCACGCCGGTTGGTGAGGGTCTGGTCCACCTGCTCGTGGCTCTGGCCCAGCGCCTCGGACGCGGCGCGCACCAGGCGGCCTTGCTCCTCGAAGCGGGTGGTCAGGCCGGCAATATCCTTCAAGGCGCCTTGGGTGAGGGTCCGCAGGGTCTGAACCTGCGCATCCATCTGGCCCAAAGTCGCGCTTGCCGCATCGCCCATCAGCCCCACCGAGCTTTCAAGCGCCTTCACCTGATCGGCGAAGCCACCCTCGAACTGGGTCAGCGAGGCCACCACGTTGCCCATGGCCTCCTGGAAGGTGCCATTGGCGGTATTGAGCCGCTCGACGATGCCCTCGACGTCCGCCTGGAGCGTGGCATTGGTGGAGGTGATCCGCTCCACCGCGCTCTCGCTGGTGCTCTGGAGCGCCGCCAGGAAGCTGCCGCTCTTCGCATCGATGAGATCGCCGATCTCGTTGAGGCGCGTTCCAAGCGTCGCAGAGACGCTTTCCGCCTGGAGCGAGAGGCCGCGTCCGACCTTGTCCGCGAGCTGCACCAGGTTGCGTTCCACCGTGCCGGCTTCGCTCGACATCTGGCTGGTCACAGCTTCCACGCGGCTGGCGAGGCTTTCGGCGACGGCGAGGCCGCGCTGCTCCAATCCCTCCGTGACCTCGGCCAGGCGACCGGTCACGAGGTCCTCGATGCGTGCCACGCGCCCGTCGAGCATGGCGGCGATTTCGTCGGCCCGCGTGCCGATGGTGCGGCTCGCGAAGTTGGCCCGCTCGCCCACCATGTCGCTGAGCGCGCGGCTGCGGGTCGCAAAGAAGGAGTCGAGCTGGTTGAGAGACTGATCAAGCGCCGCATTGGTGGCGTTTGTGCCTTCGGCGAGGGTCTGGGTGATATGGGCCGTGCGCGCCGTCACCTTGTCGGCGATGCTGTCCGCCCGTTCGCCGAAGAAGGCATCCAGAGATTCGAGCGATTGGTCGAGGGCCGCACCGGTCGACCGGGTGCCCTCGGTGAGGATGCGGGCGATGTCCGCCGTGCGGTTGGTCAGCGTGTCGCTGAGGCTCTCGGTGCGCTGGTTGAAGAAAGCTTCCAGCGTGTCGAGCGACTGTTCCACCGCCGCATGGGTGGCGCGGGTGCCCTCGTTCAAGGCACGAGTGATTTCCGTGGTCCGGTTGGCCAATTCCTCGGTGAGGGTCTGGCTGCGCTGGGCAAACATGCCGTTGAGGGAGTCCAGGGACTGCTCGACCGCCGCCTGGGTGGAACGGGTGCCCTCGGCGATGACGTTCCCGATCTCGCTGGTCCGGCTGTCCAAGGCCTCGGTCAGCGCCTGGCTGCGCTGCGTGAACAGGTCGTTGAGGGTGTCGAGCGACTGCTCAACCGCGGCCCGTGTGGTGCGGGCGCCGTCCGCGATCGTGGTGCTGATCGTGCTGGTCCGGCTCGCCAGCTCCTGGGTCAGGGCCTGGGTGCGTTCCGCGAAGAAAGCGTCGAGGGAGGAGAGGGTGCCGTCCAGCGCCGCTTGGCTCGATTGCGTGCCGTCCGCCAGCAGCTTGGTGATCTCGGCAGTCCGGTCGGCAAGGGCGTCCGTCAGGCTTTCGGCCCGGGCGTCGATGGTCTGGGCGATGCGCGCAACGCGCTCATCGAGGGTGGTCGCCGCCGCCTGGGTGGCGGTGCCGAAGCGCTCGTCCATGGTGTCGAGCGCGCCGCGCAGCGTCTGGTTGAGCGTGTCGACCTGATTGGCGATGCCGTCCACCAGGGCCGGCGCATGTTCGCGCAGGGTGCTGTCGAACGTGCTGACGCCGTCGCGCACGGCCCGCGCCATGAGGGTGCTGTCGCGCCCGATGCGCTCCGCAAGCTCGCCGCCGCGAACCGTGATGGTCTCGTCCAGGGCTTTGAGGCGCCCGTCGAGCATGTCCTCGATCGCTTCGCTCTTGGCGGTGATGGTGGTGACCAGCAGATCGGCGGTCTCGCTGAACGCCTGCGTGACCTTGCTGCCGCGCGAACCGATGGCCTCGGTCACCTCGGTGCCGACGGCACCCAGGCGGTCGGTCATGTCAGTGCCGGCGCGGGTGAGGGATTCGGCGATCTCATCGCCCTTCTGCACCAGGGAAGCAGTCACCTGGATGCCACTCTGCTCCAGCGCCTGGGCGAGGCGGTCGCCGGTGTCGGCGAGGCGATCCTGCAGCGCATCGCTTTGCGCCGCGATGGTTTCATGAATGCGGTTGCCGGTGGTCTCGATGCGCTCGGCGAAATCGCCGCCATGGAGCGAGATGGTTTCCGCGACGCGGGCGCCGGTCTCCTCGAGCTTGCGCACCACGTCGCCGCCCCGCGTGGAGAATTCCTGCACCATGTTTTCGCCGGTCCGGCGCAGCGTATCCGTGACGTCGCTGACGCGCTCGGCGATGTCCTGGGTGATCTGGACGCTGTTGGCCGTGAGCGTCTCGGCAATGACGGTGCGGGAGGATTCCACGCCGGAATAGACCTCGTCGCTCCAGCGCGAGACGAGCAGGGACACTTCGGTGGTCGCCGACATCAGCGAGGCGCTGAGGTCGTCGGTCCGTGCCTTGAGGGTGCCTTCCAGCTTTTCGCTGGCCTGGGCCAGATCGGCGCGCAATTCGGTGCCGGTCATATGGAGACGGTCGATCACCTCATTGCTCTTGGCATTGATGCCGTCCGCCACCGTGTCACCGACGCGGGCGAGGGTCTCGACCATCTGCTCGCCCTTTTCGGCGAACATCTCACCCGCCCGGTCGGCGGCCGCGAAGATATTCTCCTGCATCCGCTGGGCGGCGTCGTTCATGTCCGCAACGCGCTCCGCCATGTCGGTGTTGAGGCGGGCGCTGTTGGCGGCAAGCGTGTCGGCGATAACCGAGCGCGTGTTCTCGACATTCGCGCTGACGTCCTCGCTCCAGCGGGAAATCATGCTGGCGAGTTCGCCGCTCGAGCTGAGAAGACTCGCGTTCAATTCTTCGGTGCGGCTCTTCAACGTACCTTCCAGCTTTTCACTGGAGCGTGTGAGGTTGTCGAGAATTTCGCCGCCGCGCTGGGTGAACACGTCGGTGACGCGCTCGGCGGCCGTGAGCACGCCGCTCTCCACGCGGTCGGCGATTTCCTTGATGTCGGTGGACAGCAGGCTGTCGGCATCCATGATGCCTTCGCGCAACCGGTCCGTGTGGATCAGGATATTCTGGCGCTCGGCCTGAAGCTCTTCGATGAGGTTCCGAATGCGGATCTCGTTGCCTTCATAGGCGCGCTCGAGGATCGAAACCTCGTTGCGCACCACGGCTTCCAGCTCGGCGGCGCGGGCCACCGCGCGGTCGAGGCCCTCGCCCATGGCGGCCACTTCGCGGCGCACCGCCTGGCCGACCGACACCACCGCATCGGTGCCGAGGGATTCCGGCTGCGCCAGCCGCAGCGCCACTTCGGTCATGGAGCGGGCGATCAATTGCAGGTCGCGCGAGCGGCGCACCATCGCGGCCATGGCGAAGAAGGCGAGGGGCGGGAGGATGAGGCCGGCGACGATGGTCAGAAGCGCGGGAGACGCAAGAATGGCATTGACGCCGTTGGCCTCGGCGAAGGCGGCGGAATGGGACGCCACCGCATAGGCGACGCCGAACGCGATCCACACCGCCGATGCCGCAAGCGCCCACCAGAACGGAGCGGCCGAGGAGCGGCGCTGCAACTGGCTGAGCAATTGGCCGACCGTCTGGCGATCATCGTTGGCGGCACGGCGGCCGGCGACATCGACCCTGGGACGGCGCCCGGGAGACCTTCCGTCCCGCGCTGGCGGTGCCGGCCGTTCGTCCGCCGCAGGCGCAACCTCCGCATCGTCGAGGGGCAGGGTCAACGCCTCCTGGATCGCCGAGAGGGCGGCCTCGGTGGGATCCTGGATCTTCTTCGGGGTCTTCATTGTGGCCGTTCGCCTCTGTCGCGGGGATGGATGTGCGAGCACGTCAATCGCCCGAACTTCGCTCGAAATCGCCGGGTCGTGGAGAGCAAGCGCCTTCCTGAACCTGACGGTTTACCTTACCTTATCTTAACTATGAGCCGGTGGTGATTGGAACCACACCCGGCCACACATGTGAAGATATCGTTAACAACAGCGCCGTCTTAGCTCTGGCCTTGGAGATCGACGGCCGTTATAGCCGCTCCAGCGGGCATGCACGCCGCTGCCCGCTGCGGAACCTGTGGGACTGACTAAGACATGCCGCGCATTACATTCGTTTCCTTTGATGGGGTCGCGCGCACTTTCACGGCGCCGGAGGGCAGTACCGCCATGGAGGTCGCTGTCCGCCACCTCGTTCCCGGCATCGATGCGGAGTGCGGCGGCGCCTGTTCATGTGCCACCTGCCACGTCTATGTGGACGAAGCATGGCGTGAGGCGGTGGGAGAACCACAGGGCATGGAAGAAGACATGCTCGATTTCGCCCGCGACGTGCGTCCTTCCTCCCGCCTCTCCTGCCAGATCGTGCTGGACGCAAAGCTCGACGGGCTGGTTCTGCACACCCCCGAATTCCAGGGCTGACGCGGCTTCCGGCCCAAAACCTACGGCTCGTCGAAGGGGATCGCCATGGCATGAGCGCACGCCGCTCATGCTTCATTTACGTCTCGTAGCCACAATATCGCCTGGGGCGACGAGGATACACCATGGCAAGAGTCACCGCTTCGGCCGAGAGATATGCTGCCGTGCCGTCCTTGAGTTTTCATCCGCCGACCATCCTGGTGTTCGATTCCGGGCTTGGCGGCTTGTCGGTTTTTCGTGAAATCACACGGCTGCGGCCGGACGCGCATTATGTGTATGCGGCGGACGATGCCGGATTTCCCTATGGCGCGCTGAGCGATTCAGCGCTGTCCGGCCGCGTCTGCGACGTGATGGACGGCCTGCTGCCGGTGGTGCGCCCCGATATCGTGGTGGTCGCGTGCAACACCGCCTCCACCTTGGCCCTGCCGGTTCTCCGGGCACGTTATGGCGTGCCCTTCGTCGGCACTGTGCCCGCCATCAAGCCCGCCTGCGCCGCCTCCGTCTCGCGGCGGGTGAGCGTCCTCGCCACGCCCGGAACCGTGCGGCGGGACTATACGAGCGCCCTGATCCGGGAGTTCGCAAGTTCCTGCCGGGTGGCCCTCGTGCCGAGCGAGCGGCTGGCCGGCATCGCTGAATCCCTGATCCAGGGCATTCCGGTCGATGACGACGACATTCGCGCGGAGATTGCGCCCTGCTTCGTCCGTGATGCCGGCGGACGCACCGACACGGTCGTTCTCGCGTGCACCCATTATCCCCTGATCCTCGACCAGTTGCGCCGGCTTGCGCCATGGCCGGTCGCCTGGGTGGATCCGGCCGAAGCCATCGCGCGGCGGGTGGTGTCGCTGCTCGGTCCCACGGCATTCGCCAGCAGTCCTGGCCCCGTGCGGCTGATCTCCACGGGTCGGGCGATGGATGCGGCCTTGGTCAGCGGGATTGTGCAACGCCGTGTCGAAACGCCGGAGATTTTGTCCACCCGTCTGGCTGTGGCATCCTAGCCGCCAATCAGGAACACCATTGTGAGCCTCATGCTGGACCGCCGCACCTTTACGACGGGCCTCATCGGCGCCGGTCTATCGAGTGTCCTTGCGTCACCTTTGCAGGCGCAGAGCGCGGCCCAGCCTTTTCCCGTCTGGGTACAGAAATTCCGCGCCCGGGCCCAAGCGCGCGGCATTTCCGACCAGGTCTACGACCGCGTGTTCGCCGAAGTGGTGCCGGATAAGAGCGTCTACGCGCAGGATCGCTCGCAACCGGAATTCCAGGAACAGACCTGGCAATATCTCAACCGCCGCGTCTCCGACTGGCGCATCGCCACCGGCAAGAAACGGGCAGCGGAATATGCCGCGCTGCTCGGCCGGATCGAGGCGGATTTCGGCGTCGATCGCCGCATCATGCTCGGCTATTGGGGCATGGAATCGGCCTTCGGGGATGTGGTCGAGAATCCCAAGCACATGAAGCCGGTGTTCAATTCCCTTTCGGCGCTCGCCTGGGGGGAACCGCGCCGGCGCAAATATTGGGAAACCGAGCTTCTGAATGCGCTGGTGATCGTCCAGCGCGGCTGGGGCACGCCGAGCGAGATGGTCGGCTCCTGGGCCGGTGCCATGGGCCACACCCAGTGGATGCCGGAAGTCTGGCTCAACATGGGCGTGGATTATGACGGCAACGGACGCATCTCGCCCTTCGGAAAGCCGGACGACGCATTGGCCGGTACCGCCAATTTCATTCTGAAGCGGGGCAAATACCGGCGCGGGGAGCCCTGGGGCTTCGAGGCGCGTTTGCCGGCCGGCTTCAACATGGTGCAAGCCGACGGCAAGACCACGCGGACGCTTGCCGGCTGGGGCGGCCTTGGGGTCACAACCATCGATGGCCAGTCGCTGGCGGGCTATGACGACAATGCCCGGCTCTGGCTTCCCGGCGGCAACGGCGGGCCGGCGCTGCTTCTGCTCCACAATTTCTATGCGGTCCGCTCGTACAATCCTTCCTCAAACTATGCGCTCGCGGTCGCGCACCTGGGCGACCGCGTCATGGGGGAGGGGCCTTTCGAAACGCCCTGGCCGGGCGGAGAGCGGGCCCTGACCTTGCCGGAGATCCAGGAAATCCAGCAGCGGCTGACGGCGCTCGGCTTCAACACCGGCGGCACCGACGGGCGCGTGGGGCAGGACACCATGCGCGCGGTGCGCGGCTTCCAGCAGAAGGTCGGCCTTTCGCCCGCGGACGGCTATCCCGGAATTGCGGTGCTTGAGGCGCTGCGCACGGCGCGGTGAGCTTCCACCACCGCGTGAAAGTTCCGGTACAGCCGCTCGGCTTGCGCTTTGAAGATCGGCAGGAGGTGGGCGACATCCTGCTCCAGGATCGCCTGTCCGCCTTCACCGGTGATGCGCTCGAGCGCACAGCGATATTCGTCGATGACGCCCCATTCGGGGACCGTCTCTTCGGTCAGCTCCACATGATACTGGATGCCGAAGGCATTCGCCCCGATCTGAAGGGCCTGGATGGGGCAATGGGCGTTTGCCGCGAGCACGAGGGCATCGTCGGGCGGCACGGTTACGGCCGCGCCATGCCATTGCAGGGTTGGAAAGCTGGCCGCAGTGCCCGCAAACAAGGGCGAGGCCGCACCTTCCGACGTGAGCGCCACATGGCGAACGCCGACCTCCGGCGTCGGCATAAGACCGACGGTGCCGCCCAAGGCGTCGGCCAGCAATTGATGACCGAAGCAGATGCCGAGATACGGCCTGCCGGCGCGCACCCAATCGCGGATCGCCTGCTTTTCCGCGACGAGCCAGGGATGCGCCTCTTCCTGCCAGACATCCATGGGACCGCCGAACACCATGAGCGCGTCGTAGGGTGCCAGATCGGGAATGGCTTCCCTCTCATCCAGTTCGACCGCGTCCCATTGGACGCCGTCGGCCGCCATGAAGTCCCGGAAGCTGCCGGGATGCTCGGCGGCGGCGTGTTGAAAGACCAGGACCTTCATCGACGGCATCCCATGGCGGTGGTGCTGCAGCGCAAAATAAGACGGGCGGTGGCGCCGGCAAAGCACTATGCGTTGACAGCGCGGGCATCTGCGAATAGAAGCCCCGTTCTCGCTGGGTGAGCAATCCCCCGGCGGGAAGGCTATTTGGCGTTTCACGCACCCGTGGACCTTCGGCAGCGCGCCGCAGGACCTGTCAGTGGATTTCGAACGTGTTCGGAAGCCGCAGAGGAGGGGTCGCGATCCAAACCCAATGAAAACGAAACTAAGGATCCGCGTTACATGAGCAAGCGCATTGCGGCGAAGCATAAGATCGATCGCCGTATGGGTGAAAACATTTGGGGCCGCCCGAAGAGCCCCGTCAATCGCCGCGAATACGGCCCCGGCCAGCATGGCCAGCGCCGCAAGGGCAAGCTTTCCGACTTCGGCGTGCAGCTGCGCGCGAAGCAGAAGCTGAAGGGCTATTATGGCTCCATCGGCGAGAAGCAGTTCTATGCCATCTACGTCGAAGCCTCCCGCCTCAAGGGTGACACCGGCGCCAACCTGATCGGCCTGCTTGAGCGTCGCCTCGATGCGGTGGTCTATCGCGCCAAGTTCGTCCCCACCGTGTTCGCCGCCCGCCAGTTCGTGAGCCACGGCCACGTGAAGGTGAACGGCCGCCGGGTGAACATCCCGTCCTACCTGGTGAAGGTCGGCGATGTGATCGAGGTGAAGGATTCCTCCAAGCAGCTCGCCCTGGTGCTCGAAGCGTCCCAGCTCGCCGAGCGCGATGTGCCGGACTTCCTGGAAGTCGACCACAACAAGATGGCTGCCACCTTCGTGCGCATCCCGGAGCTCAATGAAGTGCCGTATCCGGTGCAGATGGAGCCCAATCTGGTCGTCGAATTCTATTCGCGCTGATCGATCAGATCGCGAGATTTTGGAAAAGGCCGCCCTCGGGCGGCCTTTTCTGTTTCTGGGCGAACGGCGTGAGGCCGGTGCTCAGACTTCCCAGTCCAATTGCAGCACGCCGGGCTTGGAAGCGAGCAGGTCCAGGAGCGCGGGCGCTTCCGCTATGCTGCGGACAGACCACCACAAGTCGAAATGCAGTTCGCGCTGTCCCGTAACCGGCTCCACCCGCAGCGAATAGTGGCGCACCTTCATGGCCGCCTCTTCCAGGAGCTTGCGGATCACGGCTTCCGACGGCCCATCGCGCCCGAGGACCAGGCTGAGCTTGACCGGCTTCTTGTGCGCCATCTTCTCTTCGACCCGCTTCAGCCCCCACAGGGTGAGAAGCCCGAGCCCCAGTGCCATTCCGCCCAATGCGAATTGGCCGGCACCGAAGCACAGGCCCATCACCGTGACGTACCAAAGGCTGGCGGCTGTAGTGACGCCCTGCGTCAACCCTTCGCGATGGAGCACCGCGCCGGCGCCGATGAAGCCGACGCCGGTGAGAATGCCGAGCGGCAAGCGCATCACATCGGTCTGCACGAAGGAGTCGGGACCCTTGCCACTCAGCGTCAGCAGCAGATTCGCACTGATCATCGCGACGCAAGCCGCGATCCCGACGATGATGTTGGTGCGTAAGCCGGCGGCGCGCTGCTGGGTGCCACGATCAAGCCCGATCAACCCACAAGCGACGAAGGCGCAGGCAAGGCGCAGGGCGATATCGGCCCAATCGGGGTGAAGCGGCATGGCGGGCTCCAGCTAGGTGCCCGCCAAGCATAAGCACGTCCGGAGCGGAAATGCGCTGCCTACCAGGACCAGACGCCGAAGCCGACATAGGGGCCGGGTGCGGGGGGAGGGCCGTAGAAGCGGGGCGGGGGCGGGTAGAACAGCACCGGGGGCGGCGCGGCATAGACCAGCGGCGCGGTTGGCGGCGCGACCACGATGGCTGGCGCAACCGGCACGGGGGCGGGGCCGGGAACCACCACGACGGGGCCAGGCTGGATATAAGGCGGGGGGCCGTCAAAGCCGAGGTAGGCGGCCGATACATAGGCCGGGCCGCGCCAGCCGATACTGCACCACGCCGGCGTGCAGCTCATGACCTGTACGTTCATGCCCCGCACGAGGCTGCCGATGACCGGATAGTTTGTGCCCGGGCCTGCACGGACGTTCAGATCGCCCAGCACGGTCGCGGAATCGGCATATGCGAGCGAGGCCGGGGCGACCAAACCGAACGCGGTGACCAGGATTCGAATCAACGCCTTCATGATTCACGCTCCAACATTGCGCGCCGCGGCACCTCGCTCCTGTCGGATTGACGGTTGGCCGACAGCCGGGGAGCATCCGATCCCTTGGAACGGCTGCTCCCCATTTGCATCGGGAACACTGCGTGAAGCTTGCACCGCAGGTGAAAGCGAAAAAGCGGAGGCTTAGCCTTCCGAACGCACTTCCAGCACGGCCTGTGCAAGGAACTCGTCCATGTTCCGGCGAATCTGATGTTCCGAAACTTCAACGCCCTTGGCGTCGAAATCGGTCCGCAGTTTGCGATAGACGTCCTCGTCGCCATGCTCTTCGAGGTCGGCGACGACCACTTCCTTGGCATAGGCCTGCGCGTCTTCCTCGGACAGGCCGAGCTTTTCCGCAGCCCAGAGGCCCAGCAGCTTGTTGCGCCGCGCCACCGCCTTGAAGCGGATCTCTTCGTCGAGCGCGAATCGCTTTTCGAACCCCTCCTCGCGCTTGTCGAACGTCGTCATGGCAGCCCTCATCTTGACGTTTCCGTGACCGGGGATCGCTCATGTCCGAACGTCACCGTCGCGGCCCTTGAATATAGGCGCGGCCTTCCCAGATCAATGTGACGCAACGGACCGGGACGGCTCATCGAGCCCTGTGGACCCAATACGTTGTATCTGGCGCGCCAATCGGCTAGTGTTCGATCAGGCGCGTTCTGTGCTGCGAACAGCCTCAGCGCGCCCCGCCAAGGAGCGTCACCGAAAACGGAGCCTTGGCAAACCCATGGATTTCCTCAATCGACGGTATACACCCATGAGCCGCCGCCGCCGCATTTACGAAGGCAAGGCGAAGGTCCTCTATGAAGGCCCCGAGCCTGGAACACTCATCCAGCATTTTAAGGATGATGCCACCGCCTTCAACGCCAAGAAGCACGAAGTCATTGACGGCAAGGGTGTGCTGAACAACCGCATCTCCGAGTATATATTCTCGCGGTTGAACGATATCGGCGTGCCCACGCATTTCATTCGCCGTCTGAACATGCGCGAGCAGCTCATCCGCGAGGTGGAGATCATCCCGCTGGAGATCGTTGTGCGCAATGTCGCTGCCGGTTCGCTGTCCACGCGCTTGGGCATCGAGGAAGGCACCGCGCTGCCGCGTTCGATCATCGAATTCTACTACAAGAACGATGCCCTGAACGATCCGCTGGTTTCCGAGGAGCATGTCACGGCTTTCGGGTGGGCGACCACCCAGGAGATCGACGACATCATCGCCCTCGCGATCCGCGTGAATGATTTCCTCTCCGGCTTGTTCCTCGGGGTCGGGATTCGTCTGGTCGATTTCAAGATGGAATGCGGCCGGCTGTGGGAAAACGACATGATGCGCATCGTCGTTGCTGACGAGATCAGCCCCGACTCCTGCCGTCTGTGGGACGTGAAGTCGAGCGACAAGCTCGATAAGGATCGGTTCCGCCGTGACATGGGCGGGCTGGTGGAAGCCTATACCGAGGTCGCGCGCCGGCTCGGCATCATCGCCGAGAACGAGCCGATCCAGGGAACTGGGCCGGTCCTCGTCAAGTGAGCTTGTGACCTTTGACCCTAGCTGCTACGCGGGGGCCGAAAGGCCCCCGCTTCTGTTGTGAGTGATGTTCCATGAAGGCGCGCGTTATCGTCACGCTGAAATCCGCAGTGCTCGATCCCCAGGGAAAGGCCATCGAGGGCGCATTGCGTTCGCTCGGCGTCTCCGGTGTGCAGAGCGTGCGTCAGGGCAAGGTTTTCGACGTGGAGCTGGCCGGCAATGACCGGGCGTCCGCCGAGGGCGCCTTGAAGGAGGCATGCGACCGCCTCCTCGCCAATACCGTGATCGAGACCTACAAGGTCGAGTTTGCAGAGTGATAGAGTGTGTTGATGTCGCCGCTCGCCTCTGACGCGAACGAGGGACTCATGGCCGATCTTCGCATCGTCCGCCGTCACGATCGCAAGGGCCACGGTTGCAAGCCCGCCCCGGCGAGCCCGGCATCGTGGCCCCGTATTGAAACTGGTATAGTCTCCGGCCCCATTTCAACCTGCATGGCCGCTTGGGCCTTCTGCCGGTTTGAACGCGCGGATATGCACTGATCCCATGAAATCAGCAGTCATTCTCTTCCCTGGATCCAACCGCGAGCACGACGCCGCCCGCGCGCTGAAGCTCGTCGCCGGCTCCAATGTGAACGTCGTCTGGCATGGCGAGAGCGAACTGCCCAAGCACACGGACCTCGTTGTGCTGCCGGGCGGTTTTTCCTACGGCGACTATCTGCGCTGCGGCGCGATCGCCGCGCGCGCCAACATCATGGGCGCGGTGCGCGCCCATGCCGAAAAGGGCGGCTTGGTGCTGGGCATCTGCAACGGCTTCCAGATCCTGTGCGAAGCGGGCCTGCTGCCGGGCGTGCTGGTGCGCAATGCCAAGCTGCGCTTCGTCTGCCGCGAGGTTTTCCTGCGGGTGGAGCGGGCGGATACGGCGTTTACGCGCGCCTATCGCAAGAATGAATTGCTGCGCATTCCCGTTGCGCATGGCGAGGGCAACTACACCGCCGACGAAGCCACCATCAAGCAATTGGAAGCGGAAGGGCGCATCGCCTTCCGCTATGCCCGCGCCGATGGCCAGATCGACCAGGCCGACGGGCCGAATGGCGCCATCAATGGCATCGCCGGCATTTATTCTGAGAAGCTCAATGTTCTCGGCATGATGCCGCACCCGGAAAATAGCATCGAGGCTCAGATCGGGCGGACCGACGGTCGGGGTCTGTTCGAAAGTCTCGCCGCTGCGCTGAAGGTGGCGGCTTAGCCGCCCCGCGCCCTCGGATTGGATCGCACCCGTGAATATGATCCCGAATACCCCGCGCATCACGCCCGAACTGGTGGCCGAGCATGGCCTCAAGCCGGACGAGTATCAGCGCTTCGTCGAATTGATCGGGCGCGAACCCACGATCACCGAGCTCGGCATCGTTTCCGCCATGTGGAACGAGCATTGTTCCTATAAATCCTCGAAGGTCTGGCTGCGTACCCTCCCGACCACGGGGCCCCGCGTGATCCAGGGGCCCGGCGAGAATGCCGGCGTGGTGGACATCGGCGGCGGGCTCGCCGTGGTGTTCAAGATGGAGAGCCACAACCACCCCTCCTTCATCGAGCCCTATCAGGGCGCGGGAACGGGTGTCGGCGGCATCCTGCGCGATGTGTTCACCATGGGCGCCCGCCCCATCGCCGCGCTGAACGCGCTGCGTTTCGGAAATTGCCACCATCCGCGCACCCGCCAGCTGCTGGCGGGGGTGGTCGCGGGCATCGGCGGCTACGGCAATTCGTTCGGCGTGCCCACCGTCGGCGGCTCGATCGGCTTCCACGGGCGCTACAACGGCAATATCCTGGTCAATGCCATGGCGGTGGGCCTCGCCAAGACCAATGAGATTTTCTATGCGGCGGCCGCAGGCGTGGGCCGTTCCATCGTCTATCTCGGCTCGAAGACCGGCCGCGACGGCATCCACGGCGCGACCATGGCTTCGGCCGAGTTCGGCGCCGATGCCGAGGAGAAACGCCCAACCGTGCAGGTCGGCGATCCGTTCGCGGAAAAGCTGCTGCTGGAAGCCTGCCTGGAGATCATGAAGGCGGGCTGCGTGGTGGCGATCCAGGACATGGGCGCCGCGGGCCTTACCTGTTCCGCTGTCGAGATGGGCGCCAAGGGCGACCTCGGCGTGGAATTGAACCTCGATGCCGTGCCCTGCCGCGAAACCGGCATGAGCGCCTATGAGATGATGCTGTCCGAAAGCCAGGAGCGCATGCTCATGGTGATCGCGGACGGCAAGGAGGCCGAGGCCGAGGCCGTCTTCAAGAAATGGGGCCTGGACTTCGCCGTGGTGGGCAAGACCACCGACACGTTGCGCTTCGTGGTGAAGCATAAGGGCGTGGTGGAAGCCGACCTTCCCATCAAGGAACTCGGCGACGAGGCTCCCGAATATTACCGTCCGTTCAACGAATCGCCCCCCCGGCCCGTGCTGACGCCGGCGGACGTGCCGAGCAGCGTGACGCTCGCCGACGCGCTGGAGCAGATGCTCTCCTCCCCCGATCTCTGTTCCAAGCGGTGGGTGTGGGAACAGTATGACCATCTCATTCTCGGCAACACGGTCCAGAAGCCGGGCGGCGACGCGGCCGTCGTGCGCGTCGAGGAGGGGCCGAAGGCGCTCGCCCTCACCACGGACGTGACGCCGCGCTATTGCGAGGCCGATCCCTTCGAAGGCGGCAAGCAGGCGGTCGCCGAAGCCTGGCGCAACCTGACCGCCGTCGGCGCGACCCCCATCGCCGTCACCGACAATCTGAATTTCGGCAATCCCGAGAAGCCCGACACCATGGGCCAGTTCGTCGGCTGCGTGAAGGGCATCGGCGCGGCCTGCGAAGCGCTGGATTTCCCGGTCGTTTCGGGCAATGTCAGCCTCTATAACGAGACCAACGGCAAGGGCATCCTGCCGACCCCGACGATTGGCGGTGTCGGCCTGATCGACGATCTGTCCAAGACCATGAGCCTTGCCTTCAAGGCCGCCGGCGAACCGATCTATGTGATTGGCAAGACCGAGGGCTGGCTGGGCGCTTCCATCTATCTCGGCCTGATCTGCGAGCGCGAGGAGGGGGCCCCGCCGCCGGTCGACCTCGTCGCCGAGAAGCGCAACGGCGATTTCGTGCGCGCGCTCATCCTCGACGGCCTCGTCAGCGCCGCCCATGACGTATCCGACGGCGGCCTGCTGGTGGCGGTTGCCGAAATGGCGATGGCCGGCAATCTCGGCGCCGCCGTGGACAGCCATTGCAACATGGCGCCCCACGCCTTCTGGTTCGGCGAAGATCAGGCGCGCTACGTCGTCACCGCCGCCCACGGCCAGGGCAGCGATATCGTGCGGCGCGCCGAAGCGGCGGGTGTTCCCATCACCAAGATCGGCAAGACCGGCGGCGACCGCTTGATCCTTCCCGGCGACCGCTCGATATTCGTGGAAGCATTGCGCGATCGGCACGAGTCATGGCTGCCCATCTACATGAGTTCCATGTCGTGAGGGCCGAAGGCCCGGCTGCGGCGCTCCCAGCGAAGGAATAAACCCATGGCCATGGATTCTCGTGACATCGAGCGGCTCATCAAGAGCGCGCTGCCGGACGCCCAGATCTCCATCGAGGATCTCGCCGGGGACGGCGATCATTATGCGGCGACCATCGTGTCGGAGGCGTTTCGCGGCAAGAGCCGCGTTCAGCAGCACCAGATGGTCTATGCCGCGCTCCAGGGCAACATGGGCGGCGTGCTCCATGCCCTGGCGCTGAAGACCTCGGCGCCTGCCTGAAACGATCGCGGGCGACGCCCGTTTCGGCGTCAGTTGCATGGAAATTAATCAAACAATATCATTGACTTAACGGGGTTCATTGCAAACCATTCGGCGATCTCTCGCGCCGAGGTTTTGCCATGACCCGCATTGATTCCCTACTCGTTGCGACCGCTGTAGCCATTGCCCCTCTCACGGCGTTGGCCGATTCGCCGAATGGGGTGAAGACCCTGTCGCCCCCCGGCGCCATCAAGCCGACCGGCACCTGGAACCTTGGCACGCGCGCGGGCGACTTCGTCTTCATCGCCGGCATGCGCGGCATCGACCCCGCGACCAATACCTTGGTCGCCGGAGACGAAGCCCGCGTGCGGCAGGCCTTCCTTAACATGAAGCTGATCGCGGAATCGGAAGGGGCGACACTTCAGGATGCGGTGCGCCTCGTGGTCTATGTTACCGACATGTACCGCTTTCGTCCGATCGCCAACAAGATCCAGGAAGAGCTGTGGGGCAACGGCCCCTATCCGCCGCGGACCATCGTCGAGGTGGACCGCCTGAACCAGGACGACATCCTCGAAGTCGAGGGGACATTCTACGCCCCGGCGAAAAAATAAGTGTCATGAGGGCATGGGTGCCCGTCGCGCCCCGCCCTTGCACTTTGCGCTTTCAAGCCCGATGTTCTGGGCATGAACCGGCGTCTTCGGACCAGATCTGGACTAGAGATATGAGCATTCGCGAATTCATCGACCGTGAGGTCAAGGACAACGACGTGGTCGTGTTCATGAAGGGCACGCCGCAGTTTCCCATGTGCGGCTTTTCGGGCCAGGTGGTGCAGATCCTGGATCATGTGGGCGTCGCCTATAAGGGCATCAACGTCCTGGAATCCGACGAGCTGCGCCAGGGCATCAAGGACTATGCCAGCTGGCCCACCATTCCCCAGATCTATGTGAAGGGTGAATTCCTCGGCGGCTGCGACATCGTCCGCGAGATGTTCCAGGCGGGCGAGCTGATCCCCCTGTTCGAGGAAAAGGGCGTACCCGTGCGCGACCGCGCCATCGGCTGATCTCGCGCTTCAGCGGTTCTGAAATGAAAATGCCCGGGGCTGACCCGGGCATTTTTGTTTTCGGGGTTCGAAGCTCTCGCCGCCTGTCAGGCGTGGCCGAACACGCGCTTGAAGATCGTATCGGCGTGCTTGAGGTGGTAGCCGAGATCGAACTTCTCGTTGATGTCATCCTCGCTCAGATACTTGCGCACATCCGCGTCGTTCAGCAGGAACGTGCGGAAGTCGCCTTCGCCGCGCCACACGCGCATCGCGTTGCGCTGGACGAGCCGATAGCTGTCCTCGCGGCTCGCGCCCTTCTGGGTGAGGGCTAGCAGAACACGCTGGGAATGGATGAGGCCGCCGAGCTTATCCATGTTCTTCTGCATGTTGTCGGCATGCACCACCAGCTTGTCCACGACGCCGGCAAGACGGGCGAGGGCGAAGTCCAGCGTCACGGTCGCGTCCGGGCCGATCATGCGCTCCACCGAGGAGTGCGAGATGTCGCGCTCGTGCCAGAGCGCCACGTTCTCCATGGCCGGCATCGCATAGGCACGCACCATGCGGGCCAGGCCGGTGAGGTTTTCGGTGAGCACCGGATTGCGCTTGTGGGGCATGGCCGAGGAGCCCTTCTGGGCCTCGGAGAAATATTCTTCCGCCTCCAGCACCTCGGTGCGCTGGAGATGACGGATTTCGGTGGCCAGCCGCTCCACCGACGAGGCGATCACGCCAAGCGTGGCGAAGAACATGGCATGCCGGTCGCGCGGGATCACCTGGGTGGAGACGGTCTCCACGCTCAGCCCCATCTTGGCCGCGACATGCTCTTCCACGCGCGGGTCGATATGGGCGAAGGTGCCCACCGCGCCGGAAATGGCGCAGGTTGCAATCTCCGCGCGGGCCGCCACGAGGCGCACGCGGGCGCGCTGGAATTCGGCATGGGCAATGGCGAGCTTGATGCCGAAGGTGGTCGGCTCGGCGTGAATGCCGTGCGAGCGACCAACGGTCGGGGTCAGCTTATGCTCGAACGCGCGCCGCTCCAGCACTGCAAGCAAATGGTCGATGTCGGCGATCAGCAGGTCCGAGGCGCGGGCCAGCTGGACCGCGAGGCAGGTGTCGAGCACGTCAGAGGAGGTCATCCCCTGGTGCACGAAGCGCGCCTCGGGACCGACGATTTCGGAGAGATGGGTTAGGAAGGCGATCACGTCGTGCTTCACTTCGCGCTCGATCGCGTCGATGCGATCCACGTCGAATTCGGCGTCCCGGCCCAGTTCCCAGATCTTGGCGGCGGCTTCCTTCGGCACGATGCCAAGCTCCGCCATGGCATCGGCGGCATGGGCCTCGATCTCGAACCAGATGCGGAACCGTGCTTCGGGGGACCAGAGGCTGGCCATTTCTGGGCGACTGTAGCGGGGGATCATCGCGACGCTCTTTTCATTATCGGCAAGGCGAGCCCTGTATCAGATCGAGGCCGCTTTCGGTAGCGTCGCCAACGCCGCCTATGTGTGCGCATTTGCATGACGCAGGCTGCGGCGGGCTGGCTTCAAGCCGCAATGCCGGATAAGACGCGGCGCACAGGCGGGGCATCGTTTCGGCCGCGCCTTCCCGCAACGGCTCTGCGGGGTTAGGTTGGGAGGCGTCCGAGGACGCCGATGCCCGGAGAACATGAGTGCTGTACGTGTCCACGCGCGGCGAGGCGCCGCCATTGTCCTTCGCCGATGCCTTGCTCGCGGGCCTTGCCCGTGACGGCGGCCTCTATGTGCCGGAAGCTTGGCCGACGATATCCCCGGAGGAAATCGCCGCGCTCGCCGGACGGCCCTATGCCGAAGTGGCACGCAAAATCATTTCTCCCTTCGTCGCCGGGGCGATTCCCCAGCAGGCCCTCGATCTCATGATCGAGGATGCGTATCGCCATTTCCGCCACCCGGCCACCACGCCCCTGGTCCAGATCGGACCGAACCGTTTCGTGCTGGAGCTGTTCCACGGCCCGACCCTGGCGTTCAAGGACGTGGCCATGCAGCTGCTGTCGCGGCTCATGGACCATGTGCTCTCCGCCCGTGGCGCGCGCGCGACCATCGTCGGCGCCACCTCCGGCGACACGGGCAGCGCGGCCATCGAGGCGTTCCGCCATTCCGATGCGGTGGATGTGTTCATCCTCTATCCGCATGGCCGCGTATCGGAGGTGCAGCGCCGCCAGATGACCGGCGTGGGCGCGCACAATGTCCATGCCATCGCGGTGGAAGGCACGTTCGACGATTGCCAGGCCCTGGTGAAGGGCATGTTCAACCATCACGGCTTCCGCGACCGCATGGCGCTCGCGGGGGTGAATTCCATCAATTGGGCGCGCATCGTCGCCCAGGTGGTCTATTATTTCTATGCCGCCACGGCCCTCGGCGCTCCGGCGCGGGAGGTTTCGTTCGTCGTGCCCACTGGCAATTTCGGCGACATCCTGGCCGGCTGGGTCGCCAAGCGCATGGGCTTGCCGATCCGCGATCTCACCATCGCCACCAATGTAAACGACATCCTCGCCCGCACGCTCGAGAGCGGGCGCTATGAAGTGCGGGGCGTGCAGCCGTCCTCCTCGCCCTCCATGGACATCCAGATCTCGTCGAATTTCGAGCGCGTCCTGTTCGAGGCGCTCAACCGGGATTCGGCCGCCCTGCGCCAATTGATGGCTTCGTTGACCCAATCCGGCGCCTTCACCTTGCCGCGGGAGGCGATGGCCACGATCTGCGGGGAATTCTCCGCCGGCCGTGCGGACGAGCCGGAAACGCTCGCCACGATCACCCGCACCTATCGCGAGGCCGACTATGTGGTCGACCCGCACACCGCCGTCGCGCTCGCGGTCGCCGGGAAGGTGGAGCACAATTCGCGCGTCCCGCAGGTGATCCTGTCCACCGCCCATCCGGCCAAGTTCCCGGACGTGGTGGAGGCCGCCACCGGCAAGCGCCCCGCGCTGCCCCCGCATATGGCGGACCTGATGACCCGCAAGGAGAAGACTACCATTTTGCCGAATGATCTCGCGGCCATCGAAAGCTTCATCTCCAGCCATTCCCGCATCACCTCGGGCGCGGCCGCATGAGCGTCACGCGGACCACGTTGGATAACGGAATCACCGTCATCTCCGATCCGATGCCGCATCTGGGCACGGTTTCGCTCGGCATCTGGGTCGGGGCAGGGGCTCGCGACGAGCAGGAGAATGAGCACGGCATCTCCCATCTGCTCGAGCACATGGCCTTCAAGGGCACGCGCCGGCGCTCCGCGCGTCGCATTGCCGAGGAAATCGAGCAGGTGGGTGGCGACATCAATGCCGCCACCTCCGTCGAGCACACGTCCTATAATGTGCGTGTCCTGGGCGAAGATCTCGGGCTCGGGCTCGATATCCTCTCCGATATCCTCACCGAGCCGGCCTTTGCGCCGGACGAACTGGTGCGTGAGCAGAATGTGATCGTGCAGGAGATCGGCGCCGTGCAGGATACGCCGGACGATCTCGTGTTCGACCTGTTCCAGGAACGCGCCTTTCCCGGACAGGCCATCGGGCGTTCCATTCTGGGGACGCCGGAGACGGTGCGCGGCTTCAACCCAAGCGCGCTCGGCACCTATCTGGAACGCAGCTATCGCGGCCCGCGCATGGTCGTGTCCGCGTCCGGTGCCGTGGATCACGATCACCTGGTGCGCGAGGCAACCGAGCGACTGCGCACCATAGGCTCCGCGCAAAAACCGGCAACACCACTTGCGGCCTATGGCGGCGGCACGGTGCTGACGCCGCGCGATCTGGAGCAGGTGCATATCGTGCTGGGGCTGGAGGGGCGCGCCTATACCGACCCCGGCTATCATGCGCTTCAGGTGCTGACCAATGTGCTGGGCGGGGGCATGTCCTCGCGCCTGTTCCAGGAAGTGCGCGAGACGCGCGGCCTGTGCTATTCGATATACGCCTTTCATTGGGCCTATGCGGACACCGGCTTGTTCGGCATTTACGCGGGCACCGACGAGGGCGATGTGGGCGAATTGACCGATGTCGTCATCGATCAGCTGCTCGCATTGGCGGACGGCGCCACCGAAGTGGAAGTGAACCGCGCCAAGGCCCAGATGAAGGTTGGCGTCCTGACCGCGCAGGAGAGCTCCGGCGCGCGGGCGGATCAGGCGGCGCGGCAGATCCTCGGGTTTGACCGGATTATCCCGGTGGAAGAAATCGTCGCCAAGGTTGAAGCCGTCACGGTGGAGAGTGTGCGCGCGAGCGCGCGGGCCCTCCTGGCCAATGCGCGCCCGACCTTATCGGCGATCGGGCCGGGGAAGGGGCTTGAACCGGCTGCGCGGGTGATGGAACGTTTGACGATGCGGTGACGCGCGTCATTCCTCGCTGTGGCGGGATCGGGCATGTGGTTGTTCAGTTCTGTCTTCGAGCAAAGCGCGTTGCCATCCATCATGGGCGACGGCGTATATCTGCGCGTGCCGCAGATGAAAGACTTTGCGAGCTGGCAGGCCCTGCGGGAGGAAAGCCGCGACTTCCTCACCCCCTGGGAGCCGCTCTGGCCCATGGACGACCTGACGAAGAGCGCCTTTCGCCGCCGGCTGCGCCGCTACGCGCGCGATATGCAGCGCGATGAAGCCTATCCGCTCTTTATCTTTCGCACCGCCGACGATGCGCTGCTCGGCGGGCTCACCTTGTCGAACGTGCGGCGCGGCGTGTGCCAGGCCGCGAGCCTCGGCTATTGGATGGGCGCGCGATACGCGGGGCAGGGCTATATGAAGGCGGCGGTGGCGGCGGTGGTGCCCGTGGCGTTCGATGTGCTGCATTTGCGCCGCATCGAGGCGGCGTGCATGACGAACAATTCCGCCTCCATCAATCTCTTGCGCCGATCAGGCTTCGTGCGCGAAGGGTTTGCGCGCGAGTATCTTTGCATCAACGGAACGTGGGAAGACCATTTCCTGTTCGCCCGCCTGCGGAGCGACGAAGCGGCACTGACACCCTTCCAGGTGACGCAGGTGACGCCCCTGCGCGCGGTGGAGCCGACCCGAACCTCTCAATAGTCGTCGGTGTGCCGGCCAATAGCCGCAGGGCGTGTGTCAGTTCGCGGGAAGAGCCACGGCGGCGGGCTTTGCCAATTGCTCGATCACCGAGCGTACGGCGGCTTCTCCGGAGCCGCGCGCCCGCACCGCGTCCAGCAGCGGCTGGGCGGCGCCGGACCGGCGAATGAGGCTTTGCGGGTCGATCATCACATTGGGGCTGGTCCAGGGGCCCTGAACGAGGAAGGGCAGATCGAACGCCAGCTTGTCGCCACTGGTGCCGGCCGCCGGCAAAAGCCCGGCCTGACCGTGTAGATCCAGGTCCCGCAGAATCACCGAGACGGTGCCGGTGACGTTGACACGCACCTGTTTGGCTTCGAGCCGGCCCTCATCCACATAGGCGGTGCCCTTGGCGATGGTCAGCTTCGCGGCAAGCGCGTCGAAGGCGGTGCGGCCGCCACGCAAGTCGCCTCCGGCCGAAAGCGGGCGCTGCTCGATGCGCTTGAGCGCTTGCGCCACGTCCAGCCCCACCACCGCGCCGGCCTTGCCCGAGAGCGCGATCCGGCCCTGCAGGCTCTGGGCGATCTCGAAAATGCTGTTGCCCGACCCTTCCAGCAGCAGCTGAAGATCGCCCTTGCCCTCAAGCTTGCGCAAGCCGGCGAGATCATCGAGCGCCTGATCCAGCGCGACATCCATGGCGTCGCCTTCCAGATGGACCAGGATGCCGTCGGCGCCATCGGGGCGCGGTGCGAGGGCGAGGGAGGCGCGCACGGCCCCGCCCCAGGCCTGAACATTGCCCAGTGCCAGAACCAGGCGCCCCGCGCGCAAGGTGGCGCTGGTGGCGACGCGCTCAAAGGTGCGATCCTCGGTGCGCACCGTTCCGGCGGAGAGGCGCAGGTCCACGTCGATCGCCTTGAGGCCGTCCGTTGAAAGCGAGCCCCGATCCCAATTGGTGCCGCCCTCGTCGGTCAGCACCAGCCGCCCGTAAGGCGTCACGTTCAGGCTGTCTGCGGCGAACGTGCCTTGAACCGAAGGACGGGGGCCATCGAGCTTGACCGAGAGCGCGCCCTCGCTGCGATTGCCGTCCAGCTCCGCATTGGCGGGCGTGAGGGAGATTTCGCGACGGCTCGCGGAAATCTTGCCGGAAAATGAGAAATGCCCGAACCCGCCAGACGTGGGTGCCGGCATCTCGACCCAGTCCAGCAGGCCGCGCAGCGCATTGGTCTCGCCGGAGGCGTCGCCGAGGAGGGTCGGCGCCTCGCCGCCCGCGGCGAGTCCGCGGAATCGCACCCAGGACGTTCCGGTGGAAAGATCGACGCGACTCTCGCTCGCCTGGCCGGCGAGAAAAGCCGCCGCATCTGCAATGGAGATGCGGCCATCGACCTGCCGGTCGCGCCAGGTGAAGCCGAGCGTGAGCGCCAGGGCATTGCCGCCCGAGGAATGCTCAAGCGACGCATCGATATCGCTGATCAGTTCCTGCGTGAGGCCCTCGGCGTTGCGCATGGCGATGGTGCCGCCGCGCAGGCGCAGTTCGGGCACATCGGCCGAGCCCACCAACGGCGCGAGCCGCAGGGCGTGCGGCAGGCGCTTGCCCGTCACCAGCAGGGTCGGGCGCTGCAATGTGATGTCGGCGACTTCCATCTGCCCGAACAGCAGGGGCAGCAAACGCAGCCGGGCAACCGCGCCTTCGGCATCGAAGGAGGCGCCATCGTCGAGCGCCACCGCGAACTTGCCGAGAATCAGGCGCGGCGAGGGCAGCAGCGCGACGCCAGGTTCGCTGGTGCCGATGTCTTCGTCGGCATTGGCGATCTGCGCGACGCGTCCGGTCGCGCGCAACAGGGCATCGCTCGCGAGGCGCCGCACTTCGTTGGCCGGCACCAGCGCGGGCACGAGAACCATGGCGGCCACACATACGGCTGCGAGCACACATGCGGTCGCGGCCAGAATCAAAATCAACCGCCGGGCCGTTGCACCGAAATTCACCACGTATTCATCCGGTCTTCGGGTTTGGGACTGGGCTCGTGCCGCACCGAGCCGAAGCTTCTATCACTTCTCCCAGGAAGCGGGGACATTCTTCGGGGTCTGTGTCGGTTTGATGGCTGTGGCGCTCAATTCACCCGCTAGCAGAGGCCTTGGCCAGGAGTTATGTCTTAGGCGGCACCGCTGCCGTGGCACGTGGTGGCAAAGTCAGGGAGGGCATCGTGACTCAAAGAGAACATATGCTGTGGAAACCGGATGCCGAGCGCATCGCTCGCACCCATGTCACGGCACTGATCGGCGCGGTCAACAGCAAGCACGGCCAGTCTCTCGCCTCCTATGCCGACCTGCATGCCTGGAGCATCGCGAACCCGGCCGACTTCTGGGACATGGTGTGGGACGATTGCGCCGTGATCGGTGAAAAAGGCGTCGAGCGCCTCGTCAACGCCGACAAGATGCCGGGCGCCCAGTTCTTTCCGGATGCGAAGCTGAATTTCGCCGAGAACCTGCTGCGCAAGCAGGGCGCGGAGACGGCGCTGGTATTCCGCGGCGAGGACAAGGTGAAAAAGCGCCTCTCCTTCGACGAATTGCATGCCTTGACCTCGCGAATCCAGCAGGCGCTGAAGGCCGAAGGGGTCGGCGTGGGCGACCGGGTCGCGGCGATGATGCCGAACATGCCCGAAACCATCGCGATCATGCTCGCGGTCACCTCGCTGGGGGCGATCTTCTCCTCCTGTTCGCCCGATTTCGGCGAGCGCGGGGTGCTGGATCGCTTCGGCCAGATCGAGCCGAAGGTGTTCTTCGCCTGCGACGGCTATTGGTATAACGGCAAGCGGGTCGATATCGCCGACAAGCTGGTGCAGGTGGCGGCCGGGCTGCCGACCGCCCACAAGATCGTCATCGTCCCCTATCTGGAGTGCGCCGACGAGGTCGCCGCCAAGCTGCCCCGCGCGGCCACCTTTCCGGCCTTCATCGCGCCGTTCACGCCGACCGCCGTCACCTTCGAACGCGTGCCGTTCAACACGCCGCTCTACATCGCCTTTTCATCCGGCACGACGGGCGTGCCCAAATGCATCGTGCATGGCGTGGGCGGAACCCTCCTCCAGCATTTGAAGGAGCATCGCTATCAGTGCGACCTGAACGCCGGCGACCGCCTGTTCTATTTCAGCACCTGCGGCTGGATGATGTGGAACTGGCTGGTGTCCGGGCTCGGCATCGGCGCGACGCTGTGCCTGTTCGACGGCTCGCCCTTCGCCCCGAACCCCCAGGTGCTGTTCGACTATGCGCAGGATGAGAGGTTCACGCTGTTCGGCACGTCGGCCAAATATATCGACTCCCTCCACAAGGAAGGCCTGCGGCCCTGCGACACCCACGACCTTTCGTCGGTGAAGCTGATCACTTCCACCGGCTCGCCGCTGGCGCCCGAGGGCTTCGAATACGTCTATGAGGCCATCAAGAAGGACGTGCACCTCGCCTCCATCTCCGGCGGCACGGACATCATCTCCTGCTTCGTGCTGGGCGATCCGACGGCGCCCGTGTGGGCCGGAGAGATCCAGGCGGCCGGCCTCGGCATGGCGGTGGACGTGTGGTCGGAAGAGGGCGTGCCGGTGCGCCAGGAGCGTGGCGAGCTGGTCTGCACCAAGCCCTTCCCCTCCATGCCCGTGAAGTTCTGGAACGACCCGGAGGGCGCGAAGTATCACGCCGCCTATTTCGAGCGCTTCCCCAACATCTGGTGCCATGGCGACTTTGCCATGTGGACCGAGCATGGCGGCATCATCATCCTCGGCCGATCGGATGCCACGCTGAACCCGCAGGGCGTTCGCATCGGCACGGCGGAAATCTATGCGCAGGTGGAGCAGATCCCCGAGGTGATGGAATCTGTCGCCATCGGCCAGGATTGGGACAATGACGTGCGCGTGGTGCTGTTCGTGCGGCTGCGCGAAGGCATCACGCTGGACGATGCCCTGATCGGCCGCATCAAGACCCAGATCCGCACGGGTGCCAGTCCGCGCCATGTGCCCGCGAAGGTGGTGCAGGTGGATGACATCCCCCGCACCCGCTCCGGCAAGATCACCGAGCTCGCGGTGCGTGAGATCGTCCATGGGCGGCCAGTGAAGAACACGGACGCCCTCGCAAACCCCGAGGCGCTGTTCCAGTATCAGGATCTGCAAAGCCTGCGCAGCTGAGAGCTGCGCAAGTCAGAATGGGCGTGTCGTGGGCTAATCCCGCGGCACGCCTTTGTTTAGAGATCGCCGTGCCGCCTTCCGCCGCGCTCAGCGCGGATCGGACGCCGGGCTCGGGCTCACGGGGCTGCGGCTGGCCGAGGTCGGCACGCCGACGCGCGAGAGGCGCGCCAGCAGAATCACCGGCGCCAATCCCACCAGCACGATCAGCAAGGCCGCCAGCGCCCCATCTTCGTAGGTGCTGCGGGCCGCTTCCGCATAGATATGCGTCGCCAGCGTCTCGACGCCGAGGGGCCGCAACAGCAGCGTGGCCGGCAGTTCCTTCATACCGTCCACAAACACCATGAGCGCCGCGGTCGCGAGCGCGGGACGCAGCAGCGGCAGATGGATGCGCCGCACGGTCGCCCGCTGCGAGCAGCCGAGGCTGCGCGCCGCCATGTCCAGATGCAGCGAAAGCTTGGAATAGCCTGCCTCCAGCCCGCCGATGGGGATGGTGAGGAAGCGGATGGCATAGGCGATCACCAGCGCCGCGCCCGAACCCGAGAGCAGCAATCCGGTGGACACGCCAAACAGGGATGTCATCGCCCGGTTCACCGCATTGTCGAACCCCGCGAGCGGCGTCAGCAGGCCGATGGCGAGCACGGTTCCCGGCACCGCATAGCCGAGGCCGGCGATGCGCGCGAACCAGACCGCCAGCGAAGAGCGCGTCAGCCTCTGGGCCATGGCGACCACCGAGCCGAGCGTAAGCGCCACCAGCGTGCCGGACAGGGCGAGCAGGGCGCTGTTGCGGGTTTCAACGAGAATGCCGCCGGAAAATCCGCTGAATTCGATGCGCTGCGCGGCGGCGGTGCCGAGGTGCAGCACCGGCACCACGAACCCGAGCAGAATCGGCAGGCAGCAAAACGCCGTGGCGGCCATCCCGGCGCCCCCGGTCAGGCGCAGCGGCGATTGCGGGCGGGTGGAGCCGGTGGCGACATAGCGCGCGCCACGGCGCGCCCAGCGCTCGGTGAGAATGACCGCGAGCACGAGCACCAGCATCACCAAAGCGATCTGCGCCGCGCCGGGCAGGTTCGCCCGGTTTACCCAGGTGGTGTAGATGGACACCGTCAGGGTGCGCATGCCGAGGAATTCGGATGCGCCGATATCCCCCAAGGCTTCCAGCAGCACCAGTGTGACACCGGCGACGATGGCCGGCCGCGCCAGGGGAAGGGCAATGCGCAGGATCGTGCGCATGCGGCTCGCGCCGAGGGTGCGCGCCACTTCCAGCGCCGCCGCCGATTGAACGATGAAGCTCGCGCGGGCGGAGAAATAGACATAGGGGTACAGCACGCAGCTGAGCACGAAGATGCACCCGCCCACCGAGCGCACATCCGGCAGATGCAGACCGCGCGGGCTGGAAATGCCCAGCGCCCAGCGGATCGCGCTCTGCACGGGCCCGAGGGGGTGCAGCACGTCGAGATAGGAATAGGCGACGATGTAGCTCGGCACCGCCAGGGGAAGCAGCAGCGCCCAATCCAGCAGCTTGCGGCCCGGAAAGTCGCAGGTCGCCACCAGCCAGGCGCACGGCACCGCCATGAGAATGGTCGCGATGCCGACGCCGACCAGAAGGGTCAGCGTCTGCCCGAGCGCGACCGGAAGCACCGAATCGACCAGGTGTGGCCACAGATCGCCGGAGCCCTGAAGCGCGATCTCGACCAGCGCGACCACCGGCAACAGAACAAACCCGGCCACGGCCCCAGCCCCAAGCAGAAGTCGGGATACCTTCGCGGTGCCCGCCAGCTTGAGGGGTTTATGGCCGGGAAGGGTCCCTGGTTTCTGCTCGAAGGTCGCGTCGCTCACGATCGTGCATCGATCAATTGTCGAAGCCGACCTTGTCGATCAGCTCGCTCGCCTTCTTGCGCGCCTTCGCGATGTCCACGAGCGAGATGGAATCGACCTTCAGCGGGCCGAGGGCACCGATGATGGGATCGACCTTGGCGCCGGCCAGGATCGGGTATTCCATGTTCTGCTGCGCATAGATGTGCTGCATGTCGGGTGAAACGGCGAATTCCAGCAGCTTGATGGCATTGGCCTTGTTCGGCGCATTCTTCGCCACCGCCGCGCCGGAGACGTTCACATGGGTCCCGCCGCCCTCGAAGGTGGGCAGCACCACGTCGATGCCCTCACCCCACTTCTTCTGTTCCGGCCCGCCCATGCCCGAGCGCATGAGCCCGACATAATAGGAATTGCCGACCGCGATATCGCAGATGCCGCCGAGGATGTCGCGCGCGCCCTCGCGGTCGCCGCCGGTGGCCTTGCGGGCGAGATTGGCCTTGAGGCCGCGCAGCCATTCCTCGGTCTTTGCCTCGCCGTGATGGACGATATAGGCGGCGGTCAGCGCCACATTATAGGGGTGCTGGCCCGAGCGGATGCAGACCTTGCCCTTCCATTTGGGATCGGCGAGATCCTCATAGTGGAAGTTGGCCAGCTTCACGTCCTTCGCCTCATAGACCAGGCGGGCGCGCATGGAGAGGGCGTACCAATTGCCCGCCGGATCGCGCAGATTGGCCGGCACGGCGGCGGTAAGGACAGCGGTTTCCACCGGCTGGGTGACGCCGGCGTCCACCACGTCCAGCAGATTGCCCACGTCCACGGTCATCAGCACATCGGCGGGGGAGGCGGCGCCTTCCGCCTTCACGCGCTCCGCCAGCCCGTCCTTCACGAAAACGCTGTTGACCGTGATGCCGGTGGCCTTGGTGAAGGCGTCGAACAGCGGCGCCGAAAGGCCGGGCTCGCGGGTCGTATAGACGTTCACCACTTCTTCGGCAGCCACGGGCGCGGCCGAGAGCACGGCCCAGCCGCAGGCGGCGAGAAGGAGCGGGGAGCAAACTTTCCTGGACATGGACACGCCTCACCAAGCGATGCGACAGCAGCGCGAGCTGCCAGTCTCTGCGTGATCGCTAACGCGCCACCATACGCAACGTCAACGAAAGAGCGTGTGAAGACAAAAGGTTAGAGAATATCTAAACAAGATGTTGCGGGGCCGAAAAAGAAAAGCCCGGTGTTTCCACCGGGCTTTCAAAGCATGGGAAGGAAAAAGGCTCAGTGCTCGTCGAGCTCGCCAATGTGATGCTGCGCATAGAGCGGCAGGCCGAGCTTCGCAACGAGGTCGAGCTGGGTTTCGAGGAAGTCGATGTGGCCTTCCTCGTCCGTCATCAACTCTTCGAACAGGTCGCGGCTCGGGAAATCCTTCACCGAATGGCAATAAGCGGCGGCTTCCTGATACAGGGCGCGGGCTTCCTGCTCGGCGGCCAAATCGGCGTCGAGAATTTCCTTCACGTCCTGGCCGATGCGCAGCGGATCCAGAACCTGCAGGTTCGGAAAGCCGTCGAGGAACAGGATGCGGTCCACGAATTTGTCGGCGTGCACCATCTCCTCGATGGATTCGGCGCGCCACTTCTTCGCGAGGGCCTTATACCCCCAGTTGTCGAGCATGCGGTAATGCAACCAGTATTGGTTGATCGCGGTGAGCTCCGAACGAAGGCCCCGGTTCAGATACTCGATGACCTTGGCATCACCCTTCATGTCCAAACTCCTTAAAGCGGCGCCGCATGACACCGTCTCACTGGAAATATAGTTAGAGGAGTTCTAATCTAAGAACAAGCCGCTGGCTACTCCGTGTTTTCCCTCATTCCGCAGCGATAAGCCGTCCGGTGAGAGCCGCTGCCGGGCATTCGGCCGGGCAGGAAGAGCAGGAGCTTTGTACCTGATCCATGATGGCGCGAATAGTTCGCGCGCAGCGTCCGCATTGCGGCGAGCAGCCGAGGCAGCGATAGACCTCACCAGGCGAACGGGCGCCGCCCGAAGACGCCAGGGCGTCGCGGACCTGATGATCAGAAAACACGTTGCACGAACAAACGATCATGGCCCGACCAAGATCTCCGTTGCTTAGAGAAGCTCTAAACAACACCGTAACCTTGTTATTTCTGGCAGAGGGCGGCGCGCCTCGTCAATGCCATCACCCCCTCAATGTGGGTTTGGCATGCGACATTGGAAGGCTTTAAAACTAAACCTTCGAATAGTTCTATTTTGCGTGACCGATGACTACGCTGCGGAAGTGGCGACTTTCTTCACTTCGGCAGGCGCAGCTCGCTGAGCATCCCGCCCTCGATACCGCGCCGCAGGTTCAAGGACCCGCCGACGCTGCGCGCCAGTGCGGCAATCCGCGCCATGCGGAAGGGCAGGCCGGCGGTTCCGAAACGGTCCGCCACGGCGGCATGGCGGGTCACGTCGAGCGCCTGGGCGATTTCCTCCTCGGACAGGCTCGCGCCTTCATCGCGGATCAGCACCGCTACGGAGGTCATCGAATCCTCGGCGCCGCCCGGCTCGGCGATGGTCGAGATAAGGACATATTGGCCCTCGGGCGTGCCACGCAGGGCTTCCTCAAGGAGGAGACGCACCATCTGCGCGGTGCGGGCGCCATCGCAGCGGATGGTGGCCTGCGGGCTGAAATCGCGCCGGATCAGGATGCGCCGGCGCTGCGCGGTTCCCGCCAGGTGGGCAACGGCGTCATCCACCAGCGCATTGATGTCGAGCACCGTCTTGTCGGGGGCATTTGGGGAAGCGATGAGCCCCTCGATGTCCTCAAGCGTGGCCATCAACTGCCGGCCCGCGAGCACCGCGCCTTCGGCAAGCTTGCTGTAGCGGCGTGTGCCGATGGCACCGAACGCTCCGGAACGCACCGCTTCCACGAACCCGAACATCACGTTCAAAGGCTCGCGCACGCCGTGGGAGAGCCGGCGCAGCAGCGCGTCGGTATCCTGAACCCCAGCCGCCCCCGATGCGTCGGGCGCGGGTGCGGTCTCGCGGAATACCGCACAATAGGTGGGCCGGTCCTCGGGGGCGTGGTCGGCGCGCGCAATCGTGACGTCGACCGCTGAGGGGCGGCCGGCCCCGTTCAGAAGACGAAAGCCGGAGGCATTGACCCGCCCGCTCTGCGAACTCGCGGCCGCGAACAAGGCATCCACCAGATGCTGGTCCTCCGCGACGAAAAGCGAGGCGAAAGCGGTGCCGAGCAGCGCGTCTCGCGCGCGGCCGCCGAGCTTGATCGCGGAAAGGTTCAGGTATTGCAGCGTACCGGCGGAATCCAGCAGGGCAACCGGGACGGGAATGAGGTCCAGCGCCTCATGGCGTGCGCGATGCCGAACCGAGGCTCGGGCGCCGAGCGTGTCTGGCGATGTCGGCTCGATGGCGCGGACGAGGTGCACGAGGGCGGTCTCGCCGTTCCAGGGCGCGGAGACGAGCCGCACCTCCACAGGAAGGGCATCGCCCTCGGCCCGCGTGAAATGCAGTTGGCCACCGGCTTCGGCCCGCCACAAACGCTGGGCCACGCCCCCGGTGCGCTGGAATTCTTCCGTATCGGCCATCCCCGCCCAGCCGAGGATGGTGCGGTTGACGCGCACGAACCGCCCATGCTGCTGAATGGCGATGCCCAGCGGCAGCCGGTCCAACAGGCTGTCGGCCGCACCCACCAGGGCGGGACCAGACTCGAATGAGTGCGGGGCATCCGCGAAGCCGGCGGAGATGCCGTCGCCTTCCGAGGCGGGGGCGAAAGCGGAAACGTGCGAAAGATCGTCCGCGACGAGATCGGGCAGGGCGTCACCCGGATCTAAGTTGTCGCTCGGTTCCGCGGCCTCTGCGGAAGTCGCGGGCTCAAGTTCCGCATCCTCCGGCCCGTCTTCGGGCGATGACGGAAAGGCGTCAGGATCGCCTTCCGGCGGACCATCCGCGTGTTCTGGATCGCGCGCCTCCCGCTGTGGCGCATTCCAGCCGTTCACGGCTTCGTGCAGCGTGCGGGCGATCTCGTGAAACGCGGAGCGTTCCCGTTGCGTGAGATGGCCACCCCGCAAAGGCACGACATTCATCGGCGCATCGTCGCGCTCACCGCTCCTGGACATGCGTGCTGCCGTATCATCGAAGGCCGAGGGCGGCCATAGGATTCCAAATCCGCGCACGCCTGTGCGGCGGCGCATGCCATCCAGCAGGGGCATGCCACCCAGCACGATGCGGCGCGGCTGCGGTTCTTCCGTATACAGAAGGATGTCGGCAAAGCTCGATCCGGCCTCGAGCGCGGCGTCGATGGCGCTGCTGTCGCGCAACAGCCCGGCATCCGCCAATTGCCGGAAGCTGCGGCCGAGCCAGCCGCCGAGGCGCATGCCCAGCCCATCCACCGCCGTTTCAGACAGAAAGCGGATGACCCCGGCACCATCCGCTTCCCATGTGAAACGGATCGGGCGTGCTTCCTCGATCATGGTCCGTGCATCCGCCTGCGGCGCCTTGCCCGTAGGCAGAAGGTTTCCCGGCACGAAGGCTTCGGGATCGGCGAACAATACCAGCCGGCCCAGGGGCGAGGAAAGGCAGGCGCAGGAGAATAGGCGCGTCGAAAACTGCGCCGGCAGGCGGACCCGTTCCAAGTGACGCGTGCCGTTTGGGCTGGCGGCAACCTGTCGCACGATATCGAGCAGTGGTTTCGGAGCCGCCTGATCTTCGCGAAGTCCGAGCCGCGCGCAGGCGGCGGTGGCGGCGACCACCGTGCCGTCCCGCACGGATATCAGAAACGAAGCGAGGTCGTCGCGCAGCAGAGGAGCGAGCGCGGGTTCGTTCATTGCCAAGAGGCGCGACGTGTGTTCGCTCATCACTGCGAATGACACCCCTTGTTTTTCGATCGCACCATCTCGACCTGAATCCCAGCACCCTGCATGCTATGGTGGCAGATAAACCTTAACAGTACCGCAAGCCCCTAGGCGTCGCATTAATGTTTCGTATTGCGGTGTATAGGCAATGACAGACTAAGATATGGTCGGAGCGGCCGGCGCCGTTGGCTGATCTCCCCAAGAGCCCGAGGAGTGACGACGATGACCACGAAACTGGGTCCCGATCTTGAGCTGCCCGCGGAATTGAGGGCCATAGCCGAAAAGAACGTCACGCAGGCGCGCCAGGCCTTCGATACTCTGTTCGATACCGCGCGCAGTGCCGTCAATGAGTCGGAAGGGCGGATCGAGGAAGTGCGCTCCGGCATCCGCGAGTTGCGCCAGAAGACTTTGGGTCTTGTCGAATCCAATGTGAACGCCAGCTTCGATTTTCTGAACAAGCTGGTGCGCGCGAAGAGCCCGCAGGAAGTCCTCTCGCTGCAAGCGGAATTCGTCACCGCTCAGGTGCAGGCCGTGGCCAGCCAGGCCGCCGCCCTTGGCTCGGATGCCCGCAACCTTGGGGAGTCCACCGTGCGCTCGCTGGACGAGCACGCCCGTGCGCTCGCCGAGCGCGTTCAGGCCCTCGGCGCTGCCGCGGCGCAGCATGCTAAGTCCACCGCCGAGGCCGCCCAGGCGGCGGGCACCGCCGCCGCCCATGATGCGCAGAACGCCACCCAGCAGGCGGCGAGCCAGTTCGAACAGCCGCACGATCCGAACCGGACTTACTGAATAGACGGTGCAAGGTTGTTGTGCGGCGCAAAAATTATTTTTGTGCCGCACACTTTTTAGGCTATAGTGTCGCGGGGTCGAGGCTGAGGGCAGAAAAGGCGCTTGCTGCAATCGAGCGAGCTTTTCGGCCTGCGCGGGCCTGAATTGAAGCCAAGCCACCGCACCGAGGAAACTATGACCGACACCTTTGCCAAAGCCTTCCAAGACCAGATGAACGCAGCAAACGGCGCGTTCGCCAAAATGGAAGTTCCGGCCGCTTTCCGCGAAATGGCGGAAAAGAGCGTCGAGAGCTATCGCGACAATTATGAAAAGCTCAAGGCTGCCGCAACGCAGACCAGCGATATCCTTGAAGACAGCTATTCGACCGCGAGCAAGGGTGTCTCCGAATATAATCTCAAGTCGCTCGAAATCCTGCGCTCGAACGTGAATGCCGCGTTCGATTTCTTCGCGTCGGTGGTTTCGGCGAAGTCGGCAGCGGAAGCCGTGGAGCTTTCCACCGCTCACCTGCGCCACCAGTTCGATGCGCTCTCCGGCCAGGCCAAGGAATTGTCGGCCCTCGCGCAGAAGATTGCGACCGAAAGCTCCGAGCCCATCAAGGCCGGCGTGGAAAAGACCCTCAACAAGGCCGCCTGATCGCACGCCTTTGTTGTCTTCTTAGAAAAGGCGCCGCACTGCCGGCGCCTTTTTTATTGCCGCAGCGTGTCGCATGCTTTCTTCTTCAGCGGCCCGGCGACGTGACCCCGGCGGCGCACCCAATTTTACAACCTGCGCACCGCCCTCGTCACGGGATCGCGCCTTGACGGGCACGGCGCGTCTTGCCAAGACGCGCGGGTCCAAGTGAGCACAAAATGCGCGCCATCGGTTCCTATTCGCCCATCCTGCTGGTCGGCCCCTCCTGGGTCGGAGACATGGTGATGGCGGCGAGCCTGATCGAAAGCCTGCGCATCCGCGATCCCGGTCGCCCCATCGATGTCATCGCGCCGCCGGCCTCGCTGCCGATCGCCCGGCTGATCCGTGGCGTGCGCAGAACCATTCCTCTCGGCCTCGGTCATGGCGAGTTTGGGCTGATGGAGCGCTGGAAGGCCGGGCGTGCGCTGCGCAAGGAGGGGTATGGCAAGGCCATCATCCTGCCGCGCGCCTTCAAGGCCGCCATCGTGCCCTTCGCCGCCGGCATTCCCGAACGCATCGGCTATGCCGCCGAGGGCCGCAGCCTGCTGCTGACGGATTCGCGCCCGGATCGGGATCGCAAGACCGCGCGCACCATCGACCGGTTCGTCGCCCTCGGCGCCCCGCGTGGCGACCAGCTGGCGGCGCCGCGTCCAACCCTTTTCCTGCCGGACGGCGCGCGCGAAGCCGCGGCGGGGCGTTTTCCCCTCACCGGGGAAGGGCCCGTGATGGCGCTCTGCCCCGGCGCCGAATATGGCCCGGCCAAGCAATGGCCCGCCACCAAGTTCGCCCGGCTCGCGGCGCGGGCCGTGGAAGCGGGCTATCGCGTGCGCATCCTGGGCGGGCCGAAGGACGTGTCCATCGCGGCGCAGATCGTGAAGCTCAGCCGCGTGCCGGTGGACAATATCGCCGGCAAGACCACGCTGATGGACGCGGCCGCCCTGCTGGGCATGGCGGATGTGGTGGTCTCGAACGATTCCGGCCTCATGCATGTGGCCGGCGCGCTGGATCGCCCGCTCGTGGTGATCTACGGCTCCAGCTCCGAGAAGATGACGCCGCCCACCGGGCCGAGAGCCCGTGTGGTTGCGCGTGAGCTGCCGTGCCGCCCGTGCCATAAGCGCGAATGCCCGCTCGGCACTCTGGCCTGCCTCGAAGTGATCGCCCCGGAGGAAGTCCTGGCGGCGGCGCGGGCCGTTCAGGCATGAAGGTTCTGGTGGTCAAGCTGTCCTCCCTGGGCGACGTGGTGCACACGTTCCCGGCGGTCACCGATGCCATGCGGGCGGTTCCCGGTCTCACGCTCGATTGGGCGGTGGAGGAAGCGTTCGTTCCGTTGGTCGAAGCCCACCCCGCCGTGCGGCGCGCCATCGCCGTGCCGCTGCGCCGCTTGCGCAAAGCGCCGGGGGAAGCGCTGCGCAGCGGGGCGGTGGCTGCGATCCGCGCCGCCTTGCGCGCGGAAACCTATGATGTGGTGATCGACGCCCAGGGGCTGATGAAGAGCGCCGCGGTCGGCCTGTTCACGCGCGGCCGGCGCCATGGCTTCGCCCGCGGCAGCGCCCGCGAGGGCTTGGCGACCTTCACCTATCACGCGGCCCATGTGGTGCCGGAAACCGAGCATATGGCGGTGCGGCTGCGCAAGCTGTTCGCCGCCAGCCTCGGCTATTCCCTGGATGGGTTGACCGCCGATGCCGGGCTTTCGGTGCCCGCCGATGCCGAAGGGCAGGGGGGCGAGCCGCCTTATATCGTGATGCTGCACGGCACCACCTGGCGCACCAAGACCTGGCCGGTGAAACACTGGCGCGAGCTGGCGCAGATGGCCGCCGAGCGGGGCTATGAAATCCGCATCTTCGCCCAGGGGCCGGAGGAGACGGCGCGCGCCACCGCCATCGCGGACCGGATCCCCACGGTGCGGATCGTGCCGCCCGGTCCCATTTCTGCGCTGGCGCCCGTGATCGCGCGCGCGCAAGCAGTGGTGAGCGTCGATTCCGGCCTCGGCCATCTCGCGGCTGCGCTCGCGGTGCCCACCGTCGGGCTTTACGGCCCGACAAATCCGCGCCTGACCGGCCTTTTCGGACCGAAGGCTTTGGAATTGAAATCGCTGCGCCCGTGCGCGCCGTGCGAGCGCGCCCATTGCCGGATCGCCCCCGATCTCGTCGAGGGACCGCCGTGCCTCACCGATTTCAGCGCACGGGACGTGTGGCGCGCGCTCAATGTCCTGCGCTTCGGACATGCCGATGCGATGGACAAGACCGGAAGCAGCGTGGCACACGGGGGCACATCACCGCCTTCGCCCTGAATGGTAGCCTGAATGATCCGCACCGCCCGTTCCGCCCGCGATACGATCCTTGTCACCGGGGGCGCCGGCTTCATCGGCTCGAACATCGCCCGCGCCCTGGCCGCCGACGGCTGGCGCGTGGTGGTTGCCGATTGGCTGGAGGACGGCCCCAAATGGCTCAATCTGCGCGATATCCTGCTGGATGATGTGATCCGGCCAGAGGCGGTTCCCGCGTTCGTGGAACGCGAGGGCGGCCGGCTGGGCGCGGTGGTCCATATGGGCGCGATTTCCGCGACCACGGAGCGGGACGGCGACAAGATCGTCGCCCGCAACATCCGCCCGACGCTGGATTTGTGGGACCAGTGCGCGCGCAAGGGCATCCGTTTCATCTATGCCTCCTCCGCCGCCACCTATGGCGACGGCACCGACGGCTTCAAGGACGAGGAAGGCGCCGCCGCGCTCGACCGCCTGGCCCCCCTGAACGCCTATGGCTGGAGCAAGCTGATGGCGGACCGCCGGTTCGCGGCCGATGTCGCCGCCGGCCGGCCGGTGCCCCCGCAATGGGCTGGCCTTCGCTTCTTCAACGTCTATGGTCCGGGCGAGGCTCATAAGGACGACATGCGCTCGGTGGTCCACAAGATCTATCCGACCGCAGCTTTGGGCGAGGCGGTGACACTCTTCAAATCGCACGATCCGGCCTATGAGGACGGCGGGCAGCTGCGAGACTTCGTCTATGTGGGCGATTGCGTCGCGGTGGTGCGCTGGCTGCTGGAGACGCCCGCCGCCAGCGGCATCTTCAATGTCGGCACCGGGCAGGCCCGCAGCTTCGCGGATCTCGCGAAGGCCGTGTTCACGGCGGCGGGCAAGGAACCGCGCATCACCTATGTCGATATGCCGGTTTCCATCCGCAACGCGTATCAATATTTCACCCAGGCGGATGTCTCGAAACTGCGCGCTGCAGGCTTTACCCGCCCGTTCACCTCGCTGGAGGACGGCGTGCGGATCTATGTCACCGAGCATTTGCGCGGCCGCAATTCCGCCTGATGACCGGGAGCTTACACGACACAACGGCTGATCTTGCCCCAGGATACCGGCACCATGCTTCCTGATACCAAGCCCGGTCCCGTCGCCGTCATCGGCGATGTGATGGTGGATCGCTACATCCTCGGCTCGGTTTCGCGCATCTCGCCCGAGGCGCCGGTGCCGGTGCTGCTGCATGGCGCGGAGCGCATCGTGCCGGGCGGGGCGGCGAACGTCGCGGCCAATGCAGCCGCCATGGGCGCGCCGATCCGTCTCGTGGGACTCGTCGGGTCCGATGGGGAGGCCGACCAACTGCGCGCGGCACTGGCGCCCCATGCGCTGATTGATCTCTCCGGCCTGGTGGTGGACACCACCCGCCCCACCGTCACCAAGACGCGGGTGATGAGCGGGCGCCAGCAGATCGTCCGCATCGATGCCGAGATGTCCGCCCCGCCGTCCGCCTCCGTCGAGGACGCGTTGATCGCCGCCGCAAGCCGCGCCATGGCGGGCTGTTCGGTGGTGGTGCTCTCCGATTATGCCAAGGGCGTGCTCGGCGATCGCGTCGTCGCCGCCGTGCTCGCGGAGGCAAAGACGCTCGGGGTACCGGTGATCGTCGATCCCAAGCGGCGCACCTTCGAGGTCTATCGCGGCGCGACGCTGGTGACGCCCAATCGGCGCGAATTAAGTGAGGCCACTGGCCTGCCGGACGAGACGGATGCCGACGCCGAGCGCGCCGCGCAGGTGGCGAGTGCCCAGTTCGGGGGCGATGTGCTGGTGACTCGGGCGGAAAAGGGCATGACGCTCTGGCGCCGCAACGGCACCGTGCTCCATGTGCCGGCCGAGGCGCGCGAGGTGTTCGATGTGTCCGGCGCCGGCGATACGGCGCTCGCCGCGCTCGCCTTGTCACTCGCCTGCGGGCTCGCCCTGGAAGCGAGCGTGCCGGTCGCCAATGCCGCCGCCGCGATTGCCGTGGCCAAGCTCGGCACGGCGGTGGTCACCCGCGCGGAACTCACCGCCGCGCTGCAGCGCTCGGTGCCGCAGCTGGAGCCGGCGGGCGCGCTCGTCTCGCGCGACAAGGCGCGCGATATCATGGACCGCTGGCGCGCGAGCGGCGCGCGCATCGTCTTCACCAACGGCTGCTTCGATCTGCTGCATCCCGGCCATGTGGGCATGCTGGAAGCGGCGGCCGCGCAGGGCGACCGCCTGGTCGTGGGGCTCAACACCGATGCCTCGGTACGCCGCCTGAAGGGCCCGACGCGTCCACTCCAGGATGAGATCGCCCGCGCGCGGGTCATCGGCGCCATGCGCTGCGTGGATCTGGTGGTGCTGTTCGAGGAGGATACGCCGCTGGAGATCATCACGGCCCTGCTGCCGGACGTGCTGGTGAAGGGGGCGGATTACAAGCCGGAGGATGTGGTCGGCGCCGACGTCGTCATCGCCAACGGCGGAAAGCTGGTGCTCGCCGAACTCACGCCGGGCCAATCCACCTCCACCCTGGTGGCGAAGGCCCGCAGCTGACCCGCGACGGCGGCGGTTGCGGCGCGGGGCGGCGGCCTTATAGTCGGCGCGTCGTCGGTTCCTTCGGGATCAAAAGGGAACGCGGTGCGGGAGGGTTTCTCCTTATGCCGCGGCTGCCCCCGCAACTGTCGGCGGAGAGCAAACCCACGAACCACTGAGGCGCGCCTCGGGAAGGGTGGGGGAGCGCGGATCCGCGAGCCAGGAGACCTGCCGAGGACGCATGGCCCGCTGCGCGGGCGCCACAGGCCGGCTCTCGGCGGGAGAGCCAGGGAGACTCTCATGTTGGGTCCGCGCATCGCGGCCAGTGCCTGCCACAGCTGTTGCCGCCGGCATTCGCAGGTGCCGGCTTGAGCGAGATCGCGGCCGGGGCGCGGGGCCGGATCGTGCTGGTGCTCGGCGGCGCGCGCTCGGGCAAGAGCCGCCATGCCGAGCAGCGGGTGGAAGCCGCCGCCCCGCCCTTCGCCTATGTGGCGACGGCGCAGGCCTTCGATGCCGAAATGAGCGAGCGCATCCGCCTGCATCAGGCGCGGCGGGATGGGCGCTGGATCTCCCACGACGCACCGTTCGATGCCGCCGAGATCGTCCGCGCCTTGCCGGCGGACATGCCGCTGCTGCTGGATTGCCTCACCTTGTGGCTCACCAACCATATGCTGGCCGAACACGATCTCGGCGCGGAGGAGGACCGCCTCGTTGCGGCGATCACCGCCCGCACCGGGCTCAGCGTGCTGGTCGCGAACGAGGTAGGGCTCGGCATCGTGCCGGATAATGCGCTGGCCCGCCGGTTTCGCGACGCCGCCGGCCGGCTCAACCAACGCATGGCCGCAACGGCCCATGAGGTGATCTTCATGGTGGCCGGCCTGCCCATGATTGTGAAGGACACGCCCCGATGAGCGATGAAACCGAAAATGCCGCCGGCGACGCCGCCCAGGCCGCCCGCCATCGGGAAAAGATGGCCAAGCGCAAGGCGGTGCAGGATGCCGAGGTGGCGGAAAAGACCTTGGAGAAGGGGCTGCTGATCGTCCACACCGGACCGGGCAAGGGCAAGAGCACGGCCGCCTTCGGCCTGGCGCTGCGCATGCTCGGCTACGGCCGGAAGGTGGGCGTGGTGCAATTCATCAAGGGCGCCTGGCACACGGGCGAGAAGGACGCCTTCGCCGCCTTCGGCGATCGCGTGCGCTGGCACACCATGGGCGAGGGCTTCACCTGGGAGACGCAGGACCTCGCCCGCGACACCGCCGCCGCCGCCCGCGCGTTCGACAAGGCCCGCGAACTGCTGGCCGACGAAACCCTGTCCCTGATCGTGCTGGACGAATTGAACATCGCCCTGCGCTACGGCTATCTCGACCTTGCCGACGTGGTGGCGACGCTCAAGGCCCGCCGGGGCGACCTGCATGTGGTCGTCACGGGCCGCAACGCCAAGCCGGAGCTTCTGGAGGCGGCAGACCTCGTGACCGAGATGGGGTTGGTAAAGCATCATTTCTCCGCCGGCGTGAAGGCGCAGGCCGGCATCGAATTCTGATGGCCCGCGCGCTGATGTTCCAGGGCACCGGCTCGGACGTGGGCAAGAGCCTGCTGGTGGCCGGCCTTGCCCGCGCCTTCGCCAATCGGGGTCTGCGGGTGCGGCCGTTCAAGCCGCAGAACATGTCGAACAATGCCGCCGTCACCGCCGACGGCGGCGAGATCGGGCGCGCACAGGCGCTTCAGGCGCGGGCCGCGCGGGTTCCTTTGAGCGTGCATATGAACCCGGTGCTGCTGAAGCCGCAGAGCGAGGTGGGCGCGCAGGTGGTGGTGCAGGGCAGGGTGCTCACCACCGCCAAGGCCAGCGCCTACCAGGGCCTGAAGCAGAGCCTCATGCCGCCCGTGCTGGAGAGCTTCGTGCGGCTGAAGGGCGAGGCCGACCTCGTGCTGGTGGAAGGGGCGGGGAGTGCCTCAGAGGTCAATCTGCGGCGGAACGATATCGCCAACATGGGCTTTGCCCGCGCCGCCGGCGTGCCGGTGGTGCTGATCGGCGACATTGACCGGGGCGGTGTGATCGCGAGCCTCGTCGGCACCAAGACGGTGCTGGAGGCGGAGGATGCCGCGCTGATCGCCGGCTTCGTGGTGAACAAATTCCGGGGCGATCCCGCTTTGTTCGCCGACGGCATGGCGCTGGTGGCGCAGCACACCGGCTGGGCTGCGTTGGGCCTCATCCCGCATTTTCCCGCCGCCGCGCGCCTGCCGGCGGAGGATGCGCTGGCGCTCCAGGGGCCGCCGCCGGCGAAGCCGCACGCCAAGGTGAAGATCGCGGTGCCGATCCTGCCCCATGTGTCCAATTTCGACGATCTCGACCCGCTGGATGCCGAGCCGGCGGTCGAGGTGGTGCGTCTGCGGCCCGCCGAGAGCCTGCCGGTGGACACCGACCTCGTCCTGCTGATCGGCTCCAAGGCGACGATTGCCGACCTAGCCGCGCTGAAATCCGGCGGCCTGCATCACGACATCATCGCCCATGCCCGGCGCGGCGGGCGGGTGCTGGGCCTGTGCGGCGGCTATCAGATGCTGGGGCGGTGGGTGGACGATCCCGAGGGTATCGAAGGCCCGCCGGGCCGGGCGGAGGGGCTCGGCCTGCTGGATGTGGAAACCATTCTCTCGGGCGAGAAGCGCCTGGTTGCCGTTGTGGGCCGCTCCTGCCTTCACGCGCCCTTCGCGGGCTATGAGATGCATATGGGCGAGACCACCGGCGCAGCCACGGCCCGCCCCTTCTCGCGCCTCGCCACGGGCGAGGCGGACGGCGCGACGACGCCCGACGGCCGCATCATGGGCAGCTATGTGCATGGGCTGTTCGCCGATGATTCCCAGCGCGCCGCCTGGCTCGCTGCGCTGGGCGCCGGCGCGCCGCAAATCTCATACGAGGCGCAGGTGGACGAGACCCTGGATGCGCTTGCCGCGCACCTGGAAGCCCATCTCGATCTCGACCTTCTGCTCAGCCTCGCGCGATGACCACCAGCACCGCGCAGAACAGGGCAAGGCCCATGAGCAGGCGGTTCGCGATCCGGTAGAGATGCAGAGCGGAGCGAATGTCGGCGGCGCCGATCTCGCGCCGGCCGTCGCCCATGAAGGGCAGGTCCGCGAGCACGCCGGCATAGGTGCGCGGCCCCGCGATGGAGATGCCGAGGGCGCCCGCCATCGCCGCTTCCGGCCATCCGGCATTGGGAGAGCGGTGCTTGCCGGCATCGCGGCGCACCGCGCGCCACGCACCCGCAGGCGATGCGCCGTGCGTGAAGACCGCTGCGGCGATGATCAGCAGGCCCGAGAGGCGCGAGGCGGGCAGGTTCACCAGATCGTCGAGCCGCGCCGAGGCCCAGCCGAACGCCTCGTGGCGCGGCGTGCGATGGCCGATCATGCTGTCGGCGGTATTGATGGCCTTGTAGGCGGCGATGCCGGGCAGCCCGGCCATCGCCATCCAGAAGGCGGGGGCCACGACACCGTCGGAAAAGTTCTCCGCCAGGCTTTCGATGGCCGCCCGAGTGACGCCCGCTTCATCGAGCTGGGCCGGGTCGCGGCCGACGATGCGTGAGACCGTGGCCCGTCCGGCCTCGAGCCCGTGGATTTCGAGCGCATCGGCCACCGCCGCCACATGCTCATGGAGCGAGCGCCGGGCCAGCAGCGTCGAGCCCACGATGGCGGTGAGAACCACACCGCCGGGGAACAGGTCGAATACATCGGCCAAGAGCGCCGCCGGCACGGCGGCACTTAGCACCAGCACCACAAGCGCCAGGACGCCCCGCATGCGCCGCCGGACGAAACTCAGCTCCGCCCGGTTCCAGGCAAGGTCGAGCACGGAGATCAGCCGGCCGATCCAGATGACGGGATGGCCGATCAGGTTCAGCAGGCGGACCGGATAGCCAAACCCCGCTTCGATGGCGAGGGCCAGAAATGTCAGCAGGAAGGTCAAGGCGATCGAGCCCGTTGGTAGTGGGCCGCATTCTCGCGGCCCACGGTCTGGTTTAGACCAAGGCCGACCGGCGAGGAAACCCCCTCGCGGGACGCCGGCCACCGAGGCCACATGTCGCCGAAGTCATTTTGGCCGAAATCACGGTTTCATCGCGGGGAGAACCGCCGAAATGGCCCAGGAATCCGGTGTTCGCCGGCGAGGAGGGGACGGCGGAGCGCGGCCCGGCAGGTTGCGCGCCGCGCTCTCGCTCGAGTCTTCCTAGATCGTCCAGTCGCCCGCATCCTCGTCGCTGTGCAGGTAATTTCGCTCGGATAGATAGTTGAACACCTGTTCCGCGAGTTCCTCGGCCGATTTTTCGCCCCCGGCGAGATGCAATTCGGGAGTTTCTGGAACCTCATAGGGGCTATCGATGCCGGTGAAATTGGCCAAAAGCCCCTGGCGTGCTTTCTTATAAAGCCCCTTCACGTCGCGGCCTTCCGCAACCTCAATTGGCGTATCCACGAATACTTCGATGAACTCCCCTGCGCTCAAAAGTTCTCGCGCCATTTGCCGATCCGCCTTGAACGGCGAGATGAAAGACACAAGCACGACCAGCCCTGCATCCACAAACAATCGCGCGACTTCGGCCACCCGCCGGATGTTTTCCACCCGATCGACATCCGTAAATCCTAGGTCCTTGTTGAGCCCGTGACGAACATTGTCTCCATCGAGCATGTAGGTGTGGCGCCCGGCTGCATACAATTTCTTTTCCACCAGGGACGCGATCGTGGATTTACCCGATCCTGACAGGCCAGTGAACCACAATACGGCCGGTCGCTGATGCTTTAACGTGGCGCGTGCTTCCTTGGAGACATCGAGGGCCTGCCAATGCACGTTGGTCGCCCGCCGTAACGCAAACTGCACCATTCCCGCGCCGACCGTCTGATTGCTCAGCCGATCTATGACAATGAACGCGCCGGTTTCCGGAACGTCAGAGAACGCATCGAACGAAAAAGCATCGCGGCTCGCGATATTCACAACGCCAACCTCGTTCAGAGAAAGCGTCTTCGCCGCCAGTTCCTGGAATGTATTGACGTCAACCTTATGCTTTATTTCGGTGAACGTGGCGCCGACGGTGCGCGTCCCCATTTTGATCAGATAGGGCCGGCCAGGAAGCAGCGGTTCATCATGCATCCAGATGATCTGGGCCGCGAACTGGTCGGCCCGCTCCGGGCGGTGCACGGGGTCGGCAAGAATATCTCCGCGGGAAATATCCACCTCGTCCGCGAGGGTCAGCGTCACCGCCTGCCCGGCGACGGCCTCTGTGAGGTCTCCGTCCTTGGTGACGATGGACTTAACATGCGTGGTGCGCCCGGATCCGGCAACCACGACGCTATCCCCCGGGCGAACGGAGCCGCTCACGATGGTGCCGGAGAAGCCTCTAAAATCAAGATTGGGCCGGTTAACCCATTGCACAGGAAGACGGAACGGGCGGGAAACCGCCTTCTCGGCGACGTCCACGTTTTCCAGATATTCGACCAACGCGGGGCCATGGTACCAAGGCGTATTGGCGCTGCGACCCATGATGTTGTCGCCATACCGCGCCGAAAGCGGCACCGCTTGGAAGGTCTCGAAGCCCAGGGGACCGATCAGTTTGGTGTAGTCCGCGACAATATCCTCGAACCGGCTCTGCGAAAATTGGACGAGGTCGATCTTGTTCACCGCCAGAACCACGTGGCGGATGCCAAGCAGAGACACAATGAAGGAATGGCGGCGGGTCTGGGTCAGAAGTCCTTGCCGTGCATCGACGAGGATGACCGCGAGATCCGAGTTGGAGGCCCCCGTCGCCATATTGCGGGTATATTGTTCATGCCCGGGCGTATCGGCGACGATGAACTTGCGCCGCTCGGTATTGAAAAAGCGATAGGCAACATCGATGGTGATGCCTTGCTCGCGCTCCGCCGCCAGCCCGTCGACAAGCAACGCGAAGTCCAGCTCGTCGCCAGCGGTGCCGTGCTTGCGGGAATCCTGGGCAAGAGTCGCGACCTGGTCGTCGAACAGAAGTTTGGTGTCGTAGAGCAAGCGGCCAATAAGAGTGGACTTTCCGTCGTCGACGCTGCCGCAGGTGAGGAAGCGCAAAAGACTCTTGCCTTCGGTAGCGAACAATTCCGTAAGCGGAGCGACATTCATCAGAAATAGCCCTCGCGCTTCTTCTTTTCCATAGAAGCGGCATCATCATGGTCGATCAGGCGGCCGGACCGCTCGGAGGTGCGTGCGACCAGCATCTCCTGAACGATATCTTCAAGCGTGGCCGCTGTGCTGTCGATGGCGGCGGTCAGCGGATAGCAACCGAGCGTACGGAAGCGGATCATGCGGTGTTCCGGCGTTTCTCCCGGTAAGAGCGGCAAGCGCGCGTCGTCCACCATGATCATCTGTCCGTCGCGCCACACGATGGGGCGCTTGGCGGCAAAATAAAGCGGCACGATCGGGATGCGTTCTGCAAGAATATATTGCCAGATATCCAACTCTGTCCAATTGGAGAGCGGGAACACACGGATGGATTCACCGGGTTTCACACGGGCGTTGTAGAGATTCCAGAGTTCCGGCCGTTGGTTTTTCGGATCCCATCCATGATTGGCTGTCCGGAAGGAAAAAACACGCTCCTTGGCGCGGCTTTTTTCCTCGTCGCGCCGCGCACCACCGAAAGCGGCATCGAAGCCGTATTTGGTCAACGCCTCCTTCAAGGCGTCAGTCTTCATAATATTGGTGTAGAGCGAAGAGCCATGATCGAAAGGATTGATGCCCTGCGCCAACCCGTCTTGATTGGTATGAACCAGCAGGTCGAACCCCAGAGTCTTCGCCATTTCATCGCGGAAGGCGATCATATCGCGGAATTTCCATGTGGTATCCACATGAAGAAGCGGGAAGGGCGGTTTGGAGGGGTAAAACGCCTTCATCGCGAGATGAAGCATCACCGCGGAATCCTTGCCGATCGAATACAGCATCACCGGGTTGCGAAATTCGGCCGCGACCTCGCGCAGGATGAAGATGGATTCCGCTTCAAGACGCTGAAGATGCGTCAATCGATTGGGCGACACGTGCAACATTCCTTGTTGTCTCGGCCAAGAGGGGCCGATCGCGGCTCAGCCGCCGGCTTGGGCGGACGAATGCCGGACCAAATTGCGGTCGCCATAGGCGACGAAATGGGGGTTCGCGAATGGCGCGTCCCCGGCCTGAATACACCGGCCATAGGTCAGCGGCAGGCCGTCCATCGTGGTGACCACGCCACCGGCCGCCCGCAGCACCGCATCGCCGGCTGCGGTATCCCATTCCATCGTGCGGCCGAGCCGGGGATAGAGATCGGCCGCGCCTTCCGCGACCAGACAGAATTTCAGCGACGAGCCCGCCGCCACGAAGGAGCCGATCGGAAATTGCTGAAGCCAATCGCCGGTCTCAGCCGCGCCGTGCGAGCGGCTGCCGATGGCCGAGAGCCGGGCAGGGGCGTCGCGCACCTGGATTGGCGTGAGCGAGGTCAGATGGTCGTCGCGGACCAGGCCCTTCCACGCCCCGGAGCCGACCTCTCCGGCATAGAGCACGCCCAAAGCGGGGGCATAGACGACGCCGGCGATGGGCGCGCCGTGCTCGATAAGGGCGATATTGACCGTGAACTCGCCGTTGCGAGAGACGAACTCCTTCGTTCCATCCAGCGGATCCACGAGAAAGAAGCGTTCGCCTGCATGGGGGATACGACCCGCGGCCGCTTCTTCTTCCGCGACGATCGGAACTCCGGGATGCAGCCGCGCCAGCCCGTCGAGGATCAACGCTTCGGCGTCGCGATCCGCCTGCGTCACTTGAGACGCGTCCGCCTTCTGGCTCACTGCAAAATCGGTGGCGTATATATCGAGAATGACGCGTCCGGCGCGCAGGGCCAGCGAGACGAGCCCCGAGACCAGTGCGGGAACGGGAGAAACTTGAGCCATGGGCGCGCGCTGAAACCAATCCTGACGCTCCCAAACTAATCGCGCATACACGGCTTTGCAATGCAGGGACGGGAAATTAAATATTTCACATATTGTTTTCGCTTATTGTGAAATGTTGCACCGCCTGCGTTCGTGGGACACATGTCGTTCCAAATCCCTTTTCATGCCATAACGCGGATTATCGGGGCCCGGTGAAACAGTGCAGGAGAAACGCGTGAGCGACAAAAACGCCCCGAACGCGGTCGTTGAGGTCGGCGATCTCAAGATTTCGAATCGGATGCCCCTCACGCTTATCGCGGGGCCGTGTCAGATCGAGAGCCGCGACCACGTGATGGACGTGGCGAAAGAGCTCTCCGCCATCACCAAGCGCCTGGGCATGGGCCTGGTGTTCAAATCTTCATTCGACAAAGCCAACCGCACATCCATCTCGGGCGCCCGGGGCATTGGCCTCAAGGCCGCGCTGCCCATTTTCGCTGAGATCCGCGAGACCATTGGCGCTCCGGTCCTGACCGATGTCCACGAGATCGACCAATGCGCTCCCCTCGCTGAGGTGGTGGATATTCTGCAGATTCCCGCTTTTCTCTGCCGGCAGACGGACCTTCTGATCGCCGCAGCTCAGACCGGGCGAGTCGTGAATGTCAAAAAGGGCCAGTTCCTGGCGCCCTGGGACATGAAGAACGTCGTGGCCAAGCTGACCCAGTCCGGGAATCCCAATGTCCTGGTGACCGAGCGCGGCGTTTCGTTCGGGTACAATACGTTGGTATCCGACATGCGCGCTTTGCCCGAACTGGCCGCGACCGGCGCGCCAGTGGTGTTCGACGCCACGCATTCCGTGCAACAGCCCGGAGGGCAGGGTGCCTCCTCCGGTGGGCAGCGCGAATTCGTGCCCGTTCTTGCACGAGCTGCAGTTTCCGTGGGCGTGGCGGCTGTATTTATCGAGACTCATCCCGACCCCGACCATGCCCCTTCTGACGGCCCGAACATGATTGCGCTGAGGAATATGGAGCCCTTGCTCCGCGCACTCCAAGCGTTTGACGCCCTCGCAAAGGGCCCGCTGGTTGCGGAACTTTCTTAATCAGCCACGCCGGCTCCGTCCAAAGGAGACCGGCAGTACTGAAGCTTTGCCGTGACCTGATCGGTGCCTTCATATGGTCGTTTGCCTACGGGCTGTGAGATCGTTTAAGGAAAAGCGCTGTTTCTTTGCTGCATTGCGGCGCACGGCGACGAGCTGCTGTAAGCTGCAGCACCTTCTGCGCAACTTAGGATGAGCGTGCCATGCGCATTGCGATGATCGGAACGGGGTACGTTGGACTGGTATCCGGAGCGTGTTTCGCGGATTTCGGCCATCGGGTCACATGCATCGACAAGGACGC
>JBDZDL010000011.1:0-142972 GCA_040049195.1 Xanthobacter sp. VNH20
TGGAGGTCCTGTTCCGGCCTCTGCCGCTCGATCAGACCGGCTTCGGCCTCAGCGAGGCGCTGGCGCATCTCCGCCACCTTGTCAGCCGCGGGGAACTGGGGCACGGGATGGACGCGCAAAGGTGGGTGTTTGCCCGGCGCTAAGACACTTCGGAGCAGACACATGCAGTTTGCACGGCAAGCGGCGACAGCTCATGAGGGTTGCATCTTGTCATCCGAGAAGAGCGACCATGCGGCAACGAACAGGGCGACGATCAGCGGGCCGAGGACAAATCCATTCATGCCGATCAGCGAGAGGCCGCCCACGGTGGAAATGAGCACGGCGTAGTCCGGCAGCATGGTACCCTTCCCCACCAAAGCTGGCCGCAGGACGTTGTCCACCGTGCTGATCACCAGCGTGCCGATCGCGAGCAGGATGGCGCCCTTCAGATAGGCGCCGGTCAGCAGCAGATAGGCTGCCGCCGGCACCCAGACCAGTCCGGCGCCCACAGCGGGCAGAAGTGACAGGACGGCCATCAGGACGCTCCACAAGAGCGCGGCCTGGATCCCCAGCATCCCGAAAGTGACCCCTCCTATGGCGCCCTGGATTGCGGCAATGGTGACATTGCCCTTGACTGTGGCCTTCACCACCGAGGTGAACTTCTCGAGCAACTGGTCGGTTTCGCGCGCGCCGAGGGGGCTGGCTTTGCGGATACGGGCGGCAAGGGCCACGCCATCGCGGAACAGGAAGAACAGCAGGTAAAGCATCACCCCAAGGCTGATGACGAACTGGGCCGTGTTCTGCCCGATGATGACCGCCCTGTTGGCGAGGGTCTGGCTGAATTCGAGGAGGAACGATGTCAGCCGGGTCTGGAGCTGAGCCATGTCGCCGAGATCGAGCGCGGCAAGGGCCGTCCAAACGAAGGACGGCAGCACCCCCTGGAGCTGCGCGAGCATTGTGCCTGGATCGAATTCGCGCGTGCCGATGCGGGTGTAGAGGCCGGCGGCTTCGTTGGCGAGGGCGGCGAGGATCAGTGTGCCGGGGATGACGACGACGCAGATGCAGGCCAGGACGCTGAGTGCCGCCGCGAGGTTGCGCCGGCCACCGAGCCACCTCTCAAGCCCGCGTTGGAGCGGATCGAACAGGATCGCCAGGATGACTGCCCACAAGATCGCGCCGTAATAAGGCGACAGCAGCCAGAGGAACGCCACCGTCACGAGCACGAGGGTGGCGAGAAAGGTGAACTCCTGGATCTTCGTCCCCGGCATGGGCGGCCTTGCCTCCGTGGTTGCAGGTCCCCCATCTCGCCTGTTCCGGCCCGGCATGTCCAAGCAATCAGGGCATTGTCCCGCCTCCCGCCGCTCGGATTTCGCCGCCGGCCCCGAGGTTCCGCGTCCGGCGGCGGGCGTCGAGATCATACAGGATCGGGACGACGAACACGGCGAGCGCGGTGGACACCACCGTTCCAAAGATCAGTGAGATGGCAAAGCGTGCCGGCGGACGGATGCGATCCGTGAATTCCTGAAAGGTCGGGCCGGCAGTGCGACGGCGGCGCAAGTTGCCGAACTCGCTGCCGAGATGGAAGTTAGCCAGGCGACGGCGTACAGTATCCCTCCGACGGCGGCCGTCTTGCGAAGTGAGGCCTGATGGTGAGAATTCGTCTGTATGGACGTCTATACAGACACGCCGATCAGTCGGCTTGAGATCGTTGAGAGCGGCGGCCGGCGGCGCTTCAGCGATGAGGCGAAGCTGCGGATCGTCGAGCAGAGCTATTCGGGTCGACGCCTGGGCTCGACGACGGCCCGCAAATACGGGATCACGCGCACGCAGTTAACGAGTGGCGTGACGCGGCGCGGGCCGGGCGGTTTGGTCCGGCTTCGAGAGCAGGATTTGTTCCGGCTGTGATCGTGCCGGAGGTCGCGGCGGCGACCCGCCCGCTGATGGCGGACGGCAGCGGCCGGATCGAGATCGTGATGGCTAACGGGCGGCGGGTGCTTGTAGATCGCGATGGCGACGTCGAGGCTCTGATCCGGGTCGTGCAGGCGGGCACAATTACGTGCTCCTTCCGCGCCGACTCCGCATAATCATGGTCGGCGCATAGTTGCGGAAGTCCACCGGCCGCGTCGCCACCACGACCCGGACCGCGCCGCTCGGGCCGATCATGATCTACCCTTCAGCGCGCCGATCACCGCCTCAATGGTGGCCGGTGAAGCTCCGCTCTCGATCGTCACCCTGACCCCGCCGACGTCGACCTCGATGGCCGCCGCGCGGCGTTGCCGAGTGCGCCGCTTCGGCCGTGACCGTGTGGCCGAAGGCTCCGATGCCGGACCAACCTCCGGCGCGACCACCGCCGGCACAAACGCCGGCACCGTCTCCGCCGTCCTCCGCGCCTCGCGGCGCCAGGTGAACAGCTGTTACGGTGTCAAGCCGTGGCGGCGAGCAACCACCGAGACCACGGCGCCGGGAACGAGAGTCTCTTCCAGGATCCGTGCCCGGTCGTCCGCCGCCCAGCGCCGACGCCCCATCGCGCCGTTGATCACCTCGAAGCGCCGGACCTCAACCTCCGGCTCAAGTCTATGGTCAAGCCCAAACACAAAACGATCCTCCAATCAGGATCATCAAACTGCGCTCTCACGCCCGACCTATAAAGGTGCGCCCGGGACGACGCTTACCAAAAATGAGGGCCGTTGGTATTAGAGCATTTCATGTTTTGATTGAAGCGTATCCGGCGTTTGCGATGTAGCTGGCGCACTCTTGGGGCTCGATGCCTGCGATGAGGTCGCCGATGTGGCGCCAGGTGTCGGTTACGGTTCGCTTTTGGGCTTGTCGCATCCAGTGTTTGATCTTGGCGAAGGCCTGCTCGATCGGGTTGAGGTCGGGTGAATAGGGCGGCAGGAACCAGAGCCTGGCGCCTGCAGCCCTGATGATCTGGCGCACCGCCACGGATTTGTGGCTGCCGAGATTGTCCATGATGACGATGTCGCCGGCCTTCAGCGTCGGCACGAGCACCTGCTCCACATAGGCATGGAAGCACTCCCCGTTGATCGGGCCGTCGAAGACGCAAGGGGCGGTGAGAGCGTCGGCGCGCAAAGCGCCGAGGAAGGTCAGGGTGCGCCAATGGCCGTGGGGGGCAAGGCCTCTCAGGCGCTTGCCCTTCTGCCCCCAGCCATAGAGCGGCGCCATGTTGGTCTTGATCCAGGTTTCATCGATGAAGACGAGCCGGTCCGGATCAAGCCGCCGCTGCCACGACCGCCAGCGCTGGCGGCGGCGCGCGACGTCGGCTCTCGCCTGCTCAAGGGCGAACAGCGTTTTTTTTGAAGCGCAGGCCCTCGCGGCGCAGGAACCGCCAGATCGCGTCATGCGAGACAGTGATCCCGCGCGCCGCCAGCTCCGCCTTCAGCCCATGCAGCGTCAGATGCGGGCTCTGCCCGATCCGCTCGACTATGAAGGCGCGATGCGGTTCCAGAACACGCTTGCGGTGGCCGCCCATCTGGCCCGGGGCAACCGAGCCCGTCGCCCGATGCCGCTGCGCCCACTTCACCACGGACGACACCGCTACCCCGAACCGGGCCGCAACCGCGCGGCTCGTACCGCCGGCGAGGACGGCGGCCACAACGCGCTCGCGCAGATCAGTCGAAAGAGGTCGGACCATGCGATGCTGGCCTCCGCCCAGCCAGCATCTTGAATCACAATCCCTCGCCCATAGGAATCTGGAGGGTTCTGTGAGGTCGCGCGGCGGTGATGGTCTGGCTTGGCGCGGTGCGCGACCTCATTGAAGCCGGATTGAGCGAGGCCGTCGCCACCGTTGGTGGTGTGGCCCCCTGAGACCACGCCCTGTTGTGTCGGGATCCCTAGCCAGTGACGTGAAGGATCTGCATCAGACGAAAAGTGTGGCACGGTTCCTGCCCATAGGGGAAAGTAGTTTTTGCTTTGTCTGCGGTTTCAATGCGTTATCGGGCATTGCCATATTTCCGCCATAATCTATCACGCTCACCTCTAGCAACCGGACCCGCCCGATCGATCGAGCTGAGCCCACGTCAGCCGTCCCCCGCTCAGCGCCGATCTTCAATTCATCGGCCAGCATGGGCCAGCACACCCTTCACCTCATCACCATGCCTCAGCAAATGGAAATTTGCCGACGCAGTCGGCTTCGTTCAATCCCAAACGATTCAATCAAAAGCAGAATCGCTCTAGGTGGAAACCTGCGGCAGGGTCCCCCTCGACAGACCCTGCCGCAGGTCCGCAGAGCTGTCCTCAAGGCGATGACCTTGCCGTTGACGCTGCGAAACCCGCCCCAACTGGCGTAGGCTCTTCTGGAGACCGCCAATCTGATCCTGCCAAAGTCGGCTGGTCGGCGACCGGCATGACGACGACTCGGCTCAATCTTGTGCGGGTGCGTTCGGCGGCACGTTGATCCGGAACCACGCGACATACAGCGCCGGAAGAAACAGGAGGGTGAGCACCGTGCCGACGATGATCCCGCCCATCATGGCGTAGGCCATGGGCCCCCAGAATACTTCGCCGGCGATGGGGATGAGTCCGAGGCTCGCGGCGGCGGCCGTCAGCAGGATGGGCCGCATGCGGTTCTCGGTTGCTTCCACGACCGCCTCCCATGGCGGACACCCTTCCCCGCGCAGATGCTCGATCTGCACGATGAGGATCACGGAATTGCGGATAAGGATGCCGATCAGCGCGAGCACGCCGAGAATGGCGACGAAGCCCAGGGGTGCGCCGCTCGGCAGGAGCGCGGCGACGACACCGATCACCGCGAGGGGCGCCACCGCGAAGACGATCACCAGCCGCTGGAAGCTCTGAAGCTGGAGCATCAGGATGGCCGCCATGATGAACAGCATCAGCGGCATCACCGCGAGGATCGGGGCCTGGCTCTTGCCGCTCTCCTCGACGGCACCGCCGATCGCCACGTGATAGCCGGCCGGCAGCTTCGCATTGAAGGCGGCGATCTCGGGCTTCAACTGCTCGACCACCGTGTTGGGCTGGGTCGCATCCAGGATGCCGGCCTTGAGCGTGATGGTGGGAAGCCGCGACCGCCGCCAGATGGTCGGCTGCTCCAGCTCGTAGCGCAACGTGGCCACCGCCGCCAGCGGCACCGGCTGGGTGCCCGATCCGGTCAGCTGCAGGTTGCGCAGGGTTTCGAGGGAATGGCGTTCCCCCGCATTGGCGCGCGCCATGACATTGACCAGATAGATGTCGTCGCGCACCTGCGTGATCGAAGCTCCGTCCAGCACGCTGTTCATGGTTGCGGCGATGTCTTCGGAGGTGACGCCGAGCTGGCGGGCCTTGTCCTGCATCACGTCGACCTTGATGACCCGCGCCGGCTCCATCCAGTCGAAGACCACATTCCCGAGATGCGGGTTGCGTCGGACCACGACGGCGAGTTCGAGCGCTTGGGCGCGGACGGACGCGATATCGGGACCGCTGACGCGGAACTGCACCGGGCGGCCCACCGGCGGGCCGATGTCGAGCAGGTGCACGAAGGCATCGGTGCCAGGAAACGTGGCCTTCAGGTAGTCCTGCAACTCGGCCTTGAGGCGGTCGCGCGCCTCCAGATCCTTGGTGACGATCACGGTCTGCCCGAACGAGACATCCGACGGCTGCACGTCGAAGGTGAGGACGAAGCGCGGCGCGCCGGTCCCCACATAAGTCGACCAGTGATCGAGGCCGGGATTATCCTTCAGCGCCTCCTGCTCGAAGCGCGCCATTTGCGCGCTGGTCTCGGCGATGGAGGCATTCTGGGGCAGGTTCCAGTCCACCACCAGTTCGTTGCGGTCGGAGGACGGGAAGAACTGTTGCTGCACGAAGCCCATGCCGACGACGGAGACGAGGAACACCAGGATTGTCACCGCGATGGTGATCCAGCGCCGGCGCATGCAAAGGTCGAGAACCCGGGAGAACAGGCGGGAGAAGCGTCCCTTTTTGTCGTGATGGCTCTTCATCGTCGCCGGCAGGATGGTGACGCCGAGCAGCGGCGTGAACAGCACGGCCACCACCCAGGACACGATCAGCGACACCGCGATGACCACGAACAAGGTGAAGGTGAACTCGCCGGCATTGCTGTTGTTGAGCCCGATGGGAATGAAGCCCGCCACCGTCACCAGCGTTCCGGTCAGCATGGGGAAAGCCGTCGACGTATAGACGTGGGTGGCCGCCTTCCGCAGGGTATCGCCGGCTTCGAGCCGCGCCACCATCATCTCCACGGCGATCATGGCATCGTCCACCAGCAGGCCGAGGGCGATGATGAGCGCGCCGAGCGAGATGCGCTGCAGCGAGATGCCGGAACTCGCCATGACCAGGAAGGTGATGGCCAGCACCAGCGGGATCGAGATTGCCACAACGAGCCCCGCCCGCATACCCAGACTGACGAAGCTGATGGCGAGCACGATGATCACGGCTTCTAACAGGGCCCGCGTGAAGCCGCCCACCGCCTCCTCCACGATCTGCGGCTGGTCCGACACCAGGTGCACGCCGACGCCGATGGGCAGGTCCGCCTCGATCTTCGCCATCTGCGCCTTCAGCGCCTCGCCGAATTCGAGCAGGTTGGCGCCTGCCTTCATGCCGATGGCGAGGCCGATGGCTGGCTCACCGTTGAAACGAAACAAGGAAATGGGCGGGTCAACATAGCCGCGGGTAATGGTGGCGACGTCGGTGAGCGGGAAGAACCGGTCGTTGATCCGCAGATTGATAGCCTTCAGGCTCTCGTCAGAGGTGAACTGGCCGTTCACCCGCACGCTGACGCGCTCGGGACCGGCCTGCAGCACGCCCGACGGCGTGATGGCGTTCTGCGCCTGCAATGAGGACAAGATGGCGCGCTGGTCCAGCCCCAGCGCGGCGAGCTTGCGCGTGGAGAACTCCAGATAGATGACCTCGTCCTGCGCCCCGATGACCTCGACCCGGCCGACATTGGGCACGGTGAGCACCTTGGCGCGCACGTCCTCGACCTGGTCGCGCAGCTCGCGCTGACTCAGCCCGTCGCTCGTGAAGGCGTAGATGTTGCCGAAGACGTCGCCGAACCGGTCGTTGAAGTTCGGCCCGACCACCCCTTGCGGAAAGGACCCCTTGATGTCCCCGATCATGTTGCGCACCAGGACCCAGGTGGGAGGAACGTCCCGGGCCTTCGTGGTGGCGCGCAGATTGACGAAGATCGTCGTCTGGCCCGGCACCGTGATGCTCTTTGTGTAGTCGAGGGATTCGAGTTCCTCAAGCTTCTTCTCGATCCGGTCTGTGACCTGACGCGTGACGTCTTTGGCGGAGGCGCCGGGCCACTGCGCCTGGATCACCATGGTCTTGATGGTGAAGGCGGGATCTTCCTCGCGTCCCAGCTTCAGGTAGGAGAATGCTCCGGCCAGAATGAAGGCGATCATGAAGAACCAGACGAGCGAGCGGTGATCGAGCGCCCAGTCGGAGAGATTGAACGGCTTCACGGCTGGGCTTCCTGCTCGATGCGGACCTTTTGGCCGTCGGAAAGAGAGTGGATGCCGGCCGTGACCACTCGCATGCCGGCCTCGACGCCTGAGATCACGCGTCTGCGCCCGTCGCTGACGTCTGCGACTTGGACATGCTGCAGGACGACCGTCTGGCTGGACGCCTCGACGCGCCAGACGAAGGTCTTCCCGTCGCGATCGAAGACGGCGCCCGCCGGCACGAAGAGGGCGATCGCGCGCACGAACGCCGGCTTGGCGGTGATCGTCGTGCCGAGCCGAAAACTGTCCGGCGGTTGGTCGAGCCCGATACGGATACGGCGTGTGCGGGTCGCCGCGTCGGCTTGAGGCGCGATCTCCCGGACCTTGCCATTGGCGGTGACGGACGCATCGCGTCGCAGGCTCACGATGAACGGGGTTCCGATCCTGAGCTCGCCCACCAGATCCTCGCCCACGTCGATCACGGCCTCGCGCACATCTGGCCGCGCGACGGTGACGATCCGTTCGCCTGGCGCCACCACCTGGCCGACTTCGGCCCCCACCGTCGTGACGACACCGGCGAAGTCCGCCTTCAGCTGCGCATAGCCGAGCTGCTCGCGGGCCTTGACGAGATTGGCCTGAGCCTTCGCCATCGAGGCCTGGGCGGCGGCACGCCCCTGCTCGGACGTCTCGAACGTGGCGCGGCTGGTGGATGCGGTTTCGAGGAGCGTACGCTGACGATCCTCCACACCGGAGGCGTTGGCCAGCTGGGACTGGGCATTGGCGACTTCGGCAACGGCAGAGCGCACGGCGAGCTTGAGCGCGGCATCATCGATCGCCGCGACGACCTGATCCTTCTCCACCCGGTCGCCGACACCGACCGGCCGCGCGACGAGCCGCCCCAGCGAGCGAAAGCTCAGCTCCGTCTTGAACTGGGGCTCGATGGTGCCGACGGTCACGACGTTCCCGGTGGCGACGGGCCTGACGACGGTCGACAAGACCGGCCGCGGAGGCTTAGCCGGCGAGGTCTCTTCGTTGCAGCCGGCGAGGGCGGAACAGGCGACGAGAATGAGGAGGAGCGGCATCTTTTTCACGACCGGCTCTCCGCGTCATATGTAACAATCTGGCCGGGGCTCAGCAGCTTGCCGCCTTCGACAACGACCACATCCCCGGGCGCGAGCCCATGGGAGATCACGATCGTCCCCGTTCCGTAATCATCGACGGTCACCGTCTTCAGGGAGACCGTCTTGCTGGCCCGGTCCAGGCGCCAGACGGCGGGCGTGGCACCCACCGCAGCGAGCGCGCTCCATGGCAGAACGATCCGTTGCTCCGGCTTCCAGGTCGCGGTGCCGGTGACCGGGCTGCCCAGGGTCATCGCCGCAGGCGGGTTCTCGATGGCCACCTTCACGTGCACCGTGCCGGTCTTGGGATCCACGGTCGGCGAGATTTCCCGCACGTGCCCCGTCGCGGTCACCGCAGGATCGGAGACGAGGGCCAGCGCGATCCTGTCGCTCTCCGCTTCCCGGAAGAATGTCTCGTGCACATCGAACACGGCGTCCCTGTCCCCGTCCTGCGCCAGCGTGAAGACCGAAAGCGCCGCCTGCGCCACCTGTCCTGCTTCGAGATTGCGGACGGTGATGACGCCGGCCGCGCTTGCCCGCAGTTCGGTGTAGGTCAGCGCGTCCTTGGCGGTGCCGAGCTGCGCCTTGGCCACCTCGAGTGCGCTTTTAGCGCCGCCCAACGCTTCCTGCGCCTGATCGTAGGCCGCACGCGTGGTGAAGCCCTTGGCGAGGAGCGTCTTCTGCCGCTCGAAATTGGCGGTGGCGACCTTGAGCCGGGATTCGGCTGCTGCGACCGCCGCGGTAGCGGCGGCGAGATCGGCCTGCTGTTCCGTGGGAGCGAGGCGCGCCAGGACGTCGCCGGCCTCAACATGCGCGCCCACGTCCACCAGACGTTCGGTCACCCGCCCGGTCACGCGGAAGGAGAGTTGCGCAAGGGTTCGGACCTGCACGTCTCCGGTCAGGACGATCGAGATCGTTCTGTCGACCATCTGCACGGTCTGGACGCGAACAAGAATAGGCTGCTTCGCCGTCGCCACGGAGTCCGCGCGGTCGCAGCCCGCCAGGGCTTGCATGAGCACCAACATCAATACCAGCGGCCCTGCGGGTCTCGCAACGGGCCACGCGCTCGACCATCGATCGGAGCGGCGCGCGGGAATGGGGTCGATCATGGATGCAGGCTCACAACAAGGCGCATGCCGAACCGCCTCATCCCTGGGCGATCCGAATGTTAGGCCTTCGTGGATATTATTGACTAACTCGTAAGTCAATAGATAGATTGGTTTCCGGCGAAACGTCGCGTCGCCTGCATGCGGCCAGGCACGCTCACGAATGGGTAGACAAGCCATGAACGCACCGACCAAGGCCCGGATGCGCCGCAAGGCGGACCGACCGGGCGAAATCCTCGAGGCGGCATTCGAGGAATTCGCCAAGCACGGCTACGCCGCGACCCGGCTCGAAGACGTGGCGAAACGCGTCGGCGTGACCAAGGGCACCATCTATTTCTACTTCGAGACCAAGGAACGCGTCTTCGACGAGATGATCCGTCACGTCTCGCGGCCCATTTTCGACGAGGTGACCAGCTTCGTTGCCGCGCTCGAAGGTCCGTTCGGGGTCCGGCTGCGCGCTCTGCTCGACTTTCTGTTCCGTTTCATCGCCGAGGAGCGCGTGGGCCGAGAGGTGATGCGGTTCCTGATCGCTGAAGGCGCGCGGTTTCCCGATCTCGTCGAGCGCCACCACCGGGAGTTCCTGGTGCCGTTCCTCGAACGCCTGCGCGAGATGATCGCTGCCGGCATCAAAGCCGGGGAGTTTCGCGCCACGCCGGCGCTCCGATACCCCGAGCTCATCTTCAGCCCGGCGCTGCTCCTGAACGTCTGGTGGCTTCTGTTCGACAACCGGCATCAGATCGACGTGAAGATGTTCATCGATGCCCAGTTCGACCTTCTCATGGATGGTCTGTCGATGGGCGGTCTGGAGTCGGAGCCCAAGAGGGTTTCAGCAAAGTTGCCCCGCTCCGGGCGCTCCAGGGCATAGGCATAGGCTCATCGGCCGTCAACATCACGCTGCTGCGGCACGACGCTGACATATGCGAAGCTCCTCGCGCCGATCATGGGCCGGCGCGAGGAGGCATGCATCGATTCAGCGCTCACTTCATGGCGTCGGAAAGGGAGTCGCGGATGGATTGATAGGTCTCGACGACGCGCGTGCGCACATCCTCGTAGGCCTGCTTCGCCTTGTCCCAGGAGCTCGCACTGGCCTTCTTCAGGCTGGCCGCCCGCGCCTTGAGCTCCTCAACCTTCTTCTCCAGTGCCGCGATCTGCTTGTCGACGGCCGCGCGCTGGTCCTGGGCGAGCTTGGCGGCATCGGCCTTGAGCTTGGAGATGGTGCTTTCCAAGGCCTTCTGGCGGGCTTCGACCTGAGCGAGAAGCACCGCCTTGCGCGTGTCGAAATCGGCGTGGACCTCATCCAGATAGGTATCGACTTCCTTCTGGAAGGTCTTCCAGCTGTCGTCGAGGGACTTGCGGGCGTCGGTGATCTGTGCCGCCGTCCACGTTCGACTGTTGTCGAGCATCGCCTCGGCCTTGGCCCGATAGGCGTCGCGCGTCTCCTGCAGCTGTTTGACGGCCGCATCGGCCTTCGCCTTCACGGCGCCCTTGAGCTCAGCCGCATTTTCTTCCACGACCAAGACGCTGGCATCCAGTTCGGCAAGCCGCTCCTGCGACCAGGCGATGGCCTGTCGGGTCAGGGACGGATCGGCCGGCACAGTCGTGGAGGAGGGGGCCGCCGCCGGAGCGGGTGCCGGTTTCACCTCAGGAGCCGCGCCCTGTGCCGGCGCGGCCGCCGGAGCAGGGGTCGTCGCGGGGTCTTCTGCGTGGGCGGTGGCCGCCGGCAGGATAGCGATCCAGCCGAACAGCGCGGCACCCATCTTCCAGGCGCGAAAGGGCATCGTATTTCTCCCTGATATTGTCGACGTTTGCGTCAAATGGAACGGGGCGCCGAAAGCCGCGCGCCGCCGGGCGTTCGGATCAGAACAGCTTCGCCAGTGCATCGGTGATCTTTTTGACGGTCTTTTCGTGAACCGCCTTCGTCTCGGCGATGCCAGCCTTGATCGCCTCCCAGGTCTCCTCGCCCGCGCTTGGTGCCTGGCCGAGCTTCACCTTGGCCTTCTCTGCTTCTTCGCTGAGTCGTGTCATGGCGGTATCGAATTCGATGCTTGCCTTCTCGACGGCGGTTTCGGCCTGCACCTTCAGACCGTTCAGCGCGCGCTCGAAGGACTTGCGCTGGGCTTCGACCCGCGCGGAGATGGCCTTGCGGACCACATCGGATTGCTCGCTGGCGGACGCCAGGAAAGCCTGGAAGGCGGATTCCACTTCCACCCATTCCTCTTCCACGGCCTTCTGCGCCATCAAGACCGCGCCCTTCGTTTCGTCCGCCTGAGCTTGCAGAAGCGCAACCTGCTCCTTCAGCTTGGCTTGGGAGTCGCGCAGGCGGGAGAGCGCCAGATCGGCGTTGCCGCGGGCTGCCTGCTGAAGCTCGCCGGCGGCTTTCTCGGTCTGAGCGACCATGGCGTCGACTTCGTCGAGCCGTTGCTTGGCCCAGGCGATGGTTTCGTGGGCGGACGATTGCTCTGTCATGAACAGACTCCTCAAGTTTACGCGTTGGGACGTCTTCCCCGCGGGAATTTGGCGTGGCGCTGCGGACTATGGCGTGCCGGTCAACAGGTCACTGCGGGTCAGGCCATGGATGAGGGCATCGACCTTCGCCATGTGCGCCGACTTGAACTCCGTCCAATCCATGCCGCGCAGGAGGATGCCGCGCAGCAGCCGGAATCCGGCTATCCCAGTGATGATGGCGGTCACGCGGAGCCGGACGGATTCATCATTGATGGATGCGGGCGCGATCATCCGCACCGCTGCGACGAGTTTTTCCTGAAAGGGGGCAATGGCCTGATCGTGGATGAGCTGGAAGGCTTCGTCATTGTCATAGGCGCAACGGGCGAAGAAAGAGGCCCAGGTGCATGGCTCGGCATCGTCGAGCAGGACGCGCAGGTAACCGGTCAGGGCCTTCTCAAGCCGCTCTTCGGGCGAGGCGATGGCGGGATCGTCATGGCGGGATCGTCCAGGATGGCGCAAAGAGCACCTACCCGCAGGTGAGCGTAATCGGCGATCTCTCGGGCCGCTTCCATGTAGAGCTCGCGCTTGCCCCCGAAATGATAAGGAATGGCGGACAATGTGACGTCCGCCATTCGGCCAGCATGCACGTGGTGGTTCCCTCGAACCCTACGCGGCCGAAAACATCAATGGCAGCTTCGATCAGCTGCCTTCTCGTCTTCAAACTGCGTGATTCATGACCATTCGCCGACTGACCGGATGTGTGCAAGCTCATCGACTATCGCCTTTTGTAAATATAGTACGATCGAACGAACCTTTTATGAAGGGATCCTTTGCAGGCGCAGAGCACCGTTCCGCAGACGACGGCTCCGTCGCGGTCTGATCCAACCGAGGAGAATGCCCGGCTGAGGTGGGTGAATGGATCTCCTCCAGATGGTCTCACCCTGGCGCGCCCTGATCAGCAAGTGCAAAAATAGGAAATGCTCCTCGCCATGAAGCCGCCTCGGCGGGGAGGAGCCTCGCCTCATTCCGCTGCCAATTGCGACTTATTGCCCGCCGTCCCCTTGGCAAATCCAAGGCGGCGGGCCCGCGCGGCCGCGACGAGGGATTTGAAGATCCGACGCGCGAAGGCACGGTGCAACAGGAATTCCGGATGGAACTGTACACCTACGCAGAAGGAGCGGGTTTCATGCTCGATGGCCTGGATGAGGCCGTTGGCCTCCGCACCGGTCACCTTGAAGCCTGCGCCCAGATCCTTTACCGCCTGGGTATGGATGGAGTTGACCGCCAGCTGCTCACGACCTGATAACCGCGCCAGCCAGCCACCGGGCGTCAGAAATACGGTCTTGCGGTAAAAGATGCGGCGCAGAAAGCTGGTGGGATAATTCTCTTCATGGTGGCTGAGGTCCGGGTAGAGGGTGCCGCCCTCCAGCACGTTCAGCATCTGCATGCCCCGGCAGACGCCCAGGACTGGAATGTCGTGCTCCAGCGCCGCCTGCGCCCAGGACGCCTCCATGTCGTCGCGGGCGAGGTCGTACCGGTGGCCCGTCTTCGGAGCGCCGCCATAGCGGTTGGGGAAAACATCCGAACCGCCCCCGAAAAGCAGGCCATCCACCGAATGGGGGTCGCGCGGGGCCTTCGATGTAATGGCCGTGGCTTTGCCCCCTGCCAACCAGATCGCGAAACGCATGGCGTGGTAGGCCATCCAATCGCCTTCGTCCGGCTTGGTCACGCCGATGATGGGACGTCCGCCGGCATCGTAGCGACGGGAGGTGGCGGGCCTGCCCGTGCGGCCGGAGCGAGCCTTGTCGGTCGCCTGAGGTGCGGCGTACCTGAACTCCGGTGGCAGCTCGCGATGCTCGAGCAGGCTGGACACCACGAACAATATGCCCAGGCCCACGGCGGGATCGTCGTCGAAATCAAGCTCGGAAGGCAGGTCCTTCTGCTCTTCCAGGCGCGTGCGGAACGCCTTGAAGACGCGCGCGCCTTTCGCGGCGGCGCTCGCCGATTCCAATAAGTGGTGCGCCGCCGACAGGATTTCCTTGCGTGATGCATGACCGCGGCTTTGCGCCCAGGCTTCCGCGGCGCGTTCCAGATCAGGGTCGGAGGCGGCCAGATCCTCGGCTGCGGAGAGGATCCACGCCCCCGGTGTGCGGGTGCGGTGGCCTTGCAATACGGCGTGCGGATCGGCCGCCGGCAGCGCGCGGCCCGCCGCCAGCTGGAAGGCCAGCCAGGGGAAATCCACGCCCGAGGACATGGAATGGTAGAGCCCGGCCCAGTAGCGGGGGTTCATCTCGATCATTTTCGGCGGCGTCGATGGGTCGCCGTTCCAGCGAAAGTCGATCTCTCCCACGCCGTTCCATTTTGTTGCCTTGAGCAGGGCGCGGGCCGCTTCCTTGAAGGGCGTGTCGTCCACCGTCTCGCGAACGGCGCCGGCGCCCGCCTCGCGGGGAAATTGGGCGAGGTTGCGATAAACGACGATCCCCGCCAATTCTCCATGATCGGCGATGACGGAGACGCAATAGTCGTCGCCCTCCACCAGTTCCTGGAGCAGGACCGGGCTTTCAGGGTTTGCGGCCTTCAGATAGGTGTCCAGCGCGGTCCGATCCCTGATCATTTTCACGCCGCGCCCGCCCACGCCATCGGTCGGCTTGGCGATGAGCGGGAGATCTGCGGCAAGGTCCGCGGGCAGACCGTTTCGGAACGTTCCAGGCTCAAGGATGCGGGTGGCGGGCCCCGGCAGGCCGGATGCTTCCAGGAAGCGGGCGAAGTGATCCTTGGGCGAGATCATCTCGATGGAGGCGAGGTCCGGTGCCGCGACGCGGATCGCCGGCTCGAAGCGTTCGCGGTATTTGGCGAACAGGCGCGCATCGCGAAAAGCCGGCATCAGCACATAGGGGCGGTCGTCCTCTGGTGCGTATCTGCGCACAGCCTCTTCGAAATCGGCCAGCGCCTGTTCTTCATCCTTCTCGAAAGCGGTGTGAGTGAAATTGTCCATCACATGGCGCGAAAAGGAGAGGACGGTCATGTTCACATCATCGCAGCCGATCACCTCGACCCCATGCTCGTGCAGAGAGCGGGCGATGGCCAACGCCATCAGGCTGCGGCCATAAGTGACGATCACCCGCCCGGCGGATGGAGCTTCGTCGGATAGCGGTATTCCAAGGATGTGGCGGTTGGGCATCCGATCGTTTCCCTCTCAGAACAACGTGCCACAACGAGGCGCGGTCGGGCGGGCCCCCGGTCAGTCGGCGAGCGCCCCGCCCGCCAGAGTGAACGGGCTCGACAGGGTCGTGCCCACCGTGTTGAACACGAAGGCGCCGGCACGGCGCAGATCACCGCCCGCGCCGTCGCCGCGGGTCGCCGCGAGCCGCGGATAGAGCGCGGCGAGGCTGGCATAGCGGTCGTGCTTGAGCGGGTCCGAAGTCGTCAGGCTGGAGATGTCGACGATCTCAACGTTCGCCCTCACCGCGGCCTCTTGGACCCGCGGGTCGTCCACATCAAGCGCCCCGACCCGCAGGCGCTCCCCGCCGATCTGGCTCGACACCTTCAGCGCCACGTCGTCCCGCGAGACCAGCACGACCATGGGCGGCGAAAGTGGCCCGATTACCGCCAGCTGCGCATGGAACACGTCCACGTCGATGTCCGGGGCGGCGAGCACTACATCGAGCCGGCCGATGACGGCGCCTTTTCCGGCAAGCCGCAGCTGGCGCAGCGCCTCCATGGTGAGCCAGCCGCCCATGGAATGGGCCAGCACCGTGATGCGCCCGTTCCCCCGATCGCGGACGAGGAGGGTCAGGAGGTCCGCGAGGCCGTCGCGGGAATAGGTGACGGCCTCCTTGTCGGCGACATAGCTCGTCACCTTCGCCTCGGACGGCCATGCGAAGAGGATGGGCACACCGGAGATGTCGGCGTCCGCCGTCATCTGCGCCAGCCGGAAGAGGGATTCCTGGAAACTTCTGTTGTAGCCGTGGACATAGACCCCCACCTTCCGTCCTCCGGTTGCGCGCCCCGCGGCCGCGACCCGGCGCTCGAACGTGGTGCGGTCGAGCGTGATCTGCTCGACGGTGGCGAAACTCGTCGCGGGATCGGCAGATCCCTGCGGCCATTCGATCTCGCCGGGCCGATGTCCGGGGGGCACGGAAATCCTGAACGCGGCGAAGTTGAGAGCCGCCGCGCGCCCCGTGGTGAAGTTGTTGCTCTCGGGCGCGCCGCGGGCCCGTGTGGTGGCGACATAGACCGTCACGACCCTTGCATCGGGGACGGAAGCGAACGTGGGGGTGAGCACCTCCGGACCCGGGCGCGGTGCGCAGCCCGCGATCAGGGTCAGCGCCAAAAGCAGGGCCAGCCGCTTCGTCGCAGAGACGAAACGGCCGCTCTCAGGTCTTGTGTTCCCTCCCGGCTCCATCGGCTCTCCCCCGTGTTGGGTCGCAATCAAAAGGTCCGTAGAGCACGGCCGTCAAGTGTGCCTTCCCGCCTCGCCCATCATGCAGGTGATCGCCTCGGTCATACGACGCTCCAGTTCTCCGCCCTGAGGCTCCTGCAGCGGCGCCACCTGCAGGACCGTGCGCATAATGCCGATGCCCACGAGGAAGGCGGCGATCATCGATGCCTCTTGCATTCCCGGCTGGCCCAGCCGTCCGCTCAGAGGCGCGATGAATTCTTCCACGATGAACGCGCGCAGAACGGTCGCCGCCTTCGGGCTGGACAAGGAGCGGATGACGATGTCGAGCGGCCCGACCTCGTCGGGTGACCGCGCGCCGTCGCGTGAAAAGATCTGGCTGGCGAGCACGCGGGCGGGATCGGCGGCGGCATCCGCGAGAATCCGGTCGGCCTGGATCGTCGCCCTGACGGCCTCGGTGAACAGGCGTTCCTTGGAGCCGAAGCAGCGGTGGACGTAGGCGACGTCGACCCCGACGTCGGCCGCGATGTCGCGCAAGCCGGTCTCTTCATAGGAATGCATGGAGAACCGCAGGATCGCAGCCGCCAGGATGCGGTCCCGCGTCGCCATTGCGGGTTTTGTTGCCGATCCGATGAGCATCACCCCCTCATGGAAAAATGGTTGCTGCCTGTCGCTCCTATGCCTAGGATCGGACCCGGTCAACCTTGGTTGATCAAGCTCAAGGCGCCGCCGGCGATATCGATCCAGCTTGTTTTTGCGATAGGCGCGCCCTTTGATGGCGAGGAGAGCTGCAATGACGAGCGAGACCACCCCGACCGGGATGCAATCGTGGCTGAATCAATTCACGAATGCGGCGCCGGGCCAATTCGACTGGACCAAGTCGGTCTCCGAGGGGCCGTTCAAGCTCTACGGAGCGTTGTACAAGCAGATGCTCGCTGGCGCGGCGCGCCAGCTGCAGATCCAGGCGGACTACGTCGGGAGACTGGCGGAATGCAAAGACCCGGGGGAGGCGCTCGCCGCCCAGAGCGAGTTGGTGCAGAAATCCGTTGCGTGCTGCGTCGAGAGCGGACAGCAGATCGCCACGGCAATGGGCCAGGGTGTTCCGCAGGCTTCTTAATTAGACGCTTGAGCTGACGTGCTTTCTTCGCGCGACGTGGTTTCCATGGTCGCGCGAAGACGTTTCTGTTCCGCTCTTCGGGGCGCGTGCTCATTTTCCTGTCCAGGGGACAGCGCGATGTCCGGTTTCGCGTCCTTTCAATTCGCGTCCTTTCAACAGGAAGGCGGAGTACGGCGGAGGCCGTTGGACCCCACGCCGTTTATGAGCTCCGAATTTCAACGAGAGCCCCCGACCCCATGACCTCGACCCGGAAGCTTCTGATTTTCGCAACCCTCGCTGTGATCCTGGCCGGCGGAGGGTATTGGGGCTGGCAGACGTTTTTCAACAAGAGTCTGCCTGACGGCATCGCCAGCGGAAACGGGCGCATCGAGGCGACCGAGATCGATGTGTCCACCAAGATCCCAGGCCGCATCAGGGACATCCTTGTGGACGAAGGCGACTTCGTCGAGGTCGGCCAGGTGCTCGCCCGCATGGATACGGAGCAGCTGGAGGCCCAGCGCCGGCAGGCGCAGGCACAGCTGCAGCGGGCCCTGATCGGCATCGACACCGCCAGGAGCCTCGTCACCCAGCGCGAGGCCGAACGCCGCGCCGCGACCGCCACCATCGCCCAGCGCAACGCCGAGCTTGACGCGGCGGACCGCAAGCTCGCGCGATCGAGCCAGCTCGTGAAGACCAACGCCGTGTCCCAGCAGGTGTTCGACGACGACCGGGCGAGCGCCGAGGGCGCCAGAGCGGCGGTGGCGGCGGCGGAGGCCCAGCTCGCCGCCAGCGAGGCCGGGATTAGCACCGCGAAGGCGCTCATTATCGACGCGGAGGCGGCGGTGGACGCTGCGCGCGCGGCCATCGACAGCATCACCGCCGACATCAATGACGGTGTGCTGCGATCCCCCCGCGCCGGTCGCGTCCAGTATCGCGTCGCCCAGCCCGGCGAGGTCCTGTCCGCTGGCGGGCGGGTGCTCAACCTGGTGGATCTCGGCGACGTGCACATGACCTTCTTCCTCCCCACCGTCCAGGCCGGGCGGGTCGCCCTCGGCGCGGAGGTCCGGCTCGTGCTCGATGCGGCGCCGCAATACGTCATCCCGGCCAAGGCCACCTTCGTGGCGGACGTCGCCCAGTTCACGCCCAAGACGGTGGAGACGGAGGAGGAGCGCCTCAAGCTCATGTTCCGGATCAAGGCGCAGATCCCGCCGGAGCTGCTGACGAAATACATCCAGCAGGTGAAGACCGGCCTGCCCGGCATGGCCTATGTGCGGCTTGATCCGAACGTGGAATGGCCGGCCCGGCTCCAGCAGGGCCTCCTGCAATGAGCCCCTCGGAGGAAGCCGGCACGCCTCCCGCACCCGTCCGGTCCGTGGTGTCCGTGCAGGCGGTCTCCCTCTCCTACGGCAAGACGCGTGCGCTGGACGCGGTGAGCCTCGACATTCCCGCCGGCCGCATGGTCGGGCTCATCGGGCCGGACGGGGTCGGCAAGTCGAGCCTGCTGTCGCTGATCGCCGGAGCGCGGGTCATCCAGCAAGGACAGGTGGAGGTGCTGGGCGGGGACATGGCCGACGCCCGCCACCGGCGCATCACCTGCCCGAAGATCGCCTACATGCCGCAAGGCCTGGGCAAGAACCTCTACCCCACCTTGTCGGTGTTCGAGAACGTGGATTTCTTCGGCCGCCTGTTCGGGCAGGGCCGGGCCGAGCGGGAGCGCCGGATCGGCGAATTGCTGCAGAGCACCGGTCTTGCCCCCTTCGCCGACCGCCCGGCGGGCAAGCTCTCCGGCGGCATGAAGCAGAAGCTCGGCCTGTGCTGCGCGCTCATCCACGATCCGGACCTGCTCATCCTCGACGAGCCGACCACGGGTGTCGACCCCCTGTCGCGGCGCCAGTTCTGGGAGCTGATCGATTCCATCCGCGCCAGCCGGCCGGGCATGAGCGTGATCGTCGCCACCGCTTACATGGAGGAGGCCGCCCGCTTCGACTGGCTGGTGGCCATGGACGCCGGCAAGGTGCTCGCCACCGGCTCGCCCGCGGATCTCCTGGCGAAGACCGGAGCCGCCAACCTCGATGCGGCCTTCATCGCCCTGCTTCCTGAAGAAGAGCGCGCGGGGCACCGGGAAGTGGTCATTCCGCCTCGCCCGGAGGGCGCGGACGGGGAGATCGCCATCGAGGCCGAGCATCTCACTATGCGCTTCGGCGACTTCACCGCGGTGGACGACGTGAGCTTCCGCATCGCCCGCGGCGAGATCTTCGGCTTCCTCGGCTCCAACGGCTGCGGCAAGACCACCACCATGAAGATGCTCACCGGCCTGCTCGCCGCCAGCGAGGGCACCGCCCGCTTGTTCGGGCAGGAGGTGGACCCGGACGACCTGGCGGTGCGCCGCCGCGTCGGCTACATGAGCCAGGCCTTCTCGCTCTATTCGGAGCTGACGGTACGGCAGAACCTCGACCTGCACGCCCGCTTGTTCCGCTTGGAGCCGCAGGCTATCCCGGCCCGGATCGCCGAGATGGTGCGGCGCTTCGATCTTGCCGGCGTCACCGACGCGCTGCCGGACGCCCTGCCGCTTGGCATCCGCCAGCGCCTGTCGCTGGCGGTGGCCATGATCCACGCGCCCGACATGCTGATCCTCGACGAGCCCACCTCGGGCGTCGATCCCATCGCCCGCGACGGCTTCTGGCAGATCCTCTCGGACCTCTCCCGCAAGGACAACGTGACCATCTTCGTCTCCACCCACTTCATGAACGAGGCGGAGCTGTGCGACCGCATCTCGCTCATGCACGCGGGCAAGGTGCTGGTCAGCGACCGTCCGGCGGCGATCATCGAGACGCGCGGCGCCAAGAATCTGGAAGAAGCCTTCATCGCCTATCTGGAAGGCGCCATCGGCACCAAGGCAGCGCCCGCCACACCGCCGGAGCATCAGCCCGTGTCGGCGACGAGCGACCTCGTGGAGGAATGGGCCGGCAAGGTGGCCACTGACGGCGGCACCAAATTCAGCCTGCGCCGCATGTTCGCCTATACCCGCCGCGAGGCGCTGGAGCTGCGACGGGACCCGATCCGCGCCGCCCTCGCCATCCTGGGCAGCGTGCTCCTGATGCTCGTGGTGGGCTACGGCATCAACCTGGACGTGGAAAACCTTTCCTTCGCCGTGCTCGACCGCGACGACACCACGGTGAGCCGCGACTACGTGCTGCAGATCGCTGGCTCGCGCTATTTCACGCAGAAGGCGCCCATCACCGACTACGCCGACCTCGACCGGCGCATGCGCAGCGGCGAGCTCAGCCTCGCCATCGAGATCCCCCCCGGCTTTGCGCGTGACGCCGCGCATGGGCGCAAGGTGCAGGTTGCCGCCTGGATCGACGGCGCCATGCCGGTCCGGGCGGAGACCGTGCAGGGCTACGTGCAGGGCATCCATGCGAGCTGGCTCACCCAGAAGGCGCGCGAGCTCTACGGCAAGTCCGCCACCGTCGGCGATTTCCGGCTGCAGATCCGCTACCGATACAATCCCGGCGTCGAGAGCCTAGTTGCCATGGCGCCGGCGGTCATCCCGCTGCTCCTGATGATGATCCCGGCGATGCTGGCGGTGCTCAGCGTCGTGCGCGAGAAGGAGCTGGGATCGATCATCAACTTCTACGTCACGCCGGTGACCCGGCTCGAATTCCTGGTCGGCAAGCAGCTGCCGTACGTGGCCCTCGCCATGCTGAATTTCCTGATGCTGACGGCGGTTGCCGTCTTCATCTTCCACGTGCCTTTCACCGGCAGCTTCCTCACTTTCACCTTCGGTGCACTGCTTTACGTCATCATCGCCACCGGGCTGGGGCTCGTCATCTCCACCTTCATGAGCAGCCAGATCGCCGCCATCTTCGGCACCGCGCTCATCACGCTCATTCCCGCGGTGCAGTATTCCGGGATGATCGATCCGGTCTCCTCGCTCGAGGGGGTCGGAGCGTTCATCGGGTGGATCTATCCCACCACCTATTTCGTGGTCATCTCCCGCGGCACCTTCTCGAAAGCCCTGGACTTCGCCGATCTGTGGAGCGCGTTCGTGCCGCTCCTGATCACCGCACCCGTGCTGCTGGGCCTCGGGACCCTCCTCCTCAAGAAGCAGGCGACGTGAGCCATGCGCGGCGCCAACGTCCTCCAGCTCGGCATCAAGGAACTGCGCGGCCTCGCCCGCGATCCGATGCTCCTGTTTCTGATCGTCTATGCTTTCACGCTCTCGATCTATACGGCGTCTAGGGCGATGCCGGAGACGCTGAACCGGGCCGCCATCGGCATCGTGGACGAGGACCAGTCCCCGGTATCGGTGCGCATTTCCACCGCTTTCTACCCACCCTATTTCACCCCGCCGCAACTGATCACGCCGCAGGAGATGGACGCCCGCATGGATGCCGGCGTCGACACCTTCGCCCTCGACATCCCGCCCGACTTCCAGCGCGATCTCCTGGCCGGCCGCTCGCCCACCATCCAGCTCAACATCGACGCCACCCGCATGTCCCAGGCCTTCACCGGTGGCGGCTACGTCCAATCCATTGTCACCAGCGAGGTGAGCGAATTCCTGAACCGCTATCGCGGCGCCACCGCCGTGCCCGTCGAACTCGTGCTGCGCGCCCGCTTCAACGCCGAACTGAACAAGAGCTGGTTCGGCGCCATCACCAACGTCATCTCCTCCATCACCATGCTGTCCATCGTGCTCACCGGCGCTGCCCTCATCCGTGAGCGCGAGCACGGCACCATCGAGCATCTCCTGGTGATGCCGGTGACGCCTACCGAAATCATGGTGAGCAAGATTTGGTCCATGGGGCTGGTGGTGCTGGTGGCTACCTCCTTTTCCTTGATAGTGGTCGTGCAGGGCTTTCTCGCCGTGCCCATCCACGGCTCCCTCGCCTTGTTCTTGGTAGGCACCGCCCTCCAGCTCTTCGCCACCACGTCGCTGGGCATCTTCCTGGCGACGGTCGCCGGCTCCATGCCGCAGTTCGGCCTGCTGCTGATGATGGTGCTGCTGCCCCTGCAGGTGCTCTCCGGTGGGGTCACGCCGCGCGAGAGCATGCCGGAGATCATTCAGGCCATCATGTACGCGGCGCCCAACACGCACTTCATCATGCTGGCTCAGGCCATCCTGTTCCGCGGCGCCGGGCTCGACGTGGTCTGGCCCCAATTGCTGGCCCTTGCCGGCATCGGCACGGCCCTGTTCCTCTTCTCGCTCCAGCGCTTCCGTGCCTTCCTGCGGTGAGTGGCGGGGGCTTTCGCCCCTATCCTTATGGGGAAGCCCAGCCGAGGGTCTTCCGCGTCACCGCATAGCCCTCGGCCTGATTGGCCTTGATGGCCACGTCGGAAAAATCGTAGTCGCGGGACGAGTGTTCTCCCGCCTGGCCTGCGCGCACGAACCGCGTGATGGTGGTCGCCGCACCGTCCCCCATGAGCTGGATGTAGGCCGGAATACGCTGGATCCGCCCGCTCTCGTCGGGCGCGAGCCGAGCGAGGATGTGGTCGATGAGCCTGCGATAGGCTTCGACGGTTTCGCGATGGCGCAGGTCGCTGAGCACCCGCTCCGCATAGACGATCTCGTCGCGCCGGGCGAGGACCTCTAGCATGTTGGTCGGCAGTGCCCTCTCACCCGAGAACAGATCGACGACGAACACCCTTTTCCCGTCCGGGCCGCAGCGGTCGATGACAAGGTCCAGCGGTGAGTTGCTGATGATGCCGCCGTCCCAATAGGCCTTGCCATCGACCATGGTCCAGGGAAAGCCCGGCGGCAGGCTGCCGCTCGCCAGGACGTGGTCCGGCGTCAGGTCGTCCACGTAGCTGTCGAACACGTCGAGGGTTGCTGTCATCACGTTCACAGCACTGACGAGAAGGCGCACCGGGCTGTTCTTGAGCGCGGCGAAGTCGACATATTTGGCGAGCAGCGCTTTCATGGGCGTCGTGTCGTAGCAGCTGGTCCAGTTCGCCGCCCAGTCCGCAGGGCCGTAGGGCGGCAGGCCCCAGCGCGGGGTGAAGAAGTTGGGCACGCCCAGCGTCAGGATTCTCGTCGCCGCTGCCGCACGCCTGAGTTCGGGGAAGGGGACGTTGGGCGTCGTCACGGCAAGGTCCGCCCAGAACGCTTCGAGGGCCTGCGCGGCGTGGCGGGGATTGCCGGCGATGACGGCGCCGTTCAGGGCACCGATGGAGACGCCCGCGACGATGTCCGGGAAGATCCCCTCTTCCTCCAGGGCCTTCACGACGCCGCATTCGAACGCGCCCAGGGCACCGCCGCCCTGGAGGATCAGCGCCGTCTGCGTCGGGATGCGGTCGAGGACGAACGCATCCTCATGCAGGCGCTCCTTCACATCGCCCAGGCCAACCCGATAGCGGATCAGGCCCTCAGCCACGCGCGTCTCGTCGGCGGGACGCCCCACCGAGAACAAGGCGCGCGGCACGTCGCCCTTCAGGTAGAACAGCGCGAAGGATCCCTGGTCGAGGGCGCCGCGAGCGACCCGGGCATCCGCCTCTTCCGTCGCGCCGAGCACGTTGAAGCCGATGTCGCCCACTTCGCAGAAGAAATAGGAGACCTCGTCGTAGCGCAGCCGGCGGCCCATCATGTTGCGCGCGGCGAGCCGCCCCTGCTTCACGGCGTTGTCCCAATGCTCGATGTGCCGGCGGCGGGCGAACACGGGATCATAGAAGGTGGTGACGTCGCCGGCGGCGAAGACGTTCGGGGCGCTCGCGCGCAGCAAAGCGTCCACCACCACGTAGCCGCCCTCGAGGGCGATGGCGCTGCCGGCGAGAAAATCCGTGGCCGGAGCGACGCCGATGCTGACCACCACGAGGTCGCACGCCACGTGACGGCCGGCGGCCGTCTCCACCTCCTGAACGCGCTCCCGGCCGCGCAGCACGGCGGCGGTGTCGTTCAGGATCACGGTGGCGCCGCGGCCTTCGGCATAGCGTTCGAAGTAGCTGGAGAGATCGGGGGCTTCGAGATGCCGCAGCAGCACCGGCCCCTGCTCGATGATCGTCACCTTGAGGCCGGCGTCCAGGAGCGACATGGCGATCTCCATGCCGAGGAAGCTGCCGCCGAGCACGACCGCGTGCTTTGCCTGCGTGATGGCGGCCCGGATGGCATCCGCATCGGTCTTGCGGCGCAGGCTGAAGACGCCGGGGAGCGACGCGCCGGGAACCGTGAGCGGCTTGGGCGTGGCCCCGGTGGCGATGAGGAGCTGGCCATAGCCGATCTCCTCCCCGCGCGCCGTGGTGACGGTCTGCTTTGCCGTATCCACGCCGACCACCCGTGCGCCGAGGGCAAGCTCGATTCTGTGCTCGCCATAGAAGCTTTCCGGGTGGACGAAGATCCGCGCCTCGCCTTCGGTTCCGGTCAAAAGGTGCTTGGAGAGCGGCGGATGGTGATAGGGCGGCACATCCTCGGCCGAGAGGATCACGATCGACCCCGTCGCGCCCTCGGCGCGCAAGGTCTGCGCCGCGACCGCGCTCGCGAGCCCGCCGCCCACGAGCAGGAAATCGACGTGCCGTGACGCCGGACGATCAGCCCCGGCACTCTCCCTCTGCTCTGTCATCAGGTGCTCCTCGATCGGACGCCGGCCGACCCCATTCAAAGCGTTCGCGATCCGGCCAAATTGCTCAGCATTCGCCTACGCCCTCCCCTACAACCAGCGGGGGGCGATTTCCGCGACCCGCAGCGTATCGGACCGATCACCTCCCGGAAGACATTTCATCACAAGTCCCGAACAACCGGATCACATGTGGAATCCTGCCTCACCTCAATGTTCCTAAATTCCATTCGATTGGAGGCTGTTACAGGATCGCCACTGGGCATCAGACAGCATCTCGTGGGTGCCGCGGCCTCTACTCCTCGCGTCAGCTCGCCCGCGCCTGCGAAGAGCGGGTCCATGTCATGGCGGTGACCGGCCTGAATCGGCCCGACGTCCGCACCATCGCGGCGTTCCGCAAGCGCCACCTCGTCGCCCTGTCGGAGTTGTTCGTGCAGGTGTTGCATCTGTGCCGGGCAGCCGGGCTGGTGCAGTTCGGTCATGTGGCGGTGGACGGGACGAAGCTGAAGGCGAATGCCTCCCGCCACAAGGCCATGAGCTATGGCGGACGAAGACGGTCGAACCGGCTCTGGCGGCTGTTTAGTCCCGGCATTTGGTGGGCCGGCTTGGCCTGCTCACCCCCTCCGTCCTCGGGACGCACTCTCATCGTCCGAGATACTTGATGAGCGCCGCGATCCCGAGGACGACCAGCACCAGGATCAGGAGGCTGAACAGCCACATTCCCCACATGCCGGAGCCCATCATACCGTCGAAATTCATCATGATTCCCTCCCTGGAGCCGGACCCGCCTCTGCATTCCAAGAACGAGGACGCCTCAGCCGAGCGGCGTGCGCCGCAGGCGCAGGGCATTGGCGATGACGCTGACCGATGACAGCGCCATGGCCGCGGCGGCGATGATGGGCGACAGCAGAAGCCCGAACAGGGGATAGAGCACGCCCGCCGCCACCGGTATGCCCGCCGCATTGTAGATGAAGGCAAAGAACAGGTTCTGGCGGATGTTGCTCATGGTGGCGTGACTCAGCTGCCGGGCGCGGGCGATGCCCTGAAGATCGCCTTTCAGCAGGGTCACGCCGGCGCTCTCGATGGCGACGTCGGTGCCCGTTCCCATGGCGACGCCGACATCCGCCGCGGCGAGCGCGGGCGCGTCGTTCACGCCGTCGCCTGCCATGGCGACGATGCGGCCTTCCTGGCGCAGCCGGGCAACCACCTGCGCCTTGTTCTCCGGCAGGACCTCCGCCTCCGCCTCGTCGATGCCGAGGCGGCGCGCCACCGCCTGCGCGGTGGTCCTGTTGTCGCCGGTGAGCATGACGACGCGGACCCCGGCTGCCCTGAGGGCCGCCAAGGCGGCGGGCGTCGTCGCCTTGACCGGGTCGGCGATGGCGATGAGGCCACCGACGCGCCCGTCGACGGCGACGAAGATCACGGTGGCGCCGTCGCCGCGCAGCGCCTCGGCCTCGGCCGAAAGCGCCGAAAGGTCCACGCCCGCCTCGCCCATGATGCGATGGCTGCCGATGACGAGCTTGCGGCCGTCCACGCTCCCGGTCACACCCTTGCCCACGGGACTGTCGAAATCCTGGGCCTCGCCGAGAGGCAGGCCGCGCTCCGCCGCCGCGGCCACGATGGCCGCCGCGAGCGGGTGCTCGCTCGCCCGCTCGAGCGTCGCCGCTAGCCGCAGGAGCGCGTCCTCTTCCAGTCCGCCGGCCGTCCTCAGGGCGACCACCTTCGGCTTGCCTTCCGTCAGGGTGCCGGTCTTGTCCACCACCAGCGTGTCCACCTTCTCGAACCGCTCCAGCGCCTCGGCATTCTTGATGAGCACGCCCATGGATGCGCCGCGGCCGACGCCCACCATGATGGACATGGGCGTCGCCAGCCCGAGCGCGCAGGGGCAGGCGATGATGAGCACCGCCACGGCGGCGATCAGCCCGTGGGCGAAGCGCGGCTCCGGTCCGAAGACGCCCCACGCCGCGAAGGCGAGGACCGCGATGGCGATCACCACCGGCACGAACCAGCCGGAGACCTCGTCGGCCAGCCGCTGGATCGGCGCGCGCGAGCGTTGTGCCTCCGCCACCATGTGGACGATCTGCGCCAGCATGGTGTCCCGCCCCACCTTGCCGGCGCGCATGACGAAGCCGCCGCTCTGGTTGAGGGTGCCGCCGATGACTTTCGCGCCGACGTCCTTGGTGACCGGCATGGATTCGCCGGTGATCATGGACTCGTCGACCGAGCTGCGCCCTTCGACCAGTTCGCCGTCCACCGGCACCTTCTCGCCGGGGCGCACCCGCAGGCGGTCGCCGACCACGACCTGTTCCAGCGCCACGTCCTCGTCCGTGCCGTCGCTGCGCATGCGCCGCGCGGTCTTGGGGGCGAGGTCGAGCAAAGCGCGGATGGCGCCGCCGGTCTGCTCCCGGGCGCGCAGCTCCAGCACCTGCCCCAGCAGCACCAGCACCGTGATGACGGCGGCCGCCTCGAAATAGATGGCCACCGATCCGTCGGTGGCGCGGAAGGTGGCGGGGAAGATCTGCGGCGCGAAGGTCGCCACCACGCTGTAGGCCCACGCCACGCCCGCGCCCATGGCAATCAGCGTGAACATGTTGAGGCGGCGCGTGACCAGAGATTGCCACGCGCGGGTGAAGAACGGCCATCCCGCCCAGAGCACCACCGGTGTGGCCAGCAGGAACTGGATCCAGTTGGAGGCCTGGGCACCCAGCAGCATGTGGAGGTTGGTGAGGTGCCCGCCCATCTCCAGAGCCAGGACCGGCACGGCAAGGACGAGGCCGACCCAGAACCGCCGCGTCATGTCGAGAAGCTCGGCGCTGGGGCCGGTCTCGCCTGTCGTCACCTCCGGTTCGAGCGTCATGCCGCAGATCGGGCAGTTGCCCGGCCCCATCTGCCGGATCTGGGGGTGCATGGGGCAGGTATAGATCACCCCCTTCGGCTGCTCCCTGGCGGGGCGCGGCTGAGCTTCCGTGGCCACATAGGCGGTGGGTGCCGCCTCGAATGTGTCGTGGCATTTCGCGGAGCAGAAGAAATAGGTCTTGCCGCCGTATTCCGACCGGAGCCCGGCGGTGGCCGGGTTCACCTCCATCCCGCAAACGGGGTCCTTGACCGTCTCCGCGGGCGAGCTTCCGGTCCCGATGTGCGGGTGATCCACAGGGGCATGATGATGATGGCCGGCGTGCGCGTCATGCTCAGTCATGAGGACCGTCTCCGGAGGAAGGGACGTATGGGGATGAAATTGCGATACGAGGGAGAAAGGCGGGAACGCGACGGGCGTAATCGTCCCACAGGGGCCCAAACTCGGCGCGGGCAGCCGCTTCCTCCTGCCGCGCCAGCCGGACATAGACCCAGACCAAGATCGGGAAGATGGCGAGGGTGACCAGCGTCGGCCACTGCAGCAGGAAGCCGAACATGATGACGACGAAGGCGGCGTACTGGGGATGCCGGACCCGCGCGTACGGGCCTTCGGTCGCAAGGCGATGATCGCGCTGGGCCGCATAAAGCACGTTCCAGCTCACCGCGAGCAGCCAGAAGCCGCCGAAGACCAGGATGGTGCTGAGGATGTGGAACGGCCCGAAATGGGGATTCACGCGCCACCCGAACAGGGTCTCGAGCAGATGACCGGCGTCGTGGGACCAGAAATCGACGCCGGGGAACTGCCGGCCGAGCCATCCCGACAGGAGGTAGATGGTCAGCGGAAACCCATACATCTCGGTGAACAGGGCGACGACGAAGGCCGAGAACGCCCCGAGGGTGCGCCAGTCCCGCGGCGTCCTGAGCCGGGTGAAGCTCGCGGCGAACAGGATGAAGACCACCGAGTTGAGGATGACGAGGCCCCACAGGCCGTAGGCCGGCGTTTCGATCATCGGACATCCCCTTCGGGCCCCGGCCCCGGCCTGCTCCGTGAGTGTCCCGCATGGTGGCCATGGCCGTGATGCATGAACATGTGCATCAGCGGGCAGGCGAGCAGCAGGAGGAAGGGCAGGTATCCCAGCGCATGGGCACGATGCTCCGAGAGCAACAGGAAGCCCGCCGCGAGAAGAAAGCCGATGGCGACGATGCCGCCAGGCGAGCGCCAGAATCCTCGGTGCCGGACTTGCGCGCCGTTGTCGTTGCCGGGTCGCGGCATATGGCTGGTGTCGTCATGCAAGGACATATGATCCTCCCGCCTGCTCGAGGCGGACCGGCCGCGTTCATGCCGATCCGCCCAAGGGCTCGATCCTCACCTGGACTCGACGCTCACATGGTCACGATGCTCACATGGGCCCCATTCCGCCCGGCATCATGAGTTGGTCCGCCGTGCGCTTCTGTGCCTCGTCGAACGACGCGTAGAGCGGCCCGAGCGCGGCCTTGAGGCGCCGTACCGCTTCGAGACGGGCGACAAGCATGCGCTCGTGACCGTCGATCCGCTGCAGCACGGTCGGGGCGCCGCCGCCCTGCGCGGCCATCATCATCTCCTGCATGTCGCCCATCATGGCGCGGTTGGCCTTGAGCGCCTCCGTGAACGCACTCCACAAGGGCTGCTGGGCGTCGGTGATCTTCAGTTCGGCCTTCAGGAAGGCGATGCGCCCTGTGATCCGGCCGGGATCCATCATCTGGCCCATCCCCATGGCGCCGGCGGCGGCTCCGCCCATCATCCCCATGCCGGCCCCTGTGTTTCCGCCTCCCATCATGCCCATGCCACCCTGACCCATCATCCCCATCATGCCTTGAGGACCACCGGGTGCCGGGGCGGCTTGAGGCGGCTGCGGCGTGGGCGTGACCGCCAAGGGCGCCGTGGGTTGGGGCGCAGCAGGCTGGGCCTCCGGCGGATGGTGCGCGTCCTCGGCGAAGCCCGGCGTAGCAAGCAGCAGCGCGCTGGCGAGCATCAGATTGTGAAACGTCGTCATGGTCAGTTCCCTCTTGTTGCTGCGGCGCGGCTGATGCCCGCCGCCTGGAAATCCAAACCGCTCCGTGTGTCTTGCGGCCTTGTGTTCTCGCTCCTGTCCTGTGGTTCCATATCGACCGGGCGGGTACTGCCCGCGCCGCTATAGAGCTCGTCGAAGGCGCGCTCCCACACCGCGTCCCGCAGGCGCCGTCCCTGTGCGATCGCCTCGGTGACACGGGAGAAGATGTGTTCCTCCTGCACCTTGAAGGGATTGTCCGGTGCGGCCGGATGCCGGTCCGCAGCGAGTTGCGTCGCAAGCCAGCGGACACCGTGCATCCAGGGCAGGAAGCCTTCCGACAGGAGGTGCCGGCTCGTGCGCATGGGATGCAGCGTCTCCAGCAGCGCCGCAGACCATGGCGTCGTCAGTGTCTGCACCCAGGGGCTAACGAAAGTGCTGTAGAAGGCTTCGTTGCGCTCGGAGAGGTCGCGCACGCGCTCGAAGGCATCGTCCTGCCGGGGGAAGCGGATGTCGCAGACCTCACGCGCCTCGAAGTGGACAGCGTAGCCACCGTCGCGGCATTCGGGATCGCCCGAGGGATTGTCGATCTTCATCTCGTAGAGACCGGGCGGAAGGGCCTCGATCCGCGGCAGGCTCTTCAGGATCGCCCGGTGCTCGAGCCGCGCGACCTTGGCGGAAACGAAGATGCCGAGATGCCCGACATGGCGGTTGACGAGATAGACGATGCGCTGGCCCGCCGCCTTCAGGTCGTCGGTGTCGCGGTACACGACCGGTATCCAGCCAAGCGCTTGATGGGGCGGGGTGATGTCGTCGCCATAGGAGGCGAAGATCACGAGCGGGTTGCGGATGCGCCTGAGGTCCGCATGGCACCCCGCGCAGATGCGCAGGCGCCCCTCCTCGAGCCGGTTGCCGACGAAGAGGTTCTCGACGATGGCGAGGATCTCCTCGCGGCTCAGGAAGTAGTAGCCGCCCCACCAGCGCTCGAAGGCGAGGAACCGCTCCCGCTCCGTGTCCATGTGGGCATAGAGGTTCGCGTACTTCTCCCACACCGCCTCGGGCTTCAGCCCTTCGAAGTTCTGCACCAGGAAGGCGCCATCGAAGCGGCCGTCCCCGAGGTCGGCGAGGAGATGCGTCAGCCATGCGCCGCCCTCGAAGCCCGCCGCGATGCGCATCGGGTTGATGCCGCTCTCGCCGGCCCAGTAGGACAGAGGGGTCCCGTTGAGAACGACGGGACCCGTCAGCCCCGCGCAGTCCGCGGCGAGCAGCGTCACCGCCCAGCCGGCCTGGCAATTCCCGTAGAGCACGGGCGCGGCGCCGGAATGGCGGCGTGACACCTCCTCGACGAACCGCCGCAGCACGTGAAGCACGTCGGCGAGCGTCTGCCCTGCGGCAGGCTCGGGATAGAAGGTGACGAAATAGACGGGATGCCCCTGATGCAGGGCGAGGCCGACCTCGGAGTCCTGCCTGAAGCCGCCGATCCCCGGTCCGTGGCCGGCCCGCGGATCGAGGATCACCACCGGCGGCTTGGCAGCGTCCAGGCAAGCGTCCAGGCATTGATCTCCGACGCGGGTCACGCGCAGGAGCGCATAATTTGCCGGACGCTCAAACCGGCGGGCATCGAGCAGGACTTCATAGTCGAAGTCGAGCAGCGGCGGCTTTCCGGCGCGCTCGTGCGCCAGCATGTTGTCGGCCCGCTGGCGAAGCGTGTCCCAGAACAGGATCCAGCGCTCGGCCGCGTCCCTGCCATAGGACAGGACATCGCGAGCGAAAGTTCCGGGGTCGCTGAAGAAGGCGCCCGCTTGGGCATTGCGGGTTTGCTGCGGGGCTCCGGTGCCCGTCGGTCCGGATTGCCCGAGCGCAGCCGTGCCGGCCATAGGCTCGGCAAGCGTGTCGCGACCATACATGGAAAGGTCCTCGTTTCCCCATCGGCACGAGACCGACGCTGATTTCGGGGGCATCTTGCGGCGCGTCGACGCGCCGGCACCCTCAAGGGGTGCCGCTTCGCGCGTCCGTCTCACGCCTGAAATGCGTTGAGACCGCTATCAGCTCTGGAAACGCGGGGGATCGAGGCCGGGCAAGACCGCCAGGCCGTCTGCGGCCTGGTTGGCGAGATCAAAGGGCTGTCGCACAAAGGTCAGATCCAGAACGTGCAAATCCGCGCCGTCGGCCACGGGCACATAGACGCTGCAGGAGACGCTGCAGCACTTTCCGTGGTCAGCGGGTTGGGTCGGCTCGTCCGAATGATGATCCGCGGGATCAGGCGAGGCGATCTGGTGCGGATGATCCACCGCTACGGCGTATGCCGAATCCTCGTCGTGGCATGGCGCGGAATAGGCGTTGGCGATGGGCGCGAACAGCATGGCCAGTGCCACCAGGATCGCTGGTAGCACTTTCACCCACTCCGCTGCGGAACTGAGCCTGAGCATGTGCCTCATCGCCTCACCGGCGAACTATGCCTCATCGTAGGTGCGCATGAAAGGACCGCCTTGAGCAGGATCAACGTGGGCGCTGACGGGGTCGCGGGCGCATTGGTTCCCGCTGCACCCCGATCAGCTTAGGCTATGCCCGCCAACCCTGGTGCATAATCCGGACTAGAGCCCCGAATACGTGGAAGACCAGGCGGCCGCCGGATGTCGTAGCGTTGATGTTCTCGGTGATAAAGCGAAAGCCTTGCAAGGGATTTTCGTGTGACTGCCGAGGACCAGCGTCGAAGCTTTTTTACATGACGCCAAAATGGTCCTTGCCATTCACGGCGTCACCCGTATTTTGCGAGGCGATATGATGCTTTCGCTTCGCTCATTCGTGGTTCTTCTGACCGTGCTCGCCTTTTTGGTGACAAGCACGGGATGGGGTATTGCGAACACCTTGATGGTATCGAGCGGTGGGAAAGGGCACCACGCCCCGATCGAGACCAGCCATTCCAGCGGATCGCATGAGCACGGCGACAGCGACCTGGCCCAGAATTCCGCTTGTCTGGAAGCAGACGGCTCGGCCTGCTCCGCCCAACATCAGCACGGCGATGCATCCAACTCCTGCTGCGCCATGGCCTGCCACACGGCAATTCCCGCCAGCGGATGCGCTATGGCGATCATCGCTTTTGTGCGGACCATCGATCATCCGTCGCTCGATGCGGGTGTAAAGGAATCGTCCGCGACGCGCCTCGAGCGCCCGCCAAGATCCACCGACGTCTGATCGTCGGCCGACTCCCTTCACGACCTCTGACTGCTGACGGATTTAATCCGTCTGTGTTTCCGTCCTCGGGTTTCTGCCGACGGCTTTCGCCGCTGCGTCTCCGCAGCCGCTGAAGATCGCTGTTCGATGCCGCGCGGCCATGCCGCTCAGGCCGACTGGGCCGATTCCGAGGATCTCCATGAAACCTGTCTTGCTGACGGCCTTCGCCGTCGCTCTGTCCGCATGTTCCGGACCGCCCGCGATCGAGGTGGGGCAGAGCCCATCCGATGCGAGTTCGAGCGTGAAGCCCTTGCGCTACGCGCCCGTCACCGCGGGAACGGTCGATTACCGTCCGGTCGATCCGAAACCCTGGATCGAGCGCAATGAGCGCGTCGCTCCTAAGACAGGGGGCGAATGATGGCGCTCACAATCGATAGCCAGGCGAAGCCTGTTCCTGCGCCACCATGGAGGCGTCTCGTCGCGATCGGCGCCGTCGCCACGACACTGGGTGGCTGCGTAACCTTCACGCCGGACGGCGGCATGAGCCCGGTGTCGGCGGAGGTCTCGGCCGCGATCGGCAAGGACACCGTGAAGATCGTGTCCTCCGCCGAGGCGTCCGCGGTCCAGAGCCGCGTCAAGGCACTCCTGACCAAGCCCTTGACCGCGGACGGCGCCGTCCAGCTTGCGCTCATCAACAATCGCGGTCTTCAGGCCGAGTACAATGCGCTCGGCATTTCCGAGGCTGCCTTCGTCGAGGCCAGCCTGCCGCCCAATCCGGTCATCGGAGTCGAGCGGCTCTCCACCGGCGGTTCGCTGGATATCGAACGTCGCGTAATCGCCAACATCCTGGCGCTCCTGACACTTCCGGCCCGCAGCGACATCGCCAGGACGCAATTCGAAGCCGCCCGGCAGAAAGCAATCGAGGCAACCTTCCGCACTGCGGCGGAGACCCGCCGCGCCTATTACCGCGCTGTGGCGTCGCGGCAGACCGCGTCCTTCCTCGAGCAGGCACGGGTTTCCGCCGACGCGGCCGCCGACCTCACGCGCAAGCTCGGCGAAACCGGCGCCGCGAAGAAACTCGACCAGGCGCGAGCGAGTTCCTTCTACGCCGAGGTGTCCAACGAGCTTGCCCAGGCTCGATTGAAGGTCAGCACGGACCGCGAAGGCCTGACCCGCATGCTGGGCTTGTGGGGGGCCGACGTCGACTACAGATTGCCGGGTCAGCTCCCGGGCATGCCCCGCATCCAGACGGCACAGCAGGTCGAAGTCGAAGCCATTCGAAAGCGTGTCGATCTTATCGCGGCGCGCCTCGAGCTCGATGCCATGGCCAAGACTCTCGGGCTGACCGAGGCGACGCGGTTCATCTCCATGCTCGATGGTGGCTGGCGCGGCAACTACGAGCGATCGACCGTGGACGGCGTACGGGAGAGCTCGTCGCCGCGCGGCTTCGAGCTCGAAATCCAGATCCCGATCTTTGACGGCGGCGAAGTCAACGTGCGCCGCTCGCGGGAAATCTACATGCAGGCGGTCAACCGCCTGATGGAGAAAGCCATCAACGTGCGCTCGGAAGCGCGCGCGGCCTATCTCACCTATCGCGGCAGCTACGACATCGCCCGCCAGTATCAGAACAGCATTCTGCCGCTTCGCCGGACGATCAACGAGCAGGCTCTGCTCGAATACAACGGCATGCTGATCGACGTCTTCGAGCTTCTGACGACGGCGCGGGAAAGCATCGCCACCAACGTCGCGGCGATCTCCGCCAAGCGCGACTTCTTCATCGCCACCGTGGACTTCGAGACCGCGATCGTCGGCGGAGGCAGTTCAGCCGGCTCGGCTGGCGAAGGCTCCGTCATGGCCTCGGCCGCCGAAGGCGGCGGGAACTGACCCGAGAAAGGAGACTATCATGACGATCTCACGTCGAAATTTCCTCGGCGCCTCCGGTGGCATGGCACTGATCAGCGCAAGCGCCGTGTCAGGCCGCGCCCAGGCGGCCGCGATCCCCGAAGCCGCAACCATGAAGGAGGCGGTCATGCAGCCGCCGCTCGTCCCGACGAGCGGCCCGGACTACCAGCCCGTCGTCACGCTCAATGGCTGGACCCTGCCTTGGCGCATGAACGGGGACTGGAAGGAGTTCCATCTCGTCGCCGAACCGGTGGTGCGCGAGTTCTCGCCCGGCATGGTCGGCCACCTGTGGGGCTATAACGGCCAATCGCCCGGACCGACCATCGAGGCGGTCGAGGGCGACAAGGTCCGCATCTTCGTCACCAACAAGCTGCCGGAGCACACCACCATCCATTGGCACGGGCAGTTGCTGCCCTGCGGCATGGATGGGGTCGGTGGGCTGACCCAGCCGCACATCCCCGTCGGCAAGACCTTCGTCTACGAGTTCCAGCTCCAGAAGAGCGGCACCTTCATGTACCACCCCCATGCCGACGAGATGGTCCAGATGGCCATGGGCATGATGGGCTTCTTCGTGGTGCATCCGAAGGATCCCGCATTTCGGCGCGTCGACCGGGACTTCGTGTTCCTGATGGCGGCCTACGACATCGATCCCGGCACCTATGTGCCGAAGGTCGCCGAGATGACCGACTTCAACATGTGGACCTGGAACACTCGGGTCTTCCCCGGGATCGACCACATCGTTGCCGGCAAGGGCGATAAGGTCCGCATCCGGTTCGGCAATCTCACCATGACGAACCACCCGATCCACATGCACGGCTACGACTTCAAGGTGTCGTGCACCGATGGGGGCTGGGTGCCGGAGGGCGCGGCCTGGCCCGAGGTCACCATCGACTGCGCCGTCGGGCAGATGCGCGCCTTTGATTTCGTCGCCGACAAGCCCGGCGATTGGGCGATCCACTGCCACAAGTCGCATCACACAATGAACGCCATGGGCCACGACGTGCGCAACTTCATCGGGGTCGACAAGAAGGAATTCGCCAAGAAAGTCCGCAAGCTCGTCCCCGACTACATGCCGATGGGCACGGCGGGCATGGCGGACATGGGCGAGATGGAGATGCCGCTGCCCGACAACACGCTGCCGATGATGACGGGCTTCGCCCAGTTCGGGGCGGTCGAGATGGGCGGCATGTTCTCGGTCGTCAAGGTGCGCGAGGGGCTCGCATCCGGCGACTACAAGGATCCGGGTTGGTTCAAGCACCCGGAAGGGACGGTCGCCTTCGAGTGGAAGGGCGAACCGAAAAAGGCTGAACGCGCTCCTTCCCCTAAGTTCGACAAGACCAAGACTGCCGAGTTCAACGTCGTGAAACCCGGCGTCAAATCCCCCCACAACAATCATTGAGAAGGAATTCCAGATGAAGACGAGAATTTTGGTCGCCGCTCTCGCGGCCCTATCACTATCCACGGCCGCGCTGGCGGACGCAGGCCACTCCAGTGGCGATGAGCGTGCGTATGGCGAACCTGGAGATCCCAAGAAACCGGCACGTACTATCCAGATCACCATGCGCGAATCGGACGGGAAGATGGTGTTTATCCCGAACAAGATCGATATCCGCAAGGGTGAGCAGGTCAAGTTCGTCCTCCGTAACAACGGCGAGCTCGACCACGAAATCGTCCTTGCCACTCTGGACGAAAATCTCAAACACGCCGTCGAAATGGCGAAGAACCCCGACATGGAGCACGACGATCCCAACGCTAAGCGTCTCGCTCCGAAGAAGACGGGGGAGATTGTGTGGAAGTTTACGAAGGCAGGCGAGTTCGACTTTTCCTGTCTGATCCCGGGTCACCGAGAAGCCGGCATGTTCGGCAAGATTGTCGTCAAGTGACCGAGCCGAAGAGAAAGAGCAGAATGATGCGCAAATTCATGATGGCAGCTGCGATCTCGGCGTTCTCTACCGTCGCCTTGGCACAGACCGCGCCGGTCGGCGGGCAAGTCACCAAGATCGACCAGGCCCAGGGCAAGATCACGCTCAAGCATGGGCCGATCAAGAACCTCGACATGGACGGCATGACCATGGTGTTCGCCGTCGCCGACCCGGCCATGCTGAAAGCGGTCAAGGTCGGCGACAAGGTGAAGTTCGAGGCCGATCGGGTGAGCGGCCGTCTGACGGTCACCAAGATCGCCAAGGCGAACTAACATCTCGCTATCCCGGGGAGCGCTGCAGCGCTCCCCGTCCCCGGAGGACCACCCGATGAACATGGATCGCAGACGCGTGCTCCTGCTCGCTGGCGCGACGCTGCTCGCGCCAGCGGCTGCCAGGGCCGCCGGCCAACCTTTGGTCACGGTCTACAAGGATCCGTCCTGCGCCTGTTGCGGGGCCTCGGCCGACCATATTGCGAAGGCCGGCTTTTCCACGAAGATCGTCGGGGAGCGAAGGATGAACGCAATCAAAGTTCGCTTTGGGATTCCCTCGGCGCTCTGGTCCTGCCACACGGCCGAGGTCGAAAACTACCTTCTCGAAGGCCATGCTCCAGCCACGGCTTTGATCCGGCTCCTGGCTGCGCGTCCGTCCGTACGCGGCATTGCCGTTGCCGGCATGCCGGTGGGATCGCCGGGCATGGACGTTGCCGGAATGGAACCGGAGACCTACGACGTGATGGCTTTCGGTTCCGCAACGCCGAGCCTGTTCATGCGCTTCCGCAGCGCCAGCCCGATTCCGAACTGAGCGCACAGCCATGGACGAACAATCGGGGAGCATTCGGAAGGCAAGGCGGCTAACCAGCACGGTTCTGATCGCACGCCCTGCACCGGCCTATTACGGCATCTAGAGATCGTCGATCATGCGGATCTGGACGCGCGCGATTTCGACGACGGTGGAAACTATAAGTTTCCGCATGCCGTCGCCCTGGCCGAAGTGTGGCGTTTCGGCCCACCGCCACTCCTGTCCGACGTCCTGGCGAGCCAGCTCACAATGGTAGCGACCCCCGGCGTCGAAGAGATCGGCGAGGAGGATGTTGCCAGAGTCCTCGCGTTGCCGGCAGAAAGGCTCCTGCTTCCGGAATTGCCCGCTCTGAAGCGCATGCGCAGGCTCAACGAGGGGCATCGTCCGACAACCGGCCCGCGCCCAGGCGATGCCAACTACATGGTCGAGCGGTCGGGACACGGCGCGGCTTCGACCTATGCATTCAGGTTCGGGAAGCGAAACCTCTTCAAGATCGGCCACGCGGAAGATGTGCAGGGTCGGCTCGCGGCAGTAAACCAACATGGCCCGGTCGAGGTCCTCAACGAACAGTGGGGTCGGAACAAGAGCTGTGCAAAATCGTACGCTAAGGACGAAGCGTGAACCGAGTTTGGTTGTGTCTCGCGATTTCCGCGGCAGTGCGTCTGATCCCAGTGGATAACGGTGCCAGCAGGATCGCTGCTGTTTCCACATCCGGTCAGTTCGGCAACATTCAGCGGTAGTTGGTGCTGTATGCGGAGTTGAGCAGTGGCCAGGCGCACGATTCTCAAAGCTCAGGATCGACGGCAGCTTTTCGACATTCCGGCTGATGAGGACAGCCTGATCCGACACTATTCATTGTCCGCCGCTGATCGCCTCGAGATTGATCTGCGCAGACGCGAGCATAATAGGCTCGGCTTTGCTGTTCAGCTTTGCGTTATGAGACATCCGGGCCGGGTGCTGGCGGCCGGCGAAATTCCGCCGCGTGCGATGCTGAAATATGTCGCCGACCAGATCGGTGCCGATCCCCCTGTGTTCCCAACCTATGCCCGGCGGGAAGAGACGCGTCGCGATCACATTGCGCGCCTGATGAGCTATCTCGGCGTCAGAAGCGCGACATCTCAGGATCGTCGCGCGGGGCTGTTATCGGCAATTGAGGCGGCCGCGATGTCCGACAGCGGCGCTTCGATTGTAAACGCCATTGTCGCCACGCTGCGAGAACGCGGAGTACTGTTGCCGGCGGCGGAGATCATCGAGCGAATGGGGTTTGCGGCTCGCGCCATAGCTCGCCGCCGCGCCGAGGGTGCGCTTATCGAAGGTCTGGCACCAGAGAAACTGCAGGCGCTCGACAAGCTGCTCGAGGTTGATGCGGCGATCGGTCAGACCCGCTTCCATTGGTTGCGGTCGGCGCCTGAAGCGCCCGCGGCTTCGAATCTGGTTGGACTCACTGAACGGATTGCCTTCCTGCGCACGTTCGGAATTGATCCCGGCTTCCGGGCGCGCGTGGCTTCCGGGCGGTGGGACCAAATGGTCCGCGAGGGCAAGGCCACGCCAGCGTGGCTGGCCAACGACTTCAATGCAAGTCGTCGTCACGCCCTGATCGTCGCGCAGGTCATCAAACTCGGTGAGAAGCTGACCGACGATGCCGTGACCATGTTCATCAAGCTGATCGGGCGGCTGTTCTCGCAGGCTAACAGCCGTAAGAAACGGCGGCATATGGACCACCGGACAGACACCTCCAAGGCCCTGCGCATGTTCCTCGATACGATAACAGCGCTGCAGTCGGCCAACGATCGGGGTCAGGACGCACTCGAAGTACTCGACCAGAAGGTCGGTTGGCACCGGCTGCTGCGGATGAAACCGGAGCTTGCAGCAATGGTCGAGGAAAATGAGGTATCCCCGCTGATGCTGGCGGCCGAGCAGTATAAGGGCGTCCTCAAATACGCGACGGCGTTCCTAACGACCTTTACGTTCCGTTCGGCGCGCCGCCACGATTCCCTGCTCACAGCCGTTGCCATGCTCCGAAGGCTTCATTCGGAGGGACGGCGTGCACTGCCCGAGCGTGTTCCGACCAACCATCTCAGTCCAACCGATCGAAAACTAATCTTTGGGCAGCAGAAGCCTGATCGCCGGCTCTATGAGATAGCCACGCTCGCCGCATTGCGCGAGCGCCTTCGCTCGGCGGATATATGGGTAGAGGGCAGCCGCTCGTTCCGCCCGATCGACGAGCACCTCATGCCGCGATCTACGTTCACCACGATGAAGGAAGAGGATCGGCTTGGCCTTGGTGTGGGCGGTGACGGCGCCGTCTGGCTGAACGAAGTAATGCAGGTGCTGGATTTCAATCTGAAGCGCCTGGCTTATCGCGCTCGCGCTCGTAACCTCGAGGGGGTTCGTCTGGAAGCGGGAACGCTGATCGTGACGCCGACCGTCGGCGACGTTCCTGCGGCAGCCGAAGAACTGAACGCGGAGATCAGCGAGATGTATCCGCTGGTCGAAGTTCCTGATCTCCTCAGGGAAGTGCATGAGTGGACGGGCTTTGCCGATCATTTCACACATGTCCGCACAGGCGACACCCCACGGAATGTCTCTGCCATGCTGGCCGGCATCCTGGCCGATGCAACCAATCTCGGTCCGAAGCGGATGGCCGGCGCATCCAAGGGCATCAGCGCCCATCAGATTGGCTGGATGCGCACCTTCCATGCCCGATCAGAAACCTATCGCGCCGCCCAGGCCTGCATCACCGACGCCCATACGGGTCACCCGCATTCCCGCCTGTGGGGCAACGGAACGACCGCGTCGTCCGACGGACAGTTCTTCCGTGCGAGCGACCGAGCGGCAAAACGCGGCGATGTCAATCTGCACTATGGCAGCGAACCGGGATCGAAATTCTACAGCCACTTGTCGGATCAGTACGGCTATTTCAGCATCCTGCCCATTAGCCCCACGGAAAGCGAAGCGGCCTACGTGCTCGATGGCCTATTTGACCAGGATACGCTCCTGGATATCCAGGAGCATTTTACTGACACTGGTGGCGCGAGCGATCACGTCTTCGGGCTGTTCGCCTTGATCGGCAAGCGCTTCGCCCCTCGGTTGCGCAACCTCAAAGATCGAAAGTTCCACACGTTCGAGAAGGGCGATGCCTACCCGGCGCTGACGAGCCACATCGGAGCACCGATCAACACCGCGTTGATCCTTGATCATTGGGATGACCTGCTGCATCTGGCAGCGTCGATCACGACGCGCGCCGTCGTTCCCTCGACGGTTCTGAAGAAGCTCTCGGCGTCTCCAAAGGAAAGCCAGTTGGCCAAGGCGCTGCGGGAACTCGGCCGGATCGAGCGATCACTGTTCATGATCGAATGGTATTCGAGCCCGGCCTTGCGCCGGCGGTGTCAAGCCGGCCTCAATAAGGGCGAGGCAGCGCACAAGCTCAAACGCGCGGTGTTCTTCCACGAGCGCGGAGAAATCCGTGACCGGTCATTCGAGAGCCAGGCATTCCGCGCATCTGGCCTCAATCTCGTCGTCAGCGCTATCGTCCATTGGAACACGGTCTATCTTGACCGCGCTGCCAACCACCTGCGGATGGCGCGTCGGACTATCCCAGATGACCTTCTCAAACATATTTCGCCGCTCAGTTGGGAACACATCAACCTCACAGGCATCTACGCTTGGGATTCTGAGCACCAGATGCCCGAAGGCTTCAGGTCGCTCAGGCTGCCAGCACTAATCCGACGGGCGGCATGATGTTCATGCTCCGTTCGCCCTTAGCGTACGATTTTGAGCAGCTCTTGTTCTGATCCCAGGCTTGCTCGTCAGTTGATGCACGGACATTCTGCCCCCCACGGTCCATTGAAATCAGATGCCGCTAAGGAAGGTTTATTCTCAATTTCTAGTGGTCGCTTTCTTTCCCTGCACGTTTAGCCGGGTTTTGCGACACATTATTGGACGCCTCTGAGCCTAGGCGTCACCACTCGAACAGCAGACGGGTTCCGCACATTTTCGCCCTGCGCCTATTCCTTCGTTCTGGCCGACAATCCGCTCAAATCAATCCGGATGCCGGCCTTGTTGGGATCGTCGCCTCCGTTCTCCGAGGGAGGGCTCGGCTGCGATTTCGCCTCGTCCGGGCTTTGTGCACCGGAAGTATCATCGCTCGTGTGCTCATCGCGCTCCGCACTGGCTTTGAGAGAACCAGGGTCAAGCTGAGAGAAGACGTAATCTCCTTCAAAATAGCCTGATTTCCACACCGCGATTGCATCGGTGAACGCCTCTTCGCGCGGCGTTCCGTACCACTTCACGACGATGCGGTAGACCTTGCCGAAAAGCTGCGTGCCCAGTCTCAAGTTCGTGCATGGGTCAACGATATCCGCCGTGATGTCGCTTGGATCGGCAGCGCCGACACCCGCGGGAAATTGCGTAATGCCGACGCGCACGACTGCATGCCCGAGATAGTTCCGGATGATCCCGACAGCCTCATCCGGCGATGCTGCCGGCGGCACCAGGATCACCCGCTTGCCTGAGGAGACGGAAATCGCGAGGGGATTGTCCTGGCCCACAGCCGAAATGAATTTTTCGACGATGGCAGGCTTCATCATCGGGTCAGCGCACTGCTTTACGAGAGCGGCATCGAACATGGCAATCCTCAAGTGTTGGAAGCGAGCACCAGCGGCAGGCCAAACAGCCTCGCCCATGCCTCGATGCTCGCGCGCTGAATTGCGATGATGCTGGTGCCATCGGCCCACCAGCCATTTCCGACACCGATGATCAGGTCCGGCTTGTGCAACATCGACTGGAGCACGGGCCATACGATGAGCTGCTCGTAGCAAATCAGCGGCGCGGCGCGCCGACCGGCGACCATCATGCTCGGATTGGCGAAGAAGTCCGCACGCGTTCCTCCGCCGGAACCCATCCAATCATCCCAGGGGCGCCACATCGAAACGGGCACGGGCATCCGCTCGCGATACACCACGTGCCCGCCGGCGGCAGTGACCGCCATCAGGACGTTGTCGTAGCCGTGGCGCGTGACCAGTGTCGCGCCGAGCACGACCAGGGTGTGCGTTCCTTTCAGACTCTCGGCCCATAAATGTTCGACGGTGTCAGTCCACTGGCCGGCGGCGCTCTCCGGAAGGACGGCGACCCCGGGGCCATGCGCGACGGCGGCCTTCACCAGTGCGATCGTCTCGGCCTGGACCGCATAGGCGGTCCCTGCGCCAAAGATGTCGCGAAAGTGGGTGTCGAGGCCGACCCATCCCCCGGGCATCGTGGGCTGCTGCCAGTGGCAGACGCCCACGCCCCAGAGGCCCAAGAAGGCCATGATCGGAACCCACCTCCGTCCGAGCACCAGGCTGGTGAGCAGCACAAATGAGGCCAACATACCGGCCCACCCCCGTTCGGGAAAAATGACCCCGGCAGCCGTGATCGGATGAGCCCAGCCCGCAATGCCGAAGGGTGGAATGGCCATCAGGATCATCGCGAGTGCGTATCGCACGGCTCGTCGCCCCGCAGAGGCCCCGGTCCAGAGAGCCGTGTGGACGAAAACGAAGCTGGTGGAGGCGACGAGCCAGAGCACGATGCCGGTCAGCAGATCTCGTGAGAAGAATGTGGCGATGCCCTGAGGCAGGCCCCGGGACGCCGCGAGAAAGTATGCCGCGGACACCAGAAGAGCGGTGACACGCGATCGCGCCGCGGACCACAACGCCGGAAAAAGCATTGCCAGCGGCAGCAATCGGGGGTCGCCCCGCCATGCGAGAACGCCGATCACCGCCGCGGCCGCGACGAGGGCAAAGGGGACAAGCGTCTCACCCATGAAAGGTGAGGACCGGCCGTGCAAGCCCGATAATTCCGCTTGCTGGAATGGGTCCGAAATACCTGGAGTCATAGGAGCCCGGAAAGTCTGAGTGGAGAAAGAGAAAATCAGGCGGTACGGCGCCGCCGCCGTACGCGCTGAGCGTCCTGCCAGCGGCGTCTGCATGCCTCAGTTCCGAATGCGCGAGGGGTGTCCCATCGATCGCGATTGAGGCGCTGACGCTGATCTCCTGGCCGGCAACCGCGGCGACCCTCTTGATCAGCGGGGCGACCCAGCCCGGGCAGGGCCCGAAACGCAGATAGCCCCGCTCTCTCGCGACCTTGAACGTCTCCGATTCCGGCGGGCAGATCAGGACGAGGTCCCCAACCGAAACCCGCCGATCGAGCGAGGACACGCGCCAAAGCCCGATCGGATAGCTCGGCGTTTCATTAATGCGGTAGCCGCCAAGCCAGGCGGCCGCGCTCACGCTGACCGCCAAAAGGGCCATGGCGATGACGATCGCAGCCGGGTTTCGCACGCGTGTCATTGGAGCGTTTGCCTCCGGCTTTGATTGAGACGCTGCGCCTCGGCTTGCCGGAGGGCCTGCTCGGTTCTCTCGTGGGCCGCGAGCTGCTGCCCAGCGCGGATGGTCGGCCACGCGGTGGCCAGCTGCTCGCGCTGCTCTCGGGCCATGCCGGCAGCCAGCCGCTCGAAAGCGGGGCCGTCCGGTACCTGCGCGGCGTTGGAGAGGAATGCCCGCTCGCCAAAACGCTCCGCGACCGCTCGATTGAATGCGATGATTTCCGCCTCGATCATCTTGTCCGCGAGCGCGAACCCGAGCGCACTCGGCAGGTCGTTGCGATCGATGGCGTCGCGGACACGCTCGAGCACGCGACGGGCGTCCGAGGACAGCGCTGGCACGTCGATGGACGCACGCTGGCGGACCGCGCGCTCCTCCGCCTCGTGCTTGCGTTGCGCCTCAGCGCGCATGCGCAGGTAGCGCTCCACATCGTTCTTCAGAACCGGCGCATTGAGTTCGGCGCGTTGCCGCTCCTGTCGATCGGTCGCTTTCGCGAGAATGCCTGGCTTGCCACGTAGCGCCCCCAACGAGGTCGGCTCTCGCTCGAGCCTCTCAAGGACGGCCTTGGCGGCTTCGGTATCCTTCAGCGCGGCTTCCATCCCGAGGTTCCGGAAGGCGGCTACCGGGTTGGCGAAGACCAGCCGGAAACGGGCTGAGACCTCCTCCCATTGCTTCTTGACTGCCGGGTCGGCGAGGACCTTGTCCTCCGCTGCATCTGAGATCGACTTCGGAAACGTGGGGATGCCGGCGACCATCGGCGGAGCCTCCTTGATGGTCTTGGTGACGGTTCGTCCCATGAACCCAAGCTTCTCGCCGACTGCGCGAAGCCGCGTCATGAGATCGGTCAGTCTGTTCCTCTGCCGAAGGGTCCAATCTGTCCGATCCCGCAGGAGAGAGCGGGCCACCTGCACGAGATGCAGACCACGATGAGACGCGAACCGGAGAGCGTGGCGATAGAAGCGACCGCTCGCATAATCGAGCGTGGTCTCCTTGGCGTTGGCCTTTGCCAGGATCGCGACGAGACCACCGTTGATGGCGAAGGAGCGCCGGCCGTAGTAGAGCGCGACGTCATCGCGATGGCGCGACATCGCAACGTAGGTGAGGTTGCGATCCATCGAGAGCGTCGCCAGCACCTTCACTCGGTCCACCGTTGCCCCTTGGGATTTGTGGAGGGTGGTGGCGTAGCCATGATCGATGTTGCGATAGAAGCGCTGCTCCACCTCGATCCGGCGGTGATTTTCCCCATCACCAACCTCGACGACGATGTCGCCCGGTGCGGCGGCAACGATCCGCCCGATCATGCCGTTCTTCACGCCAAGCCCGGCGTCATTCTTCAGAAAGATGACCTGGTCGCCGGCGGCGAATTTCCGAACGCCGTCTTCCGTTGAGAAGGCATGTCCGTCCTCCACGAGACCGCGCTCGACGAGCTTGGCGCGCGCCATCTCGTTGAGCGCGCGCACGTCGCGTCGCAAGTGCGCGAGGATCAGCGAGGAGCTCTCGGGAGCGTATTCCCGGTTCCAATCCTCGATCAGCTGCGTGATGGCCTGCGCCTTCAGCTCGGCGCCGATGACCCTGCCATGCGCCTGGTAGGCCTCCACGGCCTCGCCGACGCGCCCGCGTGCCAATGCGAGCGAGGCATCCCGCATCCATTGCTCGCGCTGACGATAGATGGTCTGGAGCTCAGCGTACCCGACACGCTCCGCGATCGCCCGAAACGCGGCGCCTGCTTCGATCGGCTGGAGCTGCTCGGGATCGCCCACAAGGACCAGCTTCGCACCGGCCCGGGAGGCGGCCTCCACGAACCCGGCCATCTGCCGCGATGCGACCATTCCGGCTTCGTCGATAACGAGGACGGTCTTGCCATCGAGGAGCTCACGTCCGCCACGCCAGCGCAGCTCCCAGGACGCCAAAGTCTGGGACGCGATCCCCGCTTCCTTCTGAAGCCCCTCCGCCGCCTTGCCCGCAAGAGCGCCTCCGACGACCCGATAGCCGGCCGCCTCCCACACCTCGCGCGCGGCGCGCATCATGGTCGTCTTGCCGGCGCCGGCGCGGCCGACCACCACCGCGACTTGCATCGGCGACGTGACATGCGCGATGGCGCCGCGCTGCTCTTGCGACAGCTGGCCGTGCCGCGCGAGCACGGTCTCCGCGATCTCCTCGCGGACCGCAAATCCCTTTGCGGTCGAGAGATGGGTTGCCCGTCCGATCATCTCCGCTTCAAGGCGGATCAGTTCGCGCGTCGTGAGCCTGGCGGGCGCTTTCGCGCCGGTCGCAAAGTCGATCCCCTCCGCCTGAAGACGCAATACGTCCGGGCTCAAAACGATCCGCGCCAACAGCCGCTGGAACGTGCTGGCATCATCGACATAGCGATGGAGTACCTTGGCGAGGTCGCGCTCGTCGAAGACGCTCTTCTCCCGGCTGACGATGTCGAGGACAATCTCAGGGCGGCGCTCAATCCGCCGGGTGTTCTCTGCCCGGTTCTGATCGAAGGCAGCGAGACGGTCGAGCCGGGGCTCAGTTCCGTCTTCCTTCGCCCGGCGCGCGATCGCCTTCGCCGCCACACCGATATGGGTGGTCGGGACGACGTCGATCCCGCGCTCTGCGTAAGACCGGCCGTCGACGCGCACGTCGAGGCCGGCGAGCGCGAGATGGTGGTTCTGCAGATCGATCCAACTTGAACGCTGCGCAAGAAAGTCTCCCTTCTCGCCGGCCCAAAGCTGGTAGCGGATCTTCCCCGCCTCGGTGCGGAGCGGTGCTCCGTCGTCGCCGCACGCAGCCACCTTCTTCGGGCCAAACCCGCCTTCCGCGAGCGGCCGCAGCGTGGTCATCAAGTGGACGTGCGGATTGCCCGGCTCGTTATGGAATACCCAATCCGCGACCTGGCCCCGCGTGAGGATCTGCTCGTCCACGAACTGCCGGACCAGGGCAATGTTCTGCTCGGTGCTGAGCTCGACCGGCAGAGCAATGATGGCCTCGCGCGCAAACTGGGCATCCGGCCGCTTCTCAAAGGCCTCGACCTTGTTCCAGAACGCCTCGGCGGCGCCGGAGACCGAACAGTCCGCGATCAGGGCGCGTGCCCAGGCCGGTGCCTCCGCCGGCAGGACAAACTCCTCATGAGCGAGGCCGCGCTTGTTCGCATAGTCCACCGTCCGGCCCTCGGTCTCGTGCTCCATACGCGCGCAGTGTCGATAGGCAGCAGACAGCACGGCGCTCCGCCCGCTCCCGCGGCTAATGATCTGGACGGTGAAATGCGTGATGGCCACGACCCGGCTTGCCCCGAGAAAACACGACAGTGTTCGCCGGGAGGGGACACCGAGACCTTCGGCAGAAGGTCGGAAGCAGGACGTCGCGTTCGCGACGTATAACTGCGCCCTTGGAACCGCTCCTTCGGAACGGCGGGATCATGAGTCAGAGCGTCGGCTGCGCCGACCCGGCCTTTTTGCCGGGTCGCGCCGATGCGCGATCCCGGTCAATGGTGGGCTGCATCCTCAATGCCACCCCACACGAAAGACGCTTCGAGATGACGAAAAAGGCTTCCGGCAAGATCAGGGAGGAAATCGCCAGGCTGCAAGAGCAGCTGAAGCTCGCAGAGACGCGAGAGGCCGAACGCATCGGGCGCATCGCCCTCAGGGCTGGCATTGCAGAACTGGAAATCGAGGAAGCGGACCTCGCCTCGGCATTCTCCGAGCTGGCGGCACGATTTCGCAAGAAGGGCAAAGCCGCGAAGGCGGAGCCCGCTGGCGCTCCTCAAGGGGCGGATGGGGAGGCTTGAGCGCATGCAGCGGTCGCGGAGCGCGGATGCGCGCAAGAAGGACACTCGCGAGAAGATCGAACTCGGCGGCCTGATTGTCAAAGCCGGGCTCCGACACGAGAAGCGCGCACTCCTCCTCGGCCTCCTGATGGACGGCGCAGCACGCCTGCGGGAGAGCGAAATCGAGCGCGAGCGACTGGCGACACTCGGCGCCCAGGCGTTCACCGATGAAGTGCAATAGGCTGATCCTCGCGGCCGCGCCCGCCGCATTGATGGTCATCCTCGCTCTTGCGTTGCCCGGGAGCGAGGGGTGGCTTTCGGGCCTTGCTTCGACGCCGAACGCGAAGCTTCTTCTCGTACGGATCGGCCTTGCCATGCCATATGTCCTGTCGGCGGGCGCCGGCGTCATCTTTCTGCATGCGGCCAACGGCGCGGTGGCCATCCGGTCCGCCGGCTGGGGCACCATGATTGGTGCCGTTGCCACGGTGGCCATCGCCGCCTCGCGGGAAGTCGGGCGGATTTCCGATCTCCCCGATCACTCCGCTGGTGTTCTCTGGCAGGTCGAACCTTCGGTCGCCATAGGTGGGGCCATGGCGTTCGCCTCAGGGCTCTTTGCGCTGCGCGTCGTGCTTAAAGGGAACTCCGCGTTTGCGTCGCCCGAGCCGCGGCGGATCCGGGGGCGGCGCGCCGTCCATGGTGATGCGGATTGGATGACGATGAGCGAGGCGGCGCGTCTGTTTCCGGAGACCGGCGGCATCGTGATTGGAGAGCGCTATCGCGTCGACCGGGACGCGGCCTCCGATCGGACGTTTCGCGCCGATGACGACGACACCTGGGGCGCTGGCGGAAGATCGCCGCTCCTATGCTTCGACGCATCCTTCGGATCCTCCCACGGTGTCGTGTTCGCCGGGTCCGGTGGCTTCAAAACAACGTCGGTGACGGTGCCCACCGCGCTCAAATGGGGTGGTGGCCTGGTGGTGCTCGATCCCTCCAACGAAGTCGCGCCAATTGTCAGCGATCACCGTCGCGCTGCGAAGCGGGCGCTCTTCACCCTCGACCCCCGGTCGGCCGAAGCGGGCTTCAACGTACTGGACTGGATCGGCCAGCACGGCGGCACCAAGGAGGAGGATATCGCTGCGGTCGCCTCCTGGATCGTGAGCGACAGCCCCCGGCAAGGGTCAGCGCGAGACGACTTTTTCCGGGCATCGGCGCTGCAGCTGATCACGGCGCTGATCGCCGACGTCTGCCTGTCCGGGCATACGGATGAAGGAAGCCAGACGCTGCGCCAGGTTCGGGCGAATCTCGCGGAGCCGGAGCCGAAGCTGCGCGAGAGGCTCCAGACCATCTACGACAATTCGGAATCCATCTTCGTGAAGGAGAACGTGGCACCTTTCATCGCGATGACGCCGGAGACGTTCTCCGGTGTCTATGCCAACGCGGTGAAGGAGACCCACTGGCTCTCCTATCCGAATTTCGCCGCGCTCGTATCCGGCTCGAGCTTCACGACCGGAGAGGTCGGCGACGGCGGGATCGACGTGTTCATCAGTCTCGATCTGAAGACGCTGGAGAATCATCCGGGCCTCGCCCGCGTGATCATCGGGGCGCTCCTGAACGCGATCTACAACCGCAACGGCGGGGTGAAGGATCGCACCCTCTTCCTCCTCGATGAGGTGGCGCGCCTGGGCTATCTGCGCATTCTCGAAACGGCGCGCGATGCGGGCCGCAAGTATGGGATCAGCCTGCTCCTGCTCTACCAGTCGATCGGGCAGATGCGGGAGGCTTATGGCGGGCGTGACGCCACGTCGAAGTGGTTCGAGAGTGCGTCCTGGATCTCGTTCGCAGCGGTCAATGATCCCGAAACTGCGGACTACATCTCGAAGCGCTGCGGCGACACGACAGTGGAAGTTGACCAAGTCAGCCGCGCCTCCCAGGCGTCGGGGACGTCCCGCACGCGCTCGAAGCAGCTCACCCGCCGGCCGCTCATCCTGCCCCACGAAATCCTGCGCATGCGAGGCGACGAGCAGATCATTTTCACCGCGGGCAACGCGCCGCTGCGCTGCGGCCGGGCCATCTGGTTCAGGCGAGCCGACATGCGCGCTTGTGCCGGCGAAACCAGTTTCGTGCATTGACCGTGAAGCCCAGGCAGACCTTACTCGCTGGTCCGATCCGACGGTGATCAGTTCACGAGAATGAATCAGTGAGCCTTGATCGATTCATAAGTCTCGTTGGACCAGCGGGGCGCGATCACCGACTCTGCCTCCATGATCGTCCAGCGCTATCAGCTCTATTTCGAGCGGGTCGACCCCGGGCAGAACATGGCGCGCTATTATGCGTTGTCCATCGAGGCGACGCTGTTCGGCGACGTGTGCCTTGTCCGGCGGTGGGGGCGTATTGGCGGACGCGGGCAGAGCAAGCAGCATTCCTTCGCCAAGGAGGCCGATGCCGTCAGGCTATTTCTCGATTTGCTACGGCAGAAGCGCCAGCGGGGCTATCGGCCGACGGCGAAATCGACGTTAGCCTTCCTCGGCTGATCGATCAGCACCTGTCCGCGGCAACCCGTTAGGTGCCGTGCAGTCCCGCTTCGATCGGGAGCATAATTTGGCGCGGCCTCCGAGCGGGAGGCCCGCATTCTTGGGGAAATCGAGGAACCCATGGTTCCGCTTCGAACGATGACAGCCGTTGGCGACGCTTGGTGTCGCCGCCACCGCGGGATCGATACGCTTACGGCGCCTTCTTTGCGGCTGCGATCGCCCGGTCGAACTGGTCATGCTGTCCATCGTGATCTTGCACGTACTCCACGATATCGGAAGGGATAGAGAGCGTGCACCACGCAGCGATTTCCTGACGCTGGAGAGAAAGATCCGATTGATAGAAGCGTCTGATTGCGAGCAAGGCTCCTGCGCGCGCGGCATCGGCGGATCGTCGAATCACGATTTCGGCGTTTTCCTTTGACAGCCCCTCAATTACGTCCGACCGGATGTGCTGCACGAGCTGCGATATATTTCCCTCCTTGCCGCGCGTCGTGTTCGCGATATCCGGATTGAATTGAGCGCAATACGCGGCGAAGTTCTGGGCAAGGAATGCCTTTGTCAGGATTCGGACGAGCGCATCGTCATCGGCGGCCGCGGCTTGGCCCACGCCGAATAGACCGATTGTGATCATCGAAACGGAAAGCAACGTCGAGTACATTCGGCGGAACCGCATGGCGTTTCCTCTCCATTGGGCGTTTCCAGGCGCATGCATTAATTGAAGCTTATCTTACAGTGCGTCAGCTCATGGGGCCTGTATCGCTTATTTTGATCAAGCAGCTCTGCCGCGTTTTCATGCAGGATTCTTGATGCTCAATTTGTGTTGCTTGTTGGCATTGCATCTCAAATGCCTGTGCTTGTCCCGACATCGACTGCAATGATATGGCGCTTGCGACCAGGAGCAATGCAGTAGACCGTGCGATGGCGTTTCGACGCCCGATGATCGTTCCGATGGCCTTCGGAGCGACGAGCAAAGCGAAGCTCCCCACGACCCAGATGACGACGATTACGGGCTTGGCGACGGCCTTCACAGCGGCAGCCGCCGAGCCAATTAGCCCAGGCGCGTCGACCGAGCCCACGACGGTAGCTATCTCCTTGCCTCCGGGAAGAAGACCACCGATTTCCTTGCCCGCCTGAGCAAGCGCGCCGCCCTGCCCTGAAAGCCAGCCGAAGACCGGATCGACGAGCAGGAATGCGCCCCAGGCGAGCACCGACCAGACAATCATCGCAAGGGCTGCGATCAGCCAGATGCCTGCCCGTAGATTTCGACTCGCGGGAGCGAAGCCTTCACGAGATGTTCGATCGTAGCCGTCGTCCGGAGACTCTCGGCGTTCGCGATCATGGCCGATGTCCGTCCATCGATTTGGTTCGAACCGATCTCCGGAGCGATATCCGCTCATGTGCTTGGTGCGGTCACGCCCGTGCTTGCTCATACCTTCCTCTTCATTCTCGGCTCACGCGATCGCCCAAAAGCGATCGAAGAACGGCCTCGCACTGCGTCCTTCCCGATTTCCAACGGCCGCGAGCCGCCGCATCGGAAGGTAGGTTCTCTAGCGACTAGAGAAGCAAGTGATGACCGTAGCTCTCTGCTTCACGTCGGAGTGAGCGGGAGTTGCATCCGTCCCCAGCGCGTCGTCCGGATGATCCCGGAGGCCTCGAAGCTGGACTGAGTGCGTAGGCATAGCGCTCAACCCTGCTTGCCGCGATAGCCCAGAAGTCTCAGCGCGTTGAAGACGACGACGAGCGTCGAACCCTCATGCGCTGCCACGGCCGGCCCTATTCCCAATCCGAAAATGGTTGCGGGAACGAGCAACGCCACGACGCCAAGGCTGATGAAGACGTTCTGAAGAATGATCGAGCGCGTGTGGCGGCTGAGACCGACGGCGAAAGGAAGATTCCTGAGGTCATCGGCCATCAAGGCCACATCCGCAGTTTCCAGGGCCACGTCGGACCCTGCCGCCCCCATTGCGATGCCTACAGTCGCATTGGCCATGGCCGGGGCATCGTTGACCCCGTCGCCCACCATGGCGACCTTGTCCTGCTCCCGCAGCTTGCGAACCGCCTTGACCTTGTCTTCGGGCATCAGATCGCCCCAGGCCTCGTCAAGGCCGACGTCCTTGGCGATGGCTTCGGCGACCTTCTGGTTGTCACCCGAGATCATGATCATTCGCGTGATGCCGAGGTCACGGAGCTGCTTCAGAGCCTCGCGCGCGGCTGTTCGCGGCGTGTCCATCAGACCTATCGCTCCAAGGTCTCGATCTCCAACGCGTACGACCATGGTGGTGCGGCCGTCTTCGCGGAGCTTCTCGATGGCGCGTACCGTTGATGTCTCCAGGGGACCGATTCCGTCCACGCCGAACATTTCGGCCTTACCGATCCACACCGGCTGCCCCTCGAAGGTGGCAGTCACACCGCGCCCCGTGAGGCTCTTCAGACCGGAGGCTCCAGGAACCTGACTACCTTGCAGGCGGTCGCGACCATCCCTGGCGATGGCGGCGGCGAGCGGATGGTCGCTGAGGGACTCCACGGCGACCGCCACCGTTAGAAGCTCCTTTTCCGATACGCCCGAATTCGCAACGATGTCGGTGATCCTGGGCCGCCCTTCTGTCAGCGTTCCAGTCTTGTCGAAAGCAATCGCACGGAGTGAACCGAGGTTTTCCAACGGTGCGCCGCCCTTTACGAGGACGCCTCCTCGTGCCGCACGCGCCACTCCGGACAGGACCGCGCTCGGCGTCGCGATGGCAAGAGCGCAGGGACTGGCCGCGACCAGGACTGCCATGGCGCGATAGAAGCTGGCGCTGAACGGTTCGTCGATGACAAGCCAGGCGAATAAAAGCGCCACCGCGAGTCCGAGCACCACCGGGACGAATATCCGCTCGAACATATCGGTGAAGCGTTGCGTTTGTGACTTCTGCGTTTCGGCCTCGCTCACCATCTTCACGACCTTGGCCAGGGCGGTTTCCGTGGAAAGGCGCGTCACTTCCACCTCGATGGCACCCGATCCGTTGACCGTGCCGGCGAACACGCGCGAGGAGGAACCGACCGCATCGGGACGTGCCCGAGCGGCCTCGACGTCCTCCACCGGACGCTTATCCACGGGAATGCTCTCACCGGTCACTGGAGCCTGATTGATGCTCGACGTACCCTTCACCAAGAAGCCATCCGCCGGGAGGCGCTCGTTGGGCTTGACCAGCGCCACGTCGCCCACGACCAATTCTTCTACGGGCACTTCCCGGGTCTCGCCATTGCGCCGCACAGTGGCGGTCCTGGGCGCGAGGTCGGCGAGAGCCTCGATGGCTTGCTTGGCTCGCCCCATGGCATAGTGCTCAAGCGCATGCCCCAGGCTGAACAGGAAGAGCAGAAGCGCTCCTTCCGCCCAAGCTCCGAGGGATGCCGCACCAGCGGCGGCGACCAGCATCAAGGTATCGATTTCGAACTTGCGGAGACGCAGGTTGTCGACGGCCTCGCGAACCGTGAAGAAGCCGCCGAAGAAATAGGCGCCGACGAAGAATAGTAGGGGTAACCAACCCGGTGCGGACCCGACAAATTTCTCAATCGCGAATCCGATGGCCAACGAGCCGCCGCATGCCAGGGAGAAGATCACCTCGGTGTTTGGTCCAAGGAAACCGGCGTGCGCATGATCATGTTCGCTACCGTCATGCGCATGGTTACCCGCCTCGTGGGAGTGCCCGCCAGGCTCGTGTGCGCTTCGCGCTGATCCCTGATCATCGCCACTTTCGGGGTGCGAATTGCCGTCGCCACCTGCAGGGTGTTCACCATGACCATGGTGATGGCTCGCGTGATCATTTGCCTCTACGAGCCTGACGGTAGGAGGCGCCATCGTCGCACTGACGCCCATGCGGGAAAGGACCTCTCCGATTGCTTCCTCGGAGGCGAATTCCCGATCGAATTCCACTCGTACCAATCCCGAGGAAATGGCGTTGGCTTCAACGACACCGGGAAGCTTGCGAAGGTTCTCCGCGACGGTCCGGGCACGACGCTCATGCGTTATGCCTTTAACTCTCCAAACCACGTGGCCAAACCGCTCGGTAATGCGCGCACCGGCGCTTTCAGCCAGTTCTCGAATGCGGGCCAAGCTCATGACGTTGGGATCGTAGTGCACGCAGAGTTGCGCGAGTTCGCCGCTCTCATCGGCCGCGACGTGCACCTGTTCAATGCCTTCCCGTTCCCTTATCTCTGAGATGAGTCTCCTGACGCAGGCATCCGCGGCGTCGGGAACATTCGGCAGCAGGAGGGGAATATCCAGACGAAGCTTTTCGGTCATCTCGGGGCTCCCTGGGAGAACAGGCGGTTCATCGTCGGGCACCGCATCGGTAGCAGCGCCCAATGAGGATAGTCAGGGGTTCCACCAACGTCCCATCGTGCCGGATGTCGATGGTTTCGACTTCTTCAAGTGAGGCGAATCGGGACCGCATGTCCCTCAGGGCCGCCGCATCTCGAGGCACGACGACGAGGACGTCGTCGCCGCTGCTTCCCCGTTCGACGTGGGTCTCCTGGAAACCACGACAATCTATGCCGAGGCATGCGATCGGCCACGCGGAACCAAGCGCGTAGCCTATCTTTCCGCCCTCGTGCCAAATTCGCGAGGCGACGAATCGGTATCGGTCCAGCGTCAGTCCGTTACGACGGAAAGCCTCCGACAACCCGCTCCAGGCATCGAGCTCACGGAGCGGATCACGCTGCGGGATGGAGCCGAAAGAACCGAGACTTGGCACGAGCGACAATGCCATGAATGCGAACATGCCCGTGATGACGAAGATCGTGGATCCCATCACCCACCGCCTGTTTGCCGGACGGCTTTCCCACCCTCGCGCGAGCGCAAACCCCAGCAACGGAAAGAGCATCAGGTATCCCGGCGCCGACCAGTGAAAGAACGGCTTCGCGGCTGACCACGCCGCGACCACGGGAAACAGGACGATTGGCCCCGCCGCCAGACAGAGCAAAAACCACGAGCGCGGCGCAGCGTTGCCCGCGAGAACGGCCCGCCAAGCGGCCGATATAAGCCCCACCCATATCCACGGAGTGAGGAACAGCGCGGTTCCGGCAATCACGACGAACACCATCCATGGCCGGAACTGCGCCGCCGTCGCTCGCGATCCCTGGAAGGCCATGGAGGCGAAGTCGTTGTCTACGTTCCAGATCAAAACCGGCAGGAAGACGAGGAGCGCAACGAATGCCCCCGCATACGGCCATGCCCTCTTCAACCAAAAACGATGCGCTGAACTGGTCACGAGGAAAAGAAACGTGCCCGCGAAAAAGAATATGCCGTGGTACTTCGACAGCGTGGCGATACCACCCAAGAATCCGGCGAGGAGCCAATTTGCCGGGCTGGCCGTCTCGTCGAAGAGCACTTTCGCCAAAACCAGCGTTCCTGCCAGCAGAAACGTGATCAGCGGACCGTCCGGCAGTACCCAGGACGCACTCGTTACGCCGAGAACCGGAGCACATGCCATCATGAGCGACGCCAGAACGCCCGCCCAGGGGTAGAATAGCCTTTTCGTCAATTGGTAGAGTAGAAGTGTCGATAGGGTCGAGAAGATAAGGAATGGTGCCCGCACGATTAGCGGTGCCTCGGACCCGGTAAGCCACACCGCGAGATGAACCAGCCAGTAGCTCAACGGCGGATGATCGAAATAGCTTAGTGCGAGCTCGCGGCTCATCACGACGGAATAGGATTCATCGTTCCCGAGGCCCGTGGTCGCCGCGAACGCCACCCGCATCACGGTCGCGATCCCCACGACAGCGAAGAGCGCCATGTAAGGTGAGAACCCCGGCGATCGAGTCAGACCGGAGCGTGATGCACGCCCATGAGCCGGGTAACCGGTGATTGCCGCCTTCGTCATTCCGTAGCCCCCCAAACGAACAGGGTGCTCATGGCGTAGTTCCAGACCGCACCGACGAGGGACCCGGTGACGCCAGCGACCCACCACCGAGATCCAGCCGTGAACCCCCAATTTGCCACGCCGACATTCGCAAGGGCTCCGGCTCCACAGATGGCGTAGAACCTCGCGAGAGCGGGTAAGACACGCCAACCGTGCAATCGCCGATCACGGTAAGTCAGGGCATTGTTCAGCGCGAAGTTCGTGGTCATCGCAGAGACTGTCGCGATGCTCTGTGCCGGCGCGAAAGCCAGTCCCGACGCGAGGCCCGCCTTCAACACCAGAAGGTGCAAGCCTAAGCCCGTTCCTCCAACGAACGCGAAGGACACGAAGCGGGGCGAAACGGTCCAGCCCATCCACTTACTCGCAACGAGCGTAAAGAATTCCAGAATGATGCGCCGATCCAGCTTGCTCTCGCCCAGCTTGCGGGTACCGAACCTGAACGGCACGTCGACGACCCGCAGGCGGCCGTGCGCAGTGGCCAGGATGTCCAGCAAAATCTTGAAGCCGTGGCGTGACAGGTGCGGGGCAAGCCATTCAACGTGATCCCGACGGATCATGAAGAAGCCGCTCATCGGATCGGTGGTTGCCACTCCGGGGAGACGGCGCGCGAGGTTCGTGGCGCTTCGGCTTATCCAGCCGCGACGCCAGTCGAATGCATCGGAGTTGCCGCCGTCGCCGTATCTGCTGGCGACGACGAGGTCGGCGCCCTGTCCGACCTGATCGAGCATCGAGCGGAGAATGCGCGCGTCGTGCTGTAGATCACCGTCGATGACGGCGACAATGGGTGCCTGGGCGGCGAGCATTCCTTCGATGCAAGCCCCTGCGAGACCTCGCCGCCCGATCCGGCGAATGCACCGCGCCCGAGGATCGCGTGCCCCGAGGGCCCGCACAGCCTGAACTGTCCCGTCGGGTGAGTCGTCGTCAACGAAGATTGCCTCCCACGCGATGCCGGCCAACACCGTGTCGAGTTCGCAGAACAGGACTTCGATGTTGTCACGCTCGTTGAACGTGGGGACTATCACCGACAGCTCCGGAGCGAGCGGTGCAAAGCGCTTCGTCTGATTGGGCGGCTCCAGCACTGGGATCTACCTTCGTCGCGTCAGCGCTAATCGAACAGCTTGCCGAGGAAGCCGCGGCCGCGACCTCCATGGCTTTGATGCTTCCCCCACGAGCGATGCTCTGCTTCCCCGTGGCCGGAGCCGTAGCCACTCCAGTCTCGTTGGGATGAGCCACCCGTGTCGGGACTTCCGCCTTGGCCCCGAGGTCCGTCGGATGGCGGTGGGGTGGGAGCGTTCTTTGAGGTGCTTCGTTCGATGATTTTGTCGAGTTCGCCGCGATCCAACCAAACGCCGCGACACTGCGGGCAATAATCGATTTCGATATTTTGCCTTTCGCTCATCACTAGGCTGATGCGGCAGACAGGACATAGAAGTCCTTGGATCGACGTATCTGTCATAGCTTTACATCCGCCTCCCTGGCTCGAAGCGCTTCGTCTTCGATCTGAATCGTCGTGTGCTTGATCTTGAAGTCATCGATCATGATTTCCTGCGCCCGCAGCAGCGTTCCGGGTGCCGCGCGCATGTCGCCGATGACGAGGTGGCAACTCATGGCGTCGAGACCTGACGTGATCGTCCAGACGTGAAGGTCATCGACGTCAACGACGCCCTGGATCGAGAGGAGCCTGGTCTCAACCAACGAAAGATCTATTTCCGGAGGCGTTCCTTCCATCAGGATGTGGATCGCCTGCTTGAGAAGGATCCAGGTCCTTGGAACTATGAAAAGCCCAATGCCTGCTCCGATGATCGGATCGACAAGCTGCCAACCCGTCGTAACGACTACCGCCGCAGCGACGATGACCCCGAGCGAGCCGAGCATGTCCGACAGGACTTCGAAATAGGCGCCTTTGACGTTGAGGCTCTCGGATGATCCCGACGATAGCAACTTCATGCTGACGAGGTTCACCACGAGGCCTGCGACGGCGACCGCAAGCATCGGTCCTCCGATGATCTCTGGAGGACTCAGGAAACGCTGATACGCCTCGTAGAGGATGTAGACGGTCAGCAGCAGCAGAACGACGGCGTTCGTGAGGGCCGACAGGATCTCCAAGCGAACGTAGCCATAGGTATTTTGGGGCGTGGCAGGCTTCTCGGAGAACCGAATGGCTACGAGCGCCAGGGCCAGGCCCCCTGCATCGGTCAGCATGTGCGCGGCATCGGCGAGAAGAGCGAGGCTCCCCGTCCACAATCCGCCGATGACCTCGACCCCCATGAACCCGCTCGTCAACGCCAACGCGCGGACCAGGTTCGTCTTGTGGCGACTTGCGGCGGTGCCACCCGTCTCACTGCCTCCTCGCACGTTCGATGGGTCCATTCTGAACTCCATTGTTGCGGCTCGCCTGCCTTCAGAGCCGATAGGATCGGGTTCCCTCATGACCGCGAGATCTGCATCGCGACCGATCCAGCCGCCGCGAATGTCGCCAGCACCGACAGCAAGCCGAGGACGGCGAACGTGAATGACAGATTGGTTCCGGCCCCCAGCATTCCCGCTATCGGAGCGACGATCAGCCAGCACAGGCCGCTCGAGGCGATGACGCCTCTCCTGAGCGCGATGCGGTCGGCGGGACTCTTCTGCTGCTGAATGTATTGGCTCAATGGAACCTGAGAGAGCGAGCAGCCCGCTCCGAGCGCGAACCAAAGGACGATGACGCCTCCAAACGCATCCGCCAGCGTGCCGATAAAAAGGCTCGCGGAGACCAGCGCCGCGCCGAAAAGCATCACCGCGGAGCCAGGTATTCGCGCAGACAGCCGCGGCGCAAGAATGAGCCCGCCAAGACTTCCGATCCCGAACACAGCCAAAGCAATGGCGACAAAGACTTCGCCGCGGTTGAAGGCCCCCAAGGTCAGGACAGGCGTATTTACAAGAACCATCGACGAGGCCGCGACGAGCACGATATTCAGAGCGATCATTCCGCGAAATGATCGCGTTCTAAGCAGACCCGAGCGCGCTAACCCTTTGGCAGGGTGTCCCACACCTCTCGGCGGCATCATCTCGGCGGGAAGCCTCGCGAATATGATGAGCGCGGCCGACGCAACCGTTGCCGCCGCGGCAAGACCCACGAGCGCGTCAAAGCCGACGAGGCCCAAGAGGAGGGCGGCTATCGACGGCGTGACGGCAGGCTCGAGATTCGTCGCCAACTGCAATATGTCCGAAGAAGCTTTCAGGTCTTCGTTATTGCCAACCACCAGAGGAACGGTTCCTCGGAAAGCCATTCCAAAGGCCGTAGCGGCGAGCTCCAGTAGGACCATCGCTCCGACCAGTTGCCATGCGGATTCAAGCACCAATGGGGACGCGATGATCAGAACGAGGAGTCCAGCGGAGAACAGGAAAAGCGGCCGGGGCGGGATGCCTTGGACGAGGCGTGGAGCAACCATCCCACCCAGGTTCGAGATCGCCATTCGGACCGCGATCGCGAACCCAAGGGTCGCGCCCGAACTCCAGCCCGAAATCTCGAAGGATCGCAGGTACAGGGAAATGGCGGCTAGGCTCGTTGCGAAGATGCTACAGAGCTGCGCAATGAGGATGTATCGGTAGCTGCGGATCGCGAACACTCCAGCAAGTCTTGCTGCGACGTCGACCTCCACAGGTTGCTTCCGATTCCGCATCTGAGATCCCAGAATTTGGAAGGACGGCGGGCAGTACCGCCGTCCTCGTTATTGAACCGTCAGGGCGTGGTCATGAGGACCGGCTTGTCGTTCAAGTTGTTCGGCAGCACTCCGATGTACGGGTTCGTCGGCTGCACGATGATGGGCACACCTTGCTTGGACGTCCGATAGGAGGACGTCGAACCGGTCGCGCGACCGCTCGGATAATCCCCCTGCTGCACGTCGAAGAACTCGTGCCGCTCCTGCTCCTCTGGATTCAGTGTGGAGGAATAGGGTTCAGCTCGTGCGCTCGACATGGCGAGGAGCACAGTGGAAGCGATCAGTGCATAGCGAAACATGATTTACCTCGATGATTGGAATTGAAGTGCTTTCAAAAACTTCTCTTCCGATCGATCGGGGAGGCGGTATCTCTGCCTGGGGCGCAGTGGGGGCCCACTCCTCGTCGGGGACTTGCCAACGAAGGATGGCTGCAATTCGGGTCGCATGGGTCGCCGGAACCGGGATCACCACGTGTGCGCACGTGTGGCACTCATCGTCGAGGAGAACGGGGTTGCCCCGATCCTTTCCGGCATCGCTCGACCCATCGGTCGCAATGACTAACGATGACGAGGACAATGTATCCGCCGAAGCCGCAACCAGGCTCGACCCCAACATGGCAATTACGGCCAAAATCCCGATGATTAACGGGATAAAATGGAAGGCTCGCGACATAATCATTTCTTTTATCCGCGACATTTCTACCTTTATGTCACTGCACAGCGAAGATATTTATCTTTTTGATTCGATTCAAGACTTAAGATCATCACGAATCTGAGAATTTTGACGCGGCGGTCATTTTGTCCCATCTTTCCATTCCGCCACACACTGATTGAACCACGTGTTGCAGTGTGTAAGCTCATGTTGCCGATACCATTTATTCTTCTGGACGCACGCGTCCCGCCTTTTGACACAGAATTTCTGGTGCTCCTCCGCACTTGAGTGGTCAGTGTCAACGGTTTGGGCTGCTGCGGGTTCGATGAACCCAACCGCGAGCAGAAAAATCACTACGAATTTCATTCCATGATCCTCCATTCGGCATCGATAGGATGCCGAATACGATGGCCATGCACCACAAGATCTTCTGTCCGGCGACGTGAAGGTGTGTGGCTGCCGTTGGTGGACTAGTTGGGCTATTTTGCCATGGCCCCCCCCTGATCGGTCGGCGAAGGCGCCGGGAGGAAGGGAAAAAGCCATGGAAACACTACGGGCGGGGGCTTAGAGGTTTGAGTACTCTTCCCGCTACCGGCCGGATGACTCAGCCCGAGTTGCACATCCCGATAGACGTGCCGCTCCCTTGCCTTAGCTCCCTGCGGCGGGGGACCATCGAGTGCGCAGGCTGGGCTCGCAAATACCACGACGACTATCGCGATCGCACAAGCATTGACGAGAGACTTAAATGTATTGCTCATTAGACTCATCCCTCTTCTATTTATTGTATGGTATACTTTGCTTGGCCCGATTTTCCCGAGCCGGTCTTGATTAATAAAGTAATTGTTGCCCCGGACGGGATTTTTATACCCTGCTCACCCGATAGCGCGTCTTTTGACGGCACAAGCTGTAGGGTTTTCCGTTCATTCCCAGACACGATCATCACAGAACCACTGAAGCCCTTTGTATCAACAGGCTTTCCCGCCTCGTCGAAGACCTTGACGGTTAGAGACGGGCCGACAACGAGGAGTTCCGCATGGACGCCGGCCACGTCTTCCATCGGGCCGCCGTTTGGTCCCTTCTGGTTCCCGTGCGCATGCTGAGCGAGAGCTGGGCCGGACAGCAGCAACGCACCGGCGATGGCGAGAATTTTCAACATGGGAAACTCCTTCATGAGTTCGGAGTGGGAGCGGCCTCAACCGCGGGATGGGACGAGGATTCCGTCAGCTCGGTCTCACGCCGGAAGAGGACGTAGAGCGCTGGCAGGACCAGCAAGGTGAGGATGGTGGAAGAGACGATGCCGCCGATGACGACCGTGGCGAGCGGACGTTGCACTTCCGCCCCGGGCCCGGTCGCCAGCGCCATCGGAACGAATCCGAGAGAAGCGACGAGCGCTGTCATGAGAACCGGACGAAGGCGGGTCAGGGCGCCCTCCCGCACAGCATCGACCATGGCCCTCCCCTCCTCCCGCAGGCGCTGGATGAAGGCGATGATGACGAGGCCGTTGAGCACCGCGACGCCCGACAAGGCGATGAAACCGATGCCCGCGCTGATGGAGAGCGGGATATCCCGCAGCACCAACGCCGCTATGCCTCCGGTGAGCGCGAGCGGCACACCGGAAAATACCAACAATGCGTCGCCAACTGACCCGAAGCTCATGAAGAGTAGTAAGAAGATCAGCGCCAGAGCGATGGGAACGACGACAGCGAGGCGCTGGGTAGCAGAGACGAGCTGCTCGAATTGGCCACCCCATCCGATCCAGTAGCCCTCGGGAAGTTTTACCTTCTCGGCCACCTGCTTCTGGGCATCCGCCACGAAGGAACCGAGGTCACGATCGCGGACGTTGGCGCTGACGACGATGCGTCGCTTTCCATCCTCGCGGCTGATTTGGTTCGGACCGGGGGAGATGGTCAGCGTTGCGAGGGCGGACAGCGGGACATACCGGATCTGAGTCGCCGCCCCAGTGCCCCACACCGCTCGAACGGGCTGCGCCGAGCCGTTGGGGGGCGGAAGCGGAATGGGCAGATTGCGCAATGTCTCTATGTCGGTTCGCAATTCCTCCGGAAGACGAACGACGATGTTGAACCTTCGATCACCTTCGAAAAGGACCCCCGCGTCTCGCCCGCCCACGGCGATCTCGATCAGTTCCTGCACCTCGGCAACGCTGACCCCGTAGCGGCCCATGGCAGCCCGGTTCAGAGCGACGGTGAGCATCGGCAAGCCGGAGACTTGCTCGGTCTTCACGTCCGCCGCGCCGGGCACTTGCTGGAGCACTGCCTGCACCTGGTTGGCCACTTGAAGCAAGGCATCGAGATCATCGCCGAAGATCTTCACGCCCACGTCGCTTCGGATGCCAGAGATTAGCTCGTTGAAGCGAAGCTGGATGGGCTGCGAGAGCTCATACGTGCTTCCCGCCACCTCCTCGGCCGCCTTTTCCACGTCCTCCATGACCTGGGCCTTGGTCTTGGATGGATCCGGCCATTCTTTGCGTGGCTTTAGAATGATGTAGCCGTCGGAAATGGAAGGCGGCATGGGGTCGGTCGCCACCTCCGCGGTACCGGAGCGTGCGAAGACGTCCTTCACTTCGGGCACCTTGAGCAACCTCTTTTCAAGGGCCTCCTGCATCTCAACGGACTGGCTCAGGCTCGTCCCGGGCACACGAAGCGCCTGGATGGCAGCGTCGCCTTCGTCCAGACTCGGGATAAACTCGCCGCCCATTCGGGACGCGGCAAGGCCGCTGACGATGACGAGGGCGGCTGCAGCCACGGCGACGACGCCGCGATAGTTGATGCAGGCGTCCAGCAGCGGGGTGTAGATGCGCCGGGCGCCGCGCATGATGAAGTTCTCATGCTCAGACACCCGCCCCGTGACGACGAGAGCAACGGCGGCAGGAACGAACGTCATGGAGAAGAGCGCGGCGCCGAGGAGCGCCATCAGCACGGTCACCGCCATGGGGGTGAACATCTTGCCCTCCACACCCGTCAGCGTGAGGACGGGCAGGTAGACGACGGCGATGATCATGGTGCCGAACAAGCTCGGCCGGATCACCTCCCTGGAGCCAGCAAGGATCGTCTCGAACCGCTCCGCCCGCGTGAGCAGGCGTCCCTTGCGGTGCTGCTCCTCGGCCAGGAGGCGCAGGCAGTTCTCAACGATGATGACCGCACCGTCGATGATGATGCCGAAGTCGATAGCCCCCAGGCTCATTAGATTCGCGCTGACCTTGTTCTCCACCATTCCTGTGATGGTAAAGAGCATGGCGAGCGGAATGACGAAGGCCGTGACAATGGCCGCCCGAATATTCCCGAGCAGAACGAACAACACGACGATGACGAACAGCGCGCCTTCCACGAGGTTCTTCTCCACCGTCGCGATGGTAGCTTCCACGAGATGCGCCCGATCGTAGACCGTCCGTGCAATGACGCCTTCGGGAAGCGAACGGGAGATCTGCTTCAAGCGCTCTTCAACGCGTTGCGCCACCGTCTGACTGTTTTCCCCGATTAACAGCATCGTTGTACCGAGGACGGTCTCTTCGCCGTTCAGCGTGGCGGCACCCGTTCGCAGCTCCCTTCCTTCTCGAACCTCCGCCACGTCACTAATGCGGATCGGGGTCCCGGAATAGGAGCCGATGACGATGTCTCGGATTTGAGCCTCGTCAGCCACCTGGCCCGGCGTGCGCACGAGATATTGCTCGCCGTTTCGTTCGATGTAGCCGGCGCCCACGTTGGCATTGTTGGCCGCAAGTGCCGTCATCACGTCGCGGAACGAGATGCGGTAGGCCATGAGCCGAGCGGGATCCGGAAGCACATGGAATTGCTTCTCGAAACCGCCGATGGTGTTGACCTCGACCACCCCTTGCACGGTGCGGAGCTGGGGCTTGATGATCCAATCCTGGATGGTCCGCAGATCCGTGGGGCTATAGGCCTCGCCCGAGGGCTTTTTCGCCCCTTCCTTCGTTTCGACGGCATACATGTAGATCTCACCGAGGCCCGTGGAGATCGGACCCATGGCCGTCTCGGTGCCCGGCGGAAGCTGGTCCTTCGCCTGCTGAACACGCTCGTTCACGAGTTGCCGGGCGAAGTAGATGTCGATCCCGTCCCGGAACACGACGGTGACCTGGCTCAGCCCGTAGCGCGAAAGCGAGCGGGTGTATTGCAGGCCCGGCAGGCCGCCCATGGCGGTCTCCAGGGGGAAGGTGATGCGCTGTTCGACTTCCAGCGGAGAAAAGCCGGGCGCCGAGGTATTGATCTGAACCTGGACATTGGTGATGTCCGGCACTGCATCGATTGGCAGCCGGGTAAAGTTCCAGGCGCCGAATGCCGCGATACCGAGACAGGCCAACACTACCAGCCAACGCTGGCGGATGGAGAAAGCGAGGATGGCGTCGATCATTGCAGGCCCTCCACGGGGCGGCGACCTCGACCAGCCTCACGAATGCGCATAAGCCCTTCGACCGGCGTAACGAAGATCACTCCGTCGCCTTTCCGTCCGGTCCAGGCTGCCTCCACCAAAGCTCGGGAGATGACCGCCACCGCATTGGCGGCGCAGACGATCTGCACCTGTAGATGGCGCTGATAAAGGAGGTCGGATTCGCTCGCGAGATATGTCCCGCCAGCGCCTCTACCCCGCCCTTGACCGCGGACCTCCGCGAGCGAGAAGCCCGGAAATTCGGGAAGCTCGTGCAGGGCCCGCACGACGCGCGCCTCGAGCAGCGGATGGATGTAAGCGGTGATGAGCTTCAACGTCTCAGTGCTCATGGCTGGCACTCCCCTTGGCAAGCTCGGCCTTGATCACGAAGCTATTCTTGGCCGCATAGCTGTCTCCGGGCATCAGTCCGAACAGCACCTCGGCCCAGTCTCCATCCCGTTCTCCGAGCTCCACGTCGCGCGGCTCGAAGGCATCGCCGTTCCGGACGAACACCACGTTGCGACCATCCACGGTCTGAATCGCGTTCAAGCGGACGGCGAGATCCACGGGCTTTTCGGCCAACACGATCGTGCCGACAGCGAATAACCCCGGGCGGAGGCGCATTCCATCGTTGGGGATGGCGACGCGGGCCAATGCACTCTGTGTATCCGCGGCCCCAATGGGCGAGACGTAAATGACTTTCCCTTGTATGGAAGGACCACCGTCCTCCGGATCTATTTGGACGGGATCGCCAACACGGACCTTCGCGAAGTCCTTACGGTAGACGGAGAGATCCACCCAAAGAGTGGAAAGGTCGGCGACAATGAAGGCGGGCTTCTGCTCCGAGACGTACTCGCCAAGCGCCACGCCGCGATCCACCACCGTTCCGGAGATCGGAGACTTCAGATCGTAGGTGGTCAGGCTTTGGTTGCTCTCGATGACGGCGAGGACGTCACCCTTGCTCACCGTGTCACCAAGGCGCTTGCGGATCTCGCGGACGATCCCGGGAAAGCGCGGCGCCACCTGAACAATGGCTTCCTGGTTCGGCTGGACGAGACCGTTCAACCGCAGCTTTTGACGCAGTTTCTCTGGTCCCGCAGCTTCAAGACCGATGCCTGCCGCGGAGAGCTTGGCATCATTGAGCTCCACTGCACCTTCTGAATGACCCTCAGCTTCACCATGCCCGCTTTCGGCGGCTTGACTGGCGGTCGTCGTCGATGGGGGCTTATCTCTGAGAGCGTACAGCGTTCCGGCTCCGGCCACGAGGCCAAGCAGAAGCAGCGCCACGTCGCGTCGCGCCGAGCGGATCATTTGGACTTTCCTTTTGCGAAGGCTACCGGCCGGCCGGTCAGCCCCTCGAGGACCGCGAGGGCTGAATGGTAGGAAACGAGAGCGTCGAGCTCGCGTAGCGACGTGTCGGTCAACGATGATTGAGCATCAAGAAGTTCGAGCAGGGTGTACCGCCCTTCCGAGTAACCGCTCTCGATACCCTGAAAGGCATTCTTCGCGTCTGGGATCGTGGTGCCGCGCAGGATCTCGACTTCGTCAAACGACGCTTTCAGCGTGTCATAGGCCCTTCCCACCTGGGAAATGAGCGCGCTGCGCACGACGGCTTCCTCGGCCTCCGCCCGACGAAGGGCCTCGTTGGCCTCGATGATCCCGCCCTGGTTCTGATCGAATATCGGCAGCGGCATCGTCAGAGTGAACCGCATTCCGCTGTCGGCGGTCTCGTTGTAGTGGCGGTAGCCGATCCCCAAGCTCACGTCCGGAACCGCCTTGGCGCGAGCGCCGCTGACCTCGGCGCTTCGCTGTGCCTTCAGCGCGGTGAACCTTGTGAGTTGAGGATTTTCCTGGGCGGATCTCAGGATGATGTTGAGAGATGGCGGCATGCCGACGCGCACGAGATTGCCCGTCACCGCGCCAAACCTGGCCTCCTTCAGGCCCATGAGGAGAGCGAGCTCTCGCCGAGCCGTCACAAGAGAGACCGTCGCGCGTTCAAGCTCTATTCTGGCGAGGTCTGCCGCCACCTTGGCCCGCGAAATCTCCGCTGGCGATGACGCCCCAGCCTCGACCCGCTTTTGAAGAAGCGGAGTCCAGCGTTCGATGGCTCCAACTTGAGCCTTGAGGATATCCAAGCGCCGTTGTGCACTCAGCACAGTGACGAACGCAGCCGTGGTGTCGGCGAGAACCTGAAGGCGAACGGCTTCGCGTTCCCATCGGGCGACACCGACGCCGGCACTGGCGGCCGCAATCCTAGCTTCGCGCTTGCCGCCGAGCTCGACGAGCTGGCTGACCTGTAGCGTCTGCTCCGCAAGATCAAGGCCCTGATACGAACCCGAGCCAAAAGCATTATCGACCTCGGCCATGAGCGTGGGGTTTGGGAGGAAAGTGGCCTGCAAACTGCGGCCACCCGCCATACCGATATCCCGCTCGGCAACTGTCAGCCGTGGGTTCGCGTTAAGCGCGCTGGAAAGCGCCTGGGCAAGCGTAAGGGGCCGCGGGGAAGCGGCAAGTGACGGCATCGCGTGAAGCAGCGCAATCGCTGCCCCAAGCGCGAGCGCGCGGGCACGAAAAGACATGATCCATTCCGGGCATGGGTCTGCATTGGCCGACGCAAGGCGTCAGCGCGCGACATACGGAAGGATCAGGCTTTTGGGGGTCGGAACTCTGCGCCTGGCGCGCGGCCTGCGACCAGGTGAACTGGAAGCGCCTCGACAAGCTGCGGCACAACCACAGAGGCCGCATCCGACGGCGTGTCGATGATCGCCGTGCCGCATTTGTGGCAATCGTGATCGGCAGCAGGCAAGCTTGCCGGGTGGCCCGGTAGCTTCTTCGTCGCCACGATGGTCTGCATCGAGCCATCCGTCATCGCAACGATAGCATCCGCGTCATTGACGTGATGCGCTTTGACCGCAGCGGCGAGGGGATCGAAAGCCAGGCACATCAGCACGAACAAAACCACCACCCGGCGGATCGCGGGGCGGAGTTTGGTGCGGAAGGCATGTGCAAGGCTGCAATGCATGCGCCAGACAGACCCTAGGCGTCGCGTAATGTCAACCCGATTGATGAACGGCGTGTCACTTTGGCCCACGCGCGAATGACTAGCTTCACCTTATCATTTAATGAAGATGCAAAGTATCCATCGAGGCGGTGCGATACTCTCGGAGCAGCCGCGCGCGCTCGGTTTGAGCCATGCGAGCGCAAGCCTCAGCATGCCGTTCCCTTAGGGCCCACATGATGGTGGCATTCGCCGTGGTCGGCCAGGATCTCGATCACCCGGCATTCGCCGACCTTGCCGTGCGAGCATCCCATGATCATGCGCTCGAGCTCCTTCTTCAGCGCCGTGAGGCTCGCAATTCGCTGCTTCACCTCCACCAGGCGAGCCCGAGCGATCTCGTCCGCCGTCTCGCAGGACTGGCCCGGATCATCCTGAAGGGCGAGAAGGGCGCGGATGGCATCAACCTCGAAGCCGAGCTCACGGGCGTGCCTGATGAAGGTCAGGCGCCGCAGGTCTTCGGCTCCATAGAGCCGGCGATTCCCTTCCGTTCTCGGGAGCGGTGGCATCAGTCCGATCTGCTCATAGAAGCGAATCGTGGGCACCTTCACGCCGCTGGCTTTCGCTGCTTCGCCGATGGAAACGTCTTTGGACATTCCTCTTGCTCCTCTAGTCGCTAGAGGATGTAGGGTCGCCCGACACGATGCGAAAGGGCACACCATGAACGCTCCAAGCCTTCAGACCCGTTTCCGGGTCGGCGGGATGGACTGCGCCTCATGCGCGGCGAAGATCGACGCCGCGGCGAGCCGAATTCCGGGCGTTGAAAAGGTGACGATCTCCGTGACCGCAGGGACCATGCTTGTGCGCCATGCGCCCGACAGCGACCTAATGGCGCTGCGCAAGCGCGTCGCCAGCCTGGGCTACGAGGTCGCTCCCATCGAGGCATTGGTTCACGCCGGCCACCCTCAGGGCGCCGGCGGCACGGGATCGGCACAGCGGAAGCCGCACGAGACGGACACCTATTGTGGAAATGACCACAACCATGGGCATGATCATGGTGCCCATCCTCATCATCACCATGGTGTTGAACAGGATGATGGTCACCACCGTGGCGACGGTGCGAAGGCCATGGACCTCCATGGACACGACCATGGTCCGACGGAAGGACCATGGTGGAAGTCTGGCAAGGCCCGCCTGACCCTTCTCAGCGGATTGGCCCTCGTGGCCGCCTTCGCTGTAGGAAAGCTGGTTCCCTCCATCGAAGGCCCGGCCTTCATCGTCGCCATGCTCATCGGACTGGTGCCCATCGCCCGCCGCGCCGTCATGGCGGCGGTCAACGGCATGCCGTTCACCATCGAGATGCTGATGACCATCGCGGCCGTCGGCGCGGTCGTCATCGGCGCCGCCGAGGAAGCGGCCGCCGTGGTGTTCCTGTTCCTGGTGGGCGAGCTTCTGGAAGGCGTCGCAGCCGGCCGGGCGCGCGCCAGTATCCGATCCCTCACCGCCCTGGTGCCCAAGACGGCCCTGCTGGAGGGGAGCACCGGAACGCGGGAGGTCCCGGCCACCAGCCTCGCCGTTGACGATGTGATCCTGGTCCGTCCCGGCGATCGGATCCCCGCCGACGGGGTTATCCTTTCCGGGGAGAGCTCCATCGATGAGGCACCCGTCACCGGGGAGAGCACGCCGGTGCTGAAGGGACCCGATGCCACCGTCTTCGCTGGCACCGTGAACGGGGACGGAGCCATCCGGGTCCGCGTGACCGCCACGGCGGAGGACAACACAATCGCCCGGGTCGTGAAGCTCGTAGAGGAAGCGCAGGAATCCAAGGCGCCCACAGAACGCTTCATCGACCGCTTCTCGCGCTATTACACGCCCGGCGTCGTGGTGGTCGCGGCACTCATCGCCGTCATCCCTCCGCTCCTGTTCGGCGGCGGCTGGGATGAATGGGTCTACAAGGGCCTCGCCATCCTGCTGATCGGCTGCCCATGCGCTCTCGTGATCTCGACGCCTGCCGCCATCGCGGCCGGACTGTCCGCCGGAGCGCGTCGCGGCCTCCTGATGAAGGGCGGCGCCGTCCTCGAAGGTCTGAGGAAGGTGACTACTGTCTGCTTCGACAAGACGGGGACCCTCACCGAGGGCAAGCCCAAGGTCACCGACGTGATCAGCTTCGGAAAGCCGGAACAGGACGTCGTCAGGCTCGCGGCCGCCTTGGAGACCGGCTCCAGCCATCCCCTCGCCAAGGCGATCCTGGAGCGTGCGCAGACGGATGGAGCGGCAATCCCCCTCGCCGTCGACGGGAAGGCGCTGGGCGGAAAAGGCGTCACCGCGAATGTTGAGGGAATGGAGATCTTCCTCGGATCTCCCAAGGCAGCGGCCGAGCGGACTGCCCTGCCCCCGGATGCGCTCTCGCGGATCGCCGCATTGAACGACGAGGGCAAGACCGTCTCGATGCTGGTAGTCGACGGTGCCGTGGCCGGTGCCATCGCCATGCGCGACGAGCCGCGCGCGGATGCCCAGAAGGGCCTGAAGGTGCTGGCGGACGCAGGCATCCGGACCCTCATGCTCACCGGCGACAATGCGCGCACCGCGACCGCCATCGGCAAGCAGCTCGGCATCGAGGTGTGCGCCGAGCTTCTGCCGCAGGACAAGCAGCGCATCGTCGGCGAACTGAAGGCACAGGGCCTCGTGGTGGCGAAGGTGGGCGACGGCATCAACGACGCCCCTGCCCTCGCTGCGGCGGATGTGGGCATCGCCATGGGCGGGGGCACGGATGTAGCGCTCGAAACGGCCGATGCCGCCATCCTCCATGGCCGGGTGAAGGACGTGGCCACCATGGTGGACCTCTCCGATCGGACCATGGGCAACATCCGGCAGAACATCACCATCGCCCTCGGGCTGAAGGCGGTGTTCCTTGTGACGACCGTGATCGGCATCACCGGCCTGTGGCCCGCCATCCTGGCCGACACGGGCGCGACCGTGCTGGTGACGATGAATGCCCTTCGGCTTCTTGGCTACAAGCCGCCAACCGCCTAGACGATAGCGGGCCATGGTCCGCTTCGAGAGCCCGGGTTGAACGGCGGCCGAGTTGTGCCCATTCCAGATCGCGGCATATCCACGCTGCCGTCCCGCGGGCTCATGCAAGTCCGCTGTCCGAATGGTGAGGATGCGAGATGATCCCCTCCGGTATCCTGCTGGCCCTGCTGTTCGGCGCCAGCACGCCGTTCGCCAAGCTTCTCCTCGGCTCGGTCGATCCCTGGATGATGGCGGGCCTGCTCTACGTGGGAGCGGGCCTCGGGCTTGCGATCATTCATGCATCACGAGCGGTCCTCCAGCTTCCTGCCGTGGAGGCACCGCTGCGGCGTCCGGACCTGCCCTGGCTGTCTCTGGTGATCCTGGCGGGCGGATTACTCGGGCCGCTACTGCTGATGTTCGGCCTGTCCCACACGGATGCGGCAACCGCCTCGTTGCTTCTCAACCTGGAAGGCCTCGCCACCATGGGCATCGCCTGGGTCGCCTTCCGCGAGAACGTGGACCGGCGGCTTCTCCTGGGTGCCCTGGCGATCCTCGCAGGCGCGGTCCTCCTGTCGTGGCAGGGGCACGCATCCCTGCAATGGGGTGCGATCCTCATCGCGGGTGCCTGCCTGTTCTGGGGCATCGACAACAACCTCACCCGCAAGCTTTCGTCCGCCGATCCCGTCCAGATCGCCATGCTGAAGGGACTGGTCGCCGGGGCCATCAACCTCTCCATCGCCCTCGCGAGCGGCAGCGCCTTTCCATCCCCGGGCGTGGTACTCGCTGCCTGCATCGTCGGCTTCCTGGGCTATGGCGTGAGCCTCGCCTTGTTCGTCCTCGCCTTGCGCCACCTCGGCACCGCGCGTACGGGCGCCTATTTCTCCCTCGCCCCGTTCGTCGGCGCCGTCCTGGCAGTCATCATGCTGGGGGCTCCGGTGTCGGTGACGCTCGTGATCGCAGCCGTCCTGATGGGGCTGGGCCTATGGCTGCATCTGTCCGAGCGGCACGATCACGAACATGTTCATGAGGTTCTGGAGCACGAGCACCGGCATCATCACGACGAGCATCATCAGCACGCACATGGGCCGGACACGCCACCGGGCGAGCCTCATACCCATCGGCACCGCCATGCGCCGCTGGTGCACCGGCACCCGCACTATCCCGATCTGCACCACCGTCATGGGCACACGCACTGAACGTCCGAGCGCATCTTCCTTTCGGACATGCCGCGGGACCGCCGTCAGCCGAAAATCGTATCGAACAGCAGCTTGAAGTTCAGGACGAGGATGATTGCCGCGGCGATCCAAGAGAGGGCGGCAACCCAGCGGGGAATGACGAAGGCCCCCATCTTCCGCTTGTCCGAGACGAAATGGACCAGGGGAATGACGGCGAAGGGGAGCTGCATCGAGAGGATGACCTGGCTGAGCACCAGGAGCTGAGCCGTTCCCTTGTTTCCATAGAGAGCCGTGACGACGATCACCGGAATGATGGCGAGGCACCGCGTCAGGAGCCGTCGAGCCCAATGCGGGATTCGCAGCCGTAGGAAGCCCTCCATGATGATCTGTCCCGCCAGCGTCGCGGTGACCGTCGAATTCATGCCGGATGCGAGAAGCGCGACAGCGAACAGCGTCGAGGCGATGCCGAGGCCGAGCAGCGGGGACAGGAGCTGGTAGGCTTGGTCGATCTCCGCCACGTCGGCATGGCCGCTTTCGTGGAACGCCGCCGCGGCCACCATCAGGATCGATGCATTGATGAACAGGGCCAGCATCAGCGCGATCGTGCTGTCGGCGGTCGCCCACTTGATCGCGTCCTTCCGGCCACGGTCCGTCCTCTCATAGGCCCTGGTCTGAACGATGGAAGAGTGCAGATAGAGGTTATGCGGCATCACCGTCGCGCCGATGATGCCTATGGCGACATAGAGCATCTCGTTGTTGGTCAGGATCTCTGGCGAGGGAATAAATCCGCTGAGCACCGCTGCGACAGGGGGAGCGGCGGCGACAATCTGGACGGCGAAGCAGACCGCGATGACGCCGAGCAGGGCGATCACGAACGCTTCGAGGAAGCGGAATCCCTTGTTCATCAGAAGCAGCAGCAGGAATGCGTCCAGGGCGGTCAGCAGCGCGCCGCCGATCAGGGGAATCCCGAAGAGCAGCCTAAGGGCAATGGCCGTACCGATCACCTCTGCGAGGTCACAGGCAATGATAGCCAGCTCGCATGCAATCCAGAGCAGGAGATTCACGGGCCGGGAATAATGATCGCGACATGCCTGGGCGAGGTCCCGACCCGTTGCGATGCCCAGGCGCGCCGCCAGCGCCTGGAGCAGGATCGCCATCAGGTTTGAAAGGAGGATGATGGACAGCAGCGTGTATCCGAACCTGGATCCGCCAGCCAGATCGGTCGCCCAGTTACCCGGATCCATGTATCCAACGGAGACCATGTAGCCAGGGCCGAGGAAGGCGAATAGTCGGCGCAGCCAGGAGCCGTCCTTTGGCACATGGATCGACGCGTGGACCTCCGGCAGGCTTGGCCGGGCGAGGTCCTCCGTGCGGGCGAATTTCCACCCTGATTGTGCGGGCACGGTGCGTCGCGCATCTGACATCGATGAATCCCGACCGATTGGATTTCTATGGTGGCCTGAAATCTGCTCCCGGCGCCCACATTATGCAATAGGCTATTTTATATTGCTGAGGCTTCTCCTGCGGTGATCGGTGCCCGCGGCCTAATGCGCTGGGACCGCTCACATGGACCAGGATCCGGATCAATCGATGAATAATCAAAGCCCATGCTATAAATGGAAACTGCGATAATCGATTCAAACTCCATTGGGAGGAGGCCGTACACTTGTCGCGTGCACCCCGGACCACCAGCCGCGAAAAGCCCTTGCCGGATGCCGATACGCATTCGCTTGGCTTCAGACAGGCGCGCGAGGCGCGCCGCGGTGCGCTGGTCGAGGATTACATTGAGCTGATTGCGGACCTGATTGACGACGGGCACGAGGCGCGGCAGGTCGACATCGCGGCAAGGCTCGGCGTTGCGCAACCCACCGTCGCGAAAATGCTGGCGCGCCTGGTCGCCGATGGTCTCGTGACGCGCAAGCCCTATCGCGGCGTCTTCTTGACGGATGCTGGCCGCAAGGTTGCCCACGAGGCGAGGGAGCGCCACCAGATCGTAGAAGCATTCCTGCTGTCGCTCGGCATCAACGCGGAAACTGCCAGGATCGATGCGGAAGGCATTGAGCATTATGTCAGTACCGAAACGCTCGCTGCCTTTCGGAGAATGATGAAAAAGCTCAGATAAGTTTCAATCCCCGCGACAGGCTTGGCGCCCCAGGGAAATGGCTAAATGCTTAAAGTGGGCGCCCTGCGAAAGCGTCGGGCGTGCCAGGCGCTGGCATCGATCGCACCAGTATGCGCTACTGGCACGTCTGTTCCAACGATGAGAAGGTGTGGGAAGTCATGAGGAGTCGAAGGCGAGCGCTGCCGCTTCGGCTACCAAACCGGGCGACGATAACAAAATGACGATCCCGCGCAGAAGGGATAAAAAGCGCTGAGATAAGTGGGGTTCTGGATATTCGGCTCGATCCGCCACGCTCGGCTAGATAGTAGCCACGAGGTTTATTGAAACCGTCAGAAGCAGCAGGCTCAGCCCCTTCACCACCTTTGATTACAACCGTCGGCGCTGCAGAAGACGACCGTCGAAGGTCTCTCGATGCCCCTCGTTCTCGTGCAACACAGGTCTGGGAACTTACGTGAACGAACGTTGTTTCCATACCACGCCGCGGTGCTCCCGGCTCGACCATCTGTTGAGCTGTTCTAATGCCAGCGACCCAACCCAAGGGAGGCCCTGAATGCCCCAAGAAAAGCCCGGTCCTCATCACGATCATCCAGGCCACAAGCCCGGAGACCTCGATCCTCATGGTCATCGCGACAAGCAAGACCCGAAAGAAAGGGAAGTTCCAGACCAGCACCATGATCATCCGGGTCATAAACCCGGCGACGTTGATCAGCACGGGCATCGCGATAGGAGCGGTTCGAAAGGCCGCTGATAACCTCCACATCAGGGGGATGGCAACGTCGCCCTCCCTGTTGTTTAAACAGTCATCGACATTACGTTGCTCGGGGCGGGGAACGCGTGTGCAAAGAATGCGCGTTGCGGTGGGCGGATGCCCCGCAGGCTTCCCCATGCATGGCCGGGCCCGCAGCTGAGTGCGGCAGAGGAGCCATGACACCGTTCAATGAAGGAGGTGGTGCTGCGACCGGCCCGAACATCGGGCATCCCAGGACGTAGCAGCCCAGTCCATCGTGGTGCGAGGAGCCGCCACCGTCCGTTCCGGGCACGTTCTGGCCCTGGGAACTGGAGCAGATAATGCCTGAGGTCTCGGGCCCCTGGACCGCGACCTGGGCGCCCGCGGCAAGGCCCACGGCCAGCAACTGCATGACGAGCACATAGGCCGCCACGAGGGCGGTCCAGGCTTTCCATGCTGCGGGTTGCTTGGCCACGGGCAAGATCTCTCGGTCGATCTTCAAGAACGAGTATGACATTCCCGTCCCCGAAAGTCGTGCGGCACGACGCCTCGCGGCGACGCGGGTGAGGAGCGATGCTGTCACCTCGCCTCCCGGTTCCTTGGCTGTCCTCAGAAGGCCACCGTGACGCGCGTGTTGATGGAGCGGCCGGGTCCCGCGACAGGGTAGCCCCAGGCGGTCGAGGTGCCCATCATGCTGGAGACCTGGTAGTTGACGAGATTGGCGCCGCCGAGCGGCAGGTCGTATTGGGTGTCGAGGATGTTGTCGATGCCGAAGTCCACCTTGAGCTGGCCCGCGGTGTAGCTGGTGCGGAAGTTGAGCAGCGCATAGGCAGATGTCTCCAGTTCGTTGTGCACCTCGCTGACCAGCGTCTTCGCCGCCACCAGTTGGACCTCGAGGCTCGAGCTCCAGTTGCCGAGGGTATGGTCGAGCGCCAGCGTCGCGTTCACCGGCATCATGTGATAGAGATTGACGCCGTCGGTCCTCTGCCCGCGCACGAAGTTCAAGGCACCCCGGAAACCGCCCTGGCCGAACGTCGGATCATCCCATAGCGCGAGTTTTCCGTCGATGTTCACGCCGTACATCCAGGCGTCGAAATTGGCGAACTGGAGGAACACGAACGTGTTGTCGGCGGTCAGGTTGTTCGGTAGGTTGGCGAGACAGCCCGGCAGGGCGCACCGCTGCACATCGATGTAATCCTGCACGTAGCTGTAATAGGGCGAAACCCGCACCTGCCAGACCTTCTGGGTGGGATCGTGCCAGTCGGCGGTGAAGCTGACCGTGTGGGCCTTCTCCGGCTCCAGGTCGAGATTGCCAACATAGCCGTTGCCGTCGCCGAACCAGCCGATCATCTGCATGGCCATGGCATCGGTGGACCAGGCATAGCGCTCATAGAGGTTCGGCGAGCGCGTCTTCCGGGAGAAGCCCAGTTCATAGAGGCTGAAGGCGTTGGCCTCGTAGCGGACGATGGCGGAACCGTCGATATTGAAGTCGGTGCGCGCGTGGCTCTGGGAATTAAAGAAGGCGGCGTTCTCGCCGTACATCATCTGATTGTAACCCTGGACGTCGCCGGTGTTCATCCAGACGATGTCGTTACGCAGGCCGACGATGGTGGTCCATTGGGCGTCGACGTGACGCTCCCACTCGCCGAAATAGCCGAAGCGCAGGCGCTGGCCGTTGTTGATGTTCTCGAACGTGTCCGGTCCCATCATCATGGACCCGGCAACCGGCGGCCACCAGTCGTCGAGATTGTTGTAGTAGAGCTCGTTGCCCACCCGCACGATGTCGATGGGCGACGCACCGATGGTGGCCTTCACCTTATAGCCCATGTCGGTGCTGCGGGTGTCCATGGGCATGTCGCCGGTCTTGTCCGGCTGGATGAAGCCCATGGTGTGCCGCACCCGGTTGGCGAACATCGAGGCTTCGAGCTTGCCCCAGTCAAAGTCGCCCGCATAGCTGCCATTGGCGTAGATGCTCTTGTTGTCGACCATGTCCATGTACTGGTTCACATAGCCTTGGTAGGGGATGAACTGCCCGCCGATCTGGAAGGTAAACAGGCTTTGGTTCATCTGCTTGGCGATGGTCAGGGCATGGTTCTGGGTCTCGTACATGGTCGACTTGATGACCGTGCCGTTGCCGGACGTGTAGTCGCTCGCCCGCACCCAGCCGCCGGTATATCGCACGCTGGTGTCCTCGTTGGACACCGTGCCGTTGAAGTCGACGCCGTAGGAGTTGCCGTTGCTGCGGTAGAAGCCGGACGCGCTACCTGAAACGGTGAGCGCCTGGCCGGGCGTGAACTTCGGTGGCGCCACGGTGACGTCGGCCTTTGCGCCCGTATAGTCCCCGCCGACGCTCACCGGGGCGGCGCCCATATAGACCTTCACGCTCGAGATCATCGCCGGGTTCACGTAGGACATTGGCGGGTTCATCTCGTTCGGGCAGGCCGGGCTGAAGATCATGTTGTTGATCGCGACCTGCACCCGGTCGGCGCCCATGCCGTTCGCGGCCGGCAGGCTCGACACGCCACCTGCGCCCCATGTCGCGCCGCCCGGAACGCGGGTGAAGAGCGAACCGGAATCGCTGGTCCAGAGCGTCGCGTTCTGGGCCTCGGGGCCGGAAATGAAGGCGGTGTCGGCTGGCGTGTAGGAGCCCAGGCCCGGTCCGCTCGCCACCGCCGCGGGCGTCGAGGGCCTCACGACGACGGTGGGAAGTTCTGTGACCGCCTGAGCTGAGGCCGTGCCCACGGCGAGCGGCATCAAGCACAGGGCCGCGAGGGAGGGACCTCCCAAGACGGTGGCCCGGCGAAATCGATCAATCGAGTGGAGTGTCATGGCGTTTCCGAAATCCGGTTGGAGCGGGCCACGGCACGGACGGCGGTGCGCAGGCGTTCGCAGCCGCTCCGGCGGGCTCGGCGATGTCAGGAAAGGATTGCGGCCGTTCGCGCGATCAGGCGTCGGCGACGATCAGGCCGGAATCGGAGGTCCTCGGGGGCGGTGCGCCACGCGTTCGTCGGATACGACCGGCGTGGAGGATTCCGGAAGATGGAAACGAAACGCGACTGCCAGCCGCTCGATGGCGGGTATCGCAGGCGGTGTCGGAAGGATCGCCACGTCCACGCGCGACAGGCAGAGCGGACAGTGGACGAACGCGGCCGTCCCGCGATCGTCCGTGTCGCCACCCTGCGGCGCGTAGTCGGACGGAACGTTGAGGCAGAGCTGGTAGGGATCCTGCGCCGCATCCAAGGTGCGGCTGGCGATGAAGGCGCTGGTAAGGACGATCTGGAGGACGAGCGCATAGACAACCGTCCAGGCGACGGCCCGCACACCACCCCAGCCTTGCCCCAGCCGCCTGATCATCCCCGACTCCCAAGGGGGGACTATGCCGTCTAACCAAAAAGAAATACAGGCCGGGCCGAAGGCCATTGTGTCCCACTTCAGGAACAACTCGAGCCGTTCCGCGCGATCCCGGGTTTAAATTTGGGCATCAGTTTACTTTTCAGTGGACTCATTTTGAAGGTGGAGGGAATCGAACCAGCGACGGCGCGGTCGTGAGCTCCCCGAAATCAGCCTCATAGATCACCCGAACTCATCAGTGGACGAATGGGTTGAGGAGACTTTCGATCCTCACTTTGACTGGCCGCCGAACTCCCGCAGGCTGTATCCTCCGGCGGTCAGAACATCAGCGATGGATCATCGGGCGGCTGTGCGAGCAGCGCTGGAACGCGGCTGTGGTGCTCTATCCAGGTCTTCGTCTCTCCGCTGATCCAACCGACGACCTGGAGAAGAGAGGCATAGTCCGCAGCGAGGTGGCGGTCCAAGATCGGCTCGTGATGGGCGATACGGTTGCGAAACGTGCGCAGAAAGTCGAGGGGCGTGTGGGTGGCCTTCCGGCTCAGGCGCACGTTCGGAAATGCCCGATGCGCGCTCGCCCGCCAGATGGTCATGTCGTAGTTGGCCTTCCCACCCGTGCGCTGGCGCCCGCCAGGGCCGAGAAGCGCCACCCAGAAGCCGAAAGACAGTGCCGCAACGATGTGGGGTGGATCATCCCGATAGCCATCCCGGAAGAGATCGGAACGCGCGGCCGCAACCCTGCTCTCCGTTCCAGCGTCGAGGCCCGCAGCCGGGTTGTCGTACCAGTCATCGCCATATTTCCGTGCCAGCTCCCGGTGCATTGCATTGCGCAGAGCAACTTCCAGCCCTTGAAGGGGGCCGTAGAAAGCAGCACTCACAGCAGTGTTCCACGTATAGAGCTGAACGGCCCTCCCGCGGTCTCCCCCAGCCCTCTGGACATATGTCGCCATCCGCTCCGGCGACAGCGATGTCTCCAGGGCATCGATCACGGCGTCGGTATAGGAGAAGGCATTCTTGACTACTGCCCCCTGGTCACCCATATTCTCCTCCGTAAGCCCTGGGTCCGCCTCTGCCGTTGGCATGCGCCCGGGGCTCAGCTTTTCTGAAGCCATCTTCCTTCCCAGTTCCAATCACGCGGGTGCCTGATTGGCCGATGGCTTTGTCGCATTCGGCCTGTAACCGCGCTTGGCAACCGCTTTTCGCGCGGCTTTGGTCTCTTCCTCCACTTGGCGGAATTCCGGTTCCAGCTCCTGCAGGCGCTTCACCAAGCCGGACAGATCGTAGGTGTTGCTGAGCTTGCCGCCGTTACTCGCGCGCCGTTCAATGCGCCGAACCAACCCCTCTTGCTCTAATTCCGCGATGTAACGCTGGACCTGGCGGGGGCTTAGGCTCAGCCTCTGCGCGAGGGTTTCCTTGCTGGGAAAGGGCTTGCGCTCCTTGTCCCACCAGAAATCGCAGAGCTGAAGAAGAACGGCGAGCTGTGTTGCGGTGAGGTTGAGGCGCCGCTGGGCCCGCAGCAGCAATGAGGGCACGACGCAGAACCCGAGGTCCATGACCTCCTTGCCCCACTTGTCGACCGAAGCTTTCTGTGTGGTCTTGGGCGGCGGCGCCGCCTGCTCACCCTCGGGCGGTTGCTGGGTTTCTGTGCTCATGGTAATTTCTCCGTCAGTTGACGGATCACAAATGCTCTGTGCTCGCACGAGAAACAAGCCGTGGCCACCGGTCATTCATGACCTCTGCCATGAGACCTAGGCGTCCGCAGGCCTCCCGACAAGGCCGTCTCCTGAAGAAGGACGCTCCTGATAATCGGATTAACGGCAAGGGCAGATAAACGAGTATCTGCCCGGTATCGGTCGCCGATGTCCGGTGGGTCGGCCCCTTTTTGCTGTGGCCTGACCTCACCGCCCTTCCGATAACCGCAGACACCGCGAGCTTGGGTGCTGGCGTCCTGGGCATGGGAACGCTTCAACCCAGACCACTCTCGCTCAAGCCCCAATCACTTGGCGAATGGAGAATAGGCATATGCGCAAGGCGATCGCCCTCGGCACCTTCCTGGCCCTGCTCACCTTTTCACCGAAAGCTTTCGCGTGGTGGGACGGCGGCCATATGCAGATCGCCTATGTCGCCTACAAGCGCCTCGTTGCCCCTGTGCGGGACAAGGTCGACGCGCTTCTCAGGCGAAACCCCGACTATGCGAAGTGGACCTCGGGTGCGCCGAACGAGACGACAGCCAGGACGTGGGCGTTCGTGCATGCTGCGACCTGGGCCGACGACATCAAGACCAAGGAATATGGCTACGCGCGAGACAGCGCGAGCAGCCCGACCGGCAGCCAGAACATCGGCTACGCCGACCACAACCAGCACGCCTATTGGCACTACAAGGACCTGCCGTTCTCTCCGGATGGGACGCCTTTACACGAACCCGACCCCGTTGACGCGGTCACGCAGCTGAAACTGATGATCGCGGCGCTCCCGCAAACCTCGGGCGCGTCCGACGACATTCGCTCCTATGACCTCGTCTGGATCCTCCACCTCGTCGGCGACGTCCACCAGCCGCTCCACGCCGTCTCCCGATACACCCGAGAGATCCCAAACGGCGACGCTGGCGGAAACGCGGAGAGTGTCATTCCGGCGACCGGTGAGACCGTCTCGCTTCACGCATATTGGGACCGCATGTTTGGGGGGTATTCATCCGCCTACGGCGCGATCTTCGATGCCAGCGACCGCGGGGGCCTGGCGAGCGTCGTTCCGGACGCTCAGGCGGCGCAGGTGACCAATCCCGATGCCTGGGTCAGGGAAAGTGCCCGGCTCGCCGAGACGTTCGCCTACGCGCCTCCCGTCACTTTGGGCGCCAACGCCGTGCTCCTGACGCGCCAGTATGAAACCGATGCCCGCAACACCGCGCGCAACCAGGCAGCCTTGGCTGCGGCGCGGCTAGCGAACGTCCTCAACGCCACCCTGAAATAGGTCGTTGATCCCGAACCAGAGCCGATGCGTCGGCGGAGTACCTGGAAGATCGGTCGGACCGAAGCGCGGCGATCCGGAGACGGATCGGAAGCACGATCCGTCTTAGCCGCCCTTCCTGCCAAGACGCCGTCGCGCCTCGGCCAGCTCGTCGGCGGTAAAGAGAGGCGCGAACTCCGGACGCAGCGCAATGTCTTCGACGGAGAGATCCAGGCGATCCAAAGACGCCAACTTCGAGAGGCCCTCGGGTATTTGGCCCGGCTCCAGTAGTGATTTGACAGTATCAACCGGCCCCAGACGGTCGATCATGCCCAAAAATCGCTGAGGTCGGTACCCCAGCTTTGAGGCTTCAGTGTATGTGTCACGAAGCTCACGCTCTAAAATCTTGATGTCAGGTGTGGGTTTAATTTTCGCCGGATCCGCCTGCTGCAGACTTTTCATCGCGACAGTAAAGTCAATAAGCGCATTGGCTCCATCACCGGAGTATTTCTCGAAGAGCTGAGGAGCAATCGTCGTGAGAGCGGCTACGCCGGCCTTCCCAAGCTGAAGGAGCGGAAAACCGTCCAATCGGACATGCTTCACCTTCCGGACAAAACTGATCGTTGGCCCGTGATAATCCGTCACAAAGTAGATGCCATCAAACACCGGGCTCCCAGATGACATATCGAAATCGATTAGATATTCGCCGTTCCGAAGTTCATCAGTCCAACCCTGATACTGCTCAAGATCTTTCAGGCCTGGATTTTCTTTGACAAGGGCCGCCGTTTCACGAGCTCCTGCCTCGTCGATGTGCTCGGACCAAAACGCAAGCCGCAACTTGTTCCACGATGGATGACCCGGAGCCTGCTGGTAGGATTGGAGCAAATCTGACGAAAGGCGCGCGCCTGGAGGAGCTGAGCGCGCGCGACGCTTCCACAGCTCTGTTGCGATCTTCAGGTGAGTGTCCTCAATGGGATATGCGTCGCGCAGGCGACGGTCGAACCACTCCTCGATGTTCTTGAGCACGACAGGGTCTGTCACGAGGATATTGGCCTCAGCCCAGCTTCCGAGTTCGGCACCTTCAACTGCTAGACCATTCGTCGACGCGTTAGACGAGCCGATCACGGCCGCCTTCGGTGTCCAATAAACCTTGGCATGCAGACGCGGATCCGAAAACACCCGCTCCTTCGGCAACAATTTGATGATCGCGCCTATCTCGTCCGGATTGCAGGCGCCTGAATCGAGATTGCAGATAATTCTGACGTCGAAGCCGGATCGACCTACCCCGAGCCGTTCGCGCGCATCCTTTCCCCAGAACGCAACTGCCAGCTTCGCGTGACTAGCGGTCGCCAGCATCGCGGTGATCTCAGTGAGTGCATCTTTTTCGTCTAGGAACTGCAAACTCGCTTCACCGCGCACAGCTTTGCTCACGTCAGTCACCCCCCGGTGGTCTTCGGCAACAGAGCCGACCGGAGACCTTTGCACGGGCGAAGGCGATGACTCAACCGTGGGCGGCCCCCTCTCTGCCAGGGAAAAGCCATCGCCATGGCTCCAAGATCGGACCACCTGCGGACGCCGCTCTGTGAAGCGCGCACCACCGCCGCGTCCCAGGTGGACATTGCCTTTGCTCTCGAAAGCCAAGGCAATGAAGGGCAACCGCGCGCTCGGGAAAGGATATGCTGCACGGCCAGCCTGGACCGGAGTGGCACGCGGCGTCGGCTTCGACGCCTAAATCGAGCAAACCAGGCAACCGTCGCGTAGGTGTGGCGCGTCTTCGGGCTCCAAGCTCGCGAGCACCTGCACTAGCGGAAGGTTGCGCCGCCGGGCCTTGCGTTTCGCCTCGATCGCTTCGTGGTGCGCTTTGATTTCGGCGATACGCTCCGGGCGGGACAGTTCGCGAAGAGTTTCGTTCTGGCTCCAGTAGAACTGTTCCCCGAATTCGACCGTTCGCTCCTCGTAATCCTGAGCAAGCTTGAAGTACTCTGGATGAATCTCCAAGAGGCGGACCCACTCAATCTTCTGCTGGTAGAAGCAGAAGTAGCATCCGGACCGTGAGCGCCCCCACTCCATGTAGGGCGGCAGCCCTAGCCCAGAGTCCTCGAGGATGCGAATGATGTCAGCGCGGACCAGTCCGTCCTCCTGGAAAGGGTAGACTGCTTTGATGTTCGGCTTAGTGCTGATGTAGCCGACGCGGTCCTCGTCGGCGCGCAGGCCCACATAGTTGATGACCGGCCCGTCGCCGACATAGTCCTCGAACGGCTTTAACTTCATCATCTTAGTGCACCAGCGCCGATGGTTGGAAGGCAGCATTCCCCGGTAGATCTTCAGCCAGTGGTCGAAGGGCTTGTCCGGGGTGGTGCGAACGATGGGCTTGCCCAGGATAGCCTGCAGCCGGGCGATGTAGTCCATCGTCTCGGGCAGTTCCTTGTCAGTGTCGTGGAAGATGTATTCCACGTCGGGGATCCGGTCTCGGAGGTAAATAGCCAGCGCCGCGCTGTCCTTACCGCCGGATAGGCTAAGGACGTGGCGGACTTCGGCGCCTGCTGCGCTCACAGTGAGCCTCCCGCATTCTGATCGCCGGCGCCATCGGCTGGTTCGTCCTTCATCTTCGGCATAACGCGCCAGAGGACCTCCGCTGCCAGCTGCAGCCGAAGGCCCTCGTCCGTCCCCAACAGGGCGTCGATCATCTTCACCCGCTCTTCCAGCTCGGCGCTTAGCGGTGGGCGGTGCAGAACATGCACCCGCTCTTCGCCGGTGGCCGGTGTTAGGCTCAGGCGCAGGGCGTCGACATCTGGTCGCAGGTCCTGGTCCCGGTGCGCGAAGGCGGCATGTTCGACGCGATAAAAGGTTTCAGCTAGGACGCCAACCTCTTCGACGAAACGCACCTCATCCCCCGGCCCCCACTTCTGGGGCGGGCGTGAGACCACATAGGCCGCCAAGGACTCGATCCACAGTTCATCACTGAGTTGGGGGTCTCGCAGGCGCAGCGCGAAGGCCCGTAGACGCGGCTCCCGGGCGGCCAGGGACACGCGGGCCGCGCGCTTGGCGATCGCGTTGCGGTCTATTCGTCCCTCGACCTGGCCCAGCGCTGCGGCCACTCGCGTCGACAACCGGCCTATCAGCCGCGCGTAGGCGGCGCGGAGCTCTTCGATGGCCAGACGCAACGCATCAACGAACTTGCGCGCCTCATCGCACTCAGCCGGCCGGTCCACGGGGAACGCTTGCAGGCCGCAGGCCACCGGCAGGTCGCGGAAGATGAGCGTGGCGGGCTCGCGCGCCTTGATGAGCGCGTCCCGGACCGACGCAGCCGTCGGCGAGAGTGCGCCGGCGCGGCGCACGTAGTCCGGAAGTTCGGCAGCGAATTCGCAGAGGGGCACGACCACGTCCAGGAGTTCGGCGCGCCGGGCATCCAAATCGCGCGCAAAGGCGTCGGCCAAGCGCGCAAAGACCTCGGCGCGCACCCCGGCCACACGACAGTGCTGAATGGCGAAGTCGCGCGGCTGCTTGAGCATACGCATGAAGTCGTCCGGTCCGAAGCTGGGAATGAAAGTCCCATCCTCGTAGACAGCGTACTCGTGGGCGCCAAGCTTGAGCACGAACGCCAGAAGCAGTGGTGTCACGCCATCGCGCGCGCCGATCGCGCCGCCTCGCAGGGCGGCCAGGACCTCGGAGGCCGGAACTGGATCGCCGCTTCCGTCTGCAATGCCCGCTCGCAACGCGGTCAGGGCAGGCTTCAGGTGGAGAGGATCATCGTCGGGCTCGGCGAGCGTCCACCCCGCTTCCGTCTCGATATGGAGCCCGCCCTTCCGCAACACCGAAAGGTACATCGACCGTTCCGGCGGGGCCTTTCGCGAGTCCAGGCCAAAGGCTTCCCGATCGGGGGCCTTGAACATGCCCTCGACAAGCCGCTGGCGCGCCGCAGCCGCTGCGCTGCTCAGGGTGTTGCGGTTGAGAAGCTCATTGGCGATGCGCGGCGCGTCGTGGAAGCGCGCGTCGCAGAGGTCCGACAGCCCGTGAAGCAGGCCCCGTTCAAACTCCTTGGCCTCTCCGCCCACAAACCAGGCCATCGCGCCGCTTCGCGTGCGCAGGCCGGAGCGCGCGGCGAGCTTGGTGGTGAGCGCGCGCCGGGCGCTCGAAAGCTGACGCGCCACCTCCGAGGCCGCGTATGCGTCATGCGCCAGTTCGGGCACATGATCCCTTACCCATTGCCAGTGCAGGATGTCCACCAGTTCCGATCCGAGGTCACCCAGTGCCTGCCCGACACCGACCACCACGTCCGGGCGCTCCCTGAAGAGTCCGGCCTTGAGAGCTTTGAGGACGTTCGCGCGATCGGCCTTGGTGTCCGCCAGGGCGACGAGCACAAGGCCGTCCGCCGCCGTCGGCTCGTCTAGGGCGGCGGTGAGATCGCTGGATGTGACGTAGCGGACTTCGAACCACCGCATGGTCCCCCAGCGGATATAGTGGCCACGCGCCAGAAGGGGCGACGGATCGAGGTAGGGGATCAGATGCGACGCCACCGCCGTCAGCGCGGGCGTTTCGCGGACCGCCGTCTCCAGCGCGGCCTTAAGATTCACACTGGTGTTCGGCCAAAGACGATAGCCCGCTTGACCACCCCGGCGATGCAGCAAACCGCGGTCCACAAGGACTTCCAGTGCAGCCTCGGTGTCGGCGACCGCCTGTGGAACCAGGCAGGCCGAAAGGGCGCGGTTCGTGGGCAGCAGGTCTTCGGCGTCGAGTAGATTCAGGACCGCCACGGCCTTCAGGGTCCGTCGCTCCGCGTCTGACAGGTCTTCGGCGGTGTCGACAGTCGCGGATATGCGCAGCCAGTGGGTCTCGTAGCTTCGACCGGACAACCGATGACCGAACGTGCTGCGGATGTAATCGTAGAACTCCGGGAGGCCATACCAGGCGTCCGCGGCGATGGGTCGATCGGCAAACGCCTTGAGCGCGAACGGCTCGTCCGACAGTAGGAACCCGAATAGGGAGCGCTCGTGCTGACCATAGCGGGCGAAGAAGCGCACGAGGGCCGGCAACAGCGTTGGATGTATGGGATACAGAGGGACGGCGTCCAGTCCCAGGACGGCGGTCGCGCCGCCGGCAAGCCAGCCCATCGACGCTGTCGCCTTGACGACCGCGCGCGCCGCGTTCGTCACCTTTTCGCTGTGCCGCGCCGGCTGCACGCCGAGCGCGCCAGCGACAAGGGCGGCCGTGTGGGCAAGCGGCTGATCGAAGGTGATGTCCCCAAACCGGCCTCCCACCTTGTCCCACTCGTGACGCACCGCACGCGGCAGAGCCTCAGCGTAGGCCTGGAAGCCCTGGTGCAGCAGGTTCAGGAAGAGGAACGGACGCGACGCGCTCTCCATGGCCTGATCAGCGATCTTCTGGAACACGAAGACGTCTTCGGCCTGAGGGTTCTGCGCCGCGTATTCGAGGAGCTTGCCGAACTCATCGACGATGAGAACCAAGCCTGCCCCCTCCTTGTCCGCCACGGCGCGCACGTCCTCGATCAGGGTCTCGATATCCAGGACCGTTCCGCCCGATTGGGCGAGGACGTTGGCCCGGGCGCAGAGCGCGACCAAGGCCTTACCCTTGCGACCCACCCGCCGCTCGAGAGACTTGGCCACCCCACGGGCGATCGACGCGACGAGCGGCTCGCGCGATCCCGTGACCAGGACGGGCCAGAGGCGCGGGGTCTCTGGCCATCCCACTTCCCGTGCGATCCGCTCGGTCGGTCCGGAGTGCGGATCCGACAGGAGGTGGGCGAGCGCCAGGGCGAAGGAGGATTTGCCCACACCGTAGTCGCCCGTCACGCGCCAAGCCCGCAACCCCGACTGCGGCTTCAGGCAATCTGCGATCCGCTGGAAATGCTGAGCCGTGGCCGGTGTGACGATGTAGCCTGTCAAGGCCTTCGGATCATAGAAGTCACGCTCAAGCTGTGCCGAGCGGAGAAAGCGATCTGGCGTGTGAAAGAGATCGCGAATATGCTTTGGGGCGGAGGTCACGTGCCCACCTCTTCGGCATAGACATCATCAAGGCTCGGGCCGTCGCCGTCTCGGAAAAGCTGTCCCTCGATCGCGGAGGGCTGGAAGGTGAAGCCGCGGCTCGCTGACGACACTGGAGCGCCTTCCACGCGGGCGCGCACATCGTGCTCCGGGAGCTTGAACAACTGGCCCGGCGAGGCCGGCGCCATGGCCACGGTGCGCAGGTTCAGCGCCGGATCCGTGCCCGCGAAGCGGCGCCAATAGTCGTGCAGGCAGTAGTCGAAGAGGGTTTGGCCAATTTCCGGTTTCGCCTCGCGCCGGAAGCCGTAGACCGTCTCCCAGCGCCCGCCGTCGCTCTGCCGCGCACCCAGATTCACCAGGAGCTGCAGGTCGACGAGCGGGCCGTCGAGCGAGTCCTCCACCGCCGCGCTCGCCCCGCGCACCGGATGATACATGTGAAGGAAGACATCAAGATGCTGGCGCAGCGTGACGTCGGAGTGATCGAACCCCATGCGTACGGATTGCGCCCTGAAGGCACGGAATGCTTCTCCATGTGTGAACTCCGGATAGGGCCAGTGGCCCAGCAGGAATCGCCAGGCAAATAAGGGACCTTCGTCGCGTGAGGCAATGTTCCAATGCAGCAGCCAGAGCGTGCGGACGTCCTCTAGATAAGGATCGTGACCCGCCTCCTCGTTGAAGATCGCCTCCCCGAAATCGGTGATCTCCAGGGTGCGGTCCCGCCCGACCGGCCGCGCCACGCCCGTGACCTCGACCCAAAACTTGAGAGCGCGCACCATATTCTTACCCAGACCCAGCACCACCATGGCCTTGTCGTCGTCGACGAAGGTCCGCGGATCGGCCTTTACCGCCCGATATGCCTTAGGCAGCCAGGCGTATCGGCAGGCGAAGGTCTCGTGGCCGGAGAACCTCAGCCCATTAAGATCGGCGGCCTCGAAAGTGTGGATGTCGCTCAAGATGCGGTCCTATCCGTGGCGGACGTCGGAGATCGCCCGTGCGATCGCCGCGGCCGCCAGCTCGATGTCTTCTTGGGTGTTGAACTTACCCACGCCGATCCGCAGCGCGCTGTCCTGCCGCCATGCAGGCAGCCCCATCGCGCGCAAGACGTGCGAAGAGGCGTCGGCACCGCTGGCGCAGGCGGCGCCAGTAGAGATCGACACTTTGCCGCGCAGCGCCGCGACGACCTGGTCGTTGGGTGCGTTGCGAGCCGAGATGTGCAGGTTGCCAGGAAGGCGGGCGTCGGTGTCGCCGTTTACGACGAGGTCTGGTACCGAATCCAGCAGGCTGGCCTGCAGGCGGTCGCGAAGCGCACCGATCTGCCGTTCATCCTCAACCATCTCAGCCTGACGGAGTTTGCAGGCCTCCCCCAACCCGACAGCTCCCGGAAGGTTCGGGGTGGGCTCGTGTCCGCCGGCCGGCCAGTCGAACCGGGCGTCCGACAAACCTGGGCCAATCAGCGCCCCAATGCCACTCGGCCCATACAGCTTATGGCCGCTGAGGATGAGGTAGTCGGCTTGCAGGCGGGCGTTGTCGATTGGGACGCGACCGGCCGCTTGGCTCGCGTCCAACATGAGAGCCGCCCCATGCGCCTGCGCGAGGTTGGACACGACGCTCAGCGCCTGGACCGTCCCGACTTCGTTGTTGGCGACGATGAGACAGACCAACTCGCACCCTTCAGAAAGGGCGCGCTCGACCTCATCAGGGCGGACGCGCGCGCGTTCGTCGCAAGCCATCCAGACGAGCGAAATCGCTCCTGCCCTTTCGGCCTGCTGAGCCATGTCCATAAGTGCGGGATGCTCGATGCTTGATAGGGCCACGCGCAGGGGGCGCGTCCGGCGGGCTTGCACTGCATGCGCGAGGGCCAGTCGCAACGCCTCCGTGGCGGACGCGGTAAAACGGACATCCTCGGCATACACATCGAAGAGTTGCCCCACCGCCGTCGCCGCCGTGTGAAGGCGGCGCGATGCCCACTCCCCGTGCATGTGGTCGACGCTGTTAGGATTGCCGCGGAACTGCGACATCTCATGATGGACGGCAAGCGCCACGCGCGGATCAACGGGAGTCAAGGCGTGGTTGTCGAGATAGATTGGCAGCGCCGTCCGCGCCCGGTTTCCAGGTTCGGTGTCCCCTAGGGGCTCCATGCGGATGGCCGTCCCAGGCGCAGCGATCTGCAATTCGAAATCAGACACAGAATCACCCCGGCGCTGACGGACTAAGGTAGACTCAACGCTACTGGTTCGATAGCCGGTTGCGTAGCCGCCGGCCTCTCGACGGCATTGCAGCTAGGAATTCGCCGTTCCGGCCGCGCGCTTCTCGGACACTTCGAAGATCACCCGCGGTTTTCCGGTTGCAGACCATTCGCCGCGAATGAAGCTGCAGCCGGTGCCGATCGCCTTCATCGAATTGAACCCGTTCAGAGTCACACCTTCGACCAAGCCGATCCAGAAATCGTCGTTGTCGATCTCTTTCTGCAGAGCGTCGATCTTCGTCTGCTCATGGTCGGGTTTGCCGGGCTGTGGGGCGGGCTTAGCGTCGATCATCTTCTGGACGAGCGTCTGGGCCGCGCGCTGGAGTGCATCGACGAGCTTCGGCGTCATCCTAACTCGGGTTTCGTCCTGGTGGTGCGAGAGCATGACTTCGCCCTGGATGAACTCCTCCCCGAGGTTTTTAACACCCCCGAAATTGTCGTAGACACGCCCTTCGGCTTCGTAGGTTAACGGTGGCATGATCGGGGGTCCCACCCGCATCAGATGGGCGCCGAACTCTTGCTGGAGCTTCAGCGCGTAAAGAGGGCGCAAACGATCGCGATTCGCGACATTCAGGCCAAGCTCCTTCAGGTAGTCGGCGAGCTTGGCTAGCGGGATCGATCGGTATTCTTTGAAGTTCCAATCAATCCGATAAACGTTGTCCCCGAAAAGGTGTCCGTGTGTAACCGCGGTGTCCCCGGCACCGCCGGAGGTGAGCGCCACAGGCTTGCCAGGAGCCATCATGATGGGGGTGTCCCCGTTTGGCGGACGTTGCTCGGTTGGGGAGAAGGCTAGATCGCAGTCGGCACTGAGGATAACCACCGCCTTCGTTCGAGCTTCGTCCAGGAAAACGTCTCCCAGCTGCACCATCGGAAAGGCGGCGTAGGCTGAGTTGGGCTTCGCGCGCGGATGGCGCTCGAGCGGACCCACGTTGCTGGTCAGGAGCGCGCTATGGAAGAGTTGCGCGACAACGGGGGAGGGCTCGGTCGGCGCGAAGGTTTTCTGCTCGAACTCTAGCTCGTCGACCTTTCGCTGGTCCTCTCGCAGCTTTCCACGCTCAAAGGCCAGGGCGACGAAGTGCGAGGCGAGGAGCCAAGAGACGTAGTCGCCGAGGGGATGACCATCGCTCATCAGCGCCTGGGACTGGAGAAACGCATAGTCTCCGATGTCCAAGTCATCGGAGAGCTGCAGAAGGCCGCTCGTGGCCTCTTCTAAGCTCTTCCGGAGGGTCTCGCGATAGGTCGCCAGCACGGGGGCGTGCGGGCGGGCACGCTGCAGCATGCCCAAGTGTGCCTTGACCTTCCAACGCTGGTTCAGATCGGCCTTGCCGATGAACGCGAAAGCGGCGCCCGCGAGGTCGGTTTCCTTCCGGAATTCGTTGCGGTGGGCGCGCACGCTCTCGATCGAGGACATCAGCACGACCTGCTGATCCTTCGACCGTCCAGGCTGGGCCCGGACGCGGCGGGCGAACTCCTTCGAAAGATTGGCCGTACCGCTACTGCCTTCGAGATAGTAGTCGATCAGGACTAGGTCGCGATCCGTCAGATCGGGAAGCTCCTCGTCCGGCCGACACACGCGGACGTCCGACCCCGCCTCCTCCTGGATCAAGACAACCAGGCGGCGCAGCTCCTGCCTCTCTTCGATTATTCCCTGAAGGTCGGTTGATATGGCGGCTAGCGCGACATAGACCTCACCCAAAGGCGCATTGGGATCGGTCAGCGCGTCAAGCATCGCGTCGGGGCCGTCGGTCTCCTTGATCCCGAGCGCCGCCAGCTCTCCAGCGTGGGCAGGATCTACGAGCACCGCGCCCACGGCCTCCCTGAGCTCTTCGGGCAGCCTTTCGAGCACAGGAGGGATGAAGCCGTCGTCGATGATGGCCACCTTCCAGGCCAGTTTGGCGGGCGGGGCGGGCGCTGCGACCGCGCCGTCCAAAGTGTCAGTGGTCATTCAGTCTCACCGAGAGCGAGGATCACAGAGTTGATGGTGTCATGATCGTCCGCATCACCGAGGTAGAGCCGGCCGCCGTGGTACTCGGCGATCTCGCGGGCGATGTAGAGGCCCAGCCCTCGTCCCTGCTTCTGGGGACGGGTCGTGAAGAACGGCTGGAAGACCTGCTCGCGCCGCTCTGCGGGAATTCCGGGGCCGTTGTCCCACACGGTGATGCGCCCGAGGCGCGTGTCTACGCTAACCTGGATAGAGCCGATGGTCTCATCGTCCTCCGACGCGAGGCCCACCCTCACCGCCTGACGATGTCCCTGAGCGACCCAGAACAGGGAGTTCGTCAGCAGATTCTCCAGGATTTGGACGAACATCCCCTTCACCGCCGTGATCGCCAAGCGTCCGTTGGGCGGCTCCACGTGCGTCGAGATCTCGATCCGGCTGGAGCGATTGCGTCCTGCGAACCCCTCGACGATGTCCGTCACCCACCCGACGAGCTCGAACTCTTCCTTCGTTTGACGGGCGTTCGTGCTCAAGGGATCGAGCACCTTGAGCCGCTTCTGCAGCGTCCGCAGTTGGGCGTCCAAGACGCGCAGCGAGGTATTCGTCCCGGCAGTGTCCTTAGCGGTTCGCGCTTGGGAGATGGTTTTCAGGCCCGCGTTAGTGGCGCGATAGAGTTCGTGGGCGAGGATCTCGATCATCAGGCCGATGCTGGCCAGGTGCATCACACGCCCGCGCTCTTCCTCCTGCGAGCTGGCGGCGGCGTCCACATCGTTGGCTGAGGTGCGCAGGTGATCCAAGATCACGCCGACCTGTTTGGGCAGCGACCTACCTTCGGTAGCGTTCTTCAGCGCCGCCTCGAGCTGAGGAAGCAGCTCGTCCAGCCGGTTGACCTCGGCTCGGAAACGGGCCAGTGCGTCTGCCGCGGTCACGCGCCGCGCGCGGCGTAGGTCCTTATCCGTCTCGACGAGATACTGCCGGAAGATCTCCATGGTCGAGGACAGCACCTTCACAAAGGCTTGCTGCTCGGGATTGACCTTCAGCCCTTCGCGGTTGGTTTGATCTGTCAGGTAGGGGTTGCTGCGCTGGCTGATCCTGGCGCGCCCGATGATCTGCCCGCGATTGAGCTTGAATCCGCTGGTGGAGAAGGCGTCGCGATCGAGGTCCAGCCAGTCGTCGTTCGGACCGCCGTAAGGATTTACCCTGAACCCGTCCCGATAGAGCGAAACGCCGCCGGCCCACTGCGCGAGAATGCGTCGCACAGTTGCGAGGGTGCCGATGCCCTCGATCTTGGTGAGCACCCGCCGATTGAACCAATAGACCTCCAGATCGAAGGAGCCGATTGCACACAGCGTCGTTTCGTCTGTCTCGGTAAGCGACGTCAAATCCAGTGCGCTCAGGTTCAGAGCGCGCCGGCGCTTGTGGAGCAGATACGCCATCTCGCCATTGAGCCGGGGCGCATCGCTTCCACCCGCCTCGAAGTGGATTTTCAGGTGTCCATGTGCGTGATCCAGCAGGAAGTCCGCGAACGCGGGGATGGCGATTGCCTCGCCGTTGAAGCTGATTTCGAGCGCCAGCCGCGGGGTGTCCGCGAACGGGTCCATTAGGCGCGAAAACTGTTCAACGGCGAGTGCTTGAAGCCGCTCGGTCGACCATTCCGCACGCAATGCGGAGATACGGATGAGGGTGCCGCTTTGAAGCGAGGGCTTTTCGCCACCAGGCTCCGGCGCCACCGGGACGCTGCTGAGGTCCCGATCGGCCGCGTCTGCGAAATCGTTCCAGTCGATGTGGAGTTCGTTCCACCTCTTGGCGCCAGAGACGCCCGAATACACGTCGAGCTTGTCACCGAGCCGCATCGCCGAGAGGCGGCCGAGCCCCTTTTCGCCCAGGATGACATCGGCGCTCCCATCCGCCCGGGCCCGGGTGATGCCGGCTTCCCGTTGAGCCCGCTTCTGATCCGCCCGATAGGAGGTCCCGATCGTCAGGTACACATCGCGAAGGACGTCCTCATCCATTCCTTCGCCATCATCATCGATCTCAATGACGTTAGCGTCGCGCAGGGCGTCCAAGAACGCCGCGCGCGACTTGGCGTTGGCGAGTGCGGCACGTGTTTCTTCGAGGTCGGGGGCTCCTTCGACGAGAGCGTCCAGCGCCAGTTTTCGGTACGTCTTCCAGTCCGAGCCGCTTCGACGGACATTGTTGGGCGACCAATCCGGCTCGTCGCGATCTTCGCCCACCTCGCGCAGAATGCGGTCATAGACGGTGAAGTCCAGCCGATAGGTCACAGTGATTCGGACTTCTGGCGAGCACGCATCTAGGGCGTTCTTGATCAATTCATAGAAGGCGACACCGTCGGAACTGATCAGTTCCGATCCTAGGTGCAGGATCGTCCTGGCTGAAACCCTGAAATTCAACGTCGGCCTCCCGGGCGCGGGCGACCTGAGTCTCTGTGAATTCGCACGCCCCCCACCAGTCGGTATCTTTATCTGCGCAGCCCTCGAATGCAACTCACCCGTGAATGACCGGGGCCGGTGACGGGAACATCGCAGATATGGCGCTTTTCAGCGGCGCGAACACCGAATTGAAGAAATGCGGAACCACCCAGCTGGTGGAGGCCTGCACCGCCGATGCCGGCGACGGTGTCACCATGAAGAGGACCCAAATGACCTCGGTGACTACGAAGGGCATCAAAGCCATGCTCCGAACAGCCGCCCGTGCAAACCGACGGCCGAACATCAGGATCGCGTCAGCGACGCACTCATCGCCCAATCTGCGCGCCTAATTTCGACACCGCTTTCCGTAGGCGAGTTCCCGAACGTGCTGGCGGCGATCAAGCTATTCTTCAGTCATATCATAGCTGTCGTCGTCTGACCGCGCGTCTTCGCTCAGACCAAAGGATAAGAGATCCCCCTCCAGCGCCCGCTCCTTGCTCAGCAAACCGGCATCCTCCAGCGCCTCCATATCCGGCAGATCGCGCAGCATGTCGAAGCCGAAGTGGCTCAAGAACGCCTTGGTCGTCACGTAGGTGTAGGGCGCGCCGGGCACCGGGCTGCGCGGCCCGGCGGCGATAAAGTCGAGGCCGCGCAGGTGACCGATGGTGTCGCGCGAGATCTCCTTGCCGAAGAACTGCCCCAGCTCGCCGCGGGTGATCGGCTGGAAATACGCGATCGCCAGCAGCACCAGTTGCTCGGACTTGGACAGCGGCTTGGGATCGGTGGTGCCGAGCCCGGTGGCCACCTGGATCGCCTCGGCGAACGCCTTCTTGGTGCGGTGCTGCCAGCCGCCGGCGACCGCCACCAGCTCGTAGGGCCGGCCGCGCAATTCGGCGCGGATGTCGTCAATGAGCAGATCGAGGCTGCAGTCCCGGCCGACGACGCGGGCCAGCACCTCGCGGGGCACCGGCTCTGGTGCGGCGAAGATCACCGCCTCGACCCGGCCCATCCATTCCCGCCAGCGCAGCTCCGGCGGCAGGTGCGCCAGCTCGGTGTCGAAGGGTTCGGATGGGCGCGGGCGGCGGGCCATATCACAGCCCGTAGAGCTTGAACTGCGGCCGGCCGGACAGCTCGCGCGCGGCACCGAGCGTGACCAGCCGGTCGAACAGCCGGCGCGATGCGAAGCGGGAGAGCGCGGCGGTCTGGAGCGTGCCGGGCACGACGTCGTCTTTCAGCAGCCGGCGCACCGCGTCACCGGCGCCCTTGGCGCGTAGCTTCGGCACCACGGCTTCGAGGCGGGCGGCGGGCGGGGCAATCTCGGCGGCCAGGCGGCAGGCGCGGGCGGCGCCCTGCGCGACGGCGACACAGACGGCGGCGTCGAGGCCGTCGCCGTCCGGAGACAAGCCCCCTCCCCTCCCGGCCCGCCGCGGCCCGCCAGCCTCGGCTATCAGCAGCGGCACCGGCAGCGGCCAGCGCAGCCGCTGCGCCAGGACTTGGTCGGCCAGCCACCAGCCAAGCAGACGCGCGCCGGGCTGCGCCGCCTCCACGGCGCGAACCACTGCCGCGGCCGCCAGTGGCGCCGGCCGGCCGTTGGTGAGCTGTCGGTCGATCTCATCGGGAAGAGAGGCGAGCCCCGCGCTCCAGCTGATGCCCAGCTGCGCGCACACCGACTGGAGCGCCGCGGTGTCCACCCCGGGCGAGCGCTCCGCCAAGCGCCGCCAAGCCGCCAATAGCCGCCCGGCGGGGCCCGGATCGGCATCCGGCGGACGCAGATGCCAGGCGTCGCGGAGCGCGCTTTCGTCCTCCGCTCGACCGACATGGCGCGCCGCGGCGGCAGCGCAGGACAGCGCCAGCCGCGCGCGCCACGCACCGGCCCACGCGGGCTCTGCCCGCACCAGATTATCCAATGAATTCAATGCCACGCCGGCGAGGAACGCGGCCTCGGCCGGGTCCGGTACCGGGCCGCGTGACAGCGCCCAGCCGGGCACGGTCGGCACGGTCCAGGGCACTTCGGAGGCGGGAATCGGCGCGAGATCCATCTGCGCAGCCTAGCCGACCCGTGCGCTTTTTCCCACAAATATCGACGTGAACCGCACGCCCTGTCGGAAACAAATAATGTCCGATAATATTGCATTATCGGACATATTGACAGAGGGCGCCAAACAGGGTAGAAATGACCTGAAAGGTAGAATATTCGGAACCCTTCCCATGTCTCTGAACATCAAAAATCCGGCGACCGTCGCCCTTGCCGACGAGCTCGCCCGCCGCCAGGGCGTCACCAAGACTGCCGCCATTCACCAGGCCCTGAGCGAACGCCTGCACCGCATGGGCTATGGAGATACCGCTCAAGCACGTCTTCTCGGCGAGCTGCGTGCAATCCGCGAGCGGGTGGCGCGGTTACCTGAGCTCGACACCAGGAGTGACGAGGAGATCGTTGGCTTCGACGAGCACGGAATCCCAAACTGATGGTGATCGATACCTCTGCCATTGTTGCGATCCTGCGCAATGAGCCTGAAGCCGATGCGCTCGAGCGATTGATCGTCGGCGCCCCTGTTCGCCTCGTCCCCGCTACATGCGTGTTTGAGGCCCGAATGGTTCTGGTCAGCCGGCGCGGCGAGCACGCGCTCGCCGAGATCGACCTGTGGCTCACCAAAATTGGGGCCGACATCATTCCGGTCGACGCGGAGCTGGCGGACCTGGCAACGCAGGCCTGGCTTGCTTATGGTAAGGGGCGCCACCCGGCCGCCCTGAATTTCGCCGATTGCTTTTCCTATGCCCTGTCGAAGCGCTCCAACGAGCGCCTACTCTTTATCGGCAACGATTTTTCCAAAACCGACATCCTTGCGGCCTAACCATCCCACCTCACGCGCCTCCAAGGTCCCTGAAAGCGCCCCTTTTCCGCACAGAAGGCCGTAGGCGAGCGTTTTGACGTTAGATGACCCTTGGGTCCATCTGAAACCCGCCGGCCGCCTTCACGGTCCTCTGACGCGATCGATAAAACACGCCTGCAAAGGTTCGTTTGCTCAAATCTGTATTGATTGTACAAAGGCCTGGAATCGCCCCCAAGACTCGCCCCCTGGAAACCCCATGGCCCGCCCCGTCCTCTCCCCTCCCCGGCCGGCCCGCCGCCTGATCGGCTATGCCCGGGTCTCGACCGACGAGCAGGCGACCGATGCGCAGGTCGACGAGCTGCGCGCGGCCGGCTGCCAGATCATCCGCCAGGAGCACGGCTCCGGCGCCTCGCGGGCCCGGCCGGTGCTGGCCAGGCTGATGCGCGAGATCGGGCCCAGTGACGTCCTGGTGGTGGTGCGGCTCGACCGCCTCGCCCGCTCGGTCAGCCACCTGCTCGCGGTGATCGAGGACCTGGAGGGACGTCAGGCCCACTTCCGCTCGCTGCGCGACCCGATCGACACCTCGACGCCACAAGGCATGTTCTCGCTGCAGGTGCTCGGCGCCGTCGCCCAGCTCGAGCGCGCCCTGATCGCCGAGCGCACCAAAGCCGGCATGAAGGCGGCCAAGGCGCGCGGCAAGCGCGCCGGCAACCCTGGCCTGCGCGAGCGCCGACCAGAGGCCATCCGCGCCGCCGCGGCGGCACGCCAGAAGGTCTATGTGGGCGACCTGATCGCCTCGGCCTCGACCTGGCTGCCGATCGTGCGGCGCATGCGGCCGCAGCACAGCTGGGACGACGTCGTGCGGGTGCTGAACCATCGTGGCCAGAACTGGACCATCGAGAAGCTGCGGCGCGCCGTGCATCGGCTGGTGCAGGAGCGGATGGCGGAGGCGGAACTGCTCCAGCGCTCGCCCCGGCGCCCGCCCGAGGACCGGCTGATGACGCTGGTCGCCGGCATCGCCATCGCCGACCCGGATCTCAGCCTGCGCGACATCGCCGCCCAGCTCGAGCGGATGCGCGAGCGGACGCCCCGTGGCGGGCGGCAGTGGGCGGCCTCCTCGGTGAAGTCCCTGCTCGACCAGGCGCGCCGGCTGGGGCGCGTGGTGCCGCAGCCGCGGGACGATGCCTGAGATCGCAACGTGCCCGTTCCGCGCGCGCTGGCGCCGGCGACAAGCCCGCGGCTCCTGAGAGCCCGCGCGCGCGGGGGAACCCGCGGGACTTCTGCGGCCCTGGTGGCGCTGTGCGCCGGTCCTTGGGCGGCGCCACGCCCTGCCGCCAACCGCACTGCCGACGGAGCCGGGGCATCGGCCCGAGGCCGCCGGGCCAGGGCCTTGTTGGACAGGGTGTTGAGAGTTCGGCGCTGCGGGCGCGGATCCTGCCCCTGAGCGGCACGCCATTCCGCACGGGCCAGGATGGACCGGGCAAGCGCCAGATCGTCCGCATCCGATCGGCCCGGGGTTTTCGCACACGAGGAAGCCGCCATCGGCGCGGGTCGCTCCTTCACCCGCGGGCGCGGCTCCTCGGTCCAGGCCACCATCTGGTCCAGTGTGAAGGCCGGGCGGCCCCTCATCGAGGAGCGGCCGAGGTCCAGCAACGCCACGACGCCCAGAAGCGTCACCATGCGCCAGCCGATCGGCGCCGTTGCCAGAGGCTCGGCGGGATCGACCCGCGCCTGTGCCGTCGGCGTCAGACGAAGATCCGGAACGACATCGGCCACGAATGGTGTGCGACGCCCGGTGCGCGGGCGAGGCGGCTTCCACAGCAGCCGAGCGACATGGATCATCCGATCCCGGACCGCAGACTGATCGTCGATCGTTGCCGCCACCAGCGCCGACACGGTGGCAAAGAACCCTGTGGAGCCGGCGCGGCGCCCCTGGGGTGCCGCTCGTGCAAGCCTGCCGCATCGGACACAGGCCAGCCGAGCTGCTGCCTCATGAACAACGAAGCGGAAACCGGAATCATCGAAACAGTGCGGACAGGCTTCATCGAGAATACGATGATGGCGGTCGCAGACCACGGTCTCCACCAGCGCCCACGACCGGCGGATATGATGGTCGCGGCAGGCGGCGGCATCGTCATCAAGACAGGCCAAACAGACCGGCCGCTGGAAAGCGCCGGGCACCCTCCCCTCCCCCCAGACATACCAGCTGCGCGACCGTGGCCGCGAGGAGAGCGTGAGGGCCTGCACGCGCTCTTCCGAAAATCGGCACGACGCCGCCCAAGCCTGCACCATCTCGGCCGAGGGTGCGAAGTCCCGCTCGGTGAATCCGGCACAGCGGTCGTCTCGGAGGACGCCAAGCCACCTCGAAAGGTCGTCGTGGATGAGGTCATAGCGGCATGCGACGCGACCTTGCCAAGACGACAGCAGCTCATCGCCTTCGGGCCGGGGCGCGAGGGGAAGCTCGCGCCGCACTGTCATCGACCGGCGCGCGGCTGAAGGCGCGCCTCGACCTTGCGCGTCATCGCGACGAGTGGCAGCACCAGTTCCTCGGTCTGGAAGCTGTCCATGGTGATGCATTCTGCGCCGGAGCGGATCGCCTCGACTGCAACCGTCTCGATCAGGCGGAAGATCCGCACCGTGACGCCATCGGTGAGATCGAGCACCCGCGTACGGATCGCCGGTGCCGCGAGATTCGAGGGTCGCCGCAGCGGCAGGATCGTCGCCAGGCTCGCCAGCAACTGCGCGAGGCGTGCATCGTTCTTCCAGTGCTGCAGGTGGAAGGCTTCGAACCGCTCTGCCAGCTGCGGATCGGTCAACAGCGCCTGGCGCGCGAGGTCTGTCCCCGCGGGGGACTTCGAGCTGGCAAACCCGGGTCAGGGCGCGTATGGATGACTTCATCCATACATCATGATAAGAACGTCCATACAGAGGAGCCCGCGATGCGAACGCTGCAGATCCGTGATGAACGCGCCCGCGTGCTGGCCGAGCAGCTGGCGGCACGGCGCAAGGTTACGATGACCGAAGCCGTGATCCAAGCCCTGGAGGGCGAGCTGACACGCGAGAAGGACAAGGAGCCGCTGGCCAGCCGTCTCAAGCAGATCGCCACGGCGCTGGCGGCCGAAGCACAGCCCGGCGGCCGGGAGATGACCAAAGACGAGGTCGATGAGATGTGGGGCCACTGATGTTCGTCGACACCTCGGTCATCGTCTCAATCCTCGCCGACGAGCCGGACGCCGTCGTCTTCGCCAACAAGCTCACCGACGCGCCGCGCCGCTACACCTCGGGTCTGGTCATCCTGGAAGCGGCGATGCGTCTGTCGACACTGCTCAAGGTCGACCCCGTCGACGTCGAGGTGCGCATCCAGCAGGTCCTGGAGGAGGCGCGGATCTCCGTAATTCCCATCAACGCCAGCATCGCCAAGCGCGCCGTCGCCGCTTTCGCGACCTTCGGCAAGGGCCGCGGCCATCCGGCCCAGCTCAACCTCGCCGACTGCATGTCGTATGCCTGCGCGCGGGCGTACCGGGTGCCGCTGCTGTTCAAGGGCAATGACTTCTCACAAACCGACATCGAGGTCGCGTGATGGTGGCGAGCAGCGACCCCGCTCCTGACCAGCTCGGCGATGAGGACGGCCCTCCGGATCCGGCTACGGCATTGGTAGCATCGCAGGCCCCCTCCCCTGCCCTTCCGGCGCATCTCGAACGCCTCGCAGACCGCGCACGGGACTACGTCGAGGCCGCAAGCTCGGCCAACACGCGTCGCGCCTATGCTTCCGACTGGAAGCACTTTTCCGCCTGGTGCCGGCGGCAGGGCCTTGAGCCCCTCCCCCCTGCCCCGGAGGTGGTCGGGCTCTACATCACGGCCTGCGCGTCGGGCGCCGCCATTCCGGGTGGCGAGCCAAATGCGGTCACGACCATCGAGCGCCGGCTGTCCGCCATCTCCTGGAACTACACCCAGCGCGGCGCGGTGCTGGATCGGAGCGATCGGCATATCGCCACCGTGCTGACGGGCATCCGCAACACCCACGCCGCCCCGCCCCGGCAGAAGGAAGCGGTCCTGCCCGAGGATGTCATCGCCATGCTGGAGACGCTCGACCGCGGCGCGCTGCGCGGCCTGCGGGATCGCGCCATGCTGCTCCTTGGCTTCGCCGGCGGCTTGCGCCGCTCCGAGATCGTCGGCCTCGACGTCGCCCGGGACCAGACCGAGGACGGCCGCGGTTGGGTGGAGATCCTCGACAAGGGGATGATCGTGACGCTCCGCGGCAAGACCGGCTGGCGGGAGGTCGAGGTCGGGCGTGGATCGTCCGATGCCACCTGCCCCGTGGTGGCGCTGGAAACCTGGCTCAAGCTGGCGAAGATCGGCCACGGACCCCTGTTCCGGCGCGTGACGCGGCAAGGCAAGGACGTTGGCCCCGACCGCCTGACCGACCGCGAGGTAGCACGCCTCGTCAAGCGCACGGCGCTCGCCGCCGGTGTCCGCGGCGATCTCACCGAGGGCGAACGGGAGAAAAAATTCGCCGGCCATTCGCTGCGCGCCGGGCTCGCCTCTTCCGCCGAGGTCGACGAGCGGCACGTCCAGAGGCAGCTCGGCCATGCCAGCGCGGAAATGACCCGCCGCTATCAGCGCCGACGGGATCGGTTCAGGGTCAACCTGACCAAGGCGGCCGGTCTCTAGTCTCGAGCCAAGCAACCAGGCGGGCCCTTCCAGCACCCCCCGTTCGGGGTCACGCGTGCTCATCACCGATTGCCCACCGGATCAGTCCCGTCAGCCGACGACGAGCGGCCATGCACACCCCCTGCCCCGTCACGCTGTTGCTCGAGCTTCGCCCGCAGAAGCGCCATCACCATTGGCCAAGTCGAGAATTTGCTCTCCTGCGCTCGTTGCGTCAGGCTGCGTAGATAGCCCCCGGGGCACGAAATGTGCTCCGTCCGCTGCAGGATCGCAGCGATGACCGTGGCCGCTTGGCCTTCTCCCATCGCGGTACAGGCGTCCTGGTAGGCACTGGGGCTGATCCCGAGATAGGCCCGGGCCAGCTGCGCGGTCGCGAGCAGATCACGCCACGTTCGAATTTCTCCCCCTGCTGCAAGGCCCCGGATTTCGGGACAGGCATCAAGGATGATGTTCAGAGGAAGCTCCCGCTGCGGGAGCGTGCGGACGTTATTAGAACCAGACGCTTCGCCTTCTTCTTTTTTCGCATGGCTTTGTTCAGATTCAGTTTTAGAGTCTGGATTTGAATTCTGTTTGTGGCGCTCATTGTGAGACTCATTGGCGTTTGAATTTTGTGATTTTATGAAGTCCTCCAGCGTTTTATGCACAAGGGCACGAAGCTCGCTGAGCTCGGTCAGAATAATCTCCACCGTTACCTTCGACGCTGACCTCGGGAGACGGTCCATGAGGTCCTGGTAAGCCATGCGATATCCTCGCCAGTCACCAGGAACCCCTTCTTCGATGCCGGCAGCGATCATCTTCACGACATCCCGCCGTGCGATCGTCAGCCGTTCGCGCAGAACCCGGAGGGCCTTTTTCTCCGCCTGCGTGGTCTCCGCGAGTCTTTTGAACTCATCCGCCCGGGCCACAATGGGCGCCAGGTCAAAGCCGTAAGCCTGCTCGATCTCACCTGCCGGCCCTTTGCGCGCGAACCGCTTGCCGTTCGGGCTGTCTCTGCGGATTATCAGGCCACAATGCACGAGCACTGCGATGTGCCTGCGGAGCGTCGCCGGCGACATGCCGTTCGCCCGGTCGCTGAGCTGTGCATTGGACGGGAAGACGACGAGGTCGCCATCCGCGCACATCGTCGTCTCCTGGTGGAACGACAGCAACGCGCTGAGGATCGCGAGCGCGCGGTCGGTCGCGCCGATCGCTTCCCTGGCCTCCCGGATATGTTGGAAGACCTTCCATTTATGAACCACCACATCGGACGCGACGGCCTGAGCTGTCACTTGGCTAGCCAACAGGCCAAGTGACATCGACCGCCGCCCGAAGGGCGTCGTGGGCATATGGGTATGCATTTCCTTTTACCTATGTTGAGGCAAAAGAAACCTGCTCGCCGAAACAGCGCATCCCACGATGGGACTCTTGACTGCGATTCGCGGAAGTGCGATTCTCTGCTTGCTTAAGGACTGAGAAGGGCTTCCGGGACGTTGTTTCGGGGGCCTTTTTCTTTTGCGGCCTAAGGGGTTAGCGGCTGTTTAGATGGGCGCCTCCTTGTTCTCCTCGAATTGTTGGTAGAGCTCCAGCAGCTTCGCCGCGATGAACTCTCCAAACTCACGTGAACCATCGGCGTCGACGATGATGGTGACCGTGTCACCCCCTCGTTCGACTGTCGCGATCTTGTTGCCGGCATCTGTCTTTACCGCGACCTTCCGCGGCTTAGCGGCTCCCCTATTGGGCGCAATGGCATTGAACAGACGCACGAACCTCTGGTCGGTATCAGCCTGCTGAAATTTCGGGTCGGCTAGCACTTCGTCCAGCGGCGACATGTCTGGGAGTTCCGACAGACGCTCGGCGAGCGCTGTCCATCTTGGACGGCCTGCTTTTGGAGCGGGCCCGATTGCGTGAACAACACTCTTCGGAACCGACTTCGCCAATGCCAGAAGGCGCGACAGCTGTGTCTTCTCCATGCTCAGCGCCGACATGATCACGGCGCGATCGAAACCCTGATCTTCGAGTGTCATGGCAAACAGACCTCGCTCGATGTAGCTGAGGTCCTTGCGGGCGGAGTTCTCCTGGCCTTGGATGACAACGAGCTCTTCGTCGGTCAAGTCCTGGACCACCGCGCGCACTGGCCGTCCGAGCTTGGCGAGGATTTTTGCGCGTCGGTGGCCATAGGCGATCTGATAGTAATCTGGCCTATCAGGATGTGGCCGGACGAGAATTGGACTCTTCTGGCCGGACTCCTTGATGGCATTGAAGAGCGTCTCGTATTCGGTGCCCTCGTCGTCGAGACGGTCTTGCGCGAAGGATCCCAGGAGCTTCTCGGCCGGAATGTCTACGACGGCGGCGCCAGACGCCACGAGCGCTCTTGCACGCTCAGCGGCGGTCGCTATTTGTCCAAGCGAACGACCCATAGCACCGACAGCGCCTGACCTCACATGCGCCACTGGCGTCGGCGCGGCCAATTCTAACGACGAGTTGCCACCTGGCAACTCGTCTGTTCTGCGGGTCAGCATAGCCTTCAGCGTGTCCTTCCGGCTCATGTCTCGCGTCCCCACGCTAGTTTCATCAGATTCTCGATCTCGCCATTAACGCCGTCGAGCGATTCCATTGCGCGATCGTAAGTTTGCTTCCCAAAATTCTCCCGCCCGACTTCATAGAGCGTTTGCTTTGAGAGCCCGGCATCTGAGATCGCTGTCGACTTGACCATCGTGCTGTTGAGCACGCGCTCCCTGAAAAGCGACCGCATGAAAGCGACCATCTGCGTCTGGGGCGCGTCTGCGGGCTCAAACCGCGTGACGACATATCGAATGAAATCGTAATCAAGATCCCCCCCGGACTCCTGCACCACACCCAGGATATCAGACGCCATCAGTAAGAACTGGCACATCGACATCACGTCGAGCATCTGAGGATGCACGGTGATCAGAAGACCTGTCGCAGCGCATAACGCGCCGAGCGTTAGAAAACCGAGCTGAGGAGGACAATCCAGGATCATCACGTCATAGCCATCCGCGACTGTTCCAAGCGCCGTAGCAACCCGGCCAAAGAATGGTTCCGCGTCACGCTCGGCTAACGCCCGCGGCGTATCGTGCTCATACTCCATCAGCTCAAGATTGGCTGGGATCAGATCAAGGCCTGCGAAATAGGTCTTGCGAATGACGTCCTTTAGCGGGCGACGATTTTCATCGTATCGCACCGCCGCGTACATCGTCTCGTTCGGCTGGATATCATACTCAGGCTGATAGCCATGAAGTGCTGTCAGCGACGCCTGGGGATCGAGATCGACTGCCAGGACCCGGTATCCGTGAAGGGCGAGATACTGCGCCAGATGCGCGGCGGTCGTGGTCTTTCCGCTACCGCCTTTGAAATTCACGACCGCCATCACTTGGCAGTGCTCCGCTTCACGGCGATGCGGTACGTACTTCTTTCCCTTCGACCCCTCCTCTAGCGTGACGCGTAACTCATTGATTTGCTCGAGTGTATAGGACCGACGCCCTCCGGCCCCGAGCGACGGCTGGGGGCCCTTACCACCCAGCGACAGCTGCCGCAGATAGGCGTCGGCAATTCCAATGAGCTTCGCAGCCTCTACCGAGGAAAATGATCGAAGGGATTTCTTTGAAACCGGCGGGAAAAGAGCCTCGCGCATAGCGAGCAGTTCCGCTGACAGCGCGGCGCCGTCGCCGGCGATGACATCCGTCATCAGCGGCTTAGCCCCCGATGTAAGAGTCTTTGAGCTACGTGCTTTCTGCATAACTACGATGCCCATTCCAACTACGGCATTTGATCGTAGGCAGAATGAGGCCGAGTCGGGCTTATTGGCAAGGATTTTAACGTTAACGCCGGTTTACCGCTATGGCATTCAGGGTGAGTTGCCAGGTGGCAACTCAATCTCCAATCGGACCCTGCGCTACGCATTGGCCATTTCTCTTCGCTCTGCGCCGAACCCCTCGGCGGCCAATCGATGAGCCACTAGCGCTGATACGGCCTTCCTGTCAGCTCCTGCAAGGTCGTGTGTTTCATGAGCCCCGCCTGCGCGGCCCGCCTCACGCACGAGGGCAGATAAAAGCGCCGCAGGAATCGAGGCGAAGCAGATGCGGCCTCTTTGACAGGACGGGAGGGCTCTTGGCTCTAAGAGCAATCCGCTCCAATCATTCGAGCGGTCGGCACGTCCCCGCACCTTGGACAACGGCATGTTCTGAGAGATTAGAAGCTGTACGTTCGATCCGCCCAGTGCATAAACTCACCGGCATCGCAATCTGACGGACGCCCCCGCTTGAACCTTCAAGCCTTGCGCTATGGCCTGACCCACATCGGAATCGCCCCAATTGCCGTGAGTCATCAGGAAGAACCGCCCGAACGGAAGCCCGACTTCGCGGTCGATCGCCTTGATGCAGTCCATCAGGATGTGCACGGATGCGCCCTCCGTCGCGGTCAGGCGCTCGCGCGGCTCGCGGAGCGCCCTCGGAATGAAACCGATCTAGCGTTACGCCAGATACTCGTAATCATGCACGTCCAACGCCCAGCGGGCGAATACGCGCGACGTCGGGTCGTGTCCCTGGACGTGGTGTAGCTTGCCGGCGGTGGTCATCCGCGATCTTCGGCGGGGCCGGGTTTGCAGACGCAACCTGAACCAAGGACCGAAGATGACCGACGAGATGATGGCCCTGCGCGGGCTGATGGAAAAGAGCCCCGACGCCGATTTGCTGCGCGAGATGATCGGCTTCGCGGCGACGCGGCTGATGGAGCTGGAGGTGGGCGGGCTGACCGGGGCGGCGCACGGTGAGAAGAGCCCCGAGCGGCTGGCCCAGCGCAACGGCTACCGCGACCGTGACTGGGAGACGCGGGCCGGGACGGTGGAGCTGCGCATTCCCCGCCTGCGCAAGGGCAGCTACTTCCCCGGCTTCCTGGAGCCCCGGCGGTTGGCTGAAAAGGCCCTGACGGCGGTGATCCAGGAGGCCTACATCCAGGGGATCTCGACCCGCTCGGTGGATGACCTGGTCAAGGCGATGGGCATGAGCGGCATCTCCAAGAGCCAGGTCTCGCGGCTCTGCGAGGAGATCGACGAGCGGGTGCACACCTTCCTGGACCGGCCGATCGAGGGCGACTGGCCCTATGTCTGGGTCGACGCCACCTATCTGAAGGTCCGCCAGAACGGCCGCATCGTCTCGGTGGCGGTGATCATCGCCGTGGGCGTCAACACCGACGGCCGGCGCGAGGTGCTGGGCATGGACATCGGCGTCTCGGAGGCGGCGACGTTCTGGATCGAGTTCCTGCGCAAGCTGACCCGGCGCGGCCTGCGCGGCGTCAAGCTGGTGATCTCCGACGCCCACGAGGGCATCAAGGCGGCCGTGTCCCGCGTGCTCAGCGCCAGCTGGCAGCGCTGCCGCGTCCACTTCATGCGCAACGCCCTGGCCCATGCCGGCAAGACCCAGCGCCGGGTGGTCTCCGCCTTCGTCGGCACGGCCTTTGCCCAGGACGACGAGACCGCCGCCAAGGCGCAATGGCGTCAGGTCGCCGACCAGTTGCGGCCGCGGGTCCCCAAGCTCGCCGGCTTCATGGACCAGGCCGAGACCGATGTGCTGGCCTACATGTCCTTCCCCAAGGAGCACCGAACCAAGCTGCACTCCAACAATCCCATCGAGCGGCTCAATGGCGAGATCAAGCGCCGCACCGAGATGGTCGGCATCTTCCCGAATGAACAGGCCATAATCCGGCTGGTCGGCGCCATCCTGCTCGAACAGAATGACGAATGGGCCGTTCAGCGCTCCCGCTACATGACGGTGGAATCCGTCGCCCAGCTGAGCGATGATCCCCTCGTCAGTCTGCACATCGGGGCAGCCTGACCAATCCGGCCCCGCCGGAGAGCGCGGTGATCACGCCGCCGCAGTTACACCACGGGTTGGGACACGACCCAGTCGCAGGGTCAATAGGCAGGATGCGACCAGCAAAGCGCTCTGGAAGATCCTGTGCAAGCCAATCGGCAAGCTGAGTTGGTGTTGAGCTGAACGTTCACCGGTCGAGGTGGCGTGGCTGATCACGGACGCGCTCGAGATCGAGATCGGCGTCCCGCAGCGGTGATGCCATCAGGAATTCGACCAGCGTGCCCCTGCGCGCCGTCTTGCGGGACCATTCCTCGGCCGAGACGCCGACGGCGCTCGGCTTGCCGTGCCGCGCAATGACCTGGGGATCGCGTTGCGCCCGCTCGATGACCTCGGACAGACGTGCTTTGGCATCGGTGACTGTCCAACTCTCAGATCGATCGGCGGCGGATTTCCTCGGCGCTGCCATGACCTCCCCCATGATGAGCACAGTGGCCACAACAACCATACTTTGCAGCCACTGCCATCCATTCCTCGGGCGCCGCTCTAAGCGGGAGCGGTACGGAGAGAGAAGGAGAGGAGAGGAGAGGCGTACGAGCCCTCTTTGTCCCGATGAACCTTACCCCCCGTCCCACCAACCATTGCCTACTCGCGATTCGGCCTGATCCGAATGAAGGCTGGATGACCTCAACCGGAGGCGCCATACTATCACAGTTACGGCAGTTTGAGATGATACCGACCGTCGACCGGAATTTTGCGCCGCTCCATCAACCGCCCTGTAGGCTGCGGAGCTTCTTGAAAATATCAGGTGCAATCTTGAATTCGCGCGCCTGCCCTCGCCCCAACGAGTTTTTAACCATTGCTTCCGTCAAGATTTTACGATTGACAAGCCGATCAATCGTCTCCGTGACACCACCGCGTGTTAGCGACGTCACCTCAATTATATTGGTTAACGTCAGGCGCTGATTGCCCTGATGCATATAATAGAGGACGCTCATCATTCCAATTTGCTTCAGGCGCGACTGAGGGGTCTCATCGTCGAGCGGATTATCGAGGATCAGCCGCAGAATAAGCGCCGAGAACGAGAGGCTGCGCCATTCGGCGTCAAGTGCTCTTGGCATCTGCTTAACTGCTCTGTATATGAGAGTTAACCGGGCATGAGATTGCGGCCGACAAGCCTTTCCGGGGTCGTTTCGGGAGGGTGGAAGGCATGAATTCCCCTACTGCCAGGGCGCTTTCCTGCGCATTCGTATTGCTGTCATCCTACTGCATTTCCAGCAGTAAAGCGCGCGCGGACGATTGGGGCTGTCAGGTTCTCCTTTGCCTTTCGAACCCGGGCGGTCCCATGCAGTTCGCCGAATGCGTCCCTCCCGTTCAGAGGCTTTGGAACGAACTCGCCAGGGGACGCCCCTTTCCAACCTGCAATGGCGTCGGACTCCAGACCTCCAGGCCCGGATACGAACCGTATTCTTGCGAGACCGGCTACCGCCTGACCGCCCGGTTCGGCCCGCAAGGGCAAGAAGCGGCCTGTGTGTCGGCGACACGCCAAGTGGTCGACAGCAGCCAATGCACATCCGGCGCCGGAGCCGGCAGTGGCGCCGCACGCTGGGTGTCGGGCGGCGGACAGCACCGGTGCATGGCCTACGTGACAGCTCAGCCGAGCGCCCGAGCGCAACCTCATTTTATCGATGTAATGATCGACGGTGCGGGCACCCAGCGGGTGTGGTTCTAGCTCATGCCCGTTGCCTTCGCCGATCTCGCGCAGACCTGCGCGCCGACCGTTCAGGTCGAGACCCTCTCGGCGGTCGTGAGCCTCGAAAGCGGTTTCGCGCCATTCGCCATCCGCATCAACAGCGGCACGCCTCTGCGCGACTTGCCGAACACCAAAGCGGAGGCCATCGAGCTGGCCACCACGTTGATTGCGCAACGCCAGGATGTCGATCTCGGTCTTGGCGGCATCAATGCCGACGATCTGGGTCGTCTCGAACTCACGGTCTCCGACGCATTCGATCCCTGCCTGAACCTCAAGGCGACCGCCCGACTGCTCGACCGCTACTACCGCGTGGCGATCGGTAAAGGTGCCAGCCCCGGGCAGGCGGCCACCATGATGTTGCAAGCCTATTACGGACGCGGCGACGCCTCGGTTGGCGAGATGGTCGGCTACGACAAGCAGGTGCGTGACGAGGCAAAGCACCTCGCGCCGACGCTGGTTTCGCTGGCGATCAACCCAGCCAACACGTCCGCCTCGAAAGATCGCGTGGGGGAGGGACCCGCATCGGCGCCGCCGGCTGCCGCGTCGCCCGGCCCACGGCGCGATGCCAAGCCAGCGCCCTGGGATGTTTTTGCGACAGGGCGGACGTCCTCCGTTCTCGTCTTCCAGAACGAACAATCGGAGTGAGCCGAATGAGTGAAAAAGTGCGCGTGCGTCCAGCCCTAGCCATCATATTGATGGCTGGCGTCTTCGCGATCGGGATGGCCGAGCCGGCATTCGCCCAGGCGTCCGGCGGCATCGAGACAGTCCTTCAGAACATCGTCACCCTGCTCACGGGCAACGTCGCCAAGCTCCTCGCGACGATCGCCGTGATCGTCGTCGGCATCGCCTGGATGTTCGGCTATCTCGACCTGCGCAAGGCCGCCTATGTGGTGCTGGGCATCGGCATCATCTTCGGCGCCGCCCAGCTCGTCACGACGATCTCCGGCGGGTGACGGCCATGGCGGAGAGCGTGGCGCTTGAGGAGGACACGCTGTTCCTGGCCTGCACGCGGCCGGCCATGGTCGCCGGCGTGACGATGGAGGCCATGGGCATCAACGTCATCCTGACGACGATCCTCTATATCCTTGCGGGCTCGATCGCCTACGCCCTTGTCGGCATCGTCTTCCATCTCGTCTTCAAGACGCTGGTGAAGCATGACCACAACATGTTTCGCGTCTTGATGGCGTGGATCGAAACTCGCGGCCGGTCGCGCAACGGGGCCTTCTGGGGCGGCACCACGCTGACCCCCCTCAAGCTCGTGAGGCGCTACGACGAAAGAGACCTTGGCCTTGCCTAACGTCGCCATTCTCAACACCCGCGAGCTCGAGCCCGAGACCTTCATCCCGTATGTCCGTCACGTGGACGAGACGACGATCGCGCTCGATTCCCGGGCGCTGATGGTCATGATCGCCCTCGACGGCATATCGTTCGAGACGGCCGATCCGCTCGAACTCAACGGCCTTCATCGCGACCTCAACACGCTCTACCGCAACCTCGCGGACGAACGCCTCGCGCTTTGGACCCACATCCTCCGTCGTCGCGACAACGACTATCCCGAGGGAGCGTTTGCCAATCCCTTCTCCGCTGCCCTGAACGCGAAATATCGCGCCCGCATGGTAGAGGAGGATCTCTTCCGCAACGACCTCTATCTGACCCTGCTGTGGTATCCGACCCGCGATCCCGCTGAGAAGATCTCGGAGCTCCTGGGCCGCCTTCGCCGGGCGCGCCGCGGGAGCGTAGAGCTCGACGAGGAGGCGCTCAAGCAGTTGCGCGACAAGGTCACCGACGTGACGGCCGGCCTCAAGCGGTTCCAGCCACGTGTTCTTTCCCTCTACGAACACGATGGTCTTCTGTTTTCCGAGCCGAGTGAGGTCCTGCACCAGATCATCGGCGGCCGGCGGGAACGAGTGCCCCTCACGGAGGGGCGGGTTTCGTCAGCGATCTATTCCGACCGCGTCATCATCGGTCGCGAGACGGTGGAGATCCGCCATGAGGCTGAGACCCGGTATGCAGGGATCTTCAGCTTCAAGGAATATCCCGCCCGGACCAGGCCCGGCATGCTCGCTGGCGTCCTCACCACGCCGTTCGAGCTCATCCTGACGCAGTCCTTCGCGTTCGCCTCAAAGGCCGATGCCCGGACCATCCTGGGACGCAAGCAGAACCAGATGGTGAGCGCCGGCGACAAGGCGAATTCGCAGGTCGATGAGCTCGATGGCGCCCTGGACGAACTGGAATCCAATCACTTCGTGCTGGGCGAGCATCACCTGACGCTGTCGGTCTGCGCCCCATCGGTGAAGGACCTCACCGACAATCTGGCGAAGGCACGCTCTCATCTGACCAACGGCGGTGCCGTCGTGGCACGCGAGGACCTTGGCCTCGAAGCCGCATGGTGGGCGCAGCTGCCTGGCAATTTCCGCTACCGGGCCCGCTCTGGTGCGATCACCTCGCGCAACTTCGCTGCGCTGTCACCCTTTCATTCCTATCCGGTGGGCAGGAAGGACGGCAACGAGTGGGGGCCGGCCGTCGCGATGCTGAAGACGGCCTCCGGCTCGCCGTTCTATTTCAACTTCCACCATGGCGATCTCGGCAACACCTTCGTGTGCGGCCCCTCTGGATCCGGCAAGACCGTTATCCTGAACTTCATGCTCTCGCAGCTCGAGAAGCACGATCCCCACATGGTGTTCTTCGACAAGGACCGTGGCGCCGATCTCTTCGTGCGGGCGGCGGGCGGCACGTATCTGCCTCTGAAGAATGGGACGCCAACCGGCTGCGCGCCGCTGAAGGGGCTTGAGCTCACGCCGGAGAACAAGGTGTTCCTGGCGCAATGGATCGCCAAGCTCGTCGGCTCAAAGTCGCGCGAGCTTTCCGTGAGTGACCTGCGCGACATCGCCGGCGCCGTCGACGGCCTCGCGGACCTCCCGGTCCAGCGGCGCACCATCGGCGCGTTGCGCACCTTCCTCAACAACACCGACCCGGAGGGCATTGCCGCCCGGCTGCGGCGTTGGGAGAGGGGAGGGCCCCTCGGCTGGGTCTTCGACAACGAGACCGACGACATTGGGATCGGCGCCAAGTTCCTTGGCTACGACATGACGGATTTCCTCGACAATGAGGAGATCCGCACGCCGCTCATGGCCTACCTGTTCCACCGGGTGGAGCAGCTGATCGACGGCCGCCGCATCATCATCGTCATCGACGAGTTCTGGAAGGCGCTGCTGGACGAGGGATTTCGCGACCTCGCCCAGAACAAGCTCAAGACCATCCGGAAGCAGGGCGGCCTCATGCTCTTCGCGACGCAGAGCCCACGCGATGCGATCGCCTCGCCGATCGCCCACACCATCATCGAGCAGTGCCCGACCCAGATCTTCATGCCGAACCCGCGTGGCAGCCACGCCGATTACGTGGACGGCTTCAAGCTCACCGAGCGGGAATATCAGCTCATCGCGCGCGAGCTGTCCCCTGAAAGCCGCCGCTTCATTGTCAAGCAGGGGCACAACAGCGTCGTCGCCGAGCTGAACCTCGCTGGCTTCGACGACGAGCTCGCCGTCCTCTCCGGCCGCACCGCCAATGTCGAGCTGGCCGACGCGATCCGTGCGGAGGTCGGCAGCGGTCAGGAGGACTGGCTCCCCCTATTCCAACAAAGAAGGAGTCCCGGCTGATGGCAAAGCGAACCATGCTGTTGGCGGCCGCAGCCGCGCTCTGCATCTTCGTGGGAGCGGCCAACGCCCAAGGCATTCCGGTGATCGACCAAGCAGCCCTCGCCAAGCAGCTGGAGAGCATCGCGCAGCTCAAGTCGCAGCTCGACACCCTGAACCAGCAGCTTCAGCAGGCACAGCAGCTTTACGGTTCGCTGAACAAGCTGACAAACATGGCCGACGTCGCGAGCGTGCTCAACGATCCCGCGATCCGCAAGGCGCTGCCCCAGGACTTCAATGCGATCGAAGGCCTGCTCCAGGGCTCCGGTTCAGGCGCCTTCGGCGAGTCCGCGTCCAAGTTCCTGCAGGACAATTCCACCTACCAGACCAGCGCCAACGATTTCTACGCGCAGGAGCTGTCTCGGATCCAGAAGAAGAACGCCGGCCAGATGAGCCTTGGCCAGCAGATCTATGATGCCGCCACCAAGCGGATCGACGGCATCGACCAGCTCCGGCAGCAGATCGCATCGGCCGGCACCTCGAAAGACGTGGCGGACCTGCAGGCGCGTCTCCAAGCCGAAGCGGCGTTCCTACAGATCGATGTGGTGCGGATGCAAGGCCTGCGCATGGTGCAGCAGGCCCAGGCCCAGGTGGACGACCAGCGCAAGGCCGAGGACTGGCGCAGGCGCATCGACACGATGAACGCGGCGCTGCCATGAAGCGGATCGCGGCGTTCCTCCTGATGCTTCCTCTTGCCGCTTGCTTCGAGCCGGGGGAGGGGACTTACACCGTCAGCGACTATCTCGCCGATGATGCCTTGCGTGCCGAGCAGCTGGCGAAGTGCCGCGAGAATCCGGGGCAGCTCGCCGCAACCCCCAACTGCGAGAATGCGACCGAAGCGGATGGCAAGGCCCGCCTTCAGCGCATGAACAAGGCGCTGGGAGGGTAGGGCATGTATCAAGTCTTCTCGTTCCTCGATAACCAGTTCAAGACGCCGCTCGAGGACTTCATCAGCTCGGGGACATCGGGGATCAGCTCCTGGGTGACGGGGCCGCTGACCATCGCGCTGACGCTTTATGTCATCCTCTACGGCTTCCTCGTCCTGCGCGGCTCGATTCCCGAGCCGATCATGGAATTCGCATTCCGGGCGATGAAGCTCGCCATCATCCTGATGCTGGTGCAGAACGCCTCGAATTATCAGACCTATGTCTCGAAGGTGTTCTTCGAGGATTTGCCCACTGAGATCTCCGGCGCCCTCAACACCGGCTCGGCGCCGAGCGCCTCCGCTTTCGATTCCCTCCTCGACAAGGGGCAAAAATCCGCCAACGACATCTGGGCGAAAGGGTCCTGGCCGGTCGACATCCTAACCGGCGCGGCAGGGCTCGTGGTCATCGTCATGACCTTCATCGTCGCGGCGATTGGCTATGTGGTGTCGCTCTATGCCCGCGTCGCGCTCGCCATCGTCCTCGCCATAGGTCCGATCTTCGTCGCGTTGGCCATGTTCCAGTCGACGCGGCGGTTCACCGAGGCGTGGATCGGCCAGATGGCAAACTTCGTCATCCTGCAGGTGCTCGTCGTCGCGGTGGGATCGCTCCTGGTGACCTGCCTCGATGCCACCTTCGCCACCATGGAATCCTATGCGGACGTGCTGATGCGTCCGATCGCGCTCGGCGCCATCGCGCTTTCCGCTCTCTACGTCTTCTACCAGCTCCCCGGCATCGCGTCCGCGCTTGCCGCAGGCGGAGCATCACTGACCTACGGCTACGGCGCCGCGCGCGACGCGCATGAAGGCACGATCGCCCGGAGCACCCGGTATGCGGCCCGCGCCGTCGGCCGGGGTGTCCGCGCGGCGGGACGTAACTTCGGATCGGGCGGGGCTGGGTGACGCCGTTTCCTGAGAATCATTTTCACAGCCGGGTGGGTGCATGTTGCGTTCGTTCCTATTGCTCTGCATGGCGTCGGCTCTCAGCGGCTGTGCCTCTTGGTCTTATCCCTTGCCCAAATGCGACGGCTACGCGCGCCGGCCGCTTAACCGCGCCATGTGGCAGTGGGAGGGGAGCAGTAACGTGAAGGCGCAGTCGGACGCTGCGCCCCTGGCGCCGAACCGCGCAACGGCATTTGCCGATGAGGCGCCGGCATCGCCAACTGGCCCGTTCGCGCATCTCGACAGCGCCGGTTCCTACCGATCTTGCGCGGGGCAGGGGTGATGGTGACGAACGAAAGCCTTAAAAGTTATTTCGAGAAAGCCCGCCGGTTCGATCAGGACCGGATGATCCGGGCGGAGCGCTCGACCCGGGTCGCCTGGTTCGTGGCGATCTGCGCCAGCATCCTGGCGGCGGCCGCGGTCTTCGCGGTTGCGGGTCTGACGCCGCTAAAGACGGTGCAGCCCTTTGTCGTCAGGGTCGACAATTCCACAGGCATCGTCGATGTGGTCTCGGCCCTGACCGCGACCGCCGGAACCTACGACGAGGCCGTCACCAAGTATTTCGCGGCGCGATACGTCCGGGCGCGGGAGGCCTATGTCTGGAGCGAGGCGGAAGAGAACTTCCGGACCGTCGCCCTTCTTTCCACCCAGGCCGAGCAGCAACGGTTCGCCGCGCTCTATCGCGGCAGCAATCCGGAATCTCCCCAGAACATCTATGTCCGCAGCGCCACTGCCCGGATCAACATCGTCTCGATCTCGCTGATCAACCCTCACGTGGTGTCGGTCCGCTACATCCGCACCGTCACGCGCGGAGAGGATGTCCGCACCACCCATTGGGTGGCAACGTTGACCTTCGCCTATGTCAACGCGCCCATGTCCGCGACGGACCGGTTGGTCAATCCGCTCGGCTTTGTCGTGAGCGAGTACCGGGCCGACCCGGAGGCCATCAATTGAAGCGCGCTGCTCTCATCTTCGTGGTGGCTTGGGCCTGCCTCGTCACCCCTGCCAATGCCCTGGAGACGCCCAGCAGCGCACCCCAGGACAACCGGGTCCGCTTCGTCGACTACGAGCCCTACAACATCACCAAGATCGTGGGCTCGCTGCGCTCCTCGGTCCAGGTCGAGTTCGCCGAAGACGAGGAGATCGCTCATGTGGCGCTCGGCAACACAGTGGCCTGGGAGGTGGCACCCGCCGGAAACATCCTGTTCCTAAAGCCGCGCGAGAACCAGCCGGTGACGAACATCTCTGTGGTGACGACACGGCGCAATGGAGCGACCCGCAGCTATCAGATGGAGCTCACGGTGCGCGACGGCTCGGTGGCCTCGGGACAGCCCACCTACTTCTATGTGAAGTATCGATATCCCGCCGACGAGGCCGGGCGCCGGCGCCAGGAGGCAGCGGCAAGGGCTCAGGCCGCCCAGGCCGGCTATGCCGACAAGGTGCTCACCTTCCATGAGCAATATGGCCCCCGCAACTGGCGCTACTCGGCGCAGGGCTCGGCCGCGCTCGAGCCGGAGGCGGTCTACGACAATGGCAAGCTGACCACCTTCGCTTTCACCGGCAACCAGGAGATGCCGGCGATCTACATGGAGAATTCCGACGGCACGGAGAGCCTGGTCCCGAAATCGGTCGAGGGCGACCTAGTGCTCGTCCAGGCCATCAGCCGCAAGTTCATCCTGCGACGTGGCGGCGATGTGCTCTGCATCTTCAACGAAGCCTATGACCGGGTTGGGATCAACCCGGGCACCAACACGACGTCTCCCTCGGTCGAGCGGATCGTGAAACCACAATCGGCGCCGAAGGCGCAATAGGGGCGGGCGATGGCGGACGATATCGAAAGCGGCGTGCCGGGAGAGCGCGGTCAGTCCGTCACTGGACGGCGGCAAGACAACCCGCTCCTGAAACGCGGAGCGGTGGTGCTGGCCGTCATCGCATTCGTCGGCTTTGCCCTGTGGTCGATGCGAGATCGAGGACCGCGGACGGACGCTGAGAAGCCCGAGCGTGTCGTCATCCGGCAGACCTCGGCTTTTGAGCCGGCCCGCCAGCCTGCGGCCATGCCGGAGGTGAAGCTGCCGACGCCGGTCGTCACGCCGCAAGCCGCCCCAGCGGACGACCCGTTGCTCGATGCCGCCCGCCGCGCCCCGGTGATGGCGTTCGGCGCACAGCGCGGCCCACAGAACCGGCAACAAGCTTCCGGCGTTCCAGCTGACGCAAGCTCCAACTATGTGCCTCTGAATGGAGCAGGAGGCGGCTTCAATGGGCCGGGCGAGAATGAGGACCAGCGTTTCGGCCGCATGATGACGCCGACCCGCCTCGAAGGGTCACGGGCGGGCACCCTGGGCAATCGTGATTTCATCATCGCCATGGGCACGTCGATCCCGTGCGTCCTTGAGACCGCCTTGTCCTCGGATCAGCCCGGCTTCGCCAGCTGCGTCATCAATCGCGACGTGCTCTCGGACAATGGCCGTGTCGTCATGATGGAGAAGGGCACGCAGGTCGTGGGCGAGTACCGTGGTGGCCTGCGCCGCGGGCAGGCCCGCCTCTTCGTACTGTGGAATCGCGCCAAGACCCCGAAAGGCGTGATCATCACCCTCGCATCACCGGCCACCGACGCCTTGGGCCGGGCCGGCATGGACGGCTATGTCGACACTCATTGGTGGGAGCGCTTCGGCAGCGCTCTGCTGCTTTCGATTGTTGGCGACGCCGCCAACTACGCCCAGGGCCAGCTCCAGCAGGGCGACATCCAAGTCCAGAACAGCGCCAATGCCGGCCAGCAGGCGGCCGCCATCGCGGTCGAGCAGTCCATCAACATCCCGCCGACGCTGGAGAAACACCAGGGCGAGTTGGTGTCGATCTTCGTCGCCCGGGACCTGGATTTCTCTGGCGTCTACGGTCTGCGCGTCACCGAGCCGCGCAACACGATCTACGATCGCGGCGTGCTCGGCGACTTCAGCCGGCGTTCGACGCTCGTCACAAAATAGGCGAGGGGAGGGGGATGACAGAAGGAGCAGATGTCGGCGTCGTCCGCGACCTGCTTTTCCCTCTCGCGCAATTCCTCAGCGACGAGACGCTCTACGAGATCGTGATCAACCGCCCGGGCGTGGTCCTGACCGAGGGTCCCGGCGGGTGGCGCAGGCACGAAGCACCGGATCTCACGTTCGAGAAGCTGATGCGGCTCGCGCGGGCCGTGGCGAGCTATTCGCACCAGTCGATCGACGAGTCCCATCCCCTGCTCTCCGCCACCCTGCCCGATGAGCATCGCATCCAGATCGTCATTCCACCCGCCACCCCTAAAGGCACGGTGAGTATCACGCTCCGCAATCCCTCCGCGGTCGCGCTGACGCTCGACGATCTCGAAACCGCCGGCCTCTTCTCGGAAGTCAGTCCGATCCCCGACGAGCTCTCGGCAGCCGACGCCAGGCTGCTCGAGCTATACCAAGCCGGAAGCTACATGCCGTTCTTGCGGGAGGCGGTGCTCGCTCGAAAGAATATTATCATTTCGGGCGCGACGCGGTCCGGCAAGACCACGCTCTCGAAGGCGCTGATCCAACATATCCCCGAAGACGAACGGCTGATCACCATCGAGGACACGCCCGAACTCGTGATCCCGCAGGATAACCATGTGCGGCTGTTCTATTCGAAGGACGGGCAGGGGCTGGCCAAGATCGGGGCGAAGGAGCTTTTGGAGGCATCCTTGCGCATGCGTCCGGATCGCGTCCTGCTGCAGGAGCTCCGCGACGGCACCGCCTTCTATTACATCCGCAACGTGAATTCAGGACATCCCGGCTCGATCACCACCGTGCATGCCGATTCCGCCAGGTTGGCGTTCGAGCAGCTTACGCTGCTCGTGAAGGAATCTGATGGTGGGCACGACCTCGAGCGGAGCGATATCCGCGACCTGCTGAAGATCGCGATCGACGTCATCGTTCAGTGCAGGAGAGCAGGGGGGCGATTTCGTGTGTCAGAGATCTATTTCGATCCGCATCGGCACACCGGACCAGAGATGTAGCGCGAGGAGCTAATCGGAGGGTCGAATACCGTTTCATTGATCGAAGAGCTGTTCGTCACTTCGGCATGCTTTCGCGCGCTATCCGAGACACGCCATGGGCGAATCCAAGATATTCATCCAGAATTTGGCTTCCAAAATGGCAAAGCGTCGATCTTTGCACGGTTTGAGATTTGACTTCCATCCTAGGCCTACCGCTTTTTTTGGCAGCAGTGCGACGGATACCTAAATAGCAGTGTGACCGGCTCGCCTATGCCAAGTACCCCAAAGCTTAGCAGTGCCATCAAGCCTTTTAAGCCCCATCGTGAGGTGAGGCGTCAGCCTATCAGATGCCGAAGCGCCACGCCTGCCAGTGCACAACCTGCCAGGGTTGGCAACATTCCAATCTCAAACCGGAGCATAGCGACCATCGCCGCAAGGGAAAGAACAGCCGCCCGCCAATCGACGGTGTCGGGAAAAGGAAGGTCCACGCCGATGCCGAGAAACCAAACCGTTCGGACTTCGCGGAACACGACGTGGAGCGCGAACCAGAGGGCGAGATTCATGATCACGCCGACTACGGCCGCCGTGATGGCGGACAAAGCCGCCGATATGGCCCGGTTGCTGCGCAGCGCCTCGACATAGGGCGCCCCGAGGAAGGTCCAGAGGAAGCACGGCGCGAACGTCATCCAGGTGGTGAGGAGGGCGCCGAGGCATCCGGCGAGACGCGGATCGAGCGACCCCGGCGTCCGGACGGCGGCCAGGAAACCCACGAACTGGAGCACCATGATGAGGGGACCGGGGGTGGTCTCCGCGAGGCCGAGGCCGTCCACCATTTCCCGGGGGGCGAGCCAACCGAAGGTCTGCACCGCCGCCTGGGCCACGTAGGCAAGGACGGCATAGGCCCCGCCGAAGGTGACGACGGCCATGGCGCTGAAGAAGCTCCCGTTCTGCGTCCAGACGCTGGGTTCCGAGCGGCGGCGAGCGCCGAGAAGCTCCCCCCTTTTTGCCGTTCGCCCCCTGCTGGTGGACGCGGATGGTGGTGGAATCGACCATCTGGATGTCGCCGTCGTAGGCCTTCGACACCGCATCGAAGATGCGATCCCAGACGCCGATCTTCCGCCATCGCACGAAACGGTTGTAGCAGGTTGTGGAAGGCCCGTAGCGTTCGGGGATGTCGGCCCACGGCGAGCCCGTGCGAAGGCGCCAGTAGATGCCGTTCAGCACCATCCGGTCGTCCGCCCGAGCCACCCCGCGCGGCTTGTTCGGCAACAGCGGCTCAATGATGAAGTGAGGTGGTTCGATCGACACTTCATATACCGTCAATGGCCAAATTCGCCGGCGGTAATTCCATCGGCCAGGGGAGAGGTCGTTGAGAAAAAACCAAAGATACAGTTCAGGGCGACGCGTTTGCCTCGCAGGAGTGGCCATAGCCACGGAGTTTGGATAATTGGCCGCGGTCTCGGGGCTGCCATGCACGCGGGTCCTGCATGGCCCTCAACCGGGGCCCGAAGTGGGCTGGCGGTGAACGTCGAACCACGCTGTACCGCAAGCCTACGGTTCGTCATGGTTGAGAAGTGACCAGACAGCAACGAACAGAGCGACGATCAGCGGGCCGAGGACAAATCCGTTCATGCCGATCAACGAGAGCCCGCCCACCGTGGAAATGAGCACGGCGTAGTCCGGCAGCATGGTGCCCTTCCCCACCAAAGCTGGCCGCAGGAAGTTGTCCACCGTGCTGATCACCAGCGTGCCGATCGCGAGCAGGATGGCGCCTTTCAGATAGGCGCCGGTCAGCAGCAGATAGGCGGCCGCCGGTACCCAGACCAGTCCGGCGCCCACGGCGGGGAGGAGCGAGAGCACGGCCATCAAGACGCCCCACAGGAGCGCGGCCTGGATCCCCAGCATCCCGAAAGTGACTCCGCCGATGGCGCCCTGGATTGCGGCGATGGTGACATTGCCCTTGACTGTGGCCTTCACCACCGAGGTGAACTTCTCGAGCAACTGGTCGGTTTCGCGCGCGCCGAGAGGGCTGGCTTTGCGGATACGGGCGGCAAGGGCTACGCCATCGCGGAACAGGAAGAACAGCAGGTAAAGCATCACCCCGAGGCTGATGATGAACTGGGCCGTGTTCTGCCCGATGATGACCGCCCTGTTGGCGAGGGTCTGGCTGAATTCGAGGAGGAACGATGTCAGCCGGGTCTGGAGCTGAGCCATGTCGCCGAGATCGAGCGCGGCAAGGGCCCTCCAAACGAAGGACGGCAGCACCCCCTGGAGCTGTGCGAGCATTGTGCCCGGATCGAATTCGCGCGTGCCGATGCGGGTGTAGAGGCTGGCGGCTTCGTTGGCGAGGGCGGCGAGGATCAGTGTGCCGGGGATGACGACGACGCAGATGCAGGCCAGGACGCTGAGTGCCGCCGCGAGGTTGCGCCGGCTGCCGAGCCGGTTCTCGAGCCCGCGTTGGAGCGGATCGAACAGGATCGCGAGGATGACCGCCCACAGGATCGCACCATAATAGGGCGACAGCAGCCAGAGGAACGCCACCGTCACGAGGACGATGGTGGCGTGAAAGGCGAACTCCTGGATCTTCGTCCGCGACATGAGCGGTACAGGCCCCATGGTTGCAGACATCCTGTCTGGCCTATTCGGATCCGGCGTGTCCGAGCCGTCAATGTGTGGCTTCGACCTTCGGTGTGTCTGTTCGAGTTTCGGTTTCGGTGCCGGGCATCCGCCGCCGAGCGTCGAGATCATAGAGGATGGGAACGACGAACACGGTGAGCGCCGTGGATACCACCGTTCCGAAAATCAGGGAGATGGCGAGCCCGCCGAAGACCGGGTCCGTCACCATGATCGCCGAGCCCAGGATGATGGCGAGCGTGGTGAGAAGGATCGGGCGCAGGCGCACGGCTCCGGCCTGCCGCACGGCCACATCGAGAGGCATGCCGTGCTTCAGATTGTCCTGGATGAAGTCGATGATCAGCAGCGAGTTGCGGATCACGACGCCGGACAGGGCGATGATGCCCACCATGGAAGTTGCCGAGAAATCCGCCCCCACCAGCCAGTGGCCCGGGAAGATCCCGATGATGCCGAGCGGTACTGACGACATGGCGATCATGGGAATGAGGAACGACCGATAATAGGCCACGAGCAGGAAGTAGACCATGAGCAGGGCGCCGCCCAGGGCCACGCCCATGTCGCGGTAGATGTCGAGGGTCATGCGCATCTCGCCGCCCCACAGGAGTTGGTAGCCACCGATGGTGTCGGGCACGTCCTGGACGAAGCCGAGATTGCCGGTGCGCAGCGGCTGCCCGTCCGGCGCCGTGATGCCGGAAAGGCGCCGCTGCAGGTCCAGCACGGCGTAGAGCGGCACCGAGGCGGAGAGTTCCGCGCCGACGAAGGTCACCTTTTCGTTGTCGCGATGGAGGATGGGGCGGTCCGCCTCCGCGGGGATCACTGTCACCAGTTCGGAAAGCGGCACTGGCCTCCCATCCGCATTGTCGACGAAGACGCGGTCGAGCCGCGTCGGGTCCACCTCGAAGCGGCGGGGCACGAAGGCGCGCACATCCACCGGGTCCTTCTCGTCCGGCAGATGGGCGCGGCTCAGCACCTTGCCGCCGTAGATGAGGGAGAGGGCCTCGGCGATCTGCGCCGTGGAGACCTTGGAAAGGGCGGCCTTCTCCTTGTCCGGCACGATGCGGTGCTCCCGCACGTCCTCCGGCTCGGTGTCGATGAGATCGACCACGTCGTAGGTTTCCGTGAAGGCCTTGCGCACCCCGGCCGACAGCGCCCGCAGCCCCTCGGAATCCGGGCCGTAAATCTCGGCGAGGACGGTCGAGCGCAGCGGCGGGCCGGGTGGGTCCTCGACCAGGGAGACCTGGGTGCCGGGATAGGCCCTCGCGAGGGCCTCCACCTTGGGTCGCAAATCGCGCACGATGTCGATGGAGCTTTCCGACCGGTCGTGCTTGTCGGTGAGGTTCACCCGGATCTCGGCGATGTTGCTGCCGACGCGGCCAGCCGTGCCCTTGAACAGGCCGTTGAAATCCTCGACGCCCGCCTGCCCGATCCAGCTCTGGGTGTTGGCGACCTGCGGCTCCGTCGCGAGCAGCGCCATGATCTCCCGCGCGAAGCGGTCGGTGACCTCGATCGGCGTCGTCTCCGGTGTCTTGATGACGACGTTGAACGTGTTCTTGTTGTCCTTCGGCAGGAAGCCGAGGGGCACGCCCAGCGCCGAGACCGGGCCGGCGACGCCGGACGGGCGAACGAAGTGCCAAGCCCCCTGCATCATGGAGGCGATCATCAGGACGAGCACGGCCGCGGCGAAGATACGGCGGACGCCGCGCCGGTGCTGGAGGGGCGCGATGAGGCGAAGATAGAGGCGCTCCATCCACCCCGGCTCGCCGTGATGCGCGGCTTCCGCGTGGGCGTCCTCCTCCTGCACCTCATGGCGGTGGAGCCACCGGTTGGCCGCCCAGGGCGTGACGATGTAGGCCACGAGGACGGATGCGGCCATGGCGATGGGCACGTTGTAGGCGATGGGATAGAAATATTCGCCCGGCATGTCGGTGACGAAGAACAGGGAAGCGAACACCAGCATCACCGCGAAGGTGGCGAGATTGGTGGCGTTGCCGATTTCGTTGGTGGCCTCGACCGTCATCTTCTCCTTGCTGGCGCGGGAGCGCTTTGCGCCGTAGTGGCGGTGGATGTTCTCGATGACCACGATGGCCGCGTCCACCAGGAGGCCGAGGGCGAGGATGAGGGCGAACAGCGTCACGCGGTTGATGGTGACGCCGCCGAGAAGGTCGGCCGCAAGGGTGATGGACAGGATGAGCGGCACCGTCACCATCACAATCAACGCCTCGCGCCAGCCCAGGAAGAAGATCAGGACAAGCCCAACCGTGGCGAGGGCGATCAGGAGGTGCTCGAGCAGAAGGTTCACGGCGGCATCGGCCTTCTCGCCGTCGTCGCGGGTGACCACCGCCTGAACGTCCTTCGGCACGAACGTCGCCTGCATCTGTGTCACCCGGTCGATGACGGCGTTGGCCACTGTGACGGCATTGGCACCCTTCTTCTTGGCCACGGCGATGGTCACTGCCGGTAGATCTGCCGCGTCCGGTCCACCGAAGCGCGGGTCGCCGGGGCCGAAGGAAAAGCGGCTCAAGGTGGAGAGTTCAGGCGGGGGACCATCGGTCAGCGTCGCCACGTCGCGCACATAGACCGGGCGGCCATCATGGATGGCCACGATCTGGTTCAGCACGTCGTCCGCGGAGGTGAAGTCGGCTGAAAGCTTGATGGCCTCCACCTTTCCGCCGCGCACGGTGGGCGCAAGGGGCACGGAGAGGTTGCTGGCGCCGAAGGCCAGATAGGCCTGGCTCAGCGTCACGCCGAAGGCCTGAAGGCGGTCGGGATCGAGCTCGATGGCGATCTCTCGCGTCTGCCCGCCCTTCACCGAGATGACGGAGACGTTGTCCGTGCTGCGCAGGTGCTCCGCCATGCGTTCGGCGAGCCGCTTCAGGGCATAGTCGTCATAGCGCAGGGAGGAGAGGGTCACGGTGACGATGGGCACGTCGTCCGCATCGATGCTGCGCACGAAGGGCGTGCTCGCGTCTGCCGGCAGGCGGGCGCGGCTCGCCAGGACCCGGTCGTAGAGCTTCACCAGCGACTCTTCCTTCGGCTGGCCCACCTTGAACTGCACCTGGACCATGGCGAGGGAGTTCTGCGCCGTGCTCTCCACATGGTCGACGCCGGACATCTCGCTCATGATGCCTTCGAGCGGCCTGACGACGAGCTGCTCCACCTCGGACGCCGACGCGCCGGGCAGGCTCACCGTGATGAGGGCCGCCGGCACGATGATCTGCGGGTTCTCTTCCCGCGGGGTCTTCAGCACCGCCACAACGCCGATCAGCGCCACCGCGATGATGAAGACGATGGTGAGCTTGGAGGTGATGAAGGTCTGGGCGAGGCGCCCGGCCATGTTGAGACGCGGCGTGCTCATTTCGTCCCCGCGACCATGTTGACCGTCGCGCCGTCGCGCAGTGTGTCGGTGGCGCCGACGAGAACGGTCTCGCCGGCCGCGAGCCCGGCATTGACCTCCACGGCCTCGTCGATCTCCTTGCCGGTGCGCAGCCAGCGGAACCGCGCCGCGTTGCCGTCCAGCACGAACACCCCGTCGAGCCCGCCGCGACGCACGATGGCGGCGCGCGGCACGAGCAGCGCCGTGCGGGCGCCGAAGACGAAGTCCGCGCGCCCGAACATGCCCGGTACCAGCGCCGGGTCGGCGGGCAGGATCACGTTGATCTCGTAGCGCCGCGTGATGTCGTCTCCGGACGGTACGATGCCGCGCACGCGGCCTTGGAAAGCCTTGCCCTTCAGCGTATCGATCCGCACTTGGACCGTGGCCTTCGGGTTGATCTCACTGAGCTTGCTCTCCGCGACGAAAGCCTTGAACAGGAGAACTTCGCGCGATTCCACCGTCAGCAAGGGTGTGCCGGCGGTCGCCATCTCGCCGGCGCGCCGCGTGACGGCTACTACTACGCCATCCACGGGGCTGGTGATGGCGGCATAGCCTTTCTGGGCCCTGGCGGCCGCGAGCGCGGACTGTGCCTTGTCGAGGCCCGCCTGGGCGACATCCACGCGCACCTTGGCCTTGCGCAAGGTTTCAGCGGCGACGGAGCCCGTGACGGCGAGCTTGGAATATTTTTCCACGTCCTGCCTGGCGTCGTCGAGATCCTCACGGCTCGCCCGCACGCCGGCCTCGGTCTGCCGGATGGCCTCGTCGATGTCGGAGGGGTCGATGCGCACGAGGAGGTCGCCGCGCGACACCTTCTGCCCCTCGCGCACGTCGAGCTGCTGGATGAAGCCCACCACCCGCGAGGACATCGCGATGCGCCCGTCGGAGACGACTGAGCCGGGAATGCTATAGATCACCGGGACATTGGTTTCCTCGATTGGCACGGCCGATAGGCCCGTGGGCTTTTCGGAGGAGGGCTCCGCCGCGGCCACGCCGGCCCCGGACAAGACGAACAGGAACAGGGCCGCGAGGCAGGCGGCACGGGACATCGGCGCCATGTCACTCGTCCCCCGGCCTGCTGGAGGAGCCGACTTTCCTGTCGGCGCGATGCTGCTCAGCCTGGGGGTGGACGTCCCAGAGGGCAGAGCACTGCGCCCTAAACACGGACGGCGTGGCGAAGCTCAGGGGTGACATGACTGATCCTTTTGAATCACCAACCGTGTTTTCGATCGGGAGTGGGCCGGCCATGATCGCACGTTCGGCGTCTTGATAAGTTCATTCGAATGAACTAATTGTTGGACGAGGAAAATGCAATGGCAACAGAAACCACATCGCAGAGTGGTCACGACGCCCGGAGCGCAAAAACCCGTGAGCATCTCATCGAGGCGGCGATCGAGGTCGTCGGCGCCGTGGGTTATGAGGGGGCGAGCACACGCGCCCTGGCAAAGGCCGCGAACGCGAACCTGTCGGCCATCCCGTATCATTTCGGCAGCAAGAAAGAGCTGTATCTCGCGGCGGCGCAGATGATCGCCGACTATGCGCGGGGTCGCTTCGCGGAAGTCACCGCCTTGCTGGATGAACCTGCGGACGCCGATCCGGCCAGCCGCTTCGAAAAGGCGCTCATCCACCTGCTGCACATCGTTCTCGATGATGCCGAGCCGCACTCCTGGACGTCGTTCCTGGGGCGCTGCACCTACGACAACGACGATGCCTTCGCCCTCATCCACGATCAGGCCATAGCGCCGCTGCTCGACCGCCTCATCCGCTCCGCAAGCGTAATCTCCGGACAAAAGCCCGGTGAAGCGACCTTGCGGCTGCGCATCAGCGCCATCGTCACCGCCATCATCGGCTTCCGCTTCCTGCGCGGCATCATGCTGCGCGGCATGGACGGGGAGAGCATCCAGGCCGGCTATGTCAGGCAGATGGAGGACATGGTCCGCGATCTGTGCCGCAGCGATTTTCTCCGCGCGTCGCAGCCACGGTGATCCCCGGCTGCGGCCGCCTTTTCAGGCCCCGTCATCTTAGCTTCAGCACCCGAAAGGACAGACGTCATGAGTGACCAATCCTACCCGCACGAGACCATCGTCTGGGTCAAGCAACGCCTCGACGAGCTCGATGCCATCATTGGCGAGGTGGAAAAATCCTCGGCCGAACTGGAGGGCAAGGTCCGGGCCGAGGCCGAGCAGGCTCTCGTCAAACTCAAGGAGTCCCGCCTCACCATCGGCAGGCAGTACGACCGGCTGCTCGCCGAGGCCGACGACGTGAAGCAGGGCGCCAAGGAGTTGCAGGACGCCCTCGACGACGAATGGGTCGAGGTGGAAACTTCCCTCCAGTCCTTCCTCGCGGCCGCCGCGGGCGAAGCGGGCGCGGTGCGTCGGCTCGTGGTCGCTCGAGCCGATGCGCAGCGCCAGTCGTGGGAAGCCTCGCTCCAGGCGTTCCGCGACCAGGCCACCGAGACGGTGGAAAAGGCCCGGCAGGACCTTGATGCCGCAATCCGGCGCCTGTCCGACGAGGCAGACAAGTTCCAGGCGAAGATCGGAGAAGCGAAGGACGCCGGTGACGAGTCGTGGGCGGCTGTGAAGACCGGCCTCGCTGAGGCCAAGGAGGTCCACGATCGCACGATCGAAAAGATCAAGGGCGCATTCGCCAAGCTGTTCTGAGCTTTGTGGCGCTCGGGTCCATCGGCCTCTTGAAGCCCCAGTGGAGATGAAAATGAAGACTATGCGCTCAAACATTTTCGGGCTCGCGATCCTGATTCCCGCCCTGGCGATCGCCGGCCCCAGCGCGTTCGCCCAGGGTGCTGCGACGCCCTCTCCGGCGCAGGGGGCCGGCCAGACCTCCGTCCCCCGCCAGGCCATCCAGTGGACGCAGGACAGCCTTGCGGAAGCCGACGCGACCATCGCTGCGCTTGGAGCGCAGCGCCGCAACGCTCACGGGTGAGGCACGCGCCAAGGCGGATGGCGCGATCAAGACGCTGCGTGAGCAGCGCGATGCCTATCGGGCGCAGGCCGACGCGGCGATAGCCAATGCGAAATCTTGGACCGAAGCGCAGGTGAGTGCGGCTCAGGTCGGGCTCGATGCGAGTTGGGCGGCATTCCAATCGGCACGCGATTCCTATCTGGACGCAGCCAAGGCGGACCTCGCGACGCGCCGGGCTGTGCTCCAGGCGGAATTGGAGGCTCGGCGGACAGTCTGGCTGCAATCCATCGAGGATCTGCGCACACGGGCAGATAAGGTCTCGGACGACCAACGCGCGGCCATCAAGGCGCGCATTGCCGCGCTGAAGGCGCAGGTCGATGACGCTCAGGCCAGGCTCGCGCGACTCGAAGAAGCCTCGAGTACAGCCTGGAAGGCTGTACAGAAGAGCTACGCCGATGCCAGGGCTCTCTTTTACGAGACCTATCGTTCGATTCGAAAGGCGATCGACGACGCGTCAAAGTAGAAATGTGTGTTTCGGCGTCGACGATTGGGTCTGACGCAATTGTTGTGGAGAAGATCTAAGAGGCGGATTCAAAAGTTCACGCGGGTTTGCAATGTCTTGCGATGCGGCGTGAGCATGCGGATGCTGGCGATGTGAGCGAAAGCGGTCGCGCTTTCGATGGATTTCTCCCAGTCCTTTGCGAGGCGGCGGCAGCGTCCGAGCCATGCGAATGTCCGCTCGACCACCCAGCAGCGAGGCAGGACGACGAAGCCCTTGGCCGTGTCGGAGCGCTTGACGATCTCGATGGTCCAGCGGCCGTGGCCGCGCATGGCGTCCTTGAGTTTGTCGCCCGCATAGCCGCCGTCGGCGAAGACGTGGCGCAGCCATGGATGGCGGAACCGGATCGCCCTGAGCAGGTCGGGAGCGCCGTCTCGATCCTGAATATCGGCCCGGTGGACCCGCACGAAGATCAGGAAGCCGAGCGTGTCGGTGATGATGTGGCGCTTGCGCCCTTTGATCTTCTTGCCCGCGTCATATCCGCAAACCCCGCCGCTTTCGGTGGTCGTGACGCTCTGTTGGTGTGGACGGCCCCCAGCACGGCATCGATGTGCCAGAGTGAGGTCGTTAGATCTCAAGCGAAGGAGACCGTCCGTGGAACAGATTATTCGAATCGGAATGGACACGTCAAAGCACGTCTTTCAGTTGCATGGGGTGAACGCGGCGGAGCAGCCGGTTTTGCGCACGAAGCTGCGGCGCAGGGAGATGGTGGCGTTCTTCCAGAAGCTGCCGCCGATGGTGGTCGGGATCGAATCTTGCGGTGGATCGCACCATTGGGCGAGATTGCTGCAGTCGTTCGGCCACGAGGTGAAGCTGATCCCGCCGCAGTACGTCAAACCCTACGTCAAGCGCGGCAAGAACGACGCCGCCGATGCCGAAGCCTTGAGCGAGGCGATGAGCCGGCCGACGATGCGCGTTGTGCCGGTCAAGAGCGCGGAACAACAGGCGGCCCTCATGCTGGTGGGCATGCGCGACCGACTGATCCGCAACCGAACGCAACTCGCCAACGCGATCCGCGGCTATGCCGCCGAGTTTGGACTGACCGCCGCCAAGGGAATGGGCAAGATTGAGCCATTGCTCGAGCGCATCGCGGCTGATGCGACGCTACCGGACCTGGCGCGGGAGCTGTTCGCGCGAGCCGCGCCACGCCCCCGGCCGCAGTCGTGACAGGGTGACGGAAGACGACGCTGGCCAGCCCGATGATGACGGCGAGGCAGATCAGCGCCTCCGCCGCCCGCTCTCTGGCTGGCTGGCTGGCTGGCTGGCCGGATTTCCTCTACTCTGACGGTGTCATCCACTTCATCCTCAGATTGGGTCCCACGCGAAGACGTCGCCGGAGCGCTCCATGGGCGCGAAGCTGGCCTTGAAAGCGGGCAAGGCGCGCTCGGCGACCAGAGTGGGCGTCCAGCCCTTGTCGTGATGGACGCTCCGGATAGGGCGCATGGGATTGAACAAGAACAATTCATTGAGGCGCGCCGCGAACACTTGGCCAGTCACGCCTTCCGACGCTGCGGAGGCGAGGAAAACCACCAGCGGCGCATTGCTCTCCGGGGTCATGCGCTTCATGCGCTCGACGCGGGCCTGCTCCTCCGGCGTATCGGAGGGGATGGAGCTGGTCATGCGGCTCCAAGCGAAGGGCGCCACGCAGTTCGAGCGCACGCCAAAACGGGCCATGTCGAGGGCGATGGACTTCGACAGGCCCACAATACCCAGCTTGGCGGCGGAATAATTGGCCTGGCCGAAATTGCCGATGAGGCCAGAGGTGCTCGTCATGTGCACGAGGGCGCCGCGCCCCTGGGCGCGGAACGGCTCGGCAGCGGCGCGGCTCATGTAGAAGGTACCGTTCAGGTGGACATTGATGACCGCCTCCCAGTCGGATGGCTCCATCTTGTGGAAGATGACGTCGCGCAGGATGCCAGCGTTGTTCACCAGTACATCCACCTGGCCGAAATGGTCCAGTGCCATCTCGATGGTGCGCTTGGCCGCAGCCCATTCGGAGACGCTTTCAGCGGAAATTACCGCCTCCCCGCCGAGGGCCTCGATCATGGCCTTGGTCTCTTCGGCGGGGGCGGAGGAACGCTCGCCCGCGCCGCCCAGGGACACGCCGATATCGTTGATGACCACCTTCGCGCCCGCTTTGGCGAATTCGAGCGCAATGCCGCGGCCGATGCCGCCACCCGCACCGGTGACCACGGCAACCCTGCCTTCAAGCCCCAGATCTACGGTCATACCCATCACCTCCCTGAATGCGTTGAATTATTTTCCGAGGCCCAGCACCTGCTTGGCGACGATGTTGCGCTGGATCTCGGACGAGCCGCCATAGATCGTGCAGGGACGCGCCTGAAGGAACACGCTGCCCGGATAGAGCATCGGCTCGCCCGGCAGGCCGCCGGCCAGCGTGCCGAGCTCGCCGGCCAGCTCCAGGATGCGGTCGGAGATCTTCTGATAGAGCGCCGTCTGATTGATCTTCAGCATCGACACGTCAGGCCCGAGGGCGATGCCGCGGCGCACCTGATCGGCAAAGGTGGCGTAGAAGGACTTGTGGTCCTCCAATTCCATCTTGAGGGCGGTGATCATGGGCGCGCAGTCCTCGTTTTTGCCCATATGGGCGGCGAGTCGCTCCAGATGGTCGAGCGCGCCTTCGGACTGCTTGGGCGAGCCGAGGAACAATCGCTCGAAGCCGAGCAGGTTCTTGGCCATCGTCCAGCCGGCATTCACGGCGCCGACGATGGCGTCGGCGGGAATGCGCACATTGTCGAAGAAGACCTCGGCAAACTCATCGTGCAGGTCGATATTGACGATGGGCCGCACGGTCAGCCCGGGCGTGTCCATGGGCACGAGGAAGAAGCTGATGCCACTCTGCTTGGACGCCTCAGGGTCGGTGCGGGCGAGCACGAAGATCCAGTTGGCGTCGGTGCCGAGCGTCGTCCAGGTCTTCTGGCCGTTCAACACCCATTCGTCGCCGTCGCGCACTGCGATGGTGCGCAGCGATGCAAGGTCGGAGCCGGCATTGGGCTCGCTATAGCCCTGGCACCAGATGATCTCGCCGGAGAGGATGCGCGGCAAATGATAGGCACGCTGGGCATCGCTGCCATGGGCAATCAGGAGCGGGCCGACCATGGTGATGCCACTGTCCGGCAGGCGGGCGCAGCCATAGCGCTCCATCTCCTCGATCATGATGAGGAGCTTCGCGGGCGAAAGGCCCATGCCGCCGAATTCGCGCGGCCAGCCGGGGCACAGCCAGCCTTGCGTGGAGAGGCGCTCGTACCAGGGCATCGCCTGCGCCGCATGCAGGCGCTTGGTGGGGCTGCGCAGCTCCGGCGGATAGTTGGTTGCGATCCAGCTTCGCACGACCATCCGGAATTCGGCGTCGCCGAGCGGGTTGAGGTCGGCATGGGGGGCGGGAGGTGCTGCGTGAGCGGCATCGGTCATGTCATTCTCCCCAGAAGATGGGCGCGCGCTTCTCGAAGAAGGCCGCGCGGCCCTCCACGGCATCGGCGCTGCGCAGGAGCGTCGGCTGGATCAGGTGTTCAAATTCGAGCGCGCGGTCCACCTCCTGAGCCAGGAAGTCCTTGACGTAGGCCCGGGGCAGAGGCGCGGTGGACGCCGCTTCCAGGGCGATGGCCTTGGCCTTGGCGAGGGCCTCGCCTTCGCTCACGCGCACATCCACGAAGCCGAGCCTTTCGCCTTCCTTCGCGTCGATCGCCGCGGAGGTGAGGAAGATGCGCTGGGCCCGGCCCGCGCCGATGCGGGCGGGCAGGGTGGCGAGCAGCCCCATGTCGGGGATGAGCCCGATCTTGCCGAAGCTGGAGACGAAGTGGGCGGTCTCGGCCGCCACCACGCTCTCGCACGCCAAAGCGACACCGAAGCCGGCCCCCGCCGCCCAGCCTTCCACAGCCGAGACGAGGGGCTTGGGGAACCGCACCATCCGCCTGATGAGGTCCTTCACGACGGCGAAGCGGTCGCGCGCCTCGGCGATGGAGGCGATGGCCTTCTGATCGCGGATATCGCCGCCGGCGGAGAAGTTGCCCCCGGCCCCCGTCAGCACCACGGCGCGGACCGCGGGATCGCGCTCGGCGTCCGAGAGATGGCGTACCATGCGCAGGCGCACCTGATGGCCGAGGGGATTGCGCCGTTCCGGCTCATCCATGATCAAGATGAGAAGCCCGTCCTCAAGAGCTGCCGTGATCCCGCTCATGGCCGGCCCTCCGTCAGGCAGCCGTATCTCTTGCGATGGAAGGCGGCGTTTCCGTAGCGCGGCGCAAGAATCATGGCGCGGCGCAGGAACAGGCCGATATCGGCCTCGTCGGTGTAGCCGATGGCGCCGTGAAGCTGGACGGCCTGGCGCGTGACCAGCATGGCGGCATCCGCCGCCCGCGCCTTGGCGCGCGAGACGATGCGGCGGCAGTCCTCCTCCGCATCCAGGGCCGCGACCGCGTCGCGCAGCGCCGCCCGCGTCAGGCCGATCTCGATCTCCAGATCGACGGCGCGGTGCTGAAGGGCCTGGAAATTGCCAATGGGCTGGCCGAACTGCACGCGGGTCTTCAGATAGTCCAGCGTGATGGCAAAGGCCCGCTCCATGATGCCGAGGAGGGCGGCCGTGGTGGCCAGCGCCGCCGCCTCGAACGCCTTGAGATCGGGCGCTGGAAGGCGTTTCGCCTCCACATTGTCGAGGGTCAGCGTGCCGGTGTGGCCGCCGTCGAGCGTGTCCTCGGACGTGATCTTGAGGCTGGGCGCCTTCCCGTCCACCAGGAAGCAGGCATCCGGGCCAACGATGAGGAATGCGTCGGCGGCTTCCGCCATGGGCACGAAGGCGCGCTTTGCGCTGATCCGCCCGCCGGCTTCGGTGATCCCGCCGGCCACCGTCAGGCCCTCTGGCCCGTCCTGCCAGGCCGGCAGCACCAGAAGATCGCCTGCGATCGCTTCGGCAGGGGCGTTCTGTCCCATCAGGTCGAGCGCGAGCTCGGCCTCGATCAAGGGCTCGGGCAGCAAGGCCGCCCCCACCTCGACCGCTAGGGCGGCATATTCGGCCATGCCGAGCCCGATGCCGCCGGCCTCCTCGGGCAGACGCAGCCCGAGCCAGCCCATGGCGGCGATCTCGGCCCAGCGGGCCCGGTCGATGCCCGGCCGGGTGAAGCGCAGGGCGCGCACCTTCTTCAGGTCGCCGTCGCGCGACGTGATACCCGCCGCGCTCTCCACCAGCAGGCGCAGCCCTTCAAGCCTGTCCTCGTCCAGCGCGAATGTGGCGCCCATCCCTGTCCTCCCTGTTCGAGCTGGCTCATGCCACCTGGGCGAGGCCATTGCCGATCACAACCACGTCGCGCTCCACGGCGCGGGTGCGGAAGGAGCCGTCGCCCCAGATCTCCGTCCTCAGGGTCTCGCCCGGCGTCACCGTTGCCGTGAACCGCGCATCGAGCCCCTTCAGCCGCTGCGGATCGCCTTTGCACAGAGTGGCGACCAGCCCATGGGCGGCGATGCCGAGGCTGCACAGCCCATGCAGGATCGGGCGCTGGAAGCCGGCCTTGGCGGCCACGTCCGGATCGAGATGGAGGGGATTGTTGTCGCCGTTCCAGCGATACCAGAGCGCCTGCTCGGGCCGGGTCACTGTCTCATGGACGATCTCGGGCGCGGTGTCCGGCACGATGTGGAAGGCCTTCACCGGTCCGGCCGGGCCGCCGAAGCCGCCATCACCGCGCAGGAAGGTGGTGGAGCGGGTCGTGGCGTAGAGCGCGCCCGTCTCGGCGTCGCGCAGCTGCTTCTCGCTATAGAGCAGCGCGCCGCGCCCCTCGCCCTTGTCGATGATGCCGACAACGCGGGTCTTGCCCACCACCGTGCCCTCAGAAGGCAGAGGCGCATAGAGCGTGATGCCCTGCTCGCCATGGACGAGGCGGACCGCATCGACGCCCGTATCGGGATTTGGGAGCCAGAAGCCGGGATGCCCGAGCACCAGGGGCAGGGTCGGAAACGGGGTCAATTGACCCGCCCCGACGAAGCTGAGGTCGGCCCGATCCATGGGGTCCTGCCCGACACCGATGGAGAGCGCGTAGAAGGCGCACTCCCGCGGGCCGTAGCTCTGGCGGACCTCCGGGATGTCGTAGGCCATCAGCTTGTCGTAGTCGATCACGGGCGATCCTCCCCTTCGATCTCGATGACCGCGTCGAGCGCATAGGCGCCTTCGGGCAGGGCCAATACGGGATTGAGGTCGATGGCCCGCAGTCTGGGGCCTGCCGCGGCGGCAAAGGCCGAGAGCCTGGACAGCATGCCGGCCAGGGCATCGAGATCTGCCGGGGCACGGCCCCGCGCGCCGGTGAGGATGCCCGCCGCCTTGATGGAGAGGATCATCTCGCGCGCCGTTTCTTCGTCGAACGGGCAGGGGCGGATGGACACGTCGTCGAGAAGCTCCACGAAGATGCCGCCGAGCCCGAACACCGCCACCGGGCCGAACGCGGGGTCTCGGCTGATGCCCATGAGGCATTCCACGCCGCCGGTGAGCTGGCGGGCCACCAGCATGCCGGCGATGCGCGCCTCTGGCGCCGCCTTGCCGACCGCTTCCATGATGCCGGCATAAGCGGCGCGCACCTGGTCGGCATCGCCAAGGTTGAGCCGCACGCCGCCAATGTCCGACTTGTGGACGATGTCGGGCGAGACGATCTTCAGCACCACAGGAAAACCGAGCGCGGCGGCGGCAGATGCGGCCTCGTCGGCGGATTTGACGATCCGCTCCGGCGCGGACGCGATTCCGGCCGCGGCCAATAGCACCTTGGCCCCATGCTCGTCCGGCGTTCCAGCCGGCAGCGTGACCTCGGGCAGCGCCGGCAGAGCCTTCGGCTTGGCGGCTAGCATGTCGCCCACCCGCCCCATGGCGGCGATGGCGCGCACCGCCCGGCTCGGGTCGTCGAAGGTCAGGAAGCCCGCATCCTGATAGGCGCGGGTGATCTTCTCATCCGCCATGATGCACAGGGCCAGCAGCCGATCGGGGAATTCCGCGCGGATCTTGCGCAGCGACTCCAGAAGGCGCGGGGCAAGGCTCGCGCCGCCCGCCACATAGGTGAGGAAGCACAGGATCGAGCGGTAGCGGCCATCCTTGAGCGCCGCGCGGGTAAAGGCTTCGAACAGCGAAAGGTCGTTCAGCGCCTGGGCGGTGCAATCGAGCGGATTGGTCGGCGTGCCGTAGGGCAGAAGCTCTCTCAGCCGGGCCTGCGCCTCTTGAGGCATGGCCGGCATGGGAAGGCCGGCCGCCTCCGCCTCGTCGGTGGCGATGATGCCGGCCCCGCCACTGACGGTGATAACGCCGAGGCTGTTGCCGGCGGGATAGATCCGCTGGTGCGCCGCATAGGCGAAATCCAGCATCTGCTCGGTGTCGCGCACACGGATGACGCCATGCTCGGCGAGCACCGCTTCCGCCACCGTGTCGTCACCGGTCAGCGAGGCGGTATGCGCCGCCGCCGCCGCCGCGCCGAGCTGGCTCTTGCCGGACTTCAGCATGAAGACCGGCTTTCCCGCCGCACGGGCGGCATCGAGGGCGGCGATCATGCGCGGCCCGTCGCGGAAGCCTTCCTGATAGGCGCAGATGACATCCACCTCGTCGCTGCCCGCCATCCAGCCGATGGCGTCGGCGACCATCACGTCGGCCTCGTTGCCCGTGGTGATGAGCACGGAGACGCCGATGCCGCGCAAGCGCGCCAAGGCCGCCATGTGGGCTCCATAGGCCCCCGACTGGCTGGCAATGCCGATATTGCCGGGCAGGGGAAAGGCCATCTCCAGGGACGAGGAGAAGGTGCCGTAATATCCGAGGCCCACATTGAAGACGCCGAGCGTGTTCGGGCCGAGCACGCGCATGCTGTGGCGGCGAGCGATGGCGAGGACCTCGTCCTGGGCCTTCTCGCCGTCCGCGCCGGTCTCCGCAAAGCCTGCGGAGAACAAGGTGACCGAGCGGCAGCCCTTCTCGCCCAGCGCGGCCACCACCTCCGGCACCTGCTTTGCCGCGACGGCGACGATGCCGGCATCCGGCACCTCCGGCAGGTCGGCCACGGAGGCGTAGCAGGCAAGGCCCTGCACCTCCGCCCGGCCGGGATTGACCGGCAGGATGCGTCCCTTGTAGCCGGCGCTCAGCATCGCGGCGATGGGCCGCCCGCCGATCCGCGAGGGATCGGCGGAGGCGCCGATGATCGCCACCGAACGGGGCGCCAGCAGCGCGCCGAGGGCGGCGAAACCATAGGTTTCGGGCGTGGTCATCACGTTCACAGCGCCGCCGCCGAACCGAGGAAGGCCGTGACCTGGCTCGACAGCGTGCCGCCATTGCCGTGCAGAAGGGCGATATCAGCCTTCTTGAGCTGGCGCTCGCCCGCCTCCTTGCGGATCTGGGCTACGCCCTCGGCGATGAGGAACATGCCGTACATGCCCGGATGGACGCAGGATAGGCCGCCGCCATTGGTGTTAACGGCCAGTTCCCCGCCCGGCGCGATGCGTCCGTCCTGCACGAAGCGCCCGCCCTCGCCCTTGGGGCAGAAGCCGAGATCCTCGAGGAAGAGGATCGTGTTGATCGTGAAGGCGTCGTAGACCATCACGAGGTCCACATCGGCATGGGTGAGGCCGGCCATCTCGAAGGCGCGCGGCCCGCTCTCGCTGGCGGCAGTGATGGTCAGGTCCGGCATGGCCTGGATCGAGCGGTGCCAGTTCGCGCCCGCGGCGCCGAGGAAATAGACCGGGGCCTTGGGGAAGTCCTTCGCCCGGTCGGCCCGCACCAGGATGCAGGCGGCGGCGCCGTCGGTCACCAGGCAGCAATCGCCGGAGGTGAGCGGGTCGGAGACCATGCGCTTTGCGAGCACGTCCTCACGGGTCAGGGGGCCGCGCGCGAAGGCGTCCGGGTTGAGGTTCGCCCACTGGCGGGCCGACACCGCCACATCGGCGAGCATCTCGCGCGTGGTGCCGTACTGGTGCATGTGCCGGCTGGTGGCGAGCGCGTAGGCCGTGATGGGATGCCGCGGCGAGTAGGACGTCTCGTGCCATTGCGGCTCGGACATGGAGACGAGGCGGCCGCCGGCGGTGCGCTGGTTGGAGCCGTAGCAGATCAGCGCGACGTCGCAGAGCCCCGCTTCCAGCGCCAGGGAGGCCTGGAGCAGGTGCATCTCGAAGCTGGAGCCGCCGATATTGGTGCTGTCGAAATATTTCGGCTTCAGCCCGAGATATTCCGTCACGCTCATGGAGGCGAAGGCGTGGCTGCTGGTGGCGGCGAACACCGCGTCGATGTCGGAGAGCTTCAGGCCGCAATCGTCCAGCGCGGCGCGGACGGACAGGCCGAGAAGCTCGATGGCCGAGAAGCCGGGCGCCTCGCCGACACCGGCGGTGCCCATGCCGACAATGGCCGTCTTTCCGCGAATGGGATGGCTCATGTCACTTCTCCTGCGGCTCGAACACGACGCGCGGCGTCTCCCCCGCCTCGACGCGCGCCTTGACGCGGGAACCGATGGGCAGGGTCTCGACACCGACAATGGTGGTCATCATGCGCGGGCCCTCATCGAGATCAACGAGCGCCACGTTGTAGGAGCCCTCGCGTTTGCGGTTGACCGTGATCGCATAGACCGTGCCGTTGCCGGAGGCCTCGACCCATTCGAGATCAGTCTCGCCAGAAGGGAGCATCACCTTCGGATAGAAGACGTATTCGCCCGTCTTGCGGGCACGCTGGACCATGAAGCGTCCCTCGGCCAGGAAGCGTTCATAGGTCACCTGCGGCCCGGTCGCGTCTGTTGCAGCGGACGTCTCGCCCATCCCTTTTCCTCCTTCATGGGCCAAGCCTGCCGCGGCCGAATTTGCCCCGTGCGCAGCGCCTGCCCGCCAACCATTCTTCTTCTGCATGTCCAAGAGCCGGCGCTGCGGCAAGCGCTGTCCCCCCGGGCTTGACGCCAGGGCGCGCTGTCCGGTCCGGTTGCTGAGGAAGGGAAGGCTTGCCGCGCGGGGTCAGGAACCCGCTATCACCGCGCAATCGGGCCTTCCCGACGTCGTACCCTCCCTATCCCATGCCAATCTCATTTGGTTGGCATCTTTTTGCATGCCGAATTGCTTTCTGCAACGAGAAAAATTGCGTGCTTCCGAACGATCCGCATCCGCTCTATGGTTTGACCGGCAAATGGCGAACGGAGCGCGCAGTGACCAAGGCAGACGCAGCCAACCCGGAGCGGGCGGGCGAAGACGCGCCACGCAGCCTCCAGAAATATGTAGGCGCAGTGGAAAATGCCGTTTCGATTCTGCGCTTCCTCACCCACCATCATGCGCCGGCCGGCGTCGCGTACATCGCCCGCGAAACTGGCATCCACGTCTCGACCACCTTCAACATCCTGCGCACGCTGGCCAAGGAGAGGCTGATCGCCTTCAACCCGGCTTCGAAGGAGTACAGCCCCGGCCTCGGACTTCTTGAATTCTCCGTGCCGCTTTTGGGTGTGAATCAGATCGACCTCGTGCATCCCGCGCTGGAGGAGCTTTCCAGTGCGCACCGGGCCCTGATCGGGCTTTGGAAAGTCACCCCCCAAAATCGCATCGTGCTGGTGGATAGGGTGGTGGAGGGCAAGGTGGTGCGCGTGGACATGGCGCTCGGCGCGCGCCTTCCGGCCTTCGTGGGCGCCGTCGGCCGCTGCGTCGCGGCAACCCGCAAGCCTTCGAAATCCGAGCTTCAGCGCCGGTTCAAGGCGTTGCGCTGGCAGAATCCGCCCAGCTTCGAGGCCTACAGCGCGGACGTGGCCCAGGCTCGCGAGACCGGCTTTGCCTTCGACCGCGGAAATCTCTTCCAGGGCCTCGACATCGCCGCCGCCGTCATCATCGACCGCGAAGGGCAAGCCCGCTTCGGGATCAGCGGGATTGCCGTTATCGGGCAGATAAGTGAAGCCGAGCTTCAGGCGCTGGCGCACGCGCTGCACGACACGGCGGTGCGAATTTCCGCCAACCTCTACGGTGCAAGCGGCGAGGTGTGATCCGGCCTCGATGCACCCACCCTGACCTCGGGTGGGGAGAAGCTCGTGGACGAGGTGGAGAGGAGAGCGATACGCGAGGTTTCCTGCGCCGCCGGAAGAAGCAAGAGATCGAGGCGCGCAAAGCCGATGCCGGCGCACGACAACCGCTCCTCCCGGAGGAGCGCCCGACCTTCAGGCCACGGCCTTGAGCCTGGTCGCAGTGATGCAGGCCCATGGCAGGAGATCGTCGATCTGGCTGTTGGGGTGGCCGTTGACGATGCGGGTGACGACGTCGGTAAGCTGGGCTTTGGGGGTCTATGCCATTGAGCTTGATTGGGTTGTTTAATTGCTGATATGCGGCCAAGGCCGTTGTGATCTGGGAGACATGTTTGCCGGGTGCATGGTTGTTTTCGCGGTCGGCATGGGCCGCCGCTTCATGTGAAGGTTTTCGGATGCTGGCCCGATCACGACCGCGGGCAGGGGGAAGCGGGCCGGTGCGGGCAGGAATAACCCGATCGGCCTACTCCGGTCGTGTGCGGGTCGGCGCGCGAGCGACCTTGTTCCGCAGCCGCGACGGCAGGACACCCGTGGTCCCGATGCCGGAGACGGCGTTGCCTGCGACGAGACCATGACGCCGGAGAGCGGGTGCGGCACTCATGAGGTGTCGATCCTGATGGTGGCGGCGGGCCAAGTCCTGGGCAGCGCGCCGCGGGCGAAGGTCTCAATGATGGTCATGGGTCCGCCGCAGCAGCGGCAGCGCAGCCGCTCATCGGCGTTCCCCATCTCGGCGGAAGGCGCCGGTGGATTGGCCAGCGCACGCAGATAATCAACGCGATCGGTGGGCAATTGTCCGAAATTGACTTGATCGCGCCGCAGGGCCGTTTCCACGTCGAGCGGTTGATCGCGCAGATCGAGGATCCCGCCTCCGACCTGCCACAGGCCGCCCGCACTTGCCTCACCATGCTCGTCGGCGTGCTGCGCCACCTCAAGGAGCAGACCGCTGCGCTCGATGCCGAGATCGCCGCGCGGGCGGAGGCCGACGACGTTGCGCGCCGGCTCATGACGGTGCCGGGCATCGGCCCGCTGATCGCCACCGCCATCGAGGCGCTGGCCCACCGGCGGAGACGTTCCGCTCGGGCCGCGATTTTGCCGCCTGGGTCGGCCTGACGCCGGTGCAGCGATCGACCGGCGGCAAGGAGCGTCTCGGGCGAACGTCGCGCATGGGCGAGCGCACGCTCCGACGCCTGCTGATCATCGCGTCGAGCGCCGTGGTGCGCTGGGCCAGGCGCAAGGGCGTCCCGGCTGGCTCATGGCTCGGCCGGATGCTGGCCCGCAAGCCGCCGATGCTGGTGATCGTGGCCCTGGCCAACAAGAACGCGCGCATTGCCTGGGCGCTGCTGACGAAGGGCGGGATTTATCGAGCTCCGACCGTCCCCGCATAGGTGGGGCGGGCGCGAGGCTGTCGGGGCGTGAGGAGGTCGAAGGACAGGTATGGTGCAACGTCGGTAAGGCGGGATCAGGAGAGCCGCGTCTTGTCGTCGAGGATGTTGAGGGTGCCGGCGCGGGTGCGCCGCTTCCAGAGGTTGTTCCACCACGGCGCCTGCCGGAGGTTCTCGCCGGTCTTCATGGGCGGCACCACGAAGCCGTCCATGAAGGTGTCCACGCAGAAGCCGGGCCAGCTGCCCGAGACCGGCGCGCCGGCCTCCATGATGTGGTTGAGGCCCACCGCCCAGGCCACCACCTCGCCGTCGATCACCAGGGGCACGTAGGTGTAGGTGTCGCCGGGATGGGGCGCGCCTCCGGTGAGGCCGTCGTCGGTCACGAACACGTCGGCGTCGTTGATGCCCGGATTCTCGTCGAAGCCCTCGGCGGCCATGTGCCGGATGGCTACCGGGAAGGACGAGGTGTGGGCGAAGAAGCCGAGCGAGAGCGCCAGGGTGTCGCCCTCCGGCGTGGTGAGCGCCCACAGGGACTTGCCCATCTCGCGGCCGCCGGGACTGGCCGCCACGTAGCGCGCCACCTCGCGGGCGGCCAGCACGGTGGAATGGATGCGCGAGTAGAACCGGGCATACTTGAGCGGGTCGGAATCGCGCAGCGTGAACGCCTCGACGCCGCAATAGCGCCCAGTCTCCTGCGTGGCGCGGTCGCGGTCGGCGATGAGCCGCTGCAGCGTCTTGGCTTCCGTGGCCCCATGGCCTGGCGTCCTGGTCTTGGTCTGCGTATCCATTGCCGGCTCGTCCTCCTCAGGCGTTGCCGTGGCCCGCGCAGGGACCGCGTGGGCGTCGTTTCCTCACGCCGACATTCCGAGCAAGGCCGATGCCAATCGCGACGAGCGGGATAACTATTTGTTTTTACATGATATTTCATTCGCACCCGCGCCGGCGCGGTAGCCGTTCCGGACCCTTCCGTCGGGCGGGCCAGCCGGAATCCGGTCGCCGCCGCGCCCGGCCGGATGCCAGAGGGGATGTCGAGGAACGGCAACAGCCAAGTCATTTTCCGCAGAAGAGCGGCGTATCCCTGGGCGTTCCGCTGCAGTGCAGCATTTCCCGCGAGCAAAACTCTTGACCTTGCGATGCCGACTTACAATATTCTCCGCAAAATAAGCGTCGGGACCCTGCGCCGGCCGGCCGCGGCCGGAGGTTTGAACAAAACCAAGAAGAAGATCGCGGCGGTTCGGCTAAGAATTGGGAGGAACTGATGATTCCGGCCTCGATCGTCCCGGAGATTGCGCCGACTTCGGAGGTGGACATCCGCTCGACTATCCGCGCTTGGGAGGACTTCCTTTCCGGAAAGGAGGAAGATCTCCTGAAAGTCTGCCGGGTGGTGAGTCGCTCATGGCGGCGGTCGCTAGCGGCCGGCGTGGACCCGTCCATGATGCGGGCGCCGCGGCCGGCCGAGAGCGACGCGCTCTGGCGCCAGCGCCGTTGCGCGCGCCTGCTGGTGGAAGCCAGCCGCCCCATCTTCGGCCGGCTCGATCCGCTGCTCAACAACACCCAGAGCATCCTGCTCCTGGCCGATGCCCGCGGACTGGTGCTGGACCTCATCGGCGATCCCCATACCCGCGAGCTCGGCCGCGAGGCGCATATCGATTCCGGCGCCACCTGGAGCGAGGGCAACAGCGGCACCAATGCCATCGGCACCGCGCTCGCCGACAACGTGCCGGTGCAGATCCACGCCAGCGAGCATTTCTGCGCGGCGGTGAAGAGCTGGACCTGCGCCGCCGCCCCGGTCCACGATCCCCTGGACGGGGAGCTGATGGGCATCTTCGACATATCGGGGCCGAGGGGAACGGTGCATCCCCTTTGTCTCGCCCTGGCCATGTCTGCGGCGGGGGAGGCCCGCGCCGCCCGCGCCCAAAGATATGCCCTTGAGGAATATCATCTCTCCGCATGGCTGGAGGGCCGCATGGCGCTGTCGGGCGCCGACGCGGTGGTGCTGCTGGACCGCAAGGGGCGCTTCGTGCGCGCCCTCGGGCCCACGACGAGGGTGCGGGAGCTGATGCGCCGCGTCGGCCAGGACGGCGCGCCCACGCGGCAGGCCAAGCTGCTGGAGCCCCAGGGTGGCGCCTTCCGCGCGCCCTTCTGGGCCCCCGGCGTGGAGATGGAGACCCTGGAGGACGGCGGCGACTGCCTCGGCGCCATGCTCGTCCTTCCCGCCGACGGCGGGGGCGCCCGCGCGTCCCGGCCGTCGCCCGCCGCCGCGACGCCGGACCGCAGCGATCCGTTCTGGAGATCGCCGGGCGGTCCGCGGCCATGCAGCCGGTGGTGGCGCGGGCCCGGCAGATCGCGCGCATCGCCGCCCCGGTGCAGCAGCAGGCGCCCGCGGAGCTCTCCGGCTTCGCGGGCGAAGGCGCGCGCCTCGGGATCGTGTGCCAGTTGCATGATGAGCGCGTCGAGCGCCGCGACGTCCGCGGCGAGCTTCTGTCGGACCAG
>JBDZDL010000012.1:0-136903 GCA_040049195.1 Xanthobacter sp. VNH20
GCTCGAGGACAATCTCAAGCACGCCGAGCAAATGCGGAAGAACCCCGACATGGAGCATGATGATCCGAATGCCAAGCGTATTGCTCCAAAGAAATCTGCAGAGATTGTTTGGAAGTTTACCAAGGCAGGCGAGTTCGATTTCTCATGCCTGATCCCGGGCCACCGCGAATCTGGGATGTTCGGCACCATCGTCGTCAAATAGATCGGAACAAAAATTGGAGTAAACACTATGCGAAAACTGTCTATTGCCTTGGCGGCAGCCATCATCTCAACCGCTGCTTGGGCACAAACCGTTCCAACCGAAGGGCAAGTGACTAAGATCGATCAGGCGCAAAATAAGGTCACGCTTAAACATGGGCCGATCAAGAATCTCGATATGGACGGAATGACCATGGTCTTTGCCGTCGCCGAGCCAGCCCAGCTGAAATCGCTCAAAGTGGGCGACAAGGTGAAGTTCGAAGCTGACCGAGTCAACGGCCGACTTACCGTCACGAAAATAGAGAAAGCCAAATAAAGGACGCTCCGCGCAGGGAGGTCGCACGCCGGCTTCCCTGCGGGGAGGTAGCACACACAGCATCGGTGTCCCCACACGAATGGAGACCTCAACAACCACAACACGCATTACAATTGAAAAATAGCTATGAGCGAGGCTCGAATGGCCGACCGCTTTGACCAGACGTTACACTTCATCGACGCCGTAGAGAGAGCCCACACTACCGAGGAAGTCGAGCGATGCCTCCTTGAGTTCGCCGCAGGATTCGGCTTCACATCCGTCTTCGGCGGAATCGTGCCGATGAAGCCCATCCCGCTGGCCGAGGTCCCATCGAGGATTGTATTTCAAGCGCTCCCAGGGGCATGGGCCAAGCGTTATAACGAAAGCGGGCACGTATTTCGTGACCCTGTTGTTGCGCATCTACTCCACGAGCGCGTACCGTTTTCCTGGAGTGATGCCTACGACGCCTCGTCGGATTCTGAGAGCGTGCATCTTATTCGTGGAGAGGCGTCGGAGTTTGGCCTCAAAGACGGGTACGTTGTCCCTATCTACACCCTCGAAGGGAGCCTCGCGGCTGTCTCCTTCGGCGGTCCAAATAAAGTCGCCGACGTGGGGGAACTGGCTTCGCTCAATTTCGCGGCGAGCTACGCGCTTGGAAGCCACCTTCACCGGCAAGCCATGCGCAAGCGCCTCACGAACACCTTGACTCCGCGGGAGCATGACTGCCTGCTCTGGGCCGGAGAAGGAAAGACGGATTGGGAAATCTCGATCATTCTCGGCATTTCCCGTTCGACCGTTCTCAAGCACATCGCATCGGCACGGGACAAGCTCGGTGCCGTCAATAAGGCTCACGCCATTGCCACTGCTCTCCGCATCAAGCTGCTAGGTTAGATCGCGCCAAGTCTCATTCACATAAGACCGCCCCGATCCCTGCAACCCGCTCCATCTATTTCTCGTTGTCGCCAAAGGAGCGGTTGAGAGCATTGAGAGTTTCAAACGCTTCTTTTACCTTCGGACCCGGGGAGGTCTTCAAAACGTCTGATATCGAGGCGAAGTCGTCATTTTGGTCGGCCACTGCCGCCGCTAATATCGCGCGCACGTCGCAACTCTCTCCAGGAGGCGCGGACGGTACGCTGCCAAGGGACAGGGCTTTGCGCTTCGGCGTTTCCTGACCGTTCGCATTGCTTCGCGGTTTCAGGGCCAGAGGCGGCGGCGTGGACGCTGGCGGCGCTTGCGCGTCAGCTTTCGACGCACGTTTTGATGGCGCGCGCCGCGCCAAAGGTGGTCGATTCTGCACAGCGGCTTGTGGGGCGGGTGGGTCGATTGGCGGGTCCTGAGCTGGTTCGGGCGCCGGACTAATCGCTCCATCCAGCACCTCGTCCTGCCACGCGCGCAGCCGCGGCAGCGCCGGGGGAGAACCCTTGGTCCGGTCGTAATAACCTCGGTACGGGCGGTCCATATAGTGTCGGATCTTTGTGAGCTCGAAGGACGGTGAGTTCTTGACCATGAGGATCGATAGGCGGGAGGACATCTCCCGCAGCTCAAGAGGACTGCGCAGTGGCCTCGGCGTATAGTGCGGTGCCCACACGCGTGGAGCGAAGATGCCCTGCCCTGGCCGCTGAATCGGCGTTTTGTAAACCTGCGTGGTCTCCCCCAACATTTCTGACACGAATCCGGAAGTCTCAAGATCATTGATCTGGATAAATAGTTTGATTTGCGAGCCTGACACTGTGGTGATGCGCGTATTCCTGCCATAGAGCTCGTCGAGCTGCGCGAGGTCCTGCATGACAATCGCCATCCGGAAGCCGTACCCGGCGCTGATCGTAATTTTCGAAATGAGCGAGTCCATGCGCCCGACATGGTAAAATTCGTCGAGCATCAGAAGAACCTGATGCGGTTCGTCTTCGCCAGGGATTTTCACCATCAAGAGATCGTGGATTTGCTGAAACAAGATCCTGATCAGCGGCCGAAAGATCGACAGCTCGGCGATCGTGCAGCCGATAAATATCGTCATCGGCCGACGCCGCAGCTCGCGGATATCGAAGTCGGATGTCTCCGTCGCAGCTGAAATCAGACCATTATTCCAGAGGCTCATCGCCATGTTGACGTTGAACACGGCGCTGTTTCGAGTTTCCGGCTCAAGCGCAATGTACTGGTTGAAGCTGTCGACGACCCAAGTCGGCAAGTGCTGACGCTCTGTCCTGACGATCGCCCGCAGCACCGTGGAGATGTCTTTGCCCGTCGTCGTCATCCGCGCAACCGTGCGCATATGCTGGGCGCCTTGAACCAATGGTGAAGACAGTACATAGCCGATCAGCGCGGAGAGCAGCAGGCGTCCTGCCCCGGCCCAGGTGTCGTCGGCCTTCTCCGGGATGACGAAGGACGCGACGACCAGGCAGTCGGTCGCCATCCGCTCGTCGCGCCGCACGAAGTCGAGCGGATTGTAGCGATGCGTATCGTTGGACCCGGGCGAGAACATGAACACCTTGTTGCCCATCGCGGTGCGGTGGTTCGCGAGCGCGTCGAAATTCTCGCGCTTCGGGTCGAAGAACACGGCCGACCCCTCCCACAGGTATCCGTTTGGCAAGACGAAGCCGGTCCCCTTCCCTGAACGGGATGGTCCGACCACCAGGATATGGGCCGGTTCGTCCGAACGGATCGTGGCGCCACTCAGCGTGCCGAGCACGACCCCACGCTTCGCGGTCAGGCCTTGCTTTGCCGCTTGCATGACGGTGCCGAAGCGTGCTGCCCCGTAAGGCATCTGCCGCCGATTGACGAAAGCAAAGAGTGCGCCTGCGGTGCCAATCGCCAACACCGCTGCGGCCGCATAGGCGGCCCGGATAAGCGCTTCCATGCGGGTCGCAGGATAGACAAGCCGATCATAAAAGTGGCGCCACGCAATCAGGAAGAAATCAGCTGAGCGATCTCCATTCTGCATCGCGAACAACGCCCAGCGGCTCGAGCCTTCACTTGGAAAACGCTGCGGCGACCAGCGCAATGCGACCACTACCTCGTAAGCGAGGCTCCAAAGCAACCAGAACGCCAGCACTGCAAGAAGTCCGATGCCGATCCGAAAGGCGATGACACGGCTCATGACATTTCGCCCGGCGTGTCTTGCTCGCGTCGCCAATCCGCCATCCGCGAAAAGTAGATTTCAGAAGTGCCGCGCCAGCCCCCGACTTTGGTCTGCTGAATGACAATCGGCAGCACGGACTTGATGTAACCAATGATCTCGTCCCGGCGCAGCCCCAGACCCGCCTGCATCACCATCAAGGCGAGCTGCTCGAAGGCGCCGGCCGAGCTGTCGGCATGGACCGTCGTGATGCTGCCCGGATGGCCGGTGTTGATTGCGCGCAGAAAAGAGTACGCCTCCGCCCCGCGGATCTCACCGAGAAAGATGCGGTCCGGGCGCAGCCGCATCGAAGCCTGCAGCAGAGTTTCCACGGTGACGCGCGCTTCGCCTTGGTCGCCTTTCGAAGCGACGAGCGGTAGATAGTTCTTCTGAATCGGATTAACTTCACGTGTGTCCTCGATCGTAATGATGCGCTCGTCGGTCGGAACCTCCTTCAGGATCGCGTTCAAAAATGTTGTCTTACCCGAGCTCGTCCCGCCCGAAAGCAGGATGGAATACCGGCTCACCACGGCGAGCTTTATGAAATCCTCGATCCGGCCAGCATCGAGATGCTCACACAGCCGCCGATCGATTTCCGACAAGGTGCCCTCGACCGCCATGGTGACCTTGTCAAAGGAACCGAGACGACGATAGTCGCCGAGCCGCATCTCCTTAATGACCTGCTTGCGAATGGCGAACGCGCCACCGGCCGTCGTCGCCGGCGGAATCACCCCCTGAAAGCGCTCGCCGGTCGGCAGTGCCGCCGAAAGCAGCGGATGCTCCTCGTTGACGCTTTGCCCCGAATGACCAGCGACGCGTTCTGCCAGGTGGCGGATCGCATGTTCGGTCAGCGTCGGTACCTGATGGCGCTCCATGGCCGACTGTCCGAAACGCTCGACCCAGACCTCGCCGGGCCCGTTCGCGCAGATCTCGACAACCTGGTCATCCTCAAGCCAGGGTCGGATCGGCTCCAGCGCCCGATCAATGAAGACCGTCAGACTTCGCGCCGCTACGTTCAAGCCTTAGCTCCCTCAGGGCTTCCTTGACCGGGTCCGGATACAGCGCGGAGAAGTCGAGATCCCGTCGTATGAACACGATGATCCGTGTTCCCTGGTCGAGGTAGATTGTTGGTGGAATGTTGATGGAATTGCGCAGCGCCTCCTGGGCGATATTTGTTAAAGTCTGGGAGATATTCTGTGCGGCGATCTGGCGGGCTTGCAGTGAAAGCTGGTTCTGGTTGACGCCAGTCTGCGTCTGCGTGACAACGCCCGTTACAGGATCCGTCGTGGTGATGACGGTCCCATTGCCATATCCGTCGGTGTTTTGTCCGTAAGCGCTCAGCAACTGAGATGCGCCGCCGACCAAAGACAACACGATCGCCGATCCGAAACGCTCGAGATAGTGATTGTCGACGAATCCGGCATTGCCGGCCCGGCCGAGATCGTCTGCACCATTGGAACCAAGCTGCACCGAGACTCCATCGGAGCGCAGCATCCGTGTCCAGACGATGAAGACCCGCGTCTGGCCTTGGGCGATACCCGACCGATACTCGCCGATCAAACGGCTCCCAGAGGGGATGAGTACGCGCCGACCGTCGAACGACCAAACATTCTCGGTCACCACGGCGCGCACCATGCCAGGAAGATCACTTTGCAAAGCCGTTTCCAGGACGCCGCGGATCAGAGTTCCCTGCGCCACCAGAGCGTCGATCCGATTATTTTTGGTGGCGCGCGCTACCTCCACCCCGGCTGCTGAAACCGAGGCAAGGAAGCGTCGATTGGGGTCATCATCGTTGCCCGCCGCGGCGCGATTCCCTTCGTCCCCATTCGAGGCGGCAGCAGCAGCGGCGTTGTCGGCAATGACCTGCGGCGCGCGAAGCCGTTCCCACCGCCGCCGCTCCTCTTCCTGGCGTTGCCGTTCGAGCTCCGCCAGCCGGCGCGCCTCGTCGTCATTGGGGATCGCTGCGGCAAGCGGGGGCTCCGGCGCTGGCGGCGGTGGAAGCGCCAGGGGCGGTGCGACCGGAGGGGATGGCGGGGCGGGTTCAGGTGGTGCGGCCGGAACGACGATCGTCCCTTGGTTGGTTTGCGGACGTGGTGTCGATAGCGAGGGTGCCGGGAATTGTGTCGTCGTGAACTCCTCCTTGTCCGATGTCGTCAGCATGGGTGTGCCGCGGTTCAGCGATCCGTAAATCAGCCAACCGGCGATCGCCAGCGCACCGAGGGGGACGACAATCTTGAGGAAGCGCCCAAGCGCGGTTCGCCCGCGGGCGACCGATGTGGCGGCGGCGGCCTCCAGCTCGAGCGATCGATATTCATCAGCAGTCGGCATGCGCCCTCAACCCCCCGAAGTGAGCGCCGCGCCCACACGCTGCGGGGCATAGGGCTCGAGCCCAGTTGGCTCATGCACGTTGGTCAGGCGGCGGTTGAAGATGCAGGTCGATTCCTGTCCGTTGCGCAGGGTCCATTGCGGGGACACCTTGTCGACCACGACATAAGGCCCTTCGGTTCGAAAATTCACGAGACTTTCGTTGCGGTCGGTGTCGACGATATAGAGCGCCGGCATCTCGCCCTCGAAACGAAACCAGGTCTTCGTCCCGTCGTCGAAAACGGCAACCGGCTTGTTGGCGGACGATCCCTTGTAGCCGTAGTCGCTGTTAGCATTCGCGATGTTCAGCGCCTTCAGGTTTGGATTGGCCGCGCGCTCCTTTGCTTCCGCGAGCAGGCGGGCGTTGGCTTCGTCCTCGGGGAAGCGGAAGCGGACAGCGTAGATCTGATTCGATGGCGGACGCGTGTTCGACCGAAGCAGGAAAGAGTACACGCGCTTGTCGGTGACGACGTTGAGATTGGACTGCGCGTTTTTCTCTACCGGCTTGATGAAGATGATGTCGCCCTTCCGATTCGGCTCCACGCGCCAAGCGATCGAGTCGCCGAGCGCAAGCGTTTCGATCTTCTCGTCAGGTTGCAGCTGGATCATCGTCGAGGTGCCATAGGTGGCATCGATCGCGGTGACGTTGTCGCGACTGTAGACGACATCACGCACGCGTGAATCGAGCCGGCCCGGGCGGGGTGTCGATTCTGCAAGGGCTCCTCCGCTTGACAGCAGCAAGGCGATGAGCGCCGAGGCACAAGCCCGCCTCATGGTTGCAGCCCCGTGGTGCGAGGGGACGGTGCCGACTCCTGATCACGCCGATATTCGAGGACTTGAAAGCCGAGAGGGTTGTCGAAGCGCCACTCGTTGCGCATCGGCACGGAGGTATAGCGGAAGCGTACCAGCGAGACCCAGTGGCGCGTCACGATGTTGGTTGCCGATTTCTCGTCGGTCGAAAAGCGAACCAGCGCCGTTCGGCTGTTCGGAAATGTCACCGATTTGATGGTGACGCTGACTTCGGTGTTGGTCCCGTAGAGTTTGACGGGATTGTTAGGATTGGCTGGCGAGTAAATTTCGGTCAGTTCGCGCGCCGCGTCTCCGGTTGCGAGAAGTTGGGCGAGATCGAAATTGTCCTTCAACGCCTTCGGATCGTACGTCTCCCGCGCCTTGATATAGCGGACGACGTTAAACATCGTCACGGCCTCGTCCTGCGTCAGCGGCCCTTCGGCGGTCGGCCGCTTCACCTCGACAAATCCTGTCGTCTTGTCGACCACCACCATGTAGGGCTCGTAGGTCTTGAGGGGGACGAGGAGCGCCAGAACGCCGAGGGAGGTGACAGCCACCACGCTCATCACGGTGGCGACGATCCATGCAAGAGCACGGGAATTGCGATTGCGCCTCGCAATGTCGCGCTCCCAGGTCGCTCCGTCGGCATAGTAGTGCGGATCGATGCGCGGGACATCTGCGGCGGTTTCGGTCACGGCCGGCCTCCGCCGCTTTGAGGGGGTGGCGTGCCTGGATTGCGAAGCTGATCCGCGAGGCGACGAAACTCCGCAGATTGTGCCCAGCTCGCCGATCTAAGCCCCACACGCGCTCTCTGCCGTGCCGCCAATTCCTCGCGGCGCGACATGGACGCGGGATTCAGCGGGTTGCGGAAGGCCAGGCGCGCCTGGTTCGCAGCCACCCCCATGCGATAGCCAGTCGCGGTTGCCAGCACGGCTCCCAACCGCGGCGCGAAAATCGGTATCCCGCCGGCGATCGCCGCGGCCATATTGTTGATCTGGCTGAGCAGCAGGATGCCGATAATGGCCAGTAGCACCACAGGCCCGATGGTCGCCCATGTCGCCGACTTGCTGTTGGCGACGCCGTTGAGTGTGTCGATCGATTGCTGGATCAGCGAAACATAGAAGGCAAGAAATGCGTAGACGAGTACCTGCACGAGGAAGTACTGCGCAAGCGATCCCATCCATCCACTGAAGAAGCGTGACGTCACGCCGAATAGCAGAAGGATGATGAACAGAGGGGCGAGCGCCAGCAAAAGCCACATGAACATTTTCGACAGAACGATGAGGAAGATTGCGAACCCGATCAGCACCGCCATCACCACGTAGAATACAGCAGCAAAAATATACGGCCCCCAATTGGTGATGCCGGCGTTCTGCAAGAACGCCTCGGTGGCGCTGTTCGTGGTGTCCCACATGTTCTGCAAAGCCGATTGCACCGCGTTCACAGAGGTGAGGTTCGCCGATGTCCCGGTGCTGTTGGCCGAGGTAACAGCGCTCAGCAACGCATTGCCGATAGCCGAGGGACCGTCGTTCAAGACGGTGTAGACGAATGTTTGGAACTCTCCCCAACGTGTCGCTAACACATAGATGAGCGCCGCGCGAAAGAGCCGGAAAGCATGATCCGGTGGACCGCCCGTGGCGGTGCCCTGCCAGATGCCAACGCCCCAGAAAATCACGTAGAGCGTCAGCAATAGCCCTGCGACACCCGTGGTTCCGCCCGACGTCGCCGCGTTTGCCAGCGCCTGATACGCCGTCGAAACATAGTTCTGGCCGAGCTGGTCGACCGATTGCAGCAATGAGGTGATGTTGAAGTTATTGGCCATTGCGCTCCTCAGATCGGCCGCATGGGGCCGCAGGAGTCGATGGCATGGATCGGAAAGCCCGGCAGAGGCGCCGGCGGCAGATCCGCATAGGCGAGCGGCGTGCCGCCCTCGTCGGGCGCGCACGGCGCTTTCAAAGGCTTGTAGGCGCAGGCGCTGAGTGTGAGCGCAAGAGAAAGGCTGACAAGGATGAACAGGATGGGTTTCACTGCGTCGGCGCCTTAGGTTGCGTGAACGTCATGGCGCGCGACGCCGCCTCTGCATCACCCCCGCGTTCGGCAAATGGCACCGCCGCGCTACTGGGGAGTGATGTGCTGGGCGTGAAAGCGTAGCGTCCGATGGCGACGCCGACGATAAGCGCCGCGATGGCGATCGCGATGGTCACGGATTTCGACATTCGGCCTCCAAATACGCTGGTGTAGTAATCCGCTGGCGCGTTCGCGGTCTTCTGCGCTCTGTGTCCCGAACATCTCACGGCGTGAACTTCATGGCGCGCGCGGCCGCGGATTCTGCCGCAATGCGATCGAGATTGGCCTGGTTGGCAGCCGCGGCGGCATTGTTGACGACCCCGTTTAGTTCATTGATCGTCAATCCGGTCTGAACCTGAACTTGCGTGTTCTGATCGATACTGCCCTTGAGGTCCTGCGCTTGTCCGATCTGCTGGCCGCCTTGTTTGAAGGCAGTGGAGCGCTGCTGAACGGCGCCCTGCGTCGAATTGATCAGTCCTGACAGCGTCGCGGCGACGTTCACAGAATTCTTGTAGGCCGTGTCCACCGGATGGGTCTGACCGCTCGCGAGCCCGGTGATCGTCTGCACCAGCTGAAGGCCGTTAATCAGCGTGGAGACAATGTTCTGCGAGTTCGAGCCCATGCCGGCGAACGATAATGCGCCTCCCGAGATAACCGATCCGAGCGACGGCGCCTGCGCCATGGAGAAACCGCCGCCAAGCGCCATTTGCGCCAGCGCACCTTGAGCCTGCGATGAGCGATCGCCCGTCACCGCCTGCAGTGTCTTCTGCGTGAACTGCATGATCTGTTGATCGGCCGTGAGGATCTTCTGCGTGCTGGTCGCGATTTCCTGGGCCTTTTGCAGATTGGCGTTATCGATAACCGGCACCTGCGCCATGGCCGGGGAGAACTGGCTCACGACGACGGCGGCGACGAGAGCGATCATGGTTCGCATCGAATCCTCCTAGTGGCTCGTGGCATTGATCGCGGCAAGCGCCGCGGCTACATCGGCGACGGTCAGGTCGGCTCCAGACCCGGCGCTCGCGGGCGTGCCTTGCGCTTGGGCGAGGTAGAAGATGACGTTGCCTTCGGTGTCGACATAGCGGGCGCTGATACAGCCGGGATCAGGGGCCGTCCCGGGCGGTGTGGTCGAGCAGCCTGTCGGGGTCCGGCAAGGATCGGTCGGCGAGCCCGCTCCGATCATGCCGATCGGACAGGTCGGTCCCGAGCTGGGGCGCCCGCTTGTGACCGCCGCCCGCATCCCGCCGGCGGCGCGGCTCATGTCGCTCGTCATCGCCAGATTGAGAGCGTTGAGGGCGGTGAGCCACAGGTTTGTTGAACCCGTGACGCCGTTCAAGGCCAGGTTGTTCTGCAGCCGGGCGGCACTGTTCATGTCCATTGCGGCCATGACGGTCGAGCCTGTGCCGACCCGCTGGCCGGCAGATTGAAAGCCGGACTGCGCGGCCGACAACGTCGAGCGACTGGCGTCAAGCCCTGCCACGACGTCACCGGTCGACTTGAAGAGCGTTTGGCTGTTGAGCGCCCCGCCCTGCGCGGCCGGATCGGGGTTGGCAGGCAAATCCGGTCCATAGGCTTGGATGGCCCGGCTCCCTGCGCCGGCCTGAGGCTTGACGGTCGGGTCCGTTATGCTGGCTTTCTTGCCGGTGGTGACTGCGCATTTGACGCCATTGTTGGCGTCCTTGCGCTGGGTCGTGATCGGGACGAGTTTGACGGTCGTGCTCGCTGTAAGCGAATGTTGAGTGAGCTGGGCGGCGTCGTCTACAGGAATTGCGGCCCGCGCCTCGGCTGTGAGACCTGCGAACACGGCGACCAGGAGGACGGTGACGGGTCTCATGATGGGGCCCTCCCCAGGAAGATTGGGAGCCAAACCGAGGGGTCATCGCCGACGCGTGCGCGTAGCGCATCGAGCTCGGCGACGGTTTCTGTTCGGCCCGAAAGCACCTTGATTAGATCCGGCATGCTCGACAGGTTCAGACGCGCCACGACGCTGTCACGGCCATGTTTGATCAAGAACGAGCGGCTTTCGGGGACAGTGCTGCGAATCCAAGCCACCTCGCGCCCGGAGAGCCGGAAGGCTTGGCGGTAGCTCTCGTCGTCAGCTTTCGGGTTCGGAAAGAAGATGTTGGTGCTGGTTTGCTCGATCAGTGTGTTGGAGGCTCCCGACCGGACGATGTCGGCCGCCGATTGCGTCCCGAACCCGAGGATTCCGTTTTGCTTGCGGATCGTTTTCAGCTTGTCGCGGATGAAAAAGGCAAAGACCTCGTCGTCCAGCAACCGCCATCCCTCATCGAGGAAGATCATCACCGGGTCGCCGGTGAGGAGCTCGTCGGTACGATGGAAGATGTACATCAGCGCGGCTGTTCGAATGACTGGGTCATCGAGGACACGCGTCATGTCAAAGCCGAAAATGCTCGAGATGGAGAATTGATCTTCGTCGTTGTTGAACAGCCAGCCGCGCTGATCCGGACGCATCCAGCTTTCCAATCGGGCTAGCAGGTCACCTTCCCCGGCGCGGATACGGCCGCGCAGCAAGGTGGAGAAGGCCTTCAGCGTTCGTCCTTCTGGACCAGCGGACAGGGCGGCAGCAATGGCGTTGCGGATTACCTGCTCTTCGGAGGCGCTCAGTTCACCTCCCTTCGCAGGTCTGAGCATGAAGGCGAACAGCTGGTATAGAAACTCGCGGTTCGGCGCGGAGTCAGGCAGTGATAGGGGATTGAAGCCGGTCGGCTCGCCGGGAATAAGAGCCTCGTACTGTCCGCCCAAAGCGCGGATGAAAATCTCCGCGCCCCTGTCCTTATCGACGAAGACGAGTTTCGGGCGCGGCTCGATACGCTGCGTCTGTGCGGCGATGAAGGAGAGGAATACAGTCTTGCCCGACCCCGTCGGGCCAACGACGGTGAAGTTGCCGATGTCGCGGACGTGATGATTATAGTAGTAGGCGGTTTGCGACGTGGTCTCGAAGACCGAAATGGCCGGACCCCAGTGATTCCCGTCGGGACTGCCGCTTGGATAGTTGTGCAGGGATGTGAAGCCGGCGAAATTTTTTGACGAGATGACAGCCCGTCTTGCGATATAGGCAAAGTTGCCTGGAAGCTGCGACCAGAACGCCGGCTCGCAATTGAGGTCCTCGCGCACCCAGATGACCGAGCGATCTGTGAGCGCGGCGCCAACTGCGGTGACCGCTGCTCCGACCTCCGCAAGGCCACGGCCGAGGCACATGACCGTCATGTGGTGCTCGCCGTAGATGGCCTCCGAGGCGAGAAGCTCGTCGCGCGCTTCGTCAAGGTGCTCGGCGACGATAGAGCCCGCCTCGTCCGACATGTCGACCTGGCGCGACACACGATCGATCTGTTTGGCCGCCACAGGCCGGTCGACAATCGCGAAGGTCTGCGTCGCGATAAACTCGTGAGGGACCCGCAGCAGGTTGTCGAATGATCCCGGCCCGCTCTGCGCCGGATATTCGCGTATCGAGATCATTGCGCCAAAGCGTGTATCCTCAGCTCCGGCGCCGCGAATTTCGATAGCATTCCGGCCAAAGAAGAGACGCTTCGTCGAAAGCGCATCGGAAAGGTCCATCCGCGGCAAATGCATTGGCCGCGGCATGCCGCCGTTCACGAGCTGCACGAGGAATTCGAGCGGTTCGGAGTACCACACGCCCTCTCGCCGTATGACGCCGAGCTGGCGCGCGCCATAGGCGGCCAGGTTCTCGCGGACAGCCGTGGCCGCATCGCGAAGCTCGTTAAGAGCGGTCTGGATGGCGACCGACTCGCCGGCCGCGTCCTTGCGGCCGAGAGCCTTCGTCATCAAAACATCGAAGGTGCCGGCCTGTCCCTGTAGCGGGCGCCGAATGATCGTAAGATAAATGTCGTTGACGAACATTCGCCGCTTCGACAAAGCGGCGTCGTAGCGCTCGTCGATCTCGCGGCAGAGGGCATTGTCGAAGCTGGAAGCAATTCGCGGCTGCACTTCCCGCCGGACGATATGGGACGCGATCGCGAAGCGGGAGTTGGCGAGGGTTCGCACAATGTCGTTGCGGCCTAGCAGGCGAGCGTTAACCTCGCTCATGTCCGAGGTTTCGAAGGAGTAGCCGTCGAGCTTCAGGACCGTCAGGACGAGGCCGTCGCGGGTCTTGACGATGTGGTCATCGACGTGTCGGGTGTAGGGGATGTGCGAGGCGACAGGCCGCTCGCGTCGCGATACGGCGCCGAAGGTGAGCTCGTCGAGCAAAGCGCGCGCGATCATGTCTGCCTCACGGAGCGTAGCTGTCGGCGCCCCAGAAGGAGCGCGTGCGTGGCGGGCATCTGGTTGAGCGCACGAAGAGTATTTCGAAGATTCGATCGTCCCGGAGGGTCATCACGTAGCCGAACAGGTGCAGCGGGATCGCGACCAGCAACATGAAGAGGTTATGGGTAACCAGAAAGCAAACGCTCGACGTCACGCCGTTGAACATGAAGTACATGTACGGGACGCCCATCAGCGTAGGAGCGCGTGTGAGCGCCTTGACCAAAGGCGTGATGAGGGGGTCGTCGAGTTGGTCTTCCGTCATTGGCCGACCGCCGACTGGAAAAATTGCACGATCTGTGCCGAGCCGAACACCAGCACGATGCCAAAAATGACGCTCCCCGCGATGCCCCAAGTCAGGCGACCGGACCAGGCGAAAAGCCCGCAAGCGATTACCGCGAGCGTCGCGAGCGCAGTGGCGATCGGGCCCGTCAGCGCTTGCACCAATTGCGTCAGTGTCGACTGAACCGGCTGTAGCGTTCCGCCCGACTGTGCCGCGGCGTCGACGACGCTGATGGCAAGCAAGGTCAGTGCAATCGGGCCGCGCAGAATAGAGCCTCTCATCAAGTCCTCCATGTCAATCGACGTGCATGACAAATCCGTCATTCCATCGCGGCCCCGCTGGCGGTCGCCCCGCAGCGGAGGCCGGCGCAAGCTCCACGACATCTGGTTGTGAGGTCGCTACCGCGCGTTCGGCAGGTCCGGGCCAGCCGTAAAAATCGTTGATCACCTGCGCGACGAAACGGACTGTTTCTGGATAGGGCGGAACGCCGCGATTCTTGGCGACCGCGTCCTCGCCGGCGTTGTAGGCAGCGACGACGAAGAGCGGATTCTTGTATTTGTCCTGGAGGCTGCGCAGGAAGCGTATGCCGCCTCGAACGTTATCAGCGGGATCGCACAGGTTGACTTTGAACCGGTCTGCCGTTTGCGGCAGCAACTGCATCAGTCCGAACGCACCCTTATCGGAAAGCGCGATCGAGTTGTACTGGCTCTCGTTCTTTGCGACCGATTGTACGAAGTCGGAAGAGAATGCTTCCTCAGCGGCAATTCGTGCCACCAAGGCCTTTGCTTCTTCGGTCGATATCGCCTTGGCCGGTGCGCAAGGCAGTGTGACCGCTGCGCCCGCTGCAGCAATGTGAGGGCGAGCTGTCTGTCCGGGCAGTACGCGACCGGCAGCATCTATCGTCGCGATACGCGCAGGGATCGCGAGATCCTGCGCGTTGGCCGTGGCGCAGGCCACCGCCACACCCAGTCCAACTGCCGCGATTCGCTTCGACATGCCCCTGCCTCCACTTTTCAATAGACAATATATTAGATATTGATACCTTGGCAACAGCTTACTGAATGGGCGTCCCCAGCTCGATCCGGAGGGTTGGATGAACCGTTGCGCAGCTCTGCTGGTCGCCGTCGGCCTCGGTCTCATACCGGGCGCTGTCCCGCCTGCGCGAGCTCAGGATGCGTCGTTCGGCTGCAAGGTTCTGCTATGCGCAGCCGCCAGCAGTCCGAGTTGGTCGGGGATCCCCTATTGCGTTCCCGTCATGCAGGAATTGTTTCGGCGTCTGGCGCGTGGGGGCGGATGGCCGTCATGCTCCGAGGCGCATGCGAGTGGACCGGGCTACGAGCCCTACGAAGCCTGCCCTACTGGTCTGACGGCCGTCACCGGATCTCCGGGCAGCGAAATGTTGCCCTCGCCCAATGGAAATTTATGTGCGGACCTATCCAAGCCCGAGCGTGCTTGCGCGGGAGGCGACGGCGGCTGCACCACGACGTATCCGACGACGGTGCGGCAGCCCCGAAGCGAACCCTATTACGTCGACATCAGCTCGGGCAACGGCATGCAAAGGTTCTACTTTTCTCTACGGGGCTACTAGCATGCGCCGGCTGTCGCTTCTCGCCGCGATCATCGCAATACCACTCGCCGCAACGGCCGCGGCGCAGGCCCCCTCACCCTGGTTTCCGATCGCGGCCGACGTCGTCTATCTCACCGGAGACAGCTGGTCGGCTGGAGAGGTGACCTATCGCTTGTATGGCGTTCAGTCCTGCCTGCGTGGAACGAACTTCACAAACGCCCATGGCCTCAAGCGCGATTGCGGCGAGGCTTCGCTGGCCATGCTTGTTGCGCTGATCCGCGACCTCCACCCGCAATGCTACGATGCTGCAGAGTCAGCGCAACAGCGAACCGTCTTCGTGTTCTGCCTTGCAAGCCCAAGCCAGGGAGCCGCGGCAGGCTCGCGCATCGATCTCGGAACTGCTCTCATCTCGACCGGTTTTGCCTTTGCAGCACTGAAGCCCGACGGTCAGCCAGTGCATGCACCCTACTTCGTAGCCCAACTGGTCGCCCAACGCAGCAAGGTCGGCTTGTGGGCCTTCGCCGACCTACCCGACCCAAACCCTATCATCTTGCGCGCCTTGCGCGAGCGGTCCCCAGCCGGGGCATCCGAGACCCCAACGGCGGGTCCGGCAACACGGTAGCGATCAACCTGAAGCAGAAGGAGCGATCATGCGAACCACCAATCTCTATATCGTCCGCGGCTTTGTCGGGCAGGCCCCGAAAGCTTTTAACAAGGCCGCCAAAGTCAATATCGCCACTGATCGCACCTGGACCGACACCAAAGGCGAGCGCCATGAAGAGACAGACTGGGTGACGGTGAGCATCCTCAATGAAAAAGCGGCCGCCTGGGTCATCGCTAATGTCGCGAAAGGCGACCCGGTCTATGCCGAATGTCGCATTGCCGATGGTTCTTACAAAAAAGATGGCGAGACGATCTATACGACAGACATCATTGCCCACGTGTTTCACAAGCTTGATCTCGGCGCGCGCGACGATGCGGCCGCGTGATCGGTTGCTCGCCCTAGTCTTCTCGACGGCCGTCATCACGCATTCGGCGGCGGCGCAGTCGGTTGATCGAGACAGTGGAATTTACGCGCCACGCACGCCGCTCCAGTCTCCGCCGTTGCGGGTAGAGGTGATTGACGGCACGCGCTTCCGCGACATCGAGACCGGGGATGCCTATCGGCTTTACGGCATCGAGACGTGCGCGCCAGCGCAGACCGCGCGGCTCGGCCGTCAGCCCTGGCCGTGCGGGACGATGGCGACGGCGTGGCTCGTGACGGCCACGCTGAATGCTTGGCTTGCCTGCAGGACGTTGCGCGAAGAATCCGGCGAACATCTTGTCAGGTGTGCAACGGCTGGACACCAGGACCTGGCGGCGGACATGCTCCGTGCCGGCGTCGCCGTGGCGGTGCCGGGCACAGATCGAGAGCCCGCGATCCGAGCCTATATTCAGGCTGAACAAGATGCGCGCAAAGCTTACCGCGGGCTTTGGTCGAGCACATTCCAGATGCCTTGGGAGTGGCGAGCGAGCCGAGCCGTTATGCCGTCTGTCGCGCACGGCGAGGCGACGCCATGAACCGCCTAGCGATCACATTTGTGTTTCCCATAGTCGTCGCGCTGGGTGGCTGCGCCGCCCCGCAATCTTGGCCGGTGAACGATTACGGACCGCCCTCTCGCGAGCCGATCTACGTTCCTGCCGAAGTCAAGCCCGGCCGTCTCGAATACGCCCCGGATCGCTCGACATTCGCTCCGATCCTGACGGAACGCTATGCCTATCCGACACAGCCGGAAGCCAACGCGGCCTATCGCCGCTTGCTTGCTTTCGCACCCCCAGGGCGCTCGCAACCGGCATCGGTGTGGCTGTTCGGATGCAAGCCGGGCGCCTTGGATGAGCAGACGGTCCGTGTCACACGCTATCGAGGGCCAGTCGTTCACTGCGCGACGGATTTTTTGGACCAGGACGGCCGGCGCGTCCGCCGAGAAGCCGTGAACTTCTATCACTACGCCGACGTCTGGAACATGAAACCCGTGTACCCGCCCCGAACCGCTGCTCCGTGGCGCAATCGTGAACGCTCGCCGAAGGACCTGTGGTGGTGGGTACCGGGTCGCGCTCGATACGAATAGCGGAGCCGGCAATGAAAGTCGCGCGCCGATTGAGCCAGTATATTAGATATTGTACTCTCGTTATGCGGTCGATCATCCCGACTACTCTTGCATCTGTCCTCGCCACAGGACTTCCACTCATAATGGAAGCGCAAGCACTCGCGCAGTCGGTTACGCCGGATCCGGAGGCCTGGAGGCCGATGTCGTACGCCGACCTCCAACGTCCGTCCGCGGCAACCGCGACCTATGTCGACATTTGGAAGGATGCGATCGAGAGCAACAATCAAGCCTACCGGGAGCGCGGCGACCACCGGTTCGTCGACAGCAACGCACCGGTCACGGAAGCGCATTTCACAATCTGGAGTCCAACGCGTTCCGTCGTGCTCACGATTCTCAACACGGCGATCGGATGCACGATGAAGGCTTCCATGCCGCAGGCACGCGCCACGGTAAAATTCTGCCCCTTGCGCATCGCTGTTTATGACGGGCTTCGGGTCCGAACGATGGACGGCGGACGCGCGTGCTTCCTCGAACTCGTCGGCGTCGTGCAGGACGCGGCGGCCTCTGCCGCCTATGCAGCTTATGATGTGTCGAGCCGAACAGTGAAGATCGGCATGATCGTCGACCACAAAGCCGTCGACGGTTGCTCACTGGAAGTACCGCTGGCGCCCCGCAGCACAGATTGAGGAGAACAAACACATGCGAAACAAGACGATTCGTCTTCTTGCGACTGTTGTATCGCTGCTGGCGGCGCCGGCCGTCGCCGCCGATTCATCGTTTAGCTACAAGACGTCCTATCGCAACGTGAAGCAAGATCCAGAAAAAATCTGGACGGGTGACGCGCTCGCGTTAGGAGCGTCAGGCACGGTCACTATCCACGAATATGAGTTGCGCACGTCCCGCGGCGACTTTCTCGTTTCCCAGATCTGGAATGACGACTGTTCATCCGGTAGCTGCCCGACCCGGCTCGTGCGCGTGGCCCCGCACCAGCCGCCGGTCGTCCTGGTCGACGATATGATGCATCAGATCGTGCCGCCTGACGACCCTCGTTTCGCCGGGATGGCTGGGAACGCCGCCCAGGCCGCCTTCGCACAACACCCGTTCGTCTTGGCGAACGATGGCAAGACGCTTCTCAATGGCGACTTCACATTCCCTGTGCCGGAGGCAAAGCCATGATGGCGCGCGCATGGCGGACCATCCTCGCGGACGCCGGTCTGATGTTGTGCCTTTCGGCGGCGGCCGCCTTTGCCGGCGAGTCCGCGGCCAACCTGACAGCGGCCGGAATCCCCTCGAACTGTGCACCGTTCGCCGCGAAGGTCTCCAGCAGCGAAGGAAATTTTGGCACCACGAACCAGTTTGGATGCTTGGGCGCCTTCCAGTTCTGTCCTGGCACGTTTGAACGCTACTACAGCGGCAGCGCGCAAAGCTTTCTCAATAGCCCGTCCGCCCAGGTTGCCGCATGGACTCAATACGAGCAAAATGAATGGTCGAAAGCCCAAAGCAACGGCATGACCTCGCTGATCGGGCAGCAAGTCTGCTACGGCGGACGCTGCGAAACAATCGATCAGTCAGCCATACTCATGGCCTGCCAGTTCGGATGCGGGCCGCGCGGCAAGCTCGCCAATTATGCGGCCAGTGGTGACTGCAACGCGCGCAACGTGAAAGACGGCAATGGCGTGAGCGTCTGCAGCTATTTGATCCGCGGCGCCGGCTATGACGCCTCCTGTTTTACCGGAGGCCAGTCGGCGGTGTGCCAGCAGAATCCAACCGGGCCGGGCGATTTCCCGACCTCGACCGGCATCGCGGCCAATCCGCCAAGCGCATCGACAGCATCGATCATCGTGAGCCCGTCGGACGTCTAGCCGACGCTATCAGTTCATTTCTGAGGGATCGCGTATAATGAAAGGCGAAAAGAAGCCGAGCTGCTCTTCCGTCGAGGCGCATAAATCTCCGCCGCGATAATGAGCGTGGACAAGCGCCCAGAAGACAACTTCGTCCGATCGTCCGGCGAATAAAGCTTTTTGCAGCGTGCGACCGATCAAGGTCACCGCCCGAATATCGTCGTACCGTTCATGCAATTCATGCGCAACGACTTTGGTATCGGCAGTTCGGATCACCAGCACTTCCTCCACTTCGTATTTCGCGATCAGGCTGCGGTAGGCCAGGGCGCGGGTGCGAGAACCGGCTCGGTGGTGCCTCGCGCGGCCTGGATCGCCTCCAGTGTGTCTTGACCGAAGGACATGCGCAGCGCCACGACGTCGTCGCGGCCGATCCGCTTCGGAAAGCCGAGCGGTCGTATAGAGAACCGCAGCTGCATAGCGATCAGCATCAAACGCCAGTCGATCGCGACAGTGACGGTATCGACTCGTCGTGCCCTGCCCCATTCGACAACGCCTTGGGCGAGCTCCAAAAGGGGGCTATCGTTGCGCGGGCGCATTTCTCGATAGGGGGGTGCGACACAGAAGCGAGTCCACTCGAACACCCGTGGACCACGTGGCGCTGGTTGTCGGCAGAGATCGCTCAACACCTCGCTCAACAGATGCGGGCGCGTTGTTGGGAGTAAGCGCTGATATCCCACGATCTCTTCACCGCGCATGCAAATATGATGGACCGCATGCGCGTCGTCGAACCGGTCGCGTTCGCAGCCATCAGGGCGACGGAGCTCCTCCCAACCCTTTTGTTCGACGAAGATCGTGTGCCTGAATCGGTATGCTCGATCCATCAACGCGGGATGCAGACCGACCTCTGAACCGGGAATGACGATGAGCATGCTGAACTCCTCGGCATGAAGACCACGCCGACTTGCGCATGCTGCGTGCCCAAGTTGTATGGGCACAAATATCCATTGCAATATCGATTGGAGGCGCGGGTGGGGAGTGCCTGCGTCGTTTCCGGCCAAGCCACCGAGACGAAAGTCGTCGATCCATCCTGCGCTTTAACAAGAATTAAAGCAGCGGACGGGCCGAATCGCAAGCGCAAACCTTGATCTGGGTTAAAGACCGCAGGGCTTTTGGTGGCAGGCTGCGGCGCGCGTCACGCGCATCTTCAAGGTTAGGAGTGTGGAGGGTCGTGACAGATAATCCGGAAGACAACGAATCTGCGCCCGGCGGCAACAAAGCTGATGGAGTCGCAAAGCATCACGACAACGCTGTCCAGCACGCCTTGGTCGAGGCGCAGAAGCAGATTCTTCAGTTTCTCCGGCGTCGGCTTGGCGATCGCGACGCGGCGGATGAAGTTCTTCAGCGCTTTTCCCTTCGCGCTTTGGAGAGAGCGTCACAGCTTCACGATGTTCGGATGGTGCGAGGATGGCTCGGCCGAATCCTGGCCACAACCATCGTCGACCATCAGCGCGAAGGAGCGCGCCGCCGCCGCCGCGAGGTCGTCATAGACCAGACAGAGGTTGACAACCTTCCGGTCGACGAGGAGCTCGACGCGGCGATCTGCAATTGCCTTTATCGCATCCTGCCGACGCTCAAAGCCGAGTACGCCGACATCATCTGGCGCGCTGATATTCTCGGTGAGCCACGAGACCGCGTGGCGGCCAGTCTGGGAACGTCGCTGAACAACGTGACGGTCCGACTGCATCGCGGCCGGCAAGCGCTGAGAAAGCGCCTCGAAGAGATGTGCCGGACCTGCCCTGTCCACGGCTTCTTGGATTGTCACTGCGAAAAGGCTGAGCAGTTGCGGAAGGCGTTCGCCGAAGCCAAGGCCAAGACCGTTCCTTGAAGCGGCGTCTGACCTTTTCGGTACTCGGTCCCCAAGCCTTCGCTACCGCAAACAGCGTCGGCCGACGGAGGCGAGCTTCAACACTAATTCCTTAAGCGACACCGTTCGTTGCTAGGACAGCGTGGCCAGGGTGCTCGCGTCAGCGGGTATTTGGCCTCGTCCGCGGCCATTCTCCCAGCGCCACAATCCACAGGCCCACCAGATTTGCGATCGGCACGAAAGCGAGAATCGACCAAAACGGCGAATATCCAAGTCGAGCCAAGATCCGACCAATTGGATAAATCACGACAGCGGCAAACAAGACAAAAACGATCCAGTGCCACGGTGACCAGTAATCGATCATCATGTAGGAGTGGTCCATCATCGGGGCGTCCTCAGGGAAGAAAATACAGGGTTAATGCTGTGCCGTAACGCCGTGTCGGAGAGAGCGATGAAAGCGGCGAGTGACGCTTCATTCGGCAATCTGGCCGTTCGTCAGTGCAGCCTTATCGTAGGGGAACACCACATTCGGATCGGGCAGGTCCCGCGCGCGGTCCTTTCCGCCGAACTCGAAACGCGTGAGAAGGTCTCGGATGACGTTGAGACGCGCCTCTGATTTGTCGTCCGCGCGCACCACGGTCCACGGCGCGAAGGGCGTATGCGTGCGCGCCAGCATCTCGTTGCGGGCTGCGCTATAGTCATCCCAGTGCTTTGTCGCCGTATCGTCGATCGGACTGAGCTTCCACTGCTTCAGCGGGTCGTCTCGTCGATCCTTCAGCCGACTCTTTTGCTCGGTTCGCGAGATATCCAGGTAATATTTGACGATCGTGACGCCGCAATGGGCGAGGAGCTGTTCGAACAACGGCGCCGTCGTGAGGAATTCATCATATTCCTCATTGCTGCAAAACCCCATCACCCGCTCGACGCCGGCGCGATTATACCAACTGCGATTGAACAGAACGATTTCCCCGCTCGCCGGTAAATGCGGCACCCAACGCTGGAAATACCAGGACTTCTGATCGCGGTCAGATGGTGTGCCGAGCGCGACGACGCGGGTCTCGCGTGGACTCAGATGCTCGACGATCCGTTTGATCGTTCCATCTTTGCCCGAGGCGTCTCGCCCTTCGAAAATCACCAGAACCTTCTTGCCCGATTTTATGACGTGCTTTTGCAGTCGCGAAAGATCGACCTGGAGATCGTGAAGTGTTTTTCGGGCGGCTTCGCGCTTTTCCTTTTTATCTTTCTTGTCGTTCTTGCTCATCTGCAAATCCTGTCGTGGAGGTCTGTCGCACACGCCGCGATCGCAGCTGCTTGGGCGGTCTGAACGACGTCAGGGTGGGGATGACATTCGTGCGCTTGGCGATCGTCTAATCCCCAACGTGGCCGGCGCCGAGGGAGGCCGGTCGATCGAGGGCGGCGTGGTTCACCGACGAACGTTCGTAGATCGCGTCGCCACCCTCAACCGGCCAATGGCTCAGCCGCCGCAACAGCCAGACGTCTTCCGATGATGACCGGCGCTGGAATGGCTCTGACCGCCAGCCCCAGTTCCCGCCGTCGTATGCGGGGCCGCGTGGTCATGACTCGCGCAGGAATCGTGAGCGTGCGGATTCTCCCCAGCCTGCGCGTTCACATCCCCGCCGCAACAGGAAGAGGCATTCGCCGGCGAAGGCTTGGAGCTTCTTGTCTTGTTTCCGTCCACAGATGACGTGCTCATTTCGATCACTCCTGCTTTTTGGCCTGACACGAGGCGTCGGCATTTCGGCTTTAAATTCGCTTTGCCGCTATCCCCCGCTGTGTCCAAATCAGCCTAGGCCTGCCACAGGGGGACATCTTTAATCTCGATTAAGGAGCCGGCACTGAGGTCGTGTCATAGTTGTTGCAGCCACGACCCCCCGCTCGTTCGCTTGGCAGATTGCGATCAGCATCGTCGACGATGGAAGTTCTCGTAACCTGGCGCTCTCGATTCTGGCCGTCATTTCGGCTGCCGTATATCGCTCCCGCCGCCTTCACAGTATCGGCCCTTCATCGGCCGAAGGCATCGATCTATGATCTGGAAATCATCAAATCACAGCTCGGTGCGCAGGCTCACGCCGAAGCCGGCGGCATCCCGGCGGTGGGCACGCGTCGGCTTGGACTATGTCGGGGGTGGAGGTCTCCTCTCACCCGGACGCGCCAACGATGCCGTTGCCGTCGCATCGACTACAGAGACCGCAGTCAAAAGGCCCTACGTCCAGGGCCGCCGTTCGAGCCAGCCCGCCGCTGTTTCAGGATCGACACCGGCCACCTCGATCAGTCGATCCGGGTCCAATATTCGCAATCGGCGATAGTGAAATTGCACGATCCCCTCTTTGCGCATCGCGCTCAGGACTCGGTTCACATGGACGAACGTCAAGCCAGTCGCGTCACCGATCTGTTCTTGCGTCAGCGGCAAGGCCATTTCTTCGATACGATTGCCCGGCCATTGCGCGCGGTAGCGAGTGAAGAGCTCGAGGAGCAGGTGTGCCACCCGTTCGCGCGCCGACCGTCGCCCGATACTGGTCAGGTGGTCGAATGCCAGGTTGCAATCGCGGGCCAGAGACCGAACCAACCGCAGGCAAATTTCGGGATCGGTGCGCGCCTGCGAAGTCAGGACGGACGCCGGTATCACCGAAACCGTCACATCGGTCAGGGCTTGTGCGCCGACCGTCGCCGGCCCGCGCCTCGACGGGAGAATACCCAGGATGGCGCCCGGCAGCGCGAACTGGACGATTTGCCGCCGACCGTCCTCGAGAAGCGTGTAGACCGCCACCCAACCGTCAAGGAGGTTGAACACCGACTTTCCCGTCCAGCCTATGCTGAACAGGTCGCGGCCCGCCTCGATCTTGCGGTCGCCGGAGTGATAACGCGGGATCAGCCGATGCTGCTCGAGCGGCGACGCGGCGCCGGCCGCCGTGCCCTGCGACGCGTCGTTTTGTGCTTCCTGACGGCGCCCACGGCGCCGGATCAACTCATCACCCCGCGCGCAGCCCCAGCGGCTCGCGTCGGCCAATGACAACTCACGTACGACCAGTCCATTCCGCTCGCGCTCGACGGTTCCCCAATCGTCGCGGCGGAGCGACCGGGCTGCCTTTTCTGTTAAAGACGCTCGATCCAAGCTCACATTACACCTCCCGGGCGCCGAGCCCGTTCCGGCGGCTGCTCACGCAGCCCATCAATCCTTCGTTGAGAAATGTCCCTGATGACCGCCGGCGACCGCGCGCCGGGGCACTCAGTGCGGCACCGCCAGACTCAGGCGCGTCCCCGGACGAAACAACGGGCTACACGCTGGCTGGAGGACCGTCAGAGATCGCGAAGGCGCGGTATGGGAGGGTCTCTGCCAAGCAGGATGGGCCGCGAAATATCCTCGCACGACGGCTGGAAAGTCGAGGATTCCAGCCGAATGGCCACGAATCCCTCGTGCTGAGGGGGCATCGGCAGATAGCACATGGCGCACATGCTCTTGCAGCAGCGCCCATGGTGGAGCGGGCAACCGCCCTCCTCCGACGACGGAACGAGAACAAGCTGAACCGAATTTGCCTGGCTCTGCGACCGGACCTGGTTCGCATGGCCCGCATGAGCCTCCGCCGGCGCTCCCTGCGTCAGCAAGGTCACCGTGCAGAAGATCAGCAGTGCCAGGACCCTGAGCATAGACTCGCCCCTACAGGCTTTCCGTCGTCGGTCGCGCCGCCTGAGGCGCCGAGGGAAACTATACCCCACGGGCGCCGCGAAAGAAGCCGACAGGTTGAGCCCATCACACTCTCGGGAAATAAGTATTGACTCAGATCAAGGAGCTGGGCGCTCTGCGCGCCGCGTCTGCGCCCGCACGGTGCCATCGTGATGCAACCAGATGGCCGTCGTCGCTGTTCGATCCATGTTTGATCGAGATTAAAGTGCGAATTGATCGCCCATGCCCATAAAGTGCACGAGGACATGTCCTGCGGATCGGAAATGCCAACGATAGACCCGACGCCGGCAGAACGAACGCGCTGGGTCGCGCTGCTCGTCTCGCGCAGCCGACAGAGAACCCTGCTGAGTCCGTTCTTCGCCAAGTGCGATGGCCTGCTCTTGATCGATCCGCTTGCGCCGGTTCGAGAGTTCCGGCCGAACCTCGAACGAACCAACGAATCCATTTGCGCGCTTATCCTCGGGAGCGGTGCGACGAGGCTCGTCTGCGGCTTTATCGCGGCAGGCGAACGCGAGCGCCTCGCTGAATGCGGGATCGACGTTCGCGTCGGTTCGTGCGCCCGCTCCGTGGCAAGCCTGGTGCGCGAATTCGACGCCTTGCCGTCCGCCACCTCTTTACACGACGGAGATATCGGCTTGCCGGCGGAAGTATCAGCCCGCGGCGCCAGACGCCCTCGATACGTGCCGGCGGCCACGGGTAGCCGACCGCGTCGACCGCGCCGGACCGATAGGCATTAGCTTGAGCCTCGCGCGTTCCTCGCCGACACCGGCGACAGCACTTTAACCGAGATTAAAGACGCGCCCCCTGGGAGCGCCCAACGTTCGCACGTGAGCAGAAGCGCGATTTGCCAAACTGCCTCACGGCAGCGGCCCTTCGACCCTCCGGGTGAGGACTATGCCCAACGTCATTTGGCAAGGTCACCAACCCGGCGAGGCCGTCATGGAACCGCACACCAATCACATGGATCACCAACAACAGCGGCCGAGTCGCTTCAGCGCGGCGAATATTGCGCTCTACGGCTTCCTGGCGATCGCCGCCTTCTACCTGATCACGGAACATCGCGCGCATCTCTTGGGCTGGCTGCCCTTCCTTCTCATCCTTGCCTGCCCGTTGCTGCACCTGTTCATGCACGGAGGCCATGGGGGGCATGGCGGGAATGCAGACGCACCGCCGCCTCCTGCCAAATCCCCGCCTGATCAATCCCCGCATCAGCATTGATCATTTCAGCGGAGCGCGCCCCATGCACGACAGTATTCCAGCCTATGGTCTCTGGTCCCTCGTTATCCTGAACTCGATCGTTTTCATCTTCTTCGCGTTCAGCTTCTTCAAGCCGTCGACCCCTCGCGACTGGCGCTCGTTCGGCGCCTTTAGCGCCTTCATCATTGCGCTCTTCACCGAGATGTACGGCTTTCCTCTCACGATCTATCTACTCTCGGGGTGGCTGCAATCGCGCTATCCGGGTGTCGATTGGTTCTCGCACGACGCCGGCCACCTGCTCGAAGAGCTGTTTGGCTGGCGCGCCAATCCCCATTTCGGCCCATTTCACATTCTCAGCTTTGTCTTCATCGGCGGCGGCTTCATTCTGATTTCAACCGGCTGGAACGCGCTCTATCAGGCGCAACGACAACACAAGCTGGCGACGACGGGCATCTATGCGCGAATCCGGCATCCCCAATATGCCGGCTTCGTGCTGGTCATGTTTGGTTTCCTGCTGCAATGGCCGACCTTGCTTACGCTCGCCATGTTCCCAGTCCTGGTGTTCATGTATTGGCGGCTTGCCAAGCATGAAGAGCGCGAATCTCTGGCCGAATTCGGCGAAGCCTATGCTCGCTATATGCGAGACGTACCGGCCTTCATTCCGCGTCTGTCTGGCCAGCGCATCAATGCAAGCGGGTGATCGCAAGTCGCGGTCATCGTCCGGCCGTCAGCGTCGATGACCGCGCCGCGCCGTCTATTCAATCCACGTTAAAGTCTGTCGCCGGTTCGCACGCATTCTAGTCGGGCTTCGCGTCAATCGACTGAGAAAGCCCGGTCATGGATGCCCTTGTTTTCAGAACCCTGCGTCGTCTCGTTAAAACGGGATGTCTCACAATAACGACGGCCAACGGCGTTGCCAGGACCTTCGGCGACGGAGCTGGATTGGCCGTCAAGGTCCGCTTCAGAACAGCGACGGCGCAGCGGCGGGTCCTGCTCGATCCGGAGCTGCGTCTTGGCGAAGCCTTCGTCGACGGTGACCTCGTCATCGAACAGGGCACTATCACGCAGTTGCTTGAGCTGCTTCTGTCCCAAAACCACAATGGCGCGGCGCCAATCACCACCAAGATGCTGGCCGGCCTTCGCTTCGTTCTCCGTCGGCTTGCGCAAAAGAACGGCCGCAGACGATCCAGGCGAAACGTTGCGCATCACTACGATCTCAGCGGGAAGCTCTACGAGCTCTTCCTCGATGAGGACATGCAGTATAGCTGCGCCTACTTCGAACGCGCAGACATGTCATTGGACGAGGCCCAGCAGGCCAAGAAGCGGCACATCGCAGCCAAGCTCCTCCCCAATCGGAATGCGCGGGTGCTCGACATCGGCTGTGGCTGGGGCGGCCTTGCGCTCTATCTCGCTGAGGCCTTCGATGCACACGTCACCGGGATCACCCTTTCGGCCGAACAACTCGAATTCGCCAGGGCACGCGCCGCCAGCGCCGCGGATCCCGGTCGTCTCGACTTTCGATCGCAGGACTACAGGGACGTCGGCGAACGTTTCGATCGGATCGTGTCCGTGGGCATGTTCGAACATGTCGGCGTCAATCACTATGATGCGTTTTTCCGGAAATGCCGCGACCTGCTCGATGACGAAGGTGTGCTTCTCCTTCACTCGATCGGCCGGTCAGACGAGCCCGGTTTCACCAATCCGTGGATCGCCAAGTACATCTTTCCCGGCGGCTACATTCCATCGCTTTCCGAGGTCCTTCCCGCGATAGAGCGGGCCGGGCTCGTCATCACCGACATCGAGATCCTGCGCCTGCATTATGCCGAAACGCTCAGACATTGGCGGGAGCGGTTTCTGGCCCGCCGCGCTGAGGCGGTCGAACTCTTCGATGAACGCTTCGCCCGCCTGTGGGAGTACTATCTCGGCGTCTCCGAGCTAGCCTTCCGCTATCAAGGGATGATGGTGTTCCAGATCCAGGTCGCCAGACGGCAGGACGCGGTGCCGCTCACGCGGGGCTACATCGAGCGCGAAGAGCGCCGCTTGCGGAGCGTCAGCGGCACGACGCAAGAGTGCGAAGGCCCCCGCGAGACTTCTTGCGTGACGGTCAGCTGAACGACTGTGCATCGATCAGCAATGGTGCGCACGCTACCGAGCGTATCGATCGGCTTCGCCGCGCCAGCCACTACAAAGCGAGCCATTCATAGAGGATGCGCGGAATACGCTGCCTGAACAGAACTGCGGCCGTACCGGCGAAGGCAACCACCGCACTGAGATGCCAGAGCAGCACCATCGCGCTGGTGTCGAGGCCGTGAAACAGATTGAGGATCGTAGCAGGGAGGGAAAAGCTCGACAGAGCGGCGACGACAACAATCGGTCCTCTCCACACTATGAGACCGAGGCGACTCAAGCTAAGCATAGTCAGAAATATCGGAATGCCGACAATTCCGATGATGACGGGACATTGCGGGCTGCCTTCAAAGGCAACGGCGCGCCACTCCTCCCGGAGGACCTCGAGGGCGACACCGGCCAGTTCCATGACAAGCCAGCCCCCGAAGGCGGCCAGCGGCCCGAGGAGCCAAAACCGAGAGCCCCCTGGGCGACGAAGCATGAGGATCGTCAGGAGACCTGTGACAAAGATCAGTGCCGAGGTCGCGACGGAGGCAACGAACATCGGATCCGCCATTTGAAAGGCGATGTCAGTGCGAAGCGGCCGCACCAGCGCGAGCAATGGCAAGGCGATCGCAACAATGGCAACCGTCCACCGCCTGCGCGATCGAATGCGCCGTTCGACATGGTGAGGCCTGAGATCCGCCACTAGTCTGCTGATCAGCTCTTCCGTTCGCACGCGTTGCCAAGTCACGATTACCTCCAGCCGAATATCGAGTCGCGGGACTTCGACCGGCCTGGACCCAGCGAGATCAGTCTATCGACACACCGATGTGCGACGGGTCTGCCGAAACGCCTGCGACCGGCGACGTATGGAATTCGCAGATCAATGGCATTTCGTTACAGCTGTTTGTTTCGCCGTTCGATTCGAGCAAAGCCAAAGAGGTGTGGTCTGTCGCCAATGATCGCGCTAGCGGCCGCTCTTATTGGACGTGATCGCTGGAGAATGTCACCGAAACAGGGCGTGATCGTCCTGGTACGGTTATCTCGACCACAATGTCGTAGCGATCGTTTCCGGGAAGGGTGACAAATCCTCCATAGGTGATCGTGTTCGCGATCTTCATGGGATCAAGCCGAACGGATTGTTCCCCGACGTGACCCAGGCCGCCGATCCTGGCCGACACCTGGGCGTTCTCCACACGCGCGCCTGATTGCGCATCGAACACCGCGACCACAATATGCTGCTGGTGGCGTGCCGTTCCGGCGCCGCCATGCATCGTGCTCTCCGCGTGGGCCGCCGGATGGCCGCGGACGACAGCCGCCGGCACGATACCGAGATAGACGGCCAGGCCGTCCGCGCTGCGATAGCCATCATCCGCGAGCGCAGGGCCAAGCGCGAGAGCGATTGTGATCAGAACACCAGCGCAGCGCCGCCATATCCGAGCAACCATTCGATCTCTCCGATCACGACCGCATCCCGAATGCGTGGCAGTCCTGAAACCCGATGCTCGCAGGCATGCCCGATCTATTCGCCGCGCTGCTTGAGCCACGCGCGCATGCGATCGATTTCGGCCTCCTGGCTCGCAATGATGTCCTGCGCAAGGGCTTTCGCCGGCTGATCCGATCCGTATTCAAGGACGGCCCGCGCCATCTCGATGGCAGCCTGGTGATGCGGGATCATGCCCTTGACGAAAGCGACATCCGGATCCTTGGCCTGCACCGCTTCCATCATCGGCATGTGCATGCCCATCATCGCCCGCATGTAGGCCTGGGAGGCCTTTGGCAGCGTCGCCATGCATGCCGACATGTGCTCGGCCATCATACCCTGCATCATACCCATCATCGGCGCGCATTGCTGCGATGGCGCCGCAGCCGCCGGCGGCGCGGGCTGACCTGTTGCCGCACCGTCATGGTGCGCGTCGTGCTGCGCAACAGCGAGGCTCGGCACGAGCAGGAACGCGAAAGTCACCATCGCTCGCAACTTGGGCTGCATTGCCATGTCCTCGTCGACCTGTTTCCGCCGAAAGCATCGCGGCCATCCGACGTCCCGATCCCAAGCGCCGGTCGGCGATGACCTCGATTCCAACTGGGGTTCACAGTAGAACGAGCCAGCATCGACGAACTTAACTTCGATCAAGGATCGCCATCGCCCCGACCGCGAGATTGGGCCGTCCTATCGGCGTCCCGGCCGAAGATGCGGCCACCCTTGGGCGTGGTATCGGGCTTCGCAGAGTTCGGGCCAGCGACGATGGTCGTGGAGATGGACGGACGGCCGGAGAGTGAAGACGTAGAGGACAGACGTTTGATGCGTGAGTTTGTGGCAATCGAACGGGACCCGAGCGGTAGCTTCCAAGCCTATGCCCGAACGCCGTCAGTCCCATGCGGTCCCGGCCGGGGATGCGCCTGACCATGCGCGTTGTTGTTGCACTTGGGGGTAATGCGCTTCTGAAGCGCGGCGAGCCGATGAGCGCCGAGGCTCAGCGCGCCAATGTCAGGAAGGCGGCCGCGGCGCTGGCCGATCTCGCCACCGACCACGACATCATCGTCGCCCATGGAAGCGGCCCGCAAGTCGGTTTGCTCGCCCTCCAGGCCGCAGCGTTGAAGGAGGTGCCACCCTATCCCCTCGACGTCATCAGCGCCGAGAGCATCGGCATGATCGGCTATGTGATCGAGCAGGAACTGGCCAACGTCCTTCCTCCCGCCACCCGACTTGCCACGCTGCTGACGCATATCGAGGTGGCGCGCGACGACCCCGCCTTCGGCCGTCCCGAGAAGCCGATCGGTCCAGTGTATGACGCACGGGACGCCGAGAATGCCCGCACGACCCATGGCTGGCCCATGGTTGAAGAGGCGCCGGGCCGGTGGCGTCGCGTTGTCGCCTCCCCCCTGCCCCAGCGGATCGTCCAGATCGAGGTGATCCGGATGCTGGTCTCCGCAAAGGTCGTCACCATCTGCGCCGGCGGCGGCGGCATTCCCGTCGTCCGTGACCCCTCCGGCACTCTTCAAGGCGTCGAGGCCGTCATCGACAAGGATCGCGCGGCCGGACTGCTCGCCGCAGACCTTGCTGCCGACGCATTTCTCATGCTGACGGACGTCGATGCCGTCTATCTCGACTGGGGCACACCGCAGCAACGTCCCGTTCGACGGGCGCGACCCGGCGAACTCGCGGTGCATCAATTCCCAGCCGGCTCTATGGGCCCCAAGGTGGAGGCGGCCTGTCAGTTTGCCAACGCGCCCGGTCGGGTTGCTGGCATTGGACGGCTGGAAGATGCCCGCGCGATCCTCGAGGGCAACGCCGGGACACTCGTCAAATCCGAATAGTGCCCTGCGAAATGCCCTATCTCGGACTTATCTGAAGTGGAGACCGACGCGCCGCGTTCACGCGCGACCAGAACTTGATCTGGATTAAAGATTTCAAGACGCCCGGCGGCGAGGTTTGTGATCAGGACGTTGTCGCTTCCAGTCTATGGTCAGCGCGGCACAGAACTCTATCGCCCCGCCCAATCCAACCTCAGGCCGGGCCACCTGACGGACGAGGAAGAATGAGCTCCCATCACGACCACCACGACCATCATCGGCACGCGGGCGCTGAAACGGCGCACCAGGCCGGTCATGGCGGCGCCAAGATCGTCGCGGCTGCCGGATCTAGCCATTCGGAGCATGCTGGTCATGACCACGGGGCCATGGTCGCGGACTTCCGCCGCCGGTTCTGGGTCACCCTGGTTCTGACGCCTCCGGTCCTGCTCCTCTCGCCGATGATCCGGCATTACCTCGGTCTGACGGATGTCCTGTCCTTCAGAGGTGACGGCCTCGTTCTCTTCGCGCTCTCGACCATCGCCTATCTTTACGGCGGGTGGCCTTTCCTGACCGGCTTTTTCTCCGAGCTGCGCAAGGGGCAGCCCGGTATGATGACGCTGATCGCGATGGCCATCTCGGCCGCCTATTTCTTCTCGGCGGCGGTGACCTTTGGCTTCCCAGGCGAAGCATTCTACTGGGAGCTCGTCACCCTCATTGCCATCATGCTGCTCGGCCACTGGGTCGAGATGCGTTCGGTCATGGGGGCTTCGCGCGCGCTGGAAGAGCTGGTGCGCCTCCTGCCCGATAGCGCCACCCGCATCGACGCCGACGGCACGACGCACGACGTGCCGATCTCAGAACTCAAGCCCGGCGACCATGTCATCGTTCGCCCCGGCGCCAAGGTGCCGGTCGACGGCGAGATCATCGAGGGATCGTCAGGCTTTAACGAAGCGATGCTGACGGGTGAATCGCGTCCCGTCACCAAGACGGTCGGTGCAACGGCGATCGGCGGCGCGATCAATGGCGCAAACGCCGTCACGATCAAGGTGACCAAGACCGGCGATGCGACCTATCTCGCCCAGGTCATCGATCTCGTGAAGAAGGCGCAGGCGACGCGCTCGCGCACGCAGGACATCGCCAACAGGGCGGCGGCTTGGCTGACCTACATCGCTCTGGTCGTGGGCTTCGGAACGCTATTCGTCTGGTGGTTCTGGCTTGGCGCCCCACTCGAATTCGCGCTTGAGCGCATGGTCACCGTCATGGTCGTGGCGTGCCCGCATGCGCTAGGCCTTGCCGTTCCTCTCGTGGTCGCCGTCAGCACATCGCTCAGCGCCAGCAATGGCCTTCTGATCCGCGACAGAGCCGCGTTCGAACGGGCGCGCAATCTCGATGCTGTCGTGCTCGACAAGACCGGCACGCTGACGGAAGGGCGTTTTGGGGTCAGCGACGTGGTGCTGCTGGAAGGCAGTGACGAGAACACGGAACTCGCTTTCGCCGCGGCAGCCGAAAACCAGTCCGAGCACCCCATCGCTCACGGCATCGTCGCCGAGGCCAAGCGCAGGAATCTGACCATTCCGAAAGCCAGCGAGGTGAGCAACATCACGGGCGAGGGCATCGTCGCCAAGGTCGATGGGCAAGACATCCGGATCGTCAGCCCCGGCCATCTCGCCCGGCAAGGCAAGCCCATCACCAACGAGAAGCTCAAGCAGCTCGAGGCTCAGGGCAAGACCGTGGTGGCGCTGCTACGCGATGGCCAGCCGCGTGCGCTCTTTGCGCTCGCCGACATCGTCCGACCGGAATCCAAGGACGCGATCGCCGAGCTGACTCGGCTCGGCATCAAGCCGGTCATGCTGACGGGCGATGCGAAGGGCGTCGCCGAGAGCGTGTCGAAGGAACTCGGTATCGCCGAGTATTTCGCGGAGGTCCTGCCCGACCAGAAGTCGGACAAGATCAAGGAGCTGCAGGCGCGCGGGCTTTCGGTGGCGATGGTGGGCGACGGCGTCAACGACGCGCCGGCCCTCGTTCAGGCGGACCTCGGCGTGGCCATCGGCGCCGGCACCGACGTTGCCGTCGAGTCGGCGGATGTCGTGCTCGTCAAGAGCGATCCGCGCGACGTCGCGGCGATCCTCGGCCTGTCTCGGGCCACCTATCGCAAGATGGTGCAGAACCTCATCTGGGCGACGGGCTACAACACCGTGGCGATCCCGATGGCCGCCGGCATCACCTTCGGCACCGGCTTCCTGATGACCCCGGCGGTGGCTGCTGTCTTCATGTCGGCAAGCACCATCATCGTCGCGATCAATGCGCAGTTCCTGCGCTTCTACCGCAGGCACGGCTAAGGGGCTTCGACTGGCCTCAAAAAGGATGGCTGGCCTTTCGGCCGTCATTTTGGCGCAACCGGAGGGGACAGGCCAACGCTCCGCCCCGAGGGCTGCGCGCACTAAGATGCGGCGTTGCGGCGCCCGACCGGCGAAGTCTTTAACGTCCGTCAAGGACGAGATGCTCAGCGCCGCGTGAGATCGGGTACGCGACATTTTAGAGGAGCCTCCGATGCCGGTCACGATCCCTGCGGAACGCGAGCAAAGCGCGCTAGTGGCCCATGCGGGGACGGCCGTGCTTCCCGTATTGCCATCCTCACCCTCTGACCGGCACGAACCGGCACCGTCCGTCCCGGCGGCCGGCACGCCGTTCGATCCTGCGGGAATATGGGCCTATTCGATCGACGCCTGGCAGCGATCGGTTTTGTTCTGGGACGTTTTGCGAAAGCGGGCGAACATCATGCTGGAGCACGAGGAGGCCGGCATGCCGCCAGTGCTTACCTTCCAGTACGAAATGCTGCTCGATGCGAGGCGGTTCGAACGCCCGGCGAATTATGCGCTACTGCGGATCACGACCGCCGGCACCGAGCACGCGGATACGTGCGTCGACGACACCAAGCCCCCTGTCATCGTCATGGATCCGCGCGCCGGGCACGGGCCCGGCATCGGCGGCTTCAAGCGCGACTCCGAAATCGGCATCGCTCTGCATGAGGGGTTCCCGGTCTACTTCGTCAGCTTCTTTCCTGCGCCGAGCCCCCACCAAAGGCTCGTCGATGTCCTGCACGCGATGCATCAATTCGTTGACGAGGTGATCACAAGACACCCCGGCAAGAAGCCCGTGCTTTACGGAAACTGCCAGGCCGGCTGGGCGGCCATGCTGGTCGCGATCCATTGCCGGGCCCCTGTCGGTCCCATCGTTCTCAACGGTTCGCCCCTCTCCTATTGGGCCGGAGAGTCGGGCGCCAATCCGATGCGCCTCGCCGGCGGCCTGCTCGGTGGAAGCTGGCTCACCCACTTCGTCGGCGATCTCGGAAACGGCCATTTTGACGGCGCCTGGCTCGTCCAGAACTTCGAAACGTTAAAGCCCGAAGCGGCGATCTGGGACAAATACGCAAACCTCTACCTCGACGTCGATCACGAAGAGGAGCGATTCCTCGAGTTCGAACGTTGGTGGAACGCCTGGTACAGCTTCAGCCGGGAGGAGATGGTTGAGATCGTCGACCATCTCTTCATTGGCAACGAGCTCGAGCAAGGCACGCTCGACCTCGGCGATGCGGTGAAGATCGATCTGCGCAGCCTCAAGAGCCCGTTGGTGATCTTTGCCTCGTATGGCGACAACATCACGCCGCCCCATCAGGCCCTGGCCTGGCTCAAGGCTGTCTACAAGACCACGGATGCCTTGAAGGAAGCGGGCCAGAGGATCGTGTTCATGACCGATCCTCGCGTCGGCCACCTCGGTATCTTCGTCTCAGCGTCGGTCGCGCGCCTGGAGCACCGCGCCATTCTGGAAAGCCTAGATGAGGTCGGAAACCTTGCGCCCGGTCTCTACGAGATGAAGATCTCCAACCCGACCAACGACCCCGACTGCCGCAAACCGCAATACAGCGTTGCCTTCGAAGAACGGCGCATCGAAGACCTGGCCTTCGACAATCCGCGCAAGGCCTTCGAACGGGTACGGCAATTGTCGCAGGCAAACGAAACGCTCTACAGCAACTTTGTCAGTCCGTGGGTCCAGGCCATGGCCACGCCATGGTCGGCCGAGGCGCTGCGATGGCTCCATCCGATGCGAACCAGCCGTTACCTGCTGTCAGAAAAGTTTTCGCCGTGGATGCATGTTGTCGCGCGGCTCGCCGAGGAGGTCCGCTTGAAGCGGATGCCGGTGGCCTCCGACAACCCGATGAGATCGGCCGAACGCACCGTCAGCAAGCAGACGGAAACCGCCATCGAAATCGCCCGCGAGGCGCGCGACAGCGCGCAGGAGCTGTTGTTTCGGCGGCTCTACAGCCATTAGGCCAGTCGGTGGCGCCGACGTTTTGCGATCCCGGCGGAGCGCAATCCGGCCTCGCGCGATCGGCGCTGCCCCGCTGATGCGGACAGCTTTCATTGCGAGATCATCGCAAAACTTGATGCGGATTAAAGATTCAAATCTGACCATCGCCTAGCTGTTGCAAGCGGCGTCTTGAGCGAGGGAACGATGATGACGAAACAATCCCATCAACGTTCGATGTCCAGGCCGAAATCGGTGCAGACGTTGCTCGTAGCGCAGATAGCGGCCTGTGCGGAATGGTTTCGCGTTTCAGTCGGATCGGTCCAGCTCTTCGTGTCTCCAGATATGCGGCTGTCGACCTTGCCGGTTCGAGCGAGCCGCCGATTCGACGCGGGCTCGAAGCAGTATGGCCGCGGCTGAAGCGACCCATTTGAGCTGGAGCGCGCTGTCGACGGTGCTCGTCGCAATGTTCGCGATCACGGTCGGCTATGGCGTCGCCCTGCCGATCCTGCCCTTTCTGATCGAGCAGATCGCCGGCAAGAGCACGCCGCAGGCGCTGTCATGGCATACTGGGTTGCTGACGGGCGCGTATATTATCGCCATCTTCGTCGGCGCTCCGGTCTGGGGACGCATCTCCGATCAATGCGGTCGCAAGCCGATCATCCTGGTCGGTCTTCTGGGCTTCGCGGCGACCACCGCATTCTTCGCCGTCACCGAAAGCCTGCCGCTTCTCTATCTCGGCCGTTTTCTCGCCGGGCTCTTCGCTGCCGCCATCACCCCGGTCGCCTATGCGCTCATCGGCGATCATGCGCCGTCGAAAGAGTGGCGCGCCCATCGCTTCGCGCTCATCAATATCGCCGGCACCGCCGGCTTCTTCATCGGGCCTTTGCTCGGTGGGCTGGCGGTGCGTGTCGCTGGTAAACTTTGGGCCCTTCCGCCTGATCGCTCCCTCGCGATGCCTCTGCTCACGGCGACAGGTCTGGCGGTTATCGCAGCGGTATTGGTCGTAATACTGCTTCCCTCCGGGGGACGCCGCCAGAACCTCGATGTGACGGCCGACGCCGCGCAGATCGAACGGCGCACCATGCTGCGGCTCCTGGCGATCGCACTGGTCACGGCGCTCGCCATCGGCGTCTTCGAAGTCGGACTGGCGCTACGCGGAAAGGTCCTCGGTCTCGATGCCGCGCATATCGGCATCATGTTCGCCGAGTGCAGCCTGGTGATGGCGGTCGTGCAGGCCTTGATATTTTCGCCTCTCATCAAGCCGGAGCTCACGCGCTGGTTCGTTGTGCCCGGTCTGGCGACGCTTGCTGTCGGGCTGGTCATCGTCTCGCTCGTCAGTACGTCGGTCTTGATGTCGGTTGCGGTCGCGCTGGTGGCGGCAAGTGCCGGCATGCTGTCTCCGGTCGCGACCTACTGGGCCTCGTTCGGTATCCCGACAAGCCAGGGCGCGCAGCTCGGCCGCATGACCGCCGCCGCGAGCCTTGGTCAGGCCTTGGGATCCGTTGCAGGCGGCGCGCTGTTCAACCTGCCGATCCTGCCGGATGCGAGCTTCCTCCTCGCCGCCCTGCTCGTCCTGGCAACGCTCTTGGCCTGTATCCGCCTGCCCCGGCTCCTCATGCCGGAACCGGCAGCAAGCCGATAGTTAGCTGCCACCGAGGCCGGTCGACACCCTCGCTTCAAGGGCTCCAGACGACGCCTTGTCACTTGGCCAGTTGCGGAATGACTTTCATCGATCGCAGCGACGCGAACAGATCTCGGAACATCTCCTCCGTGTCGATACAGGCCGCAAATCCCATCTGTCGTGCCTTGATCGTACTGGAGATGTTGTCGTATCCGCTATTGAAGATGGCGTCGCCGAAATTCCATGACACGACTTGATCATAGGGAATATTCGTCAATCCATACTTCGCGACGATCCTCTGCCATATGGGCTCCTTATCCGCCATATAGACTGCAAGCGGCGTCGGCACTGGGTCGGTCACCTCCATATCAAACATGCGTGCGATGCGTGGCCACAGGTGCTGCCATCGAAAATAGTCACCATTTGTGATATTGAACACTCCATTGCGCGCTCGCCCGTCGGTGCCTGCCCACGCTGTCGCCTTCGCCAGGATCTCTGCTGACGTCACTTGGTAAAGCGCACGATATGCCGCTTCCGTACCGGGAAAGCGGAGCGGCAACCCCAGCTCTTTGGAGATAACCGCGTAAACGGCGATGACCATCGCCAGGTTCATCGGGTTGCCAGTGGCGAAGCCACTGACTGCTTCAGGACGCAACGCCGTCCAATGCCAATTCTTTCCCGTTTGTCGTTCGCGCAGAAAGTCTTCCTGATCGTAATAGAAATTTGGCGGCATCATTCGAGGATCGTCCTCGCGAGCCGGCGTTTTGAACGGCCCCAGATCGCAGCCATATGCCTTTCCGCCCTGGTAGAACGTAATGTGCCTGAATGACGTCGACGTCTTTTCGACCACATCGAGCAAGTTGCGCAATATGGCAACGTTCGCCTCGGACTTCTCCTTCGCGCTCGGTTTCTCGATATAGGCTCCAAAAACAATGTGCGTGACGTCCTTCAACGGACCCATCTTCTTCCGCACATTGGCCAGATCAAGCAAGTCGACCCGGATCTCTTCGACACCTGGTGGAAGATCCGCCGTGCGTCGTGACAGGCCATACACCTTGCTGGTCGGGATTGAACTCCATTCGATCGCCGCGGCTCTTCCGGAAACCCCGTGCACTCCGGCTACGACAACGACATTCTTTGTACTCATATCTTCCTCCTATTGTCCGACCGGACAGCGCTAACAGCGCTCTTCGAATGGCCGATGCTATACCTCGCTTCGCGGCACGGGTATTGAGAACGAGCGCGGTTTCGAAACGGCTTTCGTGGGCCGTCACGCTGGGCCGATCAATTCCGCTGCTGATCGAACGGGGGCAAGCCTCCACCCTTTGAGACCACGCTTGAAGCCGGTCCTCACGACTGGCGCGCCAGCATGGCCTTGAAGCGATAGAGGGCAATCGCGACGAAGCCGGCGCCGAGCCCGGCCATGATGAGAAGATCGCGCCAGACGACATCGATGCCAGCGCCGCGGTAGAGCACGGCTTGCGCGAAGCGCACGAAATGCGTCGACGGTGACAGGTCCATGATCGCCTGCAGGGCGCGCGGCATGCTCTCGAACGGCGTGAACGAGCCGGACAACAGGAACATCAGGACGAAGACGGGGATCGAGAGCAGCGCAAATTGCGGCATGGAGTTCGCGACCGTGGCGAGCAGGATGCCAAGCGAGGTGACCGCGAACAGATAGATCGCGGTCCCAGCGAGGAACAGTTCGATCGAGCCGACGATCGGCGTGCGCAGGATGACCTCGACGACGACGTGAAGGGAGAATGCGGCTGCCAGCAGGATGACCAGTCCGTTCGCCCAGACCTTGCCGGCGATGATCTCGCTGGCGCTGACCGGCATCACCAGGAGATGCTCGATCGTGCCATGCTCTCGTTCGCGCATTACTGCGGCGCCCACCAGAATGATGGCGAGGATGGTGACATTGTTGATGACGCCCATGCTGGCGGTGAAGCTGATGGCTTCGAGGTTGGGATTGAACATGGCGCGGACGACCGCGTTGACCGGTGCGAGCGTCTCGGCGGGTGCCTGTTTGAGAAAGCTTGTCGTCTCCTGCGCCACGATTTCCTGGATATAGGCCGTGCCGACGCCAGCCTGTGAGATGCTGGTGGCATCGACATTGACCTGGATGGCTGGGTTGCGCCCGGCCAGGAAGTCGGCTTCCAGACCATGCGGGATATCGAGAATGAACGTGAAGGCGCCCTTGTCCATCAAGCCGTCGAGGCTCGAGCGGTCGATCTCGACCGCCGGTCGAAAATAGGGAGGTCGCAGCGCGTCCTTGATCCGGCCCGAGAGCGTCGAGCGATCGCCGTCGATAACGGCCACCTTGGCATCGTTGACATCCGTGCGCATCGCGGTGGCTTCGGAATAGACCGCGAAGGTGAAGACGTAGGCGATCAGCACCACCATCACCACGTCGCGCGACAGGCTGGCGAATTCCTTGATGCCGAGACGGAAGGCGTTCTCGATCCAGCGCCGCATCGCTACGCCCCCTGCTTGCGGATCAACAGCCGCGCCAGCAGCAGAAAGCCGAGCCCGAACGCCATCAGCACGAGAAGCTCGCGGGCGAAGGCAGGCGTGTCGAGACCCTTGGCGAACACCCCGAGGCTGATCGTTTGAAACCACAGCGCCGGGAAGGACAGCCCCATGATGCGCCCCGGCCCCTCGAGCGAAGAGGCGGGGATCAGGAATCCCGAATAATGCGCTGCGGTCATGGCCGTCAGGATGGCGGTGCCGAATATCGCCGCCACTTGCGTGGAGACGAAAGCCGAGACCAGAAGCCCGAAGGCCGTGGCGGCGAAAACATAGACGAGGGCTGCGAGCGACAGCGCCAGCAGCGAGCCCTTCGGCACCACGCCGAGCACGCCGCCGGCAAAAACCAGCAGACTGAGATAGCTCAGGACACCGATCGCGACGTAAGGGAGCTGCTTGCCCAGCAGATACTCGCCGACCGTCGCCGGCGACGCGTAGACATTCGCGATCGACCCCATCTCCTTCTCCCGCACGACGCCAAGGGCCGTCAGCATCGCCGGGAAGATGATCAGCAGCAGCATGATCGATCCCGGCGTGATCGCGAAGACGGAGCGAAAGTCCTGATTGTAACGAAAGCGCGGCTCGACCCGCAGCGTCTCGGCCGGCAGTCCGTTGGCGCTTCGCGCGGCGCGCGCGAGCTCGCCGGCATAAGTCTGAAGCGTGCCAAGAATGTAGGCGCGCGCGGTCTCGGCGGGGAAGGTGTTGCCGCCGTCAAGCCAGAAGCCGACTTCAGGTCGGTGGCCTTGCAACAGGTCGCGGCCGAAGCCCGGCGGAATGTCGACCGCGAATTTGAGTTCGCCGGCGCGCAGGCGCCGGTCGATCTCGACATCCTCCTTCAGGCGCGCCTGCTCGACGAAGTACCGCGAGTTCGAGAATTGGTCGAGGAAAGCCCGGCTTTCCAGCGACTGGTCGCGGTCGAGCACCGCGTAGCGCAGGCCTTCGATGTCGAAGGAAATCCCGTAGCCGAAGGCGGCCATGAGCAGGAGCGGACCAATCAGCGCGAAGGCCAGCCGGATGCGGTCCCGGCTGAGTTCGAGCGCCTCCCGGCGTGCGAATGTCCAGATCCGCTTCATGGAAGCGAGCCTCGGCTTCTGCACCGCCCTGGCATCGTCATCCCGCATCGCTGAGCCGGGCTCGACCGCGCTGCGCGCATCACTCACAGCCGCCTCTTCGGTCCCGGTAGCCGCCGCATCCTCCAGATAGGCGACAAAGGCATCCTCGAGGCTCGCGGCGCCCCGCGCGGCCTGGAGCTCGCTTGGAGCGCCGACCGCCAGCACGCGGCCCGCATGCATGAGAGAGACGCGGTCGCAACGCTCGGCCTCGTTCATGAAATGCGTCGAGATGAAGATCGTCACCCCGTCGCGGCGCGACATCTCGAGCAGCAGGCTCCAGAAGCGGTCACGCGCCGCCGGATCGACGCCCGAGGTGGGCTCGTCCAGGATCAGGACATCGGGACGATGCAGGCATGCCGCCGCCAGCTGGAGGCGCTGGCGCATGCCCAACGGCAAGGCGTCCGGAAGCGTCTCGGCGACATCACCGAGTTCGAACCGCGACAAGGCCTCCTCGACCCGCTCACCCAGCCCCTTGCCGCCGATGCCGCACAGCCGCCCGTGCAGTTCGAGATTGCCGCGCACCGTCAGTTCTTCGTAAAGCGAAAACGATTGGGAGACGTAGCCGATCCGCGTCCTGGTCGAGATGTCGCGCGCATCGACCGGCTTGCCCAGGAGCTCGGCACGTCCTTCGGTCGCCGGAAGCAGCCCCGTCAGCATCTTCATCGTCGTCGTCTTGCCGCAGCCATTGGAGCCGAGGAAGCCGAAGATCTCGCCGCGCTCGATGCGAAAGCTCACATGATCGACCGCCGTGAAATCGCCAAAGCGCATCGTCAGGCCCTCGGCCACGATGGCAGGCGGTCCGCCGTCCGCTTCGAGACGTGGCATGGACGGCGCCACCCGCGCCCCGCGCCGCTCCGGGCGCTGCAGCTCGATATAGGCCTGCTCGAGCGTAGCCGCGCCGGTGCGCGCAAGCAGCTCCGGCTGGCTCCCGTCAGCGATGATCGCGCCATCGTCGATCGCCACGATGCGATCGAAGGCCCCGGCCTCCTCCATATAAGCCGTCGCCACGATCACCGTCATGGTCGGCCGCTCGGCCTGGATGCGCCCGATCAGCGTCCAGAACTGGCGGCGCGACAACGGGTCGATGCCGGTCGTCGGTTCGTCCAGGATGAGGAGATCGGGATCATGGACGAGCGCGCAGCACAGCCCGAGCTTCTGCTTCATCCCGCCGGAGAGTTTTCCCGCTGGCCGATCGGCAAAGGGAAACAACCCGGTGACCCGCATGAGCTCGTCGATGCGCCCACGCCGGCGATCGTCCGGCTGGCTGTAAAGCCGGGCAAAGAAGTCGATGTTCTCGTAGACCGACAAGGTCGGATAAAGATTGCGTCCGAGCCCTTGCGGCATATAGGCGATGCGGGGCGCGGCCTCGCTGCGGTGCGCCGCCGAGGCCATGTCGCCCCCCAGCACGCTGACCGAACCGCGCTGAATGCGGCGAACCCCCGCGATCAAGCCGAGCAATGTCGACTTGCCGACGCCGTCAGGACCGACAATGGCGAGCTTGCAGCCAGGCGGGATGGTCAGAGCCAAATCGCGAAGTGCCACCACCTTCCCATAGGCATGCTGGACACCCGACAGGCTGACGGCGGCGGGGTCAGCCTCCATCGGGCAACCTCGGCGCAAGCTCGGCCGGCCAATTCGCATCTCCCGTCACCGGGACATAAGCGTTGCCGGTCATCCCCGCCTTCACATAGCCGCGCTCGGAGGCGACCAGCGCCGGGTCGATATGCAGCTTGACGCGATACATCAGCTTCTCGCGTTCGTTCGCCGTCTCGACGAATTTTGGCGTGAACTGCGCGTCGGCGGAGACGAAGGACACGGTCGCCGGCAGGACGTAGCCGCCCGGACCATCCAGCACGAGACGCGCCTGTGAGCCCACCGCCACGCGACCGGCGGAGGCCGTCGGAAGATAGATCGTCATATGCGCATCCGAGAGATCGAACACCGTCAGCACCCGACCTCCGGCGCCGACAACCTCGCCAGTTCGCGCCAGACGATACTCGACGCGGCCAGACACCGGCGCCCTCAACGTCATGTCGGCGATGGCCGCCTCGATCTGATTGACCTGCGCCTCGGCGACTTCGACCGAGGCCTTCGCATCCTCGACCGCGGCCTTCGCGGTCTGCAATGAGGCCCGCGAGATGTCGCGTTGCGCCGTCCGGCGATCAAGCTCAGCCTGTGTCGACGTGTTGGTTCGCATGAGTTCAACCACACGCTGGAGCTCGACCTGCGCGAGATTGAGCTCGGCCTCACGCAGCGCGACGCTCGCTTGTGCGCTGGCGACGCTCTGATGGCTGCGGTGCACAGCTGCTCGGGCCGCCGTCAGTTGCGCCTGGATCTCGCTCGTGTCCAGCCGCGCGAGCACCTCACCCTTGCTGACATTGGCGCCCTCGTCGACCAGCACTTCCGCCAGGCGCCCGGCATATTTGCTGGTGATGTCGACCCGCTCGACCTCAATCCTGCCGTTCACCCGCGCCAGGCCCGCCGGCACGCGGTTCTGCGTTCCAAGCCAATAGACATAGGATCCGGCTGCCGCGGTCGCGACCAACACGGCGATGACGACAATGGGCGATCTGCGCACTTTATGGTCCCTTGAACAGCGAGCGCCCGCCAAGCAGGCCGATCCGGCGGTGTTTGATCCCCATCACTCGACCAGAGCCAGGCCCGGCCGTCCCGGCGCTTCGCGCTCGAGACCGGTGGTCAGCTTGGCAAGGTCATCGGGGCCCAGCGTTTCGCGCGCAAGAAGTTCGCGCGCGCTGCTATCCAGCACCGAACGGTTGCGCTCGAGGATCGAGCGGGCCTTCTGGAAGGCGCGGTCGATCAGGTCTTTCACCATGTGGTCGATGGCCTCGGCCGTCTCATCGCTGTAGGTGCGCGGCCGCCAGACCGGGGTCTGGCCGACGAGGAAGCTGCCCGTCTCCGGCTCATAAGCGACCTGTCCGAGCTCCTTCGACATGCCGAACCGGACCACCATGTTGCGCGCGATGTCCGTCGCCTTGACGAGATCGTCCGCCGCGCCTGTCGAAATCTCGTCGAACACCAGGCTTTCGGCGGCCCGACCGCCAAGCAGCACCGCCATGCGATCCTGCAACTCGGACTGACTCATGAGAAAACGATCTTCGGTCGGCCGCTGCAGCGTGTAACCGAGCGCCGCGATGCCGCGCGGGATGATCGAAACCTTCTGTACGACGTCGGTCTGCGGCAGCGCCATGGCGACGAGCGCATGGCCCATTTCGTGATGCGCCACGATCTGGCGCTCGCGCGGAATGAGAATCCGGCTTTTCTTTTCCAGGCCAGCGACGATGCGTTCCACGGCCTGCGTGAAATCGTCGAGCACGGTGGCGCTCGCGCCGCGGCGGGTGGCGACCAGCGCGGCCTCGTTGACGAGATTGGCGAGATCAGCGCCAGTGAAGCCTGGTGTGAGCGCGGCAACCGCCGCGACGTCGAGTTCGGGGGCCACGCTGATCTTTTTCAAGTGCACGTTGAGGATGTCGATGCGGCCTTGACGGTCGGGGCGGTCGACCAGGACCTGTCGATCGAAGCGGCCGGCCCGCAGCAGCGCCGGATCGAGAATTTCGGGCCGGTTCGTCGCCGCCAGCACGACGATGCCGACACTCGGATCGAAGCCGTCCATCTCGGCGAGCAGCTGGTTGAGCGTCTGCTCCTTCTCGTCATGTCCGCCGCCGGGCATATCGACGCCGCGGGCGCGGCCGAGCGCGTCGAGTTCGTCGATAAACACGATCGCCGGGGCCTGCTCGCGCGCCTGCTGGAACAGGTCGCGCACGCGCGAAGCGCCGACGCCGACGAACATCTCGACGAATTCGGAGCCCGTGATCGAGAAGAAGCGGACGCCCGATTCGCCGGCGACGGCGCGCGCCAGCAGCGTCTTGCCCGTCCCCGGCGGTCCAACGAGAAGCAAGCCCTTGGGGATGCGCGCGCCGAGGCGGCCATAGGTCGCCGGGTCCTTGAGGAAGCCCACGACTTCGGCCAGCTCCTGCTTGGCTTCATCGACGCCCGCCACATCGGCGAACGTCACCTTCACGGACTTCTCGGCATAGACCTTGGCACGGCTGCGGCCGATGCTCATCAGGCCGCCATGCTGCCCGGCCATCATCGGGCGCAACAGGAACATCCAGATCAGCACGAACATCGCCGCCGGCATCAGCCACGACAGCAGGTTTTCGAAGAGGCCCGGCGCCGGTTGTCCCGAGAAGGAAATGTTGCGCTTGGTCAGCACGTCGGCGATCTGCGGATCGACGCGAACCGTGGAGAAATGCTGCGGTGCGTCCTTCTCGAGCGGCGGCTTGTACGCGCCGGTGATCTCCGTCGGTCCGACCACCAGGTCGGTGACGCCATCCTTTTCGATCAGGCCCTGGAATTCGCTGTACGGGATGACCTTGATGTGGCCCTGGCCGACAAGCAGGTCCCGGATCAGCAGAACGGCGAAGAAGACCGCGACAAAGTACAGGATGTCGAACTTGAAGACCCGCTTGGCGGGCGCTTTATTGTCACTCTCCATCGACCGCATTCCCGTACTTCTTTGCCGCGCGACGGGCCAATGCGGTTGATACCATCAGCCAGGCACGGCATCGTTCGACGCATCTGTGAGCGTCAGGGCCCACGGAAGTTCGCTGCTGAAGGCGAACCGGGCCCCGCTCGGCCCTGAAAATGCGCGCCCGGGACGGCCGAAACTTTAACTCAGATCAAGATTGCGTCCCGAAAGTCGCTGACCATCAAGCGATATGCACGCCCTCGCGCACCAGCGGAAATGCCGCTCAGACGCGTCGGCGGGGCCGGCACACAACGGCGAGAACTTAATCTCGATTAAAGAATCGGGCGGCCGCGCGGGCTTTATCGGGAGCCTGTCTTCGCCTTTGCGCAAGAAATCATGAAGCCGCGCCCGCGTTCTGATGCAGGCCGAGACGAGACGACGAAAGACGAAGAATGGCCCCTGCCCCCGCCCAGAAGACGTCCGCCCACGTCATCATTGCTCTCCCCGGCAACGAGGCTTTTGCGCAAGCGCTTGTGAACGCCGGCGCCGGCGAGCTAGGCGCAATCGAAACGCGCAACTTTCCCGATGGCGAAACCTATCTGCGCCTCGCCACGGAGGTGGCGGGGAAGGCGGTCCTGCTGGTTTCGACGCTGGCGCGTCCCGACGACGGCTTCCTCCGGCTCGTCTTTCTTGCTGACGCGGCGCGATCGCTCGGCGCGGCCACGGTCACGTTGGTCGCTCCCTATCTTGCCTATATGCGGCAGGATCGCCGCTTCCGGCCGGGCGAGGCCATCACCTCGCGAACCTTCGCACGCCTGATTTCGTCCAGCTTCGATCGGCTCGTCACCGTCGATCCGCATCTGCACCGCTATCCCGCGCTTTCGGCGCTCTATGAGATCCCGGCGCTGACGCTTCATGCCGCACCACTCCTGGCCGATTGGATCGCCGCGTCGGTCGCCAAGCCGCTCATCATCGGTCCGGACGAGGAAAGCGAGCAGTGGGTCTCCGCGATTGCGGCACGGATCGGGGCGCCGCATGCCGTGCTACGCAAGATCCGGCATGGCGACCGCGACGTCGAGATCGCGTTGCCGGACCTTTCGCAATGGAACGGATTGCAGCCGGTTCTGGTCGACGACATCGCTTCGTCCGGCAACACCCTCATCGAAGCGGCAAGCAAGCTGCCCCCGCTCGGATTTGCCCGCCCCGACGTCGCCGTCGTGCACGGCATTTTCGCCGGCGACTCGTATGAGCGGCTGGCGCCGCTTTGCGGCAGGATCGTCTCCTCCGATTCCGTCAGCCACCCGACCAACGCGATCGGGCTCTCGCGGCTGATCGCCGACGCGCTTGCGGCCGCCGATGCGCCCGATCCCGAATTCATTCGTCACCGCCGCCCACCCGAGCCGGTCGATGACGTCGAACGCGCCGGCATCGATTCCTTCCCTGCAAGCGACCCTCCGCCCTGGACCGGCGGGGTCGCGTAAGTCGGCCAACATCCAGAAAACAAATCCACCCAGGAAAGGCAGCAGCGCATGGCCGCGACGACGTCCCCAGCCTTCGAACACTGGCGCGCCGGTTACGGCCCGATCAGGCACAGCGACGAGACGGTCGCGCGCATTCGCGCGCTCGCGCAATCGCCCAAGCTGAACCCGGACGCGCTTTACCGCCTGCTCGCCGCCGCCGACCGGCTGACCGCTGCTGCGATGTGGACGGTCGTCCACATGACCTATGCCAAGCGCGTCGACCTCTCCGGCGCGCCGCTACCGGCCGAAGCCTTCAAGGCGGCCCCGGAAGGGCATACCGGTGGATCGCTGAACATGGTGCCCGCCTTTGTCGGTTACCTCACCGCGAACGCGCTCTCGGCCACCACCCGCTCCTGGGTGATGGGACAGGGCCATTGCGTCGCCGCGATCGAGGCGATCAATGCGCTGACCGGCGATGTCTCCGATGCGCAGAAGGGACGATACGACCGCAGCGAGAAGGGCCTGTCCCAGCTTGCCGCCGATTTCTATTCCTACGCCATCGATGCCGGCGGCCGCCCGGCGGTGCCGATCGGTAGCCATGCCGGACCGAACACGGCCGGAGCGATCTCCGAGGGCGGCTATCTCGGCTTCGCCGAGGTCCAGTATGTCCATGCGCCGCTGCCGGGAGAGAGCCTGGTCGCCTTTCTGAGCGATGGCGCCTTCGAGGAGCAGCGCGGCTCTGACTGGACGGCGCGCTGGTGGCGCGCGGAGGATAGCGGCCTCGTGGTGCCGATCATGATCCTGAATGGGCGACGCATCGAGGAGCGAGCGCAGATCGCGCAGCAGGGCGGCGCTGAGTGGCTCGCCGAACATCTCAGGCTCAACGGCTTCGATCCCTTCGGCATCGACGGCAAAGACCCGGCGGCCTTCGTCTGGGCGATCCTGACAGCCGAGGAACGCCTCGGCCGGTTTATCGCCGAGCCAGGCCGTGCCTATCCCGCCCCCATTCCCTATGTCATTGCCGAGACGGTGAAGGGCTTCGGCTTTCCGGGCGCCGGAACAAACGCGGCGCACAACCTGCCACTGACCGCAAACCCCTCGCGCGACGCCGCTGCCCGCAAGGCCTTCAACGACGCGGCGCGAGCCCTGTTTGTAACGCCTGACGACATCGAGGATGCGGTCGCCGCGATCGCCGTCCATGGACAACAGAACCGGCCAGCGGAGAGCAGCCACCCGCTCGCGGTCCGCCATCCGTCGGCGCCGGACCTGCCTGCGCCCGGTTGGACCGAGATCGGCGCGCCGGCCGATTGCGCCATGCATGCGCTCGACCGCTGGTTCGTGCGTCTCGTCGACGCCAATCCCGCCCTGCGGGTGCGCGTCGGCAATCCCGATGAGCTGAGCTCCAATCATATGGGGGCGACCCTCGAGCGGCTGCGCCATCGCGTCAACGCGCCGGAGACCGGCGTCGCCGAAGCTCGCGACGGCAGCGTGATCACGGCGCTGAACGAGGAGGCAGTCGCCGCCGCGGCGCTTGCGAACAAAGGCGGTCTCAACCTCATCGTCAGCTACGAAGCCTTTGCGATGAAGATGCTCGGCGGCCTGCGGCAGGAGATCGTGTTCGCCCGCCGCCAGCGTGAGGACGGCAAGGAGCCGGGCTGGATTTCGGTGCCGCTGGTCGTCACCTCGCACACCTGGGAGAACTCGAAGAACGAGCAATCACACCAGGACCCGACGCTCGGCGAGGCGCTTCTCGGCGAGATGTCCGATACGGCGCGCGTGCTGTTTCCCGTCGACGCCAACAGCGCCGTCGCCACCATGGCCTCGGTCTTCGGCGGTCGCGGACAGGTCGCCGGTGTGATCGTCTCCAAGCGTGACATGCCACATCGTTTCGATGGTGAGGCCGCGACCCGCTTCGTCGCCGATGGCGCCGCCACGATCGAAGGGCAGACCGAGGATGCGCAATTGCAGATCGTCGCGATCGGCGCCTACCAGCTCGAAGAGGCGCTCAAGGCCGCGCGTCGTCTGAAAGAGCACGGACGGCGGGTTCTGGTGACGGCGATCAACGAACCGGGCCGCTTCCGCATCCCGCGCGACCCGATCGAGGCGCGCTTCGTGGCGACGGACGACGCGCTGAACCGCCTCTTCCCTGTCGGCGTTCCGCGGCTGATCGTATCGCACACGCGGCCCGAACCGATGCTCGGCCTCTTGCGACGGCTCGACGGCGGGCCGAAGCAAACCGCGGCCCGCGGCTATATCAGCCGTGGCGGCACGCTTGACGTCGCCGGCATGCTGTTCGCCAACCGCTGCTCATGGGCGCATCTGATCGAAGCGGCTGCTCCCCTGGCCGGTTGGTCGCGTGAGGACTTTCTGACGAATGTCGAGCGCAACGCCATCGATGGGAAAGGTTCACCCGCCGATCTGTCCACCCCCACGCATTGAAGGACGACATGCTGACACTCACTTCCCTCGGCGGCGCAGGCACCGTCACCGGTTCGAAACATCTCCTTGCCAACGGCGACAAGCGCATCCTGATCGACTGCGGTCTGTTTCAGGGCCTCAAGAACTTGCGCGAGCTGAACTGGGAGCCGCTGCCGATCGCGCCGGCGAGCATTGACGCCGTCATCCTGACGCACGCTCATCTCGACCATTCGGGCTATCTTCCGAAACTGGTGCGTGACGGCTTTCGCGGGAGGATCTACGCGACGTCCGCGACGCGCGATGTGTCGGAGCTCATCCTGAAGGACAGCGGACACCTTCAGGAGAAGGACGCCGAATACGCCAACCGCAAGGGCTTCTCGAAGCATAAGCCGGCGCTCGCGCTGTACGGCATCCATGATGCCGAGCGCAGCCTCGAGTTCTTTTCGACCGTGCCCTTCGACAAGCCGGTCAAGCTGCCTTTCGGCGCGACGCTCACCTTCCGCCATGCCGGCCACATCCTGGGTGCTGCGACCGCCGAGGTCGAATGGGGTGGGCGGCGCATCGCCTTCTCCGGCGATCTCGGCCGCTATGACGATCCGGTTCTGCCCGATCCGGTCCCGGTGCCGGAGGCGGATTACGTTCTGATCGAGTCGACCTATGGCAACCGTGTTCACGATCCCGCCGATCCGACCGAAGCGCTCGGCGCTGTCGTCGAACGGACGATCGCGCGCGGCGGGACGGTCGTCGTTCCCGCCTTCGCCGTCGGACGCGCCCAGTCGCTGCTCTACCATCTGTGGAAGCTCAAGACGGCCGGGCGCCTGTCGAAGGTGCCGATCTATCTCGACAGTCCGATGGCGATCGACGCTACTGACCTTCTCCATGCCCATCGTGAGGATCATCGTCTGTCGCCAGGGCAATGCAAGGAAGTCTGCGCGATCGCCACTTACACGCGCGACGTCGACGGCTCGAAGGGCATCACGGCGAGCCCCTACCCCAAGGTGGTGATCTCGGCGAGCGGCATGGCGACCGGCGGGCGCGTCCTTCATCACCTGAAGGCCTTCGCTCCCGACGCCCGCAATACGATCCTGTTTTCGGGTTTCCAGGCGGCCGGCACGCGCGGCCGGGCCATGCTGCAAGGTGCGCAGGAGACCAAGATCCATGGCGAGTGGATTCCGGTCCGCGCCGCGGTCGAGGAGCTGTCGATGCTCTCGGCGCATGCCGATTCCAACGAGCTCATGCGATGGCTCTCGGGCTTCCGGCGGCCGCCGTCTCGTGTCTTCATCGTGCACGGCGAGGACGCGGGCTCCGAAGCCCTGCGCGTCCGCATCGACCGCGAGCTCAAATGGAACGCCGTCGTTCCCCGGCAGAACCAGAAGTTCGATCTATGACGCCTGCCGACAGCACGATTCCCGCCCAACCGACGCTGCGGGTCCGCCGCATCCGCCTGCACACGCAGCACCAGGCTGTGGTCGTCATGCGAACCGACTGCCACGTCTGCCGATCGGAAGGCTTGGCGGCCCGCTCGCAGGTGCTGGTCTCGAACGGCAAGGGTCAAGTCCAGGCGACCTTGTTTCAGGTCGACGGCGACGACCTCATCGCCATCGACGAGGTCGGCCTCTCCGAGACCGCGTGGGAACGGCTCGGCCTCAGCGACGGTGATGTGGTCCGTGTCAGCCATGCGCCCGCGATCGACTCGCTCGCCAGCGTGCGTCAGCGCATCTATGGCAATCGGCTGGACGCACGCGCCTTTGCCGACATCCTGCGGGACGTGGTTGCCGGACGCTATACGGAGGTCCACCTTGCGGCCTTTCTGACCGCCAGCGCCGCTCTCCCCCTCGACGAGACCGAAACCGCCGATCTGACCGGCGCCATGGTGGATGTCGGCGAACGGATGCGATGGGACGCACCGATCGTCGTCGACAAGCATTGCGTCGGCGGCCTTCCTGGCAATCGGACCACGCCGATCGTGGTCGCGATCGTTGCCGCGAACGGCCTGGTCATGCCCAAGACCTCCTCGCGCGCCATCACCTCCCCGGCCGGCACCGCCGACACGATGGAAACGCTGGCGCCGGTGGAGCTCGACATCGCTACGCTGAGGCGCGTCGTGGAGAGCGAAGGCGGCTGCGTCGCCTGGGGCGGCGCCGTGCATCTGAGCCCCGCCGACGATATCTTCGTGCGTGTCGAGCGCGAGCTCGACATCGACACCGAAGGCCAGCTCGTCGCCTCCGTGCTGTCCAAGAAGATTGCCGCGGGTTCGACCCATGTCGTGATCGACATTCCTGTCGGACCCACTGCCAAGGTGCGCGGCGAGGACGCCGCCAGCCGCCTGGCGGAGCGCCTGAGCTTAGTCGCGGCCCGCTTCAACCTCGCGACGACCTGCGTCCAGACCGATGGCTCTCAGCCTGTCGGGCGCGGCATCGGCCCCGCGCTGGAGGCGCTTGACGTGCTTGCCGTGCTGAACAACGCAGCCGAGGCGCCCGACGATTTGCGCCGTCGCGCCGCCGCTCTGGCTGGAGCCGCGCTCGAGATCGGCGGCAAGGCCGCGAAGGGACAAGGCACCGACCTCGCGCTTGCAACGCTAGCCAGCGGCCGGGCCTGGTCGAAATTCGAGGCGATCTGCCAGGCCCAGGGCGGCCTTCGTGTGCCGCCGAAGGCGTCGTACATCCATCCCCTGACGGCTGCCCGTGCCGGTCGTGTCGTCCATATCAACAACCGCAAGCTCTCTCGGCTCGCCAAGCTCGCGGGTGCGCCGGAAGCGAAGGCGGCTGGCGTTCACATGGAGGTCAGGCTCGGCGACGAGATCGATCGCGGCCAGCCGCTCCTCCATGTCCACGCCGAGACGACCGGTGAGCTCGCCTACGCGCTCGATTATGCCGCGCGCGCCGGCGACATCGTCGAGGTCGAGGCTTGAGATGGCGTTGGCCAGGGTCGATGCGTCGAGCACATCGACCGGACGGATTCCCTCTCGCGCATCGGCTCATGCATTGGACGGTGCTGCTTCTATGCCTCGTCCAGGTGCCGACCGCCTGGGCGATCCAGCGCACCCACATGGCGCACCTGTTTATGAAGCCGCGTCCCATCGACCTGTTTCTGCATCAGGTGCATGCTTGGAGCGGCTGGGCGATTCTCTTCCTCGTGCTGGCGCAACTTGTGCTGCGCTTCGCCTACGGTCGGCCAGCGCCCGTGCCGGGCTTGTCCCCTTTCGAGCGCATGAGTGCCGCCGCCATGCATGCGGCGCTCTATGCAGTCCTGGTCGCGCTGCCCGTCACCGGCACGATCGCCATGTATCTGACGTTCCGGATCGCGCCGGTTCACAGCCTGCTCAGCTGGACGCTGCTCGCTCTCGTCCTGCTTCACGCCGGCGCCGCGCTTTGGCACCATTTCTGGCGTCGCGACCAGGTCTTGTGGCGCATGATCCGAAAAGCGCGATGACGCTCGCCTCGCGCCAGAGCCGCCCGCCTTCGGGAGGTTGGCGATGGAATCGCTGATTGCAAAGCTCGGCCTTGCCCTTGCCATCGGCCTGCTGGTTGGCCTCGAGCGCGGGTGGCGCGAGCGCGACGCGCCGGACGGAACGCGCACGGCCGGTATCCGCACCTATGCGATCACAGGCTTGCTAGGCGGACTGTTCGCGACAATGGCCCGCAGCCTCGAAGCGCCTTCGGTGCTCGTTGCGGGCCTCTTCGCCTTCACGGCTGTCTTTGCCTGGTACAAGAGCCGCGAAGCCATGCATGATGCCGACTTCAGCGTAACAGGGGTCGTCGCTGGGCTCGGCGTGTTTGTCCTCGGCGCCCTGGCGGTCGTGGGCGACCACCGTGCTGCTGCCGCTGGGGGCACCGCGCTGGCCGTTCTTCTCGCCAGTCGCGATCTCCTCCATGGTTTGCTCAGACGCATCTCATGGCTCGAGCTGCGCGCCGCGCTGGTGCTCGCTGTCATGACAGCGATCGTCCTGCCTCTGCTTCCCGCAGAGCCGATCGATCCCTGGGGCGGCTTCAACCCCCGCCAGGTGTGGCTGTTTACGGTGCTCACCGCCGCGATCTCCTTCCTCGGCTACATCGCCGTGCGAATCCTTGGCACCACAAGGGGCGTGCTCGTCGGCGGACTGGCGGGCGCGGTCGTCTCGTCTACGGCTGTCACCCTTGCATTGGCACGCGCGGCGGCGGCGGGGGAAAATCCCTGGCCACTTGCCGGTGCCGCGACACTCGCTTCCGCTGTCTCGGTCCTGCGCGTCGCCGGCATCGTGGCCATCGTCGCACCCGCGGTACTCGGCGTCGCCGGCCTTGCTATTCTCGCAGCCGTCACCGGCTTGGCGATATGCGGCGGCGTCTTCCTCACCCGCGGTCACCTTGCGGCGACCGGCGACAGTGCGCCGCGCAACCCCTTCGAGCTCGCACCGCTTCTCGCTTTCGCGGCGCTGTTCGCCGTCGTATCGACCATTAGCGCTGCTGCGTCGGGATATGCCGCGGGAACGGTTGCGACGTCGGCAGTCTCGGGGACCTTCGACGTCGACGTTGCGGTTCTGAGCGCGCTGCGGCTTCTTGGATCGACAGCTGATCAGGAGACCGTCGGGCACGCTGTCCTGATCGCGCTTGCAACCAATGCCGCCGGCCGCCTCCTCGTTGCCGGTGCGACCGGTCCCATCCGCTTTTGGCTTCCTCTCGCGATTGCCACTGCGCTGGCGGGCGCGGCCGGCTTCGCAGCCTTCATGGTGCTGCCGCACTTCGGTTGGCCCGGAGCGACGCCAGTTCTGCGGTGACAGAGGTGGCCGAAGATCTCAGCACGCCCATCGATGGCGACTGCATAAGCAAATGCCCCGACAGATTGATCCCGATCAATCATGATTGAAGCGTGCTAAGATATTCTCCTAGAAACGGGTCCTCAAGGCAGATGGGTTTACTGGCCAGTGTCGTCGGTTGCATGAGAACGGCGCTGGTCGCCGTGCTCATGCTCGCCTTGCTCGGTATGTCGGTCGCTAGCGCACACGCCATGCCCTGCCCGAACACGGGGCATTTGGTCGAGCACGTCCTGGGCAACGAGAGCGCGGGCAATCCAGTCGGCATCCATTCGCAGACCAGCGCCATCGACAAACTGATCCGAACGCATGCCGACCGCTGTTGCACATCGGTTTGCAGCCTTTGCAACGCGGCCGCAACCACGGGACCGGACGAGAGGCCGCGGCCGATGCTGGTCAGGCATCGACTCGATCGCGGCGACCCGATCGCCGGCATCTTTGTCGGTCAGCCGCACAAACCTCCTCGACGCTGATCCATTCGCCCCCCGATGCTCCGGGTTTTGGCGCGCACCTTCACGGTGCTCAATCAGCACACCTGGCCTATTCAGGCACGATGAGGATTTACGATCATGAACAGACGCAGTTTTCTCAACTCCATGATGAGCGGCGCGGCCGCTCTCGGGACCGGCGCCCTAGCTCGTCCCGCGATTGGCTGGGCGCAGACGCAGGCCGGCCGCTCTCCCACCAAGCTCGCGGCCGCGAGCCGCACCATCGAGGTCAATGGCCGCGCCGCACGCGTCTTCGGCCTCATGCAACCCAATGGCACGCATGGCCTGATATTGGATGCGGAGGCGCTCTTCGACGTCGAGCTTACGAACGAGCTTGGTCAACCGACGCTCATACACTGGCACGGGCTGACGCCGCCGTGGGAGGCGGACGGCGTGCCGGACAATCCTTTGCCATTGCTCAAACCGGCAACCAGTCATCGCTACACGTTCCCCGTCGGCGATGGCGGGACGCACTGGATGCACGCCCACACGCTGCAGGAGCAGAATCTGCTCGCAGCCCCGCTCATCGTCCGCCGCGCCGCCGATCGGGCGCGCGACGAGCAGGAGGTCGTCATCCTCCTGCACGATTTCTCTTTCACGCCCGTCGAAGAACTGCTCGCGCGGTTGCAGCAGGGCCAAGGCCACGACGCGGGCAAGAAATCAGGCGATATGGCCGGCATGTCGATGATGAACCACTCCGGGATGGGGCACGGCGACATGGGCAAGATGTCGATGGGGGCGATGCCTGGCATGCAGATGGCCGGAATGGACCTCAACGACATCGATTACGATGCCTATCTCGCCAATGCGCGGACGCTCGACGACCCCGAAATCGTGCGCGTGGAAAAGGGCGGTCGCGTTCGCCTTCGCATCATCAACGGCGCAACCGCGACGGGCTTTACGATCGATACCGGCGCGCTCAAAGGAACACTTCTCGCGGTCGACGGCCAGGACGTTGAACCGATCATGGGTTCGACCTTCCCGGTCAGCATGGGGCAACGCCTCGACATCTCTCTCGCGCTGCCGACGGGCGAAGGCGCGTACCCCGTCCTTGCGCTGCGCGAGGGCGCTGCCGAACGAACGGGCGTGATCCTGGCCACGTCCGGATCGACCGTAAAACGCGTCGCCAATGCGGGTGACGCGGCCGGGCCGATCGTCGGGACCGATCTCGAGCAGCGACTGCGCGCGCGACATCCTCTGGAGGTAAAGCCTGCAGATCGCAGTTTCACGCTGACGCTGACAGGACAGATGCAGGGCTATGCCTGGGCGATCGATGGCGGCGACGCGCTGCGTGCACGGCGCCGGCAGCGCATCGAGATCACCATGCGCAACGCATCGATGATGTCGCACCCGATGCACCTGCACGGCCATCATTTCCAAGTCACCGCCATCAACGGCGCGAAACTGGCCGGCGCGGTTCGCGATACCATCCTCGTTCCGCCGGGGGCCTCGATGACGATCGCCTTCGACGCCAACAACCCCGGGACATGGCCACTGCATTGCCATCATCTCTATCACATGGCGACTGGGATGATGGCTTACGTCACCTATGAGGACCTCGGCTGAGCCGCGAGACGCCCGATGCCGGCATCGTCGTCGGCATCGGGCAAGCGGCCATCATTGAGGGCTGAACCAAGCCCTGCAAGGGCGCAAGAAGGTCAGCCGAAAAGCACTTCCTGGCTGATTTCACCAAGTATCAGCGGCCCTATCGGAGGGCGGCAACCTTAACTTCGATCAAAGATCGTCGGCGCACACGCTGGCAAGCAGGTGATGTCCGCAGCCCCGGTCAAGAGACCGGCGTCGGGGCGATTGCCGCAACCTGTCGAGGAATACCTGCAATGTCACAGGAGAGCTCCGTCCGCGTCGCGGTGAATGGATTCGGCGTGATCGGCAAGCGCGTGGCCGACGCCGTGCGCCTTCAGGATGACATGGAACTCGTCGGCGTCTGCGACGTCGCCAGCGATTGGCGCCTACGTTCGCTGGATCAGAAGAAAATCGCGCTCTATGCGGCTACCGATGAGGCGCACGGGGCGATGACGGCAGCCGGCCTCACGGTCGCCGGTCCCCTCGATGCGCTTCTCAAGCAGGCCGACGTCATCATCGATTGCACACCCAAGCGTATCGGCGCCGCCAATGTCGAGCGCTACCGTTCTCGGCGTATCAAGTTCATCTTGCATGGTGGCGAAAAGCACGCCGTGACCGGACATTCGTTCGTTGCCGAAAGCTCCTTCGCAAGCGCCATCGGTCGCGAGTCGACACGCGTCGTGTCCTGCAACACCACATCCATCGTCCGCACGCTCTCGGCGCTCAAGCGAGCTGGTCTCCTGAAGCGCGCGCGCGGAACCCTGCTGAGGCGCGCCACCGATCCCTGGGAAAGCGATGCCGGTGGCATCATGAACACGCTCGTGCCCGAGCCGAAGATCCCGAGCCATCAGGGGCCCGACGCCCAAAGCGTCGATCCTGATCTCGATGTCGTCACCATGGCGGTGAAGGTGCCGGAGACGCTTGCGCATCTCCATTACTGGGCGGTCCAGCTGACACGACCGGCCGACAAGGAAGAGGTGCTTCAGGCCTTCCGATGGTCTTCACGCATTGCTTTGATCCGGACCACGGACGGACTGGCTGCCATCAACACGGTCAAGGAACTCATGGCCGATCTCGACCGACCCCGCGACAATCTTTACGAAGTGGCGCTGTGGGAGGATATGCTGCGCACCGAAGGTGACGAGCTTTTCTACGCCTATATGGTGGACAATCAGGCGATCGTCATCCCCGAGACGATCGACGCGATTCGCGCGCTCACCGGCCTCGAACCCGACGCCCACGCGTCCATCGCGCGCACGAACGCTTCGCTCGGCATCCGCCAACGGTTCTTCTGAAGGCCATGGGCGGCATCGGTCATCAAGCGGGCCGCCGACGTGATCTTCCGGTTCGTCAAGATCCTTGCTGCGGCCGCCTCGCTTCTCCTGCTGTATCTGGGTGAGCGCCGACGCCGGAGTCGGCGCCGATGCCTCGGCCCTGCCGGCCCGTCTGCGGCGAACGCTCGATGATCTCGGCGGCAGCTTCATCAAGATCGGACAGGCCCTCAGCATGCGGCCCGATCTGTTCCCGGAACCATATCTGCGGCAGTTACGCGACCTCCGCGAACACGCCCGGCCCTTCTCCGCGCAAGAGGCGAAAGCGGAACTCGAACACGCGCTGGCTCGCCCGCTCAGCGACGTGTTGCGGTCCTTCGACAGCGAGCCGTTTGCCGCCGCGTCGATCGCGCAGGTCCATCACGCCACCCTGCCCTACGGCAAGGACGTCATCGTCAAGATCCGGCGTCCGCACATGCGCGAGCGTATTGATGATGACATGCGGCTTCTCGTTGCCGTCGCCCGGCTCGCCGGAACGGCGATCCCCAGCCTCCGGCGCTTACAACTCGAGCGCCTCGCCCGCGAGATCTGGACCAATCTCAGGCGCGAAACCGATCTTCTGCAGGAAGCACGCAATATCCGGCGCTTCTGTGAGGCCTATAAGCAGCGAACCGACGTCTATGTGCCAGAAGCGATCGAAGCGCTATGCAGGGAGTCCATCCTCGTACAGGTCTTGAGCCACGGCCGATCCATCGAGGATCCGGCCGTGGTGCAGGACGGTCCCCGCATCGCGGGCGTTCTCGTCGATTTCTATCTCGAGCAGTTGCTGAAGAGCGGGCTGTTTCACGGCGACCCTCATCCCGGCAACCTCTTCCTGATGGAAGACGGCCGGATCTGCTTTCACGATTTCGGCCTCGTCGGCTATCTCGACCGCACCACAAGGCGCAATCTCGGAATATTCCTTCAGGCCTTCGTTCAGCAGGACGCTGGCTGGATGCTCGACGCCGCCATCGAGCTCTCGCTGATCGACCGCACAGCCGATCGAGCGCTTTTCGTACCTGGTATTGAAGAGATTCTCAGCGACTATTCATCGCTTCCCCTCAAGGATTGGTCGATCGCCGACGCCTTTCTGAGAGTGATGCGGCTCGGCGATGGCGCCCATGTCGCGGTGCCCTACAACCTCATGGTCCTCGTCCGCGCGCTCTTTCTGATCGAGGGCTGCCTGCACCGGCTGGACCCGGACTTCAACGTGCTCGATAGCCCCATCGCCAAGGGTGAAGCCGCGATCGCCGATACGCTTGGCGGCAGGCCCGAGCGCGCTGCCATGGCGCGCCTCAAGACCGAGCTCGCGCTCTCGGCCCAGGATCTGCCTGCGTTGCTTGCTTCGCTGCTGCATCGCGCCCATCAGGACGGGAAAGAGCCTGCTCTCGGGCTGCGCATCGCGCGTTCGGAGGAAATCGAGCGGAGGCGGGATCGCCGCGCGGGGCTCCTGGCGCTCGCACTCCTGTCGGTTGGCCTGCTGGTGGCGTCCGCCCTGCTGGCGCAAGTAAATGCCGGCCCCCACGTGCTGGGGATGCCAGCGGCGGCCCTGATCGGCTTTGCTCTCGCGATCTGGCTTTGTCTACGCGTCGCGCGCTTGGCGCGATCGCTCTGGCAAGGTTGAGTGCCCGGGCGATTACGCCGGGGCGGGCGTGGCCCGCATGTGCCAGATCAGCGCCAGGAGATAGGCGGAGATCACTGCGCCGCCAAAGCAGAACACCGAGATGTAGGCGTAAGAGAAAAACACGTAGGTGACGATGAGGACGCCTGCGACGAGCAAGCCGAATGTCTTGATCTTCCAGTCGCGCACCAGCAGGAACGGCACGATGACCACGGTGACATAGATCGCATAGGTCACGATCCGCGAGACCAGCCCGTCGAGCAGATTGATGTCCTGGTAGCGGACCGCCCAGCGCAGGAACGTCGTGGTTAGCCAGCCGTCGTGGACAAAGTACGGAACGAACTGCAGGCCGCCGAGCATCGCGCCGGCGATGACGAACAGAAGGATGATATTGCTCCGCGCGCCGCGCTCGAGAAAATACGCCGAGACTGGCACCCAGATCGGCCAGGCAATCCATGTGAAGAACATGTAGAGAAGTGAATACTGAGCGACATGGTGCGCGTTGCCGGCGCGACCCTCGATCCAGACCAGTCCTTCCACCAATTGTTGCAGGCCGAACAAAAAAGGCAGTGTCGCGATCATCAGGTAGCGGCGATCCCGCCGCCAGGCCGATGCGGCGGCGACGGCTCCGGCCGGGATGAGGACGGCCGCGGCGGCGAGACTGACCTCTGCGGACAGGCACATCTCAAGCAGCCTCGACCAGATTGACGGCGCGTCCGGCTGCAAAGCCTTCGATGTTGGCGATCGTGGTCTCCATGATGCGCGCCAGGGCCGCGTCGGTGTTGTAGGCATTGTGCGGCGTGACCAGGACGTTGGGGAATCGCAGCAGCACGTGATTGGCGACCAGCGCCTTGAGATCAGACGCATCGACCGTCTTGTCCTGGCGAAAGATCTCGGCTTCCTCCCGGATCAGCGGCTCCTGCGGCAGCACGTCGAGACCGGCCGCACGCAGCTTGCCGTTCGCCAGCGCCCGGACCAGCGCTTCGGAGTCGACGACATTGCCGCGCGCCGTATTGATGAGGATGGCGCGATCCTTCATCGCCGCGAATTGCCGCTCGCCTATCAGTCCCACCGTCGACGGCGATGACGGCACATGCAGCGTCACCACATCGGCCTGCGCCAGGACCTCGTCGAGCGGCCCATAGGTGAAACCCAGCCGTGTCGCGGCAGGCGCGTCCTGAACTTGATCGAAAGCGACGACACGCATTCCGAAGCCGCGCGCGATCTCGATCGTGCGGCGCCCGATGCGCCCCGTTCCGACAACCGCGATGACCTTGTCACGCAATTCGAGGCCGCGCGTGCCGGCCATTGAGAAGCCGCCGCGCCGCGTGAGCGCGACGCTCTCCACGATGTTGCGCGCCAGCGCCAACAGCAGCGCGAAGGCGTGTTCGGCGACTGTCGCGTCCCCGTAATCCGGCACATTGGCAATGGCGACGCCGTGCTCGCGGCAGGCGGCCAGATCGATATGGTCGTATCCCGCCGAACGGGTCGCGATGAGTCTCAGCTCGGGCAGTCGATGGATGATGCCGGCATCGAGGCGGGAGGCCACGAAAGGACTGATTACCTCCGCGTCCTTGAATTCGCCGACCGTTGTGATGTTGAGCGGAACCGTCGTGCAGCGGACGTCGTGCTGACGCATCAATCTAGCGCAGGCTTTCTTTTCCCAGTCCTCCGCCTCGAACAGAACAACCCTCATCCAGATTCCTTCTGAATCGTCAGATCATCCTTAAACCCCGATCCCACCACGCTGTCGACCACCATCCGCACGACGTCGATTTCCTCTTGAGAGCCCATGGCGCCCGCAACGTGCACCCGGCCGGCCGCGACATGGAGCTCCGGCTGCCGGCGCAGCACGGTGCCAGCTTCTTCGAGCCGTGCCCGCAAGGCCCGCAATACGGCCGCATCACCCTTGACCTCGGCGTCAGGTCCGCCGGCCGAAATGACCTTGAGCAGGTCTGCCCGGCTGACGATGCCCACCAGTTGCGCGTCGCGCAGCACCGGCAGCCGTTTGATCCGATGAGCGCCGAGGAGCTGCGCCACCTGCGACAGCGGGGCCTCCTCCGCGACCGTCAGGACCGGCGACGACATGAGCGCGCCGACCTTCCAGCTCCGGCTTCGGACATAGGCGCGGGCGCGAGCCTCCACGCCACCGTCTGCGAGGGGCGTTCCAAGCTCGGAGCGCCGCAACAGGTCGCCTTCGGTGATCAGGCCGACCAGGGCCCGAGGGTCATCCAGCACCGGCAGGCCGCTGACATGTTCACTGAGCATGACCCGCGCGGCGTGCCAGACGCTGTGCTCGGGGCTGATCGTGACCAGCCGGGTCGACATCACATCCCGCACGCGCATCGCTTGTCTCCCGGTCAACGCAAGTAGGCTTCGGTGACGTAGCGCCGCATCATCCGATGGGAATTGAAGGACGGGCCGATCTTGCTGATTGCCTGCTTCATCATCCAGATCCAGCGTCCCCGATCACCGTCGTAAAGCGGAAGCACCACGTCCCTGAGCTTGTCGTACAGAGCGCCCGCGTCATTCGCGTCGGCGCCATTGCTGGGGATCGACCAGCCCGTCACGCCGTCGACGCAGCCCTCGATCCACCAGCCATCAAGGACACTGAGATTGAGCACGCCGTTGAGCGCGGCCTTCATCCCGCTGGTGCCGGAGGCCTCGAGCGGCGGCAGCGGGGTGTTCAGCCAGACGTCGCAGCCGGCCACCAGCGCCGCGGCGATGTCGAGATTGTAGCCCGGTACAAATACCGCCGGAACCACACTGTCGAGTGCGTCGATATGCGCGCCGAGCGCGCGAATCGCCTCCTGCCCGCCGCCGTCGCTTGGATGCGCGAGGCCGGCCAGCACAATCTGAAATGGACGGTCTTTCGCTATCGCGCGCAGCCGGTCCAGGTTGGAGAAAATCAACTCGGGGCGCTTGTAGGCGGTCATGCGCCGCGCATAGCCGATCAGCGGCAGATCGGGATGCAGCTGTTTGCCCCTCGCCTGGGCGATGCGCGCCAAAAGATCACGCTTGGCGTTTTCGTGCGCCGACCACAGCGCGTCGTCGTCGATCTGATCGGCGAAGGCGAGAACCTCCGGCTCATGCGCCCAGTTCGAGAATTGCTGCTCGAAGAGCGTGGCGATGGCGCGGTGCGTCCATCGATGAACATGGACGCCGTTGGTGATCGAGGCGATCTGATAGCCTGGAAAGAGTTTGCGCGTGGTTTCCGCGTGTCGGCGTGCGACGCCGTTGACATAGCCGCTCAGGTTCAGCGCCAGCCGCGTCATGTTAAGCTGATCGGGGCCGGCCAGATGCGTCAGGACATCGCGTTCGATGTAGTCGCCGAGCACGCGCTGAACGAGATCGTAGTCGAATTTGTCGAACCCCGCCTCCACGGGCGTGTGCGTCGTGAACACACACCGTTCGCGAACCGCCGCGATGTCGTAGCCGCGCACCGGGTCCGACGCCTGATCGCCGTCTGGCCGCTGGGTCTCCCGCAGCAAGGGCAACGTCAGCAGCGCGGCGTGACCTTCGTTGAGATGATACTTCTCGATGCGGAAGCCGAGCGCGCGCAACACGCTCTGGCCGCCAATGCCGAGCACGATCTCCTGCTTCAGCCGATAGGCCTGATCGCCGCCATAGAGCGTATCGGTGATGCAGCGATCCTCGACGGCGTTCTGCTCGAGATCGGTGTCGAGCAGCACGACCGGAACGACATGTCCCAGCGGGCATTCCAGCCCATAGAGCCAGGGGCGCACCCATACGGCGCGCCCCCCGATCGACACCGCCACCATCTGCGGCAAGGCTGTCGCGAAATCCTGCGGCGCCCACGGGTCGGGCTGGCTGATCTGCCCATGACGGTCATCGATCGCTTGCCGCACATAACCCTGCCGGCTCACGAGCGTGACGAATACGATCGGCAGATCGAGATCGGCGGCCGAGCGCGCCGAGTCCCCGGCGAGCACGCCCAGGCCGCCGCTGTAGGTATGCATCTCGGCGCGAAGCGCGATCTCCATCGAGAAATAGGCAAACCGCGTCCGCCGGATAGACCGATCGAGAAAATCCAAGAATGCTCTCCCGGCGTGAGGCCAGCGCTCGTCGATGCCGCTCGCGCGGCCGCCCGATTATTTCTTCTTCTTCTTGGCAATTGCTGCAGCCTCACCCGTCGCTTCTGGCTCGGCGCTCTCCCCCGCGATCTCCGTTTCGGCGCGTAGCCAATGCTCTACGTCGTGGCCCTCCGGGCAGCCCTCGTGTACCCAGATCTCATACGCCCGCAGCTCGATTCTCGGACGAAGGACAGTCTGCTCCGGGGTGGCCTGCGCTTCTGACATGATCTTGCTCCTTCATCGATGTCGGACTGTGTTAGGCGCCCGGCAGCTTCCGCTCGCGACACGCCGACATCGTTGATGGATGTTAAAGATCGCTGCTAGCACTACTTCTTTCAGTAGCGCGCGAAGACCTGTCGCCCCCGCGGACCAAACAGCACGACTTCATAGCGTTCCGCTTGACCGGCGATCTCCATGCCCGGAGATCCCGCGGGCATGCCGGCCACGGCAAGGCCCGTAGCCGCCGGCCTTTCGGCCAGGATGCGGAGGATGTCCTTCGCCGGCACATGGCCTTCGATCACATAGCCTGACAGCGTCGCCGTGTGACACGATTGCAGATCGGCCGGCACGCCAAGCCGGTCCTTCAGAGGCGCAAGATCGTCCAGGAGCTTGTCCTCCACCGAAAAGCCTGCCTGACGCAGATGGGCGATCCAGGCCGAGCAGCAGCCGCAGCTCGGCGAGCGCGTCACCTCGATCGGCGTACCGGCGGCCGAGACGCTGGTGATGCCGATGAGTGAAGCACCGAGCCCACCGGCAAGGCCGATGAATTTCCTGCGGCTGAAAGTCACGATTGTCTCCCTTGATGCGAAAGTACGGTGCTGCGCGATCATGGCGCGCTATCGATGGCGCCGCGCGAGCGTCGCGGCTTGCCCGCCTCGCCCTGTTCCAGATCGGCGAGGATCGGGCAGTCGGGACGATTGTCTCCCGAGCAGCAGGACGCCAGATCCTCCAGCGTCGCCGCCATCTCTTCCATCTCCTGGATGCGCCTGCGCAGGTCGGCGATGCGCGCCAGCGCAATCCGCTTCACATCCGCGCTTTGCCGGCTGCGGTCCCGCCAGAGCTGCAGAAGCTCCTCGATCTCCGCCATCGAGAAGCCGAGATCGCGCGACCGCCGCACGAAACGCAGCATGTGCACATCGGTCGTGGAGTAATCGCGATAACCCGCCGCCGACCGGCCCGCCTTCGGGATCAGGCCGCTTTGCTCATAGTACCGGATCATCTTGGCGCTGACGCCAGAAGCGCGCGCCGCCTCGCCAATGTTCACGCCGCGCTCCTTTCCAGGGCCGCAGATCCACCCGTCGATCCTGTGAGCTGCTGATTCGCAGCGTCATGCGCGCCCAGCGCAAGCCGCGGACGGAAGCGCCGCAGCCGCAGCGCATTGCCGAGCACGAACACGCTCGAGAGCGCCATGGCTCCCGCGGCCAGCACCGGCGACAGCAGGATGCCGAATGCCGGATAGAGCACGCCGGCGGCGACCGGAATGAGCACGACGTTGTACGCGAAAGCCCAGAACAGGTTCTGCCGGATGTTGCCGATGGTAGCCTTCGACAGCGCGAACGCATCGGCGACACCCTTGATGTTGCCCGACATCAACACCACGTCGGCCGCCTCGATCGCGACATCGGTGCCGGTGCCGACCGCCAGGCCGACATCCGCTTCCGCCAGCGCGGGCGCGTCGTTGATGCCATCGCCGACGAATGCGAGCCGGCCATAGGCTTGCTTGAGGCGCCGGACCGCTTCGACCTTCCCTTCCGGCGGCACTTCGGCGACGACTTCGTCGATGCCGAGTTGACGCGCAATGGCGCCGGCGGTGCGTGCATTGTCGCCGGTGATCATAGCGACCTTCAGCCCCAGACCGTGCAACGCCGCGATCGCATCGGGGCTCGTGGCCTTGATCGGGTCGGCGACCGCGATGATGGCGGCGAGCTTGCCGTCGATCGCCGCATAGAGCGGGGACTTGCCCTCATCGGCGAGGCGGCTCGCGGTCGCCGCGAACGGCGCCACGTCGAGGCCGAGCGAGCGCATGTAGCGATCGGCGCCGATCTCCACGCGCGCAACGCCCGCATCCGCGGTGACGCCAAAGCCGGTAATCGACTCGAACCGGCTGATCTCCGGCAGGCGCAGGCCCTCCTGCGCTGCCGCATCCACGATCGCCCGCGCGATCGGGTGCTCAGACTTCGCCTCTACGGCGGCAACCCGCGCGAGGACCGCGCCGCGCTCGAATCCCTCGGCCACGTCGAGATCGGTGAGGACCGGCCGGCCTTCGGTCACGGTGCCGGTCTTGTCGATCGCCACCACCTTGGCGTCCTTCAGCAATTGCAGCGCCTCGCCCTTGCGAAACAGCACGCCCATCTCGGCGCCGCGCCCGGTGCCGACCATGATCGAGGTCGGCGTGGCCAGCCCCATCGCGCAAGGGCAGGCAATGATGAGCACGGCGACCGCATTGACGACGGCGAAGGTGAGCGCAGGGTCGGGGCCTAAGATGAGCCAGATCACGAATGTCGCGGACGCCACGGCTATGACCGCCGGCACGAACCACATCGTCACCCGATCCACCAAAGCCTGGATCGGCAGCTTCGATCCCTGCGCCTCCTCGACCATGCGGATGATCTGCGCGAGCACTGTCGCATCACCGATCGCGGTCGCCCGGACGCTCAGCGCGCCCTTCTGGTTCACCGTTCCCCCGACGACGGTGCTCCCGGCCGCCTTGGCCACCGGGATCGGCTCGCCTGTGATCATCGATTCATCGATGTAGCTCTCGCCCTCGAGCACATTGCCGTCGATTGGCACGCGCTCGCCGGGCCGGACCTCGACCACGTCGCCCGCCACCACCTCGCCGATGTCGAGGTCAACGATGGTGTCGCCGCGCCGGACATGCGCGATCCTCGGCTGCAAGCCGACCAGGCGCTTGATCGCTTCCGACGTTCGCCCCTTGGCGCGGGCTTCGAGGAAGCGGCCGAGCAGGATCAAGGTGACGATCACCGCAGCGGCCTCGTAGTAGACGTTGACCGTGCCGGGCGGCAGGATCTGCGGCGCAAAGGTCGCGACGAGCGAATAGAGATAGGCCGCCAGCGTGCCGACGGCGACGAGCGAGCTCATATCCGGCGCGAACCGCGCCAAGGCCGGCAAGCCCTTCGTGTAGAACCGTCGCCCCGGCACGAACAGGACCAGGGTCGTCAGCGCGAACTGGAGGTACCAGCTCGTCTGCATGCCGACGGTTTGCATGATCAACTCATGGATCGCCGGCACGAGATGCGAGCCCATTTCCAGCACGACGATTGGCGCGCTCAGCAGCGCCGCCAGGGTTAGATCGCGCTTCAGCCCGGCGGTCTCCGCCTCCTTGCGCGCGACCGCCGCTGCATCCGGCGATCCGGCAGCGACGACGCGGGCGTCGTAGCCGGCATCCTCGACGGCCTTGACGAGCAAGGCCGTGTCGACCGATCCCTCGATCGTCGCGCGCTCGGTGGCAAGGTTCGCCCGCGCGGCCGCGACACCAGGGACCGCCGCCAGCGCCCGCTCGACCCGCGCCACGCAGGAGGCGCAGGTCATGCCTTCGATGGCGAGTTCAGTTCGTGTCGATGGCACGGCGTAGCCGGCATCTTCGACCGCGGCGACCAGGGCCCCATAGGCGATCGGCGCTTCGGCCGTGACCTCGGCCCTCTCGGTCGCAAGGTTGACGCTGGCGCTTTCGACGCCAGGCACGGCCTTGAGCGCCTTCTCCACACGTCCCACGCAGGACGCGCAGCTCATGCCTTCGATCGGCAAGATTACTGCGTTTCTGCCGGCAGAGACGCCCCTGACTGGCGCGTTCATGGCCCTATCCTTCCGCAACTGATGCAAATCCTGAGCGGAAGGTGGGGCTTCCAACCGTGGGAAGGTCAAGGCCAAAAAAGGTGTTGCCACCTCTTGACCTTCCCACGCTGGAAACCGCCATCTGAATGGGCATGAGAGAGAAAAGGAGATCCTCATGCAGTTCCACATCAAGAATATGACCTGCGGCGGCTGCGCCCGCAGCGTGAGCAAGGCGATCCAGAGCGTGGACGCCCTGGCCAAGGTCACCATCGATCCGAATACCCGCAAGGTCGATGTCGCCTCGCAGCGCCCGCGCGCGGATTTCGAGGCGGCGTTGCAGCGCGCCGGTTATCCGGCCGCGGCTGCGGCGTGACACCGAACAGCTAGGCCCAGCCTACCTCCGGGCTACCTTGCTCTTAGAAGCCGTTTGGAAAATCAGAGCCGTCATTCTGAGGAGCCGCGAAGCGGCGTCTCAAAGGATGCACCCGCTCTTTCCGTAGCCTCCTGAAACATCCTTCGAGACGCCATTCCTCGCGGAATGGCTTCTCAGGATGAGGGCTTGTGGAATTTCAAACAGCCTCTTAGAACTTAAGAGCCTAGTCGGTGCGGGATCGGGGGGCATGCTCTGCGGAAACTGCTCAACCTAGACCAGGCGGCCTGTTCGATGCCGGCTGATCCGCAGGCCCGTGGCCGCGCGATGGCGCGACGTCCTCTCTGTTCAGTTCATTTGACCGCGGCGTCGATTTCCGGCTGCATATCCTGAGTTAATGCAGCAGTAAGTGGTGGCAAGCGCGTAGTGCCGCGTGTGCCGTTTCTCTCGATGTCGCCGACCAGAAGCTTCATCTCGGCAATTTCCATCACCTGGGCTCTGATAATGCCGTCCGCCAGCTTACGCACCCGCGGGTCACGAATGTCCGCGTTGCGGGCATTGTTGATCGCAATCGAATGGTGCGGGATCATCGACTTCATGAAATCTACGTCGCCGATCAGCATCTGCTGCCGATTGATCGCCAGCGTGATGACGCCGACCACGATCGCGCCTGTCAGTACCGCGAGCTTAGTCTTCTGGCCCTCGTACATCTTCCACATGAAGGCGAGCATGATCACCGCCATCACGCAACCCATGACGACCGACGAGACGAGTCGGGTTAGGCTGAAGGTCGCATGGTCGGCGCTATAGACGAGCTGGTACATCAGCGGGAACATCACGAGCGTCGAGACGGCGATCATAGCAAAGAAGCGGCTCCAGCCCATTTTCATACTCGTGTGTCCAGACATCTCATGCTCCATAAGGCTCTCCTGCAGTTTTTTCCGTCTCTGTAGTCGTGGTGATGGTAATCGTTTGTGCCGATGTATGTCAGGCGACGATCATCCAGACGCCCATGGCGACCATCATCAAATTCTCGGTGAGCGATACGAAGCCCAACGGAACGTTTGAATTGCCGCCGACACAGGCGCATTTGAGTTCGCGCTTTTGGATATAGACCGCGTAGAACACCGAGATCGCGCCGATCCCGCCGATCAGCAGGGCAACCGGCACCGACAGCCAGTTGAGCGCATGCGCGGTCATCAGTATGCCGGCTAGAGCCTCGCCGAAGGGATAGAGATAGGCATAGGGAACCCAGCGCTGCGCGAGCAGATCGTAGCCCAGAAACATCGTCGCGAATCCGTCGACGTCGCGGAGCTTTTGGACCGCAAGCAGGCACATTGTGATCGAGATGAAGAGTTCAGCGCTCATCACGCTGAGCAAAGCGTTTCCCATCAGCCAACTGACGGCGAGCGCCAGCGCCGCGCCCATAACGAAGATGGCGATGACCGGCTTGTAGGTCGTCGCGTCGGGATCATTGACCGTCTTGCCTAAGTAGCGGCGCAAGTCGTCATAGCCGCCCACACGCTCGCCGCCGATAAAGGTCTGTGGTGTCGTCTCGACGCCGTGCTGCTGCTTGAACGCGTCGGTTTGTTCGCGTGTTTTCAGCCAGCGGTCATCGACCTCGTAGCCTTCGCTTTTCAGCAAGTACACGGTTTTGAGACCCCAAGGGCAGATATGCTTGTCCATCACCATCCGGTAGACGGTGGCTTTCTTTCCGCGGACCGGATCGGCGGTGGGCTTGTTGCTCACGTCGTTCATCGCTTCACCTTTCCGAACAGATCGACCAACTCGGCGAACTTCTCGCGTTGGGCCAAAGGGTCGCCCGAGGCGATCGCTTCGTTGACGCAGGAAGCGGCATGATTAGCCAGCACTTGGTCCTCGACCTTGCCGAGCGCGGCCTTCACAGCCTGAATCTGGTGCAGGATGTCGATGCAGTAGCGATCTTGCTCGAGCATCTGCGCGACGCCGCGCACCTGCCCCTCGATCCTGCGCAGGCGATTGAGAATTCCGATTTTTTCGTTTTGCCCGGGCATATCCTCAAGAATACCTAGGGGAGGTATTTGTTCCGGCGCGCCCACGACCATAACCGGGCATCGTGAACGCAGGTTGCCGCGCTCGGTCATGTCTAACCAGGATATACGTCACCCTTCGCGGAGCGTTTCAACGCTCTGCGCCAAGGTGATGGGGGCACACGTTCGACACTCCAATCCGCCAGCTTCAATACAGCGCCGCTTTGAAGGGGTGACGCTTGGCGAGACCATGCAAAACTCGATCGGTTCGCGCTGATTCTTGAGTGCTTCGACGAGTATGTTTGGAAAGGGCCGACCCCGAAGCGCGCTGATCAATCACATGCCCACGCCAGCAAAGAATGAGGGTGCGTTTGGCGACGCCTCCTCAAGGCGATGGATTGCTGGCGGCTCTCCCTGCAGCCGGACATGACGGCTCAGAAATTTCTATTCCCCGACCCGCCGGCACATAGCCAAGCTCATCGCACAGATCCCGAAAGGCGACCCGGAGGCGCTCCTTTTCAAGCTCGGCGCTGTCGCAGCGCCGTTCGTGATCCTTGTCGGTAAGCCCCTCCGGGCGACAGATGGGACATGAGGCCATATGCACGACCTTCTCCCACGCTGCCAAGGCCTCGACATAGGCGCGATGAGCCGCAACCGTCTGCGACTCCAGGGACGATACGTGCTCTCCGTCCTGAACCACCCGATGCTCCCCACTGGGATCGTGTCTGCGGTACGCCCCCGCAAACGAACCCTCTCTGACTCTTGGTGATCGGGGAGTTCGAAACCGTGCTAGACGGCCCTGTGGCCTTTAGTTCGGGTGAACCTGTTGCATACGCCGCAGGCTCCCCGACCATAAGGTCAAGGAGTTTGATGCCGTAACGGCCGGCACCAACCGCTAGCAGGGGTTTCGACGCCCCAGGGCAGCGCGTACTGCCCCATACGACTCATAACCGCTCGTTCGAGCGTCTTCTAGATGGTTTGCGTAAAGCTTCGCTTGCGACCACAGGATTGGGCGTCTCCCCTTCGGGGCCGGGCTGGCGGCTGCGCGGAAGCCCCCCAGGTGGGTCTTTCCCCATTCGGGCAGCCATCCCTGACGCACATCGCGTGAATGAATTCGAAGGAGGCTCCCCCTTAAGCGCCACGCCCGTGACATCTGCCTCGTCGCTCAGAAGGTCCCGCCGCAGCTTCGCCCAACTCATCGACGCCCAATCTTGCCGCCGGCGAAGCTCGAAAAGAGGATGTCAGGCTCGCCCAACAGCACGATTCATTGCCCCGGCTCGCTGAGCCGGGGGTGATGCCGCTGGCGCGATGCCCGATGCAAGGGAGGCTGCGCCGCGGCCGGGATCCCATTTTGAGACGGCTTGTCAACGCGCCCTTGCATCCGGCACGCTTCGCGGCGGGCGGATGGCATTGCCGTCGCCATAGGGCAACGGAGGGTCAGCGACAGAAAGGACCAGGCGGGAAGCGCGCCAGGTGAAGGATCATGGAGAAAAGCGAAATCGAAGAGTTGCGAGCCAAGGTGGGTTGCGCCGCGCTGCTCCAGCAGGGTGGTTGGAAGGTCGATTTGAAAGAAAGCACGCGGCGCGCCGTCAAGTACCGTCGCGATGCCCAGATCATCATCGTCATTCACAACGATCGCGGCTGGTTCGATCCCTTGTCGACCGCGAAAGGTGACGTGTTTGATTTGGCCGGGCATCTGGGCGCGCAAAGCTTTCCGCAAGCCTGCGAACGGGTCGCGGCGCTTGTCGGTTTTGTGCCGAGCCCGCCTGCATGGCAGCGTGAGGCCCGGTCCACGCCGGTCGCGGCGGTAGCCGATCGCTGGCGCCGGCGGGGCATCCCACGGCTCGGATCCGAGGCTTGGCGCTACCTCACCGAGGTTCGCGGCATACCCGATACGATTGTGATTGCCGCCGTCGGACAGGGCACACTCCGCGAGGGCCCGCGCGGCAGCATGTGGGCGGCTCATGGCAACGACGATGGCGCTCTGCTTGGCTGGGAAGAGCGTGGCCCTGAGTGGCGCGGTTTCGCGACCGGCGGTGCGAAGGAACTGTTCCGGCTGGGTCCCTCGGCAGCGCCAAGGATCTGTATCACCGAGGCGGCGATCGACGCCATGAGCCTCGCGGCGATCCAGGTTCTGCGGCCAGACACGCTCTATGTCAGCACCGGCGGCGGCTGGTCGCCGGCCAGCGAGGAAGCCATTCGCCGCCTGGCCAGTCGGCGGAATACTCGTCTTGTCGGTGCGACCGACAACAATCGGCAGGGCGAGGTTTATGCGGAGCGCATCCGGCAGATCGCTGACGAGACCGGCGCCTCCTACGCGCGAGCGCGCCCGCGCGCCGGCGATTGGAACGAAGATCTGCTCGTGCTTCTCGGCCGACTTGCACAGGAGCCCCTCGCGGCGGCCGGGTGATCATCCGAGGTTGCGAACCGCCGGGGGGAAATCAGCCGGGTACGGTTTGCGCGGATAAGAGGTGAAGGCGAAAGCCGAGGGCCGGACAGGCAATGAGTGAGCGCTGCCGCATGCCCGGACCGGAGAAGCGGCCGCCCCGAAGGTGTCTTCAACACCCGAAGGGAAGGACGGCTCCCATGCCCATCTACACGATCGAGACCACCTACCACCTGCCGGTCTACCGCCACCGCTCCTACAAGGCGCCGAGCCTTGCCGAGGCCTGCCGCCTCGCCATCGAGGACGATGAATGGGAGGCGGAAACCCACGACTATGAATGCGCCGGCGAAACCTATGTCACCGGCGCCTGGGACGGCCGCGACTGCGCTTACAGCGGTCCGTCGCTGGCCGTGCCGTCGCATTTCGACGAGACTGTTCAGCGCAAGGCGGATCATTTCGAGATCCTGCTCGGCCTGGTCAAGGTCCTGCGCGGCGCGGGTGTCGGGACGCACAGCGCCTATTGGATCGGCCGCGCCGGTTCGGCCATCGCCAAGGCGGAAGCGATCCTTGCCGGAGCCCGCGATCCGGCGCCGGACGCACCGATGCCACGGCCGCACATCCTCCTCTCGTTCGACGAGAGCGAGGTGCGCGCCACGATCGGGGAGATCATCGCCGGCGACGAGACCTTCGCCGCGCTCCCGGCCGATGCGATCGGCGCCGACGACATCCATGCGGCTTGCGTCGCTGTCGCCGCGGCCGCCAACCTTTCGGAAGAACGCGGTTCAGTGGTGTTCAGGGCTGCACTCGCCGCCATCCGGTCGGTCGAACAGCGCGCGATGGAAGGGAGGAAAGAAGGGGAACGGGAGAAGAAGGAATGACATGCCGCATGCCCGGCCGGCGCGTCAAGGGAGGCTTCGCCCGCTTTGCGGCCCTTGACCCGCCGGACCGGAGAGGCGGCCGCGAAGGTGGGATCAGAAGGGCTGAAGAGGATGGCGAACCCGAAAGGCGAGCCGCGCTTCGGCCCGACGAGGCTGAAAGGAGCCCACCATGACCCTTCTTCGATCCGCAAGGTCTATCAAGGCGTCGCCGACCGCCGGCAGATGTTTCGCATGTTCGATCGGCACAAGCAGCGACCGAACCGCACGGACGGCAACGCGACCGCGCTTTACGCGGGCGAGTGGTTCGAGATCGGTGCAGCCGAGCATGACTATATGTTCGAGATCCTGCCGCCGTTGTGGATGCGCGGCGACATGTTCGCGATGCGCGAGTTCCTCACCGGCAGCGTCACGAGCGTCTTCTTCGAGCTGAGGATCGACGGCCGCGTCCGCTATTTCCACGGCTATTGCGACCTTGGCGACCGGCAGTCGCCCGAGTGGATGCGCGCCGCGATCGTCGAGCGCGAGTCGCGGCCGGTCCGCGCCATGACGCGCGAGGAGCGCCTCGAGCACATCTGGTCGAGCACGCACGATCCCTATCGTGGCTATGCCGACTGGCGCTTTCCCGCCGCAGAGCGCGGCAAGCGCATTGTCATCGTCTACGGCCAGGATCGGAGCCATGACTTCCGGCTGCTCGACCGACTGACCGACGCGGATATCGCCGTGAAGCTGCCGGTGCATCTGCGCTACCTGCCCGACGCGATCGCGGCATAGGCGCCGACATGTTCACCTTCTCCGTGACGGCGATCCACGCCGTGATCACGCGCGGGCGCATCGACGCCCTCATGAATGGCGGGTTCCGCAATCCCCACTACGGTCTTGCGCCCGGCAAGGATGAAAAGCCCGGCGTCTGGCTCGTCGACGACGAAGGCGTCTACATCATGTCCAACGGCAAGCTCGCCGACGGGCAACGCCCCCTCGTCATCTATGCCGAGGAATGCGACCCGAAGACCAACCCCGATTACTGGCACTACAAGCGCCAGTATTTCGGCGGCGATGACGGCAGCGACTTCCTCGACGCCGAACTGCTCGTGCGGTCGATCGAAGCCTTGCCTTCGGCTACCCACCTCACGATCGCGATGACCGACGACAGCATGTCGATCACGCCGATCCGCCGCTGACCTCTCGGGCCACGCGGCCCGTTCCCGCAACTTCTCGCGACCATCGCACCAGCCGGAAACCCCGGCGAGGTCGATGGCGCGCGCCTTCATCACAGGAGACCTTATCATGGCGCACGACGATCCCTTCACTCTCGACCTCTTCGGCAACACCGCTCTCTCCTCGGGACTGGGCCTCGGCGTGACCGCCTTTGGCGGCGCGTTCGCGAACGACGACGACGATGAGCCCGATCCCTCGACGCCCGCTCCGGCGCTTCCGGTCGCAGCCACAGCACGCCCACCCGCCCCGGTCCGTCCCGCGCGCGGGTCGAATTTCCTTCTCGTCGGTGATCGGCTGCTCGCCAGGACCTGGAAGGATCGCGGGCGCGACAACATCGCCGCCATCCGGCTCGCGGCCGAGATCGAGGCGGATCAACGCCCGGCCACGCCGCATGAGCAGGCGAAGCTGATCCGCTTCATCGGTTTCGGTGCTTCCGATCTTGCTAACGGCGTCTTTCGCCGGCCCGGCGAAACCGATTTCCGCGAAGGCTGGCAGGAGCTCGGCGCCTCGCTCGAAGATGCCGTCGGCGAACTCGACTACGCCTCGCTCGCCCGCTGCACGCAGTATGCCCATTTCACGCCCGAGTTGATCGTGCGGGCGATCTGGACGGCATTGCGGCGTCTCGGCTGGCGCGGCGGTCGCGTGCTCGAGCCCGGCATCGGCACGGGCCTCTTCCCGGCGTTGATGCCAGAGGGACTGCGCGACATCTCGCATGTCACCGGGATCGAAATCGATCCGGTCACGGCGCGCATCGCCCGCCTGCTGCAGCCGCGGTCGCGCATCATCGTCGGCGACTTCGCGCGCACCGACCTGCCGGCGAGCTTCGACCTCGCGATTGGCAATCCGCCCTTTTCCGACCGCGCCGTCCGATCGGACCGGGCCTATCGCTCGAAGGGTTTTTGCCTGCACGACTACTTCATCGCGCGTGCGATCGACCTCTTGAAGCCCGGCGCGCTCGCCGCCTTCGTCACCTCGCACGGGACGATGGACAAGGCGGATTTCTCCGCGCGCGAGCACATCGCCAAGTCGGCGGACCTGATCGCAGCCATTCGTCTCCCTCAGGCCAGCTTCCGCTCGGCCGCCGGGACCGACGTCGTGGTCGACTTGCTGTTCTTTCGCAAACGCAAGGTCGGCGATGTCGAGGGCGACCTGTCCTGGCTCGACCTCGAGGACGTCCGGCCGGCGGCGGAGGACGAGAGCGCGATCCGCGTGAACCGCTGGTTCGCGCGACACCCCAATTTCGTTCTCGGCGCGCACGCGCTCGCCTCGGGTCCCTTCGGTGAGACCTACACCTGCCTGCCGCGCGACGCCGAGGATCTTTCGGAGACGCTGGCAGCCGCCGTCAATCTCCTTCCGGAGGCGGTCTATGACGGCGAGCCCGAGGCGATCGATTCCGATATCGAGGACGCCGACGGCGTATCCGGGATCGACCTGCCGTCCGACCGCCACGTCCGTGAGGGCAGCTACTTCTTCGACAAGGCCCAGGGGTTGATGCAAGTCCTCGATGGTGGCGCTGTCGCGGTGACAGCACGCAAGGGCCGCAGCGCCGACGGCATCCCGGAGAAGCACGTCCGCATCATTCGGAAGCTGATTCCAATCCGCGATGCCGTGCGCGAGGTGTTGAAATGCCAGGAGCTCGACCGGCCGTGGAAGGACGCGCAGGTCAGATTGCGCATCGCCTGGTCGAGCTTCGTCCGCGACTTCGGTCCGATCAACTTCACGACCGTCTCGCTGGCGGAAGACGAAGAAACGGGCGAGGTGCGCGAGACGCACCGCCGGCCGAACATCCAGCCGTTTGTCGATGATCCCGACTGCTGGCTGGTCGCCTCGATCGAGGACTACGACCTCGAGACGAACACCGCGAAGCCCGGGCCGCTCTTCACCGAGCGCGTTATCGCGCCGCCTGCTGCGCCGGTGATCTCCAGCGCGGCCGACGCGCTCGCCGTCGTCCTCAATGAGCGCGGTCACGTCGACGTCGGCCACATCGCCGAACTGCTGCATCGAGACGCGGTGGAGGTCGTCGCGGAACTCGGCAGCGCGATCTTCCGCGACCCCGCAGACGGCTCGTGGCAGACGGCCGATTCCTACCTGTCCGGCCCTGTCCGGGAAAAACTCAAGACTGCGGAGGCCGCGGCGGCGCTCGACGCGGACTATGCGCGAAACATCACGGCGCTGCAGGGCGTACAGCCGGCTGATCTCAAGCCGTCCGACATCACGGCGCGTCTCAGCGCACCGTGGATTCCGGCCGCGGACGTCGTCGCCTTCGTCAGGGAGACGATGGATGTGGAGATCAAGATCCACCACATGCCGGAGCTCGCATCGTGGACCGTCGACGCGCGGCAACTTGGCTGGACGGCGACCGGCACGTCGGAATGGGGCACCGACCGGCGTCATGCAGGTGAGCTTCTCGCCGACGCGCTCAACAGCCGCGTGCCGCAGATCTTCGACACCATCAAGGACGGCAATAGCGAGCGCCGCGTCCTTAACGTCGTCGACACCGAGGCGGCGAAGACGAAGCTGCAGAAGATCAAGGACGAATTCCAGCGCTGGATCTGGTCCGATCCCGATCGCACCGACCGCCTGGCGCGCGTCTACAACGACCGCTTCAACAACATCGCTCCACGCGCCTTCGACGGATCGCACCTGAAGCTACCGGGCGCCTCTGGCGCCGTTTCTCTTTACGGGCATCAGAAACGCGGCATCTGGCGGATCATATCGGCGGGCTCGACTTACCTCGCCCATGCCGTCGGCGCCGGCAAGACGATGACGATGGCCGCCGCCGTCATGGAGCAGCGCCGGCTTGGGCTCATCGCCAAGGCGATGCTCGTCGTGCCCGGCCATTGCCTCGCACAGGCGGCGCGCGAATTCCTCGCACTTTATCCGAACGCACGGATCCTCGTCGCCGACGAGACCAATTTCAGCAAGGACAAGCGCCACCGCTTCCTGTCGCGCGCGGCGACCGCGACCTGGGATGCGATCATCATCACGCACTCCGCGTTCCGCTTCATCTCGGTGCCGTCGGCGTTCGAGCAACAGATGATCCAGGACGAGCTGGAACTTTACGAGACGCTGCTCACCAAGGTCGAGAACGACGATCGCGTCTCGCGCAAGCGGCTCGAAAGGCTCAAGGAGGGTTTGAAGGAAAGGCTGGAGGCGCTGTCGACTCGCAAGGACGATCTGCTCACGATCTCCGAGATCGGCGTCGACCAGATCATCATCGACGAGGCGCAGGAGTTCAGAAAGCTCTCCTTCGCCACGAACATGTCGACGTTGAAGGGCGTCGATCCGAACGGATCGCAGCGCGCCTGGGACCTCTACGTGAAGTCGCGCTACGTCGACATGAAGAATCCGGGCCGTGCGCTCGTGCTCGCCTCCGGCACCCCAATCACCAACACACTCGGCGAGATGTTCTCCGTGCAGCGCTATCTTGGATACGCCGCATTACTTGAGCGCGGCCTGCACGAATTCGACGCGTGGGCGTCGACCTTCGGCGACGTGACGACCGAGCTCGAATTGCAGCCGTCTGGAAAATACAAGCCGGTCACGCGCTTCGCGACTTTCGTCAATGTGCCCGAGCTGATCGCGATGTTCCGCTCCTTCGCGGACGTCGTCATGCCGGAGGACCTGCGCCAATATGTGAAGGTGCCGGCAATCTCGACCGGCAAGCGGCAGATCCTCACCGCGAAGCCGTCGGCGGCGTTCAAGCGCTACCAGACCCTGCTCGGCGAGCGCATCAAGGCGATCGAAGAACGCGACCGCGCGCCCGAGCCCGGCGACGACATTCTCCTGTCGGTCATCACCGATGGCCGCCATGCGGCGATCGACCTGCGCCTGGTCGATCCCGACAACGACAACGAAGCCGAAAACAAGCTGAACCAGCTCGTCGGCAACGCCTTCCGCATCTGGAGCGACACTGCCGAGCGCACCTATGTCCGCTCCGACGGCAAGCCGTTCGAGCTGCCCGGCGCGGCGCAGATGATCTTCTCCGACCTCGGCACCATCAGTGTCGAGAAGTCGCGCGGCTTCTCGGCCTACCGCTGGATTCGCGACGAGCTCGTCCGCATGGGAGTACCGGCGTCCGAAATCGCCTTCATGCAGGATTTCAAGAAGTCCGAGGCGAAGCAGCGCCTGTTCGGCGACGTGCGCGCCGGCAAGGTCCGCTTCCTGATCGGCAGCTCGGACACGATGGGGACCGGCGTCAACGCGCAGTTGCGCCTGAAGGCCTTGCATCACCTCGATGTGCCGTGGCTGCCGTCGCAGATCGAGCAGCGCGAGGGCCGTATCGTGCGCCAGGGCAACCAGCACGATGAGGTCGATATCTTCGCCTATGCGACCGAGGGCTCGCTAGACGCGCAGATGTGGCAGAACAACGAGCGCAAGGCCCGCTTCATCGCGGCGGCCCTTTCCGGCGACACCTCGATCCGCCGGCTCGAGGATATGGGCGAGAGCCAGGCCAATCAGTTCGCCATGGCCAAGGCGATCGCGTCGGGTGATCCGCGCCTGATGCAGAAGGCCGGCCTCGAAGCCGATATCGCACGGCTCGAGCGGTTGCGCGCTGCCCATATCGACGATCAGCACGCGGTGCGCCGCCAGACTCGCGACGCCGAACGCGACATCGAATATTCGACGCGCCGCATCGGAGAGATCGGCCAGGACATCGCGCGTCGCATCCCGACCTCAGGCGACGCTTTCGCGATGGCGGTGACGGGCGACCGCTACGGCGAGCGCAAACTCGCAGGCCGGGCGCTCCTGAAGGAGATTCTGACGCTGGTCCAGCTTCAGCAGGAGGGCGAGAGCGTGATCGCATCGATCGGCGGCTTCGACCTTGAATATAGCGGCGAGCGCTTCGGCCGCGATGGCTACCGCTACACCACGATGCTGCAGCGAACCGGCGCCGACTATGAGATCGAGCTGCCGGTGACGGTGACGCCGCTTGGCGCCACCGCTCGCCTTGAGCACGCGATCGACGACTTCGAGGGCGAGCGCGAGCGTATGTCCCAGCGCCTTGGTGATGCCCGGCGGCGGTTGGCGTCCTATGCATCGCGCGACGGCGGTGAATTCGCGTTCGCGGGCGAGCTCGCCGACAAGCGCCGGCAGCTCGCGGAGGTCGAGAAGGCGCTGGCAGAGGATGATGGAAGCGGCGGCGAGATGGCGGTGGCCGCCTGAAATGGAAAAGGGAGAGGAGAAGAAGAAGGGGGAATGCCCGCTCGCAGATCGGGCGGGCCGTCGACGCTGATGCTCAACCGCCGCCTGCGCGATCCCGGCCCGTCGTCCTGCGCAGGGCTCTGGCCCTGCTGGTCCTGCCGGGCAGGGATGCTCGGCCGCAGTTGCACCGGCTCGCCCGCTCCGCGGCCCGGGAGGTGTCTTCGGGAAGAAGACGAGAGAGGGCCGGGAAGCCGGTCCGCAACCCCAAAAGGAGCATTCCCATGCATCTCATCAAGGTCGATCCGCGTGCGCTGAAGGAAAATCCCGACCGCCTGCGCCAGACGAAATCGACGCCGCAGGCCGACGCGTTGCTGCTTGCCACGATCAAGGCGGTCGGCATCGTCCAGCCGCCTGTCATCACGCCCGAAGCCGGCGGCGGCAACGGCTACATCATCAATGCCGGACATCGCCGCGTGAAGCAGGCGATCGCAGCGGGTCTCGAGGAAATCGACGTGCTCGTCGACGAGGCGTCGAACGACAACGGCGCCATGCGATCGATGGTCACGAACATCGCCTTCGATCCCATGAACCCGGTCGATCAGTGGCGTGCGATCGAGCGCCTCGTCGCGCTCGGCTGGACCGAGGAGGCGATCGGCGTGGCGCTCGCGCTTCCCGTGCGCCAGATCAAGAAGCTGCGTCTGCTCGCCAACGTCTTGCCGGCGATGCTCGATCACATGGCCAAGGGAGACATGCCGAACGAGCAGCAGCTGCGCACCATCGCGGCGGCCGCGCTCGACGAGCAGAAGGAAGTCTGGAAGAAGCACAAGCCGTCGAAGGGCGATCCGCAGGTCTCCTGGTGGAGCGTGGCGCAGGGGCTGCAGAAGACCCGCATGTATGCGCGCCATGCAAGCTTCGGCGACGATCTCGCCCAGGCTTACGGCATCCAGTGGGTCGAGGACCTGTTCGCTCCGGCCGACGAGGACAGCCGCTACACCACGAATGTCGAGGGCTTCCTCGGCGCGCAGCAGGAATGGATGACGGCGAACCTGCCCAAGAAGGGCGTCATTGCCGAAACCACGAACTGGGGCGAGGTGAAGCTGCCGCCGAAGGCCGAGCGCGTCTACGGCAAGCCGACCAAATCCGATTGCACCGCGATGTACCTCGACCGCGAGGGTCGTGTGCAGAGCGTGCATTATCGCATGCCTGAAGCCAAGAAGCCGAAGGGCGGCAAGGGCGCGAGCAGCACCGATAACGCCCCGGAGGACGTCGGTGAAGTGTCGAGGCCGCGTCCCGACGTGACGCGCAAGGGCGTCGAGATGATCGGCGACTACCGAACCGACGCGCTGCGCGAAGCTCTCGGCCGCGCGCCGATCGAGGACGATGCGCTGATGGCGCTGTTGATCCTCGCCTTCGCCGGCCAGAACGTCTCGGTGACGACGGGGAGCGGCGGTGTCTACTACGGCCACAGCCGGCTGGCGAAGAACGCGGCGGTGCTGTTCGACGCCGACGGCAAGCTCGCCTTCGACATGGACACGCTGCGTGTTGCGGCCCGCACCATGCTGGTCGACGTTTTCTCCTGCCGGGAAAACGCCACCAACAGCGGCATCGTCGCGCGCATCGCGGGCGAGATGATCGGCGCCGACGCATTCCTGCCGAACATGGGCACGGAGGATTTCCTCTCGTGCCTGTCGCGACCGGCGCTCGAAGGCTCGTGCAAGGACACGCCGGTCCTGCCGCGCCAGCGCGTGAAGGACACGCGCGCAGCTCTCGTCGAGCATTACAAGGAGGGGCATTTCGTCCATCCCAACGCACTCTTCGCCCCCGATCCGGCGAAGCTCTCCGACTGGCTGTCCTCGCGCGCGGTCGCGGCTGACGAGGACGAGGCCGACGAGGATATCGCCGACATCGGCGAGGGCGGTTTCGACGAGGACGCCGAGGCCTTCCGCGAAGCGGCCGAGTAGCGCCGCTCCCCACCGTTTCGAATGGTTCGCCGCCGCCGGTCTCCGGCGGCGGTGTCGTTTCCACACCCGTGCAATCCAAGGAGGACACCATGTCCGCGCACACAATCTTCGACAGCGCACCGATCGGGTCCATCGTCGCCTGGTCCGACGGAACGCCGCAGCCGCCGGCGCGCTTCAACAAGAAGCTGGCCACCTGGCAGACCAGCAACAGTCGCGGCCGGCTGATCCGCAAGCAGGGGGGGCGCGGTGTCGGCAACCTATCGCTATCGGCATGCTTCACCCTGCACGAGGCCGACCATGGCGCCGGCGGGGTCATTGCGATCCGCGTCCATCGGACGTTCTCTCTCGACTCGTCGCTGACGTTCACCATCGTCGAGCGCCCGGCGATCGGATCGGTCCGCGTCTTCGATCGCGCCGGCGACGACGCTGAACTGGTCTATCTCGCAACACACGAGGCCGATGCCCGCGAGTGGCTGACGCGCCACGGCTATCCGCGCGCCTTGCTCCATGAGGTGACGGCCGACGAGGTCGGCGCCGACATCGTCGAGGGGAGGACCGCGGCATGAACGCCCCCTCTCCCGCCCGTCCTCAGACCGAGACCCCCGGATTTCCGGGGGTTTCTTTCGGCCGAAGCGCCGACGACATGCCCGTCGCGCTCGTCGGCGACACGGCGTTCGCCATGGCGATGGCGCGCAACGATCGGCACTATCTCGTCACCGCGTGGAGGCTCTCGCGACCGATGGGCGAGTGGACGCGCGCCGATTTCTACGGGCACTCAGGTGAGCTCGCCGACGAGGCGGCGTTTCGCGCGCGCGTGCTCGAAAACGCCGAACATCAGCGCGAGCGCAAGATGCTCGGCCGTGTCGAGGAATATTCGCGTGCCCATACGCCCTGGGGCACCTCGCAGGGCGCGACGATCTATGCCGAGGGCGTCACGTCGCATTCGACTGCCGGGCATGGCGGCTTCAAGCTCTCGGCCGAGCGAAACCGCAAGGTCCATCGCATGCTGCGCTCGGCCGGCGGATGGTACGAAGAAGATGCAGAGTGGGCGATCGTCGCGATCACCTTTCCGCATCTCTTCACCGCCTTCGAGCGACGCTGTGCCGAGCGGACCATCAAGGACAGCTGGCCCGATGCCTGGGAGACGATCTTCGGCACCATCCTCGTGCCGGGCGAATCGCGAGAGAAGGATCGCCGGGCGTTCGAGGCAGATCACGCTAACGACTGGATCGTGATCTCGGCGATCACGTCGAAGCAGGTCGCGGGCTTTGTCGAGGTTGTCGCGACGCCGGGCGGCAAGCGGGGCTTTGGGACCGAGGAGCGCCGCTTTCTCGTCCCCTCGGACGAATATGGCGTCGGCCGCTTCGGCTTCGTGATCGATCCCGCTCGCCACCACGTCTATGGCGGCGAGTCCGACTTCATCGGCTGGCGGCCAGGGAGGACGGCATGACCCCCTCCCCCGAACGCCTTGATCTTCTTAACCGCATGGAGGAGGCGCGTCGACAGACGCAGCGCCAGCTCAACATGATCGATCGGCAGATCACGCGGAGGATGACCGCACTGATCCCGTCGCTCGGGCGCAAGCAGTCCGGGTATCGTCGCGGCAAGCCGCCGGATCCGGGTGCTTTTCTCGAGCGCTATCGTGCGAGACTGGCGGCGCTCACGGCGGAGCGCCAACCGGAAATCGACGCCTTGGCGCGAAAGCTCGCGCGGCAGGACCATGCAATCGAGGCGCTGCGGCAGCGCCTTGGTATCGATCGTGACGGTCGACCCGCTGCCCGCCACGAACACGCCGGCACGACGATGGATCATCATGATGCCGGTCCGGCATCGGCGTTGTGGCCGGAAACCGGCGCGTTGATCTCACGATGATCGGCATCCGACGACGTGCGGGTCGACAGAGAGCCCGCGCCGCCGGCACGGCGCGCGCTGGCCATCGTCAGCGGGGCATGAGGCAGCGCGAGCTCTCGCTCCCTGACGCTATCCAGTGGACGCCTGGAGAGGGTTAGAATCAACTTGCCTGCGCCGACGTCTGGTCCGCGGCCGAGAACATCCAACGCCGGCGGCTCCGACACCGGCGTCGACCCTGCCGATGATGGAATGCATCCGCCTCGCGGAAAACCTCCGCTGAGGCGGTCGGCGAGACGACTGTCGCTGGTGTCGCGCGCGCGGACGCAGCCGGGAGAAAGTGCCGTTCGTCTGCGATGAGGTGCCAGGACGTTGCGAAAGCGGCCGGACGGTCCGGCGGGTGTCATGCGTCGCGGCCGGCGGCCTGGTGGTGGGGTGCGGCGGGTACATGAGGTCCTTACCTGTCGTTTTCGCTTGTTGATGGGCGTTCCGGCCCGTCGGGCCTCCCCTCGGGTTTTGTTGCGCTCTTAAACCGGCGGCCGGTCGCTTCAAGGCCGCGTGCCGCGCCGCGTTGCGGCCGGAGCTGCCGATCTCGGCACAGCGGGCCCGCGCGCCGCGCGAGGGCCGGAAGCCCTGCTTGCGCGCAAACCCGCTCCGCTCGATCCGGCCGCCCCGGACCCTGAAACGCCCGTCATTCCGCCGGTTTCGGTCGATCGCACCCGAAGGGAGGACCGGCAGGAGCCGATCCGGGCCTTCAGGCGAACCGAAGGAAAGGAAGTTCTCATGACCAAAGCCGCTCGCACCCAACGTCAGCCCGCAAAGGTCGTCCAGCTCCGCAAGAGCACCACGCTCGAAATGGTCAGGCTTGCCTGCCCCGACGCCGCCCAGGCGACGCTCATCTCCGAGAGCTTTGGTCTTCCCGTTCTCGACGGCGACGGGATCCGCGATCTCCATCAGCGCATGATCGTCGAGACGGCCGACAGCCTCAGCGAAGGCCTCGGCGAACGGGCGATGCAGATCCATCTGCAGCGGATCGTCGGTGCCTATGTCGGCTCCGCCCACGGTGCCGGCCAGTTCTACAGCCGCGCGGTGACCGAAGCCCGCGACGCGACGGCCAAGGCATCCAACGACCTGCGCGACGAGGACCTCGACGGGCCCGTCGGCTTCGACAGCACAGCGCAGCGCAAGCGCGAGTTCGCCGCGGACATGGCCTTGCAGTCGCACGCCCTGCGTATGGCAGCCGAGGGCGCCGTCGCGGCCTACGAGCACGTCGTCGGCGAGCGCTGGAAGCCGTTCGAGCGGCCGGTCGAAAATCCCGGCCACACGCTCGATCGCAAGGCCGCAGAAATGCAGTTGGCCGCCTTCGGCTGATCGCACCGGGCGAGGCTTCGGCCTCGCCCGTCACGATCGATACCGCGACGCTGGGCCGGCCCCGATGGGCCCGGTCCCTTTTTCGTGTCGCTGTCGCGGCTGCGCCGCGCGACGTCTGCGAAGACCGTCATGCGGCCGTTCCTCAAGAAAATTGAATGGAGGAAACGAGAAGGGCGGTGCGCATCGCAACGCCCGTCCGGCTTTTGGTCCTGCCAGGGCCGGGGCACGGCGCAGCGGCTTCGCCGCCCTTCACTTCGTTGCGGCCCAAGGGTGCGCCGCTCCCCTGATTTCCCTAGCGATGGACCGCCGTGACGGGGTCGCGATGGGCGCGACCTCCAAACGGAGGTTCAGGAAAATGACCGAGAAGAAGAAAAAAGAAGGCTCGCGCGCCGACGTCTACGCGCGCATCACCGATCGCATCGTCGCGGATCTCGAAAAGGGTGTCCGTCCTTGGGTCCAGCCATGGAGCGCCGGCCACGCGGGTCGCCGCATCACCAGGCCGCTGCGCCATAATGGCGAACCGTACAGCGGCATGAACGTGCTCCTGCTCTGGTCGGAAGCGCTCACGCGCGGTTTCACCTCGCCGACCTGGATGACGTTCAAGCAGGCGATCGAGCTCGACGCCCACGTCCGGAAGGGCGAGGTCGGCGCGACCGTCATCTATGCGAGCCGGTTCACTCGGACGGAGACCGACAGCAATGGCGGCGAGGTCGAACGCGACATTCCGTTCCTGAAGACCTATTCGGTTTTCAATGTTGAGCAGATCGCCGGATTGCCCGACCACTTCTATCGGCAGCCGGCCCCGATGATCGATCCGATCCAGCGAATTGCCCACGCGGACGGCTTCTTCGCCAACACCGGCTCGGTCATCCGGCACGGGGGTACGCGCGCCTTCTACGCGCCGTCGACCGATCACATCCAGATGCCGCCATTTGAGACCTTTCGCGACGCCGCGTCTTACGTGGCGGTGCTGAGCCATGAGCATGTGCACTGGACGGCTGATTCGCGCCGCGTTGGGCGCGACCTCAGCCGTTATGCGAAGGATCGCAGTGAACGCGCCCGCGAAGAGCTCGTGGCGGAGATCGGATCGGCGCTGATCTGCGCCGACCTCGGCATCGTGCCCGAGCTCGAACCGCGTCCCGACCACGCAAGCTACGTGGAATCGTGGCTGCAAGTCCTGCAAGGCGACAAGCGCGCGGTCTTCCAGGCCGCCGCGCATGCGCAACGCGCCGTCGCCTTCCTGCATGGTCTCCAGCCGGCGGAAGCTGCAGGGCGGGAGGCAGCGTAATGTTTTACGTTCCGCCTGTTCCTGGGGAGGAGCTTTCACCCTCCCCGATCCGCTTGCGCGTGCTCTCGCTCGGCGCCGGCGTCCAATCGACGACCATGGCGCTGCTCGCAGCCCACGGCGAAATCGACCCCATGCCGGATTGCGCGATTTTTGCGGATACGGGCTGGGAGCCTGCCGCCGTCTACGAGCATCTCGATTGGCTCATGTCGGGAAATGTCCTGCCCTTTCCCGTGCAGGTCGTGTCGGCCGGTAATATCCGCGAGCATCTTCTTGCCGCCGGCGACGGCCGTCGTTGGGCGTCGATTCCGGCTTTCACTCGGACGGTGACACTCGCCGGCGCACCAATTCCGATCCTCGATGAGAATGACGAGGGCGAGCTGATCGAGATCGGCGAGCGCCGGAGCGCGACCGAGACCGTCTCGATCGGCATGATCCGCCGGCAATGCACGACAGAGTTCAAGATCGTTCCGATCCGGCGCAAGGTCCGAGAGCTCGCCGGCCTTGCCCGCAAGCGCTCGCCCTCCTTCCCTGTCGTCGAGCAATGGATCGGCATCAGCACCGACGAGGTCATCCGGGCCAAGCCGAGCTTCGAAGCCTGGCAGATCAAGCGCTTTCCCTTGATCGAGCGACGGATGTGCCGGCAGGACTGCGTGGCGTGGCTGCGCCGCCATGGCTATCCGATCCCGCCGAAGAGCGCGTGCATCGGCTGCCCATTCCACAACAATGCGCGCTGGCGCCATATGCGCAATCACGACGCCAAGGAGTGGGCTGATGCGGTCGAGGTTGATCACGCTCTGCGCTCCGGTCTCCGCGGCATCCGCGGCGAAGTGTTCCTGCATCGCTCGTGCGTGCCGCTCGACCTTACCGACCTGTCGACGGCCGCCGACCACGGGCAGTTCGATCTCTTCGGCAATGAGTGCGAGGGAATGTGCGACCTCTGACCCGCTGTCGGTTCGCTTCGCCACGAGATTCGACGTCGCTCTTGACTCATGCCATCTGTTTGGAGAACAAATAGAGAACATGATGCAAGAGCCATCCCAGGAGGTCAAGGACCAGCTTGCGGCCGGAGCCCGCCATAGAGTCGTTGCGCGCGCAAATCGAGAAGATCGAGGGTCGAACCCTGCGCGCGAAATCGGTGCTTCCATTCGGAATTGCCGAGGTGGATTCACGGCTTCCCGGCGGAGGGCTAGCGCACGGGGCTCTGCATGAGGTTGCGGGCGGCGGATTCGGCGCCGTCGACGGCGCAGCCGCTGCCCTCTTCGCCGGCGGCGTCGCCGCACGGACGAAAGGCAAGGTCCTGTGGTGCATCACGCGTCCGGACCTTTTCGCGCCGGCGCTTGCCCAGGCAGGGCTGCCGCCCGACAAGGTGATTTACGTCGAGGCAGGTGACGACAAGGCGATCCTTGCCTGCATGGAGGAAGGCCTTCGCCACGGCGGCCTGGGCGCCGTCGTCGGCGAGGTCGCGCGTCTTTCCATGACCGCGTCCCGGCGGCTGCAGCTTGCGGCTGAAGAGGCCGGCACGATCGGCATCGCGCTCCGGCGCTGGCGGCGCCAGACCGATGCGGCCGATTTCGGCCAACCGACCGCGGCGATGACGCGCTGGAGGATCTCGGTGCTGCCCTCGGCGCCGCTTCCCGTTCCGGGTGTCGGCCGCCATCGGTGGCTCGTCGAGTTGATCCGCGCCCGCGCGGGCGAGAGTGCAGATTTCGAGTTGGAGGCTTGCGATGACACGGGTTGTCTCGCTCTTCCTGCCGAGCTGGTCCACCGACCGGCTTCGGCGGAAGGCTGGCGACGCGGCGCCTCCGGTTGAGGCCCCGCTCGTCCTGATCGGCCGGGAAGGAAGCCGGCGCTTGGTGGTGTCGGCGGATGCCGCCGCGCGGGGGGCGGGCCTGCGGCCCGGCATGCCGGTCGCGAAGGCGCAAGTCCTTGTGCCGGACCTTCTTGTCCAGGATGCCGATCCGATCGCGGATTCCGCCGCGCTCGAACGCCTCGCCCTATGGATCCTGCAGCGCTTTGCCCCGATCGTTGCGGTGGACGGCACCGACGGTATCGTGATCGACACCACGGGCGCGGATCACCTTCACGGCGGCGAAGAGGCGATGCTCGATGCGCTGATCGGGCGCGTTGCCATGTCCGGCATCGCCGCGCGCGCAGCCGTCGCCGACAGTTGGGGCGCTGCGCACGCCTTCGCTCGCTATCTCGCGCAGCCGGGTTTCGTCGCAGCACCCGGACATGGTCCGGCGATCATCTCCTCCTTGCCGCTGGAATCGCTGCGCCTGCCAGCCGCCATGACCCACGATCTGCGCGTGCTCGGCTTCGAGCGGATCGGCGACCTCCTGGCGCAACCGCGCGCGCCGCTGACGCTTCGCTTCGGTCCCGAGTTCGGCCGACGGCTCGACCAGGCGATCGGGGCGGTGGCGGAGCCCATCGATCCGGTGCGGCCAGCCGATTTGATCGAGGTCCGACGCAGCTTTGCCGAACCGATCGGCGCCGCCGAGACCATCGCGCGCTACATCGGCAAGCTCGTCGTCGCGCTGTGCGAGCGCCTCGAGGAAGCCGACCTTGGCGCGCGGCGGCTCGATCTTCATCTTCGGCGCGTCGACAATCAGCGCCAAGCGATCCGCATCGGCATGGCGGTCCCGGTGCGCGACGTGAAGCGTCTCACCCGACTTTTATGCGACAAGATCGAGACGATCGATCCCGGCTTCGGTATCGAGTTGATGTCGCTCGCCGCGAGTCTCGCCGAGCCGCTTGTCCGCAAGCAGACCGTGAGCTCGCTGATCGAAGAGGCCGCCCCCGACGTGTCGGATCTCATCGATACGCTCGCCAATCGGGTCGGCGAGCGGTCGGTCTACCGCGCGATGCCGATATCCAGCGACGTGCCCGAGCGTGCCGTCGCTCGAATTCCTGCGATGGCGCCCGACACCGGCGCCACATGGCCTGGGCATTGGCCGCGACCGGCCCGCCTCCTGCCGCATCCCGAGTTGATCGAGACCGTCGCGCTTTTGCCCGACCATCCGCCCGTCACCTTCACCTGGCGCGGCATCCGCCGCCGCGTGCGACGCGCGGACGGCCCCGAACGCGTTTTCGGCGAATGGTGGAAGCGTGACGCCGAACTCGTCACGGTGCGCGACTATTTCAGGGTCGAGGACGAGGCCGGCGAGCGATACTGGCTTTATCGCACCGGCGACGGCAAAGACGCCGCGACCGGATCGCATCGCTGGTTCATGCACGGGGTGTTCGGATGAGCACCCACCGCTATGTCGAGCTTCAGACCACATCGCACTTCAGCTTTTTGCGCGGCGCGTCCTCGGCCGACGAGCTCTTCGCCCAGGCGGCGATGCACGGCATCGAGGCGCTCGCGATCGTCGACCGCAACAGCCTTGCCGGCATCGTTCGCGCATACGAAGCCTCGAAGGCAACCGGTGTGGGCTTGATCATCGGCTGCCGCCTGGATCTTTCGGATGGCATGTCGCTTCTGGTCTATCCGACTGATCGATCCGCTTACTCGCGGCTCTGCCGGCTGCTTTCGCTCGGCAAGCGACGCGCGGGAAAGGGCAAGTGCAGCCTTGGATGGGCCGACGTCGTTGCCTATGGCGAGGGCATGATCGCGGTACTCGTGCCGGACACAGCCGATGATCATTGTCGATTGCACCTGCGCCGGCTGTACGATGTGTTTGCCGATCGCGCCTATATGGCGCTCACGCTTCGGCGTCGGCCGAACGATCAACTGCGGCTTCATGAGCTCTCGAACGCCGCCGCGGCTGCGAAAGTCCGAAGTGTCGTGACCAATGACGTCCTCTTCCACGCACCCGATCACCGGATCCTTCAGGACGTCGTCACCTGCATTCGGCACAATGTCACGATCGACGCGCTCGGTGATCGGCGCGAACGCCATGCCGATCGTTATCTCAAGCCGCCCGAGGAGATGCACAGGCTGTTCAGCCGCTACCCGGAGGCTCTGGACCGCACGCTGGAGATCGCCGATCGTTGTCGCTTCAGCCTCGATGAACTGGCCTACCAGTATCCGGAGGAGCGCGACGATCCCTCGCTTTCGCCGCAGGAGACGCTCGAAAAACTCACCTGGGAAGGCTCTGCCGCCCGCTATCCCGAAGGTTTGCCCGACGAGGTGCGCGCTGTGATTCAGCACGAGCTGCGTCTCATCAAGAAACTCGACTACGCGCCCTATTTTTTGACGGTCAACAGCATCGTCAGGTTCGCGCGCTCACGCGACATCCTGTGCCAGGGTCGCGGCTCGGCGGCGAATTCCGCCGTCTGCTATGTGCTCGGCATCACCTCGATCGATCCCGGGCGTAACGACCTGTTGTTCGAGCGCTTCGTCAGCGAAGAGCGCCGCGAGCCTCCCGACATTGACGTCGATTTTGAGCACGAAAGGCGAGAGATCGTCATGCAGTGGGTATTCGAGACCTACGGTCGCGATCACGCCGCGCTGTGCTCCACCGTGATCCGCTACCGCACGAAGGGTGCACTGCGCGATGTCGGCAAGGCGCTCGGATTGCCCGAAGATCTGATCGCGTCGCTGTCCAGGCAGATCTGGGGCTGGTCCGAGGAAGGCGTCGAAAATCGCCATGTCGAGGAGCTCAACCTCAATTCTGCCGATCGGCGGCTGCGATTGACGCTCGACTTGGCGCGCCAGCTCATGGGTGCGCCGCGGCACTTGTCGCAGCACCCCGGCGGCTTTGTCTTGACCCACGACCGGCTCGACGATCTCGTGCCGATCGAACCGGCGAGCATGAAAGACCGGCAGGTCATTGAGTGGGATAAGGACGACATCGACGCATTGCGTTTCATGAAGGTCGACGTGTTGGCCTTAGGCATGCTCACCTGCATGAAGAAGGGCCTCGACCTGCTCGCGCAGCACAAGGGCGTCGAGCTCGACCTCGCGACGATTCCTGCCGAGGATCCCCGCACCTACGCCATGATCAGGAAGGCAGATACGCTCGGGACGTTTCAAATCGAAAGCCGCGCACAGATGTCGATGCTTCCGCGCCTCAAGCCCAGAACCTATTACGACCTCGTCGTGCAGGTGGCGATCGTCCGGCCGGGTCCGATCCAGGGTGACATGGTCCATCCCTATCTTCGCCGCCGCGAGGGGCGCGAGCCCGTCCACTATCCCAAACCCGAGCTCGAGCAGGTGCTCGGAAAAACCTTGGGCGTGCCCCTGTTTCAAGAACAAGCGATGAGAGTCGCCATTACCTGCGCGGGCTTCACGCCCGGCGAGGCCGACATGCTGCGCAAGTCGATGGCCACGTTCAAATTCACGGGCGGGGTCTCGTCGTTCAAGACCAAATTGATCGATGGCATGGTGGCCAACGGATACGAGCGCGATTTCGCCGAGAAGACGTTTCGGCAATTGGAAGGCTTCGGCTCGTATGGATTCCCCGAAAGCCATGCCGCCTCGTTCGCCCTGATCGCCTATGCCAGCGCCTGGCTCAAATGCTGGCATCCGGATGTCTTCTGCGCCGCTTTGCTCAACAGCCAGCCGATGGGTTTTTATGCGCCGGCACAGATCGTGAGAGATGCGATCGAGCACGGCATCGAGGTACGGCCGGTCTGCATCGCAGCCTCGCGGTGGGATTGCACGCTGGAGCCAACCGGCGACGAGAGTCGCTTTGCGGTCAGGCTCGGGATGCGTATGGTCCGCGGCCTTGCAAATGCCCACGCCGCCCGGATCGTCGCGGCGCGCGCCGATCAATCCTTCGCCTCGGTCGACGACCTCTGGCGCCGCTCCGACGTGCCGCAGGCCGCGCTCGTTCTCCTGGCCGAGGCCGATGCGTTCCGGCCGGCACTCGGTCTCGCACGGCGCGAGGCGCTGTGGGCGATCAAGGCTTTGAGGGATGACCCCTTGCCGCTATTCGTGGCCGCCGCGGCGCGCGATCACGGTCCAAGCGCCGAGATCAACGAACCCGCGGTGGCGTTGCGATCGATGAAGACGGGCGGCGAAGTCGTCGAAGATTATCGGCATGTTGGATTATCTTTGCGCAGTCACCCGGTGTCGTTTCTCCGAAGCGACCTGCATCGTCGGCGGATCGTCACCTGCGCGGAAGCGATGGCTTCCCGCGACGGCCGATGGCTCGAGGCGGCCGGCATCGTCCTCGTCCGCCAGCGGCCGGGATCAGCCAAGGGGGTGATGTTCATCACACTGGAGGACGAGACCGGCATTGCCAACCTCGTCGTCTGGGTGAAGGTCTTCGAAGCCAATCGCCGCGCTATCATGTCGGCGAGCATGATGGCGGTGCGCGGCCGCATCCAGCGCGAGGGAGAGGTGGTTCACCTCGTCGCGCAGCGAATCGTCGATCTGTCGGGCGAGCTTGCCAGCGTCGGCGAGCGCGAGGCGGGCTTTCCCCTGCCCCATGGCCGCGGCGATCAGGTCCGCAACGGCGGTTCGAGTCCCGATCCGCGCGAGCAGCCGCCGAGAGCGGTGCGAGCGCGTGACATCTATATTCCGTTATGCCGAACTCGGCATAAAGGCACTTATCCCGAGCCGGAGACTATGCCGAGCAGGATGCCTAAGCCCCGGAACTTCCGATAGACCAAACTTGCTGACTCGGCATAGTTCGACCGGAACGAGAGGCGGAGATTTGGTAGCTTGGCTGCTAGCTGTCGTGGTTCTCGCAGGCCTCGACGCCGCAGGCGGTCTCCCGCAGCAATTCGTGGGCCAACACAAGCAGATCGTCCAGGCGCGGATCGCTCAGGCGATAATGAACGAAGCGGCCGCGCTGCTCACCAACCACAAGACCGCATTCGCTGAGGCACCGCAGATGGTTCGACGCGTTCGACTGCGACAGGCCGGTCGTCGCGACGATCTCGCCCACGGATAATGGTCCTGCGCGCACGGCGTCCAGGATCGACAGCCGCGATGCATCCGCCAGCCCCCGAAACAGCTTCGCCCGCAAGGCGAGGGTCGGGACATCAACCCGCTCGATCAGTTCAGCATCGCTCGACATATCAGCCACGAATGATATATAGCCCTTCACGATTAGGGAAGATGGCCATGAGCGTAGCAGCTTCAACGAGTGATGCCGAGACGACGCGCTACCGCGTCACTGGCATGGATTGCCCCTCGTGCGCGGCGAAGATCGAGAAGGCCGTGCGCTCGGTTGGAGTCGAGGACGTGAAGGTCTCGACCGCCACGCAGATCATGACGCTTCACGTCGATGATCCCGATACCCGTCTTCCGGAGGTCGAACGGGCCGTGACGGGCATCGGCTACCAACTCAATCGGCTGGACCGCCCGTCAGCGCAGGCAGACGACGATGATGACGACTTACCGAAGGATCTCAGCCACATCACCCCGGCCTATAAGCGGGCGCTTTGGATCGTCGTCGGGCTCAATGCCGGCTACGGTGTTATTGAGATGTTCGGGGGCTTTCTCTCGGGATCGCAGGCCCTGAAGGCCGATGCCCTGGATTTCCTAGGCGATGGGCTGATCACGTTCCTCGGCCTGCTCGCCATCGGTTGGAGCCTGCTCTGGCGCGCCCGGTCGGCTCTCATCCAGGGCCTGTTCCTCGGCGCTCTCGGCCTCGGCGTGCTTGGCACGACCGCTTATCGCGTGCTGGTGCAGCACCAACCTGAGGCGGAGTTGATGGGTCTGTTCGCGATCATCGCGCTCGTGATCAACGTCGCGGCCGCGCTCGTCCTGATCCCGCACCGGACAGGTGACTCCAATGTGCGGGCGGTCTGGCTGTTCTCGCGCAACGACGCGATCGGCAACGCGGCCGTTGTCGTGGCGGCGGGGCTGGTGGCATGGACCGGCACACCCTGGCCGGACCTCGTCGTTGCCGTCGTGATCGCTGGGCTGTTCCTGCAATCCTCCTGGTCGATCATCCGCGACGCACGCTCGGACCTGCGGGAAGCTACCCCGGCGACCGGCGCCAGCGCCTGACGGGAAATAGTCGTGGACCTCTCCGGCGTCGGAATAGCCACGGCCTTTGCCGCGGGCGTCGTCTCATTTCTGTCCCCTTGCGTGCTGCCGCTCGTGCCGGGCTACGTCTCCTATGTCGCCGGGCGCACGATCAGCCCGGATGGTCTTGCCGCCGAAGCAAGCTTCAAGGAGGCGGGCCGGACACTCGGCCTCAGCGTCTGCTTCGTGCTCGGCTTCACCACCGTCTTCGTCCTGCTCGGGGCCAGCGCGACGGCCCTGAGCGGGGTTCTGCGCACGCACCTCTATGAGGCCAACCTGATCGGCGGCGCGATCGTCATCATCTTCGGCCTGTTCACGACCGGCCTGGTGCCCATGCCGTGGCTCGAACGTGATGTGAGGTTTCATTCGGGCGCGCATAGCGGCGGCCCTTGGGCGAGCTATTTCCTCGGCCTCGCCTTTGCCTTCGGCTGGACCCCCTGCATCGGGCCGGTCCTTGGCGCGATCCTGGCGCTTTCGGCTGCGAATGCCACTGCCGGAAGCGGAACGGTCCTCCTGGCCGTCTATTCGCTCGGTCTCGGCCTGCCCTTCATCCTCGCTGCCCTGTTCATGCGCGGTTTCATGGCGCGGATGACGGCGATGCGGCGAACCGGACGCGTTCTGAAGATCGTCGCCGGCGGGATCATGGTGGTGATGGGCGTCGCCATGATCACCGGCCATCTCACCAGCTTCGCGATCTGGCTCCTCCAGACCTTCCCAGCTCTCGGCCAGATCGGATGAGCCCAACAACGGAGAACGCAACGCTATGCTGAAGCTTGGGCTTCCAATCATGTTCCTCGCGTTCGCGGCCGATCAGGCGTCAAAGTGGGTGATCCTCAACCACGTCATGGCGCCGCCGCAGGTGATTCCGGTCACCGGGTTCTTCAACCTCGTCCTAGGCCGCAACACGGGCGTAAGCTTCGGGCTGTTCGGTGATGCCCCGCCTTGGATGCTCATTGCCTTTACGCTCGCGATAGTGACCGGACTCCTTGTCTGGATGAAGCGCGCAGACGACCGCCTGACAGCCGTTTCGCTCGGGCTCATTGTCGGAGGCGCGCTCGGCAACCTTGTTGACCGGCTACAGCATGGCGCCGTGACGGACTTTCTGGATTTCTATCTCGGCGCCTATCACTGGCCAGCGTTCAACCTCGCCGATGTGGCGATCGTCAGCGGCGTCGGCCTTCTACTACTCGAAAGTGTATGGCCGAGAGACGAGATGAGGGTCCGAAAAGCTGACCCGAAATCCGTCCGATGAAGGCGCCCTGATGCCCCAGGTTCCCCGCGACAACCGGCCAGACGCAACGCTCGCTTTCCTCGCTGATCCCTACAGGTTCATCTCGAAGCAGTGCCGCGCCCATGGATCGGATCTGTTCGAGACCCGGCTCATGCTTCGCAAGACAATCTGTATGACGGGGCCAAAGGCGGCCCGGCTCTTCTACGATCAGAGCCTGTTCATGCGGCAGGGCGCCATGATCGGGCGCATCCAAAAGACGCTGCTCGGAAAGGGCGGCGTACAAGGGCTGGACGACGAGGCCCACCGACACCGCAAGCAAATGTTCATGTCGCTGATGACCCCTGAGCGGATCGAAGGGCTGATGGCGACAAGCGGGGAGGAATGGCAGGCACGCGCCTGCCTATGGGCGCTGAGGGACGAGATCGTCCTATACGACGAGCTTCACGAACTCCTGACCCGAGCCGCCTGCGCCTGGGCCGGGGTGCCGCTCCCCGAGGCTCAGGTTCGACAGCGTACGCACGAGATCACGGCGCTGTTCGACGCCGCAGGATCAGTCGGCCTCGCGCATTGGCGGGCGCGTTGGGCGCGCAAGCGGGCCGATCGCTGGATCGAGAACATTGTCGGGCAGATCCGTTCAGGGCAAATCCGCCCGCCGGAAGGATCGGCTGCTTCGATCATTGCGGAGCACCGGGACTTGAACGGCGAGTTGCTGAGCCCGCACGTTGCCGCTGTGGAAATCCTCAACGTGATCAGGCCGATCGTCGCCGTCGGCGTCTACATCACCTTCGTTGCCCACGCCCTCCATCAGTTTCCTGAATGCCGGCGCAAGCTCGAAGCTGGCGACGACACGGGCTATACGGAACTGTTCGTGCAGGAGGTTCGGCGCTTCTACCCCTTCTTTCCCGCTGTCGCAGCTCTGGTGCGCGGCGACTTCGAGTGGAGGGGGTACCGTTTCCCCGGCAGAAGACGCGTTATCCTGGACCTTCACGGGACGAACCACGACGCCAGGACATGGGACGCGCCTGAAGTGTTTCAGCCAGAGCGATTTCGCGAATGGGACGGAAGCCCCTTCAGCTTCATTCCCCAGGGCGGCGGGAATCACGACGTGAACCACCGCTGCCCGGGCGAGTGGATCACGATCGGGCTCATGAAGCAGGCGGCGGACGTTCTGGCCAGGCGAATCGGATACTATGTGCCGGAGCAGGATCTTCAGCTTGATTATTCCAGGCTGCCGGCCCTGCCCCGAAGCCGGTTCATCATCTGCCGGGTGAGGGAGGCTGCGAGCGCTCCTGTCTAGTGCCGAGCCTTGTTCAGCTCATCACATGGCCGTCGGTGAAAGCGCCTCGATGATCCGGCATTCGGCGATCGTACCGCAGCCGCACTGGCTGAGGATGCTGCCGAGTTCGCGGCGCAGCGCCTGAAGGTCGCGGATCTTGCGCTCGACCTCGGCCAGATTCTCACGCGCGATCGCGTCGACGGCCTCGCAGGACCGGTCGCGCTGGTCGGACAGCCCGAGAAGATCACGCACCTGGTCGATTGAGAAGCCGAGATCACGCGCCCGGCGGACGAAGCTGAGGCGGCCGAGATGCGCAGCCGAATAGCTGCGGTAATTTCCAGCGGTCCGCTCCGGCGTCGGAAGAAGCCCGATCCGCTCATAGTAGCGGATCGTCTCCACCTTCGTGGCCGTCGCCTTGGCCAGATCGCCGATGGAGAGACTGTCGTGCACCATGGCCTTGACCCTGTAGTTGCTACAGGGTGCATATAGGGTTTCACATTGAAGAAGTCGAGGTGACACCCATGGCAGCCGAGGCCGCCACTGCGCTCAAGCTCCGCGTCGAAGGCATGGATTGCGGAGCCTGCGGACTAAAGATCGAAAACGGATTGAAGCGCCTGCCCGGCGTCAGCGACATCAATGTGAATGTCGGGCTGGAGATGCTGTCCCTTGCCCTGGACGAGGATCGCACGTCCCGCAAGGCGATCGAGGACCGCATCCGCTCGCTCGGCTATACGCCTCATCCTGTGCCCGGCGAGATCCCCACCGGCGCAAACATCGCGCGTAACCATCCTGAAAGGATCGACCGGACCTGGTGGCGCACCCGCAAGGGACAGCTCGTTGTCGGCACCGGCGCCCTCCTGGTCCTCGCCTTCCTCATCGCGACGATAGCACCGGAATTGGCCGAGTGGGCCTATGTAGCGGCGGCGCTTCTCGGTCTGGTCCCGATCGCCCAGCGCGCTGTTGCCGGGGCGCGCCATGGCACACCCTTCAGCATCGAAACCCTGATGACCGTCGCCGCGATCGGCGCCCTCGCGATCGGCGAGGGCGCGGAGGCGGCGGTTGTGATCTTCCTGTTCGCCGTGGGCGAGCTGCTGGAGAACGTCGCCGCAGGCCGGGCACGCGCCGGGATCGCGGCGCTGATGAACCTCGTGCCACGCGTCGCCCGCCTCGAACGGGACGGCGAGGTGTCGGAAGTTCCGGTCGAACGGCTTGGCATCGGCGATGTCGTCGTGGTCCGGCCCGGCGATCGCGTTCCCTCAGACGGCGAGGTGATCGAGGGCACGTCCGAGCTGGACGAGGCGCCGGTCACGGGCGAGTCCGTGCCGGTCCTGAAGGAGGCGGGAAGCGCCGTTTATGCCGGCAGCATCAACGCCAATGGCGTGCTGCGGGTCCGCATTACGCGCACGGCGGCCGACAACACGATCGCTCGCATCATCCACCTCGTGGAGGAGGCGCAGGGCTCGAAAGCGCCGACGGCGCGCTTCATCGACCGGTTCAGCTTCTTTTACACGCCCACGGCTATGGCGGTCGCGGCGCTCATCATGGTCGTGCCGCCGCTCCTCACCGGGGCGGAGTGGTCGACCTGGATCTATCGCGGCTTGGCGACGCTCCTGATCGCCTGCCCATGCGCGCTCGTCATTTCCACCCCGGCGGCCATCGCCTCCGGCCTGGCTGCCGGCGCCCGGCGGGGCCTTCTTGTGAAGGGCGGCGCTGCGCTGGAGATCCTGGGCAAGGTGCGCACCGTCGCCTTCGACAAGACCGGCACGCTGACGCTCGGTCGACCGCGTGTGACCGACATCATCGCTGTAGAGAGTGACGAGGCCGAAGTCCTCGCGAAAGCCGCCGCGGTCGAGCACGGGTCCAGTCACCCGCTCGGCGCCGCTATCATCGAAGCGGCCGAGGCGCGCGGCCTGGAGCTGCCGAAGGTCTTCGGCGGCGCGATGGCGATCCCCGGCAAGGCTGTGACGGCGCGCCTGCGTGAGGGCTTCGTTTCGGTCGGGTCGCCGCGCTATGCGGCTGAGCAAGTCACGATCCCGGACGAGTTCGGCGCTCGCTTGCAAGCGCTGGAGGCGGAGGGCAAAACGGCTGTCGTGGTGCTTGCCGGCAAGCGCTTTCTCGGCATCATCGCCCTGCGCGACGAGCCGCGCGAGGATGCGGCCGCCGGCGTCGCCAGACTCAACGCGCTCGGCGTCCACACTGTCATGCTGACCGGCGACAACGGGCGCACCGCCGCCGCGATCGCCGGCGGCCTTGGCCTGGAGGCGAAGGCGGAGCTTCTGCCCGATGCCAAGCTCGCCGAGATCGGCGCGCTGAAGGCGCACGGCGGCATCGCCATGGTGGGTGACGGCATCAACGATGCGCCGGCGCTAGCCGCCGCCTCAGTCGGTATCGCCATGGGCGGTGGCACCGACGTTGCGCTGGAGACGGCCGATGCGGCGCTCTTGAAGAACCGCGTAACGGGCGTGGCCGAGCTTATCGAGTTGTCGCGTGCGACGCTTGGCAATATCTGGCAGAATATCGCGCTGGCGCTCGGCCTCAAGGCTGTCTTCCTGGTGACGACGCTCACCGGCACGACGACGCTCTGGATGGCGATCCTGGCCGATACCGGCGCCACCGTGCTCGTCACCATCAATGCACTGCGCCTCCTGCGCTTTCGTGCCGAAGGCTCCTCGGCGAGCCGCCGGACGGGTGCGGGCGCGGCCACAGACAAGACAATCGGAGTGAATGGATGATACTTGTGAAAGCCCTCACGCTCGGGCTGGTTCTGACCGCGGCAGCGCAAGGTGCGCTCGCCCACGACTACACGGCCGGGCCGCTCGCCATTGCCCCTCCCTGGGCACGGGCGACGCCGCCGGGCGCGCCGGTCGCCGGTGGCTATGTCACCATCACCAACACCGGGACCGAGTCAGATCGCCTGCTCGGCGGCTCCTCGGGGGCGGCCGAGGCCGTCGAGATTCACGAGTCCACAATGACCGATGGCGTGGCGCGGATGCGACCTGTCGAGAACGGGGTTGCGATCGCGCCCGGCGAAGCCCTCGAGCTACAGCCCGGCGCTGCCCACATCATGTTCGTCGACCCAGCCGAGCCGCTGAAGGACGGCGGGCGCTTCTCGGCAACGCTCACCTTTGAGAAGGCCGGTGACGTCGCGGTCGAGTTCGCAATCGTGCCGATGGGCGCGACTCCAGAGGCGCCTCAGAACCATGAAGGCCATGGAGCGGCCGCGTCGCAATGAGGGCGTTGAAGATCATCCGGATCGCCGCCTGGGGCGCGGTGGCCATCGTCGGGGGCGTGCTCCTGGCGTTCAGCGGCATCCTGCCCGGCGTGGAACGACCCGGAGCAGTCATGTCCAGCACGGCTACGGGCGTTGCCGAGATCGGCGGCCCCTTTGAGCTGACGACGCATGGGGGCAAGACGCTGACCGACGAGGACCTGGAGGGCAAACCGTTTCTCGTGTTCTTCGGCTTCACGCATTGCCCGGACATCTGCCCGACGACGCTGTTCGAGCTGACGGGTCTGCTGGCGGATCTTGGGCCCGCGGCTGAACAGATCACGCCGCTGTTCATCACCGTCGATCCCGAGCGCGACAGCCAAGAGCTGCTGGCCAACTACATGACCTCCTTCGACGCCCGCATCCTCGCCCTTCGCGGCACGAAGGAGCAGACGGACGAGGCCGCGAAGGCGTTCGCCGCCTATTACGAGAAGGTGCCGCTTGAAGGCGGCAACTACACCATGGACCACACAGCCGGCGTCTACCTCTTCGACGCCGAGGGCGACTTCGCAGGAACGCTCGACTTGCACGAGCCGCGGGAAACCCAGCTGCAGAAACTTCAGCGCCTGGCCGAGACGGCCGCCTAAACACAAGGAGAAGACGCCATGCCATTCCTTCGCAGAACCGGGCTCGCCCTCGCCACCTCGCTGATGTTGGGCGGAACGGCGATTGCCGCCGCAAGCCATGTCGAGGTGATGTCCACCAACGGCTGCGGCTGCTGCATCGCCTGGACGAAGCATCTCGAAGAGAACGGTTACACGGCCGAGATCGAGAACCTGCCGATGGCCGAACTAATGCAGAGGAAGCTCGCCGCCGGGCTAAAGCCGGGCCTCACTTCCTGTCACACAGGCATGATCGAGGGCTATGTGATCGAGGGGCATGTGCCGGCCCGCGAGATCGACCGGCTGCTGGCCGAGCGTCCCGAAGCGATCGGCCTGACCGTTCCGGATATGCCCTATGGTTCACCCGGCATGGGCGAGCCGGGACCAGACGCCGATCCCTATGACGTGCTGCTGGTGCGCCATGACGGATCGACGGAAGTGTTCGCGAGCTATCCCTGATCGGCGAACTGCAGAAGCCTTTATGTCGGCGATCGAGACCGTCTGCGCCGCGGCCGTCCTGGCCTATATGGCGCTGTTCCTCATCCTGACCGCGCGCGCGGCTCGGGCCTCGGGGCTTTCGCTCTGGCTGTTCGGCAAGGGATCGGAGAAGCAAGCGCTCCCGGCGCTCCTGTTCCGCCTCTCATTCGTCGGTGCCGCCCTTTATGCGCTGGCGGCGCCGTTATCAGGCGACGCTCTGGCCGACCCAATGCACGACGCGCTCGATGGCCGTGCTGGTGATCTGGTCGGAGGCGTCCTCGTCCTGGCCGGAGCCGCCTTGGCTCTCTATGCACAGGTCTACATGGGCCGGTCCTGGCGGATCGGGGCGGCATCGGGGCAGCTCGGCAGCATCGTGCGAACGGGGCCTTTCGCCGTATCGCGCAACCCGGTGTTCGTCGGCCAGGTGATGCTCTTCATTGGCCTCTTGATTGCGCTGCCGAGCCTCATTCAGCTCGCCTTGACCCTCATGCTGATCATAGCCGTGCACCTCCAAGTCCGCATTGAGGAGCAGGTATTGGATCGGGATCTCGGCGCTGACTATCGGGATTACCGATGCGAGGTGCGCCGCTGGATCTGATTACCCTCCCAACGCCTCGATGATCCTACGGGAGTATCCGTAGTATCATCGAGTCAGTTGAGCTCAGAGCGCGTCGAGGAACGCGAGCAACTGGTCATCCGCCTTGAACCGCCCGCCGGGCTGGCCGGTGAGCGGCTCGACCTTGGCGAGTGCTGCCTCCTTCAGCGCAAGATGCGCATGAAGGTATGGCTGGGTCGAGCGGGTGGACTCGTGCCCGAGCCACAGGGAGATGACCGTGCTGTCAACGCCTGCGTCGAGCAGCTCCATCGCCGCGCTATGGCGCAGCACGTGCGGAGAGACCCGCTTCTTGCGAAGCGACGGACATTGCTCACCGGCCGCCGAGACATGCTTGGCAAGGAGGTACTGCACGGCGTCTGCGCTCATCCTGTCGCCATGTACGGTCGGGAAAAGCGCCGCGGCCCTGCGGCGTGGTGCTTCCTCGAGCCAAGCCTGAAGAGCGAGCCGGGCGATCTTGGTCAGCGGTGTCGCGCGCTCCTTGCGACCCTTGCCGAGGCACCGGATATGCGCACCCACGCCCAGGCTGACCGCCTCTCGGTCCAGCCGGACCAATTCCGCTACTCGCAAGCCGGTCTGCACTGCGACGAGCAGCAGCGTATAATCCCGCCGCCCAAGCCATGTGCTCCGGTCGGGGGCGGCGAGAATGGCTTCGATCTCGGCGCGCACGAGGAAATGCACTTCGCGCTTGGTGACGAGCTTGCCTGGAATGGCGAGGACTCGCTGGATTTGACCGCTATAGGCGGGCTCTTCGAAGGCCACGAACCGAAAGAAGCCCCGGATGGCGGTGAGCCTGAGGTTGTAGGTTGCAGTGCTGGCGCCGCGGCCGACATGCAGATCCTCCATAAACGCGACAATCAACGACGCGTCGAGATCTGTGAGCTCCAGATCGGAGGGTGCCTTGCCGAGCCGGGCACGCGCGAACTTGAACAATAAACGAAACGTATCCCGGTAGGATGCGACCGTATGCGGACTGACGTTCCGCTGTTGCATCAGCCGCTGATTGAAGAAGCGCTCGATGAGGCTTGGCAAAGGGTTGGTCATGCTGTCGCCTCCCAGCGCGCCTCGAGGCGCAGTCTGGCGTGGTCGAGCAGCTCCGGAGACGCGGTTAAGTACCAGTAGGTGTCGCGCAGATGGGTATGCCCCATATAGGTGGTGAGGGCTGGCTGGCGGCGCTCGACATCCTCGCCGTCATGATACCAGCCCAGCAGGGTGCGCACTGCGAAAGTATGACGGAGATCATGGATGCGTGGTCCGCTGCGTTGCTTCAAGCGTAATCTTGCCCTGCGCGTCCAGACGGCGAAGGATTTGTGCACGTTGGCGTGGTTGAGGCCGGCACCGCGATCGCCGGTGAAGAAGTAACGGCCCTTCCGCCGCACCGGACAAGCGTCGCGTTCGGCCACATAGGCTGCGAGCGCATCGATCGTGGTCGGGTGCAATGGAATGATGCGCGACTTGCCGAACTTGGTCTCGCGGATGGTGAGCACGCCCTGCTCGAGATCGGCATCGTGACGCGCGAGGTTGGCGGCCTCGCTGAAGCGAAGTCCTGCGACCGCCAGGAGCCCAAAAAAGCACTGATATGTTCTTCCCTGCAGGCCGGAGCGGTGCAGTGCCGGCATTGTAGCCAGGAGATCGTCGATCTCGGCATCAGAATAAATGTACGGGCGCGGCCGGCGTTGCGGCGGGTATATGCCTGATGGCGGGATCTCGGTCCGCGGTTCGGTGTTGGTGAGATGCTGGGCGAAGGACCGAACGGTTGATAGCCGCGACGACCAAGTTGCAGGCCCGCATTGCGATCCCGCCCACGCGACTGCAAGCTTCGCCGTGACGACCGTTGCGCCGCGCGCATCCATAAAGGTAACAAAGCTGCGGAGCCGTGTCTCTTGGCTCTCCAGCTTGAATCCGAGCGCGCGTCGCACCGTAAGATAGCTTTCCAAGACTTCGTGGAGCTCGCTCATCGCGCACCTCCCGGCCAAGGCAGGCTGAGGCGGCGAAGGCTATCGACATCGACCTTCGCGTAGATGCGGGTCGTGTCCGGTTCCTGATGACGGAGAACCTCGCCGATCTCAGTGAGGCTTGCGCCCGACCGGATCATGCTGGTGGCGAGCGTATGGCGGAAGATATGGGAATGTCGCCGCCCAAGGCCGGTGACGCCAGCACGCTTCAGCGCTCTGCGCGCGACCAGGATAACCGGCGTCGCTGATGCGAAGGGTACGCGATTGGCGCCGAAGACACTTTCCAGACCGACCTGTTGGACAGAGAGAGCGTATATCCCGAAATCAGCGCTCTTGTCGCGGAGGTGTGGCGTCTGTGCGAGGCGAAACAAGTGCGGGCGCGCACGGTGACGCTGAAGATGAAGTACGCCGACTTGCACAAGCCTAGCTGCGAGCGGGGGCTTTGGCATCGCGATAGCCGCGGCGCCTTTTTGTACGTTCGAGCCGGCCGAGCGTCGCCGTCGCTTCCTCCGGCTGGTCGAAGGTCTCCATCATCGACTGGCCGTTCGTTCCGATGCGGCCCCAGTTCCGCATGACCGACGCGCCGCCGAACAGCGTCGGCTGAAGCGCGAGCGCATAGAAGCGCCGCATATTTCGGGCCGGCTCGATGCGATGCAGATGGAGCTGTGCAGGATCCTCGTCGGCCATGGCTTGAGTCTCGCTTCCTTTGGAAGCGGCGTCCAACGCCTTTCATGAATCGATCTGCTCGGATCGATTCATCGGCTTGATCAATCAGTCACACCGGCTTCGGCGCGGGCCACCCAGGGCCGAGCCAGTTATGCGTGGCCCGTGGGATGTGATCGATCCAAGGCCGCGAGGCGCTCTGGCATTGCGACCAACTTCTGCGCGGCGGCGGTGATTGCCTCCGCGATCGTTGGATAGGTTTCGGCAGAGCTCACCGAAACGCCCCCCGGAAACGTCACCGTCGCCTGATAGCCGTTGCCCTTCGGCGTCGCGGAGAGTGTGATTTCCGTCATCTCAATTCCTCCCAGCATTTGAGCGGCAATCGAATTGCAGGCGTTCGTGTTCTTGCTATCAGCGCCACATGCCGTCGCGAAATCGCAAGCTCGCCCGGCCATTGGCTGGGCCGGGAAAAATCTGTGACACAGACTTTCAAACGCGGCCTGGATCGTCGAGGCCATTTCACTGACGCGCGAGACGCGATGTCCTTTAATGAGTTCGGGTTCCAAGAAGTCGAATATGAAAAGTCGTATAGACAGTTTGCGGCTCCTTTCGTGATCGAAGGAAACGCCGAGAATAATCTATTCTTCATGCACGGGGCGCAGCAGAACCACATTTACGGGGTCAACAACGCACTGCTTGAGCTAACAGGAGACGCCCTGACGCTCCTCTCGCAAATTGCGTTCACGGCCGAGTCCTCCCGTTTTTCCGGTTCGGTGTGATGCGTCGCCTGCGCATGATCAATTCATCGGTCAAGAGTTTCCAGAGCGTTGTGCGCCTGCTCGATGCTGCTGACGACGGCGCCGCTGGCGGGAGGTCGCGGTGATCGTGCTGCTTATCGATCCCGAGCGCGGGCCGGATGCAGACACGGCGCCTCGTCGGCGCCGTGGTTCCTTCGCTCTCTGACGTCCGATTGTGCACCCGCTTCTGCGGCTTCAAGATCATGGTCATGGCCTATCGGCTTGAATGCGAGAACGCTCTCGCACACCGCGCCCACGATCGGCTCGTCGCTAAGCTCTGCCAGCTGTTCGATCTGATGCGCGAAGCGTTGGCCGCGGAGCGGTACGCTTGCTCGGATAGCTTAGACTATGCTTGGACCCTGATCCGCTGCCGTACGCGTTCGTAGAGCTGAACCTCGGCCTTGTGGAGCAGCTCTACGACGACGGAGAAACGCTGCCGATCGACATAGGTCGCCCAGCCGCTTTCGCAGCGCACGACGAGATAGTAGCTGTCGCCGTATTCTTCGACACCGCGTTTGAAGGTGACGGTCGCGCGCTGAACAGTCCCCTTCTCGCGCAATTGCGGTCCCGGAAGGAGATTGCAATTGTATCGCGGTGCAAGTTCGGGAAACGGGCCGTCGTCCTGTTCACGCTTGCGATAATGCTCGAAGATCAAATCGGGCTGGCACCCACGAACCAGCCGAAAGGACATGCCGACGCCGGCATAGTCGTTCCGGGTGTGACGGACCGGTGGATCGAATGCCAGCGTCACGCGAATGCAGCGCTCGCCGTTGCCCGCCTGAAACGCTTCCGGGATCGGAATCCGATAGACGGCAAAATGATCGAGCGCGAGCTCATCCTCGGCATAGAGGGTCACGCGGGCGTCGTCCGAGAATGCGGCGCGCTCGAGGTCCACCAGACCGTGACCGACAATCGCCCGCGTCGCATCTCCACCAAGCAGCTGAAGCCGCTCGCCGGCGGGCGGCGGGATTTCCGCAGACCCTACAATGAGCGCGCGGACGAGATTGGCGGAGGCCTGCGGGAAGCGCGTCAAGATCTGAGCGGCGCTGAAGGCGACGCGCGGCGCGGCATAGGACGTGCCCGAGCCCGCCGTGAAGAGCCGATCGAGATAGCTGTGATGCAGGGTCAGAACACCGGCGCTGCCGACGTCCTCCCCTCCCCGCAGCCTCGCGACGACGGCATCGAAAATCAGCGTGCCGCCAATCTCGACCACGTCGGGTTTGGTTGCGCCGCCCGGTCCCGGCCCGATCCGCGAGAATGGCGCCGGCTCATGCAGGCGTGTGATGGCGCGGACGCGGACGTCGTCGGCACGATCGGGATCGAGACCTTCGCCATGCGCGAGTGCGCCGACGGTGATGACGTTCAAGGCACCGGCCGGCTCAAACAACCGGTTGGCATCCTCGAGAAGGTAGTGCGGATATTCCGTCACTGCCTGTTCGAGGCGATTTCCGCCGCGCGGGCTTCGATTGCCGGACGAGACGATGATGACGACGTCGAGCTCGCGCGCCAGTTCGTCGAGCGTGGCGGCCCATGTTCCGACCTTGCCGCCGTCGAAGACGCGCCGGCGGTCGGCCAGCGCGATCACGAAGACCCGACAGCCAAAGCGCTGGTTCAGGGTCGTGATCGCCTCGCGCATCTGCGAGGGCACGAGCCGCCGATCGTCAAAGCCTCCTTGGTCGTTCACCACCTTTGCCGCACAAAGCCGCGCGCCGCGCTGTAACCCGCCTGCGCCGAGCTGCGCACGAAGATCGCCGAACACGGCGACACCGGCCACGCGGGTGCCATGACCCCAGACGTCGGCGGTGCCGAGCTCGGCGGGAACGCCGATCGAACCGACAAGGATGTCCGCCAAAAATGGGTGATCGTTGACGCCGCTGTCGATGATGCCGATCAGCGGGGCGTCATCAGCGACGGCGTTCAGCGGCGGCGCATCCGCCAGCACCATGTCGAGCGCCTCTGCCGTCGTCACATCCGGCGCCGGCGGCAGATCGATCGCCGCGATTTCCTCAACCGTCAGGAGAGTTCGCAACAGCTCCCCCGTCAGCTGCGCGCGAAACATGCTGATCGATGGGCCGACATAGCGATCGAAGACATCGCCAGCCCGTGCTTCGACGTAGCGAATGACATCCTCGATCTTGCGTTCGCGCAGGCGACGCTCGCCCAGATCCCAAAGCTCGATGTCCACCAGATAGGATGTCTGTGCGACGAAATCCGCGACATCAGCGAATCCTTCTTCACGCAAGCGTGGACCGATCCGATCGCGCGGCTCGACCGATCCAATGCTTTCGATTCCGGAGACGAAATTGACGTAGGGGGCGTGTTTCTGGCCGGGGGGTGGGCCACCCTGATAGGCATCAAGCCGCGCGCGGAAATCCACCATATCTTCGTTCGACGCGAACAGCACGAGGGTGCGATCTGCGTCGCTGGACAAGACCGTGAGCCCCAGGCGTTCCCAGTCCTCCTCGAGAAGCGGACCCGTCATCTGCACGCGCAAAATCAAAGAAGGATCGACGAATTCGGGCTTGCGCCGACGTCGTTGCTCCTGCGTCGCAGCCTCGAGTTCGTCGCGCAGCTTCGTGGTGTGCTGGTCGCGATCGCGCACAGGCGGCGGACCGCCGCCGCCGTGCTTGCGGCGCTCGAATTGCTCGGGAAGCCGGACGAGTTCGAGATGATCGTATCGGGCCACGGCGCGCCTAGCTCGGCGGCGCGAGGCGAGACTGTCCTGCCCGGCGGCGCGCCTCGTCTTCCAAGGCGCGATTGAAGTCGCGGGCCTGCACCTGCTTGCGGCGATCGATGATCATCGTCTTGACCGCCTGCGTGCAGACGCGCTCGATTTCGGCATAGGAGTAGCCTTGCAGCGCCGCCGCATGCTGCAGCGGATCGAACGCGGTGGCGATGTTCTTGAATTTGAGCCGTAGGAACCGGGCGATCATCGCCCGATCCGGCTTGTCGAACCAGACGACCTCGTCGAAGCGCCGCCACACCGCCGGATCGAGCGATTGATCGAGGTTGGTCGCGGCGATCAGAAAGCCCTTCGGCTGGATATGGTCGATGAACAGCAGCAGGCTGTTGACGACCCGGCGCAGCTCGTTGTGCTCGCTCGAGTCGTCGCGCGAGCGCGCCAGGGCGTCGAACTCGTCAAAGAACAGGACGCAGGGCTGTTTGCGCGCGAACTCGAAAATCTTGCGGACGTTGCCGGCCGTCTCCCCCAGGTAGGACGAGATCAGCCGATCGAGCTTGACGAGGAACAGCGGCAGACCGAGTTCGGCTGCAAAAATCTCCGCGCACAGGGTCTTGCCGCATCCCGGCGGGCCGCAGAACAGGAGCTTGGATCGGACCTTGAGGCCATGACGCCGGATGTCGTCGGCGCGGCGAAACTCTTTGACCAGGCCGAGCAGCACCCGCACGTTCGTCGCCCCGAGCACGATATCATTGCGCGTGTGCCGCGGCTCAATCCGCTCGATGAAGTCGGCGGCCGCTTCGGGGAACGGAAGCAGGGGCGCAAGCGCCTTCGGACCGCTCGGGCGGCTTGGGCCAGCCTCGAGTGTTTTGCGCAGGCTGCGCGCCAGCACGCGGTTGTTCTTCTTTTCCTCTTCGCCGATGATTTGCTCCGCCACGGCGCGGAACTCATCGTCCCGACCGTAGCTGGCCAGCAATTTTTTCATCAACTCCCCGCGGGCCATGGCTGTACTTTGCTTTCTCCTGCTCGACGAATCATAACCGCAAATGCAGCGTTTCACGATGGGGTTACTGCCTGATTTAAACAACGCAGATCACCGCAGTCGGGCGACATCTAAACAACGCCCCACGCTCGATAACGTCCCCTCCCGGTCGCCTCCCGCAACCCGAGCTTTCCAACCAGGTCCTGCGCGGCGCGCGGCGTGATCTCTAGCTCTTCCGCGATCATGCCGGCCGAGACGATCGGGCGGGTCAGCACATAGTCGAGCAGCGCCGGCAGGGAGGAGGTCGAGCGGCGGCCGTCGAGCTTGCGGGCCAGCAGGGTGCGGGCGGTCAGCCAGCGGTCGTGGTCCTTCAGCCCGGCCGCGGCCGCGGCGGCGATCGCCTCGAGCTGGACTGCGAGACGCTCTGCCCTGTCGGCCGGCCGCCGTCGCTCGCGCGGGATCGCCTTAAGTCCCTCGTGCAGGCACGGCAGGTGCATCCGCGCCTTGCCGCGTTCCCGTAGCAGGCTGGCGCCGAGCAGGCGTCCGAGCCAGGGTGTGTGCTGCAGCGGCTCGATCGCGGCCCAGGCTTCTGCCGTAATTGCCGACGCCAGCGTCGGCGGCAGGTTGCGTGTTTGGTCGACGACCGTACGCCAGGCGTCGAGACGTTCGTCCTCGTCCCAGTCGAGGTCGTAGACCAGCGGGTCGCGCTCGGGCTGCGGCTGGCGCCGACTATTGGTTTCGCCCGCCAGCGTGCGATCGGCGTGGGCGATCGCGGCGTCCATGGCCGCGAAGACGTCGGCCAGCCGGTCGTCGGTTGGGGCCACCCGAAACGCCTCACCGGTATCAGCGTCACTGTCTTCGTCCTCCGGACCGCGCGCCTTATCCTCTTCCCCATTGCGGTTGACCCGTTCCGCTTCCCGATCGCCCTGCCCTCCCCTGCCCCGCAGCCCGGCGAGGCCGGCCGCCGACAGCGCCCAGTCGGGCTTGGCCGCGGCGATGCGCCGGCGCGTGCGCAGCACGGCGTGGGCGCGGGTCAGTTCGTGGGTTGGGGCGCGGATGTCCATGCCGGCATCGTGGAGAACGAGATCGTCGAGGTGGACGAGCTCGCCTTCCAGCCACAGACTGGCGCAGGCGTCGGTGAAGTGGGTGCGGGCCATCCAGCCGTCGCGGATCGGGCTTTTGGCCAAGCGCTCGTCGAGCCGGGCCAGTGCGTCCTCGGCCGCCGCGAGCGGTCCGGCGATGGCCGCCCAAGGCAGCGGATCGGGGATTTGGTAACCGGAGTGCAACGTCTTGATAACCTTAATGGGAATCGCTCAAACGGAAGCTATCACGGCTTTCGCTTCCGTCACAGCGATGTCTTCAGGCGCGCTTCTCTCACTATCGATAACCACCCCTTATCGATAGTGATGGACACGGAATCGCAAATCAGCGATTCTCAGCGCCTTCAGCCCGGACAATCACGCCCGCCGGGCCTCCAATCGACGCGAGGACGCCGCCGCTGCCAGCCCCCTGCCCTCTTCCGGATGCAATCGGCCGCCGCCGGTGGCCGTCAATCGGTGCGCGGCACGCTCCGGTGCGGCGCGCTGGTCGCGACCTCGCCCCGGGCGATCGCCACGAAGCGGCGCTTCACCTCGGCGAACAGACCCGGCGTCAGGGCGCCGTAATAGCCGCTCTCTGTGTCGATGTTGCGCAGGTCCGGCCCCGGCCAGGTGAAGCGGTTGCTCTCGGTCAGCACGATCCACGAGCGCTCCGCGTCGAGCCGCAGGCGCGTCTTGACGTCGGCTGGGATCTCGATCGCGTCGGCGGGGTTGGCCGGCGGCGTGTGGGTGATCGGCAGCACGCGCACGACGCGGTCGCCCACCTCCGTCGTCATGACGATCGCCAGCACCAGGCACGGGCGGTCCTTGTCGCCGTCCTCGCGGCCCTCGCGGTGCTGCCAGTCCCAAAGGTAGGCATAGCGGAAGACCCAGCCGAGCCTGATGTCGGTCGGCAGCACCCCTCAGCCGGCGGTCTGCTTGGCGGAGGCGCCGACCTGGTCAGGGTCCGGCGTCATCTCGGCGGCCTCGACCGCGGCGATCTCGGCGTCCCTGAGGTCGATGGTGCGCTGGACACGACGGTCGCGCTTCGACAGGCGGACGAAGTCCTCGTAGGCCATCAGTACGGTGCGCGGGCGGCCGTTCTTGGTGATCACCACCGGCTCGCGCACGGCGGCGTCCTGGTAGGCGCCGAAGTTCTTGGAGACCTCGGCGGCGGTCACGGTGGAAGCCATGATGGGTTCTCCTTTGTTCCGGAATATACGGAAATCCCGCTAATCCCGCAAGAGGTCCTTGCCATGACCCCTCCTCCCGTCCGCCTGCCCGACTCGGCCTCAATCCAAGCCGCACTGGCTGGCCTCGACCCGGCCTCGGCCGACGCCGACCTCGTCCCTGCCCTCGCCGCCGTCTCTGGCGAGTTGCGGCCGTGGATGACCGCCGAGCTCGCCAGAGACGGCGGCGACGTCAAGGCGACCTGGGCGCGTCTCAAGGAGACCGACCTGCAGATCACGGAATGGCGCGGCACGAGCGCCTTCGTCTTCGCGCCGACCGGGCCCGCCGCGGCCGACTACATCCAGATCGCGCTCGGCCGCGAGGTCGAATGGCGGGCCGGCCCTGTCGTCAATCCGGACTACCGGCCGTGGGGTGGAGAGGAACTGCTCGATCCGAGCTGGCCGCGCCGGGATCCCCTCCCCGAGACGGACCGCCTCGCCGGTCCCGTCTACCGACTTGTTGACCGCGCCGGCGGCGCTTTTGTCCACGTCCGCAGCTTCCTCGACCGCTGCGGCCGGATCGAGCGCGAGAAGCGCGAGGTTAGGCGGCCTGAGATGGAGCAGCGGGTCATCCGCGAGACCGGGCCGCGCGGGGCGGTGCGCGAGACGTCCTTCCTGGACCTAGTGCCCGACTATTTCGACTTCGTGCCGCGTGAGGTGCGGTTCTTCCGCGACTGGGAGGACTCGAGCGCGCGGTCGCAACGCGTATTTACGCACTGGGCGCTCGACGTCCGCGACTACACCCACAAGGGCGAGCGCGAGGTCGGCTTCATCCCGCGGCCGCTGAAGCCGCCACGAGAGCGGCTCCTGATGACGCCCGAGACGTCGGTTCACCAGTTGATGGACCGGATCGAGGCGGTCGACAGCGAAGTCGGACTGCCCTTCGGCTGGTTCTTCCTGATGACCCACGGCCACTGGGTCGAGGCCGACGTCGGCCTCGCGATCGCCGAAGGCCTCAAGGCGCAGCGCGTCCGCCTGCCGGACCCAGACGCCGCGGTGCTGCTGCGCTGGGCCGAGCGATCTTACGGATTCTGAGGCGGGACATGGACGACATTGTCAAAGGCCGATCGCTCGACGCCGAATCCCGGCGCGCCCTGGAGCTCGATACGCTTTCGGCCATCCTGCCGATGGACCGGCGCGATCGCCTCGCGCAACTGCTCACGGACGACGACGTCGCGACGCTCAAGCACCTCGCGCGCGAGGGCATGGGCGAAAACAGCCTGCGGGCTTTGGCATCGGATCTGGCTTATCTCGAAGGCTGGGCGGCGGCCGCCACCGGCGGGCCGCTGCCGTGGCCGGCGACGGAAGCGTTGGCGCTGAAGTTCGTCGCGCATCACTTGTGGGATCTGGCGCAGCGCGAAACCGACCCCCGGCACGGGATGCCGGCGGCGGTCGCCGAGGCGCTGCGCGGGGAGGGGCTGTTGCGCAGCGCCGGCCCGCATGCGCCGAGCACCGTGAAGCGGCGCCTGGCGAGCTGGGGCACGCTGCACCGGTGGAAGGGGATCGAGGGGCCCTTTGGCTCTCCCGCCGTGCGGTCGGCCGTGCGCCTGGCGGTGAGGGCCTCGCCGCGGCCGCGCCGGCGCAAGAGCAAGCGGGCCGTGACGCGCGACGTCCTCGACCGCCTGGCCGCGACCTGCGCGACGGACCGACTCGCCGACACGCGCGACCTCGCGATTCTGCTGCTGGCCTTCGCCTCCGGCGGGCGGCGGCGCAGCGAGGTGGCGCGGCTGCGGATCGAGCAGCTGAGCGAGGAGCCGGCGGTGCCGCTTGATCCGCTCGACCCGAATTCGGCGACGCTGCCGTGCATCTCGATCCAGCTCGGTCGCACGAAAACCGGCGACGCTGATGACGTGGGGAGGGTGTTCCTGGTCGGCCCGCCGGTCGAGGCGTTGCGGGAGTGGCTCGATCGAGCTGATATCCGGAAAGGCGCGATCTTCCGCGCGATCGACCGTTGGGAGGCGATCGAGGAGCGCGCGCTGACCCCCCAATCGATCAATCTGATCGTCAAGCGGCGCTGCACGATGGCTGAGCTTGACCCCAAAGAGTTCGCTGCGCATGGATTGCGGGCAGGGTACCTCACCGAAGCGGCGCGCCAGGGCATTGGCTTGCCCGAGGCAATGCAGCAGTCGCAGCATCGGTCTGTGCAGCAGGCTGCGAGCTATTACAACGAGGCAGAGCGCGCGCAGGGCAGGGCGGCCCGCCTTGGGATCTAGTGTGAGGACCGCTCACAGTGCGAAATGTCGCGCGAACCTGCGGTGAAGGGGCGCCTCTTCCTGTGTCGATCGCTTCGTGCCGAAGTCGATGGATGGCGGTTACGAAGGGAAAGTTCTCAGCTGAGAACTACCGCGGTTCCGTCTTTCCCCAACGTCGCTGCAAAGGCGCGCTTCGGGCGCGTCACCCTTCGCCGCGCAGTCCGAAACTCGCTAACAGATTTCGGCAATCCGCCTATCGGGCGCCTAGCGGGAAAGTTCTCAGCTGAGAACTCTTCAGGACGGTCCTCGAAATTGAGTGGCAGCGCACGACCGCACAGCGGCTCCAGACCGATGCAATGCGACTCGCGTATGCTTTAGCGGCGGCCCGACCATTCCGCCACAATGGTTAATGCGCGTTAACTCTAAATCGCTTGACCGACTCGGACGAACAAGAGAATTTACGCTCGACACGAGAAATAGCGGCATCGAGCGTAGATGACAGAGCTAACACAAATTGACCCAAGTCATCGCACCGGAAAAAAGGTGCGCTCGTTGACTCGGTTGATCGAGTCGGACGCCGACTTGCTCAGTGCGCAGCTGAAGGAGCTGCGAACTCGCGCCTTCCCTCCCGCGGCTCAAAAGGAGCTGCGCAAATTCACGTCGGGTGAAGCCGCCAAGCTGGTTGGCGTCACCGACGCATACATTCGTCAATTGTCGATCTCCGGCGACGTTCCGGAAACTGAAAAGAATGCGCGCGGGCGCCGCTTGTTTACGCTCGAACAGATTCACGAGGTCCGGCGAACGCTCGCCCGCTCGAAGCCGACATATCTGCCGACACGTCGCAAGGGCGATCATCTCCAGGTGATTGCTGTCACCAACTTCAAGGGCGGGTCAGGCAAAACAACCACTGCCGCACATGTCGCGCAGTACTTCGCAATGCGTGGGTTCCGCACTCTCGCCATCGACCTAGACCCCCAGGCTTCGTTGTCGGCGCTTTTCGGATTGCAGCCGGAATTCGACCTACAAGAGAACGACACCCTTTACGGCGCGATCCGCTACGACGACCAGCAACGCCCGATGAGCGACGTTATCCGGACGACCTACTTCGCCGGTCTCGATATCGTTCCCGGCAATCTGGAGCTTCAGGAATTTGAGCACGACACGCCACGTGTACTCGCCGAGGGCCGCCGTAGCTCCGACCGAATGTTTTTCTCCCGCATCGCTACGGCGTTAGCTTCGGTAGAAGATCGGTATGACGTTGTAATACTCGACTGCCCGCCCTCGCTCGGCTTTCTTACGCTCTCGGCGCTCTGCGCCGCGAGGAGCGTCCTCGTCACCATTCATCCGCAAATGCTAGACGTCGCGTCGATGTCCCAGTTCTTGCACATGACCTCCAGCCTCCTTGACGTTGTCGAGAAGGCCGGGGGGGACGCTGACTACGACTTCTTCCGGTACGCGATCACGCGATACGAGCCTTCCGACGGGCCACAGGGCCAAATCGTCGGCCTGATGCGAAGCTTGTTTGGCGAGCGTGTCCTTACGACCCCGATCCTTAAGTCGACTGCGATTGCAGACGCCGGGCTGACGAAGCAGACCCTTTACGAGATCGGCCGCGAGAATTTTACCCGCAGCACCTACGACCGGGCGATCGAGGCGCTCGATACTGTCCATGCCGAAATTGAGAGCCTTGTCCTTGAGGCTTGGGGGAGGGCGACGTGAACAAGCGCCGCGACCAACTGAAGGCCATGATGGCGCCGATCACCGGGCCAACCGCCCCGAGCGAAGATCGGCCGACGCGCCCGCCGGTGTCATCCGGTTCGCTTAAAGCGATGGGTCTCTCGCTGAAGAGCCTGTCCGACGATGCGGACGAGGCCCAGGCGCTACGGGCGCAACTCGCATCGGGCGCCCAAGTTGTCGAGATCGATCCGAATCTCGTCGATCCCGCGTTCATACGCGATCGCCTTAATGTCAGCGATGGAGACGAGTTCGAGGCGTTCAAGGCTGGACTGTCGGAGGATGGGCAACAAGTTCCGATCCTCGTGCGTCCGCGAATCGATGCTCCCGGACGCTACCAGGCCGCATATGGACATCGCCGGGTCGCAGCCCTTCGTGCCCTCGGTCGGCCCGTTAAGGCGATTGTGCGCGAGCTTAGCGACGAAGAGTTGGTCGTCGCTCAAGGCAAAGAGAATACAGATCGCAAGGATCTCTCGTTCATCGAGCGCGCGCTGTTCGCGGCCAGACTTGAGGATCGTGGCATTGCACGTGCGGCAATCATGTCAGCGCTCTCGGTGCCAAAGGGAAATCTGTCGACGATGATTTCTCTTGTCAGAGAGCTTCCCGAAGACCTCATCATCGCTATTGGCGCGGCCCCGAAGGTCGGGCGCCCCCGTTGGGAGCAGTTGGCGACGCTGGTGAAGCAGGGCGATACAAAATGGCGTGACGTGGTTTCCGATGCAAATTTTCAGGCTGGCCCGAGCGATGCCCGCTTCGAGCGAGTGTTGAAGGCCTTGGTTCGCCGTCCGAAGAAGCCAGCGACGTATATCGTCAAATCTGACGATGGAAAGCAGGTTGCGCGCATCGAGCGCGCCAAGGATCAAACCCGCCTCACGATCGACAATCGTCACGCACCCGACTTCGGAGCGTATCTCGTCGATCAGCTGCCCGAGATCTATGCGGCATTCAAGCGCCGCGCAGATGCGTGAACCGCGTACCCTGACAACACGAGAGGAACCGTAGGCAAAGAAAAAGGCCCCCGAAACGTCACCGTCCCGGAAGCCTCTGTCTTAGTTTGGCGACTGATAGAGAATCACTTCCGCGAATCGCAGTCAAGTCTCTCGTGAGAGACGGCGCCGTTTCGGCGAGCAGATTTCCTTTGCCCGCATGAGGGCAAGACATGGAACCACATACCCCAACGACGCCCTTTGGGCGGCGATCGCTGACGCTCGCCCACGTGGCAACGCAGATCGCCGCATCGTCGCGTTCGCCCGAGAAGGTCGTACACAAGTGGAAGATATTCCAGGCGATCTGCCGGGCGCGGCCGAGCCTCGGCGTGACGGAGCGCGCGCTTTCGGTGCTGAATGCGCTTCTCACGTTCCACCCCGAGACCGCGTTGACGGGCGAGGACGACCTCGTCGTCTTCCCGTCGAACCAACACCTGTCGCTTCGCGCGCACGGCATGCCGGCGTCTACGCTGCGACGCCATCTCGCCGTCCTGGTCGACGCTGGACTGATCGTCCGCCGCGACAGTCCCAACGGCAAGCGCTACGCGCGCAAGGGCGCATCGGGCGAGATCGAGCTAGCGTTCGGCTTCGACCTTTCGCCGCTCGTGGTCCGCTCAGAGGAGTTCGAGAACCTGGCGGCGGCCGTGGAGGCTGAAGCCCGTGCCATCAAGCTCGCACGCGAGCGCATCACACTGTGCCGGCGCGACATCGCCAAGATGATCGCGACGGCCATCGAGGAGGGCGTCTCGACGCGCAGGGGAGGGCAGGGGCCTGTGGACTGGGCAGACGTCCACGCCGACTTTCGCTCGATCGTCGAGGGGATTCCGCGCACAGCGACCCGCATCCAGCTCGAGGCGGCGGCCGAGGAGCTCTCGCAACTCGCGGACGATGTCCTCAACTTGCTGGAAAGCCACGTCAAAACACAAGATATGAGCGCCAATGAGTCCCGAAGTGAGCGCCATATACAGAATTCAAATCCAGACCCCTTAATTGATCTTGAACCTGGCTTTCGAGGAAGCCGGGCGGCGAGGGCGGTGCCAGAACCTGAAACGCCGAGGGTTGCCGAGACGGCCTATCCGCTTGGGTTGGTGATGAAGGCTTGCCCCGACATCGCCGACTACGGCAGAGGCGGGATTTCGAACTGGCGGGACCTCCTGGCGACGGCGGCGGTGGTCCGGTCGATGCTCGGGATCAGCCCCAGCGCCTGGGAGGAGGCGCAAGCCGTGATGGGCGAAATGCAGGCGGCCGTGGTTGTGGCGTGCATCCTGCAGCGCGGCGCGGCCATTCGATCGGCCGGCGGCTATTTGCGTGGCCTGACCGAGAAGGCGCGGGCCGGGGAGTTCTCGCTCGGGCCGATCCTGATGTCGCAGATCAACGCGCAACTGCGCACCAAACGATCGGCGTGACGGCGTGGCGGTCTCGAGGGGAGGGGCGCGCCCGATGCTGGCGGGTCGGTTCGACGTTCGCGACGGCGTGGCCGGAATTTCGCGGACTGGCTTCGGGTTGTGCCCGGGCTGTTTGCGCTGCTGTTCTGCCGTTCGGCCAGGCACGCGGCGGTCGCTCATTGTTGCTCGGTGCGTTCCGTGTGCCGTCGACTGCTTGGATCGCCCCGAAATCCAGCGCGGCGTCTTCTCGCTGGTGCAACGTCCTCGATGGATTGGCATCGACTACGCGGGTTCTTGCCGCCCAATTTTGGCCCGGCGCGGGGCAATGGTGGTACGGCGACGATTGCTCGCTTCTCCCCGTCGGGCAGCGCTCCCGGTTGCATGGCTGGATTCCTATGGCCGTCGCCGGCACGTCGGTCCCTTCGCCCGAGAATTTTCCCCTGCCGCCACCCGCAAGCGGGGCCCGTCGGCATTCCTCGCGCACGCGCCTTCGGCGCCAAAATTCACGGGCTGACGGGGCGCAGCGCTGCGCTCGCCCTCCGCCCGCGTCTCGCGGGCTCCGGCTCTGTGCCGCCTTCCCGGCCATGACGGATCGCCATCGCAACGGGGCGCAGCCCCACAAGATGGAGAGAGACTATGCGCAACATCGCCGAATTCACCCTCATCGGCCGCGTTGGGACCATCAAGCAGGTCGGCAAGACGGTCCGCGTCACCGTCTGCGCCAACTACCCCTTCAAGGACAAGGGCGGAGAGTGGAAGGACGACCAGCACTGGAACGAGGTGACGATCTTCACCAAGTCGATCCAGGACTACGTGAGCGAGCACGTCAGCAAGGGCGACCTGGTGCACGTGCGCGGCCGGGTTCGGCAGAACAGCTATGAGCGCGACGGCCAGCGGATCTACACTGTTGACCTGATCGGCCTCGAGTTCGGCCGGCTCGCCCAAGCCGCCGAGCGGTCCGCCACCTAAGCCAGAGACGGGGAGGCGCGAGCCTCCCCGGTCCCTTCCACCTTGAGTATCAGGACGGCAGTTTTCGTGACCGCGTCTGACGCGCCAGCGCGCGATCGGCGCGATTCTTCTTGGTGATCGCCGACATCAACTCATCGTAGTTCACGCCGCTCTTCTCCAGGGCGCGCCGCGCGTCGGCGACGTCGAAGCCCAAGAGCTCGAACACGCTCATGTTCAGGCTCGTCGCGATGCGCTCGATCGTGCGGATCGTCGGATTACCGATGCCGCGGACCATCGTGTAATAGGTGTGGCGCGCGAGCCCCGTCTTGGCCAGGAATGCCTCCGCGCCGCCATTTTCGATCTCGAGCTGCTGCATCCGAATCGCCAGCATCTCGTTCAGAACCGAGTGATCGAGAGACTGAGGCTTTCGGACGGGCGACATCTCGGCCGGCTCTGCTACGCGTTGGGCACGCTCCAGCATCACCACACCTCTGTGTCAAAGTCTAGAATATTGGACATTGGCGCAGCGAATTTCTTGTTGAGGCGACTCGACTTAGCGCGCGCCGACACCGAATCGGCGCGGGCCCTGGCCGGCCTTGCCCAGGAACGCGATCGGCTCGACGCCGGCCCGCTCGGCTATGAGCTCGATGTAGTCGAGACTTGGGTTCGCTGCATCGGTCATCAGGTGGAAGTAACTCGACCTTGGAATCCCGAGGCGCTTCGCGAAGGCGCAACGGGTGAGGCCCATCTCCTTGCGCAGGCACTCGAGAGCGTCCTGGAACGCAATAAGCAGCGTGTTGCCGTGAGCCGCGTGAGCGGCCTTCCGGCCGGATACCTTCGTGTTCATCGAGTCGCTCGCGTCCCTCGCTGATGCGACGTCGTCACTGCGGTGCGGGCGTATAACCCACACGTTGGACTGCCGTCTAACATTCAATATAATAGACGGATTCGATTCAACCAACAGGAGCGCGCTCGGACAAAGAAAAACCCGGCAGAGCCGGGTCTCCCAAGAGGGTCAGCGGGCTGGCGACGCCAATCGCCAGCGGTGCCTCGTAAACGCTACAGCATCCTAGCCCGCGCCACCCGACAGTTCAAGAGACTCGCGCGTTTTCACGCCACGGTCTTTGTTTGCCACGCGCTCTCGCGAAGAGAGGACGCGAATGCAGATGCCTGGCCTCAATCCAACCGCCCCCTTCGGGCCGCGGCCGTTGTCCGCGACTGCGCTGCGCGCGCAGCGAAACGTCACGCTGTGCGCCGGCAAGGCTGCACACAAGTGGAGGATGTTCCGCCACGTCTGCGAGGCGAGGGCGGAGCTCCGGCTCTCCGACCGATCGCTCACGGTGCTGAATGCACTGCTGAGCTTCCACCCGGACACGGTTCTCACGCTCGGGTCGGACGACCTTGTGGTTTTCCCCTCGAACCGGGAGCTCTCGGTGCGGGCGCACGGCATTCCCGCCTCGACACTTCGCAGACACATTGCTGCCCTGGTCGACGCCGGGCTCATCCTTCGCCGCGACAGCCCCAACGGAAAGCGCTACGTGAGGCGCGCGCCGGGCGGCGGCATCGAGCAGACTTTCGGGTTCGACCTCAGCCCGCTCGTGGCGAGCGCGGACGAGCTGGCTGGCCGAGCCGCCCGTACCATTGAAGAGCGCCGGGCAGTGGACGCGCTCCGCGAGCAGATTACGCTTGCCCGCCGCGACATCGCGAAGATGCTGTCGTTCGGCGTCGAGCAGCACGTCGACGCCGGCCTTCCGGCGCTTCACCGCGAGTACAGGGAACTGCTCGACAGCCGGCCGCGGGCCGCGCGCAGAGAGACGCTGGAGCCGCTCGCTGCCGCGTTGGCCGAGCTATCGAAACGGATCCTCCACATTCTGGAGAATCAGATCGAGGACGCGCCCCCTCGCGACGCGACCGGCGAAACGGAATGCCCGGCATCCGAAGGCAGCTACGGCGCCGGCGAGCCCCGTCAAGCCGAACCGAAGGGCGACGCTGCGCTCCCCGTCCCGGTGCGGCTGGTCGCCGAGAGGTGCCCCGACTTCGTCGACTACGCGCGCGAGGGTCTGCGTACGGCGCGCGACGTCACCGACACCGCGGCGATCGTGCGCCCGTTGCTCGGCGTCAGCCCGAGCGCTTGGGAGGAAACCTGCGTTGCAATGGGGCCTGGCTTGGCGAGCGTCACGCTCGCCCTTATCCTGCAACGCGGCAGCGCAATCAGGAACCCCGGCGGCTACCTGAGGACGTTGGCGCGACGTGCCTCGGCCGGCCAGTTCTCCGTGTGGCCCATGCTGATGGCGCTCGGCGCCACGCAGCGCCAAAAGTCCGAGGCTGCGCGCACCCCACCCACCCCTTCCTTCCCGGACGAAGGTGCATAGAGACCGGTCATCACTGCGCGGTCGCTTTTCCTCGCCGACGGCTATTGCCCGTCGACGGGCGGCAAACGTCCGAGCCGTTTCAAGAGGTCGTGGATTGCGCGGTCGACAATGCGCAAAGGCTGCGTGCGCTCCTCGGCGGCGAGCTGGCGAAGCGCGAGGTCAATGGCGTCGGGCAGGCGTAGCGCGTAGGGCCGCGACGACGCGCGCTCGCCATAGGCCTCGAACGGATTGCGATTGCGGTCGCGCGGCGACCGTGGCGCTTTCTTCGGCTGGTCGGGCTCGCCCGTCTCCGACGACAACCTCCTTTGCGCAGGCGGCGCCGGCGTGACCGGGTCATGATAGGCCGGGGTGACGACGACGGGCTGTAGCGGGGGCCTCTGTCCTGGCGGCGTGCCAACGCGTTGCGCGCGGAACGCGTCGCGGGGCAGGGGAGGCCGATCCGGCTTCTCACTCGGCGCGCCGTCGCTCATGCTGCGGTGTCATCCGCGGAGCCTTGGCTCGCGGCGAGCAGCTCGCGCACGACCTGGTCGGCGTTGTAGCGCGCCTTGCGCACGGACTCGTCCTTGTCGCTCATCTGGTAGAGCGTGCCGAAGCCGCTGGTCATCGTGCGGAAGGTCACGCGACGGTAGAGCGCCGTCGCGCACACCGGGACATGCTCGGAATCGAAGTAGCCGACGACCTCGCGCAGGGGGCGCGTGTTGCGGTCGAGGCTGTCGTACTCGTTGAACAGCACGCGGTGCTGACTCATCGGCAGCTGCGCGGTGGCGGCGTGCTGCTCGAGGTTGCGGATCGTCCGTACGACCTGAGACGCGTCGAAAGTGTGGACCTTGCAGGGCAGCACGACGAGGTCGGCGCGCAACGCCGCCTGGACTAGGACCTCGCCATAGTAACCGGGCGTGTCGATGACGACGACGTCGTAGCCGGCGAGCCGCTCGACAGCCTGGGCCAACGCCGCCTCGTCAGGTGCGCGGACGAGGTCGACGCCCTGAGGGCTCAGCCCGCGCGCGACGGACGACGCGTGCCACTGGTAGGAGGACCCCTGCGGGTCGGCGTCGACGATCGCGGCGGAGTAGCCGTGTTTGGCGAACTCGCCGGCGAGAATGATCGCGACCGTGGTCTTACCACTGCCGCCCTTTGGGTTAGCCACTGCGAAAACGCTTGGCACGCCCACCTCCTGCTTCTCGTGGAATCGCTCATCTAACATACGATATAATAGATATTCGGCAATACCGCAGTTCGTCACTCCGGAAGTGCGTGACTGCGGTGTTGCGGTGGTCACGCGTTGCGGTGCTCGGGCAATGCGTCATTGCGGTATTTCGGCAATGTGTGAAGGCGGCAATGCGCGGATACAACAGCACGCTTTTATGGCATTCCGGTATTGGCGGCGTCGTTCATTGAGGTATTGCCGCATTAGTGGACTTCGTCATTGCTGACTTGCGGTGAGATTATCCGGAAGATCCGTGTCGGGAGATGGGCTGGCTTCCCTGGTCGTGAACGCCCTTCTTTGGGAGAGGTCTGACAGTCGATTTATTAGATGTTAGTTGACAAGATACCGGTTTGTGGGCCAAACCCGGGGACGACTGCTGAACGCAGTCGGGCAGCGCTGACGCGCAATAGCGGCAGAGCCGCGCGAACGGGAAGGAAGGGAGCGCCGATGGTTCGCTCCGCGAGAGAACCGCGACGCAAGCCGAGGCTCCGGACCGAGTTGTCGGATGCCGACGAGGCGCGGCTTCAGGCGGCCGTTGTGCTGTTCGGCGTGCCGAAGGCCGAGGTGGTGCGGCGCCTGATCCGCGCGTCAGTGCAGGCGGGGCCAGCACTGTCGGCGGAGAATACACGCGCCGTCGTCGAGCTCGCCCAGCAGGTCCGGATGGTCGGCCGCAACCTCTCGCAGGTCCTGCGCGCCATCCACCGCGGCCAAGCGGTGCGCATCGAGGACACCGAGCCGGTGTGGCGCGGCCTGCACGAGGTGGTTGCCGCCATCAACGACGAATTGACCGAGATGACCGTGGCCTACGGTTCGAAACTGCGCCGGCAGGCCGGGCTTCCGCTGCCATCCGAGATCCCGACCGAGGAGGCGTGATGAACCGCGCAGCCCAGATCGCCTGGTGGGTCGCGCAGGTCGAGGCCGCACGGACAGCTGTCACCGCGGCCGCCGAGTCACGGCGCCGACCCCGAGCCTTTGGCGGCCTTGACGACGAGCCGAGACGGCGGGCGGCGCGGGTTGCGCCGCTTCCCAAAGTGCCACCTGCAGACCAGGTCATCCGCGGGCATACAATCACCGGCGGTCGCGACGAAGAGCGCTCGCGGTCGTTGCCACCGTCGTCGGCTGGGGGAGGTGGCGGTGGACCGCGCCCGGTTCGTCCTGCCGCGCGGGCGCCGATCCCCGGCGGCGCGGGCGGGGCAGGGCCGGGCGCCGTCGGCCGCGCGCGCCAGCTCGCCGCGGGCTACCAGCCTGCGGTCATCAAGGTGCTGTCCTGGGCGCACGGGACCGTCCGGGCCACCAAGACGGGGCAGTACGTGCAGCGCGAGGACGTGCCGCTCGAAACCCACGACGGCCGCATGTTGACGGACCGCGAGGCGGTCGCCGACGAGATCAAGGCGTGGTCGGTCAACTTCTCGAAGCGGGCCGAGAGCCAGGACGTCGCCGCAGTCCGCCTGATGCTGCGCGGCGTGAAGGATACTGAAGAGGGCCGCGAAACCTACGAGAAGGCGATCGCTGCCGGCTTCGCCGGGCACCGCTACGCGTACCGGCTCGACACGACGTCATCCGGCGACCTCGAGGCGCGCCTCGTCATCGCCTTGGCAGGGCCGGCGAAGGAGCGGTTCCGCGTCCGCGAGGAGCGGGTCGGAGACCACGAAAAGCAGTTCACGCGGAAGCGCTTCGACATGGCCTCGGAGGGAAAGATCGCGGATCGCATCCATGCCGCGACCGGGATTGGTACCCAGGCAATCGGCGTGTCGCCCGGAATGACCAACCACGGCCGCAACGGCGTGACCTATCGACTCAACAAGCTGGTCGAGCACGGCGCAGTGGTCGACGACAAGGGCAAGGCCATCGCCAACGTCGCCGACACACGGGTCGCGGCGCGCGAGTGGGGGCCGTCCCTTCGCTCGCAGTCGGTGCGCGACACGATGCACCTCATGCTGTCAGCGAAAGCGGGCACCAATGTCGAGGCCTTGAGACGGGCCGCGCGCTCCTTCCTGCAGGACCGCTTCGGTGACCACAAATTCATGTTCGGCATCCACGTCGATAAGGAGTCGGCCGGCCACATCCACGTCCACGCCGTGATCGCCGCGAAAGGCGAGTCCGGCCAGAAACTGCACCCGGGGCCCGAAACGTTCCGCGAATGGCGCACGGCATACGCCCAGCACGCCCAGGCGGAGGGGCTGCGCATCGTAGCAACCTCGGCGCGGGAGCGCGCGTCGTCGCAGAGCTACGGCCCGAAGGACAAGGCCATAGTCGAGACGGCGGAGCGGCCGCGAACCGCTCGCGAAGCAAGGGATCGCGCCTATGCCGCCGATCCGGCTAACCGGCGGTTGATCGACAATGCCCGGCAGCGGATCGCGACTGCGCGTGCAAATCCGATCAGCTTGCCGAAGTCGCCGCCGGCTCGCAAAGTTGTGAATGAAAGCGTGTTGGCCTGGCGAACGGTAGCGGCCGAACAGCCGGCCAATCCGATCGCCAAGGACATGCTCGAGCGTCTGTTGATGGCGCAGGCCATCGGGGGGATACTTCAAGCAATCGGACGTCGTGTCGAGCAGATCACAAAGGAAGATAGCGGCATGGCCATTTCATCTGAACAGATGGCGAAGGACCTTCGCGTGATGAACGAGGCGGTCTCGCGAACGAGCGACCTTCTCGTGGGAGAGACCAAGCAGCAGTTCCGCGAGACGTCTGCTCGCTATCTCGAAACTCTGGCCAACCGCATCGACCTTCAACGAGTCCAGGAGCGCGGCGTCGAACGACTCAGTCGCGGCGAGGTCGAGTCCATCGTGGGAACGAATGCAGACCGGCTTATCGAGCGAGCCCAAGAAATCCGCCTTAAGGAAGAACGCGAGGCCGCATCCGCGGAACAAATCGCTGCTCGCGCGGTCAATGCCGAGCGGAGACAAGAGGCCGGTGTTGCGTTGGATGCGACATCGCAGCGTGAGCTGCGAGCCGAACGAAGCATTGTGGCCGGATCGCAGCAGGCCGCGTCAAGAGAGGCGCGGGAGGCTGCCGCCGCCGCCGAGGCTGCGCGAGCGATTGCGGAACATCCCGGTCAGCCGATTCCCGCCGCGCTTGTGCAAACGGATGCGCTTGCGAAGCTCCGCGCGGAGCAAGAACAAGTTATCCGGGAGATCGAAGCGAGCGAGCGGGCGACGGCACAATCAACGAAAGGTCAGCGTCTAGTCTAGAGAGACGCCTTGTTTTTGAATATTCTTGCGGCGGCATTCTGGCTTCTTGGCGCTAAGCGGAATTAGAGTGGATAATCAGGTGCCAATGGCGTCGTCGCACGCGGACCGTCGGTCGCGCTGAGGTGGCGTTAGGGACGACGATCATTCCCTATCTTCCCTTAACGTGAGGCCTGTGGCATCCTAGTGCCTATGAGGGTTGGCATCTGGCTCCGCAGGTTGCTCCCGATCCTAGCGGTTTTGGGGCTCATTGCCGGACCGTTCGCTGTATCGGCGAGCGGTGCTGTCGTGCAGGCTGCCTCCGCCATGTCGATGTCCGACATGGCGGAGGACATGTCCTGTTGTCCGGTTGAGAAGCCAAACCTGCCAGATTGCCCGAAATCGTGCCCGTTGATGGCGCTTTGCATGGCCAAGTGCTCCTCGGTGTCGTCGACACTTTCGAGCCTCGTCGTCTTTTGGGATCAAACAGATACGCTCCTCCCGGCCAACGCCGTGTTCGGCGACGCGCTTGTGATAGAACCCCCAGCTCGACCTCCGCGAATCTAGAACATCGCCGGCGGCGTTAGCGCGCCGGATCGTGTCGCCCTAGCAAGGCTCGGGCGGCCGAGAGCGCGTGGCCCTAAGCCACGCCATGCCGGGCCATGTGCACGGTACGTCGATGCATCTAGGACTTTCAAACGATGACCACTTCTAAGAAGAGCGCCGCCTCGGGCGCGCTCGCAGTCGCACTCTGCGTGGCAGGCCTCTCGACGGCGCAAGCAGAGGTCACGGACTACGAATTCCAGCTCCTTCAGACCGACGTCAAGCAGGGCAACGCGGCCATCGTCGATGTCCGCCTCGTCGACAAGCGAACCGGTTCATCAGTCGCCGACGCCGTCATCTTTGCAACCCGGATCGACATGGCGCCAGACGGCATGGAAACGATGACAGCGCCGATCGAGGTTCTCCCCTCGACGGAGCCGGGAGTCTATCGTTTCAAGGCCAACCTGGTGATGGCCGGCGGATGGCGCCTTTCGCTCGGAGCGAAGATACAAGGTGAAACCGGCACGCTCGAAAGCAAGCTGGTCCTGAAGGCGACGCCGTGAGACGGATCTCTCTGCGGGTCCTCGCCCTCGCCGCTGTTCTGGCGGCGGGGATCGGAGGTTATTGGGCTGGCGTCCGGGGCTTACCCGTGGCCGGCCTCCGCGAATGGCTTGGTCGCGAGGGAACCCCTGTAACGGCTCAGCCCGAGGCCACGGGGGCGATCATCTATTATCAGGATCCTGACGGCAGGCCGGCTTATTCGACGACGCCGCGCCAGACCCGAGACGGCCGGGCTTTTCGCGCCGTTCGTGCCAGCGAGGATGTGAGCTTCGAGGAAAGGCCGCCGGCGACGGCCGATGCCACCCCGCGGCGCATTCTCTACTACCGCAATCCGATGGGGCTGCCTGACACCTCGCCGACGCCGAAAAAGGATTCGATGGGGATGGATTACATCCCCGTTTACGAGGGGGAAGATGATGGTAGCCCCGTCGTGCGGGTGCCGCTTGGCAAGCTGCAGCGGACTGGTGTGCGATCCGAGTTGGCGACGCGGCGTCCTGTGGGCAGATCAATGCGCGTACCTGGAATGGTTCAGCTCGACGAACGGCGCATTTCCGTGGTCGCAACCCGGAGCGATGCCTTCATCAACGAGGTCGCGAGCGTCACGACCGGGGATCGCGTGAAGAAAGGCCAGGTACTCCTCAGGCTCTATTCGCCAGACATTGCCGCCGCCGGCGCCCAGTTCCTCAGCGATCTTAATATCGGCGGTCGCGACAGTGCTGCCGGCGGTGCCCGACAGCGCCTGGAAAATCTGGGTGTACCGCCAGAGGCGATCGCGGAGATCGAGAGGACACGCAAGGTGCCGCTCTCGATGACGTGGCGCGCGCCGCGCGATGGCGTCGTGCTCGAACGCAATGTCGTCGACGGCATGAAGGCAGCGCCGGGCGACGTGCTATTCCGTCTCGCGGACATTTCGACCATCTGGGTACTGGCCGATGTGCCGGAGTTCGATCTTGAGGCCGTTCGGCTCGGTGCGCCCGTGGCGATCCACGTCCGAAGCCTACCGGGGCGCACCTTCGAAGGACGCGCTTCGCTGATTTATCCGCAGGTCGGTGAGGCGACCAGGGCAACGAGAGTGCGGATCGAGATCGCCAATCCCGGGGATGTTCTGCTCCCAAATATGTATGCGGAAGTGGAGATCGGCGCAGGCGATGCGGCGCCGGTGTTGGCGGTCCCCGAGAGTGCGGTGATCGATAGCGGCACGCGGCAGTTCGTTATCATTGATCGTGGAGAAGGGCAGTTCGAGCCGCGAAACGTGAAAATCGGCGCGCGGGGCGCGGGCTTCACCGAAATTCGCGAAGGGATTGCGGAGGGCGACCGTGTCGTGGTCGCTGCAAATTTCCTGATCGACGCCGAGAGCAATCTGAAGGCGGCGCTCCGCGGCCTGACTCCGCCGGAGCCACAACCATGATGATCTCTCGCTTCATCGACTGGTCGGCCCGCAATCTTGTGCTCGTCTTCGTCGGCACCATCTTCGCGGTCGCCGCCGGGCTCTACGCGCTTAAGACGCTCCCGCTCGACGCTATACCCGACCTCTCCGACGTGCAGGTGATCATCTATACGGATTATCCGGGCCAGGCGCCGCAGGTGGTCGAAGACCAAGTCACCTATCCGCTCACCACCTCGATGCTGACGGTACCAAGATCGAAGGTAGTGCGCGGTTTCTCCTTCTTCGGCGTCTCGTTCGTCTACGTCATCTTCGAAGACGGCACCGATCCCTATTGGGCGCGTTCGCGCGTGCTCGAATATCTCAACGCTGCCGGGCAGCGATTACCGACAGGGGTCACGCCGACCTTGGGGCCGGATGCAACTGGCGTTGGCTGGGTGTACCAATACGCGGTCGTCGCCAAGGAAATGACTCTTGCCGAGTTGCGCTCGCTGCAGGATTGGGTGATCCGCTTCGGCGCATCCAAGGCCGAGGGCGTTGCGGAGGTCGCCAGTGTTGGCGGGTTCGTGAAGCAATATTCGATCGTGGTTGATCCGAACCGGCTGCGGGCACTGGGTATTTCGCTCGATCGAGTGCGCGAGGCGGTCAAGGCCAGCAACGCCGATGTTGGCGGCCGCACCGTCGAGCTATCCGAATTCGAGTTCATGGTGCGCGGTCGCGGCTATATCCGAAGTGTCGCGGACATTGAGAACGTTGTGCTGAAGACCGACGGGGGCGTGTCGCTACGGGTCAAAGATGTTGCGCGTGTCGAAATCGGGCCGGACGAACGCCGCGGCATCACCGAACTCAACGGCGACGGTGAGGTCGCAAGCGGAATCGTGCTGCAACGGTTTGGTGCCAACGCGCTCACGGTGATCGAGAACGTCAAGGTGCGGCTGGCTGAGATTGCGACTAGCTTGCCCAAGGGCGCCGAGATTGTCCCAGTCTACGATAGGTCTGAACTGATCGACCGGGCGATCGAGACGCTGAAAGGGACGCTGATCGAGGAGAGCGTGATCGTTGCGCTAGTCTGCGTGGTGTTCCTGCTGCATCTGCGGAGCGCGCTCGTCGCCATCCTGATGCTCCCGGTCGGTATCCTGATCGCCTTTGCGGGGATGAGGTCGATAGGCCTCGGCTCGAACATTATGAGCTTAGGCGGCATCGCGATCGCCGTAGGCGCCATGATCGACGCCGCCATCGTAATGATCGAGAACGCGCACAAGCATTTGGAACGTGCGCCACCGGCCAAGCCGCGCACCGAGATCCTCATTGAGGCGGCCAGTCAGGTCGGCCCGGCGCTTTTCTTCAGCCTGCTCGTCATTACCGTCTCTTTCCTGCCAATTTTTACGCTGGAGTCGCAGGAGGGTCGGATGTTCGGCCCGCTCGCCTTCACCAAGACCTTCTCAATGGCGGCCGCCGCGTTGCTGTCGGTGACGTTGGTGCCGGCGCTCATGGTGGTCTTCGTGCGCGGCCGGATCATCCCGGAGCATCGGAACCCGATCAACCGCTTCTTGATTTGGGCCTACCGTCCAGTCATTCGTGGCGTCTTGAGGGCCAAGACGCTCACCCTCTTCGTCGCGCTCATTGCTCTCGGGGTGACAGTGTGGCCGGCGCGACAGATCGGCTCAGAGTTCATGCCGAATCTCGACGAGGGCACGTTGATGTACATGCCAACCACCTTGCCCGGCATTTCCGTGACCAAGGCGGCCGAGCTGCTCCAGATGCAGGACCGCATCATCAAGAGCTTCCCGGAGGTGGCTTCCGTCTATGGCAAGGCGGGACGTGCCCTCACAGCGACCGATCCGGCGCCGACCGAGATGTTCGAGACCATCATCAATCTGAAGCCGAAGAGCGACTGGCGCCCGGGCGTTACCATCGACAGCCTGAGGGCCGAGATGGACAAGGCATTGCAGTTCCCGGGGGTCTCCAATGCCTGGACTATGCCGATCCGTGCCCGCATTGACATGCTTGCCACCGGCATCCGCACGCCCGTCGGTGTGAAGGTCTTTGGCACCGATCTAGGTCAGATGGAGCAGAGCGCTCGCGAAGTCGAGCGGGTGCTGCGCAGTGTATCAGGCACATCGAGCGCCTATGCCGAGCGGGTGATCGGCGGCTATTATCTCGACATTGTGCCAGATCGTGACGCGCTCGGCCGTTATGGCTTGTCGATCGGGGACATCCAGAGCGTGATCGCGAGTGCGTTGGGCGCCGAGACGGTGACGACCACCGTCGAGGGGCGCGAGCGCTATGCCGTTACCATCCGCTATCCACGGGATTTCAGGAGCGACCCCCAGTCTATCGCGCGCGATGTGCAGGTGTCGTTGCCAACCGGCGGAATGGTGCCCCTCGGCGAGATCGCCAAGGTCAAGCTCACCCGCGGCGCGACGTCGATCCGTACCGAGAACGGCCAACTTGCAGTCTACGTCTTCGTCGACATCGTCGGCCGCGATCTTGGCGGCTATGTCGCCGAGGCACAGCAGGCGGTCTCGAAAGAGATCAGACTCCCTGCCGGCACCTACCTTTCGTGGAGCGGCCAGTTTGAATATCTGCAACGCGCCGAAGCACGATTGAAGATTGTCGTCCCACTCACGCTGCTCGTCATATTCCTGTTGCTCTATCTCAACTTCCGGGCGCTGACGGAAACGGTCATCGTCATGCTGTCGCTGCCGTTCGCGCTCGTCGGTGGCATCTGGTTGATGTGGTGGCTCGGGTTCAATATGTCGGTGGCGGTGGCGGTCGGCTTTATCGCGCTTGCCGGCGTTGCCGCCGAGACTGGCGTCATAATGCTGATTTATCTGGAGCAGGCCATGGCGGACCTGCGGGCGACTCGGGACGCAGAGGGACGGCCCTTTACCCGCGATGACGTCTACGAGGCGATAATGCTGGGTGCCGTGGAGCGGGTACGGCCGAAGATGATGACGGTGATCGCGATTACGGCTGGCCTCGTCCCGATCTTGTGGAGCAACGGCACCGGCTCGGAGGTGATGCAGCGCATTGCTGTGCCGATGATCGGCGGCATGGTCTCCTCGACCGTCCTGACGCTGGTTGTGATCCCCGCTGTCTACGCACTGGTGAAATGCTGGCGGTTGCCGCGAACCAGCGAGCCGCCGCATGAGCACAGAACCGGCCATCGGAACCTGGATCCGACCAATGTCGAAAAAAGCTCAGCAATATCAACAAATTAGTTCCATAATTAAGGTTATGCGAACAGCTGGCGGGCGTTTAGTTTCACAGCAGTAGCTGCCTGCGCTCTTACCCGCGGGTTCCGGCCGGTCTTCCGCCCCGCACAATTCCTCGGCTCGGAATCGCCTCCTCGTCTCAGCTTCGCCAACATCGCTGAAAGCGAACCAAAACGGCTGGCCAAGAATTCACTCTCGCCTTCAAATCACATTTCATATATCAATTGATATGTGGAATCGTGAGCGATCACGGTGCGCGGGTCGTCTGGAACACGCAGTTATGCGCCTCACACGCAAAGACGCTCAAAAGAAAACCCGGGATCGGCTGATCGTTGCGGCCTATGCATCGATCGTCGATGAAGGCGTCGCAGGTATGTCCATCCGTAACATCTGCAGCGCTGCGGGACACTCCCAGGGCGCCTTCTATTCCAATTTTGCCAGCAAGGACGATCTGCTGGTCGAGATCCTGCAGACACACATTCAGGACGAGGTCGCGCTTTTGCGCGAGCTGGTTGCTCAGTGCGCCGGCGACGATGTCGAGGCTACGCTTCAGGTGCTCGCGGCTCAGCTCGCGAAGCTGGCTGAGGAACCGCAATGGTCTCTGCTGTCCGTTGAATTACAGCTCCATGCGCGGCGAGATCCAGTTTTCGCCGAACGGCACCGCGAGGGCAAGGCGGCCTGTTACCGGATGTTCGGAGAGCTCGTTACAGATATCGCCCAACGTTTTGGGCTGCGACCCACTCTGCCGCCAATGCAGACCGCGATCGGTCTTTATGCGCTTTGGATGGGGTTGGCCGTCCAAGGCGATGTCAAAGGCGCCATCTCGCGTGATAAGATGTTGCTTGACTTCTTCGGTGCGATGGTGGGGCTCGTTACACCGGGGTCGGCGCTGAAATGAGTGGTTTCGCAGCCAGGCGCCCGACCAATCGGTCGATGCTGCGGGAAATCGACTGGCGATCTTCGCCACGAACTCCGCGCCCCTGCGACCCGAAGGGCGTCACCGGCCGCTTTTTGGGCACATCGCCACCGGCACGCCGATGTGACCGTTCCAAATCTACGACATCATCAGGCTCAACACGCCCTTCAAAATTCTCTGGCATGGCGATGAGCAAGCACAATCGCTCGCCGCTTTGCTGAAGGAAAACTACAAGAACAAGAGGAGTTCGCCATGCACTATAGCAGCGGAAACTATGAAGCCTTCGTGCGTCCCCGCAAGCCCGAGGGCGCGGACAAAAAGACGGCCTGGTTTGTCGGCTCGGGTCTCGCGGGCCTTGCCGGCGCCGCCTTCCTGATCCGGGACGGCGGCGTTTCGGGCGATCGCATCACCATCCTCGAAGAGCTGGAAATCCCCGGCGGCGCGCTCGATGGTCTGGACATTCCCGAAAAGGGCTTCGTCATCCGCGGCGGCCGCGAGATGGAGGAGCATTTCGAATGTCTGTGGGACCTCTATCGCTCGATCCCCTCGCTGGAGATCGAGGACGCCAGCGTGCTCGACGAGTTCTACCGGCTCAACAAGGACGATCCCAATTTTTCGCTCCAGCGCGTGACGCAGAACCAGGGCCAGGACGTGCCCGACAAGGCGCTGCTGACGTTGAGCGACAGGGCCCAGAAGGACCTGCTCTCCGTTTTCCTGGCGACCCGTGAGGAGATGGAGAACAAGCGCATCAACGAGGTCTTCGGCGAGGACTTCCTCAAGAGCAATTTCTGGCTCTACTGGCGCACCATGTTCGCCTTCGAGGAATGGCATTCGGCGCTGGAGATGAAGCTCTACCTCCACCGCTTCATCCACCATATCGGCAGCCTCGCCGACTTCTCCTCGCTCAAGTTCAATCGCTACAATCAATATGAGTCGATGGTCCTGCCGTTGGTGAAGTGGCTGACCGATCACGGCGTCACGTTCCGCTACGGCGTCGAGGTCACCGATGTCGATTTCGACATTCAGGCTGATCGCAAACAGGCGACCCGCATCCACTGGAAGGAAAAAGGCGTCGAAGCCGGCGTCGATCTCGGACCCGACGATCTCGTCTTCATCACCATCGGCTCGCTGACCGAGAATTCCGACAATGGCGATCACAAGACGCCGGCGAAGCTCAACGAGGGACCGGCGCCGGCCTGGGACCTGTGGCGGCGCATTGCCGCCAAGGATCCGGCCTTCGGCCGCCCGGACGTGTTCGGCGCCCATATCCCGGAGACGAAATGGGCCTCCGCATCAATTACTGCGCTCGACGCCCGCATTCCGGCCTATGTCGAGAAGATCACCAAGCGAAATCCCTTTACCGGCAAGATCGTCTCGGCAGGTATCGTCACGGTGAAAGACTCGGCGTGGCTGCTGAGCTGGACGGTCCATCGCCAGCCGCATTTCAAGAAGCAGCCCAAGGACCAGATGATCGCCTGGTTCTACGCGCTCTTCGTCGACAAGCCCGGCGACTTCGTGAAGAAGCCGATGCAGGAATGCACCGGCGAGGAGATCACGCAGGAATGGCTCTACCATCTCGGCGTGCCGGTCGAGGACATTCCGGAACTCGCAGCAACGGGCGCCCGCACCGTTCCCACCATGATGCCCTATATCACCGCCTTCTTCATGCCGCGCCAGGCGGGTGACCGGCCAGATGTTGTGCCGGAGGGCGCGGTCAACTTCGCCTTCATCGGCCAGTTCGCCGAATCGAAGCAGCGCGATTGCATCTTCACGACGGAATATTCGGTGAGGACCCCGATGGAGGCCGTCTACACGCTGATGAATGTCGAGCGCGGCGTGCCGGAGGTGTTCAACTCGACCTATGACATCCGTACGCTGCTGGCGGCGATCGGACCGCTGCGGGACGGCAAGGGCATCGATCTTCCCGGCCCTGCCTTCCTGCGCAAGCTGCTGATGAAGAAGCTCGAAGGCACCGAGATCGCAAAAATGCTCGAAGAGTTTCACCTGATTGAGGAATGAGTGTGCATCGCTAAACTTAACCTCATCGCTGGAACTATTTAAGTGCTCAATTCTTGAGCAGATCTGCGGCATACGAGCTTGGCCTTTGGCTATGCTGCGGATCGTCCAGATAGGATGTCAACCGCTGCAAGGCCATATTTGAGGCATGCAAACGCCGTCTTTTCGTCGAACTCTGAAGGCGGTTGGTGAGAACCGCGACCTTTTGACAGGCCGCGCTTGCCATTCCCGATCCCGTTTGTATGCTGCGGCCGGCCATGCTGAGACTGTTTCGCCCTTTCGTGATTCTCATCACCGTGTTCGCCCTCACGCTGGCGAACGCGACGTGGGCTGCTGATGGGGCCACCGCGGCACATTCCACCTCTCGGGTCCATTACCATCCCGCTTCGTCCCAGGCACCCGGGGCGCAGCACCACAATCACGACGGCAAGGGGAAAGTTCAGGACGCTGCCGACTGCGCCGAAGATGGGCGATCAGGTTGCTCGCCCGATCGCAAGTCTGAGCACCCAACGAAATCTTGCTGTGGCGCAATGGCCTGTCACGCAGCCATCCCGGCGACAAGTTGCAGCGAGCTCTTCATTCCCTTGACAGCGCGCGCAAAGGTCCTGTCGCTCGACAGCGATCTCAAGCAGCAACGCCTCTCACGGCTTGATCGCCCCCCGCGGATCGCAGGCGTCTAATCGTCTGCTGATACTCAAAGCGATCTAATAATTCTGACGGATGAGTTTGCATCCGTCACAGTTTGCCAGCTCCGGATATCAGCTGACGTCCCTGTGCGGCTGCGCTTTGCGCAACCGTCAAAGGGTGCTGTCCGACGCCGCGCGCCCTGCCGCGCGGCCATATCAGCTGATTTCCGAGGGAAATAATGAAACTCACCTTGCTGGTGGCGACGGCCGTCGTCCTCGCGTCCTGCACTGGATTGCCGACAGTCCAGACGGGAGCTGACCCCGCCGATCCTTATGCGCCTGCGCCGCATTCACGCTATGCCCCGGTGACGGCAGGCACAGTTGATTATCGTATTGTCGAACCGAAACCATGGGTTCAGCAAAATGAGCGTCTCGCTCCCAAAAGCGGGAGCAAGCCATGAAAGCCTATCTCGCGACACTGCCAACTCGCCATCGCGATCCGCACGTCAAGCGCCTCTCCTTTATCGCTGCGCTCACGCTTGGTCTCGGGGGATGCGCGACCTTCACTCCCGACGGCGGCATGCAGCCGGTCGCGCAGGGCGTCGCCTCGGCCATTTCGATGGACACGACCAAGATCACGTCCCCCGAAGACGCCGCAAATGTGCAGTCTCGGGTGCAGGCACTCCTCAAAAAGCCCCTCACCGCCGACGCGGCGGTACAAATCGCGCTGATCAACAACCGCGGACTGCAAGTCGCCTACAATGCGCTGGGCGTCTCGGAGGCAGCCTTCGTTCAGGCGAGTCTTCCACCCAATCCCGTCATTGGTGTCGAGCGCTTAGCGACCGGCGGCGAGCTCGAGATCGAGCGTCGCGTGATTGCAAACGCGCTCGCCTTACTCACGCTCCCCGCACGAAGCGATATCGCGAAGACTCAATTTGAAGCTGCGCGTCAAAAAGCCATCGAAGCCACATTCCGCACGGCCGCGGAGGCGCGTCGCGCCTACTATCGTGCCGTAGCCGCGCGGCAAATCGCGTCATTCCTAGAACAGGCGCGAACGTCAGCCGACGCTGCAGCTGATCTCATGCGAAAGCTCGGCGAAACCGGCGGCGCCAAGAAACTCGACCAGGCTCGGGCCAGCGCCTTCTACGCCGAAGTGTCCAATCAGCTGGCTGAAGCCCGCATCAACGTCGGCACCGAGCGCGAAGCGCTCACGCGAGCGATGGGTCTGTGGGGGAATGACATCGGTTACAAGCTTCCGGGTCAACTTCCTGCCATGCCTCGCATCCAAACGGAGCAGCAGGTTGAGGTCAGCGCAGTGCGTCGCCGGGTCGATCTCATCGCCGCTCGCCTTGAGCTCGACGCCATGGCGAAGACGCTTGGTCTGACCAACGCGACGAGGTTTATTTCGGCCCTCGATGCCGGTTGGCGCGGCAACTATGAGCGCGTCACCGAGGACGGCGTCCGCCAGTCCTCCGCCCCGCAGGGATTCGAGCTCGAGATCCAAATCCCCATCTTTGACCTCGGCGAGGTCAACGTCCGCCGCTCCTCGGAAATGTATATGCAAGCCGTCAATCGGCTGATGGAAAAGGCGGTCAACGTGCGCTCCGAGGCGCGCGCGGCGTATCTTACTTATCGCGGGCGATACGACGTCGCACAGCAGTTCCAGAATAAGATCTTGCCGCTGAGGCGTACGATCAACGAGCAAGCGCAGCTCGAATACAACGGGATGCTGATCGACGTCTTCGAGCTGCTCACGACGGCGCGCGAGAGCATCACGACCAATGTAGCGGCGATCGCCGCCAAACGCGACTTCTTCATCGCGACGGTTGATTTCCAAACATCGATCATCGGTGGCGGATCGGGTGGATCGGCCGAAAGCAGCCCCACCGTGGCCGCCGCCGGCGGCGACAAGGATTAAAGAGGAGGTAAGCAATGACGGTATCTCGACGAAACTTCCTCGGCGCATCCGGAGCGGCCGCGGCTTTGATCAGCGCAAGTGCGGTGTCCGGCCGCGCGCAGTCCGCGTCTATTCCCGAAGCGCCGAGCATGAAGGAATCGACGATGCAGCCGCCGCTCGTCCCGACGAGCGGCCCGGACTATCAGCCGGTCGTTACGCTCAACGGGTGGACCCTGCCGTGGCGGATGAATGGCGATTGGAAGGAATTCCATCTCGTGGCGGAGCCTGTTGTCCGAGAGATGGCTCCGGGCATGGTAGCCCATCTCTGGGGCGACAATGGCCAGTCTCCGGGCCCGACGATTGAAGCAGTCGAGGGCGACAAGGTTCGTATCTTCGTCACCAACAAGCTTCCCGAGCACACCACCATCCATTGGCATGGCCAATTGCTGCCGAACGGCATGGATGGCGTCGGCGGCCTCACGCAGCCGCACATCAAGCCCGGCAAGACCTTTGTCTATGAATTTCAGCTCCAGAAGAGCGGAACGTTCATGTATCACCCGCATGCCGACGAGATGGTGCAGATGGCCATGGGCATGATGGGCTTCTTCGTCGTGCATCCCCGGGACCCTGCGTTTCGGCGCGTCGATCGCGATTTCGTCTTCCTGATGTCGGCCTACGACATCGACCCCGGCTCATATGTGCCGAAGGTCGCAGAGATGACGGATTTCAATATGTGGACGTGGAACACGCGCGTGTTTCCCGGCATCGACCATTTCGTTGCGGCGAAAGGCGACAAGGTCCGCATTCGCTTCGGCAACCTGACGATGACCAATCATCCGATCCACATGCACGGCTACGATTTCAAGGTCTCGTGCACCGACGGGGGCTGGGTTCCGGAAGCGGCGGCCTGGCCCGAGGTCACGATTGACTGTGCAGTCGGGCAGATGCGCGCGTTCGATTTCGTCGCCGACAAGCCGGGCGATTGGGCGATCCACTGTCACAAATCGCATCACACCATGAATGCGATGGGACACGATGTCCGGAACTTCATTGGCGTCGACAAGAAAGAGGTCGCCAAGAAGGTCCGTAAGCTTCTCCCCGACTACATGCCTATGGGATCGGCCGGCATGGCCGACATGGGCGAAATGGAAATGCCGCTCCCCGACAACACGCTCCCGATGATGACCGGCTTCGGCCAATTCGGAGCGCTGGAGATGGGCGGCATGTTCTCGGTCGTCAAGGTGCGCGAAGGCCTCGCTGCCAACGACTACAAGGATCCCGGCTGGTTCAAACATCCAGACGGTACGGTCGCCTTCGAATGGAAGGGTGAACCGAAGAAGGCCGAACGGGCGCCCTCCCCGCCCGCGACACGCCGAACTGCCGAGTTCAACGTCGTGAAGCCCGGCAGCAAATCCTCCCACGACAATCATTGAATAGGAGCCTTCATGAAGTCGCAGATCATCCTTGCAGGGTTCGCGGCGCTGTTCCTGACGGGCGGCGCTCTCGCGGACCCTGGCCACTCCCATGGCGACAGCTTTGCCTTTGGCGAGCCGGGCGATCCAAAGAAGCCTTCGCAAACCGTGCCAGTCACGATGCGAGAGGTCGACGGGAAGATGATGTTCTTCCCCAACAAGCTGGAATTTCGCACGGGTCAGCAGGTCAAATTCGTCATTCGCAATAATGGCGAACTCGATCACGAGCTCGTTATTGGCACGCTCGAGGACAATCTCAAGCACGCCGAGCAAATGCGGAAGAACCCCGACATGGAGCATGATGATCCGAATGCCAAGCGTATTGCTCCAAAGAAATCTGCAGAGATTGTTTGGAAGTTTACCAAGGCA
>JBDZDL010000013.1:0-123056 GCA_040049195.1 Xanthobacter sp. VNH20
CGGTGCTGGTGGATTTGCGCAATATCTATCGGCCGGACGAGATGGCCGAAGCCGGCTTCACCTACGACAGCGTCGGGCGGCCGGGAAAGCAGGTCGGCGCAAGGAACATCCAGGCTGCAGAGTGAGCGCAGCCAAAACGACGGCGCAGCCAGCGCGAGTCATTCAGAGAAGTATGGAGATTGAAATGAAGGTTGCCGTCATTACGATGGTGTATAACGAAAAGATAAATTTGCCGATTTGGATGTCATATTACGGAAATATGTTTGGCAGTGAGAATTTATACATTATTGATCACGGTTCCAATGATGGTTCGGTTGAAAATATAGGAGAGGCAAGTCGGATCAAATTGCCGCGTGGTGTGTATGAAAATGAATCCCGCGCTCAGATGATCTCGCGCTTTCATTCAGCGTTGCTTCCGTATTATGACGTTGTAATTTATACGGATTGTGATGAAATGATCGTTCCAGATCCGAATTATTTTAAGAATTTGAAGGAGTTCTTGGAAAAAGAAAATTTTGAATATCTGACCATGGTTGGGTTAAATATTGTCCATAATAGTTCTATTGAAGCGGACATTGATTGGAGCGCATCTGTTTTTTCTCAAAGAAAATTCTGTCAATTTGTCTCGCCTATGTGCAAAACCCTTATTTCTAAGGTTCCCGTTACTTGGTCTCCTGGGTTCCATGGAAGTTCCTTTTTTCCGAAAATCGATGAACGACTGTATCTCTTCCATCTCAAGCGCGCGGATCTAAAGACAAATCTTGATCGGCTAGAATTGACTCGTAAAATAAACTGGAAGTCGGATAAACTTGGGCTTCATCAACGGTCTAGTGATGAGGAAATGATTAAGCTGTTCGAATCTTACACCCGATATTCGGTGACGGACGATTTCTCGTTTTCTCAAGAAGTAGCTGAATTTATTTCTGAGACGAAGTTGGATTCAAAAGGAATTTATTCCTGCAAAGATATACGTGGTAAGAAAATGGTGATGATTCCCGAGCGGTTTATCGGTGTCTTTTGATTTTCGGTAATCATTACCTGACAAATTCACGCGTCACACTTTGCCGGAAAAGTCTCGGTGGTAGATTAGCGGGCGGCTGAACGTCTCCCGCTGGGGACTCCACTCCTTCATATAGGCTCGTTAGGCTCAGGGCGTCCGGTGCGGAGGGAGTCCTGTGTCGTGCGACCAAGTTGAATGGGCGTGAGTGTTCGATACTACCGGACTCGATCACGCCGCCCCTTTGCGCCCTCGGTCTGGCATTCTTGTCGCATTGGGTTGCCCAACTCAATCCAGCCCGTGACGGCACGGCTCGCTATGCAGAGATGATCTCTCGTCAGCATAGAGATCCCCCGGATGCATCCATTGGAGTGCCAACAGCGCTTATGCTGAAGGCCATCACGCCGGAGTGCGGTTTACGATATTTCCGCGGCAACCTTTCCTGAGACGGAGCTACCCAGCTTGTGCGGCAGCTTATTGGTCTCAAGGAAGGTCCTGTATGCCGGATACAGCTCGGCGTAGCGCTGGGCGAGGGGCGCAAAATCCGCCTTCTCGTACAACTCGCGGGCATTAACCGTGTCGAGTTCTTTAAGGCTCACGTACGGAAGTCCCAAGAAACTGCACATTTCGGTCGTGCGTGAATCGTGACAAACAAACATTGCCGGCACGCCGCTTTGAATTGCAATCATATTGCCGTGAAAGCGCTGGCCAAAAACAAAATCGCAAGTCTTAACCTCGCGGATCCAGTCGTCGACGGACCAGTAAACACGCATATGGGTCCTGAGCCATTCCCGCAGCGCGGGCTCGTCCGCAATACCGGAGAAAAATCCATAGGCCCGCTCCAGGGCGGCGTCGGCTTCCGGCGTGCCGGGGCTTTCCGTGAGGATAATCTCGTCCATTTCGGTCTGGGCAATGAAATCTGCCCCGTACCGAACGGCTTCCGACGCAATTTGGCGGATAACTTTGCGCATTTGGTCCGCGTCAAAGGAGTGTTTGAGCACGTCCCGCGACAAGTTGATGGCCATGCGCGGTGTCTGCGGCAGGGCCGGCTTTGCTATCTTGAGCTCAGGCTTACAAGACATGTAATAGGAGGGGCATCCGGTCACCTGCACATTGGTGATCCCGATATGCTCCAGAACCTCGGCGCTGAACGGGCCACGCACGCCAATCAGCTTGCTGCGCTCGGAGACGATTTCCATCAACCGCTTGGTTCCGGGCTTCAGCTCGATGTCGGGAGAGAAGGTGTTGGATTGAGCGCCGACACCAACCATCACACAGGGCAGGTTGGTCCGTTCGATAAAGGCCGCCATTCCAGCGAAATCAAAGGCAGGAAATAAGAAATTCGCGGCGGCGATAACAATTACGTCATATTCAGCATTAACGCGGTCGGTCCCGATGGAATAGTCCCAGGAGACAGAGCTGTATGACAATTCCCGCAAAAGCCCATAAGCAATAACTTGGTTTCCAGAGTTTCCTCCCGTCGCGGCAAGCCGCTCGGACGGCGTCGAAACGGCATCCATATTGAACGAAGGAGTAGCGCCCAACAAAAATACACGCATATGAAAACTTCTCGTTCGCTTAACACCGATCCAACCACAACGCTTTTAAACCACATGATAATATTCGGCAAGCTATGGGTCTTTCGGTCAGGATTGCGCGAGCTAGGCCTGTGCGGTGCTTTTGTTATGTGGAGTCCGATGGTTTTTTAGCAGTTTTTGTTTCTTGTTGAAGCGAAGCCTTTGTCTCTGCGTCGGATTTGATCCGTGCTCAGGTACGACAGCCCGCTCCATGAGCCGACCTGTTGTCTTAGGTGATGTTCGGTCGTCCGAGATGAACCACGAGGTGTGTTGCCTTTAAACCGCACTTCCCTGCGGCCGTGAATCAGCGGGCGGATTGAGTTCAAGAGCACCGGAACGACCGCAGTTCTCCACACGGTTTTGCCTAGCATCTTGAGACCGTAGAGATCGATATCAAGGGGTCGCTCTTGAAGGATCGGGCCGCCCTTTGACTTTACCACGGTAAGGTTGAAAGGGAATGCGCAACGACCTTGCGATCTCCACCCCTCACCCGATTCCAGCGCGCAGCAAATCGTGCATGTGCAGGAGGCCGACCGGCTTTGCACCTTCCCGGACGACGAGCACGGTGATGCGCCGTTCGTTCATCAGGGCGACGCATTCGCTCGCGAGCGTGGAGGGAGAGACGCTCACGGGGGATTTCGTCATGAACGTTGTGACGATGCCCGCAAGATCGCCGTCGGTCACCGCGCGCCGGATGTCGCCGTCGGTGACGATTCCCCGCAGGCTGCCGTCCTCCGCCTTCACGAGGACGCAGCCCAGGCGGCCAGCGCTCATGGCGAGCAGAACCTCGGGCACCGGCGTGTCCGGCGTCACCACGGGCAAGTCGGGGCCGGAATGCATCAGGTCGGCGGCCCGAATCAGGATCGTCCCGAGCTTTCCGCCGGGGTGGAACACCTTGAACTGCTCCGGGGAGAAGCCACGCCGCTCCAGCAGCGTTACGGCCAGCGCATCCCCCAAGACCAATTGAAGGGTGGTGGAGGTGGTTGGCGCCAGTTTGTTCGGGCAAGCCTCCTCCGCGGAGGGAAGAATGAGCGAGACGTCGCTGGCGCGCGCGATCGTGCTGTCCTGCTTCGAGGTCAGCGCGATCATCGGAATGGAAAACCGCTTGCCATATTCGATGACGGGCCGGAATTCGGCGGTTTCGCCCGACCAGGAGACGAGGATCAGCACGTCGTCCTTCGTCACCATGCCGAGGTCGCCATGGCTCGCCTCCGCCGGGTGCATGAAAAAGGACGGCGTGCCGGTGGATGCGAGCGTGGCGGCGATCTTGCGGGCGACATGACCGCTTTTGCCGAGGCCGCTGATGACCACCCGGCCATGGGACGCCATGACCACCTCGACCGCGCGCTCAAATGCGGCGCCGAGGGGGCCCAGCAGCATCGCGCGCAATTGCGCCAGGCCGCGCGCTTCCAGTTCGACCGTCCGCACCGCGGACTCGACTGTGGGGCTCAATCCTTCCGGCGCGGTCTTGGCGGATAAACCCAATGGCTCGTCTCTCTTGTCAGCGGCCCGCCCGTTCCGGGCGTCCAGGTGGTGAAGCACGGCGCATTCCTGCCGGCCTATCCTCAACGCGAAGCAAGCGCCCCGTGTAACCGCCCAACAGGCCGCGCGGCACGCACGCTTTCAGTCGAGCTCCGGCTGCGTCAGCCCGAAGATGTTCTGAACCCCACCGGGTTCCACACAGCTTTTTATGGCAGCCCTTGGGACTCCGATCAAGGCGCGGCGCTGGCGTCGGCACCTGGGTCCGGCATCCATGACAGTCGGATGACTGACCTGCCGCAATCCGCGCGCCGAGAGCTCGTGCTTTTGTGGAATGCGACCGATGAGGTGCAGTCATGAAAACCGAAATCATCGAGCGGCTGGGGCAGGGCGATGTCCTCCTTCCTGCGCTCATCGCCGAGGGTCTGCGCGCCAACGACCAGGTGAAGGCGCGGCTCAGCGTTCTTCAAGCGGCCGCGCGCCATGCACGCGATCCGCAGGCGGCACCGTTCGACCTGGCGGAGGAATGCCGGGCCGCAGGAATCGACGCGGCGGCGATGGAAACCTTGATCACCGAGGCCGCATTGCTGCCCGAGGCGCGGGTGCATGCGCCGGGCCTGGGGGCGCTTGGCCTTGCCATCTGGAATGACGTGGAAACCATGGCGCGCTGCGTGGCCGCCGGCGACAACGCGGAGGGCGATGCCGGCCTCTCCCGTCTGGCGGGGCTTAAGGCGGCGCTGCCGCTCGGCCTCGACGATACCCTGGATCTCGCGCTCATTTCCCAGCTGACCAGCCTCTCGGAGCACGGCGGCGAAAGCCTGCACCGGCTGGTGATGGACCTGCACAAGGCGCTCAATCGCCTGTCGGCCCAGCATGCCGAAGAAGTGATCGCCGGCGCCCATGCCTTCGGGCTGCTGCCGGAGGATCGTCCGGCGGTCGAAGCCTTCATGCGGGGGCTGGACTCGACCCGGGCGCTCAAGTTCGACCATCCCGGCCTGTCCACCACGGTGGCGCGCGCCGGCACACGCCTCACCCTTCAGAATGACATCGGCGAGACGGACGCCCATGTGGTGGTGATCTCGGTGGAGGGCGGGGCCGTCACCGTCACTTATACCGACGTGCATCTGGCGCGGGCCAAGTTCTTCACCGGCCTGTTGCGGGATTTTCCCGCCCAGTGGAGCGGGTTGGAGCGCAAGAGCGGGGAGGCGCTCGGCGATGACGGCGTATTCTACCTCGTCACCGGCCGCTATCCCTATGGCGATGCGGCGGCGCGCGATGCCTTCCTCGAAGAGGTAGGCGCCTCGCTCGTGTTCCTGATCGACTGGAACAAGGCGCGCAAGCTGCTGCGCAACTGGGTGCCCAAGGCCGATGCGGTGCGGGTGCTCGATTGGGCGGCGCGCAACAAGGTGGGGCAGCGCGGCTTCCTGGAACTGGGCGGCAGCGAGCTGGTGGCCGCGGCCGTCCATCATGCCGCGCCGACGCGCATCGGCTTCGGCGAGCGCCTCGACACCGCTCTCGGGCGCGATGCCGCCGTGGATTTTCTCAAGACGGTCCTGAAGGTCTCCGCGCATGCCTTGCTGAACGGCAGTTCGGTGCGGCTTGCCCGCGACCAGATTGAAGCCGATCTGGTGCGCCACATGCAGCGGGTCGAAGCCACCTTGATGACGATCGTGGTGCGTCAGGCGGGGTTGGCGCGAGAAATCGCCGTCGCCATAGCCCATGGCATCGCGGAGCAGCAGGCCGAGCGGCCGTTTGATCGCGAACGCCTGGCGACCGTCGCGCGACGGATCGAGGAGAAAGCCGACCGTATTGCCCTCGAGGCCCGCAACACCGCGGCGCGGTTCGATGCCGACCCGGCGATCGTGCGCCTTGTGAACAGTATGGAGGAGGCGATCGACGAGCTGGAACAGGCCGCGTTCATCGCCTCCCTGGTGCCGGATGGGCTTCCGTCCGCTGTGCTGAAACCGCTGCGGGACGTGTGTGCGGCGGCTGTGGCCGGTGCAGGAGCCGCGGTCACTGGCACCATCGCTGCCGCCGACGTGCCGGAGGGGCATCGCATCGATTCGGAAGATGCGTTGGCTGCCGTGGGCCGGCTGATTGAAGAAGAGCACGCCGGCGATAGAGCCGAGCGCGCGGTGACCACGGCGGTGCTCACCGAGACTTACGATCTGAAGACCGCGCTCGGCACGCTCGATCTCGCGCGGACCTTGGAACGGGCGACCGACCGGCTGGCCGCATTCGGCCATGTGTTGCGCGAGCATGTGCTCGCCGATCTTTCAAAGTGAACAGGAGGGTCTGATGCACATCGCACGCATCGGTGGCGGATCCACCGAGACGCCTTCCGCCGACATCATCGGGGCCAAGGCGGCCAATCTGGCGCGCATGGCGGCCCTGGGCCTGCCGGTACCGCCCGCCTTCGTGCTGCCGGTGGATCTGTGCGCGGCCATCGTGCGCGGCGAAGACAATGCCCTGCACAAGCTCAAGGACGGGCTTCGGGAGGGGCTGGCGTTCCTGGAGCAGGCCACGGGAAAGGTGTTCGGCGACCGGCGCCAGCCGCTTCTGGTCTCGGTCCGGTCCGGTGCCGCACGGTCCATGCCGGGCATGCTGGATACGGTGTTGAATGTCGGGTGCACCGCTGAGGCGGTGCGGGGTTTGATCCGCACCAGCGGCAACCCGCGCTTCGCCTGGGATTGCCGGCGTCGGTTCCTGGAGAGCTTCGCCGACGTCGTGCTTGGCGCGGATGGCGCGCCCTTCGCCCATGCCCGAGAGACCATCGCGCGCACCGAGGGGGTGGCGAGCGAGGCCGATCTGGACGGCGAGGCGCTCGAGAGGCTCGCCGGATTGTATGAACAGCTGATCGACGCTGCGGATCTCGATCTGCCGGGCGACCCGGAGGCGCAGGTCGAGGCGGCGGCGCGCGCGGTCTATCGCTCCTGGACCAGCGAGCGCGCCACCACTTATCGCCGGCTCCAGAATTTGGAGGATCTCCAGGGCACCGCGGTGACCGTTCAGGCGATGGTCTATGGGAATCGCGGCCTCTCCTCCGGCGCTGGTGTCGCCTTCTCCCGCGATCCCTCAAGCGGCCGGACGGAACCGGTGATCGACGTCTTGTTCGGTGCCCAGGGCGAGGATGTCGTCTCCGGCAGCCGGACCCCGGACACCGAGGCCGCGATCCTGCGCGCGGCCCCCCAGGCGGCGCACGACCTGCGCACGCGCCTGGTGCAGCTGGAGCAGGCCTTCCGCGACATCCAGGACGTGGAATTCACCATCGACGAAGGCGTGCTCTGGATCCTCCAGACCCGCGCCGCAAAGCGGACCCCGCGCGCGGCCCTGAGATTCGCCATCGACCTCGTGGCGGAGGGCCTTATCTCCCCCGCCGATGGCTTGGCCCGGCTCGGCGAGGTGGACCTTGCGGGCCTGGTCACGAAGCGCCTGGTGAATGTGGGTGCCCCCGTGGCGCAGGGCATCAGCGCCTCGGCCGGCGTCGCCGTGGGGCGAATCGCCTTCGATTCGGAAAGTGCGGTGCGCCTTGCCGCCACGGGCACGCCGGTGGTGCTGGTGCGTCCCGATACCAGCACCAGCGATGTGGCGGGGTTCGCGGCGGCCGAAGGCATCGTCACGGCGGTCGGCGGACGCACGGCGCATGCGGCGCTGGTGGCACGCCAATTGGGCAAGCCCTGTATCGTCGGCTGCGGTGCTCTGAGGATCGATCCCGCCGCGCAGACAGCCCTGATCGGAACCACGCTGCTGCGCCAGGGCGATTGGCTGACACTGGATGCCGACGCCGGCGCCTTGTTCCTGGGGCAGGGCAGGGTGGAGCAGGAGCGGCCTGAAGCCGATCTCTCCGAAATCGCGCGGTGGCGGGCACAGGCGCAGCCTGCCGCCTGATCGGGCATGCTTGTGCGACGCCTTGGGACGGGGAAATGAAACGCTGCCGGATCCGCTCTTTTCCACAAAAGGGAGGTGCCCCGTTGCGGCAGGCAAGCTTCGGGACAGGCCCGTGCGCTTAGGTGCCGGTGGATCACACCAAATTGGCGATCCAGATCATTATGGAGAGAATCATGCCCACCGTCACTTCCGCCACCAGCAGCGCTGCCGCGAAGATCGCCCAGCTCAAGCAGGCCTCTGCGGCCGCCATCGCCACGAAGGCCGCCGCGACCTCCACCCCTCCGGCGTCCGTCTCGGCCGTTCCGGCCAAGGTGACCAGCCCCGACCTGACCGCGATCAACAGCGCCGCCGCGGCTCTGCAGGCGAACAACGCCAAGCTCGCTGCGACCCCGCTGCCGACCGCTCCCACGCTGCCCGGCAAGGCCTGAGCCGCGACCAGGCTCAGCCCGTGGACTCAGGTAATAGCGTTAAGTTCAGGGCGACTCGATGAACGAGGGCGGCGTGCTCGACCTCGTTCATCGACCCGGCCCGACAGCGGCTCCAAGCGGCTTCAGCAGCCGTAATAATCCTTGTACCAGGCGACGAACGCCGCGACCCCCACGGCGACTTCCGTATCGGGGCGATATCCCGTCAGCCGCTTCAGCAGATCCACATTCGCGTAGGTGTGCGGCACGTCCCCCGGCTGCATGGGCATATAGTTGCGAATGGCCCGGCGGCCGACGCACCGTTCGATTTCCTCAATGAAATCCAGAAGACGCACCGGACTGCCCTTGCCGATGTTCACCACGCGGAAGGGCGCGACCGGGCTCGTGCCCAGAAGGTCGTCGGTCGCGTCCGCCGTCGCGCGGGCGGGCACGACATCGAGCAGCAGCGCCACCGCCTTCACCAAATCGTCGACATAGGTAAAGTCGCGATACATTTCGCCGTGGTTATAGACGTCGATGGGCTCGCCGCGGAGCATGCGGCTCGTGAATTTGAAGAGCGCCATGTCGGGCCGGCCCCAGGGCCCATAGACCGTGAAGAAGCGAAAAGCGGTCGTGGGAATGTTCCAGAGGTGCGAATAGGAATGGCTCATCACCTCCGTGGCCTTCTTGGTGGCCGCGTAGAGGGTGAGGGGATAATCGGTTCGTTCATCCTCAACGAACGGCATCAGCGTGTTGGCGCCGTAGACGGAGCTCGTCGAGGCCAGCATGAAATGCTTCACCGCGTGCAGCCGCGCCAACTCCATCACATTGAAAGTGCCGACCAGATTCGCTTCCACGTAGGAGCGCGGGTTTTCCAGGCTGTAGCGCACGCCCGCCTGGGCCGCGAGATGGATGATCGCCTCCGGCTGGAACGCATCGGCGATGGCGTGAAGCGCCACGGTATCCTCGAGCATCACCTCATGGGCCTGGAAACCGGCATTTTGCAGAAGCAATCCCTCGCGGCGACGCTTCAGCGCGACATCGTAATAAGGAGTCAGCCCGTCGACGCCGGCAATCTCATGCCCCAAGCGCAGCAGCAGCCGCGCCAGATGGAAGCCGATGAAGCCGGCGGTGCCGGTAACCAAGATCCGCATAACTGATGTCTCGTCGGGCTGCCGAACGCTAAGCGCCACGCCCGAGGCGATACCATCGGGCGCGTGCGTGTCTTCACCACATTCGGCAGCCCGATTCCAGTGCGAGGAGGCGCGGCCGACATGAGGAATGGCGAATCTTCAGCGCCATCCGGAGTGATTCCAAGAACGATTCGATGGTGGAATGCGGACCGGCGGCCAAGTTTTCGCTTATGGGGTGTCCGGCCCAATTTCGCGTCAGCGCGCATAATTTCGTCAGCCGGTGACGCAGAGCTTCAACGCTGGCCACGATTTGTCGACATATGTACGGTACGATGGTAGTCAAAATAAGGCGTGTTAATCCTGCAACACCGCCCGGAAATCCAGTGTCCAAGACCCTTTCCGGGCCATACAGCCGTTGATCCTAGGTGAGCCTTTTGTATGGTTGCTTTGCGACGAAGGGGGGCAGTCCCCGGTCGCCCTTCCTGTGTTTGTGGCTTCGGCCCGGGCGTGGTGGGGAATCGGGGCAAGAACCCTCTCGGGGTGCAGTGGCACCGACGAAGCGGCGCTAGCTCCCTCGGAACGAAACTTGGAGGTCACACGATGAAGATGGTGAAGAGCCTTCTCCTCGGCAGCGCGGCGGGTCTCGTCGCGGTCGCTGGAGCGAACGCCGCCGATTTGCCTGTTAAGGCGAAGGCCGTTGAGTATGTGAAGGTCTGCTCCGCTTACGGCGCCGGCTACTATTATGTTCCGGGCACCGACACCTGCCTGAAGATCGGCGGCTATGCTCGCGCCGACTATTATGTGAACGGCGTTGGCACGTTCAACCCGGCGATCTCCAGCGTTTCCGGCGCTGCCTTCAGCAACCCCGGCACCGGCGCTGCTGCTTACCCCTTCAAGACCGATCGTAGCTCGGACTACACGACCCGCGTTCGCGGCGTGTTCGACTTCGACGCCCGCACCGCGACCGACTACGGCGTTCTGCGTTCGTACGTCCGCGGCGGCATCGAGTGGAACTCCTGGGGCGCTTCGGGCTCCTCGGCCACCCCGTCCAACGGTGGCGGCAACCTCTACGTCGAGCGCGTGTTCATCCAGTTCGCTGGCTTCACCTTCGGTTATACCCAGTCGTTCTTCGACACGGGTATCGACTACATGCTGACGACCCCGTATGCGGGTTCGAACCAGTGGAACACCGTCATCGCCTACACCGCGCAGTTCGGCAACGGCTTCTCCGCCAGCTTGGCGTTGGAAGATGCGGCCAACCGCGTGACCGGTGTGCAGGGTACCGCTGCTGGCCTCCTGGCCGCCACGCCGGGCACCATTGGCGCTCTCGGCTCCTACACCAACTACCAGGGTGGCACGCAGGCTCCTGACATCGTCGCCAACCTGCGCGTCGACCAGGCTTGGGGCTCCGCTCAGCTGTCGGGTGCTCTGCACCAGATCGTTGCGCTCACCCCCGTCAGCACGGGCGCTTACCCGACTGGCGTTGCTTACCTCGGCCAGAGCACCGACACGACCTGGGGTTGGGCGCTCGGTGGTTCGGTGGAGATCAAGCTCCCCGTCATCTCCCCCGGCGACAGCCTGTACATCCAGGCCAACTATGCTGACGGCGCTCTGAGCTACCTCGGCCTCTCGGGCACCACCCAGGGTCGCGCCACCAGCCTCGGCTCCACCGACATCAACACCTTCGGTTCGTTCGTGTCCTACGGTGGCGCGTTCTACCCGCTGGCCGATGCCGTGTGGAACGGCTCCAACCTCAGCTACGACACCGAGTCCGGCTGGGCCCTGCAGGGTCAGTATCGCCACTACTGGATGCCGAACCTGCGTTCGGCCGTGTATGCCGGTTACGTGGACGTCTCCGTGCCGCAGAACACCGTTGGCGCTGCCGACGTGAAGATGTGGCAGGTCGGCCTCAACACCATCTGGTCGCCGGTCAAGAACCTCGACCTCGGTGTGGAAGTCCTGTACTCGAAGGTTGAAGGCGGCAACAACACGCTCGCCAACAACGTTTCCTACTTCCCGACTGCCGTTGGCACGCTGTCTTCGGTCACCTCCGGCGTTGGTGGCTCCACCGACGTGTGGTCGGGTGGTCTCCGCGCCCAGCGCAACTTCTGATCGACCCAACAGTCGGTTCGAGATTGGCCCCGGTGGTTTCCACCGGGGCCTTTTTGATTCCTGCTCATGGATTGCGGCTTCGCCGATGGGCAGTGTGAGGTCCCGCATCCCGCGCCATGCCGTCGGCAGACCGAAGCCGGCCGAGGCCCGGGTCCGCACTTTTCGGATTGGCTTTACCCGTCCGCCGATCCATGGGATCACACATCATCGGCCTCCCTGCCGGATCCCAGGAGGAATGAGACGCAGCATGCAAGCTGGAGCGGGTGAAAATCTGCCACGCCAGCGCTCCGGGAACTGGCTCGGGTGGCGTACCTTTGGGTTTCTCGCAATCGCGCTGGCGGGCTTGGTTCTGCTTTGGTGGCTCGCCTTGCTGCAACGCCCGGCGATCGAGGCGGATCTCGAGGAACGTGCCATTGAAGCGCTGCGGAATACCGGCGAATCGTGGGTTCAAGTGCGGTTTAATGGCCGTGATGCGGTGATCACCGGCGAGGCTCTGGCCGAACAGCCGAGGGTTAAGGTGCGGACCGCGCTGGAGAATTTATTCGGCGTCCGGCAGGTGAGCGATTCCATCGTCATGCTCCCCGAACGTCGCCCCTTCACCTTCACCGCCGTCCGCGACGGCCGGACTTTGCTGGTTTCCGGCTATGTGCCGTCCGCATATGCCCTGGCGCGGATCGCTGAAGCCGCACGTGCACTCCCCGGTGGTCTGTCGGTTCAAGGAATTGATCGACTGGTTCGCGCGCGCGGCGCCCCGGCGGGCGATTTTTCATCAGTCGTCGCCTTTGCGCTTCAGCAATTGGTTCGCCTGCCCGCCGGCCGCGTAACCCTCTCCGACGATGTCATGACCATCGAGGGGCGCAGCCCGGATCTTGCGACCTATGATGCCCTCGCTGCGACGTTCCGCGATCCGTTGCCTCAGGGCTTTCGCGTCGGAACATTCGCGGTGCGGCCGCCGGTTGCTGCGCCGTATATGTGGTCGGCGCTCCGTGAGGGGGACCAGATCCGCTTGCTTGGGTATGTGCCCTCCGAAGAGGCGAGGCAGCAGGTTCTCGCAGCGGTCCGCGGCGCCCTTGATGATGCGCGCGTCACCGACGAGATGCATCTCGCTGATGGTGCGCCGAGCACCGAGCGCTGGGTAAAGGTAATCAGCTATGCTCTTCAGCAATTGGCGCAATTACCGAAGGGGCGGGTCCTTATCGCCGATACCGCGATCACCTTGGAGGGCGCCAGTCCGGATTATGGTTCGTTCGATGCCCTGATGGCGGCGCGGCGATCCCCGCCGGAGGGCTTTACGTTTGCTCGTTTCCTTGTGGAGCCCCCGCGTGTTTCACCCTTCCTGTGGGCCGCCAGTCTGAATGGTGACACGCTCAAGCTCACGGGCGTGGCACCGAGCGAGGAGGCCAGCCGCGGCATCGTGGAGGCGGCACGCAGCGCATTGCCGGGTGTCACGGTTTCGGATGAAACAAAGCTCGCTTCGGGCGGTCCGCCTGCCGATGCCTGGGTCAATGCCGCGAACTTCGCTCTTGGGCAATTGGCAAAACTTCACGACGGACGTGTAGAGCTTTCCGGAACGAGCATCACGTTATCGGGCGAGGCCGCCGATTCCAGCGCATATGTGACGATCCGCACAGCGGCTCAGGCACCTCCATCGGGCATTCAGGTCGATGTTTCGGCGCTGCGTCCGCCCCTCATCTCCCCTTATGTTTTTGCCGTGCGTCGGGATGGCGAAGGCGTCACGGTGTCTGGCTTTTTCCCCGATCTCGCGACCCAGGCGGCGATCCATACTCTTCTGCTGAATCTCTATCCCGACGCGCGGATCAATGATGTTACCGGGATCGGTGCAGGTGCGCCCGCTGGTCTTTCCGAGGTGCTTCCAAAAATCATTTCCCAGATGGCACGGCTCGAAACGGCGGAACTAAGGGTCGTCGATGGGCAGGTGCAATTGTCCGGTGCCGCATTGCACCCGGCCGCGGTCGGCGAGATCGCCACCAATGTGCGCAAGGCTTTGCCACGGGGCTTCATTAGCGAGATCTCCTTGGACCGGGCGCCGCCGGGAACGCCGGAATCCGATCAGGAATGTGCCCGTGAGGTGGAGCAGATTCTCGCTCGCAGACCGTTGTTGTTTGACGGGAACAGCGTTCGTCTCGCCGTGCAGAGCGGTCCGGCGCTCGATCGCATCGTCTATGCCGCACAACGCTGCCCCGCCACACAGATTGATGTCCTTGGCGTGCCGGAAGGCAGCGGCGGTGGCGATTTCGCCTTGTCACGTGCCCGTGCGGACACCATTTCCACTTATCTGCAACACGCCGGCGTCGCCCCGGGCCGATTGTTCGTGAGCACGGGGACGGGAGGGCCGGCACCCGGTTTCGATCCGGTCTCCGGCCATGTGCGGGGGAGCGTGCAGGTGGATATCAGGTCCAGCGGCGAAGCCGCACCGGAACCGGTGTTGCGATAATATCTCTGCCACCGGCGGACACGGCAGCCTCTCAAGGACAGAGAAAATGGCCTATCTCGCATTCACCCTCTGGCCCTATGTGCTTGGCGCATTCATCCTTGGTCTTGCCGTCGGATATGCCCTGCCGCCGGCGACGCGAGGGCCGCAGCCATGATGTCCTTCGAGATCGAAACCGCGCTGCTCCTGACGCTCGCATGTGCGGTCGGCGTCGCATTTGGCCTGCTTTTACGGCGGCGCGCCGAACATCGCCGTCGGATCTCTCTCTTCGCCCAGACAACCTTCTTGCCGCTGGATGAAATCGGGCAAGAGACGGATGCCGAAACGGGAAGAACGGATACACAAGACAGTTCCGCATCTCCAAGCGATAGGCCCATATCGCCGGGCAAATCGACGGATGAATCTGGCTCTTCGTCGCCTGGCGTCGATCCACCTGGTGCAGATCCCCTGCCACCAAGCAATGCCAAACGGCGCGCCTCGGCGGCGTCGATATCCACGCCTGGCAAGCCGGCGACTGGCACGCCAGGGGAGGGGGCAGTGGTAGATCAACCCACTTTGTTCGCACTCACACCCGCACCAGTCGGGGGAGACCCGGCTCTGCCGGGACGGCGCCCGCCCGCGCTGGCGCAACCTGACCCCGCAGGCGCGGACGACCTCAAGCAGCTCAAAGGGATCGGGCCCTTGAACGAACGAAAGTTGAACGCGCTGGGCATCTACCACTTCCGGCAGATCGCCGACTGGACACAGGACGAGGCCCGATGGATTGGCGCCTCTCTTGGATTTCGCGGCCGAGTGGAACGGGAGGACTGGATTGGGCAGGCGCGTGCACGCATACCTTCCGATCCGTCGACCGACGACGCCTGAGCGCTCATAGGTGCGGCTTGATGCCGGAGCCGAGCCCGATCCGCACGGGTGCCGATGCTGCAAAGATGCAGCAATTCTCACAGGAAAAAATGGTCGGAGCAGCAGGATTCGAACCTGCGACCCTCTGCTCCCAAAGCAGATGCGCTACCGGGCTGCGCTATGCTCCGACGGGCGAAGCGCCTTCGCCTTCCTTAGTTTTTCCGGAGAGGCAGGGCAAGCCCTGCGAAGAAATAAGGGAGGTCACCCCGCGTTTAGGGGGCCGCCGCGCCGGAAGTATCCAGGCAAAGCGGCGTAAGAAGCGAGCTCGCGCAGCGTGCCGAGAATGAGGATAAATGGGATGGCGCGCCCTAGGGGAGTCGAACCCCTCTCTCCACCGTGAAAGGGTGGCGTCCTAACCGATAGACGAAGGGCGCAAAGCGCGTGGCCCTTATAGGGGCAGGTGTTGCGGCGGGCAAGACCTTACCCGCCGAAACACCTCCGCCTGTGGATGAACGTCGCTGCGCACGGCGGGGGCTTTCCAAAAGCCGAACAGAAATAGAGACTTGCTCAATCCGAACCGGTTAGGTCCGATCCTGCCATTGCGCGGGTGGCTTCACCATTTGCCGGTGTTGGGCATGGAGGCCCAGGGCTCCTGCGGAGGCTTGGGGCCACCTTTCTGCAACAGTTCGACAGAGACGTTGTCGGGCGAACGAACGAACGCCATATACCCGTCGCGGGGTGGCCGGTTGATGGTGACGCCACCAGCCTGGAGGCGTTCGCACAGGCCATAGATATCATCCACTTCGAACGCCAGATGGCCGAAATTGCGACCTTCGCCGTAAGGCTCCTTGTCCCAATTGTAGGTCAGTTCGATCTCGGCGATATTCTCCTGCCCCGGAGGCGCAAGGAAAACCAGCGTGTAGCGGCCTTGCGGCACCTCCTTGCGGCGCACCTCATGCAGACCCAGCTTGTTGCAATAGAAGTCCAGGGACTGGTCGATGTCGGTCACGCGGACCATCGTGTGGAGGAAGCGCATGGCTGGTCCTTGTCTGAACATAGGAGTGCCGACGAGCGGCACGCGCAACGTATGACTTTGGAAGCCGATCTCAAGAGTGCCCAGGCCCGCCTGGCGGAATATCTTGCCAGCGCGCGCCATGCGGTCGCCTTCACCGGCGCCGGCCTTTCCACCGAATGCGGTATTCCCGATTTCCGCTCGCCTGGCGGTCTGTGGTCGCAGAACAAGCCGATTCCATTCGAGGTGTTCCTCGCGCATCGGGCCGCCCGTACCGAAGCGTGGCGACGCAAGTTCGCGATGGATGTGGCCTTCTCGGACGCAAAGCCGGGCCGCGGCCACCGCGCCTTGTCTCGCCTGCTGCAGGAGGGGCGGCTCGCGGGCATCATCACGCAGAATATCGACGGCCTTCACCAAGCCTCCGGCGTGCCGGAAGACGCTCTTGTTGAGCTGCACGGCAATGGCACCTATGCCACGTGCCTTGAATGCGCCGAACGCTATGAGCTGGAATGGGTCCGCACCCAATTCCATGCCCATGGCGAGCTTGCGCCCGATTGCCCTGCGTGCGGCGGGCCGGTGAAGAGCGCCACAATCTCCTTTGGCCAATCCATGCCGCAGGGAGAAATGCTGCGCGCTGGAGCCATGACGCGCGCCAGCGACCTGTTCATCGTGATCGGCTCATCCCTGGTCGTGTATCCAGCGGCATCATTTCCGATTCGGGCAAAACAGAACGGCGCGCGCCTGGTGATCCTGAACCGGGAGCCGACGGAACTCGACGATATCGCCGATCTTGTGGTGCGCGCCGAGATCGGCGACGTGCTGGCGCCTTTTGCGTAATTCTGCGTGTGCCTAATTTTGCGGCTCGAATTCTGCATGTGCAGGCGCGGGAAAGGGTGTCCGAGGCACGGATGTCTTGCTATCCTGCCGCCTCTTGAATCGATGACCCGTATGCGTAACGGTCGGGGTAGACATGGGCTCCTACGGACAAGGGCTTGGGCCACATCCCATCGCCCCGTCAGAGGATCTGGCGGAAACCCCGGTGCGCCTCGTCGAGGTCGCCGGTGCTATCAAATGGTTCGACGTGACCAAGGGATACGGCTTCATCGTTCCCGATAGCGGTGGACCGGACGTTCTGATTCACGTCACCTGCCTGCGGCGCGGCGGCTTCCAGACGGCAATGGAAGGGGCGCGCATTGTCTGTGAGGCGATCGAGCGCAGCAAGGGCCTTCAGGCCTTCCGCATCGTATCGCTGGATCTCTCGACCGCCATTCTCCCGTCCATGCCGGCAACGCGTGCCCGCGCCACCATCGAGCCGAGCGGCGGGTTCGAGAAGGCTACGGTGAAATGGTTCAACCGCTTGCGCGGTTTTGGCTTTCTGACGCAAGGCGAAGACAGCCCCGACATCTTCGTCCATATGGAGACCTTGCGTCGCCGGGGCCTCACGGAATTGCGACCGGGGCAAGACGTGCAGGTTCGGTATGGTGACGGCCCAAAGGGCCTTATGGCCACCGACGTGAAGGTGGAAGACGGCCTGCCGGAAAAGCACTGAGGATCTTTCATGCTGGGTTTGGTTTGGGCGGGTCCGCTGTTGCCGGCTCGCGTCCTGTCTCTCTGCGTCGCCCTGCTTTTGATGCTGACGGCGAATGTTGCGCCGGTATGGGCGGCCGATGCGCCGCTCGAAGCATTGGAGATCGCAACCCGCAAGGGCGTGGTCGTCCTGGAGGTCGAAGTTGCCCGCACCGAGCAACAACGAGAGACCGGCCTCATGTATCGCAAGGAATTGCCGGAACGGCAGGGGATGCTGTTCGATTTCGGCAAGAGTGAACCCGTCTATATGTGGATGAAGAACACTTTTATTCCGCTCGACATGCTTTTCGTCCGGGAGGACGGCACCATTGCGCGGATCGAGGAGATGACCACCCCCTTCTCCACCCGTACCATCTCCTCCGGAGAGCCGGTGAAGGTGGTGGTGGAGATTTCCGGCGGGGCTGCAAAACGATTGGGTATCGCTCCTGGAGATCGTCTGTCGACGGCGTTGTTCAAGAAGGATTAGGCTGGGACACCTCCCCAGTCTTCAGTTTTTCCAACGCTGGCCTACCCTGCCGATGGCTTCATCGTCGAGCGCCGCGGCACACATCATTACATCCTCTGCGGCGGCCCGGGATTGGCTGTCGCTTTGCTGAAAAGCGTAGTTATTCGACACTGCGTAATCTTTATTTTGCAGGATGTTTCACTAGAGCGGCGCTACGTGAGGTTTATGAGTGAGTGAGCTTTCACAACTGCTTCATTGGCTCTTTCATCAGGCCATGCCGTTCTGGTCTACGTCCGGAGTTGATCGCGAGCACGGTGGGTTTTACGAGCGGTTTGACCCATCAGGCATTGTGATTTCCGAACCGCGCCGCGCACGCTTGGTCGCCCGTCAGATCTATGCCTTTGCTGCGGCGGAGCGTCTTGGCTGGGAGGGGCCGGCCCGGCCGATCCTGCGCCACGGAATGTCGGCGCTCGACAGATTTTTTACTCCGGACGGGACGCTGATCGCGACGCGCACGTCGTTGGGCGAAACCCTTAACAGCGGCTTCGACTCCTACGACCACGCCTTTGCCCTCTTCGCATTGGCGACGTGCCATGCCGTGGGGGAGCAGAAGGAGACCGCGCTTCTGCGCGCCCATCGCCTGCTTGAAATCATGCGACGCGACTACGCTCACCCGCGTGCCGGATTTGAGGAAGCGAGCCCGCCCAGCATCCCGCTGAAGGCCAATCCACACATGCATTTGCTGGAAGCGTGTCTGGCTTGGTCGCGGACGGCACCGGACGAGGCCTGGGCTGGTCTTGCGGATGAGATTGCGGAGCTCTGTCTTTCGGCCTTCATCGATCCTGATACGGGTGCCCTTTACGAGTATTTCGATCACGAGTGGCGGTCGATTTCCGGTGCTATGAAGGTGGTTGAGCCGGGGCACCAGTACGAATGGGCGTGGCTTCTTATCCAATGGGGCCTGCTTCGCCAGAGGCCGGATGCGGTCGCTGCCGCGCGGCGATTGATCACCGTTGCCGACGGGTTTGGCGTAGATCCCTCCACTGGCCTTGCCATAAACGAACTGAACGCCGATCTGACCGTGCGTGACGACCGCGCCCGGTTATGGCCGCAAACGGAACGGCTTAAGGCTTATGTGGCCCTCCGCGGGATCACGGAAGACCCAGACGAGCACGCACGCCTTACGCGCAAGATTGCCGAGGCGGCGCGCGGGATGATGAAGTATTTCGAGCATCCGGTAACAGGCGCTTGGTGGGAGCATATGGATCGCCAAGGCAAGCCGATCGTCGAGCCCACGCGGGCCAGCAGCCTGTACCATATCGTGCTGGCGATCGAGGTTTTCGCAGAGGCAGAAGGCTCGAGACCGACTATTTAGGCTGTACTTGCGGATTTCCACCCGGGCTGCCGGGCGGAGGGATGATCGGAGTGGTTCCGACATCCGGCGCCGGGTGGGCCAGCTCCGGGTCGACATTGCGGGCCGGGGGAATGACCCCGTCGGTACGGTCCAGCCGTTTGCTGAGATTTTCGTCGCTGTGCGGCGCGGGCAGCGTGGGACCTGGCGCATCCGGCGGACGTGGGTCGCTGCCAACCTGCGCGAGCGCGCCCGTGGCCGAGCCTACAAGGCAGCAGACAAGGGAGGTCACCATTGCGATGCGGCGCGCACGTGCGCCGGAGTGGCCCTTGGGAACGTGGGTATCCGCGCGATGGGGCATGGAGCCTCCTGTCAGGGTTTTCGCTCAACCGATGTCGGTAAGCCAACCCCGGACGCTCCGGACCTGTTCCGAATTCCAAGCCTCACCAGCCGAAGGCTTTAAGCACGGCGGCGCCCGGCGCGAGCATCACGAAGGCCCAGACCAGCGCGCTCAACACGTTCGCCACCTGGAAAGGAATTTGCGGCATCGCCAGGATGCCCGCGATCAGAGGGACCACCGCGCGGGCGGGGCCGAAGAAGCGCCCCAAGGCTACGCCCCAGATGCCAAACCGGGCAAAGAAGCCTTCCCCCTGTTGTACCAGGTCCGGTCGCCGGGAGAGCGGCCAGAAGGCCTTGGCCCGTTGTTTGAAATGGAGGCCGAACCAATAGGACAGCGCATCTCCCAGCACCGCCCCGCAGACAGCGGCGAACCAGATGGACCAAAAATCCAGCCCGCCGGCCTGGATCAGCGCCCCGATGCCCAGCAACAGAACCGTCGCCGGGATCAGCAGGGACAGGAAGGCGATGGATTCGCCAAAGGCCAGCGCAAACACGATTGCCGGAGCGAGGGATTGGCGCGCGCGAATGAAATCCAGCACCGGCGCAGCATAGGCGTCGAAATCGATCATAAGGCCTCCGTCGGGCTATTTCGGTCATGCCCGCGGCCCTCGCAAGGGGGGTGCAGGGCACAAAATGCGGGTGCGGACGGGCTTTGCCTTGAAATCATCATGGATCTAGGCCATATGGCGGGCTGTAGCGGTCGGCGGCATGAATGATGTCGGTCAGGTCGCTCTCGGGCCGCGTAGCGGAACGCTCCGGGAATGCTCCATTCTCGTCGGCTTAAGCCCGATAATCATTTTGCAGAATTCGACAGCCCAGGCCACGCGGGGTGTCACACACCTCGCGAATGCGCGTGGCGCGCGGACCTGGTCCTGCGCTCCTGCGGCGTTCGCCGCATGAAAGACAGAGCTTGACCTCTTTTTCCGAACTCGGCCTTGCCGAACCTATCGTCCAGGCCCTCACCGAAGAGCGCCATGTTACCCCGACGCCGATCCAGGCGCAGGCCATCCCCCAGATCCTCGCCGGCCATGATCTGATCGGCATCGCCCAGACCGGCACCGGCAAGACCGCTGCGTTCGCGCTCCCGATCCTCGACCATATGGTGCGCCATCCGCGCCGGCCCGAGCCCAAGCACGTCCGCGTGCTGGTGCTTTCGCCGACCCGCGAACTGTCGGGCCAGATTGTGGAGAATTTCGAGAAGTTCGGCCGTCACACCGGCCGCACCGTGGAACTCGCCATTGGCGGCGTGCCCATGGGCCGGCAGATCCGCGCCCTGCATCGCGGCGTGGACGTGCTGGTGGCGACCCCCGGCCGTCTGCTGGATCTTGCTGAAAACCACGCCGTGAAGCTCGACGCAGTGGAAGTCTTCGTCCTCGATGAAGCCGACCAGATGCTGGACATGGGCTTCGTCCATGCCATTCGCGCCATCATTCGCCGCCTCCCGGCCAAGCGGCACAATCTGTTCTTCTCGGCCACCATGCCGTCCGCCATCGCGGACCTTGCCGGCTCCATGCTGCGCAATCCCGTGACGGTTTCCGTGACGCCGGCGGCCAAGACGGCCGATCGCGTCGAGCAGCACGTGATGCTGGTGGAAAAGCAGGGCAAGCCGGCCCTGCTGGCTGAATTGCTGGGCGGCGAGGGGGTCGAGCGCTCGCTGGTCTTCACCCGCACCAAGCATGGCGCGGACAAGGTAGTGAGTGCGCTCGCCAAATACGGCCGGGCCGCCGAGGCGATCCACGGCAACAAGTCGCAGAATCAGCGCGATCGCGTGCTTGCAGCGTTCCGCGAAGGCACCGTGCGCACCCTGGTTGCCACCGATATCGCCGCACGTGGCATCGATGTCACCGGCGTCAGCCATGTGTTCAATTTCGATCTGCCGAACGTGCCGGAATCCTATGTCCACCGCATCGGCCGCACTGCGCGCGCCGGCCGTGAGGGCATCGCGATTTCGTTCTGCGACGGTGAGGAGCGCGCTTACCTGCGTTCCATCGAAAAGCTGATCCGCATGCAATTGCCGCTGACCGACCGGCGCTCGACGCCCGGCACTGCGCCGATTGTCGACCCCTCGGCCGGAGCTCCGGCGCGCAACAAGCCGGCCGGTGGCCGTAGCGGTGCGCCGAGCCAGGGTCGCGGTCCCCGTCCTGAAGGGCGTGGACACGACCACCGCGGCGACCATCGCAGTCACGAAGGCCGTGGCGGACAGGATGGGCGTTCCCATGAGGGGCGCTCCAATGAATCTCGCAATGCGGGCGTGCCCTCGGGCCGCCCTGCTGAATCGCCGCGCACGGGCGCGCGGCAGGATCAACGGGCGGTTCGCGTCCCGGGCGGCCAACGCGGCGCATCGGAAATCGGTGCTGTCGGCTTCATGCGCGCCGGTTCCGGGCCTGCCAGCGGCGGCAAGCCGGGCACGGCGTTCAAGCGCCCGCGTTGAAATCTGGGGTAGCTGGAGAAGACTATATGGCGAAGGAAGAATTGCTGGAATTCGAAGGAACGGTCACGGAGGTTCTGCCGGATGGCAACTTCCGTGTGCGGCTCGATAACGATCATCAGATCCTGGCCTATGCCGCCGGCAAGATGAAGAAGAACCGCATCCGCACCATTGAAGGGGACCGGGTGGTGGTCGAGATGTCGCCGTACGACCTCGATCGCGGTCGCATCAATTTCCGCCACAAAGCGGAAGGCAATGCACCCCCTCCCGGCGCTCGCCGCCAGCAAAATTTCCGCCGTCGCTGATGCGTTTGCGGGCTCTGCCCGCTTCGTTTTGCCGAGCGTGCCGCCGCGGCGTGTGGTGCTTGTGTGATCAGGTGGGCTTTTGGCGCGCCCGGGCACTCCTCAGATCCGTGTGATATGCGCCGCCATCCCCAGGGATGGCGGCGTTTTCGTTGGGGTACGCCCTCCCCATCGGGAAAAAATCCCCTTACCCTCCCGGCCTAAGCAATAACCGGCTCACCGGAAGCGCGGGAGGATGAATGGCAGGGTCGATTCCGGAGACGGCCGTTTCTGGTCACGCGTCTCCTTGCGCCGTGGAACTCGCGGGCGTCCAGATCGTCTTTCCCGCCCGAGCCAAGGGTGAGGCTGCCTTCATCGCCGTCGAGGGTGCCGATCTGCGGGCGGCCGACGGTGAGTTCGTGGCCATTGTCGGTCCCACTGGCTGTGGAAAATCCACTTTGCTCAACGCCACGGCGGGGCTCCTTATTCCGGGCGCCGGAACGGTCTCCATCTTCGGCACGCCGCTTGCCGGCCTGAACCGACAGGCGGGATATCTGTTTCAGGCCGAAGCGCTGTTTCCTTGGAAAACGGCGGTTCAGAACGTCGCCATCGGCCTTGACGTCGTGGGCGTGCCCGCCGCCGAAGCGCGCGAGCGGGCGCTCGCTTGGCTCAAGCGGGTGGGGCTGGCTGCCTTCGCCGATCGCTATCCCCACATGCTCTCGGGCGGACAGCGCAAGCGCGTGGGGCTCGCCCAGGTGCTGATCCGTGATCCCAAGATCCTGTTGATGGACGAGCCGTTCGGACCGCTGGACGCGCAGACCCGCCAGATCATGGGCAACCTGCTGCTGGACCTGTGGAGTGCTGACCGCAAAGCCGTGCTGTTCGTCACCCATGATCTGGAAGAGGCGATCGCACTCGCTGACCGGGTGGTGATCATGGGGGCGGGGCCGGCCTCGCGCATCATCGGCGAGTGGAAGGTGGACCTTCCGCGCCCGCGCGATATCGCCGAGGTGCGCCTCGACCCGATCTTCCACGCCTTGCATCGCGAGATCTGGTCGGCGCTGAAGGAGGAAGTGGTGAAAGGCTATCTCCAGGCCGAAGGTGTGTCGGCATGAACCGCCTCGTGCTTCACCTCCTGCAATTTCTCGTCGCGGTGGTCATCATCGCCATCTGGCACTTTGCGTCGACCATCAAAATTCCGGCCGGGCTTGTTTCCGCCAAAGCCTTCTATCTTCTGGACCCCTTCTTTTTCTCGACACCGCTCGCCGTTTTTGAGCGCACGTGGCGCGATTTTGCGACGGGCGTCATCTGGTATCACCTCGGCGTCACGTTGCTGGAAACGGTGCTGGCCTTCCTCATCGGCGCCATCGGCGGCGTGCTGGTGGGCTTCTGGTTCGCCCGCCAGCAGATGGTGGCCGCCGTGTTCGACCCTTATGTGAAAATGGCCAATGCCTTGCCCCGCGTGGTGCTGGCGCCGATTTTCGCCTTATGGCTCGGGCTTGGCATCTGGTCGAAGGTGGCGCTCGGCGTCACGTTGGTGTTTTTCATCGTCTTCTTCAACGTTTACCAGGGCGTGAAGGAGGTTAGCCCCACCGTGCTCGCCAATGCGCGCATGCTCGGCATGAGCGAGCGGCAATTGCTGCGCCACGTCTATTGGCCGTCCGCGCTCTCCTGGATGTTCTCCTCCCTTCACACCGCGGTTGGGTTCGCGCTGGTGGGGGCGGTGGTGGGCGAATATCTGGGATCGGCGGCAGGGCTCGGCTATCGCATTCATCAGGCCGAAGGGGTGTTCGACGTCACCGGCGTCTTTTCTGGCATGCTGGTGCTGGCGATCTTCGTCATCATCATCGACACGTTCGTGAGCGCGATCGAGAATCGCCTGATGGTGTGGCGCCCCACCACCGCGTCGAACCAAAGATAATAGACGGAGGAAATCCCATGAGACGTGCATTTCAGCTGGCACGGCTGGCGCTCGGCGGTCTTCTGGCGCTTAGCGCTGCCGTTCCCGCCATGGCGCAAAAGGCGGAGAAACCCAGCCTGACCCTCGGCGTCGGGGGCAAGCCGCTGCTCTATTATCTCCCGCTGACGATCGCCGAGCGGAAGGGCTTCTTCAAGGAGGAGGGGCTCGACGTCACCATCAACGACTTCGGCGGCGGCGCGAAATCCCTCCAGGCGCTGATCGGCGGCTCCATCGACGTGGTGACCGGCGCTTATGAGCATACGATTCGCATGCAGGCCAAGGGGCAGGACATCACTTCGGTGATCGAGCTCGGCCGCTATCCCGGCATCGTCCTGGTGGTCCGCAAGGACAAGGCCGATACCTATAAAAGCATCAAGGATCTCAAGGGCGCGAAGATCGGCGTGACGGCGCCTGGGTCCTCGACCAATTTCTTCGTTAATTTCCTGCTCGCCAAGGAAGGCCTGAAGCCAGAAGACGTGGCCTTCGTCGGCGTCGGCGGTGGGGCCTCCGCAGTTGCGCAGATGAAGCGGGGCGAGATCGACGCCATGTCGAATCTCGATCCCGTCATTACAAAGCTCGAGAGCGACGGCGACGTGGTGGTCCTGGCGGATAGCCGCACCGAGGAGGGAAACCAGAAGATCTTCGGCGGCACCAATCCGGCGGCGGTGCTCTATATGAAGACCGATTTCATCGCCGAAAATCCCGTCACCACCCAGAAGCTGGTCAACGCCTTCTACAAGGCCTTGATGTGGCTGAAGACCGCCACGCCCGAGGATGTGGCGAAGGTGGTGCCGGAAGAATATCTGCTCGGCGATCCAGCGCTTTATATCGCGGCGGTGAAGGCATCCAAGCCCATCTATTCGCAGACCGGAATCATCCCCGAGAGCGGGATGAAGAACGCGCTGAACATGCTGGTGGAGTTCGACCCGGAGCTGAAGGCGGCGAAGATCGACCTGCCAAAAACATTCGACGGGCGTTTCGTCACCAAGGCGGCCGAAACCGTCAAATAATCCAGGCGGCGGGCCGCACAGAAGAAATCTGACGGAGCGGTCGCCGCGAGACGATCGTTCAACCGATTGATATCGATTATGAAAATGAGACGCATGGGGCGCATTCCGTAGCACTGGCGGGATCGCTCTGTGCGGAAAGTGGGCGCATGCCCTTGTTGCGACGCAGTTTGTGCTTATGTTGCACACATCCCAGACAGATGGCCTGCGCGCGAGCGCGGCATGGGGGTTTGGACGGATGTACTCCAGTCCCCGACTCTGACTGGGTGCTTTTTCGTGGCCGGCGGTGAGACCGCGGCGCGAAAGGGGCTGAGACAGTTCGTGCGGCCTGCCTTGTTTCGTTCCCTTCGGGCCGCGATCTCAAGCCTACTCCCTTCGGACTGTTCAGCTCCCGCGTGTCATGCGCGGAGCAAATGCAACGTCTGAACGGAGGCCGATATGGCCACAGGTACTGTCAAGTTTTTCAACACCCAGAAGGGCTTCGGCTTCATCCAGCAGGATGGCGGCGGCGCCGACGTGTTCGTCCACATCAGCGACGTTGAGCGCTCTGGACTGAACACCCTCAACGAGGGCCAGAAGGTGTCGTTCGAGATCGTCGACGACAACCGCGGCAAGTCCAAGGCTTCGAACCTCTCCGCCCTCTGAGGCTGCCGGCCGATCCGGCTTTAGCCGGATCGGTTCTTTTCTTGTCCGGCTCGGGACAGGACTTTCGGCCGCCGGCCTTCGCCGCAGCGGCCTTTTCTTTGTCCAGGCTTCCGGCGGCTTCGAACTGCCGGCGCCCCTTTGGATCAGCGCATCACATAGACTGTGGCGCCGACTTTCACGCGATTGTAGAGGTCGGTCACATCGTCATTGGTCATGCGGATACAGCCAGACGAGACCGCCTGCCCGATGGTGTCGGGCTCGTTTGAGCCGTGGATCCGATACAGGCTCGATCCCAGATACATGGCGCGCGCGCCGAGCGGATTGTCGATGCCCCCGGGCATGTAGCGCGGGAGATCGGGCCGGCGCTTCAGCATCTGTGACGGCGGGGTCCAGGAGGGCCATTCCTTCTTGGCGCTCACGGTCTTCACACCCGACCACTGAAAACCCTCGCGGCCGACGCCGACACCATATTGGATCGCTTGGCCTGGGGCGGTGACGTAATACAGGCGCCGCTCGTTGGTGCGTATGATGATCGACCCGGGCTTGTACTTGCCGTCGATGGCGACCATCTGGCGCGGGATCGGCGAGGTGCCGGCGGTCACCCCCATCGAGGAGGTCCCGAACAGCTTGTTGAAGCCGAAAATGTCGTAATTGTCGTTGGCTTTTGCAGGCAGCGCCCCGATCACGAGGGCGGCGAAACTGGCGACGGCGAAGGTCTTGAAGGCCATGGGGACCCACCTCGGTCAATGATGTCGCCGGGAACGCAGCGTCCACCAGCGTCATAACGGTTGTCGCCTCAAATGCGGCGGTCATGCAACCAATTTGTGGCGACAGGGTTCCCTGCGGAACGCATCTGTGATCGAACGTCGCAAGTCAGACGATTGCTTACTTTGGGGAATGTCCAGCCGTTTGGATGAAGCCTGCGAGCAGGGCGTTGAACGCCTCCGGGGCCTCCAGAAACGGCGCGTGGCCGCAGGTTTCGAAGACCACGTGCTCGGCCCGTTCGGCATGTTCGGCAATGCGATCCGACATGGCGGGGAGAATCACCTGATCCTTGCGCCCGTGCACCGCCAACACCGGGCGGGTCAGGGCGGCCAGTTCGGCCGCATAATCCGCTGGACGGCCACCCATGCTCGCGCGCACCTGAGGCGGCGTCATCATGTTCGCGGCAAGGGCGATTTCGAAGCTGCCGGCATCGAGCGGGATCTCGAAGCATTTGCGCAGGAAAGCGCGGGTGGCGGCAATGTTGGTTGCGAGATCCTCGCTGCCCATCAGGCGCATCAGATTGTTGCAGGTGCCGAACAGTGCCCGTTCGGTCGCCACAACCGCATCCACGAACACCACGCCGCCAAGCGCGGCATCGCCATGCTGGCGCAGATAATCGCAAATGACCCGCCCGCCGTACGACCACCCCACCAACACCGGCCGATCAAGCTCAAGCTGGGAGATGAGCGCTGCGATATCGCCGGCCCACCTGGCATCCTCCTTATAATACATGGGCTTAAGCGGCTTGGCGGAAGCCCCGTGACCACGCAGGTCGAACGTGATCAGCCGCAGGTGCGCCAGCGCATCGCTCTCCACCTGCCGGTGCCAGCAGAGCCCGCTTTGGCTGTAGCCATGAATGAACAGCACCGGCCGGCCCAGCGCCGTGCCCCATTCCTGAACCGCCAGCGATACGCCGTCTGGCGCGGTCACATGGGTCGACCGGTGGGGCAGGAAGGTGACGGGATCGCGCATGGCGCCTCAGGACAGAAGGTGACCCATGGCGATGCCCGCCAAGGCCGCGCAGGTGGCGACGGACAGGGTTTCGAACGCGGTGCGGGCCACCGGCCGCTTGGCCACGAGCCCGCGCCCGATGCCGAGCGCCAGGAGCAGCAAGGCTGTCACCGCCAGCGACACGATGCGCGCCTCCGCCATGGGGAGGAGGGCGAAGGGAATGACTGGGGTGAAGCCGGCGAACAGGTCCGACACGAACATCCAGAAGGCGTGCGCCGCCGGGGAGGCGTCGTCGGTGCCGTCCGGCGTGAGCGCCGCGCGTAGGGCCGGCACGGCCTGCGGGCTGCGGCCGATGGCTGCGCTGATCTGATCCACGTCGGTGGGCGCGACGCCGGCCGTGCGCAGGCTGGTACGAATGGCAGTGAGATTTTCAGCGAGTTCAGCGCGCCGCTCAGCGGGGGCCGCCTGCATCTGGGCCTGCTTCGCATCGCGCACCGATTCTGCATCGAGATAGGAGCCCGCCATCATGGAGACGGCGGCCGCAGCAGCGCCCGTGGCGCCGGCGATCAGCACGGTCTTGGTATCATTTGTCGTGAGGGCGACACCGAACACGAGGCCGAAGATGGAGACGGTACCGTCTTCCATGCCGAACACGATTTCGCCGATGGAGGCCTTGAAAGAGCGGCTAATTCCTTCAAATACGCCCATCGTCCCACGCCTCCTGGTCGCCCGCGCGGGCGCCGACGGCACCCGGATCCAAGACGGTTTGCTCTTAGCATATCCATTTGTCACTGTGACGGCCGCGCTTGTTGTTTAGAATGCAGCCGGGAGAGGGAGCGCCGAGAGCGGAAGCCCCCTGTCGCTGGATCGAGGGTATGCTCAGTCGGACCCCTTCCAATGTAAGACCGGTGCAAACCGATTGCACATTGCCATTTGCCAGATGACTTTCTATATCCAGCGGCTAAATACATGTTCGAATCGGACCGCGGTAGATGTGATGTTGAACATTGAAACGGGAAAAATGCGGGAACCGACTCGCCATAAAGCTAAAATATTTCATATATTTTTAGCTTTCTATTTATTGGCTCTTCTAGGTTCCGTTCTTTTTCTAACGCGGGCGACCTATCAGAAAAGAACCGAGCTTGTACCGATTGCGAATTTCGAAAACACATCTGGATTTTTGAAATTAAAGCTGGATGACTCGCAGTCGTTTTTGACGAATTATGCTGCTTCCGGTGAAGTTTTTTTAAGTTTAAAGAACGATCAGCAGGCAGGTTTCCCTCCTGTTGTTGGAAAAGTTATGTCAGGCTGGTTTATACCCCCCGAATATATTTCAGTCCCCGTTGTTGGGCCCTCCTACCGGCAAGAAAAGGGGGGCTCAGCGGGATTCGACATTTCAGACGCCTCCATTACTCTGGAATGCAGGGCGACCTCTGCCAAACTTGGCTTGCTTAATGCGTTCAATATGTATTGGTATGAAAAGGTAATTTCTGTTCCATCCGGATGGTGTCCCGGCGAGGCTCGGCTTGTGGCTGAAGTGTACCGGGAAGGCGCTATCATTGGAATCGGAGCGCCAGCAAAGGTCGATTACCTTTTTTATCTGGCAGCGACGAAGTTTGGCTATCTTGCGTGGGGCCTTTTGGGGTCGGCTTTCGTTTCCTTACTCTTTGCGCCCTTTCTGGTGATCGCGCGCCTTACGCCATTGGAACGTCTAGGCCTGTCCATAGTCTACAGTGGTTTGTATGGATATGGATTGTACTTTTTGGCTAACAAAAGCTACGCGGCTGGTGTGTTGGTTATCTGTGCGGTTATTGGGCTGGTTCTTCCTAGTCTCGCCATTTCAGGGCTCGCGCTGAAACTGAAAATCGACTTCAACCTCTTGGCCAAATGGACACTTGGACTTGTTGCTGCTGCCGTGATTTTGGTCCTTGTGATCCTTACCCAGCCCCTTGTGGGAGGACCGTGGTTCTCAAACGACTTATTTTATCCGGTGACTTGGTCAACGGACAATCATTTGCCGGCGTTGATGGCAAAATATGTCCTAATTCATGGAGCCGGTCACCCTCCCGCTCTAGGGCCGTGGTCGGTAACTGATCGCGGATTTGGTCCGGCTGGCGTGCTCGTGGGGGTCATTTCCCTGCTGCGATTTTCTGGACTGTACGAATATGTTCCTAATTCTTATATTCCGATTTATATTACCGGATATTTTATGCAGGCGGTGGCAATATCATTTATATTTATAATATCGTCTTCGGAAAAAGATAGTAAACTAAATATATTTATGAAGATTTTATTTATATTTACGATTCCATTTATATTATTCAATCTGATTTATACTTGGGTTAAACTAATGTCGGGAGTTTCCGTAATTGTGGCGGCGCTGCTCGGTGCATCAGTGGTACGATCTGGGTCTATACTTTCTATATTTCTCGCGTTTCTGTGTTATGTTGTTGCTCTCATTACCCATTCTGCGTCTTTGCTTGCGGCCCCGTTGGTAGGGTTGTTTGTCGGTTACGTGCTCTTAAAGGAGGGGGGGGTTAAGGAGGGAGGGTTTCCAGGTTGGCTCAGGGGGCGCTGTGGTTTTCGAGTTATGGCAGCGTGTGTTGGTGCGGGCCTTATTTCAGCGGGCTTATTGTTTCTTCATGATAGTGTTGCCGCGAAGACAACTTATGGGACCATGTTCGTTTTGACCGGAGAGCAGCGTCTCGGACTGAATTCCGCTCAGGCTAGGGATATTATTTTTCAGTATTTTAAAAATATGACCATTGAAAATTTTGTAGAAAGCAGATTGACTAATTTTTTTAATATATTTTGGCCATTTAATACGAAAACCTATGTGCCTTCTTGTAAAATAGAAGGATTTTTAGCTTGTTTGCGAGCCTCTCAATTTCTGAGTGTAGGGCCCGCTTTAGGAGTCGGCGTCTTAGGGCTTTGCCTCGTCGGTCCCTTTGGAGTTAAATATTGTAACGCACTTCAACGTGACATTCGCACGTTCGCCGCAGCGTCGATGATCTGGATGTTCATCATTCTCTTTGCGTTCGGTATGCCATTTATAGTGATACTTCTGCCATACGCGCTTTTGCTGGCCTTGGTACTGCTGGCCCTGGTCAATCTCAGCCAAACGCGGCCTGCCATTGCGGTTCCCTTGCTGGTGTTGCAGATTGTCAACTTCGGGTGGGTATGGATCCTAGGCGCGCGAGGTGTTTGGTCCAAGTTTGGATTTTAGAGATTGCCCTTCGGAGTCTGCTCGCGCCGGATAAGTGGGATCGGGGGGCGAAAAGCGGCATAGTGATCGATGACTAAGCCTGATACATAGAGCCCCACCGTCATCGGACCACGCATATGACCCCAGATCGCCCGCGGTTGTTTTTTCCGGCGCTTGATGCTTTGCGGGGCTTCGCCGCTTTGTCCGTTCTTGTGTACCATGTGATCGAGCACACTAAGTGGACTGATTTTCCGGGTGGAAATCATTGGCCTATGTTGTGGTTCCGAGTCGGTTGGCTTGGCGTGGACCTATTCTTTGTTCTGTCAGGTACAGTCATTGGCCTGTCCGCCTATTCGCTCATCCAGCAGTATGGCCCCAATGCATTTCGCATTCCGTTCATGTGGCGGCGGATGCTGCGTATCGCGCCCCTCTATTATTTAACAATCATATTGTATGTGGTTTTCCTGATCCCCACTCTCGTGCTCGATGAGAGTTTTTGGCGAAATACGTTATCTCATTTGTTTTTTGTCCATAATATCAGTCAAGCGACCCATGGATCGGTAAATGGTGTGAACTGGTCGATTGGCGTGGAGATGCAATTTTACGTCTTCATGGTGCTTCTCTCGCCATACATCTTCCGGCCGCGGGGTTGGATGATCTTGGTTGCGATGGTCGGTGGAGCATGGGCGTGGCGGCTGGCGATGTTCCATATGGTGGGGGAAAAGGGGGTGTATGATCTTTTCTTCGCCAGCACGCAGCTGCCCGGCACGCTGGATGAATTTGCCATCGGGATTCTGATATCGATTTTTGTCCGTAGCGATTTGTTTCAGCGTATTCTTCGGGAAATGACCTTCGTCAAGCTCGCCATATTCGCGGGTGGCGTATGCGTGTTTGTGGCGGTCATGCACTTTCTGACCGTGTTCAACGTGTGGGGAACATTCTGGTCAAGTCCATATAACCTGTTGTTCGGCCGGTACTTTATCGGCATTGCGTTCGGTGCGCTTGTGATTGCAGCCTGCGTCGTCACTAATCCACGGGTCATCGCGTTAATCGCCCCGCTGCGCTTCTTTGGTACGATTTCGTACGGTTTATATCTCTGGCACCTGCTGGTCATCATGAGTTACAAGCAATATGAATGGATACCACACGGGACCATGCTGGCCATTACGCTTACAATAACGATCATTCTTGCAACAATTTCTTGGTATTTCTTTGAAAAGCCGATCCTGGACCGCTACGCCCGCCACAGTTTTGCAGGGGTCCGCGCAGGAGTCCGCGCATCGGCGCCCTCCGAAACGCCAGGGCCGCAGCCGACAGTCCCTCAGGGGCTCTAAGGGCATGTGAAGCTACGGTTCATCTGCGGAAGACGATGCCGCTTTCCATGGTTGCTTCTCCCTTTAGGTCGTCGGAAAAGCACACATCGAATGTGTCGATGATCTGCCATGCCCAGTCGGGTAGGGCGGTGGCATCGAGGTCGCCCATGCCGAGGAGATTGGTGGCTGCGCTGCGATACTGGGACTGTGTGGGATACATGGGCACCACCTCGGCGGAGGCGAAGCCGGCCTCGCGCGCCGCGTCCTTGATATAGGTGCGCGTGAACAGCCACTTGTCGTCGAGGTGGGGATAGATGGGCGCGCTCTTGTCTCGGCCGGCCCGCACCTCATAATCAAGCATCATGCGCTTCATGAAGGCGACCGCATCCCCGTTCACGATTTCACCGGTTGCTTCGGCGCGGGAAATTATGGTGCTGAATGCGGCGCGAAGAACGCTATAGCCCTCGAACGGCTCAATGAACACTGCGATGCCGCCCGGCTTTAACGCACGATGGGCCGCTTTCAGGCAGGCGACAGGATCGATCAGGTGGTGCAGGATTGCGCCGCCGATCACGATATCCGCCGAGCCCGCCTTGAAAAAATCCCGCATCGCGTCGGTGCAGACGCAGGCGACCTGATCCTGCAGCCCGGCGGAGGCGACATAGGCCTGCAGAAGGCGCAGAAGCTGCGGAGACAAATCCGTGCCGACGATGCGGCAGCCTGGGAACAGTTCAAGAAACGGGATGACAGTGTTCACCCCGGACCCGGTGCCGATGTCCAGGATGTTCAGATTTTCACCCTGCGGCCTTCCGGCCTGGGCAAATATCCGGGTGAACATGTCGAGCCAATGTGACGATGCGGCATATCTGTTGTGATAGACCTCGGCATTTTCTAAGAATTGTTGCGTAATCCCAACCTTTTGAGCCCCCATTTCGGGCGCTGGGACGAAAATTCCAGCATAATTCTCATTTTCCGTCCGGAGGTCCACGAGCGGGACGGTAAAATATGAATGTATATCGAGCATTGCAAAAGGCGTCCCATCAACGGAAAATTTTGAAAGTCGGAGGTATCAGAATGACGTCACCGGCCGAATGCGCGACGGCGACTAAGGGAGATCATTTGGATCATTATTGAATTTTGCCGCGCATAGGAGACGGAATTGGACGCGAACGCAACACCAAATCTGCCGATAAAAAGCACGAAAACAACAATCTTGAGCTTAAGCATAAACGCCTGTCATCGTCCTAAATAGGACGCTAGACTTGATAAATATCGCGCACAGTCAGTGCGGCGGCGCGGTTCCTCCGGCGCGAATTAATGAATACCGGTGGGGGATTTAATGACATTCGTTCGCGAATGCCCTGTGCAGGCCCACCTGCGCTTGAAGCCGGCCGGAGCCAGCCTTATAGCTCTGTGTTGAGAATCTAAGGCCGGGGCGCGGCAGCATTTCGGGTATGGGTATGAAAAATCTCGATTGCCGGTACGGTACTGTTTGTCTCCCCTCCGGTGCTGATGACATTATTGGTCGGTTTATTAGCTATTATGGCGAGTGGGCCTGGCTAGAAAGTGTATTCGTCTCTTCCATAATACAACCAGGTGCGCGGGTTCTTGATCTCGGCGCCTTCATTGGTACGTTCACCATGGGCCTCGCGCAGCAGGCTGACCTGAGCTTTGCTTGCCTGGTAGAGGCCAATCCTCAGTCTTCCACGTTCCTGGAAGCCAATCTCAAAGCGAATCTTTCCATCCCCTACCGGCGGATTGAGGCTCTGGTGGCTGGCAGGGAATCTTTGCTGACCTCCGGCCGGGCTGACCCATCGAACATGGGAGGGACAAGCTATCTGCCTGATGCAGAGGGCGAAACGCCAGTGGCGCCCCCTCCCGCGGTCGTCACGCTCGATGAACTTGTTGCGGAGTTTGGGCCCTTCGACCTCGTCAAAATGGATGTGGAGGGGATGGAGCTGGACATCCTCCGCGGCAGTCCCGCTGCCCTGACCTCCGAAGCTGTCTTCTGGATCGAGTGTAACGAAGCCCCGGCAGTGTTTTCGCTCGCTGAACTGCTGCTGGCCTCCGGTCGGCCTGTCTGGTATTTCGCTTGGTCTGCCCACAATCCAAACAATTATGCTGGGCAAGTGGAGCCTATTTTTCCGTATGCTTATGAGGCGGGTCTCCTCGTGGGAGTGGACAATGTGGCGCTCCCTGAGGCCCTAAAGGATACGGCCTGCATATTGTTGCGCGTCGAATCGCTGGTGGACTTGCAGCGCGCCATGTGGCGGACGCCGCGCTGGGGTGAGCGCGAATGGCTGGACCTGCCGAAGGAGCAATTGGTCGGCGTCCTCAGTCATCGTTCGCAGGGGCTCGCCGAAGACACGTTCCTCATTTCACCGCCCGAGCGGCTCGAGGTTGCGGTCGACTCATCTGAGGGGCCTGCCGTAACAGATCCGAAGGCGAAGCGGCGGGTTCGGCGTCTGGAAGCGGCATTGGCGGAAGGTGCTGAACGTCATGCCAAGACGGTGAGCACGCTCGCCCTGACCATTGATGATCTTCGTAACACCCTGGTGCAGATGCGTGAGCTTCTGGCAGAAGGGGGGCGCCGCGAAGCCGAGGCCGCCGGTCGTGAATCCGAGGCTGCGGCAGAGGTGCGCGCGCTTCAGAATCGAATTATCGAGATCCAGGTTCAAAACGAAGCTAGAATAGCTGAGCTTAAGAAAAAGCGCGGAAAACTGCGGGCCTTGAGAAAGAGAATTGGCCTCTAGGGCAGGGATAGTATTGAGCGCGAATTCACTCATTAGGTGGCAGTGATGTCAAATGAATATGAGCTATGCACGGTTCGCGAATATTTTGATAAAAAGTATTATCTAAGTATGTATCCGGACGTGGTCTTGCATGAGGTTGAGCCTGTATTTCATTATTGTGAATATGGGTGGCGTGAGGGCCGTAATCCTTCGGCAGATTTTGATACAACATTTTACCTTGAGCGGTATGACGATATCCGGGCGGCGGGCATCAATCCATTTTATCATTATATCGTAGCCGGCAAATCAGAGGGGCGGGTTGCGCGGGATCGCAGCGGCGCCTTGAAGCATCGGCTCGCGCACGCGCGGCCTCAGCGCGAAGTCGTAAAAGATTGGATGATAGAGGTCATCCCTCCCGCAAACGATGCCGAAGAAAAAGCCGCGGCCTTGCTGATCGAAGGGCGTCCTACCGTTGTTAGCGTTAGCCATGACGATTACCGAGTTAATTTTGGCGGCGTGCAAAACGTCATCGCGGACGAGCAAGGCGAATTGTCTGACGAGGTGAACTATATCCATCTGTCACCGGCGCAGCCTTTGCCGAAATTGTCAGATGAGATTGACGACTTCATCTTCAGTGTTAGGATCAATAGTGCCGAAGCAGGGCGTCTCGATCTCGATCAATCGCAGAGGCTGCTAAGCCGGGTGGTGGCCTCGCAAGGAGCACCGCGCTGGATCATCCACCATTTGATGGGGCATTCGCCTGAGATCCTCACGCGGCTGATCGGCTCTCAGCCCAGCGGGAAGATCTTTTTCTGGGCCCATGATTTCTTCGCCGCCTGTGAGAGCTATGCTCTGCTGCGCAACGACATCGCCTATTGTGCCGGCCCCCCGCCCGATTCCATGGCGTGCGGAATCTGCGTACATGGGCGCGAACGCGGGGAGCATATGGCGCGGATCCGCGGTTTGCTCGACACGTTATCTCCAACCATCGTCGCGCCGTCTCGCGCGGCGTTGCGCGTCTGGGAGCGCACCACCGGCTGTCACTTTGAAAGCGTCGTTGTAAATCCGGGAGAGCTTTTCGTCTCCGCTGGCGAGCCGCGACCCGAACCAAGGCTTCCGCTACGCGTCGGTTTTATCGGCACGCGGAGCTTTCATAAGGGCTGGGTAAGCTTTGAGGATCTGGCGCTCGATCTGGCCGGCGACCGGCGCTACTGTTTCTACGCTTTCTCCTCGGAGGCGGAAGGGGCGCACGGCAGCCAAATTGAACACGTTTCCGTCCGGGTCACGCCGGAAAATCGAAATGCCATGGTGGATGCGCTCCTTATCCACGGCATCGATGTCGTGGTGTCGTGGTCGATTTGGCCCGAGACATATTGTTTCACGGTGCACGAGGCGATCGCTGCAGGCGCATTCATCGTTGCCCGCTTCGGGGAAGGGAATGTGGGCGACGCCATCAAACAGTTTGCCAGCGATTGCTCGGTCGAGTTGAGCTGCGATGCAGACCTGAACCATCTGTTCAAATCGGGCAAGCTGGTGACCATCGTGCGGGATTCGCCGCGCCGCTATGGGGCCCTCGTACCGTCGATGGGCACTGCGGATCTCATAGATACCAATCCGATGGCAGAGTTATCGGAGGAGGTCGCGTGAGAACGGCATTTTTTACAAGTGCGTCCTTCGCCTATCTGGACCGTGCGCGCGTTCTCTTCCAGACCTTGCGGGTGGCGCATCCGGACTGGGAGATCTGGATGTGCATGGTCGACGAAGAACCCGCGGGTTTTGTGTTTGACCCCGAGGCCGACGGGATCGACCATTTGGTCTGGGCGCGCGATCTGGGCATTCCCAATTTCCTCTCCTGGGCGTTTCAGCACGACGTTGTCGAGCTATGCACCGCGGTAAAGGGGGCGATGCTTTGCCGGATACTCGATGAGGGTATCGGCAAGGTCATCTATCTGGACCCGGACATCGCCGTTTTCTCGCCGCTCGCCGAGGCCGTCGACCTGCTGGACCGTCACAGCATCGTGTTGACCCCGCATCAGATCGATCCCGACACGGATCGCGCCGCAATCATGGACAACGAGATCGGCTCGCTGAAGTACGGAATTTTCAATCTCGGGTTCGTAGCCGTCGCCAACACCGGCGAAGGGCGGCGGTTTGCCGAATGGTGGCGGGACCGGCTGCTGGATTTCTGCTTCGACGATGTTCCCGGCGGGCTCTTCACCGATCAGAAATGGTGCAACCATGTGCCGGTGTTCTTCCCCTCCACGGCGATCCTGCGCCACAAGGGCTACAATGTCGCCAGCTGGAACCTGAGCCAGCGCAAGCTCACCATCAATTCCGACGGCGACATCCTCTCGGGCGGGGACGTGCTGCGCTTCTACCATTTCACCAAGGTCACGCACGTCGGCATGATCATGATCGAGCGCTATTCCGAAGGGGAGACCGCCATCTTCGAACTGGTCAAGTGGTACAAGGACACGCTGCGGCGCCATGTCGTTGAAGGTCTGCCGCCGCGCTGGTGGAAATATGGAATTTATGACTCGGGCCAGCCGATCTCGCGCGAGGATCGGCTGGCCCATCGAGCCGCAATTGGGGCGAAACACGCGGCGCTGAACCCGTTCGCGTCCGAGGGCTCCCTGGCGCCGGCTTAGGCGGGCAGGGTCTTTTCGGATGGCCGGGTCCGCGCTCCGATCCGCTCCGCCTTGCGGCTCCTTGGAACTGCGAGGCTCATGCCGGCTTGTTGAGCGCGGAGGGGCAGAGTCATGCCGCGCCTCTGGGAGGATACGCCCGTGAACAGAATAGGTCTGAGCCTGCTGCTGTTGTGCGCCGGGGTCTCGGCGGCGTCCGCGCGCCCGGCGAGCTATAAAATGTCTTGTGCCGCCACGGCCGGGCTTGTGCAAAGCCGTGGTGCCGCCTTGCTCGACACATCGCCCACCACGTTCGATCGCTACGTGCGGGACATCACCTTCTGCATGCCGGACGAAGCGTTGCGGCCGGAATGGGTGCGCACCCGCGACAATCCCCAATGCTTCGTGGGATACACCTGCTATGAGCCGGAACGGGACCGGCGGTGGGGATGGTGAAACCGGGCATCTCCACGGTCTCCTTAAAAAATGTTTCACGTGAAACAATGGCTTAGCGCGGACGAACAGTGGTTTCGTGATGCTTCGCGCCGGGTTTTCGGCACAAGAAACCGCGATTTCGGCCGAACGTGTCGCGCGAATGAATCCGCCGGGCGCCGGAGGGTTCGCCTGCCGGTGAAAAAGAAAAGGCGAGGGGAGACGGCGGAACCGGCGAAGCACCCAGCGGCAGGCCACGCGGGCGCGTAAGCGGAGAACCGTCAGCGGAATGGGGGAAGAAGAATGGTGGTCGATGTAGGGATTGAACCTACGACCCCTCCCGTGTGAAGGGAGTGCTCTCCCGCTGAGCTAATCGACCGGCCATTTCGTTTGCCGTCTGGCAGGAGGCAGCGATTTAGTGCCGCCACGCGGGGGTGTCAAGGGCAGGGCGACCTATCCACAGGCCGAGGCGCCGCGCCCCAGCCGCGTTCAGCGTACCGGTTGGCGCAGCAGATCGCGCACCGCGCCTTGCAACTGGTCGAAATGATGGATCAGGAGGTCGGCGCCGAGCTCCGCGGGCGCGACCTCCGTATAGCCGAACGAAACGGCGATCACCGGCACCCCGGCCGCCTTGGCGGTGGCGACGTCGGTCGCGCTGTCGCCGACCATCAGCCCGAATCCACCGGCCGCGCCGGCCGCTTCGAAGGTGGCCAGCAGGGGCAGGGGGGCCGGCTTCGGCTTTGCGTAGGTGTCCGCCCCGGTGATGGCGACGAAACGGCGCGTCAGGTCGAGCCGGTCCAGCAGCAGGCGGGCGAGGCGCTCCAGCTTGTTGGTGCACACCGCAAGCAGGGCGCCTTCCCCTTCGAGCGCGTCCAGGGCCTCCAGGAGGCCGGGGAAGGGCCGGGAATGGTCGGCGATATGGTCGGCATAATGGGCGATGAAGCGGCCCGTGAGCGCGTCCAGATCCTCCTTGGGGGCGATGATGCCGTTATGCTCCAGCGCCCGCACGATCAGCACGCGCGCGCCGCCGCCGATCATGTTGCGCGTGGCGTCGCGGTCCACCGGGGCGATGGAATAATCGGCCAGCACCGCATCCAGGGTCGCCAGCAGGTCGGGCGCGGTATCGACCAGCGTGCCGTCGAGGTCGAAGGCGATAACGGGGCGCGGCTGCGGCATGGGAACAATCCTTGCGGGGGGCGGCATTTCTTGGCTGTCTGCCCCCCTGCCTACAATCCTGCCGCTTTTCCTGTCCAGCGTCGCCTGCACATGGCGCCCCTGCGGCGCGGCGCGAAGGAGACGAGAGATGGTCGAACGGTCTGGACGCGGCAGGGGCATTCCGGGGCGCAGGATCTTGCAGGCGGCCTGCCTTTCGGCGGGCGCGCTGTGCGGCACGGCGGCCCTGGCGCAAACCGGGCCGGGTGCGGGCAATTACGCCTTCGAGGCGCCGCCGTCCGCCCAGGCCAACCGCGTCTATTCGGTCAACCGGCAGACCGGCGAAGTCTCCGCCTGCCAGTTTGAGCGGCCGGACAGCGCGCTAGTGGGCATCACCCGTTGCTTCCCGAAGGGCGAGGGCGCGGGCGCGCAGAAGGCCGGGGTCTATTCCCTGGTCGCGGCGCGCTTTGCCGGAGAGACCGGCATTTTCCGTGTGAATGCGGACACGGGCGAGATGAGCGTGTGCTACGTGCGTGACGTGCCCAAGAGCGGCGGGGGCGGCGCGGAGCCCATGGTCCTGTGCACGCCGCAGGCAAAGTAGCCGTGAAGCCATCTGTCGCCGGTCTCCCCGCTTGTCCGCGGCGCCGATCAAGGCTAGCAACCGTTCAGCCAGCCAACGCCAGCCACCGGACGCCCACATGGCCGATGCCGAAGACCTGAAGCGCGCCGCCGCCGCCCGCGCCCTAGAGTTCGTGACGGACGGCATGCGCCTCGGCCTCGGCACGGGCTCGACGGCACGGCATTTCGTCGATCTGCTCGCGGTGCGCGTCCGCGCGGGGCTGAACGTGGTGGGCGTGCCCACCTCCGAGCAGACCCGCGCCCAGGCGCTGTCGCTCGGCGTGCCGCTGGCGACGCTCGACGACCTGCCGGAGTTGGATCTGTGCATCGACGGCGCGGACGAGGTCGGGCCCGACCTCGCCCTCATCAAGGGCGGCGGCGGGGCGCTGCTGCGCGAAAAGATCGTCGCCAGTGCCGCGCGCGAGATGGTGGTGATCGCTGACGCCTCCAAGCATGTGCCGGTTCTCGGCCGCTTCCCGCTGCCCATCGAGATCGTGGATTTCGGCGTGGGCGCCATTACGCTGCGCCTGGCGCGCGCGCTCGAGGCCGCCGGCTGTTCCGGCGATCTGGTCCTGCGGCGGACCGGGGGGGAGACACCCTTCGTTACCGATCAGGGCAATGTCATTCTCGACGCCCATCTCGGCCGCATTCCCGATCCGGTGGGCCTTGCCCGCCACATCGAGCAGGTGGCCGGCGTGGTGGAACACGGACTTTTCCTCGGCCTCGCGCGCCGCGTCATCCTGGCTGGTCCTGGCGGCATCGAGCTGCTCGAACGGTCTGCCTGAACCCAATCCAACGGAGAAGAATATGCGCCCCTCCTTTATCCAGTGCCTCGGTGCCGGCCTGTTCGCCCTCTCGCTCTCCGGTGGCTTCGCGTTCGCCCAGCAGGCCCAGCCTTTGACGGCCCAGCCCTCCGCGGGCCAGATGCAGGCCGCGCGCGACCTGGTGAACGCAAACGGTGAGGCCCGCGCGTTCAACGGCGTGATCGCGAACCTGGTGGATGGAGCCGCGCTCGGCTTCCTGCAGACCAATCCCGATCTCGCGCCGCAATTGCGCGACGTGGCCGTCGCGCTGCGCCCGGAATTCGAGAAGCGCCAGGCCGAGATCATCGACATGGTCGCCACCTCCTATGCCCAGCGCTTCACCGAGGCGGAGCTGAAGGATGCGCTGGCGTTCTACAAGTCGCCCACCGGGCAGAAGCTGGTGAACGATCGCCCCGCCATCGTTCAGCAGGCGGTGCAGAACATCCAGGCCTGGAGCGCCAAGCTCAATTCCGACGCCATGGAGCGGATCCGCGTCGAGATGAAGAAGCGCGGCTACGATCTGTGATCTGAGCCGCCGCTTCGGCGCGACGCCTCAGGGCGTCGCGTGCGGCGCGGCGATGGCGTCGGTGCGGGGCGCCCGGCTGCCCTCCGGGCTCTTGGCGATGCCCGCGTGCAGGCTGTTGCGCGCGAGATTCGGATTGTAGTGCGGGTCCACCAGCGTCGCGGTGTGCCAGAGCGCTTCCATGCGCGCCCGCTGGGCTTTGAGCCGCTCGCGATGGGCCTTGCTGCGCCGGCGCCCGCGCGAGGCGGATTCATGGTGCAGCAGCAGCGCGAACGGCGTCCACACCAGCTCGAACCCGCCGGCCCGCGCCCGCAGGCATAGATCGATATCGTTGCAATCCTCCGCGAAGCGCACGGCATCGAGCGGGCCGATCTGGTCCCAGCATTGGCGGCTGATCATCAGGCAGGCGCCGGTGACCGCGCTGAGATTGTTGCGCGCGTGCAGGCGCCCGAGATGGCCCGCCATGTCTTCCGCGCCATGGGAAAACCAGTGCGCGGCATAGCGGAACAGACCGGCGATCACGCCCGCGTGCTGGAGGGTATGGTCGGGAAACAGCAGCTTCGCCCCGACGATGCCGGTCTGCGGCAAGGCGGCGAGCGAGACCATTTCGTGCAGCCAGCCGGGCTCCACCACTTCGATATCGTTGTTCAGCAGGCAGATCAGATCGCCGGAGGCAGCGTCCACGCCGGCATTGCAGATGCGCGGATAATTGAAGCCGCCCTCGTCGCGCACCACGATCGTGCGCGGCCATGCGGCCTTGATCTCCGCAAACAGGGCGAAGGTCTCTTCCTCCACCGAGCCGTTGTCGACGATGACGATCTCGAAATTGCGATAGGCCGTGTGCGCCACCAGGGAGCGCAGCGCCATCCCCATGAGGTCGGCGCGATCGCGCGTCGGGATGACGAACGACACCAGCGGCGGCGTGTCCGGCAGGCGGTAATGCGGGCGCAGCTTCAGGTCGGCGCGGATCTCCACCGGGGCGCCGGTGGCATCCTCCAGCGCGCGTGCGGCCTCGCGGGCCTGATCGGGAGAGGAAAAGCCGCTCCAGCCGCCCGCGCCGTGCCGGCCATAGGCGACGCGCGGGATATGGCGGATGGCTGAGGGCGAAAGGGCGCCTGCCGCGCGCAGGAGCAGATCGTAGCGCCAGGCCAGCGGCAGATAGGCCCGCGCGCCGCCGATGGCGCGGACGTGCGCCGTGCGCAGCGCGACGAGATCGCCGAAATAATCCACCGCCCGCAGGAGATGGCGGTTGAACGCCGGCTTGAAGACGCCGTCGAGGGGCGCGCCGGCCTCGTCCAGCGTCTCCTCGTCGGTATAGGCGAGCATGCAGTCGGCGTGGGCCGTGAACGCCGCGCGGAGCATCGCCACCGCATCGCGGGTGGGGCGGCCGGAGGGATCGAGCAAAGCCAGCGTCTCGCCCGTGGCGGCGGCGAGAAGCGCGTTGAAGGTGAGCGGCGCCGTTCCGGCATCGGGCAGCAGGCGCACGCGCGGTTCGCCCGCCAGTTGCGCGCGCGCGGCGTCCCCCCCGTCGGGCAGGCCGATCAGCCATTCCCAATGGGGATCGCTCTGCGCACGCAGGGCGGCAAGGCAGGCGGCGAGATCTTGCGCGCGCGTGTCCGCGCCGAGCACGCTGAGGAACGACAGGGTCGCTCCCGCAGGCGCCAGCGGCCCGGTGAAATCTTCCACATAAGTTTTGCGATAGCGCCGGTAGCGCCGCGTCGCCTGGGCCTGCCGCGCGGGCGAATCCGCGAACAGCGAGGCGTGCATGCCGCGCAGGTCCCGCGCCGCCGCGCCGGCCGCCCGCCAGCGCCGGTGCGGGAGAAGGCCGGGAAAGCTGCCATGGGCGAAGGCATGCAGCTTCAGCCACAATTTGCCGCGCGGATAGAGGCCGAGGCGCAGCGCCGCTCCTTGTGTGACGGCGATGGTCGCGGTGCCGCGGGGCAGGAGCAGCGCGGCGACCGGCGCGGCGACTTTCGCATGGCCGAGCGGCGCGCCGCCGAAACCCAGAAAGGTGAATTCCAGCGGCTCGGTGTCCCCGGCCGTCTCGCGCGCGATTTCCACCGCGAATACGCCTTCCTTGGCGGCGAGGCGCGCGCGCCAGAGCCAGGGCAGGGAAAAGCGCCGGCCGCGTCCGGGAGCGTCTTCGGCGCGAAGCCAGAGCGGGGAAATCTCTGCGGGCATCCGTGTGCGTTCTGCCTGGGTCGGCGGGGAGCGTTCCGCGTCTTGAAGCACCCCTGGCAGCGCCCCGCAAGCGTGGGTACAGCCATGCCATGCGCGCGCTTGACGGCGCAGGCTGCGTGTCTACATCTCGGCAAGGCCGCGAAGGCCCAGCCGCGCAGGCCAACAGGAGCACGCCATGTCCGACACCGAAATCGATCTCTTCGTCATCGGTGGCGGGTCCGGCGGCGTGCGCGCCGCGCGAATCGCCGCCCAGCACGGCGCCAAGGTGATGCTGGCGGAAGAATTCCGCATGGGCGGCACCTGCGTCATTCGCGGCTGCGTGCCGAAGAAGCTGCTGGTCTACGCCGGTCGCTATGCGCAGGACCTCAAGGACATGGAGGGCTTCGGCTGGAGCGTGGAGGGCGCACGCTTCGACTGGTCGACCCTGATCGCCAACAAAGACCGCGAAATCGGCCGGCTGGAAGGCATCTATCGCCGCAATGCGGAAGCGGCGGGCGTGAAGATCGTCGCTTCGCGTGCCGTGGTCGAGGGGCCCAACACCGTGCACATCCTCGCCACCGGCGAGCGGGTGCGGGCGAAATATATCCTCATCGCCACCGGCGCCCATCCCGCGCTCGGCCCCTCGATTCCCGGCTGCGACCTCGCCATCACCTCGAACGAGGCCTTCCATCTCCCGGCGCTGCCGAAGCGCATCCTGATCCAGGGCGGCGGCTATATCGCGGTGGAATTCGCGGGCATGTTCAACGCGCTCGGCTGCGAGGTCACGCTGGTGCAGCGGGCCGAGGTGATTCTGCGCGGCTTCGACGACGAGATCCGCGCCCATCTCGCGAAGGAGATGGAGCAGGCCGGCGTGCGCATGCTGTGCGGGCGCACGCTCACCTCCATCACGGCTGTGGAAGGCGGCAAGCGGGTGCGCCTCTCCGACGACACCGAGGTGGAGGTGGACGAGGTGATGCTGGCCATCGGCCGCGTGCCCAACACACGCAACCTGGGCCTGGAAACCGCGGGCGTCGAACTGGACCAGGTGGGCGCCGTGAAGGTGAACGCCCATTCCGCCACCAATATTCCCTCCATCTATGCGGTCGGCGACGTGACCAACCGCATCAACCTGACGCCGGTCGCCATTCGCGAGGGGCACGCCTTCGCCGACACCGTGTTCGGCAACAAGCCCTGGCAGGTGGATCATTCACTGATCGCCACCGCCGTCTTCAGCGAACCGGAGATCGGCACCGTCGGCCTCTCTGAGGCCGCCGCGCGCAAGGCCGGCTATACGCTCGACATCTACAAGACCGATTTCCGCCCGCTCAAGGCGACGCTCTCGGGCAATCCGGCCCGCACCTTCATGAAGCTGGTGGTGGATGCGCAGACCGATCGGGTGCTCGGCTGTCACGTCCTGGGGGATGCCGCATCCGAGATGATCCAGCTTGCGGCGGTCGCCCTCGGCCTCGGCGCCACCAAGGCGGATTTCGACCGCACCGTCGCGGTTCATCCGACCTCGGCGGAGGAATTGGTGACGTTGCGGACGAAGGCGTCCTAAACCCGAGCGTCGAGGCGAACCCGACGGCGCCTCACGGCGTTGTCTGCGCAAATCTTGCGGCCGTTCCCGCCGCAGGAAAGCGGAGACAGCGCCATGACCCAGATTCCCCAGATCGATGTCGACAGCACGGGCCGCGCCCCGCTCTCCGGCAATGTGGACGAGCGCCGCGCCGCCGCGCCACGCGTGGCGGAGGGCATCCGTGCACTGCCGGCCAATTACCGCACCGTGTTCCATCACCAGATGGAAGCCGACCCGCAGGTGATGCTTGCCTTGTTCGATCTCGCGGACGCGGACACCCTCGCTTCGGTGATCCGCGACCAATCGCAAAGTGTGCTGCGCGCCGCCCAGCAGCTTAAGCGCGAGAGCGAGGTGATGCCCGATGTGCCCATGCCGCCGCTGCTGCGACAGATCGGCCTAGAAAACCTGCCGGCTTTCCCCAGAGACATGCTGGACGACTATTTTCGGGCGGTGCAAATAGAGGCCTAACACCGCACCACCCTGGAGTTTCCCGTGCAGCGTCCCGCCGCCGTCCTGTTCGTCTGCGCGCTCGTCCTCGCGCCCGCTTCCGCCTTCGCCGATCCCATCACCCCCGCCCAGGACAAGCCGGGCGCGGTGCTGCGGTATCAGCGGCTCGGCCCGGAGGATCGCCAAGCAACGCTGGAGGCCTTCACCGGCGCCAAGATCACCAATCTCAGCGCGTTCGACAGCCTCGACGCGTGCACCCTGCGCGAGACCACCGAGGACGGCGCCAGCCGCGCCAAGCTCGGCAAGACCATCGCGGATTGCCAGAAGGAACTCGGCAAATAATCCTCTCCCCGCCCGGGCGGGGAGAGACGCCGGCAGGCGCGCCCGAGACGTCCGCTAGTGGCCGGGCGTGGTGCTGAACAGGCGCCACCGCTCGGCCCACAGCACCGCGAGCACGCCGAGCGCCCCGAGCAGGCAATAGCCGAGGCCGAGCGGCAGCACCGTGCCATCGAAGGCCCGGCCGAAGGCCATGCCGAGCAAGGCCCCCATCAGCGTCGTGTAGAAGCCCAGGAACGAGGAGGCGGTGCCCGCCACGGCGCCCAGGGGCTCCATGGCGATGGAGTTGAAATTCGGCACGGTCAGCGCGAACAGCGCCTGATTGAGGCCCACCAGCAGGCAGAACAGCAGCACCGGCGGACGCCCGTCGAAGCCCAGCGCCACCGCCACCTGCAGCGCCCCCACCAAGGTGAAGCCGCACAGCCCGAAATGGGACAGCCGCCGCATGCCCACCCGGTTCACCAGGCGGGCGTTGATGAAGGAGGCCACGGACATCACCCCCGCGATGGCCGCGAACGCCAGCGGGAACAGGCGCCCGAGGTGATAGACCTCGGTCTCGAAGATCTGCTGCGAGGAGCCCACATAGGCCATCAGGCAGCCGAGCATCAGGCCCATGGCATTGGCGTAGCCGAAGGAGCGCCGGTTCGTGACGGTCATTCTCAGGCCGGCGAAGATCGCCCGCATGGAGAATGGGACGCGATATTCCGGATGCAGCGTTTCCGGCATGCGCAGGGCGAACCAGGTGGCGAGCACCAGGCTCATCAGCAGCATGGCGCCGAAGATCATGTGCCAATTGCCGATCAGCAGAATCGCTCCGCCGGCCGCCGGCGCGACGATCGGCACCACCAGGAACACCATCATGGCGAACGACATGACCCGCGCCATGTCGCGCCCCTGGAAGCGATCGCGCACGATGGCGACCGAAAGCACGCGCGCGGCCGCCGAGCCCATGCCCTGGATGGCGCGGGCGAGCAGCAGCGTGTTGAAGCTTTCCGCCGTCATGGCGAGGACGCAGCCGCCGGCATACACCACCAGCCCGATCATCAGCATGGTCTTGCGGCCGAACACGTCCGACAGCGTGCCGAACACGATCTGCATCACCGCGAAGCCGATCAGATAGGCGGAGATGATGAGCTGGAGGTCATTCGCGTTCTGGACCGCGAAATGACGATGGATGGGCTCGAAGGCCGGCAAAAGATTATCGATGGAGAAGGCGGTCAGCCCCATCATCAGGGCAATAATCGCGACGAATTCGGTAAAGCCGGGTGCCGATGCGCCCGGCCGGGCCGGATCGCTCTTGCGGTTCATCATGGGAAAGGCTCGAAATCGCGCCGTGCGACGGCGCAAGGGGGAGGGCGTTCCGCCCGCTTCTAGGCGATCAGCGCGGGGAGTGCCCGCACTTTATTGTGTAAACGCACCGACGCCCCGGCGATCCCCTTTTGCTTTCGTTCAGCGCGTCGTGCCGCGCAGATCGGCTTCCAGCTGGAACTTGGAGGCGCCGCCGAACCGCACCTTGTAGACCTGATAATTCTCCATCACCCGCTGCACGTAATTGCGGGTCTCGGAGAAGGGGATGCACTCCACCCAGTCCACCACGTCCACGTCCGGGTCGCGCGGGTCGCCATAGCGCTCGATCCATTTGCGCACGCTGCCGCGCCCGGCATTGTAGGCGGCGAACACCAGCACGTAATTGCCGCCGTAATTGCTCACCAGCTCGCCAAGCTCGGCCGCACCGAACTGGACGTTGTAGGACTGGTCGGTCATCAGCCGCGCCTCGTTATAAGGCGCGCCGGTCTGCTTGGAAACTTCGCGGCCGGCGGCGGGCGTCACCTGCATGTAGCCCATGGCCTTGGCGCTGGAGAGGGTGCGCGGGTTGAACTGGCTCTCCTGCCGCGCAACCGCATAGATCACCGCCTTGTCCACCGGATTGCCGATGGAGGTGTAGGAGGGCAGGCCGAAGGTGGGGAAGGACGCGGCATCGAGCGGATGCCCTTCCGCCGAGCCTTCCTTGCCGACCACGAGCACACCGCGGGTGTCGTTATTGGCCTGGGCGAGTTCCGCCACCATGGCGAGATGGGTGGAATCCTCCATTCGCCAGGCGAGGTCGTAATAGATGGTTAGCGGGATATCCCGCTCGCCGATGGCATAGAGCAGGCGGATGGCGCGCACCGGCTCGATGCGATCGAACGTGGCGCGGGCCTGGGCGGAGGGCTCGGGCTGGCGGCGCAGCGCCACCGGCGGCAGGCCGAGCCGCGCGCGGGACATCTGCCCATAATAGGTGGTGCTGAAGCGGGCCGCCGATTCATAGCGGGCGCGGGCGGTGCCCGTGTCGCCCATGGCCTCGGCCGCCCGGCCCTGCCAATAGGCGGCGCGGGCGAGCGTGATCGGGTGCTTCTGCTCGCTTTCCATGCGGGCGAAATGCTGAGCGGCGGTGCGCGGATCCTTGAGGAAGCGCAGCGCGATCCAGCCGGCGGTAAATTCCTCCTCGGCGCGATAATTGTCCGAAGTCGGCGTCGCGCCACGGGCGGCGACGCGATAAGCGGTCTTGAAATCCCCGTCGTCGAGCAGCTCGCGCGACACCAGGCGGCGCTCGATCCACCATTCGTCCGCATCCCCCACGGCGGCGCGCGTGTCGGGGGCGCTCAACAGCGCCTGGGCGGCCTCGGCCGGCTTCTGCGCACGGCGGGCGAGCTGGGATTTCGCGAACAGATAGGCCGGGTCGTTGGCCAGCGTGAACGGCACGGCGGCGAGCAGCCTCGCCCCGTCGGACTCCTTGCGGGCGATGGCGAGGCGGGCCTGGGTGAGGGCCACGACGTCGGACCCCGCACGCGCGGCGGCGCGCATGGCGCGCTCGGTATCGGGCTTGTAGCTGAACTTGTCGGCGCGCGCCTTGTGGTCCGCACGGGTGAGGATGGTGCCGAATTCGCTCATCACCGTCTTTTCGACGGATTCGCTCAATTCATCCTCACGCCACGCCTCGCGCACCAAAGCGGCGGTGGTGGCGCGGTCGCCGGAGGCGGCGAAGGCGCGGGCCAGGGCGATCTTGCCCTCGCCGGAAAGCGGGTCGACCTCCGAGAAGAAGGCGCGGATCACATCGGGGCTGCGGTTCTCAGCCAGCAGAACGCGTTCCGCGCGGCGGCGCAGGGTGCTCTGGGTGGGCCAGCCGGGCTTTTCCTTCAGGAACGCATTGATGCCGTCGAAGCCGAGGTCGTTCGGCGCATTGCGAATGACCAGCCACGTCACGAGGTTCCGGGCCACCGGATCGCTCAGCTCGCGCGCCATCGCCAGAGCCTGGGTGCCCTGTCCGTTCTTGGCGGCGGTGACGGCCGAACGCAGCTGGCCAAGTTCGCCCGAGAGCGAAACCGGCGGCGCGCTAGCGGGCGCGAGGGTGAGGGCGGCGCTCGCCGGCTTGGCATTCGGCTTCGCATTCGGCTTGGAAGAGGCGGCCTTCTTCGACTCGCCCTTCTTGCTCTCGGCTTTTTTCGAGTCGGTCTTCTTCTCCGCCTTTTTCGGGTCGGTCTTCGCCTTGGACTCGGCCGGCTTTGCGGATGTGGTCTTGGCGGCGGGCTTTGCGGGCGGCGAATCGGAGCTGTCGGATGCGGCCATCACCGGCGCGGTCCAGGCGAGCGCAATCGCCAGGGCGGTGCGGGAGATAAGGCGGTAGGCAGGCGACATGTTCGTTCCTCACGTCCTGGCAGGACTCAGTCGAGCCCAATGCCCCGCGACCGTGTTCGAGGCCGGATGTTTCGCCGTATTGTTCTCTATGTGCCTTGACGAAATGCTAAGCGGGCGAGGCCCACGAGCCTCACGAAACCGGCAAAACGAGGGCCGCAGCCCGCGCCACCCTTTCCGGCCGGCTCGCAACAGTTTATCTGATGCGATCCGCTCGCCGAAACCGCGCGGGCGCGAATCGTGAATCACAACAAGGCACCTGCCATGTCCTCCTCGTCGTCCCTGCCGCACTTCCGGGGTCAGTTTACGGCCCTGGTCACTCCTTTCCGGGATGGTGCGCTGGATGAAAAAGCGTTCCGCGACTTCGTCGATTGGCAGATCGCCGAGGGCATCGACGGCCTGGTTCCGGTCGGCACCACGGGCGAGAGCCCGACGGTCAGCCACGAGGAACACAATCGCGTGATCGAGATCTGCGTGGAGCAGGTGAAGGGGCGCGTTCCGGTCATGGCCGGCACCGGCTCCAATTCCACCGAGAGCGCGATCGAATTCTCGCGCCATGCGGAAAAGGTCGGCGCCGACGCTTTGCTGGTGGTGACGCCCTATTACAACAAGCCCACGCAAGAGGGCCTGTTTCAGCATTTCAAGGCGATCAACGACGCCGTCGGCCTGCCGATCTTCATCTATAATATCCCGAGCCGGTCGGTGATCGACATGTCGGTCGAGACTATGGCGCGGCTGTATGAGCTGAAGAACATCGTGGGCGTGAAGGACGCCACCGCCAATCTGGCGCGCGTGTCCCAGCAGCGGCTGACCCTGGGGCCGGATTTCATCCAGTTCTCGGGCGAGGACGCGACCGCGCTGGGCTTCATGGCCCACGGCGGCCACGGCTGCATCTCGGTGGCCTCCAACGTGGCGCCGCGCCTTTCCTCGGAGCTGATGGGCGCCTGCCTCGCCGGCGACTTCAAGACGGCGCTGGCGTTGCAGGACAAATTGTTTCCCCTGCACACCGCCTTGTTTGTCGAGACCAATCCGGCGCCCACCAAGTTCGCGCTCTCGGTGCTCGGCAAGATGGCCGAGGACGTGCGCCTGCCCATGGTGCCGGTCTCCGAAACCACCCGCGCGGTCGTGCGCAGCGCGATGGCCCATGCGGGCCTCCTGAACTGAGGTTGAGGGACAGCGCGCGGCGGGAGACATCTTCTCTTCCGCCGCCGTCCCCGAATGCAAATGTCAGAAAAAAAGAAGAAAGAACTGCCGCGCAAAGTGGTCGCCGACAATCGGCGTGCCCGGTTCGACTATGAGATCGGCGAGGTCTTCGAGGCCGGGATCATGTTGACCGGCACCGAGGTCAAGAGCCTGCGCAGCGGCAAGGCCACCATCGGCGAGAGCTATGCCGCCGCCAAGAACGGGGAACTGTGGCTCTACAATGCCTATATTCCCGAATATCTGGAAGCCAACCGCTTCAACCACGAGACCCGCCGCCCCCGCAAGCTGCTGATGCACAAGCGCCAGATCGGCAAGCTGGCGCAGGCGGTGGAGCGCGAGGGCATGACCATCGTCGCCCTGAAGATCTATTTCAACGAGCAGGGCCGCGCCAAGGTCGAGGTGGCGATCGGCAAGGGCCGCAAGACCCACGACAAACGCGAGGCCGTGAAGGAGCGCGACTGGGGCCGCGACAAGGCGCGCCTCATGCGCGACCGCGGCTAGCAGGCGGACGACCCGCGCCCCAGCTGGATCGTGGCCGTGCCTTTGCTAAGATGGGATCAACGATCCGGGGTCAGTCGTCTTGGCCCCGCGCACACATGGGGTGGAGCCGTGGCCGACTGGACCGAACTTCCCGAAGACCTTCCCGCCCCTGAGGATGACGGCCAGGCGAGCCATCTGCCGGGGCTGGAGCTGCCCATCGTCCGCCTGCCGGCGACCGATGGGCGGATGGTGGATCTCTCCTCGCTCTCCGGGCGCATCGTGGTCTATTGCTACCCGCGCACCGGCCAGCCCAACCAGCCGAGCCCGGAGGGATGGGACGAAATTCCCGGCGCCCGTGGCTGCACCCCCCAAAGCTGCGCGTTCCGTGACCATTTCGAGGAATTGACCGAAGTCGGGGCGCACCATGTGTTCGGGCTGTCGACCCAGGACACCGACTACCAGCGTGAAGCCGCGGAGCGGCTGCATCTGCCGTTCGCGCTGCTGTCCGACCATGCGCTGGAGTTCACGCGGGCGGTTTCGCTGCCCACCTTCACGGTGGACGGAAAGGTGCTGCTGAAGCGCATCACCCTCATCATCGAGGACGGGGTGGTGGAGCACGTGTTCTATCCGGTCTTCCCGCCCCACAAGAATGCCGGGGACGTACTGGAATTCCTGCGGCGCCACGTTTCCGCCTAGGCGGTCTCCAGATAGGCCTTCGCGGCGCGGAACACGTCGGCGAACATGGCCGGCGTCAGCACCCCCGTATTGGTGTTGTAGCGCGAGCAATGATAGCTGCCGAACAGGCGCAGGGCACCGATCTGCGCCTGCGCGCCATGGCCGAACTTCACGCGCGACAGCTTCTCGCCGAGCGCGGCGACCGTTGAATCATGGCCGATCTTGCCGAGGGCGATGATCGCCTTGAGGTGCGGCATGGCCGCGATGGCGGAATGGAGGAAGGGCCGGCAGGTGCGGATCTCCTCCGTCGTGGGCTTGTTCTCCGGGGGAACGCAGCGCACGGCATTGACGATGCGGGCATCGCGCAGCTCCAGCCCATCGTCCGGCCGCGCACCGTAAGTGCCGATGGCGAAACCAAAATCAAGCAGGGTCTGGTAGAGCAGGTCGCCGGCGAAATCGCCAGTGAACGGGCGCCCGGTGCGGTTCGCCCCGCGCAGTCCCGGCGCGAGCCCGACAATCAGCAGGCGGGCATCGTGCGGGCCGAATCCGGGCACCGGGCCGTTGAACCAGGTGGGCTCGGCCGCGCGCCATTGATCGCGAAACGCCGCGAGGCGCGGGCATAGGGGGCAATCATGCCCCGGCTGCTGTTCCATGCAGGATCAGGGCTCTTCGGCGTCGGGCAACGGCGAGCCGCGCCGCTCCAGAAAGCGCGGGGTCTCGTGCATGCGCCCCTGCCGCTCGGCGGGATCGCGGCCGATCTTAGATTGCAGGTCCACGAGATCCAGGAAGATATCGGCCTGCCGCCGCAATTCGTCCGAGATGAGCGGCGGCTGGGTGGAGACGGTAGAGACGACGCTGACCCGAATACCCTTGCGCTGCAAGGCTTCGACCAGGGAGCGGAAATCCCCGTCGCCGGAAAACAGCACGATATGATCGACATGGCCGGCGAGTTCCATCGCGTCCACGGCGATTTCGATATCCATGTTCCCGCGCACCCGGCGGCGGCCCTGGGAGTCCGTGAATTCGCGTGCCAGTTTTGTGACGACGGAATAGCCATTATAGTCCAACCAATCCAACAGCGGCCGGATGGAAGAATATTCCTGGTCTTCGATCAAGGTGGTGTAGTAAAAAGCGCGCAGAAGATAGCCGCGCGACTGAAATTCTTTCAAGAGGCGCTTATAGTCGATGTCAAAACCGAGAGCTTTTGTCGCTGAATAGAGATTGGCGCCATCAATAAGCAGCGCGATCTTTTCCAGTCCATTCATAAAGGGCGTCCAAAACCAAGAGGGAGAGTGTACAAGCTAGAATGGGTATAAAATGGGAATTCCGACCTTTCTCCGCCAGACTTAAGCGGAGCGCAAGTGAAAAGCCCGCCCGCCCTTGCCGCGTCCCAGGCTTTCATGTAAACAACCCCTCTTCAAACTAATATCCTATCTTATTCTACCGCGCACGAGGGAGTGCCGAGCCCATGGCCCGTGTCACCGTTGAGGACTGCATCGACAAGGTCGACAACCGTTTCGAGCTGGTTCTCCTCGCCGGCCACCGCGCCCGCATGATTTCCTCCGGGGCGCCCATCACGGTCGACCGCGACAACGACAAGAATCCGGTCGTCGCCCTGCGTGAAATCGCGGATGAGACGGTGAGCCCCGAGGATCTGAAGGAAGACCTCATCCACACCCTGCAGAAGTACACCGAGGTGGACGAGCCGGAACCCGAGACGGTGCCGATGATCGCCTCAAGCGTGGGCTCCAGCGACGATACCGATATCGTGCTCGACCGCATGACCGAGGAAGAGCTCCTCGCCGGCCTCCAGGGCCTCGTGCCGCCCGAGCACAATGACGAGGACGAGGGCTGAACCCCTTCGTCTCGATAGAATTCGCGTGATGTGTGAACGCGGTCGGCATCTGCCGGCCGCGTTTTCTTTTGGCCGGTTTGCGCCTCAGAAGCCGACGGCGCTGCCCCTCAGATCGTAGGCGTCCGCCGCCTCGATCTTCACGGTGGTGATCTCGCCCACCCGCAGCGGCCGGCGCGAGGCGACATGCACGCGCCCGTCGATCTCCGGCGCGTCGCCCTTGGTGCGGCCGATGGCGCCGGCCGGGCCGACGCTGTCGATGATGACCTGCTGGCGCGTGCCCACCTTGCGCTTGAGACGGCGGGCGGAAATCGCCTGCTGGGTCTTCATGAACCGGTCATATCGCTCGGCCTTCACCTCGTCGGGCACCGCGGCGGCAAGGTCGTTGGCGGGGGCGCCGGCGACCGGCTCGAACTTGAAGCAGCCCACGCGGTCCAGTTCGGCTTCCTTCAGGAAGTCCAGAAGCTCGGTGAATTCTTCCTCTGTCTCGCCGGGAAAGCCGACGATGAAGGTGGAGCGCAGGGTCAGGTCCGGCACCGCCGCGCGCCAGGCCTGCACGCGGGCCAGCGTCTTTTCCTGCGAGGCCGGCCGCTTCATCCGCCTGAGCACGCTCGGGCTCGCATGCTGGAAGGGAATGTCCAGATAGGGCAGCACCTTGCCGCTCGCCATCAGGTCCATCACCCGGTCCACATGGGGATAGGGATAGACATAATGCAGGCGCACCCACGCGCCGAGCTCGCCCAGCGCCTCGGCCAGATCGAAGAAGCGGGCGGAACGCTCGCGGTCGCGCCACAGGCTCTCGGCATATTTGATGTCGACGCCGTAGGCCGAGGTGTCCTGCGAGATCACCAGCAATTCCTTCACCCCGGCGGCGACGAGGCGCTCGGCCTCGCGCATCACATCGGCGAGGGGGCGGCTCACGAGGTCGCCGCGCAGCTTGGGGATGATGCAGAAGGTGCAGCGATTGTTGCAGCCTTCGGAAATCTTCAAATAGGCATAGTGGCGCGGGGTCAGCTTGATGCCGTGCTCGGGCACGAGATCCAGGAACGGATCGTGCTTCGGCGGCACGGCTTCGTGCACGGCGGCGAGCACGCTCTCATATTGCTGGGGGCCGGAGATGGCGAGCACGCTCGGGTGCACCGCGCGGATCTGCTCCGGCTCGGCGCCCATGCAGCCGGTGACCACCACTTTGCCGTTCTCCGCCAGCGCCTCGCCGATGGCGGAAAGGCTCTCTGCCTTGGCGCTGTCCAGAAAGCCGCAGGTGTTGACGATCACGAGGTCCGCGCCGTCATGGCCGCGGGAGAGTTCATAGCCTTCGGCGCGCAGGCGCGTGATGATGCGTTCGCTGTCCACCAGCGCCTTCGGGCAGCCAAGCGAGACGAACGAAATACGAGGCGAAGTCTTCGGCGCGAGTTCGGCCATGGCGCGGGGCGCGTTTCCATCAGTGTCAGGAGCGCCGACGCGTTAAGCGAGGATAGGGGCGGCGTCAATCCCGCGCCGGAACACGAAACTGGCAATCGCCGCGCCGCAGCGGCCGATCGCGCGGAGCCGCCATGTACGGTGCGCGCACATGGGCCGTGTGGAAACGGGCGCCGTGCGCCGAAGCGCCGGCTTCGATGCGGTGTCCGCAGGCTTTCATCCGGCCGTTTGCCCGGCCCATGCAAGAAGAGTGTCATGACGTTACGGTATTGGCGCGCATGGTCGCAGCGGCGAAAAAGGCTTAACGTGGCACGTCTGATGGCGTATGAATGGGTAGCCAGCCAATCCCCTTTGCGGGTCGCCAGCCAAACCAGCTTTCTTTTTCTTGCCGGTGAAGCGCGATGACGACACGCGAGTTTTCATGCATGCCCAGCGCGTGCGTCCGTTGGGGTTCGATTTTTTCCCTGGTCCTCGCCTGCGCCGTTGCGGCGCCCGGTGCGGTGATGGCGCAGCAGCCGCTGCCGCAAGCTCCCTCTGCTTCCACGCCCGCGCAACCCGCGACGCCAGCTTTGCCGGCAGGTCCTGCCAAACCGGCTCCCGTCTCAAATGTCGCCCAGCCGGTGCCGCCGACAACGGCGCCTCCTGGACCGCCTGCGCTCGGCGTCCCGGCGGCCAGCACTCCCCAGCCGGCGACGGCCGCCGCACCCGATGCCGCGCACCCCGCGCCCGCGGCCACCTCCGCATCCCTGATCCTGCCGCACGATCTTTCCCCGTGGGGCATGTTCATGGCGGCGGATCTGGTGGTGAAGGCGGTGATGCTCGGCCTTGCCTTCGCATCCGTGGTCACCTGGACCGTGGCGGTGGTGAAGGTGCTCGAACTTTTCATGGCCCTTGCGCAGGCCCGGCGCGGGCTCAAGATTCTGCGCAAATCCAGCGGCCTCCTGCCGGCCGCCGGTGCGCTCGGCACCGCCAAGACCACCACCAACCGCCTGGTGCGCGCCGCCCTGGCGGAGCTCGAGGCCTCGCGCGGCCTGCCGGCGGAAGGCATCAAGGAGCGCGTGGCGATTTCGCTCAGCCGGATCGATGCCTATGCCACGCGCCGCATGCAGGTGGGCACGGGCCTTCTGGCCACCATCGGCGCGACGGCGCCGTTCGTCGGCCTGTTCGGCACCGTCTGGGGCATCATGAACAGCTTCATCGGCATCTCGAAGGCGCAGACCACCAATCTCGCCGTGGTTGCGCCGGGCATCGCGGAAGCGCTGCTCGCCACGGCCATCGGCCTCGTCGCCGCCATTCCGGCGGTGGTGATCTACAATGTGTTCGCGCGCGCCATCGCCAATTACAAGGCGACGCTGGGGGATTCCTCCTCCGAAGTGCTGCGGCACCTCTCGCGCGACCTCGACCGGCAGGAGGCCGGCATCATGGCGCCGTCCCTGCGCGCAGCGGCGGAGTGAGTCATGGCCGCAAAACTCGATCTCGGCGGGGATGATCTCGCCGAAAACCACGAAATCAACGTCACGCCCTTCATCGACGTCATTCTGGTGCTGCTGATCATCTTCATGGTCGCCGCGCCCTTGGCCACCGTGGACGTGCAGGTGGATCTGCCGACCTCCAATGCCCAGCCGCAGCCGCGACCGGACAAGCCGCTGTTTCTGACGGTGAAGAGCGATCTCACCTTGTCGCTCGGCAACGACCAGGTGCCGCGCGACGGCTTTGGCCGGGTGCTGGATGCCGCCTCGAACGGCGACAAGCAGCAGCGCGTGTTCGTGCGCGCCGACCGCTCGGTGCCTTATGGCGACGTGATGGAAGTGATGAACCTGCTGCGCAACGCTGGCTATCTGAAGGTGGCTCTGGTGGGGCTGGAAGGCGCGACCACTGGCGGCGCCGCGCCTGCGCTCCCTGCCGCTGCACCGGCGGCGGCGCCTTCCGCCGCACCCGCGTCCGCCACGCCTGGGGCGGGGCGGTGACCTCGATCCACCATCCCCATTTCCACTGGCACCATCCGACGCGGGCGGAGGTGCTGGGCTTCATTGCGCGCTGGGCCCTTGCGGCGCTGGTGATTTTCCTCGTCCACGGGGCGCTGGTTTATATTGGGCTCTATTGGCAGCGCGACCAGGAGGGCGATCTTCCGGCGGCGGCCATGGTGATCGAGCTGGCAGATCTCGCAGTGTCCTCGCCCTCGGAAACTCCAGACATCGCGCCCGGCCCGCCCATGGTGAAGGCGCCCGAGCCGGTGCCCGACGCGCCCGAGACGCCGGATGATTCGCCCCCGCCGCCCGAGCCGCAGGTGATGGAGAAGGTGGAGGAAGTGTTCGAGCTTCCCCCGCCGCCGCCGATGGCCGAGGTGATGCTGCCCCAGCAGAAGCCGGTGGAGGAGGTGAAGGAAAAGCCGAAGCCGCAGGAAAAGCCCGCGCCGCCGAAAAAGAAGGCGAGTCGCAAGCCCGCCGCGCCGGCCACCACCGCCGCGCCGAAGACCGATGCGCCGGAGGCGGCCACCGCCGCGGCGCCGGCCATCGGTGCCTCTTCCGCCAATTCGGCGGCGCAGGCGACCTGGCGCGGCCAGCTGATGGCGCACCTGAACCGCTATAAGCGCTATCCCTCCGATGCCAATGGCGACAAGGGCATGGCGCGCCTGCGCTTTACCATCGACCGCTCGGGGCGGGTGGTGTCCGCGACCCTTGCGGGCTCCGCCGGATCCGCCGTGCTGGACCGGGAAGTGATGTCGTTGATCCAGCGCGCGTCGCCCGTGCCGGCGCCGCCGCCGGAAGTCACCGGCAGCACCATCAGCCTCACCGTGCCGGTGAACTTCAACCCGCGCTGACGGTGCAAGACGTTGGCGAGGGAGCGCGCGCGGCGCGCACGCCCCTCGGCCCGCGCAGCCCTGCCGTGCCGGAAAGGTGGGGCGGGGCTTTGGACTTGGCCGCAACCCTGTGCTAAGCGACCACCCCTGCCCAAGTTCGCGCCAGCCGTGCCGCGAGCCGGCGCAGCGAAACCCTCGGAGACCACCTTCATGGCCTCGCTCGACGCGAACCGCGCCTCCGTCACGGAGGATCTGAACCGCTTCTTCTCCGCGCCGCTCTCGGAGAGCGATCCCGAGATCGCCGCCGCGATTACAGCGGAGCTCGGTCGCCAGCGCGAGGAAATCGAACTGATCGCGTCCGAGAACATCGTCTCGCGCGCGGTTCTTGAAGCGCAGGGCTCGGTTCTCACGAACAAATATGCCGAAGGCTATCCCGGCAAGCGCTATTACGGCGGCTGCCAGTTCGTGGACATCGCGGAAAACCTCGCGATCGACCGGGCGAAGAAGCTGTTCGGGTGCGGCTTCGCCAATGTGCAGCCCAATTCCGGCAGCCAGGCCAATCAGGCGGTGTTCTTCGCCCTGATGCAGCCCGGCGATGCGTTCCTGGGTCTCAATCTGGCGGCCGGCGGACACCTGACCCATGGCTCGCCGGTGAACATGTCCGGCAAGTGGTTCACCCCCATCGCCTATGGCGTGCGCGAGGACGACCAGCGCATCGACTATGAGGAAGTGGCCAAGCTCGCCGACCAGCACAAGCCCAAGGTGATCGTCGCCGGCGGCTCGGCTTATCCGCGCATCATCGATTTCGCCAAGATGCGCGCCATCGCCGATTCGGTGGGCGCCAAGCTGATGGTGGACATGGCGCATTTCGCCGGCCTGGTCGCGGGCGGCGCGCATCCGAGCCCGTTCCCGCACGCCCATGTGGTGACCACCACCACCCATAAGACCCTGCGCGGCCCGCGCGGCGGCATGATCCTGACCAATGACGAGGATCTGGCCAAGAAGATCAATTCCGCGATCTTCCCCGGCATCCAGGGCGGCCCGCTGATGCATGTCATCGCCGGCAAGGCGGTCGCCTTCGGCGAGGCGCTCCAGCCCTCGTTCAAGATCTATGCGAAGAACGTGGTGGAGAACGCCAAGGCGCTCGCCGACACGCTGCGCGGCCACGGCTTCGCCATCGTCTCCGGCGGCACCGATACCCATCTGATGCTGGTGGACCTGCGTCCCAAGCGGTTGACCGGCAAGGTCTCCGAGGCGGCGCTCGGGCGCGCCCACATCACCACCAACAAGAACGGCATTCCCTTCGATCCCGAAAAGCCGTTCGTCACCTCGGGCGTGCGTCTCGGCACGCCGGCGGGGACGACGCGCGGATTCGGGGTGGCGGAATTCCAACAGGTGGGCCACATGATCGCGGAAGTCCTCGACGTGCTCTCGCAGAAGGGCAGGGACGAGGATAGCCTGGTGGAACAGGCGGTTCGCGGGAAAGTGGCCGAGCTTCTGGCGCGCTTCCCCATCTACAGCTGAGCGCGGGGGCGCCGGGGAGCGATCCAACATGCGGTGCCCGTACTGCGGAAGCCTGGACACCCAGGTGAAGGATAGCCGGCCGACCGAGGACAACACGGCCATTCGCCGCCGCCGGGTGTGCCCCGATTGCGGCGGCCGCTTCACCACCTTCGAGCGCGTGCAATTGCGCGAGCTCATGGTCCTGAAGCGGTCCGGCCGGCGGGTGCCGTTCGACCGGGACAAGCTCGCCCGCTCGGTGGAGATCGCCCTGCGCAAGCGGCCGGTGGAGCCGGAGCGGGTGGAGCGCATGCTCTCCGGTCTGGTGCGGCAATTGGAAAGCCTCGGCGACAGCGACATCACCTCCGAGACCATCGGCGAGTTGGTGATGGAAGGGCTCAAGCAGATCGACGACGTGGCTTACGTCCGGTTTGCTTCGGTCTATCGCAATTTCCGCGAGGCGAAGGATTTCGAAAGCCTGCTCGGCGAGCTGTCGTCGGACGGCGAGCCCAAGCCGGGCGCCGGCGAACCCAAGTCGGCTCCCGCGGCGCACGAGGACTGATCCCATGGCAGCCCCCGAGGCGGTCATCTCCCCGCAGGAAGACGAGCGGCTGATGGCGGAGGCCCTGCGGGTGGGGCAGGAGGGCCTCGGCCGCACCTGGCCCAATCCCTCGGTCGGCGCGCTCGTGGTGCGGCAGACAGAGCACGGGCCGAAGATCCTCGGCGCCGCCGGCACTGCGCCCGCCGGCCGGCCCCACGCCGAACCTCTCGCCTTGGCGCAGGCCGGGGAGGGCGCACGGGGCGCGACGCTCTATGTCACGCTCGAACCCTGCTCCCATCATGGCCGCACGCCCCCTTGCGCGGATGCGGTGGTCGCCGCCGGCATCAGCCGGGTGGTGGCAGCCATCGAGGACCCCGATCACCGGGTGAAGGGGCGGGGCGTCGCGCGCCTGCGGGCGGCCGGCATCTGGGTGACGGTGGGGGTGGGCGCCGAACAGGCCCTGGAGGATCATGCCGGGCACATCAGCCGCGTCACGCGCGGCCGGCCGCATGTGCTTCTGAAGATGGCGGTCTCCGCCGACGGCAAAGCCGCGCTGCCCGGCCCGCGCCCGGCGGCGATCACGGGGGAGGAGGCGCGCACCCGCGTGCACCTCATGCGCGCCCACAACGATGCCATCATGGTGGGCATCGGAACCGTGCTCGCCGACGATCCCATGCTCACCTGCCGCCTGCCGGGCCTGGAAGGGCGCTCGCCGGTGCGTGTGGTGCTGGACAGCGATTTGCGCCTGCCGCCGTCCTCTGCCCTGGTGCGCACCGCGCAGGAGGTGCCGGTCTGGGTGGTCTGCGCGGAGGATGCCCCGCTCGGCCCCGAGCGGATCCTGGTGGACCTCGGCCTTGAAGTGCTGCGGGTGCCGCGCGCGGGCGACGGGCGGCTCGATCTCGGCGCGGGCCTGCATCTGCTCGGGCTGTTGGGCGTGACGCGGCTGATGGTGGAAGGCGGCCCGCATCTGGCCGCCGCGCTGCTGGATGCCGGCCTCGTGGACGAGGTGGCGCTGCTGCGCGGTCCGCGCCCGCTCGGCCCCGACGCGCTCGATGCCTTGCCGGGCCGGGCGCTGGAGCGCCTCACCGCGCCGGTGGGTTTCGTCGAGGTGGAGCATGCGGACCTCGGCGCCGACCATCTGATGCGCCTGCGCCGGCGGTGAGGCCGCTGCGCCCGCCATCCGCGCCAGACGCAGGGGCGCCATGCGCTGCGGCGCTGTGCCATCGCGAAAAAGGGACGCGATTTTCGCCGCGACATGCTCTAAGGGCGTGACATCTGGCTTTTGCGGCGCACCCCTGGCACGCCCCCGCCGAGGCCGGGCGGTGCCACGCGCATTCCCGCGGGGATGACGGCACGGCCGGGCCCATATGGATTTGGACGCACACCATGTTCACCGGCATCGTCACGGATCTTGGCCTTCTCACCGAGGTGACCGCGCATCACGAGGTGCGCACCCTCACCATCGCCTCGGAGTATGATCCCGCTGGCATCGCCATCGGCGCGTCGATCGCCTGCTCGGGCGTCTGCCTCACGGTGACGGCGGTGCGCGAGGGTGGCCCCCGGCGCAGCCTCTTCACGGTGGATGCGGCGCCCGAGACCTTGGCCATCACCACGGTGGCGCAATGGCAGGCGGGGCGACGCATCAATCTGGAGCGGGCGCTCGCCATCGGCGCGGAACTCGGCGGGCATATCGTGACCGGCCATGTGGACGCCATGGCGCGGGTCGCGGCGCGCGAGGATTTCGCCGAGACCACCAAATTCACCTTCGAGGCGCCCGCCGATCTTGCCCGCTTCATCGCCGCCAAGGGCTCGGTCTGTCTCGACGGCACCTCGCTCACGGTGAACACCGTGGAAGGGAATTTCTTCACCTGCCTGCTCATTCCCCACACCCTGGCGGTCACGTCTTGGGGGGGCGTGAAGGCCGGGGACGACATCAATCTCGAAGTGGACCTGATGGCGCGCTATGCGGCGCGACTTGCAGAGTTCCCGCGCGGCGCGTAACCCTCGCGCCCAATTCAGGAGTGATTTGACATGGTCAGCACGCGCAACGAGCGCGCAGGCACCGCGGCGGAGCCGGTTTCCGGCGCGCGGGTGCTCATTGTGGAAGCCCGCTATTACGAGGCCTTGGCCGACGAACTGCTCGCCGGCGCCCGCGCCGCGCTGGAAGCGGCCGGGGTCGAGGTCGAGGTGGTGACGGTGCACGGCGCGCTGGAAATCCCCATCGCCGCTGAAATCGCCATGGACGGCGCGGAAATCAGCGACACGCCCATCGACGCCATCGTGGCGCTCGGCTGCGTCATCCGGGGCGAGACCTATCATTTCGAGATCGTCGCGGGTGAATCTGCGCGCGGCCTCATGGACCTTGGCCTTGCCCATGCGATGCCGGTGGGCAACGGCATCCTCACCGTGGATACCGAGGCGCAGGCCTGGGAGCGCGCGCGCGTCTCCGAGGGCAACAAGGGCGGCGGCGCGGCCGAGGCGGCGCTGAACCTGCTGCGCCTCAAGCGCCGGGTGTCGGAATGAGCGAGTCCGCGCCGAAACCCATGCGCAAGAGCCTCGCCCGCCTGGGCGCGGTGCAGGCGCTCTATCAGATGGACGTGGCCGGCACGCCGGTGAACGAGATCTTCGCCGAGTTCCAGAGCCACTGGCTCGGGCAGGAGGTGGAGGGCACGCAATATCCCGACGCCGACGTGACCCTGTTCAAGGACGTGGTGGAAGGCGTGGTCCGCGACCAGCGCACCCTCGATCCCATGGTGGACAAGGCGCTCTCCGACGGCTGGCCGCTGCGCCGCGTGGAAGTGGTGCTGCGCGCCGTGTTGCGCGCGGGTGCGTTCGAGTTGTCCTCGCGTCCGGATGTGCCGGCCCGCGTGGTGATCGCCGAATATGTCAACGTCGCCGGGGCGTTCCTCGACCGTGACGAGACCGGCATGGTCAATGCCGTGCTGGATGCCCTCGCGCGCGATTTGCGCGCCAGCGAGTTCGCCCGCAACGGAACCGACTGAGATGGTCGCGGACGGCGGTTCGGGCGAGGATGAATTCATCGGTCGGTTCTTCCGGCCCATCGCCACGGACGCCGCCGCGCGGGGGTTGCTCGACGACGCGGCGATCCTTACCCCGCCGGCCGATTGCGATTTGGTCCTGACCAAGGACGCCGTGGTCGCGGGCGTGCATTTCTTTCCCGAGGATCCGCCGGCCTCCATCGCCCGCAAGGTGATGCGGGTGAACCTCTCCGATCTTGCCGCCAAGGGCGCCCGCCCGCTCGGCGCGCTACTTGCGCTGGCCCTGCCGCGCGACGTGACCGGCGCATGGATGGAAGCCTTCTCCGCCGGCCTCGGCGCCGATGCGGATTTTTACGGCTGCCCCATCCTCGGCGGCGACACGGTGCATACGCCAGGGCCGCTGACCCTTTCGATCACCGCCTTCGGCGCGGTGCCGCGCGGGCGCTTCGTGCCGCGCACCGGCGCCCGGCCGGATCAGGCGATCATCGTTTCCGGCACCATCGGCGATGCGGCGCTGGGGCTGCAATGGCGGCTCGATCCGGCGCGGCCGGGCTTTGCCCGCCTGGATGCGGACACTATCGCCCATCTCGCCGACCGTTATCTGCATCCCCGGCCGCGCCTCCCCTTGGCCGGCGCGCTGCGCGACCATGCGGCGGCGGGCATGGATGTCTCCGACGGCCTCATCGGCGATGTCGCGAAGATGCTCTCCGCCTCCGGCTGCGGCGGGCGGATCTTCGCCGCGCGCGTGCCGCTCTCGACGGCCGCGCGGGCCGCCATCGCCGCCGAGCCGGCCTTGTTCGCCACGGCGCTGACCGGTGGTGACGATTACGAGATCGCCGCCACCATCCCTTTTGCCGAGGTGGATGCCTTCCTGGCGGCGGCGCTGGCGGCCGGTGTGCCCTGCACGATCATCGGCGAGACGCGGGCGCAAAGCGGCCTCGACCTGCTCGATCCGGCCGGCGATCCCATGGTGCTGGAACGGCTTAGTTTCAGTCATTTCTGAGGATCGCCGCAGAGCGGTCGCGAACGCGCCGTGATGCCGCCATTGCGCTGCGGAACCAATCTCCCCACCCACAGTTAAGCTGCGGCATCGCAATCCTTAAAGGGGGGCGGGTTGCGGCATGACCTTCCTAACATGAGGCCCGTCCATGCATCGACGCCAGGTCGTCAAGGCCGCCGCTTTCTTTCCGCTCATGGGGGCGTTTGGCGCCTCGTTCTTCGGCGGGCTGGCGGCGCAGGCGCAGGCGCAGACCCCCTCGCCTGCGGGCGAGGGCACGCCGTTCGACGCTTCCACGGTGCGGCAGCTGGCCCGCGAGCGCGCCGCCAAGCCCTACAAGGCCGGCGACCAGAAGCTACCGTCCCAGCTCGACAAGCTGAGCTATGACGATTACCGCAACATCCGCTTCAATCCGGACAAGGCGCTGTGGCGCGCCGAGAAGCTGCCGTTCCAACTGCAGATGTTCCATCGCGGCTTCCTGTTCCGCGACCGGGTGGACATCGCCATCGTCGCCGACGGTAAGGCGCGCCCGCTGCCCTATTCGCCCGACTTGTTCAATTTCGAGCACAATGTCGCGGCGCCGGACCCCAAGGACAATCTCGGCTTTTCCGGCTTCCGCCTGCACGCCCCCATGAACCGGCCGGATTATTTCGACGAGGTCGCCGCCTTCCAGGGCGCGAGCTATTTCCGCGCCATCGGCAAGGGGCAGGTGTATGGCTCCTCGGCCCGCGGCCTGTCTGTGAAGACCGGAGATCCGGGCGGCGAGGAATTCCCCCTGTTCGTGGCCTATTGGATCGAGCAGCCGCGGCCGGACACGGATTCCGTGGTGGTGCACGCGCTTCTGGACAGCCCGAGCGCGGCCGCCGCCTTCCGTTTCACCATCCGCCCCGGCGATCCCACCGCCATGACGGTGGAGATGACGCTTTATCCCCGCGCCGACATGGACCAGGCCGGCATCGCAACCCTCACCTCCATGTTCTTCTTCGCTCCCAACGACCACAACGATGTGGACGATTTCCGGCCCGCCGTGCGCGATGCCGAGGGGCTTGCCATCATCAACGGCCGGGGCGAGCGGCTCTGGCGCCCGCTCACCAATCCGAAGCGGCTGGAGGTCAGCCAGTTCGTCGATTCCAATCTGCGCGGCTTCGGGCTGATGCAGCGCCAGCGTTCCTTCTTCGACTACCAGGATCTGGAAGCGCGCTACGAGAAGCGGCCGAGCGTATGGGTGGAGCCCATCGGCGATTGGGGCGAAGGCGCCGTGCATCTGATCGAGATCCCCACCCGCGAGGAGGTGCACGACAATGTCGTGACCTATTGGCGGCCGAAGGAGCCGCTGCGCAAGGGCGGGGAATATACCTTCACCTATCGCCTCTACTGGGCCTGGGATCACGCGGAATCCGCCCCGCCGGCGCGCTTCGGCGCGACCCGGTCCGGTGCGGCCAGCGGGGGGCGGCTGTTCGTCGTCGACGTGGTCGGTGACAAGCTGAAGGACATGGATATCGGCACCGTGCGCGCCGAGGTCTCGACCAGCGCCGGGGCGGTCAAGGACGTGGTGTTGCAGCCCAATCCGGACATCCAGGGCTGGCGGCTTTCGTTCGTGCTCGATCCGCAGAATACGGATCTGGCGGAGCTGCGCGCGCAGATCCTGCGCGACAAGGACCTGGTTTCGGAAGTCTGGGTTTACCGATGGACAGCGTGACGGACACGCGCCCCGTTGCGGCGGGTGCCCTGTCGCCCGAGGCCATCGCCCCGGCGCTCCCCCCGCAGGCGCCGCTCGCCATGCCGGTGCAATCTCTCTCCGTTCGTCCGCACGTGACGCGCCGGCCCGACACCGCGCCGGCGGGCCTTGCATGGCGGCGCCTGCTGGTGATCGGTGGCGCCCTCCTCATGACCGCCTTTGCGGCGTGGGAGATGTATCTGGTGCTCTCGGTGGGTTCGCTCTCCTGGCTGGAAGGCGTGGTGCTGGTCTTGTTCGTGGTCCTGTTCGCCTGGATCGCCTTTTCCTGCACCAGTGCGCTGAGCGGCATCTTTTCCCTGATGCATCACGGCGCCGGGCCGCTGGGCATCGATCCCGACGCGCCCCTGCCGGCGGTTTCCGCGCGCACGGCGCTGCTGATGCCCTGCTACAATGAAAGCCCGGCGCGGGTGATGGCCGGGCTCCAGGCGACATATGAATCGCTGCTCGCGACCGGGCAGGGCGCCTGCTTCGATGTCTTCATCCTCTCCGATACCACCGACCCCGACGTGTGGGTCGCCGAGGAAGCCGGCTTTCTCGCCTTGCGGGCGCGCACCGGCGGGGAGGGGCACCTCTTCTATCGGCGGCGGGCGAAGAATATCGACCGCAAGGCGGGCAATATCGGCGAATGGGTCACGCGCTTCGGCGGCGCCTATGAAAGCATGATCGTGCTCGACGCCGACAGCGTCATGACCGGCGATGCCATCGTGCGTCTCGCCGCCGCCATGGAGCAAAATCCGGGGGTGGGCTTGATCCAGACCCTGCCGATCATCGTCGGCGGGCGCACCTTGTTCGCGCGGCTCCAGCAATTCGCGGGACGGCTTTATGGCCCGCTGTTGGCGCATGGCCTCTCCTGGTGGCATGGCAGCGAAAGCAATTATTGGGGCCACAATGCCATCATCCGCACCCGTGCCTTCGCCGAACAGGCGGGCCTGCCCCACCTGAAGGGCCGCAAGCCGTTCGGCGGGCACATATTGAGCCACGATTTCATCGAGGCCGCGCTGATCCGGCGCGGCGGCTGGGCGGTGCACATGGTGCCCGCCCTCGAGGGCAGCTACGAGGAAGGCCCGCCTTCCCTGACAGACCTTGCGGTGCGCGACCGGCGCTGGTGCCAGGGCAATCTGCAGCACGCCGCCGTGCTGCCGGCGCGTGGGCTCACCTTCGTCAGCCGCCTGCACCTCCTCACCGGCATCGGCTCCTACATTACGGCGCCGCTCTGGCTGGCAATGCTCACCGCCGGCCTGCTGGTGTCGTTGCAGGGGCGGTTCGTGCCGCCGGATTATTTCCCCTCGCAATTCTCCCTGTTTCCGAGCTGGCCGGCGCAGGATCCGGTCCGCGCCGCCTGGGTGTTCGTCGGCACCATGGCGGTGCTCCTTGCGCCCAAGCTCATCGCCTATGTGCTGATGCTCTTCGACGCGCGCCGCCGGCGCGGGTTTGGCGGCGGTGTGCTGGCGTTCCTCGGCGTTCTCATTGAAACCCTGCTTTCGGGCCTGATGGCGCCGATCATGATGATCGTCCAATCCTCGGCGGTCGCGAGCATCCTGATGGGCCGCGATTCCGGCTGGCAGCCGCAGCGCAGGGACGACGGGTCGGTGCCCTTCGCTGATCTATTGCGGCGCTACGGGTTCCACACGCTGCTCGGGATCGCGCTCGGCGTGGTGGCCTATCTGATCGCGGCGCCCCTGTTCTGGTGGATGAGCCCGGTGATCCTTGGTCTCGTCCTGGCGGTGCCGCTTGTGGCGTTCACGGCGCTGCGCGGGGCGGGAAGCGGATTGCGGCGGCTTGGCCTGCTCACCGTCCCGGAGGAGCGCATGCCGCCACCGGTGCTGGAACGCGCCGGCGCGGTGGCCGAAGGCCTCGCGGCCGAATTGCGCGAGGGCGAGGCTGTGGCCCGCCTGATGGGGGATGCCCATCTGAGGGCGGCGCATCTCGCCTTCCTGCCGGACGGCGGGGAGCGCAAGCGCGGGGATCATTCCCCCGAGCGCCTTGTGGCCCGCGCCAAGATCGCCGATGCCGCAAACCTGTCGGAGGCGCTCTCCGCGCTGTCCGCGCGCGAGAAGGCGGCGGCCCTCGGCGATGGTGAAGCGCTAAGCGCGCTTATCGCCTTGGCAGACCGGCGCGGCGGAAGTCCGCGCGGGTTCGGCGAGCCGGCTCAGTAGCCTGTTGCATGGCGCGGCGCCGCGTGCGGCGCGTTGGCTTCGCCGGGCAGCAAAGCGGCGTGGCGCAGCGCATCCACCACCGTCTCGGCGCAGGAGACGCTGTCCTTACGCGCCCATTGGGTGGCGTCCTCCCAGACCCGGTTGTAGGTCCGCTCATAGATCAGCTTCGCGACGAATTCCGTCACGTCGGCTTGTGCCATATCCGTGTGTGCCACGTGTGTCGGTGTCACGTGCGTCGGTGTCATGTGGGCTCCTTTTGAAACCGGGGACGGGCACGCATGATGTCCGTCCGGGATGGCGCCCCCGCCCATGTGTTTGCGCTCAGAGCGCGGCCCCCGGAAGCGGCGGATGGCCCGGACCGGAATTGCCGTCGCCGGCGGGATGGCCGTGGGGGTCTTGCTCGCCTATGTGCTCTGCGCCGGGCCGGGGGCCCGGCATGGGAGGCGCGAGCGGTGCGCCGAAGGCGAAGGCGAGCGGGCCGCGCGGCGGACCGGGGGGCAGGGCAGCGGAAAGCTCCGCGGCGCGCCGCAACTGGTCGTCGGTCAGCTTGACCTTCAGCGCCGTGAGCGCGGCCAGAACGGCCTGAGCCTTCGTGCCCTGATCCGCCATGTGCGTGGCAATCGCCTCGGCGCGCGCGAAGGCGGCGGGCTTGGGCTCTTCCTGCGGCGGCTTGGGCGGCTGGAGCAGCGCCAGCACGGCATTGGTATAGGCGCGCCACGCATCGAGTTGATCGGCGCGGATGCCGATATAGGTCTCCAAGGTGGAAAGGGATGCGGCCGCCACCATCTGCCCGCGGATCGGGCCGGGGCCTCGATCGGGGCGCGGGGGCGCCTTCATGTCCTCGTCAGCATTTTGCCACCTGTCGGCCTGCCGGTCCCGTGGGCCGGGCATGGTCGCTTCTGCCACTTGAAAGGGGCGGGTGCTGACAGCAAACTGGCTCGTCTCCGCGCTCGCTGAAAGGCGGTCCGTGCTCTTCACCGCAACGGTTGCGCCATCGGCGAAGGCAAGGCCGCCAGCCGCGAAGCCGGCCACGCCGATGCCGACTGCCAGCACCACCGAGGGGGCGAGAATGGCCCGTTTCAACATATGCGTCGTCCTCAAGTCATTTGCGATGACCTGACGATGCGCCCCGGCAATTGCCCCGGTGTGGCGGTGCGTTTCTGGATGTTTCTAAAAATCGGGTATTTGTGAGCGGCGGTTGCTGAGCGCATGATGGCAATGGAAAATTGCAATCCGCCGGCAGATCTTTTCGCCGCGTGCGCTAGAGCGTCGAGGACTGCAACGGGAAACAATCGCTTGGAAGCGGCGCCGCACATTCTTGTGGTCGATGACGACCACGAAATCAGAAAATTGCTTGGCCGCTACCTGGCGAGCCAGGGCTTTCGCGTGTCCCTCGCCGCCACTGGGCGGGAGATGGAAGAGAAGCTCACCACCAATCGCGTCGACTTCGTCGTGCTCGATCTGATGCTGCCCGATGCCTCGGGCCTGGATCTGTGCCGGTCGCTGCGCTCGCGCTCGCGCGTGCCCATCATTCTCCTGACCGCGCTCAAGGAGGAGGTCGACCGCATCATCGGCCTCGAGGTGGGCGCGGACGATTATCTCGGCAAGCCGTTCAACGCGCGCGAACTGGTGGCGCGCATTCGCGCGGTGCTGCGGCGCATGCATGACGTGCCGCCAGACCCCGGGCTCGCGCAAAAATACAGTTTCTGTGGCTTCACGGTGGAGCGCGCGTTGCGCCAGGTCCTCGATCCCGCCGGCGTCGACCTGGCCTTTACGGCGGCGGAATTCGACCTGCTGCTCGCCTTCCTGGAGCGGCCGGGCCGCATCCTCTCGCGCGACCAGTTGCTCGACATCACCCAGGGTCGGGAAGCGGGGCCGTTCGACCGCTCCATCGACGTGCTGGTCAGCCGGTTGCGGCGCAAGCTCGGCGATGCGGGCTCGTTCCAGATCCTCAAGACCCAGCGCAACGGCGGCTATCAGTTCGCCGCGCGCGTGGAGACGCTCGAGAGCGCATCGTGAAATCCCTACGCGCGCGGGTCACGGCGCTTCTGGTCGCGGCGATCCTGCTTGTGGTGATGGCGGCGACCGCGATCTCCCTGCTGGTGATCGGCCGTCCGCGTCCTCCGCGCGATGTGGAGATCAGCGCTAGCCAGCTCGCCATCGTGCTCCGCATGGCCGAGAGCGGTTCGCTGCCGCCGGGCGGATTCGGAGCGGTCAGCGATGAACCGCCGGATGGCGAGGTCGATCCTCCCGTCTCTCGCATGATCACCGACTCCTTGGCGCGGCAAGGCACCGCCCGCACGGTCACAGTCCTGGCGCCTCACCTCGGACCTGCATCGCATGCCGCGCAAGGAGCAAGCCGGGAGCGCGGGGCCGAGGGGAGGGGCCCGCAAGAGCCGCACGACGATGGCGAGAAGGAGGGGAGCAGCCTCGTCGCATCCGTGCGGCTGCACGATGGTCGCTGGCTGAATTTCCCGCTCCAACAGTCCCTGGGGCCGCCGCCGAGCATTCCCTACTTGCTTCTCGCCTGGCTCTGCTTGGTCGCGCTCGGCGTGACGGGCGTTGTGGCGGTCGCGGTGCAACGCCTCATGCGGCCGCTGGCGATCATCGAGGACGCAGTCTCGGAGGTCGGCTCGGACGGCGAATGGCCGCATCTGGAGGAGACCGGCCCGACCGAGGTGCGCGCGGCCGCCCGGACGATCAACACGCTCTCGAACCGCCTGAAGGTGGCCATGGAAAGCCGCATGCGCATCGTCGCGGCGGCAGCGCACGACCTGCGCACCCCGCTGACGCGCCTGCGTCTGCGCGCCGAATTCCTGGAGGACGAAGAAGAGCGCGAGCGCTGGTTCGCCGATCTCGCCGAGCTGGATCATATCGCCGACAGCGCGATTCGCCTCGTGCGCGAGGAAGTGAGCGGCGTGCCGGACGAGGATGTGCCGCTGGACGAGGTGGTGAGGGCCGTGGTGCGCGAGACCGGCCAGAGCGGCCTTGCCGCCGAACTGGTGGAGGCGCACTGCGTGCATGTGCGCGGCAAGCCTTTGTCGCTCAAGCGGGCGATCCGCAATCTGGTGGTGAATGCGGCGACCCACGGGCGTGGCGCGCGGGTCTCGGTATGGCCGCAGGACGGGCGGGCGATATTGCGCATCGAGGACGACGGCCCGGGCATTCCCCAGCATCTCATGGCGCAGGTGTTCGAACCCTTCTTCCGCACCGATCCGGCGCGGCAGGTGACCATCCCAGGTGCGGGGCTCGGCCTCGCCATCGCCCATGAGATCATCCTGCGGCACGCCGGCACGCTGGTTCTCTCGAACAAGCGCGGCGGCGGGCTCGCCCAGCAGGTGGATATGCCCGCCGTTCCCGAGCCGACGGCGGCGGGCGCGACGCCGGCCTAGACGGCGTTCACCAGGCTGCGGCCGTTGCGGCGGAGATACAGCGCGCCCGTGGCCAGCAAGCCGCACAGGGCTGCGAAGCCCAGCCACAGGCCGGGCGCGGCCTTGTCTCCCGTCGCCTCGATCAGCCAGGTGCAGGCGGCGGGCGTGAAGCCGCCGAACAAGGCGGTGGCGAGGCTGTAGGCGAGCGAGAAGCCGGAGGTCCGCACGTTCACCGGCATCACCTCGGTGAGCGCTACCACCATGGCCCCGTTATAGCTCGCATACAGGAACGAGAGCCACAGCTCTACCAGCAGCATGCGGCCGAAGGTCGGATCGCTCACGAGCCAGGCGAGGGTGGGATAGCCTGTCACCAAGGCCAGCAGGGAAAAGCCCGCCAGCAGCGGCCAGCGCCCGACCCTGTCCGACAGCGCGCCCATCACCGGCAGCCAGAAGAAGTTCGACACGCCGATGCAGAAGGTGACGATGAGGCTATCGGCGGCGCTAAGCTTCAGCACCGCGCGGCCGAAGGTCGGGGTGTAGACGGTGATGAGATAGAAAGAGACCGTCGTCATCACCACCAGCATCATGCCCGCCAGCACCAGCGGCCAGTTGGTGAGCATGGAGCGGAAGATCTCGCTGGCATCGGGGCGATGCTTGCGGGCGAGAAACTCCTCCGTCTCCTGGAGCGAGGTGCGGATGACGAAGATGAACGGCACGATCAGGCAGCCGATGAAGAAGGGGATGCGCCAGCCCCAGTCGGAGATGACCTGAGGGCTCATCCATTCATTCAGTGCGAAACCGAGGGCGGCGGCGACGATGATCGCCACCTGCTGGCTCGCGGACTGGAAGCTCACATAGAAGCCCTTGTGGCCCGGCGTCGCCATTTCCGACAGATAGACCGAGACCCCGCCCAGTTCCACGCCCGCCGAGAATCCTTGCAGCAGCCGTCCGATGAGAACGAGTAGCGGCGCCAGCAGGCCGATGGTGGCGTATCCCGGCACGAAGGCGACGAGGATGGTGCCGCACGACATGATTGCCAGTGTCAGGATCAGGCCCTTGCGGCGGCCGATCTTGTCCACATAGGCGCCGAGGATGATCGCGCCGAGGGGGCGCATCAGGAATCCTGCGCCGAACGTGCCGAAGGTCAGCATCAGGGAGGCGAAGGGGTCGTGCACCGGGAAGAACGCGGCGGCGAGATGCGTCGCGTAAAAGCCGAACAGGAAGAAGTCGAACATCTCCAGGAAGTTGCCGCTGGTGACGCGAAATACCGTGGCGGCCTTCGAGGGGGATTTGCGGGGCAGGCTGGTGTCCATATGCGCGGTTTCAGACATCGCGTTCTCCATCGGCCGGCGGCCCCGTCCGCTGCAACCGCTTCTGAATAGGAAGCTTTCCGCCCACAGGCAATGCTGCTGCGGCGCGCGCCGCGCTTGTCCGGCCGGTGTGGCAAGGCCGGATAGGAGAGCGTTCAAAAATTATATTGCGTGCGATTTAATCGTGAGATATACAAATCCCATCAGGTCGCCGCGCTGGCTCGCGCTGAGCCAGGGAGTGGTTGCCGCAGCGTCCCAAACGGATTTCCAAGGAGTCATCCCATGTCAGTCGATGTGAAATACACCACCCAGGCCACTGCCACCGGCGGCCGCGACGGCCGTTCCACCACCGCCGACGGCACGCTGGACGTGAAGCTGTCCACCCCGAAGGAACTCGGTGGCGCTGGCGGCGAAGGCAACAATCCCGAACAATTGTTCGCCGCCGGCTATTCCGCCTGCTTCCTCGGCGCGCTGAAGGTCGTCGGCGGCCAGGAGAAGGTGCGCATTCCCGCTGATGCCACGGTCACCGCCACGATCGGAATCGGCCCGCGCTCGGAAGGTGGGTTCGGCATCACCGCCGCCCTGAAGATCTCGCTGCCCGGCATCGAGCGCGCCCAGGCGGAGGATCTGGTGGCCAAGGCACATCAGATCTGCCCCTATTCCAACGCCACCCGCAACAATGTGGACGTTGGCCTCGAAATCGCCTGAGCGATCCCGGGTGGAGACGCGGCGGCCCAGGGTCGCCGCGGCGTGACATCCAAAAGAAAACCCCCGCCGCGGCCGAGCCGGGCGGGGGCTTCGTTTCAGGCTTTAGAGAAGCGAGGGCTCACCAGCCCGGACGGCAGTGCAGACCGCCGTACGGACCGCGCCAGCAATAGCCGGGGTGCCAATAGGGGCCGTAGCCGTACCACCAGTCGATGAACAGGCTGGCGTTGGTGCCCGAGGCGGGCTTCTCGTCGCTGAGCAGCTTGTAATTATAGACCAGCGTATCGCCGGTGAGCACCGGATTGGTGAGTTCCACCACGGCGGTCACGGGCTTTCCATCCACGGTCACGGCGAGCGTGGCGTTGGGAGCGTCCTTCTGGAAGCTGTCCTTGCCGGTGGTCCAGAACTTCACGAAGTTCGCGGTCGGCGCATCGCCCGTCATCCGCTCGGGACGATCGGAGAACATCAGGGTCTGGGGTGCGACGCCTTTCAGGGTGATCGTCTTGTCGTCGACCGTAACCGAATCGGCAACCTGCACGAACAGCCAGTTGGCCGGCTTCATTTCCTCGGTATTTGCGGGCTTTGCGCCTTGGGCGTTCGCTATTCCGATGGCGCCGACCATCGCAAACAGCGCGCCGAAAATCACAGATTTCATCGATCTCTCCCAGGGCAGACGTGAATCCGTCACTACGGGGCCACATTACCACCGCGCCGGCGCTTTACCAGACCCCACGGGGCTTTTGCTGCAAGGAAAGTTTGTCGCCGACTTATGGTTAAGATCGCTCGCTGTCTTGGTGGGCCCCGCGGCAGCGTGTGTCAGTTAAATGAACTTGAGCGTAACTTGCCTTAAAATCCCGCTCAAGCTTGAATACTTCCAAAAACTCGACCATCGCGGCAATCATGGTCCAATGCGATGACGATAGGAAAGAGCGGGCGCGGCCGTCTTTCAACCCAGGGAAGCCGTAGGGGCGGCCGAAGCCGCCGCGCCACGCTCAGCTGTCCAGGAGGCCTGCCAGCTTCAGCGCCACGCCCTGGGAACCTTCAACACGCAACCGACCGGTGGAGAAGGCGAGCATGGGGCCGATGCGTCCGGTGATCAGCTTGTCCAGCGTATCGGTGGAAAGCTTGAGCACGGCATCAGCCTCGCCGGTTCCTTCGCGCACCTCCACGGCAGGGCCGGTTGCATCCAGAATGATGGATTCGTCGGTGTCGGTCAGGTCGAACCGCACGCGATAGCCGAGCTCGCTGAGGGCGCCGGCGCGATCGTTCATGAGTTCGATGAGCGAGGAAAGGTCTGCCATGTTCGGTCCTGTCTCCGTGCGCCTCGTCGAGGCGCCGCGTCCAAAGCGGGGCGCGCGTCTGCGGCGCGCCCCGGGGTAGGGTCAGAAGGCCGCGTCGTCCAGCGCCATCATGGAGGCCTTGCCCGCCTTGATGGAGCCCCACAGGGCGGCCACTTCCGGCAGCAGGCGGTCGATGAAGAAGCGCGCGGTCACGAGCTTGGCTTCATAGAAGCCGGCCTCGCCATTGGCTTCGCCCCGCTTCTGCAACGCCACCTCCGCCATGCGCACCCACATGTAGCCGAGCGCCACAAGGCCGAACAGCCGCAGATATTCCGTGGCCGCGGCGCCCGCCTCGTCCGGATCCTGCATGCCTTTCTGGGCGATGTGGGCGGTGGCCAGCTGGAGCGCGCCGAACGCCTTGCCGAGCGGGCCGACCAGCGGGCCGAGGTCCGGATCGTCCAGCTTGGCGTCGATATAGTTCAGCACCGGGTGGAAGAAGGCGCGCAGATAACGGCCCGTGTGGGCGCCGAGCTTGCGGCCCACGAGATCCAGAGCCTGCACGCCGTTGGTGCCCTCGTAGATCATGGCGATGCGGGCATCGCGCAGATACTGCTCCATGCCATGGTCGCGGATGTAGCCGTGGCCGCCATAGACCTGCACGCCGAGCGAGGCGTTGGTGAAGCCGAGATCGGTGAACATGGCCTTCACGATCGGCGTCATCAGCGCGGTGAAGTCTTCCGCCCGCTGGCGCTCTTCCGGATCGTTGGAGCGCTCCATCAGATCGAGGTTGCGCGCCACCCAGCCGGAGAGCGCGCGGCACCCCTCGTTATAGGCGCGCATGGTCATGAGCGTGCGCCGCACGTCGGGATGCACGATGATCGGGTCGGCGGGCTTGTCGGGATATTTGGCGCCGGTCAGCGCGCGACCCTGGAGGCGTTCCTTGGCATAGGTCACGGCGCTCTGATAGGCAGCCTCGCCCACGCCGAGCCCCTGCGTGCCCACGGAAAGGCGCTCGGAATTCATCATGGAGAACATGGCGCGCATGCCCTTGTGCGGCTCGCCGACCAGCCAACCGGTGGCCTCGTCGAACGAGAGCTGGCACGTCGCGGAGCCGTGGATCCCCATCTTGTGCTCAATGCCGGTGCACTGCACGCCATTGCGCATGCCCGGACGGCCATCCTCGGTGGGCAGGAATTTCGGCACCAGGAACAGGCTGATGCCCTTCACGCCCTTTGGCGCATCCGGCAGGCGGGCCAGCACCAGGTGAATGATGTTCTCGGTCAGGTCATGCTCGCCGGCGGAAATGAAGATCTTGTTGCCGGTGATGGCATAGCTGCCGTCGCCGCGGGGCGTCGCCTTGGTGCGCAGTAGGCCGAGGTCGGTGCCGCAATGGGGCTCGGTGAGGCACATGGTGCCGGTCCACACGCCTTCCACCATCTTCGGCAGATAGCGTTCCTTCAGCTCCTGGGACGCATGGTTCTTCAGCGCGATATAGGCCCCGTGGGTGAGGCCGGGATAGAGCCCGAAGGCCAGGTTGGCCGAGCACATCATCTCTTCGATGAATTTGGTCACGCTCGCCGGCAGGCCTTGGCCACCCCATTCGGGATCGCAGGCGATGCCGTTCCAGCCGCCCTCGCGATAGGTTTCATAGGCTTGCTTGAAGCCCTTGGGCGTGCGCACCACGCCGTTCTCATAGGTGCAGCCCTCCTGGTCGGCGGCCATGTTGATGGGCGCCAGCACCTCGGTCACCAGCTTCCCGGCTTCCTCCAGCACCGCGTCGATGAGATCGGGCGTGACCTCCTCGAGGCCCTTCATGTCCTTCAGGCTTTCGCTGCCATGTAGCTCGTGCAGCACGAAGCGCATGTCGCGGAGCGGGGGCTGATACGTCTGCATGGTCGCTCTCCCGTTGTGCTATGGGGCCTCTCCAAGAGGCTCATGTTCCTCGGTCAACTCCCTCTCCCGCTTGCGGAGGAGGGGCGGGGAGGGGGCCATCAAGCAGGGCGTCGTTCGCCGAACCGCGACAGCTCACCTTCCCCCTCCCTAGCCCCCCCGCACGCGGGAGAGGGGACGATAGGGGCACTCAGTTCCGCAACGGGCGGCCGGTTTCCAGCGTGTGCTCGATGCGGGCGAGGGTGGCGTTGGTCTTGATGAGGCGCATGAAGTTCGCCCGCTCCAGCTCCAGCACCTGGGCCTCCGTCACCGGCTCGATATGGTCCGCCTTGCCGCCGGACAGGACCTCGGCGAGGGCGCCCGCCACCACCAGATCATGCTTGGTGGCGATGCCGCGCCGGTGGAAGCCTTCCGCCGCCATCACCAGGGCGGTCTTGCCGGAGGGGCCGGGCAAGGTGAGGTCCTTGGGCTTGGGCGGCACGTAGTTTTCCGCCAGCGCCAGGGCCTTGGCCTTGGCATCCGCCAGCAGGCGGTCGCGGTTCATGGTGATGCCGTCGCTCTCGCGCAGGAACAGATATTCCTTCGCCTCGGCGGCGGACTTGGAGACGGTGGCGACGCTTACCAGCTCGAACACCTTTGAGGTGGCGGGCATGGGGCCCTTGGGCATGCCCTTGGCGTTCTGCCAGCGCGTCAGCATCTCCTTGCATCCGCCCCAGCCCGGCAGCAGGCCGACACCGCATTCCACGAGGCCGATATAGCTTTCCGCATGGGCCTGCACCGCATCGGAATGCAGGAGGATCTCGCAGCCGCCGCCGAGCGCCATGCCGGCGGGCGCGGAGACCACGGGGAAGGGAGCGTATTTGAGGTCCTGATAGGCTTTCTGCCCGGTGGCGACCAGCTTCTCCACCTCGCCGAACGCCGCGATGTTGCAGGCGAACAAAGCGAGGCCGAGATTGGCGCCGACGGAGAAATTATTGCCCTCGTTATAAATGACGAGTGCCTTGTACTTGTCCTTCACCAGGCGCGTCGCCTTGGTCAGCAAGGTGATGATGCCTTCATCCAGCGAATTGCCTTTGCTGGTGAATTCCAGGCACACCACGCCGTCGCCGATATCCCAAAGCGCCGCCGAACCGTTCTTCATCAAGGGCTCGCTCTTGAGCTTGATGTCGGCGAGCAGCAGCACGCCGTCCGGGCGCACCACGTCGTGATAGGACCCGTCGAGGCCGAGATAGCGCCGCGTGCCGTTTTCCACCCGATAGAAGGGCTTTGTTTCGGCGCTGGCGAGGAGCGCGGGAATCTCTTCCCCGTCCGCCTGCAAGCGGGCGATGAGATTTGCCGCTCCGATCCTGTCGATCAGCTCGAACGGGCCCCATTTCCAATTATATCCGAGCCGCATGGCCTCATCGATGGCGACCACGTCGTCCGCTGCCTCGCCCACCAGACGAGCGGCGTAAGAGAGGGTGCGCCCCATCACCGCCCAGGCATAGCGCCCGGCCGCGCCGGGGGCAGTGAGAAGGGCGAGCAGGTCCTTGCCCCCACCGTCCTCAAGTTCCGGCAGCGCCGCCTTTTCCTGCGGGCGATAGGCGCCGGTGGACAGGTCGATGGCTTCCTTCAGCTTGCCGCCGTTCTCGCGGTTCAGGCGATAAAAGCCGCCCTTGCCCTTGCGGCCCGTATACCCGGTCTCGATCATGGTCTTGACGAGGGGGATGTCGCGCAGCGTGGCGTGGAACGCGTCGCTCTTCGGCAGCGCACGCTCCAGGCTGCCCTGGACGTGGGGCATCAGGTCCAGCCCGACGAGATCCAGCAGGCCGAAGATGCCGGTTTTGGGAATGCCGAACGGACGGCCCATCACGGCGTCCGCTTCTTCCACCTTCAAGCCTTTCTCGATGGCTTCGCCCACGGCGAGGTTCAGCCAATAGGTGCCGAGGCGATTGGCGATGAAGCCGGGCGTGTCCTTGCAGGTCACCACCGTCTTGCCGAGCTTCACATCGGCAAAAGCCGAGACCTTTGCCACGGTGGAGGGATCGGTCTTGGGGCCGGCGACGATTTCCAGCAGACGCATGTAGCGGGGCGGATTGAAGAAATGGGTGATGAGGAAATCGCGGGCGAAGCTTTCCGGCAGGCCGGCGGTGAGATCGGCGAGCGGAATGGTGGAGGTGTTCGAGGACACCGCGCTGCCGGGGGCGCGTGCAGCCTCGATCTTCGCATAGAGCGCCTGCTTGATGTCCAGCCGCTCGATCACCGCTTCCACGATCCAATCGCAGGAAGCGAGCTGGTCGAGATGATCCTCGGTATTGCCGGGCGTGACCAGCTTTGCCGCAGCCTTGGACATGAAGGCGGCGGGATCGGCCTTCAGCAGCCGCGCGATAGCGCCTTCGGCGATGACATTGGGATTGGTCGCGCCCTCAGGGACGATGTCCAGCAGCAGCACCGGGATGCCCGCGTTCGCCACGTGGGCGGCGATGCCGGCGCCCATGACGCCCGCGCCGATGACGGCGACCTTCTTGATCTCGTTCATCTTTCGCGCTCCGCTCAGATGCGTTCGAGAACGGTGGCGATGCCCTGTCCGCCGCCGATGCACTGGGTCGCAAGCGCATAGCGCCCGCCTTCGCGCTGGAGCAGCGAAGCCGCCTTGCCGACGATCCGCGCGCCGGTCGCGCCGAGCGGATGGCCGATGGCGATGGCGCCGCCGTCGATATTGATCGTGTCGTCCCGCAGCCCCAGATCGCTGATGCAGGCGAGCGCCTGGGATGCAAAAGCTTCGTTCAGCTCGACCACATCGAGGTCGCCGACCTGGATGTTGGAGCGCGCCAGTGCCTTGCGGGTGGCGGCGACCGGGCCGATGCCCATGATTTCCGGCGCGCAACCGGCCACCGCGACGCCGCGCAGGCGGGCGAGCGGGGTGAGGCCGTGCTTCTCGGCATAGGCTTCGGTGCACACCAGCACGGCGGAAGCGCCGTCGGTCAGCGGCGAGGAGGTGCCGGCGGTGACGGTGCCGTTTTCGTCGAATGCCGGCTTCAGTCCCGCGAAATCCTCGGCCTTGGCCTCGGTACGGATGCAGCCGTCCGCATCCACGCTCTTGCCGTTGATGCGGATGGAGACGATCTCATCCTTCAGCCGCCCCTCGGCCTGGGCTTTCGCAGCCTTCTGCTGGCTCTTGAGGGCGAAGGCGTCCTGGTCGGCACGGCTGATCTGCCATTTGCGCGCGACGTTCTCCGCCGTGTCGCCCATGGCCATGTAGGCGGCTGGGTTCTTCTCATGCAGGGACGGGTTCGGCATGGGGTTGAAGCCGGTCATGGGCACGCGGCTCATGCTCTCGACGCCCGCGCACACGAACACCTCGCCCGCGCCGAGCTGAATCTGTCCGGCGGCCATATGAATGGCCTGCATGGAGGAGCCGCAGAATCGGTTCACCGTGACACCGGCGACCGATTGGGGGAGGTCGGCGATCATGCCGATCAGGCGCGCCACGTTGAACCCTTGCTCGGCCTCAGGAAAGGCGCAGCCGACGATCAGATCCTCGATGTCCTCGGGATTGATTTTCGAGCGCGCGATCAGCTCCCGCACAACCTGGGCGGCCATATCGTCCGGACGGACGCGCGCAAGATCTCCCTTCTTGGCGGGCGCGAAAGGCGAGCGGGCATAGCCTGCGATAACCACGTTCTGCATGGGCTCTCCTACCAGATGTCTTTTTTGCCGAATGTTCTTGTTGGTCGTGTTCGATGATTAGCCAAGCACATCCAGGTGCCGAGCTTTCTCAAAGGGGCGGGCGACCTATTAATGCTCGTGTCATCTTGGGCGCGCGGACGGATCGAGCGCTTGCGCGGTCCGCCCGATTATGCGGCGTCGTTCGTGACGCCAGATCGACACCGGTCTCGGCGCGGTGCGCCGGCGAGAGGCGCGCGCTTCAGCCGGCGATGCGCTTGGCGGCGACTTCCTGCTTCAGGGCCGCCTCGGTCTGTTCCTCGATCTCCTTCAGTTCGACGATCGTTTCCTCCAGTGCCAAGCGCTGGTCCTCCAGCATCTCAAGCCGGCTGCGGACCTGCTTGAGCAGAAGGCGGATCTGCTCGATCTGGGTGGGGTCGACGTCGTAAAGGTCCAGATAGTCCTTGATTTCCCGCAGGCTGAAGCCGAGCCGCTTGCCGCGCAGAATCAATGCCATCCGTGCCCGGTCGCGCTTGGTATAGACGCGGATGTTGCCGGCGCGGCGGGGGGTGATGAGCCCTTTGTCTTCATAAAATCGGATGGTGCGGGCCGTGACGGACAGGTCCCGTGCCAGCTCGGTCACGGTGAAAAATGTGTCGGTTATGGCACCCGAGGCGCCGCGCTTAACTGCCACTGTCGCACCCTCACCTATACGTCATCCAGCGAACGGCAGGATACATGCTTTGACCTTCGACACAAGCCCCCACCTCCGCGCTCGCCAAGACAAGGATCCGTGAGATCCGAAAGCGTTATTGCGACGCACAAGAATCGAACCTGCGACGAGAGCAGTGCACAACGCCTTTACCTGAGCGGAGAGGAGGGGTCAGGGAGAAGAAAGGTCAATCGAACTGTCGTATTCCTGCAGACAGTCGTCGAATTCAACCGCCCCGGTTGGAACGTCTGCGGGAAGTGCGTTGCATGTCTGCCACAGAAGTTGGAACGTCTGCGGGAAGTGCGTTGCATGTCTGCCACAGAAGTGTGGTTTAAGTTGTTTTTAGAGATAATCGGATGCCAGTCCGGTTGACGCCCCCGTTCGAATAGGCATCTTTGTTGACGTATAGGGCATGAGAAGCACTGTTACGTGCGCCGCACAAAAGACGGCATGCCCATTGGGAAACGCAACCTCAGGGGGCATCATGTCCAAACGTCACGCTATGGCCCGTACCGGTACCGCTCTGATGATGCCGGCCCTGCTTCTTGGCGGCGTTTCGGCCGCCTCGGCCGGCGGGTTCGGCCTCAGGGAACAGAGCTCCTATTATCAAGGCACGTCGTTCGCCGGTGACGCCGCGGGCGGGGCGGGCCTTGCGTCCATGTATTGGAACCCGGCGGCCATGAGCTTTTCTCCCGGCCTGTCCGTGGAAGGAAACGTCACCTACATCGCGCCCCATGCCTCGATCGACGTGATCGGCGCCCGCAGTGCGCTGGGCACCAATCTCGGCAATGTGGGCGTGGGCGATATTGTCGATAACGGCACGCTGCCCACCAGCTACATCAGCTACGCATGGGATCGCTGGGCGGTCGGCCTCGCGGTCACGTCGCCCTACGGCCTCATTACGGACGCCCCGTGCAATTGGTCCGGCCGTTATTATGGCTGCTATAGCCGCATCTTCGACATGAACGCCACCGCTTCGGTGGCCTATAAGGTCAACGACTGGCTGACCCTCGGCGGTGGCGTGGCGGTCAATTACATCGACGCCAAGCTGAACCAGGCGCAGATCCTCACCGGTGCGCCGTCCTATCTTCAGGGCTCCGCCGAAGTGAATGGCGACGACATGGGGGTCGGCTTTACCCTCGGCGCCTTGTTCACCCTGCGCCCGGGTACGACGCTCGGCATCGGCTATCGCTCGGCGATCGACCAGAATCTCAGCGGCTCCGTCACCTCATCGCTGCCCATCGGGGTGATCGCCGGCCAGGCCCCCGCGTCAGCCGGGCTGAACCTGCCGGACCAGATCACCGCCAGCTTGCGCTCGCAGCTCGATCCGCGCTGGACCGTGCTGGGAACGGTTGAATGGACCAATTGGTCCAACCTTCAGCAATTGGTCATCCAGCCGAACAGCGCAGTCCCCTCGGCCCCTTCGATCCTATCGCTGCATTGGCAGGACGGCTGGTTCTTCTCCGGCGGCTTCGAGTATCAGTGGGACCCCAAGCTCACCTTGCGCGCGGGTATTGCTTATGAAATCTCGCCGGTCACCGACGAATACCGTACCCCGCGCCTGCCCGACAGCAACCGACTCTGGCTTTCCGGTGGCTTGACCTATGCGTGGACGGAAAACCTGAGCATCGATCTTGCCTATACGCACATCTTCGGCGAAAGCGGCCCGATTAATCTGACCCCGCTGGACACCGCCAATCTCACCCGCGGTGTGCTGGTCGCCGAAGTCAACAACGCCTATGTGGACATCGTGTCCGTTGGCGTGCGCTATCGCTTCGATACTGTCCCGGTGAAGACCGCCCTCATCACCAAATAGGTGAGGGGCGATGTGACCGGGAAAGCGGGTAAGCTTCGCTTTCCCGGCACAATTTCGCTCCATGATGTGCTCGACGGCGTCGCGGGGGGCCGTCGCAAGCAAGAGAGGCCGGCCCGTTTCATGCGGCGTCTGCGCCTCCATCGAGAGGGGAATGTCGGTGCTGGATCGCAATCAGGAAGCAGGCATCGCGGTGGGTCCGGTGACCGATCTGCTGGATGTGAGCGTGGCCGAGTTCGGCACGCGGGCGGCGATGAATTTCATGGGCCGCAAATGGACCTACGCCCAGCTCGGCGCGATGGTCGATGCCGCCGCTGCCGGCCTGCAGCGCCTCGGGGTACGGAAGGAGACGCGGGTCGGCCTGTGTCTGCCCAACACGCCGTATTTGGTGATTTTTTATTACGCCATCCTGCGCGCCGGCGGCATCGTGGTGAATTTCAGCCCGCTTTACGTTGAGCGGGAGCTGGCCAACCAGATCCGCGATTCCGGCACGACCATCATGGTGGTTCCGGACCTGAAGGTGATCCATTCCCGCGTCGCGGCGGTGGCCGAAGAGTCGGGGTTGAAGACGATCATCGTCTGCCCGTTCGCGAAAATCCTTCCCTGGCTGAAGGGGGTGCTGTTTCCCCTGCTGCGGCGCAAGGACATGGCGGAGTTCTCCCGAGAGGACGGCCGCCACGTCCGCTATCAGGATCTGGTTCACGACGTGGCGCGGCCGGCGCCGGTCTCGGTCGATCCGCTGCGCGATATCGCGGTGCTGCAATATACCGGCGGCACCACGGGCCTTCCCAAGGGCGCGATGCTGACCCACGCGAACGTGGTCGCGAACGCGCGCCAGGTGATGGCGCACGTCCGATGCCTGGAGGTCGGCGGCGAGCGGGTGCTGGGGGTGCTGCCCCTGTTCCACGTGTTCGCCATGACGACGGTGATGAACATTCCCATCGCCGCCGGTTCTGAAATCATCCTGGTGCCGCGCTTCCATCTGGGCGATCTGCTGGCGACCATCACCACGCAGAAGCCGACCTTGTTTCCCGGTGTTCCGACCATTTACACCGCGATCAACAATGCGCCGGACCTCGCCAAATATGACCTGTCCTCGCTGCGCCTGTGCATTTCCGGCGGTGCGCCCCTGCCGGGCGAAGTGCGCCATCGCTTCGAGGAACTGAGCGACTGCAAGCTGGTGGAAGGCTATGGCCTGAGCGAAACCGCGCCGGTGCTCACCGCCAATCCCCCGCTCGGGCTCATCAAGGATGGCTCGGTGGGAACCGCGGTTCCGGGCACGCAGATCGAGATCCGTGACCTCGCTGACCCGACGCGGGTGATGCCCCTGGGTGAAAAGGGTGAGGTTTGTGCGCGCGGGCCACAGGTGATGTCCGGCTATTGGAACCGCCCCGAGGAAACCGCCCATGCCTTCGTCGATGGTGCCTTCCGCACCGGCGATGTGGGCTATCTCGATGCCGATGGCTATCTGTTCCTGGTGGATCGCATCAAGGACGTGATCCTGTGCGGCGGCTATAATGTTTATCCGCGTGTGATCGAGGAAGCCCTCTATCTGCATCCCGCCGTCGCGGAGTGCGTGGTGATCGCCGTGCCGGACAAATATCGCGGCCAAAGCCCCAAGGCGTTCGTCACGCTGCGGGCCGAGGCGAGCGCGACCCCCGAGGATCTGCTCGCCTTCCTCACCCAGCAGGTGTCGAAGATCGAGATGCCGAAGGAGGTGGAAATTCGCGAGACGCTGCCCAAGACCATGGTGGGCAAGCTCTCGAAGAAGGAACTCGTCGAGGAAGAGCGGCGCAAGCACCTGCCGTAAATCATGCGGCGCGCGCCGTCTGCCTGCGCCGAAATGCCCGCACCGCTTGCGGCGCCGCGGGCTAGGATGGCGGGGGAACGCCCCATTGCCGGTGGCGTTGCGGAAGCGACGGGATTCGCGCCGCCCGATGACGGACGCCGCAGATGGGGCCGCACATGAGTTATGAGACGCGCGTTGCGCGCGGGGTGGCGATCGGGTGCCTCGTGGCCACCGGTTTCCTGATTGCCTGGCTCCTCTCCGATCTGATCCTGTTGATTTTCGCGGCGGTGCTCATCGCCGTGGCCCTGCATGCTTTGGCCGAGCCGATCGCGCGCGCCACCGCCCTGCCGCAGCGGGCCGCGCTTGCCGTGGCGGGGCTGCTGGTGGCCGTGGCCATCGGACTCACCCTTTACCTGTTCGGCAGTCTCATTCGCGCGCAGGTGATGGAACTGGTGCAGCGCCTGCCGCAGGCCTGGGCCGAGTTCCGCGACCGCTTCGGATTGCAGGGCCTGACCGACGACCTGATCCGCCATGCGGAAAATGCGGTTCCCTCCGGCACCACCATGCTCACCGCCTTGCGCGGCTTCACCAGCAATGTCGCCAATGTGCTCCTGGGCGTGTTCCTGATCCTTGCCGGAGGCATCTATCTTGCGATCCAGCCGGGACTGTATCGGGCCGGCATCCTTACGGTCTTTCCCGAAGGCTGGCGCCCGCAGATCGATTCGGCGCTGGAGCACGCCAATCTTGGATTGCGCAATTTTTTAAAGGCCCAGGTCCTCGCGATGATCTTGGTCGGCGTGCTGAGCGGCGTCGGGCTTTACATCATCGGCATCCCTTCCGCATTCGCGCTTGGCCTGTTTGCTGGGCTCGCGGAATTCGTGCCCATGATCGGGCCTGTGGCGGCGGCGGTGCCCGCGCTGCTGCTCGCATTCACCGTCGGCTATGAGGAGGCGGCCTGGACACTGGCTCTGTTCCTGGTGGTCCAGCAACTGGAGGGCAACGTCATCTCGCCCCTGCTTCAGCAGGAGATGGTCTCGCTCCCTCCCGCGGTCAGCCTGTTCGCGGTGGTGGCGTTCGGCACGCTGCTCGGCCCGCTCGGCGTGCTTCTCGCGACGCCGTTGACGGTGGTCGTGTTCGCGGTGTGGCGGCGCGAACCCCACGCGGCGGGGGGCGGGCAGGGCTCATCACCCGCCTGACAGGCGCGCAAACGCCGCGTGAACGGGCGCAAGCGGCTTTAGCGCGACCTTAAGGCGCGTTTGAAACGCCCGCGCATCGGACGGTTTGCGGTGGCGTGGGCGCCGTGTATGTTCGCGCGCCTGTTCTCCACATGCCAGCCGGCGCCTCAGCGCTGGCGCGTGCATGATCCAACCTCTTTACGCGGTGCGCTCCGGCGAAGGGACCTTGGGCCCTTGCGGATCGCGCCAGGGAAAATGCGCGTATGGCTCGCGATATGCTGGATGCGACCCCAATCCAATCCCGCGACGAGTTGGTCGCCTGGATCGAACAGGGGAACAAGCCGGAATCCGCCTTCCGGCTCGGCACCGAGCACGAGAAGATCCCCTTCACGATCGGCCGGCACGAACCCGTTCCCTATGAAGGCGAGGCAGGAATCCGGGCGGTTCTGGAAGGCATGCAAAAGCTTTCGGGGTGGGAGCCGATCCTGGAAGGCGAGACCCTGATCGGGCTCTCCGACCCAAACGGCGGGGGCGCCATCTCGCTGGAGCCGGGCGGCCAGTTCGAACTTTCCGGCGCGCCTTTGCTGTCGATTCACGAGACGTGCTCGGAGATCAACACGCATTTGACCCAGGTGCGTCAGGTCGCCGAGCCGCTCGGCATCGGCTTTCTCGGCATCGGCATGAGCCCGAAATGGACCCGCGCCGAAACGCCGGTGATGCCGAAGGGCCGCTACAAGATCATGGCCAATTATATGCCGAAGGTCGGCAAGCTCGGCCTCGACATGATGTTCAGGACCTGCACCGTGCAGGTGAATCTGGATTATTCCTCGGAAGCGGACATGGTGCGCAAGCTGCGGGCGAGCCTCGCCCTCCAGCCGATTGCGACCGCGCTGTTTGCCAATTCGCCCTTCACCGAAGGCAAGCTCAACGGCTTCCTCTCGTTCCGCTCGCAGATCTGGCGGGACACGGACAATCAGCGCGCCGGCATGCTGCCCTTCGCCTTCGAAGACGGCATGGGATTTGAGCGCTACGTAGACTATGCGCTTGATGTCCCTATGTATTTCGTCAAGCGTGGCGATGCCTATATCGATGTGGCGGGATCGTCCTTCCGCGATCTCCTTGCGGGGCGCCATCCCGCGCTGCCGGGCGAGACCGCGACCCTGTCGGACTGGGTGAATCACCTCTCCACCATCTTTCCCGAAGTGCGGTTGAAGCGCTTCCTGGAGATGCGCGGCGCCGATGCCGGCCCCTGGGCGGAATTGTGCGCCCTGCCGGCGCTGTGGGCTGGCGTGCTGTATGATTCGCAAAGTCTGGATGCGGCTCTTGAGCTGGTGAAGGACTGGACCGAGGCCGAGCGGCAGGCGCTTCGGGACGATGTGCCCCGTCTCGCGCTCGACGCCACCATCGCCGGGCGCAAGGTGCGCGATATCGCGACCGACATGGTGGCCTTGTCGGAAGGCGGCTTGAAGCGGCGGCGCCATCTCGACAGCCGGGGTCGCGACGAAACCCGCTTCCTTGCCCCGCTGAAAGAGATTCTCGCCAGCGGTAAGACACCCGCGGAAAAGCTGCGCGATCTCTTTCTCGGCCCCTGGGATGAATCCGTTGAGCCGGCCTTCAAGGCGCTCGCCTACTGAGGCGCATCAACCGGGCGGCCGTGCATGTGCCTCGCGCATGGCGGCTATGCGCGGACAGGTGGTTCGCGCAAGGCGATGCTAGGGTCTAACGGGGCCATCTCCCGGAGTTTCGAACCCATGGCCGCGTCCACGCCTCCCGCCGCCCCGACCGCGTTCGGCCCCGTGGAGGCGACGCTCTATGTCGCAACCGTTCTGCTCTGGGGGACCGGCTGGCTGCCGCTGCGCCTGCAATTGGGCGTCGTCGCGCCGGAGGTTTCCGGCATGCTGCGCTTCCTTATCTCGGGGGCGATCATGTTCGTGGCCGTGGGCGTTTCTGGCGGAAAGCTGGCCTTCAGGCCGCGCGATCACCTGTTGTTCGCCGGGCTGGGCGCATGCCTGTTCTCGCTGAACTTCGTCACATTCTATTACGCCGGCTATCACCTGAAATCCGGTGTCATGTCGGTGGTGTTCTCGCTCGCTTCGGTGTGCATCCCGGTTCTGTCGGCACTGATGTTCGGCACGCGGCTTACCGTACGTATCCTGGTGGGGACGGTGCTGGGAGTGGGCGGAATCGCCCTCGTATTCGAGCCGAGCCTTGTTGAAACCGGCTTCGATGGGGCGGTGCTGGTGGCCCTTGCGCTCGCCATCGCCGGCACGCTCCTGTTCTCACTCGGTAGCCTTTTGACCGGGGTCGTCTCGCGGCGCGGCCTGCCGCTGTTTTCCGCCACCGCCTGGGGCATGGCCTATGGGTGCCTAGTGTTCCTGCTGGTGACCCTGGTCTCCGGCGCGCCGGTCCAGTTGGAATGGACGCCACGCTATCTCGGCGCGCTGGCCTATCTCATCGTTGGGCCGACGCTGCTCGGGTTCGCGATCTATCTGCAATTGATCCGCCGCATCGGCGCGAGCCGCGCGGGCTATGGCACGGTGCTATTCCCGCTGGTGGCGCTGCTTATCTCGACGGTTTTCGAGGGCTACCATTGGACGCTGGAGGCGGGGCTCGGCGTTGCGCTGGTGCTGGCCGGCAACGTGGTGGTGCTGACGCCGGGCCGCGCCGCGGCGACCTGAAGCTATTCAGCGGCGTCCGCCTCAGTGACGTTGTCGAGGCCCTGGATGATGTGAAGGGCCAGGGCGTCGGCGAGGGCGTTCGGCTCGTGGCGATTCCGCAGCAGGGCGATATCGCACGGTGGCAGCGGCGGATAGCCATCCGCCGGCCCGAGCACGCGCATGCCCGGTCGCAGCGCGGATTCGGGAAATACGCTCACCGCCAGGCCTGCCAGGACGGCGGCGGAAACGGCGCCCGCGTTTGGGCTGGTGTAGAGCACGCGATGGGCGCGCCCGCACCCGGCAAGGCGGGTCACGGCCGCATCGCGCCACACGCAGGTGGGGCGCCCGAGGGCCAGGGGCACCGGAGTTTCAAGGTGGGCGGCATGCCGCGCCGAGCCGACCCACAGCAGCCGCTCCCGGCGGATCACCTGGGAATCGCGCGCCGATGTCTCGGTATAGGTGATGATCGCGAGATCGAGGGTGCCGGCCTTGATGCGCTCCACCAGTTCGCAACTGGGCTCGCAGATGACCGTCAGTTCCACCGAGGGATGCGTGCGCGAGAATCGCGCCATGATTTCCGGCAGATAGCGATCTGCATAATCGTCCGGCACACCCAGGCAGACGCGGCCTGACAGCGTTGCGTCGGCGAAGCTCGCGACCGCCTCCAGATTGAGCTTCACGATGCGCCGCGCGTAATCGAGCAGGCGCTGGCCATCGTCCGTGAGGCGCGAGGCGCGCCCATCGCGCGCGAACACCGGGCGGCCCACCCGTTCTTCGAGGCGCTTCATCTGCATGGACACCGCCGATTGTGTCTTGTGAACCACTTCGGCAGCGCGCGTGAAACTGCCGGTTTCGGCGATGGCGACGAAGGTCCGAAGCTGATCGGTGTCGAGCAATATGGTCATGAGCGATCTCGATCTATCAGCAATAATGATATTTCAGATGAATAACATTCGCTAGCGTGATTTTACGTCGCGTCGCACAAGGAGGGGGTCGCGGCGCGGTGAGATCGGGTGGTCCCCCCGGTGCTTTTGGGAGCAAACGGGCAGGCGCCGGACAATGGAGATGACAATGAGCATTCATGGCGAAATCCGCACTGCCGGTCTCGCGCCCTTCGGCGCCGTCCTGGCCACGTTCGTGCTGCAGACCCTCAGCCAGGGACTGAAAGTGGTACGCGCCATGGAGCATCGCCGCGCCGTCCGCGCCCTTAACGCGCTCGACGATCATATGCTGCGCGACATCGGCCTGACGCGCGGAGACATTCGCGACGCGGCGGCCGAGCCGGCCTGGGTCGATCCCTCGGTGCTGCTGGTGCGCCGCGCTGTGGAGCGGCGCACGGCAGCCTGGCTCAAGGCGCGCCGCCCGGCCTGATCGCGCGGCGATTCAATCGGCGGTCAAAGCCCCTCGCGACCGCCCATCTGGGCCCGTGCCGGCCGCAACCGGCGCGGGCCTTCTTTGTTTGCGCGGTCTCAGCCTTTGCGAGTCGGCCGTGTTCCGGTCTTCGTCGGCGAGGCATGGCCGTGGGCCGCGCTGCGGCCGAGCATCTGGCTCCAGAAGTCCGGAAACGGATAGAAAGCCGCGAGGCCCGCAAAGGGGGCCGCGGGATCGTGACCGCCGGTCTTCGCGTTGGGCGGGAACCCCTGGGCGAACAATTGGGCGAAATAATCCTGCATCGGCCATTGCCCGAGCGCCGCCAGCGGCTCCGGCGGCGGCGGGGGAGGCGGCAGGGCGAGGGGTTTTGTGGCTGCGGGAACCTCCCGCTGGGCTACCTGGCGCTGAGCGGCGTCCCCGGAAACCGCGGTCATGGTTTCCATCATGGCGGCGATGAGTTCCTGCCACGCATTGGCGGCATTGCCATATAAATCCTGGCTCGAAGCGCCGGAACGCTCCGGCGCGCGATAAGCGCTCGGTTGGGGACGCGCGGCGTCGGCCCAAGAGGTGCCCATGCCCGGTTGGCTCCAGGCGCCGGCGGTGCCACCGCTCCACGGGGATTGCAGCATCATCTGCGCGAACGCGTCTACCCAGGGATTGCCGGTGCTCTGGGACTGGCGCGGCATCGCGCTGTTCATCCACGTGGCGAGGCCGTCCACCCAGGGATTACCGGTTGGGACGGGGAGCCCGTTCGCGCGCGCCAGCATGGCCGCGAGCATCTGATTCATCGCGCCCGAGGCGGCAAGCGATTTGGTGAGTCCCCCCATCACGAGGGTCGCGAAATCGGGCATGATCTTGCGCACGACCGCCGTGGCGAGGCCGGTGCTGGCGGCGGCGTGATTGGCCACCGCGGCGCTGATCTCGGGCGAACCGAAGAGCGCGTCGAGCGCATTGGCGCCGGCTTGCGTGAACTGGTCGGGCGCTGACGGCGGCCGATCGTAAAAGCCGCCATAGGGGCCGCGCATCATCAGCACCATGAGGTTGGCGAGCCCCTCGGGCGACTGCATGGCGCGCTGAATGCCGGCCGCGAATGCAGGCATGACGGCTTCCGCGGCCTTCTGTGCCTGCTGCGCGGTCAGTCCGTAGATCTGGGCAAGATTCTCCAGGCCCTGCCCGCCTTGAGCAGCCCTCAGCAATTGCACGAACTGGTCCATTTAACGGCCTCCCGACAACGCGACTCTACGCCATCGTCTCGCCAAAATCACGGCTCGATGGCGGTCGCGTCCTGAGGGGAGGAGAGCGGAGGCAATTCTACGGTGGACAGATGCGGTGCGGGCCCGCGATCCGCGACGGGCGGCGGTGCGGCGGCGATCCTTTCGATCACGCGGAAGGCAAAAACCATGGCCGCGATGCCGAATGCGACGGCGCCGATGGCTTGGCCGAGAATCACCCCGTTGGCGCCCATGATATCGCTGCCGATCCACACCAGCGGGATGGTGCCGACCGTGGCCCGGCCCCAGTTGAAGAAGGTGGAGAGCAGCGGCGCCCCAAGATTGTTGAACGCCGCATTGGCGACGAACAATCCACCGAGGAAAATGAAGCTTCCGGCCGTGACGAGGCAGAAGAAGGCGACGATCTGCTGGCCCTCGGGCGTGAGGCCGAACACCGAGGAAATCGTATTGCGTAGCAGCGCCAGCAGCACCCACACCACACCCACATAGATCAGGGTCAGGATCAGGCTATCCTTCAACGTCGTGCGCAGACGGTCGAACAGTCCGGCGCCGAAATTCTGCCCGAAGATCGGCCCGACCGCCCCGGTGAGGGCGAACAATGGACCGAAGGCCACGGGAATCACCCTGCCGATCACGGCGAAAGCTGCGACAGCGCCATCTCCGAACGGCGCGAGCTTGGCGGTGACATAGGCATTGCCGACCGGCGTGGCGACGTTGGTGAGGATGGCGGGAATGGCGATGGCGGAGATCGGCCCCGCGTGGCGATGCCACATGGCGAAGGTCGGCCAGCGAAACAGATTGTGCCTGCGGTGGCAGGCCTGCAAACCGTAGAGCGCCATGAACAGGCGCGAGGCAACAGAGACGATGGCGGCGCCGTCCACGCCCAGACCCAGGGCGAGAATGAGAATCGGGTCCAGCACCGCGGTCAGCAGACCGCCGCCGAGCGTTACCCACATGGCCCGGCCGGCATCGCCGGTTGCCCGCAGCAGGCCGGAAGCGACCATGCCGATGCCGAGCAGCGGGGTCGAGAGGGTCACGACGAAGAGGAACCGGTCAGCGATGTCGAGGGTGCGGCCGTGCGCGCCCAACAGCGAAAGCAATGGTCGGATCAGCGGCAGCGAGATGGCTGTCAGGACGATGCAGGCCACCACCATGTACAGGGTCGCGATGGTGGCGAGCGCGCGCGCATCCTCCCGGTTGCCCGCCCCGAGGGCGCGCGACACCACAGCCGAACCCGCGATCATGATGCCGAGTGCCACCGAGGTGGTGAAGAACAGCATGGTGCCGGCATAGCCGATGGCCGCGGCCAGCTCTGCCTCGCCGAGAAGCGAGATGTAGAACAGGTTCAGCAGGTCGACCACAAACACCGCGACGAGGCCGATCGACCCCGTGGCGGCCATCACCGCCACATGGCGCATGATGGAGCCGTGGAGGAATTTCGCTGATGCTGCGCTCATGCGGTCCGATGGCTCGTTGGGGCGGTTTCTCGGCATTCAGCCAGGTGATCGCCCGTGGTCACGACGGGCCGGCGAGCGCGCCCGTTGTAGATCAGGCTGCGCGATCTTGCGCCACAAATCGGCGGAACACCCCATCCGCCAGGAAGCAATGGGTGGGGGTCAGCCCGAGAATTCGGTCTCGTGGGCCAGCACGTCCTGCGCTTCGGGATTGAGTGGCTTGGCGGGCTTGTTGGGGTCGGTGAGGGGTTCGGGCTCCACCTTTTGGCCGGCCAATTCGATACCGGCGTAAAGCCCTTCCTGCACCTGCAGTTCGAGCCGCTTGCGGTCGCGGTCGCGCACGTCGGCGACCAGTGCGGCGACCGCCTCCTGATCCACGCCCAGTGCTTCCAGCGTCCGCCCACCAAAGGCGAAGGCCGATTCCAGCGTCTCGCGCATTTCGTAATCGACGGATTTGCGCAGCAGCGCCATGGCGTGGACGCGGTCGAAGGCGCGCACGTGAAGGCGTGCATTGGGCATGTTGGCCTGCACGATATCCACGATCCGGTCCGCCGCCTCGCGGTCGTCCACGCACACGGCGATGACCTCCGCCTGGTCCGCACCGGCAGCGCGCAGCACGTCGAGGCGGGTGCCGTCGCCATAATAGATGTGCACGCCGAAGCGCCCGGCGCTCTGAATCATCTCCACGTCATTGTCGATGATGGTGACCCCCACACCTTCCGCCAGAAGGCATTGCGAGACGATTTGGCCGAAGCGGCCGAAGCCGATCACCAGCACGCGCCCGTTGGCGTCGGTGAAATCGTCCGGCTCGGGCTCCGGTTCGGCGTGGCGCAGCCGTGGCAGCAGGCGCCCGATGCCGGCGAAAACCAGCGGACCGATCATCATGGTCAGCGCAGCCGTTGCGGTGAGAAGCTCAGCCTGCTCGCGATTGAGAATGCCGTTGGCGAGGGCCAGCGGAAACAGCACGAAGGCGAATTCGCCGGCCGGCATCAGCACTGCACCGGCGCGGAGCGCGTCCGCGTCCGTGCGATGGTCAGTGCGATAGAGCAGGAACACGACCAGGAACTTGATCGCGGTGATCATCAAGGCGGCGAGCACCACCGGCAGGATGTGCGGCAGCAGGACTGTGAGGTCCAGCGACATGCCGACGCCCATGAAGAATACCGCCAGTAGCAAGCCGCGGAAGGCGTCGATATTGGCTTCCAGCTCGTGCCGGAAGGTGCTTTCGGACAACAGCAGCCCCGCCAGGAACGCCCCGAGCGCCATGGAAAGGCCCACGGTCGCCATCAGGCCGGCTGCACCGAGCACCACCAGCAGCGCCGCCGCCGTCATCGCCTCCCGCGCACCGGAGCGGGCGAGCAGGCGGAACAGCGGATTCAGCAGGAAGCGTCCGGACACCACGATCACGCTGACCGCCGCCAGCGCGGCCGCCGCCTTCAAGAGGGTCGCCGTCACGTCGGTGCCGAGATTGGATTCGCCCGGCGCCAGCAGCGGCACCAGCGCCAGCAGGGGCACGATGGCGATGTCCTGGAAAAGTAGGATCGAGAAGGCGCGCTGGCCGTATCCGGAAGAGAGGTCGTTGTGCTCGCCCAGCAGCTGAAGGGCGATCGAGGTTGCAGACATGGCCAGCGCCATGCCGGTGATGATCGCCCCAGCGATGCCGAAACCCAGGAGCCAGGACACGAGCGCGATCGTCATGCCGGTAATCAGCAATTGCGCGGTGCCGAGGCCGAAAATATAGCGCCCCATGGAGAGCAGGCGCGAGGGCTGCAGCTCAAGCCCGATGAGGAACAGCAGCAGCACGACGCCGAGTTCGGCCACAGCTATGACGGTCGTGGGATCGGCCACATTGAAGCCGGCGGGGCCGATGGCGATGCCCGCAGCGAGATAGCCCACCACCGGCGACAATCCGAGCCGCCGGGCCACCGGCACGGAAACCACCGCTGCCACCAGAAAGGCGAGAGCGCTGATGAACAGGGTGTGGTCGTCTCCGTGCATCCGCCATGCCTTCTGCCAAGCTTGCGCCGGCCGCTCTTGTGCAGAGCAACAATGGCCAAACCATGCCGCCAGAACCGACCGTCATTAAAGGCGGGACACAGCTCCGCACCAAGAGAATTGTGACGACACGCGGGCGCGGGCCCCGGTCTGTTGCGTAACGGCAACGCCTATTTGAGGGCGTCGAAGCCCGGTCCGAAGCCGTTCAAGCCTAACGGTATTCCGATGCCCTCTTCCGGCGTCTGAAAGATGATGAACGTCGCCTGCTTGCCCTGGCGCAACCGCCCCACCAGCGCATCATCCATGACCACTTCGGCGACGCAGCCGTTGGGCAGGCAGCGCACGAAGCCGGCGCGGCCGACGTCGGTATCGTCGATCTTCAAGCCAAGGCCGGAGGGAATCAGCACGCCGAGCGGCGCCAGAACGCGCAGCAGCCGGCTTTTCTGGTCGGCGGTCTTCAAAATGATGACAGTGAGGCCGACATTGGGACGGTCGTCGGCTTGGACGCTCTGCAGCAGAACACACTGCTCGGTTTGCGCTCCCGGAGGGGTGTCGCAGCGAATCTGCCAGTCCCCATAGACTTGCTTCACGACGCCCTGTGCCGCCGCCGGCCGGGAGGTGGAGAGCAGGCCGCAAAAGCCGAACACCGCGACGATGAAGGCGCACATGACCTTGCCAGCCGGCACCAGGCGGGCGGCCTCAGGGCGCCGATCCGTGCGGGCGAGGCCCCGCGACAACATGAACTCCATGGGCACCGGCTCCGAAAACTGGCGGCGATCCAAAACGGGCCGCGACTTTCAATAAGGGCGTAACGTGCCGCCCGTGAGTTTTGGCTTAAAAGGCTGACCGTCCATGTCAAGAATGCGGCGGCGCTTTGCGGAATAAAACGGAGAATTGATGGGAAACGGCTGTTTCCGGCCGCTTTGCCGCTCCGGCCGCATCGTCTCGCTTCGCGTCACCGCGCCGGAGCGGCGAAAAAGGCCTCCGCCAAATTCTTTGCCGGCAGGTTGTGGGGAAGGGGGGAGTCCGACCTTGTGTCGCATCGGTGCGCCTGTGCGCCGCAATTGCGGGGTGCGGTGATTTGTGTTTGATTTAAGTCAAGAATGCGCCGGTCCACCGGGCGCGCTTACGGCGTCCGCCAACTACCGATCACCGCTGCGCTTGCGGTAGCGACGGCGCCGCGCAGGGAGAGCAGATTACCATGATTTCGTTCATTCGCACCGGTGCTCTCGCCGTGGCCGCGATGGTCGCCGCGATTTCGCTGAGCTCGGCTGCGTGGGCCGGTATGGGCCAGCCGTCCGACTGGCAGATCGGCCTCCAGGATGCGGCGACGCCCGTGATGGCCAGCATCCATTCGTTCAACAATTTCGTGCTCGCCATCATCGTGGCCATCGTGCTGTTCGTGATGGTGCTGCTGGCCATCGTGATGGTCCGCTTCAACGAACGGGCCAATCCGGTTCCCTCGAAGACCTCCCACAACACGCTGATCGAGGTCATCTGGACGGTCGCTCCGGTGATGATCCTGGTGGCGATCGCGATCCCCTCGTTCCGCCTGCTCCATCTTGAGTTGAACATTCCGCCGGCGGACATGACCGTGAAGGTCACGGGCCATCAGTGGTATTGGTCCTATGAATATCCGGATAACGGCGGCTTCGGCTTTGATTCGCTGATGGTGCCGGAGAAGGATCTGAAGCCCGGCCAGCCCCGCCTGCTGGCGGTGGACAATGAAGTGATCGTGCCGGTGAACAAGACCGTGCGGATCCAGGTGACCGCCGCCGACGTCATCCACTCCTTCGCGGTCCCGTCCTTCGGCGTTAAGATCGACGCGCTGCCCGGGCGCCTGAATGAATCCTGGTTCAAGGCGACCAAGGAAGGCATCTATTACGGCCAATGCTCGGAACTGTGCGGTCGCGACCATGCCTTCATGCCGATCGCGGTGCGCGTGGTGAGCCAGGCCGAGTTTGACGCCTGGATCGCGCAGGCCAAGCAGAAGTTCTCTGCGGCGCCCTCGTCCGTCCGGACGGTGCAGGCGCCGGCTGCCGGGGCGCTTGTGCTCGCGGATGCGGCCAATTGAGGCGCCCGCCTCGGACGCATCGACCGGAAACAACCCGCACGAGATGGCACGACGCTGCCTCGTGCGCGAAATCGAAGGGCCCGCCCACGGGGGCCTGGTACGACCCGACGGCGCTTAAAGATAAGACGGCAACGTCAAGAGATTGAGGACTAGACTCATGGCCACCGAGGCTATCGCGCACGACGCGGCACATGCCGAGCACAATCCCACGGGATGGAAGCGGTGGGTGTTCTCGACGAATAACAAGGATATCGGCATCATGTACCTGATCTTCGCCATCGTGGCGGGGATCGTGGGCGGTGCGCTATCCATCGGCATCCGTTTGGAACTGATGGAGCCGGGTCTTCAATATTTCAAGAATCCGCAGACCTTCAACGTGTTCACCACGGGCCACGGCCTGATCATGATCTTCTTCATGGTGATGCCCGCGCTGATCGGCGGCTTCGGCAATTACTTCATTCCCTTGATGATCGGCGCGCCGGACACGGCCTTCCCGCGCATCAACAACATCGCCTTCTGGCTGATGCCGCCCGCATTCGCCCTCGCGATCATCTCGCTGTTCGTCGAAGGCGCTGCCGGTTCCAACGGCTTCGGCGGCGGTTGGACCATCTATCCCCCGCTGTCGTCCAAGCTCGGCCACCCTGGCCCGGCCATGGATCTGCTGATCTTCGCGCTGCACATCGCGGGCGCGTCCTCGATCCTCGGCGCGATCAACCTCATCACCACGATCTTCAACATGCGCGCCCCTGGCATGACGCTGCACAAGATGCCGCTGTTCGCCTGGGCCCAGCTGATCACCGCCTTCCTGCTGCTGCTGTCGCTGCCGGTGCTCGCCGGCGCCATCACCATGCTGCTAACGGACCGCAATTTCGGCACCACCTTCTTCGATCCGGCCGGCGGCGGCGATCCGATCCTGTTCCAGCACCTGTTCTGGTTCTTCGGCCACCCCGAGGTGTACATCCTGATCCTGCCGGGCTTCGGCATCGTCTCGCACATCGTCTCGACCTTCTCGCGCAAGCCGGTGTTCGGCTATCTCGGCATGGCCTACGCCATGGTCGCGATCGGCGTGGTCGGCTTCGTGGTGTGGGCGCACCACATGTATACGGTGGGCCTCTCCGCCTCGACGCAGTCCTATTTCGTCGCGGCGACCATGATCATCGCCATCCCGACGGGCGTGAAGATCTTCTCCTGGATCGCCACCATGTGGGGTGGATCGGTGCAGTTCCGCACCCCGATGCTGTGGGCCATCGGATTCATCTTCCTCTTCACCGTCGGCGGCGTCACCGGCGTTGTGCTCTCGAACGCCGGCATCGACCGTTCGCTGCATGACACCTATTACGTTGTGGCCCACTTCCACTACGTGCTGTCGCTCGGCGCCGTGTTCGCCATCTTCGCCGGCTGGTACTATTGGTTCCCGAAGATGAGCGGCTACATGATCCCGGAATTCTGGGGCAAGCTGCACTTCTGGGTCACGTTCGTGGGCGTGAACCTGGTGTTCTTCCCGCAGCATTTCCTCGGCCTCGCCGGCATGCCGCGCCGCTACGTGGACTATCCCGATGCGTTCGCGCATTGGAACTACATCTCCTCCATCGGCTCCTATATCTCCGGCTTCGCCGTGCTGATCTTCCTGACCGGCATTGTGGTGGCCTTCCGCCGCAAGGAGTTGGCTGGACCGAACCCCTGGGGTCCCGGTGCGACCACCCTGGAGTGGACGTTGACCTCGCCTCCGCCGTTCCACCAGTTCGAAGTGCTGCCGCGCATCAAGTGAGCGTCGGCTTTTCCCTGGGGGCGAACCGGCGCGGTGTCCCGCGCCGGTTCTGTTTCGAGAGTTGGTTCGAAAGGCTCAGCGGGGACGGACCTCGGCCATGTGTCCGCCACTGAAATGCCGGTGCCCGGTTTCTAATGGCTCCCGCAGCGGGACCGGGCGGCGCCGCAAGGCCGGCTTAGTTGACGCGTATGAGGGAACCGCGCCGCCCTGCGGTTTCGAGCAAGATCAGTATGACAGGACCGGTCCGCATGAGTGACGTGAGCGTGAGCTTGAACCAGACGACGGGAGGTAGCGAAACGGGCCTCGGCCTCGCTTCGCCGCGCGATTACCTGTCGCTCCTGAAGCCGCGCGTCATGTCGCTGGTGATCTTCACGGCTTTGGTCGGCCTGGTTCGTGCGCCCGACCACGTGCACCCGGTGATCGCCTTTACCGCCCTGCTATGCATCGCGGTTGGCGCTGGCGCGGCCGGGGCGCTGAACATGTGGTGGGATGCCGATATCGACGCCGTCATGTCGCGCACCAAGAATCGCCCGATCCCTGGTGGACGGGTGACGCCACAGGAAGCGCTGGCCTTCGGCCTGACCCTCTCAGCTTTTTCAGTCGTGGTGTTGGGCCTGCTGGTGAATGTCCTCGCCGGGGCCCTGCTTGCCTTTACGATCTTCTTCTACGTGGTCATCTACACCATGTGGCTGAAGCGCTCGACATCGCAGAACATCGTCATCGGCGGCGCTGCGGGCGCGTTTCCGCCGATGGTTGCATGGGCGGCGGCCTCCGGGTCGGTGGGCCTTGAAAGCCTCCTGCTGGTGGCGATCATCTTCTTTTGGACGCCGCCGCATTTCTGGGCGCTCGCGCTTTATCGCGCCGATGATTATGCCCGCGCCGGGGTTCCCATGCTGCCGGTGACTGCAGGCCCCGACGAGACCCGTCGTCAGATCCTGCTTTACACGCTTTTCCTGGTGCCGCTGGCTTTGGTGCCGGTCGGGTTGGGCTATGCCGGGTATGGCTACGGTGCGGTAGCCGCCATTCTGGGCGCGGGCATGATTTGGCTTGCCGTGAAAGTCTATCGCGTTCGTGAGGGCGCTCCGGCCGTAAAGGCGAGCAAGCAATTGTTCGGCTTCTCCATTCTCTATCTGTTTTTGCTCTTCGCCTCGCTTTTGGTCGAAGCGCTGGTGGGAGTTTGATTCGTGTCAGATGAGAAGGACAAGCGAGCGCCCGAGGTTCAGGGCGTCGTTCTGACCGAGGAGCAGAAGCGGCGGCGACGGGCGCGGTCTGTCGCCATCGCTTCGGTGCTGGGTTTTCTAGTGATCCTTTTCTACGTGGTTACCATCGTGAAGATGGGTCCGGCCGTGCTGAACAGGCCACTGTGAGGACGCAATGAGCCCTTCCCCGCAGCCCCCCTTGCCCGAATCTGGTCCCGTCGCCGCGAAGCGGCGACGGTTCCGGCACATGCCGGTCGCTTTGGCGTGCCTCGCCTTTGCCGTGGGCATGGTGGGTGCGGCTTATGCCATCGTGCCTTTCTACGCCATGTTCTGTTCGCTCACCGGCTTCGGCGGGGCGACGCGGGTCGGCACGGCCGCACCGGACAAAGTGCTCGACCGCACGATCCAGGTGCGCTTCGATTCCAATATCGCCCCCGGCCTGCCCTGGGAATTCAAGCCGGAGCAGGCGGACGTGAGCGTGCGCATTGGCGAGACCAAGATGGTCTATTATCTCGCCCGCAATCTCTCGTCGGCGGAAACCTATGGTAACGCGACTTACAATGTCACGCCGGCCCCGGCGGGTGCGTATTTCGTGAAAATGCAGTGTTTCTGTTTTTCCGAGCAGACCATGCAAGGCAACGAAAAGGTGGACATGCCGGTGGTGTTCTTCATTGATCCCGCCATCGCGGACGATCCCGAATTCAACACTGTGAAGACCATCACATTGTCTTACACCTTTTTCCCGGCGCCCAAGCCTGCGGCACCGGTGGCGCGCGCGGCGGAGCCGGCGAGCGAGAGTTCGAAAAAGGCTCTGTGAGCCGGCGCCAGCGTCGGCGCCAGGACAGGATAAAGCCCGGACTGCCGGGCGGGTTGGTTGGTGGGGCTGGACGTAACCGTCGCATTGCGGCGGAGCGTAAGGTCCTGGTAGAATTTTAATGCTGGAAGGGGAGGCCGCTTCAAATGGCCGAGGGACACGTGAAGCAGCACGATTATCACATGGTGGAGCCGAGCCCGTGGCCTATCGTTGGCTCGATCTCGGCCTTCATCCTCACCGCTGGTGCGGTGGTGTGGATGCACGGCGGAACGGCCATCCCGATGGGCATCGGGTTCCTGGGCGTGCTCTACACCATGTTCGGCTGGTGGCGGGACATGATCCGCGAAGGCCATCTGGGTTTTCATACCCCGGTGGTGCAGATCGGCCTGCGCTACGGCATGATCCTGTTCATCGCCTCCGAAGTCATGTTCTTCGTTGCGTGGTTTTGGGCCTATTTCGATGCGGCGCTGTTTTCCGGCGAAGCGATAAATTATTCGCGCTTCGAGGTGACCGGCGGCGTGTGGCCGCCCCATGGCATCGAGTCCCTGGATCCCTGGCACCTGCCGCTGTTGAACACCTTGCTGCTGCTAACCTCCGGCACGACGGTCACATGGGCGCATCACGCGTTGCTGGAAAATGACCGCCAGGGTCTCAAGTGGGGCCTGCTGCTTACGGTCGTGCTGGGCGTGCTGTTCACCACGTGCCAGGCGTTCGAATATCTGCACGTGCATTTCGGCTTCTCGGGCAACATCTATGGCGCCACCTTCTTCATGGCGACCGGGTTCCACGGGTTCCACGTGATTGTGGGCACCATCTTCCTGCTGGTGTGCCTGCTGCGCGCCGTCGCTGGAGATTTTACGCCGCAGAAGCATTTCGGCTTCGAAGCCGCTGCTTGGTACTGGCACTTCGTGGACGTGGTGTGGTTGTTCCTGTTCGCCTTCATCTACGTCTGGGGCGCCGGCCCTTCCGCCCACTGAAATTGCGGAGCCCCACGGGTTTCTCAGGAATCGGCGGGGCGGCGTGAGCCGCCCCGTTTTGTTTGATAGCTGGCTGCGGCCGCGGAACGGGAATACCCATGGAACCGTACTACAGCCCTGTTTCGCCCATCGTCGCCGGCCTGTCCTGCCGCTGCCCGCGCTGTGGGAAGGGAAAGCTGTTCAAGGGGTTCCTCCAGCTCGCGCCGGAATGCGAGGCCTGCGGCCTTGATTATTCCTTCATCGACGCCGGTGACGGGCCGGCGGTCTTCGTCATCCTCATCGGCGGGTTTCTGGTGGTGGCGCTCGCCTTCTGGGTCGAGGTCACCTTTGAACCTCCCCTTTGGGTCCACGCCTTGCTCTGGATTCCCGGCATTCTGATCGTCACGCTCGGCCTCCTTCGCCCGTTCAAGGGTGTGCTGGTCGCGATGCAATATGCGAACCGGGCATCCGAAGGGCGACTGGAGCCGCGCGACGGCGAATGAGTGGGGCGTCGCGTCGCGGGCTGCTGCTGCCCACCCTGGCCACCTTCGCCGCGCTTGCCGTGCTGATCGGCCTCGGTACATGGCAGCTGGAGCGGCTAAGCTGGAAGAACGAACTGGTCGCCCAAGTCCAGGAACGCGCCACCCAGCATCCGCACCCGGTGCTCCCCGTGTCCCAATGGCCGAGCGTCACGCGTGAGGTGGACGAATATCAGCCGGTGCGCGCGACCGGCATCTTCGACCATGGCAAGGAGACCTTGATCTACACGGTGCTGTCCGATCCGAAAGGGCCGTTCAAAGGGCCTGGCTTCCTGGTACTGACGCCGCTGATGCTGGCCGACGGATCGGCGATCCTAGTCAATCGCGGCTTCGTGCCGGAAGATCGCCGCGCGCCTGAGAGCCGCCGGGAGGGGCAGATCGAAGGGCCCGTTACCATCACCGGTCTGCTGCGCATGCCGGAAGAAGCCAGCTGGTTCGTGCCGGCGAACGACCCTGCGCACAATGCCTGGTTTCGCCGCGATCCGGCGGAGATCGGCGCCGCACGCGGCCTAGCGAAGGTTGCACCGTTCATCATTGATGCCGATGCGACCGCGAACCCGGGGGGCTTGCCGCAGGGCGGGGAAACGCGGCTCTCCTTTTCCAACCGCCACCTGGAATATGCACTCACATGGTACGGGCTCGCGGTGACGCTCGCGGGCGTCTATGTGGCGTTCGTCATTTCGAGGTGCCGCGGGACCCTGTGACCCGCCTTCAGACCCGGTAATAACGGCGTGGGCGCTCGCCTTCGCGCATGTAGCCGACGAACCCGGCCACGCCGACGCCTTGGGCAAGAAGGGCAGGGAGCAGCGCTGCCAGATCGCCCACGGTGAGGCCGTCCGGGGCCAGCAGGTCGCGGATGGCGAATTGGCTGAACGCGGTCACGATCAACCAGACGACCAACAAGGCAGGTGCCAGGGCACGCGTGCGCGCCGAGCGCCGCACCGTCAAAATGACGAAGCTGATCGCCCACACAAACAGCACAACTTGCGGCAGCAGACCGAACCGCAGCATTTGCGAGGACCCACCCGGAGCTGACAGTGAATCCGCAATGGCCGACCATGCCGCTTGGGGGCCGAGGAGGGAAATCAGCGTGAAGATGCCCGCGAGCGGAACAGCCGTAATGCCGCACGCGCACCAGAAGATGATCGCCAGAAGGCCGGAAAGGCGCGGCGCGTCGTCATTGTCGTGCCGAACCGGGCGGATCGTAGGCAGGCGGGGCATCTGGTATCCTTTAGCGGAAACGGTTGCGCCAAGCGGCTTGGGCGCCGGGAAAAGGCAAGGTGGTGGCTTCGAACACGGCGCGTCCAACGGCGCGCGCCAGCACGCAAGCGGCGGTCGCCCCAAGCTCGGCCTCAGCATGACGGATTGGGTCAAGCTCTTTGCGACCGGTTGCAAGGGCAAACACGCAATCGCCATCGAGCTGTGTGTGTACTGGAAACAGCGATAAAGCCAAACCATCCTGCGCCATGACGGCAAAGGCACGCGCCTGGGAGCGTGTGAGAACAGCGTCCGTCGCAACCACCGCAATGGTGGTGTTGGCGCGGGGCGTGGCACCCTTCATGGTGAGCGCCGAGGCATCGTCCGGCCAATGCTGGGGCATGCCGCAGCCGCCGAACTCGCCATTCTGCTCAAACGGGGCCGCACGAAGATAAGGTCCTGTGCCGATCAGGGGGCTGCCCACCGCATTGACCGCCACAAGGGCCCCGACCACATGCCCCCCCGGTGTCACGGCGGAAGCCGAGCCTAAGCCACCCTTGACGTGAGCCGTGGTCGCGCCGGTGCCCGCACCGACGGAGCCGAGCAGGAAGCTGCCGCCACGCGCCGCCTCGGCGGCCTGGTATCCGAGGTCGGCATAGGGGGAGTGGCGGCCCCAGGCCTTGTCGCCGCCATTGAGGAGGTCGAACAGGATCGCGCCGGGCACGATCGGCACCCGCACGGAGCCGACCGGGTGCCCGCGTCCACGCTCCGCGAGCCAGGACATGATCCCGGAGCCCGCATCGAGGCCGAAGGCCGAGCCGCCGGAGAGGAACAGCGCATCCACGTGCTGCACGCTGGCGCCGGGGGCGAGAAGATCGGTTTCGCGGGTGCCGGGGCTGCCACCGCGCACATCGACGGCGGCGATGGTCGGCACGTCGCACAGCACCGCCGTCACACCCGAGCCAAGCTTGAGGTCGGTGGCGTGGCCCACCTTGAGGCCGGGTACGTCAGTGAGGAGATTCAGCATGTCACTTCCCGGCCCCGGGCACCCCCCTAAGCTCTAGAGCAGGATCTGCCTTCGCGTCCACACCCAGCACAAGACAGCGGGGGCCGGGCTGCGGCAAAGGGGCATATCACATGGCGGGGAGGGCCGTTCCGCTCCCCTTGTGCGGTGGCGCACTTCCGGCCCATGACAGTCGGTGAAAGGCCCGGCCGTGCTTCTCCCGTCGGCGGGCTTCGGTTTCGCGTACGAAGGGTGCGACCCTCCCATGGCCGATGTCACGCTGCCAGCCGCATTTGCCGCCGGCCTTGCGAGCTTCCTCTCCCCCTGCGTCCTGCCTTTGGTGCCGCCTTATCTGTGCTTCCTGGGCGGCGCGACGCTGGAAGACCTCTCCAAGGCCGAACCTCTGCAGCAGGTGGGGCGGCGCGCGATTTTCGGCGCGCTGCTGTTCGTGAGTGGCTTTACCGTCGTGTTCGTCGCGTTGGGCGCTGGCGCTTCGGCCATCGGCGAGGTGCTGCGTGCGCATCAGGAGGTGCTGTCCATCATCGCCGGTCTCGCGATCATTGTGATGGGGCTTAATTTTCTCGGCGTTTTCAAGATTCATCTGCTGTCGCGCACTGCCCGGCCGCATGTGAACGAGCCAACCGGCCTGTGGGGCGCATTCGTGATGGGCCTCGCCTTTGCTTTCGGCTGGACGCCGTGCCTCGGGCCGGTGCTGGGCGCGATCCTGGCGGTCGCCGGATCGGAGGCGACGGTCGCGAAGGGCGCGGGCCTGCTTGCGATCTATTCTGCCGGTCTCGGTGTGCCGTTCCTGCTCGCGGCTGTGGCGGTGCGGCCGTTCCTGGACGGCCTGCGCCACATGCGCCGCCTTCTGCCGGTGATGGAGAAGGTGATGGGGGCGATGCTGGTGCTCACCGGCATCGCCTTCATGTCGGGCTGGATTGCGAGCGTCTCCTATTGGCTGATCGAGACGTTCCCAGCGCTTTCCACCATCGGGTGAGGCGCTCAGGTGAGCGGCGTCATGACCGCCTCGCGATAGGCCGGGCGGTCTTTCAACCGCGCGTACCAGGCTTCCAGATGAGGCATCGACGGGCGGGCGATGGGCATTTCGAACCACCCGTAAGCGAAGCAGCCGAGCGGGATATCCCCCATCGCGAAAGCATCCCCCGACAGATAGGGATGGTCCGCGAGCGCGGCGTCCGCCCGCGCCAGGAGATCGGCGCAGGCGACAATGCCGGCCTCCACCGCGCCCATGTCGCGCTTCTCCGGATCGAGCCGGATGAGGTTCCAGAACACATCCCGGAACGGCGCGGCAAATGAGGTGGATGTCCAATCCATCCATTTGTCGCCGATGGCGCGAACCGCCGGATTTTCCGGCCATAGCGTGCCGGCTCCATGGCGGGCGGCGAGATAACGCACGACGGCATTGGATTCCCACAACACCAGGCCCTCGTCCTCCACGCAGGGAACAAGGCCGTTGGGATTCAGCGCGCGATATTCGGGCTCGTTTACGAGCCCAAACGGGCCGCCGGCGTTGGCGTGCTCATAAGGCAGGCTCAATTCCCGTGCGGCCCACACCACCTTCTTCACATTGGTGGAGTTGAGGCGTCCCCAGATCTTCAGCATCGCTCGTCCTCTTGCCAGTGCGGCGGCGTAACATAAGTGGCGCGCCATGAAAAAGGCCCGCGCCGAAGCGCGGGCCTTTCATCAGCCGACCGAAATACGGTCAGATTTCGCTGTAGGCGCCGTCTTTCCAGACATAGACGACATAATCCTTCTTGGTAATGTCGCCCTTCTTGTCGAAGGACAGCGGGCCAAGAACCGTCTGGAAGGTCGCGCCGGAGTGCATGTAATCGGCGATCTTCTTCGGGTCGGTGGACTTGGTCGCCTCGGCGGCCTGCTTGATGATCTGCACGGCGGCGTAGGAATACAGGACATAGCCTTCCGGATCGATGCCCTTCGCCTTGAACTTATCCACCACTTCCTTCGCGGCGGGGTTCTTGCGCGGATCGGGGCCGAAGGTCATCAGCGTGCCGGCGGCGCCGGGCCCGGCGATGGACCAGAACTCCTTATCCGTAATGCCGTCCCCCGAGAACAGGACGCTCTTCAGGCCCTGGTCGCGCATCTGGCGCACCAGCAGCCCGGCTTCGGGATGCAGGCCACCAAAATAGACCAGGTCCACACCCGCCGCCTTCAGCTTGGAGACGAGGGCGGAATAATCCTTCTCGCCGGGATTGATGCCCTCATAGAGCACTTCCTTGACGCCGCCCTTGTTCATGGCCTTCTGGGTCTCGTCCGCAAGGCCCTTACCGTAGGGGGTCTTGTCGTGGACGATGGCGACCTTCTTGTCCTTGAAATTGGCGACAATGTAGTCGCCGGCGACCGCGCCCTGCTGATCGTCGCGGCCGCAGGTGCGGAACGTGTTCCACATCTTGCGTTCGGTGAACTGCGGGTTGGTCGAGGCCGGGCTGATCTGCAGAACGCCGGCTTCCTCATAGTCCGTGGAGGTCGGGATAGAGACGCCCGAGTTGAAGTGGCCGACCACGTATTTCACGCCGTCGGAGATGAACTTGTTCGCCGCCGACTTGCCCTGCTCGGGCTTGGAGGCGTCGTCGCCGATCGAGAGCTCGATCTTCTGGCCGTTGATGCCGCCGGCGGCATTGATGTCCGCCACGGCCTGTTCAACGCCCGTCTTGATCTGTGCGCCGAACGCGGCGTTCGGGCCCGTCATGGGACCACCCGCGCCCATCTTGAGAGGCGCCTGCGCATAGGCAGCCGACCCGGCCGCCGCAAGGGCGAGGCCGGCACCGACCGCGAGGCCGGCAAGTAACAGCTTCCTCATCCTGTTCTCCTCTGGTTATACCGAGCGCCGAAGACCCTCACCGCGCCGGCAGAGCGTGCGTCCGGCCGCCATTGTGCCGGTTTCTCATCGCCTGTCGACACGCCAAATCGGTCACGCCGCTTCATCCGTGCCGGCCTTGTTGCGCCAGGAAAGCGGGCCGGCAGATTCGTAGAGCCAATCGTAGCGCACGGTCATCTGCTGCTTGCGCACGGACCGGAAGCCGAGCGTCGCGATGGCGAACAGCAGCACCGCTTCCACGAGATAATAATCGAGCGCGAACAGCGTGCCCTTGAACAAGGCGAAATGGCAGAAGCGCACGGCCGCCGTGAGCAACAGCGAATAGGCGAGCACCAGGGTGAAAGGCTTCCACCCCTTTGCCACGGCGCGCCCCGTGAGCCAGGCGGCGCCGCCACCCAGAAACAGCGTCACCAGCATGAAATCGCCGGTGGAGACCTCCACCACCGCGCTCGGCCGCACGATGAAGAGCACCAGCATGGCCGCGAGAGCCAGAAGCGGCAGGAGGATCATGGGCGAGGAGGGGCGGCCGGGATGGGGCAGGTTTGCCATGGCTCACGCGCCTCCTTCCAGATAGGCGGCCTTCACCTCGGGTCGCTCCAACAGTTCACGCCCGGTGCCGGCCATGGTGATGGCGCCGTTCACCAGCACGTAGCCGCGATGGGCAAGCTTGAGCGCGTGATAGGCATTCTGTTCCACCAGAAAGACGGTCAGCCCCTGGGTCTGGTTCAAATCGCGGATGACGTCGAAGATCTGGCGCACGACGAGCGGTGCCAAGCCCAGGGAGGGTTCGTCCAGCAGCAGCAGGCGCGGACGGCTCATGAGCGCGCGAGCGATCGCCAGCATTTGCTGCTCGCCGCCGGACAGCGTGCCCCCGCGCTGATGCAGGCGTTCCTTAAGGCGCGGGAACATATCGAACATGCGCTCGAGATCCTGCGCAAAATAAACCCCGCCGGACAATGCGGCGCCCATCTGCAGATTTTCGTAGACACTCATGCGTGGAAAGATGCGGCGCCCTTCCGGGGACTGGGCGATGTTCATCCGCATGATTTCGTGGGTGGGCAGGCGCGTAATGTCCTGACCGGCGAACAGGATGGTTCCCTCCTGCGCGCGCGGTGCCCCGCAGATGGTCATCATGAGGGTGGACTTGCCGGCCCCGTTTGCCCCGATGAGGGTGACGATCTCGCCTTCGTTCACCTCCAGATCGACGCCCCGCAGGGCTATGATCTTGCCGTAGAATGTCTTCACGCCGGAGAGAGAAAGCAGGGCGCTCACGGTCCCACCTCCTCTTCCACCTGCTCGATCGCATCCTCGTCCACGCCCAGATAGGCGGCAATGACGCGCGGGTCGGACCGCACTTCGGCGGGCGTGCCGTCGGCGATCTTGCGGCCATATTCCAACACGATGACGTGGTCGGAAATCTCCATCACCACCGACATGTCGTGCTCGATCAGCAGCACGGACGTCTTCTCTTCGCGGATCGCCAGCAGTAGCGCGTTGAGGGCGGCGGATTCCCGCGGATTGAGGCCGGCCGCCGGCTCGTCCAGGCACAATAGGGCCGGCTCGCTGCACATGGCCCGTGCGATTTCGAGCCGGCGCTGGTCGCCGTAGGGCAGATCACCCGCCGGGTCGTCGGCGCGGTCCACCAAAGAGATCCGCTCCAGCCAGTGGAGCGCGCGGTCAACCGCCACCTTCTCGCGGCGGCGCCAGCTCGGCAGGTTCAGGAGCGCGGAGGGCGAGAGAAGCCCGGTCTCGGTCAGGCTCATGTGCTGGGCGACCAGCAGATTTTCAAGCACCGTCATGCCCGAGAACAGGCGGATGTTCTGAAAGGTGCGGGCGACCTTGGCCTGCGAGGCCACCTTGTAGTCCGGCAGCCGCTCCAACAGGAACAACGCACCGGCATCGGTGCGGGAGGCGGCGAGCCCGTTGCGGGTCAGGTCGTCGATCTCGCTCGCAGTCGGCGCCCCGCCATGGGCGAGCGCGAGGCGCCCCGAGCTCGGTTTGTAGAAACCGGTGATGCAGTTGAAAACCGTGGTCTTTCCTGCGCCGTTGGGACCGATGACCGCTGTAATGTCGCCGCGTCCGGCCCGCAGCGACACATCGCCGACGGCGACAAGGCCGCCGAAACGCATACTCAAATGGTCAACCAGCAGGATGGGGTCGCTCTCCCAGGGCCTCATCCGTGGCCCTCCTTCACAAGATCACCCGAGACCTTCTTGCGCTCCTTCAGGAAGATGGTCGCGAGCCGGCTGGAGACCAGCCCGCGCGGCCGCCATACCATGACTGCCACCATGGCGAAGCCGAAGATGAGCATGCGGTAGAGAGTGGGATCGAAGTCTGGCCCAAGCAGCCAAGGGTCCTTCAGGAAGGTGAGGTTGCGCAGCAATTCCATGCCCCCGATCAGCAGGATGGCTGAGGCCGCTACCCCCATCTGGGATCCCATTCCCCCCAGCACCACGATCGCGAGGATGACCGCCGATTCCATGAAGGTGAACGATTCCGGCGACACGAACCGCACCCGCACCGCGAAAAAGGCGCCGGCAAAGCCGCCGAACATGGCGCCGATGGAGAAGGCGGTGAGCTTGGTGAGTGTAGTGTTGATGCCGAGTGAGCGGCACGCGATCTCGTCTTCCCGCAGCGCCTCCCAGGCGCGCCCCACCGGCATGCGCCGCAACCGCACGGTGGCGAGGGCGGTCAGGCCGGCAAGGCCGAGGATGACGAAATAAAGGAAGATGATGCGATGCATCGCATTGAATTGCAGGCCGAACAGCGCCGCGAACCCATCATCGCCCGAGGAAAAGGGGATGCCGAAGAAGGTAATGGCGGGAATGGAGGAGATGCCCGCCCCGCCGTTCGTCAGATCCACCCAATTGATCAGCACGAGACGGATGATTTCACCGAAGGCCAGAGTGACGATGGCGAGATAATCACCCCGCAGCCGCAGCACCGGAAAGCCGAGAATCAGCCCCCAGAAGGCGGCCAGGAGGCCGGAAATGGGAAGGCACAGCCAGAACGACCAGGCGGCCCAAAATCCCTCTCCCAGATGGCCGGCGAAGAAATCGTTGATCGGCACGCTGGTGGAAAGCAGCGCGAAGGCATAGGCGCCGACCGCGTAGAAGGCGACATAGCCGAGATCAAGCAGGCCAGCGAGGCCGACCACGATATTGAGACCCCAGCCCAACATCACATAGGTCATGATGTAGATGCCGAGGTCGATGTAATAGCGGCTTGCGCCAAGGTCGCCGGCGCCGAGCACCGCGAGTGCGGGAAAGGCGATGGCGAAGGAGAAGAACACCGGCTTCGCGAAGGGCTCCGCCTTGTCGGCGAGGGCCGCGAGCGCCGCGTTGCTGCGCCCGCCCTTGATCCGCCCCGGGCGCCAGAGCGTGAGATGCAGCACGAAGCGCAGCACCGCCACAATGACCGAGAAGATGAGCACCAACCCGAACCGATAGGTGAGAATCAAGGGGCCGCCAGAATCCTCCGTTGCGCGTAGCCCGACCAGAGGTGTCAGGACCAGGAAAGTGAGCACCGCGCTGATGGCGGCATCTTTCAGCGCGACGGGCAGCACGGCCTCTCGGTGTCCCGCAGACACGCCGGCCTGCATCAAACCTTCTCCACTTCCGGCCGGCCAAGCAGGCCCTGAGGCATGAAGATGAGCGTGATGGCGAGGATGGAGAAGGCGGCCACATCCTTGTATTCAATAGTGAAATAGGCGGACCAGAACGTTTCGATCAGGCCGATGAGCAGCCCGCCGAGCACCGCGCCCGGCAGCGATCCGATGCCGCCCAGCACCGCCGCCGTGAATGCCTTTACACCGGGAACGAAGCCGTCGGAGAAATTCACCACGCCATAATTCATCAGATACATGGTGCCCGCAACGGCGGCGAGGGCGGCACCGATGATGAAGGTGAGGGAAATGGTGCGGTCCACGTCGACGCCGAGGAGCGCGGCCATCTTGCGGTCCTGCTCACAGGCACGCTGGGCGCGGCCGAGGGAGGTCTTCTGGACCACGAACCAGAAGATGCCGAGGCACACGGCCGTGACCGCCATGATGATCAATTGCTTGTAGGCGAGGGTGACCTGATAGCCGTCCCGGTCGACCAGCACGATCACGTCCGTCACCAGGGGAGGGATGGATTTGTTACGCGGGCCCTGCGCGACCTGCACGAAGTTGGACAGCAGGATCGACATGCCGATGGCGGAGATCATGGGCGCAAGGCGGAATGAGCCACGCAGCGGGCGATAGGCAAGGCGCTCGATGGTCCAGCTCACGAGGCCGGTAAAGATCATGGCCACCACCAGCACGATGGCGAGCACAAGGAAGACCGAGGTGATCCCGAGCACGGTGGTGAGCAGCAGGAAGCAGGTGAGGCCGATGAAGCTCGACACCATGAACACGTCGCCGTGGGCGAAGTTCACCATGCCGATGATGCCGAAGACCATCGTGTAACCGATGGCGATGAGGCCGTAGATGGAGCCTAGCGTCAGCCCGTTGATGAGCTGCTGGAGGAAAATATCCATCCGTCCGATGCCCTGTGTTCGAGTGCGCCTATTTCTTGATCGTGCCTGGAGTTTGGGCGCTTTCCAATCGACTCATAGCGCGAGGTGCGTCGGGAGACAAATCGGTGCGCGGCTTTGCGCGCTTGCAGCGGAGTTTCCCACAGGCGAAGCGCGACGCAACACCTGGTTGCGTGGCGTCACATGATTTTCATGTCCTCACCTCGAGCCGGGCAGGAAAGGGATGTCGATTTGGATTTGCTTTCGCGCGGCGGCGATCGGCCTTGACCATGTCACCTTGGCAGACCCACACTGGAAGAAATAAAAGGTGCGGGCCGGGCCGAAGCGCGAGCGCGCACCCGGCGTGGCGCCTGCTGCGGGAGGACCTGGATGACGCAAATTGCCATGACAGTGAACGGCCAGGCGGTTTCTGCGGATGTCGAGCCACGGACCCTGCTGGTGCAGTTCCTGCGGGAAAAACTGCTGCTGACCGGCACCCATGTCGGGTGTGACACAAGCCAATGCGGAGCCTGCGTGGTGCATCTGGATGGCGACGCGGTGAAGTCCTGCACCATGCTGGCCGTGCAGGCCGATGGGCACGCCGTGACCACCATCGAGGGGATCGCGGACGGGACCACCCTTCACCCCATGCAGGAAGCCTTCCGCGAGCACCATGGCCTGCAATGCGGGTTCTGCACCCCGGGCATGATCATGACCGCGCTGGATCTGGTGGCTCACCACGGCGCCGAACTCGACGAGGCGACCATCCGCGCGCATCTCGACGGCAATCTGTGCCGCTGCACCGGCTATCACAATATCGTCAAGGCGGTAGAGGCTGGTGCGCAGGCCATGGGCGGCGCGCTGCAGCACGCCGCCGAGTGACGGTGCGGGGCCGCTCGCCCGATGGTCACATGTCCCGGTGCCGTGACGCTGGCCGCCAAGACGCAAGCGCGCTGCCCCGGGGTTCAAGTTCCGCCAGTCCCCCAGGGAGGACGCCATGAACGCCAACAGCTTCGACACCAGCAAGGTGACGCCACTCGGCGCGCCGGTCCGCCGCAAGGAAGACCGCCGCTTCATCACCGGCAAGGGCCGCTATACCGACGACCTCTCCCGGCCCGGTCAGGCCCATGCCTATTTCCTGCGCTCGCCTTATGCCCACGCCGTGATCCGTGGCATCGACACCTCGGCAGCCGCCAAGATGCCGGGCGTGGTCGCGATCCTTACCGGGCAGGATTTGGCAGATGACGGCATTCGCGGGCTGATCTGCGGCTGGATGATTCATTCCAAGGACGGCTCGCCCATGAAGGCGGGTCACCACGCCGCCCTCGCCAAGGACAAGGTGCGCTATGTGGGCGACCATGTGGCGGTGGTGATCGGCGAGACGCTGAATGCCGCCAAGGATGCCGCCGCCGCCATTGACGTGGATTACGAGGTGCTCCCAGCCGCGGCCGATCTTGGAGCGGCGCGGGCGCCCGGTGCGGCGCAGATCCACGACGAGGCGCCCGGCAACACGGTATTCGAATGGGAATTGGGCGACAAGGCCGCCACCGAGGCCGCCTTCGCCCGCGCCGCTCATGTGACCAAGATCGACCTCGTCAACAACCGCCTCGCCCCCAATCCCATGGAACCGCGCGCGGCCATCGGCGAATATGATGCGGGCGATGAAACCTACACCCTGTGGACCACCAGCCAGAACCCGCACGTGGCGCGCCTGGTGCTTTCGGCCTTCGTCGGCCTCGCACCGGAAAACAAGCTCCGTGTGATCGCGCCGGATGTCGGCGGTGGCTTTGGTTCCAAGATCTTTATCTATGCGGAGGAGACGGTCTGCGCCTGGGCGTCCAAGCGCGTCGGGCGCCCCGTGAAATGGACGTGCGATCGCTCGGAGGCGTTCCTGTGCGATGCCCATGGGCGCGACCACATCACCCATGGCGAACTGGCCATGGACGGGCAGGGCAAGATCATCGGCTTCCGGGTGAAGACGGTGGCCAATATGGGGGCCTATCTCTCCACTTTCGCGTCCTGTGTGCCGACTTATCTCTACGCGACGCTGCTGTCCGGCCAATACGATATCCCGGCGATCTATTGCGAGGTCGACGCGGTCTATACCAACACGGCTCCGGTGGATGCCTATCGCGGCGCCGGACGGCCGGAAGCGACCTTCCTGGTGGAGCGCATCGTGGAGAAGGCGGCGCGCGAGATCCGGCAGGATTCGGCCGCGTTTCGGCGGCGCAATTTCATCACCAGCTTCCCGCACCAGACGCCGGTGATCCTCTCCTATGACATCGGCGGCTATGCGGCCTCGCTCGATAAGGCGCTGGAGCTTGCGGACTATGCCGGCTTCCCTGCCCGCAAGGCGGAAGCCGCCCGGCGCGGCAAGCTGCGCGGCATCGGGCTTTCCAATTATATCGAAGCCTGCGGGATCGCTCCTTCCGCGGCCGTGGGCTCGCTGGGTGCGGGCGTCGGCCTCTGGGAAAGCGCGGAGGTGCGCGTCAATCCCACCGGCAATGTGGAGGTGCTCACGGGCTCCCATAGCCATGGCCAAGGCCATGAGACCACGTTCGCGCAGCTTGTCTCAGCCCGCCTCGGCATTCCCATCGACCAGGTGACCATCGTTCACGGCGACACCGACAAGGTGCAGTTCGGCATGGGCACCTATGGGTCGCGCTCCGGCGCAGTCGGCATGTCCGCCATCTCCAAGGCGTTGGACAAGGTGGAGGCCAAGGCGAAGAAGATAGCGGCTCATATCCTTGAGGCCTCGGAAGGCGACATCGAGTTCAAGGACGGCCATTTCACCGTCAGCGGCACCGACCGGTCGCTCGCGTTTGCCGCGGTGGCGCTGAACGCTTATGTCGCGCATAAATTTCCGACGTCCGAGATCGAGCCCGGTTTGAAGGAAGGGGCGTTCTACGACCCCGTCAATTTCACCTTCCCGGCCGGCTGCCACATTTGCGAACTGGAGGTGGACCCGGAGACGGGCACCACGGAGATCATCAAATGGGTTGCGGTGGACGATTTCGGCTCGATCATCAATCCGATGATCGTGGAAGGGCAGGTCCACGGCGGCATCGCCCAAGGCGTGGGGCAGGCGCTGCTCGAAGGGGTGCGCTATGATGCCGACGGGCAACTCGTGACCGGCTCCTTTATGGACTACACCATGCCACGTGCCGGCGACCTGCCTTCCTTCGTGGTTGGCATGACTGAGACCCGCTGCCCCTCCAATCCGCTCGGCATGAAGGGCTGCGGGGAAGCCGGCGCCATCGCCGCGCCCCCGGCCGTCATCAATGCTTTGACGGACGCGCTGGGCACGGAGGATATACCCATGCCGGCCACCCCGGCGACGCTATGGAAGATCGCACAAGGCCAAACCGCCCGCCGCGCGGCCGAGTGAGGGAGACGCATCATGTACGCCTTCGATTATCAGCGCCCCGCCGGCCTCGATGAAGCGCTGGCAGCCCTGCGCGCAGGCGAGGATGTGAAGCTGCTGGCCGGTGGACAGACGCTTCTGCCGACTCTCAAGCAGCGGCTTGCCCAACCCTCCGTCCTTGTGGACCTCGCGGCGATTCCGGAGCTCAGCCGCATCGAACATAGTCAATATTTCCTGACCATCGGCGCCATGACCCGTCATGCGGACGTGGCCGCTTCGTCCGTGGTGGCCGAGGCGATTCCCGCAGTGGCGGATTTGGCGGGTCTTATCGGCGATCCTGCCGTGCGGAATCGCGGGACCATCGGAGGGTCCATCGCGAACAACGATCCGACGGCGGACTATCCGGCTGCGTGCCTCGCCCTTGGCGCCACCATCATCACCAATGCGCGCCGCATCGCGGCCGATGATTTCTTCACCGGCTTGTTTGAGACCGCCCTGGCCGAGGATGAAGTGATCCTGGCAGTGGAGTTTCCCGTCGGGGCCCGCGCGGCCTACCGCAAGTTCCGCAATCCCGCTTCGCGCTATGCCATGGCTGGCGTGTTCGTAGCGGAGCGCAGCGGGGAGGTGCGCGTGGCGGTGACCGGAGCCGGGCAGGGCGGCGTGTTCCGATGGAGCGACGCCGAGACCGCCCTCGCAGCGGATTTTTCGCCAGCGGCAGTGGATGCGCTGGCGCTCGACCCTTCAGACGTCATGGCGGATCTGCACGGCAGCGCCGAATATCGCGCTCAACTCGTGAAAGTCATGGCGAAGCGGGCGGTGGCGGCTATCGTCGGCTAATATGGCGGCGGTCCCGGTGCGGCTACACCGGGACTTCCACCGGCCTTGCTTCTGTAGGATGTTGCCGCGGAAAGGAGAGGGGCCGGTTGTGTCTTCCCCCTATCGCCATCGCATGAGCGGTGGTCCCGGAAGTTACCCGCGCCGGATTGGCTGATCCCGATGAGAACTCTGCCCGCATCGCGGATCGACGCTCTGACCGATGGCATATTCGCCTTCGCCATGACCTTGCTGGTGCTGGAACTCCGCTTGCCGGACGGCCTGCCAATCAGCAGCGCGGCGGACCTGGTGGCGCATCTGCGCACCCTCGGATCGGAATATGTCACTTATATTATCAGCTTCTTTGTGCTTGCCGCGTTATGGCGCGGCAACATCAGCCTGCGCCACAGGGGCGAAGAACTGTCCCATCTGTGTGGGCGAATTTGGCTGTTCTATCTCTTCTTCATCACCAGCGTGCCGTTTTCGTCCAGCGTCGTTGGCCACTACGGCCAGTTCGCTCCAGCGGTATGGCTCTATGCCGCAAACATGGTGATCCTCGGTGTGCTCTCCATGCTTCTGCTGCAGTTGGACATGCCGCGGGCCCGAAAGGGCGAGGCTCGCGCGGCGCAGGCACGGCTGCTCTTGTTCATCGCGGCGGCAGCGGGATCCGTGCTCGTGAGTTTGATAGAACCCCATTATGCCATGTATGCCTATTTGCTGAACGGGCTCTCCCGCTTCCTGCCCGCCGCCTCCAAGGATCCTGCTGCGCCGCCCGCCGCCTCCGCCGAAGCCTAGCTGTGTGTGCCGGGGTCGGCGTGAAAGGGGAGAGGGAGCGCCGATGAACCAGACTGGCCCCATGACCGCATCCGATGTTTCACCTTCCGCTTTTCCGTTGTCCATCGACGCCACAGACACTTTGCTGCGCGGGGCGGGTTATGTGCCCGACCGGGCTCTCGCAACCGTGTTGTTCCTGGCGCTGCGCATGGGGCGCCCCCTGTTGCTGGAGGGCGAGGCGGGCGTCGGCAAGACGGAAGTCGCACGCACCCTCGCAAAAGCCCTCGGGAGGCGGCTGATCCGCCTGCAATGCTATGAGGGGCTCGATCTTTCCGGAGCGGTCTACGAATGGAACTATGCCGCGCAGATGATCGCCATCCGCCTCGCGGAAGCCGCTGGGGAAAGCGACAAGGGGGAGATCGGCTCCGATGTTTTCTCGGAACGCTATCTGCTGCGCCGCCCTCTGCTCGATGCTTTGATGCCCGACCCGGCTGGCCCGCCGGTGCTGCTGATAGACGAACTGGACCGCACCGATGAAGCGTTCGAAGCCTTCCTGCTGGAGGTGCTTTCCGATTTCCAGGTGACGATCCCGGAACTGGGAACGATCAAGGCGGCCCTCCCGCCGTTGATCATCCTCACCTCCAACCGCACCCGCGAGATCCATGACGCCCTGAAGCGGCGGTGCCTTTATCATTGGGTGGATTATCCCAGTGCCGAGCGCGAGCTCGAGATCCTGAGCGCGCGTCTGCCGGGCCTGCCCGAGCGCCTGTCGCGCGAGGTGGTGGCTTTCGTTCAGGCGCTGCGCAAGGAGGACGTCTTCAAGGTGCCCGGCGTCGCCGAGACACTCGACTGGGCCTCGGCGCTGGTTGAACTCGATGCCGCCGCTCTTGATCCCGCCATAGTGGGAGACACGCTCGGCGTGCTGTTGAAATATCAGGATGACATTGCCCGCACCGACGCCGGGCGTATCGAACGGCTGATCGCGGAAACGCGCGAGGCCTTGCGACCGCGCGAATGAGCGGCGCGGCGTCGTCTGCCGGCACCGAAGGCCGGCTTTCGGAAAATATCGCCTATTTCGGCCGCGCGCTGCGCGCTGCGGGCCTGCCGGTGGGGCCGGGCACGGTTCTGGATGCCGCCCGAGCGCTCGATGCGGCAGGCATCGGCGGGCGTGAGGATTTTTACAACGTATTGCGGGCCGTTTTCGTCAACCGCCGTGAGCACCAGGAGATCTTCGATCAGGCATTCCAATTATTCTGGCGTCGGCGTGCGCAGTCGGAGCGGCTGATCGCAATGCTCTCGCCGCCTGCGCCCGGGGCTGAGGCGAAGGAGAAGCCGCGCCTTCGCAAGCGCGTGGAGGATGCGCTGTTCGCCGGTGTGGGCCGCGAGCAACGCACCAAGAAGAGCGAGATCGAGGTCAAGGCACATTTCACCGCCTCCAGTGAGGACGTGCTGCGCACCAAGGATTTCGCCCAGATGAGCGCCCAGGAGATGGCCTTGGCGCGGCAGCGGATCGCCCGCCTGCGCCTGCCCGATGACGAGGTCTCGACACGTCGACTGAAGCCGGAGCGAAAAGGGCGGGCATTCGATCTCAGGTCCACCCTGCGGGCGTCGCTCGCCAGCGGGGGAGCCTTTATGCCCCTGCGCAAGAAGGGCCCGAGCGTGCGTCCGCGTCCGGTGGTGGCGCTGGTGGATATTTCCGGATCCATGGCGGACTATTCGCGGCCGGTTCTGCATTTCCTTCATGCGCTCACGGAGCGGCGCGGACGGGTACACACTTTCCTGTTTGGCACGCGGCTCACCAATGTCACGCGCGTGCTGCGCCATCGCGATCCGGACGAGGCGCTGGAGAAGGCCGGCAAGGTCGCGCAGGATTGGTCCGGCGGCACGCGCATCGCTGCTTCGCTGCGGGCGTTCAACAAGATCTGGTCCCGCCGGGTGATGGGGCAAAACCCTATCGTGCTCCTGATCACGGACGGGCTGGAGCGGGACGCCGACGCCACGCTCGAACTGGAGATGGATCGTTTGCGCCGGTCGGGGCACCGGCTGATCTGGCTCAATCCCTTGCTTCGCTACGACCGTTTCGAGCCCAAGGCGCGAGGAATTAGGGCAATGTTGCCCCATGTGGATGCCTTCCGGCCGGTCCATAATCTGGCGAGTCTTGAGGCGTTGGTGTCCGCGCTCGGGCGGGAAGCCGAGAAGGCGCCGCAGCGCCTGGGCGGGAGCAACGCTGCCCATCACTCTTCCGCGGGGAGGCCGGGCGGATAGGCGTGTACCCCTCCGCAATGGTCCCTTACCTTCCGACCGTCGGGCTCAAGATAGCCAGCGGTGAGCGGAACCTTGCCGTATCCGCCTGGGATGTCGAGCACATAGGTCGGTAGCGCAACGCCGGAGAGGCGGCCCCGGAGGGCGCGCATCAGGGCGTCGCCGGTCGCGATGGGCAGTCGGAAATGCGCCGTGCCGGGAGCAAGGTCCGGATGGTGAAGATAATAGGGCTTCACCCGGCATTCCACGAGCGTCCGAAACAGATCGGTGAGCACCTGCGCGTCGTCGTTCACGCCCTTGAGCAGCACCGATTGCGACAGCACCGGCACGCCGGCATCCACGAGCCGGGCCAGCGCCGCACGCACACTTGGCTGGAGTTCGCGGGCGTGGTTGGCATGGACCACCACATAGGAGGCGACGCCCGGCGCCTTGAGGGCGGCGATCAGCTCATCGTTGACCCGCTCAGGTGCGGCGATGGGCACGCGGGTGTGAAACCGCACCACCTTCACATGCCCGATGGCGGAAAGACGCTGCACCACTTCGGCCATGCGGCGGGGCGAGACCATGAAGGGGTCGCCGCCGGTGAGGATCACCTCCCAGATAGCGGGGGTGGCCGCGATATAGGCCAGAGCAGCCTCGAACTGCGCGGGGCTCAGCGCGGTCTCGCCGCCGGGGCCCACCATTTCGCGGCGGAAGCAGAAGCGGCAATAGACGGCACACACGCTGACCAGTTTCAGCAAGACCCGGTCCGGATAGCGATGCACGATGCCCGGCACGGGCGAATGGGCGTCATCGCCGATGGGGTCGGCCAATTCCACCGGCTGCACATCGAGTTCTGCACGGTCGGGCAGGAACTGGCGCGCGATGGGATCTTCTGGATCTTCGCGCGCCATGAGCTCTGCGAGAGGTGCCGTGATCGCCACCGCATAGCGTTCACCGACCCGCGTCAGATCCTCCCGACGCGCTTCGTGGGCAAGGCCGGCCGCGATGATATCGTCGGCGGTGCGAAGGGTGGACATGGCGTTTCCGACGGAAAATTTCCGTGATGTGGCGTCTGAATGCGCAATATGCGCGGGGCCGCCCCTATATAGGTAACGCGGCCCAATTGCCAGAATCGCACTCCGCAGGAGGATTCCATGACCAGCTCGAACGAGGATGTCCTTGAAGGCGCCCTGCGTTGGCGCCGAGAAGGCAAAGGGGTCGCGCTTGCAACCGTCCTGGAAACCTGGGGCTCGGCGCCGCGGCCGGTGGGCAGCCACCTGGCTGTGGACCAAGACGGCGGGTTCCTGGGCTCGGTGTCCGGGGGATGCGTGGAAGGGGCGGTGGTCAGCGAAGCGATGGACGTGATCGAATCCGGCAAACCACGCATCCTGGAATTTGGCGTCGCCGATGAAACGGCGTGGCGCGTGGGGCTCTCCTGCGGTGGTGCCATCCGCGTCTATGTGGAGCGCGTGGACTGAGCCGAACCTAGCGTCCCGCCGCATTCTGAGGAAGCGTGATCATGCACCTCGAACTCCTATCGCAGCTGACGGCGGCGCGTGCCGCCCGTCGCGCCGCCGTCCTGATTACCGAACTTGAAACCGGGGCGCAGCGCCTGGTGGAGGGCCACGCGATTTCGGGCGATGCACTTGAACCTTCATTGCGGGCCGCCCTGGCCAGCGGCAAGAGCGGCATCGTCGAAACGCCGGCGGGTCGGCTGTTCCTGACCGTCCAGGTGCCACCGCCGCGCATCGTGGCCATCGGCGCCGTTCATATCTCCCAGGCACTGGCGCCGCTCGCCCGGATCGCGGGCTACGACATCACCATCATCGATCCCCGCACCGCCTTTGCGACGCCCGAGCGCTTTCCCGATACGACGCTCATCGCCAAATGGCCGGACGAGGCGCTGAAGGAGGTGACGCTCGACGCCTTCACCGCGGTGGCCGCCCTGACCCATGATCCGAAGATTGACGAGCCGGCGCTCCAAGCCGCGCTGAAAGCGGACTGCTTTTATGTGGGCGCTCTCGGCTCGCGGCGCACCCATGCCAAGCGGGTGGAGCGCCTCGGTGCGCTCGGGCTATTGCCGGCGGAGATCGGCCGAATCCACGCGCCCATCGGCCTCGATATCGGTGCGGCAAGTCCGGAGGAGATCGCCGTCTCCGTGCTCGCCCAGATCATCGGGGCCCTGCGCAAGGGCAGCCTGGCGCCGGCGAAGACCGAGGCAGCCGCGTGAAATTCGGAGCCGTCCCGCTGGCGTTGGCGCACGGCGCCATCCTTGCCCATTCCGTGCGGACGGAGCATTTCACCCTGAAAAAGGGAGCACGGATCGGTCCCGGAGAGATCGCGGCGCTTCAGGCGGCCGGGCTTGCCGAGGTGGTCGCCGCCCGGCTCGAGCCCGGTGATGTCTCGGAAGATTCCGCCGCCGACCGGCTCGCTGCTTGCTTGGCGGGCGATGGGCTGCGCGCGGCCATGGCCTTCACCGGCCGCGCAAACCTGTTTGCCACGCGTCCCGGGATTCTGGAGATCGATCGGCAGACCGTCGATGCCCTCAACGCGCTGGACGAAGCTGTGACCTTCGCCACGTTGGAGCCGTTCCGCGCCATCGCCGAGGGCGACATGGTGGCGACGGTGAAGATCATTCCCTATGCGATTTCGGCCGAGCTGATGGAGGGGGCGATTGCTCTCGCGCGCCCGACGGTGCGTATCGCTCCGTTTCGCCGCCGGCGGGTGGCGGTGATTTCGACCCTGCTTCCCGGTCTGGCCGACAAGGTGGTCGAAAAGACCCTGCGGGTTACGCGCCAGCGCCTTGCTCCGGCGGGCGCCACCATCTGCCATGATCTGCGCGTGCCGCACGCGGCCCCTGAATTGGCGGCGGCCCTGGAGCGGGTGCGCGCCGAGGGAGCGGACTGTATCGTGGTGTTCGGCGCGTCCGCGATCGTGGACCGGCGTGACGTGATTCCCGCCGCGCTTGAGGCCGTCGGTGGCCGTGTTGAGCGGCTCGGCATGCCGGTGGACCCTGGCAATCTGCTAATGCTCGGCGTGCTCGACAGCGTTCCGGTCCTGGGGGCGCCCGGCTGCGCACGCAGCCCCAAGGAGAACGGCTTCGACTGGGTGCTCATGCGCTGTCTCGCCGATGTGCCCCTTACAGCGTCGGACATCGGCGGCTGGGGCGTAGGCGGCCTTTTGGGGGAAATCATCACGCGGCCCCAGCCCCGCGGTGGAATCGGGATTGACGAGATGGCGGACGAAAAGGGGCCCGTGGCTGCTATCGTGCTGGCGGCGGGGCGGGGCACCCGCATGGGTGGGCCCAACAAATTGCTGGAGGATGTGGGCGGACGCCCGGTCGTACGCCGTGTGGTGGAAGCCGCACTCGCCTCGCGCGCCTCTCCGGTGGTGGTAGTGACCGGGCACGAGCGTGCACGCGTGGAACAGATCCTTGCCGACCTCCCGGTCATCTTCGTGCACAATCTGGAATTCGCCGAGGGTCTGTCCACCTCCGTGCGCGCCGGCATCGCGGCGGTGCCCGGCGGAGCAAGTGCGGCGTTGGTCATGCTCGGCGACATGCCCCTGGTGGGGCCGCAGATCCTCGATACGCTCGTTGGTGCGTTCGATCCCGATGCGGGCCGTCTCATCGTTCTGCCGGTGGCGGACGGTCGGCGTGGCAACCCGGTGCTGTGGGATCGTCGATTCTTCGATGCCCTCTCGAAACTCGAGGGTGACGTGGGCGCCCGCCATCTCATCACAGCCCATGCGGAGGCCGTTGTGGAAATCGAGGTGGACGGACCTGCCGCCTTCCTGGACGTGGACACACCCGAGGCCCTCTCGCAAGCCCGCGCTCAGATGTCGAAACAGACGGCAGAGACGCTTGACGATTCCAATGCCAAACTCTAATGACCCCGCAATGAGGGTGGCTTCCCTTCGTAAGCGTCTAACGTCAACCAACGCGCAACGTGGTGCGGCTTGTGTGGCCGCCATCATCGAAAGCGCAGTTTGATGTTAAATCCTCCAAATCCTTTGCGGCCCGAGCTTGCCCCCGTGTCATCGAGCGGCGTGCTGTTGCGTCTGTTGCCGCTCGTCTGGATCGTTTTCTTCAGCGGCCTCGCCATTGCCGTGCCGCTACCGGTGCTGGCCTTGCATGTGCACGAAGGGCTCGGCTTCAGCATTGCAACCGCCGGGCTTGCGGTGGGCATCCAATCTCTTGCCACCTTGCTGACCCGCCAGATGGCTGGATCGGCGGTTGACCGCTACGGCGCAAAGAAGACCGTTGTGGTCGGCCTGCCGCTCGCGGTGCTGGCCGGCCTTTTCTATCTCGGTTCCCTAGGGGCGGCAGCGCCTGTTGTGAGCCTCGGGATCCTGACTGCGGGTCGCCTGTGCCTCGGCCTTGCGGAAAGTTTGTTTCTGACCGGCGCGATGGCATGGGGTATCGGTCGCGTCGGCCTTGCCAACACCGGCCGGGTCATGGCGTGGCAGGGCATAGCGTTGTATGCCGCAATCGGCCTGGGTGCTCCCGTCGGGATCGCCATCAATAACGCTTATGGCTTCGCCGGCGTCGCGGCGGTGGCGGCCACTGCACCGCTCGTCGCGATACCGATGGTATTCCTGATCGCAGGGGTGCCTACGATGCCGGGGCGAAGGCTCGGCTTTCACCGCGTGTTGGGCCTGATCTGGCGCCATGGTGTCGCGCTGGCTCTCGCCACCGCACCGTTTGCCGTCCTGGCGACCTTCCTGGCGCTCGTGTTTGCCAGCCGTGGATGGCCGAATGCGGGAGCAGATCCCATGAGGGCGTAGCGGCGGCCGGGAGGGTATCCTGATAGCCGCAACAGAAATCAGGGAACGCCATCTCATGGGAAAGACAATTTCATCGTCATCGCCGACGGTCGCCGTGGATTATGACG
>JBDZDL010000014.1:0-119871 GCA_040049195.1 Xanthobacter sp. VNH20
TCATAATCCACGGCGACCGTCGGCGATGACGATGAAATTGTCTTTCCCATGAGATGGCGTTCCCTGATTTCTGTTGCGGCTATCAGGATACCCTCCCGGCCGCCGCTACGCCCTCATGGGATCTGGTTGCTGCCCAGTCCTGGCAGGCGAGTGGAAGAGGTTGGCCCGGCGAAGCCGACATGCGGCCGGCGATATGCAACAATCGACGAGCCAGACGCTGGTCTGGGAGCGTACTGCCGCCGAGTTCGCTAGCCAGCCAACCATCCTCGTTGCCTTCGGGTACGGCCATGCCCATCGGTGACGTCCTCGTGATTCGGCGTCACGAACAGAATCACAAATGATTCAAGGGCTTCAAGCTACATTCCCGCACGATCGCTCTTGTGGGTAATTGAAAGCTACGGCGCAGGGGTACGAACATCAGGCCAGAAGCGCGGGAACACGGCTTTGATGAAAGTGCGCCACGATGCCATGCGCTTCGTCATGAAAATCCACCTTCCGGCAAGGATCCGATGACGGACTCTGCAGGTGCTGGCCCACGAAATGGCTCCTCTCACCCCACCTGCAATGCTGCCATGCGACATCGGCCACCCCAATTTTCTCCTTGCCGGCAGTTCGCCACCGATTCGCTGATCGTGGGGATTAGACAGTGTAGCTCCTCGACAGCGGATCAATATCGAAGGCTTATCCCTGAGCCTCCGGTGTTATCAACATGTTGTAGGTGGCGGGGGTGATGGCGAGGATGGAGCGGAAGGCGGCGTGCCGGGTACGGCGGCGGTTGAAGCGGAACACGAACTCGTCGAGGTAGGCTTGCAGATGGTGGGGTCGCAGGCCGTGGTAGACGCCGAGCGCCCAGGTCTTGAGGTTGGAGAACACGCGATGGACCCATGGCTGCACGATATGTGCGGCCATGGCGCCGACGACGCGCGGATCGTGGTTGATGTCGAGGGCGCCCGGGTAGCTGGCCCAGCCGTCGGTCCTGGCGGTGGCGCCGGGAGCGAGGTTTGCGGCGAGGAAGGCGTGTGCAGGCTGCGGGCGGAGAAGTCCGCGATCTGCGCCAGGCGGATGCGGCCGGGGCCGCCGTCGCCGACCTCGACGGCGCCGGCGATGAGCAGCTTTCCCTGGTGACTGCGGCCGCCGCCGCCGGCCGGCGGGTCGTCCTTGGTTCGGCAGGTGATCGAGGCCTCGTCGACCTCGACCAGGCCGGCCAGCGGCGAGCGCTCGGGCGCGACCATGGCCCGGCGGAGCTTGGCGCACAGCAGCCAGGCGCTCTTGTAGGAGCCGAGGCCGAGCTGCCGTTGGAGTGCGTGGCCATCAGGTAGGCCGCCCAGAACCAGACGGTGAGCGGCAGCTTGGAGCCGTGCATCACGGTGCCGGCCGTCACCGAGGTCTGCTTGTGGCAGTCGGCGCACTCGTGGGTGTGGGCCTTGGTCGCCAGCGCCCAGCTCCGGGTGCCGCCGCAGGCCGGGCACACGAAGCCGTTCGGCCAGCGCAGCTGCCGCAGGTCGCCGGCGCAGGGCGCCTCATCGGGAAAGCGCCGCTGGAACTCCAGCAGCGAGCGGGGAAAGTCGGTCATCGCGGGGCACTCCGAAGTCATTATGTTCGCGTTATGTTCTGTCACGAACCTCGCGCAGCGTCACCACATCTTGGGGTCCCGGACGGTCAGGGATAAGCCTTTCATGAAGATGCACACCCCCTTGAGGGATGTTGCGCCATGCCGCTCCCCACGCCTCGTTCTATCAGCCTTCCGACAGATAAAACTTTCGCTCCGAGGGAGCGACGCCGATCTTTGGCAACCGGCTTTCGAAAAATGGAAATATGAACTGGAACGATGTTCGCTATTTTCTCGCCGTCATGCGCCATGGAGGATTGACCGGCGCGGCGCGGGAACTGAAGGCGAGCCCCTCAACGGTGGCGCGCCGGATCGAAACGCTCGAGGGGGCGCTGGAGACTCGGCTGTTCGAGCGCAGGCCCGACGGCTACGAACCGACGGAAGTCGGCCGAGCCATGGTCGAGAAAGCCATGACGATCGAAACGGCCATGCGCGACCTGGAAGACGGCTTTTGCGGCCAGGATGGCCGCGTTTCCGGGACAGTGCGGATCGTCACTGTCGACACGCTCGCCCCCTTGCTCTCCGGCAACATGCCGCCTATGTCTAAGGCGTATTGCCGTTGACTGCAAGGAGGCTCTCATGTCGATTGCCATAGTCGTGGAGGTTGCCCGCAAGCTGGGAGGCCAGAGCGTGCTCGGCACGGTCGTGCGCTCGCAGGCCGACCTGGCTCTCGCCGTCCGCAACAGGCTTCCCCTGTCGGCTCTTCGTGGGCTCAGCCAGGCGGGCATGAGCGAGCAGGAGATCGAGCGATTCGTGATCCCGCAGCGCACCCGCCGCCATCGCGCCGACAAGCATCAGCCGCTGACGGTCGATGAATCGGACCGGGCCGTGCGCCTCCTGCGCGTGCAGTCCTTGGCCGAGCAGACCTTTGGTGATCAGGAGAAGGCCAACCGATGGCTGCGCCGCCCGCTCACCGAGCTCGGCGGCGAGACGCCGCTCGTCGTGGCGCAGACCGAGGCTGGCGCGCGCGTGATCGAGACCATCCTCGGCAAGATCGCCTGGGGCGCGGCCGCCTGATGCGGCTCTGGCGCCTGTCGGGCCGACAGCATGCGCAGGCGCTGGACGGCGGCTATGGCCTGCATTTCGACGGCCGCTGGAACACCGTGGGGCATGCCGTCACCTATTGCGCGACATCGCCCGCGCTCTGCGTCCTCGAAAAGCTGGTCCATGTGGAGGATCCCGCGCTCCTGCCGGAGCTGGTCATGGTCACCTATGAGATCCCCGACACTGTCGAAATTGAAGACGTACCGTTGGAAGGTCTCCCGACCGATTGGCGGCGGCACGAGGCCTGGAGTCAGGAGAGGGGCGATACCTGGCATGAGGCGCGCGCCTCCTTGCTGCTGCGCGTTCCGTCGGCGATCGTACCGGTCGCCGGCTCTCCCGACCTGAACGTGCTGATCAACCACAGCCATCCGGCTGCGGCCGAAGTTCGCATCATCGGCGAGGTGCCCTTCTCGCTCGATCCCCGGTTGTTCTGAGGCGAGAAGGGAAGGGCGTCGCCCTGCGGGCCGGGCTGTTGGCTGCGCTGAAGCCAGCAAGCCGTCTTCATCCCAAAGGCTTCCATCCCTTCTGACGCGAAACGAGAAAATGCTGCCGGGGGCAGAACGTCATGCTGGCTGCACTGCGACGGTGGATGGAGAACCGTAGGCAAATTCGCCGGAGGTGGCAGGCGGACGCCCGCCGCCTCATCGATCACGATGAACCGAGCGCCTATTACGAGGCGCAGCGCCTGGCGGCTCGTTCCCGCGCGTCCGGGCAAGCCGGCGAATTCATCCACTGGGCCAAGGTGGCGGCCGAAGTGGCGAGGATCTCGCCGCATGCGCAGATGGATCTCGCGGTGGTCCAGGCGATCGTCGACAATGAGATGCGCCGCGCAGGGGATTCGCGCGACCATAGCGATTGAACGGGCGGCTGCGCCGACGTCGCTTCGGCGCTGAAGCCGTCCATTCGACCTGAGGCGCTGCTCGGGACCCGATCTGTTCAGGCGCGGCAGTGTGGTTCGGCGTCCGGGAAAAGAGCGTGCAAGAGGGTCCGGACCATCTCTGGGGCAAGCCCGACCCCGCTCTCCTTGGATGGCTTTCCTGGTCCTCCGCCCGGCCTTCCACGATCAACCCTCAAGGGGTCGGCTATGCGGAGCATGCCGCCGACTACGGCTTCGCCTGCGCGGTGATCGCGGCCGGTTGAGGACACTGACGGACGCCATCGAGCGGGGATCGGCCTCGCTCCAAGATGGAGCCCTCAGATGTCGCACGATCTTTCCCTCGCACAGTCCCACGCGTTCCAGCTCGCCCGCACCCTGATGGTCCCGGTCACGCTGTTTGAGGTCGATGGAGAGTTCGGCGTGATGCCGAGCGACGAACTCGACGACGCCGACGTGGTCGTCGTCCACGAATACGATCCCCACCGGTTCGGCCCGGCTCATTGAGCCGGGTTCACCGGAGGGCGTGTGCCGCTCGCGAGCGGGCGGCCGCAAGGGAGGCTGCGCCGCGGCTGGCCAAGGCCAGGGTGCTGCGCACCCTGCAGGATTCACCAGTTGCCAGCCGCGCCCTTGCCCCCTTCGCTCTTCGCGGCGCCGGGGGATGGTCCCGCGAGGTGGGGGACGGGAAATCTCAAGCGGGAAAGGTCCGACCCGGAGGCGTGTCGGAAGAGGAAGATGGAAAAGACGGACATCGAGGAGCTGAGGAGCCGTGTGCCCTGTGCAGTCGTCCTCCAAAAAGCGGGGTTCGCGATCGACCTGAAGGAGAGCACGCGCAGGGCGGTCAAGTACCGGCGCGGTGACGACATCATTATCGTCATCCATCACGGCAAGGGCTGGTTCGATGCCCGGTCCGAAGCCAAGGGTGACGTGTTCTCGCTTGTCGAGCATCTCGATGGTGTCGGCTTTGTGGAGGTGCTGCAGCGGGTTTCGGACCTGGTTGGCTTCGTGCCGAACGAGCCCGTCTGGACGAGGGAGACCCGCGAGCACGATCCCGACCTTGGCATTCCCGATCGCTGGCGCGCGCGGCGCAAGCCATGGCCCGGCTCCATGACCTGGCGCTATCTCCGCGGCGAGCGCGCTCTTCCCGAGACGATCATCCGCGCTGCAATCCAGCAGGATCGCCTCCGAGAAGGGCCTCGCGGCAGCATGTGGGCAGCCCATGTCGACGAGACCGGCGCGGTTACGGGCTGGGAGGAGCGCGGCCCCGAATGGCGCGGTTTCGCCCGCGGCGGCGGCAAGGTCCTCTTCCGCCTCGGGCCGGTCGGTGCCCGCCGGCTCTGTGTTACCGAGGCTGCGATCGACGCGATGAGCCTCGCCGCGATTGAAAGCCAGCGCTCCGACAGCCTCTATCTCAGCACTGGCGGCGGATGGGCACCGGCGACGGTGGCCGCTATCGGGGCGCTTGCTTCGCGTCCCGGCGCTCTGCTTGTCGCGGCCACCGATAACAATGCGCAGGGCGAGGTCTATGCCGAACGAATCGCGACGATCGCCGTGGCGACGACCGCCGACTACAGACGGCAAAAGCCCGAGTATGAGGATTGGAACGAAGATCTGCGCGCCAGAAAGAGGAGGGAAGAAGAGGGAAGGAAACCGGCTGCCGCATGCCCGCCGGCCGCGTCAAGGGTGAAGCTTCGCCCGCTGCGCGGCCCTTGACCCGCCCGGACTTCGATGCGGCCGCGGGGAGAGGTCCTGAAGGGCTGAAGATGATGGTGATCCAAGAGGATGCGCCGCGCTTCAGCCCGACGAGGCTGAAGGACCCCCGACATGACTTTCTCCACCCCTATCCGCAAGGTGTTTCAAGGCGTTCCCGACCGGCGCCAGATGTTCCGGATGTTCGAGCGTCATGCGCAGCGACCCTTCCGCTGGGATGGCGATGCGAGCGCGCTCTACACCGGCGAATGGTTCGAGATCAGTGAACGCGACCACGACTATATGTTCGCGATCCTGCCACCGCTGTGGATGCGCGGCGACATGTTCGCGATGCGCGAATTCCTGACCGGCAGCGTCACCGGCGTCTTCTTCGCGCTGATGATCGATGGTCGGGTCCGTCATTTCCACGGCTATTGCGATCTCGCCGACACGGCTTCGCCAGAGCGGATGCGTGCCGCGATCATCAACCGGGAATCGCGCCCGGTGAAGGCGATGACGCGAACCGAGCGCCTCGAGCACATCTGGAGCGCGACGCATGACGACTATCGCGGCTATGCCGGGGACCGCTGGCCGGAGGCCGATCGCGGCAAGCGCACCGTGCTGTTCTACGGCGGACGGCAAGGCACCAGCCTGGTCCTGCTCGACGGGCTGACCGACGCGCAGGTCTCCGCCAAGCTGCCGGTGCATCTGCGCTACCTGCCCGATGCGATCGCGGCGTGAGGTGGCGATCATGTTCACCTTCCCCGTGCAGGAAGTCCGCGCCGTCATCGCCCGCGGAAAATCCGACGCCGCGACCAATGGCGGCTACCGCAATCCCCATTACGGTCTCGCCCCGGGCAAAGATGAACAGCTCGGCCTATGGCTCGTCGGCGATGAAGGGGTGTACCTCCTCTCAAACGGCAAGCTCGCCGAGGGGCAACGCGCCCTCGTCTGCTACGCCGAGGAGTGCGATCCGAAGACCAATCCCGACTACTGGCACTACAAGCGCCAGCACTTCGGCGGCGATGACGGGATCGAATTCCTCGACGCCGTCGAGCTCGAGAGGCTGATGGCCGCCGTCCCCGGCGCCACGCACCTGACGATCGTGACCACCGACACCAGCCTGTCGCTCGCCCTGATCCGCCGCTGACCCGGCGGGCGGACCTCGCCCACCCTTCCCGACTATCGAACGTGTCACACCCTCGCCGGCCTCCGGCGGGGCCGATGGCGCGCGCCTTCATCACAGGAGACATTCCCCATGGCGCACGATGACCCCTTCACCCTTGATCTCTTCGGCAACACCGCGCTCTCGTCCGACCTCGGCCTCGGCGTCACCGCATTCTCGGCGAGCTTCACCGAGGGACCGGACGACGACGATCCACCGCCCATGACGCCGGCGCCGGCCGCGCCGATGGCTTCGGTTGAAAGGCGATCCGTCGCGTGCCCTGCCGAGACGGGTGAGAACTTTCATCTCACCGGGACGCGCCAGCTTGCCCGCTCGTGGAAGGACCGCGCCCGCGACAACCTCGCCGCCATACGCCTCTCGGCCGAGATCGAGCAGGCGCAGCGCTCGGCCACACCGGAGGAGCAGACGGCGCTGATCAAGTTTACCGGCTTCGGCGCGTCCGATCTCGCCAATGGCGTGTTTCGCCGGCCGGGTGAGGACCGGTTCCGGAAGGGCTGGGAGGCGCTCGGCGCCGGACTGGAGGGCGCCGTCGACGGCGCGGACTACGCCTCGCTCGCACGCTGCACGCAGTACGCCCACTTCACGCCCGAATATATCGTCCGTGCCATCTGGGCCGGCCTGCTACGTCTCGGCTGGCGCGGTGGGCGGGTGCTGGAGCCCGGCATCGGCACAGGACTCTTCCCCGCGCTGATGCCGGACAACTTGCGATCCGTCTCTCACGTCACCGGCATCGAGATCGATCCTGTCACGGCGCGGATCGCCCGGCTCCTTCAGCCGCGCTCCCGGATCGTCATAGGCGACTTTGCCCGCGTCGACCCGCCGCCGGATTTCGATCTGGCGATCGGCAATCCGCCCTTCTCCGATCGCAGCGTGCGCTCGGATCGTGCTTTCCGGTCGCTCAGGTTGCGGCTCCACGATTACTTCATCGCCAAGTCGATCAATCGGCTGAAGCCGGGCGCGCTCGCCGCGTTTGTCACTTCGCACGGAACGATGGACAAGGCGGATGCGACCGCCCGCGAGCACATCGCCACCATGGCCGATCTCGTCGGCGCAATCCGCTTGCCCGAGGGCAGCTTTCGCACCGATGCCGGCACCGATGTGGTGGTCGACATCCTGTTCTTCCGCCGGCGCCGGGACGGCGAGCCCGAGGGCGACCTGTCCTGGCTCGACCTTGAGGAGGTGCGCCATGCGACCGAGGACGAGGCTGCAATCCGTGTCAATAGCTGGTTCGCGCGCCATCCGGGCATGGTGCTCGGAACACATGGGCTGACCTCCGGCCCCTTCGGCGAGACCTATACGTGCAGGCCGCGCGAGGGCGAGGATCTCGACGCGGGCCTTGCCGCGGCGCTCACCTTCCTTCCGGCAGACATCTATGACGGCGAGCCCGAGCCAATCGAGGCCGAGCTCTCCGATGACCCGAGCCCGACCGCCGACCTGCCCGACGCGTCTCGGGCGCGGGAGGGCAGCTACTTCGTCGACAGCCGTCATGGCCTCATGCAGCTCGTCGACGGAACCCCGGTCGCGATCCGCGTGCGCAACAGGCGCAGCGGCGAGGGCATTCCGGAAAAGCACGTGCGGATCATCCGCAAGCTGATCCCCATCCGCGACGCGGTCCGCGAGGTGCTGAAGGCCCAGGAGTTCGACAGGCCGTGGAGGCCGGCGCAGGTGAAGCTGCGCATCGCCTGGTCGAATTTCGTACGCGACTTCGGTCCCATCAACACCACCGTCGTCTCGACCAGCGAGGATGAGGAGACCGGCGAAGTGCGCGAGACGCACCGCCGCCCGAACATCCAGCCCTTCCTGGACGATCCCGATTGCTGGCTGGTCGCTTCGATCGAGGACTACGACCTCGAGAGCAATACGGCCAAGCCCGGCCCCATCTTCACCGAGCGGGTCATCGCGCCGCCACCGGCGCCGATCATCACGTCGTCGGCCGATGCGCTCGCGGTCGTTCTCAATGAGCGCGGTCATGTCGATCCCGACCACATCGCCGAGCTGCTGCACCGGGATGTCGACGACGTCATCGCCGAACTCGGCAACGCCATCTTCCGCGATCCCGCCGACGGCTCCTGGCAGACTGCCGACGCCTATCTCTCGGGTGCCGTCCGCTCGAAGCTCGTCACCGCGCAGGCCGCGGCCGCGCTCGATCCAGCCTATCAGCACAACGTCACCGCGCTGCAGGATGTGCAGCCGGCCGATCTGCGGCCTTCCGACATCACCGCGCGTCTCGGCGCGCCGTGGATCCCGGCCGCCGATATCGTCGCCTTCGTGCGGGAAACCATGGGCGCGGAGATCAAGATCCATCACATGCCGGAACTGGCCTCCTGGACCGTCGAGGCGCGGCAGCTCGGATATATGGCGGCCGGCACGTCGGAATGGGGCACCGACCGGCGTCACGCCGGTCAGCTCCTCTCGGATGCGCTGAACTCCTCCGTGCCGCAGATCTTCGACATCGTGAAGGACGGCGACAGCGAGCGCCGGGTGCTCAATGTCGTCGACACGGAAGCGGCCAAGGAAAAGCTCACCAAGCTCAAGACCGCCTTCCAGACCTGGATCTGGAGCGATCCTGATCGAACTGACCGGCTGGCGCGGGTCTACAATGACCGCTTCAACAATATCGCGCCTCGCCTTCAACGGCGATCATCTCCGGCTTCCGGGCGCCTCTGGCGCCTTTTCGCTTTATCGGCATCAGAAGCGGGTCATCTGGCGCATCATCTCCTCCGGCAGCACCTACGTCGCCCACGCTGTCGGCGCCGGCAAGACCATGTCGATCGCCGCCGCCATCATGGAGCAGCGCCGGCTCGGGCTGATCGCCAAGGCCATGCTCGTGGTCCCCGGACACTGTCTGGCCCAGGCCGCACGCGAGTTCCTGGCGCTCTATCCGAACGCCCGCATCCTCGTCGCCGACGAGACCAATTTCACCAAGGACAAGCGTCACCGCTTCCTGTCGCGCGCAGCGACGGCGACCTGGGACGCCATCATCATCACGCATTCGGCCTTCCGCTTCATCGCCGTGCCATCGGCGTTCGAGCAGAAGATGATCCAGGACGAGCTGGAGCTCTATGAGGAGCTGCTGACCAAGGTCGAGGGCGACGACCGCGTCTCGCGCAAGCGGTTGGAGCGACTGAAGGAGGGGTTGAAGGAGCGGCTCGAGGCACTCGCGACGCGCAAGGACGACCTGCTGACCATCTCGGAGATCGGCATCGATCAGATCATCGTCGATGAAGCGCAGGAGTTCCGTAAGCTCAGCTTCGCCACCAACATGTCGACCCTGAAGGGCGTCGATCCGAACGGTTCGCAGCGCGCCTGGGACCTGTTCGTCAAATCCCGCTTCATCGAGACGAAGAACCCGGGCAGGGCGCTTGTGCTGGCTTCCGGCACGCCGATCACCAACACCCTCGGAGAAATGTTCACCGTGCAGCGGCTGCTCGGGCATGCGGCACTGCGCGAACGCGGCCTGCACGAATTCGATGCGTGGGCGTCGACCTTCGGCGACGCCTCCACCGAGCTCGAGCTGCAGCCTTCGGGCAAATACAAGCCGGTGACGCGCTTCGCGCAGTTCGTGAATGTCCCCGAGCTGATCGCCATGTTCCGCTCGTTTGCCGACGTGGTGATGCCGGCGGACCTTCGCGACTATGTGAAGGTTCCGGAGATCTCCGGCGGCAAGCGCCAGATCATCACCGTGCCGCCGAGTGCGGCGTTCAAGGCCTATCAGCGCCTGCTCGACGCCCGCATCACCGCCATCGAGCAGCGGGACCGTCCCCCAGAGCCCGGTGATGACATCCTGCTGTCCGTCATCACCGACGGGCGCCATGCCGCGATCGATCTGCGGCTGGTCGATCCCGACAATGACAATGAGCCCGGAAACAAGCTCAACCAGCTCGTCGCGAACGCCGTCCGCATCTGGCAGGAAACGGCGGCAAACACCTATGTCCGCGGCGATGGGAAGCCCTACGAGCTGCCCGGCGCCGCGCAGATGATCTTTTCCGATCTGGGCACGCTCGGTGTCGAGAAAAGTCGAGGCTTCTCGGCCTACCGCTGGATTCGCGACGAGCTCATCCGATTGGGTGTGCCGGCCTCCGAGATCGCCTTCATCCAGGATTTCAAACGATCCGAGGCGAAGCAGCGCTTGTTCGGCGATGTCCGGGCTGGGAAGGTCCGCTTCCTTCTCGGCAGCTCGGACACGATGGGAACGGGCGTCAACGCGCAGCTCAGGTTGAAGGCGCTGCATCACCTCGATGTGCCATGGCTGCCGTCCCAGATCGAGCAACGTGAAGGCAGGATCGCGAGGCAAGGCAATCAGCATGACGTCATCGACATCTTTGCCTACGCGACGCTCGGTTCGCTCGACGCCAGGATGTGGCAGAACAACGAGCGAAAGGCCCGGTTCATTGCCGCGGCGCTCTCCGGCGACACCTCGATCCGCAGGCTTGAGGACATGGGCGAGGGGCAGGCATCGCAGTTCGCCATGGCGAAGGCCATCGCCAGCGGCGACCAGCGCCTGATGCAGAAGGCGGGGCTGGAAGCCGAGATTGCGCGGCTAGATCGCCTGCGCGCCGCCCATGTCGACGACCAGCATGCCATTCGCCGCCAGATCCGCGATGCCGAGCGCGAGATCGAGATTTCGGCCCGGCGCATCGCCGAGATCGGGCAGGACATCGAACGGCTCGCGCCGACCTTGGGCGATGCCTTCGCCATAACCGTGACCGGGAACCGCCATGCCGAGCGCAAGGGGGCCGGCTGCGCTCTGATGAAGGAGATCCTCACCCTCATCCAACTCCAGCAGGAGGGAGAAGTCGTCATCGCCTCGCTCCGCGGTTTCGATCTCGCATTCCATGGCGAGCGGGTCGGACGCGACGGCTTCCACTACGCCATAATGCTGCTGCGGACCGGCGCGGACTACGAGATCGATCTGCCTGTTACGGTCACGCCGCTCGGCGCCGTCGCCCGGCTCGAGCACGCGCTGTCGGGTTTCGAGGAGGAACAGGAAGGATATGGGCAGCGACTGACCAATGCCCGCCGCCGCCTCGCTTCCTATCAGGTGCGCGAGGGCGGCGCATTCGCCTTCGCCGACGAGCTGGAGACGAAGCGCACGCAGCTCGCCGAGATCGAGGCTGATCTTGCGAACGATACGGAGAGTTCCCGTGATCGGATTGCTGCTTAGAGCGTTTTCGAGCGAAGTGGATACCGGTTCGCGTAAAGAAAACGCGTAAGCTCAACAAGCTAGAGCATTTCCCCGTTTCACTGAATCGGGGAAATGCTCTAGGACCGTTCTCGCGACAAGCGGTTCTCATCGTCGATCAGAACGAGACGAGATGGGGCACTGTCGCCCCATCTCCAGAGCACGAGGTTCAAATCCTCAGCAGTCGCGCCGGCCGCAAAGCTCCTGACGAGCAGGCCGTTATGGCCGGCGGCAATGAGCCGCCGGGCAAAGGTCTGCGTTCGCGCTTCCCCGCTCGCCTTCATCTGGTCGCGCCATGTGCTGTCGGCGAGTGCCGCGGCGTCCATGCCCTTTGCCTCGAGCGCCTCATCATCCCGGCAATCGAATATGCCATCGATCTCCGCGTCGTAGGAGACGAGCGTGGTCGGCTGGAGGTTGCCGACCTGATTGGCTTCGCGCAGCGCCGTCATCACCGATAATGACGCATAGAGCGCGGCCAGGCCCTTCGGGTTGAACCGTCCACCATAGAGTTCGGCTCCTCGCCCGGACAATGGCTCGCGTGCGTAGACTGGATTCAGCGCTCGATAGAGCTTTCCCCGATACTGCACGTTGTCAGGCGTGCACGCCGGCGTCGACCGCGTCGACATAGTCGAGCACGTCATCCACTCGGCCGTTGCGCACGAGCTGCATGGCTGTCTGGCCGGAGAAGCCGGGCAGGGGCTCCGACCGGTACCAGGCATAGGCCATCAAGGTCGAACCGAAGCGCGGCTCGACCTTGTTGATCACCTCGACCATCTCGCGCAGCCGGCGTTGGGTCTTGTCCGACCGGACGCGATCCTTGCGCTGGACGGCATCCTTGCCCAGCCCCGCCGTGCGGGCGACTTCCTCGCTGGTGGTTCGGAACGCAACCGCGATCTTCCGGGGGGCGAGGAAGCCGTTATCCGCATATTGCTCCAACCCCATGCGAGCCTCCTATTGTCCAAATGACGCTAATTCTGACGGAACATAGCGTCACTATGGCCGGCATTCAAGGCGCGATATGGGGAGGAAAGGAGGGGCATTCAGGAAAAATCCGGTTCGCCGATCGGCCGAACCGGCGACGCTGACGCTCAACCGCGGCCTGCGCGATCCCCGGCCACGGCGTCCTGCGCAGGGCTTATAGCCCCGCTTGGCCGGCCGGGCAGGGATGCTCGGCCGCAGTTGCACCGGCCCGCCCGCTCCGCGGGCCGGGGGAGGTCTTCGAGAGGAAGACAAAGGAAGGACCCGCGAAAGACGGCGTCCGAAATCCCCACAAGGAGCATCCCGATGCATCTCATCAAGGTCGATCCGCGCGCGCTGCGGGAGAATCCTGACAAGACCCGCCTGACCAAGTCCACGGCGCAGGCCGATGCCCTGCTGCTGGCGACGATCAAGGCCGTCGGCATCGTCCAGCCGCCGGTCGTCGCGCCGCAAACTGACGGCGGCAATGGCTTCATCATTGATCGTGGCCACCGTCGCGTGCGCCAGGCCATCGCGGCCGGGCTCGAGGAGATCGAGGTCCTCGTCGACGAAGCCGCCAACGACAATGGCGCGATGCGCTCGATGGTCGAAAACATCGCCCGTGAGCCGCTGAACCCGGTCGACCAGTGGCGCGCCATCGAGCGCCTCGTCGCGCTCGGCTGGACCGAGGAGGCGATCGGCGTCGCGCTTGCCTTGCCGATCCGCCAGATCAAGAAGCTGCGGCTCCTCGCCAACGTGCTTCCCGCCATGCTCGACCACATGGCGAAGGGCGACATGCCGAACGAGAAGCAGCTGCGCACGATCGCCGCCGCCTCGTTGGAGGAGCAGAAGGAGGTCTGGAAGAAGCACAAGCCGTCCAAGGCCGATCCGCAGGTCGCCTGGTACAACGTCGCGAACGGGCTGGAAAGGACCCGGATGTACGCGAAGGACGCCAGTTTCGACGACGAGCTCGCCAAGGCCTACGGCATCGCCTGGGTCGAGGACCTGTTCGCCTCGGCCGACGAGGACAGCCGCTACACCACGGATGTCGAGGCCTTCCTCGGGGCGCAGCAGGAATGGATGGCGAACCACCTGCCCAAGCGCGGCGTCATCGTCGAGGCCGACACCTGGGGCCGCGCGAAGTTGCCCCCCAAAGCCGAGCCGGTCTACGGCCGGCCCGGCAAGTCGGACCACGCGGCCATGTATCTCGATCGCGAGGGCAAGGTGCAGACCGTGCACTACCGACTGCCCGAACCGAAAAAGGCGAAAGGCAAGGGCGAGGTCCCCGGTGGCGCGGCTGGCGAGGATGGTGTCGTCCTGTCCAGGCCGCGTCCGGACGTGACCCGCAAGGGCATCGAAATGGTTGGCGACTTCCGGACCGATGCGCTGCACGAGGCGCTCGCCCGCGCGCCGATCGAGGATGACACGCTGCTGGCGCTGCTCGTCCTGGCGTTCGCCGGGCGCAACATCTCCATCGCGTCCGGCGCGTCGGGCGACGTCTACGGCTATGCCCGGATGGATCGTCATGCCGCGCGGCTGGTCGGCAATGATGGCAAGCTTGAGTTCGACCGCGAGACGCTGCAGCAGGCGGCCCGCGGCGTCCTCATCGATGTGCTGTCGTGCCGGGAGAACCGTACCGACTCCGGCATCGTCGCGCGCATCGCCGGCGATGCCATCGGCGCCGACGGCTTCCTTCCGAACATGGGCACGGAGGAATTCCTCTCGTGCCTGTCCCGCGCCGCGCTCGAAGCCTCGTGCACGGACACCCCGGTCCTGCCGCGCCAGAAGGTGAAGGACACCCGCGCCGCTCTCGTCGAGCACTTCAAGGAGGAGCGGTTCGTTCATCCGTCGGTGCAGTTCGCGCCCGACGCGATGAAGCTCGCGAGCTGGCTGGTGAAGCACGAGGCGAGCGAGGACGACGATCTCGACGAGGGGTCGGCCGAGCCAGACGCCATTGAGCCGGCCGAGGTGCCCGACGACGAGGCCTACAGCGTCGCGGCCGAATAGCCGGCGCACATCATCGCAACGCGAATTCCATCCCGCCGCCGGCTCTGCCGGCGGCGCTTTCGTTTCCACGCATGCGCAATCACGGAGGACACCATGTCCGCGCACACGATCTACGACAACGCGCCGATCGGCTCCATCGTCGCCTGGTCCGACGGAACGCCGCGCCCGCCCGAGCGCTTCACCAGGAAGCTGTCCGCCTGGCAGACCCACAACAGCAAGGGCCGCCTGATCCAGAAGCAGGGGGAGCGCGGGATCGGCAGCGTCAGCCTGTCCGCCAGCTTCACCTTGCACGAGGCGGACTATGGCGCTGGCGGTGTCATCGCCATCCGCGTCCACCGGACGTTCTCGCTGGACTCGACGCTGGACTTCACGGTTCTCGAGCGTCCGGCGATCGGTTCGGTGCGGATCTTCGAACGCGCCGGCGCGGGCGCCGAGCTCGTCTATCTCGCTGTGCATCGGCAGGCTGCTGAAGAGTGGCTCTCCCGCCATGGCTACCCGTACGCCGTGCTCGAGGAGGTGACGGCCGATGAGGTTGGCGCCGATATCGTCGAGGGGAGGTCGGTGGCATGACTATGCTCGCATCTCCGAGCGAAGCTGCGGATGCCACCACCGGATTTCCGGAGGTGGCGTTCGGCCGCAGCGCCGACGGCTTGGCCGTCGCCCGCGTCGCCGACACCGCGTTCGCCATGCTGCCCGCCCGCGACGGGCGTTACTATCTCGCGAGTGGCTGGCGCATTGGCCGTCCCATGGAGCAATGGACGCGGGCGGATTTCCACAGTCATTCCGGCGAGCTCACCAATGAGGCGGCCTTTCGCGCGCAGGTCATGGAAAACGCCGAGCATCAGCGTGAGAAGCGCGCCCTCGGCCGGCGTGAGATCCGCTCGACCGCCAGCACGCCCTGGGGACCCTCGCAGGGAGGGACCCTCTATGCCGAGGATGTCGTCTTCCATTCCACGGCCGGCCATGGAGGCATTCACCTCTCGGCGACGCGCAACCGCATGGTCCATCCCATGCTTCGCGCCGAGGGCGGCTGGTACGAGGAAGATGAAGCCTGGGCGATCGTCGCCATCACTTTCCCCCACCTTTTCACGGGCTTCGAGCGGCGCTGCGCCAAACGGACGATCAAGGACAGCCGGCCGGAGGCATGGGAGACGATCTTCGGGACCATCCTCGCCCCCGGAGAATCCCGCGAGAAGGATCGTCGGGCGTTCGAGCAGCAGCACGCCGACGATTGGATGGTGATCTCGGCGATCACCTCGCACCACGAGAAAGGTATGGTCGAAGTCGTCGCCACGATGGGCGGCCGACGTGGTCCGGGCACCGAGGAGCGCCGGTTCCTCGTTCCCGCGGATGAATACCACGCCGGTCGCTTCGGCTTCGTCCTCGATGGGGATCGCCACCAGATCTATTCCGGCCCGTCCAACTTCGTTGGCTGGAACGGATAGGAGGCGGCGATGCCCTGGAAGATCATCGCCTCCGCCTTCGGATGGAAGGCCGCCCACGACGACGATGAGGATCTCCTCGTCGTCTGGCACCCCAAGCTGCGCCGGCACTATTCCGGCGCCGACGCCTGGAAGCAGGCCGTCCTGCTATCGATCCGGTCACCATCGGCGCACCCGGTGCTCCACAGGGAGGGCCGGCCATGACGACGTACCTGGTCGCCGTTCATCTGCTGGTCGAGGCGGGGCCAGAGCCACGCGCCGCCATCGATGCGGCTCTTCATGACATCCTCAGTGATGCCATGCGGCAGAATGCCGGCGGGCAATCCCCGCTGGTCGACTGGGCAATTGCTGGCGAGGATCTCGCATCCTCGATCACCCCGGTCGTGTTGCCCGCCTCCTATGCACCGGACACCAGCCCGTTTCCGGCATGGCCGGCGGCATCTTCGCGGCGCCGCGCCCGAGGGAGTTCGTCATGAATCTCCCGGGCGGACCGGCGCCGGCCGTGAGAATACGAGCCGCCGCCCGCAGCCATCTTGCTCGGATCGAGCGACAGATCGAGCACCGTGCCGAACGGAGAACCATCACCGCAAAGGCAAAAGCCCGAGCATCGAGGCGGCATCGGGCCGGCTGGACGCCGGCGGATGAGCGGCTCTTCCGCGAGCTTGTCGAACTCCTCACCTTCGAGCGCCGCGGCGACATCGAGGCGCTCTCGTGAAAACCCGTCGGCAGGAGCGCTCGGTTGCAGCGTTGAGCGTGCAAGCGGATCGAGCTAACCTTCCGCAGCCATAGGAAACTCCATCATGGACGAGACGACGCGCGCCGCGTTCGAGCGGCTCCTCACCATCTCCCTCAGCGACACCGGGCAGTCGCGTCGTGTCGCCGGCTTCATCCTAGCCTGGTGGAATGCCATGGATCTTGGCGGCTTCGACATCGCGGACCTCTTCGCCGTCGACGAGGCCATCGCCCGTGACATGGCGACGGTCTTTGCCTATGTCGCCGGCCGACCTGTGGCGGAGTATCCCGAGGCCTATCGGGCCGAGATCGAGGACGTCATCCGGCAGTGGCGGCCGGACGTGTGGGCGAAGGCGACCGAGGCGGTCTGAGGCCCAAGCTCCAGGCTGTCTCCAGCCAAGGCTTCGTCGGCGGCAGTGGATCCGCGCCTCTTCTCGCATTCGCCCCTTGTCGACCGTCTCGACGATCTCCGCGTAGCTCTCCGCAAATTGCTGCCGTGAACCGCCGCGGCGTTCGGGGATGTGGCGCGCTGCGCGCAGGCACGCCGGTCGATCTCTCTGCCGGCACCCTGTCGTGGCCGAAGAGGTAAGGCGGGCCGTGGTCACAGGTCATGTCGGCCTTCCCTTGTCGGTTTTCGAGGCCTGCGAGCAGGTCCCCTGCCGGTCATCCCCTCGGGTTTTGCTGCGGTCGTAAACCGGCGGCCGGCCGCTTCAAGGCCGCGTTCCGCGCCGCGTGGCGGCCGGAGCCGTCAGGCTCGGCAAAGCGCACCCGCGTCCCGCGCTAGGGCGGGAAGCCCTGCTTGTCCGCAAGCCCGCTTCGCTCGCCTCGCCGTCTCCGGACCCTGAAGCGCCCGCCTTTCGCCGGTTTCTTTCGACCGCACCCGAAGGGAAGACCGGCAAGGGCCGGTACGATCCCGAGGGAGAAACCGAAGGAAAGGAACTTCACATGACCAAGACCGCTCGCACGCCCCGCCAGTCCGCCCGCGTGGTCCAGCTCCGTAAGGGCACCACGCTCGAAATGGTCCGGCTGGCTTGCCCCGACGCCCACCAGACCATCCTCATTTCCGAAAGCTTCGGACTTCCGGTTCTCGACAGCGACGGCATCCGGGAGCTCCACCAGCGGCTGATCGTCGAGACGGCCGAGAGCCTGGGCGAGGGTCTCAGCGAACGGGCGATGCAGATTCATCTCCAGCGCATCGTCGGCGCCTATGTCGGATCGGCCCATGGAGCCGGCCAGTTCTATTCCCGCGCGGTCACCGAAGCCCGCGACGCCACCGCCAAGCTCGCCAACGACATCCGCGACGAGGATCTCGATGGCCCGGTCGGGTTCTCGAGCTCTGCCCAGCGCAAGCGCGAATTCGCGGCCGACATGGGGCTTCAGGCCCATGCGCTCCGCATGGCGGCGGAGGGCGCCGTCGCGGCCTACGAGCAGGTCGTCGGCGAGCGCTGGAAGCCCTTCGAGCGGCCGGTCGAGAATGCCGGCCAGAGCGTCGACCGCAAGGCGGCCGAGCTCCAGATGGCGGCTCTCGGCTGAGCCGCCCGGGCGGAGCTGCGGCTCCGCCCTTCTCAACTGTCGTCCGGAAAACAGGTCGGCCCCTCGCGGGGCCGGCCTGTTCGCATGTTCCCTCGAAACCTTCCTCGATCGCCAAAGGAGGAAAGTGGGACCGGGAGGCGGTCCCGCCGAGCGTGCCCCGTCCCGGATGGAGGTCCTGCCGGGGCCGGCGGACAGCGCAACGGCTTTGCCGTCCTCCACGTCGTTGCGGCCCGTCGCGCTTCACCCTGCGGGCGAGCACCTCCGGGTGCGCGGTGCCGCCTGTTCCCCGGCTTTCGGACCCCGTGACGGGCCGCGATCGGCGCGGCCTCCACGACGGAGGTTCAGCAAAATGAGCAGGAAAGAGGAAAAGGAGCGTGGCGACATCTATGCGCGGATCACCGAGCGGATCGTCGCTGATCTTGAGAAGGGCGTGCGGCCGTGGGTCCGGCCATGGAGTGCGGCCCATGCGACCAGCCGTATCACCAGGCCGCTGCGCCACAACGGCGAGCCGTACACCGGCATGAATGTGCTGCTGCTGTGGTCGGAGGGCATGGCGCGGGGTTTCGTCTCGTCGACCTGGATGACCTTCAAGCAGGCGGTCGAGCTGGGCGGGCATGTTCGCAAGGGTGAATCGGGCTCGATCGTCATCTACGCCAGCCGGTTCACGAAGACCGAAACGGACGCGCACGGCGGAGAGGTGGAGCGGGACATCCCGTTCCTGAAGACCTACAGCGTCTTCAATGTCGAGCAGATCGAGGGCCTGCCGGACCACTTCCATCGCCCTCCGGGGCCCGTCCTCGATCCGATCGAGCGGATCGAGCATGCCGATCGATTCTTCGCCAATACCGGCGCCGTGATCCGGCACGGCGGCACGGCGGCATTCTATTCGCCGTCGACCGACCACATCCAGATGCCGCCGTTCGAGACGTTTCGCGATGCGGCTTCCTACGTGGCCGTTCTGAGCCATGAATCGGTGCACTGGACGGCGGATCCCCGCCGCGTCGGCCGCGATCTCAGCCGCTACGCGAAGGATCGCAGCGAGAGGGCGCGCGAAGAGCTGGTGGCGGAAATCGGCTCGGCGCTCCTCTGCGCCGATCTCGGCATCGTCCCGGAGCTGGAGCCCAGACCCGACCACGCTGCCTATCTGGGAAGCTGGCTTAGCGTCCTTTCCAACGACAAGCGGGCGATCTTCGCGGCCGCCGCCCATGCGCAGCGTGCCGTCGCCTATCTGCACGGCCTGCAGCCACAGGCCGAGACGGTGAAGGCGGCGTGATGTTCCGCGCACCAACCGTCGAAGGGGATGGCTATGCGCCATCCCCCATCCGGCTCCGCGTGCTCAGCCTCGGGGCCGGTGTCCAATCCACGACCCTGGCGCTGATGTCCGCACCGGCCTGCGCGGGATTCGCGGGGAGGTCTATCTCCATCGCTCCGCCGTTCCGCTCGACGAGGCCGATCTGTCGATCGAAGCCGATCACGGCCAGCTCGATCTTTGGCCCAACGAATGTGAGGGCATGTGTGGTGTCTGACGCTGGCGCGGCCGTCCGGGGTGAAAGGTTGAAGGCCCGCCTTGTGGTCGCCCTCGATGGGGCTCGCCGCCCGGCGGCGCCGGATCGCTGGTCCTGCTGCCCCCCACCTTCGAGCTGTGACGACGGTCGCTCGAGGAGTCGGACGTTGTGCTTGATAGGGACGCCGCGCGACCTCCTGGCGCGAACTTCCCGGACCCTATCCTGCCATATCGGTTGCGAGAGGAAGCACGGATGTCGGGTTGGCCTCGTGGGGAGGTTTATCGCGCTGGCGCGAGGGGCCTTGTCGTCGGCGAGGGCGTGAGCGGGCGCGGGCCGTCGCCGGAGCTGAACGGCCAAGGCAAACGCGTGCCTTCATTCCGGTTGTCTTCGCGACGGGCACACCCACCTGCGTCCTCGATGTAGCTGGTCTGACCGAAGGCCGATCTCGCTTCGCTCGTCTCGCTCTTATCCCCGCAACGGCCGGGAGCGGCTTTCTTCCCCTGCCGGGACCACCCCATTGCGCAAGCGCAACGGGGACCCCGGATCGCCGCCATTCCTCGCGCGACAAGAAAGCCGCTCCCTGCCGCCCTCCACTGCGTTCCAGCCCAACGAGCCACCCCATTGCGCGAGCGCAACGGGGACCCCGGGGGTGCGGGTCGATCGCCTCCGGTCTGTCGACCGCCATCGAGGTCGCGGTGGGCGCGGCCCGAGAAAACCAAGGGAATGAGACAATGGCGACCATCGGCACCTTCACCACCACCACCAACGGCTTCGTTGGCTCCATCCGGACGCTCTCCCTCAACGTCAAGGCCAAGCTGGTCCGCGTCGAGAATCCGTCCGACAAGGGCCCCCACTTCCGCATCTTCGCCGGCGCGAATGTCGAGCTCGGCGCGGCCTGGCAGAAGACTGCCCGGGACACGGACCGCGACTACCTCTCCGTCAAGCTCGACGACCCTTCGTTCCCGGCCCCGATCTACGCCACCCTGATCGAGGTGGAAGGCGAGGAAGGCCTCCAGCTGATCTGGTCCCGGCCGAACCGGGACTGAGCCTCCGACCAGAGGGCCCCGCCTTGCGGCGGGGCCTTCAGCCTTTTTGGTAGCGAACGGCCGCAGCCAGGAGGACACACATGACCATCACCACAAATCTCACAGGCGCAAAGGTCCACCGTAGTGACGACATCGCGGTCTGGCCTGACGGAACATGGGCCGAGATCGGCGATGTTTGGAGCGGCGAATACACCTTCATGTCGGATGACTACGAAGTGGTTCCGATCAAGGATCACGCTCGCCTGGATGCCCTCGGCATCGTCGACGAGGTGCTCTAGCCGGCTCCCACGGTGTCGCAGCCGGAAGCAGGCATCGAACCTGCTTCCGGCTTGTCGGGTGCACAACCGGGAGCGGGGATGGCTGCTCAGATCGTCCCAGGATGCCATGGCGGCCCGAAGGCCTCAAGGACGAGCGGTTCCCCCAAAATGCTGGCGCATTTCGGCTCCCCCACTCGCCGGCTCCGGCGGTCGCTTCGCGCTCCTTGATCCCTCCGGCCCGCCATGACCGCCGGTGTCGTCTTTCACCAACATCAAGGAGACGACCAATGTCGATCGATCAGTACATCGAGGAACTGCGCGCCGAGCTGCGGAACGCCGTCGACGCCGTGGAGCGCCGCGAGATCGAGGCCGAGCTGGAGATGGCTCTCGCGGAGCGCGAACTCATCTGGGCCGAACTGGAGGGCCTGCTCAGCGGCGAGCCTCCCTTCTAGGGAGCTTTCGCCATGTCGCGCCGTCCAGAGCGCCACGCCTGGTCGGCGACGGCGCTTCGGACGGCTCGTCGTTGCACAAATGCAGTCAATGCTGTATATGACAGCAAGGGCAGCAAATACAGGAGATCGCCATGCCGCGTTCAGGTGGGTCCTATTCCACGAGCGAATTGTCCCGGAAGTCCGGCGATATCATCGCCGAGGCGCTGCGCCGGCCGGTGATGATCACCCAGCGCAACAAGCCGCGCCTCGTGCTCCTCAACATTGAAGACTATGAGCGGCTGATGCGCCAGTCGGACGCTCGTTCAGCGGGGACCATCGAGACGATGCCCGACGGCCTTCTCGCAGAGTTCGAGAATGCCGTCGACGCCTACGCGCGGGAGGATGAGGCCGGAAAGCCATGAGCTTCGACGACATCCAGACCGCGACTGTCATCCGCTATCCCTATCTCTGGGCGCGGCAGGCTCGTGCCGGCGAGACTGAGGGCCGCAAGGATCGGCCCGTCGCCGTCGGCGTGCGCATCGTCCGGCCGGACGGCGATCTCGTGCTCTTCTTTCCGATCACCACCAAGGAGCCGGAAGCATCGCGGTTCTTTGCCGAGATCCCGGCCATCGAAAGGCGCCGTGCCGGGCTGGATGCCGATCTGCGCCTCTGGCTCATCCTCGACGAATTCAACACCGATCTTGTCGGTAGGTCCTTCTATCTCGAACCCGAGCCGCCCATCGGCCGATTCAGCAAGGCGTTCTTCCTGCCGCTGCTGCGCCGGTTCATCGCCCGCCGGCAAGCCTTCACCGAGGTCAGCCGTTTCCGTTGACGCCGGCGTCGCCATAGCCGCGACGTCGTTTCGTCCGGGCGAGGCGCGAGAACGCGCCTTCAGCCTGTTCCGGCTGATCGAAGGTCTCCATCATCGACTGGCCGTTCGTGCCGATCCGGCCCCAGTTGCGGATGACCGTCGCCCCGCCGAACAGCGTCGGCTGGAGGGAGAGCGTATAAAACCGGCGCATGTTCCGTGCGGGATCGATGCGGCGGAGATGCAATGGGCCTGGTGCCGTTCTTTCCATGGAGCGAGTCTCGCGTCCCAGGGAAAGGACGTCCAACGACTTCCATGAATCGATCCCGCGGGACCGATTCATTCCCGTGATGACCGGCTCAAGGCAAGGGCGGCATCTCGCCGTCCGCCGTCCGCCAGATCCAGGCCGCCATCTCCGGTCGCGCCTCGATCATTTCCGCGAGCCCGCGGTCGTACTCTTCGCCAGCGCTCGCCGGCACGATGTACATCGCCACGGGCGATGGCCGCTGCTCCGGTAGCGTGACGCACACGAGCGGCTGGTCGCGGCTGAGATTGAACCGCAACCCCTTCACGCTCTTGCGCAGCATTCCCGCCAAGCGGGAGAGCAGGCGAAATTCATCGACGCTCTCGAAGGGAATCCAGTTTTCGGTCACCACTATCAGGGCGATCTTGTCGATAAACGAGACGCCCGCGCTGGAAATGCCGAACGTCGCGATGGCGATGAGGTGGGCGTTCGCGTTTGCTTCCCAAAGCTCCAGCTCGGTCTCGTAGCGCTTGCCCAGGCGACGCCAGGCGGCGTCCTCCAGCGTTAGCGAAAAATCCGGCAGGTGCCTGATGACAACCTTCCGGCCGGTGCGGGCCTCGGGGAATTCCTTGACCTCTCCCACCAGAAGCATGAGCTTTCGTGGTCCGCCGCCCACGGCGGTCTGGAGACCCGAAAGCGCGGTGGCGCGCCGCGCCGCGATCGCGGCCTTGTCCTCGGCATGGAACACCTCCGGCACGAAGAGGATGTCACCGAGCGGGCCTGCCCGGGTCTCCATCTGTTTCGCGGCGTTCATGAGGCTCGCCCGGACCTTGCCCCAACCGCGCTTGCGGGCCCAGAGCGACGTCCACTCCGTCAGCTCACCGGCCTCCCACAGATAGTGCAGCACCGCGCGCAGCGAGAGTTTCTTGGTTTCGTTGCGCACCGTGTCGGACGGCTCGGACTCGGCTGCCGATACCGTGCGGCTGCCACGCTTCGTCAGCGAGAAATCCAGCTTGAGGACCGCGGCGCCGGTCGCAGCGTCGATCTGGATTGCATTGCCGATGAGGGGCCCGAGGCCGGAAAGCTCGTAGGGTGGTTCGTAGGAGGGGCAGGACGGCGCATGGTCGCGTCCCGACAGGGGCATACGCTTGACCAGCAGGTCCCCATCGACCCGTGCGATGTACATCGCGATGGGCTTTTCGCTGCACAGGCAGAGGGGCCGCTGTTTGCGCTCGTAGGCTTGGGCGAGGGCGGATTGAAGCTCCGGCGTGTCCTCGTTGAAGGTCCCCTCGGCAATCCTGAACTGCCGCATGACGGTCGCCTGCCTTATTTAATGGCCTGATATGAAGCAGTATAGGGGCTGTCCATGTTCCGATAAACCCTGAACGGCCAACCTCCATCGTCGAGACCATGAGGACTTGACGACGCTTTGCGCTGGGCGCATCCGGCAAGCCGGACCGGGCTCTATTCCGCCGGGTACCCTGGCTCCACGAAGCCCGCCAGGCGGTCTTCGCGCCTTGCGGCGTAACGATCCCTTGCGCGGGCCTGGTCCCTCCGGCGCGTCACAAGGGCGTCGGAGGGCTGAACCGGTTGACTCCATTGGTGCAGCCTGCCTGCCGGCAGGAGCTGCGCGCGCCAATGCCCAGCGTCCCGAAAGACCCGTGTCTGCTCAGAATGCCCAGTGTGCCATGGCGGGTGGGCACGCCTCAAAACCGCGCGGCCCCTCCAATTTTCCCGTTGCGCAGGAAAATCGGTTCCTCCGCGCGCCAGCAAGCTGGCCGCTGACGCGGGTTTTGACCCGTGCCCACCCGCCATGACCGCCGTCGTCATCTTTCACAAGAACATCGAGGAGATGACGATGACGCTGGAACACCACATCGAGGAACTGCGCGCCGAGCTGCGGAACGCCGTCGATGCCTGCGAGCGCCACCAGATCGAAGCCGAGCTTGAGGTGGCCCGCGCCCAACTCGCCCGTCGGATCGCCGAGGAGGAGCTGCCGTGAGGCAGCTCTTTCCCTTTATGGCAAAAGCCGGAGCAGCCGGATCGACCGTCTGCTCCAGCTGGCCGCGGCGCGGCCATGGGCACGTTGCCGTCATGGAATGACGGCAACGTGCCAGATTGAATCGCCGCCGATGCCGTCGTCGACGGCAATCGATCGTCCTGCGGCGAACGAAGGGCGGATTTCGTGGTGGTGGGCACCTGTGCATGCGGCTACCGGCAGACCGCGGTGAGCGCCCGCGTCTTGGCGGGCGCGCCTGGAAGCCTCACCTCGTGTGCTCAGTAGCGCTGCGGCACGTAGAGTTCGGGGCCAGCGCAGGGCGCTTGTCGTTCGGTTCGAACCCGCGCTCCGGCACGTGATTTCCTAGTCCTCCCGCACTGGCGGCCACTGCTGGGCCGCATGCAGGACGCGCAAGATGGAAACGACGTGGATATCTTCTGCGTACACGACGATGTAGTTCGAACGCACGACCATTTCCCGCGTGCCATCGACACGGCCGAGACGATAGAGCTTCGGATGCTCAGGCAACTTTGACGCCTTTTCTTCTATGTCGTCCTTCAGCCGTTGGGCGGCATCGGGGTTGTCGTCGGAAATGAAATCGACAATCGCCAGCAGATCGGCGCGTGCGTCCTCGCGCCACTCAAGCCTTCGCACGGCGCTTCCTGTCGATCAGCGCCTGTGCCTCATCCATCACCTGCTGGTGCGGCACCGCCGGCCGGCTGTCGGCCAGGGCCTCGCGCACCTTGGCTCGAAACCATGCGTCATGGGCTTCCGGGTCCGCAGTCAGGCCCGCCGGCAACGCGCCCTCTTTTACGACGCGCGTGAGCAGAATCCGGACGGCGTCGGAAACCGTCAGGCCAACGCTGGCCAGCTTCTCGGTCGCGTCGGCCTTCAGCTTGTCGTCTATGCGGATGTGCAGCATAGAGGTTTGAGCGGCCATTCTCGATCCTCCTATATCGACGACATTATGTATCTCTTTCGAGAGACACTCAAGGCGGGGGTGACCAGGGCGGGCCCGCTATTGCCCCGCGTCGCCGGGGCGAAGAGCGTTGCCCCTGGGAAGCACAGTCCCGTGGGGGATGCTCACACCTTGACGAAGCGGTTGGCCTTGGCCTCCGCATTCATGTCCTTGCGCCGGAAATAGATCGCACGCCCGCAGCGGATCGGGCTGTGCCCCTGCACGATAATGATCTGCTCGTCCCTGCGCATCGACTGGGTGATCTCGTGCGGCATGATGAGCGGCCGGCGCTGGAAGCTGACGCTTTCCGAGCGCCGGTCGCCATTGCTCGAGCTGCTCCAGCCCACATTGCGCGACTGGCCCTGAACCTCGACCGTCATCTCGCCGCACTGCGCCGAGACGTTGCGCGCGGTCTCCAGCGCCTTGATCGCGGCGTAGGAGGCGAAGGCGCAGCCATCGATCCACGATGTCGCTCCGGCCTTGCCGAAATGCTGCTCCAGCTGACCGACCGATTGGTACATCATCATCAGCGTGATGCCGTACTTGCGGCCGCGATCGCGGGCCTCCTCCAGGACCCGCATGTAGCCGAGCAGGTCCACCTCATCGAGCATGAAGAGGGCCCGGCGCGCGAAGGCGCCATCGGCCTGCACCATGGCGTTGAGCAGCGAGCCGATGATCACCCGGCCGATGCCGGGATAGGACCTCAGGATCGACGCCGGGATATTGAGGAAGACGTCCTTCTTGCCGGAGACGATGTCGCGCGACCTGAAGGCATTGCCGCAGACGAGGGCGGCGTAATTGTCGAGCGAGAGCCACTGCGTGTCCTTCGAGGCGGTGGAAAAGACGCCGCTGAACGTCTGCTCGGTCATGTTCGTGAACACGCCGAGCGTCTCGCGGATGAACGTGGACTCGGAGTGCTCGTGAATATCGCGGAGCATGGCGAGCACGGATGGCTCCGGCTCGGACACGATCTGGCGCAGGCTGCGCAGATTGCGCCGGCCGGCATATTCGGGCGAGAGCATCACGTGCGCCAGAAGCCCGGTCAGAAAGTTGTGCGCCTGGTTCTGGAAATAGGCGCCGGTCGAGGATTCGAAGCGCAGGCTCTCGGAGAGCAGCATGTGCGCGATGCCGACGATGTCCTCTTCCTTCTGCCGCGATCCCTCGATGCCGTCGAGCACGTTGAAGCCGGCGACCGGATTGGTGGGATCGAGCACCATGACCTCCCGGCCGAGCGCGCGCATGCGATGCTCGCGCACCATCGGCGCGACCTCGGTCGAGGGATCGAGGCAGATCAGCGGACCGGAATAGCGCAGGGCCGTGGGGACAACATTGCTCGTCGTCTTGAAGCCGCCGGAGCCGGCGAAAAACAGCATATGGGTGGAATCGAAATCCTGCTTGTAGGTCAGAAGCGGAGCATGTCCGCCCTGGCCCCAGGTGGACCGGTCCATGGGATCGAACGGCAGCTCGTGAACGATCTCCCGATCGACGCGATAGCGCTCGCCGATCACGATCTCCCCGTCCGCCGGGAACAGCCTCCCGGCCGCCGACAGGGACAGCCAGTCCGCATCGCCGAAAGCCGCCCGCTTCGCGCGCTTGACCGGATCGGGAACCACAACGGAGATGCGGGCCGCCACGGCCACGATCAGAAATCCAACGATGGCACCGACGACGGCGAAAGCATCGAGGTACGACAGCGCCCGGTCCCATGGGATGGTTCCGCTCTCGACGAACGGTCCGAGGCGGCCATATTCGCGCAAGGCGTAGAAGCCGGCCACGCCCAGAAAGCACAGGAGCGTCACCATGGCGATCGGCCGGCGCTGGTGCAGCGGCAGCGCCCAGGCGGTCAGGAGCCCGGCGAGGGGACCCAGCAGAAGGGCAGGCAGCGGCGCCCCGCGCAGAAACCAATAGGCGATCTTGCTGGACATGCCCACGGCGAGATTCTGCCATCGCCAGCCGCTGACGAAGACCGTCATGGCCGTGACGGCGATCGGCACGAGAACATGGAGCAGCGTCGGGTTCAGACGCCCCTTCATGGTTCTTCTCCATGTTCCGGATCGGGCTCTGGCATGTCGTCGGCAGGGCGTTGCCTGAAGGCGTCTTGTCCAATCGCCTTCAGCCGCTCGTGCTCGTCGGAGCCGGGCGCGATGCGGCGCGCCTCGATCAGCGCGCCGAGCAGAAAGGCCCGATCAGCCTCCCCCAGTCCGGCGCGCACGACCAGTCCGCCCAGCAGGAATGTCTGGCGCGCGTCGCGTCTGCGTGCCTCGGTCATCATGGCTCTCCGCCGTCGCTCGAAACGGACGATCTCCTGATCGATCCGCCTAAGGAGCCGATGAACCGGCGGTCCCTTTGGCCTTGGCCCCTTTGCGAAATCGCGCGGCGATCTCCTCGCAGATGGCGTCGAGTTCCTCGTCCGGGATCTCCAGCTCCACCAGGCCGGCCTTGGCGGCGGCCCGCGCGAAGCGCTCACCCGCTTTAACGACCATAAATTTGCGACGTTCACGCAGCTTCTCGATCTGGGCGTCGATCTCGGAAAGTGACGACTTTACGCGCATAAAATGGCCTCGTCCCACGCTGGAAAAGCTCGAAGACGGTCGATTATATCGACTCGTACAAGTGAGTTAAATAGGCTAATTTGTCAGTGAGCCGAAAGGCTCTCTGACGGCCGGCGCCCTTTGGGGCCGTCCGTTCGAAGCGGCATCGGCCCTGCGGTCCGAACTGTTTGAGGGCGCAATATACGTCGCGGGCGCGACGTGCTTGGGGGGAGTGGCGGCGGCAATGGCCATCATGTTCGTCAGGGCGCAGGTGATCAGCCGGGGGGCGGGACGCAGCATCGTCTCGGCCGCTGCCTATCGCCATCGCGCCCGGATGATGGACGAACAGGTCGGCACGTCCTTCAGCTATCGGGGCGGAGCGTCCGAACTGGTGCACGAAGAGCTGGCGCTGCCGGACGACATCCCGGCCTGGCTCGATGTAGCGATTGCCGGAAAATCGGTGGCCGGGGCCAGCGAGGTGCTGTGGAATGCGGTCGACGTGTTCGAGAAGCGGGCGGACGCGCAGCTCGCCCGTGAGCTGATCATCGCGTTGCCGGAGGAACTCAGCCGGGCCGAGAACATCGCGCTGATGCGCGAATTCGTGCAGGACAACTTCACATCGAAGGGCATGGTCGCCGACTGGGTCTATCACGACAAGGACGGCAACCCGCACGTCCATCTGATGACGATGCTGCGGCCGCTCGCGGCGGACGGCTTCGGTGCGAAGAAGGTCCCGGTGCTCGGGGAAGACGGACAGCCGCTCCGGGTGGTCACGCCCGATCGGCCCAATGGCAAGATTGTCTACAAGCTGTGGGCCGGCGACAAGGAAACCATGAAAGCGTGGAAGATCGCCTGGGCGGAAACCGCCAACCGGCATCTGGCGCTCGCCGGCCATGAGATCCGCCTCGACGGACGCTCCTATGCCGAGCAGGGCCGCGACGGGATTGCCCAGAAGCATCTGGGGCCGGAAAAGGCAGCGCTCGCCCGCAAGGGCGTCGAGATGTACTTCGCGCCGGCCGACCTCGCCCGGCGGCAGGAGATGGCCGATCGCCTTGCCGCCGATCCGGGCCTGCTCCTCCAGCAGCTCAGCAACGAACGGTCCACCTTTGATGAGCGCGATATGGCCCGCGCGCTCCATCGCTACGTCGATGATCCTGAGGATTTCGCCACGATCCGGGCCCGGCTGATGGCCTCGCCCGAGCTCGTCACGCTGCGCCCGCAGAAGCTCGATCCCGAGACGGGGAAGGCGGCGGAGCCAGCGATCTTCACGACGCGCGAGATGCTGCGCGTCGAGCACGGTATGGCCGGTTCCGTGGATAACCTCGCGCAGCGCGACGGCTTCGGTGTTGCTGCGGCGCGTGTCGCCGCGGCGATAAAGAGCGTCGGGAGCGGGGCGCCCGACAGGCCGTTCAAGCTCGACGCCGAACAGGTCGATGCCGTCCGTCACGTCACGTCGGACTCGGCGATCGCGGCCGTCGTCGGTCTCGCCGGTACCGGCAAATCGACGCTGCTCGCCGCCGCACGCATCGCCTGGGAAAGCGACGGGCGCCGGGTTCTCGGCGCGGCGCTCGCCGGCAAGGCGGCAGAGGGCCTGGAGGCCAGTTCCGGCATCACATCGCGCACGCTCGCGTCATGGGAACTGGCCTGGGCTGGCGAGCATGAACGCCTCGGGCGGGGCGACGTACTCGTCATCGACGAGGCCGGGATGGTGTCCTCGCAGCAGATGGCGCGGGTGCTGAAGATCGCCGAGGAGGCGCGGGCGAAGGTCGTTCTGGTGGGCGACGCCATGCAGCTCCAGCCGATCCAGGCCGGGGCCGCATTCCGGGCCATCGTGCAGCGGATCGGCTTTGCCGAGCTTGCCGGCGTCCGTCGCCAGCGGGAGGAATGGGCGCGCAATGCGTCCCGGCTGTTTGCGCGCGCCGAGGTCGAGACCGCCCTCGACGCCTATGCGCAGCATGGCCATATCATCGAGGCCGCGACACACGAGGCCGCCATCGGCCGGATCGTCACCGACTGGACCGAGGCCCGGCGCACGCTCGCCGGCAAGACATCGGCCGAGGGCGATCCCCAACCCCTGCGTGGGGACGAACTGCTCGTCCTCGCCCATACCAATGAGGACGTGAGGCGCCTCAACGATGCGCTGCGCAAGGTGCTGACCGACGACGGCGCGCTATCGGCGAGCCGCTCGTTCGCGACCGAACGCGGGACGCGCGAGTTCGCCGTTGGCGATCGCATCATCTTCCTGGAGAATGCGCGGTTCGTGGAGCCGCGGGCCAAGCACCTCGGGCCGCAGCACGTCAAGAACGGCATGCTCGGCACGGTGATGTCGAGCACCGACAAAAGCGGCCGGACACTCCTTGCGGTCCGCCTCGACAACGGGCGCGAGGTGGTCTTCGGCGAGGACACCTATCGCAACGTCGACCACGGCTATGCCGCGACCATCCACAAGGCCCAGGGCGCGACGGTGGACCGCACCTTCGTGCTCGCCACGGGCATGATGGACCAGCATCTGACCTATGTGGCGATGAGCCGTCACCGCGATCGGGCTGACCTCTATGCGGCCCAGGAGGACTTTGAGCCCCGTTCCGAATGGGGCCGGGTGGCGCGGGTCGATCACGCCGGCGGCGTCACGGGCGAGCTCGTCGAGACCGGTCGGGCGAAATTCCGTGAGGACGACGGTGTCGCTCCGAGCCCCTATGCCGATGTCCGGACCGAGGATGGAGCGACACGGCGGCAGTGGGGCGTCAGCCTGCCCGCCGCGCTCGAGAAGGGTGGCGTGAGCGTGGGAGACACCATCACCTTGCGCAAGGACGGCGTCGAGACCATCAGCGTGAGGATCCCGGTGACGGACGAGGAGACGGGTGAGAGGCGTCTTGAGGAGCGCCAGGTCGCGCGCAACGTCTGGACCGCGAAGCAGGTCGAAACCGCAGATGACCGCACAGAGCGCCTCGAACAGGAAAGCCATCGCCCGGGCCTCTTCAAGCAGCTGGTCGAGCGCCTGTCGCGATCGGGGGCAAAGACCACCACGCTCGACTATGAAAGCGAGCCCTCATACCAGGCGCACGCCCGTGACTTCGCGCGGCTGCGCGGTATCGACCAGTTCGCCGAGGCCGCGGCCGGGATGGAGGAGGGGACGGCGCAGTGGCTGGCGTGGCTGGCCGAGAAGCGGAGCGATCTGGGCAAGCTGTGGGAGCGGGCAAGCGTCGCGCTCGGCTTTGCGATCGCCCGCGAGCGCAGCGTCGTCTACAGCGACCAGCCTGTCGACAGGCCGGCCCGGGAGCCCGCCGATGCGGGCAGCTACCTGCTGGCGCCGGTGTCGCGCTTTGCGCGATCGGTGGAAGAAGGCGCGCGCCTGGCGCAGATCGCCTCGCCGGCGGTGAAGGAGCGGGAAGCGGCGCTGCGGCCGGTGCTGGAGCGGATCTACCGCGATCCCGAAGCGGCGATGGCCAAGCTCCACGATCTGGCCTCCGCGTCGAAGACCGGTTCGCGGGCGCTCGGCGACGTCCTGGCGCGGAGCCCGGAGCAGCTCGGCCTCCTGCGCGGCAGCGCTGCCCTTGTCGACGGGGGGGCCGCGCGCCGCGAGCGCGCCACGGCGCAGAAGGCTGTCACGGAGGAGCTGGTGCCGCTCGCCCGCGCCCATGCCGTGGCGTTCAAGAGGAGCGCGGCTTCGTTCGAGATCCGGGAGGAGCGGCGGCGCGCCTCAATGACGCTGTCGGTGCCCGCCCTCTCGGAAAGGGCGATGGCGCGGCTCGGCGAGATCGAGGCCGTGCGCGCGCACGGAGGGGCGGATGCCTACAAGACGGCCTTTGCCCTCGCCTCGGAGGATCGTGCGGTCGTGCAGGAGATCAAGGCCGCCAGCGAAGCATTGACCGCGCGCTTTGGTTGGAGCGCCTTCACCGAGAAAACCGACTCCGTCGCGGAGCGCAAAATAGCTGATCGCCTGCCGGAGGACATGGACCTGCAGAAGCGGGCGGAGCTGAAGACCCTGTTTGAGTCGGTGCGCAGGTTCGCCGGCGCCCAACACCAGGCGGAGCGGCAGGATCGCTCGCGCATCGTCGCGCCGGTGCCCTATCAGTCCGACGCCGGGAACACCCTTCCGCCCATGCTTCCGGCGGTGACGGAATTCCGGCAGCCGGTGGAGGACGAGGCGCGGCAGCGGGCGCTGGACACTTCCCACTATCGGCAGCAGCGGGCCGCGCTTGGGGCGATCGCATCGCGCATCTGGCGTGACCCGGCGGCCGCGGTCGGGAAGATCGAGGACCTCATCGTCAAAGGCTTCGCGGCGGAGCGCATCGCGGCCGCCATGTCCAATGCGCCCGATGCCTATGGCGCTGTGCGAGGCTCGGGCCGGATGATGGATCGGCTGCTCGCCACCGGCCGTGAGCGCAAGGAGGCCCTTGCCGCGCTCCCCGCCGCGGCGGCGGAGCTGCGGGCGCTCGGCTCAGCCTATGGCGGAGCGCTCAAGGCCGAGGTGAAGACGATCTCCGAGGAGCGACGGCTGATGGCGGTCGCCATCCCTGGCCTCTCGAGGCCGGCGCAGGAGGCCTTGGGGCGGCTGACCGCCGAGGCGAAGCAGAATACCCGCGGCCTGAACGCCATGGTCGGCGCGCTCGATCCGAAGATCCGCGAGGAGTTCGCGGCCGTGAGCCAGGCGCTTGATACGCGCTTCGGGCGCAATGCAATCGCGCGCGGCGAGAAGGATGCGGCCAACCGCGTGCCGCCGGCGCATCGGGAGGCCTTCGAGACAATGCGCGCCTCGCTGCGCGTGCTGCAGCAGTCGGTCCGGATCGACGCCGACGAGAAGATCCTCTCCGAGCGGCGGATACGGACGATCAACCAGGCCAGAGGGCTCACCAGGTAGAGAAGGAGAAGGCCATGGATGTAGAGACCTTTCACGAGGCGATCGGCCGCACCGAGATCTCGATCGAGATCCTCACTGTCCCGGCTATCTTACAGGAAATCGAGGCTGCGGCGCCGGGTTCGGCGATCTGCATCTCCCGCACTTGTCGCCTTCCGCATCCCGTTCATGTGGGCGGCGCGGTGAAGACGTGCCGGATCGGAGACGAGCGCCTTGGTGGCCTCGTCCAGCTCGGACGGGGTTGGATGCGGCCCAGCCGCCGCCCGACCGCGACCCGAGGGATATGGCGCGCGCTTCGACCCGGAGGGGATCGGGGCGCCTCGCGCCAACGGAAGGCCCTGACGCGGGCCGGCGCGGCCGGTCGCACCGCGACGACGACATGACGGGGCACGGAAATCGTCCGCCGCGCCGCCGATCTGGTCTCGCCGACAACAGTCTTCGCAAGTGCGAGACAGATCGAATGGGCGATCGAGAGGCCGCTGAACCGATCCGCATCTCCCCCTATTGCGTAAATCGCACACTTATGTCGAGTGGCCGGAGTCCCTTGTCCAGGCTGCTGTCCCCCGTGAGGATTAAATCCGATACGCGGTTTCGGGAGAACACGATGAGATTTCGTCAATGCCTGCGTGCGAGCCTCATTCTGGCGGCGTCAACGCTCCTCGGCCAGGGGGCCCGCGCGGCGGAATCCATCCGCGTCCCGATGATCACGCCCCTGACCGGATCGATCGCCGTGCTCGGCCAGGATTCCAAGAAGGCCGCGGAAATCGCCCAGGAGACGATCAATGCGGCCGGGGGCATCGGCGGCAGGCCCCTGACGCTCGAGATCGTCGATACTCAGGGCCGACCCGAGATCGCGCGACGCGAGATGGAGCGGCTGACGCGCGAGGGGCGGGCGCCGGTCGTTCTGGCCTGCGACATCAGCGCCGGCACCTCGGGCGCCGCGCAGTTCGCCGAATCCGCGCAGGTTCCCTTGCTCAACGGCTCGGCCGTATCCGCCGACATTCTCGCCCGCGGCTACAAATGGTATTTCTCGCATCAGATCAGCAGCGATGACGAGGCGACCACAGCCTTCGCCTACATGCAGACCATCACGGGGGCGAAGCCGCTCGCCGACCGGCGGATCGCCCTGCTCTACGAGGACAGCCCGCGCGGCGCCGGGACCGGAGAACGCCTGCGCAAGCTGATGGATGCGAAGGGGATCAACGTCGTCAGCGAGACCACCTACAATCGCGCTGACCGCAACCTTCTGCCCGTCATGCGCAAGGTGCAGGACAGCACGCCCGAGCTCGTGGTCTGGATCGGCTACACCGAGGATGTGGTGGCCGGGCTGAAAGCGGCGCGGCAGCTCGACTTCAAGCCCTTCGTGCTCGGCATCGGCGGCGGCCTCGGCGATCCGCGCCTGCCGGAACTCGTGGATGCGGCCGTCATCGACCAGCTCCGTGTGGCCAACGTCGACTACTTCAATCCCGACATCAAGCGCGCGGCCGCGTTTCGCGAGGCCTACGTCAAGAAGTTCGCCAGCGAGCCGTCGAGCTACGCCGGCACCTGCTACGGCGCCATCATGACACTGAAGGTAGCCCTGGAAGCCGCGCTCAAGACCTCACCGGACCTCACTCCCGCCTCCGTCCGCGATGCGCTGCGCACCCTCGACATTCCCGGCGACGATACGATCACCCCGTTCAGGTTCATTCGCTTCGACCCGGCGAACGGCCGCAATCTCGGCGCCGAGGAGTTGGTGGCGGCGTGGGTCGACGGCAAGCGCAAGGTCACCGTCTTCCCTCCGAGCATTGCCGTCGGCAAGCCCGTCATGCTCCCCTGAACGAGCAAACCCAGCGCATGTCCTTCGCAACCCTCCTCCAGGCCGTGATCTCCGGCCTGCTGCTCGGCGGCATCTATGCGCTCGTCGCAATGTCGCTGGCTCTCGTCTTCGGCGTGATGCGAGTGCTGAACTTCGCCCACGGCGACCTCCTGATGGCCGGTATGTACGGCATCGTCATCCTCAACCACACGTTCGGGATCAACCCGTACGCCGCCATCATCCTTGTGGCTCCCGTTCTCGCCCTGATCGGCATCGCCGTCTATTTCGTGCTGATCCGGCGGGTCCTCGGCGCCGGTCCCCTGATGCAGGCACAGGTGACGCTCGGCCTCTCCTTTGCGATCCAGAGCACCGCGCTTCTGGTGTTCGGCGCAGACCTTCTGAACGTGCGCACGTCGCTCGACGGTGCGGCGTTCCGGATCGCGGGCGTGGTGGTCGGAAAGCCGGAGCTGATCGGGTTCCTCATCTCCATCGTCGTTTGCGCGGCACTCACTTGGTTCATCCTCAGCACGGAATTCGGACGCCGCCTGAGGGCGGTGGCTCAGGACCCGACGATGGCCATTCTCTGCGGCATCCCTGTACGTTCGGTCCAGATGATGGTCTTCGTCGGGTGCACGGCGCTTCTCGCCGTGCCGGCAGGCTGCCTTATGGCCTTCTCGCAGCTCACGCCGACCGCCGGCATCCAGTACAGCCTGCTGTCGCTGATGGTCGTGGTGCTCGGCGGGCTCGGCGACCTGCGGGGCGCGTTCGTCGGCGGCCTGCTCATCGGTATCGCCGAAGCCGTGACAAGCGCGCTCTTCAACAACCCCGCGGCGCCCGGCATCATCTACCTGGTGTTTGGTCTCGCTCTCCTGGCCCGCCCTCGTGGCCTGTTCGGACGCGGGAGCGAAGCATGACCATTCTCTCCCGCTTCGTCCGCAGCCAGACCGCGACGGCCCTCGTGCTCATGTGGCTCGCCATCACGGCAGCCGCGCTGTTCCTGGACGGCTACTGGATCGGCATCATGGTCGGCCTGCTCGGCTGGATCCTGCTTGCGGCGTCCTGGAACATGGTCGGCGGACTGCTCGGTCAGGTCTCGTTCGGACATTCCGCCTTCTTCGGATTGGGCGCCTACACCGCCGTGTATCTCGCAACCGCCCACGGCATCAGCCCGTGGCTCGGCATGCTGATCGGCGGACTGCTGGCGGCGCTGTTCTCGATGATCGTCGGGTACCTGCCATTTCGCAGGGGCCTTAGCCCGCTCGTCTTCTCGCTCCTGACGCTGGCATCGTCCTACGTCCTGCTCTTCGCGGTCAGCGGCATCCCGGCGCTTGGCGGAACCAATGGCCTGTTTCCTCCGGCGGTCGGCCAATCCGTGTGGGACATGCGCTTCGACAGCCCGGTGAGCTATCTGCTCCTGGCGGGCGCCCTGACGACATTCGCCCTGGCCACCATCCAGATCCTGTATTCTGGCCGGCTGGGCTTCTACTGGCGCGCGATCCACGACAGCGAAGCCGCCGCCGGCGCCATCGGCATCAACACGATGGCGGTCAAGCTGTTCACGTTCGCGGTCAGCGCCTTCTTCGCGGCAATGGCCGGCACCTTCAGCGCCCAGCACACGGGTTTCATCGATCCGCAATCGGTGTTTGGCGTCGAGATCACCATCTATCTGCTTCTCTTCGCCGTCGTCGGCGGTGCCGGCAGCCTGCTCGGGCCGGTGCTCGGGCCGCTGGTGCTGGTGCCGGCGGGCGAGTATCTGCGGACGGCGCTTGCCAATGCAGGGGGTTCGAGCGCGCATCACCTCATCTACGGTATCGCGCTCATGATCGCCATCCTGAGCTTCCCCGGGGGCCTCGTCGCCGGCCTCAGACGCTTCGGCGTGACGCGTGGCGCACTCTCGCTTCCCGACCTCGCGCGGGCGGCAGGTCCCGCGCCGGGTGCCCGTCGGAGTGACGCCGCCAAGGGCAGCGAAATTCTGAAGGCGAGCGGCGTGTCGAAGAACTTCGGCGGCGTGTTCGCGGTCCGGGATGTGTCGATCGACGTGCGATCGGGCGAGATCCTCGGCATCATCGGACCGAACGGCGCCGGCAAGACAACCCTGTTTTCGCTGCTCGCCGGATCGCTCAAGCCCTCGAGTGGCAGCATCACCTTTGACGGGCGGGAAATCGCCGGCCTGCCATCCCACGAGATCTGCCGAGCCGGCATCGGGCGGACGTTCCAGATCACCCGCGCCTTTCCCACGCTGACCGTTGCCGAAACGGTCTATGCGGCGGCCCTGGTCGGCCGCCCCGAGGAGGAAGCAGCCGCCATCGCCGGCTCCGTCCTCTCTCTCACGCGCCTCGATCCGTATCGCGACATGGCGAGCGCGGATGTCACGCTCGCGGTGCAGCGCCGCCTCGAGATCGCGCGGGCGCTGGCGACCCGTCCCCGGCTCATCCTTCTCGACGAGATCATGGCGGGCCTCACCCCCCGCGAGATCAACGACGCGATCGAGCTGATCCGCTCCATTCGCGACTCGGGCGTGACGGTGATCTTCATCGAACACCACATCCGCGCTGTCATGGCCCTGTCGGACCGCATCGTCGTGCTGGACGCGGGGGAACTGATCGCGGAAGGGGTGCCGAGTGACGTCGCCCGGGACCCGCGCGTCGTGGAAGCCTATCTTGGCCGTCCGACCGAGGAGCCGGCTCTTCCCCCGCTCGATAAGGTCAAGGCACGATGACGCTACTTTCCGTCGAAGGTATCCGCTCCGGCTACGGATCGCTTCAGGTCCTGAGTGAGATCTCCCTTGAAGTCGCGGAGGGCGAAGCGGTCGCGATCCTCGGCCCGAACGGCGCAGGCAAATCGACCCTGCTGCGCACGATTTCCGGTCTGATCACTCCGACCGCGGGCGCCATTTCGTTCGATGGCCATGACCTCCTCGCCATGCCCGCCCACGGTATTCCACATGCGGGCCTGGTGCAGGTGCCGGAAGCCCGTCATATCTTCCCGTCCCTCACGGTGCGCGAAAACCTCCTCGTGGGCGGCACGCCGCTGCCGTCGCGCGCCGCCAAGGAGGCCGCCCTGGAAGACATCTGGCGCATCTTTCCGATGCTCGTCGCAAAGCGTGATGCGCCGGCGGGAACCCTGTCGGGGGGGCAGCAGCAGATGGTGGCCATTGGGCGCGCCCTGATGTCCCGGCCCCGGCTGGTGATGCTGGACGAGCCTTCCCTGGGGCTGGCGCCCATTGTTGTGCGCGAGCTCTACGAGGTTCTGCGCAACCTCGTTCTAAACGGCCTGACCCTGCTTCTCGTCGAGCAGGACGTCCCCATCGCGCTGGGACTGGTGTCACGCGCCTATGTCATCGAGAACGGAGCCATCGTGCTTTCGGGAACGGCCGTCGAGCTGCGGAACAGCGATCACGTTCGCCAAGCCTATCTCGGGATGTGACGGAGTTCCTTTGAAATCACCACAGCGCGGCTTCCCGAAGCGGGCGCCGCTTCTCCCGAGCTGAGACGTTGCGGTTCTCGCGCAAGCCCTCCGTCCGGCCGGCGATGCCCGGGAACCCGCTGATCGTCCACCAGGCAGTGCACCCTCGCGGATATGCGGACCGGGCAGCCTGCGGCCGAGGTCGAGACGCGGCAGCGGATCAGGCGACGGCTTCGGCTTCCCGGTGGCCGAGCGCCTGTGACGCGCGGGCGGCGGCGCGGATCACTTCCTGGCGCAGATGGGCCCGGTTCTGCTCGGCGCGCATGGCCGGGGCGGCGACGAGAAGAGCCGCGACCACGGTGCCGTCGGCATCGCACACCGGCGCGGCGATCCCTGCCGCGCCATCCACCGCCTCGTTCGAGCTGTAGGCGATGTTGGTGCGCCGGATTTCGGCGATGATGGTGCGCAACTCCGGCACCTTCGTCACGGTGCGCGCGGTGAGCGGCTTCAGCTCCGCGCGCTCGAAATAGGCGTCCCGCCAGCTTTCTGGCTGGAACGCCAGCAGCAGGCGGCCGGCGGCGGAACAATAGAGCGGGCGGGTGACGCCGGCCGGCACGGAATAGCGCACGAGCTGGGGGCTCTCGATCACGTCCACATAGGCGGCGAGGTCGGCGGCGAGGTCGAGCGCGGCGACGATGACCGTCTCGTGCGTCGCCTCCGCCAGTTCGTGGGCAAACTGGCGGATGAGCGAGGGTTGCTTGCGGACGCCGAGGATGCCCGACGCAAGGCTGAAAGCCCTCGGGCCGAGCGTGTAAACACCGTTGCCATAGGAGAGATAGTCTTGTGCGACCAAGGGGCGCAGCAAATTCAAGAGGCTGCTTTTGGGAGATTCGAGCAACAGGCTCAGCTTTGCGAGCGTCAATCCGCCGGACGCCTGCGAAATGACATCGAAAATGCCAAGAACCCTCAGCGTGGATTTAGGCGCGCTTTCGATCACCATGTTTCATCCATCGCGTCGACGGGCAGGCTATGCGTTTCGTCGGCCGGAGCGGCCGAGAGCACGATTAGCGCACCACCAATCCAGCAGCAAGCCGGGGCCCAATGCGTGGTTCAGGGACTTGCCGGCGGCAAATCGGGGAAGGACCATTCCAGATGGCGGCGCGGCTCTCGTCGGCGCGACGGGACGGGCCGCGCCAGCGCGCGTCGTCACCACCGAAACCCGCAGGGTGCCGGCCGGCCCACGGGCTAGCCAGCATCCGCGACGGACCGGACGCGCGGGGACCCGCCGGCGGCAGGGCGCTCATGCGGCCTGCTCCTTGCCGTCGGTGCGCGCCTTCACCATGCGGGCCGGGGTGTAGACCATCACCACCTCGCCGCGCTGGTTCCTGACGGTGTTGCGCGTGCGCACGATGCCCCGGGTGGGACGGCTCTTGGAGCGGCGGGATTCGATGACCTCGACTTCCACGTGGACGGTGTCCCCGGCGACGGTGGGTCCCTTGATCTCGAGCTCCATCCCGAGGAAGGCGAAGCCGGTGTGCTGCATGGAGCACTGGGTCAGGAGGCCCTCGATGAAGGCGTAGACGAGCGCGCCGGGCGCGACACGGCCCTTGATGTCGGATTCCTTGTCCTGGAACTCGAAGTCCGTGAACAGAACCTCGACCATTCCGGTGCAGGTGACGAAATTGATGATGTCGGTCTCGGTTATGGTGCGTCCGATCGTCCTGAACGTGCGCCCTATCGGAAGATCTTCGTAGAAAAGCCCAAGGCCCAGGACGTCCATTTCGTTTTCTCCTTCAGGTTCGGTGCGCGGCACCCCCGCTTGCTCAGTCGAGCACGTTGCGGGCGATGATGTTGCGCTGGATCTGATTGGTGCCCTCGACGATCTGGAGCACCTTGGCGTCGCGGAAGTAGCGGTTGATGGGATATTCGTTGGATATGCCCGCCGCGCCGAACAGCTGGACCGCGTCGGTGGCGACCTTCATGGCCGTGTCGGTCGCGTGGCACTTGGAGATGGCGGAGAGCTGAGCGAGCGCCTTGCCCTTCACCCCGGCATCCACCGCCGCCGCCGCCTCGTAGACCAGGTTGCGCGCCGCCTGGGTCTGGATCACCATGTCGGCGATCATCCAGCGCACCCCCTGGAAGTCCGAGACCGCCTGCCCGAACGCCCTGCGGGATTTGATGAATTCGATGGCGTGGTCGATCGCGCCCTGTGCCAGGCCGACGCCGCGTGCGCCGATGATGGGGCGGGAATCGTTGAGCGCCGCCATGGCCACGCGAAAGCCGGTCTCCTCGTCACCGAGCATGGCGTCCGCGGGCAGGTGGCAATTGTCGAGAAAAAGGGCGTGGGAGGGCACGCCGCGCGCGCCCATCTTGTCCTCCTTGCGGCCCACCTCGAAGCCGGGCGTGCCCTTCTCGACGATGAAGAGGTTGATCTTGCCGCGCTGGTTGTCCTCTCCGGTGCGGGCGGCCACCAGCACGAAATCGGCCATGCCGGAGTTGGTGCACCAGATCTTCGATCCCGTCAGCCGCCAGCCGTCGCCGTCGCGCTTCGCCCGGGTGCGGATGCCGGCCACGTCCGAGCCGCTCTGCGGCTCGGTCAGGGAGAGCGCGCCGCGCAATTCGCCGGAGGCGAGGCCGGGCAGGTATTTCTGCTTCTGCTCCGGCGTGCCGCCGGCGAGGATCGCGCCGATGGGCACCCACTGGACGACCAGGAGATAGGCGGTGTTGTAGCACACCCGGCCGAGCTCCTCGATGGCGACGCAGGCGGAGAGCATGCTGCCGGTTCCGCCGTATTCGGGGGGAAAGGGCAGGGTGAACAGGCCGAGCTCCTTGATGAGCTCGAACATGTCGTGGGGATATTCCGCCTTGAGATCGATCTCCTGCGCGCGTGCGGCGACGCGCTCGCGAGCGACGCGCCGCACGAGGTCCTGCACCTGAAGCTGGTCTTTGCTCAACCACCCGTTCACAGCCGTCCTCCCGACCTTCATCGCGCATCCCCCAGGGTGGCGCCGCTATGCCGCGAGGCGGGCCGGCGCGATCCGGAGGGAATGGCGTTCCTCCAATTCGTTAGCAAAGCAAACCGGGGGTAACCATGCCACCGCGCCATTCCGCGCATATGTGGCGGTTTCGTTCCCGCCGCGCCCCCGTGCCGTCGAAGGCGAACCGGCTTCATGGCACGCCCATCAGAACGGCATCGCGCAGACGGCCCGCGTGCTTGCGACCGGCCACTTTCCGACTTCAGTCGGCAGCGGGGGAGACCGCCGCGAGGGAATCCTTCGCGGCGGCCGCTCCGGCGCGCTCCGCGCGGAGCTGGTCGATGACCTCGCGGGTATGCTCGCCGAGGCGCGGCGGCAGGCGGCGCACCCCCGCAGGCGTGCGGGAGAAGCGCGTGGGCACGGCCATGGTCACGAACCGCCCTTCGCTCGGATGCTCGACGCGGTGGAAGAAATCGGTCTCGGCGAGGTAGGGGTCGTCGTAGATCTGCTCGAGGGTCAGCACCGGGCCGTTCGGGATGTCGGCCGCGTCGAGGCGCTGGCGCCAGTCCTCGGTTTTGCGCGTCGCCATGGCCTCGGTCAGGATGCCGTAGAGCATGTCGATGTTCTGCGAGCGGGGCGTGATCTCGGCGAAGCGCGGATCGCCCACGAGGTCGGGGCGGTCGATGACGCGGAACATGCGACGCCACTGCTCGTCGGTGTTGGCGAGGAGGCAGATGTAGCCGTCGAGGGTGCGGTAGGGCCGCCGGTGGGGGGTCAGCATGCGGCTGTAGCCGAGGCCGAGCTCGGGCTGGTCGAGCACGCCGGCCCACAGGTGCTCCAGCATGTTGAAGCCGACCATGGTCTCCATCATCGGCACATGCACTTCCTGGCCGAGGCCGGTGCGCGCGCGGGCGTAGAGCGCCATGCCGATGGAGGAGGCGAGCACGTAGCCGCACAGCTTGTCGCAGATGACGGTCGGGAAGTAGCGCGGCTCGCCGGTGACATGGGCGTTCAGCGCGGCGATCCCGCTCACGCCCTGGATCACGTCGTCGAAGGCCGGCCATTCCGCGCGCGAGGAATTCTGCCGATAGCCGCCGGCCGAGGCGTAGACGATGTGCGGGTTGCGTGCCGCCACCGCCTCGTAGTCGATACCGAGGCGCCGTGCCGCCCCGAGCCGCATGGAGTGGACGAAGACGTCCGCGGTCTCGATGAGATCGAGCAGCGTCGCGCGGTTCTCCGGCTGCTTGAGATCGAGCATCACGGAGCGCTTGTTGCGGTTGATGTTGAGGAAGAACGTCCCCATTCCCTCGCTGCGGGAGGGACCCACGAAGCGCGTGTAGTCCCCTTCGGGCGCCTCGATCTTGATCACGTCGGCGCCCATGTCGCCGAGGATCTGGGTGGCGACCGGGCCGAGCACGTTCACTGTGAGGTCCAGTACCCGGATGCCGGAAAGCGGCCCGGCTCCCAGCTTGGCATCAGTTTCGTTCACGGGTGTGGCTCCCAACGTGGATGGCCCGAAGTGCTTCAGTGCGGCCGCCGCGAGCAGCCGCGCGGCCGGGTCCGCGGCGCCGGGTCTGCGGCACGGCTTCCGTGCCGCGTGGACCGCGTCCATGTGGAATGGGATCGCTCCCGCCATCGGGTCGTCGAACGCCGGGCCCCCGCCGCGGGAGAACACAGAACAATGGTCGGATCATCAAGCTTCGAAGCCCTTCTTCGATTGCCGGCAGGCAGATGCCACGACACCAGAAGAAGTCCTCCGCCCGCCGCGATCAACCGGGAATGGCCGCACCCGGGAGATGAACATGAATGTGTCGCCGGGCGGCGTGGCTCCAATTGAGCATATCCGTGCGATTGGCCCCGCCGCGATTGACTCGGCCGCGGGGCGATCCCCCAAATCGCACCGCATCTGCCCCGTTCGAGGCTGGACGACGATCCCTCGCCGCGCACGCGGCGAGGGGCAGGAGGCCCCGGCGCCCGCAGGGCCAGGCGAAGAGCGCATCGCGGGGTGGCTCCGCGGCGGGCGCGCGCCGTCCCGCCCCCTGTCCCAGGCCGAGACTGCGCCATCTGGAGTTTCGCACGATCGCTTTGGACGGGAGAGCGGCACCACGGGCGGGCACCGAGCCTAGGGGCGTGTTCGCCCCGGGTCCCGCACCGGCGAGGATGAAATGAGCATGCCCACGAGCGGAACCTTCTGTGACCTTGCCCGGATCCAGGCGCGGCTCGACCGCACGCCCTTCAATGCGTGGCTGGGGCTGCGCGCGGTGTCCGCGTCGGCGGACGGCGTGGCGTTCGAGCTTGAGGCGCGGCAGGAATTCGTGTCCACGCCGGAACGCCAGATCGTCCACGGCGGCGTGCTGGCGAGCCTTCTCGACGCGGCGGCGATCTACGCCGTCATCGCCGCGACGGGCCGCCTCCAGACTACCGTCGACCTGCGCGTGGACTATCACGCGTCCGCGACGGTAGGGCTGCTGCGCGCGCGCGGCACGGTGGTGCGTCTCGGCAAGACGCTGTGCTGCTCAGAAGCGCGGGTGCAGGACCATGCCGGCAAGCTCGTCGCCAGCGGGCGCGGCACCTTCCTCAATCTCGGCGTGCCGGCCTGATCCGTTCCTTCCGAGGGAGATCCACTTCCTCCCTCGCCTGCGGGCGGTGCGAAAGCGCCGTCCGCTTTTTTTGCCTCCCGGGATTCCCGCCTGGCGGCACCGGCCCGCGGCGCATGGTGGCCAGATCGCCCCATGCGTGTCCGATCGAGCGTCTTGGCGCCGCGGCCCGGCCTGCGGCCTTCGCCCGTGTCCAGGCAGGCGGGAAGGTTCAGGCGATCTGCGCCCTGCCGTTGCCGATGGCGAGGACGCCGCGCTCCACTACGCGGGTCTCGAAGCTCACGACGTCCCCGTCGCGCCAGATGCTGACCGCGAAGGTCTCGCCGGGGAAGACCGGCGCCGTGAAGCGCGCCGAGATGGCGCGCAGGCGGCCGGGGTCGTAGCCGCACACGCCCTTCAGCAGGGCGTGGCCCGTCACCCCGTAGGTGGCGAGACCGTGCAGGATGGGCTGCGGGAAGCCTGCCTTCGCGGCCACGTCCGGGTCGCTGTGGAGCAGGTTGTGATCGCCGCTCAGGCGATAGAGGAGGGCGGCGTTGGCGTTGGTGCTTAGTTCGCAGACCATGTCCGGTGCGCGGTCGGGTACCTTGTGGAGCGCCGGCCTCGGCCAGGCCGGGCCGCCGAAGCCGCCGTCGCCGCGGCAGAAGGTGCTCTGGGTGATTCTGGCGATCAGCTCGCCAGTCACCGCGTCGGTCAGCAGGCGCTCCGACAGGACGACGGCGCCCTTGCCCTTGCCCTTGTCGATGACGTCCACCACCCGCGTGCGCCCCACCAGCGCGCCTTCCGCCGCCAGCGGGCGATGGAGCACGAGGCCCTGCTCGCCGTGGACCACCTTCACATAGTCGACGCCGGTGTCGAGCCGGCGCATCCACGGGCCGGGGCTCGCGAGCACCACCGCCATGGTGGGCAGAGCGGCGAGGTCCTTCTCACAGACGAAGCGCAGTTGGTCGCGGTCCGTCGGATCGTGGCCGAGTCCGACGCCGAGCGCATAGAGCATCGTATCCTTGGCGGTGTAGGAGTGGCGGGCATCGGGGATGGCCAGCGCGATGAGCTTGTCGTAGTCGATGGCCATCAGATCGGATCCCAGGTGAAGACGTCGCTCGATCGCTCCAGCGGCGTGAGGCTGGCGGCGAAGGCGCCCTTCGCGACCGTGTCCACCAGCTCTGGCGTCCACCCCGCGCCCATGTGAACCGAACGCATCGGGCGGGGTTGGTTGAAGAGGTAGATCTCGTTGTTGCGCACGCCGAAGACCTGCCCGGAGACGTCCTGTGCCCGGTCCGAGGCCAGCCACACCGCGAGCGGGGCGATCTTCTCCGGCGTCATCTGCTGGAAGCGCTCGACGCGGCGGCGCTGCTCCTCGGTCTCGGTGGGCAGCGAACTCGTCATGCGGCTCCAGGCGAACGGGGCGATGCAGTTGGAGCGCACGTTGTAGCGCCGCATGTCGAGGGCGATGGACCGCGACAGGCCGACGATCCCCATCTTGGCGGCCATGTAGTTGGCCTGGCCGAAATTGCCGATCAGCCCCGACGTGGAGGTCATGTGGACGTAGGCGCCGGCGTTCTGCTCGCGGAACTGCGCGGCCGCCGCTCGGCTGAGCAGGAAGCTGCCCGTGAGATGGACCTGCAGCACGTCGCTCCAGTCCACGAAGCTCATCTTGTGGAACATGGTGTCGCGCAGGATGCCGGCATTATTCACCACCGCGTCGAGGCGCCCGAAGCGCGCCACCGCCGCGGCGACGATGCGCTCGCCGTTGGCCGGCTCCACGATGGAGAGCGTGCTCGCGAGCGCTGCGCCGCCCATCGCTTCGATCTCGGCGACCACCTCTTGGGCGGGGCCCGCGTCCTCGCCGCCGCCCGCAAGGCTCGCGCCGATGTCCACCACCATCACGGCCGCCCCCTCGGCGGCCATGCCGAGGGCGATCGCCTGGCCGATGCCGCGTCCACCGCCGGTGACGATGGCGACCTTGCCGGCGAGCATGTTGGTTCCGCTCATCCCGGCCTCCTCACCCGTGCATCGTCAGGCCGCCGGAGACGCTGATGGTCTGGCCCGTGATGAAGGCGGCGTCGTCCGAGAGCAGGAAGGCGATCATGCCGGGATAGTCGTCGGGCCTGCCGAGCCGGCCGAGGGGAATGGCGCGCGCGAGGCCTTCCGCGATCTTGCCGCCCGTGGGCGAGCTCCTGGTGAAGGCGTCGAACAGGGGCGTGTCGGTGGGGCCGGGGCAGACCACGTTCAGCGTCACGTTCTTGCGCGCCATCTCCCGCGCCACGGTCTTGGTGAAGGAGGCGATGCCGCCCTTGCAGGCCGAATAGACCGCCTCGCCGGACGAGCCCACGCGCCCCGCGTCGGAGGCCACGTTGACGACGCGGCCGAAGCCGCGCGCGGCCATGCGCGGCACCACAACGTGGTGCAGGTTGAGGGGGCCGTAGAGGTTGATGGCGATCACCTTGTCCCAGAACGCCCTGTCGGTGTCGACGAAGGGGATGGGCTGGTCCCAGCCCGCGACGTTGGCGAGCAGTTCCACGGGACCCGCCTCGGCCTCGAACGCGTCCACCGCGGCGGCGACTGCGGCGCGATCCGCGATGTCGCAGGCATAGGCATGGGCCTTGCCCGGGCCCGCCGCGAGGCGGACCGTTTCCTGTGCCCCCGCGAGATCGCGGTCCAGGATGCCGACGACGCATCCCTCCTCGACCAGGCGCAGCGCGGTAGCGCGACCGATGCCGCTCGCCCCTCCGGTCAGAATCACGCGCCGATCCTTCAGACCTCGCATCTGCTTCTCCCTCTTGTCCGGTCGCGGGCGCTGCGGCGCCCGCGTGCTGTCCGACGCCCGAGCCTCGCGGTCGGTGGCCCCTGCGACCGCGCTCAAGGCACCGTTCCCGCGCATGGGGCGATGCGCCGGAAGGTGACGGCCCGCGCCGGCTTCGCCAAGGGAGAGGTGCGGCGCGCGGCGCGTAAAACACGTATGTGCGGGTCTGTGTCGGCACGCCGGCTCCCCCTGTCGAGTGGCGGCGTGCCGACCTATCGTACGCCGCGTCCCACGGACGTGGGGCGCGAGAGGAGGCATGCTCCGTCGGAGCATTCGAGCCGCAGGTCGTGCTCATGCCCGCGCGCGGGAACGGCGCGGCGTTTCCCGCCTGCGCCCGGCGCAGGCTCTCGCGCGTCTTGTGGGACGGCATCATCGGGAGACAAGGATGGGACCCCTTAAGGGCATCAAGGTGGTGGAACTGGCGGGGATCGGGCCCGGGCCTATGTGCGCCATGCTGCTGGCCGACCTCGGCGCGGCGGTGCTGCGGGTCGAGCGCCGGACGCCGGTGAAGCTCGGGATCGAGCGGCCGCTGAAGTACAATCTGCTGCTGCGGGGCCGTCCGCAGATCGCGGTGGACCTCAAGGATAAGTCCGGCATCGACTTCGTGCTTGCGCTCGTCGAGGAGGCGGATGCCCTCATCGAGGGCTTCCGCCCGGGCGTGACCGAGCGCCTGGGCCTTGGCCCGAACGCCTGCCTCGCGCGGAACCCGAAGCTGGTCTACGGCCGCATGACCGGGTGGGGCCAGGCCGGCCCGCTGGCGCAGGCCGCGGGGCACGACCTCAACTACATCGCGCTCACCGGCGCGCTCGCCGCCATCGGCCGCAAGGGGGCACCGCCGACCCCGCCGCTCACCCTCGCCGGCGACCTCGGCGGCGGCGCGCTCTATCTCGCCTGCGGCGTGCTCGCGGCCATCGTCGAGGCGGGCCGCTCCGGTGCCGGGCAGGTGGTGGACGCCGCCATCTCCGACTGCGCCGCCCACCTGATGACGAACTTCTTCGGCATGCACGCGGCAGGCATCATGTCTTTGGAGCGGGGGACGAACTTCTCCGATTCCGGCGCGCCGTACTACGATTCCTACGTCTGCTCCGACGGCCACTACATCTCCATCGCCCCCATCGAGGAGCGTTTCTTCGCGCAGCTGGTCGAGACGCTTGGTTTCAAGGCCGCGGCCTTCCCGCCGCAGAACGACCGCGCGCAATGGCCCCACATGCGCCGCCTCTTCGCGGAGCGCTTCCTGGAGCGCACGCGCGCGGAATGGTGCGCGCTCCTCGAAGGTACGGACGCGTGCTTCGCGCCGGTGCTCAACGTGGCGGAAGCGCCCGGCCATCCGCACATGCAGGCGCGCCGCGTCTTTGTCGAGATCGACGGCGTCACCCAGCCTGCGCCCGCGCCGCGCTTCAGCCGCACGCCACCCGCCGATCCCGTGGCCCCGAAGGCGGCCGCCGACACGCCGCCGGCGGAGGCCCTCGCCGGATGGCGCATCGCCGACGCCGTCGCCGATTGGATCGGGCGCGGCGCCATCGGCGGCGCGTAATCGAGGAGCAACTGTGCGCGGCGCCGTTTCGGACCCTGCGCGAGGCGGTGCTCATGGCGAGCTGGGGGCATGCAGGCCGGCGGATGGCCGCGCCGAAGTCCGGAAGGGTGCGGCGCCCTTCCGGGACAGGCGCGCCCCGCGCTTCGAGGCGCACGAGGAGGGACGGCGGTGATGGCGACTTTGATGCAGGCTCTTCTCATGACCGGCTACGGTGGGGCGGCCGCGGTGCGGGTGACGCGGGTCCCCGTGCCCGCGCCCGGCGCCGGCGAGGTGCTGATCCGCACCGGGGCGGGCGCCCTCAATTTCCTCGATCTGCTGATGCTCGAGGGCAAGTATCAGGTGAAGCCCCCCTTGCCGTTCGTGCCCGGCCGCGACCTCGCCGGCGAGATCGTGGCGCTCGGCAGCGGCGTCGAGGGACTTTCGGTGGGGCAGCGCGTGGCGGCGCAGCCGCCGTTCGGAGCGTTCGCGGAATATGCGGTGGCTCCGGACCACGCGTGCCAGCCTCTGCCGGACACGGTGGACGATGTGGCCGGCGCGGCCAGTGGCATCGTCCTGGCCACCGTTGTCGGCGCGCTCAGGCTCAGGGGGCGCCTCGGTCCGGGGGAATGGGTGCTGGTGACCGGGGCCGCAGGCGGGGTGGGCACCGCGGCCATTCAACTGGCCCGCCACCTCGGCGCCCATGTGGTCGCGCTCGTCTCCTCCGCCGCCAAGGCCGAGGCGGTGCGGCGGCTCGGGGCGGAGGTGGTGCTGCGCTCCGATCTGCTGCCCGCCGGCACGACCGCCTTGAGGGACGCCCTCAAGGCCGAGGACATCGGGGGCGTCGACGTGGTGGTGGACATGGTGGGCGGGCCCGACGTGGACGGCCTGCTGCGCTGCCTCAGGCCGGGCGGGCGCTTCGTGATCGTGGGCTTCGCTTCCGGGCAGATCCCCCAGATCCCGGCGAACTACCTGCTGCTGAAGGACATCGAGGTCCACGGCTCGTCCCTGGACCGCCTGTTCCGCACCCGCGACCCGAGGCTCAGGGAGGGCATGCGCGCGGCGTTCGAGCTGTTGGGGGCCGGTCGCATGACCGCGGCCGTGGACGCGGTCATGCCCTTCCGGGACTTCGCCGAGGCTTCGCGCCGCCTGGTCCGGCGCGAGGTGGTGGGCAAGATCGTCTTCCAGGGGTTCTGAGGCGTGTGGCGAGATAGGCGAACCGCCCCATCTCGCCGGCGGATATTCAGACCGTCTCCTGCTCGGCCCGTGGCCGCACGGCGGCCGGCTGGTCCGACACGAGGCGCAGCCTGAAGCCGCCTTCGTCCCCGGGGCGCTTGCCGGCGAGATAATGGGCCATCTCCTCGCGCGCGACGGTGACCAGCTCGCCTTCGCGCGCCTGGAGCGCGTCGACGCAGCCGCCGATGCCGATGACGAGCAGCCGGGAGGTGAACTCGGACGGCAGCTTGACGGCGATCATGCCGTAATTCTCCACCACCCGGTGCTTGGAGAAGGCGTATCCGCGCCGCCGGACGCGGGCGAGCTGAGCCAGGAGCTCGGCGATGTCCACCTTGTCCAGCGGCGCGCCGGCATAGGCGTTCATACGATGGACGAGGCGGCGCACGTCGTGGTCCGGGAGCGCCGAGAGCAGCGCATGTCCAACGCCGGAGGTCGTGATCGGCCGCTTCATGCCGGAATGGATGTGGTGGGCCACCGCCTGTGGCTGCTTGAGCACATGGACATACTGGGCGAAATCGCCGTTCCGCGCGCCGATGAGGACGAGCTGGCCGGTGCGGCTCTGGATCGCCCGCACCATCCGCAGGAGCGCGCCGTCCTCGAACAGCGGGGGGCAGATCCAGCTTCCGAGCAGGGAGACACGATCGGTGGGCATGTAGGTGCGCGCCCGTGCGTCATATTGCAGATAACCCATGGTCACCATGCTGCGCAGCAGGGCCGCCGTGCTGGACTGGGGATAGCCGAGCGCATCGGACACAGTCACCACGTTCGCCGGCCGCCGCACCTCGTCGAAGAACTCGAGGATTTCCAGGGTCCGGACGGCTGATTTCACCACATGTGTCTGATCTCCGCCGGTCGCGGATATCGGAACGAGCATCACAACCCTCCCTTGAAACCGCAGCTTGCCGCCGCTCTTATGAACGTCGTTTATATACGTGAATGCCGCCGCCAGGGACTGTCAAGTTGCGGCCTGCCGGGGACGGCGTCCCGTGGAAGGCAATTGCGCATGGTTGTGTGTTTTGCTCTTCCGCGAGGTCCGCGCCTTGACGCGCGTGCTCTGTGATTATTTTGGGAGGCGATTCACCGAGCAAATTCACCTTGCTCGGATCGCGCTTTAGGCTCTAAACTTAATGGCTGAACCATGATTCAATCGGCTCGATGGGAGATATGCGTCCATAAGCCGATTGTTCTGGTTGAATGACGATCAGTGGTCGAAGATCGAGCCGCTTCTGCCACATTACGGCAGCCCACCCCGGGTCGATGACCGACGCATCCTGTCGGGCATCGTGCATGTGCTCCGGTGTGGCTGTCGCTGGTGCGACTGCCCCGCTGACTACAGCCCGTACACGACCGTCTACAACCGCTTCAATCGCTGGTCCCGCAAGGGAAACTGGCAGAGCATCTATGCAGCTTTAACCGGGGATGAGCGCACGCCCCGGCAGCTTTTGGCCGATAGCACCCACATCAAGACGCACCGTTCGGCGGCCGGCGCCGAAAAAGGGGCCCCAATGTCAGGCGATTGGTCGCTCTCGCGGTGGTCGAACGACTAAGATCCATGCCCTGAGCGACGGCAAGGGCAGGCCTCTCGTCCTCGCTCTCACGCCGGGGCAGGCAGCCGACGTCAAGATGTTGCCTCTCATGCTCGACGCCGCTCCGCCGGCCGACGAACTGCTTGCCGACAAGGCCTATGACAGCGACAAGATCCGCGAAGATCTCCGCGGCAGGGGCATGCGCCCGGTCATCCCAAACAAGGATGACCGCAAGTTTCTCCACCCCTTCGACCGAAAACGATACCGCAGCCGTAATGCCATTGAGCGCATGTTCTGCCGCCTCAAGGACTTCAGGCGCATAGCCACCCGCTATGACAAACTCGCCAGGAATTATCTGGCCTCCCTCTGCATCGCCGCCCTCATCTCATGTTGGCTGCGTTAAGTCTCAACCCTAGAGCGATCTCAGGGCGCCGAAGGCGGCGCGTTCCAGCGCCTCACGGAACTGCGGCGCGGCGACCTCCACCATCCGCCGGGCTCTCTGGGAGAGCGTGAGCCCACGCAAATCCGCGACACCGTGCTCGGTCACGATCACGCCCGCATCCGACCGCGCGGTGCTGACCGGCCCTTCGAGCCTCGCGACGATGCGGCTGACGCGGCCGCCCGGCCCGCCGGCGGTGGAGGGCAGGGCGACGATGGGCAGCCCGTCCCGCGCCCGGGCCGCGCCGCGCAGGAAGTCGGCGGCGCCGCCGACCGCGCCGACATAGCAACCGCCCGCCACCTCCGCGTTGACCTGGCCGGTGAGATCCACTTCGACGGCGGAGTTGATGGCGGTGAAGCGGTCCATGGCGGCGAGCATCGCAGGGTCGTGGGTATAGGCGGTGGCGGCGAGGCGCACGGCCGTATTGCCGTGCACGTGCCGCATCAGCCCTGGGCCGCCCGCCACGAGGCCGGTGACGGAAACGCCCATATCCCGCGTCTTGAAGGCGTTCGTGACCACTCCCCGCTCCATGAGATCGCCCAGGCCGTCGGTGATGAGGCCGGTGTGGATGCCGAGGTCGCGGTGGCCCGACAACTCCCGCGCGATGCGGTCCGGCAGCGCGCCGAGGCCCACTTGCAGGACGGCGCGGTCCTGCACCAGCCCGGCCACGTGAGCGGCGATGCGCGCCTCGCTCTCACCTGTGGGCGCGTGCGGCATCTCGGGCAGGGCGCGCGCGGTGCGCACCACCGCGTCCACGTCGTCCGGAGCGATGGTGCGCGCGCAGGGGGTGGCCGGGGCTTCCTCGTTCACTTCCGCGATCACCACGCGGGCACGTTCCACCAAAGGCGCGAGGTACTCGCAGGCGAGGCCGAAGCCGTAGCGCCCCCGCGTGTCCGGAGGGGTGAGCTGGAGCATGAGGACGTCGACGCTCCGGCCGAGGATGTCCCCGAGCGCGGCATAGTGCACGGGCAGGATGTCGAGCGCGCCCGCGGCGGCGAGGTGCCGGTTCCGCCCCGTGCCGCAATAGGAGACGAAGCGGACGTGGTCGCAGAAGGCCACGTCCACGCTCTCGCACCAACTGACGCCGATGAAGGCGGAGAAACCTCCGATTTCCGCGCGTTGGGCCATGAGGGCACGGGTGAGAGCCAGGGGCTCTGCGGCAGCCTGCCCCCAGCAGACGGTGTCGCCCGCCTGCACGAACCGCGCGAGGTCGGGCGCGGCAGTATCGAGCGCGATCGGCATGCGCGCGGAGCCTCACGCCCGCTCGAAGATCGCGGCCATGCCCTGCCCGCCGCCGATGCACATGGTCTCGAGGCCGTAGCGGGCGCCGCGCCGCCTCATCTCGTGGAGCAGCGTGGTCATGATCCGGACCCCGCTCGCGCCGATGGGATGGCCGAGGGAGATGCCCGAGCCGTTGACGTTCAGCCGGTCCATGTCCTCGAAGCGCCAGGCCTTCAGCACGGCGAGGACCTGGGCCGCGAACGCCTCGTTGAGCTCCACGAGCTCCATGTCGGCGAGCGACAGCCCGGCCTTGGCGAGCACCCGCGCCGTCGCCGGCACGGGCCCGATGCCCATGGTGCCCGGTGCGCATCCGGCGGCGGCCCAGCCGACGAGGAAGCCCATGGGCGTAAGCCCCAGCTCCGCGAGCCTGTCCTCCGCCACGACGAGGCAGACGGCGGCGGCGTCGTTCTGCTGACTGGCGTTGCCGGCGGTGACCGTGCCGCCCTTCATCACCGGCCTGAGCTTCGCGAGGCCTTCGAGGCTCGTCCCCGGCCTCACGCCCTCGTCGCGTAGGACGGGAACCGGATCGCCCTTCTTCTGGGGAACCGGCACCGGCACCACCTCTTGCGTGAACCGGCCGCCCTCCCACGCTGCGGCGGCCTTGCGGTGGCTTGCCACGGCGAAGGCATCCGCCGTCTCCCGGCTGATCTGGTATTCCTGCGCGAGGTTCTCGGCTGTCTCCACCATGCCGGAGATGTGGCCGAAGCGCCATTCCGGCTGGGATCGCTCGCGGCCCCGGTCCAGCCGGTCGTGCAGCTTGAGCGCGCCGGAGCGCGTGCCCCAGCGCGCGCCGGTAGTGTAGTGCTCGATGTGGCTCATGCATTCGATGCCGCCGGCGAGCACCACGTCGCAGGCGCCGCTCGTCACCATCATGGCCGCCGTCGCGATGGCCTGGAGCCCGCCGCCGCAGCGCCGGTCGAGCTGCATGTCGGGCACCTCGATGGGCAGGCCGGCGTCGAGGGCGAGCCAGCGGCCGATGCAGGGGTGCTCGCTGTTGGCATAGGACTGGGCGAAGACGGCGTCCTCGATGCGGGCCGGATCGATGCCGCTCTTCTCCAGCACGGCCTTGATCACCAGCGTGCCGAGCTTTTCGGTCGGCACCTCCCGCAAGGCGCCGCCAAACAGGCCCACGGGCGTGCGGAGGGGAGCGACGATGGCGGCGCGTCTCATGCTGATCCTTCCTTGTTCGAAGAGGGCGCGGTCCGGCGCCGTCCCCGCCCGGCTCAGTAGCTGCGGGGCAGGCCGAGCACGTGCTCGGCCACATAGGCGAGGACGAGGTTGGTGGAGATGGGGGCGACCTGATAGAGGCGGGTCTCGCGGAACTTGCGCTCCACGTCGTATTCCTCGGCGAAGCCGAAGCCGCCATGGGTCTGAAGGCAGACGTTCGCGGCTTCCCAGGAGGCGTCGGCCGCGAGCATCTTGGCCATGTTGGCCTCGGCCCCGCAATCGAGCCCGGCCTCGTAGCGGCGCGCGGCGTCGTGCACCATCAATTCCGCCGCACGCATGGCCGCATAAGCCTTGGCGATGGGGAACTGGATGCCCTGGTTGGCCCCGATGGGCCGGCCGAAGACCTGCCGCTCCCGCGCATATCTCACCGAGGTGTTGGTGAACCACTTGGCGTCGCCGACGCACTCGGCGGCGATCAGGATGCGCTCCGCGTTCATGCCCGAGAGGATGTAGCGGAAGCCCCTGCCTTCCTCGCCCACGAGGTTCTCGGCGGCCACCTCCATGTTGTCGAAGAAGACTTCGCACGAGCTGTGGTTCATCATGGTACGGATGGGACGGATCGTCAGCCCGTTGCCGAGCGCTTGGCGCATGTCCACGATGAAGGTGGAGATGCCGTCAGTCTTCTTGGCCACCTGGTCGCGCGGGGTGGTGCGGGCGAGCAGCAGCATGAGGTCGGAATGCTCGGCCCGGCTGGTCCAGATCTTCTGCCCGTTGACGATGTAGCGGTCCCCTTCTCGGCGGGCGAAGGTGCGCAGAGAGCTGGTGTCGGTGCCGCTCGTGGGCTCGGTCACGCCGAAGGCCTGGAGCCTTAGCGCGCCGGTGGCGATCTTCGGCAGGTACTGGCGCTTCTGCGCCTCCGAGCCATGCCGCAGGATCGTGCCCATGATGTAGAGCTGGGCGTGGCAGGCGGCGCCGTTGCAGCCTTCCGCCTGGATGGTCTCCAGGATCGCGGCCGCGGCGGAGAGCCCGAGCCCCGTGCCGCCATAGGCCTCCGGAATGAGCACGGAGAGGTAGCCTGCTTCCGTGAGGGCCTTGACGAAGGCGGTGGGATAGTCGCGCGCCGCGTCGAGCTTGCGCCAGTATTCGGCCGGGAAGCGCCCGCACAGCTTGCGCACCTCTTCCCTGATGCTGTCGTGCAGGCCCGGGTCGTGAGCTGTCATCTTCGTCATCCCGTTTGCGCAGCCGCCGGCCGACGGGACGCGCCGCGGGCCGGGGAAATGGATCCGCGGGCGGCCCTGTCGCTCATCCCGGCAGGCCCAGCACGTTCTTGGCCAGGATGTTGCGCTGGACCTCGCTCGCCCCGCCGTAGATCGTAGCCGCGCGCGACGCCAGGAACTGCCCGGCGGGATTGAGGTCGCGGTTGCCGCCGATGGGCTCGAGCCCGATGGCCGCCTCCCCGCCGATCTCCAGCATCAGCTCGGTGATGCGCTGGTACAGCTCGCCCTGGTGCAGCTTCAGGAAGGAGACCTCCGGGCCGAGCGGCTCTGCGCGCCGCAGGATGTCGGCGAAATGCTCGTACAGCGCCTTGTGGTCGGCGAGGTCGAGGGCGAGGCGCGCGTAGCGGTCGCGGAACACCGGGTCTCCCCAGCAGCCCACATGCCGCGCGAGCAGCTTCAGCCGATCGAGCGCATTGGCCGACTGCCGGGGCGAGCCGAGGAAGATGCGCTCGAAGCCGAGCAGCGCCTTGGCCATGCTCCACCCCCGGTTGATCTCGCCGACGAGGTTCTCGCGCGGCACCCGCACGTCGTCGAAGAAGACCTCGCAGAACTCGTCCTGCATCTCCAGGTTCACGATGGGGCGCACGGTGACGCCGGGGCTGTTCATCGGCACCAGCATGAAGCTGATGCCCTCCTGCTTGCGCGCGGCCGGATCGGTGCGCACCAGCATGAAGATCCACTCCGCGTCCTGCGCCAGCGTGGTCCAGATCTTCTGGCCGTTGATCACCCATTCCTCGCCGTCGAGCACCGCGCGCGTCTGCACGTTGGCGAGGTCCGATCCGGCATTGGGCTCACTGTAGCCCTGGCACCAGATGTGCTCGCCCGAGAGGATCCTGGGCAGGAACGCGCGCTGCTGCGCCGCGCTGCCGTAGCGGATGAGGAGGGGGCCGAGCAGCATGATGCCGTGGTCCGGCATCCGCGCGGCGCCGAACTGCTCGAACTCCTCCATGTAGATCAGCTGCTTGGCGGCGGAGAGCCCCATGCCGCCATGGGCGCGCGGCCAGCCCGGGGCAAGCCAGCCGTGGGCGGACAAGATCATGTACCAGCAGCGGATCTCGTCCCAGTGCAGCCGCTTCGGCGGGTTGCGCAGGTCCGCCGGGTAGTGCGCCCTCAGGAACGCGCGGACCAGGGCGCGGAAGGCTTGGTCGTCGAGGGTGTCGAAATCGTCGAGCCGGTAGGGCGAAGGGGTCATGGTGGCTCCTCAGGTGGTCTGCGCGCGTGCGGCGGACGGGTCCGCGGCATGGTCGAGCGCGAGGTCGGCGTAGCGGCTCCGGTGAAAGGCCGCGCCGCCGAAGGCGGGGGCGAGCACCATCGCCTTGCGCAGGTAGAGGCCGATGTCGCACTCGTCGGTGAAGCCGATGCCGCCGTGAAGCTGCACCGCATGACGCGTCACCAGGAGCGCGGCGTCGGACGCCCGCGCCTTGGCGCGCGAGACGGCCGCGCGCCGGTCGCCGGCCCCTTCGTTCGCATCGCACAGCCGGGCGGCCTCCTCCACGCTGACGCGGGCGAGGACGGCCTGGAGCTTCAGGTCGACGCTGCGGTGTTGCAGGGCCTGAAAGGTCCCGATGACGGCGCCGAACTGCTTGCGCACCGCGAGATAGGCGACGGTGCGTTCCAGCACCGCGTCGGTCAGGCCCAGCAGATAGGCGGCGGTGGCGAGGCATGCGTCGTCGAGCCCGGCCTCGATGCGCCCGGGCAATGCCTCGGCGGGGACGCCGTCGAGCACCAGCGTGCCCGCGTGGCTGCCGTCCTGAAGGGTGACGACCTCCAGCGCCACGCCCGGCGCATCGGCGCGCACCAGGAAGGATCCCTCGCGGGCAGTCACCACGAAGGCGTCCGCCCCGCGGGCCGACGGCACGAAGAGCTTGCGCCCGCTGATGCGGCCCTGCCGCACCGAGGCCGACGGCGGGGCATAGGGATCGCCGGCCTGCTCCTGCCAGGCGGGCAGGGCGAGGAGCCGGCCTTCGAGGGCGGCCTCGCGCTCCGGCGCGGCGAGCACGCGGGTGGCGAGGGCGGTCGCGATCAGGGGTTCTGGCACCAGCCCCGCGCCGAGCGCCTCGGCGAGCGCGCACATCTCGATCATGCCGAGGCCCGAGCCGCCCTCGTCTTCCGAGAGGCGCAGCCCCAGCCAGCCGAGGGCGCACATCTGCTGCAGCACCTGCCGGTCGAAGCCCGCCTCCGAAAAACGCAGCTTGCGGATGCGGCCGAGATCCGCACGATCGGCGATGCCCGCGGCGCTCGCCCGGATCATCCGGACGCTCTCCAGGCGTTCCTCGGTGCTCGTCATGTCTCCGTGTTCTCCAGAATTGCGTCCGGGCGGCCTCGGGTGGGCCTTCGAGAGCTCACCCGATAGCACGGCGGAATGCGGCTTTGCCGCATTCCGCCGTGAAAAGCACAGGTGTGTTAAATGCGCGTTCCATGGCCGATCCACCGCAGCGCGTGACCCGGCCGGAACGTGGATGCGCGGCCGGAGAATAGCGGATCTATCGACATATCTGTAGAGCCTATTGCCGAATGGCCCCAGACTGCCGGTATGGAGGGGTCTGCTGATGGTTGGGACGTTGCCCAGCCGTCCCGTCCGGCCGCGGGGCTCAGTTGAGGAGCTATTTCCCGCCCTTTTTGCCCTGGCGGACGGACTCCGAGTGGAGTTTCCTGAAGTTGTGGCCGGCGCGGTGGAGGCTCCATTCGCCCCTGGTTTCCTCGTCGCCCCGCATCATGAAGCCGTCCGCACCCTGGATCTCCTTCATCTGGCCGAACACCGGTTCCACGGTCTGCCCGCGCAGCCGGTAAACGGCTCTGCCACGCTTGGTCAGCAGTTTGCGGTCCATCCGCTCGCGGGCGCTCATGTCCGCAGGACGCCGCCCCCGTGGAGGCGGCGCGGCGCGCATCGCCTTGCGCTGCTTCCAGTCCTTGGTGGTGGCGATCAGGTACTCGCAGTCCGCCGTCTCCAGCGCCGCGTTGTCCTCCGACCAGTAGCCCGCGTCCATGAGCGCCGTCCCGATGCGGGCGTCCTCGCCCATCACCGCCTCGGCCATGGCCAGGGCCTTGTCGATCATCGGCCCCAACTGGCGAACGTCGTTGGCCTGGTTCGTCACATCGGGGGCGAGGATGATCTGGTCGGCCGTCACCACCGCCTGGGCGTTGTAGCCCTGGAGGTAACCCTTGCGGCTCTTCATGATCCGGCTGTCGGGATCAGTCACGTTGGCCTTGGCCTCCTCGTCGACCACCGCCTCGGCAGGCTTCGGCTTGCGGCCCCGCTTGCGTTTGCCGCCTTCTTCACGCGAACCGGGTTCCACTTCGCTCGAAAATGCTCCAGAGGGCGCGCGACCGCGCCGCTCCTGGTCCGCCGGGCGGCGGCCTATGCCTCGATCGCGCGGTGGCTGAAACGCGGCGCCCGCTTCTCGCGGAACGCGGCGATGCCTTCCCGCGCATCGGCGGAAACGAAGGCCGATGCGAGCAGGTCCGCCTCCACGTCGAGGCCGGTTGCGAGGGGGAGTTCCGAAGCCGCCTCGATGGCCCGGCGCGCGAGGTGGCTGGTGGCGCGGCTATGGCCGGTGAAGCGCGCCGCGAAGGCGAGCCCGGCCGCCACAGGATCCTCCCCCTCGACGATCGCCTGGACGAGGCCGATGCGTTCGGCTTCCGTAGCATCGATCGTCCGCCCGGACAGGATGAGCTCCGCGGCGCGGGCGGGGCCCACGAGGCGCGGCAGGCGCTGGGTGCCGCCATAGCCGGGAATGAGGCCAAGCTTGATCTCCGGCAGACCGAGCTTCGCGTCGGGCAGGGCGAGGCGGAAGGTGCACGCCATGGCGAGCTCCAGCCCCCCGCCGAGCGCGAAGCCGCGGATGACGGCGATGGAGGGCATCGGCAGCTGGTCGAGCTTGGCGAACGTCGATTGCCCGAGGCGGACGGCGCGGTGCTGTTCCTCGCGCGTGCGGCTCTCGATCTCCTTGATGTCGGCTCCGGCGCAGAATGCCTTGCGCCCCGCGCCGACGATCACGAGGGCGGCGGCGTCGGAAGCGGCGGCCGCGTCGAGCGCGTGGCCGATGTCCGCGATGAGTTCCGCATTCAACGCATTGTGCGCTTCCACGCGGTTGACCACCATGATCGCGACGTTTTCCCGTCTCCCGAGCTCGATCGTCACGGTATCCTCCCGCTTCCAAAACCGGCAGAGATGCTAGAGGGGGGTCGCGATTGACGTCAATATATTTACGTTTCAGGCTTGTTCCCGCCTTGGCGCGCCGCAGCCTGCGCGAATGGCGGGCTTCGGGATCGGGCAAGTCGACACAGGGACGGAAGCGTGCGGCGCACGCATGGAAACAATACATATGTGGGAAAGGTCGAACGCGTATGGCCTTTGTCCCGCGGGATGGCGAGAATGACGGCGACAGCGAAGGTTGGTGGCGATTTAAGTAAATTTATTGTCGTTTATTGAGTGCGGATCCGGGCCTGATCGGGAGGAGCAATGTCGCCGTACCCTCAGCTCATGGAGCCGCTGCATCTGCGCGGCATCACCTTGCGCAACCGCATCGTGATGGGGGCGATGCACACCCGCCTCGAAACCCTCGACAGGGCGAACGAACGCCTCGCCGCCTTCTATGGCGCACGCGCCCGCGGCGAGGTGGGGCTCGTCCTGACCGGGGGCTACGCGCCCAACCCCGAAGGCATGTTCGAGCCCGGCGCGCCGAGCTTCCACGACGCGTCGAGGATGGACGAGCACCGCGCGATCGTTGGAGCGGTCCACGACGGCGGAGGCCGGATCGCGCTCCAGATCGTCCACTCGGGTCGCTACGCCAAGCACGGCCTGTGCGTGGGCGCCTCCGCCCTGCGCGCGCGCATCAACCCGATCGCTCCGCGCCCGCTCGCGACCGAGGAGGTCTGGCGCACCATCGCAGACTTCGCCACGACCGCCGCGCTGGCGCGCGAGGCGGGCTATGACGGCGTCGAGATCATGGGGTCGGAGGGCTACCTCATCAACCAGTTCACCGCGCCGTTCACCAACCAGCGCACGGACGAGTTCGGGGGCGGTTTCGACAACCGCGTCCGCTTTCCCGTGGAGATCGTCAGGGCGATCCGGGAGAAGGTCGGCGACGACTTCCTCGTCATCTACCGCATCTCGGCGGTGGACCTCGTCGCAGGCGGCATGCCGGGAGACGAGGTGCAGGAGCTGGCGCGTCGGATGGAGGCGGCCGGCACGGACCTCCTCAACACCGGGATCGGCTGGCACGAATCCGCGATTCCCACCATCGCCGCCGCGGTGCCCCGCGCGGCCTGGAGCTACGCCATCCGCAACGTGAAGGCGGCGGTGGGCATTGCGGTCATCGCCTCGAACCGCATCAACACGCCCGAGGTCGCGCAGGACATCATCGCAGGCGGGGTGGCCGACCTCGTCTCCATGGCGCGGCCGCTTCTCGCCGATCCGGAGTTCGCGAGGAAGGCGCGCCTCGGCCGGGCCGACGAGATCAACACCTGCATCGCCTGCAACCAGGCCTGCCTCGACCGCATCTTCACCGAGCGCACCGCCACGTGCCTCGTCAATCCCCGCGCCGGGCGCGAGATCGAGTTCGCCGACGCCCCGGCGCTGGCGCCGAAGCGGATCGCGGTGGTGGGCGGCGGGCCGGCCGGCATGGCCTTCGCCGTGAACGCCGCCGAGCGCGGGCATCACGTCACGCTCCACGAGGCGGCGCAGGCGCTCGGCGGCCAGCTCAACATGGCGCGGGTCGTGCCGGGCAAGAGCGAGTTCAACGAGATGCTACGCTATTTCCGCACCCGCCTCGCGGCGCTGTCCGTCGAGGTGCGGCTCGGCCATGCCGTCGGCGCGCAGGAGCTCGCCCGGCAGAATTTCGACGAGATCGTCGTCGCCACCGGCGTGCGTCCGCGCCGGCCGGACATCGCCGGCCTCGATCACCCGAAGGTCCTCTCCTATGTGGACGTGCTCGCGCGCCAGGTGGCGGTGGGCCGGCGCGTCGCCATCATCGGCGCGGGCGGCATCGGCTTCGACGTGGCGGAATATCTCGTCGGGGAGGCGCGCGAATCCCTCGTGCCGGAAACCTTCCTGAGCGTCTGGGGGGCGGATGCGAAATTGCGCAGCCCAGGCGGGCTGGCCGCGCCGGCCGGCGAGCCGCCGCCCCGCCAGCTCTTCATGCTCCAGCGCAAGCCGGAGGCGCTGGGCCGCAGGCTCGGCAAGTCCACGGGATGGATCCTCAAGGCGAAGCTGCGGCGCGCCCACGTTGCCATGATCGCGGGCGCCGAATATCGCGCCGTGGACGATGCGGGCCTGCACTATGTCGTCGACGGGGCGCCGCATGTGCTCGACGTGGACCATGTGATTCTGTGCGCCGGCCAGGAGCCCGAGCGGGGCCTCTACGATGACCTCGTGGCGCTCGGGGCCCCGGCGCGGCTGATCGGGGGGGCGGACGTCGCAGCTGAGCTCGACGCCCTGCGCGCCATTGGTCAGGCCACCCATCTCGCCGTCGCCATCTGAGGCGGGCGACAGGCTCCAGGCGTTACTCCGGCTTCGTGACAGGACGCAAGGCTCTGAGGCCGCGGACGGCTGCTTCATCACCCACTAGGCCGCCGGGATGTCCGGCGGCTTCACCATGCACGGACAGGGAGTCCCACATGACAGATTTCACCGACCTCCTCTACGAGGCTTCGGGGGGCATCGCCCGCATCACCATCAACCGTCCGGAGAAGTATAACGCCTTCCGCGGGCAGACCTGCGAGGAGCTGATCACAGCCTTCAACCGCGCCGGCTGGGACCGGTCGGTCGGCGTCATCGTGCTCACCGGCTCAGGCGACAAGGCGTTCTGCACGGGCGGCGACCAGTCGGCTCACGACGGCGGCTACGACGGGCGCGGCCTCATCGGCCTGCCGGTGGAAGAGCTGCAGACCATCATCCGAGACGTGCCGAAGCCGGTGATCGCGCGGGTGAACGGTTATGCCGTCGGCGGCGGCAACGTGCTGGTGACCTGCTGCGACCTCGCCATCGCGTCCGAGACGGCGCAGTTCGGCCAGGTCGGGCCGAAGGTCGGCTCGGTTGATCCCGGCTTCGGCACCGCGCTGCTCGCCCGCACGGTGGGCGAGAAGAAGGCGCGGGAGATCTGGTATCTCTGCCGGCGCTACAAGGCGCAGGAGGCCCTGGAGATGGGGCTGGTGAACCGCGTGGTGCCGGCCGCCGAGCTCGACGCCGAGGTCGCGCGCTGGTGCGAGGAGATCCTCGCCATGAGCCCCACCGCCATCGCCATCGCCAAGCGCTCGTTCAACGCCGACAGCGAATCCATCCGCGGGATCAGCGCGCTCGGCATGCAGACGCTTGCCCTGTTCTACGAGACCGCCGAATCCAAGGAAGGCGTCGCCGCCTTCATGCAGAAGCGCAAGCCGCGCTTCCGCAGCACGGGCGACTGACCCCGCCGGCCGGCCTTTCCTGGCGAGATGGCGGCGGGAGACACGGTACGCCGCGCCTTCCTGGCGAGGCGGAGCGCAGTGGCGTGCCGTGCTCCGCGAGGGCGAGCAGGGCGGGAGGCGGGCGGCAGCGCCGTCGTGTCCGGGACAAGGGCGCGCGGCCTTGTCCCGGAGGCCTCTTTCATGCGCTCTACGTCGAGGTGCGCGAGCAGGCCGGCCGGGCGGCCAGCCCGACGACGGCCCTCATCGACAGCCAGACTGCGAAGGGCGCGCTCAAAGGGGGGCTTCGCTCGACCGGTCCGGCTACGATGCCGAAAAGAAAACGCTCGGCCGCAAGCGCCACGTCCTGACCGACACGCTGGGGCTCCTTCTGGCGGTCACCGTCCGTCCGGCCGACGTCCAGGACCGCGACGGCGCCGAAACCCTGCTGCGGGAGGCGCGCCGGAGCTTCCCGTTCGTGGAGCGCGTCATCGGCGACGCCGGATATCAAGGCCCGAAGATGGAAGCCGCCATCGCACGGACCGGGACGTGGACATTGCAGGTCGTGCGCCGCTGCGACCGCCACCGCTTCGTGATCTTGCCCAAGCGCTGGATCGTGGAGCTGACGCTCGCCTGGATCAGCCGCTGCCGCCGCCTCGCCAGGGACTATGAACGCCATGCCCGCAAAGCCGCCGCCTTCGTCCGCCTTGCAATGGTCCGCCTCATGCTGAGGCGACTGGCCACAAGACAATGATCGGGACTCAAAACTTCTCGGATGGGCTCATAGGTTTTGGAGGGTTTTGGCGAGGAATTCCTCGTCCCATGCGGCGATGAGGCGCTTGGATTTGAGGCTATCCTTTCCTGGCGCCTTGCGCAGGGCGTTGAGGGTGGTACGCTTGAGGGCGGTGAAGTTTGCCGGGGCTTTTTTCTTGCGGATGCGGCAGCGTCATCGCGGAAGTTGACGTTGAGCATCCAGTGCAGGGAGTTTTCCACGCCCCAGTGCTGGCGGATGGCGGCACCGAGTTTCTCGGCATGGGCGGGCAGCGAGGCGATGTAGAAGCGCCGCTCCGTGCTCTTGCCGGTGTCGGTTTCGCGGGTGCAAAGCACCATGACGATGGAGCGCAGACCCGCCCAGTCGTGGCGATGCTTGAGCCAGTCGATATCGTCCGTGGCAAAGACCTGCCGGCTTTGGATGCGGCCATGGCCGGCATCGGTGTCGGTTGCTGTAGAGATGCGGATATTCTTGAAATCATTCTCCATCTGCTCGCTGAACAGCAGCGCGACATCCTCATGCAGGCCGCCTTGGTTGCTCTTGAGGCGGAGCACATAATCCGCGCCCTTGTCGATGATCTTTGCGGCGATCTTCTTCTGGCAATGCATGGCGTCGATGGTCACGATCGCGCCCTTGATGGCCGGCAGATCGAGCAGTTCGGGAATGGCGGTGATCTCGTTGGACTTCTCGTCCACCGCCCGCATTCCCAGGGTCAGCTTCTGGGCCGAGCTCCAGGCCGAGACATATGCACCGTGTGCACCGTGCCCTTCTTGCCGGCCCGGTCGAAGGAGCGGCGCAAGGTCTTGCCGTCCACCGCGACCACGCCCGCGATGGCGCCGCTCAAGGCTTGCGTCCAGGCGACGAAACACTGCTGGAAGGCGGCAGCATCCAGCGCGCCGAAGATCAGGCCGAGTTGGTCATGGCTCGGCGTGCCGTTCGCAAAAGGCAGGAAGCGGCGCAGAAAAGCGAGCTTCTGCCTGCCGAACAGTGCGACGCTTACCCAGCCATCGGCCCCGCACAGCACCGCGCTGAAGGCCAGAAGCAGCACTTCGTCGAGTGGATAGAGCACCTTGAGCGCTTGGCGCGGATCGGCCAACTCGGCAAAATGGCTGGCCGAGAGGTCGAGGGCCTCGCGGACCGTGTCACGGACAAATGCGCGATGTGCCCGAGCGGCACGAACTCATGCACCGAAGGCGGCAAAAGCCAGCCCTGATCGACGTCCCATGCGCGAAATATCTTATCCATCACACCAGTGAATCACCGCGCAACCCCGCGGTCCAGATAATTTCTCGGACAGGCTCCTAGGGCAGCTTCACCAGCGAGCGCGCTGGCAGCGTGCCACGTATTCGGCGAAGGTGCCGTGGCGGTGCTCGCCCAGGATGCGCGCGCAATGGCACAACGGCTGGTCCCCCGCCAGGCAGGGCCGGCAGGTGCCGCAGAATTCATACGGATAGAGGATCACCCGGTGGCCCGGTGAGAGGTCCGAGTCCTCCGGCGCCTCGGCCACCTCGCCCACGCCGTCCACCCCCACGATCAGCGGCAGCTCTTGGGTGATGCCGGCGCCCGAGTCGCGCATGTAGAGATCGACGCGATTGACCGACGCCGCCAGCATCCGCACCTTCTCCCACCCTGCGGGAATGGCGGGTTCCGGCATGTCGCCAAGGGCGACCCCCTCCGCCCCGCGTTGCTTCAGAATGATGGCCTTCATGGCTCTTTCCTCCCTATATACATGATAACATATTGGCCTATCATGGCAAAGCCGACGCTGGGGGTCTCGCCTGGAATCCTAATTTAACGGTACATCCAGTCACCTTGTAGGATGCCGCGGCCGGAGATATAGGTAAATATATTTCCGTAGAAACAGGGAGCACATCATGGCTCTGGATCCCGGGACCCTGTCCCAGCTGCTTGATGCGATCCGCCGCTTCGTCGACGAGCGGCTCATCCCCGCAGAGGCCGAGGTGGCCGAGACCGACGCCATTCCGGCCGAGATCACGGCGGAGATGCGGGAGCTGGGCCTGTTCGGGCTGACAGCGCCGGAGGACTTTGGCGGGCTCGGCCTCACCATGGAGGAGGAGGTGCTTGCGGTGTTCGAGCTTGGTCGCGCCGCGCCGGCGTTCCGCTCCATGTTCGCCACCAACGTGGGCATCGGCATGCAGGGCATCGCCATCGACGGCACGCCGGAGCAGAAGGCGAGATATCTGCCGGGCCTCGCCTCTGGCGAGATCATTGGCTCGTTCGCCCTCACCGAGCCGGAGGTGGGCTCCGACGCCGGGTCGGTCAATACCACGGCGCGCCGCGATGGCGACGTCTACGTGCTGAACGGGACCAAGCGGTTCATCACCAATGCCCCGCATGCCGGGCTGTTCACCGTGATGGCGCGCACCGATCCCAGCCAGAAGGGCGCCTCCGGCGTCTCCGCCTTCGCCGTAGAGAGCGGAACGCCGGGCCTGTCCACCGGCAAGCCGGAGAAGAAGATGGGCCAGCAGGGCGCCCATGTGTGCGACGTCATCTTCGACGAGTGCCGGGTGCCTGCATCCGCGCTGATCGGCGGCATCGAGGGCCAGGGCTTCAAGACCGCCATGAAGGTGCTGGACAAGGGCCGCCTGCACATCGCCGCCGCCTGCGTGGGCCTCTCCGAGCGCATCCTCGACGACATGCTGGCCTATGCGGTGGGCCGCAGGCAGTTCGGCCGGCCTCTGGCCGAGTTCCAACTGCTCCAGGCCATGTTTGCCGATTCGAAGGCGGACGCCTACGCCGCCCGCTGCATGGTGCTCGATGCCGCCCGCAAGCGCGATGCCGGGCAGGACGTGAGCGTGGAAGCCTCCTGCGCCAAGATGTTCGCCTCCGAGGCAGTGGGCCGGATCGCCGACCGCAACGTGCAGGTCCACGGCGGCAACGGCTATATCCGCGAATACCGGGCCGAGCAGCTCTATCGTGATGCCCGCCTGTTCCGGATCTATGAGGGCACCACGCAGATCCAGCAGATCATCATCGCCAAGGCGCTCACCGCCGAGGCGAAGGGACGCGCCGGACTCTAGGTGCTGGCGCAGTGGCCGGCGCAGCCTCCTTTTCATCCGAGCGACGGGCGGCGGCTTCCGGATCGAGGATCTTGAAGTTCGTCAGCATCTTGTCGAGGTAGTGGATCATGTGGATCTTATCCTCGGTGGAGAAGCCGGCCAGCGCCTCGTCGTAATAGTCGGCAATGACGGGGCGCATGTTAGCGTCCCAAAGGCTGCGCCCCTTGGCGGTCAGGCGGATGAGGCGCGAGCGATTGTCGTTGGCATCCACCGCGCGCTCCACATAGTCCATGGCTTCGAGCCGCTGCAGCACGCCGGCAAGATTCTGCCGCGTGACCAGGAGGAAGGCGGCGAGGTCGCCCACCGCCACGCCATCGGCGAATGCGGGGCGCGTGAGGGCGCCGAGCACCGCCCATTGCTGGGTGGTGATTTCATAGTCGTCCAGCGCCCGCGTGCCGGTCTTGTGCAACATATTGGCGCATTGGTAGAGCCGGAAGAAGAGCCTGTTGCTCAGGCCCGGCGAAATCCCGCGCGAAGTGCCACCATTCTTTTTCATTCCAGCACTTTGACCGCGCCGCACCGCTCGGTCAAGGGATCCCCGGCATGCCGATTTAAGGAAATATATTGACGTAAAAAGCGCGACCCGTTAGAACAATATCACAAGGGCGGCAGGCGCACTAAAAAAGACCCGTCGTCGGAATAGGCGACAACATGTCGATATTTCGGCGCTTTCGCTCCTGCCCATGACCATGGAGGACGACCACCGTGCGAGGCCTGAAAGGTAAAATAGTTGTTGTAACTGGCGGCGGCGGCGGGATCGGATCGGCAACCTGCCGGCGCTTCGCCGAAGAGGGCGCCCGCGTCGTGGTCGCCGACATCAGCGCGGCCGCGGCCGAGAAGGTGGCGGAGGAGATCAACGCTGCCGGCGGCGAGGCCACCATCGCGGTGGTGGATCTCACCGATGCCGCTGCCACCGCCGCCAAGGTGGCGGAGGTGGAGAGCGCCTTCGGCCCCGTCGACATCCTGGTCAACAATGCCGGCTGGGACCTGTTCGTGCCCTTCCTGAAGTCGGAGCCCGACTTCTGGTCGAAGATCATCGACATCAACCTGCGTTCGGTGCTGAACATCACCAAGCCGGTGCTCGCCTCCATGATCGCCCGCGGCGTTGCCGGGCGGGTCGTGTCCATCGGCTCGGATGCGGGGCGGGTCGGCTCTTCGGGCGAATCGGTCTACGCCGCCTGCAAGGCCGGTGTCATCGCCTTCATGAAGACTCTCGCCCGCGAGCATGCGCGCAACGGCATCACGTTCAACACCGTCTGCCCGGGTGTCACCGAGACCGCCATGTTGGAAAACTTCATGGACGCGGCCGGCGACAAGGACAAGCTGCGCACCGCCTTCACCCGCGCGGTGCCGCTCGGCCGTCTCGGCAAGCCCGAGGACCTGCCCGGGGCCATCCTGTTCCTGTCCAGCGACGACGCCGCCTTCATCACCGGCCAGGTGATATCGGTCTCCGGCGGCCTCACCATGCACGGCTGAGGGAAGATCATGAGCTATACTGACATTCTCTACGATATCCGCGGCGGCGCCGCCTGGATCACCATCAATCGCCCCGACAAATACAATGCCTTCCGCGGCCTCACCGTGGACGAGCTCATCCACGCCTTCCAGACCGCAGGCTGGGACCGCAAGGTCGGCGTGATCGTGCTGACCGGCGTCGGCGACAAGGCGTTCTGCACCGGCGGCGACCAGTCGGCCCACGACGGCCGGTATGACGGGCGCGGCGTCATCGGCCTGCCCATCGACGAGTTGCAGAGCCTGATCCGCGACGTGCCGAAGCCGGTCATCGCCCGCGTCAACGGCTTCGCCATCGGCGGCGGCAACGTGCTCGCCACCATCTGCGACCTCACCATCGCCTCCGACAAGGCCCAGTTCGGCCAGGTGGGCCCCAAGGTGGGCTCGGTGGATCCGGGCTTCGGCACCGCCTATCTCGCCCGCATCGTCGGCGAGAAGAAGGCCCGCGAGATCTGGTACCTCAACAAGCGCTACACCGCTGCAGAGGCGCTCGCCATGGGCCTCGCCAACGCCGTCGTGCCCCATGAGGAACTGGACGCCGAGGTAGACCGCTGGGTCGCCGAGTTGATGGACCGCTCGCCCACGGCCCTGGCGCTGGCCAAGGTCTCGTTCAACGCCGACAGCGAGAGCATCCGGGGCATCTCCGCCCTCGGCATGCGCGCGCTCAGCCTCTACTATGACACCGACGAGAGCAAGGAGGGCGGTGTCGCCTTCCGCGAGAAGCGCAAGCCCGATTTCCGCAAGTTCGGAAAGTAGGCCGGACGGCCACCGGGCAGATGGGCCTGCCGTCTTGCCCGGTGGCTTCAGTCCCCCGAACGGGCGTGTGCCGTGACGCGATCCTGTCCCGCCAAGGGGCGCCAGAGGCGACACGGCGCCGCCATGTCGGTGTCAGGGCGCCGGCATGGCGGCAACGGCCTGTGAGCCCGCGGGGTGCGCGGTCGCGGCGGCAGGATCGATGCAGGGCGCAGGACGTGCGCATCAAGGGCTCTCGCCGCGGTGGCGGGCGCGCCGCGACGGCGCCGGCCCGCGACACTTAAAGGCTGCACTAAAGCGGCCACAGCTCAGTCCGGCAGGAAAAGCCAAGGTAGGGAACCCCATGAATCCGACGGCATACCCAACGGCTTTCGACAACGAAGACCTGACCGCCTTGCGCGACCTCGCCGCCAAGTTCGCCGCCGAGCGCCTCGCGCCGGGTTATCGGGAACGCGAGCGCACCGGCAGCTTCGGCAAGGATCTGGTGCGCGAGATGGGCAGCCTCGGCCTGATCGCCCCCGAGCTGCCCGAGGAATTCGGCGGCAGCGGCGCCGGCAGCATCTATTCGGGCGTCATCATCGAGGAGATAGCCAGGGGCGACTTCAACTTCGGCTATGTGAACATCCTCGCGTCTCTCAACGGCCAGATCCTCGCGAACTTCGCCAATCCCGAGATCAAGAGCCACTGTCTGCCCAAGCTCACCGCTGGCGAGATCATGCTGGCCATCGCGCTGACCGAGCCGCGCGGCGGCTCGGATGCGGCCAATCTGGGCCTCAGGATGGAGCGCTCCGGCGACCACTATGTCATCAACGGCGAGAAGACCTCCATCTCGGCCGCCGACCAGGCCGCCGCCGCGGTCGTCTTCGCCCGAACCGGCAGGCCGCAGGACAAGGCGCACGGCGTCTCCGCAATCTTCGTGCCCATGGACACTCCCGGCATCTCGACGACCCGCTTCACCGACGTGGGTCAGCATGCCATCGGGCGCGGTTCCATCTTCTTCGACAACGTCAGGGTGCCGGTAGATCACCTGCTGGGGGAGGAGAACAAAGGCTTCGTGCAGGTGATGCAGGGCTTCGACTTCTCGCGCTCGCTCATCGGCCTGCAATGCCTCGGCACGGCTCGCCAGTCCCTCACCGAGACCTGGGCCTACATTGGCGAGCGGCGAGCCTTCGGCAAGCCGCTCGCCTCCTTTCAGGGCATCACCCACCAACTCGCCGATTTCGACACCCGCGTCGAAGGCGCGCGGCTGCTGAGCTATAACGCATTGTGGCTCAAGGACAACGGCCTGCCGCACGTGGCGGAGGCGGCGATGGCCAAGTGGTGGCCGCCGCTCCTCGCCTATGAGGCGATCCACGCCTGCCTGCTGATCCACGGCCACGCCGCCTATTCCACCGAGTTGCCGTTCGAGCAGCGGCTGCGGGACGTGCTCGGCCTGCAGATCGGCGACGGCACCGCGCACATCATGAAGAACATCATCGCCCGTGAACGGGCGGGCCGGGCAGCGGTTAACAGCTGATCCAAGAGAAGGGGAGGAAACCATGAAGTTCGACGCTGTCCTCATCGAGCCGCGCCGCGCCCGGATGGAGGCCGAAGGCTTCTGGCCGGGCAAGACCCTGCTCGACTATTTCGACGTCTGCCTCGCCGAGAAGCCAGACGCCATCGCTCTGGTGAGCGTCGTAGTCGGTACCGGCGCACGGCGTGACTTCACCTATGCCGAGATCGACCGTCTGGCCTGGCGTGCTGCGGCCGGGCTCCACCGGCTTGGCCTCGGAAAGGACGACGTTCTTTCGAGCCAGCTGCCCAATGGCTGGGAGTTCGTTGTTCTCTACATCGCCTGCCTCCGGCTCGGCATCGTCTTCAACCCGGTGATGCCCATCTTCCGCGAGCACGAGCTCTCCTTCATGCTCCGCCATGGCGAGGCCCATGCATTCGCCATTCCCAAGACCTTCCGCGGCTTCGACCATGAGGCCATGGCCGAGGCGCTTCAGCGCGAGATGCCTGATCTTCAGCATCTGATCGTCGTGAACGGTGAGGGACCGAACAGCTTTGACGCGCTGCTGATGGACCCCGCCCTCGACGCCGAAGTGGCTGCCCTGCGCGAGATCAGCGCCCGCGACCGGGGCGATGCCAACGACGTGTGCCAGTTCATCTACACATCGGGCACCACCGGCGAGCCCAAGGGCGTGATGCACACCGCCAACACCATGTACTCCAACCTCGTCGCCTATTCCGACCGGCTCGGGCTCGGCGCCTCCGACGTCATCCTGATGGCCTCGCCCATGGCCCACCAGACAGGCTTCATGTACGGCTTCCCCATGCCGATGATGCTCAAGGCCCGCATGGTGCTGATGGACAGCTGGGACAAGGCTCTGGCCGCGCGGCTGATCGCGCAGGAGCATGTCACCTTCACGATGGCGTCCACGCCCTTCCTCATGGACCTTAGCAATGCGGTGGAGGAGCTCGGCACGGATTCCTCCTCCCTGCGCATCTTCCTCTCCGCCGGCACGACCATTCCCGGGCCGCTGGTGGAGCGGGCGCGAAAGGCGCTGGGCGCCAAGATCATCTCCGCCTGGGGCATGACCGAGAACGGCGCGGTGACACTCGTCTTCCCTTCCGACCCCGATGAACGCTCTGTCAACACGGACGGCTTTCCCCTCCCGGGCATGGAACTTCAGATCCGCAACGCGAACGGAGAGGTGGTCCCGGTGGGCCAGGAAGGCGCGCTCTATGTGCGCGGCTGCTCCAATTTCGGCGGTTATCTGAAACGGCCCCAATGGAACGCCACCGATGCCGAGGGCTGGTTCGACACCGGCGACATCGCCCGCACGGACGAGAAGGGGTATATCCGCATCTGCGGGCGGACCAAGGACGTGATCATCCGCGGAGCGGAAAACCTGCCCGTGGTGGAGATCGAGGCGGTGCTCTACAAGCACCCGGATATCCAGCAGGTTGCCATCGTCGCCTATCCCGACGAGCGCCTCGGCGAGCGCGCCTGCTCCTTCGTCGTGCCGAAGCAGGGCAAGACCTTTTCCTTCGAGGAGATGGTTCGCTTCCTCGACAGCCAGCATCTGGCCAAGCAATATTATCCCGAGCGGCTGGAGGTCTGTGACCAGCTACCGTCCACCGCCTCCGGCAAGATCCAGAAGTTCGCTTTGCGCACCATGCTGCGCGAAGCCTACGAGAAGTCCCGGTCATGACCTTGCCCCAGCGTCCATGCGCGCCGAACGCGCGCAATACCCGCGCGGCGCGCTTCCCTCATGTCTGCGGGTGAGACTGTCATGTCCGACCCTGTTCATTCCATCGTCGACGACGGCGTCGCCCTCGTCACCATCGATAATCCACCGGTCAACGTCACCTCCGAAGCCGTGCGGCAAGGCCTTGCGCGCGCGCTCGATGACGCCGAGGCCGCGGGAGTGACGCGGGTGGTGCTCACGGGCGCCGGCAAGGTCTTCATCGCCGGCGCCGACGCCAGGGAGTTCGCCGCCCCGCCCGTGGCGCCCCACCTGCCGGACATCATCCGCCGGATCGAGGATTTTCCGGTTCCGGTGGTGGCGGCCATCAATGGCGCCGCCCTCGGCGGCGGGCTGGAGATCGCGCTCGCATGCCGGGCGCGCGTCGTTGCGCCGGGCGCGACTTTGGGCCTGCCGGAAGTGACGCTCGGCGTCGTGCCCGGTGCCGGCGGCACCCAGCTTCTGCCGCGGCTCATCGGCCTTGAGCCGGCCCTGTCGCTCATCGGTGAGGGCCGGGTGATCGACGCGAGCGAGGCACAGGCCCTTGGGCTGGTGGATGGGGTCGCTGCCGATCCGGCGACCGCCGCCCGCACCTTTGCTGTTCCCAGCCGGCCCGCCACCGGTGCCTTGCCGGCCCCGCCCCCCGATCCGGGCGCGGTGGAGGCAGCGCGCAAGCAGGCGGCAAGGCGCAGCCCGGGCCAGATCGCACCCTTGAAGGCCATCGATCTCGTTGACGCCTCCACCCGCCTGCCGCTTGACGAGGGTTTGGCGCTGGAGCGCGAGACCTTCCTCGCACTGAAGACCTCGGATCAGGCGGCGGCCTTGCGCCATGTCTTCTTTGCCGAGCGCGCCGCGATGGCGCAGGGAAAAGGCGGCGGGGCGAACATCACCTCCGCCGTGGTGGTGGGCGGCGGCACCATGGGCGCCGGCATTGCCTACGCCCTGGCCGGAGACGGCATTTCGGTGGCGCTGGTGGAAAGCGATGCCGCCGGCGTCGAGCGGGCGCGGGCCAATGTGGCGCGGCTCTACGCGGATGCGGTGAAGCGGGGCAAGACCACCGTTGAAGCCGCCGAGGCGGAGCAGGCGACGCGCTTCAGCTTCCACGAGGGCTATGGCGCGTTGCCTCCGGCGGATTTCGCCATAGAGGCGGTGTTCGAGGACATGGAGGTCAAGCGGCAGGTCTTCGCCGCCCTCGACGCGGCGCTGCCGGAAGGCGCCATCCTTGCCACCAACACCTCCTATCTCGACGTGAACCGGGTCGGCGAAGGCGTGCGCCATCCGGAGCGCTTCCTCGGCCTGCATTTCTTCAGCCCGGCCCACGTGATGAAGCTCGTGGAGGTGATAAGGGCGGGGACCACCTCCGCCGCAACGCTGGCGACGGCGCTGCGCCTCGCCGCGCGGCTCAAGAAGATCCCCGTGCTGGCCGGCGTGTGCGACGGCTTCATCGGCAACCGCATCCTGACCCGCTATCGCCAGACCTGCGACATCATGCTGATGGAAGGCGCCCTGCCGGCCCAGGTGGATCAGGCACTGCGCGGCTTCGGCATGGCCATGGGGCCGTATGAGGTGCAGGACCTCTCCGGCCTCGACATCGCCTATGCCAACCGGAAAAGGCTCGGCTGGCGCACGAAGGACGGCTTCCGCTACATCCCCATCGCCGACCGGATCGTCGAGGAGACCGGCCGGCTCGGCCGCAAGACGGGAGCCGGCTGGTACGACTATGACGGCGGCAATGCCTCTCCCTCCGCGTCGATCGACCGGATCGTGGTGGAGGAATCCACCCGCGCCGGCATCGTGCGCCGCACCTTCTCCGACGCGGAGATCGTCACTCGCGCCATCAGCTCCATGATCGAGGAAGGCTTTCGCATCCTCGAGGAGAGCATCGCCGCGCGCGCTGCCGACATCGACCTCGTGATGATCCACGGCTACGCCTTCCCGCGCTGGCGCGGCGGCCCGATGCACTACGCCGGCCGCGTCGGCCTGTCCGAAATCCTCCGCCGGATTGAGGCCTTCGCCGCGGAAGACCCGCTGTCCTGGGGCATTCCCGAGCTCCTGCGCCGCGCCGCGCGCGAGGGGCTGGGCCCGGACGACCTGAAGGGGCAAGCATGACCCAAGCTTTCATCTGCGACTATATCCGCACCCCCATCGGCCGTTACGGCGGCGCGCTCGCTCCGGTGCGCGCCGACGACCTCGCCGCGCTGCCGCTCGCGGCCCTCCTCCAGCGCAATCCCGGCCTTGATCCCGCCGCCGTGGAGGAGGTGTGGATGGGCTGCGCCAATCAGGCGGGCGAGGACAACCGCAACGTGGCGCGTATGGCGGCGCTGCTCGCCGGCCTGCCGCAGAGCGTGCCGGGCGCCACGGTGAACCGCTTGTGCGGCTCCGGGCTGGAGGCAGTGGCAGCGGCCGCCCGCGCCATAAGGTCCGGCGATATGGAGCTCGCCATCGCTAGCGGCGTGGAAAGCATGACCCGTGCGCCCTTTGTGATTCCCAAGGGGTCTTCCGCCTGGTCGCGCGCCTCCGGGATCCACGACACCACCATCGGCTGGCGCTTCGTCAATCCGCGCATGGCCGAAGCCTACGGCACCGATTCGATGCCCGAGACGGCGCAGAATCTCGCCGACGAGCACGCCATCTCCCGGGAGGACCAGGACGCCTTCGCGTTGCGCTCCCAGGAGAGGACAGCGGCGGCCCAGGCGAGCGGCCGGCTTGCCGCGGAGATCCTTTCGGTCACCGTGGCCCTCGGCCGCGGCAAGACCCAGGAGGTGGACAAGGACGAGCATCCGCGCGCCACGACCCTCGCCGACCTCGCGCGGCTCAAGCCCATCACCCGGCCCGACGGCTCGGTGACCGCCGGCAATGCCAGCGGTGTGAATGACGGTGCGGCGGCGCTGATCCTCGCGTCCGAGGCGGCGGCGAAGCGCTTTGGGCTTACCCCCCTTGCCCGCGTGGTGGTCGGGGCTTCTGCCGGCGTCGCGCCGCGCATCATGGGTATCGGCCCGGTTCCGGCGGTGGAGACGCTCTGCGCCAAGACCGGGGTCGGGCTCGATACCATCGACATCATCGAGCTGAACGAGGCCTTTGCCGCCCAATCCCTCGCGGTGCTGCGGGCGCTTCGCCTCGCCGATGACGATCCCCGGGTGAACCCCAATGGCGGCGCCATCGCGCTCGGCCATCCCCTCGGCATGAGCGGGGCGCGCATCGCCGGATCGGCGGCGCTGGAGCTGGCGCGGGGCACGGGTCGCTACGCCGTCGCGACCATGTGCGTGGGCGTCGGCCAGGGCGCCGCGCTGTTGCTGGAACGAATCTGAGAATACGGGAGGAACAGCCGTGACGGGAGAAGTGAAACTGAAAGCGGAGGACGCGCCGGACCTGTCGGCCTTTCAATGGGACGATGCGTTCCGTCTTGAGAGCCAGCTCTCCGAGGAGGAACGAATGTTGCGCGATGCCGCCCGCACCTATGCCCAGGAGAAGCTGCAGCCCCGCGCCATCGCCGCCTATCGCGACGAGTTGACCGACCCCTCGATCTTCCGGGAGATGGGGGAGATGGGCCTGCTCGGCCCCACCATCCCGGAGGAATACGGCGGCGCCGGCGCCTCCTACGTGGCATATGGCCTCATCGCGCGCGAGATTGAGCGGGTGGATTCCGGCTATCGCAGCATGATGTCGGTGCAGTCGTCACTGGTCATGTATCCCATCTATGCCTACGGCTCGGAGGAGCAGCGCAGAAAATACCTGCCGAAGCTCGCCTCCGGTGAGTGGATCGGCTGCTTCGGCCTCACCGAGCCCGATGCCGGATCCGATCCCGCCGGCATGAAGACCACGGCCAAGAAGACCGCCACGGGCTATGTGCTGAACGGCTCCAAGACCTGGATCTCCAACGCCCCCATCGCCGATGTCTTCGTGATCTGGGCCAAGTCCGAGGCGCATGGTGGCAAGATCCGCGGCTTCGTGCTGGAGAAAGGCACGAAGGGCCTTTCGGCGCCGAAGATCGGCGGCAAGCTCTCCCTGCGCGCCTCCATCACCGGCGAGGTCGTGATGGCGGACGTGGAGGTGGGCGAGGATACCCTCCTGCCCAACGTGGAGGGGCTGAAGGGTCCCTTCGGCTGCCTCAACCGCGCGCGCTACGGCATCTCCTGGGGCGTGCTCGGCGCCGCCGAGTTCTGCTTCCATGCGGCGCGCCAGTACGGCCTCGACCGCAGGCAGTTCAAGCGGCCGCTTGCCAACACCCAGATCTTCCAGCTCAAGCTCGCCAACATGCTCACCGAAATCTCCCTCGGCCTTCAGGCGTCGCTGCGTGTCGGCCGGCTCCTGGACGAGGCCAACGCCGCCCCCGAGATGATTTCCCTCATCAAGCGCAACAATTGCGGCAAGGCGCTGGAGATCGCCCGCTTCGCCCGCGACATGCACGGCGGCAACGGCATCTCCGGGGAGTTCCAGGTGTTCCGCCACATGGCCAACCTCGAGACGGTGAACACCTACGAGGGCACCCACGATATCCATGCCTTGATCCTCGGCCGCGCCATCACCGGCCTGCAAGCGTTCTTCTGAGGAGAGCCAAGATGAAGGTGCTCGTGCCCGTGAAGCGGGTGATCGACTACAATGTGAAAGCCCGCGTGAAGGCGGACGGCTCGGGCGTCGAGCTCGCCAACGTGAAGATGTCCATGAACCCGTTCGACGAGATCGCCGTGGAGGAGGCGATCCGCCTGAAGGAGAAGGGCGTCGTTTCGGAGATCTTGGTGGTCTCCATCGGCGTGAAGGCGGCGCAGGAGACCTTGCGCACGGCCCTCGCCATGGGGGCCGACCGGGCCCTCCTGATCGAGGCCGCCGACGATGTGAACGTTGATATCGAACCGCTCGCCGTGGCCAAGTTGCTGGCGAAGGTGGTGAAGGCGGAGGCGCCCGGCCTTGTCTTCGCCGGCAAGCAAGCCATCGACAACGACATGAATGCCACCGGCCAGATGCTGGCGGCGCTGCTTGGCTGGGCGCAGGCGACCTTCGCCTCCCAGGTGGAGGTCCAGGGCGACACCGCCACCGTCACCCGCGAGGTGGACGGTGGGCTTCAGACCCTCAAGGTGAAGCTGCCGGCCATCATCACGGCTGATCTCAGGCTCAACGAACCGCGCTACGCATCGCTGCCCAACATCATGAAGGCCAAGAAGAAGCCGCTGGAGATGAAAACCGCGGCCGACTACGGCGTCGATGTCACGCCGCACCTCACCGTGGTGAGGACGCAAGAGCCGCCGGTCCGCAAGGCAGGCGTGAAGGTCGGCTCGGTGGACGAGCTGATCGCGAAACTCAAGGACGAGGCAGGAGTGATCTGAGATGGCTGTTCTGCTGATTGCCGACCTGAAGGGCGGCACCCTTGGCCGCGATGCCACTGCGAAGGCGCTGCAGGCCGTCTCAAGCCTTGGCGAGGTGCATGTGCTGGTGGCGGGCGATGGGGTGGCGGGCGCCGCGGCCGAGGCGGCGAACCTCGCCGGTGTGGCCAAGGTGCTCGCGGCCGAAGCGCCGGCCTATGGCAAGGGCCTTGCCGAGCCGCTGGCCGACCTGATCGTCTCGCTGGCGGGTGGCTATAGCCATATCGTCGCTCCCGCGACGGCGGCGGCCAAGAATGTGCTGCCGCGCGTGGCGGCGCTGCTGGACATGATGGTGATCCCGGACGTGTCGGCCGTGATCAATGCCGAGACCTTCGCGCGGCCGATCTATGCGGGCAATGCCATCCAGACCGTCAGATCGTCCGACACGGTGAAGGTCTTCACCGTGCGCACCGCCTCCTTCACGCCGGCGGCTGGGGGCGGCGCAGCGTCGGTGGAAACCGTCAAGGGTCCGGCCGATACGGGCCTGTCCACCTTCGTCGAGGACAAGGTGGCGGTAAGCGAACGGCCAGAGCTGACCAGCGCGAAGGTCATCGTCTCCGGCGGGCGCGGCATGGGTTCTGCCGAGAATTTCGCCTTCATCACGGCGCTCGCCGACAAGCTCGGCGCCGCGGTGGGGGCGAGTCGCGCGGCGGTGGATGCGGGCTTCGCGCCCAACGACTGGCAGGTGGGCCAGACCGGCAAGGTGGTGGCGCCCGACGTCTATCTGGCGGTGGGCATCTCCGGCGCCATCCAGCACCTCGCCGGCATGAAAGATTCGAAAGTCATCGTCGCCATCAACAAGGACGAGGAGGCGCCCATCTTCCAGGTGGCTGACTATGGCCTCGTAGGCGACCTCTTCCAGATCCTTCCGGAACTGACAAGCAAGCTCTGAGCCCGGCTGCACTCCTCCAGCGTAAGGCCAATGCAAGTAAAGAAAGACGCAATGGCCGAGATCCAAAGGGAGGCGATGGCCTATGATGTCGTGATCGTCGGCGCGGGCTCTGCAGGCCTTGCCGCCGCGATCCGACTGAAGCCGCTTGATCCCCAATCGCCCTGGTGGTGCTGGAGAAAGGCTCGGAGGTTGGCGCCCACATCCTTTCCGGCGCGGTGCTCGATCCGTGCGGGCTCGATGCGCTCATCCCTGACTGGCGCGAGCGGGATGCGCCAGTCACTGTCCCCGAGCGCGAGGACAATTTCCATTTCCTCACTGCCAAGGGCGGGATGCGCATCCCCAATTGTCCCATGCCGCCGCTGATGTCGAACCACGGCGCCTACATCGTCTCCATGGGCAATGTGTGCCGCTGGATGGCGCGGCAGGCGGAAGATCTGGGCATCGAGATCTTCCCTGGCATGGCCTGCTCGGCTCTCGTCTACGGCGAGGACGGGGAGGTGAAAGGCGTTATCGCCGGCGAGTTCGGCCGCGCTGCCGATGGAAGCCATGGCCCCGCCTATGAACCGGGCATGGAGTTGCACGGCAAATATGTCTTTCTCGGAGAAGGGGTGCGCGGCTCCCTGGCCAAGAAGGTGATCACGACGCGGCCAGACCGTGGAACCGGTGTTCGGTCAAATGAAGAAGACCCAGCACGCGGAGCGCTTCATGATGCGCGGCGAGCAGGAGACCAAGGGCGAGTGGAGCCTGCACTGCTCCGCCCACAACATCAAGAAACTACACTCGGAGTCCGTCCGCCGTGGCCGGAAAGGCGGAAAATGGCTCTGGAATTGAGGCTATAGCGCGGGGGACGCGGCCATCGACCGCGAAAAACAGCCGGCGACCGCTTCATGCCGCCAATCCCGACCTATTCTGCAACGGGCTCATAGGCGCTTTGCAAAAGCTCACGTGGACCAGCACGTTTTTTCCAACTGGACACCGCCTGGATCGTCTCGAGGAAGGCCCCAGGTGGACATGATCAAATGGACGAAACTGAGTAAAAGCACAGCAAAATAACGGAGATATTGTTGTGTGTCGTGTCATTTCAGAAGCATTTATTGCAAGCAAGGATCCGAAGTCCATCATCCTTATGCTATCCACCCAACTTGCGTCATTATGTTCAATGACGACATCTCCAGATGGATGGATAATGAAATTTGATACAGGCCGAGCGATTATGAATACAACTGTAAATATGCTTATGATGCGGGTCGAGGCCGATGATCTAATCGGATCATATTCGATCAAGACAGTCATAGAGGGGCACTTATTGGAGAGTGATGGCTTCACACAAAAAACGTTGTTATGGGTGGCAGCTAGGGCTGAGCCATTTGCCTCGTTGGAAGATTACACCACCGTGATTATTGGGCGCGCAAGGCCTCTTTGACAGTGACGACACTAGAGCACGCGCCGATCAGCTTGCATCGCAAGCTGATCGGATAACGCGTTCTCTCACTTGAAGTTGGAGGGCGATTCACCGATCAGATTGATTCAATCTGATCGGATCGCGCTCTAATGGCGTCGCGGAGTAATTCATGTATTCGAATACACCCTGGTCTCTACTGAGTACATGAACGAGCACCGCTAATTTTGTGTCGAGAGTCGTAAAGCAAATCGTGCCCACTCAGCGTTCCCGGAGGCTACCCGTTCGCGTCGCTATCTTGGTGTGGGTCGAAATAGATCTCCGTCACCCGAAATCGCCCCCCTGCTCTCCTGCACTGAACGATGACGTCGATCGCGATCTTCAGTAGGTCGCGGATATCGCTCATCTCGGAATCAAGTTTACCATCAGATTCCTTCACTGTCAATCGGAACGGAAACCCCCAAAATCCGCGATGGAAATTTGATCGAGTAGGCTGGCCGGGCAACCGCTGATTCCAATCCCGTTTTGCGTCTTGATCCCTGACCCGACGGCTTCAGAAACCGTCTTTTGGGACGATCCAACCGCAGTCCTCGTCCTTCGCCGCCGCGCTACGTCATTTCAGCCTCCATATCGCCCGTCATCAGGCACGGCTGCGCCCATGCCACCTCTTCGCCTCATCCCGACGATGTTCGTTTCCGTCGCCGGAAGGCGCTACGAAGTCGCGTGGACGACACCTCCTTCCATCATGTTCAGCGCGACGCGTGCGCAGCGCTCGCGGATCTGCGCGAACACGTCCAGCATGTCCGCCGCGATCTTCAGGACGACCTGCCTGGCGTGGCAGACGACCTTTCCCGGCGTCTGGAACAGCCGCCAACGCACCGTTCGAACCTGCGAGTTCGACCAGTCGTCATCGAGCGCGTCCGCCCGGAATCCGAGGAAGAGGTTGTAGGCCAGCACGCCGACGGCGAAGAACATGGCGTTAGCGTGGAACTGTCCGCACGGCATGGATTCCATGCCGAAGCCGATCTTTATTTCCTTGATGCGGTTCTCGCTGGCGTCGCCGCGTTTCGAGTACCAGACCATCGTCGCCGCAGCGTCTTCGTCCTCGCGGTTGCTGGCGACGGCGTGGTAGCGCCACGGCGACCCCTGCTCGAACAGATCCACGTCGCGCGGGCGGCGCATGACGACCAGCCGGAAGGCCTTGCCCGTCTTGTTCATGCAGTGGACAGTCTCGGCGATCCAGCCGTCGCGGAAGCTCGTCCAGTCGCCTTCGGGGATGGCGGCGATGGCCGCCTTGACCGCCGAGTCCTGGTCCGCGCCGATGGCGAAGACCTTGCCTGTCGTTTCGCACCAGTTGAGGACCGCCGCCTGATAGGCGGCGCTGTCGGCGCGCACGGCCACGATCTTCTTGCCCTTCGGCATGGCCGCGTCGCAGTCCTGCATGAACTCCAGGTTGCGGGTCTGCGGCGCGACATTGCCCTCGCGGAACTCATGGCCGACGACGAGTCCGAGTTCGGCCATGTGCCCGACCATCGGCATGTATCCCCTCTCGCTCTTATAGGTCCATTTGGCATCGCGCTTCTCCGCGACGATCTGCGTCGCATCGATGTCGAGCGTGAAGGACAACCGTCCGTCCCGCGAGACAAGCCGCTGGAACACGGTCCTGTTGACGCGATGCATGCCCTCAAGTCCATCGGCCTGACCCATGCGGCGCAGCCAGTCTCCCGTCGCGTCGCTGCTCGGCATGACCTCAAGTTGCAGCAGCCTGCGCAGGGCCGTGTCCGAACGCAGGACGCGCAGGTCTTCCAGCGAACGTCCGCCGCCCGAGAGCATCAGGATGAGGGGAATGGCGTGGACGGAAGGCGCATAGCCCTTCGCGCTGCCGGGCGGCGGGAGTTCCCGGTCGATCGTCTCGGCGACGTTCACCGCCTTGAGGTATTCGCCATGCAGCGCCTGGCCGCCATGGGCGCTCAGCGATTCATCCGTCACGTCGAGCTTGAACGGCAACACCGTCTGCAACAACCCCATCGCACCCTCCGGGTGAAGGGAAACCGTGATTCCGATTCCTCAAACACCCATAGGATAAAGGAGCTTCAGCGGGACGGAACTTTCTTCATCGCGGAATTAGGGGAAACCTGACCCCCTATCGGCGCCGAATATTGGGTCTGACGCAGTTTTGGTGAAGAAGATCTATGGAGCGCCGACGAGGCGGGCCTGGAGAAGATCGAGCTTTCCTCTTCCATACATCTGGCGCTTGACGAGTTTGAGCTTGGTGATCTGCCCTTCGGTTTGGCCATTGGACCAGTGCGAGGTGATGGCGGCCACCACCGCGGCCCGATCTTTGACGACGCCGTTGGCGAATGACGCGACCAGGCTGGATCTGGCCCGCTCGAGCCATGGCTCGAGCTCTGCGACAATCTTCTTGCGGATCATGGCCTGGAACGCGGCGATGATTTCTCGCGCCTCGACGAGGAGCGGCACGGCGGCTTCGATGGCCACGATCGTGACGCTCTCGGATTTGGACACGCGGTCCCGGCCAATGGTCATGAGGCGCGCGATGGTGCGCGCCGAAGGCGTTCGCCTGAGTGCATCATTGTCCATCCGTTCGGCGCGCCGACGACGTGCCACCCACTCGGTGACGACCCGAAGGCAACCGCGGAAGCCTTGGCGCTTGAGGCGTCGCCACAGCTCCGCGCCGTTGCGTTCGCCGGCTGCCCACTTGTCCTCGAGCCACGGCAGGTACAGTTCGAGCTAACTTTCCCGCGAACGGAAGACGTCCGTGCGTTCGCCGCGCTGGATCCTGCGAACAAAGCTACGACTATGCCCGGTGCGGCGCACGATCTCCTTGATCGCGATCCCGTCCTTCGCGAAGCCGAGGATGGTCCCGTTTGCGTCTTCCCGACGAAGATATCCCTCATACTGAAGCCGCTCGGCGGCCGTGAGCAGATCAGGGTCGATGGTTGCGGCGCCGATCGCGGCTCGGACCTGACGCATGGATTTGCGCACCGCATCGAGAAAGGCACGGCTGGCGTTCTCCATCAGGTGCCAGCGGTCCGCCACCTGGGTGGCCGTCGGCAGCGCCTTGGCCGCAGCCGTCGCATAGCCCCCGCCGCGGTCACGAGCGACGATGGTGATCTGCGGCTGGCAGGTGAGCCACGCTTGCGCTGTCGCGGGCTCTCGGTCGGGTAAGAGAGCGATGGTCCTGCGGCGCTCAAGGTCGCAGATGATCGTGCCATAGCGCTGGTTGCGCCGCCACGCCCAGTCGTCGATCCCGATGATCGTTGGTGGGACGAAATGCTGGTTGCCACGGCGCCGCACGACCCGCAGCAGGGTGTCATTGCTGACCGGCAACATCAACCTGCGGGCGAAGCTCGCCGCCGGCCGCCCGCCCAGCGCCAGCCCCAGGTGGTGGACGATGTGGTCGAGGCGGGCAGTACGCCGCGCCCACGGCGCCAAAACCTTGGCGTCGAAGCGCTCCGCGAAGATGCGCCGGCCGCAGAGCACTGTGTCGCAGTGGAAACGTCGCGCCCGGACGACGAGCCGAACTGGCTTGCCCGCCATCGGCAGGTCCGCCAGATGCCGATGATACTGACTGTGCACTCGCTGTGATGTTCTTCCGCATCCTGGGCACGAACTCGCCTTGCCAACCGCGCGAACCGTGATCAGCGTGCCCGCGCTGTCGCTGCTGACATCGTCCACCACGAATCCACGCGGGACCACGGTCGAAGATCGGAGTGAGTGTGCCATGGTGTTGATTCCAATTCAAAATCAACGCCAGACGAATCTCGAACTCCATCAAAAATGAGTCAGATGGGGTATTCGGCTTGAGCCCCTCGCGGAGGGATGCAGGAGGTGCTGCGCTTCGAGCTGATGATAGAACGTGGTCTGTTTGGAACAGCCACAAGCATCAGGAAAGGAAGCGCAGCATGAAATATTATGCCGGACTGGACGTCTCGGTGAAAGAGACGTCGGTGTGTATCGTGGACGAAACGGACGCGATCTGCCGCGAGATCAAAGTCCTCAGCCACCCGGAGGACCTCGTCCAGGCTTTGAAAAGTTCCTCGTGGCAGTTCGTTCGGATCGGGCTCGAAGCCGGCCCGTTATCGCAATGGCTGTTCAGCGGATTGGCGGAGGCGGGTTTGCCCGCGATCTGCATCGAGACCCGGCATGCGAAAGCATTCCTGAAAGCTCAGGTGAACAAGACCGACCGCAACGACGCCCGCGGCATCGCGCAGATGATGCGGGTCAATCTGTTCCGGCCCGTGCATGTCAAGACATTGGCCAGCCAGCGTCGCCGCGCCCTGTTGACCGCCCGCAAGCTGTTGCAGGAAAAAGCGATCGACATCGAGAACGACATCCGCGGACTGCTGCGCAATTTCGGACTCAAGGTCGGCATCGTTGGAACGGCCGGGTTCGACGATCGCATCCGCGAGCTTGTCGATGGCATGCCGGACCTCGGCGAGATTATGAAGCCCTTGCTGGCGGCGCGGCAAAAGCTGCGAGAGACATTCATGGAGCTCCACCGCAAGCTGCTATCGATCGTCCGTGGTGACGAGACCTGCCGACGATTGATGACGATCCCCGGCGTCGGTCCTGTCACCTCGCTAGCCTTCACCAGCACCATCGATGTTCCGGCCCGCTTCAGCAACTCCCGTGCCGTCGGTCCGGCGCTGGGATTGACCCCCGTGCTCAATCAATCGGGGGAAGGCGGCGCCGTTCAAGCGCAATGACGAATTGCTCAAGGCGCTGCCGATTGGCGTCGTGGTCTTCCCAGGCTCCGGGATCACCGACAACCTCGCCAACAAGGCGAAGGCGATGGGCATCCCGGTCTGGCGGTTCGGGGGCGGCGCGTGAGCGTCGTTTCCCTTGAAATCATGGGAAACATGGATATCATGGAAAGCATGGATATTAGCGCGGAGGTTTCACATGCGCGCCTTCACCACCAATGACCTCAACAAGCAGGTCGGAGAAGTCACCGATGCGGCGACGAAGTCGCCGATCGTCATCACGCGGTATCGCAAGCCCCGCTTCGTCATGATGAGTTACGAGCACTACCAGAAGATCAGGGGCGAAGGCGATCCCCGCCGCGCATACGCCGCCGGCGAGACGCCGGACGACGTCGCCTCGCTGTTCTCGGCCGAGCTCGACCGTCTGGCGACGGGCGAAGGCTACGACGATGACCGGTGACCTGCGTCCCGGCACGATCATTCAGTATCCGTATCTCTGGAAGTGGCAGCAGGAACACGGCGAGACCGAAGGTCGCAAGGATCGACCCGTCTGCGTTATCCTCGCAGTGCGCGGATCGGACGGTCTGACGCACCTTGCGCTTCTGGCGATTTCAAGCCGCCAGCCCGGCTCCGAGCAGGTTGCGATCGAGGTTCCCGAAATCGAATGCCGGCGCGGCGGGCTCAGCGATCTCAAGCGGGCCTGGATCACCGTCAGCGAGTACAATTACGATATCGTCGAGCGGTCCTTCTATCTCGATGCGGGCGAGCCCCTGCTGGGACGCTTCAGCCGCTCCTTCATGATGCAGCTTGCGAGCGCGGTGTCTCCCCTCGTCCGGGCCGGACAGGCGCGCATAGATCGCACCGACTAGCCGGCGTTACGGACTTGCCGGAAGGCTTCTGTGCCGACCGCGGAGCGTGTCGCCCTCTTCGCTCACGGCGTTCGTTGAGCGCCCCGCTTGTCGACGGTGCCGGCAGCGGTTCTGGCGGGTCGATGGTGCCCAAGATGGGATCGCCTCGTCGCCTTGCGAATTGTCGCGGATGCAGCCGGGACCGGGGCGCCGGTTCGACGTGAAGGCTCTCGCCGAGGTGGCGATCTGCGGTTCAGGCGGGCGCCGACGCGGCGCGGTCTGCGTGACCGAGCAGCGCGGGCCGGGTTATCCATCACCATGCGTGAGCGTCGGCGTCCCGACTGGCGGTGGCCGGGACGGGGAGCGAGCGCTGCGGCGCGCGTCCCGCCTGGTGAGGGTGGTGGGCGTGGCCTGGTGGCAGGGGCTCCTGTGATCGGTGGCTACGAAGCCCATCCCATCCTCTTTGCCGCCTGTGTCCGGGTCACGGCCGCCTAGATGGGTCACTTCTCGGTGGAAACTTCGGAGCTTCCCGGGTCAACTCTCAGTGGAAATCAACACCTTGGGCACCCGCGGCAGGTTGGCGCCGAAGGCGAGGGCGGAGGGGGCGATGGGCTGCCAGGCGCGCGGGTCGGCCGGGTCCATGTGATCGTCGCCTTCCCAGGGCCGGTTGGCGCTGGCCTTGCGCCCGGCATGGCCGATCTGGATGCCCGGCACGGCGCCCCTGGCGGGCGATGAAATCCACGACGGGGGAAAGGCGCTCGGCCTGCGCATCGTCCCAGAGCCCGAGGTCCCCGGGCGTGATGCGGCCTTCCGGCGACACCGCGGCGCCTCCACCATCACGAGCCCGGCACCGCCGGCGGCGCGGGCGCCCAGTGTCACCATGTGCCAGTCATTGGCGAGGCCGTCCTCGGCCGAATACTGGCACATGGGCGAGACCGCGATGCGGTTCCTGAGCCGCACGTCCTTCACCGCGAGATCGCTGAACAGGTCGGCCATGGCGGTTCGTGTCCTTTGTGCTGCGCGCCGTCAGTCGGCGATCTCGTATTCCCGGGTGATGATGATGGGCAGGTGCCCGTCGGGCAGGAAGTTGGGCTCGTCGGCGCGGGTGATCACATATTCCGGGGTCTGCGTCCCCGCCTTCATGTGGGCTGTGGACTGGAACCAGGTGATGGCGAGGCCATCATAAGCGGGCGCGGGGGCCGTGGCATAGGCGAACAGCTTCAGGTGATTCTGCTCGTAGCGCCGCAGCACCGGGATTTTCGAGGCGATGGGCCGGTGCACGTGCTGCCAGTGGGCGCGGAAGGGCGGCAGCGGCATGCCGGGGCGGCGGTTGACGAACTCCACGTTCTTCACCGCGTTGTCCGGGATCGCGCCGTCCTTGATGACCAGGACGTCCACCGGCATCCGCACCAGCCGGGCGGGGTCGATGACGGCCGCCATGGCGGCCATGGCCGCGGCGAAGGGGGCGGATGTGAGGGCGTAGGCGCAGGTGGCCTCGTCGTCGAACCACATCTCGCCGAGGCCGTCGAACAGCAGGCGCGCGCATAGCCCTGGGGCAGAGCATGGGACTGCACGTAGCGCCGGACCCCCGGCACCGCGGCGAGGCGCGGGACCGCCTCGGTTCGCCAGCGCTCCTGGAACTCGGCGACGGAAAGCTCCGGCCGGCGCTTCACCAGGTCGATCACCTTCAGCATGGGCTGTTCTCCCGCGGGGCGTCTTGTCAGGGGCGTGCTCAGTAGGAGCGCGGCAGGCCGAGATCGTGCTGGGCCACGAAATTCAGCACCATCTCCTCGGCCACCGGGGCGAAGCGGAACAGGCGGGCGTCGCGCCACAGCCGCTCCACGTGGAACTCCTTGGAATAGCCCATGCCGCCCAGCGTCTGGATGGCGCGGTCGGTGGCGAGGCCGGCGGCGTGGCCGGCCATCCACTTGGCCATGTTGGCCTCGCTGCCATAGGGCTGGCCCTGGTCGTAGAGGGTGGCGGCCTTGTGGTTCATGAGGCGCGCGCACTCGGCCTGGATATGGGCCTCCGCGAGGGGGAACTGCACGCCCTGGTAGGAGCCGATGGGCTGGCCGTCGAAGATCTTGCGGTCCTTGGCGTAGTTCACCGCGAGGCGCACGGCGAGTTCGGCGGTGGCCACCAGGCCCGAGGTGGTGACGATCCGCTCGGTGTTGAGCACGTCGAGCAGCTGGCGGAAGCCGCCGTCCAGCGCGCCCACCAGCTCGTGGCCCTCCACACGCACGTCCTCGAAGAAGACGGAGCTGGAGGGCAGGGTGTTGGTGCCCACCTTCTCGATGGCCTGGTGGGTGATCCCGGCGCGGTCGCGGTCCACTAGGAACAGGCTGATGCCGTCGATCTTGCGCTGCACGTCCTCGGCGCGGGTGGTGCGGGCGATGACCAGGATCTTGGTGGCCTGCGGCACGGCCGTGATCCAGATCTTCTGGCCGTTGATCCGCCAGCCATTGCCGTCGGGCCGGGCGAAGGTCTTGATGGCCAGCGTGTTGGTGCCGGCGTCGGGCTCGGTGAGGGCCATGGCGAACAGGGCCTCGCCCGCCACCAGCCTGGGCAGGAGGTCCCGCTTCATCTCCGGCGTGCCGAACTTGGTCAGCGTGATGCCGCCGAAGATGGGGTTGCACATGAACATCTGGCTGAGCGTCGAGCCGCCGCCGGCCGCGCACAGGGCCTCGATGGCCATGGCGAGCTCGGTCATGCCGAGGCCGGCGCCCCCGAACTCCTCGGGAATGGCGATGCCGCACAGGCCGGCGTCGCAGATCTCCTGCCAGGCGGCGCGCGGGAATTCCTTCTTCGCGTCCAGCTCGCGCCAGTAATCGAGGCCGAACTTTTCTCCGACCCGCCGCGCGGTATCGACGAGCAGGCGCTGTTCTTCAGTGCGGGCGAAGTCCATGGGTCTGTCCAATGGTCGCCTTTACGCTCGCAGGAGCGACAAAGGCTGTTGCAGGAGCTGGATGACGAGGTCGAGGAAGCGGGCCGCCTTCACGCCGTCGAGCACGCGGTGGTCGCAGGACAGGACGAGTCCGAGTTCCTGCACCAGGGCCGGCGCGCCGGCCGCATCGGGGCGGAAGGCGGGTTTCACCGCCGCCACTCCGAGAATGGCCGACTGGCCGGGATTGATGATGGGCACCAGGTGGGACGCCCCGAACATGCCCACGTTGGAGACCGAGATGGCGCCGCCCTGAAGGTCGGCGGCTTCCAGCCGGCCGTCGCGGGCGCGCTCCACGGCGGCGCCCATGGCGCGGGCGATCTCGTCGAGGGGCCGGGTGTCGGCCCGCCGGACCACCGGCACCAGCAGGCCGCGGGGGGTGTCCACCGCCACGCCCACGTCGCCCTCGGCGAGCTGGATCACCTCGTCATCGGCCCACACCACGTTGGTCTCGGGCATCTGCCGCAGGGCGCGGCCCACCGCCGCCGCCACGAAATGGGTGAGGCTGAGGCGCGGGAAGCCCTTCTGTCCGTTGAGCTCCTCGCGCAGCGCCAGCAGTCGCGTCACGTTGGCTTCCGCCAGCACATAGAAGTGCGGGATGGTCTGCTTGGCCTCGGTGAGGCGGCGGGCCACCACCTTCTCGATGCCGGTGGCCGGGCGCCGGGTCGCGGCCGCGGGGAGCGCGGCGTTCTCGCGGGCGGCGGGCGCCGGCGCGGTCGCCCGGCTCGCCGCGGGCGCGGCGCTCAGGGCGGCCTGCACGTCGGCGGCCTTGATGCGGCCGCGCGGGCCGGTGCCGGGGACGGCGGCAAGGTCCAGCCCCGCGCCGCGGGCGATCTTGCGGGCGAGCGGCGTGGCGAGGATGCGGCCTCCGCCCGAAGCGGGCGCCGGGCCAGGGGCGGGCACGGTAGGCACCTCGGCCGCCGCTGGCGCGTCGGGGGCGGCCGACGCGGCCTCCGGTGCGGCGGCCGAGGCCCCGGCGCCCGTCCAAGTGGCCACCGTGGCGCCCACCGGCGCGACGGCCCCCTCGGGCACCTCGATGGTCTCGATGCGGCCCGGTCCCTGGGCGGCGATCTCGGTGGCGATCTTCTCGGTCTCCACCACGAACAGTACGTCGCCGTCCGCCACCTGGTCGCCGGGCTGAACCCGCCAGGACGCCACCAGGCCCTCGGTCATGGTGAGACCGAGCTTGGGCATCACGATCGCGCTGGTCATGGGTTGGTCCTCCCGCCTCTCGCGCGCGCCATCTCAGGCGCCCCGGAAGGCGGCCCGGCGCTTCTCCAGGAAGGCGGTGCAGCCCTCGTGGGCGTCGGCGGTGTCGAGCACAAGGCCGATCATCGCCTGCTCGTGGCGCAGCGCCGCGCGCAGCGGCATCTCGTCCCCGTCGGTCAGGGTGCGCTTCAGGAGCTTCAGCACCAGCGGCGACTTGTCGGCGATGGCGTCGGCCATCTCGAACACGGCGGCCATCAGGTCGGCGGCGGGCACCACCTTGTTGACGAGGCCGAGGCGCTCGGCCTCCGCTGCGGAGATGCGGCTGCCGACGAACATCAGCTCCTTCGCCTTGCAGGGCGAGACTTGGCGCAGCAGGCGCTGGGAGCCGCCGGCGCCGGGGAACAGGCCCAGCGTGATCTCCGGCAGGCCGAACTTGGCGCTGTCAGCCGCGATGCGGATGTCGGTGCACAGGATCAGCTCGGTGCCGCCGCCCAGCGCCCAGCCGTTCACCGCGGAGAGGGTGGGCTTGTCGAGGGTCTCGATGCGGCGGAACACGGTGTGCAGGCGCTCGCCCAGCTCCAGGTAATGGGCGAGGCCCTGGCGGGAGTTGAGGTCCGCGATGTCGCCGCCCGCCACGAAGGCGCGGTCGCCGGCGCCGGTGAAGACGATGACGCGCACCTCCGCGTCCGCCTCGGCCCGTGCCACCGCGGCGTCGAGGTCGGCGAGGGTGTCCATGTCCAGAGCGTTGAGGGTGGACGGGCGGTTGATGGTGAGGACGGCGACGGCGCCGCGGCGCTCGAAGGTGATGCGGTCTTCCATGGCGGGCTCCCGGTATCAGGCGAGGATGCGGCGGACGGCCCCGGCGACGGCGTCGGCCGAGGGGATGTAGGCGCTCTCCAGGGCCTTGGAGAACGGCACGGGCATGAAGGGGGCGCCGACCCGAGCGATGGGGGCGTCCAGCTCGTCGAAGCCGATGTCGGCCATGCGGGCGGCGATCTCGGCGCCGATGCCGAAGGCTTCCACCGCCTCGTGCACCACCACCAGGCGGTGGGTGCGCGACAGCGAGGCGAGCACGGCCGCCTCGTCCCAGGGCTGCAGGCTCAGGAGGTCCAGGACCTCCGGCTCGACGCCCTCGGCGGCGAGCCGGTCGGCGGCCTTGCGGCAGGTGTGCACCGCCGCCCCGTAGCTGACGAGGGTGACGTCGCGGCCCTCCCGCAGGATGCGGGCGTGGCCGATGGGCATCGGCTCGAGCTGGTCCGGCACCTCGCCCTTCATTGCGTAGAGCGCCTTGTTCTCCACCACCACCACCGGGTCGGGGTCGGCGATGGCGGCGCGCAGCAGGCCGTAGGCGCTGACGGGATCAGAGGGGCACACCACCTTGAGGCCGGGAATGTGGGCGAACCAGGCTTCCAGGCACTGGGAGTGCTGGGGCCCGGCGCCGAGCCCGCCGCCATGGGGCGTGCGCAGCACCATGGGCACCGAGGCCTGGCCGCCGAACATGAAGCGCGCCTTGGCCGCCTGGTTCACCATGGCGTCCATGACCAGGGTGGTGAAGTCCATGAACATGATTTCCACCACGGGCCTGAGGCCCGAGAGCGCGGCGCCCACGGCCGCGCCGGCGATGGCGGCCTCCGAGATGGGGGTGTCGAACACCCGGTCCGCTCCGAAGCGCTCGCGCAGGCCCCGGCTGGCGCCGAACGAGCCGCCGGCCTCGGACACGTCCTCGCCGAACACGACCACCGTGGGGTCGTCCTGAAGGGCGTCGCCGAGCGCGCGGTTGATGGCGGCGAGGTAACGGATCTCCGGCATCACAGGGCCTCCGCCGGGGTGTAGACGTCGGCCTTGGCGGCCATGAAGTCGGGATCGGTGCCGGCACGCGCCGCGGTCACCGCGGCGGCGATGCGCTCCTCCACCCGGGCGCGCACCGCCTCCAGGCTCTCCTCGCCGATGCCGAGGCGGGCGAGTTCGCGCGCCGCGATGCGCAGCGGGTCTCGCTCGGATAGGGCCTGCATATCGGCCGGGTCGCGGTACTTCTGGGCGTCGCCCTCGAAATGGCCGCGCACGCGGGTGGTCAGGCATTCGAGCACCGCCGGCCCATGGGCGCGCACCGCGGCCACCACCTCGGCGGCGGCGTCGGCCACGGCGGCCACGTCGTTGCCGTCCACGCTGGTGTGCGGGATGCCGTAGGCGGCGGCGAGGTCCTTGAGCTTGAAGGCGATCTGCTTGTCGCTGGGCAGGAACTCGCTCCAGCCGTTGTTCTCGCACACGAACAGCAGGGGCAGGCGCCACAGGGCGGCCATGTTCAGGCATTCGTGGAGCAGGCCCTCGGCCAGGGCGCCGTCGCCGAAGAAGGCCACCGCCACGGCGGTGCGCCCGAGCCGCTTGTGGGCGAGGGCCGAGCCCAGCGCGATGGAGAGGCCGGCGCCCACGATGCCGTTGGCGCCCAGCATGCCGACGCTCATGTCCGCCACGTGCATGGAGCCGCCACGGCCGCGGCACAGGCCCGCGTTCCTGGCCAGCAGCTCGGCGAAGAAGCCGTCCAGCGGCAGGCCCTTGGCGATGGCATGGCCATGGCCGCGATGGGTGGAGGCGATGGTGTCGGTGGCGGTGAGCGCGCTCATGACGCCGGCGGATACCGCCTCCTGGCCGATGCTGAGATGGATGAAGCCCGGCACCTCGCCATCGGCGAACATGGCGATGAGCCGCTCCTCCGCCCGACGGATGAGCACAATCTGCCCATAGAGCTCCAGCAGGCGCGCGGGGCTGTTGGCCCGCTCCGCCTCAGGGGCAGCGGCTGCAGGCGGAGTGGTGGACGGCTTCGGGGACGGCTTGGTCTTCATGGCGACCTCGACTGACTCCCATCGGAGTAGCAAATTATGAAGGATGAGTCATCAGTCAGTTTTAGGCCGCGGCCTGTCCCGCCAGCGGCATCTGGAACGCCGCCACGGCATCGCGGATGTCGCCACCCGGCAGCGCGGTGACGAACGCCTCCAGGCGGTCGAAGGCGGCCATGTCCACGCCTTCCTCCGGGCCGATCCGCCGCAGCATGACGGAGAGGGTGGCGAGGTCGTAGGCATAGTCCTTCGGCGTCATGCGCTGCTCGCGCACCTTGGTGCCCTCGGGGGTGTCCACCTCGATGATGGCGCTCAGCACCGGCACGGAAGGGTCGGTGACGAGGGTGGTCCGGTCGATGAGGGCGGCCACCTCGGCATCGTCATAGGTGGTCATGTGCCGCGTGGTGGGCACTCCGTGGACCAGCGTGGTGGCGATGCAGAACGGAATGCTCATGAGCGTTCCGGAGATGGAGTTGAACGGCCCGCGCGCATCCATGCCGGCATAGCCGGTCTCGTAGGGGTTCATGCGCACCCGCACCGCGTCGGGCACCCGCCCGCCGAGCTCCTCGCGCAGCACCAGGGCGCCAGTCACCGGCGTCTGGTTGAAGGCGCAGACCGGGAACGGCTTGAAGGTGACGCGCAGGGTCGCCCAGTCCGTGCCGAGGGTCGCCGCCAGGTCGGCGGGGGCCTCCACCCGGGCGAAGCTGCGGGCCAGACCCGTTTTGCCCTCGATGGCGTGGGGCGCCGCGATGGCGCCTTCGCGCGCCAGCTCGGCCGCCACGAGGCCATTCTGGGCGACGAGGCCCGGCTGGTAGCGCCATTCGTCGGTGCCGTCGGTGAAGGATTGCAGGATGCCGCCGGTGAAGGAGGCGGCGGTGGCAATGGCGGTAGCCGTCTCGGCGGGGCCAAGGTCCATCAGGCGGGCGGCGGCTGCTGCCGCCGCGATGGCGCCATAGGTGGCGGTGGAGCGGAAGCCGCCCGGCGTGGTATGGGTCGCGAATGCGCTCTCCAACAGGCCGCCCGCCTCATAGCCGGCCACCAAAGCCGGGATCAGCCGGGCGAGGGGATAGCCGCGCACCTCCACCAGGGCGGTGAGCATGGGGATGAGGACGGTGCCGAAATGGGCGGCGCCGCAGCTGTCCTCCTGGGCGCGGCCGTGGAACAGGGCCGAATTGGCGAGGAAGGCCCCTGCCAGCGTGGTGCGCCGGCCGTCGCCCAGCAGCGTCGCCCCGTTCGCCACCTCGCCGCCCATGGCGAGAGCGGCGCGGCGGGCCACCGGCGCGAACGCGGTGGCGTGGCCGTTGAGCCCCATGCCGTAGGCGTTGAGCAGGCAGGCGCGCGCCTTCTCCACCACGGCGGGGGGCAGGGTTTCCAGCGTGAGGGTCGAGACGAACGCCCCGATCTGCGACGACAGCGTGGTCATGAGGGCCTCCCCGAGAGCATTTTCAAGCGAAGTGGTTCGGGTTCGCGTGACGAAAATGCGATCAAACAAGACGTCTGTGCGGTTCCGCGGAGCCGGTGAGGATCAGAGGGCGAGATAGCGCTGGCGCACGTCCTCGTTCGCCTTCAGCTCGGCGATGGAGGCGGCGTAGACGATCTGGCCCTTGTCGATGACGATGGCCCGGCTGGCGAGGCCGAGGCAGAAATGCATGTTCTGCTCGGCGATGAGCACGGTGGCGCCGGTGGTGCGCAATTCGCGCAGGAAGGCGCCGATGCGCTGCACCACGATGGGCGCGAGGCCTTCGCTCGGCTCGTCCAGCAGGATGGCGGTGGGGTTGCCCATCAGGGTGCGGGCGATGGCGAGCATCTGCTGCTCGCCGCCGGACAGGCGCCCGGCCATGCGGTGGCGCAGCGGCGCCAGCAGGGGGAACACCTCGTAGACCCGCTCCAGGGTCCATTCGTCCTGCCCGTCGGGCCCCTTCTTGTGGCCGATGGAGAGGTTGTCCTCCACCGTGTGCTCCGGGAAGATCTGGCGATCCTCCGGCACGAAGCCGAGGCCGAGACGGGCGATGAGGTGGGGCTTGCGGCCGGCCACGTCGTGGCCGCGCAGCTCCACCCGCCCGCGGCGCGGCGGGGCGAGGCCAGCGATGGCCTTCATGGTGGTGGACTTGCCGGCGCCGTTGCGGCCCAGCAGGGCGACCGTCTCGCCGCGTTCCACCTGGAAGCCGACGCCGAACAGGATCTGGCTGGTGCCATAGAAGACGTCGAGGCCTTCGACCTTGAGGACGACGCTCATGCCGCGTCCTCCGCATGGTCGGTGCCGAGATAGGCCTCGATCACCTTGGGGTTGCGGCGGATCTCGTCCGGCGTGCCGGTGGCCAGCACCCGACCGTAGCACAGCACCACGATGCGCGGCGCGATCTTGAAGACGATGTCCATGTCATGCTCGATGAAGACGAGGGTGATCTTCTCGCGCGACCACAGCTCGTAGACCTTCTCGATCATCCGCCAGCGCTCCTCCGGCCCCATGCCGGCGGTGGGCTCGTCGAGCAGCAGCACCTTCGGCTCCAGCACCAGGGCAAGGGCGATGTCGAGCAGCTTCTGGTCGCCGTGGGAGAGGGTGGAGGCGCGCCTGTCGCGCTTGTCCTCGAGCCCGAGCATCACCATGGCGTGCCGGGCGCGGTCCTTTGTCTCGGCGAGCGGGAAGCGCTTCAGGAGCTCGCCGGAGCGCTTGAGGTCGGCGGCCACGGCGGCGAGCAGGGTCTCCTCCACCGTGAGGCTCGGGAAGATGCTCGCCACCTGGAAGGCGCGGCCGATGCCGTGGCGCACGATCTCGCCGGGCTTCAGGCCCACCATGTCCACGCCGTCCAGCAGGATCTTGCCGCTGTCGGGGCGCAGCGCGCCGGAGATCTGGTGGAAGAAGGTGCTCTTGCCCGCGCCGTTGGGGCCGATGACCGCGGTCAGCGAGCCGTCGGGGCAGGTGAGGCTGACATCGTCGGTCCCCTTGACGCCGCCGAAGGATTTGGAGATGTGCTGAATTTCGAGCATGACTCACTCCGGCTCCCGGAGGCCGCCATAAGTGTTCCACGGCGTGGCGACCAGCCAGCCACAGTCCACCGGCAGGTTGATGCCGGTGATGGCCGCCGAATCCGGCCCGGCGAGGAAGGCCACCGCCTTCGCCACCTCCTCCGGCGTCACCAGGCGCCGCAGCGCGGCGTTGTTCGACAAGGCGGAGACGTCGCGCTCGCCGCGCGCGATGGCGGCCTGGAGCGCCGGCGTCAGGGTGTAGCCGGGCGCGATGGAATTCACCCGCACGCCGGCCGGGCCCCATTCGGCGGCAAGGCACTCGGTGATGGCGATCACCGCCGCCTTGGCCGGGGCATAGGCATGGAGCGGCACGGATCGCGAGCCGGTGATGGAGGCGGTGTTGACGATGGCGCCGCGCCGGCGCGCGATCATGGCGCGGGCGAAGGCGCGGCAGGCGATGTAGGTGCCGCGCTGGTCGATGCGCACCACGTCGTCCCATAGCACCATGGACAAAGCGTGAGGACGCAGCGGTGGCTGGATCACGCCGGCGCTGTTCACCAGCACCTCCACCGGGCCGTACTCGGCCTCGATGGCGGCGGCGCAGCGCTCGACGCTGTCCTCCTCGGCGACGTCGGCCGTGAAGGCGCGCCCGCTAATCTCCCGGGCCACCGCCTCGGCGCGCGGCAGGTCGCGGTCCACCACCGCGACGGCGGCGCCGGTGGCGGCCAAAGCGCGGGCGCAGGCGGCGCCGATGCCGCTCGCGCCGCCGGTCACCACATGGACGGTCGCGGTCGGGACGGATCCGGTCGGGACGGGCGTGGTCATGGGCGGGTCTCCGGGGCGGTGGAACGACGGCCTTCGAGCCATTCCATGATGAAGTCCACGAGCCCTTTGCGCAGTCCGAGGGCGAAGAACAGGATGACGATGCCGAGCACGAGGCCGTAATGCTCGGTGAGGCGGGTCACCCAGTCGTTGAGCAGCAGCAGGATGACGGTGCCGGCCAGCGGCCCGAGGAAGGCGTTGATGCCGCCCAGCATGATGATGAACATGCCCTCGCCCGAGATGGTCCAGTAGGCGAACTCAGGATAGGCGCCGGACACGAACAGGCTCATGACGACGCCGCCGGCCGCCGCGAACACCGAGGACAGCACGAAGGCGACCAGCCGCGTGCGCCACACCGGGATGCCGAGGAAGGGCGCGCGGGCGGCGTTGTCGCGGATCATCCGCAGCGTGTAGCCGAACGGGGATTCCACGATCTGCCGCATCAGCAGCAGCCCGCCCATCAGGAGCGCGCAGCTCGTCACATAGAGGTGGGTGTGGTTCGACAGGTCGATGCTCAGGAAGGGCGGGCGCGGGATGCCGCCGCGCAGGCCCTGATCGCCGCCGGTGAGCCCCACCCAGGAGATGATCAGGCTGTAGATCAGCATCTGGAAGGCGAGGGTGACGAAGGCGAAGTAGATCTCCTTCAGCCGCACGCAGATGGCGCCGATCACCGCCGCCGTGGCGGCGGTGATGGCGAGGGTGAGCACGAAGGCCACCGGTACCGGCAGCCCGGCGCGCTGCATGAGCAGGCCGAAGGCGTAGGCGCCGAGGCCGAAGAACATGCCGTGGCCGAACGAGATCATCCCGCCATAGCCCGCCAGCAGGTTGAGCGAGGTGGCGAACAGGCCGAAGGCGGCGACGCGGATGACGAAGTCGGGCAGCGCCGTGCCGCCCACCGCATAGGGCAGGATGGCGAGGACGACGAAGGCGGCCAGGGCGACAAGGCCGTCGCGGAGCGCGGACGAGCGGGCCATCCTCAGACCTCCCGCCCGAACAGGCCGGTGGGCTTGGCGATCAGCACCACCGCCATGAAGACGTACATCAGGCCGTCGGTGAACAGGGGGAAGCCGATGGAGCCGAACGAACGGATGAAGCCGATCATCAGCGCGCCCACCAGGGCGCCCAGGATGGAGCCCATGCCGCCGATGACGGTGACGATGAAGGACTCGATCAGGATGGTGAAGCCCATGCCCGGGGTCAGCGAGCGCACCGGTGCGGCCAGCGCCCCGGCGAGGCCCGCCAGCGCGCCGCCCAGCGCGAACACCGATCCGTAGATGAGGCCGGTATTGATGCCGAGGGCGGAGACCATGCCGGGATTCTGGGCGGCGGCGCGCACCACCTTGCCGAGGCGGGTGCGGGCGAGGCCGAGGCCGAGCAGGGCCGCCACCAACAGGGCCACGGCGATGAGGAACAGGTAGAAGGGCGGCACCACGCCGCCGGCGATGAAGAGCGGCGGCACCTGGAAGGCCGCCGGCATCCCCATGGCCTTGAATTCCGGCCCCCAGATGAGGCGGACGCCGTCGTCGAAGATCAGCACGAAGGCGTAGCAGACCAGCAGCTGCATCAGCACGCTGCCGCCATAGACGCGGCTGATGAACACCCGCTCCAACACCATGCCGATGATCGCCGTGGCGACCGCGGCGCCGAGGAGCGCCAGGGCGAAGCTCTCGGTGGCCTGGTAGATGGAGAACGCGAAATAGGCGCCCAGCATGTAGAAGGCACCGTGGGTGAAGTTCACGATCTTCAGGACGCCGAAGATCAGCGTCAGCCCGACCGCCACGAGGAAGAGCAGCATTCCGATGATGAACCCGCTCGTCCCTTGCGTGACGAGGCAGGCCGCGCTCATCACGCAGCTGCCGAGTGCTTCGAGATCCAAGGTCTCAACTCCGTTACTGGAAGAACGGGGGGCGCGGCCCGTGTCTCAGGGCCGCGCTCCGGTCAGGTGTAGCCTTTCGACTTCTTCCACTCGGTTTCCAGTTGGGTGATCTGGGCCCAGTTGCCGGGCTGCATGTCGGTCAGATACGGCTCGGTGGGGATGGTGGTGCCCCAGCCGATGGCGTAGTCGACGATGGTCTGGTCCTCGCCGCGCATGGTCACCTTGCCCTGCTCGCCGAATGGCGAGGTGACGGTGAGGTCGTGCAGCATCTCGGCGAGCTTCTTGCCGTCGGTGCTGTTGGCCTTCTTGGCGGCCTCGGAGAGGAAGGTCACCGAGAGCGCGTTCTGCCAGGCCCAGTTGGTGGGATATTCGTTGTACTTGGCGCGATAGGCATCGGCCCAGGCCGCATTCTGCGGCGTGGCCGGGAAGATCTTCAGGTAGCGGTTGCCGGAATGGATGCCCTTCGGCAGGTTCTTCACCGCGGTGAGCGCGGTGTAGTCGGCCAGATTCACCGCGAACAGGGTCATCTGGCTGAACAGCGCGTAGATGTTGGCCTGGTCAATGAACGCCGAGATGTCGCCGCCCCACAGTGCCGAATAGACCGCCTGGGGCTTGGCCTGGAGCAGCTTGGTGAGGCTCTCGGTATAATCGGGCTGGAACAGCTTCGGCCAGCTCTCGGCCACCACTTCCACGTCGGGCGCGAAGTGCTTGAGGTAGAGCATGAACTCGGCGGTGGTGTCGCGGCCGTAGGCATAGTCCGGCGAGCAGCTCGCCCAGCGCTTCAGATTCTTGGCCTTTGCGATGGCGGCGGCATAGCTGCCGCCGACGACGGAATCGTGGATGCCCTGGCGCGCGCAGCGGAAGGCGTTGGGGATGCGCAGCTTGGGATCGGCGCTGAGCGAGGAGGTCTCGGAATTGGTGTGCAGGCACAGGAATCCGAGGTCGCGGGCCACCTCGTGCACGGCGAAGGCGCCGGACGATGCCTCGCCGTCGATCATCAGCTCGCAGCCGTCCGAATTGATCAGCTCGCGGGCGACGCGGGCGGCTTCCTGGGGCTGGCCCTTGGAATCGCGCACCACCATCTCGATGGGCCGGCCGGCCAGGCCGCCGGCGGCGTTGACCTTCTCCACCTCCATCATCACCGCATTGCGCGACGACAGGCCGAGCTGCGCCACGCGGCCCGACAGGATGGTGGGCATTGCGATGCGGATGGCCTTGGCCTGGGCGCGGGCGACCCAGGGGGTGGCGAGCGATACGGCACCCGCGCCCATGAGGGCAAGGGTCGAGCGACGGCTGATCCCGCGCCCGGTGGAATCGGTCATGGTCCTCTCCTGCTGGCTGAGCCAGAGCCGCGCGTCTGTCGGCGGCCTGCGTTTCGGTCCCGTCGGTCGCAGTCTCCTGCTGCGTGGCCACAAGATCGGGGAAGGGAAGCGGTGACGTCAAGGCAAAAATGAACTATGAGTCATCAATCATAAAATGGTGCACCGCACCCGCCGGAAGGCTCGGTGGGGGCCGGGAAGGGGAGGACGGAAAAGGATGATTAACCTGACGAGCTTCGTCGCCTATCACGCCAAGTGCGACCCCGCGCGGGAGGCGGTGCTCTATCGCGGCGCGCGCATCACCTATGGCGAGCTGATCGACCGCGCCGAGCGCGTCGCCGGCTGGCTCCAGGCGCGTGGCGTCGGGGCGGGCGACGTGGTGGCGGTGCTGATGAAGAACAGCGCCGCCTTCCTGGACCTGGCGCTGGCCACCAGCCATGCGGGGGGCGTGTTCCTGCCCATCAACTTCCGCCTCTCCGCCGACGAGGTGGCCTATATCGTGGAGAATTCCGGCGCCAAGCTGCTGCTGGTGGACGAGGAGCTGGAGAAGAACGCCGCCGGTCCAGCCCCCGTTGTGGTGGATGCCGCCGCCCAGTCCGACGCCCGGCGCCTCGCGCCCGGCGCGGAGCGGGTGCCGGCGGTGCCGCGGCGGACCTCGGACCTGTTCCGCCTCATGTACACCTCCGGCACCACCGACCGGCCGAAGGGGGTGATGCACACTTACGAGAACTTCTATTTCAAGTCCTCGGACCATGTGCTGGCCCTCGACCTCGGCCGCCACAGCCGGATCCTGGTGGTGGGGCCGTTCTACCATGTGGGCGCCTTCGACCTGCCGGGCGTCGCCGTGCTCTGGCAGGGCGGGTTGATGTGCATCCTGCGCGACTTCGAGCCGGAGGCGGTGCTTTCGGCCATCGCCGCCGAGCGCCTCGACTGCGGCTGGCTCGCCCCGGTGATGACCAGCGCGCTCCTGAGCCATCCCGGGCGCGAGCGCCACGACGTCTCCAGCCTGCGCTGGGTGATCGGCGGCGGCGAGCGCACGCCCGAGCAGCGCATCCGCGCGTTCTCGGCCTACTTCACCAACGCCCGCTACATCGACGGCTACGGCCTCACCGAGACCTGCGGCGGCGATACCCTGATGGAGCCGGGGCGGGAGATCGAGAAGATCGGCTCCACCGGCCGCGCCCTCGCCCATGTGGAGGTGGAGATCCGCGACGCGATGGGCGCCCCGGTTCCCGCCGGCCATCCCGGTGAGATCTGCCTGCGCGGCCCCAAGGTGACGCAGGGTTACTGGCGCGACCCGAAAAAGACCACGGCATCCTTCTTCGGAGACTGGTTCCGCACCGGCGACGTGGGTTATCTGGATGCCGATGGCTTCCTGTTCCTGACCGACCGCAAGAAGGACATCATCATCTCCGGCGGCGAGAACATCGCGTCCTCCGAGGTGGAGCGCGTGATCTACGAACTGCCCCAGGTGCGCGAGGCGGCGGTGGTCGGCGTGCCGGACGAGAAATGGGGCGAGCGGCCGGTGGCCGTGGTATCGTTGAATGATGGCGGAGAACTTGATCTCGACACCCTCATGGCCCATTGCCGGGCCCGCCTGGCCGCCTTCAAGGTGCCGAAAGCCCTGGTCCTGCGCGACCAACTCCCCCGCAACCCCTCAGGCAAGGTGCTGAAGCGGGTTCTTCGCGAAGAGCTCGAAACCAGCGCCGTTCCCTGATCCTGCCTCCCGCGAGGCCGCCTTCCCTGTGAGTATCGCCCCATGACCACAACCACCCACCTTCCGGCCCCGGGGAAGGCCCGCACCAAGCTCACCCGCGCCGAGCGCAACGAGCTCACCAAGCACAAGCTGTTCGAGGCGGCGCGCAAGGTGGTGGGGCGGCTCGGCTATGCCGAGGCCTCGGTGGCGCGCATCACCACCGAGGCGGGCGTGGCCCAGGGCACCTTCTACAACCACTTCACCAACCGGCAGGAGCTGCTCGACCAGCTCCTGCCGGAGATCGGCAAGGACATGCTGCGCTTCATCCGCGAGCGCACCCGCGACGACGCGCCGGAATCGGGCCGGGAAGCCGACCGCTTTCGAGCGTTCTTCGACTATCTCAAGGAAGTGCCGGAATTCCTGCGCATCCTCAACGAGGCGGAGCTGTTCGCGCCGGCCGGCTACCGGCAGCACATCGCGACCATCGCCGGGGCCTATGCCCGCGTGCTCCGCCGCGGCCGCGACCGGGGCGAGGTGCAGCCCTTCACCGATGAGGAGATCGAGGTCCTCGTCCACATGTTCATGGGCGCCCGCGGCTATCTCAGCCAGTGCTACGCCTATGCCGACCATGCGGTGACCGTGGTGCCGGACTATGTGATGTCGGCCTACGGCAAGCTCCTGGCCGGCGGCCTGTTCATTGAGCCGCCGTCCCGCGACAAGGCCGCGGCGCCGGCCGCCCGCGGCCGCTGAGCGCCCCGCAGCGCGGGCCGCGGGCGCGGTTGCGCGTTCGGGGCCAAGCAAGCGCCCGAATTTTCTGGCCTACCGCGTCTTGGTCACGCGATCCGCTGCCCGCTTCCCGCAGAAATCTCAGATCCGGCAAGGCATTGCCGCCCGTCCGCCGCGCCCGGCAGGGGTCTGCCGCGCGCGGATTGCGGATTGTCGGGCGCGCGGCGATCTTCTATCCTGGCAGGAATTCGTCATTCAGAATAGAATATCATATAGAGAATGGACATCCCGGAAAAGCCCAGCACCCCCGTCACCGCTTTGGTGCGGGGCATCGCGATCCTGCGGTATCTCAATGCCCAGGACGAGCCGGCGGGGGTGATCCAGATCGCCCGTGACCTGAAGATCAACCAGAGCACCTGCTTCAACCTGCTGCGCACCCTGGCGCACGAGCGCCTGGCGGTGTTCGATCCCGCCACCAAGAAATATTCCCCCGGCATCGGGGTCCTGGAGCTGGCGAGCGGCGTGCTCCAGCAGGGCGGTTATATCCGCCTCATCCATCCCCGCCTGATGCGGGTGGCGGAGGCGCATTCGGCGACCGTCATCCTCTGGCGGCTGGTGAGCCCGAGCCGCGTGCTGCTGGTGGACCTCGCCGAGGCGCCAGTGCCGCTGCGGGTGCACATGAGCGTCGGCCAACGCCTGCCTTCGCTCATCGGCGCCCTGGGACGCTGCTTCGCAGCCCATCTCGGCCTGCCCAAGGCGCGCATCCGTGCCATGTTCAAGGAGCTGCGCTGGCAGGACCCGCCCCCCTTCGAGCAGTATTGGGCCGAGGTGGAGGCCACCCGCCGCGACGGCTATGCGGTCGATATCGGCCGCTACAACCGCAACTTCACCACGGTGGCCGCGCCGGTGTGCGGGCCCGATGGCCTCGCCACCATGGCGCTCTCGGCCATCGCCTTCACCAACGATCTCGACGCGGACCGGGTGCGCGCCCTCGCCGCCGATCTCCAGGCGGTGGCTGCGGAAGCCGCCGGGGCCCTGGGCCTGGAAGGGGCCGGCGGGCCGGCCCCCACCGAGGCGGAGGCCCCGAGCCGCCGCAGCCGGCGGGACACCCGCGCCCGGCCGGAGTGACGCGCGCCGCCCGCCGCGGCGGGCGGCTTTCCAGGCGGGCTCTCTGAAAGGACTCGGACCCTAGAGCATTTTCAAGCGAAGTGGATACCGGTTCGCGTGAAGAAAATGCGTCAAAACTATATTCTAGAGCGATTGCCGTGAGCCAAAGCGAACGGAAAACGCTCTAGGTGCCGCGCCCGAGGCCGCCCAGATAGCGGGCGATGGTCTCGCGCACGCCGGGGCGCTGGAAGTTCTCGTGCATCAGCGGGGCGAGGCGGTCCATGCGGGCCGGCAGGTCGGACGGCTTGAGCACCTGCCGGGCCCGCCGGCCGATGCCGAGGGCTTCCGCATTGTCCCGGTAGAAGGCGATGCGCGGCTCGATCCCGGCGGAAAAGTCGGCGGCGGGCAGGATGTCGGTGACAAGGCCGAGGGCGCGCGCCTCGACGGCGTTGAGGAGCCGCCCGCCGGCGCACATCTGGAAGGCGGTGGCGGGGGAGACTTTCTCCTCCAGCACCGCGTGCACCAGCACCGGATACATGTTGAAGAGGATCTCCGGCAGGCCGAAGGCGAGGTCGTCCGCCGCCAGCACCACGTCGCACAGGGCGGCGATGAGCACGCCCGCGCCGAGGGTGCGCCCATGGATGGCCGCGACGAGCGGTCGCGGGCTGGCGAGGCCCGCCTCCACGATGGCGCGAAGGCCCTCCTCCTGGCGCTCCAGGTTCCCCGCGCCGCGGATGAACTCGCCGATGTCGGCGCCGGCGCAGAAGCCGCGCGGTCCCGCGCCCTCGATCACCGCAAGGGTGGCGGAGCCGGGCCCGGCGATGGCGGCGGCAAGCTCCGACATCATGGCCGCCGAGAGGGCGTTCGCCTTGCCCGGCCGGTCGATGCGGATGCGGCGGACTCCGCCGGCCTCGGCGACGGTGACGACGCCATCCATCGCCGGGCCGCCGGCCAAGGTCCCATCGGTCATGACGCCTCCTTCACCAGCGCGTCGAGGGCGACGGCGCTCGCCCCGCGCACCACCAGCGGGTTGATCTCGATCTCCTCGATGCGCGGCTCCGCGAGGAAGCGCTCGCCGAGGCGGGCGAGCGCGCCGGCCAGCGCCGCCACGTCCACCGGCGGGCGGCCGCGGAAGCCGTCGAACAGCCGTGCGCAGCGCAGCCCGCGGAGCATGGCCTCGATCTCCGCCGCGCCGAGGGGCAGGAAGCCCATGGCGACGTCCGGGGCGAGCTCCACCTCCACCCCGCCGCGGCCCACCACCAGCATGGTGCCGAACACCGGGTCGCGGCGTAGGCCCGCGATCAGCTCCATGTCGAAGCCGACCATGCGCTCGATCAGCACGCCCTCGCAGGTAACGCCGGCCGCCGCGCCCCGGGCCAGGAGGTCGGCCACCGCGACCGCCGCCGCGTCGGCGTCGGCAAGGCCGAGGATCACCGCGCCGTGCTCGCTCTTGTGCGGCATCTGCAGACTTTGGAGCTTGGCCGCATAGGGGCCGGGCAGGTCCGTGAGGGCCGAGGCCACCGCCGACGGCGTGGCCACCAGCACGCCTTCCGGCAATGCGAGGCCGCCCATCTCCCGAAGCCGCGCCTTGCTGCGCCATTCGGTGAGCTGGCGCGCCGCGGCGACCGGCGCGGCGCCGGGGGTGGCGTCGGCGAGGCCCGCCGCGCGGGCCTGAGCCTTGGCGCCGTGCATCACGTGGGCGAGGGCCGTCACTGCTGCCGGGATGTCGCCATAGACCGGGATGCCCGCCGCCTCGAGCCGCGCCACCACCGGCCGCGGCGCGCCGATCCACACCACCACGAAGGGCTTCCCACTTTCGGTGCGCGCCGCGAGGATGGTTTCGGCCAGCACGTCGGCGATGGAGTGCATGAGGCCGATGAACAGCACGCAGGCGTCCACCTCCGGCGCGGCGCCCATCACCGCCAGGGTCTTGCGGAACATGCCCGTGTCGGAGAGCACGTTGGCGGTGAGGTCGAGGGGGTTCTGCGGCTTGGAATAGCCGGGCAGCACGCCGGCCAGCGCCTGGGCCGTCTCCGGCGCGAGGCGGGGGAAGGCGAGGCCGGATTCCTCGATGGCGTCCGCCAGCATCACCCCGGCGCCCCCGGACACGGAGAGCACGCCGACACGCTCGCCCGCCGGCACCGCGCCGTGGAGCACGAGCTTGGCCGCCTCGATCAGCGCGGTGACGGAGGCGACGCGCACCGCGCCGAACTGGGCGAAGAAGGCGTCGTAGACCCGGTCCTCCCCGGCGATGGCGCCGGTGTGGGAGGCGGCGGCCACCGCCCCCGCCGAGGAGCGGCCCGCCTTGATGAGGAACACCGGCTTGCCGGCCCGCGCCGCCGCCACGAGGGCCGCGCGGAACGCCGCGCCGTGCTTCACGTCCTCCACATAGGCGCCGATCACCTTGGTGCCGGGATCGTCCACCAGCATGCCGATGCCGGCGGCAAGGTCGATGTCGCACTCGTTGCCGGTGGTCACCCAGCGGCTCACCCCGAGACCGGCCTGGAGCACGAGGTCGAGCCAGTAGGCCCCGAGCGCCCCGCTCTGGCTGACGAAGCCGAAGCCGCCGGGCACCAGGGCATTCTCCTCCATGGCGGTGGTGAAGGAGGCGATGAGGCCGGTCTCGGCATTGATGACGCCAAGGCAGTTGGGCCCGACGATGCCCACGTCGTGTTCGTCGGCCAGCGCGGTCAGGCGGGCCTGGAGGCGGGCCCCCTCCGCGTCGTGCTCGGAGAAGCCGGAGCTGAGCACGACATAGGAGCGGATGCCAGCGGCGACGCCCTCGGCGATCACCGCCTCCACCTGGGTCGCCGCGGTGCCGATGATGGCGAGGTCCACGGGCCGGTCGAGGGCGGCGAGGGAGGGATAGGCCTTGAGCCCTTGCACCTCGGTGCGGCTGGGGTTCACCGGCACGATCTCGCCGGAAAAGTCGCGCCGCAGCATGTAGGCGATGGGCCGGCCGGTGAGCTTGGCGGGATCGTTGGAGGCGCCCACCACGGCGACCCGGCGGGCCGCCATCAGGCGGGCGATCTTGTCCTTGGGTGACGTCATTGCGCCGAGCTCTCCTTTTCCGCGCGTCTGGCCCTGAGCGCCTGCCGGGCGCGGGCGAGCGCGCCGAGCAGGCCGTCGGGGGCGAAGCGGATAACGACCACCAGCAGCACGCCGTAGATCAGCAGATGGATGCCCGGCACGCTGCCGCCGAAGGCGTGGCGCAGCCATTCGCCCGCCGGCACCAGCAGCAGCGGCCCCACTACGGGGCCCCACACGGTACCCACGCTGCCGACCACGGTGAACAGGATGATCTCGATGACGATGTTGATGTTGGCGAAGGTGCGGGGCTCCACATACTGGAGATACTGCGCGTAGAAGGTGCCGCCGAACGCCATCAGGGCGCCGCTGAGGCCCATGGCGAGCATCTTGTACTTCAGCACCGGAATGCCGATCGCCCGCGCCGCCCGCTCATTGTCGCGCAGCGCCCGCAGATAGAGCCCGACGCGGGTGCCGTAGAGCCAGATGGTGAGCCCCAGCGCCACCGCCACATGGACCAGGATGACGATATAGTAGCTGGAATCGTTGCGGAACTGGTAGGCCGCCGGCGTTCCCCGCATGGGCAAAGTGAGCCCGCGGCTGGCGCCGAAGAAGTCCGTGGAGGACAGCGCCAGATAGCCCAGCATGGCGAGGGCGATGGTGGCGAGGGCGAAGGACAAAGGCGGCAGCGCGTAGCGGAACGACAGCCATGCGATGAACACGCCCATCACCGCCGCCACCGCCGCCCCGGCGAACATACCCACCCACGGCGTGAGGCCGAAATGGATGGCGAGCAGGGTGGAGGTGTAGGCCCCGGCCGCCAGGAACAGGCTGTGGCCGATGCAGAACTGGCCGGCGATGCCGCCCACGATGTTCCAGGCGATGCAGAAGTAGACGAACAGCATGGTCATGATGGCGACGTTGACCCAGCTCGACGACAGGGCCAGCGGCACCAGGGCGACCACGACGAAGGCGAGCCACGGCCAGGCTGCCCGGAGGGATTGCTTGGACATCAGTGCTCTCCCAGCAGGCCGTGCGGGCGGAACAGCAGCACGAAGACGAGGATGGCGTAGGGGATCATGGCCCCCACCGTGCCGCCGTAGAGCAGGCTGCCGACGCTCTCGGCGACCCCGATGATGAGCCCGCCCACCATGGAGCCGAGGAAGTTGCCGATGCCGCCGATCACCATGACGATGAGCGCCACCAAGGTGAGGTCGAGCCCCATGGTGGGCGACAGGGTGAACTGGGCCACCACCACCGGCCCGGTGAGGCCGAGGAGCCCGATGCCCACCCCGAAAGCGATGGCCTGCACCCTCTGGATGCGGATGCCCATGAGCGCCGCTGCGTCGCGGTTCTGGGTGATGGCGCGCACCTGCCGGCCGAAATCGGTGCGCATCAGCACGCCATAGAGCGTCACCGAGAGCACCGCCGCCAGCGCTGCGCCCACTAGAAGGGTCCAGGGCATCACCAAAGGCGGCAGCACCAGATTCTTGTTGGAGAGCACCGTGGGCACGGTGAGGTAGTCGCCGCCGAACACGGCGAGCAGGGCGCTCTCCTGCACGAAGACGAGGCCGAGGGTGAGCTGGGCGCCCGCCAGCACGCCCGCCTCCAGCACCGGCTGGACCAGCCGGCGGAACAGCAGCATGCCGAGGGCGAAGAAGACGAAGAACAAAAGGGGCGCAGCCCAGTAGGCGTCCATGTGGAACGCCTGGTAGAGGGCGAAGGCGCCGTACATGGCCAGCGCCAGGAAATCGCCGTGGGCGAAGTTCAGGAGGCCGCCGACGCTGAAGATCAGCGTCAGGGAGAGGGCGATCAGCGCGTAGATCGCTCCCATCTGCAATCCTTGAACCGTCGCCTGCAAGAGCACGTCGAGCGACATCGGGTCCTCACAGGTGTCCGAGATAGGCTTGGCGGGTCGCCGGATCGCGGGCGAGGGCCTCCGACGCCCCCTTCAGCACGATGCGGCCGTTCTCGATGACGTAGCCGCGGGTGGAGACGGCGAGCGAGAGCTTCACGTTCTGCTCCGCCAGGAGGATGGTGAGGCCCTCCCGGTTGAGGCGCCTCAGCGCCGCGTAGGTCTCCTGCACCATCAAAGGCGAGAGGCCGAGGGAGGGCTCGTCGAGGATCAGGAGCTTCGGCTTCGCCATGAGGCCGCGGCCGATGGCGAGCATCTGCTGCTCGCCGCCGGACATGGTGGCGGCCTTCTGGTCGCGCCGCTCGGCGAGGCGGGGGAACAGGTCGAACACCCGCTCCAGGCTCTCGGCCCGCCCCGGGCGGGGGCGCGGATGCACCCCGCCCAGCATCAGGTTCTCCCACACGCTCATGCGCGGGAACACCATGCGCCCCTCGGGCACCAGCACGATGCCGGCCTGAACCGCCCGCTCGGCGCCGCGGCCCGCCAGCTCGGCGGCCTCGAAGCGCACCTGGCCGGCACCGGGCGCGATGAGGCCGGCGATGGTCTTCATGAGGGTGGTCTTGCCGGAGCCGTTGACGCCCACCAGGGCGACCAGCTCGCCCTCGGCGACGGAGAGCTCCACCTCCCGCAGGATCGTGATGCGGCCATAGCCCGCGACGAGGCCGGAAACCTCAAGCAAGTTCGAACTCCTCGCCGAGATAGATCTCGATCACCTTGGGATTACGCACCACGTCCCTGGGCGCGCCCTCGTCGATCTTGCGCCCGGCGCCGATCACCACGATCCGGTCGGACAGGCGCATGATCACGTCCATGATGTGCTCCACCACCACGAAGGTGATGCCGCGCCCGCGCAGCTCGCGGATCAGCCCGACCACCTCGTCGGCCTCGCTGGGCCTGAGGCCGGCCATCACCTCGTCCAGCAGGATCATCTGCGGCCCCGTTGCCACCGCCTTGCCGATCTCCAGGGCCTTCTGGTCGGGCAGGGTGAGCTGGCGGCAGGTGAGGTCGAGCTTGGCGGACAGGCGCACCTGGGCGGCCGCCTCCTCCGCCGCCACCCGCGCGGCGGCGAGCGGCAGGCGCACCAGGGCCGCGGCGGTGAGCGTCTCGCGCACCGTGAGGCTCGGGAACACCTCCACGATCTGGAAGGTGCGGGTGAGGCCGAGCCGGCAGATGTCCTCCGGCGACAGCCGGTCGATCCGGCGGCCGGCGAAGCGCACCGCGCCGGAGGTGGGCCGCACGAAGCCGGACAGGGCCTGGAAGAAGGTGGTCTTTCCGGCGCCGTTGGGGCCGATGAGCCCCACGATCTCGCCGCGGCGGACATCGAGCGACACCCCGTCCACCGCCTTGAGGCCGCCGAAGCGCACGGCCACGTCGGTGGCGGAGAGGAGAATGTCGGCGTCCCCCGGGGCCGGGGGGGCGGGCGGTTGGGTCATGATCGAGGCGCCTTCGGCTGCGGGGGCAAAGCGGGGCGCACTATTTGGCGCCCTTGACGATGGCCTTCGCCGAGGCGACCGCCTCCGGGTAGACGATCTGCTTCCGCCCGTCCTTCCACTGGACGAAGATGGGGCTGGTGCCGGCCAGCATGCCGTCGGCGTCGTAGCTCATGTCGCCGGGAATGATGGGCAGCACGATCTCCGGCGCGCCGGCCTTGAACTTCAGGGCGCGGAAGGCGGCGTTGACCTTCACCGGGTCGTCGGAGCCGGCGTTCTCCAGGGCGCGCACCAGCATGCGGGCGGCCTGCACGCCGAACATGAAGCTCTGGTCGAGGATCTTGTCGGGATAGGCCGCCTTGCCCTGCGCCAGCGCCTGCTTCAGGCCCGGCAGGTTGCCGTCCTCGGAATAGAAGGCGAGGCCGAACGACTTGGTGAGGGTCTTCTCCGCCACTTCCGGCCCGAGCGTGGTCCAGAGCTTGTCGTCGCTGAAGCCGGCCGAGCCGCCGATCCAGATGGGATCGTCATAGCCGAGGTTGAAGCGCGCCTTGTGCAGCAGCACGCCGTCCTGGAAATAAACCACCGAGATCACCGCGTCCGGGGTGAGGTTCTTCACCTTGAGGACGATGGGTGTCATGTCCTTGACGGTGGGCTCGACGGGGATCGAGTCCAGCACCTTCACGCCCTGGGCGGCGAGCGCGGCGGCAGCGGTTTTGGCCACCACCTGGCCGTAGTCGTTGTTGGCGTAGGTGATGGCCGCCGTGTCGATCTTGGCGCCCTGCTTGCGCAGCCACTGCACCAGGTCGGCATAGCCCTTGCCGAAGCCCTCGGCGCTGATGGAGATGGTGGAGAAATAGGGCGTCGTCGGCACGATGGTGGTCTGCAGGCCGAGGCCGCCGGTCTGGTAGCGGTCGGCCACCGGCATGAAGGCCTGGGCCTCCGGCGTCGAATAGGGGCCGACGATGAAGGCTACCTTGTCCTCGGACATCAGGCGGCGGGCCTCCAGGGAGGTCTTGGCGGCCTCCGAGCCGTTGTCCGCCACCACGAGGTCGATCTTGGCGCCGCCCAGACTCTTGATGCCGCCGGCGGCATTGACGTCCTTGACCACCATCTCGACGCCGCGCAGCACGCTGAGGCCGCTTTCGGCATAGCGGCCGGTGCGGGGCACCAGCACGCCCACCTTCACGTCGCCGGCGAAGGCGGGGGCGACGGCGGGCAGGGCGGAAAGGACCACCAGCGCGGCGAGCCCGGCGGCCTTCACATGTCGCAATCCCTTGATCATGGCGTTTCCTCCTCCTCGTATTCGGCGCATGGGCCGGGTTGGTCCCGGTCTTCCGCCGAAGGTTCCGCTCAGGTCGCGAGCGACAGCGTTCCGGTGATGACGGCCTCGCCCTTCTGGTTGGCGACGGTCACGTCGTAGGCGGCGCCCGAGCCCGGCACGAGCCGGCCGGAGGCGGAGACCACGTCGTCCTCCCGCACCGGCCGCACGAACCGCACCTCCAACCGCGCGCCCTCGGCCGCCTGCCGGCCATAGGTGGCGCCGAGCGCTTGCCAGATCAGGTTCAGCGACAGCATGCCATGGGCGATGATGCCGCCCATGGCGGTGCGGGCCGCGAAGTCGGGGTCCACGTGGATCGGGTTGAAGTCGTCGGTGATCTCCGCATAGAGGCGGATCGCGTTGCGGTCCACGCGCTTCGATACGGTGACGAGCTCGGCGACGCGGTCGGTCATGGTCATTTCGCCCACAGGGTGGTCATGAGGCCAGTGAAGAGCGTCTCCCCGTCGGCGCTCCGGGTTTCCGTCGCGAACCGCACCCAGCGGCGGTCGCCGCGCAGCTCTTTGTCGCGGCAGGAGAGCGTCGTCTCCATGGCATCGCCGACGGCGGGCAGGCGGGTCACCTCGAAGACCTGCGCGCCGTGGATGTTGCCCGGCGGGCGCGGCTGGAGCAGGTCCGAATAGGCGCGGATGAACACCGCCGCCGTCATGCCGGGGGGCATCTTCTCCCCGCCGCGGTCGTCCGGGAAGAGGGTCAGCCAGCGCTCCACCAGATCGCGGGTCAGGGTGAGGCTGCGGGTGCCGATCACCGCGCCGGGCTCGAAGGTGTCGAACAGGAACATGGCTCAGGCCTCCGTCCCGGCGAGCGGCCGCGCAAAGGGCTGCGCGAGAGGCCGTGCCTGGGGCAGCGGCGGGCCGTCGGCCGCGGGCTCGAAGAAGATCTCCACGGGAAGGCCGATGGTGACCGCCTCCGGGTCGTCGGTGCGCACGTTCATCATGGCGCGCACGCCCTCCTCCAGCTCGACGATGGCGAGCACATAGGGAACGTCAGCCTTGAACGCCTCGATGGGCGCGCGGTGCACCACCGTGGCGGAATAAACCGTGCCGCGCCCGCTCGCCGTCCGCCAGTCGAGCGCGGTGTCGTGGCAGGCGGTGCAGGAGACCCGCGGCGGGAACTGGCCGTGGCCGCAGGCGCAGCAATGCTGGAAGGTGAAGCGCCCGGCGGCGCAGGCCTCCCAGAACGGCGCGGTGACGGAATTCGGCTTCGGCAGGGGTTTCGGAAGGGAATTGGCGTCGGACATTCACGACCTCCCGAGAACGAGCGAGCAATGGGCGGAGAGGATGCCGCCATCGCCGTGCACGAAGGCGAGCTCCGGGTCGGCCACCTGCCGGCCTTCCGCCTCGCGGCGGAGCTGGCGCACCGCCTCCACCACGTGGAACATGCCGCCCGCCGCGCCCGAATGGGCGTAGGAGAGCAGGCCGCCATGGGTGTTGCAGGGCAGGGCGCCGGCAAGGTCGAGGGCGCCGCCCAGGATGGCCGGGCCGGCCTCGCCGCGGGCGAAGAAGCCGATGGATTCCAGCTCCACCAGCAGGGTGATGGTGAAGCTGTCGTAGATCTCCGCCACGTCGATGTCCCGGGCGGTCACGCCGGCGCGGGCGAAGGCCTGGGCGGCGGACTGCTTGCAGCCGAAATCCGTGAGGGAGGGGGCCGCGACGATGTGCTCGTGGGTGTTCATCTGCCCGGTGCCGAGCACGTCGATGCCGTGCCGGGCGGTGTTGCGGGCGGCGTCGGCCGCGCTCACCACCACGGCGGCGGCGCCGTCGGAGATCAGGCAGCAGTCCAGCAGGCGCAGCGGTGTGGCGATGAGCTTGGAATTGGCCACGTCGTCGAGCGTGATGGGCGTGCGCATCTGCGCCTTGGGATTGCGCATGGCATGGGTGCGGTGGGCCACCGCCACGCCGGCGAGGTGCTCTCCGGTCACGCCGTACTCGCGCATGTAGCGCTGCGCCACCAGGGCGTAGGCCGGCGGCACGCCGATGCCGTAGGGCCGCTCGAACTCGGCATGGCCCACCTCGGCGAGCGCCGCCACCGCTTGGTCGCGGGTCATGCCGGTCAGGCGGTTGTCGCCGCACACGCAGAGCACGTGGCGGCAGAGGCCCGCCGCCACCAGCGCCGCGGCGTGCATCACCTGGGCGCAAGCGGTGGCTCCGCCGGCCTGCACGGCCACCGAATAGGACGGCGTGATGCCGAGGAACTCGCTCACCACCGATGACAGCATCAGATGGGGGGCGGTGAAGGAATAGGCGGCGAGCACGCCGTCGATGTCGCCCAGCGACAGGCCGGCATCCGTCACCGCGGCGCGGGCGGCCTCGGCCTGGAGGCCGAGGGAAGTGGAGCCTTCGAGCCGCCCCACGGCGGTGTCGGCGGCGCCGGTGATGACCGCTTTCGCCATGCTATTTGTCCCCCTTGGGCTGGAACCGCTCCCAGACGAACCCCAGGGGCTTCCTGGCGAGGAAGTCGGCGACGGCTTCGTGGTGGTAGGGGGTCTCCAGCGCCACCGCCTGGGCGTAGGCCTCCAGCTCCGCCAGAGCGTGGCGGTCGAGGTTGAAGGCCTGGTTCAGCACGGTCTTGGCCATGCCGATGGCGTCCGTGGGCGCATGGCGGAACCGCTCGGCAAAGGCGATGCCGGCGGCGAGGGCGTCGCCCTCCGGCAGGATGTCATGGACGATGCCGAGGCCCTTCGCCTCCTCCGCGCCGAGGACACGGCCGGAAAAGATCAGCTCCTTGGCGCGCTGGAGGCCGACGATGCGGGGCAGCAGTTGAAGGCCGCCGAGGTCGGGCACGAGGCCGATGCGCACGAACACCGCGCAGAACTGGGCGCGCGGTGTCGCCAGGATAAAGTCGGCGGCGAGCGCGAGGTTGAAGCCGGCGCCGAAGGCCGGGCCGTCCACCACCGCCACCACGGGCATCTCCAGGTCGAGCAGTTCATCGAACCAGGTATGGAGCCGTCGGATGCGCTCGCGGTTGACCGGCGCGGGGCGGCGGCCGGCGGACAGGGACTTCAGGTCGCCGCCGGCGCAGAACGAGCCGCCGGAGCCGGCGATGACCAGCGCCTTGGCGTTGCGCTCTTCGCGCAGGGTCCTGAGCACCGCCTCGATCTCCCGGCGCATGTCCAGGTCGAGGGCGTTGCGCTGGTCGGGCCGGTTCAGCACGAGGCGCGCGATGTCGTTCTCCACCGAAAACGTCAGGGTGGAATAGGCCGTCACAGTCGGGCTCCCAGGTCGCGCGAGATGATGTTGCGCTGGATTTCCGAGGTGCCTTCCCCGATCACATAGACTAGGGAGTCCCGGTGGAAGCGGGCGACGGGATATTCCTGCATGATGCCGGCGCCGCCGAGGATGCGCACCGCCTGCTCGGTCACCCGCACGGCGGTCTCGCTGGCCACCAGCTTCACCTTGGAGGCGGTGACCGCGTCGATGGTGCCCTGGTCCACCCGCCAGGCGCCGTAATAGACCATCCACTTGGCCGCCTCGATGTCGGCGGCCATGTCCGCGAGCTTGTGGGCTATGGCCTGGTAGTTGAGGACCGGCTTGCCGCGCACCATGCGGGTGGAGGCGAAGGAGAGCGCCGCGTCGAACGCGCCGCGGGCCATGCCGAGGCAGTTGGCGGCGACCCCCACCCGGTTCTCCGAGAGGGATTCCAGCACGATGCCGTAGGTGCCCACGGTGCCGCCCAGGAGCGCCTCGTCGGGCACGAAGGCGTCGGCGATATGGATGAGGCCGGTCTCGGAGGCGCGGATGCCGTCCTTCTTCAGCTTGTGGATGTCGAAGCCGGCATCGGGCAGGTCCACGATGAACAGGCTGATGGCGTCTGCGGTCGGCTCGGGCTTGGTGCGGGCCGCCACCACCAGGAAGTCGGCGATCGGCGCGTTGGTGATGTAGAGCTTGGCGCCGTTGAGCCGCCAGCCGCCCTCCATTTTCTCCGCGCGGGTCTTCATGCTGCGCACGTCGGAGCCGCCGTCGGGTTCGGAGAGGCCGAAGCCGCCGATCTTCTCGCCGGCAAGGCCGGGGGCGAAGTAGCGCGCCTTCTGCTCGGCGGTCCCGGCCCGCCAGATGGGCCAGAGCGCGAGATGGGTGTGGGCCGACCAGGAGGAGGAGAAGGCCTGGCACACCCGGCTCATCTCCTCGCGCACGATGCAGTCGGAGATCTTGTCGAACCCGGCGCCGCCGTCCGCTTCCGGATAGCGCACGCCTAAAAGGCCCAGCTCCGCCCACTGGCGGAACAGGCCGCGGGGAAACACCTCGCCTTCCTCGGCCGCCGGAACCAGCGGGGCGAGCTGCTCGGCGGCAAAACGCGCAACGGTCTCGCGCACCTGCTCGTGCTGCGCGGAAAACGCAAAGTCCATCCGGCTCTTCCTCCCTTGCGCCCCGGCCCTCTCGCGCCCCGGCCCCTCGGTGGGGGTGGCGGAGCTGGGTTCCGATTACGCATAATATTCTATAATTAGAATTACATTCTTCTTTCGAAATACAAATTGGCGCCTTCGGCCGGTCGTGTCAACATCGGCGGGTGAGACAGCCGTGTTCCGCGCGGCTGTGCCCTCCCCAATAAAACGCCCAGGGACCGACCGATGACCGACGCCAAGGACCGCCGCCCCGCGAACACCGTGGACCGCACCCTGTTCCGGGACATGTGCGCCCGCTTCGCCAAGGCGGAGGCCGCGCCCCGCTGGCAGGCGGCGGACCGCGACAAGACCTTCCCCCGCGATTTCTACGTGGCCGCCGCCCGGGCCGGGCTGATCGGCATCACCGCCTCGCCCGACGTGGGCGGCTCCGGGCTCGGCGCCTATGAGGAGGCCATCGCCATGGAGGAGACCGCCAAGGTGAACGCCAACCTCGCGGTGTCCATCCTGGTGCAGAACGTGGCAGGCTCCATCCTCTACGATTACGGCTCGCCCGAGCAGCGCGAGATCGCCGCGCGGGTGATCGCGGGTGACTGCCTGGTGGCCATTACCGTGACCGAGCCGGAGGCCGGTAACGACGTGCAGAACGTGAAGACCACCGCCCGCCGCGACGGCGACGACTGGGTGGTGGACGGGCTGAAATCCTTCATCACCCTGGGTGGCGACTGCGACGTGCTCGTCACCCTGGCCCAGACCGACCCGGCCAGGGGCCGCCACGGCATGCAGTTCTTCGCCATCGACCGGGCGAGCCTCGGCGTCACCTGCAGCCAGATCGAGACCTATGTGAACCGTCCCGCGCCCACCTACCGGGTGCAGTTCGACAATGTGCGCGTGCCCGAGCGGCGGCGGCTCGACGCCGGCTTCCGGGAGATCATGGCGGGGTTCAACCGCGAGCGCATCATGGTGGCGGCGCGCTGGCTCGGCCACATGCAGACCGCGCTCGCCTGGGCGCGGGACTATGCCTTGACCCGCCACCAGTTCGGCCGGCCGCTGGCGGCCAACCAGTCCATCGCCTTCCAGCTCGCCCAGTGCCACGTGGACGTGGAGGCGACCCGTCACCTCACCTACCAGGCCGCCGAGCGCTTCGATTCCGACCTGCCCCTGAAGGACATCATCCTCGACGTCTCGTCCGCCAAGCTGTTCGCCACACAGGCGGTGGTGCGGGTGACCCAGGCGGCGCTGCATGTGGGCGGCGGCTGGGGCCTCACGGAGGAGCTGCCGGTCATGCGCCTTGCCCTCGACGCCTTGGTGGCACCGGTGACGGTGGGCAGCTGGGAGATCCAACTGCGCGCCATCGCCCGCGAGATGGGCCTGCCCTGCCCGTGAGGGCAGGTCGGTCTCGGCAGGTCCCGCAGCACATCCCGCAACGGGCCCGCCGTCATCGCTTCAGGAGCTTCCGCAGCTCCGCCAGGAGGCGGGTGTTGATGACGTGTCCGCCGGCCCGAGCCAGCCGCGCCTGGCCTGGTCGATGCCGAAGCGCATGAGGCCGAAGGCTTCCCGGGTGTGGGCGTCGGTGGAGACGGCGAGCTTCACGCCCGCCTCCCGCGCGGCGAAGGCATGGACGTCGTCGAGGTCGAGGCGGTCGGGTTCGGCATTGATCTCCAGGTGGCAGCCCCGGTCGCGGGCGGCGGCCATCCGCCCAGCCAAGCTGTCGGAGATCCGCGGCAGGGTCAGCACATTTGCCGAGCCGGTGAGCAGAAAGCGACCCGGCCGATAATCCTCGTCGACGGTCTTCTTGATCGCCAGCAGGAGGTCGGGCACGCGCTGGATCTCGTCGATGATGGCCCGGTCCAAGCCCCGGATGAATCCGGCCGGATCGGACTGGGCCGCCTCAAGGACCGTCTGATCGTCGAGCGTGATATAGGTCCGGCCGGCTTCCCCCATCTTTCGGACGAGTGTAGTCTTGCCGGCCCGTCGCCGTCCCACGATCAGCACCACCGGGGTATCCGAAAGGGCTTCCTCCACCCTCCGCTCTACAAACCGCTCGAACATGCCATCCCCGAATTCCGGACAACCGGGACTATTGATACCGGCTGATTGGAAGTCAATGGCCCGCTGATTGGAAGAGCATGGGTCGCCATCTGGAAGCATAAGGGGGAAAGCTTTCCCCCTGCGGTCCAGCCCGCCGTCTTGGCCGACCCCTTCTATGTGGAGACCCCAGGCTGGGCCAAAACTCGCCCCGGACCGGCGGGCTAACTCGCTTCCCAAGTGGGTGATTGAAAGGGATCGCCCAGTTTGGCGCCCCAAGTTGTTTCAGCGGCCAGAACGGGTCGGTGACCGCCTCATGCTCTGTGGCATCGGGTCTCACTGTAGAAGGGCTTCAGATGTGCCCGGATGCCGGCGAGGCCCACGAACCGGTCGAGAGCCCGCACGAGGTGGCCTGCGGGAACGTGGCGTTCGAGGCTGAACTCGTAGAACAGCTCCTCCTGCATCACCGTCCGCTCACCCATCATCGGCCTGCCCCCCCATCACAAGGACGACTGAATCAGGACTTCGCCCCCGCAGCAACGCCGACTTTTTCAACGGAATCAGCCCTCATCTGTCGTTACCGAAGCGGGCTCCCACCATGTTCATAGTCAAAAGGCGAGGAGCGGCATTAATTGCACGCACTCGCAGCGTTCAAGAATTGCATCGGCTTGTTAAGGGGCAGAGGTCGGCCGCCTGCGGCAGGGCTTTCCCTGGCCGACGCGAGGGTCTATCACAGCGCGCTTTTTCCAAACCGGGAGTGGGGCGCGCCCATGCGCAAGATCGTCGCCGGCAAGCTGCACGGCATCACCGTGACCGGGGCCGAACTCAACTATCACGGCTCCATCACTCTGGATCCCGACCATTGCGAGGAGGCGGGAATCCTCCCGCTCGAGTTCGTGGAGATCTGGAACCGCAATTCCGGCGCCCGCATCTCCACCTACGTGATTCTCGGCGAACGCGGCTCGCGCTGCTGCATCCTCAACGGCGCCGCCGCGCGCACCTGCCAGCCCGGCGACCAAGTGATCATCTGCAACTCGGTCTACGTGCCGGAAGAGGAGATCGTGGCACTACGCCCGCGGGTGCTCACCTTCGACGCGGACAACCGCATCGCCTCCCGCCTGACCTATGAAGTGACGCGGGACGCGGTCGGACGCTATCACTTCGCCGTGCGCGACGGGCAGGGCACGGCGCAGCCGGTGCCGCTCAGGGCGGGGCCCGACAAGGCGGGGCAGGCCTGACGGGACCGGGCCCTTTTCCCCGAGAAGCCCCTAGAACTTGTAGTTGAAGCCGACGCGCGCCGTCTGCGAGGTCACCCCGCATCGGCGATGCGGATGCGGCAGGCGGCAAAGCGCGCACTCAAGGGTCCCTTGGTGCCCGCCGCCAGGAGCCCTTGCGCCATCGGGCTCGGGCCAGCACCGCCTCGGCGGGCACGGAAAGCTGGTCGGGGATCTGGTTCTTGCGGGGCCGGCCGCGCCCGGCGACGGGGAAGACGAGCGCGACATCGGCGCCATAGACCTTCTGGTGATTCGGGATGCCCACGGCCCAGGCGAGGCCGCGGGCGCTCAGGCCCTGTCGGAAGGACGCGGACAGGTCTTAGCCGGCATCGGCCAGCACCAGGCCGAAGCGCACGCCTTGCGCCATGACCGGTCGATCTCCTGAAGGGCGCCCCCGGGCTTGGAGCGCGGCGCCTAGAAAAGCTCCGGCACGCCGCGGCGACCATGCGTTCAACATCGTTGGTCCAGCTCTCCGGCAGGAACAGGCGCAGTCCCAGGACGACGGGAACCTCGAGCTCGCTCTCTGGATCAAGCCAACAGATCAGCGGACACCATCGGGGCCAGCGGTCATAAGACTGCATCAACAGGCCGGAGACATTACCGCACCCGCGATCGCCCATTGCAGGAATCAAACCCTTGATCAGCGGGCGTCGTCCAGACATGACTATGCGGTATCGCTCGACGGACCGCCTCTGTCGTCGTGGCGCACCCATGGAGAACCTGGCCCATAGCGCATCCTTCCATTCCTGCGAAAAGACTGCACCATCAAAGCTTGGGATCAGTTCCTCGTTATCCTCAACACCATTCTCCGCAAAAGCGCACCAACCTCTCCCGTTTGAAAATACCGTTGCCCCACCGAATGGCTGCCCTTTTTCGGGCAGGCTGGTGTCGTCGAGGACGATGGCGACGTAGGCCATCCACGGGCGGTCAATCGCCCGTGTGAATTGCGCCTCAAGCGGAGTGACGTAAGTCGCCATCGCCCACCGGACTATATGCGAGCCTACTTTCCGGCTCCATGCGGTACAGCGCGAAGAACAGATACAGAGAAGGCTCACGAACCCTCAGTTCCCGACTCAGAACTCTATGAAGGATAGCAGTACCTTGCGACGCGCCTTGTGAGGATACGGAGATTTGCGACGAAGATCCGCGCCTCAGCACTGGCGATGGTTTTTTCGTAGTCCTTGGCGAGCCTTCGGCAGCGTCCGAGCCATGCGAAGGTGCGATCAACGACCCAGCGCCGCGGCAAAACCTCGAAGCCGGTGGCGCGATCGGAGCGCTTGATGATCTGAAGGGTCCATTGGCCGACCTTGGTCAAGCGCCCCTTCAGTTTGTCGCCGCCATAGCCGCCATCGGCGAAGACATGACGCAGCCAGGGATAGCGATGGCGGATCGAACTCAGGACCTCGGCGGCCCCGTCTCGATCCTGGATATCGGCGCCGTGGACGACGAGCCCGACCAGATGGCCGAGTGTGTCGGTGACGATGTGGCGCTTGCGGCCCTTGATCTTCTTGCCGGCGTCGAAGCCGCGAACACCGCCGCTTTCGGTGGTCTTGACGCTCTGGCCGTCAACGATGCCGGCCGTTGGGCTCGCCTCCCGGCCTTCGAGTTCACGCGCCGCCGTGACGAGATGGTGGCTGATCGTCTTCAGAACCCCACGGTTGCGCCAATCGTAAAAGTAGCGCTGGACGGTCGTGAAGGGCGAGAAGTCCCTGGGCAGCAGGGACCACGGGCAGCCGCTCGACGCCAGATACAAGATCCCGTTCACGACCTCGCGAAGGTCTGTCGTTCGGGGGCGACCAAGGGGCCTCGGCTCGGGCAGGAATGGCGAAATCAGCGCCCACTCCCGATCGGTCAGATCCCTTGAATAGCGCAGCCCTCAGCGGACATGATCACGCCGAGCGGTTTCAGTCCAGGACATCGTGGCCTCCATCAAGTCTCGCAACCTGACGGAATCACAACCGACTGAAACCGCTAAACTCTTTTCGAGTTGGGCTCTCAGAGGGGTGCTCCTGGAGGGCCTCCACCCTCCTTACCGCCGAAGGAAGACCCACCTTTGCGCGTCCATCCCGTGCCCCAGTTCCCCGCGGCTGACAAGGTGGCGGAGATGCGCCAGCGCCTCGCTGAGGCCGAAGCCGGTCTGATCGAGCGGCAGAGGCCGGAACAGGACCTCCA
>JBDZDL010000015.1:0-48387 GCA_040049195.1 Xanthobacter sp. VNH20
CAAGCCGCCAAGCCTTCCATGCGATCCCCCAGCCGTCGCCCGATCCGGCCATCGGCTAGAATCGATTCGTCACAAGCCTGCAACCCCAAAGCTATTGTCAAGCGCGTTCAAATGCGATTCCCCTGGAGTCATGACGTTATTCTGAGCCGTGAGGCGGAGGAGATGTTATGGCAGAGGTTCTTCATGGCAGCGCCCGCACAACGCCGCAAGTTCGAGCCGAGCTCCAAGCGTCGCAAGAAAAGACCAGCGTCCTCGCCAAGCGATACGGCCTGAGCCGAACGACGGTTGCGAAGTGGCGGGCCGGCCAGCAGGGCGGCCATGCGGGCCACGTCGCGATTGTCCTCGCCCGCCTGACTGGCGGCGCAGTCGAAGACCACATCGTCCACCGCCTCCCAGTCGACGCCGGGATGGCGCTCCCTGAGCACGCGGATGGGATGCGCCGCGAGGTCGTCCGCCCGCACGTCCTTGAGGGCGCCGGCATAGCGGCCGATGGGGGTGCGCGCGAAATCGCAGATATAGGCCTGGGCCATGGAGGTCTCCGCAAACTGGATACGGCCCGCATCCAGCGGGCCGGCGATGGTCTTGGAGCGTGCGTCAGCCGGGGAGGCTTTCGGCAGCCATCGGTTCGGGACACAGCCCCGACACATAGTCGTTCGCCTCGCCAAGGCCCCCGATGGGCGCGAGCGGGCTGATCTGTTCCGCCGAGAAGCGATAGGGCGAGCGGAAGAGCGGCCAGACCTTTCCGTCCGCGCCGGTGAACATGGCGACGGTGCCGTCTCCGACGATGGTCTCGTCCGCGGCGATCTCCTCCAGCGTGCGCACGGCGGACGCAGCTATGCCGTTGGCTTCGAGGGTGGCGATCACCTCGGCGCGGGGGCGGTCGGTGGTTCCGTCGGCGAGCGGCCCCAGGTCGGCCCGCGTGCGGGCGGCCACCACGAAGCCGTCGGCGCAGGCCAGCACGCAGTGATCGGCGGGCGCGCCGCTGTTCCACAGGGCCTGCGTCAGCCACACCGCCACATCCTGCATGGCAAGGTCGATGCTCGTCCCGCGCCCGGTGCGGCGGCGCTGCTCCAGCCCGCACATCACCGCGAACAGCCCGGCGATGCCGCCGGTGACGTCGGCGGCGGAAATGCCGAGCTTCACCGGCAGGCCATCGGCCCGCGTCACGTCCATGAGCCCCGACATGGCCTGGACCACCGTGTCGAAGGCGGGGCGGCCGGGATAGGCGGAGTCGCGGCCGAAGCCGGAGATGCTGCAATGGACAAGCCGCGGATTGAGCCGCGCCAGTTCGGCGGGGCTGAAGCCCAGGCGGTCGATGGAGCCGGGCTTCAGGTTCTCGATGAGGACGTCGGATTGTTCCAGCAGGCGGGCGAACAGCCGCCGGTGACCTTCGGTGCGCAGGTCCAGCAGGCAACTGCGCTTGTTGGCGTTATTCATGGTGAAGAAATAGCCCTGGCCGTCCTGGTGCGGCGGCCATGCCCGGGAGGCTTCGCCCCCCGGCGGCTCGATCTTGATGACCTCCGCGCCCAGCAGGGCGAGCTGCTTGGCGACGAGCGGAGCGGTGGTGTACTGGCCGATCTCCACGACGCGCAGCCCGTCGAGCGGGCGCGCCGACATCCGGGGCCCCGCGGCGCGGTCCGGGCGGGGCGGCGCCGGGTCGAAGGCGGTCTTGAGGAAGGAGAGGGGGATGCGCGGCTCCGCCGCGCTCACGGACGCCCGATGCACGATGTTCGGATCCCGCGCCAGCCCTTCCAGTGTCAGGATGGGGCCGGCGGCGAGGCCGGCCGCGTTGAGGGCCGAGACGCACGCCTCGACCGTGCGGGTCCGCGTCCAGGCCTCGACCTGAGCGTCCACCGCATCGCAATTGTCCACCCGCGCCGCGAGCTTCTCGAACGGGCCGGTCGCCAGCTCCGTGCGTCCCATGACCGCGCACAGCCGCACCCAGTGCTCGTCGGTGGCCGAGCACAGCAGGATCCAGCCGTCGCTGGCCCGGTAGCTGTTCCACGGCACCGCCATGGGATGGCGATTGCCCGAGCGCCGGGCGCCCTTGCCGGCGAACACCAGCGGCAGGAAGGAGGAGAGGCTGTTCAGCCCGCAGTCCAGCAGCGAGAGGGCGACGTCCTGCCCCTCGCCGGTGGCGGCGAGCCGGGGCCAGGCGGCGAGGATCCCCGCAGCGGCGAAAATGGCCGTCTGCAGCTCGATCACCGGGGCATGGCTGATGGTGGGCGCGCTCTGCGGCGTGCCGGTGATGTGGGTGACACCGGCCGCGGCCTGCAGCAGGGGATCGGTCCAGGCGCCCCGCCCGGCCCCCCCGCCCACCGTGATGTCGCAGAAGATCTGGTCCGGACGCCGATCGCCCGGCGGCGGCTCGTCCCCGCGGTCGGAGGAATAGAGCACCACATTGGCGGCGGCGAGCGCCTGCGCCCGGGCCTCGGGCGTATCGGGGCACGCGGATTTGAACCGGGCGAAGGGATCCGTCGGCTCCGCCGCTCCCAGGCGCGTCACCTGTGCCCCCGCCTGGGCCAGCAGGCTGCCGCAGCCGCGCACGGCGGGGCGCCGGCCCCACTCGAGCACGACGAGGTCACTGAAGGGCGTTGTCAGGGTCATATTGCATACGCCTGTTGAAGAGCCGTCACGTCGGGCGCGCCGGAAAGGGCGCGAACCTGGTCGGCCATGTGCTGGAAGGCGGCATCGCTCAGCCGCTCCTGAACCAGCGCCCGCGCCTTCAGCAGCAAGGCGTCCGCCGTCATGGGATTGGCCGGCGTGCCGACGCTGTCGATCACCCGCTCCACCCGCTGCTCGCCGTTGGCGAAGGTGATTTCCACCTGCGTGCCGAAATGGGCGGGGTAGATGGCTTCCAGTTCGGCGTCGGTCTCCACCGCCACCCGGTCGGCCCAGGCCAGGATCCGCGCGTCGGCCAGATGCTGGGGCTCGAAGGCGTCGAAGCGATCGGGGCCGAAGGCCATGGCGGCGCCCACGGTGAAGGGCAGGCTGTATTGCGCCGCCATGGGGGTCTGCGGCCGGCGCACCACATGCTGTTCGGCCAGCTTGCCGGGTCCGCGCACCAGGATGCCGGCGATCTCGGCATCCGGCACCGTGAACCCCGAGGTGGCGAAGCGCAGGCCGTCGATCATGGAATGCAGCAGGCGGCAGCAGGCATAGGGCTTGATGCTGATGTCATGAATGGCAAGGCCGCGCCCGCCCATGCGGGTGAGTTCTTCCGGCATGGCATCCTGGCCATAGAGGGCGAGGAAGCCGTAGCGGCCGTCCAGGCTGCGCAGCGGGCCCTGGATGCCGGCGGCGGTCATCTGGGCGGCCAGCACCCCGTTGCGCGCGGCATAGCCCGCATGCAGGCGCTTGACCTCCGCGCCCAGCGGTTCCTGCGAGAACTGCATGGATCCTGCAGTCAGCGACAGCGCGTGCCCCCAGGTGTCGGCGATCTGTTCCGGGCCGAAGCCATAGAGCTTGCCGGCGGTGACCGCAGCGCCGAACACTCCGAGCAAGGGGGTGGGATGGAAGCCGGCCGCGATGACCCGCTCGGCCCGCGCGGCGATGCCGATGCGCGCCATCGCCTCATAGCCGGCGGCGATGGCGGCCAGCACCGCCGCGCCGGTGGCCCCGGTTTCCGCCGCCACTGCCAAGGCAGTGGAAATGACCACGGCGCCGGGGTGGCTCATGGAGGCGTCGTGGGTGTCGTCCAGTTCGAAGCTGTGGCCGGCGGTCCCGTTCACGAAGGCCGCGACCTCCGCCGGCACGCTGAGGTCGGCGGCGATGATGCGCGCGGGGCCGGCGCCCTGGTAGCGCCGCGCCCAGCGGTGCAGCGCCGCGATCCAGGGGCGCGCGGCCCCGCCGAAGGCGACGCCGCAATAGTCGAGCACCAGAAGCTCAAGCTGCCGCAGGTCGTCCGCCGACAGCTGCGCGGGGCCGAGCGCGGCCAGTTCCGCGGCGAGCGCATTCGTGCGGTCGATGTCGTCCACCATGGCGGCCTTACCGGGACGCTGGAGGCAGAGGGAGAGCGGCGGGCATGGGCGATCCTCCTTGGAACGTCTTTTTTGAACGTCTTGCCGTGCGCTCAGGATGCGGGCTCCAGCAGGACGTCCGCGTCGGCGCAGGTATCAAGCGCGAGAACTGTCGCGCGCAGCCGGTCGGCGGGCACGGCGCGGATCACTGGCGTCGCCAGCTCTAGGAACTTGCGCGCGACGGCGTCGTCATCCAGCGGATGGCGCGCCGAGCCGAGCGGCTCGTCGATGACGCGGCGATAGGCGGCCCCCGCCTTGGTGCGCACCACCACGTCGGCGGGGCGCAGGCGCGGATACTCCGCCTCGCAGGCGGGATCCACATGGACGCTCACCCGGCCCACGAGGTCCGCCAGACCGGCGTCGGCCAGATGGGCCTCGTCGAACTCGGCGATGCCCACCCGGCCCCGGCCGGCCGCCAGCGCGGCGCAGAAGCGGTAGTTCATCTGCGCCTCCGGCATGCTCTCCCAGCCGCCATGGGCATGGCCGGCCGCGATGCCGTAGGTGCTGATCTCGATGGCCTCGATATCGTCCGCCGCCACCCCCTCCTCGCGCGCCACCGCGATGATGGCGTCGAGGCCGGGGTGCAGGTGCCGGCAGCAGGCATAGGGCTTGATGTAGCAGCGGGCGACGTTGAACCCCTCGCCCAGGCCGTCCAGCAGCGCGCCGGGGTCGGTGCGCCCGCCGAACGCCTGGAGAAAGCCGTCCTGGATCTCCAGCACGCCCGCCGGGCCGGTCATGCCGTTGCGGGCCAACAGGGCGGCGAACAGCCCCTCGCGGGCGGCGAAGCCCGGATGCAGCCGCTTGATCTCGCCGCCGCCGTGGAGAAAGGCGAACAGGCCCGCCGCCGAGCTGGCGGCGATGCCGAGCGCCTGGACGGTCTGTTCTGCGTCGAGCCGCAGCACGCTGGCGGCGGCCGCCGCCGCGCCCAGCACGCCGGTGACCGGGGTGTTGTGGAAGCCGCGCTTGCGGGAGGCCGGATGGATGGCCTCGGCCACCCGCGTCACCACCTCGTAGCCGACGGTGACGGCGGTGGCGATGCGTTCGCCATCGACGCCGCCGCGCCAGGCGGCGGCCAGAACCGCGGGGATGACCGGCGCGCCGGGGTGCACGGAGCCCGCGCGGTAGCCGTCGTCCAGTTCCAGCCCGTGCGCGCTGGCGCCCATGAGATAGGCCGCCGTCAGGCGCTGCCAGTGCCCCCCGATGCCGGGAACCGGCACGTCGCCGCCGCTTTCCAGCTCCCGCAGGGTCGCCACCGCGATCTTCGCGGGTGCGCCGCGCGTGCCGGCGATGGCGGCGCCCAGCGTGTCGAGCAGGTGCCGGCGGACCGCCCGCCGGGCGGGGGCGTCCAGGTCCGCGTAGGTCAGGCCCGCACAGAAGGCGGCAAGCCGGGCCGTGGCGCCGGGCGCCGGTGTCTCAGACCGCATGATCGACCTCCCGCTCCAGCAGGGCATCGAGGGCGACGACGCCCTCGCCTTCGGCGCGGATCAGCACCGGATTGATTTCCGCCTCGCTCACATCGAGCAACGCCAAGTGGGAGAAGGAGGCGATGGCCTGCGCCAGCGCCTCGAGGTCGCCTTTCGGCAGGCCGCGATAGCCGCGCAGGGGGGCGAGGCCGCGCACTTCCGCGATCATCTCCCGCGCTCCCGCGACATCGAGCGGGGCGAGGCGGACCGCTACGTCGCGATAGATCTCGGTGAGCACGCCGCCGACCCCGAGCGTCACCACCGGCCCCACCGAGCGGTCGCGACGGTAGCCCAGCAGCACCTCGCCGATCCCGCGCACCATAGGCTGCACCTGGATGCCTGCCAGCCGCGCCTCGGGCCGGGCGCGGGCGACGCTTTCGAGGATGCGCAGGGCCGCCGCGCGCAGCGCGTCGGGGTCCTTGCAGCCCACCACCACGCCGCCCACTTCGGTCTTGTGGGCGATGTCCGCCGACAGGATCTTGGCCACCACCGGATAGGTGAGGGTGTCGAGCGGCATCGCCCGGATGGCGTCCGTATCGGCGGGCAGCACGGTTTCGGGCACCACCGGCACGCCGAGGCTCTCGAACACCGCTCCGGCCGCGCGGGCATCGAGCGAGGAACCCGGTGCCGCCGCCAGCAGCGCCGCCGCCGCGTGGGGCGTTTCCAGGTCGAGCACCGGCCGGGGCGCGCGCCAGTCGAAGAAGGCCCGCATGGCGTCCGCGCAGGATTCCGGCGTGCGGAATGCGGCCACATTGGCCTCCGACAGCAGGCTTAGCGATGTCTCGGCGTGGGGCGTCAGGAACACCGCCACCGGCATGGCCGAGTTCTGCTCCACCGCCGCGGCGATGGGCAGCACCGCCCGGTCGGGCCGGAACTGCGAGGAGGAGCCGACGATGGAGACGATAAGATCGCAGTCGGGCGAGCGCATCATCTCGCGCAGCACCGCCCCGTAGGTCTTCGGATTGGTGCCGGCCAGGGTGAGGTCCACCAGCGGGGTGCGGGAGATGGTAATTCCCTGCGCCGCGAGATTCGTCATCGCCGTTTCCGAGGGAGGAACGACCTCGATGTCGTGGCCGGCGAGGGCATCGATCACCAGCGCGCCGCCGCCGCCCGTGGTGCTCACCACGGAGACGCGGCGGCCGGTGGGGGGCCGGTGGCCCTTTATCAGGGGAGCAACCTCCAGGAGCGCGTCGATGGTCTCCACCCGCACGACCCCGATGTCGCGCAGGAAGGCATCCATGGCCGCCCCGCTGCCCACCAGCGCCCCGGTATGGGAGGCGGCCAGTTGCTCGCCCACGTCGGATCGCCCGACCCGGAAGGCGATCACCGGCTTGCCGGCGGCGAAGGCACGCCGTGTCATCGCCGCGATCCCGTCCGCGTCGCGAATCGTTTCCAGGAACAGGAAGATGGCGTCGGTGCCGGGGTCGTCCACCAGCATTTCGCCCATCTCGGAGACGCCGAGATCGGCTTCGTTGCCCACCGAGATCATCTTGGCGAAGCCCAGGCCCCGCGCCTGCCCACGGGACAGCAGCGCCCCGATCAGGCTTCCGCTCTGCGAGATGAGGCTGGTGCGGCCGGGCCGCAGCTCGGGCAGCGAGAGGATTTCGTTGGCGGACAGGGCCACCCGGTCCGGCAGGTTGATGATGCCGAGGCTGTTGGGCCCCAGCAGCCGCAGGCCGCCTTCGCGGGCCAGATCCACCAGTTCCTCCTGGCGCAGACGCCCGCTCTCGCCGCTCTCGGCGAAGCCGTTGGACAGGATGGTGGCGCACCGAACGCCCGCCCGGCAGCAGTCGGAGACCGCATCGCGGACGGAGTCGGTGGGCAGCATGATGAAGGCGTGGTCCACAGGCTTGCCCACCAGGCACACGCTCTTGAACGCCTTCTCGCCGAATACGGAGTCGCGGTTGGCGTTGATCGGGAAGATCTCGCCGCCGTAGCCGTGGCGGCGCAGATACTGGTGTGGCAGCGAGGCGTGCTTGTTCTGGTCGCCGGAGGCGCCCACCAGGGCGATGCTGCGCGGCCGGAACAGAGCGTCTGCGACGGAGGGAAGGGTGCTCATACGGCCTCCACGGCAGGCTTCAGCCGCTGGGGAAAAGTCTGGTCGAAGACATGCTCGGCGATGCGGTTCAGCAGGATCTCGATGGTCCCGCCCGCGATCATCCAGCCGCGGGTCCTGCGGAAGCAGTATTCGACCAGCGAATCCTGGCTGTAGCCCGCCCCGCCCATGACCTGCATCGCCTCGTTGGCGACGTTGAACCCGGCCCGGTTGCAGGCCACCTTGGCGATGGCGGTCTCCTCGGCGGAGGGAAAGCCCCGGTCGGCGCTGGCCGCGGCGCGGTAGAGCAGGAGCTGGGCGGCATCCAGCTGGATCTTCATTTCGGCGAACTTCCACTGCAGGCCCTGGAAGTCGGCCAGCGGGCGCCCAAACTGACGCCGGGTCAGGGCGTGCTCGCGGGCGGCCGCATAGGCGTACCAGCCCAGCGCCAGGGCGCGGGAGGAATTGCCGATCCGCTCCACGTTGAAGCCGGAAATCTGCTTCTTGAAGCCGCCCGGGCCCAGCAGGACGTTTTCCTTGGGAATGTAGACATTGTCGAAGAAGAGCGGGTTCCACTCTTCCCCGGACAGGAAGCGCACCTGCTTGCCGAAGGTCAGTCCCTCGGCGCCGCGCTCCACCAGCACCGAGCCGATGTTGCCGGTGCCGGGTCCGAAGCGGACATAGACCAGGAACACGGTGGCGTGGGTGCCGTGGGTGGTGAAGACCTTGCTGCCGTTGAGCCGGAAGTCGTCGCCGTCAGGCTTCACGGAGGCGGTCAGCTCGGTCACCGCCGAGCCCGCGTTGGCCTCGGTCATGGCCACGGAGATCAGCGATGTTCCCGCCAGCAGCGGTTGCAGGATGCGTTCGCGCTGCTCGGGCGTCGCATATTGCGCGAGCACCCGGATGGCGCCGAAATTGCCGGCCTGCACCACGTCGGCCGACCGCGGGCAGACGCGGGCCACCTCCTGGATGGCGATCACCGCATCCATGAGTGTACCGCCGACGCCGCCGTTCTCCTCGCCGACGGTGATGCCCAGCAGGCCCTGCTCGGCCATCAGGCGGGCGACCTCCCAGGGATAGTCGTCGCCGTGGGCGCGCTCAAGGGCGCCGGCGGCCAGGTGCCGTTCGGCAAAGGCGCGCGAGGCGTCGCGGAAGAGGGTCTGTTCCTCGGTCAGATGGAAATCCATGGAAATCTAGCTCGCCTTGCTGGCCTGCGTGGAAGCCGCCTGATGCTCGCGCACATCGTCGATCAACGGGGCCGGGGCCCTGCGCTGGCGGACGACGCCGGATCCGAGCAGGCCGCTGCGGAGGGTGAAGGTGGTGCCCTCGGTGGGGTGCTCCACGGCCTCGACGAGGCCACGGGTGCGCACGTGCTCGCTGGCCACCGCCTCGTCGGGCGTCAGCACCGGCATCACCGGCAGGGCGAGTTCCACCATCTGCGCTCCGATGGCGTCGCGGTCGTGGGCGAGGCAGTATTCGGACAGCGCGGCCTGGAACACATGCGCGCGCTCCCCGTGGCTCGACAGCCGCGCGCCATGATCCTCGTCCGCGAAGATCAGGTCGTGCCGGCCGATCACCTCGCAGAAGCGGCGCCAGATCTTGGCTTCCAGCAGGCAGACCGCGACGCGCTTGCCGTCCCGGGTGGGATAGGTGCGATAGCGCGGGTTGCCGCCCCACACTTCCATCACCGGCTTGCCAGAGCCGCCGGCCAGCCGCCCGAGGGCGCTGGCGAGGCCGATATTGCCCATGCCGAACAGGGCGTCGAACATGGCGACGTCCAGATAGGCGCCCACGCCGTCGTGGTCGCGACTGCGCAGCGCGCCGAGAATGCCGATGACCGCATTGGTTGCGGCGGCATAATCGGCGGCCTGGAACGCGGGAGCGGCCGCGTCCGAAAGCGCCAGGAGGCCGGTGGAGGCCTGGATCGCCAGATCGTGGCCGGCGATGGGAGCCAGCGCCCCGGTCTGGCCGAAGCCGGTGATGCTGCAATAGATCAGCCCGGGATTGAGCACCTGGGCACGCGCCCAGTGCACGTCCAGCTTCTCGGCGCCGCCGCGGCCGAAGCTCTCCACCAGCACATCCGACTCGGCGATCAGCCGATGGGCCTGCGCCCGGCCCTCCTGCGTCGACAGGTCGAGCGCCAGCGACCGCTTGCTGCCGTTGACGGAACAGAAATAGACGCTCTCCTGGGTGTAGAGTGGGGGATTGTGCCGGCTGGGGTCGCCGTCGGGGCGCTCCACCTTGATCACCTCGGCGCCAAGGTCGGCGAGCATCTGCGTGCACCACGGACCGGGCAGCAGGCGGCTGAAATCGGCGATCTTGATGCCGGAGAGCGGGAGCCTTTCCGTGCTCATGGTTATTCCCCCGTGAAGCTGGGGCGGCGTTTCTCGAGGAAGGCGGTGATGCCTTCCAGCTTGTCCTTCGTGCCGTAAACCGTGGTGACCAGGAAGGTCTCGAACTCGATGGCCGATGCGAGGTCCATCTGCATGCCGCGATGGACGGCCCGCTTCACGAAGGCAAGGCTGAGCGGCGCGCGGGTCGCATAGAGCTCGGCCAGCTTCAGCGCGGTGGCGAGGGCCTCGCCCCGCGCGATGAGGCGATTGATCAGGCCGATGCGCAGGGCTTCCGTTCCGTCGATGGGCTCGGCGGCGAACAGCATGTCGAGGGCATTGGACGGCCCGACCACGCGCGGCAGGCGCTGCGTGCCGCCCGCGCCGGCGACGGTGCCTATCCGCGCGCTGGTGATGGCGAAGCTCGATCCCTCGCCGGCGACCCGCAGATCGGCCGCCAGCGCCAGTTCCAGCCCGCCGGTCATGCAGAAGCCTTCGATGGCCGCGATCACCGGCTTGGAGGAATGCTCCAGCGCCGCGTTCAGGGCGTGCCACTGGTTGAAGTAGCGCGTGCCGTCGGTGGCGGTCTTGATCTTCACCGCCTCGGTGAGGTCCGCTCCGGCGGAGAAGTATTCGGCGCCGCCATAGAGAATGAGCGTCCGGGCCTGCGCATCCTCCTCGGCAGCCGCCACCACGGCGATGATCTCAGCCATCATCTTGAGGCTGACCGCATTGCGCCGCTCGGGGCGGTTCAGATGGATGACCAGCGCAGGGCCCTGGCGCTCCACGCGTAGCGTTTCGTATTCACTCATTCTGGCACCCGTTTGTGAAAGGCGATCAGCAAGGCATCGACGGGGTCCGGGGCTTCGTACTGAACCCAGTGACCCGCGCTGGGTATGAAGTGGATCTCGGCGTCGGGCCGGACCGCGAGGATGCGGTCGGCGCGCGCCTGCGCGGACGGAACGGGAAGGCGATCCAGCGTTCCCCAGGCGACCTGCAGCGGGCACGAGACGTGCGCGAGGTCGTCGATGATCCGGTCCTGAAGGCTGATCCGGCGGCTGTCGTAGCGCAGCCGCGCGATGTTAGCGCATTGCAGGTCGACCACCGGATCGCTGGCCTCCGGCGTGCGCGACAGCATGAATGCGCCCAGATTCCGCGCCACCGCCGCGCGGTGCCCGGCGGGATCGGTATCCGCCGCCGGCACCGGCACGAGGCTGACCGTGCGGCCCATCGGCTGGCCGAACCCGCCTGGGGCGAGTAGGGTGAGCGCGTTCACCCGCGTCCCGAGGCGACGGGCGACCGCCGCGCTGATCACCCCTCCGAAGCTGAACCCGACCAGCCCGAACGGGCCGCCCATGGCGCGGGCGAGGTCCTCGGCCACCGCGTCCAGATAGCGCTCCGGCTCGGGCGCGGCCGGCATGGGGGCATTGCCGAAGCCGGGCAGGTCGATGGTGGTGACGGCGAAGTGTTGGGCGAGCGCAGCCAGATTGGCGGTCCAGTGGGCCCAGGACCCGACGCCGCCGTGCACGAGCACCAGCGGCGTGCCGGAACCGAAACGTCGGACAGCGAGCGCGCCGATGATCTGCGGGGTCGGGGAGGAGGCAGAGAGCATCAAGCGGCGTCCGTTTCCAGCGGTCGGCCGAGATAGGATTCGATCACCTCGGGATGCTCGATCACCTCCTGCGGCGTCCCCTCGTGTAGCTTGCAGCCGAAGTTCAGCACCACGACGCGGGCCGAAAGGGCGACGATCACCTCCACCAGATGCTCGATCATCACGATGGTGACCCCGGCGCGGTGGATGCGCTGGAGCACGAGCATCAGGTCGTCCACGTCTCCGCGGGTGACCCCGCCCATGACCTCGTCGAGCAGCAGCAGGCGCGGCTCGGTGGCCATAGCGCGGGCCAGTTCCAGCTTCTTCTTCTCGCCCAGCGTGAGGGCTCCGGCGTGCATGTGGCGCTTGTGGGTGAGGCCGACCAGCTCCATGGGCAGTGCGGCGGCCTTGCGGGCCTTGGCGAGGCTGCTGGCGCGGGAGCCGGAGAACAGCGCCCCCGTCATCACATTGTCCTCGACGGTCATCTCCGCGAACGGGCGCACCACCTGGAACGTGCGGCCGACGCCCCGGTGGGAGATCTGGTAGGGTGCGAGCCCCACCAGCGAGCGGCCCTCGAAGCGGATGTCGCCGGACGAGGGCGCCATGTAGCCCGTGATCAGGTTCATCACGGTGGTCTTGCCGGCCCCGTTGGGACCGATGATGCCGAGGAATTCCCCCTGCTTGACCTCGAACGAAAGGTCGCTGATGGCCTTGAGGCCGCCGAACGACTTGGAGAGGGTGCGGACTTCAAGCATGTCGCATCTCCCGCGCGGCGCGGCCGCCGATGAAGGCATCGCGAACCTCCACCGAATGGCGCAGGTCCTGGGTGGCGCCCGCATGGACGATGCGGCCGGCCGACATCACGTAGCCCCGCGAAGCGACGCTGAGGGCGGCGTGGGTGTTCTGCTCGACGAGGAAGATGGTCAGCTCGCCGGAGGCGATGGCGCGAATCGCCTCGAACACCACCTGCACCATCTTGGGCGAGAGCCCGAGGGAGGGTTCGTCCAGCAGCAGCAGCCGGGGCTTGGCCATCAGCGCGCGGCCCAGCGCCAGCATCTGCTGCTCCCCGCCGGACATCAGGCCTGCGCATTGCGCGCGGCGTTCCGCAAGGCGCGGGAACAGGGCATAGACTTGGTCCAGCGTGCGCGGGCGGTCCGCGCGGGCGCTCACGTTGAACGAGCCGAGCACGAGGTTTTCCGCCACCGTGAGGTTGGGAAACACCTTCCGGCCCTCGGGGGAGAGCGCGATCCCCGCCTCCACCCGCTTGTGGGAGGGCATGGCGAGCAGGTCCATGCCGTCATAGCGGATGCGGCCGGAACTGGCCTCGAGCAGGCCGGAGAGGACGCCCATGGTGGTGGTCTTGCCGGCGCCGTTGGCCCCCAGCAGGCAGACCACCTCGCCCTTGTGAAGCTCGAACTCCAGGCCCTGGAGCACGCTGGAATCGCCGTAGCCCGCGTGCAGGCCGCTGACGGAGAGAAGCGCTGTCATCACTTGGCTCCCGGCAGCGAGGAGACGGGGACGACGGGCGGAGCCTTCGGCTTGCCCGCAGCCAGCATGCATCGCTGGGTGAGGCCCTCGATGCCCTTCGGCAGGAACAAGATGCACACGATCAGCACCAGCCCGAAGGTCAGCTGGCTGATGCCTTCCATGCTGCCGAACCAGATGCGGGTTCCCTCCGACAGGAAGATGATGGCGATGGAGCCGATCACCGGCCCGCCGATGGTGTGGATGCCGCCCAGGATAGGGGCGATCTGCGCCAGGATGGTGTTGTGGAGCGTGAAGGCCACTTCCGGGTCCAGATAGCCGCCGTACCAGGCATTGATCCCGCCCGCCGCGGACGCCATTGCGCCCGAGATGGCGACCACGATCAGCCGCTGGCGGCGCGGCGCGATGCCGAGCATCTGGGCCGCCGCTTCGTTGTCCCGTATGGCGCGGGAGGCGAATTGCAGCTTCGAGCGGGAGATCAGCACGGCGACGATCACGCTGCCGATGGCGGCAAGCGCCCCCAGCAGATAGAGCGCGTGCTGGCTCGGCTGCAGGTCATGCCGCAGGAACAGGCCGACCGCGCCGCCGGTCGCCTCCGGCACCATCAGCGCGGTGATCCGCAGCCCCTCGGACAGGGCGAGGGTGGCGATGGCGAAGAAGATGCCCTTCAGGTTGCCGGTGACCAGGGCCAGCATGGCGCCCAGCCCGGCGCCGGCCGCGATGGTGACCAGCATGGTGGTCACCGGCCCCGCCGAGAACGCATTGGCGGAGAGGATCGCCGTGTAGCTGCCGACGCCCCAGAACGCCGAGTGGCCGAGCGAGACGAGGCCCGCATTGGCCATGAGGTTCCAGCTGGTCGCCAGCATCACGAGGGTCGAGATGCGGAACAGCCAGTTGTTGATCTGCGGCAGGTCCGAGAAGGTGGAGGCGACAAGGCCGATGGCCAGGAAGATGCCGGCGGCGGCCATGATTTGAGTCTGGCGTGTCATGGTTCAGTCCGCCACGGCTTGGCCAACGATGCCGCGTGGCCGCAGCACCAGGACGAGGAACAGGGTCAGGAACGCCACCGCCTCGGCCCAGCCCGTGCCGTTGGGCACGTAGTAGCTGACGGCGGTCTCTGCGAAGGCGAGCAGGAAGGCGCCGACCACCGCCCCCACGATGCTGCCGAGGCCGCCGAGAACGATGATCGCGAACCCCTTCACTAGGATGTGGAAGCCCATGAAGGGCGAGATGGCGCCGAGGAAGCTCATGACCGCGCCGGTCGCGACCCCGAGAGAGACGCTGAGGCCAAAGGCCAGCGCATGCATCTGGGAGACGTTGATGCCCATCAGCACGGCGGCCTCGCGCTGCTCGGCCAGCGCGCGGGTGGCGCGGCCGAATTCGGTCCGCTTGAGCCAGATGAACAGCGCCACCACCAGCACCAGCGCGATGCCGAAGCCGATCAGCCGGCCGCCCGGCACGATCACGTCGCCGATCTCCAGCGAGGAGTAGGCATAGGAGGGGACGACCGAACGCTCGTCCGCCTTCCATGCGATCAGCGCCGCGTTCTGCAACACCAGGCCGATGCCGAAGGTCAGCAGGATCTGGTTCACATGGGGCGCGCGCATGACATGGGCGATGGACACATGGAACAGGCCCATGCCGAGCACGCACCCCGCCACCATCAGGAGCGGCATGGCGATCAACGGATCGAGACCGAACGCGGTGAACACCGTGTAGGCGCCATAGGCACCCAGCATCACCGCTTCACCATGGGCAAAGTTGATCACCCGGGTCACGCCGAAGCTCAGGGCAAGGCCGATGACCATGAGGGTGTAGATGCCGCCCAGGAGAAGGGCATCCACGATGAGTTGTGGAATGAAATCCAATGCCAGTCTCCGTCCTTGAAACGCTCACGAGCATTCAGGTTGAGGACGTCGATCAATACTTGACAGGCTGAATCTTGCGAACCTCCGGGCCCGGCGGATACAGCATCGCGTTGCTGTCCTGGACGCGCTGGAACACGACCTGATCCGCAAACGCCTCGTGCTGCGTGCCGCCGGAGGTGGTGATGAACTTGGCGTTGCCGAGCAAGGTGTTCGGAACATCCATCTTGGCGAGTTCGGCGATCACCTTCTGCTTGTCGTCGCCGCCGGCCCGCTCAATGGCGAGGAACAGAAGCATGGCGCTCACGTAACAGCCGGCGTCCTCGAAATCGGGCTCATGGCCGAACTTCTTGATGAACGCGGCTTCCCACTCGTCGCTCGACGGGAACAGCTTGGGGTAGTCCTTGTTGCCGGGCCGGTGCAGGCCGGGCAGATAGGTGGTGACACCGATCCAGCCTTCCTGCGCGGGGCCGACCGCCTTCTGCCACTCATCCAGCTGCGTAGCCGCGGTCCCGATCAGATAGGGAACCGGCAGCTTGCGCGTATAGACCTGCTTGGTCAGGGTCACCGCATCGGTGGTCTGAACGAGACCGAGAAGAATATCCGGCTTGACCCGCGCGATCTTGGTCAGCAGCGGGTTCATATCCGACGCATTGGTGCGCACGATCTCCTCGATGACGACGTCGAAACCGGCGTCGGTGAGGTACTTCTTCGCGTAGGGCTGGTGCGTGCGGCCGTAATTGTCGTCGGAATAGACGATCGCCACCTTCTGGCCGGGGGGCAACTGCTGCTTGAGCGCCGTCGCGATGCTCTCGTGGTAGTTATAGGCATAAGGGAAGGTGTGGAAGAATTCGGGATCCTTGCCGACTTCCTCTTCCAGCTTCGTGCTCGATGAGCCCGGAACGATCCAGAGCGGCTTGCCCCGCCGCCACGCGGGAATGGCTGCCGCCACCGTCGGGCTCGCGATCGGCCCGATGATGTAATTGACCTTTTCCTTGTCCACCAGCTCGTTGAACACCGAAATGGTCGCCTGGGACTCGGACTGAACATCACGAACAAGAATCTCGATATTCTTGCCGGCGACCTTGCCGCCATAGACTTCCGCGGCCAATTCAACGCCCCGCTTCCCGGATGCGCCGTACGCCACGAAGCGTCCGCTCAGTTCCATTGGGACGCCGATCTTGATGCTTTCTTGCGCGAAAGCGGGCGCTGCGGCGAGCAGCGTCGCGAACGCCAGACAAGACAGAGTCCTCCGTGAGGAAAATCGTTGCATGCTTCACTCCCCGAGCGCCGAATTGATTTGATTGTCGGCATTGCTGTCGGATATATCAGTTTGAAACCGGATCCGTCTAGTGGAATCTGGGCGGAAAGAGGCAGGGAGACGAAGGTGCCATTCGAGGACGTTCTGTACGAAGCGGAGGGCGGCATCGCCCGCATCACGATCAACCGCGCGGACGTGCGCAACGCGGTTCGCCCGCGCACGTACGAGGAGCTGACCGAGGCGATGGCGCAGGCCGCCGATGATCCGCAAGTAGGTGTGGTTGTGCTTTCGGGCGCGGGCGACAAGGCCTTCTGCTCGGGCGGCGACATTCGCGATCAGTCGAAGCGGGTGCCGCCGGTCGGCCGCAAGCACATGCGGCGCCTGTTCAACCTGTCCACGGTGATGCGCACCATGGACAAGCCGATCATCGCCAAGGTTCGCGGCTTCTGCGTGGGCGGCGGCAACGAGATCAATCTGTTTTGCGACATGACGGTGGCCAGCGAGGACGCCAAGTTCGGCCAGACCGGCCCGCGGGTTGGCAGCATTCCCATCTGGGGCGCCTGCCAGCTGCTCGCGCGCTACGTGGGCGAGCGCAAGGCGCGCGAAATGGTGTTCACCTGCCGCCTCTACAGCGCGCGCGAAGCGCTCGACATGGGGCTGATTAACCAGGTGGTGCCGGCCGCCGACCTCGACGCCGTTGTCGATGGCCTGTGCTCGGACATTCTGGACAAGAGCCCCCAGAGCATCCGCATCGCCAAGCTGGCGCTCAATGCCGGCAGCGACCGCGACTTCTATTCCGCCTTCTTCCCCAGCGCGGAACTGCTCGCCTCGATCTATGGCAACGAGGAAAACATGGAGGGCATCAACGCCTTCATCGAAAAGCGCAAGCCGGACTTCCGGCGCTTCCGGAGGGCAATCTGATGGCCGGCGAACAGCGTTTCACGGGGCGAACGGTCCTCATCACCGGCGGCGCGCGCGGCATCGGCTATGCCGCCGCGCAGCGGATCGCCGCCGAGGGCGGCCGGCTGGCCCTGGCGGACATCGACGGCGCCACGGCTGCGGCCAAGGCGCTGCCGGACGCCATCGGCATCGCCTGCGACATCACCCGCGAGGACGATGTGCACAAGATGGTGGAACAGGCCGAGCGCACGCTGGGCCCGCTGTCGGTGTTCATCAATTCGGCCGCCGTGCTGGATGACAAGCTGTTCCTGGAATCCGGCCCCGCCGACTGGCAGCGCATGCTGGGCGTGTGCCTGCATGGGCCCATGCTCGGCCTGCGCGCAGTGCTGCCGGGGATGGTGGAGCGCGGCCATGGCCGGGTGGTGTGCCTTGCGTCCGATTCCGCGCGCATCGGTCAGGCGCGGCTGTCCTATTATGCGGCGGCCAAGGCCGGGGTGATCGCGCTGGTCAAGTCGGTCGCCCAGGAGGTGGGCCGTAGGGGGGTCACGCTGAACGTGGTCTCGCCGGGCGCCACCAACACGCCGTTGCGGCTCAACCGCGAGCAGAGCCTGCGCGAGCAGATGGGCGAGGAGAAGTATGCGCGCCGTGTGAAAAGCGTGCTGAAGCTCTATCCGGTGGGGCGCATCGGTGAGCCTGAGGATATCGCCGCCTCGATCGCCTTCCTGTGCAGCGACGAGGCGTCCTGGATCACCGGGCAGGTGCTGAGCGTGAACGGCGGCTTCGTGATGCCCTGAGGGGCATCTCGTCCGATCGCGCGGGTGCCCGCGGAATCGGGTCCGGAAGGCGTCGCGCCGGGGGGGCCGCGTGGCGGCCTCTCTAGGTTATGCATTTATGATCAATCGCTTAGAGGCGCGGCGCATCGCAAGATGAAGCGCGTTCGGGAGGAAACGGATGGATTTCAAACTCTCCGAGGAGCAGCAGCTCCTTCAGGATGCTGTCGCGCGCATGGTGCGTACGCAGATCGAGCCGCGGCTGAAGGCCAATGATTCCGACAAGCCGCTTCCCAAGAGCATCATGCTGGAGATCTACGCCGCGCTCGCCGACATGGGGCTCACCGCCCCGCGCCTGCCATCCTCGGCTGGCGGCGGCGAGATGCGGATGCTGGATTACGGCATCGCGTTCGAGCAGCTGCCTCCGGTCATCGCGGTCTCGCTCATCTCCCACGAATGCACCATCGCCCGCATCCATGCGGAAGGCGGTGCGGAGCATGTGGAGGCCCTGCTGCCGGACCTGATCGCCGGCCGCAAGCTGTGCTGCACCGGTTCCACCGAGCCCAATACGGGCTCCGATCCCCGCGGCATAGCGACCCGCGTCACCGAGCTGGGCGACGTGTGCAGCGTTAGCGGCACCAAGATGTGGATCACCAACGGCACCATCAGCGACGTGATGATCGCCACCTGTGCCGCGGGGCGTGCCGACAACGGGTCCGCCGTCATGCAGCGGGTGCTGATCGAGCGCGACAAGTCGCCCTATGAGGCACGGGAGATCCCGGTGCTCGGCATGCGCCAGGGCCATCTCTCTGAGATCGTCCTGAACGACTGCCGGGTGCCCAAGGCCAATGTGCTGGGCACCGGCGGCGACGCCGCGCGCATCCTGCAGAGCACCTGGGTCGGCAACCGGCCGCTTCTCGGCCTGTGCGCCGTCAACATGGCCCAGCACGCCCTGGATTTGGCGGTCGCCTATGCGAGCGTGCGCCACCAGTTTGGCCAGCCCATCGGGCAGAAGCAACTGGTTCAGGGGCGTTTGGCGGACATTGCAACTGCGGTGGCAACCAGCCGCCTGCTCTGTTATCACGCGTTGTCTCTGATCGATGACGGGGCGCGGGCCGACGGCACCTCGGCAATGGCGAAACGTTATGCGACGACGGCGTGCGCCGAAGCCATCTCCCTCGCCATGCAGGTGCACGGCGCCATGGGGATTGCCGAGGAAACCGGGCTGGAGAGGCTGTATCGGGACGTCCGGATGCTTCCCATTCCGGATGGGACGAATGAGATTTTGACCTTGATCCTGGGGCGTGAACTGACCGGCTTGAATGCCTTGCGGCCAGACGTTCGTCAGGCGGCGAGACAGGCGGCCGAATGACCGGTAGGCGGTCGCGCGGGCCCGGATAGCAGAAGCAGAGGACGTCATGATCCGTGCGGTTGAGCGGGCCCTAGCCATCTTTGATGCGTTCGATTCGCAACACCAGAGCTTGTCGCTCCTGGAGATCGGCGAACGCATCGGGATGCCCAAAGCGACCACCTTTCGCCTTGTGAATACGCTGCAGAACGGGGGCTTCCTCGTGCGCCTGGAAGACCAGCGCTATTGCTTGTCCCTGAAGATCCTACGTCTCGCGGGCCTGGTTAAAAGCACGCTGGGCATCCGCGACATGTCGCGCTCCATCATGGTGGAGACGTGCCGCGCCACCGGCGAGACGGTGACCCTCAACATCCGCTCGGGCATCGAGCGCATCTGCGTGGAGGTAGTGGATACCCCCTCGCCGCTGATGACCATCGTGCGTCCGGGCGAGCATGTCAGCCTGCTCCAGGGCGCGACGGCGCGGCTTCTTCTTGCCTACGCCAAGGATGCGGAGATCGAGGACATCATCCAGCGCACGCCCGGCTCGCAAAAGATCGACCTGGCGCAGCTGAGAGCGGCGCTGGCGACCATCCGGCAGCAGGGCTATGCCTGCACGACGGGGCAGCGCATTCCTGGCGTGACGGCGATTTCCGTGCCGATCTTCGACATGAATAACGAGGTTCACTACTCGCTGTCGCTCACCGGCCCCAGCATCCGCATGGATGGCCGGCTGCAGGAGTTCAAGCGGATCCTCATCGAGGCGGGCGCCGCCCTGTCGGCGATGATGGGCACTTCCCACAGCCCGTTCCTGATCGAAGGCGCGCGCCGGGAGGACGGCAAGCCGGTGGGCATCCGCAAGAAGGCCGTCGTCGCCCGCAAGCTGGCACCGGCGCGCACCTGATCCTGGCTGCGTCCCGGGGGGCTCCCGCCGACGGGTGGTCACCAACAAAAAAGAGAGGCGGATCGCGAGATCCGCCTCTCTTTTTTGTTCGCGGTCGTATGGGCCTGCGCTTCACGCTCCGGCGCCGATTCCAGGATCGGCGCCGGTCAACGACCGGGGTTCTTGGTATTACGGAACCATCGTGCAACTGGCGGCCTTCGATTCCGAGAGCGGACGGACGGCCCGCTCCGGCGGAATGGTCTCGAGGATCTTGTAGTAGTCTTAGGGCCCCTTGGATTCGGCCGGGCTCTTCACCTCGACCAGATACATGGGGTGCACGGCCCGCCCGTCGATGCGCCAATGGGTCGGGCCGAACAGCGGGTCGTTGTATTCGCCGCGATGGCTTATCCCTGAGCTTCCGGTTTGATAGCGATGCCGATCCCGAGCAGGGTGCGGAACGCTGCATGCGGTTTTGCGCGCCGGTTGAATCGGAAGACGAACTCGTCGAGGTAGGATTGGAGGTGCTTTCGCCGCAGGCCGCCGCACATCCCCTCGCAGTCATTGCCGAACAGATCGCCCTGATAGTCGCCGGCCCCATCGTTCGCTCCAAGGACAGCAGCCCGCAGCCAGCCGATACGCTCAATCAGGTGATTTTCGCGATGAAGAGGATGCATTGTCATGCCTTCTGGGGGAGTCATGTACTGGCGCGTGAATTGAATTGGCAGGTGCCTTTGCACCCTCCGGGGCCAGGAGCCGTGCAGAGTTCATTAGGAAGGCCAGTTCCGAACCCACATGGATGACCGCAGCCAGCAGCGGGTTGAGATAGCCGAAGGCGGCGAGGCCGATGCCCACGGCGTCCACCATCAGGGTGCCGGAGAAGTTCTGCCAGATGATGGCGCGGGTCTTGCGGGCGATCCGCAGCGTTTCGACCAGTTTGAACAGATCGTTGCCAATCAGTACGATGTCAGCGCTTTCCTGGGCAATGTCGGTGCCTGAACCCATGGCAATGCCCAGGCTCGCTGCGGTCAACGCGGGGGCATCATTGACCCCGTCGCCCACCATGGCAACACTGCGACCATCGGCCACTAAAGCCTGAACTCGCGTTAGCTTGTCCTCTGGCAGCATGTCGGCGACCACTTCGCCAATTCCAAGGTTGCGGCCTACATGCTGGGCAACCGCCTTGGTATCGCCGGTGAGCAGCACCGTGCGCACCCCCATGGCGTGCAGCGCGGCCATGGCCGCGCTCGCCTCCGGGCGCAGCGGATCGGCGACGATGATCCGGCCCACATAGCGTCCGTCCGCCGCCACCACGATGTCGGAACCGACATGATCCTCAGTCCGGGCGGGAACAGTGATGCCTGCGTCAGACAAGAGTTTGCGGTTGCCCACCAGCACCGCACGGCCTTCCACATCGGTAGAGATGCCACGGGCTACCGTATAAAGGAAGGCGTTGGCCTCGGGCACCGCGAGCCCCCGCCGCTCTGCCTCCACCACCACGGCCCGACCGAGCGGATGCTCCGAGCGCAGTTCCGCTGCCGCAGCGAGCCGCAGAAGGTCGGCCGCATCCCCGCCTTCCGCGCATTCGAGCGCGGTGACCCTGGGCTCGCCCATGGTGAGGGTGCCGGTCTTGTCCAGCACCACCGTATCGATCCGGCCCAGGGTCTCCAGATGGATGCCGCCCTTGATGATGGAGCCGAGCTTCGCCGCCCGGCCGATGCCACCGAGGATGGCCAGCGGGGTTCCCGCCGCGATGCCACAGGCGCCGGCGACGATGATGACCGAGATGGTGTCGCGAATGTTCTGCGTCAGCAGATATGTCAGCATTGCGGCGGCGAAGGCCACATAGACCAAATACCCGGCCAATCGATCGGCCAGCTTCTGCACCGGTGCCCGAGTCTGTTCGGCCGCCTCGACGGCATCGATGATGCGGCCATAGCTGGTGTCGCGCCCCACCCGCTCGACGCGGATCTCCAGGACCCCCATCTGGTTGATGGAGCCGGCGAACGCTGGCGCACCTTCGGCCTTTTCCGCCGGCATGGATTCACCGGTGATGCGCGACTGGTCCACATAGGAATGGCCACCGACGACCTCGCCGTCCACCGGGATCTTCTCCCCCGGAATCACCAGCACCAGGTCGTCAGCAACTACCTGCTCCAGCGGCAAAACAAGGACTCCGCCATCCCGCCGCACCCGAGCGGTCTTGGGCACGAAGTCCACCAGATCGCCGATGGCGCTGCGTCCGCGCGCCACTGTGAGATGCTCCTGTTCCTCCGCCACCAGAACGAACACCGTGACCACCAGAGCCGTGAAGATCTCGGCGACGGCAGCGGCAGCGAGGATGGCGATGCTCATGGAGAGTTCCATGGTCATCCGGCGGGCCATCAGATTGCGCACAGCTTCGCTCAAGATCGGCCAGGAGGCAAAAGCCAAGGCGACGAGACCGACGACGCTGACGGAGGCAAACGGTTCGTACACCTTGAACCAAACGGCGGCGGCACCGAGCAAGGCGACAACGATCCGCACTATCGCCAAGCTGTCAAACGGCTGCTGAGTGTGTACGGGGTCACTGCATCCTTTCGACGGCACAGCGACCTCCAGTGCCCGTTCGAAGTTCGCCGTAATTTCCCGCACACCCATGTTCCATTCCAGACTTGATCAGTCGTGCCAAATTTTAGAATTACTCTAAACTAATTGGCCTATTGAGCGCAATGGACCAATGGTCGCCTCGGAGCGGGATCTGAAGGGCGACGTACGCCTCATGACTCAGGTCGGGATCGCCGGTCCGCCTTCCCGGAAAACAAGGCGGATGCGCGCGCCGCCCCCGTGAGCATCCTCGATCCGCATGACACCTCCGTGCAGTGTCATGATGGTGGAGACGATGGCGAGCCCCAGCCCGGCGCCGTCGGGCCGGCTCCGGTCGAGGCGTCGAAAGCGCTGCAGAACCTCGGCCCTGTGATCTTCCGGTATGCCGGGCCCGTGATCGCGCACATCGAGCTGCGGGCCGGGGCCGACGGTGACCTCCACCGGGGTGCCCGCAGGGGTGTGGGTCAGGGCGTTTTCCACCAGATTGCGCAGCGCTCGTCCGATGGCTTCGCCATGCCCGTGCACCGCCGCAGTGCCCTGGTCCATGAACGAGATGGAGTGCCCACGCGCGACCGCCAGCGGGGTGAGCTCCGTCACCACCTCTCGGGCGATGGCAGCGAGATCGGCGCGCCGGTCCGGGTCAAGCTCCAGAGCGGTGGCATGGGACATGTCGAGCATCTGGTTCACCAGCCGCTTCATGCGCTGGGCGTCCACCTCCAGCTTGGCTTTCTCCGGGCTGTCCGGCAGCTTGCCGATGGAGAGCATCATCACGGCGAGCGGCGTACGCAGCTCATGGGCGGCGTCGCCGGCAAAATCCTTCAGTGCGCGCACCGAGCGCTCAATGCGCTCCAGCATGGCATTCACCGCGCTCACCAGCGCCGCAACCTCCCGGGAGGAGGCCTCCGCCTCGATGCGGGTCCCCACCTGGGCGGGATCGATGGCGTTGATCGCGGTGATGGTCCTTTGCAGGGGACGCAAGGTCGATCGCACCACGGAGAAGTTGAACAACAGGAACATCAACGAAAGCAGCAGAAGTGGAAAGATCACATGAAAGCGGATCTCATTGAAGATCACCGGCACGAACGGCTGGAAGCCGTGGCCGGAGATGGCAACCGTGATCCAGAACGGATGCTGCCCCACCGCGACCCGGCGGGTGCCGCTCAGCAGGAAGCGATCCCCCCAGCTTTCCCGCTGGGTGCGGATCACCAGGAATGAGGCGGGCGGCTCGTCAGCGATCTTCAGGTCGCCGTAATTAAGGCGGGCGATAACGCCGCCGCCGCGCTCATGGATCAGGAATGCGCGCCGCGTTCCCGCCGCGGTTGGCTGGCGCAGCGCTTCGGGGACGGCACCATTGGCCTGCATTTGAGGGATGTCGCCGGCGATGCGGTCTGCCTCGGCGGTCACCAGCAGTTGGTCAAGCTCGTTGGAATTGCGGACATACATCCACACCACGGCCGCCAGCTCGACAACCAGGAACACGAGCCCCACCAACGCCAGGCGGACCGAAAGGCGGAAGAAAAGCGTGCGGGGCGTGCCGGAAGCCGGGCCGTGCGTCATCGCGGGGCACCCCGTTCCACCTGTCCTGCCTGCGCAGCCGGTGCGAGCATGTAGCCAATGCCGTGGGCCGTATGCAGGACCACCCGCGCTTTCTCGGCGACCAGGCGTCGCCGCAGGCGGGAAACCACCGCCTCCAAAGCATTGGGCGAGACCTCGCTGGAAAGGGGATACATGGTGTCCTCGAGGCTGGCCTTGCTGACCACATGGCCGGCGCGGCGCATCAGGCGTTCCAGCAGGGCGCACTCGCGCGGCGGCACGTGGATCACCTGGCCGGAAATCCGCACCTCCCGCGCGATGGTATCGAACTCGAGGTTCTCGACGTTCAAGGTCGTGCCGAGGCAAGCGCCGGGGCGGCGCAGCAGGGCACGGCAGCGGGCCGCCAGCTCGGGCATGTCGAAGGGTTTCACCAGATAGTCGTCTGCGCCCGAATCCAGACCTCCCACCCGGTCGCCAAGGCCGTTGCGGGCGGTGATCACAAGGATCGGCGTCGTGTTCCCCGCGCGCCGCACGGCGCGGACGAAATCGATCCCGTCCCCGTCCGGCATGCCGAGATCGATGAGAAAGAGGTCGTATCGGTCGACGGCCACGCTCTCGTGCGCGGCACTCAAGCTGCCGAAGCGCTCGAGCACGAAGCCCTCCGCTTCCAGACCTTCCGTGATCAGGCTCGCGAGGCGGGGATTATCCTCGGCAAGCAGGACCCGCATGGTCGATGTCCGTTCCAGACGCGCGGCGTTTGCGCCCCGTAATCATGGCGAGAGGCAGGTTTTCCCGGTGCGCCACGCTCTCGGTGATAGCCGCGAGCACATGCACTGCCGCCAGGGCGAGAATAAGATTGGCTGTAATCTCGTGCGCCTCCTGCACCCATTCCACGCCCCAGAAGGTGTCGAGGGATTGCATCCACCCGGTGAGGCTGGTGAGCGCGATGAGGCACATGAGCGCCAGCGCCATGGCTCCGCCCGCCGGGTTATGCCCCACATACCGCCGGTCGCGGCGGGCGACGACGGCGCGCAGGTGGGACAGGACGGCCCATGGCGAGGTGACAAAATTAGAGAAACGGGCGTGACGGCTGCCTATGATACCCCACACGATCCGCACGACCAGTGCCGCGGCGACGACATACCCGACATAGCGATGGGCACTCTTGCCGCCCTCCAGCGCAAAGCTGTTCAAAATGATGCCCAGCACCACCGTCCAGTGGAAGAGTCGCACCAGTGGATCCCACACCGCTACAGTGTCCGTGCCCGCACCCCCGGGTCCAGCTGCGGTGCGAGAGGTGGCGGGCGCTTGATATGGCGAGGACATGACTCAGTCCACGTTATTCTCGACGATCTCGCCGGTCACCGGGTTGAAATAGACCTCCGCTTTCTTACCATCCTTGTTGTAGCCATAGATCTCGTAGCATCCTGACGTCGTCTTCTTGAACACCTTGATATTCTTGAAGCCCATCTCGGCAATCTGCTGCTTCATGGTCTCCTCACTCAGCCACTTCTCCTGTGGCTCCTTGGTGCAGGTGGGACTGGCCAGGGCGGCGGAGGAGAGGAGGCACAGGCCGGCGGCGGTGGTCAGCAGCACATCGCGAAACATTGGCTTCTCCTCACTCTGGGTGACGGGCCAAGGCCGCGCCTCCCTCGCTGCCTTCTGTTAAGGGGCGCTGCTGACAAAAGCCTGACGAAAGGGCGAGGCGAACTGAATACAATGATACCAATGGCTGATCCGTCGGCTACTTGTCGTCGTCAGGACTTGGTCAGGTCGCGCGCCTATCGAAGAAGCCGCCGCTCCGCTGGGCGACACTTTGATTTCCTGGGAGACCGATCCATGACAATCATTCGCAACCTTCTCGTCGCCGGTGCGCTCGTCGGCGCCTCACTCGCCGGCGCCCCTGCCTTTGCGGCTGAGACGCTGAACCCGCAGACTCAGAAAAATCTGGACGCGGCCATGCATGGTGAAGCCTTCGCGAACCTGAAGTACCAGGCGTATGCTGAGCACGCGCGCAAGAGCGGCCATCCTGAGATCGCAAAGCTGTTCGACGAGAGCGCGAACGTGGAAGCCAATGAGCATTTTGCCCGCGAGGCCGATGCCCTTGGCCTCGCCAAGACCGACGAGGCCAACCTGCTCGACGCCATGGCGGGTGAGCACTACGAGAACACCGAGATGTACGTGAATTTCGCCAAGCAGGCGAATGCGGTGGGGGACAAAAAGGTCGCGGAACTGTTCCGGCAGATCGCGGCGGATGAAGGCGACCACTACGCGGCCTACAAAGCGGCGGCCGAGAAGCTGCGCGCTGGAAAGTGAACCAATTGAGCGGCGTCATATATCATGGCGCCGCTCGCATAAATTATCATCAATATATAATAGCATATTGAGACGGTTCATTTATTTGAAGGATAGATTTTAATACCGCTGCCTGCGAAGGCCTCTGCAATCCACACCTCCTGACGAACGCAACACGCCGCTCGGAGCAAGATCAATACGGAACAGCACGTCGTCGGCCTTGAGCGGGGCGTTCGGCGCGACCGGCACCTCGCTCGGCACGATCGCTACCGATCGGCGCCCGGCCGCCGCCCGACTTGCCATCGGCGTCGGAGCCGCTTGATCATCGCTGATCCTTCATATCTCGGTGCCGGCCACTGGCCGCTCCGCCAACGCAAAACTCTGAAGTTTTCGGGCTTTATTGCAATCGGCGTCCGCCGTGGTGATGACTGCCAAGAACGCTGCCCTGACGATCTCTTTCCGTGTGGCGTCAGGGAATTCCTGTCGCACCGCATCAAACAGCTGCTTCGGACTAACCCATCTTATTCATGACGGCGCTGTTCGAAGGCTGGCGAGCGTAGCATAGAGCGCTGAAACGGCGTAGGATTTGGTTGCTGACACCAACCCTTTCCGCTTCCACCGACCTGCCACGCTCGCCATGACGGACGATACGTTTCCCGCCTTCTCGTTTCCAGCCGTCGAGGGCAAGAAAGTCACAGCCGCGTTCGACGGCGGTCGCATTTCTTCGGACGGCGGCGTCTTGCTGCTGGCCATGGCGGAGCGCCGGCTCGGCGTCGCCCAGCGGCTGGCGCGCTGTTTTCCCGATCGCCGCGATCCTTCGCGCATCACCCACACCTTCGCCGATATGATCCGCGCCCGCATCTTCGCGATCGGCTGCGGCTATGAGGACGCCGACGATCTCGATTTTCTGCGCTCCGACCCGGCGTTCAAGCTCGCCTGTGGGCGCCTGCCCGACACGGGCCGCGATCTTTGCTCGCAACCGACGCTGTCGCGGCTCGAGAACGCGCCCGCCCTGCGCGATGTGATCCGCCTGACCTATGCGCTCGTCGACCAATGGATGGCCTCCTACGACGAGCCGCCGCCCTCCGTCACGCTCGACATCGACGACACATGCGACATCGCGCATGGCCATCAGCAATTGTCGCTGTTCAACGCACATTACGACGAGCGCTGCTTTCTGCCGATCCATGTCTACGACACCGAACAGAGCCGCCCCGTCGCCATGATCCTGCGCCCGGGCAAGACGCCATCCGGCGTCGAGGTGAGAGCGCATCTGCGCCGGCTCGTGCGGCATATCCGCAAATCTTGGCCGACGACCCGCATCCTGTTTCGCGGCGACGGGCATTATGCGCGGCCAGAGGCGATGGCCTGGTGTGAAGATCACGGCGTCGATTACATCTTCGGACTTCCCGGAACCAGGCCGCTGTCCAAGAAAGTCGACGAGACGGCGGACGCTGTCCGCGTCGAGCGCGCCCTCGATGACAAGGACGTCGTGCGCGGCTATGCCGAGACGGGCCATCGCGCCAAATCCTGGGACAGGGAACGGCGCGCGATCGCCCGCATCGAAGCGACGCGGCTCGGCCTCGACATCCGCTTCGTCGTCACCAATCTCTCGCATGGCGCGCCGCAATGGCTCTACGACAGCCTGTATTGCGCGCGCGGTCAGGCCGAGAACCTGATCAAGCTGCACAAAACCCAGCTGGCGTCGGATCGCACGTCGTGCCGTTCCGCCGTCGCCAATCAGGTCCGCCTCGTGCTGCACACCGCAGCTTATTGGCTGATGCTCGCTGTGCGCGACGCCATCCCCAAGGTGCGCGATCTGGCGAAGGCGGAGTTCGCGACGTTGCGGCTCCGGCTGCTCAAGATCGCCGCCCGGGTCGTCGAGACGGCCAGCCGCGTGCACCTTGCCTTCGCGGCCTGCTGTCCGGAAGCAGACCTGTTCCGCGGATTGCCCGCAGCCCTCATGCCCTGCGGCCCGTAACAAACAGGCGGGGCGTGAGCCCCCATCATCCAGCCGTTCCCTCCAGCGCGTTCACCCAAGTACGGTTCGTCAGACGGTGAAAAATCCGAACGATGGCGTGCGCCCGAAATCATGCGCCAGGCGATGGCCGGCAAAATCCGTGGTCGTCATGAATAGGACGGGCTAAGGTCAGGCGCAGCCAACCGAACCAGCACGGCACAAATCTCCTGAGCGCGTTTCGTGACCATGAGAGACGCATCCTTCAACATCATGCAACGATGCTCGATGGCATGCAGAATGCCTTCCGAGCCGACCGGGTGCAATGACCGCTTTCGCGAGGTCGGGCACGTGTCTCGTCCGATGCAAGTGGCGCACACTTAGACCAGGCTCGGCGCAGCGCCTTCGGCAGCTAACAATCACTTTAGCACTTTCCGCACGGATTTCACTGCTTGAAATCGTGCGCGCGTGCGCTCGTCGGCGCCGGGACCTGGCCTGAAATGTGAATAAGCGCGAAAATTGGACCTCCCTCAAATGACTTTCAACGCGTTGAATTTACTTCAAGAATCTCATGCCACCTAGGGTCCCGATCAGCGCCGATCGGGACCCCAGTCGTTTTCGGAATTTATGTGCTGAATGAAGGAGCTAGGCCATCTCTAGCCGGGGTCCCATTTCCGCGCTTATTCACAGGCTTCTACAATTCCTGCCGCCTGCACTCGGCCCTCGGCTATATCAGCCCAGCCGAGATGGAACGCAGAGCGGCTTAACCGCCCTTATTCACCGGCGTGCGCGGCGTGTTTTTCACCGCGGCGTGGGCTGGAACTTGGGGAACGGGTTGGAGGGGCGGAGCGGGTTCGCAAGGGCCTGACGCCCGATGGTTCAGGGCACGGCGGGCCTGATCGAGGTTGCCAGGTGGCGGAAGAGGACGGCGTCGGGGCAGGCGCTGGCGAAAGCGACGCGCACCCGGCTGGCGGTCTCGGTGACGCGGGCGGCGACCTTGAGGAGCCGGAGCCGGATTGTCGTGAACTCGGCCTTGGCGAGGGCATGGGCCTTGGGGATGGCGTCGCGCACGGCGAGGATCAGCCAGTAGGCGGCGGTGTGAAGGACAAGCCGCATCTGGTTGGCAGTCGCGGCCCGGCAGCTGGTGCGTTCGGAGGCGAGTTGGGCCTTGTGCAGCTTGATCAGGTTCTCGGCCTGGCCGCGGGCGCAATAGAGGTCGGCATAGAGCCATTCGGCGGTGCCGGTCGCGATGTTGGTGACGACGTAGCGGATGTCGAGACCGAGCCGCGTCGCCTCGATGCGGGCCGAGACGCGGCGCTCTCTTGTCCAGGATTTGGCGGCATGGGTGGTCTCGGCGAAGCCACGCACCGCGTCCTTGTCCTCGATCGCCCGCTCGACGCGGATGTCGTCGGCGACCCCCTCGACCTTGGCAGCGAGTGCCTTCGTGCCAGTGAGGCCGAAGACGTAATCGACGCCGTGCGCCTCGCACCAGTCCATCACCTCCGGCCGGCAATAGTGGCCGTCGCCGCGGATGGTGATGCGGGTCGTCGGCCAATGGCGGCGGATCGCCCGGACGAGACGGCGGACGTGACCGCGCACCTCGGTGCCGGAGGGCGTCTTGCCCGGCCGCAGGATCATCGCCACCGGACGGCCGGTCGCCGTATCGTAGACGTGGATCGGCAGGAAGCAGCGCTCGTCGTAGTGGGCATTGAAGAGCGACAGCTGCTGGTGACCGTGAACCACGTCGACCGTGTCGTCGATGTCGAGCACGACCGCCTCGGGCGGCGTAGAGTAGCTTGCGCAGTAGAGGTCGACCATCACCCGGCCGAGCCTGACGAGGTCGCGCAATCCCGGCGCGTTCTCCCAGCCCGACACGGTCGGCTGGCTCATCAGGTCGGTTCCGCTCTCCGGCAGCCGCCCGCAGGCGAGCTTGAAGGCGGGGTCGGTGCGCAAGGCATCGAGATCGTCGGCGTCTTCGTAGCCGCAGGCGATGGCGAGGATGCGGGCGAGCAGGATCTCAGAGAGCGGGTGAACCACCCGCGTCGGATCACGCCGATCGGGGATCACCGCCGCAAGCTTCTCGGCGATCCCCATCCGTCGCGCTGCCTCGGCGAGCAGCATCACGCCACCGTTCGACGACAGGCGCCCGCCGTCGAACGCGGCGGTGAGCTTCTTGCCCCGGATGGCTGGAAACCAGAACGGCAGAGTCGTATCGTCGGTCATGGCGGGTGTGGCCGGCTCGATGGGGTGGAAAGGGTTGGCTTCAACAACCGAATCCTACGCCACATCAATCGCTTAGGCTACATCCGCCAGCCCCACAGGCGGGCCATCATGAATAAGACGGGTTAACCCCGTCCACTTTTTCGGGGGAAGATCACGGGCGCGCCCGCATCGAGCAGGCCGTCGGCAAGCTCAAGCGCCTCAAGCGGGTCGCCCTACGTTGCGAAAAGACCAAGCGAAACTTCACAGCCATCGTCGCCCTCGCCGCTGCATTCGTCTTGGTCAAATCCGTCCACACCGCCTAAATCTGCGCTGCTGCATCTCAGGAGGCGCGAATGCCATTCTCGCAGGAAGGTTTTGACCCCGAGACGATAGCGCTGCTCGAAAGCTGCCTCGACCAAGCGGTGACGCTCGCGGCAACGCGCGTCAGGATCGGCGAAGGCCTGCGCCACATGCTCGCCGCTGCCCTGATCGAAGGCTACGATCATATGACCTGCGCGAGCGGGAAGCACTGATGGTCTTCGCGTTGCGCGCCTTACCCGCCTTCCGTGACAAGGATCCTCAACTGCCGGCCGGCACATAGAGGCGGATCGTTCGGCGATCGTAAGCCGCTCGAGGAGCAGCGGGGGCGCCACCCGTCGCCCGAAGGCTCGATAGGCCGTGGCCACGTCCGCTGCACCTGCCGTGGACAATTTGGATCAGCGGTTGTTCACCCCTCTTGCACTGACGTAACCCCTTCCTAAATCGCTTGCTGCCGGCGGCCCTTGGGGCCGGCAGGTCGCGCGGGCGCCGCTCGGCGTCCGGCGATCAGATTGTCTTGTACCCATGTTGCTCAATGGAGGATGTGGCTATGAGAACCACTCTCGACTTTGCTCCCCTGTTCCGGTCGAGCATCGGCTTCGACCGCATGCTGAACACGCTCGAGACCGCGAGCCGTGTCGCGACGATCGACAACTGGCCGCCCTACGACATCGTCAAATCCGGCGAGGACGACTACCGCATCACCATGGCGGTGGCGGGCTTCACGGAAGGCGACCTCACCCTCACCCAGGAGCAGAACCTGCTGGTGGTGACGGGTCAGAAGTCCAGCGATGAGGGCGATGATGGCCAGTATCTCCATCGCGGCATCGCCGGTCGGGCCTTCGAGCGCCGCTTCGAGCTCGCCGACCATGTGAAGGTCACCGGCGCGAGCCTCGTCAACGGCCTGCTCACCATCGAGCTCAAGCGCGAGATCCCCGAGGAAAAGAAGCCGCGTCGCATCGCCATCGCGACCGACGCCGCGCGTCCCCAGGGCGAGGTGAGGCAGATCGATACCGAGAAGCGCGCGGCCTGAAGCGCTTCCCACGACGCATCACATTGGAACGCCGGGCGCACCCGCCCGGCGCCACGGAAAGCTTTTGCACCCGAACGGAAAGGAGAAAAATCATGAGTGTACGTGACCTTATCCCGTGGGGCCGCGACAATGGCAGTTCGGTCCCCACTGTCTTCCGCGACGACGAGCGCAGCCCGTTCCTCTCGTTGCACCGCGAGGTGAACCGGCTGTTCGACGACGTCTTCCGCTCCTTCGACCGCGGCCTGCCGGCCTTCGGCGCGCTGCCGACCTTCAACGTCGGCTGGCCGAGCGTCGAGATCGCCGAGACCGAGAAGGAGATCAAGGTGACGGCCGAGGTCCCCGGTCTCGAGGAGAAGGACGTCGAGGTGCTGCTCGACAACGGCGTGCTGACGCTCAAGGGCGAGAAGCGCTCGGAGACGCAGGACAAGGAGAAGCAGTTCTCCGAACGCTTCTATGGCCGCTTCGAGCGGCGCATTCCGCTCGGCGTCGAGGTCGAGGAGGACAAGATCGATGCCCGCTTCAGGAACGGCGTGCTGAGCATCGTGCTGCCCAAGAGCGCGAAGGCGCAGTCGCAGGTGAAGCGCATCGCCATCAAGCACTGAGACCATCGCCGGCCGGCAGTGACCCTATGGCCGGCTGCCGGTCGCATCCTTCGCCGACGAGGGAGGGATGAGATGCTGAAGACCGTCAGAGAAACACCGTCCAACTCTACAATCCATCGACCAGCGAACTGGCCTGCCAATGACGCACGCGGTCCGCTGGCGATGGGGCGCTCCGTCTTCCCGGAGGATGCGGTCGCCCGCATCTTCAGGCCGTCGCGTTGCGTGATGACGGCGGGCCGCGCGCGCTGCAAGGGGTGGCGCCTCGTCTTCGAGCGGCGCGGCGCACCCGTCATCGAGCCGCTGATGGGCTGGACCGCCGGTAGCGACACGCTCGCCCCGGTCGAGCTCGACTTTCCCACGCTAGACGCCGCGATCCGTTATGCCGAGCGGCAGGGCCTCGCCTATGTCGTCCAGCCGGCGGCGCGATGCCAGGAGCGCATCCCTCCCTCGCACGAAGTCCGACCTGCCGGCCGGGCTCCTTTTCCCGACCTTGGGCACTTCAGCCCGCCGGCGCAGCGTGCGCGAGCGCGTCCGCCCCGCCGCGCAATACCGCACCATCAATCGCAACCGAACAGATGAGGAGGATCAATCATGCTGAAGTCACTGTCTGTAGACACGCCGAAGGCCTTCGACGTCGTCACCATCATCGCCGGCCTCGGCCTTGCCCTGGCGCCCTGGTATCTCGGTTTCACCACCGAGGCCGCCGCGGCGTGGAATGCCTGGATCGTCGGCGCCGCCGTGACGCTGATCGCCGTGGCCGCCCTGTTCGCCTTCCACCAGGTTGAAGAATGGGCGAACGCGGCACTCGGCCTGTGGGCGATCATCGCGCCCTGGGCTCTCGGCTTCTCGGCGCTGTCCGTCGCCGTCGCTGCCCATGTGATCGCCGGCCTTGTCGTCGCGGCCGTGGCGGCGGCCCGCCTGTGGTTTACCACCGGGCGTCCTTACTCGAGCGCCTGATCGTGAGCCGGCCCGGCGCCCTGCCGGGCAGGCCTTTCATTCGCTCCAACAGAAGGAAAGCAACCTAATACGGGGGCCAGGCATGCTCACGGGTCCTACACGGAAGAAAAGGATGATCACCACCCTTCTGGTGGCGCTGGCGCTGGTGGCCGGGATCGCGTCACCTGCCCTCGGCCAACCGGCGATCGCGGGCATGGCGGGCGGCGTTCCGACGCTGGCGCCAGTGCTCGATCGGGTGACGCCAGCGGTGGTGAACATCTCGGTGATCTCGCGCGCGCCCGGCTCATCGAACCCGCTCTACGACGATCCCTATTTCCGCCGATTCTTCGATCTGCCGGACATGCCGCAGGAGGAGCCGCGGCTGAGCGCCGGCTCCGGGGTCATCATCGATGCCGCGCGCGGCCATGTGCTGACGAACCATCACGTTGTCGCCGGCGCAAGCGAGATCGTCGTCACGCTGAAGGACGGGCGCCGACTGCGCGCCCGTCTCATCGGCTCGGACAAGGCGACCGATATCGCGCTCCTGAAGGTCGAGGCGACCAACCTCGTCGCATTGCCGATCGGCGATTCGGACCGCGTGAAGGTCGGGGACTATGTGGTCGCCATCGGCAATCCCTTCGGCCTTGGCCAGACGGTGACCTCCGGCATCGTCAGCGCGCTCGGGCGTACCGGCATCAGCAATGACGGCTATGAGGACTTCATCCAGACCGACGCCTCGATCAATCCCGGCAATTCCGGCGGCCCGCTGGTGACACTGGACGGTCGGCTGGTCGGCATCAACACCGCCATACTGAGCCCGGCCGGCGGCAATGTCGGTATCGGCTTCGCCGTGCCGAGCAACATGGCCGTGGCGGTGATGAACCAGCTGGCCCGCGACGGCAGGGTCCATCGCGGCCGGGTCGGTATCGCCGTGCAGGACGTCACGCCGGAGATCGCCGAGGCGCTCGGGCTGGGCGACGTGCGTGGCGCGGTGATCGCCGGTGTCGAGCCGGGCTCGCCCGCGCAACGGGCCGGCCTCGCCGCGGGCGACGTCGTGACGGCGGTCGACGGCAGTCCGGTGCACAGCGCCGCCGGCCTGCGCAACCGCATCGGCCTGACACCCGCCGGCACGAGCGTGACATTGACCGTACAGCGCAGCGATGGCCTTCGCGATGTCAGCGTGAGGATCAGTTCCTGAGGAGCGTCCCGCTCATGCCGGCATAGAACTCTGCCGTTGCCGACCTATCTCGAAGATGTTTCGACAGGGAGGACGTCGTGAACGCCAGTGACGTCGTCGCCGTGCTCGGCCCGGTCGATGAGAGCCTCATCGCCGACATCCTCATGACCGGAGCCACGCGCTAGGAACTGGCGCAGGCCCGGGCCTAGCGCCAGGCCGACGAGGCGCTGATCGATGAAGGCCGGCAACACCCGTCGTCGCGCGTCGCCGAGCTCGTCGCGCTTCTCGAGGAGCTGGACGAGGACGGCGAGGAACGAGGCCGGCGCGCCTCGTAGACGCGCCCGCCCTGATCCGCCTCAGCTCGTCGTCAGCACCCGCAACGGGCCGCGCCGGTCGAGCACATCGACCACCACCTTGCCGCCGGAGCGGCGCAGCGCGACGTCGACCGCCCCGCCGTCGAGCCTGAGATCGCGCAATGTGACCTCGCCGAGGAAGTCCGGCAGCGTGGGTTCGTCGAAGGTGACGTGCAGCCGCTCCGGGTCGAAGCCGAGCCCGAGGCAGGCCTGCAGCATGTAGAGCGGAGCCGCCGCTGCCCAGGCCTGCGGCATGCAGGCGACCGGATAGAAGGTCGGCCCGCGCGTCTGCTGGCGGGCAAAGCCGCAGAAGAGCTCCGGCAGGCGGCGCAGGTCGATATAGGTCGAGGCGGCGAACAGGCCCTCGAAGATCCGCGCCGCCTCGCGCTTGAAGCCGTAGCGGGCGAGGCCGGCGGCGATCAGGGCATTGTCGTGCGGCCAGACCGAGCCGTTATGGTAGCTCATCGGGTTGTAGCGCGCTTCACTGCTGGCGATGGTACGCAGGCCCCAGCCGCAGAACAGCGTCGGTCCCATCAGCGTGCTCGCCACGGAAGCTGCCCGGTCCGGCAGGCCGATGCCGGTGAGCAGGGCATGCCCGGCATTGGAGCTCCTGATACGGCAGGGCCGCTTCTCGCCGTCGAGCGCCAGCACATAGGTGCCGAGCGCCGCGTCGAAGAAGGCCGCATCGAAGGCGGCGCGCAACGCCTCTGCACGCCGGTCGAACCCGGTCGCACGTTCAGGGTGCCCCAGGGCGCGGGCGACGTGCGCGGCGGCCCGCCAGGCGCCATAGGCATAGGCCTGCACCTCGGCGAGGGCGATTGGGCCGCGCCCCAATGTGCCGTCGGCATGGAAGACCGAGTCATGGCTGTCCTTCCAGCCCTGATTGATCAGCCCCTCCACGGTCTGCCGGCCATATTCGACAAAGCCGTCGCCGTCGCGATCGCCATGGTTCTCGATCCAGCCGAGCGCCGCCTCGATGTTCGGCCAGAGCCGGCGCAGCGTAACAAGGTCGCCGGTGCGCTCAAGGTAGGCGCCCGCCAGCATGATGAAGAGCGGGGTGGAATCGACGCTGCCATAATAGCGCCGGAACGGCACCTCCCTCAGCTCTGCCATCTCGCCATGGCGCACCTCGTGCAGGATCTTGCCCGGCTCGGCGTCGGCCTCCGGGTCGAATTCCGTGGCCTGGTTGGCGGCGAGATGCAGGAGCACGCCGCGGGCAATGGCCGGGTCGAGCCACAGCGTCTCCAGCGCGGTGATCAGCGCGTCGCGCCCGAATACCGTGCTGAACCACGGGATGCCGGCGTAGGGATACGGACCCTCCGGCATGTCGGTAACCAGCATGTAGAGGTCGGAGACCGAGCGGCGCACCGCCTCGTTGAAGATGTCGTTCGAAGTGATGATCGCCGTCGCCCGCGAGGCGGAGGAGCGCAACGCGCGGCGCGCATCGCGCATCGCGCGAAGGAAGGCAGGACGCACTGGCCTCTCGCTGGCGCCGTCGCAGGCGATCTCCAGCACGAGCGTGCTGGCTTCGCGCGGAGCAAGGTCCACGACGAATGTCGCGCGCTCCGTCATGAGCTCCTGCGGTGCGGGGTCGAAGCGCAGCGTGGTCTGCCGTCGCCGTCCATCAAGGCCGAGATAGGCGAGCTTCACCTGGTCGGCCGTTATCTCCGGCTTTTGCAGCGTGCCGCGCCGCGCCCGTTGCGTGCCACGTACCTCGAACAGGTCGGCAAAGTCGGCGGCGAAGGCGATGTCGATCCTCACCCGCCGGGACCGGTCGTCGAAGTTGCGGATGGCGATCCGCTCATGGCAGGTGCCGTTCCACAGAAAGCGCGAACGGCGCAGATGAAGCAGGTCGTGCTCCAGCACCAGCCGGCCCTCGGCATCGAACAGGTCGGGGTTGGTGAGATCGCAGGTCAGCGTCGCGTTATCGTCGCGCAGCGTCGAGGACAGCAGCATCGGCCGCTGCCCGGCGATGGTCAGGTAGAGATGTGAGAGATAGCGCGTGTCGCGATGGTAGAGGCCCTCCGGGCTGCCCGGCCCGGAGAGCGCATCGCCATTGTGGTCGAACACGGCGAAGGTGTCACCGTGCTTGAGCGTGCGCGGCCGCCGCTCCTGCAGCGAGGCGGCGGCCGGGATGAAGAACTGCGCCAGCGGCGTGCCTGGCCCGGTCGGCGCCGGCGCATGCGCGACCGCTTCCGCACTGGTCGTGCCGTGCATGGAGGACCTCCCGCTCAGGCGACGACCCGCAATTCGATGCCATCGGCCAACCCGTTGCCGGTGCCGTTGGCCACGGCGGGAATGCGCATCGCAGCACGGCGCAAACCGGGGAGATCACGATAGATGGCGAGATAGTCGAGCGCCATCCGCTCGGCGGTGAAGCGCTCCTCGAAGGTGGCGCGCACCTCGGCGCGGTCGAGCTGGCCGACCGAGCGCACCGCCGCCACCGCCTCGTCGATGTGGCTGACGACGAAGCCGGTGACGCCGTCATCGATCACCTCCGGTACCGAGCCGTGGCGGAAGGCGATCACCGGCGTGCCGCAGGCCATGGCCTCGATCATGACGAGCCCGAACGGCTCCGGCCAATCGATTGGAAACAGCAGTGCGCGGGCATTGCCAAGGAAATCGGCCTTCTGCTGCTCGTTGATCTCGCCGATGAACTCGACATTGGGATGCCGCGCCACCATCGGGCCGATCACCTCGTCCCAATAGGCTTGGTCGGCCTTGTCCACCTTGGCGGCGATCTTGAGCGTCATGCCGGCGCGGGCGGCGATCTCTATGGCGTGGTCGGGCCGCTTCTCGGGCGAGACGCGGCCGAGGAAGGCGAGATAGTCGCCATGCGGGTTCGCGGTGAAGGGCAGGACGTCCCTCGGCAGGCCATGGTGCACGGTGCCGGCCCAATGGACCGGTGGCATGGGGCGGCGCTGATCGTCCGAGATGGAGACGAGCGGATAGTGCGGGAAGGCGGAATAGAAGGGCCTGAGGTCGGGCAGGTCGAGACGGCCGTGCAGCGTCGTCACCATGCGGTCGGCAAAGGCACTGGCGAGCGGATAGTGCAGGAAGTCGACATGGAAGTGCAGCACGTCGAACTCGGCGGCCCGGCGGCGCACCTCCTCCAGCATCATCATGTGATAGGGCAGCGGGTCCCTGACCTGCGGATTGAGCCTGAGCGCCATGTCGCAGCAGGGCACCAGCTCGGCCGCAGTCTTGGAATCGCCGCTGGCGAACAGCGTCACCTCATGGCCCTGCCGGACCAGTTCCTCGGTGAGATAGGACACGATGCGCTCCGTCCCGCCATAGAGCCGTGGCGGACAGCATTCCGCGAGCGGGGCGATCTGGGCGATCTTCATCGGCAAAACCTCCTCGTGTGAGCAAAGCGTTGACAATGAGCGCGGGTCGGAGAAGTCCGGTAGCCACCCTTGAGCGGCGTGGCCGCCTTCCTCGTCATGGAAGTCGCTGCGGGGATCGAATCGATCCGGTCCGTCCGGCACCCGCCGCAACGAACCCGCGCGATAGCGGCCGTGCTGAGCAGGACCTCCCCGGTTGGCGATATCGTCGAGATGCCCCGCGCGGCGCGCCCGTGGCATCTCAGTTGATGGAAGCGCGCCCGCCTTGTTCAAGGCAAATGCGTTCCGGCGTGGGAGCCGGTTCATTCTGGCGCGAGACAGGGACCCGGATCTCCTCCGGGCCCCGCCTTGTCAGAAGTCCATGCCCGCGCCGGCGGGAACGGCGGGTGCTGCTTCCTTCTTCGGCTTCTCTGCGACCAGAGCCTCAGTGGTGATCAGCAGCGAAGCGACCGACGCCGCATCCTGGAGCGCGGTGCGCACGACCTTCGCCGGGTCGATCACGCCATTGGCGACGAGGTCCTCGTAGGTACCGGTCGCGGCGTTGTAGCCCCAGTTGTAGTCGTCCTTCTCCAGAAGCTTGCCGACGATCACCGAGCCATCCTCGCCAGCATTGCTGGCGATCTGACGCGCCGGCGTCTGAATGGCGCGACGAACGATGGCGACGCCGGCCTTCTGGTCCTCATTGGCGGGCTCAACGGAATCGATCGCCTTCAGCGCACGCAGCAGGGCGACGCCGCCGCCCGGCAGGATGCCTTCCTCGACCGCCGCGCGGGTGGCGTGCAGCGCGTCATCGACGCGGTCCTTCTTCTCCTTCACCTCGACCTCGGTCGCGCCGCCGACGCGGATCACCGCGACGCCGCCGGCGAGCTTGGCCAGGCGCTCCTGCAGCTTCTCACGGTCATAGTCCGAGGTGGTCTCCTCGATCTGCGCCTTGATCTGCGAGGTGCGGCCCTCGATCTCCGCCTTCGCGCCGACACCGTCGACGATGGTGGTGTTCTCCTTCTCGATCACCACCTTCTTGGCACGGCCGAGCTGAGCGAGAGTGACGTTCTCGAGCTTGATGCCGAGGTCCTCGGAGATCACCTGGCCGGCGGTGAGGACGGCGATGTCCTCGAGCATGGCCTTGCGGCGATCGCCGAAGCCGGGCGCCTTCACCGCCGCGACCTTCAGGCCGCCGCGCAGCTTGTTGACCACGAGCGTGGCCAGCGCTTCGCCCTCGACGTCCTCGGCGATGATGAGGAGCGGCCTGGAGGTCTGCACCACCGACTCCAGGAGCGGCAGCATGGCCTGCAAACCGGACAGCTTCTTCTCATGGATCAGGATGTACGGATCCTCGAGCTCGACCCGCATCTTCTCGGTGTTCGTCACGAAATACGGCGAGACATAGCCGCGGTCGAACTGCATGCCTTCGACCACCTCGAGTTCGGTGGCGGCGGTCTTGGCTTCCTCGACGGTGATCACGCCTTCATTGCCGACCTTCTGCATCGCCTCGGCGAGGAAACGGCCGATCTCGGTGTCGCCATTCGCGGAGATGGTGCCGACCTGGGCGATCTCGTCGTTGCGCGTCACCTTGCGCGCACGAGTCTTGAGATCCGCCACTACCGCGTCCACCGCGAGGTCGATGCCGCGCTTGAGGTCCATCGGGTTCATGCCGGCGGCTACCGCCTTGGAGCCTTCCTTGACGATGGCCTGGGCGAGAACGGTGGCGGTGGTGGTGCCGTCGCCGGCAAGGTCATTGGTCTTCGAGGCCACTTCGCGCACCATCTGCGCGCCCATATTCTCGAACTTGTCCTCAAGCTCGATTTCCTTGGCGACGGTGACGCCGTCCTTGGTGATGCGGGGAGCGCCGAAGCTCTTCTCGATGACGACATTGCGGCCCTTCGGGCCGAGCGTCACCTTCACCGCATTGGCAAGCGTGTCCACGCCGCGCAGCATCTTCTCGCGCGCCTCGGACGAGAACTTCACTTCCTTGGCAGCCATGTCCTGTCCTCCTTCCTGGATTGCTATGGCTCACGATCTCAAGGGATACACGGTCAGGCAGCCTTCCTGGCCGTCCCGCTCCGTTCGATCACGCCGAGAATGTCGCTCTCCTTCATGATGAGCAGGTCCTCGCCGTCGATCTTCACCTCGGTGCCGGACCAATTGCCGAACAGCACGCGGTCGCCGGCCTTCAGGTCGAGCGGCACCAGCTTGCCGGCCTCGTCGCGCGCGCCGGGCCCGGCGGCGACGACCTCGCCCTCCTGGGGCTTTTCCTTGGCGGTGTCGGGGATGATGATGCCGCCGGCCGTCTTCTCGAGGGCCTCGATGCGGCGCACGACGACACGGTCGTGCAGCGGGCGGAAATGCATGCAGATCCTCCTGGTGCAGGCAGCGATGTCATGAACTCGGCGGCTGGGCGCACGAGCGGACATCGAGCTAGGAAGGCTGCGTTTCTCGTTCAAGAGGGTACGCAAAAAATTTTGTCACTCGGCGTCATTAAGTGCCAATCAGCTGAAAACAATAGAGAATATCGAATCAGGGTGACGCGGTGAGAGGTGGCCGAGAAATTTTTCATGTCCCTCTTGAACGAGATTTTTTCGCTCCCCAGATCGCTTGTCGCCGGTGCCTGAAAGGACCGGCGCGTGGCGCCCGTGGCAAGGCTGCGGGCGGCTCGTGTCCATGTTGCTCAGTGGAGAATGTGGCTATGAGACCCTTCGACTTTGCTCCGCTTTATCGTTCCACCGTCGGCTTCGACCGGCTGTTCGATCTCATCGATACTGCGGCGGGGCCGCGTCCGGACTGGCCGCCCTACAATATCGAGAAGACCGGCGAGAACGCCTACCGGATCACCATGGCCGTTGCCGGCTTCCGTCCCGACGAGGTCGAGCTCACGCAGCAGGCCAATACGCTGGTCGTCACGGGCAAGAAGACCGCGGACGCAAACCACCGCCAGATGCTGCACAAGGGCATCGCCGTCCGCGATTTCACGCAGACCTTCAATCTCGCCGACTATGTGAAGGTGTCCGGAGCGACGCTTCAGGACGGCCTGCTGTCGGTCGAACTGGCGCGCGAGGTGCCGGAACGGCTGAAGCCGCGCCGCATCGAGATCGCTTCCGCAGGCCAGCCGGCCGAGAGCAACGTCAGGCAGATCGAGCAGGCCAAGGCGGCCTGATCTTTCCCGCCCGAAGAGCCTGCATCCCGCCTCCCGGCATTCGCCGGAGGCCGGCCTGTGGAGGATTGGAGATGCTGCACGAAATAAATGTAAGCACCGGGATTCTTCCATCTCGCGTGCCATGGGGCGAACCGCGCTCGCCGGGAGAGGTCCTGGCCGACCCAACCATGAGCACGGGGTCAAAGCGGGCACTCCTCGCGTCATGGGCCTCGGATCGGTATGCCGTGCCGAACCGGCCGGACCTTCGCCGCCCGGAGACAGGAAAGATCCTGGTCCTCTCCGACATACTCGAGGCGCTGCAAGCTCTGGACGAGGTGACCGATCTTCAGCAGATAGCGCCGCTCCGAAGCGCCCGCCCATCCTCTGAAGGGACCTGTGCCGCCGGCATGTGAGGCCAGAACATTCCGGACCGCAGCTCGCTTTAGATGGAGCCGGTGCCTGCCCGCAGCTGCTCATTGCGTGTCTTGCAACCTTCCGCCGTTCTTGTCATGTCACGCGTCCAGCTTTCAACTGCATGGCCTATCCCCATGACGACGCAAACCTCGCAGAGCCGCCCTTTCGAAGCCGATGTTTCCCGCCTGCTGCACATGATGGTGCACTCGGTCTATTCCGACCGGGACGTATTCCTGCGCGAGCTGATCTCCAACTACTATGCCGCCAAACAGGACCTCGATATGGTCGCGTGACTCAAACCAAACCGCCTCCGGAAAACCCGGGACGCTTCATACAGGTTCGCCGCCTGTCCGTCGTGCCAGATGATCTTGACGAGGTCGCCGCGCCGTCCGCGGAAGCAGAAGATATGGCCGCCAGCGGATCTCGCCTCAGGACCTCCTGCACTTGCAACGCCAGGGAGGCGAAGCCCTTGCGCATATCCGTGTGGCCTGTCGCCAGCCAGACCTTCACGCCGACCGGGATAGGGATCATCGCGCCCTCAGGGCGGCGATCGCATCGCGCAGCGCTCGGCCATCCACGTCGCCCTCCAGCCGCAGCCGGTCGCCAGAAGCCAGTTCAATCTCGATGCGGCCCTCGCGACGAGCCTTACGCTTACGCGGCGATGGCTCGTCCAGGGGTGAAACGGTCTCCATCGGCGGCTCTACCATCACCGGCAGGAAGGCTGGCAACTGGGGCGTGACCCGTTCGCAGAGCTGCTTGCGCCGTAAGCATACGCTGAGTGCCGCTGGATTGTTGCGTGCGCGCGTGGCAGCGGGCGGCTATGATGACTGCGGGCTCAGGCGGCCTGCGCGGCAGCAGGTTCTTGGGTGCTGCGTTTCCACTCCCAGGGCAGGAGTTCGTGCAAGCGGTTCTGTGGGATTGAGGCGATGCGCGCGAAGACATCGGCCAGCCAGGCGTGCGGGTCGATGTCGTTGAGGCGCGCCGTCATGATGAGCGCATACATGACGGCGGCCCTGTCAGCGCCGCGATCGGAACCGGCGAGCATCCATGCCTTTCTTCCAAGGGCCAGACCACGCAGAGCTCGTTCCGCCGCATTGTAAGGCAGATTCTGCCGTCCTCGGCAAAGCGGGCGAAGTCGCACCAGCGCTTGAGCATATAGTCGACCGGCTTGGCGAAGGAGGAAGAGCGCGAGAGTTTGGAGCGCTGCTCGCGCAACCAGGTTTCCAGATCGGCCAGTAGCGGCACACTCCTCTCCTGCCGGACGGCCAAGCGCTCGGCGGCGGCGAGGCCATTGATATCGCGCTCGATGTCGAACAGGACATCGATGCGCTTGACCGCCTCCAGCGCGATCGGCGAGATGGCCGCGGCCGTTCGTCCTCGACGGGCATTCTTCGCGATGTCGGCCAGTTCGAAGAACTGCCTCCTCGCGTGATGGCATGGACACCCCCTTCCGCCGTGCCCTTGGAACGGATCATCATTGGGCGTCGCTCGAAGAGGAGATCTGCCATGCCGAAGGAAGTCCACGTCGTTGGTCTCGATATCGCCAAGTCCGTTTTCCAGGTTCACGGGGCCGACCGCAGCGGCAAGGCGGTGGTTCGCCGCCGGCTTCGGCGGGACGACGTCGAAAATTTCTTCCGTGATCTTGCCCCTTGCCTCGTCGGCATTGAGGCCTGCCCAAGCGCGCATCATTGGGCTCGAAGGCTGCGGGACCTGGGACACGAGGTGCGCCTGATCCCGGCCCAGTATGTTCGACCCTTCGTGAAGACGAACAAGAACGACGCGGCCGACGCCGAGGCGATCAGCGAGGCGGTGGTGCGCCCCTCCATGCGTTTCGTTCCCATCAAGGAGGAGATGCAGCAGGAGATCCTGATGATCCACCGTGTCCGCGAGATGCTGGTCGGACAAAGGACCCAGCTGATCAACGCCATTCGAGGCCATCTCGCCGAGTTCGGCGTCATCGCTCCGAACCGAGCCCACAATATCGGGCTTCTGACTGCCATGATTGAGGACGTGACCGATCTGCGCATTCCGCCCGTGGCCCGTCATGCCCTGCGCCATCTCGTCGAGCAGTTGCGGGAGGTCAAGACCAAGCTGGTGCGGATCGAGGAAGATCTGGCGATGGTGGCGAAGCGCTCCGATGAGGCGATGCTGGCACCCCTGCGCCGGGCCGAATGGGTGGTCTATGCCAAGCGCCCGTTCGCGGGACCGGCGGCGGTGCTCGCCTATCTGTCGCGCTACACCCACCGCGTGGCGATCTCCAACAGCCGGCTCCTCGCCATGGACGACCGCGGGGTCACCTTCCGCTGGAAGGATTATCGCGCCCGGGCCAAGGCCACAGGCGACAGTTGGATCAAGGCCATGACCCTGCCGGCGGATGAGTTCATTCGCCGCTTCCTGCTCCATGTCCTGCCCGACGGCTTCCACCGCACCCGGCACTACGGCCTGTTCGCCGGCGCCATCCGTGCCGCCAACATCGACAGGATCCGCGCGCTTCTCGCCAAGGACGATCCCGGCGCCTCACTGGTTTCGCGCGACGGACTGGTATCAATGAGAACAGCGATTGTCTTGATATCCATGGATCTTACCCTGTGATGCCCATTCGCCGCATCGTGCGGCTGCTCTACGAGGCCGTGCGCCTTGGTCGCCCGGCTATCCAGAAGGCCGCTTGAGCGATGATGCCGGAGCCGGCAAGCACAAGAGCGGCGGCGAGCGCGGGGTCGGATCCGACACCGGCCAAGGCCGTGCACAGGGCGCCGACCGCCATCTGCATGGCGCCGTAGAGGCCCGAGGCGGAGCCGGCGACGCGGGGATTGACGCTCAGGGCCTCTGCCAGCGCGGCGGGGGCCGCGGTGCCCACGCCCACGGAAAATATGAACACGGTGGCGATGGCCAGGGGCACGGTGAGCTGATCCGACAGCACGACGGCGAGCAGGATGAAGGCGGCCGCCACGCTGACCCCATTGGCGCCCACCAGCAGGCGGCCGACGGAAACACGGGCGATGAGCCGGCTCGCCAGCATGCTGCCCACCCACACCCCCAGGACCAGGAGGGCGATATAGCCCCCGACGCTGGCCGTGGGCTGGTGCAGTTCGCCGGTGAAGATGAAGGGGGCCGCCGCGACGAAGCCATAGAGGGAGGTGGTGGCGCAGCCGCCGCCCACGGCGTAGCCCCAGAAGGCTGGCGCCCGCAGCAGTTGGCCATAGCTCTCCATTAGACCGATGGCGGCGCCTTCGGTTGCCCGTCCGGTCTCCGGGAGAAGACGCCAGGTGAGCAGGAGGTTGACCACGCCGAGGAGGGTCAGGGCGATAAAGATGGAGCGCCATCCCGCCGCATCGGCGAGAAAGCCGCCCACCAGCGGCGCCGCGCCCGGACCGACGGTGATCATGAGATTCATCAAGGCGAGGCGCCGGGTGGTGTCCGCCGGCGCCGAGGTGTCGCGCACGATGGCGCGCGCGAGCACGAGGCCGGCGCAGCCGCCCAGCGCCTGGAACAGCCGGGCGGCGATGAGGGCGTTGACGCTCGGCGCCAGCATCGCCGCGAGGCCGGCGACGGTGTAGAGCGAGAGCCCCGCCAGCAGGACGGGCCGGCGCCCGAACCGGTCGGCGAGAGGCCCGTAGACGAGCTGCCCGCCGGCGAGGCCGAGGATGTAGAGGCTGATGGTGAGCTGCATGGCCGCCATCCCGCCGCCGAGATCCTGCTGGGCGACGGGCAGCGCCGGCACGAAGACGTGCATGGCGAGGGTGCCGGAGAAGGCCAGGAGCGCCAGCAGCCAGAGCGGCGCCGTCCCGCCCGGCGGGGTGTCCCCCTTCAGGTGTCCTGGTGTCAGCGCGGCATTCGCGGGAGCATTCATGGCATTTCGTCCTGGCGTCACGGCAAAGCGCGGAGCGGCCCCCGAGGCGGTCCGTCCGCAGGGCGGCGCAGCGCTCTCATCGGGCCGGCCGCGCGGCGTGCACGGATTGGGCGTCCGACGGGTCCGCGTGCGCGGTCTTGCCGGCGACACCGGGTTCGATCTCCACGGTGGCGGTGAGGCCGGCCACGAGGCGGATGTCGGGCGGCACGTCCTCCAGGGCGATGCGCACCGGCACGCGCTGGGCGAGGCGCACCCAGTTGAAGGTCGGATTGATGTTGGCGAGGAGGCCGGTGCCGGCCGTGCGCTCGCGGTCCTCGATGGCCGCCGCGACGCTCTGCACCCGACCGCGCAGCAGGGTCGGCTCGCCCATCAGGCGGATCGTGACGGGATCGCCCACATGGATGCGCGGCAGCTTGGTCTCCTCGAAATAGCCCTCGACCCGAAGCGAATCCGTATCCACCAGGGCCACCACCGCCTTGCCGGTGGAGACGTAGTCGCCCCGCCGCAGCTCCAGATTGGTGACGATGCCGTTGGCTGGCGCCTTGATCTCCGAGCGCTCGAGGTTGAGCCGGGCGAGGTCGCGCTCGCTCACCGCCTGCTGGTAGGCCGCGTCGGCCTGGGTGAGGGCGGTCTGGGCCTGCTCGGCGTTCTGCGGCGAGACCACCTGCCGCTCGCGCAACTGCGTGTAGCGTGCGAGGTCGCGCTTGGCCTGATCGAGGGTGGCGGCGCGGCCCTCCACCGCAGCCTCCGCCTGCTTCAGGGCGATGGCGAAGCGCTCGCGGTCCACCCGGAACAGGGCGTCGCCCTTCTTCACCGCGGCGTTGTCGCGGACCAGCACCTCGCTCACGAGACCGGAGACGTCGGGAGCGATGCCGACCACGTCGGCGCGCACGCGGGCGTCCCGCGTCCAGGGGGCGTTCATGTAGGTGTCCCAGAGCGCGCGGCCCACGAGACCGGCGCCCGCGACCACCATGAGAGTGACGCATATGCGGACCCACTTCGCGACATCGATCTTCATCATGCGATCCGTTGGAGAAGGACATATCCCGCGCCGGTCACGAGCACGAACACGGAGAGGTCGAACAGTGCCCGGTGCCAGATGAGGCGGCCGAGCCCCACCTGGTTGACGAGGCGGGAGAGGAGCCGCGTGACCGCCATGGCGGCGAGCGCGAGGAGGAGAAAGGTCGGCACGTAGACGCCGAAGATGTCGATTTCCGCGGGCATGCGTGTCTCACTCGGCCGCGAGCAAAGGCGGGGCGACGGCGCCCCGTGCCGGCGGCAGGAGGGGCGCCGCGGCCCCGGGGAACAGAGCCTGCCTGAGGCCGACCAGCGCCTGCAGGGCATTGTCCGCCGCCTGCCCGGCGCGCTGGGCAAGCACGGCGCGGATCGCCTCGTCCACATGGTCCAGAAGGCCGGCGGGCGGCAGCAGCACCGCGCCGGCCTTCTGCTGCGTTCGGAAATGCCCGGCCACTGCGGCGAGGACGGCATTGATGGCGTCCTTTGCGGCACCAGGCAGCGCCCGGCGGTCGCGCTGGAGGTCGAGGACATTGTAGCCGATGCGCAGGTCCCTGAGCCCGTCCGTGGCGAGGCCGTCGTCGATGGCGCCCGAGGCGAGGCGGGGAATGAGCAGACCGAGGCGGTCGAAGATGCGGCTCACGAGCACACGGTGGTCCTGCAGTCTGGTGCCGGCGGCGCAGGCGGCAAGGTCCGCCCAGCCCGAGCGCACGAGGCGGCGGGCGGTGATCTCGGCGCCGAAGGGCTTTGTCACCAGCACCCAGATCCAGGCGAATGCCAAGCCGCCCACCACTGCGAGGCCCTCGTTCACATAGAGGGTGAAGTCCGCATTGTAGTGGCTCTGGACCGAGAGGGAGCCCGCGCCGTTGGCGGCGAGCAGGAGGGTGACGAGGGCGAGCTCCGGGCGGGGAATGAAGGCGCCCACCAGCAGGAAGGGCGGCGCGAGCACCAGCACCAGCGTCTCGAAATCATGAACGAGGGGTACCACGACGAACAGCAGGATGCCGGCGATGGCCTGCGCCGCCGCGCACCAGACCACCATGGCCCAGATGAACGGCGCTGGGCGGTCCTGGGCGCCGAAGAAGCAGCAGGCGACCGCCGCCATGGCCACGAAATTGGCGCCGCCGGGCCATCCGCTCGCGATCCAGATCAGGCTCGCCGTCAAGGTCGCGAGCGCGGCGGAAGCGGTGGAGAATAGCAGCAGGCCGTGATCATGATGGCGCGCGGTGCCGATGACGGGGCGGTGGTGCAGCACGGGCGCCCAGTGTCCCGCAGCAGGGTCTCCAGCCACCTGCCGGCGTAACGCGAGGCAGTCCTGCCAGAGATCGACAAGCTCTTTGAGGCGGGCGCAGAGGTTCGCATGAAGGAGGCTCGGCCAGTCCCTGAGGGCGCCGGGATCCGGAGTCAGCTCAGCGATCCGTGCGCGCAACCGCTCCGGCGTGTCGGGAGCGCCCCCGATCCAGTCCGCGATTTCGCGGGCGAGGGCGACAAGATCGTCCCGCACGCTGCCCATCGCTTCCTCGCGGGTGATCGCGCGCATCCGGTCGTTGAGGGAGGACAGTACCGGCAGGAGCAGCAGCAGGCGCCCGCGGAGCTCTCCGGCTTCGCGGGCGAAGGCGCGCGCCTCGGGATCGTGTGCCAGTTGCATGATGAGCGCGTCGAGCGCCGCGACGTCCGCGGCGAGCTTCTGTCGGACCAG
>JBDZDL010000016.1:0-27893 GCA_040049195.1 Xanthobacter sp. VNH20
GCGATAGCGAATTGCTTCGTCGCGCATGAGGTTTTGCATTCACGCCTCGCGTGTGGACCGGGAGAGACAGATCGCAGCAGCGCAAAAAAACCACTTGACGATCGAAGCCCTCATGTGAGGGCTGTTCAACGCTCTTGACGTTGTGAGGGCGGCGCGAGAGCGCCGGGGGGTCTGAGCGGCGTTTTTCCGCTTTTCCGAGCGAACCTTCTCTGAATCTATCGGGAGCAACCTGATTCGAAGGTTGCTCCATAACGACGATTGATCTCGCGTTCTGCCTTGCCGCGATCCCGGACCGCCGCCGGGCCGAAGGGAAGATGTACAGCCAAGTCGGCGTGATCCTGTTCTCGCTCATCGCGATGCTGAGCGGGGCGCGGTCGTACCGGCAAATCCACACGCTGATCGACCGCCGGCTCGCGCTCCTCAATGCGGCCTTCCCGGCCGTGGCGCTGCGACGGGCGCCGGCCTACACGTCGGTGCGCGGCATCCTGCAGCGGCTCGATCCGGCCGAACTGGAGCGGGCGTTCCGGCGCCATGCGGACGGGCTCGACCAAGCGTGCGCCGCCACCCCGTCCCGGTTCATCGCGATCGACGGGAAGACCTTGCGGCAGAGCTTCGATGCCTTTGCGGACCGCAAGGCGGCGCACCTCCTCAGCGCGTTCGCCGTCGACCACCGGATCATTCTCGCCCACGAGGTCATCGAACGAGATCCCGGCGGTGCAGACCCTGATCGCCACGCTGGGACTGAGCGGACGGGTGTTCACCCTCGACGCCATGCACTGTCAAAAACGTTCGAGATCGCCCGCAGGACCGGCAATGACCTGATCGTCCAGGTCAAGGACAATCAACCGACCCTGCTTCTCTGCCTCGAGGACATCGCCGCGACCACGGCCCCTGTCGCGGTCGACGACAGTCGCAACCACGCACGAAATCGCCGGGAGAACCGACGCATCGCGGTCTACGCCCCCGGATCGGCGCTCGACGACACCGATTGGGGGCCGCTGGTCGCCGCCGTGGTGCGCGTCGAACGACGCACCCTGATCCGCTCCTCCGCGACCGGACAATGGACGATGCGCCAGGAAACCGCGTTCTATGCATCAGATTCAGCGAGGACGCCTTCGACCTGACTACCGGACTCCGCCTCTGGCAAGAGATTGAAGCGGCTTTCCGCTCCCCTTAGGGGTCCGCTTCGATTCTCTCAGCTCGGAAAACGCACTCCCTTTCCCGAACTTGATGTCGGCCAGGACCGGAACAGAACACCGTCTTCGGGGCCCGCTCCAATTCGTTGAGCTCTCCCGCTTGACGGGTTCGCGAATTTCAATTTCAATATACCGAACTTAATTTCGGATATATGAAATAAAAATGAGCGCTGTGCGATCCGCCTCCCGGGCCTTCCAGATTTTCGAGGTATTCGGTGCCGAAGGGCGCCCAATGCTGCTCACCGAGATCGCGCCATTGATCGACGTGCCGCTGTCGAGCTGCTACGGGCTGATCCAGACCTTGCTCGAGCGCGGCTATCTCTATGCCGTGAGCCGCCGCAGCGGCTTCTATCCCACCCGCAAGCTGCACCTTCTCACCACCGCGATCGCAGCCAAGGACACCTACCTCCAGCGCCTCCTCCCGCATCTTGAAGCTCTGCGCGATGCCAGCGGCGAGACGGTGATCGTCGGCACCCGCCAGGGCGACCAGGTGCTCTATCTGGAGGTTCTGGAAGGCGCGCAGACCATCCGTTATTCGGCCCGCCCAGGCGACTTCAAGCCGCTGCACTCCAGCTCCATCGGCAAGGCGCTGCTGGCGGCCGGTCCGCGCGACGGCATCGAAACGCTCGTGCGCAAGAAATCGATCACCGCCATCACGGCGCATACGATCACCGATCCCCAGCGCCTCGAAGCGGATCTGGAGGCCGGGCGGGCGCGCGGCTATTTCACTACCCACGGCGAGAACGTGGCCGACGTGACGGCGCTCTCCACCGCCCTGGAGGTGGACGGCATGATGATCGGCATCGCCATCGCCGGGCCGAGCTACCGCATGGAAGGCGCCATCGACCCGCTTGCAGCGCGCCTGCTGGCCACGGCCGGCGACATCAAGGCGTCCGCGCGATGACCGCCGCAGCGACTTCAGCTGCGACCGCCGCCACGGCGACTTCGGCGGCAACCGCCGGCACTGCGACTTCAGCGGCATCCGCCGCCATGGCGATCGCGGCGGGCACCGCGACGCGGCAGCTTCGCGTGGCGGTGGCCGGAGGCCGGCTCGACGTCACCCTCGATCGCCCGCAGGCGCGCAACGCGCTGAGCCTCGACACCCTGCGGGAACTGGAGATGGTCTTTACCCGCTTCGCCGCGGTGCCGGACATCTGCGTCGTGGTCCTCACTGGCGCCGGCGACCGCGCCTTCGCCGCCGGTGGCGACCTCAAGGAGCTCGACGCGCATCGCAGCGAGGCGCAGGCCGGCGCGCTGTTCGATACCGGCCGGGCGGCGCTCGATGCGGTGCGGCGGTTTCCGGCGCCGGTGGTGGCCGCCCTGAACGGCGTCGCCCTCGGCGGCGGCGCCGAATTGTCCATGGCGTGCGATTTCCGCCTCGCCGCCGCCCATGCCGGCATCGGCTTCGTGCAGGCGCAACTGGCGCTCTCAACCGGCTTCGGCGGCTGCGCCGACCTGCAGGCGGTCGTCGGCCCGCGCAAGGCCATGGGATTGATGCTCGCCGCGCAGCTCCTCAAGCCGGCCGAGGCGGAGCGGCTGGGCCTTCTCGATGCCGTGGCTGGGGACGGCGAGAGCCTGGACGCGCTGGTGGACCGCTTCGTCGCGCCGATCCTCGCCCGTCCGCCCGCGCTGGCGCGCGACCTGAAGGCGATGGCGCTGGCCGGCATGGACCCGGCGCGGCGCGCCGCCCTCTCCACCGAAGAACGCGCCCGCTTCATCCGAGCCTGGACGAGCCAGGAACACTGGGTCGCCGCCGAGCGCATGCTCGCCCGCAGGAGCTGAGACCGCCATGACCGCCCTCAAGCAGAAACCAGCCGGGGACACCGAGGAGCCGAAGGGCATCTCGCCGATGACGCCCTCGGGCATCGAGGCGCCGCGGGTGGTGACCGCCGACATGGTCGCGCGCGGCGCGCCCGAGCAGCCGGGCGAGTTTCCCTTTACCCGCGGCATCTTCCCCGACGGCTTCCGGGGCCGCGCCTGGACCATGCGCCAGTATTCCGGCTTCGGTACGGCCGAGGAATCCAACGAGCGCTACCAATTCCTGCTGCGCGAGGGCCAGACCGGCCTGTCGGTCGCCCTCGATCTGCCGACCCAGTGCGGCTACGACCCCACCGATCCCATGGCGCGCTCCGAGATCGGGAAGGTGGGGGTCTCGCTCTCCAACCTGTCGGAGATGGAGATCCTGTTCGACGGCATCGACCTGACGAAGATCTCCACCTCCTTCACCATCAACGGCACGGCGGCGCTGATCTATGCCATGTATGTCGCCTGCGCCGAGCGGCGCGGCATCGATCCGGGCCTGCTCACCGGCACCATCCAGAACGATATCCTGAAGGAATACGTAGCGCGCGGCACCTGGATCTTCCCGGTGCGCCCCTCCATGCGGCTGACAGCGGATTCCATCCTCTACGCCAACCGCACCACACCGCGATTCAACCCCATCTCCATCGCCGGGGCGCACATGCGCGACGCCGGCTGCAACGCCGTGGAGGAGATGGCCTACACCCTCTCCAACGGCATCGCCTATGTGGATGAGCTGCTGCGGCGCGGCGGCGATGTGGAGAAGTTCGCCAAGCGTCTGTCCTTCTTCTTCTACGTGCACATGGACCTGTTCGAGGAGGTGGCGAAGTTCCGCGCCGGCCGCCGTATCTGGGCCGAGCTGATGCAGACGCGCTATGGCGTCAGCGATCCCAAGGCGCAGATGTTCCGCTTCGGCGTGGTGTGCGGCGGCTCCTCTTTGGTGGCGCCGCAGCCGCAGAACAATATCGTGCGCGTCGCCATCGAGACCCTCGCCGCGGTGCTCGCCGGGGCCCAGTCCATCTTCACCTGCGCCTATGACGAGGCGTTCCAGATCCCGACCGAAAGCTCCGCCGAGATCGCCCTGCGCACCCAGCAGATCGTGGCGCTGGAAAGCGGCGTCGCCCGCACCGTCGATGCGCTCGGCGGCTCGCACTATCTCGAATGGCTCACCGACGAGACCGAGCGCCGCATCCGCGCCCAGATGGACGAGGTGGAAGCCTATGGCGGCGCGGTGAAGGCCATCGAGGACGGCTGGCTACAGATGCGGCTCGCCCAGCGCGCGCACGAGCGCAAGCGCCAGATCGATTCCGGCGCGTTCCCGGTGGTCGGCCTCAACGTGTTCCGCAAGGCGGAGGAGACGCGGGGCGCGGTGGAGGTGTTCCGCATCGATCCCAAGGCGAGCCGCCGCATCGTCGAGAAATACGAGGCGGTGATGGACCGCCGCGACGGCGCCGCGGTGGCCCGCGCCCTCGACCGCCTGGGTGCGGCCGCCGCGCAGGACGCGGAAAACCTCATGCCTTATCTCGTCGAATGCTGCCACGCCTACGCCACCGTCGGGGAGATGGTGGCGCGGCTCAAGGGCTGCTGGGGCGAATTCCAGGAGCCCATCCGGCTATGAGCGACACCATCGAAACCCCCGTCATTTCCACCCCGCTGCTGCGCGGCAAGCGCGTCCTGGTCGCCAAGCCGGGGCTCGACGGCCACGACATCGGCGCGAAGGTGATCGCTTTGGCGCTGCGCGATGCCGGGGCGGAGGTGATCTATACCGGCCTGCGCAAGAGCCCCGGCTTCATCGCCCGCGTCGCGGTGGACGAGGACGTGGACGCGGTGGGCCTGTCCATCCTCTCCGGCAGCCACAAGGAGCTGGTGGCCGACGCCATCGCCGCTTTGGCGGATCAGGGCGCTTCCAACATCCCCGTGTTCGTGGGCGGCACCATCCCGGAAGAGGACGTGGCGATGCTGCTGGCGCTCGGCGTGACGGCGGTGTTCACCGCTGACATGAAGCTCGACGACGTGGTCGCCGCGGTGGCGGAGCGGCTGGCGGAGCGACAGGCATGAGCGGCCCCCTCAGCGGCATCCGCGTCATCGAGATCGGGCATATGCTGATGGGCCCCTACAGCACCATGCTGCTGGCCGATCTCGGAGCCGAGGTGATCAAGGTGGAGCCGCCGGAAGGCGATATCGGCCGGCGCGTCAGCCCGCACAGCATCGGCGCCCATAACGCCTATTTCGCCAGCCTCAACCGCAACAAGAAGAGCGTCGTGCTCGACCTCGCCAGCCGCGAGGGCCAAGCGAAGCTCGGCGCACTGGTCCAGGGCTCCCACGCGCTGCTCACCAATCTGCGACCGGCGGCGATCCGCAAGCTGGGCCTGACCTATGCGCATCTCAAGCGCTGGAATCCGAAGATCGTCTGCGTGGCCCTCACGGGATATGGGCTCGACAGCCCCTATGCGGAGCGTCCTGCCTACGACTACGTCATCCAGGCGCTCACCGGCATCATGGCCCTCACCGGCGCGCCCGACGGCCCTCCGGTGAAGACCGGCTATTCGGCGGTGGACAATTCCGCCGGCATCATGGGGGCCCTCGGCCTGGTCGCCAAGCTGGTGGAGGGCACCGGCGGGCAGGTCGACATCGCCATGTACGACGTCATGCTGTCCCAGCTGAATTACATCGCCGGCGCATGGCTCAATGCCGGCGAGCCGGCGCGGCGGATGGACCACTCGGCGCATCCCTATATCGTTCCGGCCCAGATCTTCCCGACCCGCGACGGCTGGATCGCGCTGTTCATCACCCATGACGATTTCTGGCGCCGCTTCGCCGAGGAGGTGAGGCAGGCTCATTGGCTCACCGATGCGCGTTTCGCCACCATGGCGGCGCGGCGTTCCAACCGCGAGCTGGTGCTGGGTGAGATCGCCGCGGTGCTGCGCGACGAGGGGACGGACGATCTGGTGCAGCGCCTCTCCAAGCTCGGCGTCGTCGCGGCCGGGGTCGAGTCCCTGGAGCAGGCGCTCGCCAGCGAGCAGACGGCCGCCCGGAACATGGTGGTGCACATGGATGGGGGTGGCACGGCCATCCGCGTCGTGGGCAATCCCATCAAGGTGATGGGTGCCGTGGAGCAGTTCGCGCCGCCGCCGCTGCTCGGCGAGCACGACGATCTCGCTGGAGGGGGATGCGCGGCATGAGCGCGGCCCCGTGCCAGCTCTCCCTTGAGCAGAGCGCCGTCGCCGGGGACGCCCTCGACCGGCGGGCACTGGGGCGGGCTTTGTCCCGCGCCGCCGATGCCGGTGTCGCCGACATCCTGGATGCTCCCCATCGTGCCGGCACCCACTGCGCCCGCCGCATCGGCGTGACCGGCCCGCCGGGAGCCGGCAAGAGCACCCTGATCGCCGCGCTCGCGCGCCACCGGCTGGAGCGCGCCGGCCGCGTGGCGATCGTCGCTATCGACCCGTCGAGCCCTAAGACCCGGGGCTCCATCCTCGGCGACCGCATCCGTATGGACGGGCTGGTGGACGACCCGCGGGTGTTCATCCGCTCGCTGGCGAGCCGCGGCGCCACCGACGGCCTCGCCGACAACCTGCCGGAAATCCTCGCCGTGTTCGACGATTACGGCTTTGACGAGATCATCCTGGAGACCGTCGGCGTCGGCCAGTCGGAGTTCGCCGTGCGCGAGCTCGTCGACATCGAGCTGCTGGTGCTGACGCCGGGCGCCGGTGACCAGATCCAGGCCATGAAGGCCGGCATTCTGGAGACCGCGGACGTCTATGTGGTCAACAAGGCCGACCAGCCGGAGGCGCGCCGGGTCGAGGCGGAGCTGAAGGCGACGCTGACCCTGACGGCCGGGGACGGCCCGGTGCCGCCGGTGGTCCTGGTGCGCGCGGACGCCGGCGAAAACATCGCCGCCCTCGACGCCGCCATCGAGGCCGCCGCCATGCCGCGAGCCGAAAGCCCCGAGGCGGAGCGCCGCCGGCGGGCGCGCCAGCGCATCAAGGGCCTGTTCTGGCGGCACCTCGCGCAGACCATCGAGGATCTGCCGCAGGCGGCATTCGACCGGCCGCTGCCAGAACTCTACGCAACCGTCCTGGCTGATCTCACGAAGGAGGCGGCGGACTAGGCAGAGCGATCACATCAAGCGCCGGAAACAGGCGTCTGCAAGTGGGAGGATCTTATGTCGAAGACATTGTTCACCGGTGCCGTGGCCGCGGCGCTGCTCATGGCCGTCCCCGTCGCCGTTCCCATCGCGGCAAGAGCCGAGCCGATTACGCTCAAATTCGCGCACCAATGGCCGCAGGACGAGAAAGATTATGTGGTGGCGACCGCGATCAAGTTCGCCAGGGAAGTGGAGACGCGCTCGAAGGGTGAGATCAAGATCACCTTCTATCCGGCTCAGTCCCTGGCGAAGGCCTCCAACACCCATGTCGCCCTGAAGACCGGAACGGTGGATCTTTCAGTCTATCCCTACATCTATGCAGCTGGCGCCATTCCAGAGATGAACCTCATCCTGATGCCGGGCATCTGGAAGAAGCACGACGACGTTTTCGCTTTCCGCAAGTCGCCGGCCTGGCAGCAGATCGAGGCCAAGGCGCAGGCCTACGGTTTCAAGACTCTGTCCTGGATCCAGATCTCGGGCGGCGTCGCCTCCTCCGGGGTGCCGGTGCATGGGCCGAAGGACGTGAATGGCAAAAAAGTGCGGGCGGCAGGCAAATACATGGAGGCTGCGCTGCACGATGCCGGAGCGACCCCCGTCTCCATGCCGTCCTCCGACAATTACAATGCCATGCAGCTCGGCCTTCTGGACGCCATGTGGACCTCGTCGTCCTCGTTCGGCGCATTCCGCCTCTACGAGGTCTCCAAGGCCTATACCTCGCCCGAGGACTATTCCATTTACTTCACCATCGAGCCCATCGCGATCAGCATGAAGACTTGGGAAAAGCTGACGCCAGAGCAGCAGAAGATTCTGGTGGAGGTGGGGGCGGGCCTGGAGGCCGAGAGCCTTGCCGGCGCCAAGGCCGAGGATGTGCGCATCGCCAAGGAGTTCGCCGACCACGGCGTCGCCGTCACCAAGATGCCCCTCGACGAGTGGAACCGCTGGCAGCCCCTGTTCCGGAACAGCCACAAGCAGTTCAAGGCCGACTTCCCGCAGGCGGCGCCGATCCTCGATCTGATGCTGGGCCAGTAGCCGTGAGCAACACGCCCGCGAGCCATCCTCAGGCACGGGAAGAAGCGCCCTGCGGGGCCCCCTCCCACGACGACGTGCCCTCCCGCATCGGCCTCCTGGCCCAGGTCATCGTCGCCAGTGCGGGCTTCGCGGCGGTCCTGACCACGCTGACCGTCTGCTACGAGGTCTTCATGCGATCGGTGCTCGGCCGGTCCGTGATCTGGGTCGAGGAAATCTCGGCCTATCTCATCGGCTACGTCGTGTTCGTCGGTATGGGCGCGGCGCTCTATCAGGGTGTCCACGTGGAGGTCGATTTCCTCGTCGCCTCCTGCAGCGCCGTGCCGCGGCGCTGGTGCGCCTCGGCTGCGACCTAGTGATGCTCGCGCTCTCGGGCGTCTTGGCGTGGCTGGGCTGGGACTTCTGGCACGATGCTTGGACCAGCGGCGAGCGCTCGGTCTCCATGCTCTCGGTCCCGCTGTGGATCCCCTATCTCGCCTTCTTCGCCGGCAGTGTCCTGCTGTTTGTGTTCGCGGCTCTGCGTCTTCTCGGACTGGTGCGGTCGATCCGGTCCGGCGCCGGCATTCCACACAGCGAGGCATCCCTGTGACCGAAACCGCGATCCTCATGTTCGGCGGCCTGCTCGTGCTGATGCTGGTGGGCGTTCCCGTCGCCTTCGCGCTGTTCGCGGTCGCCATCGCGACGCTGCTCCAAGCCGGTGGCGGAGACTGGTCGGCGCTCGGCCTCGTGTCGAGCACGCTCTGGGATTCCGTCACCAATTTCACGCTCACGGCGGTGCCGCTCTACATCCTGATGGGCGCCATCATCTCCGCGTCCGGCATGGGAGCCCGGCTCTACGCGGCGATCGCCACCCTGACCGCCGGCCTGTGGGGCGGCCTCGCTATCGCCACCACCATCGCCTGCGCAGTGATGGCGGCCATCTCCGGATCCAGCGTCGCCACTGTCGCCGCCGTCGGCCGCTTCTCGGTGAGCGAGATGCGCCGCTTCGGCTATCGCGAATCCGACGCCTGCGGGGCCGTCGCCGCCGGCGGCACGTTGGGGATTCTCATCCCTCCGTCGATCCCGATGATCGTCTACGGCGTCATCGCCCAGGAATCCATCGGCAGGCTGTTCATGGCCGGGATTCTGCCCGGGCTCATGCTCGCGGCAATGTTCGGCATCTATCAGATGTGGCTCGCGCGATCGCGATCCGGGTCGGCCCCGCGTCAGGTGATGGGGCCGGTCACCGTCTCCGACCGGCTGCGGGCGCTGGTGGACATCCTGCCCACCGGCGTCCTCATCGCCATCATCCTCGGCTCCATCTACACCGGCATCGCCACGCCCACCGAGACAGCGGCCATCGGGGTTGCCACGAGCTTCCTGCTCGCAGCCGTCCTCTATCGTGAGCTGACCTGGGCCAAGTGCCGGCAGATCCTGATCGAGACCGGGCGCGGCTCCATCATGGTGCTGACCATTATCGCCGGCGCCATGCTGTTCGGCTACGCCCTGACCACCACCGACGTCGCCCCCACCTTGTCGCGGCTGGTGGCGGGAGCAGACCTTTCGCCGTGGCTGGTGTTCATCGCCATCAACCTGCTCCTGCTCTTCCTTGGCTGCTTCCTGGAAACCCTCTCCATCATTGTGATCACCACGCCCATCATCATCCCGATCATCGAGAGTTTCGGCTGGGACAAGGTATGGTTCGGCGTGATCCTGATGATCAACATGGAGATGGCGCTCATCACGCCGCCGGTGGGGCTCAACCTGTTCGTGGTCAAGGGCGTGATGCCGGATGTCTCGCTCGGGCGGATCATCGTCGGCACCTTGCCCTATGTCCTCATCATGGCGCTGGCGCTGGCGCTGGTGGCGCTCGTTCCCGGGCTGATCGTCTGACGCGCGCCGCGGGGCGTGCCTTGTGTCACTTGGCACTTAATTAGGTTCTTCCTCACTTTGTGTGGTTCATTCGCCGTTAGCGAGGTTGAGGCTATGGGGGGCATGCGAACGAAATCGAAATGGTCACCCGCCCAGGGGTCAAGATACTGGGTGTCGCGCTCACTGTTGACGACGGGTGGGTTGTTTCGGCTGCGGGATCCGCGATCGGCATCTGCCCTGATTGTGGACGGCGAAGCCGAAGTAGGCATGGCTGGTCCCGCCGCAGCCTCCAGGATCTGCCGGCCCAGGGTCAGTCGGTGACAGTGAAACTCCTGCTGAGCCGCTGGCGATGTGCACATGGGGAATGCGCACGACGAACGTTCACGGACCGACTGCCGACGGTAGCTGATCCATACGCGCGTCGGACGAGAAGGGTCGGAGAGATTGTCGGCCTGCTCGGCCACAGCGCCGGCGGCCGTCCTGGCGAGCAACAAGCCGCCGATCGCGCTCATGAATGGCTCTCCGGCATCCCCGCCGGAATGAGCTCTAACCCCGGAATTTTCTAGCTCCGGGTGGCCTAGAAACGGGGAGCGCTTCAATCTGGAGCGCCTGCTGGGAGCTTGGCGGCGGGTCGAAAGGGGGCAGGCCGATGATGTACCACCCGCGGCTTTGAAGTTGGAGCCGGTTCGAGACCCGGACACCGGTCATGTGATTTCGCCGGTGGTCGCCGCCGCGCTGTGTATCAAGCCGCGAGGCCTACTGACGGACTGGCAGGCAAGGAAGGTCGATGCCCTGAAGCAGGGATCTGAGGCTTTCGCCGAGATGCGACGCCTGGCGATGCGCTTCAACGGCATCCTTCGCGGCAAGAGATCGGCACCACTGGATGCGTGGATCGATGATGCGATCGACTCCGAACTCATTCCGATCATGCGGTTCGCCCGTGTCCTGAGGAGAGACATCGATGCCGTCAACAACGCCATCGAACTGCCCTGGAGCAACGGACAGGCCGAAGGCCAGATCAACCGCCTCAAGACACTCAAGCGCTCAATGTACGGCAGGGCAGGTCCGGAATTGCTGAAGGCACAAATGCTGCCACGGCTCCACACAAAGTGAGGAAGAACCTTGTGAAGTACGATCCGCGCGACCTGGCGCGCATCTTCATTCGACGGCCATCTGGAAACTTCGTGGAAGCCCGCTATGCCGACGTGACCCTGCCTTCGATCACACTGCACGAGGCAGTTACCGCCCGACGCACCCTTCTGGCGAAAGGTCGCCGTGAAGTCGACACCGGCGCAATCGTCCGCACCGCCATCGCACAGCGTGAGTTGGTCGAGGCGGCAACGAAGAGGACGGCAGCGGCACGACGCGGGTTGGCTTCTTCGAAATCGAAGGTGGACGATCGCGGATGGGGCTCGCTCCGCGGTGTCGACTCCAGCAAACCTGTACCCTTTGTTGAGGATACAGATTGAGCTGGAGTGAATATGAACGACTCTCGAAAGCTCGTGCGATCTGGACATTCCGGACAATCTGGACTATATCAACCTCCGAAGAGTATGGAGGCCAACATGGTCGCAACGGTTCGCAAGGCGCGAGCTGCGCGGTTCAGTGTGAACAGCGCTGCCGTCGCCGACATTCTCGACGTCCTCGCCCGGCACAACCCTGGAATTTCCAGATCAGTGCTGAAGGGCAAGAGCAAGGTCGTCGCTGCCGTCACGGCGGCCGCGGTAAGGCTGTCTGACGAACAGCAGCGCCAGATCCTGGCCCATGAGAACAATCTTGCCGAGGCAATGCAGACCGTGGTCGCCGACCTCGCCGGCCGGCGTGTCGAAAAGCTGATCGAGCTCAATATCGGCAAACCCGTCGAGGTCAGCCAGGGGGCCGGCTTGGCCGACGTGGTGGATGTCGACGAAGGCCGCCGGCGTCTTGCGGCCTACGCGACGCCTGTTCGCCTCGAAGACTGGGCGGGGCCAGTTGCGGGACCGGGCGACATCGAGAAAGCCTTTGGAACAAAGCGGTCGACCCTGCACGACTGGCAGAAGCGGGGCGCGGTTATCGGGTTGCTCAAGGGCGAGCGCAAGCATGTCTTCCCCCTGGCGCAGTTCGTCGATGGCCGGCCCGTGGAGGGCATGTCGGACGTCACTGGAATCATCGGCAATCCGAGAGCCGCCTGGCAGTGGCTCATCCAATCGAAGCCGAGCATCGGCGGAACACCGCTCGACCGGCTCAAAGCTGGACATCTGGAAGAGGTCATCGACGCCGCCGAACGTGATTTCGGCTGATCGTGAAGCTTGATCCCAAGATCGTCGCGGAGCTTGCCCTAGCATTCCAGCCGCAATCCTACCTGCGCGTGATACCGGCGGCCCATGCCGCGACCCCGCTCGGCATGGGTCTCAGTCATACTCGCTTTTCAAGTCCCGATCGGACGTTTCGGCTGATCTACCTTGCGCGCGATCTCGCAACTGCAATCGCTGAAACCATCGTCCGGGACCGTTTCGAGGATGCGACGGAACGCGTGCTCGATCACAGCGAGATCGAGGAATGGGCCGTTGCAGAGGTTTCCGCGCCCTCTTCTCTCGTGGTTCTCGATCTGCGAACGACGGGATTGCTGAGGCTCGGGGTCAGCACAGACGCGACCCGCGCGAAGGCACATCGAGAAGGACAGCAGCTCAGCAAGGCCGTCTACAACGCCTTTGCGGTTGACGGGCTGCTCTATTCCTCCCGGTTGACCTCAGCCGAATGCCTGGCGGTGTACGATCGAGCGGTAGAGGTCAAACTGGTTTCGACACGGGCCGTGAATCTGGTGCGCCACCCGGACCTCATTCCCGCGCTGAAGTCCATCGGCGTTGCAATCCGGAGCGCACCCAGCACGATGGGTTGATCCACTCGGCTTCACGTGCTGCGCACGAGATCCGGATGAGGTATGTGCGTCCACCAACGTATGCCGTCGGATCAAAGCGGCTGGACGCTGCGGCATCCCAGAAGGCTGCGTCCGCCTCGAGACGATCCTAGGCCAGGCGGCGAGGCCCGGTACGAATACGCCGAGTGGCGTCGCGCCCGCGTCGGCATCGACTACCACGTCGAGGTCGATGCCCGCTTCTACTCCGTGCCCTACCGGTTGCTGAAGGAGGAGGTCGACGTCCGCGTGACGGCCCGTACCGTCGAGGTGTTCCACCGCCATCGGCGCGTCGCCTCCCATGCCCGCGTCGGCGCCCCGCACGCCCACGTCACCGTCGCCGACCACATGCCCAGCCATCACCGCCAGTTCCACGACTGGACCCATGGCCGCGTCCTGAAGGAGGCCGCCGGCATCGGCGACAACGCCCGCGCCCTCGTCGAGGTGATCCTGCGCTCGCGCCGACATCCCGAGCAGGGCTTCCGATCCTGCGTCGGCATTCTGCGCCTGGCCAAGACCTTCGGCGCCGATCGGCTTGAAGCGGCCTGCGGTCGCGCCCTCGAGATCGGCGCCCATTCCTGGTCCAGCGTCAAATCCATCCTGCAGAACGGCCTCGACCGAGCGGCACGGCGGGCGACGTCCTCGACCCACGTCAATCCCGACCACGGCAACGTCCGTGGCCCCGGCTACTACCACTGAAAGGATCCCATCCCATGCTGCGACATCCCACCGCCACCCGCCTCGAAGCCCTCGGCTTCCACGGCATGGCCGGCGCCTTCGACGAACAGATCGCCGATCCCGCCGTCGCCGACCTCGGCTTCGAGGATCGCTTCGCCCTCCTGGTCGATCGAGAGAGTGCCTGGCGCGACACCAAGCGCCTTCAAGCCCGCCTGCGTCATGCCAAGCTCCGCGTTCAGGCGGCCATCGAGGACATCGATTTCAGGACCCCGCGGGGCCTCCATCGTGCCCTCGTCCTGCAACTGGCCGAAGGCCGGTGGATTGCCGAACACGTCAACCTGATCATCACGGGCCCGACCGGATCGGGGAAGACCTGGCTCTCCTGCGCCTTCGGCCATCGCGCGGCGCGCGACGATCACTCCGTCCTCTACGCTCGGGCGCCGCGCCTGCTCGAAGACCTCGCCGTCGCCCGGGCCGATGGCCGATACCCCAGACTGCTCGCCTCTCTCGCCAAGGTCCGCCTCCTCATCCTCGACGACTGGGCCATCACGCCGATGACCGCCGACCAGCGCCGCGATCTGCTCGAGGTCGTCGAGGATCGATGCGGCCGGGCGTCTACCCTCGTCGCCAGCCAGATCCCGGTCGCCGAATGGCACGCCGCGATCGGCGATGCCACGCTCGCCGACGCCATCCTCGACCGGCTCGTCCATTCCTCCCACCGCGTCGAGATCAGAGGCGAGTCCATGCGAAAGAGGCTCGCCGAAAAGACCCTCGGGGCTTGATCCCGAGACCACGAAACGTCACCCTCGAACAACGCCCCGCTCGGCGTCTGCGAGGTGGTCGCCTTCCTCTGGATCAGGTGGTCGCCTTCGCGTGGATCAAGCGGTCGGCTTCGCCGGATTCTCCATCAACGGCATCCTTCGCGGCAAGAGATCGGTACCACTGGATGCGTGGATCGATGATGCGATCGACTCCAAACTCATTCCGATCATGCGGTTCGCCCGTGTCCTGCGGAGAGACATCGATGCCGTCAACAACGCCATCGAACTGCCCTGGAGCAACGGACAGGCCGAAGGCCAGATCAACCGCCTCAAGACACTCAAGCGCTCGATGTACGGCAGGGCAGGTCCGGAATTGCTGAAGGCACGAATGCTGCCACGGCTCCACACAAAGTGAGGAAGAACCTGATTAACTGCCAAGCGACAGCTCCGACTCAACCGACGTAATCTTGGGCGTCGCCGAGGCTATGGCCCTGGCGTTGGCGGCCATGTTCCTCCTTTCAGGTGACGCGCTCTTAATGGGCGCGCACCCAAGTGTGGGCCACGCGCGCCTTCCCCGCAACTGGACGAAACCCAACGCCTCCTTCCCGTGCGGGCGCCGCCGCCGGCTGTTGACAAGCCCTTTGGCCTCTGCCAACTTTGTCCGGACAACCGAACAATATCAGAACGAATGCCGAGTTTTTGGTGCGGGAGGGTCTTTCGTGAAAAAGATCGGAGAAAAGCGTTATCGGGGAGAGGTCGGCCGGTATTACGAGGATTTCGAGGTCGGTGATGTGTACGAGCACCGTCCCGGCCGCACGATCACGGATGCGGACAACATCAATTTTTCGCTGATGACCATGAATCAACATCCGATGCATTGCGATGCTGCCTATGCGGCGAAGTCGGAATTCGGCAGGCCGCTGGTCAACAGCGGGCTGACGGTGGCCATCGTCCTCGGCATGACCGTGCAGGACGTGAGCGGCAAGGCCATCGCCAATCTCGGCTGGCAGGACATCAAGCTGACTGGCCCGGTGTTCCCGGGCGACACCATCTATGCGGAGTCCGAGGTTCTCGACAAACGCGAATCCAGGTCCCGGCCCGGCGCAGGCATCGTGAAGGTCCGCACGACAGGGAAGAAGGCCGACGGCTCCGTTTTCATGACGTTCGACCGTTCGGCCCTGATCCAGAAGCGCGACGGGAACATCGACGACCAGGCCGGCTACTGACGCACCGGCGAAGCGGCGGGCAGCGATCCTGCCCGCATCGCGTGAATCAAGAAAAGAACGCATCTGGGAGGAGACGACGACATGAAGAGCGCCATAGGAAGGTTCATCCTGGCCGCCGTGTTGGGCGCGACGGCCCTGGCCGGCCCGGCACGGGCGGCCGAGACACTCATTCTGCCCAATGAAGTGGCCGCGACCCACTGGAAGACCGATTACCAGAAGCAGTTTGCCGATCTGGTGAACCAGAAGACCGGCGGCAAGATCGACGTGAAGGTTTTCGCCGCGGGCCAGCTCTACAATGAGCAGGACGCGCTCGCCGCGCTCGGCACCGGGGCGGTGCAGATGGTCTGGCCGGTCTCGGTCCGCGTTGAGACCATCGCGCCGCAGACGGGCATCTTGAACCTGCCGTTCGCGATCAGCGACAAGATGATGACCAACGCCTGCTTCTCCAGCGGGCTGACACAGATCATCTCGTCCTATGTGGAGTCGCGCGGCCTGAAGGTCCTCGGCCTGATGCGCACCGCCGACCTCTTCTTCATCTTCAGTGGCAAGGAAGTGAAGAAGATGGAGGACCTCAAGGGCACCAAGGTTCGGGTTACCGGCGGTCGCGTCTTCCTTGATACCATGAAGCGCCTGGGCATCAGCCCGGTCTCCATGGCCGCCTCCGAGATGAGTTCGGCCATGTCGCAGGGTGCTATCGACGGCGTCTTCTCCTCGCCGGCCGGCTGGGCCGAGATGATCGGTATTTCCGGCAAATACGGTTGGTACGTCCCCGGCTTCCAGCTCTCCACCTATGCGGTGGTGGTGGACAAGGGCTGGTACGACAAGCTTGCGCCGGACTTGCAGCAGGCTGTCAGTTCCGCGATCGACGAGATTTCCAAGCGCGAGTGGATCGAGGCCAAGGCGGCTGACGAGAAGCTGATCCAGAAGATGAAGGATCAGGGCGCCAAGTTCCACGTGGCCGGCGAAGCCGAGATCGCGCGCTGGCGCAAGCTCGCCGAGGAAAGCACCACCCCGTTCGACAAGGCGCATCCCGACGTCGTCGGCAAGGTCAAGGCTCTGGAGGCGTCCTGTGGCGTCGGCGGCTGATCCCGTGGCCGCGCGCCATCCCTCGTCCGGCCTCGCGGCCGGACCCAAGGCCGGAACCACCGGCAACCTCTGGACGCGGCTGGAATCCCGCTGGCTGCTCTCCTTCGCCACCCTTCTCGCGGTCGCCGCGACGGTGATCATGCTCACCGAGGCCTTCGGCCGCGGCTTCCTCGGCCACAGCTATTTCTGGGCCGAGGAGAGCGTCCGCTACCTGATGATCTGGGCATTCTTCCTCTCTGTCGGCGCGGGCGGGCGGGCGGGCATGCACATCCGCACGGAAATGCTGGTGGACATGCTGCCCCCGCGCGGCAAATGGCTGTGCAACCTGCTGGCGAGCCTCGCCGGGCTCGCCTTCGGCATCATCCTGTTCCTCGCCTCGATCCCGCAGGTCGAGCGCTACTACACCATGGGGATGATGACGGAATCGACCCTCGACCTGCCCATGTGGGCGCTGTTTCTCGCCATGCCGGTCGGCGCCCTGCTGATCGGGCTCTACTACCTCGGCTGCGTCGTGCGGGCCCTCAGGGGGCAGGAACCGTTCGCGCCACTGCCGGGAAGCGCGGCTGCCGACCGGGGAGAAGCATCATGAGCATCGCACTCGCACTTCCGGCGGCTCTCTTCTTCCTGGCCATCGGGAGCCACGTGGCGGTCGCTCTGGGGCTGGTGGCGGCGGTGCTGCTGCTGGCCTTCGGCGGGGTGCCCATGACGGTGATCGCGCAGACCGCCTTCAAGTCGGTCAACAGCTATTCCCTCATGGCGATCCCCATGTTCGTGCTCGCCGGCAACCTGATGATGAAGGGCCGCATCGCCGAACTGATGATCGAACTGGTGGGCTCCATCGTCCGCGCGGTCCGTGGCGGCCTTGCCCAGACGGTGCTGATCACCTCCGTGTTCTTCGCGGCGGTGTCCGGCTCCTCGGTCGGCTCGGCCGCGGCCATCGGCAGCTCGACCGTCGAGGGGCTGAAGCGGGAGGGCTATCCCGCCCGCTTCGCCGCCGCCCTGGTGGCGGTGGGCGGCACCCTCGGCCTGATGATCCCACCGTCTATGGGCTTCATCCTGATCGGCTCCATCGTCGGGTTGCCCGTGGACAAGCTGTTCATGGCGGGCATCCTGCCGGGCCTCATGGAGGCCGCGCTGCTGATGATCGGCGTCGCCTTCATGTCGCGCCGCCACGGCTACGGGCACAAGATCACCCGGCCGGACTGGAAGGGCTTCGCCAACCGGCTGCCCGCTGCGGTCCCCGCGCTGGCGATGCCGGTCCTGGTGATCGGCTCCATCTATTCGGGCTTCCTGACGCCGACGGAGGTGTCCGCCTTCGCCGCCGCCTATGCCGCGCTGCTGTGCCTCTTCGTCTATCGTAGCGTGACGGCCGGCGTGATGTGGGAGACCGCCCGCCAGTCCCTGCTACAGACGGGGATGATCTTCGCCGTGGTCATGGGCGGCAGCCTGGTGGGCTTCGTCATGGCCCGCATGGGTGTGTCGCAGGCGCTCATCGGCGCGCTGCATGCGGCGGAGATGAACCCCTACATGTTCCTGCTGGTGGTGAACCTCGTCCTGCTGGTGCTGGGCATGTTCCTCGACGGCATTGCGCTCATCGTGCTGACGGCACCCCTCCTGTTCCCCGCCGCCACCGCGCTCGGCATCGACCCCATCCACTTCGCGGTGATCATGGTGGCCAACGTCGAGATTGCCACGCTCACCCCGCCGATCGGCCTCAACCTGTTCGTGATGAGCGGCATCGCCCGCATTCCGGTGCACGAGGTGGCTCGTGGCGTCATGCCCTTCTTTGCCGTCCGCCTCACCGGCCTCGCGCTGATCACCTACATCCCGGCGATCTCGCTCGCCCTGGTCCAATAGGGAGGAAAACCCCTTGAACGAACATACCCGGATCGAAACCTCCGAGACCATCGCCCAGCGGCTTGCCGGCTTCGTCGAAGGGCTCGACGGCGCGGCGGTGCCCGCCGAAGTGCGCGCCCGCGCCCGCCATCTCATCCTCGACGCGGTGGGCATCGCGCTCGCCTCCACGCAGTATGATTTCTCGCACCGGACGCTCGCGGCCCTGCGCGAGTTCGGCGCGGGGGACGGTGACGTGATCGGCTACGGCGCCGCCCGCCTGCCGCTGCGCGACGCCGTGATGATGAACGGCTTCCTCATCCACGGGCTCGATTACGACGACACCCACACCCGGGGCGTCATCCACGCCACCGCCAGCTGCTTTCCCGCAGCCCTCGGCGTCGGTGCCGAGACCGGGGCCTCGGGCCGCGACCTGCTGACCGCCTATGTGGCGGGCATGGAGGTGGCGACCCGCCTCGGCGCGGTAGCCAAGGGCGGCTTCCACCAGACCGGCTTCCACCCCACCGGCCTGATCGGCGCCTTCGCCTGCGCGCTCATCGCCGGCAGGCTGAAGGGCATGACGGACCGGCAGCTCGCCCATGCGCAGGGCATCGTCCTGTCCATGGCGTCTGGGAGCCTCGAATTCCTTCAGGACGGGGCGTGGACCAAGCGGCTCCATCCCGGCTGGGCGGGGGTGGCCGGCATCACCGCGGCGGCCCTTGCCCGCAACGGCTTCGTCGGCCCCAAGGCCGCCTATGAAGGGCGCTTCGGCCTGTTCCCGAGCCATCTCGGGGCCCATTTCGACCCCGCCAACCTCGCCATCGCGACCGATGGACTGGACCGCGAATGGGAGGTGGCGCAGGTGGCGGTGAAGCCACTGCCGGCCTGCCACTTCACCCATGCCTGCGCGGATGCGGCGGTGGCGCTGCGGGCGGCCCATGCCATCCGCCCGGAGCAGATCGCCCATGTGCGGGCCCTGGTTCCGGCCGAGGTGGTCAAGACCGTGTGCGAGCCGGTGCAGCACAAGAAGAAGCCGCAGAACAGCTACGACGCCCAGTTCTCGATTCCCTTCGCGGTCGCCTCCGCCTTCGTCCACGGGCGTTTCGGCCTTGCCGAGCTCGAGCCCCAGGCGCTGGCCGATCCCGTGACGCTCGCGGTGGCGGCCAAGGTGGATTACGAGGCCGATCCGCGGTCGGCCTTCCCCAAATACTATTCTGGCGAGGTCATCGTCACGCTGAAGGACGGGCGCGAGCTCAGCCATCGCGAGCACATGAACCGCGGCGCGTCCGACCGCCCGCTCAGCCCGGCCGACATCGTGGCCAAGTTCCGCGAGAACGCGGCCATGGCCCTGGCGCCCGCTCATGTGGCGCGCATCGAGGAGGCGGTGCTCGGCCTCGACGATGGCATCTCGGCGCGTGAGCTGTCGAAGCTGCTGGCCGGCCGCGCCTGAGGACGCATCCGCCCGGGTCCGATCCGACCCGGGCGCACCGGCGTCCCGAACTTCAGGAAACAGAGCGCCTTGCCGATCCGGTCGCCCGGCGATCTGGTCGGTACATGCCCCAGGGGAATGAGAATGCTGAACGAGAAGGATATGGCCGAGCAGGAAGACCTCATGCTCGACATGATCGACCGCTTCCTCGAGACCGAGGTGGTGCCCCATGTGCGCCATCTGGAACACCAGGATATCTATCCCGCCGAGATCGTCGAGAAGATGAAGGAGATGGGCCTGTTCGGCTGCATCATCGCCGAGGAATACGGCGGGCTGGGCCTGTCCACATCCACCTATGCCAGGATCGTCGAGCGCATCTCGCGGACCTGGATGTCGCTGTCGGGCATCATCAACTCCCATCTGATCATGGCCTCCGCCGTGCAGCGGGCGGGGACCCAGGCGCAGAAGGCCGAGTTCCTGCCGCGCTTCGCCACCGGGGAACTGCGTGGCGGCATCGGGCTCACCGAGCCGGATGCTGGCACCGACCTCCAGGCGATCCGCACCACGGCGCGCCGCGAAGGCGACGAATATGTGGTGAACGGCGCCAAGACATGGATCACCAATTCCATGTACGGCAATTGCCTGGCGCTGCTGGTGAAGACCGACACCACGGCGCAGCCGCGCCACACGGGCATGAGCCTGCTCATCGCCGAGAAGGGGCCGGGCTTCGAGGTGGTGCGCAAGCTGGAGAAGCTCGGCTACCGCGGCATCGACACCTGCGAACTGCTGTTCCGCGACTACCGGGTGCCGGTGGACCGGCTGATCGGCGGCAAGGAGGGCCTCGGGCTCAAGCAGATCCTGTCCGGGCTGGAGCTGGGGCGGATCAATGTGGCGGCGCGCGGGGTCGGCGTGGCGCGGGCGGCGCTGGATGAATCGCTGAAATATGCGCAGATCCGCAAGACCTTCGGCAAGCCCATCTGCGAGCATCAGGCGATCCAGCTCATGCTGGGCGAGATGGGCACGCGGGTGGAGGCGGCGCGCCTGCTGGTGGAGAGCGCCGCCCGCGCCTTCGACCGCGGCGAGCGCTGCGACATGGAGGCCGGCATGGCGAAATATTTCGCCACCGAGGCCGCCCTGACCAATGCCACCGACGCCCTCCGCATCCACGGCGGCTACGGATATTCCAAGGAATACAACGTGGAGCGCCTGTATCGTGACGCCCCGCTGCTGACCATCGGCGAGGGCACCAATGAAATGCAGCGCCTGATCATCGCGCGCCAGCTGGTCGAAAGGAACCCCGCATGAGCCTGCCCCTGGAAGGCGTCCGCATCCTTGCGGTGGAGCAGTATGGCGCCGGCCCGTTCGGCACCCAGCATCTGGCGGATCTTGGCGCCGAGGTCATCAAGATCGAGAATCCGCTGGAGGGCGGCGACGTGGGCCGGCTGGTCGGCCCCTATTTCTTCGAACCCGGCGACAGCCATTTCTTCCAGTCGTTCAACCGCAACAAGAAGAGCGTCACGCTGAACATGAAGAGCCCCGAGGGGCGTGCCATGTTCGAGGCGCTGGTGGCCGACGCGGACGCGGTGTTCGACAATCTGCGCGGCGACCTGCCGGAGAAGCTGGGCCTGACCTACGAGGCGCTGGCGCACATCAACCCGGCCATCGTGTGCTGCCACCTCTCGGCCTATGGCCGCGAAGGACCGCGCAAGGCCTGGCCGGGATATGATTATCTCATGCAGGCGGAGGCGGGCTATTGCTCCCTCACCGGCGAGCCGGATGGGCCGCCCGCGCGCTTCGGCGTGTCCATCATCGACATGATGACGGGCACCACCGCCGCCATGGCGCTGCTCGCGGCACTGGTCTCGGCCCGCGCCACCGGCAAGGGGCGCGACATCGACACCTCCCTGTTCGATGTGGCGATCCACAATGTGAACTATCTCGGCACCTGGTACATGAACGAAGGTGTGAAGACCGGGCGCCTGCCGCGCGGCGCCCACCCTTCGCTGACCCCCAGCCAGATGTACAAGACCAAGGACGGCTGGCTCTTCGTCATGTGCAACAAGGAGAAGTTCTGGCCGATCCTGGCGGAGCTGATCGACCGTCCGGAATGGGCGAGCGATGCGCGCTATTCCAGCTTCAAGGCGCGCCTGGCGAACCGGGACGCACTCACCGCCGACCTGGACGCCGCCCTCTCGCCCCGCACCACGGCCGAGTGGATCGCGCGGTTCGCCGGAAAGGTGCCGGTGGCGCCCGTCTATGACGTGGCGCAGGCGATGGATAGCGACTATGTGCAGGAGCAGGGCCTGATCGCTCAGGTGCCCCACCCCGCGCGCGGCACCATCAAGACGCTCGCCTGCCCGGTGCGCTGCCCCGGCGAGGACCTGCCGCTGCGACCGGCGCCCAGGCTTGGCGCGCACAACGAGGAAATCCTCGGGCCGCTCGATACAGAGAAGGCGCGGCCCAGACAACCGGTGTATGGCGACGCCTCATGACCCAGTCCTCCTCCCAGCCCTTCGGCGCAGGGCAGCCCCGCTACCATGCCCTCGCCCAGACGCTGATCGACGACATCACCTCCGGCCGCTACGCGGTCGGCTCGCTTCTGCCGACGGAACACGAGCTGTGCGCGCAATTTGGCGTCAGCCGCCACACCGTCCGCGAAGCGATCCGGCGCCTGGCGGATCTAGGGCTGGTGACGCGGCAGCCGGGGGTGGGCACGCGCGTGCGCGCCATGAAGAGCGCCTCGCGCTACGTGCATTCGAGCACGGGGTCGGGTGACCTGTTCCAGTATGTGCGTGACGTGAAGCTGGTGGTCTCGCAGCAGATCGAGGTCATCGCCGACGAGGATCTGGCGGAGCTTCTGAAGTGCCAGCCGGGCCAGGCTTGGCTGAAGGTGGCGGGCGAGCGCCGCGTTACGGGGGAAGACCAGGCCATTGCCCTTTCCGAGGTCTTCATCATGTGGCCCTATCGCGACGTGCTGAAGGGCGTCAGTGCGCCGGATCTGCCGCTCTATGCCATGATTGAGCAGCGCTATGGGGTCGTGGTCACCGAGGTGCGCCAGCAGATCAGCGCCGTGCCCATCGACGAGGAGAGCGCCAAGGTGCTGGGCGTGGAGCCGGGAACGGCCGGCTTGAGGGTGATCCGCAAGTATCTCAATGTGGCGGGCAACATTATGGAGGTCGCGGTGAACCTTCATCCGGGCGACCGCTTCAGCCATTCCATGACGCTGCGCCTGGAGAGCGACCAGGCCCCGGGACGCGGCGCATGAAGGCGCAAGGGGTAACCCCGACCGGCGGCGGGGCGCTGTTTCCGCTCGCCGTGACCATCACCATCCAGGCTCTCGTCTCTCTTGCCTCCCTCGCCGCGCCGGTCATGGCGCCTGCGGCCGCGCGGACCACGGGGCTGGCGGCCGAGATGGTGGGCCTGTTCGTGGGGATCGTCTACGCCACCGCGAGCCTGTCGAGCCTCGTCTCCGGCGACATGGTGCGCCGGTGGGGCGCCATCCGCATGAGCCAGGTCTCGCTGCTGCTCTGCGCCCTGGGGCTCGCCGCGGCGGCCACGGGAACCCCCGCCATGATCCTCCTCGCGGCCATGCTGATTGGCCTCGGCTATGGCCCCGTGACGCCTGCCAGCTCCCACATCCTGGTGCGCACCACCCCGCGGCACCGCATGGGGCTCATCTTCTCCCTGAAGCAGACGGGCGTGCCCCTGGGTGGCATGCTGGCCGGCCTCGTCCTGCCGCCGCTCATTGGCGGCCTGGGCTGGCAGATGGCGGCGCTGGTGGTGGCCGGTCTGTGCGTGGCGGCGGCCATCGTCACCCAGACCATCCGCGAGCAGTTGGACGATGACCGCGACTCCACCCGGGCCATCTCCGCCAAGGCGCCCCTGCGCGCGCTCCAGCTGGTGCTCACCACGCCGGCCATCCGCGATATGGGCGTGTGCTCCTTCTTCTTCGGCGCCATGCAGCTCTGCCTCACCACCTTCCTGGTGATCTACCTCACCACCGCCCAGAGCATGGGGCTCGCGTTGGCGGGGACCATCCTCGCGGTGGCGCAGGTGGCGGGCGTAGCGGGGCGCATCGGCTGGGGCTGGCTCTCCGATCGTTTCATCCCGCCGCGCCGTCTCCTCGGCCTTCTGGGCCTCGCCATGGGCGCGGCGGGCGTCGCCTTCGCCGCCGCCGGAACCACATGGCCCGTCGCCGCCTTCATGCTCCTTGCCGCCATCTTCGGCGCGAGCGCCATCGGCTGGAACGGCGTCTTCCTCGCGGAGGTGGCCAATCTCGCCCCCGCCGGGCAGGCGGCGACCGTGTCGGGGGCGACCCTCTTCATCACCTATGCGGGCGTGGTGGTCGGTCCACCGGCCTTCGCTCAGGTGGTGGCGCGCACGGACAACTTCTCCGTCGCCTATCTCGCCATCGGCATCGTCATGGTGCTGGTGGGCCTCTTTCTCATCCCGACGCGGTCCGGCACCCGCCGGCGCCCACAGGCTGTCTGAACCGAGGGCACCACCCCGCGTGGAGGCAGGACATTGACCCATCGCAGCTATCTCTTCGTGCCCGGCGATCGGCCGGAGCGGTTCGACAAGGCCGTGGCGGCCGGCGCCGACGTGCCGGTGCTCGACCTTGAGGACGCCGTGCTGCCAGACGCCAAGGGGCGCGCCCGCTCGGCCATCCGCGATTGGCTGTCAGCCGGCGGCCGTGCCGCGGTCCGGGTGAACGGCATCGGCAGCGAGTGGCACGAGGAGGATGTGGCGCTGCTCGCCACCCCCGGCGTCACCCATGTGCTCCTGCCCAAGGCGGAGGATGCGGCGTCCCTGGCCGCCTTCGCCGCCCGGCTGCCCACGGGCCTGCCCGTCGTCCCGCTCATCGAGAGCGCGGTGGGCCTGTGCGAGGCGCGCGCGCTAGCGACGGTGAAGGGCGTGCGCCAGCTGGCGTTCGGCTCGGTGGATTTCCAACTGGACACCGGCATAGAGGACGATGTCACCGGTCTCCTCTATGCCCGTTCGCGCCTTGTGATCGCCTCCGCCGCGGCGGGCATCGCGCCTCCGGTGGACGGCGTAACCGTCGCCCTCGACGACGAGGAGCGCCTTTTGGCTGACGTGCGCGCTGTCCGTGGGCTCGGCTTCGGCGGCAAGCTCTGCATCCATCCCAAGCAGGTGGCCGCGGTGCACCGAGGCTTCGCGCCCGATGCGGCCCAGCTCGCCAAGGCATCCGCCATCGTCGCCGCCGCGGACAATGCCGGCAACGGCGCGGTGCGGCTGAACGGCCAGCTCATCGACCGACCGGTGGTGGAGAGGGCGCGCCGCCTGCTCGCCCAGGCGGTCTGACGGTGCCAGGTGAGAGAGGAAACAACAAGATGACCCATCCCGAGCGCATCACTGACGAGCTGGCGCTCATCACGCGCCATGTGCCTGTTCAGGGCGGCCATCTCCTCGACCTCGGCTGCGGCAGGGGGGACATGACGCGGCGCCTCGTGAAGGAGGGAGGCGCGGCCTCGGCCCTGGGGCTAGACATCGAGGCGGCCGTGCCGGGTCAGGCGACACCGGTGGAGGGCGTCGCCTTTCGTGCCGGGCAGGCCGAAGCCCTCGATCTGGCGGATGCCAGCTGCGACGGCGTGCTGATGCTGAAATCCCTGCATCACGTGCCGGTGGGACACATGGACGAGGCGCTTGCCGAGGTGGCGCGCGTGCTGCGGCCCGGCGGCGTGCTCTACGTGTCCGAGCCCATGGCGCGCGGCCCGTTCGACGAGATCATGCGCAACTTCCATGACGAGGCGGAGGTGCGCGCCGCCGCGCAGGAGGCGCTGCGGCGGGTGGACGCCCTGCGTGTGGTGGAGGATTTCATCTTCCTCTCGCCGGTCGCCTTCCCGGATTTCGCGAGTTTCGAGCGTCGCATGATGACGCTGCCGACTCTCGTCCAGCCGATCACCCCCCTGATGCGGCAAGCCACTGAAGACGCCTACCGCAAGCGCGCGGCGGCGGACGGTAGCTTCTCCGTGGAGCGGGAATTCTCTGTCAAGGTCATGCGCCGGCGCTGAGGGGCAGGCATCCGGGCGGGGAAAGCCTTCCGCCGTGGCCTCCGGCAACGGCGCCAAGGCTGACCGCGACAGCGGTCGTCAAATGGTGCCGGCGGGCGGGCTCAAATGCCCAGGCGTGGTCCCTGCCGCCGATGATCCGACGCCCCCCTTCATGTCGCGCGGTCAACTGGTTTCGTGGCAGGCTGACGCGATGGGAGCGTGCCCGACAAAATTCATATGGGCCGATGCGCGAGGGAGCGAGCCATGAAACGCTCGCATTCGATTGCCGCCTCGAAGCGAGGGACTGGTTTTCGGAAGATGTCGCTTCGAGAGCCCCTGCGCTCCGCATTAAAATCCATGTCGGATCAACTGCCAAGCTCGCTTCCGTGATGTCCATTCTGACCGCTCGGTTCCGGATAACCGTTCCATGCTTGCTTACCAATCGAAGCCCGGCGCCACTTCCGTGTCCGATGCCACATTTGCCGAGGCGAGCCGGTGGCATGCGCGCCTGCGCGAGCCGGACGCCGACGCGCAGACCCACACGGCGTTTCAGGATTGGCTGACGGCGGACCCGCCAATTTCGAGGCCTATGAGCAGGCCGATCGCCTGTGGGCGGCCGCAGGCCAGCGCCCGGAATGCCCGCGCGATGAAGCCGCCATCGAGGCGCTGATCGACAGCGCGCGCCCGCGTTGCAGGCTGGCGCGCGGGATCGTTGCAGGCCTGCTGCTCTACTCGCAGCCGTCGGTGCCGACTGGGTAAGGCGTGGCGGCCTGGATAATTTGCGCGCGGACTATATCGCCCCCGTCGGCGAGCGGCGGACGGTCGCGCTGGGCGACGGCTCGATGGTCGAGCTGAACACCGACACGGCCATGGCTGTCGATCTCCAAGCCGGACGGCGCAGCGTTCGCCTATTCCGCGGAAAGGCCTTCTTCCAGGTGACGCACGATCCGCAACGTCCCTTGTGGTAGAGACCAGCGAAGGCGAGGTTTGGGTCACCGGCACGAGCTTCAACGTCCGGCTCATCGCCCCGGCCCATCCAGACACCCCGCTCAATCTGGCCCCGGGCCAGGAAGGCGACATCGGCTCGCAGGGCGTCGGTCCGGCCCGGCCGTTCGAGGCGGAAGCAGGCACCGCCTGGCGCAGGGGGCAGTTGGTCTTCTTCCGCACGCCGCTCGCCGAAGTGATCGAGGAGCTGAACCGGTACCGGCACGGCCGCATCGTGATCTGGGGGGAGAATCTGCGCACTCTTCCCGTTACCGGCGTGTTCGACACGCGCGACCCCTCCGCGGCCATATCGATATGATCGAAGGCACGCTGGGCGTGTCGTCCACCCGCCTGACCAACGCCCTGATCATCGTGCGCTGAACTTTTTCAACGACCGGGACTGGGGAGCCCCCGCCGGCCTTCGTCATACCCACTGAGGACCTCGCCGAGCCTGCCATGGGCGGTTCACGGCGGAGAACATGTGGGACCGACGATAAAGCTGTTTCGCACCCGGCGTCTGGGTGAGACCTTCAGCGTATTGCGAAATTGTAAGCGTCGAGGACGGCTGTGAGGTACTCTTCGGGCTGGCGGCGGGCTTCGTAGCGATACCGCCGCACCGTGGCTCCTGCTGCGGGATAAGGTGAGTCCTGGGCTCTATTTCACAATCATGGCGCAGGCCGATGCCGATGTCGGCACCAACCTTAACTATACCCGTATTCATCAACTCGGCGGCACTGAGAATCATCCTGAGCGGCAGGGGCGAACGATGCTCGAGTTCGCGGATGTGAGGGCGGGGCAGACAAAGGACCGGCACCGGGTGGGTGTTTGGTCCCGGGGAGTCATGACCAGGGTAATCGCATTTCAGACTAGCGCGAGGAGTTTGAGGAGATAGTCTTGATTCCAAGCTGCTTTTTTGAACTTCGCGCGGAGCGAGGCCTTGCTGCTCTCCTTGGCCATGACGTTGAGCGCCAT
>JBDZDL010000017.1:0-10236 GCA_040049195.1 Xanthobacter sp. VNH20
ACAAGCCGCCAAGCCTTCCATGCGATCCCCCAGCCGTCGCCCGATCCGGCCATCGGCTAGAATCGATTCGTCACAAGCCTGCAACCCCAAAGCTATTGTCAAGCGCGTTCAAATGCGATTCCCCTGGGTGGAGAGGGCGTCGATATTGCTGACACCCATGATATTGCCCAGATACTGGCCGGAGAAGCCCGAGCCCTGGATCTGCAGCGCGCTGACGTGGAAGGTCGCGTTGTTCCAGTTGAACAATTTGCCGAGGTCAGCGTCCATCGTGAACAGGAAGCGGCCGTTATAGGCGGTGCCGGTGCCGAGGCCGCCCTGGGTGTTGCTCCACACTTCGCCGATGTAATTCACGCCGAACTGGATGCCCGCATTGGCAAGCTTGGTGCGCGCGCCGCCCCAATCGCCGAGCCAGCCGAGCTGGGAAGCGATGGAGGCCGGGGCTTCCTCGGCGGCGGGCGCTTCCGCGGCGGGGGCCTTGGTGGGCATGTCGGCGGCAAGGGCGGTGGTGCCGAGCAGGGCGGCCGCGGCAACGCCGGTGAGGAGCGATCTCATCATGAGCGCACCGTTGCGCGCGGCGCGCGCGGCGAGACAATCTTCAGCCGAACCGCTCATTTTTTCCCCTTCCCCAGATCAACATCCGCCTGGCACCCGGGCCCGAAACCCTCAGTGCCGCCCAGATGTGATAATATCACATTTCGACTCGGGCCGTCTTACCAGGGCCTCAAAACGGTGTCGCGCCCTATCTGCAGAAAGCGCGTCGATCAGCGTGCCCTGTTGCAAATTTGAAACGCGTCCCGCCGTCGCACCCGGTAGAGCAAGATCACGATACTATAACCGAAAACACAATTCCGGAATTCTTACTTCAACTCACGGCGCGCGAACATTCCTACGCCGGTCTATCTTCATACGATTGATCTATTTCGGCTCAACTCAAATACACCAAGCCTTCACGCGCCCGCCCCGGGAAGGCGATTCTGGGCATGTCCTCATCATCCGCCCGTTGACCGCTCGAAGTCAAATAACTTACGTAACGTCATGTATAAACATTGGAATTATTCGATTTATTAAGTTTTGGCGATCCATGGCCCCGCGCTGTCGGACGTTGTAACAGTATTCCGAAGCGCGCAGCAATCGCGAATATTACCCTAGGTTATCTTAATTCGGATCTGAAGAGCATGCTTGTTTCTTTCCTGATAATGCTGCGTGAGGGCATCGAGGCGGCCCTCATTGTCGGCATTATTGCGGGCTATCTGAAAAAGACCGGGCGCGACGCTTGGATGCCGGCAATCTGGGTCGGCATCTTGCTCGCCGCCGCCCTGTCGTTGTTCGTTGGCGCCGGGCTTCAGTTCGCGAGCGCCGAGTTTCCCCAGAAGCTCCAGGAAGCATTCGAAGCCGGCGTCGGCCTGGTGGCAGTGTTCGTGCTCACCTCCATGGTGTTCTGGATGCGCCGCATGGGCCGCTCCATCAAGGGCGAGTTGCAGGCCTCCATCGACGCCGCCTTCACCGAGCGCCACCAGACCCTCGCGCTGATCGCGATGGTGTTCTTCGCGGTGGCGCGCGAGGGCGTCGAATCGGTGTTCTTCCTGCTGGCCACGTTCCAGCAGAGCAGCGGCATGGGCGCGCCCGCCGGGGCGGTGCTCGGCCTCGGCGTGGCGTTCGCGCTCGGCTATGGCATCTATGCCGGCGGGGTGCATCTCGATCTGCGCCGCTTCTTCCGCTGGACCGGCATCTTCATCCTCGTCGTCGCCGCCGGCATCCTCGCGGGCGCGGTGCGGTCGCTGCACGAGGCGGGCCTGTGGAACCACCTCCAGCAGACCGCCTTCGATCTGTCCGGCGTACTGCCCGCGGACGGCGCCTTCGGAACGGTGATCGCCGGCCTGCTCGGCTATCAGGATGCGCCGAGCCTGACCGCCGTCATCGCCTATGTGGCCTTCCTGGCGATCACCCTGTTCCTGTTCCTCGCCCCGCCCGCGAAGCCTGCGGCGCCCCATTCCGTGGCCCAGCGGGGCGGCGCGCGATGACCGGCATGGTGGATACAGCCCCGAAGGCGGCATCGCCCGCCGGCGGGCCGCCGGCACCGTCGCGCAAGGCCATGCGCCTCGCCATAGCCGGTTCCGGCCTGCTGCTGGTGCTCGCATTCGCCGCCTTCTATTGGGCGACCAGCCTCGCCAGCCGCCGAAAGGCCGCGGAGAGCGTGGGCGCGGTGGCGGTGACCGTCACCGACAGCGCCTGCGAGCCCATGGAACTGACCGTGCCTGCCGGGCGCACCAGCTTCGCCATCACCAACCGCTCCAACCGGGTGATGGAATGGGAGATCCTCGACGGCGTCATGGTGGTGGAGGAGCGCGAGAACATCGCGCCCGGCATCACCCAATCCATCACCGCTCAACTTGCCGCCGGCACCTATGACATCACCTGCGGCCTGCTGAGCAATCCGCGCGGCAAGCTGCACGTCACGCCCTCGCAGGCGGCCGGGGCTGCGCCGGCAGCGCCGACCCTGCTGGCGTTCATCGGCCCCCTTGCGGAATATCAGGTGCAATTGCTCGCCCAGGCCGGCGATTTCGCGAAGGTGACATCCGCCCTCGCCGAAGCGGTGAAGGCGGGTGATCTGGACCACGCCCGCGCGCTTTACGGAGCAGCGCGCCTTTCCTATGCCCGCCTTGCGCCGGCGGCGGACCTGTTCGCCGATCTGGACACCCGCCTCGATGCCCGCGCCGACGATTTCGGCGGGCGGGAAAACGACCCCCTGTTCACGGGCCTGCATCGCTTGGAGTATGGCTTGTTCGCCCAGGGCTCCACGGACGGCCTGCGCGCCCCGGCGGAGGCGCTCGCGGCAGACGCGGGCGAACTCGACAAGCGCATGGCGACGCTCCAGCTCCTGCCGGACCGCATGGTTTCCGGCGCAGCCCGCCTGATGCACCGGGCTGCGGGCCTGGAAGCTGCGGGGGCTGCGGAAAAATACGCGCATTCCGACCTTGCGGACATCCAGGCCGAAACCGACGCGGTGCTTGGCATTGCGCAATTGCTGCGCCCGCTCGGCGAAAAGGCGTCGCCCGGCCTGCCGGCCCGCATCGCGGCGGATGGCGCCGCGCTCACCGCCTTGCTCGCCGCGCATCGCGACGGCACGGGCTTTTCTTCCTTCGAAACCGTCGCGGCGGACCAGCGCGCCGCGATCGCCGCGGCGCTCAATACGCTCGGCGACGACATGGACACGCTGGGGGCAGCGCTTGGCCTGACCACTTCAGGACGTTCGGCACCATGACATCCCTTCCCTCTTCCCCGCACCGCACTTCGTCGCTGGATCGCCGCAGCCTGCTCAAGGGCTTCGGCGCACTCGGCGGCGCCGCGGCCGGCATGCTCGGCGGCAGCGCCGCGCGCGCGGACGACAGTTCGAGCCCGGTCACCACGGCGCCGGAAAGCAACCGCACCGCCGAGCGCGTGGAGTTCTACGGCCTCCACCAGAGCGGCATCGTCACGCCCCGTCCCGCCACCGGCATGGTGGTGGCGTTCGACGTGCTCGCCACCACCCGGCCCGAGCTGGAGCGCCTGTTCCGCACCCTAACGGAGCGCATCGCCTTCCTGATGCAGGGCGGCACCCCGCCAAAGCTCGACCCCAAGCTGCCGCCGGCGGATTCCGGCATTCTCGGGCCGGTGGTGGTGCCCGACAATCTCACCGTCACCGTATCGCTGGGCGCCTCGCTGTTCGATGAGCGCTTCGGGCTCGCCGCGAAGAAGCCGCGCCATCTGACCACGATGGAACAGTTTCCCAACGACGCCCTTGATCCGGAGCTGTGCCACGGCGATCTGATGCTTCAGTTCTGCTCCAACACGGCCGATACCAACATCCACGCCCTGCGCGACATCGTGAAGAACCTGCCGGACCTGCTGCTGGTGCGCTGGAAGCAGGAAGGCTCGGTTCCCGTCATCCCTGCCCGGCCCGGCGCCAAGGCGGAAAGCGCGCGCAATTTCCTCGGCTTTCGCGATGGCTCCGCCAATCCGGATTCCGCCGACGCGGCGATGATGGACCGCATCGTATGGGTCAAGGGCGGGGAAGAGCCGGACTGGGCCGCGAACGGCTCCTACCAGGTGGTGCGGATCATCCGCAATTTCGTCGAGCGGTGGGACCGCACCCCGCTGCTGGAGCAGGAAGAGATCATCGGCCGCAAGAAGGCGAACGGCGCCCCCTTCGGCGGCCACACCGAGCAGGATGTGCCCAATTTCGCCGCCGATCCGAAGGGACGGCTGACCCGGCTCGACGCCCATATCCGTCTCGCCAATCCGCGCAACGGCGCCTCGCAGGCGAACCTCATCCTGCGGCGGCCTTTCAACTATTCCAACGGCATCTCGAAATCCGGCCAGCTGGAGATGGGTCTGCTGTTCATCGCCTATCAGGCGGACCTGGAGAAGGGCTTCATCACGGTGCAGAAGCGCCTGAACGGCGAGCCGCTCGAGGAATACATCAAGCCCATCGGCGGCGGCTATTTCTTCGCCCTGCCCGGCGTTTCCGGGCCGTCCGACTTCCTCGGCCGCGCCCTCCTCGCCCCCGGCGAGCCCACCTGAACATTTCGCACACTGCTGTTTCCTACTGGAGAGTCATTCCCATGAAGCGCTCTGTTCTCATGCTCGCGACCGCGCTGTCGCTGACCCTCGGTGCCGCCGGGGCGAAGGCGGCGATCTCCCCGCTCGACCTGGTTGCGCCGATCGCTCAGTACAAGGTCTATGTGACGAAGGAGCTGGAAGCGTTCGTCGCCTCCACCAAGGACTTCACCGACGCGGTCAAGGCGGGCGACCTCGCGAAGGCCAAGGCACTGTATGCGTCGAGCCGCGCCCATTACGAGCGCATCGAGCCGATCGCCGAATTGTTCAGCGATCTCGACGGCGCCATCGATTCGCGCGCCGACGACCATGCCAAGAAGGAGAAGGACCCGACCTTCACCGGCTATCACCGCATCGAATACGGCCTGTTCGTCGCCAACAGCACCGACGGCCTCGCGCCTTTCGCCGATAAGCTGATGACGGACGTGAACGACCTGCAGGCGCGGGTGAAGGGCCTCACCTTCCCGCCCGAGAAGGTGGTGGGCGGCGCCGCCGCTTTGCTGGAGGAAGTGGCGGCCACCAAGATTTCCGGAGAGGAAGACCGCTACAGCCACACCGATCTGATGGATTTCCAGGCCAATATCGACGGCGCGCAGGAAGTCTACACCCTGTTCAAGCCGCTGCTGGCGAAGGATGCGAAGAACGAAGCCTTCCTGAAGAAGGTGGACGCGAACTTCGCGTCCGTGGATGCCATTCTGGTCAAGTACAAGACCGCCGACGGCTTCGAGAGCTATGACAAGCTCAGCAAGAAGGACCGCAAGGCCCTGGCCGGCCCGGTCAATACGCTGGCCGAGGACCTCTCCAAGATGCGCGGCTTGCTCGGCCTGAAATGAGCCTGCGCCACCGATAAGACCGCGCGGGGGGACTTCCCCGCGCGTTCGGGCCTATCAAAGAGAACCGGCGGGCGTGGCGCGCCACGCCCGGTCAGGCTCCGGTGAAGACCGCGCGCTCCTTCTTCAGGAACGCCTCGTAGCCGGCCTTATAGTCCTGCGTTTCCGCGAAATCGTAGAATGCCGCGCGCTCCTCGGCCGAGACCGGGGTCCAGTCGCGCAAAAGCCGCAGCAATTGCGCCTTGCTGCTGCGGTGGGCGAGCGGGGAACCGGCGGCAATGCGCTGCGCGGTGGCCATCGCTTCGTCGTCCAGCGCATCGGGGGCGACCACGCGCTGCACGATGCCCTTCTGCAACGCCTCGTCGGCCGCGAACACCCGCCCCTCCAGCACCAGTTCGGCCAGCACGCCGCGCCCGAACAGCTTGAACAGAAGCTCGGTTTCGCCGAACGCGAGGGGAAAGCCCATCCGGTTGATGGGAATGCCGAATTTCGCGTCGGTGCTGGCGATGCGCAGGTCGCAGAGCGCGGCGATCTCCATGCCTCCGCCCATGCAGGCATCGCGGATCTTCGCAACCGTGGGAATGCCGCACCTGAGGATGGCGTCGAGCGCCGGACCCACGTGGACCTCGTGATAGCGGGTCACCTGGGCGCGTGTGGACCGCTCCTGCTCGAACTCGCTGATGTCCGCGCCCGCCGCGAACGCACCGCCGCCGCCAGTGAGGAGAATGCAGCGGCACGCGCGCTCCGCATCGAGGCGCAGGAAGAGGTCACGCAGGCTGGTCCACATGGCGACGGTCAGCGCGTTGCGCTTGCCCGGATTATGGATGGTGACCACCCCGATGGCCTCCTGCATCTCGAATTCGATCTCGCCGCTCATGTGGTCCGTCTCGTCCTTCGCCTGACCCAGCTCGGTTGGCTGATTTATGCGTTTATAATATTCCAAGCCTCATATAAAAAATATTTTTATGCCTCGACGCTTTCTTTTTGGGGCACGAGGGCGCGCTCGCTCCCTCCTAGAACATTGCGCAGCGGCACAGGGGTCAAATAATATTTTTTCAATTGCAAATAATATTTTTTTGGACAAGATCGCCTCAAAGGGAGTGCAGCCCGTGCGCAAAGAGACAGCGGCCAAGCCGGCAGACGGCAAGGAGGAAGGCCTCCTGCGGGGGTCCGGCACCCATGCCGACGCCATCTACCGCTATCTTGAACAGGAGATCGTCTCGGGACGGCTGGAGCCGGGCGAGAAGCTCGACGACGTGAGCCTCGCGAAGCGCTTCGGCGTGTCGAAGACCCCTATCCGCGAAGCCTTCCTGCAGCTTGCCGCGATCGATTTCGTGCATATCCGCCAGCGGGTCGGCGCCGTGGTCGCCCCGCTGTCCCTCCAGCGCATGGTGCAGATGTTCGAAGTCATGGCCGAGCTGGAAGGCATGTGTGCCGCCCTCGCCGCCGCGCGCATGACCACGCTCGAGCGCGACTCCCTCGCCCATGCGATGGAACGCTGCCGCGAGCTGGCGCAGAAGGAGGGGCCGGACGCCTGCAAGGATTATGCGGAGGCGAACTTCAACTTCCACGAGATCGTCTATCGCGGCAGCCACAACGATTTCCTGGGCGAGCAGGCGACCTTGCTGCGCAAGCGCCTCGCGCCCTATCGCCGATATTGGCTCACGACCCCCGCGCGCATGCGCAAATCCAGCCGCGAACACGAGCAGGTGACCGAAGCCATCCTCGAATGCCGCGAGGAGGGCGCGCACAAGCTCATGAAGCAGCACCTGACGCTGCAGACCGAACTGGTGTCGGTGCTGCTCGATCAACTGCCCGCATCTTATCTCGCGGTGGTGAAATAGCGCCGCGCGCGCCCCGCCCCGCCACACACAAGCAAGATGACCTGCGCCATGCCTCTGCCCCTCGAAAAGATGCGCGTCCTGGATTTGACCCGCGCCCTGTCCGGCCCGTTCTGCAGCATGATCCTGGCCGACCTCGGCGCCGATGTGATCAAGGTGGAGCCGGTGGGCGGCGGCGACATGATCCGCACCTGGGGTCCGTTCGACCGCACCGAGAGCGCCTATTACCTCTCCGGAAACCGCAACAAGCGCGGCATCGCGCTCGATTTCCGCTCCGCGGAAGGCCTGCGGCTGCTGCGCGAGATGGCGCTGAAATCCGACGTCATCATCGAGAATTTCAAGCCCGGCACCATGGCCAAGCTCGGCCTCGATCCGCAGGAACTGCGGGCCCTCAAGCCGGACCTGATCGTCGCCAGCATCAGCGGCTTCGGCTCCTCCGGCCCCTTGAGCGCGCGCCCCGGCTTCGACCAGATCGCGCAGGGCTATTCCGGCTTCATGAGCTTTACCGGCACCACCGAGCCAACCCGCGTCGGCATCGCCATCGGCGATCTCACCTCCGGCATGTGGCTCGCGATCGGCGTGCTGAGCGCCTGGATCGCGCGGCAGGATACGGGCCGCGGCGACCATGTGGAGACCTCGCTGCTCTCCAGCCTCATCAGCCTGCTCAGCGTGCAGGGCCAACGCTATCTGAGCATCGGGGAAGTCGCCGAGCCGACGGGAAACGTTCATCCCGTGATCACCCCCTATGGGGTGTTCCGCGCCGGCGACGGCGACATGAACATCGGCGCCGCGACCCAGGAGATGTGGCTGAAGCTGTGCGACATCCTGGACCGGGCGGACCTGAAGAGCGACCCGCGCTTCCTCGATAATGCACGCCGCATGGAGCATCGGCAGCTTCTGCGCGAGATCATCGAGGCGGAGCTGGCGCGCGGCACCCGCGCCCATTGGACCGCCCTGCTGGTGGCGGCGGAAATTCCCGCCGGTCCCATCAACACCATCGCGGACGCGCTCAATGATGCGCAGGTGGCCCATCTCGGCCTAGTGGAAACCCTGCCGCATCCGACCCTCGGCCCGCTCTCGCAGCTTTCCAGCCCGTTGAAGATGGCCGGCGCCGAGGACGGCTGGATCCGCCGCGTTCCGCCGCTGCTCGGCCAGCACACCCGCGAAGTGCTCGCGAACTACGGCTACACAGCCGCCGAAATCCAGGAATTGGAATCGCGTGGGGTGGTGGCTCAGGCCGCGCTCGCAGCCAACGAGGACGCCGCCTGACCCCACACGAAGCCCACAAGCGCGGGGCTGAGCCACAGCCCGCGCGAGAAGAACCGGGCGCAAAAAACCCGCCCGCTCCGCAACGTCGGACCATTTTGGGAGAAACGCCATGAAGATCAGTCGCAGACTTTTTGTGTCCGGCGCCATCGCCGCGCCGTTTGTCATCCGCAGCACCGGGCAGGCCCGGGCGGACGCCCGCATCCTCAAGATCTCGCACCAGTTTCCCGGCGCGACCGGAAGCGACGGCGATTTCCGCGACCAGCTGGTGAACAAATTCGCCGCCGAGGTGGAGAAACGCTCCGACGGCGCTTTGAAGTTCAACGTCTATCCCGGCTCTTCGCTGATGAAGACCAATGCGCAATTCTCCGCCTTACGGAAGGGCGCGCTCGATCTCTCGCTGTTTCCCATCGCCTATGCGGGCGGCGAGATTCCGGAATGCAACATCGCGCAATTGCCCGGAATCGTAACCAACTATGAGCACGGCCTGTCCTGGCGCACCAAGCCCGCGGGCGAGGTGCTGGAAAGCGCGCTGGCCGCCAAGGGCGTGATGATCCTGACCTGGGTGTGGCAGGCGGCGGGCTGCGTAAGCAAGGCGCAGCCGGTGGTCGCGCCGGAGGATGCCAAGGGCGTGAAGGTGCGCGGCGGCTCGCGCGAGATGGACCTCGTGTTCCAGCGCATCGGCAGCACCGTGGTCTCGTTCCCGTCCAACGAGCTCTATGTGGCCATGCAGACCGGCATCTGCGAAGCCGCCGTGACCTCTTCCACCAGCATGATTTCCTTCCGCACCGAAGAAGTCGCGCGGCATCTCGCGACCGGGCGGGGCAATTCCTACCAGTTCACGTTCCAACCTTTGCTGATCTCGAAGATCATCTTCGACAGCCTCTCCGACAAGGAGAAGCAGATCGTGACCTCGGTCGGGCTGGAATTGCAGGAATTCGGGCTGAAGGGTGCGCTCGCCGACGACGAGCGCGTGGAGCAGACCTACAAGAAGGCGGGCGCCGACGTCCATATGCTGACCCCGGACATCATCAGCAAATGGGTCGCCATTTCCAAGGAAACCGCCTGGAAGGACTTCGCGGGCAAAAGCGAGAACTGCGCGAAGCTGCTCGCACTGGCGGCCTCCGCATGATTCCGACGCTGGATACTGCGCCGGACACCGACGCCGGTTTCCCGGCGCGCACGCAAGGCGGCGAGGTTCTCGCCGCCCTTGCCCGCGCGATGGCCCTGCTCAACCGTATCATCGTGCTGCTGGCCGCGTTCGTGCTCGTGCTTGCAGGGCTGATCCTCTCCTATAGCGTCGCCTCGCGGCTCGCCTTCGGGTCCATGAGCTATTGGCAGGACGAGGCCTCGGTCTTCCTGCTGGTGGGCGCCACCTTCATGACGGCGGCCTACGTCCAAGGCCGGCGCGGCCATGTGGCGATCGAGGCGCTGAGCGCGCTGCTGCCGCCGCGTGTGAACGCCGCCCGGCTGCTGGTGGTGGACATCGCCAGCTTCGCCTTCTGCGCCTTCTTCACCTGGAAGTCGTTCGCATTGCTGGAGGAAGCCTGGATCGAGGGGCAGGTGTCCTCGTCTTCCTGGGCCCCGCCTTTGTGGATTCCCTACGCCACCATGACCCTTGGCATGGGCCTGCTGTCGGTGCAGATCGCGCTGCAGATCGCCTGCGCCCTCGCCCGGAGGACCCGCCCATGAGCACGCTCGTC
>JBDZDL010000019.1:0-2378 GCA_040049195.1 Xanthobacter sp. VNH20
GCAGCAGCAGGCGCCCGCGGAGCTCTCCGGCTTCGCGGGCGAAGGCGCGCGCCTCGGGATCGTGTGCCAGTTGCATGATGAGCGCGTCGAGCGCCGCGACGTCCGCGGCGAGCTTCTGTCGGACCAGGGGCACGGCCTCATCCGTCACCTCGCCACGCAGCACCTCGCCGGCCCAGGCGCCGGCATCGCGCAGCCAGCCGCCGACGCGTGCGGCGAGGGCCGGCCCGACGCTCACCGGGAACACGACCGCGCCCACGAGGCTTGCGCACAGGATCCCGAGGATGATCTCTTCGCTGCGAGCGAGAGCCACGTCGAAGATGGTCTCCGGCGCGGTGACCGTCGGCAAAGCGATGATGGGCAGAGTGTAGGCCGCCAGCATGAACACGTAGCTGCGGGGCGTGCGATCGAGCAAAGAGAGGTAGAGCAGCCCTCCGATCCAGGCGGCGACGGCGATGCTCAGAAGCTCGGGGGCGCTCACGAACGTCGGCACGAGCACCACCGCGCCAGTGGCGCCGATGAGGGTACCGAGCATGCGATAGAGCGCCTTGGAGGTAGTGGCGCCGGTGAGCGGGTGGGACACCACATAGACCGTGGTCATGGCCCAATAGGGGCGCGGCAGGTCCATGGCCAGGGCCACGTAGAGCGCCAGCATGGCGGCGGTGAAGGCCTTGGTGGAGAACAGCCAGTCGCGCGCCGAGGGAAGCTTCAAGAGTCAGCCTCCAGAAGGCTCGGGTTCTGCTGGAGCCGGGTATGGGCGAGCTCGATGGCATCGAGCACGCGGAGCGTCGCCTCCACGTCCGCTTCGCTGATCTCGGCGAAGATGCGGGACCGCAGCCTGGCGATGGCGCGCTCGATGCGCTCCGCGAGCTGCTCGCCCTCCGCAGTGAGCCACAGGGTCTTGGCGCGACGGTCCTCCGGATCGTCCCGGCGCACCACGAGCCCGGCGTCACAGAGCTGGTCGAGCAAACGGACGAGGGACGTGCCTTCGATGCCCACGTGTGCCGCAAGGGTCACCTGACGCACGCCGCCGCCGAGGCGCCTCAGCCACACTAGGGGCGAGGCGCAGGCCTCCGAAATGTCATCGGCCGCGAGCGCGGCTTCCGCCAGCCGCCGCCATTGCCGGCCCGCCTGCAACAGGCCGGAGGTGAGCCGCCGACGGCTTGCTTGTTGGTTGTTCATGAGCACATACTGTGTCAGAAATTAATTCTGATGCAATCAATTTGGGTCGTGAGCGAGGGCGGCGACCGGATCAAGCCGAGGGCGGCTCGACCGCAAGAGCCTGCGCAAAGCGACCGTCCATGCGGACCGCACGGACCTCTCACATGTGGCCGGTGAATGGGCCGCCTCGGTCCGGGAATGGGAAAGCGTGCGATATGGGGAGCGAGCATGACCACCGGCCTGCATGAAGCCGTCTCGGACGATCTCAGCGAGGTTGCGCCCGGCCTGCTGCGCGTGCGTGTGCCGCTGCCCTTTCCGCCGAGCGAGGTCAACGCCTGGCTGCTCTCGGGGCCGGACGGATGGACCCTGATCGATTCCGGCATTGACGACGCCCCGACGCGGGCGCTTTTCGCGCGGGTGCTGGCTGATCCGCTGCTCGGCGGACGGCCGGTGGCGCGGCTCCTCGGGACCCATTTCCATCCGGACCATGTGGGGCTGGCGGGTTGGCTCCATGCCCGCACCGGCGCCGACATCCACATGAGCCGCCTGGAGTGGATGCAGGCGCGCCTGCTCCTCAACGAGGATCCCGTGGAGGTGATTCCTCAGCTCGTGGCCCACAACCGGCTGTGCGGCGCGCCCCAGCCGTTCCTGGACCTGGTGGAACGCCGGGGCATGCTTTATCCCAAATGGGTCGGGCCGCTGCCCCGGCGCTATATGCGGGTGAAGGAGGGGGACGAACTGACGCTCGCCGGCAGCGCGTGGCGGGTGATGATCGGCGAAGGCCACGCGCCGGAGATGATCTGCCTCTATTGCGCGGAGAGAGACCTGCTGATCGCGGCGGACCAGATTCTCGCACGAATCTCGCCGCACATTGGGACGCACCCTTCGGACCCATGCGCCGATCCGCTCGGCGCGTTCCTGGGATCGCTCCTTCAGTTCGGGGCGCTGCCCGAAGGCACTCTGGTCCTGCCTTCCCACGGCGACCCGTTCTACGGCCTCCATGGGCGGATCGCCGCGCTCAAGGCGCATCACGACGAGCGGCTGGAACGGCTCATGGACTTTTGCATCGAGCCGCGCACGGTGATGGAGACGCTGGAGGTCCTGTTCCGGCCTCTGCCGCTCGATCAGACCGGCTTCGGCCTCAGCGAGGCGCTGGCGCATCTCCGCCACCTTGTCAGCCGCGGGGAACTGGGGCACGGGATGGACGCGCAAAGGTGGGT
>JBDZDL010000020.1:0-1718 GCA_040049195.1 Xanthobacter sp. VNH20
CAGATCCCATGAGGGCGTAGCGGCGGCCGGGAGGGTATCCTGATAGCCGCAACAGAAATCAGGGAACGCCATCTCATGGGAAAGACAATTTCATCGTCATCGCCGACGGTCGCCGTGGATTATGACGCCACGCTCATCATGGCTGTGGAAACCAGCAACAATAGCTGGGTGGTGGCCGCGCACGTGCCGGGACTTGGGCATGTCAAGGCCAAGCAGACGATCGACCCGATGGCCGAAGCACTGGCGACTTCGATCGAGGGCTACCGTCGCCGCGCCGCAGCGTTCGGAAAAGCTATCGATCGCGTGATCGTGGTTTATGAGGCTGGGTATGGCGGCTTCTGGCTGGCGCGCTGGCTGATGGCGCGGGGCGTCGAGGTCCATGTCATCCAACCGTCGAGCGTTCCCGTTGAACGGCGCAAGCGGAGAGCAAAATCGGACAAGATCGACGCCGATCTTCTGCTTCGGACGCTACTTGCGTGGCTACGAGGCGAGCCGCGCGTTTGCTCGATGGTGGCGATTCCGGAGGAGGCCGAAGAGGACGCGCGTCGACCATCGAGAGAACGCGAGGAGCTCATCCGCGAGCGCATCATGTTGACCAATCGGATCGGCGCGATGCTGGCGACGCTGGGAATCGACGACTACAATCCATTGCGTCGTGATCGACGGGTGCGGCTGGAAGCGCTGAGGACGGCGCTGGATCAACCTCTGCCGGAGCACGCCAAAGCGAAGATCGTTCGCATCATCGAGCGGCTCGAATTGGTTCTGTCGCAGATCGCGGCCCTCGAATCTCAGCGTGACGCCGTCCTCGAAGAGGAGGCGCCGGAGGAGGCGCAGCGAATGATCAAAGCGCTTGTTTTGCTCCGCAGCATCGGCGCGCAAAGCGCGACGGTGTTGGTGTATGAGGCGTTCATTCGACGCTTCGCCAACGGAAAGGCGCTGGGTTGTTATGCGGGTCTGACCGGCACGCCATTCAACAGCGGCGGCAGCGAACGTGAGCAAGGAATCAGCAAGGCCGGCAATCGGCGTCTGCGTGCGGCGATGGGAGAACTCGCATGGCTGTGGCTGCGCTATCAGCCGGAGAGCGCCTTGGCGAAATGGTTCAGGGAACGCCTGGCCGGCGCCAAGGGGCGCCTGAAGAAGGTGCTGCTCGTCGCGCTCGCGCGCAAATTGTTGATCGCCCTATGGCGTTATGCAAGCGATGGTGTCGTTCCCGAAGGAGCGGTGCTGAAGCCTGCCTGATTATCGAGCGTGGCGTGGTTTTTCGACAACGCAGTGAATACACAGACAAGGTAGGCGTGCGATCTACCTGACCGAACCGAGGGGGCGGCTGCCGTAACAGCCCTTGGGCGACAAGCTCCGTTCTCCAGATTGGGGCCGCCCTCTTCGGAACTCCGCCTGCCCGAATTGGGGATAATGGTGTCGGACGCCTGTCCGCCCGGATGTGAGGTTGGCGGGTGAGCGCCCGTCTCGACAGGAGTTCCGCCTCGGTGAACGCGTGGAGATCGCGACTTGTGGCGAAGACGAGAAGGGAACGACTTCCGCGCAAGAATGACGGAATGCATTCGGAGCAACGAGCACATGTCCTGCCAGCGCGGGATGCGATAGCGAATTGCTTCGTCGCGCATGAGGTTTTGCATTCACGCCTCGCGTGTGGACCGGGAGAGACAGATCGCAGCAGCGCAAAAAAACCACTTGACGATCGAAGCCCTCATGTGAGG
>JBDZDL010000021.1:0-1378 GCA_040049195.1 Xanthobacter sp. VNH20
CCTTCTGCGCAACTTAGGATGAGCGTGCCATGCGCATTGCGATGATCGGAACGGGGTACGTTGGACTGGTATCCGGAGCGTGTTTCGCGGATTTCGGCCATCGGGTCACATGCATCGACAAGGACGCCCATAAGATCGCCATGCTCGAGAAGGGAGAGATCCCGATTTTTGAGCCTGGGCTTGACGAGCTTGTGCACCGCAATGTTGCGGCGGGTCGGCTGGATTTTGCCACCGACCTGACGGACGCGGTGAAAGAGGCGCATGCGGTGTTCATCGCGGTCGGCACGCCGTCGCGGCGTGGCGACGGACATGCTGATCTGTCCTACGTCTATGCGGCGGCGCGTGAGATCGCGGCGGCGGCGGACGGCTATACGGTCGTTGTGACGAAATCGACGGTGCCTGTGGGTACCGGCGACGAAGTGGAGCGGGTGATCCGCGAAACCCGGCCGGATGCCGATATCTCCGTGGTTTCGAACCCGGAGTTCCTGCGGGAAGGCGCGGCGATCGAGGATTTCAAGCGGCCGGACCGGGTTGTGGTTGGCAGCGAGGAGCCGCGGGCGCGCGAGGTGATGGCGCAGGTGTATCGTCCGCTGTCGCTGAACAATCTGCCGCTTCTGTTCACCAGCCGCCGCACCTCCGAGCTGATCAAATATGCCGGCAATGCGTTTTTGGCGATGAAGATCACCTTCATCAACGAGATCGCGGACCTGTGCGAGGAGGTCGGGGCGAACGTTCAGGAAGTGGCGCGTGGGATCGGTCTCGACAACCGGATCGGCGGGAAGTTTCTGCATGCCGGACCGGGCTATGGCGGCTCCTGCTTCCCGAAGGACACGCTGGCACTGACGCGGACCGCGCAGCAGGCGGGCACGCCGCTGCGGATCATCGAGACGGTGGTGGCGGTCAACGACGTGCGAAAGCTTGCGGTGGGCAAGAAGGTGATCCGCGCGCTGGGCTCCGATCCCCGCGGCAAGACCGTTGCGGTGCTCGGCCTTACGTTCAAGCCCAATACCGACGATATGCGCGACAGCCCGGCGATCGCCATCGTCAACACGCTTCTGGATCGCGGCGTGAAGGTACGGGCGTACGACCCCGAGGGCATGGAGGAAGCCAAGAAGGTGCTGCCCGCCGGCGTGCACTACGGCTCCGGGCCCTATGAGATCGCGGAAGGGGCGGATGCGATCGTGATCGTGACGGAATGGGACGCGTTCCGCGCTCTCGACTTTGCCAAGCTCAAGACGATCATGACGCAGCCGGTGCTGGTGGATTTGCGCAATATCTATCGGCCGGACGAGATGGCCGAAGCCGGCTTCACCTACGACAGCGTCGGGCGGCCGGGAAAGCAGGTCGGCGCAAGGAACATCCAGGCTGCAGAGTGAGC
>JBDZDL010000022.1:0-1233 GCA_040049195.1 Xanthobacter sp. VNH20
CAGGGGAATCGCATTTGAACGCGCTTGACAATAGCTTTGGGGTTGCAGGCTTGTGACGAATCGATTCTAGCCGATGGCCGGATCGGGCGACGGCTGGGGGATCGCATGGAAGGCTTGGCGGCTTGTTTTGAGGACCTGGAAGACCCGCGCACCGGCAACGCCGGGCTTCACGATCTCACCGAGATCATGGTCATCGCGCTGTGCACCGTGTTGTGCGGCGGGCAATACGCCTCGGACATGGCGTTGTTCGCGCGCGAGAAGGAAGAATTCCTGCGGCAATTCTTGAAGCTTGAGAACGGATTGCCGAGCCACGACACGTTTTCCCGCGTGTTCCGCCTCCTCGACCCCGAGCAGTTCCGCGCCTGCTTTTTGACGTTCATGGGCCGGTTCTCGCAAGCCTGTGAAGGCGTGATCGCCATCGACGGCAAGGTGCTGCGCCGCTCCTTCGACAAGGCCAGCGGCAAGTCGCCGCTGCATATGGTCTCGGCCTGGGGCTGCGAGCAGCGCCTCGTGCTGGCGCAGATCGCCACGGACGCCAAGTCGAACGAGATCACCGCCGTGCCGAAGCTGTTGGAGATGCTGACGCTGAAAGGGGCGATCGTGACCGTCGACGCGCTCAATTGCCAGCGCGCCATCGCCCGGCAGATCGTCGATCAGGGTGGCGACTACGCCTTCGCGCTCAAAGGCAATCAGGGAACGCTCCACGAGGATGTCCGCCTTTATCTCGACGATCCGCTGGCGAAGGTCGAAACGAGCATCCCCACGGTCGACGCCGATCATGGCCGCATCGAAACCAGGGCCGTCGTCGTCTCGACCGACATCGACTGGCTGCAGGAGCGCCATCAATGGCCCGGCTTGAAGGCCATTGCCAAGGTCACGCGCACACGCGAGATCCCCGGATCAACGCCGGAGACCGATAAACTCTCCACGGAAACAGCCTGTTATCTTCTCAGCGCGCCGCTGTCGCCCGAGCGTGTCGGCGAGGTCGTGCGCAGCCATTGGGGCGTGGAGAACAACTTGCACTGGCGCCTCGACGTGACGATGAACGAAGACGCCTCACGCAACCGCATGGACAACGGCCCCCATAACTTCGCCGTCCTCCGTCACATGGCGCTCAACGTCATGGCCAAGGAGAGCAGCAAGGCCTCGCTCCGCGCGAAGTTCAAAAAAGCAGCTTGGAATCAAGACTATCTCCTCAAACTCCTCGCGCTAGTCTGAAATGCGATTACCCTG